>NZ_CP150274.1:0-4800000 GCF_037977055.1 Paenibacillus sp. FSL K6-1096 | reverse complement strand
ACGAGATCGGCATACATCTGCTGCGACTCCCCGAAGTCGGCATTCAGCACCCGGCCGTTCGCCATATCGAAGAGGTAATCCTTCTCGATATTCCGGTCTCCCGGACGAAGCGAGCCCTTCTCCACAAAAGTCAGATGAATATACTTCCGGCTCTGCGGCTCCTTCGCATAAGTGATCACTCCCAGCCTGCGGCGGAAGTCATACGGCAACGAAGCATAGATGACCTCCGTCAGCTCTACCGCACGCTGCGACAACTCACTGACCGGCGCATCCAGCGCCACATAGAGCTTCTTTTTGCCGGATACGGACAGCATCACCGCCTGCACCAGTGCCTTGAACAGCTCCTCCGTGAATCCGAGGCGGCGTAGCACAGTCAACGGTTCTGCAGACGCTTCGCGTTCTTCCACCGGGATCGCTTCCAGCTCAGGCAGGGTGCCACCCGGCTCGCCATCATACTGCTGCGCGAATCCGGCATGGAGCCAGTCCCCATACTTCTCGACAATCTCCTCTGAGCGAACCCCGGGTACCACGAAATTATGGGCAAAAAAAGCGCTCCGCTGTCCCGTGAAATCCGCCGCCACATAACGGGCTTGCCCGATCACCGTCTCATTGCTCTCTGTGTGGAACAGATGCAGCGCTGCCGGATACAGCGCCTCCTCCTTCTCGCCGCGTGCCGCAAGCTCAGCCGGGGCATCGTAGAGGCAGAAGGGGTGCAGAATTTTTTTGACAAAATTGTTGTCGAGACTCTCCGATTTCGCTACCGTATCGAATCCCTCTGTCGCCCGGTACACGCCGCGCCGCGCACGGGTATACATCTGCTGGGTGATCATGGACCCTGAGAATCTGTTCACGGCCCGTCGCTCCCCTCAATATAGTTCAGCTTGTAGAGCAGCCAGATGAACGGCTCGTCTACCCGGATCGGACTGACCACGCCCTCGATCCGCTGATTGACCGGATTGCTGCCCAGCGCAGACACAGCAAAGTAAGCGGTCTTCTCAAAATACACATCCATCGTATCCTTAAACGGACGGTCCACCTTCTCAATGAAGCGGCGGATTTCGCCGTCGATATTGTGGAACTCATTCAGATTAAGCGTTTTGCGGTGCACGTAGTTGTTGAACACGTTACTGTTGGATTTGATGTAATCGCCGTCCTCATCCTTGAGGGAGTGGAGCATATCGCTTTTGGCTAGAACAACGGCCGTTGGAATCTCGGTCTTGCTCTTCTCCTGGTAGGCGATGAAGTCGCCGAACATGGTCAGCACCACATCGCGCGGCTCATCGTACTGCGACACCCACTCGCCCGGACTGTCCCCGAGATTGATACGGATCTTCTCCCGGACCGAACGGATCTGCAGCGGATCGACCATGAACAGAATCCCGGCGGAGTTCTTGATATGCTGGCCGTGCAGCCCCAGATAATCCTGATCGACCATACCTTCACCGGCGACATCGAAGAACACCAGCGTCAGCGGCGGCTTGGACTCATCCTTGAAAATAAACTGGAAAATAAACGGCTCCTGCATCCGCTCCTTCTGGGTAGATGCCAGCAGATCCCCGCGCTCGAACAGCGGCTCCTCGTACAGGGTGCGGAACTTGCGGCTGATCTCGGCATTCAGCGGCATACAGGCCGCGTCAAAATGCCCTGCTGTCGTATGCTGCAGCGTATGGATCAATGAGGTCATATATACGGATTTCCCGACCTGGGAAGCGCCGATAATGGAGATAATATTGCTTGGCACCTTGCCCGCTGTTACCGGAAGCTCGTTGTGGCAGGAGGGACAAAGCCGTCTGCGGGTCATCACGCCATAGCGGTCGGTGATGCCGGTCAGCACATGATCCGTGTAATGATGGTACTCCTCCGGGATATCGGCCGGATTCAGAATCGCCTCCATATCATCCACCGTATCGAGGCCGAAGCGTTCACGGTATTTATTGAGCAGATCATCCTCACCGAGCGCATAATTCTCGTCATCCTCCCGGCTGTGCATAGCCCGGAACACCACCTCATCCGGCTCGAAGCGGGAGAAGCAGTACGGGCAGACAATATCGTAATACAGCGGCCTCGCTGCCGGCTGATTCTTCTTCATAAATCGGCTAAAAAAAGACATCTCTCATCCTCCTTAAAGCTTGTTCAGCGCCGCCCAGGGGAGGAACAGCGTGCATAACGGACATCTGCGGGCTGCGGCAGCCCTGCCAGTCCCGGTCCCGGGCCCGCTCCCGCTCACTCCGGGACCAGCTCATAATACAACCCGTACTTGCGCCCGTCCGTCAGGAAGATACGGATAAAATCATCCTTCCCGACCTCAATCGGCGGAAGCTGGTTGCGCCCGGGGGCAAAGTCCTGGACGAACGGGTAGCGGGTACCGTCCTCTTTGGAGGACGGGTGGCTATCGCGCTTTTTGACGTAGCAGAGCACTTCCTTCGGCACGGGCACCTCGGCGGTGATGGTCATCTGCACGGTTTTGAGCTTGCTGAACAGCCCTTTTTTGTGCTGGATCGAATAGTAGATCCGCGCTTTGCCTGCGCTGACGAGCACCCGGTTGCTGCCATCCTGCTGGCGCACCAGCAGCGTCTCCCCGTCCCCGCTTAGCCGCGCATAGATCGTATAGGCCACCATCCCGATTTCATCCAGCCGGTCACGGAATCCGTTCCCCGCCTTGTATTCCTCCCGCGTGTAGAGCTTCATGCCGGAAGGCGGAAGGTCCCCGTCCTCCGGCGTCTCCGCAGCGGTCTTATGAATATATACCGCCTGCACGCCCTCCGGCCAGCGCCACCGCAGCGTGCAGAACCGGTCCTCCACCCTGGACACGACTCCGGTAATGACCGGTGTGGAAGCGTCAACCCCGGCGTACTTCATGGCAACCTGCCCCTTTCCTTTTCCGGTGTCTTAATCAGAATCCTTTGCTGCCCCGGTTACGGCGGGGTGAACGGAAGCTGTCCGCAGAGGATGCAGCAGCCCCGGAGGCTCTTCCCTTGCGCGTCAGGCGTCCTTCCCCTACGGGCACTACGTATGTGAACAAGGTCAGAATTGCTACAAGCACGAGCAGGGCCAGCAGCCGGGTCATCGGGTCCCAGACCGTATCCCCATTTAGGCCGTATTCCAGAATCAGCCCTGCGCCGAGGCCCGATACAACGCCGCCGATACTGAAGCCGCGGGCCAAATGCCGGTTATCAAAAACAATCCCCAGACCCAGACCCAGCGCCGTTCCCAGCAGCATCAGCGCCAGGATACGCACCACAGCATAATAAGGGCTGTCCGCTGTCTCGTCACTGCGCTCAGTCAGCAGGCTGCGGTCGCCCAGACGGTCATAGATTTGCTGGAAGACTTCACCGAGCCGGTTGGCATCAGCCACATCATAATACTGCCCGCCGGTCCGGCCTGCGATATCCTGAAGCAGATTGGCGCCGGACGGGTCATCGAGCGCAAGCCCGATTGTATTTACTTTAATCCCCCGCTCCACAAAGTCTGTCAGCTCCGTAGCGGTATTGAACTGGCTCACCCCGTCCGACAAAAGAATCACCATCGCCCCGCGGTCTGCACCTTCCTCATCAATCACCTTCATCGCCTCTGACAGCGCGCCGCTGATATTCGTTCCGCCCTCGGTGGTCTTCAGGCTGCTAATCGCCTCCATGACCTTGTCGCGGTTGCCCGCTTTGGAGAGCGGAATCAGCGGCTGGACGACGGAAGCCTCGCTGCTGAAGGTGACGATGGCCACCTTGTTATCTTTTTTGAGCTGGCCCACCAGATTCTTGGCCGCTTCATAGCGCCGGTCCGACGGGTCGCTCTGCATCATGCTGCCGGAGTCATCAATGACCATGACCACATTCTTGACCGGCTTAATTCCGCCGAAGTTCAGCTCGTACACAAATTCAGTCAGCGTACCCACGCCAAACAGCAGCACGACCATCAGCGGGAACATCCGCCACGAGGTGCCGAGATAGCGCAGCTTCCAGGACTGCCCGTTCAGCTTGGGCGAGATCGTCTCCGCCACCAGCGCGCCGATGCCGACGCATAAAGCCACGATGGCGAAATAAATGCCGACCAGTACCATCTGGGGCAGATCATACGGCCTGCGGTCCAGCAGCAGCTCGCCGAGCACGAAAGCTACGCCGCCGCCCAGCAGGCTGAACAGCAGCAGGAGCAGGTTGATTTTTCGCTGCATTGCACTTCATCCTTTCCGGGGAAAAGCTTGATCATTCATGTGCTTCCCCCATTCCATTCTATTGCACCTCGTGCAGCGGAATGAATGAGAATTGTCCTACGAACTCTGGAGTCATCCAACTCATCTCATCTCCGGCAGCTGCTCTTCCTCCAGACCGTGCAGCTGGTAGCCGTTGCCGGCATAGGTCTCGTAATAGACCTTGCCGTTGCGGTAATAGAGCAGGTCTTCGAGGTGGAAGCCGCCCATCAGGTTCAGCTTCTCCACGCCGCTTCTGCGCTGCTCATGCACAAAGCCCAGCCGGTAGATGCGGGTCGTCTCATCGGCGCTGAAGGCGTAGCGCAGGAATTCGGAGGAGCTGTCGCCGAAGAAATACTTCTCTTCGTGGCGGTGCTCCTGTGTGTATTCGAACAAGCGGACATTCATCGCCGCCTCCTCCTCCAGCCTCCGGTAGAGCTGCTTGAACAGCTCCTCCTTGGAGACGATGTCCCGGTTCTCGTAAGCGGCGGCGACATTGGCCCGCCGCAGCAGCTCCTCCTCGAACGGCAGGGTGAACGGCGCAGCCGTCAGCACCTCCCGGCGGCAGAGCTCGATCAGCCGCTCCACCACGGCCTCTTTGCCGCGCAGCAACAGCTCCGAGAGGCTGCCCAGGAACCGCTCGCTGAAGAAAATCCCGGCCCCGCGCCGGCTCTCGATCTCCTGCATAACCTCACCCGTCACCGTGCGGTAATACTCCATGATGTTCTGATCCACCGTCTCCTTGCTGCGGCCGATGCTGACCAGAGCCACGTTCTGCAGCTCCTCCTCCAGCGCTTCCATCGCCGCAACCTTGGCCTTGCTGTCCGCATGGAGCTGCTCCAGCGCGGCTTCATAGCGGAGGCAGAGCTTAAGCTCGCTCTCCAGCAGCAGAAGCTCATATTTCCGGCCGTAGACGGCCTCGAACAGATAATGAATGAAGTTGCGCACCGTCCGCTTATCCAGCAGCGGCACCCGCTGGAACGGCTGGCGCTCCACGCTCTCCGCGTAGAGCCGCTCCAGCTCCTCCTGGGCGGAGAGCAGCGCGGAGCGCAGCCCGCCCATATGCTGGCGCAGCGCTTCCAGCACGCTGCCGCTATCCCCGGCCTTCCCGCTGGTCCATTCGGCCAGCTGGTAGAAGGTCAACGGCGCAGCCGCCTGCTCCCCGGCAGCCAGCACCCCTGCCCACTCCCGGGCAGGGTCAAGGTCTGCGGCCCTGCGTGCCGCCACTTCCGCAAAATTACTGCGGAAGTAAGCCTCCGCCCCGTCCCCGAACAGCAGCTCCTCGGCTTCGCGCAGCGACAGCATGCGGAGCTGCGAATAGGACGGGCGTCCATGGCTCATCAGCCCGGTCATCTCTGCGAGACCGGCTTCCTCCGGGAGCAGCTCTTCCGCGCGGGCGCGCAGGGAATCGGCTCCCAGACCGAACAGCGCCTGCCGCTCCTTCAGGCTGCGCGGCTGCCCGGCCTGCAGCCTGCCCGCAAGGTAATGCAGGGCATGATAGAGCACCGCCAGCGCAATCTGCCGGTTCGGCCTGCGCACCGCCGAGAATCCGGCGGAGGCGTAGCCTTGTCTGCCCGTACTGCCCCGGATGCCGCTCTTGAAGGTCATATTGTTGTAGCCGCCGTGGCCGGAGGCCTGATCGGCAGCAGGCCGGACCCGGTTCTTCAGCAGGCTGATGTGGGCGATAATCTCATAATTGTCATCCATCCCGTGGACGGACATCAGCCCGCGCTCGTTTTTGTCCGAGAGCAGATAGGCCAGATCGAACAAGGGCGCAGGCCCGTGGGCCACAGGGATGGACAAGCCCTCCTCCGTTACCAGCAGCGGAGCGTTCAGCACGTAGTCCGCTGCCTGCATCCCGTCCAGCTCACGCAGAAAAGCCAGCCCGACCGAGCTGGAATACCCGAAGTTATCCCCCTGCTCACGTTCGTTGATCAGCGCATACAGATCGGTCTGCACCGATTTGAACGACTGGCTGAGGATGGCCCGGGCCAGCAGCACGACCTCCGGGAGCAGCACATTCAGCGGATCATCGACCCGCGTAACGATACTCAGATGAATCACATCAAAAGACGAGTACAGCCGCCCATAATCCGCTATGCTGTTGCTTAAGTGACGCAGGGTCCGGTTCATTCCGGCCAAATAAGAGCTGTCCTCATGAAATTCACGGTACAACTCACGCCGGACGGTACGCGGATCATGCCCCGCCGTATCCGGCAGGGCCATGTGCATCACGCGTTCATGGACACTGCTGTTTCCGCTGCCGATCCGCCCCTGGACCCCCTCCTTCTCCTGCATACTGCCGCTGCCGCTGGGAGGACCCGCATGCAGGGCCATGACGCCGCCGGCATTGTCCCATTTCCGCTCGCAGCGCGCCAGCACCGGACCGATGGCCGGGGTCACCTTATCGCCCAGGAACAGGAACAGCGCGGGGTAATGGATGCTGCTGCGTCCATCCCCCTTGTGATGCTGCGCTTCCTCATCAGCGGCATATTGCTCCGCATAGTGAATAGCCTGGTCTCTGATCATAGGCTTACTTCAGCTTTCTGCGGATACTGCCGAGCTTGCCGGTCAGGCTCTTGTAGAAGCTGTACATCTCATCGCCATCCGCATGCTCAACCCGCTCATATTCCAGGCTGTCGCGCGCTTCCAGGAAGGAGACATACATCCCTTCCAGCTTATACAGCAGCGGAGTCACATCCTCGGCCGCTGTCATCTCTCCGGCCCGGCGCGCCGCCTTGCGCAGCAGCACACTGCGGCTCTTCTCATCGAGCGCACGGAAATGACGGTAGACAGCATACTCCACGTAGCTGCGTTCCTTCATCAGATTCGCGAACGGCTCCCAGGCATCCTCGTCCTCGTCGCGGTCGTAGACGTAGAGCGCACCTTTTTTGGTAATCGTATCGGTGTACAGCGCTTCAATGAACTGGTCCAGCCACTTGTCCTCATCCAGATGCTGATGCACCAGCGTCTCCAGCTCCTTCGACTTGGCCGCCAGCGCATCGTATTTCGCCAGCTCCTCGCGGACACGGGCAATCAGCTGCGGGGAACGGATCAGGTTCTCCTGGGCCAGCTCCAGATTGATGCTGCCGAAGATATCCTTCACGCCTTCGCGTTCAAGACCGCCCGTACGGAGCGCTTTGAGCTCTTCCGCCGCCTTGCGCACTTCACCCAGATTCGGGCGCGGCGCGTCCAGCTGCAGATCATAACCGCCCAGCAGCTTATCAAGGTCAAACGGCTTCGTGAACACCACCGAGAAGCGGCTGCTCGTATTCTCATCGGCACCTTTTTCCAGAATGACACCCGCTTCCAGCGCACGGGCAAAATCCGCCCGAACCCGGGCATTATACTCACGGACCCGCGGATTCATGTAGGTATCGCCCCATGACTTCTCCGGGATCGGCGACGGCAGGTACGTCCAGTTGTCCTTGTCGGTCATCACCAGATGGCGGCCGATACCCTCCTTGTCGAGAATGGTCCGCTCGTAGTTCTCCTCGTACACCCGCAGCGGCGTGTAGACGAACAGCGGAACCCCGTTGCGTGTATTCAGCCAGAAAATCCGGTTCTTGACCTCGCTCTCCTTGATCGTGAACTGCGATTTGCCCAGCGCATTGTTCTGATAATTGCGGATACCCTTGAGAATCCCCGGCGCCTTCACCGGCACAGAGACGAAGCCCCACGACGGGAAGTGCAGGCTGCCTGAGCTGTTGCTGAGGTGGAAAATCGGCACCGCATCCTCATCCAGACGTCCGGCAATAATCCGCTCCACGAACTTATCGAGCGGCTCCTCGCGCCCGTATTTCATCACCAGGAAGTCCTCCATCGAACGGGTAATGAGATCCCCGAACTTGTCGCTGAGGAATTCGGAGATGGAGCGGACGATATCAATCTCCTGCTCCTTGACCCAGCGCCCGGAATGCTTCAGCATTTCGCGCGTGAAGTCTCGGATCAGATCATCTCCGTCCTTCTGGTCCATGATTTTGGAGATGGTCGCCGAGATATCCGGCACGTTGACGATATTCCAGTAGTAGGTTTTGTTGCCTTTATGGTCGGCCTGCTCCTCGCCATTGATCAGAATGTCGCCGTTCTTCTCGAAGATCGAGCTGAGCGCGGTCAGAATCTCGGTGAATACGCCGTAGATCCGGCTGTTTTCTTCATTCAGCAGCTCGTACAGATCCTCGTAGAACTGGATCATCTGCTCGGTACGCTCGACATCGGCGTGCAGCCAGTATTCATTGATTTTGGCCTCAATGTAGGCATTCTTCTTCTTCTCCTTGGAGACAAAAGCGCTCCGCGCATCGCCCAGCTTATCCTCTGCACTCTCCTGTGCGGTCTCGATATCGCGCGGCAGACGCAGCAGGCTCTCGCGCAGCGCTTCAATATAAGACTGGATCAGCTTCAGGATGCAGAAGCCCTTCTCGGTGTACAGCAGCCGCGACACATAGAACGGCCCCTGCTCAGGATGCAGGAAGATGCGCTCCAGCTCTTCGCTGAATAGTCTGGTAATCTCTCCGGGCAGCTGCTTCTTCGCCTTGATATATTCCTCGCGGGCCCGGGCCAGGAAGTTCTGCTCCAGCTCGGTATCCATGCTGACCACCTGATTCTTGATTACGTTGGCATGGCTGAGGCGCTCGCTGTTCTGGTAGCCCGGCAGCGGCTCCGGCACACGGGATTCGAACGTCTTGATCATCGTATCGAGATCGATGCCGAGCTTGCGCGCCATCTTCTCCACATCCTCCTGTCCGGGGGCGTGGTGGAACATCTTGTCCATTTTGTCAAAGAGGCGGTAGGCCAGATAGGTCGTCATTTCCTCAATCGGCAGCACGGCCGAGGATGCACCGATGATATTGTATTCATAATTCGCCGGGTAGGTCTTGTTCATCTGCGCAATGTTAGTCCGGATGTTGCTGATATAGTCATGGATGGCGAATTCTTCTCCGGAGGCTTTCTCTTCACTGGCCATGAAGTTCGTAATATTCTCCGCCGTCACATTCATGCAGTAATCATAGGCATTCTCCAGCAGCTTACCCTCGGTATTAGTCGCGGAGATGAGGTGACAGAGATTGAACGGCGGCAGCGGCGAGTTGACGTTCAGAATATTGCCGTACTGCTGGCGGAACCGCTCGCCCCGGCTGTCAACATTCATCCAGTAATCCAGCTCTTTGAGCGCGGCATAGCCGTTCTTGCGGATATATTCGCGGGTATGCTCGCTGAGGCTCTTGTTCGCCAGATTGACATCCGGGGTGAACAGATAGCCGAGCGTATTCACACGGTCGATTCCGGCCGCGCCATAGTCGCGTTCAATAATACCGCGCACGATGTAGGCGATGTCGAGGAAGGTTCCGCTGCCCGTTCCGCCGGACAGGCCGGTGAGCAGGAAGACCATCAGCTTCTTGCTGGTGCCGACAGACAGTGTTTTGATCTTCTTGTCAATCGCAGCAACCACCTGGTTAATCTTCGTGAACAGCAGCAGGCGTCCGGCCTGGCGCACCCCGGCGGCTCCGTTCATGCCGTCGGTGATACTCAGCTCGGGCGACAGCCAGTTGGTAATGTAAGGGTCGAGAATGCTGCGGTTCTGCAGCAGTCCGCCGATCTCGGCATTGGCCAGCAGCACGAATTCGTTCTGCGGGTCGAGGCCGATGCCTTTGTATTTTTTGCCGCGGTCCTGTTCGTTGGTCTCGAAGGCCAGGAATTCCACGTTGTCGGGCTTATCCCGCTTCTTCTTGGACAACGGGTCCTCCGGCAGCTTGAAGCGGCGGTTAATCTGGTATTTGAGCCGCAGCAGGGCGTCGATCCCCGTGCCGCCAAGCCCGATAATCAGAATCGGGTTGTCGATGGTATCTACTCTGATCTTGTCGCTGACGATCCCTCCGCCCAGCGATACATCCAGTTGCTGAATATGTTCTCTTACTACCGGTTTCATAGGTTCTCCCCCTAAAAGTTAGCGTTGCGCTTCTTCCTGAGCCTGCTTCATCGGTTCCAGCATTCAGAAGCTTGCGCAGCCGTCGTTATCAGATCAAATATTCCAATAGCACCGTCTTGTCTACCGTCTGCAGGGAGACCGTTACCCGGTCACCGCTCTTCATCTCCAGCCCCCGGGACGTATCGGCGGCACGGCCTGAGCGTTCTACGGTGATGCCTTCGCCGCTGCGCAGCAGCAGGCGGTCATTCGTTCCCGGAGTGAAGACCAGCTTCTCGCTTTCCTTCAGCTCCGGGGCCAGCTGCAGCAGCTGATGGAGTGTGAACTTGCCGCGGAAGCCGGAGAGCTTCTTGTACTGCGGATAGGTTTTGTCCCCGGTATTGTTGTCGAGCACCTCCACTACCATCTGTCCAACGAACCCGCGGTTCGCCTTCCGGCGAAGCAGCAGGAATGCAGCAATCGCAGCCAGCAGCAGCACAGCGCCGCCAATTATATAGTAGAGAGTGCCGGAGGACTTCTCCTCCGCTGCCGGTTCTTCACCTGCTGACGGCGGGGCGGTCGCTACCGTCCCTGTCTTCGCGTTGATGGTCAGCTCGTCGCTCTCGCGGTAGAAGCTGCTCTCTTCAGCCCGGACCTTCAGCTTATATTCATGACTGTCTTGTATCTCAAAAGCGCCCTTAAACGCAGCGCCCGAATTGTCCAGCGGAATCTCCTGCACCTGACCGGTATCAACATCGGTCGCCAGCAGCACCGCCTTCATCTCCTGATACAGGCTGGCTTCCGTTACCTCCGCCCCGTTGCTGTACAGATGGGAGGAGATCTCAACCTTGTCACCCTTGCCGTAAGACTTGGCTGGCAGGGCATCCAGCTTCAGCTCCAGATCATAGTTGAACACCAGATTAATGTCGATCTTGTCCTGCGGCACACCCTTGACCTGCAGCTTCCAGTCCCCCTGCTCCGGCGAGAGCAGCTTGATCAGGGTGTAGGTGGACGACTTCGACAGCAGCACCTTATCCGAGGGGATGGCAACTTCCTTCCCGGAAGGATCGCTCAGCTTCGCCGTCACCGGCTTCGAGGACATGATCGAGATGTTCGCTTCCAGCACGCTGCTGTTCGGTATGTTCACCGTTACGTCCTGGAAATCACCGCTGGCCGTAATGGACGGCACCGGTACAACCTTCAGCTTCAGGTGGCTGGCAAAAATCTCGCTCAGAATCTGCGGCAGATCATCGGCGGAATTGGTCGTGAATGCCTTGCCGCCTGTCTCGCTGGACAGCCCGGCCAGAATATTCTTGTTCAGCTTGCCGTCGGCGTTCAGCCCGATGGTGTAGACGGGATAGCCTTTCTGCTTCGCCGCTTCTACCGCCGCCTTCAATTCCTGGTCGGAGTCGGACTGCTTGCGGCCGCTGGCCTCGTTGAGGTCATTATTGCCGTCCGCCAGCATCACGATCATCGGCTCATGGGAGGGATCGCTGCCGTTCTCCAGCACCTTCACCGCTTCCTTCATGCCGATGGCAAGATCCGTGTAGGGCCCGCGGCTCAGCCCGTCGATGAAGTCCTTCAGGTCCTGCTTGTCGCCTGCGGATTGAATGCCCAGCAGCGCCTTCTCGCGTTCCACCTTGTCGGTATAGGCCACTATGCCTACCTTGTCGCCCTGCGTGGACAGCATATCGATGAACATCTTCATCGCTTCGTTGGCAATCTTGTTCTTGTCGCTCTTGTTCATCGAGTTGCTGACATCAATCAGCAGCACAGCATCGATGTGTGAGGGCGCTGCAGAAGCAGCACCGGCTCTTCCCGCAGAGAACGGGGATACCGTGATGCACAGGACCAGCAGCAACAGCGGCAATAAGCGCAGCATTCTATTCTTGACTGTTCTGAAATTACGTTCTGTCCGAAGCATAAATAGGGCTCCTCTTGTGTAGAATTCGGCGGATATGGCTGAACCGGAAGCATAGCTAAATTCTGCCATTAACATGCCATTATGATATAATTAAACCTTGTAAACTTCAACATTGTGCCCGCCGGACCGGCACTTCGTCTGTAGGCATCGCCTTCATGAGGCGAACGTACTATTGTTAAGTATACGCTGTGTTGCTGAATATTTGATTAAAAGACCGTAACCTGCCCGGAAAGGAAGAGTTCCATGATTACATACGCCATACTAGGGATTACGTTTCTCTATTGCGTTATTCAGATTCTCTTGTATGCTTCACGCCAGCGGAAGCCGCTGACCCGTGAGGATATTGATGAGCGGCTGCTCGCTGCATTGAACGGAGGGGACACTCCTCGTGAATAAGAAGAAGCCTGTCGTCTTCCGGCCCTTCAAGGCTCCGCGCTATGCCTTCGGGAAGCTCCGCATCTGCCGCCGCTGCCGCCATTACACCGCGCTGGACGAGGAGCGCTGCGCCCGCTGCGGACGGGGCACCCTGCAGCCGGTGGAGAAGTACGCAGCGGCAGCAGCCGGGCGCAAAATGCAAACCCGGCTGCTGCTGATCCTGCTGCTGACTCTGGCCGGCATCTATCTGGGACAGAATCTGCAGCAGATGGCGCTGTGCGGTGCAGGCGGCCTCCTGTTAGCCGGACTAGTCTACTATACGCAGCGGAAGGTCCGGCAGAACGAGAATCTGTATGCGCTGAACGAACTGCTTGGCCGGAATATCCACAATATCAAGGAGGATCTGGAGCTGAACCGCCAGGAGGCGGTATCCGTCCTCCGCGAGAATGATGTGCTTGCCTACGAGAAGCTCCGCGAGATCTCCGTGCTGCTGCGCGGCGACCGGATTGCCCGCCAGCGGGTGGCCCTGCTGCACGGCTTCCAGCTGCGCAAGGACATGGAGCTGGAGATGGAGCAGCTCCTGCTGAAGGACTTCGAGCCGCTGCTGGCTGAATATATCGGCGAGATCGCCAGGGTCCGGCCGGATCTGATCAAAGACCGCACCCTCCGCTATGTCAAGAATTATGAGGTGCAGATTCTCGAAATGGACAACGGGCTGACGATACTCACTGCCGTTGCGGGGGCGGCTGTACGCATGAAGCGGTACGCGCTGCTCTACTCGGGACTGATCGGCAGATATGTGACCGAGCTGCCCAAGGACCGCTTCCTGCGCTTATCCAGACTGATTGCCGCCAGCCCGTATGAGCCTTGGAACGGCCTGGATGCCAGGGTTGCGGAGGCCCGTGAGCTGAAGTACCGCTGGGACCCTGAAGTGTAAGGATGGATGCGGTTGCCAGTCCTATCCTTATATATAAATAAAGGGGCTATATTATATGACGATCATCCGGGCATTTACCCTGCGAAATATTATGATCATTCTGTGTATAATCATGCTGATCCTGCTAGGGGATAAGGCGCTGGGGATACGCAGCAAGATTGAGGATGTCAGAGAAGCGGGACGGCTGTACGCTGAAGGTCAGCTCATCGCCGCCGAGAGCCGCTACCGGCTGGCGGCCGGCAATACCGCCATTCAGTACAAGGAAGAAGAGATTGCCTCAAGACTTAGGGAGCTGGCACCAATCACTGAGATCCGCAGCAGTCTGCACCGGATCTCCTTAAAGCTGAAGGACCAGCTGACGGTCAAGGATTTCACCGGATATATGGAGAGCTATGCTTCTCTGCTTAGCTTGAAGAGCAAGTATATGACGCCAGGCGGCCCCTATGAGGCTTATTATCGCCAGCTCTCGGCGGATTCAGGCCTGTCTAACCAGATGACTGCCGGGTTCCGGCTGTTCAAGGATGAGTTTCTGGCCGGCCTTGCCGCAGCGCCGTCGAATAAGGCGGACTCGGGCGAAGGCAGTGACAGTACGGACAGCCTCAAATGGAGCCTGCTGCAAATTCCGGCAGACTATTATGGAGGGGTGGCTCCCAAGGAGGAGCTATTGGCCGCACGCTTCGAATCCCATGACACCGCGAGGCTCAAGGCTCTGGCCGCTGCCGGAAGCTTCGGGCCTATGCTGGACAGCGCGTTGTCGCTGGAGGAAGCCTACCAGGGACACAGCTATACTGCGCCCTGGATTAAGAAGCAGGTTCAGGCCAGCGCACTGCTTATGCTGAACAAAGACCTCGACGGCGAGTATACCGCCGCCTTCGCCGGACATGCCGCCGCTTACCGCAGCTATGCCGCGGCGGCCGGTATCCGCTCCTCCAAGGTGCTGAAGCTGATCGACACCAGCATCGCCCGGCTGCTCCGCGAAGGCCAGCGCCATGTGCGCGGCGGCCGGTATGCGGAAGCGCTCAGGCTCTATGCGGAACTGGCCCCGGTGCAGGATACCTCGGCGGAGACGGCGGCCGCCACCCTGGCCTGGAACACCGCCGAGCCGGTACGGCTGCTGCCGGGCGGCGAAGTACAGGGCAGCTACACGCTGACAGCTACCGTTACCGGACGCTACGGGGCCAAGGTTGCTATAGCCGGTATAGACTCCGGCGGCAGGCTGGTCTATGCCGCGCTGAGTGAAGACGGCACCGTCTCCACGCAGACCGGCGAGACCCTGCCGGAGGCGGCGGGGCTGAGCAGTCTGGCTTTTGATGAGCCGTTGTCCGCTTACTCCAGGGTTCCCGTTGTAGTAGCCTCCGGCAGCGGGGCGGACGGGCGCACCGCCTTCACCGGCTACACCATCCGGCCGGAGGGAATCTCGCTGCTGCTGAGCTTCAGCGGCAGCAGGTATGAGCTGATGGCGGAGGACGGCTCGATCCGCGTTGCGGACACCGATCTTGCGGACGGGGCCGAGGGCCGGACCGCTATTTTCCGCCAGGTGAATGGAAGCTATGAATTCGCGGAGCTCTATGAGGAGGCTGTCACCTACACCCCGATTGATGCATCACAGCTTGAGCTTCATCTCAATGAGAAGGTGATGTTCTCCTGCGAGATTATCCTCGACTCCGCCGGAAGAACCGTTGCGCGGGCCAACGGGCGTGACCTGCTGCTTCAGGGCGAGGTGCCGCTAATCACCGGACCTGCCGCAGTCAGCGGCCAGTTCGTGAATGAATTCGGAGAGGTGGAGACGGAGCTTGGGGTGCAGACGGTGCCTGTGTTTGTGGTCGATTCGGCCCAGAGCTTAAGCCTGACACTGCCTTGATGTGCAGACGGCTGTATTCCCAGCGGACTGAGAGGACCCTATTTGCTCAAAAAGACGGCTTTTCTGCCCGTAGCTGACTGTGCGGCCGTTAAAAGGTGCGGTGATGCTGAAAATGAGGCGATGCAGGTTAGTTAAGAGCCACTGAGTCCGGATAGGTTACCGGAATGGCGTAAATACCCCAAATAACGGCCCTCCAGTTCGCGTGGACCGACGTGGACCAGGCCCCCAAAACGGAATACCAAAAACGCAAGAGTCAGGGCGGTGTTGATACCGCCCTGACTCTTGCGTTTTCTTTTGGCGCTGGAGATGTATGGTTATCGTTCATGAACGGCGGGCCTTGGCCGTCATCTGCCGGTCCTTCCTGCGGCCAAACAGCCGGGAATACCGCTTCCGGGTATACAGCACATCCGCTGATGCGCTCAGCGTCTCCTTCACCTCGCCGAGCACCGCCTGCGTCTCCTTGACCGCCAGCTTCATCCGCCCCAGCTCCGACTTCACTCCGTCCGTCCGCTGCTTCGCTGACTCCAGCGTCTCCTGCATATTCGCTTTGACTTCATCAACCGGGGCCTTCAGTCCGTCCACCGACTGCTTCACCCCGTCCAGCGACTGCTTCAGCCCCTCGATGCTGTTCTTGAATTCCTTCAGCGGATTGCCCATATCGTCCCCTCCTAAGCTCTCTTTCTCTATATTACCCAGAATGGCGGGGACGGCATTCAGCTCATTGCGAAGCTTCTGACTGTTAGGGCATGTGCAGATGCTCTGCACCTTTGCGCTTGCTGCTGTGGCGGAAGGAGTACAGCGGCCAGATGGAGGACAGGCCGACTGCTGCTGCACAGACGATGAACACGGCCAGATAGCTTCCGCTTGGCCTGTTCCCGCTGCCGATCATCAGGCCGCCCGCTGCCGTTCCGAACATCATACCGATATTACGGGCCAGAGCCAGCACGCTGCTGACCCGGCCAAGCTGCGCCTTCGGCGCCAGCCCCATAACAATGCTTGTGTTAGGCGAAGTAATCAACCCCATCGCGCAGCCCAGGAGGACAACCGGCAGGACCATTGCACCCGCGCTCAAGGCCGGAGAGCCAAGGCCCAGCGCCAGCAGCGTGATACTCATCAGCAGCAGGCCGGCGGTCAGGATACCAACCGGTCCTTTACGGTCGGCAATATTCCCGCTGACAGGGGCAGTTACCACCAGCGCCAGCGGATAGCCGATCATAATCAGCCCCACCCACGCAGGCTCGGCGCCGGATAGGCGCAGCAGTGAAGGCAACGCCAGCTGTGCGGCAAAAGCGGCCATATACGTAATAACCGTAATCACGATCCCTACCACAAAGCTCCGGTCCGTGAACAAGCTGAAGTCGTTATCCGCAGCCGGGTTCATCCGCTGGCTGAAGCGGACATATGCCATATATCCCGCAGCCAGCCCTACTGAGACCGCCAGCAGCAGCAGTACGGGCAGTGTCAGGAAAGAGGAGCGGCTGCCGAGATCGAAGGCAATCATCAGGGAGGAGAGGCAGGCGGCCATCCAGGCCGCTCCGGCCAGATTGATCCGCCCGCCGGCTGTCTCCGTATCCCCGGGAATCAGTCTGTGCGCGAGCACAGCCACAGCCGCCGCAGCCGCGGCCAGCAGCCAGAAGTTGCTCTCCCAGGCAAACCACTGAATCAGGAAGCCGCCTAGCCCTGGGCCTGCCATCGAGCCCGCAGCGACGAAGGTACTCATCAGCCCCAGCGCCCGGCCCCGCTGCTCCGCCGGAAAGAGCGAGACAATCAGGGCCATGTTGGTCGCCTGATACATAGAAGCCCCTGCCCCTTGCACAACTCTGAAGCCCAGCAGCATCGCTTCATTCTGGGCCAGCGCACAGCCGAGTGCTCCGGCCGCGAAGGCGAACAGACCCAGGTTATGCACCTTCCGGCGGCCGAACCTGTCCCCCAGCCTCCCCATTACAGGGAGCAGCACCGAGATCACCAGCAGATAGATACTGACCACCCACTGCGCAGAGGCCACCGGAATCTGCAGATCCGCCGAGATATCAACCAGCGATATATTGAACATCCCGGCGGACAGATTCGACAGGAACGCCCCGAGACAGATGACCACCTTGACCGCCGTACGGTTCACGGCCCGCTCCGGCGGGGGCACCGGGAGACTCATGACAGCTGCTGCAGCACAGGCGGGTTCCAGGTCTTCCAGCCTGCCTCAATCTCTGCGGCAGAAGCAACCACGCCGAAGTACCCTCTCATATTCTCCAGCGTCATCTCATGCGCCGCCCGGGAATAGGAGGCACAGGCGTCCTGAGCCATCACAATCTGATAATCGAGCATGAACCCGTCCCTTGCGGTCGACTCCACGCACACATTGGTGCTAACCCCAGTCATAATCAGCGTTTCAATCCGCTGCGAGCGCAGCACAGAATCCAGCCGGGTATTGATAAAAGCGCTATACCGGTGTTTATTGACGATAATCTCCCCGGGAAGCGGGTCCACCTCGTAGAATTCAGCCCCCCAGCTCCCCCGACGGCAGACGCCCAGCGAGCCGCGCCCGGAGCGGGAGGTCCAGACCTGGGAATCGGTCGCCTTTTCATGATAGGTCTGAATGTAGATGACCGGCACCCCCTGCGTTCTTGCCGCCGCAATCAAACCGTGCAGCTGCGGCATCATCTCCTGCACAGCGGACACATCATTGCCTCCTGCAGCCAGTGCGCCCTCCTCATGGCAATAATCATTCTGAACATCTACTATAATAAGGGCCGTTTTATCAGGGATAATCAGATCGGCAGTTAACTCCATTCTCGTCACCTCTTTAGTTATTGGAGAGCTATAGCGCTCTGCTTACTTTGCTGCTGTTTGATTCACAAACTGCATATCGACCAGGTCATCATAGGTATACTCGCCTTTGTAGATTCCGGTCTTGATCATTACATCCATATCCTTATCCAGCGCCTCCTGCGAGATCACTCCATCCGGACTCCAGAGCTGGTCGTCATACGCCCGGTCAAGGGCCGCCTGGGCAGCAGTATCGGAGAGAGTAGGGAATTCCGCCTTAAGAACACGCATCGCCAGCTCCTTATCCTCCTGAATAGCCTTCAGTGCCTTAACAACGGCGTTCACCGCCTTCTGCACGGTCTCCGGGTCCTTCTCCAGGGTGGACTTCTTCACGCTCAGCACCGAGTAAGCATAATCCCCCATATCATGGAACTTGTAAAAGGGTTCATCCCACACCCCCTTGGCAATCCCGTCACTGATCTGCGGCTCAGCGCCGTTGGCAATATCCGCAGCTCCCTGCTGGACCATCGCCACCACGGTAGAGCCATCCGCCGGCTCCAGCAGCCGCACATCCTTCTGCGGGTCAAGCCCAAGCTCCAGCAGCAGATATTGGGTCAGCAGATTAGGCGTACCGCCATGCCGCCCGGCATTCAGTTTCTTGCCCTTCAGGAAGGCTGCCAATTCTTCGTCTGAGCTGCCTGCCGGGGCTGTCCCTTTTTTGGCCATCAGATAGACATTCGCCCGGTTCACCACATTGCTGACCGAGACAATCGGGTCGGAGTTGCCGATATTCGCCAGCGCATTGGACTCCGGCCCGCCGATGACCGCCCAGGCATCCCCGCTGACCACCGAGGTCACATGGGTACCGCCCGCAGCCTGAAGCATCTCCACCTCAAGGCCCTCCTCGGCAAAATACCCCTCGCGCTGCGCCACATACAGCGGCAGATAACCTGTATAATGCAGCGGCTCGGCGATAACCAGCTTCTTCAGCTTCTCCGCACCGTTCCCGGCAGCGGCTGCATCCACTTCAGCATTGCCTTTACCGCCGCAGCCGGACAGCAGAATTACGGAGGCCAGCAGGACGGCCGACAGCTTCACTTTGGTTACATTCTTCATTGGCTTCTCTCCTCTATCTTGTTGAAATGATGACCCGCTTCTTAAGCCTTCTTCATCCCATATCCCTTAGACAACCACTTCTCCAGCAGCACAACTCCTGCATACATAACCATCGACAGTACAGACAGAACTACAACGCCTACCCAGACCAGATTAATGTCGAGAATGGTCCCCGCGTAAATGACCATACGGCCGATACCATGGCTCGAAGCGATGAATTCCCCGACAATCGCACCGGCCAGCGAGAGGGCAATATTAATCCGCAGACTGCTGATCATCCAGGGCATCGCCCAGGGAATGACCACTTTGGTGAATACCTGATGCCGCTTCGCCCCAAGCGAGTACATCAGCTTCTCCATATCCTTGTCCACACTCTGCACGCCGCTGTGCGCCGACAAGGCCGCCACAACCACTGTCATGGCAAAAGCTAACGCCACCTTCGAGAAGAAGCCGATGCCCAGCAGTATCACCAGCACCGGGGCAAGCGCCAGCTTCGGCATGGCGTTGAGCAGGATCAGGAACGGTTCGCTGATGCCGGCAAATTTGCGTGACCACCAGAAGGACAGGCCAAGCAGCGAGCCGAGCAGCGTTCCGCCAATGAAGCCGAGAACGGTCGAGCTGGAGGTATAGGCGATATCCGCCAGCAGCGTCCCCTCTGTGATCTGAGTCCAGGTTGTGCTGATGATCCGCACCGGGCTGCTCCAATAATAGGGATCCATCCAGCCTGCCCGTGTGAACAGCTCCCAGCAGAGCACGATCAGCAGCGCCACGGACAGCCGTCCGATCCCGATAATCCGCCGCGTCCGGCGTCTGGCCGCCTCTTCATCAATAATGACAGGCTTCTTCTGCAGCTTCTCCGGCTTGACTGTAGAGACCGGGGCAGCCTCCAGCTTGTGAATGACATAGCCTTTCTTTTGCACACTCTCCATGGTTGTCCTCTCCTTTAACAGTTTATGAGTTCTAAGAGATACGGCTGGCCGGCTCCTGGCCGCCGCTTGACAGCAGACTCAGCAGGTGAGCCTTGAGCTCCATAAATGAAGCGGATACCGTATCCTCCTGATGTCTGGGACGCGGCATATCTACCGAGATCTTGGAGATGATTCTTCCCGGACGTCCGGAGAAGACATAGATATCGTCAGACAGGTAGATTGCTTCATCAATATCATGAGTGACAAACAGCACGGTCTTGCGGAAGTCCTCCCAGATTTCCAGCAGCCAGTTCTGCATGGTCAGCCGGGTCTGGGCATCGAGAGCGCCAAAGGGCTCGTCCAGCAAAATAATATCGCGGTCATACAGCAGCGTACGGAGCAGCGCTGCCCGCTGGCGCATCCCTCCTGACAGCTCGGCCGGATAATGTCCGTCGAAGCCCTTCAGGCCATACCTTTCCATAAGGGGCTTGGCCCGGGCTACCGCTTCCTTGCGCGGCACCCCGCGGATCTCCATGCCCAGAATGATATTATCCAGAATCGTCCTCCACGGAAGGAGCATATCCTTCTGCAGCATATAGCCGACATATCCGGTCTTTAAGGCGATATCCTCGCCATCTGCCAGCACCCGGCCGGTGGAGGGCGGAATCAGGCCCGCGATAATATTGAACAGCGTGGACTTGCCGCAGCCGCTGGGGCCGATAATACTGACAAATCTTCCTTCTTCTATGGAGAGATTCGTCTCCTGCATGGCCATAATCTCCTGGCCGTCACGGCGGAACCACTTGCTGACACCGGCAATTTCAATTTTGGTTTTCATAGAATCAGCCCCTTAAGAAAGTAATAGAATTGACCATAAACAAAAAGCCGCCAGTTCTGGACACACCCCCGCAGGGAAATGTCCTAAAACTGACGGCAGGCCGGCTCTCCGAATGATCAGAGTTCCAACGTAGCGTTCAGATAATGCTCAAGGTCCTTCTCTAAAATTATGATCGTACCGGAATACTCGGTCTCCACATCATAATCTTTAAGAACAGCCTTAATATTGATTTGAAATTCATCCAGAAAAGCCTGCTTGATCTCACATTTGAACACTTCATGCAGCACCAGATTCATCTGGCGGCTTGCGGCGGGATCATGGGTATCCAGCACCTTGAGTACGGGCACCCGGCTGTTAATGGATAAGATTATAATCTTGTTGCCCACGAAATCGACCTTCTGCTGCTTAACGCCGGCGTTGAACAGCTTCTTGTTAATCTCGTTGTAAATCCGTAGAATATCCTGTTTCCATTGTCCGGCGGAAGCGATCATTAGCGATCACACCTTTGCTGCAATAGATTATGTTATGAAATGTGACTTATAAGCAACTATATCGCCTGTTTGCCCACCGCTTATACATCATTATAGATAAAAATAAGAACTTGTCAATAAAAATACGGAAGATAATATAACATTAATAGAAGGATAATAAGATAGATGATATATTATATGACAATAAAAAGCGTCATTTAGCGCGAAGCTCCCCTTTTATTTGAAAGATTAAGGGTCACGATGATAATATATAACGTAATTTAATGAATTGGAGGGATATGATGGACGCTAAAGCGAAAAAAATATTAAACAAAACGTTTTGGTCTGCACAGGGGTGGAAGCCTGCCGGGACTAGACTACCTTTTGCTGGAGAAGAGTTTGAATATGCTAAAAGCAAAGGGGTGATGTTCGACCCTGTGACGATGACGCATGATGAGTGTGTGTCAAGAATCCGTGATTTGCTGGAGCATGAGGTTACGAAGGATAGTGTAGCCGCTGCCTTTTTACATAGCTTGTCCACAAGAAAAGTACATCTGAGAAGCGGGTTATCCAGCTATGCATTAACCAGCAATCTTACCCGGCATAAATATAGCGACAAGCTTTTGGAGCGTGCCGGCTACAGCCATTGCTTCTATTGTAATGAGCATAAATTAATGACTCATGAAGAGTGGAATAATGAGGATATTAATATTTTGAATTTTGAACGGGTAAAATGGGGTGGTGTCCGCTTAAATTGGCTCCTCTATTGCTGGATGGATATAGAACTGCTAGCGAAGGAGGAGCCGGTGGAGGTGACATCCGAGGATGTTCAGCTGCTCAAAAATTTACTGGCCGAAGTGGATGCCTGCGCTGAGACGGATTCCGCGCGTAAATTAGAGAAGCGCTGGAAGGATGTATTGTCCTCCAACCAGTATGAACGGGATGTTCTGATGGAGATCTGGGGTTTTGCAGGTATATTAGCTTCTGAGGAACGGCTTGGACCTGAACGCGGCAGAGGGACGGACTTCGTATCCGTAGATTCATGGCTTGGCATAGACCGTTATGCGAAAGAGAAGGTAGAGTATTATTTTGGTGCTTATTTATAGCAAGGAGAATGGAGTGGGAGTAACGATAAAATCACCGGATTGCGCGTAACTCCTCCAGCAGCTCCATCACCTCTGACTCCTCTACCGGAACGGAATATGAGCCGTCAGCAAAACGCTTCATCGCCCCGATGCCGTCCTGGAAGACGAAGCGGATGCGGCCGCTGCGCACTTTTTTGTCCGTGTACATCTTATCCAGGAGTGCCCGGTTGGTAATATAATCCGGAAGCTCTGTCGGCAGACCGGCCTTCTTCAGCAGAGCCGCTACACGATCAGCGTCTTCCTCCGTCATATATCCGTACTTCGCCCCCAGCCTCGCCTGGATAACAAGTCCCACAGCAATGGCTTCGCCATGAAGCAATCGATAACCGCTTAGCGCCTCAAGCGCCCGTCCTGCGGTATGCCCGAGGTTCAGAATCTGCCGCAGATTACTTTCATGCTCATCCTGCTCTACCACCTCATATTTGATCCGGCAATTGGTCAGCGCGATATGCTCACACACTCCGGCATCCAGGATTAGTTCCCCATCTGCCGTAATGATTCTGTCCATGTTCGCTTCCAGGTAGCTGAAGAACTGCTCATCGCTCATACAGGCGTGCTTAATGGTCTCGGCCAGACCGCTTCTGAATTCACGGGCCGGAAGCGTTCGCCAAGCTGCCAAATCTATGTATACTTTACGGGGTTGATGGAATACTCCGATCAGGTTGGTGGCGACAGGGGTGTTCACGCCTGTTTTGCCGCCAACTGAGGCATCCGCTGCTGCCAGCAGGGTGGTAGCGTAATTCAGAGAAGGTACTCCCCGGCCAAAGGTTCCTGCCAGAAAGCCCGCCAGATCCGTCACCGCTCCGCCGCCTACCGCGATGATACAGCAATCCCTGCCGTAAGCATGGCTCAGCAATTGGTCCTCCAGCAGCGCCTTGGTCTCACGGGTCTTCGAGCTCTCCCCCGCCGGAAAAGAGAATAAGTCCGCCTGGAATCCCTCACGCCGCAGCAGCTCCAATAAAGGACGCCCATACAACGGCTCCACCGTAGAGTCTGTAATAATAGCATATTTGCTGACTCCTTCAATCAGCCCCTGCTGCAAATCGCGGACTAATGAGGCAAACAGATGCTCACCAATTTCAATAGAGTACGAGTGATCGACTACTTTTTGGAGTGTTACTTCAAAGCTCTTGGACAATGGGATGGGCCCCTTTCTGCTATATAATTATGCATACAACCGTACAGTACATATTTCCGGAATATTATAACATAATTTAGGAGGGTTACCGTCTGGTTTGTCTTATACTGTGCAAAATCACCCTAACGGGTGAAGGAAGCTGGTATGTCTCTCGCCAGCCGCTTGTAAAGAGCAGCATTGTTGCACTCTTTGCAAGATTTCTTTATAAAGTTACTGGCTGAAGCACTAATGTTGCATTATTTGCACAAATTTCGGAGTTAAAGGCAAGTTAGCGCTGGATTTGTTGTATTTCGTGCAGGATTTTAGCAGAAACCGCTTCTATGGGAAAGCATTGTTGCAATTTTTGCAGGATTTCTTTATAAATGTTACTGGCTGTGAAGTGACGCCCTTCCCTCGGCGCAGCAGCACCCATTGTATTCGGTTTTTCGCATACATTTGCCCGCTTGCCATCATTGCAGCAAATTGTGTTCAGTTTTTCGCATAGATTTGGCCCACGTACCTTTGTGGCAGTACATTGTATTCGGTTTTTAGCACACATTCGACCCGCATACCTTCATTACAGCAAATTGTGTTCGGTTTTTCGCATACATGTTAAAAGACTATAGTTTCCTAAACAAAACAACCAATGAAAAAGCCCGGTCCCGAACGTATCCGGAGCCAGGCTTATGCGTACAGCACGATACTATGAATATAACGGCCCGTAGGCGGCGCAGGCGCGGAAATCGGCGCCTTCAGGGTCCTTGGTGCCGAATGCGCTCCAGGCGCTGGGGCGGAACAGGCGGCGCTTTTCCACATTATGCATGTTGACCGGAATCCGCAGAATGCTCGCCAGCGTAATGAGATCGGCGCCGATATGGCCGTAGCTGACCGCGCAGTGATTGGAGCCCCACGCCTCCATGACGGCATACACATCCTCAAAGACCGGGTCGCCCGGCACCGTATTGGGCACAAACCAGGTAGTCGGCCAGGTTGGCGTGGTGCGCAAATCGAGAGCATCGTGCACATCCTCAGGCAGTTCGAGCGTATACCCCTCCGCCAGTTGGAGCACAGGCCCCAGCCCATCCACCAGATTGATGCGCGACATCGTCACCGGCATGCCGCCTTTGGTCGTATAGTCCGTTGAGTAGCCGCCGCCCGCGAACTGATCCATATAGGTCGGCCGCCAGCTTGTTGCAGCGAGACAGGCCTCGGCTTCTTCCCTGCTGATCTCCCAGTGCGGCTTCATGACCGGCCGCCCCTCTCTGCTCTGTTCCCCGGTGCCGTCCAGCGCGGCAGGCCCCGAATTGATCAAATGGATAAAGCCGCCGGCGCCGGGTCCTTCCGGCGTCCAGCCGGTGACGCGCCAGACGGTTTCCGGGCTCCAGTACGCCCGCACATCGGCGAAGATCTGGGCGGTATGGGATAAATAATGATTGAACAGCATGGTGACTGCGTTCAGATTGTCGTTCTCCGTCGCGACCGTGTAAGGCTCGCGGATGCCGTTCCAGTCGAACGAGCTGCACAGCAGCGCCTCCAGTACATCGGCGCTCGGGTTATGGTCGGTCCACTCCCGCTGCCCCTGGAAGCCGGAAGCGATCGCGTTGTAGCCGTAAGCCTCTTCCTCGAAGCCAAGCTGAGCCAGCCGCGGATTACCGATCATGAGGTCGCGGACAATCATCGCCATTTTAACAGAGGTTGCCCAGTTTGTTCGCTTGCGGTCTGCAGGGATACGCTCCTCCTCCGCATTCGGGTTGGGCCCTTCCCGGCAGAAGCGGGACACCCAGTCCATGGCCGTCTTAAGCTCCTCCGGATCGTAAATACCTGCGTCCAGCCTGCGCGTCACCTCCGTCATATCGACATAAGCGTTGGTCATGCCGAGATAACGCCGGTAGAAATCCTCATTCACCACACAGCCCGCGATCCCCATGGAGACGGAGCCGACCGACAAATACGATTTGCCCCGCAGCAGCGCGGCCGCAAGGCCTGCACGCGCAAAGCGGGTCAGCTTATCCTGCACATCCTCCGGCAGCGACCGCTCCCCGCTGTCCTGAATGTGACGTCCGTAGATTTTAAATACCGGCAGCCCTTTCTGGTTATGGGCGGCATGAAGGGCGGCCAGATATACGGCTCCCGGCCGCTCTGTACCGTTAAAGCCCCAGACAGCGTGTGGTATGGCCGGGTCCGTCTCCATCGTCTCCAGCGGATAACACCACCCGCTGGCCACGGTTACAATTACGCCAACTCCTGCCTTCCGGAACTGCTCCGCACAGCGGGCTGCCTCCGGCAGCCCGGAAATACAGGTATCGAACACGATGACCTCTGCGGGCGAACCGTCGGGGTTGCGGACGGATGACGAGATGACAGCTGCGGCTTCGTGCGCAAGCGCCATCGTCATCTCCTTCAATGCTGCCTTCACCTGCTTCCGGCGGTCAATGACCGGACGGATGCCAATCTTAGGGAACCCGCCTGCATAACGATGTGTGAAATCCAAATCCGCCATAAGCTCCTCCTTTTTAGTATGCCGTAAATTGGTGCCGGCCCGGGCCGGCTTCATGGCGCACCCGTGCCCCTGTTTGCTGCCTGTCAGACGGGAGCATAATAACGGCTGTCGTGTCAGGCGGTATAACGACTGTCAGCACAAGCTCCCCGGCCGTCCGCGACCATTCCGACCGGATCAGCCCCCGGACCGAGCGGATTTCGGCCGCCGCCGAGTCCAGACCCTCCGGAATATGCGGATGAATCAGAATCCGTTCGTAGCCCGGAGCCAGCGGACGGATGCCGGCCAGCCGGGTATAGAAGGACGCGCCAATCCCGCCGAACATGGCATGGTCATGCGAATGCATGGCGCCTTTGGGACTCCACTGCTCCCAGAGAGTTGTAGCACCCTGAGCGATCTGATAGCCGAACCCGGGATATTCCGTACCGCGCAGGATGGTGAGCGCCAGATCGATATACCCGTGATCAGCCAGAACATCCATCAGGTAACGCGTTCCGTAGATGCCCGTCCCCAGCCGGCCGCCTTGCTCCGCAATGGCCTCCGCCAGTCTGCGCGCCGCTGCGTCCACAAGACCTGCGGGAACCAGACCATAGGCGAGCGGCATGATTTGCGCAGTTTGCGACCCGCTGCCGTACACGCCCGCTCCTTGGTGAAACCGGGCATGAAACGCTTCAGCCACCGATTGTCCGAGCGCTTCGTAACGGGACCGGTCTTCCTCCAGTCCGAGCACTCCGGCGGTTTCCGACACGATAACGGCCAGCCTGTAATATAAGGCGGTATTCACCAGCCCGACTTCATGGAAATAAGCTTCCCAACCGTCCTCATTAGGCGGGCACCAGTCTCCAAAGCCCTCCTCCACCAGTCCCTCCGGCCATTTGGCGGCCAGATGCTCGACATACGACTTCATCGCCGGATAACTGTCCTCCAATACGCCAACGTCTCCGTAATACCAATACAGATGCCAGGGCAAAGACACCTTGTCTCCGCTCCAGTCCGGGTTCGATTCGCTGTCCTTAATATCGCCCAGCCATTTCCGGTAATACGCCTGCATATCAAAATTATGGATGCCGGCTTCCTCCACAACGGCGGAATCCATCAGGCAGGGCGTCCGCTCGTCGCGCTGGCAGCAGTCTGTCGGAATGCTGACCAGATTGTTCAGGTACGACCAGCGGATATTGCTCTGAATCCGGTTCAGCAGCGGATCGGAGCTGGTGAACGTCCCGGCCTCGGTAACGTCGGCATGGATTGGAACAGCAGTAATGGAATCCGGTTCTATTCCGCCGGTGATCTCCACATAGCGGAAGCCGTGATAGGTGAACCGCGGCTCGTACATCTCCGCTTGGTGCTCTGCGGAATCAGCCGGTAGCTGTCCGCCGCGTAAAATATAGACATCCGCCGCTCTGGCATTCCGGTTGGTCCAGGGATCAATATTCCCCCGCTCGTCAATAAGCTCACTATATTTCATTGTTATACGATGTCCTGATGGACCCTGGACGGATATTCTCACCCATCCCGCTATATTTTGACCGAAATCGTATACCAGCGTACCTGCTCTTGGACGAAGCACGCGGACCGGGACGAGCGGTTCAAAGGGAAGCACCGGCGGCTGCGGATTGGGCAGCAGCTCCCCTTCCGGCGGTTCCGCAAGCCTGGCCGCACGCCAGGATTCACCTCCGGTATATCCGGCCAGATTCCAGCCCGCGGGAATCAAGCGGCCGTCCAAGGTCTCCCCGTCGTATATGTCGTTCACCAGAATAGGGCTGTCCGTACAGGTCCACGACTCATCGGTACCAACAATGACGCTGCTGCCGTCCTCAAGCTCCGCAGCCAGCTCCAGAATGACCGCCTTATCACGCTTCCATTTCCAGCCCCAGCGGGAGTAATTATGATTGTAGCCGTTGCCGAGCCACAGACCGATTACATTCTCGCCTGACTGGAGAAGTCCGGTGACCTCATAGGTATCGTACAGCAGCCGCCGGCCGTAAGGGGTGTTGGCCGGGGCAAGCACGCGCCGGTCCGGCTTGTGTCCGTTAACGGTCAGCTCAACCCAGCCGAGCGCGTATACCCGGATGACCGCCTTCCTGATTCCGGCTGACAGCCCGAACGCCCGGCGGAACAGCGGGCTGTCTACGGGAACCGGCGAGCGGCAGAGCGAGGTTACGTTCTCCGCCAGCCTTAATCCGTTACCGGAGCGGTCGATTTCGCCTGCCGTGAAATGGATCGTATCCGGGTCATAGAAGCGGTTCACATATAGAGCTCGGCCTATGGAATCGAATACGCGCAGCTCACGGAATACGGCACTGCTTCCCGCTTCCGTCCGGAAGCCCACCGTTCCTGCAAACGGAGCAGACGGGACCGCCATCGTCTGCTGTCCGTTTATACGGACAATAACCGTTTCTTCTCGTTGCAGCAATTCAAACAGAACCTCTGAATTGCTGCCTGAATCTGCCTGCTCCGGCCGGATCAGTCCGGGCGCTTCCGCCGTTCCCAGTGCTTGCTCCCGTCCGTCTTCTACAGTGAACAAGCTTACAGTACCGGTTCCCGCATCAAGTACGCAGGTATAATGGCGCTCCTCCGATTGATAGCCGAACAGCAGGGCGGCGCGGCCCCGTTCCAGTTGAATAAGTACGCTGACGCTGTACCCGTCCCATGCATAATGATTTTCTATCGGCCTTGTAATCCAGCTGGCTTGCCAGGCGTTTGTTATGGTGCTGCCGTTGCGGCTGTCCATCTTCGCTCCTCCTCTATTGTTCATTCCGCACTGCGCCTTCTGCTTGAGCGAACCGGACCGCCGCAGCGTTCCAGGCACTTAGCGTTACGCCGTCCAGAGAAATATCCGGTCCGGCTGTATATGGAACCCGCCGCTCTTCTCCCGGCTGCAGACCGAAATCGTTATCTTCAAGGAAACAGCTCCAGTCTTCCGGGAAACCGCTGATTGTCACTCTGACCGCCGGAACAGTGCCGGTGTTGCGTATGATAAAAGCTCCTCCATCCGCTGTCCGCTCGGCTTTCCCTTCCAGTACAGCGGGCGGTAAAGCCAGCAGCGGCGCGGACGGCAGATGGGCATACAGTTCAAAGGCACGCTGCGCCTCTGTACCTGAGTATTCGTTGCAGTCCTGAAGATGGCTGCGTTCAAACGCAAGCAGCTCTTCCGGCTTGGACTGGGCGTTGAAGAAATACCATTGATCCGACAGCAGGCTGCCGTTCTCTGCATGGAGCGTAACCGCTGCAATAAAGGGACGGATGAGTTCTTCGGACGGCAGCTCCATGGAGAGTCTGTCAATGTGCAGGGCGGTTCCCGGCTCCAGCCTCAGGCCCTCATAACGGTAAATGCCCATTTTGGTTAACCCGCTGTTATACAAGGTGACCGTGACGGAGGCTCCGGTTAACCCGGCCGGCGTATCGCTGACCGCATACAGCCCGGCTTCAAACCGCTCTCCTGCCTGCCAGCCGTCCGTTTTGGCCAAGGTCAATGAGACGTTCTCCGGCCGGCAGGACTGCTTGGCCCGGTAATAGGACAGCTTGGGCGAACCGTAGAAATCGACAATCCCCCAGGAATGACCCGGAAACAGATCGGTGAATTTGTAATACCAGAAACCGGTGCAAGCTCCGCCGGTCTGCGCCCGCTGCATATCCGCCGTAAAGCGGATGGAATCTCCCTGCGCCGTCTGGGAATACCGGATATAATCGTCCCAGCTCCTGATCGGCCCGTACGCGCCATAGCGCATCACTTTGATGATATCTTTTAGCCCGAACTGGTGAAAATGGGCCTTCCAGCCCCGGCTGTCCTCCGTAGGCGGAAACGAGGCCAGCTCTTCCTCTGGGACGAAACGCAGGCAGCTGGACCTGCCGGGCATGCTGGGAATGCCGAATTCCCCGTAGAATACGGACGGCATCGCCAGCGTTGACTCATCCAGCGGTTCCCCGCCGTGATACACATTCCAGTTATGCATACTCCCGCCCCAGGGATCGGTCCGGTGGAACGGCCGGGACGGATCGAAGCCGCGGCAGCGCCTGCCCGTCAGGAACAGTCCTTCATCCGCGCCGCCGTGACGGCCGTTCTCGTTGCCGCCGCCCCACATGACGAGCGAGGGATGATTGCGCAGCCGCTTCACCGCGCCGGTCACCTGACGGTCGATGACGCCGAGGTCGGTATGCGGCGAATCCGGGGGACCCCAGCAGAGCGGGAATTCCTGATAGACCATAATGCCTTTCTCATCGCACAGCCGGTAGAACATTTCGCCTTCGACTAGCCCGCCGCCCCAGGCCCGCAGCATTCCGACATGTCCCCGGCGCGCCAGCTCCAGCAGCCGTTCATACAGCTCCTCACTCTGCTCCAGCAGCGGGTCCGGCCAGCACCAGTTCGCCCCCTTGATAAACATCGGCACCCCGTTAATCACGAACTGCCAGCGGTAGTGCTCTTCAGGCTGACTTGCGGCGGCCGGAAGCATTTCGAGCGTCCGGATGCCAAAGACAGTGGAAGCCGCCGATACGGTGCCCGCCTCATCCGCAGCCGGGCTCAGCTCCAACCGGTATAACGCCTGTTCGCCGTAACCGGACGGCCACCAAAGAGACGGGCTGCTGATGCGGACCTCCGTCCGGAGACGGTTTACGCCATATGAGACCGTAACTTCATTAGTGAAGCGGTGTTCACCAGTTAATCCGTTTACAGACGGGCCGTCTTGTCTGCGAATGATGCCTTCCACGGTAACCGGAACCGGCTCCGCTTGACTGCTGATCACCGAATACTCCACGGCCAGCACCGCCTCATCCGGGCTGATGGAGACTGTAGCCACGTACGGATCGGTTACCTTCAGCTCCGCTTCGGCCCGCACGAGCACATCCCTCCAGATACCCATAGAGATCAGATGTCCGTAATGCCAGCCGAAGCCGGGACTGCCCTTCAGCAGGCCGTTCCAGGACTGCGGAGCCTGATCGACACGGACCACCACCTCGTTCGGAGCGCCGAACAAGGCCAGCCCGGTAATATCAAGCTCAGGCCCGCCGAACATCCCCTTGTGATGGCCAAGGGATACTCCGTTGACGAACACGGTGGCGGAATAGTCGATGCCCTCGAACGAAAGCGTCAGACGGCGGCCCCGCCATTCCCCCGGCAGCTCAAACGACCTCGCGAACCACCAGTCCCTTGTCTCGGCGCGCGTGCGGCGGAACCAGACCGGCGTTTCCGGCGGCTGCCCGTGCTCCTCCAGTTCGTCGAGCATATTAGAGTTCCAGAAGGGGTCCTTCATCAGCCCCAGCTCAAGCAGCGCTTTCTGCACCGTTCCCGGCACATGGACCTCATGCCAGCCGCTGCGGTCGCAGCCGGGCTTATACCAGCCTTCCTCCATCCCTTCAGCGGCTGTGGCCTTGCGGCCGAACCAGCCGGTATTGGGCGGCGGATCACCCGGATCGCCGGGAGCGCCGTCTCTCATCCGCCAGGTCCCGGAAAGCGGGAGCGTCCCGGCTGAAGAGGCTTCTCCAGCCTGAGATCCCTCCGCCAGGCGCGCGGCAGCTGATCTTACAGGGACCCGGCTCTCCGCTTCAATCAGCGAATCGCCATGCAGAGAAGACCGGGCATACGCTTCATCTTGAATTTCATCGAGATATCGAACGCCAGCTATAGGGCGGTAGCAGGAAATGTCGGCCATAATCGGCAACCTCTTTTCGTAACGTTATGACTTGATTGAACCGTACCGGATGCTGCTTCGGGATACAAGCCGGTCTACAGCACGGTTACCGAGACCTGCGGCTTGAAGCCGTCCGGGGGCTGAATGTCGAGCGCAATGTCATGCGGAGCGGTCACCTCCAGCCGGAAGACGGGGGCTCCGTCCTCCTCCGCGATGCTCCACTCCACATCGATCCGGCCGCCTCCGGGCAGCGGAACCGCACCCTTGGCCCAGCGCAGATCGCCCGGCTGAGGCGAGATCAGCACCCGGCTCCAGCCCGGCGCTGCCGGGCGGATGCCCAGTACCCATGCTCCGAGGAAATAACCCGGAGCCGCCGACCAGGCATGGCAGTGGCTGCGGGTGAGCAGCTGCGGATTCGCCCGGTTCTCCTTGAAATTCGGGTACATTTCCCAGCAGGCCGTCGCCTCATGCTCGATCATCTGCCCGTAAACCGTGCGCATATCGTCCAGCATCAGCTGCACATTGCCGGCCTGAGCCAGCGTCTCGTAGTAGAAAAAGGCCATAAACGGACTCCCGATTCCGACAAAATCACCAGGCGGACCGGCCAAATACCGGACAAGCCGTTCCTTCCGCTCACCCTCCGCCGCCCCGCAGAGCAGCGCCATTACCTGGGTCTGCATGCTGTACGACACGGACGCCGTTCCGTCAGGATATATGCAGTCGACATAAGCCTGCCGTTCCTCCGACCACAGGTGGCGGTTGACCGCCTCCTTCAGAGCTGTGGCGGCCTGCCGGTAACGCCCGCTCTCCCCGGCTGCGCCGCCCATTGCGGCAAGCTCTGCCGCATCCTGCAGCGTGCGGACAAGCACTGCATTCTGATGGGTGACAATGCCGTCATTCGGCTGCTCGATCGGCGCCCAGTCCAGCAGATTCCAGGCTTTTATATGGAGAAGACCTCTGCTGTCGATATGCTCCAGGTAGCGGTCCAGCGTCAATCTGACCTTAGGCCACATCCCGGCGGCGAACCGGGTGTCCCCGGTATGCCGGGCATATTCCAGACAGGCCGTGACCCAGAAGAAGGTCCAGTTCGGAATTACGCTGCTCCAGCCGCCCGGAACCTGGTCGGCATACAGCCCGCCGGTCTGCCGCGCAGAGCCGGGAACGAGCTCAAGGCATCTTTTGACCAGATCGGCTGCACCGAAGAGGTAATAGTTCACCAGCGCCGCATTCCGGCTGTCTCCGACCCAGAACACCTGCTCATAGGCGGGACAATCCACGAAGGTATCCTCCATGCATACCCGGGTGGTATGGCGGCTGATTTCCCATATATCGTTTAACAGGGCGTCGGAGCAGTGGAAACGGCCGATGTCCGCCGCCGGGTAGTTGCTCTGGAGAATCCGGCAGCTGTAGAGCTTCACCGGCCGGTCCGCCCCGCGCACTGTTATCATCACGTAGCGGAGCCCGCGCCGCACGGGCGATGTATAGCTCTGCCGCCCCTCCCGGCAAATATAACGGAGCGTATTGTCCAGCCCGTAAGTGTCCTGGCGCCATCCCTTGCTGTAATACTCGAAGCCGTAACAATCGATGATGGCACCGGCCTGCGCCTCTACTTCAAAGGTCAGGTAACCGGACCATTCCCGTCCGAAGTCGAGGATCAGCTCGGTATCGGTCAGGAGCCTGGCTTCCTGCTGCGGATTGCCGGGCCGGGCCGGGCCTATTACTGCAGGCACTGGATTGGCTATGCACACATTGTGCATTTGCGCGGGTACGGGCCGGGGAACCTCTTCACTCTTCCAGACGCAAGCGGCGAACACGGAGCAGTCTGAGGTGAGCGCTGCCTCAAACGGCCGGATATAATCCGTATAAGCATCCAATCCGGACGCATCCTGCAAGAGACGGAAGCCTTCGTAGACACCCAGGTCCGGAAAAGCAGCGGTATCCCATTCCCTGCCGCCTCCAAACCCGCGGTATTCCTGCAGCGGATGGGCGTCCGCCAGGTGATCGATATGGGTGCGCAGGCCAAACGGACCGGCCAGAATGAAGGGCGACGGCTCCGTGCGGCCGGTCAGCGGTGATACCACCTCGAAGGGCTGCGGGCAATCGATGCCGAAATGTAATCCCGCTCCATGATCAGAGCCGGCCAGCTCAATTGCTGCGAAATTGTCCCCCTGACGGAGCAGCACCCGCTGATACCGCTCGGGCTGCTCTCCCTCCATCTCTTGGCCGGAGTAATAACGGCCGTTTACGCTCAAGCCCCGCAGCGGGCCAAAGCCGTTAACGAAGCCAAACACGGCTTCACATCCGCTTGCGGCGCGAATCGTAAATGCGGCATAACCGGCGAACGATACCGGATTGGCATGCAGTGCCGCTCCGGGCTCCATCGCCTGCCTCACATCGAGGAAGGCCGTCCAGGAGACGGGCTTGACGCTCTTCAGCGATTCCACCCGTACCGGCCAGACCTCCTGTTCGGTCAGTTCGGGGAGGCTGGACGGCACAAGCGCCGTCCACGGCCCTTCCCCCGGCCCGGCGGTCACCCGTGCCGGTTCCCAGGCGGCGTCAAGCTCCGCCTCGGCAAGCGGGCCGGCCCAGTCCGGGTGCCAGCGCTGTCCGTCCACCCGCTCCGCGAATCCGAGCTGGCAGGACATCCGCGGCGCCCGGCGTTCATAGCCGCCGTGGGCCGCCGTCAGCCAGGAAGCGTCCGTCCCGAGCACGAAGCGCCGTACTTCGCCCCCGCTGTCCGAATCCCCAGCAGTGTCCGGAGCAGCCTCAACCGTATCAAGCTGGGCCAGCAAGCCGCCCCGGCCCGGAACATAGGCAAAGGTAGCCGTTCCGAAGCTGATCACGAGCACGGCCACGGTATTCCTGCCGCTGTGCAGCAGATGGCCGACCTCATGCACGTGATAGCTGAGCTGCTCCGGCCAGGAGCGCGCCGGTCCCCGGCCGCATAACACGCCGTTTACATACAGCACATACCGGGCATCCGCCGTGATGGACAGCTCGGCACTCCCGCCTTGCCAGGCGGCCAGCTCCACCTCCCGCCGGAAGCAGCGCCACTCGTTGCGCGGCCAATCCTCCGGACCGCCCCAAATCCAGGACGCTGTCCATTCCGTATCCGGGCGCTCTTGATGCAGCATCATGCTTACCAACTCCTTTCCGGTAAACGGTAAGAGGAGAGCTAAAGCCTGCCGGCTTTAGCTCCGCTCTACCCTCTATCGTATTGTGTGCAGTATAAGCTCTCCCCGATTTACAGCCCGTGTTCCGTTCTGAGCTTCTTAACCTCCTCGTTATACCATGCGGTGAACTCGTCGGCGCCGCCTTTCTGGAACGCCTTCAGCGCCGCCTGCTTGTTGGCTTCGAATGTCTTATCATCCTTGCTCAGAATGATCTTGGCGGCTTCGCGGGCGGCAAGCTCCTTCAGCTCGGCTTCCTGCTTCTTCAGGGCATCGGTCAGCGTTACGCCCGGAACCGTGTTGCGCTTAATGATCTCGTCATCCGACATCCCGTTCATCCACGTGGTGAACGTATCCAGCTTGCCTTCGTCGATCAGCTTCTTGAATACTTCGCCCGAATAAGAGGCGCCGAAGTGCTGGGCGAAATCCTTCTCCAGCGGAGTAGCCGCCTTCGCCAGCGCTTCCTCCGAGGTGAACAGGTCAACCGGCATCTTATCATCCGGGTTGATCATATCGCCGCCGAGGCCGATAATGTTGCGGTCGAGCGACAGGCCGGTTGCTTCATACGGAGCCCCGCCGGCGGCCTTCAGTGCAAGCGTCTCATCGGTCAGCACCGGCTTGCCGTCCACCATGTTCCAGTGCGTGCCTTCAACGCCGTTATACATCGTTCTTGCGCCTTCGTAAGAGAAGATGTAGTTCAGGAATTCCATCGCTTTCTCGGGATTCTTGGAGCTCTTGGAAATGGCGTACGCCTTATCCTGCCAGCCCAGCGGATTCACAGCCCCGGTCCAGGCCAGCTTCCCGGCGGGCACTACGATGTAGCCTTTGCCGTCGGCAGCGTGCTGGGCGTTGAAGTCGCCCATTGCCCAGGTCGCGGGTCCGACCACGATCTGGCCGGCCGTCGCTTTGGCCATGTAGTCGTTATTCTTCATCGTCAGCGAGTCGGGATCAAGCAGTCCCCGGCGGTTCGCTTTATTGTAGAAGTCCATCGCTGTCCAGAAGTTGGACGATTCATCCGTCAGCGTGCTGATGAATTCGCTTCCGCCAACCAGCGATGCCGTCAGGTCGCTGGTGGACCCGCTCAGCTTGTTGAAGATAATCGGCGGAATCAGGTACGGCCACAGCCCCCAATCCTGCCACATGGACACGCCGTATACCTTTTTGCCGTCCTCGGTTTGCGGGTGCTTCTGTACAATCTGCTCCACCACATCCAGCAGATCGTCCATCGTGTTGATTGCGGGAGCGCCGATTTCCTTATACCAGTCCCAGCGGATCGTAGGGCCGATCGTGATCGGGGCAATGGAGGTGCCGGGCTTGGACTGAACCTGAGGCGGCAGGAAGTACAGGCTGCCTGTGCCGTTGCTCCAGTTCTTCTTGCTGTATTCCACTACGGTTCCGATATTCGCGCTGATATCCTTGCCGTGCTCAGCCAGCATATCGTCCAGCGGCACGATCAGGTTGCCTTCGATCAGCTGCTTCTGGAACTTGTTCACATCGGTTCGGACAATATCAGGCAGATCGCCGCCGGCCAGCAGAACGTTGAATTTGTTCTCATCGGCCTCTACGTATTCAATTTTGACGCCGAGCTTGTCGGCAATCGCCTTGGCGACCACGCTGTCCTGATGGGTATTCCATTTGGAGCCGGTTTCCATGATCAGCACGCGCAGGGTAACCTGCTCCTTGGCCGCCCCGGAATCAGTAGCTTCCGCACCGGCCGAATTCGTGCCCCCGGCGGGCGTGGGGCTTGCGGCATTCCCTCCGCCGTTGTTACCGTTCGAGCAGGCGGACAGCGCCAGGGATGCAGTCATGAGCGAAGCGAGGAGCAGTTGGAGCGTTCTTCTTTGTCTCATTCGGATAACCCTCCTGTGTAAATGGTCTATAATTATCGGCGATCGCCGGATAATCCCTTGTTGTATTCTTCCAGCCCGCCTCAGCCTTTAACCGCACCCATCATGATCCCTTTGACAAAATACCGCTGCAGCATCGGATACACCAGCACGATAGGAAGCGTTACGATCATCGTAATCGTCATCCGGATCGACTGCGGCGTCAGCGTCCGCACGAGATCGCCCCGGGAGAGCTGCTCGGTCGTCATATTGGACAGGTTGCTTGACTGGTTCAGGAAGTTGTACAGCACCAGCTGCAGCGTCTGCAGCTTCGGATTCTCGACCAGAAAAAAGTTGTCGAACCAAGTGTTCCACTGGGCCACCGCCGCAAATACAGCAATGGTAGCAATAATCGGCATCGACAGCGGAAAGATGATGCTTGTGTAGACTTTGAAGTAACCGGCACCATCGATTTTGGCCGATTCCTCCAGCGAAGCCGGCAGCTGTTCGATGAACGTTTTGATCAGGATAATGTTAAAGCCCGAAATGGCGCTCGGAATGATGTACAGCAGAAAGTTATTTTGCAGCCCGTACGTCTTCATCGTCAGATACCAGGGAATGAAGCCGGCGTTGAAATACATCGTAATCAGCACGAACCGGTAGATCATCTTGCGCAGCGGCATTTCGTTCTTTGTAATGAGATAGGCGAAGAACGAACAGCTGAAGACGGTAATGAGCGTGCCCAGCACCGTCCGGGCGACAGTCACGATCGCCGCATCGGCGATGCCCGGGAGCTTGACCGTGGCTTTGTAGGCTTCTAGCGAGAAGCCGGCAGGCCAGATGAGTACGCCCTTCTGGGCTTCAATCGGATCGCTGACTGAGTAGATAAAGATGTAATAGAACGGATAGATCGTCACGATGACCAGCAGGGTCAGAAAAAGATAGTTGCATACGGTGAAGGCGGCATCCTTCCAGTCCATCCGTCTGCGCCGCGGGTAGACCTGCGTTTCTTCATAGGTGCTCATGGGGCTTGGCTCCTTTCCTGGTTATACGATACCTTGACCGCGGAACTTCTTCGAGAGGAAATTCACGGTAAAGAGCAGAATTACGCTGATAGCGGTCTTGAAGATCCCAACTGCTGTAGAGTAGGAGTAGTCGCCCGTCACCAGCCCGAGCCGGTACACATACAGGTCCAGCACCTCGATGCGGTCGGCAATCATGACGTTGCTGAAGATCAGGTATTGCTCGAAGCCGGCGGACAGCAGATTGCTGACGGACAGCAGCAGCAGTACGATGAAGGTCGGCATAATGCTCGGCAGTGTGATATGCCAGATGGAGCGGAAGCGTCCGGCTCCGTCCACCTTGGCCGCGTCATACTGCTCGCTGTCGATACCGACAATGGCGGCCAGGTAGATGATTGCGCTCCAGCCGACCCCTTTCCACAGCAGCAGCATCGTCTGCACCGTCCATACCCGTTCGTAGTTGCCCAGTACGTCCACCGGCGGACTGCCGATGCCCGTCTTCATCATCATCGAGTTGACGGCACCCTCCGTGCTGAACATACTGAACGCCAGCGAGAATACGATAATCCAGCTGATATAGTGGGGAAGCGTCGACACGGTCTGGACGAGCCGCTTGAACCAGCCGGAGCGCACCTCCGAGATCAGGATGGCCAGCAGCATCGGAATCGGCGCGGTCGCGATGGACAGCAGGCTTAAGGCCAGCGTGTTCACCAGCACCGGTCCCATCCGCGGATCGGTCAGCATTGAGCGGAAATTCTCCAGTCCCAGGAAAGCGGAATGGCTCAGCGGAATGCCCGGCTTGTAATCAAAGAATGCGTAAATCCAGCCGAACAGCGGCACGTAACTGAAAGCGAAGGTGAACAGCACGAACGGCAGGGCCAGCAGCAGCAGTGTAATGCCGTCTTTGCGCAGCAGCCTGGCGGGCTTTTTGGCCTTGACGGGCTTTGATTTTGCGGTGTAGGTGTACTCCATGGCGGTTCTCCTTTTCCTTGTTCGTTCTCTTTGCTTAACTAAATGATAGCGCTTTCTATCCTGTGCTTGAATGAAAGATCTTCCGTTCCTCTTGAAAAAAAGCGGCCCGCCTCCGCCTCTGCTTGAACGATTTTGCGAACGACTTGAACAAAAAAAGCTTCCAAGCGTTACGCCGGATCAGCGGCTTGCTTGAAAGCTTTTATCAAACCTTGTTAGTCCTCCTGGAGCCTTCTTGCCGGCAGACTTACCCGCACCTCAGCCCCCTGCTCCCTCGGCACGAAACGGACGCCATAGTCCGGGCCGTAATACAGATGAATCCGCTTGTTCACATTGTTCAGGCCGATGCCGCTGCCCCCGCCGCCCGGCTTGGGCGACTCGCCTCCGGCAAGCTTATCGTTCAGCTCCCGCACCCTGTCTTCGTCCAGCCCGGTACCGGAGTCCGTTACGATCAGATGCAGCGTCTCCCCGGCAAGCTCGGCCCCGATTCCGATCACAATGGCGAACTCCTCATTCTGGCGGCCTGAAGCGATCGAATTCTCCACCAGCGGCTGCAGAATAAAGCGGGGAACCAGACAGTCCATCAGCGCCTCGTCCACCTCTACCTCAAAGGCAATGCTGTTGTTGAAGCGCATGTTGATAATTTTCATATAGTTGTCCAGATAGGACAGCTCGTCCCGCAGCGTGCACATGGAATCCTTGCTGGAGAAGACGGGGCGCAGAATATTGCCCAGAGCCACAATCGTATGGACGATGTTGTCCGCCTTGACGATAACGGCCATCCAGCGGATCATGTTCAGCGTGTTGTACAGAAAATGCGGATTGATCTGGTACTGCAGCGCTTCGATCTCCAGCTCCCTTTTTTTCTCCTGGATTTCGTTGTTCTTGTCCACCAGCTCCACCATGCTCAGCGACATCTCGTTGAACCGGCGGATGACTGTGCCCAGCTCGTTGTTCGGAATATGCTCCAGCGTAACGCCAAGCTCGCCGCGGCTCATATCCTTCATTCGGAGCGAGAGCAGATGCAGCGGCTTGATAATCCGGCGCAGCCAGAAATAGGAGACGATAAAGATGACCAGCACGCTGAGCACAAAGACAATCACCAGCATCCGCTGCACGCCGTAAATCTGCTCGGAGTATTGGCTTAACGGAATTTCCTTCAGCAAATACCAGCCGCCGTCCGTGAGCTTGTAATACACCACCTGTACGCTGCGCCCGCCCGAATGACCGTCGATGCTGCCGTACTGGACACCTTCCTTCTCTCCCGGCACAAAGGGGCTTTTCGTTCCGATCCGTTCAGGCACGCTGGAGGAGACGATCTTGCCGCTGCCATTAACGATATACATATCCCCTTCGGCTTTGTTGAGCGCAGTCGCGTAGATGGACACCAGATACCGCTCGTCGATGTTAAAGATCAGGGTGGCGCTGGTCGTCGGGTCGTAGATGGCGCGCGTGCCGCGCATCAGGCTGATCAGATGCCCGTCGTCCGGCCCGGTAAGATAGGGGTTGTAGAACGATTTTTGAATGCCGGCTTCGATAATCAGCTTCGGGTACATTTCCAGCGTCCGGCGGAAGGGCTCTGAAGAGAAAAAGCTTTGCTGCCACTCCTCCTTAGAGTAGACGAGCGTGCGGGTTGCGCTCCCGCCGACGACGCCGAGATTATCCGCCGTAATATACACGGAATCAATATAGCTGTAATTATCGATGAAATCCGCGATGACGCGCTGGACGTCGTTTTTGGATTCCAGGAATTCAATTTCGGTTTTTTCCGATATCTTATACAGAAACCGCTGGATGCCATCGTCCCTTAAGAACAGCAGCGACAGCCGGTCCACCTCGCTCACCAGCCCCGTGATGTTGTGGTCGAGCTGCTGGAACTGCTGATAGAGGAGACGTTCGTTCTGGTCCTTCACCATATTCTGCATATACGAAAAAATAAAATAAGAAGCCCCGGCCAGCACGGCGAGGCTGATCACCATAATATACACGATGAGCTGCGTCCGGAGCTGCCGGGAGAAGAAGATCGACCGGGCGAGCGACTTCATGCTCTCCTCTTTGGCTCAGACAGCAGCTGTCTGCGGTATTCATTCGGGCCCAGGCCCGTTATTTTCTTGAACACTTTGCTGAAGTACGTATATTCCGGGGAAAAACCGACCTGGACGGCGACATCGGACGATTTCAGCTGGCTCTCGGCCAGCAGCTCCTTCGCCCGCTCAATCCGGTAGCGGTTCAAATAATCGATATAGGAAATCTGCAGCTCTTTACGGAACAGATTGCTTAAGTAGCTGAAGCTCAGGCCGACATGGTCGGCAACATTTTGCAGGCTGATATTCTCCGTGTAATGGCGTTTGATATACTGGATGGCCCGCGTAATTTCATCGCTCATCTGTAAGCGTTTACCAATGTGTTCAGCCAGTGTCTCAATATACACATTCACCTGGTCCAGCATATCGGGCAGCGTATCGCAGTCCTCCAGGTTCTCTGTGATGCTGATCAGCAGCGTTTGTTCATTATGGCTGTCATCGTACAGATTGGTGCTGATCCATTGAACGAACTGGAACAGCATCATTTCCAGCGTCTTTCGGTCTCCTTCCATCTCCCGCTCGAACACATCCAGATAGGCGTCGTATTCCTTCTGCTTAAGCGGCGAGAGCAGCTCGCGGATGGCGGCGTTCGTCCGCAGCAGCGCAAGCCGGGTCCGCACTCCCGCCGGGACGGGCCGCCGGCTGCCGCGGTGATGCAGTCCCGGTCCGGAGATGAATTTGTGCTCCAGCGCGTGCTGCGCCTCTGCGTACAGCTTCGGCAGTGAATCGTAACCGCCGCGGATGCCGCTGATGCCAAACGATACGGAGCTGTTGAAATACAGGGAGATCATCTCCTGGATATGACCGAGAATGGTCCCGGTCTCCTTGACGATCGCCTGCTCGGACAGCATGTCGGCAAAAGGCATAACAAGCGCATAATGCCGGTCGTTCATCTGAAACGCTTCCCCTCTGCGGTGGGCGGACAGGATCTCGCCCAGCATATTAAGCAGCGACATCTTCACCAGATGGCCGTGCTCGTCGCGGAAACGCTCCTTAAGCAGTGAATAGCGGTCCACCTCCATCACGCAGACCGTGAGCCGCACCGGTGACAATCTCAGCCCGCTCTGCTCGGCGAAACGGCCGAATTCCTGCGCCGAGAAGATCCGGTAGAACAGGAAATCCTTGAACACTTTCTCCTTCACCAGCTCCAGGCTGGATAAGGAGACGCCGGACTCCTCCCGTCCGCCGCTCCGGTCCTCCTGGCGGTCCAGCTCCTCCCTGACCCGGCGCAGCACATCCTCAATCTCCTGCTCGGTCATCGTCAGCTTCAGAATATAGCTGGAGACGTCAAGAGCCAGCGCCTTACGCGCCAGCTCAAATTCTTCCAGACAGGACAGCACAACGACCCGCGTATTCTTGTCGGTCTTGCGTATATTGGCAATGAGCTCCATGCCGTCCATCTTGGGCATGCAGATATCGGTAATGACCACATCGGGCTTCTCGCGCTCGTAGTAATCCCAAGCGGCCTGGCCATCCGGAAAATCGGCGGTTACTTCCAAATCGAATTTGCTCCATTCGACCGAATTCTTAAGCCCGATCCGAACGAGCATTTCATCCTCGACGATCATCACCTTATACATGCCTCATACCCCCTCTAGTATCAGTACCCAGTCATTTCCTCTTCCGCTGTTCGGGGCAGCAAAGCGTTGTATACCTTCGTTCGGCACCCGTTCCCCCGGGATAATCAGCTCTTCCCTGGGGGAGTACCAGGAGGCCACGGCTTCCTTGCCCTCAATATAACCCATGACGGCATCGACATACAAGCCATTCGGACAATAAATGAAAGCGGTTGTAGAAGTTTGTGCAGCAGTCATATAGTTGGCGCCGCCGAAATTGGTGGCAATTAGCATTTGGTTCGGTGCGAAGCCATCGCCGAGATGAGGCTCCAGCAGCCTGCGGAGATGCCGCATCTGTTCCGCGCCCGGACGGCGGAGCGCCTCGCGCCAGGACATAATGAAGAAGGGGCCGGGCTCCGTAAACCCGGAGGTGTCATGCCTTCCTTCGCACATCGACCATACCGAATGATGGCCGTAGGTATGGCCGAACGCGCCGGATAGCATCGCATAATAGGCGGCCCTGCGGACATCGGCTGCGTCGAAATAGCCGTTAGCTTCATTAAAGCCGACCGGAATATCCTCATAGCAGGGCTCGGCGTCCACTGTCGGCTTGACGGGCTCCCTGGCGTAGTCGCTCTGCACCCTGACGTAATTGGTGATCTCCCGTTCTCCGTGCCCCGACTGGATCATATTGAAATCCAGCCACTGCTCATCATGCAGATGGTGCGACGAGGATTCCGCCCCTTTGGGGTGGAAGGTCATGAGCTGCTCGGCTCCTCCTTCCTTCAGGCCCTTCGCCATACCGTTCACAACATCGAAATGGCGGCTTGTAGTTAGGGTCCGGTCGCCGCCCAGCACCCAGATCACGTTGGTTTGGGTTTTGTACCTTCCCCCCAGCCACCTGCCGTAAGCGGCCGCGTTATCCGCCGTGAAAATTTCCGGCCCCTTGCCGCCAATCCGGTTGAACTTGTCGCCCCAGGTGGGCAGAAGGGCGATGTACAGTCCTAACTGCTCCGCAGTATCCATGATGAAATCGGCGTGGTCCCAATAGGAATACGGTCCGTCCAGATCGGGACGCTGCGGATCGGGCTGCCCTTCATCATTCATCCCGAGCGGCAGCCGTCCGTAGGCATTGCCGGTCGTGACTCCCGCGAACTCGGCGAGCAGCACCGCCTGTATGACCGTGAAGCCCTGCCCGGCGCGGGTCCGCAAATACAGCTCCGCATCCTCGCGGCTCAGCCGGTGGAACAGCTCCCAGGCGGTGTCCCCGAGCCAGAAGAACGGAGCGCCGTCCGCCGTCTCCAGGTAGCGGCGGTTCGCGGAGACCTGCAGCGGCTTCAGTCCGTATGCACCGCTGCCGGGCTCCGTGCGTGTAGCCTCAGCATTTTTTAAATCAGACTCTTTAGACTCGTTGCTTAAGTTCGTGTGTTCCATCCCTTTGTCACGCCCCTTATATGATCTACAGCATCGAGTACACCCAGTACCTGAACTCGTTCCAGACTCTGGCTTCGCCTTCCTGGACGAATTCCAGCCGGATGCGCAGATGCCTTTTGCCGGCAGTGTACTTCTCCGGGATATCGAATTCATCCTCCAGCCAGCGTTTGTACGGGTTCCGGTCCGGATAATACCAGCTTCGTTCAGCAACCTTGACGCCGTCCACAAACACGTCCGCCTTCTGCCGGGCGGTCATCTGATCGCTCCTGCGCCGCAGCCTGACGCCGCGGTTGTCTTCGTGTACCGTCACGGTGAACTCGCTGGCGATTTCCGTTTCATGCCCGGTGTCAGCGATGAGGACATCATCCCGGTCGCCCTCATAATAACTGTCCAGCGTGTAGTAGCCCCGGCTGCCTTCGCTCTTATACTCATGTACGCCCTCCGACGCTTTGCTGCCGATGTCGATCTCGTCCGTCAGCACCATCCCCGGCTCATCCACGCCGTAATATAGCAGCGCCCCCGAATGCTCCAGATACTGGTTGTTAAACTCTCCCGCTTCAATCCCGAAAACAAGCTCCGTCCGGAACGGATACCAGTCTCCGCTGCACAGCCGGATCATGGACCAGGGATTGTCGGGCAATCCGTCATAAGCGCTTGAGGGGTTGCTCTCAGGCGGCGTCGGGAAGCCCCAGCCGTAGCAGACCCAGCTCTCGGAGCCGTCACTCTCCACCTGCGGGGTAGCGCTGCCGTCAATATGCACCCGTACATCGCCCTCGCAACTAATTGTTCCGGGCCTCCGCGTATATCCGGTCACCTGGCCCGCCACCAGATGCCCTCTCCCCGCAAGCCGGCCGATGATGCTGTCCGTGCCCGGAGATGCTTTGCGGCTGTAATACGCCGAAGAGCGGAAATAACCGGTCTGGCTGCGCTTATAGAGCGGATTCCGCTCCTGTGTAACCCGGATTTCCCACTCCTTGAACGTGGCTGTCTGCTTCCCTTTGTTCACCAGCTCAATCACAGCGCTTTCCCAATATGGCATGGCAAAAAAGTTATATCCCCGCCCCGCCCCCGTAATCCCGTGGGAGAGCACGCCAACCGGATTCAGTCCCAGCTCGTTGCCGAACAGGATGCCAAGCGGACAATCGATATCCGGGCGTTCATGTCCGTCCCAGGTCGCCCGGACCCAGACATCACCCAATAATTCCGGAGTAAAGGCCTCCGGCAAGGCCTGAATGGAAGAGACGCTGCCCTGTGCCGTTTCGTTCAGTACGACCGCCGTTTCGCCGGGTTCAAGCACGAGACCCTGATACAGCCGGGATTCACTAATGACGTCAGGCTTCGGATCTGTTCCGGCCGCGCTCCACATGGCGGTCAGCCGGCTGTAGTCTTCTTTTCCCGTGAAGGTTACGAGATCTTCCGCTGAGCTGTAGGTATGATACACGACATGGCCCCAGCCCCCGTCGCCCTTCCCCGCGCCCTTCAGCCGGATATCCGAGGTAATTCTGCATGCCCCGGCAAACGGAATCGGCACAAAGCTGCGCACGACCCGGATCGGCCCCCGTCCTCCGTCCTCCGGTCCAAGGTAGGCGTCCGCCAGCGGCTTCAGGAACGGCGCCCTGCTGCCAAACTCTGACGGCTTGATTACCAGCCGCGGCTCCCGCTCATGGTCGAAGTAGAAACGGAATGTCGGCTCGGGGCTGTCGGGATATCTGTGCTGCACAAAATTGTAAATGCACCCCGGGCCGTCACAGTCAAATATGACCCATTCCTCCCCTTCCCGGTACAGCCACCAATCCCAGTCGGCATTATAGCCCTGCTTGTCGATGCTGCCCTCATAATGCACCTGCACGCCGTCCCGCAGCAGCGGCAGCAGATCAAAACGTTCCATATTGGCGATGCCTCTAAGTGAACCCGCTTGTTCCATGCTCATGCCATAACCTCCGTTTGAATGGTAAGAAGGACTATACCGGACCTGACTGCTCTTTAAAGGCTTAACCCGGCGCAAGTGCCAGGTTGTTGTGCTTCCATCTTAGCGCGCCCTCTTTGCCGTCCGCCACCGGATATTTCCTAAAAAGTTTCAAGTTTTCCGCCTTTCCGTTCAACCTGGAGGTTTGTATTTTTTATGGTTTCAAATCGCTGCATCGGGAACCCTCACTCCCGCAGCAATGATATGGATACTGTAGACGCTGGAACGGTAGTAACTGTATTTTGTACATTAGAATGCTGTAAAAGGGGCTTCGAAATAGAATCTATTGTATTCGGTACAATTGAATTTTGAATAAAGACCACTTATCGCCCAAAATGCCACATTCCACTGTATGAAATACAATAGAATCTCGTTTTACGGTCAAATATGAGTTTTCTATTGCACGAAATACAATCAGCAAATTTAAATTCAAGCGTAGAAGTCGGGGGTGAGTTCTGGTGGAGGTGCAGTAGCTGCTGCCTGATATCATCACTCCTGCCCCATTAAGGTACATTCTAGTTCCAAGCGATTAGCTTAATTGCAGTCTGTACAGCTATATCCTCTGATGTACCGCAGAATATCCGTTTAGTTGCATTTCGTACATCTAAAGTAGCTCTATCCCCCGGTTAGTAACCGTTCAGGCAAATTTAGTTGTATAGACTACAATTGGGGGAAGAAAGCCTGCCTTTTCACGGGTTTTAATTGTACAGAATACACTTATCTCTGAATGTTTGCTTCAAACGTAACCTCATATTTGCGCACAACAAAAGGGCGGGATGCCCTGTGCGCCCCGCCTGCTACATGCACTATTCCCGCTTACTTCACCCGTTCCGTAAACAGCCGCCCCGCGTAATCGCTGATCAGCCCGCCCATCGCCAGCTTGCCGCTCCAGTCGGCCGGAATACCGCTCAGGCCATAGTAGGCCCCGGCGATCTGGCCGTATACAGCTCCGGTGGTGTCGGCGTCATTGCCGAGATTCACGGCGAGCAGCGCACCTTCCTTGAAGCTGTCAGACTTATGGAATGCCCATAACGCTGCTTCCAGGGATTCCACAACATAGCCTGAGCCTTGGATCTGCGGCGGCTCCTTCAGCTTATAGGAGCCTTGCTTGATATTCAGCATATGCGGCGTAAGGGTATCCTCATCCAGCCATTCGCCGAAGGCATCCGGAGCCAGTATCTCCTGCTTGCTCCAGCCATGCAGCCCCGCAAGAATGTACGCGGCGAGCAGACGGCAGGCAGCCAGACACTCGGCGGCCCCGTGTGTCGTTCTTGAGCTCATTGCCGCATAGCGGATCGCCCCGGCGGGCTGCTCCGCATAGTACATCACCACCGGAGCCAGCCGCATAATCGACCCGTTCCCGGCAGAGAACGGGTCCTCTGAGCCGCTGTAAGCCTCCCCGCTCGCTTCATACCGGTGCAGCGCCTCACGCGTCGCGTTGCCGATGTCGAAGCACCGGCCTGTACTGCTTAGCGCGCCTTCGCGGTACCATTTCACATAGCGCTGCATCTGATCCGCCGGATCGAAGGCCTGCGCCGTAAGCAGGCTCTCCGCCAGGCAGAGCGCCATCGAGGTGTCGTCTGTCCACTGCCCCGGCTGCAGACCAAATACCCCGCCGCCGACAATATCCGTCATTGGCTTGAAGGTTCCGGGTGCCTGGAATTCTACAGTTGTTCCCAGCGCATCCCCGGCTGCCAGCCCCTGCAGGCAGCCCTGATAACGGTCCATCGTCAATGTCACTTGGTCTCCCCCTTCCCGGAAGCTTCCTGCCTGCACTTATTCGCCGGGGTATTTCAGTCCCCACTGCGCCCGGATTTCATCCAGCAGCTTCATCAGCGCTACGGATTCATCCAGCGGCATCACCGGGCTCTCGGTCAGTCCGGCCTGAAGACAACGGCCCACCTCTTCCGCCTCGAAGCAGTATCCAACCGAAGCGCGGTCATCTGAGAACGTTTCAGCCAATTCGCCGTTCACGTAGAGCTCGGCCGATTTCGGATTAACCAGAGTGCCATTGACCACGATACGGCCTTCCGTTCCATAGATATAGGCCTCATCGTCCAGATTCAGGCGGATACCGGCGTTGAGTGAAGCGGATACGCCATTCCCGTAGGACAGCAGCAGCGAGAAGTGTTCATCCACGCCGGTCTCCCCGATATGCACGGTGCTGGCGATGGACTCAGGCTGGGGTCCGAGCACCATCGAGGTAAAGGAGACCGGATAGATGCCGACATCCAGCAGCGCTCCCCCGCCAAGGGCCGGACTCAGCAGGCGTCCTTCCGGCTTCCATTCGGAGCGGAATCCAAGGTCGGCCTTCACCAGCTTCACCTCGCCGATGCGCCCGGCGGCCAGCCACTCTCTTACCTTGACATGGGCCGGAATATAGCGGCTCCACATGGCTTCCATCAGGAAGAGCTTATGCTCACGGGCATAGGCTACTACCTCCTCCAGTTCACCACTGTTCACAGTAAAAGGCTTCTCGCACAGCACAGCCTTGCCTGCACGCAGCGCGAGCAGCGCGTTCTCACGGTGGAACGGATGCGGCGTTCCTATATAAATGGCATCCACCTCAGGATCGTTAACCAGCTCTTCGTAGGTCGCATATGCCACCGGAATACCGTGATCCGCCGCGAACTTATCGGCGCTCTCCTGCGAGCGCGAGCCGACTGCATAAGCCACGCCGTTGCTGGCATGGGCCAGATCCGTAGCGAACTGATGGGCGATCCAGCCTGTGCTGAGAATGCCCCATTTTACCTTGTAAGCGTTATCTTCTGCCATAGTCAAATCCTCCTCTTAATGAAGCTCAAGTCCCTCTGATTCTATCAAAATCTCCCTGTTGTGTACATGTCCGCATCCCGCCGGAACCCTATTGCTTCATAACTAGATGAATTCATTTCAGCCGAACAGACAACGCAGGTACTCCTCCGAATAGCCGAACGCCCCACGCCAGCCCAATGTAATCGGTTTTTCGATTACATTCCGCTCATTCGCCCCGCGCCGGCCGAATGTGTTCGCTTTTCCGCATACATCCGCATCTGGCCTACCCGCCTTCGCCCCAGCCCCAGTCACATCAAAAACCCTCCCCGCCAGCCGCAAATCCGCGGTAACGGGGAGAGTAATCTCCAAACCCTATGTTATTTCTTGAGCACCAACTCCAGGCGCACCTCCAGATTGTTCTCGGTACTCAGTACGATGGAATGCGGATTGCTGAGGCCGAAATCCTCGAAGGTTACGGTGGTCGTACCCGACAGCTTAAGCTCTCCGCCGCTGTATGCGGCCTGCGAGTCGAACGTGACTTCCTTCTCGATGCCCTTTACGGTCAGCGTACCCTGCAGCTGCACCGGCACCGCTGTCCCCTCAGTCCATTCCTTCGGCAGCTCCGAGAAGGACTTCACCGTGAAGGTCGCTTCCGGGAACTCTGCTACGGACAGGAAGTCCGCTCCCTTGACATGCTCGTCCCGCGGGGCGGTTCCCGAATCAAGCGCGTTCATGTCGACCGACCCTTCGCCGGTCATCGCGGAGGCATCGTCCAGATTCACATTCCAGGTTCCTTTAACGGACGGATCTACGAAGTTCACGGTTTCCTTGGATGTAGTTACGGACCAGTAGACCTTGGACGGCTCTGCAATGTTCCAGGTTCCGTTCAGCTGCTCCGAGGTTACTACAGCAGCTGCGGCAGCTGCATTAGCGGTCCCTTCCTTCTGGGCCCCGCTGTCCTGGGCCTGCCCAGGAATAACAGATTCAATCTCCACCTTGTTGCCAAGGCTGTTGTTCACCAATATGAAGGCGGTGATAGCTCCTGCAATAACAACGATGGCTGCGGTTAAAGCAATGGTTCTCTTCTTCATAAGATCTCCTCCATTCTATTCTCTGTCTCTGCTTGTTCCAGCTGAATCCCATTCTAACAGAGCAATATGTCGGGAATAAGTCAAAGCGGACAGGCCGGGAATATGGTAGAATTGTCGTAATTTTAAATAAGGGACTGAAGCCTATGCAATCCATTCTGATCGTTGAGGATGAGGAGGCCATTGCCCGGGTGCTTGGTGCATATTTGCGCAAGGCGGGCTTCCACGTGACCCGGGCCGCAGACGGCCGGAGCGCTCTGGAAGCCTTCGGCGAGGCGCCGCCTTCGCTGGTCCTGCTTGATATTATGCTGCCGGAGATAGACGGCTTCGAGCTGCTGGGGCTGATCCGCGAGCGGAGCAGCTGTCCTGTCATCATGCTGACCGCACGGGACGGGATCAAGGACCGGCTGGCGGGTCTGGACGGAGGGGCGGACGATTATATGTCCAAGCCCTTCATCCCCGAGGAAGTAGTCGCCAGGGTGCGGGCGGTGCTGCGCCGCCCCTCGCAGTGGTCGGACGGCAGCCGCAAGCGCCATTTCGGCAGTCTGTTCATCGATTTCTCGGCCCGCAGCATCTTCCTGAACGGGGCGGAGGTCAGCCTCAGCCCGCGCGACATGTCGGTGCTGCTGTTCCTCGCCGAGCGCCCGAACCAGATCTGCACCCGCGACCAGCTCCTGGAGCATGTGTGGGAGATGGATTATGAGGGAAGCGACCGGGCGGTCGATCTCTCGATCAAAAGACTGCGCCAGGCGCTCTCGCACTGGCCGGAGCACGAGGGTGAGATCCGCACACTGAGAGGAACGGGTTATCAATTATGGACAACATGAGACGAAGACGGAGACGGAAGCCAACCTCCATCCTCTTCTACTGGACCCTGCGCTACCTGCTGATCATCAGCATCGGGCTGCTGCTGGCTGCGCTGTTCACCTTCTGGTGGATTCAGCAGGAGGCGATGGATAACCGGATGCAGACGACCGGTCTGCTGGCCCAGGAGATTGCCGACCGCAGCGTAGGCACTGACGGGAAGCTGGAGATCATCCCCAGCCTGCACAAGCTGGTTGAGGACCGCAAGCGCTTCTTCAAAGTGAATGAGGAGATGTGCGTAATCATCACCGGCACGGAAGGGCAGCTGCTGTTCTCCCAGCCGCCCATGACCGGGGAGCAGATGCGCTACAAGCTGGAGGATTCGCTGAGCAACTCGCGCAATTCGGAATACAAGGCCGCCTCCGCACAGATTGACAGCGGGCAGGGAGTACTTGGACAAGTCTTCGTCTTACAGTCCAAGCGCTCCCTCCGGCATATTCCGCAGGAGGAGATTACCTTCTTCTCTATTATCATCGTCTTCCTGATCGCCTTAAGCTGGCTGACCATCTATCTTCTGTCCGTCAAGCTGGCCAAGCCGGTGAAGCGGGTGGCCTCCGCAGCGGCGCAGATCAGCGGCGGACAGTACAATATCGTGCTCGATACCCGGGCCAAGGAACGGGAGATTCATGAGCTGCTCGTATCCTTCCAGGAGATGGCGGGCAAGCTGCAGCAGTTCGAGCAGTCGCGGGCCATCATGCTGGCAGGCGTGTCCCATGAGCTGAAGACCCCGGTCACCTCGATCAAAGGACTGCTCCATGCCGTCCGCGAGGGGGTTGTCGAAGGGGAGGAGGCCGGGGAGTTCCTGGATATCGCCCTGCAGGAAGCGGGGCGGCTGCAGCACATGGTTGCCGACCTGCTGGATTACAATGCGCTGACTGCCGGCATGGTCGCCGTGCGGCAGGATGAGCTGGAGGCCGCTCCGCTGCTGGAAGAGATTCTCTACCAATGGGGCCTGACCCAGAGCGGGGAGGTCTGCACGCCTATCGTAGAGCTGCCGCAGACCCCGCTGCTGCTCCGGGGAGATCCGATCCGCATTCAGCAGATTATTGTCAACCTGCTGAACAACAGCGTGCAGGCGAAGGTGCAGGGCAGCAAGCTCCAGCTCCGGCTCACCATTAATGAAGCTCCGGACGGCATAGCGGAGATCACCCTGACCGATAACGGCACGGGCATCCCTCCAGAGAGCCGGGAGCGGGTCTTCGAGGCCTTCTACCGCAGCTCCGGCAAGCAGAGTGTGCTGCGCGGCCTCGGCCTCGGTCTGACCTTCAGCCGGCTGCTGGCTGAAGCGATGGGCGGCAGCCTTGAGCTCGGCAGCGACCCGCCCCAGGGCTGCTGCTTCGTGCTGCGGCTGCCGCTGGCCCGGTGAACGGACTACCCGGCACCCGGGACAGTGTAGTTCCCTAAGCCGGAGCATGGTATAATCAACTGATTCTACACGGAAATCGGAGGCTGTATATGCTTACTTTTGAACAGAAATTAGCGATTCTAGATTCCTATCCCCAGCTCGAAGCGCGGAAGGTGTCACTGGGACGGGTGAATTATCACCTGGAGCAGAGCCGGCATGATAAGAAGACCGTGGCTTCCCATATTCATCCGAACGGCAACGGCTTCGTCTACGCCGGACTGCTGCGTGGCTACGAGACGGACGACAAGGGAATGGTGAATATCCGCGATTATTCGGAAGACCAGCTGCGTGAGCTGCTGGACGCTTCCATCCATTCTCTGCTGACCTATATTCCCGAAGCGCCGGCTCCTTCCCGGAGAAAGAAGAAGACTCCCGCAGGCGCCGCCTCCTTGTGGAAGAATGCGGACGGCCATACGCTGAGCCTGAAATTCGAGGAGGATCTGTGGTATCTCTATGCCGGACTTCATCTGGAAATGGCATTCGAGACTGAGGGTGAAGCGGAGGAATATCTGGCGGAAGAGGGCTTTGCGCGGGCAGAGGACTGACGGCAGAGATAGCCGCACCTCTATGTGAACGGTAAAAAATAACCGGAAAAATATAGAATTATCGGGCAGGCCCCCTTATACTATAAGCCGAAGGTGATTTCCATATCTTTCACGAGGAGGTACAGCTATGAATAATCCTGAAGGCGGAACGCCCTTCAAGAATCCCGAAGGTCCGCACCATGAACCCGGGCAGCCGCAGCCCCAGCGTAAAGTATCCGAACAATGGAACAACCTGCTCCAGGATGAACGTGTACAGCAGGCACAGGCGGTTGGCAAACAGTATTGGAGCTTCTACCTGAGAGTCCTTGTCCGCCCTTACAGTACCATGAAGGAAATTCCTGTGGCGCATTTCATGAACAGCCTGATCACGATGGGACTGACGGCCATCCTGACGGCCTTATATTTCCTCATTCTGTTCATCAAATGGGATGTCTCGGCCATCTTCGGCCCCGGCTTCCTGAAGCCGCTGCTGCTGACGGCGGCAGGTCTTGCCGTAGCCTGCGGAGCCGCCTATGCCGTACTCCGGCTGGAGAAGGCCAGCTTTGATTTCAAATTGCTGATTACCCGGATGGGGACGCTGCTCGTTCCGGCCGTGGCGCTGCTGGTGCTGGCGATTCTCACCCTGCTTGTCAGCCTGCACTCGTTCTCGTCCACCCTGCTTACGCTGTCGTTCCTGTTCGTGTTCATCAGCATGAACACAGTCCTGTTCCAATATCCGCTGAATACAGCGGCAGGCCGGAGAATTGACACGCTGTACCTGATTGCCATTGCCAACATTGTGACCGGATATATTTTCTACCAGCTGATCACATCCGTCATTGCCGGAGCAGCCTATGGTCTCATCAGCAATTCGTTTAAATTTTAGAATGATCTAGCCAACGCAGAAAAGGGGCTGTCCCAAAGTGACAGCCCCTTTTATTGTGGAATTATGTATGGGAAGAACACCATAAAGAGCTATCCCAAGCAGCCGTTTCATGGCTTCCGGGATAGCTCTTCTGTCTGTTGCTTGATGATTCAGCTTGGCAAGCCCGGTTACGGGGTAGTCGGAGCGGACGGAGTTGTCGGCATCTCCACTTCCTTCGCATCCAGCGCTTCCTGCGGAACCTTGATTTCGTCCACCTTGTTGTGGTCGCTGATGGTCGCCTTCATGTCCATATCAATCGAGATCGTCTGGTCGCCGCTGGTCATATCCATGACCATAGTTACATCCGTGCGGGTTGGGAAGTAAGTCTTCTTATCCACCGCGTAAGCGATATTCATGCTCTTGATATTCATCTGATCCATCATGGCAGCCATCTGCTGGTCAGAGCTTCCGGTCTGGTTCATATAAGTCTTCGCCAGCTCCTTGACGTCATCACCGGATACTTCAGCAGACAACAGATAGCTGTCGCCTTCCTCGGTGATCTTCGTCTTCTCGGTGAGCGCCTTGAACTGCTCCAATTGCTTCTCAGGGTTGGCCGACTGCTGCATAGCGGTAAGGACCTGTTCTCCCATCGAGGCAGGCATCTTCATCCATTGCCCGTTCATCTGGGAATAGAAGCCGTCCTGAGTCACATACTGCTCAATCGTCTGGTCGCCCTGGGCCGTCTTCATCTGCACCTCCTGATGCATCGTCAGCGGCTCCTTCACGAATTCAGATTTCGTGGTCATATCGGTATCCTGCGCGTTTTCCCCTTCGCTCGTCTTCATGTTGATCTTCTGCTTCACCTGCGATTCCATCGCGAAGCTCTTCAGATCACCCGATGCAGCAACCGACTTCTGAATCAGTTCATCCACCGATGGTACGCCGTCTGATGTCTGTTCAGCAGGCGCAGCGGAGGCCGTTGCTTCCGGAGCAGCGTTTCCTCCAGGTGCAGCGGTTGCAGCACCCTCCGATGGTTTCAGCTCCTCATTATTGCCGCAGGCCGCCAGAGCAACCGACAGCATAACCCCCATAAGTAACGTAGTCCATTTCTTCAAGATCGATTCCTCCTAAGTATTATTGGCAAGTAGTGTAAGCCATGTCATGTATTTAACCAAAGGAGGGTGGCTTTTAATCACTCGTTTAAAAAACTAAGTCTTTCGCCCCTGTATGGACAAGTCCCCGTTCTGCAGCCCGTTTCTCACTCATAATCGCGCCGGCTCTCTTCGTCAGCAATATTCTGAATCTCTTCCGCATGGATCACATAGAGCTGGTAATCCCCTTCCGCCTGCAGCTTCAGTGCCCGCTCCTTAGTGAACTTCGCGCTGCCCTCTGCGGCATCCTCGTCATAGAACAGCAGGAGGCCGTCGCTTTTGCGGAACAGCAGATCATCCCTCGCTCTGAACTGCCAGCTCCCCTCATAGGGGGCATTGCTTACAGCACCGTAGTAATCCGCACCGGCAACGATGCGGCGGTACTCATTCTGCTTCTCTTCCTTCCACTTCTCCTCCGGGGCCGCATGGGCGGTAATAATCCCGAGCTTTAGTCCCGGGTACTGGCGCTTCAGCTCCAGCACCACCTCGCAGGCCCACAGATCAACGCCGTATTGGCCGGGGGTGATGACCCACTCCAGCCCTTCCTCCAGGAACGGAATGATCCGGCTGGCCAGCGCTTTTTTGATATAAGGGATCCCTTGGTGCTTGCTGTCATAAATGCCCAGCTCATGCGCACGGTAGCCCGTAACCAGTAAGGTTCTCATGTGCCGCCTCTCTCCTGACTGCTATAGTGCTGATGTGCTTAAGTGAATAACCTGTTCTCTATGCATTATATCTTATTTCACGCAGCGGGGCTGCCGGACTCAGGAAGCATAGGGGCCTGCGCACCCGCTGAATTTTTTTCGGTAATTATGAGTAAATTCAGATAAAGTTTGGAAAACTTCATGAAAGTGAAACAGATACTCCGTTATACCCAATATCAAGAGCTGGGGATGATTACTCTGTTCGGTATGATTCTATCGTATATGCCCGGTTGGGCAGTCTTCGCCCAGGCAGGTGTGGCTATGCTTGTTCCATTGCTCCTGGCTTATCTCTATAAATCGCTCTACCGGCTGGTCGGCAGCGGACGGGGCCAGATCGGGCACGGCGCAAGGACTCTTCCGCACCAGCAGCCGCAGGCTCTGCCAGAGTCCAGTACCCGGTTCACCGGTGATTTCCATGCAGATCTTCAGGCGGTCAAGGCTGCCATCGGCAGCAACAGCGATGTTCATTTCCGGGAGTTCACAAATGCGAAAACGGGTGTTCAGGGCGTCCTGATTCATATAGACGGAATGCAGAGTGACCGGCTGCTTAGTATGGAGGTGATGCAATTCCTGATGTACGAGCTGCCTGCAGATCTCCCGTCCTCCGTGAAGGCCGCCGGACAGAGGCTTCCCTTCAGTGAGCTGAAGGAGGAAATGTATATTGGAGATTTCAACAGGTCTGTCCTCTTCGGCCATGCCGCCATTCTGATTGAAGGACAGACCTGCGGCTTCCTGGTCGAGATGCCCGGTGCTCCCAGCCGCACGGCAGACGAGCCGGTCTCTGAGGCGCTGCTGCGCGGTCCCCGGCTGGGCTTCACCGAGGTGCTGGGCGAGAATACCGCCATGCTGCGCCGCCAGGGTCTAAGTGACCAGCTTGAGATGAAGTCCTTCCGGGCCGGGACGGTTATCGAGCGGGAGATCGTGGTCGCTTATATGAAGGATATCGTCAATCCCGATCTGCTGGACGAGGTCAAGAACCGGATCGGCAAGCTCAATATGGATTTCCTGGCTGAATCGGGCTATATCGAACAGTTAGTAGAAGATAATTATCTCAGCCCCTTCCAGCAGCTGCAGAACACCGAACGGCCAGACCGGGTAATTGCCGCCCTGCTGGAGGGAAGGGTCGCCATAATGCTGGACGGCACCCCCTTCGCGCTGATTGCCCCGGTGACGTTCAGTATGCTGCTGCAGTCGCCGGAGGATTATTACGAGCGCTGGCTGCCGGGCACGCTGCTGCGGCTGCTGCGTTTTGCTGCCTCCTTCCTGGCCTTGATGGCCCCGGCTCTGTACATCTCATTCATCTCCTTCCATCCGGGGCTGATCCCGACAGAGCTGGCGATCACCATCATCAAGACCCGGCAGGGCGTCCCCTTCCCTTCGCTGATTGAGGTGTTGATCCTGGAGGTCTCCATTGAGATTCTGCGGGAGGCCGGCATCCGGCTGCCGAAGCCGATCGGTCCGGCGATGGGCATCGTCGGCGGTCTGATCATCGGAGATGCAGCGGTACAAGCAGGGATTGTCAGCCCATTCCTGGTCATCACGGTAGCCGTCACCGCCATCTCTTCCTTCTCCATTCCGATGTACAGCGCCGGGATTACGCTGCGGATACTGCGCTTCGTCGGGATGCTGTTCGCTTCCGTGCTGGGAATGTACGGGACCATTCTGTTCTTCCTGCTGATCTGCTGCCATCTGACCAAGCTCAAAAGCTTCGGCGTGCCTTATCTGACCCCGCTCTCGCCGTTCCGCTTAAGTGACTGGAAGGATCTGTTCTTCCGCGCTCCGATGGCGCTGATGAAGCGCAGACCGCTGATGATGAAGACCAGGCAGAAGCAACGCAAACGATAACCGCGCCTGCGCGTTAGGAGGAACGTATTTATGTTTGTGCGTACTGATGATAAAATTACGGCCACACAAGCAGCCATTTTCCTGAACAATACGCTGCTCGGCGCGGGAATTCTTACGTTGCCGCGCAGTGTAAGCAAGGAAGTGAAGACCCCGGACGGCTGGATTTCCGTGCTGCTCGGCGGAGCCATTGTCATGCTGGCTGTATTCCTCATGGTGAAGATCAGCCAGCAGTTTCCGGGCAAAACCGTCTTCCAGTATGCCAGCAAGCTCACCGGAAGATTCCTCGGCGGGGTGTTGTCCCTGCTCATGATTGGCTATTTCATTATTATCGCCGGCTTTGAGATCCGCAGCCTTGCCGAGGTCACCCTGTTCTTCCTGCTGGAGGGAACCCCGATCTGGGCGGTGATTCTTCCTTTTCTCTGGCTCGGTACTTATCTGGTCTATGGCGGCATCAATTCCATTGCCCGTGTCTTTACGATTGTTTTTCCGATCAGCATTATGATTCTGCTCATCTCGTTCATACTCAGCCTGCGGATGTTCGATATCGATAATCTGCGTCCTGTACTGGGCAACGGCTTGGCCCCTGTATTCTCAGGACTGAAGTCCACCGTGCTTGTATTCACCGGCTGTGAAGTCACCATGACGCTGGTAGCGTTCATGCGGGAACCGAAGCAGGCCGTCAAGGCTATCCTTGGAGGCTTATCCGTGCCGCTGATACTTTATCTGCTGACCGTCGTTATTGTGATCGGCGGCTTATCCATTAATTCGCCTATCTCCAGCACCTGGCCGACCATCGATCTGATGCGCAGCTTCGAGGTGCCGGGCTTCTTCTTCGAGCGGATGGAGTTCCCGTTCATGGTGATCTGGCTGATGCAGATGTTCTGCAACTTCAGCAGCTTTTTTTTTCAGGCGTCACTGGCTGTGTCCCAGACCTTCAAGGTTAAAATCCATCCGGTGATTTACGCTATGGTTCCGCTGCTGTTCATCTCGGCAATGACACCCAAAACCTTGAGCGACCTGTTCACCCTCGGGGATACCATCGGTAAGATGGGTGTAGTGCTATTCTTCCTTGTCCCGGTACTGCTCTCTGTGGTCTGGCTGATCCGGGTGAAGGGGCTGAAGCAGCATGTATAGACGAATTCTGCTGCTGTTCTGCAGCCTGCTCATCCTGGCCACACAGACCTCCTGCTGGAGCAGCAAGGAGATCGAGGACCTGGCCCTGTACGCTGGCCTGGCTCTGGATACCCCAAGACTTACAGATACAGAACAGCAGATGGAGGATCAGGGCGCAACCTATACGAAGCGGAATCAGATTACAGCCACTGTGCAGATGGTCCCGGCCAATTCCGTTGGCGGCTCAGACAATCCCGGGAACCAGAGCAGCAGCGAAGCGCCCTATATGAACGTTGGAGGAACCGGTGATTCTGTGCTGGAGATCTTCCGGCAGTATTCCATCCTGCGGGAACGGCCGATCATCGGCCACCATCTCAAAGTGATTGTCATCTCTACCGAGCTGCTCAAGCGGCAAAAGATGAACCAGTTACTGGACTTCGTGCTCCGCGATAATGACATCCGCCCCAGCACCATGGTATTCATAAGCCAAGGCCGGGCGGAGGAGACACTCATCTCCAAGCAGAAGAATGTGATCCCTTCCTTCCATATCCGGGATATGATGCGCAATCAGAAGCGGACCAGTAAGGTCCTGGACCCGGTCATTCTGTCTAAAATGGATGCGCTCATGTTCTCCAAACGCAGCTTTGTGCTGCAGAATCTGGTGACGGCCAACGGAGAGACGGAATTCTCCGGCGCCGGAGTGATCAAGGGGGATACCGGCCACTGGGTAGGGGCACTGAATCAGGAGGACACCGAGTGTCTGACCTGGCTGAACAACTCCGCCCAAGCGGGTGTCATCAAAACGTATAATGAGGACAATGAGCCGATCACCTATGAATTGAAAATGATGAAAAGTACGATCACAACCAAGCTGGTTGACGGCAATCTGGCCTTCGACGTTAAGCTCGAAACAGAAGGAAGGCTAAGCGAGAGCTGGAACGCGGACGAATACCCCTCAGCCACCAAACATCCGGAAAAGGCAGAGGAACGGTTCCAGAAACGGCTGGAGCAGATGATGCAGACGCTGATGCACAAGCTGCAGAAGGAGTATAAAGCCGATGCCGCCGGGTTCTCGGAGAAGCTCCGCATCCAGAAGCCGGCGTTATGGAGAAAGTACAAGGATCATTGGGATGAGATTTTCAGCCGGACGCCTGTCCACATCAATGTGAAGCTGGAGATCACAGACTTCGGTTCCTTCATTCAATAAAATAAAAGAAGCTGCCCCCGCGGCCAATAACCTTATGGTCCGGGGACAGCTTCTTTCAGTTCGTTAAGCCCGGTCGGACAGAATCAGCACGCCGCGGCCCGGAACGGCCGCTGAACCGCTGAACTTCTTGCCGGTAAGCAGATCGGTCCGTTCACCGGAGCCGATATGGGCGGTAAGCTCCTCGGCGGCGTGGTTCAGCAGGAACAGGTAGGAGACCCCCTCCTTGACCCGCTGCACCGATTCAATGCCTTCCGGCGCGCTCACCAGCGGAGCGATGCCATTCTCTTCGCACAGATTCGCCAGGAATCCGCGCAGGAATGCGGCATCCGGGCTGGTCGCCACATAATACGCGTGGCCTGCACCGAAGCGGTTCACCGTCAGCGCCGGCATTCCTTTATAGAAGTCAGTGCCGTATTCCGCCAGCACCTCCGCTCCTTCAGCATGAATCAGATCGCACAGCAGGCCGCAGGCATAGGAGCGGTTCAGCGCTCCCCAGTCCTGCTTCATCACCATCTCATTGCTCATGCCCGGCAGGAGCGCATCGATCTCCTCGGCCCAGATGCCCAGCACCTTGCGCAGTTCGCCCGGATAACCTCCAACTGTGACCAGATCGTTCTCGTTCACAATGCCGCTGAAATAGGTCGTTATGAAGGTTCCGCCCGCCTGAACGAACGCCTCAACCTTCGCGGCGAAGCCCGGCTTCACCATATACATTACTGGAGCAATGACAATCTTGTATTTCGACAGATCCTCTTCCACGCCAATCATATCCGCTTCAATATGCTGCTGGTAGAGTGCATCATAATATTTGTGAACCTCGTTCACATAATTCAGCGCCACCGACGGGCCGCTGGAGAGATCCAGCGCCCAGCGGTTCTCCCAATCGTAGATGATGCCGATCTGTGCTGCGCTCCGGGCATCCAGCAGCTCGCCGCCCAGCTGCTCCAGCTCGCGGCCCAGCTCGGCGCATTCCCGGAATACCCGGGTATGCTCATGCCCCACATGCTCAATCACCGCGCCGTGGTATTTCTCGCAGGCCCCGATCGAGCGGCGGAGCTGGAAGAACATCACCGTATCCGCACCGCGCGCAACGGCCTGGTAGCTCCAGAGGCGCATGACGCCGGGACGCTTCAGGGAGTTGTACGGCTGCCAGTTCTGCTGGCTGGGCGTCTGCTCCATCAGCATGAACGGCTGGCCGCTCTTCAGGCCGCGCATCAGGTCATGCGTCATCGCCGTATAGCTGACCGGCGTATCCAGGGACGGATAGTTGTCCCAGGAGATGACATCCATGTACTTGGCCCATTTGAAATAATCCAGCTCGGGATAGAAGCCCATCAGGTTGGTGGTAATCGGAATATCGGTGCTGTGCTCCCGGATGGCCTCGTATTCAAGCTTGTAGCATTCCAGCAGGCTGTCCGACATGAACCGGCGGTAATCCAGCGAGATTCCCTGGAAGTTGGTCCGGTTGCCGTTCCACTCCTCACTCAGCTCATTCGGGACAACGATCTCCTCCCAATCATAGAAGGTATGGCCCCAGAAGCGGGTATTCCAGGCTTTGTTGAGCGCTTCCAACGAACCGTAGCGCTCCTTCAGCCATACGCGGAAGGCCGCCTCGGACTGCTCGGAATAATCATAGCCGCCGTATTCATTGGAGATATGCCAGGCCACCAGCCCCGGGTGGTCCTTATAACGCTCGGCCAGCTTGCCGGCCAGCAGCGCCGCATATTTGCGGTACACCGCACTGTTCGGATTGGAGTTATGGCGTCCGCCGAATTTGCGCTTGCGGCCCTGGACATCCACCCGGGTCACTTCAGGATAACGGCGGGCCATCCAGGCCGGGTGGGCGCCGGTTCCGGTAGCCAGACACACATAGGTTCCGTTCTTATAGAGCCGTTCGATCATTTCATCCAGACCGGTGAAATCATACGTATCCTCAGACGGCTGAATCAGCGCCCAGGAGAACACATTAATGGTCGCTACATCAATGCCGGCCAGCTTGAACATCCGTTCATCCTCTGCCCACACCGGGGCATCCCATTGCTCGGGGTTATAATCTCCGCCATACCATATCTTCGGCAGCCTCTCGTTGATCACAGCTCACACTTCCTTTATAGTAGTATAAGTATATTCTTATTCTATCCTCTATCGGAATGGCTATAAATATAAAATTAATGACCTCACATATAATAATATGGAACATCAGGAGTTGAATGAAATGGCCGCTGACACCGTCCGCCGCATCGTATTCGCCCAGGAGAGCAGCCAGCTCCTGCCCATAACGCTGGACAGTATGGGCTATAATCCCGACCAGGAGAAGGTCTCCCGGCCGCAGGGCTTCCACACCTATCACTGGCTGCAGACCGCCCATGGTGCTGGCATCCTCCGTCTGGACGGTAAGGAGCAGATACTCACGGAAGGCAGCGGTATCCTGCTGACACCCGGTACGCCGCACAGCTATGAAGCCTGCTCTGAAGAAGCCTGGCGTACTTATTATCTCACCTTCGGAGGGGCCTCAGCCGGGCATATTCTGGAATCGCTTGGCATGAACGCCAGCCTGTTCTACCGCTGGGAGAGCGAAGCGCCGCTCTGCCATATGTTAAAAGGTATGATGGACCGCCATGACGCCTCCAGCGACATGTTCAGCCTGGGTGAATCCAGCGATGCCTACCGCTTCCTGCTGACGCTGCACAAGTACGGGCAGCTCCATAACAACGCGGCGATCTCCCGTAATGTGGACAAGCTGCAGCCGCTGCTGAGGTGGATGGACAGCCATTATGGCGATCCCGGGATCGGGCTGCAGGATCTGGCCGCCCGGCTCGGGGTCTCGGGAAGGCATCTGAACAGCCTGTTCCTGCAGACCTTCGGCCTCTCGCCCTATGCCTATTTCGTCCGGCTGCGCATCCGCAAGAGCAAGGAGCTGCTGGTAGCCAATCCCCGGCTTACCGTCAAAGCCGTCTCGCAGCTGGCCGGCTTCCGCGACACCAGCCATTTCGTGGCCACCTTCCGCAAGCAGTCGGCGCTGACGCCGGAGCAGTTCAGGAAGCTGCATTAATCTGCGGGCAACGCCGCCTTCAGCTCTTCGATGAACTCCCGGAACGCGCTCGTCATATAGAGATCACGCCGCCGGACGAATACGGTCGGGACCACCGCGTATTTCTCCGGGAACGGATAGATGCGGATCCCCTCCGTCACATTCATCCGGGTGAAATAGGATAAGGGCAACACGGCATAGCCCATTCCCGCCTTCACACAACCCAGCAGCCCCTCCATCGTCCCGAACTCCATCACCTTGCCCAGCCGGCCGCCCTCTTCGGCAAGCCAGCTCTCCAGCCGGTCCCGGTACAGACACTCCGAATTGAGCATCAGCAGAGTCTTGTCATGCAGGGAGGTGACCTCCTGATACTCCATTGAATCCGGAATGACCAGTCCGATCCGCTCATGGATGACCAGCTCCTGGACAAGCTCCGGATGCTCCACCGGTCCGTCCATGAAGGCACCATGGACGGTGTGCTGGAGAACCGACTGGATCAGCTCCCCCGCCCGCCCGATCTGCAGATGAACTTCGACATCGGGATAACAGCTGCGGTATGAAGACAGGACGGCAGGCAGCCGGACCGCCGCTGTCGTATCCGAGCCGACCGTAATTGAACCCTTGGGAACCGGGGAATCCAGCACCGCCAGCTTGGCCTCGTCCAGCAGAGCAAGAATTTTAACGGTATATTCCATGAACGTCTGTCCCGCTGAAGTCAAAGTGCTTCCCCGGCTGTGCCGGTAGAATAGCAGAGTTCCCAGCTCCTGCTCCAGCTGCTGGATTCTCGCTGTCACGTTGGACTGCACATAGTTCAGATTTTGCGCTGCTTTGGAGATGCTGCCTGCCTCAACAACAGCCTTGAATACAATAAGAAGACCGATATCCATTCTTTACAACTCCCCCCCGGGTCACCCATCAGCCGCAGTGATGGCCTCTATCATTTCCCTTCATTATACATGATCCGCTCCGCAGATTATGATGAAAGTACTTATAAGAAGGAGTGATCGCCATGGGACACAAGCAATGGACCTTCACAACCCCCGGCAACCCGGCGGGTACAGAATTAGTGATAGATACGAGCCAAATCACGACCGTCTATGACCTGCTGAACAGGCTCCGGGCAGAGGCACAGCAGCAGCAGCAGAATCCGCAGGTTATCCCCCTAAGCACCCGCAGGGAGAGACACCGGCGCCATCCCTCCGCCTGAGGGACTGCCTCCACTCCCCGGCATATAATCTAAAGGACGCTCCCGCCTCATCCCTATTCGGAGGAGAGCGGGAGCGTCCAGAACATTTTTACATAAACCGCTTGTACTAATTACTTCTTCAGCTTATCCCAGGCAGCCTGCATGCCTTGCTCCCAGCCCGCTTCATCAACCTTGTTCGCAATCAGCTCCTGAATCACGCTGGCGAATTCCTGGGTTACCCCGTCAGGGAACTTGGAGGCCTGCAGTCCGTAGACCTTGCCTTCCTTCACATACTTCCACACATCCGCACCCAGCAGGCCGATATCTTCAGGCGTTGCCGGAATGGTGGACAGGGCCGGGATGAACTTCCACTTTTTGACGATATATTCTTTACCCATGTCTGAGGTTACGAGCCAGTTCAGGAAGGTCTTCGCTTCCTCCTTGGACGCCGATTCCTTGTTCACGACCAGGTTCGCCGGAATCCCGACAGACAGCTTGTCGTTCGCCTCCGGATCATCGTTGATCGGCATCGGGAACATCCCAATGTTCATGTCAGGCGTGATATTGTCCACCAGGGTCTGAGCCCAGTTGCCTTCCTGCATCATCGCGGTTTCACCATTGGCGAACAGTGCCAGGTGAGTGTTAGCGTCAGTGGTCAGCGGGTTCTTCTGCCCGTACTTCACCGTCAGATTGAGCAGGTTGCTCCAATCCTTGAACTTCTCATTCCCCACGATCGAGGCGGTTCCGGCGTTCAGCCCCTGGATGAATTCGTCTACATTAGGCTGTTGGGCAAAAGCTACGCTAATCCCCTGAATCCCGAGCAGCCACCACTCCTGATACGCATTGCCGAACGGAATCACGTCGATCGCCTGCAGCTTCTTCGCCGCTTCCTCCAGCTCTGTGATCGTCTTCGGCGTCTCCTTGATTCCGGCCTTGGCGAACAGATCCTTGTTATAGACATAACCGATCCCTTCGAGGTTCATTGGCATTCCGTAGGTTTTGCCGTCCTTGGTCATCGGCTCAGCCGCGAGCGGAATCAGATCCTTCACCCAAGGCTGGTCGGACAGGTCCTCGAGCTTGTCTTGCCACAGTGCCATTTCCGCATAACCGCCATTGGAGAAAATATCAGGCGCATCACCGGAAGCAAACTTGGTCTTCAGCGCCGCCCCATAGTCTGCACCGCCGCCGACCGTCTGGATATCCAGCTTGATGTTGGGATACTCTTTCTCGAATTCTACCTTCAGCTCATTCAGGCCTTCCACGATCTCTGTCTTGAACTGGAAAATCTTCACTGTCTTTACCGCCCCGCTGTTGCCAGCGCTTCCATTTGATGCATTATCAGATGCGGTATTATCCGCCTTACCGCCGCAAGCCGCCAGCACTGTGGACATTAACAGAACGGATGACATCATCAGTGCCGCACGTTTCTTCATCATTAGTAGTTCCCCCTTGAATAAATTAACAAGCTGTATATATGTGGAACGGGAGCCCGGTGAATTAACCCTTCACCGAGCCGGCCGCTATTCCCTCAACAATGTAACGCTGCATGAACAGATAAAAGATTACAATTGGCGCAATCCCGATCGTCAGCGCCGGAAGGGCCATATCCCATTGCTTCGTGTATTGGCCGAAGAACGAGAAGGTCGCCAGCGGAATCGTCCGCAGTCCGGGCGCCTGAAGAATCAGCGACGGAAGCAGGTAATCGTTCCAGATGCCCAGGGCATTCAGCACGATAATGGTCATCAGCATCGGCTTCAGCAGCGGCAGCACAATCCGGAAGAAGGCCGAGATCGGGTTGCAGCCATCCACCGTTGCCGCCTCTTCAATCTCCAGCGGCACGGATTTGATGAAGCCGTGGAACAGGAAGACTGCCATCGGAATGCTAAGTCCCAGATGGGAAATAATGAGGCCTGCGAAGGAATTATTAACACCCAGAATGTTAACCACCTTCAGGATCGGAATCATAATGGTCTGGAACGGCACGACCATCGCCGCTACGAACAGCAGCAGCAACAGCTTGTTGAACCGGGTATTGGCACGCACCATCCGGTATGCCGCCATGGCGCTGAACAGCGAGATCAGCACGACACTGACAATGGTGACCAGCAGCGAATTGCGGAAGGCCTCGGAGAACCGGGCCAGCTTCCAGGCATTGGCGTAGTTCGACCACATGAAGCTCTGCGGCCAGCTGGCTGCGTCACTGAGAATCTCGCCGAAGGACTTCAGCGAGTTCGCGATCAGGAAGTAGAACGGAGAGAGGAACAGAAGCGCTAGAAGGATCATGACCACTTCAATGCCGATATTCCATCTGCTGGTTGTTTTGGCATTCATTAAGCTTCTACCTCCTTGCTCTTCGTTATACGGACCTGGATGATCGTGATGATCGCTACAATGAGGAAGAACAGCAATGCTTTGGCTGTCCCCAGACCATAGCGGTTATTCAGGAACGCTTCATTATAAATGTTCATCGCCACCGACTCGGTGGATTTGAACGGCCCGCCCTTGGTCAGCGACAGGTTCAGGTCGAACATTTTGAAGGACCAGGAGATGGCAAGGAATAATCCGATCGTCACCGCAGGCATAATCAGCGGTACGATGATACTGCGCAGCACCTGCATTCTTGAGGCACCGTCAATCTCGGCTGCTTCCAGCACCTCGCGGGAGACGTTGCTGAGCGAGGCAATGTAGATAACCATGAGATACCCGGATGACTGCCAGATGAACACCATGACGATAGCCCAGAAGCCGGTGGTGGCATCCCCGAGCCACGGAAGATTGAAGAAGGACCAGCCGGTCAGGTCGCCCATGGTGGCGAAGCCTTTGATGAAGATGAACTGCCAGATGAACCCCAGCAGCAGACCGCCAATGACGTTCGGCATGAAGAAGATGGTCCGCAGCATGTTGCGTGATTTCAGCGGCTTGGTCAGCAGGTACGCCAGGAAGAAGCCGACTATATTCGTCAACACCACGCCCAGGACGGTGAATCTTACCGTGAACCAGAACGAGGACCAGAAATCAGGATCATTCGTGAAAATTTTGCTGAAATTATCAAACCCCACCCAGCTCACCTGACCCGATACGCCGTTCCAGTCCGTAAAGGAATAGTACATCCCCATCAGAAACGGAACAATCATGATCAGGGTAAAGAACAATACCGCCGGGCCGACAAAGAATAGCTGCTGGCCGATTTGGGACAGCTTGTTGCTGTTCATGTTAGGGCCCCCCTTTCTTTTACACACTTACTTGTTTATGATCTAAAGATATTATCCTTGTTTTGCAGCAGCGCTTACACCTACGCAAGTGATCTTTAGGGTGTAAAATATTGACCTGGATGTGATGACCCTCATGAACTGGAGCAGTATCCGCACGAAGCTGATCGTCTTTCTGCTTGTGCCGACCATCATCTGCATTATGGCAACGATGTATATCAGTTATTCCCACACGACCAGCTCGCTGCGAACCCGGGCGGTTGACGAGAACAAAAACCTGCTCTATCAGGGCTACAAAAACATTGACAGCCTGCTGCAGGAGATCAACCGCCTGTCACTGAGCGTCTATTCGGACGGTGATTTCTACCGCCTGCTGGAGGCCGGATATGACGATCTGTCCTCGGATATCGCCATCTACAACTCGCTCAATTATATTTCCACCTCGCTGCCGAACATCTCCCAGGTGTACCTGTACGGCGTGAAGGATGCCAAGGCGACGCTGATTACCGATAATACCACGCCCAAGCGCTGGCTTGCGGATGCCCCTTATCACGCCTCCCATCTGGCCGGAAGCGCTGCGGTTAGCATTCAGAGCACCCATCTGAGCAATGCGTACGGGCTCCGTCTGCCGCTGACGCAGTTCGTCCCGGAGCCGGTATTCACGATCCACCGCCGGATTGAGCGCATTCCTACGACGCAGCCCCTCGGCTACCTGTCGATTGATGTGAAGCTGGCAGCGCTTAAGGATATCGTAGGCCAGCTGTACGACCAGGAGCAGGAGAGGCTGTATCTGGTGGACAATGGCGGCAGACTGGTCTACAGCCATGATTCCGCGCTGCTCGGCAAGCCGCTGAATGCCGCGTGGTACAGCAGTCAGATTGCGGGCAGTACACAGCCCCAAGGGTATTTTGAGCAGGACAGCTCGGTGTTCATCTATCAGCACATTGACAGCCTCGGCCAGGACTGGACACTGGTCAAGCAGATTCCGGTCTCCTCTCTGTTCCGCGAAGCCAAGGAGGCGGCGGCGATCAACCTGCTGCTGCTGGCGCTGCTGCTGCTGATTATCACGGCCTTAATCATTCTGGTCTCCTTCCGGATCACCGCGCCTATCAAGCAGCTGACCCGTTACATGAACCAGGTCAAGGCCGGTAATCTGGATGTGGACATCCGCCCGGCGGGGAAGGACGAGATCGGGGTCGTCACGGGGCATTTCCGCAGCATGATGGACACGATCAACAACCTGATCCTGCGGGAATACAGACTGGAGCTGGCCAGCCGGACCAATGAGCTGAGGGCGCTCCAGTCCCAGATCAACCCGCATTTCCTGAACAATACGCTGCAGATTATCGGCACGCTCGCCCTGGAGCTGAAGGTGCCGCAGATCTATGCCCTGCTCTCGGCCCTGGCCAAAATGATGCGCTACAGCATGTACAATGACGAGAAGATCGTGACCGTCCAGAATGAGCTGGACCATGTCAAAGCGTATATCGAGCTGCAAAAGGAGCGGTTTGAGAACAAGTTCAGCTTCCGCTACGATATAGAGGAGCCGCTGCTTCAGGCGCTGATGCCCAAAATGATTCTCCAGCCGATTGTCGAGAATTATTTCAAGCACGGGTTCAGTCTGGAGCGTACTGACGGAATGCTGGAGATTACAGGGACCAGACTGGCCCAAGGACGGATGGAGCTGTGCATCCGCAACAACGGCCTGCCGATTCCGGCGGGCCGGCTGGAGGCGCTGCGTCGGGAGCTGCTCCAGCCGCAGGCTGTGGAGGACACGAACCGGCTGAGTCCGCCGGGCGAAGAGCATCTCAGCAGGCGCGATGCACCGGGCGCAGGCCTGGGCCTCGGCAATGTGCTGGCCCGGCTGCGGCTGGTATGCGGGGATAGTGCAGCAATGACCGTGGACAACCTGCAGGCGGGCGGGGTCATCATCCGGCTGCAAATCGATATCGTAGTGGAGGGTGAATCCAGATGAAGGCGCTTATTGTAGATGATGAACCAAGAGTCCGGAAGGCGGTAAGGCTGCTGGTGGACTGGGAGCAGCACGGCATTCAGGAGATTCTGGAGGCCGGGAGCGGCAATGAAGCGATCGGGCTGATCCGCACGGAGAAGCCGGCCCTGGTCATTATGGATATGATGATGGAATCCGGGAACGGCGTGGAGCTGATGACCTGGGTCGATGAGTTCGCCGGCACCACCAAGTTCATTGTCGTCAGCGGACACAATGACTTCGACTTCGTCCGCCAGACCGTCCGCCACGGCGGCATTGACTACATTCTGAAGCCGATTGAGGCCGATATGATTAATAACGCAGTCTCCAAGGCGGTGCTGGCCTGGCGCACCGAAGAAGAGGAGCGCCGCCACCGGCAGCACCAGAGCCTGAAGCTGAATGAGATCAAGCCGATTCTCGGGGAGAAGCTGCTGTCGGCCCTGATTGATGACAGGGTGAATGCCGAGGCCTCGCTGCGCCGCCTTAGCGCTGACGGCGTTCTGCCGCCGCAGATTAGGGCGGCACGCCTGATTCTTGTGCAGACCGACAGCGGCAATAACCCGCTGCTCCGCCGGTTCGGCGGGGACAGCGAGCTGCTCTATTATGCCATTGTGAACATCTGCAACGAATTCCTGCAGCCGGAGGGCCGGGGCATCGCCTTCCGCTATTGGGGCGGGCCGCCGGAGATTGCCATCCTGCTGTGGGCGGCCGGTGAATCCGTAACCGGGCTGATCGGCCGGATCAACCAGGGGCTCTACCTGACCCTGCAGTTCCGTATGCACTTCGGGATCAGCAGGGTGTGCGCCTTCCCGGGAGAGCTGTCCGCAGCGCGCGCGGAAGCCGCCGAAGCGCTGCTCCGGCGGAATCTGCTGCGGCATGAGGACTACTGCCATTATGCGGCGGATGAACCAGCGGCTGGAGCAGGTGCGGACGCGGCAGTGGACTGGGTGCCGGGCGGAGTGGCCGGCGCAGGGCCGGACGGGACGGCAGGTGCCATGCCGGGCAAAGGGCTGGGCGGATTTAATGGCGCGGGGCCAGCGGGCGGAATGCCGGGCGGGGAGCGCGCGGCAACGCTCAGCTTCGCCGATGTCCAGGAGGACTGGCGGCTGGCCGTCATGAGCGGGACGCCGGAGGCCTTGAGCGCGGCGGCGCAGCACTGGACCCAGGAGCTTAGCCGCCGGGGTGTCGTTACCCCGCAGATGCTGAACGCCTGGAAGGCGGATGCGCTGCTGCTGCGGGGGCGGCTCGTCCGGGCGGCGCTGGGCAGCGGAGCGGACAGCGCGCTGGCCGAGCTGGAGCAGCTCGACCGGGAGAACCCGTCGCCGCAGCCCGGCGGCTATTCCTTCTCCCTGTTCGCCTGGCGCGACTGGTCGTATACCTTCATGCAGCAGCTGTCGCAGCTGCTCTCGGCAAGAGCGCTGAAGGAGCGGAATCCCATGACGGAGATCATTCGATATATCGAGCAGAATTACCCGTCTGACCTCTCACTCCAGGAGATCGCGGGTAAGTTCCAGGTCAGCCGTGAGTATATCTCCCGCCGCTTCAAGCAGGAGCACGGCATTAACTTCTCCGATTATATCGTCACGGTCCGCATCGAGAAGGCCAAGCTGCTGATGCAGAATCCCCACCTCAAGCTGGCCCAGATCGCAGAGATGGTCGGCTTCCACGATGTCAAATACTTCAGCAAGGTCTTCAAGAAGCTGACCGGCCATTCGCCGAAGGATTACCGGGATCAGGCGGAGCATTAAGCTCCGCTCGGTGCCGGGGACATTGCTGACCGGATGCTACGGCCGCCATCCTCCGGGCATGGCGGAACAATCCCAACTGACGGTAGAACGTTCACTACCTTTCCTTGGCCAACAATTGGATAATTGCAGCTTATTTCCGCGATTCCCGCCGGATAGACTGAAGCAATTGGATTAACAGCATCTATTAACGCCAGATATGCCGCCCCAGGTGAAATCGGGCAAATTTAAGTGCTGCTTTTCCAACTACTGCCCCGGAAAAGTGCAATTTCTCATCAGCAAGTGGACAAAATCCAACTCTTCTCTCACCCTGTATCCCAGTTACTTTGCACCAGCTCTCACACTCCCCGGCACTCCTGCCTCCCCACACTCCCGCTATCGTGCAAACGTGGAATCATGCAATCGTTCAATTATGCAATCTCGTCTTTCATTCATGCAATTACCCAATTGGGTAAAAGCGAATATGCAGCTCTATCAAGACCCCGATGGACATCCTCCGTACCACGCCAGAAAAGCTTCCGCCACTGCCTTACCGGCCGCGCCGTTCGGATGCGGATCGAACTCGTCGCTCATATATTCCGGCTTGATCCGGTGATCTGCGGGTGCCGGAACCGAGAGTACCGCTGCCATGTCGAACACGCGGTCCACACCGGCCGGCGGGCTTGTGCGGATACATTCATTCACTTTACGCCAATGAGTCTCCCGCTCGTCCGCAAAATTAAATGGCGGCACCGTGCTGAGAATAACCGCTGCCTCCGGCCGTGCTTCCTTGATCCTGGAGATAATGTGTTCCAGGTCCACCAGCAACTCGTCTGCTGAACGCTGGCCGATATCCAGATCATTCACTCCAAGCACGATCAGCACCTCATCACCCTGCTGCGCCTTATGCAGCCAGGGGCCGTCCGTGGCGACATCGTAGGCCCGGCCCCAGCCGGAGCCGATGTTCCACACCCCGTACTGCGTGCCAAGCCCCTCCGCAATTCTTGCTGCCCAGTGCGTGTATTGGTCCTTGGCGGTCCGCACACCTTGCGTGATGGAATCGCCCAGGAGTACCAGTTTCTTCTCCACCATTTTCTTGTAGCCCAGGAAGCTTGGCAGCACCTGCAGCTTGTCCGATTCGCTGAACCCCGCTGCCGACTCCTGAGCGGCCAGCGTACCCGGCGCATCGTAGCCGGAGACCAGCATTCCCTCCACATTGTAGGGGAATGACTTGCCTGGACCAGCCGTCTTCAAGGTCCAGGTGAAGGCCAGCAAGTGCCCCTCCGGCAGCTCCACAGTAGCCTCGTCGCTCCAGAACTGCCCGCCCGGCTCTACCTTCCGCGACCGTTCGCCGCCGAAGGTAACCGGCACCTGCGAGCCCGGTACAATGCTGCCGTCCGGCACGGCTCCGCCATCGGCGATATACGCTGCTTCGATGCTCCACTCCCCGCCCGGCTCACTGCCTCTGGCCTCTGCGCCCTGATCCCAGGTCGAATCCACTGCATTGCTGTGCCAGAACTTCAGCGTCAGCCTGCCGTTCTCCCGCAGCCGGATATAGGTGCGGTACGTATGGGTGAACGGCTCCGCCGCGTTCATAATATAGTTAGCTGCCGTAGACAGCGCCGTGGCCGAGCTGAACTCCGGCTGGCTCAGCACTCCGTTTGGACTGTTCTCAATCTTGTTCATAATCATCGACTCCTTTATTCTGGTGCTGCTTCTCTGGCCCGCCTTTGACCCAACATTGGCCCCGACTCCTGCCCGACTAATGTTGCATGATCTGCAACTCTGATGCCTGCGAAACCCGCTATTCTGGTGCAATGTTGCATAAAATGCAGGAATTTCGCCGCTGATTCGTTCAGTGAAGCTGAAATGCTGCATTTTGGACAACAATTCGCCCTAGCCCTGCTCCTGCTGAGGGGAATGTTGCAATTCTTGCAGCATTTAGCCCATTGCGGCGCACCCTTGTGCACCTCCTCAGACGCCAATCCCCAAAAAGCTCCCCGAGCCAGGAGACGATTGTCGCCTGTCATCAGAGAGCCGGGTGTGTTAATTCAGTCTTTAGTTATCTTAGTTAAAAGGTAATCTGGTTGTCTTACTTCAGCGTAATCGTGAACGATACCGACTTCGCGCCCGCACCCACACTCACGGTCGTCTCATCGGCCTGCGCCGCGCCATCCACCGAAGCAATAGCGCCGAGGTCCTTCACCGCGAAGGTGAAGGCTTTGCCGCTGCCCTCAGCCGTTACGGTTACCGTGCTGCCGCTGCGTACCGCTTCAACCTTCAGCTCAGGCGCGCCGTTGATGTCGCGGACAGTGGCTGCCGCCGTCTTCCCGTCCTCCAGGGAGTACAGGCTGAGCTTCACGCCATCAGCAAAATCATAATCCGGCCGGTTATCCACGCTGCCTACAGCTAGCAAAGCATTCTGCCGCACGAACAGTGGCAGGCTGAAGAAGTCATGCTTCTCCTTGCGCCATGATCCGCCCTGTACAGTCTCACCATTCAGCAGGTGTGTCCAGCGTCCAGCCGGCAGATAGTACTTCACTTCGCCGTTCTCCTGGAAGATCGGAGCAACCAGCAGGGAATCCCCCAGCATGTACTGGCGGTCCAGCACCTCACAGGTCGGATCTTCCGGGAATTCCATCACCATCGCCCGCATCGAAGCCCAGCCCTGCTCATGCGCCTGTCCGGCGACATCATACAGGTATGGCATCAGGCTGCATTTGAGCTTGGTGAAGAAGCGGGTAACGTCCACGGCCTCATCGTCATACGCCCAAGGCACACGGTACGAGGTGCTGCCGTGCAGCCGGCTGTGGCTGGAGAGCAGGCCGAAGGCCAGCCAGCGCTTGAACACATGGGCCGGAGCGGTGTTCTCGAACCCGCCGATGTCGTGGCTCCAGAAGCCGAAGCCGGAGAGGCCGAGCGACAGGCCGCCGCGCAGACTCTCGGCCATCGATTCATAGTCGGCGTAGCAGTCGCCGCCCCAGTGAACCGGGAACTGCTGGCCGCCGGCGGTGGCGGAGCGTGCGAAGACGGCGGCTTCATTTTTGCCGAGCTTCTCTTCCAGCACCTCGAATACAACCTTGTTATACAACTGGGTATAGTAGTTATGCATCTTGTACGGATCAGAGCCGTCAAAATAGACCACATCCGTTGGAATCCGCTCACCGAAGTCGGTCTTGAAGCTGTCTACGCCCATATCCACCAGATCGCGCAGATAACCGGCATACCATTCGCAGGCTGCAGGGTTCGTGAAGTCGACCAGCCCCATGCCCGCTTGCCACAGGTCGGTCTGATAGACGTCGCCGTTCGGCCGTTTCAGCAGATAGCCGTTCTTCTTGCCTTCTTCAAACAGCGGGGAACGCTGCCCGATATAGGAGTTGATCCAGACGCAGATCTTCAGCCCCTTGTCATGCAGACGCTTCAGCATCCCCACCGGGTCCGGGAACACGCGGGAATCCCACTGGAAATCGGTCCACTGGTATTCGCGCATCCAGAAGCAGTCGAAGTGGAACACATGCAGCGGCAGATCGCGCTCCGCCATCCCCTCCACGAAGGAATTGACCGTTGCTTCATCGTAGTCCGTCGTGAACGAAGTGGTCAGCCACAGCCCGAAGCTCCAGGCGGGAGGCAGCGCAGGCTTGCCGGTCAGGGAAGTGTATTTGGTGATTACCTCTTTAATGGTTGGCCCGTCGATTACGAAGTATTCCAGGCTCTCGCCCGCTACGCTGAACTGAGCCTTCTTCACCTTCTCTGAAGCGATTTCATAGGAGACCAGCTCCGGATGGTTCACGAAGACGCCGTAACCCTTGCTCGTCACATAGAACGGAACGTTCTTGTACGCCTGCTCGGAGCTTGTGCCGCCGTCTTTGTTCCACAGATCGACAACCTGTCCATTTTTGACAAAAGCCGTAAAGCGCTCGCCCAGACCATAGACGAATTCGCCGACACCGAGATCCAGCTCCTCCCGCATGAAGGTGTTGCCGTTCTGATCTGTAATATAAGCCATCGACTTGAAGCCGCTGCCGGTAATCCGCTCATCGCCGCGGTAGAAGTCCACCGACCAGTGGGTGCCTTTGTTGATGACGACACGGAGTCCGCCGCTGATCAGCACCGTCTGTGCTTCGCTCTCTTCAATCTGAACATGATCTCCCGTTCCCTCGGTCAGCTCAAACGAAGGCCCCCGGTCAATCACTCCGTCGTTATGAATAATCTTGACTCCCACCACACCCGGAAGCGGGGAATGGAATTTCACCGTCAGCAGCGTGGAGTTGAGGGTAGCCGAACGTCCCGTGATGGGAGTCGTCTGCGTGATGGCGGTCAGGCCTTCCTCTGTTTTCTCGACCACGTAGTTCTGCACTGCACCATTAATTGTAATCCCGTCCCGGACCAGCCAGAGACCGTCTGTAAATTTCATAAGTGTGCTTGCCACCTTTCGATTTGGTGTTTATAGTTGCATTATACCGATAATAAAAGCGCATAACTAATATAATATAGCTTATTTATAACACTATTCTGACGTTAATTCCGAAAGGAGGGCATTAATCTATGGACCGCACCTCGCAGCGCCTGCTGAAGGAAGACCGCGAGCACGGAGACGCCATGTTCCCCCTCGCCGCCTATTGGATCGAGCTGCCGGCCGGAGCGCATGTTCTGGATACCCACTGGCATGAGGAGGCTGAGTTCTTCCTGCTGCTGGAGGGAGAGATTCTGTTCCAGGTGGATACCGACTATTTCACGCTCCGCCCCGGCGAGGCTGTGTTCATTGAGTCCGGCGATATCCATGCCGCTTATGCGCTTGCGGATACACCTTGCCGCTTCTGCGCACTGGTCTTCCACCCTGATCTTCTGGCCAGCGCCCAATATGATACCATCCAGCAGACCGTCATTCTGCCGCTTCAGGAGAAACGCCAGAGCTTCCCGCGCCACCTTACCGCGTCCGTGCCCTGGCAGGCGGAGCTGCTGCTGCATCTGAACCATATGATGAAGGCCTATGAACAGCAGATGCCAGGATTCGAGTCTTTTATCAAAGGCACCCTGCTGATCATGCTCTCGCAGATTGCGCTGCCCGGACGTTCGGTGAACCACAGCCCCTCGGAGGGGGCGGATAATACGAAGGCGGACCGGCTGAAGAAGGCCATTCTCTATATCCAGGACCACTATCAGGAGCCGATCCGCACGCGCGACCTGGCCGGGCTGATTCCGATGAGCGAAGGACAATTCTGCCGTTTCTTCAAAAGCATGACCCGCAAGACGCCTGTAGACTATATCAACTCCTACCGGGTCCGCCAGGCCGCAGCGCTTCTGCAGCAGAGTGACCGCAAAATCTCCGGCATCGCCATGGACGTCGGCTTCGACAACGTGAGCTACTTCATCAAAGTGTTCCGCAAGGCGATGAACTGCTCTCCCTCTGAATTCCGCAAGAATACCGGCCTGACCGCCGGGCAGAACATGTTGTATCCTTAGCTCCCGGTCCGGTTCCGCGAAAAGCCTCTGCTTACCGGTCGTCCGATCCGTTTAAGGTATGGTAAGGGCGCAGGACAAGCGCGCCAATCTACTTACAGGAGGCAGATACTCATGAACCAGCATGTTACCTTGCCGATTGAGGTACAGGACTTCTACAACGCCGTGAACCAATACCAGCCGGAGGCGTTCATCGATTTGTTCGCACCCGGTGCTGTGGTGAAGAATAACGGGAAGACGGCAGAGGGCACCGAGGCTATAGCGGCCTGGGGAGAATCCGAGCTATTCTCGGCCAAGGTCCGCTTCACCATTATGGACATTGAAGAAGCCGGAGGCCGCATTGCCGTGACCGCTGAGATGGAGGGCGAGTTCAACAAGAACCGCGTCCCTGCCCCACAGCAGTTCCGGCATGAATTCAAGGTGCAGGGTGGCAAAATCAGCTCGTTACACATTACGCTACAGCAGGATCAGTAGCAGCTGTGCATACACAAAGGGAGCCGCAATTCTGCGGCTCCCTTCACTTTTCCCCAAATGCAATAAACAATTCAAACTCTCCGCCGTTCAAAGCGGCTCCAATCGTGCCTCCCTGCCTCTCCACCAGTTGCTTCACAATGGCGAGTCCCAGACCGAGCTGGCCGCTTGACCGCGAAGGATCGCTGGTGTACGTCCGCTCGAACAGCCTGGGCAGATCTGCCCTGCGGATATGCTCCGTATCATTGGCGAACTTCAGCTTCACCTGCTGCTCTTCCGTATACAGGGAGACGGTTAAGCGGTTCTTGCCGTACCGGAGCACATTCTGGAGCACATTGGAGAAGATGCGGATCATGGCTTTCTCATCCAGGGGGATGGCCTTGACATTCTCATCCAGATGAAGCTGCACCTCGATGCCCTTCTGCGTAAGGTCCGGATGAAACGCCAGAATCACTTCGCTCAGCAGGCTGTAGAGATAGACCGGCTGGCTGTCCAAAGGAGTGTCCCCCGAGTCTATACTGGACAATTCGTAGAACGCTTCGACAATATTGTTCATGACCGCCATCTTATGTATGATAATCTCCAAATACTGCTGCCGCTCGGCCTCGGAAGCCAGGGGATCTTTCAACAGATGGGCATATCCCTGCATGGACGTAAGCGGAGTCCGCAGATCATGGGACAGATTGGCGATCTCTTCCTTCACGGCGCGCTCTCTCGACTGGTGGATCACCCGCTCTCTCTGGCGCTGATCCAGCAGCCGGTTAAGGGCCACGATGAGCTTCTCCATCTCCTTCCCGGGCAGAGGCAGCTTGACATGGAGGTGCTGCAGGGAAGACGACTCCCACTCCGTCAATTGCCGCCGTACTTGAATCATGCTCTGCCGCTGCAGCAGATACACAACGAGTATACATACAGCGGCTAGAACGGCAATGATGGCTATAGCAAGATACATACGTCTTCCCTCCTTAGCAGCATCTGTTAGAACTCTTCCTTCCTGAACAGATACAATCCCAATACATAAAAGAACAGCGTACACACCATTCCTGTAACCCACGGCTCCCAGGCAGGATAGGTCCCCAAATCGTAGGCATTGAACAAATAATAAGCAGGGCTATGACTGTAGAGCCAGGCCGCCCAGGTAAATCTGCCTTTCAGCGCGCTCAGAATCATGTGGGGCAGGAAATAGATCAGCAGGAACACGGTAGATATCTGTGCATTCTTGTTCATCACAGCGTTGATACAGAAGTAGGTGGTTACACCGGCAATCATAATAGGCAGCATACCAAGCAGCATCTGGCAGTATTCAGTTAGCGCATATTCATAGCTGCGCAGCAGCAGCTTCGAACCGAGCAGGACCGAGATCCCGACCAGAACGAGCGCGAACAGCAGGAAGCCGGCCAGTGTAACCAGCAGCTTGGCGGTGTAGATCGAGCGTCTGCTGAAGCCGTAGGCTACGGTATTTTTGAGCACATGCTTGTTATCCCCCATCAGGACCCCGGTAAAAATAGACAGCAAGGCGAATACCACCGGCATCATAGACAGCACATTACGGTAGAAGAATCGCTCATTCCCATAGGGAAAATCCGGCACAGACTGATGAAAGACCATGAGCGTTATGGCGGCAGCAACCATTAGCACCACACAGAGCAACCCGTAATAATAATAGTTCTTGGTGCGGACAAAACGGTACTGCTCACTTTTCATCAGATTAAGCATGACGCTCACCTCCCAGCAGACCCAGGTAGTATTCTTCCAAATCCCCGCCGGTGGCTGTAATGGAGAACACGCTGACGCCTTGGGCATGGAGCACCCGGTTGAGCTGATCGGTCTTATCCATACCGCCGGAGAGCAGAATCCGGTGTCCCGGCAGAATCCGGTACGGAATCCCCGGGAAATGCTGTTCCAGAACCGTAGAGGCCTTGCCGCTGTTATCCACAACAATCTCTACATTTCTTCTGGTCTTCTGCAGCAGCTCTTCTGCCGTCAATTGCTCTACAATCTTCCCCTGATCCATGAAAATATAACGGGTAGCCACACTCTGCAGCTCAGACAATACGTGACTTGAGATGAGGATCGTGACCCTCTTCTCTTCATTCAGGGTCTGCAGGAGCTGGCGGATCTCCGCCTTCCCCTCCGGGTCAAGGCCATTGGTCGGTTCATCCAGAATTAGCAGCTCAGGGCGGGTCATCAGCGCAAGCGCAAGTCCCAGCCGCTGCTTCATCCCGAGGGAGAAGGCTTTGAATTTCTTGTTTGCGGCTTGAAGCAGATTGACCTCCTTAAGCGCCTGCTCTATGGAATCCTTACCGGCCAGCCCCCTCTGCAGGCGGAAGTACTCCAGGTTCTGCCTGGCCGTGAAGTCCGGGAAGAACGCCGGCTCTTCAATCATCGCCCCGATGCTCCGGCGCCCCTTCCGCAGACCGGCGTCATCCCGGTGTCCGTAGAGCGTAATCGTGCCTGCCGACGGAAACACCTGCTCTGTAATACATTTGAACAGCGTGGTTTTGCCTGCGCCATTTTTACCGATCAGTGCTACGATATCCCCTGACTCAATCTGCAGGTTAATATCCCGGAGCGCATAAGCTTCCTGATAGGTCTTATTGAGCGCCTTAATCTCCAATATACAATGCATCATCGTTAAGACTCCCTTGCCGTTTGATAATTCCATTGTATAAAGAACACTTTTAATAACCTTTAAGCAAAGTCTTAAGAAAGTCTAAAGAATTCACCCGTTATACGAGCTTGAACCCGATGCCCCAGATCGTGCGGATATACTCCTCTTCCGTGACTGCGGCCATTTTGGCCCGCAGATTGCTGATATGTACATTAATGGTGTTATCGTCTCCCAGGTACGTGCCGCCCCAGATCTGCCGGTACAGCTCGCTTTTGGAGAAAATATGATCCGGCCTCGACATCAGCACCGCCAGCAGCTCAAATTCGTATTTGGTTAAAGCCAGGACCCGGTCTTCCAGCCTAACCTCCCGCCGCTGTTTGTCCATGACCAGCCCGCGTACCTTGAGTATCTCGCCGTCAGACCCTGCGGCAGGCGAATATTGCAGCCGGCGGAGCTGCGCGTACACTCTGGCCAACACCTCCTCCTGGTCAAATGGCTTGGTAATATAATCATCCGCTCCCAGACGCAGCAGGCTCACCTTGTCCTCCAGCGCGCTTTTGGCCGAGATTACAATAATGGGAACAGTAGACTGTGCGCGGATCTGCGCAATCAGCGACTCGCCTGTGATTCCCGGCAGCATCAGGTCCATCAGGATCAGCTGGTAGTCCTCCAGCGACATTCTGAGGGAGGCTTCACTCCCCGAGAATGCAGGTACAGCGTTCAGTCCTTCACCTGTCAGCATCCGGCACAGCAGGCGGTTAATATCAGCATCATCTTCTACTACAAGTACGCTGAGATTAGCGTTGTTCACTTCAGCTTGCCTCCTTACGGATTACAATAAAGCATGTGCTGTCCGGCAAAGGCACAGACTGCCCGTTATCGTCCATCATAACCACCCTGTTCTCCAGCGCCTCCGTGTACCCCTCCTGCAGGTAGTGGCGGAACACCTCAATCTTCGCGCGGTCTCCCAGCGTCTGCACAATGAATGCCGCGTACTGCGACGGAGTGAAGTAACCGAACTGCTCCTGAACCTCATGGATGTAGGCTTCTTCCCCCCAGGTGTAGGTATACAGGAATTCCATAGCATCATTCACCGGCAGGCGGACCTCCTGCGGGCCAAGCTTCTCGTAACGGATAGGCCGTCCGGCAAAATCCTCCGCATACCGCTCCAGCCACGCCATCCCGTCCGCCTCCAGGAACCGTACCCGGCGCAGCTCATCCTCCGGCTCGCTCATAATCCCGTCGCGGATAATGATCGCCCCGCCGTCCGCCAGAACCCCGAAGGCGCTGGCCAGCGCTGCCGCCACCGTGTCATGATTGAACTTCTGCCCGCCCAGCGGCACATAGGAATACAGCTCATGCAGAATCGATGAGAAAATCACTGTATCCACCGTCCCCGGCTCCACGTAATCCTTCAGATTCAGCGCATCCCCCTGGAGCACCTCCCAGCGGCGGCCCTCCCGCTGCTTGCGCTGCCGCAGCGCTTCGATTACATTGCTGGAGATATCAATGCCCACCGGCACAGCCTCCGGCATCCGTTCTTCAATCAGGTCCAGCAGCACCCCGCCGCCGGGACCGATGTCCAGCACCTTCCGCCCGGTCACGTAGTCCAGAATGACCGCCTTATAATCTGCCGTATCATTCATCTGGCTTAAGTAGGTGTCCTCATTATGGAAGCGGTCGAAGGCATCCCGCCGCAGACCGAACAGGTCGAACAGCAGCAGGACGGCCCGTTCATACAGCGCCGACTTCTCGGCCTCCATGCAGAATTCGATCAGCTTCTCCGCTGCCGGGGAGAATTCGAACTGGAAGAACAGCGTATCCGGCAGATGCTCCTTCCGCAACAGCCGGTGCACCAGATGCGGATTGCTGCCGGAAGGCGTCTTTCCGCTATAGATCTCCTCCCAGCTCAGCTCCGCGAGGTATTTCTCAATAATCCGTTTCTTGTACACGTTGATCTTCTTGCTGCCCTTATAATCATAATAAATGCTGTTCATGACCGCCTCGAAGCTGAGATGGCTCACCTCCTGCGGGCGGCTTCCGGCCACCAGGCTCATCACCTTCAGGAACTGCTCCAGCGAGAAGGTCTGCAGCGCCGATTCCACATACCAGAAGGTCATGGGCTGGAGCGGCTCCAGAGTATCCGGGAGGAAGCCCTCCTGCAGCAGCCGGTCCCATTCCGCTTCGTAGTCCTCGCCCTGTGCAATCGACCCGGCGCGCATCCGGCGCAGGCGCTCCTTCATCGGCACTTCCAGCACCAGCTTCCCGGCGGCGATGACGGCAATCAGCTCCATCACCCGGGGGCGGACCTCCTGCCACAGCTCCGGGGATACCGCCGAGATAATGCAGTGATTCAGTGCGAACAGCAGCCGCTCCAGCTCATCTGCACTCAGCAGGCCGTGCTCCACCAGCCCGGATAAGGGAAGATTGACGGCGGGCGGCACCTCGCCGCGGATCTGTTGGCCGATCAGCCCGTGCGTTTCGATCAGTGTATGTACAACCAGTCTTTTCTCCCTGGAGCCTGCCGCCTCCTGCTTCAGCCCCTCCGCATACCTGCGGTACAACTGGGCGGAGCCGATATTATGAACGAAGATATTAATGCCTTCCGCCTGCCAGCCCCGGCGCTGCCGGACCGTGCCGCCCTTGGCCGTCTCTGACCAGACCAGCGTCTCCTCCGCCAGCTCCTTAATCCAGTAGGACAGCGGCAGGCTGTCCAACACCCGCAGACTCCGCTCTACATAATCCAGCACCGGATTCTGCTGCTCCAGCGACTGCAGCGACTCCACCCGCTCCAGATTCACAATCGTCTGCTCTGCCTGTACAATGTACTCCAGCCACGGAGCCTCTGTTCCGGCAATCTGCTTCCCTTCACGGTATGCTTCAATAGCCTGCAATGATTTCAGCATAGACAAGCCTCCCTATGTAAATAACAATCCCTATACAATAGCCCTGTTACCGGCGGTTTGAATCAGCTGCTGGGTTGAATTGAACAAACCGCAAGCTTCTCTATAGAAGCCTGCGGCTGCGTATAGCTCTTTCTCTATTGTATCATTTCAGGGCCTGCCATGAACTCCCTGTAATCCTTGGCAATCTCTTTGGAGAAGGCCAGCGCCTGGGCTTCTGTGAAATTCTCCTTGATATGCTATCTTTTGGAGCAATCTCATGATGCCGGATTTGTCGAGGAACTTAAGCGTCCCCACCGGTATTTTATCATCCAAGCCCCCTTGGTTCGGCACACTGCTGTCAATTCCCACAATGAAAATGTACTCTCCGTGACGGTAATATGAACAGAGGATGAACGGAAGAACTTATCTAATTCGCCGGTGTATTAAGCGGCAGCGTGACAATGAAGCTTGTGCCTGCGCCAAGCTCACTCTCGACCCGGATATCCCCTTGATGCAGCAGAATAATCTGCTTCACGATGGCCAGTCCCATTCCGCTGCCGTTATACTTCCGGCTATGGGAGCGGTCCGCCTTGAAGAAGCGCTCGAAGATCCGCTTCTGGTCCTCTGGGCTAATCCCGATGCCGGTGTCGGACACACGAACGGTCACACCTTTGTAATCCTGCCACGCATGAACACTTATCACTCCCCCATCCCCGGAGAACTTGATGCTGTTCCCCAGCAGGTTCATCCAGACCTGATTCAACTGGTCTGCATCCCCCGTCAGTGTACCGGCCTCCAGATCAAGCTCGAAGGTGATGCCCCGGGAGGACCACTGCGGCTGCAGGGCCAGGATCACCCTTCTGATCTGTTCATCCAGGCTGAAGGTGGTGAACTGCAGCTGCCGGGACTGTGATTCCAGCAGGCTTAGCTTCAGCAGACTGTCGCTCATCTTGGACATCCGTTCTGCTTCGCCGATGATGATATCCAGATACCGGTTGCGCTCACTCTCCGGGATATCCATCTGCTTCAGCGCCCGCGCATACCCGGAGATGGAGGTCAGCGGCGACTGCACCTCATGGGATACATTCGACACGAAGTCACGGCGCAGCTGCTCCAGCTGCTGCAGATCTTGCGTCATCTCTTCGAAGCTGCGGGCGAGGGTGCCCAGCTCCCCGTTCTGCTTGATATTCAGCTTCACGTTGAAGTCTCCGGCGGCAATCCGGCGGGTTGCGGCGGTCAGCTTCTTGATCGGCCGGACCAGGAACACCGCTGCCACCAGAATGAACAGACTGCCGGTTACCAGCGAATACACCGCGAAATTCAGCAGCCATTTGATCACAAAAGTGCCGGACGGCGGGCCGACAGGCTCGACGAACAATGCCTTTTTTCCCGTATCCGTCATTAATTGCAGCCCCAGCAGGCTAATCGAGATGCCGGTCGGATTAACCTGAACGATGCTGCCGGCCAGCACCTGCTTCAATTGCTCCGCAGTGACGGTCTCCAGCTTCATTCCGTCAGGCCCGCCGTAAGATTGAACCCCGCCGTTCTCATCGTAAATCCGTACATGGTAGGTCTCAAGCTGCTTCATGCCGCTTACGAATTTGTCAGCTTCATTGAGCGGGAAGCTCTCATAGATCCGCACGATATCTTGCGCAAAGCGCAACAGGGAAACCTGCAGATTCTCGTTCAATTGATCCCTATAGATCCATATCGCCAGATAGAAGGAGATCACCGTCCCCCCGATTACGGAGACCAGGAAGGTCAAAACCACGCGGGTATAGAGGGATTTGATCATTCGTTAACCTCAAGCCGGTAGCCCAGCCCGCGAACGGTCTCGATCCGGAAATCCGCCGCCCCCGCGAACCGTTCCCGCAGGCGCTTGATATGTACATCCACCGTCCGGTCATCCCCGGCGTAATCGATGCCCCAGATCTGGTCGATCAGCTGCTCGCGGGTATAGACCTGCCCCGGTGTCCCGGCCAGCTTGTACAGCAGCTCGAATTCCTTCAGCGGCAGGGACAGCGCTTCACTCCCGTTCATCACCTTATAAGTCTGCCGGTCCAGGGTGACTCCGCCGAAGCGGATCATCTGCGACTTGCCGATCCCGGAGCGCTTCAGCAAGGCCCTGACGCGGACTGTCAGCTCCAGCGGATCGAAGGGCTTAGTCAGGTAATCATCCGTCCCCAGCTCGAATCCCTTCACCTTCTCCCAGGTCTCGCCCTTCGCCGTCAGCATTAACAGCGGCAGCTCCGGGTCCGCTCTGCGCAGCTCCTTGCACAGCGCCCAGCCGTCCATTACCGGCATCATAATATCCAGGATGACCAGATCCACCTGTGTTCTGGCGTAGACCGCCAGCGCCTCTTGGCCGTCTGCCGCTTCGGCGGTGTCAAATCCGTCATTACGCAGAAATAGGCAGACAAGCTCGCGGATATTCGCATCGTCGTCTGCAACAAGTATAGTAGCCATCTATTCCCTCTTTTCGTATGATCCGGCCTTGCTGAATGATTCTCTCTACAGTCTCACCTTGTTGCCTTACCGGTATGCACCGGCTTCGGTCCAGTTTAGGCCTAAGTTCCGAACCGCTGCCGGTAGCCGCATTTGCGGCACAGCTCCTCCACAGCCTCCCGCCGGGAAAAGCCGTAGTACAGATTGTTCGCCCGCTCCCCCTCGACAATCTCCGAGAACGGCTGCTCATGGATATTGCCCAGCTTGATAACGCCTTCGCCGTCGAGGCAGCAGGGAACCACCGTACCGTCCACCAGCACCGCCGCCTGGCTGCGCAGCGCGTGGCAGAAGCCCTTGCCGTCATCCTCCGGCTCATGCAGGGCGGGCCATTTGAACTCATGGTCCTGGTTCAGATATACACGCGGGGCGATCTTCACTCCGCTGCCGGGAACGACCTTCTCCTCAATCCGGTAGTCGAGTCCAAAGGCCTCCTCCAGCAGGGCCAGCGTCTCGCGGTTGCGCTGCTTCTCCAGATTGGTGCGGTTGTCCTCGGTCAGATTCCACAGCCGGAACGAGACAATGACGCCGCGCGCCGAGATCTCCCGGACGAACTGTATAATCTCCGCGAGATAGCCCTCGCGGTTCTCGGAGCCGGCATGGCCGTCGAAGCTGTGCAGCGAGAAGTTCATCTGCCGCAGCGCCGGCTTGCCGAGCAGCTTCGGCCCCGCTTTATGGATCAGCGTCCCGTTGGTCGTAATGTTCACCTTGAAGCCCTTGGCATGAGCGGCATCGAGCAGCTCGCCCAGCTTCGGGTGCAGCAGCGGCTCGCCTTTGACATGGAGATAGATGTGATTGCTGTGCGGTTTGATCTCATCGAGGATCATATTGAAGGTCTCCAGCTTCATGAAGTTCTTCTGCCGTTCCGTGGGCGGACAGAAGCTGCACGCCAGGTTGCAGACGCTTGTAATCTCGATGTATACCTTTTTGAACGTCTTCAAGTTCTGCTCCCCATTTCAATAGTAAATGCAGGCCAGTTCGCCCGTTACGCTAGAGATCCGAAGCATACCGCAGGCCGATCTGGGCTCTCGCCTCTTCCATCAGCTCGGCCACCGCCAGGGAATTGGCATGGCTGTTGATCTCACTCTCCCTGCGGCCGCTCTTTAGCAGCTCAATGAACTCCTGCACCTCATAATACATCGACTCATATACCTGCGGGAGCGTAAGCTCCTCGACGGTTCCGTCGCGGTAGTGGATTTTGACCTGGTAGGGCTGGTTGATCTTGTCGATCACCATCGTTCCGTTCTCTCCTTGAATCTCTGCCGGCAGGTAGGAATCAGCAATTTTGGAATGCATAATCACGGCCCCCATGTCCGGGTAGCGCATCACCATGCTGCCTTCGCCGTCCACGCCCGAACCGAGCATCAGGCCTAGCGCCTTCACTGAATCCGGCTTGCCGAACAAAACCACCATCGGATACAGGCAATAGATGCCCAGATCCATCAGCGAACCATTGGAGTACTCGGGATTGAAGGCATTCAGCACGGTCCCTTGGCGGTAGGCATCATATCTGGACGAATATTGACAATACCCGGCAAAATACCGCCGAACCTGCCCCAGCTTATACAGATTGTCCCGGATCACGCCGAAATTCGGCATGAACGTAGACTTCATCGCTTCCATGAACAGCACATCATTGCTGCGCGCCGCTTCGATCATCGCCTTCAGCTCGCGGCTGTTGGAGGCCGCCGGCTTCTCACAGAGCACATGCTTGCCGTGATTCATACATATGATCGCCTGTTCCGCGTGCATGGAGTTCGGGCTGGCGATGTACACTGCATCCACCTCACTGCTGGATACCATCTGCTCCAGATCCGTGTAGATCGAAGCTCCGGCATACTTGGCTGCGAAGGCCTGCCCCTTCTCCTCTGTGCGGGAATACACAGCCGTGAGCAGGAACTCCTCGTTCTCCAGTCCCGCCTGAATGAATCGGTCAGTAATCCAGTTAGTCCCTACGACCCCGAAACGAATTGTCATGAATGATCCCGTCCTTTTTATAATGTACGAATTTATAGGTTTCACATGATAACATCAGCTTGATTCACTTCACTCAACTGCTATTTTCTCACTCCGTGGTAGGTCTGTCCACTTTTCTGCCGTATTTTCCGACAAATTCCGCTAGATTCCGCTTGTGAAAAAATGCACCTGAGTGCAAACCCTCTTCGCCTGCTGTCGGTGGTCTATGAGGGCATTGGTCCACCCCACCGAGTCGTCCAACTCTAACCCGGTCATGCATCCCCACAGGGCGTCATCTGACTCCAATCGGACCATGCCCCCTCCCACCGGTCGCCCCACTCCAACCGGACCACGCCCCCTCCCCACACAGCATCATCTGACTCCAATCGGACCATGCCCCCTCCCACCGGTCGCCCCACTCCAACCGGACCACGCCCCCTCCCCACACAGCGTCATCTGACTCCAATCGGAGCATGCGCCCTCCCACCGGGTCGCCCCACTCCAACCGCTCCATCCCCCTCCTCCAGCGGGGCCTGCAATTGTACTTCGTACAATAGAATCCGGTAGAGAGCTCCTTTTTAGCCATTCTATTGTATTTTGTACACTAGAATTTGGAGTTTTGGCTTGTATCAAGCCATCCCACATCATTCTGCTGTATGAAATACAACAGAATCGATTTTGGAGGTGTTTTGGCGACTTTCTACTGTACAAAATGCAATTACCCGCCAGGTGGAAGCAGGTTAGGCGCAGTGGAAGGGAGAAGTGGGCAGTGGGCGGGGAGCAATCAGCTGGCGCAATGGTAGTGAGCAGTGGACGGTGAACAATCAGCAAGCGCAATGGTAGTGGGCAGTGGACGGTAAACAATCAGCAAGCACAATGGTAGTGGGCAGTGGGCAATGGGCAATGGTAGTAGGCAGTGGACGGTGAACAATCAGCAGGCGCAATGGTAGTAGGCAGTGGGCGGGGAGCAATCACTCAGGCGCAATGGTAGCGGGCAGTGGGCCGGGAGCAATCAGCAGGCGCAATAGTAGCGGACAGTGGACGGTAAACAATCAGCAAGCGCAATGGCAGTAGGCAGTGGGCGGGGAGCAATCAGCAGGCGCAATGGTAGTGGGCGAGGAGCAATGGGCAGTGGTCAGAGCGAACGCTTTCGGGGATAGTTGCAGTCTGTACAATTAAAAACAGCAAACCGGAGGGTTTTCCTCTTCTACCTGCAGTTTGTACAACTAAATTTTGCCTGAAGGGTGAGATCCCGGGTACAGCCGGAATTTTAGTTGCAGCAAATACATCTAAACGGATATTCGGCGGTGTATCCGACGATTTAGATGTACGGATTGCAATTAAACGCACATCCGTTACACATACACCGGGCCGCACGCCGAACAGCCCCCACCATCCCGGCGGGGGCTGTCTGCATGCGCGGGCCTACCTGCACCCGCACCCTATTTTAACCGTAAAAAGCCACAAGCTGGCGCACAATCTCCGCCTTGTCATGATCGACGACCACCTGATGCTGCGGCTGCTCGAACAGGGCCGCGATCTGCGCCGGGAACTCCTGCTTGATGCCCGTCAACTTGATCGCCTCGTCGAACTTGGCCGGATGCGCCGTCGCGAAGGCGATGCTTGTCTCGTCAGGCGTGCCGAACTGCTCGCTGGCGGCTACACCGCAGGCCGAATGCGGATCCAGCAGATAACCGGCTTCCTGCTCATATTGGCTGATGATCTCCAGGCACCGCTCGTTCTTCACACCCAGTGCGGAGAAGTCCTCCTGGACCCGGGCCAGCAGTTCGCCGTCCACCGTGAAGGAGCCTTCACTCTGCAAAGCAGCCATATACGCAGATACCTTCTCCGCATCCTCGCCCACCAGATAGTACAGATACCGCTCAAAGTTGCTCGCCACCTGAATATCCATCGACGGGCTGTAGGTGCCGATGAAGCTGCCCGGCTTGTACTCGCCCGTTAATACGAACCGCTCCAGGATGTTGTTCTCATTGGTTGCGATGATCAGCTTGCGGATCGGCAAGCCCATTTGCTGCGCCAGGAAGCCTGAGAAAATATTGCCGAAGTTGCCCGAAGGCACACTGATATTCACCTTCTTCTGATCGCTGCCCGGAAGCTGCAGATAAGCATAGAAGTAATAGACCGTCTGCGCCAGTATGCGCACGAAGTTAATCGAATTGACCGCCCGCAGGTGGTACCGTCCCTTGAAGTCAAGGTCGGCGAACAGCTCCTTGATAATCTTCTGGCAATCGTCGAAGTTGCCCTCTACGGACAGGTTCAGCACATTGCTGTCCTCTACGGTGGTCATTTGCAGCTCCTGCACCTTGCTGACCTTGCCGTGCGGATGAAGGATACAGATTTTGATGCCTTCCTTGCCGCGTACGCCCTGAATCGCAGCCGCCCCGGTATCGCCGGAGGTAGCGCCGAGAATGTGGATAATCTCGCCCCGCACCTTGGCAATATAGGAATACAGCTCACCCATGAATTGCAGCGCCACATCCTTGAAGGCAAAGGTCGGCCCATGGAACAGCTCCAGCACATACAGGGAATCCTTCACCTTGCGCAGCGGCGTCACCTCTGGAGCACGGAAGTTGCCATAGCTGGTGTAGACCATTTTGCGCAGATCCTCATAGGGAATCTCATCATTGATATAATAGGAGAAAATCTCAAGGAACAGCTCCTGATAGCTCAGGCTTCTCCATTCCTCCAGCTTCTCCGGGGAAATCACCGGAATCTCAGCCGGCACCATCAGTCCGCCGTCATCGGCCAGCCCCATCAGTACCGTGTCAATAAACCCTCTGGCCGCTACCTTGCCTCTTGTGCTTATATACTCCATACCGTCTCATCCTCCTGAACCCCTCTTTATTTACTCTACATAGTACCACGTTTACGCGTTAAAGTCCGCTGATTCTGTAATATTAAGGCACCCTGGCATCATCTGTTCTGGAGCTCTTTCCAGACCGTCTTATTGCTGTACTTCTTCTCGGTGCTGACATCCTGCCCGAACCATTCCGGGGCCGCGAAGCGCTGCGCTTCCTCCAGCGACTCGAATTCAACCTCCAGCACCGTCAGCTCCAGCTGGGTATAGAGATCAATCTCCACCGTTGTGCCGTTCCAGACGGCGGTGATCCGGGTTTTGACCAGCGGGACCGCCTTCACAGCCTCAATCATCTGGTTGTATAAACCGGCGGATATGGAATATTCAATCTCCTGTCGGCTGATGCCCAGGCCATTCTTGAACGTATGGGTATACGTAACCTCACCGGTGTCCAGATCGGTAATCTTGCGCACCCGCAGCTCCTGCCCTTCCTCAATGGCAAGGTACGTCTGGTCAATACTGTGACGGGTCAGCACCTTCAGCTGCCCTTCTTCAATCAGCCGCTCCGGGTATTCCGGCAGCAGGAATTTGCGTTCAATCTCCATCGCCATGCTGTTTCTCTCCTCTGTGTGCGGGCTTTGTGCGAGCCTGAATGTTACATATTATTTATCATCATAGGGGCGGGTCCTGTGCAAGTCAACCGGAAGTGCGGGATATCCGGGATTCAGCCGGGCACATGCATATTTCTGGTACCCCAGGCCACAATATCCTCGATTAGCGGGACCAGCTCCTTCCCGGCCGGGGTCAGGGAGTACTCGACGCGCGGCGGCACCTCATGATACTGCTCGCGATGGATAATTCCGTAATCGATAAGATCTTTGAGACAATTCGTTAACGTGGTTCCGGTGATGCCGTTCAGTTTTCTTTTTAATTCGTTGTACCGGACCGGCTCACCCCCGCTCAGCAAAGCCAGTATGGGCAAATTCCACTTCCCGCTGATAACATGAAAGGCAAAGGTCGCCGGGCACATCTGCGTTAAGTCTACTTCGTATTTCATATGGCTATTCCTCCAATAGTATATTTTATATACCAGGTATTAAAAACAATAGTACTTGTTAATCCGATCCCAGATATTATAATCATACTACAAGTGGAAGCGGCTCTGCCGTCCTTTTAAAGTACGGTACCGTTTCAGCGAGAAATAGAAGGAGTATTTATCGTGTGCAACATATAAATCCTTATATTTTAGAAAAGAAAGCGAGGTAAACGGTTCATGAATACAAATCCTATGATCTGTGATCTAAAGACGGGGGTGTGCGGTCCGGGCGGAGAAGATGCTGTGCAAATGATGGACTTCAATCCGCAGCCACAGCCCCAAATTACTCTCTATTATGCTACAGACCCGATCTGTTCACACTGCTGGGCGCTGGAGCCTGTGCTGAACCGGTTCATTCACCAATATGGCCAATACTTCAAAATAGAGCTGCTGATGGGCGGATTGCTGGCGGGCTGGAGCGGATTCGCTGACAAGGCGAACGGCATCTCGCAGCCTGCCGATGTGGCCGGACACTGGAGAGAGGTCGGGGAGCATTCCCGGATGCCCATTGACGGCAGTCTTTGGCTGAACGACCCGGTTATGTCCTCTTATCCGCCCTCCCGGGTATTCAAAGTCATTCAGAGCAGACATCCCGGACAAGAGCATGCCTTCCTGCGGCGGGCAAGAGAGGCGGTCTTCGTCTTCAACCGCAATATCGGTACAGATGAGGTCCTCACAGAGATTGTGAACAGTCTCGGACTGCCCGGGGAGGAGATTGTTCAGGCCTCCGGCCTGGAAGCGGCACAGGACCAGCTGGAGGCGGATTTCCAGAAGGCGGCCCAGCTTGGCGTGCGCGGCTTCCCCACTCTGATCCTGGTCAACCAGGAGAATAAAGGGGTCAAAATCGTCGGCGCCCGGAGCCTGGAGCAATATGTAGAAGCCCTGCAGCAGCTTGTACCCGAGCAGCTGATTCCGGCTGCACTCCCCGGGATGGCAGAGCTGCTGACCGAAGGACAGCTGCTCTTCTCCAGAGAAATCGAGGCGATGTATGATATCGCTCAAGATGATGTGGAGTCCTTCACCGCCGCAGCGCTTCCTGAGCACTCCTACCGCACCCGGCATATTCTGGGTGAGATGTTCGTTGAACCGTCCTGAAGACAGTTGGACATTCAGAAGTAATCCCAAAAACAGCGGTCCCCCGTTATCAGAGGACCGCTGTTTTTGGCATGTGCCGAAGCTTGCTGCCCATGCGGACTGAGAATCCGCTATGCGGCTTAATTAGCCGCATTTACTGTGTCATGCGGACACACAGGCGCTTATCCGCGCGATTTCGGGTCGAATCGCCCCCCACCGAGGATAATAAGGTCCGCTGTCCGTGCGAATAAGCAGGCAGGTTAGTTTATAAACAATAAGAGCATGTCAGTCCGCAAGCCGGCTGTGGAGGGGGAGACTAGGCTTCAAATGAGACCACGGCAGCGAGGGAGACCCAGGCTGCGGGCCAATCCAGCCTAACTCCTAGATATAATCCGCCATCGAGCGGATCACAAGCCCTGTAGGAGCTGCCGGGATGAAGGCAGCCCCAGCCCCGCCGCCCCCGGCCCGAAGCAAGAACTCCACCGTCTTCGGCTCGCCGGGCAGCAGGTCGAAGAAGTTGTCGGAGAAGATGCCCTCTTCTTCTGCGGTCAGGTGCACGCCCCGCGCCAGCACATCGCTGCTCAGCGTGAAGCTTGTGCCTCCGCTGCCCGCCACCCCGGTCACCGTAATGACCGGCTGGCTCAGCGGAATATCCTTCGCGGCGGCGAAGTAATGCTCCTTGCGCTCCAGCACTTTCCTTGTCTGCGGACCCTGCTCCAGCACCTTCCCTCCCTCAAGCAGCGAAGCTATCAGCAGCACACTGGCCGGCTCACAGCCCTCCAGCAGCTCAGCCGCCGGCAGCGTGAAGATGACGGCTGACGAATCGGCAGCCAGGGTGACCGGCTGTGACCATTCCCGCAGCAGCGCGCCGCTGATGTCATGCAGCCGCAGCACCAGCTCGGCATCCAAAGCCTCCCGCCGGTCAGACACCCCGTACACCTTGACCGTCTCCCCGTCCGTGCTGTCTACAGACAGAATTACCTCCTTGAAGCTCCGGCGCACCGTATATTGCAGCGCCTTCCAGCGCCCGTAATAATCCATTCCGGCCCAGGAAGCGACCGGCCAGCAGTCATTCATCTGCCAGTACAGCGTGCCCATGCAATAAGGCTTGCTCCGGCGGTGGCTCTCAATGGCCATTCGGATACCCTCGGCCTGAAGCACGTGGCTCATGTACAGGAAGCCCCGGAAGTCCTTCGGCTGCGGCAGGTACATATCCATGTACTCCTTGATCAGCCGGTTGCCCTGTCCGTTCTTCTGATGGGCCAGCATGACCTTGGATTCCAGCGCCAGATCCTTTTCCTCCGCATAGCTGAGCACCGACTTCAGCTCCGGGAAGGACTGGAAGCCGTATTCGCTCATGAAGCGGCCGACCTTGACGTTATAGTTCTCGAACGGCTCCTTGGCGTGCCAGACACCCCAGTAGTGGATATCACCGTCGCCCATAATTCGCGTAGCATGCTGGTCTTGACCGCCAGTAAGCTCGCGCAGCGGTGAGGACGGCCAGTAATCGATGCCGGGATGATTCGCGGCTACGGCTTCCGGCAGAATCCGGTGGAAGATCTCTTCGTAAGCACGCCATAACGTCACCCGGATCTCAGCGCTATAGTGTTCCTTCCAGCCCCAGCCCATATGTTCCTCATATTCCGACCAGGCCGAGTCAATCTCATTATTCCCGCACCAGAGCACAATGCAGGGGTGATTCCGCAGACGGCGCACATTATACTCCGCTTCTGCGCGGACATTATCCAGGAACAGCTCATCTCCCGGGTACATGCTGCAAGCGAACATGAAGTCCTGCCAGACCAGCAGCCCATACTCGTCACACAGCCGGTAGAACACCTCTTCTTCATAGAAGCCTCCGCCCCACACCCGCAGCATATTCATGTGGGATTCCACGGCCGTGGCAATCTCATGGCGGTAGCGCTCCTCCGTCACCTCCGTGATGAAGCTGTCATTCGGAATATGATTCGCCCCCTTGGCGAAGACCGGCACCCCGTTCAGCTCAAAATAAAACGAAGTCCCCCGCGCATCCGGCTTCCGCACCAGCTTAATCTCCCTAAGCCCGGTTGTTGCCTCCGATACACTTACAGTCTCCGCTTCCTGAAGCAGCTCCGCACGGAAGGTGTACAGCTCAGGTGCTCCGAGGCCGTTGCACCACCACAGGCGCGGCTGGTCAATAACCAGCTCAAGCTCAAGCGTCTGCAGGCCCGGAACCAGCGCGGCCGCCTTCGTCCATTCCTGACCTCCCGCACTCACCCGCAGCATTCCGCTCCAGGCCTGCGGAGCATCGACCTCCACCAAGGCAGTCAGCCGGGCCTCCTGCCCGTTCACCTTATTCTGGCGGATATACAGATCCTTAATCTCCGCAGCGTCCCGGCCTGTCAGCACAGCTTCGCGCCAAATGCCGCTTGTCAGGAATCTCGGGCCCCAATCCCAGCCGTAGTGATACGGCGCTTTGCGGGCGAATACACTGATCCGCTGCTCCTGAAGCCCGCCAAGCTCGGACTGGTCATTCGGTGCCGGCAGCGCATACCCCAGCGCTTCCAGCTTCGGCAGATCCTCTGTTACGACCGAGCGGAATACAATACGGATCTCATTCCGGCCCGCCTGCAGCAGCCCCTTCATGTTCACCGTCCAGGCGCGGAACATATTGTCTGCGGACAGGACATGCACCTCGTTCACATATACGTCAGCATAGGTATCCAGCCCGGCGAAGCTCAGCTCCGTAACCGCCAGCGCCTGCCAAGCCTCCTCCAGATGAATAACCGTTTTGTACTCCCAGTCTTTTTTGTCAATCCATTGCAGGTCATGCTCATTCGTCCCATAGAAAGGCTGTTCGATCCGCCCGTTCCGCAGCAGGTCCGTATGCACCGTTCCCGGCACGGTTGCCGGCAGCCACGCTTCTTCCCCGCAGGCCCTGAATACCCAGTCCGTCAAGCTGATTTGTAATTGCTTCATAGCACCCTCCCAAGTGTTGTTATACGCTTTCAAATGCTTCTCTCATTATATTTTGTTATGTAATTGTTATCAATAAATTATTTTATAATCCTCTTCTTTTGCTCATATCAGCTTTTATTGTTATATTAGCACCTATAAATCACCGGAAAGTTATTATTGTTAGCTTAAAAGTTAGAAAAAAACGCCTACCCGCAACCGGATAAGCGTTCCCCGCACAGCCTACTGCTGCTCATGCTCCTTAATCACCTGCTCTATGCCGAGCAGAATTACCTTCAAGCCAAACTCGAATGCTGTATCGCTTCCCATCAGCTTGAACAATCCGGTTGTGTACATTCTGCGGAACAGACCGACATCCTGTTCGTGCATAGTGTCCATGAGATGAAGCATCTCATCCCCTGGCAGCCCAGTCCCCTCCTTGAGCATCGTGGCTATATTGCGCTCATGCTGATAATCGTCCAGCACGAAGAAGTAGACATAATTCACAAGTGTGGTTACCACCTGCATCTTCTCCGCCTGATCCAGCGGTGTGGACTCTACGCATAGCAGCATCCGGTTGGTGAACCGGATGATCTCCGGCTCGTGGGGCAGCGTCATCATCATGAGCTGCGTTGAGCAGGGATAACGCCCGAGCACATTCCGCACCGTTGCAGCAAGCTCTGTCAGCTGCTCCTTCCATCCGCCCTCCTGGCGGAACTCCTCCAGAATAACCCTGGAGACATCACCTGCCAGCCGCTGGTACAGAGCCTGCTTGCTTTTGAAATACCAGTAGAGCGAAGGGGCCTGAATCTGTAACCGGTCCGCCAGGCGGCGCAGGCTGAACTTCTCCAGTCCTTCCTCGCCGAGAAGCTCCCAGGAGGCGGCAAGAATCCGTTCCTCTGAGATTTGAGGCTGCTTTTTCATCGACTAATTCATCCCTTTATCTAACAGTGTAAGATTGTGCTTTACAGATGCTTTACTTGATGATATCATCTAACACTGTAAGGTTCAATCTAACGGTGTTAGATTAGCCAAAACCTAAGAAAGAAGTGATACACAATGGACGCAGAGAACCTCCACTATTTTGAGAAGGCCCCCATAGGCAAAGCTGTCGCCCACTTCGCGGTCCCGATGATGCTCGGCACCTCCATGAGCGTGATCTATTCGATTCTAAATGCCTATTTCCTGGGCACGCTTCACAATACGGCCATGCTGACTGCACTCGCCTTGACCCTGCCGCTATTCGCAGTCATTATGGCGCTGGGCAACCTGATCGGCATCGGCAGCGGCACGTTCATCTCGCGGCTGCTCGGGGAGACCAAATATGATGAGGTCAAGCATGTGTCCTCGTTCGCTTTTTACAGCAGTCTGATGCTTGGGCTTCTCGTCATTGCCGCAGGCCTGCCGCTGCTCTCTCCCATCGTTCACGGACTAGGGGCCACGCCGGATTCCTATGGCTTCACGAAGGATTATGTCATGGTTATGCTGATCGGCTCACCGTTCGTCGTCCTGTTCTTCACCCTGGAGAATATCGTGCGCTCTGAAGGGTCCGCGATGACCTCTATGGTCGGCATGATCCTAAGCGTTGTGGTCAACATTCTGCTGGATGCGCTGGTTATCTTCGTCCTCCACTGGGGTGTCATCGGCGTGGCCGCGGCCACGGTGGTCTCCAACATCGTCGCGAGCGGGTATTATGCCTTCCACATTAAATACAAAAGCAAATTCCTGACCTTCTCTCCCCGCTGGTTCAAGATGAGCAAGACCATCCTGTCCAATGTCTTCAAAATCGGCGTACCCGTCTTTATCATGAGCGTCTTTCTGGGTGCTATGTCCCTGGTGTTGAACCATTTCCTGGTCGAATACGGTGATCCGGCTGTAGCGGCCTACGGCATATCCTCCCGCCTGCTGCAGTTCCCTGAGTTCATTCTGATGGGCCTGTGCGAGGGGGTCGTACCGCTGATTGCCTTCTCCTACACGGCTGACCGTATACGCATGAAGCAGACCGTCTCCTTTACGGTAAAATCCATCGCCGTCCTGGCCGCCATCTTCGGCATCGCCGTCTATCTGATCTCTGACCACCTCATCGGCCTGTTCACCAATGATCCGCAATTGATTGAGATGGGCAGCTACATTCTGCATGTCACCTTCCTGTCCCTGTTCATTACCGGGCTGACCACCCTGTTCACGGGGATCTTCCAGGCTACCGGGCAAGGGACGCCGGCTCTGGTGATGTCGATCATTCAAGGGATCACGCTGATCCCTGTACTGTTTATCGCCAACAAAACACACGGCTTCCATGGTGTGGTCTGGTCGCTGGTCATCGCCGATGCCGCCGCTTTCCTGGTCGGTGCCGCCATGCTGTATGCTCTGCGGAACAAGCTGCAGCCGGAATTGGAGAGCCTTGTGCATTAGCACATTTCCGCAACCGCAGAGAACCCATAACAAGCCGCAGGATAGCCTTCCTGCGGCTTCATTATGTTACTATGTAGGTTATAACGAATCCCATCTGCTAAAGGAGACTGATCCGCTTGCAATCATCATCCCAACCCTCCCGTTCCCCGCAGGACATCGAGGTCTACGAGACAACCGAGCTATACGGCGAGAACGGGCGGTTCCGGGTGCTGCAATTCTCGGGGGAGGCCGTGCAGGGCGTACTGGACCTGAACCATCCGCGCCGGGTGGTCTTCGAGTATCTGCGGGCGATGATTCATCTGATGGAGGCAGGCAATCCGTACTTCGAGGATGTGTTCCTGATCGGGCACGGCATTGGTACGCTTGCCAGTTATTATTCCGACAAGCGCTTCAGGGTGGCCGAGATCAACCCGAGGGTGGTTGAACTCAGCAGAACCCGCTTCGGCTATGCAGGAGACAATGTGCTGCTTGGAGACGGCCGGAGCCTGCTTGCGGCGGAGCCGGACCGCAGCTATGATTATGTGCTGCTCGATGCCTTCACTGCCGCCGGAACACCGCCGCAGTTCACCTCCCTTGAATTCTTCGGGCTGACCCGGGCCAAGCTGAATACGCACGGAACGTTAATCATGAACCTGATGGGCCGCAGCGGCCAGGACCGCCTGATCAGCGCCATCCACACCACACTCCGTGAGATCTATCCGTATACCCGCACCTTCGCCCTGCCGGCTGAAGGTACCGCCGATCTGCGCAATATCGTCATGGCGGCCAGCACACGGCCGATTCCCTGCCAGTCCCGCCACATGGCCGGATTCAGCGAGATCACACCGGGGCTGGGTCATGTAATCCGGGACCGGTAGTCCGGCAGGCGTCCAGATCGAGCAGATGCTCCAGATTGAGCAGATGAATAAACTGGTGATTGTCTTTATAGACGGCATCCAGTACCCCGGCGTTCCGCAGGATATGCTCCGGCGCTTCATCCATATGCTCCCATGCCAGCAGCTGCACCGCTGACACCCGGTCCACCCATATGCCGGCCTCCTGTCCGGACACCTCACAGATCAGAATCCGGGAAGCGTCCGTCTGCTCACCGCAGCCCATCTCCAGCTTGGGCCGGATATCATAGACAGGGAACAGCAGTCCCCGCAGATTAATCATTCCCAGGACATGTTCCGGTGCGGAGACCAGCGGATGAATCTCCGGTACGGGTACAATCTCCTTCATCTGGCGGATGGGAATGCCGAAGTCCAGATTGTCCAGCTTGAAAGTGATATACTTCTCACTTCCAGGGTCCTGACTGCCATCCGTGCCGGACTTCTCTTGCCGCCCGGCTTCACCGGCAGAGCCGGATTCACGTACGATCGAGCCTATATCCAGGATGTGCGCCACCTGGCCGTCCCCCAGAATGGTGGAACCGGCAATATAGGGAACATTGCCAATGTAGCTGCCCAGCGATTTGATCACAATCTCCTGATTGCCGATCGTCTGATCCACCACCAGACAGACCCGCTTGTCCGCATAGCCGACAATGACTGCGAACAGACGCCCGTCCGCCTGGCTCTCGCCCTCGCCTTCCTCAATTTGCAGCAGCGGATGCAGCCGGAGCAGCGGAAGCACCTGATCGCGGAAGGTGCAGACCTCCTGTCCCTGAATGGTCACAATATCCGCTGCCGCCATCCTGAAAATCTCAATCACATTAATTAACGGAACCGCAAATGTGCTTGCCCCCAGCTTCACCAGCAGAGACCGGATGATGGCAAGGGTTAGCGGAAGCTTGATCGTGAACACGCTACCCTGGCCGGGAACCGTCTCAATATCGATCACTCCATTTAATTTCTCGATATGGGCTTTGACAATGTCCATCCCCACCCCCCGGCCGGATAAATCAGTGACCTTACGGGCTGTAGAGATGCCGGAGCGGAAAATCAGCATGACCAGCTCCTTGTCCGTCATGCGCCCGGCCTCCTCGGCGGTTACGAATCCTTTTCGCACGGCTGTTTCCTTGACCTTACCGGTATCAATTCCTCTGCCGTCGTCAGAGATTGTAATGACAATCATATTCCCCTGGTGGCTGGCACGGAGAACAATTGTCCCTTTACGCGGCTTGCCCAGGGCAGCGCGTTCCTCCGGCAGCTCCAGCCCATGATCCACGGAGTTGCGCAGAATATGGATCAGCGGGTCGCTGATTTCCTCAATCAGACTGCGGTCCAGCTCCGTTTCTTTACCTTCGATAATGAAATCAATTTCTTTGCCGGAGCGCTGTCCCAAATCCCGGATCATCCGGGGGAACCGCCCGAACAGATGCTCAATGGGCAGCATCCGGGTCTTCATCATCCCCTCCTGAAGATCGCTGATGACCATATTCAGGTGCCCGGCGATATCATTCAGCAGATGAATGTCACTGTTGCCCTTGAGCTGCTCGTTCAATCTGGTTCGTACACTGTGCAGCCGGGTATTGTCGATAATCAGCTCCCCCACCAGATTCAGCAGCCCCTCCAGACGCTCTACATCCACCCGGACAGTCTGGGCGACATGAACACTGTTCCGGCTGTCCGCCTGTTCTGCTGCAGAAGGGTCCAATTCCGGTATCGTAAAAGGGTCTACCTGCGTTCTCCCGATCTGTGAAATCTGCTTCAGGCTGGCTATAATCTCCTGCTGTGGCTGCCGCGTAAGCAGAATATAAGCAGCCGTTCCGGAGAACTGCTCCTCCCGCTCAGTTCCGTTCAGCTCCGGATAAGCGGCGGCCACCTCTCCCAGCTCCTGCAGCTTGGTCTCCACGAGCTTCGCGCGGACCACCTTCATCTGCTCTCCGTCTGCGAGCTGCACCTGGACCGCCACCGCCGACAAGCCGCGGTCTACAGACGCCTTGATCCGCTCCTTAATGTCCGCATCAAGGACCCTGCTCCAAGCCGGCTCCGCAGCCTCCGGCGGCAGCTCCACTTCAGCCGGGACAGGGAGGGCAGATGCTGCCCCCGGGGCTGCCGGAGCTGCCGCCGCTGACCGCCGCACCTCCTTCAAGCGTTGCAGCAGCGCGCTAGTATCCCCCTCCTCAAGCACACCGTTCAGGATAGCTTCGCGGAGCTGCTTAATGAAATCCACACAATCGAAGAACGTATTCAATAACGCGGAGGATACCTCCAGCTGCCTGTCCCTGAGCAGCTCGAGCACACTCTCCATCTGATGGGTCAGCCGGTTCAGCTGCTTGAAGCCCATGACCGCAGAAGAGCCTTTTAAGGTATGCGCCGCCCGGAAGATCCGCTGAATAATGTCATTCTGATATCCTTTGCTCTCCAGCACCAGCAGAGCCTCATCCAAATATTGAAGCTGCTCCTCCATTTCATCCAGGAACGCACCCAAGTACGTCAAGTTCTGGAACTCCTTCATGCCTGTTCTCTCCCCCTCCTTCATCCCTCATCCCTCAGCAAGCAGACGCCCGATATTCAGAATGCTGATCAATCCCTCCGGACTCACGCCGATACCGCTCATATACTGGGCTCCCCGGATATTATGGGATTCCAGCGGAGGCTCTGCCGTCAAAGAAGCCACCTGCTCAACAGCATCCACAATCAGTCCTATAGCCTCCTGATGATACTGCACCACCACGATACGTGACCGGGCCTGAAGCTCCGCTTCAGCCATTCCCAGCCGCCTGCTCAGACTGACAACCGGTATAATCCGGCCGCGCAGATTCATGACTCCCTGCACAAAATACTTGCTGTTAGGCACCGGTGTAACCGGCTCAGGCTTGATAATCTCATTGATCTCACGGATATCGACAGCCAGCTTCTCGTCAGCCAGACGGAATACGATGTACTGTTCAGTTCGTGCAGCCAGCATGACCAACCTCCCTCTATAACCGGAATACCGCGACTGAGTTGTTCAGCTCATCCGCCAAGCCGGCAAGCATCTGTGAAGAAGAAGCCGTCTCCTCTGCTGCGGCTGCGGATTCCTGGCTGCCTGCGGCGATGGATTCAATAGAGAGCAGCACCTCGTTCGTCTGCGCCGCCTGCTCCTCACATGCCGCAGCGATACCAGTAATCTGCTGGGCGGTCTCATTCACACGGCCAACAATCTCCTGAATCAGCTGTTCAGTCCGCCCGGACAACGCCGATACATCACCAACCGCCTGCACACTAAGCACCGTATTCTTCTGCATCACCCGGATGATCGTAGCAATCTGCTTCGTCGCTTCCCCGCTCCGTTCAGCCAGCTTACGCACCTCATCGGCCACTACGGCGAAGCCCCGTCCCTGCTCTCCGGCGCGTGCAGCCTCAATCGCTGCATTGAGAGCCAGCAGATTGGTCTGCTCGGCGATCTCATCAATCACCTCGATAATCTCGCCAATCTTCTGCGAATCCTGCTCCAGCAGCTCCATCTTCTCCGACAGGTTGCTCATCCCGTGGCCGGATTCCCTTACCGCGGCACTTCCCTCTTCAGCACCCTGGCGCGTCCGCAGGGACAGCTCCGAGGCCTGCTCGGCATTCTTCGCTACCTCGTCAATGCCCCGGGTCAGATCCTGGACCAGCTGATTGATATTTTGTGCGGCCTGAGCTTGTGACTGGCTGCCGCTGGCAATCTCTTCGGTAGTTGCCGATATCTCCTCTGAGGAAGCCGCCACACTCTGCGCCGCCTCCACCGTCCCGCCAATCAGCTTCCGCAAGCTCGCAATCATGTCATTCGCCGCCGCAGCCAGCCTGCCGAACTCATCCCTGTTCTTGATGGCAATCTCTTCTCTAAGATCACCGCCTGCCATGCGGATCATCGCAGCGAGCAGCTTCGATACCGGACCTACGATTCCCTGTGAGATGACAATGGCCAGCCCGATGGCTGCAAGAGCCGCAAGAATGGCGACGATCAGGATCGTAACTCTTCCGGTGCTATAGCTCGCTACAGTAGAGTCAATCCGCTCATCTGCCCCTGTAATGACATTACTTGCAGCCTGATCGGCGGTATCCTGGGCCCGTTGCAGCTCGGGCAGGGCATCGCGCAGCATCCGGTATCCCTCAGCATTTTTATCCTGAACCCGCAGCTCTATGACCTTCGGTACCAGCTGGGTATACTTGTCCACATTTTCCTTGATAATCTCAAGCTCACTCCGTTGCTCTGCATTCAGTGCGAGCTCTCCATAAGTCTTCATCCGCTCTGCTATCTTGTCCTGATCCGCTTGAAGGACTGTCCGGGTCTCCTCCAGTACGGAATCATCAGTTTCCAGGAGGAGCTTGAACATGTCGCCGCGCAGCTTGTACAGCTCGGTTCTGATCTCGGCAATATTGACGAGTGCCGGGAAGTTATAGCTCTGCATCTGCAAGGAATTACTGTTCATCGCTCCCATTTTCATAATGGATAGCCCGCTTATAAATACAAGCAACGCCACAATAACCAGAAAGCCTCCCAACAATTTGGTACGGATGTTTAGTTTCAAATGAAGCACTCCTTAATATGTATTTGGTCAGGCGTTCAAATCTTTCTTTATTATGGGTAGCCTGTAACCTGTGCGCCTATCGCCACCCCTTCCTATCTTTCGACAAAATATTCCTGTTTTCTACAGGCCCTCTTTCCTTCTTGCACAAAAAAAGCAATGTACGCCTGGTTTCAGCGCAATCATTGCTTTTTGTGGGAATCTGTTCTGTTCGTGGCCTGATACACCTGGGAAATGGCCTGCGACCTGCTATGTACACCAAGCTTCTCGTAGATTTTGGTAATGTGGTTCTTGACCGTATGTGTACTGATAAACAGCTTCTCCGCGATCTCCTTATTATTGAGGCCCAGCAGCAGGCTTTCCAGGATATCCTCTTCACGGGAAGTGAACCGGACGCTTCCCTCCTGCAGAGCAGCATCAGGCGGAGGGTGTATGAATTGCTCGAAGGACCGAACCAGCGGCCCGGGTATAAGGGCAGGAAGTGTTTCCTTCCAGTCCCGCCTGCCTTTATCCGTATACCATTTCAGCATAATCAGCACCTTCGCCAAGTAGAGACAGGAACTTTCTCCTGGATCCTTTTTCCCATTGGAACCGGATAGAATTCCCTCCATATGACGCAAAATACACACCGGCTCAATTTCGCCCAAATATCCTGCCAGCAGCTCTACATCATAAGGGGCCAGCAGGGCAGCTTGGCTGATCCATTCAATCTCTTCGGCGGAACGGTTCATTTGCTCCAGCAAGCCCTGGGCCAGATTCTTAACCGTCACGGCCCTGTTATATTCACCCGGGTCCCGTGTGAGCGACACATCCTGCAGCAATTGAATGAGGTCCGCTCTGGAGGGAGGCTCCAGGGGCAGCTTCACCAACAGCTTGGTAACCAGCAGAACATTAGTCATCTGAAGGAACAGCTCGTATTCCTGCCGCTGCCGTTCATCCCTGAACTGGATTGTGAACAACCCCAGCAGCCTCTGTTCAAAAACCATAGGGTGCTCTACCAGCTGCCGCCCCCTCCATTCCCGCCGGATCGGCTTATTGAGCAGATTGAAGCCCGGAATCCCGTCAGCGAAATAGATCCGCTTGGCATCCTCCGCATAGAGTGTGTACAGCTCATCCGGAGCGGTAGAGGAGGAATAGACCTCTGTTCCTTCCCCGTCAGGCAGATGCAGCAGCAGGCACATGAAGGAGCAGTCAATCTGCTGCTGAAAGCACTCAATGAACAGTTGCAGATAATCCTCCTTGTCCGGGGTCGCCACCAGAGCGCGGACAATCTCCTGATACGCTTCATGCCTCTTCTTCTGGCGTTCATACAGCGCCTCACTCTCCAGATGGTACAGGGAAGCGGCAAGCTGATGGGCCACCAGCATCCCCATATCTGCCTGTCCCTCCGTCAGCTCCGGCCGCAGAGGATCTCCGGCGAACAGCACCCCATACAGCTTGTTCTTGTATTTAATCGGATAACAGATCATAACCTTCGGCTTCAAGCCATGGGCTACAAAAAAAGAAATTCTGAGATCGCGGTCGGCATTCCTCCAATACCCCATCTGCTTGGAGAGCCCCACCTGTCCCAGAAATCCTTCACCATAAAAAAAAGAAGATCCCTTCAGGGAGCAGTTCGGCGGTATTCCTGCTGTCTCTGCAATCGTAAACTGGTCAACGCCTTCTGCCACGCTGGCATAGCCTGCGAATTTCACGCCGAGAATGCGTGCGAAGATCCCCAGGATTCCCTGCAGCCACTCCGGGCTTGCCGGGTCCAGCAGATAGATCAGATTCATCAGCTGCAGATCGTAATCGGAATAATCCCCCGCCTGCTCCCGTTCGAGCAAAGCCTGCACTGTATCAGCCAGCGTATGCAAATGCTTCATGATCAAGCTGACAGCCTCCTGGTCCAATACCGGAACCTGATTCAGAGCCCCGGTCCAGTCCCCCCATTCTCCAGGGGCAATAATTTCCTGAATCCTTGCGGTAATCAGCTCTTTTGTACAGCCGTCCACCCAGACACCGGCAAGAATATAATAGGGCCTTCGTTTACTGAGCCGGATGGAGGTGATCAGTATTTTCAGCCCGGAGCGGGTCTCATACACGATAGGCTTCGATATATCCTTGACCTTCTCTAACAGAACGGCAAGTTTATCCTCGGCGTCTCTTCGCCTTGAGCCGAACAAGAGGGCAGCCATCTCGGTTAACCCGGAAGGCTCCGTCAACCGTTTATCCGCTTGATCCGTAATCATGATCGTCAATCCGCATAATGAAGCGTATGCATCCTGCAAGGACTGCACATTCTGGCGGAGCTTGTTCTTCATTACCCATACCTCTCTTTCCCCTCCAAAATTCGCCATTGCAGGACCCATTCCCTGCTTTTCCCGCTTTCCATTCTACAAACGCAGTATTATTGACCGGGAATCCGGGCGTAAATATGCGCGAATGCGAAATAAATAATCTGCTCAACTCGCCCCCGCTCTCCTGATCTCCTTTCATCAGCCTTCCCGCGATATTCAGCATTAACCAGATGATGCGGCCACCCAATGTGATTGGTTTTTCGACTACATTCGGTCCACGCGCCCCCCGCTAGCAAATTGTAGTCGGTTTTTCGATTACATTCCGTCCACGAGCCACGCTCCAGCAAAATGTGATCGGTTTTTCGATTACATTCCGTCCACGAGCCACACTCCAGCAAAATGTGATCGGTTTTTCGATTACATTCGGTCCGCGCGCCGCCACCCTAGCCGTAAAAAGCAGCTTCACCTTGCCTTTCCTGCGGCAAAAAGCACCGGCGCTGAAACTCAGCACCGGTGCCTGTGGCTTCCCTCTATAAACGGCTGCGGTAAGCAGCGCCCCGTCCGTTCCCCCGCCAGCGCAGCTGTTCAGCTGCTCAGCTGCGCAAGAATCTGCGGGTCTTTGATCTTCGTGTCGTCAGCCAGCAGCACGACCTTGGAGAGAACCTCCGCCGTGCGCGGGTCCTCGTCCAGGAACGGCAGGAACAGCCGGCCCCGGTGCTGGGAATGCACCGGAATAATGTACAGCGCGCCTGTCGCCTGCTTGTACACCTGGCCGCTGCCCAGATGCACGGCATACTCGCCGAGTGTGCCGTCAATCCGCGCATAGTTGCCGTCCAGCCGCACGTTCTCAATTTTCAGCAGACGCAGCGATTCGCCCACGATCACCCGGCGCATCTCGACGGTGGTCAGGCTGGCCTCCGGATCGACGCCGCCGACATGGGCCACGCTGACGACCAGATCCACATCCCGCATAACCTCCGAGAACAGCACCGGCGGCACCTGATCCAGCGGCACGCCCTTATAGGTCTTCCGGTCGAAGAACTGCACGGTCTCCAGCGTCGGCGCTTCCGTGTCGGCCGGCGAGAACCAGTCGGCCATGGCATAGAGCCGGACGATCAGGTTCTCGGCATAGAATACCTTCTGCAGCCCTTCCTCGTAGCTGACCGTCCATTGCCGCCCCTTCAGGAGGGCGACCGTCTTGCTCGGCTGCACCTGATGGCCCGCATACCGGCGGGACAGCACGCCCTGGGCCAGCTCATCCTCATTCGGCAGGTATAGCTCGCGGAAGACCTGCTTGAACGGCTGGCGCACCTGACGGTCGAACAGGTCCTTCTGGTACAGGCTCCATTGTCCGCTGCGGTAGAAGTCCAGCGGATGGGCGATCTGCAGCACCGCCTCTGCGTCCACGGCCTGCCGTTCACCTGACGGGCTCACCAGCGCGGCCTGATCCGCATCGTAATAGCCCAGCGCATCGCCGCTCTTCAGCACCAGCTTGCTGATCAGCGGAGCCAGCACCGGATTCCGGCTCAGCCCGGCAATCTCACCCGGCGTGAAGGTGCCGCCGGATGCCATCGACCGCTCCAGCTCAGCGCGGGCGCGGCGGAACTGGCCGGTCAGGTCGCTCTTGGCCTCCTTCAGCGCTTCGATCCGCTCATGCTTCTTGAAGCGCGCCGGCACCGACTTCAGCGCCTTGCCCTTGCTGGTGACCACAACATCGCTCTGCCCTTCCTCGTCAATGCTGAGCGAGACATAGGTCTCGTCATCCAGCGCATAAGGCTCGAAGTACGCGGCATAATCGTCCAGCTTACGCGCCTCCATATCCCAGATCAGGCGGGTGACATCGGCATATCCGGCATTGCGCGCCAGGTTGCCCAGCGCGATCTGCGCCACCGCGCCTTCGCTGGCGCGGCGCTGTGCGCCGAACTGCTTGCTCTCCGCCAGGAAGCGCTGGATGAATTCATACCGCTCGCGGATGTCCTGCTCCCGCTGTGCCTTCAGCGGAATCAGGCTGTAGCTCAGCAGATGATCTTTCCCCCGCTTCTGCTCAACAGACTCCTTCATCTCTTCCAGATTCAGCTTGCCGAGCGTAGCATCGGCGAACAGCTGGGAACGGCGGTGGTTCGCACCGGCGGAGATATACTTCGCACAGTCATAGAGCAGCTCGAACCGCTCCTGGCCAAGCGCCTCATACGCCGACTGGAACCAGTTCACATCGAAGGCGCCGTCGTTGAACTCCTGCGGCGTGATCGGCGAATAATGCGCCACCACCGTCTCCTTCTCGGCCGAGAAGCTCTCGTTGATGTGGGCATGGAAGTACCAGGCGGCACTGCGCAGCCCTTCCCAGCCCAGGTGCTCGGCAATGATCTCGATCCACTGCGGGGCATACATGGCGGCTTCCAGGAGCTTTTGATCGGACAGCTTGTATTCTTGAAGCAAGGTCTTCAGCCGTTCCGCATTGTCGCCCTCGCGCGGATAACATACCTTAAGGAGATGGCTGAAGGATTCCTTCTTCGTAATATTGTCGCCGTAGCCATACACGTACCCGCGCACGAAGGTATCCTTGTTCAGCCCGGACAGGATGCGGATACAGTACTCCAGGCCCTCGATCCGCTGCAGCCCCATCGTCATGCCGGTCACCTCGGTCGGCAGATCGCCGCGTCCCAGCTCAATCGCCAGCAGACGGTCGATAATCCGGGTACGCAGCGCAACCATCTGCGGACTGCCTTCAATCCAGTCATACATGCGTGAGCTGATCCACCGCATATGGTTGCGGGCATCACTGCTGAGCAGCAGCTCCTTCAGCAGCGTCTCCTCGCGGATCAGCCCGTCCGTGAAGGCCTCGACATAGTGCTTCAGCCCGATGATGCTGTCCCGCTCTTCGCCGCCGCTGATCCCCTCAAACATATAGCAGGTACGGAACATTTCCTTGAACTCCTCCGGTCCCTTCCACAGCTTCTGGACCATATCGATCCACGGATCGGCCAGGACCGAGAGGAACGGCCAGTCGCCCGCAAGCTTCTCTTCCGGGAAGGCAGCCGCCAGGGCGTTCACCGCACCATTTACCAACCGGAAGCTCTCCGGGCTCTTGTGGTCCGCGCGGAACGCATCCAGCAGTGATTCCACCTGCCATCTGTACTTCAGCTTGTCCACCAGCTTCATCACAGCCTCGATCTGCTCCAGCGGGTACACCTTAGCTGCGAACTCCTTCCGCCAGCCGGACAGCAGCTTCTGCTTACTGAGCTCGTCATCGTCGATACCCGTCGTATCGTAGCCGTCGTAGTTATCCAGAGTCTCATCCAGCTCATCCAGACTGATATAGAAGTTCAGCTCCATCAGGTCCCGGGCGCTCCAGCCGCTTTTGTCCCAGAATTCAGTCCATACCTCCGGCAACGGGTACTGCCCCACGACGGAAGTGCTGCCCCCCTCATCGTTCACAAAATACCCCTGCAGCGGTCTAAGAGTAGTCCCGACCAGCAACGTATCCTTGTATCCGCTGTAGTATTCGACCTCATACTCCACATCGCGGTGCTTGTGGATGGTGTTGTCCAGATCCTTAAGAAACTTCTTGATCTGCTCCAGCGACAGCTTGAACACCTGATCCCACGTGAATCCGTCCACTGCCGGCCGCTGAGCCAGCCACTCCTCCGTCTGCTTTGGATCGAACAAGCCGAAGCCGTTCGCCTTGGTGTACTCATTCTTCTGACTCAGCCTGGCGATCAGCTCCCGCTCCTGGTCCGAAGGCTTCACCAGCTCCTCCGCCAGCGGACGCACCGCTTCGAACAGCCCCTGCCGCTCCTCATCTTCGAACAGCACGGTCATGATCTCAAGTCCTGCCTGCCGCTGCAGGGCATTCTTGCCTTGCACCAGCCTGCGGATGGAGGCCTGCAGCGCTTCCTCCGGCTGATTCAGCAGCATGAGGGTGACGCTCTGCCGCAGCGTGCCGGTCTTGAGCTTCAGCAGCCCTTCAGCCATCAGCAGCTCATCCTCCGTCAGCGTCAGCTCCTGGGCCAGCTTCAGCGCCAGCTCGCGGTTCTTCATGCTTTTGTCAGAGAGGCTGGCGAAGATGAATTCGCGCTGCACCGCATCCTCTACATTCTGCACGAAGTAGTTCAGCAGCTCCCCGCGCATATCCGGGCTAAGCTTGTCCTTCAGGGCGAGCAGTTCGTTCACCCAGGCCGGGTCCATGTCGTAGGAGGTCAGGTAGAGCATCTTCTGCGCGGGCAGATCACGGGTATAGTTAACCTGCAGGAAATCCAGCACCTTGGACGGGCCGGTCAGCTCCCGGCTGTCCGGATTCAGGAAGATATTCATCAGCAGGCTGAAGTCGCGCCGCCGCTCGCTTTTATCCGCAAGCTGCGGGCTGGTTCTGACCTCGATCCTCGGACCGTTATCCTTCGGCCCTCTCCACATCCGGTCATAATCGTAGTCGTAGTTCATCAGAATCCAATACAGCAGCTCCGGCTCCTGCTCATTCAGATGCTGCCGGGCGCTGCGCAGGCGGACCTCCTGGTTCTGGCTGTTCGAGAGCACATACTGGGCTACAATCTTCTGATACAGCTGTCCCTGCTCCATGAGGGCATCAACCTTGCCGGGCAGCTCATTCTCTTCGTACACAGCCGCCCCCCACAAGCCGAGGTAGACATGGTTAGCATTCTCACTGGCCAGCCACGCCTCGCGCTGCGCTGCATCGGTCAGCACCTGATAGGCTCCCTCCACCAGTTGCTTCGCCACCCGCTGGTTCTGCGCCTCCAGGCCCATGCCTGTCCATACGCCCAGGGCACGCACCACCGAGCTGTAGCGCACCAGATCGTTGTCGAGAATGACCTTCAGCATGTAGAGGTTGTTCTCTATCGTTCCCTCATCCATCCGCTCGACAATGGACTGCCGCAGCCCCTCCTGCAGACGTGCGGCGACCAGCAGCTCGCCTACCATCTGTATAGCCGCCTGATTGTGGCTCAGGAATACGCCCTTTAGCATACTGTGGCTAAGCTGCGCCCCCTGATTGTCGCCGTACACCGCTTCCTTCAGCAGATCCTCCATCCCGCTGCCGCCGCGGTCCAGCTCATAGGCCACCACATCAGGAACGGCAATCTCCACACGGTAGGAGGTGCTGTAATCCTTATCCAGATTACTTGTCAAATAATCCGGCAGCGAGAATTCAACCATCTCCATATAGATCAGGGCATTGATTCTGCGGAGGATCTGCAGCCGGTGCGGCTGAACGTCCCGGGTACGGAACGGCCGGCGCAGATACCCTATCGAATAGGGATACTCCACGGCATGGTTAACTATGTAACGGGCCAGTTCAACCGTATGAGCGCTGTATAGCTGCTGCATGGCTTGGAACAAGGGCTCCCAGTAACCGGCAAAATCACTCCGGGCAGCGTCTGCACGCGCTTCCAGTATACTCATGCAGCGGTCCAGCGACTCTTCCCCTTCATGGAGGTAACGGTTCTTGCTGAACCCGGCCAGCAGCACCGCAAGCTCAGCGTCTTCACCTTTCAGCTCCCCGGCTCTCTTCTCGATCGCTTCGTACCACTCGGTCTCCCATTGTTCATTTCCGAACTTCATCCTGTCATCTCCCTCACCATAATCTTCCGGCCAGCATCGTGAACCGGATCAGCGTCAGCTCATTGCCCTCTTCGATCTCCAGCGGTTCATCCAGCGCAGAACATTCCTTCTCCTGCACGAACACCTTATACAGCCCGTCTTCGTAAGCAAGCAGTGCCGCAGCCGTGGCCTGCTCCACCTCAGGCTTCGCTTCGCCATAGACCGCGCCGAACCCGACCTTGCCGTTATCGCCCTGCTCCGCAATTTCAGTTGCGGTCAGGTATGGGATCAGCTCCCCCTGCTCCTGCCGTTCCCGCATGGCCTGCACCTGCCCGGCGACAATCTCCGCGATCAGCGCGCGAAGCGTCTGCGGACGGGCCGCCAACACCAGCTCTTTTCGCTCCAGCACTGCCTTGCGTTTGCCCAGGCTTTTGACGGTAACATACAGCTTCATGGCCTTCCCTCCTCTCAACAACAGCCCAAATTGACAAACCATCTAGTTCATTACCCGATTCAGAGAGAAATGTCACACCCGAACCAGCGGGATATTTCAATATTATTCTGTTCTCCCATGACTCCCCGTTACTTATTCGATTTCCTTATTTCCCATGCAAGCTCTTTTTTTGCTAAAATAGAAGGGTCGGCGCATTTCCGTGCAATCTTGGCGCCAGTCACTGAAACGGAGGCATTACCTGTGGATTATATTATTCTGGACATCGAATTCAACGGCCGCAAATTTGCCAGCGAGCATCCCATGGAGGTCATTGAGATCGGAGCGGTCCGGTTAGATGCTGCCCTGCAGATGAAGGATGAGTTCTCAGCCTTGATCAAGCCCATATACTTCTCCACCCTGAATTCATTTATTAAGAAAAAAACCGGCATCCCCCAGGAGGATATCGACGTCGCCAGCCGGTTCCCGAAGGTGATTACCGCCTTCCGCGCCTGGCTGGATCAGAGTACAGACGGCGTGCTGTTCCTCACCTGGGGCGGCGAGGATATGAAGCGGATCATCCAGGATGTACGGATGCACAAGATGGATGATTCCTACTGGATGGAGGCGACCTACTTCGATCTGCTCAAAGGCTTGCTGCGTGCCCGCGGCCTCACTAACGACATCAGCGTGGAAGGGGCCATGGCCCTGCTGAACCTGGAGCCTTCCGGCTCCGCCCACCGCGCGCTGGATGATGCGAAGATGACGGCGGAGATCTTCCGCGCAGTCTTCAGCGAGCTGGACTTCGGACGCTCCCAGCACTATGTCGATACCTTCTCGAATGCGCGGGAGCGCAAGACAGTCAAAATCGCCATCAAAGCGATGACCGCCCAGAAGATTGTTCCCACCTGGGAGCTGGTCGCCGAGCATTACTTCCCTAAGGAGGATGCCCTGGCAGACCCCCGGAAGCTGGCGGAGCTTAAGGCGTATTTCGCAGCCCAGCTTGGCAAGAAATAACCCTATCCCCCGCATAGCAGCGGCAATCTCTCCGGGCACAGTCTGGAGCGGTTGCCGCTGTTTGCCTTTCCGGTTTTTCCGGTTTTTCCAGCTTTTCCAGCTTTTCCGGCTCTCCCGGTTACCCGGCACGCTGTCTGGATATTCTACAAAATAAGTGTTGACCTTGCCGTTACGTCAAAGTGTACAGTTAAGTTTGTAAGCGGCCGCTTACCCGGCGGGAAGGCCTTGAAGACCATTCTCTGCCGGAGTTGCCAGAGACAGTTAGGAGGCGGACAGGAGCATGGAATATACGGTGCAGAAGCTGGGGAGGCTTGCGGGGATCAGTGCACGGACCCTGCGGTATTACGACGAATTCGGCCTTTTGAAGCCGGCCAGAACCAATTCCTCAGGATACCGGATCTACGGCCAGGCCGAGGTGGACCTGCTGCAGCAGATTCTGTTCTACCGGGAGCTGGGCTTCAGCCTGGAGGCGATCCGGGACATTGTCCATTCGCCCTCCTTCGACGGGGTCCGCGCCCTGCGCGAGCACCATGACCTGCTGCTTCAGCGCAGAGCGCATCTGGACCGGCTCATCGCGAACGTCGAGCAGACCATTGCACACACAGAAGGGAGAAATACCATGAGCAATCAGGAGAAATTCGCAGGCTTCAAGCAGAAGCTGATTGAGGATAACGAGGAGAAATACGGGCAGGAGATCCGGGAGAAATACGGCGCAGAAGCCGTAGAGCAGTCGAACCGCAAGCTGCACAATATGACAGAGGAGCAGTATGCTGCCCTTCAGCAGCTGGAGGCGGACATGTTCGCATCACTGGAGCAGGCGATGGAGGATGGCGACTCGGCAAGCGAGCTGGCGCAGAAGGCCGCCGACCTGCACCGCCAGTGGCTCAGCTTCTATTGGGAGACGTACACCAAGGAAGCCCATGCCGGTGTCGCCCAGATGTATGTCGATGATGAGCGCTTCACCGCTTATTACGACCAGCGCCGCCCCGGCATGGCCGCATTCCTGCGGGATGCTGTCCATGTGTATACGGGAGCGAAATACTAAAAAAGAGGCAGCCGTCCAAACCGGCTGCCTCTCTTTTACCTGTCAATCGTCATCGTCGTCGGAATCAACATCCGTGTACACAATTTTGGCGGTGTACGCATCGACTCCTACTTCTGTGCTAACCCTGCCGTTTTTGATTTCAACCTCATATACGGCTGTTCCCCGGTCCCGGTCCAGATCAATATCAGTGACGGTTCCCTTCACGGCTGCCAGCGCCACCTCAGCAGCTCTGCCTGCGGTAATCAGCTTCCCCCCAGAGGCCGCTGCTTCCGCATAGTGGTCATCATCTGAATCTTTATCCTTGCGGACACTTAGAACCTTACCGGTATAAGCATCCACCCGTACATCAATCTCCTGCCGGGTCTGCTGGATTTCGATCTCGTAATACGTGCTGCCGGCCTTTTTCTCCAGTTCAATGCTTTCCACTTGTCCAGGTGCTGCCTTCAAGGCAGCCGCTTCGGCTTTAGCTACACCAATTAGCGTTTTGCCCTGACTCTTCACGGATGCAGCCGCCTCTGCCGTACTGCCGCCCTGCACCTCGCCGATGCCATAAGCGCCTCCGAGAAGCAAGGCTGCCGCTGCTATGCTGCTCCATATTTTCTTCTTCATGTATGCCGCCTCCTAAGTTCAATCTGTGCTGCTCATGTAGTAAATATAACGTGCCAACATGAGAGAACAGCGTGACGAACATTAGAATTTGCTGAGAAAATGAATTTTCTCTAAGAATCGTCCTCATCCGGCTCTTCCCAGGTCACAGACATGATGCTGCCCGAGATCGCGTTCACCTGGACCACGGCTTCCCGTCCGTCCGGCGTATGAATCTCCACCAGATAAAAAGCGCCCGAGTCATCCATCTCTGTATCCACATCGTCCACTTCCCCCGGGACCTCCTGGAGCGCGAGCCGGACCGCCTCCTTCTCGGTGACTACCCCCGCAGCGGTTGGCGGGGGCGCTGGCGAAGGGGTTGCGGCAGCTCCGCCGGACGGCACGGGAGAAGCGGAGGCTGTCGGCCGGACCGCCGGATGGTCTGCACGCTTCAGCAGCACGATGGAGATAATCTCCCCGGTGGCTCCATCCAGCTTCAGCTCATACCGCCCCTGGGCAGTCTGCAGCTCACCTGTATAATTTCCCGACTGCAGCCTGAAGCCCTCCAGCTGTCCGGGATATTCGTCCAGTATTGCCTGTTCCGCCTGCGCTCTGGTCAGCAGCGGCTTGGACTCTTGTCTGTTCAGCCACCACAGAGCGGCCAAGACCAGCAGCAGACCAGCCGCCGCCATCAGGCCCGCCTTGTACCAGCTGCTCCTGTTCTTCCGCATCTTGCTCACCTGTTTCTTGGTCATAGCTGCCCCCTGCTCTCTGCGGCAACCCGGATCGTCACCGAGGTACCGCTGCCTACCGCACTGTCCATAGACAGCTTGGCTCCGATCGCTTCGGCGATTTCTGCGGCAAGCGACAGGCCCAGACCTGCCCCTCCACGCTCCCGGGTTCTGGCCTCATCCACTCTGTAGAACCGGTCGAATACCTTCGGCAGCTCCTCCGGGGAGATTCCAATTCCCTGGTCGGTAATCACAATCCTCCGCTCTGCTCCGGCAGCCTCCAGACTGACCGTAATCTCGCCGTCACTGTATTTGCGGGCATTGTCCAGGAAGATGAACAGCAGCTGCCTGAGCTTGGCTTCATCGCTATATCCTTCAATTGGACCTTTTGCCTGAACCCTGATCTCTCTTCCGTACGCCTTATCAAAAGCCTTAGCCGATGAACGGGCCAGCTCCACCAGATCCACCTGCTTCATCTCCAGCTCCCACTGCTCGGGATGCTTCGCCAGCAGCAGCAGCTGCTCTGTCATTTCCTTCATGCGGATCGCTTCGGTATGAATGGCTTCCACCGATTCCTGGAACAGCTCCGGGTGGTCCTGTCCTCTGCGCTTCAGCAGGCTGGCATAGCTCTCAATAACCGTCAGCGGGGTGCGCAGCTCATGGGATGCATCCGACACGAACTTCTCCTGCTTCTGATAGTTGCGTTCCAGCAGGCCGATCATCTCGTTGAAGGTACGCCCCATCTCCACCAGTTCATCCTTGGAGCTCTCCTTCAGCGTCAGCCTGCGGAATTGGCCGCTGCGCCGGATCTCCTGCATAGTAGCCGTCATGTGGACGATGGGACGCATGATCAGCCCTGACAAAAGACGGCCGGAGAGCAGCAACGGCAGCAGCACGGCAAGCGTAGCCCCGGCCAGCACCAGCCGGAGCACGCGAAGGGTATTCGTCGTACTCTCCAGGCTTGTGGTCAGCTGGACATTCAGGACATTCCCGTCCATCCAGATCACCGGAATGCTCACGAACGCATAAGAGTGTCCGCCCGCCTGAATAATTTCCGCCTGCTTCGCTGAATGATAGACCGGCTTCAGCCGGCTGATCTCCTGCCCGGAGGCTGACGTCACCGGCGGCGGGCCGCTTCCGTCCGGCGCAAGCAGCCGCAGCATCCCCTCCACCGGCACATAGGCGCGGAGCAGCTGGGTTACCGTGGCCCCGCTTCCTGCCTTTCTCATATCGGCTGCGATCCTGGCTGCCGAAGCAGCCGCCTGCTCCAGCTGGCTGTTCAAGGACATCCGGCTGAACACGGTGTAGATGAACAGATTCATGACGATAAGCAGCACGGCAAACAGCACACTGGAATACAGATGAATTGTACTGCGCAGCTTCATGGCGAATCCTTCAGCACATAACCAATGCCGCGTACGGTATGAATCAACTCTTCCTGATTACCCTGCGTAATCTTCTTGCGGACATAACGGATGTAGACATCCACGATATTCGTATCCCCGTAATAATCGTATCCCCACACCGCAGCCATAATCTGCTCCCTGTTCAGCACCTGACGCTTGTTCTTCAGCAGGAACACCAGCAGATCGAACTCGCGCGGTGTCAGCTCTATACTTCTCCCGGCGCGCTTCACCTCACGGGTCGCTTCATTCAGCTCCAGATCATCTGCCCGCAGCCGGGAGGCGGCTTCCGTGGTCTTCCGGCCCGAGGCCAGCCGCAGCGCCGCGCGGACACGCGCCAGCAGCTCCTCGATCTGGAACGGCTTGGTGATATAATCATTGGCCCCCAGATCAAGGCCGGAGACCTTGTCCTCTACCGAGCTTTTGGCTGTAAGCAGCAGCACGGGAGTCTCAGCATCCACCGCCCGGATACGCCGCAGCAGCTCGATCCCGCTGAATCCGGGCAGCATGACATCCAGCAGCAGCAGATCCGGCTGCTCCTCCTGATACATCTCCAGCCCCTGATGGCCGCTGCCGGCAATAGACACACGGTATCCCTCACACTCCAGCTCAATCTGCAGCAGCCGGGCAATTCTAACCTCATCCTCAATAACCAGAATCGATTCTGTCACTCGCGCTCCGCCCTTTCAATTTCCACTAGCAGGATTGCCTCCATTGTAGGGCATAGGCAGGCAACGTTTCAAACCCCATCCGGTCTTTACTGGTATAGAAAAGAGTGCTTCCGCCACAACCGGCTGAAAGCACTCCGCTTAATTAATCTGCTGCCGCTACGCTGCCCGGCAGCTACAGGCTGCGGTGCAGCAGCTCCAGCACCCGGCGCAACTCCGCCACCGCCACCTGCCCCGGGGCCGAAGGCTTGTGCGCCGCCCCGAAGGTCAGGGCCGAGCCGAAAATCTCTCCGGCCAGCCGGCTGATCACGCCTTCTCCGGCCATCGACATCGTAATGATCGGCCGGTCGGCATACTGCTCCCTCATCTGGTGCGTGGCCGCCAGCAGCGTAAGCACATCTCCCGCATGCTGCGGCATGACGGCAATCTTCGGCAGATCCCCGCCCAGCTCCTGCGCCCGGCGCAGCCGGGAGACGATCTCCTCCCCGGACGGCGTTCCGTGGAAGTCGTGATTCGAGAGAATGACGAACACCGCCTGCCCATGCGCCGCTGCAATCAGCCTGCGGACATCCGCTTCTTCATTGAACAGCTCCACATCAATGATATCCACCAGCCCGCTCGCGGCCGCCGCTTCATTGAGGCGGATGTAATATTCCGTGGAGATCTCCCGCTCCCCGCCTTCCTTAGCGCTGCGGAAGGTGAAGATCAGCGGAATCTCCGGCAGCACACCGTGAATCACTTCAAGCGCCTCTTGTACGGCTGTAAGGTTGTCCACCTCTATGAAGTAATCGCAGCGCCACTCCACCACATCCGGGGCCAGCGCCTTCAGCGCTTCAGCTTCCCCGCGCAGCTCGGCCAGCGTTGTCCCGACCAGCGGAACGCAGATTTTGGGCATTCCCTCCCCAAGGGTGATATTCTTGACCGTTACTGTACCGCTCATGGCTTCAGCTCCTTATGTATCTGTCATACTATATGTGCTTTACGTGCTTTTTGCATCTGCGGCGTTCTGGAGGAACTGCTCTACCTCTTGCAGCCTTGGCAGCGAGGAGATCGCTCCCGTCTTGCCCACCGCCAGTGCACCGACAGCATTCGCGAAGCGGACCGCTTCCTCCAGCGGCGTGCCGCAGGTCAGCTGCCAAGCCAGTGCCCCGTTGAAGGAATCTCCGGCGGCCACTGTATCAACCGCTTGCACCGGGAACCCGGGAACATGGCGGCTTCCCGTTGTATTTACGATCAGCGCCCCTTCGGAGCCCAAGGTTACGATAACGTGCTGAACCCCTTTTTGCAGCATGATTCCGGCCGCCTGCTCCGCATCCTCCAGACTCTCAACAGAGATGCCGGCCAGTATGCCCGCCTCCGTCTCATTCGGCGTCAGATAGGTAACATGCTTGAGCAGCTCATCCCTGAGCGGCTGGGCCGGTGCCGGATTGAGAATGACCGGAATTCCGCATCGGGACGCGATCCCTGCCGCCGCCTCGCACATCGCCAGATCCGTCTCCAGCTGCATCACCACGATCCGGGCCTCACCGATCACCGCCTCCAGCGCTTCAATATCCGCCGGCGTCATCTCTACATTGGCACCTGGCACCACGATAATCCGGTTCTCCCCGGCTCCGTCCACCACAATCGAGGCTACCCCCGTTGCCTGGGAAGCGCTCTGTGAGATGTACGCGGTGTTCACCTGCTCCTGCTTCATAATCTCCAGCAGCCCGCTGCCGAATGCATCCTTCCCGACTCTGCCGATCATCGTGACCTCCGCCCCGAGCCGTGCTGCCGCAACCGCCTGGTTCGCCCCTTTGCCTCCCGGAGACAGCGCAAAGCCCTGGCCCAGCAGGGTCTCGCCTGCTTCAGGCGCCCGGTCCGCCCGCACTACCATATCCATATTGAGACTTCCAATGACAACTATACTCAACCTTTACACCACCATTTGGTTTATTTTAGGTTTGTCCGCCGCTGCGCTCATTACTTACCAGAGCCGCCTGCCTCGGCTATCAATTATACTCCCCTTATCTTATGGCCTTCGGCCAGGTTAATCAAATTTTTATTATTGCATCCGCTGCCCCCAACTGTCACTTAAACTTCGCTGTGCTTTTTGCATATGAATGTGCTAGAATGATGGTGCAATCGCTTCCAGATCCTGGTCTTCCCTTTTGAGCAAACGTTTGCATCTTAGATACAGCCTGCAGCAGTCCCTGATTGTAATCCAAATCGTATTAGGAGGCTTATCAAGTGAGCGAGAAACCCTTACCGTCAGTAGCTTATTTCAGCATGGAGTACGGACTGCATTCCGACTTCAAAATGTACGCCGGAGGCCTGGGTATCCTGGCCGGAGATTATATCAAGGGCGCGCGGGACATCGGGGCCCCCATCATCCCCATCGGGCTCAAATGGAAGCAGGGCTATACGGACCAGAAGATTGATGCAGACGGCAACCCCTACGACTCCTACCACAACTATGTGTATGACTTCCTCGAAGATACAGGCGTCACTGTCACCGTCAAAATCAGAAAAACCGATGTCCGCTGCAAAGTGTGGAAAACAGACCATTTCGGCAACAATCCGCTGTATCTGCTGGATACCGATATCCCGGAGAACAGCGATGCCTGGATCACAGGCCAGCTCTACGGCTGGTTCGGGGAGGAGCGGATCGCCCAGGAGATCGTGCTGGGGGTCGGCGGCGTCAAAGCCATGCGCGCCCTGGGCATTCCCATCGATGTCTATCATTTCAACGAAGGACATGCGGCCCTGGCCGCGATCGAGCTGATCCGTGAGAAAATGTCCGGCGGCAGTACGTTTGAAGAAGCCTGGAGAGCTACACGGGAAGAGGTTGTGTTCACTACCCATACCCCGATCAAGGAAGGCAATGAGACCCATCCGCTGGACCGTCTCGACTACATGGGAGCGTTCAATGGCTTAACCCGGGCGCAGATGGAGCGGATCGGCGGAGAGCCCTTTAATATGACCGTCGCAGGCCTGCGGCTGTCGCGGATCTCGAATGCGGTGGCCCAGCTTCATGCCGACACTGCGAACACAATGTGGAAGGAAGTCGCCGGCAGATCCGCCATCATCGGCATCACCAATGCGATTCATACCCCTACCTGGGCGGATGAGCGGATGACCCGCGCCTTCGAGGAAGGCGGCGATCTGTGGGCCGTGCACAAGGAGATCAAGCAGGAGCTGATTGGCTTCATCGAAGAGCGCTCCGGCATCGCCCTGAATGCAGATAATCTGCTAATCGGCTTCTCCCGCCGGGCTGCTCCTTATAAGCGCAGCGACCTGATTTTCTCCCGGCCGGACATTATAGAGCCTTATCTGGAGAGCGGCAGGATCCAGATTGTTTTCTCCGGCAAGGCCCATCCGCTGGACGACAACGGCAAGCGCATCGTCAGCAACCTCGTAGCCATGATGAGAAAATATCCGAAGAGCGTAGTCTTCCTGGAGAACTACGATATGACCATCGGCGCACAGCTGACCCGCGGTGCTGATATCTGGCTGAACAACCCGCGCCGGCCGCTGGAGGCGAGTGGAACCTCGGGGATGAAGGCCGCCATGAACGGCGTGCTGAACTGCTCCATCCTGGACGGCTGGTGGCCGGAGGCCTGCATCGACGGCGAGAACGGCTGGCAGATCGGCGATGGCTTCGAGACGACCGATTTCGCAGTGCTTGACCAGCACGACAGTGAAGCCTTGTACGATACGCTTCTTAACCGTGTCCTTCCCGTCTTCTATGACGACCAGGCGAAGTGGGTGCAGATGATGCACCGCAGCATCGAGACCACCCGTACCGAGTTCGCCACCAAGCGCATGCTGGATGAATACTATAACCGGATGTATATCCGAAGCTAGACACAGCAGCAGTCTGCCCCTCATTTGGTGCGGGATTAACGATTGGCTGCTGTTTGTCCGACATTCCATTCCCGTGCCCGCGGTTGCCTAACATGCTTATACTGTCGTTTGTTGCTCGACAACTCTCTTTTGTCCGTTGTTTGTTCGACACTTCCTCTAGTGTGCGCTGAGTGTCCGCACTCGCTCTCTTATCTGCTGTTTGTCTGACACTCCCCCTCCTGTCCGCTGCTGCGGATGGGAGTTTTTTATTTACCAGCAACTTTTAATTATAATTATTATAAAAAAGGATTGATTTTATTTTAAAAATACTATAAATTTATACTTAATCTAAAATCAAATCCTTACACGAGGTGATTTCGTTCATGACTGCAAACCATAACAACGACAAACTAACCACAAGCTGGGGTGCCCCTGTAGGTGACAACCAGAACTCCATGACAGCAGGCTCCCGCGGCCCTACTCTGCTGCAGGATGTCCATCTGCTGGAGAAGCTGGCCCACTTCAACCGCGAGCGTGTCCCGGAACGTGTCGTTCATGCCAAAGGCGCAGGCGCCCATGGTTACTTCGAGGTCACCCGTGACCTGTCCCGGTATACCAAAGCTGCATTCTTGTCTGAGGTCGGCAAACGCACCCCGATGTTCATCCGTTTCTCCACTGTAGCCGGGGAGCTGGGCTCTGCCGATACTGTGCGCGATCCGCGCGGCTTCGCCGTGAAGTTCTACACCGAGGAAGGCAACTATGACCTGGTCGGGAACAACACGCCTGTATTTTTCATCCGTGATGCCATTAAGTTCCCGGACTTTATTCATACCCAGAAGCGTCATCCGCAGACCCACCTGAAGAACCCGACAGCTGTCTGGGATTTCTGGTCGCTCTCGCCTGAATCGCTGCATCAGGTCACCATTCTCATGTCTGACCGCGGCATCCCCGCCACCCTCCGCCATATGCACGGATTCGGCAGCCATACGTTCAAATGGGTCAATGCTGAAGGCCAGGCTGTCTGGGTGAAATACCATTTCAAGACCGAACAGGGCGTGCAGAACCTGGATGTGAAGCTGGCGGCACAGCTGGCAGGCGAGCACCCGGATTATCATACCGAGGATTTGTTCAATGCGATCGACAACGGGGATTTCCCGGCATGGACACTGTATGTGCAGATTATGCCTGAGGAGGATGCGAACAGCTACCGGTTCGATCCGTTTGATGTGACCAAAGTATGGTCCCAGAAGGACTATCCGCTAATTGAGGTAGGGCGCATGGTGCTGGACCGCAACCCGGAGAATTACTTCGCTGAAGTGGAGCAGGCGACCTTCTCGCCCGGCTCGTTCGTACCCGGAATTGAAGCCTCACCCGACAAAATGCTCCAGGGCCGCCTGTTCGCCTACGGTGATGCCCACCGCTACCGCGTAGGCGCTAATCACAACCAGCTGCCAATTAACCGGCCCATCGCCGAGGTCAACAATAACCAGCGTGACGGCGCGATGAATGCCACGAGTAACGGAGGCGGCTCTGTCTACTACGAACCTAACAGCTTCGGCGGAGCCACCGAGTCGCCGCAGCATAAAGCGGCTGCTTTTGAAGTCTCCGGCCAGGCTGACAGTGTAGCCTATGATCATGACGATCATTACACCCAGCCGGGGGATCTCTACCGCCTGCTGAGTGAAGAGGAACGCGCACGGCTGGTGCGGAACATTGTCGAGGCCATGACTCCGGTGAACTCGGATGAGATCAAGCTCCGCCAGATTGGCCACTTCCGCAAGGCCGACCCGGAGTTCGGACAGCGGATTGCCGAGGCACTGGGATTGTAACATGATCTGAAAATCTAAACAGGGGTAAGCTGTCGCTTACCCCTGTTTCTAATAAGTATTAATCTCCTAAAGCAAAACCTGAGAGGAGTCAGCTTAATGCCCAGCACCGTGATTGTTGACAGAGACATTGCCGGAGTATCCTGTGAGATGACCGCCACTACCTGCGCCTGCCGTTGTGACCACTGCGGTTGTGCTAATCAGCAATACGGCTGTTAATAACGAGATCGCCTTTTTCATCTTTTAAAAACTCCCTCTCTAAGATATTTTTCATAATATTCCGGTAAGATTCTTGCTGCTCAGCTGAGGCATGGCTGCGGATATGCTCGTAAAAGGAAACGATCTTCCGGAAGCCTGTCCCATCATAAAGTTTACTACTTATTACCAAAATATAGAGAGTCAAATTAATTGCATCATGAATTTTTTGTCTTTTATACAAATATATTGCGCTAAGATGCATGTAATCTATGTAGTATCGTATGTCTTCCTTCTTCTCTCTGCAGCTCAATTCCTTCAATTGTTCCTTGAACTCATCGAGGACCCAATCAATGCAGAAGTTGTACTTGATGGCGGACTCCAGCACAGTGATCAGACAGGCCAGAAGCTCCTCCTTATCGCCCTTGCGGATGAATTCCACGTAATCGGGGAGTACCTCTGTCTTACCCTCCAGCAGATCAATGACGAAAGTGTTGGCGATAGCAATATTCTTGTAGTATTCGACTTCCGTGAGAACTTCCTGATTCAGGTCTTTGATCCAGCTCATATCCTCATACAGGCGGATACACTTTCTGGATTCAGCGAGATTCCCGAGCTTCTGATAAGCGATCCCTTTCATACAGGCGCTGTACCCGAGATAATACGCTATATTCTTCTTGAGGGAATATCTCTTCATCCCCTGTTGCTGAGAGCCGTAGGTCATAATAGCGAGTTCAAAGAGCTTGTCCGAAATCTCAAGAATTGCCGTCCAGTTCTCCCATGAAAATGATACCTTAAGCATATCTGTCAAAGAGTCCTCGTTCATCCCATCCAGTTCCAGCAATTTCTATCTTGCCTCCTATCATTCCATTATATTCCATATAATACTCGGTTTCCCCACGCTGGTCAATTCTTTCCCGACATAAATTTCCTCCAAAAAACCTTAATCCCCAATGCAATGGATCAATCTAATCTTTTCGACAGACGCTCCCCTAAATCAGACAAAAACCTGCACGTTTCTCACTGCTGATACACATCCAGCCATTGCTCCAGCTGCTGCTTCAATCCCTCTCTGGCTGACGGCGGCTCAAGAATCTCTGCATTCGGTCCGTATTGCAGAATCCATTTGGTGAATTCCTGCTCATTGTTAACCGTGACCTCAAACAGCAGGGTACCATCCCCTTCATCACTCATCCGCGGACGTACGAACAGCTCTTCTTCTTTGATGTAACGCGCCACCTCGGGGTGAAACCGTACCTTGAACGTAATATTTCTTGTCCCCCGATGAATCGACCAGGTGTTCTTCAGATACTGCTTGATATTGAAATTGCCTTTATCGAAAGTGGACGCCGTCATCTCGACCTGCTGAAAACGGCTGATGCGGAAGGTACGGATGGCGCTCTGCAGGTGACAATAGCCAATCAGATAAAAGCGTTGATCCCGCGGAACCAGATAATACGGATCAATCTTCCGTTCCGTGATCTCATTGCGTAATTGAGAATGGTATACTGCCCGGATGCTGCGCTGCTCCAGAATCGCTGCAATCAGCGGCTGCAGGAAATTCCGGCTCTTCTTGCGGTAGGCCGGGGTACCCATCTGGATAATATCAGCGATGTTCTCCAGCAGCCCGTTCTGTCTGGACTTCTCCTTCAGATGGGTCCCCATTACCTTATCATATGCGGAATGAAATCCCGGCGGGATCTTCTGCTCATGCAGCACCGACGGCAGCAGCGAGAACGCCAGAGACTCCTGCTCCGTGAAGTCCAGCGGGTATAGAAAGAATTTGCCCATGAACCTGTAGCCGGTTCCCCTGCCCTCATTCGTCACCGGAGCGAAATGGCTGATAACCTCAAGATCCCTGTATATCGTTCTAATATGGACCTCGCACCTGTAGGCCAAGTCCGCCGCTGTAATCCCGGGATTGGCCTGAATCGCATTGATGATTTTGAAAATCCGAATTACCTTGTCTGTCATAACGATGCCCTCAGCTTCCAAGTAAATGTTGTCAATGATTCCACAGCTCTACTATACCAGTTCTTGGGAAACTAGGCTGTCGGCAAACAAGCGCACCAGGCTGGCAGGCTCCATTCGTTTCTCCAAGTCCGTTACACCAGCATGTTGAGGTTGAATTCGGTTTGTCTGCATACATTCGGCCCATCTGCTGTGGCATCGACTATTGTGTTCGGTTTTTCGCATACGTTCGGACCATCTGCTGTGGCATCGACTATTGTGTTCGGTTTTTCGCATACGTTCGGACCACATGCCTCCCCCGCCGCTTGGTATGGAGAGCAATGTTGCATATTTTGCAGGATTTCTCTGTAACTGTTACTTGCTGAGGAGGATTGTTGCATTATCTGCAGAAATTCCGGTGGTTAGAGCAAATGAGGGATGGTTTTGTTGCATTTGGTGCAGGATTTCTGCATATGCCGCTTCTATTGATTAGCATTGTTGCAATTTATGCAGGATTTCTCTTTTATAGTTACTGGCTGTGGAGCATGAGGCCCTTCCCCCCATCGCAACGTTCGGAGAACTACCTCAATAACAAGAAAACAGCCCCTGGATGGCCCAAGGACTGTCTAATACTTCTATAAGCGGGTGATGGGAATCGAACCCACGCTATCAGCTTGGAAGGCTGAAGTTCTACCATTGAACTACACCCGCACAGATGAAATATCGGGATGACACGATTTGAACATGCGACCCCCTGGTCCCAAACCAGGTGCTCTACCAAGCTGAGCTACATCCCGTTAATGGCGCGCCCTGAGAGATACGGATGCTACGCATCCGATTGCGAAGTAGAGCTATCGAAGCTTATGCTTCAACGAACTCGTTCGAATCTGACGGACACTTAGATGATTCAAGGAAGTGATAAATGGCGCGCCCTGAGAGATTCGAACTCCCGACCTTTTGATTCGTAGTCAAACGCTCTATCCAGCTGAGCTAAGGGCGCAAAATCTATATGGAGCGGACGACGGGAATCGAACCCGCGACCCTCGCCTTGGCAAGGCGATGCTCTACCGCTGAGCCACGTCCGCAAAAACATGGTGCGCGTGAAGGGACTTGAACCCCCACGTCGTGAAACGCCAGATCCTAAGTCTGGTGCGTCTGCCATTCCGCCACACGCGCACACGTCATAACAAAATGGTGAGCCATGAAGGACTCGAACCTTCGACACCCTGATTAAAAGTCAGGTGCTCTACCAACTGAGCTAATGGCTCTCATACAAGAACTCAATCCCAAAAAATGATGGCTGGGGATATAGGAATCGAACCTATGAGTGACGGAGTCAAAGTCCGTTGCCTTACCGCTTGGCTAATCCCCAATGTCGGAATCAGGTGGAACCTCTATACTTCGAAATATAGGATGCTCAATCCCTGTTGCCTTAATCCATCTCATTCCTTATGCCATTAAAATGGCGGAACCGACGGGATTCGAACCCGCGATCTCCTGCGTGACAGGCAGGCATGTTAGGCCAACTACACCACGGTTCCAGAGTTAAAGGTTAATTGCGGGGGCAGGATTTGAACCTGCGGCCTTCGGGTTATGAGCCCGACGAGCTACCGGGCTGCTCCACCCCGCGTCATTAATAACAATCTATTTAGTTATAGATGGTGGAGGCTGAGGGGTTCGAACCCCCGACCCTCTGCTTGTAAGGCAGATGCTCTCCCAGCTGAGCTAAGCCTCCATGTTAAACTTCAACGAACCCAGGGAATTCTCATCCCATCAAAAATGGTGACCCGTATGGGATACTCTTCACTCCGTTACGAGATTGCGAAGTATTCCTTCCGAAGCCTATGCTTCAACGAACCCAGGGAATTCTCATCCCATCAAAAATGGTGACCCGTATGGGATTCGAACCCATGTTACCTCCGTGAAAGGGAGGTGTCTTAACCCCTTGACCAACGGGCCATGCTGTGGAATGTAATGAAGTACTGCTACGGAGAGAGAGGGATACTCTTCACTTCGTTACGAGATTGCGAAGCAGTGCTAACGAAGCCTATGCTCCAACGAACCACTGAGGGTTCTCATCCCTATTCAAAAGAAGTACTGCTACGGAGAGAGAGGGATTCGAACCCTCGAGACGCTTGTGGCGCCTACACGATTTCCAATCGTGCTCCTTCGGCCAAACTCGGACACCTCTCCAAAGTGGCTCCCCGAACAGGACTCGAACCTGTGACAACTCGATTAACAGTCGAGTGCTCTACCAACTGAGCTATCAGGGAATATGGTGGGCCTTAGTGGACTCGAACCACTGACCTCACCCTTATCAGAGGTGCGCTCTAACCAGCTGAGCTAAAGGCCCGTTCTTATACACTATTCAACCCATCAGGGCAAAAAAAATACCACAGATGTGTGTGGGAAATCCCGCTTGGCGGCGTCCTACTCTCCCAGGACCCTTCGGTCCAAGTACCATCGGCGCTGGAAGGCTTAACGGTCGTGTTCGGGATGGGTACGCGTGGAACCCTTCCGCTATCGCCACCAAACGTGATTTTTCGAAGCCTACGCTTCTCGAAATCGCTACAGAAAATATCAAACCATCGGTTTAACTTCCTGCCAGGCTTAATCGCCTGAAAACTGAATCCGAAACAGAAATCTGCGTTTGCCCTTGTTACGGGGCCCCCGGAAAGTACTCGGAATCCGCTTTGTCAGCGTCTTCTTCACTTTTTGGGGTAGTTTATTGGATAAGCCCTCGACCGATTAGTATTGGTCAGCTCCATGCATTGCTGCACTTCCACCTCCAACCTATCTACCTCGTCGTCTTCAAGGGGTCTTACATACTGGGAAATCTCATCTTGAGGGGGGCTTCACGCTTAGATGCTTTCAGCGCTTATCCCGTCCGTACGTAGCTACCCAGCCATGCTCCTGGCGGAACAACTGGTGCACCAGCGGTACGTCCATCCCGGTCCTCTCGTACTAAGGACAGCTCCTCTCAAATTTCCTGCGCCCACGACAGATAGGGACCGAACTGTCTCACGACGTTCTGAACCCAGCTCGCGTACCGCTTTAATGGGCGAACAGCCCAACCCTTGGGACCTACTTCAGCCCCAGGATGCGATGAGCCGACATCGAGGTGCCAAACCTCCCCGTCGATGTGGACTCTTGGGGGAGATAAGCCTGTTATCCCCAGGGTAGCTTTTATCCGTTGAGCGATGGCCCTTCCATGCGGTACCACCGGATCACTAAGTCCGACTTTCGTCCCTGCTCGACTTGTAGGTCTCGCAGTCAAGCTCCCTTCTGCCTTTGCACTCTTCGAATGATTTCCAACCATTCTGAGGGAACCTTTGAACGCCTCCGTTACTCTTTAGGAGGCGACCGCCCCAGTCAAACTGCCCGCCTGACACGGTCCCCGTACCCGCTTAGGGTACCAGGTTAGAACCTAGATACGATCAGGGTGGTATCCCAACGGCGCCTCCAGCGAAGCTTGCGCTCCGCCTTCCACGGCTCCCACCTATCCTGTACAGATCGTACCCAAATTCAATATCAAGCTGCAGTAAAGCTCCATGGGGTCTTTCCGTCTTGTCGCGGGTAACCTGCATCTTCACAGGTATTAAAATTTCACCGGATCTCTCGTTGAGACAGCGCCCAAGTCGTTACGCCATTCGTGCGGGTCAGAATTTACCTGACAAGGAATTTCGCTACCTTAGGACCGTTATAGTTACGGCCGCCGTTTACTGGGGCTTCGGTTCATAGCTTCGGGTTACCCCTAACCACTCCCCTTAACCTTCCAGCACCGGGCAGGCGTCAGCCCGTATACTTCGCCTTGCGGCTTCGCACAGACCTGTGTTTTTGCTAAACAGTCGCTTGGGCCTTTTCACTGCGGCCCCCTCGGGCTATTCACCCTACCGAGGCACCCCTTCTCCCGAAGTTACGGGGTCATTTTGCCGAGTTCCTTAACGAGAGTTCTTCCGCGCGCCTTAGAATTCTCTTCTCGCCTACCTGTGTCGGTTTGCGGTACGGGCACCTTCTCCTGACTAGAGGCTTTTCTTGGCAGTGTGAGATCATGACCTTCGCTACTGTAATTTTCGCTCCCCATCACAGCCCAGCCTTATGATGTGCGGATTTGCCTGCACACCAGCCTCACTGCTTAGACGGACATCCATCAGTCCGCGTCACTACCCTCCTGCGTCACCCCATCGCTCATAGCGGATTACGGTGGTACAGTAATTTCAAACTGTTGTCCTTCGACTACGCCTGTCGGCCTCGCCTTAGGTCCCGACTTACCCTGAGCGGACGAGCCTTCCTCAGGAAACCTTGGGCTTTCGGCGGATCAGATTCTCACTGATCTTTTCGTTACTCATACCGGCATTCTCACTTGTATGCTGTCCAGCGCTCCTTACGGTACACCTTCAACCCACATACAACGCTCCCCTACCCCTGATGCAAAGCATCAAGCCATAGCTTCGGTGGTGTGTTTAGCCCCGTTACATTTTCGGCGCAGAGTCACTCGACCAGTGAGCTATTACGCACTCTTTCAATGGTGGCTGCTTCTAAGCCAACATCCTGGTTGTCTGTGCAACTCCACATCCTTTCCCACTTAACACACACTTGGGGACCTTAGCTGATGGTCTGGGCTGTTTCCCTTTTGACAATGGATCTTAGCACTCACTGTCTGACTCCCGGCAAGAAGTAAGTGGCATTCGGAGTTTGACTGAGCTTGGTAACCCTTGCGGGCCCCGCACCCAATCAGTGCTCTACCTCCACCACTCCATTCACCGAGGCTAGCCCTAAAGCTATTTCGGGGAGAACCAGCTATCTCCGAGTTCGATTGGAATTTCTCCGCTACCCCCACCTCATCCCCGCACTTTTCAACGTACGTGGGTTCGGGCCTCCAGTGCGTGTTACCGCACCTTCACCCTGGACAGGGGTAGATCACACGGTTTCGGGTCTACGCCCACATACTCAGTCGCCCTATTCAGACTCGCTTTCGCTGCGGCTCCGGCTTCTCACCTTAACCTTGCATGTTGAACGTAACTCGCCGGTTCATTCTACAAAAGGCACGCCATCATCCATATAGAGGACTCTGACTTTTTGTAAGCACACGGTTTCAGGTTCTATTTCACTCCCCTTCCGGGGTGCTTTTCACCTTTCCCTCACGGTACTGATTCACTATCGGTCGCCAGGTAGTATTTAGCCTTAGCAGATGGTCCTGCCAGATTCATACGGGGTTTCACGTGCCCCGCACTACTCGGGATCCGTCTCGGAGGGAACACAGTTTGGGCTACAGGGCTTTTACCTCTATCGCGGGCCTTTCCAGACCTCTTCGCCTACCATATTCCTTTGTAACTCCATGTGAGACGTCCCACAACCCCAAGGGGCAAGCCCCTTGGTTTAGGCTGTTCCGCGTTCGCTCGCCGCTACTGACGGAATCACTATTGTTTTCTCTTCCTCAGGGTACTTAGATGTTTCAGTTCCCCTGGTCTGCCTCTGCGTATCCTATGTATTCAGATACGAGTAACTGTGCATTACCACAGCTGGGTTTCCCCATTCGGACACCCCCGGATCAAAGCTTGCTTACAGCTCCCCGAGGCAGTTTCGTTGTTCGCCACGTCCTTCGTCGGCTCCTGGCGCCTAGGCATCCTCCGTGTGCTCTTAATAGCTTAACCAATGCGTTTTCCGGTAGGAAAATCGCTCAGCATTACTAAATTTAAACTTGCTTACACAAGTTCAGCTTAAAGGAATGTTCTAAAACGCAAATTCGTTTCGGTATCCAGTTTTCAAGGATCAAGGTTCTTACCTTTGAGAGCTTAAACTCTCAAAACTGACCAACGAGTGAGTAACTAGCCGACCGGCTAGATTTCAAATTTGAATGTCTCCACTTCCGAAGACGATTCTCCATAGAAAGGAGGTGATCCAGCCGCACCTTCCGATACGGCTACCTTGTTACGACTTCACCCCAATCATCTACCCCACCTTCGGCGGCTGGCTCCCTTGCGGGTTACCCCACCGACTTCGGGTGTTGTAAACTCTCGTGGTGTGACGGGCGGTGTGTACAAGACCCGGGAACGTATTCACCGCGGCATGCTGATCCGCGATTACTAGCAATTCCGACTTCATGCAGGCGAGTTGCAGCCTGCAATCCGAACTGAGACCGGCTTTGCTGGGATTGGCTCCACCTCGCGGCTTCGCTTCCCGTTGTACCGGCCATTGTAGTACGTGTGTAGCCCAGGTCATAAGGGGCATGATGATTTGACGTCATCCCCACCTTCCTCCGGTTTGTCACCGGCAGTCACTCTAGAGTGCCCAGCCTTACCTGCTGGCAACTAAAGTCAAGGGTTGCGCTCGTTGCGGGACTTAACCCAACATCTCACGACACGAGCTGACGACAACCATGCACCACCTGTCTCAACTTTCCCCGAAGGGCACCTGATGCATCTCTGCTTCGTTAGTTGGATGTCAAGACCTGGTAAGGTTCTTCGCGTTGCTTCGAATTAAACCACATACTCCACTGCTTGTGCGGGTCCCCGTCAATTCCTTTGAGTTTCAGTCTTGCGACCGTACTCCCCAGGCGGAGTGCTTACTGTGTTAACTTCGGCACCAAGGGTATCGAAACCCCTAACACCTAGCACTCATCGTTTACGGCGTGGACTACCAGGGTATCTAATCCTGTTTGCTCCCCACGCTTTCGCGCCTCAGCGTCAGTTACAGCCCAGAAAGTCGCCTTCGCCACTGGTGTTCCTCCACATCTCTACGCATTTCACCGCTACACGTGGAATTCCACTTTCCTCTTCTGTACTCAAGCCACCCAGTTTCCAGTGCGACCCCAGGTTGAGCCCAAGGTTTAAACACCAGACTTAAATAGCCGCCTGCGCGCGCTTTACGCCCAATAATTCCGGACAACGCTTGCCCCCTACGTATTACCGCGGCTGCTGGCACGTAGTTAGCCGGGGCTTTCTTCTCAGGTACCGTCACTCCGGCAGCAGTTACTCTACCGGACGTTCTTCCCTGGCAACAGAGCTTTACGATCCGAAAACCTTCATCACTCACGCGGCGTTGCTCCGTCAGGCTGTCGCCCATTGCGGAAGATTCCCTACTGCTGCCTCCCGTAGGAGTCTGGGCCGTGTCTCAGTCCCAGTGTGGCCGTTCACCCTCTCAGGTCGGCTACGCATCGTCGCCTTGGTGGGCCGTTACCCCGCCAACTAGCTAATGCGCCGCAGGCCCATCCCTAAGCGGCAGATTGCTCCGCCTTTCATTCTTCCCTCAGGAGAGGAAAGAGATTATCCGGTATTAGCTACCGTTTCCGGTAGTTATCCCAGTCTTAGGGGCAGGTTGCCTACGTGTTACTCACCCGTCCGCCGCTAAGCCAAGTTGGAAGCAAGCTTCCAACAAGACTCCGCTCGACTTGCATGTATTAGGCACGCCGCCAGCGTTCGTCCTGAGCCAGGATCAAACTCTCCAATGTGGTCGCCTACCGAAGTAAGCGCTTATAGAAAGAGCGATAGCTCATTTTGAAACATCTGACGAGAATGGTTACATTCTCAAGATGAGATTTCTAAAGCGTACAAGACGCTGTGAAATTCATCATTTTTTGGAATCACCGAAGTGATTTCCGATACTCACTCGTTGTTCAGTTTTCAAAGATCAAGCTCGTTGTCGGCGGTCATTATCTCGTCACCAGCAACTCTTATAATATATCACATCCGACCGATCAATGCAAGCTCTTTTTTAACTTCTTTTCGAGCAAGGCGTTGATGTTTCGCGGCCAGAAATAGAATATACCATGTCTGCTTAATGGTTGCAAGCTTTTTTTGATATTCATCTCTTGTCATGCATCAGGGTCCAGTGAATTGGACAGAGTAAGCGTAAGATCCCTACAATACTCAATAAATAGGAGGCTGGCAATGAACACGCATGAATTCGTGGAGAAATTCCAGGAGAACCAGCGGAAAGCGCTGAAGAACAAGCACCGGGGCAAAGGAACACCGGGCGCAAGACTGGCCAATAAACAGCATAGCACCAACAAATAGTGCATTAATTCAGTACATTCGGGTACACGCATATGCCGCAAAACAACAAAAGGGATGTCCGCGGGACATCCCTTTTATCTGAAGATTTTATTTGCTCTGCTTCTCCACACCTACAGCCACTTTCTCCATTTGCGCTTTGCTGAGTGACTGATCCGGGGAGCTGATGGTTACGAACCGGTCAGCCAGCTTAAAAGTCAGCATCGGAATATCCGAAGGCGTGTACCATTTCGCTTCTGTTCCGTTAGAGAGCTTCACTGTGGTACCGTCATACGCGTAAGCGTAATCACGCGGCGATACGTTCACACGCATTTTTGTGAAAAGAAAGCTTACGCCGTCATCTCCGCCCGCCACCTTCTGGAAGGCATCTCCGCTGGTCATCTGGGTTGGAGCATATGCCGTCTCGAAGCCCTGAAAGTTCGCGAACGCCTTAATGATCTGTTCCTTCTGTGCTGTGCTGTACTGCACTGCTGTCAGCTTCACTGCTGAACCGTTATCCGGTGCTGGTGTAGCCGAGCCGCTGCCCAGAATGACTTCATTCGTAGAAGCATTGAATGTAACCGGCACCTTCAGCGCATCGGCCACTGCCCGTACCGGAAGATACGTTGTATCCTTGTACGTGATAGGCGCCAGCTTTTTGCCGTTGTTATCCACTGGTGTGTAAGCTGCCCCGTTGACCTTGAAGCCGATGCTGTGGTTCAGGTAGGCACTGATTCTCTCCATATTGGTCCCTGCATAGACACCTGCTGCGCCGGTAACAGTCATTCCGAATACCATGGTAGCTATGATCATTTTTTTGCTTTTCATTGAATATCGTCTCCCTTGTTCTATGGTGTTTGTTTAAGTGTCCCTTGCTATATCTGTATTAAACCATTAACTTGTTTCCAACTTGTATCCGGATTGTAAAGAAGTAATTCAAGCTGTTTCCGGCCGCTAGACTCTGTTCCGCGCATCCACCCCATACACCTCTGTATACAAAAGATCCCTGAACCGCCCAAATTGCTCCACTGTAACCGGTTCAGGATAGGTCATGATGCGCAGCGGCAGATCGGCTTGCCCGGCACGCAGCGGCGGCTGCACATATTCATAGGGATTCAGATAAAAGCCCAACCGCTCGTAGAATCCGATCCGCCGCTGCTCCAGCTCACCGTCCGGCGGCTCCACCTCAAGCAGCACCGGCTTGTCCGAGGCGGCAATGAATTCACTCATCAGCTGCTTGCCGATCCCTCCGCTCCGCAGCTCCGGGTTGACGGCGATATGCTCCACAAACCGCAGTTCAGGTAATTCCCAAGCCGCCAAAAAAGCCGATATCCGGCCCTCTGCATTCCTGCGCGTATATAAATGATAATAAGGATGATTCAGCAAAGCCTGCTGGCCGCTGCGGGTCCTGATCTCACTTACCGGAAAAGAAGCTTCCATAATCGCAAATATCTCATTAAATTCTGTCTCATTAATGATTGGTTTCTCATTCATTGCCGCTGCCTCTTTCTGCCGCTTCATTCTATATGAAGGGCTGTAATTAATAATGTACCCGGAATCCCTCAAGAATAACTGTCACAGAACATTCTCCGGTAACCTTCCGGCAATTAGCATCTGGTACTAGGAGAACGTGCTATACTGTAAATAACAGAAATAACATCACGTTTATATAGGAGAGATTCATTTGGATTATCAACGCTGGATTGCACCTGAATTCTACAATCTTACTTCGGAGATGGAACGCCATCCGGAAGACAAGATTGCGATTAAATGGCTACACGAGAGCGGAAGCCTGGAGACTATCACCTACGGAGCATTGATGGCCCAGGCAAACCGGCTGGCCGGCGGACTGAGCGGACTGGGCCTGAAGCAAGGCGACCGGGTGCTGGTCATGGTTCCCCGCCGGATTATCGCTTACGCAATCTATCTGGCTTGCCTGAAGCTGGGGCTGGCTGTGATTCCTTCCTCTGAAATGCTGCGGGCCAAGGATCTGTCCTACCGGCTGCGCCATTCCGAAGCACGGGCTGTAATTGTCTGGTCCGAGGCAACCGGCGAAGTCAACAAGATCGCGGAGGACTTGCCTGCGCTGGATTACCGTCTGTCGGTATCGGCCGGAGAAGCTGAGCCGGAAGCAGGCTGGCTGGACCTTGCGGGCCTGATGGAAGGACAAGCGGATGTCTTCCCTGCCGTAGCCAGCCGCCGGGATGATATTGCCATCCTGGCTTATACCTCCGGCACCACCGGCAATCCGAAGGCTGTCGTGCATACGCATGGCTGGGGATACGCCCATCTGCGGATCACCTCCTCACTCTGGTTCGATATCCGTGAATCGGATACGATCTGGGCCACTGCCGCACCAGGCTGGCAGAAGTGGATCTGGAGTCCGTTCCTAACTGTACTGGGCAATGGAGCCACCGGCTTCGTCTATAACGGCCCCTTCCATCCGGAGCGCTATCTGCAGCTGCTGCAGGATGAGAAGATTCAGGTGCTGTGCTGTACACCGACCGAATACCGCCTGATGGCCAAGACGGAAGGGCTGACGCAATTCGATCTGTCGAATCTGCGCTGTGCGGTATCCGCCGGGGAACCGCTAAACGAGGAGGTCATTCATACATTCCAGCAGCACTTCAATCTTACTATCCGTGACGGATACGGACAAACCGAGAGCACACTCATTATTGCGGCACTGAAGGATGAACCGATCCGCATCGGCTCGATGGGCAAATCGATTGCCCCGGGCATTGTGGAAGTCATCGACGAGGCGGGGCAGCCGCTGCCGGCCGGAGTAGTCGGGGACATCGCCGTGCATCTGAGTATGCCGGCCCTGTTCCAGCAGTACTACAAGGACCCTGAACGCAAGGTGAACAGCTCGCATGGAGAATACTTCGTTACCGGCGACCGGGCGCGCAAGGATGAGGACGGCTACTTCTGGTTCGAGGGCCGCGGCGATGACATCATCATCAGCTCAGGCTACACGATCGGGCCGTTCGAGGTGGAGGAAGCGCTGATGAAGCATACCCTGGTGAAGGAATGCGCCGTGGTCGCCAGCCCGGATGAGATCCGGGGCTCGGTCGTCAAGGCGTTCATTGTTCTGAAGGACGGCCACACCGGATCACCGGAGTTGACCAAGGAGCTGCAGGCGTATGTCAAGGAGCAGACCGCTCCTTACAAGTACCCGCGCAAGATTGAGTACATTACAGATCTTCCGAAGACAACCTCCGGCAAAATCCGCAGAGTCGAGCTGCGCGAGCAGGAGAAGAAGGCTGCGGAATAAAAAGTTACCAGGCTGCGGAACCGTCAGGTCCTGAAGCCCGGAGATCAAAATACTACAGGGCTGTCGCAAAAGTGACAGCCCCTTATTGTGGGAACGAAAAACAGCATACATTTTCACGCTGAATCTACTCTAGCATAAAGAGCTGTCCCAAGTAGCCGTTTCATGGCTTCTGAGGCAGCTCCTTTTTTTAGTATTTTGCCTATGTTCACTCCGACCAATAAGCCGCTCCGGAATTCAGCGCCGCACCCACTTCGCCTTCCATCACCAGATCGCAGTCCAGATAGCCCTCTTCATCGAGGAAATAGACCTCCTGCTTATAGAACTGGCACAAGGTCTTCAGGAAGGTATCCGGGGAATCGTACATCACCACCAGATCGCCGTAATCATGCAGCAGATCGCAGATCCGCTCCGTTCCATCCTCCGACCTGTGATAGCAGATGTAGTCGCTGCCGTAGTTGGTCAAGAGAGGCAGCACCACTCCGCCGCCGGTATAGCCCTTCTCCTGGAGTATACCCGACAGCACCTCAAGCTCCCTGCCGTATTCGCTGATATGGATCAGCCGGTAGCCCGGGATGAATTCCACCAGACTGGGGTCCTCTTCGCCGCTGTCCGTTCCAAGCACATGATCGTAGACTGCCTGCAGCAGTCCGGGAACTTCCGGTGTCCATGCTGCAAGCACCGTGCTGCCTTCTGCCGGGGCCTTGCCCAGACTGGCGGGATACCCGGGGCGCAATTGCGCTGAAAGCTCTAGGAATTCCTGAAATTTAGCGGTAAGCATAACATCTTCCTCCATCACAAAAATATAGCGGAGCGATCAGGAACCCTCCCTCTCTCTCCGCTTGCTGTTCGTCTATTTATTTGGCGTCAGACATCCACAGCTTCCGCAGCCATTGATCGAATTGCTCGCCCTTCTCGCCTTCGTAGGCATCGTAGACGTCAATCCGCATCTTCTTGAGCTTCTCCTTGAATTCTTCATAGGAGTGGTCTCTCGGCAGACTTTTCTTAATCCGCAGGACAATCTTGGAGATTCCCCGGAACAGCTCTGCCTTGTTCTTCGAGGGGACCTTGACCTCTTCGCCAAAAGCGCTCAGCTTCCGGTATGCAGCTTCTTGAACGGTATATACAGGATCGCTGTTCATCAGGCGGGTGAGAATATCAATAATCTGTTTGTGGTTATAGCGGCCCAGCTCCTCTACGGCGGCAAGGCGGGCTCTCCAGTCTGCGGAACGGCCGGCGGCTTTCTTCAGTTCCTCGTAGTTCTCCGGCAGCTCATGGATAATCTCTTCATTATTCAAGCGTTACAATCCCTTTCTTGGTTGAATCTGATATAGTGCAATTCTACAGTACTGTACTCTCTGATTTCAATCCTTTGTCCGAATATTCGGCAAGAACCGGAAATTTTGACTTCATCCGGCGTCATGAGTATAGTATGAACCAAATAACAGGCCAGCAGTACAAGGAGGTCATACCACAAGATGAGAATCCTATTCCCGGAACCGCACGATGGGACTTGGAGCTTCACCGAGATGGATGCCCGGCGGCCCGTTCCAGGCGAGCATGAGGTCCTCATCCGGCTGCACGCCGCCTCGCTTCATCCGCCTGCCGGGTCCCTGAACAGCCAGCTGCTCACAGCAGTGGCCGGAAGGATCACCGACCCCGGTCCGGCAGCAACCCGCTTCCGGCCCGGTGACGAAGTGTTCGGCCTGATCCTTAACAGGACGGGCGGAAGCTACGCAGAATATGCATTGGCCCGGGAGACGGAGCTTGCGCTCAAGCCCCGGGAGCTATGCTATGAAGCGGCGGCGCTTACCGCAGCAGCCGGGCTGGCGGCCTGGCAGACGCTGGCGGCGGCCCGGGTGTCCAGCCGGGACCGTGTGCTGGTGCATGACGGCACCGGAGCAACCGGCAGCTTCGCCGTACAGCTCGCCAAGCTCCGGGGCGCAACCGTGATTACGACGATCAGCAGCGATGCAGATCTCGATGCCGCCTGGGGCCTGGGAGCAGACCAGGCCATTAACAGCAGCGGACAGGACTTCGCTGCAATCCTGGGGCAGAGTATCGATGTGGTCATCGATACGACAGGGGGCCGCGTGCTGGACAGCAGCTTCGCGGTGCTCGCGTCCGGCGGACGGCTGGTCTCCACAGCTGGACTACCCGATCCGGCACGGGCTGCCGGGCTGGGTATCCAGGCGGCCCAAATCCTCCCGACGGCTGATGCCTTCCAATTATCCGAGCTCGCCCGGCTGATTGCTGCACGGAAGCTGATGGCACCGCCTGGCCCGGTCTTCCCGCTTAGCGCGGAGGGGTTGCGCAGCGCGTATGAGCTTCAGGCGGGCGGGAAGGCTGGAAGCAATATTGCCATCACAATCCCGCAACAGGAGCCGGGATTCCAGTAAGCGAAATACCCGTACAGCCAGGAACCTCGATTCTCCGGCGGTACGGGTATTTTGGTAATTACGCTAAGGGTTATTTACTTCTGGCGATTAATTCGTCGTGGCGCTTGACCATGCTCTGGAAGGTCTCCTCCAGCGTCTTATCCTTCAGGAAATAATGCTCCATTTCCTCCATGCGCAGGTCATTCAGCTGAACCGGCACTGTGTTGATATACGTATCCTGGCTGCCGAACAGCACTCTTTGCATCGATTCAAGGTCATACAGCTCTTCAAAGCCTGTTACGAGCTTGGCCTGTGTCTGGGAATTATCGATCTTCGCCGAAGCAGGAATGCGGCCGCCCTTGGTCAGGTAGGCTACGCCTTCATCCGCATACCATTGCAGGAATTTCCACGCCTCCTCCTTGTAAGCCGAATTCGGATTGATAGCAACGACATCGCTCAGCCCGCCTTCCAGGCGGAAGTCCTCTCTCGCTCCATCCGGGCGCGGAATGGCGGCAAAGGCGATTTTGAAATCACGCGGGTAGTCGGTCAGATTGTTCGCATTGCGGAAAATAAAGTTGCCGGAGCCCAGCATGGCCGCTTCCCCTTTCAGGAACGAGGCATCGACCTGAAGCTTGGTGGCAATCTGCTCGCCGTAGGCGGGCATGCTTTTATCCTCATGCATCATCTTATACCAGCTCGCAAGCGAGCCGCGCGTCACCGGGCTGTCCAGATTGGACTTGCCGTCCTTGACGAATTCATTCTGCAGCTCGCCGTCCATGCCGAAGGGAAACATGTTGGTGCCCTGAACATAACCGTAGGTTGAATCCTTGCTGAGCACCTTCGCATATTCGGCCAGGTCCGATTGGGTCCAGTTGTTATCCGGCAGCTTCAGTCCGGCAGCATCCAGCTTATTCTTGTTCAGCCAGACAAAAGACTTCGAGGAGACCGTCGGAAGGCCATAGTAGCTGCCGTCGAACTGCCAAGCCTTGGCCTGCTCGCCCATAGCCGCTTCAATATCATACCCGCCCAGCTCGCTGAGGTTCTGCGCACCGCCGGACTGCACTCTTTTCTCCAGCTGGAACTTGGCGTAGTTGGTATACAGATCAATATTCTCTCCGGCCACTAGCGCCGTATCCAGCTTCAGATTGCCGCTGTCATCATTGACGTAACGGACATATTCCACCTGCACCCCGGGATTAGCCGCATTCCAGGCCTTCACCATATCCAGCGGTCCGGCCTCCTCGGGAACCCCGCCCCAGAATTTCAGCGTAATGGTCTTGGCGTTCTGTCCGCCGGAATTAGCGCCTTCAGCCGCTCCAGCCGGTGTGCCGGACCCGTCCTTGCTGCTGCAACCGCTTGCAATGATCAGCAGGGCTGTAAGGCCTGCAAGCCATCCGTATCTTGTTTTCTTCATCTGTTGTCAACCCCCTTGGCTATTGTCCGCAAGTCCGCTGCTGTGCAGCAGTCTCTGCTTGCCTATAATGATATCAGCCCCCGCTCCGCTGCCCCATGAACGCTATTGTGATCTAATGATACGGATTTGGGTTAAGCGGCCCCGATTATGCTTCGGTTAAGAGCGGCGGAAGTCGCTCGGGGTTTTGCCCGTCCAGCGCTTGAACACTTTATTGAAGTAATTATCGTTCGAGAAGCCGCACGCACAGGAGATCGCCGAGACCGGCAGGCTGGTGTGCAGCAGCTGATGGACTGCCGCTTCGATTCTGACTTTTTGCGTGAAATTGGTGAGGGTGAGCCCGGTTTTCTTCTTGAACAGATTGCTGACGTAGGTCTGTTCCATGTTAACAAGGCGGGCAAGCTCGCCAAGAGTATGGTCCCGCGCATAATGCTCGGATATATACTCAATAATGCGGTCAATCTGCGGATGCCCCGTCTGGCCCCCGGCAGTTCCGGCTTCGGCAAGCAGAGCGGTGTCTCCGATGGCACTGAGCTTCCGCCACTTGTCCCGCTGCTCCAGCCCCGCCCGCGCCCGCTCCAGCAGCGCAATCAGCCGCTCCGGCCGCAGAGAGAGCTTCAGCACGTAGCCTATGGCGCCAAGCTCCAGTGCCTGCTGGGCATAATCGAACTCCGACATGCAGGTCAGCATGATGAACGGACATTCCCAGCCGGCTTCGCGGCTGCGGCGCAGCAGCTCAATTCCGTCCAGGACAGGCATAACAATATCGGTAATCACAATGTCGGGAGGGCTTTGCTTCATGGCTTCCATGGCCTCCGCCCCGTTCGCATACTCGCCTTCGATGACAAAGCCGTATTTCTCCCACGCAATGAGATGCTTCACCATATCCCGGGCGAACACTTCATCTTCTACCAGGTAGACACTATACATGGTCTGATTCTCCTTTGGCATAAGGTTCGGATACCAGCAGCGGCGTGCGGATCTCGACAACCGTCAGGTGTTCTTCCGCGCTGCGGGTGATCGTTAAGGAGGCCTGGCCTCTATACAGCAGCTCCAGTCTCTCCCGGATATTGCTCAGCCCGATCCCTTTGCGGCTCCGCCGGACAGTTGCCTTGGCAGCGGCTTGCCGGGCAGCTTCGGGGCCCGCACCGTTGTCCATCACAAGCATGACCAGTTCCCTCCCGCTGGCATGAATGTTCACGGTAATCTGCCCGCCGGACGCCGTGTCAGCGAAGCCGTGTATAATGGCGTTCTCCACCAGCGGCTGCAGCGTGAACTTGGGGACCAGGGCGTAGTACAGCGAAGAGTCGTACTCCACATCCAGATGATAACGGTTGCCGAAGCGGATATTCTGGATGTGCATATAAGCCTCCATGAAGCCCAGCTCCTGCCCCAGCGGAATGAGATCCAGCTCCGTATTGAGACTGGTCTCCAGCAGCAGCCCGAGCGAGACACAGATGTCGAAGGTGGTGCTGTCTTTGTTTTTGAGCGCCTGGCTCTTGATCATATTCAGTGTATTCAGCAGAAAATGCGGGTCCATCTGGGAGACGAGGATCTGGAACCGGACCGATTCCTTCTGGCGCTCCTCCACTTTGAGCCGGTAGATCAGTGTTCCGATATCGGCTATCATCCGGTTGAAGCTGGTCAGCAGCTGAAGAATCTCCCCCCCGTAGCCGGTGGTGGGGATCGTCACCCGCAGCTCCTGGTCAGCGGCCCGGCTCATCTGATCGCGCAGCTTATGCAGCGGCTTGGTCACGTTAGAGGAAATCAGCAGCGTAGCCGCAATGAACACCAGCGTGAGCACTACCAGGGAGATGAGCGCCGTGCGTTTGATCGCGTTGGTGCCGGCGAAGACCTGCTCCAGCGAGATTTTTTTGATCAGCGTCCACTTCAGGGAAGGCATATAACTGGCCAGGTACAGCGCTTGCTCGCGTTCGCTGGTCAGATCGGCCAGCTTATCCGGGTAGAGGCGGAATTCCTCCTGGAACCGGCGGGCCAGCTCACCCGGGATCTGAGCATCCTCCACGCTGCGGTAGATCAGCTCTCCACCGTCGCCGAGTACAAGATAGGCTGCCTGGGGATCGGCCGTACCGGCCCACTGCCTCAGCCATTGTCTGTGATCCATGCTGATTCTTACCGAGCCGTACGGCTCAGATCCGGCATCCAGCAGCAGGGAATCAATGGTCAGCAGCTTGCTGCCCGAAGCAATCTCCTTGGAGACATAGCTGTCCGCCACCTTCCAGTAATAAGAGGCCGGACCGCTCTGTCCCTGAAGCCCGGCGGTGATCTCGTTATAGACAGCCATCCCGTCGATGGGCGTGCGCGAAGTGTAATTGTAATAAGCATGTCCGGCCCGGTCCGTGACGGTCAGGAAGACGGACGGCGTGGACAGGAAAAAGGAGTTCGCCAGGGAATCCAGATTGCGGTTGATTTCGCGCATGGCCGTGAACGGAGAATGGGGCGAATCCGGGCTTAGATACTGCTCCAGCGAAGGATTCTGGTTAATCAGAATGAGTGACCGGGTCATCAGTCCGGCCAGATCCAGCAGGTCCTCCCGGAAGCTGCCCATCTCCCGCTTGTTCTGTTCAACCTGCTGCTGCTTCAGAATCTGCTCAATCTGCTGGAAGCCGATCAGGCAGAGCAGCGAGAACGGAATAATGACCAGCAGCAGATAGGCCGTAAAAATGCGGTATTTCAGGCCACCGGGCCACCTTATTCTCTTGATCATCCTTCATCCCCCTTCAGCCTTACAGCCTGTTCCTGCCAAGTATAGCAGAGGATTCATTATTCAATAATTTAGGCAGATAAGAATTATCTCCCTTCTCAGACAGCCGAAGACAGACCGCATTGCGGTCTGCCGGCTGCTGTTAATAACAGCGGATTTCATATATGGCTGCTGATGCATCGCCGTTCGTCCCGTGGATCACTACCCGCAGCCGATCTGCAGTAAAGCTGCCGGAGGCCGGTGTTAACGTAACGGTATTGCGGCGCTGGTAGTTGTCCTTGACCCTGGCTGCCTCGATCCAGCAGCCGTCCTGCCAGAGCTGGATGCTGTAGTCTCTCACGCACTGCGGATCACGGTACAACGGCGGGTAGTTATGATATTCGTGGAACAGATGCCCCGGGAAGCTGAGCTCCACCGTATGCACTTCCTGCGGCTGCTCCCAGCTCAGCTCCAGCCACTGCTCCAGCGGCTCCTGCGGATTGGAGCGCCACAGATTGGCTGCGCGGTAAGGGCGGGTCACTCCGCTGGTCACCTGGTGCGCAGCATAGCAGTTCTGCGGCGGCTCCAGCCGGAAGCTGCGGTTCTCCTTAAGGCTGCGCATCTTGCCGCCGCCGATCTCGTAGGCCGAGGCATGGCCCGGGATGACTGTTCCGGCCTTGATCCAGGCCACCCCGCTGTGCGCCAGCAGATCCAGCCGCAGGTAGGAGAATGCCGGGAAGTCGCTGCCCGGCTCCAGATCAAGCGGCACACTGACCCATCGCTCTTCTCCCTCGGGCACGATGAACTCCAGCTCTGCCACCGGCCGGCCCGGTTCCGTGCGGTAATCCCAGATGCTCTCCACCGCATACAGATATCCCTTAACCTGCTGCACGGCACCGGATGAATTGGTGAGACAGACCTCCAGCTGTCTCACCGGACGGTCACCTACAGCGATCCACTGCCCTGTCCGCCGGTTCAGCCGGTCCCGGTCATAAGGCTGCACCGGCAGTACCGGCGCTTGCGGCTTCGTCTCTGTCCAATCCACGAGATGCTCGGCCGTTCCCGAGGATCCGGGGCCTACGCCGTAGAGCAGCGCTTCACTGCTTGCGGTAACCGCAGCCAGCCGGGCAAGGTCCAGCGGATCTTCATTAATAACATTTGGCAGGAAGCAGCCGTCCCGGAGCAGCTGCTGCTGAATGTGCGGAACACGGGTAGCCAGCAGTTCATCGGCACTCAGCTGTTCCGTTGCGGCAATCGCTGCCGCGATGCCTGCCGCCTGCCCCATCAGCGCCGTTGTGCCCATCACCCGCACCGTGCCCAGAGCGGCATGCGTGACGCTGACGTTGCGGCCTGCCATCATCAGGTTGTCTACATCCTTGGACATGCAGATGCGCAGCGGGATGCCGTAAGGACCGCAATAGCTTTTGACCGCATAGTCGGTGGTCTGGTCATAATGCTCTGCACTGCTGGGCTCACTGGTCGGCGCCAGCAGGCCGCCGGGGGTATGCAGGTCAAGGAACCATCCGCCGAAGGCGATCTCGTCCTCAAAGACGGTGCGCCCTGCCGGATCATGCTCGGTCATCAGGTATTTCCCCATGATGCGCCGGCTCTCCCGCTTACCAGGCACCTGGCCGATCCAGTCCAGCGCATAGTTCGCGGCCAGCTCCCGGGTCTGCGGGTCACGGTTCTTGATCCAGTCCCACACGCCCAGCGTGTGGCGGGTCAGCTCATGGCGGATGGTCTCCGCATCATGGATCGTGTGCCAGGGAATCCCGATCTCCAGCCACCAGTAGCCGCTACGGATATCGTAGGGCTTGCGGCCCTGGTCATAAAAGAAGCTGGCATCCTCATAGCGGATGGCCCAGTCCGGCAGCACGAACGGCACGGGGCGTCCCATATCCTTCGCCTTGAAATGAATGGAATTGCCCATCACTTCCCGGTTCGCCTGCTCCGGGGCGTGCGGCTCGCCGAATTCATCCTTGCCCTCGCTGCCCATCCGCCATTCACAGCCTGCCAGGTCCGCGAGCACGCCGTCTCCGGTGCAGTCAATGAACTGCTCCGCTTCGATCAGGAGCTCAGTCTCCGCGCCTGCGGTCCGGCACCGCACGGCGTGAATCTTGCGCTCATGCTCCATCGTCAGGTCAAGCAGCGCGGTATTCAAATGAAAGGTTAAGCCGGGGGTTCGCACGGCCATGTCGTACATCGTCATATCCCATACGCTGTTGGTCCAGCCGTTCTCGGTAATCCACTCATGGTTAACGGCCCGTTCCTCAATCAGCAGCTCGGAGATAATGCCGGTCTCCCGGGCATAGGCATGGAAGCAAGCCGCCCCATGGGGCGATACGCGGATCTCGGAGGAGGAATTGCCTCCAAATACCGGCCGGTCCTGGACCAGGCACACCTGTGCGCCCTGGCGTGCGGCGGCGACAGCGGCCGAGAAGCCGGCCAGACCGCCTCCCACCACCACGATGTCATACTTTTCTGTAATTTGAACGTTCATGTTAGTACCTCCTCAGGCTTCATGCTCTTCATTGTCATTGTCATTGTCTTCATAGGCTTCGGTGGCTTGCACTACCCCTTGACCGCCCCGCTGGCAATGCCTTGAATAATGAACTTCTGTCCGGCCAGGAAGACCACAATCATCGGAATCATGGCGGCTGTAGCTGCGGCCATCATGCCGTTGTAATCGACCGAATTCTCCAGCACGAAGTTCTGCAGTCCCAGCGGCACCGTGTACAGATTCTTGTCCACCAGGAAGATCAGGGCGTTCTCGTAATCATTCCAGTGCCAGGAGAAATCAAGGATCGTCAGCGTGGCCAGCGGGGCCTTCGCCAGTGGCAGAATGACCCGGGTGAAGATGCGGAAATGTCCGGCACCGTCGATCAGAGCAGCCTCACTGATCTCATGGGGCACGGTGATAAAGAACTGGCGCAGCAGGAACACGCCGAAGATGGTGAATGCCCCCGGCAGAATCAGCGCCCAATGGGTGTTGTAAATGCCCATCCAGTTGAACAGCACGAACCTTGGCACGAACAGAATCTGCGGCGGGATCATCATCATGGATAGATAGACCAGGAAAAGCGGCTCCCGTCCGCGGAACTGAATCCGCGAGAATCCGTAGGCGGCCAGAGCAGCAAATGTTACGGCGCCCAGGGTCGACAAGACGGAGATTTTCAGGGAATTCATATAGAGCAGCGCGAAGCTCCCCGTTCCGGTCCATACATTCACGTGGTGCTTCCAGACCGGATGCTGCGGAATCCACTGAATCGGGAATTCGAACACCTCCAGCGGTGTTTTGAATGAGGTGGAGATCATCCAGAAAAAGGGCAGCAGCAGCAGCAGACCCAAAGCGGTCATGACCAGCGTCAGCAGCCACTTCCACAGGCCCGGAGCACGCCTGGCCGTCTGCCGCCCCGCAGGGACTGCGGGTGATATCGTTGTTTCCATAAACGGCTCTCCTTGCTTTCGTTTAATAATGAACCCAGCGGCGCTGGCCTGCCCAATTGACAAGCATAATCAGCATGACAATGGCGAACAGCATCCAGGACACGGCAGAAGCGTAGCCCATTTCGTAGTAGCGGAAGGCGGTCTTGTAAATGTAGAGCGACAGCACATTGCTGCCTTCGCCCGGTCCTCCGGCGGTGGTGGCCTGAATGATGCCGAACGTCTTGATGGCCGAGATGAACCCTGTAATCAGCAGCAGGAACGTAGTCGGTGATACCAGCGGCACCGTGATATAACGGATGGAATGCCACAGCCGGGCCCCGTCGATGGTCGCTGCCTCCAGCAGCTCCTTCGGCACCTCCTGAAGGCTGGAGAGATAAATAATCATGTTGTACCCGACCATGATCCAGATCTGAATGATGCATAACGCGTAGATCGCCGTACTGCTCTCGGACAGCCAGCCCGGCGGGTCGGCAATCCCAATCAGCCGGAGCGCTCCGTTAATGGGGCCAAGGCTGGGATGGAAGAGCAGCATCCAGACGAAGGCGATGGCGACCCCGTTCATGATATACGGCAGGAAGTACAGCGTACGCAGCAGCTTGGTCCAATAGACGCTTCTGTTCAGAATATAGGCGACCGGAAAAGCCACAATCAGCGAAACCGGAACGGTCAGCAGGAAGATCAGCGTCTTCAGGACAGAGTTATGGAAGGAAGCATCTCCCGCCAGCCGCCGGAAGTTATCCAGCCCGACGAACTGGATGTCCCCCTTGTTCATGAAGGAATAATCCGTGAACATCATGACCAGCGACATCAGGGCGGGCACAAGATAGAACAGCGTAATCCCCATCATGCTGGGGGCGATAAATAAATAACCGGCCGGGTGATGGTTATGAATGCCGGTTGTTTTTAGCTTTTTCAAGCGATCCCTCCTTTGCAATATGTTCATGATATAAGTCTAGCAAAGGGGGCAGCCATGCAGAATGAACGCTATTGTGGCGTAGGGGTACGGAATTTGGAATTGGGGTCCTGGGCCTTCACGCCCAGCGGATGCACGTTTGCCGCAAGGGTTGTACCGGAAGAACCAAAACTTGCAGTATGCCTTCTTTTTTAGGGAGAATTCGATTATCATTGTTTTCATTCCAAATTATAGGAGGATCACCATGCGGGGGTTCAAACAGAATATAGGCCGGTTATGCGTAGGTCTCATGCTGATCGGTGTAATATCTTACGGGGAGGGCTTACCGGTCCGGGAAGCGCAGGCGGCTGCGGCGGCTCCGGATGTCAGCTCCTCCATCACAGTGCTGGGCAGCCCGTTCCAGAAAGCGGCTTACGCCCGCAACGTCTGGGATATGCAGCTCTTCGGCGGAAAAATCTATCTCGGCCACGGCAACAGCAGCAATTATGCGCCTTCGCCGAATGCCGGACAGCCAGCTTTTCCCCGGACTAAGCTTCGTGACGAAGCCTGGTGAAGTGAACGTTCCCGGCGTCAGCGGCCAGCCCTGGCTGAAGCTGCTCCGCACTACAGAGGTGAACGGACGGCTGCTGTATATTGCAGGCAAAATTTACAATGACCATCAATCCATCCCGCAGGGCCTGTTCTCCGCCGGAGCGGGCTTCCAGAACACGCGCAAGGAGCTGCTGCCGAATTCCGCCGCAGCGCCTATTGATATTCTGGACCGCGGGGATAGGGTATACGTGCTTGGCTATGTCAAGGAAGCTTCAGGCCAGTACACGAATTATGTCTACCGTAAAAGCACCGCCAGCTTCCCCTCCGGCGGGGAAGGCTGGAGTGAGGTCTTCCGCTTCAGCCGCGATACGTTCGCCCGCTCCTTCGAGGAATCCGGCGGCGACTTCTACTTCGGACTGGGCAGCGATGCGGATGTGATTCCGGCCTCCACCGGCACGATTCTGAAGCTGAGCGCCGGGGCTTATTGAAGTGCAGCAGGCGTACCGGCCCTTAAATTGACAACATTCTGTCAACGATGGTACGCTCACTAATATTCTAGTAATTTGTTCAAAATCAGGTAAAGGGAGAGTCTCTATGACTAACCGGAATACCCTTGATCAGGGGAGCTTATCCAAGGAAGTACAACTTATTCTTGCACTGCTGAATTCCGGGAGCCTGGATGAAACGGCACAGAAGCATCCGCAGCTGTTTACAGACCTGAACTGGGACTTATTTATCGAGCTTAACCGGCATCACCGCGTGTATCCTTACCTCTACCCCAGACTCAGCAAAATGGAGACGCAGGCGGTTCCTGCCGAGATGCTGGAGCGGCTGAAATGGGAGTACCGCCGGAATACGGTGCAGATGCTCCAGCTCAGCGGCGAGATGAGCAATATCGCGAGCCACCTGGCTGAGCTGAACATCCGCTGCATCTTCCTCAAGGGTCCGGTGCTCGGTCAGGAGCTGTACGGCGATCTCTCGCAGCGGACCTCGCGCGACCTCGACTTCCTGGTGCCGATTGATCAGCTGGAGGATGCGGAGACTCTGCTGATCCGGCTCGGGTATGAGAAGGAAGACAAATTCGAGAGCCTGCTGGGCGACTGGAAATGGCGGGAGCACCATACCACGTTCATCCATCCTGTCAGCAGGATCAACGTGGAGCTGCACTGGAGGCTGGGCCCGGGACCGGCGAAGGAGCCGGGATTCGACGCGCTGTGGAGACAATCGCGGACAAGTCCCCACTTCGGCCAGAATGTCCATTACTTAGGGCCGGAGGATCTGTTCATGTTCCTGGCGGTCCATGGTGCAAGACATGCCTGGTCCCGGCTGAGATGGCTGCACGACATCAAGATGCTGCTGCTGGGCAAGCAGCCGCCTGATCCTGCGCTGCTGACGCGCCTCCTGGAGCGCTACAGCCATAGCGCCGTGGCCGGCCAGACGCTCATTCTGGCCGCTGAGCTGCTGGAGACGCCGGTTGACCCGGCGCTGTCTCCGCTGATGGACAACCCCAAGGCCCGCAAGCTGGCCCGTGATGTGCTGTTCTACCTCCCGCGGATTGTCAATCTGAACACTCCGCCGCTGGAACCGGAGGTCGAGCAGCATTTCAGCCGGTATCTGCCGAGCATCCTGTCCCCCCGGAACCGGCTGCTCCGCTCTGCGGGCTTCCTGTATCCGTATGCGGCGGATGCCAAGACCCTGCCGCTGCCGAAGCCGCTGCATTTCCTGTATTTCCCGCTGCGGCCGGTGCTCTGGAGCTGGCGTAAGGTGACAGGTGTGGAGAAGGAGATGTAGGCGGGAGCGTCCATACCAAAAAGGCAAGTGCTGCTAATCAAACTCAGCACTTGCCTTATTATGGTTATGGGGCTGGGTGGGGTCAGCCAATGTAATCGGTTTTTCGATTACATTCGGCCCACACGCCCACACAGCTCCGAATGTAGTCGGTTTTTCGATTACATTGGGCCCACACGTCCACGCAGCGCTGAATGTAATCGGTTTTTCGATTACATTCGGCCCACACGCCTACTCATCGACGCAGCTCTATCCAGCCTCCTCCTGCCCCTTGAGCAACCGGCTGAACATCCCGCCCTTCTCCGAGGCCAGGCCGCTGTACACGCCCTGCTGGATGACCCGGCCCTGGTCAATGACCAGGATCTGGTCCGCTCCCCGGATCGTGGACAGGCGGTGGGCGATGACGATGACCGTCACCGAGGCCTTCAGCCGCTCCAGCGCCTCCTGAATCCGCTGCTCGTTCTCGGTGTCGAGCGCGCTGGTCGCCTCATCGAGCACCAGGATCGACGGCTTGCGGATAATGGCGCGCGCCAGCACCAGGCGCTGCCGCTCGCCGCCTGACAGGCGGACGCCGCGGTCACCCAGCAGCGTATCCAGCCCGTCCGGCAGCCTGCGGACGAAGTCGGCCGAGGAGGCGAATTCCAGCGCCTCCCACAGCTCCGCCTCCGCCGCATCCGGCTTGATCATCATCAGATTGTCGCGGATGGTGGCGTTGTACAGGAACGGGTCCTGCGCCACGTACCCGATGGATCGGCGGTAGGCGAGCAGCCGCTCCCCGGTGATCGGCTCGCCGTCCGCGAGAATCTCCCCGCGCTCCGGCTGCATCAGCCCCATGAGCAGATCGACGAGCGTGCTTTTGCCTGCGCCCGAGCGTCCGACAATCGCCGTCATCTTCCGGGCCGGAATCCGCACATTCACTGCTTGCAGCGAATACTCCGGCTCATCCGGCTGATACCGGAAATCGACGTCTCTGGCCTCCAGGCCATCCTGCAGCGTCATCGGCTGCACAGGCGCTCCCCCCTCATGCTCGGCAGCAGCCAGACATTCATCCTGCAGCTGCTGGAGCTGCCGGAACGACGGCAGGACCGAGGCCAGCTGCTCCAGCAGCGCCTGCAGCGTGGAGAAGGTCGGCCACAGCCGGGTGAAGACCAGTATGACCAGCAGCAGACTCGGGCCCTCTACATGCATGAACCGGAAGGAGACGAAGATAAATACAGCAATCAGCAGGGTGGACGACAGCTTGTATAAGAGCTGGGAGTTGGAACGCAGGCGCGTGTAGTCGAGCTGCTCCTGCTTCACCTCCCCGGTGAAGGCGTGCAGCCAGTCCAGCCGGGATTGCTCCAGATTATTGCTTTTGATATCCTTGATGCCGTTCAGTTGGTCCGTGATTCCGCCCAGATACGTCTTGCCCAGCTCAGTGCTGCGGCTGCCCAGCCGCTTGGCCTTGCGGATGAACCGCCGGGAGAAGATGGACAGCAACGCGGCGCAGACGAGGACGGCAAGCGTCATTTTGGGGGACAGCCAGAAGGCGAAGCCGATCTGCACCAGGGTGAACAGCAGCGAGGTGAGGAACTGCAGGAAGCCGCTGATGCCCGCCAGGACTCTCGCCAGCTCCGTAGTCATCATATTGATCAGATCGGAGGTGCGCTTCCGCAGAAAAAAAGACCATTCCGCCCGCAGCAACGCGCTATACACCTCATACCGCAGCTGCCGGCCGTAGGTCTGCTGAATCTCCACATTGCGGATGGCTACGGACCGTGAGATCAGGTTCTGGCAGAGGATAATCAGCACATAGCTGCCCAGCACCAGCAGCAGCGCCGTAGATTGCGGCAGCTCCTGGATGAAGCCAATTCCCGGCAGCCTTGCCGCCGCTGCCGCCGAGCCGCCCAGCTCAAGCCCGGCCATGCCCAGCATCGGCACCAGCAGCAGAATGGCCGAGCTCTCCAGCAGGCCGCTGATGACCATGCCCAGCAGATTAAGGTACAGCTTCACCCCGGACAGCCGCTGAAGCTGCCGGACATAATAGATGATCGCTTGCATGGAACCCACCTCGATTACTCGGCTTGTAACACCTTGGCGAACTTCTCCACGACAACGAAGCCCTGCATCGCATCGTCCCCGGAGACATAGCTTGACCCGCTGCGCAGCCAGGCATGGGCAATCATCTGGCCCTGCTTGTCGCGCGCTACCCCCATATAGAGGGTGCTCTCAATTCCCCGCTTCTCCAGCATCTTAAGACCGGCCACGGCCCGGACCATACAGGTACTTTTCCAGGGAGTATAGCGGCTGATCAGCCGGATGGCGGTGGTAATCTGCCGGATGCGGGGAAGATCCGCTTCATCGGAGACCGCAGGGGTCTCCAGGGATTTCACCCCAAGCTGCGGGGCCGTCCGGGCGAAGGGGAACAACAGCTGGATGCGGACCAGCAAAAGCCGCCATAACGCCTCGGGAATCAGCGCCAGCGCGGCCTTTTCATGTTTCAAAAGCTGACGAAGACGCCGGAGCTTCTTCATGATCCGCTGACAACGGCAACCAGATCCTCATTCAGCAGATTCTGTACGAAATCAATGACATCCTGCTGCGCCAGCTCCGCCGGAACCTCGAAGGTCTCCTGCATGATCTCGGCAATCCGGCGGATGGACACCGGTGAAGCCAGCGCCTCCCAGATCGCACCCCCGACCTCGCCGAGATTGTAATACTTGCCGTTCTTCACATTCAGCATCACCTTCTCGCCGTCCATGTCGCTGGCGATATTGCCTTCCCGCTGAACCAGCACCGAATCCAGGGACAGCACCTCTGCCGTGTTCATACTCATCGGTTCATCTCCTCCATCTTCTGCTTAATGGTCTCCATAATAAGTTCCGTCTGCCGCGGCGCGCTGAAGCCCTGCTCCGGGCGGGTTAGCCGGTACATCGGCAGCCGGTTTACGAACGAAGCGAGCAGCCCGAAATGCCATTCCCGGATGCCCATGGGATCGACGAGCGCTTTTTGATAGGTATGGTTGTATAAAATATGAAGCCGCTCCAGCCCGTTAACCGGCTCAACCTTCACTTCTTCCGCCCCGCCTACAGCCAGCTCAAAAATCCCGGCCAGCGGCAACGGCTCACTCTGGAAGCGGTCATGCACCGGCACGGCGAACTTGGTCTCCCGCCGGAACAGCGGGCGGTATGCGGACGAATTCATTCCCAAATAGTCCAGGCTCTGCTGCCACAGCTTCTGCTGCGGATACCCTGGAACAGCCAATGGATGTCCATTGTGCACCAATACGGGAATAACGTCGTCACTGACCATAAGATGGCCCTGGTCCATTAAATAAGAAGCCAGCGTAGATTTGCCTGCACCGGAACGCCCCACCAATGCATAGGCCTTGCCCTCCAGCACGAGCGAGCTTCCGTGAAGAGCCAGAATGCCCTTCTGCATCAGCAGAACCCCCATGCAGCTGCCCAGAATGAACAGACGGACGCTGTCCGGATCAGCCCCGGCTGCCGGCGATACGGTGATCGTGCTGCCGTTCTGAATGGAGAAGATCGCTGTGTCCTTCACCATGAACATGACTTCATTGCCGGCTGTCCCCAGATTCGCTGTGATCTTCGGGATGGTCTCCCAGCGCGCCGACAGGTCGGCCTGCACGACAGATACACTGCCTATCTGCCCGGGAAGGTCAGTCCGGGGAAGCTCCGGCAACGGAAATTCGCTGAGAATCTGCAGGCCGAAGGCCTTATACCCTAGACATTGTGCGGTGCCAGCCATATGGTTCACTCCATCTCTGTCAATTTCACCCGCTACCTGCCGGATGATTGAATATGGGGATAGCCCTCATCCCCCTCCAGCAAGCTAAGAGGGATAAGGGCTGAGCGTTAACGCGGGAAGACTAGGAGTGACTAACGATCTCATCCGGATCGGCTTGGAAGGCATCGGCAATGGAAATCCCGGGGCCAGCCATAGTCATTTTCACATCCAGCACTTCCAATGTAGGCTTGCTGTATTCCTTTTTCATAGTAGTCACCCCCTTTCAAGCTCTGTCCCTCAGGTCACCCGCTGCAGGAAGCGGTAGAATACCAGTCCCCGGGTGAGAAGGCGGAAATCGGTGTTGAAGATTAAAGCAGGTGCGGGCTCACTACCCAGCCGGTCCAAGCATCCGGCGAGCCCGGTATGATTCAGATAAGACGATGCGAGCGGGTCCCGGAGCATCTCCTGAACCTCCTGAAGGAACTTCGGCCACTGGGGCAGCATCCGCGTAATTCCGTCCGCCCCCTGAATCCCGCGCCGCGTCTGGTTCAGCCGGACCGTATCCGGCAGCCGCCCCTTCATCGCCCGGCGGATCAGCGAGCGGTCGACTCCGTTCTGGACATACTGCTCTTCCGGCACGGACAGGCAGAAGTTGATGACACGCAGATCATTGGTAGGGTCACGATCCCATACCCTGTACTTCAGAGACAGCTTGGTCGCTGCGATCCCGTTCACATTCCACACATGCGGCTGCTGAAAATGCGCGCGGCGGATCTCATAGACCGTCCGGGTGGCAAGCATCGACTCCTGTTCGCCCAGCCGCTCCAGCACGCCTGTCCGCCGGGCAAATTCCGGATGAATCAGCTCCAGCGGCGCTTCCTGTCGCCCCCCGGCTAACTGGCCGAGGACGGGAAAGGCCTTGCGGCCGGCAAGCTTCAGCATCCTCTTGCGGCTGACACCCATGGTGCGGCTGTACAGCTTGTTCTCGCGGTAGAAGGAGAGCCAGCGGAATTCCCGCAGCAGCTTCGCCTGATAATCCAGCGCCGGCCCCCAGGAGACGCTCCAGTTGCCGCGTTGTCCGCTCAGCAGCACGCCGACACCCTGCGAGTGAGCCTGCTCATAGATGCCTTTGAGCCAATAGGAGTTCTCGATGAACTTGTAGGGCATCTCCATAATCTCCAGCCATTCGTCAATCTCGCCGTAAGAGCTGCGGTCCGGGAAGTTCAGGAAGCTCGGCTCAATGTTCCCGACATGGTCGATGATCTCCCGGATGTAGGGGCGTTCATCGGTGACCCGCTGGCCCAGCTTGAAGCCTGTGAAGTTATCCAGCGGATAAGAGCTGAACGTGTACAGAGGCTTGCCTGCCCGGCGCAGCTCCTCGGCCGCGAAGCTGACCACGGAGCCGGAGTCGAGTCCGCCGCTTAAGTTGGCGCCTGCCGCAAGATGGGTGCGCAGCCGGTCGCTGACCGCCCGGCTGAACACCTCGCGGAGCGCTTCCTCGTATTCCCCGTCGCTGCCCAGCCTCAAGGGAGGCGGAATCTCGAAGGTGTAATACCGGGAGAACGAAATGCCCTTCGCACTAACGGTCACCGAATGGGCCGGAGGCAGCTGCTCCACCCCCTGGTGAACTGTGGAGAACAGATCCACTACATCAGTCCGACCTTGGCTTGCCAGAAACTCCGAGATCCAGGTCTCATTCAGCCCCTGCCTGCCTTCCATTAGAGTGAGCAAGGGATGCATCACAGTACAGAAGGCGAACTGCCTGCCCGTGCGGCGGAAGTACAGTGTCCGGTTGCCCGAGAAATCCCGCGCCCCGAACAGCCGCTGCCGGGCATAGTCCCAGATCATGAAGGCGAAATCCCCGACCAGATGAACTGGTGCCTGCTCGCCCCACTTCTCATAGGCCAGCAGGATCAGCAGGCTGTCAGGCATGGAGTCCCGGTCCTCCCGGACCACCTGGAGTTGTCCGAAGAGCTCGCTGCGGTTATCTATAATGGCGTCAGCCACGATAGCCAGCCCGCGCTGCGGATCGGCATAGGGCATCAACTCGCCCACGGACTGCGGGGTGATCCACTGCGAGCGGCAGCCCAGGAACAGCTTCTCCGTCTGCCAGCATCCGGCATCATCCGCCGGATAACGCTGCAGCTGCCGCATCAGGCGCGGGCCCAGCTCCGGGTCCAGCGGCCCATGCTGCATCGAATAGATCCCGGCGATTGCGCTCATGACATAACCTCCAGCCGCTTGAGAATTACGATACGGGTTCTTAATAGTGAACACTTCTTATTACCTAAGATAACGTTCAGGCCTTGAATTGTGAATAACACCCGAGAGTACTTTTAGGTATCCTTTAGCGTATTGACACATGTAGAATTATGTGGTAATGAAACACCGACAGATGACCTATGTAAAATAATACCTTATACTACAAGAGGCACTGTGCTGAGCCTGGAAAGCTCCCGGCATGAACTATTAAGCGGATGAACGGGGCTAGAAGTACTATTACGGAAGGTTAGGAGTTGTATAAATTGGAGTTTGTTAAGGATTACAAAAATATTGATACACTGCGCCACAGCTTCTTCAAGCTGGCACAAGATACCTTCGAGCTGGAGCTTAAGCACTGGTATGAGGCGGGGTTCTGGAATGATACATACATTCCTTATTCTTACGCAAAGGGCGGGCAAATTGTGGCCAATGTCTCGGTGAATCTGCTGGAGCTGATGATTAACGGGGTGAAGTCCCGTTCTGTTCAGCTCGGAACGGTGATGACTCACCCGGACTACCGGGGTCGGGGCCTGTCCACACAATTGATGAACAAGGTGCTGGAGGATTACGGGCAGGGCTATGACATCATGTATCTTTTTGCCAATGACTCCGTTCTGGAGTTCTACCCGAAATTCGGCTTCCGTCCGGTGGACGAGCAGCTCTTCTCCATGGACTGCCCTGTGGATACGGTCAGAGCTGCGGCAATCCGCAAGCTGAACCTTGCCGACCCGCTCGATCTGAATCTGTTCACCACCCTTGGAGCACAGCGGATTCCGGTATCACAGCGGCTCGGTGTCAGCGGGGTCCATGGCCTGCTGATGTTCTACGGCCTGAACGTGTTCAGCGGCCAGCTCTACTACCTGGAGGACGAGAATCTCATTGCCATCTGCCAGCAGGAGAACGGGCAACTGGAGATTTTTGACCTGATCAGCACACAGCCGGTCTCCTGCCGCGACATTGCCTTACAGCTCGCGGACAGCCATACAGAGACAATCGTCTTCCACTTCACCCCCGATGACCCTGGCCTGGAGCTGGCCGGCAGCAGCTATTCAGGCGGTCTGTTCGTCCGGAGCCAGGGCAGCCTGGAGTATCCGGCAGGCCTTAAGCACCCGGCTACCTACATCGGGTAAATCGGATAACCGCAGGCACAGCCTGCATCCTGGAATGAAGATCACAGTGTCATGAATTGCCCCTGCCGGGCCAGGTACGCTTCCTTCTCCTTGTAGTCCGGCATTACACTTCCCAGCCGCCGCCAGAAGGACCGGTCATGATTCATATGCAGCAGATGACACAGCTCATGAATGATGACATAGTCAATCACTTCGGGCGGCGCCATGGCCAGCCGGTAGTTGAACGTCAGCTTGCCGTCAAAGCTGCAGCTGCCCCATTTGGTCCGCGACTCCACAATTTCGATACTCTTCGGCTTCACTCTAAGCTGCGTCTGATAGCGGGTGATACGCTCAGCGATGATTTTTTTCAAACTGGACATATAGAACTTCTTCAGCGCAAGCTTCAGCTCGTCAGCGTTCCTCTCCTGTACCGTAATCAGCTCATGGAGCGCGTACTCCCGGCCCAGATACAGATAGACCTCTTCCCCGTCATACCGCTTCGCCTCCGGCACCTTCCGGGCCGCCGCATTCCTGCGCAGCTGTTCCAGAATCTTCGGGCCTATACTTGCTACCGCACCGAGGATGGTCTCTTCACTTGTTCCCTTAGGCGCCTTAACGGTAATGAGATCCGAGCCGTCCACAGTTACGGAAAGCTTCTTGCGCTTGGCATACTGAACATGTAGCGTCACCATCTGATCTTCCAGTTGAATCTGCATAGCCACCATCGTTTCTGTAAATTCTGAGTTTGATATATGTTAATAGACCGGATAACCCGCCACGAACACCGCCAGATAGAGCAGGCTCCCCGCAATGTACAAGGTTGTCAGCACGGCATCCTTCCATTTCTTATCCTCTGTCAGCACCACCGCTGCGAAGGCCAGCGGAAAAGCGACCGCAAAATAACGCGGAGCGGACAGCAGCCAGGTCGGCGCGACCACATAGGCGAAGTAGACAATCAGATACGCTATGTATGCAGGGTTCAGCTTCTTCGCACTCCGCAGCATGATGAGAAGCACGGCGAAGATCGCGGTCAAATTCGGCAGCCACAGCCCGAGGAACGAACGCCAATCCTTATCCTTGAAGGTATTCACGGCGTATTCCATCTGATACCTCACGGTATCGAAGAAGAAGTAGACCCGCTGAGACCAATGCTCCCGCTGGTAGATACTGAACTGGAACGCGTTACCTGTCACACTGTAGTTGATATAGAGATAGGCCAGCAGGCCGAAGGAGACCGTAGCTAACGAGACTGCCGCAAGAATCACCTTGTTCACAAAAGCCTTCCGGTCCATCCGCCTGTAACCGGCGGTCAGCGCCCGGGCCAGCTCAACTGCAACCGGCACCGCCAGCAGAATGCCCGGGGAACGGGTGAATCCGGCTAATGCCGAACATAGGCAGCCCAGCAGCCAGCGCCGCCGGCGTACATAATACAGGGCCATCAGCGAGAGCAGCAGGAACAGCGCCTCAGTCATCGGAAGGAAGAAGAAGAACGCCGACGGGAAGATGAAGATATACTTCACCACCCGCAGCGCATTCCGGCGCGCCAGATCCAGCCGGGCCAGCTCATATGCGAACACCGCCGCAGCCAGGGTACACAGATTAGCAACCACAAAACCGGCCACCATATAACTTCCCGTGAAGAACTGCGCCAGCTTGATCAGCACCGGAAAGAACGGCAGAAAAACAATATGGAATCTGGGGTCCCCCTCCGTCACATACCACCGCTCGGCGATGCCCAGATAAGACATAGCGTCAATTCCGCGGATATGCCACATGTCAATGAAGCGGGAGAACAGGCTGCCGGAGCCGCCTTCCCGCAGCACCCAGAACACATAAGCCGCGAGGATCAGCAGGACACGGCTGGCGGCCACCCACAGTATGATTTGCCACCAGGTCCGCTGCCGCTCCTCCTTCGGATCGCTGTTGCCGATCCCGGCTGATGCTTCACGCGCCCCCTGCGGGCTCAGGTATCGGGTCAGGGCGGGTATCGCCCGCAGGCCGGTCCAGACGAACAGCGCCAGGCAGGCCAGAGAAGCCAGGGTCCCCGCTGGAGTCCAGGTATGTACGGCTGCTGCCCAGATCCAGGCCGCTGCTGCCATCACCAGTATAAATAGAGCTGAAACTGCTGTGTTTACCTTGTTCACTAGAACCTCCGGTCCGCATTCGTTGCGTATATGAAATGGGATTAATCTGCCAGGAATCCGTCTGCTCCCATTTTCTTATAGAACGCTATGGAACACAATGGTTAGTTTCGGACAAGCAAAGAGGAACGCCGCAACATATTCAGCGGCGTTCCTCCTTCATAACCTATGGTAATCCGTTCAGGCCTTCGGAAACAGCGGGAAATGGCAGGCGACCTGCCGGCCCGCTCCGACCTGCTCCAATAGGGGCTCCGTGTGGCGGCATTTGTCTTGAACGAACGGGCAGCGGGTATGGAACCTGCAGCCCGAGGGCGGGTTGGCCGGGGACGGCACATCCCCCTCCAGCATGATCCGCTCCTGCTTGCGTCTTGGAGAAGGCTTAGGAATGGCCGAGAGCAAGGCGGCAGTATACGGGTGCAGCGGAGCCGCGAACAGCTCCTCCGTCTCGGCGACCTCCACCAGCTTGCCCAGGTACATGACCCCGACGCGGTCGGAGATATGCCGGACCACGTTCAGGCCATGGGCAATGAACAGGAAGGTCAAGCCCAGCTCCTTCTGCAGCTTCATCAGCAGGTTAATGACCTGGGACTGGACCGACACATCCAGTGCCGATACCGCTTCATCGGCAACAATGAACTTCGGGTTCAAGGCGATAGCCCGGGCAATGCCGATCCGCTGGCGCTGCCCGCCGGAGAATTCATGCGGGTAGCGGTTGCGGCGGCTGGCATCCAGACCGACCAGCTCCATCAGCTCCACCACCCGGTTATCGGTCTCCTTCGCCGACATCTTCCGGTGAATGCGCAGCGGCTCGCCGATGATATCCTTGACCAGGAAACGCGGATTCAGCGAGCCGAACGGGTCCTGGAAGATGATCTGCATCTCCTCCCGCAGCTTGCGCATGTCGCCCGAACCGAGGGAATGAATATCCTTGCCTTTGAACAATACTTTCCCCCCGGTGGCGCTCTGCAGCCGCAGCAGCACCCGTCCGAAGGTCGACTTGCCGCAGCCGGATTCGCCGACCAGCCCGAAGGTCTCGCCTTGGCGGATCGACAGATTCACCCCGTCCACCGCCTTGACCTGTCCGACCGTCCGGTTCAGCAGTCCCTTGGTGATCGGGAAATATTTCTTAACGTCCTTTACTTCCAGCAGCACTTCAGAGGAAGCCGGCAGCTTACGCTCAGGTATGTCCAATGTCTTATTCATGCACGCTTCGCCTCCCTGCTGTATTCCGCCGCTTCCGGCTTATCCTTGAACAGCCAGCAGGCGGTCCGGTGATCCTCAGAGATCATGAAATCCGGCGGCTCCTGGCTGCGGCAGATGTCCATCGCATGGGGACAGCGCGGGTGGAACCGGCAGCCCCCCGGCAGCTGGCCAATCGGCGGAATCGTTCCGCGGATCGTATAGAGCTCGCCGCCGCGTCCGCCCTCGAATCCCGGGATCGACTGAAGCAGCCCGACCGTATACGGATGGCTGGGATGGTCGAAAATCTCCTCAACACTGCCCTCTTCCACGATCGCGCCCGCATACATGACAGCAATGCGGTCAGCCATCTCGGCGGCCACGCCCATGTCATGGGTGATCAGCAGGATGGACATCCCGAGCTCAGACTGCAGCTTGCGCAGCAGATCGAGAATCTGCGCCTGCACGGTCACATCCAGCGCGGTGGTCGGCTCATCGGCGATCAGCAGCTCAGGATTGCAGGCCAGGGCAATCGCAATGACTACACGCTGGCACATCCCGCCGGACAGCTCATGCGGGTACTGCTTCGCGCGAATCTCCGGGGCCGGGATGCCGACCAGCCGGATCAGCTCTACCGCGTGCTTCATCGCTTCGGCATCGCTCTTGTTCTGATGGAGCCGCAGGCTCTCCGCAATCTGTTCCCCGATCGTGAAGACAGGATTCAGCGAGGACATCGGGTCCTGGAAGATCATCGCGATCTGATTGCCGCGGATGCTCCGCATCTCTTCCTGCGTCTTTTCCCCCAGGTTCTGCCCGTGAAAATCAATGCTCCCCTCAAGAATCATCCCGCCTGCGTAATCAATCAGGCGCATGATGGCCAGCGAGGTCACGCTTTTGCCGCTGCCGGATTCTCCGACGATGCAGACTGTCTGCCCCTTGTCCACCGTAAGAGAAATGCCGTCGGTTGCCTTGAGCAGCCCCTTTTCTGTTGCAAAGCCGGCGGTCAGTTTCCGGATTTCGAGTAGTTTTTCCGCCATTGTTCCAGCCTCCTCCGGGATTTGGTCACTTTCTGTCTGGGATCAAGGGCATCCCGGATGCCGTCGCCGATAAAGTTAACCGCCAGCACCACCATCAGGATGCAGAAGCCCGGATACACCGCCTGCATCGGATCGACCAGCATGAACTCCTGGGCGTTGCTGAGCATCAGCCCCCAGCTTGTGGCCGGAGCCTGAATGCCAAGGCCCAGATAGGACAAGGCGGACTCACTGAGAATCGCCCCGCCCACCATCAGGGTCGCGTTGACAATAATCGGGAAGCTGGCATTGCGCAGCAGATGCCGGAAGATGATGCCCCAGCTGGACACACCGATCGCTCTCGCAGCCTCCACATACTGCATCTCCCGCAGCTGCAGGAAGGTTCCCCGGACCAGCCGGGCAATACTCATCCAGCTCGTGAACGCCAGAATCAGTATCATGAACTTAATCTGTGTGCCGAATAACGCCATTACCAGGATGTTCAGGAACAGGGACGGCACGGAGTTCATGACGTCAACAATACGCATAAATACCGTATCCACGAATCCGCCGAAGTAACCGGAGATCGCTCCGATCACTGAGCCGACCAGCACAGATACAGCGGCAACCGAGAACCCGATCAGCAGCGAGATCCGGGCGCTGTACAGCAGTCTGCTGAGAATATCGCGGCCCAGCTCATCGGTGCCGAGAGGATGGCCCTCCGCTCCTGGCTTCAGATTCGCGAACATCAGGTCGATTTTCTCCGGTCCATAAGAGGTCAGATACGGTGCGAATACCCCCAGCAGCACAAAGATGAACAGTACGATTAAACCGCCCATGGCAAAAGGATTACGCGAGAACTTCTTCCACAGCGTTCTCCATGGACCCGGCGGCCGGTCCGAATCCACCACCGGAATCTCCGGGTCCGTACCGCCCGGCATTGGGTTCATATCAGGCGTACCGAGCGGTTTGGATACAACCCCTTTGGTAAGCTCCGTATTATTGGTACTCATGCTGCCTTACCCCCTTGCTTACCGAGCTTCACCCGCGGATCAACGACCACGTACAGGATATCCGCCAGCAGATTGCCGATGACGACCATGACAGCCGTCACGATCGTAACCGCCATCAGTGCCGAATATTCGCGCGCCGTAGCCATCTCCACGAACCAGCGGCCCATTCCCGGCCAGTTGAATACATTCTCCGTCAGTGCGGCCCCGCCTACCAGAATCGGAAGATCAAGGCCGAGTACCGTAATGATTGGAATCAGCGCATTGCGCAGAGCATGGCGGAAGATGACCTTGCGTTCCTTCACACCCTTGGCCCGGGCCGTGCGGATATAATCCTGATCCAGCACCTCCAGCATACTGGCCCGCGCATACTTCATATAAGAAGCCAGGAAGCCAAGCGCGAGTACGGTGACCGGCAGCACCAGATGCATGAACAAATCACCTATATTTCCTTCCTTGCCTCTTGTATACATATCCGACAATGGGAACCAGTCCAGCTTGAGCGACAGCCACTGCTGCAGCAGGATCCCGAACCAGAAGGTCGGCATGGCGAAGCCCAGATAAGAGATGAAAGAAGCGGTCTGATCCGATAAACCATAGACTTTGGTACTATTATAGATCCCCCAGGGTATGGCAATCAGCAGCGATACCAGCCAAGCGGCCCCCATCAGGATCACGGTATTGCCGATCCGCGGCCAGAGCAGATCCGAGATCGCAATATGGTTCTTGAAGGTATATCCCAGGTCTCCTTGCAGCAGATCACCAATCCAGTGCAGATACTGGATATGAATCGGCTGGTCGAGCCCCAGATTCTTGGCTTGCTGCTCGAAGATTTCCGGCGTCAGGCCCGGCGCGAGCATCACTTGCGTAGGTCCGCCCGGAGCCGCATGGATAAGAAGAAAGGTCAGTATGGTAATCAGAAAGATGACCAATACCGATTGAAGCACCCGGCGTATCAGATATTCTGTCATAGGCTATCCTCCTAGAGATGGTAAGGCGATAGATTGCGGAGGCCCCCCATTGATACAAAAGGGGGAGGTGAAAGAGCATGCTCCTTCACCTCCCGCAAGTCTATTCAGTTAGCGGCGTATTAATCGGTTACCCACCATTTGATCGCGTGGAAGAACTGTCCGTAGCCCAGTGACGGCTCTGGAGCGTCCTCCTCTGCCCAGTGCACTCTAGGTCCTGTTCCGATGGCCTGACCATACTGATACAGGAATACATAAGGAAGATCGGTGGAGATTTCTTTACCCACTTCTTTGTAGATCTCTTTGCGCTCAGCCTGATCTACTGTAGAATATCCGTCTACCCACAGCTGATCCAGCTTCTCATTCTTATACCAGCCGCTGTTCTGTCCGGCAGGCGGGAAGTACTTGGAGGAGAAGATGCTCTCCGCATCCGGGTCCGGTGTATTCAGGGACCATGCCAGCAGCAGGGCCTGGAATTTACCCGGTGTAACGTTCTGATCGATCCAGGCAGCGAAGTCAATCGCCTTCGGCTTCACTTCAATGCCGACATCCTTCAGGTTCTGCTGGATAACAGCGGCAACCTGCTCACGGCGGCTGTTGCCGGCATTATATTGAAGCTCGAAGGAGAAGCGGTGTCCGTCTTTGGTCAGAATTCCATCCTTGGCGTCGGCCACCCATCCGTCCTCAGCCAGGAGCTTCTTAGCTGTCTCGGCGTTATAATCATAGTTCACTGCAGCATCGCCCGGGTCAGCCCAGGTATCCGGCAGGAACGGGGCGTTCATCAGAGCGCCTACACCCTTCAGGATATTGTCCACCATCCCCTGGCGGTTCAGTGCATGGGCAATCGCCTGTCTGGTCTTCTGTCCGGCGAACAGACCGTAGTTATCGGGGAAGTTCTTGCCGTCGAAGTTGAACATCACATATTCATATTGCGCGCCCGGCTTCTCGATAATATCAATCTTGCCGTCCTTCTTAACAGCTTCCACTTGAGTCACCGGAATGGCACTGATGTGGTCCGTATCGCCCTTCATAATCGCTTGGACCTCAGTGTTCTGGTCAGCATAGATCTTGTAGACAATCTGGGCGATATGAGGCTTCACTGTTCCCCAGTAGTTCGGATCGGCATCCATCGTGTGGCTCTCGCCCTGCTTCCAGGCTGTCCATTTCCACGGTCCGCTGGTCACGGTCTTAGCCGGATCTGTACCGAAGGCATTCTTCTGCATTTCGGTCGGCTTCACGTCCTTCAGAATATGGGCCGGCACAATCTCCTGAACCAGAGCGTACAGGAATGGGGCGTAAATCTGGGACATGGTGAATTTAACAGTGTGGTCATCGACCTTCTCTACCGTCTTCACTTTGTCATATTGGCTGATCAGCGGTGAGCCGGTCTCTTTATTCTTAGCTGTTTCAACGGTATACACTACATCATCTGCAGTGACCGGCTGGCCGTCACTCCATTTGGCAGTATCCTTCAGCTTCACAGTATAGGTTAATCCGTCTGCGGAGATTTCCGGGAGGTCAGCGGCCAAAGACCAGTCTTCAGCCTTCACATTGCCTTCGCGGTCGAGGTTGTACAGCTTCGCGAAGACGAACTGGGCGACATCGCCTGATGCGGTGTCATTAACTAGAAGGGGATTAATATTAACAATGTCAGAGAAAGAGCTTGCGACAAGCGTTCCCCCATCCACAGGCCCATCAGCTGCGGGCGCTTCAGTAGCATCCGGCGCTGCACTCTCTGTCGGGGCTGCCGTTGCGGCAGGAGCATTAGTCGCAGAGCCTGAAGTATTATTGGTGCTGCAACCGGTGAATAGAACTCCTACCAACGATACAACTAGTAAACTTGACCACCATTTTCTCTTTTTCGCCATTCTTCTAACTCCTCCTTAGTTAAGTGCTTCTACCTTCTCTTCCAAGCTACTGGGGAGACCGGGATGCTCCAGGCCGCTGGACACCTGAGACTAACAATGACCGTCTTCACAGGACCATGTAATGAAATGTTACACATGATACATATGGTCAAGCTGCGATGAATAGACCATAGGTCAATTAGAGTCAGGGGCAGCTTTCCCGGATGGGAGCCTTAAGCATTCCCTTTTTAAATTATGGTTTATATTACATGTGAATATTTCTTACGTCAATATATTTATTTATGTTTTATGCATCTTATTTTTTTGCTATGAAAACATTTAATTCCAATATAATCGAGAAATAAGCTTAGAATTTCTAATGTATATATTTTTGATGAGTTTAATTGGGTTAGTTATAATGACACAAAAAGATAATTTTCGATTGCTTTCGACATAATATTCCAGAAGAATCTCTATTTCCACTGTCCTCCCAGCAGTTTTTTTGCTCTTTTTGCATACAAAAAAGGAAGGAAACCCGCTGGTGCCCTCCCTCGTCCGGCAAGCGGTATTCCTTCCTCTTTTTCAGGCAATTTATAGATTTGACAAAACAGTGACTCTCCTACTCTACCGATTTCAGCGCTTCGATCATATCAATCCGCTTTAGCTTCAGATGCATGAACACCATGACAATTCCCGAGAAGAGCAGGGTCAGCAGGCCCGCGTAGAGGTAGCTCTGCCATTCAATCAGCGGAGCGAACATCGTCGCATCCAGCTCGGCCGTAGATAAGACGAACCGGTGGAGAATGATGCCCAGCGCACTGCCGGACAGAATGCCAAGCAGGGTTAACAGGATATTCTCCCGGTAAATGTACAGGGTGACTTCCTTATCGTAGAAGCCCAGCACCTTGATCGTAGATAATTCACGGACCCGCTCAGATACATTGATATTGGTCAGATTATACAGAACCACGAAGGCCAGGGCGGCAGCCGATACGATCAGTACCACCATAACAACATCCATGCTGTCCATGGTCTCTTCAAAGGCCTCGCCCACACCGCTGGATAAGCTGACCAGAGCCACCTGCCCGTTCGCCGTCAGCTTCTCGCCAAAAGCATCCTCCCACTGCTTATCCTTGCCGGTGTAGCTCAGCAGCTGCGTATTATAGACCGGCTCTTTGCCGAATACTTCAGTGTAATATGCCGGGGTCATGTACATGTAATGCAGCACATAGTTTTCAGTGACCGCTGCCACCTTAATCTTGAATTGCTCATTGCTGCTGTCCAGAACGGTCAGGGTGTCGCCGGGCGCAAGATCATAGAGCTTCGCAAGCTTCTCCGTAATCACCGCCCCGCCGTCCTTAAGCTCCAGCGGCTTATCCGCAGAACGCTGTTTAAGCGTAACGAACGAAGCCAGCTGCGCGGTATCCGAAGGGACAAAGATCCGTGCCTCCTGATCGTTCACGCCTTTGGCCCGGGCGGTCATCGCCTCCTGCAGCACATTCAGGGTGCCCGTAACCGCAGGCTCCTGCTCAATCAGCTGCTTGTAGGCAGCCTGCTCTGCGGCCGGCGCATTCTCATGCAGCGCGACCAGGGCGCTGTATTTCATAATCCCGCCGAACTGCTTGCCGGCGATGCTGCCGATGGAATCCTTCAGGCCGAAGCCGGTCAGAATCAGCGCGGTACAGCCCGCCACCCCGATGACGGTCATGAACATCCGCTGCTTGTAGCGGAACAGGTTCCGGGCCGTCACCTTCTGCACGAAGCTGAGCCTTCTCCACAGGAAGGTGAAGCGCTCCAGCAGAATCCGCTGCCCGCTCTTCGGCGCCTTGGGCCGCATCAGCACCGATGCATTGCTGCGCAGCTCCACCCGGGAAGCGATCATCGCCGTCATCGTTGTACAGATCAGCGCCACCAGGATGGAGACCACCGCATAGTCCGGGTAGAAGCTTTTGATGACATCCGGGAGGTTATAGAGCGAGCTGTAGGCATTATAGATCAGGTCCGGGAAAAAGGTGAAGCCCACCGCCAGGCCAACCACCGAGGCGGACAGGCTGGCCAGTGTGCCGTACACCAGAAATTTGGCCATAATATCCCTGGCACCATAGCCCAGCGCCTTCAGGGTCCCGATCTGCAGCCGCTGCTCTTCCACCATCCGGGTCATGGTCGTCAGGCTGACCAGCGCGGCAATCAGGAAGAAGAAGACGGGAAAAGCGGAAGCAATCGCGGACAGGCGGTCCGCATTGTCCTTATATTCCGCATACCCGGAGTTGATCGTCCGGTCGGCCACATAGACCTTCGGCAGCTCCGGCTGGCTCTGCGCCGCTGCCTGCTGCTGCTGTTCCTGTTGCTGCTGCGTCCCCTGCTGTGCCCCTTGGGGCCCCTGCTGTGCTGCAGCCTGCTTCGCCGCCGCAGCCGCTTCCGCCTTCAGCTCTTCCAGACGCTGCGCCGGATAATCCTTCAGCGCTTCCTCCGCCTCGGTGAGGTGGCGCTCCACCAATGCGTCGTAGGCGGGAGTATAGGCCGTCTCTTCGGCGGTATCCTTGAAGCTGAGATAGGCCTCCGTGTACACCGGCAGCTTGAAGTCCGCTTCTGGTATGACGGCGAACGCATCGGCGGTTCCTTTGCCGATCCGGCTCGTTCCGCGGTTCGCGGTCTCAATATATTGCGGGCTCTGCGCGAAGCCCACCACTTTGTAGGTCTGCGTCTGGAAATTTTCCTGCAGATCCGCTCCGGCCTCCCCGCCGAAGGTAATGGAATCTCCAAGCTTGAACTTCTCCTGCTCGCGCAGATGTTCATCCAGCACAATCTCTCCCGAAGCTTCCGGCAGATGCCCTGCGGTCAGCTTGTAGCCGTTCAGCTCATTGTCTTCTGCATAGGAATAGACCTTGGCAATCAGCCCGCTGTCGCCAAGGAATACATCCGAGCTGTATCCGGGCTGAACCGTCTGCACTCCGGGTAGGCTCCGCAGCGTCTCCATGCTCTTCTCGGTCAATCCGTAAGTGGACTGGACGCGGAGGTCCATCAGCCGCAGGTCTTTATAATACGTCGCTGCAGTGTCCAGCATATCCGGTCCTGCCGACTTAATACCGGAGAAGAAGCTTACCCCCAGCATAATAATAGCGAAGATCGAGAGGAACCTCGCCTTCGTGCGGCTGATTTCCCGGAAAACATCCTTCCATAACGCCCGTTTCTTCATCATTTCCTGCCCCTTACCATTCGATGTCTTCTACGGATACCGGCGTTTCGTTCTTCACCATTTTCCGTACCTTGGCATTGTTAATCTCAATCACCCGGTCCGCCATCGGCGCGATTGCCAGGTTATGCGTGATTACAATCACCGTAGTCCCGGTATTGCGGCACGTATCCTGCAGCAGCTTCAGCACCTGCTTGCCGGTGTTGTAATCCAGCGCTCCGGTCGGCTCATCACAGAGCAGCAGCTTCGGCTGCTTGGCCAGCGCCCTGGCAATGGCGACCCGCTGCTGCTCCCCGCCGGAGAGCTGGGCGGGGAAGTTATTCAGCCGCGCGCCAAGCCCCACATCCTCCAGCACCTGCCGGGCATCCAGCGCCCGGGGGGAGATCTGCGAGGCCAGCTCCACATTCTCCAGCGTGGTCAGATTGGGCACCAGATTGTAGAACTGGAACACGAAACCCACGTCATTACGGCGGTAGCCGGTCAATTCCTTGGCGCTGAAACGTGCGATGTCAGTACCGTCCACAATGACCTGGCCTTCGTCGGCAGAATCCATCCCGCCCAGTATATTCAGTACCGTTGACTTTCCTGCTCCGCTGGGGCCGACAATAACGGCGAACTCCCCTTGTTCAATCTCAAAATCAATGCCGTCATTGGCCACAATCAGGGTCTCCCCCATCTTATAGCGTTTATATTCCCCTTGTACCGTTACGAATGCCATGCCCTCTCCTCCTGTCTTCTCCGCATACCGGCCTATGCTCCCTGGCTGGCAGCCCACTTCTAACCTCAAGTGTAGCACATGAGCCCCCTATCCATGCAAAAGTACCGCTTTCATCGCCCCGGCTGCCAGCATCCCCAATACACAAGTGGAAACGGGGCTGTCCCAAAAGTGGCACCCCCATTATTGCGGGAATTATGTATGCGAAAAACAGCATACATTTGCCTGACGCACAGGCGTGTGGCCTGAATGTATGCGAAAAACAGCATACATTTTGCTGGTGCGCAGGCATGTAGCCCGAATGTATGCGAAAAACAGCATACATTTGCTAACGCACAGGCATGTAGCCCGAATGTATGCGAAAAACAGCATACATTTGCTAGCGAATGCCCCCTCCCCCAAGTGCTCACTCTGAATCAACTCCAGCATAAAGAGCTATCCCAAGCAACCGTTTCATGGCTTCTGGGACAGCCCCGCTACAGCAAAAAGCCTCCTTGCGGAGGCTTCTCGCTAAGCATGTGATGTTATGGCGTCGGCATGCCGCCGTTGGCATTCAGCGTCTCGCCGCTGATATAGCTTGATTCCTGGCTGGCCAGGAAGACGTAGGCTGGAGCCATCTCCGCCGGCTGTCCGGGGCGTGCCAGCGGGGTTTTGGCGCCGAAATCCTTCAAGACCTCCTGCGGCTGTCCGCCGCTGATCTGCAGCGGGGTCCAGACCGGTCCCGGCGCAACGACATTCACGCGGATGCCCTTATCGGCCACCTGCTGGGCCAGCGCTTTGCTGAAGGTGTTGATGGAGCTTTTGGTGGTGGCATAATCCAGCAGAATCTCTGAAGGCTCATACGCCTGAATCGATGAAGTGTTGATAATCGTACTGCCCGGCTTCATATGCGGAATCGCCGCCTTGCAGAGCCAGAACAGCGCATATACATTGGTCTTGAAGGTGGCATCGAACTGCTCGGTGGTCAGATCGGCGATAGCCTTCACGAACTGCTGCTTACCGGCAATGTTGGCCAGAATATCAATCCCGCCCAGCTCCGCTACCGCCTTGGCAATCAGCTGCTCGCAGTACTTCTCGTCCTTCAGATCGCCGGGAACGGCAACCGCCTTGCGGCCGGCTTCCTCCACCAGCTGGACGACTTCCTTCGCGTCCGCTTCCTCCTCCGGCAGATAGGCCAGCACCACATCAGCACCTTCCCGGGCAAAAGCAATTGCAACCGCCCGTCCGATCCCGCTGTCCGCTCCGGTGATCACCGCCTTGCGTCCAGTGAGCCGTCCGCTGCCTTTATAGGTGCCCGCCCCGTCATCGGGACGCGGATGCATCTTCGTCTCCAGGCCGGGGGCCGGCTGCTGCTGCTCGAATTCCGGCGTAGCCTTGTCATACTGCTTCACAGGGTCCTGAATCTTATATTGATCGCTCATGCTGAATTCCTCCTCTGTTAGCTTCTGGTCGTCTGGCTTCTGACACTTTTAATGTAACCAGCTTCCAGTTCTGCTAAACGGATCAGAATTCCTCATACTCCGCCGGGTCCTGATTCCACAGCGGTCCGGTGGAAGGAAGCTCCGAGATGGCCTTCATCTCTTCCTTCGACAGCTCAAAGCTGAAAATATCAATATTCTCCCGCTGATGCTCCACCGACTGCGAGCGCGGGATCGGAAGTGCCCCGAGCTGCACATGCCAGCGCAGCACAATCTGTGATACCGACTTGCCGTGTGCTTCAGCAATGGCGCGGAGCTGTTCATGCTCCAGCAGCTCCGTTCCGCGTCCCAGCGGACTCCATGACTCGGTAACAATGCCATGGGTCAGATGGCAGGCGCGCTGCTCCGCCTGTTGATAGAAGGGATGCAGCTCAATCTGGTTCATGCTGGGAACGACGCCCGTCTCCTGGACCAGGCGGTCCAGATGCTCGGGCAGGAAGTTACTGACGCCGATCGAACGGATCAGCCCTTTTTGCCGCGCATCAATCAGTGCCTGCCACGCCTCCACATACAGGTTCACCTTGGGATTCGGCCAGTGGATCAGATACAGGTCATAATAATCGAGTCCGGCCCGGTACAGCGATTCCTCAATTGTCTTGACCGCCTCATCATACTTATGATGCCGCCCCGGCAGCTTGGAGGTAATGAACAGCTCTTCTCTCGGGACACCGCTCTGCCGCACCGCCTCGCCGACCACGCCCTCATTCTCATAATTAAAAGCGGAATCAATCAGCCGATACCCCAGATCCATTGCCGTCTTGAGACTCTCTACACCCTTCGCGCCTCTGATCCACGCGGTTCCAAAGCCGATGGCCGGCGCCTTCACCCCGTCGTTCAACTGGACCTCCGGAATATGAATGGTCATGAACTTGCAGCCTCCTCTATATAAGATAGTCGCTTACGGAATCTTAACCAGTACCTGATATTGCGAACCGGAGGCCAGTCCCTTCAGCACCCCGTCTTCTGCAAGCTGGCCGTCCAGATAGACCTTCATAGCTTCCAGACCGGCTTCACGCTTCATCTCAATATGCAGCTCTGCGCCTCTGAAGCTGCGCTTCACCGTTGCCCCTTGCCAATCCGAAGGCAGCTGCGGCTTCACCTGCAGCCCTTCGCGGGTCCCCTGCAGCCCGAACAGCCCGTCCATCAGGCAGCGGTATACCCACGGAACCGTTCCTGTATTGAACAGATGGCTGGAGCGTCCGGCCGTGTTCGGGAACTGCTTGTACGCCCCCCGGTAATAGGTGGGGATGAATACCGGCAGCTGGCCGCGTCTGATAATGTCCTCCAGATCGGGTCCCGGGATCATTTTGCGCAGCAGACGGTAGGCGTCATCCTGCTCACCCACGGCATACAGGCCATAGATGTAAAATGCAGCCGCATGATTATAGACCGCCCCGTTCTCGGCTGTCCCCGGATGCTTCTGGGTCACCCGTCCCACATCCTCACGCATGGCTGTATAGGAGGGTGCCAGCTTCTCCAGGCCGTATGGGGTTTCGAGCTGTTCCTTAACCGACTTCATCAGCTTCTGCCGCTGCTCTTCATCGGCTGCCCCGCTAAGCAGCGCCCAGCCCTGCGGATTAATGAAGATCCGGCCTTCCTGGTCTTCGCTGATCCCGAACAGTACATTGTCATCGGTGATCCCGCGCGCATACCATTCCCCATCCCACAGATACTGATTGGCCGCCGCGTTCACCTCGTCCGCCGCCTGGCGGAAGGTGCCCGCTGCCTCCGGCCGGCCGCTGCGTTCGCAGATCTCCGCCCAGATCCGGCAGGCATATGCGGTTGCTATTGTCAGCCAGCCGGAGACGCCCTTGCCCTGGTAGCCGACCATGTTCATCGGGTCGCACCAGTCGCCCTGATTGATGTAATTCAGGCCGCGTTCATCGCGCTCATGGAGCAGCCACTCTACCGCCCGGTCGATATGCTCATGCACCGGTCCTGTCCCCAGGCCGCCCGCATACGTTACTTCCTCCTCCAGAATGCTGTAATCATCCGTCTCATCCAGATAGGTGCTTAAGCAGACCGGCAGCCAGACACAGTGGTCGGTATGCGGAACCTGGTTAATATATTTCAGTTCAGCCGCCTCATGTAAAATAATCCCGTCCGGCATCGCTCCGCTCACCTCCTGCTGGCACAGGGCAGTGAGGAAGGCCGCTCTGGCTACCTGCGGCTTGATATAGCTCATTCCCATATGATCCTGCAGGTAGTTGCGGGTCTGGGGATCGGTGGTCAGGCGGTTGGTCTGTCCGTGATAATACATCTGCCGGGGCAGCCAATGGTTGACCAGATTGTCGAGATCCGCATCCGGGGTTGTAATCTCGATGCTGCCTCTGCCCTCTCTGATATACTCCGCGTACTCCTGCTCGGCCCGGATGAATCCGTCTGCGCCATCCTCTCCCTTATCGAGGAACAGCCGTTGGCGGATCTCTGCAATTTCCTGCTCATTCTGGGCCGGCCCGAAGATGAAGCGGTATTCCCGCTCCTCGCCCGCATTCAGCCCGGTGCTGTATTGGAGCACAGCGACAGGGGTCTCATAGCGGGCTTCACCTCTGGACAGCAGTCCGTTCTTCAGCGCCGACGGCGAACCGATGCCGCCTTCTCCCTCGAAGGCCTCCTGATTCACTTCCCAGGAAGTAGGGGCGTGCTCGGCCAGCAGGAAGGTTTTGTCCTTCAGATGCTTGATTTTGGCGTAGTCCTGATATTTCTGGTATGGTGTCACGGCGGTGGCCACGACTCCCTGCAAGTCTTCCTTATATTCGCCGGATTGATTCATCCATGACATATACCCGATGGTAAAATAGGGATAAATGCTGAGTTTGCGCGGCACACGGGACAGATTGGTCACCTTCACCCGCCACAGCTCCATCGGCTCATGCTTAGGTAGGCTTAGCGTCATTTCGATGGCGATGCCGTTTTTCTCTATTTTCCAGATAATATTATGCTTGCCTACAGCAAAGGTGTAATGATCAGGCGGCATACGGACCGGCTCGTAAGGGGCAGAGAACACCTCTCCGCTCTCCTCATCCTTCACATAGACGAAGCGGCCGGGATGGTGGGCATAATAGGGCTGCTCCGGCTGCATGAAGGTTTTGGCCTCCAGATTCGGGGCATAGGAGTACTTGGCCGGCTCGGGCTGCATGAACTGGGCAACCGCATAGCCGCGGCAGTTCACATGAATCATCATCTGCTCATTCCACAGGAAGCCCGAAGCCTTGGGGAGCATGGTCGGGCTCGACAGCTCATAGTATTCATTGTTCTCGGATGCTCTTATCATTCTCACGCCTCACTTTCCTGGATTATCCTTATTTTCACGGTGACATCATTATAAGAATACGCTGTCATAGATGCGGCGGCAAGTCTGCGGGAAGCGTTTCAAGTTGATTGTTCCGGTTTTTATAGTAGAATAAACTTAATTTCACAAAGACTGATGCGAGGTGTATTTCTTGAAAAATTTGCCTAATCCGTACATATCCAGACTGGAGCTGTTCGTAGACAATTCTCTGCAGGTCAGGGAGGCCTTCAAGTGGCAGAATGCCTCGGTGAACCGCCTGGCCGCCCTGCTGTACGCCGTGGAGAACAAGCGGGTTAATGTTGATGCGATCCGCACGTACCATGAGATGATCAAGAACAATACCCGGGGCTTCTCCGCCTTCCGGGGAATTTCCGCCATCTGTATCGCCGCCCTGCTCTCCCTGTCGGCAGAGCCGGAGCAGCAGTTCGCGAACACGCTGGCCGTCTACGACCTCATGAAGGAGCGCAGCTTCAAAAGCTCAGACTACCTGGTCATTGCCGCCTACCAGATCGCTGCCCATACCCCGTCCGCCCAATATGCTACGGTCATTGACCGCACCCTGGCCTTCTATGAAGGAATGAAGGAGAAGCACCGGTTCCTGACCGGGCGGGATGACTATATCTTCGCTGCCATGCTGGGCCTCTCCGGCCTCCCTGTGGAGCAGGGAGTGGAGCAGATGGAACAGCTCTATGTTGCGCTGAAGCCCGAATTCTCCTCCGGCAATAATGTGCAGGCACTGACCCAGGTGCTGGTGCTCGGAGGCGACAACCTGCGGACCCCGGAGCAGGTGCTTCGCCTGCGCGATGCCTTCCGCGCCCAGAACATCCGGCTGGACAAAGGCTATACGCTCCCATCGCTGGGCATTCTTGCGCTGCTTCCCTATCAGGAGAGCGAACTGGTACGCAGCGTCTCGGAGACCTACGAGTATCTGCGCCCGCAGAAGGGCTTCGGCGGCTGGTCCATCAACAAGCAGGAGCTGCTCCTGCTGTCGGCTGCGCTGGTCTCCTACCAGTATGTAGATGATGTGAAGAACGGCCTGATCCAGTCCACGCTGTCCACCAGCATCACCAATCTCGTCATCGCCCAGCAGACGGCGATTGCCGGGGCGGCCGCCGCGGCGGCGGCGGCCGGCTCGTCTTAAACAAGTGGAAACGGCTATGCCGTCCTTATTAAGGACGGTATCGTTTCAGCGAGAAATATAAGGACAAGTTATCGTGTTGAACATATAAATTCTTATATTTTGATAAAAGCTTCCGGAGCGTTTGGCTTCGGAAGCTTTTTTTGTACAAATGTAGAGGAATGCAGATGAGGCATATTCAATTGGCCCGACTCAGCATATATGAGCATCGACCAGACATCCCTGTCTTCGCCGACCGGCGGCCAGAGCTGTACCGGTAAATGGGGACTGTGATTGGTTGCAAAGCAGCTTATGCAGACTGAGAGGCCCTTATCCAGTGAATAATGCCCCTTTTTCTGCTCGTTGCGGACTGAGATTCCGCTATTTCGGAGGTTGGGAGCAGCACAACAGGCAGAATAGGTTAGTTAACGGATTGTGAGTCCGCGAGGCTTGCGAAAGTAATGATTGGCGGGAAATAACGGAATTCCAGTCCGCGTGGGGTGGGGCGTGGCAAGCGCAGTATGGGGTTCGGATGCGATAGTAACTTGGAGACAAACTTTGAGAGGTAACTAGAGCCTGTCCCCGGATAACCGTAGACAGGCTCTGTTCATTTCACGGGTAGCCGCCTGCCTCACTAGAAGCGTTAGACCGGCTTTTTCCCCAGCAACAATCCTATCCTTTCTCCCTATCCCCAGGCATCTGCCGTCTGCCAATCCCAAATGCATAAAACCCCGCCACCACAACCGCCAGGAACGAAGCGCCGACAATCAATGACAGCCGCGTATCCGGGTTGAACCACATGCCGATGATGACCAGCAGCAGGAAGATCACAATAATATAGTTACTGGCCGGGAAGAAGCGGGATCTGAATGGATGCTCCGCCAGCTCGCCCTTCCACTTCTCGCGGAACCGGAACTGGCTGAGGGCCAGCGCGAACCATGGCACCATGCCCGGAAGCACGCTGGCGCTGTAAATATAGAGGAACAGCTTGGAGTCCGGCAGCAGATAGTTGAACAGCACGCCAATCAGCAGCAGCGAAATTGTGGTAATAATGCTGTTCCTCGGCACACCGCTGGCGGAGACTCTGCCGAAGAACTTCGGAGCCTGTCCGTTCTGGGCGAGCGTGTACAGCATTCTTCCCGCACTGTAGATTCCGCTGTTGCAGCCCGACATGGCCGCGGTCAGCACCACGAAGTTGATAATGCCAGCCGCTGCGACAATTCCTACCTTGGCGAAGGTCAGCACGAACGGACTGCCGATCTCGCCAATCTGATTCCACGGATAGATCGTTACAATAATGAAGATGGCCCCGACGTAGAAGATGAGAATGCGCCAGATGATGTTCTTGATTGCTTTGCGCAGCGTGTGCTTGGGATTCTCAGCCTCTCCGGCCGTAATGCCCACCAGCTCGATTCCCTGATAGGCCGCCGTGACAATGCAGAGCGCGAACAGGAAGCCCTTAAGTCCTCCGGCAAAAAATCCGCCATGGCTGTACAGATTAGACAGGCCCAGCGGCTCTCCCCCGTTCCCCAGTCCGAAGAAAATCACTCCGGTTCCGACCACCAGCATCACGACAATGGCGACCACCTTGATCATCGCAAACCAGAATTCGAATTCGCCGTACAGCTTCACTGCCGCCAGATTGGCTGCCGCAATGATGCCTACACCAATCAGCGCCGGAATCCACTGCGGGATATCCGGGAACCAGTATCCGACGTAGATGCCAATTGCCGTTACCTCCGCCATCCCGACCGTCACCCACAGGAACCAGTAGCTCCAGGCGGTCAGGAAGCCGGCCAGCGGGCTGATATATTTGTGGGCGAAGGTGGCGAACGAACCGGTCACCGGCTCCAGCACCAGCATCTCCCCCATAATCCGCATCACCAAAAACATAATAATCCCCGCCAGCAGATACGCCAGCAGGACCGACGGCCCCGCCCACTTAATGGTGCTTGCCGAGCCCATGAACAAGCCCACGCCAATCGTGCCGCCGAGTGCGATCAGCTCGATATGCCGCGGTTTCAGTCCTCTTGTTAACTGTTTCGATTCCAACGAAGTGTTCCCCCTCAGATATATAAGCCCCGCATATGTAACGCCTAACTATCATAATATGCAAGAATCATTGTATGCTGTGATCTACATTAACGCAATGCAGAATTACTCCATTACAAAGTTCAAGTGATTGTAAAAAGAAATTAATCCTATCCCTATACATTTTGATTCATAGTGTTATAATCACTTTGGTTTATAAGACAACAGGAAACAGGTGATCAGATGTTTGAACTCAAGTGGCTGTGGCAGAACCTGGAGGGCAACCGGACACGGTATGTCATCGCACTCTGCCTCTCGGTGGTCGGCTCAAGTCTAACGATTGTGAACCCCTACCTCAGCCAGCGCATCGTCGATACGTTCATTGCCGGTGACCAGGCTGTTCAGAATCTTGCGACCGGACGCGGGCTGCTCGTGGCGCTCTGTCTGGGCATGATCGGCTTCTCCCTGCTTCGTACAGGGCTGGCTTACTTTACGACTATGCAGTACGAAATTTCTTCACAGAACATGATGTATAACATCCGCATTTTTCTGTACAACAAGATTCAAGGCCAGGACCGCGAGTATTACGACCGTAACCGGACCGGGGACCTGATGACCAAAATGACCGGGGACCTTGATATGGTCCGGCACTCGATGGCCTGGATTTTCAAGACGATCATTGAATCGCTGACGATCTTCCTGGCGGCTGTAATCTATTTCCTGACCATTGATGTCCGCCTGACGCTGTGGATGCTGATCCTGTCGCCGCCGATCTTCATCGTGGCCTTCATCTTCGCCAGACGGGTCCGTCCCATGTACATCGACCTGCGCGAACGGCTGTCCCAGCTCAACACAACCACCCAGGAGAATATCTCCGGGAACCGGGTGGTGAAGGCTTTTGCCCGTGAGGAGTTCGAGATTGCCAAGTTCACGGAGAAGAATGTCAACTACGCAACAGCCAATAAAAAAGCAGCCCTCGTCTGGCTCGACTACTTCCCTTATCTGGAGTCGTTCGCTCAAGGGTTCAACGTGGTTCTGATGCTGGCCGGCGGTTACTTCGTGATGGAGGGCCGGATCACCTTCGGTGAATTCACCGCCTTCTCGTCGCTGATCTGGGCGGTCTCGAACCCGATGCGCAATATCGGCATTATTATTAATGATATTCAGCGCTTCTTTGCCAGCTTAGCCAAAATCGTAGACATCTATTACGCCCGCCCGTCAATCGCCAACGACCACAACCCGGTGGAGCTGCGCCGGTATGAGGGACGGATTGAATTCGACCATGTGCGGTTCAAATATGACAGCGCTACCGTTCTGGATGATGTGAGCTTCACCATTGAGCCCGGCGAGACGATTGCGATCATGGGCGCCACCGGCTCCGGCAAAACCTCGCTGATTAACCTGATTCCCCGCTTCTATGATGTCTCCGGCGGGCGTGTACTGGTGGACGGCCGGGATGTCCGGGAGCTGGAGCTGGATGAGCTGCGCGGCAACATCGGGATGGCTACGCAGGATGTCCTGCTGTTCTCCGATACCATTGACGGCAACATTGCTTATGGCGATCCCGACCTCCCTGAAGAGGATGCGAAGGCTTATGCGGCGCTTGCCGCAGCCCATGACTTCATTGTCAAAATGCCGGAGGGCTACGATACGGTAGTCGGGGAGCGCGGTGTCGGCCTGTCCGGGGGACAGAAGCAGCGGATTGCGCTGGCCCGCGCCCTGGCGGTCCGCCGTCCGATCCTGATCCTGGATGATACGACCTCCGCAGTCGATCTGGAAACAGAGGAGCACATCCAGCGCAGCCTGCGGGAGCTGGAGTATCCCTGCACGAAGATCATCATCGCACAGCGGGTATCAACCACCGCCCAGGCTGACCGCATTCTGATCCTGGAAGGCGGACGCCTGATTGAGGAAGGCACCCACGCCGAGCTGCTGGCGAAGCGGGGCTATTACTACGATGTATTTATGCTTCAGAACGAGGGTATTGGAAGGCAGGTGACCGAGAGTGGCCAGGAATAAATTCGATGTCGATGAGAATCTGGAATCGCCGTTTAATATCAAGCATTTCCGGCGGGCTATGGTCTATATCAGACGCAAAAAGAAGCCGATGCTTATTGCCTTCCTGCTCAGCGCATTGTCGGCGGCGATTGCCCTGTCAGCGCCGCTGATCATGCAGCATGTGGTGGATGTGACGATTCCGGCCAAGGATATGGGCGCGCTGGTCGGCTGGTCCGTACTGATGCTGGCGACCATCGTGGTCAGCGTCATTCTTGCGACCATCCGCTCGCGGATTATGACCCGGGTCGGCCAGGATATTATCTTCGATATCCGCACCGATCTGTTCAAGCATCTGCAGGATCTGCCCTTCAAATATTACGATGACCGGCCGCAGGGCAAAATCCTGATCCGGGTTGTGAACTACGTCAATGCGGTCTCTGACGTGTTGTCGAACGGAATTATCAACTTCATTCTGGAAATTGTGAATCTGATCTTCATCGCGGTGTTCATGTTCGCCGTCGATGTGCGGCTCTCCTTCATCATCCTGGCGGGACTGCCGGTATTCCTCGGTATCATGCTGCTGATCAAGACCCGGCAGCGCCGGGCGTGGCAGGCCGTCTCGAACAAAAGCTCCAACCTGAACGCCTATCTGCAGGAGAGCATCAGCGGTATCGGCGTCACCCAGATGTTCTCGCGGGAGACGCGCAATGAAGGCATCTTCACCCGCCTGGCCGGCAACTTCCGTACGGCCTGGATGAAGGCGCTGCGCTACAACATTCTGATTCCGTTCAGCGTTGATAACCTGTCTACCGTTGTAACAGCTATGATCTTCCTGGTCGGTCTGCTGACGCTGGACCCGCAGAACATGACGCTGGGCGTCATTCTCGCCATGAGCAGCTATGCGGCACGCTTCTGGCAGCCAATCCTGAACCTGTCGAACCTGTACAATAACTTCATTAATGCGGTAGCTTATCTGGAGCGGATCTTCGAGACGCTGGATGAGCCGGTGACCGTCAGCGATATTCCCGGGGCGAAGGCGCTGCCGCCTGTCCAAGGCCGGGTGACCTTCGATGATGTCACCTTCGCCTACGATCCGGGGCTCAACATTCTGGAGAACATCTCCTTCGATGTGGCCGCCGGAGAGAGCGTCGCCCTGGTCGGTCCGACCGGTGCGGGCAAGACCACGGTCGTCAACCTGATCTCACGCTTCTATAATCTGACCGGGGGACGCATTCTGATCGACGGGCAGGATATCTCACAGATCACGCTGAAATCACTGCGCAGCCAGATGGGGATTATGCTGCAGGACAGCTTTATTTTCTCGGGAACTATTATGGACAATATCCGCTACGGCAGACCGGATGCGACCGAGGAGGAAGTTATCGCCGCTGCGAAGGCGGTCTGTGCCGACGACTTCATCCGCGAATTCGATCAGGGCTACCAGACTGAGGTGAACGAGCGCGGTTCCAAGCTCTCCCAGGGACAGCGCCAGCTCATCTCCTTCGCCCGAACGCTGCTCGCCGACCCGCGGATTCTCATCCTGGATGAAGCGACCTCCTCTATCGATGCGCAGACCGAGCGTCTGCTGCAAAAGGGGCTGAATGAGCTGCTGAAGGGACGCACCTCATTCATCATCGCGCACCGCCTGTCTACGGTGAAGAACTGCGACCGCATCATGTATGTGGCCAACAAGGGCATTGCCGAGAGCGGCTCGCATGACGAGCTGATCGCCCGCCGCGGCCTGTACCACCGGCTGTATACGGCGCAGAAGATGGAAGCGTAGTTTAATATGTCTGTACCAAAAACCGCAGCAGGGGTTGTCCCCTGTCTGCGGTTTTTGGTGTTTTTAGGTGGCTCTCAAGGCCTCGTTATCGCTAAGACTCTATTGTTGGCTTACACAATCAGGTGCCATGAAGCATGAACTACTACTGCGGTCCATGCGGACTGGAAAGCCGCTATTCCTGTAAATTGCACCATTTTGCGGGCCAAGCGGACTCACATGCACTTAACCAGTCGCTTTTGCCTCATTTCCATCACCCACTGGCACTATAGCGGCACTCAGTCCGCAAAGAGCGGGAAAGCTGCCTTTTTCACAAAATAAGAGCCTCATGGTCCGGTTGTAAGACCTTCATATAATCCTCCCTCAGCATACTGTAGATCTCCAGATCGACCACGCCCTTCCCCGACCAGAGAGCCGCCTGCCGCAGCATCCCTTCCTTGACGTAACCATTCTTCCTCAGCACCTGCTTGGAGGGCTCATTATTCAGCATCACTTCCGCCTGAATCCGGTTCACCTCCACCTCCATGAACAGGAAATCCGTCAGCAGGGCCACCGCTCTGGAAGCAAGGCCCTTCCCCCAATGAGCTTCCGCGAGGAAGTAGCCAATCGTCGCCATGTTCACCTTCTGGTTGAACTCGCAGGCTTCGATAATCCCCAGCAGCTGCGTCTCGTCCTCTGCGGTGAAGATGCCCCACTTGATGCGCGATCTTTTGAGATAATCCCGTTCGTAGTGACCGATCATGCTCCTCACCGTTGTCTTGTTGTGCTTGGGGATAATGCCGCAATACTCAAAGACCCGATCATTGCTGTAGATATCGAACAGCTCATCCAGATGCTGCTCCTCCACCTTGCGCAGTACCAGCTTCCCTGACCTCAGGACCGGGAACTGGTTAAACACAGCCTCCATGTTCATTCCCTTACACTCCATTCTCTGCTTCCTGTACGCTTCGCCGGATGGGGACGTACAAATCTACCTTACACTTGCCCTGCGGGTCCTGCGCCGGATCATTCAGACAGTATTCCAGACACGGCCGGTCATCGGCTTCATAACCGCTACGGGGTAACCATACGCTGAACATCGTGTCGTAGGCAAGGACAAATCTATCTAACGTATCGTAGTAGGAATAGGCTGCATACAGCCCGCCGGCCAATGTTTTGAATTCAACTCCGTTCCTGTGCGCCTCCTTCTCAAAATCAACAGGGAGTGTGATACAGGCGTCATACCGGCAGACGGACTCCTCTGTAAGCTCCCCGTCATCCAGCGAGATCCCGATGAACTGCTGATCCGCCGGATGGAGTCCTTGCTTAGCCGCCCAGCGGGTCAGCCTGCCCCATGCGTTGTGCGTGTCCAGGTAACTTCCGATATGCCTGATATAGGCAACCTCAACCTCCGGAATTTCTCTGAGTTCTACCATAGTAGCCCATGCCCTCCTCAGTAATGGATTACTTCCTGCTCCATTGTAATCCGTGAGGGACGCCGGCTCTGCCTGCATATTGCTGAAGACTGACGGGATATTGCGGTCATTACGCCTCCCGCTCCTGACGCTGCCCGGTGAGCAGCCGTAATGACGTTTGAAATGAACGCCCAGCGCAGATACCGATTCGAACCCGCTATTCCCCGCAACCTCCAGAATCGTCTGGTTCGTCCGGGTCAGCAGCAACATGGCCCGCTCGACACGCTTCCTGATTACGAAGGCCATCGGCGTCACACCGGTGATCGCTGTAAATATTCTGCTAAAATGAAACTTGGAGAAATGCGCCTCCGCCGCCAGCTGGTCCAGCCGCAGCGGCTGGCTGCTGTTCCTGTCTATGTAGGCAATGACCTGCTTAATTCTCGCTTCGTAATGCTCCTTCATCGCTGAACCCCGCTTCCTGCGTGTTACAATACAGTAAAATATTATAGGTGAGGTGAGAATGAATGAATACAACTCTGTACTTCGTAAGACATGCCCATTCTACATATTCTACCGATGAATTAAACAGACCTTTATCCGAGAATGGAAAGGCTGACGCGCTGAGAGTTACTGAACTACTCCTCAATGAGAAGATTAATATTCTGATCTCAAGCCCTTACAAACGGGCAATTCAGACTATTGAAGGACTTGAGGAAGCGCTTGGGACTCCCATTATCATCGAAGATGATTTTAAAGAAAGAGTGTTGTCAGCAGAACCTATGACCGACTTCGGACATGCAATGGCTAAAGTATGGGAGGACGTTTCCTTTGCCTGGCCCGGAGGAGAATCCAATCTTGTGGCCCAGAAGAGAGGCGTACAAGCACTCTATAGAGTATTACACCAATACAAAGGCAATACGATCGCCGTCGCAACTCACGGTAATATCATGGTCCTGATCATGAATGCACTGGATAAGCGTTATGATTATAACTTCTGGAGGCAGCTAGAGATGCCCGATATTTATAAGTTAAGCTTCCATGAAGACCAGCTCATGGGGGTAAAGCGGATTTGGCGTCCTTAAGCTTCGCTTCCATTAAACTTGACAGGCTGCTGTCACAGGCCTGTGGTATAACACAAGTATAAGGAGTGATTGTATTATGGCAAGCTATGAATATGCGTCCAGGCAGGAGCTAATAGACAAGATTCATACCCTGTACCTGCTGCTGGATGCTGAGTTCGATGGTATTAACGACACCTATAAGGATACCCGAATTCCCGAGGTGGATAAAACCCCGGCCGAAATCATCGCTTATCAGCTCGGATGGCTGGGGCTGGTGATGGGATGGGAGCGGGATGAGCTGGCGGGGCGGACGGTCCAGATGCCTGCTGAGGGGTATAAGTGGAATGCGCTGGGGGGAATGTATCAATCCTTCTATAGAACCTATGCCGAGTATTCCTTGTCTGAGCTGCGCGAATTATTCCGGCAAAAGGAGCAGCAGTGGCTGGAATGGATCGCCACCTTGACGGAGGAGGAGCTATTCATCCAGGGCGCACGCCAATGGACCGGAACCAAGGCCAACTGGCCGATGGCCCGGTGGATTCACATCAACTCCGCCGCCCCGTTCCAGACCTTCCGTGCGAAGCTCCGCAAGTGGAAAAAGAACCTGCCGGAGGCTCTAGACTAGCAGAATAGGAGGCCTGATTTATTGCCGCCACTCATGTCCAACTGGACGACAGTGGGGTATAATTATTAGAAACAAGCTAATTACAAGGATGTGATCTTAATGCAATGGCAAGAGGTTCGTTCAATATATCCCAATCAATATGTATTGCTTGAAATACTGGATTCCCATACCCAACATAACATAGAGTATATTGATGATGTCGCCCTAATCCGTGCCATTCAAGATCCTGACGAAGCTACCCGGCTTTTACTGAACTGCAAGAATAATAATATTGTATATCATACCGGGCAGGAGAATATCACAGTCGAGCTTAGAAATTATCCTTTATATAGGAGCAGATAAGATGCAGATTGAGTTCATGTCCGGCTTACTTCAGACATCGATGACTATTAACTTTAGAGGGCGTTCCTTAATGTTAGATAATCTAATCATAGATACAGGGGCTGCCCACTCTCTTCTGTCCTCTGACATAGTTTCTGAACTAGGCATCAAATTTGAGAATGGCGATAGACTTGTCCGTAGCTTTGGAATCGGCGGTGATGAATACACATTTCAGAAGACTGTTGATGAAGTACGAATCGGTGAGTTAACCTGCTAAATCCAGCTAGTCTTCCCTCAAAACAATATCCCCTTCAATGCCTCTCCAATCCTCTCATCCTTAGACAAAAGCAGACCGGAAAGTGCCCGAAGGGGATGCCCATCGTTCATTCAGTTACTGCCTATAGCTTGAGCGGTGTCAGCTTGGCCTTGCCCTACTTAGCACTGCGCACCACGCGAAACCCCTGATCATTTCCCCGGCTGCTCGGCTCATACTGTCCGCGGAAGGAGATTTCGGAGCTTTCCTCCCCGCCGATCCAGCCGCCGCCTTTCACCAGCCGGAGCGCTCCGGTCTTGCTGTCCGGTTCTCCGTACCAGTTCCAGCACCATTCCCTTACGTTGCCTGACATATCGTACAGTCCCAGCTCATTGGCCTTTTTGAGGCCGCCGGCTTTGGGCTGGCTATGGTTGCTCTCGATAATCGGCCAGTTCCAATCCCCGGTCAGGTATTGGTCCCCGGAATTCCTCCAGTACCACGCCACCTCCTCCACATTGTTGCTCCCGCTGTATGGATTGCTCTGGCTCTTCTGCCCTCCGCCTGCTGCATATTCCCACTCGGCTTCTGTCGGCAAACGGTACCCGTCCGCCCCTTCATTGGCCGTTACAGTCCATTTCATGAAATCCCGGTCGCTTGTATTATTCGGGTCGACCTTGTTCTTGTCTATCGTGTAATAAGGGTCCAGCCCCTCCTTCACACTCCGCTCATTGCAGTACTCTATGGCATCATACCAGGTTACGCTCTCTACCGGCAGATTCTCCCCCTGAAACTGGGAAGGATTCGTATCCATAACCTCCAGCCATTCTTGCTGGGTCACCTCATATTTACCGATGTAGAAGTCCTGAAGGGTCACACCCTTCCCGTAATAATTGGATTTCGTGTCTTTGAAGGCACCGCCCTCAACCCGTACTAAGCGCTCATCCTTGGCAGGCTTGTCCTGCGAGCAGGCAGTGATGGCAATTACCGTGACGGCTATGCACAGCATCATTAATGTTCGTCTCATGGAACCCTCTCCTTTGAACAGTTGGGCAAGGTACAGGCTTGCAGCTCCAATCTATGCGCGAAAATAATAAGGCCGGCAGCTTGTCCATCCACCCGGCCGGCCTTAGCCCTCTCTAGCTGAGCCCTGCCACTGCCGGAACCGGCAAAGTGGCGTTTAGCTTGTCCGTTACCACACTGTTACGTTGGAAGAGCCGCTGCTCTGATATCCTTCGGTAGCCAATACCTGGTAGGACCAGCTGCTTCCCAGATACATCGATTTGCTCTGCCAGGCGTTCACGTGGTTGCTGAACGTAATCGAGACATTGCTTCCGATTGGCCGTTTGGATTGTCTTACACTCCAGTACTGCGGGAACGTAGCATTTCCGTCAATGGAAGGAGCGTTGTAACGCATTGTACGATAGATATCGTAGGTGGCGCCATCGCTGTACACTGTACCTTTATGATCGCCAGTTGGTCTGTACGTTCCCCAGTTGTCTACGACGTAATATTCAATGAGGGAGTTCCGGGTCCATCCGTATAAGGTCAGGTAGGCGTTACCGGAAGGCGCGAAGACCCCCGCATTATAGTTGATAACCCGGTTCGGTGATCCGTAAGTCCAGCCTTTACCTACTACAAAGTTGCCGGTATTGTACCAGTTTACGCTGTAATTGCCGCCGCTTCCGTTAACTGCATTTACGGTTCCGCCGCCATCGGTCCAGTTCTGCCAATAATCTGTTGCACCTGCAGTCGCTGCGAATGCGCTGAAGCTCATAGTGGCTGCCATAACTACCGTCAGAACTTTTTTGCTTAACTTAAACATACAAATACCTCCCGTGTATAATTTGTTGGTTACAGCATTTCTGTTTGCCTTTCCCCGCCATACACTGCCCTCTCGCTTCTTCTGATGAAATATAACTTATCCTGAGCTATATCCCATATTTTGTCTTGTCCTCCTTTCGAGTTGATTATATCCGGTAAGCGTTTACATTTCTCTCTGCAAACTAAAGGTCCAACCCCAATTTTTATAGGTATTATGAAATTTTTGGGTAGAATCGACGAAATTTTTACTCTTGCGGGAAGCAAGTTGAGAAAATCCGAGAAATTTCCGTGGCGGCGGACTAACATTTGCTCCTAATTTGCTGCTTCAGCTTGTGTTCCCCCCAATGCCAAACAAGCCGCCCCGGAACGGGGCAGCTCAACGCTCAGCTATAGCTCACTTGTCACTACTGTCACTACTGTCACTATTCATCCAGCGCTACATACTCACCGTTCACCTGCAGCCGCTTAGCCCATCTTAATGACGGCCTTCACCACATCCTCCTTGTTGTGGATAACGAAGTCGAACGCCTTCTGCGTGTCCTCGAATTCGAACTCGTGAGTGACGATGCCTTTGACGTCGATTTTGCCGTCTGCGATGGCGCCAATGGCTGCGGGATACAGGTTGCGGTAGCGGAAGACCGACTTGATGTCGGCTTCCTTGAACATAATCTGCATGAAGTCGAAGTCGATGATATCCTTGGCAGCCAGGCCGACCAGAACGATGGTTCCGCCTCTTTTGACCAGATAGGGGGTCTGCTTCACTGTGTGCTCGCTGCCTGCCGTCTCGATGACCTTATCCACACCCGCACCATCCGTCCAGGCCGCAATCGCCTCCAGCACATCCTCCTGTCTGGCGTTAATCACCCGCGTAGCTCCCAGCTTCATTGCCGCTTCCAGCCGCTTCTCAATGATGTCGACGACCACAATCTCGGTAGCCCCGTAAGCCTTGCAGGCCAGCAGGGTAACGAGGCCGATACAGCCCGCGCCAAGAATCACCACACGGTCCCCCAGCTTGATTCCGCCCTGCGCGGCAGCATGAAGCCCCACCGCCAGCGGCTCCACCAGCGCGCCCTCCTCGGAAGACACATTATCCGGCAGCTTGAAGGCCATGTTCTCCGGAAAAGCCATATAATCCATCAGACAGCCATGGTAAGGCGGCGTAGCCAGGAACTGCACATCCGGGCAGAGGTTGTACTTGCCGCTCTTGCAGAATTCACATTGACCGCAGGTCACCCCAGGCTCCAGGGCCACCCGGTCACCAAGCTTCAGATGCTTCACACCCGGACCCAGCTCCACCACTTCACCGGCACATTCATGCCCGAGAATGAAATCCCCGTCCACCACGAAATCGCCGATCCGGCCATACTCCAGGTAATGCACATCCGAGCCGCAGATGCCGACATACTCCAGCTTCACAATGACCTCGCCCTCCCGGGCTACGGGCATATCAATGTCTCTCATTTGCATTTTTTGCAGATCCGTCATATAAAAAGCTCTGTTCTTCATCCGTTTCTCCTCCTCAGGAACATTGGGTTCAGTGATTCCGCATTCTCTCTCTATTCTTTCAGCGCTTCGGCCTTCTCCAGCAATTCGATGTACTCATCCACGTTATCCTTGGTGATCAGCGGGTTGCCGATGTCAGTGTCGATCTGCTTCTCCGCGCCGGTCAGCAGCTTGTTGCTTGTATCCAGCAGCTTCTCCGCCAGCTCAAAAGCATTCTGCAGACAAGTCGAGGTCATCTTGCCCTCCTTGATGAGCTGAAACGCCTCCGCTGTGCCGTCTACGCCATACGCGAGCATGCCGCTGAACTTGGGGTTATCCTTGACCGCTTCAATCGCACCGGCCGTCATATTGTCGTTCATAGAGATGACAGCATCGATCTTGTCATTCGCCTGCACCCAGTCCTCCATATACTTCATGGCCTCATCCTTGTTCCAGTTGGCAATCTGCTCGCCGACAATCTGCACGTCCGGACGCTTCTCGAAGAATTCCTTCTGCCAGCTCTCTCTGCGCTTATCCGCATGGAAGTTGCCGGAAGGGCCGTTGAGGACGACCACCTTGGCATTCTGGGGAATCTGGTCAATCGCAGCGCGCGCATTCACCCCGGCCTGCTCGTAGGGATCAGCGTCCACGCTGGAGGCGCCTTCAATTCCGGTAATCCGGGCATTGGTGGTGATCGCGAACAGTCCGGCCTTGATGACCTTCTCCACATATGGTCTCTGCGCCTCGCCGTTATTCGGCTGAACAATGACCAGGTCGAACTTGTTGGTGATCGCATTCTCGATCATGGAGTTCTCTTTATCGTCGCTGGCCTGCCCGTCGAAGACCTCCAGCTTGATGTTCGGATACTTCTTTGCTTCCTCCTTCACCGCATTAGCCAGCCAGGCGGCAAAAGAGTCAGACTGCGCACGGGCAATATAGGCGACCTTATACACTTTCTCTCCGCCGCTGTTGCCCCCGCCTCCCGAATCAGACGAATCCGCCTTATTATTGCCACAGCCGGCGAGCAGCCCCAGAATGAGCAGCAGCGAAACCAAGGTGAACGATATTTTTTTCATGGTATTTCCCCTTTTTTTTATTTTAAACAGCAGGGCTGTTTAATCCGGTGGCCTGGTCTTCCGCTTGTCAGTGCGCTGCCGTCAGCCCGTGAGTCCCGGCCCCGGCTCCCCCGGGCGGCCGCTGCTCTTGCCGTTCTTGCCGCGCTTATCTTCGATTCTGCCGAGCGTGCTCTTCGTTCTGCGGTTCTTGGAGCGGATGTCGTAGATGACCGCCAGCGCAATGATCGCCCCGCGGATAATCTGCTGCATATACGAATCGACATTGGTCAGGTTCATAATGTTGTCGAGGAAGCCGACGATGAAGGCCCCGGCCAGGGTGCCGCCCGCTGAACCGATCCCCCCGGAAAAGCTTGTTCCCCCGATGATAGCTGCAGTGAGCGCGGTGAATTCATAGTTGATTGCGCCGTTAGGCAGCCCGGCGTTGACCCGGGACATGAACAGAATTCCGGCGATGCCCACGAAGATCCCGTTAATAATGAAGGCGGTGTATTTGACCCGGGAGACATTGATCCCGGAGGCGGTCGCCGCCTCTTCGTTGCCGCCGACCGCAAACAACGCGCGGCCGAACCGGGTATGCCGCAGGATATACCAGGTGATGATAGCGAAGGCGACCAGGAACAGGACGGGGATGGGAATTACCCCGATGGAGCCCTGACCGAGTACGGTGAAGTCCCCGAGCTGCAGGATGTTCTGCCCCTTCGTGAACAGCAGGGCCACCCCGCGGGCCATGGTCAGCATCGCCAGCGTGGCAATGAACGGCGGTGTCTTGAAGGTGCTGACCATAACCGCATTGACGATATTGCATACCACCCCGGTCACAATGCCGACCGCGATAGCGACGGTGAAGGAGCCGGTGGACTTGTAGGCGGATACGGCGAACACTCCGGACAGCGCCAGCACTGAGCCTTGCGACAGATCAAGCATTCCGCTGATGATCAGCAGGGTCTGGCCGAAGGCCAGAATGGTGGTAACCGCAAGCTGGGTGGAGATATTGGTCAGGTTGTTGACCGACAGAAAGTTCGGGTTGGCAAAGGAACAGACAATAAACAAGGCCAGCAGCACCAGGTAGATGCTGTATGTTTTTTTAAAGGTGGTCCAGAATTGGCTCCAATTCATCTCTTTCACTTCAGTTCACCTCATTCGATGTAATCGTTCCGGTGGCATACTTCATGATCTGCTCCTGGGAGAACGCCTCCCGGCTGATCTCTCCGGTAATGGTCCCCTTATTCATCACATAGATCCGGTCGCACATGCCCAGCAGCTCGGGCAGCTCGGAGGAGACCATAATGACCACCTTGCCCGCCTTGACCAGCTCGGTCATCAGCTTGTAGATTTCAAACTTGGCTCCGACATCAATGCCCCGCGTTGGTTCATCCAGAATCAGAATGTCCGGGTTCAGCAGCATCCACTTGGCGAGCAGCACCTTCTGCTGGTTGCCCCCGCTTAAGGAAGCGATGACGGTGTCCATGGAGGGCGTCTTCACCCGCATCTTCTGGAACAGCTCCGATACGATGTCCTGCTCGACCTTGCTGTGATGCCGGAAGCGGTAGAAGATGCTTTTCAGGGAAGACAAGGTCGTATTCTCCTTCACAGACCGCATCGGAATAATCCCGTACCGGCGTCTGTCCTCAGAGAGCATGACCATACCGTGCCTGATGCTCTGCTCCACATTGCGGATGTTCACCTTCTGTCCCTTTATGTAAATCTCCCCGGAGGCGATAGGATCAAGCCCGAACAGCGAGCGCATCACCTCGGTTCTGCCTGCGCCGATCAGTCCGGCGAAGCCGACCATCTCGCCCCGGCGCACGTGGAAGCTCACATTCCGGTAGCCCCCGGGACCGCTCAGATTCTCTACCTTCAGCAGTGTCTCCCCGGCCTCCACCTCTTCCTTCGGGTAGGTGTTCGTAAGCTTGCGGCCGACCATCAGGGAGATGACCGTCTCGATATCCAGCTTCTCCTTCGGATGGCTATCCACCACCGTTCCGTCCCGGAACACCGTAATCTCATCTGCGATCTGAAAAATCTCGTCCAACTTATGCGAGATGTAGATGATGCTGACCCCGCGGGCCTGCAGCTCCCTGATCTTCACGAACAGCTTCTCGACCTCCTCATGGGTAATCGCCGAGGTCGGCTCATCCATGATAATGATCTCTGCCTTATACGAAATCGCTTTCATGATTTCCAGCATCTGAATATCAGATACCGTCAGGTCCTTGAGCAGTGTGGTCGGCGAGTACGGCAGATTCTCTGCACGCAGCAGCTCCGTTGTCCGCTGTCTCACCTGCTTCCAGTCCACCTTCCCCAGCCGCGTTACCGGCAGATTGCCCAGGAAGATGTTCTCCTCCACCGTCATCTCCGGCACATAATTCAGCTCCTGAAAAATCATCGAAATCCCCAGATTGCGTGCCTGAATCGGGTTGCTGATCCGCACAGGCTGCTCGTCGATGAAGATCTGGCCGCTGTCCGGCTGATGAATGCCGTTAATGATCTTCATCAGCGTCGACTTGCCCGCCCCGTTCTCGCCGCATAGGACATGCACCGAGCCTTTTCTCACCTTGAAGTCAATCTTGTCTAACGCCTTAACCCCCGGAAAGGACTTCTCAATCTGCGACACCCTGAGCTTAATGCTCTGTTCCATTCCGTTCCCCTTCCCTCCCATTGATGTCAATTCTCCCCGCCACCAGGCCCTTACTGGAGCATGTGCCTAGCCTGTTGCAGCTTCCGGGCGATGCCGGTAACCCCCTGCTCCATCATTAATAAAACACTTTTATAAAACGATCTAAATAAGATTATAATCAGATTCTGTTTGAAGTCAATACGAAAAAGCAAACAAATGTAACCGCATTCAAAGTTCTTTTTTTCACAAAGAAAATTAGCAAGTGGATACGGCTTTGCCGGCCTTTTAAAGGACGGTACCGTTTCAGCGAGAAATATAAGTTATCGTGTGTAACATATAAATTCTTCTATTTACACAAAAAGCTCCCCTGCGAAGGGACCGCCGCACTGACACAGCTTGTCCCTCTTGCAGAGGAGCCTTCTTCTCGAAATATTAACGCTAGATAGTATCAATAAAATCCGTCACCAGTTCCATTGCGGCACCTACGGCTGTAGCCTCCAGCTTGTATTTGCAGACCCGCAGATAGCTTCCGTCCGGCTCAAAGGTGTTCTTCGCCGCAGCCAGCTCCTGGAGACTCTCCAGATAGTCCTCCATATAAGCGCCTGCATAGCCGCCGAGTATAACGTCGCAATCGTATAACATCCGCAGATTGTTGATGGCTACCACCAGATAGTCCCGGTATTCCTCCCAGATGACCCGCTGCGGCTCATGCCCCTCCCCGAGCAGGCGGAAGAATTCCACTATGCTGCCCCCGGTGCTGTCCGAGAGAATCCGCGCAGAGCAGTAAGCATCGACGCAGCCCTTCTGCCCGCAGTAGCAGGTCCGGCCTCCCGGCACAACGGTCATATGGCCGAACTCTCCGGCCCGGTGATTCTTGCCGGCATAAATCTGGTTATCTACAATAAATGAACCGCCCACGCTGTTGTTGAGCGAGAGGTACACCACATTGTGCATATCCTGCTCCCCCCATAACTCGGTGAAGCCTGCGGCGTTCGCGTCATTGCTCAGGATGCAGGGGTACGGGATATATTCAGCGAAGCGCTGGACATGCCCGCCCTTGAAATCAATGACGGTAGCATAGCTTACCGACTGGCGGTCGCCGGTCAGGATGGCGGGAAGCGCAATACCGGCCCCGAGGATTCGGCTGCGGTCAATCCCGCATTCTTCGGTGAATTCCTCCACCAGCCGGCCGACTCCCTGGAAGTAGGCTTCTTCATTGGCGAACGGGAACAGGTTCCTGACGTTTCTGACGACCTTGCCGCTGAGATCAATCATGACAATGCCGACATGGTTGCGTGTAACATCCAGGCCAAGGGCATATCCCGCCACGCTGTTGCAGGCCAGCGATTTCGCTTTGCGGCCGCCCGTAGACTCGAATAATCCGGTCTCTACGATCAGTTCCTTCTCCTGCAGCTCCTTAAGATTCTGTGTTACTGTTGGAAGGCTTAGATTAAGCGCCTGCGCAATCTCCTGAATGGAGGTAGATTCACGGTGATACAAGTATCGGTAAATGGCGTTCCGGTTCATCCTTTTAACTTCCATACTGTTCAAGCGATGTGTCGCCATTATTTTTCCTCCGACTTTTACAAATGTACTTTATTATCTCTATAAATATAATATACAATGACAACCGTATTTGCAATCATCTGGTTGTTTTAATTGTGAATGTTTTCACTTAATTAAGCTTATTGTATCAAAAACCGGGAGCTCCGTCATTATACTTTTGGGCTGGTGGCCTTACTGGTGGCCTTAAAGTGACTGTTTCTTCGCTATATTCCGCAGATTGACGCCAAGAATGATGAACCAGCCCGCGAACAGCACCTGGGAGATCAGGATCATCACGTCCCCCAGCAGCCAGGGATAGGAGCCGATCAGATCAAAGATTCCGGCCAGCACACCGAAGGATGCCGTAATCCGTCCGAGTCCGCCCATTCGGATCACCAGGCTCAGTAGAATCGTAGCGATCCCCATGACTAGTGCGGCACAATGTACGCCCCCATAATAGAGGCTGATAATCAGCCTATAGCTCTCAGAAGATAGCTCAATTCCATATACCGGATAGACCAGCCTGCCCAGAATAATGACCAGCACGATATAGACAGGAATGCTAACCGCTAACAGGCCGCAGCCAAAAACCGTCAGCACCGGATGCACCTGGACCAGCAGACGGTACAAGGCCACGATAGAGGGAATGAGCAATACCGCAGCGAAGAACAGCACCTCGTCTGCCATCGACAGCTGGAACCGCCACTCGCTCAGCCATGATAATAGTGCAGTATCCTCCAGCGGGGGAGCAGGCACCGGTCTCAGGAACAGATATTGGGCCAGGAAAAGAAGGCCGGAGCCGATCAGGGTAATCCCGCCAAACTTCAGCAGGCGATGGTGCGTTTTCATACGCTTCCACTCGATTCTTGTTTATTCTTAATGCTATAATCTAAAAAAATGATTAAGGAGAAAGCTATGAACCAGATACACAACATTACAGACCGGAATCAGGTGGTTGCCAGTAAACTGCTGGACATATGGGAGAAGGCCGTGCGGGCTACCCATCTGTTCCTCACCCCGCAGGATATTGAGGACTTGCGCCCCCTGGTCCTGCAAGGCCTTGCAGCTATCCCCCATTTACTTGCTGCTACGGACCAGGAGGGCCAGCCCCTCGGCTTCATGGGCGTTCAGGAGCAGAAGCTTGAGATGCTGTTCGTAGACCCGGCCGTCCGGGGACAGGGAATTGGTACCAGTCTGGTGAACTACGCCATACACAACCTGAATGTACATTCTGTAGATGTGAATGAAGATAATCCCCAAGCCGCCGGATTCTACGAGCATCTAGGCTTCCAGGTCTACGACCGGTCTGAGCTGGATGAGCAGGGTAAGCCCTGGCCTATCCTGCATATGCGGTTACCGCAGGAATAACCCGGACGACTCCTGCGCTGTCCATATATTAAGTGCCTGTGTGCGGACCGCCGGATGGCTGCAATTCCTGTACCACCGCAGCCGTTCAGCGGCTTCCGGACTCCAGTGCAGCGCATGGCCCGCTGCCGCAAGCAGCGGGAGTCCGGTGTACAGGACCTCATAATGCGGCCCGGTCCGCAGCGCATCTACCAATTCCAGCAGCGCCTCCGGCGTCCAATATCCGGCGCTCTGCTCCAGAGTGCCGGTCACTTCGCTGTACACCTCGCTTAACAACAACGGCTGAGAGGTTATGCCCTGAACCATCCGCTTCAGGTAACCTGCGGCTTCCTCAGTGTTATTCCAATCAATCAAGGCGATATATAATTTCAGGACGAGACTCTGAAGGGTCTCATCGGCAGCCAGAATACCGATTAGCTCCAGGTACAACGGAGTAAGCTGTACTCTTGTGCTCATGGGCAGACCGGTCAGCTGCTTGATGAGCGCCTGCAGGCGCTGCCGGTGCGGCAGATCTCTGTCCGCCGCTGCATTCCATTCCTGCGTCACAGCGGTTGCCGCCAGCTGCCGGCATATACCGGCTACTACTGCATTGACCTTGCCGTCCCGGGCGGCTTGAATCAGTGTTATCATCGCGAATTCCCAGCTGGTGCCGTCCTCCAGATCCATCATAGCCTGAGCCGCAGCCGCGGCAACAACATCTTCATAACCATTCGTCCATCTGTTCATTGCTGTATAGGCCTGTCTGCGGACGAAGACATCCGGGTGACGGGTAATGGCGATGATTAAGTCCAGATAGCGGGGTCTGTAATCAGCCGGAAGCGCGTCCGGGTGCTGGGACAACAAGCTCACAGCGATATCGTGCTGCGGAGAAGCCGCGATGGCACCAAGCAGCTCCCAGCTCCGTTCATCGTCCAGCAGCCCCCTCGCAGCATGTCCAATGGCGATGATGACATCCTTATGCGCGTTAGGCTTCGCGAACTCATTCAGGAGCAGCGGAAGACTGTCCTCATTTCTATACGCACCAAGCAGGCGGATGGCTTCCTTCCGCACCGTAATTTTCAGCTTGTCGCGTCCCAGCAGCTCCTTCAGCACCAGGGACAGCAGCCCCGGACTGACTCTGCGGATGCATCTTGGGATAGAATACATCGCCACACGGGCCCGGTCGCTATCGAGATGCTCCAGCAGCACCGGCAGGGATTGCTCCGGCTCCTCCAGCAGGGACAGGGCATGAAGCGCCGCTTCGGCTACGGCCACCTCTTGGTCCTGCACCAGCTCATACAACCGCTCCGGGTGCCAATCCGGCATACTTGCCATGATTCTAATCGCTCGGGAACGCTCAAACAAGCTGTATTTGGAGCCAGTTGCAACTTTGCTCAACAGGGCGCTATACGCCTGCTGCTGGCGCGGCAGCCAGCGGTGGAATCCGTCCGCAGCCGGGACCAGATAGACTGTTTTGCCTGAGAGGAATTTGCCCTTGATGGCAGCCCCTGAAATGTAAGGGTCCAGCCATTCCTGGCGCTTCAGATGCAGATGCCGGAACACCTCGTAGATGGTAATATACGATGGATCGGCGTCCAGCAGCTCCTTCACCCGTTCATCCCGCGTCTTAAGCGGCTCCAGCCAGAGCCGGGTGGCCCGGATTGCGGTGGCCTCCGTTTTGGCCCGGGCCGCTTCCCGTAAGAGCTGCTGCAGCTTAGCAATGCCGTACCCTCTTTTGCCAAAAGACGTTGCCAGGCTCAGCACCAGGTTGTAATTCTCCCGCTTGCCCGCCTGCGCAGCGTAGGAATAGATGCCCTCAAAGATGATCTCTTCCACGCCCTGCGGCATATTCTTCTCCAAAGACGGCAGGGAGAGCTGCCCGTCCTGCTTCGCGAGCTTCTGGAGCGTGTTCAGGGCGAACTTGAACAGCTCTCCGTCAGGCTCCGCCGCCTGATGGCGCAGAATCGAGAAGGCCAATAGCTGAACAGAATACCTCGTCCCGTAGGAGGTGTCTCTGGCATTGATCACACTGTCCACCAGTTCAGCAAGCGCCGGAACATGGGCAGCCTCATACACAGACGCCGGACTCTCCGACAGCTCCTTGAACACCGCCCCCCGCACAGGGTCCTGATCATTGCGGATACGGCTTAAGGTCGTTAGCGTGGCATCCATACCCTGTCTGGCCAGCACCGTGCTGCGGATCAGCTGCATCAGCGCTGTGGCCCGTTCGTCTGCACTGGATACCCGGGTGGCTTCCTCAAGCTGGTCTCTGACCTGATGAATCGAGCGGGCGGCGGTGATGCGCAGGCTGCGCTCCCGGTTTTCCCTGATCTCACGCAGGCCCAGCATCCGGGCGGCCTCCCGGTCACGCAGCGCGTGGGGCAAAACATACAGGAGCCGCTCCGGGAATACCCGCTCCCGGCGCTTCTCCGCCTCATACACCGCCTCAAAAATCTCCCCGCGCTTAGAAGGCGCAAGATGCTCAAGCAGCCGCGCCACTTGCACGGGCTCTTCTGCCTGCAGCTTGACAAGCTGCTTCCACTGGTCCAGCGAGAGGAGCTTCGCCCGCTTGAGCACAGGCTCCGGTACACCGAAGTTCATCAACTCACCGCGTGTCTCCGTCCGGATGAGCAGCTCATACACCGCGCCTGGTCTCTGGCGCATCAGGATGCCGAGATGGGCCTTCAGCGCAGACGGCAGCTTATCTGCCGGACTATGGTTCAGCGCACAGGCCAGCACCAGGTCAGGCTTGTGATTGCACAGCTGCTCCAGCGCCGAGGAGAAGCGCCGCCAGACCTGATCCTTGGCTCTGAGCGGAGCCGCTTCCAGCTCTCTGGTGACATACTCCGCGACTACCTCCAGATGGCGGCTGGCCAGCTTCTTCCAGTCCATAATCGCGTACCCCAACTCAGCGAGCCGTGCGCGGACGGTTGCTTCGGAGCAGGCCTGCAGCACCATCGCCGCCTCGTCCGCGCCCCACCGGGCCCGAACCAGCGGGAGCAGATGTTCCGCCAATTCCCGGCGGTTCATCAGGGCCACTGTACGCAGCAGCTTGCGGCGGCAATCCTGTGACAGCCCGGGAAGCTCGCGTTCGATCTCCTCCACTGAAGCGACTTTAGCTGCCAGCCCTGCCGCCGTATTGCGGATGCTGGCCATAGGATGCTTCAGCCCCGCCAGAATCACAGGCGCATCCAGCGTAGCGATGGCTCCCATCAGGGCCAGGCGCGCCTCATAGGCTCCGCCTTCCAGCAATGAGATGAGCAGCCGGGAGTACTCCGCAGACCCCAGGTGCTGCCGTCCTAAGGCGGTTATTCTACGGATTCTATCGGAATATCCTAATCGATCCAGTTCCTTCAGTAAGCGCTCTTTGTGAAGCGGGTTCTGTCTAACCATCGCATGTCCTCCTCCTGAGCCTGATCTGATTCCTTAATCTTACAAAAACGGGCTTCCGCCCGCAACCAAACAAGGGCAACCCCGAATCCGGCGCTTCTGCCATCCTCAAGATTACCCTCTATGCTGCTCACTCTATCAGTCTACTCTTTGTCTTGCTTGGCCTGGACGAACACATAGGTGTGCTCATCCGACAAGGCCGCTTCATACCGGAAATCGAACCCGGTGAACGCCTGAAGCTCCTCCACGTTGGTAATCTGCCGCTCGGCCATGAACCGGACCATCTCACCCCTGGCCATCTTGACCAGCGTCGCCCGCTCCACCACCTTGCCGCCGATGTTCTGCCCGAATACGCAGCTTACCATCCGCACCTTGTCCCCGGTATACGGGGCAATGCATTTGCTGTACTCCTTGGAGGCCAGGTTCACAATCGTATCGGTCTCCGCGAATAGCTGATCGGCCAGCCTGCGGTTCCAGAACTCATAGAGTGTGCTGAAGCCCGGTCCGCCCAGCTTGGCCTGCATCTCCAGCCTATAGGGAACCACCCCGTCAAACGGCCGGACGATCCCGTAGAAGCCGGACAGGATGCGCAAATGCTGCTCCACATATTCCAGCTCCTGTGTCTGGAAGATCCCCGGCGCCATGTACTGGTACTGGATACCCTCATAAGCCAGAATGGCCGGGGTCAGGCTCTTGGTTAAGTCCATCTCCTTGATCCGCTGCATATTTAGCGTGGCGATAGCATCGTTGCATTGCCATAGTGCCTTGGCTTCTTCGTACTTCAGCTTGCGCAGCAAGGCCAGCAGCTTCTGCGACTCGCTTAAGAATTGCGGAGTCTGGCGGTATCCCAGGACATCCGTATCAGTCTTCATCTTCTTGGCCGGCGAAATAATGATTCTCATCGTACACTCTTTTCTACCCTTATGGGAAAATAAATGTACCTCTATACTATCATATTATCCCCCCGCCGGTCCCCGGCCAAGTTATTCAGCAGTAAGCGGTACGAAGACAGAGGCGCAGTTCGCCTGGCGGAACCGGGCAATCACATGTCTGCTCCAGTCACGCGTATACTCAGGGTGAGCGCTCAGGTACAGCTCCTCCAGATGATTGAATGCGGTATCGTACGGGATTCCTGGATTGTCGCCGTTCACCTCAAGCTGGGTAATATGCAGATAAATGCCCCCAGGCACAGTCATCTTCTCCACACAGTCAGGAAGGCCAGCGAAGCTGCTGACTCTGGTGCCGAAGCAGGAATTCACCTTTCCCTCCTCCCCGCTGTTCACCGGGAATCCGTAATAGTCATGCAGGTAATACCGGGCTGCCCCGGTGGCGAATACCTGATCCTGCACGCCAAAATATTTGGTAATCACAAACTCCTCATCCTCCGGCAGCGTCATGCTGCAGGCAATCTTCATCTCCGGCAGCGTCACCGGCTTGAAGCGCAGGGAGCTGAATTGTTCGGCCGTATTCCCCGGCAGAATCACCGGCTCGTATTTGGTAAGAATATCACCGGACTGGTCATATGTATTGAAGCTGAGGCCAGCGGGATTATAGACATAGCTTGTATCCTTGCGGAATTCACCCACGAAATATTCATCAGCGTGCATCCGTTCCTCGTAGCCGGTCCGCCCGGCGCTCTTCGATTCATTGATCAGAACCTTGGCATACCGGCAAGCGGGTACGGTCAGCGTCTCTGTATATTCCGGCAAATGCGCAGGCAACCCCTCGAAGCTGCTTACCTCCATGCCCACAATCACTTTGTAGTTGCCATCCCCCTGAACCTCGGTGCGCACCGTGACGATCTCCCGGCCCTTAATTTGGTGCTCTATCAGACTGGAGAGCAGTGCGATCTCTCCTTCTGCCGCCAGCTTTTTCGTATAAAAGTAATCATTAATCGTGCCGCCCGCCTGCCCGGAATCATAATATCCGCCATACCCCCGGCTCTCATACGATATCGGCAGCGCAATCCCCACAACCTTCATTTCCGGCCTGTCCACAATGCTGCACAGCTCCGTAACCTGCTCTACATGAACCTCACTTAACATCTCCACCTGCTTCAGCTCCTCCACCATTCTCAGGATTACCGGCTTCACACGGGGACTATAGCCTTCGGAAGCCTGCGGTGACCATGCGTGCTTATTCAGATTCACTCTCTCACTCCTTTCCTGTATACATCCAGTCTAACGGGAATCACGCGCCTCTTATTATCCGTTCTTAACATCTTTCAGCCTGATCCACACGCTCATGGTAATGGCCTCCGGGTCCGCTCCCCCTCCTGTCTCATACGTGGCAAAAGCAGGCCGCCCCTCCGTCCCCCACCCGTTCTGCGCAATCCAGGCCTCCAGCAGAGCCGTATATCTGCCGCTATCGCTGTATCTGCTGCTTTCCAGCACCGCATAGCTGCCTGCATCTACCTGCAACACCTCAAGCCCGCTGCCGCCGGGCAGCTCCAGTGGCTGCTTCAGCCGGACGCCGCAAGTATAACCTCCGCCGCTTCGCGCTGCATAGAATTCTCTGGCGTTCTTTATTATCTCCGGATGATGGATGGACAGATACTCCACCACCGCCGAAGCCGCCTCTTCCTCCGCCCTCTCCCCTTCCCGGTACGCCACCAGATACTCAAGACCGGGGCAGCAGCGCACCAGGATGCGGTCATAATCTACGCGCTTCCGTACTGGCACATACAGCACCAGCCTTCTAACCTCGCGGCCCTTACGAATATATTCTTCGTAATAATCTTCATCTTCCTGCTCGAACATGCTGGCCCTCAGCCACGTCAGATACAGATAGTCCCACGCCAATCTGATCTCGGTCTGCACGTTGCTGACCGCTGTCTTGGCAACAGTTAAGCTGCGCCCGGCTACAGTCCCGATCTCTTGAAACACACTGCCTGCCAGCAGGTGCAGCCAAGCAGGATCATGCTCAACCGCAAGCTCATAACAGTACAAGCCGCCCTGCGGCGGTCCGTCTCTGCCGAAGATTCTGCCCTGGTAATGATGTAACCTGGCGTCCAGTGCCTCCAGCGCCTGCTGCTCAATGCCTTCCTGAACGGGATGATAGAATTTCATATGTATGGTCTTGGGAAGAGTCTCGGTAAGGACGGTAACCTGCCGGATGGCTTCGCTGTCGAATCTGGGGAAGAAATAGCTGGCTTCACTTTTTTGATAGGCCAGCGGGGTGAGGCGGGTTGCGGTTTTGACGGATTTGCATAAGGCCTGCTGGGAGCTGTAGCCGCAGGCGTAGGCAATCTCAGCTAAGGGAAGCTGCGAGCTGCGGATCAGTCCGAGCGCATCCGAGAGCCTGCGCTTGCGGATATACTCTTTGACCGAATGGCCGGTGCAGGTGTAGAAGTCCCGGTATAACTGCATCAGCGAGGTGTACCCGGCCTGCGCAGCCTGCTCAAGCGGAATATCCTCGTACAGATGCTCCTCGATGAAGGCTATAGCTTGTCTGATACGGGCGGATTGGGGCATAGACGTTCCTCCGGTAGACTTATATTACATCAGATCTTCAACCTTGCGTTTTCCATGAAGCACCCTTCTAATTTCAATAATATCATCCAGCACCAAGTAGAAGACTATGTAATTCTCCACAATCAGTGAACGATATTCATCTTTCAGTCCATTCATGTTGCGTGTAACTGGCCCGAAGAAGGGGAATGATTTTAGCCTGGAGATAGCTTGATCGAGCTTGTCCAATAGTTGATAAGCCGCATCCGGTGCAGCAAGCTCATCGCTAATTCCTTCTCTCAGCGGCCGCTTGTAGAGAGCATTGTTGCACATTTTGCAGGATTCCTCTAACATCTATTACTGGCTGAAGTACAATGTTGCATGATTTGCACAATTTTTGGTGTTTAGGGCAAATTAGCGCTGGATTTGTTGCATTTCGTGCATGATTTCTGGGATAGACCGCTTCTATGGGGCAGGATTGTTGCATTTCTTGCAGGATTTCACTATAACTATGTGTTATTACACTAATAAGCCCAAGCCCGGCCTTTCCCGGTCTTGAGCTTATCCTAATCCAAGGATGCTCCCCGCTTGAATCAATGTGCAGCAAGCAGATCAGACAAGAAGGCCAATGCCAGACCCTGGCCCCAGCCCTGAATCCAGTCCTTCGGGATCTGGCGGTAGCCTTCGCGGTCCTTCATGACGGCCGTGCCGCCCGATACGCCGAGCACCCGGCCGTCTGCGGTGATGTTCGCAAGGATGCCGGCCAGTGCCTTTTGCACATATTTGCTATGCAGTGGATTACCGTTATTCACCATTGCCGCCGCAATCCCGCAGGAAGCCGATACCTCCTCATACGATTCCTCATCATCCAGCACCGTGCGCCACAGGCCGTTCTCCGTCTGCACCAGCTTCAGCGCCGCCAGCTGATCACGCAAGGAGCATTCCACATCCATACACTGCGGATACAGATACCACTCCTTCAGCAGCGGCTTCACCTGTGACATCGTATACGCGCCCCAGGCATTCGCCCGGCCCCAATACAGCCCGGACATATGGTCCTGCTTCAGATGGTTGTAGCCGTGGTACCAGAGTCCGGTGGCGGGGTCTTGCAGGTACTTGATGTGCCAGTAATATTGGTTCAGCGCATCCTGAATCAGCTCCTGGTCCTCCAGCTTACAGCCTACACGCAGCAGGAAGAACGCCGCCATGAACAGCGTATCCGCCCAGGCCTGCTGCGGGAAGTCGTTCGACACCGATACCGTATGCTGCAGCACATTCTCTCCGAACCGCAGTGCCGAGCCGCGGAGATAACCGATTTTGCTCATAACAATATCCCAGTACTTCTGCTCTCCGGTCTCTTCGTACAAGGTGATCAGCATATGCCCCATAGCACAGGTGTTGACCGTCCAGTCCGGCAGCCCCAGCCCGATATATTCCTCCACCCACTGCACCAGCCTGTCCAGATACTCCTGGTTCCCGGTGGTCTGGTACGCCCGCGATACCCCATAGTAGGCTACGCCGCAGGGCCATTCCCAGGTCAAGTCCATCGCCAGCGTCTTCCGGGTGACCTTGTCGATCACGTCCAGAATTTCCTCCCGGTTATACTCTACTTGCAGCATATGTATCCCCTCCCATGTAAACGCTTTACAGAGTCTATTGTAAGCAGTAAAATATTCAACATCTAAGCACATTCATAGCAAAACTGCGCAGTTTCGACCATTTATCCTCAGCATCTATCTTAGGAGAGCAGGAGCCGCGAATATGCCCAGAGCCAAGAAGCCCGTCATTGAATACCGCCGCTACAGCCTCCCGCTCCATTTCCCGGTGCTGCTGCTCAGCGGCGAACGCTGGAGAATCTCCGATATCAAGAGCGAGCATCTTCATTTCCACAACCATCTGGAGATCGGCATCTGCCATTCGGACAGCGGGGTGATGGAGATTAAGGGTGAGGCTGTGCCTTTTGCAGCCGGTGATGTGACCTTTCTGCCCAGGTATCTGCCCCATACCACGTATAGTTCGCCGGGAGAGGCCAGCTTGTGGTCTTATTTGTTTTTCTCGCCGGAGGATCTGTTTCAGCATTCCTTCAAAAGCGCCTACAGCCACTTCGAGCCGAACCTGTGGTCCGTGCAGGGAAACAGCTGTATTCTGAGCCGGGAGCGCTATCCGCTGGTGTATACTCTGGCTACCTCCATCGTTCTGGAGCTGCAGCAGCAGCGGCCTTATTATCAGGAGAGCGCTTACGGCTTATTGCTGTCCCTGTACATTGAATTGCTCCGCATTCATTCCACGCAGGAAGCGCTGAGCGGCCAGGAAGCCGGGCCTACGTTCCTTGGTGACTTCGCTATCGCCCCCGCGCTGGAATATATCACCCGCAACTATATGGCACCGATGACCATCGATGACCTGGCCGGGCTGTGCCACTTGAGCACCACCCATTTCCGCCGCAAATTCCATGATACGATGGGCACCGCCCCCCTCGACTTCCTGAACAGCACCCGGATCGAGGAGGCCTGCAAGCAGCTTAAAAGCACAGAGCAGTCCATTCTGGCCATCTCAGAGAAGGTTGGCTTCCACTCGATCTCCAGCTTCAACCGCTGCTTCTCCAGGCTGATGGGCGTCCCGCCCAAGGAATGGCGCAGGAGTGCGCAAGCGGAGGCACAGTCGGCCAAGGCGAGCATTCAGGAGTTTACGGGATGGGTGTAAATTATTTTCCCGCCAGCGATACTCTTCTGATGCTCTCCTTCGTCCAGGGAGGGGCCAGGGGATGATTCATGATCTCCTCGCGGGTTAACCAATGTACGGCTTCAACTTCATCTGGACTCTTAATTGTTGCTGTCCCGCTGTCATATTCACATAAGAACACCATATTGATCACATGCCGCCCATCCCCGGTCACGAAGGAGGAGCTATACACAAACTTAACCGCATCCCTGATCACAATCCCAACTTCTTCATAGCATTCCCGTTTCACTGTCCGTTCGAGGATCTCCAGTGTATTGCCTTCAGCGTCTACTTTGCCCCCTACTAAGGCCAGGGTTCCCCCGGCATGCTCTTCTTTGGTGCTCCGTGTGATCAGAAGCCACTTGTCCTCCTTACAGATTGCAGCCTCTACGTTAACTATGAACATCCAGCCCCTGCTCCTCTCATAAAAGACTTTGTTACAGCCAATTATAGCAACCTCAGCAGGATAAAGCGCCTTGGGCGGACGGAGTAGCTTCATTTGTGCAGCAAAAAGCGGACTCAGCTCAACGTCTGAATCCGCTTTTTGGATGTTTGTAGCTCTGGTTAATCGATCAAATCAGATTTCTGAAGTAAGCGCTGAATCAGCACGGCCACCTCTGCACGGGTGACATTTGCTTTGGCCTCCAGCTTGCTGCCGCCGCGTCCGGTGATCAGGCCGGCTCTCGCAGCGAGCGCCAGACTGTCCTTCGCCCAAGCGCCCACCTGGCCTGCATCTGTGAAGGCTGCGAGTACACCTGCTGTATCAACGGTACCTGTCTGCTCAGCAAGCCCCGTCAGCTTCATTGCCTTCGCGATGATGTTCATGGCCTGCTCGCGGGTAATCCGGGCATCCGGGCGGAAGGTTCCGTCCTCGAAGCCGTTAATCAGCCCCTCCCGTGAGGCTGTTTCGACCGCCGCTGCATACCAGCTGTCCGCCGGAACATCTGCAAATTTCGCAGCGCCCTCTTCAAGCCTCAGTCCCAGACCGCGCACGATAATGGCTGCGAACTCTGCGCGGGTGATGTCAGCGTTCGGGTTGAACGTCGATTCGTTCACCCCGTTAATGGCCAGGCGGGAGCCCATGTCATTCACTGCATTTTTCGCCCAATGCTGTTCCATGTCCTTGAAGCTTAGCGGATGCCAGACCACAGAATAGGTGCTGTTCGTCAGGCTGTGAATCTCGGCATAATACTGGCCGCCCTGCTGAATGACTCGGGTTGGTACATGACGTACCTTGCCGTCCGGATCTACAACGATCCCCGTCGTAACCCGGTTCGGGTCAATACCCTGCGGAAGCGTCACTGTCCGTTTTACATACGCCTTGAACCGGTCTATCTCCACAGTTGCTGAACCGGATGAAGCTGTAACAGAGAAGTCCAGGGATGGCGTAACCACCGCGAAGCCGCCTCTGCCTGCCGCAGCAGTCACAACCTGGTTCATCGTTGCCGAAGACTCGCCAATCGTAATCTTCAGTGTGATATCCTCCAGCTTGGTCCCGTTTCCGAGTCTTGCCGCTAACGCACTGATATTAAGCTCCGATGACGGCAGTGTATACGTGCCCCGGCTGGTCTGGAGCACCAGCGTAGCTGATTTATCCTCCATATTCTTGATTATCTGACCGTTCAGCTCGCCAATGATAATGTTGGAATCCAGCATCACCGGGATAGTGACAACGGCCCCGTTCCCCTCTGCATCCAGCTTCGCCTGCAGTCTGGCCGGGTCTACGGCGATGGTGGTTATTTTGATATTGCCGGAGGTTATTGTGGTGGCTGTGCCCGCATTCTCCTCCTTACCGTTCACAAGAACGATGACGCTGGTAACATTGCCTGCTGTATTTCCTGGCACCGTTCCGCCGCCCGGGTTATTACCGCTGCTGCCGGGGTTCACCGGATCAGGTCCCGGAGTCACAGGTGTCGACGCGGTTACAGCCGCAATTACGCTGCCATACTTCACTACCCTGCCGTCAGCGTCAACCTCTGCAATCCCAAGCGTATCACCACCCTCTGCAGGAATCAGGCCATCATTGCCCACAAGGGTGTACCCCGTCAGAAGCTCTCCAACCTCAGGTACAATTACGCTGCCCGTTCCAAAATTCATATACAGAAGCTTGTTCCCTTCCGCAGGTGCAGGAGTAACGGTGATCTGTGTTTTGCCATTATTGGCTACACCGTCCGGATCACTGGCACTTACAGTTAACCCTGATGCAGGAACAGGCATATTCGTTGTAAAAGTCAGCGCCGTTGCCGGTCCCGCCGGAACCGATCCGCTGGCCGCCACCCGCACCTTCACAGTATGGTCACCGCTGAGATCCGGCAGATTCGTTCCGTCATACCGCACGTAGGGTCCGTCATCCACTGCGAATTCCATGCTTGTATCCAGACCGGTAATGGTATTATTCTGATCGTCTGCCGCTACTTCTGGCGCCCCAGGAATGACCGCATCAGAGTCGTGAACGGTAACCTGAGCCGCAACCGAAGCGAAGGCTCCGTCTGTTGCCTTCACGCGGATGTAATACGTATCCGGCGCAAGGCCAGTAAGCGTTGTGTCTGTAATGTCTGTCCACAGACCTGCGTTGCCTGCCTTGTACTCCATCTGAACATTCAGATTCTGCAGAGTACCGTCATTGGCCCCCTTGTAGGTCACATCCGTCACACTAACACCGACAGGTGCAGCCGGGCGGGCCGGGAGATTCAACGTCTGCACGGCACTGTCGGTGGTTGTTACCCCGTTGCCCTGCTTCACGAGATTAAGCGTGGTTCCCAGCCAATCACTGCTGATGACCAGCACCCCTTGCGCTGTTGCCGTGACCACGACACCATTTACAGTGTATAAGCCTTCTGGCACCAGACCGGTCAATGTCTCAGCGGCATAATCGATAACCGCTTCAGGTGTTGCCTCAGCCTTCGCTGTGAAGGACGTGACCGCCAGTGACACCGGAGCCGAGGCAAAAGCAGCATCAGTCGCCTTCACCCGCACGTAGTACGTATCCGGTGCAAGACCAGTCACGGTTACGCGTGTAACGTCCATCCATTCACCGGCGGTTCCACGCTTGTATTCCATCGCGTTAGTCACATTCACCAATGCGCCATCCTGTTCATTGATCGCCGTCTCGTCAGTCGCCGTTACATTCACTGGCGCTGCCGGACGACTAGGCACAGTCAGTGTCTGCGCCGCGCTGTCTACGGTCGTGGAAGCATTGCCCTGCTTCACGAGGCTCAGCGTGATGCCCAGCCAGCTGCTGTCCAGCTCCAGCTTCCCGGTTACATCCGCCGTTACTGCCAGCGTACCATTAATTACATACTTACCGGTCGGAACCAGGCCGGTCAATTGCTCCGCCGTATAGTCAATCCCTGCGGCCGGAGTGATCTCCGGCACTGCCACATACGCCTCAACGGCTACACTTTGCAATTCGGAAGCAAAGTCTGTTGCGGTCGCCTTCACACGCACGTAATATGTGTCCGGTGCAAGACCAGTCACGGTCGTGCCTGTAACGTCCATCCATTCGCCTGCGGTTCCACGCTTGTATTCCATCGCGTTAGTCACATTCACCAATGCGCCATCCTGCGCATTGATCGCAGTCTCGTCAGTCGCCGTTACACTCACTGGCGCTGCCGGACGACTAGGCACAGTCAGTGTCTGCGCCGCGCTGTCTACGGTCGTGGAAGCATTGCCCTGCTTCACGAGGCTCAGCGTGACGCCCAGCCAACTGCTGTCCAGCTCCAGCTTGCCCGCTCCGTCCGCCGTTACCGGCGTGCCGTTGATCGTGTACTTCCCGTTCGCTGCCAACCCTGTCAGTTGCTCCGCCGCATAGTCAACGACTGCCGCCGGAATAGCTTCCGGCACTGCCACATACGCCTCAACGGCTACGCTCTGCAATTCGGAAGCGAAGTCCGTTGCGGTCGCCTTCACACGCACGTAATATGTGTCCGGTGCAAGACCAGTCACGGTCGTGCCTGTAACGTCCATCCATTCGCCTGCGGTTCCACGCTTGTATTCCATCGCGTTAGTCACATTCACCAATGCGCCATCCTGCGCATTGATCGCAGTCTCGTCAGTCGCCGTTACACTCACTGGCGCTGCCGGACGAACTGGAATGTCCAGCGTCTGCGCCGCGCTGTCCACCGTCGTAGAAGCATTCCCCTGCTTCACGATGCTCAGCGTGACGCCCAGCCAGCTGCTGTCCAGCTCCAGCTTCCCAGTTACATCCGCCGTTACCGGCGTGCCGTTGATCGTGTACTTCCCGTTCGCTGCCAACCCTGTCAGCTGCTCCGCCGCATAGTCAATGACTGCCGCCGGGGTAGTCTCTACCGTTGGCACATAGGCGTTCACCGTTACACTATGCGCTTCCGACACAAAAGACGCAGCCGTCAATTTCACACGGACCTCGTACGTACCCGGAGCAAGCCCTGTCACCGTTGTTCCCGTCACATCCGTCCATACTCCCGCACCACTTGACTTGTATTCCATCCCCGAATCCACATTTACCAATGCGCCATCTACCGCATTAATCGCCGTCTCATCGGTCGCCGTTACACTCACTGGCGCTGCCGGACGACTAGGCACAGTCAGTGTCTGCGCCGCGCTGTCGACTGTCGCCGAACCGTCACCCTTTTTCACGATGCTTAATGACGCTCCCAGCCAGCTGCTATCTATAGCCAGCTTGCCGTTAATGTCTGCCGTTACAGGCTCACTGTTCACTGTATAAGCAGCGCCTGGTGTTAGGCCTGTCAGTTGCTCCGCCGCATAATCAATGACTGCCGTCGGAGTATCTTCCGGCGCAGGCCTGAACAGCGACACGGCCGCTGTCAGCGGCGAGCCGCTTACGGTATATCCGCTTGGCGAATTTACGGCCACTGAGACATCACCTTCCTTAGTCACCGAGCTAAGCCCGATGCTCCACGCAGTGCCACCTCCGCTCAGTGCCCCTTTTACTGCAGAGCCTGTACCATCCGTAATCGTGATATCCTCCGCCGTCAGTCCAGTGATCGGCTGATCGAAGGTCAGATCAATCTTCGTCGAGGTTACAGCACCCGGCGTACCGTCAGCTACTGCCGACTGCAAAGTAACCGGCGTTAAGGCACCAGCTCCCTGATTAAACAGTTTCCCGGTGACTCTGTAATGACTGGCATCGGTATTATCTGTCTTGATGAACACAATCTTGTCACCGAAGGCCGTATATACTCTAAACCCAGGATAATATTCCACATCGTACATCCAGTTCTCTGCATCATATCCCTGAAGCGCAACCGAACCGGAGTCAATCGGCTGATCAGTCGTAAAGACCAGATTCCCGTCATTGTCATAGTAATTCAGGTAAGCATACTGGGTTCCTGTCCACTCCCCGCCGGAATAATACGCATCATTGATTGCCTGATTCGACGCCGCATCCGTACTTACGGTTACGAAACCCGGGATGCCGCCCTTCCGGTAGACCGCTGCTCCGCTCAGAGCGCCGTTTACCGAGAAGCTTCCCTGGCTATCGCCATTGTTATCATATAAGGTAACCGCGGTGTTGTCGCTTTGCGATCTGTACTGGCCGAACATGAAGTTCCCGTTACTCAGCACAGACAGATGCAGCTGCTTCTCATCTGTTCTTGGTCCCACATTAATTGTTTTCAGTGGTACTCCGCTGTTGCTGAACAACTGCAGATAGATGTTATCGTTCGAGGGCCCCGAATTGTACGCGGTCATGTATACGCCATCTCCGGCGGCCACATAAGACATGCTCGCATTCGCATCAACCAGCAGAATCTCGTTGGTCACCGGCTGGCCCGCAGGGGTGAATACACGGGTTACCGTACTTTTGTTGTCATTTCTCTGCCAGGTAAAAGCAATATTGCCGTCCGACAATTCCGCCGCAGAGATGAAGCGTGTAAGCTGCGGAAGAGTGCCGGCGCTGAAGGTGTTGAGTCTGGTCTGGCCGGTTACCTTCTGCCCTGCCTTGTTAAGGATCATGAAATAGGCATTGGGCGTACTCTCGGTAACGGTACCCAATTGCAGATTTTTATCACCGGAATCGCTTTTACCATAGAACACCAACAGATTGCCGTTATTCAGCGCAAGCATACCGACATTCGTCATATTATAATAGGTATCCATTAGGCTGCTCATATTGACATCCGTAGTAAGCGTCCCTGAGCTGTTATATACTCTCAGAAAATTGGATGCAACGTAGGTGTTCCCCTGAGAGACGTACTTATTCATCAGAACCGCCGTGCTTCCATCCTGCAGACCCTGGGCACCGGAGAAATTAAGACCCCCACCGTAAGTGACCGGACCCTCAATCGCATAATCAGCCGCTTCATTGAAGGACGGCACAGACGCATAGCCCCGGAGCGGCATCATGGGCAGCAGTCCGATGATTAACACCAGCGCCAGCCCGATCTTCCCCATTTTTCTTAACATTGTTTTCCTCCTTGTCGGATGACAGCCTCTATAATATAAGCAACTCCGCCGCAGTGAGGTCCACAACGGGGAAGCAGGTTTCCCTGAGTGGTTTATCGACATTTTTCGCAAAACATTTAACGAAATAGTCAAAATATTATATTGAAATTTCATACAAATGAATCTTTAGTCCTTGCATTATTCTTTCGCATCACAAACAACGGGACGAAATCATCCTAACGGATGAATAAGATTACCTTTGCGCGAACACAACGTATGCTGTTTTCCACATATATTCAAGCCGTGTGCCTGCTTGCGAACATAATGTATGCTGTTTTTCACATACATTCAGGCCGTATGCCTGCTTACGAACACAATGTATGCTGTTTTCCATATACATTCAGGCCGTGTGATGGCTTACGAGCACAACGTATGCTGTTTTTCACATACATTCAGCAACAAAGTCACTCTTCGAATCAATCAAAGAACTATTTTCCATAAATTTACATATCCATTGTCCACAACAAGAGGAAACTATAGTTTCCTCTAGAGTAAAGGGCTGGTATGACCCAGCCCCTCCTCATCAAACCGTACGTGAGGTTTTCCCTCATACGGCTTTCCGATGTTTGTCATTCATGGGCATGCAGATTACAATAGCGTTTTTAGTCCACATTTATTGGCCATATACTTGACCTCCGGGAATGAACTCATCCATCTCCTCCGATTTCTCTTCTTTGCATACCACCGTGTGAATCGCTGCATAATATACCAATCCAGCTTCGCTAACCTCTTTTGGCTGTAGTTCGTGTAGTAATAATTTCTCCATCCCTGTATCTTTGGATTGAGCCATTCCACATGTTCCTCAAACGATTTCCAGCGCATGCCAGGCGGTGCTAATCGGTCTTTGACCACGCCCCGGATACGTTCCTCTGCCTTCTTCGTTAGCCACTGCTGGGTGGTATAGTACACCTTCCCTTGAGAAGTTTCTGCTTTCGTTTTTCGGTGGTGCATTCCTAAGAAGTCGAAGCCTTCGTCTCCTGTCCACAGACCTACAATGCGGGTTTTGGTCGGATGTAGCGTGAGTTCCAGACGTTCCATAATGTTGCGGATGAGTTCATACGCATGTTCGGCATCCTTTTTCGTTTTACAGACCACGACAAAGTCGTCTGCATACCTCGTCAGTTCTCCCACCCTACTTCCGTGTTTCTCCCATAACCGGTCAAAGTAGTTCAAATAGATATTCGCCAACAGTGGCGAGATGACGCCACCTTGGGGTGTACCTAGATCGGAGCGCCGTACCTTTCCTTCTTCCATCACTCCCGCATGAAGCCACTTCCGTATTAATTTCAGGATTCGCCTGTCATTGATACGCATCTGTACCAGTTTCATGAGCTTCTCCTGATTTATATTGTCGAAGTAGCCTTGGATATCGACGTCGACTATCCAATTTCCTTTGCGGTTGCAGGCTTTCCGAATTCGTTCCAGTGCTCCTTTTGCACTTCGCTTCGGGCGAAATCCGAAGGAGACTTCTTTAAAATCGGCTTCAAAGATGGGTTCAATCACCAGTTTAGTTGCCATCTGCACCACTCGGTCTCGTACGGTGGGGATGCCTAGCGGTCTTGGCTTCCCGTCTTTCTTCGGGATATAGTGCCGCCGTACCGGCTGCGGATGGTAGCTGCCTGCTTTCAGTTCTCGCTCACATCTTTTGAGAAATCTCGTCACTCCCTGTTTCTCGATTTCAGCGAGCGTTACGGCATCTACTCCCGCGGCTCCCTTATTCGCTTTCACCCGTTTCCAGGCTTCGCCTAGCACATCCCACCGGTAGATTTTGTCGTACAAGGCGTGGAATTTACGCTTGTTGTTCTCCTTGGCCGCATGACCTAGCTTTTCTTGGAGTTCTTGAACTTTTTCCTTGGGTGTCGTTAGCCGTTTGGCATTCACTCACTCGTACCTCCTCCAAAAGCGTAAACAAAGCAGGGCTCCTTCCCTCCCTAAGGTTATGTTGTCCTTAGGTTCTTCGGTACTATAAGCCCCTCGGACTCCCTTCCCACAGACGGTTCACTTCGTCTTCTGGACTTATAGAGCGTCTCTCTACGGGTTCCTTAAAAAAAAAAAATTTTTTTCTCCCGTGTGGGGGAGGGTCTCCCCAGTTCACTGCATTATCTTTCAATCCATGCCGTTCCCTATACGCCGGAGGATTCTTCACTGCTGTTCCAAGTTCTGTACAGTTTCCTTGGCCTTCGTCTATTGTTTCGAGACTCGGCATCCTCTCTTCCCCTTCGCAGGGCCTTTTTGACGACGCGGCAAGATTCACTTCATGTTGCGGCCTGGATTGTTGCTCGCCCAGTCTCTGACCGGTACTTTTGTCGATGCGCTTTTACACACAGATTTCGCCATGCGCAAGCATCCTAGCTACAAAGGTGGCTTGGTCCCTCCTTTGGTTGGACTTTCACCAACTAGATAATGCGTGCCTCTGGGCACGCCAACAACAAAAAAAGCCTACTCTGTTTACTGAACAGAATAGGCTTTGTGTTCTAATCCCACCAGTTACAGTCCCTCCACATACCGCTTGGCTTCCCCCAGGGACATATCCGTATGCCCGCGGACGAGCTTGATTGCCGGGATGAGCTGACCCTCTTGCTTAAGCTGCCGCACCTGTGCCTGGACTTCTTCAGGCACAACCTTCAATGCTGTGCCTGCGGCCTCCCGCCGCTTCAGCTCAGCCGCGACCCGCTGCTCCATCTCCGGCGTCAACGTCTCGGCTGCGGATGTAGGGGTGAGCGGCAGGCTCTCAGGCCTTTTGCCCCGGATCGCACTAAGCAAGGTGCCTATAATAGAGTAAAACACCATATACTGCGCCAAGCGGTACAGGTATAGCCATATTGTGCTGAACCGGGTGACCTCTCCGTCCGGCTTCAGAATGGTCACATTATCCGTAATGGAGAATTGTCCCGGCGCATAATTAGTGACATACCGGTCCACCTGCAACTGCCCGAACGGCGAGACGATCCATTCCAGCGGCTTGTTATAGAGCGGATTGCCCGCCGAGTCAATGAACATGCCGAAGAAGGAGAACAGGGCAATGATATAGACCAGACCATTCGACCAGTGCCACCGTTTGCCGAATACCACCAGACTGAACACCACCAGCAGGATAACGCTCCTCGCGTAATCATTATGTAGGAATAACTTCAGAACAATAGGCCCGCCCCACCCGAACAGCACCACCATAACGGCAGCGAAGCCGAATACAGCCAACAGAATCTTAACGTTTTTCATGAATCTACAGACTCTCCTTTCCTCTATACCTATTTTTACCCAAAAGGAAGACATTTGAGTTCATCCTGTTTATAGTACAATATAACTGTCATCAGACAGGTTATCACAGGCAATCTAATATCACCGCACACGAAGGAGGCATTCCATGCAGGATGTGTTCAAGGAGATCATTACACAGGACGTGAAACCTTTTTTAACCGCACGGGGCTATCGTAAAAAAGCTCTGAATTTCACGAAAACTGAGGATCAGCTTATCTATAACATCAATATTCAGAAATCGTCGGGCAATTCCTGGGACAAGCTCAGCTTCTATGTGAACTGTACTATTCACTCTACAGAGCTTGAGCAGCTGCAGGCGGGCAAGTCATCCATCGTATCTGTCACAGGCACCTCCCACTTCACCTCACGGATCAGGGAGATCGTCCCCGCCGCCCCGGACCGCTACACCTTAACGGAGGATACCGATACGGACAGCTTCACTGCAGAGCTGCTGCAGCACCTGGACCAGGCGCTTGCCTTCATGCATAACTTAACCGGTGCCAGAGACATTCTCGATTATTATATGGAACACACAGCGCTGCATCTCAGCGAGGAGACCTTCCGGTTCCTGCTCCGCGCAGGCGAGACAGAGACCGCAGAGCAATACCTGAAGCAACTCCAGGGAAAATACGGGGCCGAGACGCGCTGGGCGATCTGGGAGAAGAAGTATGCGGCCATTTGGGCGGAGAACGGACTGTAGTTATAGCGTATTAGCCCAGTAACCATACAGAAGGGCTATCCCAGGTCTGCTCAGAGACACCGGGATAGCCCGTCATACGAATCATTTTATAAGTTCTCTGTCAATAATGTGAAGCCTTCAATCACCGCATCCTCTTCAATCTCAATCATAATGCAGCGCTTGCCCTGGTAATTCACCTGCCGCACATATCTCAGGTCCTGCGGACTGATCGTGATCGAAGCGACCTTCGTGTCAATCTTAATCGACTTGGTCGTATACTTCGGGATGACGCTGCTGGCCTTCATCTCATAATGCTTGTTGTCCACGATGGTCTCGAAGGCGCGTTCGACCTTCTCCACCGTCACATCCTCTACCCCGCTGGCCTTCAGCACACGCTCCACATCGCGGTAATCGAGTCTCGGCGGCTCTTCCTCCTCCGCGTTATCTTCAATCACCTGATGAATCTCCTCATACACCTGGGCAATGGTCGCCACATCGATTTGTTCACCGGCCACTTCCTTAACAATTTCCTCAAAAATAGACCGTTCCTCCAGCGCCGTCACCGACCGCTCCGCATTCAGCACCTGCTCGATGAAATGCGGGTTCGGATTATTGGCGCTTCCTGTGCAGTACAGGACACGGTTCACATCTGAGTAGTTGTCCGTCACACTTGGGTAGAAAAAGCCTTGCTCCGGCGTGCTCAGCTTAATAATCGGGTCCACCATGATATTATACTTGAATTCCCGCTCCACATAATCGAACAGAAGCGTCTTGCGCTGCTGCTCCGTGGAATTCACGCTGCATAGAATGAACGGATGGGCAAACACCTCGTCCTTGCCGGTCTCCTCGGCTTCGTCATTGCGCGCCTTAGTCGGCCGGAAATATTGCCCCCGCACGAACGTGACGACTGTATCCTTCTCGTACTTGGCATCCACCAGCATTTTGTCTACCAGCATGAGCATCAGGTCCTGCCATTCCTCCGGGTCCCCGGTCACCAGCCCCTGGTGCAGCATCACCTGCGACGGCTCCTCCGCCTCCTTCAGGAATTTCAGCTCGAACAGCTTCTGGTCCAGCTCGCCGGTCAGCAGCTTCCGGAAGTTGCCCATATACAGCTCCTGCTTCTCACGCTCCAGCATGGCAAACGGCTGGCGCTCGAAGTGGTAGATTTCATTCGTATCCTTCATAATATACACGTTCAGAATATCGTACAGGTTCAGCTGATCATGGTCCATCTTGAACTGCTTGCGTATATGTGCGGCTTCTTTCTTGATCATGGCTTGGAACACAGCTCCTATGAAATGAATTGGTCTAATCAGTATATACGATTGTAAAAACCTTCGCCAGACAACCCCGAGGCCGGAGCGCTGCCTGGCGGATAATTCCATTATCGCACGCTGAGTTCAACCTGCTGATTCACTTGGACCTGCTCGCGCTGCGTTACGGCATTAATCATCTCCACTTCATACTGCTTCTGCTCAGGGGCCGCAATCCAGACCTCATATTCTCCGCGTCCTTCCTGAACCTGCAAAATATTCCGGGCGAAGCCTGACTGATCCCTGTTGCCCGCGTAGAACTTATCATACAGCTCCCGGGACTGAAGCACCTTAGCCATATAGCCCGGGATATTGAAGTCAATGCTCATACGGTTCTGTGCATCCTGCGTAAGCTTCAGCTTCAGGAATCCGTCTTCATAACGGCTCTCGGTCAGAAGCATCTGCTTGCCGCTGAACGGGATCACTTTGGGCAGTACTTCGTCCATGGCCAGAGAGAAGGAGCCTACCTCTGAGAGCTGGACATGCCCGATCTTCAGATTCAGCTGGCGAGCTTGCTTACTGAAATACGGTGAAGAAGCAAACTCCAGCCGGATCGTACCGGAGCCGCCGTTGCTGCGTCCTGGCACAGTATTCAGGCTGGTGTAATCTTTAAATTCGTAGGTACCGCCAGCGTTATCCGTCAATTCAATGGACGGGTTGCTCCAATCGATATCCAGCAGGCTCCGGTCCGTGTTGCTTAGATGCAGAGTTACATAGGTACTGAGCGGCGTAAGCTTAATCTCCTGTACCTCAATTTCCTGCTGGTCTCCGTTGACCATAACCGGAATAGAGGTCTGCTGCGGGATGATCCGGTCCTGCTTCCACTGGCTTTTGTCAAAAGGAACGTCCATGCTGTGCTTCAACGGAACCGCGCCTCCCGCCTGAGGCTCATAGAAGGTAAAGCTCAGCTTGGACGGGTTCCCCGCAAGGAAATCGGCCACCTCCTGCGGCGACAGCTGCTGCTCGGTCGGCAGAACCAGAATCGGCTCACCGGTCTGCTCATCATGGGTAAGCTTCATCACCCCGCCTGCTCTGGCGCCCGGAAAATCCTTGCTCGTTACGTGATAACCGGCGTTGCTGTAGTCAATCCCCGGCGTTCCGTCCGGCCAGGTGGTCACGCTCCCGCTAATTTTGTCCGACTGGACAAAGACCTTGTACACCAGCTTGTCACTGGTCAGATACACATCGCTCAGACTAACCTTGGTATCTCCAAAGCTCATCACGACCGGCTGGAATGGCCGGTAATCATAATTACCCGCATTCTGCACACCGTCACCGGTACGCAGCGCGGTCAGCCAATCGGAGGCCACCGAGAAGCCGGGAATGTATTGCACCAGACTGGCGAAGGCCGGCGATACCTGGGCCGAGAATAGGAGCATAGCAGCAGCAGCCGTACTGCAGGCAGCACCGATCAGCCGACGCTTCGTGCGGGAGCGGGCCGGACGGCTAGGTGCAGCAGGCTCCGCAGCCGCCGCGTGCATCACAATATTTTTTGCAAAATCATGCAGGCTCTGCGGCGCAGCATGAAGGCTCAGCACACCGCCCATTTCCTCTGCCTGCCGCTGCGGTTCACCCTGTATCCCGTTCTTGAACTTAGACATCGAAAATCACCTTCTTCGGATTAATGGATTCATTCAGACTCATCAGCTTCAAGCGCGCGTTATACAATCTGGATTTCACGGTCCCGGCCTTGACGCCCAGCACATCCGCAATCTCCTCTACGGACATTTCCTGATAGTAATACAACACAATCACTGAACGGTGGCGCATATCCAGTGACATGACCTGGGCCAGCAACCGGGATTGCTCTTCTTTCTTCAAAACCGCATCCAAAGGCTGTTCCCGCTCATCCCCCGGCTCCTCATGATCCCCCAGCACTTCTGTCTGTCTGAACCGCCTGGAGCGTGCTCTGGCCAGATCCAACGCCCGCATCGCAACCAGCCGGTTGAACCAGCTTCGGAAGCTGCGGATTTCTTTGCCGCTCATAATGGCTCTATAGGCTTCCAGCATCGCATTCTGGACGGCATCCTCTGCATAGTGCGGGGAGTTCAGAATCGCCCTGGCCGTGCTGTATGCCCGGTCCAGATAAGGCTTTACCAGCTGATAGAATGCATCCTGCTCCCCATCCCGGCACTGCTGCAGCCATAATTGCTCCTGTTCCAACTGCTTCATCTCCATTTAACTTGTTATACTCTATAGGCGATGGCCGGGCTAATCTGGTTCATTAATCTCCGAAGATTGATTATGGTAACCATCTTCGCAAATGAAAAGGAACCCGTCAGGGTCCCTTAATATCCGTCGTTATCTTCATATCTCGTGATTCCCCTCCGTAAAACCCCGCTTGATCTCGTACATCCGCTTATCCGCCTGGCGCAGCAGCGCGTCCGGGGCCGATCCGTCCTGCGGGTACAGGCTGAGGCCGGCGCTCATGTCGATCTTCAGCACTTCGCCCTCATAATCCAGCGTGGCCTGGGCAGCCGCTGCCTGCAGCCTGCGCTCCAGCTCTGCGGCCGTATGCCCCTCCCGCCCCACCGGGCAGAACATGACGAATTCATCGCCGCCGAAGCGGGCCGCCAGCCCGTCAGGCTGGACCAGCTGATGGATCATGCCTGCTACCTTGCATAACATCTGGTCTCCGGCCTCATGGCCCCAGCGGTCGTTGACCTGCTTGAACCGGTCGAGATCCAGCAGCAGAATTGCCAGCTCTCCGCCGGTCCGCCCGGCTTCTGCCAGCGCCTCCTCCAGCTTGTCATAGAACTGCCTGCGGTTCGGCAGCCCGGTAAGCGGATCATGGTAGGCCATGAAGGCGATCTGCCGCAGATGCTGATTCCGCAGCCGGATGTCGCGGATGAGCAGAACAGCATATAGCTCATGATCTACGGTCACATAATCCCCGTTAATCATGGCCTCAATTACGCTGTCGCCGCTGTGCAGGACCATCTCCAGCTCACCGATATCGTCCTGTGCCTTAAGCTTCGCTACAATCTCTCCACCCCCCAGACCGGTAAGGTTGGCTTTCCCGGGAACCAGTTGCCCGAACATCTTCTCCGCGCTCAGGTTCGCCTCCTTAATGTCTCCGTTCAGGGAGACGAGCAGAGCCGCCTGCGAATTGATCTGGAACATCTTTTTGTAACGCTGCCCTGCATGATTAAGGAACTCATACCGCTGCATGGACAGCCGCAGGACGAAACACCAGATCAGCCCTCCATAAATATACGCATAGGGCGGCAACACTTCACTGAAGCGAAAATAACCGAACACCGCTACCCAGAGGAACGTCACCCAGGAGCCGTACTCCAGCAGCTTGAAGATGCCGTCATGCTTCTGGTAGGCAGGATCGGCCGCGCTCCACTTGCGCGCGCTGCGCAGCATGGCAATCGGGATGAAGCTCAGCAGCAGGCTGGCCGTCATAGTCCCGTAGTAAGCCCCATTCGCCACTGGCCATTTCCAGACTCCGCTTACGGTGAACATCTGTACAGAGGTATAGGACCGCTGGCTGATCAGCCCGGCCGGAATCGCCAGCGCCAGGATATGGAACAGATACGGATACCAGGGCCGCCGCATCCGCTTATGCAGGCCGATCAACCGGGCGATCAGGTGGAATCCAAGTCCCGGAATCAGAACCCCCACATTCGAGAACCACACCGCTGCCAGCAGCGGGCTATATTCCATTGGCAGCATATACCGGAAGTACTCCTCCAGGAACATCAGGAAATAACACAGTATAGTAGCGCTCACCAGACGGTGTTCAGTCTTCTTAGGATTGCGCAGCAGCACATCAAGCCCCATGTAGAAAAAAATGAGCATCGGCAGCCAATAGAATACGACGGGAATCCACACATGGGTCGGGCTCATTTACTTTTCTCCTCTTCCGCCGGTCACATGATTTAATTTTAATATATTACCGGGTGAAGATGCCGTCAATGGACAGTTATGCCTTAGCCTGCCTTATATTGGCTCTGGAAGAGCAGCTTGTAGGCCTCACTATGATTAATGAGATTCTCATGGGTATCACAGGCGGCTACTCTTCCCGCTTGCAGTACCATAATCCGGTCACAGGCTTGAACCGTAGACCAGCGGTGGGCAATGGAGATCATCGTCTTCCCGGCGGACAGACTCTTCAGCTCGGCCATAATATCGCTCTCATTCCCGCTGTCCAGAGCGCTGGTGCTCTCATCGAAGATGATGATGTCCCGATCCTGCAGAATCGCCCGGGCAATCGACAGACGCTGCTTTTGACCTCCCGATAGCTTCATCCCTTTCTCACCGATGACCGTATCCAGACCATGCTCCAGAGCTTCAATGAAGGGATAGATGCTTGCCCTGCGGCAGCATTCCACCAGCTCCGCTCCGGTTGCACCGGGCTTAGCCAGCAGCAGGTTCTCTCTAATCGTCATATTGAACAATACCGGCTCCTGCACCACAATACTTACCTTGGCGGAGATGCTCCCGCTGTTGACTGAAGTGAGATCAATGCCGCCAATGCAGATCCTTCCCTCTTGCGGCCTGAGCTGCCCCGTCAGCAGCTTCGCCAGAGTAGACTTCCCGCTGCCGCTTAGCCCGGCAATCGCCAGGTGCTCCCCTTTGCCTACTGTGAACGATATGTCCTCAAGGGCAAAAGAATCATTCCCCTCATAGCGGAACCGCAGCTGCTGAACGTCTACATCGCTTCCGTTAATATGCTTGTACGGCCGCTTGTCCGTTTCTGCCGCTAACAGCCCAATCACCTTGCTGATATTCACCGAATCCTTGCGGTAGTTGATCATGCCATTGCTGATGCTCTCGATGAACCCGAAGAACTGCCCGTAGAAGCTGATGAACACCAGCAGGACGCCGACCTGCGAATATCCTTTAATGACGAACAGTCCGCCAATAAAGTAGATGAACAGTTGGGTAATAAAGTTCTTGGTGAAGAACGAATAGGTGACGCCCAGATGCAGATAGAGCTGGTTACGGAACCAGACCGGCCGGATTCTCATGTAATGTCTGTTCAATTCTGCCAGTTGGGCCTCCTCCAGATGATTGGCCTTAATATCCTTCCAGTTCTGCAGATTGCCATGCAGGAAGGATTCATATGCGTTCTGCAGCGTCCACAGCTCTTCTCCGGCCGTCCGCGATTTCTCCCCCAGGTGATGCACCGTCCACAGGGAGACCGGAACGAAGATGAAGCTGAGCAGCGCAATCCGCCAATCATAGCATAATAGAATCACAGCCAGCGCAGCAGCATACACCACAGAGTAGATGAACTCTAGAATATGAGTCGTGAAAAATCTCCCGGCCACCGCAGCATCCTGCTCAATCCGGCCTCTGACATCGCCAACGCTATATCTGCTATAGTCCTCATAATCCAGATGAAGCACAGTATTCAGCAGCTTATGCTTGATTCTCAAGTCATACTTCAGCATCAACTGGTTGGAGTAGCGCCTGCTGGCGGCAATCCCGAGCGTCGTAAGCAGGAAGGTTCCCAGATACCCGGCAATAATCAGCCACAGCTCATGAAGGTTCCGGCCCACCAGCACCCGGTTAACGAGCCGTGAATACAGGAACAACGGAATAAGTCCGAGCAGTAAATTCCAAAGTTTGAAAAAAGCGAGCGCCAGCAGAGGCTTGCGGATACCGCCAATATCCCTTGTTAATGCCTTGAACGTTGCCCGTCTGCTCATACCGCCTCGCCTCCCTCACACTGTTCACTGAATAAGCTGATATACGTCCGGTTCTCTCTAATCAACACGTCATGCGTATCGTACCCCGTAACCACGCCATCCTCCAGAACGGCGATTCTGTCACAGTCCCTGATTGTAGAGAGCCGATGGGCGATAATAATCATTGTGCGGTCCTGTGCAAGCTTACGGATCATCTCCCGGATGAGCGTCTCATTTCTGCTGTCGAGGAAGGAGGTCGCCTCATCGAAGATCAGAATCTTCGGATTCTTAACCAGGATTCTTGCGATACTCAGGCGCTGCTTCTGCCCGCCGGACAATTCCTGGCCGTATGTGCCAAGCATCGTATCCAATCCGTCAGGGAAGGTCAGTACAAGCTCATGCAGGGCCGCCTTCTTAAGCGCTTCCATTAACAGCAGGTCATTATCCCGGTTATTCGTAAAAGAAAGATTATACCGCAGCGTATGATCATACAGCACCGTCTCCTGATGAACTATTCCCACCTGGCTCCGCAGGCTGTGCAGGTTCATCTCCTGCACATTCACACCATCGATCAGCAGCTCGCCGTCATCTACGTTATACAGATTGTAGAGCAGATTTCCGATGGTCGTCTTCCCGGCGCCGCTTCTTCCGGCGATGCCGATCGTGCTTCCACCCTCCACGCGCAGATTGAAACCGTCCAGCACCGGCCTGCCTTCAGTGTATCCGAAGCGGACATCACGGAATTCCACAGTTCCCTTCTGAATCAGCACAGGCGGCAGGTCTGCCCTGTAATCCTCCTCCTCCTGATTCAGTATACCCGCTACCCGCTGCAAGGAGATTGTCTGCCGCCAGGCATCGGTAATCTTGCTGTTAATCGAGCTGAAGTAAGTCACCGCCATATTGAAATAGCTGGCAGCAGCCACGAATACCCCCAGCGGCATCCGGCCCTCGGCAATAAGATAGGCGCAGATCAGGAACAGCAGCAGCTGTGCGGCAAGCGAGATGAAGGCATTCACCCGCTCCGTGGTCACTTCAATTCTTCCATTCTCTACATTCATGCCATGGATCGAGACCGTTTTTCTCAAGTATGTATTAGCAGCCTGCTTCCCCGCATTCAGGAGCTTGATCTCCCGCATATTGGCCACAATCTCAAATAAGTATGAGGACAGCCTGCCCTGCTCCTCCGCCAGATCCCGGTTAACGCTAAGCGCCCGCTGCTTGAAGTATCTCGAAGCCAGGAATATGGCAGGGACCAGAACAACAGTGAACACGCCCAGCAGGACATGATAATAGAACATGAAGCCCACGGCAAACACAATATGCAGCAGATTGGAATATCCCCAGAGACCACTCCAGAAGACGAGATTCATAATGTCCGTGGCATCGCGGTTCATCCGGCTGATCAGATCGCCGCTGTACATCCCGGAGAGATCCTTCCCCTGCTGGTGCAGAATCTTGCGGAACAGCGCCCGCCGGATATCGAACACGAACCCCGTCATTAAATGCGAGGAGATCAGATTGTTCAGCGTCGCCACAATAAACTGATTGAACAGAAGAATACCGCCATAGACCAGACACAGATTCATAAATGCACTCAGATCCTGATCATAAAAAGCAATATTAATCATCCTCCCGCCCAGAAACGGATAGCTCAGATTAACCAGCGTCATCACCGTAGTTACGAGGAATCCGCATACAAACACCCACCTGTGCATCCGCATGAACTTGATCACCCACTGCCCTGCAGTCACAGCCCCACCGCCTTCCATATATTCACAAAGCCTATTGTAGCACAGATGTTCGCATATGGGGAGTGACCAACCTCTCTATACGCCCAAAAATGGAAAGCACGCTTTACATCCATTACATAATGCGCTACACTCCTTATGTAAAGTTAACTTTCCATGAAAGAGGGATTCCATGAATAACCGTTTGGAAGAGCTGCGCAAGCAGCGCGGAATCCGGCAGGAAGAGCTGGCAGCGGCGCTTGAGGTGTCCAGGCAGACGATTGGTTCACTGGAGAACGGCCGTTATAACCCGTCCATTCTGCTCGCATTCAAGATTGCCCGGTATTTTGGACTCAGTATTGAGGAGATTTTTATTTATGAGGAGGAAGAGAAGAGATGAAGAAATCGGTCACCGCTTATGTTCTGGTCATTGCTGGTCTACTCTTGCTGGCGGGCAGTTTGTACCTTATTCGAACTACTCCAGACCCGCAGGGGGTGCTGCGGTCACTGCCTTATGTCTGTATCGGAATAGGCTGCGGCCTGTTCGGCGGCGGAATGGGGGAACTGATCGGGAGGCGTGCGCTGAAGAACAGCCCCGCCATCGCCAAGCAGCTTGAGATCAACAAGAACGATGAACGTAATGTTGCCATTGCCAACCGGGCGAAGGCGAAAGCCTATGATATGATGGTTTTTGTGTTCGGAGCCTTGATGCTGGCCTTCGCCTTGATGGAGACCGAGCTCACCGTGGTGCTGTTACTGGTATTCGCCTACCTGTTCACTATCGGGTACGGGACGTATTACCGCCTGAAGTATGATAGGGAGATGTGAGACGATTCCGGCTTGGCTACTTAACACGCCTAAGCCAGCAAGGCCCGGGCCACCTGATCCACAATACAATTGATGCCTGTCGGTCCATAGCAGCCGATCCAGGTAGCCGCATCCACCGGGTAGATACGCTGCGGGTCTGTACCCAGCATACCCCTCACGCTTTGCTCTGTCAGGGATATTCCCTCCTGCATCGTCTCGTTGCTTAGCAGAAAGTAATAATTCGCATGCACAGCCGGCAGTCTGTCTACGGAAATGTGATAAGCCGTGTCGGAGGAAGGGGCGGCCACAAATTGCGGAGCAGGCAGACCAAGGTCGCGGTACAGCACAGCACCTGTGCGGTGCGAAGCCGTATGTACCCGGACTATTGAATCCCGCGGGCGGATTAGTGCAACGCTTTTACCGGCCAATACCGGAGCAAGCTCAGCGGACAGCAACGCCGTACGGCGGAGGTAACCGGCAATCATCCGTTCCGCCTCCGCCTGCTTGCCGGTCAGTTCGCCGAACAGGCGCAGAATCGTCTGCCAGCTCTCATTGCGCTTGAACATGATCGCCGGCGCCACCCGGCTCAGGCGTTCATACTGCGGAGCATGCACCTCGGTGCAGATAATCAGATCCGGCCGCAGCCGCTCAACTGCCTCCAGGTCCGGGTGCTCATAGGTTCCAAGCATTTCCGTTCCCCTTAACCTCTCCCGGAAATAAGCGGGGAAGTTCAGCTCTCTGCTTCCGAAGCCTACGCTTCCTGCGGGGGACATCCCCAGCGCATGCAGATGGTCAGCATATTGAACGTCCAGTACGGCGATCCGCTGCGGAGCAGCGGTAACACCATATTCGCCCCGCAGATGGGGGATCACCGGAGCCTGTTGAGACCCTTGCGGGGAAGTCAAGCGTTCCGGCAGTCCTGAAGCAGCGGAGAGCGCACCGGGAGCTGAAGCGGCAGTGCGTCTGTAGTGCTGCGGGGGGACTCCGTAATGCTTCTTGAACGCTCTGCTGAAATAATACATGTCACGGTAGCCTGTCCGCTCGGCGATTTCACCGATAGAAGCGTCCGTGTAACGCAGCATCCGCTCTGCATTCTCCATCCGCAGACGGATCACATATTCCATCGGCCCGAGCCGCTTCTCCTGCTTGAACCGCCGCTGGAGCTGGCGCACGCCGCATCCGGCCAGCGCCGCCAGCTCTTTCAGCCCCAGCTCCTGACGGTAATGCCCCTCGATATAGGCGGCAACAATCTCCACCACATCCGGCTCCATGCCGCCCTGGCCGCGTTCATGCTCCATAATAAGCTCGTAGAGCATCCCCTGCAGCAGCGCATTGGCATGGAAGCGTTCCAGCCCTTCGCCCAGGCGCCATTTGGCTGCAATCCTGTCCGCCGCCAGATGCAGCTCCGCCGGGAGCGCGGGATGGTGCACAAACGAAGTGCGCAGCGGGTGATTGCGCGGAGGGAAGAGCACATGGGCGGCTCCCGCCACAGGAATGGCCTTGTAGCCGATCGCTGTATAATGAATGTTGTCTGATTCCGCAGTCAGAGTATAGGCTGATCCCTTGGCAGCATGACAAGCAAAAGAGGCCTGGACATGGCAGCCTTCACCATTGATCACAAGCCCTCCCTGCCCGCCGATGGCCAGCAGCAGCAGATTAGCCGCCAGTCCCGTCTCGCTTATACTACCACCGGGCGGCACAGTGCCGCTGCGCACGTCAAGCATCTTGACCGCCGTATCACTCCATAGACTTGCCTGTTCTTGTTGCGGCATTTCTCTCATCTCCTGACAACAGTATCCTGTACGAAATGGATAGACCTGCTGTCATTTTAGTTGAGATTTATTCTCACTGTCAATTTTCGGGCATTTCCTGCAATATTCCTCTGACATCCGGTAGTACAAGCAGCAGGTGATACGCGTGCTCTTCGCAACCGGTGACTCATCATTTCCCTCTGTGAACCGGGTGAACGGATTGCGTCTTGCGCCGAAGCATTGGCCGGGGGCCGTCCGGGTCAGATATGCAAAATCCTCCTGCACCCGCAGCCTTGCTTGGCCGGATGGGTCTGTTCCAGACGCATACAGCGGGGCAATCCGCACCATAATATTCTCCCACAGCACGGCCATCGAGACAGGCCCAACCGTGGCAAGCGTCTGCAGCATCGGGGCAAGCCGTGCCGCAAAATTCTCCTCTACAACCGCTTCGCGCCACACCTCACGATCATCCGCCGGTGAGGATGACTGAATTCCGTCCACCGCCAGGAAAGGAAAGGTCGTCTCTTCTGTAGAGGCCGGGTGGTAGAGGAAGCTTCTGTCCAGCGGGAAGAGCACCTCACGATTATGCAAAGTCATAGCGGTCAACATTGGCGCAATCCACAGATAACCGATCCGTTTGGCCAGCATGGAAGCCGCAACCTGCGTATCCGGCGCACCGATATAATCCTTAAACCAGCTGACATATTCGCGGCATGCCGCTTCGTCCTGCAGTTCACTCAGAGCAATGGTGCGGACACTGTCCGCAGGCGGCTCCCCCAGCATCATCCAGAAATCCTCCGCCAGTTCCCTCCAGGAGGCCGACGACAGATAGCGGTCCATCTCAGTTCGCTCCGAGCAGCGCCTCTGCGGCCTGATCCACAATAATATTGATTGCAAGCGGACCATAATAAGCGATCCAGAGCGTTGAATTCACTTCATAGGCACGGTTATTCTTGACTGGCTCAAGGGATTTCCAGATCGGACTGCTGGCCAGCGCCTCTGCCTCTTTGGCGAATAGATCATCCGAGAGCAGGAAATAGTGATCTGCCCCGATATCAGCGACGGTCTCCATCGATATTTCAATTGAGGTGTCATCTTTGATTGCCTGAACGAACGCAGGAGCCTTTAATCCCAGATCCTCATATAAAATGCTTCCGGTCCGGTGCTCGGGACCATGTACCCGGATCCCTTCCGGTCTCGGACGGATCAGCGCTACCGTCTCGTCACCCAGCTTCGCCGACAGCTGCTCCCGCAGTCCGGTGATTTTGTCCTCGTAGTCCTTTTTCACCACTTCAGCTTCTGCCTGCTTGCCTGTAATTGTACCGATGGTAGCTAGCGTATCCCGCCAATCCTCATAGAAGTCCAGGACGATCGTAGGCGCAATTTTACTTACGCTCTCATAGGCTTCCTCCTGGAAGTCTGTCATCAGAATCAGATCCGGGTTCAGCGCCACAATCGCCTCCAGATTGGGCTCATCCCGGGTACCCAGGACCTTCACACCGTCCATCTGAGCACTCAGATATTCCGGGAACTCGTCCTTGGTTCCGGCAACAACGCTGCCTGCCGGTTTCTCTCCCAGCGCGATCAGCTGATCGGCGAATTTCACGTCAAGCACAGCGATTACCTTCGGCTTCTCCGTCAGCGTATATTCACCCTTGATATGTGTGAGGGTAACCGGGTAGGCTGCTGTAGCCTGTGCCTCCGGCGTGGCCTGAGCTTGTGCTTCTGATGACGGAGACGGCTCGGCTGACGCTGACGGCTGTGCAGTTGTGCCTGCATTGTTGCCCCCTCCAGTTCCGCAAGCTGCCAGCACGAGTACCAGTGCCAGCATACATACCATGAATAGTCCTGATTTCCGGGTGGCGTGTTTCTTCCGTCCGGCCTTCTGTCCCCTTGTTGCTCTGTTCATGCTGAAATCCCCCTAATATCTATTATGTGATAATGATTTTCATTATCATAATTGTTAAAGCGAGTATATCCGATTTGCCGCCTTTGTTTCCATGTACTTTTGCGACATTGCGGCCGGATAAATGCGACATCGTGTTTAGCTATATAAAAAGGGCTAACGTTTTTTTGGGGGGATTGGCCGTGACTCCAGAGAAGTTTTGGACTTCCGGCCGTTTGTATAGAAAATTGTTGCAATTTTTGCAGGATTCCTCTTTAACTATTACTTACTGAATGTACAATGTTGCATTATTTGCACAAATTTCGGAGTCTAGAGCAGATTAGCGCTAAAATTGTTGCATTTCTTGCATAATTTCGACATAAACCGCTTGTGAGGAGCAGTATTGTTGCACTTCCTGCAGGATTTTTCTATAAATGTTACTGGCTGTGGAGCATGGGCCACCTTTGGCGCAGCAGCACCATCTGCTCCTCGTTCAGTGGACTTCCTAAACAGCAACAAGCCCGCATCCTGTTTCCAGGTGCGGGCTTGCTTTTAAGAACAGTTATTGTCTAATTAATGATGTTAAGCCCAATATTGTTGAGCAATCTTTTGCCCCTGTCTGATCTTCGCCCATTGCTCCGCTTGCGTCAGCTCATTACCCCCGTCACAGGAGGCGAAGCCGCATTGATGGGAGAGCAGCAGTCTCTCCTTCGGAATGATTTTGGAGGCTTCGTCCAGCATTCTCAGAACACGTTCCTCATCGTCCAGCGTGCTCGTCTTGGAGGACAGCAGGCCCAGCACGATCTCCGTCTCCGGTCTATCTTTGAACACGGCAAGTGCCTCCAGCGAGCCAGCGCGCTCATCGTCCCACTCCAGGAAGAAGCGGTCATACTTCAGCTGCTTCAGGAACAGGTTGGCAATCTTCACATAGGAGCCGCCGCCCATATTGCGCGAATCATAATTACCGCGGCAGTTATGGGTCCACATTTTCAGCCCCAGGCTGTGCCCGTAATCGATAATCGTATTGTTAATATCAATGAAGTCTGCAGCAAGACTCTGTACTTCCTCATGATTGACCTTCTCGCCGGTGAACGGTGAATTCGGATTATCGTCCGCGAACAGCTCCCAGAGGCAGTCGTCGAATTGAAGGATTTTGCCGCCAGCAGCTGCGAATTCCCCAACAAAATCCTTATACGCCTTCACGAGCCCTGCCTTCAGCTCATCGCGGTTCTGGTACACTGCACCTTCGCCGCCAATGTTATCCGACCAGGACAGCTCTCCGAAAATATGGGACGGCGAAGGCACACACAGCTTCGTCTCCCGGTCTCCGGCATGGTCCTGAAGCTGGCGGTACGCCTGAAGGAAGTGGTGATTCTTCCCGCCCAGCTCGCCGGTGATGCGGAGGCCGATGTCTTTTCGCGTCTCGTATTTGGAGCTGCCGTCAATGTCTCTGAAGAAATACCCGTGATCGGCAATATAACGCTGAATCCCCTGGAAGCCCCACACGAAGTCCAGATGCCACATCGACTTGGAATATTCTCCATCAGTCAGAATCGACAGCCCGTTCTCCTTCTCCTGCTCCACTACCGTCTGAATTGCCTTTGCTTCACACTGCTCATACCCCTGGAAGTCTCCATAGAACGGATATTGAATATCGTCCCGGTGTTCGATTTGCTGTTTATATTCTAATAGCTCCGCCGGACGCAGCAGGCTGCCTACGATCTGAAATCTCTCGCACATATTATAGTCCTCCTCTAGTCTCTCACTGTTCTGTCTTGGTGTATAAATTCTAGCATGGAGAACGCTCAAGGACGTAACACTTAAACTTGATACCTGGCTATAGTCAAAAGTTATACTGCTTCTCCGCTGCCGTAATACAATCGTAAGATTTCGCTTAGAGAATCGTAAGCTCTCCCGCTTATTCTGTTCCCTGTAACCACTACAACGAAATGGAGCGTGATTAGCATGGGTAACAGCAAAGCAGGCAAACGGTTCATGATGACAGCGGTACTGGTTCTCTCTCTGGCGGTGTCCGGCATCGCCGGTGCGGCGGCAGGCATCAAGACGATGAAGAAAGACGGCATGGAGCTGATGAACTTAAGACAGGCGGCCATGATGTACGGCTACAGCATTGAATGGAACAGCAAAGACCGCTCCGTCTCGCTGATGTACATGGACAAGATGATGGACGATGGCAAGATGATGGACGACAGTAAGATGATGGATGATACCATGATGCCGGCGGCCAAGATGATCAAGATCATGATCGGGTCGAAAAAAATGATGGTCGACGGTAAAACGGTCAATCTGAGCATGGCTCCGGCCCTGTATGATGGCAGCACTTATGTGGCGGATACGGTAGTGAACATGTACATGAAGCCTGCCGGGGCTATGGAATAAGCCAGACAGAGCAGTGCCCCCGCCATATGATATGATGGAATCAAATGGATTTTTACGGATATGGGGTGGGTTTAAGATGAACGAACGCTTGCTGGTCGCTGATGATGATCCGAATATTACCGATGTGTGCCGCAGGTATCTGGAACGGGAAGGGTATGTGGTCACCACCGCCAAGGACGGCTTGGAGGCGTTAGAGCTATGGCGCAGCCAGCCGCCCAGTCTGATGGTGCTCGATCTGATGATGCCGCACAAGAACGGCTGGGAGGTGTGCAGCGAGATCCGGCAGACCGATGATCTCCCGATCATCATGCTGACGGCGCGCGGCGAGGAGCAGGACCGGCTGATGGGGCTGACGATGGGGGCGGATGATTACCTGACCAAGCCCTTCAGTCCAAGAGAGCTGGTGCTGCGGGTGCAGGCGATTCTGCGCCGGATGAGAGTTGTCCAGGTATCGCCCGCTACCGCTGCGGAGCACACGATTAAGTACGAAGGGCTGACTATCGATGTAGGGAAGCGCACCGTGGAGATCGGCGGGCAGGCGATGGACTTGACGGTGACCGAGTTCGAGCTGCTGTATCTGCTGGCCAGCCATCCGGGGCAGGTGTTCTCGCGGACGCAGATTCTGAGCAAAGTCTGGGATTTCAGCTACGAAGGAGACACGACCACAGTTACTGTGCATATAAGAAGATTACGCGAGAAGATTGAACCCGCTCCCTCCGACCCGAAATATATCAAGACGGTCTGGGGCATCGGCTATAAGTTTGCGGGTGACGGTATCTGATGAAGCTGCGCACCTATCTGTTGTTGTCCAGCTTCACCGGCATCGGCGTCCTGCTGGTCTGTCTCTTCGTCAGCTATTCCCGGATGCTGCTCACCATTGACCAGCTCTACTACCTCTCCGGCATCACCGCCGGCATCGCCCTGTTCTCTTTCATCGTGCAGCACCTCCTGACCCGGCCGGTGGAGAAGTCCATTGCCCGGATTACCGAGCAGACGGTGCGGATTGCTGAGGGGGATTTCCACACCGAGGTTCCCACGATTGGCCCGCACGAGTTCAAGCTGATGGCCCGGCAATTCAATGAGATGAGCAGTAAGTTAAAAGAGAGCTTCGACCATCTCCACCAGTCCGAGTCCGCCCGGCGGGAGCTGATTGCTAATGTCTCGCATGATCTGCGGACCCCTCTCGCCTCCATTCAGTCATTCGTGGAAGCGCTGGAGGATGATGTGATCAAGGACGATGCGACCTTCCAGCGGTATCTGAACACCATCCGGCTGGAGACGAAGCGGCTGGCCGGGCTGATTCAGGACCTCTTTGAGCTATCCAGCCTGGAGGCCAGCGGCGGAACCTTCGACCCGCAGCCCTGCCATGCGGATGAGCTGCTGATCAGCACGCTGGAGAGCTTCTCGTTCCATCTGGCGGAGAAGCAGCTGAAGGTAGAGATCGAGCTGCCGGATAAGCTGCCTGCGGCCCTGATGATGCCCACACAGATTAAGCGGGTGCTGTCCAATCTGCTGCAGAATGCCATTCAGCATTCTCCCGCGGGCGGAAATATCGTGCTGGCGGCTGCCGAGGACGGCCCGTTCCTGCGCATCTCCGTGACGGATGAAGGCCAGGGAATCGATGCGGCGGAGACCTCACGCATCTTCGAACGCTTCTACCGGATCGATAAATCACGCAGCAAAAATAGCGGCGGCGCCGGGCTAGGTCTCGCCATCGCCCAATCGATTGTTGAGCTGCATGGCGGCGAGATTGGCGTAGACAGCATTAAGGGCGCGGGCAGCCGCTTCTGGTTCACCGTTCCGGTCTATACCAGCCGGTAAGCTTGGCGCTGTAGCGAAGCAGTACTTTATAAGGGGGTGATGGAGATGGCGGGTGAGCTTGTTTTTCTGCTTGGTGTGTTTGGCGCGGGGGGGCTGTCGTTTTTTGCGCCATGTATCTTGCCGCTGCTTCCGGTCTATGTCTCGTATCTGTCGGGAAGCATGGCTGGCGGTACGATGGTTCAGGGCACAGATGCGGCAAGCGCCTTCCGGTTCCGTTCGGTGTTCCTGCTGCGGACATTATTGCTCGTGCTCGGACTCTCGGTCGTGTTCATTATTCTGGGCTTCGGCTCCGGCATCCTGGGCAATCTCATCTCAAGCCCCCGGTTCATTGCCGTCTGCGGAGTCATCGTGGTGCTATTCGGCATCTATCAGACGGGACTCATCAGGCTCTCCTGGCTCGAACGGGAAAAGAAGCTGTCAAGCCAGCGCGCCACCAAGGGAGGATATCTCGGAGCCTTCCTGCTTGGCCTGACGTTCAGCTTCGGGTGGACGCCCTGCATCGGCCCGGTCCTCGCGGGGATTCTCAGCATCGCCGCCGGTGAAGGCTCCCCGGCCTACGGTGGATTCCTGATGCTGCTGTATACGCTGGGTCTGGCGATTCCTTTTCTCATCCTGGCCGTCTTCTCGGAGGTTCTGCTCCAGCGGATTCGCCGCCTGTACCGGTACATGGGCGGCATCAAGATCGCTTCCGGCTGCCTCCTGGTCGTCATGGGGCTGCTGCTTATGACCGACCAACTGAACACATTGGTAAGCTGGATTCAATAACGGAAGGAGGAAGCAAGCATGAAGAAGACATGGAAATGGTTCGGCATGCTTCTGGTCATTGGCGGATTGCTCGCGGTCCTTGCCGCCTGCGGCGTCAAGCCGGAGGCAGACGCAGGCAAGACAGATTCTGCCGCAGCTATGAGCAAGGGGAAGCCGGCACCGGCATTCGCCTTGCTGGATCTGAAGGGTGATTCGCTGAAGCTGGAGGACCTGAAGGGTAAGCCGGTCTATGTGAAATACTGGGCCTCCTGGTGCTCCATCTGTCTTGCCGGTCTGGAGGAGCTGAATACGCTGGCCGGACAGGAGAAGGATTTCGAGGTGGTATCGATTGTAGCCCCCGGCTACAAAGGCGAGAAATCCGCTGAGGAATTCACGGACTGGTTCAACCGGCAGTCATATGACAATCTGACCGTGCTGCCTGACGAAGATGGGACATGGGCGAAGGAGTTTCAGGTACGGGCGTATCCGAGCTCTTTTTATATCGATGAAGAAGGAATGTTAGTAAAATCCCTCCCGGGCCATGCCTCCAATGAACAGATTAAGGACACGTTCGCGGGTATGAACTCCGCCGCTTCAGCCGCCACCCCGGTGCCAGCAGTCACGACCAACAATATACCTGACAAGGATCTGCGGAATCTGTATCTGGCGGGCGGCTGCTTTTGGGGTGTCGAGGCTTACATGTCCCGCATCCAGGGCGTTCAGGACGTTACCTCCGGTTATGCCAACGGGGAAGGCGAGAATCCGACCTACGAGGATGTCATACGCGGGGACCGGGGGTTCGCGGAGACGGTGCATGTGAAATATGATCCGAAGCAGGTCACCCTGAAGCAGCTCCTGGAGGCTTATTTCAAGGTCATTGACCCAACCAGCCTGAACAAGCAAGGCAATGACCAGGGCGTCCAATACCGGACGGGAATCTACTATTCGTCCCCGGAGGATGCAGCGATCATTCAGCAGGCCGTAGCGCAGGAGCAGACGAAGTATGACAAGAAGATCGTAACGGAGGTCCTTCCTCTTCAGAACTACTATCTGGCGGAGGAATATCATCAGAATTACCTGGCGAAGAACCCGGACGGGTATTGCCACATCGACCTGAGAATCCTGGACGGGCAAGAGCCGGTTATTGATCCGGTCCAATACCCGCGCCCTTCAGATGCAGAGCTCAAGCAGCAACTTACCGCTGAACAATATGCGGTAGCCGTCAATAATGATACCGAGCATGCCTTCAGCAACGAATATTGGGATAACTACGAGCCCGGCCTGTATGTCGATATCGCCACCGGCCAGCCGCTGTTCTCCAGCAAGGATAAATACGACTCCGGCTGCGGCTGGCCCAGCTTCACGAAGCCCATTGCCCCGCAGGTCGTCACCTACCACACGGATACCAGCTTCGGTATGGAACGCACCGAGGTGCGCAGCCAATCCGGCGACATCCACCTGGGTCACGTCTTCGACGACGGCCCCGCTGACCGCGGCGGCAAGCGCTACTGCATCAACAGCGCCTCTATCCGCTTCATCACGCTGGACCAGATGAAGGGGGAGCATTACGGATATTTGATGGGGCTGGTGCAGTAGATCCGACAAATATAGACTTTTTCCGTGTAAATTCTAATTGAAAGCCTATCAGTTAGCTGCTAGTATTAATGGTTGATTAGTTATACCGGGACTAATGACTCATGATGATAAAGGAGCGGGCAATATTGCGCAGAAGAGCTATTCTGATCATTCTGATCAGCTTCATTGGTTGCTCGCTCATCCCCCTTTCGGTGTTCCTGAACAGAGATTACGGGGCGCAGCACCTTCAGGTACGGAAAGGCGTTATGGATCTTTCTACGTGGAACCCCGCCGTGGATAAGCGCATTAAGCTGGATGGAGAGTGGGAGTTCTACTGGAATCAGCTGCTTACTTCCGGCGATTTCAAGGCAGTGAACCCGCCCAAACCGATGATCTGGATGACAGTTCCCTCCCCCTGGAACGGCAGTCTGGTCGAAGGGAAGCCTATTCCGGCCTTTGGCTACGCCACTTACCGTATGGTGCTGAAGAATGCCCCCGCTAACACTGTTTATGCGATTAAAAAGACCAATATCCGCTTCTCCAGCGCCATATTTGTCAATGGTCATAAGCTGTTTGAAGATGGCGCGCCAGCAAGCAACTCCTCCTCTTATGTGCCCGGAAATAAACCGCAGATCGGCTTTTTTTCAGCGGCTGGTGAAGCGGAGATTCTCATTCAGGTGGCGAATTTCGATTATGTCAACGGCGGAATCCCGGTTTCGCTGTACTTTGGCGAGCAATCAGCGATGATGGAGCATCAGCAGAAGAGCACAGCAAGAGAGTTCACCATGCTGGCCAGCCTCAGTACGCTCGCTATGGTGTGTCTGATCTGCTATTTGGTGGCAGCCTTTTACCGCAAGCGGGACATTACCCTTCTGCTGTATTCCCTTATCTGCTTTCTCTATACTCTTTATCACGGCCTTGTCGGTGAACGTCCGCTGCTCTTGTTCATGCCCGATGTTCCTTTTGTAGTTATATATAAAGTCAAGGACATCTTCTCCATCCTCTGCTTCATTCTGCTGACCTTCTTGTTCAACCAGATGTCACGCAGCCTGGTTTCCTTAAGACAGGCGCGGCTGGTAGCCGTATTTCTTGGCGGCTTCGTCGTCCTGTCGATCCTTCTGCCGATCCGTGCATACACAGAATTCTCCACGTTTATCGGAGTTTGCTATGAAGCGCTTCTGTTTGCCCTGCTCTGGAGGGCAGCTTGGTTTCACATCCGCGGCCCTGCCGCCAATGCCCTGAAGTCGCTGCTGCTGTTCCTGGTAACGCTCACCCTCAACCTTTATTCAGTCGATGCCCTATTGCTTGGGATGTCCATCAAAGAGGACCTTGTTCTTGCGCAATTTTATATGGTGGTCTTTAATCTGGTAGTCATACTCTTGATCATCCTCTGGTTCTTCGAAGCTTACAATACCATGGACAAAATGCGAATCCGGCTGCTGGATATGGACAAGCTCAAGGATGAATTCCTGTCTGCCACCTCCCATGAGCTGAAAACACCGCTCAATGCCATCGTCAGCATCACGGACACCCTGCTGAAGGGAGCGGAGGGTCCGCTGACGGACAATCAGACCCGTAATCTGGCTATCGTAATGGGAAGCGGAAGAAGATTAACGCTGCTGGTAAATGAACTGCTGGATTATTCCAAAATGAAGCACGGCGACTTCAAGCTGTACCCCGGCAGCGTGGATCTGCGGGCGGTTGCAGATTCCGTTCTGCGGATTCATTGGTTTCTGCTCGGCGGAAAAACGATTACCTTCGAGAACCGGATTCCGGCGGATTTCCCGGCTGTGCGGGCAGACAGCAACCGCTTGATTCAAATCCTGCATAACTTGCTTGGCAACGCAGTGCAGTATTCCGACAACGGGCTGGTGAGTATTGAGGCTGAGGTACAACGCGGATGGGCCAAGATCAGTGTCCGGGATACCGGATGGGGCATTCCCGTTCATATGCTGGAGCGGATCTTTGAGGACTTCGAGCAGGCGGAGCGCCCGGCAGACAAGCCTTCTGGCGGAACCGGTCTCGGACTCAGCATCACCCGGAGGCTGGTCGAGCTGCACGGGGGAACCATTCACGCAGTCTCAAGCCCCGGGGAGGGATCGGAGTTCTACTTCACATTGCCTCTGGCAGATCCTGATGAGCAGCAGCAAGAGAGCTCCGAGCATCCCTGGGAGAAGGAGCTGCCTCAGGTAAGGGCAGGAATGCTCCAGCCTGTGTACCCCCAGGTCATTGCCGGCAGACTTAATCAATGGATCCTCGTGGTGGACGATGACTATGCCAATCTCCAGGCCATGGTCAGTCTGCTATCGCTTGCCGGCTACTCCATGGTTGCTGTACACCGCGGCCAGCTTGCTCTGGATGAGCTCACCCGCAGGGCAGATTTTCTCCTGGTGCTGCTGGATATTGCGATGCCGGACATGACGGGCTATGAGGTTCTGGAGCAGATAAGAGCCAAGTATTCCCTCTTCGAGCTGCCGGTGCTCATGCTGACGGCCCGTAACAAGGCTGCCGAGATCCGGCTGGCGATGGAGAACGGAGCCAACGATTATGTGGAGAAGCCCTTTGAAGCCGAGGAGCTGCTCGCCCGCATCCGCAGTCTGATTCAACTGAAGACCGCTGTAAAAGAAGCCCGTGACAACGAGATTGCCTTTTTGCGTGCACAGATCAATCCGCACTTCCTCTATAATGCGCTGAATGCCATCGCAGAATTATGTGTGGACGAGCCGGATCAGGCGGAGGAGCTGACGCTCAAGCTATCGCATTATTTACGGGCCAGCTTTGACTTCAAGCAGCTTGCATCGCTGACGACCCTTGAGAAGGAGCTGAATCTGGTTAGAGCCTATGTCTATATTGAAAAGGTGCGCTTCGGAGACCGGCTGCAGGTAGACTATGAGATTGAGGTGGATACAGCAGTTCCCATCCCGCCGCTGATGCTTCAGCCGCTGGTCGAGAATGCCATCCGGCATGGGCTGATGGCCGGTTATCAAGGCGGCCTGGTCAGACTGTCCGCTGTCCGGCTGGACAGTGGCGAGATCCGGTTGGCCATTGAGGACAACGGGCAGGGAATGAGCCCTGAGCTGCTCGAAGATTTACAGAAGGCCGATATAGATAAAAAAGGAGTAGGGCTATGGAATATCAGACAGCGCTTCAGGCTATTGTATGGCCGGGAGCTACAGATTGAGAGCAGCATGGGGAACGGCACCAGAATTTGGTTCGATCTTCCAGCTGAGTCTTTAATGCATTAGGGGGTGAATAGATGCTGCGGACAATCATTGTCGATGATGAACAGCCTTCACTGAAACGGCTCAGCCGGATTCTGTCAGAGAGCGGTGAGATTGAGGTCTGCCAGACCTTCCAGAATCCGCTCATGGCCTATGAATATGTCAGGGAGAACCCTGTGGATGTTGCTTTTCTGGACATTTCTATGCCGGAGGTACACGGGATGAATCTGTCCAGGCAGATTCACGAGCTGTACCCGGCCATGGACATCGTATTCGTCACCGGCTATGAGGAATATGCCCTTCAGGCATTCGATATTAACGCGACAGACTACATCCTGAAGCCGGTATCGGCCGAACGCGTGAGGCAAGCCCTGGACAAAATCCAGAGGCGGCCGGTACGCCCGCAGGCGGAGCCTATGCTTGAGGTGTACATGTTTGGCGGGTTTAAGCTGGTGCACCCCGGTCCGGACAGGAGGCCCCTTAAGCTGAGGAGTCCCAAGACGGAGGAGTTGTTCGCTTTTCTCCTATATAAGCGCTCTGTCAGCCGTGACGAGATCATGGATACCCTGTGGAGCGGGTTTGATTCCGACAAGGCGAGCAACAACCTGAACAGCAATCTATATTATATCCGCAAGGCTATCAGTGATAGCGGGCTTAAGGTCTGCCTGCTGGCGGGCCGGAATGAAGTACAGATTGTAGAGAATTCCCTGTCCTGTGACCTGTATGTGTTTGAGCAGGTGCTGAGGGAAATCCGGCTGGGCGGAGACGGGCGCAAGGAACGATTGAAGCAGGCGGCAGCCTGGTATACCGGACCTTTCCTTAAGGGCAAAACCTATGAGTGGGCCGGCACCAAGGCACGCCGTCTGGAGCAGGATTATATGGAGCTGCTGGAATTGGCCGCCCGTCTCTTTCTGGAGCAGCATGAGGTGGAACAGGCATTGCAGGCCTATGAGCAAATCCTCCTGACCGATGCCCTGCGTGAGGATATCGCCGTGCACGTCCTGCGGCTGTTGATCGGACTGGGGCGGACCAGCGAGGCCATCCGGCGGTACCGCAAGCTGGAGGAGGTTCTGCTGCAGGAGCTCGGAACGCAGCCGGGCGCTCCCATCCGTGAGTTGATGCACCATTTAATCAGGTAAGCAGACAAAAGCCGATTGCCCGGAAACAGGCAATCGGCTTCTTTCGATTAAGATTATGCTAACGGATGATCTCGATCCGCTGGTCTTGCGGGAACCACATGACATAAGCTCCCAGAGTTTCCGAGACGTAACGCAGCGGCACCATGATTCTGCCGTCAATCGCTTGCGCAGGTACGTCCATTCCTGCAATTAATTCTCCCAAAGTCATAGTCAGCACTTTACCGTTAAGCGTAATGGTAGCTGTTTTGCTTGCGTGATCCCACTTGACTTCAGCACCCAGAGCTTCCGCTACAGCGCGGATTGGCACCAGGGTTCTTTGTTCCCGGATCACCGGCGCTACGTCGTTAACCTTATCAAGTGCTCCGATGGAATACGCCTTACTGTCAATCTTGAACGTAATCTTGGTAACGGAATCGGCCTTAACAATACTGTACAAGCTGAAGCTGTCGGTATAGAACTCGAAGCTGTTTGTTTCCGGAAGATAGACCCCGCCCAGCTTGATCGTCTTATATGTGCCATCTGCCTGAGGCACGAACCGGACTGCTGTCAGATTTGTTGTATCACCAGTCAAGCCTAACTCCTTCAAGTTCACTGTAACTTTGACCGGCTCCGCGAAGCTCTTGATTTTCGTACTTGTACCATTGGAGTAATTCAGCTGGGCAATCAGGTCCAGAACCTTCCCGCCGAGCGGCTGCAGTCCAGCCTGATCCAGCTTGGCTCCTGCCAACACCTCATCGTTTTTGGACTTCTCTGTCAGAAGGGCTCCTAACTCCAGGGAAGTCTCCAGTCCTTGTCTGAGCTCAGGTACGTTCAAGCCATTCTTGCCAAAATCAATCACTGCCAATGTGGATTCAAGAATGACCGGCTTTACAGCCTTCATGATGGCTTGAACCTCAGACGCGGCAGCCTTCACCGTGCCTTGTCCCGTTTCAACAGTGTTCAGCCCATCTGTAATTTTGGTCGACGGCTGTACTACAGGCTGCGTAGCTGACGGTTGCGCCACAGTTGGCGTAGTTGGTGTAGTGGACGGCGGTGTATAAGGATCATCCGTCTTCTTGATGACTGATGCCAGGAAGGCATTATAAGCCGCTGTTAACTTCTCATTGGCTTGGTCAATCTCAGCTTGTGATGCCGCCGAACGGATGACCTCTTCCGCCGCCGTAATTGCAGCCTGCAGAACGGCCTTTGATCCCTCCGGATACTGGCCTGCGCCGCTGCCCTCTGTGCTTTCATTCAAGAGAGTTGTCGCTGCATTAATTTTCGTCTGAACCTCTCCGCTGTCGCCAACTTTAATGACTGCCGCCTTAAATGTAGTGATCGCTGACTCCAACACCGCTTTCGCTGCGTCGATCTGCGCTTGCGTTGCCGGATGATCCAAAACATCCTTCGCTGCGGCAACCGCAGCTTCCAACGCTGTTACAGCTTCGGCCGGGTATTGGCCTACGCCTTCGCCTGTAACGCTGTCTTTCAGCAGCGTTCCTGCTTCCGTCACTACTGCGCCAGCTTCTTCGCTGTCGCCTTTTGTATTCACTTTAGCTTTAAATGTGGTGACTGCTGCTTCCAAAGCCCCTTTCGCTGCGTCGATCTGCGCTTGCGTTGCCGGATGATCCAGCACTTCCTTCGCTGCCGCAACCGCTGCTTCCAACGCTGTGACAGCTTCGGCCGGGTACTGGCCTACGCCTTCGCCTACAACGATGTCTTTCAGCAGCGTTCCTGCTTCCGTCAATACTGTGTTAGCCTCTTCGCTGTCGCCTTTTGTGTTTACTGTAGCTTTAAATGTGGTGACTGCTGCTTCCAACTCCGCTTTCGCAGCGTCAATCTGCGCTTGCGTCGCCGGATGATCCAGCACTTCCTTCGCGGCTGCAATCGCTGCTTCCAATGCTTTGACAGCTTCAGCCGGGTACTGGCCCACGCCTTCGCCTGCAACGCTGTCTTTCAGCAGCGTTCCTGCTTCGCTCACTACTGCGCCAGCTTCTTCGCTGTCGCCAGCCTGTATCTGCGCCTTCTCAAACACATCGGCCGCATCTACAAGGGCTTGGTACGTAGCATCAATCTTCACTTGCGAAGATGGTTTATCGAGCACTAGCACTGCTGCATCGAATGCTGCTTGCAATGCTGCCACTGCTTCAGCCGGATATTGCCCAACTCCATTTCCTGCTTCGCTGCCCTCCAAAAGCCGGCCTATCTCTTGAATTTTTTCAAGAGCTTTCGAGTTATCGCCAATTGGAATGATTCCAGCTTTGAACAAATCTGTTGCGTCTTCCAATACCTCATAGGCATGGTCTATCTCTTCTTGGGTAGCTGGTACGCTGATCACGTTCGCCGCGGCAGTAACCGCTGCTTGCAAAATCGCTTTTGAACCTGCCGGATATTCTCCTGCGTCATCGCCCTCACTTACACTATTCAACAAGGTTGTCAACTCAGCAATGGCTGCCTGAAGCTTTGTACTATCTCCTTCGGGAACCACGGAGTTCTGAAACTCTTCAACTGCATCCGCAAGTTCTTGGAGTGCCTGCTCTATTTCTTCTTGAGTAGATGGCCCTCCCAATACCACGTTTGCCGCCTCAATCGCTGTCATGAACAACGCTTTGACTTCAGGCCAATATTGTCCTGCGCCATAGCCCTCCGGGCTAGTATCATATAACGCCGTTGCCTCCGATATCGCTGTTAGAAGCGGCATATAATTGCCTGCCTGAATCTCGGCATTTTCGAAAGCTTTGATGGCTTGTACTATAGCTTGATAGGCTGCATCGATCTGTTGTTGTGTCCCGGAGGAGTCAATCAGAGTCTCAGCATCTGCAATAGCCTGTTCCAAAGCATCGAAGGCTTCCGAAGGATACTCTCCGACATGATTGCCCTCTACACTATTTTGCAAAAGGTCCTTTGCATCATGAATTTTGTCCTGAAGGAGCGTGCTATCCCCAGGCTCAATTCTTAATAATTCAAAATCCTGCAACGCAGCAGTTAAGTTATTAAATGCCTGATCAACTTCTGTTTGCGTGGATGACAGGTTGATCAACGTATTCCACGCAGCATCTATGGAGCCCTGGAGGATGGCCTTCGAATCTTCTGGATATTGTCCAACTCCGGTGCCTTCAACACTGTTGTTTAAAACTGACTTGGCGTTTTCGATGGCACTCTGAAGTGCTTGTTTGTTCGGTCCGGTATTCTGGGAATCGAGGAAAGTCTGGATCGCATTCACCAAAACCTCGTAAGCTGCATTAATTTCCGCTTGAGTTCCCGGGTTGTTTACCGGGTCAGTCACCCATTGTTCTGCGGCAGTGATGGCACTGCGCAAATCGTCGAATGCCGAAGAAGGGTATTGTCCTGAATCATTACCTTCTTCTTTAGTAACCGTAAGGACCCAGGCCTCATGGATCTTGCCCTCAAGTGCGGTGGTATCTCCTTGCTTAATTTTAGTGTTATTAAAAGTTGTGATTGCGGTATTCAATGCTTGATAGGCAGCATCCAGCTCAGCTTCCGTGGCAACATTGTTCAACCCCTCATTAGCGGCAAATATAGCAGCTTCCAACGCGTCTTTTGCCTCAGCGGGATATTGGCCTATACTTGTCCCCACGTCGGCATCCTCCCATAACAGCTGCGCTTCATTAATTTTCGCCTGCAGCAGCTCTTTTTTATCCGGCTCCGGGATTTGTGCATCAATGAGTTCCTGCATCGCTTTGGATAGAGCTTGATAAGCCTCATCAATTTTCTTTTGTGTCGTCGTTAAAAAAATCGTATCCTGTGCCATTGAAATAGCATTAGCTAAGGCTGAGTGTACTGCTTCCGGATATTGTCCAGGTTCATCGCCTACTTTACTCTCAAGGTAAAGGTTCCAGGCTTCATTAATTTTCACCTGAAGCGGTGCAGGATCACCTGCTTTGATTTGTGCAGCGCGGTACTCCTGTATCGCATAATATAACCTTTGGTAGGCATCATCAATTTCATCTTGAGGAGGTGCCGGGTTGTTTAGAACACCCTCTACTGACACAAGGGCAGTCATGAGTGCAGCCTTTGCTTGAGGAGGATAATCTCCAATCCTTTCACCTGTTGAGGTATCCCAATAGAGAAATCTCGCTTCATCATATTTATCCATAAGGTCCGATTTACTCGCTCCCTTAATGGCATCCGCCTTAAATGACGTTATGGAACCCACCAAATCCTGATAGGCAGCATCAATTTGTGCCTGGGTTGTAGCTGTATCCTTTGCGCGGGAGGCTGCTTCGATAGCTGTATTAAACGCATCCATCACTTCTCCCGGATATTCCCCAAAACCGTTGCCAGCTACTGAAAAAGCATATAAATCCTTCGCTTCATTAATCTTAGCAATCAAACCAGCTTTATCTAGCTCAGGCTCTCCAGACCCATTGTCCGGTGCTTCAGCCAGCTTAACCGTCAAAGCCCCCTCCAACGAGTTCGTATCAATAACCTCGGGATATTGCAGGAATCCCCCGTCTCCATCCAACATCGTGAAGAAATAAGTCAGTTCATAGGCATTGGAATCTCTCATCATACTGGAGACCCTGTCAGTAATGTCTACAGAAAATACTGAACTATTGCCGCCTTCCCGCACCAGATCTACGATGTCGCCCGGTAACATACCAGAGGCGTTCTTATAAAATGTTCTGATCTGTACCTTGTTAATCCCATCATCCAGAGCCGTTGCTCTTACGATGAGATGATTAAGATCGCTTGTATCCAGCAGCGTGTGGGATATTCTTGGCTGAGAAGGCTGCGGATTCCCCGCACCAGAATTCACCACAGTAATAGTATGAACCGTATAAAAATTATCCGGCAATACCGCTCTGATGGTAATCGTTCCAGCGGGCGCTCCTTGATCAATAATCAGTCTATTGCCCTCAAACCGCTTGCCGACCGGATTATCGTCTACAATGGATAATTGAACAGAATCCGGACTATAAGACGCCTCCCCGTCATAAAAGGTAACACGAATGTCTGCCTCATACGATTCATCCGTAACATCAACAGTATCCTCCAGGAATATCAACCCGGAAGGCAGCTGCTTCGCAAAATTTGCATCCTCTCTGAGTACCGGATCAGCAGCATGGATTATGCCCCCCGGTATAACCATGATAAACACTAGCAACAAGGCAATTATCCGTTTAAATCTCAATGCCTTTTCCCCCATTATTTTCATTTTTTCCGCATTAATTTATTCTACACGACAGCGCTAAACGTAGAATAAACAAGAAAGAGCCGGAGAATCTGGCCACGACGTGTATTGATCTCTATCCGTTGGAGCAGGCAGTCCAGAATGTGCTTTACGGAAGCACTTCTAGAGGCTCAGGGACATCTCGGTCTGGGCTTGTCGATTGCCAGGAAGATTATCCAGTCGATGAAGGGCACGATACAGGCATAGCTCCTGGAGGATGCGATCACTTTTGAGATTAGGCTGGAAATAGAACAAGGCGCTCCACGTTAACTGTGGAACGCCTTGCTGTGCCGTGTCACCGGCCGTAATCCCTTATCTCAAAGGCCAGTTTCGAGTTAAGTCAAGCGATGAACAGACCATACACTGCCTGAGGATGAACCGCCAAGCTGCAGCGGAATCGTTAAACCGTCTGCTTCATAGAATAAGCCGATTACATCGCCTGCTGCCAGTTCAAACTCCCCGGACAGCGTTACGGTGCCATTCCCCAGGATCGTCCGCAGGGTCAGCACAAACGCAACGTTAATATTGAGCAGCGGGAACATTCCGGTGACCAGATCGGTTACGGTTGGCGAGGTTCTCCGCACGACAAAGACTGGATTCACTCCTGTTCCTAATGAAGCAGTGATCGCAGCAGTAGTGCTGTAATTAATGGTCGCCTCAAACGAATACCGGCCCGATTCCGGGATTGTATAGTTACCCGTAGCTTCATCAAATGCCGCACTGCTATAGAAAGGCGAGGTCACTGTCCAGCCCGTAAGCTGAGTGCTGGCAGCGGTTGAGAACGCAGGCAGGAATACAGAGAAGCCTTCGGTTGCAACGTTCGGACCGGTGGCACCAGTGGCACCAGTAGCTCCGGTCGCACCAGTGACTCCCATTGCTCCGGTTGCTCCTGTCGCACCAGTGGCTCCAGTTACTCCGGTCGCACCTGCCTGCCCGGCAATACCTCTGGCTCCGGTTGCTCCTGTTGCACCAGTGGCTCCTCTTACTCCCTGTACTCCCGGTATTCCCGGTGCTCCGGTCGCACCAGTGGCTCCAGTTACTCCGGTCGCACCTACCTGCCCGGCAATACCTCTTGCTCCGGTTGCTCCCGTTGCACCAGTGGCTCCTCTTACTCCCTGTACTCCCGGTATTCCCGGTGCTCCGGTCGCACCAGTGGCTCCAGTTACTCCGGTCGCACCTACCTGCCCGGCATTGCCTCTTGCTCCCGTCGCTCCTGACGCTCCAGTAGCTCCCGTTACTCCGGTCATACCAGTGACTCCCCTTGGTCCCTGCACTCCCGTTGCTCCTGTTGGACCTGTTGGACCTGTTGGACCTGTTGGACCTGTTGATGATATGCTCATCGCTCCGTCTCCCTTTCTCAGATTTGAGTATCTACCAAATCACCAACCTCTACTGAATCTATCTCATGTGGAAGCTACCAGTAGAAAGGTTGGTTTATACAGTAATATTCTTCTTAACGGTTCCCGTGTGTGTTTTACGGCTTCAATCCGGCACATATCCTGTAAAAATGGGAGACAACACATAAAGACCCTATCAGCAGCCCGGTGCATGCGTCCGGCTGGCTAATAGGGGCCTGTAGGCTTGAACGAAGATACCCGCTCCTTTAGCGGGTAATATAGGATCTGACACCGATAGATGGCGGTTTTGGGATTGTCTTTTTCCGCTGCCTGAGGGCCAATGCGTGAGTTTCCGAGTGAAGCGATATAGGTAAAATCGGAGTAAAGCCCCTCATCCGTCAGGTAAGCCGAAATCCGGCTGCCCGGCACCCGCTCCCGGTTGAGCGAAGAAATTATCTGCGCAGCGCTCTTAATCCCCAGCCCGTGTCAAAAGAAAACCGCCACGAACAAGTGGCGGCACGAAATAATGACAGTAGTATGAATATTTCCTCTGGATGCGGTATCTACTTATTGCTCCCGATCAGCGAGCTTAACCGCTCCAGCAGATCGCCGCCGCCCGTAACCGAGATAGAGCCGATCCGGTCGCAGATTTTCTCCAGGAATTCCAGCTCCTTGAGCCGGAACAGCGTCTGATTCTCATCCATCAGCTTCGCCGTGTTCAGCAGGCTGCGAGTCGAGGCTGTCTCTTCCCGGCGGGTGAGCAGGTTGGCCTGGGCTTTTTTCTCAGCGAGCAGCACGGTGTTTAGGATCTCCTTCATATCTCCCGGCAGAATAACATCCTTCACCCCCGCCCCGAGGAAGCGCACCCCGAACTCTTCCTCCTTCTCCCGGATACGGTCCAGGATGAACGTCGCCACATCCTCCTTCCGCTTCAGCAGATCGTCCAGTTTCAGTGTCCCGACATACTCCCGCAGCAGGAGCTGAAGCTGGATGTGAATCTGCTCATCGAAGTCCTTCATCTCCAGCACACGGTGCGGACTTACGATCCGGTACTGGCAGACGAAGTTCAGGCGCAGCGTGACCTTATCTTCGGTCATCATCTCCTGGCCGAGCAGGTCCATCTGCTGCTGTCTCAGATCGACCTTCTTGGTCAGTACCGAGACCGGTCCCTTCCAGAAGTAATACTTCCCCGGTGTCAGCTCCCGCTGAAGCGTATGGTCATAAAACAGGAACCCCAGCTCGTAGCTGGCGATTTCGCAGCTCTGCACGTGCGGCGCAATCCGTGCGATGATCGAGCGGTCGATCCCGGCGGGCAGCTCCGGTACACGGATGTCGGTGTGGACGAAGGTGTGCTTTTTGAGCAGATTCCAGAACGCGTACACCCCCGGCTTCAACACCTGCATGAACTGACCCTCCTCGTAGTGCAGCACCAGCTCATGATCCTGTACCCGAACCACGTCCAGCTCCCGGAGGAGCTCCTCATCCTGTAAGAACAGTTGCAGGTCCTTCCCCCCAGCGCTAAAAGGCTTAGTAATATCCACTACTGCCACAGTATACTGCGACCAGGAGAAATAACGGTAGGTCCCCGGCAGCAGCCGCTTCACATAGCTTCCTTTATGAAAGAGCAGACCGCGCTGGTCCGCTTGAATCGTAATTGGCTTCAACATCGTATGTATTCCCCCCTTCATGTGATGACCAATGGATGACAGAATCCCGCTGCGGACCCGGACGGAATCACGCTTGAGACAGCCGCTCTGCCGGGAGATCCGGGAGGACTGCCTGAGACCTGAGACTAACCCAACCTTCAGCCAGCCTTCGTGCCCTTCTGTCCTTGCCCCAGTCTCCGCAAGCTTCCCTGCTGCCGGTATCCACGGATTACAAAGCCCTGCCGCAGTGCGCTATGCCAGCCGCCAGGGATTCTGTTCATTGGTTTCTTTACTCTGATTGTGCTCAATAGTCGCTCGATGGAAATCGAGTAGTGTAACCAACGTCGCTGCGAAAGCGATCGGGGAATCGAACCCCTTGGTTGCTCTTACCGAAAAGGAACGTACAGGATACCGTAACATACATGCCGGCACTGCGGGATCACCAGAGATCCCCGCCTCGTTACGCCCGCCCGGATAAGAACCGGATGTAGGATCAACGCGCTCAGCGTTATCTACAGGGTCTATCATCGCCGATCTGAGCGGTAACGAACATGGCGGAAGTATTACGAGGGAAGAATAAATTTCCAGAGAGGAGTTTTTAGAGGCATGAAAAAAAGCCCAAAGGCAGGTGGGGGAGCCTGCTTTTGAGCTTGAGTAGGGGATTTGGTTTGTGTATTCAAAATTACTACAAAAGAAATAGACCGCCCTCCCCAAAGGATTCGGTCTATTTCTTGACTGGTTTACCTTTTGAAGCCACTGCCCTTAAAAGTGACGATTGCTTCGAGAGTCATGTTACCAGCACGGCTTTCTTTTTTCATTATACTTTCTTTTGCCCATTGCACCGCTCTCTTAGAATTACTCAGTAGCCTGGAAAAGCTTAAGCTTATGAAGTAGCTTTCTGCGAGAGCTTTTAGGTAATGCCTGTGGAGGTATACCAAGCATTGACCCTAATGATTTCGTTCGTGACTCTGGTTGTGTAGATTCTCTCTTTCCACAAAAAGAATCAGGCCACCCCGGCCAAAGGTAAGCGTCCTATTTCAGTAGATAACCTTTTGAAGCCACCGCCCTTAAAAGTGGATACTGCTCCGAGAGTCGTGTATCGAGCACGGCTCTCTTTTTTCATTATACTTTCTTCTGCCTATTGCCCCACTCTCTCAAAACTTCTCATTAGCCTGAACCCACTCATCCGGCGAGATCCATTGGAAGAGTCTGCGCTGTTCGTATATTCAAATATTTCCATTCATGGTATAATCGCTGAAGCAATAGAAAGGCTTATATGGGCGGTCGGCTAATCTCCCGGAAGGGAGGTGACGCCAATGGAGGTTTATCAAGCATTGTCCCTGATGTTCATGTTTGGCATGTTCATTATCGCGCTGCTAAATTACCTCAAAAAGAAATAGACCGCCCTTCTGAAGGGTAGCGGTCTATTCTTTAACTGTCTTACCTATCTGAAGCCGCCGCCCTTAAAAGCGGCTATTGCTCCGAGAGTCGTGTTCGCAGCACGGCTCTCTTTGTATTCTACGTTTTTTCTGCCTTTACTATACCACAAATCAGTTCATAAAGTAAGAAAATGTATGAAGTTATCTACCATCCCGAATCTCCATCAGCAGCTTCCCCAGCATATTGCCGCCCTTCCCGTCCCCGCCGTCTCCCCAGTAGGCATCATTCGAGGTATGCTCAACAAGCGTGCAATCTCCGGTAGATAGCAAGGTAGACTTGATTACAGGATGCTGTTCGACCTTGGCCACGAGCGCTTCCCGCATCACCTGCAACTTACACTCCTCCCAATCCGGGCGCAGCGGCCGATTCCGCTCCCGACCCATCCTGGCTGCGATCATTGGCGTACTGGCAAGCCGGATCTCCTCTTCATGCTCAGTCCCTGCGAACTTCTGCGCCTGGAAATAATACTCCGTTGTCGCCCACTCCTTGCCTTTTAACAGAATCGGATACTTCGCAAAATTAGAAAAGCAGCCGTAAGGCTTATCCGTCTCATAGAAACGTATCACACGCGCCTCTGGCTTAGCCGATAAACCTTCCTTTCGATGTTCATCTTGCAGCTTTTGAATGTGTTCCGGGGTGTTCATGGAAGGCCTGACCTCCTTGTGTTTTTACTTGATCCGTGAATTGAAAATCACATAATCCGGCGCTGTGGTCACATTAATCGTGAATGACAGAGCTCCTGCCTTAGGAGTCGCCTGCGTAGGGCCGGGAAGCTGCCGGACTACGGTCTGCCCTTGACTGTTCACAGCGACGAACTCCAAGCTGGAAGCTCCCTTGGGAATAACAGACCCGGAGACATTAAGCACACTGAGGCTTAGCCTGAAGCCTTTCCCGTCGGCAGACTGCGTCATTAGTGTCGGATAAAAGGGATTCTGCTTCTCCCCAGGCACATCTCCAAACGGAGTCACGCTCTGCCACGCCTTGGCCTGCGGCAACACTGTATCCCCTCGGCCCTGCACAAGTAGTACATTGCGGTTAAGCACGTTAGACATGTTCTCCCATTTCAGCTTTTTCAGCCCGGTGAGTATTGGGTTCATCGGCGCAAACAGTACGCCATCCCGCAATTGCGGGGACACTCCCAGCGCTAACGCACTTCCGTCTTTGGTTACCGCCGTAGCCTGCCCGGCCCGCAGCTTCCCCACACTCTCCCCAAGCAGCGAGATAGTGGTGCTCTTGCTGGCAGCGTCATAGGTCAGCTGTGCACCCAGCGCACCTGCAAACGCACGGACAGGCACCATTAATTTACCCTCCTGGATATAGGGCGCCAGCTTCCCCGGAAACAGCACATATTGGTTATGGATCAGCAGCGGCCTAATCTGATTCCCCACTACCGGTGCAGCCTGCGCCGGAGCCGCCGTATGTACGAGTGGCAACAGACCAGCGCATAGCAGCATAATCAAGGTTTTCATAGCAAGCCGAAAGAATGGATGATGGCGATGATTCATGATTGTTCTCTCCTTTTTTCAAATATTCCGCACCTCCACAACTCTCCCCAAATCCACATACTCCTCATGATCCAGCCTCACCTGCACCCGGCCCTTGCGGCGCTTCTCCCGCCATTCCCGTAGCTCAGTCTCAGTATCCAGGCGAAGCTCGGCAAGCTCCAAGGCCCGGTCCAGAATGTACTTGCTGGTATGGAGCACCGTGAGAATCCCTTGTCCCCCTAACGCGATAGGGTCGGCTAACCTTTTCCACTCTTCAATGGTGAACCGCACATACAACTCCTCTTCTGTACCCGGCCGGCAGGGAACCTCGGTAATCTCCTTACGCCGCAGCACCTGCCAATCCGCTACCTTGCCTACCCAGTGAATGCCTGTTTTGGCCGGATCAATGAACTTCTTGCGGGATTGGCACATGGCGATGTATTCGATCTGGGTCAGCAGCTTCTGGCTGGCAAGATTCTTAAGCGGCATATGATAAAAAGCGTTCCGCACCGCCACCCCAACCTGCCCCGGCCCCCGGACTGATCCCACCAGTACATTCTTGCCCGCCAGCTTATCGGCATAATACTCCTTCGTGCCGCGCGGGCGTGTGGAGCGTTCGTAGGCTTTCTCCGGGCTGTCGCGGATAATCTCCTCCAGGAATTGCTCCACCAGACCTGTGGCATTCGGCAGGAACGGGAAGGCACCGATGTTGAGCAGCTCAATGCTGCGGTAGAACTTGTGGCTCTTGAACCGCTCCTCATCCGGGTAAGGGAATAACACATATGCCCCGAACATGCTGCGCTCATACTCCCCCGAGCCCTGCTCCTGATACACGATCGCGTCCCGGTAGCGGTGCATCGTATTAATGTCGTCCTCCTCCGGCCCGGGCTGCCTGTACCTTTTCTCATAGGGAGTGTCGGGATAGGCAGGATTCAACCGGTACTTAGCGTCAAAAACATACTTATACTCCTTAACCTGCCCCGCATCCTTCTTCTTCAGCGTAAGCACATTGTCCGGGCGCTGGCTCAGTGTCGGCGTCTTATCCCTCTCAGGTATGGCGTTATAATACAGAATGAACTGCTCCCCGTTGACCGGATTCTCATAGACCATCTGCGCACTCTGCGAACGGTCCAGCGTCACGAAGATCCCGCTCCGGTTCACCCGGATGATATCCTGCTTCACCAGCTTATACTTCTGCCCCAGCAGCTGATTCAGCTTGAGGAAGCACCAGTACTCATAGAGCTGCGCGACATCCTTCATGGAGAGGCGAAGGAGATCCCCTTGGATCGACAGGCCTTTGAGCAGCATGAGATAGCAGCGGTAGACCTCCCGGTAACCAGGAGCCATTTGCAGCACCAATGTCACGGACATCTGCTTCAGCACACCAGCCTCACGAACAAAGTCCATTTGGAGCACCCGGTCGATCTGCGTGAGCATGGAATCCAGCCTTGTAATCAGCAAAGGGTCTGAGGTTCGGCTATTCTCCCTCCAGCGCTTCTTCAGCGCCTTCAGCTTTCCGTGAATTCTCTCCAGCATCCAGCGGACAAAACGGTTCTCATTCGTATCATAGGCGAGGCGCTTCCGCGTCTCCATCAGGTGTGTGGCCGTGTAGCTCCGGTTGTTGATGCTTAAGAACCCATGCTTCGCGTCCTCCCGTAACCGTTCAGGGTGCTTGGCGAGCTCGCGGATGTTCTCTCTTCCGGCTTTTTTGACCCGATTGGCGTCCATCAGACGGCGGTCCTGGAGCAGCGCATAGTTAGGGTTCTTGTTGATCCGCTCAACAGCCTCCAGTAGCTGTCTGAAGATATGCTGGAGAATCGCGAAGAACTCCGTCAGGCTCTGATGCTGCGTCTCCCGCAGCCCGGTGAGCTGGTAGGTGCGGCGCAGGAAGTCGAAGGCCAGATTATAGATCTGTGCATTCACTTCATGCAGAAGGTTCTGGTAATCCAGCTTGTAATCCATCTTCGAGGGGAAAATCTCCATCTCCACCCGCAGCAGCGTCCTCCCGTCACCCCGGATCTCCAATTCCGTCAGTCCGACCTCATTCCTGAAGTTCAGCACGCCCGCCAGAATCGAGTCCCCCAGCGGCTTCACCGCCTGCCGGAGCAGCACATTCTCATGATAGAACGTAAGGTTCGCCGCCCTTTTATGCTGAAGCACCAGCTCGTAAGACTGGGTCTCATAAAAGCAAGGAAAAGCCCTCTCTCCCGGCACCCAATCCACCAGCCCATAGGCTTCGGGCGAGAACACCTTAATCTGCACCTCACCCAGCCGCTCCGGGCAACTTATGCCAAGCGTGGCCTCCACCCACTCCTGCTCCGGGGAACGATGCAATTGCAGCGTCTCCACCGTAGGATGATAGGGCTTCCCCTGGAGATACAGCGTGAACAGCTCCGTCTCCACACGCAGCAATTCGACCGCCTGATCACGAGAGCCAGTATGAGGTGAATCCATCTTCCTCCAGCCTCCTCAGCATGTAAGCCATTTTGCGGGCGCTCTGCGGATGCTTCACCCCAGGCGGCGTCTGCCCGCCAGACCACTTCAGATAGAGCGGAGAGGCATCCTCCATGAGCGATTCGATATTCACAGCTAATCCGGTACCATTGCCAATGGCCTCCTTCATCAGGCCCAGCAGGACCCGGCGCACCGAGGAATGACTGCCTTGAATGCGCGGGAGAAGCTTTTGCAGGAGCTGCCAGTCGAACGCCTCTTCCTCATCCATCAGGCCATACCGCTCGTTATAGATCATATAGAAGCACACCGCATCCCGCACCCGGAACCCCACATGAGCATGAATATCCTCCAGCAGCGCGTTGATCCTAACCAATCTCACGGTCGTCCGCACCACAAGCTCCTGATGGGTATCGTAGGCATCTGCCAAGGAGAGATAATCGGAACGGAGGAACAAATGATTCAGCTCCGCCAGCTCAGCGGCACCGTCCGCCTCCTGCGTCATCGCCTCTGGATACTGCTGCAGATTGATGTAATTGAACTCCAGGGTGCTGGCGCGGTCGAGGACTTTTTTGCTAAAAGGGTGCGTGGTCTCGTCCATATTCACCGTCCCGATCAGGAACACATTCTCCGGGATGCCCAGGCCGCCGTACTTCAGCTCATCCTCAGGCGTACCCAGCAGGGCAGAAGAGATCAGGGCCTGTGTCCGAATCTCCCCCTCCCGCCACTCCTGCGTCTCCAGCACACTTAACAGATCACTGAAATAATGCTCCACCCGGGCCAAGTTCATCTCATCCAGGCAGATAAAATACGGCTTATGCCGGTTCTCCCGCTGCCGCGCCTCCACGAACACCTGCGTCACCGGCCCCGGCTGGAACCGCCCCGCCAGATCCTTATACCCCAGCAGATCCGCAGGATCACTCCAATCCGGCCGCACCGGAATCAACGTGAACTGCCCATTATCCCGCACCGCCCCCAGCGCCTCGGCGAACAGCTTCACCAGCCTCGTCTTCCCCGTCCCCGAGATCCCCGCCAGAATCACAAACGGCTTCGCCTTCAGCGAGAGATAGAAGTTCTCAATCAGATGCTCCGGGAAAAAGAAGCCCTGGCGGCGGATGTGGGATTGGATGTGGTGGAGGAGGGTTGAAATACTAGTATCGGATGGCGGTAAAATAGGAATCACCTCACGTAAGCTCTCCTGTGCAGAGGCCGCTTCATCTGGATCAAGAATAGCAAACTCCGGCCAATTCACTTCTGCCGTAAGCGATTGAAGCACTTGAAGGGCTTGTCTTGAGAAGCGGAACAAATAACCCTGATTCACTCCGCCTCCAGTATGGAGCGGTCCTTGAGTGATATTCAGTTGCATGATTTGCTGATTGAATTGTTGCAGCGCAATGGACGGAATCAACTCTACATATGTGGTACGGATCAACCGCCCCTCTTCCTGCCAACCTGTATTCGCCATAGAGCTTGGCTTAGGAGCTTCCACTGCCGCAGCAGTAACCTGACTAACATAACGAATGGCTTTATTCGAGTAATGAAGAATGATATCGCCTTCCTGAACTTCCTTCATCGTCTCCCAGTGATAGAGTTTACGCCCTTGTGTATTCAGTAGAGGCGCCCACAGAATTCCCTCTTCCTTCTCCGCCTGAATAGAAGTCCCCTGATTAACCCACCATACGCTAGGATTCGGCTTATAGGTAATGAACTCTAGACGGTATTCAAAAGGAACACCTGTCGCATAGAAATCTATGTATTCCGCCTGATCTTCGGGGACGACGACTTGGGGCTTCTTCACATCCATATCGGATTGTTGATTTTCTCTTTCTTGCAAGATGTAGGAGTAGGAATGGGAGAAAGTTCTTAGTAATAAACCCCTAAATATTTTATTTCCATTATAACGAAGGTGAAGCACTTCGCGGCCTGTAGATTTTTGATTAATATTAATTAATATTGCTTCATAGCTTCGCTCATCATGAACTAACTTAATCGGGTGCCCTTTACCCAGGTTTGGTTGTTGACCTTGATTAGCCTCCAGGAAATCAGGATAAAACTCCACCGGAATATGAGTGCCATCACGAAAGATAGAAAAATCTACTTTCTTACGCCCAATTAAGTTAGGAATCTCTGTATCCTTCCACCAGCTTCGTAGTTGTTTGATCATCTCGGTTAACTCCAGTCATCAGGATTTACAATATGTATGGTAATTCGACAATATGGGAAGGATTCCCTGCCATTAATGGGCATAAGAAAAGGACTGTCGCATGAACAGCCCAAACAAGTAAGCATATGTTTTTATCTATTCTTATTCTGAGAGAACAGAAGGAGCATTAAAGGATTGTGCAAGTTGCATTCCATCCTTTAGCCCTTGTAGATATAAGCGTTCATAAATGACGGATTGCTTTATCGAAAGCTTGTCCTCCCAGTTTTCAAATTCTGGCTTACAGGCAATATCCATAGAAGCAAATAATGCTCGAAAAGCTTCTCGCTCTTCATTGAAAGCTAGCCTAGGCTCTGATTCATGTTCGATTATTGCGCTTACTTCCACCATTCGACCTTGGATTGTTTCTATAAACCATGCTGGAAAGCTCACTGCATCTCCTCCATATTCAGTAGTTTAAAAGTTCCCCTTACCTGCTGCATCTTTTTAAACAATAATATTTCTTTAAAATTTTAATTATTAATGTAATATAAAATATGTAATTCTCCATGTGTATTTGTTTTATTAAATTGTAAACTATATAAGCATCATTTTAATGCGAATATCGAATATAAAAAAATTTATGTGACCAAACCAAATTAAAGCAACACCAAGGGGCTCTGATCGAAAAAACATCATATAGTTTAGCTTTGTGGCTATACGAAAACTTATATAAATGAAACAGAAGAATTTACTTATGAGGCCACGGACCCTCGGATATTTTTGAGTCCGAAAAGTTTGGCTTGTTTAGATAGGTTTTGTGCGTTGGAAGACGTTGTGTGGAGTTGAAAACTAGTGAAGGACTAGGGGGGATTAACCAAATTATCGAACGAGATTTAGCAATCAAGGGGATGTATGTATAATGTCTCAAATAGAGGGAAATGAAGCAATGTCCTACTCCACTTCTTCACTAGGAAGATAGATCCACGTTCGCGAGCTTTAAAAAAGCAAAAGAATTGACTAAGAACAAACTTGCCGAATTGGCGTCACTCACTATATAGCTGCATAAGAAAAAAAGAGATAGATAGGAGCAATTAGAAATACTGAAAATTTTCAAAGCGTTGGGATGCCATCATTCAAGGATAAAACACAAGGCCAAAAAGCACTTAATAGATACTTCATTTTTATCGAGAAATAAAATAACACAAAAAATAGAAGGGCTTAACCCTAACTGTTAAAATAATATTATGAATACAAAGAATAGCGGTAAGGAAAACTCTCGCTATTCTTTGTATTTAGCCTGCAATCTTTATATTGATTCCATTATTATTTGACTTACCTTAAATATATCATCATTAGTGATATATGGAACTTGTGCATAGATTAAATTGGCCTCACCCGATAGCCTCGCTACAAGATGTCCTCTTCCTAGTAAGTTTTCAGCACCCTTTTCTCCAAGTGCAATTTCAGATGTCCCTATGCTGCCTACCTTAAGTATTAGCCTGTTCCCTAAATTGTCTCTTAATTGTACAGGTAAGGCATCTTTATCAGGCCTTTGTGCAGCAAATATTAAATGAATACCCGCTGCTCTTGCCTTCACTCCTAATCTTTGCACCGCTGAGGACACTGTGTTTTTGTATTCATCAATGAGCATCCAGTCTGCAAATTCATCATGTATAAGAAATATAAATGGAAGCTTATCCACATCAGGCACTTTGGAATTATATTCTTTAAGATTAGGAACTTTATGTTCTCTGAACCTCAGATACCTCGATTCCATTTCATTAACTAGTTCTTCAAGTATTTTTGATGCTCTATCTCTATCTATTATAATTCCTTCTGTTAAGTGAGGGAGATCTTCAAGCCCCTGATAATCCACACCATATTTAGGGTCAATCAAATAAATCTTCGCAGTTTCTAACGAATTTGTTGCACATATGTCTAATATCAATGTTTGTATTAGGACCGACTTACCACTTCCCGTTTCTCCAGCTATTAGGGTATGTGGAGCATGTTGTTCAAGCCCACCAAAAGGTCCATCAAGGTTTAAATATAGCAATTCGCCATCAACCTCTTTAACACCTATCACAAAATTCAGATTAGTTTTTAAGTTCTCGCTCTTAATTTCACGTGCAGCCCACACTGTGGCCAAAGGAATTATTTGTCTTTCTGGTCTTTCAATGAAAACAACTATTTCTCCTGGATGTGGAAGAACATTAATTACATTTAAAGCATGTGTAGTGAGCAACTGAGACTTCTTTTTTTCAATATCTTCAACTCTTAATCGATCTGAACCTTTAAGCTTTACTATCGCTGCATTAGGGGTTAAACGCGATTCTAAAACTTTGCTTTGTAAACCATAACTCGCTAAAGCAACTTTTAATGAATTTACAACACTGATCAACCAGTTCTGATCACTAGCATTATCTACACCTTGTTTAGAATTACTAATCAACCATTCATTAAATTCTTGATTTTTATAAGGAGAATTGGACACTGTTTTAGAACTTCTTGGCATAACGCCTTCTCCTCCGCTAATATCCGTTATCCCTGGAGGTAATACTTCAAAATCACTCTGAGCTGAGTTGCTATTTACAACTTCAATTAATGGTTCTTTGCTACTTGTATTATTGTTACTATCAGCCTCAATTATTATCTGTTTATCCTCAATATTAAAGAGCTTGTTCCAAGTTATCTCATTAGCAAATTTAGATCTAACTGAGTAAAGTTTTTGTTTGTTTATAATTGTTAGAAACAATTCCCTTACAGCTTCTCTAGAGTATACTTCCTGATATCCATGAATAAGTTCATTTAATTTATTTTGTTCACTTTCTAAATTTTCCGCGCCTTCACTCGTAGGCACAAATACATGAGAATATCCTCTCACTTCAATTTTAACACTACCATTTCGTATTAACTCTCGCCAATTTTCAATTGAAATTGAGGAGTTTTCCATATACACAGTTCCTTCCACAAGCAGGTCACTTATTTTTGAGAGCCATATATCTCTGTCCATCCTTGCCGGCTCTTTGAATAGTGCGTTATTTATCCTAGCAACTGTGTCGACAAGTTGTTTCTTAGAAATCTTTTTAGAATTTGATAAGTTTTTAATATCAACAAATTTAGCCTCAGTAATTATTAGTTGCAAATAGAATTCTCCATCTTTTTCAAATGGGCTAATTGCCATAATGTCTGCAATTTGCTCCTCATTTTTCCCTAACCAACTTGCGTAATCATCAAGAAAATACCAGCCTATGTTTGTAGGGTCTTGCATTTCTTCTGCTATAATTAATTTACTTAATACTACACCCAGCAATTCACTAGCATATCTCCCTAATTTAGCAGCCCGTAGAACTATGTCCCCTGATAACTCATTTGCTTCTTGAATAAAATAATCAGCTAGTGTCTCTATATCAGTATCAACAATTCCTAGGTTCAGTGATTTCAGCTTTCTTTTTAGTATTATTCTAAGTAATCGTAGTGATGTTGTAGTCGAAACTACTAAATTGGGGCCGTTTGTTTTATTATGCTGATACTTTATAACATTAACACCTTGGTTCTTCAACAGCCTTCGATCTAACAGTTCGTCATAATTTGCTACCCATTCTCCTAGTTTATGTGATTCATCAAATATATTTTTCGTATCTTTATTCTGAAAAGAAATCTGTCTTGATGGCAAGAAACACTCATCATTATCTTCATCGCTAGATTTCGTAATGCTCTTAATAAACTTCAAATATTCCCAACCCTCAACAATTTGACTAGGACAAACAAGGTAAGTTATTGACTTTAACTCATCCTTAGCCGTAGGACGACGACGTGACCATCTTGCAGGATAATGCTTAATAATATTCCTAACGGGGACAGAAACGTCAATTTTAACCCACTCAAACATTGCATGCCTTGAAATTACATCTTGAAGGAACACCACGTCGTAAGGCTTACCTTCTTCATTTTCAGATACTGATGACTGATGTGCCATTACCCCTATTCTTAACTTAGCCATAAAGTCACTAGTAACCTCACTAGCAACAAAATTATCAGTATCAGCATCTGTACCTTCAACCATTTTTGAATAGATATTATTTAATTTGTTTATATCTCTATGTCTTAATACTACCTGGCACCTAATATTATCATTTTTGTGATTCATTTTAGAAATTGATTCCACAATAGCTAAGGGCAGTCTTGTGGAATCGGAATTATAAAGTACCACGCCTAAATTAGCTCCTTCATGGGGCTGTAGTTCCAGATATCTATCTAGTAGATTAACTAATTTTGCACTAGCCTCTTTAGGATCTTCATTGGTCTCTTGATAAATCGTTTTAATTATTGGCATTTCCATTAAACTATAATCGTTCACACTATCTGATATAGTTAAAAGTTCCGGAAGCTCTACTCCTTGAAATCCCAAGCAAATTTCAGGATAGTATGGATGTTCAATATCTGATTCTATCTCATCAAAAAATAACTTCGAATCGCCAAACTCTAAATTCTCCGCTTTCATAAGATAGAAAATTACATCTTTTAATTGTTGCATTTTCGCTGCAAGACCAGCCATTCTCATTGGATGCCAAGGAGGAAGAATTGCTACCGGTTTATTGCCCTTTACTTCAACAATCCCTATTTTCATTAACGGATACCATAACTTAAGCCTATTAATATCTCCTTTACCATGCTTCATTAATGAAGTCATTAATTTCCCGTATAGCTCTGATTGCAAAATTTGATTTTCAGAAATAAGCCCCCCCTCGAGCCATTCATTTAAAGCGGTCTTATATGTTACTGAAAATTTTCTCCAGCAATCCAATATTTCACTATATCCATTTGTATTAATCCGAGATTCATCCCTAGCCATTTCTAATTCACTTAAAAACTCATTTTGAATATCCATAGTTTTATCATATACACTTACAAAGGATCCCCTATTTTGTCTATAAACTGGCTGAAGCGTATAAACATCACTTAGTGAAATACCTTGGAGCTTCCCCTTCTTACTTATATGATTTTTAGAAACGCTGGTTCGTTGGAATGGATGCTGTAGGTTGTTTACCAAACGTTCTAGATCACTATACAATCCCATTCCTACAGCATTAACATCTCCTTCCCAAACCAACTGGACTTTACAATGTTGATCGACTCCAAAATCATCCTCATAATAAAGTTCAATATAAAACTTAATTTGCCTCGAACCCTTTGAAATAGAGTTATTCTTACTATACTTTAGCTTTAGCCTTTTCCGCTCTATTTCAATAAACTCATCATACTTAAACAACCAAAACGTATCCCACTCAATGTACGGGGCCATTAATTCTGGTAATCCTTTATATCTAGTACTAAAATACAAACCTAAATCAGTATTTAGATCTAGCCACGCACTTTTTTTATCTCTTTTTTGAGTCTTTACTTTGATAACTTTTCTTCGTTTAGACCCCTCAGACTGTGCAAGCAACCTTTCAATAGCACGCATTAGACCTACAAGGAAGTTAGTACATTCTATTGGTTTTCCATATATAAACTTATCCCATTTGGCCTTCAACTTTTTATTAAAGTCTATTTGATATCTGTGCTTATCGAAAAACTCTACATCGTCTTCATTTGAGTCCCTGGCTTTTCTTTTTTCAAGTAAGTTTAAGTAATTATAGTCTTCGTCAGTAATTAAGTCAGAGAATTCATCTTCTAAAAGCTTTTTTGTTTCATCTGCAAGACTACTTTTTTTTGCTAGCCTAATGCCAGAGAAGAATGAATCAATCCCATCACTTTCCCATTCGAACTGAGACAAGATTTCGGATTCTGCAGTCCAAGCTGGTTTTGAAGAAATAAACTTTAATATAGCGGAATGAACATATTCGGGAATATACTCTTTTATATCCTCAAATGAGCTCTTTAATTGTTCATTTTCTATTACATCTCTTGATGAAGTGAGCTTATATAAAAAGCAGCTTCTCTTTTCTTTTAATTCTTTGTAAGCATTTTCCCAATTTTTTTTATAAGTTTGTCTGTTATCAGCAATAGAGTAAAAATAACCTGAATCTCTAGGAATCTTTAGAGCAGGTAAAGCCCATCCTAATGCTTCTATTAAAGTCGCACCATCTTCACTTATCTTATTCCTTGTATCAGAAACATACTTGCTAAACATCTCAAGACTGCAATCCGTTGTATTAAGCAAGCCAATCAATGCCTTCTCCCAAACATTAAGAAGTCTTTGACTTCCATTTATAGTTGGAATATTACTAGAAGCTACATTAACCCAGATCTTAGTATTAGCTTTTAGATCATTAGTTCCAATTTTAAAAATATTCTTTAGGGAAGGGCCTTGATCATCATTATTGTTAGCAAGCAGTAAGACTGGTTTATCTGTATACGTATGTCGTAAATTAGTAGTTCTTTCTGTTGTGAAAATATCCTCAGGCAGTCCTTGCCCTATATCTAGTTCAATAGGTAATTTAATATCTACAATTTCGCTTAAATAATGATCTTCAAGTATTTCCTTACATATTACTGATACCTGCGGACTTGATAACCTATCCAGTAAAAATCTCGCTATACCATCCTCTTGTTCTCCTCCAATATTACTCTTTAAGAACTCTGCCGCAACCTTACCGATTAATTTCAACTGTTCCATCAATATCCCTCTTTTGCAAATGGGTTTTCAACATAAGCATATGCGTCTGAAAGTCGTCTTACCAGGCCCATACTCGATAATCTTTGTTCTAACCTTAGAGCATTTTCAGAAAATGCTATTAAATCTGCTTGCCCTGATGCAGTTATATCAATTGCTTGTTTATCCCCGATAATAAATCCATATTTTCCGTATAGCTTGGCGAGGAAATCTTGAAATTCCATTCTCTTCGGAACGTTTGTAATAACTAAAGATTTAAAAAAATTATCCGTCGGCGCATATCTTATTCTTTGACTATTTCTGCTGGAAGAAAGACCGATTTCTTTTCCCCAAACTCTATGAAAATTATTAACGTGTTGTTTATGACGAAATAACGCTTTATTAACTAATTCATTTAATAAGTCATCAGGACTATTATACATAGTTAAATCCTCATCGTTTGATGGCCACATAAACTTTTCTTGCAATATTTTTTTCGCCTCAAATATTGGGTCACCACAATTAAAGATTTTTTTCCATTCAATTGAATCCTTGAGACTATAAATATGCAGCTCGATTGCCTGCCTAGAAAGATTATTATTATTTACAAATGAATCTGAGGCTAATTCACGGATCACAGTCTTTTTAGGCGCCATTATTTCAAGTATAAATTTCGCCTTTTCATCCTGATTTAATACTGCCTTAGATCGATTAAGAAAATATAGTATCATATGTAAACCTGTCATATTTACTAAGTGAGGCAGTTTATCATACGCTGGAATTTCACAGCCAAAAATATTTAACCAATCATCGGCCAAGTTTTCAAAATCTTCTAGTTTTTCGTATGGCAAGTATGTCCCCTTAAGCTCTTTAACCGGGTTTTCCAAACCAGCATCTGGCTGTAACTTTTTTGCAAGTCGATTGAAAACGGATGAAGAATTCAGTATATTTGTCTCAAGGAATGGCAATAAGTTCTCACCTCGACGAGACCTTGAAAGCATTAAATATAACACCTCTCCAGTCCTGCCAAAAAATCTTCTATCATTTTGAACTTTATCCCCATCAATCCTTAAATCTTCATATAAGCATTCTTTTCCATATGGAAAAATAAACTGTGAACTCCAGCGCTTATTGTTCTCGCCTTCAATTGTGTTACTCTGTAAAAATTTAATCGATTCATAAAAATCTTCAAAATTACTATCAAAGTTTGACTTCAAATAACTGAAATCCGGAATGGAATCTATTCCAGCAAATTTTCTTTCCGCTTCTAAGATCCATTCATTCCATGCTTTTTTCTCATCTTTATGATTCTCATAATCTCTGTAAATAACATCGATATAAGGGTTGTTAAACAGTAAGTTTCTTAAATAAATTCGTGAGTACGGTCTATAGCTTAGTGAATTAAATGTATCTTCAACAAATGCCGACCCATTTTGGTATTCGGAATTTAAAACACCTAAAAATTCCATAAAACATAACCACGGTGTTTGTTCATCATATAATCTATGCCCCCAAATTGATTCATCAACCCAAAAATCCAGATTATTATAAGAATAATTTTTTGGTAGAGTTGAATTCATCAAAACACCTCCAATGATTTATATTCAACTAAACCCTTTTCGTTAACCTTTAACAAATTTAGTGTTGATACGTCATCATTATCATCTTCAGTGTATCTTCTTTCCTCTAGCCTTTTTAACAACATAATTTTATAAGCTAGAATATCTTCATAGCACTCTCTTGAAAAGCTACCTGGTAACGCGCCTTCAGCTACTCGAGAAATAAATTCATATCTAATTAATTGTACCTGTAATCGTACTGGAGGAAGATCATTAGAAAATCCAATGGACAGATATATTTTAAAATTCTCTTTATCCAATTCGAATTTCATATACTCTCCTCTATTTGGTTTAACAGAAATAAATTCTTCAAGGATTCTGCTGATTTTTGCTTGAGAGTGATTTCCTGATGTAGACAAGATCAAACGATCCTTATCTTCCACTAATAGACCTGTCATAATCCTATTTAGCCCTTTCGCTATTCTACTTATGTATTGAGAATTCACTCTTACTTGCTCATGTAATGGTGTATATAATTCTTTTAGGAACTCCCCGGCATACTGAAATGTTGTTAACTTCCAAATCATTAGTTCCTCTTCTAAATCAGTTGGAATAGTAAAAAAAAGTCTTTGACGTTGAGATTTGAGCAAATTTAAGAAGGTTTCCTTATCTACACTATCGCCTTCCAAATAGGCTTTCTTTTCAGCGACAAAGGTCTTATCCGCACCATATTTACTATCTATTAAAACAAGTTCCTCGTATTTTTTTTTGTATCTACTATCTTCTTCTCCGAAAATTAACATGTTATCTATGATTCCATTAGTTTCGGTACCAATCCCAAATTTATTAAGAGTTTTAAAAACATCTAAACTATCTCTTTTTCTTTCAGGAAGGTTTTCTCCAAATATGTTTCGGTAAATACTTGCTAAATGTACTGTATCCTTGCTTAAAACTTTTGGAATATCAGTACATTTTAATAACTTATCCCTAGTATCTGGATGTCCAAGAACCATATTTGTTATTAATAAGAGTAACTGTCTAAGGGGGAGATGCAGTTCGTTCACTTCACACAAAGTTAAAAGTTGGGTTAATCTACGTACAATTAGGTTATCTTTGCCCTCCAATCTCTTTTTATTTTCAAAAATCGGACAAATTTGCTCCCCTTTACTATACGAGCAATAACTGCACTCTTCCCACCCTGGATTTTTCAAAAATTCATCAATAATTTTCGGAAATAATAGTGCTGAATTCAATTGGCTTAGATTATAAAGACTTAAATCACAACCAGCCGCCCTCTTTTTCCCACTAATAAGCAAATTTTCTATCAACTCGCGAGTTTTAACCACATTATCAGATTGATAAATGTCTTTCCATGAATCTAGTAACTGTCCATCATTTGCAGCGACTAAAAATATAACGTCTTTTCTTTCTCCAGCAATAGAATCTGCCATTAAGGAGAGGATTTCTTTGTCATTTAGAGACAATTCACTTAAATCCTTAATAAAAATCATCTTTATTCCATTTATTATTAATTCATTTATTTTATTGTTCTGAGCCCATTCGTGATCTGCTCCTCCTAATCTCCCCCATAGTTCTCTACAATAATAAGTTTTTCCATCGCCAGCAGTGCCTGTTAAAATTACAGATATAGGTGATTCTGAAAGAAAGTTTTGTAATAATTCATCCAAGTAAAGCATTTCTATCTTAATTGGAACAACTTTTTTCTTATTAATTATCCTTTGAATAGTTTCATCATACATATTGTCATTTTGAGGAATTGGACCGTACTGCCTCAAAAAGTTTATCCAATTAGAAGTGTTCTTTTGCATAATAAACTCTCCTCCTTACATATTTTCCTAAACGCATTATATCAACAATCTCTCAAATAGACTATTTCTTTTAGTCTTAAATTACAGTGCATACTTTAAATTCATTTTCTAGATAGGAAAATTTTATAATTGGAATCTTTATGCGTCACAGCTTTTTTTCCAAATACTTCAAATGAAGACTGTCAAACAATAGGACTGATTCTTATAACAAAAATCCTAGGCTACTTTTATAATAATCTTTTATCATAAATATCGCCAAAATGATCGCTTGCAGAAACAAAATATCATTGGATTGATTTCGTTTTATACAAAAAGAAGCTCCCTTTAAATAGGAAGCTTCTTTTTGTATATCAAGAAAACGAACAAACACAAGGAATATCCGCATCTGCTTTAAACAAAAACTTCTCAAACCCCTCTCTTTCCATGACTTCGCGAAATTCTTTCATTGTATAGGAACTACCATCTTTTTTAAGAATTGATACATCCTTCTTAAAATCAGCTCTAAAACGTTCCTCCATCTCTTCTTGCTCCCGATATCTTTCTGGCCAAATCGAATATAAAAGGGCATAGTGTTGGAAGCCGCCCCGTACACATCTGCCAGCACAATTCGCATGAGAAAAGCCTTTAATACCATATTTCAGAGCCAACTTGGCATTTTCGTTATTTTCTTTCTCCGCTAATTGTTCTGCGATATTGTACATTCGAGGCAAATCAATTCCCCATTCATCTCGAATAATTCCTTTGGCATCAAGATCCTCTCTGAATAATTCGATTAGCGGAAAGCGTGTTTCAATAGGCTCTATCGGACGGTGCTCGTAAAACTCTTTTAAATTAACTGCACGCTGTTTCTCATGTGGACCAATTCCAAAATAGAGTATTGGTTCTAAGTTCTTTTGATTCCTTAACTCGTCATCCAAAAAGAGAATGGTTTGTCTTACTTTAAGCTCTTCAGAGCACTTAGCCAACCGCGAATTGCCAAGAAATCGCTCGTCATAGAAAACTTCCTCTGGGGTTCTTCCATCGAGTCTTTCTGTTATTTCTAACTCCACATGTCTGGCTACTTCTTCCATAAAACGGTAGTTGTCTTCATCTTCCCATAAGGTGTTAGTGAAAAACAAAATACAATTTTCTTTGCCATAAGTTTTCACCATATGATTAGCAACATATGCACTTCCAGCTCCGCCACTGAACATAGCTACATGTACAACTTTTTTTTCTTGGATGTCCATATTATCACTCCGATTTTACTACATAATTTTCAAACAGTTGATAGATAAGATATTCGAGTTCTTGACGTGGTACATTTTTACCAGCACTATTCACAATTCTTTCCAGGTTCGAATAGATCGTTGTAGATTTAACAGATAGATCAACTTTATTTATTAGTTTTCTACTATTGTTAAGTTGAAATGAGACTACATTTAAATTATTTTGTTTTATCTCATTATCTGTTAATATCAATTCCTTTAAATCATGTTTAAGCTGTGTAAAAAATAAATCATGCGTGGTATCAGACCAATCCTCCACTTTAACCCCAACGTACTCTTCTGGAAATCGTTCTATCCATGTTTCTTCGTTCTCGTAGGAAAGAGCAGCGTCGATTCTTTCTGGCAGCTTATTAATCGAGTAAGATCTTTCAGCTTTCTGGGTCTCAATCCATTTTTCCAAGTCATTAAAGCTACTGACACCCACCACTTGCAATGTCTTACTAGCCAGCTCTTTTTTTAGCAATGTAGTGAAATTCTCCGCATATTCTTTAATTACTAATAACTGCTCTTTATTGTGATAATATCGGCTCATTAGCTGTGCAACTGATTGTTGAGGATCTACCTCAGACCTTTTAATAAGATCCCTGAAACTTCTAAATTCTTCGTCCACATTTAATGAAGTTTGCGCTATCCTTGGAAGTGATCTTAGCCATTTCAGTAGAGTACCACAAATGAATATGAGTCTAGACTGGTTATTTAATCGCGTTTCTATAAAATCAACAAAGTATCTTTCAATTGTGTTAAAGAATTCAATATAATTATCATTTATGTGTTCATAAGCGTACTGGTAGTTATTCGCGCCTATTTCCAATATAATTTCAAACAACTTAGCACCATTAATACCTGGAACAAACATATCATTCCGATACAACATAAACTCATTCCAACGATCCCTAAGTAATGCTACTAGAAGAATAGGAATCAATGGTTTTCTAATCCCAAAAGGTGGAGCTAAAAATAGCTCGACTATATCTTTAAAATCTCCTGTAGGATTATTCTCTAATTTTTCAATCAATTTTGTTCTAAGTGCAAGAAAGGATTCATTTTTTATGTTTGAGTAATCTAAGCTATTGACGTTCTCATCAAGCCTATCATTATTTTTAAATATAGCAGCAAATAAAGCATAGTCAGGTCCATTCCCTTTAATACCAAAATCCTGATTACGTGGATCCTCAATCATTTTATCAATTATCTGTATTGCTGCATTTCTCTGTACCCCCGAGATCATGTTCCTATTAAATGAGTCATTCAAAATCACAGGAGTACAATTATACAACTCATAGCACTTATCCGACAGTATCTCTGCTAAATCAAACTCAGAAGCAATCGATACTTTTGTTCCACAAATATACCAATCCTTTTCTTCGTTAAAAGAAGATATTTCTGACAAATATGAGGATATTCTAAATTTAGTTTCATTAAGGAGTATCTCCAGTTCTTCCTTAACGCCTTTATCTTCAGAGAGCAAATCCTTGTTTTTTCTTAATAGATCCAATCCACTATAATTATATACTTCAGGTAAAATCGCTGATACCGGTTTAGGATGTAAAAAGAATAACTCCCTGTCCGATCTTTTGCTTAAATCTTGTAAGATTAAATCTAACGTGATATACATTTCTTGGTCATTCGCTAAGACATAGTATATTATTAAATCGTAACCGTTAGCCCATTGATTCAACTTGCCTTCTATTATGTCTAGTCCGTATACAATTTTCACTGCAGAGAAGCGAGTCATTCCCTTATCATCGTTGTAACGTTCCGGCAGGTAAAATTTGTTTATTAGATTATTGTGTAATACCTCAATTTCTCTAGCTGGGTCTATTTTTAACAGTTGCTTCTCACGGTCAAGTTTTTCTTGCAAATCAACTGAATTACCTGAAAATAATTCCCAATAATTATTCACTCGATTAAATCGAATAACCTTATGCGTGCTTAATATTTGTAAAATTTCTAATAGTTCTTCCTCATTAATTCGAGTAGCAAATTTTAAAAATTCGGTGTTCAATTTCTGTTCACTTTGCACTGCACACAGATTCCAAAGGGTTATGATTTTCACTAAATTCATTGCCGATTTCTTATTTAAGAACCCCTCAGGAAGACGAGCCACTGCTTTTCTATAGAGAAGAATATGTTCAGAAAAATCTTCATTGCCGATATCATAAGAATCAGGAAAGAAAAAATCGAATAACTGATGTACTAAATAATAGTCATTAGTTTTATTAATATGATTCAATAAACCACCAGTTTCTTGGCTTTCTAGAAAAGTAAACAATGTTCTTTCATTCTGTCCAAATACTCTAGTCAGATTTGGTAACAGAAAGATCGTTACGGGATGAAGAGGAAACATCCCTCTAACCACAAGTTCATCTCGCTCCGTTTGATTAATACTAGGAAAGAGAGGGTATTTCCTCAACATTTCCCGTGTACTATTGAACTCTTTAGTACTTATAATCGGCTTTTGATTAAGGTTCTCTGTTAATATGATTTCAGCAATCCTTAGAAAAGTTACTTGGTCACTTTTAACTAAATATTGACTAAACCTTTTCTCAATACGCTGAAATTCCTTTGCTGCGTCCTCATTAGAAGAGCTGAAATAGTATCGCAAGCTTTTATGAGTAATAAGCAATAAGTGAATCGAACTAGATCTATTGGCTAGCTCAGCAAGATCTTGAATATCTTGCATTGCTTCATTAAATCTAGCCGTATTCAAACCCTGTAAAAATCTTGCGAATTCATCGTAAACCACAAATATTCCCAGGTTATTATCCTGAAGAACGGCTGTTAAGTACTCCATTTGTGAAAGAAAGCTATAATCGTAGTCAATATCAAAATTAGCGCCAGCACTAAGAAATGGATAGATAGCTGAAAAATATTTAATCTCAACTTCATTTTGCTTTTTTATCTCTTCAATCCAATCGTCAGGATTTCTCCCATCTTTCTTCAACTGATGACAAAACTCACGATAAGTATTAGGAAATTGCTGTTCCCACACCTCAACAGACTTTATGATTTTAGTGGATAACCCAGGTAATACAACATCAATCCCTTTTTCTTTAAGTTTTTTTATTATTCCGGATAAAATAGAATGTCTAAATCTTCCTTCATTACCGCTCAATAAAATCGGTAAATAGGGTTTTGATAGTTTACTAACTATTTTGATTTTCGAAGCTATTTGATCATCAACTTGTTCAAACTTCCCCACTAATGTTTCGATATCATAAGGGCTAGCCATTTTTGATACTATACTTCCAATTACATTAGCTAACAGTGATTTACCTGTGCCATATGGACCAACAATAATGTGTGCTCGATTGGCATCAGCAGTAAAACCATTAATTATCCCTTTCATCGCCTCCGCATGGGAAGGCGTGGGAATATAACGTGTTATTAAATCAGCGTTCCCCAAATCGAATTTTATGTTAATACTGGACTTAAAAGCCATATCTAGTAGCTCATCCTTTCAAAAGCTCACTCTTAATAAACTCAATCGACGTAATCAACGGTACTCTTATATAGTCCAAATTATTTGTTCTTACGTACTCAATCGGATACTTTTCGTGGTTAGTAAGAATATTTAGCGCTTCAACCACCTTATTCCGAGACAGATTAAATATTTTCCCCCATAGGTTATCACCATTCACAATCTCATCGACACTAATAAGCCGATCCTCAGGGATAGAGTCAAGATCAAGAAGGATGTAGTAAAGTGAGGCTATTCCAATTGAATTAAGCTCAGGGATTATTTTTTTGATTGTATCAAAGCTCTCCCCTGAGCGTTCACTTCTCATCAACTTTAGTTTCGAAAATGGGGAAAACATAGTATCCTCGGGATCATTATCATCAGGCGATTTAGTATAGAATTGAACTAAACAGTCTATATCTCGTTTCAAAGAATTTCCTGATATATCCTTCGCCTCATTTTGGCTAACCCATGTTACAAAGGAACTAAGTAAATCAGGTCTGCTAACAGAAGTTTCTCGATAGCTGTTAAAATACCAATCAAATACTGTTGATTGATCATTTTTATTCTTTACCAAGTGATAGTGAAGAATAGCCAACGATTCATTTTTTTGCAAAAGGCGATCACTATTAAATAAAATTTCTCCTAATTCCGTTAATACATGTATCCGTTGTCCCTCTATTGTTCGTTCCTCAACAACATCAAAAGCAAACAACCAATATTTTAAAGCTTCAAGCATATTTTTTCCAAGCCCAATTGTCTCAAATGCATATTCATTGAAGAAAAACCTATTATTTTGTTTTACTGCCCTTAATCCTTTGCTGAACCACTTATCTCTTATATAGAAACTTTGATGTCTAGCATAAGCCATATATGTAGGACTTCCTTTCTTAAATAATCATCCCTGGAGAATAGTCTCCAGGGATGATTATACACCAAGATATAAAATATGGATAGTTTTTTAAGGAACTTATGTTCTATTTATTGTGTTTTGTAACGTTTTCATGAAATTATATATAGTAAACATTCATTTTCAAATGTCATTAAAACAGCCACACCCACCGATGTCCATTAAATCAATCGATATTTCCTTATTGTTCAACTCGTCCTTTTCTATTTGCTCCCTAAATTCCTTTAAACTTAAATAGTTCATCTGTTTATCTATTGTTCTTCTTATGAAAGGAACTTTCTTCCCTATGATTAGAAAAAGTTCTTCTTGCTTGGCTTCATGATAAGCATATCGTTCAGGCATTTGCTTTAATAAATTGTAAAAGTGTCCTTGCCCTCCTTTCACACAAAATCCCCCACAATTATTATGTGAAAAACCCATATTATATAAACGTGGTCTATTAACTCCGTACTTTTCAACCCAGATACACATATCCTCTTTAGACAAATATGGCTCATTAATTAGTGGAAACTCAACATGGTACGGTTTCCAATAGTCTCTACACTTTTTTGCGCGATGCTCTTCAGTCCAATCAATTCCAAGATATAAAGTAACTTCATCTGGAGAAAATCTCTTTTCAATCCAATTCCTTGCCGCCTCCCTTTTTAGTATCCTACTACACGGATCAATCCTTGTGTTCCCCATATACCTTACCTCTTCAAAAACTTGCCATATATGCTTACCTACAGACATCCATTCCAAAGCCCCACCGATATATCCCCAACTTTCATTTAAAAATCGGTATAAATCTTGATCCTCGCCCCGATGAGGATGTCCATCATTTTTCTTTTTCGTATCAGTAAATAGGTTTATGATATCCTCACTTCCATATTTCTGCATCACTCTCATTCCTGCCGCCCAACTTCCAATCCCACCTGATAAAAAAACTATTCTTTTCATACTTCATCCTCCCTAACAAAGTTAACTCATTGTTAATTTTCATTATAGGTTAACCATATGTTAACTTCAATTATATTTATTAACTTCTTGTTAACTTTGGGGTAAGATATTTCTGAGGTGGGTTTAATGCTAATATCGGAAAGAATAAAAAAGTTAAGAATTCAGAACAACCTTACACAATTACAATTAGGAGATTCCATAGGAGTATCAAAGGTATCAATCTCCGGTTACGAATCTAAAAAGAGGATTCCTGATGTAAATACATTAATTAGGCTTGCAGATTATTTTGAAGTGTCTGTGGATTTTTTGATTGGAAGAGAAGAAAGAACATACATTAAAGAGTTAATAAAAGAAGACCGTCCACCTTATATTTTCTTTGGACAGGATAATTTAGAGGAAATAACAGCAGATGAGGCGCAGCGGTTAAAAGAAGAATTAGAAATGTATCGTCTTTACCAGTTAAAACAGAAGAAATAACAAAAGTTGTTTGGACTAATTTGTAATTTTTTAATCTAGAAAACTTTCCAAAATGCATCTTAATTTGCTATTGAACACGTAACCCCCTTATAACAAAATAGAGGACAGATTGTTGGCACGGGGTTACCCGCTCCATTAATCTGATCCTCCATCTTTTCAAATCAATGATAGTTCTCTATAGAACGCTGCTACCCTCAACCAAACCCCACCACCGCCCCCTGCAAAGCCAACCGCCTCTGCAAGTACGCCTTCAGATGAGGATCAACACAGTAGATATAACATCCCTTCGTTCCCCGGGTCATTAGGGTCCGGTAGGTGTTGCGGATAATCTGATCGGCTATGCGGAGGGCTTCGTCCTTGTCTTTTTTGTACAGGGTCTTGAAGCCTGACAGGGACTTGTCTGTCTTCGCACGCTTGAAAGGGTCGGTGATGATCCGGTTGTTCTCATAGCGCATATCTTCGCCGATGATTACTCCGACATAGTCGAACTCCAGACCTTGGGAGGTGTGGATGCAGCCTACTTGCTCGATGGATTCCGGGTCGATGGCCCAGGTGGTGGTATTGCTCAGGTTCCAGCTCATGAAGAATTGGTATTGCTCTAGCTGAATATCATGCACGCCGGGATTGTTCTTGCCATCGCTCTTCCAGTCCCAGCAGTAGCCGGCGAGCATTCGGGCCTTGTTATTGATCTGATTCTTGCTGAAGATTTCGTCCCGCAGCTTATTCGGGTCATCGTAGAGCCGGATGTCATACTCGAAGTCGAAGCCGTCTGCATTCGCCGTTTCACGAATTTCGAGCACATCATCCAGCCATGCCAAATATCCGTCCGAGCCATTGCACCGGAATTGGGAAGACAGGGTCATCTCCGTGATGTCGGCATCCATCAGCTCCGCATAGTGCCTGATCTGCTCCTTGCTGCCTACATCGTGCATGGCAATCTTCTGATATTCATCGATGAAGAATACCGAGAACCGGGAAGCACGGATGATCTCCATCATCTGATTGATCCCTTTATTTTTGAACAGGCCGGACTTCTCATTCAAGCGGTGCGCCTCGTCCACAATCAGGCAATCGAATTCATTGGGCAATGCATCATAATATACACCTGAGCCTTTGAATAGGTTATCGATGACCGCTTTCTTCACGTTCTTCTGGAGCTTCTTCATATACACGGAACGCGGGGCGCTATTCTTGGTTACATATTGGCAGACGAGTTCCCGGGCGGTAAGCTCTACCAGCAGATTAATGCCAAGCACCGACTTGCCTGTTCCCGGGCCGCCTTCGACGATCAGGACTTGCTTTTTTCCAGACCGGGCTTGCTTCGCTAATCTTAAAGCTTCTTGATAAACAACATCCTGATCGTCGATCATAATGAATTCCTGATTTCCCTGGAGCATACTGAGGAGTGCATCCTGCAGCGATTTGGAGGGTTTAATTTTGCCGTGCTCTATAAGGTATAGTGATTTGCTTCTGTCGGTCTTTTTAATGTAGGTCGTGATAAACCCTCTTAGCTTTAGAGCATCTCCCTTGGAGAAAATCGGCGCTTCCTCAATGTATGAATCGTAGACAGGGTGCAATAAGGGGTCATTATCTTTCTGAATATAGTTATGTAGATACGCACAAGGATAGAGCTGGACCGCTTCGTTCTGCACGCTCTCGTTGTAATCATGAATGAGTCTGGCATAGGACCATGCCTGCTTCGAAGGATGCTGCGTGCTTGTCTTGGTTCTGTTAAAAAAGGTTCTGACCAGACCATCCGCATCCTCAACCGTCTCCACTTCTGTCCACTGCTTAAGCTCGATGATAACCACGGAGTATTGATCCTGTTCATTCAAGCCTGTAATCATGAAGTCGACTCTTCTTGGCTGCGCCGGAATTCTATATTCAATCGCGATTCCTGCGTCATCTGGAATGTCCGAGGTGTTCAGTACTTTATATAGATAGTTCATGGAATTGTTCCAGGCATTGATTTCGCCCATGGCAGCCCTGCCGATTTTTTGAACGTACTGGTTATGAATCTTTACGGCGATCGTATCCTCGGTCACATCATCCATAAATTGCTGCTTGGTCGATTCATAGATAATCATAGAGCTCTCCCCTGTTCATTCACTGCTGTGTGCTTTTTTGTGAGCTTCCCTTGGAGCTGGATATGGGGTATTTCTTCGCGTTTTTGTCTATCTTCTGGAGGATAGCCTCCTTAACATCGATCTGCAGATCATGGGCAAGCGTTAGCGTGTAGATAAGAATATCCGCGATTTCGTCCTGCATGTCGGAGTAATGCTGCTCTATAGCCTGCTGACTGTTCTTCCATTGAAAAAGCTCCAGCAGCTCGCTAGACTCCAGCGTGATCGAGAGCGCCAGATCCTTGGGATCATGGAATTGCTTCCAGTCCCTGTCGTCACGGAATTGAATGATTCTCTGCATTAATTCGTCCATGTGTACCTCCGCCCGTTGGTCAAATTCAATTTTCCACAATTTCTCTGTATGCAATAATGATAGCCCAATCCCTAATGTAAATCTATGATATTCCTAAAATTACACAGAAAAGGACTCCTATTGGAGCCCGGCAGCGTGGTTTGAACCATATTAGAGTTGGAATTCAGAATTGGAGCTGGTAACTGCCTTTGGAATTATTGCCTTCACGAAGGTTTCTTTACTAGTTTGGATCGCTAATTCTTTTACTTTGTCTTTCCCTTTAATAATGAAAAATGGTGTGCCTGTACCATAATAATTCGAAAAATTGTTCGGTGTCATTTTTTCGCCTGTGATAGAGTAACTGGTAACTGTTCCGATTTCCAACTCAATTTCACTGGCAGATACCTTTTCGTCAGTTATTAAATATATTTGGTCATTCCATTTTAATATAGGTGATGCGTTGCTTAGAGAGGATTTAATTTCGGTAAAGGTAATATCCTTCTTTGTTGGGTTAGATTCTTGAGGGTTAGAGCAAGCGGTCAATAGTATCAATAGAGAAACCCCTATCAATCTTTTCATGATATTCCTCCATACAAATATTTGAGAGCTTGTTCAATTGTATGCTTATGGTTTTATTGGTAGCACTACGGGTAATCTAATCGGCTTCGCGAAAGGCCTCGTCTTTTCACTCTTCAACATGCTTATATCGTTTTGTTCCATCGTCCACACCTTGGACAGGAGCCCTACTGTATTGATATATCTTTCCATTTTCTTTACGATACAAATATCTGGAGCTTCTATCATCATCAAAAATGACGGTCGTACTCACCAGAGGAGCTTTACCAATTTGAGTATAAATCTCATATATATCATTCGGATTATACCCTTGTTCTTCTATTAAGTATGCTTCTACTTCGCTTGTTGTTTTATCTTTGAATATTTTTAATCCAGCTAGTCCTAAGGCGCAAGCCATCAGAACAATTACCAAGAGTAGTATTTTTATTTTCTTCATGACAAATCCCCTTTGTATATTGTAGTAAGCTATTTCAGCCGAAGGATCGGACCTGCATCCCCTACAGGCTAAGGCAATAAACCGAAGGAGGGTTAGCATGAACAAAATCGCAAAGATTATAGCGTGCTCTTTAATTATAGGAATTTTAGCAGGCTGTGCAGGGAATTCCAATGATACCCCCAAACAAGAAGCTACAAGTCAAGACACACAGCCTTCAGCGCCACACTCATCACCAGACCAGGACGATTTTAAAACAGGTATATTCATTGAGTTAAGCGATGTAAATGATACGAAGTTGAATGAACAGATTACAAATAGTTTGAATGCAGTAATGAAGGCTTTAGTGAACAATAATGAGAAAGAATTCAAGAGTGCCTTTGCAAATGATCAGTCTGCTGACGCACACGGCTTTATGCTGGGCAAAGAGTATTCTTTTGATAAGCTAATTTCTGTTGAGGATGATTCTGCTGGAAGAACTGTTGTAACTCTAGAGGTTAAAGTTAAGGATGGTTCGGATGTTAAGGTTGACAATCTTTCCTTTTACTTCGTGAAGGATGATGCAGGCAATTGGGGGTTAAGGACTATAGATTAATTGCCGATCCTGAATTTAAAATAGTGAAAGAAAAAGGTGCTCCTTCGAGAACACCTTTTGGTTCATGGTCTATTTAAAATAATTCTCCAGCTTACTTATTATTTCACCATTGTTGGTTGAATACTCACGCAGTCTATTCTTGGTCTTACTACTGTCATACAAGGAAATATTAAATTTGTTAAATATGTCTATGCCGAATCTAGCCTCTCTATTTACATATATCCGAATGGTATACGTATAGGGAACAAGCTTAATTTTTCCGTCATGTGCACTCTTCAAGTCTAACTTATTGAACTCAGCCATGAGCTTATTTATTTTTTCCCGATCTTCGATTTTAATTTCATCTTGCCTAACTTCTTCACCTGAAGATCTTTGGGTGATATAAATGGCCGATATTTCATTAACATTAATTTTATCGGTGATCAGTTTCTTGAAAGAAGTCGTCTTCTGAGCATTATATACAAAGACAGCTGCTACCAAAACAATGATTAGAGCCCCGATTCCTAGCAGGTATTTGGTTTGTTTTTTCATTATAAATCCCCTTCTCTAAGAAAACTCACAAATACCTATAACCCCTTATCCTTACGGAGCTGATCCAGCCGTTCTCTCACCTGCTCTTCAGGCTCCAATTCCGACAAATGTGCGACTGCGTGAATTAGCTGCTCTCCCCAGGATGAAACGTCCCAGCTCTCCAGTGCGTTGATTGCCATGTTCCGGTTGGAGATGACTGGACTGTTCAGGCCAGTGAGGATTAGCTCTGCGCCTATCCCCTCGAACCTGTCCAGGCTCTGCAAGATAGCGCCCAGCTTCCGGTGTGCTGCATATTCTTCGCCGAATCCCATCTCAGTCCCGGGGCCAGTGGCGATCTGCTGCAAGGGGAGGTGCCCTGTGGCGAACTGAACGAATCTTTGAATCCGGTCTCTATCGTCTGATTTCATGAGTTGATAGTAATAGAATTCCTCTAGCGGTTCAGCAGTAAGCTGTTCGTAGAGCGTGTCCCAGATATCTATCCCCAGCTTCTCTGCACAAGCACCACCGTAGTAAGCATCGGTTAAATTGCCGCTGCGTACAGCATTCATAACGATACTGTTCCATTTGGGGTCTGCGATAATCCGCTCACAACCCGCACGGATATCGCTCTGTAACTGCTCGTTCCAGCTTGCAGAATTCCGGGCAGCCCATTTCTCCTCATCCTCAGATACAAAACCGTAAATACTAAATATAACTGAAAGATGCAGTACTGTTGTCCCTTGCTCCCGGATAAGCCTTACATAATCAAATAACACCTGTGGTGCATCCTCATAATCATCGATGTCCTCAGCCGGGCCGCCATTCAAAAGAGCTTCAATGATATCGGTTGCTCCATCCAGTAATTCGCCATCCACCTGGTCAACCGAAAGTGCTTCCCGTAAGCCACCATTTCTTGCACAAATGCAGGCTAAATATTGGTTCATGACGTTATTGCGGCATCCTTGCCGCAGCAGCCAATCCTTGATCTCCTGACTGGAGGGTTCGAGTCTCTCGACGATATGTATTTTTCCCCAGCCATGTACCTCTTGAGCGAGTTCAAACAGCACCTGATTGCTATCTTCCATTCCATTATAGATTGCAACCGTCGTATACAGTGTAAATTCCTCATGTCTCCCCAGCGTTAGAAGCAAATCCTTGACTTGCCCGTTCTGAAAAAGACCCAGCATAGCAATGCCGAACTTGACCGCATTCCGGTGTGCTGCATTCTCCGCGAGCCATTTCCCTTCAAGGAATACGGATTCGGGCTTAATGCCGGGCTGCTTGCGCACCTCATCTATAATGGCATCAATCATGCCGCCTACATCTGTCTTAACTAGCTTGGCATATAGGGCTTTTCTCGTTGAGTCCTTAGGCTTTCTGGAATGCTTCGCCAGCAATTGAACCAGCTCTCTAGTCTCATCTGTCATCTTATCAGGTCCAGCATGATGACCAAAGGCACCATCTAGGCCTCCTGCCACCCATCTCATTCGATCACCGGCCCAGAATTCATCGTCATCCGGCAGTGATCCATCCACGGATTGCCCTTGCTCCTTAATATAGGAGTAAATGGAGGGGCGGCCCTCCCACAGCGGGCGTTTCGCTCTATCGAAGAAAATAACCATTGTGCACAACACCTCTTCCTGTATTTCTTCAGTACACTTCTGTATCTATAATGGCTTAATTTGATAGTAACGAGTATGGCAAAAGTATTACAACAAGGCTCTTCCCTGGTCTCTCTGCTCTGTATACTCATCCCTAACCCTCTGCATTTGCACAATATGCCGCTTGGCATGCTGACTCAGGAAATAGATGTATTGATACACATCAAGCTTCCCCAGGTTGTTTACCGTCATTGTGGTTGTGTAGAGTAGCCCCTCTCCGTTTCACAGCTCCTTTAAAAGCTCTCTGCATTCGCTAATCTGCTCTTCCAGTAACGCCCTAATCTGCCCTAATTCTTTGTCCCCTGTTGGCTCCATATGCTCAGGTCTGATCCATTCAAAAGCCTTAAGGCTAAATCCCGCAATGAAACAAATAAAACCCGCCTTCAAAAAGCCTATCCGCAAATGAAATCATCTTTGCAAACTGCTCAATAACCTCATGCCGCTCGTAGATCAATCGTTCATACTGCCCAGACTGCTCTTCGCCCTCAATAGTATAGAATTCTCCGGTGAGCTCTAACACTTGTGGTGAATTCAGGAACAGGTCTCTCCAAGCGGAGAAGATCCTGTGCAAGGCAGCCGCCGAGTGCTGATCGAAAAGAGTCACGCCGTAATAGTTAATTCCGGCACCTGTCGGCATTCCCGGTAACGCCGGATTACTGCTTGGAATCCACTTCAAGGTATCGTTTATGTACAGAATAATGTCGTCATGTATGACCACACTATCCATTACTTTCGGGTTATTAGCTATGTTCATCCATAAGTGTTCTGCATCTCCTACAGCAGGAATCAGATAAAACTCATGTACTAATGCCATCTTAGCCTCCTATATATCCGTCTACTCAGCCCATCCTCCCGGCTCCTACACCAAAAAAGCAATGACTAGCTGGCCTCCCTCCCCTTATCTCACCTATTTTACAAATATACAATACTTCACGCCATATTCTTCCTCATAAATAACAACAGCCCACCTCAGCAGCCTGTTACGCTACTGAAAGGGGCTGTCGCTATAATAAAATCCTCTATCTCACCCGCACCTTAAACTGCGGCAGGTAATCGGCATTCTGCTCCAGGATGTCCGCCAGGACTTCCTTGGCGATGTGCTCGTCGCCTACGAGGGGGTGGATGGTTAGGGCTTGCAGGGCGGAGGCATAATCTCCTCTAACGGCAGCCTCGATTGTAAGCTCCTCGTAAGCCTTCACGACCTGCAGCAGGCCCCGGATCTGGGGAGGAAGCGGCTTGGTGGGGGCCAGGGCGTGCGGGCCGTCGGATTTGATGACGCAGTTGATCTCAATGGAGACATCGGCGGGCAGATCAGGAATGATCCCCTGATTGCGCACATTGACGGTCTGGATATCGCCGGTGTCGTTATAGATGGACTTCATCAATTGAACTGCGGCTTCCGAATAGTAGGCGCCTCCGCGCTTCTCTAGTTGAGCTGGCTTGCTGTTGACTTCAGGCTGCTTGTAGATCTCGAACAGCTCGGCTTCGACTTCCTTCACGTCATCGGCGCGTGTCTTGCCGGTCTCCTGATAATGCTCTGAGATCTCCCGGTACATCTCTTCCTTCATATAATAGTAACGGTGATACGGGCAAGGCAGCGCACCCACAGACTGAATGAATTCGGAATCCCATTCCAGATCAGGGATGTTGGCCATTGACGGCCCCTTGGCTCCGGACAGCTTATTCAGGAAGTCCTCCGTCACATCCTCCCCCTGCATCATCACCCGGGTGGTCCAGTTGAGGTGATTGATGCCGACGATCTCAATGAACATCTCCGCTTGCGGAACCCCGTACAGCTCAGCGATCTGCATCTTCGTACTGATTGGAAGATTGCATAGCCCCACAGACTTGACCCGGGAATGCTTGGAGACGGCTTCTGTGATGATACCGGCCGGATTGGTGAAGTTAATCATGAACGCCTCCGGAGCCAGCTCCTCGATATCCCGGCAGATGTCCAGAATGACCGGAATGGTGCGCAGCGCCTTGGCGAAGCCGCCTGCTCCGGTGGTCTCCTGGCCGATTAGGTGGTGGGCCAGCGGGATTTTCTCATCTCTGGAGCGTGCATCCAGCATCCCGACACGGATCTGTGTAGCGACAAAATCTGCACCGCGGATCGCCTCGCGCCGGTCCAGTGTCGTATGCAGCCTAATCGGCTTGCCGCTGGCATCAATCATACGCTGCGCGAGTTCACCGATGATACTCAGCTTGGCCGCCCCTGCCTCAATATCGGCCAGGTACAGCTCAGCCACCGGGAATTCATCATGATACCGGATCAGGCCTTCCACCAGCTCCGGCGTATAGGAGGAGCCTCCTCCGATCACTGCAAGCTTCAACTGTGTCTTCTTCATTTGTGATTTCCTCCGTCTCTCTTGAATTGCTCTATGATTGCACCGGTTACAGGCAGGCCAAGCTGGTCCATTGCCAGCATCACGGCACCGAATACAGGCGGCAGCTCCGGGATTACCAGTGTGACGCGGGGATGCTCCGCCCACACTGCCTCAAGCAGTGCATCCAGCAGCAGCGGGCTCCTGCCCGATTGCAGGATGCTTCCGGTAAGGACAACCGGCACCTCAGCTTCTCCGAATCCGCCCAGCTTGCGGATGACAGCCGCCGCAGAGATCCCCAGCTCTCTGCCCATGTCGGCAAGCAGCTGGCGGGAGAGCCAATCCCCTGAAGCCGCCGCTTCATGAACAACCAGCGATAGCTCCAGCGGCGCCGCAGTGATGTCATCGTCGAGATAACAGTCCACCATCTCTTCGAAGCTCGCAAAACCCAGCCTCTGCGGAATCCGTTCCACCAGCTCGCTGTACGGCTCCCTTCCTTCCCAGCAGCGCACCGCTCTGCTGAACGCCTGTGCCGCGAGATAGAAGCCGCCGGCCCGGTCCCCGAAAAGGGTATCGAAGCCGCCGATCTGCACCGTCTGCCCGAGCCGGTTGCGGCCGGCCGCGTTCGTATTGCTTCCGCAGACAAGCACCACTCCAGTGTTATCCGGACTCCCGGTACGAAGCCCTTCGAATGTATCGCAGACAATACTCCAGCTCCGCAGATTCAACTGACTGCTGATCTCGGGATATAGCTTGTCCATATCCGCCCTGCGGTCCGCGCCCGCAAGACCGAACTGCACATAATCGAGCTGCTCCATGCCGACCCCTGCCTTCGCAAGTGCACCGAACAGCGCGCCGCGAATGTTGAGCACAGCCGCCCGGACTCCAATGATCTGATGATTCCCGCAGCCGGTCACTGCCGACCCCAGAATTCTGCCGTTATGATCCGCTATAACGGCGATGGTCTTGCTTCCGCCGCCGTCTACACCTGCCAGGTACATAGCTTCCACTCCTGATTAATCCATTATTATATTAATAGTCATAATTACAGACATTGTTCCTACAAATGTCCTAGCTTTGTTACGCTGATATTGCACGAACAGCTTTCCTTCAGCTTGTAATCTCTATTGTTACGCAGTGGTTTCTCCCGCTCTAGTTCCGTGATATAATATAACAAATTGCCATCGGAGGACACTTGTAATGACAAAGAGAACAAATAATACATTATACTTCAATATTAAAGAACAACTGCTGAAACAGATTCAATCCGGCCACTATGCCGTCGGAGAGAAGCTTCCTACGGAAGCCGAGCTATGCGAGATGTTCTCCGCCAGCCGGACCACCATCCGCCTCGCGCTCAGCGAGCTGGAGGTCCAGGATATTCTTGAGCGGCACCAGGGCAAGGGCACCTTCGTCAAACGGAAGGAGCTTCAGCTTAACCAGAAGCGCAGCTTCACTGAGGATGTACTGATGAGCGGCAAAGAGCCAACCAGTAAGATCATCGAAGCCAAGGTGACGCCTGCGGAGATTCCGCTCAATGAATTCCTGAATATTCCAATCAAAGCTCCGGTTAACCAGCTACTGCGGCTCCGCTACGCCGATCATGAACCGCTCCTGTACGAGACTACCTATATCGCCTGGGATCTTGCCCCCGGGCTTATCAATGATTATAAGGACGGATCGCTCTTCTCCTTCCTGGAATCAGAGTATAACCTGAAGGCTCACCGCTCTGTGGAGCAGCTGAAGCCGGTACTCGCGGACAAAACCGCCAGCAAATTGCTGGGTGTCAAAGAAGGCTCCCCTTGCCTGCAAGTGAGAACTTTTACTTATCTGGCTGACGGTTCGCCGCTGGAGTACAGCTTCGGGGTATTCCGGGGGGATTTCCCCAGTTATACGATTGAGAGACAGTTCGGCTGAAGGTCACCTTCTGCCCAGTCCCCCCTGTTACTCCTTGATAATCTCGAAATATCTCCCCATCCAGTAGGGCAGCGTGAACACCGAACCCGCCTCAATGCTGCCCGAACGGTAGTTATACCCCGGATTGGCACCGGTTGTCTGGCTGTCATTCTCGAACGGATTCGAGTTATGCTTAATGATGCGCCGTTCGTCCGGAGCCAGCGCGTAATTCGTCTGCTTGTAATCATCGCGGTCACCCGGTTCAATATACAGGACATCCTGACGGTCCCATTGCACCGGGAATTCAATCTGGAATTCCGGGAAACGGTACAGGAAGCGGACAGCGGATTGCAGATCGACATCGGTCTTGTCGGGATGCGCCAGCTGATAGAGGAAGGTGTAGAACGGATTCTCCTCCCGCACCTCATTGGAGTACCATTGGTCGAAGGCCGCTACAATCTGCGCATGCCGGTCTGCATCCTGCTCCAGAGTCACCAGAATGAATACCGGGAACCAGCCCAGCTCCTCATCCGAATAATTGATATATTGGGTCCAGTCATTATGCAGCGTAGCATTGGTGTTAGTGTCGGCTCCCACATTGTCCATCGTTACCGGCTGGTTATTGTTCTCGCTGTAAGCATTGGTCGCCTGGCGGACAAGTCTGCGTTCAATATATTCCTGGGCCATCGCCATATAGCCCTTGCCGTTGATATACGGTTCTTCCTTGCTGTAGCTGCCTGCAAAAGCCTGCTCATACGCCAGCTCATACTTGGCTGCATCGGCCGGATAGCTCTTAGCGACAATATAACTCGCCGATTTCAGCGCAGCCATCACCTGCAGGGCGTTGAGCGGCCCATCCTCGTACCCGTAGGACAGCGCATCGTCTCCGTTCTCATCGACGCCGATTTTGGACTTCCACTGCTCCTGCCGCTCCATGGTCCCAACGCTGTCATTGAAGTATTTGGCGAACCATCTGGACCACTGGGTTGATTTGCCGGTAGCGTCCTCAATGTAATAATGGTCATCCTTCAGGATCAGCTCGGTCATTCGGTGCGTGGTTTCTTCAATAAGGGATTTAAGCTCAAGCAGCTCAGGATCGGCGCTGTCCCCGATCAGATATTTATAGGCGGTATAGAACATGGCATAATGGCCGTCCACTTCATCTGCCGAAGTATCTGCCTTATACACAATCTGGTTCATGTCGATATGGCCGTCCACAATGGCGCTCTCCGGGAACAGATCGTTGAAGAATTGCGGAATCTGCTCATATACGGGAGCTGTCAGCTGAAACAGCGGCTTATTATGAAGGCCCGTTGTTTTGTCTTCCTTGGCGTCATTATTGTTCGTGGCGGCCGTAATGACTGGCAGCACCTGATACACTGCGCCGGTTACGGATGTTCCAACCCGGGTCTTAATATCAATTCCCAGCTTCTCGCCTTCAGGACGCGTCAGATTCAGCTCGTCAATGGCGGCTTGACTAAGTCCAAGTCCATTGTAGTTCAGTACATCCGTACCTCCGCTCGGGAACAGGGTGGAGCCTTTCTTGCTCTCTGCGTCTTTGGTTACTCTGACCATGGAATAGCCGATCGGCGCTACTCCATCGTCACGCTGCATGCTTGGAATGATTCCATTCGGATTAACCATGTCCGGCCCGACGAAGTTCTGGAACCAGAAGCCGTTCTGGGACTGGTAGCCATAGACTGAATTACCTACTGTTGCCGCACTCGCTTCACTGGTCAGCATATAGGAGCGTGCAGGGAACCCGTTACCGCGGCCGGAGACATAATCAAGCAGCAACACTGCCTTGGTCGCTCTAAGCGCTGCCGCTCTGGCCGCTGCAATCTCGGCCTGCTCCTCTGAAGCCGGGCTGATTCCGTACTGCTCCTGCAATGCCTTATAGCGGAAAATTTCGCCCATGGCATACATCGTTGTCCATAGACCGTCATTATCGCTGGTGGTAGGCGTGGATGTGAATACTCCGGTCGCCGAGTTGTAATTGACCGCATCCAGCGTACTGTCCGTCTCCGTGAAGGTGAAGCCCGCGCCATGCACCATGCCGCGCCGGTCCAGAATCGACTGCACCAGATCCTCATAGATAAAGGATTTGTCATGCAGCGTCTTCTCCGGCATCGCGATATGCGTGACACCGCTCGCCGTCCGGACCCAGATGCCGTTCTGTCCGTCACTGGCAAGTCCCGTCACATGATCGTCTCCGCCATACAGATACCTCGGTCCGGCCATATACTGCACAATATCCTTGGTGTCTTTTGCACCGAAATCAACCCGCTGTAAGCCGGTCTCCGTTCCAATCCAGTAGACTCCCCCGTCCAGAACCACACTGGTTACATCGCCAATGACCGAGAGTGGCAGGAATTTGAGCGCTGAAGTGTCGGTGACCCATTCAATAGTGCCCGGGATGGAGGCTGATCCGGCTTTGTAATAGGTCATTTCCTTGGTCTGCACAGCCTCCAGCTGAACAGGAGCGTAGGCCGCGCCAGGCAGCTTCTCCGCAAGCACGGGCGCCGCCGGCAGTACGAACAACGTTAAGGCAAGCAGTCCACCCGTGATCTTCATGCCAGTTCTTTTCATCTTGTCCATGGTAAGCTCCCCTTTCCTTATTGGTAGATATGCGATACGCCGGTTCTTGTGATCACCAGTACCCCCGTATGTTCATCCGGCAAAAGCAGCAGCACCTTATCATCGTACAATTGCTTGCCTTGAGCGGAATAACTGGTCATTTCATTCGTGGCGAGATTAATTTTGGTGACTCCGCTGTCTGTTCCGATCCATAAATAAGTACGGGTCTTGTCTAGAACAGAGGTGTTAATCCCCCGCATCGAAGCGAATATGGAAGGCTTGATATTAAATTCATAGTTCACAAAAGTCACGGCATTCACAAGGTCCGGCATGACCACATCCTTGCTTGCTATCGGAGGATTGTAGGACGGGTCCTGAAGGAAGGTCAGATATTGCTTGGCCAGCCCTTCTGCTCCTGTGGAGCTGAACGAGCTTAAGGCTTCCGCATAGGTATACAGCTCGGCAGCTTTGGGCTCAGGTGTCGGGGTTGGTGTAGGTGTCGGCGTTGGTTTGGGCGTTGGTGTAGGTGTAGGCGTCGGTGTTGGTGTTGGTGTCGGACCGCCTGTGTCCGGGCTAGGGGTTGGAATCTGAGTAGGAGCAGGTGTTGGAGCCGGGGTGCTTGTGCCACCACTTGAACCCGATCCTCCTGGATTGCCGGCCGCAGGATTAATAAGATGACCTGATGCATCATAGTCTTGTCCGCCTATCGTTACCTTCGCAGCATTGACCGTCAGCTTGTCCGGCTTGACCGAGAAAGACACACCTTCTCCATTGACCACTGCTTCTGCGATTGTTCCTTCACCGGTTATAGCTGCGGCACTGTTCAAGGTCATTGTCTTGATGACCCCGCCTTTGTTCAGCTTAATCGCTGACCCGCCTGCCTTAAGAGAGACGTTGAAGCTTCCAATCTGCCCGCTCTCCAGCGTGAAGCTTGCCGGTGCAGCCACATTCAATTCATTAACATCCCCTGACACCGAGACAGCATCGGAAGCCCGCGTAAGCAAGTTAATGGTACTTATCGCCTGGCCGGATTCATTAACGATTCTGGCACCCGAGGTTACATCCATCTTCCCGGCAGTTGTCTTCCCCTTCAGGAGAACTCTTACCGGGGAGGCGGGTTTGCTGATGACAATGCTGCCCACCTGACTGTCTGTCAGGGTAATGCTGTTCACACCGCCGCCGTTGATGTAGACGACGCCCCCAACCGCTGCGTTATTGAGACTTAAGTTCCCTTCCCCAACGCCGGGAGTAATATATAAATTCCCTGATAATTTCAGATCAGATAGCGTACCTCCTGCTGTATTAACGATCAGGTTGCTGCCGGAGATGCCGGAATGCTCTGCCCCGTCTGCAATCAGGGTTCCCATGGCATTGTTGATCATCTTCACCGCCTCGGCCCGCGTCAGCGCCTTCTTGGGCTGGAACGCACCTTGCGGCGTGCCCTCCACATAACCGGCTTCCTTCATCGCATAGACCGCTTCCTTGGACCAGCCGGCAATAAGAGCATCATCCGTGAACGGGGCATATGAATTCCCTGAAGCGGTAACATTGAATACTCTGCTGAGCATCAGCGCTGCCTGCTCACGGGTCAGGATCTCCAGCGGATTAATCTTGCCATCGCCACTGCCGATAAGCGCACCGGCGGCAACCGCCTTGCTGATGTCAGAGGCGTACCAGGCTGTCTTAGGGACATCGCTGAAGCTCTGGCTGCTCTCCTCACTGAAATTAAAGATCCGGTTAATCAAGGCGGCGAATTCTGTTTTGCGGATTCCGTCATCCGGCAGAACGAGGCCGTCCGGATTCCCCTTCAGCAGCCCCATCTCCTTCCACGACGCTATTTCCTTGGCGGCCCATGCAGGAATCTTCTCGGTTGTTGCTGCCGATACCGTGGACACGCACGTAAATGCCACGGACGACACGACGGCGAATACTCCGAGCACCTGCTTCCATCTGAACTTCATATGCATTCCTCCTCAAAGTGTAATCGTTAACGCGATAAAGCCGGGGCGGAGCAACCTCAGTCATGTCACCTCCATGTAACGTTATTAATGTTGTTGTAGTAACATTTACACACATTCTATTTTTAATCATAACAAATTGTCAACACATTTATTAAACCGAGATATATATGCGCCCCCATTTTCCACTTCCTCCCATAACATCGTATATTTCCTTGTACTATCAACATTGTTTACGCTTACAAAATTTTACGGAGGAACAACTTCTCCCTGCTAGTTTTCTGATAAAAATGAATTTTTTCTGTCTATTCGTTCAAAAAAACAATTGACAGCCTCCCTGCTATACTTAATAATGAAAACTATATTGTTACTACAAATTATCAATTCTTCAACAAATCTCGGACAAGATCAGAGATACCTCACTCAATTGAGTTAAGTAATATTACATATGGGGAGTGTGAAGACGAAGGGGAGAACAGTAATTAGAGGGGATACGTAGTCGCGTCAGCTTATTTCCAATACCAATCTAAGGAGCGATTAACGAATGAATAAAAGGATGATTGCACTGGTCTCAACGATGCTGGTTACCGCCTTGACGGGCTGCTCTTCTACAGCTTCTAATGATAGCTCAGCTAGTACCGGCAGCTCCGGTGCGAAACAGGAAACCCTCCGGATTGCAATGGGCTCGCCCGGCGAAGGCTTGATCAAGGTCTGGGAGACGATCGGCAAGGAGTTCGAGGCACAGCATCAGGGGATTAAGGTGGAATTCAACTATCAGGACGATGACACGTACCAGACGATCGGCCTGCCCAATCTGCTTAGCGGCAAGAACGCGCCTGATCTGTACTTCGAATGGGCCGGACAGCGGCTGCAGACCCGGGTAACAGACGGTTATGCCGCAGATATTACCGAACAGCTGGAGAGCTCAGGACTGAAGGATATGTTCGCCGAAGGCACCTTCAACGGAATGGTGATCGACGGCAAGACGTATATGATTCCCACTGCGGGCGATGTGACGAACGTCATCTTTTACAATAAAAAGGTGTTCAATGATCTCGGTCTGCAGCCGCCAGCCACCTGGGAGGAATTCCTGAAGGTATGCGAGACCGTCAAGCAGGCAGGCATCACCCCGCTCGTCATCGGCAACTCCGATCTGTGGACGGCAGGCAACTGGGTTGCCCATATCCTCTCACGGGTTGCGGGCGAGGATGCCTACAGTGAGGCGATGCAGCTGAAGCAGCCGTTCAATTCCCCTGATTTCGTCAAGGCTTATGGTTATGTGAAGGAGCTCTGGGACAAAGGCTACATTAATGAGAATATCACTGCCGCCAGCGACAGTGAAGCGGATATGCTGTTCCTGAACGGCAGTGGCGCAATGCATCCGATCGGCAGCTGGCTGGCTGCGACCGCAGTAGAAGAAACCCCCGACCTTGAGCTGGGCTACTTCAATACACCGGCTATGCCGGACGGCAAGGGCAATCAGGACAGTGTGATTGGCGTACTGAACGGAATGGTCGTCAATAAAAACTCCAAGCTGATCGACGAGGCCATTGAATTCATGAAGCTCTACAGCTCTCCCGAATCCTCCAAAAAGCTCTCTGACGCCGGTGCTGTGCCGATTACCAAGGACGGGATCGACAAAGAGACCATGCTTCCGCTCTCACTTGAATTGAACGATCTGATGGAGAATGCCCCGGTGCTGGTGTCGCCGCCCGATACCGGCTATTCCATTGAGGTCGCCAACGCGCTTAATATGGCCACCTCTAAGGTGATCGGCGGCGCTGAGTCCCCTGAAGATGCTCTGGCTGAGCTGGAGACCACCATCGCCCCGCTGAAATAACGGTGAAGCCGCCGCAAGGCGGCTTCATCTGGTAAGCGGAAATGAAGTTTTTCCTTGTACATCAAGAATTGGAGGTGGCCCCATGTCCGGCCGAAGCAATAAGCTCTCTCCCTACCTGTTCATCTCTCCAGCCCTCCTGCTGTTTGGCTTCGTGGTCCTTGTCCCCGTCCTGATGACGTTCGTATTCAGCTTCTATGACTGGAACGGGATCGGCACGATGCATTTCACCGGCTTCGACAATTATATCCGCGCTTTTCAGGACCAGGTCTACATTAACTCCTACGGACACACGCTGATCTATATTGTGGCTACGGTCTTCGTTGAGGTCATTGCCGGACTCGGACTGGCAGGCTTAATCACGATGGGCCGCAAGGGCAGCGGCATCTTCCGGCTTGCCTTCTTCGTGCCTGTCATGCTGCCGATGATTGTCGTCTCCTATCTATGGAAGTTCGTCTATAATTCCGATTTCGGCCTTATTAATATCCTCCTGGAGAAAATCGGCCTTGCGAGCTGGACCCGTGTCTGGCTGGGCAACCCCGATACCGCGCTTTATGCCATCTGTATCGTGTCCGGCTGGGTGTACGCAGGCTTTTATATGACCATCTTCTATTCCGGCATCCAGCGCATCTCCAAAGAAGTCTATGAATCGGCCTATCTGGACGGCGCGGGGGAAGCACAGATCTTCTTCAAGATTAAAGTCCCGATGATCCGTAATCTGGTGGAGACCGGCATTATGCTGTGTGTGCTCACCGGCTTCCAGTCCTTCGATCTGTTCTATGTCATGACGAACGGCGGGCCTTATAATTCAACCGAGATCGTGACCACCTATCTGGTCAAAGTCGTCTTCACCCATATGAGCATCGGCTACGGCTCCGCGCTGGCTGTCATCATGACGATTGTGATCGCGGTGATCGGGCTGGTGGCCGGTAGAATCAATAAGAAAGACTCCAGTGTGCTGGAGTACTAGCGGGGAACCCGGAACCTGCAGACTTTGACATTATGAGAAAGTGAGGTGTATCCCTTGACGACCACAGCCCTGGATATCAAGAAAAATTCCTACAACCGCGGGGAAGCCGCCAGCCGCAGAACCTTCCCGCATATCCTGTATTATCTGTTCATGATCGTCATTTCCTGCTTCTATGCCTACCCGATCCTCTGGCTTATTCTCTCTTCCTTCCGGGAGAACCGGGAGATCTTCTCCTCTCCGTTCGCGCTGCCCGAGCAGATCAATCTGCAGAACTGGTCCAAAGCCTGGACGGTCGGCAACATGAGCACCTACGCCAGCAACAGTGTAATTGTTACCTCGGTCACGGTTGCGGGCATTCTGCTCTTCGCCAGCCTCGCAGCCTTCGCCTTCAGCAAGCTGCGCTTCCGCGGCAGCAGCCTGCTGATGCTGTTGTTCGTCTTCGGACTGTTCATGCCGCTGCAATCCTTTTTCATTGCCCAGAGCTATATTTTTGAGCAGCTGAATCTGAAGGATTCTTATATGGGCTTAATTCTCCCTTATATCGGTACCGGGCTTCCGCTGGCCATCTTCCTGCTCAAGGCGTATTTGGACTCGATCCCGAAGGAGCTGCTGGAGGCTGCCCGGATCGACGGCTGCGGCGACTGGCGGATGTACGTCCGGCTCATCCTTCCGCTGCTGGTGCCGAATATGGCTACCGTGGGGATTTTCTCGGCGCTGAATGCCTGGAATGAACTGCTGTTGGCCATGCTGTACATCCAGGACGACTCCCTGAAGACGATTCCGGTAGGGCTGCTGGCCTTCTCCAGCCGCTATATGACCGACTATAAGCTGCTGTTCTCGGCCCTGGCGATGATTACCCTCCCGATGATTATCGTCTACCTCTTCTTCCACCGCTATATCGTAGCCGGCCTGACCGAAGGGGCGCTGAAATAAGCTGCCGGCAGCTCATCAGATCTATACATGTGAGCATTACTTGAATTAATGGCTTGACTGGGAGTTTACCTCCCCCCGATTAGTCTGCAAGGGTTGTCTTCATTGTAATTTGTACAACTAAATCGCCGGATGTGCCGCCGAATCTGTATTTAGATGTAGTTCCTGCAATTAAAATGCCTCTTTATTTGGATTTTCGCGAATCCGGGCAAATTTAGTTGTACAGACTACAATTAGACGAGGAAGTCCACCCGTTTCACTGTTTTTAGTTGTACAGAATACACTTATCCCTGTTTTTTCGTCACGAACGCTGCTTCATTCCTTACCGCATTTATGGAATGAACTGTAATGTCACTCACGATAACAACAAATAGCCCCTTAAGCAGACGTAACCGGAACCATGACCTCATGCGGTTCCAAGGTTATTCTGCCTGAAGGGGCTATGTTGCGTTAACGGATCTGGTAATCCATCCCCGCTTCACTTAAAGTCCGCAGCACCCGCCCTCTGGCTCTGGAAATATACTGCCGTACATGTTGCGCGGGAATGTTCAAAAGCTCCCCGATTTGTTGATCCCCCAGCTCCAGCTTGTATTTGAAGTAGAGCAGATTCCGGTCACGTTCAGACAATTGCAGCAATGCTTCCGTTAGCGCTCCTACTGCTTCAGCTTGGATATAGTTCTCTTCTGTCGCGGCGGTGAGATCAGGGATTTGCTCCGCTACATCGTTGTTCAAGCCGATATAGACCTTCCTGGAACGGCGGATGCGCCTTCGAATATGGTCATAACAATAATGCTTAATGGTGTTGACGACATAAGAGGTCACTTTGCAGCCGTTCAAGGAGCGTAACAAGGAGGTCTTGGGAATCAGCCTGATGAAAGCTTCTTGAATAACATCCTCAATGATCTCCTTGTCCTTAAGGATGGTATATGCTTTCTTTCTCATTAAAGGGTAGTGGCTATCGTATAGATTCTTCAGGAATGTTGTATCATCATCGGGTTCACAGGTATGCAGAACACGAAGCGAAATTTGTAATCCCTCCCTAATTACACCAAATAGACAGTATTTTATTCATTATACCCTTTCTGCTTAGGGCTCGGGCTGGTGAATCTTCTGTATAGCAAAAAGAACGCCAAGGCGTTCTCTCCAACAGCTAATATCATGAGCTGGACTCTCTTGCTATCTGCGAATCCGGGGGAACCATGAGCCTGGCCTTAACAGGACAACGGTGATCACCACCACTGCTCCCAGCAGCAGCATATTCCAGCGGTCAAAGGACCGGTAGAACAGATCCGGTGACAGGTACGCTCCATTCTGATGCAGTACGTCATCTATATACCTTGCGAAGGAATGCGTTCCTCGTTCCAGGCTCCAATGCTGCTGACGCACCGCCGCCCGAAAAGGCTTATTTGCTCTAATCGCTGCGTCCAACACTGCCTCTAAGCTGTCTATTTGAATATAATAATACTCCTCGCCCAATCCAGGGCTTGCCGCCTCTTCCGTCTTGAACGGCCGGACATACCGCCAGCCCTGCTCATACGTGGGATAGCTCGTATACCCATATCCTAGCTCATAGAATGAAGACCCCTGTGTTTCCTCCGGAATGGCCTTAATCATCGTTCCTTTGGGGATTTCCATGGCTACCGCTGCATCACCGGCTGGAATCTCAGTATAATACTGCAGGGACACAGGCGCTTCGATACGATGCGTTAAGGAGTAAGCAGGCTCTGCCATATTACCGGGAAAATAAGAGCGATACGTGCTCAGATCCATTTGCTCCAGCGGAACGCCTTGTTGATAGGGACTGGCTGCTGCCGCAGCCGGGAAATCCTTGCGTAGCTGGTGATTGTGATACCACGCGGACCCTGTCCGGTAGGCAATCACACACAAGAGGATAATGACCGTCATCACGGCGCACCACCACAGGAATGGCTTAGAGACTGAGGGAACAGACATGTCATCATCCTCCTTATGGGTACAGTTAACTAATTAGTCTTAACGGTGAAGCCGGCATGCTCCGCATAATAAATAGGGGTGGAATACATGATCTTGGCAGGCCCGCTCGTTGGATTGCTTCTGGCCGTTACAATACCATGCAGCTTATTGGCATTTCCATCCTTCATGTGACCGGTCCGCCGCTGTCTCCTCCGGCAACGGCATCCGTACCGGATGAATTCTGCATCAGAGACTGATACAGGCCGTTCACGCGATAGGTATTGAACAAGCCATCGGAGTAAGTGACATTAATGCTCACTTGTGACACCGTCCCCCATGAATATCCGGTCGTTGCTCCATATTTGTAGATCGTGGTTCCCACAGGAACCGATGAATAGGTACCGGTTATGGATACACTTCCATACACTTTGTTCGTCGCCGTATCGCTTCCGGTTAACTTCACCATCGCGAAGTCGCCCAGGGAGTCAACGCCAGTCGCACCGACGGCTTGATTCGCACGCTGATAAGCGACCTGTCCTGTCCGGGTCCCTGAATACTGAATATAAGGATATCTCGGAGAAAAGAAGCCCACCTTCTCATTGCTGTGTCCGGCCGTCAGGATGGCATTGCCGCCCCCATAGCTCCCGCCTATGCCCACACTTAATCCAGCGCCATTGTCTTCATTGGTAATCCGGTCCCCTCCCCATAATTGGGCGGTACTCGAATTAGCTGTTCCCGGCTCGATCCGAATCGGCAAGCTCTCCGTTGTCTTCTGGAGGGTCTGGGGCTGCTCGTTCATCAGCTTATTGTAATCTTCTTCAATCACGGAGACAAAGAACACGTTAGCCTTCCGGTCCACACCGTAGCTTCCGAGGCGGTAATCCTGCTCCTCCAGCTGTCTGGCGACTTGATCTAGACTCTTCAGATAATTCAGCGAATATGAAGCGCTTTCAAATATAACATGATCACTATCCTCTGCACGCCTCATATACTCCTCTTTCAGCTCTTCAGTAGGATCTACCAACATAATTACCAGTTTATCGCCGCTGACATATTCCCCTGCATAATGTTCGGGATACACCGGTGTACCCAGTTCATTTTTATCGAAACTGTCCCAGAGATTCTGATAGGCTCGAAGGGCCGGCTCTTGCAATTCCATAGCTTGTATAATGGCACGCGGCACAGTATGAGTGAAATCCGCATTACGATCAGCACTAGAAGCAGCGACACTCATTGGAATCATTAATAATACGAGCATGAGGCCTAGAAAATAACGGAGGTTCTTTTTCAACAAACTCATCCTCTCTTCATAAGTTTTGCCCTACAATACAGCGATACACGTCCTCCCTTCGGTTATCTGTAATAGCGTGATTCGTCGAAATAGCTCATGCTGTCTATTACTATACGACGCATCAGTCGACTAAAAGTAACACATTTTTGAATAATTTTACTTTTAAGCTTCACATAAAGAAGGCTGCCGGGATTCTCCCGACAGCCTGAGACACCGGCTCTTCGCCTATGGGACCGGCGGATCATCGTTCCTGTACCCCTATGTCAGTCGTGGGCGACCAGTTTCCGGCGGATGTGCCGCTCCCCCGCAATGGCCGCAACCAGCACGGATGCCGTACACTCAATGTCTCCGTAAGTGTTAATCAGGGTATCAATGGACGCCGTGTATTCTTTATGAACAAACGGATGGAAGTGGGAGATGAAGATGACCGGGGTCCCGAGCTTCGTCCAGCCTCCCATCATATTACGGGCAACCTCCCCGTGCAGCCTTGTGACATTCAGACCATAATCCTGCCGGCTGCCGATTGAACAGAGAATCACATCGTAGGTTCCAGGCAGTGCGGCGGTGAATAGCCGGTCCGGTCCGGGATCGATCCATTGCTCCACATGATCAGAATATTTGCCCAGCTCATTCCTGATCCGTTCGTACATCTCATGATACCGGTCAGCATGGTTCATGATGATAACATGCAGCACTCTGGTCTCACGCTTCAGCGGATAAGGAACCAGGCCGGCCCGGTCCTTCACAAGGGTCAGACTCTCCGCTACGAAACGCTCAGCCAGACGGGCGATCGCATCGCGGTCAGGCTGCTCCCGTTCCCGCACCGGTGCAGAATCTGCGGCAGTCATTCCCATTTGCTCCTTCAGCGAGAGCACACGGCAGGCGCGGTCCACTAATGCCTCCCGGGTCAGCTTGCCTTCGGTGTACCGGCGCTCCATCTCAAGATAGAAGCGCTCTTCGATCCTGGGGAACAGCAGCATATCGCAGCCATTCTCCAGCGCTGCCGCACAGGCATCATAATAATTCATGAATCCGGCAATCCCGCCCATCTCCATCGCATCGGTCACGATCAGCCCCTGGAAGCCCAGTTCTCCGCGCAGCAGGTCCTGCAGCAGGGCACGCGATACGGTGGCCGGAGGATAGATGCCCCGCTCATCCGGGCTGTCGAAAGCCGGCAATGCGATATGTCCGGGCATTACCGCCATCGCGCCGGATTCAATTAACTCCTTGAACACCCGGCCGGGTCCCTGACGCCATTCCTCCGGTGACAGGCGGTTGACAGGTGTCGTCAGATGCTGATCCAGTGTGTCGTAGCCGTCTCCGGGGAAATGCTTGATCGTAGCCATCATTCCGTTGTCCTGCAGCCCCCGCATATACGCCCCGGCGATCTTGACGATCTGCTCCGGCTTCTGTCCGGCGCTGCGGCTGGAGACCACCGGACTGTCGGGGTCCATGGCCTGATCTGCTACAGGAGAGAAGGTCCAGTTATAGCCGAGCTGCCCGGCCTCCAGCGCAGCTGCCCGGCCAACTTCATACGCAAGCTCGGGTGAATCCGCCTGGCTGATCCCCATCATATGGGGGAACCGCTGCGTGCCCTGAATCATATCGCCGGGCCCATTCTCCAGATCACTGACAATAAACGGAGGGATTGCACAAGCCGAGCGAAACGAAGCAATCTCCTCCATCAGGCTTGCCTTGTCACCGGAGAAGAAGAACATTGCTCCGAATTCAGACATCTGCTTCCCGATCCGGGCGTTGGTTGGACAACATACCTGATTCAACAGCCTGCGGAAATCCCACTCTTCCACCATCTCACGCATACGCGGGGACGGCTCAATGATATATTTCATTCCTGATGATCCTCCTTTGGGCTTCTGAGCACACTAGGGCTCTGCTTCAAGCCGGCTGCCATCCGGTATTCCAGTGGAGATATCCCCTCTGCTTCCCGGAAGAGCTTGTTGAAGTGCTTCGGATTCTCGAAGCCGACCTTTGCGCTAATCTCGTATACTTTATCATTGCTGATCTCCAGCAGTTCCTTGGCCTTGGCCAGTCTAAGTTTCTTGATGTACTGAATGAAGCTCATCCCCGTATATTCCTTGAAGGCCGAGCTGAAATAGGAGTAATTGAAAGAGACATGATTCGACACCATCGTCAGATTGAAATCGCTGCGGTCATAATTCTGTTCAATGAACTGAAGCGCTGCCTCCATCTCCTTCTGGTTGAGATGAGCCGATTTGATTCCCTTGATGAAATCATTCATCCGGTCCAGGAGATTCTCAACCCCGTGATAGTAATCCTGGAAATGCGGAGAGTTGTACAGATCCCCAATCTGGCGGTACACTTTGATAATGTCTGCCGCTTCCTTGCCATAGATATTAAATGCCTTGTCGAAGATCCGCTCGTTGATATGCCTGCTTATCTGCTCTATATATGAAATGTCATATTGGAGTATTCTCCGGTAATCCAGCACCTGCGACAGCAGCAGCTTCATCTCCTGGTCACGGCCAGTACCCAGCATATTGCCGATCTTAACGATCTGCTCTGTTGGAATCTCGAAGTCTCTGGGCTTATCTTTGATCTGGCTGTAGCGGATAACGCCGGTTGAGGAGGTGAGGAAGAAATACCGCAGCGCCTTCAAGGCCTGCGCATAAGCAGCCTTGAAGTCCTCCGCCCGCACCATACACTCACTGATTCCCGTCTGACAAGACACAAGCCGGTCTTGTCCAAGATACTCCGCGAGCTCCACCAGCCGCTGCCCGTCACGGATAACGACCAGCGATCTTCCCTCTTTGTCCAGAAAGTGATATTCCTCTGTATGCACAAATTCGTGAATGCGCGAATACAGCACGCCGCCCCCGTCCGTTCTGCCGTTAGCCCCTGTCTCCTGAATAAGCAGGATGAAATATCCGGCCTGAAGCTCCTGGAGGCCGGCCCGGTTCAGCCGTTCACTTACTTCTGCTCCTGCAATATCGGCATTCATCAGAATATAGTACATTTCATTTTGCTGGTAATCCTGCTCTCTCTGTGTTGCCTTGCTCAGCATACCGCCAATTTCCTGCTCCCGCTTCAGCGCCTGCTCCAGCCGCGAGAATGTCTGGAACAGCTCACTGCGCACAATCGGCTTCAATAGATAATCCCTGACCTCGTAGCGGATTGCCTGCTTCGCATATTCGAAATCATCATAGCCGCTGATAATGACCACAACAGGCCGGTGCTCAAGCTGCTGGACACGCTCAATCAAGGTGATACCGTCCATGACCGGCATCCGGATATCGGTCATCATAATATCGAAGGATTCTTCGCTGAGCAGCTGCAGCGCCTCCTCCCCGTCCTCAGCCGAGAAGTACCGGTACGCGCCAGGATACTCCCGCTCCAGCATGACCCGGATCCCAAGGCGGATATTCTCCTCGTCATCTACAATCAGCACGTTACGTGTCATTCCGCCAGTCCTCCTGAAAGAATCAAATAAGGAACCCTAAGGGTCACCTTGGTATACTCCCCTTCCACACTGTCCAGCCATAATCCGCTGTCCTTACCGTAATGCAGCTGGATGCGCAAATGAACATTTCGCAGCCCGATGCCGCTTCCCGAAGCATCAAATGCAGAGGCTCCCCTGCCCGACCCGCTTCCGTTAACAAGAGGCGAGTCCTTAACCAGAGCAGCCGGCTCCAGCTGAAGAGCCCGATTAAGGTTATCCAGGCGTTCAGCGGAGATCCCGGCCCCGTTATCCCGGATTTCTATATACATGAACCCGTCCTGCTCGTAGGCATGAATCACGATTATCAATCCGCGTCTGCGCAAGCCGGGGCCGTTCATTCCGTACTTAAGCGCATTCTCCACGATCGGCTGCAGCGACATCTTCAGAATCTCCTGCTGACGGTATTGCTGCGGAACGTCAAGGCGCAGCTCCAGTCTGCCGCTGTAACGGACATTCATCACCGCCATATAATTCTGAATATGCTGGATCTCTTCGTACAACCGTACATCGTGTGTCGTCCAGTGCAGATTATAGCGCAGCATCGCCCCAAGGGAGGTTAATGTATCTGAAATGACCAGCTGTCCCTCGATTTCCGCCAGCATCTTCAGATTCTCCAGCGTATTGTACAGGAAATGGGCATCGATCTGGTTCTTGAGGGAATTCAGCTCCGCCTCCTGCGCCGAGGCCTGCTTGTTGACGGCTTCTGCAATCAGCTCATTGATCTTACTCAGCATCTGGCGGATGTGATTACCGAGCTCGCCCACCTCATCGCCGCCAAGCTGAGGGATCTCCACATTGAAATCACCCTGGCGGACCTTCTTCATGGAATCGCGCAGCAGATGCAGCCGCTTCAAGATCACAGACAGCAGCTTATACGTAATCAGTGAGAGAATCAGTACCAGCATCAGAGTCGCCCCGCCGATGGCCAGACGGGTTACATTCATATCATTGTAGGACGATTCCAGCGACACCACGCTCAGCAGCCTGCTATCCAGCCTCTCGATGCCGGTATAGACACACAAATACGGAATACCTTCATGGGTAAACCGGAAATTCCCTTCGCTTCCCCGGGCGTTCAGTGCCACCTGGCGCTGAATGTCTTCCGGAGCTATTTTATCGTAAAAGGCAGAGCTCTCGTTATAATACAGCTGCGAGCTGCGGTCAATCGCAAGCACCTGCGTAGAAGCCTCCTGCAGATTGCTGTAAATATTCGAGAAGAATACATCCAGCCGCATATTGACCTGCAGCAGTGCCAAATGCTGATCGAGCGGGTATTTGATCTCCCGGATCAGACTGGCAAAATTCAATTGATTCTGGCGTTCCCCTTCCACACTGCTGCGCAATTCCTCTGGCCCCCGGTAGATTGTCCACCATGACGCCTCCGGCTGCGCATAGAACCGCTTCACCCAGTCTTCACCAGCGATGCGCTGCTCGTTATAAATAATCGGCCAGATCTCACGGGCATACTTATTGCCGGTAAAGAAACGCAGATTGCTGATGTTAGGATTGTTGTACATGATGTACTGCAGGTTATGGTACGAATGAGTATTGAAATTAATCAATTCTTCCGCTGTGAAATCCCGGTTGCTGAGCAGATAGTCCAGCACTTCCTTGTCGGACTGCGCAAGCTGCGAAGTAAGCTCCATCGTCTTCATATGATTGAGAATATTGTTCTTCTCCGTATTCAGGAAATACTCATTCTTATTTATAATGCTCGTAATACTGTTCTGATAGTTGGCATCAAGAATGTAGCCGGAGAATACCGTAGTCGGGATCAGAATAACGAGAATGTAGGTCAGAATCAGCTTAGCCTGAATGGACAGTCTTCCGATGTGGCCGCTGAAAGACCGGAGCATGCCGATTGCATACGTTCTCATTAATCATCACCCCGCTTCTCAAGTAGTGTACAGCTCTAAGCGGAACCGGACATGACGAAACCCGGGGAGCCGGCGCTATGCGTCCGATCTGCCCCAGGCATAGGCTATCCTATTCGCTTAAGGTCTGTTATTTTCCGAGCTTGGCAGCGTTCTGTTCAAACGCAGCTTGCTGGAAGGCCTGGATTTTATCCAGATCATGTTCCTTGCGGTATTGCTGGAACTCGTTCCACGCGGCATCGAAATCAGCCTCCGAACCGGCCAGAATCAGCTTGGGCAGCGTCTTGCCCCATTGAGTGTTCACTCTGCCGAGTTCAATCCCTTCCGGAGAAGAGGCCGCCGGATCAAGATTCGCATAGATGGAATTGTCAACCACTTTGCCGCGGGTCCAGTCCTCTGGCTGCTTAGCCGGTTCCACCGAAGCAGGAGCCCATTGCAGGCTGAGCGCAGGGTCCATCATCATCCAGAATGTATAGGAAGCACCGTAGGTTTTGGCAAAAGAGGAACGGTCATTGTTATACATATCCAGCACTTCCGGCAGGAATTGGTCTTTCCCGTCAATCGTATCATACGTAACGCCCTTCTCGCCAAAGAAGAGATCCTTGTTGCCTTCTTCACTGATGAGATACGTTAAGAACCGGATCGCTCTCTCCTTGTCCTTCACGTTCTTGGAGATTAGGGTCAGCGTCCAGCCCGCAATGGATGGTCCGCTCAGCTTCGGCTGATCCAGCTTGGAATTTGCCGGTCCGTCAACAGCAATATATACGGAATTCGGGTCCTGCTGATACCGGGTAATGTTCTGGTTCTGCAGATCGGAACGCGGGAACATCATGGCAAAATAACGGCCTTGCGTGATCTTCTCTTCCATTTGCGGACGCTTGTCAATGAAGATGTCCTTGGCAATCAGACCCTGCTCGTTGGCCTCGCGGAATGTTTTCAGCCAGCGGATATACTCCGGATCGGTTGAGCGGTCATACAGCTTGCCGTCTTGTTCATACGGAATGGCCAGGAAATCCATCAGGTTGGTTCCGAACGAACCATTGCCTGTATCTGTAAACTCCTGTGTACCAAACGGAATGAGCGGCTGTCCATCCACCTCCGGGAATTTCTCCTTGGCAGCCTTGAGGGCGTTCAAGAAGCCTTCCGGTGTTCTCATATCCGGCTTGCCGATCGCTTCATAGATATCCTTGCGCACAAGGAACGTGTTCACAGAATTGAAGTTGTCGCCGTACTTCTTGAAATCGGACGGAGAGCTGGACTGATTCGGATAGCCGTAGACATTCCCGTCTTTCTCCGTGTACCACTTCAGCTTGTCCGGATCCGCAGTCTTGAAGAAATACGGATCGTATTGCTCTGCCAGCTCATTCAACGGCAGCACGAGGCCGCCTTGAATCATTTTATCAATCGAGTCCGAATTCCAGTCCAGCGTGATGAAGTCAGGCAGATTGTTGGACGCGATCATCGTATTCAGCTTCTCATTCTCATTCCCGGCTGGAACAATGAAGTTAATATTCACGCCGGTTTTCTTCGTAATGTATTGGGTTGTCTTGTCTACACCCCATTTGTCGGCAAACCAGGAGTAATTAAGATACCAGTCGAAGGTAATGGGCTCTGCCCAGCTCTTCCAGCCCGGCTCATCCGCGTTAACTACCTGCGTATTACTGGAGGGTGCCGGATTGTCATTGCCGGATTTCGCAGCATCTCCCTTGTTATCCGCACCGCTTCCACATGCAGTCAGGCCAACAGTAAGTGCCAATGCTGTGAGAGATGACAGCCATTTAGCCGATTTAACCATGAATGAATTCCCCTTTTCATCTATTGTATTAGCTTAACCTTTAATCGAACCAATCATCATTCCCTTGACGAAATACTTCTGCAGGAACGGATACACGATGATAATCGGAACGGTTGTAACCACCATCGTCGCCAGCTTGACCGATTGGGAAGTCACTGACTTCTGTATATTGCCGGCCATCGCAGAAACCATCTGGTTGGAGCTCGATTCCGCCACGACCCGGTACAAGTAAGTCTGGATCGGCTGCAGATCGGAGTTGTTGATATAGATCACACCGGCAAAATAATCATTCCATTGATACACGCCGTGGAACAAGGCGATCGTAGCAATAACCGGCATGGATATGGGAATGATAATCTGCAGGAAAATCCGAAGCTCATTCGCACCGTCAATTTCGGCCGCTTCCTCAAGCCCCTTGGGAATCTCCCGGAAAAAGGACATGAAGATGATCAGATCATAGAAGCTGAACGCCGCCGGAAGAATATACACCCAGAAGCTGTCCAGCAGTCCCAGATCACGGATCAGCAGATAGGTTGGAATGAGACCGCCTCCAAAGAAAAGCGTGACCGTTCCCATAATCATGTACCATTTGCGCCCGATCAGTTCCTGACGGGACAAGGCGTAAGCAACCATTGCCGTGAAGAAGACGTGAATGACCGTACCCACTACGGTCTTGGCCACGGTGACCCCCATCGCCAGCATAATGCCATTATTGTTGAACACAGCCTTGTAGTTGTCGAGACTGAACACTCTGGGCCACCAATAAATATTGCCCAGCATCGCATCCATGCCCTCGTTGAAGGAATTGACCAGTACATACCATACGGGATACAGGGTGACAAAGCAGATAAGCAGCATAAGCAGATTGTTGAACAGATCAAAGGCCATTTCGGCTCCTGTTCTTCGTTTCAATCGGAACATGGGTGAATCTCCCTCCTTGCTTGATTAGAACAGCGACGTGTTGTTGATCCGCTTGGTGACGCTGTTGCTTATCAGCAGCAGTACAAGCGCAATGACCGACTTGACCAGACTTACCGCTGTAGAGTAAGAGAATCGGGCGTTCTGCAGACCGGTCTGGTAAATATAAATGTCGATGACACTACTCGCACTTTCATTGAGTGAATTACGAAGGACCATGATCTGATCAAAATTAGAGTTAAGTATGCCGCTGACGGTCAGAATGAACAGAATGGACACTGTTCCGGCGATGGAAGGAAGCGTAATATTCCGGATGCGCTGGAGGCGTCCGGCCCCGTCGATCTTGGCAGCTTCATACAGCTCGGGTGAAATCCCGGAGATCGCCGCAAGATAGATGATCGCTGACCATCCCAACTCCTTCCAAATGCTGGAGGTCACAGCAATGCCCCAGAAATACTTCGGCTCGGCAAGGAAGCTGACCGGCTCTTGAATCAGATGCAGCTTCATCAGCAGTTGGTTAATAATGCCTACATCCGCCAGCCAGGTCGTCAATATTCCGCCGAGAATAACCCAGGACAGGAAATACGGCAAATACGAAATGGTCTGAACACTTTTTTGGAAGCGGATGGACCGCATCTCGTTAAGCAGAATGGCGAATAGAATCGGCAGCGGAAACCCGATCAATAGACGCAGCACACTGATGCCCAGTGTATTCTTGATCACATATCCCAGATTCTCATCTTCAAAGAACTCCCGGAAATGCTCCAGTCCCGCCCAAGGCGCATTTGCTATTGAACCGATAATGTCGTAATTTTTGAAAGCGATGACAATTCCATACATAGGTACATAGTTGAATACGATCATCCACGCCACACCAAGCAAGGCCATGATCTGCAGATAACGTTGTCTATACATTCTGCGCAGGATTCCCCGTTTTTTCTGTTGTATACCGGGGGCCGTTACAGCCTCCACTCCCGCCTTCATCCCATCACATCCCCCTGATTCATTTGTTTAACTCCAGCTGTAATCTCATTGTAGAGCAAGCTCAAATTCGGCATAAGGTCTCATATTTTACGTATGGTTTCTTTTTTTTGGACGTTGCCGTAATCACATAAAGAAGGCTGCCGAGAAATTCCCGACAGCCTGAGGAACGCCGGAACGTTCTCTACAGCATCTATTATCATAAGTCGATTAATTATAATCTCCATCCTCCGGCTCCCCGACCGCAAACCCCAACGCCCTCGTCGCTTCCGCCTTGAACCTTCCGATCCACGCATCCCACTTGCTCTGCTCCATCTGGGCATAGAATGACAAGCCGCTCGGTTCAACGGAGGCCGTGATGAACATCTCATCCGTCTCCTGCCCGAACCAATAAGGAATTCCGTCGGTATAGCCCACCCAACCAGGCATGGCCTGATAGAGAGCAGCTACTTTCGTCCAACTCTCATCCGGCAGATGAGCCCAGATATTCAGATTACAGTTATGAGTGTCCATCCGGTCATCACCTTCCTTCTCTGTTTGTCCTCTTCTCCCTAATCAAGCTCAAGATCTGCTCCATCTCCTCCTGGTTAAGGACAGCATACCAGCGGCTGGTGGTGTTATCCTTGCTAATTTTCAGCAGAAGCAGCTCCTTCTTATCTTCGGAGACATTCAGAGTCACTCTTAAGCTGCCCTGGACGTCTAAATATATGGAGTCAGACTGGTCCATTCCTTTTTGGTCACTTTTAGTCTTTTCCTTGATTTGCAGGCTGGAGATCCGGGTTATGAGATCATTAAGATCATCATCGCTGGTTATCCTGAATTCGCTTTCTGCGTCATTTCCAGGAATGAAAGTAAGTGCGGTGATCTCCTTGTCAGGCAAGACGGGGGCTACCTGCCCTATCGTTGTGGTTGCAGGATGGAGCCAGATGCGAATGGTGGTTCCATGATTTTGGAGCAATAGGACGATAGGAAGGACTACAAATATTATTCTCAGTATCAATAAACCCTTCCCTCTACGCATATAAGCTTTAACCTCCTTAATTGTTCATTCCCCCCGGTAATACTCCGCCAAATCCGCTGCAATTGCAGCAGCCCGCTCTTTGAGGCTCTGCGGCTCAAGGATTCGGACGGACTTTCCGTAGGAGAGGAGGAAATGCGGGATGAAGTGCTGCACCGCCTCGTCTTCAAGTAGAAATATGGCCTGGCCGGGGGTTCGCTCCTTGAGATGGTGACCGAGATACCAATGGAGACAGAGATCGTCCAGGGCCTCGGCCCGGCCTTCGATGACTACGGTCGTTAACGTCTCCTTGCCCGCCGGATCTGGCAGCAGCTTCTCCAGGAAGAAGTCGCGGGCCGAGAAGGCTTCGGGGCGTTTGAAGTGTCCCGGGGACGGCTGGATGGTGAGCATCCGGTCGGTCCGGAAGCTGCGGATCTCCTGCTTCAGGTGGCACAAGCCCACAGTGTACCATTTGCTGTTCCAGTACACCATGCCGTACGGGTCAATGACTCTGCGCTTTGCCTGCTCCTCCCGTCCGGTGCGGTAATCAATCTCCACCGGATATTCTCCCGCTATCGCCTGCTCCAATGCTGCGAGCACGGGCTGAACCGCAGGCGGGACTTTGCGCTGAATCGCCTCGAATCCGGGTAACTGGCGGCTTAACGTATGCTCCTGCTCCGGGCTGGAGTACATTCTCAGCTTGGAAGCGGCATGGTCTAGCGCTTCGCTCCCCGGGTATCCGGCATCCTTGGCGAACTGGGCGGCATGCAGCAGCGCCTTCTTCTCTTCCAGCTCGAACAGCAGCGGGGCCTTAATGAAATGATTCAGCAGGCGATACCCGCCGTTATGGCCGGAGTCGGCGATGATCGGCACCCCGCTGGCACAGAGGGCATCGATATAACGGTACACGGTGCGGATATTAAGCTCCAGCCGTTCGGCGATCTGCCCCGCTGTCAGCTTAGCGCCGGTATTCAGCATCCATAGGATGGCTAGAAGATTGTCTTTTTTGGGCATACTGGAAGTCCTCATTCGTCATGTTATCGTTCTGACATTCACCCCCAAGTATATCATAAGCTGGTGAGGCCCTACTGCTCAGCTCACACGGAATGGAGAGCGCATTGTTGCACATTTTGCAGGATTTTACTATAACGGTTACTGGCTGCGGTACAATGTTGCATTATTTGCAGGAATTCCGGTGCAGAGAGCAAGTTAGCGCTGAATTTGTTGCATTTGGTGCAGGATTTTGGCTTAGACCGCTTTTATTGGGCAGTATTGTTGCAATTTGTGCAGGATTTCTCTAAAAAGCTACTGGCTAGGGAGCATGCGACCCCAGCCCTCATCGCAGCAGCACCCAATAACAAAGACGCTGCGGGGAATCCCCGAGCGTCTTTGTCTTTTCTATGAAAGAAAGGTACTGCCTTAATTCTTGCCCCCGTACCCCTTATACGTTGCATATACAGCATTGGCATACTGATCCGCCAGTATCGGGCGGCCGTAGGAATCGGTAGCGCCTGGATACCAGTTGTCGCCGCCGTTATAGTGTAAGAGTCCGTTGTAGATGTTGCCGAACCTTGAGATCTTTTCATCGAGAATCAGTCCGCCTAAAGCGATCTGATCCTGCTCGCTGCTGTGATTATACGTGCGGCCAAATTTGGCGCTGAATTGGGCGGCATAGGCGGCCCGTGTGTTCGGCTCAACCTGCATCAAGCCGTCACCGGCGGACGGGCTGCCCGGCAGACCTGCTCCGAAGCTGCTCTCCTTCTTGATCACCGCGCTCAGTAGTAGTGCGAAATCTCCGCCTTTGCCGAATTTATTGTCCACATTCATGGCGTACGTCCAGATCTGGCTGGGCACCTCGGAGGGGCGGGTGACGCCGGTTGCGGGCGGTGAACCGGTGTAGATTTTGACCGAAGACATCTTGTCATTCACACTGTCGCCGACCCAGGAGGAGCTTGAGGTATAGGTCCACTTCGTGCCGCCGAAATTATCGTTCTGATATACCTCCACTGTCCAGCCGCTAGGCACCTTGAGCGAGGACATCCAGTCATTCGGAATGCCTGCTGCGTTCAACTGAGACAGCACATAATTGCCTATTCCCAGCGTGACAGCCTTGCCGCCATAGTCCCTGTCTGCATAGAAGGTGACTCCGTTCGTTGCCGGTGGTGTTGTGGGCGTTGGTGTGGGTGTGGTGGTGCTGCCGCTTTTCCATAGTGCAGGAACATTGGGCGGCTCCCAGCCGGTCAGGGACGTATGCGCTTGCAGACAGGTATATGTACCTCCGCCATACGTTACGGTGTCATTCACCGCATAGGCCGTGTTCGGCGCCCACGCTCCTCTTGCGGCTGCATCTGCATTCGGTAAGGCGGTGAAGAACACGGAGAGTAGTAATACGAACGCGGACATTAGGGATACAGCTCTGACTGATACTTTCTTATACAATAGTCAAGCCTCCTTAGATCGTTTGCCCATATGAAATCCCCCCACAAAGTGACGCTCTGGCCCCAACACTTAACAATAAAAAAGGGCCCTCCAGGGGACCATTCACAGGGTACTATATTTTATTACCGATAATCCAATTCATTCCACAATTTATGTAACATTCACAGGTTTATTTCCCGCGCCGCAGGTCATAGAAATACTCCACCGCCGGATGCTTCCGCTGCATCTTCCCGGCCATCCCCTCGATCCGCTTCCGTCCGACCCTCCGGTCCAGCAGGGCCAGAATGTTCAGTATGATGTCGCTGCTCTCCAGGCTCTCCTCGATAGGTGTAACCAGGAACTTATTCGCTACCACGATGAAATTCGATTTCGTCAGGGCAGCCTGGGCGGACATTAGCGACTTGGCGTGTTCGGTGATTAAGCGGCTTCGGGCCATAACGACTAGGCGATCCTCGGGGATCGGCCCCTTGGCACTCTGCCTGATGGCTTCAATATCCTCATTGGTGACGGAAATATGCAGCTCCGGGTCATTCTTGACCTCCAGCTCGGACGAATACCAGCGGATGGGGCTGGACTTGTCGTTCATGCTGAGGATGTTCTTCTTGTCCACCGTAATATAACAGGTGCCTGATTTATCCGGCGAATAGCGGTAAGCAGGCGCGCGGTACTCTACCCGGCCCTCTGCCGCAGGACTGAGGAAGCCATCCAGTTGTTGCTTGAGCTTGCTCCAGGACAAGTCATCACCTCCATGAAAATGGGAGAAGGCCTGCCGGCCTCTTCTCCAGTATTTTAATAATCCCCAAACGGACCTTCGGGTAATCCGAGTTCTACGCGCAGAAGATTCAACGCCGAGGATTCCGGGTTACTCCGGTATTGCCAATATTCTCTCGCCCGAATGAGAGCTTCGGCGCTTTCTCCGGGGCTCTGCGCTTGTTCCTCACGAATCCATTCCATTAGCATAGGCAGCATACTCTGAGACGTAGCCTCATGAGCAGCTTCGTGATCCGGATACCGGGTGCGCGGCTTCTCATTGATCCGTTGGCACAATTCGAGCAGTTCGGGGTAGTGGCTGGTCAAGATGTCCGCTGGTGAGCTCTGCTGCCCGGAAGCCGCAGCTTGTTCCTCCTGCAACGCCCCAACTCGTGCTATGATCTCCCGCGCTATATCAGGGTGTCCCCACATCGTCACTCCATGTATACAAAAGTCCTCCACGAACGGCTCAAGCATAGCGATTGCTACTGTCCAGGGCGGCATCTTTATCATCGTTTCATTATAAGGCATCTTGAATCTTTCCTTGGTCCAGATGTCTTCAATGACCGTTCCCTGCTCATAATGGTCCACCATCTGATAGCACGAAGGTCTCATTGCTGCCCAGTTGTCCAGCATCCTCCGTTCTTCCCCGGAATAACGCTGGCCCCGCTCCTCCAGGAACCACTCAATGCCGCGCATCCCATTATCATAGACACGGAAGAAGTACGCCCACATATTGCCGACCCCGTCTATGGAATATCCTAAATTAAAATTGAAAGGAAGAACTTTTTGATGATCAAAAGTCCACTCCCCGCCATGCTTCTGAGCCAAAAAGGCATAAAGGTCTTTCGTCAATTTGAATTTCCGGTCAAAAAAGCGCCGCCCCTTCGCCTGCAGTGTCTGCTCCTCCGCTTGCTTCAGCATACAGCATTGCTTGTACTTTTTGCCGCTGCCGCAAGGACAAGGGTCATTTCTTCCTGTCATGTCCATACACCTCTGAGGTTAGATTTGCACCTCTATCAAGTCCCATCATCCGGCACATATCTCTATGTTATCATACTTCCCGGCCTTGTTGTCCGCCTGTGGAGACTTCGTTATGGATGTTATCCGGGGTGATCCGTGACAGGATTTCATCCAGTGTAGCCGAATTCGGCTTGATGATAAGCTGTTCATCTTCTTCCTTATTATGACGCACATGAATCCCCCCCTTTTTAATCCTTATACGGATCGAACTCATCCGCGCCAGCCATACATACGCCCACTGGCTTCAGGACATGCAGGACCTCAATGGTCTCCGCGTGGGCATCCAGCACCTCTTGCAGCTTGCGGTAGACAAAAGGACTCTCATCCGTCCCCGCGCCGCGCAGCTCTACGCCGAATTCCCGGACCGCATCCAGCATTTGCGCTGTTGTGATCTGGCCGCCGCTGCGGGTGCGGGTCTTCCAGTTCATTTTACCCGCTGCTTGGGTCCGGCTCATAATTCGGCCTGCTCCGTGAACAGTGCTGTAGTAGGCCTCCCTGTTCTCCGCACTGTCCTTGCCTTGAACGATCACGGAGATGTCCCCCATGCTGCCGCCAATGAAGCCCATCTGGCCGGGTGCGGACGGCGTAGCTCCTTTGCGGACAACGATGACCTCCTTGCCGTCATGCGTCTCTTTCCAGGCATAGTTATGATGGTTGTGCACCGCAAGGTCCGCTTCCGTCCCCAGGATAGCCAAGACCTGCTGGATGACATAGTCTCTCCCGGCATAAGCATAGCGCCCGGCCAGCTTCATCGCCCGGTAATACATATCGCCCAACTCACTGTTCAAGTCGAGCAGCACAGGCGGCTGGTCCATCTTCTCCCCCGGAGCATTCGCCAGAAAATCTCTGCCCGCCGCCAGATTAAGGAACCCGCTCGCCGTCTTATGCCCGAACCCTCTGCTGCCGAAATGGTTGGCGATCCACACCCGGCCGTCTCCGGTCTCTTCGAGCAGGTCCACGAAGTGGTTCCCGCTGCCGACGGTGCCGAGCTGGCTTTGGGCCAGGGCTTTAAGCTTATCATGCACTCCGCTGCCCACCGCCTTGAACACCGCCCAATCCGGGTCGTCGAACAGCGCATGGTCCACCCGCTCATTATTGACCCGGCCAACGCCGAAGGAGATTCTGCGGGCAATCTCATCCATGACTTCGAAGAGCCGCGGCCGCAGCTCATCGACCTTCAAGCGGGTCCGCACCGCTTTGTTCCCGCAGGCAATATCGTACCCCACGCCCGACGGGGAGATCTGTCCATCGTAGACGACCACGCCGCCGATCGGCTGGCTGTAGCCTTTATGATGATCCGCCATCAGCAGCGTCTGTACCACATTTCCGCTCACCGCACACATCCGCGCCTGCACCAGCGCGCCGTCATCCGGCTTCCCCCACACACGCACACCGTCAATATTTTGATAAGCCATATTTTTTAACCTCCTATGATCGGATCACCCATTGCTTCTGTGTCTATAATCGCTCAAATTGGAAGCACCGACCATGGCGGAAGTATTACGAACGATATTCGGCTAAATCTGGCGGGCTAAGAATCCGCTTATCTGGAGTGCAGTTCCAGGGTTTGCGACTCCATGATTGGAGCCCAATAGCGTTCGATGGCAATGGTCAGCGGCTGCGGATAATCCTTGGCCTCTTTTCCGAAATTGAGCATGTGCGTTTCTTCAACGTTCTCCCCTGATGTGCCGCGGCTTGAAGCGCCCACTCCTTCAACAAATGGATGTGTGTTCCCCTTGGCATCGGTGAAGCTGTCAGCCAGCCTCGTAAAAAAGCTAGTCAAATAGGGATCTCGTTTAAAGGTTATACCTAACAGAATTTCACCGGTCCCCTCTTTCCCCTCCGGTTCAGCGAGAGTCAAGGCTTGATCGGGTGCTGCAACAATTTCCTTCTTGTTCAGATCCACTGAGATGCTCATTTGTTTCCGGTCCAAGGCGGCAATCCCGGCTACTTTGAGAGATACCTCATCGAATGCCTTCAATGGATGGGGACTGAAGACAAGCGTAGAACGGTTACGATCTGTGTACACCTCGGAATTGGCGGATGTGATCACATCAGGATAATACATACTCATGTTTCTTTCTCCAGTTGTACCGGTAAGAACGGGATTCAGCAGTTGAAAAATCTGTTTGCTGTTCTGCTCATCATAGGCCAAATCCACATATGTCGCCAGCGGGGTATAGAGGATCTGATGCACTCTAATGTTCTGGTCATCCACGCTTAATGTGCGATTGACTGCTATCTTCTTCGTTTCCGCTTTGAACATATCCGGGTCAAGTTCGAAGGGCAATGGAGTACATTTTGCGGCGTTCGGTATACAGACGTTCAAAAAAAGCCTCTTCTTCAGACGGTACAGCTTCCATTAGAGTAACCTTGTCCATAGGCTTATCCAATTGATCCTCCCCCTTCTTTCTGTAGTTGGTATGCCATAGGGAAGTTGTGACCGAAATGATGTTCCAGACATAAGACGGCTGAGCGGCGGAAAAGGATTGAACTATTTGCAGTTTCTCTACTTTGCAGGCAAAAGGGCTGACCCTCACGCCTTGAAATGACGTTTGGGCCAGCCCTTATGGTGTATACTCACAACTCAAGCTGATTCAGCCACTGCGCAAACCGCTCCTTCTCCTCGAACTGAGGGTAATGCGCAGAATGCTCGAACATAACAAACTCCTTCTCCGGTGCTTTCAGTGCGGTGAAGTATTCTTTTGCCGCGTGAACAGAGGTCATATAATCGAATTGCCCCATGACAAAATAAACGGGGATGTCTACTTTATCCACAACACTCGTAATATACTTCTTGGCCCCTTCGTCCAGCAAAATACCCTGCGACAGGGAAACACCCTTCAGGTAGCGGATCACATCCAGCAGGTTGTACTCCGGGTTCAAGAGGAACCCTGTATAGTAATCGCGGTTATCGTCTATCAGTCTCGCGGCCCCGCCATATTTGCGCACCAAATCTCTTGGCGTCAGCTGCCCGCCGCTCTCGATTGGACGCCGAAGCTCTTCTAGCCGCGCAACATCCTTGGTATTACCAGCTTTCGTAGCCTGCTCCATGGCATACTTCCAGCTATCCCGCTCGCTGATTCCCAGATCGGCCATCTGTCCGATTCCGATATACGCCGCGAACCGCTCAGGCGACTTGGCCGCCGCTTTGATCCCGATGTAGGTGCCAAAAGAATGCCCGATCAGCAGCACCTGCTCCTGCCCGAATTCCTGCTTCACGTAGTCCGTTAAGGCCAGCAAATCATCGACCAGCAGATCCGTGGATAAATTCGAATAATCCTCCCCAAAGTGATACGACTTGCCGCTTCCGCGCTGGTCATAGTGCACAATGGTAAAGTTCTGCTCCAGCAGCTCCTGATATTTGCGCACATACGGAATCTCCGAACAGCCGGGACCGCCATGCACGAAAATAACGACAGGATTGCGCCGGTCTGCCCCCCTGATCATCACTTCATGACCCGTGCCGTTGATCTCAATCTGCTGTAACGTACTTACGCTATATTCCCCTTGGATTCGCGGTGTCCATGTTGGAAAGACCATCCCGGCTGCGATCAGCAAGGCAAGGATGAGAAGAGTTATTCGGGTTATTTTGAGGCCCCTACGCATTCGAGCTCAGCATCGACGGAACGTTGATCTCTTTCACACAGGAAGCCTTGGACAGGTTCATGACGCATTGCACCAGGGATACGATATCCTGAAGCGGAATCTGCGCGCCGTTATAGGCAGACAAGACTGGCTCGACTCCGGCCTCCAGCGGAATTTGGGTGGCTATTTCGCCAGGATTGATAATAGTCACACCGATACCGTAAGGTTTCACATGTTCCCTGACCGCATTGGCAATCCCGCGCAGGCCGAATTTGGACGCAGTAAACGACACCTGGGTGTAGCTATTATTATCCAGGCCTGCCGTTGATCCGATGAAGATGATGTTGGCATGCTCAGACTGCTTCAGATTCGGCAAAAGCTTCTGGATGCATGTAATCGCCGAGGTCACATTAATGTTAATGATGCTGGCAATCTCAGCCGGATCGTCCTGTTCAAAATCATAATCATCGCTGAAGCCCTTGCTCTCCCATACGCCTACGTTATAGATAAATACGTCCAGGGTAGCGCCGCCCAATGCCTCGGCAATCCGGCCCGCAGCATCCGGCTTCGCCAGGTCAGCCTCAATCCAGGTCCGCTGAACCCCATCCTCCAGCTTCAGGCTGTCCGGGTACGTTCTGGAGACCACCCAGACCTGATCGCCCGGCTCCGGCAGCGCCTTAACGAAGGCTTCTCCCAAGCCTTTGCTCGCGCCAAAAATAATAAACCGTCTCATAGTCTCATCTATCCTCCTTAATCGTTAAGCTCCTCTGCTCCATCCTGGGCCTGGGCTGCAAATTCATCCAGCAGCGCTCTCGCCTCCTGGGTGGACTTGGTGTTCATCAGATTGTTGCGGAGCTCGCTCGCGCCGCGGAAGCCGCGGACGTAGATTTTGAAGAAGCGGGGCAGCGGCTTGTAGGAACGGCGTTCCAGCGCCGAATAATGGTCATGGAGATCCAGGTGCAGCCGCAGCAGATCCAGGAGTTCCTTACTGCTGTGCTCCTTCGGCTCCTGCTCAAATGCATACGGATTCTGAAAAATCCCGCGCCCGATCATAATCCCGTCAACCCCGTATTCAGCGGCCAGCTTCAGCCCGGTCTTCCGGTCCGGGATATCGCCGTTAATCGTCAGTAGCGTGTCCGGTGCGATCTCATTGCGCAGCCGCTTAATCTCCGGGATCAGCTCCCAGTGGGCCGGAACCTTGCTCATCTCCTCGCGGGTGCGCAGATGAATCGACAGATTCACAATGTCCTGCCGCAGGATGTGGGTCAGCCAGTCCCGCCATTCGTCCACCTCGGTGAACCCGAGCCGGGTCTTGACGCTGACAGGCAGTCCTCCGGTCTTGGCCGCCTGGATAATCTCTGCTGCCGTATCCGGGCGGCAGATCAGGCCGCTGCCCTTGCCGTTCTCCGCCACATTCGCGACCGGACAGCCCATGTTGATATCGATGCCCTTGAAGCCTTCTTCAGCCATGCTGATGCTCATCCGCCGGAAGTATTCCGGCTTGTCCCCCCAGATATGCGCGACGATCGGCTGTTCATCCGCTGTATACGTCAAGCGCCCGCGGACGGCCTGCTTCCCCTCCGGGTGGGCGTAGCTCTCTGTGTTCACGAACTCGGTGAAGAACACATCCGGCCGGCCGGCTGCGCTCACCACATGGCGGAAGACCACATCGGTCACATCCTCCATCGGGGCCAATATAAAGAAAGGGCGCGGCAATTCACGCCAGAAATTGTTAGTCATGTGAAGTACCTCTCTATCTGTGCCGGATCATCTCAATCCGGGCGTAGTAAAGCTAAAGTATATCATAACTTTGGGGGAATTGTAGCCGCCGGACTTGGAGGGAAGCGGGAGTGTGCAACAAGGATATTTTTACATTAATGTTATCAATCATCCATATTTCCGCCTAATTTAGACGAATACCTTGCCGATTTGCCCGTATGCTATACAGTCTGACCTCATTGAAATCAGTTAGAGGAGGAGAATGAATGTCGTTTGGTTTGAGGAAGCTGGGTGTATGGTTTGTGGCTTGTGTATTGCTGGTAAGTATGTATGCGTTTCCGGGGCAACAGGTGAAGGCTGATGGCGCAACAGGATTCTATCACACCTCGGGCAGCAAAATCGTGGATTCCGCAGGGAATACGGCGGTCTTCAACGGACTGAACTGGTTTGGCTTCGAGACGGCGAATTACTCGCCGCACGGGCTGTGGACCCGCTCGATGGACGATGTGCTGGATCAGATCAAAGCGAAGGGCTATAACCTTATCCGGCTGCCCTACTGCAACCAGATGTTCGACGCCGGCTCGGAGGCCAACAGTATCGACTATGTCAAAAACCCCGATCTTGCCGGTCTGAAGCCGATTCAGATTATGGATAAACTGATACAGAAGGCCGGGCAGCGCGGCATCCAGATCTTCCTCGACCGTCACCGGCCGGATTCCGGCGGACAATCCACGCTGTGGTACACGGCCGCCTATCCCGAGACCCGCTGGATCAGCGACTGGGTGATGCTCGCCCAGCGCTATGCGGGGAACCCTACCGTTATAGGTGCCGATCTGCACAATGAACCGCATGGCACGGCAAGCTGGGGGACGGGGAATCTGTCCACCGACTGGCGGCTGGCCAGTGAACGGGCGGGCAATGCGATTCTCGCCGCCAATCCGAACTGGCTGATCATCGTAGAGGGCATCGAGACCAATGTCCAGGGCAATTCGAGCAGCTACTGGTGGGGCGGGAACCTGACCGGGGTGCGCAATGATCCGGTTACGCTTACAGTACCCAACCGGGTCGTCTATTCCCCGCATGATTATGGTCCGGGCGTGGCCTCCCAGAGCTGGTTCAACGCCGCCGACTTCCCGAACAATCTGCCGCAGCTGTGGGATGATACCTGGGGCTATATCAGCAAGGAGCAGATTGCCCCGATTCTGGTCGGCGAATTCGGCGGGCGCAGCGTAGATACCACTTCAGTAGAAGGAAAATGGCAGAATAAGCTGGTCAGCTACATCGGCCAGAACAATCTCTACTGGACGTACTGGTGCGTCAATCCGAACAGCGGCGATACCGGCGGGCTGCTGCTGGATGACTGGACCACCTGGAACGAGCCGAAGCAGGCGATGCTGGATACGATCATGAAGCCGGTCACCTTCACACCGATTGGCGGACAGCCAGGCGGGCCGGGCGAACCTGGGGGACCGGGTGAACCGGGGTCTGGCGATCTTCAGGCTTCAGTATTGTACCGGGCCGGAGAGACTGGGGCTGCGGTCAACTCGATCCGGGCCAGCCTGCAATTGAAGAACGAATCCGGCACGGCGATTCCGCTGAACGAGCTGACGATCCGGTACTGGTACACCAGAGATGGGAACGCTTCACAGACGCTGGAATTCGATTATGCGGCAATCGGAGCGTCGAAGCTGGTAACGAGCATCGTGCCGCTGGCCACTCCGGTGACAGGTGCTGACACCTATGCGGAGATCGGCTTCACGGCAGGCGCAGGCTCCCTGGCGGCCTCGGGCAACACCGGGGACATCCAGTTCCGCATCCACAACACCAACTGGGCGAATCTCAACCAGGCCAATGACTACTCCTTCCAGCCGGCCTTGACCAGCTATGCGGCGAATGATCACATCACGGTGTATCATCAGGGCACGCTGATCTACGGGGTTGAGCCTTAACATTTACAAGCCGCAGGGCTGCGCTGTCCTCCACGGACCGGCGCAGCCCTGTACTCTGTAGTGCCGCCCCAGGTTGATCCCGGATAGATGTCAGGATAGACCATAGCTGACACAGGAACAGGCTATTACGCTTACAAGGAGATGAGTTCGTAAAGAGAGGATGAGAGCAATGTATGCGCATCATAGACAGACGCTGGAGCGTCTGGTGGACAAGCTTGCGCCGGACCCCGCCAATCTGGCGGTCATTACCAGCGGTTCTATCGCCCAGGGAACAGCGAAGGAGACCTCGGATGTCGATGTTCATCTGGTCGTTACCGATGAAGCCTATGCTGAATATGAGCGGAACCAGATGCTGTCCTACGTGGACCGGGAGGTCAGCACCTATGAAGGCGGGTACGCCGACATCAAGGTGGTGAATCTGCAGTTTCTGGAGCTGGCCGCGCAGCGGGGGAATGAGCCGACGCGGTATGCTTTTGGCGGATCGGAGGTGGTCTTCTCCAGAATCCCGGAGCTTACGGAGCTGGTCGCCCGTATTCCCGTCTATCCCGAAGAGAACCGGGAGCGCAATCTGCGCGATTTCTGCGCCCAGATCCACCTGTTCGCCTTCTATTTCGCCAAGGAAGCGGCCCGCAGGGATGACCCTTATCTGACTGCCCATACCGCCAGTAATCTGGTCTTCTTCAGCGGCCGGATGATTCTGGCCTACAACCGGCTGCTGTTCCCCAGCCATAAGGGGCTGCTGGATGCAGTGGATGCTGCCGGAGCGAAGCCGAAGAACTTCCGCAAGCTGGCAGCAGAGCTGCTGCGCTCGCCCGGAGCAGAGCAGAGTCTGCGCTTCGCCGCACGGATGCTGGCCTTCTATAATCATGGTCTGACCTTCGAGCAGGCGCTGGGCATCTATGTCCAGAACAATGAACGCTCCTGGATGGAGCAAGCGCCCTCCCTGTACGACAGATAACACAGCAGCAGCGGCTCTCCGGGTTGCGGGAGCCGCTGCTGCTAAACTTTCATGCTATGAATAGCTAAGGACATTAACTGCATTAACTATAGACCCCCCGCCGCTGCGCCGCTTCCATAATCCGGGCTTGAAGCTGTACCCGTTCCCAGGAAGCCTCCAGGTTCTCCGGCCGCTGGCCGCCCATGATTTCCGCGAAGGCTTCAAGCTGGCACACGTAATAGTTCATCGGCTCGAATTCACAGAGGGTGCTGCGGTTGTCCGGCAGGTCATGGCGGAGCTTGACCTTGTAGAACCCTTTGACCGGGCGGAAAAAGTCCGGGACGGTCAGCACCGTCTCTTCAAAATACAGCGTATGCGAAGCCCGGAACGGCAGCTCGAAGGAGGTGAGGCATTCCGCTTCCACACCGTTCTTGAATTTCAACGCCGCCTGGAAGGTCCAGTCGCAGCTATCCGGCCCGTCGAACGCCGACTGTGCTGTGATCTCCTCCGGCTGGAGGCCGATCAGGGTCTGCACGAACTGGAGCCAGTAGCAGCCCAGGTCGGCAAAGGCTCCTCCGCCCTTCGCCTTCACGCTGCGGTAATTACCGGCGTGACGATCCTTGGCCGGGACCGTAATCCGGGTGCTGATCCTGAGGAGCGGGCCGAACTGCCCGGAACCGGCAATGTCCTTCAGCGCCTGCTGCCAGGGGTGGAAGGCAATCATCAGGCCTTCGGCCAGCTTCGGGCCGGCCGCTTGTGCCCTTGCCGCCTTAAGCCGCTGCATCTCATCAAGGTTAAGGCAGAGCGGCTTCTCGACCAGCACATGCTTGCCGGCAGCCAGGGCCGCGGCGGCCCACTCGGCATGAAGCTCATTGCTGAGACCAATATACACCCCGTCCAGCTCCTGCATCTGGAGCAGTTCCTCCAGACTCCCGGCCACGTAAGGAATCTGGTAGTCCTCCGCCAGCTTCACCGCCTTGTCCCGGGTACGGTTGGCAATGGCCGCAATGCGGATCTGCTCCACTGCCCGGGCAGGCTCCAGCATCGCTGGGACAGCAATGTTCGATGCGCCCAGAATGCCGAGCTTATAGGCTGGCTTCTCTCCCCCGCCCCTCATACCTGGGCCAGCGCCGCATAGGTATTCAGGTACAGGACGTTGCACTTGGAGCAGGCGGGGGACAGCCCTTCATCCATAATCCGCCGCAGCCGGTCATAGCGGGCTGAATTCCAGATCTCTGTCAGCGTCGTGTCCTTCACATTGCCGATCGCCAGCTCACCGAAGAACTTACATGCACTCACCATCCCGTTCGGGGCAATATCCACCCGGGTGCTGAGCGCCAGACACTTCGCAGTGCTGCGGGATTTCATCGGCTTGCCGGCCACGAAATCCTCAATCTCATCGAAGTCGAGGCCCGGCTGGTAACGGATGCGGGTATTATGCCAGGTGTGGGTGTTGATCCGCCGCAGGTCTTCGGTCAGCCTGCCGATATTCTCCGGCTTGATATGATACTTGAAGGCGTGCCAGCTCGCCCGGTGCTCCGGCGGAAGCTCGGCCAGCCACTGGAAGTGCTCATCATAGAAGCGGTCCATGGCGAAGCTGGTCTCCTCCGAGATATACCACGGAAAGCAGAGCAGGACCAGATCCACACCCTTTTCCTCAAAAAACTCCACCAGCTCATACAATCTGCCGATCATATTATCATTAATGACATTATGCACCGAGATCCGGCCGCGGAAGCGGCCTTGCTTGCGCAGCTCCAGCAGGCGGTCTACAGCTTCGATAACCTTCTGGAACGAATTCTTGCCGCGCAGGAAGTCATGCTCCTCCTGGAACCCCTCAATCGGGATCAGCAGCTCCAGATTGTCGGAGATCGCACATAGCTCCTCCTCATACTTAGGAATCATATAAGCATTGGTGCAGATCGTTGTATCCCGGGGATGCTTCTGCAGCAGCTTCAGAATACTTTGGGCATCCCGGTGGAATAGCGGCTCTCCTCCCCATAAATACAACCGCGACTGCGCTTCATCCGTCTCCTCCAGCAGCCGCTGAATCAGCTCCAGATCCATGTCCAGATTCTGCTCGGCCTTATCCATATCATGATGATAACCATCTTCATTCCACTGGTAGCAATGCTTGCAGCGGAGATTGCAGCGGTTGGTCAGCTTCAGCGACATAATCTCCGGCATCACGGTGCGGAAGCCGGGATCATGCTTGCGTTCTCTATGCGGGACCACCACATTCTTGATCGTGCGCTTCAGGGCTTCGAACGACTTCTCATCCAGATTTACTTTACTGGTAGGCTGCATTAGCTTCTCCCTTCTGCAGCAGATAGCTGCTCCGCATAGCTGGCGGCATAGTCTTGGTACTTGTCCTTGGCAGACTTAAGATGGTCCGCAATCCCGCGCAGCAACGCCCGGTCGAAGCCCGACTCTGCCCACTTCCCGTAGCGGATGCCGTAGCCCAGCTCCACCCACAAGTCACTGTTGATCTTCTCATGCGGGCCGAAGGGGTCCAGCAGCACAAGCGGAGTGCCGGAGGCGAGCGAGTCGATCAGCGCGCCGCCGCCCGGCTTGCTGATCACGGCAGAGGCCTGCCGGATCACACCGAACATGCCATGCGCGTACTCATTACATGGCGGAAAGTGGTGCGTTTCCTTGCCGGTCACCTCTGCGAACGGCGGGAAGGTATATTTCCCGCTGACGTCCCTTTTCCAGGTGCGCCACTGCGGATCATTCATATAATAACGTCTTCCTTGAATAGCCGGTCCAATCTCCTCCGTGCTGTAGGCGGCGATATCCAGCTCATACCCGGCCGCTTCCAGAGCGGCGAACTTCTCGCGGAAGGTGCCGATTCCCCAGCCGCCGCCATGCACAACCAGCCTTCCGTTCCTTGCTGATGCTGGCAGCGGCTCTCCAGCTCCGGCATCGATCCGGTATTGGATGCTGCGGTTCAAGAGATCATACATATGGACTTCACGGCAGCCTTCCGCATACCCCGGATTCAGCCTGCGGAGATTCTTCCAGGAAGGGGACAGCTCCGCGTCAATATAGAGCAGCTCCGCCTCCACGGGGAAGCCGGCCATCGCCCGGTACTTGTCCATTACATGGACCCAATGCCCGGACAGGACGATGAAGCGCTGCCGCTCTTCCTGCTGCCATTGCTGCAGCAGCTGCTCTACCGCGGCCTCATCCAGGCTGCTGCGGATGTCTGACGGGATCTTCTGCGAGGTCAGGGCGACAGCGAAGCTCTGCTGGTACGCTTTGCGGCTGTTGTCGGTCTGCTCTTTTTTGGCGTCCGGCATCAGGGTCTCGAATACCTCAATCTCCGCCTGGAGGCCAAGGGCATGGAGCTTACGCTCCAGCAGCAGACCAGGGACATAGAAGCCCAGGCCGAACCCGGAGCATAGAATCGTCACGCGGTTATTCATAGGAAGCTTCCTTTCTCTATCGCAGTATAGTGTAGCCTGTACGGAGAAGTGATTCGTCCAGCGTGCGGGTGAACCGGCTCTTGCTGTCCTCACTGCGGTAAGCGAGAGCGGCATACAGCTTGCCTTTGGCCGAACCTGAAGAGCGGGAGGAATCCAGCGGCTGAAGTGTGCCCGAGGTCAAAGGGATGATACCTTCCCCCTTCTCCCGCGAGAATAATACCGCTTCCTCTGCAAGCCGTTCCAGCAGCTCCTCATAACGGACCGCGCCCAGGGTGGCCACCGGAACCTGCAGCAGGCAGGTGTGCATTCCCTCCTGCCGGAAGCGGCGGTCCACCTGATGCTTAATCAGGCTCATCGACTTGCGGGCATTGATCTCCACCAGCGGAGCCAGGCTTCCGTCACGCAGCAGCATCGAATCCACGCACACATCGCCGTAATACCCGTCCTTATACAGCTCCCGCCCGATGCTGTGCATAGTCTCCCAGTATCCCTCCCGGTCCAGCTTCTCTACAAGAAGCGGCTCCGGGGAATGGGACTCGCCGAAGGCGAAGCCCTGGTTAACAAGCTGCTGCACGGACAAGATCGAGACCCGTCCTTCCGGGTCAATGTGGAACTGGCAGGAGAAATCCGTCTCCCGGTCCAGCAGCGGTTCGAGCACGAATCTGACCCGCTTGTCCTGATTGCGGCTGGATTCCAGATATCCGGCGATTCTGCGCAGCACGCGCTCCGAATCCACCAGCTGATTGCCTTTGCCGGATACGCCGTATTCATCCTTGATCAGGAATGATCCCTGCTCCAGCAGGGACTCCCCGGCAGCCAGCAACTCGTCCCTGCTCTCTACGATATGGGCGATATTCGGCAGCCCCACCCTGTCCCGCATCGCCGTAGAATAAGTCTTGGTATTCACCCGGCGCGCCGTCTGCTCATCCGGGAGAGCAGGCAGCAGCTTGTATCTTCTAATGGCCTCATGTGTACCGGGCAGCACGGCGAACGGTTCGAGCAGCGCGCCCTCCGGGATGATCCGGTCCGGTTCCTGCCCGGCTTCCATCCGGCCCAGCAGTTCGAATACATTCAGCGCCTCCTGGGCATTGTCTGGTGCCTCCGTCCCCAGAGTTAACGGACCCTTGTTAGTCTTGAACGAATAACCCAGCGAATGCAAATAGTCATATTGGGCCTTGTCCATCCCATGGCGGGTTAACAGCACATCACCGTCTCCGCAGAAGACGAACAGCAGCTCATCCATGGCCTGCACAACGGCCATAGCCTTCCTGTCCGGAATCGAAGGCAGCGCTGCCAGATCTTCCTCGCGCCAGTACCGTTCCGATTCCAGGCTGCCGCAATGCACCGCATTCCTCATCTTACAGCCAGCCCCATGACATAATCGGTGAAGCGGTCCACCGACTTCAGGTGTTCCAGATCAAAGGTATCGAAATCGACTTCCACATCGAATTCATCTTCAATTCTAAGAATGAAGTTGATAATCTGCAGCGAATCAAGTGCGGCGTCCAGCGTCAGATCCGAAGCCCCGTTCAAGGTCTGAATGAGGCCCGGCTCCTCCTTGATTTCAGCGATAATCTCAATGACTTTCTGCTGCATGTACATACCCCTTTCATGTGCTTAATTTAGGAATGAATAGGATGAATATACCAAGAAAAGACCTGTTAATATATGGTTGAATACGCCAAAAACTTCAGCTATACTTGGATGGTTCCAGATTTCCATCATAAGGAAAACGGAGGTTTGTCTATGGAAGTTTTTCCGGTCTTTACTGGGGAATACCTATTCGACTCCTGTTCACCGCTGCACATGCTGCTGACGCAGGAAACAGTCACTTCCGTACGTCACCAGCACGATTTCGTGGAGATCGCTTATGTGGTTCAAGGGGAGGGCATCCATCTGGCAGGCGGCGATACGATGCAGGTGAGGCAGGGTGATCTGTTTGTGATTCCGCCCGGTGTGTCCCATGTCTTTCACCCGGTGGATCTGACCGGCGCTGACCCGCTGCTGATCTTCAATTGTATGCTCAGGCCGGAGCTTGGCGCGATGCTTAGAGCAATGCCTGGCGGGCTGCCTGAATCCGGTCCGCAGGAGAAGCTGCAGCCGCTCCTGAAGCTGCTGGAGATGAAGCAGTGGTTCGGTTACCGGGAGCGAAGCCGGGAGGTGTCCCGGCTGATCAGCCGCCTGTACCGGATACAAGCCTATGGCCCGCCGGAGGACCAGCAGCGGCTCTATCCGCTGCTGTCTGAGCTGGCGGCGCTGATTATGCCCGCAGCCGGTGTGCCTTTTACACCGCAGCCCGCAGATGATTATGATCCGCTGCATGATGTCATCCTCTATATGATCAGCAACTTCAGGGAGCGGATCACTCTGCAGGAGATCAGCCGGCAGATTGCGGTGAGCTCCCGCCAGTTCCAGCGGCTGTTCAAGAGCAAGACCGGCAAATCCTACATCCAGATGCTCCAGGAGATCCGCATGAAATACAGCTGCATCCTGCTGGCCTTCACGAAGCTGGGCATCCAGTCCGTTGCCCTGGAGGTCGGCATCTATGACATGAAGTACTTCTACCGGCTGTTCCGTGAATACAGCGGGATGACCCCGGCCACGTACCGGAGCCGGCTGCACAGCGACAATGATTCCGCGAAGGAGATGATGGGCAGTGCTGAATATTGCCCCCGTTAAGAGCACCCCTTACCCTAAACTGCGCAGCTGCATCGATGACTGCATTCAGGCGGTCGCCGAGTGGCAGGGAACGGACAGCAAATGTATGTACGGCCATGCCTGGCAGATGTCCTTCGCCGAAGAGCAGTCGCCGGGCCAGTTACTGGCTGAACGGCTGGTGCTGCCGCGCATCGATACCGGAGCCATGGCTTCATACCACGGCCTTATCTTCAATTACATCGAGCGGCAAGGACCGGAGCGCAGCCGCGAGTTCCTGCTGGACATGCTGGAGAGCCGGCTGTCTGCGGGAATGCCGGTACTTGTCGGCTTCGATTCCTATGACTGCCCCTGGTGCGTAGCCTACCGCAGGCTGCATACCAGCCACGCCTGCCTCGCGGTGGGTCTGGACCGCCCCGGCAATATCATCTATCTGACGGATGCCTACTATGACAAGCCGCTTGAAGCTGTAGACTTCGATGTGCTGGAGCAAGCCTGCAGCTTCTATGCCTTATTCGAGCTCTGCCCACCTTCGCGTTCATATACCGACTGGCAGACCACGCTTCAGGAGATGCTGGACTGTCCCGCTGGACAGCTCCAGCCCGGCGGGGTTACCGCTAATCTCCAGGCCTATGCCGATGCCTATCTGGAGGCAGGGCTCGGCTCCGACCCTTCTCCCGAAGCCGACTCCCGCTTCAAGGTGTATGCGAACGCGCTGCCGATCAGCCGGATTCGCTTCGGCCTGTTCCTGGAGCTGCTGAACCGTGAAGCCCGGCTGCCCGGGCTGGCAAGCTTATCCGAGCGTTACCTTAAGACCGGAGAAGAGTGGAATCTGCTGCATCAGTTCATGCTCCAGATCAGACTGACCGGCAACAAGCCGTCAGCACGGGCGAAGATTCACAAGCGGATGGGCCGGATCATCTCGCAGGAAGAGCAGCTGCTGGAGGAATGTGTGCAGCTCGCGGTGCAGGCTGGAACCTGCTTGTGAAAACAAGGGGCTGTCCTGAAAGTGACAGCCCCTTGTTTTGCGGTATGTATGCGAAAAACAGCATACATTTTGCTGACGCGCAGGCACGTAGCCCGAATGTATGCGGAAAACAGCATACATTTGCTGACGCGCAGGCATGTAGCCCGAATGTATGCGGAAAACAGCATACATTTGCTGACGCGCAGGCATGTAGCCCGAATGTATGCGGAAAACAGCATACATTTGCTGACGCGCAGGCATGTAGCCCGAATGTATGCGAAAAACAGCATACATTCGCCTCGCACGCAGGCGTCAGGCCCGAATCGAAGCGTCCCACCCTCCCCCAAGTGCTCACGCTGCTGCTCCAGCATAAAGAGCTATCCCAAGCAACCGTTTCATGGCTTCTGGGATAGCTCGCTTCTTTTGCATACATCGCTATTCAATTCTGCCTAACCACACCTGTGCGGCCTTCGATTGTGGCTGTCCAGGCAGACAATAAGGCTCCGGCTCAGCGGCCGGCTCCCAGATGAAGTCCTGGAGACCGGACACTGTCCCGTACAACTCCCAGGGGAACGTCTGGCTCCCGCTTCCGGCCTCGAAGGTATTATCATAGAAATGCAGCGCATCCCGGAAGGCGACCACGATCTGCGACTGGATAAAGTTCGGATGATAGAACCAGATCCGCAGATAAAAAGGTTCATTCAGACCCGCCATCTGCCGGGACCAGGAGTGATACACCTCGATCATCGCCTCCAGCAGCAGGCGGGAATACCACACCGGCGGATTGCGCCTGTTCAACCGGTAGAAGGGGTCGATCCACAGCTTCACATAATCCCGCTGCGTGGTTTGCAGCTCCTCCAGGTCGAGGTGCATGAACCATTTTTTCCACTGGTCAATCTGCTTCACCCTGCGCTTCCAGCCGCGTATTCTCTTCTTATTCGAGAGTAAACTCCCCATCATCCCTTCCCTCCTCTACCCCTTGGGTTTCAGCTGCTTAATGACTGACATCATTAGAATAATCATCCCCGTGCCGAAGCCTGACATCGATAAGGGAGCGAGGACAAACCGCATGATCTCCCCCTGCATCCAGAAGCTTGCCAGCATGATCACCATGCAGATCACCGTAAAAATCCCCACCGTCAGCGTACCCACGAAATCCGTCAGACTATGGCTATCCTCACGCGCCAGCGTAATCCGGTTCTCCTTCAGCAGCGGCAGCTCCAGCAGCTTCGGAATATAGTCCTCCAGCCGCCCCTTCACCTTGTTAAATTGTTCCTTGACGATCTCTCCCTGATCCATCTGCTCTGCGAAGGACTGGCTTGCTGCGGATAAGGAGTACGACTCATCTACGGAGGACAAGGTCCCGTCCACGGTAATAATTGCCCGGAAGGCCCCGGCTACCGTCGGCTTCAAGGACATGCCCAGCTCAGTAATCATCGACATCAGCCGTCTCATCAACACGCTGGTAGGATCAGGAGAGAACGAGGCTTCCGACAAAAGTCTGCTGAGGCGCCGCTCGATCATCCGCACATCCAGCAGCTCTCCTTCTTCACAGACCCCGGCCAGGCCCTGGGCCATCTGCTTCGTATCCTTCCGGCTGTAGCCCATCAGGAAGTTGAGCATCCCGCCCCGCTCCTCATCCGTCAGGTAGCCCACCGAGCCGAAGTCAATCAGCGCAACCTCCCCGTCCTTAGTCAGCATCAGATTGCCGGGATGAGGGTCGGCGTGGAAGATGCCGATCATCAGAATCTGCTGCAGGAACGCGTGCATGATCATCTCGGATACATCGCTGGTCACCTTCTGTGTGAAGCGCTGCCCTTCAATATATTCCATAGTCAGAATCTGCTTGGTCGAATACTCGGCGTAGATCTTCGGCACTCTAATCGGAATATCATGTTCCTGGAACGCCTGACGCAGCAGATTCGTATTCAGCGCTTCGATGTCGAAGTCGGTCTCTTCAATCAGATTGGTTTTGAAGCCTTCGGCGAGCTGGACTAAGCCGAGTTTTCGGATTTTGGCGGAGCGCTCGGATAGGCGGGTCACGAATTGGATTAACAGATCCAGATCCACGCTCATCTTCTGCTTCACATCCGGCCGCAGGATTTTGACGACGACCTTCTCGCCCGTAGACTTCAGCCGCGCCAGATGCACCTGCCCGATCGAAGCGGCTGCAATGGGCTCCATTCCGAAGTCCGCATACGTCTCCTCCAGATCGCCGATCCGGCTGTCGATGATCTCCTTCAGCTCCTTCCGGCTGAGCGGCTTAACCTGATCATGCAGGCTGGAGAACGCTTCAATGTATGGCGCAGGCAGCAGATCCTTCTTGGTCGACAGCACCTGCCCGAACTTCACGAACACCCCGCCCATGTTATCCAGAATGGCAGCAATCACCTGCGGCAGCTTCGCATGATCCTGCTGGAGCAGATGATTCAGCCCCTTGCGCGACGCGATCCAGAGCAGACGGACCATACGCCTGAAGCCGCGCACCTTCCCCATCACATACCCGAGCGGATTCCCCGACTGCAGCAGCTTGAAATTGAACACGCTAAGGAGCATGTAGGTATAGCAGGAGATAAATAGAATCAGCAGCGGATAGTAGATGAACATCACCCTGACCATCTCCGCTTCGGAGGGAACGACGGGCTGCTTGAAGTAGGTGGAGGTCAGAACCAGAGTCACGACGGACGTGCTGAATAGAATCGCCACCATCAACTGGAACTGTTCATGCTTGAAGGTCCTGATGCTGCTTATGATGAAATACAGAATGAACGCCACAACAATAATGCTGCTCATATAGAATTGCTCCAGCACCTGCACCAGCATACTGACCGCCACCGCGCTGACCAGCGGCATCAAGAGCTTATGCTTCGCATTGAATACATAGGCAAGTGCTACGAACACTCCGAAACATACAAGCATGACTATGAAAAAGAACATCTCCCGCCCCCCTGTAATCGCTTCAATACCCCCACTATAGCACACGGGGCTGAAGATGCGGAAACGGGAAAAGCACTGTTATGGCGTCTGCACCAGTACATTGTCGAAGGAAGCCGCGGCATTGTACGCCCGCAGGCCGATGCCTCCGCTGGAGAGACTCGCATCCACCAGGCTGAACCGCGGCAGCCCGTCCAGATATGCAGTGATTCCCGTGCCCTCGAATCTCAGGCCCAAAGTGTGCCAAGTCCCGCTGTCTATCGTCTGGCTGACGCTGCGCAGAACCGTATTCTGCCCATTCACAATCTTGAGCAGCTGAAGCTGCGCGGTTGTCCAGTTATAACGCAGGTAGTACATATTATTGGCATCCTGATATCTGCCGACCAGTCCCGCTGACGGTGTGGCACCGCTGCCCGCGCCATCTATACGCATGTCCGTCTTGACGAAATAGTTACTCCAGCCGCTTCCGGCATAGGTTGCCAGCTGCAAGCCGTTCAATGCGGTTGCACGGTAGACTGACTCTGGTACGCTAACCGCCCACGGCCCGCCTGTAGTGCTCCACCCGGCCGCCGTACCGCTGTCGAATGGTTCGGTAAAAGCCGTGTTCCACAGCACAAGCTTGCTTATGCGCGTATTGTTATGCTCCTGAGCTTCGGCAATCAGCTCACCAGCGTCTGCGATCGCCGTAATGGTGTAGGTTCCCGCCGCCGGAGGCTGCCAGCTCTGCAGGCTGTCTGCCGATACGGTTGCCTTCTCCCCAGGCTGAAGTGCAGGAAGCGATACCGTGGCAGCCACTGTCCCGTTCACGTTAAATTGCAGCACCGCTCCGCTGGCCGCCGGAATGGCCGCTGTGCCCAGATTCTGCACTTCCGCCTCCAGCACCACACTGTCTCCAGTTGCCGGGTCCTCCGGCGTCCAGCCGATCCGATTCACCACAAGATCAGCCTCGGCAGGCGTGCCGGATGGGCAAGTCGTTGTCCATGCCGCAAAGTTATATGTGCAGGCCCCGCTTCCCGTCTGAAGCGTTAGCTCCCCCTGACGCTCCTGCTGTATCCACGGATTGTCGAGCAGCGGCCAGTTGGCGTAATCATAAGGAACGCTAGCCACGCTGCGCGTTCCGCCATACGTAATCGTCATCACCTTGCCCTCCAGGTTCGTGAAGCTCAGGCTCGGATTAGCCGCAGATACACCCGAAGCATCGATAGGCAGCAGCTTGACCGCATCGGCGAAGTCCTGCAGCTCTGCATAGTCCGCTGCTGGAGCCGTCTCGATGATGATACCGTTCTGCAGCGCCGTATTCTTGAACCAGCGGTAGCGGCCATCGTCCTCGAAGAAGGCATACGAGCCGGCTGTCATTTTCGCCGCAATATAGACCGGACCGGCATCTATGAAGATCCAGCCGTCCTGCTCCAGCACTTCATTCAGCGCTGTTTTGGAGACCAGGCCGCGAAGATACGGGAAGGCGTCGCCGGATTTCATTTTGATGACGGATACCTGGGTGCCCTTGTACTGTAAGGTCTGGAGATTGCCTGTTGCCCCATCCACCCGGAGCTGTCCCTGCACGTTGGCATTCGACGTATCCTTGATCGGCTGATTGATGAAAAAGGTGCTGTTCGGCTGGTCCGACACCCACTTCACCTGTCCCTCATGCACCTGATCCCGGTAGAGCGGCCCGCCGCCGTAGCCGTTGTACGTGCTGGTCACTCCATACTCCTTGTTCATGTACGTATAGCGCTTGAAGCCTTCGGCATTGCCGCCGCCCACATCCGAGGTCTCGCGGTGTACATAATCCGTCGTCCGCTCCAGTGCGGCGGCTGTCACGGCTGCGGGAGGACGGTAGCTGGAGATCGCCGCCGAGATGGCGAAGATGCCGTCCGGGTACCATTCATTGTTCGATTCCAGGAAGCGCATGAAGGTGGCCGGCTGCTCCCCGCCGAAATACAGCCAGCCCACAATCAGGCTCTCCGACGGATGCTTAGGCTCGAACTCCGGCGTGGACATGCGGAAGCTGGACGTCACATGATAGCCCTTCAGCCATTCCGGCGCCCATTGGGCCAGCAGCCAGTCATAGGTCAGCTTCGCCTTGGTACGCATCTCATTGTCAGTGGCATGATCGATCAGCGACAGCAGGGCGCTGGTGTAGGTCGGCATATAGGTAGATGAATCCTGCTCCATAATCCCTTCACGCGGCACCCGGTCGAAGAACGCCAGCAGCCAGTCCCTCCCTTTATTCGCCCCGACATGATCCGCCACCTCCGGCCATTCCTGTCCGGCTAAATAGCGGGCTACCGAATGCATCAGATGATGATTCTCCGTCGATCCGCCATCATAAGCACCGGAGGGATGCCCGCCGATGACCGTCTTCGCCAGCTCCCGCATCTCCGGCGTATACAGGTCCTTATACCGCAGATAGCTGTCCATCGCTGAATAGAAATCGAAGATATCACTGGTCCGCGTAAGCGCCTCCTCTGCCATCTCCAGCCCCCGGCTCAGGTTGCCCAGCTCCAAGCTGGCCTCGGCAATCCAGCTGTGATACTTCGCATAATTCTTGTACCGGTTATCCACCCCGTTCTGAATCGGCGCTTCCTCCGGGGAATGCGTGTCGAAATACTCCAGCAAGGCCGCAGCCCTCGATTCAAAGGTTGATGCCGCCGGATCTGCGGATGCCCTGCCGCTCAGCGGCTGGCCTGCGAGCTCCCCTGCTGAACCGGCCATGAGATTCACCGCTAACAGACAGACCATCCACCTTGATAACACACTCCGCCACCTGTAACGTTTTTTCATCCTGATGCCCTCCTATTCTTTGGTGAAAGCGTTTACGGTATCTACCCTATCAGAATTCGCCGCCTCCGCACAGGAACGCATTTGTGTTATAGGGATACAGTGTTGGGGAATCGGAATGCTTCCATCCGGAGGATCACCTGCCGTTATTCCAGGCCCTTAAGCGATTCAATCATATTGATCCGGGTCACCTTGCGTCTAAGCAGCAGGTTGGCCATAAAGGTAAGCGCGAACGCAACCGCCACCGACATCAGGAGGCTGGCGAGGTTTAATTGATCCGGGATTTGCTGGTGGGTGCTGGATAACGCCTGAACGACCAGTTCATACACATAGCCGCAGACAAGCAGGGCGAACAGAACGGCCACCGTGGTGATGATTATATTTTCCCGGAAAATAAGCCGGTTGATCTGATTCCTGTAATAGCCCAATACCTTGAGCGTCGCCAGCTCGCGGTTCCTCTCATACATATTGATCGACGAGATCGTGTAGATCGCACCAAAGGACAAGATTACTGCACAAACAATGAACATAATAAACACAAAGCTGTTTTGCTGCAAAATATAACGCCCTTCCTTCTCCAGTGCATCCTTGCCTGAAATAGCCTCCACCCTCGGGTCCTTCCCGAAATCACTCCGAATACCGGCTAGAGCTTCCTCTGTGTCAGCCTCCACCAGCAGGGTGGACGGTTTGTACACTACCCCCAAGCTTGCCAGATAATCTGGCGTGATGTAAAAAGCCGGGCTTGCGTATTGTGTAGAAATGCCTAGCACCTTCATCTCTGCCACCTTGTTACCCAGCTCAGGCGCAGTAAAGGCAATGGTTATGGTATCCCCTTCCGCAATGTTGTAGTGGTCGGCATACGATTTGGGCACCAGTACACCATGGTCCTCCAGCTGCAGGGGATGGTCTTTGTCATCATAGAAATGAATGAGCCGGTTATCCCGCGCCGTAACAATCAGCTCCGCTTTTTCGGATTGCTGGTTCTTTGTCAGTTCAATGGGAAAGGCGGATAACGCATAGTGGCTTTTGATGCCTGAAGGAAGAGCTTGCCCGGCCAAGACCTCCCCCGCTTTATAATCGACACGAAGGTCATAGGTGTACACCTGCCGGAACTGGCCGGCTACCTTTTGCAGGGAGGCTTGGGTACCGAAGGCGGTGATTAACAGCACTGTACTGACCATCACCCCGACCGAGCTTGCCAGAACCTTAACCTTGTTCAGAAAAATATTCCGCAAAATCAGCTTATACCTGTACGGCAGCCGTCCCCAGAGCCCCGGAATTCTCTCGATGAGTATGGGCCGTATGGATCTGGGCGGCTTGGGGCGCATGGCCCGTGATGCACTTTCCTTCAACAGACTTCTTCCGCTGAAATAGCATGCAAACATTCCAAACAGGCTGGAGACGAGCATGGGCGGAAAAATCAATCCTATCGACAGGTCAAATTGTATGCCCGGCAGTGTGAAGGACCTTGCATTCGATACCGCGATAAGGGGCACAAATACAGCCGCAGACAGGATATACCCCAGAATCGAGCCTGCCACTCCGACCAGCACAGGATAGCCCATATAATGAAGCATGATGCTGCTTTTTTTGATACCCAATGCCTTCATGATGCCGACCTGATTCCGCTGGGAATCGATCATTCTGGACATGGCCAGGAATAAGATAATCGCTTCGATCAGGAATAATACGAGAGGAATAACCTTGCTCATTAAGCCGTTATTATGGAGCGTAGCCTTCAGGCGCGAATAGCTGAACGAGCGTTCCTTACTCTCCTGGCCGAGATATTGCAGCCCTTTGGATTTCTCCTCTAGAGACTTGCCGATTTGATCCACATCGTAGCCTTTATTAGCATTCACCAGCAGTTCATTATAAACATAAGCGCCAGCAACCTCAGGGATAGCCGCCTCGCTGACGTAAGCAACACCCTCATGCTTATGATCCTGTGTTTCATTCTTCTTCGCATGCTCCACATTCTCACCCAAGCCGCTGATCCTGAAGGTTAGCTCCCGGTCCTGAACACGGATCGTCACTTGATCTCCAACTCCATAGTCATGCTCTGCCGCATAACGGGAATCCAGTACAATCTCACTTGCCCCGGACGGAAGCCCTCCCTCCAGCATCGCCAGCGTGTTGATTTCATTATGCTCAGGAATAGAATGAACCCTAAGTGTTGAACGGTAGCCGTCAAAAGCCTCCGTGGCACTGAAGGTATACCGCCCCTCCAGCTTACGGATGCCCTCCACTTGGCTGAGCGGCGCGATACTCTCTGGCGGGAGCTGACTGTAATACAGGTTCAGATCGCTTAATGTGTGCTCAGCAAAATAAGTCTTAGTATAATCATTCAAATTATTGCTTAGGGTCGCCAGACCCGTATAGAAAAAAGCACCTACTGCGACAATTAACACAAAAGAGAAAAACTGCCCGAGCGACTGCCTGATATCCCGGAACAGCTTGAATAAAAGCTTCATCTCACCACTCAATCCCTTCAGCGCTTTGTCTGTGTTCATTCATCGTAATACTTTCAATCCGGCCGCTCTTCACCTTAATAATCTTGTCCGCCATCTGGGCAATCGCCGAATTATGCGTGACCAGCACAACGCATTTGTTCGTCTCCCTGTTCAAGTCCTCCAGAAGCTTCAATACAGCCTTACCCGTCACATAATCAAGTGCCCCGGTGGGTTCATCACAGAGCAGCAGCAGCGGATTCTTGGCAACGGCTCTGGCAATTGCCACCCGCTGCTGCTCGCCTCCGGATAGCTGGGACGGGAAGTTCCGGTTCCGGTTGCTTAGCCCTACCTTGTCTAGTACCTCCTTGGCATCCAGATGATCCTTGCACACCTCAGCAGCAAATTCGACATTCTCCAGTGCATTCAGGTTGGGGATGAGGTTGTAGAATTGAAACACAAAGCCAACCTTCTCCCCCCGGTAGCGGGTTAACTTCTTCTCACTGTATTTCGTGATCTCCTGGCCGCCGACAAGAACCTGGCCTGACGTAGCCGTATCCATACCTCCCAGAATGTTAAGAATGGTACTTTTACCTGCCCCGCTGGCTCCCAGTACTACGACGAACTCCCCTTCGGATATGGAGAAGTCTACACCGTCAAGTGCCCGGATAGTCACCTCCCCTACTTGATACTCCTTGGCTACATTCTTGAACTCAATCAGCTTATTCACCGCTGCTTCCATCTCCTCTGCTTGTCTGAAAGGTCACACAGCCGCATGACTAGGGCTGTTATTTCCGTCTCCAGTATGTTAGTATGTTACTCATGTAGCATACTGTAATACACGAAAGTTCAAGCTGTCAACATGAGCCTTCCCGGTCACATGGAGCTATAATTCTGTGGATTGACAATTGGTTGTCCATCCTTTATGGTGGTATGTTATATGAGTAACATACTAAGAGGACGAATGGTGAAGCCATGACCATCACTTTTGATGATAATCTACCGATATTCCAGCAAGTCGCCCATATCATTGAGGATGATATTCTGAACGGCACGTTTCGCGTGGACGAGCAGATTCTTTCGGTTGCCCAGTTCTCCCAGCTGTTTCAGATTAATCCGGCCACGGTGGTTAAGGGGATTGGCTTACTGGTCAATGAAGAGATCCTGTACAAAAAAAGAGGGCTGGGCATGTTTGTCGCATCCGATGCCAAAGAGAAAATTCAGCTGAAACGAAGAGAGCGGTTTACCAAAGAGCTCTTGTCCGAGCTGCTGAACGAAGCCGACAAGCTTGGGCTGACCACCGGCGATATCATTGACATGATTACACAACTGAGAAAGGACTGAAATCCGTGAGTATAGCATTGGCTTGCGGCCGTCTGACCAAATCCTTTGGCTCTGCTCCGGCTCTGCGGGCGCTCGATTTACAGCTGGAGGAAGGCGTCATTTACGCATTGCTCGGACGCAACGGTGCCGGCAAAACCACCTTACTAAATACGATTGCGGGTGGAATTGCGGCAGATTCCGGTACGATTGAGGTTGGCGGACAGCGGCTGCGCAGAGGAGAATTACCGGAGGATTTGTGCTATGTGCGCGATCATTTCCAGCACTTCGGGGGAATGAGAGTCATCGAAGCTTTGAAGACCGCAGCAGCCTTTTATCCCAGGTGGGATTGGTCTTATGCCCGCGAGCTCCTTGACCTCTTTCTGATTGATAAGAACCAGAAGATCCGGCAGCTCTCCAGCGGTAACCAGTCGCTGATCCAGAATGTAATCGGACTGGCCAGCCGGGCGCAGATAACCTTATACGATGAGCCAGTGCTAAGCCTTGATGTGTTGATGAGGGAACGGTTCTATAAGGCACTTATGGAGGATTACGCCAATCATCCGCGCACGATTCTGGTGTCCACGCATTTGATCGATGAGATCGCGCCGGTCGCAGAGAGGGTCATTATCCTGGAGTCTGGCTCCCTCCTTCTTCAGGACGACATGGAGCAATGCCGCCAGTCCGCTTATCTGATCCGGGGAAATTCAGAGGCTGTAGCCTCTTATACGTCCGGTAAACGGGTGATCTACCGCGAGGACTACGGAAGAGGCACGCTTGCCGCTCTTTACGAGAGGCTGAGTGACAAGGACAAACGGTTGGCCCGTGAACAGGACATATCTGTCGAGGCGCTGAGTCTGCAAAAGCTATTCCTGTATTTGATCGAGGGAGGTCTCTAGATTGAGTGCTTTGACCGTTCATCTTAAAGCAACCTACAGCCAGCTTAAATTATATATCTGGCTGGTACTGATGATTATTGTGCTTGGCCGGACGACAGAACTTATAATTACCTTCCTGACAGATACGATGGGCGTCTCCCGTCTATCGGAGAGCAATATGCTTATTCTTCTCTTGCCGTTGTTCGCCATCACCCTGCCGCTGAGCTATTACAAACGCATTGTTCATTTGGGCGCCAGCCGGATGCAATATTACAGGGGAATCCATACCGTTTTTGCCGTCTGGGCGGCAGCCGTCGCCTTGCTGAACTCCCTATGGCTCGCCTTGCAGGTCCATGTTTTGCACAATTATGATAACGCCATTGATCTGATCTCCGCTTTTCATTGGAACGACTATGGCTTTGCCGGTTCCTTTCTGTATCAAACAGCCTTTTACCTGATGGCCATGGCTTTACTGTGTATGCTGATTTCGGGGTTCTTCACCCCCGCTGGCTGGCTGCTGTCTGTACTGGTTGTTGCCGCCATTCCGGTGGGAACAGCCATCCCGGAGCTCCGGGTTCACGTGGCCTCCTTCTTCCGCACCCTGCTGCTGAATGATTCTCTCCTGCTGGGCACCGGATTCAACCTGCTGCTTTATCTGGTTTTCATAGCTGGCGGGTGGCTGTTTACGAGAAGACGGGTCCATTGATCATTGAACCGGGGGCTATCCTGTTGACACCTTCACCATTCCAATGTTAAACTCCACCTATAAAATTCGAGGAGGATGGCAGCCGATGATTCCACGTATATGGTAAGCACGTTCAACAAAAGCTGATTTCTCACCAAGTGTGGGCTTTTTTGAGCTGCTTCTATTTACGTTAAGGACATCGGCTGCGATCCGCTACGGCTTATTTCACTATGCCCGGTTTCGCACTGTCCCATCATGTAATTGTTGCAGACCCAAGTCCACTTCCGGATTTGGGTCTGTCTTTATTTCGGGAGGTAAGAAACTTATGATTACTCAATGGAAAAAGACGTTCGCCTTCATCTTCAGCGGACAAATCTTCTCAATATTAACATCTGCGATGGTTCAGTTCTCCATCATCTGGCACCTCACCGAGACGACAGGGTCGGCTACCGTGCTGATGCTTGCCGGGCTGGCCGGGTTCCTGCCGCAAGCCGTACTAGGCCCATTCATCGGCGTCTGGCTCGACCGCTGGAACCGTAAGCTCACTATGATTGTGTCGGACAGCGCCATCGCGTTATCCAGTCTGGCTCTGGGTGTTTATTATCTATGGGGGGAGCCGAGCTTATGGATCGTATATGCCATCCTGCTGATTCGTTCGGCAGCCTCGTCCTTCCATGCCCCTTCGTTCCAGGCTGCGATTCCTCTGATTGCGCCGGAGGACCAGCTCACCCGGGTGGCAGGCTGGAACCAGCTCATCTTCTCCGCTTCCAGCGTACTTGGACCCGCGCTTGGAATAGCGGTATACTCGGCTACTTCTCTGGGAGCCGTGCTGCTCTTAGATGTCGCTGGCGCTTTAATCGCTAACCTTATGCTTCTGTTCGTTCACATTCATCAGCCGAAGCCGGAAAGCGTCGAAACACCCTCGTTCCGTAAGGAGTTTATTCTCGGCTGGCGGGCCTTCCTGTCGCACAAGCCCATTGTTACAGTAACGGTTGCCATGGCGGTCTTCAGCGTGGTCTTCATGCCGCTGGCGATGCTGTTTCCCTTGATGACGCTGTCCCATTTCGGACGCGGCGGTTACAGCGCCAGCCTGATCGAGGCCGTATTCGGGATCGGGATGATCCTTGGCGGTGCGCTGCTGTCGGTGCTTGCTTCCAGGTGGAAGGACACCACCTATATGAGTGTGAGTCTGGTTGTAATCGGGCTCACCTGTGTCCTGAGCGGGATAGTAGGGCGCGAGGCGTTCCTTGCTTTTACCGTCCTCTCCTTCCTGATGGGTGCCGCTGCCCCCTTGTTCAACGGCCCTTACATGGCGATGATCCAGAAGTCTTATGAGCCTGAGCTCTTGGGGCGTGTGCTTTCCTTTGTCACGAGCATTGGACTCTTGTCCTCCCCGATCGGGCTTGCCCTGGCGGGACCTGTAGCCGACCGGTTCGGCGTTCCGTTCTGGTTCTTCTGGTCGGGGATAGTCGTGGTTCTGATTGGAGTATTCCTGCTGGCCAGATTTGCCGGAACCGGTGCAGACGAGCCATCAGCCAGTGAATAAATGAATGCAAATAGACCGTCATTCCATAGAGAGGGGCGGTCTATTTAGGGGTTGTGCATTCAGGATAGAAGAATCTATAATATACGCGATTGGGAATATTTACTTAACGGAAGGAGCTTACGATATGGCTGATCCGACAAACGGCAAGCATGTTTATATTGTTCATGGTTACGGGGCTACTCCGGCGAATCATTGGTTTCGCTGGTTACAGGAGCGGCTCGCGGCAGACGGGATTACGGCGGATATTCTGGAAATGCCGGCGCCCTTATCGCCTAACCTCCAGGAATGGCTGAAGCATCTCTCCAGTAAGGCCGCGGTGCTGAACCAAGACACCTATTTCGTTGCTCACAGCTTAGGCTGTGTCTCTCTGCTCAAGTATCTGCTGAACGCGAAGCCGCAGGAGCCGCTCGGCGGTCTGGTTCTCGTATCCGGCTTCACCAAGCCGCTGCCCGACCTGCCCATGCTTGACGAATTCACGAAGGAGCAGACCGACTACAGCGGGGCCGCAGCGCTAGCCCCAAGGCGCGCAGTGATTGCCTCCAGGGATGATGACATTGTGCCAGCCGCGCTCAGCAAGGAATTAGCACAAGTCATTCATGCTGATTTCTACGAGGTGGAGCACGGCGGACATTTTCTCGACAGCGACGGCTTTACTACTCTACCTATTGCCTATGATGTTCTGCGCGATATGATCGTGCAGACTAATGAATAAATCTGAGATTACCTCTTACATTCTGTAAGAGGCATTTTTTTGGCGCTACGGCATTTTAAAGTTTCTCTGAAGCTGCTTGATCAATGCATTGAAATGCAGATGGCGCAATTAATTGAAAACTGCTACGCTGTGGAAGAGAACGGCACCTTTCCGTCCAGAGCTTCCCTGCTCCGTGCGCTTGAGCTAGTTGAGAATAACACCTTTCTCCATAAGATCTTCCTGGACAGCAAAGGGCGTTCCTTCCTTCAAAAATCATCTGCGCGACATGATGAGCCGGAGAATGTTGGAACAAATCAGCGAAACTCACGTAAATTCCGATAAGATCACTGGAATATCATCACATCATGAAGGAGGCTGCGGCCCGTGGCATTTATCCCGTTGAATTGTCCCAATTGCAGCGGAAGAATTGAATACAAAGAAGGCGCGATTCTCAAATGTCCTTATTGCCAGACCGAGCTTCTGCTAAAGCAAAATAATGTCTACTATGTCGATCAGACCATTAACCATTATCACGGGACGCCCCCTCCTAAGACCGCGCCGAAGCCGCCCGTTTCGATCTCCATCCCTATAAGGCTGGTGCTGGTCCTGCTGCTGGTGCTGGGCGGCGCGGTCGGTACATATGTCTATTACAGCCTAAGCTCTCCGCAGCAGGCAACCAAGGCTACTCAGTCTGTACGGACGATGCCCGAGAGTGAGGTGCTGCTCACCTTCCTGCGGGAGATTCTGGGTAAAGGCTCTGCCCTGCCGGCTGAAGAGGAAATAGCGAGTCTGCGCTATCTGAGCGTGGACTATACGGACAATGACCATTGGGAATTCACCTACAGCTTCTCCGATCCGTTCAGCGATGCACAGGCTGAGAAGCTCACTTATGTGACCCAGGATAAAAAACTGAATACCCAGCGGATTGACCAGCGGGATTTCGAAGCGTTCACGGGACTGACAGCACTTGACCTGAACGGAACCTACGAGATTTCCCAGACGGATCAGACCACATTTGCCCATATACCCGGACTAAAAAGCTACGGCGGCGCCTTCAACGAATCGTTCAGCACCTTCTCCGGTTATTTCGGGGATAAATCCAAGATTACGGAGCTGTCCACGCAGCTGCGCAGTAATCAGGAGCTGGCTCTGCTGCTGGAATTCCCTAACCTAAGCTCCCTGTCTATTACTTATGCGGATGAGTCCGTCACCGACTTCCATCTGCTGAGCAAGCTGCCGTTGAAGTCCCTGTCGCTGACGTATGTCAATGATCTGGATTGGTTGTCATCCATGACCGGGCTGTCCTCCCTGGCGATTCATTACAGTGAGGTCACTGACTTGCAGCCGCTCTATGCATTAACAGGACTGCAGGAGCTCCGGTTGTCTTATCTGACCAATGTGAAGTCCATCGACTTCGTGCAGAATATGCCTGCGCTGCAAACGCTGGATATTGAGAACTTAAGCTTCTCCAGTCTGGAGCGTCTGGCCGGCAAAACCTCTCTGACCTCGCTCCGCCTGGCTTCCTTAAATCAGCTTGGCTCGGTAAAGGCGGTGAACAGCCTGACCTCGCTGCGGGAATTCACCTTGTCGGGTTATTACGAGAAGCCCGATGCGCTTAACCTGCCGGGTGTCAAGCGGGTGGAGATCCCTACGTCCTTCCTCTCAGGGCTGAAGGCGCCGGCGGTCACCAGCCTGACACTGCGGGGCGGAAGCGGGGAGCAGAGCATGGCTGAGCTGGGGAGATTCCCGGAGCTTGCGGAGCTGTCCCTCCGGGAGATCGGCGACATCATCCGGCTTCGCGCACTGGACAGCTTGTCCCGTCTGAAGACACTGAGTATCTACGATTCATCCTTGTATTCAGAGAGCGATGCCTTATTCGGTCTGGAGCAGGTAAATACACTGGTGTGCTCCGAATGCCGTCTGAATTTCAGACAGACCGCAGCGGCAGCGAACAGCACGCTTGAGCATTTGACCTTGGACCGTCCATACTTCTCCATAAACAACGATTCCGTTAGTGAGGTTGACCAGATCATGCCTTATTTCGCGAACCTGACTGCTTTGCGCTCCTTCACCCTGCAGGACAACAACCTGGCCTCACTTGCGTTCATGAGCAAGTGGCAGGCTATCGAAGCGCTTCATCTGGAGAACAACGCGATTTCCGATATAGAGGTTCTGAGTAAGCTGCCTAGCCTGCAGCAGGTATTCCTGGCAGGCAATTCCGTGGGGAATACGTCCGTGCTGGATGCGGGTGTGCAGGTGTATTAATTCTTTTATTTCAAATGAATAGACCGCCCTCCTTACAGAGGAGTGCGGTCCATTTTTCCGCATCGCATTTATAGGCAATACTTATTGAGTGTATAGCAATTATATATTTCACTTATAAGTTATCCAGCGTTATACTGGCTTCATAAGGAGGGGAAGTACATGACTCAACAGGCTTCCAACAACCAATGGCAGGCGGACACGTATGATCACAAGCTGGATTTTGTCTCCAAGCTGGGCGGCGATGTGCTCTCGCTGCTGCAGCCTCAACCCGGTGAGCGCGTGCTCGATATCGGCTGCGGGACAGCCGACCTGACGGCGAAGATCGCGGCCGCCGGAGCCGAGACGGCCGGCATCGATCTGTCGCCGGAGATGATCGCGCGCGGCCGCAGCAAGTATCCGCAGCTGAATCTGAGCGTAGGGAATGCGTATACTTACCGGACCGCTCAGCCCTTCGATGCGGTATTCTCCAACGCCGCGCTGCACTGGATGAAGGACGCACACGCGGTCGCAGTAACAGTAGCAAGCGCACTGCGGACCGGCGGGCGGTTCGTCGCCGAATTCGGCGGCTACCGCAACGTTGCCGCTCTGGTGAGTGCCACCGAGGCTGCACTGGCCGCACATGGCTATGACCCACAGGGCCGCAATCCGTGGTATTTCCCTACCGCCGGAGAATATGCGGCCGTGCTGGAGGCGCATGGCTTCCTGGTCACGCTGGTCCAGCATTTTGAACGGCCGACCCCCTTGCAGGGAGAGAGCGGAATCCGCGATTGGCTGGACATGATGGCCGATGACTTCTTCTACGATGTCAGCGCGGCGGACAAGGCTGCAATCTATCAAGAGGTTGAAGAACAGCTGCGGCCGGAGCATTACCGGCAGGGCCAATGGATCGCCGACTACCGGCGGCTGCGGGTCTGCGCGGTGAAGATGGCGGATTGAGAATAGAATGACGGGAACCCCAGGTCGGTTATGATCTAGGGTTTCTTTGTATTTTTAAGGCAGGCAAAGTAGACAGATTGGGAATATCTGTTTCTTATATTGCAGCATTTGGGTAATACATAGAGTTGCGTTCGTCTACATATCACATGATTACAGAACAGGAGAATAAGAATGGAGAACCAAAACCGGGATACCTACCGCTTTCAGGTGAACTTAAGCGGTATGATCAACATTTTGTCTAACCATTTGTATAGCAGCCCGAAGGTATTCTTAAGAGAGTTGCTCCAGAATGGCATAGACGCGATTACTGCACGGCAGGATTATTCCCCTGCCGGTTATGAAGGCAAGATTCATGTCGAGGTCAGCGGGACCTCCACCGGAGCGACCCTGCTCGTCGAAGATAACGGAATCGGGTTAAACGAGGCAGAGATTCATGAGTTCCTGGCCATGATCGGACAATCCTCCAAGCGGGGCGAGGACTTTCTGTCCACCAATACCTCTTTTATCGGGCGGTTTGGCATCGGGCTGTTGTCCTGCTTCATGGTGAGCGACGATATCGTCATGGTTACCCAATCAGCCAAAGGCGGTCCTGCCCTGGAATGGCGCGGGAAGCCGGACGGCACCTATACAATCCGCAAGCTTGAGGGTGAGCACGCTCCGGGCACCAAGGTTTTTTTGCGTTGCAGAGCAGGCTCCGAGGCTTACTTCGAGGAAGCCAATCTGCAGGAGGGGCTGTTCCATTACGGCGCTCTGCTGCCTTACCCCATCCAGCTGGTTTCAGACCGTAACACCCGCCTGATTAATCCGCAAACCCCGCAGTGGGTCAAAGATCCGCAGCTGGCCCGGAAGCACCGTGACGAGGTGCTGGCCTTCGGCAAGCAGGTGCTGGGTGAGACGTTCCGTGACTTCATCCCTCTGCATACCGCTTCGGGACGGACGGGAGGCATCGCCTTCATTCTACCGCACGCGGTGAACCTGAACGCCAAGCGCAATCACCGGGTGTACCTGAAACACATGCTGGTCTCTGAAGCGGCCAGCAATATCCTGCCGGACTGGGCGTTCTTCGTGAAATGCCTGATCTGGACCGATGAACTGCAGCCCACCGCTTCCCGGGAGCATTTCTATGAGAATGCCCAGCTGGAGCAGGTGCGGGAAGAGCTGGGGAGCTCGATCCGTCAGGAATTGATGCGGATGGCGGAGTATGACCCGGACCGGCTGCAATCTATTATTTCGCTGCACGCCTTATCTATGAAGGCCCTTGCGGTAGAAGATTTGTCATTCTATTCGATCATTCATGAGTGGCTGCCGTTTGATAGCACTTTTGGCAGGAAGACGCTTGGTGAGCTGAAGCAGCAGCCTCCCCTGTACTTCACTGCGACGCTGGATGAATACCGCCAGATTACCCATGTCGCCTCGGCCCAATCCATGCTGGTGGTGAATGGCGGATTCATCTATGATGCCGAGCTGCTGTCCCGGCTGCCCCTCATCGACCCGGATGTAGAGACGGAACGGCTGCTGCCGGAGGAGGTATCGTTATCTTTTACCGATATTACCCCTCAAGAGCGGCTTAACTACTATGAATCCGTAAGACTCGCAGACAGTGTGCTGCAGAAATTCCGCTGCCAGGTGCAGCTGCGCCGCTTCAAGCCGGAGGAGATTCCTGTCCTCTACACGCTGTCTGAGGAATCCGCCCAGTGGCGTGTGCTGGAGGCAACGAAGGAAGTAAGCACCGACGCTCTGTCCTCCGTGCTTGGCAGCCTCGGTGCTTCGCTCAAGGATACGGCATACGCCACGCTCTACTTCAACCTGAACAATCCGGTCATTGAGCGGGCTTTTCATCCGGCGCACCAGAAGATGCTGCCTTCCATTGTCGAGATGCTGTACTGCAATGCGCTATTAATGGGACATTATCCGATGAACCGCCAGGAGATGGCGCTGCTGAACCAGGGCATTATTCAATTTATAGATTGGGGATTAACCGCTAATCAAGTCACAGGAGGAGACGAATAGATGAACCTTACCGAGATGAGTTTCGAGGATTTGATGGAAGAAGCCTATGGGATGCCGGGCGGCAAGGCTAAGCTGGAGCTGCTTGAACAGGCAGTACGGGTAGCCGATGCCGCAGGCGATATCGATCAGGGCTATGAGGCCCGCAGCGAGATCGTCGAGCTGGGCAGCTTCCATGGCTATCCGATGAAGGCGCTGGTCGCCTTTTCCTGGCAGCTTGGGCAGTATGACCGGAACCCGGGCCGGTTCGATGATTACAGCCTGATGTGGTCGTACAAATGGGTGCTGGACCGCATCACCGCTTTTGCAGATATTAGCCGCACTCAGATTGAGAATCTGCTGGAGGATATGAAGGCCCGCTATGCAGCCGAAGGCTACAGCAGCCGGACCTATCACTATTACCGGGCGAATATTCTCGAAGATTTCGGGGAGCTGGAAGCTTCACAGGCCGAATGGGCGATTGTCCAGACCATGGACCGGGACGAGATGAGCGATTGTGAGGCTTGTGAGCAGCATAGCCTGGTCGAGTTCCTGGCGAAGCAGGGAGACGATGAAGCAACCGTTAAGGCGGCTGAGCCGATTCTCAAAGGTAAAATGACCTGCGGCGAGGTCCCTCATGTGACAATCACCAAGGTGCTGTTCCCGCTCCTGCGGCTGGGCCGCCAGAAGGAAGCCGATAAGCTGCAGAAGAAAGGCTACAAGCTGGTCAAAGGTAACCGCGATTTCCTGTATCATCAGGGCGAGCATATTGGTTACCTGACCTTGACCGATCCAATCAAGGCGCTGGAGGTCTTCGAAGAGTATGTCGCCTCCTCACTGGATCACGAGAACCCGGTCGATCAGATGATCTTCAACGCCTATTCCGCCAAAATGTTCCGCCGCCTGTCCGAGGAATCCATCCGCTTCCAGGTCAAGCTTCCGGCCGGACACCCGTGTGAGCACCAGTCCGAAGACGTAGCTGCGCTTGCGAAGCACTTCCAGCAGTTGGCTCTCGCCACCGCGGAGAAGCTGGATAAGCGCAACGGCAACGGCTACTATACTGAACTGCTGGAGAAGTTGTAGGTTGCGGTCAGCGGCGTTGTGTAAGAGCTAACGCAAATAAGAGCAGCTCCCGTATTGGGGGCTGCTCTTATTTCATTACAAATACGCATTTACGTCAAAAATTTTCCATACATAGGTAATAATAAGGCATTTGATATGTTATACTGATTGAGCAATAGAATAGGCTTATAGGGTCGGTCGGCTACCTCTCTCAGAAGGGAGGGATGCCTTGTGACAGTATTTGAAGCAATCATGCTGATGCTAACCTTTGGTTCGCTTATCGTAGCGTTACTGTCCGATAAACGCAAATAGACCGCCCCCCTGCAAAGGTATGCGGTCTATTTGTCGTATCCTATTTGCCTGAGGCCTACCGCCCTTAAAAGCGGCTATTGCTCTAGAGAGTCGTGTTGACGCACGGCTCTCTTAGCATTGTACGCCTGTTCTGCTTATACTATACCACAGGTGTTAACGCATGTTAACAGTGGTTAACAAATTTGTGAGCGCCAATCCCACAAGCGCAAATAAGAGCAGCTCCCGTATTGGGGTCTGCTCTTATTACATTGTAAATACGTATTTACGTCAAAATAAGTCCAAAAATAGGTAATGCTAAGGCATTTGATATGTTATACTGATTGGAGCAATAGAATAGGCTTAAAGGGTCGGTCGGCTACCTCTCTCAGAAGGGAGGGATGCCTTGTGACAGTGTTTGAAGCAATCATGCTGATGCTAACCTTCGGTTTGCTTATCGTAGCGATGCTGTCCGATAAACGCAAATAGACCGCCCTCGACAAAGGCTTGCGGTCTATTTGTCGTATCCTGTTGTTGATGCCTACCGCCCTTAAAAGCGGCTATTGCTATAGAGAGTCGTGTTAGAGCACGGCTCTCTTAGCATTGTACGCCTGTTCTGCTTATACTATACCACAGGTGTTAACGCATGTTAACAGTGATTAACAAATTTGTGAGCGCCAGTTCGAAGACGTAGTTGCGCTTGCGAAGTACTTCCAGTAGTTAGCTCTTGCACAGTGGAGAAGCTGGATAAGTGGAACGGAGAGACCGCGTACTCGATTCTTCACATATTTCCAACCTAATGTTGGAAAACTCTTAGGGATATCCAAGCAACGCTACATGGCATACGATAGGCTCCGGATGTACAATGATTTCGTACAAGCGTAAAGGAGGAGCATAGAATGAAAACAACGGGTATGCATAAGCAACTTCAAGAACTGCGCAAGAACAAGGGAAAGACTCAAGAAGAGCTCGCAGAGGTTTTCGGTGTAACCAATCAAGCCGTATCCAAATGGGAAAGCGGGGCTTGCTATCCGGATACCGCTTTATTACCCGAGATTGCTAATTATTACGGGGTCAGCCTTGACTTTCTATTCGGCCGTGTCCCGGAGGCCAATGATCAGAATGTAGTGAAAGACATCAAGCTGCTGTTTGAGCAGACCCCTGCCAAGGAGCGTTTCATGCTGGCCTGCAAGATTGCCTTCTACCTGCATGAGGGTGTCGTTTCCAAAGGTTACAAGGACTACCTGCCCTGGGACCCGGATAAGACGTATGATCAGAAAGCTTGGGGAACCTCTATTTGCAGCGAACCGGAAGGAGTTACTATTGCCAGGCAAGGGATGCTCTTCTTTTCTGATCTCGTCGATAAACGGGAACTCGCGCCAGATCATCTGTTAAGCCTTTACAGTGTGCTTCGGGCCTATGCGGATGCTGACAGATTAACGGTATTATTCGCATTATATGAATTGACCAGGCATGACTTTGACTGCTTTGTTTCTATGGAGAATCTCGTAAGTGCAGCCGGTCTGGATGAGAGAGTCATACGGGAAGCTTTCCAGCATTTGCCGGTTCACAGCAAAAGGCTTGAGAACAGCAGCATAGTTTACCGGATTGAAGCCAGCAATATGCATCTCCCTGCGCTGCTTATGCTCATCATACCGTTATATTAAGCTGCAATTGGTTCTTGGCATGACCTGCTAATCCCTCATACTTTCAATTCGTCTCAGACTCTCCGTGTCCCGGGCTGGAGATGCACCGAAGAAGCGGGAATACTCCCTGCTAAATTGTGAGGGACTTTGATAGCCAACATGATAGGCGGCACTTGCTACCGGATAGCCCTCGAAGGCCATGAGGTTTCTGGCTTCCAGGAGCCTTAATTGCTTTTGAAATTGAATAGGACTTAACCCTGTAGCCCGTTTAAACTGACGGTGAAAGGTATTTATAGCCATCCCCGATTTCGATGCCAGCTCACCAATGTCTATGGGCCTCATAAAATTACTGCGAAACCATTTTACAATTTGAGATATTCTAGATAAATCACTTTCCCGCTGACCCAATTGCCTCAGAACCCCTCCTTGTGGTCCGGTCAGCACACGATATAGGATTTCTCGTTCATACGCCGGTGCAAGAGCCGGAATATCTCTGGGTGCTTTCGATAATCGCAATAAGCGCAGCCATGCCTCCATCAATTCTATGTCCATGTCGCAAGCGGCGAATGGCCCGGAAGCAGCCGGTAATAGATGCTCTTGAAGATCTCTTAGCAGACTCTGCAGAACATTCTGATTCAGCTTCAGTCCAAGGGACATGTAAGGCTGGCCATCACGGTTTGGATGTACAACCGCCGTTGCAGGTACATGCACTGGTAGTACGTAATAAGATGGCCCTGCCAGTTCCGTGCTGCGCCCTCCGATCGATAGAATCTTACTTCCTTGAACCGTAAAACCAATCATCGGCTCGTATAGCGCTGCAAGCTGATGATTGGGGACTGCTCCTTTAATCATACTTAGCCCCGGTACTCCAGTCTCAATCTGCCTTGTGCCCGCATCCTTCATCAGCTCCATTATTTCTTCAAGGACGTTTTTCATGCACATAGTTTATCACACGAATGGTGCTTTTAGGCAATCAATAGGCAGTTTCAGGTCTATTTTGGTGCGTCAGCTGCGGCTACAATTAGAACCAGGCCGAACACAAACCAAGGAGGATCTTATGACAATTGCGATAGTAACGGGTGGAAGTAATGGCATTGGAAAAGCGACGGCGCTGGAGCTTGGCAAACGCGGAATTAGTGTCATTCTCACTTATAATTCCTATAAGGATCGTGCAGAAGCTGTCGTACAGGAGCTTGAGAAAAATGCAGGTGTCCGGGCAGTCGCACTGAAGCTGGATCTGACTCAGATATCAACCTTTGCAGGCTTTATTCAAGAAGTGAAAGAGAGTCTCCAAGATGTTTGGAACCGGACAACCTTTGATTACTTGGTGAATAACGGCGGGGTCGGCGGCCCCATGCTGTTCACTGAGATGAGTGAAGAATATTTCGATAAAATTCTGAATACAAACTTCAAAGGACCCGTTTTTCTAACTCAACAGCTTGCCGGATTCATGGAGGACGCCGGAGCTATTGTCAATACTACGAGTTCATCTAAGAATCAATCCTTTCCGGGCTACTCCGTCTATGGCTCGTTAAAAGCAGCATTCTCAACCTGGACCCGCTACATTGCCAAAGAACTCGCACCCCGCCAGATTCGGGTCAACGCCGTCTCGCCTGGTCCTACTCACAGCAATTTTGGCGATGGAGTATTCGATAAACATCCCGAATTCATTAAGCCGCTGGCGGAGCAATCTGTATTTGGCAGAATCGGCCACCCCGAAGATATAGCGAAGGTTATTGTGAGCTTGCTGTCCGATGAGTTCGGGTGGGTTACAGCCCAGGACATTGAAGTGTCTGGCGGACATTTGCTTTAATTATGCTGTAGAAAATGTCGCTGTTCCCAAAACGCAAATAGACCGCCCTCCTGTCCGGAGTGCGGTCTATTTGTTGTGTCCTGTTCTTATGCGGCTCTCTTACTTATTATACAACCTGTAAAGGAATACCGCAGCTTCTGCTTTGGTGGTATTGCCGCCCGGATTGACCTTATTACCGCTGCCTTCGATGAGCCCTTCCTTCACCATGGCGGCTACGCTGCTAAGCGCATAGGAAGCCACTTTGGACTTGTCGGAGAATCTCTCCAGATCCGCAGCCGTCCCCTGGTTGTTCAGCTTCTTCTCCAGCTTCAAGGCTCTTTCGGTCAACACCATCATGTCCTGTCTGGTGATCTTAAGCGTGCTGCCGAATCTGCCGTTGTCCAGGCCATTCGTAATCCCAAGCGCTTTGGCAATTCCAATCTCATTATAATAGTAAGCATTCTCCTGTACATCGCTGAAGTTTCCACTTACCTTTGCATTCAAGTCAAGTGCCCGGACCAGGGAGTACAGGAAATCCGCTCTGGTGATATCCGTTGACGGATGGAACAACTGACCCTCTGTCTTGAGAATATCCTTGGACGCCAGGACTTCGACCGCGTTCTTGGCCCATGCTGCCTTTCCTAGATCTGTGAATGTCTTGGATACATAAGCTACTGCGAAGTCGCCGAGATGAGTGGTTGTGAAGGTTACCATCCCGGTCTTGGAAGCATAACGTCCGCTTGGTACGGTCATAACATTCCCGCTTCCGTCAATGTACCGGATAACGATCTTGTCGGGATTCTTCAATTCATCCGCAGACGGCTGGTAAGGCACGGATACCGTTACAGGTGCACCAGGGTTGCTCCAGGCCGCCCCTTTACCGTCCACCTTAAGGCTAAGCTGAATGGCCGGCTTATCACCGAGTGCTGCCTGCACATCGGCCGGGAACCCCGACTTGTCGCCTTTTCCAATCTCCAGCGTTACTTCCTTGCCGCTGCTTTCAGCCATGCCTGTCAACAGATTACCGGGAATGACAACCTGACCGAATTCTGTCGAAACAGTGAGCTTGTTATCCTTTGTTCCGCTGGTCAGTGCTGCAGCAGGCAAGTCTACCGAGTATGAATTCACTCCTTGCGCGGCAGGGATGTCCAGCGTCACATTTTTCTCCATGAATTCCTTAGCTTGTGCCAGATCCGACACCTTAACCACTGCGATTCCGTTATTCACTGTTGCCTGCATGGTTACTTTCTGTCCTTCTACAACGGGTGCGGAAGGGGCAGGTGTTGCCGATGCGACTGGTGCAGACGTTGAATAGGTTCCACCAGGTGCAGGTGTTGAAGGTGTTTCAGGTTCAGGCGTTGGCGTTGGAGATGGAGTTGGTGTTCCTGGTTCCGGATTCGCCGGAGTCTCCGTCTTGCTGTTGGTTATTATCAGGGTATACGTCTTGACCCTGCCGTCTGCACCTGTGACCTCAACCTTTATATCTGTTGTTGTGCCAGGTGTCAGCGTTATCGCTTCGGAAGCTGTACCGCTGGCAACCACCGTGTCGTTCACTCTAATGGTTGACCTGCTGTCTGCTGCTGCCGCTGTAACGGTGATGCTGCCGGCATCCTTAAGGGACACATCGTACTCTGTGGTAGCCGGGTTGAACGCTGGCTCAAGTGTTCCCGCACTCAGGGATAAGCTGCTGAGGTCGGCATTTACGCTATTTGGTGTATACACTCCAAGATCGCCAAGGTCGATGCTATTCATCTGAATGGCCTGATATTCGCCTGCAAAATAACTATCCAGATACGAATGCCCAAGAATGAATCTGTCCGGTTTCATAGCGCCATAGTACCCGGCATTCGCATTGCTCTGGCCATCAAACAGGACATAGCTTCCCTGCCATCCGGAACCGGTTACACCCCAGCTGATGATGTGATCGATATACGGGGCGAACTTGTTGAACATTTTGTAGAGCAGTGCGTACTGATAACCAAGGGCATCCGACTGTCTGACATTAAGCACGGCCGGAGCGGTTGCGCCTCCTCCAGGGGCATCGGTCGGCACCTTAAGATCAAGCTCCGAATACGTAATACCCGACAGCAGGCCGCGGTCAACCAGTGAGGCATAGAGCGCCATCGCATATTGGTTATCGCTTGCCAGGGTCTTACCCACCGCATCATGTCCCTGGATTCCGATGTCTTCGATCAGGGGTCTTCCGTCGTACAGCGGATCGGAGCGCCATGCGGTATTTAATTCGAGTACCATATTGTACACTGTTCTCGCTTTGCTGCGGGTCGCAAGCCCGTAATCGTTATAGGTCAGCTTCGGGGGATTATCTACAATATAAGCGTCAATGCTGCCGTCCTTGTCGTGTCCATCCAGCTTCATGTAATCCGGAAGGTTAGCGTAATTGGCTTTATAAGCTGCCGCCATCTTGGCGTTAGGAGCCGCGATGTGCGCGTTTTTGAACAGCAGATAAATATAATGGTTAGTGATGTCGCCGCCAATCTCATCATCTGACATAGCAACCAGCCAGTTGGTATGCTTCAGGCTCGTTCTCCAGCTGTTGGCATCCTTAGGGATGAGCTCGCTGTGGCGGCTCTCGTGCACCTCTTCGTTGAGCACATCCCATGAATTGAACGGAATAATGCCACGGGCTTCACTGGAGCCGTACTTTGTATCTGTGGTCAGGAAGTGCCGCATCACATACATAGTATGGTTGAACTGCACTCTTCTCGCCATTTCTTTGTCAACCTTAACCGTAGTTGTGACGCCGTTGCCAAGTCCATAGAAATCGGCCCCCCCAGTATATCCGGAGGACAGGTTCGCAGGAATAATCTGTGTCATCCATCCAGGAGCCTGGTTGTACCATGCCAGAACATGGCCGTGAGATTTATACTGTCCGGGAGTTCCGGAATCCCTGATCGCCTGATAAGCGTTGGTCGGGAAGCTGTATTCCGCTAAGCCGGGGGTTGTGGTTGCGCCGTTCAAGGCCTCCCCGTTCACATTTTTCAGCCACTGCGGGCCGCGGGGATGCGTGCCATCCGCCTTCAGATTGTTGCCGTCAACGAAGATCTCATAGTGATTGGCTCTCGTTCCGGTTACAGGTCCGGTGCCAAGCGCGCCGACCATGAACAGTCCATTCTCCTTATTGTACAGGCTCTTTAGAGGCGCTACATCCCTCTGGTTTTCCTTGTTGATTACGTTCGGAAGGGCCTGGCCATTCGGATCTGGTGCGGTAATCTGGATGTTCGAGACCAGCAGCATGCCAGTTTCTTCAGGACGGGCATTCTCCCCGTGAAGCTCAAGAATAAAGTTCGAGGAGTTACCCGTTGAGGCGGTGATACTGTGATGGGCCTTCAGCCAGGATTCACCGTTGTAGCTGCCCACCCAGTCCGGGTTCAGGTTATTGTACTGGTAATCTCTGAGATAGCTGTCCAGGTTTTCATTGGTAGTTCTGACTCTCCATCTCATGAATTTGCCTTGCGCACTCTTCGGATAGTAGACATCGAATTCAATCGTTGAACCCGCTGTGACATTGACGGCCGGGGACAACGGGGATTCCAGACTGATGCCGCCGAAGGTGCTTTTTCCGTTATGGGCGTAATTAATCTGAAGCACTTCCGCTTTCCCTTGGGCATCTGCAAAAGGATACGGAATCACCTTAAACGTGCCACCGGCAAAGTCGGCAGGAACACGGTTATCCAGCGGAGTTCTGGCCGTCCAGGCATTCGTGGGCGCAGTCACTTTTACAGGAACCTTACCCGGACCGGGATCAAGCCGGAAATAAGGATCGGAGCCGTCGGATTTGATATTTTCTGTAAAAGTAACTATTGCTTCCTTAAGTATAGCTATAGCCTCGTCTGCGGGAGTGTTCGGATTACGTGCAATTTCAAGCGCAGCATTAAGAGCTTCAAGTTCATCGACGTGCACCCATGGAAGGGCCTTGTTCACATCGGAACCATAGACCGACCCATAGACCGACTGGCTGACCTGGAGCGGGAACTCCGTATTGCCGGTTTTTAGAGCCTCGGCTTGCGCAATAAGCTCGCTCAGTTCAACCGGCGGTTCGTCTGTAGCCGCAGCAGCCGGGATAGGAGTATACGTGAAGATGGAGAACAACATGATGATGACGAGGAGGCGGGAAATGTTGATTACATTTTTTCTTCGGTTCATCTTAGTTTGACTCCTTTGCTGAAGGAACCCTCTAACGTCTCGTTGTAGAGTCACCCCAAATAATGTTGTTTCGTGTTGCAGATTACGCCATGCCTGGCATGGCAATCCATCCCTACACCTCCCTCTGAACGTAAATGACAGACAAGATTTGAAAACGCATTCACAAAACTGGATGGTTGAAGGCTGTAACAGCTTCATAGTAACAACAGGATGAGAAAGTCTAAATACGGGTAATGCACGAATGATTTTAATATATTACGAAAATAGACACACTTCTCAGCTGATCCTTCCAGGATACAGGAGATCTGGTGTAGGGATGGAATGTCAGGCAAATGCGAATAGACCGCCCCTGGTCGAAGGTGACGGTCTATTGCTGCTTAAGTATGAGCCTTCATTTTCTTCCCAAGCAAGACTGAAAAGTCAAAAGTGATTTCCAATCTATCCTGGCCCAGGACTTGTTGTATAAGCTCTTCCGATGCTCCCCAGGATAAGGGGGTCATATGGACTAACTGTTCAATATACTTATTTTCCATTGTTACACCATACTGAACAGGCTTAATGTCAACAAGAGCAAAATTACGCTTGAAAAGCTCTAATGTATTTTCGTTTGTATACATCGTTCTATCGGTTTGATTGTAAAACATCCTTCTTAATTCCTGAAGATACTTGCTCCCGGGGATAACTTTTATCACCATTCCATCATCTTCAAGCATTCTATGGAACTCAGAATAGTTGGATGGCGATAATATATTTAATATGACATTGAATGGTTTATCAGTGAATGGACACTTGGCGAGATCCGCTACGCACCAGAGTGTTGTAGAGGGACTCCTTGAAGCCATATGGATTCCCTCTTTAGAAATATCAACACCTATCCCCAATAATTTATATTGGGACTGTTGAATTATTCTTTGCTGTATATTGGACAAATGTGAACCTTCACCGCATCCGGCATCTAATATTTTTATGAATTTACCCGCCGGGTTCAACTCGTCTAACATATTCTCACAAATCTGAGCAATCAACGGATCAAAAAAGCCGCTCTGGTTAAGCATTCTTCGAGATTCAAACAGTTTTTCATCATATTTTGTTTTGGGCGGATGGGACAATAAGTTCACATAACCTTGCCTGGATATATCATAACAATGACCATTGGAACAAATTAAGCTCCTTAAATTTACAACCTCAACTGGATTCGAGCATATGGGGCATCTAAAAAGATCTTCATACTCAGAGAGAAGACGTGCACTTGTAATTTTCCGATTATTTTTAGACAAAATAAAAACACCTCATTCATTCATTTTAGGAAATGAAAAAGGCACAGTTAAATAAACCCAGGTCATCCTTTAAAAAATGACATGAGAATAAATAGCCTGTACCTTCCATTAACGTAAACGAATGAACTTGATGATCAAGAAAAACAACTCCTAATAGCTATTGTTAAAGAAGAGCAGTACGCCCTATCTGTTAGTATAACTATGAAGAAAGGATATGTATACGACAGGTGAAACATCCAGTGCCTCTGTTGTGATGTATGCCCCCTCCTCTTAATGGATCCATCAAGCCAAGGGCCGATAATCGAACATCATTTTGTCAGCTCGCTCCATCCTCATCTGTACAGGGGTTGCCGTGTCGGCAAATGTCTGCTTTAGATCATAGGTCTGCCAGCCATTCTCGGAACGGCCTCCCCAGCATAGCTCGATTGTACCGTCTGCGGGAGAGAAAATCATGCTCTTGGTTGTACCGAAGTAATCCTCATAATACGGACAGTTCAGTCCATTCGGGTAGGGGGACAGCAGCATGCTCTTAAGCTCTTCCGTTGTCACAGCGGAGGCTCCCTCCAGTTGGGCGGCAATCCATTCCCCCCGTTGCCAAGAATGGACAGCCGCCTGGGGTTCATAAGGGATCAGGGCAGAAAGCACCGGATGGTTGGTGGCCCAGAGGAACTGTTCCGGCGTGGTTGGATCGATTTGCCTAGTTGCTTTTCGGCCATCCAACGTTGCGAACAGGGCAGCATTCCCCTGTTTATCGAGCAGCATGAAGTTGACATTGCTGGCGATGGGCATCTCCTGCAAGTAGCGCAGCGATTCCCCGACATCCCGGCAATTCTCCAGAACCGCACGGATGGCTGCCCAAAAATGCAAGCCTTTCAGTTGAGGGGCACGCATAAAGGGCAAAGCCCCGACCGGAAACCCGCAGGCACTCATGGTCACTGCAAGTCCATGCTCGTTACATCCGTCATCTCTCCCAAAGCTCATCGTGCTTGTGCCCATGTGCGTGTATTTGCCTGCAACAGAGGTTCGGGCCAACACAAAATCCTCCAACTGATGATGGAACTCATAGTTGCGGGCCAGCAGCGGCTTGTTCAGTGCGGTCATTGCTGGCAGCAAGGCAATCTGGCTGCAACGCGGCCGCAGATAGGTCATGGCGTAATAAGCGATTTGTCCGGCAGGGACTTGCAAGGCGTCGGCAAAGCCGGCGATCTCCTCGGAAATGCCGGGGCACCACTCATCGAATAGCAGGATGGCCTCTTGGTATTCGTTTGGACCAAACCCCTCGAGCGTACGGGTGTAAGCGAGCTTGAGCGCCGTGTTTTCGGAAATGATGCTGCCCAGCTTATAGCCAATTTCGTAGCTTGTTCCTGTTAATTCCAGGGTGTAAGCGGATAGAGAGTACATAGGCTTGCCTCCTTTCTTTCTATTCTACGAGGGAGAAGGAGGCCGTGCATGACATTTTGTGCGATTCGTTAACAGCATTGGTTAATAAATTGAATATTCTCCCCCAATGGTACTTAGCATAGAAGCACCTACCCTGGAGGCTGATGTAGACCAGGACGGTACTCAGGAAATCGTGGCTACCGTAGGTACAGCGGTGACTTAGTGAAAAGCAAAAGGGTCTGGCTTCTTTAAAAGAAGCAGACCCTTATTGTACGATTTATTTCTATGAGAAGATGTCTCTTTATATAGCATATCCAACCATGTAGCCTTCATAAATATCATCCAGACCATTTCTTACTTTTTTGGCATCGCCGATAACGGTGACCCCAATCCCCTTTGATTGAAGCGGGGCTTCTAATGTATTAACAGACTTTGAACCTGCTGCAACAACAACATAATCAATGTCATCAAGCGTAACGGATGTACCATTACGTTCAAAAGTAACGGAGCTATCGTTAATTTGTGTTACTTTTGAGGATGTATAAATTTCCATATTATATTTATTAACTTCTTGCATTAAACAGGCTTTAGGTTCACGTTCAAATCCCTTAAGGATTTGATCCTGCATCTCAATGATCGTAACTTGTTTAGCGCCATACCAAGCACAAAATGCTGCGGTTTCAACGCCAACACTGCCGCCGCCTAATACCACTACATTCCCTTTAACAGAGACTTTGTTTGTCAAAACGTCATTAGCTTGAACTACAATTTTTGAATCATGACCTGGAATAGGCGGAATAAATGGCTTACATCCTGTAGCTACGATTACATCATCCGGTTTTCCTTCAATGACCATTTCAGGCGTTAATTCAGTATTGTATCTGATTTCAACACCAAGCTTTTGGAGTTCATTTAACTGCCATCTAACGAAGGTCAGCAGCTCTTGTTTGTACAGTGGCAATGCCGCAACTAACCAAGTCCCGCCAATGCGGTCTGCCTTTTCAAATATGGTCACTTTATGTCCACGCTTAGCAGCAACAATTGCTGCTTCACAGCCAGATACACCACCACCGGCAATCCAGATATGTTTCTTGTTCTCCGCCTCGGTAATTTTCAACTCAAATTCTCTGTTAAATTCCGGATTTACCAGGCAAGAGCTAGGTATCCCTTTATAGTTATTGGCAAGACATCCTTGTAAGCAACCGATACAATGACGGATGTCGTCAAGGCGGCCCTCTTTAATTTTATTCGGAAAATCAGGATCAGCCAGACTTGCACGGCCTATACCCACAAGATCACATTTACCTGCATCTAAGGCAGCTTCAGCAACGCAAGCTTCGGTAATTCTGCCCGCAGCCATAACCGGTATTGAAACGCTCTTTTTGATATCCTCTGCATTATCAACAAAACAGGCAAAATCATAGTACATGGGTTCCACTGCATTCCAGGAGCAGCCATTGACACCTTGTGAACAATTTATCATATTAACGCCTGCTTGTTCTAATTTACGGCAAATCACGCGAGTTTCTCCAATAGATAACCCGCCTGGGACAAATTCTTTAATGGAAAGGCGTACGGAAACCGGAAAATCATCACCACATTTTTTCTTAACATCTGCTACAATCTCCAAGAGGAATCGCATACGATTCTCTAAAGGTCCGCCGTACTCATCAATTCGTTTGTTGGAGTATTTGGATAAAAATTGCGAAACCAAGTAACCATGTGCTCCATAGATTTCAACCAGGTCAAACCCGGCCTTCTTTAGATTCAAAGCCGTGTCACCATATTTACTAATAATATCTTTGATTTCAGGAATTGATAATTCTCTAGGTACAGTTTCAGATATTGCATGTTCGGCAGGAACATCAAGATAAGGAGAGGGGGCTACTACGTTCTCGGCAGTAACCTCTGTAAAGGATTCTCTGCCTGCGTGGTTAATTTGTGCGCCAATCTTTGCACCGGCTTTATGTACACGATCTGTCATTTCCTTGTGGCCTTTGATTAGTTCTTCATTCCAAATGCCATTCATTCTTGAAAAGAAACCGACATTAGGAGCGATTCCATAGTATTCAGTGATGATCAATCCCCAACCGCCTTGAGCTCTTCTTTCAAGATACGCGGCATACTGTTCAGTACATGCCCCATCTGTTGTAGCATCCAGCGTAGAAATTGCAGGAATGACAAAACGATTTTTTATTTGTAAGGTGCCAATGTTAATAGGTTCAAAAAGTTTTTCATACATCAAATTCAGATCCCTTCATCATGACAGTATAGTTATTTTGCTATAAACAGCTTAAAGTTTCAGTGTCTTTAAAGCAATGATATAATCACAAATAATAGGACACAGACTTTGCATATATTTTAGACACAGAGGGGAATCTTTGGTTGATAAAGGAGTTCTAGATGATCACAATTAATAAGCAAGAAAAGACACCCATTTATATTCAAATCTATCGTCAAATCAGAGAAGACATCATCAATGGATCGTTACCGGCACATTCTAGACTAAAACCCATTAGAGTTATCGCAGATGAATTAAAAGTGGGGATTAATACCATTAAAAGGGCTTATACTCAATTGGTCGTTGAGGGTTTCCTGGAAAATACGCCAAGGACTGCTTACGAGGTTGTCGATCTAAAAAAGTTCAAGCCGAAAAGATTAAAAAACTCCAAAATCGCAATAGATCCCGAAACTGAAGAGATTCCGGCCGTACAACACTATAAATATGATTTCACCTATCAGAAGCAATCTATAGAATTATTTCCACTCTCCTCATGGCGGAAGTACACCACAGAGGCGTTGATGGGGTATGATAACGAAAAGCTTGGCTGCTATAACGATCAGAAAGGGGAAGTGGAGCTGCGTAAGGAAATTAAAAAATACCTTAATTTAAGCAGAGGGGTAAAATGCAATATTGAGCAAATCATCGTTTGCTGCGGAATCCAGGACAGTATTGAAAGAATCTGCCGGATCTTACCACGTACGACGGTTGGTGTTGAGCAACCGGGTTTACCCTTATGGGGGCATATCTTTAGAGGCTATGGGTTCTCAACCATACCTCTGAATGTATATCCTGAACACCGCTTACAAGAAGATCTAGAGGATAGCAATGCAAGAATTGCGGTCACAACCCCGTCACATCAGTTTCCAACCGGGTATACTATGTCATTATCTGAACGCTTACAGCTGATACAATGGGCCGAGAATAACGACGGAATTATTATTGAAGATGATTATGATTGTGAATTCCGATATGATTCCCAACCGGTATCTGCTATGCAGTCGATTGATGACTATGGACGCATCATCTATTTGGGGACCTTTTCTAAAATTCTAATCCCAGGGTTAAGATTAAATTTCATGGTTTTACCTAAACGGCTCTTATCTTCATATCATAAAGTTTATGGTGAATATCCAACGGCAATTTCGTGGTTGTCCCAAAAGGTCATGTATTTTTATATGAATGATGGAAGCTTTGACAAGCATATTCGCCGAGCCCGTTATGTCTACAAAGAAAAATACATAACGCTTTTATCCGCTTGCAAAGAGCTGCTCGGTGATCAGGTGGATATCATAGGCTCTGATGCAGGATTGCATATATTGCTGCGCATTAATAGAGCTGCTTCACAAGAGGAATTAATAAATCGGGCTGCGCAAAAAAATGTAAGAGTATATTCTACCAGGGAGTACTGGGATAGTACAGGGGAGCATTTTGAGAATCTGATCTTGCTGGGCTTCTCCATTATTAAACAAGATGAGATCTACGCAGGTATTCAACAATTAAGAACAGCGTGGCAGGACTATCTGTAGAAGTATGTCTATTGCTTTTTTGCGTATTAGCTCGTAATCCTTTGGCACATCATCGAAAGTTCTATATATGACAGGGTAAATATATGAGTGGGTTAACTTTATCACTGCATTTTTTATATACAATGTCCTTGATATATCCCATTCAGTCAGGTAAGAGGACCTTCCTGTCTGAATTTTAAGCAAGAAAAAAGACGCTCATTGCTGAACGTCTAAATATGAAAAAAAGGCTCTCGTTGTATCAACGCCACACTCTCCACATGCACCGTATGCGGGAACATATCCACCGGTGTAACCTCCACCGTGCGGTATCCCCCATCCTCCAGCACCCGCAGGTCGCGGGCCAGTGTCGATGGGTTGCATGACACGTACACGACACGCTCCGGCTGCATCAGCAGGATGGTCTCCAGCAGGCGCGGGTCGCAGCCCTTGCGCGGGGGATCGACGACGATGACGTCGGGGGTGATGCCCTGCTCCTTCCAGGCGGGAATGACATCCTCGGAGGCACCGGCCTCAAACTTCACGTTGTTCATGCCGTTCAGCTTCGCGTTGGCGCGGGCGTCCTCGATGGCTTCAGGGACGATTTCAACCCCATAGACCTGATCCGCATGCTGCGCCAGGAACAGGGAGATGGTACCGATGCCGCAGTAAGCATCAATCACGGTCTCCTTGCCGGTAAGTGCGGCATACTTCAGCGTTCTGCCATACAGGACCTCGGTCTGGGCCGGGTTCACCTGGTAGAACGAACGCGCGGAGATGGCGAACTGCACCTCTCCGATGTAGTCATAGATGACCTCGCTGCCCCAGAGGACGCGGGTATCGTTGCCGAAGATGACATTGGTCCGCTGGGTGTTGATATTCTGGCAAATGCTTGCCACGGCCGGGAGCTGCTCGCGGATGCTGCCGAGCCATGCTTCCAGATGCGGGATATCGCGGCCGTTCGTGACCAGGACCAGCATCATCTGGCCGGTGCGGAATGCCTTCTTCACTACTACGTGACGCAGCAGTCCACGGCCGGTCTCTTCGTCATAGGCGGTGATGCCCAGCTCGCGGCCGAGGCTTTTGACGGTGGCAACGACCTTGTCGTTGTCCTCATGCTGGATCAGGCAGGTCTCCATGTCAATAATCCGGTGACTGCCCCGGGCATAGAATCCGCCAACCAGACCTCCCTCGGTAACCCCGATCGGCACCTGGGCCTTGTTGCGGTAGCGCCATGGCTCGTCCATCCCGAGAGTTGGCAGCACACGGATGCCATCGCCATCAGTCCCTGAAGCTCCCGCCGCATCTGCACCCGCCGCTCCCCCGTTTGGCGCCCCTTCCACCTTCAGCTTCCCGATCCGCTGGAGGTTGTCCACTACCAGCTGCCGTTTCCAGGCGAGCTGCGCGCCATAGTCCATATGCTGCAGCTGGCAGCCGCCGCACTGATCATAGATCGGGCAAGGGGGTGCGATGCGGTCGCTGCTGGCCTGTACCAGCTCGATCAGCTTGGCATAGCCGTATTGCTTCTTGGTCTTCAGCACCCGGGCCCGGACCTTCTCTCCGGGGAGCGCGCCCTGCACAAAAAGGGTAAAGCCCTCAACGCGGCCTACCCCTTCACCTTCATGGGTCATGCCAATAATATCGAGCAGGACCTCGTCATTCTTATTCACAGGCAGTCCGGCGACAGCGGCCGGTGCTTGTTCCCGGCGGCTTCCACTGCGCCTGCTGCGGTGTTTACTCATAGCTATAGGTTCACTTCTTTCATGTTCTTCACTATTTATCACGTTAATCATTAAAATCATCATATGAAACTGTCCGGACTGTAAAGCCGCTATTTACTCCAAAAGCTGTGAATCCGGCGTCCAAGCGGACCGTAGCGCGCTTATTTCAACTCAGGCAATCACCTTCCGGCTCCAAATCGGCACATAAGATCACTGGAGTCCGCTTAGCTGTCTAAAAACAGCTTTTTGGCCGAATAAGCGCCGCTGAGTCCGCAAACTAAGCAAGCCTGGTGCGCTTGAGGTTGAGCGCTGGCTGGATCGCAATCAACCAGCCGCCGGCAGCGGACAATCACATTAATTATTCTGCGCAAAAATCCGCAGATGCTGCGGCAGCACGCTGAAGTTGCCGGGCAAGGTGCCGCCGTACTCGCCGTCCAGGTTCAGCAGAACGTGGCCGGGGGAGGTAACCTCCATAGCATCGGTGCGGAAGTGGATTACCTTCTTGTCATTCAGGTGCTCCCCGCGGATCGTCAGCCGCACCAGCCGGATGAACTCGGCCAGGTTGCACTTCTTGACCGCGATGACATCGAACAGGCCGTCGTCAATGCGCGCGCCCGGGGCCAGCTTCTCGAAGCCGCCTACCGAATTCGTATTGGCGATCAGGAAGAGCATGAACTCATCGTGGATCATCTCTTGCCCGTTAGCGCGGATGTACAGCTCCTGCGGAGCGAGGCTGGCCATCTTCTCGATCCCCTTCAGATAATAGGCGAGCTGGCCCATCATCGTCTTCAGCTTGCTGGGCACCTCATAGGTCAGCTCCGTCAGCTGTCCGCCGCCGGCTATATTAATGAAATAACGGTCATTGGCCTTGCCAAGATCAATCAGGCGTGATTCCTGGCGCAGAATCAGATCGCAGGAATCCTCCCAATTCTTCGGAATGCCCATCGCCCGGGCAAAATCATTCGTAGTCCCCAGCGGCAGAATGCCCAGCGGGGGAAGATTCGGCTTCTCCGCCATCCCGTTGATCACTTCATTGAGCGTACCGTCGCCCCCGGCAGCTATGATCAGATCATAAGTGCCGCGCTGAACAGCCTCAGCTGCAGCGGCCGTGGCATCGCCCTCTCCCGTTGTTGCATGGCAGGAGGCTTCAATCCCGCCCACATCCAGCCGGTCCAGAATATCGGCGAGTCGTCTCTTCATTTCTTCCCGTCCAGAAGTGGGATTATAAATCAATCTCGCAGTTTTCATTACTGGAACGCCACCTGTTTATATAATGGATAACTTTACTGATTATACCCAATTCAGGACCCCACAAGCAATGTCGGGCGCCTTAGAACACTATATTTATACGCTCCGCGCCAGTCCAAAGTGCAGAGGCAGGGCAGGGCCGTATAGTATAGGTATGCGGTGACGGCCGGAAATGAACACTGGAGACTCCTTCAGCGCAACCTAATTCCGCTCACTCCCGGCTCCGCAGAGGCTCCAGCGCCGCTTCCACCTGCCTTCCGATCCAGCGCGGCAGCAGCGGATGCGGCAGCAGCGTCTCGCCGGAGTACGCATACTTCAGCCCTTGCAGCCGCTGCGGAATAATCACCTTGGTGAAATACCCCTCACTCAAAAAGAGCGGAGCCACCAGCACCTCATAGCCCTGCTCCTGCCAGTACTCCACTCTGCTTCTCACACTATCCGGGTTCAGCAGCCCGTAATCGGCAGCGGCCAGCCCGCTTACCTCCCTCACCCGCGCCGCGAGCGAGGAGATCCCCCGCTCCCAGCGCTGCCGGAAGCCCTCATGCCTGCTGCCGTGTCCGACCAGCAGCAGGACCTCCCGCCCGGGCTGCTGCGACAGTCCCCGGGTCTTCTCCCAGAGCATCTGCGCAATATCGGGGTCATCGTCGACGGGATACCCGAAGTGAATCCGCGCAGCCACCCGGAACGGCTCCAGATCGGTCTCCCGCTCAGGAACCGGCTTCGCCCCCAGCGCATACGCTATCTCATCGATATGCGTGCTGCCGGAAGACACAAACAAGGGGATCACAATAATATCTGTGACCCCTGCATGTTCAAGCTCATCTATACCATCTTGAATCAATCGTCCTTCAACCAGCTCAAGGAATGACACCGCAACCGGAAGTTCCTCCTTAAGCGATAACCCGCTCACCGCCTCATCAACAATTGACACCCAGTTCTGATCGCGGGAGCCGTGACTGATGACCAGCACACCCGGAACCATAGATTAGCGCCCCAGACGTTCCAGCGTGAGCTTGTAACCGTCATTGCCGTAGTTCAGGCAGCGCTTCACGCGGGAGATCGTCGCCGTGCTGGCGCCCGTCTCTGCTTCAATCTGGTTATATGTAGACCCCTTGCCCAGCATCCGGGCCACCTCAAGGCGCTGCGAGAGCGATTGAATCTCGTTCACGGTGCACAGGTCATCAAAGAACACATAGCATTCTTCCATATTTTTCAATGTTAAAATAGCCTCAAATAATTGATCGATACTTTTATCGTTCAGCTTCTTTAGCTGCATCGTCTATCATCCCCTAAACATGAACTGTGAGCGACTATCTTGCCTCTACTATATTGTACTGAAGCACATTTTTCAAGCATTAACGATTTCACGCTGTAAAGAACGAAAACGATGGACAAACGTCCACCCCAGGTGTACACAATTAATGAGGTTAATCTTACTTCTCCCCGGACTTCCGAGGTTCACCGCCTTAATCATAGTACTACAAAACCGCACGAAATCAAGCCTGGACACGTTTTCTTCACTTCCGGGACGAATCCTCTGGGCATCCGCCCTTTTCCGCTGCTATCCCGGTTACCCGGGCATTCGTCTATACCGTATGTTCGCCCATGACATACAGTATAGCAAACACTAACGAAGGAATGTGATATTATGCCTGAGCATTACTATAATCATTCCCGCAAGCAAAGACGTTCCCTGGCGGAGCCTTACCCGCAGCCGCCTTATCCGCAGTCGCCTTATCCGGGCCTTTCTGCCTATACACCTGCCCCGCTTCCCGGGGAACCTGAGATCCTGCCTGCGTATGGGGCTGAAGTCACCGAGACGGCGGTCGCCCTTCCCGCTGCCGAGGCTGCTGCTCCGAAGGCCGGCGGACTGCTGGGCGGGCTGGGCAACCTCGGAAATCTGGCCAACATGGAGCAGATCAAGGGCATTGTGGACCGTCTGGGCGGGATCGATGGAATCGTCAACTCCATGGGCAAGGTGCAGAAGGTGGTGCAGGGCTTCCAGCAGATGGCTCCGATGGTGAAGCTGGTCATGGGCGGATTCGGCAAAGGTAAAGGAAGCGGGGCCGGAGCGCTCGCCGCAGAAGAGGATGCTGCACTTTACACCCCCAAACGGCGCAAAAAAAGACGCCCCGCTGCGAAGCGCCGCAAAAACACCTCCAAAAACCGCAAATCCGGGGGACCGTCCTCTGTGAAACGCCGCCGTTCCTAGACGGCGGCGTTTTTACAGGCTTTTGCAAGAAGGGCTTGCCGCCGGAGGCCGCTTACTTAAACCAGCCGCTCCGCCGGAACCAGGCAAACATCCCGACCCCCAGCACCAGCATAATCAGCAGCACCGCATAATAACCAAAGCCCCATTCCAGCTCTGGCATCACTCTGAAGTTCATCCCGTAGATTCCGGCAATCAGCGTCAAGGGCATGAATACAGTGGTGATTACAGTGAGTGTCTTCATAATGGAGTTCATCCGGTTGGAGTTCAGCGAGATATAGCTGTCCCGCAGATCGGCGGTCATCTCCCGGTCCGCCTCAATCATATCAGTCAGCTTCAGCAGATGATCGTAGATATCGCCGAAGTAGACCCGTTCCTCGCCATTGCTCTGCACATGCTGGGAATTGACAATCCGGTACATCAGGTCCCTCATCGGCACAATCGTCCGCCGCAGCTTCAGCAGCCTTCCGCGCACATTGAACACCTGGCTCATCAGCTCTTCCACCGATTCGTTGCCGCCCCGGCTCTCCAGATCTGCCAGCTCATCCTCCAGAGTATACAGTGACGGGAAATATTGATCGACCAGCTTATCCATGACTGTGTAAGCAGCAGCCATCGGCCCGCCGGACCAGCCCGAGCGGCTATGGATCTCAGCCTGGACCATCTCCCACGCTTCATCCATCTCCGGCTTGGCCTGATGATGATAGGAGACGAGGAATTTGGCGCTGAGGAACAGGTCAATTTCTTCCGCCTCCAGCGTCTCTTCATTCAGCGAATGCAGCACGAAGAACTGAACGTTCTCGTAATAATCCAGCTTCGGCCGCTGCAGCACATGCATACAGTCCTCTATCGCCAGCGGATGGAAATGGAAATAGGTATCCAGCGCCAGCGTCTCTTCCTCCGTAGGCACAGCGAAATCTGCCCAGATCCAGGCATAGTGTTCCAGTTCGATGCTCTGAAGCGGCAGGTCCGTCAGCACCTCTCCCGTATGGGTTACCGCAAGTGTCCGTATCATAATATAAGTCCTCCCGCCCTATCCTGCTATCCGCAACCTTACTAAGCTATTGCTTGCTACCATTGTACCGCATGTCCTTCCAAAATAACCCCACAAAGTGCAGCTTTAGCGTAGGTGATGAGCCAGGTACTTTGCGGGGACCCCAAAACATCTCCCAAAAAAATAACCGCCAGTCCGCTGGCCAGCGGTTCCGGAGGTCTCTTAAGCTTCTTCATCTAAATTATTGCAGCCGCACATCAGCGGCCCAATCCTTCCAGCACCTCCAGGTGAAGCACCTGCAGGAATTTCTTGATGTTCACTTTCACCTTGCCGGAGTCCCGGCCCTGTTCAATCTCCTTCATCTTCAGCCGTACCTCTTCAAAATCGAAGTACAGCGGTGCATAATGCTCGAACTTCGGATTCCCGTAATCCGTCAGTCCGATCGAAGCCAGATTAGCCAGCCCTGCCGCCAGGGCCCGGCGCAGGCGCTGTTCAATCGCCTTGACCTCTCTGGCCGCATCCGCCGGCACCGGTCTGTACAGGGCAGCCGCCCGCTCATACAGCTCCTTCAGCGGCGGCAGGCCTCCGCTGTTCCCTTCGGCAACCGCCAGCTCCATCAGGGTAATAATATCGCGGCTGCCGTTCTCCGAGATCATGCCCATATTCATCAGAATCGGCTGGACGATCTCCTTGACCGTTCGCTTGCCGGACGGCATCTGCGGCAGACCGAGCTGCAGCCCCTCCAGCTTGCCGAGCGTCAGCTTGATTTCATCCAGATAGCGGCCCATCGCATACCGCTCATTCACCTTGTACAGCACAGATTCGACTTCAATCTTGTTGATCGGCTTGCGGATGAAGAATTCAATTCCGCTGCGGTAGGCGCGGCTGACCAGATCGCCGTTCTCAATCTGCGAGATCATCACGAACCTGGAGCGGCAGCCCTGCGCCTGGAGCGAGAGAATGGTCTCGATGCCATCCTGGTCCGGCATCAGCAGATCCATCAGCACAATATCCGGCGCTTCACTCAGGATCAGGGCAACCCCCTCCTGCCCGCTCTCTGCCGTCCCTGTGACTTCCCCCAGCCCGCTGTCCTCAATAATATGCTGGAGCATTCTTCTGGCCGATGCATCATCATCCACAATACAGAAAGATAGCGGCATTCTCTATTCCTCCTTCCGCAGCTTGGCACTGGGCACCGTAATCTGAAACATCGCCCCTCCGGTATGCGATTCCGGCTGAACGGTAATGCTTCCCCCGAACAGCTGGACAATATCCCTTACATGAGACAGTCCGATCCCTGTGGCGGCGATGCCCTCATCATCGAATTTGGTGGTGAAGCCCGGCTCGAACAGCAGCTCCAGGTCACGCCTCTGAATGCCTGCCCCGCTGTCTGTCACAGTGAAAACCGTCATCCCGCCCTGCTCATAAGCATCCAGCCGGATGGTCCCTGCTTCCTGAATGACCTCCACCGCATTAGCGGTGAGGTTATTCAGCAGCGTCAGCAACGGAATATAGCTGCCGGTAGTATAACCAGCGGTGATATGGGTATCGAATTCAATCCGCTTGCCCAGCATTTCCGCATATTTGGCATTGCTCTTGACCGTGAACCGCACGATCTCCGGCAAGGGCATATCCACGGTCACCTCGCCGCGTTCCACCAGCTTCACCAGCCCGGCCAGTATCCGCTGCGAGTCCTTCTTCACTTCATGCAGCTGCTGGGTAATCCCCAGCACCTGAGGACTATAAGACCGGGTATCTTCCCCGTCCTTCAAATCGCGGTACAGCCCGAAGCTGTTCAGCGTCACCTGCTCCAGCGTCCCGATGGACTTCTTCAGATAGAACACCTCGCCGTACAGGCCGGAGCCGAAGCCAAGCATCTGCTCAATACGCTCCTGCTGCTCACGCTCCCTGATCCGCAGCTGGCTGACCGAGATACTGCTGTAGACCCCGGTGGTGAAATACGTGCGCAAGACCGCTATCGCCATCAGATACGTCCACTCGTTCAGACGGAACGTTGCCGAATCCAGCACAATTAGCCGGACCAGCAGCTCCATTTCATTCGACAGCAGATCAATCAGGGCGGCAATCGCGCCCAGCACCAGCGGGTGGAACGTATCAATCCGACTCTTGATGGCACTCATCAGCAGGCCGAAGACCACATAATAGATCATCGCCGAGAAGTGGCTGCTGAGGCTTCCCTCCAGCGTCAGCCCGCTGCCAAGCGCCGCCTCCATCACCATCCGGAATAACAGCACCACTACTCCCGTAACTATCCCGGTGATAATATACGGCAGCTGCCGCATTAACAGCAGACACAGCAGAAAAGCGCTGCTGCCCATGGCAATCCGGAAAATGTCGCCGTCGAACGGATTGATTTTGAATTCTCCGGCCACCGCCGTGACGGCAGCGACCAGCAGAATCTGCACAGCCTTCATTCTCAGAATAGATTGTCCCATCGCCACTGCTCCCGCCTAGAGATGTTGACAACTATAGTATCACAGCCGCACCTGCTTGAATATGCCATACCTTCCATCCGGGACAGATTATACCGTCCGGTGCTCCAGCCGTCTGGACAGCAGCGACAGCAGGTAATTGACCACGAAATAGATCAAGGCAACCAGAGCCAGTGTAGGAATGGCATAGCTGTAGCTGTGCCCGATGACGATATTGGCATTATGCATCAGCTCCGGCAGCGAGATGACAACGGCTAACGAGGTATCCTTCAGCAGGGAGATGAACTGGCTGACCAGCGGCGGCACCATCCGCCGCAGCCCCTGCGGCAGCACGATATGCCATAAGGTCTGGGTATTGCTTAACCCTGAGGACCGCGCCGCTTCGATTTGTCCTTTGTCGATGGAGGTTAGCCCGCCGCGGACAATCTCGGCAATCATCGCCGCCTCGAAGATGGTTAGTGCTGCAATCGCCGCCGTAATCAGACTCAGCTTGATCCCTACCTCCGGCAGGGCGAAGCGGATGAAGAAGATAATCAGCAGCAGCGGCAGATTGCGGATCAGTTCAACGAGGTATAACATGACCGGCGACAGCACCGGCACCTCCGAGTAGCGGATGACCCCGATAATGCAGCCGATGACAAAGCTCAGGATAATGGAGACAAAAGCAACGATCAGCGTAATATACAACCCGTCCAGCAGAAACCTCAGATTATGGGCAGAGTACGCACCTATGAAATCCATATGATCCCTCCTTCAAGTTCAGATGTCTAATATTTGCGCTGAAGTCTGCGCTCCCATACCCGCACGCCATAGCTGAGCGGAAGGGTCAGCACCAGATAGAACAGCGCTACGAAGATGTAAGTGTCGAAGGTACGGTAAGTCTCCGTGGAGATCCCGTCTGCAAAATACATCAGATCAAGCCCGGCCACCAGCGTCAGCACGGAGGAGTTCTTAATCAGGTTAATGAACTGGTTGCCCAGCGGCGGAATAACCAGCTTGATCGCCTGGGGCATAATGATATGCAGCATGGTCTGGATGTAGCTGAGTCCGGAGGAACGCGAAGCCTCCATCTGTCCCTTCGGAACCGCCAGGATTCCGGCCCGGATCGCTTCAGCGATGAAGGCTGAGGTGTAGACGGCGAGCCCGATCGTCCCGGCCTTGAAGCCGTCCAGCGTGAAGCCCAGCGCCGAGGGGCCGTAATAGAAAATGTACACGACCAGCAGCAGCGGAATATTGCGGATGAACTCTACATATACTGCGCCGAACCAGCGCAGCCCCCTCACAGCAGTGATGCGGAAGACGGCAATCACTGCACCGATCAGGAAGCTGCCGATCAGGGCCAGCACACTGGACAGCAGCGTCCCGTAGAAGCCCTCCATATACAGCCCGAAATAATTCGTTAAGATTGAGAAATCCATGATGTTCACCTGCCTTAGTTTAGAGAATCAATTGACTTCTTGTCCTGCGGATTAACCTTATTATTCTTCGTACAAACAAGTAGAAACGGCTTTGCCGTCCTTAGAAAAGGCGGTACCGTTTCTACAAGAAATTCAAGGCAGATTATGAAGGAAGCTTATGCTAAGAATAGTTGGCTTATTTGGCCGGAGCCTTGCCGATCCATTTCGTATAGATCGCATCGTACTCCCCGTTCGCCTTCAGTTCAGCCAGTGTATCATTAATCGCCTGGACTACATCAGTGTTGCCTTTCTGGACCGCGATGCCGTAAGGCTCATCGGTGAACGGCTTCCCGACCACCTCAAAGCCCGGGTCCTGTGAAGCCATTCCGTACAGGATAGCATCATCCGTAGTCAGCGCGTCCCCCTGGCCGGCCTTGAGTGCGCTGAAGGCGTCCTGATAGTTATCGAATTCCAGCACCGTTACACCCGGCACCTTCTCCTTAATATTCTTGATCGAGGTTGCCCCCTTGGAGCCAAGGATCTTCGTATCCTTCGTTACGCTCTCAAGACCTGTAATCGGGCTGCCCTTCTTCACCAGCAGCGACTGGCCGGCCTGGAAATAGACATCAGAGAAGTCGACTTCCTTCTTGCGCTCCTCCGTAATGGTCATGGTCGCCACCACCATGTCGATCTCGCCGTTATTCAGCATCGGAATACGTGTCTTGGAGGTAACCTCCTTCAGCTCAATGGCGTTCTCGTCTCCCAGAATCTTTTTGGCAATGGCCTTGGAAATATCGATGTCGAAGCCCTCCACGTTGCCCGTTGCCGGGTCCTTCAGGCCGAACAGCCGGGTATCGTATTTCACGCCTACAAGCAGCTTGCCGCGCTCCTTAATCTTGGCGATCGCCTTGGAATCCGTTGCCGCTCCTCCTGACGTGTTGCCCCCTGCCGTATTGCTCTCCTTGTTGTTCCCGCAGCCCGCAATCACCAGCATGGCCGCAATCAGCAGCGCCCCTGCCATTTTGAAGCTTCTCGACATCTTCATTTCGTTTTCCTCCCCTTACTCCTGTATATTTATATTGATTAGTGGCTTAACACCCGGCTGAGAAAAGTCCGCGTCCGCTCCTCCTTCGGGCTGGCGAAGAAGCTCTCCGGCTCCGCTTCTTCCACGATCTGCCCCTGATCCATGAAGATTACCCGGTCGGCCACCTCGCGGGCGAAGCCCATCTCATGGGTCACGACGACCATCGTCATTCCCTCGCGGGCCAAAGCGCGCATGACATCCAGCACTTCCCCGACCATCTCCGGGTCCAGCGCCGAGGTCGGCTCATCGAACAGCATAATCTTCGGCTTCATCGCCAGTCCCCGGGCAATGGCCACGCGCTGCTGCTGTCCGCCGGAGAGCTGTGACGGATACGAGGCGGCCTTGTCGGCAATCCCGACCTTCTCCAGATAATACATCGCCGTCTTCTCGGCCTCTGCCTTGCTCAGCCCCAGCACCTTGATGGGCGCAAGCGTGATATTGTCGATTACCTTTTTGTGCGGATACAGATTGAAGTGCTGGAAGACCATCCCGATCTCCTTGCGCAGGGTATTGATATCCGTCTTGCGGTCATTTACAGTTATACCATCCACGGTTAATCCGCCGCTGGTGATAGTCTCCAGACGGTTGATGCAGCGCAGCATGGTGCTTTTGCCCGAGCCGGATGGACCGACTACAACAACTACCTCCCCCTCTTCAACATGCAGATCAATGCCCTTCAGTACATGGAATTGTCCATAATGTTTGTCTACCTGATGAAAGTCGATCAACGGCTAGGCCTCCTTTGGTTCCCCGGTCTGTTTGTCAGCAATAGTAACACTTAAATCAAACCTTACTGTAGAGACTACCGAATCCTACACAATACTATGTAAAATTAAATTCTATAATGTTATTTTCTTTTAATTATGTGATGTATTTCATTTTCTTTTAGCACCTATTAACATCTTTTATCGATCCCTTGTGACTTTTTGTGACATTCCTCTCTTGATTAATGCCAAAATACACAAAAAAAGATGTCCTCAGCCCATCACGGCTTCTGACATCTTGTCCAGGCAATCTATTCAATTTACGCTCTAGAAGAATAGCTTGAAGATAATTCCCGCCAGCAAGGCGCTGATTGGAATGGTAATGAACCAGGTAATAACGATCCGTCCGGCCACTCCCCATTTCACGGCAGAGAAGCGTTTGGCTGAGCCTACCCCCAGGATGGAGGAGGTGATCGCATGGGTGGTACTTACTGGCAGATGCAGCAGCGTGGCCGAGAAAATAACCGAGGCCGCCGAAATATCCGCCGCGAAGCCGTTGATCGGCTCAATTTTGAAAATCTTCGTGCCCATCGTCTTAATGATCTTCCAGCCGCCGATTGACGTTCCGAGCGCCATCGATGTAGCTGCTGCGATCTTGACCCAGAGCGGAACCTCCATCGTATCCAGCCGTCCCGAGGTCACGAGGGCAAAGGTGATAATCCCCATCGCCTTCTGGGCGTCATTCGTACCATGGGTGAACGACTGCAGGGCCGCCGTAACGATCTGCATCGAACGGAATCCCTTATTGACCGTATGCGGACTGCGCTTCGCGAAGATCCACTTGAGGATCGTCATCACGATATAACCGACCACAAAGGCGATTAGCGGGGAGAACACCAGCCCCTCGACAATCTCAATGAAGCCGCCCCATTTAATATGCTCTGTTCCTGCTCCTACATAGACCGCACCGGCCAGAGCACCGATCAGCGCATGAGAGGAGGATGAGGGAATGCCCAGCCACCAGGTAACCAGATTCCAGATAATCGCCGCGATCAGCGTCGCTGATACAATGTCTATCCCGTTATTCAGCAGGGTCGGGTCGGTAATGCTTCCCCCGATCTTCTTCGCAACACCGGTGAACATTAACGCGCCGATAAAGTTCATGGACGCCGCCAGCATGATGGCTGTGCGCGGCTTCAGCGCCCGTGTCGAGACGGAGGTGGCAATTGCGTTGGCCGTGTCATGGAACCCGTTAATGAAGTCGAACGCCAGCGCAAGAAAGATAACTAAAGCGAGTACATATATCGATGTATCCATATCCCAGAGCCCCTTATGAATTGCGCATGATGATCGATTCCAGCATGTTGGCTACGTCTTCACATTTATCCGTGGTCGTCTCCAACCGCTCGTACAATTCCTTGCGCTTGATCAGTTCAATCGGGTCTTTCACAGTCTCGAACAGGGCTTTGGTACAGATACGCAGCACTTCATCCCCCTGGTTCTCCAGGTCATTCAGGCGAATGGTGTATTCGCGGATGGCCAGCAGCTTCTTCTGGGAGAGCAGGTGAACCGCCTTCTGGATCTCATACGCGCTCTGGCGGAGAATCTCAGCGAATTGAATGATATACTCATCAGCATCCAGCAGGTTATACATATAGAAGCGCGAGGCTGAAGCCTCCAGACCGTCAATGACATCGTCCATGCTGGTGATCAGATCCATGATGTCATCGCGCTCCAGCGGCGTGATAAACGTCTTGTTCAATTCCTTGATAACGGTGTGCGTGTAGGTATCGCATTGGGATTCGTATTTCTTCATCTCCCCGGCGAAGTTCTCCACATTGCCCTGAAGAGTCGAGATATTCTGAGCGAAGTAGTCGGCCGCCTGAACAATGGTGTCAGCCATATTTTCCAGCGTCTCAAAGAATATATCCTTTTTTCTCAACTTCATTAGCCTAAGACCCCTTTACATAAAATTGCCGTGAAAAAATGCAGTCATCCCATGTAAACCGCATGAAAATGAATGACAACCCTTGTTATCTTATCATATCGACCGAAGGGATAGAAGACAAAAACCGAACTTTTTCGCACTATACTAACAATTCCCCTGAATTGCGAAAATAATCATCTGAATGATGAATGGATTAACGGGGTCAGGTGGACGAAGGTACCGGCTCAATATTTATGTGGCTGCTGAAAGGCGGGCTGTTCGGCACAATCAGAATATGGGTAATTCCGGGAACCATCTTCGCCTCCTTGCCGTCTTCCTTCACGAACCGGATGATGTCTCCCGGACTGCGTGACCATTTGCCCGATACGGCAACCCCGCTCTGGAACAGCAGCGCCTTGCCGCCCAATTCGGTGTCCACCTGCAGCCGGCCGACATCATCCAGCACCTTATGGTCCGCCCCCATCACGATGACGTTCGCCGCCGCTACCGCATTTCCGTTGTTCAGATCCAGATGCGGCTTGCCGTTGACCTGGCGTTCGTACAAGCGTGTCTCGGCATTATATTGATAGCCCACGGTATAGCTCTTCAGCAGGAAGCTCACCTTGAAGTCCAGTGCAGCCTCGCCAACCGGCGGGACATCCCCTGGACCCTGGAACTGCAGTGCCGGAACCTCCACGCTCTCCGCGAAGCCCAGCTTCGCTGCGCCCTCCCGCAGCTTGTCCGCGTTGCTGTACAGATTATGCGGGGCCTTGCGCTCCTGGTCGCGCCAGAAATAAGCGCCGGCCCGGCCGATCTCGTCCATGTCATCCTTCTTCTGACGCTGGAGAATGGCGTAAGCGGCCGGACTGCCTCCGGCATGTACAGTAATGCCTCCGTAGCTCTCGCCGATATCGAGCAGGTACGGGCGGATGCTGCGGATCGGGCCGATCTTCACCACGCCGGTATGGCTCTGAAAGATCCCGATCAGCCGGGTAATGCCGCCCTCCGCCAGCACCTCAAACAAGATATCCGCTTCGCTGATCCCGGACTGCGGCCGGGCAGCCGGGGCATTATTGATCATGACGGCAAGCGGCCGGGGCAGGCTGCCCTCTTCAGCGGGAAGGCCGGTCAGACCGGATACCGCCTGGGGTGCAGGCGTCACCGTCGGGGTCGGCTGTGCCGTTTCCGTGGGCTCAGGTACTGTTGTAACTATAGGCGCTGCTGTAGGTGCAAACCTGGTGACAGCCTGCTGATTACCGCAGGCCGTGAGCAGCACAGCCGCAAGGACAAGAGCATATACAGGACGGGATACAGACCGGTTCATCGATATGGGCACGTTGTTCCTCCTCAATAGTATGGTCAGACTTGCTATCTTTCATTTAAGCACAGCAGGCAGAGTTTGTCTGCGGCGCACCTGCAATTGTCCACAAAAAAGGATACAGCCCTCACCGGCTGTATCCCGCATTCATCTGTGTATTAATCAACCATCCAGCAGTTCAGGCTTAAAGTCCCGTATTGATAGGCCTGTATCATCAGCTGTGCCCGCCTGCCCTCATCGGCCGCGCCCATCACATAGAAGAGCGGGATGAAATGCTCCTTGCCGTAAGCAGGCACGGCCTCCCTGACATACGGAGCCTTCTTCTCATAGGCAAACAGGGAGGGAAGATCCCAGGCCTGAAGCTTCTCCGCAATCCAGCGGTCGAAATCCTGCGCCCATTGCTCCGGCTGATCATCCTGCTTCAGCAGCCTGAGATTGTGCACCAGTCCTCCGCTGCCGATCAGGAGGATGCCTTCCCCGCGCAGCGGGGCCAGCAGCCGGCCGATGTTATATTGCTCTTCAGGCGAGCGGAGCGAATCCACCGATAACGCCACGACAGGAATATCCGCCTGCGGGAACATCTTGTTCAGGATTACCCAGACCCCATGGTCCAGGCCGCGGCCGAGCACCGGCTGATGGGCCAGATTGCCGTCCCTGAACAGTCCGGAGATCCGGCTGCTCAGCTCAGGATCGCCTGGCGCAGGGTAAGCCAGCTCATACATCTCCTCCGGGAAACCATAGAAATCATGCTGCGTTTCATGCTGTGCGTCCACCGTAATCAGCTGTTCGGGACTGTCCCAATGGGCCGAGAAGATTACAATGCCGCGGGGCTTCCCCAGATCAGAGCCGAGCCGCTGGAGGAACCGTGTGTAGTCGTTATCCTCAAGAGCCAGCATCGGAGAGCCGTGCGCAATAAAAAATGCCGGTAATTTCATAGGGTGAGAGCCTCCTTCCCAGTATGGTCTGCCCCTTTATTTTACAGCTAATTCCCGGCTATTGCGAGTACGGTACGAAGGCTATATCATCCAGTTCTGCCATTCCTCCTGCAGATGCTCCTGCTGATTCATCCACTCCCGCGTGCGCTTCAGCACCTGCTCCTGGGCCGGACCCGAGGAGAAGGTATGATCCGCCTGGAAAATAATCTCCTTGTCGCAGCGGCCCTCCGGCCGGGTCCAGAACAGCTTCTGGTAGAGGAACGCATAATCCACCGGGATGACATCATCGGAGGTTCCGTGAATGACCAGCACATCGCCGCTGAACTTCCCGGCCTCCTGGAACGGCTGGAAGGACGCCAGGGAGTTGAAGTACACGGGAGTAAAGGTATACCCGGCATAATCTGCCGAGCCGCTCTTCACCGACCGGTCGAAGGTGTCCCGTCCAACAATCTTAACGATATCGTTGAAGGGATAGCCGACGGCTGACCACAGCACAAGGTTCTTCACCCGACGGTCGCGGACGCCGGTTAAGAGCGCCACCGCTCCGCCCAGACTATGCCCGATCAGCGTCACACGCTGCGGGTCGATATCGGCTGAGCTGATGCCATAGTCCAGCACCGCACGGGTCTGCTGGATCATCGACTCCATATCCTCGCTGCCGTAATTGCCGCTGCTCTCCCCGCAGCCTGCATAATCGAAGCGGATGACCATATAACCGTCCTGCGCCAGCTCGCGGGCTGTCTTGACGAAGATGCGGTCCACACCGATCCGGCTGCCTACGAAGCCGTGGCAGATCACCGCCAGCGGCACGCGGTTCTTGCAGCGTCCGGTTCCCGCCCTGTCCGCAGCCGGATAATGTATGCTCGCTGTCAGTTCCTCTCCCTTATGCCGGATGATGATATTCCGTTCCATGGCCGTGTCCTCCCCTGAAGGCTTATATTTTAAATAATATAATTCCGATTAATTTAGTATGTTTAATTGCTTTTTATTATAGTCTCTGCTTTTATTTCTTGTCAATAAGCGCACACAAAGCGTAGACAAGAGAATAGGCCCCTTGCATACCCGCAGGAGCGCAAGAGGCCTGTTCCTAGTCTGTCCCGCTTCACTCAGTCATAGCTGTCGTGAAACATATCATGTGTCTCCTGCCGGCCTTCCCAGCCCTCCAGCCCGTTCTCCGGCTTTTGTCCGGCAGCCTCCCATAGGCTGTAGCCGTCGGAGTTCCCCCAATCGCCTACTCCATTCGTTGCGGCCGGGATCACACCGTCCTCAGCGGTACTCTGAACCTGCTCTTTCTCTTCTTCCATAACACTCCCTGCCTTTCCTCTGAGTGATAGTTGCTTAGGTGACCACCTCTTCAGTGTTTACTCTTCCAAAAGGATTATTCACGCGTTGTCCTTGCACACCGCTGGTGCACAAACGTATACTCTAGGTTAAAGACAGTCCTGATCACTCTATGCTGGAGGTATAGGTCCACACTATGAAAGTCAAAGCTATGATTAAGCAGAATAACCGGCTGCGGGAGCAGATGACGCCTGCAAACCGCTCCTATTACGAGGATATGATTCTGGCGATGCGCGCCAGTTCAGTAGAGGCTGTACGTGCAGAGAAGCTGCTGCTGGAGGCGGCGGAGCTGCTCTTGAAGGGACAAGCCAAGGGCAAGACAGCCCGGCAGATCTTCGGCGAGCACCCCGCCGACTATTTCCGGGAGGTAATGGACAGCAGCCCCCCGCGCACTCCGCGCAGCAGGCTGGCCAGCTCCCTGATGATCTCTATGGCGGCGCTGACGATTATGTTCGGCGCGATGGGGGCGGGCGGACTCCTGATGCAGTGGAGCGGCGGGCCTGCCGAGATCTTCGGCCAGCTCAGCATTTTCACTATTATTATTGTGGCCTTTGGTTCAGTTGTGCTGATTGAACTTATTATGAAATGGATGGCCTCCTTAGCCGAGGAGGACCGCCCGAAGCAGAGGAGCTTCGATATCCGGGGCTTGGGCATCTATATCGCGGTGGCGGTGGCCGCCATCTTCGCCGGTATGTTCCTCGACAATCTGTTTCCGGTCATCCATATCTCCCCGTGGGTCAGCCTGGCCCTTGCCCTGGCAGGCGGACTGGGGCTGAAATTACAATCCTTCCGATCCTAGAGACTGTTATTCCATATCCGTTCCACACAGGAGGAGACTTGAATGAAGAAGCATGTCGTTCTAACCGCAGCGCTGGCCTTGCTAATGGCCCTTCAGGCAGGTCCTGCCCTGGCAGCTCCGGCTGCCAAGGAGGGGACAACCGCCGCCAGCCATGCGGAGGCGGTGTATAAGGCCGCGCTGCCGCTGCTCTCCAGCGGGAATCTGCCCGCAACTCTGAATTTCATGCGGACCAAGCTCTATGCGGTAACTCCGTATCAGGCGACCGTGCTGACGCTGAAGCTGGAGAATCTGCATAAGGCCCTGCTCCCCTCCTGGGAGAAGAAGTTCAGCAGCAGCGATGTGCAGCGGAAGTTAATCTCTGTCTACCGCGGGGGCGTCAGCATGGAGAAGCTGGCTGAGAGCACGGAGAACCCGGCCCTGCGCGCCTTGCTGGAGAGCGCCGCCGCAAGCGGGTACAAGCTGGAGACGGCGGAGGGAAGCTTTTTCCCGGTGATTGATTATGCGGCTTACCGCAAGTATGCCAGCTATGTCACGGAGGATATCCGCAGTTATATTTCAATAATGGCAACCGAATCCGATCAGCCGGCCTCCAAGGACAACGGCCTTGTGATTGCCTGGGGAGAGGTGGCGGCCCGCGCGCTGGCCCAGGAGCGGTTCATCCAGAGCTATCCCAAATCCAACCGGGTACAGGCCGTCAAGGACCTGTATGCCCGCTATACCGGGAATACCTTCTACGGCCAGAACAACACGCCGCTCTTCCATTACGACAATCTGGAGATGGACCTGGAGGCACAGAAGGCTTATACCGCCCTTCTCTCCAAGGAGACTGGCGACAGCCCGTTCCTGAAGAAGCTCGACGGCTTCATGAAGCTGATGAAGAGCAATGGCTATCTGCTGGACGACGCGGCTGAAGAGTACCTGAAGACTGAGGTGCCCCAGCTCTGACGAACCGCCTAATCCACATAAGAAGACCCGTCCGCTTACCCGGACGGGTCTTCTTAATAATCTGACTATCAGATCAGCATATTGAACAGGTTGACATCCTTGTTGATCTCCACGTAGTCAACGCCCTTCTGCTGCAGCCGCTCAATCAGCGGGGCATAGGCCTCCGTAGACATCAGCTCAATGCCGACCAGCGCCGGGCCGTTCTCCTTCTCGTTCTTCTTCGTGTACTCGAACCGGGTAATATCATCATCCGGCCCGACCACCTCGGTCAGGAACTCCCTCAAGGCGCCCGCGCGCTGCGGGAAGTTAATCATGAAGTAATGCTTCAGACCCTCGTAGATCAGGGAACGCTCCTTGATCTCCTGCATCCGGTCGATGTCGTTGTTGCCGCCGCTGACGATGCAGACCACGCTTTTGCCGCGAATCTGATCCTTGTACATATCCAGCGCCGCAATCGGGAGCGAGCCCGCCGGCTCAACGACAATCGCATTCTCATTGTACAGCGCAAGAATCGTTGAGCAGGCCTTGCCCTCCGGCACCTTCACCACATCATCCAGCAGGTGCGAGCAGATATCGTAGGTCAGCCCGCCGACCCGCTTCACCGCTGCGCCGTCCACGAACTTGTTGATCTCCTTCAGCGTGACCACCTCGCCGCGCTCCATCGCCTCGCTCATTGATGCGGCTCCGGTAGGCTCTACGCCGATCACCTTGGTCGCCGGGTTAACCGTCTTGATATAGGTGGCCACCCCGGCAGCCAGTCCCCCGCCGCCGATTGTGACGAAGACGAAGTCCGCCGGCTTGTCCAGGCTCTCCATAACCTCCATGGCAATCGTACCGTTGCCCGCAATAATCCGCGGCTCATCGAACGGGTGAATCAGCGTCATGCTATGGTCAATACAGGCCTGCAGCGCTTCATCGTAGGCATCATCGAAGGTGTCTCCCTTCAGAATCACCTCAACGAATTCGCCGCCGAAGCGCCGGACCTGCTTAATCTTCTGGTTAGGTGTTGTGCTGGGCATGAACACCTTGCCCTTAATGCCGAGCGCCTTGCAGGAATAGGCTACCCCCTGGGCATGATTCCCTGCACTGGCACAGACAATGCCCTTGGACCGCTCCTCAGCGGACAGGCTGCGGATCATATTGTAAGCCCCGCGAATCTTGAAGGAGCGTACAATCTGCAGATCCTCACGCTTCAAATATACATTGCAGCCGTATTTGGCGGATAACACCGCATCCAGCTGCAGCGGCGTACGGACGATAACCTCCCGCAGCATATGATGTGCGCGAACAATATCTTCCATTCCTACGATCCGGTTTTCGCCTTCTCTCATCTTTTCCTCGCCTCACTGTCTCTTTCGTATCATTTGCTTCTTGTAACATACCCTTCCAGAGACATTTTTTCAACCCTTGTCCTCTCCACGCAATACACCATCCACTGTTCACGGAATCAGGCTAGACCTTGAACCTCGACACCGCCTCCAGCAGCTGCGCCGAGCTCCGCTTGATCCCCTCCATCTCGCCCACGATATGGCTGGACTTGGCAAAGATCTGCTCTGCCTCCGCTGCGATAAGCGCCGCCCCTTCCGCCCCTTCATTCGTGGCTGTGCCCGTCTCGCTGATCGCGGTCAGCATCGTCTGGATCGAAGCAAGCAGCTCCTCGGAGGTAGCGCTGAAGTCCGTTACCAGCTCATCGATATATCTCGCATCCTCGCTGTACCGCTCCCCGGTCTCCTGCATCGCATCATAATCCTTCAGCACCTGGCGGTCCATGAAGCCCAGCATATGCTCTGCGGCCCCAGCCAGGTTAGCCACCGCCTGCACCACCGCCCCGGTCACTCCCTGGATCTCAGCCACCGTCTCGCGTGAGTGGTCTGCCAGCCTGCGGATCTCTTCCGCCACCACAGCGAAGCCCCGGCCCGCCTCGCCCGCCCGGGCGGCTTCAATCGAAGCGTTCAGCGACAACAGGCTGGTCTGGGCGGCAATCTCCAGAATAGCATCCGACAGCGCCGTAATCTGCGAGATCGATCCCGACTGTTCGATCGCCTGGCGCAGCTTCGCTTCGCTCTGTCCGTAGACCGCTTCCGCCTGTCTGCGGGACTCCAGCGCGCGCTCCTTCAGCTGGCCGGCCCGCACGTTGATGGCCCCTGCTGCTTCAGCACCCTCCTGGGCCTTCACGGCAATCCCGTGAATGGCGTCTCCGAACTCTATTGTGCCGGCATTCATCTCCTCCATCGAAGCCGCTGTCTGCTGCAGCCCGGCCGACAGCTCTTCCGTAATGCCCGATATATCCGTAATGCTGCCATCCAGCCCGGATACATTCTGCTCTGTATTCGCCACCGCCCCGGAGATGCTCTGCGAGTTGCGCATGATCTCCTGAATGAGCGCCTGCTGCGAGGCAACCATATCGTTGAAGCCTTCCGCCAGCACGCCGATCTCCCCTTTGGCAGTCACCTCCGCTCTTACCGACAGGTCGCCGTTCTTCGCTTGCCGGAAGGCAGCGGTCAGCAGCGGAATCTGCTTCAGAATGCTGCCCGAGACGACATACAGCAGAACAGACAGCACGGCTATAGAAGCGAGAATGGAGAGCATGAAGATCAGCTCGAAGCGCTTCAATTCCCGCTCGGCGTGCTGCTGCGGCACGATCAGCGCTACAGACCACTGATTAGCCACAGCAGGAGAATACGATACATAGCTGTCCTCTCCGTCAATCTTCGTCTGGATGACATTCGAGCCCCACTGCACCATCGTATCGCCGACTGCCTTCCAGTCCCCGCCAAGATCAGCTGTTTTTTTGAGCAGAATATTATCCGGATTAGGGTGGTAGATGAAGGTGCCCGCCTTGTCAATCAATACGGCATATCCGCTGCCCTTGTAGTTGAATGCACCCAGCGCCTCAGTAATCTGTTCGGTGGAGATATCGGCCCCCGCCACCCCGAGCAGCCTGCCGTCATCATCCAGAATAGGTGCGGTGACACTGACGACCATTTTGCCCGAGCCGGCATCAATATAAGGATCTGTTATCGTAAGCCGCTTGTTAGCTGCCGTAACGGCATACCAGCTTCGCTCCTTCAGCACATAATCGGCCGGCGGCTCGAATTCATCCTGGGTGATCACCTTGTTCGCGGCGTCCAGCCCTATGTATACGTTCAGCAGATTCTTATTGCTGTCCTTGACCAGCTTCAGCGTACGGATCAGCTCACTGTATCCGCCGGCCGTCTTCACCGTCTGCGCATCATCCGCCCGGGTGATGAAGTCCCGGATATAGGCGTTGGCATTCAGCAGCTCCACACTGTCCGCCGCAGGCTGCAGCAGCTCGCCCACCTTCACGCTGATCGCGTTTTTCTCATACGTGAGTGAGTTCTTCAGCCCATCGGTAATCATCTGCTTGGCATTGTTATAGATCACTACAGATACCATTACAAAAATAACAACAACCGCAACTATCACGGACAGAAACAGCTTGCCGCGAATCCCCATATTGCGGAGTGAGGCAATAAGCCCCCTCTCCCTGACCTTTTTGCTTTTCCCCTGTGCCATAGGTCCTCCCACCTTCCATGTATAAAGACTCAGGTCAGCCCCGAATCTTCTCTGTCTTTTCGACTTATTTCTGCAAAAATTCCCTTTATCCCTTTACCGTTTCGCCGCAAGCTGTGAAAGAACTGTGTCTATGTCAGGTATTTTCTCATAATTATCGTGTCGAATCCCTCGATTCGCCGTATTTCAGTTAGTTCATGTCAGGTTATGTGCACAAAAAATACTCCCCTCTATCTGCGGTATTCCACAAATAAAAGGGAGTATGGGAAGAGGCGCAGTCCTACTGCTCCAGCAGCTCCTGAAACCACTTCAGGTTCAGCTCATGATGCGCTCTGACATTATTCATCATCGACTTGGCCGTATCGTAGATCCGGTCTTGCTTGGCCTCCAGCGCATGGTCGATCTCGGCAATCTTACGCCGTGTCTGCTCCATCTGTATGGCTACAGCCGCCTTGAATTCCCCGGGATCATACTGATGGGCGAACAGCGTAGTCATATAAAAAGCTAACGTAATATCGTCCGTCTGCAGCGAATATTTGGCCATCAGCGCTTTGAAATGCTCGTCGCCCTGCGGTGTAATCTCGTAGATGTATTGCTCGGGATAGTTGTTGACACTAACGACCTCAACCAGCCGCACCAAGCCTTCGCCCGCCAGCTTCTGGAGGTTGTAATACAGCGAGCCCTTCGTCATATGAACCAGATACCTGTAATCCCGTTCCTTGAAGACACTCAGCAATTCGTATGCGCTGGATTGCCCGCAGTCCTTCAGCAAGCCCAGTATAAGTAAGGGTATGATAGTGAATTCCTCTTTCTGTATTTATTGAAAATCACCGAGATGCTCCGCGATCCATTCTCTGAACGTATAGGGCTCCCGGCCAAGAATCGTCTGCACCGTGTCCGTCACGGCGAGCTTATGCTTCAGGGTATACTCCCAGTCCTGGACTCTCAGGGTAATGTACTCTTCAGCAATGTACTTGCTCATATAAGAACGGAAGTCTGCGATGGTCTGCTCTTCCAGGACAAGTGATTGTCCCAGCTGCTTAGCGATTTCCGTCAAAATGTTCCGCTGGCTAAGAATATTCGCCCCGGTAAGCGTCAAGATCTGCCCGGAGAATCGGTCGAAATCCGCTACAACCTCACTGATAACCCCGGCAATATCCTCTTCATGTACGCTCGCCAGCTTAGCCTCCAGAGCCGGTAACCGGATCGTCCCCTTATTGTATCTAAAAAGGTCCCTCCAGTAAATGGTATTGTGCATGAACGCCTCGGCGCGGATAAACACATACTGAAAGCCATACGCCTGAATCTGGTCCTCCACCTTCTTATGTTTGATCGCATTCTCGTTGTAACCGGCGTCCGAGCGGTTGATCGAGGCTGAGGACAGGAACACGATGTTCCGCACACCGCTCACCCGGGCTGCCTGCAGAATCTCTTCAGCATCATCCAGCAGGATCAGGAACAAGGTCTTAACGCCCCGCAGACTGTCTGCCCAGGCGCTGCAATCCTTGATATCCCCGGTGACGATGGTCATGTGTTCTGTCTGCTCACTCATCAGCTTCTCAGGTGTGCGGGTGAGCGCTTTGAAGCGTACTTCCTTCTGCTTGAGGTAATGTACAACCCGGCTTCCGACGGTTCCAGTTGCTCCCGTAATAAATAACATGGCGAGGACCTCTTTTCTGAAAAATTAGTCTAATTAGACTACACCTCATAATATAGTCTAATTAGACTAGAATGGCAAGGGGTACACAAAAGAACACAGCCCCGCAGGACTGTGTTCATAATTCCTTATATGATTCCTATTGCTTCAGCATCCACTTCAGCAGCTCGGGCAGGCTCGCCCACAGCCGGGAGTGCATGATGACATATTCAATCGCTTCATTGGAGTCGCCCATGCCGACAAAATCAGGGAGATTATGCGGCAGCCGCTTCACGCCGAGCAGATAGTCAGGCACATGCTTGTTCACTCCGCGGGCAACCCGGTAGAGCATCTTCAGCTGGGAGGTGATACCGTTCTGCTTGAACTCCAGCACGATCCGGTCATACGCGAAGGCTGCGGAGGCATCGTCTTTGCCGTATTGCTTAATGATCCGCTGCGCTTCCTGCAGCTGATCACTGTACAGATAGGCCGCGGTCAGCAAATAACGGGCCCCGGTAGCGTCATCCGGGTTCAGCTCCAGAATATGCTCCAGCATCTCTGCCGCTTCCTCCGCATTGCCGCCGAACCAGCAGGATTCCGCATAGCTCTGGCAGACTCTGAGATACGACCGGGTCTCATGAAGGCCCCAGAAGTGCCCTTTATGCTTCGTAAAATAGAGCTCGCCCAGCTCCCGTCTGCCTGCGGCGATTCCCGCTTTGAGCAGCTCCCGGGCCTCCGTCTCGTTCTCCGATTCCTCAGCGAGAATCAGGTAGGCATCCGGGCTGTCCGGATACAGCTCCAGCGCCGCTTGGGCCAGCTGGATGCGGCGCTTGGCCGAGGAGGTCTCCATCGCCTTATACAGAAGGGCCTGCGCCTTCTCCTGCGGAGTGCCCGGACCGTTCAGCTCTGTGAGATCATCCGCTTCTCCGCCCATTCCATACTCTTCGACGTAATTATAGAATTCCTTCACCTTGCGGGAGATGGTGGCTGTCGTCACGCTGTACCGCTCGGCCAACTCAGCCTGGGACTGCATGAAGCCGTATTCCTCAGACAGCAGATATTCAATCGCAGCACAGAAGGAGCCGGTCTTCTTCACGGCAGGCTTGGTTGTGCGTGAGAATCCGTTCCACAGCATCAGCGCCTCCAGGATCAGCTCCCGGTCGTACAGCGGCTTCATGCTCTCAATCAGCTCCAGTGCCAGCTGTTCATGGGACGGATGCTCCCACTTCAGCTCACGGGTGACCATCTTCTTCAGCTTGGGCAGCGTAAGCTTGCCCCCGGCAGGGGCCGCAGCCTGTGGAGCCGGCTGTTCCTGCTGAATCTCCCCGATGATCACCTCCTGCGCGGCCGCATCCTCTGCGGTCACCAGCCGCAGGATGGACTGGGCTGCCGCTCTGTCCTTCTCCAGGCAGCACTTCTTATATTTGTTCCCGCTTCCGCACGGGCATAAGTCATTTCTTCCGACCTTGCTCACAACCAATTCCCCCTTAAATCTGCAGCTACATAAGATGAACTTAACAATGGCGCTCCATATATAACATTCTTAAGTTCACGTTCTACAACCATCCGTATTAGCTTCGCTGTTATCCTATAATTATAACATTTCCCGGCACGGGGTTTTCTATTATCCCCTTGTCTGCAAGAAATAGATGCTCCAGCAAACTGTTAAAAAAGGCCTTTCCATGAAAGGAAAGACCCTTTATCTGTATATATCCGTACATTTTCCCCCGTACGAGTTGTATTATAGCACTTCTCCTACTACTTGTCAGTCCTTTTTTTAGGACTTTCTCCTCAGACCAGGGCCTTCATTGCTATATCACTGCGGTTCTGCTTGCCGGCAAAAGTAATCCGCTCCGCACCGGCATAGGCCGCTGCACGCGCTTCGGCAATGCTGGCCCCTCTGCCTACCACACCAAGCACCCGGCCGCCGCTGGTCAACCAGCTTCCGTCCTCGCCGCGTGCCGTTCCGGCGTGGAAGACCAATGCTGTGCCTTGCTCCTCAAGCCCGCTAATCGGCACACCCTTCGGATAAGGTCCCGGATATCCCCCGGAAGCGAGGATTACGCACACTGCCGCTTCCTCGCTCCACTCGATCGGGATCTCGGCAAGTCTGCCTTCGGTTACCGCGAGGAATATCTCCAGCAAATCGCTGCGGAGACGGGGCAGAACCACCTGGGTCTCCGGGTCCCCGAAGCGGGCATTGAATTCAATCGTCTTCGGCTTGCCGTCCGGCGAGATCATCAGCCCGGCGAACAGCACGCCCCGGAAGGGACGCCCTTCCGCCACCATAGCCTTGGCTGTCGGCTCGATAATCGTCTCCACGGCTTCGCGGATTACCGACTCCGCAATATGCGGGAGCGGGGAATAGGTCCCCATGCCTCCCGTATTGGGTCCTTTATCGCCGTCGAATACCGGCTTATGGTCCTGGGCGGCCGCCATCGGCCGCACCGTTTCGCCGTCGACAAACGCAAGAATCGACATTTCCTGCCCGGCCAGGAATTCCTCAATGACGACCTGTGCCCCGGCTTCGCCGAACACCTTGTCGACCATAATCTCCTGCAGGGCCTGCTCCGCTTCCTCCCGGGTGTAAGCCACGGTTACCCCTTTGCCTGCGGCCAGCCCGTCCGCCTTGATGACAATCGGCACTTCCCGGCTCCGCAGGTAAGCCAGCGCCGAATCGTAGTCGCTGAACTTCTCGTAGGCCGCTGTCGGAATGCTGTATTTGTGCAGCAGGTCCTTCATGAAGGTCTTGCTGCCCTCGATCTCAGCGGCATTCTTGCGCGGGCCGAACACCGGGATACCCTGAGCTTCAAAAGCATCCACAATCCCCGCCGCCAGCGGATCATCCGGTCCGATGACAACCAGGCCAACCTCGCGTTCCTTGGCGAAGGCGGTCAGCTTGTCGAACTCGAAGACACCGATCGGCACACATTCGGCAAGCTGGGCAATTCCGGCGTTACCGGGTGCGCAGTAGATCTTGCCTGCCTTGGGGCTGCGGGCCAAGCTCCAGATGATCGCATGCTCGCGGCCGCCGCCGCCGACTACTAAAATATCCATGATTGTGCCCCTCCCCGCGTGCTAGTGTTTGAAATGCCGGACGCCGGTGAACACCATGGCAATGCCGTATTCATTGGCCACCTTGATCGATTCCTCATCCTTAATGGAGCCGCCCGGCTGAATCACAGCTGTAATTCCGGCCTTAGCGGCCATTTCCAGCGTGTCGCCCATCGGGAAGAAGGCGTCGGAGGCCAGTACAGCGCCCTTGGCCTTATCTCCAGCCTGTTCAATCGCAATTTTGGCCGCACCCACACGGTTCATCTGGCCTGCCCCTACGCCAACCGTCATATCATCGGCCGCTAGTACAATCGCATTGGACTTCACATGCTTCACGACCTTCCAGCCGAACAGCAGCTGCTTCAGCTCTTCTTCGGTTGGCTTGCGGTCTGTTACGACTTGCAAGTCGTCAGAATTCACCGAGTGCACATCGCTCTCCTGGACAACCATGCCCCCGTCAATGGAGGTGACAACGAAGCTGCTCTTGCGCGAAGCGGCTGTGCTGAGTTGTCCCAGCTTAAGCAGGCGGATGTTCTTTTTCTTCGTCAGAATGTCCAGCGCTTCCTCAGTGAAGCCCGGAGCCAGGATAATTTCCAGGAAAATATCCTTCAGCAGATTAGCCGTATCCGCATCAATAATCCGGTTGGCCGCGACAATGCCGCCGAAGATGGAGGTAGGGTCGGCATTGTAAGCTTTTTGATATGCTTCATAGACACTTGTTCCCACGCCTACTCCGCAAGGATTCATATGCTTCACCGCCACGACGGCCGGCTCTTCAAATTCCTTGACGATCTGAAGCGCAGCATTCGCGTCGTTGATGTTATTGTAGGACAGCTCTTTGCCGTGAAGCTGCTCGGCAGCGGTAAGCGTATCCTGCGCGGCCAGCGGCTTGCGGTAGAAGGCAGCCTTCTGGTGCGGGTTCTCCCCGTAACGCAGATCCTGGATTTTCTCGTAAGTAACGGTATAACGCTCCGGCAGCGGTTCGCCGGTGACATTCGCCAGATAATCGGCGATCAGGGCGTCGTAAGCCGCCGTATGGCGGAAGACTTTGGCCGCAAGACGTTTGCGGGTTGCAAGGGTCGTATCTCCACCGGCACGCACTTCTTCAAGCACATTCGCATAGTCGGCCGCATCCACCACCACACTGACAAAAGCATGGTTCTTCGCCGCCGAACGCAGCATTGTCGGTCCGCCGATATCGATGTTCTCAATCGCTTCCTCATACGATACATCCGGCTTGGCAATCGTCTCCGCGAACGGATACAGATTCACCACGACAAGGTCGATGTAGCCAAGACCAAGCTCCTCCATCTGACGGGTATGCTCCTCGTTGTCACGGACTGCCAGCAGGCCACTGTGGACGGCGGGATGCAGCGTTTTGACGCGTCCGTCCATGATTTCAGGGAAGCCGGTCACATCGGAAATGCCGATGACCGGAACGCCTTCCTTCGCCAGAAGGGTGCTGGTGCCTCCGGTGGAGATGATTTCTACGCCTAGTGCAGACAATTCGCGGCAAAAATCCACGATGCCCTGTTTGTCCGATACGCTGACCAGCGCTCTTTTGATACTCACTTTGAATAGTCCTCCTCTGGATTCACGCTAGATTGTTGGAGCTAAATGATCATCCGTCAGGCGGCTGATTCCGCACCTGATGGTTAAACTTCGACAGTTTACAGCCTATGTGCAGTATTTCCCGAGAAATATCAGAATCCGCCCGGGCTGGACTGACATCACCAGAAATAAACCGGATTTTCGTCAAAATTTCCAGCGGACAAAACCCGCCATCAACCGGCAATAACTGCCTTTCTTCCGTTCAATGTGACTCTGCCGTCAGCAATCGCGGCGACAACCTCCGGATACAGCGCATATTCCACCTGATGGATGCGCTCCGCCAGCGATTCGGCGGTATCCTCAGGCTGGACCTCAACGCTGCGCTGGGCAATAACCGGTCCGGTATCCATGCCTCCATCGACAAAATGCACCGTAACCCCCGTCAGCTTCACGCCGTAGTCCAGCGCCTGGCCGATAGCGTCCTTCCCGGCAAAGGCCGGCAGCAGCGACGGGTGGATGTTAACGATCCGGCCCACATAAGGTTCCAGCAGCACCGGCGAGATCAGCCGCATGTAGCCGGCCAGCACCACCAGTCCGATGTCCCGGCGCTGCAGCTCGGCTACGATAGCCGCCTCATACTGCTCCCGGCCCGCGAAGTCCTTCGGCCTCAGCAGCAGGGAGGGAATTCCGGCCTCCTCTGCCCGCTGTGCAACAGGCGCTTCCGGCTTGTCCGAGACCAGCAGCTCGATGCGGCCTGCCCCGAGCCGTCCTTCCCGCTGCGCCTGCACCAGTGCGGCGAAATTGCTGCCCTGCCCGGAGGCAAATACAGCGATCCGGCTCTGCGCCATCAGACTTCAGCTCCTGTGAAGGTCACCTTGCGTTCCCCTCCGGTAACTGTACCGATCACATAAGCTTCTTCACCGCTGGCCTTGAGCAGCTCCAGCGCACGCTCTCCGTCTGCTTCCGCCACGACCAATACAAGACCAATCCCCATATTGAAGGTGGTGAACATGTCGTGGTTGCTGACATTCCCCTTGCTCTGCATCAGGCTGAACACCGGCTGGATCGGCCAGGAGCCGTACTGGATCTCTACATTCACATTCTCCGGCAATACGCGCGGGATGTTCTCAATGAATCCGCCGCCGGTAATATGGGCCATGCCCTTGACCGTAAGCTGCTCCAGCAGGGCCAGAAGCGGCTTCACATAAATCTTAGTCGGCGCCAGCAGAACGTCCGCCAGCGGAGCGCCCAGCTCCGGCAGAACCTCGTCCAGACCGTAGCCGCCATTCTCCAGCAGCAGCTTGCGCACCAGCGAGAAGCCGTTGCTGTGAATTCCGCTGGAGGCCAGGCCGATCACGGTGTCTCCGGGAGCGATGTCCGCGCCGGTTACCAGCTTCGCCTTGTCGGCTACCCCTACGGTGAATCCGGCGATATCATATTCGCCGGCCGCATACATACCCGGCATCTCAGCTGTCTCGCCGCCGATCAGCGCGCAGCCTGCCTGGTGGCAGCCTTCGGCGATCCCAGAGACAATGGCCTCAATCTTCTCGGGCACAACCTTATCGCAAGCCAGATAATCGAGGAAGAACAGCGGCTCTGCGCCTTGCACCACGATATCATTCACACACATCGCCACCGCATCGATGCCAATCGTGTCGTGGCGGTCAGCGGCGAACGCCAGCTTCAGCTTCGTTCCCACGCCATCCGTTCCCGAGACCAGAACCGGCTCCTCGTATTTGTCCTTGTTCAGGCCAAACAGCGCGCCGAATCCGCCCAGCTCCGTCATTACCTCCGGACGGTACGTGCGCTTCACATGCTTCTTCATGCGTTCTACCGCTTCATTGCCAGCCGCAATATCCACTCCGGCGTTTTTATAAGCTTCCGACACTTGGGGGCACCTCATTTCAATTATTTTGGGCGCGGGGTTCGGGGCGGCAGGGGTTAACCCCCTGCCGCAAGCCGAAGGTTCCGCGCCTTGCACAGCATGGTTTCGGCGCTGCGGGCGAAGCCCAGCGCCTCCAAGACGATCCTTTAGGGGGACTCCCCGCCTAACAGGAACACCCGTCCTTCTCTTCCCCGCCGAAATCCACCTGCGTCGGGTAGTCATTATCGAAGCAGGACAGGCACAGGCCGCCCTTATAGTCGTCGCTATTATAACCGCCGATGGACTGGATCAGTCCCTCCGGGGAGAGGAAGGCCAGGGAATCGGCATTGATCTCCTCGCACATCTCTTCGATCGACTTGTAGGAGGCAATCAGCTCCCGGCGGTCCGGGGTATCGATGCCGTAGAAGCACGGATTCTTGAACGGCGGCGATGTAATCCGCACGTGAACCTCGACCGCTCCGGCCTCGCGCAGCAGGTTGACGATCCGGCGCGAGGTCGTGCCGCGCACGATGGAGTCGTCAATCATCACCACGCGCTGGCCTTCGACAACGCGGCGCACGGCGCTCAGCTTCATTTTCACGCCTTGCTCGCGCAGCTCCTGGCTGGGCTGGATGAAGGTACGCCCGGTATATTTGTTCTTGATCAGCCCCAGCTCATAGGGGATGCCCGTCTGCTCGGCATAGCCGATGGCGGCGGAGATGCTGGAATCCGGCACGCCGGTGACAATGTCGGCGTCGACGAAGGATTCGAGCGCCATCCGGCTGCCCATCCGCTTGCGCGCGGAGTGCAGATTGGAGCCGTTCAGGTCGCTGTCCGGGCGGGCGAAGTAGATGTATTCCATGGCGCACAGCGCTTTGCGCTTAGGCTCGGCGAAGCGGTCCTCGCGGAAGCCGTTCTCATCAAGCACCAGCAGCTCGCCGGGCTCGATATCACGCACCAGCTCAGCGCCGATGACTTCAAGCGCGCACGACTCGGAAGCGAAGACATAAGCCTCGCCCAGCCGGCCCATAACAAGCGGACGCAGGCCGTGGGTATCTGAAGCGACAATCAGCTTGTCATTGGTCATCAGGAGGAACGCGAAGCCGCCGACAAGCTGCGACAGGGCATCCTTCGTCGCCTCGACAAAATCCTTCTGCGAACGCGCAATCAGATGCGCCAGCACCTCGGTGTCGCTGGTGGTCTGGAAGATGGAGCCGCTCTGCTCCAGCTGCTTGCGGATGAGCGGCTCGTTAACGATGTTGCCGTTCGTGGCAATCGCCAGATCGCCGTCACGGTATTTGAAGACCAGCGGCTGCGCATTGGTTAGCCGGCTGTCTCCGCTGGTGGAGTAGCGTACATGCCCGATGGACATGTCCCCGACCAGCGAAGCAATCTTGTCCTTGTCGAACACTTCCTTCACCAGGCCCATGCCGCGGTGATAGTTGAAGTCGCGTCCGTCCGCCACGCAGATGCCCGCGCTTTCTTCCCCCCGATGCTGCAGGGCGTGCAGCCCATAGTAGGACATGGAAGCAGCCTCCGGGTGTCCGAAGACCCCGAAGACGCCGCATTCTTCTTTTAACGTGTCAAAAATATCGCCCGAGCCTGTTCCCTCATTGTAAAAGTCGCCGGTCCACAGTACAGGGGCTTCCTGCTTGTTCCCGGTCTTCATTTCATAAGACATGGAATAGCATCCTCCCACACGGTCTTGAGTTCACTAACGGCTTCATCCAGCGCAGCCGCACCGTCCAGCGCCACCCGCAGGCGGTCTCCGCCGACGGTTCCGATGATGGCTACAGGTACGTCATAAGCAGCAATTGCTGCCTTCAGTTCCTCCGCACGGCCAGGGGCCGCAGTCAGAAGAATGCGGGATTGGCTCTCGCTGAACAGCGCCACATCCGGGCGCAGTCCGCCGGCAGACAGCTCAACATTTGCGCCGATACCGCCGCTGATGCAGCTCTCGGCGAGTGCACCGGCCAGACCGCCCTCGGAGAGGTCATGCGCCGAGCGTACCAGACCGCCGCGGATTGCCGCGAGCACGGCATCCAGCAGCTTGCGCTCGGTAGCCAGGTCCAGCTCCGGCGGACGGCCTTCGGTCAAGCCGTGCACGGCATACTGGAATTCACTGCCGCCCAGCTCCGCCTTCGTCACGCCCAGCAGCAGAATAGCATCGCCCTCCTGCTTAAACGCCTGAGTGGTAATATGATCGGTATCTTCAACCAGTCCCACCATGCCGACAACCGGCGTCGGGTAGATGGCTCCGGTAGCATTCTCATTATACAAGCTGACGTTACCGCCGATGACCGGTGTATCCAGCACCCGGCAGGCTTCTGCCATACCGTCTACGGCCCGTTCCATCTGCCAGAAGATCTCCGGCTTCTCCGGGCTGCCGAAGTTCAGGTTATCCGTAATCGCCAGCGGCTGGGCACCGGAGCAGACAATGTTGCGCGCCGCTTCGCTGACCGCAATCCGTCCGCCCACTTCAGGGTCCAGGTAGACATAACGTCCGTTGCAGTCCGTCGTCATCGCCAGGCCCTTGCGGGTGCCTTGGATGGTAACCACTGCCGCATCGGACCCCGGACGAACCGCCGTGCTGGTGCGGACCATGTAATCGTATTGGTTGTATACCCATGCTTTGCTTGCTACGCTAGGCGATCCCAGCACGGTGCGCAGCGCGCCGCCCAGATCGGTGACCTCTTCATAGCGAAGCGTGTCAACCGCTGCATTCTCCTCGTAGTAGGCAGGAACGGCTGAGGGCTTTTTGTAGATAGGACATTCATCCACCAGCGCCTTCACCGGCATATCGCCAACCACTTCACCGTGATGGAACAGCTTCAGGCGGCCGTCATCCGTCACCTTGCCGACCTTGCGGCAGATCACGCCCCAGCGGTCGAAGATTTCCTGGGCCTGCGCCTCATCCTTAGGCTCCACCACGAACAGCATCCGCTCCTGGGACTCAGAGAGCATCATCTCATACGGCGTCATGCCTTCCTCGCGCTGCGGCACCAGATCCAGATACAGCTCCAGACCGTTGCCCGCCTTGCTCGCCATCTCCGCACTGGAGCAGGTCAGTCCGGCTGCGCCCATATCCTGAATCCCCAGCACGATGCCGCTGTCGATCAGCTCCAGACACGATTCCATGACCAGCTTCTCCATGAACGGATCGCCGACCTGTACTGCCGTCTTCTTGGCTTCCGATTCCTCACTAAGCTCCACAGAGGCAAAGGTCGCCCCGTGAATCCCGTCACGCCCGGTAGGCGGACCTACGTAGAATACGGGGTTGCCTACGCCTTTGGCGACACCGCGCTGGATTTTGTCATGATCGATCAGACCGACACACATCGCGTTCACCAGCGGATTGCCGTCATAGCTGTTGTCGAACATAATCTCGCCGCCGACTGTCGGAATCCCGATACAGTTCCCGTAGCCTGCAATCCCGGATACGACATGCTCGAACAGATATTTGACCCGGTCACTCTCAAGCTTGCCGAAGCGCAGAGAGTTCAGCAGCGCCACCGGTCTTGCCCCCATGGAGAAAATATCGCGGATAATCCCCCCCACCCCGGTAGCCGCGCCCTGATAAGGCTCTACGGCTGAGGGATGGTTGTGGCTTTCGATTTTGAACACTACGGCCTGATTGTCTCCGATATCTACGATGCCCGCGCCTTCGCCCGGTCCCATCAGCACCTTCGGCCCGCTTGTCGGGAACCGGCTCAGCAGCGGCTTGGAATTCTTATATGCACAGTGCTCAGACCACATCACGCTGAACACACCGATTTCTGTATAGTTGGGCTTACGTCCCATGAAGGAGGTAATGAGCTCATATTCGCTGTCTGACACACCGAACTGACTGTAGATTTTCTGCTCCGCGATCTGCTCTGCGGTCGGCTCCTTAGCGGATACTTGCTGCGTCATAACGATCCCTCCATGTCTTAAGAATGGATGTGAACATCCGTTTGCCGTCTTCTGAACCGAGCAGGCTATTAACCGCGCGTTCCGGGTGAGGCATCATCCCGACGACATTGCCCGCCCTATTACTGATTCCGGCAATATCGGCTACCGAGCCGTTCGGGTTATCGCTGTAGGTGAACACAATCTGGTTGTTGGCCTGAAGGCCTGCCAGTGTCTCTTCATCACAATAGTAGTTGCCTTCGCCATGCGCGATAGGAATAACGATCTCTTCATCCTTCGCATAGTCAATCGTAAACGGGGTTGTGTTATTAACGACCTTAAGCACCGTGTCATGACAACGGAACTTCATCGACATATTGCGGCGCAGTGCGCCCGGCAGGAGGCCCGCTTCGGTCAGAATCTGGAACCCGTTGCAGATGCCCAGCACGAACTTGCCCTGCTCTGCCGCCTTAGCCACTTCAGCCATCACCGGAGCGAACCGGGAGATTGCGCCGCAGCGCAGATAGTCACCATAAGAGAAGCCGCCCGGCACGAGAATGCAGTCATAGGCCGACAGATCTGTCGCCGTATGCCATACATAATCCACCGATTCGCCGAGGCTTTCTTCTACTGCCTTGTAGCAGTCGATGTCACAATTGGAGCCCGGAAAGACAAGTACCGCAAATTTCATGACTGTTAGTCCTCCAATTCGTAGCGGTAATCCTCGATCACCGTGTTAGCCAGCAGCTTCTCGCACATGTCCTTCAGGCGTCCTTCCGCTTCAGCGCGGTTATCGGTATCGAGCGTCAGCTCCATATACTTGCCGATCCGCAGACTTTCTACTTCCTGGAATCCTACGGAGTGCAGGGCACCCTGCACGGCAACTCCCTGAGGGTCGAGCACGCTTTTCTTGATGGTGACGTAGACTGTCGCTTTTAACATACGCTTGTAGTTCCTCCTAGAATTTAATGAACTGAACTTGGCTTAATCTGAAAAGTAACACTAACCTGCGCTTACGGTTGATTGAGACTATAACTTTAATTGGGACTGAAGCTTTAACTGTATTCTGTACATCTAAAAATCCAGTTTTACAGGAAAACCACTACGGTAGTTGTATTTCGTACAGCTAAATTTCGTTATAGCCGTGTATTTAAGAGCTTTTGCCTATCTTAGTTGTACCAAGTACATTTAAACCGCTTTTTCAAGCTTCTTAAACCCATTTAGTTGTATGGAGTGCAATTAACACGTTATGACGGTTCCGCTGAAGCAAATCCCCTTTTATAAGGACTTCCCGGTGAGACGGTGGTAGATATCCAGATACCGGCGGCTTGTCTCCTCTACCACCTCAGGGGGCAGCGGGTCCGGCGTGCTGTTCTTATCCCATGAGGAAGCGGCGAGGTACGCCCGCACCGGCTCCTTATCCATGCTGTCAATCTCGATGTCCAGTGCGTATTTATCCTTAGCCCAGAAGCGGGAAGCATCCGGTGTAAAAATCTCATCGATCAGTATCACCTTACCGTCCAGCAGCCCGAATTCGAACTTGCAATCGGCGAGGATGATGCCGCGTTCTTCACAATAGGCTCTGGCAAAAGCGAACAGCTTCAGGCTCTTCTCCTTAAGCTCAAGCGCAAGCTCTGCGCCAATCAGCTCCTGCATCCGTTCAAACGGAATGTCTTCGTCGTGACCGACATCATTTTTGGCCGCCGGGGTGAAAATCGGCTCCGCCAGCACCGCATTCTTCCGCAGTCCCTTGGGCAGCTCAATCCCGTTCACCTGTCCGGTCTCCTGATACTGCCGCCAGCCGCCGCCTGTAATGCAGCCGCGTACCACGCATTCAATATCAATCCGCTCGGCTTTGCGGACCACCATAATGCGGTTTCTCAAGGCTTCGCGGTCCTTCGCGATATCCCCGAGCTTGTCTACATCAATATGAACGACATGGTTCTCTATCAGATCATTAGTTTGCCCGAACCAGAAGGCGCTGAGCCGGTTCAGCACATTGCCCTTGTCCGGCACCGCCGGGTCCAGCACATAATCGAATGCGGAGATCCGGTCCGTTACAACGATCAGCACCTCATCCCCCAAATCATACAGCTCACGAACCTTGCCTTTGTAGAGCAGCGGTGCATTTACAAGTTCCACGGCAGTGGATACGGCCGTTGATGTCATGACCTTTCCTCCCTTGAACGAATGATCTTGCTATAATTTCTCCTTCGGGTTAATAGGGTCCCAGAAAAAAATCAAATCAGCTCCAGCTTGCGGAAGATGGTGTCCACATGCTTCAGATGCCAGGAAGGATTGAACGCATCCGCGATCTCTTCCGGGCTAAGCACGGAGGTGATCTCCGGGGTAGCTTCCACAATGTCACGGAACTGGGTCTGCTGCTCCCAGGCCTGCATCGCGCGCGGCTGCACGGTATCGTACGCCTGCTCGCGACTGAAGCCCTTGTCGATCAGCTTCGTCAGAATGCGGCCGGAGAACGGAACACCGAAGGTGCGTTCCATGTTGCGCTTCATATTTTCCGGGAACACGGTCAGGTTCTTCACGATATTGCCGAAGCGGTTCAGCATATAGTTCAGCAGCATGGTCGCATCCGGCAGGATAATCCGCTCTACGGAAGAATGTGAGATATCACGCTCATGCCACAGCGGCACGTTCTCGTAGGCCGTCATCATATGCCCGCGGATCACGCGCGACAGGCCGGAGATATTCTCGCAGCCGATCGGGTTGCGCTTGTGCGGCATGGCGGACGAACCCTTTTGACCCTTGGCAAAAGCCTCCTCCACCTCACGGATCTCACTCTTCTGCAGCGCGCGGATCTCGGTAGCGAATTTGTCCAGGGAAGTGGCAATCAGCGCCAGCGCCGCCATATACTCCGCGTGACGGTCACGCTGCAGGGTCTGCGTAGAGATCGGAGCGGGGCTGGTGCCCAGCTTGCGGCAGACGAATTCTTCCACGAACGGGTCGATGTTGGCATAGGTGCCGACCGCCCCGGAGATTTTGCCGAACTGCACGCCGTTGGCCGCATGGCGGAAACGCTCCAGGTTACGCTTCATTTCCTCGTACCACAGCGCCATCTTCAGTCCGAACGTGGTTGGCTCCGCATGTACGCCATGGGTGCGGCCCATCATTGGAGTATCCTTATAGGCAACGGCTTTGTCCTTCAGAATCTCAATGAAGCGCAGAATATCCTGCTCCAGAATCTCGTTGGCCTGCCGCAGCAGATAACCAAGCGCCGTGTCGACCACATCTGTCGAGGTCAAGCCGTAGTGCACCCATTTGCGCTCCGCGCCCAGGCTCTCGGATACCGCACGGGTAAAAGCGATCACGTCATGGCGGGTCTCCAGTTCAATCTCATCAATCCGCGCGATGTCGAATTTGGCATCCTTGCGCAGCTTCGCGGCATCCTCATGCGGGATGACTCCCAGCTCGGCCCACGCTTCGCAGGCGCATAGCTCAACCTCCAGCCACGCGTTGAATTTATTCTCTTCGGTCCAAATGGCCCGCATCTCAGGTCTGCTGTAACGTTCGATCATAGCTTGTCAGTTCCTCCAAAGGTTAGTTTGCTCCACCCAGGACAATGCATCACTGGCGTCCTTGCAGAGCAGGTTGATGTGGCCCATTTTGCGGCCGGTTTTGCTCTCGGTCTTGCCGTATATATGAAGCTTGGGAGCTACTCCAAGCCGGTTTGCTTCTTCATCCGCGCGGCAAGCCGCCTGAATGGCTCCCTCCAGATGCTGTCCAAGCACATTCACCATCACTACCGGAGTCAGCAGCGAGGTGTCACCCAGCGGCAGATTGCAGATGGCCCGCACATGCTGCTCGAACTGCGAGGTAACGCAGGCGTCCATCGTGTAATGCCCGGAGTTATGCGGACGCGGGGCCAGCTCATTGACGAACAGCTCTCCGTCCTCCGTCACGAACATCTCTACCGCCAGCAGTCCGACCGCATTCATGCCGGAGACAATCCGCTCAGCCAGCTCGCAGGCCCGCTGCTGAATCTCCTCCGGCACCCTCGCCGGCACAATGGAGAGATGCAGAATATTGTCCACGTGAATGTTCTCGGCCGGTGGGAAGCTCTTGACCTCCCCCGATGCGCTGCGGGCGGCAACCACCGAAATCTCGCACTGGAAGGCGATGAATTTCTCCAGCACCAGCTCCGGCGCTTGAGTGCCCGGCGCGACCTGCCGGAACGCTGCGGCCAGCTCCTCCGGCCTGCGGATGACGGCTTGCCCTTTGCCGTCATACCCCCCTGTGGCGGTCTTCAGCACACAGGGCAGGCCCAGCCCGGCAACTGCGGCTTCCAGCTCCGCCAGGCTGCCGACCTTGCGGTACGGGGCAACGGGCACGCCGGCTGCCTCGATCGCCGCCTTCTCGCGCAGCCGGTGCTGTGTCGTATACAGCAGCGCGCTGCCCTGGGGCACGTACGATTCCTCCGCCAGGAGCGCGGCTACGCCCGCGTCCACGTTCTCGAATTCGTACGTGATGACGTCGGAGCGCCGCGCCAGCTCACGCGCGGCGTCCCTGTCGTTGTATGCCGCTGTAATCTGCGGCGTAACCTGCCCGCAGGGCGCATCCTTTGCCGGGTCCAGCGCCACGAAGCGGTAGCCCATGGCGCTGCCCGCGAGCGCCATCATGCGCCCGAGCTGCCCGCCGCCGAGCACACCGATCGTCGCGCCGGGCAGCAGCGTCTTCGCCTGCTCCGCTCCAGCGCCCGCCTCAGCAACGCGCCCCATGCCACCGGCGTTCATCTCCTCCGGCCTCATAGGCTCTCGCTGCTTTCCAGCACCTCGCGCTGAGTCGCCTCGCGCCGCCGCTGTACTCTTCCTGCCACCTCCGGCTCAAAAGCGCCGATGATCTGCGCCGCCAGCAGCCCGGCATTCACCGCTCCGGCACGGCCGATGGCTACCGTGGCTACCGGCACACCCGCCGGCATTTGAACAATCGACAGCAGCGAGTCCATGCCGTTCAGCGCCTTCGACTGCACAGGGACGCCGATCACCGGCAGGGTGGTTTTGGCGGCCACCATACCCGGCAGATGCGCAGCGCCGCCCGCCCCGGCGATAATGACCCGCAGGCCGCGCTCCGCTGCTTCCTCGGCGTAACGGAACATCAGGTCCGGCGTGCGGTGCGCGGAGACCACCTTTTTCTCATAAGACACGCCCAGTTCCTCAAGCACCGCACACGTATGTTCCATCGTTTCGTAATCCGACTTGCTGCCCATAATGACACCTACTTGCACAGACATCGTTCACCCAGCCCTTCATTGTAATTGATAGTGATGTCCTTCATCCTCTATCTTGAGCTATTTCTCTATAGTTTTCCATAATTCGCACAAAAAAAGCCCGAATTCCAAACGCATACCTGCGGGAAATTCGGACTGCGGAGGAGATGAAAGACATTTTTCGCACACCCGGCAAAAAGTGACACGAAATAGGACAGCACCCCCTCTTCCGGATCAACCGCAAGCGATGCCGCCTTTCTTGTCTTTCCTGTCCCCGTAGTCCGGAAATTTACGGTTCCCGGGTAGAAACTTCCGGGCCCTATTCCCGGATATATACGAGCGCTTCATGCTCTCAGTTTAACAACCCCCTACACTGTATGTCAACTTAAACACGAACATTAAGATATTTTCCAGATTGAACGTTCGCTTTTTAGCGAAATCCCTTGCTTTTATTCCAAAATTTATCGGCCAGAGCAGAACAAAATTACTCTAATGGGTGAATGATGTTGATTGTCTCAACTGACATCCGGCTCATGCATCTTAGCCGCCAAGCCAAATGTAGTCGGTTTTTCGATTACATTCGGCCCGCATGCCTCAGCACGAGCCCAGTTACCCTTCCCAATCAACAAAAACAGCGGTCCTCCACAAGAGAGAGCCGCTGCCCGTACAAGTAAGATCTATTATTTAACAACCAGCACCGGTATCCGCGCACTTTGCACGACATTGTGGCTGACGCTGCCCAGCACGAACTCCCGGATACCGCCAAGTCCGCGGCTGCCGATGACGATCACATCCGCGCCCTGCTCCTTGGCATAACTCAGAATGACCTCGGCCGGCGAGCCCTGCAGCAATTCCACTGTAGCGTTCAGACCCTCAGCCTCCAGCCGCCCTTTCACTTCTTCGGTTGTCTGGACTGCAAGGTCATAATAATCCTTGTTCACAGATGCAGGCAGAGGCGCGAGAGCTTCCCCGATGAAGAACCGCGGGAATTCAAAAGCGTGAACGACGTACAGGGCGGACCCCGGCGTTACCTTAGCCAGCTCAATCGCGCGCTCCAACGCCTGGTTGGAAGCCTTGGAACCGTCATAGGCAAGCAGAATTTTAGAGAATAACATATACGCCACCTCTTTCTATTAAGTATGACCCATTCTACAAGAGATTCATCGCAAAAAATACCCATACAGCAGCATATTCAGCAGCAGCAGCAGCGGAATTCCGAGTCTGAAGGAAGTATGCCTGGTCTTGTGGCGCCTGCGGTACATGGCAATCAGCACACCCAATGCCCCGCCCATGAACGCCAGCAGGAACAGTGTCTTCTCCGGCACGCGGTCCCGCCTCTTCCGGGCCCTGTCCTTGTCCTCCGACATCACCACATACCCGATTACGTTAATAATCAGGAACCACAGCACAACAACCTTGACCATCCTTCCCGGCCCCTCCTCCTGACATCCTGTCTACTCTCTATTATATTACCCATTGCGGCAAAAAACCAATAATCCCGCATCACCGGCCCGCGCCCTGCCGTTTCATTCTGCTCTGTTTCCCGGAAGCCCCGGCCTCTCTGATCCAGACCCAGGACAATAGCGCAGCCAGCCCTGCCGCCACAGCCCCCAGCCAGAAGCCGCCGCGCAGACCGTACCCCGCACTCATCCATCCGGCCACAAACGGACCGCCTGACATGCCGATCGCATATACCGCCTGATAAAAGCCCATGGCCGTCGCCCGTTTGAACGGTGCTACCCCTGAGACGGATTTGCCCAGCAAGAGCGGGAAGATCAGGCCCTGCATGAAGCCGTTCCCGATCTGGGTCGCACATAACGCTGCAAGTGTCGGCATCGACGGAATAAGCAGCGTGAACACCGCACTCCCGGCAAAACCGAGCACCAGCGTTCCCCGGTCACCCAGCCATCTGCCGAACAGGCGCGAGCCATACAGTGTCGCAACCGCATGAGGCAGCATAAAAGCCAGCGTCAGCCAGCCCAGGCTCTCCTTGCTCGCTCCAATATACAGTGCCTGGTTCGGCGTGTATCCAAACATCGTAATGAACAGCACACAATGGGCCAGCACGGACAGCAGCGATACCCGGACCAGCAGCGGTTCTTTGACCACGCCGGCCAGGTCTTTGAGCTGAATCGCGTTCCGCTTCTCCAGCTGTTGCTCCGGAAGCCGGAAGGCCAGCAGCAATGCGCCCGCAGCCACAATCCCCCCGACGATAAACGGCGTGTTCCAGCCCCAGTGCTCAACCATATACCCGCTGATCATCATGCTCGTCAATTGGGCAATCACGGTGGTGAACTGGAGCATGCCCATGGCCCGCCCAGCCTCTTCTTTCGGAAAATACCCCGCGAACATCACCGAGTACACCACCCACGCGGAAGCGGCAATCCCTGAGACTGCTCGGGCCGCCAGCGCCCAGCCTGGGTGTGCACCGGCCAGGAACAGCAGGCAGCTTGCTCCGCTGGCGATTAGCCCCAGATAGATAAACGGCCGCCGCCGGTTCATCATATCCGAGCCGATGCCGATCGGCAGCCGGAACAGAATCTGCATCAGGCCGTAGACCCCCAGAACCGCACCTACCATTACATAAGAAGCTCCCAGATGCTCCACATACGGAGACAATACCGGAACATAGATATAAGACGAGAACCAGAACAGAAAGACAATTCCCAAAAAGTAAAACCGGCTGCTCCCCAGTCTGCCCCGAGCCTCTGCCGGTGTGATTTCATCCCCTAGCCGTTCAACCGCTGCCAATTCATCACCTGCTCCACTATAGTTGAAGGGACCGGATTAATTGCTCATTCCTCCGATCCCTTGATTTCCTTCACGGCCAATCGACCTGCTTCAGGATTACTTCCCCTTCTGCTTCGCTTCCATCGCTGCCTTCAGCAGATCGCCAAGATTGTTGCCGGCACTCTCCGTCTTGCTGTACTGCTGCACCAGCTTCTGCTGCTCGCGCTTGTTGATGTGCTTGTGATCCTTATCGATGGTCTCCGTAATTCCGCAGCCCAGGCACTGCACATACTTCCCGGCCTTGCCTTCCTTCAGCTCCATCTTCTTATGGCACTGCGGGCAGCGCCGGTTCGACAGCTGCTTCTCGCCCGCGCGGGTATAGCCGCAGTCCTCCTTCGGACAGACCAGCAGCTTGCCGCGTTTGGTCTTCTTCTCTAACATCCTTGTTCCACACTCCGGACAATGGCTGTTAGAGACATTATGCGGCTTGTATTCCGCACCGCTGCTCTTCACCCCGGATACCAGCTCCTGCGCCATACTGCGGATTCCCTGCAGAAAAGGCTCCGGACGCCCCTGCCCGCGCGCGATTTTCTCCAGCTCCGCTTCCCAGCGCGCCGTCAGCTCCGGTGTGCGCAGCTGGCTGGATACCAGCCCAATTAATTGCTTGCCTTTGCCGGTCGGATGCAGAGAATTGCCCTGCCGCTCAATCGTATCCGAGCTGACCAGCTTCTCGATAATATCGGCCCGGGTGGCCGGTGTGCCCAGCCCGTGCTTCTCCATCTGCGTCAGCAGCGAAGCTTCATTATAACGCTTCGGCGGCTGCGTCCGTCCGGGCTTAATGATGCAGCGCTCCACCTTCACGCGGTCGCCTTCCCGCAGCTCCGGCAGCTTCACACTGCCTGCTGCCGGCTCGTCACTCTCATTATCCTCATCCTCGTTTGAACTCATGTCCCCGCCGTATACCTCACGCCAGCCGGCATCTTTGACGGTCGTTCCTTTGACATGGAGGCTCTCTCCCTCCACGTTCACAGTCACCGCCACTGCATCATAGCGGGCCGGAGGATAGAACAGCGAGATGAACCTCCGCACGATGAGATCGTACAGCTTCCGTTCCTCCGTACTAAGCTGATTGAGCAGCACCGTCTGCTCTGTCGGAATAATCGCATGGTGATCGCTGACCTTGCTGTCATCGACAATCCGCTTCGTGATCGGCAGCGGCTTGCGCAGCAAAGGCCGGGCCAGTGTGGCATACGGACCGACGGCTACGCTGTCGAGCCGTTCTTTTAGCGTACCGGTCATATCGGCGGTCAGATAACGGCTATCCGTGCGCGGATAAGTGACCAGCTTATGCTGCTCATACAGCTTCTGGAGCACACTGGAGGTCTGCTTGGCCGAGAAGCCGAATTTACGGTTGGCATCCCGCTGCAGCTCGGTCAGGTCATAGGCCAGCGGATGAGGCTCGCTTTTCTCACTCTTTTGGACCTTGGTAATCCTCCCGCTGCGGCCTGTAAGCTTATCCTTGAGAACCCCCGTCTTCTCCCTGTCAAAAATCCGCCCATCTCCGCCCTGCGCCCGCCAGCCCGCCTGGAAGCTCCCGAAATCCGCCGTCAGCAGGTCGTATTCCTGGGAACGGAAGCCGGTAATCTCATTCTCCCGGTCCATAATCATCCCCAGCGTCGGTGTCTGCACACGACCTGCCGAGAGCGGCGCGCCGAACTTGCAGGTTAACGCCCGCGTTACATTCAGCCCGATCATCCAATCCGCCTCTGCACGGCAGCGGGCAGATTCATACAGCCGGTCGAACTCCCGTCCGGGCCGCAGCGAAGCGAAGCCCTCCTTAATCGCCTTATCCGTCTGCGAAGAGATCCACAGGCGCCGGAACGGCTTTTTCCAACCGGCCATATTCATGATCCAGCGGGCCAGCAGCTCCCCCTCACGGGCCGCGTCCGTGGCTACCACCAGCTCTTCAATATCCTGCCGCTTCATCAGCTGCTGCACCGCCTTGTATTGCTGGCTCGTCTCGCGCAGCACCTTCAGCTTGGCCTTGTCCGGGAGAATCGGCAGATCCTCCAGCGCCCAGGTTGCATATTTATTGTTATAGTCCTCCGGCTCCGCCAGGCCAACCAGATGCCCCAGCGCCCAGGTCACCACATATTTCGGACCTTCCATATAACTCTTCTGCTTATTTCCGCAGCCCAGCACCCTCGCAATCTCCCGGGCCACCGATGGCTTCTCCGCCAGTACCAGTACCTTCATCCTTCTCCCCCTTCTCCAATCAACAACCTATTATACCATGAGATAAAAGTCCGCAAATATCGTCAGGCTGAATTCCCTTCACTTCAGATAGACTATAATCATCCCGTAGCCGAAAGGAGTCACAGCCAATGCCCGCCTCAGAATCGTATAATATTATATCAGTAGGTGTAGTAACCGGAACACCGCAGAACCTGCACCTCAAGATTAAGCCCGAATACAGACCTGCCCTCAAGGGGTTGGATGCGTTCAGCCACTGCCAGATCCTATGGTGGATTCATGAGTTTGCAGATGATAGCTTAAGGGGGACTACACAGATCGAGCCTCCCTATAATGCCCCGGTGAGCGGTGTCTTTGCGACACGTTCTCCCGTCCGTCCTAACCCGATTGGGCTTACAGTTGCGCGCATTATATCTGTAGACCTTGAGCAGGGGATTGTTGAAGTCAGCGGACTGGATGCCTATCCCGGAACGCCCGTGCTTGATATAAAGGCTTATTTCCCTTCAACGGACCGTGTTCGTCAGGTTAGAGTGCCTGAATGGGCCGCCTCATGGGGGGAGTGGACAGTAGAGTAGACCATACAGGGAGAGGATTCCATGAAGAACAGTCAGCTTATTCTGCAGGCCATTGATTATATTGAGTCGAATCTTAGGCAGCCACTGTCTGTTCTGACCCTTTCCAGAGAGTCCGGTTATTCCCTGTACCACTTCATCCGCCTGTTTCAGGGGGTGACTGGGTTCACGCCGGGCGATTATATGGCAAGACGGAGGATTTCCGAAGCAGCGCGGGATATTCTAAGCAGGCCACAGAGGACTTTTCATGACATTTCACTGGATTATTCTTACAATGATTACGAGACCTTCACCCGGGCCTTCAAAAGATTGCTGCACACCACACCCACCGAGGTCCGCCATAAGTCTAACCCGGATATCCCCCTGCTACTTCATCGTATACAACCAATAGATCTGCCATACTGGTCCAACCAGATGGGTGCCACACCTGACCTCGTTGACCTGGGCGAAATTAAGCTTCAGGGACCATTTATTACCGTTACACAAGATCAGTCGGTCATCGGGGCTGCATGGGCTCAGCTATTCAGCAGCCTTTCTGACATCCCGAACCGTAAACTACCGGAACAATATTACCAGCTAGGCTATTGGCCGGATAACTATGAGGATAACGGGATCTCATTTCACATTGCCTGTGAGCTGGATAATTCAACAACGGTTCATACAGGCAACCTCCTTCCTACCCGCATTCTGCCGCCAGCGCGTTATCTCAGATTTAAGCATAAAGGACCATCCGCAGAAGTTTCTGCCACCTACAAATATATCTATGGCGCTTTTCTGCCCAGAACCGAGTACCGCCTGAACCTTTCATATGAATTTGAATACTACGGCAAAGAGTACCTCGGACCCGATCACCCAAACTCCATAAGTGAAATCTACATTCCCTTAACCCTTCTTTAATCAGCAGAAAAAGCCCGCATCTGCATAACAGATGCGGACTAGACTCAGTCTATTTTGTTTCCTCTTGTCCTCATTCAAGGAATCGTTATAGTGGTCTCAAGATCCTTATGATAAGTTTTCACCGGCTTCCCGTCAGCATCCAGCAAGAGTTTCGGCTCATTATCGAGAGTCATTGTATACGGTCTGACCGTAATCGTCTTAGGGACTTGCGGGAAGGTATTATAGAGATTATCCACGATAGGATGCTGAACTCCCTTCATCATGGCATAACCGATACCCTTTGGACCAATCACATGACCAGCATCATCCACAAGCTCATAGAATACCTCAGTTGGACCGTATTCTCCCGTCTGCTCCGGTGACGCAGGTACTTCCCCGTCACTGGTTATCACTAACCTCATGGCAGCAGGTGTGATGTCCAGACTCTTCACTTTATAATGGAAGGAGCCTTTGCTGGCCCCCTGGCCCGGAGTAAGGTTGATGATGCCCTCTGCCAGCTTCTTCACCGTGACCTCGAACTCAAACGGCTCGGCGATCTGGGCAACCGGCACGCGGATATTCACCTTGAATTCGTCTCCCAAGGTTGAAGTATTGTGCAGTTCTCTGAGTTCCAGGAGAAGGGTATTAGGTTGCCCTTGTACGTCACCTGTGGAAGAGGAACCGTAACCCAAGGGCTCCCCGGAGGCCAGTGTTACTTCGGGTAATCCCAGCAATCCTTTCGTCGATTGATCGAATTCATGGGTTTTATAATTCGTAATCTCCGCCAACACCCGCTCATCCGCAACGCCGCTTCTTTCAAAGCCGATGGCCAGCTGAATCCCGTCATAAAATACCTCCGTAACACTTAGCGTCACGCCATCCTTGGTAACGCTCATGTTAGGTGATGTTGTGAGGCCCTGTTCCGCCGCTAATTTCAGTCCCGGGTTCTCCGTGTGCTTGAATATACTGCTGAAGACAGGAATTTGACTCAAGGTCTCGGCCCAAGCAGGGGAGATGAACCCTGCAGTTATCATACCTAACCCTATCACTACAGCTATACTTGCGGCTGCTAATGTCTTTTTAAGCAATTTATTTCCTCCTCTAGTTTCCAAATGTTCAATACGGTTCATAATCTGCTCATTATAACTGTCTACCGGAAGCTGGACTTTTCGGAAATTGCTGCGAATATGCTCCAGCACCTGCTGCTCAGTTTGATTTTGCCACTTCTCCATGAGCGCATCCTCCTCCTTCATCCGCTTTTTGCTGGATAAGTTTTTTACGGAGCCGTTCATACTTTTTGCGCAGCGCCGCCGAACTGCTTCCGGTAATCATGGCAATCTCTTCAAAGCTGTATTGTTCAATCACCCGCAGGATTAATAAGCCCCGCTCTTCCGGATTAAGGTCCTCAAACATCCGGTCCACTGGAGACTCCTCCGGTAATGTTTGCTGATGCGGCACCAGCTGTAATTTATACAGGGACAACAACCTGCTACGGCGCTTACGCCTGCGAAGCTGGTCCAGGCAATGATGATAAGCTACCTTATACAGCCAGGCCGAAAAAGAAACCCGCCGCTCATAACGCTTAAGCTGCTGATATACCTTAACGAATATGTCCTGAACAGCATCCTCTGCTTCTTCATGGCTCCTTAAGAAATAGTAGCAATACGTATAGATCTGCCTTTCAAACGCAGTGATTATAGTAGTGAAAGCCTGCCTGTCACCTGCTTGTACCTCTTGAATAGCTTCTTCCATCTTGATTGGATTCAATGGGCCCCCGGGGTTGCCTAGCTCCAAAAGAATCACCTCCATTTTCCTTTTACACCTGTATAACGAATGCCGGCTGTGTATTTGTGACATATAAGGAAATAGCCGATTATCAAAATAACCCCACAAAGTGGGGCTTTAGCGTAGGTGTTGACTCAGGTACTTTGCGGGGACCCCAAAACATATAAATTCAAAAAAGACAGTCCCCTGGATAAGGGCAACTGCCTTTACTTTATCTTATCTAAATTCGTTTAACCGATAGTAACCGGTCTCTTCAACTTCAGGCAAGCCTCAAAATACACCCGGCCCCCGCCTTCCCCCCGGACATACACTCCCGCTTCGGTCAATGGGGAACGCAAAATGGTAATCTCGTCACCATACTGGGCTTCCTGGGCATACGTAATATGCAGGCCGGTAAACTCCAGCGCTTCCCATTCCTCCAGTGTCAGCGCATCGCAGCACAGATCCACATAGCGCGCATTATTAAGATGTCTGTTGTTATCCAAGCCGCTGTATCTCACCTGATAACGGTAGGCTTCCTGCAAAGTAAGCTCAGGCGGGATCACTACTTTGTCAGGATGGTCTCCCACCGAATCGTCCAGATAAGGCTCCACTGTTATCGGAAGGGCCGACGGACGCAAAATCTTCCGCTTAGCGATATCCACCAGCGCCCAGATCGAGCGTGCAGAGGCAAGCTCTGCAGACTGGCTGTCAAAAATACGGTAATCCCGCTGCCAGAGTGCCCCTTTGTTGCCTTTGCTCCAGGTATGTACACGAAGCTGCTCCCCCTGCAAGGGTTCACGCTGAAGATTCAGATCCATGGTAATGACCATCCAGCCCATCCCGGCTTTAAGCATCCCTTCATTGCTGAGTCCAAGACTGCTCACTGCCGAATCCGCGGCGCGCTGCATAATATCGAGTAAGAAGGATAACCTTCCCTTCGAACGGAAATCAGTATCGCTGGCATGAATCCTGAATTCCTCTGTCCACAAAAGCTGGCTCTGCTTGTCCATAACCATACACTCCTTTGCATATCTATCCCCAATTTCCAGTATCTATCCACATTATTGTACCGGATATCCACATCGATTGGGGAGAAGTATAAAATAATCAAAATCTATCCACATGTGCATAACTATTCTTCGCCTTGAATTTCCTACACTCTTCACACATACTGTCCACAGTATACAAAAAGACCACTGTCGACTAATCAACAGTGGTCTTGTGTGCTTGGCGGCGTCCTACTCTCCCAGGACCCTTCGGTCCAAGTACCATCGGCGCTGGAAGGCTTAACGGTCGTGTTCGGGATGGGTACGCGTGGAACCCTTCCGCTATCGCCACCAAACATGATTTTTCGAAGCCTACGCTTCTCGAAATCGCTACAGAAAATATCAAACCATCGGTTTAACTTCCTGCCAGGCTTAATCGCCTGAAAACTGAATCCGAAACGAATCATGCATTTTAGTGGTTTTGGATAAGCCCTCGACCGATTAGTATTGGTCAGCTCCATGCATTGCTGCACTTCCACCTCCAACCTATCTACCTCGTCGTCTTCAAGGGGTCTTACATGTTGGGAAATCTCATCTTGAGGGGGGCTTCACGCTTAGATGCTTTCAGCGCTTATCCCGTCCGTACGTAGCTACCCAGCCATGCTCCTGGCGGAACAACTGGTGCACCAGCGGTACGTCCATCCCGGTCCTCTCGTACTAAGGACAGCTCCTCTCAAATTTCCTGCGCCCACGACAGATAGGGACCGAACTGTCTCACGACGTTCTGAACCCAGCTCGCGTACCGCTTTAATGGGCGAACAGCCCAACCCTTGGGACCTACTTCAGCCCCAGGATGCGATGAGCCGACATCGAGGTGCCAAACCTCCCCGTCGATGTGGACTCTTGGGGGAGATAAGCCTGTTATCCCCAGGGTAGCTTTTATCCGTTGAGCGATGGCCCTTCCATGCGGTACCACCGGATCACTAAGTCCGACTTTCGTCCCTGCTCGACTTGTAGGTCTCGCAGTCAAGCTCCCTTCTGCCTTTGCACTCTTCGAATGATTTCCAACCATTCTGAGGGAACCTTTGAACGCCTCCGTTACTCTTTAGGAGGCGACCGCCCCAGTCAAACTGCCCGCCTGACACGGTCCCCGTACCCGCTTAGGGTACCAGGTTAGAACCTAGATACGATCAGGGTGGTATCCCAACGGCGCCTCCAGCGAAGCTTGCGCTCCGCTTTCCACGGCTCCCACCTATCCTGTACAGATCGTACCCAAATTCAATATCAAGCTGCAGTAAAGCTCCATGGGGTCTTTCCGTCTTGTCGCGGGTAACCTGCATCTTCACAGGTATTAAAATTTCACCGGATCTCTCGTTGAGACAGCGCCCAAGTCGTTACGCCATTCGTGCGGGTCAGAATTTACCTGACAAGGAATTTCGCTACCTTAGGACCGTTATAGTTACGGCCGCCGTTTACTGGGGCTTCGGTTCATAGCTTCGGGTTACCCCTAACCACTCCCCTTAACCTTCCAGCACCGGGCAGGCGTCAGCCCGTATACTTCGCCTTGCGGCTTCGCACAGACCTGTGTTTTTGCTAAACAGTCGCTTGGGCCTTTTCACTGCGGCCCCCTCGGGCTATTCACCCTACCGAGGCACCCCTTCTCCCGAAGTTACGGGGTCATTTTGCCGAGTTCCTTAACGAGAGTTCTTCCGCGCGCCTTAGAATTCTCTTCTCGCCTACCTGTGTCGGTTTGCGGTACGGGCACCTTCTCCTGACTAGAGGCTTTTCTTGGCAGTGTGAGATCATGACCTTCGCTACTGTAATTTTCGCTCCCCATCACAGCCCAGCCTTATGATGTGCGGATTTGCCTGCACACCAGCCTCACTGCTTAGACGGACATCCATCAGTCCGCGTCACTACCCTCCTGCGTCACCCCATCGCTCATAGCGGATTACGGTGGTACAGTAATTTCAAACTGTTGTCCTTCGACTACGCCTGTCGGCCTCGCCTTAGGTCCCGACTTACCCTGAGCGGACGAGCCTTCCTCAGGAAACCTTGGGCTTTCGGCGGATCAGATTCTCACTGATCTTTTCGTTACTCATACCGGCATTCTCACTTGTATGCTGTCCAGCGCTCCTTACGGTACACCTTCAACCCACATACAACGCTCCCCTACCCCTGATGCAAAGCATCAAGCCATAGCTTCGGTGGTGTGTTTAGCCCCGTTACATTTTCGGCGCAGAGTCACTCGACCAGTGAGCTATTACGCACTCTTTCAATGGTGGCTGCTTCTAAGCCAACATCCTGGTTGTCTGTGCAACTCCACATCCTTTCCCACTTAACACACACTTGGGGACCTTAGCTGATGGTCTGGGCTGTTTCCCTTTTGACAATGGATCTTAGCACTCACTGTCTGACTCCCGGCAAGAAGTAAGTGGCATTCGGAGTTTGACTGAGCTTGGTAACCCTTGCGGGCCCCGCACCCAATCAGTGCTCTACCTCCACCACTCCATTCACCGAGGCTAGCCCTAAAGCTATTTCGGGGAGAACCAGCTATCTCCGAGTTCGATTGGAATTTCTCCGCTACCCCCACCTCATCCCCGCACTTTTCAACGTACGTGGGTTCGGGCCTCCAGTGCGTGTTACCGCACCTTCACCCTGGACAGGGGTAGATCACACGGTTTCGGGTCTACGCCCACATACTCAGTCGCCCTATTCAGACTCGCTTTCGCTGCGGCTCCGGCTTCTCACCTTAACCTTGCATGTTGAACGTAACTCGCCGGTTCATTCTACAAAAGGCACGCCATCATCCATATAGAGGACTCTGACTTTTTGTAAGCACACGGTTTCAGGTTCTATTTCACTCCCCTTCCGGGGTGCTTTTCACCTTTCCCTCACGGTACTGATTCACTATCGGTCGCCAGGTAGTATTTAGCCTTAGCAGATGGTCCTGCCAGATTCATACGGGGTTTCACGTGCCCCGCACTACTCGGGATCCGTCTCGGAGGGAACACAGTTTGGGCTACAGGGCTTTTACCTCTATCGCGGGCCTTTCCAGACCTCTTCGCCTACCATATTCCTTTGTAACTCCATGTGAGACGTCCCACAACCCCAAGGGGCAAGCCCCTTGGTTTAGGCTGTTCCGCGTTCGCTCGCCGCTACTGACGGAATCACTATTGTTTTCTCTTCCTCAGGGTACTTAGATGTTTCAGTTCCCCTGGTCTGCCTCTGCGTATCCTATGTATTCAGATACGAGTAACTGTGCATTACCACAGCTGGGTTTCCCCATTCGGACACCCCCGGATCAAAGCTTGCTTACAGCTCCCCGAGGCAGTTTCGTTGTTCGCCACGTCCTTCGTCGGCTCCTGGCGCCTAGGCATCCTCCGTGTGCTCTTAGTAGCTTAACCAATCGCTCCGGTATTGGCTTATTTGCTCATCTTGTTTTGAATAGCGCATACGGATAAATCCGCCCGCTGGAATATTCAAAGCCAAAGGTCGCTCACAATCCAAAACCTTCACTTAGTATAACTAAAAACTTCAAACTTGTTTACACAAGTTCAGCTTAAAGGAATGTTCTAAAACGCAAATTCGTTTCGGTATCCAGTTTTCAAGGATCAAGTTGTAGTCTGAAACGTTTAACGGCACTTTCGTGATCGTCCAAACCTTTCAGAAACTGAGAGCTTAAACTCTCAAAACTGACCAACGAGTGAGTAACTAGCCGACCGGCTAGATTTCAAATTTGAATGTTTCCGTTGCAGGAAACGATTCTCCATAGAAAGGAGGTGATCCAGCCGCACCTTCCGATACGGCTACCTTGTTACGACTTCACCCCAATCATCTACCCCACCTTCGGCGGCTGGCTCCCTTGCGGGTTACCCCACCGACTTCGGGTGTTGTAAACTCTCGTGGTGTGACGGGCGGTGTGTACAAGACCCGGGAACGTATTCACCGCGGCATGCTGATCCGCGATTACTAGCAATTCCGACTTCATGCAGGCGAGTTGCAGCCTGCAATCCGAACTGAGACCGGCTTTGCTGGGATTGGCTCCACCTCGCGGCTTCGCTTCCCGTTGTACCGGCCATTGTAGTACGTGTGTAGCCCAGGTCATAAGGGGCATGATGATTTGACGTCATCCCCACCTTCCTCCGGTTTGTCACCGGCAGTCACTCTAGAGTGCCCAGCTCTACCTGCTGGCAACTAAAGTCAAGGGTTGCGCTCGTTGCGGGACTTAACCCAACATCTCACGACACGAGCTGACGACAACCATGCACCACCTGTCTCAACTTTCCCCGAAGGGCACCTGATGCATCTCTGCTTCGTTAGTTGGATGTCAAGACCTGGTAAGGTTCTTCGCGTTGCTTCGAATTAAACCACATACTCCACTGCTTGTGCGGGTCCCCGTCAATTCCTTTGAGTTTCAGTCTTGCGACCGTACTCCCCAGGCGGAGTGCTTACTGTGTTAACTTCGGCACCAAGGGTATCGAAACCCCTAACACCTAGCACTCATCGTTTACGGCGTGGACTACCAGGGTATCTAATCCTGTTTGCTCCCCACGCTTTCGCGCCTCAGCGTCAGTTACAGCCCAGAAAGTCGCCTTCGCCACTGGTGTTCCTCCACATCTCTACGCATTTCACCGCTACACGTGGAATTCCACTTTCCTCTTCTGTACTCAAGCCACCCAGTTTCCAGTGCGACCCCAGGTTGAGCCCAAGGTTTAAACACCAGACTTAAATAGCCGCCTGCGCGCGCTTTACGCCCAATAATTCCGGACAACGCTTGCCCCCTACGTATTACCGCGGCTGCTGGCACGTAGTTAGCCGGGGCTTTCTTCTCAGGTACCGTCACTCCGGCAGCAGTTACTCTACCGGACGTTCTTCCCTGGCAACAGAGCTTTACGATCCGAAAACCTTCATCACTCACGCGGCGTTGCTCCGTCAGGCTGTCGCCCATTGCGGAAGATTCCCTACTGCTGCCTCCCGTAGGAGTCTGGGCCGTGTCTCAGTCCCAGTGTGGCCGTTCACCCTCTCAGGTCGGCTACGCATCGTCGCCTTGGTGGGCCGTTACCCCGCCAACTAGCTAATGCGCCGCAGGCCCATCCCCAAGCGGCAGATTGCTCCGCCTTTCATTCTTCCCTCAGGAGAGGAAAGAGATTATCCGGTATTAGCTACCGTTTCCGGTAGTTATCCCAGTCTTAGGGGCAGGTTGCCTACGTGTTACTCACCCGTCCGCCGCTAAGCCAAGTTGGAAGCAAGCTTCCAACAAGACTCCGCTCGACTTGCATGTATTAGGCACGCCGCCAGCGTTCGTCCTGAGCCAGGATCAAACTCTCCAATTAGTATTGAAAAGAGCGATAGCTCATTTTGAAACATCTGACGAGAATTTACATTCTCAAGATGATATTTCTAAAGCGTACAAGACGCTGTGAAATTCATCATTTTTTGGATCTCACCGAAGTGATTTCCGATACTCACTCGTTGTTCAGTTTTCAAAGATCAAGATCGTTGTCAGTGGCGATTAGCTCGTCACCAGCAACTCTTATAATATATCACGTTGATTCGAGTAATGCAAGCTTTATTTTCAAACGACTTATTCAAGTCATTTCCTGAATCCAGCTTGCCGTTGTAACAACGCTTACTTATAATACCCTAAGTCTCTACCAAAAAGCAACCTTTGAATCCAAACAAGCTGCTGACTGTCCTAAGGATGATAAAAACAACGCTGATCAGCAGCAGGAACCAGGCCCCAAAATCACGGGTGGATTTTTCGGAGCCTTTATGGCGCTTATGGGTCCTGCTTTATATATCTCTTTTACATCTTTGGATCACTTAATTTTCTTATCAAAAATATACGGTAGCACCTCTAGCGACTGTCCGCGTGTAATAGGATCATCATAGTTCCATATACTATCCACAAAATGAGTCTTATTGTTACTTAGATCGGCTAAAGCCGCGATATGTGGACAGTGAGCAACAGTTTGCAATTCCTGACGAGAAGCCAAGACGAAATTACGATCTCCTGCATAGTGATTTATTTGATGCTGCTGAATTTCTATCCATGCTTGCCCTTGCTCGATTAGGTGCATCACATTGGCTGAAGGACGAAAGCCAAGAGATTCATACAAGGTAGCAGCCAATCCGCTCTGGCCCATAATATAAAGTTTTGTACCAAACTTGAGATAAACAGCAGCTGTCTCTCCAGCAACATAAGCATCTGCTAATTGCCTACGTACCAATCTTACCTTGTTCTCATATCTAGTAATCCACTTCTCCGCCGCTTTACTACGTTCAACTAGTTTAGCAATATATCGTAACCGCTCAAATAGTCTAAACTTACTGTTCAGTATAACAGTAGGAGCGATCGCATCTAGTTTCTGTAAATCTTGTTCGGGATGAACATAGCTAAGCAATAAGAACTCCGGCTGCAGTTGTGCAATTTTATCTGGATCTGCCCACTGCCCGATATTATGAATATTCCGCAACTTATTGTGATAAATCACGTTATCTTTCATTATAGAGATGGCCGCTCCTATAGGGGGCATGGCTAAAACGAGTAATTCTCCAAGCGTAAATTTGCCATCAGTCACGATACGTGTTGTATCTTTGGGAACATGAATCTTTCTGCCAAATGAATCGATAACTGTTCTTTGCCCAGTACGAAGATGAATATTCTCATACTCACGCGGGGTGTGTCCAGTTAATTTATGAAAGCACCGGCTGAAATAGTATTCATCCTTAAACCCAATTTGTCGAGATATTTTGCCCAATGTCTCGGTGGAATTACACAGAAGTTCTTTTGCCTGGTTTATACGTAATTGGACCAAATAATCATTTGGTTTTTTGCCGGTCATTATTTTAAACTTTTGACTATATTGCCATCTGACCATTCCAGCCATGTTAGCAAGTTTTTCAACTGTTAAGTCCTCATCATAATGCTGTTCCATATACTGTACGGTTTGTTGAACCAAGTTTATCTTTTCATTGTTCTGCAACTGGGAAACTTGCTCATCGAACTGAGCCATCATCCCCAGAATGAGCTGAAGTCTACCTTGCATCATAGCCATTTCTGATGTGGATAGAGAGGAACAACATTGGTTACTTATCCATGCTTCATTTCCTAATACTCGATTGACTTGAGAAATCAACAGATTATAGGGGTAACCACAAAGCAAAGGTGGATGAGCAACCGGATTCAAAGTCATTCCTTCTACTTTAAAGCTTTCAAAGGTAAAGCGTGCAAGCTGTGCCTCTTTGTTACTTGATTCCATAGTGTAGCGTTGTACAGGCAAAACCAGAATGCAGCTTCCTTGTCGTAGATCGATTGCAATATTGTCTACATACAGTCGTATGCCGTGATTGAGTGCTATCAATAAAGTGCATAAATTGGTTTCAGTGTCATCCATTCCCTCATTATTGACTGGAATTATCTGGTCAACTTGTAACCTATCATAGTGTTGCAGCCTAATATACAGGGATGCTAGATTCATAAGCAACTCTCCAAAAAATTGAAAATGAGAATCATTATCGTCATTGTAACATATAATGACCTGCTTTCAACCACAAACTGTAGTTCAGCTTTTAATAGTTGGAATCTGTGCAATTTTAGAAAACTAGGGATATAAAGAACTGAATGTGTCAAAATAAGTTCTTACTGTTGGTCCATCCATTGCGGCATCTGTTCAAACAATTGCTCCAAAGCTAACAAATTATCTGTATTCCATTCACTGGGAACAACATGAACATTTCCCTTTTTAACTGCAGGCAAAGTTGTCCATGTCGGTCTTTGCAGCAGTCGGTCAGCTTCTGTTTTACTTTCAACATCATCTTGTACAACTACAAACAAATGATCACCAGCAAATTCTGAAAGCACTTCTTCTGAAATGTTAACGAAAGACACGCCTTCTTTATCAAGAATATTCTTCTGTACAGCTGGCGGGACGGCAAAACCGTTCTCCCCATAAATAATAGCACCCAGGCTACGATTGCCCATAACATAAAGTGTTTTACCCAACTGGTAGAAAACTGTCGCTGTCTCCCCTTCTGCTAATTGAAACTTATCAAACATTTCTTTCGACTGTGCTTTAAACCTAGCAATCAGTTGAGCTGCCTCTTCCTGTTTGCCAAAGATATTTCCCATCTCCTTTACACGTTCTGTATAAGGAAGAGCTGGATTAAAGGGGATAGTAGTAGCAATTTTCGACAATGCCTCATTATGATCTGCTTCTGCCTTGTAATAACCATTAATAATCAGATCGGGTTTTAAACTCAGAATCTTCTCTAAATCACCAGGATTTCCAACATCAACGATTCCTTCAAATTTACCTTCATAGTAACTAGGAATATCTTGGGGAAGGTTGTTACCAACAACTGGAATATGCATCGCCAAGAAATCACCAATTGTCTGGCCAATATAAACAACTCGTTTTGGATCTGCAGGTATTTCAATCTGTTTACCTGTTATCGTTGTATATTGAACAGTTTTCTCACTTTCCTCTTTCTGTTCATCAGACACGCTGTTATTAGCATTAGGAGTACATGCCGATATTATCAACAACAGGAGGAAACTCCCTACCCAGAGTATAATTTGCTTTCTACGTTGTTTCTTCACACTTGTTGCCCCTTTCCTTCTCTCTATTAATTGAAAATGATTATCATTCAAGGCATTATTATAGATAGTGTGAACAGGGGAAACAATGAAAAAAACGCAAAGGTTCATTTGGATAAATGTCAATGATCGTCCCGAACAAAACATCCGTTCTCTTATTTCATTTATAAGCAGACAGAATCAAATGCCGAAGAAGCGTTCCAGATCGCAAGCACGGCCGTCGTCTTCAAATAAAGAAGGATTCGGGGCCGCTGCCTGGGACGCCTTGTAAACCTCCCCTCAGAACATTGAGAAGCCGTTCAACTATCCTGACCGTTCAATAAAAATAACCCGCTTAATGATTAAGCGGGTTACTTACGGAAAGACCTATATAATGAAGACGATTCTTAATAGAATTTAGCTGGAGTGTATTTGCTGGCGGATTTGATCAGCCCTGTTGCTGCACTGCTCTTGCCCAGTCCGGCATCAACAGTGGTATCAATAGTTACCCATTTGCCGTCCAGGAATACTTCATTCCAGGCATGGTATGAGGTTACATAGCTTGTATTGCCCATTACCAGCTTGGTTGGAATTCCTTCGCTGCGGAGCATGGTAGCAAACAGGGAAGCATAATCGTAGCAGATACCTTTATTGGTAGCCAGTGTTTTATCGTTGTTAGGGATATAGTCTGTTGTAACGCTGTTCGCCAGAGCGTAGTCATACTTCACGTTGTTAACGATGTAATTATAGATGGCCTTCACTTTGTCCGCATCGGATGTCAGGCCTTTCGTTAACTGCGCTGCCTTTTGAACGGCTTTATCAGAAGAGCTCCACTTCACATTCTGCACAGAGCTCAGATATACGGCGTTAGCATTACTCATGCTCAGGGATACAGTCTCAGAAGACAGCACCTTGTATTTGTTGCCTGTAGTATTCTCAAGTACCGATACTTTGTAAGAACCATTGCCCTGTTGCAGCGGGAAGGTCTCAGTCGGTCTGGAAGCGTACAGGTTATAAGTGTAGCTGTTGTTATCTTTGGTAATCATGACCTTCATCTTCTTGTCCTTAGGAACATTGTAGGAGACTCCGATGACCCCTTGATCAAGTTGTCCTACATTTAACCAGCCAGTGTCGGCGTTAGCAGCTTGCGCGGTACCCGTCTGCACGGAAGTCACGAGCACAAAAAGTGTAACCAACATCAAATAAACCTTCTTCATTGGATAAAACCCCTTTCGGTAGCTGGCTGCCATTCTTGCGGGAAGGCCCTGTAGCTTTGCGTCCCTACCTTTCGATAGGTTTGCCGTTATCGTATAAGCTTTATCTGTCCTGTCATCTACCAAAAAATGCTAGATCAGAGTTTAGAACAAACAAAAAAAGCCTCTTCATTCGGTAGCTGGCTGCCATCCATGACGGGAAGGCCCTGTAGCTTTGCGTCCCTACCTTTCGATAGGTTTGCCGTTATCGTGCATTAGCTTTTGATAGTTTTATCTTACCATATCTAGTTCTATTATCAAGACCCAAAATGCTATAATCCTACAAAAATAGACTAAAATTTAATGTTTTATACCTAGCCAGTCTTAATATGCAGGCCTCAGGTTAACTTCGCATGAATGATCAGCCGGTGGGTCGGATTCACAAGCGGATCACACGTAATCAGGGTCAGGATTTTGTCATCCCCATTCCCCTTCAGCACGGATACATCCGTAGGCTCTACAATGGATACATCATATACAACGTACTTATATTCGTGGCCGCTGGTAAGGAGTGTAATCTCATCCCCCTTGCCGACTTCATTCAGCCTGTTGAACAGCCGTCCTGCCGTTCTGGAGCGGTGTGCCGCAATAGCAGCATTGCCCACCTCGCCGATTGGTGCGGTCTCTTTCATATGCGCAGCAGCATGCTTCATATTCGCTTTGGTGGCACCTTCCAGCACAGGCAGCTTCAGATCGATTTTGCCGATTTCAATAATAGCGGATATTTTGCCGCCCAGCTTAATATCCGGCGCTTTTGAAGGCTCCGGCTCTTCCGTACCCGATTCCTCTGCCAGCAGCTGGGTCACTTCCGCGTAAGGCTTGCTTAAATCCGCAGCGGCCGCAGGCGCAGCCGAGGGGGCGATGTCACTGTAGGCCTGTTCAGCCTCTTCCAGCAGCTTCTGCTGCTGACGGTCCTCGTACCATTCGCTTCCTTTGGGATAGAGCATAATCAGGACCCCGGCAAGAATAATCAAATAGGATAATTTCCGCATGGCAATCGCCTCCGTATTCTAGAATTGTGATCCTCCCGCCCCGAAACAGATGGATTTGCCGTTCACCTGAACACCCATTTTCGGCTTCCGAAGAAATTAATAATTACTGTAATGAAGGTAACCAGCACCTTGGCAATCAGCACCTGGATACCAAGCCTATCAGTCAACAGATGGATCAGCAGCACCGAAATGCCCAGCACCACCAGATTGAGTACAATGAACCGTACCAGCTGCATCCGGTCGAAGCCCTCTCCGCCGGCATTGCCCCGGTCGCGGAAGGTCACTTTTTTATTCCAGACAAAGCTGTTGGCTGTGCCTGCGCTATATGAAATGATCTGCGCCGGAGTCGTATAGACCCCGATGGAATGCAGCAGCGTAAACACGGCGAAATCAACCAGGGTGTTCAGCAGACCCACCGCATTGAATTTCAGGAACTGGATGAAGCCTGCACTCCAAGCCTTATCTGGCATAACCGTTGTCCTTCCGCGCACCTTCTGTCTCTGTATCCTCATACCCTCTGGTCTCACGCACGATATAGAGCGGTCTGTCCTTCGATTCATCATAGATCCGTCCGATATACTCGCCGATAACCCCCAGCAGCATCAACACAATGCCGTTGAAGAGCAGGTTAAGGCCTACAATAGAGGCCCACCCGGGAACGGTCCAGTTGGTGAACAACTTCTGGAATAGGACCAGGAACAGATAGATGAAGCTGGAGAAGGACAGGAAGAAGCCGACGTAGGATGCAATTTTGAGCGGTTTATGCGAAAAGGAAGTGATGCCGTCGAGCGCGAAGCGGATCATTTTCTTAAGCGGATATTTCGTCTCGCCGGCGAAGCGCTCCTCCCGCACATATTCCACCATGGTCTGCCGGAAGCCGACCCAGCTCACCAGTCCACGGACATAGCGGTTCTTCTCCTTCAGGCCGCGCAGCACATCGCACACCTTGCGGTCAATCAGCCGGAAGTCTCCGGTATCGGTCGGAATCTCCACACTGGTCATGCTGCTGAGCAGGCGGTAGAAGATTTTGGCGGTCGCTTTCTTGAAAAAGGTCTCACCGTGACGCTTCAGCCGCTTGGCATAGACAACCTCGTAGCCTTCCTTCCACTTGGCAATCATCTGCAGGATGACCTCAGGCGGGTCCTGGAGATCGGCGTCAATGACGACAACCGCCTGACCTTCAGCATAATCCATCCCCGCCGTAATCGCCACCTGATGGCCGAAGTTGCGGGAGAAGTCGATCAGCTTGACATGCTCATCGCTATTACTGATTCCGCGCATAATCTCAGCTGTCCGGTCGCGGCTCCCGTCGTTGACGAACACCAGCTCATAGGAGTCTCCGCATTCATCCATTACTTTTTTGAGCCGCTCATAGGTATGCTGAATTACTTCTTCCTCATTATACATGGGGACAATGACACTGTATCTGGCCTTCACCTTGGGTTCCTCCTATTAATTGTTGTAAGCCCCGGTCCCCCTAGAATACCCAGGAAGGGAACCAGCGCAGTACGCCGGTGATATAACTGCTGTTCACCAGCATGCCGGATAACACCGGATAGAACATCACGAACAGGATGGCGGCAGCCGCTACATAGCCATACCGCAGATATTTCACATCACGGAATCTGTCCTCAAGCAGCTTCATGATATATACAATCGAGAGAATAATAAACGGCACCATCGCAAAATAATGGTACAGGAACGTCTCACGCGGGACAAGCATCCACGGGACATACTGCGAGAAGAAGCCGATCCAGAGCATATACAGGCTTTTCTCCCGGCGGCGCACGCTGAACCATACGGCAGCCAGCATCGCGAAGATTCCGGTCCACCAGATCAGCGGATTGCCCATGGTGACAATGCTGCTGGCCTTGCCCGCAGGCAGGCCGTCTCCGCCGCTGAAGAACCATACCGGACGTTTCATGAACGGCCACTCCCACCAGGAGGAGGCGAATGGATGCGTAGCGACAAGCTGGCTGTGATAATTGTACATATTCTTCTGGGCATCGATCAGCCCTTTCAATGTGTAGCCGTCTGCCGATGCAGTAAGCGACGGAATGAAGGACAGGCTGTAGATAATGGCCGGAATGATGACGAAGAACCCGATGCAGCTGGCCAGCGTAATGATCGTGTTCTTCCAGAAGGAACGGTCGGCAGTCCGGCAGGCAGCCTTGAGCTCCGGCGAGGCCAGCTTGCCTTCAGCCAGCAGGCGTCCGGCAGCCTTATATTCCCGGTAACGGTCCAGCAGCGACAGCGCCAGCATGATGGCAAGTCCCGCACCACCATAGGCAACGATCCACTTGGAGGCCACCCCGATGCCGAAGAAGAGGCCGGACCAGAACAGCGGCACCAGCGTAGTCCGCAGCGGCACCCGGTAGAAATTCATCGTGAAATACCGCTGCATGAAATAGAACATCAGCATGATGAAGAATACGCCGTATACATCGATGGTGGAGATCCGCGTCTGGGTGAAATGCATGAAGTCCAGGGCGAACAGTCCGGAGGCTAGGGCCGCATAGGTTGTTCTGCGGAACAGCCGCATCGCCATGATATAGATCAGCGGCAGCATCGCGATGCCGAACAGCGTGCCGATGATCCGCCAGCCGAACGGATTGACGCCGAACAGCTCCATGCCTATCCCGATCAGCAGCTTGCCGAGCGGCGGATGCGTATTCTCATAAGGAACAATGCCGTGGTAGTGCTCATAAGCCGTCCGCGCATGATAGATTTCATCAAAATACGTGCTGTTCATGAAATTTGAATGAGCCGGGATTAAGGCCTGCTCGTCGAACAGATTGGCCGGCGCCCCTCTTTTGGCAGCGGCTCCGCCATCCGGTGTAACGCCGGCTACAGCAAGCGGAGCCTCCGGCGCACCCTGCTCATAGAACGCCATCTCATTCAGCGTGAAGCCCGGAGAAGTCACAGTAAGCTTGACGTATCTTGCCGACACGTTAAGCGGCTGGCTTTTCCAGATGAAAACATTGCCGACATCCTCGTTCACATCCAGCGGATTACTCCAATTATCAGGGGTCTGGCTGAATTCCAGCTGAAATTTGCCGGTGCCCACCCCGCCGAAGACATTCACCTTCTCCAGTTGCCGGGTCTGGCCCAGATCCACATAGAAGCTCTCACCGCTGGCGGCAGGCTCCCATAACGTCTCCGGCGCCTGACGGTCTCCCAGATGATAGAGCGCCAACGCCCCGTAGAGCACGGTAATCGCCAGCATCCAGATCCAGTCTTTGCGCTGGAGCTTCAGCGGGGAACGCCGCTCCGCAGCAGCTAACGGCTTCAGCCCCTCAGCAAGCTGCACATCCCCATCATAAGCCTCCTTAGGTGTAACAGGCTCAGGCAGAAGCTTGGCGGATTGGCGGATATATACATCGTACCCCACATACAGCATATATAATGCAAGAATAATGGTAATCAGCGCTGTAACCAGCACGATTCCGTCTGACGGCGGGTTGCCGCCGGTATTCAGGAAGGCCAGGGTATAGCCAACGTTGATATATTGCGTCAACGAGAACCCGAGGAACAGGGTCAGGAACCGCCGGTCCCGGCTCTCAATGAAGGCGAACAGGGACAGGAGCAGTACCGGGTACAGGTAGCGCTCATGCATTTTGGTCCCGAATACAAAGACAATAGTGATCAGTACCATCCCGATAAAATAGGATTTGGACAGGTTCTTGCGGTCCTTTGTGTTGAAGGAGTAATATGCTGCCAGCGCCACTGCCGCCAGAATGGCAATAAAGCCCCAGATCCGGTACGGTATCCCCAGCCAGGTCACATCCAGTGCCGACCACATCGGATCGGTCAAGGCGTACAGGTTGAAGGCGTTAACGGTCGAATAGGGATAGGAGGTCAGGGTGCTTTTGTACAGATTAATGAGTCCTGCAAGACCGCCGTTATTCCAGAAGAAAGGGGCGGCGAGGAGAATGAAGCTCCCCAGTCCGTACAGCGCACCCAGCGCGAGCTGCTTCCAGGCCCGGTGATGATAGTAGGCAAACAGCAGCACCGGCGTGAAGATCAGCGCCTGCGGCTTGATCAGGGTAGCGATGGCAAACAGCACAGCGGCCCGGACAAAAGCACCGTCAGCAATGCCCATAATACTCAGCAGCAGGAAGATCAGGAAGAAGGAATCCGCCTGGCCCCAGGCTGCCGAATCCATCAGCACGGCCGGGTTGAACAGGAACAGCATCATCAGACCGATGGCCAGGCCGGAGCCGATTTTGGCGCGTGCGCTGCGGTAGATGATCCAGCCCAGCACAAGATCCGAGAGAATCGCGGGCAGCTTGAACAGCACGGTCTCTGCACCTGACCCGTTGGCGAAGCCGAATAATCCGCGAAGCATACTGAGCAGATAGAGAATGTACAGGTAGCCCGGCGGGTAGTCGGCGAAATAACCTTCTTCATAGAATTTGCCCGGACCGAGGTCCGTCAGGCGCTGCCCCCAGGCCATGAAGGTGTTCATATCATTCTTATAGCCCTGCGCAGTCAGGCCGATCCAGATCCGCAGGATCAACGCAGCACCGAACAGAACATACAGCCAGCGTGTATAGATGACCGCCTCCTGCTTCAGCAGACGTTCACTGCGGAAGGCTCTGCGGTATAGAAAAGCAAAAAAGCAGCAGAACACGCCGGAAATCAGCAGCAGCTTGGCCGGGGATACCTTATGCGGCACCTCCGCCGGCTTGTCCCCGTTGCCCCCGTCTCCGCCGGCAGCCTGCGCTCCGCTGTCCAGCGAGATAATATTACTTCCCTCCGGGACGGTATCCAGCTTCTCTACAGACAGATCGTCAAAATACGCCTTACCCTGGATCAGATTGGCGTAGCCGCCCAATGCAGCACCGATTCCGACCTCGGTCTGCTGCTTGCCGGTCTGGCCGATGAACTCCAGGTACTGCCAGTCCCCGCCGGTATCGCTGGTAGCGGGATAACCGCCGCCAATACCCACAGGGAAAATATTCGCCCCGAGACCTTCTCCGGCTGTGCTGGCGATTTTGACATAGCCAGAGATTCTGTAATAGCTCTCCGGCTCAACGGTAACGGTCTGGACCCACTTCAGGTGATTGGGCTCCAGATTCTCAATGACCGCCGCCTTGCTGCCGGAATGCACTTCCTCGGACTGGATGGACATCAGGCCTGCGGCATCCCCGGAGACCCATCTGTCCTGGGTCCAACCCGCAGGAGCACCGTCCTCCCCTTCCTCAAAGCCCGGATTCTGCAGAAGGTTCCCTTCGGCATGGATGCTTGCTGCAGGAAGAATGAATAATAAGAGCATTAGTATAACGGTTGCCGCTGCACGTACATTTCTGGTCATCGTTCTACCCTCACCTCATCAATGTTAATCCAGCCATTACCGCCGGTTATGTATACTTCTGCCTGTGCCCCCTGCTCAAGTGTAACTGCAGGAAGCAGGACCTGCTGATAGTCTTCTGCAGCGGGCAGCCCGGCCTCAGCCAGAATAGTGCCCGCTGCCCGGATGCCGACTCTTCCGCCGCTGCCCCCGCTGCTAGCCATCACGGACAGCCTGTACTCACCAGCAGCGGGTACAGTGAATATCTGCGACACGCTGGCGCTTGTTCCCGGGTCCAGATACGCCAGCTTGCTGCCGGCATAGGGCTTATTGACTGCCACTCCCGTTCCCGCAGAGAATGTCCAGCCGAGGCCCCCTTCTTCAAAGCCCCCATCCAGCAATTCAGCAATAGCTGTCTTAGATGTAGAAGGAGGTCCGTCCGCCCCCGCCTTCGTAAGCATTACACTGTAGCCTGAGAAGCGCTTCACCGTATACTCCGTCTCAGCCGCCGGAGGCGCTGCATCGTTCGCATAGACGAATGCGGCACCAGCAGGCACGGTCCCCACATCTTCGAACCGGTATCTGCCAAAGGAGGAGACCCGCTGGAACGCTTCTCCCGGATTGGCGTAGACTACGGATTTCTGGAAATCATGCGGATTGACCTGCTCATAGAACAGCACATAAATATAGGGCATATTCACCTGATTCGTAAGATAGACCTCTCCGCTGCTGTGTTCTGAAGCATACTGCACCGCCTCCCCGAAGGAATCGTAGAAGGCCGGAGCAATCCGCTCCGGGAATTCGCGGAAATAGCTATTGGTGAACATGATGAACATCACTCCAAACACAGCTGCCGAGAGAATCCCCGCCCACTTCATTTTGCGGATGATCCAGACGAAGCCGGTGCTTACCAGCATCATCAGCGGGTAGAAAATAATATTAATCCGGTTAATATTCACCGTGGTAATCCCCGCCAACAGCACAGCGAGCAGGAACCAGAGCAGCAGAACTCCCTTGCCAGCACTTTCTCTCTCCCGCCGCCCTGTCCACCACGAATGCAGGATAACAATCAGGCCGAGCAGGGCAAAAGGCAGCGCAAGCGGGTACGCATACCCGTAAGGTGAAATGGAGTTCCATGGCAGGCCGTCGCTTCCGCTGATCATCAGTCTGGCGAAAGCGCTGAGGTTATCCGCAGCCGCCTGCCAGATATGGCCGCCGAACACAGATGAAATCTCCTCTACGCGCGGCATCGTCAGCTTAGGAATGGTGAACAAGGGAGTGGTTATCTCCTGAATAGAATAACGGTTGATTACAATAAATAGTAATATAGGCAACGCCATTGCCGCAAACAGGAGAAGATTCCCTGCCAGCGTCCGGACGCTAAGAACCTTGCTATATAATAGAAGAACCGCCGTGCCAAGTGCAAATAACGGGACGAAAAAGTAGGCTGTTCCATAAGCATACAGAGAGAGGGCAAGCATGGCGGTAAATGCGTAATGCCAGCGCGGATTCCCAAAGGACCGCAACAAGAAATAAAGGGCAATCAGGATCAGCGTAGGAAAAAGATTTGATTCCAGCGCCCACCTGGACATCATAATATGCCAAGGATTAACCGCGATGAAGAACATGGCTGCGGTCCCTGCACCGGGCGAAGCCGTCAGCCTTCTCATAATGAGGTAGAAGAAGAGCATACTCAGCAGACCCATCACCACACTGAGCAGCCGCACAGACAGCGGGGTCAGGCCGAACAGCAGGATGAACGGTATGGACAAGTATGCATACAGCGCATTCTGCCCGCTTCCCCAGGCGATCAGATGAACAGGCAGATGAACACCGTTGCGGTCTATTCCGTAGTGAAGAATGGCATAGGCATCATAGCCGATGGAGGCTTCATCCTGGTTCAGCCCCGGCGGAATAGAGGTTATGTACAGAATGCGGACCAGTGCCCCCAGCAGGAACAGCAGCAGCGGCCAGGGGTGATTGCGGAAGGACTTGTAAGCTCTATGGATTACGCCGGACACCATTTATCACCTCTTCAACAATATAATCTAAATATTGGTTGAAGAAAAGGGCCGGTAATCCAAAAGAAAACGGCCCCCTCATTCGCATGAAGGGACCGCAGATATTGGAGCACGGCTGCCTGTGAAGCGCTTAGCCCTGGCTGCCGATCAGTACATAACGCAGAATAATCAGAATCGCCAGCACCCACATCATCCAGTGGATATCGTATTTCTTCTTGCCCGCAACATTGGCTACGCAGGCCAGAATAACATAAGTAACGATACCAAACGAAATACCGTTAGCAATATTGTACGTGAACGGCATAATCACGAAGGTCAGGAAGGCCGGAATCGCCAGCACCATGTCCTGGAAGTCGATCTCACGGATGGATTGGGCCATCAGAACACCGACAACAATCAGCGCTGCCGCTGTTGCAGGACCCGGAATCAGAGCGATGACCGGAGCCAGGAACAGGGCCAGCAGGAAGCAGATCCCTGTAGTTACTGCTGTCAGACCTGTACGTCCGCCTTCAGCCACGCCCGCTGCACTCTCTACATAAGCGGTAGTTGTGGAAGTACCCAGCATGGCCCCGCCGGCAACAGCTACTGCATCTACGAACATTGCGTTACCAACCCGCTTCTTGCCTTCTTCCGGGTTCTTCATGATACCGGCGCGTTCAGCCGTTCCGACCAGTGTACCGAAGGTGTCAAACAATTCTACGAAGGTGAAGGTAGCGATGGCCGATACGATACCGGTGTGCATAATGCCTTCCCAGTCGAATTCCCAGAAGTTGAGCTGGGTGAAATCAGGAATCCAAGGGGTCTGCGGATTGCTCAGTGAGCTGAAATCAACAGCGCCCATCAGGATAGCAGCTACAGTAGTCCCGAGAATCCCGAACAGGATCGCGCCGCGGACGCGCAGGACCATCAGAATGGAAATCAGCAGCAAGCCGATAATGACGAGCTGAACATTGGTGTTCTCCAGGCTGCCCATGTGAATAACCGTTTCAAAGGACAGGACATCTGTGAATTTATTGGCAGGAATGTCGCTTCCGGCTTCAACGCCGATCGTCATCAGCCCGCTGTTCTTAAGGCCGATAATGGTGATGAACATCCCGATACCGACGGTAATGGCATGCTTCAGGCTGTCCGGAATAGCGGTGAGGAGAATCTGCCGGACCCGGGTTACCGTCAACAGGATGAAGACGATCCCGGAGATGAACACGGCGGTCAGACCCATCTGCCAGGTGAATTGATGTTCTGTGGTCGCAGAGGACAGGACTACAGAGGCGAAATATGCGTTAAGGCCCATACCAGGCGCCAGAGCGACCGGGAAGTTAATGAATACCCCCATAGCAATGGTGAAAATACCTGCTGCCAGCGCTGTAGCCAGGAAGACGGAATACCAGCCCATATCGATGCGGCCGAAGGCAGTCAGGGTGCTTGGGTTCACCGACAGAATATAAGCCATTGCCATAAACGTGGTGATCCCGGCCATGATCTCTGTGCGTACTGTGGTGCCGTTCTCTTTCAGCTTGAAAAAGCGGTTCAAATGGTTCTCCCCCTAAGGTTATATGTTGTGCCAGACAGCAACACAAAAGCCGGTATCTGTGAAGACACCGGCCCGAAAAAGAGATGGCTGCCTGGAATCCCGGACATTTGCCGGTTATTCCAGAGGAAGCTGCTCTTCTTAATCGTAGCCAGGTCATTACGGTGACCTCGTAGAGACTTCCGGGCCCATTCCCGGAATTATACGAATATATATTTGCTGTAGCGCTTTATCATTTTAGGTGGAGATGACATCGCTTGTCAATGATAAATACGAACATTATTCAGCGGCAATAGATTAATGTTCGTAATTTTAACATTTTCATCAAATATAATATTGCCGCTTCAGCTCTCCAACAGGAAACTAAGGAGAAGTCTGGAAAAATAGGCATAGACTCGGCTTCAAAGATATGTTAACCTGTAGTAGTTCTGCGGTGAGCAGACAAATTTCTTATGAGTTCCTTATACGAAAGGGGATGTTCTAATTGGCTACTACTTATATGGTGGTTTCAGTCTAACAACTGAATAGCGGGTATACCTCTGATTTACGGGCATTATGCCTGTATTATTTGGTATGCCATCCCAAGTAACCTTTCGTGAATATTGCTGTTTACGGGATACGATGAAGGTCGTATCTTTTTTGCGTCTTAATGCCGTTGAACAGTAGCTTCTATTTGAGGCTGCTGCTCCGCGGCATTTTTGCGTCCACAAACAACAGGATAAGGAGCTAAAGCCCAAAAACATGATTAATCTTACAACCTATGGCTACACCGAAATAGAGGAAGTTACTGCCGGGCTGGTCCCCGGCAGAATTACGGAGCTCCGACGGGAGCGCTTCACCGTTATTACTGAGCAGGGTGAGTTGACCGCTGTACTCAAAGGCACGTTCTATCACAGTGCGGAAGCCCGCGGGGACTTCCCGTGCGTGGGTGATTTCGTCCTGCTGCGTCCGAACGACGGCGGGGATTCGCTCATTACAGCGCTTCTCCCCCGCCGCTCCAAGTTCTCGCGTGCGAATTATTCCGGCCATGCAGCAGAATATACCCGAACGGTTCTGGAACAGGTCGTAGCCGCCAATTTCGACTATGTATTTATTCTGTCTTCCCTGAACAAGGACTTCAATGTCAACCGCATGATGCGTTATTTGACCCAGGCCAGACAGAGCGGCGGCCAGCCGGTCATCATTCTGACCAAAGCGGATCTCGCCCCTGATTATCATCAGCAGCTTGCAGTGGTCATGCGCAGCATCCCGGATGTTCCGGTACACGCAATCAGCAGTCATGCCGGCCTGGGATTAGATGAGCTGGCCCCCTACCTGCTGCCGGGCAAGACCGTGGTCTTCCTCGGCATGTCCGGGATCGGCAAATCCTCTCTGCTCAACGCTTTAATGCAGCAGGATGTCATGAAGGTCCAGTCGATCCGCGAGGACGACAGCCGGGGGCGTCATACCACCACACACCGCCAGTTGTTCATGCTCCCTTCCGGCGCCATGGTCATTGATACGCCCGGGATGCGTGAGCTGGGGCTGTTTGACGCCGAGGAAGGCATCCGCGCCGGCTTCACCGATGTGGAAGACTTGTTCAATGGATGCCGGTTCAGCGATTGCCGCCATGAATCCGAGCCGGGTTGTGCGGTGCTTGCTGCCCTTGCAGATGGTTCCCTGACGCATGAACGCTGGGAGAGCTACACGGCCCAGCAGCAGGAGAACCAATTCGTTCAGAACAGAACACACTATCTCAGGGACAAGGATGCCCGGAATCAGTCCGCTGCAATGCAGCGCAAGCAAATGAAGAAAAACGGAGGCCGATACAAATGAACATAAACCAAGATGCTTTATATATTGCTCTATCTCAGCTTTTTAATACAACGATTACCTCTGCGGATTACGAAACGCTACAATTACACGGCGGAACTGTGGGGGATGTCCAATTGCTCACTGGAACCGCTGCAAGTGCTGCCGGGGAGAGCCTGCCGTTCCGCATCGTGCTGAAAATTCAAAAGAAATGGGAGCGTTACAATGACCCGGATTCATGGCGGCGGGAATATGATCTTTACGCTTCTGAGCTGGGTATGACCTTCAATGATGCCTTCCGCTGGCCGGTGTGTTATCTCGCCAAGATGAATGAGGAAGAGAATGAGTACCAGCTGTGGCTGGAATATATCGACGGCATATCCGGCTTGAAGCTGACGGTTGATATGTACGAACAGACTGCGCTGGAGCTGGGGCGCTATCAAGGAAAATTGTACGCAGAGCAGCCGGAGGTGCTGAAGAGCCTGACTAATCTGAGTCATGCGGATCTGATGAAGAACACATATCTGCATTACCGGTCATGGCCGGTTGTGTACGACTATATCCGCTCGGAGGACTGTGAGTTCCCGCAGCATGTGCGGCAGATGCTCATCGATATTGATGAACAGTCGGATGACATTTTCGCCCGGATTGAGAGCTTGCCGCTGGTGTTATGCCACCGGGACTTCTGGGTAACCAACATCATCTATGATCGCGGGAACATCGCGCTGATCGACTGGGATACTTCGGGCTGGGGCTACCTCGGCGAGGATATCGCCAGCCTGATTGCAGATGAGGTGGATCTGGATCATATGGCCGAATACTACCAGCGCTGTGTCCCTGCTTATTACCAGGGATTCGCGGAGTATGCGGGCGGAATTGCCCCGCTTGCCGGCCACTGCATCTATGAGTTTATCCTGCTCGTCTTCGGATACAGGCTGGTGGAAGGGTATCTTCTTGCGGAGGAGGAGGACGAGAAGGCGGAGAATCTCCGTACGCTGGAGAAGATTTATGAGTTGAAGGGCTTACAATGCGTCTAATGCGATTTAACACGATGTAACAGCATATACGAAAAGAACTCCGGCCCCCTGATGAAGGGAGGCTGGAGTTTTTACATCCAATCCATATAGTGGTCTGCTACTTCTTGCAGATGGTTGATGAACCTTCCCAGATGGAAGCCGTCACACACCGCATGATGGACTTGCACGGCAAGCGGCATCAGTATCTTATCTTCCTGGTGGATGAATTTCCCGATCGTAAATATAGGTAACAGGTATAATCCTTCGTTATAGACATTCAGGTTAAATGCTGTGAAGTCCGTCCAGGGAATACTTGAAATATTGAAGGTATTCCGGGGCATATCAGGTTTCGGCATCATGCTTGTTGAACTGGAATAGGTGGAAATGTCCTGCATACACGCATTATAGAAATTTGGGAAACTGGAATCATATCCGGTCCAAATGCTTGAGAAGGTCTCATTATCTTTGTTGAAGACCGTATAACTGGGGCTCATCTCATCCCAATACCCCAGACGGCTTTCATTGTCATGATCCATCCGAAATTCCTTTTGACGATTTACGGCGGTTGTGATCATATAGATCAAAGCAGGATATATTTTTTGGTTCAGCTTGTTCATTTCATGCTTGAGCGGCGTAATATCAATATTCGTAGTTAAGCTGTAAGTGCAGCGTAAATTCTGAATATAGTGCAAGTAGTATTCTTTTCGATTCCACTGGCCGATATCCATTAGATTGAAACCCATGGTCCCCCTCCTTTTTATTCCAAACAAGTGGAAGCGGCTATGCTGTCCTTTTTAAGGACGGCTTCGTTTCAGCGAGAAATATAAGGATAAGTTATCGTGTGAAACATATAAATTCTTATATTTAAATAAAGCACACCGGCAGAAGACCAACTTCAGAACCGGTGTGCTTCTTCGTACTACACAAATGCAACGCACCTATTTCCGAGGTTGAAATAGCTACATTTTCAGATAGAATAAGCTTGCTCCTGTTATTCCCACTCAATCGTCGCCGGCGGCTTGGAGGTAATGTCGTAGACGATGCGGTTCACGTTGTCCACTTCGTTGACGATGCGCACTGAGATTTTCTCCAGCACATCCCAAGGGATACGCGCCCAGTCGGCGGTCATGCCGTCGATCGAGGTTACTGCACGGATACCTACGGTGTAGGAATACGTACGCTCATCCCCCATTACGCCTACACTCTTCATGTTAGGAAGCGCGGTGAAATACTGCCAGATCTCGCGGTCGAGACCGGCCTTGGCAATCTCTTCACGCAGAATGTAGTCGGAATCACGCACGATCTGCAGCTTCTCTTCGGTCACCTCGCCCAGCACACGAATCGCCAGACCCGGACCCGGGAACGGCTGACGCCAGACGATGGCAGACGGCATGCCCAGCTCTTCACCGAGCTTACGCACCTCATCCTTAAACAGGGTGTTCAGCGGCTCGATCAGCTGGAACTTCATATCCTCCGGCAGTCCGCCCACATTGTGGTGCGACTTGATGGTCTGCGCTGTTGCGGTTCCGCTCTCTACAATATCAGTATATAGCGTGCCTTGGGCCAGGAAGGCGAACTCCCCCAGCTTGGCCGATTCTTCGTCGAAGCAGTAAATGAACTCATTGCCGATGATCTTACGTTTCTGTTCGGGGTCGGACACACCGGCCAGCTTGCCGAGGAAGCGGTCGCGGGCATCGATTTTGATCACATTGATATCGAACTTGCCGACAAATGTCTCCATGACGCTCTCTGCTTCACCCTTGCGCAGAAGGCCGTGGTCAATGAACATACAGGTCAACTGGTCGCCGATGGCCCGGTGGATCAGCATAGCGACTACAGAGGAATCCACGCCGCCGCTTAATGCACACAGCACCTTCTGGTCGCCAACCTTGTCCCGGATATCCTTAACGGCATCCTCGATGAACGACTCCATCGTCCATTTGCCCTCGCAGCCGCACACTTCATACAGGAAGTTAGAGATCATCTCGTTCCCCTTAACGGAGTGGCGCACCTCAGGATGGAACTGGACGGCGTACAGCTTGCGTACATCGTTGCTCATGGCTGCAATCGGAGCGCTCTCTGTGCCGGCATCCAGCTTGAAGCCCTCCGGAAGCTCGACCACATGGTCGCCGTGGCTCATCCATACCGTCTGCTTGCTGTCAAGACCGGCTGCGAGCACGGAGCTTGGGGCAAATTCAACATCCGCTTTGCCGTATTCACGTTTGGATGCGCGCTCCACCTTGCCGCCCTGCTGCTGCGCCATCAATTGCATCCCATAACAGATGCCGAAAATTGGAAGCCCGAGTTCATAAACCGCCGGGTCCACATGCGGTGCATCCTCGGCATAGACACTGCTTGGTCCGCCCGAGAACACGATGCCCTTAGGCGATAGTGCCTTAATCTTCTCCACCGGTGTATTGTACGGCAGAAGCTCGCTGTATACCCCCAAGTCACGGATTCTGCGCGCGATTAGCTGGTTATACTGTCCCCCGAAATCCAGAACAACAATAATTTCATTTGGCTTGTTCATTACTTGCCTCCCTTGATTATTGGATTCATTATACTCATGGTTAATTCTCAGCGTCAAGGAAATGGAACCCCTCCGCTGCAAGGATTTGGCCTGGCCGGGACGGGGGTGGAGAGAATACCGGCACGGGCAAAGAGCGCGGAAACAGACTCGTAGCCAGAAGAGCACGGAATACTCGCAGATGATCAGATGTTTGCCGGTACACCGCTGCCGGGAGCCGGTATCTATGTTATGGAAATACAGAGAAGAATTACTGCGCCGGGTGGCGGTAGGCAGTGTCAGGCATGGGGAGAGCGTTAACATTTGATCCGTGTGTTTGCGCGACGCCGAATGTGGTCGGGTTTTCGATTACATTTGGTCCGTGTGCTCGCGCAGCGCCAAATGTAGTCGGGTTTTCGTTTACATTTAGTTCGTGTGCTCGCGCAGCGCCAAATATGGTCGGGTTTTCGATTACATTTGGAGCGCGGCAAGCTCATCCGTCAAAAAGACGTCCACTGCATACGCAGGGACGCCTCTTAGCGGATCATGTCAGGCGAAAGGTGATTAGCAGGCACCGGGCCAGGAAAGCTTCCGCGTCGATGGGATCGGCTGCGCTGGCGGGGGCGCGGCACTGGAGCGGGGCGCGGCCGGAGCTCGCCGCAGCCAAAGGCACAGCGCCGCCGGAACTCGCCGCCGAAGGCACGGCGCCTCCGGCGCCGCCATACGCCAGGGTCTCCCACTGGCGTACAAACCCCCGGACCGCCGCGCGCAGCCGCCGGTCCTCAATCGCCAGGGAGTCTGCATACTCCCTGGCGGTAACCCCGGGCGGCGGCGCCCCATACCGCGCCGCCAGCCCGTGCCAGGCCAGCGCGGCGGCGCGCAGCTGCCGCGCACGGCCCAGCCTGCCGGCGCGGCGCACCGCCGGCAGCAGGGCCAGGCTGCGCCGCCAGCGGACCGCGGCGGCCAGCACCAGCGCCGCTGCGGCGAGCGGCGCATCATCGAGGCCGCCCGCCTGCGGCAGGGCGGCGGGCAGCGCGTCCGCGTGCAGCGCAGCGGACGCATGGCGCGGCGGCGCGGAAGCCTCCGCCGCCACAGCATCCGCCGCGCCTGCGGAGGCGGCAACGGCGGGCGTAGGGTCGAAGGGGACCCAGCCTGCGCCGGGAAAATACACCTCGACCCAGGCATGGGCATCGCCTTCGGTGATGGTATAGCGCTGCGGCACGGAGCCGGGAATAGGGGTTCCCGGGCCGTAGCCCTGAACATACCGGGCCGGAATGCCGCTGCTGCGTAGCAGGACCGTCATGGCCGTGGCGAAATGCACGCAATAGCCGCGCCGTGTCCCGAAGAGGAAATCATCGGTGAATTCAGCACCGGGCGGCGGCACCCGGGTCTTCAGGGTATAGGTGTAGCGGGTCCGCAGATAATCCGCCACCGCAGCGGCGGCATCATAACGGTTAGCATGCGCAGCCGTGAGCTGCTTACCCAGAGCATGCACCCTGGGCGGCAGCGTCCCGGGAAGCTGGAGATACTGGCCGCTGACCTCCTCCGGGTCCTTCCCCTTCAGCCCCCGCAGCACCGCCGGATCGGTTAAGGGCAGGAACGACTTCACCGTATATTCGCTCACCTGCGGAGAGCCATACGTGTCCGGCAGCCGGAAGCTGAGCCGCTCCCGGTCCGCAAGCACATACCCGAGCCTGCTCCCGTCCGCTAGCAGAATGTTCTGCACATCTGCTACGGTCCCTGCGCTGAACAAGGGAAGCCCGCCGGGGGAGGGCTTCACGAACTGAATCCGCCGGGTAATCATGCCCGCTCCATCCGGCGCTGCCCCTGCCAGTTCAGGGACAGCCTCAGGCAGGCGCAGCAGATTCAGCGGGGTATACGCAGCTCCGCTCCTGATCCAGCGGCGGCCGTCATAATAGGCCATGCTCTCCCCGCGCAAGGAGTACGGCCTTGGGGCTGTCACTGTATATACCGCCTCCCTGCCGGGAGATAACGCCATCCCCAGCTCATGGTCCTCCAGGCTGTAGCCGGTGCTGCCCGTCAGAGGGAGCGCGGCAGGCTCCGGCTGCTGTGCCTCCGCCCAGTGCTCCAGGCGGCTGAGAACCGGCTGGAGCGTGAGGGGAACCGCCGGACGCGCGCCGAATCCCAGCCCGGCGATCCAGGCTGCCAGTGTCACCGCGGCTGCCGCAGTGAAGGTCCAGACTCCCCAGCGTGCATAAGGAAGAACCGGGCTGCCTGTCCGTTCCTGCAGGCGGAGGAGGCCGCTTAAGGAGCGGAGCCAGAGGATGAGGCTGGCGGAGAGCAGAAGCCCGCCGGTGGTATGGAGTGTGTAGACCATCTCCAGCACCAGCAAATACGCCAGGGTGACCCCGGCGAACAGGGTAATGCTTCCTCTGTACAAGGCGAGCTGCTGGACAGAGGAGACCAGCAGCCCCCAGCCCAGCACCAGAATCAGCAGCCTGCTGTCCTCGCTTATAGAAGCGATCCGCCCGGACAGAAGCAGCAGAGCATCCGCCCCAATCTCCCGGGTATAATCCATCAGCCAGCCGCTTCCCCCGCTGGCGGCACAGAGCCGGTACCAGGCCAGGAAGATCAGAAGCAGCAGGCCGCCAGCCTGCACCAGCCGGGGGAGCCGGAGGCAGCCCCAGGCCAGGATTAGGATGGCCGAGACCATCAGGACCCGCAGCAGCGGCGTATGCTCCGCTGCTGCCCCCAGATGGTAGAGCGGCCGCAGCCACAGGGCGAAGATGCCCAGAATCGCCAAAGAGAACAGGCCGCGATAGTACAGGGGACCGGGATAGTCCTCCCTTGTATCTGCGGAGCTGTTCTCAGCATAGCCCTCTACGGGACCGCCTTCATCCGGCGTAACCGCAATGCGAGACCGTTTCACCCGGATGCCCATCAATCCGCCCCCTTGTATCCTTGGACAGGAGCGGCCGGGAAGGCATGATTCAGGCAATGCAGATGCGCGCCGAGCCGCATCAGGCTCCCGGCTATCGAATCCGCTGCAGGCGGTCTGCCCCACGATGTTCCACCCTCACTCTTTGCAGCCTCTGGCCTCTGCCTGCTGCCGGCGGGGGGCTCAGGCAGAGGCCCTGCCGCCCCGGCGGGGCTGCGCACAGCACTTCCCGCCCCCCTGCTGCCCGGGGAAGGCTGATCCCAGACATAATACAGCTCGACCCGGATGCCCTGAACCAGGAAGCGGGCGAGCGTCCGCGCGGCTTCCTCCTCCAGCCTTCCGGTAATGACGGATACCGTCATGCCGGGCAGCCAGCTCTGCGCCGCAGTGTCCAGCAGGCTGGCGAGACTCTGGGCACCGGCCGGTTCGATCTCGGTGAGCAGATCCTGCACCCGGCCGGGAATCCGGCCGAGTCCTTCATGCCGGGCCATCCCTTCCGGCCAGCCGCCGCTGAAGAGCTGCACGTAGCTGCCCGAACGCTCAGCGGAGAGCAGCAGGCCCATTGTGGCCGATACCGCCTGCTCGAAGGCGGGAACCACCTTCCCGCGCTGCCCGCGCGGCACAAGCGCGCCCGGCGGAACCGTATAATCCTCCGGACTGCTTGCAAGCACGATACAGGCCATCCGCCCTGCTTCACGTTCGGCCACCCTGCTCTGCAGAGCGCCCTTACGGGCACTGCTCTTCCAGTGAATCCGGTTGAACGGGTCACCAGGCGCGTAGTCGCGGATATCGGCAGCCTGCGGATTGCTGTTCCTGCCCTGCCGGGGCGGCACATGCTCACCGGGCAGCAAGCCCTGGTCCGGCATGACAACGTTCACATATAGCGCCCTCGGCAGCACCTTGAAGCTCTCCCTGCCGCCCGGCTGGCAGCCTCCGGTGAACAGCCCCGGAAGATCGCCCCAGGTTACACTGCATCCGGCCAGGCGATGGATGCCCCGGGGCACAGACTGAAGTGTATAGGAATAGGTGAGGGAGCGCCGGAAGCCGGGGAACAGCAGCTCCTGATGGCTGCCGCCGCTCCAGTAATCGGTAACGATCATCCAGGGCAGCGGCAGGCGTGCGGCCCAAGAAAGCTGCACCTCCACTACAGCATCCTCCCCGGCAGACAGCCTTGCAGGCGATATGGTCCGTTGTACGCTAACCCTGCGGGGACCGAAGAATAACATCAGCAGGCCGCCGGCCATAAGCATTCCGCCCGCTGTCAGCAAGAGCAGCAGGGATTCTCCCCCGCGCCACAGATACAGCCCGCCGCCGCCGGCCATCAGGAACAGCATCCGGCCCCATTCCGTGACCGCACGGCGCATGCGCCTCCGGGAGAACATAGCGGCTTCTTCAGACCTTCCATATGTGTTACCAAGTATATCCTTGTACAGCTTCGGATCGGTCATGGATGATGAGGACAATGAGGACACCCTTCCTGTGGTCATAGACTAGCTCCCTGGTACAGACCAGCAGCTTACTGGCTGCAAGGCTGGCAGGAGCCTGTTACGCTCTATTCTTCCCACGAACAAGGATGCCCAGACATCCGGTGATCTCATTTTGCCTGAGCGGGACTTGCCTGCTGTAAATCTCTTCTGCCTATTTAACTCGGACACCCGGTTTATGCAGCCTTCACGCTGCGTTCGTCTGCATTCACTCTGGCCTCTACAGAAGGATGCCCTGCCGCTTCCAGCAATGTCCGCAGGGGAACCCAGAGCGCGGAATCAATGAGCTGCACAGACGCCGGCCTGAACTCCTCACTGCCGTCCTTGCGCAGAATGCCAATCTCCTGCTTCGCGGTATCCAGCGTCAGACTGCACCCGTTCCAAACTGCCGTTCCGCTGCGGGCTTCTGCATTCCACCCGACTTGTCCGCCCAGGCGTTCCACCGTGGCGCGGAGCGGAACAACATATTGCCCGTCCTGCAGCCGGTATTCGCCCGGCTTCAGTCTGGCCTCTACCCCGCCAACCTCCAGCGCGAGGGCTTTACCGGGGGTGATCAGTGCGGCATTGGGCACAATATTGGCCGTGACCCAAGCATCAGACGGCTTCGCCCGGTGCAGAGCAGCCGCCTTCCCGGACACCCTGAACTGCACCGGCTCACTCTGTTCGTCCAGCAGTCCGAATTCATAACCGGCCGCCTTGTACCGTTCAATAATTGCCGGCAGCGCCTTGGCGCTCTGCTCATGCCCCGATCCGTCATGCAGCAGCAGCACGACACTGGGCGAGGTCAGGTCAGCGGCCGAATTCCGCAGAATTTCGGCGGCGGGCACTCCGCGGCGGCGCGAATCACCGCTGTCCACGGTCCAGTCCATGACCGTATAGCCTGCCTGCTTCAGCAGCTCAAAATACGTATTGTCGAAATGATCAAAGGTCCCGCCCGGGGCCCGGACCAGCTGCGGACGGATGCCGGTGATCTCCCGCACGGTCTCTTCCGTCTGTTTGATCTGGCGCCAGAATTCTGTGAATCCGCTATATAAATCATGGTAATTATGATTATAGGTATGGTTACCGATGGCATGTCCCTGCTCATAGACCGCTTTAACCAGCTCCGGACGCCCGGCAGCCTGCTCACCCAGCATGAAGAAGGTGGCCTTGACGCCCTGCTGCTGCAGGATGCTGAGGACCCGGGGAGTGACTGCGCTCGGCCCGTCGTCGAAGGTCAGATAGACCACCCGTTTCTGCTTCGCCTGCCCGGAGGGTTCCGGAGCTGTTGTGCTCTCTTTTGCAGATAGGACAGAGATATGCGGCTTCTGCGGCTTCCCCGCTGCATGCCCGGCCGCCGCAGGCGTCAAATCTTGCACCGGAGCAGCCGGAGGATTATTCTTAGAGAGTAGAGGTAACGCCTTGCCGGCCTCAGCCTGCCGGGAGACCGCATTCTGCGCAGCAGGGAGATCCCCCCTTCCTCCATAGGCTGACACCCCCACACCGAGCACTACTGCAATCACCAGCAACCCGCAAATAATCAAGCGGCGGATAGATTTTCCCAGGCTTACCTTCATCTTCTCTACCTCCAGCATTCTATTGGCGCGATTCTGCCATTTGGTAGATTGTATGAAGACAAGCTTCAGATTAGAATTGGCTCACAGCCTTTGGAGAGTGAAGAATCGATGGAAATGCTGAAATGGATACAGGAATTGTTCGCAAGCTATGGATATAGCGTATTGTTCTTCGGGCTTCTGCTAGAATTTATTGCCCTGCCCTTTCCGGGAGAGACCACCATGGCCTTCGCAGGATTTCTGTCCTTCACCGGCAGACTGGATTTCTTCACGCTGATTGTTGTGGCTTTTGCAGGGACCACCATCGGCATGACCATCACGTATTTCATCGGCCTCAAGGCCGGGCTGCCCTTCATCCAGCGCTACGGCAAATGGTTTCTGTTCTCCCCCGCCAAGCTGGAGAAGACGCAGCGCTGGTTCGAGAAGTACGGCAGTATCCTGATCTCCATTGGTTACTTTATTCCCGGCGTCCGCCATTTCACCGGCTACTTTGCCGGCATCATCGCCCTGCCCTTCCGCAAATTCGCCATGTACGCCTACGGCGGCGCCTTGTTCTGGGTCGTCCTGTTCCTAGGCATCGGCAAAATCTTCGGTCCCCAATGGATGGGCATCTTTCACCTGATCGAGACCTACGCCCTGTGGATCGCTCTGGGTGTGATCTTCATTGCCGCAGTCATTATCCTGTACCGTTACCGGGCCGCCCTGCGCCACCGGCTGCTGCGCCGCAAATCCGTTGCCCGGCTGGAGACTAAGGTCAATGAGACCTCCAAGAACCGCTAAGCCTTAGCCCGAAAGAAGGTATTCCTATGAAAATCGACCGTCTCCTCTCCATCGTCATCCTGCTGCTCAACCGGCCGCTGATTCAGGCCAAGGAGCTGGCCGATATGTTCGAGGTGTCTGTACGCACGATCTACCGCGATATCGAGAGCATTAACGGCGCCGGAATTCCTGTCGTCACCTACCAGGGCTCCGGGGGAGGTATCGGCCTGATGCCGGGCTACCGGCTCGACCGCAACGTCCTGTCCGAGCGTGAGCTGGCCGATATTTTCACAGCGCTGCAGAGCGTCTCCTCCTATGGCGGCAGCCATCAGCTGCTAATGGATAAGATCAGCAGTGTCATTCCGCCGTCCCAGAAGGAAGCCTTCCGCAGCTTAACCACCCAGATGATCGTCGATCTCTCCCCGTGGGAGCTGATGACCCCGCTGGAGGAGCGGATCAGCCTGCTGAAAGAGGCGCTGGAGGAAGCAGTTGCCGTCACCTTTGAATACATATCAGCGGAGGGACGCGTGACCAGACGCACCATAGAGCCTTATACCTTGGTGCTTAAGGGACAGTCCTGGTACATATACGGCTTCTGTACAGAGCGCCAGGATTTCCGGCTCTTCAAGCTGCTACGGATGAAGGCGCTGGTGAAGGAGCGGCGGCAGTATACCCGGCAGGAGGTACCGCTGCAGGAGCTGCCCTGGAGCAACGGGTGGAAGGACCCTCAGCAGACCGTAGCGCTAACCCTTAGGTTCGCACCGGAAGGCAGGCATCTTGCCGAGGAGTACTTCGACTGCGGGACGCTTCAGCAGGATGAGCGCGGAGGATACATACTTACTGTTAACTATCCTGAGAACGACTGGCTGTACGGCTTCCTGCTCAGCTTCGGAACAACCCTTGAGGTGCTGGCGCCGGAGCATGTCCGCCGCAGGGTGGGCGAGGTGGCGCGCGGCGTTGCGGCGATCTACGCGTCAGACCTCCCGGAGCCGCAATAATCGCATTGATCAGCCTCCTAATTCATTTTGTCCGCACGGGTAAATAAACCTGAATCCATGCTGTCAGGTTTGCCGGTCTATACTGGTAAAGAGCAGCCGGCAAAATACCCCCACAAAGTGAGGCTTTGGCTTCGATGATGACTCAGGTACTTTGCGGGGACCCCATCTATCAAGTGGAAACGGCTATGCCGTCCTTTTTAAGGGCGGTATCGTTTCAGCGAGAAATATAAGGATAAGTTATCGTGTGGAACATATACATTCTTATATTTCAAAAAAGACGGTCCGGCAACCGTAAACGGTTATAGCGGATCGTCTTTTTTGATACTCAATATTGAATTATGCTCTCTGCGATTTCGCCAGATTCGGCTGCGGCTGTCCGCCGTCGGCTTCTTCCGTCTTCAGGAAGTCGGGCTGCGGCGAGGTCTTGCGGATGAACAGGGCCAGCACCAGGGCAGCCACCGTCACCCAGGTTGCCACCGCGAACGCATGGGTAATCCCGTTAATGGTCGCGTCCTGCGTCAGCTTCAGCATCGCTGCCTTGTCAGTCTTCGAGACCGCACCGCTCACCAGGGCATCCGTGATGGTGCTCTTCGTGCGGTTGGTCATCAGGCTGACGAACAGCGCCATCCCCAGCGCGCCGCCTACCGTCCGCAGGGTGTTAGACATCGCCGTACCGTGGGAAGCGAGGCGCTGCGGCAGCTGGTTCAGACCGGCTGTGACGATCGGCATCATCAGCATGGACATGCCGAACATCCGCGCGGTATAGGTCAGAATCAGATGGGTATAGGTGGTGTCTGTGCTGATCCGGCTGAATTCCCAGGTCGTTACGGTGGTGATGGCCAGACCGATGACGGCCAGCCATCTGGCACCGATTTTATCAAAAATAATTCCCGTAATCGGCGACATGATGCCCATCAGCACCGCACCCGGCAGCAGCATCAGTCCGGATTCCATCGGCGTAAAGCCGCGGATGGTCTGCAGATAGATCGGCAGCAGGATCATACCGGCATACATAGCCATCGTTACGATGATGTTGATCACGGTAGTCAGGGAGAACATGTTGTAACGGAAAATGCGGAACTCCAGCAGCGGCTTATCCGTGGTCAGCTCCCGCCATACAAACAGCGCCAGGGAGACCACACCCAGAATCAGGCAGAGGATGACGGTTGTGCTTCCCCAGCCGTCGGTTCCGGCATCACTGAAGCCGTAGAGCAGCCCGCCGAAGCCCAGGGTCGACAGGATGATCCCCGGCTTATCCAGCCGCGGGGAGGTCAGCTTGCCAACATTCTGCATCGTCTTCATGCCAAGCAGCATTGAGAAAATGGCCAGCGGCAGCACGATGTAGAACAGCACGCGCCAGGAGTAGTTCTGAACCACCCAGCCGGACAGGGTAGGCCCGACCGCCGGGGCAAAAATCATCGCAACCGCCATCAGCCCCATGGCCTTGCCGCGTTCTTCAATCGGGAAGATACGCAGGAACACAATGTTCATCAGCGGCATAAGAATCCCGGCACCCACGGCCTGAATCACTCTGCCGACCATAATCATCTCAAAGCCTGTTCCGATCGCACAGACCAGTGTACCTATGGAGAATAGCATCATTGCCGTCGTAAAAAGCTGGCGGGTTGTAAACTTCTCCACCAGATAAGCGCTGACCGGCACCAGCACCCCGTTCACCAGCATGAAGCCGGTCGTCAGCCATTGGGCTGTGTTGGCCAGGATATTAAGATCCTCCATCATTTTGGGCAGCGCCACGTTCATCAGTGTCTGATTGAGCAGCGCCACGAATGCGCCGATCAGCAGCGCGGCGATAATCGGTCCTCTGCGGACCGTCTTGGACGTTGCAGGGCCAGCAGTTATTGTACTCATAGCTTCTTGTTGTCTCTCCCTTGTTCTAGAATTCTGATAATTTCGCCATGCAGCCGCAGCAGTTCCTGTGCATCCTCAGCGGGAAGCTCAGCCAGGGGCTGCACATGCCGCCGGAATGACTGTCTGCTAAGCTCACGGATTTCCTTGCCCTTCTCGGTCATTGCCAGCTTGAAGCTGCGTCTGTCGCTCTGCGAGCGCTCTCTGGTAATCAGCCCGGCCTTCACCATCCGGTCCACTACCCCGCTGGCCGCACTGTTGCCCAGATGCAGCAGATCAGCAAGCTCCGTGATGCCGACATCAGGATGCATCGCCAGCTTACGCAGCACCATGAGCTGGGTTGAGGTTATATTAAGCTCTTCCCCATACTTCCACAGAAGCTGCTGGAAGTTATGGTTGATGCAGCGGAAAGAGGACAGAATATCGTCCAGCTGTTTTTCCTTTTCCTCCAAGCCTATCTCCCTCCACAAGCAGGATAATACTTCGTATACGAACTATTTACTTCGCATGCGAACTATTTTACTATTTACCTATTTCCCCGTCAATAACTAATTGCAGAAATTTTCTGAAAAACTATGGAAAGAAGGCCATGAAAATGAACCAGGAACAGCGGAATCACTGGAACGGTCAGCATAAAAAATTATCCGGAATTATTATGAGGCCTGAAGCGCATACGGCAGCCGTCACAATCTTCCTTGCGCTGCATTCTGCCCTGTACGCTCCGGAAGACGGCGGCGGGGAACCGGTAACTTATGAGGATTGCTTATGGGATCAGCTGCTGGAGCAGACCGTGCGCAGTTATCCTGTGAAAACCCCCGGCAGCCGCAACTCCATCGCCTGGCATCTCTGGCACAGCGCACGGATTGAGGATATTACCATGAATCTGCTGGTTGCGGACAGTGAGCAGGTGCTGCACTCGGGTCAGTATACCCGGAGGCTGGGGATTCCTTACGTTCATTCCGGCAACGGGATGAGCGGGCAGGATATCGCCGCCCTTAGCGGGGCGATAGATCTGGAGGCATTGGCAGCGTACCGGCACGCTGTCGCGAAGCGGACGCGTTCGGTCATTGCTGCGCTGGAGCCGGGACAGTTCACAGCCAAGGCCAGTGCGGCTCAGTTCAGCAGAGTCAGGGAGGAGCAGGCTGTCCTGGAGTCGGAGCAGTGGCTGCTTGATTATTGGGCGGGCAAAACGACAGCCGGCCTGGTGCTGATGCCGGCCACCCGGCATCCATTCGTCCACCTGAATAAAGCGATGCGCGTGAAGGAGAAGCTGCAGAAGCAGAAGTAATTTTGGAGGCATCCCGCCAATTCAGAGGGACACTTCCGCCCCTCGTTGGCTCCCGGCCTGCATCCGGCCCGCTTACCTCGCGCAAGCCAATGTGATCGGTTTTTCGATTACATTTGGCCCACGCGCCGCCTCCGGTCTCATTGTGTTCGGTTTTCCATAGAGATTCGGCCTGCGTTTGGGCGTGTACGGGAGCATTGTTGCACCTTTTGCAGGATCTTTCTATAAATGTTACTGGCTGTGGAGGATTGTTGCATTATTTGCAGAAATTTCGGTGGTTAGAGTAAGTTGGCGCTCGATTTGTTGCATTTGGTGCAGGATTTCCGCATAGGCCGCTTCTATGAGACTGTATTGTTGCACCTTTTGCAGGATTTCCATATAAATGTTACTGGCTGTGGTGCAATGGGGCCCTTCTCTCACCGCAGCAGTACGCATTATATTCGTTTTTCTGCATATCAAACAAGCGGACCGGCATATTTACCGGTCCGCTATATTTATACCTACCCTTGGCAGCCTACACTGCCCGCCAGCGCCGGGGACAGCGGCATCAGTTCCTCTGCCGCCTGCTTCCCGCTGGTCAGGCCGCTGGCAATCGACATCATCAGCTTGATGCGGTTGGCCTGGTTCACCACGCTGACCCCGGCATCGTAGTCGATGGCGACGATGTTCGCGCCCGGATACAGATCCTTCAGTCCCTTAATCATCCCGCGCCCGGTAATGTGGTTCGGCAGGCAGGCGAACGGCTGGATGCAGGCGATATTATTCACTCCGTTATCCAGCAGGTCCATCATTTCAGCCGTCAGGAACCAGCCTTCGCCCATCTGATTCCCGACAGATACGAGCCGGCCCGCCTTCTCGGCCAGGCCGTAGATATTCTCCCGGCCCTTGGACAGGCCGGCCTGCTCCAGCGCCACCTTAACCGGCTTGCGGTAGATTTCGAGATACGAGATCAGCATGGGATTGATGTAGCCCAGCCGTTTGCTTTTGCCGAATTGTTCGGCCTTGTAGATCGGATTGTAGACACAATAGAAGATGAAATCCAGGAAGTCCGGCATGACCGCCTCTCCGCCTTCCGCCTCAATCATATCGATGATCCGGTTGTTCGCGTCCGGGTGGAACTTGATCAGAATCTCCCCGACAATGCCGACCTTGGGCTTCTCGGCCTGAATCACCGGCAGACGGGAGAATTCCCCGACAATCTCGCGTGTCAGCCGCTTATATTCGCGGAAGGAGAAGGTCGACAGGCTGCTCTTACAGCGCTCCATGCCTTGGCGGAAAAGGGCTTCCGCACTTCCCGGAACAGCTTCATACGGCCGGAAGCGGTGCAGCAGACGCATCATCAGATCCCCGTAGCACGCTGCAGCAATCAGACGGTTCGCCAGCTTCAGACTGATGCGGAAGCCCGGCTGGTTCTCCATCCCGGAGGCATTCAGGGAAATCACGGGAATCTGCCCCAGACCTGCATCCTTCAGCGCCTTGCGCAGCAGGGAGATGTAGTTAGTCGCCCGGCAGCCCCCGCCGGTCTGCGACATAATGACTGCGGTCCGGTCAGGATCATAATCCCCGCTTTTCAGAGCGGACAGTATCTGCCCGATCGTGACAATCGCCGGATAACAGGCATCATTATTGACATACCGCAGCCCTTCCTCCGTCTCCTGCGGGCCGGTTGATTCCAGAATCTTCAACCGGTAGCCGGCATCCTGGAAGACCCGCTCGAACAGCTCGAAGTGAATCGGCGACATCTGCGGAGCGAGAATGGTGTAGGTATCCTTCATTTCCTTCGTGAACGGCACACCCGGCTGCGGCTTATAGAGCAGCTGCGGTCTCACTTCGCCCTTTTCGCGCTCGCGCATCGCAGCCTGCAGGGAGCGCAGGCGGATGCGGGCGGCTCCCAGGTTGCTGATTTCGTCGATTTTGATGAGCGTGTAGACCTTGTTGTGCCGCTCCATGATCTCCTGAACCGCGTCACAGGTAATCGCATCGATTCCGCAGCCGAACGAGGTGAGCTGGACCAGCTCCAGATCGTCCCTTGAAGCCGCCAGCCGGGCCGCACGGTACATCCGCGCATGGTAGGTCCATTGGTTCACTACCCCCACGTCCCCCTCACTGCGGTCCAGATGGCAGATGGAATCCTCGGTCAGTACAGCCAACCCCATCCCGGTAATCATATCGGCAATCCCGTGGTTGATCTCCGGGTCGGCATGGTAGGGATGTCCGCACAGCAAGATTCCCTTCGTGCCTGTCTCCGAGAGGAAGACCAGCGTCTCTTCGCCCTTGCTGCGCACATCATTCTTCGCCTGGTCAGCCTCAGCCAGTCCGGCCTGGACAGCCGCAGCAATCTCTTCCCTCGGAACCTCCGGGAACGTTCTTGCCAGAACCCGGGTCAGAGCCGGAATATCATCGAAGGTCAGGAACGGGCTGATCAGCGGCACACCCTGCTCCTTCAGCCCATCCATATTATTGCGGATCACCTCGGGATAGGAGGCAACAACCGGACAATTGAAATGATTCTGGGCCGCGTCATCCTCCTTCTTCTCATAGACCACCGCCGGGTAGAAAATGAAGTCCACACCCTGCCCGATCAGGTGCTGCACATGCCCGTGCGCCATCTTCGCCGGATAGCAGATCGACTCCGAGGGAATGGTATCCATACCGCGCTCATACAGCTTTTTGCTTGATTTGGGGGACAGCACCGTCCGGTAACGCAGAGAAGTGAAGAAGGTGTGCCAGAACGGATAATTCTCGAACATATTCATCGTGCGCGGGATGCCGACCGTCCCCCGAACCGCCGCCACTTCGGGCAAGCCTTCATAGTCGAAGAAGCGTTCATATTTATACTGCATCAGATTCGGCAGGCTGTTCTTCTCCTTCTTGCCGCCGGCTCCCCGCTCACAGCGGTTGCCTGTCACATGGAAGCTCTTATCGGGGAAGCGGCTGATCGTCAGCGCACAGTTATTGGCGCAGCGGCTGCAGCGGCCGGGTGCAACGGAATAAGTGAAGCTCTCCAATTCCTCCGGTCCCAGAATCGTGCTGATTCCTTCCGGGGCAGCCTGTTCTCTGGCGATCAGCGCGCAGCCGTAGGCACCCATTACACCTGCGATATCGGGTCTAACCACCGTACGCCCCGTCAGCAGCTCGAACGCCCGCAGCACAGCTTCATTATAGAAGGTGCCGCCCTGAACAATGATGCTGCGTCCCAGGTCCTCGGGGTTGCGGATTTTGATGACCTTCTGCAGCGCATTCTTCACCACAGAATAAGCCAGCCCGGCCGAGAGGTCGGCCAGCGTCGCCCCTTCCTTCTGAACCTGCTTCACCTTGGAGTTCATGAATACGGTGCAGCGGGAGCCGAGGTTGACCGGCTTCCGGGCTTCGAGCGCCGCCTCTGCGAACGCCTCAATGCCAAGCTCCAGCGCGGAAGCGAAGCTCTCCAGGAAGGAGCCGCAGCCTGCCGAGCAGGCTTCATTCAGCATCAGGCTGTCGATAGCCCCGCCCCTGATCTTGATGCACTTCATATCCTGGCCGCCGATATCGAGGATGAAGTCTACCTCCGGCATGAACCGGGAGGCCGCCTTGTAATGGGCCACCGTCTCCACCTCGCCGCCGTCAAGCCGCAGGGCGGCCTTGACCAGACCCTCGCCGTAACCGGTAGCGTACGCCCCGGCAATATGGCAGCCGGAGGGCAGCACCCGGTAAATCTCCTTCAGCGCATCCGTAACCGATTGCAGCGGATTGCCCTTGTTGCTTCCATAGAAGGTGTGCAGAATTTCGTCTGCCGCACCGGTAACCACCAGCTTGGTGGTTGTCGAGCCGGCATCAATTCCGAGATAGACCGGCCCCCGATAGGCAGATAGCTCCGCACGCGGTGCCGTTGCCGCGCGGTGACGGAGCCTGAACTGGGCCAGCTCGTCGGGCGTCCCGAACAGCGGAGCCAGCTCGGCATCCTCCGCCCGGTCCAGCGAGAAGTCGACCGCCGCAATCCGGGAGATCCAGCCGGAGAGCGGCAGGAACAGGGGATCAGACGGCGCCAGTGCCGAGCCGATGGCCACGAAATATTGCGAGTGCTCCGGGAACAGCACCTCGCCCTCCCCCAGCCCCAGCGTCTCCGTGAACCGGTCGCGGAGCGCGGACAGGAAGGTCAGCGGTCCGCCCAGGAACGCGACGCGGCCGCGGATCGGCCGCCCGCAGGCAAGACCGCTGATCGTCTGGTTCACGATGCTCTGGAAGATCGAAGCCGCCACATCCTCACGGCGCGCCCCTTCATTCAGCAGCGGCTGCACATCACTCTTCGCGAATACGCCGCAGCGCGAGGCAATCGGATAGATCCGTTCATATTTCACGGCCAGCTCATTCAGCCCGCCAGGATCGGTCTGGAGCAGCGAGGCCATCTGATCGATGAACGCTCCGGTGCCGCCGGCACAGGCAGTATTCATCCGCTGTTCCACCCCGCCGCTGAGATAGATGATCTTCGCATCCTCTCCGCCCAGCTCAATCGCGGTATCGCACTGCGGAATCCGCTCACTTATCGCTCTGGTGCAGGCAATGACCTCCTGGACAAACGGAATCTCCCCCAGCTTGGATAAGGACAGGCCGGAGGAACCGCTTACCGTAAGCGCCGCTTCGCGATCCGGGAATCTCTGCTGCACATCTGACAGGAGGGTGATGGCTGCTTTTTTGATATCGCTGAAATGACGCACATAATCCTGATATATAATGGTACCCTGCTCCATGACCACCAATTTGGCCGTAGTGGAACCGACGTCTAGCCCTATACGCAGTATTTTCATGCTATCCCCCATACCTTGCTCCAAATTTGAAGTAATATGAGGCAACTATATCATGAGAGCGCCTGACCCAGGCTGTTAGAAATGTAACAGACAAATGCAATTAATTCCCAGCATACTGATTATTTCACGATTTGTTCCAATGCTGCGTCCACATGGCCCTTCACCCGGACCTTGCGCCACTCAGCCCGCAGAATTCCGTCCTCATCAATCAGGAAGGTCGAGCGGACGATGCCCATGAATTCCTTGCCGTAGAGCTTCTTCTGCTGCCATACGCCGAACAGCTCGCTGACCTTATGCTCCTCATCGGACAGCAGCGGAAACGGCAGGCTGAGCTTCGTGCTGAATTTGCCGTGCGCAGCTATGGGATCGGTGCTGATACCAAGAACCACGGCTCCATGCGCAGACAGGGTATCATGGGCGTCGCGGAAGTCACACGCCTCTTGTGTGCAGGCCGGGGTATTGTCCTTGGGATAGAAGTAGAGCAGCACCTTCCTGCCGCGGTATTCGCTTAGAGTAATCTCCCGCCCGGTGGATGCGGGGAGCGTGAAGTCGGGGACCTCCTGGCCGATGGTAATATTCATGTAGAATCCACTCCTTGCCGATATAGTTGGTGAACCTGAAATTGACGCGTCTTCCCAAAAGAAATTATAATGTAGAGACTGCGAACCGGAAAGGACGAACGAAATGCCGCCAAGAAAGAACCGGCACGCAAAGGCCGGCAAGTCAAAGAAGAAAACGCTGCTCTGGACTCTGGCAATCTTCCTCCTTCTAATTATAGGAGGTCTGGTTTATTATTTCACCGCAATCTACAACCAGCTCGATAATCTGCACAAGACAGGCGACGATTCTCCGTTTGCTAATGTTCCTACACCCTCGGCGGAGGCGGTTAAGCCCCCTGAATGGGAGGGCACAGAGCCGGTTAACATCCTGCTGATGGGCGTGGATGCCCGCGGGGTGAAGAAGGGCGAGGTTCCGCGCTCGGATACGATGCTGGTGGCCTCTCTGGACCCGGTGAAGAAGAAGTTCTATGTCTTCTCTATTCTGCGCGATACGTATGTTGATATTCCTGACCACGGGACCCAGCGGATCAACGCTGCCATTACTTACGGACCCAATACGGCGATGCAGACGGTAAGCGACCTGCTCGGCATTCCGATTCAATATTATGTCTATACCGATTTCCAGGGCTTCATTAAGCTGGTGGATGCCGTGGGCGGTGTGGACTATGAGGTCGAGAAGGACATGCACTACACCACCAAGGCAGACGGTCCGGAATACGACATTGATCTCAAAAAAGGCTTCCAGCACCTGGACGGCAAAATGGCGCTGCAATATGTGCGCTTCCGTCACGATGCCACCTCTGACTTCACCCGGACCGAGCGCCAGCGCGGCTTCCTCAAAGCGGTGGCGGACAAGGTAATCAGCACCACTTCGATCATCAAGCTGCCGAATATTCTCGGTCAGGTCACGCCGTATATCGACACGAACCTTGATGTTAATGACATGTGGAAGCTGGCAACGGTAGGTTATGACAGCTCTATGGGCGGCAGTGCACAGATCCCGCCGATGAAGCTGATCCGGGAGAAGACCCTCAAGGACGGCTCCCAGGTGATCAGCTTCAGCAGCGAGCGGGCGCTGAAGCAGTTCGTTCAGGATACAATGACAGCGCCGGACCCGACGCCAACCCCTGCTCCTGACGCAGAGGCTTCTCCGGGCAGCAGCCCGTCAGCAACACCGGGAACGAAGTAGCACCCAATATAACCATGCTTGGCACACGGGGCGGGCGGACAGCGGGAATCAGCCGCGGTTCGCCCTTTCCCTTGCGCACAAGCCAAGAAGAAAGGAACATACCCTATGAACCGCAGTACATCAGAACAGCTATACCAGGAAGCGCTCCAGCATATCGTCGGAGGCGTGAACAGTCCCTCCCGCTCCTTCAAGGCCGTGGGCGGCGGTGCTCCCGTATTCATGAAACGCGCCGGAGGCTCACGCTTCTGGGATGAGGACGGCAATGAATATATCGATTATCTGGCCGCCTATGGCCCGATCATTACCGGACATGCCCACCCGCATATCACCGCTGCCATTACAGAGGCTGCACAGAACGGGCTGCTCTACGGCACGCCGACTCAGCTTGAAATCAAGCTGGCCAAGATGCTGAAGGAAGCGATCCCCTCCATGGACAAGGTGCGGTTCGTCAACTCAGGCACCGAAGCGGTAATGACAACCATCCGCGTAGCCCGCGCCTACACCAAGCGCAGCAAAATCATCAAGTTCGCCGGCTGCTATCACGGCCACTCCGACCTGGTGCTGGTCGCCGCAGGTTCAGGTCCATCCACGCTCGGCATCCCGGACAGCGCGGGCGTTCCGGCCAGTATTGCCCAGGAGGTCATCACCGTTCCGTTCAATAATCTGGACGCCCTGCGTGAAGCGCTAGAGACCTGGGGTAAGGATGTTGCCGCCGTGATGGTTGAGCCGATTGTCGGCAACTTCGGGATGGTCATGCCGCAGCCGGGCTTCCTGGAGGGCCTGTGCAAGCTGACCCATGATAACGGCTCCCTGGTCATCTATGATGAAGTCATCACCGCCTTCCGTTTCCATTATGGCTCCACTCAGACCTATGCCGGACTTGAGAATCATGAGGAGATCATCCCCGACCTGACAGCTCTCGGCAAAATCATCGGCGGCGGGCTGCCCATCGGCGCATATGGCGGACGGAAGCATGTCATGGAGCAGGTCGCTCCGCTCGGTCCGGCTTACCAGGCCGGCACGATGGCCGGCAACCCGGCCTCTATCTCCGCCGGTATTGCCTGCCTGGAGGTGCTCAGCTCCGAAGGCGTCTATGACGAGATGGAACGGCTGGCGGTCCGCCTGACCGACGGACTTCAGGCCTCCGCTGACCGCCATGGCATTCCGCTGACCATCAACCGGATTCGCGGCGCCTTCTCGACGCACTTCTGCAGCCATCCGGTCACGAATTATGATGAAGCGCAGGATACTGACGGCGAGCTGTTCGCCAGCTTCTTCCGCCACATGCTCAGCCGCGGCATTAACCTGGCCCCGTCCAAATATGAGGCCTGGTTCCTGACCACCGCGCACACAGATGCAGACATCGATCTGACGCTGGAAGCAGCCGAAGCCTCCTTCGCGGCGATGGCGGCGGAGAAGTAGTCCATCGCCAGCAATGTTCGATACGCTTATCATAGACTTATGCGGACAGAGAAGGCGCTATTGTACCCAACAATCCAGTTTTTACGCCTAGCGCGGACTCAGAAGCTCTTAAACCCATCTTTTCAGCATAGAGAGACTGCAAAGTGATGGGTTAACGGCCTCTGTGTCCGATCAGCCTAGGGAGTTGTAACATTCCTCTGGATAAGGGCCTCCCAGTCCATCACGCAGAATTGCATAACAATAAGGGGTGTCTCAACAGCCATGCACATGGCCTGAGACACCCCTTATTCATCATTCAAAGTCGATTGGCTTATCCAATCGGACAGATCCGCCACAGCCAGATACAACGCTCAGGCGCGCCCATCCGCCTCTCTCCGCTAACTCCCCTTCTGCTCATACAGGCTGCGGATCTCCACATCCTGCGGCAGCTTGAACGGGTTCTGGGCATTGATCCGGTCGTAGAACATGATGCCGTCCAGATGATCCATCTCATGCTGGATCACAATAGCCTGATACCCCTTGAACCGCTGGGTAATGACCTGGCCGTCCAGATCGAAGCCCCGCACCTTCACCGACTCGTAACGCGGCACGAAGCCGTGTACAGGCCGGTCCACGGACAGGCAGCCTTCACTCTCCGGCAGATACACCATCGCCATGGAGTGGCTGATGATCTTGGGATTCACCCAGGTGTACTCTACCTTCCGGCCGTTCTCATCCGTCAGATACATGACGAACATCCGTTGCGGCAGCCCGATCTGATTGGCGGATAAGCCTACTCCAGACCGCAGCTTATATTTGGCAGCCATCGCCTCATCCTGGCTGTTCTTCAGGAACTGCATCATACATTGCAGCGCCTCGCGGTCCTCCTGCCGGAGCGGGACCTGCACCGGCTCGGTAACGGTACGGAGCACAGGTGCTCCTTCCCGTACAATATCATCCATCGTGAGGATATAGTCCTTCTTAAACTTGGCATTAGACAACTGCGTTCATCCACCTTTTCTGATTAGGCCTAATTGATTCATTTAGATAGCTTATGCGGAATTATGGATTAATGAAAGCTGTCCGCAGCTTGGCGCTGTAGTTCACATCGAAGCCAAGGCCGGTAGCAAGCGCGCCCAGCGGGAGATAGGTTTTGTCCTCCTTGCCCACCTTGTGCAGGAAGGCCGGGGTATCCAGCGCCACATCCGCACCGTTCACCTTCATGGTCTTCGCCCCGATTGTAATCACTACCGTTCTTCCGCCGTAGGTGACGGTTGCGCTGGAGGTCTTGTTATCCCATTTCCCCTGCGCACCTACCGCATTCAGAATATCCTTCAGCGCCAGGAAATTCTGCCCGTTCTTCAGCACCGGCTTATTGGGCGTGTTCAGCTCCGTCCCCTTCACCACGATGGACATCGGCGCAGCCGCACCTGAAGCCAATGCAGGTACTGCCGGAGTCCGGTATTCCCCCCATTGCAGTCCGGCGAACACTTTGGCGATCCTTTCATACCCAACCTGTGTAGGGTGAAAATCAGCCGCTCCTGCCCCGATAATATGGGTGAGCGATGCCTCCGTACCCGCAAAGACAGCCGCAACATGAGCGATCTTCACAGGGGCATCAGCCTGATTAAGCGATGCCGCAATCTGATCGGCGGCTGCAGTGAACTGCGCAGCGGCATTCATCAGCTTGTCATACGAAGCGCCCAGGGCAATCCGCGGAGCCGGCTGATACTGATCGGCCAGCAGGATGGTGGCCTGCGGATTGACCGCCCGGATATTCTGCAGCGCTGCGGATACATTGCTGCTATATTCCGTGAGGCGCTCGGCCAGCTGGGCGGCGAAGTCGGTATCCGTCAGCGTCTTATAATTCAGGAACAGGCTGCTGACATCGTTGCCGCCAATCGTCAGGGTAATCAGGTCGGCAGCGGCAAGCTCGGCCTTGATCTGCGGAACAGCCGCTGCGAACTGGGCAATTCTCGGATCAGGCAGGCCGGGCTGAATCGCCTCTGCGTTTACAGCCGCCCCCTCCTGGATCGCCTTGGTATACTGAAGCAGCCCAGCGGTCTTAAGGCCCAGAATACCGTAATTGCTAAGCTCCGTTCTGCCGTGGTACCAGCCTTGCTCCAATAACCGTTCAGCATAGCCGTACGGCTTCACGCCCGGATCGGTCATCCCCGGCTCATATCCGGCAGTGATCGAATCTCCAAGTGCCACGATGCGAAAGACATCCTGCGCCGCCCCTTGATCTGCGTCTGCTGCTGCCGCAACGGCCGGACCCGCCTGTACTTGAATTAGTGCGGCCAATAACAGCAGTCCGCCTGCAGAGGCTGATATGAATCTTCTCCATGTCTTCAGCATCGTATTCCCCCTAAATTAGTATAATTCCATTCTAACACCCGTTCCCGCTGCGCAAAAGAGCGGCTTCCCGGCCAACCCGGAAAACCGCTCTCTTCTGAAGCTAACCGGCCGCAGGCCGGCAATTCTATTGCTCCTCGCTGCCGGGCGATGCAGGCTTCCTCGGGCCATCGCCGTCCGGCGTGCCGCTGTATCCGGCCCGCTTCATATACTTATCGTACCGGTCATCCAGCTCATAGGCGATTTTGCGGTAACGAAGCGTCTCTTCCACAATGGGATCAAGGGTGGTCTGAATCCGGATCTCGTACTTGGGCGAAATCTGGCGGAGCTCCTTGGCCTTGCGGTCGGCCTGCTCCATCTCGCCTTCCACCAGCAGCTCGGTTAATTTCTGTTCCAGATCGTCATTCTCGTTCATGACGTTCAAGCCTCCTATTGCTTCTTGAAGCCTGTAGCATCTGCTGCCTGCAGAGCGCCTACCAGATAATCATGAATCTGGCCGTTGCTGGCTACTACATGGCGTGTACTAATGTCGTAGGGGTTCCCCAGCGTATCCGTGACCTTACCGCCGGATTCCAGTACAAGCAGTACGCCTGCCGCGCAGTCCCACGGACTAAGCCCGACCTCCCAGTACCCGTCCACACGGCCTACAGCAACATATGCCAGATGCAGCGCTGCCGAGCCTCCGGCGCGGATGCCGCGCACCTGCGGCAGAATCTGCTGCAGCCCGGCCAGATTGGCCGGCTGGGCAATCACCCGGTCCGGCGGGAAGCCCATGGCAATCAGGCTGCTGCCCGGGTCCGTCTCCGCCGATACCGCTGCCCGGATGCCGTGCATATATGCGCCCTTGCCCTTCTCGGCCACGAACATCTCGTCCCGAATCGGGTCGTAGATGACCCCTACCGTAAGCTCTCCCTTCACCACCAGTGCAATCGATACACAGTAGAAAGGGAAGCCGTGCACGAAATTGGTGGTGCCGTCGATCGGATCGACAATCCACAGATAGTCATGCTCCCGCGCTTCCTCCAGAGCGGCAGTGACGGCCTCGGCTCCGGGCTGAACCCCTTCTTCCCCCAGGATGGCATGGTCCGGATAATGGGTCAGGATCAGCCGGCGGATCATTTGCTCTACCCCTTTATCCACCTCCGTAACGAGGTCCTGGGCAGAGGTCTTGCTGCCCAGCTCCTTGACCTGGCCTTGTCTGGTCTTGATCCATTCCCCCGCTTTGGCGGCCGCATTGATGGCTACCGCCGTATGCCCCTTGCTTGTAACCACATAAGGCTCCCGTTCATTTCGGTTATCAGGACTTACAGGACTCATCTCTTCACTCCGCTTTCTTTGAACATGTCGTTCTCCCATGGAACGCTGTCTCTAGCAGTACGCCAAATTCTCAGGCTGCTCAACTTGCATTCAACGTACCTTATTTAGACTGACTTATCAAGTCACAACCGGCACAGTTAAATGGCCTAACGGTCAAGTTTTTTGCCGGTTATGGTTCTATATTCACGCTCGCTCCGTTTCGTACCATAATTCCGTTCCCGCCCGCAGCTAGTCCCTTCAGCTCCTCCATCAGAGCGAACAGCGCCCCGTCCTTCAGCTTCGCCTCAATCATGACATCCACGGCCGGGGTATCGGCGGCAATCCGCTTCAGGAAGGCAAGCAGCGGCGCCAGCTCCACGCCATCAGCATGGCTGCGCGGATCAGACGGGCTGCGCGGACTGGACACATGAATCTTCGGCGGCAGCGGCTCCCCGGGCTGCGCATCCTTCTGGGCCAGAGGGCTTGTCCAGGTCTGCTGAATCTGCGGCCACAGCTCCCAGGGCAGCTCGCCCTCATTGTTCACCCATTGATGATGGATATCCAGCACCATCGGCAGCTCCAGCCTGCGGCAGACCTCAAGCGTCTCCACGGCGTTGAACGTCTTGTCGTCGTTCTCCAGCGTCATCCGCTCCCGGAGGGCAAGCGGCAGCGCCGCGCACTGCTCGCAGAAGCGCTCGGCTGACGCAGGCTTGTCCCCATAAGCTCCGCCAATATGGATATTGTTCTTGGCGGTAGCCGGCAGCCCCATGGCCTCCAGCATGTCCGTATGATGCCGGAGATCGCGGACCGAGCTGGCCAGCACCTCAGGACGCGGCGTGCTCAGTACAGTGAAGTGATCCGGGTGGAAGCTGACACGCATCCCGTGGCGTTTCACATAGCCGCCCACTTCAGCGAATTCCGCAGCAAGCGCAGTTAGCGGCTGCCAGTCCGCCAGATCCGGATGTGTCGCCAGCGGGACCAGCTTGGAGGTCATCCGGTAGACCTCGATATCCGAGCCGGTATTATGCTTCAGCAGACGGAGCGTATTGTGCAGATTCATCCGGGCGATGGATTCCAGCTTACGCAGCGCCGCCTCCCGGTCGCCCAGCTTGCTGAAGCTGGCCATCGTCATTGTTTTGGAGGGAGAGCAGTCCTTGATCACCGTAGACATGGCGACATAGCCGAAGCGGACAATCATCCCTCTTCCCCGAAGAACATCTCATAGGCAAGAGCCGTCTGGATACGCGATTCATCCTCAGTCAGCTTGCGGACCAGATCCATCTCCACCGCCGTGACCTCATGACCCTGGAAGTTGATTTCAGCAATCGATGCGGAGATTTTGACAATCGCCACCGCCGTATTCTCCGGGTTATAGGCGATCACCTTCTGGCCGGTCGGATAGACACGGAAGCCCTGTTTCACCATCTTGGTGCGTCCATACTCCAGCAGCTCATATAGCTCCTGCTCATTCTTGAACTTGCATACCGAATTGAACTCTGTCTGAAATCCCATAAGTCTCTCTCCTTCCCGGCCGGAATGCTCCCGCCGATCAACATGTTTTATTCGTTATCGTATTTGAGTCCCTGTCTGAACCGGTAACGCTCCAGCGCAAGCCCGATCATGCGGTCCAGCAGCGCCCGGTAGGATACGCCGGTCTCGCGCCACAGCAGCGGATACATGCTGAACGGGGTGAAGCCCGGCATCGTGTTCACTTCATTAATCAGAATCTTGCCGTCAGACTTGCGCAGGAAGAAGTCGGCCCGGGTAATCCCGCTGCCCTCAATCGCCTTGAAGGCCAGAATCGCCGATTCACGCAGATGGTCAGCCACCTCGGGATCGACAGGAGCCGGGATCAGCATCTGCGATTTGCCGTCGGTATACTTGGCCGCATAATCATAATATTCACCGGAAGAGACAATTTCACCCGGAACCGAGGCTTCCGGCTCTTCATTGCCCAGCACCGCAACCTCCACCTCACGGGCATCGATGAACTCCTCAATAATAACCTTGGTATCATATCGGAAGGCATAATCCACCGCCTTGATCAGGCTTTCTTTGTCCGAGGCCTTGGAGATACCCACGCTGGAGCCCAGGTTGGCCGGCTTGACGAACACCGGATAGCCCAGCTTATCCTCTATGCCGACAATCAGCTCGTGGCTGCGCTGCTTCCAGTTCGCCGCATTGAAGTAACAGTACTCACACTGCTCCAGCCCCGCCTCGCCGAACAGCTTCTTCATGACCACCTTATCCATGCCCGCCGAGGATGCCAGCACGCCTGCGCCAATGTACGGGATATTCGCCATCTCGAACAGCCCCTGAATGGTGCCGTCCTCTCCGTTCGTGCCATGCAGCAGCGGGAACATCACATCAATGACCGCCTCGCCGCCGCTCAGCCCGCTGAACACTGCGCCCAGTGCGGTCCCCATATCTCCCGACGCTTCAGTGAGCTTAAGCTGCTCGATGGCGGTGAAGGGAGCCGTAAGCACAGTGCCCACCTTCCAGACGCCCCGCTTGGATATATAGAACGGAATAATCTCATATTTATCGTAGTCAAAAGCGTTCATAACCGCAAAAGCCGTCTGCAGCGATACCTCATGCTCCCCGGATTTGCCGCCGTACACCAGTCCTACGGTAGTCTTAGCGTTTCCCATGCCCTAACCTCTTTCCGAATTATAAGTAGTCATTAATATGAAAAAAACGATAAGCCGTCCGGTCCGTCCAGGCATAGGAATCCTTGTAGTCCCAGTAGCGGTGGCGGCTGCTGACTGTCCGGGCATTCACCAAAGGCATACCGCCTGCATCAAAAGCAGTGACAATCGTGCTGTGCTGGTAATGTCCGTTGCCGTCCCAGTCATACTGGATGACATCGCCCAGCTGAAGCTGGTCGGGACGCTCAACAAGCTCGGCGCGCAGGCCGCTCTGGCGGCTTCCGCTTAAATAGCGCTGCAGGCTGTCCGAGACCGCCCAGCTGAAGCTCCACCATTCCTGGGTACCGTTATAGCCCTTGTACCACCAGCCCGTTTCTCTTTTACCAGTATAGTGGATAGGCGCTCCCCCTGCAAAGAGACATTGGGAGACATAATTCGTGCAGTCCACCTCAAAAATCTCGAACTCCGGATTCCCGTCCTTCCACCAGCGGTCGGCATACGCAGCGGCCTCCTCCCGGCGGTAGCGCACTGCACTCTCCCGTCCGGCTCCGCCCAGGACACGGCGGTTCAGCAGCGGCTGGGACGGGCGCGGAACAGGCAGCACCTCTCCCCACTGCGAGAGGCGGACCGCCGGGTCACTCTCCACCAATTTGCGGATTCCGCTGCGCTCCGGAACACGGTGCTCCACAGTCACAATCTCCCACCCGCCCTTCTCGCGCACGAAGGTCAGGCGCTCGGACTCCACCACATCCTCACGGTGCGTCATTCCGCCCTTCTCATAATAGAAGGCGCTGTGCAGCGCCACATCGGCAACGACCTCGGCCGGATTCTGCCGCACGGTACGTACGGTCCTGACTCCGGTCTCCCCTCGCAGCGGAGTAATGCCCCGCCGTCTGTACCACTGGGCGATCCGCCGGGAGCGCGCCTGCTGCTCTTCCACGAACCGCGGGTCTCTGATGGTGGTATGCCGCGGCTCAGACCCGGGGGCAACCCGCCCCTTGTTCAGCTGATCCACATAGACATAGAGACTTTTTTTCCATTGCTGCTCCATTTCATACTCCGCCCTTTCGTTGCCGTTTTGGCTGCTGTCCTATATATATGAAGGATTTCCTGCACCTATACAGCACGAAGGCGATTTAACTCTGCGGAGGAGCAGTCCTGTGCCAATTTCTGCTGCGGCAAACCTCACATCCTGCAGCAAAAAAAACTTTACTCCCCCCCTTGTAAACGTTATACTTAAAAGTACAGGAATTATGAAATGTAGTTTCATCAGATGAAACGAGGAGGCGCATATATGCCAAGCAAGGATCATTTCTCACTGGCCAAGAATCTGACATCAGGCGGCAAGAACTATCGCTACTATCATTTGAATTCGCTGGAAGAGCAAGGCGCAGGTGATATTTCCTCCCTGCCTTTCTCCATCAAGGTGCTGCTTGAGGCGGCTGTCCGCCAGTACGACGGACGGGCGATTACTGAAGAGCATGTGAAGCAGCTGGCCAACTGGTCTGGCGGCATTGACCGCAATAAGGAAATTCCGTTCATTCCTGCCCGGATTGTCCTGCAGGACTTCACTGGCGTGCCTGTCGTGGTCGATCTGGCGGCCATGCGCGACACCGTCAAGAAGGCAGGCGGCGACCCGAAGAAGATTAATCCGCTCGTGCCGGTTGACCTGGTTATTGACCATTCCGTTATGGTCGATGCGTTCGGAACAGCCGATGCGCTGGATTATAATATGAACGTGGAATTCGAGCGCAACGAGGAGCGCTACCGCTTCCTGCGCTGGGCGCAGACCGCCTTCAATAACTTCCGTGCGGTGCCGCCGGCTACAGGGATTGTGCATCAGGTGAACCTGGAATATCTGGCCTCTGTAGCAGCCACCAAGACCATTGACGGCGAGACTGTGGTCTACCCGGATTCGCTTGTCGGAACGGACTCCCACACGACCATGATCAACGGCCTTGGCGTCGTCGGCTGGGGCGTCGGCGGGATTGAAGCAGAGGCAGGCATGCTGGGACAGCCGCTCTATTTCGTCACCCCGGATGTCATCGGCTTCAAGCTGACCGGCAGCCTGATCGAGGGCGCTACGGCGACCGACCTAGCCCTCACCGTAACCGAGATGCTGCGCAAGAAGGGCGTCGTCGGCAAGTTTGTCGAATTCTACGGGCCGGGACTGGCTAACATCAGCCTGGCGGACCGTGCTACCGTAGCCAACATGGCACCGGAGTACGGTGCAACGATCGGCTTCTTCCCGGTGGATGACGAGACGCTGGCCTATCTGCGCAGCACCGGACGCCCGGATGAGCTGGTGGAGCTGGTCGGCGACTATTACAAGGCGCAGGGCATGTTCCGCACCGCAGATACCCCGGACCCTGTGTTCACGGATACAATTGAGCTGGATCTGGCGTCTGTGGTTCCGAGCCTTGCCGGACCGAAGCGTCCGCAGGACCGGGTGGAGCTGACCCATATGAAGGAGAACTTCAACGGTATTATCCGTACACCTGTAGATAAGGGAGGGTACGGCCTCAGCGATGAGAAGATTGCTGAAACCGTAGAAGTGCAGCATAAGAACGGCACCACCAGCAAGCTGAGCACCGGAGCGGTTGTCATTGCAGCGATCACAAGCTGCACGAATACCTCTAATCCGAGCGTTATGCTGGGCGCGGGCCTGCTGGCGAAGAAGGCTGTTGAGCGCGGCCTGACCAAACCCGGCTATGTCAAAAGCAGTCTGACCCCCGGCTCGCTGGTGGTGACAGAGTATCTGCAGAAGGCCGATTTGCTGAAGCCGCTGGAGGCGCTAGGCTTCTATCTGGCCGGCTACGGCTGCGCCACCTGTATCGGCAACTCCGGCCCGCTGCCGGATGAAGTCAGCGAAGCCATTTCAGAACATGATATGACGGTTGCAGCTGTAATATCCGGGAACCGTAACTTTGAGGGCCGAGTCCATGCCCAGGTCAAAGCCAACTACCTGGCTTCCCCCCCGCTGGTGGTTGCTTATGCCCTTGCCGGCACAGTGAACATTGACCTGAAGACCGACCCGCTGGGCTATGACCCGCAGGGCGAGCCTGTCTTCCTGGCTGACATCTGGCCGACATCCGCCGAGATCCGTGAAGCGATCGGACTCTCTCTGAGCCCGGAAATGTTCCGCCGCAAATACGAGAATGTATTCACAGCCAATGAACGCTGGAATAACATTCCTGTACCGGAAGGCGAGCTGTATGAATGGGACAGCAACTCCACCTACATTCAGAATCCGCCATTCTTCGAGCATCTGGCAGACGGCGTGAACGACATTAAGGACATCAAGAGCTCCCGTGTGCTTGCCCTGCTTGGCGATTCGGTCACTACAGACCATATCTCACCGGCCGGGAACATCTCTACCTCTGGTCCGGCCGGAGAATACCTTCGGGGCCATGGCGTGGAACGCGCCGACTTCAACTCCTACGGCTCACGCCGCGGGAATCATGAGGTGATGATGCGCGGTACGTTCGCCAACATCCGTATCCGCAATGCAGTAGCTCCGGGCACAGAAGGCGGCGTAACTACCTTCCTGCCGAGCGATGAGGTTATGTCCATCTATGATGCCTCCATGCTGTACCAGTCTGCCGGTCAGAATCTGATTGTCATCGCCGGTAAGGAATACGGCACCGGCAGCTCGCGTGACTGGGCAGCCAAGGGAACACTTCTGCTGGGAGTTAAGGCGGTTATCGCCGAGAGCTTCGAGCGGATTCACCGCAGCAATCTCGTCGGTATGGGCGTGCTGCCGCTGCAGTTCCAGGAAGGCCATGGCTGGAGCAGCATGGGACTGACCGGACGCGAGACCTTCGACATCACCGGTCTTGATAATAACGTACAGCCCGGACAGGAGCTGACGGTTACCGCGACCCGTGAAGACGGCACCCGGTTTGAGTTCCCGGTCGTTGCCCGTCTGGACAGCAGCGTGGACATCGATTACTACCGCAACGGCGGCATTCTGCAGACCGTACTTCGCCAGATGCTGGCCGATGCGACCGCTTCGGAATCGGCTCTGCCGGTGGAATAAGCCTGCCTGAATAGCGTTGCCTATATTACAAAAAGCTGCGCCGGAATCAGAGTTCATCCTGATCCCGCGCAGCTTTTTTGGGTGCAGCAATATCTTATTTTACCGACAAGAGGCTTGTTGTAATGAAATCGAGCTGCTTCTCCAGGGAGATTGGATCATTGAGGGTATCTGCAGCAGGATTAAGCTGGAAGACATTCCCTGCCTTAACCGCCGGAAGGCCCTTCCACAGCGGATTGTCATACACAATCTTCGGGTCTGAGGTATCTCCCGACCATGGGCAGGTGAAGATAATGTCGCCGGCAAAGTCCGGCAGCTTCTCCAGCGAGATGGACGCCCAGCCGGTTCCGCTGTCAATCGCTTCCTTCTGCGCTTCAGCCGGGGCCTTCAGGCCGAACTCCCCATAGAGAATTTCGCCGCCCCGCCCGTAGTTATGGCCGAATACATACAGCCCCTTGGCATACGGGTTCAGGATGGATACGGTCTTATTGCCGACAGCAGCCTGCACCTGCGGCTTCAGCTCAGCAATCCGGGCCTCCCACTGCTCAATCCAGGCCTTGGCTTCCTCATTCTTGTTCACAAGCTTGCCGTAGTCAAGCATCTGATCCTTATAATTCTTAGCGCCATATGTAATCTGTACCACAGGCGCGATTTCCTTCAGCTTGTCGATGCCTTCCGTGCCGGTGTACACAATAATCAGGTCAGGGTCCAGAGCCAAAATATTCTCTGGAGTGACATCATTACCCAGCGTTTCCGCGTCAGTAAGCATGTCTGCAAGGTATGGACTGGACTTCGTTCCCTCCATGACCCCTACCGGCTTCACACCCAGCGCCAGGAGATAGCCCGTGTAAAAGGCTGTAGTGTCCACGATTCGCTGCGGGTTCTTAGGCACCTGGACCTCGCCGGCGCCATCCTGGAAGGTGACCATCTTTGCGTCATCAGAAGCTGCGGCCGGTGTTGCAGCAGGAGTTGCAGAAGCTGCAGGGGCAGCTGCATTGGCTGCCGAACCGGAGCCCCCTCCAGAGTTATTCGACTGGCCGCAGGCTGCAAGCAGCAGGGCCATAACCAGACTGAAGACCAACAGGACAAGACTTTTTCTATTGTATCGCAAATTAATCCCCCTATGTATTTATATATGATATTGATAATCATTATCACTTGTAATAATAACATAGAGTATGCAGACTGGCAACACAAAATCCCCTCTCAAAGTGGGGCTTTAACTTCGATGATGACTAAAAAAAATCCCCTTTCCAGTGAAAGGGGACCGTTCAGCTTCCTGCTCCGGTATGGCGGGCCAGACGGCCTGTCCCCTGAAGTCAGGGGATCTCAATACGCTCGGAGTCGAATATTCGTTTGTAGACCAGCGCGATGATCTGGGAACGGTCAGTGACGTCCATTTTGCTGAAGATGCGGCTGAGATGATTCTTGACGGTATGCTCGCTGATAAATAAGCTGCTGGCAATCTCCTTGTTGGTCTTGCCCTGAATGATTAATTCCAGCACCTCTTCCTCACGCGGCGAGATGCCCCATTCCTCCTTCGGCGTCTTCAGCGCTGCGCTGTTCAGGAGCTTCACCGCCGATACGTTCCTTCTCGCCGACTGGACATCCGCACGGCTGCGCAGGAAGGATTGGAAAGCAGCACGCGGCTCGCTGTACACCTCTCCCACCATATAGTTATCCAGCAGGAAGCGGGAGGGGTCTAACCAGACCGGATCGGAGTCCTGCAGCTGCTCCTTATCCGCGCTCTGGCCTGCATGGTGAAGCACCAGCGCCAGCAGCTGGGCCGGAACAGACACAGCAGGCTTATTGATCTCGAAGTAGAACGAGGCGAACTGGTCTACCTGCTTCAAGAGAGCGATCTCTTCCTGGTAGAATCCGTATCCCAGCAGGTAATCCAGACTGAACGGAGCCAGCAGGCCGGCTGTTCTCATCTGCCCGCTCTCCTTCTCCGGCAGACCGGTATAACGCGCCAGCTCATATGCCATGGAGGCAGCCTCCTCCGACTGGCGGTGCAGCTCCGGGTTACTAATATGCAGATAATGACGGGTATGCTCCAGGAATACCTCAGCCTGCTTCGTGAGCTGGTTATCCTTCTCAATCAGGACAATTGCGGTGCCTGCCAGGCTGGCCAGGCAGCCGGCGAAGGGCAGCCAGACCTCAGCTTCACTGCGGTGCCTGAAGCCGACCGACAGGATGCCCTTGAACATCTTCCCGGCCATGAGCGGACATTCCAGCAGGACCTGCCCCTCCGCCTCTCCGTTAATAATCGTGGAGGAGAGAAAGGATTGTACGGAGTAGCGGCTACGGAGATCCTGGACATACTGCACGGCCTCGTCCGGTCTCCACCCCTTGGAGTAATGGGTGTCCTCCGGTAACGCCTCGAAATACACAAGGACTGAAGAAGGCGAGAAAGGCATTCCCATAATCATATCCAGCAGCCTTACGGCCAGTTCCTGAAGGGAAGCTGTCTGCGGCAGCTGTCTGGCCGCCTCCTTCAGCCGCAGGGTGGCTTCGCTGCGGAGCGCTTCGCGCTGCACCAGCCGCTCCCCGCGCAGTGACAGAGACAGCAGCGCTGCCACATTCTGCTCATGCTGGGCAGAGTCCTGGATCTGCCGTGTACCGCTGAAGCCTACAGCCAGGAGCAGCGCCCTCCGGCCGCTGTGAATCTTCACCGGATAACATGACAAATACTCCGGCTGCGAGATTCCGCGCTGGGTGAAGAATACTGTTCTCGGGTCCTTGTTCACATTCTGCCAATGCCGCGGCTCACTGCCGAGGACCGCCTGTCCCAGGAAGCCGTCCCCCTGCTGGAATTCGGCATTCATGAGCAGAGGCGCCTCTCTGCCTGCGGAATAGCCCACCTTGAACCGGCCGGCCTCTCCCTCCTGGGCAAAGGCGTACATCTCCGCACCGGATGGCGAACCCGCCATATGCTGCAGCACGACCTCAATCTGCAGGAAATCCTCCTCCAGATTGGTTAACAGCTGCGAAATCACCTGCCCGCTCCGCTGGGCCATCGGCTTGAGCACAGCGCCAGCCAGCAGCTTGGAGAGAATATTGCCAAGCACAGCAAGCTTCCCTCTGATCCTGCTGATTCCATCCCGGTCCAGCTCCGTCATCGCTGCTACTTCAGCCCGCAGCCCCTCATAATCGGGGTGTTTGCGCATCTTGGCCTCGAACGCCTGCAGCACCAGCTCCTGGGTACCCTCCTCCATATACAGGCCGGACCACAGATAGTAGGTCTGGCCGTAATCTGGTACCAGCGGATGAACCACATATTTCAAGCCGGGGACCCATTCTTCAAGGACGGCAGGATGCGCCAAGGGTCCTAATCGCAGCAGTGCAGGCTCGAACGGCCGCTCTGCCTCCTGTAAAGACATGAACAACTTCTGATAGAATATTCCGGAAAGCGTTGGGCGGGTAACTACATTTCCCGCCTGATCCGTAAGCACAATAGCCTGGCCTGTGACATCGCCAAACGTATCCTGGAGCTCTTGAATTTCTCCCATCAGTGAATTGGGTATACCAGCCTTCATCCCCTCACCTCATGCTCTGGATTCCTGTTGTTGCTTCAATAACTTAAGAAGTAATACGATTAATGATAGTTCATTTTGACTAGATATACAATGAATTGTGCAAGCCGGTTAGCCCATCATCAGTCCCATTTCGGCAGCAGCTTCTGTCAGAATTACAGCATATTCCTCCAGCGTCTCCCGCGACAGCCGGCTGACCGGTCCCGACACCGACAGCGCTGCCACCACTCCGCCGGAACGGCCGGCAATCGGCACAGCCACGGCAGCCGCCCCCGGCTCGCGCTCCTCGAAGCTGGTCGCGTATCCGCGGCGGGTGACCTCCTTCAGCTGCTCAAGGTACTGGCTCCGCTCCACCGTCTCCGGCCAGGACGGGTCGGCCAGCAGCCGCACCTGCACCTCAGGCGGCGCATAGGCGGCCAGCACCTTGCTGGATGCCCCTACAGAGAGCGGCAGGCGCGCGCCGATCTGCGCCACCCGGCGGATCGCCTGGCGGCTCTGCACCGCCTGGATGCGCACGCGCTCCAGGTTGTCGCGCAGATACAGGCTGACCGTCTCCCCGAGACGGTCACGCAGCCGCTCCATAGCCGGTAGCAGCAGCGCCGCCGGTTCATTCAGCGTCGGCAGATGCGTGGACAGCTCCCAGATGCGGATGCCCAGGCGGTATTTGTCCGTCCCCTCATCCCGCTGCAGGAAGCCCTTCTCCTCCAGCGTGGTCAGCAGACGGTGCACCGTGCTTTTGTGCAGGCCGATCTTGGCGGAGATTTCCGTCAGACTCAGGTCATAATCATGATCCTGAGTGAAGCACAGCAGGATATCCAGCGCACGTTCTACGGCGCGTACGGTCAGTTTTCGGTCTTCCAACCCGATCTCCCCTTCATATGTTTCACCTATTGAAACCCGGTTACATTATTATTATGATAGTTCTATCTTAGTGCATATGCCTAAAAAAAGTCCAGTATATTCATCAGCCTATATAGCCGGGCCCCAGTTTACAGTTACATTACAAAAAAGGCGATTTTATTGACTTTGTAAGGGCATAATTTTACGATTAAATATATGAACTATTCATGTAACTAACCTATAGGAGGGGACCTTATGAATCTGGCAACTAGTCACCACGGTGCACCGGTCTCCCGTATCCCTAATCACGACGAGGACAAACCTGCCTCAGCCCCTATAATCTCCCTGCGGATGATACGCTTCAAGCATATCGTGGTAGCCTTGCTGTTGTCCGTGTTCTTCTTTTTCGTCTTCTGCTTCATCGCCTTGCACGGCTATATCGCCTGGGTGCTCTCGAATCCGACGGTAGCGCCTCTCTACTCCAACCCTTATGAGGCCAAAGGTCTGGCTTACGAGGACATCACCTTTCCGGCGAAGGACGGCAGCCGCATGATGGAGGGATGGTATATTCCATCCAAAGGGGCAACGAAGACTATCATCTTCAGCCACGGCTACGGCGCCAACCGCGAGGAGAGCTGGGTGCCTATGTACGATCTGGCCCATTATGCGCATAGCCTGAGATTCAATGTCGTGATGTTCGATTACGGCTTCGCCTCCAAGACTGACAGGGATATCGCCACCGGCGGCAAAAAAGAATCCCAGCAGCTGCTTGGAGCGATCGAGTTCGCCAAGAACGAAGGGGCTGACCAGATTGTCGTCTGGGGCTTCTCGATGGGAGCAGGCACTGCCCTGCAGGCCGGGCTGGTGTCCAAGGATGTGGATGCGATGATTCTGGACAGCACGTTCCTGCTGGAACCGGACACACTGTACCATAACATCAAGCAGAATATCAATCTTCCCCGCCAGCCTTCGCTGGAGATTATGGAGATGCTCTTCCCGGTGCTGAACGGCACAGGACTGAATCAGATCCCTTATTCCAAGGTCAAGGCGAAGGATTATCCGTTCCCGGTGCTGTTCATGCACGGCACGAAGGACGACAAGGCGCCTTATCCCATTGCCGAAGAGCTGGCCGCCAACCAGAGCAATCCGTACTCGGATTCCTGGATCGTGGAAGGCAGCCATCATGAGCTGCTGTTCCGCGAGCATCCGCGCGAATATCTGCGCCGGGTCTCGGAGTTCCTCGGCAATGTGCAGCTTGCCTCCATCAGCGGGGCAGGCGGCAGCTCCACAGCAAGCAAATAAGCTTCTCTACTCTAAGCATGTGCGATTGTATCCCCGGATACATTCTGTACATGCTTATTTTTTATGCTCAGCCGGGTGCGCCTGCTTACACAGCAGTATACTTGTCAAGCCAGTCTCATAAGCCGTCCCTCTCCGGCATATAAATGAAGCGTTGGAACTTAAGGACGGGAGGACAAGAGGTTATGCCATATGTATATGTCACACCGCTGCCAGTGCAGATTCTGGGAGAGATCGCCTTCTGGAAGAACCAGGAGAAGGAACATGCCGAGGTGCTGATCCAGATGATTCCGGGCCTGGAGGAGCCGTATGTGAAGCTGCTGCAGGATTGGGCCGTGGTCTTCCTGGCGACGGAACAGGCTGCAAGAAGCCTGCTTGCCCTTCCGCAGGCTCCGGGCCCCGGAGCTCCGGGAAGCCAGGCGGCCGAGACGGAGCTGCTGGTCCACACTGCCTGCGACCAGTCGGCTGAATTCATCCGCCATCTGAAGGCCATGAAGGAGGCCAGCGCCGCCGTCAACGCCTTCCCTCTGGCCGGAATCACCATCGCGCACTTTATCCGGGAGTCCGAATATTTCCTGGCCGTGCTTGCGGAGATGACTCCTGCGGATTACGGGTCCGGGATGATGCGCATGAATCCGCAGAAGCAGATTGAATCTGCCGCCCCGGCTCCGGCTGAAGATAGCCTTCAAGGGACAGGGACGTTTACGATCCCGGTATGGGAATCGCGCGAGGCAGGGATGGTCCCTATCGGCGGCCACACCCTTCCCCCGCTGCCGTATGCCTACAATGCCCTGGAGCCGTATATTGATGAGAAGACCATGAGGATTCACCATGACAAGCACCACCAGAGCTATGTGGACGGACTCAACAAAGCGGAAAAGAAGCTGGAAGAAGCGCGCATGAGTAACAACTATGATCTGGTCAAGCATTGGGAGCGGGAGCTTGCCTTCAACGGGGCGGGGCATTACCTGCACACGATCTTCTGGAATGTCATGTCTCCGCAGGGCGGCGGCCGCCCGACCGGATCACTGCTCGATGCCATTGAACGCAGCTTCGGCAGCTATGATGCCTTCAAGGCCCAGTTCACCGAGGCCGCCAACAAAGTGGAGGGCGGCGGATGGGCCCTGCTGGTCTGGAGCCCGCGCAGCCGCCGGCTGGAGATTCTGACCGCCGAGAAGCATCAGAACCTGTCCCAGTGGGATGTGGTGCCGCTGCTGGCGCTGGATGTCTGGGAACATGCCTACTACCTTAAGCATCAGAACAACCGGGCCGATTATATCCAGGACTGGTGGAAGGTCGTGAACTGGCCTTACGTCGCCGAGCGCTACAGCGCCGCCCGCAAGCTGGTCTGGCAGCCGTTCTGAGTGTTTCGCTGTTGCGCTGAATAACAGTCCGCCCCGTGTGCGGCTCATTGTATTCGGTTTTTCGCACACATTCGGCCCGTGCACCTCAGCGCGGCTCATTGTGTTCGGTTTTTCGCATACATCCGGCCCGTGCACCTCAGCGCGTCACATTGTGTTCGGTTTTTCGCACACATTCGGCCCATGCACCTCAGTGCAGCTCATTGTATTCGGTTTTTCGCATACATCCGGCCCGCGCACCTCAGCGCGGCTCATTGTATTCGGTTTTTCGCACACATTCGGCCCGCGCAACTCAGCGCGTCACATTGTATTCGGTTTTTCGCACACATTCGGCCCGTGCACCTCAGCGCGGCTCATTGTGTTCGGTTTTTCGCATACATCCGGCCCGTGCACCTCAGCGCGTCACATTGTATTCGGTTTTTCGCATACATCCGGCCCGTGCACCTCAGCGCGTCACATTGTATTCGCTTTTTCGCACACATTTGGCCCATGCACCTCAACGCGTCACTACATTGTATTCGGTTTTTCGCCGTCCCACCTATTTCCGGCCAATTCTGGACGTCTTCGCTCTCACCAGCCGCTGGTATGGAGCAGCATTGTTACACTTTTAGCAGGATTTTCTATAAAAATGTTACTGGCTGCGGCGGATTGTTGCATCATTTGCAGGAACTTCGGTATTTAGCGCAAATGAACGCTGGCTTTGTTGCATTTCGTGCAGGATTTCCGCCCAGACCGCTTCTGTTGGGCAGCATTGTTGCACTTCTTGCAGCAATTCCCTAAATTGCTGTTACAGGCATAGGCGTATTCCGTCCGCGCATCTCCTTCGCGCAAAAAAGCCCGCCGCCACAATGAAGTGGCAGGCGGGCTTATCCATTCCTACTCCTTGATCAGGGCCAGGAATTCGGCCCGGGCGGCGGCATCCTCGCGGAAGGTTCCGCGGGTAGCCATCGTTACGGTCTTGCTGCCCGGCTTCTTCACGCCGCGGGCGCACATGCACAGATGCTCGCCTTCGACCACGACCATGACGCCGTGCGGGTTCAGCACCTCTGTCATAATGTCGGCGATCTGGGCGGTAATCCGCTCCTGTACCTGGAGCCGGCGGCTGACGGCTTCAACGAGCCGGGCCAGCTTGCTGAGCCCGGCGATACGGCCGCTGGGCACATAGCCGATATGCACTTTGCCGAAGAAAGGAGCCATGTGATGCTCACACTGGCTGTAGTAGACAATATCCTTCACGATCACAAGCTCTTCATGCGACTCGTCAAAGGTTACGCCCAGCGCTTCGCGCGGATCAACCGAATATCCGCCGAAGATCTCCTCATACATCCGCGTCACTCTGGCCGGTGTCTCCAATAAGCCCTCACGGCCGGTATCTTCACCGACCAGTTCTAATATCTTCTGAACATGGTATTCAATCTGCTCGCGGTTCGCAGCTACCTTCCCGTTCAAGTATTCCTTGAGTCCCCCCATGACATCTCCCCCTTCCGCACTGCAACTGGCTCTAATTCTATTTCACTGTTCCGCTTATTTCTTCTTGCGGGCTGCTCCCTTGGATGCCGCCGGCGCACGCCCCGGCTGATTGCCGTTACGCATCATCTGCTGGGCACGCTGCATCTGCTTCCCGTTCAGGTTATAACCCATTTGCTTGGCAACCTTCTGCAGCATCTCAGGATCATTCTGCATATTGGTCATCTGTCTGCGCAGATAGTATACGCCGATGAAGAAACCGCCGATCAGACCCACAACAAGTGTAATAATAGGCAAAGCAATATTCATCTGTAATCCACCTTTGTACTCTAGTGTCTGGACATGCCCTGATGAAGGCACGCGAATCTATCATAGCATTTCAACAACTGGACAGCAATTGGTAATTACGGCTTCCGTCCGGCTTACTCCAGCTCATTCCGGCCCGGCTGCCTTCTGCTCCAGTAGCTTGTTCAGCGCGCGTTCCAGCATCTCCCGGACGGTAGCGTCCTCTTCCTTGGTGAGCGCCTGTTCAACGGCGGCCAGGGCCTCGCTGCCGCCGATGCGGCTAAGCGCCCAGGCGGCAGTCCCGCGCATCTCCGGGCGCGGCTCCCGCAGCACAATCTCGGTCAGCTTCGGCACCGCAGCAGCCTCCTTGAAATTGCCGAGCGCAATGACCGCATTGCGCTGAATCGGCTTCTTGCCGCGCCACGCCGCCGAGCTGTTGCCGAACTTCTCCTTGAACCCGCGGTTGCTGAGGTCCAGAATCGGCAGCAGCAGCGGCTTGACGATCTCAGGATCAGGCTGAAGCTGCGGGCGGTGGTTCCAGTTCTTGCCCCGGTTATGCGGGCAGACAATCTGGCAGGTGTCGCAGCCGTAGAGCCGGTTGCCGATCTTGGTCATATACTCCTCGCTCAGGAACCCCTTGGTCTGCGTCAGATAGGAGATGCAGGCTTGGGCGTTAAGCTGTCCGGGACCGACCAAGGCTCCGGTAGGGCAGGCGTCGATACATTTCGTGCAGTCGCCGCAGCCCGCCTCGACAGGCTGGTCCGGCGGCAGCGGGAGATTCGTCACCATCTCCCCCAGATAGATCCACGATCCCCACTTGGGGGAGATAATCGCGCAATTCTTGGCGCTGAAGCCGATTCCGGCTCGCTCCGCCACAGCCCGGTCCACCAGCGCTCCCGTATCAACCATGCTCTCCAGCACAGCATCCGGGACACGCTCCCGGATGAAGCTCTCCAGCTTCGCCAATGCCTCGCGGAGGACATGGTGATAATCCTGGCCCCAGGAGGCCCGGGCCAGGATGCCTCTGCGCGCGCCCGGCTCCGACTTCGGCGGGTCCTCCAGCTTGGAGGGGTAGGCGACGGCAATCGCAATAATCGAGAGCGGCTGCTCTCCGGACGGCAGCGCCGGCACGGTCCGCTTATCCAGATCCGGCTCCTCGAAGCCGGATTCGTAGCCTTTGTCCCGGTGCTGCTGAAGAATATTCTTCAAATATAAAAACGGCTCCGCTGTAGCGAACCCGATATCATCAATACCGAGGTCTGAAGCGGCCGCCTTAATGTCAGCCTTCAGCTCCTCCCACCGTGAAGGGGGCGGAGCATAAGAGGCCTGTGAATGCAGTTTCATTTCCGCTCTCCTTTATGTGGATGAAATAGATACGTCAACGCTCTAGAAGGTTCTCAGCTTGGAGAAGGGCCACCAGATCAGCGAGACTTTGCCCACGATGCTGCCCTTGGCTACCGCACCGAAATAACGGCTGTCCTTGCTCGCGCCGGCATGGCGGTTATCCCCCATCACGAAGTAGGTCCCCTCCTGCACCGTCAGCGCGCTGAAATCAGGATCTTGAATGGTGGTATCCGTGTAGGGCTCCTCCACCTGCTTGCCGTTGACGTAGAGCTGCCGGTCCTTCACCTCGACAATATCGCCGGGGATACCGATAATGCGCTTCACCAGATACTCCTTGCGGTCCGGTCCGGTGCTGGGGTCATGCAGAACGACAATCTCCCCGCGGCCCGGGCTGCCGAAGCTTAAGGAGATTTTATTGATAATCAGCTTCTCTCCCTCATACAGGGTAGGCTGCATAGACTTGCCGATAACGGTAGACACATTGAACACATACATATTAAGCAGAGACATAATTGCGAAGACTATGCCCGCTATGACGAGCCAATCCCGCAGCTCTTTCACCCATTGGCTTCCGGCCCGTTGACCGGACTTGCGGTGAGTCACAGATCTGTATCTCTGCTTGCGGCTCCGCATGAATACTTCTTCAAGCTCAGGGTTCATAGGCCACCTACTTGCTTCCATTAGGTTATCAGATCCATAACAATAGAAAAGCATATCTCCCGCCCATTTGCAATGGACACAGGGAAGATATGCTTTAGTATAATGAAACAGATTATGCAGGAATGTCCTCTGCCGGGAGGCATCTCCTGTCATTGTTCTCTACTCTACACTTGGTTCCGCTTACAGTGCCGGTTCGCTATAGTTACCCGACAATGCTTAGCTTGCGCACGGATTTGAAGACCTGGTTCTCGTTATAACCCATCGCTTCATACAGCGGCATCGCAAACGAATTATGCTCGTCAACAGCAACGAAGATTCCGCTGACCTTGCGTGCCTGAAATCTGTTCTCCATCGCTGTTACAAGACTTCTGCCGACTCCTCTGCGGCGGTAATCAGGATGGACAGCAATGCGGAAATAACAGCCGTGATTCTTCTCAATCGTACCAATCAGCGCACCGATGATTTCCCCGTCGTCCTCTGCAACTACAATGAGATCGGAATCCCATGAAAGCTGCCTGGAGAAGGGCTCGATCGTGCTCTCGAAACATTCTTCCGATAATGCGGTCTGCAGCAATTCTGTCACTGGAGTAACGTCGCTTAATTGAAAGGAACGAACGTGCATGCGTAAAAGTCTCCCTTTGGCTTAGAATTTAACAAAAAGAAGGGGTTTCCATAACAGTATAAAGTGGAAAAAAGCATCAAAAACCGAGGAATACCTGCTTTTAAATCTATTAAAGCACATATTTCTCGCGATATCATCACTTTTCTTTTGAAAGCGCTTGATATGAAGCGTTTTCATTAAATTAACTCTCATATTTAACATATTTTAGGTTATAAAAGCAGTCTTAAAGTCCTGCCGCCGGGGTACTCCGCGTTTACACAGCCATAACAATTTATGCGATCTTCAGGGCCGCAAACACTTTTCAAACACTTATGTTTGTTTAGTGTTGCATTATTGTTCCAGATACGTTTTAATAAGAATATCTCACCGGTTACATAACCGGTAGGCACTATCATGTTCAAATCCAACACACACTCAGGAGGGATTTTTCCATGGCATTTCAATTACCGGCACTTCCGTACCCGAACAACGCGCTTGAACCACACATCGATGCTCTGACGATGGAGATTCATCATGACAGGCACCATAACACTTATGTGACGAACCTGAACGCCGCACTGGAAAAGGCACCCGAACTGCAAAGCAAAAGCATCGAAGATCTGCTGAAGGATCTGAACGCTGTACCGGAAGCGATCCGCACTGCGGTCCGCAACAACGGCGGCGGACATGCCAACCACACTCTGTTCTGGGAAGTCATCGGACCGAACGGCGGCGGTGCACCAACCGGCGCACTGGCAGCAGCTATTGACAGCGAGCTGGGCGGCTTCGACAAATTCAAGGAAGATTTCGCTACTGCAGCAACTACCCGTTTCGGCAGCGGCTGGGCTTGGCTCGTGGTGAAGGACGGCAAGCTGGCAATCACCAGCACTCCTAACCAGGACAACCCGATCAGCGAAGGCGCAACTCCAATTCTCGGCCTCGATGTATGGGAGCATGCCTACTACCTGAACTACCAGAACAAACGTCCTGACTATATCAAGGCGTTCTGGAACGTAGTGAACTGGGAAGAAGTCGGCAAGCGTTACGACAGCGCTAAGTAAGAGTAAGCACACTCAGCCGGACCGGCTGTTCTAAGCAAACAGGTTCACCTCTTGCCCTAAGGCAGCGGTGAACCTGTTTTTTTGTTATAGTACTACCGCGTGTATGCGGCAGAGAGCGCGTCATACTCACGCTGAGTCACGGGAATTACCGTTCCGTGCCGGGGACTGGCCGGCAGGCTGTAGTCCGCAGCAACACGCCACTCGCCGGAATCGAGATCATCCGTCTCCAGCGGGATGTACCCTCTTCCCCCGAACTCATCCACGAACAGGTACCACTTCTCCTCCGTGTTGGACTTGAACAGGGTCGGGCCCTCAATGCCCTTCACTCCCCCTACACTGTCACTCAGCCGCTTCACGGCGGGCGCAAATATGGAATCCAGCGACTCCTGGAACACCATTTTGCCAAAAGGGGCCTCCGCTCCCTGCTCGCGTTCATCTTTGGTGAATCTGTAGATCTTCCCGTTATAGGCTGCCATCGTGGTATCGATCACTGAATACCCGTAGTCCATATAGATCTCCGGCTCCGTAAAAGTACGGAAATCCCGCGTCTTACTATACATGATCTTCTGATAGGCATCTCCGCTATGGCCCGCATCGGCGTACATCCGTGACGCCCAGAAGAGGAAGTATTCCCCGCCCCCGGGGTCATAGATGACCTCAGGAGCCCAGGTATTGCCTGCTTCCGCAGGCGAGACCAGTGCCTCCCTCGGCTCTGACCAGTCCACGAGATTATCCGATTCCCACACGATAACCGCCCGGCTGCCCTGCGTCTGGGCAGCGCCCCAGTCCCAGTTGCCGTTGATCTTCAGATCGGTGGCGATCAGATAGAACCGGTCCCCCTCCGGCGAGCGGAGAATGAACGGGTCCCGTACTCCCTTGGCCCCCAGTGTGGAGGTCAGCACAGGACGGCCTCCGTTCAGCTCCTTCCAGTGCAGCGGGTCGTTGCCTTCGCTGAGCGCGAAATAGACCTGTTCGCCGTCCTCTGTGCCTTCACCTGTGAAATAGCTGAACAGATAACCGGCATACGCCTCCGGAGACGGAAGCTCCCCCACTTGGGCCACTCGGGCCGCCTGAGCCGGCTGGGCTGCCTGCTCCTGCCTGGAGGCGGAGGCTTCCCCGCCGCCATCCGGCCCGCCTGCCACCAGCGTGACCACCGACTTGGCGGGAATGGCCGCCTCGAACACCTGGTCACCGCTCGCAGCCGCATCCGCTCCGCGCGCCAGATCAAGCTGCGCGCTGGTTACATAGGACTTCAGCGACGCCGCCTTCAGTCCCAGCCCGCTTAGCGTGAGCTGCACGCGCCGGTCCTCAGTGCTGTCATTCACCAGCACTGCCGCCATACTCTGCTCAGCCTCATGCCAGTATGCTGAGCCGAGCAGGTCGCTTCCGGCCTCCTGGCTCAGCCCGGTGAGCGCAATCCGCTCCGCGCCGGGACGGATGAACCGGCTGTAATTGCCCAGCGACCACAGGATCTTCGAGGTCAGAATATTCTGCTCGTCTCCGGCCTGATTGAAGTCAGTGTAGATCAGGCCGTCCTTGTAATCCACCTTGGATACGGCGGTCCACCACTGCCAGGCGGCTGCATTAGCCTCTGTCAGATCATAATGGATTGTCCGCGCCACCTGCAGGGCCGGCTCCATTCCCAGATCCCGTCCCGGGCCATAGTCGCCCATAATGCAGTATTCGGTGACCCAGTACTTGGCCTGCGGGTCGTATTGCTTCAGGTTGCGATCGAGCAGTCTTCTCAGCTTCACCAGCCGGTCATCGCCGGAATGGCTGTAGTCGGACCAGTAGGAATGCGAGGCGATTTTGTTCCCTACGGCCTCCTTCAGCTCAGGATCACCGAGCAGCTCCTTGATATACTCCCGGTACTTGCCGAGACCCAGGCTGTTCGCTCCGCTGGAGTAGACGCCGCTGCCCGCGAACTCCCGGAAGTGTTCGTCATCCAGCAGGGAAGTAATCTCCACCCCGTCCGGGGCGCTGATCTGCGTCTCCAGGCCGCTGCTGCGGAGCTTACGGTGCAGCTCCAGGATCACACGCTTCAGATCCTCGTTATTGTACCGGCTGGCTTCCTGCTGGGCCAGATTCCAGTCCCAGGTCGGCTCGTTGACGGGACTGATATAATCGAACTCCAGCCCCTCCTCCTTGAAGTGCCGGAGGACATCAATCAGGAACGCTGCGAAGTCCGCTTCAGCACCTTCCTTCAAATTGCTGGAGCCGACATCAGGATCGGGCTGGGCATGGCCGTTCTTGGTCATCCAGACCGGCGGGCTGTTGACGAAGGCAATCAGCGACTCCACTCCGCGCTCCTTGGCTGCCTTCAGGAACCACTGCTGCCCGGCCTGCCTGCTCCAGTTGTAGGGGCCGTCCTCCATCATTTTGAACGCTTCCGTTCTTCTCCACGGATCGGGAATAATGGCCTGATCGGTCTCCGCCGAGCCCGCGCCGATATTGAAGCGCCAGGCCGACAGCCCGATGCCGGTGTCCCGCGAGAAGAGCAGATCGGCCACCTTGTTCTTATTCTCTTCGGTCCAATATTTCCCCAGGGGGTCCATGGACCAGGCATCGGATGCGCCAAAGTTATCGATGGTCTGATAGCGGATGTTGCCGTCTATCTTCACCGCTGCATCCGGCGGGTTCTGGTGCTGCACAGGGGGTTCCTCCTCTTTCTTGGTACTGGTGTTACTGCCAATCAGGCCAAGGACAACCGCAGCCGACACTATAACGCCAACGGTAACCATTAATCGCTTGCTTCGCATGATCTCCTCCTAACCGACCAGACCGGACCGTTCCACACTCTCCACGAAATGCCGCTGGACGAAGACATAGAGGATAATCAGCGGCAGGATGGCCATCAGCACGCTGGTGTTCATCATCATGGACATGAAGAACGGGTCCTGGACAAGCGAGTTGGCCGCCTGGCCGCCGCCGGTCATGTACGTGGCAATGCCGTAGCCGGCCGATGACATCATCGAGGACATCACCTTCGGCTCGTTCAGATACATATTGGTGAAGAATGAATCGTTCCACTGCCAGACGAAGGAGAACAGCATCACAGTCACCATGGACGGGATGGCATTGGGCAGAATCACGCGGGCGAAGGTAGCGAAGTATCCCGCCCCGTCCACATAAGCCGCCTCCTCGATCTCCCGGGGAATGCCCCGGAAGAACTGGCGGAAGATGTAGACATACAGGCCGGTTTTGACGCCCATCCCGAGCACCGCAGAGATGATAAACGGCCAATACGTATTAATCAGATTCACCGGATTGCCCGTGAACAGCTTCAGCAGGCCCAGCAGGTCGAAGTTCTTGAAATGCAGGTACAGCGGAATCATAATCGTCTGCGAGGGGACCAGAATCGTAAAGATCACACAAGCGAACAGCAGCCCGCTCCCCCTGAACCTGATCCGGGCGAAGCCGTAGCCGGCCAGGACGCAAATGATGGTCTGCAGCACCATGACCGCAGACGACAGCAGCAGGGTATTGCGCAGGACGGCCGGGTAATTCATCGCAGTGAACACCAGTCTGAAGTTCTCCAGTGTGAAGGCCTGCGGAATCCAGATCACCGTGGAATCATACAGATCGTCCATGCTCTTGAACGCAATCGACAGCTTCAGCAGAATCGGGTACAGAATAACAAACGAGATGCCGAAGACCAGAACGAAACGGGCGATGACCCATAGCCATTTCTTCGTAAATTCGGTCCAATAGGCGCTTGATGCCAGCCGGTGCAGCCGCTCTTTGGCGGAACGGTGCGGCATTGCTGCGGTTTCCGTCTTCATATAGCTCCTCCTTCCAACCGCTAGTCTTGATAGAAGACTTTTCGCGAGATGAGTGCCGTCGTGATCCATAACAATAGCGCAATGATGGCAAAATACATCCAGGACATGGCTGCGCTCAACCCGAAGTTGAAGCTCTTGAACGCGGTATCCACCACCATGCGGCTGGTCTGGTCACTGATAAAGCTGTCGATGATGGTGTAGACCAGATTCGTCAGAATCAGCGGACTGATCATCGGGAAGGTGATTTTCCAGAACGCCTCGTAGCCTGTGGAGCCTTCAATCTTGGCCGCTTCATACAATGAAGGGGAAATAGACTGGAGTCCGGCCAGGAAAATCAGAATCTGCACCCCCGACTGGCTGACGATCTCATAGATCCGGCTGACCGCCCCGGTCAAATATTCGACCACCGTAACGCTCATCCCCGATTCAATCAGCATCGTGGTCAGCTCCAGGTTCTTGATGACCGACAGGCCTCCGCCTGTCGTATCATTCGCGCTACGCACGACCGACTGCATCAGATCGCCGTTCTCAATGCTCGCGATAATCCCCGAGGCCAGGATAACCGGCAGGAAGAAGATTGCTCGGGCCAGCACCCGGCCATGGAACTTCTGATTGAGCAGCACCGCAAAAAACAGGCTGAAGATCAGAATCAGCGGGGTGTTCAGCACAATATCCAGCACCGATTCCGTCAGGGTGCGGACATAGGACTCATGTGAGAACAAGGCCTCGCGGTAATTGGCCAGCCCGATATACTTCAGCGTGAAGCCCTCATCATTAACCTGGAGGTTGCTCAGGCTGAACCGCAGGGAGGAGAACAGCGGCGTCAGGAACAGGAAGCAGAAGCCTGCAAACCAGGGAAGAATGAAGTACAGCCCGTAATATCTGTTTTTCTGCTCCAGGGACAGCTTCTTGAATTTCATTGCAGCTTCTCACCTCCAACCCAATAATTTCGCCCGTCTATAGTGGTTCCGCCAATGCTGACCGGCGTATCATTATAATTCACAACAATGGCCGTTCCCGCTTCAAACACTGTCTGATACACACCCGGCGCAAGCTTCATATGCTCCGTGATCGGCTGGGCATGGACCTTCCCCAGCACGCGGCTCAGCTCCTGATATTGCCCGGCGGCCTGGTCAATCCAGCTCCGGTAATCGGCGGAGTATAATTGACCGAATCCGGTCATTTTGATAGCAGAAGGATCGGCATAGAACCAGGTATAATACGGCGCGCTTCCTGTCTCCAGCGCCTTCAGGAGATTAAGCGCAGCGTCCTGGTCGTCCGCCATATTCCAGGGGGTTCCGGCGTATTGCAGATAGCCGTGATACACCATCTGGAGGAAGGGAACGCTCTCATCCGTGATGTTGAAGCCGCTGCTCTGCATCGGCGCAGCAACAATATGGCGGGCGAAGGGAGCCGCATACGCATTGCCGCCCTCCACCATCAGCTCAGGCACGGAGCCGCTCATCCGCTCCAGCTGCTCCGTGATAACACGCTCGGCCTGCTGGCGGTCCATCACCTTCGCGTCCGTGAAGTCGGAATTCAGCTCAGCGCCGAAATCCCGGAGCGACAGGCCGGTCAGCCCGAGCCCGGCATAATCCGCCAGAAAGCCGTCTACCGCAGCGGGCAGCACGCGGGGACTGACGACATAACCGGAGGGCTGCTTCAGATCCTGCTTCAGAAGAGAGAGATTGTACGGATAGACCTGGGCCAGCTTGCCGGTAATCAGCCGGGAGGCCTGGGACTTCCTGAAGCCCTTGGCTTCCGGGAAGCTCTGCAGGAAGGTGGCGTCAGGATACAGCCCGATGCCTTGCTCCTGAGCATAAGACTGCAGCGCCTTCAGCCCCTTGGCTCCGCCAAGCTTTTTATCGACAGAGACGGACTTCGGATAGTTATGGCTGATGCCGCCGTTGAACCATCCGGTATAGCGCAGCCTGATCCCCCCGATCCCCTGCTCCTGCATCTGCTCCAGAATGGTCCGGGCCTCCTTGAAGGAGGTCAGCGGCTCATACGCCGTGTAAGGGATGCCCAGGAAGAACTTCTTCTTCGGTATGCCGCCGATCAGCTCCAGATAGAACGGAAGCTCCGCGTCCTCCTCCAGCCGCGTCAATTGCTTATGCTCGCTCAGATAATCCCGGTAACGCCCGGCCATCCCAGAATAGCTGGCCTCCTGCTCATTCAGGAAGCTGTAGGTCACCGCAATATCCCCGGAGTAGACCCTGGACTGGAATTGCTTCACCGTGCTGGAGCGCCAGCCATTGGTCAGCGTCACTTCCTCCAGACTGCCCAGCGTGTAGCTGGAGAAGACGGTGTTATATTCATTCAGCCGCCCGCTGACATCCGCTTCCACAGCAGCGACTGCATCCCCCGCTTCAATCACAGCGAGGAAGCCGCGGTCCTTGTATTTCATGCCGAAGACCGGCAGCCGCGCCGTCTCCTCCTGCTGCACCTGCCCGAGCTGGCGGAGTGCCGCATCCGGTCCGTACAGAGCCGTGCGGTAAGGCGTGGCATACAGCTTGTTATTGTTGAAATGAATCAGCGAGCCGGAGCCGTCCGGCACCAGGCTGTAGCCTTCATCCCCCGTCCCGCTGGCCCCGAAGAAGGGAAGCAGCGTCAGCGTCTGGAGGTGCATCGTCTCCGGGTACTGCACCTTATCGCCGGGAATGCTTACCCGCAGGCGCTTCCCGTCCAGCCGGTATTCGAGCGGGAGCGTCACTACGGCTGCCCCGCCTTCCTCTTCGCCGTAGGCTGCTTTATCAATGGCAATCTGGTCCTCGCCGTATCCGATCTGCTCGAAGATGCCGGTTACTTTTTTGAGGCCGACGCCCTTGAAGGATGTATCTCTCCGCTCGTAGCGCTTGTTCTTCTCATCGTATCTGAACCGCTTCTCCACCTCCTTCTTGTCGCGCTCGCTCTCAATCCGGTCCATAATCAGGCTGCGGAACCGCTCTTCGCTGATGTACTTGGGAATGGCGTCAATGCTGCTCTTAACCTCCCCCAGCGTATACACGATGCTAAGGCTGTCCCCCGTCTGTTCGATCGTGAACTGGCCGCTCTGCACACTATGGGTGTAATTGTCATAGCTCATCAGATTGCCCTTGCTGTCATAGTAGGTCAGCTCCGCCTGCACGTTTAGCAGGGATTTGTTGTAGCCGGTGGCGACAGCATCCTCCCCGCGGTCCTGCGGATTGGAATACCAGAGCGCTCCGCCCGCCTTGTCCCGGACGGCAATCTCGGTGGTGGCCCGGTTGAGGTACAGGGTCAGATACTCGTTCTCCAGAACGGCCTCCAGCTCTGCGGACAGCTCCGGCTGCGCAGCGGTATCCTGCGTATGCTGTACATCAGGCTGTGCTGCTGCTTCAGGTGCGGATTCTGCCGCCAGATTGGCGGGCTGTGTTACGACTGCTCCGGCAAGCATGAGCACCAGTGCAAGGATGGTTAGCTTTTTCTTCAAGGCCTGGCTCCTCCTTTCTTATCCGCGCAGGGACAGCTCCTGATAGATGGTGTAGACAAAACTGACAATTTGCTGGATCAGATTGAAGAACAGCAGGCCCAGGAAAATAATGATGCCCACCACGGCCAGCGTCAGCAGCATCGTTGTAATCGTCTTGAGCACCGTATACTGATGCACCGTCATTGTCCCGATGAACAGCAGCCACAGGAACCATAGCGTAGCCAGCGAATCCAGCAGATAATAAAAGGAAGCCTCACGCAGCGTAATCATATTGCTGAGCAGAATATTGGGAATGTTAACCAGAATTAGCGGCAGCAGCGCGTAGCCCGTCGTGATCACGATCTCCTTGAATTTGCCCTCACCGTCCATCAGGGTCGTCAGCGACCAGTTGGCCAGACACCAGAGCAGAAACGGGAAAACGATATATTTCAGCTCATTGATGCTGTTCAGCTCCAGCGGGTGATTGTAATTGACCACATAGCCCACGTACTGGCGCTTCACGATCATGGTCAGGGTAAGTGCGAACAGAATGCCTGCCGCCATGCGCAGCTTCCCTTTGTTCTCGTATTTCAGATCCCAGAATCCGTCAAAGGGGTGCACTGCTACATGCAGTGAATATTTAATATCCTTAAGAAACGGCATCCCGGACCACCCCCTTCTGTCTTGGCCGCTTCACCAGGCGGACCGCCGCAGCGCCCCCCAGCAGCACAACAATGATTCCGGTCATATAGACACTGAAATGCTCACGCATATACTCCCGCCGGTATTTGCCCAGCGCCTTGGAATAATATTCCCGGTCATTACCGAGCTTCAGGTACTTCATAGCCTCTTTGTATTCGCCCTGGCGCAGCAGCGACTTGCCGATGCCCACATAGGCCATCTCATAGTTGGCATCCAGCTTCAGCACCTCCTGCCACAGCCTGGCGGCTTCGTTATGCTTGCCGGAGCTGTACAGCTGGTTGGCTTCATTCACCATGCTGCCGAACCGGGTAACCTTGAACTCGGTAATTCTCCCCAGATCGCGGTCCAGCACATAAATAGCGTTGCCATAGCTCTCCACCGCCGCCGGGTTCTTGAACGTGCCGAGCTGACTGCCCAATTGGCCGATCACATACAGCAGATTGCCGTCCTCATTGTAGGTGAAGATCCGCCCGCGCGTAGCATCCAGCGTCCGGTAGACACCGCTTGGCACCACATCAATATCGACGAAGGCCGAACGCTCCAGGCTCAGGTCGCCGATTGGCGCGGTCTCCCCGTTCACTCTCAGCACGTCGATGCCGGAGGGATTCAGCCGTTTGACCGGGGAGAAGGTTTTTTTGTCCACCGTCGTGGTGTAGATGAAGCCGTCCTCATCAGCATCGGCGTTGTTGAATTCCAGCGGAATGAACTGCACCATCTTCTCCCGCTGCTCCTTGGTGGAGACCGACTTCCAGAAGAGATCCACCGGATCGAACTGCACCCGGTTGGTGCCCATGAAGCCCGTGAATTGCCCGTCGTTGTCGAATTCGATCAGCCCTTCATAGACCCCCCTGCCGACGACGTAGATACGCCCGGCCTTGTCTACGATCACCTTGCGGGGAAAATATTCAAAATTGTCGCCGATCACGTCCGCCTTCGGCGCTCCAATCTCCCGGATGAAGCGTCCGGCGCTATCCAGCTCCACCAGCCGCCGGTTCTCGGTGTCCGCCACATAGATCCGGCCTTCCTTCGTAACGAACAGGCCCTCCGGGTTGTTGAAGCGCTCGTCCTTGCCTCCGTTGCGGAAGCCTGCAATGACCCGGACAGTGGTCCACTCCTGATCCAGCACGACAATCCGCCCGTTCCCGGAATCGAGCACATAGAGCAGCCCCTCCGGGGAGACGAACAGGTCGCCCGGGGCGGTCCAGGCGCCCGTTCCGGCTTCCAGCCCCGTGATCGCCCGCGAAGGAAGATAAGCAATCGGCGACCTCACCGCCTCGCCCCAGTAAGAATAGGTATACCCGTCATACGGTGCGGCCTCCGCCGGCCTTGAACACAGGCAGGCCAGCAGCAGCACCGATAGCAGTACCAGCATCGCTGACTTTATTCTCAAACCTAACGCCTCCATCGCTCTAGTCCTTCATGCCGGACGAAGCCATCGTCTGGATCACATTGCTCTGCGACAGGATAAACGTCACAATCGGCACGGACATCATAATTACCGCTACCGCCGCCCCGACGCCTGCACGGGCAATCCCGCCCTGGATAATCTGCCCCATGGCATAATGCAGCGTCTTGAGCTGCTCGCTGTAGATGAAGCTGCCGCCGTCTGTCCCCCACAGCATCTGCATCATCAGGATTAACAGCGTCAGCCAGGCCGGCTTCACCAGCGGCATCACCACCTGCCAGAAGATGCGGTATTCGCTGGCCCCGTCAATCTTCGCCGCCTCCAGCAGCGCATCCGGGATCTGCTCCATGAACTGCTTCATCAGGTACAGGCCCAGCGGATAAGCGAAGGCGGGAACAATAACCGCCTGGTAGGTGTCCATCCAGCCCAGCGCGGACATAATCATATAATTAGGAATCGCTGTGACATGCGGCGAGAACATCAGCGACAGCACCACGACGGTGAACAGCACCTTGGACCCGCGGAATTTATGCTTCGCCAGCGGGTAAGCCGCTGCTGAGGCCAGCAGGATATGCCCGGCGGTTCCGGCTGCTGTAATGAATACGGTGTTGAAGATATATCTGGAGAACGGCACCCAGGAATTCTTCATCACCTGGAACAGGTTGGCGAAGTTCTCCAGCGTCGCATTCCTGACAAACAGCGTAGGCGGGAAAATAAACAGCTCATCCAGCGGCTTGAACGCATTGTTAACCACATAAATTAACGGAATCGCCATGAACGACCCGAATCCGGCCAGGGCCAGGAACAGCAGCGCGTCCACCTGCCAGGAGCGGTTTACTTTTTTATGCAGAGGTAAGACCAGCTTCATCCGCTTATTCACCCACCCTCTTCAGCAGCTTTTGAACAATCAGATTGCTGCCCAGCATCAGCACGAACAGCACGGTGGCAATCGCCGAGGCATAGCCCATCTCGAACCGGATCGTCCCGTAATCCACCAGGTGGGTGACGATCGTATGCGCCCCGTACTGCACGCTCGGGAAGCCCGCGAGAGCCATCGCCACATCGGCAACTGCAAGCGAAGCGGTAATCTGGATCACCGCACCGAACATCAGCTGCGGCCGCATCGAAGGCAGGGTAATGTACCACAGCTCCTGCCAGCGGTTTTTGACACCATCCACCGCCCCTGCTTCATACAGCGTCTTGTCAACGGTCTGCAGCCCGGCAATGAAGGCCAGGAAGCTGGTCCCCAGGCTGAGCCAGAGCTGTACCAGCATGATGATCCCCAGCATATACTTCGGGTCCTGCAGCCACTGAACCGGCTCATAGATCACGCCAAGCTGCATCAGCAGGCCGTTGATAATCCCGTAGGAGTCACTGGAGAAGATAATCTGCCAGATGAAGAACACATTCCCCGAGATCGACGGTGCAAAAAACACCAGCGTCATAAACGCCCGCAGCTTCGGATTCAGCTCATTGATCAGCCACGCAAACAGGAAGCAGGCGATATAGCTGACCGGTCCGGTCACGACGGAGAAAATCAGCGTATTCTTCACTCCGATCAGGAACACATCATCGTTCCAGAGCAGCTTGGAGTAATTCTCCCAGCCGATCCAGCGCGGCATCTCCAGCATGTTGAAGTGGGTAAAGCTGAAAAGAACCGAGATGATAACCGGAAGCACGGTAAATAACATAAACAGCACCATATAAGGAGCCAGCAGCACGTACAGATGCTTATCCCGCCGTACGTCCCTGCCGAACAATTCCCAGTAATTACGCAGCCTGGAAGGGCTCAGCCGGGGCTGGATCAAGGGGTTGGCCGTATTTTTCACTTTCTGCACACAAGTCCCTCCCTGCCGTCATTCCAAATGGAACTCGGCTCGCTTCTGAGCGATCTCATAATCGATCTCCTGCACATAGTCGTACAGGGCATCGGCCGTATTCGTGCCATTGTTGATCACCTCGCGCAAGGCATTGTCGAGATGACGCCCGGTGAAATAGCCGCCCGGCACCTCCGGCACACCCTGCACCCATTGCCACTGCTCCTCCAGACTCTTGTAATCGCGGGTCGGCCACGGCAGCTCTTGAAGCGCTTCAACATTGGCGGTCGGATACCGCGCAGCCGCGCCCATAAGCCCCTCCATTTCCCGCCCGAAGCGGACCTGCGAATCCTTGCCGACCCACCATTTCATGAATTCCCAGGCGGCATTTTTATTCTTGGCCTGCTTCAGCATCAGCGCCGCCGTGCCGCCGCTGGCCACATCCCTGCGGATACTGCCATCCGGCTGCTTCGTGCCTGGAACGGGAACGAATTCCCATAGTCCCTTAATCTCCGGCGCGGACACCGTCAGATAGTTATAGAAGGTATAATCCTGAATCCCGACCGGCATCTCGCCGGTGCGGAAGCGCATCGGGAAGTCGAAGATCAGCGGCAGCTTGTAGCTGGTGTAGAAGTTGGTCCAGTTCTTGAAGGCAGCCAGCCCTGTCTCTGTATCGAGCCCGCTTTTGGCCCCGTCCTGCAGATAAAAGGACCCGCCCATCTGGTAGAGCAGCATCGCATAAGCGCGGTTAACCTCCAGCACCGGCACGCCGGTCGTCTGGGCCAGCGGCAGCGCCATATCCATCCGGTGCTTCTGCAGCACCGGGATCATCGCGTACACATCGTCCCAGGTCTGCGGCGGCTGCAGATTCAGCTCCTGCAGAATATCCTTGCGGTAGAACAGCATGTTGAAGATCTGCTGCTCCGGCAGGGCGAAGACCTGGTCACCGTACCGGTAAGGCACCAGCGCACTGTCTCTGAACTGCTTCACCACCTCCGCATAGCCGGGATATCCCGACAGGTCCTCCGCCGCCTGGCGCATTCCGAAGTTCACCGGCATATCATTGCCGACCTGCATCGCCACATCCGGGCCTTCCCCGGCCAGCGAGGCGCGCAGCAGCACATCCGGGTTCACCAGCTTCAGATTGACCCCGATGCCGGTCAGCGGGGTAAATGTATCATCGATCATTGCCTTCAGCACCTGCGCCTGGTCACGGCCGGTTCCGATCCACACATCAATGGTCTCTCCGTTCTCCGAGGTATTGCCGATCGTGTTGTAGTCCTCGAAGAACGAATGGGTGAAGGATGACACCTCATGACCGATCTTCCGGAATACGGAAGAGTCCGCCTTCGGCAGCTTCACATCCGGCGAGGTCAGCAGCAGATAATCAATCTCCAGCGGCTGCTCCCGCACCTCCAGAATCCAGGAGCCGACGCTGCCGACATTGATTTTGAACTGGGACAGCCGTTTCTGTACCGTTTCCGGCTTGTCGGCCATGTCCGCCAGCTGATAGGCCGCTTTATTCAACGTTGCGGTCTTATCGCTCTTCTCTCCGGTCAGCCGGACCAGCTCCTCCGATACGCTATACAGAATGTTGCTCTGCTCGCGGAATACGGAGACCATATCCGGGATCTGCTCATCCAGCTTGTAATCGCGGTACGGATCAGGCACATTGCCTGTAATCATCAGAATTTTCCGGTACATGGCATTGATCTCAAGCACACTGGCTTCCACCTGGCGCAGCAGCGGAGCAATCGCTCCGAGGCTGACCTCCAGCTGCAATTCATGTTTACCTTTGCTCAGATAGAACAAATAAGGCTCCTCCGGATTCCCCAGCTTATTCATCTGCCAGTCCGAATCATAGTAGAACGGGATTTGCAGCATTTCCTTAAAAGGAATCTCTCCGTCAATCCGCAGGGAGCGTGTGGAATAGATGCCTCTAAGCAGCTCCTGCCTGCCCTTGACCGTGATATGGTAGAGGCCGTCCTCCGGCACCGCTACCTCCCAGGCAATCCACTGCCCCGGCACCCGCCAGTTGTTCCCGCCGATGGTGTTCATGCGGATTTTGGAGACATCGTAAGGCTCTGTCGAAGGGCTGGAGCGGTCCGTAATCGGGTATAGGGTTGGAGAGGATTTATAAGCGGCGTCTTCGCCCTGAATCTTCACCGTATGGCCGCTGGTTGCTTTGTACCCTTGAGCTTCGTAGCTCTGCTTGACCTCTGCATAGACCGCTGGCGGTTCATAGCTGTGCAGCTTGATATAATCGATGACCATCGGCTCCCTGCCCGAGATCATCGTCAAGGTGTGACGTCCGGCCGGGAAATAGAATTGATACGGCTCCTCATAATACCCCTCCGTATCTCGCAGCAGCGTCTCCTGCCAGGACGGCGACTCCACCTGGCGCGGTCTGAGATCATTGCCCCGGTTATCCTTGCGGATCTCATCGCTCTCATTGACCCAGATCCGGCCGAAGGTCAGATTGCGGGCACTGTCGAAGGGCAGCTTGCCGTCAATCCGCAGCTCGCGTTCGATATCCGAGCTTTTGCCCTCGACCGGGAAATACCGCACGCTGATATGGTAGAGCCCGGACTCCGGTACATCGAGCTGCCACTGCACCGAGCCGCTCTCCTCGGTCTTCACATATCTCCCCGTCTCGCCGCCCAGCCCCGTCAGCAGCTTCGGGGTCATGCCTTCGGCGTCTATGTAGTCGGCTCCCTTAATGATGATTTCTTCGCGGGGCTGCGCCTCGCCCTGATATTGCTGCAGGTAACTGTCATAGCTGCCCTCAGTGAGCTGCTGCGCCACCTGCGAGCTGCCCGCTTCCCCTTGCGTCTCAGTCCCTTGCGCCTCAATCCCGGCAGCAGGCGGCTCTGCACTTGCTGCGGGCAGGGCCAGCATGGAGACCAGCATGACCATTACAAGTGTCCGGTGAAGCCCCCGGCGGGATAATGACATTCTCACTCGTGTTCCCCCCTCTGGCAGACATGCATTGATAAGAGTGATCCATTGGGCCAGGCTACCCGCCGCTCCGCTGTGGACAGGGCGGGCCGGGCCTGGGCCTGTAATGACAAGCGTCCGGTCTACTCCTTCTTCTCCTTGTCCTGCTCGCCGCTCAGCACTTTTTTGGCCGCCGCCTGCGCCGTTCCAATGACCTGGGCAACGCCTGTAGATGGAGTGACCTCGCCCTTGAGGAACTTCTCCGTCACCTTGTCGAGCTGATCCTTGACGCCAAGCCCGCCGTAACGGCCGCCGTAGACGCGTTCACTTTTTCCGTCATCATTCATGGCATTCGCGATGCTGGCTTCATCCGGCAGAATATTCTCCAGCCACAGTCTGCGGTTCTCCTCCCAGCTGTCGAACGGCTGCAGGTCCTCCCAGATCTTCACGATGATGTCGGCATCCTTGACCCCCTTGGGGATGGCATAGGCTGCCGTCTGGCTTAGCGGATCATAATACTTGTCAGCCTGCGGGCCTTTGGGAATGTAGACGTAGCCCCATTCATCCTTCATTTTGCCGAGAATACGCCCTTCAATCTCCCAGAGGCCGCCGGGATACATGGCTACCGTTCCTTCCGCGAAGTACTTGGCCGGGTCCTCCCAGTCATTGCCCTCGTTGGGCTTAAGAACTTTATCCTCGGTGTACAGCTTATACAGATAGTTAAGCGCTTCCATAGAAGCCGGTGAATCAAAGATGGCTTTCTGCGCCGCTTCATCGTAGATTTTGGCGCCGTTACTGGCGATCAGCAGCTCGGATAGAACGTAATGGGCGCCGGCCAGGCCGTACTGATCCATTTTGCCGTCACCGTTCTTGTCAACCGTCAGCTTCTTCGCGGCATCAAGCATCGTATTCCAGTTCCAGTTATCCTCATCCATCAGCTGCTGCGGGTCCTTAAGACCTGCTTCCTTAAAAATCCGCTTGTTATAGAACACGCCGCTGTCGTTCGGGTTATACCAGCTCTCCAGGCCGTAGACCTTGTCGCCGCCGAAGCGCATGGAATCAATCACGCTCTGGCCGATCTGCGAATCCTTCAGGGAATCATCCAGCGGGGTGAGGAAGCCGCCATGCATCAGCCCCCAGATGAAGCCGTCCGGCAGCCGTACAATCTCGGCAAAAGGGTCGTTCGCCATCACCGATGACGACAGCTTCTCGGCGGTGGACCAATATTCGGTGTTCAGGTATTTGATCTTGACGTTGTACTTCTCCTCGACCGCCTTGATCCGCTCGCGGGCCAGCTCATCCGCCTCGGAATCCCCTGCCGGGGTGGCATCCCACCAGTGGGAGATGCGGATCTCCCGCCCGTTCAGATCGGCCGCCGGCGTTGCCGCCGGTGCTTCGGTTGGTGCAGGCGTTGCTTCAGCCGGGGCCTGGGTGGCCTCCGCCGCTGGCGTTGCTTCCGGTGCTGCTGCATTATTGCCGCCGCTGCAGCCGGATACACCCGTCATAATAGCAGTCAACATAATAAGCCAGGCTGAGTTTCTCTTCTTCAACTGTTTCACTATTCGACACGCTCCCCTATGTTCTGTGATATTGGTCTACCTGAGCTTCGTGGACAGCCCCCTCTCCGTATGCTTATTTATATAGTGGCGTGTGCCAGTATATAAACTCCCGGACAAGCATAAAACTTTAAATTTGAAGCAATTGATCTTCGTCCCTCCAGACCTTTCATAGAGCGGAGGTAACCGCTTACCTTAATCGGAATATATAATGAAATGGGTTTCATGAAATCCATTTCATTATAGCCGCTGAATTTCCCCTGGTCAATGATTCTTTGGGTAAATTCTCCAAAACACTCCCACAAATTGGGGCTTTAAGCTCCGATGTTGAACAGGTACTATGCGGGGACCCTTGAAAACATTATCTACAAGCTGAAACGGCTATGCCGTCCTTAATAAGGACGGCATAGCCGTTTCAGCGAGAAATATAAGGACAAGTTATCGTGTGGAACCTATAAATTCTTATATTTGAACAAACTCACCCTGTCGGGTGAATAAGATTACCTTTAATCGAACATAACGTATGCTGTTTTTCACATATATTCAGCAACATAGTCACTCTACGAATCATTCAAAGAGCTCTTATTCACAAATTTACATGCATTTTGTCCACAGCAAGAGGAAACTATAGTCTCCTATACAACAAGCGGAAACGGGATTGCCGTCCCTTTAATGCACGGACGACTCTTCCGTGCATCATGCCTTCGGGCGTCCGGTACTGGCCCGCACGACCAGCTGCGGCTCCAGCACGGTCCGCTTCCGGGGATTTCCGCCGCTGATCAGCTCATGAAGCATCTCCACCGACAGCTCTCCCAGCCGGTTGGTGTTCTGCGACACGGTGGTCAGCTCGGGAATAACCGCTCTGGACAGAGGCGAATTGTCGAAGCCGACAATCGACAGATCCTCCGGGATGCGCAGCCCATGCTCCACCGCAGACTTCAACGCTCCAATCGCCGTAAAATCATTCACGCACAGCACAGCCGTCGGCCGCTCTTCCTGCTCCAGCATCCGGTCCATCAGCGCCCGGCCGCCGTCGATCGAGAAGTCATGGAACATGATCCAGTCCTTCCGCAGCGTAAGGCCGTGCTCCTTCAGCTTCATCCGCACCGCCCTCAGCTTCACCTGGGTGGTAGAGGTCTCCTCCATGCCTCCAAGAAAACCAATTCTGCTGTGGCCCAGCTCCAGCAGATGCTGGGTCGCCAGCGCTGCTCCCTCTTCTTCATCTGTGTAGATGCGGTGCAGCCCGCTGCGGGGCAGATTTCCGTTCACCAGTACAATCGGCACATGCTTCGCCAGCTCCACCACCTCCTGGCTCAGCTCCGCCGGGCACTGGGCCAGGTTAATCCGGCCGCCCAGGAAGATAATGCCGTCCACTCTTTTCTCGCGGAGAATACTGAGGTACTCGGACTCGCGGCTGTGCTCCCCCGCCGTATCGCACAGAAAGAAGGTATACCGTTTCTCTCTGGCTACATTCTCGGCCCCCCAGAACACCTCGGGGAAGAAAGGGTTGGTGATGTCGGGCAGAATCATGGCGATGGTGCCGGTCTCCTTCTTCAGCAGGCTGCGGGCCAGGGCATTGGGCTGGAACTGGTGCTTCTCAATCACAGCCATGATGATCTCCCGGGTGCTCTCCTTGACCGGAGCTGTGTTATTGAGGACGCGGGAGACTGTGGCTGCGGACACCTGGGCCTCCTTGGCGATATCATATATGGTAATCGTCTTCATCCTGTACCTCCTTGGTCTCACGCCAAAATCCCCGGGAGCGGCAGCCGGATCTAATCTCCGGCCTGCTCCCGTTCATCGAAGTAGCTGTTCAGCAGCTTCAGGAACACATTGGGGAAGGCGTAGCTGCCCATGTCCTCCCGGCTGATCCAGCGCAGGGCCCCGCGGTCTGCCGCATCCAGGGCGGCGTCCCCGCTGTCGAACAGCGCGGGCTCCTGCGGCTCTGCCGCTTGCGGGTCAGCCGCCGCCGTGTAGCCGGCGCGGCGTTCCGCTGCCAGCGGCAGCGCCGCCTCCTCCCTGCAGCGGTACACCTGCAGGGTCCACACAATATGGCTGAAGGTATGCTCCGCAGCCATCCAGTGCCCTTCCGGCCGGGCGTGAATCCCGGCCTGGCTCATGGACCGGCGCAGCCGGTCCAGCGCTGCCGCTTCCGGCAGCAGCGCGCTGCCCGCGCCGCCGTCTGCGGCAGGCGGCGCCGGCCAATGCGGCAGCTCCCACATGCGGGCCAGCAGCCCGCTGGCCGGCCGCTGCCGGATCAGCACCCGGCCCGCGTGCTCGCCGCGGCCCTCCACCAGGGCGGCCAGCCGCTCCTCGGGGCGCGGCGGCTTCGCCTTGGTCTTGACGGGCAGCGAGGCTTCGCAGCCCGCCAGGCGCGCAGCGCAGTGCTCCATCACCGGGCACGGCAGGCAGCGCGGTGACTTCGGCGTGCAGATCAGCGCGCCCAGCTCCATCAGCGCCTGGTTGAAGCTGCCGGCCTCCCCCTCGGGAATCAGCTCCGCCGCAAGCTTCTCCATCTTCACGCGGGTCGGCCCCTTAGCGATGTCATCCTCAATCAGGAAGTAGCGGGACAGCACCCGCATGACATTGCCGTCCACCGCCGGCTCCGGCCGGTTGAACGCGATGCTGAGGATCGCGCCCGCTGTATAGGGCCCGACCCCCTTGAGGCCGAATACGGCATCGCGGTCATCGGGAACCTGGCCGCCATACTGCTCCTTCACCTGCTTCGCCGCAGCCTGCAGGTTCCGGGCGCGCGAATAGTAGCCCAGCCCCTCCCAGCATTTCAGCACCTCTTCCTCCGGCGCGTCCGCGAGCGCTTCGACCGTGGGGAACTGCTCAATGAACCGGTTGAAATACGGAATAACCGTATCTACACGGGTCTGCTGCAGCATGATTTCCGAAATCCAGATGTAATAGGGATTGCGGTGGCGGCGCCAAGGCAGATCCCGTTTCTGGAGGTGATACCATTCCAGCAGAAAGCGGCTGAAGAATAACTTGGCTTCCTGCTGTGTATCGCTATGCTTCTCATTTGTCATCGTTATTCTCCTTGCCGTTCCTGATTCTTTCAGACATTATTCCTGCATCCTCTCCACCACTGCGAACGCCGAGGCCAGGCCGCGGCTGTGGGTAATGGTGAGATGAATAATATGCTTCTGCCCGGGCAGTCCCAGCCGGGCCCAGGCCTGTGCCGACAGAGCGGCAACCGGCTTGCCCATTGCATCCGGCAGAATCTCGATATCGCGGAAGCCTACGGCCTGTCCGATTCCGCAGCCGAGCGCCTTGACCACCGCTTCCTTGGCCGAGAAACGCCCGGCGATGAATTCTACTGCCTTGGCGCCCTTGCCTTCGGCCAGCACAAGCTCCCGCGCAGTCAGAATCCGCTGCGCGAACCGGCGGCCTAAGCTGCCTGCGGCAATCTCCTCAACTCTCCCGATTTCCAATATATCATGGCCGATTCCGTAGATCACATGCCCACACCTCTCACAAGAATACATTCAGCAGCCTATCTTATATTACCTTCTATTCTTACCATGCGTCTAATGATATGATCTTCATAGCCGGAGTAACAGCATTCTGCTATCCTATAAGATAATCCATCAAAAGTCTATCCGCCGTGCACTGCTTGCGGATACGGAATAATAAAGAAGGGAAGTATGCCTTATGCCCCGTAATTTTGAATTACCTGCAGGAGAGGATGCAGTCCTGCGCTGCTCACACTTTCCGGCCCAGGGCAAGGCCCGGAGCCTGATCGTTATCGCACACGGTTATAAGGGCTTCAAGGATTGGGGAATGTTCCCGTATGTCGCGGAGGCGCTCAGCAATGAGCATGAGGTGATCAGCTTCAACTTCTCGCATGCCGGCATCGGTGAAGACCTGCTCCACTTCACGGAGCTTGAGAAGTTCGCCCGCAACACATACCAGCGTGAGATCAGGGATATGGAGATCCTGCTGTCCTATCTGAGCCAGCATCACCGGTTCGGCAGCCTGCCGGTCTTCCTGCTCGGACACAGCCGCGGCGGCGGTGTCTGTCTGCTCTATGCTCTTGACCATCCTGAAGAGATCGCCGGTGTCCTGTCCTGGAACGGAATTACCAGTCTTGACCTGTTCACCGCAGAGCAGAAGCGCGAGATGAGAGAGCATGGCCGGACCCATGTCCTCAATGGACGGACCGGGCAGCAAATGCCGCTGGATGCCGTCATTATTGAAGACCTGGAGCAGCAGGCCGGGCGGTATAACCTCCTGGAACGGATGAAGCAGGCCCGCTTCCCGGCAGTGCTGATTCAGGGCAGCGAGGACGGCGAGCATCTGCGGCGCGGCTCCGAAGCCCTGAACCGGTTGCGGCCGGACATTGAATGGGTCCGCATTCCGGGCGGCAACCACACGTTTGGCACGGTGCATCCTTTTGCCGGACCTACCCCGCCGCTCGATACGGCCATTGCCGCCTCAAGGGAATTCATCGCCCGTGTGCTGGCAGGGCAGGCCTAACCGTAAGGAGCCTGCTCCGCAAGCACAAGAAGCCGCCAGGAGTGTCTGCATGAAGCGCAGCGCTCCGGCGGCTGGGCCTAAGCTTGTTAAATCCCCGGAATCTTGTCCCGCTTATGCGCAGTTCTCAGGTAATAGCGCTCCAGCTTCTCCGCCGCCTCGCGGCTGACCGCCTTCCCCTCCAGGTAATCGCTGTTCTCCTCATAGGTAATCCCAAGCTCAGTCTCATCCGTCTGTCCCGGCCACAGTCCGGCCGTCGGCGCCTTGGTTACTACCTCCGCCGGTACGCCAAGCGCTGCCGCCACTTGCCGTACCTGGCGCTTATTCAGTGAAGACAGCGGCGTCAGATCAACGGCCCCGTCCCCCCATTTCGTGTAGAAACCGGTGATCGCTTCCGAGGCATGATCGGTGCCGACAACGAGCAGATTGTTCTCGAAGGCCAGCGCGTACTGCATAACCATCCGTGTTCTCGCTTTGACATTCCCCTTGCCCTGATGGGTAATATGGCGGTGCTGCCCCAGCGCCTTCAGGCTATGCTCCACCTCAAGGGCAATCTCGTTGACCGCTTCCTCGATGTTGGTCTCCACGGTATGCTTCAGCCCGAACGCCTCTGCCACCGCATAGCTGTGCCCGATATCCTCTTGCTCACCGTAAGGCTGGAAGACGCCGAGGGTAATATAAGGCTTGCCTTCCTCTGCGCTCAGCTCGTCCGTCGCCTGCTTGCATAGACCCGCAGCCACCGCACTGTCTATGCCTCCGCTGATGGCAATCAGCAGACCGGCGGCCCCGGCCTTCCGCGTATAGGACTTCAGGAAGTCCACCCGCTTGCGGATCTCCGCCCCGGTATCAATCACCGGCTTGACTCCAAGTGCTGCAATAATCTCCTCCTGCATACTCACAGGCCGCACCCCGTTTCTTATGATCTTAGTCTGCTACAAAAAATCCCGCATAAGCCAAGCCTCCGGCTGATGGCTGATGCGGGATTCGTACCGATGAACCTGATGAGAAAATTACTGGCACAGACGGTTGAAGACATCCTTCAGCTCAGCGGCGATCTCAGCAGCCGAACGGTCTTCCACGCCGTGACGTTCAATGAAGTGTACCAGCTCGCCGTCTTTCATCAGGGCGATGGATGGAGAGGATGGCGGATATGGAGCGAAATACTCGCGCGCCTTGGCGGTTGCTTCCTTCTCCTGGCCGGCGAATACCGTGAACAGATGATCCGGCAGAATCTCGTTCTGCAGGGCCTGGGCTACACCCGGACGGCACTGCCCGGCAGCACAGCCGCATACGGAGTTAACGACTACCAGCGAAGTCCCCTTCGCTGCCGGAAGCGCTGCTTCTACATCCTCCGGTGTCAGCAGCTCCTTGAAGCCGATGCTTGTCAGATCATCGCGCATCGGTTGAATAGAATCCCTCATATATTGGTTAAAAGACATGGACATTTCTCTGCACTCTCCTTCACTGCTAGGATTGGATAGCTGTGTCAGCACCCGGACAACATTGCCGCGTTACTGCACTAATTACTAACTTTATTATACATACATACTCTGTGAAAGCAAGAGAAGCAGCCCGCCCGGGCGCGGTATTCCTAAGCCGTTAAGCCCCTGCCGCTGTACAGGGAAGCTGCTATATATACACCGGTTTTCTGGCTGCCCCGTCCTTCACCTCAACCGGGAAGACGACGATCATCGCCGTCCCGGCCCCTACCTCCGACTCTACCCGGATCGTGCCGTTATGCCGCTCGGCAATACTCAGGCACAGCGGCAGGCCCAGCCCTGTCCCGTGGCTTTTGGTGGTGAAGAACGGGGTGAACAGCTGCTGGAGCTGGCTCTGGGGAATACCGTTGCCCGTATCTCTGATGATCAGCTGCACGGTATCCTCATGCTCCCGCGTCTCCAGCGCCAGTACGCCCTTGGCATCCATTGCCTCCATGGCGTTGCGGGCCAGATTCAGAATCAGCTGCTTGATCTCTCTGACATTGAGCTGGAGCAGCGGGATGGAAGCGGCCAGCTTCAGCTCTACACTCTGGCCGCGAAGATTGGCATCCGCCCAGATCAGCGGCACCAGCTCTTCAATAATCAGGTGCAGCTGCACCGGCTCCTTATCCGACTCCCGTGTCTGGGCCAGCGACAGAAAGTCATTGATGATGCTGTTAGCGCGGTCCAGCTCCTCCATGACAATATGATAATAGGAGTGCAGCTCCTCCGGGCTTTTCTCGCGCATCAGCTGCAGGAAGCCGCGCACGACAGCCATCGGATTGCGGATCTCATGGGTAATCCCGGCCGCCATCTGTCCGACCAGCGACAGCCGCTCCACATTATCCAGCTCACTGCGCAGCTTCTCCTCCTCAGTCAAATCCTGAATAATCATTACTACGCCGCCCGGCACGCCCGATTCATGCTCAAGCGGTGCGGTAAAAATATGATAGCTCCACGAATCCACCCTGATTCTGGTATTGGAGCGCTGCCGGTTCCGCATAACCTCCCGCAGTCTGCTCAGAGTAGCATAATCTACACTGTGCCCGAAGAGCTGGCTCGCCGGCTGGGACAGTATAATCTCCCGGGTGAGCTGCGGGGCATGGCGCTGAATCAGGCTGAGCATATATTCATTCAGCCCGGTGATATAGCCGTTGTCATCGAATTCCATAATATTCAGCGGAACCAGATTCGTGATCTGCTGCAGCTTCTCCGATTCCCACTGGAACTTCTCGGAGATTCCCTGCAGCCGGATCTGAATCTGCAGCTTATCCCAGGCTCTATCTATGTAGGTGATGAACAAAGCGCCGAGGGCCAGGGTAGCCAGAACATAACCTGCGGCCAGAATTCCCTCACGGGGCGGTGTATACAGGATGCTCCGGCCATGCAGATCCGGACCGATAACAATGAACAGCATACTCGGAAACAGCGCGCCCCACAGGATACCGATCTTAGCGGCCAGCTTAACCTGCTTGAAGCGGCGGACCATGCCGAACAGCAGCGGGTACAGCAGCACCCCCGTGTTCAGCAGGAGCTGATCCAGTCCTGAAGGCATCGAGAACAGGGCGGTGCAGAGGAAGAAATACAGCGCCAGATAAGCGCCGGAGCGTAAATTGCCGTACAGAATGCCAATATAGGCGGGAAGGATCGCCAAATTCAGATAGACCACACCGAACAGGGTGGCCGATAAGGCCATGCACAGCGTGATGCTGAGTGCACAGCAGATCATCAGAAATGTCCGGTCATCCGGGAATTTATTGTTCCTGTGTACAGGATGTCCCCAGTCCAGCCTCCACTGAAAGAGAAACACGAAGGAGCAAGCAGCCGATATTTGCAATAAAATATCCTTAACCGCATATATAATTGCAATCACTCCCCAAATTGGACAAAATATCCTAATATTTTAGATTAAAGCATACCCGCGCACTCCTGACAACGTTATTCCCTTTCCGTTCTATAAGGCCTAGCCTCGCTACGCCTAGAATGGTATGATGCGGTTAACAGAGTACCGTAAGCAGCAAAGGAGCAGATGAATGAGCAGTTATGATGTAATTGTTATTGGAGGCGGCCCGTCCGGGCTGATGGCAAGTGTAGCCGCCGCTGAGCACGGAGCGTCCGTCCTGCTCGTGGACAAGGGGGCGAAGCTCGGCCGGAAGCTGGGGATCTCGGGCGGCGGACGCTGCAATGTCACCAACATGAAGGATACCTCAGAGCTGATCGCCCATATTCCGGGCAACGGCCGGTTCCTATACAGCTCGTTTGACCATTTCAATAATCGGGATATTATGGCCTTCTTCGAAGGGCTGGGCATCGCCTTGAAGGAGGAGGATAACGGGCGGATGTTCCCCGTCTCGGACAAGGCCTCAAGCGTAGTCTCCGCCCTGGTCGGCAAAGTACGGAGCCTGGGCGTGCAGATCATGACGGACAGCCCGGTGCGCGAGGTGATGTATGAAGGCGGCGCTGCCGCCGGTGTGCGGCTGGAATCGGGCAAAGCCTTCGGCGCCAGGGCTGTGATTATCGCCACCGGCGGCAAATCAGTCCCGCAGACCGGTTCTACCGGAGACGGCTACCCGTGGGCAACCGCAGCCGGACATACGATTACCGAGCTGTTCCCGACCGAGGTGCCGATTCTCTCCCGGGAGGAGTGGATCAAGTCGGGAGAGCTGCAGGGCCTGTCCCTGCGCGACGTGAGCCTCACAGTATGGAACCCTAAGGGCAAGAAGGTAATCTCCCACCGGGGCGATATGATCTTCACCCATTTCGGCTTATCCGGCCCGATCGCGCTGCGCTGCAGCCAGTTCCTGCGCCAGGTCCAGCAGAAGTCGGGAACGGATACCGTGGATATGTCCATCGACCTGTTCCCTGACCTGAATCCGCAGGAGACCGAAGCCCAGCTTCTCAGCAAGCTGGAGCTGGAGCCGAAGAAGGCCATCCGCAATTCGCTGAAGGGGCTGCTGCCGGAGCGCATGATCCCGCTGCTGCTTAAGAAAAGCGGACTGGACGGCGATATTACCGGCCATCACCTGCCGCGCGCTGGCCTTCAGGCGCTGGCCGTCCTGCTGAAGCGAATGCCGGTCCAGGTCTACGGGACGCGCTCCCTGGCAGAAGCCTTCGTCACCGGCGGAGGCGTAAGCCTGAAGGAAGTGAATCCGGGAACGATGGAATCCAAGCTGACAGCGGGACTGTATTTCTGCGGCGAGATTCTGGATATTCACGGGTATACCGGCGGTTATAACATTACCGCTGCCTTCTCTACCGGATATACCGCAGGCAAGCATGCTGCGATTCAGCATCAGGAATAAGTCCGCTCTGCTTACCTCACAGATGACGAACAAGCCTTCCCCCGGACCAAGGAGGAAGGCTTGTTCGTTATTCGTATCTGGCGAAGCGGATGGTACTGAACAGGCGGCCGATCCACAGCCCGGCCGCTGCACCGACAACGGGGAAGAGCAGAATGCCCCACCAGCCATAAGCCGGAATGCAGACCGCAGCCGCGCACAGGACAGCAAAGGGCATTAACAGAATCGGCATCGCTTTGGCGCCGGCATCCGCCTTCTGCACCTTGGTGAACGGCAGAATGCCGATATAGTCGTCGCCGGAGAACAGCAGCCAGAAGGATGACAGCCAGAAGGCCATCAGACTGGTCAGCACGGCATACAGCAGCCACTTCAGCACCACCGGCACAATCAGGACGGCAATAAGCGCCACACCGGTGAAGGACAGATACAGCTTGAGGTGGGCGGGATTGCGCAGCAGCGCCTTCACCGCCGAGGCTGCGAACCGGCTCTCGGGCTCCCGGGAGGCCAGCAGCGGCTGCGATTTGCGGAAGATCCACGGCTTATGCCGGGTCGGCCGCGGCTTGTCGAGCACCCCGCGCAGCAGCAGCGCGGCGATCCGCATCCGCTGCTTGTAGTCCTCGCGCACATCGTTCATGAAGGTGCCGCGCAGACGCAGGCGGTACCAGAAGGCCAGGGCGGCTGCGGCAGCATAGACAGAAGCCGTTGTGAACAGCAGGACTGGATTGTCCTTCCAGAGGAGGGCCAGACGCAGGTAGACACCGCACGGAACCGCAACAGCCGGGACCAGCCATAATCTGCGGCGGAAGCCCTGCCGTTGCACCCTGACGAGATGGCCCAGCAGCTTGACGGCCCAGCTGCAGGCAAGCGTCAGCGCCAGCAGCCCCCAGACCGCTGCCGGACTGAGGCCATAGCCGCGGAGCAGGAACGGCAGCAGCAGCGCGAAGACCGCTGCTATCTTAAGTGCCGTAACAGCCAGGCTGTAGGCCATTCCTCCGGCGATAATCGTATTGATCCAGCTCTGCCGCTGGCGCAGGAACAGGGAGTCGCCCTCCTGCAGCAGCAGGACGATCCCTCCGGTAGCAAGCAGTACCGCGAGCAGCGAGAGCACCATCACGAACGGCAGCTGGCTGAACCAGCCCGGAAGCTCACCGTTCCAGAAACCATAGTAGAAGCGCCCGCCGAGCAGGCCGCCCGGAATCAGAATGTAGAGCAGAACGGTCCAGTCTACGGCTGTACGGATAATAGAGGATTGCTCACGGAAATGGGAGAACAGCCTCCGCCGGAACAGGCTGCCCGCTGTAGGGAATGCATAGGACTGCCGGCTCATGCCAGTTCGTCGAAGCAATCAAACAACGACCCCTCCGGCAGACCCGCTTCCTTGCGGATCGCCTCCAGTGTGCCTTCGGCCGCAATCCGGCCTCCGGAGATCAGCACGAAGCTGTCACAGATTTTCTCTGCTGTATCCAGTACATGCGTAGACATCAGGACCCCGGCCCCGCGCTCCCGTTCCGCCTCCAGCAGGCGCAGGAAGTCCTTCGTGGCCCGGGGATCAAGCCCGATGAACGGCTCGTCCACGATATAGACATCGGGCTGGACCAGGAAGCCCAGCATCAGCATCATCTTCTGCTTCATTCCCTTCGAGAAGCCTGCGGGCAAGTCATCGCGCACACCGGCCATGCCGAACTGCAGCAGCAGCTTCTCCGCTGTCGACTGGAAGGTCTCATAGCTGAGGCCGTAGGCGGCCGCGGCCAGATCCAGATGCTCCCACAGGGTAAGGTCTTCATAGAAGACCGGCTGCTCCGGCACATAGGCATAGGATTGGTTCCCGCCGCCCAGCTTGACCTGCGCCTTGGCGTGCTTCAGCAGGCCGAGCAGCGTCTTGATGGTCGTGCTTTTGCCGGCTCCGTTCGGTCCGATTAATCCCAGCAGCTCACCTCTGCGCACCTGGAACGATATCTCTGCAATCCGTACATCTCCTGCTTCATATCCCGCTTCTTCAATGTCCACATCAAGCACTACATCATCTTCGTCATCTTCACGTTCATCAGCCTCCCGGCTGATCCGGTCCTCATCTGTCTCTTGCATATTGTCCTCCATCTCCTCCAGGCCAGCATCTATACATAATGCGATCATAACACCATGGACAGGCCTGTGCTGCATAAATCTTCACTCTTCCAATAAACAGGATGCACGTTTTGCTGATTGTTTGATTTTTAATAATTAAAAGTGTGCTTATTGTGACAAATGATATGTTCTTCATTCCAGGTTTGACGTATTGTAAAGCTATATCCGGGAATTTGTATTCCAAACCGTGCGGCATTGCCGTCACGATTAACAATAGAGGTGAAGAAGCATGATCCAATCCTATGAACGCGATACTCAGTTGACCCTGCATTTGTACCGGGTGTTTGCCAAGTCATTCAAGAGCATTAACGAGCATGCCGTAACCGGCAGCAAGATCGAAGGCTTCAACCCCACAGCCTTCGCCGTCATGGAAGTACTCTATTACAAGGGGCCGCAGCCGATCCAGCAGATCGGAGCCAAGCTGCTGCTGCAGAGCGGCAACGTCACTTATGTCATCGACAAGCTGGAGGAACGCGGTTATCTTCAGCGCAAGCCTTGCCCCAGCGACCGCCGGGTTATTTTTGCCGAGCTGACCGCCGAAGGCGAACGTCTGATGAATGAGATGTATCCGAAGTATTCCGAGCGTCTGCACCTGGCCTTCAGCGGACTTAGCGACGAAGAGAAGGAACAGATGATTGTACTCCTGAAGAAGATGGGCCTGCAGGCTGAGAAGCTCTCCCCGCTTCCCCGCAAATAAGTATTATTGAGGCTGGTATGGTTGTGAATCAATTCACTAGTGTGTCCAGAAAATAACCTATCCATAGAGAACGGCTGCGCAATCCTTGCTGGAATGCGCAGCCGTTTATCTATGTGATCTGAAGCTTGCTGTGTCAGGACTTCGGCTCTCTTCCTGCCTCTTGGATGGAAGGAACTCCCTTGTGAAGTCCTGCCGAAATTACCAGAGAGATTACCGCGAACACCGCCATCAGGATGAACAGGGAATGCAGCCCGCCCTCCAGCGCCCCTTGCAGACTGCTCCAGGCTTCCCCGCTCAGGGTGCTTCCGCCATGCGGATTAAGGAGCTGGTTGATATCCGCCCCGGCCACAGCCGCTTCCGGCTGCTCTGCCAGCCTCCGGTCGATGCTGAAATTCAGCCATGACCCGAAGATCGCCACCCCCACGGTCTGCCCGAGGGAGCGGATGAAGGTATTCAGTGCCGTCGAGGCCCCGCGCTGCTCATGCTGCACCGAGGACTGGGCGATAATGGTGAAGACTGTCGAAGCATAGCCGAAGCCTATCCCGCAGCACAGCATCAGGAGGAGCAGCAGCAGCTGGGAGGAGCCGGCATCCATCAGGGTCAGGCCGACCGCAGCGGTTGCCACCAGGAACAGCCCGAGCATCCCTGTCCGGCGGGTTCCCGCACGCAGAATCATTCTTCCCCCGGCAATGGAGCCGAGCATCCAGCCCACGGACATCGGGGCCAGCAGGAGGCCGGAGAGGGCCGCGCTTTTGCCGAATACGCCCTGCACCCACAGCGGAACATATGTCGATAAGCCGATAATCAGTGTGCTGACCAGCAGATTCGCTCCCGTAGAGACCGCAATATTGCGGATCGAGAACAGCTCCAGCGGCAGCATCGGCTCCCTTGCGCGGCGTTCCACGAACAGGAAGAGCACCAGCAGCAAGGCAGCGGCAACGAGGATCGATACCAGCAGCGGGGAATCCCAGGCCAGGCTCTGCCCTCCTGTCGTCAGCCCGAAGAGCAGCGCCCCCATGCCCGCGGCGAACAGCAGCACCCCGGCCACATCAATGGTGGTCTTACGGCGCACCCGCTCCTCCTTGAGATACCGCGTAATGAACAAGATCGATAATAGTCCGAACGGCAGATTGAATACAAAAACCCAGCGCCAGCTCAGATAATCGACCACATACCCGCCCAGCAGCGGCCCTACCAGGGAAGAAATCCCCCACACCGAGCTAAGCAGCCCCTGGGTCTTCGCCCGCTCCTTCAGACTGTAGATATCCCCGATAATTGTAAAAGTCATAGGTATCAGCGCTCCTGCGCCAATCCCCTGAATTCCCCGGAATATAATCAGCTGCTCCATACTCTGCGACACGCCGCATAACAGCGAGCCCGCCAGAAAAACAGCCGCCCCGCCGATGAACACGGGCTTGCGCCCGATCAAATCGCTGAGCTTACCGAAGATAGGCGTGGTAACCGCCATCGCCAGCAGGTAAGCTGTGAAGATCCAGCTCAGCCACTTCATGCCCTGGAAATCCCCGACGATCGCCGGACCGGCAGGCCCGGTCACCGTCCCTTCAATCGCCGCCAGAAATGTAGCCAGCAGCACCCCTGTCAAAATTAACTTCCGTTCTCTTTCCCCCGGTGACTTCAAATGAATCCCTATCCTCTCTCTATGTTCTTAAGTTCTGTGCTCCCTCTCCGCATAGCAGGGAATATATCTGTACATCCTGGTAACCGGAAGCGGTATGCCGGTACTGCCGCAGCAGCCCCTCCTGCCGGAAGCCCAGCCCCTCAAGCAGCCGCTCTGCCCGGAGGTTGTCCGGATGGCATAAAGCCTCAATCCGGTTCAGCCCCATGGTGCCGAAGCCGAATTCCAGCACAAGCTCCAGCGCTTCCCGCATATAGCCCATTCCCATCGCCGCCGGGGACAGCTCGAAGCCGATCTCCCCCCGGTACGCGCCTTGCAGCTGCCAATAGTTGTATCCGCAGCTGCCGATCACTTCCCCCTCCGGCCCAAGAATGCTCCAGCGCAGGCTCTCCTCCTCCGCCGCCCAGCGGGCCAGGAGGACGATCAGGCTTGCTGCCTCTTCCACAGAAGCAAGGGGCGGCGCATTCAGCCAGGGAGCCACCCGGGGGTGGCTCCAGATCTCAAGCAGCGCCTGCGCATCTGCGGGAGCCATGGCCCGCAGCCGTACCCTGGCCCCGTTCAATTCCGGGATGATCCCGCCGCATACATACATGTTCCCGTCCCCTTTCAGCCTGCTATCAGTATACATCAATTACAGGCATTCCCCGAAGGACATTCCGTCAGGCAGGTATCCCGGCAAGCGGAAAGAAACAAATTCTTATATTTGAATCAAAAACAGCGCCTGTCCCATGGCTTGCCGCCACGCGGTCAGACGCTGTCTGGTATGCCAATTGTGTATTGTCCGGTTCAGCCCGCTCCATCAAGGGTTTATCCTACGCACCCGCAGCCTTGACCGGCTTCAGCACCTCGGTGCACAGCACCCCAAGCTTGGCCTGAATCGCTTTGAACTCCTCGATGCCTGTCCCGGTGACGCTGTAAGCCTCGCCGTGGGCTGTGAGGAAATTGTCCTGAGTCAGCCGTTCCAGCTCCTGCTTCACTTCGCGTTCAGCTACCCGGTAGCCCAGATTCTCCAGCTCCGGCAGCACCTCAGTCAGTGTCAAATCCTTCTCGTGTGCCAAATAAAGCATGTGGATTCCCATAAACAAGTTCTGTACATCGGCGCGCATGTTCCACTCCTTCTGGCTACTAGCCTGCTGTATTTATAAAAGCATTACCCTGCCCGCTGATCCCGGAAACATGGGCTGAGGCAGAATCCTACCTTCCTCCAGACCTTCCACTAAGAGTAAAATCCTGGCGCAGCCTTGTTAATGCTTGACGTATTGCGCTTCCCTGTAATATCTTGATAGTTAACAGTTATGGGACTCATTACTGACTCAAGGTACAGGAAGGTGATGCTTCATGTTTCAAGCCATGCCTTATGATGGCACCCGCAGCGAACGGTTCGAGGCCGTTCTCAGCCAGCTCGGAGCACTGATGGAAGGTGAGCCGAACGCAATCGCCAACCTGGCCAACGCTTCGGCGCTGTTAAAGCTCTCTCTGCCGGACACCAACTGGACCGGCTTCTACCTGTATGACGGCACAGAGCTGGTGCTCGGTCCCTTCCAGGGACTTCCGGCATGCATCCGCATTCCGCTGGGCCGCGGGGTCTGCGGAACCGCAGCCGCCGAGCGCCGCACGCTGGTCGTAGGCGATGTTCATGCCTTCCCGGGACATATCGCCTGCGATGCCGCTTCCAATAGCGAAATTGTGGTTCCGCTGATCAAGGGAGATACCCTTTACGGTGTGCTCGATATCGACAGTCCGCTGAAGCACCGCTTCGACGACGAGGAACGTCGCTTCCTGGAACGGTTCGCCGCCATGGTCGCCGAAGTGCTGTAAGGCCTGCATGAACAACATGAACAAAGCCGCCCCACCGCAGGAATTATTCCTGGATGGAGCGGCTTTTTCATTGGCAATTACAGTCTGACCGGATCGATGTGCCAGATCTCGGAGGCATAACGGCTGATCGTATTATCGCTGGAGAACTTGCCGGAATGTCCGATGTTAATGATAGACTTCTTGAGCCATTCCTTCGGATTGCGGTAGGCCAGGTCAATCTTGACATGGGTCTCCACATAGCTGGCGAAATCCTTCAGCACGAAGAATTCATCGTTATTGTCAATCAGCGACTGGAAGAGTGTATCGAATTCCTGGGCGTGGGAGCAGAACGGTCCCGGCATCACCAGCTGATCCAGTACCTCCTTCACCCGGCCGTCGCCATTATAAATATCGCGGGCATGGTATCCGCCGTACTGGTAGTAATCCAGTACCTGCTCCGCCCGCAGCCCGAACAGGAACATATTACTGTCCCCTACCATCTCATGCATCTCCACATTCGCCCCGTCCATGGTCCCGATGGTCAGCGCGCCGTTCATCATGAATTTCATGTTCCCGGTGCCGGAGGCTTCCTTGCTCGCCGTGGAAATCTGCTCGCTGACATCGGCGGCCGGAATGATCTTCTCGGCCAGGGATACCGAATAGTTCTCCAGGAAGAAGATGCGGATCTTCCCGTTAATGTCCGGATCTTTGTTCACGACATCGGCCACTGTATTAATCAGCTTAATGACCCGCTTGGCGAGATGGTAGCTCGGAGCAGCCTTCGCGCCGAAGATGAAGGTACGCGGTACGATATTGATTGAAGGATTATCCTTGATCTGATTATACAAGTGCATGATATGCAGCACGTTCAGCAATTGGCGCTTATAGGCATGCAGCCGCTTGACCTGGACATCGAAGATCGAGTCCGGGTCCACCGGGATGCCGTGCTTGCCGGTGATGTATTCGGCCAGCTTCAGCTTATTGTTCCGCTTGATCGCGGCCACCTGCTCCTGGAACGAGGTGTCCTCACTGTATTTGATCAACCCGATCATCTCCTGGGGCTGATGCATCCAGCGGGTGCCGATCGACTCGCTGATCAGTCCGGCAAGCCCCGGATTGGCGTGCTGCAGCCAGCGGCGGTGCGTAATGCCGTTGGTCTTGTTGTTGAAGCGGTGCGGATACATTTCATTGAACAGCCGCATTTCACGCTTTTGCAGAATCTCGGTATGCAGCGCCGCTACCCCGTTCACACTGTGGCTGGCAACGATCGCCAGATGGGCCATCCGCACCTGATCGTCATGAATGATCGCCATCTGGTTAATCCGGTCCTGGTCGCCGGGATATTTGCTCATCAGCTCGCCGCAGAAGCGGGCATTGATCTCCTCAATAATGAGGAAGATGCGCGGCAGCAGCTCTCTGACCATGCCGAGCGGCCACTTCTCCAGCGCCTCGCTCAGAATCGTATGGTTGGTATAAGACACCATCTGTGTAGTCATGCCCCAGGCCTGATCCCAGCCCAGACCGTGCACATCCATCAGAATCCGCATCAGCTCGGGAATCACCAAGGTAGGGTGAGTGTCATTGATATGCAGAGCTACCTTGTCAGGCAGGCTCTCAACCGGAAGACCTGTCTTGGCGAAGGTGCGCAGAATACTCTGCAGGCCAGCGCTGCACAGGAAGTATTGCTGCTTCAGGCGGAGCAGCTTGCCCTCATACTCGGAATCATCGGGATACAGGAATTCCGAGATCGATTCCACGGAACGTTTGTATTCCAGGAACTTGTGGTAATCGCTCCCGCCGAAAGAGCTGAATACTCTTGAAGGCTGGGTGATCGACTCCGCACTCCAGTTCCGCAGGGTGTTGACATGCCGGCGGTCTGCTCCAATGATCGGAATATCATACGGAACCGCCCGCACCGCTTCATAGTCCCGGTGCTCGAACACCAGCTCACCGTTCTCCCAGCTGGTATCGACCCGGCCCCAGAAGCGTACCTCCACCTGTTTGTCCTCGCGGCGCACTTCCCACACATTATCATTCTGCAGCCAGTAATCCGGCAGCTCCACCTGATACCCGTCCACGATCTTCTGCTCGAACAGGCCGTATTTGTAGCGGATGCCGCAGCCGTGTCCCGCATATTGCAGGGAAGCGAGCGAATCGAGGAAGCAGGCGGCCAGCCGGCCCAGCCCCCCGTTGCCCAGCCCGGCATCGGCCTCCACCTCTTCGATATCCTGCAGACAGAAGCCAAGCTCCGCAAGGCCTTCACGGACAACCTCCAGCACGCCCATATTCAGCAGATTATTGCCCAGCAGCCTGCCGATCAGGAACTCCATAGAGAAATAGTAGACCTGCTTATCCTTGTCGATCTTGAACTTCTGATTGGTGGCCGCCCAGTCCTTACCGGCACTCTCGCGGATCATATTGCCGAGAATATTATATACGTCAGCATTTGAGGCTTCTTCCAGCGGCTTGCCTAACTTCCCGATGAGCTTGTCACGGAACACTTGTTTGAACGTTTCCTTATCGTTGAACAACAGCAGGTTCCCCCTAACAGATGGTTATAGTGGCTCTGAAATGGCCTGAAGTGGTCTGAAATGCGTCTATTACAACACTGGATCAGAAGAATGATCCCTTTAGCGGCACCATTCCCCTGATCCAGATATTATATCTTGCTGCTCTTGGCAATGACAAACGGACGCCTGCTGTCGCCAACGAGAATCCGGTCTTTGCTTAAGTGCACATCTTTATCCATAATCACATTCTCAATCACGGCATTCTCTTCAATGACGCATTTCTGCATAATGACAGAATTAATGATTCTGGCCCCCTTACGGATCTGCACACCGCGGAAAATCACGCTGTTCTCCACACTGCCCGCAATGACACAGCCGTTCGCAACCAGCGAATTGCTGACCGACGAGCTGTCCAGGTAACGGGTAGGCGCCTCATATTTGATCTTGGTCTGCACCGGATTCTCCTTGAACAGACCAAAGTAATTATCCTGCTTCAATAGCTCCAGACTGTTCTTGTAGTAGCTCTCCAGCGAATTGATGACGGAGTGGTACCCCTTGTATTCATACGCTGCAATCTTGAACTTGTGGCGGTTCTTCTGGATTGCATCCCGGAAGAAGAAGCTCTCGCCATGGGCGATGCAGTGCTCCACCTGCTCCAGGAACTGCTTTTTCTCCATAATAAAAATATCCAGATACACATTCGGGTGATGCTTCTCCTGGTGGATATTCGTTACCTGGTGCTCATCATCAAGCTCCACCCGCAGGCAGGGGTCATGCTCCGGCTGAAGCTGGTCAATCTGCTTATAGACCATAGTGACGTCGGCACCCTGCTCCAAATGGAACTGGTAGACATCCTGAAGATCCACCGTATTGATATGCTGGCTGCCGGAGAACACAATGTATTTGGCCGACGCCCGCTTGAAGAAGTCCAGATTGTTATGATAATGCTGGAGGTCGCCCAGGGAGGTATCCGTCGGATCATTCCAGTCCGGCGGAAGAATGAACAGCCCGCCGTGCTTGCGGTTCATATCCCACGACTTGCCGTCGCCCAGATGGTCCATCAGGGAACGGTATTTGCGGCGGACGAACAAGCCTACGCTCTCCAGCTCCGCACGCATCATGTTGGACAGGACGAAGTCGATCAGCCGGTAGCGGCTGGCGAAGGGGACCGCTGCGCCGCAGCGGAAGTAGGTCAGTTCATTCAGACTATCCAGTTCATGGTCAAGATTAATTACGCCCATCAGCTCTTTCATCGTCAATCCCCCGTCCTCTTGTGGTTATATGGTTCTGGCTGCTGCCGATTTCAGCCTTTTGTTCCGTTTGTCGATCAGCAGAATTTCATTCTCATCCTCCCGGTCGATGCCAATTTCCATATTATCCTCAATGACCGTATTCTCACTGATGATGGCCTTATGAATCTTCACATTCTTGCCGATCTTGACCTTGGGCATGATGACAGAGTCCGTAATGACGCTGCCTTCACCGACCTCCACACCGTAGAACAGCACCGAATGCTTCACCTCTCCGTACACGATGCAGCCCTCATTGATGATGCAGCTCGACACTTTGGCTCCCGGGGCCACATACTGCGCAGGCTGATTCGGATTGCGGGTGTAGATTCTCCAGCCCGTATCGTTCAGGTTCAGCGGCGGCGTGTCGCTCAGCAGATCCATGTTGGCCTCCCAGAGGCTGTCTACCGTACCAACATCCCTCCAGTAGCCTTCAAAAGGATACGCATACAGCGACTGGCCTTCGTCCAGCATCATCGGGATGATATCCTTACCGAAGTCATGCGACGAGCCGGTGTTCTCCCCGTCTTCAAGCAGATGCTTGCGCAGGACGCTCCATTTGAAAATATATACTCCCATCGAAGCCAGCGTGCTCTTGGGCTTGGCAGGCTTCTCTTCAAACTCATAGATCTTGAGGTCCTCCTCGGTATTCAGGATACCGAAGCGGCTGGCCTCCTCCAGCGAAACGTCAATGACCGAGATGGTGCAGTCAGCGTTCTTGGACTTGTGGTACTGAAGCATGGCGTGGTAATCCATTTTGTAAATATGGTCCCCCGACAGAATCAGCACATGCTCCGGGTCGAACTGGTCGACAAACTTCAGATTGCGGTAGATCGCATCCGCCGTCCCCCGGTACCAGCTGCTTCCGTTCTCCCGTTCATGCGGAGGCAGGACGAATACGCCGCCGTCCTTGCGGTTCAAATCCCAGTCACTGCCGACCCCGATGTACGAATGCAGCACCAGCGGTTCATATTGAGTCAGCACACCCACGGTGTCAATGCCCGAATTCGAGCAGTTGCTTAAGGGGAAGTCGATAATGCGGTAGGTTCCTCCGAAATACACAGCCGGTTTGGCGATCGACTTGGTCAGCCCTTTCAATCTTTTCCCTTGGCCTCCCGCTAATAGCATAGCTACCATCTCTTTTTTCTTCATGGAAGAGCCTCCTTGACTTATGGGTATTGAAACAGGTAATAAAAGAAGTAAACCATAAGAAATGCATGTGACGGGATACATCCGGGTTCAAACGGGGAAGGAAACAGTGCACAGGGACGAGTGGCCGGGACCGCCGCGTAAACGCATGGGCTTCTCCGGTATTATCCTTATTCTAATAGTGTTCTATGCCCGCCGTCAAAACCCTTTATTGTCCGTTTCAACTTTTAGCTGACCCCTGTATTTCTCATGAATGTTCCCGCGTTTCCGTACTCAGATTTCGCTATAATTAAATTAACCATTATGATTAACCGTAAACGGCCGGGATGAATCGGAGAATTGGCTCCATAGACCTATTATTCAGCCAGCGTTCAGGCACCGGCGTCATACTATGGACACACTACAATCTCTGAAAATGGGGGAACTGCTGATGAAAGCGGCACAAGGCACAGGCATCCGCCTGCTCCTGGTGGATGATGAGCCACATATCCTCCAGTTCCTGGAGCTGGGACTGGTCAATGAAGGCTATGAAGTACAGACAGCGGCGGATGGCGAGGCTGCTCTTGCAGCGGCGGCCGGCTTCAAGCCGCATGTCATTATTCTCGATCTGATGATGCCCGGTATGGACGGCTTCGAGGTGTGCCGCCAGCTCCGTCTGGAGGAGGCGGAAGCGGCAATTATTATGCTGACGGCGAAGGACGAGGTTCAGACCCGCATCGCAGGACTCAATCTGGGCGCGGATGATTATATGGTCAAGCCGTTCAGCTTCGGGGAGCTGCTGGCGCGGATTCAGGCGCGGCTGCGCAATCATTTCCCGGGGCTGCTCGGCGAAGTGCGCTGCGGCCCCTTCCGGATTGATAACCGCCGCAAGGAAATCCGCTATAAGGACGCGGTGCTGGAGCTGTCTCCGACGGAGTATGAGCTGCTGCAGTATCTGGTGATCAATCATGGGCTGGTGCTTAGCAAGCCGATGATTCTGGACAAGGTGTGGGGCTACGACTTCGGCGGTGAGGAGAACATCGTGGAGGTGTATATCCGCTCCCTGCGGGAGAAGCTTGGGGACAAGGAGCACCGGGTAATCCGCACGCTGCGCGGCGCAGGATACCGGCTGGATCTGATATGACAGGCAGACGCCCGGGCCGTAAAGGCCGTTTCCGAAGCCTCCGCTCTTTACGCAAGCAATTGCTCGCCGCCTCGCTGCTCATTCTATCTGTATTGCTTATTCTGATCGGCATTCTCCAGTACGTGCTGATGCGGGATGTAATCTACACCAACCGGGCGGAGGTGATGGAGGCGCAGCTGCGCTCCCTGCCGGTTGAATTCCTGCTGAACAATCCCGGTTGGCCCGGCGGAGGCAGACACCAGGGCAGTGACCGCTGGCCGCTGATGCTGGACGCCCGGGCCACGCTTGCCCTCTACAGCCCGGACGGCAGCTTCAGGGATCTGCAGGAAGAGACGCTGTCCACGACTTCTGCGCCCCGAATGAGCAACAGGGAATATAACCGCCTGCTGATGCTGCCGCCGGGCAAGCTGGCCGGAAACTACCAGCTGCTGCCGGCCGGGGACGGCAGCGAGCATCTGGTCATCGTCATGAATTCCGGCCGGCCGGGGGGCACCCGGATGCTGCTGCAGATGAGCACGGAGACCGGGCCGCTACGGGAGGTCATCCTGCGGCAGCTGCTGGTCTTCGGCGGATTGTCGGCCGCTGCCCTGCTGGCCGGAGTCCTTCTCTATCTGCCGGCGCTGCGCAGAACACTGATTCCGCTGTCCAATATGGGGAAGACCGCCCGGGTGATCGACGCCGGCAAACTGGATGTCCGCTTCCCGGACGGGCAGGGCCAGCTTGAAATCGACCGGCTCGCCCGTTCCTTCAACGGCATGCTGGAGCGGCTGGAGCGCTCCTTCCAGGCGGAGCGCGAGGCCAAGGAACAGATGCGCCGGTTCGCGGCGGATGCCTCCCACGAGCTGCGGACGCCGCTGACTTCAATCTACGGCTTCCTGGAGGTGCTGCTCCGCGGAGCAGCGGATAACCGGGAGCAGCTATACAGCGCACTGCATTCCATGCACGGCGAAGCCAAGCGGATCAACCAGCTGGTTGAAGACCTGCTGCTGCTGGCCCGCATGGACAGCGCCCCGCAGATGCAGACCCGGGAGCTGCCGCTGGACGGGCTGATCGGCGACATGCAGCCGCAGCTGCGGGTGCTGGCCGGAAGCCGCAGGGTTGTCTTCGATATCGCCCCCGGCGTACAGTGCCATGCTGACCCGGACCGGATCAGACAGGTTCTGCTGAACCTGTTCCACAATGCCGTGCAGCATACGGATGCGGACACCGGCATGATCCGGGTGTCGCTCCGCGCCCGGGAAGACATGGCTGAGCTGGCCGTGAAGGATAACGGCCCCGGCATCGCTGCTGAACATCTGCCCCATATCTTCGACCGCTTCTACCGCAGCGATGCCTCCCGCACCCGCAAATACGGCGGCTCGGGACTCGGATTGTCCATCGCCAAGTCCATTGCCCAGGCACACGGGGGAGCGCTCACCGTATCCAGCACCCCGGGTGAAGGCTCCGTCTTCACGCTGACTCTTCCATATCATCCGGATTCGCTAAGAGGCGGCAGTTAGCGATATAATAGAGGACAGAGCGAAGCGAGCTTTGCGAAGTGGTTCAAGGAAGGCTATGCTATCCATTTTTCCCATCAAAACTTTTAGGAGGTAATCTCATGTACGAAATCGCCATTATCGGTGCCGGTCCTGCCGGTGCAAGCGCTGCCCTGTTTGCTGCCAAAGCAGGCAAATCCACACTGCTGATTGACAATGATAAGGGTATGACCCGCAGAGGCTGGTACGAGAACTACTACGGCATCCCTGAAATCGGCGGGCCTGATCTGGTCGAGACCGGGCACAAGCAGGCTGTGAAGTTCGGGGCAGAGCTGGTGGCCGGGCAGGCCGTCTCTCTGGAGTCACGCGGTGAAGGCTTCGTCATCGGGACGGAGAGCGGCGCTTCCTATGAAGCGAAGCATGTCGTGCTGGCGACAGGTGTACTGACGGATCTGGCCGCTGCGGCCGGAGTTGCGACCAAGGACGGCACCGAGCCAAGAATCAAGACGGTCATCGCTGTTACCCCGGAGGGCAGAACCAACATCGACGGCATCTGGGCCGCCGGAACCGTGGCCGGAATGAGTGTACACGCGATTATCACTGCCGGAGACGGCGCCAAGGTTGCGGTTAACATCATCAGCGAGCTGAACGGCACGCGGTATGTCGATCATGATCTGCTGAAGGCGTAGGCAGCGGCTGCTCGCCAAAGGGGCTGTCCCAAAAGTGACAGCTGGTTTTATCGTGGGAATTATGTATGCGAAAAACAGCATACATTTGCTGGCGTGCAGGCGTGTGGCCCGAATGTATGCGGAAAACAGCATACATTTTGATGATGCGCAGGCATGTAGCCCGAATGTATGCGAAAAACAGCATACATTTTGATGATGCGCAGGCATGTAGCCTGAATGTATGTGGAAAACAGCATACATTGTGCTGATGCACAGGCATGTGGCCTGAATGTATGCGAAAAACAGCATACATTGTGCGCGGACGCAGGCATATGGCCTGAATGTATGCGAAAAACAGCATACATTTTGCTGACGCGCAGGTAATATCATCGATGGGAACAACAGTCCGTTCGCGGAGCGTCCTCACCACGAGGTAAGTACCTCTAACTAAAAAACAAGGGTGTCTCAAGCAGCCATTTCATGGCTTTTGAGACACCCTCTTTTACATGAGTAAGACATGCTTGTCTAACTCCAATTGCATTTTCTACACGCCTGATGATTAGCTAAATTATGGGAATGCAAGATCATTAGTCAAAAAGGTAATCCATTCAACGGGTAAACGTTGCAGCGTAAATAAGCGGTCAAAATCGGCAAATGTTAGTTTTGCGCTCCAATGCACCCCTGCATTGCCTTCGTCAAATAGGAATTTCAATAACACATAAACCAGTAGAGCGGTATACAACTGTCCGTACACAGCATTGGGTGTGGTCCCAAATAAGGTTGGAATGTTTAAATGCTGCTTAATCCAGCGAAAAAACACTTCGATCTGCCACCGCTTCTTGTAAATTTCTGCAATCCGCTCAGCGGAGTGCCAGTGCAGATTCGTAGCAAGAATCACCGGGTTGCCTTGTGGGTCTCTTAGAATTACTACGCGAAAACGGTTCTTGGAAAGCCGTTGTCCTTTTCCTAATTGGCAGGTGAAATCTTGTTCGAGAGTTCCTGTGAAGGGTTCGCTTCGTATCCGGGCAACCGGGGACTGAAAGAGCGTGTTGTCCCGAAGCCGAATGACAAAGCATTGGTGCTGCTCCAGATACTCATCGAATCGTTTGTGACTGCCATACGCCCGATCGGCTACGATAATAAACCGTTTGTCGATCAGCTCGGGACAGCTTTTAAAATCATGGGAATTCCCTGTGGTCTCGGTCACCTTAAAGAGCCGGCCTTCATCGGCCACCACCGACACGTGTAATTTGATTCCTGCGCGTTCGCCTTTCAGCGGAGCCCAAGGAAGCCGTTCTTTCCCGACGGTAATTTTGGTGGAATCGACGAGAAGTAAGGCTTTGGGAATCCCTAAATGTCTTCGGGTCGAGCGATTACACAGATCAATCATGAGGTTCAGCAATTGCTTAAAAAGCTCGAAGGGAACATCTTTCGCTTTTTTGGAAAGCGTTGAATGGTCTACGGGTCTAAGGCCGCTGGAATCCATGCGTACTTCACCATCCCGATATCCCTCCCACTGCTGGAACGAAGCCTCCGCCAAGAATAAAAAGAGGTCATAGACGGTAAACTTTCTTGCTGTATCGACATATTCAAGTTCTTGAAGAAACGGTGAGAGTTTCTCTTCAGGAATCACTAATTGCAGAATGTTCGAGATTGAAGTAGACTTTTTCATGAGGTCGCCTCGTTTCGGATGTTTGTAGGGGTACAAACACTTTACCGAATGAGCGGCCTTTTTTCTACCTTTTTTTGGCTAATCAACAGGCCTGCATTTTCTACAATAGATCTCACTTTGATTTGCCCTAAAAGACGAACCAATAATAGAATAAATCCAGCCAAAGAATTAAAGAAGCGCGTATACCTGGCCGCAGCCGGGTATGCGCGCTTCTTCTTCTGCTCCCGCAGGTTAGTTTAGGGTTAGTTACTTCAGAGTGATCTCGTACAAGGTTCCGGCATTGTTGTCATTCTGCGTTCCCTGCCAGTCGGCCGCCGGAACCTCCGTTCCATTCGCAGTGATCCACGCTGTGATGTCCGAATTGCCGCCGCGCCCGCCGCCCATTCCGCCGCCTGTAACGAGGAAGTATTTCACTTTACCGCTCTCGATCAGCGCCTTCAGCGATTCTGTGGTATACGGCGTATCCGAGGCATTGAAGCCGTTAAGGATGACAACCTGCTCGCCTTCATCGATGATATAGGGCGCGGCTGTTCCGTAATCCATCGCCGCGAACAGATATTGCTCCCCCGTGTTATGCTCCTTAAGATAATCCAGCAGGGACGGATTGATCCCCTCAGCGTTGTTTCTTCCGCCCATTCCGCCCATGCCGGCCCTGGTGTCCACGCCAGGCGCGTTGCCCATGCTTCTTATATTGCCAATACCAAAGGCGAAGGGGCCGCTGCTGTCCGGGCCTGCTGCGGGAGTCATACTGTTATTGCCGTAGGTGATTGGTGTGAACGCCCAGTAGAGCGGACCAATCAGCAGCACCAGGAACCCTGTGACCGCAGCAGCATGCAGCCAGGACTGCTTACTGCCCACCGCCTTGACCAGCCGCAGGATCACCAGCAGCACCGCCATAGCAATACCTGCTGCCAGAACGCCTGAGGACCAGCCGCTGCCAATGGTACCGTTATACGGACGGATGATGTACACTTCGAGCAGTGTGGTGCCAAGGATCGCTGCCGGCAGCAGCCAGGACTGCCAGCCTCTGCGCTCCTTATAGCTGCTCCAGAGCTGAGACCAGCCTGCACCGGACAGCGCAGCGACCGGCGGAGCCATCATAATCAGATAATATTGGTGGAAGAATCCGGCGATACTGAAGAAGCCCATGACAGGCACCAGCCAGGCCAGCCAGAACAGAGTCTCCTTATGCTGCGCGGTAAAGTTCCTGCGACGCAGGCTGGCTAAAATCCCGATGCTCCCGAACAGTACGAACGGCAGCAGCCAGCTGGCCTGACCGGACAGCTCCTGCTGGAACAGCCGCAGCGGGCCGGGTGTACCTGTATTGAACATGCCACCGCCGCCGTCCATCCCTCCGCGTCCGCCCGGAACACCGAACCCGCCCGGGCCGCCGAACCCGCCGAATCCGCCGTTCTCCTCTTCTCCGCGCCGTCCGCCGTCCTGACCGCCCGGCACCATGCCGCCACCGCCGCCGTCCTGGCCTGAAGCAGTCCCGCCGCTGTCACGGCTCTGATTATCCCCGGCGGCGGAATCACGGCCGTTCATCATCCCTTGCCTGTCTGCGCCACCTTGCCCGTCCGTTCCATCCATGGGCGGGAATTCACCGTTAAAGTCCGGCATTTCCCCGTTCATCCCAGGCATCACCCCGCCGCCGAAGCCGCCAAATCCGCCCCCACCGCTTCCGCCAGGACTGCGGTCACCGGTCAGCCGGGACATACCGTTATAGCCAAAGGCCAGGTTAAGCACCGAATTGGTGCCGCTGCTGCCGATGTAAGGGCGTTTATCCGCAGGGATGGAATCGACAATAACCGCCCAGGATAGGGACACAACCAGCAGAACGGCCGTGCAGGCGGCCAGCATGCCGCCCTTCTTCTTCCATTTCCCTTTGCCAGCCAGGAGATAGAAAAGATAGAAGGCAGGGAGGACCATGTAGGCCTGGAGCATTTTCTCATTGAAGGCCACCCCGATCAGGCCGAACGCAGCCAGCAGGCCGCCTGCCCGGCCGCTCCGGGTGCCTCTAAAGAGAAACCATGCGGCCAGCAGCAGGGTGAACACCAGCAGGGTGTCGATATTATTCGTGCGGCTGACCGCCGCTGCTACCGGCGCAGAGGCCATCGCCAGCGCGGCCAGCCGGGCAGCGGCCCGGCCGAACGACGGCTTCACCAGCAGATAGACCAGCGCTACCGAACCCACACCGGCCAGCACCTGGGGCAGAATGACACTCCAGCCGTGAAGTCCGAAGACCAGGGCGCTGACGGTCTGCACCCACAGGGCGACCGGCGGCTTATCGACGGTGACCGACCCCGCTGAATCCAGAGAGGCGAAGAAGAAGTTATGGAAGCTTTGCAGCATACTTCCTACTGCGGTTGTATAGTACGTATTGGCATAGGTATCATTCCAGATTCCGTACCCGTACAGCACGGCTGCCAGCAGCAGGGTCAGCAGCAGCACCGGGTCGGCGTTTGTTTTTCTCAGCCGTTTCGTCATTAGGTTCACTCCGATTCATTCATTTCTTAGGCCTATTATGGCATCGGGAGCTTAACCAATAATGAAATCCCGCTGAATGTTTGCTGAATCTGACTCCGGCACAAGAGCATACGAAATTACCCCCGCCCCGTTGTCCGTACCGCTTCAATAGCTACGGCCGGACAAAAGGCGGGGGTATCCATCTAAGTTTCAGTTAATGAGTGCCATTCAATTTATGGCTTGCGGGCCAGTGCCGCCACTTTGTTCAGCGTATTCCAGTTGCGGGCGGTGAGCTCCGTTCCCAGCAGCTTGTCGAACGGCACCTTGAACAGCGGCGACTCACTTACGCTCACTTCATAGTACGTATACATTTCCTTACCGATCAACCGCACCTGATCCGCACCCTGCCCATAGGGACGGAGCTTCTCCAGCGCCTCAGCCGCAGGCTCCGCTGCCAGGAACGAGACATACAGCCGCTTGAATTCTTCCGGCTCACTCAGCGGGAACGGATTGCCTGCAATCACCGCCTCCAGCTCCTCCAGAGAGCGGATCATCACAGGAACCGCGAAGCCGAAGGTCTCCCGGATCTTCACGCTAATCATCTCCGCCAGCCCGTCGCTAGTTAACGCTTCACTCTCAAATACGACATTGCCGCTCTGGATGTAGGTCCGTACATTCCTGAATGAAAGCGTCCCGAGCGCGGTCTTCAGATCCTGCATTTTGATCACCTTGTTGCCGCCGACATTAATGCCGCGCAGCCAAGCAATGTATGTATTCATAAGCGCCCTGCCTTCTCTGCAAAATTAACGGGCCAGAGGCAATGCCGCCAGCCGCCTGCGGATTTCACTGACCAGCAGCTCCTTCTCGGGGAGCGAAAGTCCTTCCACCAGCCGTGCAGCCGCCACCGGAAGGATCCATGGCTCAATCTCTCCGGGGGACAGCCCGGACAATTTAAAATATTTCCTAAGATACTGCGCGGTCATGCGTTTTCTGGCAAAGGTGATGAAGCGCTTCATAAACGAAGAAGCTCCTTCAGGAATAGCTCCGAAGCTGAACATAATGAAAGACCGTGCCACATCCGCCGCCGGATTCCCGCTGACGCCGGTCATCCAGTCAATCACCCACAGCTTATTGTCCATCAGGATATTGTCCGGGTGGAAATCGCCATGACACAGCTTCTTCCCCTCCGGGAGAAGGGCCAGCTGAGCCAGAATACGCGACTTCTCGTCCACCTCAAGCATAGGGGCATCGGTGATATTGCTCTCCAGAAGCCTCTTCTGTCCCCCGGCTTCGCCTAGGCCGTCCAGCTGATGGAGACTGTAGTGGAGGGCGGCCATCTGCCTGAAGCAGCTGAAGATCAGCCAGGGCTTGCGGCCCATCAGCTTCAGCAGTGTTGGCCCCATAATCTGCTGGTATACAATTCCCTGTCTGCCCTCCACCTGAATCCGCTCATACGGCTCCGGTGTAGCCACGCCTTGTTCATAGATCAGCTTACTGAGCCGGTATTCAAAATCCACATGCTGAGCGGGCACCCAGTCCCGGTAGAGCTTAAGGATTTTACCTTCCCCATACTCTCTAACTTCCGCCGTTTTACCCTCACCAATCACATTCCCCTGCATCCAAGCCGCACTCCCTCTCCACTAATCCAGACTGACCTGCGTATAATGCTCCACTACAGGAAAAGGGCTGTAATAATGATGTAGCAGGGCCTTCCACTCCTGATACTGCGCCGACTCCCTGAAGCCCACCGTATGATCCTCCAGGCTGCGCCATCTGACGATCAGCAGATATTTATGCTCATCCTCCAGACAGTGCTGAAGCTCATGGCCCAAATAACCGTCTATCGAAGCAATCAGCGGAGAGGCCTCCCTGAAGCTCTGCTCAAACTGCCGGGTCTGTTCCGGCTTCACCTGCAGCATTGCCGCTTCTGTAATCATGTGCTAGCTCCCCCCTATAGTGAATCACGGAAAAATTCATGATAGAAATTAATAATGACCAGCAGCACGGCCAGCGATTCATTGACACTCTCCACCTCCAGGGCGTGGTTGGCATCGTCAATTCGGTACACCCTGATCTGCTTCATGGTGCTGAGCTCGGCGGGATACTGCCCGGTGAACATCGGATCACTTCCGCCGTAGATCACACTGCCGCGGCTCTGCCGGATGAACGGAAGGCTCTCGGGAACCGGGGTCAGGAACAGATGGGATACCTTCTCCCCAACCGCCGGGTCCGCAGCCACCTTGCCGGCAATAATGGTTCCCATGCTCTTGCTGATGAACAGCAGCTGCTCATAATCGGGCAGCGAGGCCAGCGCAATCTTGCATTCCTCGGCCACAATATCGATCTCCTCGCGCTTGAAGGCTACTCTCGCACTCTGGTAGCCGTATTCGAGCTGCAGCAGATCGCAGCCGTATTCGCGGGCCAGCTTGCCCGCATATTCCAGCAGCGGCCGCTCAGCCGAATAATTCTGTCCGGGGAACACCACCGCCAGCACCTTGGATTCCTGGGTAATCAGTTTATGTCTCACTTCCCGGCCCCAATGGGAGGACATTACAATGCTGGATACGCTCATCTTAAGTTCACGCCTTTCCTGTCATAACCTGTCTAATAGGCTCGCTCTGCCTCTCATTATAGCTAACTTCAGCACAGGTTGAAACAGAACTGACCACGCACAGCAGTGCGGAGGATATGGCACGTTATTCCGGCTGCTGCTCGGGAAGCGCCTGCTGCCTGCTGCCCCTTCTGCGGACAACAAGCTCGGCTGTCAGCCACAGCAGCACAGGGATCACCACCTGGAATGGAAGAGCGTATATCTTGTAGATGTGATAAGCGAAATATTCCATTTCCATGATATTGGTATAGATGAATTCCGACAGATAGACCATGATCAGCCCCATCTGGAGCACTACAGACCGGTAGCTCTGAAGCTTGAATACCTTAGCCACCCCGTTGCAGGTTACGTACAGGCACAGACTGACCTTAATGAAAAGCGCCGTAACGAATACAATCGCCGCCGAGCCTTCAATCCGGGTGACGAAATCACCGATATTAATCCGGCTGACCGCCACATAAGAGGGAAAGTACAGGCCGGACAGTATATCAGGGCCGAGCATCAGCAGGTTGCGCAGCGTAATCATGATAATGATGCTCCCGGCAATCAGCGTGCTGGTAATCAGCACCCGCTTGGCCGAGCCTTTGGCCGGAAGTGATCCGAAAGCGCCCAGGAAGACCACGATCTCGGCAAACGGGAAGGTGAACGAGCCTGCTGTATCGGCAAGGATAAGGTTAAACCTGGCACTGAGCAGCGGTCTCAGATGGTGGTATTCGAACTTGGGTACGGAGAGAAACTGCAGGATGATTATAACCATGAGCGAGAACAGCAGCAGGAACTTTGCGCTTCTTCCGAGCACCTCTATCCCGGCGTGAACGACCCAGATACAGAGCAGGCCGATCATTAGCATTGGCGCCAGCATCGGAGTCGCGGTCAAAGCCACGGTCTTGCTGAACTCCCCGAAATTGCGCAGCACCAGTGCTCCCAGATGTAAAGAATACCAGATATACAGACAAGAGAGCATCCGTCCCGGGACGGAGCCGAACACCTCAATCAGCATGTCATACAGATCCTTGCCCGGAAACAGAGCATGGAGTCTCGCATAGATCAGCATAAGCGGAAGGGCCAGCAGAATGGCCAGGAGCTGGGCAATCCAGCTGCTGTTGCCGGATTGCGACGAGGTTCCCAGGAACAGGGAAGCGCCGGTGACAAATAATACAGCGATGCTGATGGACTGCCCGGCTGGAATTATCTCTTTGTTCACACTCTCCTCCTCCTTCCGCGGTGCGCTCTAGTACAGCTTTTTCACCCATTCAACGATCAGCGGGGACGGGCTGGGAATCTCCCAGCGCATCGACAGTGCGAAGGCCAGCGCAAAGGAGATCAGGTACAGGGCCGAGCAGACCAGGAAATCCCGCTTCATTTTTTTCTTACGCAGGCCGTAGGGATCAATTACCGCGATCAGTGCGTAGACCAATATCACGTAAATGACCATGCCTAATCCCCCAGCCGGATGGCCCGTGAAGTCTTGGCGGTGCTCTGTATCGTCACTTTGCAATCGACACTCACTTCGAGATCAGCAAAGACCTCAGGCCAGCGTTCCTTCATCTGGGCCCAGCGCTTGGGCTGGTTCTCATATACCTTCTCCCCGAAACCAAAAATATCAGCACTATACTGCTGCTGCATCTTATGAATTAGCGTAAGAATATCCGCCTGCAGGCGCTCACTGGCCCTTTGCTCGATATCGTGTATGCTCTCATCCTTGAGAAATCCCTCCGGTGTCATGACTTCATCCAGTGCGGTCCTGGTCCTCAGGTTAATCTGCATATGGAGCCTGCCGTTTACCATGCCGGGCTTCAGCTTGGTCTGATTCGAGACAATCTCCAGGGAATACGCAGGATTCCCCCGTTTATCATCCACAACGAGCACACCTCCGTGCAGTTCATTTTTGACAAAAAGCATTGTCCTCGTCTCATCACCGCTCAGCCTGCCCACCATCCGGTCCTTCACGAAGATGGCAGTACCGGCTACCCGCTCTCTCTTCTCGCTATTCTTCTTATGAATGTGAATGACCGGTGCAGTCGCATTGATCCCGGCTGTCTCCAGCTTATCGATGAAATCCCATATCTCCACGACCGGGGCGCTGCTCGTATATCTCTCATCCCGCATCATCTGGGCCAGTTCAAACGACAGGATCGATTCGGTCGTACTGTTCAGATTAAGCACCTCACGGGCCGTCTTCTCGCCTGACACGAAGATGAATACATCCGAACGGGTCTCCGTGTCCCGGCTGTACCAGTCAATGACCTTGACCAGACCCTCTCTGGCTGCCTCCTCACTGAAAATAATCACCTTGGCATGGCTCCAGAACAGCTTTTTGCCGGTCATGGAGATCATATTGCGGACGATTTCAAACATCGTATCCCCGCTGAGACTGACCATCTTGTAGCCCGCCTGAGCCTTGTCCGTTGTCTCGCCTGTATCCACAATCTCCGCTGTAAGCAGCAGCTTCCCGGTCTTCTCATCCTTGTCAATGGCCACTCCGGCCACAATCGCCATATCATCGACCTCAGTATAATTCCAGCAGCCGGTGAGGCCCAGGCTCAGCAGCAGCATTGCTGAGACTAAGGCGTGGATTCCTCTCGTCACGGCTCTCATGACCGCTTGGCCGGCCTCTTCGGCGGCTTCCTTCTCCGGTTGCGCATACCGATCACTGCAGGCCGCAGATTCATATCCCACCAGGGCACACGGATAGCGGTATCCTTGATATCCTGAGGACGGATTGAGCCTACCCCAAGCATATAAGAGACGCCGAAGGAGCGGAGGCTCATCAGATGAATGACCAGACCGAGCAGGCCGAAGAAATATCCGTAGACACCCAGCAGTGTGGTGGTGCCCAGCAGCAGCAGTCTCGCTATAATCAAAGGCCCGGTCAGCCTTGGATTCAGCAGTGTCGTTATCCCTGTAAGTCCTACCACAATGACCATCGGAGCACTGACAATCCGCGCATCGACGGCAGCCTGGCCCAGCACCAGCGCTCCCACGATACTTACTGCCTGGCCGATCGATGTCGGTATCCGTGCCCCCGCTTCCCGCAGCACCTCGAAGATCGTCAGCATAAGCAGCGCTTCAACAATGGTTGGAAAAGGCACCGATTGTCTCGCAGTGGCGATACTTAGCAGCAGCAGGGTGGGCACCATCTCCTGGGCATAGGTTACGAGGGCAATATACCCGGCCGGGATACTGATCGACAGGAAGGCTCCCATTACTCTGAGCAGGCGGTTAAATGAAGCAAAGTAATAGTTGATATTGTAGTCCTCACTGGCCTGGAAATTCTCAACGAATATATAGGGAATGGTCAGCGCAAAAGGGGTACCTTCGATGAGGACGGCAACCCGGCCCTCCATGATTTTGCTGACGAGCGTGTCCGGACGTTCGGTATTGCCGACGGTCTCAAACGGAGAATACGGCTCATCGCGGATCAGCTCAGCCAGATAACCCGTATCCAGAATGAGGTCAAGCTCCACCTTCTCCAGCCGCTCATACAGCTCCTTAAGAATGGCGGGGGAGGCCAGGCTCTCCATATAGCAGATACAGGTCTGTGTCTTGCTGCGTGTCCCGATCTCAGTGAATTCAAATTTCAGATCCGGGTCCTGCACCCGGCGGCGGATCAGGGTCAGATTCACCAGCAGCGATTCAGTGAAGCCTTCCCGGGGACCACGCACTGCCCTCTCGGTATTAGGCTCTTCTATCGCTCTGGAATTCCAGCCCTGAACATTGATGATCAGCCCTCCGGCATAGCCCTCCACCAGCAGCACCGCCTTCCCGCTGACAATCGCCCCGATCAGCCCGTCCAGCTCCTCAGAGACCATCACATCAGCGGCATCGATAACGGTCATGCGGATGCTCTCCATCAGACCTGCCGGGTCCCGGCGCTCCTCTTCCGCAGGCTTGTAAGCCAACAGCGGCTTAATAATCCCGTTCTGGATCAGATTCCGGTCCACCATCCCGTCCACATAGATCAACCCGCAGCGGACAGCGGCGCCTTGGCTGTTCTCTATAATTCTTACTCTCAGCGTGCCGTCATTATTGAAAATCTTCCGCAGCAGCGCCACCGTCTCCTCCAGCGAAGCGCTTAGCGGGCGGTGCTCTGCTGCTCTTTCACCGGCAGCTTTGCTGTTCAATGCGGTACCCTTGCTCCTCACGGCCATCACTCCTGTCACAGGTCTATGGTCTATTGCTCTGATTATCCCCCGCCTCTCTGACTCCTATTCGCGAGGAATACAGGCTTCCCCGCCCGGGAACGGCAAATAACCCCGCAGGGACTGCCTGCGGGGCAACAATATGGTATGGTTATTAGAGCTAGATTCTGTAGAGCAGTCCGCTTACCGGTAAAGGAGCAGCTATTATGACACCATTCACAGAACGAGTAATCCGCATAATTCAATCTATCCCCGAAGGGGCTGTCATGACCTACGGCGGGATTGCCCGGGCAGCCGGCAGCCCCAGGGCGGCACGGCAGGTTGTACGCATCCTGCACTCGATGAGCCGCAAGTATAAGCTGCCGTGGCACAGGGTCATCAATGCCCAAGGCAGAATCTCGCTTACCGAGGATGAATCCGCCTCGCTTCAGCGGCTCTACCTGGAGGGTGAGGGCATTGTGTTCGGCGAGCGGGGCACGGTTGACCTGGAGCGATACCAGTATGTTCCCGGACCTGAGCTAGAAGAGGTATTTGCGGCCGGCCCGGAGGATGAGGATTATCTGCCGCCGGAATAAGTCCTGCGGTTATCTCCACCCAGCACGTTCAGCAGACAATACATCGTGGCATAGATCACCAGCAGCACAGAGGCAACGAACAGGCTGAAGAACACCGACTGCCGGTTCAGGCTCTCCACGACCAGCCGGTACAGCTGATGGCGGTCTGTCAGCACATCCCAGCTGTTCAGCCGGTAGACTCTGCCCAGCAGCACCCCGTAGCCGCCCATGACACAGGCGAACAGCACGAAGAGCCAGGAGAGCAGCATATTGCTTTTGCGGTAGATGACGTGCTGGAACTGGTATAAGGAGAAGAAGCCGGTCAGCCAGCCGCTCCAGGTGAACAGAAGCAGGGTCACCAGGTCATACCAGTACCGGCTCTGGATGGTTCCATCCAGGATGTACAGGCTCTTGCGGACCGTGAGATGCACCAGATCGGTCATAATGTAAGGCGCATTCGGAAAGAACAGCAGCCAGGCGATCCCCAGCGGCAGTATCAGCAGACCGCCAATCCTGCGCTTATCCAGCTCATGCGCCGCCATGGAGAAGAAGAACGGCACCCAGGCCAGGAACAGGTTCCAGAGCAGGAAGGCATAGAATGTATCCGTCCGCAGCGATACCACCCCGTACACCCCCAGTGTAGCCGCCGTCATTGCCGCCAAAAGTATAAAGACCCTAGCATAATTCAGTTCCTTCATAACGTGTTACGCCCCTTACCTTGGTATAGTCCATTTATTTGATTGTACAAATAAGGGCCGGGATAGTCCAATGTCGGGCGGTTAACTCATCCGCCTGCTTCCGGGGGCAGACGGCGGACTTAAGGGCATTAGTGCTGGCGCGTATGCCCTCCGCTGCTGCCCAATGTGATCGGTTTTTCGATTACATTTCGCCTACGACGCCTCCGCCACGCCGAATGTAGTCGGTTTTTCGATTACATTTCGCCCACGCGCCCCCGCTACGTCGAATGTGGTCGGTTTTTCGATTACATTTCGCCCACGCGCCCCCGCTACGTCGAATGTAGTCGGTTTTTCGCATACACTCTTGAAGTGTTCTCCCCTATCATTGCTGCGCTCTGCTTAACTGTGGTCAATCTTGAAAGTCCCTCTCACCAGCCGCTTGTTATGGAGAACATTGTTGCACATTTGCAGAATTCATTTATAAATGTTACTGGCTGTGGAGAAATGTTGCATCATTTGCAGAATTTTCTGTAATTAGAGGAAGTTTAGCACTGGATTTGTTGCATTTTGTGCAGGATTCCATCGCAGAGCGCTTCTGCCTGGGCAGCATTGTTGCAATTGTTGCAGGATTTCCCTATGCACCCTTGCCCCAAAATTAAAAAAGCAGCGCCGCCCATAAAGGGAAACGCTGCCTGTGTGTGATTTACAGTAGCTGCAACTGCCTTGGGACTGGCTTCCAGCGGTTGCCTTATACCCCTTCGCTCAGTTTCCTGGCGACAGCCGGTGTGTGTCCTTTGAAGGTTCCGCTGCGGGATACGGATTCTTCCGGGCTGCAGAGCGCGCTGCATTCCCTGAAGGCCATATGTGCGCAGCCCCGGCACCGGTGCGGATTTACATTGCCTAGCGCATCATTGATCGCCTCGCCGGTATGGTCATAGAACTGTGCTGCGCCGATCCGGTCGTACAGCCCGGTTCTCTTCAGCAGCTCCAGCGGCTGGCTCTGAATGCCCGAGATCAGCAGCTTTCCGCCAATCCCGTCAAGCTCCTTGACCAGCGCGGCCAGATTAGCCTCGCCTGTGGTATCCATCAGCGGCACCTTGCCCATACGCAGCAGGATCAGCTTCGGCTGGTCCGGGCCCAGCTCCGGCATCGTATGATCGAAGCGGTAGGCTGCACCGAAGAACAGCGGACCCTCCACATTGTAGATGCCGATCTGCGGACAATCATGGCTCTCCGTTACCATATGCGCCGCCACCTTGACCGAAGCAGGGTCTGGCAGCACCTTAGCGACACTATGCACCTCTCCCATCCGCTTCACAAAGAGGACGACGGCCAGAACCAGCCCCACCTCAACCGCTACCGTCAGGTCCGCAAATACGGTCAGCAGGAAGGTGATGACCAGCACCAGGGAATCCCCGGTCTTCAGCTTCAGCAGGTGCAGGAATTCCTTGCGCTCACTCATATTCCAGGCCACGACCATCAGGATGGGGGCCATGGCCGCCAGCGGAATGCTGGAGGCATACGGAGCGAACAGCAGCAGAATCAGGAACACGACTACACCGTGTATCACGCCGGAGAGCGGAGAAGCTGCGCCGCTGCGGATATTGGTCGCGGTTCTGGCAATCGCACCGGTTGCCGGAATGCCGCCGAACAGCGGAGCGGCGATATTGGCGACCCCCTGGCCGATCAGCTCCCGGTTGCTGTCATGGCGGGTGCCTGACATCCCGTCGGCCACAACGGCGGACAGCAGCGACTCAATCGCGCCCAGCATCGCTATAATGAATGCAGGGCGGATGAGCAGCTTGATTTTGTCCCAGGTAATCACCGGAAAGTGAAAGCTCGGAAGAGTATTCGGAATATCTCCGTAGGCCGAGCCGATGGTCGTGACCTTGCCGCTGAAGAACAGGGCTGCGATAACGGTCGCACACAGCAGCCCGATCAGCGAACCCGGCACCTTCGGGGCAAACCGCATCCCCAGAACCACAACCCCCAGACATACCGCTGCTGTCAGAATACTGTACAGATTGACTGTGGACAGATGCGCTCCGATCTCCTTCATATTATCCACGAAGCTCTCATGCCGCTGCATATCGCGCAGGCCCAGGAAATTGGCAATCTGTCCGGTAAAAATAATCACGGCAATCCCTGCCGTAAAACCGATGGTCACCGGCTTCGGGATGAACCGGATGAGTACCCCCAGCCGCAGCGCCCCCATCAGCACGAGGATGACTCCGGCCATCATGCCGGCAATCAGCAGGTTCTCATACCCGTACTGCATGGCGATGGCGAACAGAATCGGAATAAATGCCCCGGTCGGTCCGCCAATCTGAAATCTTGAGCCGCCGAACAAAGAGATCAGAATACCGGCCACAATGGTGGTATAAATTCCGTATTCCGGCTTAACCCCGGAAGCAATAGCAAATGCCATCCCCAAAGGGATGGCAATGACGCCGACGATTGTCCCTGAAATGATATCCTTACGCAGCGAAGCAATGTTGTAGCCCTTGAACCGGCCCCAGCCTGTCATGCTCTAACCTTCTTTTCTCTAAATATCTGATTATTTGAATATAAGACACACATTACTCCTGCCCGCCGCTCTTGTCAACGGGGTAATCCGCCCCCGGAGGCCGGGGTTATTCGCTGCGGATGCCTTCAAGCAAAGAGATAGTGCTTACCAGATGGTTGTCAAAAATCTGTCTGGCTACCGCCAGAAGATCCTTAATCAGGGGATCGCGGAGTGCATAAATCACGGTGGTCCCTTCCTTAACGCTGGTGACCACATTCTTCGCCCGGAGTACGGCCAGCTGCTGGGATACCGCAGAGCCCTCCGAGCCGAGGATCGACTGCAGCTCGTTCACATTCTTCTCGCCTTCGCTGAGCAGCTCCAGAATCCGAATCCGCATCGGATGCGCCAGCGCCTTGAAGAATTCCGTCTTGAATTGCTGAATATCGCTGTTCATCAAGCCTCTGCTCCTTATCTATACTTGCCAATCTATAATAGTGTAGCTCATTTGCCGGAAGGTGGCTATGCCAGGTGCGCAATTCCTTCCTCCTGCCCGGGACCGGACGTCCTCACAGATTCACCGGATACAGTCTGATTTCCCGGGTTCTGATCTCCACAAGCGCCCCTAGCACCATAGGCTCACCTAAGCATTCAAACATGATCAGATCACCGCCGATCCGCAAGGCTCCGGTCCCATCCTCCTCAATATTCTCAAGCAGTCCGGTAAGAAAAACTGAATCCCCTTCGCTTCGCAGCCCAACGGTCCCGCCTGCCGCAGGCACCATATCGACCCAGCTCATAAGCAGGCCCGGCACCTCCAGCTCCACATCCCGCTCATCCCCCGGCTGAACGGGAGAGCCGCACCAGATTGCCCTCCCGTGCCCGAACTCAGCGGTGCTGAAGCTCACTTCGTCCTTCCGGGGACCTTGTCCAAGAATATGTATACGCATCTTCATTTCGCCCCATCTTCATCTGTTGTCTACCGCTATTATACATGATCCGGCGCACCGGGAATAACAGGCGGAGTAAGCAAAAAGGATGCCGCAGCAGCCTTAAGACTGCCGGGCATCCCGGAATAGATCGCTTGCCTGCAAATAATATTATTTGCTCAGCTCCTCAGCGGTGTACACCTTCACATCCAGTGGTGCTGTCAGGAACTCTCCCGCTTTGGCGGCAAAGCCGGTGAAGTGCGGGCTTGTATTATGGGCGCCTACGGCAGCCTGGTCGCGCCAGGCTTCAACCATAATATATACATTACCTTCGGTTGCGCTCTTGTACAGCTCGTAGGAGATGTTTCCCTCTTCCTCATGTGTTGCAGCGACCAGCGGCTTCGCCGCTGCAAGGAAATCGGACTCCCGCTCAGGGTTAACGTGAAGCAATGCGTGAATAATAATCATCGGCTTAGCTCCCTCATGTTATGGCTTATTTCCACTGGGCAACCTTGTCAATCGGCAGGCGAACCGAAGCGTAGCCTTCGTCAACCGCTTTGCCGATCGAGATCAGCATAACCGGAATATAACGTTCTTTGTCGAGGCCGAACAGCTCAGCAATCTGATCCTTCTCGTACCCGCCGATAGGGTTGGTGTCATAGCCGTGTGCCCGTGCAGTCAGCATCAGCTGCATAGAGACCAGGCCGGCATCGATCATCACCGTCTCTCTGTTCACTGCTGCAGGCAGCTGTGCAAAGTGGGCGCTGAGGGCCTTCAGCTGTCTTTCTTTAACCTCTGCAGGCATCAGCCCGCGCTCAACGGCAGTTCCATAGATTTCTTCTGCATAATCGAAGTTGTTCATGTCGCCGAAGACAGCGATCACTGCGGCTGAGGTCTCTACCTGGGTCTGGTTGAACTTGGCGATTGGGGCCAGCTTCGCTTTGGCTTCCGGGCTCTCGATGATCAGGAAACGCCAAGGCTGCATATTGACCGAGGAAGGCGCGAGTGTGGCTTCAGTCAGGATTTCGGTCATTTCCTCTTTGCTGATTTTGACGGATGGATCGTATTTGCGAATTGAGCGGCGTCCTGTAATAATACTGGTGAAATCATTGTTTTTAGTAGTGTTCATGAAAGTTTGGCTCCTTTATGGTTTGATTATAGGGTAGGGCTACAGTCTATTGATGTTATACTGCAGCCGGGTTAGCATGTCCGCGAGCACCGCCCGCTCCTGTTCATTGAATCCGGTCAAAAGATCGCTGATGAACTGGATATTGTTCTCCCTGTAAGCATCGATATGCTCCCGGCCTTGCACGGTCAGCGAGACGAGCGTAACCCGGTTGTCGTCAGGGTTGTTCCGGCGGGCAATCATGCCGCCCTCCTCCAGCCCCCGCAGGTGGCGGGTGACGGCTGCGGCGTCGATGTTAAGCAGCTTTTGCAGCGAAATCTGACTGATCTCATCGGCCAGGTACAGCTCATGCAGCAGCCGGAACCGGGTCGGAGTCACGCCTGCACAGCGTTCGAACTTGGGGCCGATCCCTTTGTGGAGGGCTTGCAGCAGTTCAAAGATCTGATGGTCAACCGGCAGTGCTTCTCTCAAAATAAACCCCCTAACGCAAATATATTGTGCAAAATCTTTCTTGCAAAATACACTTTACACCGGAATCGTTGACCCGTCAACTATTTTTTTGAGGAGGCTTTGACATGAAAATAGCCCTGATTCAGCTCGATATAGCATTCGGCAAACCGGATGTGAATTATGCTGCTGCTGAGCGCCTAATTCGTGAGGCTGCCGCCGGACGGCCGGACTGCCTGATCCTTCCTGAGCTGTGGACCACCGGGTATGATCTGACCCGCCTTGACGCGATTGCAGATCCGGAAGGACAGGCCACCGGCAGCTTCATCTCCGGGCTGGCCCGGGAGTATGGTGTAAATATCGTGGCCGGCTCCGTGGCCGCCAGGCAGGCGTCAGGCATTACCAACACCATGTATGTCTTCGGCCGCACCGGGGAACGCATCGCGGAGTACAGCAAGCTGCATCTGTTCAAGCTGATGGAGGAGCATCTCTATCTCCGGCCCGGCGCAGCCAAAGGGCTGTTCCGGCTGGACGGCATTCCGTGCGCCGGGCTGATCTGCTATGACCTCCGCTTCCCGGAATGGGTGCGGGTCCATATGGCAGCCGGAGCAGAGGTGCTGTTCATCAGCGCAGAATGGCCGCTTCCCCGTCTGGCCCACTGGCGGGCGCTTCTCATCAGCCGGGCCATTGAGAACCAGTGCTACGTGGTGGCCTGCAACCGGGTGGGGAGTGATCCGGCGAATGCTTTTGCCGGACATTCGATGATTATTGATCCTTGGGGCGACATTGTCTGCGAAGCCTCCGGGCGGGAAGAGATCCTCTCCGGCGAGCTTGACCTCGCCAAGGTCCGGGAGGTGCGGGGGCACATCCCGATCTTCGCCGACCGGCGGCCGGAGCTGTACCGGTAACGGGGGACTGTGGTTGATTGCAAAGCAGCTTATGCGGAGATTCCGCTATCCGGAGGTTGGGAGCAGCAAAACAGGCAGAATAGGTTAGTTAACGGATTGTGAGTCCGCGAGGCTTGTGAAAGTGCTGATTAGCGGGAAATAACGGAATTCCAGTCCGCGTGTGGTGGGGCGTGACAGCACAGTATGGGTTCGGATGCGATAGTAACTTGGAGTTCAGCCGTGGCTCGGGCTTCGGCGGTAATCAAGTGCGGGGGCGGCAGCTTGAACCGCACCAGAACCGGCAAGCGGGTGCAGACGCCATAACCGTCTGCACCCGCTTGTTCGAGCGCCGGGATCTACGCACCCGGCGGTACCGCTGCTTCAGCGGGCGTACCGCTCCCGCAGAACGCGCGCTGCCTCCAGCACCTGCGGATCGCTGTACCGCAGGCTGTACCCCGCCGTCTGCTGCAGCAGCTCCGCCGGCAGCAGGCGGCACCCCCGGCCGGCGATGGCCTGCCGGAGGCCGGAGACGAAGGCGGCCGCCGTAGCCGGGCCGCCCAGCTCCCCCAGCGCGGCGAGGGTCTCCGGCCGCACGCGCGGATAATCCAGCGACGCATCGCCGCCGGAGGCCTGGTCATAGAAGCGGCGGATGCGTTCCCCGCGCGCCGCTCCCGAGCCGTCCACGTTCACGAACGCGTGGACGAAATACGCGCTGCTCTGCCGCCGCTGCGCGATGCCGCAGAACTTGCGGCGGCCGATCGACAGGTCGAAATCGCCGGGGCAATACGATCCGGCGATTTCCTCCGCGCGGATCAGCGCCGCTGCCTGCGGGTGGCTCGCTGCCGCTACCGCTTCGGCGATCAGCGAAGCCAGCAGGCGGAAATCATCGTGGAAGTCCAGCTTGCCCGCCGGCTTCCGGAGCAGCAGCGCCACGTTCACGACTCCGTCATCCAGCGGCACGGCAGCACCGCCTGAATGGCGGACCGCTGTGCGGATGCCCTCCCGTTCCAGCGCCTGCATCGCCTCTGCGGCATACGGCAGCCTGCTGTCCCGCAGTCCCAGGGCCACACCGCCCGGGTGGCTCCAGACATGAAGTGCCGGAGGAACCCTCCCGGACCCCACATCCCGGCACAGCACCTCCTCAAAAGCAAACGGAACCAGCATATCCCCGGCCCCGCCGCTCTCTCCGCCAGCTCCGGCCTCCCTGGCAAGATGCGTGAATAATACCAGCTCCTCCGGCAGCCTGCCGGCTATCCCCTTCTCCAGCACATGATACGGCTCACTTCTCACTCTTTCTCCCCCCGGCTTCATCCTCATGATTAGTCTATTGTAACCGATGCCCGGAATTTGAAAAGACAGCCCGGACCCGTTATTCTTAAACTAGGTAAACAAATAATACCATTAATAAGTTTTGCGCTGAAGCTCATGCTATATACAACCCTTAGGAGTGATGCTGCATGACCACTGAACACCCGTCCAAAGACAGGCAGATGAGCAAATCCAGACTATGGGAGCAGGCTTTGACCAAGCTATATATTAATTTCCAGGATTACAGCAAGGATGCGCTGAACGGCTTCGCCGATGAAGATATTCACCAGGCCAGAGTCAACAGCCGCAAGCTGCTGACCCTGCTGTCCATTCTTGATCCGGGCCACTCGGTAACAGCAGACTTGTATAGCAGCTTCAAGCAGGCACAGAAAAGGCTGGGCAAGGTCAGGGACGCCGATGTGCTGATCGGATCGTTCAAGGAACGGCGCAAGGCGGCGAAGGCAGCGGATCAGCCCAAGACCGCCAAGCTGCTCAAGGCGGTGATCCGGCATCAGAAGGCGAAGCGCAAGAAGTTTCGAAAGAAGCTGAAGAAGGAGCTGCCGGGACTGATCCGCGCGCTTGAAGCGCCGTGGACTCATTTTATAGGGAACGGGCTGGCAGAGCTTGCTGCGCGCACGGATGCGAATGTGGTGATGCGTGAGCTTGAGGTCGCTTTTGACCAGAAGAAAAAAGCCTGCAAAGCCTTGTTCAAGGGCTCTGAGGCCGGATCGAAGGAGGCCTTTGAGGCGCTTCATGAGCTGCGGATCGCCGCCAAGGAGCTGCGGTATACGGCGAATGCGGCCGCTTTTGCGCTGGATCAGAAATTCCATGCCCACGAGTCCCTCTACAAGGATATCCAGGATCAGCTCGGGGTCATTAATGACAAGCGGCTCTGGCTGGAGACCCTTCAGTCGATTGGCCGTCAGGAGCTGAACGCCGGCAAAAAAGTATGGGCAGCCGTAACCGAAACACTCCGGCAAGAAGTGCTTGAGGCGCTGTATCAGAATGAGGTTGTATCTGTAACTGAGATCCCCGGCGGGCATCATTCTTAGATTATACCCGGAACGAGACGAAGGCAGGACGCCGCAGGTTATTCCTGCAGCTTCCTGCCTTCTTTACCAGGGCCACAGATTTCCGTCCAGATCAATATAGGCCGGTTCATCGGCCAGATACTGCTTATGGTTCTGGATGATCGCCATAATCTTCGCGGCAGCTTCCTCCGGCGGGACCGGCGCCTCCATATTCTTCTCACCGTGCATATAGGATTGCAGCCAGCCCGGATGAAAAACCATCACCTGACCGCCCATGACCCGCAGATGGTTATGCATCAGGGAGGACTGCATATTCAGCGCAGCCTTCGACATGCAGTAGCCGTACATGTTAATCCGCTTGTTCCGCCCGATGCTGCCGGCCTCGGAGGAGATATTGACCACCAGCCGCTGCCGTCCCTGAAGCAGCAGCCCCATCAGGGCATTGCTGACCCGCAGGGCCCCCAGCGTATTCACATTATAGAGCTGCGCCATCGCTTCATCATCCATATCCACCAGCACGGTAGCATCGTCCGCCCGGTGAATAATCCCGGCATTATTGATAATCAGATCGAGATAGCCTGTGCTACCGGCAATACTCCGTGCGGCTTCCTTCACGCTCTCTGTCCTGCCGATATCCAGAGGAATCAGCCGCAGCCGGTCCGGATATTGCACACTCAGCTCCTCCAGTGCCTCCGAGTCCTTCATATATTGTCCGGCGAACACCGTGTATTTGTGCTTCAGTAACAATTCTACAAGGTGCAATCCGAGTCCACGGTCCGCGCCGGTCACACAAGCGACCCTATTCATCCGCCCTCTCCCCTCAACCCTGCTATTTATTCACCGGTCCCAGCTTATCTTTCTCACATTAGCATGACCGCCAGCCATTAACAACATCCCCCAAGGGACGGGGAGCGGGAGGGCTAGCCGGACGGAACTTTCTTTTGCTTTAATTTTGAACTATGCTACAATCAGGAATAAATAGTTGTTAACAACACAATTGTTGGCAACAGGTTTCATCAAATCTTATCCCAGGAAGGTGATTCTCCCATGTCGATTCAACAGATCCGTACCACGGATGAACTGGAGCAATATATCAGCCAGCCCGGCAAAAAACTGCTCTTCAAGCACAGCACCACCTGCCCGATCAGTGCCAAGGCGCATGAGGAATTCCAGGCCTACGCACAGCAGTCCGATACGCCTGCAGCGATCGTCCATGTCATTGAGGACCGTCCTGTATCTAACAAGATTGCCGAGGATTTCGGCATCAAGCATGAGTCGCCGCAGATCTTCCTGCTCGAAGACAGTGAAGTCCGCTGGAATACCTCCCACTGGAAGATTACCCAAAATGCCATAAAGGAAGCAACCGGACAATGAGCGCGAACATTATTGTCTACTCCACCACCGGCTGCAGCGAATGCAGCCAGGTGAAGCAGCTGCTGGAGAGCAAGGGACTTCCCTTCGAGGTCAGGGATGTCATGGCCAGCTCTGTCTACCAGGAGGAGGTCGAGCAGCTCGGCTTCATGGGCATTCCGGTCACCGTCTCCGGAGACCGGGCAGTCAAAGGCTTCAATCTTCCTGAGCTCCAGGAGCTGATTGAAGCTGCTCAAGCATAGATATAACCACAAGAAGCTGCCGCCCTTCAACAGGACGGCAGCTTCTTATATTGTTCAGGATGGTCAGGCCGGGAAGACCACCCCTGTCATCTCTTCGCTCAATGCCCACAGCCGACGGGCATTTGCCGGATCTACCGCCCAGTCCTGTACGCCGGACTGATAGGCATCCCCGGACCCGGCAAGTGGAGCAATATCAGCATCCTCACAGTATACACCGCCGATCCCCTCAAGCTGCGGACTCACTGCGCACCAGACACTGGTTGCCGCCCCTTGCTGGACCGTCTTCATCTGATTCATGCGGTTGGCCGGAATCTGCTTGCCTTCCTCATCCAATGCTCCCATACCGCGCAGCTCGTCCTCTGACAGATGCCGGGCCAGGTCGGTCAGGATGCTGCCGGGGTGCACAGCATATGCCCGGACCCCTTGAGCTTGCCCCCTTCTATCCAGCTCAAGGGCAAAGAGAACATTCGCCGTCTTCGATTGGCCGTAGGCAACCCATTTGTCATAAGACCGCCGCACGAAATTCACATCCCCGTAATCAATCCCGGCAATCCGGTGCCCGCGTGAGGACACAGAGATCACTCTTGCGGACCCGGCCTTCACCAGCGCAGGCCACAGCCGGGCAGCCAACTGGAAATGACCCAGATGATTGGTGGCAAACTGCCCCTCATATCCGCGGGCATCCCGGGTCAGCGGCGTAGCCATAATTCCGGCGCTGTGAATCAGGATATCAAGCGGACGGCAGGAGTCCAGGAACTGCCGGGCGAAGGCATCAACCGATGCCGGGTCCAGCAAATCCAGCGCTGCAATCTCGGCTCCGGGAATGCCGGCCAGGGTATGCCGCGCTTTCTCCGGTGTCCGTACCGGCACAATCACCTTAGCGCCGGCCGCAGCCAGCACACGCGTGGTCTCCAGGCCCAGACCGGAATACCCGCCGGTCACGACCGCTATTTTACCGCTGAGATCATGTCCTTGTATAACTTCCTCTGCTGTAGTGTCCGCATCATAGCCTGAAGGAATCGGGTGCTGTCTCCCCCGCACATCATTCCATTCTGTATTCATTGTCCGTCCCTCCTCCGTTCCATTTCGGCGATGAACCTGCCGTCCTTGATCTCCTGAAAGTTCTTAAGCTTGTATCTCATCAGCTCCAGCGCATCCGTCAGCTCAGCAAGCTGCTCCTCAATCAGCATCCGGTGCCCGTCCAGCACCTGATAACATGCCTCATAGTCACTTTGGGCAGAAGCCGCGATATATTCCTGAATTCTGCGCAGCGGCATATGGGTTCTTTTGAGGATCGCCACAAAATGCACCCGGTCCAGCTCTTGCCTGCTGTATGCGCGCTGGCCATTCTCCTTGCGTGTCGCCGGAGGCAATAGCTTGATCTTCTCATAATAGCGGATGGTATCCTGGGTAAGCCCTGTCCGCTTGGCAACCTCGGCAATGGTGTATACAGGCTCCATGCCGTCCACCTCCTTCTTCGTCTCAAATCATAATCGCTGGAGTATGGTCCAAGTCAAGCCGGGATCGGCGATTCATAAATGATAATATTGTATAATTACATATATCTGGAATAGGAGGAATGATCATTTGAACTGGCTACAAGAAGACGCCGCCGCCAAATGGCGCGCAGAAGGACAACGTTATGTTAACGATATTAATTATTATGTCCATAAAGGATTGACTGAAGGCTGGGACAAGGCGGGGGATGAGCCCGCAGGGGATTCACGTTCTGCCCTTGCCGCCAAGGTCTATAAAATGATCCGCGGGGCTAATGAGCAGGGGAAGATCGCTGAGCTGAGGGAGCAGCTGCCGGCAGCAACGTGGCCGCTGGAACGGCAGTTCCAGAAGGAAATGCGGGCGATTCGCGGTATCCATTTTATAAGTAATGATGATGTCGTCTTCAGCACCGGCTCACCCTGGGAGAATAATGCTGTGGTGACTGTGCACAATGAGGCTTTTTCCGTATTTAGCGGATACAGCCTGGTCGGGGCCTCTCCCGGCAATCAGCTCCATGCCCTCGCGGGCAAGCAAGGCATTACCATTATGCAATCCATGGACAGCACCTTGCAGGGAGAAGTTGTAGCTGAGCTTTCCTGGCGGGAGCTGAACGGGAAGATTCAATCGCTGGACCCGGACTTTCCCGTTCTGAACATAGACAGCCTGGATCAGGAGTTACCCTTGGAAGAAGTGATTCCTTTTAACGAAGGACATGCGTTATTGCTGGTCACCAGCCAGGGAATCTTCCTGGTCGAGCAATCGCAAGAGAAGTCATGGAGCGTGAAATTGCTGCACCCGGATCTCGAAGAATATAAGGAAGATGAGATGGAGCATATCGAGATTGATATGGCGCATGGTGCTGTATCGCCGGACGGAAGATGGATCGCACTTGGCAGCCAGGGCAGCGATCATCTTTTGTATGACATCACTACAGGGCAGGTGCACAGCTTCAATCCGGAATCCAGCTACCCGCACTATACTATATTTACGAAGGATCAGCGCAGCGTATGGTACAATGCCTGCCACTTCTATAATGGTGCTACCCTTGCCGTGTCCCTTGAACAGGTGGAGGCGGGCGAGTTCCCTGCGGAACAGGATTATCCGGTCGTGAACGAGGAAGCCCGGGTCTATGCGGCAGCCGCTCTGGAGGATGGTGTTGTCATTGGCGATGCTTATGGCTACTTGAGGCTCATTAATGCAGAAGGCCAAGAACTGTGGCGTTACTATGCCGGGAGCACCATATCAGGGTTAGCTGTCAATCCAGATGAGACCTTGCTGGCCGTGGGGACTTACGGAGGCATGCTGCACTTCCTGGACCTTCATGCTACAGAGCGCAGCGGCTATGAAATTACAACGGGATCGGTTCGTGAGGTTAAGCGGATCATTGCCTGGAAGAATCAGAATAGCCCGCTGTGGTGGTGATAGGACCGTAAATTGGCTAAAAAAACATAAACCGGCGATTGAGCGAGATAAATGGCAGATAATCAGCTACATATATGAGTTTTGGCTTCCAGATGATTAGCCATACAGCCATTTACTGAAAACAAGGCAAAAAGCACTCTTTTCCATTTTTACAAAGGGCTCCTGAAAAGAGTATGATTCGTGTTGAAAGCAATTGAACGCATTCATGAAAATTAGCATATTCATGCACGCTGAATTTCCGCTATGCGGAAAACGGGGGAACCATCCGGCCGTCAGGCCGACTTGGGGTGAATCCGAAGGAGAGGGCCATTTGCGCCGTCTCCGGCAGGTAGGGCGACTCTCACCGCCCGAATCCGGCAGCTAACCTCGTAAGCGCCAAGAGAGAGATCATGATCCGCCACGTTATGGCGTCAGGCGTCTTCCGCCTGCACCACTAGCCGCAGCAGAGGTCTTCCTCTGTCTGCGGTTTTTTGCGCTTAATGAAGCCTTACCCATCCGTTAGCCATTCAGGAAGGAACGTGTCCACATGCCAGACCCCTTACCCCAGGCAGCAGCCGCTGCCGGATTCACCGACTATGTCCAGGACTACAGCGGACCTGTCTATGCCCTTAGCTGCTTGCTGCTGGAAAAAGGAGCCCGCGCCGAACAAGCCGCTGCCGCTACCTTCGCAGCGCTCTATACAGAGTGGGCAAAGGGCCGCCTCCCGGATAATGCCGGCGCTGCGGACGCTTACCGCGAGTGCATCCGGCAGTGTGCCCTGTTGGCCCCGGACCGCAGCCGCTGTACCTGTGCCCTGCTGAGCTGGGAGGATATGACCGTCAGCGCTCTATGGTATGGCCTGCAGCTTCCCCTGTCCGACATCAGCGGAATTCTCCAGCGCAGCATCCCGGAGCTGAAGGTCCAGCTAAGAAGCATAAGGGAACAGATGGCGGCTGCCAGCTCCCAGATCCCGGCGGTCCACCAGCCTACGGCGGGGTGAGGGGGAGGGCGTGGTCTGATCACAGGGGCCTGAACCTGCAATAAGCCGCAGCTTCCGCTACGGCTCTAACTCATGGCGCAGATCAGCGCTTGCCCTTCCCGCCCTTGACGAACCGCATGAACGCCATGCAGCAGCCCAGCAGCCCCAAACCCAGCAGCAAGGTCTGTAACGCTCCCAGCCACGTAGACCGGTCTGCAGGAATCAGGCTGCTGATAATAATCAGCAGAATCGAGACCGCAACCAGCACGGGAATTCCTCTACTTTTCTTCATAACCACTCATCACTCCCAACTGCTAATAGTACTAAGGTACACTATCGGCAGATGTTTAACCAGTTTGGGCGGGCTGGTGGGGGATTCTCAATTCCCCTTCATCGCTTCAATCTCGGCAATGAGATGATCGAGCTTATAACCATTGGTCTCCCGGGAGAAGGCCTTCATCTCTTCTGTCTGTCCCTCAAATGCAGACAGCACATAGTCGTCTTCGACCACATAATACGTGCCATACCGGGTAAAAGAGTAGCTTCCTTCCTGCTCTTTACCGACACCCTTTTTGACCGCTGCGACAATCTTCATGCCTGGTTTGAGTTCTGGCTCAATTCCTTTAAACTCAGAGTTATAGATAAGGTTAATCGTGTCGCTAACCTCTTCACCCGTAACAACTTCCTCGACCTTCACTTGAAATGAGGTGAACTCCGGCCGGTACGGCTCCTCACCGGATGCTTCTAATTTCTCTGCCAGATTACCCTCTGGAGTGCCAGGTTCAGTAATCAAGTCCACACTGAAATCCGGCATTTGCTGAACCACTTCAGCTATAATGACCGAATCAGTATAATCCAGCACCTCTTTAAACGTCAGATCCCGCAGATCGACATTCTGTGGTGAGCCCGTGGATAATGGATACTCCTTACGCAGTTCGTTTATTTTTTCTGGTGATAGGCTGGTGGCTGAAGACTTATCCGTAGTGGAAGAGGAAGGACCAGAACAGCCTGTGATTAATCCAAAAGCAATACATGCCGTGGCGGCAGCAGTTATTATTTTTTTGATGTTCATCTCAACCCTCCATTAACATATTTAATATTTATTATTTAAATCACTAGTATCATGTGGTCTTGGAACATAATAATCTTCATAGTTTCCACCAGTTCTCATAATGGACTCAGCATTAGTTGGGTAATAGAGTTCGTTAGGGTGGCCTAACCCGAGGGCATGGCCAATTTCATGTGTAATTGTTGCAATTTTATGAATAGTTGGATTGGAGCCACTGTACATGGAAGTATAGGGTGTCATAAAAATTTGTGCATATCTAATTTTCCTTGAGGAGTTTTGTACATTGGAAGAATTAATAATGTATCCGTCGGTTGACTTAGAGTCAGTTATTCCAAGTACGCCCGTTCCTATAATACCGAATCTTTGGTCCCAATAGGCTTTAGTGGTCGAGGCAATATCCAGAGTGGAAGCCCCAAAACTGGTTTGGCTTGTTGTTACTTTTTGTGAGTAAGTGGGCCATAAATATGAGGCAGTAGTATATGCGCTACTGTATTCAGTGCTTAAGTTATCTCCATTAATTTTCAAATAAGCCTTACCATTACTGATATTATCCCATTTAATTGGATAAGCAGTCGGATTACTCGTTGGACCGGTATAATAAATTTCATGTGCGTTTGCAGTAGAATTTAAGATAGGAATAGTGAACGTTAGCAATGCTACAAGCTAAATTGTTAGCGCTTTCCTTTTGCTCTGCATGTAGATAATGCACCTCTCCCTCATAAGTTATTAAATCTAGATATGGTTATATTTTGCATATTATTCCTTCCTCTATCAATACTTTTATGGTATTTTTTTCATTAATGTTCAATGGTTTCAAAGAAAGACCCGTCCATTGAACTGGACGGGTCTTTCTACAACAACTATTCATTAGGTCACAAGCGTCTAAGCAGCCCGTAACTTACAATCCTGCCAGCATCCCTTGCGCGAAATCCATTATGCCCTTAGGTTTTAGTTGTGTGCACTCTTAGATTTTATAAGCCTTCATCGCTTTTCTGATCTCTTTGATGCTAGGGCGCTTGCCGTACATCAGGACGCCGGTGCGGTAGATCTTGGCGGCAAGCCAGCCGAAGAGGAAGGTGGTCGCCAGCAGGATCGCCAGCGAGACCATGATCTCCCAGAGGGCGACCTCCCCGACCCCGATGCGCAGCAGCAGGCTGAGCGAAGAGGTGAATGGCACGAAGCTGGCTACCTTGACCAGCAGCGTATCCGGGTTCGAGATGCTGAACAGCGGCAGGTAGAAGCTGACGAAGCCCAGCATCATCACTGGCATGACAGCCTGGCCGAGGTCCTCGGTCCGGCTGACAATCGAGCCGACGGCGGCATACATCAAGGCGTACAGGAAGTAGCCCAGGATATACAGGATGAAGCCATATACAAGAATTCCTACATCCAGCTGGCCCAGATCCATATCAAAATCACTCAGAATGCCGGAATTGTGCGGCAGCATCAGGTTAACTGCAATGCTGGCCGAGATAATGGCAATCTGCATCAGTCCGACCAGGAAAATGCCGATGACCTTGCCGAACATTTGAGTTAACGGCGAAGCGCTGGTAATGAGGATTTCCATAATGCGCGAGCTTTTCTCCGAGGTAATCTCGGCTGAAATCATGTTGCCGGTCATCATGACGGACATGAAGAACAGCATCAGCAGGACGTAGACCACCACATAATTGATGGGCGGTTTATCCCGAACTTGGTCTGCGCCTCCCGCAGCCCCGTCCGTACTAAGCTGCGCGGTATCGATCGACACCGGAGCGAAGATCGCCGCCACCTGGCTCTCGGTCAGCTTGTCGCCGACAATCAGGCCGGTGTTCACCTGCTGCAAGGCGGCCTGCAGATTCGTTCTCAGCTTGCTGCTGATGTCTCCGTCTTTGCTGTGATACGTTACCGGGGGCACACCTTCACTGCCCTCTGCGGCAAAAGTCAGATACCCTTCAATTTTCCCATCCTCAATCCCCTGCTTAAGCGTTGCATCCTCGGCGGAAGGATAAGCGGTGAATACGACTTTATCTTCTGCTTCAGCCGGCGGGGTATAAGCAAGCAGCAGCTCGGCAGGCCGGAAGCCCTGCTCGGCAACGACTCCGATCTGTGTCGCGTCCTTGGCACCGTCCTCTCCCTTGAACACCTTGATCAGATAAGGGATATTCATCCCGATGCTGAGCAGGAGAACCAGGATCAGGGTAGTGATCATGAAGGATTTCGTCTTTACCTTGTTCTTGAATGTGAAGCCGATAATGGTTGCCATTTTATTCATTGGATTCACCCACCGCTCTGATGAAGATTTGGTTTAGCGTCGGTTCCTTGATCTCGAAATGCTCGACCTCGCCTTGAGCCATCGCCGCCTGCAGAATGCGCTGTGCAGCGCCAATCTCGCTGATGGACAGCAGATATCCCCGCTCTTGCCGCTCCACTCCGGTCACTCCGGCAATCTCCGCCAGCCCGGTCACTTCTCCGGCAGTGCGCAGGACGACATGCTCCCGCGGGTATCCCTTCTTGATCTCCCGGATATCACCTTGAACGACAGTATTCGAGCGGTCAAGAATCGTAATATTGCGGCATAACTCCTCGACATGCTCCATCCGGTGGGTGGAGAACAGGATGCTGGTGCCTTGATCGCGCAGCTCTTTGACCGTATCCTTCAGCAGCTCCACATTCACCGGATCAAGGCCGCTGAAGGCTTCATCCAGGATGAGGATCTCCGGCTTGTGAACCACGGCAGCGACGAAGCCCATTTTCTGCTGGTTACCCTTGGACAGCTCTTCAATCTTCTTATTGTAGTATTCCGGAACATCGAACCGGTCCAGCCAATACTTCAGGCTCTTATCCGCCTCACTGGCCGGCATCCCGCGCAGCCGGGCCAGATAGATAATCTGGTCGCTGACCTTAACCTTCGGATACAGCCCCCGTTCCTCAGGGAGATATCCTGTCAGATGCTGAAGCTCCTTGCTGTAAGGCTTACCGTTATATAGGATACGGCCGCCGTCCGGGTAGATCAGACCGAGGACCATACGCATGGTCGTTGTTTTGCCGGCGCCGTTGGCACCCAGCAGGCCGTAAATCTCGCCCCGCTCCACTTTGAGACTAATTCCGTTGACTGCTGTCTTCTCGCCGTACTGCTTCACTACCTGCTCCAACTGCAATGCTTCCATTCTTATTCCCCTCTCTTCTGGTCGATCAGAACCGGACGATGTCCCCGGGTCCATAAGCTTAGGATTTCATCCAGCTCCAGGCTGCGGCTCTTCAGTACCTTTACGCCTAAATCCTGGATGCGTTTCTCATACAGATAAATTTGTTGGGTTAAAAGTGAAGCCATCCCCGGCGCCGTAAACTTAAGCTCCAGTGCCTGCGGCAGCTCGGCTGCCAGCTCCTGCAGCTCCTGCTCGCCTTCGATTTGTACCCACAGCTCTGTCCATGAGCTGAACAGACTGTCCTTCTCAGCCATTCCCAGCAGCTGTCCCTGATGCATCAGCACGATGTAATCGGCCAGCCGCCTGACTTCATCCACAATATGGGTCGAGATGACGACCGTGGCCTCGTGCTCCTCCATGTATTTATGCAGTACATCTATCATAGTCTTCCAGGCAAAAGGGTCCAGGCCGGAAGACGGCTCATCCAGCAGCAGCAGCCGGGGCTTCGCTGCAAGCGCGGCAGCAAGCTCGAACTTGCGGCGCTCGCCCTTGGACATTTTGCCCAGTCTGGCATTCTGCGGGACTTCAAACCTCTGGATCAGCTCCCCGAAGTAGCTCTGGTCCCAGGAAGGATACCAATGGCTGCGGAAGGCGGCCGCCTCGCCGGGAGTCCAGAAGTTCTCCTCCGGCTGGGGCATCTCCGGCACGTAAGCGATGGTCTGGCGGAGCTTCAGCGGCAGCACATCACGGTAAGTCTCTTCATACCAGCGGATCTCCCCTTCATCCGGCAGAATCAGCTGCAGCAGCATATTCAGCAGCGTGCTTTTGCCCGCACCATTCTGGCCTACCAGTGCCGTAATATATCCTTGCGGAAGGCTCAGATTGAGCGGCCCGATCGTCTTGTTCCGCCGCTTCTTGCAGACATCCCGCAGCTCTATCGCTTGCTGTCCCATCAGCTTCCCCCTCCTTCTGCCCGCTTCCCGTATTTGTCCTTCACGATCTCGTTGAACAGCCTGGTCAGCTCCTCTTCGCTGCAATGGACAGACAGCCCCGCCTCCACGGCGGTCTCCAGCGCCTTGCGGATCGTCTCCTGCTTATAGTCCTCCATTGCTCCCGTCCCGATGTGGGACACGAAGGTGCCCGTCCCCTGTCTGGTCCGCAGCAGCCCCTCGTTCTCCAGATCCTGATAGACACGGCGGACGGTGATGACACTGCACTTCAGGTCACCCGCGAATTCGCGGATGGAAGGAAGCAGCGTCCCTTCGGTTATCGCGCCGGAGATAATGAGCGACCTCAGCTGCGTCTCAATCTGATGGTACAGCGGCTCTGCACTGTTCTCATTAATCTGTATCGGAATCCACATTATTCACACCCGCCTTCCCGGCCCGGTCCACGGATGAACGCTATGCCCTGTCTCATACAAGATCACGGCTCTTCAGCCGGTGAATCGTCCACTTGGAGAATAGCTGTATGGACAGCACACCCGCCACCAGCGCCCCCCACATCAGCGGAGAGCCCAGCGCCCATGACTTGGAGACAGCAACTGTAGTGAGCAGAATATTACCTCCTGCCAGATAGACCAGCCCTGACACGCCAAGCGCCAGCAGCATGATGCCGGAGATGATCCAGAAGTACATGACCCCGCTGACCGAGAACTCGATCATGATGTACATGCCTGCGATAATTAGACTGTAACCAATCCAGGTAAAGGCAAAAGCCAGATACGAAACAGGTGACAGCTCCGCGCGTATTCCAGGGCTGAGCGCATAGAGCAGGCTGAAGAACAGCGTGCTGTTCATGACGACAGCGAACAGGGTGTCCAGCTTTCTTTTACAGAGAATAGCAGCTACAGGCACCGGCAAGGCCCGCATATATGCCAGCATCCGGGTATAGGAATCCTCCGAGATATACTTCATCGTCCGCCGGGAAAAGGAGATCGTGAGCATAAGCATCATCGTAACCATCAGAACATCGCTGAGCAGCTGCTTCTCATGTGCCGTGAGCGTATCGTCGATGACCATTCCGGTAATTGCCGAGAAGTACCCCATGAACAGAACGGAGAACAGCAGCGCCCACAGCAGCTTCCACCGGTCACCGCGGAATTCACTGCGGACGATGACCCAGGCTTGTTGTAACGTTGTCATAACCTCTAACCTCGCTTTATTCGTCTTGAGCGGCAGGCAGCAGATCCGCTTATCCTCAGTGTGCACTTCTCTGTGCTTACTGTATATATCTATATACACAGTATATGACCAGTGATTCCCAGTGTCAACCTGCCAGCAGGATAATTTCCACAATTTCCATGCTCCGGCGGGGCAGCCAGGCTCATATCCATATCTCCGCACAGCAAAAAACCCCACAGTGTGGGGCCTTCTCCAGCTTGTATGTATATCATGACGAATTTTGTCGTACAATAACACTTATGCGACTTTTGCGGGGTAATAACAGCAGAATATTATCGCACTCGCGCATAATCAAGCGGCAATGCGTTTATTATAGGGCATTTTGTCAAACCTTGTCTATTGAATAAACATCCGCAGGCTGTCCTCGACAAAATCGGGGGCGGCCTTTTGAAGCTGCTGCACGGTATGAAGATAACGCTGAGTCGTATTAATATGGGAATGGCCCAGCGATTCCTGTACCTGCTGAAGTGATGCGCCATGCAGCAGCGCAAGCGTCGCATTGGTGTGGCGCAGCCAGTGCGGAGTCAGCTTTTTCTCAATTTGGCATGCTGCTCCGGCACGTTTGATAATCCGCTCCACCTGCCTGGGAGTTACCGGGAACATCCGCTGCTCCGGGCCAAGCTCCCCTTTCCCAGACAGGCTGGCAGACAAGCGGTCGTATAGCTGCCACAGGGTTGGCGGTACCTTGATCTCTCTGGGCTTGCCACCCTTGCCGTTCTCCACTGTCAGCCAGACAGAGCTCTCCAGCAGGTCTTTATGGAAATCCCCCCACTTCATCGCCGTCAGCTCGGATACGCGCAGCCCCAGTACGACCAGCGTCAGCCCGATCAGGTAATTGCGCAGTCCCTGCTGCTCCAGTTCGTTTAACAGCTCCCCTACCTCTCTTTTGGTCAAAAAGTTCTTCCGGCTCGTAACCGTAATTTTAGGAATGCGCACGCTTAAAGCCGGATTCACCTCGAATATGCCGATATGCTGATTGCTGCCCCATTTATAAAGTGACTTGAGCGGCGCCAGGAATGCGGCAATGCTTGCCGGGGCGAGCTGCTTGGGATAGCTGTAGCCTCCCCGCATCAGGAATATTTTATAGGCCTCCATCTCCTTCCAGGTCACTGCCCTAAGGGATGTCCCCGCAAGGAATTTGCGGAAATCAGCAATCGCCCGCTTATAATTACGGCTTGTATTCACATTGGTACAGCAGGTAGCCACAAACATCTGCACAATCTGGTCATCGCTGATATGGCCTTCCGCCGGGTCAACTACACTCAACAAGGTACTGCCGGATTCCGTCTGTCTCATTGTTTTTTGATCACTCCTCTGAAGTAAAACATGTCGCATAAGTGTTATTGTACGACATTTTTGTTGGTATTTTGATCCATTATTACACAAGGTGATTAACAGCGGGGCGCTGCAAGAATGGCAGCAGGATTCACCGCGCATATCCGGAGGGAAAGGAGGCTGCAGCCAGGACACTCACGCAAGGCACGCTACTATTCGAGGAAGCCGGAGGTACACTATGGAGTCCGCCTTACAAAAGCAATATGTGGAGTTCGGGATCGGGCAGGAGCATTATGCCATCCCCATCTCGGAGGTCCACGAAATTATCCGGATGCAGGAAATTACGGAGGTGCCTAACGGGCGCTATTATGTGAAGGGCATTATTAATCTGCGCGGCAAAATTGTCCCGGTGCTCAGCCTGAGAGTGCTGCTGGACCTGGAAGAGACCGCCTATACGAAGCATACCCGCATTCTGGTCGTTCATCACCAGGAGGAAGCGCTGGGGGTTATTGTGGACAAGGTCAATAAGGTCACCACCTTCAGTGATATTCAGCCTGCCCCGGACAGCATTGCGGGAGTCAGCGGTTCCTTCTTCAAGGGGGTCGGCTTCTCCTCCGAAGAGCTGGTCGGCATCCTGAAGCTGGATGAGATTCTGCTGCGGGACTGAACACAATGACCATACGGGGAGAAGGTGAAGGATGATTGATTTATCGGAATACCGCGGAATTTTCCTTGAAGAGCTGGAGGATCAGCTGCAGCTGATCGAGGATGAGGTGCTGCGGCTGGAGCAGACCGGGGAGACAGAGGCGGGCATCCAGCAGATCTTCCGGGCGGCCCATACCCTGAAGGGCTCGTCGGCCTCCATGGGCTATGACCGGCTGAAGGAGGTTACCCATCATCTGGAGCATCTGCTTCACCAGATGCGCAGCGGGGAGAGAAGCGTATCAGGGGAACTGATCCGCCTGTTCTTCCAGGCGCTGGATGGAATGCGGGCCTTGCAGCGGGAGATTGCTGCAGAAGACCGGGAGAAGACCGATGTATCCGGGCTGGTACAGAGGCTGAGTGCATTCGCGGGTGAAGAGCTGCAGGAGCAGGCAACGCCGCCGCCGGCAGCGCAGGCCGGGGCTTCCCTTCCGCTGCAGCTGCTGCGCCTTCACGTATGGCTCTCGCCGGACTGTGAAATGAAGCTGCCGCGGCTTCATCTGATCGATGCCAAGCTGCGGACCCTCGCCGCCGTCCTGAAGATGACACCGGAGCTGGACGGGACCCTGGCCCATGACAGCGGAATTGACGAGGCATCCTGGACGCTTGCGCCCAGAGTTCCGCTCCAGCAGCTCAAAGATGAAATTTCGTCCATCATGGACGTTGAACGTATCTACATAGAAGAACTGCCAGATTTGGACCAGAGTCCCGGCGGCCCCGCCAAGACGCACCTGCCGGAGCAGGCAGAACGGGCGGACCGGGATGTCCCGGAAGCGCCGGAGGCCGTACCTGCGGCGGCTGACAGAGCCAAACTGCAGACCATCCGCGTCCAGGTGGACCGCCTGGAGAAGCTGATGAACCTGGCAGGAGAGCTGGTGATCGACCAGACCCGGTTCCACCTTCTGAACCGCAGGTTCCACCAGCAATACGGCAACGGCGAGCTGACCGACGAGCTGGGGCAGCTTGCCGACCATCTGGCCATGATTACCGGAGAGCTGCAGGAGAGCATGATCAAGGTGCGGATGCTGCCGATCGAGCAGCTGTTCAGCCGCCTTCCGCGCATGGTCAGAGACTTGTCCGGCTCGCTGGACAAGCAGATTGAGCTGGTCCTTGAAGGCAAGGAGACGGAGCTGGACCGGACCCTGATCGAGGAGCTCGGCGATCCGCTGGTTCATCTGCTGCGCAATGCGGCCGATCACGGCATTGAGTCTCCAGAGGTCCGGCTCGCCGCCGGCAAGAATGCGGCAGGCACGATCAGGGTCGCCGCCTCCCATGAGGATAACCAGGTCATTCTGGTTATTGAGGATGACGGGGCCGGAATCGATGCCGAAGCAATCGCCCGCTCTGCGGTCCGCAAGGGCATTGTTACCGCAGAGGAAGCGGACAGTATGACGGAGGAGGAGGCGCTGCGGCTGATTTTCCGGCCCGGCTTCTCCACAGCCGCACAGATCAGCGATATTTCCGGGCGCGGAGTCGGGATGGATATCGTCCGCAATGACATTGAACGGCTGAACGGAATGATTGATATTGAGACCGTCAAGGGTAAGGGCACCCGCTTCCGCATCCGTCTGCCCCTGACGCTCGCGATTATCCGCGGGCTTCTGGTCAACGCCGGCGGAGCCACCTTCGTGATCCCTATGAGCAGTGTGGCCGAGATTATCCGCGCCGCCCAGGATGAGCTGCATTCTGTCCGGGGCCGGCCTGTGATTACCGCGCGGGGCCGGCTGGTGCCCGTAGTCTGGCTGCAGGACCTGCTGAGGCTGCCTGCCGGAGCAGGTAGGCACGCCGCTTCCCTCCCGCTCATCATTCTGGGACGCGGGGATAAGCGGCTGGCGCTGGCCGTGGATACGCTTGTCGGCAATCAGGACATCGTGATTAAGTCCCTGGGGTCCTACATGGGCAAGACAGAGGGTATCTCAGGGGCTGCCATTCTAGGGAACGGCACTATTGCACTCATTATAGATACAGCCAGTCTTTTCTTAACAACGGGAGTTTTCGCTTAACAAATTCAGCTGTACTGGGGGAAACTGATATGAAATGGTTCTATAACTTAAAAACAAGCGTCAAGCTAATCTCGTCCTTCCTGGTTGTCGCCGCCTTCCTGTCCTTCGTCGGGTTCTACGGGCTAGGCAACCTGGGTTCGATCAATAAGAGTCTGGATGATATGTATGTGAACAATCTGGTGCCCGTCTCTTCCCTTCAAAGCTCGCAGAACAGCTTCTCTGTTATGCGCGTAATCGTCAGGGACTTATACATCAAACAGACGCAGGAAGAACGGCAGCAACGGATAGAGGATTATAAAAAGGAGAAGCAAAATGTGCTCGACAGCATCGCCGCCTTCCGCAAAACCAAGCTGAGCGAGGATTCGGTGCAGGCCATCGCGCCGTTTGAAGCGGCTTGGAATGAATACCTGAACACCTATGATTCCCTGGTCAGTCTCTCTCTGGCCGGACAGGACGACAAGCTGCTGGAGATGCTGCGCGGCAATACGCTGAACAACCAGGGGGATGCCCTGAAGGATATTCTGAACAAGCTGATCACGATCAATACCCAGGAAGCGGATCAGGCGCGGCAGGATGGGGCCGCACTGTTCAACTCGGCGCGGAGTATTACCATAGGGATCATTATCTCCGCTGTCATTCTGTGCATTCTGCTCGGTTACATGATCTCGCGGATTATTTCAAAACCGCTGACCAAGGTAGTTGAGATTCTCTCCAAGGTATCGGGCGGCGACTTGCGCAGCCAGGCCGACATTGACACCAGGGATGAGATCGGGATGCTGGCGGCCAAGGTGAATGAGATGGTCACCAGTCTCCGCCAGACGGTGGGTGCCATCCTGATGCACTCCCAGAGCCTGTCCGCCGCCGCAGAGGAGATCTCCGCCAGCACGCAGGAGGTGGCCAGCGGCAGCACCACTACAGCGAATGATGCCGGAACGATCAGTGAATTGTTCAAAGAGCTGTCCAGCGCCATCCACTCGGTGGCCCAGAATACCGAGCAAGCCTCCGTCATCTCCGATGAGACGGTATCGATTGCCGAGAACGGGAACCGTATTATACAGGACTCCATGGAGAGCATGAATACCGTCAGCGGGCAGATGTCCAAGCTGGAGGAGGACTCCCAGAAGGTGGGTGAGATCATCGATGTCATCGAGGATATTGCCGATCAGACTAACCTGCTAGCCTTGAATGCCGCGATTGAGGCAGCCAGAGCAGGCGAACAGGGCCGCGGCTTCGCCGTAGTGGCCGATGAGGTGCGTAAGCTCGCCGAGCGCAGCGGCGAGGCCACGAAGCAGATCACCAGCATCATCAAGGGGATGCAGGTGAATACGCGCTCCAGCGTGAGCGCGGTTCAAGAGAGCGCTGAGCTGTCGCAGCAGACCGGAGCATCGTTCCACCAGATTGTGACGATGGTCAACAATGCCGGCCAGAAGATCTCCGAAATCGCCGCAGCCAGTGAGGAGCAGGCCGCACAGTCCACCGATGTGCTGGCTGCGGTGGAGAGCATCTCCGCCACCACCCAGCAGTCGGCCGCCAGCAGTGAGGAGACCGCCTCCTCCGCCCAATCCCTGGCCAGCCTGGCCGAGGAGCTGCAGGGCAGCGTGTCGTCGTTCCGGTTGTAGTCGTTATTACTCATGAAGCCTGCAGCTCCTAACGGAGCTTGCAGGTTTTTTGGGATTTTTTCAACGCCGAATGTGTCACTTTAGTTGTTAGATTTTTTTGGCGGATAATAGTGAAAAAAAGATGTGCTCCAATATAGCTGGCAACTCTTGGTGATGCATATTAGGATAACGTGTCATATTAGTAAGTTTGGCATCCGATGGAGGATGGACGTGATAGGGTTCAGTGGTAGTTTGATAGCGTTTGTCGTTTTTGTGAGGCTCGCTGTGGAATTTCAGGATGTCCACTCCGGTCTCATCTACCCAATCGTAGAAATAAACTTCTATTCGTCCCCTGCTGAGATGTTCAGTTATATATAATCGGGAAAGATACTTAAATACGAAGGTATGCCGTGTAAAGGAGATGGAGGTGAATAAGCCGCTGCCATCCCCGTCATATGAATTCATAATAATATTCGAAAAGTCTTTCTCCAACTGGCTGATGTTGGATGGTGGTCGAGTATTCAGTCCCATTTTCTTTCTACGGATTGCAGCAGACTGGACCATTGTATGGCATCACGGGATTGCTCTGGAGTTAAGTCTGTTTTTTTGCCTAGAGTCGCCTCAAATGTCCCGCCATATTTTTTCTCAAAATGCACCACAGCTTTAAAGATTTCAGCCATTTCCTCAGCCGCTGTCATTTCTTTGTTTCTGCCTATGCGTGTCTGCTCATCTTCATATCGTTTTGCAACCTCTGATAGAACGGACTTCATTCCAGTAGGGGCGGTATATATTGCATTCTCAGGGAACCTTACCTGCTTGTAACGTTCACCCTTCTCAATACCGTCGAATCGCCCAAGTGCAATCCAATTATGGATTGTTGCAATGCTCACTCCAAAGAAGCGGGCAACATCTCCTGTACTGTAGACCTTAGTGTTTAACGTTTCAGCTTCCATCCCTACTGTCACCATATGAATCAGTACTCTCTGGAGAGCTTGTTGAGAATTGCCATGAACCAGGTGGTTATTTACGGCTTGAAGTACTTCGGAAGGATTATGAATGGAATTCCGTTCAATGTAATTGGCCAAAGCTTTGATAAACAATGACATCTGTGTTTCACTCTCATGCAGATGCATTTTGAATACCTCAGAGATGGCTAAGGCTTCCGACAATGCTATTTCCTTCTCTGCCACATTAAACATATACATCACCTCACCTCCATTCTAACACTTCACTTTCACAAACTTCAATAAACTTAAACTAACTTAAAATGAAGTTATAATATAGTTATTACCTATTTCCGTTGAATATTACGCAAACTGTACAAAAACCTGCAGCTCCTAACGGAGCTTGCAGGTTTTTTGGGATTTTTTCGCACAGGCAGACGGGTATGCTTTATCATGAAACATTGGAGGGATGTCTAATGAATGATTCTTGGTTTACAGTAACAGCGATTGATAATTCAACCTTTGCCATCAGCGAATACGGACATTGGGAACAGGTGCATTCCTTCCTGTTGCTCGGAGCGGACAAGGCGGCGCTGATTGATACAGGGCTCGGCATAGGGAATATCCGCACCATCACTGACCAACTGACCACTCTGCCCATAGATGTCCTCACCACTCATGTCCATACGGACCATATCGGCAGCCATGGGGAATTCGAACGGATTTATGTGCACGAAGCGGATCAGAATTGGCTAGTCCACGGTATTCAGGGCTTGTCTCTGGAGCAGATCCGGCGGGACGTCAGCAGAGACATCACACGCCCGACACCGGAGACTTTTGCTCCTTCTACCTATAAGCCTTATCAGGGGCAGCCCGCTGGCCTGCTCCATGACGGAGATCGGATTGATCTGGGCGGGGGGCGAATCATCACGGTGTATCATACACCCGGGCATTCGCCGGGTCATCTGTGCTTCTGGGACGAGCGTCGGGGGTTCTTATTCAGTGGCGATCTGCTCTATGACACCTTGCCCGTCTATGCCTTTTACCCCTCCACGAGTCCCGCTGATCTGACGCGCTCCCTGCTGCGCATATCAGATATTAACGGCATCAGCAAAGTCTACGGCTCACACCACACCCTCGGACTTGATCCTGAGATTCTTCTGGAAGCAAAACGGGCGGCACGGTATCTGCAGGAGCAGGGGCTTGATCATTTTGGAACGGGGATACACCAGTTCAATGGCTTCAGTGTGCAGTTTTGAACATAGTTGATTGGATGCAGCGGGGCTGTTACATCTCGCTTCAATCCTTTCGGGGAACTAGAGATACCAGCATAAATTTTTGAAAAAAACCGGGTTGTCGGGATCTCCTGATTCATGAATGACTAAATACAGGTTCTTCACCTGTGTAGCAAGCTGCCGGATAAGGTCATCCTGCTCAATTTCCTCCATACTAAAACCGCTCACATCAATCGATAATGGATTAACATACGAAGGTATTAGAGAGCCTTGCAACAAATAATTATAGAAATCATTTGGCTCGCTTTCCCTATGATCCGGTTCTATCTCAAAATATGCTTTATGTATGAAGTCTTGAACGAATGTCCTATCAATGTAAAAGTGACGGATAACGGGGTTAATACGGTTGTCTGCAATCAGCTCTGAGAAAGCCTGAAGCGCCAGAGAATTGAGCTCACTAACCTGTACATTCATCGTTCTCCCATCTTCCCAGAGAGAAATGAAGACCTTGTCGAAAATCATGGCTAGCTCGTTACCCGCCTCATCAACATTCTCAGCAAACAATACAATCTGCTCTGTTTTAGAAAAAGTTGACTCAAAGTTACGCCGGCAGAAATATTCATGTGCGAGCGCGGCCTGAATACCGATACTGTTCAGGATAATCGCTTTAATGGTGTTCTCGTCTTGGTCAGATGGCGGGTAGTACCTTTTTAAAGTTATGCTATGAAGGTTCTCAGCAGTAAGCACTTCTTTTTCGATTGGTTTCATTTCTTGAAAGGTGATTTTCCTCAATAGCAAGCCCTGCCTCTCCATAAATTAGCACATAGTTATGTAACTATTCGGCCTGCACACTCTCGCACCTGCCAAATGTGTTCGGTTTTTCGACTATATTTGGCCACGGGCCTTCCCGCGAGCTCAATGTGATCGGTTTTTCGACTATATTTGGCCACGGGCCTTCCAGCGAGCGCAATGTGATCGGTTTTTCGACTACATTTGGCAACAGACCTTCCCATGAGCGAATTGTGATCGGTTTTTCGATTACATTTGGTCACGAACCTTCCGGTGAGCGCAATGTGATCGGTTTTTCGACTACATTTCGCCCGCACGCCCGCTGCCCGCCTAATGTGTTCGTTTTTCCACATACATCCGGCCCACATCCCGGCTCCTCATTACAAAAAAGCCCGCCCATCCCCCGCAGCAGCGGAGCAGATGGACAGGCTTTTCCTATGATCCCGGGCTTCTCACGGCCTAAGCGCCCAGAATGATTTCCCAGACCGGCTTCGTGTGGCCGCCCGGATAAAAGACGTAGAGCAGTACATAGACGGCGACGCCCGTAATGGCGGTGATGAACCAGATGACAGACGTTACCCGCCCCCACTTGCGGTGCTTGGCATACTTGGCCTTGAAGCCGAGCGTCAGCGTGGTGATCCCGAATACGGCAGCGACCGTAGCCAGCACGATGTGGAAGATCAGGAAGATGTGGTAGATTGTCGTCAGGTTCTCCGGGCCGCCCCAGGACGTATTCCCCACGAATACCGTCCGGGAAGAGTACACCAGGAAGAAGAGAATCGCTGCCACCGCAGCCGCAATCATCGTCTTCTTGTGGGCCTCGCGCTTGCCCTGAATGATCTGTCTCCAGCCGATCGCTACCAGCACCGCACTAATCACGATGAACGATGTGCTGATCGTAGGAAACAATGTGAAAATATCCATGAATATCCCCCTCGGTGCTTACCAGCTCATTGTAGGTCAGACCTCCTCCGCCAGTGCAGAGGAAGGTGCGGACACCTCCGTGTCCTCCTGTCCGTTCTCTTTTTTATACCAATGATAGAACACATAAGCAAGCATCGAGGCGAAAATAAATTCCTGAATGAACTTCATCACGATACCGCCCACCTGCTGATCTACCTTGGGGGACAGGGTGCCGAAGAAGCCGGGGCCGCCAAACGCCTGCAGCAGAGCCTCCGGACGCTGAGGTACACAATACCCCATCGCCTTCGCCCAGGTCGCAGGATCGCTATAGGTGGCATACAAGGGAGAACTGGCGAAAATAATCAGCCCGCAGGCCGGTGTCAGCAGAACCATGTTCAGGAAGATGAACCCAACCTGGCCCAGTCCGCTGAGCGCCCGGTATTCCGGCAGCGGATTAATCAGATTCCACCACATCAGCGCCGAGGTGAGGAACAGTACGCCATAATACAGGCGGTGGACGGTGAAGTTCAGCATGACATAATCATGAATCACAGGAACATGGTACAGCGAGAACAGGCCATTGAAGAGCAGAGCGGCCACAACCGGCTTCGCGAGAAAAGCCAGCCCCTTCAGCGGATTCACCCGCAGCACCGCGCGCCAGCACCAGTCGGGGATACCCAGCATGATCAGAGGGACCGCCACCAGATAGGATAGCGCCATGCTGACCATATGGTAAGAGAACAGGATATGCCCCAGCAGGCTGACCGGTCCGCCCTGGGCCAGATAGAGCGCCAGCATTCCGCATAAGAACAGCCCCCTCCGCCAGAAGGGGACTGCAGTGCTGCCCCCGAGCCGGGAGGACAGCGGTCCGATCAGCACGAAATATCCGGCTGTCAGGAGGAGCATCACGGCCAGAAACAGCGGGCTCCATAATTCACTAAAGCTGAAATATTGCAATCCCGGCAGCATACGCGAGACCTCCCCGGACCGTTATTAATCCCACCATACCCAGTAGAGCGCCATTACAATACAAGTCCCTGCGATGAAAAAGCCGCCCAGCATGAAGATAATCGGCAGCATATGCCCTTTATCCTTCAGATGCATCCAGAAGCCCATCTGCAGGAACACCTGGAGCACAGCCATCACCAACAGCAGAATGACAGCAAAGGTTGCGTTCACCCCTCCGGCAGCCACCGCTGCGAAGGCGATCAGGGTCAGGACGACCGAGAACACGAACACGACAATATGCCGCTGCGGCCCCTCCGTGCGGTGCCGGTGCTTCACCGGAGAGCCGGAGGACGAATGCTGATTCGTTGTCATGGCTTCAGCCCACCTTTCCGAGCAGGTATACTACGGTGAAGATAAAGACCCATACTACGTCAATAAAGTGCCAGTACATCGCCGATACATAGATCTTCGGTGCGGTAACCACCGTCAGCCCTTTATGCATGAGCTGGCCGATCAGTACGGCGATCCAGACAATCCCGAACGCGACATGCGCGCCGTGGAAGCCGACCAGCGTATAGAAGGCCGAGCTGAACGCGCTGGTGGTCATCCCGAATTCCTCATGTCTGACATAGACGCTGAACTCATAAATCTCCAGGATCAGGAAGGCGAGTCCGAGCAGGACCGTCACCACCAGCCAGTTCCGCAGCCGGGCCACATTCCCCTGGTGCATCGCCTGGATGGCGAACACACTGGTCAAGCTGCTGACCAGCAGCAGGAAGGTCGCAGCCGCCACCAGCGGCAGATGGAACAGCTCATTCGCGCTAGGTCCGTCATTCGTCTGATTGCGCAGCGCCAGGAAGGTGGCGAACAGGGTGCCGAAGAGCACCGCTTCCCCGCCAAGGAACAGCCAGAAGGCCAGCACCTTGTTGCGTCCTTCCAGCGTTGCCTTCTCCGGTTCATGCGGGAGTGCCCCGTCCGCCGCTTCAGCATGTGCTGTTGTCATATCCGCTCACCTTCCTTCCAGCTCTTCGGGTTCAATATGCCAGCCGTGATCGTCGAACAGCGACCGCATCAGCATTGATCCGAAGGTAATGAGTAGCCCGAGCGCCGTAACAATATAGTTGTTGAACAGGAAGCTCATCATGCTGTTGTTGAACTCATCGCGGCTGAACATGAAGCCGAGGCCGGCGATGAAGATGCCCACAGACATCATGAACGGCAGCATGGTTGGCGAAGGCATATGGATGGAGCCGACCGGCTCGGCGGGAGTCATGGCCTTGTGTCCGGCCATTTTCTCCTTCCAGAAGGCATCCAGGCCCCGCACCAGCGGTGTCTGCTTGAAGTTGTATTCCGGCGGCGGCGAAGGAATCGTCCACTCCAGCGTCCGCCCGTCCTCCCAAGGATCATCCGGCGCATCAGCAGGACGTCTTGAGGTCAGAATCACATTTGTTAAAAAGATAATCGTTCCTACCCCCATCAGGAAAGCGCCGACCGTACTGACCAGATTCAGCGTGTCGAACTGCTGGTTCGGCAGATAGGTGAATACCCGCCGCTGCATCCCCATCAGCCCCAGGAAATGCTGCACGAAGAACGTCAGGTGGAAGCCGATGATGAAGGTCCAGAAGGTCCACTTGCCCAGCTTCTCGCTGAGCATCCGTCCGAACATCTTCGGCCACCAGTAGTGCAATCCGGCGAACAGCCCGAGCACCAGACCGCCGACAATGACATAGTGGAAATGCGCCACTACGAAGTAAGTATCATGGAACTGGAAGTCCGCCGGCGCGGAGGCCAGCATGACGCCCGTCACCCCGCCCATCGTGAAGGTCGGAATGAAGCCGGCCGCGAACAGGTTGGGGGTGGTGAAGCGTACCTGCCCGCCCCACATGGTGAACAGCCAGTTGAAGATTTTGATTCCGGTCGGCACAGCAATCAGCATCGTCGATACCGAGAACAGGGCATTCGCTACCGGACCGAGGCCGGTGGTGAACATGTGATGCGCCCAGACCATGAAGCCCAGGAAGGCGATCAGAATGGTGGCGAAGACCATGGAGCTATATCCGAACAGCCGCTTGCGCGAGAAGGTCGGAATGACCTCGGAGATGATGCCGAAGGCCGGAAGAATCAGAATATAGACCTCGGGATGGCCGAAAATCCAGAAGATATGCTGCCACAGCACCGGGTTCCCGCCGCCGGCTACTTCGAAGAAGTTGGCACCCAGAATCCGGTCGAAGGTCAGCAGGACCAGTCCGACAGTAACAGCAGGGAAGGCAAATAGAATAATAGCTGAAGTAATAAAGGTCGCCCAGGCGAACATTGGCATCCGCATGAAGGACATACCCGGCGCGCGCATCGTAATAATGGTTGCCAGGAAGTTAATGCCGCCGATGAGTGTACCAAGGCCCGCAATCTGCAGCCCGATCGTATAGAAGTCCACCCCGTGCGTTTTGCTGTAGCCTGTACCCGAGAGCGGGGTATACGCTGTCCAGCCCGCATCCGGCGCTCCGCCCATCACCCAGCTCAGGTTCAGCAGCAGGCCGCCGAACAGGAAGGTCCAGAAGCCGAGCGCGTTCAGAAAAGGAAAGGCAACGTCGCGCGCGCCGATCTGCAGCGGTATCACCGCATTCATCAGCGCGAAGATGATGGGCATGACCCCCAGGAAGATCATGGTCGTGCCATGCATCGTAATCAGTTCGTTGAAGGTCTGGGCATCCAGAAAGGTATTCATCGGCTTTATCAGCTGAATACGGATCAGAATGGCCTCCAGACCGCCGATGCCAAAGAAGAGTCCGCCGGCCCAGAGATAGAGGATGGCGATTTTTTTGTGGTCAACGGTAGTAATCCAGTCCATTAGCCCGGTGTGCCGTGTGACGCTGTGGCCAGGCTTCACGGGCTGGGAGGGCTGCAGGGATTGCGCTGCGTGAGCCAAGGTACGTACCCCCTTTTCAAATATGCTGCTATCACTTCAGGTTATAGGCTTCAGTCCAGCGTATACCCGGCCAGATACTCGGCAATTCCGTCAATTTCTGCATCGGTTAAGCCCAGGTCCTTCGGATTCGGCATCGTGTTGCCCGGCTTCACGCTCTGCGGATCATGCAGCCAGGTCTTCAGGTTCTCCAGCACCGGCGCGCCGTCCTCACGGGTATCGTCATTGAGCAGAATGCCCGCGACCGATTCACGGGAGCCGATTCCGGTCAGGCTTGGAGCCGCCGGGGAAGCAGGCATGCTGCCGATGGCATGGCAGGTCAGACACTGGGATTTGAACTTCTCGGCCAGCGCCGTGTCCTCAGGCATGACGGTCTCCGGGGCCTTCATCGAAGCGATCCATTTCTCAAAGGCATCACCGCTGACTGCCTTCACCTTGAACTCCATTAAGCCGTGGGAAGGTCCGCACAGCTCCGCGCATTTGCCCCGGTAAACGCCTTCATTCGGCGCACTGAAGCTGAAGCGGTTGACCGTGCCGTCAGGATTGGTATCCATTTTGCCCGCCAGCGAAGGCACCCAGAAGGAGTGCAGCACATCACTGGTGCCCAGCTCGAAGGAGATGTTCTTGCCTGTAGGGATGATCAGATCCTGCGCGGTCGTCACCCCGTAATCCTTATATTCGAACTCCCACCAGTACTGGTGGCCGGTCACCTTGACCTTGATGGCATCCTTATCATCCGAATGGTCATTGCCTGCAGCAAAGACTACCTTCACTGTAGGTACCGCAAGGATAACGACAAGAATAAGCGGGATGACTGTCCATATAACCTCCAGCTTGAAGCTGCCCTCCACCTGCTTGGGAATCTCGTCCTGATCTTTCTTCCTGCGGAAGCGAATCAATACATAGGCTGCAATTGAGAAGACAATAAGAAGCACCACGATCATGATCGTAATCGACAGCTTCATCAGTCCAAAGGAGCTTTCCGCTACGGGTCCCTGCGGTCTGAGTACCGACAAGTCCTCCCGTCCGCATCCGGCCAAAAGGAGTCCAAGTGCTGCGGTCATGGGAAGAAGCCGCTTTCCAGCCTGCCACGTTTTCATCATAGATCTACCCCGCTTTTCCCGAATTCGTAGATTAGAGTATTTTCCTGTCAATTATAACAATCACTAATAATATAAGTTCGCCCTCTTATTTTGTCAATCGTTCACAACAATTTCACATTATCATTTTTGAAATACAGAATGCTTGTCAGTACTGAATTTAAAAGCGCTTTCAAATTTATGCAAAAACTGTTACAATACTTTTAAAGCGTATTCAAGTGTAAATGTGTCTATGAATTCATTTGACATTCCTGTGACTTCGTACATAACAAACCTGTGCTTCACGCATACAAAAAAAACCGATTCCAGCGGCACGCCGCCCGGGCACGGTTTATGAGAATCCTCATGGATATGTTGGCTTATTGCTTCATTTGCCGGAATCACCAGGAACGAAACCGGACGAGCCGGTTGGTCCGCTTCTGTCTCTTCAGGAAACGGAGGAGTTCATTCTAACCAGTTCATGCTCCACAACCAGGGTCAGCTCTTCTTCATAGCCTCCCGTGATCCGGTACTTCCGGACGTACTCCTTCACAAATTTCTTGGGATCTTTGGGCCGGAAAATTCGTGTCATTTCCCGCAGGCTTTCCTTGACTTCGTTATGACCTTTACTTGCCATGATCAGTTCCCTCCCAAAACATTGAAAATGAATGCTCCGTTGTAGAGAATGCATGATGAAAAGTCCGCCGTAACCTAGAAATGCAGGCCGTGATTTGGGCTGAGAGTAAGGCTGTCCTATGCCAGACACCTTGACACTTTAATTACCCGAAGAGCCACTTGCTGAATCACTCCTTCCGGGCCTTATCGTTATATTGTAGCATATTCCGGCGTAACTTCCACCTTTCCATGTAAAATATGCAAATGGAAATTTTTAATAGGATATGCTTGTCAAGCTGATTGTGCTACAGATTCTAGTGTATCCAATCCTTCAGAAATTATTGGACAGATTCCCTGTCCTGCTCATACTTTGCGCGGGTTCCTCATAGGCTCTTAGGGAATACAGCCTGTATCTTGCCCTGTGTCCTCTAACTCAAGGAGAGTGAGCCTCTTGTCACCGTTCAGATCGTCCACCGGACTGCCCGACAACCTTGCCGCTGCCTTATGCTATTTCATCCCGTTCATCGGTCCCATTATCTTCCTTGCGCTGGAGAAGCGCAGCCGCTTCGTCCTGTTCCACTCACTGCAATCGCTGATCGCCTTCGGGGCGCTGATGATCGCCCATGTTCTCAGCGGCTTCATCCCGCTGCTCGGCCCCCTGGTGGCCGCCCTGCTCTCCCTGATCGGCTTCGCCGTCTGGCTGCTGATGATCTACCATGCCCTGGGCGGAAGATGGTTCAGGCTTCCCTGGGCCGGGCCCCTCGCCGAGAGCCAGCTCCGGCAGCTGTAGCCTGTTCACGGCTGCTTTCGCACAAAAAGATTCCCTTTTGCCTGTCCGCTCCTTACAATGGAGTAGACATTCAGGAATCTACAGGCTGGGGGAACATCCATGTATCTGTTCATCATAAATTCCCGCTCCGGCGGCGGAGCAGGCCTGCGGATCTGGCGCATCGTGGAAGCGCTGCTTCAGGCGCGCGCCCTTCCCTATGAAGCGCTGTTCACGCAGAGTGCGGACAGCGCGGAGAACAAGGTGCAGCACGCGCTCGCCCGCCGCGAGGACTGGCGCGCCGCCCTCGTGATCGGCGGCGACGGCACGATTCACAGCGTGCTGGGCGCGCTGCGGCGCAGAGGCCTCCCGCTGGGCATGATCCCGGCGGGTTCAGGCAACGACACCGCGCGCGGCTTCGGCATCCCGCTTGCGCCGGAGGCCGCGCTGGATGCCGCGCTGCAGGGCCGCTGCCTCGAAGCGGACCTGCTCTCCGCTTCCGGCCGGCTGACCCTGACGGCGGTCGCCAGCGGCTTTGACGCGCAGGTGGCCGTCAATGTGAACGGCAGCCGCTACAAGCGCCTGTGCAACGCCCTAGGAGCCGGGCGCCTGGCTTATATCATCGGCATTCTGCATACGCTGATGACGTTCAAGCCCTGCCGGGTCAGCGTCACCTGCGACGGGAAGGAGCAGACCTTCGAGCGGGCCTGGCTGGTCTCGGTCTGCAGCCTGCCCAGCTACGGCGGCGGGCTGCTGATCTGCCCGCAGGCGGAGCCGGCCGACGGCCTGCTCGACGTCTGCGTGGTCCACGGGATCAGCCGCGGGCAATTACTGCGGCTGTTCCCGACGGTGGTGAAGGGCAGGCATACGCGGCTGCCCTATGTCACCATGCTGCGCGGCCACAGCGCAGCCGTCCGCTTTGCGGAGCCGCGCCATGCCATCGGCGACGGCGAAGCGCTGGGCACAGCGCCGCTGGCCGTGCTCTGCGAGCCGGGAGCGCTGCGCGTGCTCTCGCCGCTGGCGGCGGCCGGGACGCAGGACGCGGCCGGGTCCAGCTGCGCCACGTAAGCGCCTAAGCCCGGCCGCATATATGACTCCCCTCCTTCCAGTAGAGCTCTGGACGGAGGGGAGTTTTTGGCGTGAATTCCGGCACACTCCGATTTGCCGTTACATCCGGCCCGCACACTCCCGCGCTCACCAATTGTGGTCGGTTTTTCGATTACATCCGGCCTACGCGCCATTCCCGTCTCCAATGTGGTCGGTTTTTCGATTACATTCGGCCTACGCGCCATTCCCGTCCCCAATGTGATCGCTTTTTTGATTACATTAGGCCTACGCGCCATTCCCGTCCCCAATGTGATCGCTTTTTCGATTACATCCGGCCGCACATCCCCGTACTCGCCTAATGTGTTCGGTTTTTCGCATATCTTACCCCCTACTCACAAAAACAACAGGCCCCAGAGTCATAAACCCCGAGGCCTGTCGTTTGCCCTGTCTGTTCAACTGTTCCTGTCGTGCTGTCTGTCCTGCTAAATTCCCGTCGGCTTCTGGGGCAGCAGGTTGCCGACAATCGACTTGAGCTCGCCCTCCTGCTGGCTGCCCTTCTTGCCGTTATCGAAGCTGGTAATGCGGATCTCCGAATAAGTCTCTCCCGGCGCTGCGGGCTTGAAGATCCACCTCTCCCGGTCCTCAAGCCGCACATTGAACTTCATGTCCTTGAACATCTCCACCAGCTCTTGTTCCCCGGGAGTCTTGCCTTCCTCCAGAAACAGCAGTCCGCGCAGCGGCTTGACTCCTTCCGGATGCTGCACTTCAAAATGAACAATACACTCCATGCTTGTCACCTCCCTAATATGCTTACAACCGCAACACAGGCAGGGTTACTCCGCCGGGTCTTCCCCCGCGCCCTCCTGGTCATGCAGCACATACTTGCTGTAGATCTTGCTGTAGCGTTCCCCATAGCGCCTCTGCAGCTCAGGTCCCATGTCCTCCTCCAGCTCGAACAGCACCATCTCCTGGGTAAAATGGTTCAGCAGCAGCTCCACCAGCACCGGATGCTCAGTCACAACCGCCTGCGCGGTCCCATCCTCATAACGCATCCCCAGCATGCACCAGCTCCGGTCAATGACGAAGGAGAATTTCCGGCCGCCGCTGCGCTGCGGCTTGCCCGGAAGAGGCGGCCACACCGGGTAAGGTGCCGGCACCGCATTCCCGCCGTCAAACGCCCACAGGAGCTTCACGCCACGCAGCTCGGCCTGCTCCAGCTCGCTGCGCAGCAGTGAGGCCTCCTCCCGCCATACATCAACCACGATCTCCTGGGAAGCCAGACCAAGCTGGCGCACCAGTTCTCCCATGACATTGCGGTCGCCCTCCACATTGTAAAATGAGGGGCTGACCGGCCCGCCGCGCGGCATCTCACTCTCCATATAGGCCAGCGATGCCTGGACCCGGCCGGAGATCATCGCTGCCAGCTCTTCCGGATCAAGCACGCTGTAGCGGGCAGGCTCCCCTTCACCGCAGCGCACGTAGCCCTGCTGGGTCAGACGCTGAAGCGCGGCATATACATTCGATCTTGATACTCCTAGCTGCTTTGCCACCTCGTAGCCCGAAGCCTGGCCTTTGCCGGCCAGCTCAACCATAATTTTGGATTCCATCTCGGTGAAACCCAAATTGCGCAGATGCAGCAGCAACTGTTCCATCTATGTTGTCCCCCTAAGCTGTCTTACAACCGCCTCTAGATTTGTTCCGAGCCGCAGCGCGGGCACCACATCGAGCCCTTCGGCAGATCTGCACGGCAGATCTGGCATTTCACAAGCTCCCGGGTCTCTCCCTCAAGCACCGGAGGCACTTCTGCCGGCCGGCTGGCCTCCCAGTCGCGGATGCGGCGGTCCAGCTCCAATTGCCGCTCCCGTTCGCGCTCCAGCTCATCGGCATCCCGCCGTCCCCGGTCTCCGCCTGCCGCTACCGGCTCATATGCTTCAGGCTCCGCTTCCTCCCCGATTTCCGGCACTGTGCCGGAATAGGGTGCGCGCGGCTCCATTCTGCGGGCTAATTCCCGTTCTTCCTCGGTCAGCTCCTCCTCGCCGTAGAACTGATCCTCCTCATCCTCATGCTGAAGAATCGTGTGTACCTTGGCTTCAGGCGCAGGAGATGGCGGTGCTGCAGCTGCGGCAGCCGCCGACTCCTTGCGCAGCGGAACCGGCTCCAGCTTGCGCCCGCAGTGCGGGCAGAAGTTGGCATCGAGCGCCGTGATCCGGCCGCAGGCGCACAGCCGCTCATTCTTGAGCTCGGCAATCCTTGCGCGCACACCATCGATCTGCTCCTGTATCTTATTGCAGGCGCGCGCCAGCTCGACCATCGGGCCTTCAGCCGCCGACATGTCCCTCGAACGGTATCCTTCGTAGAACAGCTTCCCCATTTTCAGGAATTCAACCTGCATCTCATGTTCAAGGTCAGAGATCTGCCCATTCAGCTTGCTCACTTCCACCGAGCTTTGCGCTTTTTCACTCACCCGGCTGGCACCGTCTTTAATGCGTTGCAGTAAATTCATTGTAGTTCCTCCTTCTCCAGAGTGAGAAATAGGCTGATCCCAGCCGCATATACCCTTCATCCATGCTTACCACCGCAGAACGCAGCGGAAACGTGACTCTATCATACCAAAAGTTAAGGCCAGATTCATTATTTGCCCTCAGGTGGTAAATACCAAGTATAGGCGGATTATGCCGCTCTTCCGGGATGCACAAGGCAACCCGCCGCAGCCTAAGTACATTACTTGAACAATATGGAGGGATCACTTTGCCTGACGGTAACCGTAAAAGGTATTTCGTAGCTGTGAACCACGGTCTGATCCAGGAGACGCGGAACGATTCCAATGAGTACGAAGTTCTGCTGTCCGGGGATGAGCTGACCGTGCTTCAGGACCTGCTGAATGAGCTGTCCCGGGGGGATGATTATGCCTTCCGGCGTGCTTTTGTCCCCTATAAGTCCGCCGATCATGACGAAGCTGCCGAGCAGTTCGATGACGCCACCATCCGCGTATTCCAGTACCTGCACGATCACGGCACAGAGGAGACGCGCCGGCAGATCGAGGGGCTGAACGTCTTACAGAAGCTGGAGCATACGGGATACGAGGACGAAGGCTACGGCGAAGGCTCGCCGACCAACAAATAATCCTGCCCCTTACCGCCGTCCCGCCCCAGGCCTGCTATGCATATAATGTGCTATACGCGCCTTAACGCAGAATGTTTCTCTTTGGCAACAATCCGGTTTTATTTTGCTTACGGGGCTGTACATCGGTTAAAATAGAATTACAAATAACGAAACCGGGAGAGTATCAGTGGAAGAAAATGATAGTACACAAGTAACTTTGAACAAGTTGCAGGTCCATGTGAAGGATATGCAGAAGTGGCAGATTAACGAGGATTTCGCCAAGCAGGTGGAGAATTTCAAGGCCCTGCCGGCGCTGTACCGCCATGCTCTCAATGAGCTTGAGAATAAAATCGAAATTATCCGCACAGAGTGGCAGGTGCGCGACGGCTTCAGTCCGATTGAGCATGTGAAGTGCCGGATCAAAGAGCCGAAGAGCATCGTCCACAAAATGCAGCGCAAGGGCATCGAGCTTAACCTGGAAAATATGGAGCAGCATATCCACGACATCGCAGGGATGCGGATTGTATGCGCCTTCGTGAAGGATATCTACCGGCTGGTTGATCACCTGTGCGCCCGCGAGGATATCCGCGTACTGGAGATCAAGGACTACATCGCCCATCCGAAGCCGAACGGCTACCAGAGCCTGCACCTGATTGTCGCCATCCCGCTTGTGCTGCTCGACGGCACCCGCTGGGTGAAGGCCGAGATGCAGATCCGGACGCTTGCCATGGATTTCTGGGCCAGCATGGAGCATATCCTTTACTACAAATTCGACAAACAGCTGCCCGCCCATGTGGCCGAGGAGCTGAAGGAAGCCGCGCGCGCCGCCGATGAGCTGGATCAGCGGATGCTGCGCCTGCGCCGCGAGATCCTTGAGCTGTCCGAGAACGGCAGCCTTAATGAGTCTTGAGCGGAGGGTTCAAAGACCCGGTTGCGGGTCACGATGAAAGAGGGGCACTTGTGCTCCTCTTTTTTGTTTGCCGACCGAACATACAAGTAACCTCCCTGCCGCTACAGCTTATTCAACTCCGCTGCCCGCCGGGCGGCGGACTCGGCCACCCGGCGCATCAGCAGGGCAAGCCCTTCGCGCGCCTTAGGGGTCTGGGGCAGGAGCGCGCTCCAGTCCTCTCCCGGCTCCATGACCTCCGGCAAAGCCGGGAACGGCCGTGGCGGCAGCTCATGGAACAGCGGCCCCGGCTGATGGAGCGAGCCTTCGGCAGCCGCCTCGGCCAGCCATTCGCCGGAGGAGACGGCCGGACCCTTGCGCTCCAGCCGGGCCAGCTCGGCCGCCAGCGACACCGGCGCAGGCGGCCCTTCCTCTCCGAGCTGCTCCTTCTCCCGATCCGCCCAGAGGGCGAATACACCGGAGAGCAGCTCCTCCTTGGACATGCCGCGCAGCGCAAGCGCCAGCAGCGGCTCCTTCACCAGCTGCTGCCGGATTCCCCGCAGCAGCTCCCCCACGGGCAGCAGGCCCCTGCCCTGTTCAAGAATGGCCTGCTCCAGCTCCGCATCCGCAGGGACAAGCTCCAGCCCGGCAAGCCTGCCGTTCAGGCTGCCCTGCAGCAGATCGTACAGCCCGCCCGGCTGCTCTGAGAACAGCCGCAGCACCTCACGCTTGCGGGCAGCCGCCCACTCCGCAAAACGCAGCGTGACAACCTCACGCCGTGCCTGCTCCTCCTCCTTACCCTGCGGTTCCCGCAGCTCACGTTGTCTTTCCTGCACGCTTTGCCGCGCCTGCTGCTCTTGTTTTTGGCGCTTCCCCTGCTTATCACCGGCTCTCCCCGCCTCATCTGCAGCAGCGCTCATCACGCTTCCGGTCGCCTTAATCACTCCAGGCAGCACCTCCAGCCGCAGCTCCAGCAGCTCACTCATCGATGTCGCCCTCCTTTATTCTCACAGTCCTTAACCCTGCCCATATCCAATCTTCTTCGCCTTATTTACACCGTCATAGCCGGTTTACATCCAATCCTGGCCCTGCAGCTCGATCAGTTCCTTCAGCTCATGGTTGGACATCTCGGTCAGCCAGTTCTCGCCGGAGCCGACGACCTGCTCGGACAGGCTTTTTTTGCGTTCAATCAGCTCATCGATCCGCTCCTCCAGCGTTCCCTGGCAGATCAGCTTATGCACCTGCACATTCTTGTGCTGGCCGATGCGGAAGGCCCGGTCCGTCGCCTGGTTCTCAACTGCGGGGTTCCACCAGCGGTCATAATGCAGTACATGGTTGGCCCGGGTCAGATTGAGGCCTACGCCTCCCGCCTTCAGCGAGAGCACGAAGAACGCAGGACCCTCCCCCTCCTGAAAAGCATGCACCATCTCGTCACGCTCCCGCTTCGGGATGCCGCCATGCAGGAACAGCGGCGCCTGGCCGTACCGTCTGGCCAGACGGCTGACCAGCAGCTCGCCCATCGCCACATACTGCGTGAAGATCAGCGCGGATTCGCCCAGCTCGGAGATGCTGTCCAGCACCTCGAACATCACATCCATTTTGCCGGAGGATTCGCTGCGCAGGCCCCGCCCCTCCTCGCTCCGGAACAGCTGCGGATGATCGCAGATCTGCTTCAGCTTGGTCAGGGAGGACAGCACCAGTCCGCGCCGGGCCATGCCCGAGCGCTCGCCGATCACGCCTAGCATCTCATCGACAACCCCCTGATACAGCGCGGCCTGCGTCTCCGTCAGCGGACAATACGACTTCAGCTCCAGCTTCTCAGGCAGATCCTTTGAGATATCGGGATCGCTTTTGAGGCGGCGCAGCAGGAAGGGCGAAACCAGACGGTGAAGCTCCTGCAGCCGCTCGCCCCCTTCCCCAGATACATAACGCTGGCGGAAGGAGTGATACGTCCCCAGATAGCCGGGATTGAGGAAATGAAAAATCGACCACAGCTCGCCCAGCCGGTTCTCCACCGGTGTCCCGGTCATCGCAATCCGGTGCGGCGCCGTCAGCTTCATAACGCTCTGCGCCTGCTTGGTGCGGTGGTTCTTAATATACTGCGCTTCATCCAGCACAACAGTGGACCAGCGCACCCCCGCCAGATCCTCGCTGTCCCGTCCGGCCAAGTGATAGGTGGTCAGCACAATCTCATGGCTGAGGGCAAGCTCCTTGAAGCCTTCGCCGCGTACCCGGCGTCCGCCGTGATGAATATGCACACTAAGCGAAGGGGCGAACCGCTGCAGCTCGCGCTGCCAGTTCCCGAGCAGCGAGGTCGGGCAGAGGATCAGCACAGGCTCCTGATGCTCCCCGGGCGGGGCGTTCAGCGCCCGGTCCAGCAGGCAGGTGATCACCTGCACCGTTTTGCCCAGGCCCATATCATCGGCCAGGCAGACGCCGAAGCCCAGGCCGCTTAGCGCGGCAAGCCATTGATAGCCCCGCTCCTGATAGGGCCGCAGCGTTCCGTTCAAACCGTCCGGCACCGGACGCAGCGGCAGCCCGCGCAGCACATCGCCGTGCATGAGAGAGGCCAGGAGGCCTGATGTCTCCATCCCTGTGACCGGCAGCCCCTTCCACAGCCGTTCCTCGCCGTCCTCGGCCTCAAGACGCATCCATTCCGCTGCCGTCATCTCTCCGCTCTCGCTGCGCTTCATATATCTCAGGACCTGACGGACCTCCTTCGGGTCCACTTCAATCCATTCTCCACGGAAGCGCACAAACGGCACCCCCGCTTCCACCAGGGCATTCAACTCCGCTTCTGTGATATCAGAATCCCCCAGAGAGGCTTCCATACGGAAGGAGATCAGCTCCTCCATGCCCAGAGCAGACTTAACCGGGCCCTCGCCTCCGCCGGCCGGCGGCTGCATCCGCATCCTCATGCCAATCTTCCGCCGGCCTTCACGGCTCCAGCGCGAAGGCATCTGCACCGTAATTCCCCGCTCGCGCAGCTGCTGCACCGTCTCCTTCAGGAAGAAATAGAGCCGCTCCGGTGACAGCACCACGCCGTCCGGCGCAGGCTCAGCCAGCGCCCGCTGAATATCCGGCGACAGCTTCGCCGCCCGCCCCAGCGCGGCTAACAGCTGCTGCTGGATATTACGGTAGCGTTTGCCCCATAAGGTGAATTCCCGCTCCCGGCTGCTCCAGACCGCCTCCGCCGGAATCCAGAATTCCCCCTCCTCCCGGCTCTCGGCCCAGAAGCTGAGCCGCCACAGCTCGCTGTCCTCTTCAGGCGGCTCCAGCCGCAGGCCCAGGCTCAGCTGTCCGTTGCCCGCTTCCTCTGCAGCAAAATGCGGCATCTCATGATCCGATGTGCCGTTAACCGCCTCCAGCAGCTCCGTTACCTCTGCCAGAGTGCCCTGTACAGGAATATCCCGGCTGCCGGTCAGCAGGCTGTTCCACCACAGCTCTGTCAGCGGGGAATAGCCGCGGCGGTAATTGGCCTTGTACGCAGCCAGCTCACTCTCATGAGCGGCTGTCACCTGCTTGATCTCCGCTGTCATGACCGCCTGCAGGAACGAATAGAGCACATAGGCGCCCGCTTCCTCACGGGAGGACACCTCCCCTTCCCCGGCGGCATGCGCGCCGAGCGCAAGCACCGGCATGGATGCCGCCAGCTGCAGGAAGAATTCATGGTCGGCCGCATCCCGGAAGGACGGCGACCAGCATACAGCTGCCGCCTGCTCGCCGCCGCGCCGCCGGGTGCCCGCGGTACGCGGCTGCCGGGCGCCGGGCACAATGGCCCCCTTGCCCATCAGCTCCAGCGCGAACCGGGCCGCTTCCGCCCAGTAGCGCAGCTCGCCGCCCGGCTCGATCCCCTGGGCACGGGCCGCCTGCTCATCCCAGGCCAGCAGCAGCCCGAAGGCATCCTTCGGGGTCAGCGCCAGTCCTTCAAGGGTGCGTCCGGGCAGGGTGCGCCGCGCAGGTCTTCCATCCGCCGGGGCTGCAGCCGGGTACTTTACCTCCGCCAGCCGCAGCGCCGCACCCGCCAAAGGCCGCCAGCCGCCGTTCAGCTCCAGCCGTTTAACCACCCGCGTCCATGCGTCCACCTTCGGCTCGGAGGTCTCGCCCGAGAAGCAGAATAACACATCCCCTAACCATATCGCATACAGATGCTTAATCATCGATGATCTCCATTCTTTTCAGCCAACAGAAAGAGCCAGCCCCTCCTGAGCGGGAGACTGTATCCTCTGTGCTTTCCTCATCCCTTCATCTTATACGAAAAAACCCGGTTTTAAAAACCCCTTCGCTCTATTTTCTGTTATTTTCCGCAGATTTTTCTGCAAACCGGAGTAAAGTGCGGCAAAAGCGCTCCTCTTGAGACCGCCCAATACAGCCCAAAGAACCGGACTCCCCTCTGTACAGAAGGAATCCGGCCCTTTTTAACAGACAATCCACCTAGTAGCCCCTCAGAATTAAACAAGTGATTTCATGGGATAAGTGTATTCTGTGCAACTAAAAACAGTGAAACGGATGGACTTCCTTTTCTAATTGTAGTCTGTACAACTACATTTGACCGTATCGGCAAAAACCCAGGTATAGAGGCATTTTAATTGCACGAACTACATCTAAACGGAGGTTTGGCGGCACATCGGAAGATTTAGTTGTACGAATTGCAATTAAGCCTCCCCCTTACACCCTAATCGGGGTGAGGCAGCCCCTCAGCAAGCCGCTACTAGCTAATTTCGCCTTCCCCACTTTCACCTATCCCCCTAACCCTGCTTTGGTCCGAATATGTCCGCCAAATTTCTGCTCACTCTTACTCCGCCTCCGCCCGAATCCGCAGCTCCCCGCCTTCCGGGTCATCTGCCACCTGAACAATAACCGCTCCATTCTTGCCGTTGCGCGCCCAGCCCAGCGCCCCTTCATTCAGCTCCTCCAGACTGATCTCCTTCAGCCCGTCTACCGCTGCCACTGTGAAGAACGGATAGCAGAGCGCGAAGCGCAGCTTCTCCCGGCGCGGCTTGTAATCATGCACTGCATACGCCCAGTTCAGCGCAAGCTCCCCGTCTCCGCCCTCAGCCTGCACGGCAAGCTCCGTATATTCTCCCTTGCGGTAGCTGAAGCTGTGGCCGTCATCCTCATACAGCCTGAAATCTGCCGAGAAGCCCGCTTCCGCCTCCGCCCCGTACAGATGGAGAATAATCGTCTCCTCCGTATCCTCCAGCGCATACTGTCTCAGCGGACCCTCCGCGACGAAGCTGCCGGCCTTCACATACATCGGCATAATGTGCAGCGGCGCAGCAGCCAGAATGTGACGTCCGCCCTCATGGATCTCCCCGTCCCAGTAATCCAGCCAGCAGCCTTCCGGCAGATAGACCGAGCGGTGGTCCGTGTCCGGGCGGTAGACCGGAGCAATCAGCACATTGTCGCCCAGCAAGAACTGGTCACACAGGTTGGTCACATGCGGGTCGCGCGGATATTCGAGCACCAGCGGACGGATGACGGGCAGGCCCGATTTTTCCGCTTCATGGAACAGATTGTAGAGGTGCGGCATCCAGCGGTAGCGCAGGCCGATGAATTCACGCAGAATCCCTTCCACCTCTTCTCCGAAGGACCACGGCTCCTGGCGCAGCGTTCCGATGGAGGAATGATTGCGGCAATACGGGAAAAACACTCCCATCTGCGTCCACCGCACCAGCAGCTGCGCCGACGTATGATGGGCGAACCCGCCGATATCCGGCCCCGCGAAGGCCAGCCCGGACAGCCCCATGTTCAGCACCATCGGCATCGCCATCGCCATATGCTCCCAGAAGCTGCGGTTATCGCCGGTCCACACCGCCGCATACCGCTGGATGCCCGCATACCCGGCCCGGGTCAGCACAAACGGACGCTCGCCGCCCATATGCTCCGCCAGTCCTTCATAGGTCGCTTTGGACATCATCATCCCGTACAGGTTATGGTACTCCTCATGGGTCACCGGATGCCCGTTATTGAAATGCATCACATCCAGATCCATCGTCTTGCTCTCATTGAACACCGCCGGCTCGTTCATATCGTTCCAGATGCCCTGAATCCCGAGGTCCGTGTAGAACTGGTGCAGATCCCCCCACCACTCGGCTGTCCGGCTGTCGCTGAAATCAGGAAAAGCGCTGATCCCCGGCCACACCTCCCCGAAGAAGATATCCCCCTCCAGGCGGCGGCAAAAATGCTTTTCCAGCACCCCCTGCTTATAGACCTCGTATTTCGGGTCTTTTTTGACGCCGGGATCGACAATCGGTACAATGCGCACACCCAGCTCGCCCAGCTCACCGATCATTTTCTGCGGATCAGGGAAGTTAACAGGGTCAAAGGTGAATACGCGGTATTCGTCCATGTAATGAATATCCAGGTAAATGACATCGCACGGGATGCTCTTCTCCCGGAAGGTCCGGGCCAGGTGCAGCACCTCCTGCTGGTTCATATAGCTGTAACGCGACTGGTGATAGCCAAGCGCCCACTTCGGCGGAAGCGCGATCCGGCCGGTGAGCGTGGTGTATCTTTTGACAACATCCTTCATCTCGGGACCGTTAATGAAATAAATATCGTAGGCACCGGTAGAGCAGCCAATGGTAAAAGCCACCCCGTGCGAGCGCATATCAAAATCACTGCGGCCCGTATTGTCGAGGAACAGCCCGTAGGAGAGGTCCCCGTGCATGTGGATGATCAGCGGAATCGATTCGTAGAGCGCTTCAATCTCCGGCAGATGCGGCGCGAACACATCGGTATTCCAGTTCGTATACCGCTCCCCGCGCTTATCCAGGAAGCTGGACTTCTCCCCCAGCCCGTAGAAGTGCGAATCCGGCTGCATATCATACTCCGCATGGCTCGCGCCGCGCGGATTCCAGCTGGTCAGATTCTGCTGCATAATCACCTTGCCGGAGGGGTTCTCCACACGAACCTGGAAGGAGGCCTTCTCGATGATCAGCCGGATGGACCCGGTGGTAAAGATCAGCTCCTCCTCCGTCTCCTCCGCCGGGAACAGATGCGGGATACAGCAATCCTTCAGCACCGCCTCCGAGGTAGTCAGGTCCGGCACCCTGCTGTGGAAGACCTTCATCCGGAACATATCGTCGCTAAGGAACATAAACACCATCCCGGCGCATTCCCCCCGCACGATATAGACATTCTCAGAACGCTCCCAGGAGACTACGGCGCCCGGCGTATTCCATGTCTCCTTCATCACCAGCGGCCCCATCTTCTCAGGCCGGATTGCCTCGCTGCTCTCCATATCTTCTTATCCCCCTCCATAATGATAGTATGATCCCGAACGCAACAGGGACCTGTGACGTCTCCTGCATTGTCTCTTCTTGCTACATATTACCCCGAGCCTGCGGGATGCTATCCGCCGATCTTATGACCTGTCAGTCATTTTTTTGGCGAAAATGGTCTGAACGGGTGGCGTTCCGGGTATATTTTATATAGGCCAAGGTTAAGAACGCTTCATATTCTTAGATTAAGGAGTGATTCTGTGCGTGCAAGCAATCCTTATAAATGGGGCAATCTGCTGCTCTTCCTGGGCGTAATTGCCGTTAATACCCTATCGGTTACGCTGCCGCTGGGCGGGAACAGCACCGCTGAAATTTCGGACAGGTATCATACGTATCTCACCCCGGCCGGTTATGCCTTCTCCATCTGGTCCGTTATCTATCTGCTGCTGGCCGGGTTCGTGATCTATCAGTTCCGCAGCTCCACCGGAGCCAGAGATTCCGTACAGCGGATCGGCATCTGGTTCATGCTCAGCTGTCTGTTCAATATGGGCTGGCTGCTCCTCTGGCATTACCTGTACATTGAATTGTCGCTGGCGGCTATGGTGCTGCTGCTGCTCTCCCTGATCGTTATCTACCGGCGTACCCGCTTCATCCCGAACCCTACAACCGGCGAGAAATGGCTGGTGAGGCTCCCGTTCAGCCTCTACCTGGGCTGGATCTCTGTCGCCACCATCGTCAATGTCAGCGTCGTACTGGTGAAGAACGACTGGGGCGGCTTCGGGCTCAGCGGCCCGTTCTGGGCGGTCATTATGCTCTGCGTGGGCACCGTGCTGGCTGTGCTGGTCAGCTTCCCGTACCGGGACAGCATCTATCCGCTGGTCTTCGTCTGGGCCTATATCGCCATTGCTGTGGAACATAAGGATACGAATGAAGTGTATTTCACCGGGCTGATTGCCGCAGGACTTCTGCTGCTCTATAGCATCTGGCTGCTGCTCACCCCGCGCCGTTCCCGTAACCGTTACTAGGCGGGCATGGGCCATAGCTCTGAACAGGGCTTCATGCCAAAAATCCCCCGCAGCCCATTCAGGGTGCGGGGGATTCGTTATGCTTGTGAGCTATGCTTATTTCTTACGCGCTACGGCTTCAATCTCCACCAGCGCATCCTTGGGCAGGCGTGCGACCTCCACAGCACTGCGGGCCGGATACGGCTCGGTGAAGAAGCTGCTGTACACCTCGTTCACAGCGGCGAAATCATTCATGTCCTTCAGATACACCGTTGTCTTCACCACATGGTCCATCGAGGCCCCTGCTTCCTCCAGAATCGCCTTCACATTGCTGAGCGACTGGCGCGCCTGATCCTGTACGCTGTCCGGCAGCACCGCCGTCTCCGGGTCCATGCCGAGCTGGCCTGAGGTATATACCCAGTTCCCGGCAACAATCGCCTGGCTGTATGGACCGATGGCGCCCGGGGCTTTGCTTGTAGCTACTTGCTTCTTCGTCATGTTTCTCTCCTCCTGATCGCTCATTGCGGCCTTGAGACCGCCGAGCCTATTTCATGAATGGTCTCATTGTACGTCCAGTAGCCTGCTGTTGGCAAACTCCGGTGCAGCAGCCCCCTAACCTAATGCCTGCCGATCACATGAATAACATCATTGGTATAGATATGAACACCGCCGGTATCCGCCTGGGCAATGTTCATCATCGCGCGTGCCACTATAGCCGCAGGGATGGCCCGGTATTTCGCGGCTTTGCCCACCATAGCGAAATCCAGCGCCTTCATCAGCACAGCGGCCACCCGTTCGCCCAGCCTGAACTCCTCCCGCTCCCCGAGGAGCAAGGAGGGCTGGAACAGATGCAGGCCGGGGAAGCCGGCGGCAATCAGCCCTTCCTCTGTCCGCCCCTTGGTCCGGCTGTAGAATGTGCGGGATTTCGCATTGGCTCCCATCGAGGATACGGCCAGGAACTGCTTCACGCCCTTGCCCTTGGCCAGAGCCGCCGCAGCCAGCGGATACTCCAGATCGACCCGCTCGAATTGCTTCTGCGAGCCCGCCTTCTTGATGGTCGTTCCCAGGCAGCAGAATACCGCAGAGACACCGGCGAATTGCTCCCCGTACTGCTCCAGCCGTTCCCAGTCCACCTCAATCTGCTTCAGCTTAGGATGGTTAAGCTCCAGCGGCCGGCGGACCAGTACCCGGACCTCGTCCCAATTCCCGCCAAGCAAATCCCGGGTCAGCGCGCGGCCGACCAGACCTGTAGCTCCCAATACCAGTGCAATCCTTGTCACCGGATTCCCTCCTTATTGTTAAGCCCTAACCCCTATTCATCCCGCAGGATGCGCCGGCCCAGCAGCAGCGCCAGAGCAATCATCAGCACGCCTACGACAAGCTGCATTCCATAGACCTGTATATCGTGAGGCCATTCCTTAATCCATTCATAGATCCGTCCTCCCAGCAGCGGGCCGAAGAACGCCGCCAGACCGGTCAGTGCCGCATACATCGCCATGTACATCGGGCGCTCCCCCTTGGGCGTATCCCCGATAATGAAGTTGAACGCCAGCTGGTTGAATCCGCCCACACCCACGCCGAACACAATATGGGCAGCAAACAAGACCGGCAGCACCGGCAGCACGGACAACAATCCCCAGATCAGAGAGGAGACGGCAATAATCGGCAGCGTCCAGAGCAGCAGCTTCTTGTTGCTGTGCCTGGCGTTGAGGTTCCCCCATACATAGAAGCTGGCCATCATGAAGACGGTCTGGGCCACATTCAGCAGCGACAGCTTCTCGTAATTGATATTCAACAGTTGAAGCATGACATATGAGTATAGCGGAACGGTCAGGTTCTGCAGCAGCAGCCATGCGGCCAGGAACAGGGTAGACTTCATAAACAGCTTGTCTTGAAGTGGCTTCCTCAGCATCGGGAGGAAGTTCTTCTCCGCAGATTTCTCAAACGGCACATCCGGGTAAAAGAAGAACACGATAATATTAGCGGTGGAGAAAATCCAGACCACTATATATACGATCAGGAACCCCTGCCCGCCCGGATAACGGTCCAGCACGATGCCGCCCCCGTACATCACCAGACTCCCCAGCGCATTCAGGAATGTGTTGCGGATGCCGAAGTAGCGTCCTCTGACCCTTGCAGGCACCAGATCGCTGATGACAGAGTTCCACAGCACCCCCCCGGCGGTGTTGGCAATGAAGGCAATGGTATATAAGCCAATGAACGCAGTAACCCAATATTCTTGCGGAAAAATAAACGGAACCAGGCCGGTGGAGGCCCATAACAGTCTGTGCAGCCCGATAAACGTAACCATCGCCCATTTGCGGCTCGGCAGCTTCTGGATCAGGAAGGCCACACCAATCTGTGCCACATTCACCAGGGTGGTAAGCGCCAGGACGAATCCGATCTGGCTGGAGCTTGCGCCAAGGTATAACAGAAAGCCTGTCAGGAACTGGCCTTGCAGCAGCACCTGAAAGATGGTGGAAGGAATCCCCTCGAAGGTTGCAATCTGCAGATTCTTGCGGTGTACAGAGGCCTTGCGCACTTCTTTGGAGCGGCTGCGCTGCGGCCTGCTTCTCATGATGTTCATGGGGTGATGACTCTCCTTTGACGCGGCTTTTGCTCCATTCTACTCCGCGTCAGGCGTCTGTCAATATACCGAATTCACAAATGTTATTGGTGGTGTCAGGATGTCCCGGAAGGAAGCGGAAGATGTAACGAAAATAAGCTGCCCTCACCCTCCCGGCTATGCAGGGTAATGAAGCCGCCCAGAAGCCGGGCCAGGTTGCTGCTGATGGATAAGCCCAGCCCCGTGCCGCCATATTTACGGCTTATATTCGTGTCCGCCTGCTCAAAGGCCTCGAAGATCAGATCATGCTTCTCCGGTGGGATGCCGATGCCGGTATCCTGCACCTCGAAGACGACCCACTTGCGCGAAGCAGGCCCTTCCTGCCGTTCCGCCACCCGGATATTCATGCAGACCCCGCCGGCGGCAGTGAATTTGAAGGCATTCGAGAGCAGGTTGCGCAGAATCTGCTGCACCCGCTGGGGATCTGTGTAGATCACAGGAGGCACCGCTTCATCCATCTGCACGTTGAACGTGAGCTGCTTCTGTCTGGCAATGACGCCAAAATGCTGAACCAGCAGGTCCGGCACCTCGCTGATATTCAGCTCCTCTATCACTACATCGAGCTTCCCGGCCTCCACCTTGGACAGGTCAAGAATGTCATTAATCAGCGAGAGCAGCTCTTCCCCCGAGCGGCGTATAATTCCGCCGTATTCAGACAGCTCCTCTGCACTCATCCCATCGTCGCTCTCTTCAATCATCTGAGACAGATTAATAATGCTGTTCAGCGGCGTCCGCAATTCATGCGACATATTCGCCAGGAACTCCGATTTGAACTGCGAGGCAAGCATCAGCTGCTTGGCCCGTTCCTCCAGCACAATCTTGTTCTTGTGCAGCTCCTCCGTCTGTTCCGACAACAGCTCATTGGCTCTTACAATCTGCCCGGTTCGCATCAGGTCGAGATGGAAGTCCCGGATAATCAGCGCAAACAGCACACTGAGCACCAGCCCCGCAGACAAGGTAACGGGCATAATATCCGCTATGTATTCCCGTGTGGGAATGACCCCGAATACAGCGATATTCAGCGTATTCACCAGATTGACAGCCAGAATGACAACCGTGCCCTTGCGGACCATTGACATCGCCGAACGCTGCATCCAGAGGCTTAAGCCGGCACAGAGCAGACCCAGGAGCGACAGGTTCAGCACTCCCACAAGCGCCGCTTCCGTCACCCCGAAGGTCAGCCGGGTCAGCCCGGTCCCGATTCCGATGATGAGCAGAACCAGCGGCTGGGGATAAGCCAGGGTAGAGATGATGAGCGGCACAAACCGCAGATCAAAAATCACATGCTCCTGCAGACGGTATCCGAAAAAGCTGCTGATCCACCCTGCGAAGATGGCCAGCAGCACCCAGCTCATTTTTTTGACAGGCTCAGAAGCGTAGGTCACCGTATGCTTGTATATTAAATTAGCCAGATAGGACAGTGTAATTAGCAGTGCTGTATTCACAAAAAAGATTTTGACATATTCCATAGCTTCACTCCTGCAGCGAAAAATGAGATCTCAGCGATATTGTTTATAGTATCATATATAGAGGGATGAAAACATGAAGCAACAGGGCTATAACATATGTATGTGTATGAGAGGGCGGGCTGATTTACGCACATTGATTTCGCATCCTGCGCTGCTTGCGGGTGCGGGCAGAAAAGAAGCGCGAATCAGCTCTGATCCGCGCTCCTTTTCCTGATACTTCAAGCCTATATTTTAGCTCCGGTAGGACTGCTCCCATTTATCGTATTCCGCTTCGGCGTCCTCCTTGGAATGGCCGTAACGCTCCTGCAGCTTGCCTACCAGCTTGTCTTTTTCACCGGCAATCACGTCCAGATCATCATCCGTCAGCTTGCCCCATTGCTTCTTCGCTTCACCTTTAATCTGCAGCCATTTGCCTTTGATCACATTGTTATCCACTACAAGCTCATCTCCTTCGCTGTCTTTTTATAGTGTGGCATAAGCTTATAATTCCTTGTGAAGTATTACCCCTATGACTTTTGGCTGAATCGGACCGGGTGCCCGTCCTGAAGTGCCCGCTGACGCTTTCTGCGCGAAAAAACTCATATATTGTCACATAAAAGCCTTTTAAAAAAGCTATTCAAAAATCATAAAATTTGATATACTTCAGAAGTAAAATTATTTAATATTTAAGTGATTATTTTCACATGACAATCCCCCTGCTTGTGCTAAAATGCCATCGAACAAGAAACGAGATCATTAAATTTTTTCTTTTGCTTACCGATATATGTCGTATGCCTGCTACAAAAAGGGACTTAAGACCGATTTAAACGTGACATTTGTCATTTATAAAGTGATTTTTATCACTTCCAATCGCTATTAAAATGTTTTACATTTTAATATATATATTTTAAACTATTTTCTTGGAGGTCATATCAAAATGAAAAAAGCTTCTGTACTCCTGTCAAGCGCCCTGGTTCTTGGCACTTTGCTCGCCGGATGCGGCAATGACAAGAACGACAGCAACGCCGCAGCGACCAATGCTCCTGCTGCAGCAACCGAAGCACCTGCTGCTGAAGCCACTGCTGCACCTGCTGCTGAAACAGGCAAATACCAGGACGGAACTTACTACGGAACCGTAGACGTTGATCCGGATACCGGCTGGCAGACTTTTGCTATCCTGACTGTTGAAGGCGGCAAAATCACCAAGGCTGACTGGGATGCGTTCAACACTAAAACAGCCGGCGATCTGAAGAAAAAAGTATCTGAAGACGGCAAATACGGTCTGGTTGAAAAGGGCGGCGCCCAAGCCGAATGGCATGAGCAGGCAGCTAAGGCAGAAGCTTTCCTCGTTGAGAAACAAGACCCTGCAGCCCTGACTGTTAATGCAGAAGGCAAAACCGATGCAATCTCCGGCGTATCCGTTCATGTCAGCGACTTCGTAGGCGCTGCTCAAGCCGCTCTTGCTGCCGGCCCAACTGAAGCTGGTCCTTACAAAGACGGCGGATACAAAGCTGAAGGCGAAATGGATGCCGAATCCGGCTGGAAGTCCACTGTAGCCCTGACAGTAGCTAACGGTAACGTTGTAGCTGTTAATTTCAGCGGTGTGAATGCAGCAGGCGATGATAAGAAACAATATTCCGTAGACGGCAAGTACGGCATGAAAGCCGGCGGCGCTTCTGCTGAATGGCACGAAGAAATCGCACTTGCCGAGAAATACTTCCTTGAGAATAAAGGCCAGGCTCCTGCACTGGATGCCGAAGGCAAGACAGACGCTATCTCCGGCGTATCGATCCACGTTGGCGAATATTTCACCCTGGCACAAAAAGCACTCGAAGGCGCGAAATAAGTATTCGCTACCCTTTTGCAGCTAATCAGACGAATGAGGTGAGTTTCTCTTGAAGAAAATAGTCATTTTGGGGGGCGGCTACGGCGGCGTACTCACGGCTAAAAAACTGGCAAAGAAATTTAAGAACGACAAAGATGTAGAAATCAAACTGATCGACCGGAATCCATATCACACTCTTTTGACTGAGCTGCATGAGGTTTCTGCGAATCGCGCACCTGAGGATTCGATCAAAGTTGACCTGAAGAAAATCTTTGCCGGCCTGAAGGTTGATGTGGTTCTTGATGAGATCACCAACATCGACTTCAAAGGCAAGAAGCTGAAATCCGGCAAAGCCACTTATGCTTATGATTATCTGGTCATCGGCACAGGAAGCAAACCAACCTTCTTCGGAATTCCGGGAGCGGAAGAGAATACCTTCTCCTTCTGGTCCTACGATGATGCAGTAGCCCTGAAGCGGCAGATCCGCGATATGTACACCCAGGCTGCGAAAGAGAAGAATCCGGCCGTACGCCGTTCCATGCTGACCTTCGTCATCATCGGCGCAGGCTTCACCGGCGTTGAGCTTGTGGGTGAAATGGCTGAGCAGCGCGACGAGCTGTGCAGAGAATTCTTCATCGATCCGTCTGAAGTCAGACTGATTGTAGCGGATATGGCTCCGAAGATCCTGCCTATCCTGCCGGATAAGCTGATCCAGAAAGCCGAAGCCCGTCTGCGCAAGCTGAAGGTTGAGATCGTTACAGGCGCTAAGATCACTGAAGTTGGTGATGGCTCCGTAGCTCTCGGCGAGAAGAACGTGGTTGAAGCTAAGACCATCGTCTGGACCGCTGGTGTCGAAGGCTCCGAGCTTGTCGGCGGCCTTGATGTTCAGCAGCAGGGACGTAAGCGTATTGTTACTAATGAACACCTTGAGAGTGTTGACCATAAGAATGTCTATGTTGTCGGCGATAACATCTTCTTCATTCCTGAAGGCGAAGAGCGCCCGGTGCCACAGATGGTTGAGAATGCTGAACAGGCCGCTCCGGTAATCGCGGGCAATATTACCGCTGATATCAAGGGCACGCCTAAGAAAGCATACAAACCAGGCTTCCACGGCACCATGGTCTCGATCGGCAGCCGCTACGGTGTAGCGAACGTTGGTCTTCCGGGCAAGCTGTTCATGCTGACCGGCTTCATGGCTATGTTGTCCAAACACTTCATTAATATGTTCTACCTGTCCCAGGTAGCCGGCTTCAATAAGGTCTGGACTTATATGATGCATGAGTTCTTCCATGTGGAGAACCGCAAGAGCTTCGTCGGCGGATACTTCTCCAAGCGCTCGCCGAACTTCTGGCTGGTTCCGCTCCGTATGCTGCTTGGCGGCATGTGGCTGTACGAAGGGATTGAGAAGATCCGCAAGATATGGGTTGATCCGAACAAGATCTTCCTGATCCCTGCTGCTCCTTATGCAGACGCCACTTCGGCAGCAAGCCAAGCCGTTGATGCCGTGAAGACTACAGTAGATGCCCAGTCTGCCGCTTCCGCAGTCTCCACTGCCAAAGAAGCAGTATCGGCTCTGCCGGTTCCAGGCTTCATCTATAATACGTCGAACTGGTTCATGGATCTTCTGTTCTACAACAATGACGGTTCTTACACCTTCCTGGCGAAATGGTTCCAGATCGGTATGGTCTGTGCCGAAATCGTCTTCGGTATTATGCTCATCGTTGGTTTGTTCACAGCCATCTCCTCCCTGGCAACGATCGCCATGGCGGTAATGATCTGGACCACCAAGATGGCAGCCACCGAGATGCTCTGGTATGTAGGTGCAGCGATTGCCTGCATCGGCGGCTCCGGCAGCGTGTTCGGCCTGGATTACTATGTTCTGCCTTGGCTCAAGAAGCAGTGGAAGAAGATTCCGCTCGTCCGGCGCTGGTATCTATTTACCGACTGACCTGCGGGCTGCTGTCAGCTGAATATGTTATGCTTAAGAGTAATGTGTCCTTGGACACATTACTCTCCTTGTTTAACAAGGTGAATGCACATTCGTGCAATATTGCAGCACAATGGTTTTGTAGGGATTAACAGGGCTATGGTTGCTTCCGGCAAAACCGATAAGAAGGAGAGAAGCTTGTGAATCCAAAACTCATTGAAGATACGTTCCGGTTGCTTCAGGCTGAAATGTCCCAGATCGCCGGAATTCAGTTGTCTCTCTCTCCGGCAGAATGTGAGCAATTGCTAACGGTACTGGAACGCCATGATCTGGAATATGACCGCAAAGTCCATTTGCTAGGCATTTATACCATTCTTACCGTGGCCGCGCAGCGCCATATGGAATGTGTCCCGCATCATCCTGACCTGACCCGCAACATTTTGGATGGAGATTACCTCTACAGCTTCTACCTGCAGTTCGCAGTGAAATGCCGGGAGCTGGACCTGGTGGCCTACATGGCCCCCTTGATTAAGAAAATGCAGATTAAACGTTCAAATGGAGAGTTCACAGCACATCATCCGGCCCGGGACTTTGATGAATTCCTCATTCAGGAGCGCAAACAACGAAGCCGTACCAGCAAAGCCATTTGACAGGTGGGAACACACACAATGAAGCTGCATGAAGCACTGAATATTGATCTGAATGAAATTAACAACGAAATTAAGAATCTGGTGGTCCGCGACAAGGATGTGCCCAAGAAGTCACTGCTGGCGCAGAGCATTCTTGAGCTGACGGGTTCCGGCGGTAAGCGCCTCCGCCCGCTGATGGTTGTAGTCGGCAGCCGGTTCGGACTGAAGACCCCCGGACGCCGTACTCTGCAATTAGCGGCAGCGGCTGAATTCATCCATGCGGCCTCATTGATTCATGACGATATTATCGACAATGCCGAGCAGCGGCGGGGCGAGCCTGCCTTGCATATGAAGACCGGAATCTTATCCGCTGTGCACATCGGCAATTATATGTCCGCCCGCGTCATTGAACTGCTCAGCAAGTATTCGGGGGACCGGGACCAGTACGTTCATGACCTGTCCTCTGTGGCAACCACCCAGTTATGCCTGGGCGAATATCAGCAAATGGAGCATGTCTTCGACTATGATCTTACGATGGAGCAGTACCTGGAGAAGTCCCGCAACAAAACAGCGCTGCTGATGGCTACCTGTCTGAAGGTGGGGGCAATGTCCACAGAGAGCAGCGCGGAGACGGCCCAGCTGCTCTATTCCTTCGGTGAAGCACTGGGGATGTCATTCCAGATTCAGGACGACATTCTGGACTTCACGCAATCCGCAGATGTGCTTGGCAAGCCGGCCGGCAGCGATCTGCGCCACGGACAGGTTACCCTGCCGGTGCTCTTCGCCCTGCAGGACCCGCAGCTTGCCCCGGTGATCCGCAGCATCGGCCCTGCCTCTTCTTCAGAGGACATCGCTCATGTCCTGGAGCTGGTCAAGGGCAGCGATGCGCTCACCCGTGCCGAGGCCGTCAGCCAGGACTACCTGTCCCAGGCTGCCGCTATCGTGCAGCAGCTGTCCAGCTTCCCGGCCCATGCCGATCTGGACATCCTGCTCCGCTATTTCGCCGGCCGTGACCGCTGATTCCCGCCTCACGCACCGTTCGCTTCATCTATCATTATTTCCCAAGCACGAGCCTTTAATCAGGCTCGTTTTTTTGTGGCCTCTGCGGAGCCACCGGGGATGGACTGTTGGTCCTAGCCCCTTCACGCCTTCGCCTGCGGCACCCTCGCCCTTCGCCCCCTCGCTCGCAGCAGCTCCCCATAACACGCTGAACATTAGCACCCCAACCTGTACTCGACAGCCACTAATTGTATTCTGTACATCTAAAGGACCTTTTATCTGAACGACTACCACTATAACTGCACTCTGTACACCTATTTCGGCCTTATTTCACACAAACGCCCCTTTTCAGCAAATTTAGTTGTACGGAATACATCTATCGTGCGAAATCGGTCTATTATCCAACTTTTAGTTGCACGAAATACAGTTATGCACTCGAGGGGCGGCTGGAGTATGAGTTGGCGCTGATGAGTGGCGAAGGATAATTTGTGACAGGCGGTATCGCCCATCGCCATCGCCCATCGCCCATCGCCCATCGCCCATCGCCCATCGCCCATCGCCCATCGCCCATCGCCCATCGCCCATCGCCCATCGCCCATCGCCCATCGCCCATCGCCCATCGCCCATCGCCCATCGTGGGAAGTCTACTGCTGATGATTGTACTTTGTACAGTAGATCCCACTAAATCTTTAACTCAAACGCGTTCTGCTGCATTTCGTACATTAGATTTCAGAAAAAGTGTCCATTACCCGCCCATGAAGCAAATTCTACTGTACAGAGTGCAACCGATGCGATTCTCACACTAATTTCAGCGGATTCTATTGTACAGAGTACAATTGCCATGCCAATGGTTGGTCGGTTAGTTAGTTAGCCCCCCTCTAAACAAGCGAACGCAGCAAAGCGAACGTGAGCGTGTTTAGCAGTGGGAATGGGTTTCACCTTTGGGTTTGGGGTTTGGGGTTTGGGGTTTGGGGTTTGGGGTTTGCGGGGTTGCGGGGTTTCTCTCTTTGGCCTTGCTCTTAAGTTTCAAGCCCAACAAGAAAAGCGCGGATTTAAGCTTTCCGCGCTTTTCTGCCGCCCGCCCCGCTAGGCAGGCTTGTTGTCTTTTTGAAGTTAGTTGTTGCCCAGGGGGAGGCCAGGACGGAACGGAGAGGAATTTTGGAACTGAAGGAGCGGCAGCGTTCGCCTTTAACTTCGGATTTCTACCGCGGCTGGCGGTTTCAATCAGGGAATCCGAAGTTAACAGCGACCGGAAGTCCAAACATTCCGCGCAGTGCAGCTTCCCGGCCTCTCCCGCCCGCCATGCAGCGCAGTGCAGCATCCCGGCCTCTCCCGCCCTAACTAACGTAAAAATAATCAATCAACGTGCACAGCAATATCACCATACTGATCACCTGATTCAAATTATAAGAAGCCACCTTCATCAGCTTGCGGTTGGACGGCTTAATAATCTTGTGCTCGGTCATCAGCAGCACGGTAGCGATCCCGATGCCAACCAGGTACATCCAGCCGAGGTCGCGCCAGACGTAGAGGAACAGCAGCAGCAGAATCATGATGAAATGCAGGCCCTTGGAGATCCGCAGCGCGTTCTCCAGACCGAAGAAGCTCGGAATGGACCATAAGCCGTTGTTGCGGTCAAACTCGATATCCTGGGTGCCGTAGATAATGTCGAAGCCGGCGATCCAGAGCATTACCACTGTTCCGATCACGAATGGCGTGAAGGCGATGTTCCCCGTTACCGCAAACCACGCGCCAATCGGCGCCGAAGCAATCACGAAGCCCAGATATAGATGGCTAAGGAAGGTGAAGCGCTTGGTATATGAGTACGAAGAGATCAGTACAATCGCCACCGGTGACAGCAGCAGACAGAGCAGATTCAGCATCCCGGAAGCTACAATGAACAGAATATAGTTGACGATAATGAACAGGATAACTTCCTTCTCGGCGAGCAGGCGCTGCGGCAGATGGCGGTGGGCCGTACGCGGGTTGTTGCCGTCAAAGGTGCGGTCCACCAGCCGGTTGAACGCATTGGCCCCGTTGCGCGCCCCGATCAGAGCGATCAGCCCCCACAGCATCATATGGCCCGAAGGCCAGCCTCCCGCCGCCCACACCATCGAGATGATGGCAAACGGCAGCGAGAACAGCGTATGCGAGAACATCACCAGCTCGCTGAACATTTTTAATTTCAGAGCCGTATTCTTAAAAGCATTAAAGATAACCATAATCATGTGCCTCTTTCTTCAATGGATCGCTTGCAGCACTTCATCCAGCGCCGCCAGCAGGGCGTCGATGTTCTCTGCCGTGACCACCAGCGGCGGCTGGAAGGCGAGGACGTTGCGGCCTATGCCGTTTTTGCCGATTAGATAGCCCCGGTCCTTCAGCTCCTCCAGTACCTGGTCGGTCAGCGCAGCGGCATCCATCGTACCCGAACCGGCCAGCTCTGCTCCCAGCATCAGACCCGTGCCCCGCACATCAGTAATCAACGCAGGGTAACGCTGCTGGAGGGCAAGCAGGCCCTGCTTCAGCCGTCCGCCCAGCTCAGCCGCACGCTCCGGCAGCCGCTCGCCCTGGATATAATCCAGCACCGCCAGCGCGGTAGCCGCAGAAACAGGGTTCCCGCCAAAGGTCGATGCGGAAGGCTTGTTCAGCGAAGCGGCAATCTCATCCTTCGTCGAAAATGCCGCGACTGGTACGCCGTTGCCCAGCGCCTTAGCCATGCTGATGATGTCCGGCACTACGCCGTAATGCTCCATCGCGAACATCGCTCCCGTACGGCCATAGCCGGTCTGAATCTCATCGTCGATCAGAAGCACGCCGTACTGCTCCAGCAGGGCTTTTACCTCACGGAAATAGGTCAGCGCAGGCATAACCATCCCGCCGTTCCCCTGAATCGGTTCAGCAATCATGGCGGCGATGGTGTCGCCCTTCTCGGCCAGCACCTCTTTCAGATGCTGGAGCGACTGCGCCGCAGCTTCCTCCAGGGTCAGGTCCGGGTGGTACGGACGCTTGATGAACGTCACATCCTCATCCAGATAGGCATCGGTTCTCCACATCTGCAGTCCGGTTACGCTCATCGTCAGGTTAGTCCGGCCATGCAGGCCCGCCTCCAGCGCGATGAAGCCCTTGCGCCCCGTATGCATCCGCGCGAGCAGGAGCGCCCCTTCGTTCGCCTCCGAGCCGCTGTTGACGAAGAAGGTCCGGCGCAAGGCACCCGGCAGCAGTCCCTCCAGACGTTCCGCCAAATCCACATTCGGCTGGGTCAGATAGATGGGCGAGGTGTGCTGCAGCTGCTGGAGCTGCGCGATGGTGCGGGAGGTGATGGCCGGGTTGCAGTGGCCGCAGGCGACCACCGATACCCCGGCGAAGAAGTCCGTGTATTCCTTGCCGTTCTCATCGTAGAGATACTGCATGTGTCCGCGTACCAGCTGCGGGGCATCCCGGTAGAAATGTGCGGTGCACGGGTAGAAGTGCTGCTTTCTTTTGGCGGCTACGGCTTCTCTTCCGATATAATTGCTCTGTTCCATGTTAATACCCTCACTTTCAACTGCGGATGTACGGCAGGCCACAGTCCTTGAACTTGTGAAAAAAAGTACTTATAAATGCACCATTGCTCTAATTATACTCGCTTCAGCGATATTTTAAAATTGAATAATGTTAGTTGAATTGCAGCGACCCGAGCGTGTATCCGGCATATACCGGCTTCAGTCCGCCCAGCAGATCGTTCTCCCGCTTCGGCCCGTGAAGTGCAGCCTGATATGCGGCAATAATGGTACGCAGCTCCTGTGTGCTGTAAGTGGCTCCTTCAATGCGGAAGGTGGCAATGCCCAGGTCCTTCATTTCGTCCAACATCGGCAGGTAACACAGCTCTTTGGCAAACAGCAGATGGCAGCGGCCGTATTGGTCGCGGTAGACGGGGTTCTCGCCTTTATCGGTTTTGAGGACTAGCACATCATTGCGCACGTACTGGTTGTCTTCCTCGCCGATCGGCTCCATCACTTCGGTATTCTCGAACAGGTCATGCTCCATATACATCAGCGCCGGCGTTCCGTGCACCACAACCTCCAGCGGCAGCCCGCAGTGCGAGGTAAAGGAAGCGAAATGCTCCATCGTCATCTCCGGTGATACAGTAAGCTTCGTAAGCCCAAGCTCCGCATACAGCCCGGCAGACAGGTGGTTATAGATATTGAGGCTCACATCACCAATCATCGGATATCCGGTAGTGCGGTAGCGGCGGACTGCGCCCAGATTCGTCACCATCAGCCCGTCAATCGGCAGCTTCTCGCCATGCAGCAGATGGTCATATTGGTCAAAATGCAGCTCGTTCATCATCCGCGGCATCCCCAGATACAGCTTCGTCTGCCCCTTGACCGCTCCAAGCTCCATGATATCCTGCTTCGTAAAAGGCCGGTCCGGCTCGAACACATCTCCCGGCAGATACAGGCTATCTACGCCCATCTCCAGGACCAGCCGCGCCTGCTCCATATTATTCACCCGCACCGCAAGCCCAGGCTTAGCCGGGTTACTCCGCTTGCCGGAAGCCAGGCGTTCACGCAGCTGCATCACGCGTTCCTCAGACAGCTCACGCTCTGCCGTCGGTGTACTGAATACTTTGCCGGTGCTGTAGAACTTGCCTGTTCCTTCATAACGGCGGTTGATATTGGACAAGCCCGGTCTGCCGAAGGCATACGCAGTCGAGAAATCGCGCTTGCGGTTCTTGTGCAGCTCCTTGGAGTCCACGGTCCGGTCGAAGCCGAGCGGATCAGCAATATAACGGTCCAGCGCATCGCCGTAGGCATTCACCAGCATTACCATGAACTCCTGGTCGCGCATCCGGCCCTCGATCTTGAAAGAGGTGATTCCGGAATCAATCAGCTCCGGCAGATGCTCATACATGAACATATCCTTCACCGCCAGCGGATATTCGGCCGGGAATACATAACCGTCACGCTTAATCCGGTAATCCCAGCGGCAAGGCTTCATGCATTTGCCCCGGTTGCTGCTCATCCCGAACACCTGGGAGCTGAAATAACAGTTCGCCCCATGTACGGAACACATATCGCCATGAATGAAATATTCCAGCTCCATTCCGCTCTGACGCCCGAGCAGCTTCGCTGTCTGCAGATCCATCTCCCGTGAGGTCACGACCCGGCTGACGCCCAGGTCCTTCAGTGCGTGGATCATCTCCAGATTATGCACATTCATCATCACCGAGGCGTGGACCGGCAGGGACAGCCCCATCTCGCGGATCAGCTCCAGTACAGCCATGTCCTGCACAATCAGCGCATCCGGCCGTGCTGTATCCAGGAAACGCAGGTACTCTCTGGCCTCCTCCACATCCTCTTCGCTGAAGAGATTATTAACGGTGATATACACCTTTTTGTCCAGACGGCGGGCAATATCCAGCGCTTCAAGAATCTCCTCATGGCTTAAGTTATAGCCCTTGCGCATCATTCTCATGTTCAGCACCGGACCGCCGAAATAGACCGCATCACACTTCGCTTCAATCACAGCCTTGAAGATCTCGAACGTCCCTGCAGGTGCCAGCAATTCAATCTCTTTTCCATTAAAAAAACGTGCCATATCTCGTAGCCTCCCAAATGTCTTACAATGATGCAACTGCAATTCCCAGAACAACGAACATCGCAACAAACAGCGTATCAGCCGCGCCCCACCTGAGGCGGTGATACCGGCTGCGCGGCGCTCCCATGCGGAAGCCCCGGGCCTCCATCGAATAGATAAGGTCCTGCGCCCGCCGGAAGGCGCTGGCGATGACCGGCACCAGCAGCGAGACCAGCATCCGCGCCTTCTCCTTCAGCGGCAGCTCCTTCAGATCCGCGCCGCGCGAGGCCTGCGCCTTGAGGATAATCTGCGCCTCATCCAGAATCGTCGGAATGAAACGCAGCGCGATGCTGATCATCAGCGTGATCCGGTCCGGCGACAGTCCCAGCTTCCTGAAGGGCGAGAGCACGCCCTCCAGTCCCTGATTGAGCTTGGCCGGGGTCGTTGTGAAGGTCAGCAGCGCCGTGAAGGTCAGCAGGAACAGCATGCGGATGACCGAGAACGCTCCGAGCCGCAGGCCGCCCTCATGCAGGGAGAAGGAGCCCAGCGACCACAGCACCTCCCCCTCCTTCACGGACAGCGCCTGTACGATGAAGATGAATAACATCAGATATCTTAGCGGCTTCGCAGCCTTAATGAAATATTTCAGGGGAATGCGGGTGGTCGCCATCACGATGATGGAGAATACGGCGAGCAGCCCCATCGCCATCCACGATGTGGACAGCAGGATGATGACTACGTAGAGCAGCATTCCGGTAATTTTGGAGCGGGCATCCAGCTTATGGACCCAGGAGCCTGTGTCAATGCTGCGCCCCAGCAGCAGACGCTCATTCATGGCCATCCCTCATTTCTTCCGCTCCGCCGGTGTGCCCGCGCTCACGCAGCAGCGCGGCCATCCGCTCCGCCAGCCTTTCTGCGGTCAGGAGCGGCGGCTCGTCCTCCAGGCCGAAGCGCTTGGCTACGGCCTGCCAGTACCGGAGCGACTGCGGGATCCTCAGGCCGCAGCGCTCCAGAATCGCCGGATCGGCGGCCAGCTCCCGGCCGCTGCCCTGGAAGGCGAGCTCCCCGCCCTTCAGCAGGGCCCAGTGGTCCGCGTACGGCAGCAGCTCATCCATCCGGTGCGTCACGATGATGATCGTCCGGCCCTGCTCGCGGCACAGCCGCTCCAGCAGCGCGATCAGCTCCGCGCGGCTGACCGGGTCGAGGGTGGCTGTCGGCTCATCCAGCACCACAATGTCCGGGTCCATCGCCAGCACGGAGGCGATGGCAGCCTTGCGCATCTGGCCGCCGCTGAGGCGGAACGGGTTCCGCTCCAGGAGGGCCAGATCCAGCCCCATGTCGGTCATCGCCCGGCGCGCCCGCTCCTTGGCCTCCTCCAGGCTAAGGCCGAAGTTGAGCGGCCCGAAGATGAGGTCCTTCTCGACCGTATCTTCGAACATCTGCTGCTCCGGGAACTGGAAGACGAGGCCGACCCGCCGGCGCAGCGGCAGCAGCCGCGGTGACTTCTCGCCTGCGGTGATCGTCACATCCAATACCTGCACGGTGCCTTCCGTCGGCTTCAGAATCCCGTTGAAGAGCTGGAGCAGGGTGGATTTGCCGGAGCCCGTCGCCCCGGCAATCCCGGTCAGTGAGCCTTCGGCAATATGCAGATTAATATCGTGCAGCGCTGTCTGCCGCCACATGCTGCGGTCCGCATAGGTGTAGCTTACTTGCTGTAGTTGTATGGCCATAGCGTGTCTATAAGCTCCTTTTCCCCGGCAGGTACCTCCACCGTAATTCCCCGGCTCTGCAGCTCCCGGGCGAGCTGCCAGGTGTAGGGCTCCCGCAGATGGCAGCTCTTCAGCAGCTCCGCATCGCGGAACAGCTCCGCAGGCGTCACATCGGCCGCAATACCTCCGCCATGCAGTGCAAGCACCCGATCCGAGGCCAGAATCTCATCGGCATCATGGGTGATCAGCAGAATCGTATAGGTTCCCTCCGCCTGCATGTCCCGCAGGATGCCCATCAGCTCGTCCCGGCTGCCTTCGTCCAACATGGAAGAGGCCTCGTCGAAGATGACGATGCCTGGCTTCATGGCGAGGATCGAGGCGATGGCGACCCGCTGCTTCTGCCCGCCCGACAGCTCTCCGGGGTGCTTGGACAGCAGATGGCTGATCCCGAGCTTCGCGGTATAGAAATCGAGCCGCTCCTTCATCTCTTCATAGGGCAGGCACAGTCCCTCCAGGCCGAAAAGAATATCCTCCTCGACCGTCTGCCCGATGAACTGGTTATCCGGGTTCTGGAAGACCATCCCGATGCATTGCCGGATAGGCTGAACCGTTTCTTCCTGCAGGACATGCCCGCAGACAGAGATACTGCCGGCGCTCTTCGGCAGCAGCGCATTCAGCAGCTTGACGAGTGTAGATTTCCCGCAGCCGTTGGGTCCAACGATGCTTACCCACTGCCCCTGCGGGATGGATACGCTGATATCATGAAGAATCGGATGCTCCGGATCATAGCCGAAGGATACCTCTTCAAGTGCAATCACCACCGGCTGCTCACCGGAGAATGTATCTTGGTACGCTTGATTCATGTTGCTCATCCTTCCGCTGCTAATGGCCCGGTCCATTCAGGAACTCTTCAAACAAAGAGATTCTGGATAGCGAGTCAACTACATACCGCACGGCGAAGCCGACCGCAATTCCGGTTACAATACCGGTGATCAGCAGAACCGGCAGGTAATAGAAAATACTGGTTGAATTAAATACGAACGATGCCGCCAGCAGCTGGCCTGTATTATGGGCAAGACCGCCCACAATACTGATGCCGATGACACTGAACTTCTTGCGGCCCAGCTTCACCAGCGCGAACATCGCGATGAAGCTGAACATCGACCCGAACAGGCTGAACAGCAGGCTGGACAGCGTGCCGAGCAGGAAGGCGGTTAGCAGCGTCTTCAGAATCACCAGCACAAATACATCGCGCCCGCGCAGAAAGTATATGCAGGTCAGAATCATAATATTGGCGAACCCCAGCTTCGCCCCCGGCATCAGGCCGATCCCGGCAAGCGGAATCTGCGCCTCCACAATACTCAGCACAACGGCAACGGCTGCAAAAATCGCAATAATAACCGTCCGCTTCAGCGCTGTCGCCGATTCACTACTGGACATACCCATCTACTTCATCCTCCCCTGCCCCGCTTGCGATTTCAACGAGTACCCGGTGCGGAAGGCATACAATGGTCTGCTTAGGCAGGGTGATGAATCCGAAGCCAAGGCATACCTGATCGGGACAATCCGCATCGAACATCTCAATTCCATAATCATGCACCTTCAGAATGTTATAGCCCCGCTCGGTGCGGACTTCAATGGTCTGCTCTTCTTTGGTGAGGGTTACGGTCTTGAACAGCTTACCGTCTACCGTTATGTTGGCCTTCAGCTCTTTGCCCGGCCCACCTTTATCAGCATCGTTTGACAGCCATCTCGGTACGAGAAAAGCGAGCGCAGCGATCAGAACGATAGAAATCAGCAGCACATCTGCGCGTTTCATAGAAATCTCCCTTATTTTTTAATTAAAATCCAGACTTCATAATTATAACGGTCTGCCCCCAAACCTTCAATGAATGTCGTCGGGAATTGTCGGTTTTGTGCCCCAGTTCACAAAATAGGCACGCAAAACAGAAGCGGAGCCTCCATATACTGGATAGAGTCCGCTTCAGCCTCACATTTATGCAATGAACTGGCCGGGTCAACGTGCCGTTATCCCGTTTTGACCGCACAATCGGCCTTGGGAAGCTCCGTCTTCCGTCCATAGTATGCCAGGAACAGCCCGGCGAACTCCGGGTCCCACTGGCTGCCCCGGCCCTGCTCCAGAATGGTCAGCGCCTGCTCATGGTCCATCCCTTTGCGGTACGGACGGTCCGAGGTCATGGCATCATAAGCATCCGCCACCGCGATAATCCGCCCGTGCAAGGGAATATCTGAACCGGCCAGACCATCAGGGTATCCTCTGCCGTCATAGCGCTCATGGTGGGAGCGGACGCCCCCGAGATAAGGTGCCATCTTCTCAGCCGGTTCAATCTGCCGCAGAATGTTCTCCCCCAGCACGGTGTGGCTCTTAATCTGGGTGAATTCCTCCTCCGTCAGAGCTTCTTCCTTGAATAAAATGCTGTCTCTCACTCCGATTTTGCCGATATCATGCAGCAGTGCCGACTTGCGCAGATCGTCCAGCTGCTGGCCGGTCATTCCCGCCAATTGCCCGATAATGACTGAATACTCGGCAACCCGGAGCGAGTGGCCTGCGGTATAGGGATCACGCGCATCCAGCGCCACGGCGAGGGTGGAGAAATAGCTGTCCAGCAGCTGCCTGCTCTGCATCTCCCGAGTCTGCAGCCCGCGGACCATCATATTGAAGCCTGCTACCAGCTTCGAGAATTCATCGGAATACTCATCCTGCACCTGGACCAGATGGCCATCCTTGACCTGGTTCATGGCCTGGTACAGTTCATTAATAGGATGCTGCACACTGCCCGTCAGCAGCCAGGCGGCGATGGAGGAGAACAGGGTCCCGATCAGCAGCACCATGCCTGCCCAGGCCCAGTAGCTCTGAAGGCCCACAACCGCTATCGCCGTACCGCTGCCGTTCAAGCGGATATGGGTGGCCATGATGAACAGGAACAGCGGAAAGGTGCCGATCAGCATGCAGCTGATTAGAAATTTGGGGCGGATAGGCACAAATACATGGCCCTCCAGCGAGAAATCAACACCATGCCGCTCCAGCGCACGGTTCCTGAATTCCTTAATGAGCGGAACGATGGCGGTACAGGTCAGGAAGAATTCAATCAGTGCATGCATGGATGCGATAAGCACCGCTCCGCACATGCCCAGAATCAGATAGACATAGGGGAACGTAACCCAGCCGCTGTAGATCATCCAGTACGTAATCAGTATAGCCGGCAGGGACAATCCGAGAAGATGCGGGCCCATAATCCGCAGAACGGCGCGCCTCGGCAGCTGGTGAGTATGCAGATAGGCTTTTTCCAGTATGGGGAGTGTACTGTTCTCTTCAAGCAATGCCGCCCGTATGGGCCTCATCTGGTTCACGAAGACGACTATCTCCGTACCGGCCATGATGATGAATGAGAAGGCCAACACAAGCAGGAGGCGGATATATTCCGCCCGGCTGATCTCCAGCGAAGACAGCATGATCAGGCTCCCGACAGCCAGCACAGCCACAGCAGAGCCAAATATGTAGTTACGGACCTGATTCCTCAAAAATCTTCTGTATAGTCTCATCTGCGCCCTCATTTCCGTCCTAGCCTTGGCTCAATATCCAGTTGTGTTTATATGAATTCCATGCTATAATATAGTAATATTTTTGTTATCGTGTATGTTTATCCCCATCAAGAAGATGTCAGGCCGATGAATCACCTGTTTTTATTATCGGCGGTTTGGACAATAAATCTTACGTTTTCTTGCAGGACTCTTCCTTTTTATGAGACTAAATTCGAATATAGTATTCCGATTCACACTGGCGCGGCCTAGGAGCCGCAAGGACAAAAGAGAGGTAGGGCTTTTGTCGTTTTGGAAGGATTGCTCTCGCCCATACGGCTGCTGGAAATAACAAGGAACAACGACACCCGTCACGCTCACGGACGGCGGGGGATGAATATACCGAATAAACATGGCTTGCTGCTCCCCTGTTGTCAGGGAGAGGCCCCATGTGTGGAACATAATTAGCGCCCGGTACCCGCTGTCTGCGGATACCGGGCGCGTCTACGTTTCAGGGCCTTTAATGTAAGAATTCAGCCGCAGCCGGGCTGTGGACATAACGTTCCACGAATTCGCCTACAGTGCGGATGTATACATCCTTGTCCGTGTCATAAGACAGACCATGCCCCGCCCCGTGCACCACCAGCCTCTCCTTCGGACTCCGGCAGGCCTGATACAGCTCATCCATCATCGCAAAAGGCACGAACTTGTCTGCATCTCCATGAATGAACAGTATAGGCACCCGGGCCTGGCGCACCTGCTTCAGCGCTGAGGCGGACCCGAAGGTATAACCGGCCTTCAGCCGGGTCACGAAGCTCGCAATATGCACAAACGGAAAGCCCGGGAGATGGTACATCCGCTTCAGCTGGTAGGTCAGCTGCGCTTTCACCGAGGTGTAGCTGCAATCGGCAACCACCGCTTTAACCTGGGAAGGCAGCTCCTCACCGGCCGTCATCAGTACCGTGGCCCCGCCCATCGATACGCCATGCAGCACAATCTGCGCCTCCGGGCCGTTCTCCTGCAGCACAAACTGAATCCACTGCAGATAATCGCGGCGCTCCGGCCAGCCGAAGCCGATATAATTGCCTTCACTCCGGCCGTGGCCCCGGGCGTCAGGCAGCAGCACATTATAGCCCAGATTGTCATAGTAATTCTTGGCCGTAGCTCCCATATCCTTAGCCTTGCCGGAATACCCGTGGGCAATAATAACGGTACGCCCTGCGGCGCGCTCCGAGGCAAGATAATACCCCTGCAGCTTCAGACCGTCCTCAGACGTCAGCTCCACCTCACGGAAGCTGTGCTGTGCCACCCACTGCGCTCCTTCTGCCCAGGAAGCCCCGGCCACCGGAGGATCGGCTTTCAGGTCCGGAGTCTTGCCCAGGAATTCCTTGGGTGCCCGCTTAATGGCGACTCCATATAAATAATTACCGGCATACGCCAAGCCCCCGACGATCACAATCAGCGCCGCAAGCACGTATATACTCCACATCGGCGTTCCTCCTCCCGGCAAGCAGCCATTCCCTATACGGAATGCAAGTTACTGCCTGACCTTCATTTTGAGGTTAGTATAGCACGGTCAAGGGTCAACTAAGAAATCGGGCAGGCCGCCGTCTTAACACCAGCACATACACTTGCCCGCGAACTTGGCCTACGCGCCCACGCAGCGCCGAATGTGTTCGTTTTTTCGATTACATTTGGACCACGTGCCCACGCTGCGCCGAATGTGTTCGGTTTTTCGATTACATTTGGATCACGCGCCTACGTAGCGCCGAATGTGTTCGGTTTTTCGATTACATTTGGACCACGCGCCCACGCAGCACCGAATGTGTTCGGTTTTTCGATTACATTTGGCCACGAGCCGCCATCTCCTTATTAATTAATAAAAGGCTGCTTCCAGGAGAACGTCTTCTCCGGGAAACAGCCCTTGCCAGTTGGAACTATAATGCTGGTTCTTTACTTGTGTCTATTGCTTCTGGTCACCGTTCTAAGGATTACTCCCAGAACAGCCAGTGCCAGACCGGTGAAATAGTACGGTGCCGGACTGGATTCACCCGTCTTAGGCAGCGTGCCGCCTGCAACCGTATCTGCGGATACACTGCCCAACGGAACTTCGTCATCCGCAAGAATGACTTCCGTTGCCGGTATTGGCGTTGCTGTTGGTGCAGGTGTTACTGCGGCTGTAGATACCTTTGCCGAAGGCGTTGGTCCCGGTGTTGCCGCAGGTGTTGCTACAGGTCCAAGCGGCAGCGGATCATCATCAAGCGCCACCTCACTACTGTTCACGATGAACCCGATAATCGGTGTCGGCGTAGGCACTGTCGGGAAGCTAAACGGCGGCCCCGGGTTTGGTGTTGACGCCGGTATCACTGGTGTTGGCGCTGGCGTTGGTGTCGCTGTCGGTGTCGCTGTTGGTGTCGCTATCGGCGTTGCCGTTGGTGTTGCTGTCGGCGTTGCTGTTGGTGTCGCTGTCGGTGTCGCTGTCGGCGTTGCCGTTGGTGTTGCTGTCGGTGTTGCCGTTGGCGTCGCTGTCGGCGTTGCCGTTGGTGTCGCTGTCGGCGTTGCCGTTGGTGTTGCTGTCGGTGTTACCGTTGGCGTTGCTGTTGGTGTTGCTGTCGGTGTCGCTGTTGGTGTTGCCGTTGGTGTTGCTGTCGGTGTCGCTGTTGGTGTTGGTGTCGCTGTCGGTGTTGCCGTTGGTGTTGCCGTAGGCGTCGCCGTTGGTGTTGCTGTCGGTGTTGCTGTCGGTGTTACCGTTGGCGTCGCTGTTGGTGTCGGCGTTGGTGTTGGTGTCGGTGTTACCGTTGGCGTCGCTGTTGGTGTCGGCGTTGGTGTTGGTGTCGGCTCTGGTGTTGGTGTTGGTCCTGGTGTCGGTGTTGGTGTCGGCTCTGGTGTTGGTGTTGGTCCCGGTGTCGGTGTTGGCGTCGGCGTCGGCTCTGGCGTTGGTGTTGGTCCTGGTGTCGGCGTTGGCGTCGGCTCTGGCGTTGGTGTTGGTCCTGGTGTCGGTGTTGGCGTCGGCGTCGGTTCTGGTGTTGGCGTTGGTCCCGGTGTCACGGTCGGTGTTGGTGTCGGCTCTGGTGTTGGCGTCGGTGTTGGCACCGCCGTTGGTGTTGGTGTCGGCTCTGGTGTTGGCGTTGGTGTTGGCACCGCCGTTGGTGTTGGTGTCGGCTCTGGTGTTGGTGTTGGTGTCGGCTCTGGTGTTGGCGTTGGTGTTGGCACCGCCGTTGGTGTTGGTGTCGGCTCTGGTGTTGGTGTCGGTGTTGGCACCGCTGTTGGCGTTGGTGTTGGCACTGCCGTTGGCGTTGGTGTCGGTTCTGGCGTTGGCGTTGGTGTCGGCTCCGTCGTTGGCGTCGGTGTCGGCTCTGCCGTTGGCGTCGGTGTCGGCACTGCCGTTGGCGTTGGTGTCGGCACTGCCGTTGGCGTTGGTGTCGGCTCTGGTGTTGGCGTCGGTGTTGGCACCGCCGTTGGTGTTGGTGTCGGTTCTGGCGTTGGCGTTGGCGTTGGTGTCGGCTCCGTCGTTGGTGTCGGTTCTGGCGTTGGTGTTGGTGTTGGCGTCGGTGTTGGTGTCGCTGTTGCTGTCGGCGTTGGTGTTGGCGTCGGTGTTGGTGTCGCTGTTGCTGTTGGCGTCGGCGTTGGTGTTACTGTTGGTGTTGGTGTTGCTGTTGGTGTTGGTGTTGCTGTTGGCGTTGGTGTTGCTGTTGGCGTTGGCGTCGGTGTCGCGGTCGACGTAGGCGTTGGTGATGGTGTTGCCGTCGGTGTCGGTGTCACAGTAGGCGTCGGACTCGGCGGCGGCCCCTCTCCCTCATACGGTCCAAGGTGCATTTCAACTCCGCCAGTGAAGCTTTTGGCAATCAATGTCCCGTACAGCTCTGCTCCTTTGTAATGAACGTCAGCTCTAGGAGCGAGAATTGTCCCCAAGAACGAGGTATATTCGATATTGACCTGACTAGCCTGATAAAAGTTGAATAATACCTGGCGGGGCTTGCCGTTATTCATCGCGAAGCTCGGCACATTGACTGTAGACCCGCTTATGTTAATAATCAACGTGGCGCTCGGAGCGATGTCGAACTCAATATAGTTGGTTTTCGCCATTGTAGCGGCATCCACATGGACGACGTTGAAGGCATCCGGCGCTTTGATCTTAAGCGTCCCGTAACCATTGTTGTCAATCGCCACCGTGTCGGACAATGCCCCGTACTCTGCGGAGCGGGAGATTAGCGCCTGCTGTTCAGCTGCAAAATCTATCGGGCTCCCCTGCTTCTTCGCCCCCTTGATGTTCACACTAGGTTCATTAACGGAAATACTGGTCCCGTACACGACATTTCCGTAAATTTCTCCGCTGCCCGAGTGGGTGAACTTCTTGCCGGCAACGAGCACATCCGTGGGTGAAGCATCCCTGTAAGCTCTTGCTACTCCATATCCCCCTGTTAGAGTAATATTCCCCCCGGCCGCAAGACGCCCCTCAATTTGGTCATTCTCTTGTGCGAAATCCCCGAAGATAAAAGCATTAAAATTCCCCGCAACCCCCAAAACACCCGCGGGAGTGTACGGCGCTCCGGAAGTTGCTCTTATATTTGTCCCCCAGATGACAACGCTGGACAGGGCCATTACGCCTGCCAGAAAGACAGCGGCTGTTTTGCGTATACTTTTTTTCAATAGTCTGCACCTCCTATTAACTAATCTATGAATCTCTCGCAGAACTATAACAAAAAAAGACCGCCACGAAGGGTTAGCTTCACGGCGGCCGGACGACCTTAGCCACAACTTGCGCGGCTGTAGATTCCAGGCTTTGCGTCCCGTTCTTTCGATACGGTTTGCGTTTGTACATGATTGGATATGCATATGCATTTGTCATTACATATGTATTCATGCTGAGCGAGTCTATGACATTTGTTACTTTTGAACTAAATTAAGTTTAGCTGGTTTGCAGCCCTTTTGTCAATCCATTCCAAGGAGATATTTACCTGTTTTTTTCGAAAACTTCACGGGACAACCCCTTGCCCCGCAAGGATTTGGCACAGTCTTTCTTTTCTGCATGCAGCCGTAAGAGAGCAGAGGCCATCTATAAAATTGTAAATTTTAAATATCAAATTTTGGTCCATATGTCCTAGAGCAGTTGAAGCCAGCCAAGCAGGGACATCCAGAGCGGTATGCTGAGCAGGAACCCGAAGACCAGACCACGGCGGAGACTTCCATCAACACTCATTTCCATTCTCCTTTGAACGCTTTATTTTTAATCTTTAATATCTAAAATTTAATATAAAGCAATTCTTTATTTTATTTTGTGAATTATGTCACATTGATAGGGTTGTTTGATAAAACCCATTGATTATTTTTTGAACTTTGCGTTAGAATGGGAATACATGTTCTTATAGAGAGGTTGAGTCCGATGCATAGAGCAGACAGTCAGGACAATATGCTGGTCAAATCCTATATTTTGCTGCCGCTGATTCTATCCGCCTTCGAACACGATGCTTCCGTCATGTCCTTGGAGCTGCGCACACCCGCTCCTTATCTAGAGGTCATCCAGTCTGCTGTTCACGCGGCGGCGGCTGACTTGCAGGAGGTTCGTGCCGGGATGCGGGCCCGCAGGCTGAAGGTCTACGAGCAGCAGCGGCTGGAGGCCGGCGTCGAAGCCAAATACATCTGCCGGGGCTACCACGAACGGATGCTGCTGCTGGATGATGTTATTAACGCCCAAGCCACCCTGCACATGCGCAGATATCTGGGGCTGGACGGGCTGGGGTGAGCTTTTTCAAGAATTGGGCCAAAGAAAGAAGCCTGCCGCAAGGCAGGACTTCACCACAAGAACATTTGGCATACAGCTACATCAATACTTTCCAAAACCCCAGCGTGCCGCAGATCACTGCCGCAACTACCGGGTAAAGAATTTTACGGCTTACCTGATCCTTGAACACAAGGTACAAACAAAGCATACAAAGCCATGCAATCAGAAGGCTACCCATCTATGATGCATACGCTCCTTCCCGGCCGTCTCCTCAGGCTCCAGCGGCATCTGCCGCAGAATCTGTTACTCTATATATAAGAGGATTTACCGCCGAATATCCTTATTATACCCGCCAACGGCTAATCCCGCCAAAAAAATACATGAACCGCTGCCGGTAACTCACATGTCCTCTTCAAGTACAGGGTATTCCCAGAAGCCCAGACGTCCCTTGGCAGGTATCGGATGAACTAGCGGAACCACCTCTTCCAGCTTCCAGGCAAACCGTCCTTCCGTATAATCACCGAACACATATTCATTCCCGCCCGGCCAGCCCTGCTGTACCTCATGAGATGTAACTTCTAGGCAATCGGCTATACGGCTGGTTGCAATAATGCTTCCCGTCGGCAGATCATCCGAAGTAAGACCGTGGCGGGCCAGCACCGACCGGTAGGGCTCAGTCAGGCATATCGCTCTATCCACCTGCATCCCGGCATGAATCGCCAGGGGTCCGCGGTACAGCGTCCACCAGGAACGGGTCTCGAATTGTTTCTCGCCCAGCGCAATCAGGGTTGCCCACGGCTGGCGGATGGTGAGACATTTCATGGATGAGTTTCCTCCTTTATTTTGAAATAGCTTCGATGATGGATTAATGGCAGGGGGATGATGGTACACTTAAGGCAACTGCCGGGAAGGAGTGTCCCTCATGAAGCTGCTGAACTCTCCCTGCGGCCAACAAATGGACAAACGTATCTTATTTCCGCGATTTCTGCCGAATGAATAGAAGCAGTTGGAAAAATAGCATCTATTCTTAACGGATACACTATAAATAGGGGAAAGGCGAAAAATTAAGTGTTGTTTGTCCAACTATCTCCCCAGCAGAGTCTAATCGTTCACTAGTAAGTGGAGAAAATCCAATCGTTATCCCCTCTTAGTCTCCTTACATAATAAACAAATGGCGCGGTCTCGGAAGTTCCGAATACCGCGCCACTATCGCCATTCATAATATGCTGGTGAAGGGAATTGAACCCCCGGCCTACGCATTACGAGTGCGTTGCTCTACCCCTGAGCTACACCAGCTTACAGACGCTGAGGTCTGCCAAACAAAAAATATTATAACTCTTCCAGCCAAAAACGCAACCCTTTTTGTGTAATGGGCCTGCCGGACGGGTCCTATTGCAGCCTGCGCTCCACGGATTCCAGCTTGCTGCGGCTGGTGGAGAGCTTGTCGCGGCGGTCATCGATCTTCAGCGAGGTGGAGACCCGCTGCGCGCCCGCAGTGAACGGCGACTCATGCAGCGCGGCTACCGCTGCGAGAATCCGGTCCACCGGTCCTTCTATAATCGTCCCCATCGAAGTCAGCTCATAGGTGATGCCCTCCATCGTCTGCAGCACGCGCTGCATATCAGCCACGTAGCTGCTGAGACTGGTACTGCCTGTGCCAATCGGAATCACGGTCACTTCGCCAATTGCCATTGTGCCATCCCTCCTGAATATCTTGTACCCGCCTTTGCCTGTTTTCCTTCCTAATTGTACCTCTTCGGCGGCCCTGCTACAAATCAACGGCTGCAATACTATCATTCTATTCATATATCCCCCCACCCGGTCACCAGGATTTGACGCACACTATTTATGAAGTCTTTGTGGCATATTTTCGGAGAATTTATGAATCATTTCAGAGGTTAGAGCAGGAAAGTTGTGGATTACCTGTGGACTAATCTGTGAGTAAAAGCGCGGAACCCGCTCCCCGTGCGGGATTACAAAAAATCATTTACAAACACAATATATTGCGGTAGCTTTAATAAATAACAACAAAATCTAGTATAAACAGGTGTTTCTCTCTCTTCACCGGGAGGAGACTTAATAGGGAAACGCGGTGCAAAACCGCTGCGGTCCCGCCACTGTAACCGGATGCTCCGGCAGTCAATTTCCGCTGGAGAACCATCCTCCGTCAAAGGTCACTGAGAGACGATTCTCCCTCTTGGGAAGACGACGGAGGAGATACCGGAAGCCAGGAGACCTGCCTGTTTGGATGGCACCGCTAGAATCCTGCGAGGAACAGGCAAGGTGTCCGTATGCGGCCTGCACAAGCAGAGTCAGCCTTCCGTGAATCCGGGCCAGAGGCTGCCGATACCTAAGGACGATAAGACGATCACATATTGTCTTCAGGTATCGGCTTCTGCGTTACGCATTCGGGCATGTTCCGCCATTCCGGCGGGATATGCTTTTTTACTGCTGTCCTGATCATTCTTCGATGACCATTCACGCTTACAATACCGAGAGGAGAGAGATATATAATGACGCTGCTGGAGAAACGTTATAACGAGGGACAAGCTGCACAAGAGGCTCTGTTGGAGGAAGTCATTCATCTGGGACGGGATATTATCGACAGCCGGGATCTGGATCTGCTGCGCGAGAACGCTAACCTGAACGGGGAGAGCTTCTCCGGGAAAATGAGCAAATTCGGGAGTGAATATTCCAAATGGTACGCCCGTAATTTCACCATGCCGCCGCAGCTTGTACAGGCTACCCTGGATAATGTCGTCTATGTACACGACCTGGATCAGTACACCATCGGAACCACGAACTGTATCTTCATTCCGTTTGAACGGCTTCTCCGCGAGGGCTTCAACACCGGCAACGGCAGCGTGCGTCCGCCCAACTCGATTATGACGGCGATGTCGCTGGTGGCGATTATTTTCCAGTCCCAGCAGAATGCCCAGTACGGCGGCGTATCCGCCAACAAGCTGGATTACGATCTGGCTCCTTATGTCACCAAGTCCTTCTCTAAGCTGTTCCGCAAAGGGCTGGAGTATTTCGAGGACAATGCAGACGCTTCTCAGCTTGGCGAGATTACAATGAGCCGCAGCGATCTGGCGGAGCAGTATCCGCGCGCGTTCAACTTCGCTATGAAGGAGACGGAAATCGAGACGCTCCAGGCTGCTGAGAGCATGGTACATAACCTGAATACGATGTCCAGCCGCTCGGGCGGGCAGATTCCTTTTACCAGCATCAACTACGGTACCTGCACCTCACCGGAAGGCCAGCTGGTGATAAGCTCGCTGCTGACGGCCACCATGAACGGACTGGGCAGCGGGGAGACGCCGGTGTTCCCGATTCAGATTTTTAAATGCAAGCAGGGGGTTAACCAGCAGCCTGGCGATCCCAACTATGAGCTGTTCCTGAAGGCGGCGGAGTGCTCGGCACGCAGATTGTATCCGAACTTCGCCAATCTGGATGCTCCGCTGAACAAGCAATATTATGACCCGGCCAACCCGGACACCGAATTTGCAACGATGGGCTGCCGGACCCGTGTACTCGGCGACCGCTTCGGACGCAACCACTGCTCGGGCAAAGGCAATCTGTCCTTCAATACGATCAACCTGGTGCGCCTTGGACTGACACACGGTACGGTAACCGGCCGCCGTCTCGCCGCTAACGAGCAAGGGTTCATCAAGGACCTGAATCACTATATGGATATTGCGCTGGACGGCCTGCTGCACCGCTTCCGCATCCAGGCTTCCCAGAAGGCCAAGGCCTCTGATTTCATGATGCGTGAAGGCGTCTGGGAAGGCGGCGAGCAGCTTGCGCCAGATGACAGCGTGGGCGAGCTGCTGAAGCACGGCAGCCTGTCGATTGGCTTCATCGGGATGGCCGAGTGCATGAAGGCAATGTACGGCAAGCACCATGGCGAGGATATGGAGATTCACGCCAAGGCGCTGGGCATCGTCCGCCACATGCGCGAATACTGCGACCGCAAGAGCGATGAGCTGAATCTCAACATTACGCTGTTCGCTACTCCGGCCGAAGGACTCTCCGGCAAATTCACCAAGATCGACCGCAAGGAACTTGGCTCCATTCCAGGAGTAACCGACCGTGAATACTATACGAATTCGTTCCATATCCCGGTCTATCATGAAGTGAGCGCGGCCAAGAAGATCAGCCTGGAGGCCCCGTTCCATGAATACTGCAACGCCGGAGCCATCTCCTATGTGGAGCTGAACGGCAATGCCCGGAGCAACCCGTCCGCCTTCGTCAAAATCATCCAGTACGCGCTGGAGCAGGACATCAGCTACTTCAGCATCAATCATCCGATTGACCGCTGCTCCGGCTGCGGCTATGAAGGCGTGATCGGCACGAACTGCCCGACCTGCGGCGCGCATGAGGACACCACTCATATCCGCCGGCTGCGCCGGGTTACCGGCTATCTGACCGGCGACTACCAGACCCGCTTCAATGCCGCCAAGCAAGCAGAGGTACGGGACCGCGTGAAGCATCTATGAACATCTGCGGCTATTACCCGGAGTCGATCAATGAAGGGGAGGGCCTGCGGGCCGTCCTCTTCATCAGCGGCTGCCGCCACCGCTGCCCGGGCTGCTTCAACCCGAAGACCTGGAACTTCAATTACGGCGAGGTATTCACCCCGGAGCGGCGGCGGGAGATTATTGAGGACATCGCCGGCAACCCGCTGCTGGACGGGCTTACGCTGGCGGGGGGCGATCCTTTTTTCTCGGCGGAGGAGGCTGCGGACTTCATTCACGAGCTGCGCGCCGAGCTGCCGGGCTTCCCGGTCTGGATCTACACCGGCTACACCTACGAGGAGCTTATTGCCTCTCCCGGCTCTGTCGAATGGAAGCTGCTGGCCTTATGCCAGGTCGTAATCGACGGGCGGTTTGTGGAGGCGTTGAAGGATCTGACTCTCACCTACCGGGGCAGCAGCAACCAGCGGATCATCGATATTCAGGCGAGTCTGGCGGGAGGTTCGGTTGTTCTGTGGGAGCCGGTGCTTAGCTTTCAAGGGGCATGATTCTATAAAAAACAAAGGCACTAAACGCCCTATCCGGGTGGTTTAGTGCCTTTTTGTAGCCCATGGCCTATTCCGTCACTGCTGTATGCTCTGCCTTCCGCCCTGCCTTATGGTTCGTCTCTTCCGCCAGCTCCTCCAGCACGCTGTCGAGGCGCAGCTTCAGCTCCTCCGCCAGCTCGACCACGCCCTGGTCGTTACGCACCGCCTGGGAGTCTACGGCGTAGACGCCGCCAAGGATGTGACGCGCACCCAGCACCGACAGCACCGGCTTCAGCGCATAGTCGATCGCAAGCAGATGCGCCAGGCTTCCGCCCATGAAGAGCGGCAGGATGATTTTGCCGGCCAGCCCTTTTTGCGGCACCAGATCCAGGAAGGTCTTCAGCACTCCCGTATAAGACGCCTTGTATACCGGACTGACGACGATCACCGCATCGGCTTCGGCCACCAGGCCGTTCGCCTTGACGATGGCTTCGCTCTCAAACTTGGTGTGGATCAGGTCCTCCGCCGGAAGCTCTGCCACATTAATCCGTTCCACTTTGAATCCGCGCTCCTGCAGGTCTCGCTCTGCATATTCAATCACTGCATTGATTCGTGAGACCAGGGAGGGCGTCCCGTTAATTACGACTATTCTGGCCATGTCTCCACCTCTTCTGTCCGCATGATAGGATAAACCGGGCTGATTCGCCGGGCACCGATACTTTAAATTAGTAATAATCCTAGCAGACTACACGGAATATTGTCAAACCTCAATTTGCTTGCAAACCCGCGGTGCTCTGGTTATAATAAACGGCAAACCTATATCTCCACCAGGCCAATGACCGGCATCCAACCGTGAGGCGTCTGCGACCGGAGCGCACTTCTGCTCCCTAAGTTTACCGGGTTTCGCCCGTTACCGCGAAGACCAAAGAGGGCCTTATTCTGCGCATTTTGAGTTGTTTGACGGGAATGAGGTCAACCTGGGTGGCACCGCGAGCTGACGCTCCTCGTCCCATGGATGAGGGCGTTTTTTGCGTTTTTTTACCCACACTTAAGGAGCGGATGCAGATGCTGGATATGAATTGGATCAGGGAGAATGAGGAGCTTGTACGGAAGACGGCCGAATGGAAAAGACTGGAGTTCCCGCTGGCGGAGCTCCTGGCATGGGATGACCGGCGGCGCGAGGCACGCCGGGCTACTGAGCAGCGGCGCGCGGAGCGCAACGCGCTGACCAAGGAGGTGGAGCGCCTGCTGCGCCAGGGCGACGCCGCAGGCGGCGAACGGGCGAAGGAGCAGGTGCGGGAGATGGCCGGCGAGCTGGCGAGGCTGGAGACGGGGCTGGCGGAGGCAGAGCAGCGCTGCCGCGAGCTGTTGCTGCTCGCGCCGAATCCCGTGTCGGCGGATACGCCGATCGGACCGGATGAGGGCGCGAATGTGGAGCTGCGGCGGCATGGCGCGCCGCCGGTCTTTGGGTTCCGCGCGCGGGACCATGTCGAGCTCGGAGAGCTGCACGACATGATTGACATTCCGCGCGGCGTCAAGGCCGGCGGGCCCCGCAGCTATGTGCTGAAGGGGGCCGGGCTGCTTCTGCACCTCGCCGTGCAGCGGCTGGCGCTGGATGTGCTGATCCAGCGCGGCTTCACCGCGATGGACGTGCCCGTGATCGTCCGCCCGGAGGCGCTGGAGCGGACCGGCTTCTTCCCCGGCGGCCGGGATCAGACCTACGAGTTGACAGGCGAGAACCGCTGGCTGGCCGGGACCTCGGAGGTGTCGCTGGTCTCGCTGTACAGCGATGAGATTCTGGAGCTGGACCAGCCGCTGCGGCTGGCCGGGATGTCGGCCTGCTTCCGCCGCGAGGTCGGCTCGGCCGGCCGCGATGTACGCGGGCTGTACCGGGTCCACCAGTTCTCGAAGATCGAACAGGTGGTCATGTGCAAGAACGATCCGGCTGAATCGGAGCAGATGCTCCAGGAGATTCTCGGCAATGCCGAGCATATTCTGGAGCTGCTGGAGCTGCCTTACCGGGTCATGGCTGTGTGCAGCGGCGACATGTCGATGAAGACACACAAGCAATATGACATTGAGACCTGGATGCCCGGCAGGGAGGCCTATGGCGAGACGCATTCGGCTTCCAACCTGCTCGACTTCCAGGCCCGCCGTTCAGGCATCCGCTACCGCGATGAGAACGGCCGGCTCCAGTACTGCCACACCTTGAACAACACAGCCGTCGCCACGCCACGCATTCTGATTCCCCTGCTGGAGAACCATCAGCAGGAGGACGGGTCGATCTATATCCCGCAGGCGCTGCGGCCGTATATGGGCGGCGCGGAGCGGATTGAACTTAATTGACCTTCCCCTTACCCACCGTCTACTTCTAGGGGCATTCGGGGGTACCCCGCCCTGAAGCATTCAGGGCATCGGTGAAATTAGGGGCAGTTCTGCCCCTAATTTTTGCCCCTTTTGAGCTTCACACATATTACACACCTACCGCCAACACATTGTAATCGGTTTTTCGCATACATTCGCCCTCTTGCCTCCGCACAGCCCCATTGTATACTGTTTTCCACATACATTCGGCCCTCTTACCCCCGCACAGCTCTATTGTATACTGTTTTCCACATACTTTCGGCCCTCTTTCCCCCGCACAGCCCCATTGTATACTGTTTTCCACATACTTTCGGCCCGCGCACCGTCCGTTTCGTTTGAAGTGGATAAGACGTGCAAGTTGAGTTTGGTTTAAGCGGATTAATGACCATAGTTAACAAACAAAACAACAAAAAACAGCGTTCCCCACACTCAGGAGAAGAACGCTGTTTCAGTCTATAGATAACATGTAGTTTACATCGTTTTCAGAAAATATAGCGATTTACATATAGTTTATATTAAAAATTTATATTCCTTCGTATTTTCATCTATGTTTTTATGCGAATTTAACAAATATTGCCGAAAAATTGCACTAGATTCATATAATCTCTATTATAATAGAGTACGAATGATATTTTATGGGGAGGTATACTCACATGAAACTTTCTTCACAATGCAGGAAGCCGCTAAGTTTATTTCTGGCGGTAGCATTGCTATTAACCGGGATGTTCCCGGCATTATCAACTGGCTATGGGACGGCCTCGGCAGAGCCGGTAATAGCAGCAGACACCACTGCGGCCCCTCAAGCTCCCCCGGTTACTGCATCTCCTGCCTCGGGCACTAAGATCGGCACAGGATCAAAGATCACTCTAAGCACCCCGGTAACGGCAAGCGTGTATTACAGCGTCTACGCTGACAAGAGTACTACTGCGGAAGTGGCCGACCAGTTGTATACTGCCCCGATTACTGTTCATTCCGGTATTACCTCGCTTAAAATTACAGCTTATACCTCATTACCCGATTCTGAGAAAGGTCCAACATCTACTTTTGAATACAGCGTCGCTCCTGCACTGGCAGGTCTGAAGATCAACCAGATTCAGGGCGCAGGACATATCTCCCCTTACGTGGATGCCCTGGTCACTGATGTGAAGGGAATTGTTACCTACATCAAAGATGCGGACAGCTTCTACATCCAATCTGCTGCAGCTGATATGGATAACGATATCAAGACCTCAGAGGCCATCCAAATCTATCAAAAAGGTAAAAGTAGTGCTGTCAAACCGGGCGATGCAGTTACTGTAGACGGCATTGTGAAGGAATTCGGCCGCTCCGGGCAGTTATCCACCACCCAGATTACAGCCAGCCAGACAACGGTTGTCAGCAGCGGCAATCCGCTTCCAGCTCCAACTCTGCTGGGCACCGGCGGACGCCTTATCCCCACAGCGGTGATCGATGATGACGGCCTGAATCCGGCTAAATTCGAGCCGGCCACCGATGCTATAGACTTCTATGAAAGCCTCGAAGGAATGCGGCTGGAGATTGCCAAGCCGACAACCGTGGGCCCGGCAGTCTACTATGCTTCCAGCAGCACCTTTGAGATTCCGGTGGTGACTGTTAACGGTACAGGTAACACAACCGAAGTCACTTCTCCTGCCGGCGGACTGGTACTGACTGGGGCCGATTTCAACCCGCAGCGCCTGATTCTCTCGGTGAAGACCGCCCCGGTGCTCACAACAGGCCAACAATTCCTGGGCAATGTCACCGGTATTCTGACGTATGATTACGGCAAATTCCTGATTTCTACTGAGACAGGCGACCTGCCGGATGTCTCCCCAAGCAAGCTGAAGCGGGAAGTAACGTCCTTCTCCTCCGGAGAACCGGACAAGCTGAACATTGCCTCTTTTAACATAGAGAACTTCTCCCAGCATAATGATCCTGCCAAAATCGCCAATGTCGCCAAGGATATCGTGGTCAATCTCAAAACACCAGACATTATCGGCCTGACGGAAGTGCAGGATAACGATGGAACCGGCAATGGAGGAACGGACGCCAGCGAGAACTACAAAGCGCTGATTGCTGCGATTGAAGCTATTGACGGAGGTGCGTCTAACTATGGTTATACGGATATTGCACCTATAAATAATCAGGATGGCGGCGTTCCGGACGGCAATATCCGCTCCGGCTTCCTGTACAATATGAACCGTGTCTCCCTGAAGCCAGGCACTCCTGGTACAGCCACTGAGGCTGTCAGCTACACTGCTGATTCCGGGCTCAGTCTGAATCCGGGCCGCATTGATCCGGAGAATGAAGCCTTCGTGGAGTCACGCAAGCCGCTGGCTGCCGAGTTTATTTTCGGAGACAAAGATGTCATCGTCATTGCTAATCACTTCAACTCCAAGAGCAGCGACAGCTATCTGTTCGGGTCCGTTCAACCGCCAGTCCTCTCGACCGAAGTCCAACGGGCCAAGATCGCCAAGGTAGTTTGCAGCTTCGCTGAGGATGTGCTGCAAAAGAACCCTGATGCCAATCTTGTCGTGCTCGGCGATCTGAATGATTTTCAGTTCTCTAACACGCTGAATATCCTCAAAGGCAGTGCACTTACGAATCTTGTAAATACCCTGCCGCTGAATGAACGGTATTCCTACAACTTCCAAGGCAACTCCCAGACGCTGGATCATATCCTCGTCAATAACCGGCTGGCCTCTGCCAGCAAGCTTGATATCGTGCATATCAATGCCGATTTTGCAGACCCGGGAGATTATCCGAAAGGTACTGTATCTGATGCAGACGGCATCCGGATCAGCGACCATGATCCGCTGCTTGCACAGATTGATTTCGGTACTACAGATTTCAATCTGCGGGTCCTGCATACGAACGATACCCATAGCCACCTGGAGAACATCACCAAGCGGACCTCCGCCATCAGCAGCGAGCGGACAGGCAATACCGTGCTGCTGGACGCGGGCGACGTCTTCTCAGGAACCCTGTATTTCAACCAGTTCAAGGGTCAGGCAGACATCAAGTTCATGAATAATATCGGCTATGATGCGATGACCTTCGGCAATCATGAGTTTGACATGAATAAGGAGAATCCGGAAACTCTGCGCAATTTCGTGACAGCGGCCAAGTTCCCTTTTGCCAGCTCCAATATTGATTTCACTACGAAGAACAGTGAGCTTGCCGATCTGTATCACGAGATAACAGGTATTCTTGAGACGGATAAGTCCAAGAGTACGGCCAAAGACGGCCATATCTATCCTTCTGTCATCAAGGATGTCTATGGAGAGAAGGTCGGAATCTTCGGCTTGACGACTGAGGATACCGTTGGCCTGGCTTCTCCCGGCGATAAGATTATTTTCAAGGACCATGTAGAAAGTGCAAAGCGGACCGTTAAAGCGCTTGAAGATCAGGGCATCAACAAAATCATTGCCGTGACCCATCTGGGTTACACCGTGGACCAGGAGCTGGCCAAGGCCGTTCCAGGGATCGACATTATCGTCGGCGGACATTCCCATACCAAAATCGACAACCCGCCAACGCCTGTAGTGATTGCAGGTACAGACAAGAAGGTGCTGATTGTACAGACCGGTGAGTACAGCCAATTCCTCGGTGAGCTTGATGTTACCTTCGATAAGGATGGCGAGGTCAAGGCTTACCAGGGCAAATTGCTGGATGTTAACTTGTTCGGTGAGGACACTGTTGCCAAACAAATTCTCGCCCCATACGATTCTGAGCTCGCAGCTGTGCGGGCCGAGAAGGTAGGCCGCTCCGAAGTTGACCTCTACACCAATCGCGACATTGACGGGAAATCCGTCCGCGTGGTGCGTAAGGAAGAGACACCGATCGGCAACATGATTGCAGACAGCATCGCGGAGAAGGTAACCGAGCTGATGCCTAACTTCGTGTCCAAGGAGGACCAGAGTAAGATCAAAGGCGTTGTTGCCATCCAGAACGGCGGCGGCATTCGAGCAGCGATTGACAAGGGCGATATTACAATGGGTGAGGTACTGACCACACTCCCATTCAATAACAGCCTCGTTGCCCTGAAGGTTACCGGCGCGGAGATTATCTCTTCTCTGGAGAACGCCGTCAGCGGCCTGGAAACCGACCAGGGACGGTTCGCCCATGTCTCCGGGATGAAGTACACGTATGATTCGACGAAGAAGCCGGAGATTGTGAGTTCTTTGACCGGTGAAGTGACTCAGACCGGAGAACGTATCATTTCTGTAGAGATCATGCAGGCGGACGGAACCTACCAGCCGATTGATCCGGCAAGCTATTATATTCTGTCGACGAACTCCTTCATGGCAGGCGGCGGAGACTTCTACCGCGCACTGGCCTCTGCCAAGGCAGACGGGCGTTACTATGAGCTGGGTCTGCCTGATTTTGAGGTACTGCTGGCTTATCTGAAAAAGCATGATCCGGTCACCTCCAAGCTTGAAGGCCGGATCACCGATCTGAAGGGAGCGGTTCCGAGTCCTAGCCCGACCGTTTCTCCGACGCCAGCGCCAACTACAAATCCGGGTGGTTCTAATCCTGGAGGCTCCGGGGGAGTGACGCCTACGGCAGCGCCTTCGGCAACCCCTGCTCCTAGCGCGGCAGCGCCGCAGGTAACCACGGTTACAGCAGCAGAGCTTACCGCGAAGCTGGCTGCCCTGCCAGCCAGCTCCAGTGAGCTGGTCATCCCGCTTACTGCTTCCGCAGGCGGAGCACAGGTTGTATTGCCAGGCAGTGTGCTGGTACAGCAGGCAGCTGCCCGTCCGGACACTGTGCTGACCTTCACCTCAACCGGCGGAGCCTCGTACTCCCTGCCGCTGAGCGTTGTGAACGGCCCGGCACTGGCCACGCGGCTTGGTACTGAAGAGTTCACCGTCACCGTCTCGCTGCTTCAGGCAGAACCGGCTGCACTTGACGGTCTGAACAAGGCCATTGCCGCACAGGGCAATGGGATCACGTTAGCCGGGCCTGTGATTGAATTCAGTGTTGCTGCCCAGGCAGGCACCACCAGCGTACCGCTGAACAGCTTCGGCAATACCTATGTGAAGCGGACCCTTACGGCTACCGGAGCACTGAATGCCTCGGGGGCAACCGGGGTCACCTATGACCCGGCCACCGGCAAGCTGAGCTTCGTGCCTTCGGTCTTCGCAAGTCCGGCAGACGGACATACAGAGGTAACGATTAAGCGCAACAGCAACAGCTACTACACTGTCGTACAATCGTCCAAGACCTTCGGTGACACTGCCGGACATTGGGCGCAGGGCTCCATTGAGCTGCTGGCCTCCAAGCTGGTAATTAACGGCACCAGCAATACCGCCTTCTCGCCTGCGCAGTCTATTACACGGGCAGAGTTCGCAACCCTCATCACCCGTTCGCTGAGCCTTGCACCGGCAGCAGCAGGAGCATCCTTCAGTGATGTCCGTGCTGGCGCATGGTACACGGATGCTGTACAGACTGCGGCGGCTGCAGGTCTGATTACCGGCTACACGGACGGCAGCTTCAAGCCGGGCAGCCCGATTACCCGCCAGGAGATGGCGGCTATCCTGTCCAAAGCCATGAAGTTCACCGGCAAGACCTTGACGGATGACCCGGCCGGCCTGGCGAAATTCCGCGATGCGGCAAGTATCCCGGCCTGGTCCAGAGCAGCGGTAGCTGAGATCGCCGCCGCAGGCATCATCCAGGGAACGCCGGACGGTTCGTTTGCTCCGGCCAAGCTGGCTACCCGCGCAGAAGCGGCTGTCATGCTGGAGAAGACGCTGAAGTCGCTCCAGTTCATTAACTAATTAACACAGGCTATCTGCCGCAAGGCGGTACCTGCAGCGTATGATGCGCTGCGGGTACCGCCTTTTTTTGCTTGCTAATTCCTTGTAGTTCATTTATCATAAAACTCATTAACAGTTCTATATTTATAGAACAAATATCTTAAACAGTTGAATACCGATATCGCTTAATCCAACAGAAAGCAGGAATATCATATGGACTACAAAGTAACCATAGACTTCGCGCCCATCTATGAGTGCGTCACCAGCCTGAGTGCGCTGATCGGCAAGCAGAATCATAACGCATTGGATGCCGGGCCCCCTTGGGTCCGCCAGGTGCAGGCACAGTTCGCGCCCGTCAAGCTCCAGAGAATGAAAGAGGTCATGAAGCTTACGGATAATTTCAGCTTGTCTCCTTATATCTGGAGCTGCCCCGGTGAGCGCACTGTAGAACAATTTCTCGGCTGGTTCACGGCGTTGTCTCCAGGAGAACTGTATGAGATTTCCGGGCGCTTCGGACAGAGCGTCCCCGCGAACCTTGCTGAGCTGCGGGATGCTGCCGCTGAAGTGATCCGGGTATGGAATGACGGCTATTTCAAAAGCATAGATCCGGCGATTACCGCAGGACTGCAGCAGGAGGCTACTGCGCGGGCAGCGCTGCTGGACGGCACGAATGATATGGAGCTGTACGAGGCGGCCACACAAGGGATGCGTCTGTACCCGGCAGAGACACTGAAGCAGGTCATTCTTATTCCACAGTATCACGCGCGCCCCTTGGTCATTTCATCTCTCTATGATGAGTATGTATTCACCAGCTATTCCTGTGATGCGCTGCCTCCGGAAGAAGGCCGGCCCTCTGCCGCACTGCTGCGGCTGACCCGGGCGTTGTCGGATGAGACCCGGCTGTTCATTCTCCGGCTGCTTACCGGCAGCCAGCTGAATTTCACAGAGATTGTGAAGGCAGTAGGCCTGTCCAAAAGCACCATCCACTACCACCTGATCGCGCTGCGGGCAGCGGGTCTGATCATTGTGCACAGCAGCGGCAAAAGCACCTCCTACAGCCTGCGGCTGGAGGCGTTGAACGGACTTTCCGGACAAATCGGGGATTATCTGAAGGGGTGATATCTATGCAAAAGCGCAGCTACTACGGGTTGTTATCTACGGTGTCACTCAGCGCCTTCGGCGATGCCTTTGGGCTGCTGGCGATGGAATGGCTGGTCTATGAGCTGACCGGCTCCAAGCTGGCGATGGGAGCGCTGGCGCTCAGCTCCATGATCCCCGAGCAGGTGCTGCGCCTGCTCGGCTCTCCGCTGTCGGACCGGCTGCCGCGCGTCCGGTTCATGGCCTGCCTCGCTTCGCTGCGCCTGCTGGCCCTTCTGCTGCCGCTCTCGCTGGGGCTCGCCGGCCATCTACAGCTCTGGCAGCTGTTCGCCGCCGCCAGTCTGAGCGGCTCTTGCTCGGCGCTGTTCCTGCCGACCGCCATGGCCGTCATCCCCGGTGTTGCCTCCACCGGCAAGCTGATGCGCGCCTTCGCGATCATTGATGGCTGCAAGGGTGCTGCCACCCTGCTCGGTCCGGCGCTCGCCGGCATCCTGACCGCGGCCAGCGGGGCCTTGCCGGCGCTTGGGGTCAACGCCGTCTGTTATGCGGCGGCGATTGCTACCCTGCTGTGGCTGCCCCGGACGGGCAAGCCATCCTCGCCGCCGGCCGCCGGCTTCTCATTGCCCGGCTATCTGCGGGAGGTCGCCGAAGGCTTCTCCTTCTACCGGCAGTTCCCGGCCATGCTGGTCATCATGATGATGGCCGCTGTCAGCAACCTTAGCTCTGTTGCCATCTGGACGATGATGGTCCCATATGTCCGCGAGGTGCTGCACCGCGATGCGGCGGCGGTGGGCACGCTGTCTACGGCTTCTGCACTCGGATACCTGGCCGGATTAGGGATAATCTCGGCCATAGGCGAGATAACGCAGCGGCGCACGGTCATGCTGGGCAGCTTGGGCGTGTCCGGCATCATCACCATGATCTGGGGCTTCATGCCCAGCTACGGCTTTGCCTTGTTTGCCGTATTCGCCGCCGGGCTGATGGGGCCGTTCTTCAGCTCCCTAAGCTCTTCCCTGCACGGACGGCTCGTGCCCGGCCAGCTTCAGGGGCGGGTGAACTCGGTGCGCTTCCTGATCAGCGGGAGCTTATCCCCCATTGGTGCCTTCGCAGCCGGAGCGGTGGCCGAGCTGTACGGGTTCCCTGTGCTTCTGCTGGCCGCAGGTCTTCTACCGGCGCTGTACGCCGGAGTGGCATTCTGCCTGCCTGGCCTGAAGACGCTAGACGGCGACCTGTCTGCGCCGGAGCTGCCAGGACGGCAGCCCGGGAAGACTGCCTTGGCGGGCGACATATAGATGTAGATTGACTGGGTTATTGTACTTTTTGATTAAACCGCAGTGTTGCACTTTCTGCAGGATTTTTCTGTAAAGGTTACTGACTACGGCGAAATGTTGCACAATTTGCAGGAATTCCAACGGGTGGAGCTGCTTAGAGCTGACTTTGTTGCATTTTGTGCAGGATTTCAGCGCCGGTTACTTTTTATGAGCCACAGTGTTGCATTTTGTGCATCAATTCGATGCAGGCCGCTCCAATCAAACCACGGTGTTTCATACGGCATTACCGGGCAGGCCACTCCAATCATGCCTCATTCTCGCATTCCTTGCAGCATCTACACACTGCTCATTCCTGTCAAACACATTCTTGCACTCATTACAGCTCCTCTCCACCGCCCGCCCACGCCAAACAAGCGGTGCGCATCATGCGCACCGCCTGTTTTTTGTCCCTCTGCCACATGCGTGTCCCGGAACCCGGAACCACTCTCTAATCAGCCTCACCCTCACTGGTCACATAATGACTCGTATCCCCGTGCAGCACGATCTCCGGCACGCCGTCCGTGATATCAATTCTGCAGAGGCAGGTAGGGTGGATGTAGGGCAGATCCCATAGCTTCTCCATCGCCCGGCCTTCGTAATAAGCCATCAGCACCTTCACGACCACCGTATGAGTCGCAATCAGGATCGCGCCGCCTTCATGAAGGGCAATCAGCTCGCGCAGCTTGCCGAGCGCGCGCTCCTGCACCTCGGCGAAGGTCTCGCCGCCAGGGATGCTGAACAGCCCGGGATCGCCCCAGAACAATTGATGCTGCTCCGGGTACTGAACCTCCAGCTCCCCGGCGTCCCGGCCTTCCCAGATGCCCAGGCGGATCTCTTTGAATTCGTCGAAGGCGGTCAGCGGGATATCCCGCTCGCCCCGGATAATCTCTGCCGTCCGCAGCGCACGCGGGCTGGAGCTGGCGTATACCGCATCCAGACGGACATCCTGCATCGCCTTGCCCAGCCACTCTGCCTGCTGCACCCCCAGCGGGGTCAGCGGCGAATCCTGATGGCCCTGCATCCGCTTCTGCACATTCCATTCCGTCTGCCCGTGTCTGGTAATATACACTGTAGTCGTCGTCAAATTCCGATTCCCCTTTACCCAATATGTATCGTTGATTTCATCATCCTTGTCCGATATTACACCAGTAGCTCATCAGATCTGAACGTGTGAGAATTATTTGAACTAATGGCTTGCTGAGGGTTTATCTAGCCCCGATTAGGCTGCAAGGGATAGTCTTAATTGCAATTTGTACAACTAAATCGCCCTATGTGCCGCTCAATCTCCGTTTAGTTGTATTTCCTGCAATTAGAATGCCTCTAGTTCTGGATTTTCGCCCATCCGGGCAAATTTAGTTGTACAGACTACAATTAGGAGAGGAAGTTAACCCGTTCCCCTGTTTTTAGTTGCACAGAATACATTTATCCCTGTTTTGCGCTACGAACCCAGCTTCATCCCTTACCACTATTACGGAATGAAATCACTTGTTTAATTCTGATGGTCTACCGGCATGTCCCCAGCCGACTCCCGCAGGGTCTACCTGCGGTGCTGCTCCAGCCACTTCACGCCATAATCGACAATCTCCCGCTGCGGAACCAGCTGTGCTGCCGATGCAGCCACATGTCCGCTTACAATCCGCCCGGTCTCCCGGCCGAAGTCCGCGCCAAGCTGGGCGAAATCATCCGAGTTCCAGTTATAATCCTTGAACTCCACCCATTGTTTCACCCCATCCACCATCATCGGCGCGCCCGCCATGACCTCCTGCTTCCCGGCATAATCTGCCCGGTGCTCCGCCAGATGCAGCGAGGTGTTGTTCCCATGGTCCACACCCAGCAGCAGCACACTGCCGCCCAGCTCATAGATCCGGGCCAGCGGGGACTGCTCCCCGAAGGCATATTCCAGGCCGTGCCCGTCAATGATGGCATCCCGGTGCTTCCCCCAGGCGGCAAAAGAGTCAATCGGATGGCTGCTGCGCCGCACGCCCTTCTGCTTGCGGAAGCAGTCAGGGATAATCCCCATCCCCCTAACCGGCGTTAGGTCCGGGTCATACGCCGGCATATGCTCCCGGATACCCGGCCACCAGTCCTCCGGCACCGGCGGCCGGCTCCAGCCGGACGGATCGGTCAGATCCGCAGACTGCGTCGGCATGACCAGCGTGCCTTCTTCACCCAGCACCTGCTCCAGCGCCAGAATCACGGCAACCGGACCGCCGGCCACCCACTGTCCGAGTGACTTGAAGGAGGAATGCAGCAGGATCGTCATTCCTTCCTGCACGCCCAGCCGCCGGAAGTCGGCGGCAAGCATATCTGCAGTAATCAATGTTCCTTGTAATTCTTCCAAGTGTAATCAGCCTCCTAACTTCTGTCTATCCCCATCATAGATTAGAACTGGCAGTCTTGCCACCCGGCCCTTCACGATCGTCCGTCTCCCCCAGCAGCTTAAGACTCCTCATCGCCAGCCGGACCGGAATAACGCCCCAGCAGCAGCTTCGCCCGGTATTCTCCGGGGGAGATGCCCTCCAGCTCCTTGAACACCCGCGTGAACTGCTTGCTGTTCTCGAAGCCGACAGCCTCCGAGACAGAGGCCAGCTTGATCCGGTGATCGGCGAGCAGCTCTTTGGCGTGGCGGATGCGGACTTTTTTGAGATAGAGCACGAAGCTCTCCCCGGTGTAAGCCTTGAACGCTTCGCTGAAGTAGGAATAGTTCAGGGACACATAGTTGCTGACCATCGCCATATTGAGCGGGCGGCTGTAATTCGCTTCAATGTATGCCAGCGCTTCCTCCATGTCGGCATGCTCCGTATGAGCCGATTTGATGCCAATTATATAATCGTTCACGCTCAGGAGCAAATGCTCCAGCGTCCGGTAATAGTCATGGAAATGGCGGAAGTTATGCAGATTCCCCACCAGACGGTAGAGCTTCAGCACCTCCACCGATGCCTCGCCGTGCGCACGGAACACCTCATCCAGCACACGTTCATTAATGCTCCGGCCTACGTTCTCCAGATAACTCAGATCCAGATGAGGCAGATGATCGGTCTGAAAAATAACGCCAAGCAGCGCCTTAATCTCCTTCTCCCGGTCCGTCCCCAGCATATTGAGCAGCTTGCGCAGCTCCTCCTCCGGAGCAGGGAAGCTCAGCCGCCCGGACTGTATCTCAGTGTAATCCACGAAGCTGGCCTGCGGGGACAGGAAGGTGTATTCCAGCGCCCGGCAGGCTTCCAGGTAAGCGGCGCGGAACTGTTCCGCCTGAAGCGTCTCCCGGCTGATCCCCAGCAGCAGCCGCTTCAGCTCCTTGGCTCCGGCCTTCCCGGCCAGCTCCCGGAAGCGTTCCCCGCTGCCGGCCAGCACCAGCCGCCCCTCCCCGTCCGTCAGAATCTCCGCGAAATGCTGCTCCAGCGGTCCGGCCAGCTGCTCCAGCAGACCCTGCACCTCGCCTGGCTTCATTCTCGTGCCGTCAGAGTGATAATAGTTCAACACGCCTACGGTAAAAGGCACTTCCAGCGCCGCCAGCTCCTGCTGCTGGGCAGCAGACACCTCTCCCTCCTGCTGCAGCAGGAGACCGCGCAGCCGGGCTGCCCGCAGCTCGCGGCGGTAGCTCTCCGCCTCCTCCTGCTGCCTGCGGCTGCTGGATTCCCGCTCCGCCCCCTCCGCTGCAATCCGTTCGAGAATCCCGAACAGCTCCTCCCGGCGGATCGGCTTCAGCAGATAATCCTTGACGCGGTAGCGGATCGCGCTTTTGGCATATTCAAAGTCATCATGTCCGCTGAGGATCACCACCGCCGGAGCCTCCCCCGGCCCCGCCTCCGCAGACAGCTGCGCAAGCATCGTCATCCCGTCCATAATCGGCATTCGGATGTCTGTAATAATTACGTCTTGCCGCTGCTGCCTGTACAGCTCCAGCGCCTCTGCCCCGTTCCCCGCGAGCGATACGGTGTAGACAGACGGGTATTCCCGTTCGATCATCGCCTTCAGGCCCTGACGGATCATCTTCTCATCATCTACAATCAGCAGATTAGTCATAGTTGGTTGTCCCCCGTCAATAGAACTTTGGGCAGTGACATGTAGACCGCAGTCCACTTCCCTGCCTCACTCTGCACCTCCAGCCCGTAGGCTTCGCCGTAGAACAGCTGCAGGCGCTGATGCACATTGCGCAATCCGACGCCTCCTGCCTTACGCCCGCCGGTACCGGAAGATTCTGCCGCACCTCCAGGCTCTTCCTTCGCATAGATCGCCTCATGCAGCTCGGCCAGCCGCTCCGGGGTCAGCCCGAGGCCATTGTCGCGCAGGACAATGAAGAGATCGCCCTCGGCTTCGGTAACATCAATCCGTACAATACGGTCCGTCAGCTCCACCCCGTCCGCATTCCAGGCATGCTTCACACTGTTCTCCACAATCGGCTGCAGCGACATCTTAAGCACCTCTACATCCAGATACGCACTGTCGATATGAAGCTCCAACTGAATGGTGTGTTCGAACCGGATGTTCATAACCTCAATATAATTCTCGATGTGGCGGAGCTCGTCCCGCAGCTTCACATATTCACCGCTCCACTTGAAATTATAACGCATCATCCCGCCCAGCCGGGTAAGGGCATCGGAGATCGTGCGCTGATTCTCGATTTCCGCCAGCATTTTGATATTCTCCAGCGTATTGTAGAGGAAGTGGGCATCGATCTGATTATGCAGGGTGCGCAGCTCCGCCTCCTTGGAGAGCGCCTGCTTATGCACCGCCTGGGCCACCAGCGTGTTGATCGTATTCAGCAGCTTCGAGAAATGATGCGCCAGCTCCCCGACCTCACCGCCACCGCTGACTCTTATGCTGCCGTAAGGCTCACCTCTGCGGACCTTTTTCATCGTCTCGGTCAGGCGGCGGAGATTCTTCAGGATGAAGGCATTCATAATATAGGCAATGACGGTCACCAGGAAAATAAAAACGATATTTGCCCCGATAATCAGGTTGCGGGTACGCGAGATATCCGTCATCAGGCCCTTCATCGAGACCACCGTGACCAGGGAAGCGTCGATCTGCTCCAGCGGGGCCTGAATCAGCAGGAACGAATTCCCGTTCTCCTGGTACTCCATCTCCCATCCGCCGGTCTTACGGTAGATTGCCAGCCGTTCTTTAACCGCCGCAGAGAGTCCCGGATTCTCCTGCAGGAAGGAGTGGTCTGTCCGGGTGAACAGGTTCAGCTCCTCATCCGCGATCATCATCTGCGATTCATTGTCCTGCACAGAGGTGAACGCCTTTGGCGCGAACTTGCTCAGCAGCATATCGACCTGGACCATCCCGACATGATGCCCCTTGGGAATGCTGACTTCCTTCAGCAGCGACACCTTGGCCGGGCCAGCCTCCACTTCCCCCGCATAGCGCTTCATAAGGTCGGGATCCCGCTTCTGAAAGGACCAGTAATGCTGTCCCTCCATCTGCAGCGCTTTTTGAAACCACGGTTCCATCGATACCCGGTCATCACTGAAAATAACCGGCCACAGCTCATGCACATTCTTGTTGCTGGAGAACAGCCGCAGATGCTCAATATTCGGATTATTGAATTGCATCTGGCTCAAGCTCACAAAGGTGGTTGTATTAAAATCAATCAGTTCCCCGAGCGAAGGCTCATCCTCACTAACCAGATAGCTCTCCACCCCTTTATCCGTGGAAGCCATCTGGGCGACCCGTTCCATCGCTTCAATTTGGTTCAGCACATACAGCTTCTCCATCTGCAGCAGATAGCTGTTCTTCTCAATCGAATCACGTTTATACGTATTATTGATCGCTCTGTACGAATAGAGGGACACCAGCAGGCTGGGTCCCAGAATAATGAAGATATAAGCCGCAATCAGCCGGCTCTGCAGCGATCTCCGCCCCCACCAGTAGCGGAAGGAATTCCATAATGCCCCTGTTCGTTCGCGCATGTTCACCTCGCACAAGTTGAAAACCCAAAAGCCCGCAGGTCGCGGGCAATTGGGCCATATTCATTAAGCTTACATTCCAAGCTTCTTCTTGTTCTCTTCATATTTGGTCTGGCGGTAGGCATCGAAGGTAGCCTGGCCGTCTTTTTCTTTCTTCTCCAGATAATCAGACCAGATCTTGTCGAATTCAGCATCAGACTCGGCCATCAGCAGCTTCGGCAGCGTTTTGCCGCGCAGCTGTTTCAGCTTGGTAGCGATAATGCCTTCCGGCGAGTTGCCTGTCGGATCGATCAGCTGGAATTCGGAGGTGTTGATCGACTTGCCCTTTGTCCAGTCTTCCAGTTGCTTGTAAGGCTCAACCGATTCCGGCTTCCATTGGTCGGTAATGTTGGTGTTCTGCATCATCCAGAAGGTGAATGAAGAACCGTACTTCTTATCGAACGCTCCGCGGTCGGAGTTCATCAGCTCCAGCGCTTCAGGCAGGAATTGGTCCTTGCCGTCAATTGTATCATAGCTGACCCCTTTTTCACCCAGGAAAAGATCCTTTTGGCCTTCTTCACTGTTCAGGTAGCTGAGGAACTTGATGGCACGCGCTTTATCCTTCACGTTCTTGGAGATCAGGGTCACTGTCCAGCCGGAGATTCCGGGACCGTTCAGAGCCGGCGGGTCCATCTTGCTGTTGGCCGGGCCGTCTACGGCAATGTACACCTGCTCAGGATTCTTCTGGAAAATCGTACCGAGCTGCGAAGCGAAGTCTGTACGCTGATACAGCATGGCGAAGTAACGTCCCTGTACGATCTTCTCTTCCATCTGTGCACGCTTGTCAATGAAGATATCCTTAGCCAGGAGTCCATCCTGGTTCGCCTGGCGGAGGGTCTTCATCCAGCGGACATACTCAGGATCCGTCTCACGGTCATACACCTTGCCGTCCTTCTCCCAAGGGATGTTCAGGAAGTTCTGAATGTAGCCTTCTAGCGAGTCGTTGCCGTTCTCGGTAAACTCATGCAGACCGAGCGGAATCAGCGGCTGGCCGTTCACCTCAGGGAACTTCTCCTTCGCAGCCTTCAGCGCAGCGAGGAAGCCTTCAGGTGTGCGCATATCCGGGCTGCCGATCGCTTCATAGATATCCTTGCGGACCGCAAAGGTCTGGTTGGATACATAGGTATCGCCATATTGCTTATAGTCAGCCGGGGAGGATGAAGAGTTCGGATAACCGTACACATTGCCGTCCGGCTGAGTGTACCAGCCCAGCTTATCCTTATCCGATACCTTGTAGAAGTACGGGTCATATTCATCGGCCAGCTTGTTCAGCGGCAGGACCAGATCGCCTTCAATCATTTTTTTGATCGCATCTTCCCAGTATCCCAGGGTAATGAAGTCCGGCAGCTTGCCGGATGCAATCAGCGTGTTCAGCTTCTCGTTCTCATTGCCTGCAGGTACGATGAAGTTCAGATTAACGCCAGTCTTCTTGGTCACATATTGGGAGGTCGGGTCTACACCCCATTTGTTCGGGAACCAGGCAAAGTTCAGATACCAGTCAAACGTAATCGGTGATGTATCGCTCTTCCAGCCCGGTTCATCGGCTGAAGCCGCAGGCGCCGGTGTTGCAGCGTCTGTTGCAGGTGCCGCCGTAGCCTCCGTGTTCGCCGGCTTATTGTTCCCCGTGTTTCCGCCCGCGGCGTTATCCTTGCTGCCACAGCCCGTAACAGAGAAGGCCATCATGAGTCCCAAGAGCATCAGGACCGTTTTCTTCGGCTTATGTTTCATGCCCATTTGTTTACCCCTTTTCTAGATCATAATATTTATAAGCTCAACCCCGTAGCCCTTAAGACACCCGGGCGTTGGAGGAGTTACCTGTGGCTTGCCGATGCTTAGCCCTTGATCGAGCCAATCATCATGCCTTTGACGAAATAACGCTGCAGGAACGGATAGACGAACACGATCGGCAGTGTGGTCACGACCATGGTGGCCAGCTTAATCGACTGTGAGGTGACCGTTCTTGTGGCCGCGCTGCCCTGGACCGCAGTCATCATCGTATTGGAGCTGGACTGGGCCACGACCCGGAACAGATAGGTCTGAATCGGCTGCAGATCCACGTTGTTGATGTAGATAATCCCGGTAAAATAATCATTCCACTGATAAACCCCGTGGAACAGCGCGATGGTGGCAATAACCGGCATGGAGACCGGAAGCACAATCCGCAGCAGAATCGACCAGTCGTTGGCCCCGTCAATCCGCGCCGCCTCATCCAGGCCATCCGGAATTTCCCGGAAGAAGGTCATGAAGATAATGAGGTCGAAGAAGCTGAACATCACCGGGATGATATACACCAGGAAGTTATCGAGCAGATGCAGGTCGCGGTTCAGCAGGAAGGTCGGGATCAGCCCGCCGTTGAAGAACAGGGTGACCGTACCGATCAGAATGTAGATTTTGCCGCCCACCAGATCCTTGCGGGATAGAGCATACGCGACCATTGCTGTGAAGAATACATGCACGGCCACACCGACTACTGTCTTGGCTACGGTAATGGCCATCGCCAGCATAATGCCGGGGCTTGCGAAGACCGCCTCAAAGTTCTTCAGGGTGAACATCCGCGGCCACCAGTAGATTCCGCCCAGCATGGCATCATTGCCGTCATTGAAGGCGTTGATCAGCACATACCAGATCGGGTAGAGCGTCAGGAAGCAGATGCAGAGCATCACCAGGTTGTTAATGCTATCGAATAAGACTTCGCTTTTGGTTCTGCGATTGAGCGCAAACATAGATTGTTCCTCCTTGTCCTAGAACAGCGACGTGTCGTTGATTTTTTTGGATACCTGGTTCGCAATCAGCAGCAGGATCAGCGCGATAACTGCCTTAACCAGGGTGACCGCCGCAGAATAGGAGAAGCGGTTGGAGACGATACCTGTCTGATAAATGTAATAGTCAATGACGTTAGAAGCGCTGTCATTCAGTGAATTGCGCAGCACCAGAATCTGGTCGAAGTTGGAGCTGAGTACGCCGCTGACCGCCAGAATGAACAGAATGCTGATGGTGGCCCGGATGGCCGGCAGCGTAACATACCACATTTTCTGGAACCGCCCGGCTCCGTCAATCGTCGCCGCCTCATACATCTCAGGAGAGACACCGGCGATCGCCGCCAGATAGATAATGGCTGACCATCCCAGCTCCTTCCAGATGTCAGAGGAGATAATAATGGTCCAGAAGTATTTCGGCTCCGCCAAATAGGTAATCGGCTGGTCAATGATATGCAGTGCCATCAGGATATTATTGATAATCCCCACATCGGCGAGCCAGGTGGCGAGAATTCCGCCAAGCACCACCCAGGAGAGAAAATGCGGCAGATAAGAGATCGTCTGAATCGCCTTCTTGTAACGGAGAGAACGGACCTCATTCAGAAACAGCGCGAATATAATCGGCAGCGGGAATCCGACCAGCAGCTTGATCAGACTGATTCCCAGCGTATTGTAGATAACGTTCGGCAGATCGTCGTCGTCCAGCAGTTCCCTGAAATGATCCAGCCCCACCCATGGAGCTTCAGCAATCGACTTGACGATGTTATATTCCTTGAAGGAAATAATCAAGCCGTAAATCGGAATGTAGTTGAAAATAATCATCCAGGCTACGCCGAGCAAGGCCATCGTCTGCAGATGGCGCTGGGCTAAGAACTTCCGCCAGAGCGAATGCTTGCGGCCTGAACCGGTTTCGATTGCAGCGGGAACGAGCTGCCCCATCACCGGACCGGGCTTGGTGTTACGTTTGTTCTCCATCGTGTGGACCTCCAAAATACCTATCGTTTATGGTTTGAAGCGTTTTCATCTCTATGTATGTATTGTATGCCTTTTGTTCATGCGCTAAAAGGTTTCAAATTTCGTATTAGGGGGCTCATATTTCGGCTTGGACAGTTCTTCAGAGCTCCCCAAGCCGAAACGTTTACACCTGTTACACATGCAGAACCGCATTCTCCTCCGACAATACGATATAGTCGCCGATCACACCGTCCTCAAAGGCGGGCTTGCGCGGCTGGCCGTTTCCCATCGGCGGCAGATCGGGATGGTATTGGTGGAATACCAGCCGGTGCGGCACGTCCCCCTGAGTCAGCTCAAGCTGCAGCTCCTCATCTGTCAGACGGACAGCGGTCACCAGACCTCCGGTTACGATCCCGGTCAGCTCATCCCACTGCTCTTCCTCAGGCTCGCCTGCCCAGCTCGATAGCCACGGCCGGTGGCTCTGGTTGTAATTCAAATGGCATTCAATCACTCTGCCGTCCAGAAGGATATATTGGCCCGATGCCCAGACGGCATACACCAGATACTGTCTAACGCCTTCCTTCTCCAGCAGCAAGCCGAAAAAACCGGGCCCGCCCATGCCATAGGTGCCCAGGTGGGTAGAGAAGCCCATAGCCCGGCTGCCCAGCAGCGAGTCCGTGTCTATCTCGCTCACGGTCTGAGGTCTGGCGGTCATCATCGCCTCGCCCTCCTCAGCTTCATAGTGGAAGTCCCTGAACGTACTCTCTTCCGTCCAGCCTTTGGCCTCCCACGCCTCCCGCTGCGCGGCTGGAATAATCATCGAGTATTTCTCAATCAGTCCCATTTTCAAATCGCTCATTATTGATGATGCTCCTCTCGTGTTAACAGATGTATATCCAATTATTATAAACTAACTTTGGGCCTGGTGAATTTGCGCCTATGTTGGAGTCTGTGCCAGCCTATACTCCCCGCAGCTACCTAATGTGTTCGGTTTTTCGCATACATTTAGCCACGAGCCTTCCCGCGAGCCGATTGTGTTCGGTTTTTCGCATACATTTAGCCACAAGCCTTCCCGCGATCCTAATGTGTTCGGTTTTTCGCATACATTTGGCCACGAGCCTTCCTGCGAGCCGATTGTGTTCGGTTTTTCGCATACGTTCCAGACAAACAGCAAGGAGGCCCCCGCAAGGACCTCCTCTCATCCGCTATCTATTTAGTTCATAACCGCCTGGATCGCGGCGATCTCCCCGCGCCGCAGAGCCTCGGCATCGGCACCGCGCAGCCGTCCGCCGGATACTGTGCGCTCTTCGCCGCTGCGATAGCTCAGCTTCAGCTGCTGAATCGCCGCCTTGCCTTCGCCGAACGTATCGGCATGACGCGGATTCACATACGTCACCTGCGTTCCGCCCAGCAGCGTGAACGAGACCTCTCCCTGGGCATCGAACAGCCAGCCGGGCAGCGCCGGATGAAGCGCCGCAGTCAGCTCCCCGTCTTCCATCGCGAACAAGTGGCTGCCGGCCATCATCGTTCTCCACATGCTCAGGAACTCCGCCGTAGATCCGCTAAGCCGGGCCACGAAGCCCCGGCCATGTGTCGCCGGATCAGGGTTGCCGCCAGTGGAGATGAACGAGGAATTCTCCAGCGTGCTGCGTCCGTATACCTCAGGATCAAGGAACGGAATCAGCGAGGTCTTCAGCTCGCTGTAGAATTCTTCATACAGCCCCGCCTTCAGCAGCTCCAGCAAATATTTGTAGGACATATGCAGGAAGTTGGATTCCCGCTCCTGCCATCCGGCGGTGAAGGCCCGGATACGGCCGATCTCATGCCCCTCTGCTTCGAGGGATACCGAGGTCCGGTACATCTGCGTGACCGGATCGAACAGCCCGCTCTGCTTCACTGTGTTGTAGATTTCCCTGGCGGTCTCTTCGTTGTCCAGGGTTTTGAGCCAGCGGGTCGGCCCTTCCAGGAAATACGGCAGCGGGGAGCCCTCGAATTCCTCCACCACGGCCTTCGGCAACCCATAGCCGCTGATAACCGGCTGACCCGTTTCATCTGTCACCGGCTGGAAGCGGACAGCCTCGAACCGGAAATAGGTCGGAACCAGTCCGCCGCCCATCTCCACCGCACGCGCAATCCCCTGATCCGTCTTGCGCAGCCACTGCTCCACCATTCCGCGAATCACCTCAAGGGAAACTTCGCAGGTCTCTCCCGTGATCCCGAAGCGAACGGATGCCCGGTACGCCTCACGCGCCGAAGCTACGCGGTCCCAATAAGGGAACTGGTCCAGCGAGCCGTCCAGCACTTCCGTTACCGCATCGCCGACCGCTGTCAGCAGCTCCGCGATCTCCACCGGAAGCACCACAGCAGAAGGCAGCTCCGCTCCGTTCTCCAGTGCTTCAAGCATGAACACCAGCATCCGCTTCAGCTCCAGCGTCTCGCTCATGCCGGAGCCCATCAGGCCCGGCAGCCCGTTCATCGCATCATTCCAGCCCGGCTTGTTGGCCTCCATCTCCACGCCCATGCCGTAAGGGTCAAGGGTGGCGAATTTGTTCAGGGCGAGCGACAGCATTTTGACGAACAGGCTGGTCCGGTAGATCTCCCCGTGTCCGCCCTCCGTCCGCAGCCAGTGGGTATCCGCAGCCTTGCGCTTCAGCTTGTGCAGCTTCTCCTCATCCTCCAGCAGTGCCCCGAATTGCCGCACCTTGCCGCCGCTGATCACATATTTCTCGCTGCGCGGCAGCACATACGCCGGACTGTCATAGAACGCATAGGTCTCATCTCCGAACAGCAGCTCCGCCCGGCGCTCCGGGTAGATGTCCAGGTAGCCTTCCACCAGATCGAGGTTGTACGTCCAGTGGTCGGACCAGAAGCCTTCGCCGAAGGCGGCCTCGATGTTCTGCTGCGACAGGGCAAGCACCCCGCTGAGGAATTCCTGCTCGCTGACCTTAAGCGTAAGCTGATGATCGGCAATGTAGTTAATCAGACTGCCCGGGGTGAAGCGCCCGGCCAGCAGCCGTGCCAGTCCGGCATCCTGCTCCGCAAGCGCTCCGGCCAGCCAGCCCTTGAGCTGATCCGCCGCATCCGGCAGAATCTCAAAGGTTGTGCCCTGCACACTGAGCGGATTATAGCCGTCTGCCTGAATCAGGCTGTAGAACATCTTGATGTTGAAGCTGCCCACCTTCGGATGGAAGAATACATCGCTCCGCCGGTTCTGGTTCATATCGCGGAAGTTCCCGTTGCCCTGCGAATAATATTCGGGTGCCAGCGAGAAGAAGTTGTAATCCCGTTCCATATCGCCATGCTTGCGGGAGTACAGATGCACGACGAAGCCCTCTTCCCCGTTGTCAAAAATAAACGGATATCCCCCGCGCAGGAAGTTGTCGAGATAGGACTGGCGGCAATAAGCATCGAAGATCGGCGAGGAGGTGCGGGTGGCAATATCCGCTGTTAATTCCTCGGTCAGTGCGGCAGCCTCCTGCGCTTTGACTTCAAAATACGCCTCACGGCTCAACTCCTCCGCCCGCCGGTTGATCCGGGCGATATCGTTCACATGCCCGATGATCGTGTTCAGCTTAAGCGAAGCTCCCGGAGCGAGCGTCCGGGCAGCGCCGCTGAACCCGCACGGCACCTTGTTGGCCGGATACTGCGCCTGTGCCAGCAGCTCGGCCAGCGGGAGCGCCGCGAAGCGGTCCGGGTAGGACAGCGACGTATTGCTGCCGAAGATCACTTCGTAGTCCACCAGCGGACGGAGCAGCTCTCCTTCGGCAGTGGAGGAGAGATAGAAATGCCCGCTCTCAATCGTGCCGATTTCAGCATCGTCATTCGTGCCGGAGCGCAGCTTGTAGAACGGGATGCCGTTCTCCAGGTTGAACACATCCATCCAGCTGCGCAGCAGGTTGCCCATCTCCTTATAACCGCCGTTCGCTACACCGAACGGAAGCACCTCAGGCAGGCCGTCCAGCAGCTCAAGCTCCAGCGCAGCACCGCCAATGTTCCGGATCTCCACCTGGCGGATCAGCGCCGCATAATCATCGCCCGGCAGATTGAAGTAGTGGACCTTGATTTGCAGCCCATGCCCGGCATGGGACTCCTCGATGGTCAGCCCGTTCGGCAGAATCGTCATCTTCCGCTTGGCGGCCGGGTCCGGGTGTGACGATTGGAACGGCTCGTAGATTTCCGCTGAACCCTTCAGCTTAATGAAGGTGCGGAAGCCGGTGGAGGTGACATTCTTGTAGGAGATATTGGCCGGGGAGAATTCCATAATCGGCGAGTTTTTGTCGCGCACCCCAAAGCTGCTGATCCCCTGTCCGCGGTTCACATAGAACGTCCACATCGGGACCCCCTTCAGTCCGGCCAGGCCGGGCAGGAAGCTGGCGAACGGCTTGCCTTCATGAAACTGCTCAATAACAAAAGCACCTGAATCGAAATAATAATTGCTCATGCTTAATCCTCCTAGTAAATATTACTGTAGTAAACCGCCCAATGCCCAATAGGGAACAGGTGTGGAATTATGGTATCCATACTGAGCGGCAAAGGCGATGTTCTGCCAAACGAAGCGGCCCCAAGCTCGCTAGTCCGTTATTCGGTTACGTCCGTTGAGGCCAATAAGTCTGTATACCTGTTAACCCTCCGGGTGATTGCAGTTCGTGCAATAGAATCGGCTTTTCCCGGATGGAAACAGCATTCTGTTGTATTTCATACCGCAGATTTCCGGTGTACTGCCTTAAGACGCCCCTTCCGCCAAATTCTGCTGTACAAAGTGCAATCGATCCAATTTCGCAACCAATAAATGAGTTTTCTACTGTACAAAATACAATCGGCGGACAGAGACGGGGCGGCGAAAAAAAATAAAACGTCTACCTCGCCGCCCCCAACCCTGCCCTAACCCAGCGTAATCACATGTGTGGCAATCGAATGCGCCGGCAGCACACATTCAGCGGTCTCGCCCTCCAGCTCTAGCGTGAGCGAACGCTCTTCATCGCCTTCGTTCATCAGCACCACCGCCAGGCTGCCGTCCGGGTTACGGAACGCCGCCGACAGCACCTCTGCCGCTTCCGACTCCAGGCCAATACGTACTGCGCCCGGGGCGATGAATTTGCTGAAATGCCCGATGTAGTAGTACGAGCTGTTGTAGTGCACCTCATCGGTGTTCGTATCGGCAATCACCGGAGCGTCGCAGAGATTTCCCACATGGTTCGGTCCACCGGTCTCATCCAGCACCAGATTCCAGTCCAGATACCCCTCCGTCCAGGCGTTCAGATCGCCGATCATATTCCGCCCGTAGCGCTCCCCTGTGAACCATTCGCCCAGACGCACGCCGCCCTCCTGGCAGCCTTCGGTGAACAGAATATGCTTATCCGGGAACAGCTCATGCACCTGCTCCACCTTGCCGAACTCCTCACCGCTGTACCAGTGAATGCCCGTTCCCCACACATATTGGGCAGCTTCCGGGTCAGACAGGACCGGGGTCACCCGCTCCACCATAATGTCGCGGTTATGATCCCAGATGACGATATTCACATCGTCCATTCCAGCATCGCGGAGGGCGGGGCCGAGATGGTTTTTGACGAAATCCCGCTCTTCCTCGGCACTGTACACACAGGAGTCCCACACCTGGACCGCCGCCGGCTCATTCTGCACCGACACTGCCCAGACCGGAACGCCTTCCTTGCGGTAGGCCTCGATGAACCGGGTGTAATACCGTGCCCAGACGGACGCATATTCGGGCTTCAGCGAGCCGCCGTTATTCATCTCCCCGTTCGTCTTCATCCAGGCGGGCGGGCTCCACGGGGAAGCCAGCATCGTGAATGTTCCGCCGCGCTGCTCCATCGCATCCTTAATCAGCGGCAGCACCCATTTGCGGTCACGCGAGATATCGAAGGTCTTCAGCTCCGTATCCCCCTCTTCCACATAGGTGTAATTGCCGAGCGCGAAGTCGCAGCTATGGATATGCACACGCCCCATGGTGTAATTCAGCCCGTCTACCGGGTGAAAATACCGCCGGATCACCTCCGCCCGCTTCTGCGGGCTCATCCGCGACAGGGTATAAGCCGCTGCCTCCGTGAACGCGCCGCCGAAGCCGATAATCCGCTGATACTCCTGCTCCGGGTGCAGCTTGAGATGGGCCGCTGCCGCCGGGACACCGGTCTTGAAGCGGATACCTTTCTTGGGACTCAGGCGATCCGCCGTATCTTTGGCGGTGACTACGGTTTGAACAGTTGTCATGTCGATCACTCCTTTATGATTTGGCCAGCAAAATCAAAAACGAAAGAAATCGAAACCGGTTTCGATTCGACTGAAAAAAAAGGCACTCCCGCACGCGGACACACTTCTCAGGATGGACCCGGAGGTGCACAGGAATCCCTAACAACAATCTCCACAGGCAGCACTACGGCTTCCTGCTCCCGGCTTGCCCGCGTACCGTTTCCGTTCATGGAGGCCAGCAGCAGCTCCGCCGCACGGGTGCCGAGCAGCCCGGTATCCTGGCGGACCGTGGTCAGCGCAGGGGTAACATAGCCGGCAAGCTCAATGTCATCATAACCCATCACAGATACATCCTCCGGCACCTTCAGCCCCAGATCCTTGGCAGCCATCACCGCGCCGAGCGCCAGCAGGTCCCCTGAGGCAAACACAGCGGTTGGCCGCTGCGGCAGCTCCATTAGCTGCTTCATGGCACCGTAACCGCTCTCCAGAGAGTAATACGCACCCACGGTAACATATTCCTCCGGCACCTCAAAGCCCAGTTGCTTCATGGCCGTTCTGTACCCGAGCTCCCGCTGCTCCCCCGGATAGGTGTTGCCGCCACCCGAGATATGGGCGATTCTGCGGTGTCCAAGCTGAGCCAGATATTCAACAGCCTGCCGCGCACCATTCATGTTATCCGAGCAGACCGTATGGGACAGCGCCGTCTCGAAATCAAGGACAACCGTAGGGATATCACTCTCCAGCAGCTCCCGGAAATACGGGTCTTCATAATCCGAGAGGAACACCACCACGCCATCCACGCCGCGAATCCGGCAGTTCTCCAGATAGCCGCTTCTCTTGCCGCCGACATCCTTCGAGATGAACATCAGGGCGTAGCCCTCCGCTACGGCAACCTGCTTGAAGCTCTCAATCACCGCGCTGAAAAAAGGATGCCGGATGCCCGCCCCCGTATTCTCCACAAACAGCACACCGATGGTCCACGACTTCTTGGTCGTCAGTGTACGTGCATGGGCGTTGGGCAGATAACCCATCTCCTGGGCGGTGCGCAGAATCTCCTGGCGCGTCTTCTCCCGCACATCAGAATAGTTATTGAACGCCTTGGACACTGTGGTTGGTGAGTAACCGGTCCTTTTGGCAATATCGTATATTGTGGTCATTTCCGGTTCACCCCCGCCGCTTAATGAAAGCCCTTTAATGTTCACTGCCATTCTAACGTCTTTCGCCACGGCCGTCCAGCACAAAATATCGCTGTACCCCAGGCAGCAGTGTAAGGATCTGGATCAGGAGCCCCAGAGACATATAGATCACATGGGTGATGTTGACCATATTCCACAAATAAGTCTGAACCATAATCCAGATCACCTGCCCGAAGCCGATATAGAGTGAGAAGCTCCATGAGGCATGAAGCTCCTTGAATGGGGTCAGCGCGTATGCCCGCTTCCACGGCGGCTGCTTATGCAGGCCGTACATTACAGCAAGCGGGAACAGGCCGAATACAACCAGCAGCAAGAGGCCCGGGATCAGAAAGCTGCCAAACGGCGATCTGACCATTCCCGAGGCCGGCATTCCCATTAATTCTCCGCTGGGATCAGCCAGCAGGGACAGCCCGCCGCCTATGGCCCCCAAACTCAGAAATGCCAGAAGCACGTATAACATGATTACAGCACCAGGCTTTTTTTGGGCAGACTCCATTCCGGTTCCCCATTTCAGGCTGATTCCAGCGATTATTGTGGATCAGCGCCTAAGTTTGATTTGATTGTACCGTTTTCCCCTCATGTCTGCCGGGAAGGATGTCACACCCGCTTGAAAATCCCCGGTACGCTATACCGGTTGTGTGAATGCCTGCGCTTTACGCTATACTAGTAACAAATCATGAATCCGCAGCGCAGGAAGCAGTATAACTATTTATCTCTCAAAATACAGAAGGGATTGGACAGGTACGGCGTAATGCCGCTTCTGCCGAATACACTTATGACCGAAATCATTTCACCTCCATCCAAAAAATGCGCTTATTGCCATCAGCTGAAGCCGCTCTCCGAATTCCGCAGACGCACCGGCAAACGCTCCAAGGGAGCATCCCGGCGCGGAGCCTGCCGGGCCTGCCGCAAGCTCCGCGAGGCGGCCGCGGCTGCGGCGGCAGCCGTACCCGGCCCGCCGGTGCATCCAAGCTCCGCGCCGGCGCTGCCGGAACGCCCGGCCGGGCCGGGTCCGGCCAAGCGGGACAAGGCGCTGGCCTCTGTCTCCGGAGCCGCAGGCGCAGCTCCGGCCAAGCCGCCAGGCAGCCAGCCCCGTCCGCCCGGCAGGGGCAGTGCTCCAGCTTCGGGAGCCAAAGGCCCGAAGGGCAAGGGCCGTTCCCGCAGCGCTGCCGAGACAGGCCGCAGCCTGCCGCCGCAGCGCGGGCCGAAGCCTGATCCGCAGGATGCTTCCGCCCTGGTGCCTTCAGCCAAGGGCATGATTCTGATGCGCGGGCACAGCGACAAGGGACGCCGCTGGCATCAGGAGATCGATCTGGAGCTTGCCGTAACGCTGGTCAAGGAGCATGCAGCGGTCGTGGTGAACCGGCGGACCATCCGCCGCCTGTTCAGCAACAAGGACTTCCGGGCCTACATTCTGAACAGGGACAACTACACCTGTTACTTCTGCGGCCTGTACGGGGATACGATCGACCATCTGCTCCCCCGGGCCAAGGGCGGGCATACCACGCCCGACAACTGTGTCTGCGCCTGTAATCTGTGCAACCAGACCAAAGCCGACCAGTCGCTTGAGCAATTCCTGGGGCGGTAACCTTGGCTGGTAACTGAAAGCCCAGTTCATGCGAGGCTTAATTCATGCGGTCCGACGGCCGCCTATTGCGCGCCAACGCACCAGCACATTGTGTTCGGTTTTTAGCATACATTTGGCCCACACGCCAACGTACCAGCACATTGTGTTCGGTTTTTCGCATACATTCGGCCCGCACGCCAACGTACCGCGTATTGTGTTCGGTTTTTCGCATACATTCGGCCCGCACGCCAACGTACCGCGCATTGTGTTCGGTTTTTCGCATACATTCAGCCTGCACGCCAACGTACCGCGTATTGTGTCCGGTTTTTCGCATACATTCGGCCTGCGCCCGTTGAAATCAAAAAACGCCCTGGCCGGGGCTGTCCAATCCGGCAGCCCTGCCATGGCGTTTCCTGCAAACGAACCCGCTTCAGCCGATGATATTCTTGACCCGTCCGACCTGCCCGTCAGCAAGCCGCACCTTGATGCCGTGCGGGTGGCGGGGCGAGTTCGTCAGAATGTCCTTCACCGTGCCCTGTGTGAGCTTGCCGGTTGCCTGGTCCTGCTTCAGTACGATCTCGACCTGAAGCCCGGAACGGATATCGGCTCTGACTTGCCCGTTCATATGCTTCTCCCCCTTCCGGGTAAATTGAATATAATAATTCCACTATGATGAATAAGGATGAGACAGCTATGGCCTTTGGAATTAACCGGACCGAATTAGCCCGCTGGAAGCAGGCGGTTGCCGCAGGAGAGATTGCCTTCCTGACCCATTACTGGATTGATGAACGCTTCCCCGGGATCACAACTGTTACCAAGGTAGGCTGCAGTGATCTGCCGCGCCTGCGGGAATGGTGCAGGAAGCATGGCCTTCCGGCACAGTATATCCATAACCGTGAGCCGTTCCCCCACTTTGACCTCTTGGGACCGAAGCAGGCGGAAATTCTCCGGCAGGAGGGGCTGTGGGATCAGCTTGAACGCTTCCGTATGCTCTAACCGGGTCAGAGTAGAGTACCGTCCGGGCCTGAAGCCCTTAGTTACCTTAGTTACTTGGGCTTCCGCAGATCCTTCATAATCCGGCGGCCGGTCGGCGTCTGCGCCAGCCCGCCCCCGGCAGTCTCGCGGTGCTTCTCAGGCATGGCAGAGCCAACCTCCAGCATCACCTTGATGACCTCATCGGAAGGGATGACGCTGCGCACGCCGGCCAGCGCCATATCCGCCGCCGCAAGCGCCGTAACGGCACCGAAGCCGTTGCGCACGATGCAGGGAATCTCCACCAGCCCGCCTACGGGATCGCAGATCAGTCCCAGGGTGTTCTTCAGCGCAAGGCCTACAGCATGTACCGCCTGTGCCGGCGTTCCGCCGCGCATCTCAGTCAGCGCCCCCGCCGCCATGCCGATGGCCGAGCCTACCTCGGCCTGGCAGCCGCCCTCCGCTCCCGAGACGAAGGAGTTGTTCGCAATTACATAGCCGATCGCCCCGGCGGCGAACAGCCCGGACACCATGTAATCATCCTCCCAGCCGAAGCGCTCCTGGCAGCTTAGGAATACGCCGGGAATGATGCCGCAGGACCCTGCCGTCGGAGTGGCAATAATCCGGCCCATCGAGGCGTTCACCTCGGAGACGGCCAGGGCATACGCCATCGCCCGGCCGGCCGGGCCGCCGAGACTAGGCTCATCCGCCGCATTATAAGCCGCCACCCGCTGGGCGTCCAGGCCGGTCAGTCCGCTGCGCGAGGTGGTGTCCTCGGTCATACCGCGGTGGACCGCCTCTTTCATCACGCCGTAATACTCGCGCATTGTCGCGAATTCCTGCTCCTTGGAGCGCCCGGATTCCGCGCTCTGCTCCTCCAGCATCAGCGCGCCGATGCCGAGTCCGCGCTCCCCGCATAATACAGCTAATTCGCTGAGTGTTTGAAAATTCATGATGTGATGTCCTTCCCCTTCTGATCTTGTACCTTCTCGTTCAAATCAACCACCTTGACCGTCTTCACGGCAGGCAGCGCCCGCAGATTCTGCAGCAGCTCACCGGTGGCCGCCTCGTCCAGCTCCAGCACTGTAAGTGCGGCTCCGCTGCGGTTTTTCCGGTCCAGCGACATATGCCCGATGTTGAACTGCCCTGTCCGCATAACATCTGTAACACTGGCCAGCACACCCAGATAGTCCATATGCTGAATCAGCACGGTCGGGTACATGCCGGTCAGCTTCACACTGAAGCCGTCAATATCTACAATCTCAATATTCCCCCCGCCGATCGAGGTGCCGGTAAGCGTCAGCTCGGTCCCGTTCTCACTGCCGACCAGACGCAGGCGGACCGTGTTGGGATGCGGGAACAGACCCGTTCCCTGCCCGAAGGTGACCTCCATTCCGGCCTCCGCTGCAAGCTCGATAGAATCCGGCAGCCTGGGGTCGTCGGTGGCGAAGTCCAGCAGTCCTCCGGCAATCGCCCGGTCCGTCCCGTGTCCCTGATAGGTAGCGGCAAAAGAGCCGAAGAAAGTAACCTCCGCCTCCCGGGGCAATTCCCCCAGCACCTGTCTGGCCGCTCTGCCGATCCGGGCCGCCCCTGCCGTATGCGAGCTGGAAGGCCCGACCATCGCCGGACCAATAATTGAGAACACATCTTTAAACCGCATCGTTATACGTCTCCCGCTATCCATATTGGGCAATGCACATGGAATGATGCCTTCCTGCACAGCTCCTATATATTATACTGCTTCCGCAGTAAAGCTACACTATCACACCGGTTGTCACCTATCGGCTGTCCCGGGAGAACAGCACCAGACCGTCCCGCTCCTGCCAGCCAATGCTGGTCCAGAAGCTGCGCCCCAGGCCGTTTCCCTGTATTACCATCAAGTGGCATTTCATAATGCCTTCCTCCCGCAGCCGCTCCAGGCAGCGCTTGACCAGCTCGCGTCCGGCCCCCTGGCCCCGGCTGCCGCTGCTGACGGCGACATGGTACATAAAGCCTCTGCGCCCGTCATGCCCGCACATCGCCGTGCCCGCAAGGGTGCCGTCTTCCTCTATGCACACTTGGCTGATTCCCGGATTGCGCTCCAGGTAACGGAGAATCTCTTCGCGGGAGTCGGCCTCGCTGAGGCCCATCCCGGTGGTATTTTCCCATAAGTGATACGCTGCTTCATAATCCTCTGCTGTCATAGCTCTGTATAGCATGTATTCTCTCCCATTCTTTGTCTTGTGTATGTAACGGGGCGGCGCACCCTTCCCTGGGCTCATGCATACCATTATACGAAAGAGCCCATAGGCAAGGAGGATCACCCATGAATCCCGTGTACCCCTATTACGGTGAAAAGACGGTCTGCCGCGTGCAGCCAGTCGCTTTCCCGCCCCAGCACCAGGACCGCCAGCCCGGGCTAGAGAGCCTGATGCAGCCGCCCCCCATCAGCGAGCAGCGTGAAGACCACCGCAATGGACGCCTTCAAGGCCAAACCGCGCTCATCACCGGCGGCGACAGCGGGATCGGAAGGGCGGCGGCGCTCGCTTTTGCCAGGGAAGGGGCGGATATTGCCATCGCGTACCTGGACGAAGTCTCTGATGCTGCCGACACGCAGCGGCGGATTGAAGCGCTTGGACGGCGCTGCCTGCGGATCGAGACCGACCTGCGCCACAAGGCTAACTGCTTCCAGGCCGTCGGGCATACCGTGCAGACCTTCGGCAAGCTGGACATCCTGGTCAATAACCATGGCGTTCAATATCCGCAGAAGAGCATCCTGGATATTTCAGAGGAGCAGCTTTATCAGACGTACCGGACGAACATTTTCCCGTTCTTTTTCCTGACCCAGGCTGCTCTTCCGCATCTGCGCCGGGGAAGCTGTATCATCAATACCGCCTCCATCACCGCTTACCGGGGCCACAAGGAACTGATCGACTATTCCTCCACCAAAGGGGCCATCGTCTCCTTCACCCGCTCTCTGGCCCTCTCGCTCGCAGACAGCGGAATCCGCGTTAACAGCGTCGCTCCCGGTCCGGTATGGACCCCGCTGATCCCGGCCAGCTTCTCTGCGGAGGAGGTCAGTGTCTTCGGGACAGAGACTCCGTTCAAGCGGGCGGCGCAGCCCTATGAGCTGGCAGGAGCCTATGTCTACCTCGCCAGCAGTGATGCTTCGTATGTAACCGGCACCTGTATTCATGTGAACGGCGGGGATATGGTGACCAGTTAGGCCCGGCCGCTGCATGCAGTCCTGCACCGTGTCTCACATCCGCTGCCGGCATGACCTGGTTCAAACCAGCCCGACTCATCTCTCTCCCTGAAAGGATGGTTAGCCAATGATTCAACATAAGGATTACAACCTGCCCTCCTCTGTCCGTCTGAACGCGGGCATGTACGCCCTGACCAAGCTGGCCGCCGCCGGATTGACCTTCATTCTGGTCTCCCTGTTCCTGCTGCTCCATGGTTATGAGGACGGCATTCCGGCAGGCTGGCCGGTCTCGGTTCCGTATGCCATCTACGCCTACAGCCTGCCCGCTGCCATTGTGGCCGATGCGCTGCTGCGCCTGTTCCGCTCCACCTCGCTCAGCCCGGCACTCGCTCTGTATGCCGTGGCCGGTTATGGCGCGGGCCTGTGGCTGGCTTCGGAGCAGGGCGGCGACGCCCTGGCCTCCGGCCTGACCGGACTCGCCGTGCTCCTGGTGTTCCGCCTGGCCCAGATCGCCGGCGAACGTTATCCGCTGCTGCTGCCGCTCTTCGCCTTGTTCATCCCGCTGCTCTGCCTGGTTGTGGTCTGATTCAGCGGCAGGGATGCAGGCGGGCAGGAGTTACGGCACAGGATTACCTCGGTTGGACAGTCTGGCCGTAGGCGGCGAATTCAGAGGTAATTACAGCGCGTCTATAATATCTCCGGCGATCAGCGCGGCGGGATGCTCCCGCTTGCGGGCGGCGCGTTCCCCGGCCAGCCCGTGCAGGTAGACACCGAACGCAGCCGCTTGTGCAGCGTCCAGCCCCTGGGCCAGCAGGCCGGCGATCATTCCGGTCAGCACATCACCTGCGCCGCCGGTGCCCATTCCCGGATGCCCCGTGATGTTAATATACGCCCGTCCTTCGGGCGTAGCAATCACCGTATGGGCACCCTTCAGCACCAGGGCCACCCCATGCTCTACAGCGTAAGACAGCGCCAGCCCGATCCGGTCCCGCTGTACCTCCGCCGTAGAGATTCCTGCCAGGCGGGCCATTTCTCCCGGATGCGGGGTCAGAATGACCGGGTGGCGGCGGCTCCAGGAGCTGTAATCGGCATCTGCCAGTATATTCAGTGCATCCGCATCCACAATGAGAGGAAGCTCAGTCCCCTCCCATAGTCTGCGGAGCCACTCCGTTTCCCCTTTGAACCGGCCCAGTCCCGGGCCGAGTGCCAGACAATCGCGGCTGGCACTCAGCCGCAGCACTTCGGCCTCCGTACCGGCCATCCACTCCCCGCTGCCCCCGGATACCGGGGCCAGCATCAGCTCCGGTGCGGCGCCGATGACATAGGGCAACAGCCCCTCCGGCAGCGCCCAGGTGACCAGCCCGCAGCCGGCGCGCAGCGCAGCGCGGGCAGACAGCAGCCCGGCGCCGCTCATGCGCAGGCTGCCTGCGGCCAGCAGGACATGCCCGTAGGTGCCTTTGTGGCCCTCGGGCGAACGGCGGCGCGACACATCCACCTGGAGCTGTGTGCGCAGAACCTCCGGCGTCAGCAGGCTGGCCGGGACGCCGCTCTCCCGGGCCAGAGCAGCGGGGATGCCGATGGAGCGGACCACCACCTGCCCGGCGGCCCCCGCGCCGGGATATTGCACCAGCCCGCGCTTGAGGAACGCGAGGCAGACGGTCACTGCCGCATGAATGCACGGCTCATGCGTCTGCCCTGTGTCCGCGTCCAGCCCGCTGGGGATATCCGCGGACACGACCGGTCTGCCGCTGGCGTTCGCTGCGGCAATCAGCTCCGCATAGGCACCGCGCGGGGCGCCCGCGCTGCCGGTGCCAAGCAGCGCATCGACGATGCCGCTGCAGGCCGTGAAATCCACGGCCTCCCTGCCCCAGACGGCGGCAGGGAGGCCCAGGGCTGCAGCGGCATCCCGCTGCAGTGCGGCTTCGCCGGCCAGCGACTCCGGCGCGGCCGCGTACACCAGCGTGACGGCGATGCCGGCCTCACGCAGGTGCCTGGCGGCGGCGAGGCCATCGCCGCCGTTGTTGCCTTTGCCGGCGAGGACGAGCCAGTGCTCTCCGCCGGCGGCAGGCAGCGTCAGCGCCGCATCCGCGCTGACCGAGAAACCCCGCGCAGCGCCATCGGCCTGCATGGGCACTCCCGCTCCGCCCCACTCCGCTCTGCCGTCCTCGGCTATTCCGCTGGTCATCCCAGCTCCAAGCTGCGCTCCGCCGCTAACGCCTCCGCCTGTCTGCCCGGGTACTCCCGCTCTGTCGCCCTCGGCCAGTCCGCCTGCTGCTCCCGCTCCACGCAGTGCTCCACCCTCACCGGCCATTCCGCCTACTGCTCCCGCTCCACGCAGTGCTCCTCCCTCACCGGCCATTCCGCCTACTGCCCCCGCTCCACGCAGTGCTCCGCCTGCCAGCACCCCACGCCGCTTGCAAAAAGCAATAACCTCCTCGGCAATGGCCCGGCCGGCGTTCTCCATCAGCGCGATGGCCGGTATGCCCAGCCGCTCTATGGTCTCACGGTCCAAGGCCCGCATCTGCTCCGCTGTCACCACATCCATTAGCTCCAGCCTCCTTAGATAGCTAGTAGCCCACAGTGAACCGGGCTCTGCTGAAATTCCCTTCCTCCAGTTCGTCCACAACCGCTACTGCAAAGTCCTCAATGCTGATGCTGCTCCGGCCGTCCTCATCCACAATCAGCCGGTCCAGACCGATACGGAACTGGCCGGTACGGCGTCCGGCAATCAGCGCCGACGGCGGACTTAGATACGTATAATCCAGCTCCGAGCCGCTGTAAATCTCGTACGCATGGGCATGAGCCGCAGCAAGCGCCCGGAAGGACTCCGGGAACCCGGCAGTATCCATCAGCCACTCTCCCGATTCCGTCTTTAGGCTGCCTGCGCCGCCAACCACGATCAGCCGCTCCACTCCGGCAGTTCTCAGCCCTTCAAGCAGCGATTCCGCCGCCTTGAGCAGATCATTCTCCTGCCCGGCCGCCGGGCCGAACGCACTGATGACCTCGCCGTGTCCGCGCACAGCCGCTGCAACAGAAGCGGGGTCCAGAACATCAGCAGCGACCACCTGCAGCCGTTCATGCTGAATAGCGAAGGCCTCCGGCCTGCGTACCGCTGCGGTGACGTCATGTTTTCTGCGCAGAGCCTCCTCGACAATGGCACTCCCCACTCTGCCGGATGCTCCAAAAACTACAATATCCATGCTATCCCGCCTCACTTTCCTGTTTCCTGTAGTATTTCAATCATAGTCGTGCTTCATGCCGCTTAGCGCGGCAGGTACATTCCCTGTGAAGCGGGCATGACCGGCTTGAACCCGAACTGGGCATACAGCCGGGCCGCCTCTCCGTCAGCGATAAGACTGATATACGCTCGCTCCGGCACCTGCTCCAGGAATGCGCGGATTTCGCGCATAATGATTTTGCCCAGACCCCGCCCCTGACAGGAAGGCTTCACCGCAATATCCGTCACCTGATAGAAGCAGCCCCCATCACCGATTACCCGCCCCATGCCGACCAGTAACCCCTGTTCATAGAGCGTCACTGCAAACATCGAGTTAGGCAGTCCTACCGCCGCTCCCTCTGCACTCATCGGACTAAGCCCGGCTTCCTCCCGCAGGGCCAGATAATCCTTAATCGCTGGCACCTCATGCCGTACCTCCGGCTGTGCCGAATGGTTCATGTCAAGTTTCCTCCTCATCTTCCGCTATCTCATACCAATATAAAGGACCCTAAGTGTCCAGGCAAGAAGCGTCCAACCTCCCCGAAAAATGAAACGTCCTCCCCGCACCTTCGTACAATTAGTCAGAAACACAGCTTACAACTGCATCTGCTGCCGCTCAGCGGGTTATTCTTAACCCCTCTCCTTGGGTAAACTGTGGATAGACAATAGCTTGACTACTAAAGAAGGTTGGTGAAAAGAATGTCGCCTGTAGGAAAATTATTTAAATGGGGAACCTTTGCTTACGAGGCGTTTCTGGCCCTGCCGGTCATCGGCGGAACGTTTGTGCTTGCGAATGCGTGGGCACCGCTCGGGATCGCGTTTCTGCTTCATGCGGTAGCGATTATCATTATGCTGCGGGAGGGCGGCTCCATCATCGGCAACGCTGTCGGGGTGATCACCTCGCTGGTGGCCTGGATTCCTTTTATCGGCTGGTTCATGCACGCCATTACGGCCCTTATCCTTCTGGTGGAAGGGATCAGCGGATCACGGCGCAACACACGCTACTAAGGGCACTCTCACTAATAGCTAAACAAAGAAAGGAATTTACATTATGATTAAAGGATTATATGAGGCACATCTCCCCGTTTCCAACTTGGAAGCATCCATTGAATTCTATCAGAAGCTCGGACTGAAATTTGCCTGGCGCGATGAAGATACCGCCTTTTTCTGGATTGTCGAGGGCCGGAGCTGGGTCGGACTTTGGGAAGGCAAGGAGGTAGAGACCCCATATCATCCTTCTCTGAGACATATTGCCTTTGAGGTTACTTATGAAGATCTCAAGCATTCGCTTGCCTGGCTGAATTCTATCCAGATTGAGGCTGTTCCTTTCGGGAGCAGGACCACGGTTGAACCCTTTGTCCGCCCCAATCAGGGCAATGCCTCCGTGTACTTCAATGATCCCGACGGCAACAGTCTGGAGCTGATGTGTTATGTAGAGGTTCCCGAGAAGCTGAAGACGGTCACAACCAAGCTGTCGTTTGAGGAATGGGAGCGCATGTGCTCGTTGTGAGCAGCCACATTTTCTGTATACGCAAAAAGACCTCCGATTGGCTCCCCAATCGAAGGTCTTAGATAAGAAATTATATGTTTTGGGATCCCCGCAAAGTACCTGAGTCATCACCTACGCTAATGCCCCACTTTGTGGGGTTATTTTATCTATCCCCGCCCCCCGGAGCGGATATCGGTCCGCCGGCTTCCGGTCTCCCCGCTGTTGCGGGCATTCGCGGAGCTGTTCTCGAAGCGCTTGCGCTCCGTGCGCTCCATTTGTACGATTTGGCCCTCGTGCACCACGATGTGCAATGAACCGAATTCCATATCGTCGAGATGCTCTCTGATCCGTGCCAGCCATACCTCATCCACCTTCAGCGGTTTTGCCATTTGAAAGGCCTCCCTTTCCCCGGACTTGGGCAATTTCAGTAAATAACCATTTAACCGACACGTTTACTATGAATTAACTTAGCACGGCCCCCGGTAGCTGTCAATGAGCATTTTGGCGGACTAGCAAGCTTTTTACAATCATCGTCACCAGCGCCAGCAGCAGCAGCAGCGAGGCCACGGCAAAAGAGGCTGAGAACTGATATTCGTTATACAAAATTTCGACATGCAGCGGCAAAGTATTCGTCTCTCCCCGGATATGTCCGGACACAACTGACACCGCACCGAACTCGCCCATGGCCCGCGCGTTGCAGAGAATAATGCCGTACAGCAGCCCCCACTTGATATTGGGCAGCGTCACGCGCCAGAAGATCTGCCAGCTATGCGCCCCCAGCGTGATGGCGGCCTCCTCCTCCCGGGTGCCTTGATCCTCCATCAGCGGAATCAGCTCGCGGGCCACGAACGGAAAGGTAATGAACAGCGTAGCCAGGATGATCCCCGGCAGGGCAAACACAATTTTGATCCCATGGTCGCTTAACCACGGGCCGAACCAGCCATGCGAGCCGAATACCAGAATGAAGATCAGCCCCCCAATGACCGGAGATACGGCAAAAGGCAGGTCGATCAGCGTGATCAGAAAGCCCTTGCCGCGAAACCGGAACTTGGTGACGGCCCATGCCGCCGCTACGCCAAAGACCGTATTCAGCGGCACGGTAATGACCGCTACCAGCAGAGTCAGCTTCAGCGCCGAGGCAGCATCCGGATCAGTCAGTGCAGCCCAGTAGACATCCAGCCCCCGCTTCAGCGACTCCACCAGCACAATGGTCAGCGGCAGCACAATCAGCCAGAGCATAACCAGCCCGGCCAGGGAGATGAGCAGCCACTTCACTGCCCGGGACTCTGTCGCCGGAGAGGCTGAAGCTCTTGTCCCCGGCCCGGAAACGCGTAAGGGAACCGTACCGGCCATAGTTATTCCTCCTAAAGTATGTGTGATAAAGGCCCGCTTCCTCCAAAGCTTAACGCGCGCTTTTCCGCACCCAGTGCTGGAGGGTGTTAATCACCAGCAGCAGCAGGAAGGAGAGCAGCAGCAGAATCAGGGCCACCGCGGTTGCTCCGGCATAATCGAACTGCTCCAGCTTCGACATGATCAGCAGCGGGGCAATCTCCGTGCGCATCGGCATATTGCCGGAGATGAACACGACGGAGCCATATTCGCCGATGCCCCGGGCGAGAGCCAGGGCGAAGCCGGTCAGCAGCGGAGGCAGCAGCTCCGGCAGAACGATCCGCAGGAAGGTTCTGCCGCGCCGGGCACCGAGCGTTGCCGCCGCCTCTTCCATATCCCGGTCCAGGTCCTCCAGCACCGGCTGCACCGTACGGACCACAAAAGGAATGCCGATAAACATCAGCGCCAGCGTAATCCCCAGCGGTGTGAACGCTATCTTGATGCCCAGCGGTGCAAGCAGGGAGCCGATCCAGCCGTTCTGGGCATAGAGTGCGGTCAGCGATACACCGGCTACGGCGGTCGGGAGGGCGAACGGCAGGTCGATCAGGGCGTCGAAAATTCTTTTGCCCGGAAATTCGTAACGCACCAGCACCCAGGCCAGCAGCAGCCCCAGGACGGCATCAATCAGGGCCGCTGCCGCCGCCGTGCTCAGACTGACGCGATAGGAAGCCAGAACTCGGGCATCTGTGGCTACCCCCCAGAATTTATCCCAGCTCAGCCCGGTTGAATTGAAGAGCAGCGCGGACAGCGGCAGCAGAACGACAAGGCTCAGATACAATATGCTGAAGCCCATTGTGATTCCGAACCCCGGCAGTAATCTGCGCCGCGGCCTTGCTTTTACAGCAGCATTGATGACATTCATACGCCCGTTCATCCTCCTCCCGCCTTCGTCTTATGAGCCGATCAGCTTCCAGGCACGTAGATCTGGTCGAAGATTCCTCCGTCATTGAAGTGCTTCTCTTGAGTATCCTTCCAGGTGCCGAATTTATCCGCAAGCGTGAACAGCTTGATCTCCGGGAACTGGTCCTTGAATTGCTCCTTCACACTATCCAGCGTCGGGCGGTAGTAGTTCTCAGCTGCGATCTTCTGTCCTTCCTCGGAGTAGAGATATTTCAGATAGGCCTCCGCTACCTCGCGGGTCCCTCTTTTATCCACAACCTTGTCTACCACCGCTACCGGCGGCTCGGCCAGGATGCTCTCCGAAGGGTTCACGATCTCGAATTTGTCCGGTCCCAGCTCCTTGATCGACAGATAGGCCTCATTCTCCCAGGCGATTAGCACATCACCGATGCCGCGTTCCACGAAGGTAGTGGTAGAGCCGCGCGCCCCGGTGTCCAGTACAGGCACATGCTTGAACAGCTCCTGCACGAATTCCTTGGCTTTGGCTTCATCATTGTTATTATGGTCCAGCGCGTACCCCCAGGCAGCCAGGTAATTCCAGCGCGCACCGCCCGAAGTCTTGGGATTAGGGGTGATTACCTCTACTCCGTCCTTCAGCAGATCCGGCCAGTCCTTGATGCCCTTCGGGTTGCCTTTGCGTACAAGGAAGACGATGGTCGAGGTATAAGGGGAGCTGTTATGCTCGAATTTGCTCTGCCAGTCGGCGCCGATCAGCCCCGTCTCCTGAAGCGCATCAATGTCATATCCGAGCGCCAGCGTAACTACATCCGCTTCCAGTCCGTCCAGCACAGCACGGCTCTGCTTGCCTGATCCGCCATGCGACTGCTTCACGGTCACCTTCTGGCCGTGCTCCTGCTCCCAATAGGCGGCAAAAGCCTTATTATAGTTCTCATACAGCTCGCGTGTAGGATCATAGGATACATTAAGCAGTTCGACCGGCTCTTTGTTCGCTGCCTTCGTTGCCTCCGGTGCCGCCGAATCTGTAGCTGCCGCTGAGGCTGACGGCGCTTCTGTTGCCGCCCCCGCACTGTTCCCCGCGTTATTATTGCCGCAAGCTGCAAGCCCTGCCGTCAATACAAGCGCGAACCCGGTGATAAGCCCTTTTTTCATCCCTTTTCTCATCACATAACACTCCCCCATCTATAATATTTCGGTAAAAAAAGACGCAGGAAAGCCTGCCCACGGCAAGTCAAACCGGTCCTATAGACACGTGTCTGCTAGCCTGAAGCAGGCGTTCCTCCGTCTGTACGGTAAGAACTTATTCAATTATTCCTACCGACTTAGTAGGTTATGGGAATATAATACTGAAAGCTTCCCGTGCTGTCAAACCTTTTTTTCATAATGAAAAAACTTCTCTTACAGATATAGGATGCTAGTACACACTCAGGTGGCGTGGGGCAGATGTAACCGGTTTTTCGATTACATTTGCCCCGCATGCTATTGCGCGAGTCATTGTGGTCGGTTTTTCGATTACATTTGCTCCACGCACCCAGCGCGAGTCATAGTGATCGGTTTTTCGATTATATTTTGCCCACATGCCATTGCGCGAGTCATTGTGATCGGTTTTTCGATTACATTTGGCCCACGCACCCCCGCGCCTCCCATTGTAATCGGTTTTTCGATTACATTTGGCCCACACGCCCCCGCGCCACCCATTATGTTCGGTTTTCCGCATACATTCTCGGCACATCACCCGCATGATTTCGGAAGCTAACTGGCCGCTGTTCCTGTAAGACCCACTTGTCATTGGCGGCCCAAAGTAATATTATTGCTACATCTTATGGAACGAATTCAAATCACTTCAAGAAGTAGCTTCACAGGCGAAGAAGACTGCCAGATAATTCCTGGGAAGGGGGGATCAGCATGGGAATGGATTTGGAATATGCTCCCGCGCCGCAGAGACCGCGGCTGCACAGGCGTATTCTTAGAGGAATAGGCAGACGCATTACAGAGACCTACCGGTACGACACCACACTGTGGAGAATTGCGCTCAGCGGACCATGGATACTATGCATTCTGGCTTGTACGATCGCCGTTATGGGTATCCCTACGGGCCTCGGAAGCGCAGCGGACATGATCCTGGCAGCCGGGGCGGCAACGCTTGGAATGGCACTCGCGGGCAATCTTCTGGCCGTTCTGCTCTCCCTGACCGGCCTCCGCATTCCGCGGCTGTTCACAGGCTCTTGGCTAAGTGCCTTCGGCGGGGCGCTGCTTATTCTGTATTTCGGCGGACTGGAGCCTGAAGCCGCAGCGGTAATTGCAGGCATCGCCGCTCTGGCCAGTGCCATCGGCGGACTGGCGGCCGGGCTGGTCCGGACCCGCAGAAGCCTGACCGGCGGGCTGCTGGCGATGGTGCTTATGCTGTCTCCTTTTGCGCTGGCCTACGGATACGGGACAGAGAAGCCGCCGGACTACTTGCCTTCCCTTCAGTCGATAGCCGCAGCGGGCAAGGTGCAGCCTGCCATTGCTGCCGATCCTTCGGAGCCGGGAGAATATACCTTCCACTCCTTCACCTATGGCAGCGGCAAGGATATCCACCGCAAGGGTTATGGCGGCGAAGCGTCCCTGATCTCCGATTCCGTGGATGCCACGGATTATATCTCATCCTGGCCAAAGCTGCGGACGCTGTTCTGGGGATTCGATCCCGGTACGCTGCCGCTGAACGCCAGGGTATGGATGCCGGACGGAGACGGCCCTTATCCGCTGGTGCTTATGGTTCACGGCAATCATATGATGGAGGATTATTCGGAGAACGGCTACGCTTATCTTGGCGAATTGCTGGCCAGCCGGGGCTTCATCGCAGTCACACTGGACGAGAATTTCCTGAACTATTCGGCCTGGTCGGGCATCCCTGACAATGACTTCAAGGTGCGGACCTGGATGATCCTGAAGCATCTGCAGCAGATCGAACGATTTGCGGAGCAATCCGGCACCCCTTTTTACCACAAGGTTGACTATGACCATACTGCCCTGCTGGGCCATAGCCGCGGCGGCCAGGCTGTAGCCATGGCGGCGGATGCCACCCGCTGGTTCGCCGGTGATCCGGCACTGGAAGCTACCCGGAAGTTCAACATCACTTCTATAGTTGCTCTCGCGCCTACTGATAAAGGGATTGACAGCAAGCAGGCCACCCTGCGGGATGTGAGCTATCTGACGCTGCAGGGCGCACGCGACGGTGATGTGCATGACTTCTACGGGGACCGGCAATATATGCGCTCCTCCTATACCGGCAACACCGCTGCCTTCAAAAGCTCGCTCTACATCGCCGGTGCCAACCACAGCCAGTTCAACAGCGATTGGGGGCTCTATGACCAGACGCTGCCCGCCGGCCTGTTCCTGAAGCGCTCGCAGATTATAGACGGAGCGGAGCAGCGGCAGATTGCCAAGGTGTATGTCTCCGCATTTCTGGAGACGACCCTGCACGGCAAGGCGGAATACCGGCCGCTGTTCCGGGATTACCGCAGCGGGGCGCAGTGGCTGCCGGATACCGCCTACTATAACCGCTTCCAGAGCGGGGCGCATCTGACGGTGGCCGACTACGAGGAAGACCGCAAGCGTGATACCGTCCGGGGCGGTACGGCGAAAGCAGAAGGCCTGAAATGGAGCGAGGAGCAGGCCAAAGACCGCGAAGCGAACAACAAGCCCTCGTACGGCGTTCTGCTGGAGCGCAGCGGCAGTCCAGGCGGACAGCCGGAGGCCTCCGAAGCGGCCTACAGCATCACACTTAGCGAACCCTTCACCCGCACCCTTGCCGAGTCAGCGGCAGAAGGGCTGAGCTTCTCGCTGGCCAACCGGAATGGGGATGCAGAGGCTGATGAAGCGGCTCCCGCCCCGGAGGTCGAGGTGGAGCTGACGGACATCAATGACGCCGCAGCCAGGCTCCCCTTGGATGAGGCCGCCGATATTCTGCCGCTGCCGCAGACCGAGTTCACGGTTAGCCCGTGGCTGGAGGAGCGGATCATGGACGGCAAATTCGGAGACCGCTCGGAGGCCGTATTCCAAACCTATGAGCTGTCGTTCGAGCAGTTCCTGGAGGAAGAGCCTGCGCTTGATACCGGGAAGCTGACGGAGATCACCTTCTATCTGCAAGGGGAAGGCGACAAGATTATGCTGGATGATATCGGATTCTATGAACGGGAAAACTCCCTGGAGGGAGCACATTAACCGGCTATTATACAATTTTCAAGTGTTAATACAGATTACTCTGATCAGCATCAGGCAGCGGAATAATACACATGCACCTCATGGCTAACACGGGTAGTCTCCAGCGGGCGGCGAACAATGCGGTGTCGCTCAGGAGTGACAGGACTGGCGTAGGGTAACAGCACTCTTCGTACATTTAGCACAAACACCTTACGCCAGCATATTGTATTCGGTTTTTCGCATACATTCAGCACAAACACTCTTACACCAGCACATTCTATTCGGTTTTTCGCATACATTCAGCACAAACACCTTACGCCAGCACATTGTATTCGGTTTTTCGCATACATCTGGTCAACTTGCCAGTAGCGTCCCGAATATATTCGATTTTTCGCATACATTCAGCACAAACACCTTACGCCAGCACATTCTATTCGATTTTTCAAACACATTCGCAGCACTCGCCTGCATAGCTCCCCACAAATCAACAAAAAGCCCCCTCTCCGCCAACCGGCAGAGAGGGGGCTTCGTCATAGCCTAATCCAAAGCAACCAGACACACAGGTGACGGCACATCCAACTCGTTGCCGGTAGGAATCAGCCGGCCGGTCTCGCTGTCGATGCGGAAGGAGACAATATTGCCGCTGTTCTGGTTGGCAGCGAGCAGCATTCCGCCAATCAGGGCGAAATTGCGCGGGGTCCGTCCCCCGGAGATCACCCAGTCCTGTGCTTCCAGCAGACCTGTAGCGTTATCAACATGGAACAGGGCGATGCTGTCGTGCCCGCGGTTGGACACATACAGATAGCGTCCGCAAGGCGCTACATGGATGTCAGCAGCTGTGTCATCGCTTCCGGCGGTGTAGTGCTCCGGCAGGCTGCTGATGCTCTGCAATAGCTTCAAATCCCCCTCAGGCTCATCACTGGCGAATACGTTCACGGTATTGCTCAGTTCATTGACCAGATAGATCCATTGCCGGGAAGGATGCACCGCCAGATGGCGCGGCCCCGATCCCGGCGGCACCGCTACCTCGCGGTGTGTAACAAGCTTCCCGTCATCGACACGGTAGAATACAATCTGATCCAGTCCGAGATCACAGACCAGCACATGCTCTCCGGTCTGATCCGGGATGACCGAATGGGGATGCGGCGCATCCTGGCGGTCGCTGCGGATACCCGAGCCTTCATGCTTCACCTGGGAGGACATCTCCTGCAGCGACCCGTCCGGGTTCAGCGGGAACACATTGACATTGCCTCCCGTGTAGTTAGATACGAATATGTAATCATCCTGCGGAGCCACGGAGACATAACACGGCGCGCCGCCCCTGGTAGCCTGGCTGCCCAGAGAGCGAAGCGCCTGGCTGCCGGGATCAATGGCATAAGCATGAACCTTGCCTTCATCCAGTTCACTCACTGCATATAACATTGTACGCGAAGCATTAAGTGCCAGATAGGAGGGATTTTCAATGCCTGAAGTCCCGCCCAGCACCCTCATCTCCCCCGTCTCTTGGTCCAGTGCGCCGAGCAATATGGCTTTTTCCTTTTCCCCATTATATGTCCCTATATAGAACAATACTTCATTAGGCTGGTGCATGGCAGCGGCTCCTTCATTGTATATTGTTAAACTACTATAACATGTTTATGTACCCGTTCTCATATCAGGATTAAACAGCATAAATATGGACACAATAAAATACTAATTAGAGGCTGACGGCAATATTTTACACTTGGTTTAAATGCCGAACATGCGGTTAATAGTAACCATCGAAGACAACAAACACAAAAAAGGAGCTGAAGTACAATGAGTTTACTATGGATGTTGATTGTTGGTGGCGTAATTGGTTGGCTGGCCGGTCTGATTATGGGTAGAGATATTCCGGGCGGCATTATCGGCAACATTATCGCAGGTATTCTCGGTTCATGGCTTGGCGGAATGCTGCTGGGAAGCTGGGGACCTAAGGTCAGCGACTTCTACGTGTTCCCTTCATTGATCGGTGCTGTGGTTCTGATCTTCATCGTAAGCCTGATTATGCGTTCGGTTGGCGGACGTAGCCGTTCTTAAGACTAATGGCAGCCTTCGTACCTGAAGCTGCGGATATGATATTTGCTGAACAGACCCGCCGGGGATAGAACCTGGCGGGTCTGCTTGCGTGTGTATTCTGAAATGAATTCATTATCTGCTATAATGAAGAAATAAGTGATCCATATCACAGAGAGGAATGTGAATGATGGGCAATATCAATCCCTCCCTTTTGCATGTCGGCTCCACCGTAGGAGCTATATTTATGGCGCTCATGGTGATTTTTATCCGCCTGAAGGCCAGCGCCCGCCCGGTAACCATCCGCAAAATCTGGATTCCCCCGCTGGGTATGTCCACCGGCTTCGCCATGTTTGTCGTACCGGAGGTCCGTTTTCCCTGGTGGTGGGCGGTTACCGCATTTCTGGTCGGCTGGTTTATCTTCGCCTATCCGCTGATCCGCAGTACGAAGTTTGAAGAACGGGAGGGGCTGGTCTATGCCCAGCGCTCCAAGAGCTTCGCCTTCATCCTGCTGGGCCTGCTGCTGGTCCGCACCCTGCTTCATGAATTCATCAACCGGTATGTATCTGTTCCGCAATCCGGCGGTCTGTTCTTCATTCTGGCCTTCGGCATGATTCTCCACTGGAGATTGTTCATGTACCGGCACTATACCCGGATGCTTCCGGCCAAGACGGAGCTCCCGCAATCCTGAGCAGAGACAGGCCAGGATACATAACATACTCCGGAAAAAAGCATGATAGCAGTTGAAACTGCATCGTTATCCGCATGACATCACCTTCCCGAATGCCCGCGATCTGCATATTCTATATCAACAAGCCCGGAACAAGCTGACCCTTCATGTCAATTATGTCTAAATTGGTGAGGGGTCCAGCAGGTTTTTCCTGCCCAATGTCAGGTAACTTACAATGAGATCAGTTAGAATAGAAGCAACCACACAGGATTCCTGACAAGGTTGGATGGCCTTCCGAATACAGGACCGGGTATTACTATTAGAGAGCGGGGACAGGCAATTGAAAAGTAAATCAAGAAAAGTGGCGATCGTCGGCTCCGGCATGGTCGGCTCCAGCTGCGCCTATTCCATGGTGAATCAGGCCATCTGCGATGAGATTATGATGATTGACCGTACGTATGACCGCGCGATGGCCCAAGCGCTGGATCTTTCACACTGTATGGACTTCACCGGAACGCGCACCAAGGTCTATGCAGGCACCGCCAGCGACTGTGCAGGGATGGATGTTGTGATCCTGACGGCAGGGGCCAATCCCAAACCCGGGCAGACCCGGCTGGATGTGCTGGATGCCGCCGCTGTCATCACCCGGGAGATTATCACCGAGATTATGGACGGGGGCTTCGACGGCATCTTCGTTGTCGCTGCTAACCCTGTAGATATCGTTACCTATCTGGTATGGCAAATATCGGGCCTGCCGCGCCACCGGATTATCGGCACAGGCACCTCCATCGACTCCTCGCGGCTGAAAACCCTGCTGTCGGAGGTCTTCACCATTGACCCGCGCAGCGTCAACGGCTATGCGCTTGGCGAGCACGGGGAGTCCCAGTTCGTGGCCTGGTCCCATGTCACCATCGGCGGCAAGCCGCTGCTGCAGATTATGGAGCAGCACCGCGAGCGCTTCAGCACCCTGGATCTGGAGGATATCGCCCGCAAGACGAAGGATGCCGGGTGGGAGATTTTTACCCGTAAGGGCTCAACCCACTTCGGCATCGGCAGCGCACTGGCATATATCACACGTTCTATTCTGAATGACGAGCACAAAATCATCGCCGTATCCGCGATTCTGGATGGTGAATACGGGCAGCGCGGCGTCTGCGCCGGGGCACCGGCCATCATCGGCAGCGGCGGCATCCAGGAACTGCTGGAGCTGAACCTCAATGAAGCCGAGATGGCGAAGTTCGCCGCTTCCTGCGGCATTATCCGCAAGGGAATCGACAGCCTCAAGCTGGAGGAGAAGCTGTAGTCCGGCTTACTCTATCTGGAACTTCTCGATCTCACTCCGCAGCTCGCCCATCAGTTGGTTCAGGGATTCCGCCGAGGTCACGACCCGGTTCATCAGGTTCCGCTGCTCCGTAGAAGCATCCGCAACCATCTCGGCGCTCTCGGCGGATTCCCTGGCAATAATCAGCATGTCGGCGATGGACGCCGTAATCTCTTCGGTTCCCGCCGACATTTGCTCATTCACCGCCGAGACATCCTGAATCTGGACCGACACTTCACGGATTGAGGAACGGATATGGTCGAAGGAGGTGCCGACATTCTGCATTTTGCCCATACCGTCGCCGATTTCCGCAATGCTGTTCTCCATGGAGACAGCGGCCGCCCGGGTCGATTCCTGAATCTGGCGGATTAACTCCACAATGTTGCCAATCGCGCTATTGGTGCGCTCGGCCAGCTTTTTCACCTCATTCGCCACCACCCCGAACCCGCGTCCGTGCTCGCCTGCTCTGGCCGCTTCGATCGAAGCGTTCAGTGACAATAACCCCGTCTGATTGGAGATTTCCGAGATCACATCGACGATCTGCCCGATCTGTTCGGATTGCCCGGTCAGGTTGGCGATTAGCGCTGATGTCTCTTCCGCTGCACCAGTGATTACCGTCATCTGCTTCAATGTGGATTGAATCTCTATGTATCCATTCTCAACTTCCGTACTGACGGCTTCCGCCTGGTCGGACACATTGACGGAGGATTCGGCAATCCGCTGCAGCCCGATCGCCATCTCTTCCGTAGCCCGTGCCGCCTGCTCCGAGCCTTTGAACTGCTCGCCCATGCCGTGGGCGACCTCCTGGGCCACCGTCTCAATCTCCGCTGACGTATTGGAGGACTGGCTGGCGTAATTCAGCACGCCTTCTGCCGAGACCGCCACCTGCGATACTGTGGCATCTATTTTGCCGACAATGCCGGAGAGCGAGCCGATCATATCATTAATGCTCTGGCTCATCAGGCCGATTTCATCGCCAGACCGCACGGTAACGCGCTCGCTGAGATGTCCCTCAGCCACCCGTTTCATCACGGCGGAGATGCCCTTAATCGGCTTCACCAGCAGACGGGTGAGGTACAGCGCCACTCCAATGACCACCAGCATCACCACGGCCAGGAACAAAATAGATATTTGCTGGGCGGAGGAGACTTTGGCCATTATCTCGCTGGCGGGAACCGTAATCAGCAGCTTCCAGTCGGTCCCGGGAACTGTATCGAAGTAGGTAATCACCTGCTTGCCGTCTTCTCCCTTATAGGCCTCAGAGCCGGACTCCCTGCCAAGAATGCGCTCTACCGCCTGCTTCAATTCCGGGGTCTTCGCATACTCCGCGATATTCTTGCCGATGCGCTCCGGGTCGGAGTAGGCGTAATAATCCCCTTGTCCCGAAATAACATATCCATAGCCAGTGTCGCCAACATGAATGTTTTTGCTCATCTCCTTCAGAATGTCAGGGGTGACCGAGAAGGCAATACCTCCCGCAAACTGGTTGTTCTTGTCCACCGCCGGCACGAAGACCGGAATGATATACTTATTCAGCTGTTCCAGAAAAGACATCTCCGCGACCGCCGGGGCAAGCGTGGCCTTGGCCTCCTGGAGATAAGCGGATTTGCTGATATCTGCTGTAAGCTTGAGCGCGTTCGCCAGAATTCCTTCCTTATTAATAACACTGTAGCCTTCGGATTGTGAATCGCTCTCTTCCAGTACCTTAATTACCGGAAAAATCGTATCCGGCCGTGAAGTATCGAACTCGGGATGCTGCTTGATCAGCTCCTGCACTGCGGATGTCTTGGTGGTCAGCCACTCATGAATCCGCACCGTGTTCATGTCCAGAATATTCTGCGCCAGCTCCTCGCTGTCGTCCCGGGTCACTCCTCCGAAGTACTGCATCAAAAAGATCGTTGCCCCGATAAGCGGCACAATCGCCACGGCTACAATGGCAATCGACCATTTGCTTTGCAGCGACAGGCTTTTTCCTTTCTTTACATTCATTTTCAGTTTGGACCGTACCTTTGCCTCATCCACCGCCAAATCCCCCTAAAAACGCATTGTAATCTTCCATATGCTGTAAATCCTTATTAATATATCGGCATAAATAGACAAAAACCATAAGCACTCCAACAAAAAATAAGCCTCTAGACCCAATTATTAGGATCTTCGAGGCTTGCTTTTTCATAATTCTTTCATCATCTATAAATGGTTAGCCGCTGACTGTACAGGGTTGACTGGCTTCGGCAGCTGCAAGGCACGCATACTGTTGAGCACCGCGAGTACGGTAACTCCTACATCGGAGAAGACCGCCTCCCACATCGTAGCAATGCCGAACGCCCCAAGGATCAGGAAGACCGCTTTGACTCCCAGCGCAAAAGCAATATTCTGCCACACAATGCGCCGTGTCCGTTTGGCGATGCCGATCGCATCTGCAATCTTCGAAGGCTCATCGGTCATGATAACAATGTCAGCCGCTTCAATCGCTGCATCCGAGCCCAGTCCGCCCATGGCAATCCCGACATCTGCTCTGGCCAGCACGGGGGTATCATTGATGCCGTCCCCGACAAAAATCATTTTCTCGCGCGGCCCCTTCTCCCGCTCCAGCCGCTCAATTGCTGATACCTTATCGCCCGGCAGCAGCTCGGCATGAATCTCCTGAATCCCCAGCTGTCTGCCCACAGACTCGGCTACCGGAGCGGCGTCACCCGTCAGCATCACCGTCTTGCGGATGCCCAGCGCATTCAAGGCCTGAATCGCCTTAAGCGCATCCTCCTTCACTTCATCAGCGATGACAAGATAGCCCGCATAGACCTTATCTACGGCGACATGGACAATCGTCCCATGCTGCTCCGGCGTCCGGCTCTTGATGCCTTCCCGTTCCATCAGCCGGGCATTCCCGGCCAGCACTGCCTTGCCTTCCACAGTAACGGCGATGCCGTGCCCGGAGATCTCGTTATAGTCTGCAATCGCTTCGCCGGGAATGGCTTCACCGTAGGCCGTGCGGATGGATTCCGCAATCGGGTGGCTGGAGTGGCTCTCCGCAAAAGCTGCGATGCGCAGCAGCTCCTGCGCTGTGAAGCCTTCCGCCGGCACATTGCCGGTCACGGTGAACTGGCCTTTGGTCAGTGTCCCCGTCTTGTCGAACACCACAGCCTTCACATCGTTCAGGGCCTCCAGATAATTGCTGCCCTTGATTAGAATACCGCTGCGGGAAGCTGCGCCGATGCCGCCGAAGAAGCCGAGCGGAATGGAGACGACCAGAGCACAGGGACAAGAGATTACGAGGAACACCAGCGCACGGTAGATCCAGTCCGAGAAGGTTGCACCGCTCAGCACCAGCGGCGGAACCACCGCCAGCAGCAGCGCCGTGATGACTACTACCGGCGTATAGCCGCGCGCGAATTTTGTAATGAAGTTCTCTGTCTTCGCTTTGTTATTGGTGGCGTTCTGCACCAGCTCCAGAATCTGCGAGACCGCCGATTCGCCGAAGTCCTTTGTCACCTCGATGGTGACCACCCCGTTGCGGTTAATGAATCCGCTCAGCACCTGGCTGCCCGGCTGGGTGGAACGGGGAACGGACTCCCCGGTCAATGCCGAGGTATCCATCATGGCACTGCCCTCCAGAATGATGCCGTCCAGCGGCACCTTCTCTCCCGGCTTCACCACGATGCTGTCGCCCACCTGCACCTCATCCGGGGAAACCTTGCGCAGATTGCCGCCTTCCTTCAGGTAGGCATATTCCGGCCGGATATCCATCAGCGCAGTAATCGAACGGCGCGACCGGTTGACCGCCATCCCCTGGAACAGCTCGCCGACCTGATAGAACAGCATAACGGCGACACCCTCCGGGTATTCACCGATGGCGAACGCCCCGATGGTCGCCAGCGCCATCAGGAAGTTCTCGTCGAACACCTGGCCCCGGATAATATTCCGGACGGCCGACAGCACCACCTCACCGCCGACAATCAGGTAGGCGGCCAGGAAGATCAGCAGCTCGGCGATACCGCTGAGCGGCAGGAACATCCCTGCTGCGGCCAGTACCGCGCCGCCGCCCAGCCGGAGCAGGATACGGCGGGTATCGCCTGCTCCGTGCTCGTGGCTGTGCCCGTGGCCATGAGCATCGTCATGGCTGTGGGCAGCGGCAGCGGCCTTGGCATGGGAATGGCCGCCTGCGTGGGAATGCTCATGGCCGTCTCCATGAGCATGGGCATGGTCATGACTATGCGGTTCCCCGTGGTCATGAACATGACCGTGACCTTGTGCAGCTACGCGGCGCACCTGGGCCGCACCGGCTGTCCGCTGCTTGACCGCCCGCGCAGCGGCAACCTCGCGCAGCTTCACATGCGGCTCAAGCTTAGTCACCGTCTGCTGTGCCTGCTCGGCGATCTCATCCGAGGACGCAGCCGCCGTCTCCAGCATCATGGTCTTAGTAGCGAAGTTGACCGAGCAGGAGGAGACCCCCTCGATCTTCTTCACCTTATTCTCGATCTTCATGGCGCAATTCGCGCAGTCCAGTCCATCCAGTATCCATTTCCGCTTCACATTGCCTTCAGCCGTACTCAAATGACTCATCTCCCTTAATCATTCCTATATATGAGTATTTGTTCATATGTTAACTTACACTTATTATATTCCCCTGAAACTAACAGTGTCAATGCGCGGGGCGCATAGATTATGGCAATTTCGGAGAAAAGAATGATGTAAACATAGAATTCTATAATATGGCTTGAAATTTAACGGCAGTCGATATAGTATTAACATATGAGCAATCATTCATATGTTATCTGAAAAGAGGTCATTCTGATGAGTCATTCCCATTCACATCAACATTCGCATTCCCACTCTGATTCACACTCTCATTCGCATTCCCATTCACACTCTCATTCCCATGCGCCGGACAACAAGAAGGGCCTGCTGATCGCACTGATTATCACCGGCGGGATCATGTTCCTTGAATTCTTCGGCGGCCTGTTGACCGGCAGCCTGGCACTGCTGTCCGACTCGGGCCATATGCTCAGCGACACCGCCTCCCTGGCCTTAAGCCTGGTGGCCATGATTATGGCCGTGAGACCCGCCTCACCGAAGAATTCCTACGGTTTCTTCCGGTTTGAGATTATGGCTGCACTCTTCAACGGGGTGACCCTGTTCGTCATCTCCGGGTTCATTATCTGGGAAGCCTGGCAGCGCTTCTTCGAGCCGCCAACTGTAGCGAGCGGCTCGATGATGCTGATCGCCTCTGTCGGCCTGCTGGCCAATCTGGTCAGCGCCTGGTCACTGATGCGCAGAAGCGGAGCCAAGGACAACATCAATATCCGCAGTGCTTACCTGCATGTTATCAGCGATGCGCTTGGTTCAGTCGGCGCGCTGGCCGCCGGTCTGGTCATGAGCCTGTTCTCCTGGTATGTGGCCGACCCGATCATCAGCGTGCTGGTCGCACTGCTCATCCTGCGGAGCGCCTGGGGCGTTATCAAGCAGGCCTTCCATATCCTTATGGAAGGAACTCCGCATGCGGTGAATCTTCAGGAGGTGCGGGAGGCGCTCCTGGACGTTGAGGGCGTCATCGAAGTCCATGACCTGCATATCTGGACCATTACCTCGGGAATGGATGCCGTCAGCGGCCATCTGCGGATTGCAGACGGGCAGAGCCACCAGCAGGTGCTTCAGCAGGCGCTTCACGTAGTGGAAGAGCGGTTCGGCCTCCGGCACGCCACGCTCCAGATCGAGGACGCCACCCTTACACATGGAGAGCTTCCGGTGTAACCGGAGGCGAATGCGGCGGTGCTCCGTCCTTGCCGGCCGGGCGTAACGGCCGATCGCGGAATTGGGCCGCCCGCACACCACCATCCGGCGCAATGTAGCCGGTTTTTCGATTATATCCGGTCCACGGTCCTCGCGGCCGCTCCACCAGCAACAAATAAGGGAATGTCCCCGGCAGCCATAGGCTGCTGCGGGACATTCCCTTATTCCGTTCCGGGCGTGCTATTCGTGCCGGATATGCTCATGGGTCTGCAGAAAAATCTGCTCGACATGGGCATCATTCAGCGAATAATAGACCGTCTTGCCTTCCTTACGGCGCTTCACAATCCGCAGATTACGCAGGTAGCGGAGCTGGTGGGAGACTGCCGACTGCCCCATATCCAGTATGGACGACAGATCATGCACACACAGCTCCTGCTGGGACAGCGCGTAAATCAGCCGTACCCGGGTCGGATCACCGAGCGCCTTGAACATCTCTGCCATCTTATCCGTTGTTGCGCGGTCCGGCAGAATCAGTGCCACCGATTCCGGCTCCAGCTCGGAACCATTGCATGTATTGTCGCATTCATCCAGTGCCGCTGGCTCCATGCACCCGCCCTCCTCCATATGCTAATCCGGCTTCCGCCGGGAGCTTAATAGTATCTTCTACGATTAATTATAGAAAAAACTTCGCCCATTGTCCATTGGAGGAGGAACTGCGTTACATTTACACCGCTTTACGCCGGAAGGAGATCAGCCCCGCAGCCAGGAACAGCACCAGACTTCCGGCCACGACAAGCATCAAGGTCTCCAGCGGCAGATTGAAGGCGCCGAACTGCTCTTCCCCGTAGGGATTCATGGCCAATACCGGCTGTGCCCAAGGATAATAAGGCCCGTAGGTGGAGGAATTGACAATCAGCATATTCGGTATGGTGAAGCAGACGTTCAGCGCAAGCGGGGCGCCGAAGCTGCTCCAGCCCTGGGAGACCGCGAGCTGCAAGGCAGCCAGCGGCAGGCAGGCGAACCAGCCGCCGAACATGCTGCTCAGCAGCAGCGTCCAGGGAACGCCCCCTTCCGCCCCGCGCAGCCATCCGATGCCCAGGATGGCGGCCAGCAGCAGGAGCTGAACGACAGCCAGCAGGACCATAATCATCACATATTTGGCCAAGAAGACTGAGGTCCGGGTAACCGGCAGCGCCAGGAGCTGCTTCCAGCCGCCGTCGCTATGCTCACTGCGGCAGATCAGAGCCGCGAAGAGTCCTGACAGCACCGGCAGAAACAGCAGGGCGTGAACGGCTGACATCGTGTTAAGCAGCACCTGCCAGGTAACCGCTGCCCCGTCCTCACTCATATCCGACAGCGCACCGATCGGCAGAGCGATCAGCGGGCTGAGCAGAATCAGCACCCAGGTCCGGAAACCGGCCATCTTCAGATGTTCGGCAGACACAATCCGTAAGAAGGTCCGCATGTTAATCCACATCCTTTCGCGCGAAGTGCAGAGCTCCTGGAAAAAGCACGAGGAGACCCAGCAGCAGCCCGGCTCCGCTGAACAGCCAAGGGCGTGAAGCACTCCAGGCCAGGTCCGGCCAGGAGAGCGGAACCCACTCCGAGAAGAACAGCCCGAACGGACTGAGCAGCGACAACGTCAGTCCCACAGATACCGGAAGCGTCTGGTTCCGGCTCGACAGAGACAGCCAGAGCTGCAGGGCAATCACCGGCATGGCCGCAGCATAGGCAGCGAAGCCGATCCGCAGCACATCGGTATAAGGAATGGGCTGAACACCGAAGCCGAGCAGCAGCCCCAGCACGATGGTTCCGGCGGACAGCAGCAGGCAGGACACGGCAAGCAGCAGCAGGCAGAGCAGCAGCTTAGCCATGAATACGGCTGTACGCGGAACAGGCAGCGCCAGAAGCTGCTTCCAGGCGCTGGTCTGATGCTCCACATTTGCAATCAGCGAAGAGACCAGTGTTCCCCCAAGGTAGAGGGCAATCGGTACGAACGAAGCGATATTGCTGAGCAGACCGTCCCACAGGTCGGCCTGGTACTGACCGCGAAGGTAATCATAACGGAGCCCGAAATTCAGCCCCTGCATGGCAATCAGGCCGACCGGCCCGAGGAAGACCAGGAACCAGATGCCTTTGCCGCGGATCTTGAGCCAATCCGCCGACAGCGCACGCCACATCATTGTCCGCCACCCCCGACCACCTGCAGGAAGAATTCCTCCAAGGACTGCCTGTGTTCCTCAATTCTGTAGACCGCATGGCCGTCTTCAACCAGCTCCTTAACCAGGAGCGATACCCGGGCATCACTCATCCGGGGCAGAATGAGCCTGCCTTCCTGCAGCTCGCCGCCGCAGCCGCGCCGCACGGCGGTCTTCAGCGCCGCCTGCGGCTCCGACACCGCCAGGCTCAGGCTGCCTGCTGCCTGCTGCTGCAGATTGGCAATCGTATCCTGATAGACCATCTGACCCTCGCGGATAATGCCGACCGTCCCGGCCATCTGTTCAATCTCGCTCAGGAGATGACTGGAGACCAGCACCGTAATGCCCTGTTCCTCGGGCAGCCGCTTGATCAGCGAGCGGATCTCCTGAATGCCCGCCGGGTCCAATCCATTGGTCGGCTCATCCAGAATCAGCAGCTCAGGACTGCCAAGCAGGGCGGCAGCGATGCCCAGCCGCTGCTTCATGCCAAGCGAGAAGCCCTTCACCGGGCGCCTCTCCTCCCCGGTAAGCGATACAATCTCCAGCACCTCGGCAATACGCGTCTTGGGCACACCCAGAATCCGGCGGATCGCCTCCAGGTTGTCCCACGCACTCAGATGCCCGTAATAAGACGGCGATTCTACCAGCGAGCCAACCTTGCGCAGAATCTCCATCCGGTTGGCCCGCAGCTCCTTGCCGAAGATCTCGATGCGGCCGGAGGTCGGCTGGATCAGACCGAGCAGCATTCGGATCGTTGTGGTTTTGCCCGCGCCGTTCGGCCCGAGGAACCCGTAGATTTCCCCTTTCTGTATATTCAGATTCAGGCCCTTCACGGCCGCACGGCCGCGGTATTCCTTCAGCAGATCACGGGTTGCTATCACTGTATTCTTCATTCTCTGTTCACCTCGGTAACAGCATAACGCCCCAAGGTTAAATACAGAGAAGCACCAAGTTTAAATTTTGTTTAAAAGCACCCGGCAAGTGCTGACAATCATCCGCCCGGCCGCTTCCAGATCATAACCTCTGTCCCCTGCCCCGTGTTCTCCATGCTCCATTCCAGTTCCATACGCTTCACCAGCAGATCGACAATGGACAGGCCCAGCCCCGCACCTGCGGAACCGGACGGCTGTCCAAGTCCGCCGCCGTGATCCGAAATGATAATGACCCGCCTGCCATCGCGGATCTCCGTGCCGATCCCGACGTACAGGCCGCTGCGAGCATGGCGCAGAATATTCTGGAACAGATTATCCAGCACCCTGCGGAACCAGCTCTCGTCCACCTCCCAGTAGAGCGGCGCCGCCTCCAGATCAATCTCGATACGGTAGCCTTCCTTCTCCCAGACCGGATACCAGGCGGCGGCGCTCTCCCGCACCAGCCGCAGCACATCCTTCCGCTCCAGGTTCAGGGTGATGCGCCCGCTGTTCAGCAGATTATAGGACAAAAGGTTCTCAATCAGCGTGCCGAGATTCTCGATCCGCTGATCCATCAGCTCAAGTGACGACTGGCCGCGCTCCGACAGCTCCTCCTTGCCCAGCACATGCAGATGGCTGCGGATCACGGTCAGCGGAGTCCGCAGGTCATGCGACAGATCGGCCACCAGCCGTCTGCGCAGCTCCTCCTCTTCCGCCTCTCTGGCCCGGCTGGCCTTAAGCTCCGTGACCATCGTATTGAACGCCTCCTCCAGGCGCCCGATCTCGTCAGGCTTGCCCGGCGGCACAGCCTGCGGCAGGCCCTCATCCCCGGTGAACGACATAGCGGTCTGCAGCCGCAGCAGCCTTTTGCGGATCATAATGAAGAACAGCCAGGAGCTGACCATGAAGGTGAGCAGGAATACCATCATCACAATCGTGTACCATTTATCGATGCCTGCCGAATTCCGTATCTGGATAATCTCTTCAGGAATCTGCATCACCATGAAGCCCTGGCCCGCTTCCGCCCGGTCGCCGATGAATGCCACAATCGCCAGCGGTTTGAGCTCCGCACTGTTCTTCATGAACGCTACAGCCTGCGATGCGGTCCAACGGGCGGGGATGGCTGCGGCAGCCTCCCCTCCGGATAGCAGCAGAGGGCCTGAAGGCTCCGTCACCAGCTGCGTCCGCCCCCCTTCATCCACCCAGAAGATTCTGGCCAGATGATACGTTTCACTTAAGACCCGCAGGCGCTGCGAGACCGCTTCAGGCGGCTGGTCAAGAAGCCTCCCGGCTTCCTCATGCCACAGCGTTTCCAGCTTCTTGACACTGGAATATATCTCGTATTCCTTCGGCGGAGCTTCACGACTAAGCCCGCTGAACAAGCTGTACAGCGTAACCGTCAGCGGAAGAATGACAGGGACAAACAGCAGCGCAGCCAGAAGAATAAGCAAATACCGGAAGAGCAGGGAACGGCTCAGATGCTGGAAACGTCCCGCCCGCTTCATCCTCTCACCCGGTAGCCGATGCCCCGGACCGTCTCGATAATCTCCGGCGCTGCGGGATCAAGCTCCAGCTTCTCGCGCAGATAGCGGATATGCACCATCAGCGTCTTGTCGCCCTCGATATAGCTCTCGCCCCAGACTGCTTCATAGATCTGCTCCTTGGTCAGAATCTGGCCCAGATGCCGGAGCAGATAGGAGAATATCTGGAACTGCTTGCCCGTAAGCACGATCTCCCGTCCGCTGGCCGCCTCCTTGACGATGCTGCTGCCCGGTTCAACGATCAGATGCTTAAGCTTTAGGGGCGCAGCCGCTGCCGTTGCACTCCGCCTTAACAGGACCTCAATTCTGGCCGCCAGCTCGTCAGGATGGAACGGCTTGGTCAGATAATCATCGGCGAATTCCAGCCCCTGGAGCTTGTCGTTAATTGAGGTCCGCGCCGAGAGCATCAGGACCGGCAGGTCCGGGTAGGCCCGCTTCAGCCGCTGGCCGACCGTGAAGCCGTCCAGCCCCGGCAGCATCACATCCAGAATCGCGAGCTGGCAGCCCTCTGCCGCTTCAAGCGCCCCTTCCCCGCTCTCCAGCCAGCGGACCGCATATTCCCGCTCGCGCAGATCTGCCGAGACCGCACTGCCGATCTCCCGGTCATCTTCTATGTAAAGTATCGTTACACTCACTTCACTTCCGCCCTTTCGTCTTAAGTAATGACATCACAAATCCCCGGATGCCGCCATCCGGGGAAGAACTCCTGCTGCTTCAGGCTGTGAATCCGAACCGGGCCGGCGGCCTGTCCGCCGGCTTCCCGAACAGATAGCCTTGTCCCAGATCTATCCCGAGGCCGCGGCAGAAGAGATATTCCTCACGGCGTTCAATCCCCTCAGCCAGCAGCCTTGCCCCGAACTCTCCGGCCCGGGAGATAATCTCTGCGAGGATGCGCTGCTTATCGGGGTCCTGGTCACAGAAGCTGATCAGCTTACGGTCAATTTTGACATAATCGGGCTGCAGGCTGCTCATCACTTCAAGCGTCGAATAGCCCGCACCGACATCATCCAGCGCCACCTGCATCCCCTGACTGCGGTATTCGGCGAAGATGGCGAGCAGATGGGCCATATCCGTAATCTGCTCTGTCTCCACCACCTCAAACACGTAATCCTCCGGGTTCTGGTTCAGCCTGCGGATGGCATCGAAGGTATGAGTTAGACAATACTTGGGATTATAAATAGAAGAGGGCAGGAAATTGATGAACCGCTTGATGCCCTTGGGCAGCAGTCTGGCACTGGTCTCAATCGCCGAGATCCGGGCCGCACGGTCCAGAAAGGAATGGAACCCGGTACTCCGGGCAATCTCGAACAGCTCGTAGGGATGAAAATGATGGCCGTGAGGCAGCGGACGCAGCAGGAATTCAAAGCCGACAATCTCTTCATGGAAATTGACAATCGGCTGCAGATGGCTGCAGAAATCATGGTTTCGGATAATAGACACCAGATGCTCATTGGAGAATTGGAGGATAAGCTGCTCAGGGGTCAGCCAACGGTCCGGCCGGAGGCTTACTCCCTTGCTCTTAATACACAGGGATAAGCCACCCGCTACGGGCTCAGCCGTACCCAGCAGCTCGATCAGCTTCAGCAGCTCTTCCTTGCGGCAGTATGGAATGATAAGGATATTGCCTGTCCCATAGATCTCATAGCCTGCATGTCTGATTGCAGCCATGAGCGGTTCGGGACAGGCGCGGAGCCTGACTTCCCCTTCATCCTCAATCGGGTCGATGTCAGCGCAGTCAACACAGTTCATGGCATTCCCTCCACCCTAGATGTCTTGTAGCCTGAGCCAATTATAGCATGATTCCTCCCGCGCAATCATCCGGCGGCACAAGTGGAAACGGCTTTACCGTCCTTTTAAAGGTCGGTTCCGTTTCAGCGAGAAATAGAAGGATAAGTTATGGTGTGAAACATATACATTCTTATATTTGCACAAAGGGACCATTCATGAACACACAGATTCATGAATGGTCCCTTGAACAAGCTCAGGCTGCTCCAGTGCTGCCTGGTATGCAGACTAGGCCTGCCACACGCCATGCTCGTGATTCTTGCCCATATATTCAATCCGTGAAGGGGACAGCTCCAGAATGACATAATCCGGGTCATCCGGTCCCTCGAACCACCGCTCCAGCGAAGGATTCCACACCTTGGAGCGCAGACCCTCGTCCTTGGTTACAGCGACTGTGGCTTCGATCTCCAGCACATCCTTGCCCCCGCCCTGCTCATAACCCAGCAGCAGACAGGCATTCGGATTATCCTTAAGCTCCTCTACCTTATGGGTCTTCCGGCTGGTCGCCAGATAAATATTAAGTCCGTCATGAAAGACTGCCATGTAGCGTACCTTGGGCTTGTTGCCGGCCTCCACCGTGCCGAAGGAACCGAACGCGTTGTCATCCAGCGCCTGTATAATTTTGTTCTCCAGCTCTTTGTTATCCATTGACGATCAAGCTCCTTTCAGATTCGTGTCTATTATAGTGTACCCGTCCCCTTCATTCTGAATCCCGGAGGCTGCTCATAAAATGAAGCGTAGCTATCCGGTAAATCGGGTAATTGAGGCTTACAAGATTCAATTCTGTACACAAGGATGTGGCATCTGCGCATGGTTGAACAGCAAGCCGAGCAAGCCAACACGACCGGGCAAGCCGACCCGACCCTGCATACTGCTTTGCTGCAATTTATTTTCCCCTTCTCCATTAAGGCCGGAGTGGACCAGGAGCTGGCCGCCCGCCTTCAGGAGGATGGATTCACCAGATTTTTCCTGGATAATAAGGAGCTGGAGTCTCTCTATTACGGGGAAGGCTACTGCGTGTCCCATGAGAAAATGGAGCGCAGCTACCTGCCGTTCGCAGCCCATGTGCTGTTTCCGCGGGAGAAGGACCACGATTCCTTCCGCCGCTTTTCCCGGGTGAACAATCTGCCCTGCCGTCTGGAAATGCCCTTCCAGTCTGCCGGCTTCCGCATTCTCTCCACCGATGTGTTCCTCTGCCCGTTCGAGCTGGGCTTCCTGACGCTTAGAGTCGCTATCGAGGAAGAGGATCTGCCCATCAGTACCGCACTGGAGTTCGCTGACCGCTTCCGTACGCTGGAGGATGTCTCGTATAAGGATGAGCATACGTTCATTCATTGTAGTAAGCAGAGATTTGACCGTGTGGAGGATTTCGTGTTCAAGCATCTCGTCACTGTACTGGAGCCGTTCCTGGACCCGGCGGAGACCAATGGCGCTTATTTCGAGACTCTGCCCTTCTTCGTGGATGAACGGATGCTGGTGCAGGCCTTCTATGGGCTGAATCTGCCCGAGGGGCAGGATGGGATCAGCACTGAGCTGCTCTACCGGGCCTCTCAGGTGGATGGGCTGGACCTGGAGGGCCGGCCTTACATCAGCGCCAGTAATCCTGACTATATCAAGCAGTATACCCGTAACCACGGGTACAGCCGCTGGGCACCGGACACCTATTATATGACCAACGAGCAGACCTTCTGCTGTGTGAGCCGCGCGAGGCCGGATATCGCCACTCAACTGGTGAATCAGATGTACGGAGAGTATTATTACGGGCTGCTGCTGAATATTTTTCACAAAATCGTGCTGCTCAAGCTCGCCAATCTCCACTCCCGGCTGCGCATCAACCACGACAACGACGAGATCGAGAATCTGATTTTCCTGATCAATAAATTCTCGGCCAAGTTCTATTTCCTGGAGCTGATTACGCAATCGCAGGGGCGGGAGATTTTCTATCAATTGCGCAAGGTGTACGGCAACGATGCCCTGTTCGATGAGGTGAAAATGACGCTGAACGACCTGTTCCAGTATCAGGACAAATTCCAGGCCAAGCGCCGCGATACGCTGCTGATGGTGTTAACGGTCTTCACCGTGGTCAGCGGCATCTATGGCATGAACCAGGTGATCGAGGATCTGAAGGGCAACATCGACTGGAGCGTAATGCTGGAGTACTCCCCCTTCGAGTACCTGGCGCTCTTCCTGACCTTCTCGGGCATCGCAGTCAGCCTGTTCCTGACGCTGAGAGAGGCTTGGGTCACCATCAAGAGCCGCCGCAAGAAGCGGCATTATGCGAAGGATTAGGCAGGCTGCTATGGACAACCGCGGGGCTGCCGTCTATAATACACCGTAAGAACATAGCAATACCCGTGAACTTCATAAGAACCAGGGGGGCTGGAATTGGCCGGCTGAGAGTGTATCCCATAAGATACTGACCCTTATACCTGATCTGGATAATGCCAGCGTAGGAATGTTGAATCAGCACAGCGCTGTAACAGCCTGGAGTTGAATCCCCTCACGCAAGTACAGGCGTCCCGGTCTCCGGGACGCTTTTTTGAAATATAAGAATTTATATGTTCCACACGATAACTTATCCTTATATTTCGCGCTGAAACAGATCCGTCCTTCTAGGACGGCAAGCCGTTTCCACTTGGTGGTATTGGTTATACTGAATGTTGGCAGAACAGGGATTGCTGGAAGGAGAGAGAAGAGAAATGGGAGTCAAAAAAACAGTCACACTACTGCTCAGCTCCATCCTGCTGCTTACCGTAGCGGGCTGCGGAGGCGGGAACAACAGCGGGAATGCCGGAGCCAGCGCGCCTGCCGCCGGGAACAGCACGGCCGCCCCTGAAGCCAGCGCGGCGGCGACCGATGCGCCCAAGGCGCTCACCCCGGTCAAGATCGCCCTGGACTGGACGCCGAACACGAACCATACGGGCCTGTATGCAGCGAAGGAGCTGGGCTATTACGCGGAGGAGGGCCTGGACGTGGAGATTGTCCAGCCGGGCGCGGCCGGAGCGGACACGATGGTGACCTCGGGCGAAGCCCAGTTCGGCATCAGCGCCCAGGAGGCGCTCACCCTGGCCCGGCTGCAGGATGTGCCGCTGGTGTCGATTGCTGCGATCATTCAGCATAACACCTCCGGCTTCGCGGCTCCGAAGGACCGCAACATCAAGACGCCGAAGGACTTCGAGGGCAAAACCTACGGCGGCTGGGGCTCGCCTGCGGAAGAGGCAGCCATGAAGGCAATCATGGACCCTGAAGGCGGGGATGTGTCCAAGGTGAAGCTGGTGAATATCGGCGAGGCTGACTTTTTCACAGCGGTGAAGCGCGATATTGATTTCGCCTGGATCTTCTACGCCTGGACCGGGGTAGAGGCCGAGCTGCGCGGCGAGCCGCTGGATATGCTGTACCTGAAGGATTACGCGCCGCAGCTGGATTACTACACTCCGGTACTGACGACCAGCGAGAAGGAGATCGCCGAGCATCCTGAGGTAGTCAAGGCCTTCCTTAAGGCTACATCCAAGGGCTATCAGTACGCTATCGACAACCCGGAGGAAGCCGCAACAGTCTTGTCCGATGCTGTACCGGATCTGGACCCTAAGCTGGTGCTGGCCAGCCAGAAATGGCTCAGCCCGAAATATAAAGACGATGCCCCGCGCTGGGGAGAGCAGAAGCTCGAAATCTGGAAGAATTATGCCGACTGGATGTATGGCCTGAAGCTGCTGGATAAGCCGCTGGATGCGGAGAGCACGTTTACGAATGAATTTTTGCCGGAGCAATAATGACCCGTATAACGGGAATCTTATTCTTATACTGAGAGGAATGATTCATCATGGCTAACACACTGCTGAGCATTCAGGTAATTCCGAAGACCCCGAACAACGAGGATTCTATCCCTTACGTAGACACGGCCATCGAGGTCATTCAGAAGTCGGGCGTGAAGCATCAGGTGAACCCGCTGGAGACCACGATGGAAGGCGAGCTGCCCGAGCTGCTGGAGATTGTCCGTGAGATGCATGAAGCGCTGATCGCTTCCGGCAGCCCAAGTGTGATCTCGCAGATCAAGATCGCCCACAATCCGGGCGGCATCAGCATGGATAAGCTGACGGAGAAATACCGGCCGTGAGAGGCACCTGGAAGCTAGTGTGGCCGCCCGTTGTGGCGGTCCTCTTTTTTGTGGGGATCTGGCAGCTCTCGGTCATACTGTTCGACATCCCGGCGTACCAGTTGCCCAGCCCTGCGGATATCGCGCGTGAGTCCAGGAACAACGCCGCCGGAATCTGGGAGCATACCGCCGCCACCCTGCGGCTGACCCTGATCGGCTTCCCGGTCGGCACCGGCATCGGCCTGCTTACGGCCCTGCTGCTGCATCTGCTGCCCTGGCTGAAGCGGGCAATCTATCCGCTGCTGATTCTCAGCCAGAACGTGCCTTCCCTTGCGCTGGCCCCGCTGCTGATTATCTGGTTCGGCTTTGGCCTGCTGCCCAAGATCATCCTGATCACCCTCGTCTGCTTCTTCCCGGTGGCTGTTGCAGCCATGGGCGGGCTGGCTCAAAGTGACCGGGTGATGATGAATTATATGAAGATGGCCGGGGCGGGCAAGTGGCAGATCTTCACCAAGCTGGAGCTGCCGGGCTCGCTGCCCTCCCTGTTCTCTGGCCTCAAAATCTCGGCCACCTACGCCGTCATGGGCGCGGTGGTTGCCGAGTGGATCGGCGCCGACAAGGGTATCGGCTACTATCTGCTGCTGCAGAAGGCCTCCTACCGTGCGGACCGGATGTTCGTAGGGATCGTCATCATCGTACTGCTGAGTCTGGTGCTGTTCGCACTGATTGCCCTGCTGGAGCGGTGGCTGGTGCGCTGGAAGCCGCGCAAGGAAGCATAACCCACAAGAATGGAGGCGGACCGGAGTGTCTGAGCTTACGAGGATTGAACTGGAGAAGGCGGACGGCGACGCACGCCTGTATAGAGGGAGCTTGCCGCCTGCACTTGAAGTCAGCGGCATCAGCAAGTCGTTCAAGCACCGCCGCCGGGAGACGCAGGTGCTGGATCAGGTGTCCCTGACCGTGGAGCCGCAGGAATTCGTCTCCATTGTCGGCCCGTCCGGCTGCGGCAAAAGCACGCTGTTCCACATCATCGGCGGCCTTACGCTGCCGGATGCCGGAACCGTGAGCATGAACGGGCTCGCGGTGACCGGGCAGCGCGGCCGGATCAGCTATATGCCGCAGCAGCCCGCGCTGTTCCCGTGGCGGAGCATAGAGGACAACGTCCTGCTCGGTGCGGAGCTGGAAGGCGGCTCGGCGCCGCCGGAGCTGCGCAAGGCCGCGCGCCACTGGCTGGCGAAGGCCGGCCTCGGCGGCTTCGAGCGGGCCTACCCGCACATGCTGTCCGGCGGGATGCAGCAGCGCGCCGCCTTCCTGCGGGCGATGCTCGCGCCGCAGGAGCTGATGCTGCTCGATGAGCCGTTCAGCGCGCTGGACGCGCTGACCCGCGAGCAGATGCAGCGCTGGCTGCTGGAGCTGTGGGAGGAGAACCGCCGCTCGGTGCTGTTCATCACCCACAATATTGAAGAGGCGCTGCTGCTCTCCAGCCGCATCTACGTGTTCTCCGGGCGTCCCGGCTCGGTCCTCCACACGGTGGAGGTGCCGTTCCCGCGCCCGCGCCGCGAAGAGATCGCCGATACGCCGGAGTTCCTCCAGCTCAAGCGCCAGCTCTCGCGCTGGATGCGCGAGGAGCAGGAGAAGAGCCGGAGCTAAGAGGGCTGTTCGGTGGCTCCTCGCGTTCGTTACTTAGCTGGAACGGTTACGCCCTTTGCCTTTGCTACGCGTATCTGCAAGGCGTTCTTGACTTGGCACCACCTGTAGTCTGTAGCGGCATCACTCTGCCTGATTGTATTTCCTGCAATAGATTCGGCAATCATCCAGGTAATATTCCAATCTGCTGTATATCGTACAGCAGATTTTTGTTTATTTGCCCAAAAACACCACTTTCGCAGACTTCTACTGTACAGAATACAACAGGTTCGAGTCTGCTGCGGATTCAGGGGACATCTGTTGTATAAAATACAGTCGGGCTAACCATTCCACCCATAGCTGTATTTCGTGCAATTAAAAACAGCCAAAAGCATAGTTTGTCTGCTATAACTGTAATTGGTACAACTAAATTAGCCCCATATGGGCGAAAACCAGGATATCCAGTTAGTTTAATTGCACCAAATACAGCTATATGGAGTTTCGGCGGTACATCAGACGATTTAGTTGTACAGAGTGCATGTAGCACATCTCATCATATAGCGAAACTGTCCGTTTAAGACCTGGCTTCCCACACACATTACACATCCTGCACTTTTGTACACTCACTGTCCGCTACCTCCTGCCCTACAACCAGCCCTGCACCTTATACACTCACCGTCCAACACCTCCTGCCCTACAATCAGCCCTGTACCTTTGTACACTCACTGCCCGCCTACGCCCCCTACATCCACCCCTTCTCCTCCGCCAGCCGCACCGCTTCGATCCGGGTCTTCACCTCCAGCTTGCCGAGGATCTCGGAGATGTAGTTGCGGACGGTGCCGTAAGAGAGGTGAAGCGCCGAGGCGATCTCACTGGCGCTCCGTCCGGCTCCCGCGAGCCGCAGAATCTCCCGCTCCCGCTCCGACAGCGGATTCTCCTCGCGCAGGCTGCCGAAGACCAGCTCCGGCGATACCTCCCGCCCCCCGTTAACCACGCGGCGGATCGCCTCCGCCAGCTTGTCCACCGGCTCATCCTTCAGCAGATAGCCCTGAATCCCGGCCTTCACCCCGCGCTCGAAGTATCCGGGACGGGCGAAGGTGGTCAGGATAATAATCTTGGTGGCACTGCCCCGCGATTTCAGCAGCTCTGCCACCTCCAGGCCACTCATCAGCGGCATCTCGATATCCATCAGGCACACATCCGGCTGAAGCCGCTCAATTAGAGCCAGCGCCTCCGCCCCGTCCCCGGCCTCGCCCGCCACCTCCATATCGTCCTCCAGCTCCAGCAGTGCTGCCATCGCCCCGCGCAGCAGCCGCTGATCTTCAGCGATTATGATGCTGATCATGCCGTCTCCCCATCCTTTCTGTCCTTGACCGCTCTGGGTACCGTCACTGTCAGCAACGTTCCCCCGCTGGTCCCTGGCCCCAGCGTCAAGGAGCCGTCGATCAGGGCCAGCCGCTCAGCCATCCCCTTCATGCCGTTGCCGTCCCCGCGCCCGCTCGTCCCGGAACCAGAACAATCTACGCCGATTCCGTTATCCTCCACCGTAATCCGCACCTCGCCGGGCAGCAGCGCGATACCGATCCGGCACACATCCGCACCGCTATGCTTGACGATGTTGGTGACCCCCTCCTTAATGCAGAGGCTTAAGATATTCTGCGTCAGATCAGAGACGCCCGGCAGCGCGGCATCGCCCTCTACCTCCAGCGTAATCTCGGCGCTGCGCAGCATCTCTTCCGCCGCTGCCAGCTCCTCGGCTACAGTGACCGCCCGCATCTCCGAGACCAACTCGCGCACCTGGCGCAGCGCGGCCCGCGAGGTCCGCTGGATCTCACGCGCCTCCGCCTGCGCCCGCTCGGGATTCTTCACCACCATTTTCTCAATAAGCTGGCTCTTCAAGGTAATCAGCGACAACGTGTGCCCCATCGTATCATGCAGATCCCGGGCGATGCGCATCCGTTCCTCGCGCTTGACCATTTCCTTAATCCGCTCATTGGCCTGATCCAGCTCCTTCTCCAGCACCCGCCGACGGTTAATCGAGCGGATACCGAAGGGAGTGATCAGCATCATCAGCACGAAGGGCAGCATGAACAGGATATCGAGGCCGTGCATCTGCGGCAGGTAGAACAGACCCACCAGTCCGATCAGCACGGCGGCGAACACTGCCAATGCCCGCTTGAAGCGGCGCACATCGGTATACCAGCCGATGAAGTTACTGGTGAAGAAGCCCATATAAAAGTTGTAGGGACTGTAGACAACAGTTAACACGACAATAATCAGTAACTGCAGCCCCAGCCAGGCCGTATACGCCTTCTCGGTCACCCAGTAGAGCTGGCGGTACGCCACCAGGAACAGCAGCAGCAGCGCATACCCTCCCATCAGCTTGTAGCCGCTGTAGCCATCCAGGTTCAGCACCGGGAACACCAGATAGATCAGCCAGATATAGGGGAAGAAACCGATCTTTTCGGGAAAAACCCGGAACTGCTTACGCGCCATTATGGATTACACCGCTTCCTGTTTTTTTCGGATATAAACCGATAATAACATAAATACGGCCAGGTAACCGGCCAGCAGCAGCATGGCCTTCCACTGCGGGGCCTCTCCCGCCACAATCGCCCAGGCTCCATCTCCGTAATTGTAAGACGGCAGCCAGTGCCCGATCTTCTGCAGCAGCTTCGGCATAATCTCCAGAGGCATCCACATGCCCCCGGCCACCGCCAGCCCCATATAGAGCACATTGCTCACCCCGCTGGCCGTATCCACCCGCTTCATCGACCCGATAATCGTACCCAGCGCCAGAAAAGGCAGCGCCCCCGCCAGCAGCCACACCCCGCTAAGCAGCCACTGCGCCGCCGTCAGCGACACCCCGTTGATCAGATACCCCGCTGCAAAAATACATAGGATCGAGAACAGATGCATGACGCTCTGGCCGAACATTTTGCCGATAAAATAGACTGAGGACGGCAGCGGTGTAATCCGCATGAACGTATTCCAGCCCATAGTCTGCTCCTGCACCAGCCGGATGCCAAGCGTCATAATCGCCGAGCCCATCACACTGAAGGCCGCCATCGACATCAGATAATGCGCCTGCCACTGCTTCACATCGTCCGTCCCTGTATTCACCACCCGGGTAAAAATAAAATAGAACATGATCGGCATCAGCAGCGACCAGAACACATAATAGGGATTGCGGATAATCCGCAGCAGCTCTGCTCTGCACTGGTTCATCATCGGTTTCATTAGTGTGCCGCCTCCTCTTGATTCATGGTCAGCTGCTCGAACGCTTCATCCAGCTTGCCCTGGTCGATCTGAACATCCTTCACTGCCAGCCCGTTCACAAAAATAGCCCGCAGCGTCTCATCCGTATTCTCCGTTGTTACATGCAGCCGCCCCTCCTTCTCGAAGCAAGCCTCGACGGCTGGAAGCTCCAGCAACTGACTGCGCAGAAGCCGCGGGTCGCCGAGCGGCCGGAAGGACAGCGACTTTTTCACAAGCCTCGACTTAATCTCGTCCGGGCTGCCGTCCGCCGCCAGCACGCCACGGTTGAACAGCAGAATCCGGTCCGCGATATCCTCCGCCTCCTGCAGGTAATGGGTGGTGAAGAGGATTGTCTTACCCTGCGCGGCCAGTTCCCTAACCCTATTCCAGAACTGCCGCCGGGCGGTCGTATCCATGCCCACCGTCGGTTCGTCCAAAAACAGCAGATCCGGGTTGCCCGCCAGCGCCAGCGCAAAGCTGAGACTGCGCTTCTGTCCACCGGAGAGCTTCTCCGCATAGCGGTTCAGATCGTCCGCCCCCAGCCCGGTGGCCTGGAGCAGAACGTCCATCTCCATCGGCTGCGCATAATAGCTGCGGATCAGGGCCAGCAGCTCGCGGACCTTCAGCCGGTCCATGACACTGACCTCCTGCAGCATGGCGCCGGTCCGCTGCTTCACCTTGGCCTCCTTGGGCGGAAGCCCGAATACCTTCACGCTTCCCTGCGTAGGTTCAAGCAGCCCCAGGAGCATCGCAATCGTTGTAGTTTTCCCGGCTCCGTTCGGCCCAAGCAATGCTGTGACCGAGCCGCGGCCGATGGTAAAGCTGACTTGATTGACGGCCTGCTTATCGTGGAAGCTTTTACTGACATTCTGCAATTCGATGACTTGATCCATCTGTATCCCTCCGTAATCTGTTGCCCTTTGGCTATATTGCTATAGTACCGGAGGCGGGAGAGGAACATCAGTATGGACTGTCACCGGTTTAAAATGACAACTGTCACCTGCGTTATGTATAGAGAGTTCTTAATGCCCGAATTGCACATGCAAGATGGCTTGTCCAAGTGTCTCCAGGAGCGTGCTTCCTCCCCGGGGGTCATTAGCCCAATAAAAGACGGCTGTGCGGATCGCCGCAAGCAGCATCGAGGCAAGCAGCGCCGGTTGCAGGTCAAGCTTCGCATCCTTTGAGGTGCGGGCTGCAATGACCCGGGCGAGGTCCTGCTCAATCTCGATCTCCACCTTCCGCGTTGCGCCGATTAATGCGGGATCATCCCGGAGAAGGCCGACACGCGCCAGCCATTGCCGGTCCGGGGCTTCGGAGAAGCCGGCCAGCACTGCGGCCCGGACCGAATCCGCAAGCGGTTCATCATGCGGACGTCCGGCCAGGGTAGCCGCCAGCCGCTCGGCACGCTCATAAGCATTGCCGACAATCGCCGCCTCCTTGGACGCAAAATAGTTATTGAACGTTCGCATAGACACATTGGCGGCTACGGCAATATCCTCCACCCGGACCTGTGCGACTCCCCGTTCAAGCGCGAGCTTAAGCGCGGCTTCACTGAGTGTCCGCCGGGTCTCTTCCTTCTTGCGTTCTCTCAAGCCCTGTTTTTCATTCGTCATGTCACTCTATTGCTCCATTCCTGTATGTAGTTACAGGTCTGCGGTGCTGCCATTGCAGTCCCGCAGACCCGTTATTTTCTTGCGGAGTAAATTTATTGCGGTACCGGAACTTGAAGGTTATAACCCAGCACCTCATCCAGCCAGTCAAACATCACCTGGAAGCTAAGCGGCAGATTGTTCAATTGGCAGTGCAGATCGGCGCCATCCTCTTCGGTCCCTTTGAAGATCGCATTCTTCTCATTCGGGGCCTTCTCGTAAGTGTCTATCGCCTGCCGCTGCATCTCGGGATGCTCCGCTTCCGAATACATGGAGAGCAGGGGACACTTGACGTCTTGCGGATCAACCTCCATCACTTCTCCGGCTGAACCATGCCACTCGGCAATGCTGTCCAAGCCATGAGACCAGGCTAATCCGGCGAACAGGACCTGACCGGTATATGGCATCTTCTTGCTCTGCTCAGCAGCTTCTTCTGAGGTTCCCCTCAGGAACGAAGGCATCCCGCGTTCAATGAAGGTGGCCATAGAATATACAGGCGAGTTAGGAACTGCCGCTGCGAAGCGGTCATCACAGTTTGCATGAACCATTGTCTTGGCCCCGCCATAGCTCATGCCGCTGACCACCAGCCGCTCAGGATCCACATCCGGACGGGCCAGAACGAAATCCGTGGTGGCTCTGTAGACATTATACAGCTCCTCGCGCGGGAAGTTCCGGGCCGTTGCCTCAGGCTCGTAGAACCGGACACATACATCATAAGGAAGGTCTACAATCAGGGCGTTATATCCCCGGTCGATGGCCGCCTGCCCGCCGAGAAAGTAAGTGTCCTCCTTGTGGGTCTCCCCGCCGTTATGAAAGATAATTGTCGGCTTGGGCGCATCGCCGTGTTCTGCCTTCAGGAAGCAGCCTGGGAACTTATACCCCTTGTATTCGACCTCGACCCATTCATGGGGAATCTGCTCAGACTTCGCATCCAGCGCCTTGCGGAAGCATTCCACACTTTTGCCGTGATACCGAGCGAAATCCGGTTCCCCGGGAAAAGCTCCATAGAAGGCCGCCCGGTAATACGAGTGGGCACGGATAAAGGCCTCGCTGGCGCTGATCAGATGGCCCTTGTTCAGGCAGTTCTCCGCCGTTGCTTCGATTTTAACGGCTTCCTTCTCGAATTCCGTCTTCCAGCTGGCCATAGAGTTCGGATCGATGTTCCGTGCAAGCTTAAATACTTCCCCCTGTGACACACCGCCGCAATGTACGAACGACAGCAGCCACTGGAAGGTGAACTCAATATCATCCCGCTCAAAGAACACCTTATGCGTCAACCGTGCAGCCACCTTAGTCTCTTGTCCGTCTACCTGTACCATACCATTCTCCTCCTTCTTGAATCTATTGTTTCAAGATCAGCCGCAGCAGACCAGCCGCGAAACAGAAGAGGGAATTAGGCTACGGCGCGATTCCGGGCCCGGTTGTTGGCGTCCAGCGAAATTCTGCCTCTTGCCAAATTTTAGCACCATCCTCAAATTTTCGCAACACGCAAATTTTCTTTAAATGCAATTTTGCTGTTAATGCAAAATAATCAAACGGAAGAATATCCTTCCGCTCGCCTCGGCTTGCTCACCTTCACTCAAACCCATTGTATTCGGTTTTCGACATACATCCGACCCGACCACCCTTCCAGTTGCACATTGTATGTTGTTTTCCACATACATTCGCCCCGGTCCACCACGCAGTAGCACATCTTAGCGGCGTTCTGCCTACCTCTGACCAATTTTGAGGGTTTGCACTTTCACCAACCGCTTGCTTATATCGGTATGGAGCAACATTGTTGCAGTTTTTGCAGGATTTATCCAGGACATGCTACTGGCTGCGGTGCAATGTTGCAGTTTCTGCAGGAATTTTGGTGTTTTGAGCAGGTTAAGTCTGAGATTGCTGCATTTGGTGCAGGATTTCTGCATTGGCCGCTTCTATTGGGCAGCATTGTTGCATTTTTAGCAGGATTTCTCCAGACATGTTACTGGCTGCGGTGCAATGTTGCATCATTGCCACTTGCGCCCCTCCAACCCAAAAAAGCCTCCCCCGCTGACCACGGAGAAGGCCTCACCAAATCTCTACCTTTGCATGAATCCCTTACCCAGCAGGAATTCCTTCATGTGCAGCCGCGCGGGCTGGGCCTGGCGCTTCGCCATGACCTCCGACCAGGAGGCTGCGCTCTGGCCGCCGGTCCGCTCCCGCATATAGTCGCTGGAGATCGCGTCGTATAACCGGGCCTGCTCTACTGCCGCTTCAGCGTTGTAGGCGTTGCGGTGCAGCACCGCCGCTTGCGGCAGGCGCGGGCGGATGCCGTTCACGGCGGCCGGATAGCCGAGGCACATGCCGAACACCGGATAGACCAGCTCCGGCAGGCCGAGCAGTTCGGATGCCTTGGCGATCTCATTGCGGATACCGCCGATGTACACGATGCCAAGGCCCAGCGATTCAGCGGCCACGGCCGCATTCTGCGCGGCCAGCGCGACATCGACTGTAGCCACGATCAGATTCTCGGTCGTGTCCTCATACGAGGGGACTCCCGCAAGATGCGGGGCCGCCGCTTCCCGCAGGCGGTACAGGTCGGCGCACCAGACCAGGAACACCGGGCACTGCTCGATGTACGCCTGATTGCCCGACAAGGCCGATAGCTGGGCCTTAAGGGCAGGCTCTGTCACGGCAATCACCGTGTAAGCCTGGACATTGCTGGAGGTTGAGGCCATCTGGCCCGCTCCGATTACCGCTGCCAGCACCTCTTCACTGACCGGCTTGTCCTGATACTGGCGGACAGAGGTATGGCGGTTCAGCAGCTCAATGGTTTCGTTTGTAGGGTTCATTATCGTTCGCCTCTTTTCAATCGGTTATAGGCATATTATGACGATATCCTGAGACTCATACAACTGCAAGCGTCCTGGAGGAATGCAGCCGGTACCGCCCGTTGCCGCTACCTCCCCCTCCCGCGCTTCACCTCCTCGACAATCGCCCGGATTCCTTCATCAATCTGCCCCAGCCCGGCCCGGGAAATACTGATGCGCAGGAATTTATCCCGGTTCCGCTCACCGGATAAGTAGAACCCGTTCCCGGGCACCACCCGGATCTTCCGCTCGCCCAGCCGCCGGACCAGACGCTCCAGATTAACGGTCACCGGCAGCTTGAACTGGATATAGATGCCGGAGCTGTCCGCAGAGGCTTCAATGAGGCCTTCCGTATTATGCCGCCTGAGCGCCGCATAGACCGCGCGGATTCTGGCCGCATACATGGCCTTCAGCTTATGCCGGTGGTGTCCGTACATGCCGTTCTTAATATAGACCTCCAGCGCAGCCTGCGACAGCAACGAGGTATCGGTGTACCCCTTGTAGGCGCGGAAGGCTTCCAGCAGCGGCTCCGGGACCACAACAGCACCGAGTCTGAGGCCGGGGAAGATGATTTTGGAGAAGCTTTTGAGATAAATCACATGGGAGGTCTGGTCATACGCATAGATCGGATCATAACGCCGTCCGATGCCCAGATCAGCCATATAATCATCTTCGGCGATGTAGACATCGTATTTGGCCGCAAGTAGAGCAATCGCCCGGCGCTCCTCTGCACTGTAGGTGGTCCCCAGCGGATTATGATACCTCGGCATCGTGTAAAATAACTTGAATCTCCCGCCCGCCAACCGCTCCTCCAGCTCCTGCAAATCGATACCGGCCGCCGAACGCCGGATACCGCTGACCGGCAATCCTTCCGCCTCCAGATACCGCAGATAGATATCGTACCCCGGCTGCTCGACCAGAATGTCCGTCCGCCCGCTCGGGAACGGCATTCGCGCCAGAATCTCAAGCGCCTGCTGAATTCCGGAGGTGATCAGAATCCGCTCCGCCTTGGCGAATACCTGATACTCGGCCAGATGGGCCACCAGGGTGCGGCGCAGCGAATCCAGCCCCAGCGCATCTCCATACGTGAACAGATGATACTTGTACTGGTCAATCGCCTTATTGAGGCAATGCTGGAAATCGAGATAAGGGAACACATTCAAATCCGGCGAAGCCGAAGCAAAGTCGGTCTCCCCGCTGCTGCCCCCAGCTTCAGGCTCTTCAGCCTTCTCTACCATGTAATAGCCGCTCTGCGGAATCGAGTAGATCATGTGGGTCCGCTCCAGCTCCCCGTAAGCCCGCAGAATGGTGCTGATACTGCATCCGTAGATTTCTGCGGCCCGGCGTACAGACGGCAGCTTGTCCCCGGGACGGTACTGCCCTTCCCTCATCCCCCGCTCCATCTCCGTGAGCACCTGATGATATTTGTTCATCGCCCGCCTCCCGTATGCCTTTTATATGGCGTTCTGCTGCCTATTGTATCCTACACTTTGCCCCTTAATTATACAGAAAACCACGAACTGTACCGGTACAGTTTCATAAATCTTGCCTTGTTGCCGGGCATGCTTTGCTTTAATTTTTAAGTATCACTTAACACAACAAGGAGTTGCACCCTATGCCAAAACAAGGACTCAAGCTGGCCTACAGCTTCGCCGTACTCAACGCATTCATTATCGGCTTCTCATTTCTGTTCACCAAGGTGGCGCTGGTTCATGCCGGACCGCTGGATACGCTGACCTTCCGCTTTGCCGCCTCTTTTGCCGTCATGTCGGTTCCGGTCGCCTTCGGCTGGGTCAAGGTCTCCTACCGGGGCAAGCCGGTGGGCCGGGCGCTGCTGCTGGCAGCGATGTATCCGCTGGGCTTCTTCACCCTTCAGGTGTTCGGGCTTCAGCACGCCACCTCAGCCGAAGGCGGGATTCTGTATTCGTTCACCCCGGTGGTGACGATGATTATCGCCGGGGTTTTCCTGAAGGAGAAGACGACATTGCCGCAAAAGCTGTGTATTTTCCTCTCAGTCTTCGGCGTAGTGTTCATCTTCATCATGAAGGGGAGCCGCATCGATTTGTCCAATATGACCGGGATCGTGCTGCTGTTCCTGACCTGTCTTGCGTTTGCAGGGTACAGTGTACTGGCCCGCTCGCTGTCCAGCCACTTCAGCCCGTCTGAGCTTAGCTACCTGCTGATGGGTACAGGCTTCGCCACCTTCCTGATCATCTCGCTCACCGGACATGCAGCCAGCGGAACGCTTGGGGATTTCCTCAGTCCGCTGAAGAGCGGCACCTTCATTCTGTCCGCACTGTATCTGGGGGTCATCGCTTCGCTGGTTACCACCTTGACCTCCACCTATATTTTATCCAAAATCGAGGCCTCGCTCATGAGCGTATTCAGCAACCTCTCCACCATCGTCTCCATTGCTGCGGGCGCGTTCTTCCTGAACGAAGAAATTACCGTCTATCACGGGATTGGCTCAGCGCTCATCATCGCAGGAGTCATAGGCACGAACTTATTGGGCCGGCAAAAGAAAGCCGCGAACCCCGCACCCGCCCGCAGCCAGCATTAACGCAAAACAGCCCTAAGAACCGCCGGCATACGCACCGGCGGTTCTTAGGGACTGCTATATCTGCTGCGCCCCGCACGCTCCTTACAACTTGACCCGCTGCAGCCGCAGCGCGTTCAGCACCACCGATACCGAGCTGAAGGCCATCGCGGCTCCGGCCAGCCAAGGGGCCAGGAAGCCCAGCGCGGCAACGGGAATGCCCAAGGTATTGTAAGCCAGCGCCCAGAACAGGTTCTGCTTGATATTGCGCATTGTTTTGCGGCTCATCAGGATAGCATCGGCTATTCCCATCAGGTCGCCGCGCATCAGCGTGATATCCGCAGCTTCCATCGCTACATCGGTGCCGGTGCCGATCGCCATGCCTGTATCAGCGGTCGCCAGCGCCGGCGCATCGTTGATGCCGTCCCCGACCATGGCGACCTTGACCCCGCCGCTCTGGAGCCTGCGGATCTCGGCCGCCTTGCCCTCCGGCAGCACCTCGGCCAGCACCGTACGGATGCCCGCCTGATCGGCAATTGCCTTCGCCGTCACCTTGTTGTCTCCGGTAATCATCACGACCTCTATGCCCATGTCGTGCAGCCGGGCGACAGCCTCGCGTGAGGTGGTCTTTATGGTGTCCGCCACAGCGACAACGCCTGCGATGGCATCATCGAGTGAGACCAGCATCGCCGTTTTGCCTTCCTGCTCCAGCCGGGTCATGATGTCCAGCCAGGCTTCGATTTCAAGCCCGTTCTCCCGCATCATCCGCCGGGTGCCTACGCTGACCTTCTGGCCTGCGACCACAGCCGTAACGCCACGGCCCGGCACCGCCTCGAACTGCTCGGCGGGCGGAAGCTCGATCCCCCGGCTCTGTGCAGCGGCGACTATGGCGTCGGCCAGCGGATGCTCCGACAGCTTCTCCGCCGCCGCCGTAACCGACAGCAGCCGGTTCTCGGCCAGCACTTTGCCGTGGGCAGCAATACCGGTGGTTGCCACGATATCGGTCAGCACAGGCTTGCCGTTGGTGACTGTACCGGTTTTATCGACTACAACCACCTTCACACCCTGCGCGGCCTCCAGATGCTCCCCGCCCTTGAACAGAATGCCGAACTCGGCGGCCCGGCCCGAACCTGCCATGATGGAGGTCGGCGTAGCCAGCCCCAGTGCGCACGGGCAGGCAATGACAAGCACCGCAATTGCCTTCTCCAGCGCCTCGGCGAACTGTCCCGGCGCGCCCCAGATATACCAGACGGCGAAGGTTACAGCGGCAATGCCGACCACGATCGGCACGAAAATCCCGGAGATCACATCGGCAACCCGCTGAATCGGGGCCTTCGAGCCCTGCGCCTCTTCCACGACCCGGATGATCTGGGCCAGGGCCGTGTCCCGGCCAACCTTCTTGGCTCTGATCCGCAGCATTCCGTTCTTGTTCAGCGTAGCGCCTATTACGGAGTCACCCGGCTTCTTCTCCACCGGAATACTCTCGCCTGTAAGCATCGATTCATCAACAGCAGACAGCCCCTCGACCACTTCCCCGTCAACAGGCACCTTCGTGCCCGGCTTCACCAGCACAATGTCCCCAATTATGACATCCTCAACTGGAATGCTCAGCTCTGCACCTTCCCGCTCGACCAGCGCCGTCTTGGCCTGCAGCCCCATCAGGCTGCGGATCGCATCCGATGAACGGCCCTTGGCCAGCGCCTCGAACCATTTGCCGACCAGGATCAGCGTAATCAGCACCGCACTGGTCTCAAAATACAATTCCACAGTATGATGCATCCCGCTCATGCTCAGTGAATCGATGGTCAGATACAGGCTGTAGAAATAAGCGGCAGATGTACCCAGCACCACCAGCACATCCATATTGGCACTGCCGTTCTTCAGCGCTTTATAAGCACTGACGTAGAACTGCCAGCCGATCAGGAACTGGACTGGAGTCGCCAGCACCAGCTGGAACCACGGATTCATGAATAGCTCAGGCGTCCAGATCCAGGAGGTGAACGAGAAGTGGCCGGCCATCGCCCAGAGCAGCGGCAGCGACAGAATGGCAGATAAGATCCATTTGTTCCGCTTGTGGGCAATCTCCGCTCCGCGCTGGCTGGCAATGTCCTTGCGGTCCTGCTTCAGCGCTGCCTTGTAGCCGATGCTGCTAACCTTATCTATAATCTCGGCTGTGCTGATGTTGCCCGGCGAATACTCCACATGGGCGGTCTCCAGCGCCAGATTCACATTCACGGCTGCAATTCCCGGCATCCGTCCCAGCACCTTCTCTATCCGGGCGGAACAGGCGGCACAGGTCATGCCGGTAATATCGAAATCCGCCGATTCCTTCAGCGTGTCATATCCGAGCGAACGGATCTTCTCCTCTAACTGCGGCACCCCGGCCACCGCCGGATCATATCCAACCGTGGCCTGCTCCAGCGCCAGATTGACGTTGGCATGGGATACTCCCTCCATACGGGACAGGCCCTTCTCTATCCGCGTGGCGCAGGCAGAGCAGGTCATGCCGGTAATCTGCAGGGTAGCCTGCTCCTTGGCGGCTTCTGCACTCTTTTCCATCCTCAAGCACCTCCGTATACCCCCAAGGGGTATAAATCTATTGAAAAGAAAAGGCATTGGGCCAGCTCCCTCTTCAGGGTTCCCGGCTCCAAGCCCTCCCATTACATTCACGCTTATACTACGTCGTAGCCCTGATCCTCAATGGCCGCCTTGATCTTATCCAGGCTAACCTTAGCCTCGTCATATTCAACCGCCACCGTCTTCGCCGGCAGGTCTACCTTCGCCGCAGCCCCTGCACCGCTAACCGCCTTCTCTACCGCACTGACACAATGACCGCAGGACATGCCTTCAACCTTCAATACTACGTTCGACATTTGAATTCCCTCCTGATATTTATTGTTGAATCTCTATTTCATCAGCTTCCCGACCGTAACCAGCAGCTCATCGATAACCTCATGCTCTCCGGCTTCGATGCGCTCAACAATACAGCTCTTCATATGGCCTTCCAGCAGAAGCTTCCCGACGCTGTTCAGCGCCGCCTGTACCGCCGCGAGCTGATTAAGTACATCATCGCAGTAGGTATCACGCTCAATCATCCCTTTCACTCCGCGGATCTGCCCCTCAATCCGGTTCAGCCGGGCCGTCAGCCCGTTCTTGAATTCCGGCGAGTGATGGCTCTTGCGCACCCCGGAAGCGGCAGGGTGACAGGCTTCGCCGCACTCCTGTCCGGCGGGTCCTTTCTCATTCGTTGACACACGAATCAGCCTCCTTACGTCCTACTATAATATACCCCCCATGGGTATGTCAAGCATCTCCCGGGAATAAAGTGTTGACCGATAAGGAATACCAATTACAATGGGTAAGCCTCCCTTAAGAAGACCTTGCCGGACTCCTGGTACAAGCGCTTAGCGAAAAAGATTGACCCCCTATTCAAATTTGAATATAATAAGTCTCGAACTTATACTTACGCCACCAAAGGAGTCTGAACAACATGCACACCAAAGAGAGCAATCTGAAGCTCGTCGTTGCCGGGCTGCTGCTCGGCATTCTGATGTCGGCCATGGATAATACAATTGTTGCCGCAGCGATGGGCACGATTGTCTCCGACCTGGGAGGCTTGGACAAAATTGTCTGGGTCACCTCCGCCTATATGGTCATGGTTATGGCCGGAACCCCGATCTTCGGCAAGCTGTCCGATATGTACGGACGCAAGCGGTTCTACATTTTCGGGCTGATCGTCTTCCTGATCGGCTCCGCACTGTGCGGAACGGCGGCCAGCATCACCCAGCTCAGCATTTACCGCGCGATTCAGGGGATTGGCGGGGGTGCGCTGATGCCGATTGCGTTTACGATTGTATTTGATATTTTTCCGCCGCAGCAGCGGGGCAAGCTAACCGGACTATTTGGAGCCGTCTTCGGGATATCCAGTGTTATCGGGCCTCTGCTAGGTGCGTATATCACCGAATACGTCAACTGGAACTGGATCTTCTATATTAACCTGCCGATTGGGGTCGTCTCGTTCTTCCTCATTATCTACTTCTACAAGGAGTCGGTCATCCACAGCAAGCAGCGGATTGACTGGGGCGGTGCCTTCACCCTCGTGGCAGGCATTATCTGCCTGATGTTCGCACTGGAGCTTGGCGGCAATGAGTACCCTTGGGATTCAGCAGCCATTCTTGGATTGTTCGGCGGCTTCGCCGTCTTCCTTATTGCTTTCATTCTTATTGAAAAATCCGCCGCCGAACCGGTCATCTCCTTCGCCATGTTCCGCAAGCGCCTGTTCGCCACCAGCAGTATTCTGGGGCTTTTCTACGGCTCGGCGTTCATTGTTGCGACAGTGTATATCCCGATATACGTGCAGGGGGTATATGGCGGCTCGGCCACCAACTCCGGCCTGATCCTCATGCCGATGATGATCGGCACCGTAGTCGGCAGCCAGTCCGGCGGTCTGCTTACGACCCGGACCAGCTTCCGCAATATTATGCTGCTGTCGGCGGTATGCTTCGTGGCCGGGATCTATCTGCTCAGCACACTGACACCGGACACCTCCCGGCTGCTGCTGAATGTCTTCATGGCCTTGACCGGCTTCGGTGTCGGATTCTCCTTCTCGGTGCTCAGCCTGTCATCCATCCAGCATTTCGATATGCGCCAGCGGGGCTCGGCTACTTCAACCAGCACCTTCCTGCGCTCGCTTGGCATGACACTCGGCATTACCATCTTCGGGATCATCCAGCGCAACCGCTTCGCCTCGGAGCTGAGCACCGGACTCGGCGGAGGAGACCAGGCTTCCTCCTTCAGCGATCCGCGTGCCGCATTGACGCCTGAAGCACGGGCCCAGATTCCTGCACCTGTCCTGGAGAAGATTACGAATGCATTGTCCTCGTCCATCGCGCATACTTTTCTGTGGGCGCTGGTGCCGGCGGTGCTGACGGTGGTCTTCGTCCTGCTGATGCCGAAGGACCGGCTGCTGCCTCAAGGGGGCCAGCCTGCTATCGATAACGAACGGAGGTAAGCCGATGCCGATGAAGCTGGTGATTCTGGGCCTTCTGCAGGAGCGGAATATGCATCCTTACGAGATCACCCTGGTCATGAAGGACCGTGCTATGGATCAGGTGATCAAGATGCAGACCGGGTCCGTGTATTATGCGGTTGATAAGCTGGCCGCAGGCGGCCATATCGAAGCGGTTGAGGTCATTCACAGCCCGGACCGTCCGGACAAAACAATCTACAGGATCACAGACAAAGGCAAAGCCTTCATGGAGCAGCTCATTATACAGCAGATCCGCAAAAACGATCCCATGTACCATCCGGTACATATCGCCTTGTCGCTCATGCATATGATTGACCAGGAGAAGGTTGCCAAGCTGCTGGAGGAGCGCATCCATAAGGCGGAGCATCAGGTGAACCTGGCATACCAGCTGTACGAGGAGCACATTTCTGTGGTGCCCCGCTCGGTGCTGCATCTGATGTACGGCAGATATGAGCATTGCCAGACGGAGCTGAAATGGCTGAAGCGCCTGCAAGCGGATGTGGTTGCGCGCAGGCTGAATGATACCGGCACGCCGATTACTCCAGACTAAGCTTGGCTTCTTTTTAGGGGATTGTCCCTTCTGCATTTACCGGCAGAGCGGACAATTCCCCTTTTGTTTGGGAGGAGACTCCCCCTGGATGTAGGTCTGCTTGCTGGAATTGTTGTTTAACGGGCTGGATTTGTGTTTATTAGGGAGCAAACTCTGAAAAAGGGAAGTGAATCCAGATGAGCGAGGACAAAAAGCCGGTCCAAGACGACCGCGACCACCCGGAGCAATACCCCACGGAGCAGCCCAGCCTGTTCGATCAGGATGAGGAACAGCAGCATGTAGACCCGATTCCGGTCGAGGATCTGACCCTGGAGCAGCAGGAAGAGAAGGACAAGGAAGGCACGAAGCACCGCTCCTCCAGCGACAGGAAATACCATACCGGATTCTAGGGCTCAGTTGCACCCGGTAAGAGCCGCAAGCGGTCGTTGAGGAGCCATAGGCAGTCGCACCCGCAGGCCCGGGACACCTGCTTTCACGGAATCAGAGGGATTATCCCTCTGATTCTTCGCGCTGCCTGGCCGGATGCCCTCATTCGCATCGCCAGCCGACTTCCCTAATTCAAGTGCACTTATGCTCCTCACACCCGCTCCACAGCCCCTCCCCCACTCTCCCACACCTATCCGCGCCTCCTTTTGTTCTCTATAAAGAACATTTGTGAAAAACAGCGTTCTATGGAGAGAACGAACGATAATTCAAATTTTTCCTGCTTTATCGGGAATATTTCGCGGAAATTAACATTTTTCTTTTGCAGGGCGCGCAGTGTATGATTTCTTTACGATATCGTTCTTAATTAAGAACGAATATAAAGAACCATCTGTCAATATGCAAGGGAAGGGGGCTGACGAGGATGTACCCCAGATCCGCCAAAAGGCGCAAACGGAAGCACCGGAAGCTTGGCCTGCGGATGCTGCAGTCAGGAGTGGCCGTATCTGTACTGCTTCTGTACACATCAGGCCAGATTGGCAGTACGTACGGAGGATTCAACACCTCCCAGGAACAGAATAGCTCGATCGGACTCTGCTCCGTGTTCCCCGGGGAGATTGAACGGCTGCTGACCGAATTCAGCGGACATCTGCGTACCCTCAGGGAGCTAAAGGCTTCCCTTCACGGCTATAGTGTTAGCGGAGCATACAATTATTCTTTTAACAATGGAGAAATGTCACAAGAAGGCTTATCCCAGGCCGCAGAGGATGTCTCAGCCCAGCTGCTTCAGGCCGGTAGTGAACTCAACGCACTGGATATGCAGCTGAGCCTCAACGCCGGGGTATGGCAGCAGATTCTGCAGGAGACCCGGCAGGCCGCGGCCATCCTGCAACAACTCGGAGGGTATATGGAGAATCTCGACCCGGGCTGCCTGGAAATCCGTGATGTCCGGTTCTTCGGGCAGATCGAGGAGAGTCTGCAATCCAGCGGCATTCTGTCGGAATCCTTGAACGAGACGTTAAGCGGAATTATGCATTATCTGAATTCGATTCATGACCTCGGCGGATCATTGCCGACCAGCAATCCTGACCGCGTGCTGCTGCAGAAGGACCCCGGCTTCGGCAAAAGAGAGCCTGTCCCGAATGTCACGGCAGCTGTCTACAGCGATGATTCGGGAGTAGCGCCTGAGCTTCAGGCCTTCTACAGCGGTCTCAATACAGAGATGACCGCCGCCAAGGAGGACCTGGCCTCCACGATCAGCAGCCTGCAGCAGAAGCAGATAGAGATTGCCGAAGCCCAGGCGGCCCTGCAGGATAAGGCCAAGGCGCTTGAGCAGGCCAAAGAAGAAGCCGCAGCGGAGCAGGCGAAGCAACAGCAGGCTGAAGAACAAGCGCAAGCCGGAGGCGCCGCTCCCTCGCCCGCACCTTCCGGCACGCCTCCCCCAGCCGGACCGCCCGGGGAGGAAGCGCCCGCAGCACAGCCAGGTCCAGATCCGCAGGCAGGCGGACAGCCTGACCCGGCGCAGACGAAGGCTCCCCAGCCAGAGGCGGCCGCACCGGTCCCATCCGCTACACCGGACGTTACAGCCGGCCCGGGGCTACCGCTCCCGGAGGTCACCGATGGAACAACACCCGTCAATGAACCAGAGGGCGGGCAGTCCGCTGCAACACCGGCACCTGTAGACTCACCTTCACCTGCACCATCATCCGATATCAGCAAAGGCGGCGATTAACAATGCGTATCCGCAAGATAGCCAGCACGGCGGTTTCTGCACTGATCCTATTGATTTTCCTGGTGCTTATCACCGCAGTAATCATCTCCAAAGCCTCGGGCGGCGAGCCCTCCTTCTTCGGCTACCAGATCAAAACCGTCTTATCCGGCTCCATGGAGCCTGGCATCAAGACCGGTTCCATTGTAGCGATCAAGCCGGGAGGGGACATGACCCGCTTCCAGAAGGGCGATGTCATCACTTTTCTGAACCCCGACAATCTCCTGATTACCCACCGCATCGTCGCTGCCGAGCTTAACAGCGCGCTGGGGGAAGCCAGCTATACCACCAAGGGCGACAATAACGATGCCGCCGATACCGCAGCAGTCAGCTCGAAGAATGTGGTAGGCCAATATACCGGCGTGACCGTCCCCTATGTGGGGTATGCCATGAATTTCGCGGTGTCCAGAGCCGGAAGCGTGGTGCTGATGATTGTTCCGGGACTGCTGCTGCTGATCTATGCGCTGTACACCTCCTGGAAGGCCGTTGCTGCCATTGAAGCCAAGCCCAAGACTCCACCCGCAGCAGGCGGGCCGGATGAGCTGCCGGAGCTGATGCCATAAGATGATTGTACTCTCCCGTTTACGTAACGCGGAGCCACAATAACTTTTCAAGAACTATGAGAGAGGGATGAACACATGAATGTCAAAAAAACACTAGGTCTCGGCGTTGTATCGGCAGCTTTAGGCTTAACACTGGTCGGCGGAGGCACCTTCGCTTACTTCAGCAGCACCTCAACCAGTTCGGCTTCTTTTAACAATGGCACTTTATCACTACAATCGGACCCTTCCGTCATCGTCAATCTCAGCAACCTCAAGCCGGGAGATACCGTTCTAAGAGACTTCAAACTGAAAAATGACGGGTCGCTGAACATTCCCAAAGTCGTGCTGCACACCTCATCCACCATTACAGATGCCCTGGGCGACAACGGCGCACATAATTTCAAGGACGATATTATTGTGACCTTCCTCGTCAACAAGGATAAATTGACCACACCACTGCTGGTCATCTCCCTTGCTGATCTGGAGAGCCAGAGTCCTGATCTGGTCGCACGGGGAATTCTCGGAGCCATCCTCGGCGGTGAGAAGTCCGGCATTAAGGCAGGCACCTCCGACAATCTGACCATCCAGTTCGCCTTCAAGGAGACTCTCCAGCCGCAGAATTATTACCAGGGCGATTCGCTGGCGCTGACCTTGAACTTTGAAGCCAGCCAGGAGGCAGGCACGCAGAAGTAAATCCCTAACTAACATAATCTAAGGAGGAATTCAATCATGGGTATCAAAAAAACACTGGGTCTTGGCGCAGCATCGGCAGCACTGGGATTATCTCTGATCGGGGGAGGCACCTTCGCATACTTCAGCTCGACCGCTACCAGCACGGCCACCTTCGCGGCAGGCACACTGAAGCTCGGCTCTTCCTTCAATACTCCCGTAGCCTTAAGCAACCTGAAGCCGGGCGATTATACGGTCCGCACCTTCACCCTGTCCAATGAAGGCACGCTGGATATCAAATTCCTCAAGCTGGCCACCAGCTATACCGTAACCGATGCCAAGGGGGATAACGCGGGCCAGGATCTCGGAGCCCACTTCAAGGTCAAGCTGCTCAAGGATTCGTATACCAGCGGCTCCACGGACGGATATGTGCTCTCCGAGGTCACGCTGAAGGATCTGAAGAATATCCCGAGCTACGATCTTGTGACTCTTGGGGCCTTGCCGGGCGGAATCAGCGCCGCACAGTCCAAAACCTTCAAGGTCGCCTTCGAATTCGTGGACAACGGCCAGGACCAGAACGCCTTTCAGGGAGACAGCCTGGCGCTGAACTGGACCTTCGATGCCCTGCAGGGCATCGGGGAAGCTAAATAGCAGAAACTGGCACACAATGAATGCGGCACGTCCCGGACCTCTGGCGGGATGTGCCGTTTTGCCTTCCGGCTCCGTTTTTGTCGGTGATGCGGATTTTTGTTATACTGTTAGCAAAAAATACGGAGGGCGTGTAATCGTGTCAGATACGTTGGGAAGCCGCATCCACAAACTCCGTCAGGAGAAGGGGTACTCTCTATCCGAGCTTGCGGATAAGGCGGATGTAGCGAAATCATACCTCAGTAATGTGGAACGGAACATCCAATCGAACCCGTCTATTCAATTCATTGAGAAGATTGCCGATGCGCTTCAGGTATCCATTCACACCGTACTGTATGGAGCGCCCCCGGAGGCTGAGGAGCCGGCGCTGGACGGGGAATGGTTCCGGCTCGTTCAGGAAGCGATGGCTTCCGGAATCAGCAAACGCGAATTCAAGGAATTCCTCGATTACCAGAAATGGCGCATGGAGCACAAGGATCACTAACCGCGGTTGTATGCCGCAGGGCATACAGAAAAGGCACAGCGTACCGGTACGCTGTGCCTTTTCTGTATGTATCCGAAGCAATGATGACCGTCCTACATCGCCTGGAGTGCCTTCTCGCTTAAGAAACGGCGGATCTCCTCCGCCTGAATGCCTGCCTCCCGGGCAGCCATCAGCAAGTACACCCATTCTAAATCCAATTCAACTGCCCGCAGCTCGTCATTCCCCTGGTTGGACTTATCCAAGAAATCTCCTCCTAGAATTTGCGCGTCCCCAGGCAGTCCGGCCATCATAGTATTTCTACTTTAGATCCGAGACTTTGTGCCCCTGCCTTTCGGCAGGTTTACCTTTAACTGGACCCTTTACATGAAAGGATCTGGCATGAATACATGAAACCGCTCTTACGCAACTACATTATACAAGATCATGTGCGAATAGTGTGTCGATTTCTGGAATTTTTTTATGTGAAGTTGTGAAGAACCTTAGCTAAAAATGCCAATGGCTTGTATAAATAGTTCCAAATCCCGTTCAAAGGTCCGGCAGCAGGGTACATAATACTTAGAGAATCTTTTCCCGCTTTGGGACAATATATAGAAACAATTACCCATTTCACCAAAAATCAAACATCTAAAAGTTTATTTATTCATATTTTATCGATATGTCTAAACATATAGGGAGGCCCCCCTTTCCAAGGGGATAGCTATACGCAATTCATTGATGATAGTTGCGTATGAATTCTATGATAAATCATACCTTTTTGCGAACGGATTGGAACAAAGTATGAATTGATTACCCTGCCGGAAAGTAGCACAATAAGGTGAGAATGAAACCGCAAACATTGTAACTCCGCCAAGCGGCACTCTTGTCTGCCCGAAGTGGAGTTTATCCTGTTAGGAGGACCTATTCATGGCAATCAAAGAGCCCTATAGTGACACGGTTTGGAGTAAATACTACGGCCCCAACCTGGGCTACATCCAGGAAAGATATGACCAGTTTGTCAAGGACCCTTCATCTGTCGAACAACATTACCGCGATCTGTTCACGGTATCCGGCCCGCCCCCTCTGGCCCCGGATGCGGAGAGAACTCCGGCTCCGGCGGTTACAGCCGATGCCAGCTGGCTGAAGAAGGCCGTCAAGGCCTCGAAGCTGATCGCCAATATTCGTATATACGGCCATATGGCCGCCGACATTGACCCGCTGGAGCGCAAGAGCAACCCGATGGCCAAATGGCTGGAGCTGGAGACATACGAGCTGACCCGTGAGGATCTCAATGCCATGCCCGCCTCCCTGATCTGGGACAATGCCCCGGAGGATGTACGCACTGCGATGGACGCTGTCCACAGAATGCGCCAGGCCTACACGCAGACCATCGCCTATGAATTCGGGCATGTGCACGATGAACGCGAGCTGCGCTGGCTGAACAGCCAGGCGGAGTCGATGACCTCCCCTGCCCCGCTGAACAACGCCGAGCGCAAGGAGCTGCTGAAGCGGCTGGTTCAGGTGGAGCATTTCGAGACCTTCCTGCACAAGACGTTTGTCGGCCAGAAGCGGTTCAGCCTGGAGGGCAACGATGCCCTTGTGCCTATGCTGGATGAGATTGTGCGGGCTGCCGCCCATGACGGTGCAGAGCATATCCTGATGGGGATGGCCCACCGCGGCCGGCTTAATGTGCTGGCGCATATTCTGGGCAAGCCTTATGATATTATTTTCTCGGAGTTCCATCATTCGCCGAACAAGGAGCTGTTCCCTTCCGAAGGCTCGATGGGGATCAACTACGGCTGGACCGGCGATGTGAAATACCATCTCGGCGCCGACCGCGCCGTCCGCCAGGGCGAAACGGTACGCACCCGGATCACGCTGGCCAATAACCCGAGCCACCTTGAATTCGTCAACCCGGTGGTCGAAGGCTTCACGCGTGCTGCCCAGGAGGAGCGCCGCTCCCCGGGCCTGCCGAAGCTGGACACGAACAAGGCGGTGGCTGTGCTGATGCACGGCGATGCAGCCTTCCCTGGCGAAGGCATTGTGGCAGAGACGCTGAATATCGGCAAGCTGCAGGGTTACCAGAACGGCGGAACCGTGCATATTATCGTCAATAACCGGATCGGCTTCACGACGGAGAGCGAGGATTCCCGCTCCACCCATTATGCCAGTGACCTGGCTAAGGGCTACGAGATTCCGATTGTGCATGTCAACGCCGATGATCCCGAGGCCTGCATTGCCGCTGTCCGTCTGGCCAGCGCTTACCGCCATATGTTCAAGAAGGACTTCCTGATTGACCTGATCGGCTACCGCCGCCACGGGCATAACGAGATGGATGATCCCGATACGACCCAGCCGCTGGTCTACGGCAAGGTACGCAGCCACCCTACGGTCTACCGGCTGTACGCCGAGCGTCTCCAGCGTGAGAAGGTAGTGACTGAGGATGACGTCAAGGCCATGATTGCCGAGACCGAAAGTGTGCTGCAGCAGGCGTTCGAGCAGATGAAGGAGGGCAAGCAGAAGGGTACGGAGTCCAAGACCGCTGTAGCGCTGGACGCCGACCTTCCGGCCAAACGCCCGACCGCCTTCCCGCTCGCCGGCCTGCAGGAGATCAACCGCGAGCTGCTGCGTGTGCCGTCCGGCTTCAAGGTCTATCCGAAGCTGGAACGGATTCTGCAGCGCCGCAAGGATGCGCTGAATGACGGGGAGCGTGTGGACTGGGCGCTGGCGGAGACCCTCGCCTTCGCTACCATTCTGAAGGACGGCACTCCGATCCGCCTCAGCGGCCAGGATTCCCAGCGCGGCACCTTCGCGCACCGCCATCTGGTGCTGCATGACAGCGAGAACGGCGAGCTCTATTCTCCGCTGCATCAGATCAGCGATGCCCGCGCCTCCTTCGGTGTCTACAACAGCCCGCTGTCGGAAGCCTCGGTGCTCGGGTTCGAATACGGGTACAATGTGTTCGCGCCGGAGACCTTCGTCATCTGGGAAGCGCAGTACGGCGACTTCGCCAATGCGGCCCAGGTCATTATCGACCAGTTCATCTCCGCCGGCCGGGCCAAGTGGACGCAGCGCAGCAATCTGACGATTCTGCTGCCCCATGGCTATGAAGGCCAGGGACCGGAGCACTCCAGCGGCCGGCTGGAACGCTTCCTCCAGCTCTCCGCCGAGGAGAACTGGACGGTGGCCAACCTGACCTCCGCCGCGCAGTACTTCCACCTGCTCCGCCGCCAGGCATCACTCGGCGGGCAGGCAGATGCCCGGCCGCTGGTCATCATGGCGCCGAAGAGCCTGATCCGCAACCAGCGCAGCACCTCGCCGGGAGCGGACCTCGCCTCCGGAACCTTCCAGCCGGTGCTTCCTGAGCCGCTGCTGGGCAGCAAGCCGGAAGCAGTGAAGCGTCTGGTCGTATGCAGCGGCAAGGTCGCTATTGATCTGCAGACGGAGCTGGAGGCCGGACGCGATACAGACTGGTCCTGGCTGCATATCCTCCGTATGGAGCAGCTCTATCCCTTCCCGGAACGGGAGCTTGCTGCCCAGCTCAGCACACTCCGCTCGCTGGAGGAGATCGTATGGGTACAGGAGGAGCCGAAGAACATGGGCGGCTGGACCTATGCCGATTCCCGGCTCCGCGCCATCGCTCCGCAGAACGTGTCCGTCCAGTATATCGGCCGTCCGGAGCGCTCCAGCCCGGCCAGCGGCTATGCGGAGGTTCACACCTTCGAGCAGCGGCGGATTGTCAGGGAAGCCCTGAAGCTCAATACTCAAGTGCAAGCACCAGTACCGTCCTCCTGATTGCAGCAGGACGGTCTCACGATCATACAATCCACTATATTTGGGGAGGTAACGGCCTGTGTCCGAAATCAAAGTACCCGATCTGGGCGAATCCATTTCCGAAGGAACGATCTACAAATGGCTGGTGAAAGAGGGCGACACTGTCGGCCAGGGGGATGTGCTTGCCGAGCTTGAGACCGACAAGGTCAATCTGGAGATCAGCGCGGAGGAGGACGGCGTGATCTCCTCCATCCTCCGCCAGGCGGGCGACAATGTTGCCGTAGGCGAAGCCATCGGCATCATTGACACCGCCGCCGGGGCGGGGGCTGCTGGCAGCGCACCTGCTGCTGCCAGCGCACCGCAGGGCGGCAGCGCGCCTGCGGCTGCCGAGCCTGCGCCAGCAGCGGCTGTTCCCGCCGCTGCGGCTCCTGCCGCCGCCGAAGTTGCGGCGGCCGGCGCTGCGGCCCTGGCTTCGCCGGGGGCGCGCAAGCTGGCACGGGAGCGGGGCATCGACCTCGGCGAGGTCTCTGCCCGCGACCCTATCGGCCGGATTGGCCAGGCCGATGTGAATGGCCATAGCGCAGCTGCGCCGCAGGCGGCTGCGCCAGCGGCTCCGGCGGCGCGGCCGGAGCCGGCGAAGCCGTCCGCTGCGGCGGGCAAGGCGCCGCACGCCGAGGACGGCAAAGCGACCGAGCGCAAGCGCATGTCGCGGCGGCGGCTGACCATTGCCAGCCGCCTCGTCGAAGCGCAGCAGACGGCAGCGATGCTGACCACCTTCAACGAGGTGGACATGACCGCGATTCTCGACATCCGCAAACGCCGCAAGGATGCCTTCAAGGAGAAGCACGAGGTCGGACTCGGCTTCATGTCCTTCTTCACCAAGGCTGTCATCGGCGCGCTGAAGGCCTACCCGATGCTGAATGCCGAGATCGACGGCGAGGATCTCCTGCTGAAGAAGTATTACGACATCGGCATTGCCGTAGCCGCCAAGGAAGGCCTGGTCGTTCCGGTCGTCCGCGATGCGGACCGGCTGAGCTTCCCTGAGATCGAGCGGCAGATTGGCGAGCTCGCCTCCAAGGCGCGGGCCAACACGCTCAGCCTGCCGGAGCTGCAGGGCGGAACCTTCACCATCACGAACGGCGGCGTGTTCGGGTCCCTGCTGTCCACACCAATCCTCAACACCCCGCAGGTCGGTATTCTCGGGATGCACAAAATCCAGCTGCGCCCCATCGCACTGGACGAGGAGCGCACCGTCAACCGCCCGATGATGTACATCGCCTTATCCTATGATCACCGGATCGTAGACGGCTCAGAGGCCGTCAGCTTCCTGGTCAAGGTCAAGGAGCTGCTGGAAGACCCTGAGGCGCTGCTGCTGGAAGGCTAAGCCCCCGGCCCATCGCTTCTCCAACCATTTACCTGATGAACACAAAGGCACCCGCTGGAGCGTAACCCTACGCTTCCCGGATGCCTTTTTTGTTATATCCGCTGATTGTGCCCCCGCCTCCGCCATACCCGCTTATGCCACCATCCTCCTGTCTGTTTCCGGCAGCCACCCTCGATGTACCCACTGTGGTCGGTTTTCCGATTACATTCTGCCTACGCACCCTCAACGTGCCCATTGTGGTCGGTTTTCCGATTACATTCTGCCTACACACCCTCAACGTGCCCATTGTGGTCGGTTTTCCGATTACATTCTGCCTACACACCCTCAACGTGCCCATTGTGGTCGGTTTTCCGATTACATTGGAGCCGATTGCCTTGCGCTTAGTCATTCAGCCCACGCACCTTTCGCGAGTCCATTGTATACTGTTTTCAGCATACATTCCGCCCACGCGCCCACACTGCGCCGAATGTGTTCGGTTTTTCGCATACATTCCTTCCACACGCCCACACTGCGCCGAATGTGTTCGGTTTTTCGCATATATTGATCCCATGCGCCCACGCTGCGCCGAATGTATTCGGTTTTTCGCATACATTCCTTCCACACGCCCACGCTGCGCCGAATGTGTTCGGTTTTCCGCATACATTGTATCCAGTTTTCCGCATACATCATCGCTTCCCCAACAACGAAAAAGAGACACTCCCCCACCCGCTTACGCAAGCGCAGGAACGCCTCTTCTCCAAACTAATCTCTTTGTTTTTTGACTCTTGTCTCTTGACTCTTGTCTCTTTGTCTCTAATTATGTCCAGCCGACATATTGCTATATATGGTTTAAGCTGAATGCCGTGAAGGCTTCAGACTCATTCCCTTGGCTTTGGTCCGTCTTGCCGCTACCGGAGGCTTCAGCGAAACTGCCAGAAGGCAGGCCAGGACACACAGCAGGCCGATGATGATGAAGGTGGGCTTGAATCCGCCCAGGAAGGCGGCGATGAACGAGCCGGACAATGCGCCGATCCCGAAGCCCTGGTAGACGATGCCATAGTTCTTGCTGTGGTTCTTCAGACCGAAGAAGTCGCTGACAATCGCCGGGAAAATGGTGATGTTGCCGCCGAAGCAGAAGGCGATGGCCGCAACACAGGCGAAGAACAGCCCGTAGCTGAGCGTAGCATAGCTGAGGGTGAACATCGCAATAGCCGTGACCGCCAGAGTGGCACTAATCAGCTTCAGCCGGTTCATTTTATCAGACAAAGCCCCGAGAATCAGGCGTCCGGCCGTATTAAAGATGGCAATCATTGCCACTGCATTCGCTGCCGCCGCTACATCCAACCCCGCCAGCTGCACGCCGATGTCCTTCACGATTCCGATCAGATAGAGCCCGCTCATGCAGGCGGTGAAGAAGATTACGAACAGCAGGTATGCTTCCTTCGTGCGCAGCATTTGCTTCACGGTATAATCCTTGGGCAGCACTGCCGCCCCAGATGCCCGGTTTCCTGCCGCAGGTGCAGCAGTTGCCGGAGCAGCCGCAGGTGCTTCCCGGACCAGCAGTGAGCCGGTCACAATCATCACCATGACGATCAGGCCCCAGTACAGAAAAGCATTCGACACCCCCGCCGATTCAATCAGGCTGCCGTTGATATATTTGAAGATCAGACTGCCTGTTCCGTATGCTCCTACGGAGACGCCGGAGATCAGCCCTTTGTTCTTCGGGAACCACTTCATCAGGTTGGACAGTGACGTAATGTACGCCGTTCCGTCGGCATATCCGACCACAACGCCGGCCAGCAGGTAGAACACCGGCAGAGAGCTGGCCTGCGAGCTTAACATCAGCCCCAGCCCGAGCATGATTCCGGCCGCGGCGGTCAGTCTGCGGAGGCCGAACCGGTCCTGCAGCTTCCCGGCGAATAATGTAGCGAAGGCCAGGGCGAAGCTGGTGATCGAAAAAGTTATAGAAACCGAGCTGAGCTCCCAACCGAATTTGCTGACCAGATGGGCATTGAACAGGCTCCAGGTATAAATCGTCCCGAGTCCCATTTGCATAATCACTGTGCCCAGTACAATGAGCCACCGTTTGCTGGCTGTATCCGTTATCATGAGAATTCCTTCTTTCTCTCTGAAGTCGCTGTAATCGCTTCAAGGCTTGCTTTGCCTCTTCATTGTAGCGAAAAGAGCAAATTCTGAGAGAAATCCGGAATGAGATGACAGAGACAAGGAATGAATTGCCGTTAGAGGCGCATAAGCTGCCTGAATTCCTTCACCTTGCTGCGGCTGACCGGAACCTCGAACTCCAGATCGCGCAGCCGCAGCAAATAGGTATTATTGAACCAGGGGATGATCTCCTTGATTTTGGACAGGTTGACAATGTAGGAGCGGTGGCAGCGGAAGAACTGCTCCTGGGGCAGACGGGTGTGAAACTCGCTGATGCTTAAGGACATGCTGTATTCCTCCCCCTTAGTGATCACACTCGTCGTCTTCTCCTGAGCCGAAGCATAATAGATCTCGTCCGCATCGACGACGATGATCTTTTCATTTTTCCACAGATTGACCTTCCCGCTGCTGGGCTTAACCGCACCTTCCTTCCCCTGGCGGCTTCCGGCCGCGATCGCTCCTTCCAGCTTCTTCAGCATCGCTTGGATACGCGCCTCACTGTAAGGCTTCAGAATATAATCGAACGCTTCTATCTCGAAGGCCTCAGCGGCATGCTCCTTATAGGCGGTGATGAATACAATGTACGGCTTGACCGCGAACCGGCTGATATTATGCGCAAGCAATACCCCGTCGATGGAGGGCACATTGATATCCAGGAAAATCACCTCCACCTGCTCCGTCTGCAGATATTTCAGCGCATCCAGCCCGTCCTCGAATTCCGCGGCAATCTCGAACCCGCTGTGTGCCTTAATCAGATAAGCCAGCTCCTGCCTGGCCAGCACTTCGTCCTCGACAATAATCGCTCTCATCGCTGCTCCTTTATCACATCAAAATAGATTTCCGTCCCCTTCGCCAGCCGGTGGATGGTCAGCCCCGTGCCGTAGATCAGCTTGATCCGCTGGTGCACGTTGTAGAGGCCGATTTTGTTGCCTTCCATGCTTCCGCTGTAGACCTTCGCAATCGTCTCTTCACTGATCCCCGCTCCGCTATCGGCAATTCTCACCCTTACGCGGTCTCCGCGGTCCTTAACTGAGATCTCTACCGTTCCCTTGCCCTTCGCCTTCAAAATACCGTGCACAATCGCATTCTCCACCAGCGGCTGAATAATCAGACTCGGAATCCGCACCGCCAGCTCATCAATATCATACACAACGCTCAGGCGGCTGCCGAAGCGTGCCTTCTCAATCTCGACATAATGCTGAACCTGCTGCAGCTCATGCCGGATGTCGATGAATTCATCGTTCAGCTCCAGATTATAGCGCATGTAGCCCGACAGATTGACGATCAGCTCGCGTGCCTTGTCCGGGTCCACCCGGATCGAGGAGATAATGGCATTCAGCGCATTGAACAGAAAATGGGGATTGATGCTCGTTTGCAGCGCTTTGAGCTCGGCCTTGTTGGCCATCTCTTTGATCCCCTCGACCCGCGACACCTCCATCAGCGTGGAGATGATCTGCGACAGCCCCACAGCCATCGCCTGGAGGGAATAGGTGATTTTGTGGGCCTTGGTATAGTAGATCTTGAGTGACCCCGTCACCTCGCCCTTCTCCTTCAGCGGAATGATGATCAGCGAGCGGATATCCCGGTTCAGGTACTCCGTATCATCATCGCGGATGGTGATCTCCCCGCTGCTCAGCGTCTGCTTGGTCTCCTCACTGATAATCTCATTGGCCTCGGCATAATACTCTTCCCCGACCCCGACATAAGCCAGAATCACCCGGGTATCGGTAATGGCCACCGCATCCGCTCCGATGTCGTCTTTGATAATGCCGCAGATGGTGCGCAGCGACTCCGGATTAATACTGCGGAAATAGGGCAGCGTCTTGTTGGCAATATCCAGCGCAAGCTTGGACTGCATGGCGGCAATCCGTTCCTTCTCTCCCTCTACGCTCTGCACCAGAGTAACGATCAATCCGGCACAGACCTGACCGGTAATCATCGGAAAAGCAATCTTCGACACGATATCCACCCCCAGCGAATGGGGATCAGCCATCATCAGGATCAGCGCCATCGTCAGCGCCTCGCAGGCCATCCCGGCGGCAATGGCGGCCATCCAGCGGCGGCCCGGGGAGGTGCGCCGGTAGATAATCCCGGATACAATCCCAGCCGTAACACTTGTTATCAGGCATGGAAGCGAGGTCACCCCGCCGATATCAATCAGGAAGCGGTGCACACCCGAGATGACCCCGGTAATCAGCCCGACCCAGGGGCCGAACAGAATGCCGCCGGTGATAATGGCGATGATCCGCACATTGACCAGCGATCCCTCCACGTTAATGCCGCTGTAGGTTCCGAAGATGGCGAACAGGCTGAAGATCACTGTAACCATCGCCAGCTCCTGCGGAGCATGGACCCCTTTGGCAAAAATCTCTTTAAACCTCGGCACCCGGGTCAGCACGAACAGGCACATCAGCAGCAGCGCTGCCCGCTCAAACAATTGCAGCAAAATACTCAGATTATATTGCACATTCACGCCTCCACCAGATGTTCTACGGGTTCATTATAAGATGGGGCCTTTCTTATAGCAATCGGGTCAACGCTCTCTGTGCAAATGGTATATAATGGACAGACCGGGTACAGCGCTAGGGAAGAACGCCTGCATGTATTCCTTAATCAGCGATAAGGAAGGGGTGCCAAATATGCAGCTCCATAATGAATCGGACATTCTCCGGGTGGTGAAGGAGGATGCCTGGATGATGGAAATTCTGGCCTCAGCCGCTGCGCTGCAACTGCCGGACTGGTGGGTATGCGCCGGGTTCGTGCGCTCCAAGATCTGGGATGTGCAGCACGGATATACGGAGCGGACCCCGCTCCAGGATATTGATGTCATCTACTATGACCGCAGCGAGCTGGGGGAGGAGACCGAGAAATTAAGGGAGGCCGGCCTCACGCAGCAGCACCCCGGCATTCCCTGGTCGGTCAAGAACCAGGCAAGGATGCATAAGGTGAATGATCTGAAGCCTTACCGGTCCTCCACGGATGCCATGTCCATGTTCCCGGAGACGGCGACAGCGCTCGGCCTCTCCCTCCGCGGGGACGGCGAAGTGATTCTGGCCGCTCCCCATGGGGTAGAGGATGCGCTTCAGCTGGTGGTGCGGCCCACGCCTTACTTCGCCGCCAATCCGCATCTCTGGCCGGTCTATGAGAAGAGAATGGCCCGCAAGAACTGGCAGAGCATCTGGACCGGTGTGCGGGTGTTACCGGCAGGGAAGCGTTAGCGGCAGCCTGCGCCACAGTTAGTATGCTACCGCCCTAACTATTACAGCCGCTGCCCCGCTTCACCGGGCAACATCCTAAACAAAGAGCAGGCTGTTCCCTGCCGGGGATAGCCTGCTCTTTGTTTAGTAGCCTTACACCGCCAGATCAATTCCGACCACACCGACGATCTCTCCCTGTTCGTCCGTGATCGTTCTGGAGAGGGTGATGCAGGAACGCTTCGTAATCGCCGATACATACGGCTGCGATACGAACTGCCCTTCCTTCATTGCCCCGTTCCACCAGTCACGGCGCTTCGCATTCAGCAGCCCGGCCGCAGGCTCAGAATAGATAAATGTACCGTCTGTCCGGTTCGACCAGATCGCCTGCACATCCGGCGCCTGCCGCATACACGCCGCCAGCACCCGGCCATGGATATCCGCATCAGGAGGATACAGCTCCGGCTTGCCAGCTATGGTCTGGAGCAGGGCCTGCATCTCCTGCAGCCGGGCCGAGTATTGGCCCATCTCAATAACCTCACGCCCGGCAATGCCGTTCACCGAATGCTGCAGAGCCTGAGACTCCAGCAGCAGGCTGGCGCTGATTCCGTTCAGCTGCCCGATCTGTGTCCGCTGGCGCGTCACCTGCTCCAGGGTGAGATCGACACCGGCGATCGTCTCATTGACAATGCCCACCGCGCCGCTCAGCTCGCCGGTCATCTCTTCAATCAGCCGGCTCTGCTGCTCGGCCGCTGCTGCCGATTCCGTCACCACCGTGCCTACCTCCTCCACCCGGGCCGAGATCTCCCCGAGACGCTGCTTCACGGTCGCCACTTCATTCACGCCATGCTCTACCGCCGCCTGTTCCTTCGTTACCGATTCCAGCACCTCGCGCATGCCGCGGTTGAGATCCAGCAGCACAGCGGAGGAGCGCTCCACCGAGTCGCGGCTCTGATCGGCAAGCTGCCTGATCCGTCCGGCCACCACCGCGAAGCCCCGGCCCGCTTCCCCTGCCCGCGCGGCCTCGATAGAAGCATTGAGAGCCAAGAGCGAGGTCTCATTGCCGATGCCGACGATCAGGGCATTCATCTCCTCGACCATCGCAATATGCCCGCTTAATGCGGTGAATTTGTCCAGCATATCGCCACTCTGCTTCTGGAGCCCCTCCATAACCCCGTCTGTATTCTTCAGCGAATCCACCATCTCGGCCATTCCCGCGCGCGCCGCCTGCATCGCCGTGTCCAGCCTGGCAGCCAGCTCTTCAATCTGTCCGGTCACTGCCGCCACTCCGCCCATCGTGGCAAAAGCGCCCTCAATATTCGCCTTCGCCTCATTGCTGCGGACCTGCAGGTCCACTTCATAGGCATGGGAATAATCTGCGGTCTGCTGCAGCCCTTCGGTATGGCGGGAAATCTCCTCCAGTGCGCCGTGCAGCCGGTCTGCGGTAACCACAATCTCGTTGCCAAGCTGCTCCACTCTGCCTCTGGCATCCGCCAGCTCCCGGACGCTCTGCGCCCCGCGGCGCCAGTTGTCCAGCACGAATCCGGCAAGCGCTGCCGCCAGCAGCAGATAGACCAGCTTATGCCCCCAAAACATCTCAAGCCACGAGCCGTATAGACCTACACACAGCAGCAGAACAATGGTTACAGCCGCCTTCCCCCGGTGAATTCCCATTCTGTACGCTCACTCCACTCTATCATGTTATGTATTCTAACATTATAGCAGCAGAGTTAAATTAAGGAAACTATTTTTATGCATCCATCATTCTACAATCGTCTATGCTCTTTCAGCAACCGGTGCCGCCGGAGTTGCTGCCGGCCGGTTCGCCATCATCCCCCGGGCAATCCAGACGCCGGCTGCTCCGGCCTGGGCCAATCCCCGGGTAATGCCCGCGCCGTCCCCGCCGCAGTAGAGCCCGGAGATTTCGGTCTCGAATTGTTCGTTCAGCTTCGGGCGGGCGGAGTAGAATTTCGCCTCCACGCCGTAGAACAACGTGTGCTCAGAAGCAATCCCCGGTGTCACCTTCTCCAGGGCCTCGACCATCTCGATCAGGCTTTTCATCGTGATGTACGGCAGGACCAGCCCCAGATCGCCAGGCACCGCTTCCTTCAGCGTAGGCTCCAGGAAGCCTTCCTTGATCCGCGTCTCCGTAGAACGGCGGCCGCGCAGAATGTCCCCGTACTTCTGCACAATGACACCGCCGCCCGACAGATCGTTGGCCCGCTTGCAGATTTCCCTCGCGTATTCATTCGGCTTATCGAACGGCTCCGTGAAGGTATGCGAGACCAGCAGAGCAAAGTTCGTGTTCTTCGAGCCGAGCGCAGGGTCCTTATAGGAATGGCCGTTCGCCGCCATCACGCCGCTGTGGTTCTCCACGACCACATGCCCCGAAGGATTGCTGCAGAAGGTGCGGACCCGTGTGCCCACCGAGGTGTTGAAGATGAATTTGCCCTCATACAGATGCTCATTGATCTCCCGCATCACCACATCGGAGGTCTCTACACGCACCCCTACATCGACCTGGTTATTGTACATTTTGAGCCTGCGCTTCTTCAGCACCTCAGTCAGCCAGGCCGAGCCGTCCCGTCCGGGGGCGATCATCACCTGAGGGGCCCCATAGCTCTCCCCGTTCTTCAGCGTAATCCCTGTAATGCGGTGGCCGCCGTCTTCCTTGACGGTCACAATATCTTCAACCTCTGTTTTGAACAGCATATCAACCCGTGTCTTCAGATATTCATAGATGGATTTCAGAATCTCCAGATTCTGCTCCGTGCCTAAGTGGCGGACCTGTGCCCGCAGCAGCTTCAGACCGGCAGCGTATCCCCGCTGCTCAATGCCGCGGATACTCTCCGTCGTCGGATCGGTAATCACCGGCGTTGCGCCGTGCTCCAGGTTGATGCGGTCCACATACTCAATCAGCTCCGTCACCTTGGAAGGCGGCAGATAATCCGTCATCCAGCCGCCGAATTCGGTGGTGATGTTGAATTTGCCGTCACTGTACGCGCCCGCGCCGCCGAAGCCCGCAGTAATGGAGCAGGCCGGCAGACAACCGGCGAATTCCTTGCGGCCGGAGGCTGGCGGGCAGAGCTGGATTTTCTCCTCCAGAATCGGACAGCGGCGGCGGTAAATATCATGTCCCTTATCCACCAGCAGGATCTTCATCTCAGGCGCCTTAAGCGTCAATTCATAACAGGCGAAAATGCCGGCCGGACCGGCTCCCACAACAATCACATCGTATTTATTCATAGCTTCAGTTCCTCCTGGGGTGAAACGGCTTCGTCCCTGATCCACAGCACCCGAAGCGTTCCAGTGATAGATATCAGTTCACTTACGCAAACACACAAAATAGCCCCACAAAGTGATGTTATAGCTTCGATGCATACTCAGGTACTTTCCGGGGGCCCCAAAATATAAATTCTTTCACACAAAAAATCCCGGCCACTCCATAGGTATGCAAAATGCACCCTATTCGTAGCCAGGAATTTACGGTCCCCTGTAGAAACCCCCAAACCTTATCTTCGGGGATATACGAACAACTGCGCCCGAATTTCCGGGGCAATTGGAATTCTACAGAAAAAATGCGAATGTGTCAATGACAATTACATTAAATAATTCGTTTTTAGACAACAATAAAGTTGTAATTCATTAATCGACCCAATCACATCTGCCTAAACACGAACATTTCCCTGATTATCACCTGAACTCGAATCATGAAGGAAAATAGTGATATTTGTCGAATATAGTAAGTATATCGTCACTGGAAAAGAGGATTATCCTATGCACATCCCGCCGCCAACTCCCCGCCAAATGCACTGGAACCGTGTGCTCCTCAACGCTTTCTGGGTGGTGTTCCTGGTCTATCTGTCCAGCCAGCTATATGTCGCCACCGCGATGCATAACCGCCCGCCCGGGAGCTCCGCCGCAGAATATTTCCTCTTGCACATTGCATCTCCAGATTTCGTACTGTTCATTATACTGCTGGTTCTGGAAGCTATTTATAGATATAAACCGTTGTTATCCGAATTATCGATCATTCTGGCAAGCCATGTGTACGGAATACTAATTATCATGAATCTCAGTGCAGACTACCATGTGAAGCCTCTGATTATGGTGCTGCCGATGCTGGCCTCCATGATCTGTCTGAAGGTGAACTATCTCAAGTTCTCTTCATTCATCTGCCTGATCTACATCAGCCTCCTGTTCCTCAATACCTCCGTCTATGATTACACGCTGCGTGTCCAGAACATCATCATTACCCTGATCCTCGCCGGGACTGCGCTGGCCGGGTTCGTTGTCATTGCCCGCGGCCGTGATCTCATGCAGTCGCTGGAGAATTCAGTCAAGTCCGAGCAGGATCTGCGTATTCAGAATATCATTATGGACCGCTTGTCCAAAATCGACCCCCTAACCGATCTGTACAACCATAAGACCTTCCATGAATATCTGGGCTGGCTGATCGAGCATCAGCAGAGCAATCCTTTTCCTATGCAGCTGGCAATTGTGGATATCGATAATTTCAAAAAAGTAAATGATCAGTATGGACACTGGGTCGGGGATATTGTGCTGAAGCAGGTGGCCGCAGTGATGCTGGAGCACATCGGAACGGATGACTTCGCCGCCCGCTACGGCGGGGAGGAATTCGCCATTATCCTGACCGCCAAGCCGCTGGAGGAATCCGGCCGGATTATGGAGCGGATACGGAGCGGCATCGCCCGCCTTACGGTCAGCGAGATGGAGAATCATCCGGTTACCGTCAGTATTGGAATGCATGATTACCGGGGCAGCGATTCCAAGACCACTACCTTCCAGCAGGCGGATGATGCTCTGTACCAGGCCAAAAAGACCGGCAAGAACAGGATGGTTATCCTGTAAGCCCCCCCTATTACCGGTCTTCTGCCTGCTCCCCTCCCTGCGGAAGCAGCAGCCCGATGACCTCCTGCTGCGGCACCGGACGGCTGATCAGATAGCCCTGCACCTTATCACAGTCGGAAGCCCTGAGGAATTCCAGCTGTCCGGCATCCTCAACGCCTTCGGCGACAACATCCAGCCCCATTTTGTGGCCCAGGACAATGATCATCTGGACAAAAGCTTCGCTGTAGGCCTTATCCTCCAGGGAGTCGATGAAGATTTTATCCATTTTGAGCGTGGAGATGGGCAGCTGCTGCAGATAGCTGAGCGAGGAATACCCCGTCCCGAAATCATCCAGGGCAATCCGGATGCCGCGGGCCTTAAGCGCCTCCAGCTTGCCGACCGTGCTTCCGAACGATTCCATGAATATGGATTCAGTAATCTCCAGCTCCAGGCTGCTTGCAGTAAGGCCGCTCTCCTCCAGACTGTCCAGCACCATCTCCACGAAGTCCTCCTGCAGCAGCTGGATGATGGAGATATTCACCGATATCCGGTAAGGAATTCCGGTAAGCTGGTGGATGCGGTTCATGAACCTGCAGGCCTCGCGCAGCACCCATTCACCGATATAGATAATCAGTCTGGAATCCTCGGCAACCTTGATGAAGGAGAGCGGCGAGACGAACCCGAGAACCGGGCTGTTCCAGCGGATCAGCGCCTCGAACCCGGAGATTCTCCCTGTCCCCAGCTCCAGCTGCGGCTGATAATGCAGCTCGAACTCATTATTATTCATCGCGCTGCGCAGATGCTTCTCGATGTTCATCCGGTCATTGAAGACGGTATGCATCGATTTGTCATACTCCACATAAGTGCCCTTGCCCTCTTCCTTGGCCCGGTACATTGCTACATCCGCATTCATCAGCATCTCTTCGGTCGTCTCCCCGTCCTCCGGGTAATAGGAGATCCCGATGCTGGAGGAGACATACAGATTGCTCTCCCCGATCAGGAAAGACCTGCGGAAGACGCGCATAATCTCCTCCGCCAGCTCCAGCACCTCCTCCCGGCCCTTGATGTCCTTGAGGAAGATGACGAACTCGTCTCCGCCGAGCCGTGACAGCAGATCCCCCTCGCGCATCACCGACTGAAGGCGCTCGCTGGCTTGGCGGATCAGAATATCACCGGATTTATGGCCCAGCGTGTCATTAATATATTTGAAGTTATCCGTATCGACGAACAGCAGCGCTGCCCTGCCTCCGGGAGTCCGGAAATACTTCTCCATCGTCTCCAGCAGACTGAGGCGGTTCGGGAGATTGCTCAGGGAATCCACATAAGCCAGCCGGTGCATGTTCTTCTGGTTCTCCAGCAGCATATCGTATTGGCCTTCAAGCTCCTGCTGGGTCGCGGTAAGCTGCTCATAGGTTGCTTCAAGCTCCTGATAGCTGGTGCTCAGATTGAATTCAGCCTGCTTGCGCTTGCTGATATCGATCAGGGACCCGTGGAACAGGACAATCTGGTCCTTCGGGTCCACAATCGCCTTGCCGCGTACCTCGAACCAGATATATTCCCCCTGATTCGTTCTCATCCGGTATTCTGTCTCGTAGATCGGGGTTAATCCGCTCAGATGCTCCAGTCTTGCCTTGCGGGCCGACTCCTGATCGTCCGGGTGGATGATGCTGAGAACGCCTCCATCGAAGGAGTTAATCTCTTCCTCCGTATAGCCCATCACCTCGTACCAGCGGTCCGAGAGCTTGTAGACGCCGCTCTCCCAGTCCAGCTCCCACATGTACGCACCCGAGCCCTCGGAGGCCAAACGGAACCGGCGCTCACTGGCTGCAAGCTTTTTGAACTGGTCCTGCAATTCCACCTCCGTCGCCGACAGCTCCTCATAGGTGGCCTCCAGCTCCTCGTAGCTAAGCTGAAGCTTAAGCTCATTCTGCTTACGTTCATCAATGTCGATGCCCGCCAGCACATAGATGTTCTCCGCCTCCTCATCCATCCCTTTGATCAGGGTCGTGCGGACAGAGAAATAATGCGCGCCGGGGGAACGGTCAGGAAGCTTCAGCTCTACATTGGTCACGTAATCCTGCTGCACCGCCCGGCTAAGGAGGTCCCTGAGCACAGCTGCCCCGCCTGTGAGGTCAGACAGCTCATCAAGGCTTACGCCGAGCACCTCCTTCTCTTTAAGTCCGGTCATGGCCTCGGCATACCTGTTGAAGCGCACGCTCCGTTTGTCCCCGTGCACCGCCCAGACAATCATTCCGGTATTCTCGATGACATCCTTGAAGAATTCCTGCTCAGAATGAATGGTCCGGCGCAGGCGGCGGATATAGACCCGGAGCAGAATGCCGCCCAAGATCAGAAGAGCGGTTCCAAAGGCAACGCCGGAGATCACCCGGCTGCGCATCACCGTATTATAATGGTCTGAGTGAACGAAGAAATATTGCTGATACAGCTCTTCAAAAGCCCCCGAGCGTTCCAGGCGCGTTAACCGCGTATTCACATAAGATACCAGCTCCGGCCTGGTTTTACTGATGCCAAATGCAACATCCTGGGGGTACAGATTGCTCATTTTACGTATGATATTTCCGGTTAGCCCCTGTTCGACGATCAGATAATCGACAACCCCCTGGTTCTCGAACAGAAGGTCAATCTTACCTTGGCGCAGGGCCTCTAGTGCTTCCGGTACGGTTGCGTATTCTATGTATTGCGAAGAAGGAATACCTACCTTGCTCTGCAGGATGGTCTCGGCGTGCTGCCCCCGGCCAACTCCTATCCTATACTTGCTTAACGTGTCCAGCTTCACCTCATCCCGCAGCTCCTGGCGCGAATAGACGGAAATGTAGCTCTTCAGCACCGGTCTGGAGAACAGGACGTCCTGCTTCCTCTCCTCGCTGACAGCCATCAGCCCGGTCGTGTCAATGCTGCCCCCGGCCAGCTTGCGGTATGTCTCCTCCCATTCCCCGGTGCTGAACCGGATGCGGTATTCCTGCTTCTCAAACACCATACTTGTCAGATCAATGTCGAAACCTGTCAGATAGCCATTCTGTATGTACTTATAGGGCGGATACTCCAGTTCTGCCTGGTACTTGATCTCCTGTCTTTCGGCATTAGCGGCAGCGGGGGGTGCAAATATGAGCACCATGCTGAGTAGAAGCAACAATTGACACCGCTTCATCGCAATTCTCCTTTATCCAACTGATATCGGCTAACGTATGTATACAACCCTATTCGACAAAATATGGTAGGGTTCCTGCTCATTCTGCTTCAAAACTGATAAAATGCGCATATAACGCATAATCGTTTTCTTTATCACTCTGGAAGCAAAAAATTTTAGATTTATATTGCTTTTTACGTTTAAAATGTGGATAATATCAATAACAGTTGATAATGATTATCATTATTGGATTTCTATCACCCATCCATATTCCTATATTTGAGTTAAAAGGAGACTGAAGACCCATGAACGCAGCCACTACCCGGACCGCCTTGCAGGTTGACGATTATCTGGATCTGCTCAATCTTGCTGTAAAAGTCGGAGATTTGAAATGGCAAAAAGAGATCAAATCCAGATTGCAATATATCCTCTGTCTGCAAACGAGATAGTCCGTTTTGTGATATAGCCGCATCCCTGCGAGGGAGGCGGTTTTTTTTGCGTTTATGGGCTTATTGAGAGCCGATTGCGCGGAAGCAGCCATCGGAATGTGTAATGATATAGTATAATAAACAGCATACTATGAAGAATAGCTTACAGATCGGAGTGTTGTCAGATTGAGAAAAATCCTCGCCTTGGTCTTACTATTGTCGCTGCTGTGGATACCCGGGGTCTATGCTGCGGGGCTTCCCGCACAGCAGGGAGTGATTACAGATGAAGCCGGACTGCTGAACTCACGGCAGATAGAGACCCTTACCCGGCTGGCCGACACCGACCGTTACACCTTCCATGTTCTAATCATAGACTCGCTGGACGGGGCAGATGCGGCCGAATATGCCGCAGAGGCCTATGATACCTGGGGGCTGAAGCCCCGGGACATCCTGCTGCTGATCAGCTACGGAGACCGGCAGACCGAGCTGTCCTTCATCAACAAGGGACTACAGAGTGCGCTGGATTCCTGGTCGGCAGAGCAGGGCGGCGGGGCTGGCAGCGCGGCAATCAGCAGCGTGCTGGAGACGTACTTCAACCCGGCTGCCCGGGACGGGGACTTCGCCGGGGCGATCAGCGCGGTGATGAAGGCGCTGGACTCCATCGGCAGCAGCGCGCCGGGCGGCAGCGCGGACAGCGGGACCGGCGGAGCGGCGGCCGGGAATGGTGAGACTGGCGGAGCTGCGCCAGAGACCGGCGGTACCGGCAGCACGACACCAGAGACTGGCGGGACTGGGAGCACGGCTCCCGGGTCCGGAGGAACTGGCGGAGCTACAGCCGGGACCGGCGGGGCTGCCGCAGGCGGGAACGGCAGCAGCAGCCAAGGCGGCGGCAGGTCCCTCCTGCCGCTGGCAGCAGCCTTGCTCGGAGCCGCCGCGCTTGTTCTGCTGCTATACGTTGTAATTACCGGAATGCGCCGCCGCAAGGCGCTTGCAGAGCAGCGGGAGCAGGTGGCGGACCTGCTGGTGCGGGCGAACCGGGCGCTTGATTCGCTTCAGCCTTTTCAGGGGATCGTCCAGGGCAAGACCGGGGAGATGGTCGAGGGCATCTCGAGACGCCTGACCTCCCGGCTGGTGGAGCTGTCTGCGCTGCAGACCGCCGGACAGACCCCGCTGCCCGCGTTCTTCCGCTTATCGGAGCTTAAGATTGCAGCCGCAGAGCTGGAGCGGACGGAAAGCCAATTCCGCGCTGCGCTTGAGGAAGAGGAGCAGAAGATCGCTGTTGTCAGCGATGCCGACCGGAACGTCAAGCAGGAGATTACCGGGCTGAAGCAGGACGCGCCTGAGCTGGCGGAGCAATTGCAGGAAGCCTCCCAAGAGACCGGTTATCCGCTGGAGGAGATTGCCGAAGACCTGCAGGAGCTGGCTGAAGATACCGCCAAGGCAGAGCAGTTAGAGTTGTTTGACCCCATTGCTGCCCAGGAGATTACCGGCAAGGCGCAGGAGATGCAGAAGAGAATTGAACAGGATATGCAGGATGTGGAGACTTACGAGGAGAAGCTGAAGGCCTTCCCCGGCGTTCTCGGGACTGCCCGCAGCCGCATTGCCGGAATGATCGACCAGCACTCCCTGCACAATATGAAGGTGAAGCCATACGAGCGCCTGGAGCAGGCTGAAGCTGTGGCCCGCTCGCTGGAAGCGCCGCTGCACAGCGGCGATATGGATGAAGTCCGCCGCATCGGGGCGGAGCTGGATGCGCTGCTGGTCGAAGCGGTCGCCATGACGGAGCGCCAGGCCACGCTCCGCGCGAATAACCGCAGGGACCTGGAGAATGTGCGCAGCAGATGGGAGCAGCTCACCCAGCGGCGCAAAATGCTGGAGGGCCAGATTGCGGAGGGGAAGCGCAAGTTCGTGCAGCAGCACCTTGACGAGGCGGAGCAGATGCTGGAAGAGGCCGGGGCCGCCCTGCGCCAGGGCGCGGGTGAATTGCCGCAGATCGAGTCGTGGAACAGCGATACACGCGCCGAATATGACAATGCGCGCAGCGGATTGGACCGGCTGATTGCCCTGCAGGATGAGACGGAGGGCCGGTTCAACCAGATCAGCAGCAGCCTGGATTCCCTGTATGAGCGGCTGGAGCAGTTGAAAAGACGGTTCGCAGACGGGCAGAACCGGGTCGATGCCGCATACCATCTGCTGCAAAGCAGGGGGATCGCTTCACAGGGCCGGTTCCAGCTCTCTGCGCTGCCGGAGTACGCTGTATTGCAGCAAGGCCTGTCCGCCAGCCCTTATAATCTGAAGGATCTGGAGGACACCGAACGCGCCTATGCTTCGCAGATTTCCCACTTCGTAGAGGAAGCGAACCGGCGGGTCCGCCAGAAGGAGGCCGCCGAGCGTGCAGCCAGAATGGCCATGATCGAGGAACGCGAACGCAAGGAGCGCGAGCGCAGGGAACGGGAACGCAGAGAACAGGAGCGTAAGCGCAATTCCTCCGGGCCGCCTTCTGCGGGCGGTGGCGGATTCGGCGGCGGCTCTTGGGGCGGCGGCGGCGGTGGCGGACGCTCCTCCGGCGGTTCCTCTTGGGGCGGCGGTGGCGGCGGGCGTTCCTCCGGCGGCTCCTCCTGGGGCGGTGGCGGAGGCGGAAGCAGCTCCGGCAGAAGCTCCGGCGGCTCCAAGTGGTAGCTTGAGGAGTACGGGATGTAAGAAGGATTCAGCCGGAGTTTGGGCTGAATCCTTTTTTTGCGGGAGCATTACATTGGATGAAGCTCCGCAATGAATTGCGTGAATGCAGGGGAGAGATGCAGCTCCTTGCGGTAGATCAGCTGAATGTAGAACCGCTCTCGTTGTCCTTTTAGAGGTATGCCTGTCAGTGCCCCCGTGCGCAGCTCCTCCTCCACCGAATAACGCGGCAGGAATCCTGTTCCCCAGCCATGCTTCACTGCCTGCTTGATCCCCTCCAGGTTCCCGAACTCCATACCCTCACGGGCGGCTACACCGGATTCTCTGAGCACCTGCAGCAATTGCTTCCGGTAGGTGCAGGTATGCTCTGTCAGCACCAGCACCTCTCCCTCCAGCTGCTCCGGGGTTACTTCCTTCCCGGCAGCCAAGGGATGCTGCGGATGGGTGACTACATACAGCGCCTCTTCCCGCAGCGGCAGAGAAACCAGGTCCTCCGATGAATAAGCCGCATCGAAGATCAGTCCGAATTGAACAGACCAGTCCAGCACCGCTGCGATGATATCCTCCTCAGAACCGGGCTGCACCCGCAGCTGGATTCCAGGATACTGCTCCCGGTAGCGGTGAAGCCGGGGAGGCAGATAGTAGGCGGCCAGTGTCTCGATCGAACCAATGTTCAGCGTCCCCTGGTCGCCGCCGGCGATCACCGCCTTGGCCTCCGCGCTCAGTGCCAGCATCTGCCTTGCATACGGAAGTAAGTTACGGCCGGCGAAGGTGGGAACCATCCCCCGGCCTGAACGTTCCAGCAGCACCGCCCCGTACAGTGACTCCAGCTTGGCAATCTGCGCAGTCACACTCGGCTGGGCGTACCCAAGCTCATCTGCTGCCCGGGTGTAGCTCCCTTTATCCACCACAGCACAAAAGGTCCGTAAATAAGTTAACTCCATGCCGCCCTCCTGAATTATCAAAATTATCTATATTTATTATTACGAACTATAAATAATTCTAATTATAAATCCTTAGTATACTGAAACCAACCCATTCCAAGGAGGAATTCCCATGAAAACACAGGCAAAATCCCTGGTGCTGTCCGTTCCGGCAGCAGACCCGGCGGAGGCAGCAGCCCACTTTGCAGCCAAAGCCGCTTTCGAGACCGATGTGGCCGATGTGGCTTACGATCTTCGTGAAGGTGTAGCAGCCTTCCGGCTGATCGATGTCCGTGATGCCCGTTCTTACGCTGAAGCTCACCTGCCGGGAGCCCTCTCTCTGCCTTATGGGCGGATACACAGCAAATCGCCGGAGCTGTCCAAAGAAGAGGTTCTGGTCGTCTATTGCTGGGGGCCTGCCTGCAACGGGGCCACTGGAGCCGCTGCGCGGCTAGCCGCCCAGGGTTATTCCGTTAAGGAGATGCTCGGAGGCATCGAATACTGGCGCAAGGAAGGCGGCACACTGGAAGGCACGCTTAAAGAGAATGCGCCTCTGTACTGGAATATCTCCAGTGAAACGCCGTAAACTTTCCACTCCCCTAAGCTTGTGCTGCCAGACACACAACAGCGACTCCCCGGTAACCTGAGAATCGCTGTTGTGTGCATTTATGGGCCATTGCCTTTTAATGAGCTTCCTCATCCAGGAACGGCTTGTTGACGTAATAATACATAACCCCCATCAGCACGCCGCCGCCGATGAGATTGCCCAGAGTGACCGGGACCAGATTGTGCACCACGCCTCCCCAGGAGATCGTTCCGGGATGGTCCAGGACAAGCGCAATGGCGAACGTACACATGTTGGCAATGCTGTGCTCATACCCTGAGATGAAGAAGCAGAACACGAACAGCACCATGGCGAACATTTTGGCTCCGTCATGCTTCATCGACATCGGCACGAAGAAGGCCAGGCAGACGAGCCAGTTACAGAGAATCGCCCGGAAGAACAGCTGCAGCGCCGGGGCCTCCATCTTGTGGGCCACTACATTCAGCAGGAAGCCGTTCACCGAGGAATCATAGAACAATCCAGTCAGAAAAATAAGCAAAGCAAACGCCGTAGCGCCAAGGATATTCCCCAGATAGCTGACCACCCACATCCGCACAACCTCGGTCCATGCCAGCTTGCGTCTGAGTGCCGCATACGTGTAATAGAAGGTGTCCCCGGTGAACAGGTCCCCTCCACCGTAGGAAATCAGGATGATGGCTGCGCCGAACGTAATTGCAGCCATCGGATAGGTCATCGGCGATTGTTCCATATAGAAGAAGTTGCCGGTCTTAAAGGCTACGATAACGCCGAATCCGATAAACATGCTGGCCAGCATGGCTCTGGCAATGTACCGCCATACGCTTTGCCGGAAGATCTTTTGTTTCTTCAGCGCCAGCTTCTCTACCTGCAGCAGTGCCTCGTTCTCCACTTGTACCTCCGTATCCGTTTCGTATTTTCAGTGATTCGCAGGAGGCAGATGTACAGCCTCCGGGTTATTATACCCAATAAACCACTGGAAATTGCTTGAATCACAGAACGTCAATAATTCATGGAGTCCGCTTCCGCTCTTCCGCGCTGCTTCAGCAGCCGTTATCCTCCGGGTCATTCAGCCTGGCGATCGTATCCGCCTTCTCATTGCTGGCTACGACGATAAGCACTACGATCAAGCATCCCAGAATTATCATCCGCTTATCCTCTCCCCCATAGGTCGCCTTAGTGACAACTTATGAGGGAGCGCAGCGCAATATGAATAACTGCCAATCAAATCATCAGTTCAAAAAGCTGCTCAGCCCGTTCTCCGCCTGCTTCAGGGCCTGCGGCTGGGATGCCTCGTTCAGCCCCAGCCGGTTGCTGAGCTGGGTGTTGATTGTGGACATCTTGGAGGTGTAATCCTGGCAGCTCTCGATGATCCGCCGGTTGGATTGCTCTGAGGTATCCAGAGCACTGAGCAGATCGCCTATAGCCTGGTTGACGGCTTCGAGCGACATGGACGGCTTGGAGAGCAGCTCTGTTGTCTTCTCTGTTGTGGTGCGCAGCAGCCGCGCATTCTCCTTGAACTGATCTTCGATGGTCTTGTTGGTCGCTTCCACCGCGTTGATGACATTCTCCTGATCGGCCAGGGACATGGCAATCATCGCCGAGACGGTAATCAGGTTGGAGGTCTTATCAATCGCGTTGTTGACGGAGTCAATCAGCTTGTCATTGTTGTCATTGATGATATCTGTTGCCGCAATCGCCTGATTGTAGAGCAGAATCATCTCGGTCATGGACTGAATCCGCACCATTACCTTGCGGAGCCCGCGCTCCAGATACGCTTTGCGGGATTCATTCTCCGGCTTCGCGATCTCGGCCTCGAACAGTTCCTTCAGCTTGTTGCCGAAGGCAATCTTGGTCTGGAGGTTGTAGATCTCCTCCATGGATGTGCGCTTCAGCTGGCGCATATTGACGATGCTCTCCTCCAGCGTATCGCGGCCATCTCTCAAGCCCGTTACGATGGCATCGATGTTGGTGCGCACCGACTGATATTTGTAGACGTAATTCTTCAGCGGGCTTTTGCGCAGCATTTTGCCGAAGAAGCTGACATTCTTGCTCTGCTGCAGCGTCTCGCACTCGTTCCGCAGCTTCATAATCATGTTCGGCACTTCCACCCGCTTGCCGCTCATCAGGTCATTGACCGGGCGGTCCAGCAGCTTCAGGGTCTGTCCTGCCTTCTCCTGCGTCTTGACGCCCAGCCTTCCGATATCATCCATCAGGGAATCCAGGGCTACGGTATCGGTCTTGGCTACCTGCTCGATTAATTGGGACGCTTCCTGAACGACCTTTTGTTCATCTTCTTTTTTGAGCTCAATCAACTGTGTGGACATGGTTCTCCTCCTCTTCCTATAGTTCGGAGCTGCTGTAGCGCTGATGAATCAGCTCTGCCTTGGTCTGAAGCTCCATCAGGTCTTTATGCTCGATCGTGGACGCGATATCGGATATTTTGGAGTCAACATCGCGCAGACCGTTCAGCAGCATTCTCCGGTTCTTGGTCTTGGCTTCGCCGCCCAGGCGCAGGAACGGATTAATCACCCCGTTGAGATCCTTAAGCACCAGTCTGCGGACCGTATGGTTGATCTCGCCGTTGCCCAGCTCCTGCAGCAGCGGAATCACGCGCTGCAGTCTGGCGAACAGCGCCAGCGACTTCTCGACAATCTCATTGTCCAGGGTATCCTTCTGCCCTTCAGAGATAATCATATCCTCCAGGATACTAAGGTACTCCACCACCGGAGCGAACTCCGCTCCGATCGGCGGCTCTCCCCCGTGCCCGGCTCCGGGCTGGGCCGGGGAGGCCTGTCCCGCTGCGGCGGGCAGACCGGCGGCGGCCGGAGCCTGCGGTGCAGCGCCTGAACCGGCTGAGACAGCCTTCGGCTCCTGGCCGGCAGGTATCACCTCGACCGGCAGATTCACTCTGGGCCGCCTGAACTCCGGCAGCGCCAGTGCGGCCCCTGCAACCGGAAGCAGCAGCGAGACCAGCTCGGGCAGGAATCCGCTGGTCAGCACCGCCAGGACATAACCGGCACCGGCATATACCAATACTCTGAATTTAGCTTGCATTCCTTCTCACCTCTTATGAGCGTGAATCCGGTCACGCCCCATTCACGGGTTCCGAGATGACGGAATCTCCGTTTATTCTCATAATCAGCGGCTGCTCGACATGGCTGGCCAGAACATTGTGCTCGAACGACGCAGGCGTAACCTCGCCGCCCAGAGCGCTTTTGACAGCCAGATAAGGGAAGTTGATGCCGGACAGGCAGGAGATATGCAGACCGCCAGACATCCGCGGATTAATCTCCAGCAGCTTCGGCACACCGCCGCTGTACTTCATCTGGATATTGAAATTGAAGGGAATCCGGTAGGTCTCTGCAGTCCTGCGGGCCACCTCCAGCAGCTCAGGAACCTGCTCCATCAGCCGCAGGCGTCCGCCCGCCTTGCGCCGCGGCACTGCCGCGAGCAGGCTGCCGTGCTCATCCGCCAGACAGTCAATGCTGTATTCATAGCCCTCCAGCAGCTCCATCACCATCAGGTTCGGGAAGCTCCCGGCTTCTGCGAGAATGCGGTAGGCCTCCGCGAAGGAAATCAGCGGCGTCACATGGCCGAACAGCTCCTCCAGCGGATTCCGGTCATTGTCGATGATCCGGAACCCGAGGCCGCCCTCGGTCTCGGTAGGCTTGAAGCAGACCTTATGTCCCTTGGCGGCGAGATCCTCATAGGCTTCCCTGAATTGCTCCGCATTACTGACCACATGATAATCAGGAATCGTCATAATGCCGGTAGCCTTGACGCTCTCGTAGAATTTGCCCTTGTCCATCAGCATCTCCAGCAGGTCCAGGTCGCGGCAGACCAGCACCTTCGTGCCGATCGCGTCGAACAGGGAGATATGCAGGGCAATATCGAGCATATGCAGCCGGGGAATGAAGATATCAATCTCATTGCGGCGGCAGAAATCCACGCAGAACTGCACGTATTCAATGCCTGTCAGCGCCGGTTCGGTCCCGGCCACATCCGCGCCCTGCAGCGACATATGGCGGATGTCCGGGTGGGTGGCGAAGATTTGCACCGGAATGCCGTCTTCATTGCGGCGGATGAGATTCATGTAATGATAAGCCACGGAGAACCAGCGGTTGAAATAAATATTGACCTTCTTCATTGCTGCGGCCCAACTCCCAATGCTGTCAGATTAGTATAGATTTCCTGGACATACTGCAGAATCTCATCCCCGGCAAAAACACCCGATTGCTTCGTAAATGGATACTCTAAGTGTACTAGACCCGCCTGCTGCTCGGCAAATATTTCTCCATGGCAGGGGACAATCGCGTAGTCCGCTGCGGCGAGCAGGCTCTTATCCAGCAGGGAATCGCCTGAAGCGACCATCGGCTCGGCATGCACGGTGCGCCGGACATGATGAATAGCGTCGCTTTTGTTCACTGCCTCCGGCACGATATAGAGCTTGCGGCCCTGCAGCGATACCTTCCAGCCCAGGCTGTCCAGCCGCCCGGACATGCGGGCAATCTCATCCGGCGGCAAGTCCTCCCGGTGCACCACGAAGGTATAGAACAGCTCATCGCAGTAGCGCTCGCTGATGATCCATTCTTCCCGGACAACGGAGTGTACAATCCTGCCCGCCTCCTCAGCGGCAGCGGAGCCGCTGGCTACCTTGCGGCCGACTGCCGCCCGCCACTCCTTATCCACTACCCCGCCCCGGAGAATATTGCCCCCGTTGCTGGTGATGGCATAATCGGGAATGAGGGTCTCCTGGAACAGGTTAATCCGCCGGTACTGCGCTACAGTGCGGGTGGTTACCGGCATGAAAATAATGCGGGCAGCCAGCTCTTTCAGTGTGGCCAGAGCCTGCCGGGAGATATACGATACCGTTCTGCCCTCAATAACCTCTGCCGGAACCAGTCCGGGAGTATCCTCCGGGACGCCTATTGCATTAAGCGAGTAAATCAGGGTACGGTCCAGATCGCTGGCGTAGATCATTCACTCTCCCCTTTCAGCGGCTTGATGATGCCGCAGCAGGAATAGGCCAGTCCGGGATAGACCTCTACCGGTACACCACGGTCTTCAGCGAGCAGGAGAATGTGACGCAGGTTGGGATTATCCAGCCTGTCCACAAGGATTCTCCAAGGCACTCTGCGCAGCAGGACACGGGTCGTCTCGCCAACCCCGGGCTTCACCAGATTGATATTGTCAATGCCGAAGGTCTCCTGGATGCTGCGGATATCGGCCAGCCCCTGCCAGGTAATCTCCGGCGGCTGCGCGGTCATCCCCCCGGCCCGCTGCCGGGCTTCTGCGGACACTTCCGGGAAATACGGGGTAATAGTGTCCACGAATACATTCGACAGGTCGCTGTCCAGCCACTCCTTGTAGAATTTGGCCCCGTGGAATTCGTCCGGTCCGATCAGATCATCGCGCAGCACCGTGCGGCTCATCAGGCCGGAGACCGTGGAGTTCAGGCAGGCGCTGGGGATCAGATAATCCTCCCGGGTGCCGAAGGTGCCGGAGCAATATCCCGGATCGGCAAGTACAGCCAGATCATCGTTCAGCGTAAGACCGTATTTGCGGTTCATGCTCTCACAGGCCTCGATCAGCACCTGGCGGATGGCCCCCTTACCGGTCCAGCCGTCAATGAATTGCAGGTCGGCATCGGTCCCGTGCTGCTGCAGCATATACAGGATGGCGTTCTCGTCAATGCCTTTGCCGCGGATAATCGAGATACTGTAGTGCGGCAGGTCGGCCCCATATTGTGCCAGGATATAGCGCTTGATGAGCACCCCGATCGGCGTGCCCGCTCTCGCCAGGGAGACCAGCACCGTGCCTGTAAGCCCCCGCCGGGCGACAATCATCTCGGAGACAACCGCTACAGCCAGCGCTACCTTCCTCGCCGTATGCCGCAGCGTCTCATGGAACAGTTCAATGTACTGCCCGGTCGGCTGATACTCTACAGGGAGCATCTCGGAATAATGCACTCCGGACTGGATCGCCTCCTCCCGTTCGGCCGTTCCCCGCTCCAGCGACACATCGCTGAGGTCCTTCAGCAGGAAGGTCACATCGGAGGCAGGGTAGCTGCCCAGCGGAACCGGAGGGGAGATGCTTCTGTTCTTAATTGCTTCAAGCTGGATTCCCTTCATCGCTGCAAGCCTCCCGTTTCTGGTCTGAGGTAAGTATCACAAGATGCACCTTATTGACGGCCAGCCGCTGTAAAATATCCGTCATCGGAGCGATCCGCTGCCGGGGAACCTCACGCTCCAGCAGGACGAAGATCTCGTCATATTGGCCTGGATCTACGTTATAGATGAAGTTCATAATCTCTTCATCCCCCGCAGACGGATACGCCGCCGCGCTGTGCACCCCGTAATCGGCACGCCGCTCCGGGTGGATTGGCGAACGGGTAGAGGATTGATAAGCGATGCCCCCGCCCATCTCTGCCGCCACCCGCATCGGCAGATACATGAATTCGCCGACGCCCATCACCAGGGTGCGGGAGCCTTCCCGGAGTCCCCGGAGCTGCTCTGCCACCCGGCTGATACTGGAATCAATCTGCGCATTATCCGCAGAATGCAGCCCGAAGCGGCCGCTGTGCTTCACATAGGGAGCCGGATTCACTATCCCCTGCCCGTCCACCGAGGTGACCGGCAGACGCTCCAGGCCGTCCAGGACATGCGTTGTTACCAGTTCCGCTTCACCAGTGGAGCTGGCAGCCCCGTTGCCTCCTGCGGGCGTGAGCAGCGGGGTTCCATGAACCTCAATGGTCCCCTGCAGGAGCGACAGGGCTGTAATCTGGATACCCAGCTCCTGCTCCAGCTCCCGGTATGCCCGGATATTCCGTTCGCTCCGCCAGTCCAGCAGCGAAGCCACTACGTATTCCCGGCGCGGGAACTTGGACTGGATGTCGCGGATCGTATTGATCGCTGTGTTGCCGGTGGTAATCTCATCGTCCACCAGTATGATCGGCTCTGTTCCCGACAACAGGCCCGCATCCAGCGCATAACAGAGGTGATCTACCGCATGGGAATGCTCCTCCTCGAAGGTAACCACCGAGTCCAGCTCGGGAATCAGCTCGCGGGTCGTATGGATGTAGGCGGCTCCGCCGGCAAACGCATGGTACATGCTGTGCCCCAGAGCAGTCGCTGTCTCCGCAAAGCCCATAAATACTACCGGCTCAGGCAGCACCAGGCGTGCAGCCAGCAGGGCATGGTAGGCTTCTTCCGCACGCTCAGGATGAATCAGGCCTTGGACCGCCCGGTCCATCAGCTCATCCATGGCTTCCGTCCCGGCGCTGCCGCCGCCTCTCTCCCGGTACAGCAGCAAGGCGAGCGCCGCTCCGCTAAGCAGCGGGGTGTACGGATTCACCGGAATATGCTTGCCCAGCACCTTGCTGACGAACAGGAAGGAGCGCTTCTTGTTGATGCGCGCAGCCATCGAGAACAGGGCCTCCACCGGCATATGAAAAGGGTTGGAGGTTTCCGTTACCGTAACCTGCAGATTCTCGACAATATTAAACGTGTGTATATTCGTTCTCGGGCAGAAGTCCGACAAAATGCTGTTGTTCATGTAACACCCCGTATATTTGAGATCGGTATAGAATGCGTCTGGCCCAGTTCAAATGCGGCTTGATTTCGTTCATTTTATTGAAATATTCGCTCTTGAATACCCCGCGGCTGCCATCGTTGCTGTCCACAATACTTAAGGCATCCACATACTCCTCATGCATCACGGTGTACATGGCCTGTACGGGTCTGAGATGGGAGGGATGAATGATGGTTTTGCCGACAATGCCGTTCTCCTTGTCCAGAATCACTTCCCGGAACAGCCCGTCCATCGAGCTCGAAATGAAGTTGTTGCGCATCTCGCGGCCATGCCGGCCATAGGTATCCTCGAAGGGCGTCTCGCGAAGCTGCGGACGGAGCACCCGGTGCCCTTTGCTGGCAAAATACTCCCACACCGGCCCGGAGATCACATACCCTTCCTCCACACGCCCGAACACGTTGATAATATCCGACATGCAGTCGCGGATTGGCGTAAGATCATAGATACTGGTATCCGGGCTGCGCCGCAGTCCGAACAGGCTGGAGAAATCCGTTGCTCCGATTCTGACATTCAGCACATACTCGCGGTAATTCGCCAGCAGGCTGCGGATGCCCAGCAGCGTGTCCATCCGGCTCTCCCGGTAGATAATCGGAGCACTCTCCAGAATCGGCATCCCGTACAGCACCGGTGCGGAATAGCTCCGCGTATGATTATAGTCGGCGATCGCCTCGAAATAGTGCGTCCCGTTGTCGACATTGAACTTGGGGAAAACAAAGCCGGTCAGCATCGTAATCAGCGATCCCAGCCGGAAGATCAGATCCCGCAGCTGCTCCGGACTGCGCACACGGATGAATAACAGCGGAAGACCGCCGCTTCCCTCCGGCTCATTCTCCGCATAAGCAGAGAGGAACGCCAGATGCCTGACCACGGACTCCTCGGCGTAATCCACTTCACCGTCGCCTATGGCGTCCTCCAAATCTATGATTACCGTTACGAGCCCCGAAGCTCTAAGCTTAATAATATCTTCGACAACACTGGAACGGGTAGCAGGCATGTAGAGGGCTGCTCCGACGGCGTAAGCGAGTAAATCCTTGCGGGTTGTATGATCAAATGAGACCGGCGGAACATGGAATAATGAGGCTTCCTGTTCTGGCGTAAGGTAATCGAAATATCTCAAGGCCGTTCCTCCTTAATGTTGTGCCCAGCACAAAACGAATAGCCCCGATTGTAAAGACCAGCAGAACCGAATACGCCGTCCTCTCGGGGACGGCATCCGGCTATCTCAAACAACAAAGGCAAGCTATAACATATAACGATTACCCGGAAGCACGCCGGAGTCCACCCTTCCCGTGAACCCCCCGTCTTCCTGTACAGCGATGAAGATGAATTCGTACATCAGTACATCCGTTCATGCGGAGAATCAGGCCTTATGGCCCTCCTCTTTTTTGCGTTTGCTGGCGCTATATACGATCGTGCCTACAAACACTACAATCAGAATGCCGAAGAACAACACATGCGGCATCTCGTAGCCGAATGCACCGGCAAGCATTTTACCGGCAATCAGGGCAATCAGCAGGAATGCGGTCTGTTCCAGTTCAGGATATCTGGCAATCAGCTTGAGGAAGACCTGTGCCACTCCGCGCATCATCAGTACGCCGAGAATACCGCCCAGGAACAGCACCCAGACCTCATTGCTCAGACCGAATGCAGCCACCACACTGTCAATACTGAACGCAATATCCATCAATTCAACCAGGAGCACCGTCTTCCAGAAAGAGGTTCCCTTGTTCTCTGCCTCGCCTTCTTCCTCGCCGCCTCTCTTGAACAGCCCCTTGTAGGCAATGTAGAAGAGATACAGCGCGCCCAGCACCTTAACCAGGGTGAACTTGATCAGGAAGGTCCCGAGACCGATCGCCAGGAACCGGAACAGATACGCGCCGAGAATCCCGTAGAATAACGCCTTGCGCTGCTGTTCCTTCGGCAGGTGCTTGACCATAACCGCCAGCACGAGCGCATTATCTGCGGAGAGCAGGCCCTCCAGCAGCACCAGGCTGCCGATAATCCCCCAGCTTACAGGATCAGAGAGTGTTCCTACAATATCACTCCAGGAGAAGAAATGCCCATAATTCTCACTGATACTCCTAAAAAAATTACTGAACCAGTCCATTCCGCTTGCGCCTCCGGTACAATCAAATTATGAATTATTTGCTTCCTGCTACCCAGCGGAGCCCCCAGCCATAAGCCTCATCCATCTCTCTGTGACCGCTGAAATATTGCACGAGACGTTCAATGCTGAAGGTCTCGTTATTCACATTCCGGATCATTGCGATGGCGCACATGCCCTTACGGTTGTTATGCTCGTCCAGATGAACAACGATATCCGGCCCGCCATCCTGCTTCAGGGTAACCACCCCGTCCGCCTCGGACCAGTTGGTGACGCCTTTGTAAATGAAGGCAAACACCAGAATTCTCTCAATCTGTGAAACCTTACTTCCGTTTATACGCAGATTCTCGCCGGATGTTACGGAACCTGTCCGGTCATCACCGTCCAGCATAATATAGGGCGGCTGCTGCAGACTGCCGAATGCGTTGCCCAGCGCCTGCACCACCCCTTTGGACCCGTTCTTCAGTTCAAACAGGCAGGCAAGATCCAGATCGACCCCGCCTCTGCCGCGGCTGAACAGCCCGCCGCCCTGCTTCTGGTTCCAGTTGAGGTTAATCAGCAGCTCCCCGAGACCGCCAGCCGACTTCTTCAGGTTGATCGAATCGCCCTTCTTCTTCAGCTCAATCTTCTTCAGATTGAGATTCGCTGCCGGAGGCGGTGTGGGTGCCGGTGCCGGGGCCGACTCCTGCCTCTGCGCAGACCCGGGCGGGGGAGGAATGACGATATTCGGTCTGGAGGACGGCTCCGTGCGCGGCGGCACTTGAAGCGGGGTACGCTCCGGCGGTTTCGGGACCGGGGCAGGAGCAGGAGCCGGCTCATCCTCGACCTCTATGCCATAATTGCCGCAGAGCGCCTTCAGCCCGCCCGAGAAGCCGGCCACAATCGCATTGAACTTCCATTCCTCGCCGTATCTATATAATTCTCCAACTACAACAGCTGTCTCTACAGAGAACTGATTTCCAAGGTTACACCGCAGAAGAGGCGCCCCGTTCGTCTGATCCATGATCCGGCATTCCGCCTCGCTCATCTGCCCGAAGCTCTGCCTGCGGTTCTCGCCGTCATACAGGGTAAGGGTGAACGCGATCTTCTGGATATGAGCCGGAATCCGGTCCAGCGCGACGATAAACTGCTTCCGGCCGCCCGCAGCCGTTCCCGGTACATCCTTATAGCTGATAAAAGCAGTGGACGGATTATTATAAAAGATCAGATCATCGTCCCCGCTCACCTTCCCCCCGGCCCCAAGCAGGAATGCGGAAGCATCAATATCCATAGAAGACGGAGCCTTCCACCCGATCTCCACCGTAATATTGCGGAGCCCCGGGTTCCCTTTGGTCAGGTCTGCTTTCTGTCCTTTGATTACTTCTGTATTCATTCGTACGCCACCTTTGCCGATAGATAGAGCGCTAATTCACCGGTTTTGTGTATAAAAAGGGCAGGACCCGCGAAGATCCCGCCTTCCAAGCTAAGCTGTTACTGTGCATCCAATCCGTAGTTCTTGCAGAGTGCGCTTAGTCCGCCGGCAAACCCGCTGCCGATCGCCTGGAACTTCCAGTCCGCCCCATGGCGGTAGAATTCACAGAAGACTACAGCCGTCTCAGTGGAGAAATCCTCGCCGAGATCGAACCGGAGCACCTCGCGGTCACTTGACGCATCCACCACGCGTACAAACGCATTGGAGACTTGTCCAAAGTTCTGCGCACGGGCTTCATAATCATAGATCGTTACCGTAATCCCGATCCGCTGGATATTCGCCGGCACCAGGCTGAAGTCTACGATAATCTGCTCATCGTCTCCATCGCCCTCCCCGGTACGGTTATCCCCCGTATGGGTTACAGAGCCTTTGCCGCCGCTGGGGTTGTTATAGAAGACAAAGTCGTCTTCGCCCTTGGCCTTGCCGTCTTCATGCAGCAGGAATGCCGATGCATCAAGGTCGAAGTCACTGCCGCCGCTGTATTTGTTGGTATCCCAGCCCAATCCTACAACTACTTTCGTCAGACCCGGATTGGTCTTGGTCAGGTCAATCCGCTGTCCTTTGGAAAGACTGATCGTCACTGTCTAAAACCTTCTTTCCTCAAAGATTGAATTCCCGGAAGCCTAAAGAGGCTTATTGCAGGCCGTAATCGCGTGTCAGTCCGGCCAGGCCGTCCTTGTAGCCGCTGCCGATGGCATTGAATTTCCATTCGCCGCCATTGCGGTACAGCTCGCCGACAACAACGCCGGTCTCTACAGAGAAATCTTCGCCCAGGTCGAAGCGGATCAATTCCTCATTGTTGGCATCGTTAACGATACGCACATAGGAACGGGAGACTTGTCCGAAGTTCTGGCTTCTGGACTCCGCTTCATAGATTGTAATCGTGAACGCAATTTTATCCACATCGGCCGGAATATTCTGCAGGTCTACCTGAACCTGCTCATCATCTCCGTCGCCTTCACCGGTACGGTTGTCCCCGGTATGAACCACAGAGCCGTTTTCGTTCTGCTTGTTGTTGAAGAAGATGAAGTTGGATTCCTTATCCACCTTGCCGCTGGCATTGGTCAGGAATACCGACACATCGAGGTCGAAGTCCTTGCCGCCGTCATACTTATTCGTATCCCATCCGAGACCCACTGTGATTTTGGACAGGCCCGGATTTGTTTTGGTCAAATCAATTTTTTGTCCCTTGGATAAGTTAATAGCCATGAATAGAGCCCTCTTTTCTCAAATTAGAATTTAGATATAGCGTTCTGCCAGTTGATTAATATGGGCTGCGTGGGCCGCTTCCCCGATGGCTGCGAACTTCCACTCTGCGCCGTGACGGTACAGCTCACCGCAGATCAGCGCCGTGTAGCCTGTATAATTATCCGTCAGATTAAACTTAACCAATTCTGCATTGCCTGCCGCATTCACGATCCGGATATACGCCGACTTGATCATCCCGAAATCCTGCTTACGGTTCACGGCATCATAGATGTTGACGACTACCAGCACCTTGTGGACATCGGCGGGAATCTGTGACAGATTCACCTTGATCTGCTCGTCGTCCCCGTCTCCCTCACCCGTCAGGTTATCGCCCGAGTGAACGACGGAGCTGTTCGCATTCTGTTTGTTGTGGAAGCAGACGAGGTTCAGCTTATTGGTCAGCTTGCCGTTCTCGTTCAACAGAAGCGCGGAAGCATCGCAGTCGATATTCGCCTGTTTCTTGATCCCGAAGAAGCCCCTTGACGGCTCAGCGGGGTCCCAGCCCAGTCCTACGATTACGTTAGACAGACCGGCATTGCCTTTGGTCAAGTCGATCTTCTGACCTTTTACCAGATTGATTCCAGCCAACTTGTTGTACCTCCGTCTCCAAGTAGAATTTGCCTTGCGGTTGGTTCTATCACTGATACGATGGAAAATGGCCTAAGTTTCATCCATTTGGCACATGTATTTCAGCTTAGCCTACAGGCTGAATTCGCTTGGGCTGAGTCCAAGTACACTGCAGATATTCCGTACAACCGCTTTCTCATGCTCATCGAAGTCGCCGTCAGCCGCACCAATCGCCGAGCACACGCCCACGATTAAGCGTCCAACCTCCGGTTTGCCGTTGAACTTCCCGATGGCCTTAAGCGCTTCCTGCTTGCCGATCTCCGGCGAGAACTCGAAGTTGCTCACATAGTAATTGAACTGGGCGATGACATCTTTCATGTCAAAGACCTTCAGCTCGTTGCTGAGGTTCATATACCCTGCCATCTTATTCTTCTCGGCATCCTCAATCTTGCCGTCAGCCGCCGCCACCAGGGCGCAGCCCGCGACTACCGCATTCATAAAGTCTTTATTTTTGAATTTCTTCACTTGATCCGTCAGTCCGTTTTTGGTGGTATTCAGCCAATTTTTGAATGTGCTCATCGTATTCTCCTTCTGTCATTTTGGAATGATAACCAGCAGTAATCTTACGCAGTCCTATTAAGCACCCTATCCTTGTCTGCCGGAAATATAAGGATAAATCATTCTGCAGAACCAATATCATCCTTATACTTTACAAAAAGATATCCCAGAGCCTCCTCCCCGCCGCCCTTGGCAGCAAATCATTCTTGGACGTATTGCCTATTTCTTACTCCTATAATATAACCGATAAAATGACATTATTCTACTTTCCCCGCCTTCCGCAGCATCCCGCAGGCTCACACCTTCTGTTCGACATACAGCAGCAGCTTGCTCAGAGTGTACGTCAGAATGAAATAGATCAGCGCAGCGCTCAGATACGGCTCCCAGATCCGCAGATACTGGCCTTTCATTGTGTTGCTCCAGTACATAATATCAGGGGCGGCAATCAGCGCGAGCAGCGAGGAATCCTTCACCAGGACGATGAATTCATTCCCGAAGGCCGGAACCATCCGCTTGACCGCCTGCGGCAGAATGACAAAGCGCATCGCCTGGCCCCGGTTCATTCCGAGCGACAGCGCCGCCTCCCGCTGCCCGGGGTCGATCGACTGGATGCCGGCGCGGAAGATTTCGGCGGAATACGCAGCAGAGTTAAGCGACAGCGCCACAAAGGCGCTCATCAGCGCAAAGGTCTTGCCGTAGAACAGCGGAATCAGGCCGAAATGGACGATCAGAATCTGTACATAGAGCGGAGTGCCGCGAAAGATGTTGATGTACGCGTGAAACGGCCAGCGTAGATACCATCTGGGCGCCATTTTGCCGAAGCCGATGAACAGCCCGAGCAGAGACCCGCACAGGATAGAGACCAGCGACACGCCTATGGTGAACAACGTGCCTTTGAGCAGGACCGGTAAATAATGAACAATAATATCCAATCTGAAATCCATAGAGCTCTCCCCTTCTCACAAAAAGGGGCACGCGCAATAGCAATCATTACGCATACCCGGTTATCGCTGCCCTAATCCTACTGCGCGTTCAACAGTGCTGAGGTATCCGGCTCCTCCCCGAACCATTCCTTGTAGATCTCCGCATATTTGCCGCTATCAATCACCTTCTTGATGGCCGGGTCCAGCTTGGCCTTCAGCTCGCTGCCCTTCGGATACAGGATGCCGTAATACTCGGAGCCGAAGTTCTCCTTATCGATGATCCCGGTCAGCTTCTCCTTCGGATTGTTCTTGATGTATTCGTTCACGATGGCAATGTCCGCCACCACCGCATCCGCGCCGCCGCCGCTGAGCTCCATCAGCGCCACCGCATTGCTGTCGAACCGCTTCAGATTGCCGTTGTCGACCCCCATAATGCCGCTCATCAGATCATCCGCCGTAGTGGCTGCCTGAACAGCAACCTTCTTATCCTTCAGATCCAGAGCGGATTTGATGTCGCTGCCTTCCTTGACCATGATCATGTTCGTAGATTCAAAATAAGGGATGGAGTAGTCATAGGTTTCCTTACGTTCATCTGTAATTGACACCGAGGATACACCTGCCTGATATTCAGTGCCTTGCTTCACGCTGGTCAGCATCGTATCCCAGCCTGTGTTGGTCACGGTGTAGTCCATGCCGGCCTCCGCCATGACCGCCTTAAGGAAGTCAATGTCGAACCCCTTGATCGTGTCCGTATCCATGTACTCCATCGGCGCATAACTGGCATCCGTGGCGAATTTGATGCTCTCTCCTGCAGCGCCGCCTCCGGCATTCTTATCCGCACCGCATCCGGCAAGCGCCAGAACCAGAAATGCCACTATACCTGACATCAACCATTTTTTACTGCTGCCCATACTCCAATCCCCCCGCTGATTTGTTTAAACAACTTAGGCAGATTTTATCAGATTAAAGCAATGGTGACAATTAAAATTCCTACTAATGTTATATAATATTACACGAATATCGATATATTGTAACATCTTGAGGCGGAAGGGTATAAAAAAGCAGCCCGAATGCCCCGGGAAACGTTCTCCCGGCAGCATTCGGGCTGCATAATGGTTAAGCTATAGGTGCCCTGTTAGAAGGTCAGATCTCCGTCATAAGAAGCGATCATCCGGTACAGCTCCGGACGGCGGTCGCGGAAGATACCCCATTCAATCCGGCCCACCTCAAGGGCATCCAGATCGAATTCGCTGACCAGCACGGCCTGCTCGTCCCGTCCGGCTTCAGCAACCTTGTTGCCCTGCGGTCCGGCGATGAACGATGAGCCGTAGAAGTTGATGCTGGAATCCTCGTCGACCTCTTCACCGATCCGGTTGGAGGCCACGACAGGAATCAGGTTAGCGGCTGCATGGCCGAGCATGCAGGTCTGCCAGTGATCCTTGGAGTCGATGGACCCGTCCTGCGGCTCGGAGCCGATCGCGGTCGGGTAGAACAGAATCTCCGCTCCCATCAGGCTCATTACGCGCGCTGCTTCGGGATACCACTGGTCCCAGCAGATGCCGACACCAATTTTGGCGTAGCGGGTATTCCATACCTTGAAGCCGGTATCACCCGGGTTGAAGTAGAACTTCTCTTCGTAGCCGGGGCCGTCAGGAATATGGCTCTTGCGGTATTTGCCCAGTACTGTGCCGTCAGCATCAATCACAGCCAGCGAGTTGTAACGCGCATAATTCTTCTTCTCATAAAAGCTGATCGGCAGCACCACCGCCAGCTCCTTGGCGACCGCCTTGAAGTGGTTCACCGCCTTGTTCTGCTCAAGCTCCGTGGCGTAAGCATAATAATCCGACTTCTCCTTTTGGCAGAAGTAAGGCGTCTCGAACAGCTCCTGGAGCAGAATAATCTGTGCGCCCTGGGCCGCTGCTTCTCTGACCAGCGTCTCCGCCTTGCGGATGTTCTCATCTATGTTGCCGGAACAGCTCATTTGGGTGGCGGCTACTTTTACTAATCTCATGGGTGTTCCTCCTTATATGGTCTAATTCACCGCAGGCATCTGCTGGGTGGTACAGTGTACGTTGCCGCCTTCGCCGATCACGGCCATGCCGTTCACTGTGCGGATGCGGCGATCCGGGAACAGCCCGGCCAGCGTCTCTTCGGCCAGCTTGTCCGTCTCAGTAGCCGTGCCGCCGAAGACCGGCAGAATGATGCCGCCGTTCACGAAGTAGAAATTCAAATAACTCAGCGTCAGGCGGCTGCCCTCGAAGTCCACGCGGGGCGGCTGCTGGATGCGGACAATCTCCAGCTTGCGGCCCTTGGCATCGGTGGCCTGCTCCAGAATACGCAGGTTCTCCTGCGTGATCGCATAGTTCTCATCCTGCGGGTCCTCGCATACCTGGATGATCACCTTACCCGGTGCGGCGAAGCAGGCGATATTATCGACATGCCCGTCTGTCTCATCCCCGCTGAGGCCGCGCTTCAGCCAGATGATCGACTCAGTTCCGGTATACTGCTTAACGTACTCGGCAATCTCCTCGCGGCTGAGCTCCGGATTACGGTTGCGGTTCAGCAGGCATTCCTCCGTGGTCAGCAGCGTGCCTTCACCGTCCGTATGAATCGAGCCGCCCTCCATCACCAGCGGGGCATCGAATTTCGTGATTCCCTGGTGTTCAAGAATCTGCGGTGCTACGGCGTCATCAAGATCCCAAGGCGAGTATTTGCCGCCCCAGGCATTGAACTTCCAGTTCACCCCGGCCAGCTTGCCGTCCGGACAGGCGACGAAGGTCGGGCCGTTATCGCGCAGCCAGGCATCATTATGCTCGATCGGGAGCAGCGTCACATTAGCGCCCAGCGCCAATTGCTCTACGGCTTCCAGCTCGTCCGGGTTAACCACCACAGTCACCGGCTCGAATTCGGCAATCGCCCGGATAATCTCGGCATAGCCTGCACTAACCGCTTCATGATTGTCCGGGTGCACCATGGAATCCTGCACCGGCCAGGAGATAAAGGTCCGTTCATGCCTCACCCACTCCGCCGGCATTGTATAGTGTAAATCTCTTGGATACATTGTAGTTACCTCTGCTGTTCGAATTTGAAGCCGGGCTGTATGGCCTGCCCGCGAAGCTCCTCACCCATCATACAATAATATGCCGGTGCGCTCAATTGCCGCGCAGCAATAATCCCTCTGGAAATATCCAGAGGGATTATTGTGTGAAGCTGGCCGGTTACAGCCCGATCTGCTTAATAATATTGCCGCCGAAGTCCTTAATGAGGAACTCGCCGTTCTCCAGAACCCCGTAGGAGTTCGGGTTGTTCTCTTTGGGCAGGGCGATCGACCCGGGGTTGAGGACGGTAATGCCCTCCTTCACCTCCGCCACCGGCAGATGGGTATGCCCCTGGATGAATACATCCTGCGGGGACAATGCCGGCAAATGGTCGATGCTGAACCCGTGCCCGTGCGTGGCGTAGATTTTGCGGCCTTCATGCAGGATCAGCACGTAATCGCCCATCATCGGGAACTGCAGCAGCATCTGGTCCACCTCGGCGTCACAGTTGCCTCGTACCGCCGCCAGCGATTTGCCCGATTGGCTATAAGCATTCAGCCTGTCGGCGACCCCCTGGGGATTATATCCCTCCGGCAGCGGATTTCTCGGCCCGTGATACAGGAAATCCCCAAGAATGACCAGCGTGTGCGGCTGCTCCTCCTCCGCCTTCGCCAGCGCCTGCTCCAGCCAGTACAGCGATCCGTGAATATCGGAAATAAACATCAGCTTCATGTGGGTGCTTCCTTTCTGTGAATATTCCTATCACTAGCTTCTACTATAACGCTTTTTGCCCAACCCGTTGAAGCTCTCAGCCAAAATCCTGCCAAAAATGCAACATTCTATTTACAGCCACAGGCCCAATCCAAAAATGTTGCATAAAAAGCAGCATTCCTTCTCCTCCGGGCGAAATAGCAGGCTGAATCCTGCATTCTGTGCAACAATTCTGCCTGCCCCCTGCCTATTGCCGGGTCGAAATTGCATTATGTGCAACATTAGACGGGAACGCCCCACCCCACACCTGCCTCCTACTATAAACGAGCAGCCGGGGCGGGGAACGCAAAATAACCCCACAAAGTGGGGCTTTAGCGCAGGTGGTGACTCAGGTACTTTGCGGGGACCCCAATACATATAAGTTCTATAAAAGCAAGACGCCCCGGAAGGGCGTCTCTTGGCAGACATCGCTTGGCCCCGGCCTTGCTTAACAGGACGTCTCATAATAGAGCGAGCGCCAGACTCAAGCTCGCTTCCCTTACGCCGCCCTGCTTAAGGCAGGTTAGACGAGCCCATCAGATAGCGGTCTACCTCGCGGGCGGCCTGGCGGCCTTCGTTGATCGCCCAGACCACAAGGCTCTGGCCGCGCCGCATATCGCCCGCGGTGAAGACCCCCTCCACATTCGTGGCCTGCAGGCCGAATTCGGCCTTAACGTTGGAGCGCTCATCACGCTCTACGCCGAACTGCTCCGGCACCGTCTCCTCCGGTCCGGTGAAGCCCAGCGCCAGCAGCACGAGCTGGGCCGGGATCACCTCTTCGCTGCCCGGTACTTCGACCGGCGCCATCCGTCCGTCTTCGGTGCGCTTCCATTCAATGCGCACCGTATGCAGCTCCTGCACATGGCCGTCCGCATCACCAACAAAACGCTTCGTATTCACCAGATAGTGGCGCGGATCTTCCGCATACAGAGAAGCCGCCTCCTGCTGTCCATAGTCGACCTTCAGCACCTTCGGCCATTCCGGCCAAGGGTTGCCCGGCTGGCGGGTCAATGGCGACTGCGGCATAATCTCCAGCTGGATTACGCTGCGGCAGCCATGGCGGATGGAGGTCGCCACACAGTCCGTCCCAGTATCTCCGCCGCCGATAACAACCACATCCTTGCCTGCCGCCGACAGATATTCTCCGTCCGCCAGTCCGGAATCCAGCAGACTCTTCGTGTTCAGCGTCAGGAACTCCATCGCCTGATGGATACCGCGCAGCTCCCGGCCTTCGAGCGGCAGGTCGCGCGCTTTGGTCGATCCGCCGCAGAGAACCACCGCATCGTTCTCCTCCTGGAGCTGTGCAGCAGTAATATCTCTGCCAATCTCGGTCCGGGTGACGAAGGTAATGCCTTCTGCCGCCAGCAGATCCACCCGGCGCTGCACCTTCTTCTTCTCCAGCTTCATGTTTGGAATGCCGTAGGTCAGCAGGCCGCCGATCCGGTCCGCCCGTTCATATACGGTTACGCTGTGTCCCGCTTTGTTGAGCTGGGCAGCGCAGGCCAGCCCGGCAGGACCGGAGCCTACGACAGCAACCTTCTTGCCCGTGCGGGTCAGCGGCGGCTCAGGCACGATCCAGCCTTCGGCAAACCCTCTATCGACAATCGCCTTCTCAATCGACTTGATCGTGACCGGATCACCGTTCTTCCCTACTGTGCAAGAGCCTTCACACGGCGCAGGGCAGACGCGTCCCGTGAATTCCGGGAAGTTATTCGTCTTATGCAGGCGCTTCAGCGCCACCTGCCAGTTCCCGCGGTACACCATGTCATTCCACTCTGGAATCAGATTATGCAGCGGACAGCCGCTCGCCATCCCCGACAGCATACGCCCAACATGGCAGAAGGGTGTTCCGCAATCCATACAGCGGGCACCCTGCTCCCGCAATTGCTCTTCATCCAATGGAACAGAGAATTCGTTCCAGTTCTTAATCCGCTCCATAGGCTCACATTCGGCAGGCGTCCGCCGCTGATATTCCAAAAATCCGGTTGATTTACCCATCCCTCTCATCCTCCGAGTCTCTCTGATTGGCCGCCAAAAAGAGGTACATAGCGGCATTTATGCCCGCATCCGGCTTATGCAAAGAAACATTTCTCTGCTGTCACCGGCCGCAAATCTGTCACTGTAAAGCAGTGAAGCAACAGCCTATAGCGGAGCTGGAAACCACCCCGGTACAGGCTCTTGCACAGTTATAATAGGGGGAATAAATGCCTTCATATTAACATCATATGCAAGAGACGGACATGAGCTATGTCACCTTATATTTTAACGTTTTGTGGCAGAAGGCCTGAGCGGGAAGAGGGTGGTAGCGGTTATCTGGTCACCGGACTATTTTTCACCGAAATCCCCGGACTTCAATAGCATCTGATAGGCTCCGCGGATATTCCCGTAATACACGAAGAGGAACACCGCCACAGCAATCACACCCAGCAGAACCGCTGCCCCGTAGGAGCTGTATTCATCTCCAAATGCAGAAGCCACGAAGACGGTAATCGGCGCCAACACGCATAAACAGACACCCATGATGAGCGACAGCGTATAGGTGGCGGCAAAAGCAGACTGTCTCTGCTCAATATACGCTTCCAAACGGTAGGGCAGGCTGAATTCGGCGGACTCCAAATATTTGAATTTCTCCATCTTCCTGCCGCTGTATATGAAGATTGCAATCGCAGGCACAAGCAGAAGGAACAGCGCAACCAGACCAATCATAGTCATCGTATCCTCAGAGAACACTGAAGCCATGAACCCGTTCTCCGCCAGGCTCGTAATGATGATCAGTAGAGCAGCACCCAGCATAATCAAAAAGGTCCCGAGGCCGATGAGCAGTCCTGATCTTTTTTTGGCAGCGATAAATTCTTCTACAGCATACTCGTCAAGCACAGGCAGCCGCAGCCCCGCATCCTTCCGCACCTCTTCCAGCCCCAGCTCGCTGATCAGCTCATCAATGTTGCCGAATTCGGAAATGACGATGCCGACCGCCTCATTCTCCGACTTCCCCTCACTCTTCAGTTCATGGTACTTCTCCTCCATATTGCCAAGCAGCTCCTGCTTCAGCTTCATCATCTGTTCCGTTCCGGGCAGGGAAGCGAACATATTGTTCAGATAGCCGATAATGGTGTCCAAATTCCTCACAGCTCCTTTATAAATTGGTTGATGACTTCCTGCGTGACCTGCCATTCCTCACATTTCGCCCGGTAATAGTCCAGGCCCAGGGGGGTGATACGATAGTAGGTGCGTCTCTTGCCGAACGTCTCATCCAGATAAAAAGAATCGATATACCCATTCTTCTCCAGCCGGGCGAACGCCGAGTAGAGCGTCGTCTCCTTCATAATGTACTTCTCCTCCGAGAGCTTACGAATGTTCTTGGAAATCTCATAGCCGTAAGACTCCCCGTCCAGAAGCATGTAGAGGATCATCGTATCGTTATATCCCCTGATCACATCACTGCTGATCAATGGTCTGCCTCCTATTACTTCATCTGTCGTAGTAATTAAGTTCAGTGTAGCACAATTACTACGACAGATGAAGTAGTTTTCAGGATGAATTGGAATTTATTTTTGAAAAAGCGGGCTACTACACCTGATCTCTCAGAAACCTTGCTATGATGGGCCGGTCTGGAGGGCTTATGTGACTTGGCAGCTGATCCAGTGCATAAAACTGAATATCCTGCACCTCATCCCCGTCTCCTCTAATGGTTCCCCGGTAATCCTTGCACAGATATGCTGCAACAACATTATGTACTTCGTCTCCATTGGGATACTGATAATACAACTCCGGCCCTGAAAATAAATCCAGCAGCTCTAAATCCAGCGCCTCTAGTCCTACCTCTTCCCAAAGCTCCCGCTTCGCAACCTCTATCATCTCTTCCCCCGGCTCCATTGAACCTCCAGGCAATCCCCACAAGCCGTTATCTGTTCTCTGCTGCAACAATAATCGCCCATGAGAATCCAGCAAAATCACACAAGCTCCTGCCATAATGATCGGACGGGTTCCGACTAATGCCCGGATTTGTTTAATATAATTGGTCATGTGTTTCACGTCCTTATAAGTTCGACTGTATTTACCTCAGTATAGCATTGACAGATAAATCATACTTTTATATGATTCATTTATCGCACGATAAATAAAAGATTGGAACTGATCACAATGGCAGCAAAGGAAGATAAAAAGCAAAAAATTATGGAAAGTGCATTAACCTTATTCGCAGAATATGACTACTACAGGACAACAACAGCCATGGTAGCTAAAGCAGCGGGAGTTACACAGCCCTACATTTTTCATTTTTTTGACAACAAAGAGGACCTATATATAGCTGTGTTAAAACGCGCATACGATCGGATTCATCACACTTTCATGGAGGTTCAGGCACCTGCTGATCAGTTGGTTGGCGCTATGGGTGCCAGTTTTTTCGACTTAATGGAGACACACCGTTCCGAAGTATTGATGGTCATGCAGGCTTATACCATATCGGAGGCAGGGATCAAACAACATTCTGCTAAGCTCTATAAGACTATTTTTAATGAAGTGACTGCCAAATTCCAGAAAGCCGGGTTAGCTGATGCGGAAGGAAATGCAGTCCGTTTTATGAGCATGGGGCTGCTGGTCACGTTGTCCGAGGTGCTTGATTTATCAGACATAAAACAATCCATACTAACGACTAAAGAATGATGGAGGGGCAAGCAGCAAACGGATCAATTCGTATCTGTTACTGCTTGCAATTATTTTAATGAATATTTATTTATCGATAAATAAATTTGAGGAAGTGATCTAATCGTGCCTACTATGTTCAACGAGTTGATGACATCTGCCGTCTCTATTTTCAAGCTTGAAAAAGCACTCGTTATACTTGGACTGCTGGGGTTTGTTATCGCGGGTTGTGCTGCTGTCTTTATGTTCTTTCAAGGAACTGTTGTTCTGCCGGAGGGGAATATTCAAAATGTATTCTCGTTTGCAGCAGCCTTAGGAATTTTTCTGTTATCCGTTGCTGCGATTTTGCCCTTTGCAGATTTCACCCCCCGTATGAGAAAAGTGGTTCGCCGTATTTTTATTGCTGCTGCTTCTTACAGCTATGTAATTGAAACCCTGCAGAATTTTCGCGGCTTCAATCCCCGGTTCTCTAAGGTCGGCGGTCCATTGGATACTCTCGCGGGAGCTTTATTTGGCATCGTATCTCTTTCTTTTGTCATCGCGGGCATCCTGCTTGCTGTCCAATTTCTGAAAATGAAGGCTCCATTATCGCGCCGTGTACTTATCATCGGTATCCGTTATGCCTTGGTATCGGTATTTATAGCTAATCTGGCCGGACTGATCATGATGAGATTGCAAGGCCGTTTTACCGGAGCTGGGGGCAATTATATTGTGCTGCATGGAATTGGCTTCCACTCCCTCCAAACCCTTCTGTTACCGGCCTGGCTGCTGGAACGTTCGAAGCTACGGCAGGACAGACAGCGCCTTCTCCTGCACACAGGCTCCATAGCTTGGTTAATTGCCATTTTGTTGATCGTCGTTCAGACCCGTCTTGGCCGATCTATGTTTGAGGTTAGCTTGTTTCCGATACTTGCCGGCCTCTGTTTACTGGTTTGGCTGTTCATTGCCAGTTCAGCTCTAGTGTCTGCTTGTAAAGCCCGATATAGGTCATAGTGGCGTGTACTACTGCCTTAACATTGTAGTCGGTTTTCCGATTACATTTGGCCCACACCCCCTATACCAGCACATTGTAATCGGTTTTTCGATTAGCATTTGGCCACGCACCCTCACACCGAGCCATTGTAATCGGTTTTCCGATTACATTTGGTCCACACTGCCCACACCGGCACATTGTGATCGGTTTAATACGAAAATAAAAGTACCGGAAAACGCGCCGCAGACTGGGTTTTGACAAAAAAAGACCCACCGCCCCCAAAAAACGTTTCGTTTTTTTGAAAAAGGGAAGACTATGGGGTAGGATTTAGTTGCACGCTATATCCTAACTGCTGGATATATTGAACGTACCGATCCAACCTGTTTTTCTTGGACGTCTCATCGCCTAGTGAGACGTCTATTTCTTGGTATGACCTCTTCTCCCGCATCAGGGCATGGAGGATTCGAATCAGCAAATGCGCCGTGGCGACGTTTGCTTTTTTATCTCCTCGTCTCTTCCGGATTCGTCGAAAGAATTGGCCGATCCGGTTCGAGGAGCGAGCGTTCGCCCAAGCCGCCTGACACAACGCACCTTTCAGATGCTTGTTCCCTTGCATCGTTTTTGACTTTCTTCGCTTTCCCGCACTTTCGTTGTTCCCTGGACACACTCCCGCCCATGAAGCGAACTGCGCATCACTCGGGAACATTTCCGCGACATGCGGCCCCACTTCGGCAAAAATGGTCACAGCAGACGTCCGCTCAATTCCTGGAATGGAGTCAATTTGTTCAATCACCTCCAGGTACGGTTCTGCCTTCGCCTCGATTCGCGCTTCCAGTTCCGTGATTCTTTTCTCCAAATAGACCAAGTGGTCCCAGTGGTCTCGAATCATCTCCCGATGATGACGGCGCAACTTGCCATTGAGCGCGTCGAGTAGCTGCGGAACTTTCTTTTTTAAACGGGTTTTGACCAGGTTTTTAACGGTCACTTCGTCCACGACCTCGCCGTCCATGATCTTCTGGAGCAGGCCCCGTCCCGTAACCCCATAGAGATCGGACATAAAGGTGGTTAGTTTGATGTTGGCATCCTGCAGGATTTTGTGAATGCGGTTTTTCTCCGCCGTCACCGCCTGCACCATCTTACTCCGGTAACGAGTCAAATCCCGCAAATCCCGGATGTCCTGTTCGGGCACCATACTGCCTTCAATGAGCCCGCAACGGTGCAATTGCGCTAACCAGCGCGCGTCTTGCATGTCCGTTTTTCGACCCGACGTATTCTTTACCCGCCGGGCGTTGGCCAGGACGAGGTCACAACTGCCCTCTAAGATGTTCCATACCGGTTTCCATAACACGCCGGTGCTCTCCATCACCACTTCCCGGCAGCCGTGTTCACTCAGCCAATCTTGCAGGCCGAGCAATTCTTTGGTTGTCGTCCCAAACGTTTTCAGGTGATATTGGGGTTTCTGTTCGATCGGTCCTTTTAACACGCAGGCTACAACGGTTTCCTGATGCACGTCCAGACCGGCGCAACACATACGTACAGCATCCATTCCTACCATCCTCCATCGTCAGTTTACAAATCATGCGCTCGAGTGAGTGTAATTTAATACACGTACTTTTGGGGGCTACAATAGGCGATGCTCGAAAAGCGCAATAGAACGGTTTTTCGAACGGGGTGGGTCCCAGTAACCGTTTCCGCCCTTTGATTTGTATATGTAAGTGTTGACGACTACAGCCTCATTTAGAATGGATGCGACGGATGCCAACCACTTATTTTCATTCCTGGGGGTGACAAGGCCTCTGCCTTGTCATGCCTGTTTTTCGATTACATTTGGCCACGCACCCTCACACCAGCACATTGTAATCGGTTTTCCGCATACATTTGGCCCACTCACCCTCACACCGAGCCATTGTGTTCGGTTTTTCGCATACATTCCGCCCAGATCTTCCTGCACCTGCACATTGTGTTCGGTTTTTCGCATACATTCTAGCGGGGTGTCTCATTTAGACGGTTCATTCTCGCATCGACCAGCCTACAGTCCCCTGCACAGCACAAAGCAGGCTGCCCCGGCAGCCTGCTTGTGTGTGTGACTATGAAGTTAAATAACAGTCAGTACAATCATCCCGATGCTATCAGTCGCCAGAACACCGCTATCCAGACTGCTGATATGCTCTCCGCCGAACACCACGCTCCAGTCGCCCAGCTCAGGCAGCGTCAGGATTGCGCCGTCCGCGTTGGCATTATATAGTACGTACAGATGCTGCGCGGAATCGCCTCCGGCATGATCGCGGAGCGTGAACGCTACGGTATGGGCCTGGGCTTCCTCGAAGACCAGATGGTCACGGATCTCGTCAGCGGTCCGCAGTCGGAAGGCGGGATGAGCAGCGCGCAGCGCAATCAGCCGCTTCATGTAATCCACAGACTCCTTGTGCTCAGCGCAGCGTACCCAGTCCAGCCAATTCACCTCTACCGGTGATTTATAGCTGTTCTCCACCAGGCCCTTGGTCCGCAGGAACTCCTGCCCGGCATGGATGAACGGAATCCCTTGGCTGGTCAGCACAATGGCTGAGGCCAGATGATGCATGGCGATGCGCTGGCCGTCTTCCGCTCCCGGGGTAGACAGGAGCAGCTTATCCCACAGCGTATGATTGTCATGACATTCCACGAAGTTAACGCTCTGCTGCGGCTCCTGGGCGAATTGCCCGAGTCCGGGTGCATAGCAGATCCCTCCGGCAATGCCGACCTTCACATTGTGTTCGAAGCCGATGCCGCCGCTGATGAAGCCCTTCTGGTCATGCAGGAAGATATTGCCCTTCACCGCATCGCGGAAGCCGTCGTTAAAATGTCCGATACCCGGCATCTGATTGGCATGGGACTGGTTCGCCCGCAGCTCCTCCGCCAGCTCCATATCCATTACCCAGCCTTCGCCTATGGTTATGATCGAGGGGTCCAGCTCATCCAGACGGCGGCGGATCTCGTTCATAGTCCCTATATCATGAAGGCCCATCAGATCGAAGCGGAAGCCGTCGATATGATACTCCTTGGCCCAGTACAATACGGACTCTACAATGAACCGGGACATCATCTTCCGCTCGGAGGCCGTGTCGTTCCCGCAGCCTGAGCCGTTCGACAGCCGCCCATCCTGCTTATAACGCAAATAATAGCCGGGAACCAGCTTGGTGAAGTTAATAAGGAAGCCGTCATACACATGATTGTATACTACATCCATGATGACCCGCAGGCCGCGGTCATGCAGCGCCTGAATCATTGTCTTCAGCTCCCGGATGCGCAGACCCGGAAGATAAGGGTCTGTGGCATAGGAGCCTTCAGGCGCATTATAGTTCTTGGGATCATAGCCCCAATTGTAATGCGGCTCCGCCAGGCGGGTCTCATCCACACTCTCTGTAGCATAATCATAGATGGGCAGCAGCTGCACATGGGTCACGCCCAGCGCAGCAATATGATCAAGCCCTGTCACAATCCCTTCAGGGCCGCGCGTCCCCGCTTCCGCCAGACCCAGGTACTGCCCCTTGTGCTTAATTCCGCTGCCCGGATGAACCGATAAATCGCGGAGATGAAGCTCATAGATTACCGCATCCACCGGGTCCTGCAGCGGCGGTTTGCCCTCTGTCCAGCGCGCAGGGTCCGTTTTGCGCAAATCCAGAATAGCTCCCTTGTCACCGTTCACACCGACCGCACGGGCGTACGGGTCAACCGCCTCATGCCACTGCCCCCCGATAAGCACCGCATAGGTGTAGAACTGTCCATCCAGATCGCCCGGAACACTGATTCTCCAGGTCCCCCGGACATCACGGGCCATCGGAAGCCGCCGCCCTTCAGCCTCCTGCCAGGAGTCATAGAGGATCAGTACCGCCTCCCCGGCAGTCGGAGCCCACAGGCAGAAGTCAGAGCCTGCAGAAGAATAGCTTAGACCGAGATCATCCCCCTCATAGCTGAACAACTCGTCGAACTCACGGTCAAACACGGATATTCCGCCGGTAGCCGCCGGATCACCGTAGTGAATCGGTTCCTTCATTTCTTTTTGTACTGACAAGGCAGACCGCCTCCTTTACCCTTACCTCAATATATGGCCTTGATCCCGGGAATTTCACTGCAAGCCTATGTATCAGGTGTATACATATGAGATTTTAGCGCACCCGTGCCGTTTGTGCAAACGTTTGAATTTGAGATTTCAATTTCATGGAGGCCCTGCGGGGATGTTCAGCGATACCATGGTAATGATCCGCTTGTTCGCCTCATAAGAGATCCGCCGTTCTCTGCCCGGAGTATATCCCCCGCCCCGATGCCGCATTCCGTTGTCATGAACAAGCAGCGTACAGGAGCCGTCCTGCTCATCCTCATAGCCGATTCCGAGGACCCAGTGATAATCATAGACATACCTGCCCCGCCAGCGCAGGCTGAACCACTTATCGAACTTCAGCGCTACGGGCCGCGCAGCATCGATCTCTTCCTTATAGCGGCCAATGTCATTGAACAGGGATATCTTCACAGGCGTAGAGCGGCCATATCCAGGAGGAGCCGCCTGATGGATGTAAGCCCTGAGACCTCTCGCGAAGCTGCGTGCGCTCATTCCCCAGGGCGTTCCGCCATGATGGGTATAGATATAATTGATCTGCTCCGCTCTGGAGCCGAAATGGCGGATGCCGGGCACAAACAGCCTGCCCTGATGCGAATGCCAATATTCCGCAAGCGCAGCCATGGTCGCCGGGCCGCAAGCCGAGGCGGGGGAGGCCACACCAGTCTCCCACTGTGTATACGCCTCTGCATTAATCCGCTGCCCGGAAGACCCGCGGCTCATGAAATCACCCGGCGGCTGCGGCACTTCTTCAATATCCGGTCAATATCCGCAGTCAGAAACGGTTTGCTGACAAAATCATCCATCCCCGCCGCACGGCAGCGTTCCCGGTCCTCTTCCCGGGCATAGGCAGTTACTGCCGTGATGAACGGCTGATATTCAAGCGGAGCCTCACGGCGGATGCTGTCCGCTGCCGTAAGGCCGCTCATCCCCGGCATCTGCACATCCATGAATACGAGATCATACGGCTCATGGAGAACCGCCTGCAGCGCCGCTTCGCCGTTATCCACCAGATCAGCGGTGTAGCCTCTTTTGCCCAGAATCGTCAGCAGCAGCTTCTGGTTCACAGGGTGGTCCTCCGCGATCAGTATGCGCATGGGACCATAATCGGCCTCAGGCCACCGTCCCCGGACCGGAACCGGCCACTCACTGCCCGCTGACGTCTCCGCCCGGCCGAGTTCAGCCTCCGCACGTGCCTGTTCAGCAAGCTCTTCCCTTGCCGGCTCAGGCTCACCGGACCCTTCCTCTTCTTCTGCCGGGCTGCCCTCCGGGTCTAGGTCCACCGGCAGGGTGAAGTAGAAGTCAGAGCCTGACCCCACCTCGCTCTCCACGCTGATGGCCCCGCCCATCAGCTCAACCAGCCGCTTGCAGATGGCGAGGCCCAGCCCGGTTCCCCCATACTTGCGGTTGATGGACGGATGGAGCTGGGAGAAGGACTGGAACAATAGCGGCTGCTTCCCGGGAGGGATGCCGATCCCTGTATCCCTTACGCTGAATCTCAGGGCCAGCTTGCGGCTCTCCCCGCAGAATTCCGCATCCAGCCGGATAGCGACCTGTCCCTTCTCCGTGAACTTAACGGCATTGCTGACGAGGTTCACCAGCACCTGGCGCAGGCGGGCAGCATCGCCCATAATCAGCTCCGGCACATCGCCGGCGATCCGGCAGGAGAGCTCAATATTCTTTTCCCGCGCCTTGGGCATGAACAGTTCCGTAATGCTGTCGAGCAATTCCCGCAGGCTGACCGGTTCGCAGGAGAGTGTCATTTTACCGGCTTCAATCTTGCTGAAATCCAGAATCTCATTAAGAATATACAGCAGGGATGTGCTGCTCGCGCTGATAATCTCGGCATACCCCCGCTGCTCCTCATCCAGCTCCGTCTCGGCCAGCAGATCGGTCATGCCTATAATGCCGTTCATCGGGGTACGCAGCTCATGGCTCATAATCGCCAGGAACTCGGATTTGGCCTGGTCCGCCTTCTCCGCCAGCTCCTTCGCCCGGATAATCTCCTGCTCATCCGTGATGTCGCGGAAGACAACAACCGCACCCTTGCGCTCGCCCTTATCGAACAGAGGAGTCACCTGATACTCGGCCAGGAAGCTGGAGCCGTCCTTGCGCCACAGTACCGCCTCCTTGCTCTGATAGGACTCCCCCGCCTGTACTGCCCGGATCAGAGGCGATTCCTCCGGCCGGTAATGATTGCCGTCAAGCGCAGTCTGCTGAATGTGGTCCAGGTAATGGCGGCCGGTAATCTCGTCTTGCCCGAAGCCCAGCATATGCGCGCCCGCAGGATTAATGAAGGTCACTCTGCCCCCGTTATCCAGACCGAAGATCCCCTCAGATACCGCATTGAGGATCAGGGTATAATCATTGCTCAGCTTCTCAATCTGCTCGGTGTACCGGATGTGATCCGTGATATCACGGGAGATTCCGTATACTCCTACAACCTCATTATCCACAACAATAGGAATATTGATCGTATTGATCTCCACCGTGTGCCCGTCTTTGTGGATCAGCGTCAGGTCATAGCTCTGCGGCTCCCCCCGGCTGGCAAGGCCGAAGTGATGCAGCGTTTTTCCTATATCCTTCTCGGCGACCAGCGGTCCGAAATAATTGCCCAGCAGCTCCTCCAGCGAGTATCCGCTCAGCTTCTCCAGATTGGCGTTCGCCGTCAGGTAATCCCCCTGCAGATTCATGGAATATACTGCCGCAGGGTTATACTCGAACAGGGATTTGTAGCGTTGCTCGCTCTCCTGCAGCTTCGATTCAAATTGCTTGCGTTCTGTAATATCGCGGCCAACCGCAATAACCTCTGTCTTCCGGCCCTGCCCGTCAAAAATATACCGGCTGTTCGTTTCAAACCAGATGTAGGTGCCGTTCTTGTGACGGTAGCGGTAGACAGCAGGCGGAATAATGCCCGATTGCTCGCTCTCGGCCATCTGGTCCATAATCATCGCCCGGTCATCGGGATGCAGATAATCGTAGGCACTGGTGCCGATCATCTCTTCCGGCTCATAGCCGAGCAGGGACAGGCTGGCCGGAGAGCAGTACAGGAAGATACTGTCTTTAATCGAATGGCGGGAGATCAGATCGAGAGAGTTCTCCGACATCAGCCGGAAGTTCCGTTCGCTCTCCCGCAGCTGCTCCTCCATGAGCATACGCTCGGTAATATCCTGCATCATGCCGAATAGCCTAATCGGCTGCCCTTCCGGCCCGCGGATGACGTCCCACTGAACATGCACCATCAGGACCTGCCCGTCCGGCAGAATCATCCGGTACGCCGTATTCCCGGGTTCGCCCTGCTGTACAGCCCGCGCTACGGCGTCCTGCAGGATCTGGATATCTTCAGGGTGAACCAGCTCCAGATACTCTGCCTGATTCACATCTCCAGAATGTACAGCATACTGTAAAATGCGCCGCAGCTCCTCAGAGAACATGATTCTCTCTTTCGCCAGATCCCAGTTCCAGGCGCCTATTCTCGCCACCCGCTGGGCTGACGCCAGCGCCTCCTCATTCTCCTTGCGCCGGGTGACGTTGCGGCCGATTCCCATAATCCGGGTGATCTCACCCTTCTCATCACGGACCTCATGGAAGGATGTCTCGAACCATAGATAATGGCCCTCCTTGTGGCGCAGGCGGCGGATGGAGATATTGTTCTCCAGCAGACCTCCGGAGCTGTTGATTGCTTCAGCATCATCCGGGTGATAGAATTCTGCGCGGTTCCTGCCGATAATCTCCTCCGGAAGATACCCGATCTGGGAGTAGGAGGATGGTGATATGAAGGTTATCGTTCCGTCCGGCAGGGAGAATATGATCATGCTCTGTTCATCTTTGATGAAGAGATTGTACAGATCAAGGCTGTCCACCGTCACCTGGTCGGCAATTTTGCGGTCGGTCACATTCTGTGCGTATACCATAATATGCTGCTCCGCACGCTGCCCGCCGGCCGGAATAAACGTCAGCGAGAGCCATAACGGGTGTCCGCCAGGACCGCGGAAGCGGTACTCCCTCTGCAGGGGTTGCCCCTGCAGCCGGCCAAGCTCTTCCGTGACACCCTGAATAGAGAACGGCTGCCCCTCCTCCTGCACAATCCCGCTGCAGCCGGAGCGTTCTCCTGAGAGCCAATCGGCTTCGCTGCAGCCCAGCATATTGCAAAACGCAGGGTTCACCTTCACCCATTCCCCATCGGGAGACAGTACAGCCATCCCCACCGGAGATAACAGGAAAGCTTGATCCAGAATACTTCTATGTTCAGCCAAGTGATCCATTACATACGGCCTCCTTCTCTTCCGGGTCCGGCGCTTCAGCTGGCCCTCTGTTATCCTTCGCTTCCCAATCTGTCCTCACAGTATACGCCAAGAAGACTAAGGAACAAAATCGGCAGACCTCTTACCTGCAAGCAAAGTTTAAATTGAAAATATTGACTATTCTAGCAGCACCCGCTATATTAAAAAGTATATCTATATTCATGACTCGTTACGCTGGAAGCACCCGTAATAGAGGCCTGTTGGCCTTTGCTGCGGGTGCTTTTTGGCGTTATCCGGGCCATGGAAACATCCATGAGGAGGAATAGAATGAAGAATCTGCGCAATGCCGTCCCTCTGCTGGTGCTGTCCCTGCTGCTGGTGCTGGTCCCCTTGGCCGGCCAGGCTGCCGCCTCAGCAACGGTGATTACCTCATCCGTTGAAGCTTCCTTCGGCCTGACGGCAGCAACGGCGGACAGTGCCGGCCGGGCCAAGCTGAACGGTCTGTTCAGTGAGCTTAAGCTCCTGTCGGGCCAATATGACCGCCGGGAGGCTGAGATCCGGTCGCTGCATGATCAGAATACAGCGGCGCTGAAGACAGCCAAGGAAGCAGTCAAGAATATAGATTTGGCTGCCATCACCCGGCAGAGCGCAGCTGTCACCAGCGCCAAGGCACGCTATCAGCCGCTGTTCGACCAATACAGTGCGCTGAACAAGCGCATCTCCCTGCTCAAAGGCCTGAAGGACAAGACGCTGAATTCAGTACTGAGGGCCCAGTCTGAAGCGATGAAGCTGCTGGTGCAGGCGGCCCGTCAGGACATCCGTGACAAGGAGGCACTGTTGAAGGCCACCAAGGCCACCCGGACCCGCAAGGTCGCGGCTGTCCGCAAGACGCTGGCCGGCATGGACAGCCTGCAGAGCAGGATCAAGTCGCAGAGAAGCGCAGCGGCTGCGCTGAACAAGCGGCTGACCGCCGACTGGAGCGACTTCAAGGCCGCGATCCGCAAGAAGAATTCATCCTTGGCCGGCCAATCCTTGTCGTCAGCGGTGTCCGGATACCGGCAGATTGCAGCCTGCAAATTGAAGATTATAGAGCATGAGCAGGCAGTTGCCGGAGTGATTGCCGCTGCCCTGAAGCAGGCCCGCAGCTGAAGCGGCGGAATTCCGGCAAGGTCCGCCAGGTTTCTTGCCGCTCCAGTAGCTTCAAGGGGGATGAGCGCATATGTTAGGTAGAGAACAACTACCTTTGGTTCGGAGCAGGAGGAGCAGCCACAATGCGTATCTGCATGATTGCACCGGAGCAGTTCCCGGTTCCCGGGGACGGCTCTGTGGAGATTTGTCTCTGGAATATCGCCCGGCGGCTGGCGCGTAAGCATCAGGTGACCATCGTGAGCCGGAGGGCCCCCGGACTCCCGGACACCGCCGAGATGGAGCAGGTCCGGTTCGTCCGGCTGCCCTCCGGCACCCCTGCAAGGTACCGCAGCTCCGTTCTGGCATACCTCAGGGCAGCGGAGCCGTTCGATCTTCTTCAGATCGATAACCGGCCGCTGCTGGCGGCTGCCGTGAAGCGGCAGCATCCCGGTACTCCGGTGCTGGCCTACCTTCATTCCCTGACCTTCGTGCCGCCTGGAGCCCGGACGGCCCGCAGCCTCGCTCTGGCCGATGCAGTCGCGGCGAACAGCCGCTCTCTGGAGCAGCGGCTCGCCTCGCGGTTCCCCGCCATCCGGCGCAGGCTGCGCCTCGTGCCTCTGGGAGCGGACCTGTCGCGCTTCCGCCCCCCGCAGCCGCAGGAGAAGGCCAGCCTGCGGGCGGTGCACAGCCTGCCCGCAGGCTTCACCGTCCTGTTCGCGGGCCGGGTTATCCCGCGCAAGGGCGTGCCCGTGCTGCTGCGGGCCATGCACCGGCTGAAGCAGCACATGCCCTGCCACCTGCTTATCGCCGGCAGAGGAAAACCGCCTTATGTGCGGCAGCTGAAGGCACTTGCCCGGCGGCTGGGTGTATCTGTGTCGTTCCTGGGCAATATCCCGCACGGGGAGATTCATACGCTGTATCAGGCCGCCGACTGCTTCGTCTGCCCTTCACAGCAGCATGAATCCTTCGGCCTGGTCAATGTTGAGGCGATGGCGTCCGGACTGCCGGTGATCGCCTCCAGCAACGGCGGCATCCGGGAGATTATTACCTCCGGCCACAACGGTTATCTGGTGAAGCGGTACAGGGACCCGGCTGCTTTTGCCGGCCGTATGCTGCAGATCGCCCGCAATCCGGCGCTGGCTGCCAGAATCGGGCTGCAGGGAAGAACGGATGCTCTGGAGCGGTTTGAATGGCAGCATACCGCAGACTTGCTGGAGCATCTCTACCTGGAGCTGGTGCCCCCCCACTAGCCGGGGGAAGCTCCGGCCAGGGCTGCTCCGGCGGTACGGGCGGCTGGATTCGGCCGGATGCGGCCGGGATTGGCCGGGATGCGACATTATGTAATACAGATTTTGTGATCCTTCTCGCAGGATGCAGCCGCACATATTCTTATACTAAACATGTAAGCGGTGCCACTAAACAATGCATAGCAGACCAGCCACCAGGATTGGCAACCCCCTACAACACACACTTATCCGCTGTAGAAAGGGTGCATCATTATGTTAATGATCAAAGCGATCGTAAGACCTGAGAAAGCCGACGAAGTTATGGCCGAGCTGCTGCTGGCCGGCTTCCCCTCCATCAGCAAAATGGATCTGCTCGGACGCGGCAAGCAAAAGGGTATCCAGGTCGGGACCAACCATTACAATCAAATTTCCAAGAAGCTGCTGATGATTGTGGTCCAGGATGATGATAAGGATGACGTAATCAGTATTATTATGCGCACGGCCAGAACCGGAGAGCATGGCTCCTTTGGCGACGGCAAAATCTTCGTCCTGCCGGTTCAGGAAGCCTACACGATCAGTAACGGCAAGAACCTGTTGTAGCAAGTGGAAACGGCGATGCCGTCCTTTTTAAGGACGGTACCCCTTTCAGCGAGAAGTATAAGGACAAGTTATCGTGTGGAACATATAAATTCTATATTTCAAAAAGAGGCAGCAGAGCCGCCCGCCGGTCCCCGCTCTCAAGCGACGGTCCGGGAATGCTCTGCTGCCTCTATGTGTGCTAAGCCGTATTCCGGGTCTTCCGTTAGAATAGTTGAATTACGGTCAGGCCAAGCCCTACCACGAATCCGCACACCGCTCCGTTAACGCGAATCCACTGCAGGTCCTTGCCGATCTTCTCCTCCAGCATTTTCACCAGAGAAGCATCATCCATCTGGTCCAGGTTCTCCTTGACCAGATGTCCGATCCGGTAATGATTAGCTTCCACGAAGGAAATCAGTGTACCGCGAATCCGGTCCTCGGTAGTCTGAAGCCATTCCTTCTCCTGGCTGATGCGCCGGACCAGGAGCGCATACAGCCGCAGCAGCTTCCGGCCGCCCCCGGCCTGATCCTCTTCAATCAGCGTAACCGCCCGGCTGCGCAGCCCTTCGAGCTGCTCCAGCAGAAATGCCGCAGCCGCTTCCCCCTGAAGCTCAGTCAGCGCCCAATTCTTCAGCGAGCCGATCAGCTCTTCATTGCTCATCAGTTGGAACAGCGCGACCCGGATCTCGCGGATCACTTGCTCCCGGTTAGGGTTATCCTCCTGCTTGAAGTCACGGATGGTGGACTGCACCATGCCCTGGAGCATTTCACCCAGCATGTCGGCATCGACGAATCCGACAAAGGCCTGGAAGGCCATCCCCTTCAGCCCGCCCAGCTTCACCTCGGCCAGCTTCTCGCTGGCGATTCTGCCCAGCATGGCCCGCGTCTCCGGCCGCGCGCTCCAGGAGGAGATGCCCTCCAGCGCATAATCCAGAGCCGCGACATCCCGGTTGTCATTCATCAGGCGGGTCGCTATTTGGTCCGCAGCCTCCCCGAGCTTCGCTTCACGCAGATAGGCCGCGGCAGCCGATTGGATAAGCGGAACCGCCTTCTCTGCGGGCAGCCGCAGCACGAAGCCCTTCAACTGCTCCAGCAGCTCCGCTCTGGCGCTCCTTCTGGAGAAGTACCGGGTCAGCGCAGTAGCTCCCAGTGCTATGATGTTGATTCTGCGCAGCTTGTTCTCAATGCTCTCCTTGTTCAGCAGCTCATTCTCCATGGCAGAGATTAGCGACTGGACCAGCTTATCGCGGTTCTTCAGCAGCAGCGAGGTATGCGGAATCCGCAGTCCCAGCGGATGGCGGAACAGGGCCGTCACGGCAAACCAGTCGGCAATCCCCCCGACAAGCCCCGCCTCAAACCCGCCTCTCAGCAGAATCACCGCCAGATTCTCCGGCAGAAATAAGGTGAACAGGAAACCGCAGGCCATCACGGCCAGCGATATCGTAGCTAGATTTCTGGATTTCATCAGTAATTTATCCCCCTTACATAAACGGCCACAGGTGGCTGACCCACCCGTTTCAGGTCTGCTTTTCATTGTACCACGGGGGAATGCCTTTCTGAAAATCTGCACCAGGCCGTAAACTGGACAGACATGAAAACTGCATTTACAATTTTCAGATAATTAATGATAAGATACAGGCAGAACCTGCAATACCCTTGAAAATACTACAATGACGTATAGAACAGGAGACCAACACTATGCTGATTGCACTGGATATGGACGGAACACTGCTGAACGGGCAGGGGGAGATCAGTCCCGAGAACAAAGAGGCTATCCTTCACGCACAGAGCCTTGGACATACCGTTATCATTGCTACCGGGCGCGCTTATATGGATGCGGAGCGCCAGCTGCGGCTGGCCGGTCTGGAGTGTCCTGTGGTGAGTCTGAATGGTGCCGTTGTTACGCTGCATGACCGCACTGTAGCCGCAAGCACACCGCTGAACAAAGAGGATATTATTCCGGCCCTCCGCTGGATGAACGGCATTGACGACTTATATTATGAGGTGTACACCCAGGATAACGTGTATGTAGAGCTGGATAAGCGGGTACAACTGGAGAAGAAGCTGACTTCGCTCAAAGAGGATGAGGTGCCTGAGGAATACCGCTGGCTGGTGAAGGCCATGATTGAACAGCAGTTCCGGCAAGCGGCGGTAACCTATGTGGAGAGTATGGAGGAAATCTGGAGCGACGGGGAGCAGTTAATCTACAAGACACTGGTCTTCTCCCTGAACCGTGAACGGCTGAAGGAAGCCTCCACCCGCTTCGCCGCGATTCCCGGCCTGATCATTACCGCATCGCATATCAGCAATATCGAGATTAACCATGAAGAAGCGAACAAAGGCGCCGGGGTACAAAAGCTCGCTGACCACTACGGCATTCCTGCCGGACAGGTGGCGGTGATGGGAGACAGCTACAACGATCTGCCGATGTTCGAGATGGCGGGGTACAAGATTGCTATGGAGAATGCAGCCCAGGTGCTGAAGGAGGCGGCCGACTTCGTTACATTAAGCAACACACAGCATGGTGTAGCGGCAGGAATACAGCATCTGCTGAATCTTCAGAGCAACGGGTAAAAAGCTTAAACAGCCTTCAGGCGAAGGCTGTTCTTCCTAGCGGCGCTTGGTGTCTGAGCGCTGAATGAAACACAAGGATATCGCGCCCAGGTTAAGTATAAGAAACAGGATAACCGTTAACCGCTCGGCTGTAGTTAACTCCGTGAGAATTGGAATAAACATATGTTTCCCTCCAGACCTAATTTAATAGTGTGGAACTTGATCGCCGCCCCCGGAACCGCTGGCCTGTAAGCCTGCCTTTCCCGGACTGCCGGACAGCTGTCTTGTCCAATATATTAACTTCGAATGTCAAAAAATGGACTTTATGATAAATGGCGTTATTTCGGGTGAATCCTCTCATTCTTTGTGCAGAAAGTCCCGGGCAATGGTATAGTGGATACTGGCCAAAACGGCCCAAGAAGTTGAAGTTAACGAAGGTGATTACATGAACAAGCTTGCATTTCATAATATTCCGCTTGGAGCGACCGGCGAGACCATCCCGCAGGCCAAGGTGGCCCCGGCCCGGACGAGCCGGGACACAGTGAAGCCGGAGGACCGCGATGCGGCCTACTTCCGCAGGCTGGAGGAGGGCGGCATCCTGCTGAATCCGCCGCAGATTGCAGCGGTGCGGCATCATCTCGGGCCGCTGCTGACGCTGGCTGGCGCAGGCTCCGGCAAAACCTCGGTGCTGATCTGCAGAACCGGGTATTTGCTGTCTGTACGGGGCATAGCCCCTGGCCGCCTGCTGCTGTTGACCTTCTCTAGCAGGGCTGCGGCCGAGATGCGCGAGCGGATCGCCCTGCTGCCCGGCGTAAACGAGGGGGATGCCGCGCGCCTTGCGGCACGGACCTTCCACTCGTTCTTTCTGTATTTCCTGCGGCGGCAGGGGCTGCGGCAGGAGATTTTCCACGAGACCCGCCGCCAGCATATTCTGCTGAAGCAGATTATGCGCGAGCTGGGGCTGCCGAAGGATGCTTATCCTCCCGAGAATCTGCTGATGGTGCTCTCCGGCTGGAAGATGAACCTGGGCCTGCCCTGGCAGCTGCCGGAGACTACGGAGGCGGAGAAGGAGATGAAGGCGATCCTGCTCCGCTACGAGCAATGGAAGAGCGATCACGCCAAAATCGACTTCGACGATGTGCTCCTGCTCGCCTACCAGATGCTCCGGGAGCGGCCGGATCTGCTGCATGAGCTGCAGCAGCAGTATCACTATGTCATGGTCGATGAGTTCCAGGATACGAACCTGCTGCAATATGAGCTGGTGAAGATGATCGCCCGCCCGCAGGACAATCTTATGGTGGTCGGCGACGATGACCAGACGATCTACTCCTTCAACGGTGCGCGCAGCGAATTCATTCTGGAGTTCGACAAGTTGTATCCGCAGGCTAAGGTGATTACCCTGGATATCAATTACCGCTCCGGCCCGGCGATTATCGGCCTCGGCAACGGCATTATCCGCCATAACTCGCGGCGCCGGGCCAAGACGCTCCTCGCCGCCCGGAGCAGCGGCATCCCGCCCCGGTATCTGCGCCCGCAGACCGCAGATGAGGAAGCTGCACAGATTGTAGAGTATATCGAACACGAGATTGGGCGGGGGGCCAGGGAATACCGCGATTTCGCCCTGCTGTACCGCGCAACAAGCAGCAACCGGGCGATCCTGGAGCTGCTGCTGCTGCACGATATTCCATATATTGATTATGGGGAAGGCCAGTTGCTCTACGAGCATTGGCTGATCTCCCCGGTGCTGGATCACTTACGCCTGTCTGTTAACCGCCGCAACTTCGCCGCGATGGAGAATATTCTGCCGACCCTGTACCTGAACCGGGACAAGGGAATGGAGCATATCCGGCGCATGGAGGCGGCGCAGGCGAAGCAGGGCCCGCTGATTCATCTGTTATCCCTGCCGGGCATCGAGGAGTTCCAGGCGGCCAAGCTGCGCGAGCGGCTGGACCTGATCCGCAGCCTGCGCGAGCTGGTGCCGGTGCAGGCGATCCGCCAGATCCGTACTCAGTTCTATGATTATTTCATAGAAGGAAGCGAACGCCACCAGGCCACGCTGCACCGCGAGACGCTGAAGGAGATGCTCGATGAGCTGGAGTCTTCGGCAGAGCGGTTCGCGACCATTCCGCAGTTCCTCGAATTCATTGACAATGTGACGGAGCGCAATGAGCTGAACCGGCAGCCGGGCCTCAAGGAGCAGGGAAACCGGATTGCGCTCATGACCATCCATAAGTCCAAAGGGCTGGAGTTCCCCGTGGTCTTCCTGATCGGGGCTTCGGAGGGAATTCTGCCGCACAGCTCCGCACTGGAGCATGACCGGCTGAAGGAGCGCAAGCCGGCCAGAGCCTCGGTAACGGTGGTTAACCCGGCCGCCGCCAGAGCCGCCGCCGAAGCAGGCATGGCGCTGCTGGAGGAGGAGCGCAGGCTGGCCTATGTCGCCGTTACCCGCGCGCGCGAGGAGCTGTTCATCAGCTCGCCGGCCAGGCACAGGGGCAAGAAAGCGGAGGTATCCCGCTTCATGCTCTCTGCCTTCCGTGCGGCGGCCCGCCCGCAGGCAGCGGGGTCGGCTGGGGCCGCCGCAACGGTCCGGACCGCTGCGGCGCGCAGCGGCCATGGGGCTGGCCCGGATGCGGGCCGGCGTCCGGGTTCTCCCGCCGGGAGAACCCACATCGTCCCGGTCTGGACCTGCACCGGCAAGGCCTGTCCAGGCTGGACGCGGAGGAAGGCGGACGGGGATGGGGCTGGTGCAAGCCCGGCCGCCAAGCGCTGCCCGCTGTGCAGCTCCCCCATGGAGCGGGGCACCCGGGAGGTCCCGGTGTAGCGGGGATGTAATCGGTTTTTCGATTACATCTGGACCCTGGGCCGATGGTTGGCCGATTGTAATCGGTTTTTCGATTACATTTGGTCCACGAGCCATCCGCTGTCCGATTGTGTTCTGATTTTCGCATACATTTGGATCACACGCGCCCACGCCACCGATTGTGTTCGAATTTTCGCATACATTTGGTCTACATGCGCCCACGCCGCCGATTGTATTCGGTTTTTCGCATACATTTGGCTCACTGGCCGTAACCAGTGAGCCCTGAACAATCATAAAGGGAGTGCCGCAACCTCTGTGGCACTCCCTTTATTTATACGGACTATTGCGGCCCCTTACGTCCAGGCCCACAGAAAGCCGTCGCGGTCCCAGGCGATCCGGCCGCCATGCAGCTTGCGGAACGCCTTCTTCACTTCCTTGGATAACGAGGTATTGCCGTTCTCGTTCACGAATACAAACTGTTCACCGAAGTTGGCCTTCACATATTCAATCGCAGCGCTCTGGTGCAGGGTTCCGGTGAACCGGATCTCCTTCACCATCCACTCCGCTACTTCCTGTGCGGTTGGTTCCATATAAAGGGAATGCTCCTTCCTGTTGATCCTGCTCGCTGCAGCTTCCCCATTATACCATGAATCCCGCCATCGCCATTCCTGCGGCTTGTTCTCAAGCCCCGGATAACGCTATCTTCATCTCCGTCCCGCCCCTGCACTGACCACACCATACCGGTAGAGCACCCTCCGGCCGAACCAGCCGAAGGCACGGTCTGTGAAGAAGCCCATGAACCCGAGGCTGATCAGCCCAACGAAGATCCAGTCGGTCCGGAAGAACAGCCGCGAATTCCAGATCAGATACCCCACCCCTTCGTTCGAGGCAATCATCTCTGCGCCGATAATCGCCATGTAGGAGGTCCCCATCGCCAGCCGCACACCGGTGAAAATATACGGAACCGTAGCAGGCACAATCACATGCAGCAGAATTTGCCATTCCCCTGCCCCCATGCTGCGCGCAGAGCGGATTTTATCCTCCTCCACCGACAGGACCCCGGTCAGGGTGTTCAGCACCACGATGAAGAAGGTGGCATACATAATCAGCGCGATCTTCGACTGCTCCCCGATGCCGAACCAGACCAGGAAGAGCGTAATGAAGGCTATCGGCGGAATGAAGCGGATGAAATTCAGGAACGGCTCGGCGAACAGGCGGATGACATGCACTTTGCCGATGATCAGCCCGGCCGGAACCGCCAGCAGGCTGCCCAGCACCCAGCCGATCAGCACGCGGTACAGGCTGACCCCGATATAATGCACCAGCGTCCCGTCCTCCACCAGCTCCCGCCCGCCCTTCAGCGTGGCCCACGGACCGGGAATAACATCCGGACCATAGAGCCAGGCGCCAAGCTGCCAGATGCCCAGTAGCGTAAGCCATAGCAGCGATACGGATACCCACTTTTTCTCAACCCATGCCATTCAGGTGTCCCCCCGTTCTATTCTTCAAAATGGCTCTGAATCCGGTTATACAGCGAGTAGAATTCAGGTGAAGCCACATCGCGCGGATAAGGCAGCACATTATCGTAGACATCGGTGATATTGGAGGCAGGCCCTGCCGACATAATGCCGATGCGTTCGCCCAGCAGCAGCGCCTCCTGAATATCATGGGTTACGAAGATCACTGTCTTGTGGGTCTCCCGCCAGATCTGCACCAGCTCCTTCTGCATCGTCCGCCGGGTCATGGCATCCAGCGCGCCAAACGGCTCATCCATCAGCAGAATCGCCGGATCATTCGCCAGCACCCGGGCCAGCTGTACCCGCTGCTTCATCCCGCCCGACAGCGCCTTCGGGAATTTGTCCTCATGCCCGTTCAGTCCGACGAGCTGGATATACCGGCCGGATATGCTGCGGCGCTCTGCCTTGGGCACCTTCTTCATCCGCAGTCCGAACTCCACATTCTCCCGCACCGTCAGCCAGGGGAACAGCGAGGAATCGGCCTGCTGGAACACCACCGCCCGCTCCCGGCCCGGCTTATTCACCTCAAGATTATCCACCCGGAGGCGGCCGCCCGATTTGGAGACGAACCCGGCGATCATATTCAGCAGTGTGGACTTGCCGCAGCCGCTCGGGCCGAGCAGGACGAAGAACTCCCCGCCCTTGATCACCAGATTCACATCCTTGATAATGTAGTGAACGTCCCCGGCCGCCGGCTCGCCATAGCTCTTATTCAGCTGCTCCATATGAATGGCATGCTGCCTTACCGTTGGTGTAGCAACTACAGACATGGGGCACCTCCTGTGAAATCATTTATTTGCTGTACGTCACTTTATCCGGCAGCGCCTGCTTCAGCGGCTCCAGCCTGAGCTTGCTGTTCAGGTCAAAGTCCTGCGCGATAATCCCTGTATCCACCATATACTTCTTCTGTCCGGCAAGACTGTCATAGGCAGCCTGGGTGAAGCCCACCTTCCACGGATTGGTTGGCAGGTCCTTCAGCGTCGCTTCCTTCGGCTGCTTCACTTCCTTGAACATCAGCTCCGCCACTTCCTGCGGGTGTGCCTGCACATAGGCCGAGGCTTCATCCACCGCTGCCAGGAAGGCCCCAATGCCTTCGGCATGGTCCTGTACATAAGCATCCGCAGCAACAATTCCCATACCCAGGCGGACCGGAGTCTTGGACATATCGGTCAGCTCATGCACGCCCTCCAGCGCTGCCAGCTTATCGGTCAGGGCCGAACCGCTGAACCAGGCGGCATCGACATCTCCCTGCTTCAGGGCAATGAAGGCTTCATCGAACGCTCCCTGTCCGGTAAGCTTCACATCGCTCAGCGCGATGCCCTGCTCCTTCAGATATTCGTCCCACAGATACGGCAGGAAGGTGCCGCGCAGGAAGCTCAGATTCTTGCCCTTCAAATCAGCCGCCGACCGGATCTCGTCCCTGGCGTACAGCTTCCATACGGCCGCAGCCTGATCAGTGGCCTGGCCAGCCGAAGCAATAATCGAATAGTCGCCCTTGGCAACGGCGTTCAGCACCGGAAAGTCCGCACCGAAGGCCACATCCACCTGCTTGATGAACAGCGCATTGACGCCCTCCGCCGGAGTCCCGAAGTTGATGATCTCGGCATCGATGCCGTGGCTCTGGAAGATGCCCTTACTAAGCGCTACGCGGAAGGTCGGATTCGTGTTGATATCAGCAATCCTGATCTTCAAGGCCTTCTGTGCACCGCTGCCGCCTCCGGCAGATGCTGCTGCGTCCCCCTTGGAGCTGCAGCCGGCGAGTACCAGCAAGAGAGATAAGGATAAGAGCAGGAGGGCTGAGCTGTACCATGATCTGGTCAACGGGGTACACCTCCTTCATCCGTAGTAGCTACACAAGCCGCCCCCTCTGTAAAAGGAAGGGTTGTCGCCACCCGCACGACCGAATCCGTTCCCTTCGGCGCGGCGCCCGGCACCCTGAAGCTGGAGACATCGAGCGGTTCGATGGCAAGCTCCTGCGGCTCCGCCAGCTGCGGCACCCAGGCATATGGCACACGGTACGAACGGTAGACCATATTCGTATTGCGGCGGTCCCTGTACGGGGAGATATATTCCCAGACCAGCTCATGTGCTGCCGTCACCTCGAACAGCCGCCCGTTGGAGCCTTCGGTAATCAGTGTGTTGCCGTTCGGAAGCCGCTGCGCCGAGCTGATGTACGGGCTGTAGAACTTATAGGAATCGGTCGGGACGGAGAAGCCGGCCTCTGCCGGGGTATACTGCCACTCTATCGCAAGCGTTACCGGGTTAATCTCCAGCACGCGCGAGTGGTCGCGCAGCGCATTCTTCTGGCCGAAGGGCGAAGCCGGATTCGGCAGACCATAGCCGGCCCAGCCGCCGTTATCGAACACCAGCAGATTGCCTTCGCCCGGCAGGCCCTTCGGAATAATATGAGCGTGATGCTGGCCGATAATCCAGCCGATATGCTTCACCTCTGGCAGGGAATAATCCGGGCCGAGCCGCCAGACGACAGCCCCGCTGCGCTTGTCGGTGATCGCGATAATATTCGCCTCACGGGCATCCCAGATGATGTTGTCCGGGTGGAAGCGCTCGTCTCCCTGGTCATAGAACCGGTTCGGTCCTACATACGAAGCGGAATTGATATGCAGCCAGTCGCCTACACCGCCGCCCAGATCGCCGAAGGAGCGGCTATTGGGATCGCGGAACAGCACATTGCGCGCTGCCTGGTCGAACCCCAGCTCGGCAAAATGGTCGCTGGCGGCCCACTCCCAGAGCACATTGCCCTCCCAGTCCACTTCAATAATCGTGTCATCCAGCAGCTGCTTGTCGGAAATCTCCTTATTGTACAGATTCTTGTGGGCCAGAATCAGCGTTGTCCCGCTGTTAACCGAAGGTTCCAGCCCGGGAGCATAGTATCCGGCAGGATTGCCCTCCCGCTGGTAATCATGATGCTGGCGCGCATACCACAGCGGCTCCACTCCCGGGTCCTCGATATGCTCATACCCGTTGTATCTCCAGACTACATTGCCGTCCCAATCTACCTGCACCAGATCCACATTATCCTGAATGCCGAATTTGGGATCTCTTCTGCCTGTGCTGCCCAGGACGTAGCCTCCGGGGAGGATTTTGGCCGGGAAGCCGATCAGGCCCTGCCATAGATGCACTTCCTTGCCGTTCATATCAATCAGCACTACGCCTTCGTCGCCTGCCTGGAATACGGTGTAGCCGCTCCATGCCTTGCTTGGGTTATATACGGTTGCCCCTGTTGGATATATAGTGGAATGTCCCATGTTCATCTCTCCTAATCATTTGTATAGTATCCTCTTCATTCCTCAGTAGCTAAGATAATTATTCTTCACCTCTGTGCGTTGCTTCTGTTCAGGCCCGGCGGGCGGGGGAGCAGCAGCGTTCTCCTGTGCCAGCTTCAGCAGCGTATCCGCGAATCCATCCAAATTGCTGATGATCCGCTCATAGAAGCGGCTCTGCTGCTCCAGCTCCTCGTCCGTGAAGCCCTGCCGTTGCGCTCCACCATCTCCCGGCCGCAGGCGGTAATATCCAGCAGCACCGTCCGGCGGTCATCCTCCTTGCGCCTGCGCACCGTATAGCCGCCGGCCTCCAGCTTGTCACTCAGCGCTGTGATGGCGCCTGAGGTGAAATCCAGCTCCTCCGCCAGATCGCTGAGCCGCTGCTCCCCGTCGCGGATGATTTTGTGCAGAATCAGCATTCCCGGCAGGGCCACGCCCTCCACGCTTACGCGGTCACGCTCCTTGACGAACCTGCGCACCATTTTACGGAACAGATGATCCGCTGCCGCCAGCCGCTCCCACTGTGTATTCTCCATACGCTCTCTCCTCTGCTGTCGGTTCAGGCAACACAAAAAGGCCCCGGAAACATCCCTTATACGGGAATATCTGCGGGAGCCTTTGGCGGTCCAATCAGCTCAAGTATTGTCCATCGTGTTATTCTTTCACTGTTCATTTAATTAGTGGTGAAGTATTGCTGTTATCATATACCCCTTAAACCCACCTGTCAAGTATGAATTTAAGTTAAATAAAATCATGTCACAAAACACGGCTCCCGTGTTGTTATATAGGTATCAAGCCAAAGGAGGTGAAGCAGTGCAATCGACCGTCCCCGGGGAAACGGACGACAGAAACTCCAGGATTGAGAATGCAGTAGCGGCTGTGAAGGCAGGAGACAAGCAGTCCTACGAGATCATTATCAAGCAGTTTCAACGTCAGATTTATACCTACTGCTTCTATATTCTAAAGAACCATACCGAAACCGAAGATGCTGTCCAGGATATCTTCATCCGTGCTTATGCGAACCTTCACCGTTATGGCAGCAGCACTTCCTTCTCAGCCTGGCTGTACAAGATCGCATACCACCATCTGATCAATCTGAAAAAGAAGCAAAGCCGCTGGCTCCGGTTAGTCGAGCATTTCAAAGAGAGCCAGCAGCAGCAGCAACTACAGGTACTGCCAGCCGAATCTGTAACCTCAGAGCTGCTGACCTATCTGACCGCTGAAGAACGCCATATCCTGCTTCTAAAAGCGGTGGAGCAATATACCTTTGACGAGATCAGCGGGATCATGGGGCTTAAGGCCTCTACAGTCCGCAAGAAATATGAACGGCTGCGCAGAAAGCTGCTGGAGCGCGTAAGCCATAAAGAAGGAGCGAGGATGCATGGAACAATATCCGGGGCGAACAAGACATCCTGAAATGGATGCCATTGAACAGAATATCCGGGAGTCCGTCAAGCCGGACCTGGAGTTGAGCACGATCATTATGAACAAGATTGGAGAGAATGAAATGAGCAGAGTCCATAGAATAAGAGCGGCTAAGACCACGCCAGGGATACTCAAGAAAACAGCGGTTGCCGCAGCGGTCGCCGGAGTGCTGAGTGCAGGCATTCTGGGTGCAGGCTTCGTGTCGCCCGTCATGGCTGATACACTGAAGAAAATTCCGGGGATCGGCGTCCTGTATCAGGGGACAAGCCCGCAGTCCGTGGAGCTGGCGATGAGCCAGGGGATCTTATCCCAGCCCGGATTGAGCGTCACCCATGACGGGGTTACTCTGAAGCTGACAGATCTGCTCTATGACGGGACGCGGCTAAGCTTCCAGCTGGAGCATGAGGGCGGACTGGATCTGTCCGGCGAAACTTCTATGGGGCAGTTGATTGAGCACCCGGTCGTTTTGGCTGACGGGCAGAAGATTAAGTTCACTTCGGGAGGATTCGGCGATATTCCTTATCAGGATAATGCCTATCGCGGAGAGCTGACTGGTGATCTGAATCTGCCGGATGCGTTCACGCTGACGATTCAAGTCAAGGTCAAGAATGTAAATGAAACCTTTGAATTCACGGCTCCGGTTAAAATAATGGATAACGCCGTGGTAGCCACTCCGAATATCACCAAAACGGAAGGCTCCTTCAGCTACACGGTCGAGCAATTGAAGGTGACGCCGGTATCCACCCGCCTTGTGCTGAGCAGCCAGGGTGAGGTGCCGCAATCTCCAGAGCAATCCGGCGACTATCATGCCAGCATGATGTACTATGAGCTTGTAGATGACCAGGGGAATTCGATTGACCCGAATCAATACGGATTCTTCAGCAGCAGACCGAAGACAGAATATCATCTGAATGAGCTGTATCCTCCGTTTGCTGACACGCCGAAGACCATCACCATCAAGCCGTATACATTAACGGTGAAGAACGATGACTTCAGCATTGTCGGGCAGAAGCACGACAGTATAGGCAACTTCCTGCCGGGACGCGAGAATCTGGGCAAACGCACGTACCTGAAGAATCTGGAGACTACGATTACCCTCCAGCCTTAATACTGGCAACATAGCTGCTCCCCTCATAAAAGCAAGGCTGTCCCCGGTAGCCATACTCGGCTTCTGCGGGACAGCCTTTTGCTTGTGGCGGAATAAGGTTACGACAGGCTGACCACATAGGTCAGAAACTGATAGACATTGTCCTTCAGCATTGTGGTTGTGGCCAGCAGCTTCTTGCCGGAGGGGCTCCAGTGCAGCAGATCAGCCACATGAATATCATTCAGGACGGGGGTCTGTTCCCCGGTCTCCACCCTGGTAATGAACAGGTCCTGCTGGTCATCGGCAGAGCCGGACGCAGTGACCGCATACGCCAGCAGTTGGCCGTCCGGCGACCAGCTGGTGCCGAATATCTGCTGTCCTGAGGCTACCGAAGACTGCTCATTGCCCTCGCTGTCGCAGAGCTTCAGTGTCATCTCTCCCCGTCCGGTACGTTCCACAATGGCAAGCCTGCTCCCGTCCGGGGACGGGACGGCCCAGACGACGTTTTTGCTCAGCACCTTGGTCTCTTTCGTAACGGTATCGTAAGCGCTAAGCTGGCTGTCTTCCCCTGTGACGTAGAGAATCCGGCTGCCCGTCTGAACCACCTCATGCACGTAAGCGATGCCTGTCTTCAAGAGGGTCTCCTGCTTGCCGGACACATCTGCGCTTATAATATTGCCCTCCATATCAGGAAAAATCACATGCCCGTCATCCGCCCACTTTCCCTCCTCAATCCGAAATTCCGCATTGCTTACCTTCACCTTAGCGCCGCCGGCCAGGTCCATGATATATCCGATCCCTGTCATCTCATACATCTCTTTGAAGAATACATGCTTCTTGTCAGGGGACAGCTGCGGCGCGCCATAGTTCAGCTCCCCCTCCTGCAGGGGCGCTTCTTCTCCGGTGGAGAGGGTATGCAGGTAGAGATTGAGCGGATAAAGCTCCTGTCCTTCAATGACCTGTGCGGGCAGACTGCGGTTCTCGCGGGTCACGGCCATCACATCCTCACTGGCGAAGTCCGTCCCCCGCACTCCCTCCACCTTGCGGATGCCCGCAAGCTTCAGCTCCGTGTAGACCGGTTCGCTGGTATTATCGAGGACGGTTATCTTCTGGCCGGACTTCTCCACCACCTGCCGCGTGTCTGTATCCTCCGCCGCACAGCCGGCCGCAGACAGCAGTACAGCCCCGCAGAGCAGGATGCTCCAAGCCTTGCCGCGTAATCTGTTCTTCTCCGAATTCATGTTCAGGCTCCCCTCCTGCTCTTGATGCTTCAAGCATACCTGATGCTTATTTCCAAACTGCACACCGATTGTATCCAAGTTGTAAACATGTGCCCGTCAAGTGACCAGCGGAAAAGACAGCTCAAACGCCGCTCCCCCGCCCGAAGTATCCAGCAGAGCAATGGTCCCGTTCTGCTTCTCCACCAGATTGCGGACCAGGGACAGCCCCAGCCCCGTCCCGCCCGAAGCTCTCGAACGGTCACGGTTGACCGTGTAGAAGGGCTCAAAAATCTTCTCCCGCGAGTCCTCCGGGATACCGATTCCCGAATCCTCCACGGTAATCCATACCCGCTGATCCCTTACCTCGCTATGCAGATGAATGCTGCCCTCAGGGACATTATATTTGATTGCATTATCCAGCAAATTGATGAAGATATGCATGAAGCTCTCCCGGTCGATCCAGATATGCGCAGACTGGGCGTCCAGGGTGACCGTCAGTCCATACCGCGCCGCTTTGCCGCGCATCCGGCCGCAGATATCCCGCAGCGCGCTCCCGACCTCCAGCAGCTCCGCCTGGGATTCAAAATCATATTTCTCCAGCGCCGTAAGCTGCAGCACCTTCTCCACCATCTCGTACAGCCGCTCCGTCTCCTTGGCAATATTAATCTTGGCGTCATGCAGCAGCTTGGGGTCATCGTCATACATATTCAGCAGATCGACGTATGCCTTGATTGAGGTCAGCGGGGTCTTGAATTCATGGCTGATGTTCCCGATGTACTGCTTCTGCTGCTGCTCCAGCGCCTGCAGCTTCTCGACAGCGAGCTGCAGCTTGCGCCGTTCTTCATCCTTGGCGGCTATGCTCTGCTCAATCTCCCGGCTCATGAAGTAGATGCCCTCGGCCAGCTCGCCCAGCTCATCCTTGCGCTTCACCGGCGGAGCCGTGATATAGTCGGCCCGGCGGATATCCTCCGCCGACTTCTTCAGCCGCCCGATAGCCGCAGCCGCCCGGTTGAAGTACAGATAACCGAGGATGAAGCTGAACACCAGCACCGCGCCGCCTGTGGTCAGGAACAGATTCCGCAGCGTCTGCTGGAAGCTGCGCGCGCCCTCCAGCGAATATTGCAGCTGGACTACGCCCATCTGTCCTTCCGGCCCCTGAAGCGGGGCCAGGTAGAACAGCCGGTTGCCTTCACTCTGGTAGGCGACCTTGTTGTTTAGCGCATAGCCCAGCGCCGCGCTGACATCCGGCTTGCCCGCATCCGGCCCGGGCCCGCCCTCGCCCTGCGCCGAGGTGCCCGCCTGCCGGCCCCGGCTGTCATACAGAGTCACCTCCAGGCCGGTGAACCCGGCCAGCTCCGCCGCCAGCGCCTTGCCCCGCTGCTGCATGAAGTCCTGCGGCGTGAGGCGCGCGCCGGTATAATAGGTCTGCTTCACACGCAGATTGACCGTCGTGACATGCTGGGCCAGAATGCGCTCGGTCTGGATCAGCTCATTGCGCTCCACGCCGCGCAGCACGAAGTAGCTCAGCACGCCGACAGCCAGAATGAGCAGCACCGCCAGGAACAGGCTGAACTTCAGCTTGATGCTGATCCTCATGGGTAGCTCCCGGCCGGCACAGCCTTATAGCCGACACCGTAGACGGTTTGCAGGATATTCTGGTAGGGCTCGCCCAGCTTTTTGCGCAGACGCTGGATATGGATGTCCACGGTGCGCGTCCCTCCGGCGTAGTCCATATCCCACACCTGCTCCAGCAGCTCCTCGCGCATATAGACCCGCTGCGGATGCGAGAGCAGCAGATGCAGCAGGTCGAACTCCTTCGGGGTCAGCTCCAGCGGCTCCCCGCTAAGCTCGGCGCTGCGGCGGTCCGGGTACACCTGCAGGAGGCCGTATTCCAGCCGCTCGCTGCGGGCCTCCGGCGTGTTCTTCTCCAGCCGGCGCAGCAGCGCTTTGACCCGGGCGAGCAGCTCACGGATCTCGAACGGCTTGGTCATATAATCGTCTGCGCCCAGCTCCAGACCGACAATTTTATCAACAATATCGTTCTTAACCGTCAGCAGAATAATGCCGAGATCATCCCGGTCCTCCAGCTTGCGGCAGACATCATATCCGCTCAGCTTCGGCATCATGACATCCAGCACCAGCACATTCGGGCGGAAGGTATTCACCTTACCCAGCGCTTCCTCGCCGTCACCGGCGGTATCGACCTCATAGCCTTCCCGCCGCAGCGCGTAGGCAATCGCACTCACAATGGCCGGCTCGTCGTCGACGACCAGTATTTTTCTCATAGATGACTCATCCTTCCGTGTGTGCTTGTCCGGTGAAACCAGGGGTCGGCCCAAGCTTTAGGTTATCTTTAAGAAGACTTAAGCTTCATTTCAGTATTATTGGTTAAACTGTAGATAGCTAAAGTTCACTAGCCGCCGTAAATCGTAAGCCTTAACAATATAACCTTAACGCGAAAAGAGGATAACAACAATGCATATAAAACATATCAATATTCAGCGTGTCGTGATCGTCGGAACGATGGTTGTCGCGATGTCGTTCGGAGGAACGGCCTGGGGCAAGCCGGCTTTACATACCCTGCCTGTAGCGAAATGGTCCACCTCAGACGTGGCCGATACCGATGAGCTGCTGGATGCCCTGAACCTGAACACCTCCTCCGATGAAGAGCTGTACGACGAATTGTATGAAGGCAAATCCCTGCAAGCGATCGCAGAAGAGAACGGCGGCAATGTCACGCAGGTCATTAACCTGCAGGTCAAGCAGCTGACGCAGCAGCTCGAAGCCAGACTCGCCAGCGGCAGCATCACCCCGCAGCAATTCACCGCACAAAAGGCCGAGCTTAGAGAGATTGTGGCGCAGAGTGTGCTGACTTCGTTCGGGTGAGCGAATTCGGTTGACGTAAAGAGATCATCCAATCGGCTGGATATGAAAAAAGCTGTCTCACATGCAGAATTCTGCGGCGGGACAGCTTTTTTAATGTGCGCTATTAAGTTGCTCGTCTGGCCTGTTGCCTCTGCGCCGGTATAATGCGAATGTGTTCGGTTTTTCGATTACATTCGGCCCGCGCGCCTTCTTCCGGCCCAATGTGTTCGGTTTTTCGATTACATTTGGTCCGCGCGCCTTCTTCCGGCCCAATGTGTTCGATTTTTCGATTACATTTGGTCCGCGCGCCTTCTCCCAGCCCAATGTGTTCGGTTTTTCGATTACATTTGGCCCGCGCGCCTTCTCCCAGCCTAATGTATTCGATTTTTCGATTACATTTGGCACGGATTCACTCGCCGCGCTGATTTAAGATAACTTGCAGATCTATTGGTCCCATGCTCCCGTAGAGCAGAACTCGACCTTAAGGCCGGATGTGCCCGTTACGTCTTCGAGAATTGGTACAATTAAGTCCGAATACCGTTGATATAACCACTCTGCAGCAAAGCGGCTCGGGCTGTAGATACAGTAGCTCTCCTCCACAAGCCTCCCCTTCGTGCCCTTGAACCAGGTGTTGAAGCTGGGTGGCGAGATGCGGCCTTGGATGCGTTCTAAGGCCTCTGTCCAGACCTTATCCGGCAGCTCGCTGGAAGGGCTAGTTCTCTCAGAAGCTGAACCGCCGCTGATGCTCTCCCCTAACAGAAGCTCCTCCACCGACTTCCCTGAGACCTGTCCAAGCTTCAGTAGTACCGCGATATCCGGCAGACAGTCCCCCTGCTCCCACTTGGAGACCGCTTGATGGCTTACGCCTAATAAGCTGGCCAGCTCTGTTTGTGTCAGGGATAGCTCCTTCCTTAAATTCAATATATTTCTGGCGGCTCTGCCATTGTCTATCACTAGAAATTCCCCTCCCCTACCATTACTCAACCAAGCCAATAGTAGCATAGAGGGGCTGAAACGGAAATCGAATGTAAGTTGAACAAACCGGGACGCCTTCTGCAACTCTGGGTTGCAAAAAACTATTTTCACTGTATAATTTTACATAATCATACTAATTAACTTTGCGAGGGCCTATGAAGCTGCTAAAACCTTTTTTCCTTGTCACAGATATCGGTTTCATCCTGTATTGGATCATTACTTACTTTCATATCATCCCAGAGTCGATGGCGTTCAAAGATTACAACAATCCGATCATGGTTCATTGGAACTGGTCCTTTTTCCCTCTGGATATCTTGATCTCCATTACTGGCCTAAGCAGCTTGTATTTATACCGGAAACAGCTGCCTTCCTGGAGGGCCTGGGCGCTAATCTCACTCGTCCTCACCTTCTGCTCCGGCCTTCAAGCCATTGCCTTCTGGGCATTCGCCCATGATTTTGATATTTACTGGTGGGGATTTAATCTATATTTATTAGTTTATCCTTTGTTTTTCCTGCGAACCGTAATGACGGGATACGGCAAGGCTGTTTAGCAGTTTCCCTGCATCTAATTCATAGAGACCCTTATCGTATTTTTTGGAGTTTCATCTCTTCCATATCCAGAATGTTATGATAAAAGCTAGACTGGGTCTCTTTGTGTGAAATGCCAATCACCATCGTATTCGGCAATTCCCTGCTTATCAGTCTGTATAAATCTGATTCTTGTGCTCCATAAATATCAGTAGTTGCTTCATCAATTAATAACAATTCCGGCTTGAGCAGCAGACATCTTCCCAAATTAAGAAGTTGCTTTTCACCCTGGCTGAAGCTCCCCTGATCTTCATCAATTTCTTGTTGAAGTGAGCTTACTCTCCCTCTAAGGTTTAACTTTTCAAGCACTGACCATATCTCCTGATCCGTACATTCCTGCTCGGGGTCCAAATTATCTCTTAGCGTTCCGTGGTAAAGCACCGGACGCTGCGGCAGGGTGACTATTTTTTTCATCAGCAGATGATCTGGAATAGACTTAACATTAGTGTCTCCGAGCAGAATCTCACCTTCATACTCCATAAATCGGGTCAGGCAGTAGAATAACGTAGATTTACCGCTTCCCGTTCTTCCTTTGACCAGCAGGTTTTCAGTGGGCTCAAGTTTTAATGTCAATCCGGAGATGACTGGTATTGAGTCACTATATTTGGCGCTCAAATTCCTGATTGTCAGACCGCCTGCTGTATTCATAACTGTAGGTGTAGCCTTCGTTGCGCTTACCGGGGATTTCCCGCCCTCAAGCCCCAAAATTCTTTCAAGGGAATTCGTCCCAATCTCCATATGACGAAGATCTCTGAGCAACACTTCAAAATTGGAAAATGCCGTTAAGGTATAGGTTAAAGTCACATAGATGATAACGGAGTCTCCCGAGAAGCCCCTCAAGCTCATAAGGATCAAGAAAACAGAAAATGTAAAATACCCTGCTACCTCTATCCAGAACAGATAAAGTCTATTCACTGACTGTCTTGTATACTCTGCATTTAATGCGTCTGTAATCTTCCCTTCCCAGATATTCGTAAAATAAGTTTGCAGGCTTTGCTTCCTTACATAATTAGAATCTGCGGCCACAGATTTAAGAACAGCGAGGCAGGGCTCGTGTGCTTCATTAGCTAACCTGGATGTAATTTTGCCTGTGATCCGAACTTCCTTCTGAATTTTATTAAAAAATATCAGGAACACACCAAGCACCAGCACCATATAGAGATCCGAGTAAGCAATTAGAATTGCTGCGGCAATAATTTTGAAAAACGATTCCAGCAGATTGCTGGTGTACCCGCTCATATCCATATCGATAACCTTCATATCATTGGAAAAACGCGCGGATAATGCGCCGTTCTGTTGTTTACTGAACTGCAGAAAGCTGAGTTTTGATACCCGTTGTAACAATTGCTGATGAAGGGCTTCACCGGCTTTTACATTCCCCAAGTAGATGATGCTGATACGCACAACATTGGTAATAACCAGCAATAGGCCTATGCCAAAATAAATAGAGGCGAATAACATCGGGTTTGCCGTATTTCCACCGAACCGCGGTACAATATAGATAGAGGCAGCATCGATTATCTGCGCTAATATAAATAAAGCTATAAAAAGAACCAGCAGCGGTCTGCTTCCTAGTGCTAAAAAGTAATGCTTCAGCACTCTAAGACTAGTTTGCTTAATCTTCTCCTGTTCTTCAGGGTCCGACTCTCCCCTCTTCAAGTTCTGCTCTTCTGGCAATTCCTTTGTGATACTTTCATTATTCATTTGAATTACTTTTTCATCAGGAAGAAAGTCACGAAGTGTATTATAATCGAATGCATTCTTTTTAAAAGTATCCTTGATTTGGCCTTGTTTCATTACAATCACTTGGTCTGCCCGTTCGAACAATTCCTGATCAATAGTGGCAGCCACCATAATTCTTGTTGTATTCCTCCAATAATCCAGAATCAAATGTTTAAGTACTCTCTTTCGTACCTTTGCATCCAAAGAATTCAAAATTTGATCCAGCAATACGGTCTTAGCATTCTGATATGCGGCGCGGGCCAGCAAAATTCTTTTTTTCTGTCCCCCTGATAGATTGACCATATCTGTGTTGATAACAGTGGAATCTCCGCTTGCCCATTGGTCCAAATCCTTGCTTAACTCACATAAATGAATGATCTGACGATAACGCTCTTCCTCATAAGGCTTGTCAAGGATGATATTATCTCTAATACTTACCGGGAATAAAGGTGAATGATCCATGACCTCCTCACAGCGCAGCTCCGTAGATTGATCTTCTTGAACGCATTCCAGATATCCGGCAATCGCCCGCAGCAGGTTCGTTTTTCCGGACCCCGTTTCACCCACAATGATAACCAGTTGTCCTGGAGTGACCGTTAGATCTATATCTGTGAGGAGAATCTGGCCAGGATCATTGGGTATGCTATATGTTGCTTTCTGCAATGAGATGGTCCCTGCCTTTTCTACAGTCCCTCTGCTTTCCTCCCCTTCTTCATCCAGGCTAACATATTCCTTTACAAGTGAGGCAGCCTTTAGCCCTTGTCTGACGGTGTTGATGCTGACCAGGAAATCGTTGATACACCGATCCAGCAGGCCAAACACAATAAAAGATGCCATGGTTTTCTCAACACTTAGCGGATAGCCCATTAAAGAGGAGAAACCAATACATATCATGGCCGTCAACGGAACCAGAGAATAGTTGATTAGAGTTAGCAGAATTTGAATCTTACTTTTTTTATGTAAAATTTCCGATTGGCGCGATCTTGCTTTATTAATCTTGCGAATGAAGAAATTGGTGAAGTTCATTTGTTTAGCTTCTCTATATTTATTAAGGTACTCATTGATTTCAAATAACCGCTTACTGTTTGCCTGGCTAAGCTCAGCATCCACCCGATTCAGTTGATGAAGCAGCCTCGAAAACATAGGTGCTGCGAATAGCAAAACACACCCCATAAGGCCCCCGGCGCCTAAATACATTACCAGGAGTGCAACACCGAATAGAATCCCGAGCGCGCTGCTTATGCCGTCTATAAACCAAACTATGCCTCTGAACCAGCTAATTTGGTTTCCGTACAAATCTATCAGCTGCCCTGCACGCTGAGCGGATTCTTTTTTTCGCAAAATGTTCTTAAACAGAATGTTCCGGTAATTGAATTCAATGGACGTAATTAACTTCCAGCGAAAATGCAAAAATTGAGAATTGGAGATTACCTTAACCATCTGAATGGCGACAAACAGGAAGATCGCTCCCAGTGTTGCCCCGTGAGGCTGTGAGCTATCGTTAATAATGGCGCGAAGGATATCCGGGAACAAGTAAGGGATAGAGAATTGCAGGGCCAGGGTCACAAACGAAAGTAGTGCATAGGCCAGGAAAGAGGACTTTAATTGGCGTACGATATGAATAACCAGCGGCATCACTTTTTTGGATCTGCGTACGGATGCTGATTCTTCTTGAAACTGGCCGATTCCATATGTGGAGGGAATAGTCAGAATGGATTCTTGGATGGCACTTAGCGGCTGATCCTTACGAATAGCTTGCCTAGTAAACGAACGTGTCCACGTGAAAAATAACTTTTGGATAGGATTTGATCTCTCTTCAAGAGAGCGGCTCTGATTCGGGTTAGTCAAACTGTTCATCCCTTCAGTTATTGCGAAACTCATTGCATAATTAAGCAACTCTTCACTAGCATTTCGAGAGAAATATAATTTTGAGATAAAGATTAATTTATGATATAAAATCCCATATGTTATAAAATATATTATTTCATACTCTATGAAAAAGGTATTAAAAATATCATGTTGTTCGGTTCGCCGGTAACTATTAAAAACGGCTGGGACAACTTCAAGAGGGCCAATCTTATAAAATGTTGAAGAAATGTGTTACCATCAACATACTCAATTACTCATTTCTTCCCAACAGTCAATACCATAACGTATTCCATCTTCGTGAAGACAGAAGTGGAATCCCCCTCATCGATGACATGGAACTACACTTTCTTGAGCTGCCCAAACTAAGCGAGCATGCGACTCCGTTGGAGGGTGGCGGATTGATCAACTGGCTGCTCTTTTTAAAGGGTGCAGATAAATCCAATTGGGAGGTGCTGACGATGAATGAACCTGTACTGAAAAAAGCGATGGACACGCTGGAGTTTCTTAGTCAGGATGCGGAGGCCCGCCGGTTGTATGAGGACAGGCAGAAGTATCTGCATGATGAAGCTTCGATGATTGAAGGAGCCCTAGCTGAAGGGGAGAGGAGAAAAGCAATTCAGATGGCGCTGGAGCTTCTCAAGCATGGTGTAGATACTGCGATTATAGTGAAGGCCTCCGGGCTGTCTGAGGCTGAGATTACCGCACTCCAAAACAAGACGAAGTAGCATGCAAAAGAGTCAGTCCAATGTGGGCTGACTCTTCTTTTCACCGATACCGGCGGGCCGTCTCATCACTCCAGATATGCGCTTCGATATAACGCTCAGGGCCGTGCGTTCCGTCGTTGTTCCAGTGCTGCGGCAGGCCGTATTTGGCGATGATGTCGACGATCTCCTTATAGGTATATAGGGTATGCCGGTACTCTTTGCCGTCGTTAACCGCCGGACTGAAGGTCGGCATGGAATCTCCATAGGTGAAGGAGACGGTATTCACATCGAACTCTTCAATCGGAATCTTGAGACAGGCGCTGTTCTCATACCAAGTGCTCAGCCAAGGACTGTGTTCCACCACCATGTAATGCGGGGAGGAGCGGCGGACCAGACCGCCCTTTTTAATAAACTCTGCCCGGATGATGCTCTCGCAGTTCCGCCGATATTCCACATACTTATCGTGTCTTTGGGCGCTCTGTGCCTTGGGCTTGGTCTGCTTGATCGTCTCCAGCACGGCCTTCGCCTGATCGGCTGGCAAATCGGATATGCTGACAAACGGACCTACGGATGCATCATAATAATGATATAGAAACATCGTACTGCTCCCTCCCAGCGTAGCTTGTATCAACCCAACCTTGAATCTATTACCGGCCAGCTACCTCGATGATCCAGTCGGTCAGTTCTTTGATTTGTCTCTTCACAGCGATCGGGTCACGATACCAGGATTGATTCTCCGTCCAAATAAACACCCGATTGTTGGCAATAGGGCCGAGCGACCCCCAGATCGGATCTGCCTGCAGCGATTCCAAGCTGGAGTCTGTGGTCAGAATGAGATAATCCCCCATATACTCGGAAAGCTTCTCCAATGAAAATTCGTAATAGGATTCCTTCAGCATATATCCGGGAACCGCAGCCGGCGGCTTCAGCCCCATAATTTCATACATTAACCGGCCTCCCCGGCCCGACTTCGGACCAAACAGACTCACGTTTCCATCATACTCCTGCATAATCGAGAGCGTCTTCCCTTCAGGAACCGCTTGTTGAACCTTCGCCCGAATATCTGCAATTTCCTTCTCGAATTGTTCGTTCCATTGCTCCGCGGCCTCGCGCCGGTCCAGCAAATTGCCGAAATACAGCATCTCATCCTGAATGGATGCGAACTGATTGTAAGGCACAGATACCGTTGGGGCAATCTTCTGATATTTCTCCACCACCTCAGGCTGTGGATTATGCGTTATGATCAAATCCGGATTCAGCTCCAGCAGCTTCTCAAGCGAGTCGCCGACATCCGTCACAACATCCAGCATCCCCTCCAGGTACGGGCTCGACATCAGGAACGATTCGGCTGCAACCGGCTGAACATCCAGCGCAAGTACAGTACCGAGATAAGAGATTGCCGCTATGCGCTGAGGGTGTTCAGGAACCTCGACATCGCCAAAAGCGGTGCTGACCATCTTGGTCGCCGAAGAGGCCTTAGCCCCGGTTGCGGTTGGAGATGCGCTGACGGCAACCTGGCTGTGCGTAGCGCTCCCGTTGTTCACCGGCCCGCCGCAGGCCGTTAACATCACGGTCAAGCATAACAGCATTACTGCATACAAACTTCTGGTTGCTCTGGTCACTTTGTTCGCCTCATTCCACTGAAATTGATAATCAATATCACTCATATGAAAAGGATAGCGTAATGACCGGCTTGGAACAACGGACGATTGTGACCTATTCCTTGCATAATCTGAAACGGATGGTCCGTATCGTTTACGGTATTGGCCTGGCGTTATACCGGCATATTTCTTGAACATGCGGTTGAAATACATAAGATCGGGATAACCGACATGCGCTGCAATCTCCTGTTGTGTTGCCAGCGTACCGGCCAGCAGAGTCTTCGCGTCCTCCATCCGGAAACGGATGACATAATCCAGCGGGCTGAGTCCTGTCTGTTCTTTACATTTTCTCGAAATGTATTGCTGGCTGTAATTCAGCTGCCGCGCAAGCTCCTCTAGCGAGATAGGCTTACGGTAATTTCTGGACAAGTACCGAATAACCTGTTCTGACAAGGATAGCTCACCGGGTCTGAACAGGCGCTCACTCAGAACCGCATGAACGAAGCGGATGAAATCTCCCTTAACCGACAGCCGGGTCAATTCGTCGTCCCCTTGAAGCCAACTGCCGCATATTGTCTGAAGCAGCTCTAACAGGGCCAGCGGTTCAACGGGCGGAAAGCCCCAGTTGTCCTGAAACGGGTCGGAATCCTGCAACATTCTTTGAAATTCATACAAGGACGAAGCAGGCAGCGAAGCTTTGTACAGTACGATATATACGCTTAGTGCTTCCCGGCTCCGGATCGTCACCTGAGCACCTTTACCGGCGTGCAGCACGTAAAAACGTTCGCATAGCCATACCTCATCGTCAACCCACAACTCACCCTGTCCTTGGAAAACGAATAAAAATGCGCTCGCCGGTAAGCGGTACTGCTTCAAATCCCCGCCGGCTCCGGCCTGCTTCAGCCGTACATCAAGCACGCGCACCGTTACCTGATTCCATAATTGTATAAGTCTCAGAGCATCCATAGCTGATTTGCAAACTCCCCCTAAAATGATCTAACAGATAATCATTCTCAATTGAATCCTGTTTTACATCACCATAACGAATAGGATTAGTACTGTCAACAAGGGTTTACGGCGGCTTCTCCAAAGTAAAAAGACGCTTGCCTTCCACATACGGAGGTCCAAGCGTCTATCAGGTTCATTAGGGACGGGAGCAGGCAGCTACGCCTGGCGCAAGTCAGCCTAGAGTACAGACTCCAGCACTTCCTCCTCAGCATCAATACTGTTCAGGGCCGTACGGTTAATCCAAGACAGCGCCAGGGTTCCCTCACCCATATGAGCGCCTACCACCGGGATAAAGGGCATAATCTCTGTACGCACCGAAGGGGACATAGCTTTAATAGCCCACTCCAGGCTCAGTGCCTCTTCTCTATTATTGGCGTGCATAATACATACATCCTGGAAGCGGCCGATTTCCTCCTGGATGGTCTCCAGCAGCTTTTGCTTCGTCTTCTTGAAGGTGCGTATTTTATCGACGACAACAATTTTACCCTCATCAAACCTCAAAAGCAGATGAATCCGCATCAGCTGGCCCAGCAGGAATTGCGAGCCGGAGAGCCGTCCGCTGCGGTGCAGCTGACTCAGGCTGGCAGGGATGATATAGAAGGACATTTCCTCAACTATATTATCAATTCTGCTCTTGATCTCCTGTGCAGAGCAGCCTGCTTGCTGCCAATGAATACCACGCATTAGCATCTCACGGATCGGGTATGCGCCTACTTTGGAATCGATACCAATTACCTTCACTCCAGCGATATCCGCCGCCTGCATTGAGGTGTGGAAGGTCCCGCTAAGCTCGGAGGAACAATGAACCGCAATAATCTCGTCATACTCATCCTTCAGACGCTCGTATAATTCTACGAACTCGCCAATCGGCGGCTGGGAGCTGCCTACCTTGTCATGCTGCCGCATTTTGTCATAGAACTGATCGGCGTTAATATCTATATTCTCTCTATAGCATTCATCATTGACGATTAGACGAAGGGGAACGATATACACATGGTTATTCTTGGCGAATTCAGAATCAATGGTGCTGGTGCTGTCAGTTACCCAGGCGATGGATTTCATAGTCACTACTCTCTTTCGTGAGGGATTCACTGCTCAGGAATCGGCAGCTATGGCTGTCTGTATATTCACAAATTATACAGGATACCAGCCATACGTAGAGCATTCCTTGAATAATCCCAGCACTTTTTTTCAACTAAATTCGACATAAATTCACATTATATATGACGAATATACCTGTTTAAGAGAGCACTGCTTATGGTATGAGAACGAAGGAATTAATCCTGCCGCTCAAACTGAGCCTCCACAGCTTCGCTCGCCGGGGGCAGCTCCATCCCTTGCTTCCAGATCAGGATCGGGTGATCGTCCTTGGGCCCGTAATAGATGGCCTTGATGGATCTGGATGGGGTGCTCAATTGTCCGGCATCAACGACATCGTACCGGTTGCCGAGTCCCTGCGCTTCATCCGCTTTGGATTTGAAGACAGGCCGCATCGGAGTGATGTAGAGAATGCCGTCGCTTCCCGCTTTGGCGCTGATCTTGTTCAACCGGTATCCGTCCGTCAGCTTGACATGGTAGGCAATTCTTCCATCCTGAAGCCGGCTGACTTCGGTAATTTCGATTGCGCTGGCGGGGACTTGGGTAAGGTTCCAGCTAAACAGGGCATAGTATCCGGTCAAAAGCACGCCGCACACAGCTGTCGCCAGAATCAGGCCTTTAACGAAGGAAACCGCCCTCGATCGTTTCCAATATCCTTGGAAGCTGGCCAACGCACGGCTGTCCTGTTGATTCTTGGCGATGACCTCAAACGGCAGGCTGCTGCTCTGCTGCAGCTTGCGTAAAGCAGCGGTGCACTCCGCGCAGGTGGCCAAGTGGGCCTCAATCGATTTCCGGGTATCCGGACTGCACACATCATCATAGTATAGCGGCAGCAAATCCTGGACGATTTCGCATGACAGCTTGTTCATCGGCTCTCCTCCGTCATTAAGTCTTGTATGCTGTTTCTTGCACGGTGAAAGGTCACCCGGGCCCAGCTCTCCGTCCGGCCAAACACCTCGCTGATCTGTCCGAAGGACAGCTCCCCGAACACTCTTAACATGAAGACTTCCTTATAGGGCTCTTTCAGATTGTGCAGCAGCTTATGAATGCGCAAGGCTTCCGTCTGGTCAATCAGCTTCTGCTCAATCGAAGGGCCGTTTCCGCCTGTGTCCTCATGCAGCTCGCCAACGAAAACGCGTTTTTGCTTATCCATGTGCTTGAAGTATGTGTTTTTGGCGATCTGGCACAGCCATACGCTGATCTTGCAGTTGCCTTTGAACTGGTCGATATTCTTAACCGCCCTGGCGAAGGTTTCCTGCGTAATCTCCTCGGCCATCTGCTGGTCCCGGCTTAGCGACAAGGCAAATAAGTATACGTCCTGAAAATATTGCTCGTAGATTTGCTCCACATCGCCCACTTGTTCACCACCTTACCTCTATAAGACCCGTTCGCAAACGTTTCGTTACAAAAAAGATAAAAACTTGGTGTGAACGATCTGCTGCCGGCACGTCCGGAACATTACTTAGAAGATTCTACAGGCACAGCACCCTTACGGCCGGAAGACCTGCTTCACTGTGCCTTTTCCTCCCCCGGCCTCTACCTCCGCATAGGCCCCGTTGATTAAAGTAACCTGTGGCGGCTGGTGGCCGCAGTCGATGTTGTACACCACCGGGAGGCCCAGCTCATCGGCCAGCTCCCGGTAGACATCCTCCACAGTGTAACCGTCCATAGGGCGGTTAGCCGCACTGCGCCCGAACATCAGACCGCTGCAATGCCCGAACCAGCCGGCCAGCTTCATATGCACCAGGGAGCGGCGCAGGTCAGTCACCGACAGCTCGCAGTTCTCCAAGTACCACAAAATCGGCTCACCATGGATATAGTGCTGCTGGAAATGCCGGACATCTCCGTAGGGCGTGCCGATCAGATGCCGGATGACGTCAATGCAGCCGCCCAGCAGACGTCCCTGCATCGACACTTTCTGATCTCCCACCGTTTTCCAGACTGTCGCCTCTGTAAGGTTGAACACATGGGGCGAAGACTCACCTGTCCCCCATTCCTGCTGATACTGCTGCGAGGATTGCTGAAGTACAGTCCCGCCGCTTGGCGTGGACAATACCTTGTCCCACATAGCGGTTGTCGGATCTGTCTCTTCTCCCCGGAGATCAACAAAGTTCGTGCCGTGGGCTGTAGCCATGCCTGTCTTCAGCGTAACGGCCAGCAGCAGCACACTGATATCGGAGTAGCCGAGAATCCATTTGCACTTCATAGCCTCAAAATCCACCCGCTCCAGCATCTCGATCAGCAGCTCACCGCCCCACGGAGGGGCCACCAGTCCGATGCGTTCATCGGCCATCATTGCATTGAATTCAGCCGCACGCACCGCAGCCGGAGCGGATTTGGCCTTCTCCTGGGTCCACGCTGTGGGTCCGCATTCTACGCCATACCCTCTTTTTTGCAGCCGTTCTACAGCCAGCCTCAGCAATTCATGCAGCTCCTGCGGAACACCGGATGAGGGTGCGGTTACCCCAATAACGGTTCCTGCCTCTAATACCGGATATCTGATCATTCTGTGACTCCCCCTACTATTGAATTAAAAAAGGTGATACCCGAACCTGAAGCAGGTTGAATATCACCTATATACATACGCTGCATATTACTGCTTACCTGCCCCGGTGTCTCATTCCAGCGAAGGCTTATTGTCGCGGCTGATATCCAGAATATCCAGGAAAAAGACGAAGATCGGAATCCCGAGAATCAGACCCCACACCCCGATATAATGCTCGGAGAACAACAGCACGACAAGTGTGTAGAACATCGGCAGGTTCATTTTGGAGGACATCAGCTTCGGGTTGAGGAAGTAGCCTTCGATCACATGGAGCAGGGCAATCATAATCAGAATGTTAATCGTCATCATCAGGCCGCCCGTATTATAGCCGATGATGCACAGCGGGATCAGTGAAATGACAAAGCCGACGACCGGAATCAGGCTGAGCATGAAGATCATAATGGAGAGGGCAAAGAGATACGGGAACGGCTCGAAGAAGAAGCCAAGCACCCACAGCCCCACGACGGTAAATAAAGTGTTGAACAGTGCAATCAGGATCTGTGCTTCAATGACCTTTCCGAAGGAAGAGATGAACTTTCTGCCGAAATATTCAAGCTCCACGTAGAACCAGGAAATCTTGCTGTCTCTCAGGCGGGAGGTGAAGCTGACAATGCGGTTCTTCTCCAGGATGAAGACAAGGCTTAGGATGGTGGACAGGACGAAGGTGGTGCCCCAGTTGCTGATTTTGAACACATATTCGATCCCCTGATTCAAATAGCTCTGATAGTTGAGCTCCTTGACCTTGCGGAACAGGTACTGCATAATCTCATTCTGCGGGATATCATCGGCGGTCAGCGTACTGAGAAAGGTGGTTAACTGCTTGATCTGCGAGAAGACCTTGGGCATGTATCTGACGAGTGCCATGACGATCATACTGATCAGCGCCACATACAGTATAATGATGATGACCTTGCTGTTCACCTTCACGAACTTGCCGATCCGTCTGCTCAGCAGCACCTGAAAGCTGTTCATCACGTAAGCGATCAGGAACGTCAGCAGCACCAGATTCAGCATATCCCTGATACTGTAGAGCAGCAGTCCAATCAGCCCCAATATCAGGAAGCGCCGGACCGTTAAATTTGCAAAATACCGCTTGATTACATCCATTGTTTCCTTGTTCCTCTCCATTCGCGGGCAATTCGGATTTTTTATTTACAGTGTACCGTACCAAAAACAATTATAGCAACTGCACCGCCGCTCTGTGACGCGAAAAAACAAACTTTATGTCATCTTGCCTCAATATCTACTTAGATATGCTATAATGTGGGCGAAATTGGACAATCACTGGAAATTAATATGAGATGGAGGCTGAATCTACATGTCAAAAGTCATCTGCATCACCGGAGCATCCTCGGGCATCGGCCTCGCCACCGCACTGAAGTTCGCGCACGAGGGGTGGACCGTCTACGCCGGAACCCGTCATCTGAAGCGTGACCAGGAATTATACCGCGGGGTGGAGAATCTGCAGTTCGCTGAATTGGAGGTTACCGAGCCGGAGAGCATTCAGCAGGTCATCGGCCGGATTGAACAGGAGCAGGGCAGGCTGGATATCTTATTCTGCAATGCCGGATTCGGTTATCTCAGAGCACTTGGGCAAGCGCCGTTCCCTGACATTCAGAAGGTGTTCGACACCAATGTGTACGGGGTGATGCATACAATCAGAGCCGCCCTGCCGCTGCTGCGGAAGACCGGCTATGGCCATATTGTCGCTACCTCCAGTGTCGGCGGGCTGGTCGGACAGCCGATGAATGAGATCTACTGTGCCAGCAAATTCGCGGTGGAGGGGCTGCTGGAGAGCCTGGCCACCTATTACAAGCCGCAGTTCAATATCGACATCACCCTGCTGGAGCCGGGGGCGATTTCCACCGAATTCAATTCAACCGTAATGGGACATGTCGCCAGCACAGGCGGTGTACTTGAAGATGAGTACAAGCCGGTTCTGGATGCTTACCGTGCAGCCTTCCTGGAGCGCAATGTGGAGCCGCAGACGGCAGAATCTGTTGCAGACGTCATGTGGGAGCTGGCCGGTCAGGAGACCAAGCCGCTGCGCCTGCGCACCTCCGAGCGGGCCGAAGCCTTCGTGGCCCGCAAGGTCAGCACCGACCCTACCGGCCTGGAAGGTGTGCTCAGCACCCGCAAAATTCAATTGAATATGTAATAGGCCTCCGGCGGATGCGGACTGATCCGGCGGGAGCGGCAGCCTGCGATGATTGCAGCCGCCGCTTCCCGTTCCCCCGGATGCTACCGCTGAACCGGTTCAATCGTATAGACTCGGGCACTGCCGTCAGCCGCTGATCCGCCGGTGATCTGCCAGCCGTAGGACAGCACGCCCTGTAACCGGCTATATTCGGCCTCCGTTAATTCCGCTTCCACCGCTTCATGCCCCTCTTCAAGCTCCAGCCTCGCTTCAATATTCAGCGCAACATCGATCCAGCTGCGGATGCCGCGGATGGTATTGTACTTGATCTGGTAGCCGTCCAGAACAGCCCGGCGGAACAGCTCCGGCTGTTCGTTCGCAAGGGCAGCCAGCTGCCCGTAATCGAACTCGTATTTACTCTCGTCCACCGGAAGATCCTCTCCGGTTACTCTGTGCAGCAGCTCCTGGTCGGACCAGCCCTGCGAACGCAGCGATTCCAGCAGCAGAGCATCCCACTGCGATAACTTGACCTTGCTCTTCGTTTCTGTCATTGGTGTATCCTCCCTATTCAAGTAATTCAATTGCCATAGTCCCCGGCCACATAATGTCCAGGGCTCACTTCCCGCAGCACTGCGGCTTCCCCGCTCCCGCGCCCTGCCGGGTAAGTCTCCAATTGTATCCTCTGGCTGGCCTTCTGCGGGTCCGTCTCCAGAATGGATGACAGCAGCGCCTTCGTATACGGATGCAGCGGATTGTCATACAGCTCGTCACTCTCTGCCACCTCCACCAGCCGGCCGCCGTACATCACGCCGATCCGGTCCGAAATATGCCGGACCATCGACAGATCATGGGCGATGAACAGGTAGGTCAGCCCGAATTCGGCCTGCAGATCCTCCAGCATATTGACAACCTGAGCCTGCACAGAGACATCCAGCGCCGAGATCGGCTCGTCGCAGACCACGAATTCAGGCCGTACCGACAAGGCTCTGGCGATGGAGATCCGCTGGCGCTGGCCGCCGCTGAACTCGTGGGGGAAGCGGTAGAGATGCTCCCGCTTCAAGCCCACCTTCTCCAGCAGCTCCGCCACCGCCTCCTTGCGCTCTTCGCTCCCCCGGTAGAGACCGTGGATTCTCATCGGCTCGCTGATCAGCTCCAGCACATTCAGACTGGGATTAAGCGAGGAGTACGGGTCCTGAAAGATCGACTGAATCCGCCGGCGGAAGGGCTTCAGCCCCTTCTCGCCCAGCCTGCCAAGCGGCTTCCCGTCATAGAACACCTCACCGTCCGTATAATCATACAGCCGGAGCAGACAGCGGCCGACCGTGGACTTGCCGCTCCCGGATTCGCCGACCAGACCGAAGGTCTCGCCCTGGCGGATCTGGAAGCTGACCCCGTCCACCGCCTTCAGCACAGAGGTATCCCGGCCGCGCAAATCCTTGCCTTTGGAGAAATGCTTCTTCAAGTTGTTAACCTCTACCAGCACCTTGCGCTCGCTCAAGTGAAATCCCTCCCCGCTGTAACTGCTGTCTTCTCTTCTGCACCTTCATTCAGCCAGCACATCGAGCGGTGGCCCGGGGCAAGCTCGGTCACCGGCGGACGTTCACTGCAGCGGGCGAAGGCGTGCGGACAGCGGTCGATGAACGGACAGCCTAGCGGCGGATCAAGCAGATCCGGCGGCGAGCCTTCAATCGGTATCAGCCGCTCCCGCGCGCCGCCGCCGCGCTTCGGAATCGAACGAAGCAGACCTTGGGTATACGGATGCCGGGGCCGGTAGAAGATGTCCTCCACCGTCCCCTCCTCCATCACCAGTCCGCCGTACATCACGATGACCCGTGTGCAGACCTGGGCTACGACGCCGAGGTCGTGAGTGATCAGCGCGACCGCTGTATCCTCCCGCTGCTTCAGCTCCTTGAACAGATCCAGAATCTGTGCCTGGATGGTCGCATCCAGCGCCGTGGTCGGTTCATCGGCAATCAGCAGCTCCGGCTGGCAGGAGAGCGCCATCGCAATCATCACCCGCTGGCGCATCCCTCCGCTGAATTCATGCGGATATTGCTTCAGGCGCTGCTCCGGGTCGCGGATGCCGACCTGGCGGAGCAGCTCCGCCGCTTTGGTGTATGCCTTCGCCTTATCCAGTCCGCGGTGTCTGCGGATAACCTCCGTTAATTGCTGGCCGATGCGCTTGACCGGATTCAGCGAGGTCATCGGGTCCTGAAAGACCATCGCGATCCGGTTGCCGCGTAAAGAGCGCCACTGCTTCTCCGTCAGCCCCTTCAGGCTTGTGCCGCGAAACTCCAGCTTCCCGGCAGTCATCCGGCCCGGCGGCGCAATCAGGGACATGATAGACTTAGCGGTAACGCTTTTGCCGCTGCCGGATTCTCCGACAATGCCTACCGTCTCACCGGCATCAATATGGAAGCTAACCCCGCGGACGGCCTGATTCTCCCCGTCCCGGGTAGCGAAGGATACCTGCAGATCTTCAACAGTCAGCAGCCGTTCTGTCATGATGTTCCACTCTCCTATCTCCGGATCAGCTTTGGTTCAAAGCCGACCCGCACAATATCTCCCAGCACATTGAAGCTCAGAACGGTCAACAGGATCATCAGCCCGGGGAACAGCGCCAGATAAGGGGCCTGGGCAATATACCCCTGCGCACTGTTCAGCATGCTGCCCCACGTGGCATTCGGCGGCTGCACCCCGAAGCCGAGGAAGCTGAGCGATGATTCCATCATAATGGCTGATGCAATATTATTCGTTGCCCCTACGATAATGACCGGGACCAGTCCCGGGAGGATATGCCGCCAGATCATGCCGAAGGCACTTTGCCCGGAGGCTCTGGCGTACAGCACGTATTCCCGCTCCTTAATCGTCAGGGTCTCCGCACGGACGACACGGGCCACATTCATCCACATCAGCAGGGCGATGATAATAATCAGGTTGCCGATGCTCGGCTTCAGATAGACACTGAGCAGCAGCAGGATCAGGAAGGACGGGATCGACATAATAATATCCAGCATCCGCATCAGCAGATTATCGAGCCAGCCGCCGAAATATCCGCTGATCACCCCAACCAGCACGCCCACAAAGGTCGCTACGACCATGGAGGCAAATCCGACCAGCAGCGAGACCCGGCCTCCGTATAAGGCTCTGGACAGATAATCACGGCCGTAATCGTCAGTCCCGAACAGATGCGCAGCGCCGGGCTTCGTCAGGCGGGCCATGGCATCCATGGCATTCGGATCATGACCGGACAGGAAGGCAAAGACCGCCCCCAGTGTAAATACCGTCAATATGACAAGAGCAGCGACACCCAGACCGTTCGTAAACAGCTCGGACTGCAAGTTTTTCCATTTACTGCGATTCATGAGGTCACCCCTTCAGTTTAATTCTTGGATCGACAACGCTGTAGAGAATATCGGCCACCAGATTACCGAAGATCAGCATTAAGGAAGAGAACAGGGTAATCCCCATAATAACAGGATAGTCCATCCCCTTCACCGCCGTCATCCCCAGGGACCCGATCCCCGGCCAGGAGAATACCGTCTCCGTAACAATCGCCCCGGCCACCAGATCTCCCATCGACATACCGATCAGAGTGATCACCGGCAGCAGTACATGCTTCAGCACATGCCGGAACAGAATGGTGGATTTCTTCGAGCCAAAAGCGTACTGGATCTGCACATACTCCTCCTTGAGCTGTCCGATCGTGCTGGAGCGGATATAGCGCACATACCCGGCCAGGAAACTGAAGGCCAGCACCGTACACGGCAAGATCCCGTGCTTCAGCACATCCAGCGGCGATTCCACACCAATGGTGCGCATCCCCATGCTTGGAAGCAGATGCAGCTTGATCGCGAACAGATACATCAGCAGGATCGCCAGCCAGAACAAAGGGATGGAGATGCCGATATAAGCGATAAAATTGATCAGCTTGTCTACCCAGCGGTTGCGGTTCGCACCGGCCACGAGGCCCAGCGGAATGGCCAGCAGGACGGCCAGGGCAATGGCGCTGCCCATCAGACCCGCAGTTGCGGGCAGGCGGTCCAGAATCTGATCCAGCACAGGCTGGTGATTGACCAGCGAGTACCCGAAATTACCCTGGACCATCTCCTTGACCCAGATGAAATATTGAATATAAGCCGGCTTATCCAGCCCCAGATTATGGCGGATGCGCTCAATGTCATCGGCATGCATATTGGGCGTCACGAATGACAGCACCGGATCTCCCGGAGCCAGCTTAATCATAGTAAAACAGACCACCGATACAAAAAACAGCATCGGCAATGTTTGCAGCAACCTTCGGACGATGAGTTGTCTCATACGCAGCTTCTCCCAGCTCTTAACAGGCAAAAATAAGCTGGGGGACCAGCTTATTTGTTTGCCTTGCTTATTTTGTAAAGCAGATTATTTCTGGTAAATCTTGGATAGGTCTTCGAAGATGACGACCGGCTTCAGCACCGCTTCATCAATACCGCCGTAGTTCTTCGATACGGCTACCACGGTCTTAGTATAAGCGATAGGATAGATCGGTGCATCCTCAGCCACCAGCTCCTGCGCTTTCTTGTAGATCTCTGCACGCTTGGCCGGGTCGGCTTCGCCCGCACCGTCGTTCATCAGCTTATCAACCTCGCTGTTGGAATAATGCGAGTAGTTAGACGAGCTGCCCGTAGTAAACAGGATACGGTAGGCATCCGGGTCATAGCCCATGATATAGCCGGTCAGTGCCAGCTCGTAGTCGGTGGCCTTCAGATCAATGAACTTCTGCACCCACGCCGAGGAATCCATGTTCTGCAGTTCAACCTCCACGCCGATCGCCTTCAGCTTCTGCTGTACATACAGCGAGATGGCTTCCTGCGCCTTGTTACCGCTCTGTACGATGTACCGGAGCTTGAGATTGCTCTCGCCGGCAGATGCCAGCAGTTCTTTTGCCTTAGCGGCATCATTGTCAAAGCTAGGGACATCATTCGTGAAATACAGCGCATCCGGGGTCAGGAAAGACTTGGCCGGATCGGCATATTCATTAGAGGTGTAGGCCGTCTGAATCAGCTCATCGCGGCTGAGCGCCAGGGATAGGGCTTGACGGACTTCTTTTTTGGCAAGGGCGCCGGTGTCGCTGTTCGCATTGAACATCAGATAGGCGAGGCGGCCTTCGCTGTATGGCAGAATCTCGAAATTATTCGTCGCTTGAATCGTAGGAACATCCTTAGGATCCAGATACTGCACATTAATCTCGCCGTTCTGCAGAGCCAGATTCGCCGCATTGGTATCCTTGGCAATCCGGTAGGTCACCGAATCCAGATGCGGCTTGCCGCCGAAGTAATTGTCGAAGCGTTCCAGCGTCAGATATTCGCCCGCCTTGTATTCCTTGAACTTGAAGGGACCGGAGCCGACAGGAGAAGCGTTCTTCGTGCTCTTCTCAATATTGGTCTCATTCTCGTAAATGTGCTTCGGAATCGGGAATACCTGGACCAGCGTAGCTTCAAAAGCCGGGCTGACCTGTGGCAGCTTGAACTCCACAGTCAGGTCATCGACCTTGACAGCCTTAATCGCCTTGTCGCCGATCAGGAAGTTGGCCCGCAGGAAGCTGTTCTGCTTCTCGTCAAGAATGCTGTCGATGGTGAATACAACATCATCCGCCGTCAGCTTCTCACCATCATGCCAGGTCAGTCCATCCTTAAGCTTCAATGTATAGGTCAGATTATCGCTTGACGGTGTCAGACTGTCTGCCAGGTAGAAGGTCTTCTTGCCGTTGTTCACCTGGAACAGCGGTGCATACAGCGCCTGGTCAATCGTCAGACTGACACGGTCACCCGCATAGTTCGGATTCAGTACTACAGGATCGGAGGCAACTCCTATGATCAGACTTCCGCCATCCTTCGGCTCGCCGGCAGCAGGCTGCTGCGTTCCCTCCGCAGAGGTGGTGGCGGTAGCACTCGGGGATGCCGCATTATTTCCGTTTCCGCAAGCACTGATCATTAATGTTAACACAATAAGAATGACAACCCCTGATATCCCTTTACGCATTGTTTCTCTCCTCCATGTCTATAAGCGCTCCCGCTTGTTGTTGAGTCATTATATATCGGAATACTAGGAATTACAATGTATGAATTTACCATGGTCCTTACCAGACGCGGACCTCCTTCATGATGTCCCCGCGCCGTAAGGCATCGACATGCTCCATTCCTTCCGTAACCCTGCCGAATACCGTATGCCAGCCGTCCAGATAATCGAAGGTATCGTAACAGATAAAGAACTGGCAGGAGCCTGTTCCCGGCCCGAAATGCGCCATAGACAGCGCGCCGCGCACATGCTTGTGAGGATTCCCCTGTGTCTCGCAGGGAATAGGGGTGGTGCCGCCTCTGCCGGTACCGTCCGGACAGCCGCCTTGGGCGACGAAGCCGCGGACCACACGCTGAAAGGCCAGGCCGTTATAAAAGCCGCTGTTCGCAAGCTTCGCGAAATTGGCTACCGTTCCCGGAGCCTCCTGGTCGAACAGCTCCAGCCGGACCTCTTGTCCCTGTTCCAGTCTAATCAGAGCCTGCTTCATGGAGTCTCCTCCTCTGCACGGCTTACGGCATCTGCCGGCACGGTGATATGGACTGCGGTCTTGGCGGGATGTGCAGGCGCATAGATCTCCTCCACATCCTCATCCAGCAGCGGCCGGAGCTCTCCGGCGGCCGTATGCAGGAACACCTCGGCACGCGGATTCATCGCCAGGAGCAAATTGATTAGCTGCTGTACTTTTAACGGTTGCTTGTCCATTCTCTCACTCCTGTCTGCCCTTCGGGTCTTCATCATATATTAGCGGTATTGTACAACAGCCCCTGACAGACATCAATAGACTCTCTCTATAACGGCAGCTTATTATTTCGCGGAAATAGGGGAAATGCGGTACTTCTCTGAATATATTGAATACATATAATGGATACCAATTATTTGTAAATTCAAGGGGATGTGCAATTATGCTAAAGCTATTCTGGAGTGCCTGCTATGACTGAGAAGCGTACCCGGGTGCTGCTGGGCAGCCCAATCCATCAGAAGCCGGCCATCCTGGAGCAATTCCTGAAGGCTCTGACGCGGCTGAATCTGGAAAATATTGAACTCGATTTCTATCTGATTGACGATAACAAGGAGGAAGCCTCCAGCCTGCTGCTCCGGCAGTTCGCAGAGAGCGGCAGATCCGTCTTCCTGCAGGCCTCCGGTTATGACGACGAGTATGTCCGTGATGAGAACACCCATATCTGGCATTCCAATCTGGTCTGGAAGGTGGCCGAGTTCAAGAATCTGATGATCCGGCGGGCGGAGGCCTTCGGCTATGACTATCTGTTCCTGATCGACTCGGATCTTATTCTTCAGCCGGAGACCCTGCGGCATCTGATCGGCACAGGCAAGGATATCATCTCGGAAATCTTCTGGACCCAGTGGAAGCCTGATACACTGCTCCAGCCGCAGGTGTGGATGCATGACGAATACAATCAATGGGAGATCCTGCCCGGGGAGCAGCCCTCGGCGGAAGAGATTCAGCGCCGCTTCCTCGCCTTCCTGATGAAGATGCATCAGCCGGGAATCTACGAGGTCGGCGGGCTGGGAGCCTGCACCCTGATCAGCAGCCGGGCGATTGCTTCAGGCATCAGCTATGACAGGGTGCGCAATATCTCCTACTGGGGAGAGGACCGTCATTTCTGCATCCGGGCCGCAGCGCTCGGCATTCCGCTTTTCGTCGACACCTACTTCCCGGCGCTGCATCTCTACAGGGACAGCGACCTGGAGCTGGTGGAGGAGTTCGTTCAGCGGACCTCGGATAAAGCGGACGGGAGCAGCCCGGAGGCGGCTGGCATAGAGAACCGGACAGAGACAACAGAAGCTGCTGATAAAAGAGTACAGGAAGCCGCTGCCCAGTGGGATACGCTGTGGACGGAAGCTGAAGCCCGGCAGCGCTTAACCAAGCAGCCGCTGCCTGCAGATCCGGGCGGCGAAGCTGCACAAGCCGCAGTTCCCTCAGGAGGGCCGGAGCGCAGGCCCAAGCTGACGCTCACGATGATCGTCAAGAATGAAGCCTCAAGGTTCCTGCGTGAGATTCTGGAAGAACACCGCAAATATATTGACGAAGCCGTCATTATTGATGACGGCAGCACGGATGACACGGCTGAACTATGCCGTGAGGTGCTGAAGGGCATTCCGCTTCAGCTGATTCACAATCCGGTGTCCCGCTTCAGCAATGAATCCGAGCTGCGCAGGCAGCAGTGGGAGGCGGTGGTGGCGACCCGTCCGGAATGGATTCTTAATCTGGACGGGGATGAGGTCTTTGAAGCCCGCTTCGCCGAAGACGTGGATTCCCTGCTAAGAACGGAAGGCTGCGATCTGTTCTGCTTCCGGCTCTATGATTTCTGGGATGAAGACAAATACCGCGAGGATATGTACTGGCAGGCCCACCATAGCTACCGGCCGTTCCTGCTCCGTTACCGCGAAGACTTCACTTACCTCTGGAATGACCTGCCGCAGCATTGCGGTCGGCTGCCGGAGAATATTTTCGAGCTGCCCCATCAGTTGAGCAATCTGCGGCTGAAGCACCTCGGCTGGTCCAAGCCGGAATTCCGGCTGGAGAAATATCTGCGCTATATGATCCTGGACCCGGACGGCCGTTACGGCTGGAAGGAGCAATACCAGTCCATTCTGGACCAGCATCCCCGGCTGGTGCTGTGGAATGAATAGGCAGCAGAGCATCAATGAGCTAAGATTCAGCTGAGTATGAGGTCGCCTCATTCCGGGATGGCCGTACTTCCCGTTTCCCGGGATCGCGGCCTTTTTCCGTCTCTTTTAGTAGTCGTCAAGGTCATATTCTAATGCCTCTCTTAATACATTGATTACATATAAGCTGTATCAGAATCAGCGGAGTTGGCATCTGCCCTCTGATCAGCAGCCGGTCCATCAAGTCCGGTAAAGGAGCCCATGCCGGCTTATACGAGAGGAGAAGCGTCAGCAACCGGCTGATGCAGGTGAATCAGAGATGGAAAAAGCCGTTCCCAAGCTAACCCTTACGATGGTTGTAAAGAATGAAGGCTCGAGGTTTCTGCGTCAAGCCCTGCAGGAGCACCGCAAATATATTGATGAAGCCGTCATTATTGATGATGGAAGCACCGATGATACAGCAGACATCTGCCGCGAGGTTCTTCAGGGTATTCCGCTTCAGCTGATTCACAATCCCGTCTCCAAATTCGGCAATGAGATTGAGCTGCGTATGCAACAGTGGGAGGCAGTCATTGCTACCCGTCCGGAGTGGATTCTAAATCTGGATGCCGATGAGATTTTTGAAGCTAAATTCTCAGAAGAGATAGGCTCCCTGCTGCAGACAGAAGATTGCGACTTATTCTGTTTCCGCCTTTACGATTTCTGGGATGAGAATCATTACCGTGACGATTTTTACTGGCGGGCTCACCTAAGTTACTGGCCGCTCCTGCTCCGCTACCAGGAAGATTTCAACTATGTCTGGAATCGAGCACCCCAGCATTGCGGGCGGCTGCCCATGAATATTGCGGAATTGCCCCATCAGTTAAGCGGCCTGCGGCTGAAGCATCTCGGCTGGTCCAATCCGGAATCCAGGTATACGAAATATCAGCGGTACATGCGGCTGGACCCGGATGGAAAATACGGCTGGATGGAACAGTATCAGTCTATCCTTGATCCGAATCCCCGGCTGGTGCCGTGGAATGAATAGGCAGCCAGCGGCGGAAATGCCCGTGAGTTGAGCCATACAATTGTAAGAAGCCCCTGACCCGGGCTTCTTTTTTTGCCTGTTACTGTAGGTTTGCTGTCAAATATGCTAAAATAACAGAACATAAGTTCGTATTTTAGTTGTAAATACCCGCCTAATATTTCCCTATAATTAGAAAGTTGTATATAGAATAGGAGGCATACTCGCATGGAACAGCAAATGATCCAGCGCTACCGCAAGGAAATCTACCGGATCGGCTGGCGCTTACAATACCGGAGCAAGCGGACCCGCAGGCATGAGTGCACCTTCATGGATATCCGTCCCGCCCAACGGGATGAGGCGGAGGATATGATCAACCGGTTGTCGATCGAGCAATTGTTAGATACATTGCCTGCCAAAGGGAAGGTCATCCTGCAGAAGCTTTACCTGCAGGAGATGACAGAGGCTGAGGTTGCCGCTCAGCTGCATATGAGTCAACAGGGGGTTAACAAATGGAAGCAAAAGATGCTCCGGCAGCTATCACAGACAGCCAGTTCGCAGAGCTTCTGACAGCAGCCAGACAGAAGCAGCCGGAGGCCATGCTCCGGATCATCGAGCTGTTTCAGGAGGACATTGAAATGGTCAGCAGGCACATCCTGATTCCGCGGGAGGATGCCATTTCCCATATTGTAACCGAGATTCTGGCCTTCATTCAGGTGGAGGATAACACATGAACAAACGGGCAACGCCGTAGTACCCCTGGCGTTGCCCGCTTGCTTGGCGGTGCTCCAGTGAGACAGGAGCACTTATTATTCGGCTGTAACGGTCTCGGCAGACTCCGGCTTGGCGATGCTGACCGTCAGCTCCCCGTCTGCTTCATCGACGGTCATCACGGAGTCTTCCTCCGCTTCACCGGCGATCAGCGCACGCGCCACCCGCGTCTCCAGGCTGCGCTGGATGAACCGCTTCAGCGGCCGGGCGCCGTACACGGAGTCGAAGCCTTCCTCGGCAATGAAGCGGACCGCCCGTCCGCTGAGCACCAGCCCGATATTCCGCTCGGCCAGGCGCAGGCGCAGCCCATCGACCAGCTTCACGACAATTCTCTCGGTCTCATTCATGGTCAGCGGCTTGAACATCACGATATCATCCACCCGGTTGAGGAACTCCGGACGGAAGTGGCCACTCAGTTCCTTCATCACCCTGTCCTTAACGGCTTCGGTCAGATCGCCGTTGTCATCCGTGCCCTGAATGAGATGCGGCGACCCGATGTTGGAGGTCATGATGACAATGGTGTTCTTGAAGTCCACCATTCGGCCCTGCGAATCGGTCAGCCGCCCGTCATCCAGCAATTGCAGCAGAATGTTGAACACATCCGGGTGCGCCTTCTCCACCTCATCGAGCAGCACCACCGTATACGGCTGGCGGCGCACCGCTTCCGTCAGCTGGCCGCCCTCTTCATAGCCGACATATCCCGGAGGAGCGCCCACAAGACGGGAGACACTGTGCTTCTCCATATACTCCGACATATCGATGCGGATCATGCCGTCCTCGCGGTCGAACAGCGAAACCGCCAGCGCCTTGGCCAGCTCGGTCTTCCCGACACCGGTCGGCCCCAGGAACAGGAACGAGCCGATGGGGCGGTTCGGGTCCTTAATCCCGGCTCTGGCCCGGAGGACGGCATCGGCTACCAGCCGGACAGCCTCATCCTGGCCGACCACCCGTTCATGCAGCGTATCCTCCAGCCGCAGCAGCTTATCCCGCTCGCCTTCTACCAATCTGCTTACGGGAACACCCGTCCAGCGCGAAACAATATCGGCGATCTCCTCCTCAGTCACCGCTTCACGCAGCAGCCGGGTCTCCTGGTCCTGCTGCGCCGCTTCCTCCGCCGCCTTCAGCTGGCGCTCCAGATCAGGAATGATCCCGTAGCTCAGCTCGGCGGACTTGTTGAGATCGTAGACCTCCTGGGCATCGACCAGATCCTTGCGGGCCTGCTCCAGCCGTTTCTTGAGGTCGCGGATGCCCTGAATTGCCGACTTCTCCTTCTCCCAGCGGACAGTCATGCCCAGATGCTTCTCCTTCAGGTCAGCCAGCTCCCGCTGGAGGCTCTCCAGGCGGCGGGCGCTGGCGTCGTCGGTTTCTTTTTTGAGCGCAGCTTCCTCAATCTCCATCTGCATCAGACGGCGGGTCACCTCGTCCATCTCGCCGGGCATGGAATCAATCTCCGTGCGGATCATCGCGCAGGCTTCATCCACCAGGTCAATCGCCTTATCCGGCAGGAAGCGGTCGGTGATGTAGCGGTTCGATAACACTCCGGCGGCGACCAGGGCGCTGTCGTGGATTTTGACCCCGTGATGCACCTCGAAGCGTTCCTTCAGCCCGCGCAGGATCGAGATCGTATCCTCAACGTCCGGCTCGCTGACCAGCACCTGCTGAAAGCGGCGTTCGAGCGCCGGGTCCTTCTCGATATATTTGCGGTATTCATCCAGCGTGGTCGCCCCGATACAGTGCAGCTCGCCCCGGGCCAGCATCGGCTTCAGCATATTGCCCGCATCCATCGCTCCCTCGGTTTTGCCCGCGCCGACAATCGTGTGCAGCTCATCGATGAACAGAATAATCCGCCCGTCACTCTCGCGGATCTCCTTCAGCACCGCCTGAAGCCGTTCCTCGAACTCCCCGCGGTACTTCGCTCCGGCAATGAGCGCACTCATATCCAGTGAGAAAATCGTCTTGTCCTTCAGCCCCTCCGGCACATCGCGGCGGACAATCCGGTGGGCCAGCCCTTCGACAATCGCCGTCTTGCCGACGCCCGGCTCCCCGATCAGCACCGGGTTATTCTTCGTCTTGCGGGAGAGGATGCGGATCACACGGCGTATCTCGGCATCCCGGCCAATTACCGGATCGACCTTGCCGGCCCGCACCTCGGCCACCAGATCGCGGCCGTACTTCTCCAGCACCTCATAGGTGGCCTCCGGCTCCCGGCTGGTCACCCGCTGATGCCCGCGGATGTCGGCCAGCACCTCCAGCAGCTTCTCCCGGGTGATGCCCCGGCTGGTGAACAATTCGCGCAGCTCGCGGTTCCCGCTGCCGGAATCCGAGACCATCGCCAGGACGGCATGCTCCACCGCCACGAATTCGTCCTGCATCTTCGCCGCTTCCTGCTCAGCCTGCTCCAGCATGGCAATCAGCGCAGGCGAGGCGTAGCGGCGCATCGTGCCCGCCCCGCCTCCGCTCACGCTCGGCTTCCGCTGGAGCAGCGCCTCCGTGCCCTGCAGCAGCCCGGCTGCGGGAATATTCATCTTCTGCAGCAGCCGGGGCAGCAGTCCTTCATGCTGCTGGAGCAGCGCCTTCAGCAGATGGAGATTATCAATCTCCTGATGCCCGGCTGCAGCCGCCAGCGACTGCGCCTCGGCCACAGCTTCCTGCAGCTTCTGGGTCAGTTTGTTGAAATCCATAGATTCATCGCCTCTTCCATTCCATTCGTTAGTATAGGATGCCGCCGGTAAGCAGCGGCGTTATATTCCTTTATTACCCTGTAGCCGCTTTGGTCCGCTGTGTACCGCCGGAACTATTGCGCTTGGCTCCTGCCTGGAAGCCGCTGGCCTCGGCGAGCTGGCGGTACAGCTTCTTCTCCTCCTCGGAGACCGCAGGCGGAACGGCAATCTCCAGCCGGAACAGAATATCGCCATTTGTCCCGTCCAGCCGTTTCAGGCCCTTGCCGGAGAGGCGCAGTGTTCTGCCGTTGTTAGATCCTGCCGGAATCTTCAGCTTCACGCTGCTGCCGTCCGGCAGCTGCACCTTGGCCTCCCCGCCCAGCACCGCTTGCCAGGGGGCAATCTCCACTGTGGCGAGCAGATCTCCGCCGTCCGGCTCATAGATGTCATGCGGCAGCAGATGCAGCGAGATCAGCAAATCGCCCTCCTGCCCGGCTCCGCTGCCGCCGCCTGGCACCCGGAGCACTGTTCCTTCGGCCGAGCGTGCCGGAATCTGCACGTTGAGGTTCCGCCCCGCCGCCTGGACGCTGATCGTTCCGCCCTTATAAGCCTGGTCCAGCGTAATCTCAAGCTGGGCCTGCATCGTGCTGAACTCATCGGCCCACGGGCCTCTCCCCGGGCGGCCGCTGCCGCTGCCGGAGAAGAAGCTGAAGCCCGCGCGGTCCGCCGCTCCACGGCTGCCGAAGAACATGCCGAACATATCATCCCCGGAGTGGTCCCCGGATGCGGCTCCGCTGCCCCAGCCTGCGCCGAACGGGGATTCCCATGACGCGGAGGAGGCCGAGCCGCGTTGCCCCCGCGATCCGCCGAATCCGGCTCCATAGCGAAGCTCCTCATCATAGATTTTGCGCTTCTCTTCATCGCCCAGCACCTCGTAGGCTTCGGCCGCTTCCTTGAACCTCGCCTCCGCCTCGGGGGCTTTGTTGACGTCGGGATGCCATTTTTTGGCCAGCTTCTGGTAAGCCTTCTTGATCTCCTGCTTCGAGGCCTGCCTGCCGACACCCAGCGTATCATAATAGTTGGCTGCCACCGGTACCTCCTCCTCTCGTATAATGGGAAACTTCCTGTATGCCTTACCTTATAGAATACCGCTCTCTATTCAGCCTATTCCCGGAACGGACGATCATTCATCTGCTTCTCCGGGAAAAGACGCATCATAGCCGGAATCCCCACTACAATGCGCCTCTGGTATGAACTGCTATATGAAAAGCCCGGTGAACTCCATCTGCCGCCCGGGGAACCGGATAGGCTGCGGCCGCCGCCGCTTAGCCCGGGTTCCCGCGATAGTCGGCTGCTTCAGCCGGGCTTGGAAGCTTTGCTTCCTCTTTTACTGCAGCTGCGGGTTAGAGTCATTGCCGCCGTCCTGAATCTGAATCCGTTTGCCCTGGGACTTCTGCCGCTTCGGCACCTCCAGGCTCAGCACCCCGTCTCTCAGGGAAGCGCGGATGCCCTCATCGTCAATATCCTGAACGTAGAAACGGCGCACATATTCGCCATACCGCCGTTCCCGGCGCACGGTCTGATGCTCCTTGTTCTCCTCGCTGTTCTCTTCCTTGCGTACCGCCTTGATCGTCAAGTAAGGGCTGGAGTAATCGATGTCGATTTCCTCTTTCTTGAAGCCCGGCAGCTCGGCCTCAATCAGATACGCCCCTTCGCTCTCACGGATATCGGTCCGGAAGGACAGAGCGTGACTGGTCAGCGGCGAGAAGAAATCATCGTTGAACACTTCGTTCAGCGACTTCGCCAGCATACCGAAAGCATCATCTCTGCGTTTGCCAAAAGGAACCAAATCAAACATAATCCATTCTCCTCTCATTGACTTTTTTCGGTCTTGGTTTGACTTTGACTTTATTTGACCTTATGGCTTTATTATAGTCCGGGTCCCGGGGGATGACAAAACCCGTATAAGCCGAAAAACCGGGGAAATCCGGCATTTCGGCTAAGTTTTTCGTATAAATTTTAACATTTTTAAAAAATTGACCTTTTTTGACCTTACTGCTCTTTTTTCAGATAACGCGCCCGGTACTCATTCTCCAGCATCGCCATCATAATGACATCATGGTATTCATGATTATAGTACAGCGTCTGGCGGCGAACGCCCTCACGGACAAACCCGATGGACTCATAGACATGCGTTGCCCGGGCATTATAGCTGTAGACCTCCAGTTCAATTCTGTGCAGATTTAGAATGCCGAAGCCGTAGTCCAGCAGCAGCAGCAGCGCCTCACGCCCGTACCCCTTCCCCTGATGGCGCTCATCCCCGATGGCGATCCGCAGATTGGCGTTCCGGTTGTGCGGATCAATATCCTGAATGGCGATGTCGCCGATGACCTCACCGGTCTCCTTCAGCGCAATCAGCAGCAGCACGGAGCTATCATCCCCTGATTTACGGGCGATATACTGCTCGATTTGCTCTTTGGTAATATGCTTCTTGGTTCCTGTCAGCCTGCGGACCTCATCCCCGTAGAACAGATGGTAATACGTTTCCGCGTCTTCCCCGTTGAGGGGGCGCAGAAGGATTGTTTTGCCTGTCAAAAGCGCGGATTGCCTGTTCATCCTGTCCACTCCCAATGTTGTAATTGCCATTATAGTAATATAGAACTGTATACTATGAAATATACAGAATCGTTATATTTAGAAGGACAGATGGAGGGAATGCTATGCTGCTTGTGCCGAAATTGGATGAACACAGCGGGGTGCCTTACTATATACAGCTCTATGAATATTTCACCAAAGCCATCCTCGGCGGGGCTCTGGAGAGCGGAACACGCCTGCCTTCCATCCGCCGCCTGGCGGCGTTATGCGGGATCAGCGCCACTCCGGTAGAGCTGGCTTACCAGCAGCTGGCGGCGGAGGGCTTCATTTCCAGCAGGCCGCGCAGCGGCTACTATATTCTGCCGGTCCACAGCAGCGGCAGTGCGGCGGACAGCGGGGAGCGGCCGCGCCCGGCCGCCCGTCCAATCACGCCCCGCGATTCGCGGAGGTTCGCTTATGATTTCCACATCTCACGTAATGACTTCTCGCTGTTCCCGCACCGGATCTGGCGCAGTCTCTATCAGGAACAGCTTGCGAATGCCGACCTGCTCCAATACGGCGACCCGCAGGGCGAGCCTGCACTCCGCCACAGCATCGCCGCCCATCTTCGGCGGTTCCGCGGGCTGAACTGTACAGAAGAGCAGATCGTGATTGGAGGCGACCAGTACACCTTATGCTCACTGCTGTGCCTCCTGCTGGAGGGCCGGGTGAGCAGCCTGGGCATTGAGGACCCCGGCTATCACCTGATTCCGGCAGCCTTCCGGCGCAGCGGCTACAGGATCATGCCGATTCCGCTGGAGGAGGACGGGCTGGATCTGGGGAAGCTGCATAGCAGCGGTGCAGATGCGGTGTATCTCTCTCCTTCCCATCAGTTCCCCCGGGGCATGGCGATGCCGATTACCAAACGCCTTGCCTTGCTGGAATGGGCCCGGTCCACGGGCGGCTATATCATTGAAGATGACTATGACGGGGAATTCCGCTATCACGGGCGGCCGATTCCGGCGCTTCAGGGGCTTGCTGAGGGCAGCCCGGTCATCTACATGTGCAGCTTCGCGCAGTCTGTGGCACCCGCGCTGTGCATTCACTATATGGTGCTGCCGGAGGAGCTGCTGCCGCGTTACCACAGCCTGAGAAGCGAGCTGTATCTGGAGCATTCAGCTTCACGGCTGCATCAGATTGCGCTGCACTACTTCATGGAGCGGGGCTATTTCGAGCAGCATCTGCGCCGGATGCGCCTGCTCTACCAGCGCAAGCATGATGCGCTGCTGCGTGCGGTCAGGCAGTATTTCGGCGATGCCGCTGTGCTCAGCGGAACGGACGCCGGCTTCCATCTGCTGCTGACCCTGACCGCGCCGGGTGCAGGCAGCGCAAGGGAGCTTGCCGCTGCCGCAGAAGCAGAAGGCATCCGCGTCACTCCGATGTCTTATACGTGGTGGGATCAGCCGGACCGGGATGAACCCGTATTCATCCTGGGTTTTGCCGGAATCGCCTTAGAACTGATCGATGAAGGCATCCGCCGGCTGGCCGGGGTGTGGCTGAGGCAGGCTCACAGGAGTCTCTCCACTTCCACTTCAGGACCGTGAGCCCTGCTCATCGTATTTTGCCAGCATACCGGCCAGCATCCGCTTCACCTCTGCCTTAAGCTCCGGCGGCTCCTGTACCGTGGCCTCATTGCAGAGGCCGATCACAAACCGTGCGAAGAAGCTTAAGTCGCTTCCCGGCACCTCGCCCTCCAGCCAGCCCGTGCCGTCTTCACGGATGTGCAGTAATTGCCTTGACCACACCTCCGCTTCGCAAGCCTGAACGCCTCCGCGCCCAAGCTCCACCTCCAGCCGGACGGGGCTTGCCGCTTCTTCCTGCGCCGGGCGGCTGAACGCTGCCATGTTGCCCAGATGGACCTGCCGCAGATCCAGCGCCTCCGGCCCCGGCTCCCCGTACCCTGCCGAGTAGATCCGGTCACAGCGGAAGACGCGAAACCCTTCGCGCAGGAAGCAATACGCCGGACAATACCATAGGCCGTTACTGGCATAGATGCCTACAGGCTGAATCCACCGCTCCCGGCGCTGTCCCTTCGACTCATAGTCGATCCGCAGCACCTTCTGCCCGGTGGACGCCTCCAGCAGCAGGGAGAGATACGGGAATTCCGCCTGCCGCTCCGGAGTCAGGAAATCGATCCTGTTCTTCATCTCATCGATCCGGTCGCGGACATCGCCGGGCATATAGTTATAGAATTTATGCAGAGCTGACAAGGACTCCTCCTTGAACGGCAGATACTTGTAATGGCGCAGCGCATGGCTCGCAAAAAAAATCGCCACCGCCTCCCCCTCCGTAAACGCAATCGGCGGCAGAATCCGCTCCTTCAGCACCTGATAGCCCCCGTGCGGCCCTACTTCAGAGTAGAGCGGCACGCCCAGCTCCCCCAATTCCTGCAGGTCGCGGAGAATGGTCCGGGCAGAGACCTGGAACTCTTCGGCCAGCTCCCTGACGGTGAATCTGCGCTTGCGGTTGACCGTCATCATCAGCTCCAGCAGCCTTTTGGATTTCGGCATGGTGTTCGCTCCTTATAAATATTTTAACTATGACAGAACCTGTCACTATTACAGCTTACACTATAACCATAGCCGGTTAGCCAAGGCAAATAATATTCCGAGGAGCGAATGTGACATGAATCTGCAAGTGAACCCTTATATTCTGGTGGACGGGTCTGCCGGAGAAGCGATTGCCTTTTATCAGGAGGCGCTGGGCGCTAAGGTGCTGTTCAAACAAACGGTGGGCGAAGGCCCGCAGAACCCGGAGAAGCCGATGACGGAGCAGGAAAAAGCAAGGATTGCCCATGCCGTGCTGCTGGCGGGAGACAGCAAATTCTTTGTAGCAGATTATGAGCCGGAAATGCCGCGCAGCCGCGGCAACAGCATCAATGTATGCCTCTCGGTGGCTACCGCCGATGAAGCGCAGAAACTGTATACCGCGCTGAAGGCAGGCGGAACCGTCGATATCGAGCTGGCCCCCACCTATTACAGTCCCGCTTACAGCATGGTTACTGATAAGTTCGGGGTATGCTTCCAGATCTTTACGATGAGGGAGCGGTGAGGCTGGGGAGTTGAGGTAACATTGGGGCGATGGGAATTGGGGAAAACACACATTAGGGGGAACACTATGCTCCACAGCCCTGTGCCTGCGCGCGGGCCAATGTGATCGGTTTTTCGATTACATTCGGCTCATCAGCCATCGCGGCGTCCATTGTAATCGGTTTTTCGATTACATTCGATTTACGTGGCGCGCACAGTCCAATTGTGTTCGGTTTTCCGCATACATTCGGCCTACGTGGCGCGCATAGTCCAATTGTATTCGGTTTTTCGCATACATTCGGCCTACGTGGCTCGCATAGTACAATTGTATTCGGTTTTCCGCATACATTCGGTCTACGTGGAGCGCACAGTCCAATTGTATTCGGTTTTCCGCATACATTCGCAACGCAAACGAAGCCCTGTCCACCGGAATCCGGCGGAACAGGGCTTCGTTCTAATATAATGCCCGCCACAGATAGAACGTGGCGTAGGCCTCCCAGCCCTGCCACGGCCGGGCCAGATCAAGCAGTTCTGCCGGTGTCGGCTTGCGGTCCATGCCGGTCAGATGCTTGATCACGTTCTGCAGGCCGACATCGCCGACCGGATAAGAGGACGTATCGCGCAGGCAGCGCATCCGCACATACTGTGAGGTCCACGGGCCGATCCCGCGGATCTGAAGCAATCGCTGCTCGGCGGCCTCCGGGGACGGGAGCGCCAGCAGCTCCTCCCGGCTTAGTTCTCCGGCTGCGATCAGCCCGGCGACTGTAAGAATCGTCTGCGCCTTGCTGCGGGTCAGCTGCAGAGCGCATAATTCCTCAAGCTGCACCCCCGCGAATACCTCCGGTCCGGGAAAACGGTAGTAGGTCTGCCCCTCCCATTCCAGCGCCTCCCCGTATTCTGCGGTCAGGCGCTGCTTCAGCCTGTAGGCAAAAGCCAGATTCACCTGCTGGCCCAGAATCGCCCAACATAACGCCTCGAACAGATCCGGGATGCCGATGATCCGCAGCCCCCGGTGCTCGCTGGCCAGCGGCCCGAGCAGTGGGTCCGCTGCCGCCAGCCTGTAGAACGGGGCAAGATCACGGTCCAGATCGAACCATTCCACAATGTAGCGGGCAAGCCATTCCTGCTCAGGCACAGATGGAACCGCACCATGCAGCCGGGTTACGTTCAGCCTGTGCTCTTCGGACACGCTCAACCGGATCAGGACCGGGCCGCCCGCCAGCCGGAACAACCGTGTTACCCCTGCCTCGTCCGTGCGGAACAGACACTCCAGCGGCGAGCGGTTCATGTATTCCAGACAGGCATCCAGGTCGAAATCTTCCGGCAGCGGCAGCTCAAAAAGCAAATCGTTCATGCCCCGCCGCCTTCACATTCAGAATGCCTTCCAGCTCAAGCAATTCCTGCTTCATCTGGAGTCCGCCCCGGAAGCCGGTTAAGGTACCGTTCGCACCAATCACCCGGTGGCAGGGTACAATGACCGGCACCGGGTTCTGGCCGTTGGCCGCACCGACAGCACGAACCGCCAACGGTCTGCCGATACGCTCAGCCAATTGCTTGTAGCTGGCCGTCTCACCATGCGGGATTGTAAGCAGCCCCCGCCACACCTCCTGCTGAAACGGGGTGCCCCACAGATCCAGCTCCACACTGCTGAAGTCCACCGGTTCTCCGGCAAAATACCGCTCCAGCAGCGTGATCACCCCAAGCTGCTCAAATTTCTTGGCATCCTCAATGAGCTCATGGGCAGGCGCATACATTTTCAACCAGGAGGCGGGTAATTGCCCTTCATCCTGCGGGAAGGATACTCGGATCAGGCCTTTATCGCTGGCCCACAGGGTCCACTCCCCGTTTCCGGGATTCAGGGTATGATGATAAATCGTGACAGTATTTGTACTCCGGCTGTTACTCCGGCTTGGCTTCATGCGGATCTCCTCCTTTTTTATGCTTGGTACGGTATTCTGTAGGGGATAGCCCCGTCTTCTTCAAGAACCAGGCGGCAAAATGGGAGGGAGTGCGGAACCCCACGGCCCCGCCGACCTCTGCCACTCCCGCCTCCGTCTCCGTCAGCAGCCTGCCGGCCTCCTCCGCGCGCAGCGCATCCAGCCGCGCTGCCGGCGACTGGCCGGTAACGCGCTTATACGTCCGCTGCAGGTGGAACGGGCTGACCTTCAGCTCGGCCGCCATCGCCTCCAGAGTCAGCTTGCGGCCGAACTGCCCGTCCATAATCGCATCCGTCTGCGCCGCCAGCACCGCGTCCGGCCGGAGGGTGCCTCCTTCCTCGGGGCGGCATCTTTTGCAGGGCCGGAAGCCCGCCGCTACAGCCTCCTGCAAGGAGCCGTAGAACACCACATTTGAGGCCTTCGGCGTCCGGGCCCGGCAGGATGGACGGCAGACAATATGCGTTGTCAGCACCGCCGTATAGTAGATCCCGTCATACGTCGGCTCGCGCCGCACCACCGTTTCATAGATGCGTTCGAACAATTGCGGGTCCACTCCATCACCTCCCCCTCATCTCTTACCGCCAGTATAAACGATTCGTTCCGGCTTATGCAGCCTATTGAAATAGGAGAGCAAGATTACGACAGTGAGGTTAAGGGTATAGCCGGTATTCGGGCGGTGTTCGGAAAAAAGTGGAAAAACAGCACCTATTAATGCTAGAATGGACTGCTTGAATGAACTATCTTTATCCGGGTTAGTGTACGTTCAGACCTTCAGGGTAACAGCCTCGGGTTTCAGGAAACGCATAGAATGGAATATATGATCAAAAGTCCGGACAACTCAGAGCATTCCCGGTCAGGCCCCGCCCTGCCCGCTTCTTTACAATGAATATTGAAAGGGAGATGAGGAGATGGAGACGATACGGCTGCTCCAGCAGGCGATTGATTACGTAGAGCAGAATCTGCATAACGCCATCGGCGTCGAGGAGATTGCCGGAGCGGCGATGACCTCGAAGTACCATTTTCAGCGGATGTTCCATGCCTTGACGGGCTTCACTGTTACCGAATATGTACGCAACCGGAGGCTTACACTGGCGGCGGAAGAGCTGGCAGGAACGGACGGCAAGGTGATCGACATTGCGCTGAAGTACGGGTACGAGACGCCGGAGTCCTTCGCAAGAGCGTTCCAGCGTGTGCATGGAGTGACTCCGAATATGGCGAAGAAGCCGAATGTGAAGCTCAAATCGTTCCCCCGCATCTCCTTTCAAATTCAGATCAAAGGGGAAAGCGAAATGAATTACAGGATGGTTGAAGAGAAGGGCTATAGCGTCATAGGGCAGGAGGTTATTATCCACCAGGATGCTTATAGTGAAATTCCTGCGTTTGTAGAGAAGATCTGGAACGATGGGACGCATGACCGCATTAACGAAATGGCAGGCAGACCTGCGGGCTCGCTGCTGTTCGGCTATTATTACGACTTCCGTGAGGATGGGACCAAGCGGTATCTGATGGGAATGGAACTGCCGGAAGGAATGGAGATCCCGGAAGAGCTGGTGAAGCTGACTATACCCGACCAGACGTATGCTGTATTCGATTGCCTGGATAAAGTGCCAAATGACCCGGAGCTGGGATCAGACATTAAGAATGTGTGGCGACGGATCTATGCGGAATGGTTCCCGTCGTCAGGCTTTGAGCAAGTAGAAGGTCCGTGCATCGAGAAATACTTCTGGACGAATGATGAGCACGATGAATGTATCTGCGAGGTATGGATTCCTGTAGCGAAAAAATAAAATACAACCCCTATAAGCCCTCTACCAGCCATAAAGGCATCTGGAGGGCTTTTTTCCGGGCCAGGGTGAAGAATTCTATGACCCTCCTATGAGCTTGTTTACTTTTGAAGCGAAAGCATCCCAGTTTGTATCATATCCAACACCGTAATTCCATCCGTTAGTACGCAGCTTTTGAGCTAAATGGGTGTAATCAGCACGTTGCTTATCATCTAGGCTAACATCAAAAGTAGGGTCACCCGCCTTAAACTCATTTATATAATCGTACAATTTCATTAGGATATTCTCCTTCTCCTTATCGCTTTCCATTCCACTGTGCAGGATAATCGAATCGATCGCATCATCCAGCTTCTGTGTAACAAGAGTTTCATTTTCCCAATTATGATCTTGCTGATATTGTATAGTTTCCTCAAGTTGCACCAGATCTCGTTGAATATAAGCATTCAGTAATTCATGTCTCAACTCTTCATTCCTGCTGACACGCTTAGACTCCATAAAAAACATAGCATTTCCGAATAGAGAAACTACTAAAGCTACTACAATCCAGTCCTTTTTGTTCATGCTTCCCCCCATACCTATGCTAATTTTAATTTCACGATATAATCAATATATCAAATTACTGGAAGGGGATGACTGTATATGCTTAAGAAAATGCTTTCTGTCTGCATGACTTTCTTATTCCTGCTTCCCAACGTTATTCTGGCAGCCCCTGCTTCCAGCCCGGCCCGCTAGCCATTTCGTTGCCGATGCCACCGCCATATGGCAGGCTTCGGAAGCAGATATCACAGGCTTAGCGACGGCACTGTAACAACATTTAAATTCCCCGGCCTCTCTTACACCGAGCTAATCCGGGCAATCCCGGAGTAAGGAACCTATATCCCAAAGTCAGCTCCCGGGAAAAGGGTGTACCGGTCCAGATATTTTGCAGTGTCCGGTACAACCTTCACAGATTGGATGGCCCCCTGCCCAAAAACAAAATTCCACCGCTCCACCTTCACCTTGTACTCATCCTCTGCAGTCACTCTCTGGACAATCCGCACGGTTAAGCTGCTGTCTGTACCTGCAACAGCCTTCATATCAACAATCGTTCCCATATTATACGTTCCCGCCGGGAAGCCTTCGTTATAGAGGTCGGTCTTGAAATCAGGCGTAACTACACATTGTTGCATTTCTTGCAGGATTTTTCTTAAAAATCTTATGGGCTACGGCACATTGTTGCATAAATTGCAGGAATTCCGGTGTTTAAAGCAGGTTAGAGCTGGCTTTGTTGCATTTCATGCAGGATTTCAGCATCGGTCACTTCTATTAAACAGTATTGCTGCACATTTTGCAGGATTTCACTACAATGTACGAGCATGGCCCCCTCTGGCTGTCAGCCATATCATACCTGACAGGATTTCAGACTTTTCCGGGATACGCTATACAAAAATGATATAATGGAACGACGGATTCACCCAATCTGCTACAGGAGAACGATAGCCATGCAGCAACAATATGAGCTGGACGATGCCGGATGGGACAAGCTGATCTCGGAGGTCGCCAGCAATTTCGATGATCTGACCCTGAAACGGGGATTTCAATATTATAAGCAGCAGCGGGTCCAAGCCTTCCGGATGATTACGCCGCACCGGATCATGTCGCTGGTTGAGGGCAGGGAGGATTATGCGGTCTCTATCGATCTGGACGATCTGGAGGAGAGCCACTGCGATTGTCCCGTATCCGGGCTGTGCAAGCATATAGCGGCGGTGCTGATGAGCTATGCCGAGCGGATGGAGAAGCCGGTGCATTCCATCGCCAATGCCAAGGCCCTTGTAGACCGGCCTAAGATTCCGTCTTATGCGGATACTGTTCCTCCCGGTCAGCGCAATGAACAGCTGAAGACACTGGCGGCCCAGCTTCCCGGAGGGACGGTGCAGCAGTGGCGTGAATTCATGTACCTGGCGATCGGGCCTCTGGCCCATACGGTACGCAATCCGCAGTATGCCGAGCGGGCGCTGGCCGCCATCTCCGGGGCACAGCCCAAGCTGGCTCCCGCTGCCGCCAAGCTGTTCAAGCTCCACGCCTGCCTATGTGTGCTGGACAGCCTGATTAAACCCGGAGGACAGCCGCTGGCCTCCAATATCTATTCCCTTGGTTATTCTGTCGGCTACTATACCTCTATTGCCATCTCCGAGCTGCAAAAGCAGATTACAGCCCTCATGAAGCAGGGCCTGCCGCTCGCGGAGGCTCCTGAGGAATGGCCCAGAATCTATGATACCATCGCCTATATGCGCAGCGAGATGCTGACGGAAGCCCGTGACCGCTCGCGGGAGCAGCCTTATTTTTCCGCTTGTTATGCGCTGCTGTGGACGCACTGGATTACACCGAATCTAAGCGGAACCGAGCTGTATACCCGTGAGCTGGAGGAGCTGCAGCAGGCGGAGGAACAGCTGGGCGCCGGGGTGCCCCGCCATGCCCTGCAGCTGGCCAGAAGCCGGATGCTTGCGCTCCTGCACGAGGATGCCGCAGCCCTGGAGGAGCTGCGCACCGCAGCGGAGCGGCCCGGGCTGCACCCGGAGGAGCTGATGAGCTTCGTGACCCCGCTGGCGGAGGCCCGCCAGTGGGAGCGTCTGGCACAGTGGCTGGCCGCAATCGGGCCGCTGCTCAGCAGCCGCCTGTATAATCTGCGGGATTATGCGGGCTGCTGGGATGAGGCGGTCCGGCATCTGCCTGAGACGGAGCCGCAGATGTGGGATACCCTGTCCGCCATGCTGCCGCTGTCGCGCGAGATCTATGAAGAACAACTGCTGGCCTACGGCAAATGGCAAGAATGGATGGACATGCAGCTATCTGCCGGCCACACGCCTGCCCACTTCCGGGTGAGCGACCTGCAGCCGGTGGAGAAGAATGCGCCGGAGCTGCTCCTGCCGTTCTATCATCAGGCGGTGGAGCGCTTCGTGCTGGAGAAGAACCGGCACAGCTATAAGGCGGCGGTGAAGCTGCTGAAGCGCCTGGCGAAGCTGTACAAAAAAACAAAACGCGAAGCGCGCTGGAACGAGTTCCTGGATAACTTCACGGACAGACACAGCCGGCTGCGCGCTCTCCAGGAGGAGCTGCGGAAGGGAAAACTGATTCCATGACGACAATGATGCGAAATATTACAGTCCAGCTGGCCCTGAGCCAGTATGGGGACGCGCTGATCTATGGGGTGGATGACCGGGATGATTACATGCCTGGCGTCCTGCTCAAGCATCAGCTGTTCGCCTGGCATGAGGAATCCTTCTACGGTACGGAGCTGGGCACCTCGAAGGCCGATGATGTCGAGCTGGTGGTGCTCCCCGCCGAGCAGGTGATTCCGTTCTTCGCCGATCTGCGGCTGCTCCGCCATGTCGGCTGGAGCTGGCAGGGCGATGCGAAGCTGATGATCAAGCTGGCCCCGCTGCTGGCGGACCTGCTGGAGACGAAGCGGTACGCGCCCAGCCTTGCAGCCTACCGGGAAGGCCAGCTCCGCTGGGCCTGGGACGGGAAGGCGCTGGCGGCCGCCGCCGAAGCTGACTGGGACGATGCGGCTGCGCTGCACAGCCTGCAGGAGCGCAGCACATTCGCCGCAGGGCTGGAGGCCGCCTTCTCGGCGGCGGTCTTCCAGCGGCATTACGGCACCGAGGCGCAGGCCGGTGACCTGCGCAGTGAGTTCCCGCTGCTGTTCAGCGGGAACCAGAGCGCAGCGGCCGGGATGGACGAAGACAGCTGGCTGATGTCCATCGGCTGGAAGGCAGACACCGCGCCGTTCCGGCCGGTGCTGCAGCTGCTGGAGCCGGACGCCGACCTGCCGCATTGGCGGCTCCGGCTGCTCCTGCAGGACAAGCGCGACGAGTCCGCGCTTGTGCCGCTGCGGCTCTCCGGGGACGGCGAGCCGCATGGCCAGTGGCCCGCCGCGTGGGACGCGCATGTCCGCGAGCGGGCGGGCGGGTGGCTGCCGCGGCTGCGCGGCAGCCTGCCGGAGCACATCGGGCATGGCGCCGATGTGCTGGCGGAACCGCTGAGCGGCGAGGCCGCGTGGCGGTTCCTGAGCGTGGACAGCCGCCTGCTGCTGGAGGCGGGCTGGCAGGTGCTGCTGCCGGCGTGGTGGGAAGCCGCCAGCCGCAGGAAGCCGCGCCTGCGGGCGCGGATCAGCTCAAGCAGCGCTGAGGGCGGCCGCGGGCAGTCGCTGTTCGGTCTGGATGCGCTGGTCGATTTCGACTGGCGCATCTCCATCGGCGACGCCGATCTGTCCGAGGCGGAGTTCGCTGATCTGGTGGCGCGCGGGGAACGGCTGGTGCAGTTCCGCGGCCAGTGGATTGCGCTTGATCCTGCGCTGCTGGCGCAGATCCAGCGGGCCATGACCGGGATGGACAAGTCGCGCGGCTTGTCCTTCCAGGATGTGCTCCAGCTGCACCTGCTGAGCAGCGGAGAGGACGGCGGCTCGCCGGAAGAAGCGGCGGAGCTGGCCGAAGCGGAGGCGGCCCGGGTGAAGCTCGAAGTCGAGCTGAACGGGCATCTCCTGAAGCTGATCAGCCAGCTCGCCCAGCATAGCCAGTGGCCGAAGCCAGAGATTCCCGCCGGCCTGCGCGCCGAGCTGCGCAGCTACCAGCATGAGGGCTTCGCCTGGCTGGCGTTCCTGCGCCGCTTCGGCCTGGGCGCTTGCCTCGCCGATGACATGGGACTCGGCAAAACCGTGCAGCTCATCGCCTACCTGCTCCACGTGAAGGAGCTGGAGGCCGAAGCTGCGGCCTCCGGAGAACCGGCCGCCCGGCGGCAGACCGATCCGCCCGGCTGGCCGGCGCTGATCATCTGCCCGACCTCGGTGCTCGGCAACTGGCAGAAGGAGCTGCAGCGCTTCGCTCCTTCCCTGAACGTCATGCTGCATTACGGAAGCAGACGGCTGGAGGCCGGTTACTTCTACGGCGCGGCCTCGCAGGCCGATGTGGTCCTGACCTCCTACGCGACTGCGGCGCTGGATCAGGAGCTGCTGAAGCAGTTCACCTGGGCCGCCGTATGCCTGGATGAAGCGCAGAACATCAAGAACGCCGGAACGAAGCAGTCCGCCGCCGTGCGCAGCTTCCCGGCCCTGCACCGGATCGCCCTGACCGGAACGCCGATTGAGAACCGGCTGTCCGAGCTGTGGTCGATCTATGACTTCATTACGCCGGGCTATCTGGGCACCGCCAAGGGGTTCCAGGACCGGTTCGCCGGAGCGGTGGAGAAGGAGCGGAATGCCGAGCGGACCGCCGATCTGCAGCGGCTGGTCAAGCCGTTCATGCTGCGGCGCAAGAAGAAGGACCCGGCGATTCAGCTCGATCTGCCGGAGAAGAACGAGATGAAGACGTATATTCATCTGACGGCAGAGCAGGCCGCCCTCTACGACCAGCATGTGAACACGCTGCTGGAACGGATGCAGAAGCTGGAGGGCATGGAGCGTAAGGGCGCCATTCTGGCCGCCCTGACCAGCCTGAAGCAGCTCTGCGACCATCCGGCGCTGCTCACCAAGGAGGCGCTGCCTCAGCCGGAGGACGGCAGCGGACTGGACACCGGACCGCTGATCGAACGCTCCGCCAAGCTGGAGAGGCTGCTCGCCATGGTCCGCGAGCTGCGCGAAGAGAACGAACGCTGCCTGATCTTCACCCAGTATGTCGGGATGGGCATGATGCTGCAGGCCGTCCTCCGGCAGGAGCTGCAGGAGCCGGTGCTGTACCTGAACGGCAGCACCCCGAAGAAGACACGCGACCGGATGATCGAGCAGTTCCAGGCTCCTGCGGCGCCTGCGGGCGGGGCCGCAGCAGACAGCGCCGGAGGCCCTTCCGGCCAGCCGAATGTCTTCATCCTCTCGCTCAAGGCGGGCGGGGTTGGCCTCAACCTGACCGCCGCCAATCATGTGTTCCACTTCGACCGATGGTGGAATCCGGCGGTCGAGAACCAGGCCACCGACCGGGCCTACCGGATGGGCCAGACCCGGGATGTGCAGGTGCACAAGTTCATCTCGCTCGGCACGCTGGAGGAGAAGATTGACGAGATGCTGGAGAGCAAGCAGCAGCTCAGTGATGATGTCATCTCCGGCTCCGAGGGCTGGATTACAGAGCTGTCTACGGACGAGCTGAAGGATCTGTTCACCCTGCGCCGGGAGTGGGTGGGATAACCGCAGACCGGCGCAGAGATTGCCCTTCCAGCCATCTGTAACTCCGCCTGTCCGGAAGCCCTGCCGTTCACCACTGCTCCGCCATCCGGAAGGCAGCCGCCACATTATCCTCACCGGCAAGCGAGCTGACCACCAGCGTGACCGGGTTGTCCTGCACATTGTAGAGCAGCTGCTGATTCAGCAGATTCAACGCCACGTTCTGGTAAGCCCCGGATATACCGGAGCCGATGCCCTGCGTAATCACTCTTCCGCCGGTGACCGCCGTACAGGTATAGTTCACCAGCAGTGCCGTTTCGGTGGCAGGAATGGCGGTAGTCGGCGTAGGATAATTCACGAAGGTTCCGTTCACGGTCCCGCCGGCGATGACTTTATAACGGATCGGAGTGGAGGCCAGAATCTCCAGCCCGTCCGGACGGATTTCGGCGGCGACCGCTTCAGGAATGGTAACCGCGGCGCTCCGCCGGAAGCTGATGACTGCGGTGTCGCTGTCGGTTACCGCAATGTTGTTGCGAAATTCCGAGGTAATCCGGTTCAGCACTACCGGCTGTAACGGGACGGAAATCCACAGTCCGCTGCTGTCGACCAGATAGATGCGGACCCGCATCTGCTCCAGAGAGTACACGACATTGAACTGAAAAAAGGGATGCGTCACATTATACGTTCTAGTGACGACCTCCCGGTACCCCAGCTGAAATAATTCCTGGGCGAATAACGTCTCCGGACTGACGTCACCGTTAAGCCCGGTCAGATACAATGAGCCTTGATCGGCTCCATTATTCACGATCTTCACCACAGCCTGGCTGATAGAACCCGCCCCCGGGGTAGGGTTCTTTGTTAACATATTAGTTGTCAGGACTGGCACAGTGATCACCCTCCCATGAAAGCTGCTTTCTATCAGTATATGCAACAGAATTTGGAAGTTTCTGGTCGATTGACAGACAGAGCAGCCGTACAGCCCTGGGAACTTCCGTAACTGGAGGTTGTTGCCAGAAGCAGCCGGCTGTGTTAGAATCAACTTAACTTTTGGAGAACGGAGGGTTGCACGTGATAATAGACTTTATCCGGATTCGTACTTTACGCGGCTAATCAATGTTCATAGCGCGAAAGCTCTGCCCTGTGCAGAGGACTCAGGATAGGTCTGTCCATTACCGGCGACCCGTAACCATTGCTTCCCATAGACAATAGACAAGAGCATTCATCCGCTGCCAAGGCAGTGACCAGAGCCTTAGACTCTCCTTATTCAGGAGGCGTATGCCTCCGAAGCAGGGCAGCTATACAGGCTCAAGGCACCCTCTGCCAGCCGGATATGCTGACCCTTAGCTTCCGGGACAGTCCCGACGGCGGGAGGTTCTCTACCCTATATGTCCGTCTATGGTAAGGCATTGCTGTATACCCTATTCTGTTGTTCCTCCACTTTACTGTTAGCACAGGCAGACTGCCTGTGTTTTTTTGCGCTCAAATTATACTATGGAGGATGATCGATATATGGAAACCGTACAACCAAGAGCCGTCATCGTCGGCATACAGCTGCAGAATGACCTGAATTTTGCTTATTCAATGGAGGAGCTGCGCAATCTGGCCGACGCCTGCGACATTGAGGTCGCAGCAGAGCTAAGCCAGAAGTCAAGCCGGGTGAATCCCTCGCATTACCTTGGAACCGGCAAAATCCAGGAGCTGGCGCTCCTGATGGAGCAGCATGAAGCCACGGTCGCCATCTTCAATGATGAGCTGTCACCGTCCCAGATCCGCAATCTGGAGTCCGCTCTGGACCGCGAGGTAATCGACCGGACCATTCTGATTCTCAATATCTTCGCCCAGCGGGCCAAGACCAAGGAAGCCCAGCTCCAAGTGGAGGTCGCCCAGCTGCAATATATGCTTCCCCGCCTGACAGGGCTGCGCGAATCGCTTGGCAGACAAGGCGGCGGGTCCGGCCTGAAGAACAGGGGCGCCGGCGAGACGAAGCTGGAGCTGGACCGCAGACGGATCGAAGAACGGATCTCCGCGCTGCAGCTTGAGCTCCAGGCGCAGGTGTCGCGGCGGCAGATTCAGCGCAAGCAGCGGCACAAGAACGAGGTGCCGGTGGTCTGTCTGGTCGGCTATACCAATACCGGCAAGTCAAGCCTGATGAACACCCTTGTGGAGACCTATCATCCCGGCTCGGGCAAAGGGGTGCTGGCGAAGGATATGCTGTTCGCTACGCTGGAGACCTCGGTGCGCAGCATCGAGCTGCCCGGCCACAAAACCTTCCTGTTAACCGATACCGTCGGCTTCGTCAGCCAGCTGCCCCATCATCTGGTGAAGGCCTTCCGCTCGACGCTGGAGGAGGTCACGGAAGCGGATCTGCTGATTCATGTGGTGGATATTGCCGACCCGCAGCATGAGCAGCATATGGCCGTCACGCAGGAGACGCTGAAGGCGCTGGGCGCTGACAATATCCCTACGGTGTATGCCTACAACAAGGCCGATCTTACCGGCCAGCCGTACCCGCAGGTGGAGGAGAATTCGGTGACCCTCTCCGCCGTGCAGAACCGCGGAATTCAGGAGCTGGTCACCCTAATCCGCAGCCGTATTTTCACAGACTACATGGAGTGTGAGATCCTGATCCCGTATGACCGGGGCAGCCTGGTCTCCTACTTCAATGAACATGCCGATGTGCAGGCTGTCAGCTATGAGGAGCAGGGCACACGCCTGAAGCTGGAATGCCGGGCCGCCGATTACGAGCGGTTCCGGGAGGATTTTACCGAGCTGCCGCAATAGAAGCCACTGATTGAAACAGGAGCTGGACCCGGAACTCTTCCGGGCCGGCTTCTTTGCTGTGTCTATAGGCAACCGAGATGCACTTTATCGAAACTTTATTTTCGCGCATAAGGGACTTATGTGCCTCTGCTACATTGGTTGTACAACACACCACAGGAGGTATACCCATGGCAGAGCACACCCCCGTCCCGGTTCTGGAGCTGAAGGGGCTCACCAAGCAGCTTGACCGCAAGGCAGAACCTCCGGGTAAGCGCCAGGTTAGCCCGCGACACCATAGGCTTTACCAGAATCGATGAGGTGCTGGACATTGTCGGCTGACCGGTGCCGCGAACGATAAAGTCAGAACCTACTCGCTGGGCATGAAGCAGCGGCTGGGTCTGGCGAACGCCCTGTTATGCCGTCCGTCCCTGATTATTCTGGATGAGCCCACCCATGGCATAGACCCGTTCGGGCTGCGGGAGATGAAGGAATTGATCAAGCGGCTGGCCCGGGAGGACAACATTACCTCTCTGATCTCCAGCCATATGCTCCGAGAAATGCAGGACCTCTGCAACCGGGTCAGCATCATTCAGCAGGGTACACTCATCGAATCCGGCGCTGTCCATGACCTGCTGAGGGATTACAGAGCAGATAATCTGGAGGATGTATTCTTTGCTTGTGTAAAGGGGGGCACCTCATGAGAACAGCAGGCATTCTTGCCGGGTCTGGGGTGTGGCGGATGGTACGGTCCAAGACCTCGGCGATTTTTTCAAAATCATGGGAAATAACGGCTCTGTACTCACTCTGGGGAATGCCCAAACGTTCCCGATTCAGCATCTGCAGGCCAGCTTCCTGTTCACCGGCACCTTTCTTGCGATCTATATCGGACAGATGATCTCTCAGGACCGTTCACAAGGAACGATCAAGCTTATTTTAACCCGCTCTGTCTCCAGGCTGGAGTATTACATGGGCAAGGTACTGGCCGTATGGCTGTTGTCCCTGTGGCTCACCTTGCTGATGATTGCTTTAGGATATGTGATTGGGCTGCTGTTTTTTGGCTGGGGCGATTCTCTGGTGTTCTTTTCAGTCCAATCAGGCGGCTGGGAAGGATTTGCTGTCACAATGCTTACCGGACTCGCCTTTGCCTTCTCCTATTTTGCCTTTGGGATGATCGCCATAGTGGTCGCTATGCTGGCAGATAAGGTGCTGGAGACAGCTGTCCTCCTGGGCATTCTGCTGATGGCCGGCCAATCGAACCCGGAGGATCAGGCTACGGCGTGTATTGATGTCTATCAGCTTGAGCGGGCGGTCCAGAATGTACTCAGCAACGCCTACCGTTATACCCGGAATCTGCTGTCGCTATCTTCGGCAATTGAAGGCCGGCACCTGGTTCTGCGGGTGAAGAACGATGGGGTACGGCTTGCCCCCGGGAAGGCGGAGAAGATCTTTGAGCGGTTCTATACGGAAGAACGCATAGAGGCTCAGGGGCATCTCGGTCTGGGCTTATCGATTGCCAGGACAATTACCCAGTCAATGAAGGGTACGATACAGGCGCAGATCCTGGACGATATGATTATTTTCGAGATTAGGCTGGAAATCGAACAAGGCGCTCCACATTAGCTGTGGAACGCCTTGCTGTGCTGTTGTGGAATTAGGTCAGCTGGTGAACAGACCAGACAATACCGGAAGAGGTGCTTCCAAGATCAAGCGGCAGGGTTAAGCCGTCTGCTACATAGAAGAGTCCGATCACGTCGCCCGCCGTCAGGTCAAACTCCCCGGCCAGTGTTACTGTGCCGTTTCCAAGGATCGTCCGCAGCGTCAGGATAAGCGCAATGTTAACATTGAGCAGCGGGAACAATCCGCTGACCAGATCGGTTACCGTTGGCGAGGTTCTCCGCACAACAAAGGCCGGATTAACTCCCGTTCCTATCCCTACCGTGATCGCAGCGGTAGTGCTGTAGTTAATAGTCGCCTCAAACGAGTATCTGCCCGATGTTGGAATCGTATAATTCCCCGTAGTTTCATTAAACGATGCACTGTCATAGTAAGGAGAGGTCACGGTCCAGCCCGTCAGCTGGGTGCTTGTCGAGACGGAGAATGTTGGCAGCAATGCAGAGAACCCTTCGGTTGCAACGTTAGGACCTGTTGCTCCGGTCGCCCCGGTCTCACCCGTCACGCCTACTCCCGTGGCCCCGGTCGGACCAGTCGCTCCCGTCACGCCTACTCCCGTGGCTCCGGTCGCCCCAGTCTCACCCGTCACGCCCACTCCCGTGGCCCCGGTCGGACCAGTCGCTCCCGTCACGCCTACTCCCGTGGCTCCGGTCGCCCCGGTCTCACCCGTCACGCCCACTCCCGTGGCTCCGGTCGGCCCGGTCGCTCCCGTCACGCCTGCTCCCGTGGCTCCGGTCGGACCGGTTACTCCGGTCACGCCTGCTCCCGTTGCCCCGGTCGGACCAGTCGCTCCCGTCACGCCTACTCCCGTGGCTCCGGTCGGACCGGTCGCTCCCGTCACGCCTACTCCCGTGGCTCCGGTCGGACCGGTCGCTCCCGTCACGCCTACTCCCGTGGCTCCGGTCGCCCCGGTCGCTCCCGTCACGCCTACTCCCGTGGCTCCGGTCGGACCGGTTGCTCCCGTCACGCCTACTCCCGTTGCTCCGGTCGCCCCGGTCGCTCCCGTCACGCCTGCTCCCGTTGCTCCGGTCGGACCAGTCGCTCCCGTCACGCCTACTCCCGTGGCTCCGGTCGCCCCGGTCTCACCCGTCACGCCCACTCCCGTTGCCCCGGTCGGACCGGTTGCTCCGGTCGCCCCAGTCGCACCCGTCACTCCCGCTCCCGTTGCCCCGGTCGGACCGGTTGCTCCCGTCACTCCAGCCGGCCCAGTCGCACCGGTCGCTCCCGTGCCGACAGTTTCGCCCATCAGCTCAGCCGATACCAGGCGGTGGGCGGTGACGAGCTGTCCGGCGCTATCCTTGCCCCATACCGAGATCTGGATCGGATCATTGGTCACCGCCGGGGTAAGAAACATAAACTCAAAAGCATCCAAATCCGCAAAATACGTGTTAGTAACAGATTCATTGGCCTCTAGATTAAGCGTCTGATAAACGTACATATTTCTTACTCCGCTCAGAGTGTAGTAACCCTCTATTAATATGGCGGCAGACGAAACCGCACTGCGGTTATCAACTCTTACCGTCACCTGTGTGGTGGGTCTCACCCCTCCAACCGGATTATTCTCCAGTGGTCCTGTTGATAATAAACTCATCGCTCAGTCTCCCTTATCGCAGATTTGGAATATCACCAATCAACCCCTTCTCTACTGAATCTATCTTGTAACTGACTGGAAGCTCGCAGCAGATAGATTGGTTTATATAGTAATATTCTTCCATTTGCTCCCGGTGTGTGCATTACTGCTCCAATCCGGCATATATCCTGTATAAATAGGAGACAACACATAAATACCCCTTCGCAGCAGCCCGGTGCAGGTGTCCGGCTTGCCGCAAGGGGCCTGGCTAAAGATGAACGGAAAGGCCGCTCTCCTCTAGCGGGTAATATAGGATCTGACTCCAATCCGGGTGTAGATGGCGGTTTTGGGATTGTTTTTGGCCGCTGCCGGAGGACCTAAGCGCGAGTTCCCGAGGGAAGCGATATAGGCGAAATCAGGATGAAGCCCCTCATCCGTCAGGTAAGCCGAAGTCCGGCTGCCCGGCACCCGCTCCCTGTTGAGTGAAGTAATCATCTGCGCAGCACTCTTAATCCCCAGCCCGTGCCCGTAAAAGCTGTCATTCGACAGCATGATCGCGTTCTCCCCCTGCCACTCCGGCTTAGAGGGATCATGGTCAGGGTTCTTGAAATAGACCACATCGCCCGGCCGCAGCTCTGACTGGTTGAACGTGGTAATCAGCTTCAGATTGCTGTCGTAGTTCCAATCCCACAGGAACAGATCCGTGAAGTAGCGGTTGAACGCAGCCTCCCCGATCATGCTGATTGTTGCCCGGTAGAGAATCATGACCATCGCCATCGCACATTCAAAGGCATACAGCTGCCCATTTACAAAAATATCGTTGATCGCTGCCGAAGGCGCGACATTGGCTTTTAGCTCAAACCCACCATTAGCCGTACGGTTCCAATACATTGGATTGCAGCGGGAGTTCTCGAACGTTGAGAAATCCGTCCCTCCCACATTCATCGCCCGGGCTGCCGCAATAATCTCCCCGCGCATTCTGTTCTCGAACGCCGGATCTGCAGGAGCCATATATCCATATCCCATTCTGCCGTCCCCTTTCATCCTCTTGTCATGAAATATAGGTTATTGTACGTGTCGGGCCCTATATTGGTGCGCAGGAGATTGGTTCAGCACACAAATACGGCTCCCCGCCGAATCATCCACGGGGAGCCGTCTATTATTGCAAGGTTACATCAGGATTCAAAGTGATTTCAAACGCACGCCCCCACAAATAATCCGGGTCATCGTAGGGAAGTGCAGCACTGCTATATTGCGAGAGCGACCAGCCGCCCCCGCCAATCTGGCGGATGGCCGAAGCCGGTGCAGCACAGACATTCAGGAAGGCATTTTTGCAGAAAAGAGTGTCCGTATGCTTCTGCATCCGCTCTCTCAGCAGGTCTTGGAGATACGAGTAATCCTCCGGACTGTTAAACAGCAGCATATTCTGATCTGCAAAGGCAGCGGTATTCTCATATAACGAATGGGCTCTGGAGTAGGTCCGGATTTCACCGATCGCCAGCCTTTTATAGTAATAATCCTTGAGGAAACGTTTGAAGAGCAGCGAGCCGTGGGCATTAACCGCAGCATCCAGCGCCGCCGGAGCCGTCTCCGTAACCGTAAAGGCATACCGGGCCTGGGCCATACCCAGGGCGAGTCCGATTTTGTTGCCTGGCGTGTTCCATCCGCTGTATCCCAGCAGACTTCCGGTCTGCCTGCTGCCGAGCAAGGCTTCAGTGACCGCAGCATCTGCTGCGCCCGCGCCGACACAGTCAATTACTAACGACGGGACGCAGCGGGCAAAGTTATCTTCTATACGGTTCACCGCAGCCAGCGCCTGGTCCGCAGCAGTTATAGCGATAATCTCCAGCTCACGTGCATCGCCTGCCGCCTCTCCCCCGACAATATCCAGATGGCGCAAAATGTTCTGATGCACATCCATATATTCATACGGACTTGTAAGAGTCGAGCCATGAGGTCCGAAATATTCAACCGTACACCTGGTCGCTGTCCCGTTCCGGTAGAGCTGATTCGCCATCCGCGCCAGTAACGCCTGCCCCAGTCCGTCTGCATCGGGGAGGATGATAGCCTTGTCAGGATTTTGCCCTCCGGAGCCGCCAAGCCATTCATCAATACGCGCTTCCACATAGTGAATCTCATTGATCTGCACACCCTGGGTACTGGCATCATCGACACCTATAGCGAGGAAATCGATGTATCCCTCCTGCGCCAGCTCCTCCAGAAGATAGCGGTTCGTCTTGAACTTATGCCGTCTGGCATTGTAATACTGTTCTTTATCAAAAGTGGCCGGATCTCCATACACATCTGTAGGCGACAGATTATATCCTCCGAGAATATCTGCAAACTCCGTAAAGCTTCTCCGGGGCTGGAGCATGAAATTACGTGATTCCGTATAAGCAGCCAAGTCCAACCCTTCGGCAAAAGCGGTCGTAGCCAGCCTCATCACCGTGTCCAGCACATACACCGGCTTGTCCGGGTGCGCTTGCTTCACCTCGCGGATAACGTCCAGCAGGTCTGTAGCTGTAGCATCATAGGCCGGATAAGCTCCTCCCGCATCCGTGCGGAGACGGCGGCTCCCAATCAATCCCCCATACACAAGCATATCCGCTGAGAGGATAAAGCCGTCCACCGAAGCGGCATGATCCAGCACAAATTGCCGGATTGCGGCGGTGTCCCCATAAGCCGGTGAGGAGGTGGTCAGCAGGACCGTGCCGGACGAAGTCTTTTGCGAATCCAGACGGTTCTTGATATAAGCTGCAGCCGGGGCAATTACATGAATGCCAGCCGATCTCCCTTGCACGATCACATCATCCAGATTAACGGGCCGGTCATCAAGCGGTACATATAGCACATTCTTCATGGTTATCACACTCCTCTAGTTAGCATATAGGCTTAGAACAGATGCCTTCACTACATAAGGAGATTTACACAGATGGAATACAACCAGAACAATAATTTTTTTGCCGCACGTCTATAACAGGGGAATTTAAATTGACTGTTGCGAGCGGTTACAGCCCTTTTTGCCGTTTAGAACAGTGCTACATGTACCGATGCCGTGATTTAACAGTGTACCCTGCTCAAGAGAAGAATTCGAGCGTTTCAACTCACCGTGCAGGCGATGGATGAAGTGGGGCGCATTCTCTAAAACGCATAATCCCGCCTATTACGAACACTCAAATTTATACTTGACAAGGACTGATTCAAAAGGTAGTCTTCATTTATTACAGTGGTTACTGATATTGGTAAAAGGAGAGCTTAATGTCCAATTCAATAAACCGGAGCACAAAAGAGAAGCTGATGTTAACGGCGATTGATCTGATCTCGCTAAAAGGATATAAAAGTGTTACAACGCAGGAGATTGCCTTAACCGTTGAGAAAACATTATTTCGCCACTTTGGTACGAAACAAAATTTGCTTGTGAGCGCATTTTATGACTAACATTCCTTTCTACCGGATATTTAAATTTCTGCTCTTTCCAATTGTTCGGGACGGCGATCGACCGTCATTCAGCCCAACTGCGTTCGCCACCAGAGTGAGCGTGTGCATCGTTCCAATAGCCATATTGCTATACCTCTTGGTGATTACGGTCGCGATGCAAATGGGGCTAGTTCTGTACCCGTTTAATGCGCTGGCGGTGGGAACGGCAATAACAGCCACTCTGGCGTTCACGATTTCGTTCACTGTGACCTACATTAATTCTGTCGTTTTCCAAAAGCTGCTGAATTCTTATGATAAATCTGTGCACTTGAGCAGAACGGATCCATTGACTGGGTTGCTCAACCGGAAAGGTGTGAGGGATTACGTCGATTCGTTACCTAGCCATCTGGACGTGGCAATAATCGACATCGACAAGTTCAAGAGCATCAATGATGCCTACGGCCACGCTTTCGGTGACACGGTTATTGTAAACCTCGCAGGTATTTTGAAGGCGGTAAGTGATAAACTTGGGCTGTGTGTTGGGCGGCTTGGCGGCGAGGAATTCGTTGTAATCTCTCAACAATCGATGGGGAAAGAGTTTCTGCCTGTTTGCGAACTTCTGCGCTCAAGTGTCGAAGCAAGCGGCGTCAAATGCGAAGCACTAACAGTTAATTATACGATATCCATAGGCATTGCGCACGGATCCTACAACGAGAGTTTTTCCGAGGTTCTACATAGGGCGGATACAGCTCTATATAAAGCAAAAAGCCTCGGCCGTAACAGGGTCGTCACAGCTTAGACGGGCAACACATTGGCCTTCGCTTGAGGTGTCTAGACACTTCTACATAAAGAACCTGCCCATCTGAAAGGCAGGCTTTTTATATTCTTAATCATAGACGATGCAAGAATATCCTTAATCCATTTTTGCTCATTTATAGCTTATAATAATAAAAATGGATGTAAAAGGAGAGTTGTTATGGCATTGGAATTCAAAGTCAACGAACCGCTGCTGCCTGAACAACTGGCTGAAGTATTTAGATTATCCGGGCTGAAGCGTCCTTACAACGATTTAGAGCGTATGGGGAAAATGCTCGATCAAGCCGATGTCTTAATCAGCTGCTGGGATGGCGGCCGGGTCGTAGGAGTAGCACGGGCCATCACCGACTACTGTTATTGCTGTTATCTATCGGATCTGGCCGTCATCAAAGAGTATCAGAAACGTAATATAGGCAAAAACCTGGTGCAGCTCCTTCAAGAGACATTAGGGGATCAGGTAGCCATCGTGCTCTTATCTTCCGAGGAGGCTTTGTCTTTTTATCCTCAGATTGGCTTAGAACAGGTTAATAATGCGTTTCGGATCGCCCGGAAGCGTTAATTACCCGAACCAGAGATTCATCTGCTCCGTCTCCTCGGTCAGAAGGTCCAGATAGACGGAGGTACGGTAACCGGTCTCCTTGAGGCTCCTGCCTGTAATCTCGGCGATCCGGTTCAGGCGGTACATCAGGGTGTTGGCATGAATATGCAGAAAAGCGGCCGATTCCTTCAGATTGCCGTCCAGCGACAGGTATACGGCGAGGGTCCTCAGCAAATCACTTTTATGCTCACGGTCGTGCTCCTTCAGGGGATAGAGCAGCCTGCTGCTGCGGGTCCGGCTCCGCTTCTGCTCCAGAATGACTGGAAGATAGGCCCAGAATCCCATCTCCTCATAAAGCAGCAGCTCACGTGTATGATACGGCAGTAACTGCTTCATCTCCAGAATCTGTAGTGCTTCCCGATACGCAGCTGCCGCTGAGGTATATTCACGGTATCCCGAGCTGCAGCCCGCAGTAAGTCTGCCGTCTTCCCGCTGGCCCAGGTCCCGGAGCAGCCCGTGCAGGAATGAGGCCAGACGCTCCGTCCCCTCCAGAGGGAATACGAAGGAGAACAGGATAATCAGCCGGTTCTGCTCGGCGGTCTGGAACAGCAGCCGCTGCCCGGTATAGGTGTCCATGACCCGGCGGAAGCTCTGCAGGAAGTGCTCATTCACCGGCCCGCTGCTCTCCAGCACCCCGATGTAATAGCTTTCCGGCAGCAGCACCGACCCGGCCTCCGCCTCCTGGCGGATACGGGTCTCGCTCTCATAATGCGAGGTCAGCAGCTTCCAGAAGAAGTCCTCCAGAGCCTTCTCCTGCTTCGTCTTCCAGCCGCGCTGCTTCAGCAGATACCGTCCGGCAATGCCGGCAGCCTTCTCCACAATCTCCTCCGCCTGCCCTGCGGCAAGATTGCCCCGGTCCACCACCCAGATATAGCCCAGAATCTCCTGCTGGTGCCTGATGCACATCGCCAGCCTGGGACCAAGCCCGACCTCCATCACCGCAGGGATGCGGATCGGATGGCTGCTGCTCTCCAGCTCATGCATGACGCCCTTTTTGCGCAGGCCGATGATGACGGCGCTCGGTACCTTTTTGCCAATGATGGTCGAGATCCGCGCCGGATCGCTCTCCGTCTGATGCGAGCTGTAGCCGATCACATGATGGTTGCTGTCCTCAATCGTCACCTGGGACTGGAGTGATTCGCTGATTGTATCCGCCAGGGATTCCATACTGTCAAAAAAACGGTCAAATGATGGCTCTGTTTGCGCCAATGCTCCCACCTCAACCTGAAGAATAGCAGAATAAGTGATTACATTATATTACGCCGCCTGATGGTTGCCTATAGGAACACACCAGAATTATGGAGAAAACCTGACATCTCATGAAGAATTTGCGTCAAAAGTTGTGTGTGTGGAGCGATACCTTACATGGAGTGTGCATCTGGCACATCTGTCTTGGCCTTAGCATCAGCCATTTCGCATACATTTGGCCCATACGAATCCGGCTAACCGATTGTATTCGGTTTTTCGCATACATCTGGCTTACACGACACCCGCCAAACGATTGTATTCGGTTTTTCACATACATCCGGCCCACATGCCTCCCGCTGACCAATTGTATTCGGTTTTTCGCATACATCCAGCCCACACGAATCTCGCCGACCGATTGTATTCGGTTTTTCGCATACATTCGACCCGCTCACCCTCGACGTGTCCATTGTGATCGGTTTTCCGATTACATTCGGCCCATTCCGCCAAAAAAGCCCGGTGATCGCTCACCGGACTCCATCTCTGTCTACTTTATTGCCCCTCTGCTCTAGCCGACTTTTCTCTCTATAGTTAGATCAGCGTGAACTCCTGCTCGACAGCAGCTTCAACCGTGAAGTACTCTTCCCCAAGCGCTTCGGCTACGGCCTGGCAGGTGATTTTGCCGTTCGCTACGTTGACGCCGCTCTTCAGGCCGGCATTGTCTTCGATCGCCTGGAATACACCCTTGTTGGCAATTTGCAGCGCGTAAGGAACAGTGACGTTGGTGAGGGCGATGGTCGAGGTCTTCGCCACTGCACCCGGCATATTGGCAACTGAATAGTGCAGGACCCCATACTTCTCAAAAACAGGGTTATCATGCGTGGTCACCCGGTCAATCGTCTCCACAATTCCGCCCTGGTCAATCGCCACATCGACAATCACCGAGCCCGGCTTCATCGTCTGCACCATGGCTTCGGTTACCAGCTTAGGAGCTTTAGCGCCCGGGATCAATACGGCCCCAACCAGCAGGTCCGCTTCGGCAACAGCCTTGGCGATATTGTACGGATTCGAGATCAGGGTGCTGATCTGCGACCCGAAGATATCATCAAGCTGGCGGAGCCGGTCTGCGCTCAGATCGATAATGGTCACCTCAGCGCCGAGGCCGATGGCCATCTTCGCTGCATTGGTGCCGACGACACCGCCGCCGATGATACTGACCTTGCCGCGGCTTACGCCGGGAACACCGGAGAGCAGGATGCCCTGTCCGCCGTAGTTTCTCTGCAGGAACTGTGCACCGAGCTGTACCGCCATCCGTCCGGCCACTTCGCTCATCGGAGTGAGCAGCGGCAGGGTCCGTCCATCCACTACGGTCTCGTAGCCAATCGCGAACACACCTTTGTCCTTCAGGGCGGCGGCAAGCGCCGGCTCTGGAGCCAGATGCAGATATGTGAAGAGGATCAGGCCCGGACGGAAGTAACCGTATTCGCTGGCCAGCGGCTCTTTTACCTTCATTACCATTTCAGCGGCAGCCCACACTGCGGCGGCTTCTGCCACCAATTCAGCACCGGCTGCGGCATACTCTTCATTCTGGAATCCGCTGCCTACACCCGCTCCTGCTTCCACCAGCACCTTGTGGCCCTCTGCGGTCAGGCTGACAACACCCGCCGGGGTGATTGCTACCCGGTTTTCATTGTTTTTGATCTCTTTCGGTACACCAATAATCATCTCTCATCGCTCCCGTCTGATATGGTTCTCTTATGTGAAGAATCATAACATACGGCTTGGCGCTGCATTTTGGGTAAAAAGAAAAACATGATCTGACATGATTGTGGTTTTACACAATGGGCTGAAGCGCCGCAGCAGCTGCCCCAGGGATAGAACGTTTCCCTGCACTATAGCCGCCCTTGCCCTAATCCGGGGAGAGAAATGTAAAGTTATGTTCCATATTCTCCTGTTTTTTGTTCCTTCTGACGCTTCCGGCCATCTGCTATTCTTGAGTTGCAAGCCTATATAGTACACACAGGGAGGTTGTCGCTTTTGAATAAAAGCCGTGTTATCGCCGGAATCACTTCACTCATTCTGATCATGGGCCTGACCGCAGGCTGCGGGAACAGCAGCAATACATCTTCAGCAGGCAATGAGAGCTCTGCTACAGGCAAGAATGCACCCGTAACCCTCAAAATGTGGGGCGGTGTCCCGCCGGAATCCGGCCCGCAGCAGGTAGTGGATAACTGGAACAAGGAACACCCCGATATTCAGGTGGAATATGTACGCTATGTTAATGATGATGACGGCAATCTGAAGCTGGATACGGCGATGATTACCGGCCAGGATGTGGATCTGTTCGTGAACTATACGATCTCCCACGCCTCCAAGCGGGTAGAGTCGGGGCTGGCCCTGGACCTCAGCGGCTTCACCGATTACAACATTGAGGAGAAGATGGGCGCGGACACGGAGAGCTGGAAGATTGACGGCAAGTTCTACGGCGTTCCGACAACCAAAAGCCCGTTCTTCATCGCCCTGAACAAAGACGCCCTGGACAAGGCCGGCCTGCCGGTGCCGAAGGAATGGACCTGGGATGAGCTGCGCGAGTATGCGAAGAAGCTGAAGAACGGCGATTCGTATGGTTTTATTCAAAATATGGAGCCCTTCGTTGACCCGATCGACTCCGTGCTCTCCCAGGAGGGCTATACCAAGGCGGACGGCACCTCGAATCTCGATCATCCCCTGGTCAGACAATGGCTGGAGACGCTGAACGGGATGATGCAGGACGATAAGACCACACCGCCGCTCGGCGAGCAACTGACCTCCAAAATGCCGGTGGAGCAGGTGTTCCTCAGCGGAGAGGTGCCGATGCTCAATATCGGGGCGTGGCTGCTGCGCAGCTCGAATAACTTCACCGACTTCCCGCGTGATTTCAAAATCGCCTTCGCTCCGGTACCCCGGCTCGCTGAATCGGCCAGTGATTATGTGACCCGCGGAGGCCTCGGCGATTACATCTCCATCAACGCCAAGTCCAAGAAGCAGGAGGCAGCCTGGGAATTCCTGAAGTGGTATTCCGATGGCGGCATGGCCCCGATGGCAGCGGGCGGAAGACTCCCGGCCTCTAAGGATGCCAAGCAGGAGGATGCGCTCAAAAGCCTCATCGGCGACAACAGCGACTCCTACGATCTGGACTCCCTGATGTACGTCATGTTCGACAATAAGACGCCGACCTATGTCCGCAGCCTGCCCCAAGAGGTAATGGACCTGCGCTCACAGGAGTACGAGAAATATTTCCTCGGCTCGCAATCGCTCGACCAGACTCTGCAGGCCATGGCAGCTCGGCATAACGAGTTTTTGAAGCAGAAGAAATAGCGCGCAGGTGGAGAAAGCGTGGACAGCGTAGAAATAGAGAAATGCAGTATGCTTGCGGACTGGGATGCGCTTATTTGGGCGAATCGCGCGATTCTGGAGGCTACGCGGACTCAGATGCGCTTAACTACCATTTTCAGCTTCATTTCCGGCTACCTGGAGTGATATAAAGGTCTGTGAGTCCGTCGGTCCGTCCATCCGTTGGTCATCAGTCCATCAATCCATCAGTCCACAATCATAGGCGGCACAAGCGTTCAGGACCCCTCATTACCGCGCACACTGGCAGATCGTTTATAATTAGGGAGGAGGGACTAACTTTACAAAGGAGTGATGAAATGCTCAGAAGCTTCAAAGCCTTTGACAGAACCATCATTATAGGCGGATTAGTATCGGCGGGAGTCTTGCTCCTGGCTGGGGTGTTTCTTCTGCTTGCGCTGAAGTACAACATCATTCGATTAAACTGACGTCTTATGCCCCTGCATACTCCAAGAGGTCCCTTGACCAGGCGGAGCGGATAACGATCCGCTTCGCCTTCTCGCGCTGTCAAGTAGCCTGGGTAGAACAAAACTATGCATTTCCGCCATCCTCCCATGCCCGCTGGAACAAAACCATGCAATTTGAAATATCGCCAATCCGGCGGAGGGATTATGCTATAATCTAGCCATATCAACCGTCCCTGAGCGGGCGGGTTCAGTCAGGCTTGGAGGTGCTTCCCTGTGTCACAGCTGCTGCGTGTGCTAATTCCCCAGAAGTTGAAATACCGCCTGTTCACCGCGTTTGTGTGCCTGATTCTGCTGCCGTTCGGCGCACTGAATGTCTATAACTATCAGCGCATTGAGACACTGGTCCAGAAGAAAATCAGCCAGCAGAGCCACTATCAGCTGGAGCAGATGTACCGCACGCTGGAGGACCAGATCAGCATCGCCTTCAAGACACTGCTGTTCCTGAAGCAGGATGACACCGTGAAGTCTGTACTGCTCCATCCCGAACAGCGTAATGAGCTGGAGAATAAGCGGCTGATGGAGAATATTTTCAAGAATCTGAATAACAGCTTCTTCCTGTATAATCCTTCGGTCTACTTCATGATTCTGGATTTATCTGAAAGCGCATACACATCTTATCCGCCCAAAGATCCACTGGTCTATTCCAAACTGCGGGCTAATCCGGGGTTCGACCGGAAGCAGATGGATAACAACTCCTATCACTGGGTGCCCAATGATACTAACTACGTGCTGCGCGATGTCTCTACCAGTGCCTATCTGCTGTCCTTATATGCGTATCTGGAGGATGCCCGCAATCAGCCGTATGGCATGGCCCGGATCAGCATTGACTATACGTACTGGCTGCGCTCCATCCACAAGCAGTCCGATCTGGAGCAGCAGTATTTCCTGATTACCCGCTCGGGCGAGGACATCTCCCAGTCGGTTCCGGGCAGCCAGTTGTCTGAGAAGGTGAAAGCGGGCTTTGCCGGACAGCCGGGACAGCAGTATTTTATCGACAAAGAATCGAACGCCCTGATTAATTATATCTATGTGGAGTCGCTGGACTGGTATATCGTCAACCGGATTCCGCTGTCTGTGCTGTTCGTGGAGATCGAGGGGCTGAAGCAGCAGTACTTCCTTACGTTCCTGGTGCTGACAAGCATCTTCCTGATGATGACCTTCGTGATTGCTACAACCATAACGCGGCCCTTATCCCATCTGCAGAACAAGATGAAGGCGGCGGTGCACAAGAACCTGAAGATCCGCCTGCCGGAGCACAAATTCAGCGGCGAGATTCTGGAGCTGACCCGGACCTTCAATACGATGCTTGACGACACCAGCCTGCTGATCCAGAAGCTGAAGGCGGAGGAGCGGCAGAAGGAGGCGGTGCATTTTCAGATGCTGCTGGCCCAGACGAATCCCCACTTCCTGCTCAACACGCTGAATACGATCAAATGGATCGCCATCCGCGAGCAGAATGAGGATATTACGAACATGACCCTGTCGCTCGGCAAGCTGCTGGAGGCCAGTCTGAACACCGATAAAGATCTGATCCATCTCAAGGATGAAATTGAGCTTGTAGAGGCCTATGTCCATATTCAGCAGGTCCGTTATGCCCACAAATTCGACTGTACCTTCACGTATGACGAGGACGTTCTGTATGCCCTGGTGCCGAAGCTCAGCCTTCAGCCGCTGGTGGAGAACGCCATTATTCACGGGATCAGCAGACTGCCCGGCCACGGCCTCATTGAGCTGAATGTCCGCCGCGAGGAGCATCGGCTGATTGTCGAGATCAGGGACAACGGCGTAGGCATGGAGCAGAGCGGCGGCACCAAGGCTCCGCGCAAGCGTCCGGGCATCGGGCTGAGTAATATTCAGGAGCGGCTGCGGCTGCTTTTCCGGGAGGAAGGACAGCTTGAGGTGCACTCGACCAGCGCAGGCGTTACGGTCCGCTTGACGCTGCCGCTGCTCCTGTCCACACCATACGGCAACGAACATCCGGCTTAAGGCGCATAACTACGGGAGGGATTACACATGTGGAAGGTACTGCTGGTGGAGGATGAGGTATTCGTACGGGAGAGTGTTCGCGAGATTATCGCTTGGGAGGAGCTTGGCTTCACGGTCAGCGGAGAAGCAGGCAACGGGGCTGAGGCACTGGAGATGATCCGGGAGGATGCGCCCGATCTGGTGATTACGGATATTGTCATGCCGGAGATGGATGGCGTCGAGCTGCTGCGCAGAACGCGTGAGGAAGGCTATGATTCCCGCTTCGTCATGCTGACCTGTATGAATGACTTCGAGAATGTGCGGCAGGCCATGGAATACGGGGCGTCCAACTATATTCTGAAGCTGTCGATGAGCGTCAATTCACTCCGGGACACGCTGCGTAAGATCAGCGGCGAGCTGGAGAAGCACCGCAAGGCAGGGCCGGATATGCACCAGGAGGTTCCCCCGCCCCCGTCTCTGCCGGCCCATGAGGAGCTGACCAGCCACCCGGAGATCCAGAAGATCCTGCACTATCTGCATGAACACTACGCCGAGGATATTACCGTGAAGTCGATGTCCCAATATGTCATGATGGCCGAGAATTATGTCAGCACCCTGTTCAAAAAGAAAACCGGCCACACCCTCATCCACTATCTGCACCGTATACGGGTGGATCAGGCGATCCGGCTTCTGACCGGCTCCAACCTGCCGGTCTATGAGATCGGCAACCGGGTCGGCTTCGTAAGCGACAACTACTTTATCAAGATTTTCAAGCGCCTGACCGCACAGACACCCAGCCAATACAGGCATCAGCACCGGGAGAAGCCGGATCGCTTGAGCTTATAGCCTGCCGGTCTGTACCCTATTACAGCAGCATTCCCTCCGGGAATGCTGCTTTTTGGTCTGCACACGGATAGAACATAACTAAGACCGGAGCGCCTGCCGCCGCTTGCGTAAATGTATATTTCTGTGCCATGAAGTGGGTGGTTTTGTTCCTTATCCTCTGGAAGGGTGCTTGTTATGCTTGTTATGTACTCAAAAGACCTGAAGGAGTGGGGCTATTGTGAAGGCAACCTGGATGAGACGCCAGCAGCTGCTGGGCTATCTGTTTATCGGGCCCAATATGATTGGCGTGATGCTGTTTTTTATTATACCGGCTATGTATTCGTTCTATCTCATGTTTACAGATTACAAGTTTATGAGTCCCAATACCAAGTTCATCGGGCTGGCGAATATCCGGCGGATGCTGGGGGATGAGGTCTTCTATATTGCCATTAAGAACACGCTGCTGTTCCTGGTCTCCGTTCCCATATCGATTGGGCTGGCATTTCTGGTAGCTGTCATTCTGAACCGTTCTGTCTATCTCAAAAAGCTGCTGCGTGCCCTCTACTTCATGCCTTACATTACCAGCGGCGTAGCCGTGGCCTTCGTCTGGATGCTGCTGTTCCACCCGAATAACGGGCCGATCAACGGCATTCTCCGCTCCATGGGTATCGCTAACCCTCCCGGCTGGCTGTCCACGATGGATACCTCCATGTATGCCATTGATATCATCTGGATCTGGTTCATGCTCGGCTATAACATGATTATCTACCTCGCCGCCCTGCAGGAGGTGTCCGGCGAGCTGCTGGAGGCAGCTACCATCGACGGTGCCCGCACCTGGCAGACGGTCCGCAGCATCCTGTGGCCGCTGGTCAGTCCCACCACTTTTCTGCTGCTGATTACCGGGCTGATTATGTCGATCAAGCAGTTCGGCATCATCCAGGCGATTACGCAGGGCGGCCCCGGGAACAGCACCACCGTATTATCCCTGTTCATCTATCAGAATGCCTTCCGCTATTACGAGATGGGCTATGCGTCCGCGGTCTCCTGGGCCCTGTTCCTGATCATTCTGATCTTCACCGTGATTCAATGGCTGGGCCAGAAACGCTGGGTTCACTACTAAGGAGCTGAGAATATGAATAAAGCCGCCGTTACCAAAATCACCGCTACCCTGATCATGCTGTTCTTCAGCATCGTCATGATTGTACCCTTCCTCTGGATGATCAGCACCTCCTTCAAAACCCCATCCGAGGTATTCCGTTATCCGATCCAGTGGATTCCAGACCACTTCAACTGGAGTCATCATGTAAAGGTGTGGTCCGGCCAGGGCAGCTTCGTGCCCTATTACCTGAATTCCCTTAAGGTCGCTGTGCTGAGCACCATCGGCGCCGTCTCCCTGTCCGCCTTGGCGGCCTATGGGTTTGCCAGAATTGAGTTCAAGGGGCGTAACACGATGTTCCTGGTCTATCTGTCGATGATGATGGTTCCTCCGCAGGTGCTGTTCGTGCCCAAGTTCATCATGTTCGACTGGGCCGGCATCTATAACACCCACTGGGCACTGATTCTGCCCGGCATGTTCACCATCTTCGGCGTATTCATGATGCGGCAGTTCTTCCTCTCCGTGCCCTACGAAATCTCGGAGGCCGCCTTCATCGACGGCGCAGGCCATTTCCGCATCTTCTCGCGGATTATCCTGCCGATGGCCAAGCCCTCGCTGGCGACGCTGGCGATTATCGATTTCTCCTGGCACTGGAACGATTATGAGAATGCGCTCGTCTTCCTGATCGACCAGGACCTGTTCACCGTTCCGCTCGGGCTGCAGAACTTCATTCTGGAGAACAATGTCGATTACAACGGCATGATGGCCGCCGCAACCGCCGGGATCATCCCGATGATTCTCGTCTTCCTGCTCGGCCAAAAGTACATCATTGAAGGAGTGGCCAGCTCGGCGGTGAAGGGGTGACGGGGCAGGGTTGCTGTGCCGGATTAAGGTGCAAGGGGTAGGCTTAATTGTAGTCTGTACATCTAAACCGCCGGATGTGCCGCCGAATCTCGGTTTAGCTGTATTTCGTACAAGTAAAATGCCTCTATAACTGGATTTTCGCCCATCCAGGCAAATATAGTTGTACAGAATACCGTTAGACGAGGAAAACCTTCGGGTGCACTGTTTATAGTTGCACAGAATACACTTATCTCTAATTAAAGACTGAGCTTGAACATAGAGCTGATATTAGGCTGACCCAGCGCCCGTTGCTGACCTCTACCCTTCAATTCAAGTAACTGATTGTATTTCCTGCAATAGAAAACGCATTGCTGACCGTAAAATACGATTCTATTGTAATTCATACAGTAGAATGTTGTGTTTGAGGTGAAAAAGGGCCTTTTTTCAATATCCGATTGTACGGAATACAATAGATCCTATTTCGAAGCCTCTTCTACAGCATTCCATTGTACAAAGTGCAATGCTATCGTTCCTCCGCCTTCACCGCCACCCAGCCGTCAATCAGATAAGCGCCGAAGAAGCGGGATACGGCCGTGAACCCGGCCTCCTCCAGCAGCTGCTCCATCTCTGCGGCAGGAAGCGGATGGGAGGTCATCCCGAACGACTGCGGAAAGGTCTGCCACTGATCCTCTGGGATGCCGTTACCGAGCATATGCAGCCGCCAGCCCGCCATCTGAAGCTCCCATGCTGGTGAGCCCGGCTCCCCGCAGATGGCGGACAGGCAGAGCGGTGCACCCGGCTGAAGCCGCGCGGCAATGCTGCGGAGCAGAGCCAGCTTGTTCTCCCGCCCCTGCACGAAATGCAGCACCAGCATACAGGTTGCGGCATCATATGCTCTGGCACAGCTCCAGGCACTAATTTCCGTAAGATGCAGCCGCACTCTATCCAGCAGACCCATCAGACCCGCAGCCTCCAGCCGCTGCCTCGCAGCCTGGAGCATACTCTGCGAGGTGTCCAGCCCGCTGAAGCTCCAGTCCGGGTGGCTCTGGCCCAGCTTCAGTATCTCCTGGCCTCCGCCTGCTCCCACGACCAGCAGCTCCGGCTTCTCCCGCCCTCCAAGCCGTGCGGTCAGCAGCGTATCCATCAGGTCATATTGCAGCGCGTAGCCGGGGATTTTGCGGCTGATATTCTGTACATACTGATCGCCGTCTGCCTGCTCCCACGGGCTGGCCCCATTAGCTATATTGTTGTTCATTCTATCCCCTCCAGTCATGAGCAGGAGCCATGGCCGGCTCCGGCTCATGGCTCCATTATCCCGGCTGCACGCAGAAACTGCCATCCCACATAGCTGGGATCTATAGAACGGACCGCTCATACCAATACCCCGGAATCCCCCGTTCCAGCCGCATCAGCGCCTCCAGATAATAATAATCGCCCCAGATGGTGTAATCATCCGGCGAATCCCCGGATCTGGCCGAGTACGCGCCATGCTCCAGCAGACCCTCCGCCTGATCGCTGCCATGTGTCGAATAATGCTCCGCCAGCGCTCTCACCGACGCCTCCCCCGCCTCCTGGAAGAAGCGGCGCTCCGGGTCACCGGCCTCCAGCTGTGAAGCGATCTCCAGCAGCCCGCAGGCAGCAATGGCTGAGGCCGAGCTGTCGCGCTTCGTTCCCGGTTCAACGGGAGCGTCGAAATCCCAATAGGCGACCCCATCCTCCGGCAGATGGGCCACGAAGTAACGGCCCAGCCGCTTCGCCGTCTCCAGCATCTCTGCGCTCTTCAGATACCGGCTAATTAGGGCGAAGCCATAGATGCCCCAGGCTTGCCCGCGCGTCCAGGTCGAGCCGTCCCTGTAGCCCTGATGTGTGCCGCCGCGGATAGCGTCTCCGGTCACCGGATCGAAGAAGAATGTGTGATAGCTGGAATCATCCCCACGCACCAGGAAGCGGCGGGACTTAAGCGCATGCAGCTCGGCCACCCGCCGGTAGGCCTCATTGCCGGTCTGCTCATGCGCCCAGAGCAATAGCGGCAGATTGAGCAGACAGTCGATAATGATCCGTCCGCCGTTGACCGCATCGCCCTCCCGGCCCCAAGCCTGAATCAGTCCGGGGCCTTCGCGCCAGCGCTTCATCAGCATGTCCGCCGCCTCCAGCGTAAGCTGCCGGGCGCCTTCGTCCCGTTCGATGATCCACTGGGCCTTGGAAGACAAAGAGTACAGGAAGCCGATATCATGATGATCGAAAATAATCTTCTGGTCCATCCGGCGGCGGAAATTCCGCACGGTGCTTAACGCCTGTTCCCGGTAGACCGGATCTTCACTGTACTCAGAGCACAGCCAGAGGATGCCGGACCAGAAGCCCGCCGTCCACTCCGTATTATCATTCAATGTATAGTGCTCATCCCCGGCACTCACATGAGGGAAGCGGTCCCCGAATCTTGAAATATTGCGTTTCGTTACTTGAAGTACATCCTCAATCGCTTGCTTCCACATATCAGAATAGCCTCCTTGTTATACATGATCCTGCTGGATCAGCCGGCTGGCCTGTTTATACTGGCCGGGAGTGATCCCCTCATATTTCTTGAACACCCGGATGAAGGAATTGCTGTTCAGGAAGCCCACGCGCTCGGAGACCTCCTGCACCGTCAAATCATCCGCCTGTAATATCCGCTTAGCCTCTTCAATCCGGTACTGGTTGATATAGTCGATAACGTTGGTGCCGGTCTGTTCCTTGAAATACTTGGAGACATACGTAGCATGGAACCGGAAGCGCTCCGAAATATGGGTCAGCCCCAGATTCACATCGTTGTAATTCTCATGAATGAATTCCAGGAGCTGCTCCTTCAGCTCGGTGTTGTGGGAACGCTTGCGTTCATGCACCATCTGGCAGACCGTCTCCAGAATCTGCAGCAGCTCCGTCTCCATCTCCTCGAAGGTCTCACAGGCAAACAGCCGCCGGATCAGCTCATTGCGCCGGGTCAGCTCCTTCTGGTCATCCGTCTTGATCTGCTCCGTGGCCTTCAGCATGGTCCCGATCAGCTCGAACATCAGGCAGCGGGCCAGCTCTACGGACAAGGGCTCTCCGGCAAAATTGGTCATCAGAATCTCATTCATCACCTCGGTAGAACGGGCATAGTTGCCTGTGGCAATATAATTGACCAGTTGACGCTCCAGATCGAGCGGATAATACAGCTCCTCCTTGGGCTGGCGGATACGGTCCTGGTCAATGATCTGGCCGATGCCGAGAATCAGCCGGTATTCCAGCGCCTCCTCCGACTCCCGGAAGCAGGCGGAGATGTCTGCCAGAGAGGTGTGGACACTGCTGACGCCAACGGAGAAATAGATCAGGAAGCGGGACTGGATGAAATGCTGCGCCTCTCCGGTCGCCCGGATCAGCTCCGGCACTGCCTCTGCCGTATTTCCCCGGAGATTGACCAGCAGCGCAATCCGTCCATCCATCTCTGCGGAATATACAGGACCGGCTGGCCCCAGCAGCTCCTCCAGCACATTGGTCAGGATCAGATGCACGAACTGGCGCTTCTCCTCCTTGTCCTCCGGGGCCCTTGTGCGGAACAGCCCCTCATAATTCTCTATGTGCACCAGCAAGACCGCAAAGGAATCGCTCTCAAAAATAAGGCCTACACGCTCCATCTCCCCGGCCAGCCCTTCTCCCGGCTGTACCCGTCCCTTGAGCAGCCTCGTCAGGAAGCTGCTGCGTACCATCGTCTGCTGCTCCTTGAGCCGCGTGGCGAACTGGTCCTGCTCCTCCCAGGCCCGGGTCAGCACCGTCTGCAGAATGCCGAACTCATCATCCGGCTGCTCCAGCTTCCCCTTGACCTTATCGGAGATAATATTCATAATCCGGCCGAGCGGCCGGTAATTCCGCCGGGTGAACCACCAGGCGGCCACACCGCCCAGCACCAGCACCGCAGCTACACCGGCGAAGGTGATGCTGCGGATGACCATCAGCTTCTTGGCATAGATCCGGGTCGGAACGATAGAGACATACTGCCACTCCTCCACATTGGAGGAGATCTGCGAGACCGTCACCGATTCCCCGTTCCAGTCGGCCGTGCCGGCCCGTCTACCGCCGTCCTTGTTCTGCTGCAAATATTGCTGGATCGTGTAAGGGGTTTCAACAGTGCCTGTGGAGAAAAGCGCACGCCCGTCACGGTCCAGAATGAACACTATACTCTCCGGCTCCAGCCGCACATTATTGATCGCCTGCTGGAACCGTTCCGGGTCCAGCATGACCACAAAGGTAGCCGGGCTGCCCGGCGACACCTGAACCGGATAAGGCTGAAGGTAGACCAAGGTCTCCTCTATGCGGAGGTCCTCGCTGAGGACTTTCATTTTGCGGAAGGCGCTCTGGTCTGACTCCTCCATCAGCTTAGTCCACTCCGGCCCGCTTACCCCGGTGCCCTCATAATAAATCTCATACAGCAGCTTCTTGGACATCAGCGAAGAGGAGGACAGCGCCACATCGGAAGACTTCACATAGATGTACAGCTCGCGGATGAGCCCGTTCCCGATGCGGATCGATTTGAGGTTCTTAATCAGCTCCAGCCCCATCAGCCGCCATCTGGCATCCTGCTCGGACGCATGGTTAATGAAGCTGCTGAGCTGGGAATCGGCCATAAGCTGGCTGCTGATGCTGCTGATATCCCGGATCTGGCTGTCGATCGTCTCCTGCACCTGGGACAGCAGCACCATGTTGGAGCGGTTCACCTCTTCCTTCAGCAGATTGCGGGCTTCCGCAAATACAGCCGCCCCGATGGCCACGGGGATGAGCAGGATGACCAGATAAGAGAGGCTCCAGGACAGCAGGATGCTTTTCTTTTTCAAGGCGCTCCTCCTCCTTGTTCATGATGTGGATGCAGTGCTGGTGCGGCTCCGGTCTATTCCTTGATTGCGCCGATCATGACGCCCTTCACGAAATACTTCTGCAAAAACGGATAAATAAACAGAATCGGCAGCGTAGCCACCATCACCGTTGCGTACTTCACACTTTCTCCGATCGCTTCCTTGTCGCCCATGGCGGCCGAGGTGGTCATCGAATCCGTGCTGTTCTGGATCAGAATCTCCCGCAGCACCAGCTGAAGCGGATACAGATCACGGTCGCGGATGTACAGGATGGCGCTGAACCAGGAGTTCCAGTGGCCCACCCCGTAGAACAGAATCATGACCGCAATGACCGGCATCGATAAAGGGACGACAATCCGCCACAGGATGCGCAGCTCCCCCGCCCCGTCAATTCTCGCCGATTCCAGCAGACTCTCGGAGATTCCCTGAAAGGCTGTACGCATAATGATCAGATTATAACTGCTGACCAGCCCCGGCACAATCAGCGCCAGCAGATTATCGCCAAGATGCAGAGTATTGTTAATCAGCAGGTAGGTCGGAATAATGCCTCCGTTGAAGAACATGGTGAACACAATGGCCAGCATGATCGGATTGCGCAGCATGAAGCTTTTGCGGGAGAGGGTATAGGCCCCCAGGATGGTAAAAAGCAGATTGAGCGCCGTGCCCAACACTACGATCACCAGCGTATTCCGGTAGCCGGAGAGAATGCTCGGATTACTGAGCACCAGCTTGTAGCTGTCCAGGTTGAACCCGTCCGGGAGCAGCAGCAGGCCGCTATGGGCCATCAGCCGGTTGGAGTCGCTTAACGAAGCATTCAGCACATGCCACAGCGGATACAAGGTGATGATGATCAGCAGGATCATGAGCAGCACGTTGAGGCTGTCAAACAGCTTTTCCCCTATCGTTCGTTTAATCGTCATGAGAATCCCTCACTTAGAACAGCTTATTGTCGGATACGGCCTTGGAGAGACGGTTGGCCCCGATGAGCAGAATGAAATTGACCAGCGACTGGAACAGGCCAACGGCCGTCGTATAGCTGAACTCTGCACTCTCGCTGATCCCTTTGCGGTAGACGAAGGTGGAGATGACATCCGCTGTATCGTAGACGTTCGGATTATAGAGCAGGATGACCTTCTCGAAGCCGATCTCCATCAGCCCGCCTATGCGCAGAATCAGCAGAATGACAATCATCGGGATAATTCCCGGCAGGGTAATATGCCAGACCCGGCGGAGCCGGCTGGCCCCGTCCACCATCGATGCATCGTAGAGCTCGGGATTAATTCCGCTGAGCGCCGCCAGATAGATAATGGTCGAGAATCCAAGCTCCTGCCAGATGGAGGAGGCCGTATAGATCGTGCGGAAATTCCCCGGCTCACTCAGCAGCGCGCTGCTCTCCCCGCCGAAGAATGTAATGATCGAATTAAACAGCCCGTCACGGGAGGAGAAATCGACCACCATTCCGCAAATGACCACCAGGGAGATAAAGTGGGGGATATAAGAGACCGTCTGCACCGTGCGCTTGAACATCTCATGCCTCAGCTCATTGAGCAGCAGCGCCAGCAGGATCGGGGCCGGGAAGCCGAACAGCAGCTGGTAGAAGCTGAGGATCAGTGTGTTTTTGAGCACCCGCCAGAAATAATAGCTCTGAAAAAAATCGCGGAAATGCTGCAGCCCCACCCACTCACTGCCCCAGATGCCCTTGCCGACGGTGTATTCCTTGAACGCGATGACCGCACCATACATCGGCAGATACTTGAAGACCAGAAAGTACAGAACCACCGGAAAAGCCATCCAGTAGATCACTTTGTTCCGCTTGTAATTCAGCCAGACCAGGGATAACTTCTGTGTCACAGGTCTCCCTCCTTTCTTTTGCAGGACCGGCCTGCGGGGGCATAATCAGCTCATTCTGCCGCTCCGCAGGTGGCCTTCATCCTGATTTATCTTGCATTGTAGCGGTCTACTGCCGCCTGCTGAATTTCAATCGCCCGCTTCAGGTTGAACTTGCCGATCTGGGCTGTGAACTTATCGAAGTTCTCCAGCGGCTCCGCGCCGATGACGAACTTGATGAACATCTCATCGCGGTAGGTGGTGATGTCGCTCATGATTTTGCTGTATTCACTGGATTCCTCGGTAGTCAGACTGACGGGCGGAAGACCGACCTTAAGCGTATTGTCACTATATTTGGAAAAAAGCGTTACCGCGTCCTTCTGCTGCTGGTACTGGTAATACTGCTCGTTGTACCGGTCGTCATCCTCCCCGACAAACGGATAGTTGGCAATGAAATGCTTCGCCATCGCCTGAACCACCGATAGTCCGTCCGGGTTCTTCAGAATCTCATCCGTGTAGGTCGGATATCCGTCCTTCATCGTGTACGTCACACCCTCTACGCCGAAGTTCTTCAGCATATGGCCTTCCTCACTGAAGAAATAATCCAGCGCCTTCACGGTCTCCTCTGGGTGCTTGTTGCTCTTGGTAATCGTGGCTCCGGCACCGCTCCACTCCCAGGACCGGCCGGTGAACATCGGCTCATCGCCCTTGTTCACTATGGGGAACTGCACGGCCGTCAGATTGGCCTCTGGCTCCTTCTCCTGGAGGGCGGGCAGATAGCGCCCGATCCCGCCGCCGATGTACGTGAAGAAGGCACCGGCCTGGCCGCTAAGAATCTTGGCATCAAAGGTTTTCTGATCATTGGTGGCAAAGTCCGGATCGATCAGCCCCTCCTGATACCAGCGGTGGAAGGTGGTCAGGAACTCCTTGAATTCCGGCTCTACCGGTCCGAAGACCACCTTGCCGTCCTTGAGGAAGATTGTATTCGTGATGCCGTAGGCCTCCAGAAAATTGGCGGCTGCCGGGCCCATCGTCGTCAGTTTGGGCGGAGCGCCGTACAGAAGCGGAGCGGTGACGCCCTTCTTCTCCTTGAAGGCCTTCAGCACCGTCTCCCACTCGGCAATCGTCTCCGGCTGCTCTAGCTTCAGCTCATCCAGCCAATCCTGGCGGATGAACATGCCGCCGAAGGTCTTGTACTTGCCCAGCCGCAGATGCGGGATGGCATAGATGTCCCCGTTATCCGCTTTCAATTGCTTCGCCATCTCGGGATTCTCGTCCAGAATCTTTTTCAGGTTAGGCGCGTACTGGTCAATCAGATCGTTCAGCTTAATGATGCTGCCGTCCGTGTACAGCTTGGAATAGTCGCCATAGACGAACATCACATCCGGCAGCTTGTTGGATGCCAGCATCACGTTGAACTGCTCCGTCTCTGCCCCGACCGCCGGATGCTGGAATTCCGTCTTAATGTTGGTCTTCTTCTCCCACTCCTTGATCGCCGTAATCTCACTCATATTCTTCAGCGTAATCGAGACATTCGTGTTCAGCGATGCCCAGATCGAGATTGGTGTCGGCCCATCGGCCGCTGCCCCCTCCGCATTCTTATTCCCGTCTGCGCCGCCCGTGCAGCCTGCCAGTCCGCCTACCGCCAGCAACAGGCTGGCACCCAGCAGCATCCGCTTTCTCCAAGCTTTCTTCATTCTTCTCATCTCCCCCGTATGTTCATGATAGATATTGAGCTGCCGGAAGTGAACGACTCGATTCGCTTTGCTTTACTTGCCGTCCTGCTGCGTTCGGCCCTCCCGCCCATCTAACTTAACGTTTCCAGCTCCGCCTTGACTATCTCCCATTCTTGCCGCGATATCGATATATTGCTTACAGCCTGTCCATCACAGAAATTGTATATGGATGTTGAGGAATCAGTATTGATTCTGGAGCACCACCTCGCCAGCATATTATATTCGGTTTTTCGCATACATTCGGCCCGGTTGCCCTCGTGAAGCCAAATGTGTTCGGTTTTTCGTATACATTCGGCTCGGATACCCTCACGATACTGAATGTGTTCGGTTTTTCGCATACATTCGGCCCGGCTACCCCCGTGATGCCAAATGTGTTCGGTTTTTCGCATACAATCGGCCCGCGCACCTTCACCGACACGAAAAAAAAGACACCGGTTAGGTGTCTTCAACGCCAAACTATGGATTCCGCTTAGTCTACAGTCTACTCCCAGCTCAAGCCCGGGACAGCAGCGACAGCACCGTCTCCAGCACCACATTCACGCCCGATTCACAATCCTCGTAGGAGGTGAGCTCTTCCTCGCAGTGGCTTTTGCCGTTCACGCTGGGGACAAAAATCATCGCCGACGGCAGGAACCCCGCCACGAACTGGGCGTCATGCCCTGCGCCGCTGGCCAGCTTCCGGCTGCTGTAGCCCAGCTTCTGCGTTGCGTCAGCCACCAGCCCGCAGATGTCCGGATCGAACCATACCGTATCGCGGCCCCACAGCTTACTCTTCGACACGGTGCAATCCAGCAGCTCCTCCGGCAGGCCGTGTATGACCGCCTCGACCTCCCGGACCACGTCCATATCCTTGTGCCTCGCTTCCACGGTGAAGATTACCTTGTTCGGAATTACGGTATGGATGTTCGGCAGCACGTTCATCCGCCCCATCGTATAGACCAGCTCAGGGTCCAGCACAGACAGCTTGCGGCGCAGCTCCGTAATCAGATCGGTTGCAGCAAACAGCGCATCCCGGCGCATCTCCATCGGCGTCGTTCCGGCATGATCCGATTCCCCGGTCACTTCAATCTCATAGCAGGCCATGCCCACGACACAGTCGACCAGGCCAATCTGGAGGTTCTCCTTCTCCAGTACAGGGCCTTGCTCGATGTGCAGCTCCAGATAAGCCGCCGCTTCCCTGATCCGGTTCTCCGCCTCCCCGGCATAGCCGCTGGCCTCCAGCGCCTCGCCGAAGCTGACGCCCTCCGTATCCTTTTTCTCCAGCATGTCCGCCTTATCGAACTTGCCGGACAGGACACCAGAGGCCATCATGGACGGCTCGAAGCGCGCCCCCTCCTCATTGGTGAAGTTCATCACCGTAACGGGCAGCCGGGGCTGAATACCGTGATCCACCAGGGTTCTTGCCACTTCAAGGCCGGCGATCACACCCAGCACGCCATCGAATCTGCCGCCCTTCTTCACCGTATCCAGATGCGAGCCGATTACGATTGGAGGGCCTTCGGTACTCCCGGCAAGGGTGGCGTACATATTGCCCAGGTCATCCGTCTCCACGCTCATGCCCAGCTCCTCACAGCAGGCGGCGAAGTAGCGGCGCACCTGCACATCCTGCTCCGACAAGGACAGCCGGGTTACCCCGTCTTTGTCCGTCCGCCCGAAGGCGGCAAAAGCCTCAATCGTCTCCTTCAGCCGCTCACCGTTCACCAATATTTGCTTAAGCTGCATCGGCTTATTCCCCCGTTTCCGCTGATATGGAATGAATGCTATCTTTATATGTTAACGGATTACACATGTTTGTCATTTTACATACTGTAAAAAATATGGGCTGATGAATTTCCGTAATTTGCATCACCTGCGGCAATCTCTGTTAGAATATGAGACGTGAGGATATCAACTGAGAAACGAGAGGGGTACAAGCATGAACACTATTTTACGCAGCGGCCTGGCCGTGGCCGAAATCAGTTCACTGGGCGCTGAGCTGGTCAGCTTCAGAAGAACTGATACAGAGACTGAATATATGTGGAGCGGAGACGCCGCCTATTGGACAGGCCGTTCCCCGGTGCTGTTCCCGATGATCGGGGCAGCCGCAGGCGAAGCGGTCCGTGTAGACGGACAGTCGTATCCGCTGGCCCGCCACGGCTTCGCCAGACGCAGTGAATTCACACTGGTGGAATCCAGCGGGACGCAGGCAATCTTCCGGCTCTCCCACAGCGAGGACACGCTGGCCAGCTACCCGTATCCGTTCCATCTATATCTGACCTATACGCTGAACGGCAGCACGCTGGACATCGGTTACCGGGTGGAGAATCCCGGAGAAAAGGAAATGTTCTTCCAGCTAGGCACCCATCCGGCCTTCAACTGCCCGATCGGCGGGGAAGGCAGCTTCACTGACTATTATCTTGAATTTGAGCAGCCGGAGCGCCTGGAGCGCCTGTTCCTGAATGAGAATGGCTTGATTACTCCGGATAAGAGCGAGGCCATGCTCGGCGGAGACAACAAGCTGCCGCTGAACCACGAGATGTTCGCGCACGACGCCCTGGTCTTCCGCAATGTCCAGTCTAAATCGGTTGCCCTCAAAAGCAGACAGTCTGACAAGAGCGTAACAGTCGCCTTCACCAATTTCCCTGATCTCGGCATCTGGCAGCCGAAGAATGCACCGTTCATATGCATCGAGCCTTGGCATGGCGTGGCCGATACCTCCGGCTTCACCGGCGATATCCGGGAGAAGCAGAACGTCATCTCCCTGCCGCCGGGCGGCGGGTTTACCAGCGCGCTGGCGATTACGTTCAACTAAATTTCAGCAGGCGAAGGCCGCAGTCACCTCTATGGTGCTGCGGCTTTTTTGCTGCGGAATTGCGGCTATGTCCCAGGCAGGATACGACCTTCTGCGCACCATAAGTACACTAAAGTAGTATATACAACCTTTTGACCCGGATAGTAAGATATTCACAACTCAAGTGACGCGTAGACTCTTGCTCAATACAGCAATAAGCTGCGATTGCATTCTCCCTGGAAAGGAAGTGACTGCTCAAGTGAAGCCAGAGATCAGTATTATTGTGCCGATCTACAAGGTGGAATTGTACCTGAAGAAATGTGTGGATTCGATCTTAGCCCAGACTTTCAAGGATTTCGAGCTGATTCTGGTCAATGACGGATCGCCGGACGGGTGCGGTGACATCTGCGAGGCCTACAAGGCGCTGGACCCCCGGGTAGTCGTCATCCATAAGCAGAACGGGGGGCTGTCCGATGCCCGCAACTATGGAATTGAAGTGGCAAAAGGCAGGTATCTCGGATTCGTGGACAGCGATGACTGGATCGAGCCGGATATGTATGAATCCCTATATTCCCTGGTGACCGCCCATGATGCAGATATTGCCGTGTGCGGCCATGTTGAGGTTATGGACGATGTGCCGCTTCCGAAGAGCTTCACCCATGAAGTCCATGTCTATAATAACGAGCAAGCCCTCGATAAGCTCCTGGAGGACACCGAGATTCAGAATCTGGCCTGGGATAAGCTGTACAAGGCGGAGCTGTTCACCCATGTGAGGTATCCGGTCGGCAAATACTTCGAGGACATTTTCACCACCTACAAGCTATTCCTCCAGGCCCGCACCACGGTCTCGCTCGACTCCCCCAAATATATGTATCTGAAAAGAAGCGACAGCATCACCGGCGCGATGAACACCCGGAAATACTATGACCGCTTCTGTGCCGCCCTGGAGATCTACGAGACCATCTCGGAGCAGAATTATCCGGTGGCCGAAGAAATCTCGCTGTGCCGGACCGTGACCGAAGGAATTGAACTGTGCAACTACCAGTTGATTACCGGCGAGAAAGCCATGAACAAGGAATATCTGGTCGAGCTGGGCGGATTCCTGAACAAGCATATCTCGAAAATTCTCCGCAACCGGAAGCTCCGCCGGGAGATGAAGACCGCCTCCGTGCTGATCATCACCAGCTCTACCATTTACAAAATGCTGTATTATTCCAAACTCCGCCTGAAGGGAAGTAATATGATATGAGCCAAGCCCTTGAGAAGATTCTGCCGTTGTCCTTCCGCAATTATGTAAGCAATATTCCCGTCTACCAATATTATAAGGGCTATCTGAGCTACCGGAATGCGTATAAAGGCAAGACCAAAGCCATCTATGTCGTCGGCTCACCGGAGCATGACAATCTCGGCGATCATGCCATAACGTATGCGCAGATGAATTTTTTGCGGAAGGCTTTTCCTGACTATACCCTGATTGAGATTGTCGCCAACCGGCTGATGCATAACATGAAGTGCCTGGAGGAGTTCTGCACCCCGGAGGATATCTTCGTGCTTCAGGGCGGGGGCAACTTCGGGATTGAATATTTCCGGGAAGAAGAGGTAAGACGCAAGATCATCTCCGAATTCCCTAATAACAAAATCATCGTATTCCCGCAAACCATCTACTTCGGCGATACCGAGCTGGGACGCGCGGAGTTCAAGAAGACACAGGACCTCTACGGTTCCCATAAGGACCTCACTCTGGTCGCCAGAGAGGCAACGTCGTACGAAATTATGAAAGCCGGTTTCAGAAACAACGCAGTGCTGTTAACACCGGATATTGTTATGTCGCTGGATATCACGGACCCGCCCAAGGAACGCCATGGCGCGCTTCTGTGCATCAGAGCGGACAAGGAGAGCATCTTCGGGGATCAGGACAAGCGTACCATTGAGGCGTACACCGCGAAGCATTACAGCAGCATCACGTTCACGGACACCTGTATCGAGCGCCCTGTCTCTGTACAAGACCGCGATATGGAGCTGAACACGCTGTGGGATCAGTTCAAGGGGGCGGAGGTTGTGATTACGGATCGTTTGCACGGGATGATTTTTGCCGCGATTACGTCTACGCCTTGCATTGCCCTCGGTAATTACAACTATAAGGTTGTAGGCAGCTATGAATGGATCAAGCACCTGGGGTTCGTAAAGTTCACGAATGAGCTGGACCGGATTCCTGAACTTCTGGAGGAGCTGAGACAGCTTGATCATCCGAGATACAATAATGAATTCTCCACTGCGCATTACAGCCAGATCATTCAGGCCATGTCGGGCAGCCCTGCTGAGGCAGCGGCGGCTTCATCCATCGTGACCGCTTAAGCTGTAGCACCTGACACTCTCCGTAGCGAGGAAGCGATCTGTGTGAAAACCAATATTAAACTTGCCGCCATCATCACCTATGCTTCCGTATTCTTAGGCGTGATTATCTCCCTGGGCTCGACTCCCTTCATCGTATCTACCCTGGGAAAATCCGAATACGGCTTGTTCTCCCTGGTGAACTCGATTATCGCCTATATCGTCCTGCTGGACCTGGGCTTCGGCAGTGCCGTCATCCGCTTCAATGCGAAGTATATCTCCGAGAATGACGCTACAGGACAGCGCAATATCAACGGGATGTTCCTGCTGCTGTTCTCCGCGATCGGTCTGGTCTCGTTCCTGGCCAGTCTGATTCTGGTGCTTAATTTCGGCTCGATCTTCGGCAGTCTCCATGAGAAGGAATTAAGCATTCTGAAGCAGATCTTCATCATTGCGGCGGTCAATGTGGCGGTGTCGTTCCCGCTGAATATTTTCAGCTCCATTATTACGGCCTATGAACGGTTCGTGTATCTCAAAATCATCAACCTGATCCGCGTCGTCCTGTCTCCGGCCATGATGGTGCTGGTGCTGCTGTTCGGCTTCAGATCCACGGGAATGGTGACGGTCGCGCTGGTGCTGAATCTGGCGATTGGTGTGCTGAATGTGGTCTTTTGCCGGACCAAGCTGAACTTGAAGGTCAGATTCCACGGCTTCGATACCAAGCTGTTCAAGGAGATCTTTAGCTATTCATCGTATATTCTGCTGTCGTCGATCGCCTTCCAGATCTATACGAATGCCGACCCGCTCATCATCGGGATGTTCCTGGGGGCAATGCCCATCGCGGTCTTCGCGATCGCTGCCCAGCTCAATACGTATATTCTTAATTTCTCGAATGTGCTGGCCAGCTTCTACCTGCCGAAGCTCACCAAGATGATCGTCAAGGGTGCGGATCAGGCGGCCCTCATGCTGGAGCTGGTCAAAATCGGGCGCATTCAGGCGCTGATCGTAGGGTATATCGTCTCCGGGTTCGTGATCTTCGGACAGAGCTTCATCCTGATCTGGCTCGGCGAAGGCTACAGGTATGCCTATACGATCGCCCTGATCATCATCATTCCCCAGATCACCTCGATTGTGCAGTCCCTGTTCGCCACGATGCTGGAAGCGATGAATATGCACCGGGTGAAGGCGTTCATCTATTTCTCGGTTGCGGTGCTTAAGGTCGCCTTGACCTTCTGGTTCATCCGGTTCTGGGGTATTACAGGCTGCGCGATTGCCACGGCCATCGGGATGTTCATCAACGTCTGCCTGAATAATATCTACTATAAATACAAGTTGAAGTTCGATATCCTCCACTTCTGGCTGCAGATCCTCCGGGTATTCACCCCGGTGGTGGTGCTGACTGCGCTGGGCATTTTGCTGCTAAGCTTCGTCAGTATTACATCCTACCTGTATCTCGGCCTGTATGTGATCCTCTACTCCCTCATCTATGCGCTGACATTGTGGCTGTTCGGCCTCAATCCGGCGGAGAAGCAGATGGTTGCCGGACCGGTACGCAAAATAGCGCTGCGCGGTCAGGCGCAGGGTTCCCGGTAAGCCGGGGTTGTTATTCAGGGGCTGTCCTGAGTTAGCCATTAATTTGGCTCCGGGGACAGCCCCTGCTCCGTTCAGAGCGTCTTCAGCCGCTCATCCAGTAGCCGGAACATCTCTCTTAGCGCCGTCTGGTCTGCTTCACCGTAGAGATCGCCGATATTAATCTCATAGGAACAAGAAGAATCACCGGTCTCTTTCAGCCGCGGCGTCAGGCCGATGCCGGTCTCCTTGTACAGTTCCATTAGCACCGGCGTAAGACGTTCTCTGGCTATCGCGAAATGTACATGGAACATATTAGAGACCGGAACCTCCGGCAGCGTGGATACCTTGTGGCAGCTATTGAACAGGGCTGCCAGATCCTTGGCCTGCTCGTAATACCTGGCCATGTTGCCGATTCTCTGCCGGTAGTAATACCGGGCCGGTACAATGTAAGGATAGAGACTGATTAAGTCGCCGCCGTGGCGGCGTTTCCAGATTTTTGAAGCCTCCGTGAACTCCCGGCCTCCGGCCAGGATCGCTCCAGCAATCCCTCCGATCCCCTTGTAGAAGGAGACATACACGCTGTCGAACAACGCACAGACCTCGGCCGCCGTCTTGCCATAGTAAGGCAGCACCTCGAACAGCCGCGCCCCGTCCAGATGGAGCTTAATCCCCTGCTCCCGGCAGTAGGCCGATATGGCCTCCAGCTCGGTGTACGCCGGCAGCTGCCCGCCGATCTCGCGCTGCGGCAGCTCCAGCAGCAGACAGGCTACCCCAGGCCCCATGCTCTGCACATCCTCCAGGGTAATCAGCCGGTCTGCACTTCCCAGCAATCTCGGCTCCAGATGATGCAGCTCCTTCAGCCCGTCCTGCTCATGGATCTCCAGATGGCACAGCGGATGATACGCCACGCTGCGGCTGCCTGCGCGGTCGCTCCAGATGCGCAGGGCAATCTGCTGCGCCATCGTGCCGCTGGGGAAGAAGACGCTGCTCTCCTTGCCCAGCACCTCTGCCATCTCCGCCTGGAACTCCTCAATCACAGCCCCGCTCCCGTACATGTCGGCTGCAAGGGTATCCTCCGTTTCCGCCAGTGACCGCTTCAGCACGGCGGCATCCCGTGCGCCATGGCCTGCCAGCTGTACCTGTGTGCTGCCGAACGCTTCCATTAGAGCCTTTTGCATATCCATATTGTTCAATCTGCCCCCTTCTCATTAGGCCTTCATCTATACGTATCCTTCAAATCATATCATTTCTCTACAAAATAACCGATTTATCCGAATGTTCACATGATATTCCTCTCCATCATGATGAAATAAGTCGACTGCTGTGCTACAATATTGGAATTGCAAAGGCAATTGCTTAGGGAGGTTTACGAAAAAACCATGCTTATTATCGGTATCGCCGGCGGGACCGGCTCCGGCAAGACCACAGTCGCACGCTCCGTGATTGACCGTCTCGGCTCAGACAAAGTCACGTTTATATCCCAGGATAACTACTATAAAGACCATTCTTACCTCAGCATGGCCGAACGCGGTGCGATTAACTATGACCACCCGCTGGCCTTCGACAACGACCTGCTGATTGAGCATTTGAATTGCCTTAAGACCGGACAAGCCGCTTTCGCTCCGGTCTACGACTTCACCATCCATGCCCGTTCCACCGAGAAGACGGTGAGCCTTGCTCCGAACAACATCGTCATTCTGGAGGGGCTGCATGTGCTGTCCGACGAGAAGCTGCGCGAGCAGCTTAATATCAAGGTGTTCGTGGACACCGATCCCGATGTGCGCATCCTGCGCCGGGTGCTGCGGGACATCGAGGAACGCGGACGGACGATCCGTTCGATCCATACGCAGTATCTGACTACGGTGAAGCCGATGCACGAAGCCTTCATCGAGCCTTCTAAGAAATACGCGGACCTGATCATCCCCGAAGGCGGACAGAATCAGGTGGGCATCGAGCTGCTGTCTGTACTGACCGAGAAGTATCTGTCCGGCGATCACCAGTGGAATTAAGCCCCGCACCCGCTGATAGTGGTGCAGGAGCCGTCCGGCAATGCCGGACGGTTTTTTGCTGTCTCGGGAGTAGACGTATGCGAAAACCGAGTATATTGGGCAGCGCGATAGCTACCGGGGCCAGCGCAGGTGAAAAGCCAGCAAGTAATCGGCCGCCCACAGGTGAGCTACTCTAGAAATCGCGCCTCAAAAGTCAGGTTACCTTACACAAAATCTCGGGTCACAGCAGATTTTTCATCATTTTCAGCATTATTATCCATTCATTTGTTATATTTATTGACTGGTAACGCTTTATTCCCGAAATAAAGGGTTGATTATTTAGTGATCATCCACTATGATTAGGTCAACGGACGACATTAAAGTTAAAGCGATTTAACTTACAATTTGTCCACTATAAAAAATATTGGCAGATTACATTTTTATTTTCCACTAAAATTAAAGCGCTTATACTTTTAACCAAGAAAGGCTGGTGTGTTCGTGATTAAGAGTGAGAGCCGGCGGCAGACGTTCTACATGTATCTGTTCATCTCCCCATGGCTGATCGGCTTCCTGATCTTCGCCCTGTATCCGATCTTGTCTTCGCTGTTCTACAGCTTCACCGACTATGACATCATTCATCCGCCCAAATTCATCGGCCTTGCCAATTACACGGAGATGTTCCACAATGAGCTGTTCTGGCGTTCTGTGACAGTTACCCTAAGGTACACCTTCATCAGTGTCCCGGTACAGCTGCTGCTCGGTCTGGGCTTCGCCCTGCTGCTGCATCAGACCCTCCCCTGGCGCGGCTTCTTCCGGACAGCGATGTATTTTCCGAGTATGGTCTCCGGTGTGGCCATGTCGCTCCTCTGGTACTGGATCTTCAATCCGCAGATCGGCCTCTTCAACTATATGCTCTCCTGGTTCGGCATTCACGGCCCGGCCTGGCTGATGAATCCCGATACAGCGCTGTACGCCCTAATCATCATGTCCTTCTGGACTGCAGGCTCAGGCATGATCCTCTTCCTCGCCGGTCTGCAGGGAGTGCCGGCCAGCCTGATCGAAGCCGCCAATCTGGATGGGGCAGGGCGCTTCCGCATTTTCCTAAATATTACGCTGCCGATGATCTCACCCGTCCTGCTGTTTCAGCTGATTATGGGTCTGATCGACTCCTTCCAGGTATTCACGCAAGCCTTCGTCATGACGCAGGGCGGACCCAATTATTCCACCTGGTTCTATGTATACAACCTGTATACAAGTGCCTTCAAGGAATACCGTGCCGGATACTCCTCCGCGCTGGCCTGGGTGCTGCTGATTGTCGTCATGCTGTTCACGGCAGTCATTATGAGGCTGTCGCGCCGTTATGTCCATTATGAAGGAGGCAGCCAACGATGAGTACCGTTAAGGCCACCCGCCCGCTTGGCCAGCCTTCCCGGCTGCGCCGGAGAATCAAGCCCGTTAAGATCGCCAGCTTCACCGCGCTGCTCATCACAACGTTCCTCATGCTGCTGCCGCTGTTCTTCATGGTCTCCACCTCGCTGAAGTCGAAACGGGAAATGCTGAAGTTCCCGCCGACCTTTCTCCCGGAGAGCTGGGCCTGGAGCAATTATGCCGATATTTTCGAGACGCTGCAGTTCGGCACCCTGTACAAGAACAGCCTGATCATCGCCGGCTTCTCCGTATTCGGCACTCTGCTCTCTTCGGCGCTGGTCGCTTACGGGTTCGCCAGGTACCGGGGACGCGGCAACAGCTTCTGGTTCATCCTGCTGCTGAGCACGATGATGCTGCCTTATCCGGCCATTATGATCCCGCAGTTCGTGCTGTTCTCTCAGATGCAATGGATCGACACCTTCCTCCCGCTGATCGTCCCTGCCTTCTTCGGCTCGGCGTATAACATCTTCCTGCTGCGGCAGTTCTTCTCCACGCTGCCTGAGGAGCTGTTCGATGCCGGACGCATTGACGGCTGCGGCGAGCTGAGAATGTGGCGGACCATCGCGCTGCCGCTGTCTGCTCCGGCGCTGGCGACGGTGGCGATCTTCGCTTTTATCTATAGCTGGAATGATCTGCTGACCCCTGTGCTCTACTTAAGCTCGTCGGACAAATTCACGCTGCCCGTGGGGATGGCCTCCCTCACCTCATCGCGCTTCCGCATTCCGCCGTGGCATCTGCTGATGGTCGCCTCCGTCCTGGCGATGGTTCCGATCGTCACCTTGTTCGCTATCGCCCAGAAGCAGTTCGTGGAAGGCATCGTACTGACAGGCATCAAGTAATGCACCAAGTATTGCCGGGTTACAACACTTGAAATCAGGAGGGATTGGACAATGAAGAATAAGATGAAGAGCAAGAGGTATGCGCTGCTGCTGGCAACAGCATTGACAGGGGCGGCAGTTCTGGCGGGCTGCGGCGGAGGCAAGTCGGCAGGCAATGTGGCGGCCGGGGACAGCGGAGCCGGGAATACCGGCGGTTCGGGAGAGCAAGTGACGATATCCCACTATACCATTGATTCGGAGGACCGGACTTTTATCGAGAAGCTGATCCCGGAATTCGAGAAGGAGCATCCGAACATCAAGGTCAAGGTGGAGAAGGCTCCCTATGAGCAGTTCGACAGCAAGCTGCAGACGCTGATTGCCGGCGGCAATTCCCCGGATGTAACGAGCCACTACGGATACGGAGGATTTGCCGAATATTACAACAAGGATATGCTGCTCGATCTGACGGACCTTATCAAGGAAGACGGCTTCAAGGCGGAGGATTACCATATCCCTGAGAATCTGATGAAAATATACACTGTAAACGGCCATACTTACGGCATACCGGTCAATATGTACGTCACCCTGATGCTCTACAACAAGGATATGTTCGATGCTGCAGGCGTCTCCTACCCGCCGAGCGATTATGAGGATAAGAGCTGGACCTTTGACCGCATGGTTGAGGATGCCAAGAAGCTGACGGTCGTCTCGGACGATATCGCCAAAACACAATACGGCGTAGACTTCACCTGGGCGGAGCGGGATATGCGGCCGCTGTACTTCGGGGCAGAGCCTTACTCTGAAGATACCTGGACCAACGGCGGCGTTCCTTCCGAGACGCATTTCGATTCCCCTGAGGTGATTGCCGCTTACCAGAAGCTGTTCGACCTTGTGTTCAAGGAGAAGGTGTCCCCGACCTCCGAGTGGAGCAAAAGCGTAGCCGGACAGAACGGCGACCCGTTCGTCGCAGGCAAAATCGGCATGTCAGTCGGCGGCTCCTGGAACCTCGCCGGGTCTAACGATTTTCCGTTCAAGGTTGGCGTAGCCGCCGTGCCATGGGGAGGCAACGACAAGGTGCGCAGCACACTGTTCGTTGATCCGCTGCTGATTCTGAAGGATTCGAAGCATCCGAAGGAGGCTTTTGAATGGATCAAATACCTGATCACCACCGAGGTTCAGGAGAAGTCCATCGAGCTGAGCGGCGGCAATCCGCCAGTCAATACGGAAGCGGCTGAGGTCTATTACAAGCATTTTGACGGCATTGATCCGGAGGATGTGAAGAAGGTCTACGAGGGCGCGGTCAAATACGGCTATGAATCCTATAACCATCTGATCACCAACTACTCGCAGATCAACGACATGTTCATCAATGAGCTGCAGCCGGTCGAGACCGGACACAAGACCCTGGAAGAGGTGATGCCGGTGATTCAGAAGAAGGTTACGGAGATCATCCAGAGATAAGGCGGCCCGGCCGATGTTATATGTTTAGCGGAACCGCGGCGCGACCTGTATACTGGAGATAGAATAAGTGGAAACGGCTTTGCCGTCCTTTTAAAGGACGGTACCGTTTCAGCGAGAAATAGAAGGATAAGTTATCGTGTGAAACATATAAATTCTTATATTTTAAGAGTACCGGACAATCTACCGCAAGGAGCGCTTGGGATGAAAGTGAGTATTTTTGATGTTGCCAAAAAATCAGGGCTGTCCGTGGTCACCGTATCGCGGGTATTGAACGGGGCCGGGACTGTGCGCGAGAAGAACCGCCAGAAGGTGCTCGACGCGATCAAGGAGCTGAATTACCACCCGAATGCAGCGGCCCGCAGTCTGGCCAGCGGCAAGACCGGGATCATCGGCCTGATTGTAACGACCCTGCAGGATTCCTTCTTCGATGCCGTGGTTAAGGAGCTGAATGAGACACTGGCCCTGCACGGGTATTTCCTCGCGGTCTCGGTCTCGACAGGCATCGATTCGGACGAGAATCATTACCTGATCCAGGAAGACCGGGTTGACGGGCTCATCCTGCTCTCCCCGATGCAGGAGGATAATTATATTGTCGAGCTGAAGCGGCGGGGGATTCCCTACGTGCTGATCGACAACCAGCTGCCGGAGAATGACAGCTACTCGATCACCATCGACAATTTCAAAGGCGGGTATGCCGCAGCACGCCACCTGCTGGAGCTGGGGCATACCTCCATCGCCCATCTCTGCGGGCAGGAGATGTTCCGCAGCACGCGGGAGAGGCGCGCGGGCTTCCTGCAGGCGCTGCAGGAGCAGGGCCTTGATCCGTTCGAGATCGTTCCCGGTGAATTCGAGATTGGCATGGGCTATGACACCGCGCAGCGCTGGCTCGCGGAGGGCAAGCTGCCGGAGGCGGTATTCGCCGGAGATGACAATATTGCCCTCGGGGTGATCAATGCCCTGATGGAGGCCGGTATACAGGTGCCCGGGGAGGTTGCCGTCGTCGGCTACGACGACCACTATATCGCCTCCCGGCTCCGCCCGCATCTGACCACGGTGCGCCAGCCGGCGGACAAGATCGGCGTGGCCGCCGCCGAGATGCTGCTGCGCCGGATCAGCGGGGAGATGAAGCGCGGCTCCAATATTAAGATCGATCCGGAGCTGATTGTGCGGGAATCGACGAAGATAAAATTATAGGAGTGACAAACCATTGGCTTATTATATGGGAATCGACGGGGGCGGCAGCAAGACCTACGCCCTCATATGCGATGAACAAGGCCGCATTCTCGGCAAGGGCAGGAGCGGCAACGGCAACCACCAGACCGGCGTGACGCAGGCGGAGAACAATATCCGCGAAGCGGCCTCCCTGGCGCTGGCCGAAGCCGGACTGCGGCTGGATCAGCTCCGTCATGCCTTCCTCGGGCTGGCCGGAGCTGACCGCCAGACCGATTATAATATTCTCCATCCGATGATCCGCCGCATCGGATTCGCGGACTACACGATCAGCGGCGACCCGATGATCGGCCTGCGGGCGGGGACGGACCGCCCCTACGGGGTAGCCCTGATCTGCGGCACCGGCACCAATGCGGCGGGCCTGAATCCTGAGGGCCGCCACTTCCAATGCGGCGGCTTCGATTATATGTACGGCGATTTCGGCGGCGGCGGCGCGCTGAACATCGAGGTGTTCCGCACGGTCATCCGGGCCTGGGACGGCCGCGAGGTCCCCACGCTGCTGACGGAGCCGCTCCTCAGGCTGCTTGGCTATGAGCGGGTGGACGATATGTACGATGACTTCCTCGATCACGGGAAGCAGGTGCCGCTGGATGCGGCCCGCCTGCTGTTCCCGGCGGCAGCGGAAGGCGATGCGGCTGCGCTGGCGATTCTGAACCGCCAGGGCGTGGAGCTGGGCAAGGCGGCGGCGGCCGTTATCCGCCGGCTCGGCATGGAGAAGGATACCTTCGATGTGGTGCTGGCCGGAAGCCTGCTGACCCGGGGCGACCGCGGCTGGATCCGCGGTCCGGTCGAGCAGGCGGTACGCGAAGCGGCACCGGGGGCCGCGGTGGTCACCCTGTCCACCGAGCCTGTGATTGGCGCCGTCTGGTCGGCGCTGGAGCGGGACGGGATTACGATCAGCCGGGATATGTATGAGACGATGCGTGCTTACCAGGAATTTGAGCAGATTCCAACCATCATCACCAGACAGGAGTGATTCATTGTGACAGCAAACCAAGGTCTGAAGATTGCCGTCATCGGCGGGGGGTCTTCTTATACCCCCGAGCTGGTTGAAGGCTTCATCCTGCATTATAAGGAGCTCCCGGTCCGGGAGCTATGGCTTGTAGACATTGAAGCAGGCCTGCATAAGCTGAACATCGTAGGCGCTCTGGCGAAGCGCATGGTGGAGAAGTCGGGCCTGCCGATCGAGGTCCATCTCACTACCGACCGCCGCAAGGCTATTGCCGGGGCCGACTTCGTCAGCACCCAGATCCGCGTCGGGATGCTGGACGCCCGCGCCCGCGACGAGTCGATTCCGCTGAAGTACGGCGTGATCGGCCAGGAGACGACCGGTCCCGGCGGCATGCTGAAGGCGCTGCGCACCATCCCTGTTATTCTCGGCATCTGCCAAGATATTGAGGAGCTGGCGCCGGACGCCTGGCTGCTCAACTTCACCAACCCGGCGGGCATGGTCACGGAAGCCGTGCTGCGGTACTCCAAGGTGAAGAGCATCGGCCTGTGCAATGCCCCGATTGGCCTAATTAAGCAGGTGTCGGCCAAGTATGACGCCGCCCCTGACCGCATCTATGCCGAGTTCGTCGGCCTGAACCACCTGCACTGGATTACCCGGATCGATGTGGAGGGTGAAGACAAGCTGCAAGAGATGCTGGAGGATACCGCAGGCTACAGCGCGAAGAATGTGCCGGCACGCGAGTGGAACCCGGAATTCCTGCAATCGCTGCACGCCCTGCCCTCCTATTATCTGAAGTACTTCTACATGACGGATGCGATGCTTGCAGAGCAGCAGGAAGCCGCAGCACAAGGCGGAAACCGTGCTGAGGTCGTTAAGCGTGTGGAGGAGGAGCTGTTCGCCATCTACAGCGACCTGGAGCTTAATGAGAAGCCGAAGCAGTTGGAGCAGCGCGGCGGAGCCTTTTATTCGGAGGCGGCTGTGAATCTGATGCGCTCGCTCTATAACGGGACCAATGACATCCAGACGCTCAATGTGGCGAACCGCGGCATTCTGGATTTCCTGCCGGATGACGCCAGCGTCGAGGTCAACTGTGTGGTTACGAAGACCGGTCCCCTCCCGCTGCCGTTGACCAAAATTCCGCCGATGGCCAAAGGGCTCATCCACGCCGTGAAGACCTACGAGCAGCTCGCCATCGACGCTGCCGTCACGGGCGACCGCAGCCTGGCGATTCAGGCGCTCGCCCATCACCCGCTCATCCGTTCCGTGGAAGTGGCGATTGCCCTGTTGGATGAGATGCTGGAGGCGAACCGGGAGTATCTGCCGGCTTTTTTCGCTCAGGACTAATCCCATAATATCAACAAGAGCCTATGCTGACCGCAGACCATTCTGCGGCGCACAGGCTCTTTTTTTATTTTACAATGGTATAGCGGTAGGTTTCGCCCTCAATCCCGAAGTCGGCATATAGCGGCTTGCCGCTGGATTTCACTTCATCAGGAACCTCGGCCAGGAACACCAGAGTACCGTTCTTCAGCGGTCCAATCGTCGAGATGTTGGTATAGGTGAAATCTTCGCCGCCGTTCTTCTCCATCGTCGCGAAGGTGCTGTACACATATTTGTTGTCATATGTAACCTCCACATCCGCTACTTTGTCCGCACTAATCGCCTGGCCTGCCAGATTCTTCACCCTCAAGGTGATCGCCAGATAGGTTGTACCCGGCTCCTTGGCTTCATAGTAAGTGTAGAATGACCCCGGATTGGATGGAGTTACCTTCTTGCTGAAAGAGGTCTTGGTAATGGTATACTCACCCGTCTCATCAATCACCAGTGGTGTGCCTTTGATGATCAGCTTGTAAACCTCCCCGGAATCAGCCGCAGCAGCACCGCTCCCGTTATTAAGAAGCTTCACCGCCCCCTGCTCCTCCTCCGCTGTCACAGGCTTCACCAGGCTCTCCTTCAGCCTGTCATTCTCCTCTTTCAGGAATCTGTTCTCCTTCTGCAGCTCACTAATCTCTGTTTTCAGCTTCTCCATGCTCTCTCTGCCAGCGCCTGCATTGTCCGAGGAACACCCGGTTACGGTTACCGCAAGCATGGCGGCAGCAAGCCAGAGGCCCCCTGATTTCATTGTCATCACACACCCCAATATTTGTATTTCAACCTTCACCATTATAAGGCAAACCCTGGGCCAAAGATTGAAAAATATGTAACATTTCCGCAGCCATTGCCGAAACGAAACAAGGGATGTGCCTCGCTATCATCATGCCCTGTGCTGCTTGCGGTACTGGAGCGGGGAGCGTCCCGTTATTCCTTTGAACACCCGTCCGAAATGGGCGATGCTCTCGAAGCCTGCCGTATCAGCCACCCGGGTGATTGGCCAATTCGTCTGGATGAGCAGCGCCTTGGCTTCACGGATGCGGACATAGTTCAGGTATTCAATGATCGTGAATCCGGTGGTCTGCTTGAAGATCCGGCACAGATAGGTGGAGCTGACGTAGAACTGCTCGGCAATTCCCCCAAGGCTCAGCCGCTCGCTGTAGTGGTTGTCCAGATATTCGATAATGCTGTACACCCGGCGCTGCCCCTCGCTCTGCTCCGGCGAGACCAGGGCCGGCTTCGCCTTGCGGATGCGCTCCAGCAGAATCAGCAGCTGCAGCAGCAGCGTCCTTATGTATTCCATGCTCCAGAGCTGCCCTTCCCTCTGCTCCTCCAGCATGGCCTGAAGCAGATCGGCAATTCGTCCCTGCTCATGCGCGGTTGGCCGCAGCAGGAAGCTCTCCCCGCCGAACACATTCATCCAGTCCGGTGCAGGAGCCACCGGCGCAAGGTCCGCATCGCCAAAGCTCACCAGCACCCGCTCATGCGGCAGATGGCTTCCGCCTGTGGTGCGGTGCAAATGGTTTTTGTTGATAAACACCAGGTCTCCGGCCTCCAGTGCGTACATGCGGTTACGGATATAGTAATGCCGCTGCCCGGACAGCAGATAGTAGATCTCATAGAAATCATGGAAATGGTCGGTGTCCATATTGAACTGCCCGATTCGCTTCAGCTGTTCGATGTGAAAGATAGGCTCCATTCTGCTGTGTCGGACCTCCTGTCAGGATAAGATATGCTTACTTTGGGGAGAAAGAGACTAAATCCCGTTCACTTTCTGCATTTTCTATACTATAGAATAGAAGCAACCCTAAGTAAATGGAGTGATCCCCTTGTCCAAAAAGAAATATGCGCTCGTCGGCACCGGCGGGCGGGCTGAATTTTTCTATGGCGCTCTTGTTACCGCTTACAATGATACATCCGAGCTGGTGGCCTTCTGCGATGTCAATCAGACGCGGATGGATTATGCGAATCATCTGCTTCAGGATAAATACCAATACCCGGCGGTCCCAACCTACAAAGCCCAGGATTTCGACCGCATGATCACCGAGACCCGGCCGGACTTCGTGCTGGTGACTTCGATTGACCGGACGCACCATAAGTACATTATCCGCGCTATGGAGCTGGGCTGCGATGTAATCTCCGAGAAGCCGATGACCATCGATGAGGAGAAATGCCGCGACATCTTCGATGCGATTGAACGGACCGGGCGGAGTCTGCGGGTTACCTTCAACTACCGCTACGCGCCGCACAACACGAAGATCCGTGAGGTGATTATGGATGGCGTGCTGGGCGAGATTCTGTCGGTGAACTTCGAATGGCTGCTGAACACCCAGCACGGGGCGGATTATTTCCGCAGATGGCACCGCGACAAGCGGAACAGCGGCGGCCTGCTGGTGCACAAATCGACGCATCACTTTGATCTGATGAACTTCTGGCTGGGGTCGCAGCCTGACACGGTCTTCGCTATGGGCGACCTGCGCTTCTATGGCCGGGAGAATGCCGAGAAACGGGGCATCACCGAGTTCTACCAGCGGGCGTACGGCAGCAAGGCGGCTGAGAACGACCCCTTCGCGTTGCACCTGGACCAGAATGAACACCTGAAGCGCATGTATCTGGACGCCGAGCATGAAGACGGGTATCAGCGCGACCAGAGTGTGTTCGGGGACAATATCAGCATCGAGGACACGATGAGTGTTATGGTCAAATACAAGAATAAGACGGTCATGAACTATTCGCTTAATGCTTATATGCCGTGGGAGGGCTTCATTATCGTGTTCAACGGCACGCAGGGGAGGATGGAGGTACGGATTACGGAGCAATCCTATGTCAACTCCGGCGGCGACAAAGCGGATGAAGGCGCACTGAACGGCATCAGCCTGATGATCTACCCGCACTTCAAGGCGCCGTACCGCGTAGAGTTCGAGAGCGGCAGCGGCGGACACGGCGGCGGCGACCCGGTGCTGCTTCGCGATATTTTTGGCGACAAGCAGGCGGACCGCTTCAACCGCGCTGCCTCCCATCTGGACGGCGCTATGTCGATCATGACCGGCATCGCCGCCAACCGCTCCATGCGCACCGGCCAGCCGGTGCAGATTGCCGACATCTGGCAGGGGTAGAGAGAATAGCATAGGCAACATCGATAGAGTAGATAGACACCCGCTGTCCCGGCAGCGGTGAGCTATGCACGGGTAATGCAGCAGCCCCCTGTCTCCACTTGAATGTGGGACAGGGGGCTGTTTAGCCCACATAGCGCCGAATGTGATCGGTTTTTCGATTACATTTCGCCCGCGCACCCATTCGGCGTCGAATGTGTTCGGTTTTTCGATTACATTTGGCCCGCGCACCTACTCGGCGCCGAATGTGTTCGGTTTAATACGAAAATAAAAGTACCGGAAAACGCGCCGCAGACTGGGTTTTGACAAAAAAAGACCCACCGCCCCCAAAAAACGTTTCGTTTTTTTGAAAAAGGGAAGACTATGGGGTAGGATTTAGTTGCACGCTATATCCTAACTGCTGGATATATTGAACGTACCGATCCAACCTGTTTTTCTTGGACGTCTCATCGCCTAGTGAGACGTCTATTTCTTGGTATGACCTCTTCTCCCGCATCAGGGCATGGAGGATTCGAATCAGCAAATGCGCCGTGGCGACGTTTGCTTTTTTATCTCCTCGTCTCTTCCGGATTCGTCGAAAGAATTGGCCGATCCGGTTCGAGGAGCGAGCGTTCGCCCAAGCCGCCTGACACAACGCACCTTTCAGATGCTTGTTCCCTTGCATCGTTTTTGACTTTCTTCGCTTTCCCGCACTTTCGTTGTTCCCTGGACACACTCCCGCCCATGAAGCGAACTGCGCATCACTCGGGAACATTTCCGCGACATGCGGCCCCACTTCGGCAAAAATGGTCACAGCAGACGTCCGCTCAATTCCTGGAATGGAGTCAATTTGTTCAATCACCTCCAGGTACGGTTCTGCCTTCGCCTCGATTCGCGCTTCCAGTTCCGTGATTCTTTTCTCCAAATAGACCAAGTGGTCCCAGTGGTCTCGAATCATCTCCCGATGATGACGGCGCAACTTGCCATTGAGCGCGTCGAGTAGCTGCGGAACTTTCTTTTTTAAACGGGTTTTGACCAGGTTTTTAACGGTCACTTCGTCCACGACCTCGCCGTCCATGATCTTCTGGAGCAGGCCCCGTCCCGTAACCCCATAGAGATCGGACATAAAGGTGGTTAGTTTGATGTTGGCATCCTGCAGGATTTTGTGAATGCGGTTTTTCTCCGCCGTCACCGCCTGCACCATCTTACTCCGGTAACGAGTCAAATCCCGCAAATCCCGGATGTCCTGTTCGGGCACCATACTGCCTTCAATGAGCCCGCAACGGTGCAATTGCGCTAACCAGCGCGCGTCTTGCATGTCCGTTTTTCGACCCGACGTATTCTTTACCCGCCGGGCGTTGGCCAGGACGAGGTCACAACTGCCCTCTAAGATGTTCCATACCGGTTTCCATAACACGCCGGTGCTCTCCATCACCACTTCCCGGCAGCCGTGTTCACTCAGCCAATCTTGCAGGCCGAGCAATTCTTTGGTTGTCGTCCCAAACGTTTTCAGGTGATATTGGGGTTTCTGTTCGATCGGTCCTTTTAACACGCAGGCTACAACGGTTTCCTGATGCACGTCCAGACCGGCGCAACACATACGTACAGCATCCATTCCTACCATCCTCCATCGTCAGTTTACAAATCATGCGCTCGAGTGAGTGTAATTTAATACACGTACTTTTGGGGGCTACAATAGGCGATGCTCGAAAAGCGCAATAGAACGGTTTTTCGAACGGGGTGGGTCCCAGTAACCGTTTCCGCCCTTTGATTTGTATATGTAAGTGTTGACGACTACAGCCTCATTTAGAATGGATGCGACGGATGCCAACCACTTATTTTCATTCCTGGGGGTGACAAGGCCTCTGCCTTGTCATGCCTGTTTTTCGATTACATTTCGCCTACGCGCTTACTCGGTGCCGAATGTGTTCGGTTTTTCGATTACATTTGGCCCGCGCGCCTACTCGGCGACGAATGTATTCGGTTTTTCGATTACATTCGGCCCGCGCTCCTACTCGGCGCCGAATGTATTCGGTTTTTCGATTACATTTGGCCCGCGCGCTTACTCAGCACCGAATGTGTTCGGTTTTTCGATTACATTTGGCCTACGCGCTTACTCGGTGCCGAATGTGTTCGGTTTTTCGATTACATTTGGCCCGCGCGCCCACTCAGTACCGAATGTATTCGGTTTTTCGATTACATTCGGCCCACGCACCCACTCGACGCCGATTGTAATCGGTTTTTCGATTACATTTGGCCCGCACGCCTACTCGGCGCCGAATATGATCGGTTTTTCGATTACATTCTGCTCGTCACAACAAAAAAGACCCTTCATCAAGAAGGGCCTTCCGTGCATTGTGCTAAAGCTGATATGCGGTCGAGAGGACTCGAACCTCCACGGTATTGCTACCACACGGACCTGAACCGTGCGCGTCTGCCAATTCCGCCACGACCGCAAAAGATGTAATGCAACGCAAGAAATAATATATCATGAATTCAGAAGAAGCGCAAGCTTTTTTAATAAACTTATCACGATCAGCATTAGAACAGCGCAGGCAAGTATAGCTCAACCTGCAGTTGATTCCCATACGATCCGCCCCCTACTCCAATATATGGGTTATTCCGGGGGCTGAGATTATAATAAGCTTACGACGTCGGAATCCATTAACGGGAGTTGTACGAAGCATGATTAATAACGATAAAGTGGGGAAACGGATTGCCACCCTCCGCAAAATGAAAGGCTTGTCCCAGGAACAATTAGCTGAACAGCTACAGGTCAGCGCCCAAGCGGTCTCCAAATGGGAAACCGGGAAATCTCTGCCGGAGACGGCCACTCTTCCCCTGCTGTCCGCAGCATTGGGCCACCCGATTGACAGCATTCTGCTGCCCCAGGAGCTAGTGGTCCTCTCTGCCATCTGCACGGACGGCCAGCAGGAGTTGGAGGTTACCCGTCTGGTGAATCCGTATGTCGCCTCGGACCGCCTGAGCCTGATGGCCGGGGACCATCTTTTCCCTGGTACCTGGACCAGCGACCGGCTGAAGCTGCTGCTGGTTACCTATGAGACACCTGCCGGTGTGTATTCGACTTTTGTGCTGAAGGGCCAGTTGCTCACCATCGATGTCCATTCTGCCGGTGATTCCGCGACTAGCGGGGAGCTGCAAATCATTGCTGCGTACTATGGTAACGATCAGATGAACCGCAATGTCGTGGCCAAAATGAAGCATTACGAGCATTTCCGCTGGAATCAGTTCAATGCCACCCATGAGCTGTTCCCAAGCCAGATCGACAATGACGGCAACGATTATCTGCTGCTGGTCTATATGAATGCCGAAGGGATTCATGCGGTAAGCTGCGCTGAAGGCGAGCGGATCTGCTACAGCACAGACCGCAGCCGCCTGTACCAGGCCGATTCTCCGCAGCAGAAATGTATTGTGGAAGGCATCCAGCGGCTTGGCTTCGGGCGGAGCATGGATTGCTCCTGGGCAGGGGCTATGACGGTCTCCCTTGCTGCCAGAGGCATAGAGACAACCTATGATCAGGTTATGGGAAATTCGGGGGCTTGCTGGAGAGTGGCTTTTGAGCCGGTGTGGGATTACAGCTCTGCGGATGCTCTTGTGGTCTATGATTATTCAATCCCCGCCTGTAGGGCTTATGGAATTGATGCCACCCGCTTAAGCCGTCTGGAGCCGCAGCAGCGTGCCGCCGAGAAGCTTGCGATTCTGGAGGATATCCGGCAGGGCAGACTGCCCGTGGCAATTAACCTGAGGGTGGCCCCTGAGTGGGGAGTGATTACCGGATACCTGGAGGATGGTAGGGTGCTGTTGTGCCGCAGTTACTTCGACGATGAGACCTTCGCGGAGCTTGAGAACGATCCTGACTTTCAGGCCCATATGGAGGCATCTCACGGGTATCTCCTTGTCGATCACTGGCCTTACCGGATCATCCGGCTGGGTGAACAGACGGCGGCCCCTTCCGCCTTGGAGAACCTGTATGCCTCGCTTCGCTTGAAGCTGGAATCTATGGGGACTGAGGGTGCAGCCCACAGTTCTTATGCAACAGGCTACAAAGCACTGGAGGCGTGGAGCGAGGGGCTGCTGGACCATGCTTGGTATGCCTCAGCAGACGGTGAAGCCTTCAGCCGGAGGTTATCGGTCAATCACTTCTGCATGATGGCCCTGGCGGATGCCCGCCGGAGCGCCGCAGCTTATCTGCGTGAATCCCTGCCGCTGGTGGATACCCCGCGCGAACAGGCTGCCTTGGAGAAGATGACTGAGATCTATGGAGAAATGGCCGGTCTGCTGGATGAGGCTTATCAGAACTTGCCCGACCCAGCGGTCCTCCGCTCAAGTGGCGTCTCTCCCAGAGATAGCTGGACACCCCGGCAGCGGGAGCAGCAGGCCGAGCTACTGGCGGAGGTTGCTGCGATGGAGCACAGGGCGGATGCTCTGGCACGAAAAGCACTGAAACTTACCCTTAACTAAAAGGAGCATTAATGGTCGAACCACTTAAGGAGAAGCGCCCTGCGCTTCTCCTTGACCCAGCCTGGTGCTCAGCTCAGGTCAGCTTATTTTACGGACCGGCCGCAGCACCGCATAGCCGTACCCCTCCGGGAAATGCCGCTGATAATCCTGCTTCTCCTCCTCGTCCCACACATAGCCCATAACCGCAGGATCATAATTCCAGGCCACATCCTCCACGATGCGCATCACCTGTCCATTGTCCTGCAAGTAATCAAAGGGCGGGTGAAAAAAGACCAGATATTCCGATTCCGGGATATCCCAGCATTCCATGCCCTCAGGAACAGCCCCGTCATAATCAGCCGCGACAAGGATACCATACAGGTAGCCTTTGCGCCCCTCCTGATAGAACCAGCCTGCCGTCTGGCCCAGTTGCCCGGGCAGCGTATCATGCGACATGCTCTCCAGGGTTCCGGAGACCTCATCACAGTCATGCCCATTCTCCCAGAACCCGCCGTAATTACTGGAATCGATGTCGCGGATACCGATAAACTTATGCGCTGGTATGAACTCAAGCTTGATCTCTGCTTCCTGCAAATGCACCTGTCTCATTCTATCCCGCTCCTTAATCAAATAATGATAAGGAGAGAACACCTCGGCACGAATAGCCAGCGGAATGGGCTGGGGAGCCTTCCGGTATGCATGGGGAGTGAGTTTAAAGGCTCTAAGAAAGGCCCGAGTGAACGCCTCCTGGGAGGAAAAGCCGAACTTCACGGCAATATCCAGAATGCGCGTCTCCGTGTCCCTAAGCTCCAGGGCCGCCCGGCTGATCCTGCGCTGCCAGACATAGTCCCGCAGCGTCATCCCAGTCAGCGCATGAAATTGCCGGGTGCAGTAATACGGCGAATACCCCAGCTGCTCCGACATCTCCAGCAGCGTAGGCGAAGCCGCAAGATCCTCCTCCACCCAGTCAATCATGCGCTGAACCATCTCATTCCATTCGTACATGGTTGTTCTCCTCCTCTCATTGCTGATTTTAGCAGAGGCCTAGAGTGTAGATATGACTTGAGTTGCAATCACAATATGCTTCATAACACGCTCCCTGCTGAACCCGTTTCTGTCGTAAAAGCGGATGGCCGCTTCGTTCTCCTCACTGACATCCAGCTCAATCCGTGTATAACCTTGCGCTCCGTATGCCGCCGCCAGATACTGGATCAACTGCTTGCCCGCCCCCTTGTCTCTCGCTTCAGGACGGATGCAGATGTATTCCAGATGAAGAACACGGGTCCGTTCGTTTCTGCGGACAATCAGGTAGCCCAGGAAGGAATCGCCGTCAAGCACGGCATAGATATCATATTCACTGTCCCCGCTATCCTCTATTTCCGCCTGAATCTCCTCATTAGTAAGGATAGCGCCTGGAAACTGCCGGTCATGCAGCTCCATAATCTGTCCGGTCCACTTGGATTCAGAATCTGTGATTTGCAGAACAGTCAGGCCAACGGATGGGCTGCCCTTCTGCCCGAATGCGGTATCTAATGAATAATGGTGATGCGCCCTCACCTTCTCAATACGATGCCGGCTGACATATTCATAGAGCGGCAAGTTAGCGCTGCTAATGAAGAAGTGAACATACCGGATGCTTGAGGCTTGGACCACTTCATTCAGATCATGGAACAGACGCCGGAGCTCCTCCTTAGGATGGACGGAATAATAAGGTCCCCAGACCTCTATATCCTGCAGATCTCCACCAACATCATAGATATCGAGGATCATCGCGCCGGTGATATCGTCTCCTTCATATAACACATAGCTGCTCTCTGCCAACCCGTCACTGAGGTCATGTAAGATATCCTCCAGCGTGCTGCCCGCATACCCGCAGTGCTGGCTTTCAGTATTGCAAGCCGCGATAAACCGCGCCAGCTTCTCTATTTCTTGCATTATAATCTCTCTCCTCCTCTAAAATAATGGAATATGTTCTCACTCTCCCCTTAATATTACGCTAATCATATATATAAAACAGCCCGTACCTGTTCTAACAAATTCCCCTAAAACTCCATACCTGCACAAGCCGTCTCCCGGGTTCTGAGTAAGATATATAGTAAAAACGGTGAGGTGAAGGAAAAATGGCACAGCAAGCAAAGCTTCGCAAGCAGGCACAGCGGCTTAAAGGCCAGCCTGTCTGCATCACGCTGCATAACGGGCGGTCTTACGTCGGGTGGATTACTGACCTGAATCAGGAGGCCGTGATCCTCTCCAGACCAAGCACACGTCCAGGCTCCAAGTCTAAACGGAGAAAATCCTCCGCAGCTGCGCACAAAGCGAATGTCTCCAGCTTTATGCCCCTACTGGGTTCGCTCATGGGCGGGGCAGGGGGAGCTGCCGGGGCTGGCGGACTGGGACGGCTCATGGGGATGTTCGGTATGGTACAGAAGGCTATGCCGGTCATGAAGATGGGCTACAATATGATCAAGTCAATCCGGCCCTTCCTGGGCGGACTCAAGAGCTTAATGGGCTAAGCCGGCCCTCCGCACAATCCAAAAAAGCTGTGCTTCCCGTGTAGGAGGCGCAGCCTTTTTTATCGTTCCTTCAAGCTGTATGGAGGTGGCGGGGGATGAGAGCTATTTTTTGACCACCTTGAAGTTATCCTGAAGCAGCAGCCAGTTCTGCGGAAAAGGCAAGCCCAGCTTCCAGTAGCTGATTCCGCGCAGATCCAGCTCCTTGATCAGGTCGAACTTGGCCTGGATGGAGCGGGCGTCCTCAAACCATACCTTATGCTGCTTGCCCGCATCATCGGTGTAGTTGAAATGCGGTGCCTGGGCTCTGTAGTCATACAGAATCGCCGCGTTCCGGTTCCTGGCCAGATCAATCGCCGCCTGCGGACTAAGCGCCTTGGCATATTGACCGCCCGCTACAAAGGGCAGCGTCCAATCATACCCGTACAAATTCTGCCCCATCATAATCTTGCGCGAAGGCATCTCGCTGGCTGCATACGTCAGCACCTGGCGCACCGGTCCAATAGGCGAGACAGGCATCGGCGGACCGCCGCTGTAGCCCCATTCATAGGTCATAATAATCACGAAGTCCGCCACCTGACCGTGGACCTTGTAGTCATGCGCCGTATACCAGGCCCCCGTCTGCGATGCGCTGGTCTTTGGGGCAAGGGCGGTGGACAGCAGGAAGCCTTCCTTATGGATGAGCTCAGCCGCTTTGCGCAGAAAAGCGTTGTATGCCTCCCGGTCCTCCGGCCGCAGAAACTCCATGTCGAAGTGAATGTCCCGGAAGTTCAGCCGCTTCGCCTCCGAGATGATATTCTTCAGCAGCCGGTCCTGGACCTCCTGGTCATTCAGAATAATACGCCCCAGCTCCGAGCTGAACTGGGCATTCTCCAGGTTGGTTACGACCATCATCAGGGTCACCTGATGCTGCGCTGCAATGGAGGCGAGATCATCCAGCGGCGGGGCTTGCAGCGAGCCGTCACGCTGGATGCGGAAGCTGAACGGGGCAAGGTACGTAAGATCCGGGGCTGCGTCGGCTGCGGCCTTTTGGAGCGTCTGGGAGAAGGTCTCTCCTCTGGGCTCCACATAAGCGTTCACCTCGGCCTCCCGCCTTGCGGCAGGGGGAATATACAGCCGGACTCCCGTCTGCAGCGGCTGGTTCAGCGCCAATCCGTTCACCTCCGCGAGGGTGCTGGCCTTCAGGCCGAACCTTTTGGCAATACTGTAAAAGCTGTCGCCCGGCTGGACCCAGTAATAATGCCCGGCAATCGGGATCACCAGCGCCTGCCCGGAGACCAGCTGCTCCGGCGCAGACAGCTTATTCGCCTCCTCAATCGCATCCATGCTCACGCCGTAGGCCTGCGCAATTCCATACAGCGTCTGCCCCGGCTGCACTACATGTATCTGCATCCTTGTACACACTCCTTCATCGTAGCCGTTATACCCTATTTTATTCGGCGGGATTGCGGGTATGCGGATTCAGGCGGAAACCGTACAGTATATGGCAAGCGGAGCATTTGATTACGGCAAAAAGACACCCGTAAGGGTGCCTAATCTTTTGCTGATATTGGTGTGAATCAAGCTTGCTCTAAAGCTTATACCCGCTTGAATTCGATCCATTCAATCTGCAGGCCCGGCTTGACGAAGTCCAGCTTCATCTCATACCGTCCGGCTTCCAGCTCAATCTTCACCAGCCGCTGTCTGATCCATTTGCCGTTCGTGCCGTGCGTCTGAATGGTCGTCACGGCTTGTCCGTTCAGGGTCATGTTGCAGGCGCTCTGGGCCAGCTCCGGCTCGGTGGACATCATGCTGACAATCATACGGTACGGACCGGCCTCGCTCACCTCGATATAGGTTGGAGCGGACACCGCAGGGATCACCTGCGCGTTCTCGCTCAGCACCTGAACCTGCTCAGCCGCAAGACCCGGATCTGCCTTGAAGGTCTCTACCTTCTCCAGACTCTCATGCTTTCTGGAGAATACCGGCGCCTTCATAATGAATTCGCAGATATTAATGGCCGAACGCTGAAGCTCGCCCCGGGTAAGTGTTCCGTTCTCCAGCGAAGCAATGGTATTGTCCTCATAGGCATTGATCTCCGCGCCGTAGTTGCTGACCACCATGTACAGGTCATTCTGTGCCCGGACCATCCAGTTCGTAAACTTCCGGTCTGCCGGCCCGCCGTTCACCACATCATTCATCAGCGCCCACCAGTCGGTCATTACAATTCCCCGGAAGCCCCATTCGCCGCGAAGCAGCGTTGTGTTCAGGTCATAGTTGGAAGCAGCCCAATGGCCGTTCACCGGATTGTAAGAGGTCATGATGCAATTCGCGCCGCCCTGCTTCACGGCGATCTCGAAGCCCTTCAGGTAGATCTCGCGCAGCGCCCGTTCGGATACGACAGCATCAACCTTGCTGCGGTGCTTCTCCTGATTGTTGCAGGCGTAGTGCTTCAGAGTGGCATTCGAACCGCCCTTCATGATTCCGCGTGTACAGGCAGCAGCGAAGATCCCTGAGATCAGCGGGTCCTCCGAGAAGTATTCGAAGTTCCGGCCGTTCAGCGGACTGCGGCGGATGTTGAGGCCCGGCCCCAGCAGCGCATCCACGCGGTTGCGCAGCAATTCCTGGCCTTCCAGCACATACAGCTCTTCTACCAGCTCTTCGTTCCAGGTCGCGGCCAGCAGGGTTCCGATGGATACCTGAGTCGCTTTCTCACCGCTGTCCATACGGATACCGGACGGGCCGTCTGCGGTTGCCGCCACCGGAATACCATAGTTGAACAGGCTGTCGCTCACTCCGCCGAAGGCCGAAGCCGTGCCTGGAGTGACCAGCGGGCTGCTCATCCCTTCGCCGCGCACAATCGCGGCCAGATCCTCGTCACTGAGCTGGGCGATGAAGGCCTCCATGCTGACCTTGCCTTCATGCACATCTCTCAGGATATATCCCTGATTGCCGGTCTGCTCAATTACCGGCGGCAGGTTGTTCTCAATCCGCGCGGCCAGATCCACCTTGCGGACCGGCACCTCGGCAGAAGTCAGCTCATAGGAGCCGTCTTCCTTACGCGCGCCCGGCTTCATGCGCATGAAGCTCTCGGTAGGGGCCATAGCCTCCTGCAGCTGCTCTACCACCTTAAGCTCTTCCAGCACATAACCCTCTTGTCCATCCAGAGAGATAGCCGATACAGCCTTCACACTGGTTCCGGCATAGAAGCGGTAGGTTCCGGCTTCCAGCACATAAGCGGACGGATGACCGGTCACCCCGGCATCATCATAAGAAGCCATAGCGTGCAGCGGGAAGCTTACCGTCAGCCGCTGGGACTCGCCCGGTTGAAGCAGCCGGGTCTTCGCGAAGCCTGCAAGCGCCTTGGCCGGCTGGCCCAGCTGTCCTTGCGGCGCTTCATAATAGACCTGCACCACTTCTTTACCGGCATAGGCAGTTCCTGTATTGGTTACGGTTACGCCCAGCTCGATCTGCGCCCCGCCAGCCTGCTCCACCAGCCTCGCTTCTTCGGTCTCCAGCTTGAAGGTGGTGTAGGAGATGCCATAGCCGAATTCATATTGAACCTTCTCCGGGCAGAACGTCTCGAAATAACGGTAGCCCACATAGATATCTTCCTCATACAGGTTCTTGAACTCATTGCCGTAGTTCTTGGTGGAAGGGTAGTCGGCAATGGAATATGCAATCGTATCGGTCAGTTTACCGCTTGGCGTTACTTCTCCGGCCAGGACGTCGGCAATCGCGTTACCGCCTTCCATCCCGCCATGCCAGGAATAGATCACAGCCGAGATAGGATGCACATAAGCAGCGTCATCCACCCAGCTCATATCGATAATGTTAGACACATTCAACACAACAACCGTCTGTTCAAAATAAGCCGTAACCTGCTTCAGCATCGCCTTCTCATCTTCCGTCAGCCGGTAGCTTCCCGGTGTATCGGCGTTATCCTGGTCTTCACCAGCGGTGCGGCCAATAACCACGACAGCCTTGTCCGATTGGCTTCTGGCCTGCTTCACCAGCTCGTCCGTAAGCGGCATTTCCTTCTGGTTCCACGGTTCACCGGCCCAGACCTTCCCGCCGTCGTCGAACGGGTTGCGGCCAATCCATTCCTCATAGGCGGCAGCCAGCTCTTCATTGACGCTGATGTTCTTTTTGCTGCGCAGGCCGTCCAGCAGATTCGTTGTATAAGCAACATGAACGCTTCCGCCCGATCCGGTGCCGCTACGGTAGTAATTCACCTGTATTCGGCCAAAAACAGCCACGCTATCGCCGTTCCCCAGCGGAAGCACCTGTCCCTCATTCTTCAGCAGCACCGCACCTTCTGCGGCTACCTTCCGGCTGAATTCTGCAAAACCCTCTAAGGGCACTCCAATCTTGTGTGTACTCAAGTGGTTTCCTCCTGTTTGTAAATTCCGGGCTGAGTGCTGCTGATTCTATAGATTGCGGTTCCCCTGCGGGATACCCTTTATCTTGAACTTAAAGCCTGTATCTATACAGCACATCCTTCTAAGAATAAAAGCTCCGGCCTTATTATTCAAGCACTGCTTGCCGGAATGCCGGGCAGACCTCCTGCCCGTATGATCAGGAACGGGCTGTATATAATAAAAAGACACCTGTGCGGGCGTCTTTCAAGCCTGTTCCTATAGGGCCCGCTTCACCGGTTGCTCCGGCCGGACCCTCTCTATATGCTATCTGCGGCGGCGGCCCTTCATCATGCGGTTATACATGATCAGCGCGGCAACCACCATGCCGAGCACGGCTACACTGCCTGCGGTTTCCGGCGACATGCCAAACATGAGGCAGACACTGTTGACCAGGGTTCTTGTCAGCAGCGCAACCGCAATCAGCATAATGGGCCGCCAGATGTTATATCCTCTCACTTCAGCAACACTCCTAACCCGATTTTCAGTAACGGTATGATTCCTTGGATGCTAAGAACCATCACGTCCTATTATAGCACAAGAGGGAATGCGCATACATTTTCGCGGGACGGGCGCACAGGAATGCCTTTTGACAGGAACACATGTTCTGGTTATAATGCTCTTATAGAAGGGAGATGGAGCCCGTGGATGTCATGGAGAAACTAGAGATTCTAACCGCCTCGGCCAAATACGATGTAGCCTGCACCTCAAGCGGTTCCACCCGCAAAGGCCAGACCGGAGCGCTCGGCAACACAACGGCCATGGGGATCTGCCACAGCTTCGCCGCAGACGGACGCTGCATTTCACTGCTCAAGGTGCTGATGACCAACGGCTGCATCTATGATTGTGCCTACTGCATCAACCGCAAATCTAACCCCGTCCGGCGGGCTGCCTTCACCCCTGAGGAGATCGCGGACATCACTATGCAGTTCTACCGGCGCAATTATATAGAAGGATTATTCCTTAGCTCGGGCATTATGCGGAACCCGGATTATACCACCGAGCAGTTGATCGCCGCGCTGGAGCTGCTGCGGAATGTGTACCGCTTCAACGGATATATTCATGTCAAAGCCATCCCCGGCGCAGATGATGCTCTCCTGTCCCGGCTCGGGCTGCTCGCTGACCGCATGAGTGTCAACATCGAGCTGCCCTCGCAGGAGAGCCTCGGGCGGCTTGCCCCCGACAAGAGCAAGGTGTCCATCCTGCAGCCGATGGGACTGATCACGAACCGGATCAAGGAGAACCGCTCCGATATCGTCAAATATAATCATGCCCCCCGCTTCGCGCCTGCCGGCCAGAGCACCCAAATGATCGTAGGCGCCTCCCCCGATACCGATTACCAGATTCTCAATCTGACCGAAGGCTTGTACCGCAAATACGCGCTGAAGCGCGTTTTCTTCTCGGCCTATACCCCGGTGGTGGAGGATTCCCTGCTGCCCTCCCTCGATACGAAGCCGCCGCTGCTGCGGGAGCACCGGCTCTATCAGGCCGATTGGCTGCTGCGCTTCTACGGCTTCAAGGCGAATGAACTGCTGGATGAGGCTGTGCCGAACTTCAACCCGCTGCTGGACCCGAAATGCAGCTGGGCCGTCAACCACCGTGAGCAGTTTCCTGTAGAGATCAACCGCGCCCCTTATGAGATGCTGCTGCGCGTGCCAGGGATTGGTGTCAGAAGCGCCCAGCGGATCGTCAAGGCCAGACGGGCCGGAGCGCTTGATTTCCACGCGCTGAAGAAGCTTGGCGTTGTGCTGAAGCGCGCCCAGTTCTTCATCACCTGCAAGGATAAGCCGCTGGAGGGGCTGAAGGTCAGCGAGCATACCCTGCTCCGCTCGCTCATGTCCGGGGAGCAGCTTGCCCTCCAGCAGCCGCAGGTCGAGCAGCTCACGCTGTTCGATGACTTCAACCTCTCCGCCTTGCCCGCAGCCGGAGACTGGGACAGCTTCACGAAGGGGGCGAAGGCCTGATGTTCAAGCCGTCCGCCCTCGCGTATACCTATGATGGAACCTTCGAGGGGCTGCTGTGCTGTGTGTTCGAGAGCTATGCCTGGAAGGAGACTCCGCTGACAATTCATTCCGCAGACGCAGAGCAGGGGCTGCTGCTGGAGGCCAAATGGATTGAGACCGATAAGGACAAGGCCGCACGGGTAGCGAAGTCCCTGCCGCTGCGGATCAGCCGCGAAGCCGAGGAACTGGTGCGTCTGGGCTTCTGGAGCTGCGCCCGTGATAAAGAAATGCTGCTGCTGAATTTCCTGTATCTCGGCTTCCGGCATGGCCGCAAGGTGATGAGTATGCTGGCCGATGACACCGTGAACACGCTAATGAAGGCCGTTCAGCAGCTCCGGCATGAGGCGCATCTGTATACGGGCTTCGTCCGCTTCTCCGTATACGGCCCGGTCATGGCCGCAGTCATTGAGCCGCAGGGCTATGTGCTGCCTGTAATCAAGGAGCACTTCTGCGACCGGTTCCAGGGAGAGAGCTTCATGATCTACGACCAGACCCACGGAGCAGCGCTGATCCATGAGCCCGGACGGGAGGCCATTGTGCCGTTAAGCGAATGGACTCCTCCGGAGCCGGATGAGACCGAGGAAGCATACCGCCGCCTGTGGACCGGCTTCTATCACGCCATCGGCATCAAGGAGCGCTATAACGACCGGCTGCGTTCCTCCAAGATGCCAAAGCGCTACTGGAAGCACATGGTGGAGATGAACGGCAGTGGCGGTGTTCCTGCCCTTGCTGGCGCGCAGCGGAAGCCTCCGCTAAGGGCTGCAGCGCCGAAGCAGCCGCTGCACACAAAGAGCGCTCCGCAGTCATTGCCTGACCCCGGAGCGCTCCCTGATTGAAGCCTGCTATATTATTAATGAAATAACATTATTGAATGACGCTTAGTTCAACGCCTTCCATACCCAGCTCTCTACTTCTGGAAGGTCGATGCCTTCTTCGCGGATGTATGCGTGATGCTTCTGCACCATAGCATCCATCTCGTCAGCGATGGTCTGGTATTTGCTTGCATCCGGCAGGCTCAGCACAGCTTCCTTCGTGAGATCGAAGCGGTCCATCTGATTGAGGACGCGCATATCGAACGGTGTAGTGATGTCGCCATTCTCGCGGTAGCCGTGCACATGCAGGTTATGGTTGTGGCGGTCGAAGAACAGGTCTTTGATCAGGCCTTCATAGCCGTGGAAGGCGAAGATGACCGGTTTATCTTTTGTGAAAAATTGATCAAACTCCTCGTCAGACAAGCCGCGCGGATCGAGCTTCTGGCTTCTCAGCTTCAGCAGATCGACCACGTTGATATAGCGGATCTTCAGCTCAGGCAGCTTCTCATGCAGGATCGAGATGGCAGCCAGGGCTTCCATTGTAGGTTCAGTACCAGAGGAAGCGATGACGAGATCCGGCTCTCCGCCCTTGTCAGTGCTGGCCCAGTCAATGATCTTGAGGCCTTTGTCCACCAGCTCCTGCGCTTCATCGGCCGAGAACCACTGCGGACGCGGATGCTTGGAGGATACGATCAGGTTGATCTTCTGGCGGTCATTCAGGATCTTGTCGAACACAGCCAGCAGGCTGTTCGCATCGGACGGCAGATACTCACGGATGAATTCAGGCTTCTTGTCAGCCAGATGGCCGAGCAGACCCGGGTCTTGGTGGGTATAGCCATTATGATCCTGCTGGAATACGGTAGAGGTAGCGATCACGTTCAGCGAAGGAATATCCTCTCTCCAGCTCTGGTCTGTCGCCTTGCGCAGCCATTTGAAGTGCTGGGTGATCATCGAATCAACCACGCGCAGGAATGCTTCATAGCTGGCGAAGAATCCGTGGCGTCCGGTCAGTACATACCCTTCCAGAATCCCTTCCGCCTGATGCTCGGACAGCTGAGAGTCAATTACACGGCCGTATGGAGCCAGGAATTCATCCTGCGGTTCCTGAATGGCATCCATCCATTGGCGCTTGGTCACTTCAAACACAGGTCCCAGACGGTTCGACATGGTCTCATCCGGTCCGAAGATTCTGAAGTTGCGGTTCTCTTCGTTGAGCGTAACCACTTCCTTCAGGTATTTGCCCAGCACCGCCATATCCTGTGCAATTACTTGACCAGGTGCGGAGTTATCGAGCGTATAGTTACGGAAATTCGGCTTGTGCAGGTCCTTGATCAGCTTACCGGCATTGGTGACCGGGTTCATCCCCATACGTCTGTCGCCGGTTGGCAGAATCTCAGCCAGCTCCGCATTCAGGCGGCCGTTCTCATCGAACAGTTCCTCCGGTCTGTAGCTGTTCATCCATTCCAGCAGCGCCGGAGCGTGCTTCATATTCTTCTGATCTACCGGAATCGGCACCTGGTGGGCACGGAAGGAGCCTTCATTCGGTACGCCATCCCAGGATTTCGGACCAGTCCAGCCCTTAGGGGAACGGAAGACCAGCATCGGCCATACCGGGCGGGTGGCATCGTTATTTTCACGGGCATTCTTCTGGATTGCGGCAATCCGCTCTACGATTGTATCCAGCACCTTCGCCATTTCCGGGTGCATCAGATCCGGGTTCTCACCTTCTACGAAGAAGGCTTCCCAGCCGTTTCCGGCAAAATATGCGGTTAATTCTTCTCTGCTCATCCGCGAGAGGATCGTCGGGTTACTGATCTTGAAGCCGTTCAAATGCAGAATCGGCAATACCGCACCGTCTGTAATCGGGTTGATGAACCGGTTGGACAGCCAGGAAGCAGCCAGCGGGCCGGTCTCGGCTTCGCCGTCACCTACAACCACTGCGGAGATCAGGTCAGGGTTATCAAGAATCGCGCCCACGCTGTGCGACAGGGAGTAACCCAGCTCGCCGCCTTCGTGAATCGATCCGGGAGTTTCAGGAGCAGCATGGGAAGCAACACCGCCAGGGAAGGAGAACTGCTTGAACAGCTTTTTCAGACCAGGGATGTCCTGGGTGATCTGCGGATAGATCTCAGTGTAGCTGCCATCCAGATAAGAGTTCGAGACCATCACCTGTCCGCCATGTCCCGGGCCTTCGATATAGAACATGTTGAGATCATATTTAGTGATGACACGGTTCAGGTGCGCATAGATAAAGTTCTGCCCAGGGATAGTACCCCAGTGTCCGATCGGCTTCACTTTGATGTCTGCATCCTTCAGCGGTTCTCTTAACAACGGATTATCCTTCAAATAAAGCTGGCCTACAGAGATGTAGTTGGTTGCGCGCCAGTAAGCGTCAAGCTTTGCCAGATACGTTTTGGAGGAATAATCCACCTGTTCGATTGTTAATCCCATGTCTTTCCACTCCCTAATTTTTTCTTTGTAAATTGAATGTATCACTTCTACAGTTACATCATACATCGGGATTTCAGAAATTCAATCTTTTTAGAAATTAATACGGTCCAATATTGTGAAATTTTGAACATAGTATGAAATTCGTTGCTAATCACGCACAAAATAATGTTTATTTTTATAATTATGGATTAATATTCTAATTCAAGAAAGGTGAACTCAACCTGTGAGGGATCTAACTGGAGGGGATACAGCGCTAGCCAGATGGATGATGAAATTGTATACTGTTTTCCACATACATTCAGACCATGTGCCTGCGGGCAGACATAGAGTATCATTTCCTAAAAAAATCAAAAAAGACCGGGACTCCTCCCCGGCCGCTCTTGCTTCAGTTATGTATTTATGCCGTCCGCCCGTTAATGAACCGACACGAACGTATTGAACCTCAGATACTCATAGTGGAACCGCATATGCGAGAACTCGAACGGCGTCCCGTTGTCCAGGAAGAAGATTCCCTCCATAATTCCCACAGGCTCGTTCTCCTTGAGATGCAGCAGCTCCTGATCTTCAGGCAGTGAAGGCTCGGCAAAAATAGACAAAAACGACTTGGTCACCGCCAGATTGCGCGACTCCTCCAGATAGTGAAAAATCGAGCCTTCGATAATGGTCTGGTCGAGATTCTGGACGATTTTGATCGGAATGTATCCGGTCTCAATCATAAACGGCGCACTGTCGAACAGGCGCAGACGCACGATCTTGTACACGAAATCATGAGGCTGCAGGAACAAATCGCGCTGAAGCTCCTCCGTAGGCCGGATGACCTCGAAGCTCAGCACCTTGATGTCCGGCTTCTTGCCATGCATCTGGAAGTTGTCCGACACCCCGAGATTAGAGCCTTCGTAATTGAAGATCGAATCGTTCTTTATGTATAACGGATTGATGAAGGTGCCGGAGCCGCGTTTCTTGAAAATAATACCCGAGCTCTCCATCTTCATCAGCGCACGCTTGATGGTGCTGCGGCTCACCTGATAAGCCTCGCTGAGACTGCGCTCATCCGGCAGCTTCATGTCAGCGTACTGTCCGGCAAAGATCTTCATTTTGAGGTCAGCAATAATCTGCTTGTAGACAAATTGGGTCATGGGGGTCTCCTTCGCCGAAACTTTGCAGAACGAAATGTTCAAGATTAAATATATCATAATTTAGATAGGGTAAAAAGGATGAATCCCCCGGATTCACCCTTTCTGCCGCTTCTTATCCCAATCCTTATACCATTTCATAACCTCTTGACCAGGCTTCTCTGACACCTCAGCCTCCATCACCGTCTCCAGCAACAGATACTGCCGCTGTACCAGAAAATGAAAGCCCATGCGATCGGATATTTTCATATACAATAATTGCGCCTGCTCCTCCAGCGGATAACGGGTACAGACCTGCTCGATGTGCTTGAAGGCCTGTTCGTACGCTTCGTTCTCCATATACCAGTGGACCAGATTCAGCTTGAGCCGTATCCAGTGCAGCTGAAATCTCTGGCGTTCCAGCTCTGCCCATACATAATCGTAGCCCTCCAGGTATTCGCTCTTGAACAGCTTCAGGATACGTTCATATTCAGGTACCGTATATTCCGATACTTCAATCCCCGCCTGGATGAAATGGTCGAACTCATCTGCATCCAGATAGACGCCGTCCAGCCTCAGCAGATAGCCGTCGGCTGTGTTCTGCAGCAGAATCCGCTCCCGGCTGAAGGGCTCCAGCATTTTGCGGATGTGATACACTGCGGTATACAGCTGCGGGTAAGCCCTGTCCAGATCGAATTCGGGCCACAGCAGTTCAATCAGGGTCGCTTTGCTGACCACCTTACCGCGATGATGCAGCAGATAAAAGAAAATTTCCTGCGCCTTCGCCGTTCTCCATTGAAGCGGTGCCAGCTCCCGCACGCCTTCAAAGATCCGGAAGGCATCGAACATCAGGATGCTCCAGCTTTGCTCTGTTACCACCGAGGCAGTTCGCGGCTTCCGGCGGGCATCCAGCCTTCGGGCCGTAAGTCTCAGACGGTCTAATTGAATCGGCTTAAGCACATAATCCAGCGCGTTAAGCTCGAATGCTTTGATAGCATACTTGTCATAGGCCGTTACGAACACAACCTGCAGATCGGGTCTCTGCTCCAGCAGCATTTCAGCCAGCTCAATCCCGCTTAGCTCGGGAATATGGATATCAAGGAACACAATATCGGCCTCGGTCTCCTCCACCCTTTGTTTGCCCAGCAGCGGGTCCGTATATTTGCCGATGATTTCGAACTCACCAAGCTTGCGCAGCTGATGCTCCAGATAATTCAGTGCCAGCGCTTCATCATCAATCAGGATTGCTTTCATTCGGATCTCCTTCATTACGGGCAGATCAATGCAATGTTAGGTTTATTATACTTCAAATTTAATGATTTCGGGGGCTGAAGGAGAATAAACCTCTCCTGCAGCCCCCATTTTTTTATTCCGATACCCTTTGCTCTCTCTGGTCGGCATCAATCTGGTAGTGATGGTCAATCACAGCCTCCTGGATATCCTGGTAAGCCCAATGATTCTTGGAGACATCCGGGAACTTGACAGCATCCGCTCCATACAGCGGGCCGCGGTCAAACATCTGATTGACGATAACCACCGCTTCCGCACGGGTCAGATAGGCATTCGGCTTGAAGCTGCCGTCCGGGTAGCCCTTCAGCAGGCCAGCCTTCACGTTGGCTTCAATGACACCTTGCGCCCAGTGTCCGGTTGTATCATTGAAGCTGGATTGTCCGTCTGCCGGCACTGCAAGCTTCAGGTAATTGGCAGCAGCAGCGGCCATCTCCGCTCTCGTAATCGGTGCAGCCCCCCGGAATTGCCCGGCCGGATCGCCCTTCATCACACCTTGTGCATTCACGAAGGCAATAGCTCCCGCTGCATAATGACGGACAGCCACATCCGGGAAAGGAGGACTGCTCACAGCTGCACTTGCATCATAACCCAGATTCCGGGCAATCATGAGTGCCATCTGCGAACGTGTAACCCGTTCATCCGGCTTGAATTCACCGTCCGGGAAGCCAATGATGTAGGCTTCATGCATCGCAGAGGCCTGATTGTTGAAATTAATAATCGTAAAGGTACTGAATTTGCTTACCGAGAATTCCAGTCCAAGCAATCCCTCTTTGTAGGTAACTGGCTTGCCTTTAACAACCTCTTTCTGGCCGTCAGTATGCTCAATGAAAATACCAAGCTGCGCCAGGAACCTGTTGCGCTCTGCTTCACCGGCAGGCAGCTTCACGTCCTTCAGCGGCAGAATCAGCGTGACCGCCCGGCTGGACAGATTCGTCTCGATGGTCATCGGTCTGGCGACCACCTCAATCTTGTTGTCCTTCGCCACTTCACGCACAACGGCTTCAAGTGTAGCTCTCTTCTCAATTTCGCTACGCTCTACTGCATTTCTTACCGGCACAAGCCGGAAATAGAAGTCCTGCGTGATTCCGTCGAGAGATTCGTTCGGAATGCGAACAATTGCATTCTCTGTGTAGATCTCCAGCACAATACCGTTATCTTTCAGCAGCTTAGCAGTTTCTACCGGAACTTGGACGTTAACCTCACTGACATTGTCCGCGGCATCCGGGATCACTACACGGGCGATGCTCTGCCCGGTCTCCTTCGCCTTCTGCACCGCTTCCTCAGCCTTATCCTTGGTGAAGCGGACCAGATCTGTGATCGTGCCATTGCTTTGCGTTGTCCGCTGTACCGGTACTTTCGTAATGCCGGCTGCATTCGCACCGCCGATAGCGACATCTACCTGAATCACTTCAGTTTTGGATGTTTCAGGAGCCGCCGGAGCGGAACCTCCGCCTCCGCCGCCGGATGGAGCAGGCTCTTGTCTGGTGATGGTCACGGTGTAGGTGTTCGTTCCGCCTGCGGAATCCTTGACGGTCACCACAACCTCATTCTTTCCTACCTTCAGCGGGAGCGCTGTGCTCCAGTCGCCGCTTTTCACCTGTACCGGAGGTTCACCCGCAACGCCGACCGTTACTACAGCCCCCGGGTCCAGTGTAAACGGCTTAAGGGAAATTTCATACACGCTGTTGCTTACAGTTGCTTCATACTTGTCAATTTCAGGCTTGAACTCCGGCTGTAGGGTGCCGCTGGAAGGCTCAAGCGAAACCAGCTTCCCGCTGGCCCGGATAACCTGAATCTGGTATTGCCCCAGCTTAATGCCCGGGTTCTTCGCATCGACAATGTCTACCTGGATGGTATTAACCCCTTCCTGAAGCGGCAGCTTGCTCCAGTCACCATCAGGAACCTGGACACCGTTCAGGCTTACCTTGCGCAGCGTACCGTTATCTCCTGCCGGAGCAAGATTGAGGGCAATCGAATCTGTTTCATTTGGCACAGTCGCCTGGTAGCCGCTTGGCACATCCGGCTGGAAGCCCGGATTTAAGGATACCGGCTGATCCCCGGCACTCAATCCCAGACCGTTCTCCGGCAGCTTGCCGCCGTCTGCGATATATTTGCCGTCCCCGCCGAGATCAATCCCCGGCTGCAGGCCCGTAAGCGGGTTATGCTTATTGCCATTCTCAGTCACACTTCCAAGCTGCGGATCGTAACTGAGCAGGCCGCCCTTATGATCTGAAGGAATGGGAACGATCAGTTCATTACCATTGATTTCAAAAGGTCCCTGAAGCGGCACGCCGCCGTAAGTGAACCCGGACAGATCGGTCAGGTCGTTGATCGGCTTGTTGAACACCAGCTTGAGCTGCCCCTCTTCGGGATAAGCAGCAACGAGCTGAAGCGGAATCACATTGTTATTCTTCGTGATGCCGGACTGGTCGCCGGCCTGGATCGGCTTCAATTCGTTCAGGACATTGCCTTCAGCCGTAACATTACCGGCAGCAGGGTCGTACCCTACGATTAATGCATCATCTGGACCGAGCGCTTCCTCCAGAACGACTTCTACTTTATCGCCTTGAACGGACTTCACAGCAATCACTTTCCGTCCATCGACGGTAAGCCCGGTGAAATCAGCATCGGTCAACGCAGAGCCAACAGGCTGGTTGAACGTCAGCACCGCATGATCCGGCTGGCCTTCGATTACCGCCACATGGGTCAATTCCAGCTGCGGCACGGTGAACGGTATCAGTTTCGTTTCTTTTTTTACTTCATCACCGAAGGTCTTGGTAGACGTCACCGCCACATGGTAGGAGCCCGGTGCCAGCGGTCCCGGCAGCTTGGTGTCCCACTTATAGACATCATCAGTTACCGTAATGCCTACCTCAAGGTCAAACAGATAGGCGTCCGGATGAGCATCCACATTGTAGACAGCAGCCGTAACTACTGAGTCCAAGGCAGCTTGTCCGGATACCGGGAGCGGGAAATCTGCTCCATAGACCTCAGTATCCTTGGCAGGTGTTAGAATCTCCAAGGAATCCCCGAACGGTCCGTTCGCAATGAGCGTAAATGCTGAAACCGGCTCTTTTCCCGGCGTCTGAGCCTCGATGGCCGATTGCGCGGCATCGTATTCGATTCTGACCACAGGATCATTGGCCAACGGGCTGTCCAAGGTCAGAATAATGATACTCGGATCTTGGTCTGATACTACAGCATTCGTAACATCAACCAGTCTGCCGTCCAGCGTCACCCGGAAATCATCCGTAGAATCGGCATCGCCCTCTTTGAACTGTATAGGCTTATCAAACTTGATGGATACCTGGTTGCTGCTTCCCTCTGTGTAGCTGGCGCTGTCCGCCACCGGCGGCTGCTTAACCAGTCCGGCAACCGCATCCGCCAGACCCTTGCGTGCGGCTTCAATCTCTTCCGGGGAAGCATGTTCATCATCAAGGATGGCCTTGGCCGCGTCTGAAGCATCCTTCAGAACCGCCAGAGAGGCCTTTGTGTATTCCTGCGGCTCAAGATTAAGATAGCCCTCTGCTGTATCGGCATCCGTTTTCAGCGGAGTTTTATCTACCAGTGTAATGGTAGTACTGATGCTAGTGTCGGCATCGCCCGGCATACCGCCGTATTCGACCAGGTAGGCATTGACCACACTGTTGGTAGCATAATCGTTCCATGTACCATTTTTAAAGATATGGACCACATGCTCGTAGGTAGAGTCATTCGGCTCTCCTGCATCCCAGTTATTGTGCATGATATGATCACTGCCGATGCCGTAAGTAGCATCCGTTACCGTGGCGGAATCATTTTTTCCTCCATTAGCATTGTAACCCTTATAGAAAGGAAGCCCGGACTTACCTTCGTACTCCAGCTTTCCTTCGGGTCCGGTTACCCAGCGCCAATCGCCGTAACCGTTATATTTGTTATTCTGCAAGGAGAACACTCGTGTGTTAGCCCTTCCGTTGGCATCTTCTGAACGGGCTACGTCCTTACCGCCAATCCAACCAATTCCTTGAGCCTTCTCCGCAATAAAAGCGTTCTCATCCGGGTCAGTAATCGTCGCCAAATACCCTTGACGTCCATAGTAGGTCCGCAGCTCGGCCTTCGCCCGGGCATCCGGCCACTTAACACTTGCATCCGTCACATATTCGTAGAAGTGACCATTCTTATTAAAAGCGAGTACAGATCCGAGACCGAAGGTCAGGCTGCGTTCACCCGGTGTAGTCATCTTAAACTGGGCACTTTCCAATACCTGCTGGTAGACTTCGACCGGCGCATTGCCTGTTAAGATATAAGCGCCATTGTCCCCGCTGGAGGCCACTGTAATTCCCGTACCCGATGTGGCGAAAGTCATCTGATCGCCCGCTTTATAACCATTAATGACAACCGTAGCCCCTGCCATCATTTCATCCGGATCTGAGGTAATGAACAGCTCCGGGAAGGTTAAGTTTACAGCCGCCCCGCCATCCTTAGTGAAGTTCCGGTACTTTTCTGAAGTGAAAATTTGTTCCGAACCATCATTCTCCGCTACAGCCGCATGAGCCACAGGCCCAGGCAGCGCAAAATTGACGGCGACCAGCGCAGTTGACAAAGAGGTGGCCAGCGCGCGGGACCATCTTTTTTTCCATTTCTTCGATATTGTCATCTTTGTGTGTTCTCCTCATCTAAGGGACTTTTATTTGATTAACGGACACTACCTATGGTTCATAGACCGCTTGCCTTTAACCCGTATATTCCTCCTCTCCTATGCGGGCGTTCACCAAATCGTGCGAAACAAATACAGACAGATTGTGCATAATAATCTCTTAGTTTCTAATAGTATCCGACAGCCCTCTACATTAACTCTACAAATCTCCTTTTTTGTGACAAATATCATTGCGTAATTGCGAATATTCCTATTCTGAGTGAAATCCAAAACTTTGATGTGACCGTAAGCACACGCAAAAAAGGATACTCCTGAGAGTATCCTTTTTCTCATAAACAGTTGGTTCAACTACAAGTCATTCGTAAGCTTTAATACCTTCATCAATTGATAGAGCAGGAAGGCACTTTCCTGTCTCTCCGTTTTCTTATTTGTCTGAAATTTAAATGTACTGTCAATTGGCAGTAAACCATGCTCAAAGGCAATAACATAATATGGTTTGGCCCAGACCGCCACATTCTGTGGAACTGTTGTCGTTCCCGGTTTGATATTTTCAGGAATTGTTCCGTTATTATTCAAGGCGTTGGCCAGCATAACAATCATTTCTTGATGGGTGATTTCCTGAGTTGGACGGAAGGTTCCATCAGTAAACCCGTTAATTAGGCCAGCATCAACAGCAGCATTTACCTGTGTTTCATACCACGCTCCAGCTTTAACATCCTTGAAGCTTCTGGCAGATTGCTGTGAAGGCAGAATACCTAGAGCACGATTAAGCATCGTAGCGAATTCAGCGCGTGTTACAACCTGGTCCGCCTTGAAGCTTCCATCTGCGTATCCGCTAATTACATTGCGGTTTGCTAAGGCTAGGATGCTATCTATAAACGGATTACTATTAGTCAAATCATTAAACTGGACATCTTTCTGAACAATCGCATAAACGGAGTTCCCTTTACGCTTCATCGTCACCTGAAGCACGCCATCTTTCCATTCCCAAGTGGTTGGTACCGGCACATAGATTTGATTCACTGAATCATAGGTTAAGCCTGAATATACAGCATTCACATCTTGAGTAACGCCGACATTGACTACATGACCTACATAGTCTGAGAAGTTTGAAATTATTGCTTCCTTACCATTGCCCACAAGATGAACCTGGAAGTCCATCGGCTCTCCCACCAGAGTAGTACCGGCAGAACCTCCGAATTGGGCAGATAACTTAACTTTATATTCGCTTGCCGCATTAGAGATAGTAATAATAATCTTTTGACCAGGCACAATCTGTTTGGAGACAGCTGAGAATAGGGAGTTCACAGGCAACTGAAGCTTGCCGGATGAAGATTCCAGAATGAGAACAGTTTCCTTAGAGTTATTTAGAATATCTTTTAGAACATCCGTATTGATCTGGAATTGGCTACTGAGTGTAGATGGCTTATCCTCTGCCTTAATGGTGATCACTGGATTCTTCTTGAATTCGGGATTGTCCATTGCCTTAGAGATTAGCGCCGCTGTAACATCAGTCAACGTTGTGCCAGTTGCATTAGAAGCAGGCTGGCTAACAGCAGTTCCTCCACCGCCAGCAGCTCCTCCACCGCCGTCAGTTCCTCCACCGCCGCCAGTTCCTCCACCGCCGCCAGTTCCTCCACCGCCGCCAGTTCCTCCACCGCCGCCAGTTCCTCCACCGTTGCCAGTTCCTCCACCGTTGCCAGTTCCTCCACCGCCGTCAGTTCCTCCACCGCTGTCATTAACAACAGCAGGGATAAGAACCATTGTTCCTAGACTTTCTAGTCGATCTAGTGACTGCCGGGTTATACGTAATTTCTGTCCAGGATTTCCAAGGTTGCTAATTGGAATTGTTACACTAGTTTCACCTGGTTTGACAACTCCATACCCCAGTATATAGGACTTTTCATTGTATATACGGATAATATCGCCAGCAATAAGGTTAGTGACAACAACATCATCTGATTTCACCATATACTTATTGACTGTAATAGAGGATAACGGGATATCCAATGTCACTTTATCATCCAAAATTCCTACACTGTAGAACGGCGATTCGAGCTCATCATTTTCAATAAATATAGCTATGGCTAAAGCATCCTTAGGCACACTGATAGAATTAATCGTAAGAGAATAGCTCTTTTCCCCACCCTTAACCTCTGTTATCTTGTCACCAATGACACCATTGTAGCCAATAAAGTACAATGAATAACGAGCTCCTGGCAATTCACTGGCCCCTGGTTTCCATGCAACAGAACCAGAGAATATATTCATATCAGGATCTGTATCCGTTACTGAAAAGTCGATCGGCAGATAACCCGGAGCATCATAGATCGCAGCTGTTGCATAGAGTCCAGGCCTGTTGATTAGCCAAAAAAAGGTAGCAAAAAGGCCACTCATTCGGTAAAGTGTTTGTACCCCTACAAACATCCGAAACGAGGCGACCTCATGAAAAAGTCTACTTCAATCTCGAACATTCTGCAATTAGTGATTCCTGAAGAGAAACTCTCACCGTTTCTTCAAGAACTTGAATATGTCGATACAGCAAGAAAGTTTACCGTCTATGACCTCTTTTTATTCTTGGCGGAGGCTTCGTTCCAGCAGTGGGAGGGATATCGGGATGGTGAAGTACGCATGGATTCCAGCGGCCTTAGACCCGTAGACCATTCAACGCTTTCCAAAAAAGCGAAAGATGTTCCCTTCGAGCTTTTTAAGCAATTGCTGAACCTCATGATTGATCTGTGTAATCGCTCGACCCGAAGACATTTAGGGATTCCCAAAGCCTTACTTCTCGTCGATTCCACCAAAATTACCGTCGGGAAAGAACGGCTTCCTTGGGCTCCGCTGAAAGGCGAACGCGCAGGAATCAAATTACACGTGTCGGTGGTGGCCGATGAAGGCCGGCTCTTTAAGGTGACCGAGACCACAGGGAATTCCCATGATTTTAAAAGCTGTCCCGAGCTGATCGACAAACGGTTTATTATCGTAGCCGATCGGGCGTATGGCAGTCACAAACGATTCGATGAGTATCTGGAGCAGCACCAATGCTTTGTCATTCGGCTTCGGGACAACACGCTCTTTCAGTCCCCGGTTGCCCGGATACGAAGCGAACCCTTCACAGGAACTCTCGAACAAGATTTCACCTGCCAATTAGGAAAAGGACAACGGCTTTCCAAGAACCGTTTTCGCGTAGTAATTCTAAGAGACCCACAAGGCAACCCGGTGATTCTTGCTACGAATCTGCACTGGCACTCCGCTGAGCGGATTGCAGAAATTTACAAGAAGCGGTGGCAGATCGAAGTGTTTTTTCGCTGGATTAAGCAGCATTTAAACATTCCAACCTTATTTGGGACCACACCCAATGCTGTGTACGGACAGTTGTATACCGCTTTACTGGTTTATGTGTTATTGAAATTCCTCTTTGACAAAGGAAATGCAGTGGTTCATTGGAGCGCCAAACTAACGTTTGCCGATTTTGACCGCTTATTTACGCTGCAACGATTACCCGTAGAATGGATTACTTTTTTGACTAATAATCTTACATTCCCATAATTTAGCTAATCAACAGGCGTGCATAGAGTCCAAAGGTTCCATCACTGCCGTAATTGTCGCTGCGGGTAACAGGATAGATTCCAATGCCTACTGCACCCGCAGGCAGCAACGAATTACCTACGTCAAATACAAGACGTTCGTCGCTGGATAAATTATCTTTCTTAGAAATACCTACTTGCTTAAGCCTATTTCCTTGCTGATCCAGGAAGTAAGCAATATATCCTGTAATTCCATCCTGGTTAGCGGGTGGTTTAATAAACAAGTTTCCTGCGATTGCTCCAGCAGTCAGACTCTCATCTATCATTACAGCATTAGAAGGGATTCTTGTTTCCTTCATGGCTGTTTGTAGTTCATCCAAGCTGTTGAACTTATACAAACGACGATCCGTTGATATAAAAATGGTACGGGCTGCATCCGTATAGGCTTTTTTAATAAACATATACAGATCGGACAATTTGGCAAAACTATCCTTGTCATATACAGAACCATGACTGAATACCAGATCGCCACGCGCGTATATAATTCGTTCCGGGTATTTGCCATACAGTATAGAAGGATTGTTTGCATCATACCTTCCGCTGCCGAAATAAATACTATCTTCATCAAGATGGAGTGTAGGTTCGTAGTACCCTCCGTTGATGTCATTACTTTGCTTTAACTTGAATGTTTGACTATCATACATAGAGAGATTGTAGTTGTCTGCACCGTAGAATAGTTCGTTATCGGCATCTAGAATATAACTCTCATAAGTTCTAACTCCCGCATTTTTTTCATAATAAACTGCATCTGAGACCGAAGTATACACATCTGACGTCACACTGATACCATACTCAGACCTTCCAGCGTCATATAGAATACGATTAGTACGATCAGGGAAGACGTTCAGCGGATAATGCTTAGTCGTTATTTTGGAGATAGCCGACTTCGACGGGAGTCCGTCTTGGAGATCAATAATATTGATGTGATTCTCACCTTTGAAGATAATATAGGCTTTATTATTATATATTTTGATTACTGCCGGATTGGAGCCAACAAACTGCTTCTGTACCTCTCGCATATCTCGCTTATCAATGACAACAAGTTCATTGGTGCTTCCCACAATAGCATAAATATAGGGTAAGTTATCCGCAGTTGCCCAATCTGTAATTGGATGATCACTCTTGATGGAATAAGTATCCGATGTAAAGACGGCCGTATCGTAATGAGCAGGAATGCTCAGATTTACTCGCTTGATTGTTTTGGAATCTGTATACCAGTTAGCGATTCCTGCAATGTAAGCATGCCCGTCTGAAGCAAGTAAAGCAAACTTCTGATCCGTTTCAAACTGGGTCAATGGCATATACGTTTTTTTATCATATACACCCTGTGTCGTAACCACATATTTATCAGTAATACCCAATATAACTGATTCGAGATATGTATAATCATCCTTTGCCCGGACATAGGTACCCGTAGTCTCATTCAAATTCTGCTTATAGAATTGATGTCCTCCAAAATATACCGAATGTTCATCAATAAAAATATGCTTGATAGAGTAAGCGCCTCCACCAATCTCCGTATGGTCATCAATATCTTCGCTAAGGACTGCACCAGTCTCGGCATTAATAGCTTGTATCCCGGCATATGAAGTCAGCTGCCCAACATAAAGTACATTAGAAGGTTCATCAACCGCCAAGGCTAAGTATGAAGTTGTAAAAGCATTAAAGGGTAATAAGCTGTTCTCTTTAGTGGCCTTGTTATATTTATATATCTGACCTACACCGTTTGCATAATACAAATATTCTGAAGTTGCAGCGACTGATAGAGGAACACTGGAAGTAGTGATGGAATCTGAAATCTGTTGAGTCAAGAGATCAACGGTCTTGATCATTTCTGCGCCGGAAAGCCCAATCTGCAAAGAATGCCCATCTTTTGTCATATACAAGGGACGGGAACCAACATTCAGCGTCTTCTCAATCGTGAGGTCACTTGTACGGATGAAATAGAGATTATCGTCACTGCTTGATATAGCATAGATGTAACCCGCATTCTCGTCCAGAATCCAATCTGTCAAATCAGCGGGAAGGGACAGCTCCAAAGACCCAGCTGGCGAATCTGCCATGACTGTTGAGGTTCCGCCTCCCAATGTGCTACAAAGCATAAATACTGCTAACATTAAAATAAAAATTTTTCTTACTCTCTGCATAAACACTCCCCTTAAATACTTTTGTATATTAATGTAGAACACTAAAGATCATACTTTAATCAACCAATAATTTCTATATGGCAGATCCAAAAAAAGGGCAAAATATCTATTATTTCTGTCAAAATATAAAACTTTTCTAAAAGAATGCAACGCCCGCTCCGATTGTCTTATAATGGAATTAGGCGGGACTCTTTCAGCCGTCTGTGAACGCGCGTTCATAGCCCTGCCTGTCATCTACCATGAGGAGGAATGGTTATGCAATACGGTCATTTTGACGACAAGAACAAGGAGTATCTGATTACGAAGCCGAATACGCCCGCTCCTTGGGCCAACTATCTCGGTTCGCCGGAATACGGCGCCATTATCTCAGGCAATGCCGGAGGCTACAGCTTCGTGAAATCCGGGGCCAACGGACGGCATATCCGTTATCATTTCAACTCCAAGGACGAGCCGGGGCGCTATATCTATGTGAAGGATCTGGAGAACGGGGATTACTGGTCCGGCTCCTGGCAGCCGGTCGGCAAGGATCTGGGTCAATACAAGTCTGTCTGCCATCATGGAACCGGATACACGAACATCGTCTCAGATTATGACAATATTCATACCGAGTCCTTATACTATGTACCGTTGAACAAGACCTATGAAGTCTGGCGCATGAAGATCCGCAATGACGGCACTGCGGCGCGGAGGCTGGCCCTCTTCGGCTTCGCCGAGTTCACCAACGATAACAACTATGAGCAGGATACGGTTAACCTGCAATACACGCTGTTTATTTCCCGGACTTATTTCAAGCACGACAAAATCCTCCAGGTCATCAATGAAAATATTGCGGGAGAGCAGACGTGGAGATTCTTCGGCGCGGCCGGAGCAGAGGTGGCCGGTTATGACGGGGACCGCGACACCTTCCTGGGTGACTACCGCAGCTATGGGAATCCGCTCTCCGTAGAGAACGGGCAATGCTCGAACTCGCTGAACTATAATGCCAATGCCTGCGGTGCCCTGCAGGTGAATGTAGAGCTGAAGCCGGGGGAAGAGAAGGAGGTCGCCTTCCTGCTGGGCCAGTATGATGAGCAGGGTGCAGCTGATATTCTCAGCCACTATCGGGACCTGTCTGTCGTGGAGCAGGAGCTGGAAGAGCTGAAGACCTTCTGGCACAGCAAGCTTAACCGCTTCCAGGTCCAGACGCCAAGCAGCAATCTGAACCATATGATCAACACCTGGAATGCTTACCAGTGCTTCATTACCTTCATCTGGTCGCGCGCCGCCTCCTTCCAGTACTCCGGCCTGCGCAACGGGCTCGGCTACCGGGATACGGTGCAGGACATCCAAGGTATTATCCATCTGGACCATGAGATGGCCCTCGAACGCCTGCGGCTGATGATCTCTGCCCAGGTATCTAACGGCGGCGGGCTGCCGCTGGTGAAGTTCGACCATAACCCGGGCCATGAGGGGACACCGGACGACCCTGAATATGTGCGCGAGACCGGACATCCCCACTACCGGGCTGACGATGCCTTGTGGCTGTTCCCGACGGTGATTAAGTACCTGAATGAGAGCGGGAACTGGGACTTCACGGATGAGGTCATTCCTTATTCAGATCAAGGCGAAGCTACGGTATATGAGCACCTGCGGCAGGCACTTCAATTCAGCCTGGACCGGATGGGCGCGCACGGGATGCCGGTCGGACTCCATGCCGACTGGAACGACTGTCTGCGGCTTGGGGCCAAGGGCGAATCGCTGTTTGTGGCCTTCCAGTTATATATGGGCTTCAAGGTCTTCAAGGGCATTGCGGAGAACAAGAACAAGCTGGAGGATGCCGCGTGGGCGCAAGGCCTGCTGGAGGAGCTGGACGGCAACATCCAGAAGTATGCCTGGGAGAACGACCAGTTCGTCCGCGGCTTCACCGAGGACAACTATACCATCGGCTCCTGGGAGAACGATGAGGGCCGGATCTGGCTGAACCCGCAGAGCTGGTCAGTGCTAAGCGGCGCAGCCCGCCCAGAACAGGCCAAGCTGGCCATGGACAAGGTCTATGACAACCTGCGGACCGATTACGGCACGATGCTGTTCTACCCGCCGTTCCGCAAATACGGCTTGCCGGTAGCACTGATGGCACTGTTCAATGCCTCTACAAAGGAGAACGGCGGTATCTTCAGCCAGCCGCAGGGGTGGCTCATTCTGGCAGAGACGATGATCGGCAACGGTGAACGCGCGTTCGAGTACTTCCTGAACTGTAGCCCGGCCACCATGAACGAGAATGCGGAGGTCCGCAAGCTGGAGCCTTATGTCCACGGCCAGTTCGTGGAGTCCAAAGACAGCCCGTATCAGGGCCGGGCCCATGTCCACTGGCTGACCGGCACGGCTTCCACCGTGATGGTCTCGCTGGCAGAGGGTATTATGGGGGTTCAGCCGCAGAAGGACGGCCTCCGTCTGGACCCGTGTGTCCCTTCGGACTGGACCGACTTCTCCATGGTGCGCGAATTCCGCGGGAAGAAGCTGAACATCCAGGTCGAGAACAAGAACGGCGTGCAGAAAGGCGTTACCCGCATCGTTATCAACGGCGAGGAGATCGAAGGCAACCTGATTCCAGTGTCCCGGATGGCGGCGGAGAACGAAGTGCTGGTTGTGATGGGTTAACATTCGCCGTTCTTAGGAACGGCATAGAGAGATACGAAGAAGGAGAGCGTCCGGCGGGACTGCTCTCCTTCTTTTTCACATCATGCTACTTCAAAATCTTATTCAATTCCTTACGATGAATTCTATCTTCATAGAAGCGTATAAAGCCTTCTAAATTATCAAGGAAGCTCTGCCGCTTATCATACTCCCATAATTTAAACAGGATGATCGATTTCTTGATCTCACATTCCGGGGGAAGAGTATCTTGGCGGGCTTCGTTATCGTGGATCTCTGCATAACATCCGCCCTGGCAAAAATATCTCACTTCACAATCGCTGCAGGATGTCCTCTTGTCCACATGAAAGGATTCCTGGTACAGCGGCGTCCCGGCCTGCTGCCTGCTATGCTCAGCAATATGCTGAATATCCTCGGTACGAATATCCCCCACAGTGAATTCAGGAAACAGCAGCGAATGGCATGAATACACCTTACCATCAGATGAGATGCACAGAATCTTATCCTTGGCCGAGCAACCGTAGGAGGGGCTTAAATGCGGAAACACAAAGTTGTGAAAGGCTCTTCCGGCGTACCCCTGTTCATGAATATATTTGAAGATTCTTAAATAGATCTGCTCAAAGGAATCCTCCGAGTCGAACAGATGCTGATGGTTTCTGGCGCTTCCCACAGGCGCAACAATTTTCAGGGAGAAGCCTACACCGGAGGCATTAACGTAATCCAGGAAGGGAAACACATGCTGCCAATTCTGTTTAGTCAGCACATAGGACAGGCATACGCCGATCTCATTCTTTTGCAGGCTGGCAATAACTGATTTCATTCTTTTTGTGGTTGAGTTATTATCATCCGAGTAAATATTCTCAACACTGATGTCCACCCGGTCGAGCTTGCCTTTAAGCTGAGCTATTTTCTTAGCCGTAAGCAACAAGCCGTTGGAGCTGACGATAATTTTACAATTCAGCTTAAGGTAAGCGTAATCTATAATCTCCTGGATATCCCTTCTCATGAAAGGCTCCCCGCCGGTGATCACCAGACGTCCAACCTTATGGACAGCGAGCTTATCAATCGTATGCTTCAGTTCACAGGTACTTAATTGCTCGAAGCTCCACGGGCCGGAGCCCATGGAACAGAAGTCGCAGGTTAAATTGCAGGATTTGGTGACAATTAAATAGACGGACTTGATAGATTCTGTATCGCTGTGAAAAGAGTCATCTGGCGATTCTATCATTCCAGAATGGCGAAAGCTATTAAACACTGATGTTTTTATGCGGGCATCCACGTCCGGAACATCCTCATGGCTGAGCATACGGTCGACGAGCTGTTTGGCAGTCTGGTTTACTTTGAGCCAGCTGCCCCGCTGCGGATTGATAAACAAATATTTATCATGCTTGCGCTGCACTTCCACATCCGCACTCCAGATATAATCATTCATTCCTATACTCCTTTCGGAACGCTCATCATCTCTAACATCCGCTTCCATTCCGGATTATGATGCAGCTTATTCGTCAGCTCATAGCGCATTTTGGCATGCTCACAGAACATTTTAGGCACGGTATAGAAGTCATTGGTCTGCTCCATGTTCATCATCAGGCAATCACATGCCGGGCAATAGGCCTGGATGCTGCAATCGATACAATCCCCGGTCAGCTCCCGCTGGTAGTGCTTGAACCGGTTGGCCCGGGCCTCATTGATGCCCTCTGCGGTTGACCCGATTCTCACCTCATCCTTGAAGCAGGCGTAACACGGATACAGCTCCCCTTCTGTATTCACATACATGCTGCTGATGCCTGCACCGCAGTAATAGTTCTTCCTTGGCTTAATCTGCGGCATCAGTCCATTATCAATGAAGGTCCAGATGAAGCCCCTCTTGTTCTGAATGCGTTCAAAGTAGAGATCGACAACTTGTTCATATTCGGCTCTCAAGCCGGCCAACTCCTGATCACTCCAGCAATCAGTGAAATTCAGCGCCGTATCAAACATACGGAACCCTAAGTCCGCGAGGTGCCGGATATTCGCCAGAAAATGAGTATAGTTATTCCGGCTGATGACCATGCTTACCTGAATCGGCTTTTTTAGCTTCCTCTGGTAGTCCATGAACAAGTCGAGATTCCGGATGACCAGCTGGTAACTGTCCGCATTGCCTGGATTCCGCCTGTTGAGATTATGATCCTCTGGGAGCCCGTCAATACTTACCTTCAAGAAAAACTGATGCTCTGCAAAAAAATCAATATGCCTAGCCTGCAACAACGTACCGTTCGTAGTCAATTCATAAGCGATATCATATCCGTCTGCAGCTGACTTGGAATACTCAACCAGCGAGACCATTTGCGGAAATTGCAATAATGGTTCCCCGCCAAAAAAGCTGATCAGCAGCTTCCTGGTGGGCAGTACCTTCGCTCTCTCTATCCCCAGATCTATCGCCCTGCAGGCCGTCTCTATATCCATGGTGTTGGTGAAGCGGGGCTGATAACAATAACTGCAGCGCAAATTACAATTCTTAGTTAATTCCAGCGCTATTTTGTACATAGATACCTCCATAAATGTGCAGAGCGCATTAAATATAACGGGTCTTGATAAAAACCTTGGCTTCTGAAGCCAACCGGTACAGCTCAGCATGGACATCGGGCGGAAGAGCATCCTTAAGCAGAACATTTCTCCCCATTCGTACCGCCCGGGTAATTAATTCATGAATCATCCGCTCTTTAAGTTCGTCTGGCATAAAACTGACGTCACCAATCAATAGAGTATCTGCCAGCGCCAGCCCCTCCTCCAGATCGGTGAAGACTTTAACCCGGCAATGCCCCTCAGTTGTGCTTATATAAAAAGAATTCCTATCGAATTTTCGGTAGTCATAGAACCCTACAATGACCGGATCGCCCTTCTGGTGGACTCTGATCCGCTCCATATTCTCTGCGTTCACCGGAAAGAGCAGCCCCTTCTCAATGTCCAGTCTCCGGTTGCAGGCCTGGTCGGAATGAATAGATGACAGCTTCAAGCTCCGGGCAGCTAATTGATTGATGATCCATTCTTTATCTCGGTGCTTACCCGTGTACATCAGGTGTGCCAGAATACCGCTGAAATGCGCCGAAGCGAAGCTATTGCCTCCCGCATAAGTGAAAGCACCGTCTTGGGTACAGACCTTCTGCTGGAAGCCGTTCGCATACACATTCATAGAATCGGCATCATATACAAAGCCATATTTGTTCTTCACATACTCACTTTTGACGCCGAACACATTGGTGAAAGAGGCAGGATAACTGACCTCAGTGATATTGTTAAACGCAGCAACAATCACGACTCCGGCCCGTTCAGCTTCATCACAGAGAGCCTGCAGCTCAGGAGCATATTTCTCCATGGTTGTGCCCAGGCTAAGGTTGATAATATGAACCTTCGCAGCGAGAGCGTACTGAAGGGCTTGCTTCAGCAGAGCAAATCTGCATTTCAGTTTCCCATCCAATATGCCGAGACTTAAGATTTCAACCTCTGGACATTTGCCGGTGATAATGCCGGCGACCGCCGTGCCATGTCCATTGACATCATGGATATCATTCTCTATCTGCACATTCCCGTTCTCTTCGTATAATCGCAGGTTACGGATGTCTTTATCAGCAAGGACCGGATGGTTAATATTCACGCCGCTATCAATGATGGCAACCTTAATACTGTTCATCAGCAAACCTCATTCAGGACTTAATAACAATGCCGTCCTTTCTCTGGAAGACCCGGGACGGCATTGTTGTACATTATGCATTAGTCAGCTTCGGTAAATATAACGGTCGAGAAAATGCAGTCATGATAGCACATAGCCGCTGCAGAGGAGCAGCTATAGTAGCCTTCCACTTCAAATTCCTCTTCTGCCGGAGCCGTCAGGTTCAATTCTTGTTCTTTGTCCATTGATATCACCTCCTTCACGTAATATGGATGAAGGATTTCACGAGGTTAGGCTTACCAGGCTCCCGTCCGCATCCCATGCGGTTAATTGGTTGTTGAATTTCTGTATGTATGCCTGGAGACTCGCGTCAGTTAAATCCGGCTCATGTTGAATCTCTGCAGATATGGAGTCAATCAGCGAATAGACCTCATAGGACCACCGGGCTAAGAGCTGCTCCCTGCGCTGCGGGGAAGGAGTCTTGCGGATTTCCAGATACTTAATGGACGGTGAAATCACCTTGAGGCTTTGGGTCAGCAGATGATACAAGAATTCCACCCGCTGATCCTGAAATCTGTACGGATAGTGATCGCCAAACATATCATCGAACGACAGCTCCTCATCCATATCGATGACCGGCTTTAAGCGGTGATACGCAACCGAATACGGATAAATAGCCATCCGACTGATCACTCGTCTTAGCGTGAATTTGGTATGCTCGATACAAAACTTCATATTTTCCCTGAAGCTCTCAACCGTTGACAGCGGCTCAAACATCATAAAACCGACGTTGATGCGAATCTTTAGACCATTAAGGATAGAGAGCGCTTTCTTTATCTGATCTACGGTTATCCCCTTCCGGTAGTCATTCAAGGTGCTCTGCACCCCGAATTCAACACCAAGAAATATACTCTCCAGACCGGCTTGCGCTAGAAGCTGAAACGTCTCCGGATCAACACTGTCCGCCCTGCAATACAAACTGAATTTAATGTGCAGGTTCTTATCGAGCAGCAGCTGTGCAATCTGCCTGGCCCGCTCCTGGCCTCTAATCCCCGGACCGACGAATTCTTCATCGGAGAAGTGGATATATTTCACCCCATACGTTGTGACCAGATGCTCAATCTCTTGCACGACATTCTCAGCGCTTCTGCCTCTCCACTTCATGCCTTGCTGCTGATCATAATAAGAATGCACCGCGCAGAACGTACACTGGCCGAAGCACCCGCGGCTGGAATTCACCTGTATTCGGCCTTTCCTCTGCAAGATGATATCGATATGATCCCGCGCCGGGAACGGCAGCTCATTCAGCTCCTCGGCGGACATTAACCTGCGGTCGCCGCTGCTCAGCACAATCCCGTCCTCTCTCCGGTAGAGTAAGCCGGCAACATCCTTTATAGAGGCATTCTCTTTCAACCGCTCAATAAGCTCCTTGATGGTTCGTTCCCCTTCCCCGAGGGTGAGCGAATGAACTCTAGCCTCCCGCTGAAGAATCTGATCCCTAAAGAAGGTTGCGTAATATCCGCCGACATTAATATGTACATTCTCCAGGTCTGCCCCGGATAGCTGATCTAATATGCTGCGCATTCCTCTGAAATAATCCGAGGACATCAGGGTGAAGCCCAGAAAGTCGAACTTGCCGTGTGAGATTCGCTCAGCAACCTCTTCGATGCTTAACCTTTCCACAAAGGGCTCAATAATCTCCACACTTACACCGAACTGTCTCAGATACGAGGCGATATAGCCGAACCCCAAATATTCAACCACCATATCACTGAATTCATGGGTAGGACAAAATAACGGTACAACCAGACCAACCTTGAATGGGTTCCCGGTCAATAGACTCGTTCCTCTCCACGGATGTATTTTTCAATCTTCTGATTTACCTTTAGCTCTGGCATAGTTTTGAGCTTATCGAACATCCAATGGATCTGCTGATCCCCGTTCTGATATAGTTGCTCAACCACTTCAGATTGCATGCTGTATAACACCTGCTCATGCTTACACAAAAATGGATTCGGCCGGTCCAGGTATCCATTTGTCACCAAGTTCAGGAACCCGCACTTCCTGGCATGACAAAAGCCCTGTATGCTGCAGTCACCGCACCCGTTCTCTCTGAGCAACGAGGATTCAATACAAGTTTTGCGTTTCAAAGGGGAGATGCCGCGGAAGATATCACCGATACAATACTCTTCCTGATCCACCACATACACGCATGGATAGATCTCCCCCGAGGTGCTTAACGAGAAGCTGCCAAACCCCGCATTGCAGAACAATGGAGGGGAATCCAGCATATAACAAGAGAATTTGCCGTCAAATAGATTAATCTTCAGGTTACTCACGGGTCTCTCTATCAGGTAAAACTCTTTAATCCGCTCAAACGAAGCAGTAAGGCGTTCAAACTGGTCATCCCAGTTGGCGAAGGAGTCGGCAATAATATTGATTTTCAGAAAATGATTAGCGATTAACCACTCCACACTATCCGTAAGGTAGACTACATTCTCCGGAGTAACGGTCATGCGTACTGTGAAATCTGCTCCTGCGTTTCGGAGATAGCCGGCACCTTGGAGAACTTGCTCAAATGATCCTTTATTATTAAAAGTTCTTCTATGCAGGTTATGTGCTTGTTCATTTCCATCCAGGCTCAGCCGCAATATAAATTGATGAGCATGCAGGAAATCGGCAATCTCTTGGGTCAACAGCGTGCCATTAGTCGTCATTGAGAATTCCAGCCGGAAATCCGGGTTGGTTAATTTTCTTTTTTCGTTTATGTATTCAACCAGATACTTAATGAGCTCAAATTCGATAAGCGGTTCTCCGCCATGAAAATTAATGTTAAAAATACCATCTTTATCTTTGTCCCAAAAAAAGTCTATAATCTGCTTGCCTGTTTCTTTGGTCATCCGGTTCTTATTCTTGTCACCTTCATAACAATAATTGCAATTTAAATTGCAGGTATTCGTGGTAAAGAGATTTAACTTCATTCTCACACCCCAAGTTCCATTAATTTAATTAAATCCTAATATTAAACATTCTAATTGTCAGTATAATACATCACTTTAATAATTTTTAATTTATATTAGAATTTTGAGGCGTTTTCAACATACTAGCATTCCTGCTATAGTTAACTTATAACGTAGACCGGGAGAGAACCATGCAACCATTCAATAAAATTGATGCCCAGCAAATTCTGATGAACGAAATAGATACGAGCACCTTGCTGCGGGAGTACCCCGAATACAAAGAGGAGGTGCTTCAGGAAATACAGCGTCTGACCAGCAACCAGCAAACTAGCCTGATTCATAATCTGCTGAGCAAATATACAAGCAGTGCCAAGCTCGCCAAGTCAAAAATTCTAAAAAGCGGCTTCAACCAGACCACCGTGGATGCCTTCTTACCGGATATTATTAAAGCGCGCTTCGCGATTTATCTGATCGAGCAGCTTCAGCTAGCGGTGTCCACCGGGACTGCCTCCGGGAGCGTGAGGTTCAATCTATGGGACGGCTTCATTCTGCAAAAGCTCCTGTTCAAGCGGAAGCTTGAACGCAAGCCTGTCTCGCTTCCGCTGTTCAGGCTGTTCTGGCCCGTGATTATCCGTAAAAAGGTGTTAATGCCGCTTGTGAACAAGCAAGGCATCTACTGCTTCTATTCAAGCCGCCTAATCAAGGAGCTGTCCGCTCTGATCGGGGATCAGAAGTGTGTGGAGATTGCTGCGGGGGATGGCACATTAACCCGGTTCCTGAAGGACAACGGGACGAACTGCATCGCAACGGATGATCACAGTTGGGCACACTACATCACTTACCCGGAGGACGTAGAGAAGGCCGATGCCAAAGCGGCGCTGAACAAATATGCACCCCAGGTGGTCATCTGCTCCTGGCCAGTGCCTAAAAATAATTATGAGAAGCATGTATTCAGCTCGAATTCAGCCGATATGTACATCGTTATTGGCAGCAGAGACCCGGCGATTACGGGCGACTTCGATACGTATACCCGGGCGGACCATTTCAGCATGGAGCTGAATGAGTCTTTATCTCGGCTCATCCTGCCGCCCTCGGAGGATCACGCGGTATATATCTTCAGACGTAAAACATCATCTCTATAACAAAACAAAGGCAGACCACCGGGAGCCTCCCGGCAGCCTGCCTCACCATTTTATAGCCTTGGATCGATCTCCTGCTCCTTCTTCACCTCGAACAGCAGGTTCGCGGCAATCTGCTTGTAGGTGTCGTTGTCCGCTGAGATCTCCTCCAGCTTGACCTCCAGCAGCTGCTTGCCCAGCCGGTGCTCGGCTAAGGATGTCCGCAGCTTCGGCACGATGTTCTTCTGCTTCAGCAGCTTGGCATATTTGTGCGGGAACCGGTAATCGTAGCCATAGATGATCGACAGGTACCCCGGATTGCGGACCTTCAGGTAAGGCACCACTCCCGGCTGCTCCTGCTCCGGCTTGATGACGATGCCTTCCATCTTCTGCTCAACCGTAATAGCGGCGAAATATTCCTCAGCCAGGCTGTAAGCCTCCGGCTTCTGCAGGTCCAGCACCAGAATCTCATCGTCATTCAGGAAGCGGTACTGCTCCGAGGTTACCCCCTCAGGCAGCCGTTCCTCCCCGCTCTCCAGCACCTCTTTTAGGATGGCAAATGGCTTATAGTCCAGCTCCGCATCCCCGGCGTACAGCTCCAGCTGCTGCTTATACACCCGGTATGCTTCATCCCGCTGGTCAAGCCCCACGTAAGAGTCCCGGATGCTGCGCACATGCTTAAACGTCTGGTACACATGCGCGCCGTAGCTCTTGTTAAGCGCTTCTTTGGTCAGATGATGCTGGTCCTGCTCGAACCCGCTGGCTTCATACACCTGGATCAGCTCACCGAGCGATTCCTCGAACCCGTGCTCTCTAAGGAACGCAAGCTCATTCTCCAGCGCCCGCCCAATCGGCTCGAATTGGCGTTCGATCAGCCCTTCCCCCAGCGCCTTCCAGGGCAAAAGCTCCCCGTCCAGCAGCAGCACACGGATACCTTGCTCCACCATATACGTTCCGAACCGCTCCAGCAGCCCTTCGTAAACCGGCGTCAGATCGACAGCTTTGACCTTATAACCGTTACGGCTAACCGCATAGCAATGCTCTACGTCCCGGTACAGATACACCGTGCAGCGGGAGCCCATGTATTTAGGCTGAAGGACCACCTCGGATATCCCGCGTCCGGCGTAATAGTCCAAGCCCTTGCGCAGCGACTCCAGCTCGCCCGTTGCTTCATCCTTATCCGCCGGCGACATCGTCCCGGAGATGAAGTTGACCTTATTCTGTGAGGAATAGTGCAGTCTGCGCATGGACTCCGTATCCAGCTCCTGCAGAGAGACCTTGTGCTCCTCGCGGAAGAGGACCGGCAACTCCTCCTGCAGTAGAGGCTGCTGGGATTTATGGCTTTTGTAGAACGGCTTGAAGGAGATGCGGACCGAGGTCAGCCCGTTCCCCTGCACAGCCCCCGTGTCGAGATGAAGCTTGTTCTTGATCCGGAACGTCTGCTTCGCCGCAATATGGCCGAACAGGTGAAACGGATGGTTCCCCTCCGCTTCCTCCTTCAGGAATTCAAGCTGCGGCTCGTAAGCAGATTCACGGTCCAGCCGGAAGTTGCGCTGATGGCGCAGCGAGTTCGTATCCAGCTTCCCGATATACTTGTTGCGGCAAGGCGCATGCGTCACATAGAAGGAAGGGCCGTGCATCCCGATATAACGGTAAAAAGGCTTCGCCCTCTCCACCAGCACGGAGAATTGTCGGAACAGCTCCTCGTCCTCCTGTAACACCTGAGTGGAGTCAAAATAACTTCTCAACAGCTCCGGCTCGACCCCCTTGATCTCCCCGCGCAGATACTTGTAGACGAAGTTCTCATGGTTGCCCATGACGAACAGGAAATGCTCCTGATTGTTATACAGGAACTCTATGATCTCCCGGGTCTGCTTACCCTTATCGATCCAGTCGCCCGCCAGGATGATCCGTGTATTTTTCAGCTTATCCGTAACGCTTAGCTTCCCTTCCTCGATCTTGTAACCGTAGCTGCGCAGCAGGCCTTGCAGCTCCTGAACACATTCGTGTACGTCTCCGACCACAATGTATTCCTGATCCTGCGGAAGCACCGCAGCGGCATACGCCTCCCAGTCCTGAATATGCACCCGGTAATCCGGGTTCGGCTGCTTTTTCCCCGTACCTTCAGTACCTTCCAGACCTTCCAGCAGAAAATCCTTCGCGCGCACCTTATGAACACTACCGTAGCCCTCGCGGGACAGCACAGGCAGCACTTCTCGGCGCAGCCGGTTCAGGTGGCTGGAAATCAGCTTCTTCGAGCGCTCCGAGGCATAATAATCCTCCCGCTTACGGTAATCGAACAGAATCACTTCAACGTTATAGTTATTCTCCTGGGCAATCGCCCGCACCTTGCTGCGGTAGTCTTCGGCGAGGCCAATCGTATCCAGAATGACAAACTCGGCATTAATCGGCCAGGAGGTGACCCGCTTCAGCCGCTCGAACAACAGCGCGAATGTATGTGAGCTGGCCTCCAGCATCACCTGGTCGTATTTATCGTAATCATAGCCCAGGATCTCCTGACGGATCATATCCGAGGACAGATACTGCACATTCGTGCGCAGACCTGTGGCGCTGTCCGAAAGCTTAAGCTGGGGGATCAGCACTTCCTTGGCAAAAGTAGACTTCCCGCACTCCGTCGCGCCAACCAGCATGAATATCGTGTGTACCTTCGTCTGAATGTCCATGGTTTATCCCTCCTGTCTGCGCACAATGGCGCTCTGTGTGGTGCGGATCTCGCCTACCCGGTCGCCTACCAGTGAGAATTCGATCTCCACATCCAGTCCTTGCAGTGTAGCAGTCAGCCACTCCTGGAACGCCGCCTGACCCTTTTCCCACTTATGATCCTCATGCCGGAAGCCTTCCAGCTCATAGTATGGGTTGAAATCCGCATTCGGCGTGGTCACGATCAGCTGCCCGAAGTCCACCTCACGAATGATCTGGCGGATTAGCGCCGCTGCTTCTGCCTCGCTCATATGCTCCACTACCTCAGTCAAAATGACATCCACCTGCTCCCCGTTGTACGACTCCAGGAAATGCTCCAGCGAGCGGAAGGTCGCGATGTTGTCGATGTCCTTGGCTTTTGCCTTGCGGTTCACGGCCTCCAGCAGCTCCTCGTTGATATCCACTGCGTAATAGGTGCCCTCGATCTTCCCGGCATACGGAATAGCGTAGAAGCCTTCCCCGCAGCCGACATCCAGGATGGGCTTATCGAATGAAAGCAATCCCGAGATATATGTGCGCCGCTGCATGGCGGTACTTCCATACTCCAGCCCGATCGAATACAGCTCCGTATGTTCAATGGCGGCCTTATACCGTCTGAACTGCTCGCGGGTCTTCAAGAGGCTCCGGGCGAACAGGCTGCGGATATAGAATGGCGCATCCATCACGCTCAGGCTGGGGATATACTTCTCCAGAATCCGGTCGGAGATATCGATATATTCGTCCCCGAAGATCGATAGGAACAACGACAGTACGCTGACCACATGCAGGAGGTGGTAGAGGCTTTTGCGCGTAGTAATGGTTAGGGAGTAGCTCTTATGCGCCTGATGCTCCAGCTTGAACGTGTAGTCCTTCAGATGCTGCGCGAAGAACTTTATATAATGCAGACGCTCGACGTGAATCATCTGGATGTACCAAGAATGCTCATACCCTTCCGCATCGCGATCATCCAGCGCCTTGAACGGGGCCGAGAAGAACTCATTCACCGCATTCAGCGGGAACAGCGGAGTGTTATAGCGGGAGACATTGAGGTACTCGAAGCTCTCGCCTTCGTTCTTTTTATAGGAGATTTCATTGTCAGCGTCCTTAAAATACACATTATAAGTGGTCTCATCCGAATACCAGCCGTAGGCGATACCCTGGCGGACCGGGCGCAGCTGCATCCCGCTCTGCGGATTCTTGCGGATGATGAAGCTCAGCTGCGGGTTCGTTGATCTCAGTTGTATAATAGCCATGATTGTCTGCCTCCTCTACAAATTCAGTCCCCACACTTCCTGCAAAGCATCCCGGAAAAGAGCATCAAGCTGCCGGTCCCGATTGTCCCCCTTGGTACTCAGGTATGCCGCTGCTGTCTTCTCCAGCGCTTGCAATTGCTCTTCCAGATACTCATTAATCGCACTAAGCCGCGGCTCCAGGTCAAGCTCCTCTCCTGACCGCTTCCGGGCCAGCAGTTGCTGCACCACCGGCCACAGCGGGCCGTTTCTTGGAATCAGCCGGTCCACCAGCACCTCGAATTCCATCGGCGGCATCTCCCCGTACCGGTGAATCCACTCACAGGCCAGCACCGGGCGCAGCACGTAGAAATATTTCTTGATCTTGACCTGCTCCCCTTGCAGGTAATCGCGGTAGTTCCCTCTGGCCATATTCAGGTAGTGGTACATACAGGATTTCGGGGAAAAGGTATACGGCGAGATCCCCCTGAGCTGCTCCGCCACACTAAACTTCTCAGCATACTGGATCGGGGATTGCAGCCACTCCAGCAGCGGCGGGTTGGATTTGCGGAACAGTCTCAGCGCTTTGCGCAGATCCCAGCCGCTTAAATCCAGCATATTATTAATTGGACGCTCTATGACATCTCGTGTATCCCAGATCGATAAATACCACTCCGGCTTATGCAGGTAGATGAACCGCACATCGTAATCGCTGTCCTGCGAGGGGAAGCCCCATGCCCGGCTGCCAGACTCGCACGCATAGAGGATCGTCACTTGCTCCTCTTGTTCAACCTGCTTCAATTGCTCATGGATGAGCGTATTTATAGGATTCATGGTGTCCCTCCGTTCCAAGTCGGTTTCGCTGGCTTTATCTTCCTTCATTTTGCCAGGGAGGAACAGGGTGGAAGTATGGCGGCGGACAAAAATCTTCCATTTCATGCAACTCTGGTGCTTAATAGAGGTATTAACTAATACAATTCTTGACTGCATAACAGGCTGGGGGAATACATATGGCCAGAGAAAGCTTCGATAAAGAAATACAGTTTCTTCGCTTATTGTCGTTAGCCGGGGGCGCTTACAGCAGGCAGCAGTTCGCCGAGCGGCTCGGCATTTCCGTACATACCTATGACAAAACGCTGCGCAATCTCAAGGAGATGGTGACGGTCCTGCAGCAGGACCTGCCTGCTGAGCAAGGCACCGAGCTGTCCGAGTGGCTCCGCTACAATTACTATGAGTCCGCCGACCCGCTGCTCCTGTTTCTGTTCCGGGCGAAATCGCTAAAGGAAACGGAGAGCATCCGGCTGACGCTGCTGTTAACCGCACTTCAAGCGCAGGAGCTGACGGCCAAGGAGCTGCATGACGGCTGCTGTGACCAGATGCCTGCCGATTCGCCGCTGCCGGACGAGAAGACGATCCGGGGAGACCTGAAATACCTGGAGGAGGTCGGCGTAATTGTACGGGTGAATGACAAACGTCCCTACCGGTACAAGGCAGCCAATGATCTGCTGGACCAGTTGACGGATGACGAGCTGCTCGACCTGTTCGATTATGTGGATGTGATCGCCAATACGCAGATTCCGTCTGTTCAGGGTTACCTGCTGCGTGACAACCTGAAGAAGGCGCTGCGGATACGGGGGATGAATCCCGAGGCTACAGAGACCCACCGCTACAAATACCATTACCATTCAAGGATTCTGGATGAGGCCCATCTCTATACGATCCACGGGGCGATTCAGCAACGCCGGAGAATTAGCTTCCTCTACCTGTCGCCCAAAAAAGGCATGAACTACACCTCCCAGAACACCAATCCCCTGTTCGCGCGGGAATCGGCGGGTGTCAGCGACAGCCTGCTTCCGCTTCGTGTCGTCTACGATCATCAGTATGGGCGCTGGTATCTGATCGGCTATCATAGCCGGACAGGGATTAAGAAATTACGGATGGACGGCCTAACCCAGATTGAAGAAGGTGAGCCTGTAGAGGAAGAGGAATTTGCACAGCGGCTTCAGCAGTTGGAGCTCCAGATGAAGCATAGCTGGGTAACCGATACTAACCGTGCGGTCAAGGTCGCCGTCCGGTTCTTTAACCCCAGACGGTCCGGGGCCAACTTCATCCGGGAGCGGGTCGAGGCGCAGGGGCAGTGGGGCGTGATTACAGAGGAATCCGATACGACCTTCCTGTATGAGATTACGGTGAATGAGATTTTTGAGATCAAGCCGTGGCTGCGGAGCTTCGGCTCCAGCTGCGAGATTCTGGAGCCCCGCTGGCTGCGTAAGCAGTTCATTGAGGAATGGAAGGAGATGAAGAGCTACTATGAATCCTTTTGAGAAAATATTCAACTTCCAGATCATCTCCCGCCTGGAGGAGGCAGGCTCTCTGGCGCTGACCTCGCAGGAGCGTTCCTGGCTGAAGACGATGCTGCGGCATCCGGCGGCGGCCGAGGCTTTTTCACCGGAAACCTTGCTTAAACTGAACTCCCTGCTGGAAACCGAAACCTCGATTGAAGTGGGGGAGATCATAATCGAGAAGGCCCGCAGCAAGGAGCGCCAGGTCTATCACCCGCTGCTCCGCCACCTGCGCCGCATCATCATGCAAGATCAGGGGATTGAGATTACCTATGCGATCAAGCATGGCGGGGAACGGACCGATCCGTCCGGCTTCCCCCACAAGCTGGAGTACAATATGTACAAGCGGGAATGGTATCTGCAATGGTACAGCACCCGGCAGCGCTCGCTCATGTCCACGAAGCTGGCGAACATCATCTCGGTCAGGCCCGCCCCGGTCCCGGCTAAGCGCATCGACGGCCTCAAGGCCCGGATCGCCCGCTTACTGGATGGCCGGAAGGCCTCCGCCTGCATCCAGGTCATTCCCGTCTACAATGCCGAGCTGTCGCGGATCTTGGCCGCCTTCTCCTGCTTTGACAAGTCCGTCTCCTTCGATGAATCCGCCGGCCTCTACCACATCACCGTCCACTACATGAGGGATGACAGCGAATTCCTGCTCTCCCGCATCCGCTTCCTGGGCCTGCGCGTGAAGATCACCGAGGGCGAGCAGCTGAAGCAGCGTATGCTGATGTCGGCGGAGATGGCGGTGGGGAGGTATGGGGAGCTGGCGGAGTGAAGGCGATGGTGTTCAGGCGACAGGTCATTCTTGTCCTCTCCTTGATCTGGATTATAAGTCTCTTCTGTAATCATACGCAGGTATCTGCTGAGAACAACCCGCTCCCCCTTCAACATGTTAAGATCACTAAAGTGATCGATCTTGTGACGCTCAAAGCCGGGGATGGAAGAATCATTCCACTCTATGGGATCAGCAATGAATATGTGGGGAAATACAATCAGAAGTTAAAAGATGCCTCAACTGTCGAGTTGCCCGAGGGAGGGGAGCTATACACATCTGGGACCTACTTCAAGGGGGAGTCCATTGAGCATCTCGTAGACAGGGGCATCCGTCTGTATCAGGAGCTTGTTCTGGGGACAACGGTGTATCTGGAGGAAGCTTCAGCGAATTCTTTCATTGTCTATCTGGATTCTGCGAAGCAGCATTCCCTGAATCAATTGGCCGTGAAGGCGGGATTTGTCACGGTCTCCAAGGACCACCGTAAGCTCCCTAATTTGTTGATTCAACAAGAAGAGGCGAGGATGTTAAAATCCGGGCTGTGGGATATCATCGTCTATGTAGATTTTCCCGGAAGTTGGGCGAGCAGTAATACGATTCCTTATACACTTGTCTTCGTCTGGCTTAACTTTGTGTTTAGTCTTGTAGTGTATACTTTGTATACTAGGAATAGGACCGTTTTGGGCGTTATTGCGTTGTATTCAGCACTTATTCTCAACACCGGCTTCCCTGCTTCCCAGATTTATTTCGCCAATTCAATACATGAATACTTCTGGGTACCGCCGGTAATTTTCTTATCGTTTGTTTTGATCTGTGTTAGCGAATTTGTGTTATTTATCTTCTCAAGGGTTAAAAAGAATCTGCTCTATGTGACTCTGGAAATCTTCCTGTTCATGGTCCTGGTGATTGTAGGGTTTGCCATCCTGTATCAAGGCTACTCTAATACCACTGTGACACGATCAGAAATCTCATATTCTCTGCCGGATTTCGAGTATTCCTCTAACATCCACAAAGAGGAGCCTGCCGGAGATTATATCCTGCTGCCGGATAGTGAATACGGAGCTGGTAACCCGGTTGAGGTTAATCATAGTAACATCGAGAACAAGCATTACCATTTAAGCCTGCTCAATGCGGTGTATTTTAGTGCGACGACGTTTTTTACAGTGGGGTATGGGGATTTCTCGCCCAAAGGGTTCCTGAAGATCCTAAGCATGATCGAGATGGCCATTGGGAGCCTATCGCAAATCATTCTGTTCAGTATTATGATCTCCAAAATCTCTCTTCCGGGCTCTGCTTCCAGCTCATCCCGTGACCAGGCAGCTCCGCTTTCAGGGCCAATTCCAACCCGAACAAGCCGGATCAAGTCAAACCAGGCAGCAGCAAAAAAGACCAAACCATTCGTGAATCTGCTATACATCATCCTGATTATTGAGAATCTGTATGTCGTCTATCAGTTCTTCATCGTGGATCGTTCCTGATCATCGGCCAGTACTTCAATCATCATCATCGTCCCGGCCTTGAACCCGGACACAAATGCAGCGGTCATATCCATTCCCTGCACTTGTGAATACAGCTCCAATAAGGCCTCCAGCTCCTCGAACTCCTCTGGGGACAGCCTCTGTTTCCAAGCTTCCAGAGAATCAGTAATCTGCCTGTTGAGCGGGCGGTAATGGGGGTCGTGATATAGGGAATCGGGAATGTCGGGCATAGGGACCTCCTTCATGGGTTTCATCATAATTTAGGCTCAGAATGAGTGAGGGATTATTATGAAAAAAAGGATAGTAGTGAAAATAGCTGATCTAACTAAAAAACATAAGATTTCGATGCGGGAGTTGTCTAGATTATCGAAGGTCCGCCACGCAGCATTAAGCGAATTAACTAATGGAAAACGAGAAAGCATTAATTTCAGCCATATCGTTAGAATTGCAGAGGCTTTAAACATTGAAGATATACGGGAAATAATTGATTTAGTTGATATATCGGAAGATCAAGAATAGGCAAGCTTCTCAAAAAGTAGAGCAAAAGACACCCCTAAGGTGTGAGGTGTCTTTTGTTCACTCCGCCTGGGTAGACTCTTAACCCCAGAGCTTATCTACTCCACCACCAAATAATACAAATTAGCCGTAGTATCCTTGGTAATCGTATGCGCACCCGCTGCAAGGGAAACGGTAGCTATGCCGTTCGTGATCGGGTAGCTGGTGCCATCGACCTTGATCTTCGAGCCCTCTGAATTGAACACCATTGTTAGCGTTGAAGCCTTGGCTGTGGTGAACTGAATGCGGGTGGCGCTCTCGATCTTCAGGCACTGGGTTAAGGTCAGGCCGTTATAGGAGACCGTTCCCTTGCTGGTAGAGAGGTTGCCTTGAATGGTGAAGAAGCTGCTCGATGTCCCGGATACGGTAAAATTGTGCACCGCCGCTCCAGGGGTAGGCGTTGAAGTTGGCGCCGCTGTCGGCACCGGAGTTGCCGTTGGCGCAGGCGTTGCTGATGGAGTCGGCGATGGACCGCCCGGATTCGCCTCGCCGCCCACGGATACCAGCCCCGAGGTGTAACTGCGGATCGCCGCCATTAACGGAGCATTGATCGCGTAGGAGGTGTCGTCCACGGCGTTATTGAAGCTCCAGCTAAAGTCGCCTCCGCCCTGGCGTCCTGCTCCCGCTCTAACTTTCTGCTCCACTGCGCTTACACTATCGACAGCAGCTGCGCTGACACCTGTATCGACCAGCGTATCGAAGTTGTTATACGCCGTTCCGCCGACAAGCGCTTTGTATGAACCGGGAACGGCTTCGCTTCTGGATGAGGCCAGATAAGCATCCGAAGAAGTCGCATTCGCCGGAGCCGTTCCTGCACCGGAGTTTGCATAGATCAAGCTTGCTGCCCCAACCACACTGTTATTGAAGGCCTTGATCATCCCGCCGTTCTCCCCAGAGAAGGTGCCTTCGCCCAGCGCATCCGTCCCCTGAAGGGAGCTTAGCATCGGGTATTTGGCATTGCGGAACACATTGCTCTCCACGAAGGCTGATGCGCCGGTCGTTACGCCTACACCGTATTTTGACACACCGTCATAGAAGTTGTTATATACATGGACCGAGGCCACTCTGATCCGCGGGTGACGGGAGTCGGAATGGTCGAACCAGTTATGGTGGAAGGTGACGAAGAACTCTGCGGTTTCGCTAAGACCGACCAATGCCGCTTTGCCGGAATCGAAGTAGTGGTTATAGGAGATGGTGATATACGTTGAGCCTTTCTTGAGGTCGGTGGAGCCGTCGCCCTTGGCCTGGTCCGCATCGCTTCCCGCCGAGCCATAGAAAATATCATTATTATGCACCCACATATTCGCATTGCCTGTATCCATGGAAATCCCGTCATCCGGGAACAGCATCAGGCCGAGATTCCTCACCTCCACATTTCCCGCGTATCTGAGCAGCAGCCCCCAGCCATAGGCATACGCGTCATTGCCAACCCCTTCAATGGTCAGGTTCATTTGGGTATAATTGCTTTTCCCCTTGACCTCCAGATAACCGTTGCTGTTCAGCTGCCCGCTCAGGTCGGCCGCTGTCACTTTCCCGATGAGCCGGATGGCTAGCGGGTTGGTATCATACCCTTTTTGCCGGAGAGCAAGAATGCTGCCAAGACCTGTCCCCGTCTGCACTGTGCCCGAGCTGCTGACCACCACGGGAAGCGTTACAGTCTGCGCGTTCTGAGAGGTGACATAGAGCACCTGCGCCCCGCTCTTCAGCGTTCCATTGTCATTATAAGCACCGGAGCCTGTACCATAAGGAGATGCAGTGGAAAAAGCAAACCCCGACCGGTCATACCCCGCCACAGCCAGCGTCCCCGTTACTGCACTTGCCGTTCCCCCGCCGGACAGCTCAGCTTCAACCTTCATGACATAGCTGCCGGCGGCCAGCCCTACCGCATCCGCTCTCCAATAGGAAGCGTATTTGCGGATCAGTTCATTGTGAAGCTGCTGATACTGGGAATCTGCTGCGCCTGCAGCTTTAACATAGACTTTGTAGCCGGATGCGTTACTGACGGGCGACCACTGTACGTAAGCAGCTTCATTCCCTCCTCCACTGCCGGTTACCGTAAGTCCCGCTGCGTGGACCAATGGAGTTCCCCACCCACTGAATGTTAGCGTCAATACCAGAGTCAGCAATAATAGGATACTGATACCTTTTGCCGGTGTTCTTTTCATTCCTAAGCCTCCCGATTAGAGTATGTGAACACCCCGAGCATAGCAGACACCCCCATAGTACTAAACAATCATTTGCTCAGTTCTCCGGCGTTGATGCACTATTATGAGTTAATGATTATTTTGCAGCGAAATGATACCTGTGCACCAAAAAGACACCCTCTCAGGGTGCCTACAACTATCGCTTACTATTGGTGATGCTGAGGTCACTGAAACTTCGTATTGACGCGGATCTGGCCGCTTTTGCTTTTGACCGCCGGCTTCTCAGGCTCTTGGCTCAGGTTCTGGCCGATGTCGGTAGCGTTCTTCTTGAAGGTCTCCGTCACGGTCTGAATAACCTCTCCAACATTGTGCGCAGATTCAAAAATCGGGTCGATGGTCTTAATCTTCCCTTTGACATCCCGGGTGACCTGATTGGCGGTGTGAATGAGCTGCGTTGCCTCTCCCGTCAGCCCGTGAATGGCATTCCTCACCTCGCCCAGCGTCTTGTTGGTTTCCCCGAGTGTAGTCATTCCCTTGCGCAGCGTAAGAATCACGAATACCACCAGTCCGACAAAAGCAACCGCAGCCAAAGCAACACTAAGCTGAATTAACATATGCACCGCCTCCTGTAGTTCCACTCTATGTCCAAGTTACAGACATCATTCCTACATGTTGTTTATAATAGGGGTACAAAACTGCGCCCACCCACCTTAAGGAGGAACCATCATGCAAGAGATTATAACCGACCGGTTAATCATCAGAAACTTCCGGGAGACGGATGCACCGGGAATGCTGGAGTACCTGGCGAATCCGCGGGTCAACTGCTTCCTTAGCGAGCGTATCTCTACCTTAGAGGAGGCCATCGCCACCGCCAGCGAACGAAGTCAGGATGACTCGCATCTGGCTGTAAGCTTGAAGGAGACCGGGGCGATCATTGGCGACCTGTTCTGTATGAAGGAGGAGCCGGACACCTACAGTGTGGGATGGCACTTTAATCCGGCCTACGAGGGCAAAGGCTATGCCAGCGAAGGCGCCCGCGCGCTGCTGCGCTATCTTTTCGTGGAGCAGGAAGCCAGACGCATCTACGCCTACGTCGAGGACGACAATTCCAGATCGCAGAAGCTCTGCGAGAAGCTGGGCATGCGCCGGGAGGGCTGCTTCCTCGAATTCATCTCCTTCACCACGAATGAAGACGGAACGCCGAAGTACGAGAACACCCAGCAGTTCGCTATATTGAAGCGGGAGTGGGTGGGGATGGTGTAGTCCCATTCGCCCGGCAGCCGTGAGAGATGGCTGCCCGCTATCGGGACAGCGGTCTTTTCAACTTTTCTGGTAAGGGGATATGCCTTATGGACTCTAACGGATGATAGAGCAGCATCCTTGGTCCTGAGAAACGCATAACCCCCTTGATTTTTTGGCGGTAGACTGGGGTATAACAATGAATCGGGCACTTTGCACAAGCTGTTTTCTCTTCACCGAATTTGCAGTAGGAGAGTCTTGTCATAACATACTCATTTAAATTCCGGCATTCCTCACAGAGCTCCTGCTCATGATGTTTTCTCTTGCAATAGATACGAATCATCTTTGAAGCTATGATTTTTTCTTTGCGGATTACAGGGCCATCGTTCAGCGGCAGCTCTGCTGCTCTCATATCAATGAAGCCTCCTTGACTTAGTTGAGCTTATTCATCTAAATCTTTGAAATGAAAATGCTCATGATGAATCGCATCCATTCCAACCAGCTCCCTGCTCTTCTTATGAAAATACGGAAACATCCGGTTAACAGGCAGCCGTAGAAGCTGATAATTCTTATCCTTAGGCAGCTTGTCTATTTCTTCTACAGCCCTGTCCCGTATTGTAAAAACTCCTACAGGATAAAAATTAGGAAACCGGCCCGTCTGCCCGGCAACAAAAATAACCCAGATATGTTCATCAGCCATTTGGACACCTTACCTTTATGTAGTCATCAACGATTTCTTAGGTCTTCAAGAATACCCAGATCCTCTTCAAACACATCACAGTACGCCCCAATCACCTCAGGTCGAACTTGATCAGGACATGTAGCAACCCGGAATTTTGGCAATATCAATTCGCCACGTTCATTTTTGATAAACTCGATTTCATTTCCCGACGAGATAAACGAATTATCCTTGGCCATCTTGATCACACCCATCCGCTTCAAGTTACAGATACGTATATTTTACCAGAAGGATATAGAAAGACCATCTAAGAAGATGGTCTTTCTGGCTAATTTATATAATTGGTTTTCAATTGCATTTCTCCCGTGTCAATTACGGACCCTGTTTGTTTCAAAAAGTTAAAACCAAGGATACCGTCGATTTCCATGCCATAATCCATACTCCCGATTTCGACTTGAAAATTATTAAGTATCGCTTCATCGACAATAATTGAATCCAGGTACTTGGTGTACACATACTCCACACCGCCTACACCCCTTATAATATCAACGTTATCATTTTCTTCAGGAACCATACCGATTTCCTGCATAATGTCCGCATTTAAAAGCGTACTTGCAGAGCCTGTATCAAGCAGAACCCTCTCCAGCTTTAACTTTCTTCCCCTAAATACAACAGTTATGCTTACGAAAGGAAGCCCATAAATTTCTGTTAATCTCATCTGGGCCCTCTAATTCCCACATACCGTTCTCGTGCGACAACCTCGGGACGGGAGGTGTGAAAGAAACAATACTCTCTGTGAGGATTTTCCTGGTGCAGTTCACTGTACCGCTTCAATGCTTGAGTAGAATCCTCATAGGAATCAATCACGGACATCTCTTCAATATAGCGCTGGCCTTCCTTAGAGTAGGCCTTAGTCGCCTCAAGAACGACCCATTCATTCGGAAAACGCTCCTGAACTTCAACCCATCGCATCTTGGACACCTCCGCTCGAGTAATTTCTATTATTATAGCATACCAGTTGCCAGCTTCTAACACCCGCTTCAACGCACATCAAAAAAAGCGGTGAGCCTCTCTCCCCGCATTTCCCATATTATAATTACCCTCTACTCACCCTCATAGGCCTGGCGCAATGCTGCAAGGTCGAACTTCTTCATCTTAAGAAAAGCCTTCGTCACGCGCGCGCGCTGCTCCGGTGAACCCTGCTTCATCATCTCGTCCATCCCACCAGGAACGATCTGCCAGGATATCCCGAACTTGTCTTTGAGCCAGCCGCATTGCTCCGCTTCCGGAACCGCAGACAGCTTATCCCAGTAGTGATCGATCTCTTCCTGCGAGTCGCATTTCACCATGAAGGAGATTGCTTCATTGAAGCTGAATTGATGATTATGCGCACTATCCATTACGGTAAACCACAGATTCTCCAGCATGAAGTCGGCGAACATCACCGTTCCTTCCTGGTCAGGCTCCATTCCGGCAGGATAACGGGCTACAAGCCCTTGCCGTGTATCATTGAAGACGGATTGATAGAAGGACATCGCCTCTTCTGCCTTGCCGCACTGATCCCCGACAAATAACAACGATGGGATGATAGCCGGCCGTTCCTCCCCTTCCGGATTCGTAAGAATCAGCTGCCAGGACACACCATACCGATCCTGAATCCAGCCATACCGCTTACTGAAGGGATACTCGCCAAGAGGCATTAATGCAGTTCCCCCCTCGGACAGCTTGTCCCAGATCTCATCCAGCTGCTGTGCCGCATTCTCATCCCGTGACGGGTCAAAGTTAACGAAGAAGGATACGGACGGATTCAGCTTAAAATACGGGCCTGCACTAATCCCCATAAACTTCTGCCCCCAAATTTCAAAAGAAACCTGATCGCAGTCACCCGAAGGCGTGTCATGAAGGGTGGTAACATTCGTAACCCGGGATTCCGGGAACACCGACGCGTAAAAATGAGCCGCAGCTACCGCCTCTTTGTCATACCAGATATGCGGAATGATTCTCTGATGGATGGTTGCCATAAGTGATTCCTCCTCATGTAAATCCCCCTGGAACAAGCTGGGCAATAAGCTTTATTATATACCAAATTTGAAGGAATCAAACCCTTTTTTTACGAACATACGGTCCTATGATACAGCAGCATCCATGATCCTGTGAAAGACATCAATCTATCGAGTTTTTTCGTGACGGATTCTCAAAATCTACGTTTCATACCCAGAGGTGTGGGTAAAGTAAGAGTGCAACAAAAAATATTCAATACCCGAAAAGGAGCGAATTCGAAATGGCACAGAACAACCAGAACGATCAGAAGATGAGCCGCGAAGAAGCGGGACGTAAGGGTGGAGAAGCCACATCAAGAAATCATGACCGTGAGTTCTATCAGGAAATTGGCGAAAAAGGCGGAGAAGCACGCAGCCGCAGCAATTCAGGCGGCTCAGTCGGCAATAGCGGAGACGACGGCAAGATGAGCCGTGAGGAAGCGGGACGCAAAGGCGGAGAAGCGCGGGCCCGTCAACGTGACAATAATTAAGAGATCACCAGGCATTAGCTAAATATATGAAACATGAATATAAGGCCAGGTTCTCAGAAGAGAGCTTGGCCTTATATTTGAAATTAAGCGATCAGGAACCGGTCCAGTTGGTCCCGGTAACTGAAGAGGGATTCTTCCATAATGATGTGCAAAAATGAAGAGTCTGCTTCCCTCAGCAAAGAAACAGCATACGCCCACGCATTCTCCTCTATCCTCAGCCGGATTTCGGCTTCTTGCCTTCCAGTGAGGGGGCCATCCAGCGCAGCGGCGAGCTGCTCCAGCTCCGGGTCTTCAGCATGACCCAGCTCATGGGCCAATATCACTGCAATGTATTCCTTCAACCGGCAAGGTGAACCGAAGAGTTCATTGCATTGTCTGACAATCTCTTCTTTATATAGATAAACCGTATGACTGGCTAAATGATATTTACCGCCGACCAGCCGGTTCTTCTGAAACCTGGGTTCAATGGTTACCTTTACGTTACTGCCGGAAAGAGCTAACAGCTCCGCGACAGTCTGATGAAATAATACATCTTCCAGCTTGCTATCCCCTATCTTATTAAAAAGTATAGCAACAGTTTAATCTAAAATTTTAATCAACTCCAGTAATTTTTCTGAAAAATGTTACTTGTTCATTGAATATTCAAAGGAGCTGTCCCAGAAGCGAAACGGATGCTTAGGATAGCTCTTTAGGCTGGAGTAGATTCAGCGTGAGCACTTAGGGGAGGGGGACGCTCCGCAACAGAACGTTGTTCACAGCGATGAGATATTACCTGCGCGTCAGCAAATGTATACTGTTTTTCACATACATTCAGGCCGCACGCCTGCGCGTCAGCAAATATATACTGTTTTTCGCATATATTCGGGCTACATGCCTACGCATCAGTAAAATGTATACTGTTTTTCGCATACATTCAGGCCACACGCCTGCGCGCCAGCAAATATATGCTGTTTTTCGCATTCATGATTCCCACAATAAAAACCAGCTGTCACTTTTGGACAGCTGGTTTTTATTTTTGGGTCTGATGTCTTACTTCTTAGCCTCCAGCATCCGCAGCAAAACCGTAACCGTCTCTGCCCGCGTTGCGGCATCCTTCGGAAAGAAGCTGTTATTGCCTTTGCCTTGCATCAGTCCTGACTTCTTCATCTCGGCTGCCGCTCCAACCGCCCAAGCCGGGATGTCGCGGTCATCCGTGAATCCAGCGGAGCGGGCAACGGGAGCCAGCTGTAATGCTCTTGCCAGCATGACAGCCATTTCCGCTCTGGTTACAGGTGCATCTGGACGGAAGTTGCTGTTGTTATCGCCCTGGATGATTCCCAGGGCTGCGGCCTGCGCAACGGCTGTCTTGGCCCACGAACCGATCCGGTCACTGTCCTTGAAGTGCAACGCTGCTTCTGCGTTCTGAAGCTTCAGCGCCTTCGCCAGCATCACCGTGAATTCAGCACGGGTCACGTTGCGGTTAGGCTGGAAAGAGCCGTTCGGATAGCCTGTAATGATGCCCAGCTGAACAGCTTCCCGGATACTGGCCTCGGCCCAATGTCCGGCAATATCGGTGAGAGATGGACCAATCACCGGAGGATTAGCCGAGGCTTGAGGGCCCTCATTCGGCTTAGTAGGCGTTCCAACAATAACCGGCGGCACTGGTACTGACGGAGACGTTGGTGTTCCGCCTCCCGGATCACCGCCATTTCCGCCACCCGAACGCTCGTTAACCGAAACGTTAATTCTTCCCGTAATGGACGGATACGCGCTCAAAATTGCCGTAACCGTCACTTCTCCAGGTGTAGACGGTGCTGTAAATACTGCGCTGAACCGGCCGTAAGCATCCGTTATAGCATGAGCAGGCTCAAGGCTGCCGGAGGAAGCCGTGAGTCCCACCTCCAGGCCGGAGACCGGAAGATTGTCGCTACCTGAGACGGTCCCTGTGATGGATACTTCATCTCCGGTATTCACAGCAGACGGCGCTGCCTGAAGTTCAATCAGAACAGGAACTGGCATGGCTTTGCTTACAGACACGGTTACCGTATTCGTCACGGATGGGTTGGCGGTCAGTACGGCTGTAATAACCACATCCCCGGCCGCAGACGGTGCCGTAAAGACCGTGCTGAACCGGCCGTGCTCATCCGTGACGGCAACAGCAGGCTCAAAGCTGCCGGAGGCTGCCATGACCTGGACCGCAGCACCCGCTAACGGAAGATCCTCACCGTCATAGACGGTTCCCGTAACGGACACTTTGTCTCCAGCGGATACGGAGGACGGGTTGGCCTCCAATTCAATCCGGGCTGCTTCAGGCACAGCCTCTTCTTCTAAGGATACGGTTACCGCCCCTGTCACAGCTGGACTTGCCGGCAGGATGGCTGAGATGGATACCTTGCCGGGAACCGATGGCGCAGTATAGACCGTACTGAACTTGCCGTACACATCTGTAGTGACTTTGGCAGGCTCAAGGCTTCCATCGGCTGCTGTGAGTTCAACCTCTACACCGGACAACGGAAGATCGCCATCGGCGTAGACAGCACCCGTAACGGATACTTTGCCTCCAGGCACCACCGGAGATGGCGCTGCCGCAAGCTCAACCCGGGCGGGAACGCGGGCTTCAGTCTCTGGACCGAATACTTTAAATTCCCAGAGCGAGTATCCGTATTTGCTCCCTCTCTGTGTTCCATACATCCGTACATATCTGGCATTCACCGGATCTACGGAGATCTCATCGACACCCCCGTCTCCATTGGACGTACTATATACCGTCTTCCAATCGTCCAGCGTATCGGAGACATCGATCCGGTATTCTTTGCCATAGGCGTCCTCCCAATGCAGCATCACCTTGGAGATCGCCTGAATGGACCCCAGATCGACGTAAATCCACTGCGGATCGGCATAGTTAGACCCCCAGCGGGAAGTCAATGAGCCGTCTACCGCATTCCCCGCCGGCACATCGGCGGCTTTGGACGAGCTTGCCATCACCGGCTGGCCTTCCGCAAGATTGGGGAGTACCGCTTCGTAGACATTAAATTCAGCGAGCGAGTAGCCTTCTCCGGTTCCCTGCTGAATGCCCTGCATCCGGACGAACCTTGCGCTAGTCTTAGCGAAGGAGATGTCGTCGATGCCGCCATCCCCCATAGACGTCGCATAAACATCCTTCCAGTTGGCTGCATTATCGGATACCTGAATTTTGTAGCTTTTACCGTACGCCTTCTCCCAATGCAGTCTAACCTTATTGATCATATATTGATCCTGCAAATCCACATAAATCCATTCATCGTCTGAAGCGTTCGAGCTCCAACTGGAGGTTCTGTACAGATCGGTAGCGCCCGACGCAAACTGCTTGCCCACGCTGGAGGAAGCAACCGTGCCTTTACTGTAAGCCAGATCATACCCTCTATCATCGAGAGAAGCTCCCTCGCTCAGCGTCATACTCCGGCCGGTAAACGTATCTTTGCCGAGCCGGTAAGTAGTCGTAGTCTGCTCCCCGTTCCGGTTCAGCGTTACATTGACTGTGATCCCCGGCGTTTCGGGATTCGCCACCGAGATGCGGACAGGAGCTGCGGATTCATCGACGATCACCATCGACGGTTTATCTACGGTTACGCTGAGGCCTTCTCTTAGCGTAACAGTACCCGGCTGATAGAACAGCAATTCCGCAATGCCCAGCGAAGTATGCCGGACCGCCTGCACAGACGGTGTATTTGCGAGAATACGGATCGGGTTTGCTTCCGCGTAGCTGCCTACCTCCTCAGCGGTTTTACCCGGCAATACAATGTATTGATAGGAGGCATTGACCGGCTTCACGCCATGATCCAGCCACATTGAGAACACCGGCTTAGTAATCGGCTCCGTTGAGCTGCCGGAAACTACATCGTTCCATTTCCCGGTCTTCGTCTCCTGCTTCACCTGGAAATCCGTCTTATCCGGGAACACATACCCGGTCTGATCGTTATAAGCCCAGCGTCCGTTCACCTGTGAGGTTCCATCTGCCACTGCTTTGCCGTCTACCAGCACATCCCCTACAGCCAGACTCTGGTTCAGGGTAGTATGGACCGGAGCAGCATTCGTTGAAGTGATGCCTGCGCCCAGCGCTACCATTTCATCATCGAAGAAAAAGTAGCCCTTTTTCCCGCTGGTACTCAGCTTATTGAAATCAAATGCCGTGGCCCCGTACCGCTCATTGGTTACGCCGCCTACGAATGTCTTCGGATTGTTGAAATTCCCGTCCTTCGTGAGCACATAGGGAGCTGTTGTCCCCGGCACATGAGCCCAGTCCATCAGCGGGTACACGGTTCTGTACTCATCCCCGGTTCTCTGGATGGCCGTGGCGCCTTGCGGAGTCCAGTAGAGCAGATTGTATCCGCTTGGGTTAATGGTTCTCCATTCGCCGCCCTTGACCGTGCTGGAGGACATTTTGACCGTGATTCCGTAATCCTTCCGCATATGAGAGGAGACCAGGGTCTGCCATTGCGTCATATTGTTCGCATCCAGTCCATTGCCCGTGACTGTGCCAACACCCCGGATATTATCCAGGAAAACGGCGAACTCATCCGCCCGCTTCGGGTTGGCCGCCTGCATCCACTCCAGCGGATCTTCATAGAAGGTCAGCGCAGAGCTCTCATAGTCCGGCCACTCCGGTCCATTCATCCCCATCCCCAGATCGGCAACATCGCCTCTCACCAGATATCTGGTTCCATCCAGCACATAAGAGGACAACGAGTCAATAGCAGCCTGGCTGTAGGCGAAGCTTGTACCCGAGACCACATAAGCCCAGAAGGACATATCTCTGGCGAAGCTTCGGCCGTAGCCCGTGGTATAATTCGTCTTCCCATGCATGAAAAAGGACATGTCGGACTGAATGCCCGTTAGCGTCACTGTCACAGCCGAGAGCACATTGAACGCCTCCACCGCATTCCGGACATTCTGGGCATCCTCCAGCAGCAAGCCGCGGATCATATAATTCTGGTTGTACCAGGACGAATTGGCCCCATCGACCGTATTCGGTTCGCTGTCTAACGTACCAATAATATTGGCAGCCTGCTCCGCAGTCAGATAGCCTTCACACAGCAGCGCAATTTTGCTCAGCCGCAGCTGCTTGCCGATGCCGGTCTCCCACCAGTTGGTGGAGGTCGGCTTGACCGTGAACCAGTGATCCAGTGCTTTCTGAATACCGGCTAACATGGTTTCATCGTGATAGTACGGACCCTTAGGGTCTGCGAATGCCTGAGCCATGGATTGCATCCGATCCAGCGCAAGGTAAGGCGACCAGGCTCTGCCGTTCGCGCTGGAGGTGGTATTCGCATAGTCTACATCCGCCCAGCTTCCGTTCGCTTGTTGACTGGATAAGTAGGTGCCGGCCTGTGATTTAAAAGTCCACTCAACCCGGCCATTGGTTCCATCATTGATGATGTCTTTGGAAATATAGAAATCAACCGCCCGCTGCTTCATCAGCTTCATTTCGGCCTTCTCCTGCGACGAGCTATCCGCCGCCGATACAGGATACTGGAACCCGAGGGTCGAGATCATCAAACCAACCATAACGAGACAGATCCATCTCTGGACCCTGCTTTTCATTTTACCAGTCATGTACACGCTCCTTTGCTTATCTGCATCAGAATTTTGTTAGCGCTTACTAAACTATATAGAATATACTTGTGATTTTTTGCTATGGGATAGACGTGACTCCAGAGAATGTTTGGACTTCCGGCCGCTGTTGTCCCCAGATTTCTTGATTTAAACCGCTGTTCGCGGATGAAATCCGGTGACAAAGGCGGACGCTACCGCTCCTACAGTTCCAAAATTCCCCTCCGCCACTTTTCCCTTTCCGTAGTATTTTCAAGTTCAATCTATATAGGGATTAAAGAAGGCAGCTCACACTGCCTCCTTCCTCTTACACAAGGGTATCTAAAATATCCTGAAGCGGGATGTCCGCCACAGCCATGACCTCGTCTGCCGCGCCGTAATACATACGGACCGTCTGGTCCATTAGCAGCGCACCGCAGGAGAAGACTACCTTGCCGAAGAATCCGTTCACCTCATAGGGAGCTTCCGGCTCCAGCACAGGGACACGCGATCTCGCAATGACCCGGGACGGGTCCTCCAGATCCAGCAGCACCGCCCCCATGCAATAACGGTGGCTGCTGTCCGCGCCATGGTACAGCGCCAGCCAGCCCTGCGGTGTGCGGATCGGAACCGCCCCGCCGCCCATACGGGCCGAGTCCCAGCCCTGTTCGCCGAGTCCCATCAGGAAGCGGTGATTCCCCCAATGGTCAAGATCGGGCGATTCCGCGATCCACATCTCGGGCGCACCGAAAGACTTCGGCACCGGACGATGCAGCGCGTAGTATTTGCCGTTAATTTGCTCAGGGAAAATCATGACATCCTTATTCTCGGGCGGCAGCATCAGCCCGCGCCGCTTGAAGGTGCGGAAGTCACTGGTCTCCGCCAGCCCGACGCCAACACCGCGCGCGGAGGCTGCGCTGTAAGTGATATAATAGATGTCCCCGATCCGGGTCACACGCGGATCTTCAATCCCCCATGCTTCCAGGGGGTGCTCCGGGAACAGGGCCGGCTGCGGCTCCACCTCGAAATGAATGCCATCTTGGCTTCGCGCTACCCGGAGATGGGATAAGGAGGTGAGCATCACCGTCTGCCCGTCCTTGGCGACGAAGCGCGAATCAGCGAAATCATAGCCCGGATCATTCCTGTCATACCGCTCGACCTGCACCTCCGTTCCTGCTTCATTCAGCCGGGGAACGAGCACCTCGTCCGCCCGGTCTGATATTGGTGCTTCGGCCACGCGCAGTAAGAGGATCGTCTCATCCTGTAACTGCGCAACGCCTGCATTGAACGCGCCCAGCACCCGGAAATCGGGACGGGAGGGGGCAACATCCCCTGCTTCAATCAGCGGGTTGTGCGCGCTGCGTGTTATTTTCATTGGAGTGACCTCTTTCTGTGTTTGAAGTACGGTTATTTCCCGGAGGTAACGGCATCAATCTGGGCCTGAATCTCATCAATTACTTTTTGTCCGCCGAGACTGGCCATTTTGTCCTCCATCGTTTTTCTTCCTTCCTCCGCAGGGATCAGGCCTTGGCTTAGCGGCAGGAAGATCGAGTCGTGAAGCGGAGTAATTTTGGCATATTCCGTCTTCACCTTCTCGGCGTTAAAGTTGAAGCCTGCAATTGGACTAAGTGTGAAATTGGATGTCTGGGTCGAGAAGTCGAACCACTTCTTGTCATCCGGCATCATGGTGTCCGGTGTACGGTTCAGCGTCGGCCGCCAGGTCAGCACATAACCAGGGAAGGTATAGCTGGACAGCACCTTGTAGCTCGAGTCGCCGACCGGCTCCCAGTCCTTGCCTTGAATGCCGTATTCCATCAGGTCATGGTTCTCCTTAACCGACAGCCAGTTCATGACGTCCATCGTGACATCCGAGTGCTTGGAGGTCGTCGGGATACAGAGGAAGTTCCATTGCTGATAAGCCGTATAGGGCTTAGCCTGGTCGCCGTTCGGAATGAAAATCTCCAGCTTGTCGCTGCCATCCTTCAACATTTCCGAGTATTTCAGCCCCTCTACACCATCTGCTGCATAGTAGGTCGCCGCATATTTCCCTTGCTTGAACAGCGTCTCGGCATTTTGCTCCTGGGCGATATTTTTGGAGATAATTCCATCCTTGTAGTATTTGGTAACGCGTTCATAGGCATCGGCAATCGTCGGGCTCGCCCACTGGCCAATGACCTTCTTATCCTTGACCGAATACGAGAACATGTTGACCCCGATCTCCAGCACTTCATCCTGCGCCAGATTCGCAGAGCTACTCAGGATGAACGGCAGCTTATCGGCCTTGATTCCGTTAATGACAAACGGCTTGACGGATTTCTCATTTTCCTTCACCGCATACAGGAATTTCTCCAGGTCATCCAGCGTCTTCAGCTCGGGAAGCCCGTATTTCTCGCGTAAATCCTTGCGGATCAGCAGGCCGTAGAGCTGGCCTTGGGTGGTGCCGAGCGGAATGCCCATAATTTTGCCGCCGAACTTGTTATATTGCCACATCTCCTCCGGAATGGACGCCTTCAGCTCCGGCCGTGCATCCACTGCCGCATCCAGCTCCAGCAGAGATTTGCTCTCAATCATCTGGTTCATCGATAACCACGGGGCATCCAGATACATATCGAACTCTTCCCCGGCAGACATCTTCACGGATACCGCATTTCCGTAATCGGACCATGGCATGAAGTTGACATTCAGCGCAGCTCCGATATTATCCGCTTTCAGCTTGTCGTTAACTGCCTTCAGCACATCGTCGAACCCGGCCGGTTTATCTCCCGGGAAATAAGCCTTAAGCGTCACAATTTCCTTGGTTGCAGATGCAGCCCCTTCTGTACTGGCCGGAGAATTCGTAGAATTCGCCGTATTGCCTTCATTCTTCGCATTTCCCCCGCAGCCGGCCAGTACCAGTGATGATACCAAGACCGCTGTTGTTGCCGTGCCGAACCATCTTTTTAACGTCATCTCATAACCCTCCCGTATCTATGGACAATCTGAATGGCTTACCCTTTGACAGCTCCAACCGTAAGACCTTTGACAAAATACTTCTGAAGCATCGGATACAGCAGCACAATCGGGCCGATGGTCAGTACCGTCGTCGCCATCCGCACCCCGTACGTCGGTGGAGTCACTGAAATGGCAGCACCGGAAGGGATCAGATTCCTGGCCGCTTCCATATTGGAGACCATCCGGCGCAGAATTAACTGCAGCGGGAACAGCTTCTCGTTGTCGATGAACATCAGCCCCATGAACCAGTCATTCCAGTAGCTTAGCGCATAGAAGAGGCCGACGGAAGCCAGAATCGGCTTGGAAATCGGAATCATAATCTGGAAGAACACTCTCATCTCGTTCGCTCCGTCAATTCGGGCGGCTTCCTCCAGCTCCTCAGGTATGGTGCGGAAGAAGCTGACGAGCAGGAAGACGAGGAACGGCTGGCATAGCATCGTCAGGATGAGCACCCAGATCGTATTCTGCAAATGCAGCCACTGGCTGACTACAATATAGAAGGGAATGATGCCTCCCGAGAAGAGCATAGGCAGGTAGCAAAAAAACAGAAAGGGCGTTTGCAGAACATTCCGTTTATTCGCCAGTGAATAGCCGAGCATCGCGGAAATGCATAGGGCGCTTAACGCCCCGACCACCGTAATCAGGATCGTAACCCCGTAGCCATTGAATAATACATCGGATTGCAGCACCGCCTTATAGGCGGCGAGCGATAATTTTTGCGGAAATAAGGTATAGCCGTGTGCAATCAGTTCCTCCTCATCCGTGAAGGAGCCGGCAATCATCAGCAGAAACGGAAACAGACAAAATAGAGTGAACAACAAAATAAACGTATGGGCGAATCCCGTAAAGGTGCGGTCCGCAGCGCTTTGTTTCTGTATCATAGTACCTCTCCTAGAATAAAGCAGATTCTTTGGATACCCTGCGGGTTACCCAGTTGGCGGCAATGACGAAGATCAGACCCATCACCGACTGGAACAGCCCCACTGCGGAAGACATCCCGAAATCGTGCAGCTGCCGCATCGAGCGGAAGACGAAGGTATCAATAACATCGGTAGTCGGGTACAGCATCGAGTTGTCTCCAATGATGGCATAGATCATCGCAAAGTCTCCATTGAAAATTTTGCCCACGGCCAGCAGCGTCATAATCATAATCGTCGGAACCAGCAGCGGCAGCGTAATACGCGTCACAATCTGCAGTTTAGAAGCTCCGTCAATCCGGGCCGCCTCATACAGATCCTCTGAAATTCCCGTAATGGCAGCCAGGAAAATAATCGACAGATAACCGGCCCCCTGCCACACCCGGATCACCGTCAGAATATACGGCCACAGACTCGACTCAAACATCCAGTTGACCGGCTCCATGCCAAGGTTCTGCAGCCAGACATTAAGCATGGGCTCTTCCCCGCCGAACAAGGATTGCACAATCATCCCGATTACAATCCAGGACATGAAGTATGGAAGAAAAATAAGCGACTGCGAAATCCGTTTGAAGTACTTGTTGCGGATCTCATTGAACATGAGTGCAATCAGAACAGCGGCGGCTGTTGTGAACACAATGAACAGCACATTGAGCAGCAGTGTGTTGCGCAGAATAACCCAGAAGTCATCTGAGGTGAAGAAATAATTGAAATTCTTAAAGCCTATCCATTCACTCCCCGTAATTCCTTTGGCAAAATCATAGTCTTTGAAGGCAATCGTAATCCCGTAAATGGGAAAATAACTGAACACGAGAAAAAACAGCAGCCCCGGCACAGCCATAATATACAGAAAAGGATTCTGCACAATATGCCTCCATTTTGAACGTTTACCTGCGTTAAGCTGGTAGTTCATCTATACATCCCCCCTTTCCTCAAGACCGGTCACCGCTAGAAAAGCGCTCCGTGATCTATGCCGTCACCTTATCAAGCCCTTGCCGCAGGAGCAATTCCGAGAAGCTCTCATCCTTCCCGCAAGCGCAGATTTACCGCCTTCCCAAAAACAACACTCTTCCCAAAACAAACGATTCGGCAGACGAAAATGCCTGTTGTGCTATAATGAATCTGCTTATGATGAGCCGGACAGTTATGATTACGGAGGTTCTTAGCGCCATGAAATTCAGACAACCATTCTTCGCATCGCTGAGGCGGCACCCTACCTATATGAAGCTTATTTTTTATTTTGTCAGTGCCAATGTACTGGTACTTGGAGTATCCTTCGTCCTGCTCTATGGGCAATCCTCGAAGACGCTGCTGCAGGAGATCGGAGATCATTCGGAATCCCTTCTGGTGAACGGGGCCCGGAATACGTCGCGGCTGATGGAATGGGCGCTTGATTTCAGCTTCTCCTCCAGCAATGACAGTGCGCTTAAGGTGTATGCCCTCTCCGATCATTACAGCGATTTCGAAACCTACGAGGTCTGGAGCCAGCTGATGGATATTAAGAACGCCAACCCCTCCATTGATTCCGTCTACCTCATTAACGATTATACGAATACGGTCATTGACTCCAGGCTGGGATTGAATGATACCGCTACTTTTTACGACCAGGATATTATTAAGCGCTTACGGGACCCGGAAACAGCGAACCATAGCGTTCTTATCCCAAGAACCCTGTCCCTCCCTCTTACCGGGAACACGCCCAAAGAAGTGATGACCATCGTCAGATTTTATGAAAAAGGCAGCTCCATCTCCGCATTCGTCATGAATGTGGACACCCATAATCTGATGACCCTGCTGCAGAATAATTCGAACTTTGCGAGCCGTTCAATTACTGTGTTGAATGACCGGGACGAGACGGTGTTCAGCAGCATGGCCATGACGAAGGAACAGATTGCGGAGCTTAGAAGCAACGGGGTGAAGGGCGCAAGCGGCTGGAAGCTGTTCCAGCCCTATGGCCAGGGGGAGAAGCTGATGGTCTATGCCGACTCCTCCGTGAAGGGCATCCAGGATTGGACCTTCATTGAGATGATCCCGAAATCCGCCATCCTGGGCAAAATCACTGTTCTGCGCGATACCAGTCTGGTCCTGTTCCTCGTCTTGTTCGCGGCCTCCCTGGCGGTGATTATTCTAATCTCCAAACGGGTGTACTCGCCCATTCAGGAGCTGATCAGCCGGGTCATGCAGCAGCATCAGGCGGAGAAGCCGGGTCTTGGCGTGAACGCCAATGAGCTGGAATACCTGTCGAGTGTCTTCATCTCCCAGCATAATCAGATTCACGAGCTGACTGAGCAATGGCGGCATAATAAATTTCTGGGCAGAGAACGCTTCTTAAGGGATTTTCTGGGGGAGAGCTACCACTCGGCGGAGGAGATCCGTTCGCAGTTCCTGGAATGGGGGATTGATCTGCCGGAGGATCAGCTGTCGGTAGCCATCTTCCGGATCGACCACTTCGCGGAGTTCTCGGGAAGATACCCGGACAAGGACCGGCGTCTGCTCCGGTTCGCGATGTCCAATATCATTCAGGAGTCGCTGCAATCGTCCAGGCACAAGCTGCTGACAGTCGATATGGGGGACGACCACGTAGCTGTCATCGTATCGGCTGACTTATCTGAGGAATTCGCGAAGGAGCTGCAGGTGGCAGGGCAGCTGATCCAGCAGTATTTGTCCGTGGGAACCACCATTGCCTGGGGCCGGACCTTGCCTAGCTTAACCGACATGCATGAGGTGTATCTGGAGACGTATGAGCTGACGCAGGAGCGGTTCCGGTTCGGACACCGGGCACTCATTGTGAAGGCATGGCTGCCGGAGGCGCCGGGGGAATTGTATCATTTGCCTGTGAGCCAGGAGCGGCAGATGGCACAGGCCATCCTTAAGGGGGACGCCGCCGTCATTCTGCAGATGCTGCGCTCGGCGGTAGTGAAGCTGCGGGAGCTGCCGTATTTTGAATGTAAAATGTCGCTGATCACCCTGTTCATGGACATTCGCCGGCTCATCCAGGAGCATGCCGCCCAGCCGCTGCCCAGCTCATGGGGACTGACGTCCATCGAGAAGCAGATCATCCAGCAGGAGACCATAGATAACGTCATGCCCTGGATGGAAGCCTTGATTACCAAGACGCTCGAAGATATTGCCACGGCCCGCAGCCAGTCTAAGAATATCGCCCTGATCGGACAGGTGGACCAGTTCATTGAGAGCCATCTCACCGACCCGAATCTGTCAGCCACCATGCTGGCCGATCACCTGGGATTGTCGGTCAATTATTTCCGCAGCCTGTACAAAGCCGAGACCAACCAGTCCATCACCGACAAAATATCCGAAAAACGCCTGACCTTCATCTGCCAGGAGCTGATTGCCTCCGACTCGCCGATCGAGCCGATCGTCCAGCACTTTGGCTTCTCATCCCTCAACACCTTCTATTCCAGCTTCAAGAAGGTATACGGCATGACCCCGGCCCAGTACCGGAAGAAGTACCGGGCGGGGGATGGCGGGGGGAAGGTGTGAGGGGCGCGTGAAGAAGCGATAAGGAAGGGGTTCCTTATCGCTTTTTCTTTTGCTATAATCCGGGGGTTAATCCTCTTCTTCCTCTTCCTCCATGTGCCCTAAATAGTCATAATAGAATTCGACCATGGCATCTCCAAATCCCCAGCCAATGCCCTGACTACGTTCCGTCACCCTTCTGCACCGGTCTACGAATTTTTCCTCCAAACCATTCTTCACAATGTATTCCAATGCTTGTCTATAAATACTGGATACCGTCAAATAGAACCGCTCATCGATGTCTCCGTAAGCCCGGGTGAAGTCCACCCCGCACTCTACTCAAGCATCGGCTGCTGCTTCACCAGATTCATAATTTGTTCAACAAGCTCTTCCTTCGTAAATTGGTTCAGATGCTTTTTGAGTGTTGTTTTTCTCAGTTTCGGCACTGGAGCACTCCTCTCGATGGCTTTCAAGGTATACTATAAAGAAAACACGAGGACCTATCAATGGACAATATAGAGGATAAATATAAGGCGGCGCTGGCATATATCAAGGAGCTTGAGCTGGAGATCAGCCGGTTAAGCGCTCTTCTGGGACATGCCGAGGAGGAGGGCGGAACAAACACTTTTTCTGAAAAATCCAGCGCTGAGATAACGGTTGGCGAATCGAATATTCATCAATACTCCACTGTAGATGACAAACTCGCTCTATATAAAAGTTATTTCCGCGGCAGAGAAGATGTGTACCCGATCCGCTGGAGCAACAAGCAGGGTAAATCCGGGTATTCACCAGTATGCGCCAATGAGTGGACTGCTGTGTGTGAGAAGCCCCGCGTGAAATGCTCCGTATGCCAACATCAGAGCTTCATGCCGCTCACCGCCGAGGTTCTGTCCGCCCATCTGGATGCAAGGCAAGACCGGACCATTGGAATCTATCCCATGCTGCCGGATGAGACCTGCTGGCTGCTCGCCATGGATTTCGACAAACGTGATTGGAAGCAGGATGTTACTGCCGTGATGGAGCTATGCACTCAACATGGAATTCCCGCCCTCTTAGAGCGTTCGCGTTCCGGCAACGGCGGGCATATTTGGATTTTCTTCAGTCAGAAGATTGAAGCGGCAACAGCCAGAAGATTTGGAATGACCCTGCTGAGTCTGACCATGAACCACAGATACCAGATTGGCATGGAATCGTACGACCGGCTTTTCCCCAATCAGGATACGCTGCCCAAAGGCGGCTTCGGCAACCTTATTGCACTCCCGCTTCAAGGCGGGCCCCGGAAACAGGGGAATAGTGTGTTTGTGGACGAACATTTTGAACCGTATGCAGACCAATGGAGCGCCTTATCGGGAATCGACAAAATCAGCGAGGACGAGGTCTGGAGCTTTATACACAAGCACGGGGAGCGGGGACTGTTTGGCAATGACAATATTTCGGCAGGGTCTGGTGATGAAGCAGATGAATTGAATCTGTTTAAACAGAATCAAAGTAATGGGCAAGCGATTCTGCCAGAAACCCTCCCTGCGGAAATACAGATTCTACAGTCGGATCGTCTGTATATATCCAAGTCCGGGCTGCCTTCAAGTGCCATTCATGCTGTAATGCGAATAGCCTCCTTTGCAAACCCCGAGTTCCACAAGGCACAAGCCATGCGGCTCTCCACCTACGGCAAGCCCCGGGTCATCTCCTGCGCAGAGGATCTGGGTAATGCTATAGTGCTTCCAAGGGGATGCCTGCAGGAGGTGCTGTCCTTATTCGAGCAACATGCAGTCAAGGTGTCACTGGAGGACCAGCGTTCATCTGGCGTGGCTATTGAAGCTGAGTTCACCGGTACTCTGACTACGCTTCAGGATACAGCAGCCAGAGCTATCCTGAACCGGGATATCGGCGTTCTCTCCGCTGCCACCGCATTCGGCAAAACGGTCGTTGCCGCCAGCGTGATCGCTTCCAGAAAAACGAACACTCTTATTCTGGTGCACCGACGGGAGCTGATGGAGCAATGGCAGGAGCGCTTGCGCACTTTTCTGGATGTTCCGAAACAAGCCATCGGACTCATTGGCGGCGGCAAAAACAAACCAACCGGCATCATCGACATCGCCGTCATTCAAAGCCTTAACTATAAAGGAGAGGTTAAACCTTTGGTAGGTGAATACGGCCAAGTCATCGTGGATGAGTGCCACCACGTATCTGCCTACAGCTTCGAGCAGGTTCTGCAAAGAGTCCGAGCCAAGTATGTATTTGGCTTAACCGCTACCCTAAAACGGCAGGACGGTCAGGAGGCCATTGTGCGGTTCCAGCTTGGCCCGGTGATCATGAAGATTGATGCCAAAACCCTTAACAGCGCCAGAGGATTTTCTCTTAGGGTGGTTCCCCGGTATACTACATTTCAACTTAAGCCAGGAGACAAGACTACCGGGATTCAAGACATCTATCAGCAGTTAGTGGAGGATGAAGAGCGAAACACCCTTATTTTCGACGATTTGCTCACCTGTCTGGACGAAGGCCGCTCTCCGCTGCTGCTGGTTGAACGAACGGCTCATGCGGAGTATTTTGCAGAGCGGCTGCAGGCTTTTGCCAAGAACGTCATTGTACTAAAGGGCCGCATGGGCAAAAAACAGCGCGAGGCGCTCCGCACCCAAATCGCCGCTATTCCTGACGATCAGGAACGAGTTGTTATCGCTACCGGCAAGCTGATCGGTGAAGGCTTCGACGACGCCAGACTGGACACCCTCTTCCTCGTCCATCCCATCTCCTGGTCAGGCACCTTACAGCAGTATGCAGGCCGCCTGCACCGGAGTCATGACAATAAAGAAGAAGTAAGAATATATGATTATATCGACCTCCAGGTCCCCATGCTCATGGGGATGTTCAAGAAGCGGGTGAAGGGCTACCGGAAGATGGGGTATCGGGGGGCGGAGTTGTGACTTCATAATTTCAAAAAAAAGAAGGACACTGGATCGCTTATCCATGTCCTTCTTTTTTTTGCTTACCAAAAACATAGCAATTTTAAAGTTCTATAGACTTGATCTCCTTTTCACTAAGGCCTGTTAACTTAGCAACATTGGCATAATCCATTCCTGTTGCCAGCAAATTACGAGCGACTAGCAGCTTACCTTCCATAATCCCTGCAGCCTTTGCCCCCTCAACCATAGACACCTCATCATGCAGATATTTCTGTCTAGCCTCATACAACCGTCTGGCCTCAGAATCCTGACTCAAATACTGCAAAGTGTCCATAGCTTTTTCTAATCCGGGTTCATTCATCTTAAGCACCTCCCAGTATGATGTATCGGCACCTTTTAGAAACAACAGCCAATTGATTAGTCCGCCTTCAGATGGAACATTATGTTCATCTAGCTTCGGTAATTCCAAGAAATGTACCTCAATGTCATCGATTAAGGATATCCCTGTCCGGTCTTCCCGCAGGTGGAATACATTATGGTATTCCTTATTCTTCAGGAACGCATAGTTCAAAATATTGATGGTTACACACTTCTTTAATTCCTGATATTTCTCTCCCTCACTAAGCTGGCTGGCATACCGTTTGCTCCAATAAAAGAGGGTCCGCTTCTCTATGTCGTACTTATTAAACAACTGCATTTCTATATCAATCAGCTTACCTTCAGAGGTCTTGGCGTAAACATCGAAAATGGATTGTTTGTCGAGCGGATCGTCTTTATCCGTATAAGGATTCATCAGAATGATCTCGGTTAACGGCGGTTCGCCAGCTTCAGTAAAGATTCGGTTAAGAAAAGCCAACAGTACATCTTTATTGTTCTCGCTGCCAAATATCCGTTTGAATACAAAATCTACCCTGGGGTCCAGCAGATCCATCGGCGTCAGCTCCATTTTTGTTATTATTATAACATTTTTCAAATGCAGCTGTGGGGAATCAAGCCCTCCCAAAGATAACAACACATAAGCCTCTACGGATGCAGTCATGCCCCTCAATACCCCGCCGAATACTCCCTGCTTTCTTTTAAATTAACAATATCCTGGCCCGTCGGGTTCTGGAAAACGCGAAGTCCAAACAGAGGGATAATCGCAAAAATATGATCAAAAATATCGGACTGCACCGACTCATACACACCCCAGGTCGTCTCATTGCTGAACGCATAAATTTCTAAAGGCAGTCCGCTGTCTCCTGCTTCCAACTGTCTGACGATGAGGGTCATATCCTTATGAATTTTGGGATGATTGCGCAGATATTCTTGGACATACTCCCGAAATACCCCGATATTCGTTAGCTGTCTTCCATTCACTTTGTTCTCCATATTAATATCATGCTCGATATTATAAGCGTTAATTTCAGCTAATCTTGTCGTGATGTAATCGCTAAGATAGTGGACCTTCCGGAATTCCTCAATCATTTCTTTGGTACAGAACCCTATGCTGTTTGTATCGATACAGACACTCCGTTTCATCCTTCTGCCACCGGAAGCTTCCATGCCCCGCCAGTTTTTAAAAGAATCTGATATCAAAGCATAGCTCGGAATCATGGTAATGGTTTTATCGAAATTCATCACTTTTACCGTATTCAGCGTAATATCAATTACATTGCCGTCAGCATTATACTTAGGCATCTCAATCCAGTCGCCTACACGGACCATATCGTTAGAGGATAATTGCACTCCTGCCACCAAGCCCAATATGGAATCCTTGAAAACCAGCATAAGAACAGCCGATAAAGCACCCAAGCCACTCAGAAGAATCAGAGGATTCTGGCCCATGAGGTTAGAGATCACCACAATCGCACCAATAATATACAATATAATCTTCGCAACCTGAATGTAGCCCTTGATCGGCCTAATCTTGGATACCTCATACGTGCGGTAAATCGCATCGATGGCATCAAGCAGGGCATTGAGCACCGTGATCATTACGATAATCATATACACTAAGGCGAGCTTAGCAAGGAGAGACTGATACAGCGGGAACACAGGTGCGGCGTAATAGATAATAAAAGCTGGTGCAAGATGCGACAGCTTGTGGAATACCTTTTTCTCCAAAAAGATATTATCCCACGTATACCGGTTGTTATTAATCATACGAATGATGATCTTCAGGACGATTTTTTTGGCTACCAGATTAGCCACTACAGAGAGTAAAGCAATAAATATGACCATGATGATGTTCGAGAGATACACACTCATTTGCTCACTCACGCCATATCCTGCTAGGTGCTTTTTAATAAAATTCATCATTTCCTCCTGACAGGTGTATAGTAGCCTACAATTATAGAGGATTATTGGGGATTTCGCAAAAATGAAAATACTTGCAATACACAATTTAGTACTGTATAGTTCTAATCATGACAAATGCAAAAATAATGAACCAACAACGTGTGATTGAAGTCGCGGCAAGATTGTTTTTAGAAAAGGGATTTGCTTATACCAGCATGGATGAACTAGTACGTGTAAGCAAAGTGTCCAAATCGAATGTGTATTATCACTTCGCGGACAAGGAGGCATTGTTATCAGGGGTCGTGGATTATTGGATTGAAACGTATGAGCGTGCAATGGATGAAATCCTTTCCCGAAGCCAATTATCCGTTGAAGAGCGTGTCCAGATGTTTCTAAAGCATTTATCGCAGGGAGTTCAGTCCAGAGAGTATAAGGGGAGCTGTCCGTTTATTACGCTTTATATTCAGACTCCGGCACAGGCTACGCACATCAAAGAAAAAATTGGTCTCTTTTTTACAGGATTACAAACGAAAATCTCTCTATTACTTAAGCAAGGAGCAGAAAAAGGCGAGTTTAGAGATACGATTCATATTGACGAGGTAGCGGCACTTTTTATTACGAATCTTGAAGGAGCACTGTTTCTTTCAGAGACATTGAAGGATGCAACGGTGATCACGAGAACAGCCAGCCAGTTTTTCAATTTGCTTCGATAGTGAAGCATTTTTTATTACACATAATTAGTACCATTCAGTACTAAAAAGGAGAACAGATGATATGAGGACCATATTTTTAACAGGTGGAACAGGCTATATCGGGAGGCAACTCGTGGAGGAGCTACTTAAAGAGGAGGTTATGATTTTCCTTTTAGTGCGGTCGAAGAGTAAAGCAAGACGTGTTTTTCAGGAAAAGGGTATTTTCAGCGAGGCAGCCATGCACTTTATGGAAGGTGATTTGACGAAACCAGACTTAGGTCTAAGCGATGAAGATAAAGAGAAGGTATTGAGTACGGATGTTATTATTCATGCAGGTGGGCAAATGGATATTCAAGCGACAACGCAGGCGGCAACCTCTGTATTTTTAAACGGTGCCAAGCATATCAGTGAATTCGCTGAACGTATCCATAAACTGAAGGGTTTGCAGCACTTTGTTCATGTCGTTGGATATATGAGCCCTTTTGATGATGATAATAGCAAGGTTGCGATTGATGTGTTCCAGGAAGGACACGACTATCTGAAAATAAAAAATCCTTACGAAAGAACCAAATTTCTAGCTGATCTGTATATTCGCCAGCAGGCATCCGGAGTAGGCTATCCGCTGTCTGTAATTAATCCGCCAACTGTAGTCGGCAGCAGTACAACAGGGAGTACGGAGCAGGTAGCAGGCTTAGGCTTGCTTGTGGAGAGTATGCGAAGAGGGCTGATGCCCGTAATTCCTGGAGGCAAGGGGTATAAATTACCGCTTATTGCAAACGATGCACTGGCGAAGTTTATTGTTCAGATTGTGAAGCGTGAGCCGTCGTCTATTCAAACCTATACCCTTGTTCCAGACAAAAAGCTTGATCCGGATATTTCTGAATTATTAGGCGCGATGTCAGAAAGTATGAATATGGCCGCACCGACAATCTCTGTGCCGCTTCGCTTCATGAAGGCACTTATGAACAGCGGGCTCAGTACAATCACACGAATACCATCGGATGGACTGAACTTTATTACGAACAGAACGTTTTCAAATGATCTGCCGAAAAAAGTCATGGGAGCAGAGTGGTTTACTAAGACGAGTGTGATGAATTTTTTCCCGGCCGTAGTAGCAGATTTGGATTACCGCCTGATGTACCCCAATGACCAGCACAGTCATGCATTTGAACGAACCTTAATCGGAAACACAGTGATGTATCAAATACCAGGCGAGGGCAAGCCATTTATTTTATTCCACGGTTTACTCAGTGATGGAGCCGATTTATTTCCTTTAGGACTAGAGCTTCATGACAAAACGGGCCGCCCCGTATGGATTCCCGATCTTCCAGGTTTAGGACGTTCCCCTTTTAAGCGGGAGGCACATCTTCTGGATCTCTACTTAAATGTAGTGAAGGAGTTATCAGCACAAGCTGCTCATGGCGCACACTGGATTGGCCATTCCTTCGGAGCGGTTATTCTACTGGAAGCGTTAGGGCGAGAGTACCTGGATACGAAGAATCCAATTACTTTACTACAGCCACCTGTTGCCAAAAAAAATTCCACATCGTTCAATGCCCCTCAATTTATAAACAAATGGGCATTGAAGTCAGCAACGGCTAATTATTTAGAACGTTATTTAATTGGTCATGGTCTGTTTGAAACTACAGAGAGCATTCCGAAGCATTATATTGCCAAAGTACGCAGCAGCTTTACTTCGCCTAGAATTCTAAATACAACTCTTCAGCTCAACCGTTATCTGTCAAAAGACTATCAGGGTGATTTCACCAAAGTACCGAGGTCTAATCTTCATATTATCTGGGGAGATCAAGATCGGCGCTATTCTGCTCCGGTACAGCTTGGTAACGTTGATGTTGTTCCGTATGGGCATCATTTTCCGCTTAGCCATCCAGGGGAGACGGCTGGTTATGTGCTAGCGGAACAGTTTATAAATCGAGAACCGGAACCGGTCCGTCCATCCAGTTCAGCTGGCTATCCATCATGAACTGAACCGTCCAATGATGCTCTGCCTGATACCAGTTATTAAATTCCACAATACGCTCGTACAGATTCTCGACGGCTTCCGGCGTTCGTTCTTCCAGTACCCGGTGGATGTCCACCAACAAATTCTCCGGCTTCTTTTGGGCCCCTTCCAGAACCTTTAAGAACCACTTATAAGAAGGGAACAGCGTTTCGTTATGTACCAAAATCAGCCTGCCTGCGAAGAAGACATAGTGGGTCAAACAGTAGTCGATTAATAAACGATTGTTGCGTTTCATTCCTTCGTAGTAATACCATTTCCAGGTTTCAAATTGTGCATAGAACTTCTGCATGTTCTCTGCCTTGTTCTCCACCGGATATCGGGGAGCGTCTTGGACCAACCGTTCCAGCCCCTCTATATTGGAATAGGTGACGAACGCATCCTGGAATGCGAACTTAGCAGGCTCGCTGCCGGATTCGGCCACTTGCTTGATGTAGGAAGCGGATACAACCTTCCCGTCCACGTAACCGCCTTCATAAGAACAGGATTCCGTTTCGAAATACCCCAGATTATGGATGGAACAAGCTTTCTTGTAATCCTCTTCAGAAAGGACGATCATAATGTCGATATCAGAGGTTTCGCCAGCAAAACCATGCGCCACGGAGCCTCCGATGATGATCCCTTGTACGTCGGGTCTGGCTTTAAGCTTGTTGGTGATGGTATCAATGGCAGCTTGATGATGGGGATACATAATACATCCACTCCAATAAAATTAATATAATTATTAATTAGTAAGCCAATACGTTAATTATAAGGTAATAATATTCCATTTTTGAAATTCCTGCAATCCCCTGAATGAATCAATCGTCACCCCTAATAAAGGAAGGCATCGTTAGTAACAAAAAAAGGGAGCACCCTCACATTGGATGCTCCCACATTTTTTACTTTCTCAAAGCATTGATCTCTTGCTCTGATAATCCAGTAGCCTTTACAATAATCGATATGTCCAGATTCAAATCAAGCATATTTTTAGCCACTTTCTTTATACCTGCTAGTTCTGCACTTCCCAGCATAGAAGCCTCATCATGCAAATATTTCTGTCTCGCCTCATACAACCGTCTGGCCTCTGAATCCTGACTCAAATATTGCAAGGTGTCCATTGCCTTCTCCAATCCTGGCTCATTCATCTTCAGCACCTCAGATTCGTTATTATTATAGCATTTTTCAAGTGAACTGAGTCTTAAAGGGAAACGAAAAAAGACACCCTTCAAGGTGTCTTCTACTTTACTCCATATGGAGCCGAGGGGAGTCGAACCCCTGTCCGAAGATAACGGCACATAAGCTTCTACGAGTGTAGTTACAGTTTTGATGTCACCCTAGAAGCCCCCCGTAACCGGGTCCTCTTCGGGTCAGCCTGATTATCTTCTTCTGCTGACCCCAGGCGGAGACCAGACAGCGTATCCCACTACTTGTTAGCCCCTATCCCTGTCACATGGGCGATGCAGAGTAGAAGCACGCACACAGGTTATTAAGCTGCGAAAGCGTAGTTGTTTTGTTGTTTGCCGTTTAATAGGCTTTAGCGTTGATGAAGCGGACGCGTCCCCACTACTCGCTACTCATGCTCGAACTACCCCCGTCGAATCCAAGAACGGCCCCTCATTAAAAAGGGCGCTTCGGATTAACGGATCGATCCAGCATAGTGCTGATCCAATCCACAGCGATCTTCATAAGATGCTGTTCAGAAGCATTAAAATCTACTTACCCAGTATAGCACATTTATCAACACTTTAACACGTGGGTTAAAGGCATTGAAGGTTGAATCTGGAACAGCCGGCCGGGCCGATTATCTGGCGACCTTCTGCTTCTCACGCAGGGCACGCTGGATGTCGCGTTGAGCGTCTTTTTTGGCGGCGGAGTCGCGTTTGTCGTATTGCTTCTTCCCCTTACCCAGGCCAATCAGCAGCTTCGCATAACCGTTACGCACATAGACCTTAAGCGGCACGATCGAATAGCCCTCCTGCTTGGACTGCCCGAGCAGCTTGTGAATCTGCGCCTTATGCATCAGCAGCTTGCGTGTGCGGGTCGGATCGGTTGGATTACTGCGGTTCCCCTGTTCGAACGGGCTGATGTGCATATTGTGTACTTGAATCTCACCGTTACGGATGGTGGCAAAAGCATCGCCGATGTTCGCCCGTCCATTGCGCAGCGACTTAATTTCGGTACCAGTCAGTACCATCCCCGCTTCGTAGGTGTCCTCAATAAAATAGTCATGGGAAGCTTTTTTGTTCTGGGCGAGCACTTTCCCGTCTGCTTTTTTACCCATGAGCGTCACTCCTTGCATCGAATTCCCGGCAATCCTTAACGGACACCAGGTCTATATTGTATCAAAAGGCAAGCGGCCAGCGCAAGGAAGGAACGCTCCTATGTTGCGGCCTTGTGAGGGCTATTATACAGCTGCACTATATTGTAATTTCATGTTCGCCATGTCAATATATTTGAAGGATTTACTTATCAAGGAGGTACATATGGAGAGTATAATTCAAGGGCTAAAAGTGGAACGGCAACAGCTCATTCATGCACTAAAAACAGCGCAAGCGGCTGATCATGCTCAAATACTAGAAAAAAAGCTGGAGCTCGACACGGCAATTCAGTGGCTTGAGCAAATTGATTTATTACAATTACATCCTCCCAAGGACTACATTTTTGCCAAGTTACCAGAAACAAAAAATGCGTTCTCAGAATATAAAATTGTGGAGACATTGGAAAGTGATGATCCTAGAGACTGGCAGGAGCTAAAATTAACGCATGAAGGAGAAGAATTATGGTTGTATACAGGCGATTGGGTGTTAAAAAGCAAAAAATAATGAAAAAAGTGGAGTCTCTATTTAGATTCCACTTTCTTCATCTAGAGGTTTAGGTTACGTCCCAGCCTCACCGTTCTACCTACGCCTTAGGTTTCTTCTTGCGCTTCCGGCGTCCGCTCTGCTCGCCAGCCTCAGCTCCCGCCTGGCCTGGCAACTCCCCGCTGCCTGGCGTCACGGCGGGGCTAATGAACACGCCGCCTTTCTTCTTGCGGCGGCCCTTGCCCTCCGGCGCTGCACCGCCGCGCCCGTCGGGCCCGAGGTCCTCGCGGCTGCGGAACCGTGTGCTCGCGTCTACGCCGCGCAGCTCACTGCCCGCCTGCTCAGACCCGCCACCGCCCGGCGCGCCGTAGCCGCCTTTGCCGGAGCCAAAACCAAACGCGATGCCGCGCCCCCCGGCACCGCCACCGCCGTCCGCGCCGCGGCCTCTGCCGCGCTCGCGCGAACCGCCAGCACCGCCGGCTTCACCCCGGCGGCCACCCTTCGCCGCGCCTGCGGCAGACGCGGCGGCCAGACCGCGCCGGGCCGCTGCTTCCGGCCCGCGCCCGTGCTGGCGGCCGCTTCCTGCGTCGCCGCCCGCATCCCAGGCCGCCGCACCTTCAGGGCGCGGCTCCATCACAGCGCCGCCCTTGCCCTTGCCGGCCGCACCGAAGATCGCGCTTTTACCCGCGCCGCCCTTCTTCTTCCCGCCGTGCTTGCCCGCGGCGGCCGCACTCCCGGGCTTACCTTTACCGCCACGGCCCTTGCCGCCTCCGCCCTTACCGGCGAACGGCTTGCCGAAGCCGCCCCGTCCGCCATAGCTGCGGTGCTCCCCGGCTGCGCGCGGCTTCATATCAAGCAGCTCGAAGTCGATCGTGTGATCGTCCATGTTGACCTTAGCGACACGGATTTTCACTTCATCGCCAATACGGAACACCTTGGAGGTGCGCTCGCCGATCAGCGCCATATGGCCTTCATCGAAGTGGTAGTAATCATCCGTCAGCGCACTGAGGCGAATGAGGCCTTCCACCGTATTCTCCAGCTCAATGAACATTCCGAAGCTGGTGACACTGCTGACCATAGCGTCGAATTCCTCGCCCACCTTGTCCTGCATGTACTCAGCCTTCTTGAGCTGTTCGGTATCGCGCTCAGCTTCAACGGCAACACGTTCACGCTCTGACGACTGCTGGGCAATGTCCGGCATCCGGGAGGCCAAATATTCATGGCGCTTCTCGGTCAGTGCTCCGCCATTCTCCAGCACCTCGCGCATTACACGGTGAATCACCAGGTCGGGATAACGGCGGATCGGTGAGGTGAAGTGGGAATAGAACTCCGCCGCCAGTCCGAAGTGGCCCGTGCTCTCGGCATCGTATTTCGCCTGCTTCATCGAGCGCAGCATCATCGTGCTGATCACCGTCTGCTCCTTGGTGCCTTGAATCTGCTCCAGCAGATCCTGCAGCGCGCGCGGATGAACGGAATTTCCCCGTCCCTTCACGTGATAGCCGAAGTTAGCAGCGAACGCCATGAAATTCTGCAGCTTCTCCGGGTCCGGGTCCTCGTGAATCCGGTAGAGGAACGGCACCTTCAGCCAGTGGAAATGCTCGGCTACCGTCTCATTAGCCGCCAGCATGAATTCCTCAATAATCTGCTCGGCTACAGAACGCTCACGCTTCACAATATCAATCGCTTTGCCGTTCTCATCCACAATAATCTTGCTCTCTTCAAAATCAAAATCAACCGCACCCCGCCGCATCCGCGCCCCGCGCAGCTTCATCGCCAGCTCCTTCATCAGCCGGAAATCTTCAATCAGCGGAGCATACCGCTCCAACAGCTCGGGATCTTCGTCCTCGACGATCTTGCGTACATCCGAATAGGTCATTCGCTCTTTGGTGCGGATGACACTCGTGAACACATCATGCTTCACGACCTTCATCTGCTCGTCGAACTCCATCTCACAGGACATGGTGAGCCGGTCCACCTTCGGATTCAAGCTGCAGATCCCGTTGGACAGCCGGTGAGGCAGCATCGGGATCACCCGGTCCACCAGATACACGCTGCATCCGCGGTCATAGGCTTCTTTATCCAGCTCCGAGCCTTCACGCACATAGTACCCGACATCGGCAATATGAACACCCAGCTTATAATGGCCGTTCTCCAGCCGCTGCACATTCACCGCATCATCCAGGTCCTTCGCATCCGCGCCGTCGATCGTCACAATGTTCAGTCCGCGCAGATCGCGGCGTCCCTGCTGTATAATCTCCTCTTCCGTGATGGAATCCGGGGCCTGCTCTGCCTCCTTCATCACCTCGGCCGGGAAGGCCTCCGGCAGCTGATGCTTGCGGATGACCGACAGAATATCCACGCCGGGATCATCCTTGTGGCCGAGAATCTCAATGATCTCCCCTTCCGCCGCCGCCCGGCCTTCCGGATAGTTCACAATACGGACTACGACCTTTTCCCCGTCAACTGCACCTTTGAACGACTGCTTGGGAATGAAAATATCCCGGTTAATCCGCTTATCATCAGGCAGCACGAATCCGTACGTCTCCAGGCTCTGGAAGACGCCCACCGTCTGGGTCACGCCCCGGATCAGAATCCGCACCACTTCGCCTTCCATACGCCCGCCGGACGAGCTTCTGGAGGTGATTCGAACCAATACGATGTCGCCATTCATCGCGCCTTTCAGATCGTTGGCGTGGATGTACACATCCGGGTGGTCCCGGTCATCGGGGATGAGGAAGGCAAACCCCTTCGCATGGGCCTGCAGCCGTCCGCGCAGCAGATCCATCCGCTCCGGCACACCATACCGGTTGTTGCGGGTCAGCACAATCCGCCCGTCCTTCTCAAGCGCAATCAGCAGCTCCTCGAAATTCCGGAAGTCCTCCCGGTCCTCTATGGCGAAATGGCTCACCAGTTCATCATAGGTTAATGGTTTATAAGCGGTCTCCCGCATGAAATCGAGTAAAATTTCCTGTGTTATCATGTTCGTCACCTCGGCCCTCCGCAGCATACATGCCCCTGGCATATATGTATGTCTTGTCCTACTTCACATTCAGTACATCCAAGTAAAATTTACCTTTACTACTTCATACCCTAGTATACACGAAATCAATCCCCGGCATCCCTGTTAGGATGTTCACAATGTCAAATCTGCATACAAAATAACCCCACAAAGTGGGGCTTTAGCTTCGATGATGACTCAGGTACTTTGCGGGGACCCCAAATCTATCAAAAAAGCCTTCACCCATTCCATTCAGAACAGTGCGAAGGCTTACTGTAGTCCTATTAATCAACCACAATGGCTACAACAATTGACATGATAAAGAATCCGGCTGCCAGACCAACCGTAACACGCTGAAGGACAAGCTCCATACCGCGCGCTTTCGTTTTGCCGAAGAGATGCTCAGCACCGCCGGAGATGGCACCAGATAGACCGGCGCTTTTCCCTTTTTGCAGAAGAACGACCGCGATCAGACCTACGGCAAAAATCAGAAGCACCACTTTCAAAAAGATATCCATTCACTTCCACCTCCTACGTCCAAGCATCACTATCTATGCTAAATTAGTATTCACGTATCATAAACAGCATTTTTATTTTAACATAGCCACAGAATGAATACAACCTTCCGGACTGCATTCCAGCCTTGTCACACTATGAAAATCTCAGACAGCTTGAATGAAGCGGCATTGTTGCACATCTTGCAAGATTTTTCTGTAACTATTACTGGCTGCGGTGCATTGTTGCAATATTTGCATAAATTCCGGTGAAAAGAGCAAGTTAGCGCTGGATTTGTTGCTTTTCGTGCAGGATTTCAAGGATAGGCAGCTTTTATTGGACAGTATTGTTGCACTTCTTACAGGATTCCACTATAACGGTTATTGCCTATATGAAGCATGGGGCCCATCCCTCAGCGCAGCCCCCCATTGTTTTCGGTTTTTCATATACATGCCATCCTGCTCTCAAACTAAAAAGCCTGCCGGAAACCGGCAGGCTCACACGTACTTATTGATTCAAAAGAAATTATCTTTTGAGGTTGTAGAAGGATTTCAGGCCGTTGTATTGAGCCAATTCGCCCAGCTCGTCTTCGATGCGGAGGAGTTGGTTGTATTTAGCCACACGGTCTGTACGGGAAGGAGCACCCGTCTTGATCTGGCCAGCGTTGGTAGCAACTGCGATGTCAGCGATCGTGCTGTCTTCGGACTCACCGGAACGGTGGGAGATTACAGCAGTGTAGCCGGCACGTTTAGCCATTTCGATGGCGTCGAAGGTTTCAGTCAGTGTACCAATCTGGTTAACCTTAACCAGGATGGAGTTACCGATGCCTTTTTCGATACCAGTGGCCAGACGCTCAGTGTTCGTAACGAACAGGTCGTCACCAACCAGTTGAACCTTGTCGCCCAGCTTCTCAGTGAGCAGCTTCCAGCCTTCCCAGTCATCTTCGGACATACCGTCTTCGATAGTGATGATTGGGTACTTCTCAACCCAGGAAGCCAGCAGGTCAACATACTCAGCGGAGGTGTAGGATTTGCCTTCTCCAGCCAGTGTGTATTTGCCGTCTTTGTAGAACTCAGTGGAAGCTACGTCCATACCGAGGAATACGTCAACGCCTGGTTTGTAACCGGCTTTTTCGATCGCTTCGATGATGGTAGTGATTGCTTCTTCGTTCGAACCCAGGTTCGGTGCGAAGCCGCCTTCGTCACCAACAGCTGTGTTCAGGCCTTTGGATTGCAGTACGGATTTCAGGTTGTGGAAGATTTCAGCACCTGTACGCAGAGCTTCTTTGAAGCTAGGCGCTCCAACTGGAAGAACCATGAACTCCTGTACGTCGATGTTGTTGTCAGCATGCTCACCACCGTTGATGATGTTCATCATTGGTACTGGCAGAGCCTTAGCGTTGAATCCGCCCAGGTATACGTACAGAGGAATATCCAGTGCTGTTGCAGCAGCGCGGGCTACAGCCATGGATACAGCCAGGATTGCGTTCGCGCCCAGCTTGCCTTTGTTCGGAGTTCCGTCCAGAGCGATCATCAATTTGTCGATGCCCACTTGGTCCAGAGCGTCCATACCGATTACTTCAGGAGCGATAATCTCGTTCACGTTCTCAACAGCCTTCAGAACGCCTTTGCCCATGTAACGGGATTTGTCGCCGTCACGAAGCTCAACCGCTTCATGAGCACCGGTGGAAGCGCCGGAAGGAACGATCGCGCGGCCTTTCGCGCCGGATTCCAGATATACGTCAACTTCTACAGTAGGGTTACCACGGGAGTCAAGGACTTCGCGTGCATACACATCAGAAATAATAGTCATGTAAGTTAATCTCCTTTTAACATTGGGTTTGGTATTACATTTGAAACGGAAACAGCGTCTGTCTCTTGCTTACTTGCGGCTGGCAATCATGGATTGGCCGGTCATCTCCGCAGGCTGCGGAATGCCCATCAGATCCAGGATCGTTGGCGCCACATCGGCAAGAATACCGGATTCGCGCAGCACCACATCTTCAGTAGTCACAATGAACGGAACCGGGTTGGTGGTGTGGGCTGTGAACGGACGGCCTTCTTCATCGAAGACCATATCGGCATTACCATGGTCGGCAATGATAATGGCCACGCCGCCCTTGGCTACCACAGCATCTACAACCTTGCCTACACATTCGTCCGTCACTTCTACCGCCTTGATGGTAGGCTCCAGCATACCGGAGTGTCCAACCATATCAGGATTGGCGAAGTTCAGGATAATGGCATCCTGTCTGTCCGCTTCGATCTCCGCTACGCAGGCCGCCGCCACTTCGTATGCGCTCATCTCAGGCTTAAGATCATAGGTTGCCACCTTCGGCGAATTGATCAGAATGCGTGTCTCGCCCGGAAGCTCTTCATCGCGTCCGCCGCTGAAGAAGAAGGTTACATGCGGATACTTCTCGGTCTCCGCAATGCGCAGCTGCTTCTTATTGTGTTGAACCAGCACTTCACCAAGGGTATTGTCCAGGTTCTTCGGAGAATAAGCTACATAGCCCTGAACGGTCTCGCTGAAGGTAGTCAGACAGACGAAATGCAGATTCTGCGGGAACTTGGGACCCCGGTCGAAGCCGCGGAAATCGGAGTTCGTGAATACTTGGGACAGCTGGATCGCACGGTCAGGACGGAAGTTCAGGAACACTACGGAGTCTCCGCTCCCCACTGTCGCTACCGGGTTATTCTGGCTATCCACAATTACACTTGGTTCCACGAATTCATCATACACGGAATTCTGGTAGGATGCAGTGATCGCCTGCAGAGCGTCGGTATATTTCGGGCCTTCGCCGTATACCATCGCACGGTAAGCTTTCTCTACACGCTCCCAGCGCTTGTCACGGTCCATAGCATAGTAACGCCCGGATACCGTAGCAATCGTTCCTACACCAACCTCTTCAATCTTGGCGATGAGGTCCTGAATGAACTTCTGTCCGCTGTCCGGCGGTACATCCCGTCCGTCCATGAAGGCATGGATATAGACTTCATGCAGGTCTTCCTTCTTCGCCAGATCCAGCATCGCGAACAAGTGGTTGATGTGGGAATGCACGCCGCCGTCCGATACAAGAGCATAGAGATGAAGCTTCTTGCCTGCTGACTTCGCGCTTCTCACAGCAGCTACCAGCGTCTCGTTCTCGAAGAATTCACCGTCACGGATCGACTTGTCGATACGGGTCAGATCCTGATATACGATCCGGCCGGCGCCGATGTTAAGATGTCCTACCTCCGAGTTGCCCATTTGTCCTTCAGGCAGACCTACAGCCTCACCGCAAGCGGTAAGTGTAGTGTTCGGATATTGCTTCAGGTAACGGTCGTAATTCGGCTTGTTGGCTTGGGCAACAGCGTTGCCTTCATCCGTATTGCGCAATCCGAACCCGTCCATAATGATTAGAGCTACAGGTCTTGGTGCTGACATTACTTCGCCCCCTCAACGAGTGACACGAAGGAAGCTGGCTGCAGGCTGGCACCGCCGACGAGAGCGCCGTCGATGTCGCTCTGGCTCATGTATTCTGTAACATTCTCAGGCTTCACGCTACCGCCGTATTGAATACGTACAGCTTCAGCAGTTGCTTCATCGTACAGTCCTTTGATAAGGGTACGGATGTAAGCAATAACCTCGTTGGCATCCTGGGAAGTGGAGGATTTACCTGTACCAATCGCCCAGATCGGCTCGTAAGCGATAACTACGCTTGCTGCCTGCTCTGCGCTAAGACCGGCAAATGCCGCTTCGGTCTGAACCTTGCATACGTCCTTAGTCTGGTCAGCTTCACGCTCTTCGAGCTTTTCGCCTACGCAGACAATTGGAGTGATGCCGTGACGGAATGCCGCATGCATCTTCTTATTAACGATCTCGTCCGTTTCGCCGAAATAAGCGCGGCGCTCGGAGTGTCCGATGATTACATACTCTACTCCGAGGTCCTTCAGCATTACACCGCTGATCTCGCCAGTGTACGCGCCGTTATCTTCGAAGTGCAGGTTCTGTGCACCGATTTTGATGCTGGTGCCCTGTACCGCTGCAACCAGAGCAGGCAGGTTGGTGAATGGCGCACAGATTACAGTCTCAACGCCTGCAACCTCTGCCTTGCCTTTGATTTCAGCGATGAAGCCTTCGGCTTCCGGAACGGTTTTGAACATTTTCCAGTTGCCGGCGATAATAGGTGTTCTACTCATAGTGATGTATTGCCTCCCTCTTCGGTCTTACTTGTCGTTCAGTGCTTCAACGCCTGGAAGCGCCTTGCCTTCCATGAACTCAAGCGATGCTCCGCCGCCTGTAGAGATATGGTCCATCTGGTCTGCGAGGTGGAATTTCTCAGCAGCCGCAGCGGAATCCCCGCCGCCGATGACTGTGTAGCCTTCGGTAGTTGCACAAGCCTGAGCTACAGCCTTTGTACCTTCAGCGAAGATGTCGATTTCAAATACGCCCATCGGTCCGTTCCATACGACCAGCTTGGAGTTTTTGATAATATCAGCATACATTTCGCGGGTCTTAGGTCCGATGTCGAGGCCTTCCCAGTCCGCAGGGATGTCAGTTGCATCAACAATCTTGGTGTTGGCATCCGCACCGAATTTATCAGCGACAACAACGTCAACCGGAAGCAGGAAGTTCTTGCCCAGCTTCTTGGCCTTCTCGATGAATCCAAGCGCTACATCAATCTTGTCGTTGTCTACCAGAGATTTGCCGATTTCGTAGCCTTGAGCCTTGGTGAAGGTGTAAGAGAGGCCGCCGCCAATCAGTACGTTGTCCGCCAGGTTCAGCAGGTTGTCGATCACGTCAATTTTGTCTTTAACCTTGGAGCCGCCGATGATGGCAGTAAATGGACGTTCAGGGCTCGACAGAGCTTTGCCGAGAACGGACAATTCCTTCTCCATCAGAAGGCCGGATACTGCCGGCAGGAAGTGTGCGATACCTTCTGTCGATGCATGGGCACGGTGAGCTGCGCCGAAGGCATCGTTAACGAACAGGTCAGCCAGTTCTGCGAACTGCTTAGCCAGTTCAGGATCGTTCTTCTCTTCGCCTTTATAGAAACGGACATTCTCAAGCACCAGCACATCGCCTTCATTCAGCTCAGCGATCTTCGCTTTCACGGCATCGCCAACGGCTTCATCCGCTTTGGCAACCGGTTTGCCGAGCAGCTCAGACAGACGTTCTGCCGCGGTGGTCAGACGCATGGAATCGACGAATTCACCCTTAGGACGGCCCATATGGCTGGCCAGAATGACCTTTGCACCGTGCTCGATCAGGTACTTAATTGTTGGAAGGGTTTCGCGGATACGGGTATCATCAGTGATCTTGCCCTCTTCCACAGGCACGTTGAAATCTACACGCACGAATACGCGTTTGCCTTTTACTTCTACATCACGGACACTTTTTTTGTTCATGATTATTATTTCCTCCACACCCAGAATTGGTTGCTTCACGAAGCCATTTCATTTAGAAAGAGCGGAAACAGACTTTCCTTGTTTCCGCTCTATTGTACCGCTTATATGAAATCGGTCTTACTTAGCGAGCTTAGCGAACTTCTCCAAAGTGCGGACGAGCTGTGCAGTGTAGGACATTTCGTTGTCGTACCAGGCAACAGTCTTAACCAGCTGCTTGTCGCCAACAGTCAGAACCTTAGTCTGAGTAGCATCGAACAGGGAACCGAAAGTCATGCCCTTGATGTCGGAAGATACGATTTCATCTTCAGTGTAGCCATAAGTTTCCGGATCGGAAGCTGCTTTCATAGCTGCATTGATGTCTTCAACGGTTACGTTCTTCTCAAGAACAGTTACCAGCTCAGTCAGGGAACCAGTAGCTACAGGCACACGTTGTGCTGCACCGTCCAGCTTGCCTTTCAGTTCTGGAATAACCAGGCCGATTGCTTTGGCAGCACCGGTAGTGTTAGGGATGATGTTCTCAGCAGCAGCGCGGGCGCGTCTGAAGTCGCCTTTGGCGTGCGGAGCATCCAGTGTGTTCTGGTCGCCAGTGTAAGCGTGGATTGTAGTCATCAGGCCTTCTACGATACCGAACTTGTCGTTCAGAACCTTAGCCATAGGAGCCAGGCAGTTTGTTGTGCAAGATGCGCCGGAGATTACAGTTTCGGAACCGTCCAGGATGTCATCGTTAACGTTGTATACAACAGTCTTCATGTCGCCGGTAGCTGGAGCGGAAATAACAACCTTCTTAGCTCCGCCTTTCAGGTGCTTCTCAGCAGCTTCTTTAGTTGTGAAGAAGCCTGTGCATTCCAGAACGATGTCAACGCCGAGCTCTCCCCAAGGAAGCTCTTCAGGGTTGCGGTTCGCCAGAACCTTAACATCTTTACCGTTTACTTTGAAGAATCCGTCATGTACTTCAACGTCTCCCTGGAATTTACCTTGAGTTGTATCATATTTAAGCAAATGAGCAAGCATCTTGGCGTCAGTCAAGTCGTTGATGGCTACCACTTCGATACCTTCTACATTTTGAATACGGCGGAATGCAAGGCGTCCAATACGTCCAAAACCGTTAATTCCCACTTTTACACTCATTGAATAGTTCCTCCTAGATTTCGTTTTATTTATTCAAGACAGGCCGTAAGGCTAGTCAAGACAACAAGGTTAAGTATAATGCATAATACCGCTTCGCGCGCCCCATTAAATGGAATCTATAGGACCTTTTGCGAATCTTTGTCGATTTCTTTGCCGATTTCGACAGCAGCCGCTTCGTCAGTGACAAGAATATCCTCCTGCCCGAACTTCAGCATGGCATGAATGGCCTTCGCCTTCCGCTTGCCTCCGGCAATCCCGATAACAACCTCTGTCCGGATAATGTCTTCCAGACGCAGCCCCATGGTCAGCATGGAGTGTACCACTTGGCCGTTCTCATCGAAATAGTATCCGAACGATTCGGCTACAGCGCCCTCGCCCTGAATCTCAGAGATGGTAGCAGCATCCAGCTTACGGCGGTGGGTCATCTCAATGGCATCGCCAATCCCATGTACAATGATACGCGATCCGCGGATCGTCTGTACAATCTCTCCAATGTTGGAGTCCATGGCAAGTGACTGATAGGCTTCATTGCTGAGCAGATCCGGCACATGCAGCAGGCGGTAGTTAGCGCCAATCCGCTTGGCCATCGTTGAAGCAATGGTGTTGGCCTGTATCTCCATGCTCTCCCCGAGTCCTCCGCGTGCCGGGACAACCCAGACGTTCTTATAGGAGGGGGACAGCGGCGGAGTCAGCTGGTCAGCCATCTCGGCAAGGGTGGAACCGCCGGTAACGGCGACCGTGTCATCGCTGCGCAGCGCACTCAGCAGCGCCTTGGAGCCTGCACGACCCAGCTCACGCTTGGTGAACGGCGAGGTCTCACAATCACCAGGCACTACAATCACTTTGGCAAGACCGTACGTGGTACGAATTTTCTCCTCCAGATCATCCAGGCCGAAAAGGCTCTTGGCGACCGGCTCCAGCAGGTCAAGCAGTCTGCGTCCGGCATCGCTGATGCGCATACCGACGCTCTCGATCTCAATGAGCCCTTGCGATTTCAGAAGATCCGTCTCGGCGCGCAATACCCGCTCGGTCATATCAAGCGATGCGGCTAACGTCCTGCGGCCGATAATATCGGACAGCATGATCTGATGTAGAATCGTGTACCGTCTCTTAAGGGTGTCCATGAGATCAGGCAGAAGCTGCTTTTGGATTTCCAATAAATTACGCATGCTTTCACTCCTGCAACTTCGTCTTTCTCTTATCCCTTGTTCGTGGTCTCAAAATGTCCCGGGTTAACTTTTTAAGTCCCACCCATATTCTACCCAAAACGGACGCAGAGTGCAAGTGTTCCGAGACTATAATTCTCCGGGCGCTTTCATCTTATACATCATTCCCCGCTGGCTTGTCCATTCATCCGCAGGCTGGGACAGCACCTCCGGCAGCCCTTCATGAAGGCACACCAAAACTATTTTTCGCGGCACAAAGATTACACATTGCTTTTATCTGATAAGTATATTATAATAACTTCTGTTGCGCCCGTGGTCCAATGGATATGACGTAGGCCTCCGAAGCCTGAGATCCAAGTTCGATTCTTGGCGGGCGCGCCACTTTTTTTTGCTTTTTTATGCATGTTTTAGCAAGCCATACCATATATTAACCAACAGAGCCGCTTACGGGCTCTTTTTTTTAAAACTGAGTTTGACTTTCTTTGACTTTTTGTTTGAATTTGTTTATCATGTGGTTAATACGGTAACAGTAAAAATGAACACATCCGAAGCACCCATTTTAAGGAGGTTTTCCACGTGAGTTATATTCCTATGGTCGTAGAACAGAGCAACCGCGGTGAGCGTGCTTATGACATCTATTCCCGCCTGCTGAAGGACCGCATCATTTTCCTTGGAACGGAGGTTAATGACGTGGTTGCCAATTCTATCATCGCACAAATGCTCTTCCTGGCTGCCGAGGACCCGGAGAAGGATATTCACCTGTATATCAACAGCCCTGGCGGTTCCATCACAGCGGGTATGGCCATCTTCGATACAATGCAATACATTAAGCCGGATGTCTCCACCATCTGTGTAGGGATGGCTGCTTCTATGGGCGCCTTCCTGCTGAACGCCGGCGCGAAGGGCAAGCGCTTTGCTCTTCCCAACAGCGAAATTATGATTCACCAGCCGCTGGGCGGTGCCCAGGGCCAGGCTTCGGATATCGAAATCCGCGCCCGCCGCATCATCAAGCTGCGTGAGAAGCTGAACCGCATTCTGTCCGAACGTACCGGCCAGCCGCTGGAGAAGATCGAGAAGGACACCGACCGCGATTACTTCATGAGTGCTGCAGATGCTGCCGAATACGGTATCGTCGATAAGGTGATTGAGAAGACACTGCCGGCAGGCGTGTAACTCATCCCCGGAATTCAAATAAAAGGCTGCTTCAGACCTTCATGGTCTGAAGCAGCCTTTTTCTATCGCAAGCCGCCATAGCCTAGCGCATCCAGCTTGCCCGCGATCACCCGGTACCCCCTGCCGTTCGGATGGATATGATCCAGAAACAGCAGCCCCCGCTCATTGCCTGCGAATTCATGATAGATGGAAGCAAACCCTACATTGTAACTGCTGTAGCCGGCCGCATAACGGTTGAACTGCCGCACCCACTCCGTTGCCTCATCCACCTGCGGATAGGGATTATACAAGCCTACGATCCGCAGGATATACGGGCTGCGGGTGCCTGCCTTCAGGTGTGACAGGGTGCCCATAATATCGCTGAAATTCCGTTTGCAATTCTGCAGCGCGTTCTGAAGCACCCTTTGGAATTCCCCAGGCCGCGGACCTGTGGACTTGGCGGCCTTAATGAGGTCATTACCGCCAATGGATACCGTAATGATCTGCGCTTCCTTCACAGCCGAGCGGTAGGTGGCAGATGACAGCCGCTGCTTCAGCCCCTCCGTAGTCAGGCCGTTGACTCCAAGATTCGCCGGGACTACCTGGGTGCGCAGCCGGCCTTCTGCCATCCGGCGGTAGACGGGTACAAAGCCGTTACCGGGCAGCGCGCCGAATCCGGTGGTCAATGAATCTCCAATCGCCGTATACTGATAGACCATTTCCTTCCCTCCCGTGATAATAAGCTGCTTGCCTTCTTTAGCTTATGAAAGGCCGGGTGAAGTGGTAACGGCAGGCCCGCCTGATTAGGCCATCACGCAAACAACCCTTGTGATCCCGTCATAGGAGCACAAGGGTATACCGGATTAGCGGTTGAATTATTTCAGCGCTGCGAACGGGCTGCTTCCGTCCGGCAGCAGCTCCTTGAAGCTGAAGGTGAATTCAGGGAAGCCCGCAGCATAGACCGTGTAATCATAGAGCTGGAAGAACAGCACGGCCTTGCCGTCTTTTAAGTAGAAGTATTTCTCGGTATTCAGTCCGTTGAACCCGCCCAGGTAGCTGCCGCTCGCCTTAAGCTCTTTGGACAGCTTCGCATTCAGCTGCTTCTTGTAATTCGGGTTAGCTCCGAACAGATCGCCCAGCAGCAGGCGCTTTCCGTCTTTGAGCGAGAAGGTGAAGGCATTGCGGTAAGTCATACCATGGGCGCCGCCGGTGTATTCATATTGATTCGTAATCAGACTCAGCACACCATCCTGATTATAGGTAATCACATAACCGCCATCGAATTCATAGGGCCGGTCATCTTCGGCCCGCTTGGCAATTTGATCCTCGGCATCCGCCGCGAAATTCATTACCGTCTGCTTGATCGTGTCATTGATGGCCTTCTCCGCCTCCGGGCTGGCCAGTCCGCTGACCTGCGGATAATCCAGCCGGACCGGCGCATCCTTATGATCCTTCACATAGCTGACCGTCTTGATCGTCACTGCATTCTGCGCTCTCTTCATCAGGTTCAGCCGTCCAGAGGCAACGCTCCAGTCGCTTTTATAGCCCAGGTAATCATTCAGCAGATCAACCGGAACGAACAGCTTGTTATTCCACAGCTGGGCTTCATATTCGCCAATATAATAGTTATTCACGCTAACTGTAATGCCATAGTCAGTAGTGGTCAGCTTGGTTTGTGCAGTACCCGTCCCGATCGTATAGGTCTTCTCCGCCTTGTCATAAGACAACGGCAGCCCGAGCGAATCGCGCATGAAGGCTACCGGCACCCACACCTTGCCATCCTTGAACAGCCCCGTCTGGGATGTAATCTTGCCGTTCACCTTCAGGACCACCAGGGAGGCGGCAGGCTTCGATACTTTCGTCTGGGCGGCAGCCGGAGCAGCCTCAGTCCCGGACGGGAATATTCCCGTTCCTCCAAGGAGCAGCCCTGCGGCAAGTATACCGGCACCCCATCTGCGGGCGTTGTTTTTTGAAGTAGAGTTCTTAGTCATTAGTAGTTCTCCTCTCATCCGGTTCTTATGTTTGTTCTTGATGTGTTGCCTCAGTTCCACTCTTCCTATTATAGGGAGAACCAGCGCCGGGGATGTTACAATCCGCTTTACAGTTTCTTAAAGTTTGAAGGGTCTATCTAAAGATATTGTTACCTCTATATAAACAAATTGAGAGATTTCAATAATCCTGCGGCATAAAAAAGCGCCTGCCCTGCCAAATCAATCAGCAGAGCAAGCACCTTATACAGCGGTTTATTTCAACTCGTACGTCACGTTGAGCTGAGTGGTGATCTTAACCTGCCCTGGCTCCACGGAGCTGCCACCATTGCCATCCATAGCGGATTTCTGCATAGCCTCTGCTTGAGCGAAGACTACCGGATTATTCCCGTCATCACTCTGAACTACAGTGACCACCATGCCCAGTCCGCGTTTGGCTGCTTTGGCAATAGCTGCCGCTTTGACATCTGCATTCTGCATGGCCTTTTCGATTGCCTGTGCTTCAAAAGCTGACGGATCTTCGATCGCAAACCGAACGTTGCCGATGTTGTTCGCACCGGCTGCCGAAGCAGCATCGAGCAGTTGTCCGACCTTGGTCAGATCGCGGTAGGATACCTCCAGCGTGTGCTGGGCGTTATAGCCTTTTACCTTCTGGCCGTCCTTCTCGCTGTAAGTGTAGTTAGGCTGTACGTAGAACTGGCTGCTCTGAATGTCTTTGTCCGCAATGCCCCAAGTAGTCTTGAACAGTGCCGTCAGCTTGGAGATCTTCGCGGCCGTGCCCTTCTGTGCCTCCTGCGCTGTATCCGCCGTAGTGGTTACCCCAATGGAGAGATAAGCGATATCCGGTTTGATCGACAGCTCGCCTTTGCCTACCACGTTCACAATATTCTTCTGCACCTCATCCGCGTAAGCCCTTTCAGGTCCCTTTAGTCCTCCGCTCAATCCCATTCCTCCAATCATCAAGCTCCCTGCCAGCAATACCGCACCAACCGATTTCACCCATGTTCTCACGCTTGCCATCCCCTTTCGCTTCTATTAAGTGTTATTACCCTCTAGACGGGCCAGACTGGTAAAGGTTGCATAAGAGATAAGTAATATTTGATAATTTTATTTGGTGTCCAGCCAGAAGCGCCGGATGATATTTCCGTCCGCTTCGGTTATGGCGGTATGAAAAAAAGCCCCTAAGGGCTTTTGGTCAGACATTGTAAAAATTATTGGTTCTCCAGTTCTTCCTTGCTCACTAGACTGGTCAAAGCGGTTACAGCCTGTTCCGCATCGGCGCCGTCTGCGCTGATATGAATCTCCGTACCGGAACTGATTGCCAGGCTCATAATGCCCATGATGCTCTTAGCGTTAACCTTTTTATCGTCTTTCTCCACGAAGATCTCCGACGAGAACTTGTTAGCTTCTTGCACAAACAAGGCTGCCGGCCGGGCATGGAGCCCCGTCTTCAACCGGACAACTACCGGGTGCTTTGTCATGAAACGCTTACCCCCTATTTAAGATCTGCCCAAAAATTTCACATTAATTTTATAATATTATATCATTATAACGCCTACGGCACTAGAAAAAAAATAATCAGCCGCCCCGCACCTTGTCCGCCAGCTCGTCAATTTTGCGCAAACGGTGGTTTACTCCCGATTTACTGACGGTGCCGCCCAGCATATCCCCGACTTCCTTCAGGTTGATGTCCGGGTGGGCCAGTCTGATCTCGGCGACCTCCCGCAGCTTATCCGGCAGGTTCTCCAGTCCCACCTCGCGCTGCAGCAGCTTGATGTTCTCAATCTGGCGTACGGCGGCGCTGATGGTCTTGTTGAGATTGGCCGTTTCACAGTTCACAATCCGGTTGACCGAGTTGCGCATATCGCGCATGATCCGCACATCCTCGAATTTGAACAGCGCCTGGTGGGCTCCGATCAGACTGAGGAACTCGATGATCTTCTCGCCTTCCTTGATGTATAGGATGAAGCCTTTTTTGCGTTCTATGCAGCGGGCATTCAGGTGAAATTCACCAGCCAGCCGGACGAGCGCCTTGCAGTGCTCCTCATACATGGAAGCGATTTCCAAGTGATACGAGGAGCCCTCCGGATTATTCACCGAGCCGCCGGCCATGAACGCTCCGCGCAGGTAGGCCCGCTTGCAGCAGTTCTTGCCGACAATTTCCTCATCAATCCCGTCCGTGAAGATGAAGCCCTCCGAGACAATCCGCAGATCCTTCAGGATCTCCTGCACCTGGTTCGGGATTCTTACGATATAGACGTTATTCTTCTTCAAACGCATTTTTTTACGCACGAGCAGCTCGATATGGACCTGGTAATATTTCTTAAGCAAAGAATATACCCGCCTTGCAATCGCGGCATTCTCCGTCGATATGTCAAGAACGACCTTTTTGCTCGAAAGCTGCACCGAACCGTTCATACGGATAAGCGCTGACATTTCTGCTTTCTCACAGCAGGGAGGGCTCTCGATCATCGTCAGCTCTTTTTTGGTAAGGGCCGCAAAAGACAAGGGGCTCACCTCTTTCGTGTTAACTCTTTCTGTTAATCCAATCCTGCACCAGCTGGAAAATATGGTGGCTCAGCTTATCTGTATCATGCCTTAAATACGTCCGGAATAATACAAGCTTGTCGGCGATCACCTTATACCCGTTCCCGTCGACGGCTTCGCGGTCAAGCTGCACCGGGCGGGCGCCCTTCTCAGCATATTTGACCTGAACCTGCTCGGGGATCTCCCCGTCATTCACAATCACATAGTCGAACAGATGCAGCCCGATATGGTCGTATACCGCCTGGAGATGGTCATTCACCGTGTAATTATCCGTCTCTCCGGGCTGGGTCATTACATTGCATACAAAAATCTTGATCGCCTCTGAAGCGACTACCGCCTCTGCCAGCTTAGGCACCAGCAGATTCGGCAGAATACTGGTATACAGGCTGCCCGGACCCAGCAGAATAGCGTCTGCGCTGCGGATCGCCTCCAGTGCCTCCGGCAGCGGTTCCACATCCACCGGCTCCAGGAAGACGCGTTTGATAACGCCCCCCGCCTCGGGGATTTTGGATTCCCCGGACACAATGGTGCCGTCTGCCATCTCTGCATGGAGAACCACCGCCTCACCGGCGGCGGGCAGCACCCGGCCGCGGACGGCGAAGAGCCGGCTCAGCTCTCTGACAGCCGTGACGAAATCGCCGGAGATGTCGGTCAGTGCGGCCAGAATCAGATTGCCCAGGCTATGCCCGGCGAGCCCTTCCCCGCTGCTGAAGCGGTACCGCATAATCTGCGCCATCAGCGGCTCAACATCCGCCATTGCTGTCAGCACGTTGCGGATGTCCCCAGGCGGCGGCATCTGCAGCTCACTGCGCAGAATGCCGGAGCTTCCGCCGTCATCCGCCACGGTGACGATCGCTGTAATATCAAGCGGCTTCTCCTTGAGCCCCCGCAGCATTACGGAGAGTCCGGTTCCCCCGCCCATGACGACGATCTTGGGGCGCACTCCTTGTTCTTCCGCCACTATTATCCCTTCTCTCATCCATGCCGGTCACGTTCGGAATCCCGATGGCTGACAGCTACGGATTCCGTCTCGCTAACCCCTAGCATTTTGCCCAGATATTCAGCGATGGCTACCGAGCGGTGTTTGCCGCCAGTGCATCCGATGCCGATAATAACCTGGGATTTGCCTTCTTTGTGGTATTGCGGAATCAGGAATTGAAGCATGTCTAACAGCTTGGTCAGGAACTCTTGCGTTTCAGGCCATTTCATTACATAGTCGTACACTTCGTTGTCTTGGCCTGTCTTGGGCCGCAAATGATCCACATAATGCGGATTAGGCAGGAACCGGACGTCGAACACCAGGTCAGCGTCAATCGGAATGCCATACTTGAAGCCAAATGAGGTAATGTTCACCGAGATCGTGCTTTTGCCGACATGGGAGAACCTTGACACGATTTTGGCCTTGAGCTGCGCCGGCTTCATGCTGCTGGTATCCAGACAGAGGGTCGCTGAATTCTTCAGCTCCTCCAGCATCTGGCGCTCCATGCGGATTCCATCAAGCGGCATCCCTTTGGGGGCCAGCGGATGATGTCTGCGGCTCTCTTTGTAGCGCTGGACAAGCACCGAATCGGTTGCATCCAGGAAAAGAATCTCGAAGCCGATTGTAGACTCATCCTTAATATACGCCAGAGATTCGGACAAGGCGGTGAAGAACTCCCGTCCTCTGAGGTCGATGACCAGCGCCACCTTGGCAATTTTGCCCTTCGACTGCTCAATCAGTTCAGCGAACTTCGGGATGAGTACAGGCGGAAGATTATCGACGCAGAAGAATCCGAGATCCTCCAGGCTCTGCACCGCGATCGTCTTGCCTGCACCGGACATGCCTGTAATGATAATCAGGGTGGCGTGACCGGGTAATGTTTGCTCGGTGTTGGTCATTACAGCATCCCTCCCCAAGAATAGTATATGAATAATTCCCGCTGCTTAAGAACGCAGCACCAGACCAGCGGCACCAATAATACCAGCGTCATTGCCAAGGGCCGCAGGCACGATCGAGACACCGGTCTGCAGCGGTGCAGGAGCAAGCTTGGCGAACACCCGGCGGACCTCATCGAACAGAATATCGCCTGCCTTGGAGACCCCTCCGCCGACGATGAACACTTCCGGATTCAGAACAGCAGCAACGGACGCCATAGATTTGCCCAGGTAGAACGCCGCCCGGTTCACGATCCGCAGGGCAGCTTCATCTCCGGCCTTGGCGGCATCAAATACTTCCTTCGCAGCAATCTTCTCCACAGTGGACAGCGAGGTGCGGTCTCCGCGGGCTACAGCATCATTCGCCATACGGATAATGCCTGTCGCCGAGGAAACGGTTTCCAGACAGCCCATATTGCCGCAGCCGCATTGGATCGCCTCCAGGTCAGGTACCACCGAGATATGTCCAAGCTCTCCGGCCAGACCGGCGAAGCCCTGATATACCCGGCCGTTAATGATAATACCGCCGCCGACACCCGTACCGAGCGTATAGCAGACACAGTTGTCAATGCCGCGTCCTGCACCGCTCCAGGCTTCACCCAGCGCTGCCACGTTGGCATCATTGTCTATTTTGACTGGCTTGTTCAGACGACCCTCCAGAATGGAACGGATCGGCACATCCCGAAATCCTATGTTCGGCGCAAGGATAATAATGCCTTCACGAATATTCGTAAACCCGGCGAGCCCCGCTCCCACACCGGCCAGCTGGTCCCAGGAGTACGGAGAATCCTCTACAATCTGACGCACATACTTCTCGATATTGTCGATGACAGCATCCACGCCGTCCGCAGTCCCTGTCGGACCCTCGTAAGTGTGCAGCAGGCTTCCTTCGGCATTGCAGATTCCAACCTTAATCGTGGTACCACCTAAATCCACGCCAACGTAGATATTTTCAGACATGTAACAAGCCACCTTTTTCTATGCTAAAATAGTTAATCCTACGTACCCACTATAATAGAACCCTCCCCTGCGGTCAAGGAAAGGCGATACACCCGGGTCCCAGCGTAGCAAAAAGACTCTCAGCGCCGCTACCCGCGTGAAAGTCCAATTGTTTCTTCTATAATAAATATGCTATTCCGACAAAATCCGCTTCTGGCCCTCCAAGGCACGGATCGGTGCGATATTCTGGGTGAATTCCAGCGTTCCCATATACCGCCCGTCTGCATCACGCACGGCAAAGTACCGGATATAGATGAACTTGTCCTTGATGTTAATCCAGAAGTCCTCAGCATCCTTTACGCCCGCCTTGAAATCAGCCAGCAGCTTCTCCACAACATGCACGCTCTGCGGCGGATGGCAGTTCTGCACCGTGCGGCCGATCACAGCCTTCGTCCGGGCAAAGATCCGTTCCTTGCCGTGCGAGAAGTAGCGGACGACATCGTTCTCATCGATAAAAGTGAGGTCCACCGGCAGGTGATTCATCAGCGTCTCCAGCTGGTGGAGCGACAGCAGCCCGGTCTCGAACCGGATGAAGCCCTGCGGCGACAGCCCTTCCCCTTCCGCCGCCGGCACCTCTGCACCCTCAGGCTCAGCAGCGCGTTCCGGTATCCACTCCTGCTCCGGGGCTGCCAGGCAGAAGCCGATCTCGGCGCTCTCCCGGGCGATCCGCACCCACTCATCCTCGGTCAGCTTATCCAGCGCCATCGGCAAGAGAATATTCTCTTCCTTGAAGATCATCTCATTGACTTCCTTGATAATCTCTTCCAGTGAGGCTGCGATCTGCTCTGTCTCCCCGTTGAAGGTGTTAAGTGCCTTCTTCGCTTCCTTAATCATGCTGCGGATGCCGTCATCGACGCCCCACATGACCTTGGTCGGGCCATAAATGCCGTACTTCTCCAGGTAAGGGAACAGCAGATTCTCCTTGCGGCTGTAGTGCTTGTCGAGATCCAGCAGCAGGCTTAAGTCCTCCAGCAGCTTGTAAATCATCTCATCGCTGGCCTTCTTCTTGAACTTGTCCTTATGCAGCTCCAGCCGGAAGTTAACCAGCCGCTCGATTTCCCGGTTCTCCAGCTTGAAGGTATGCACGGGGTGGCCGGGCTGCTCCTCAGGCTTCGAAGAACGGTGAATCTGCTCAATCGAGCCTTTGAAGATGGCGGTATGCACGGAGCAGAGCCGCTGTACCTCCTCTACCGGAATACCTTCCTCTGTCATCAGAGAGTGTTCCATGGCGGAGATTTCCGCGACCGTCACATCACCTACCGCCTCTTCAAAACGCGCCTTGACCTCCTCCACACTTTTGCCGGCATGAAGCTCCTTGATGATCTCCCGCAGCATCGCCTGACGGCGCGTCTGCTCCGGGACACCGGCCTCGCGGTTATTAATCAGCTCGCTCATATTCTTCTCTCCTTCTATTCGATAATCTCGAAGCCGCGGCTCTCAAAGGCCCGCCGAACGGTCTCCGGCTCTATACGCTTTAACTTCATGCCCTTGGACAGCGTCATGAACCGTCCTGCCGTCTGCAGCATTCCAGGCTTGGTAATGTCACGGAAGCCCAGCTCCACCATAATATCCACAACCTCCGGGTGCCTGTTCACCAGTTCGAAGACCGGTTCATCCAGCCTAAACGTTTTGCTCATTGTTTTGCCCACCTCACAAGTGAGAATTCTTCTCACTCACAGCTTAGCATAGGGCATGGAGTCACATTGTGATTGCAGTCACAAATTGACCCCACAAAGTGAAGCTATAGCGCAGGTGATAACTCAGATACTTTGCGGGGACCCCAAAACATACAAAACACCCCACAAAGTGAAGCTGTAGCTTCGATGATGACTCAGGTACTTTGCGGGGACCCCAAAACATATAAATTCTCAACTAAAAAAAGCTGCCCCCCGCTATGAACAGCAAGGGACAGCCACGATATGAGTCTGATTAGAATGACAGCGATTTGCTTAGATTATAGCTGTTACGCAGTTCATGCGAGATTCGCATGCTGCAGAATTTAGGGCCGCACATGGAGCAGAAATGCGCCTGCTTCGCCCCCTCTGCCGGAAGAGTCTCGTCATGATACGCGAGCGCTCTTTCCGGGTCCAGGGAGAGATGGAACTGATCCCGCCAGCGGAACTCGAACCGCGCTTTGGACAAAGCATCGTCCCTGTCCTGCGCACCCGGATGACCTTTGGCGAGGTCTGCGGCATGTGCAGCAATTTTATAGGTAATCACGCCTTCGCGTACATCATTCCTGTCCGGCAGGCCCAAATGCTCCTTGGGCGTTACGTAACACAGCATCGACGTACCCATCGAGCCGATCATTGCGGCCCCTATAGCCGAGGTGATATGGTCATACCCTGGCGCAATGTCCGTAGTCAGCGGCCCCAGCGTATAGAAGGGGGCTTCCCGGCAAATCTCAAGCTGCTTATCCATATTCTCCTTGATCTTATGCATCGGCACATGCCCCGGGCCTTCTACCATCACCTGAACGTCATGCTTCCAGGCAAGTAGCGTCAGCTCTCCCAGCGTCTCCAGTTCGGCGAATTGGGCTTCGTCATTAGCATCGGCAATGGAGCCGGGCCGCAGTCCGTCCCCCAGCGAGAAGGCCACATCATAACTCTTCATAATCTCACATATGTCTTCAAAGTGGGTGTACAGGAAGTTCTCCTGCTGATGGGCCAGGCACCACGCAGCCATAATGGAGCCGCCCCGCGATACAATACCGGTCATTCTCCGGGAGGTCAGCGGGATATAGCGCAGCAGCACCCCGGCATGAATGGTGAAGTAGTCCACCCCCTGCTCCGCCTGTTCAATCAGCGTATCGCGGTACAGCTCCCAGGTTAGATCCTCCGCGATGCCATTCACCTTCTCCAGGGCTTGGTACAAGGGCACCGTGCCGACAGGCACAGGTGAATTGCGGATGATCCATTCCCGGGTGGTATGAATGTTCGCGCCGGTGGACAGATCCATAATGGTGTCGGCTCCCCAGCGGGTAGCCCACCGCATCTTCTCTACTTCCTCCTCAATGGAAGAAGAGACTGCCGAATTTCCGATGTTCGCATTGATCTTCACCAGAAAGCTGCGGCCAATGATCATCGGCTCGCTCTCCGGGTGATTAATGTTGGCCGGAATAATGGCCCGGCCCGCAGCAACCTCATCCCTTACGAATTCCGGCCGGGTATTCTCGCGGATCGCGATGAACTCCATTTCCGGTGTAATGATTCCTTGCCGGGCATAATGCATTTGCGTTACATTGCGCCCGGCCTGCGCCCGGAGGGGCTTCCGCTGCAGTCCCGGATATGCTTCTGCAGGCGGCTTGCTCCCGCGGATGCCGTTATCCTCGGGCCGCACCTCTCTCCCCAGGTATTCCTCGGCATCACCGCGCTCCTGTATCCAGTGCAAACGGTGCGGCGGCAGCCCTGTGCGGATATCGGCCGCTTGCGCAGCATCGGTATAGATACCGCTGGTGTCATAGACACGCAGCGGTTCATTCTCCTGATCCCCGGCAACGCCCTCGGTTCGGCTAAGGCTAATCTCCCGCATCGGAACCTGAATATCCGGGCGCGAGCCCTCCACATACACCTTACGGCTTGCGGGGAACTGTGAAAGATCCACCGCTTCGTTCTTCATCCTTACTGACATTCCTATCTCCTCCTCTTGGCTTATGAGCTAATCAGATAAGAGGTCATACAGCAGATTGAGCCGAAGAATTCATGGATTCCTGCACGTCAAAAAGCCGCTCCACCTGGAGCGGCTTATCCAAAGAAGCAGCCTAATAAGACTGCATTTCAAACAGGTCCGGCTCCACTTTCCTACGCTGGTATGATCCAGATCAGGTTCAAGGGTCCGGAAATTCAATTTTCCCGTCTCAGCCTATTCAGGCTCCCCTAGCGGATATCTTATCTAATTGAGTGTATTCTACCTGTTACAGTAAATATTGTAAACCCTTAATTATTCAAAACCTATTTGTCCAGCGATTCGCTCCAGTCATGCACCATGCTGCCTTCCAGGTACTTCTCGGCATCCATCGCGGCCATACAGCCGGTTCCGGCTGCCGATATCGCCTGGCGGTACCGGTTATCCTGCACATCGCCGCAGGCGAAGACACCGGGGATATTCGTCTCGGTCGTGCCCGGCTTCACGATAATGTACCCGTTCGCATCCGTGTTGATCTGCCCGCCCAGGAAGGCGGTATTCGGAGTGTGCCCGATCGCCACGAACACGCCATCGGCTTCCAGCAGCTCGGTCTGGCCGGTCTCGTTGTTCAGCACGGTGATTCCCTTCACGCCGGTATCGCCCACGGTAATCTCGACCGGGGTACGGTTGAGTGCCCAGGATACCTTACTGTTATCGCGTGCACGGTCCTGCATGATCTTGGAGGCGCGCAGCTCCGGACGGCGGTGAACCAGCGTAACATTAGAGGCGAAGCGGGTCAGGAAGCTGGCCTCCTCCATGGCGGAGTCGCCGCCGCCGACCACGACAATCTTTTTGCCGCGGAAAAAGAAGCCGTCACAGGTTGCGCACGTGCTGACCCCGCGTCCCACATTCTCCTGCTCGCCCGGAATGCCCAGATATTTCGCGGATGCTCCGGTCGAGATAATCACCGATTCCGCTTCCAGCACACCCATCCCGTCAACCGTCACCTTGAACGGACGCTGCGAGAAATCAACCGATTCCACCCAGCCGTTCTTGAACTCAGCGCCGAAGCGTTCCGCCTGCTTGCGCATATTGTCCATCAGGTCCGGTCCCAGAATGCCTTCAGGGAAGCCTGGAAAGTTCTCCACTTCTGTCGTCGTTGTCAGCTGTCCGCCAGGCTGTAAGCCTTCAATGACCAGCGGGCTCAGGTTCGCGCGCGCCAGATAAATCGCGGCCGTCAGCCCGGCCGGGCCTGTTCCGATTACAATCGTCTTGTACATTTGCATTGGCCTCCTTGTAAGTGGGTTAAGTATCATGCACAGTTTACACTCCGGTGGTGGATGGCGGCAAGCCACCCGTTCCCGGCAGCTTGCCGCCAGCCGGCTCCTGGTTCTCAAGAGGGGCGCCCGCTTCCTCGCGGTGACCCCCGATCAGCCGCTGCAGGCTGAACAAGGCTGCCTCCTGCAGGCGGTCCGTCTGCAGCAGCTCCTCCTCCAGCACGCCGCGCAGCGACCCGGACAGCTCCTCGTCCTCAATCCAGCGGAGGGCTTCGGTCACCTGAAACTTCGTGGAGGCGTCCCCGTAACGCAGCGCCCAGAAGAATGAAGCGCGCAGCAGCGGGTTATTCCGCACCTCTTCCGTGAAGCGGCCGGGCTGGCCCTTCCACTGCTTGAGCTGCTCCTGGAAGGGCAGCTGGTAATTGTAGCTGACCGCAGGCATGGACCGGCCTTCCCCCTGTGCCTGCTGAAGCTGGGCCAGGAAGAACGCCGGCACAGCCGAGTCCGGGTCCAGCTTGGCGGCCTGCCTCCAGCAGCGCAGCGCCTCACTGTACCGGCCGCTGTTGCTCGCCGCCGCCGCGCAGTAATGGTAGAGCCCGGCATCGCCGGAGACCTCCTCATCCTTCAGCAGACGGCGGAAATGGCTGTAAGCCGCGTCATGCCGTCCCAGGATGCCCATCGTGGTCGCCATTTTGAACACATGCTCCTGGTGGAACGGCACAGTCGCCTCCAACATCGCCAGCAGAGGCTCCAGCTGCTCCTTCTCGCCCGCATACTGCAGGAAGATCGCCATGTTGCAGAGCGCATGAAGGTTGCCCGGGTCCTGCTTCAGCACCTCGTTCAGGCATTCCTGCGATTTGGCGAACCGGCCCATGTAGAAATAGGCCAGCGCCAGGTTATTATGTGCCGCCAGGAAGTCCGGCGTGCTCGCCGTAATCTCCTCCAGCAGCTCCACCGCCTGGGGGAATTTGCCCTCCTCCAGCAGACTGCGGGCCTTGTCATGCTCAAAGGCACCTTCGCGGCTGCGGATGCGCACCAGCGGAGCCGGACGGTTCAGCTCATATTGCAGCAGCTCCATCAGCTCCTCCGATTCAGCGATGAACTCGCCGCTGGCATCCTCTTCGAGGTAAGTGACCAGCGCGCGCTCCGCTTCTTCAAAGCTTTCCATATTCGCGAAGTTATTAGCCATATAGAAATGGCATTCGGTCATGGCCGGATCAATCTTCTCCAGGACATGGGCCAGAATCTTATTCGACTCTGTATAATTCCCCATCTCCGATAATATACCCGCCATATTGCAATGATTCACCGGATTATCCGGCTCATATTCAACAGCTTTGCGAAAATTCTTTAATGCCTTGTCATATTGAAAGCGGTCCAGCGACCGCACGGCTCGTTCAAAGAAGAAATTCGCATCCAGAGTCACCGGAATGACCTTAAGGTCCTCTGCGGTATGCTCTGAAGTTATCTCCATCATGGAAGCAAGACACCTCCCTTAATCAGCTTCCCCAGCCTTGCCTGTTCGTTTCCATTTACGGTTCCGGCTGTCTGTCTTCACACAGTATACCACATGTGGCAGGGAGATTCTCAATCTCAGAGAAGGCTGAGGGGGAGGTAAAAGCTTGAAAAGCTGCAGCCTCGCAGCTGTGTTTCTCATAGACAGGTGAACACAGGGCTTCTCCGGCAGTCCGGCCGAGTCTATGGGCAGAAAAAAGAGACGCAGGCGTTAAATCCCCGCGTCTCTGAACAGCTTGTCTATGGAACCGCCCTCGATGATAATTCTCGTGGCTTCGGCCAGCATGGGAGCGACCGAGAGCACCGCGAATCGGCTGGAATGCTCAGCCGGCAGGGCGATAGAATCCGTGATGACGATCTCATCGATATTGGGGTGATCCATGCGCGTCAGCGCATCCCCGGAGAACAGGCCGTGCGTTGCACAGACAATGCTGTTCCGGGCGCCCCGCTCCTTCAGTCCCTCGACCACGTTCACGATCGTGGTTCCGGTATCGATCAGATCCTCGATAATGATCGGCGTTCTGCCCTCCACATCGCCGATGACATGTGTAATCACCGATTCGTTGTGGGCCGGACGCTTCTTAATCATAATGGCGAACGGGGAATCGAGCCGGCTGGCCAGCTTCTCGGCCATGGAGGCGCGTCCCGCATCCGGGGAGACCACCACCAGATCGCTCAGCCCCTTCACCTTCAGATACCCGCTGATCAGGTCAAGCGCCGTCAGATGATCCACCGGAATATTGAAGAATCCTTGAATCGCCGCCGCATGGAGATCGATGGTAATCACCCGGGTCGCGCCAGCAGTCGTCAGCACATCGGCGACCATTTTGGCGGAGATGGGCTCACGCGGGGCCGATTTGCGCTCCTGCCGGGCATACCCGTAATACGGAACGATAATGTTCACCGTTCTGGCCGAGGCGCGTTTGGCGGCATCAATCATCACCAGCAGCTCGACGAACAGCTCGTTAATCGGATGAGCCAGGGATTGCACCAAAAATACGTCGCAGTTCCGGATGCTCTCTTCATAATGCACATAAATCTCGCCGCTTTTGAAACGTGTCAGTTTGACCAGGCCCAGCGGTGCGCCAAGGCGCTCCGCGATGTCAGCGGCCAGCTTCGGATTCGACGAACCGGAAAAAATCCGTAATTGATGATGCATAATACCCTCCTGGGATTCAATTTAGACTTCAAACGGCACGGAGCTGCGGCGGCGTCCCTCGAAGACGGCCAGCTCACGGAAGCCGGTCTGCCAGAGCATTCTCCGGGCTTCCGGCAAGCCGTCCCCAAGCTTCATAGGATCATGCGCGTCAGAGCCCAGTGTAAGCGGAATGCCCAGCTCGAATGCCTGAGCAAGCACATGCCCGGCCGGGAACATCTCGGCGCAGGGCTTGAACAGCCCCGAGGCATTCAGCTCCATCGCTATTCCGCAATCTGCAATGACCTTCAGCGTGTCCAGCTCCAGTGCTCTGGCTTCCGCCTGCTCTTCAGGAGACACCGGCCCATATCCAAACCGTTTGATGACATCCATATGTCCTATAATATCATATAATCCCGATAACGCCGACTTCTGTACAGCCTTATAATAACGGCGGTAGACCTGCATTACATCCTGGCCCTCCCAGCCGTGGGTCTGCCTATGATCGGTAATATCCCATTCGCCCAGGAAATGCACCGAGCCAATCAGATAATCCCAGGGATACGGCGCCAAAAGCTCGCGGATCTGCTCCTCATAGCCCTCGATATAATCCGCCTCCAGCCCCACCCGCAGCTCAATCGTTCCGCGGTAACGCTCCTTCAGCGTGAGGCATTCCTCCACATAACGCGGAAGCTCGGCAAGCGGCATCGCCATCTCGGGATAATAATGCTCGGGATCGACATGAATCAGCGGCAGATGATCCGACAGCCCAAGCTGCGTCAGCCCCAGGGCCACGCCGCGCTGCACGTACTCTTCAAGCTTCCCTACGGCATGGCCGCAGCGCTCATGATGGGTATGATAATCGATATGCATACCGGCTTCATCCCTCCTAATCGCGGCGGGGCCGCTCATGACGGGCGCTCAGCTCATCCAGAATCTCATCCAGCGGCAGCTTGCGCTCCTGCAGCAGTACGAGCAGGTGATAGATCAGATCGCTGACCTCAAGACGCAGCTCAGCGTTATCTTTATTTTTGGCGGCAATAATCGTCTCGGAGGCTTCCTCCCCGACCTTCTTCAGAATCTTGTCCACGCCCTTATCGAACAGATAAGTGGTGTACGCCCCCTCAGGACGGTTCGCCTCGCGCTCAGCAATCACACGCTCCAGCTCACCCAGTACCGCGAAGCGGCCGCTGTCAGCGCCTGGAGCTTCCGTTACGGCCGCCGGTGCATCCAGCGGAATCTCGCGGTAGAAGCAGCTATTCTCCCCAGTGTGGCAGGCCGGGCCTTCCGGCACCACCTTCACCAGCAGCGTGTCGCTGTCGCAGTCATAGTGAATCGAGGTGATCGCCTGCGTATTGCCTGACGTTCCGCCCTTATGCCACAGCTCGCTGCGCGAACGGCTCCAGAACCAGGTCTGGCCGCTCGTAAGGGAACGCTCCAGCGACTCAGGATTCATATAGGCGAACATTAAGACCTCCAGGGTACGCGCATCCTGAACTACCGCAGGCAGCAGCCCCGCTTCGTTCCAGCGGATGCCCTCCACCGCTTCCTGCTGGCGCTGTGCTATGTCCTTCTTGTCCTCGCTCATCGGATCTCTACCCCTCTTTGCTTCAGATCAGTCTTCAGGTCATGAATGCCAATCTCTTTATAATGGAAAATCGTAGCAGCAAGTCCGGCATCCGCCCGGCCCTCGGTAAATACATCATAGAAATGCTCAATTCTTCCGGCCCCGCCGGACGCTATGACAGGGATGCTCAGCAGATCGCTTACCGCCGCCGTCAGCTTCAGATCGAAGCCGTCCTTGGTGCCGTCGGCATCCATGCTGGTCAGCAGAATCTCGCCCGCTCCCAGCGCTTCGGCCTCCTTGGCCCAGGCAAGAGCCCGGATACCGGTGGGCTTGCGCCCGCCGTGGGTATACACTTCCCATTCGCCCCAGGCTTCATTATATTTGGCGTCCATCGCCAGCACAATGCACTGGGAACCGAAGCGACGCGCACCCTCCAGGATCAGCTGGGGGTTATTGACCGCGGCCGTGTTGATGCCGATTTTGTCCGCTCCGGCGCGCAGAATCCGCTTCATATCGTCCGGGGTTGAGATCCCCCCGCCGACGGTGAAGGGAATCGCGATCTCTCCAGCCGTCTGGCGGACCACCTCGATCATAGTCGCTCTGCCTTCCACCGAAGCGGAGATGTCCAGGAACACCAGCTCATCCGCTCCCTCGCGGTCATACAGCGCCGCCAGCTCCACCGGGTCTCCGGCATCGCGCAGGTTCACAAAATTAACGCCCTTCACCACCCGTCCGTCCTTCACGTCCAGACAGGGGATAATCCGTTTCGCCAACATCCTAAGACCCCTCCTTGTATTGCACAGGCTATCGTATTCTTAATTACTGCGGGGCTGAGGATGTGCGCAGCGCCTGCAAGGCTTCAGGCAGCGCAATGTTGCCGGTATACAGCGCCTTGCCGACAATCGCCCCGCCGATTCCGCTGCCGTTATGTACATTCAGACGCAGCAGATCGTCCAGGCTCGTTACCCCGCCGGAGGCGATGACACTCTTGCCGCTGGCCTTGGCCATCGACAGAATCCCATCCACGTTCGGCCCCTGCATCATCCCGTCCCGGGAGATGTCGGTATAGATGAAGGTCTCCGCACCCTTGGCGGCCAGCTCACGGGCCAGGTCTTCTGCCCGGACCTCCGAAGTGTTCAGCCATCCGTGGGTAGCCACATAGCCGTTGCGGGCATCGATCCCGATAGCAACCTTATCGCCATATTCAGCGAGCACCTTTTCCGTAAAAGCCTGATCGTTAATCGCCGCTGTACCGATAATCACCCGGCTGACCCCGAGGCCCAGCAGCTTCTCCACGTCTGCCAGCGTACGGAGGCCGCCGCCGACCTGCACCGGAACATTCGCCTGCCGGGCAATGGCGCCGATAATCTCATCATTGACGGGATGTCCCGCCTTGGCTCCGTCCAGATCGACCAGATGGATGTACTGTCCGCCCTGCTCCTCCCATGCTTTGGCCACCTGCACCGGACTGTCGTTATAGATGGTCTCCTGGGCATAATCGCCCTGCTGCAGCCGGACACACTTGCCGTCCCGGATGTCAATCGCCGGGTAGATGATAAATGAAGACATGAACGCTCCCCGCTTTCATTGCATTTATAGTGATTCCAGGCAGGCCTAGGCCTGCTGTGCCTTGATGTGCAGGAAATGATCCAGCAGCTTGATGCCCAGCTCCCCGCTCTTCTCCGGGTGGAACTGCATTCCGTAGACATTGCCCCGCCCCACAATTGCCGTTACCGGATGTCCGTAATCCGTCACGGCGATCAGATCGCTGTCCTCCGCAGGAAGGGCGTGATAGGAGTGGACGAAGTAGACATGGCCTTCGGTAAGCCCGGCCACAAGCTCGCTCTCCGGCTGACGGAAGCTCAACCTGTTCCAGCCCATATGCGGCACCTTATAGCCGTCCCGGGGCGCGAACCGTACCACCGAGCCGGGCAGCAGCCCCAGCCCCTGATGCTCGCCATGCTCCTCGCTGCTGTCGAACAGCAGCTGCATCCCGAGACAGATACCCAGCAGCGGCTGTCCTGCTGCTGCGGCGGCCCGGACGACGGTGTCCATCCCGCTCTCCCGCAGATGCTCCATCGCATCGCCGAATGCACCGACCCCGGGCAGAATAACGCTGTCTGCCGCCAGAATCTCAGCGGCATCGGCGGTGACCAGACTTGTATAGCCCAGCCGCTCCACCGCCTTGCTGACGCTGTGCAGGTTGCCCATGCCGTAATCGACGATTGCTACGGCCATGCTACAGCACTCCCTTCGTGGAAGGCACGCCCTTCACGCGGGGATCCACCTGGGTCGCTTCATCCAGCGCCCGGCCCAGCGCCTTGAACACCGCTTCAATCATGTGGTGGGTGTTCGCCCCGTAATGCACGATGACATGCAGCGTAATTCGGGCCTCCAGCGCGAACTTCCACAGGAATTCATGCACCAGCTCTGTCGAGAAGCTGCCTACCTGCTGCGAAGGATACTCCGCCCGGTATTCAAAATGCGGGCGGTTGCTGATATCAATCACAACCTGGGCCAGTGCCTCATCCATCGGGACGAAGACACTTGCGTAACGTTTAATGCCTTTTTTGTCGCCCAGCGCCTCCCGCAGCGCCTGTCCGAGACAGATGCCGATGTCCTCCACGGTATGGTGGTCATCAATATCAATATCTCCGCGTGCCTGCACGGCAAGGTCGAACTGTCCATGCTTCGTGAACAGATCCAGCATATGATTCAGGAACGGCACATCGGTCTCCAGCTCGGACACCCCGCTGCCGTCTACAGCCAAGGATAGCTTAATATCCGTTTCGTTGGTTGTCCGGCTCAGTCCGGCCTTGCGCAGCGCCTGTTCGTTATTATTGTCCATTTCCGTCTCCACCTTTCGCTTCGTTCATCAGCCGGAGCTCAATCGCCCGGGCATGGCCTTCCAGCCCCTCGCGCCGGGCCAGCTCCATAATGGCTGCTCCATCCCGCAGCAGCGCTTCCTTGCTGTAGTAGATCAGACTGGACTTCTTGATGAAGTCATCTACATCCACCGGCGAAGAGAACCGGGCGGTTCCGTTCGTCGGGATAATGTGGTTCGGTCCGGCGAAGTAGTCGCCGACCGGCTCCGAGCTGTACGGACCCAGGAAGATCGCCCCGGCGTTCTCAATCGCGCCGGCCAGCCCCATCGGGTCCGCTGCCACAATCTCCAGATGCTCCGGCGCCAGCCGGTTCACCACGGAGATGCCCTCCGCCAGTGAGTCTACGACGATGATCGCGCCGTAGTTCTCCACCGAGGCCCGCGCGATTGGCTCGCGCGGCAACGCCTGAAGCTGCCGCTCCACCTCGGCAGCCACCGCCTCCGCGAGACGCTGCGACGGCGTCACGAGGATCGCCGACGCCATCTCGTCGTGCTCGGCCTGCGAGAGCAGGTCGGCCGCGATGTAGGCGGCCTCGGCGGTATCGTCGGCGAGCACGACGATCTCGCTCGGTCCGGCGATGCTGTCGATGTCGACCGCGCCGTAGACCTCGCGCTTGGCCAGGGCCACGAAGATGTTCCCCGGCCCGCAGATCTTGTCCACCGGCACGATTGACTCCGTGCCGAAGGCCAGGGCGGCGACTGCCTGCGCGCCGCCGATGCGGTAGATCTCGTGTACGCCCGCCTCGGCGGCGGCCACGAGAATATAAGGATCTATGCCTTCACGGCCGCCTGTCGAAGGCGGTGTCACCATCACAATCTCCGGCACCCCGGCGATCTGTGCCGGAATGACGTTCATCAGCACCGAGGACGGGTACGCTGCCTTGCCGCCGGGAACATACACGCCCACCCGCTTCAGCGGGCGGATGATCTGGCCGAGGATCGTGCCGTCCGGCTGCAGATCCATCCAGGAATTGCGCTTCTGCCGCGTATGGAAGGCCCGGATATTATCGGCCGCTGCCCGGATGGCCGTCACGAAGGACGCCTCTACCCGGCTGTAAGCCTCCTCCAGCTCCTCCTGCGTCACCCGCAGCTGCGCGGGCGTCAGAGTGACCCCGTCGAAGCGCTCCGTGTAGCGGAGCAGCGCTGCATCGCCCTCCTGCTTAATCGCTGCCACGATCTCGCGCACCGCCTTGTTCTGCTCCGGCGTGCCATACTCCACTTCACGCTGTAGCTTGAAATCCTTGCTGGATTGAACCTTCACCGCTCTTCCCCCTTTTGCCTCTTCTTCAAGCACTATTTCAACTGCAGCCCCGGCCCTGCGATAACATTCTGCAGGCGGTCGCACAGCTGCTGAATCTCCCCGTTCTTCATCCGGTAGCTGACCCGGTTCGCCACCAGCCGGCTGGTGATCTCGAAGATGCTCTGCATCTCCACCAGTCCGTTATCCTTCAGCGTCTGGCCGGTCTCCACCATATCGACGATCCGGTCGGCCAGGCCGATCAGCGGCGCCAGCTCGATCGAGCCGTTCAGCTTGACCACCTCGACCTGCTGGCCCTGCTCGCGGAAGTACCGCGAAGCCACATTCGGGTATTTGGTCGCGACCCGCTGCTGAATGCCCGGCTGCCAGTTGGGCAGCCCGATGATGGACATCCGGCAGCGGGCGATGCCCAGATCCAGCAGCTCATAGACATCACGGTTCTCTTCAAGCAGTACATCCTTGCCGACAATGCCGATATCCGCTACCCCGTACTCTACATAAGTAGGCACATCCACCGGCTTGGCCAGAATGAATTCCATCCCTGCCTCCGGCAGGGCAATCACCAGCTTGCGCGACTCTTCCCCGTCCGGGGGAATCGGCAGTCCCGCCTTGCGGAACAGCTCTGCCGCTTTATTGTATATCCGGCCTTTCGGCATGGCCACCTTAAGAATCTGTGCCAACGATTCCGCCTCCGTTTCGTGTTTCGCTCCTATAGTAACAGTACAGCTCTAACGCATTCCTTGTCAGGTATTCCGTATTTAGCATTCTATATCCAGCATTCCGTGTCAGGCATTCCGTATCAAGATTACAACCCGCTGCCGCACTCAACCGTGCTCGCTGACAAAAGATACGAACGTGTAGATCTCCCCGTACCGCTCGCCCTCAGCCTCCACCGTGTCCGTATCCAGCCGCTTCACCGTCTTCAGCTCCTCCGGTCCGGCGGCCAGCCGGGTTACCACCGCATGTCCTTCACTCCGTAAGCGTGCGGCTTCAGCAAGCCCCTCCTGACGCCGGAGGGCGTCATACTGTACCAGAACCGGCAGCTCCTCCTCCTCCGGCAGCCCCGGAACGCCATCGAGAATCCGGTTCGTCTTCAGCGAGAAGCCGGTCGAAGGAACCGGGCGTCCGAACTGCTGGAGCAGATTGTCATACCGGCCGCCGCTGCATACCGGGAAGCCCAGCTCCGCAGCGTAACCCTCAAAGGTCATGCCGGTGTAGTAGGAGAAATCGCCGATCATTGTCAGATCAATCAGCACATGCTCGGAGACGCCATAAGCCACCAGCACCTCCCACACCTTGCACAGATGCTCTATGGATGCGCGCGCCAGCGGATGGCTGCTCAGCTCCAGCGCCTGGCCGCAGATCTCCTTGCCGCCCCGCAGCCGCAGCAGGCCGTCCAGCTCCTGCTTCTGGGCTTCAGACAGGTCCAGCCGCCGCAGCGTATCGCGGAAGGCGACATAATCCCGGCTGAGCAGATGGCTCTTCAGCTCCTCCTGGGCCTCCGGCAGACCGGCCACCGCCTCCTGGAACAGGCCGTCCAGGAAGCCGACATGCCCCATGGCAATCTTGAAGGACTTCACCCCTGCCGCCTGCAGCGAGGCAATTGCCAGCGCCACCACCTCGGCATCGGCCTCCGGCGAATCATCCCCGACCAGCTCCACCCCGGTCTGGAAGAATTCGGCCTCCCGGCCCGCCTCCTCCTCAATTGCCCGGAAGACGTTGGCATGATAAGACAGGCGCAGCGGCAGCGGCTCATCCTTGAGCAGAGACGAGACCACACGGGCTACAGGGGCCGTCATCTCCGAGCGCAGCACCAGCGCCTGGCCCCGGTTGTTAAGCAATTTATACAGCTTCTGGTCCGATGTGGAGCTGGCCACACCGACCGTATCGTAATATTCAAGCGTAGGCGTAATCATCTGCCGGTAACCCCAGCGGCTCATGCAATAGAGCACATCCTTCTCGATCTTGCGCAGCTTCGTCACCGCACGCGGGAGATAATCCCTCACGCCGGCAGGCTTTTCAAATCCCTTGGGCTTAGCCATCGTCAATGTTCACCTCATCAGATAATCTAGGAAGGGTTCTCCATAACACTTCAACATGGTAAAGTGGTAGCAAAGTAAAGTAGTGGCAATATCGTATCACGGACTCTCATGCGGCGTCAACAATACACTACAATCATACCGCGCCGGAAGCCAGACTTCCATGGCCTTGGCCTTCTTTTGCAAGAGTTCCTTTTGCCTCCGGTAGAGGCGGCGCATATAATGAAGGTAATTAGAGAGCTATTCCATAACAGAAAGAAGGACTGACAGCTTGAGTACCTCCTATATGATAGGCGTAGATATCGGAACCACCAGCACCAAGGCTGTTCTCTTTGAGGAGAGCGGAACCATTCTGGCCCAGAGTAATCAAGGCTACCCGCTGCACCAGCCCTCCCCCTCTGTCGCCGAGCAGGACCCGGAGCTGATTCTGAAGGCCGTCTTCCATACCATTGCCTCAGTCATGCAAGACAGCCGTGTCTCCCCGGAACAGGTCCTGCTGGTCTCCTTCAGCTCGGCGATGCACAGCGTCATCGCTGTGGATGCCTCAGGAGCCCCGCTGACCGCCTGCATTACCTGGGCAGATAACCGGAGCAGCCGCAGTGCGGCGCGGCTTAAGGATGAACTGAACGGACATGAGCTGTATATGCGCACAGGGACTCCGATCCATCCCATGTCCCCGATTACCAAGCTGATGTGGCTTGGCGAAGACCATCCTGAACTGTTCAAGCAGACCCATAAGTTCATCTCCATTAAGGAGTATGTCTTCTTCAAGCTGTTCGGCGACTATGTTATCGACTATTCCATCGCCTCTGCTACAGGCATGTTCAATCTGGAGCAGCTGGACTGGGATGATGAAGCCCTGCAGATTGCCGGTGTCACACGCGAGCACCTGTCCCGGCCTGTACCGACCACCGAGATCCTGCGCGGGCTGCTGCCTGGACTTGCCGCGGAGCTGGGGCTGCTGCCTGCGACCCCGTTCGTGGTGGGGGCCAGTGACGGTGTGCTGTCCAACCTGGGGGTTGGCGCGATCGAGCCGGGCGTAATTGCTGCAACGATCGGCACCAGCGGAGCCCTCCGCACCGTAGTGGACCGCCCGCTGACCGATCCCAAAGGACGGATCTTCTGCTATGCGCTCACGGACAAGCTCTGGGTCATCGGCGGCCCGGTGAACAATGGCGGGATGCTCTTCCGCTGGGTGCGGGACGAGTTCGCCGCCTCCGAGGTGGAGACGGCGAAGCGCCTGGGCATAGATCCTTATGAAGTATTGACCCGGATCGCCGCACAGGTGCCGCCGGGCAGCAATGGGCTATTGTTCCATCCTTACCTGACCGGAGAGCGCGCTCCGCTGTGGAATCCCGATGCCCGCGGCTCCTTCTTCGGCCTGAGCATGAACCACCGCAAGGAGCATATGATCCGCGCTGTGCTGGAAGGCGTCATCTTCAATATGTATACTGTACTGCTCGCCATGGAGGAATGCATCGGTGAGCCTGTCAGAATCCTGGCCACCGGGGGCTTCGCCCGCTCTGAGCTATGGCGGCAGATGATGGCCGATATCTTCGACCAGGAGGTGGTGGTCCCGGAGAGCTTCGAGAGCTCCTGCCTTGGCGCTGTTGTCCTTGGCTTGTACGCCTTGGGCCGGATCAGCTCCTTCGATGCGGTGTTCCCCATGATCGGCTCCACCCACCGCCATGAGCCGGTCACCGCCCATGCCAAAGCCTACAAGCAGCTGCTGCCGATCTTCATCTCCGTCTTCCGCAGCCTGGAGGACCAGTATCAGGCCATTGCCGAGTTCCAGCGTGAGCAGGCCGGCGAGCAGACGAATTAATCTTCAATATAGCCCAAAAGCGCCCGCCAGCCGCATAAGATATGCGGCCAGCAGGCGCTTTTATTAATTCACGGACGACCCGGTTGGCTTCGCTGCTGCTGCCGGCTTCTGCGGTGCCGAGCCGAACACCATCCAAGCGGGCTTCACATAACGGAAGGCAAGCGCGACCACCACCCAGGAGCCCAGCAGGGCTACGAGCCAGCCGCCTGCAATCGCCGCCGTGTAGGCAAGAGATCCGCCGTGGAACGGAATCTTCCGGTACATGAACAGGAGCAGCGGATGCAGCAGATAGATGCCGAAGGAGCAGGCCCCTGCCGAGAGCAGCAACCGGGTCAGCAGGCTGCGCCCTGCACCGTACAGCAGGAAGGACAACTGGAACAGCACCAGACAGGAGAGCAGGGCATGGAAGTTCGAGAAGCCTTCATACCACAGGCTGTTGATTACTGTTTTCTTCGTATAATTGTTATACCACAGGACCACATGCCCGATTCCAGCCGCTGCCCATAGAAGCCATAGCACGACCCAGCCGGCCCCTTTGCCGGAGCGCCAGCCTTCGCGGGATGGAATCAGCCATTTTTTCAGAGAGCTGTAATAGACCGCAATGGCCGCACCCAGTAGGAAATACGAGAAATAGGTGATGGCCAGACTGCCCTTGGACAGCTTCCAGTACCCGTGGTTCACCATATACTTGTTCAGCAGCACGAAGCCCCACTGAAGCGCAAGCCCGGCAACCGGTGCCCATGCCGCCAGCTTCCGCAGCTTCTGCAGACACCACAGCATCAGCGGGAACAACACATAGAACTGAATAATAATGATGATGTAATACAGATGTGTATACGCCGTGCCGGTCCACAGGTATTTGCCGAACTTCGCTGCAAGCTCCTGCAGAGGCAGACCCCAGGTATGTCCGGCCGTCATTTTCAGGGCAAAGTACAGCACCGAGAAGACCAGATAAGGCACAATAATATAGATCAGCCTGCGGGTGTAGAATTTCGCCAGTACCTTCCCTCCCAGGGGGCGGTCGATATAATTGTAGAACAGCACGAATCCGCTCAGGAAAATAAACGAAGGAACCGCAAACTGGCTGAACTTATTAATGAACAGGAACGGAGCGAACATAGACGTGTCCAGTGTTTCCGCAAGTGTCCGTGAAGTAGCATGAATAGCGATAACCGCAAAAATAGCAATTGCCCGAAAGATATCAAGCTGGGGAATTCTTTCCTTTTGAAGCATGAACATTCCTCCTGATTAGCCCACCAAGTGCACTATAGTGTTACGCCAATATATACTCGTCTGACCCTCAAAGGTTGCTCCATCCGCCAATTCTGCCCTGAACAGGCAGGTAACGCAAGAAACCCCGCAGCTCCTGCGCAGATACACGCAATCTGAAACTGCAGGGTTCCGTTCCCGTCTGTATACCGAGAGACTATTCGCCAAGGGGTGACTCCGTAGAGGCCGAGCGCAGCTCACGCAGCGGATTGCCCCCGACGAAGGTTCCGGCAGCCACATCCTTATGCACCACCGAACCCGCCGCGACCACCGCTCCGTCCCCGATAGTGACCCCCGGCAGAATGGTCGTGTTGGCACCGATCAAGACATGATCACCGATGACGACATCCCCCAGCCGGTACTCTTTGATAAGGTACTCATGAGCCAGGATCGTTGTGTTGTACCCGATGATGGAGTTCTCTCCAATCGTAATTCGCTCCGGGAAAAAAACATCAACCATTGCCATCAGCCCAAACGCTGTATGCTTGCCAACCTTCATCCCGAGTACCCGGCGGTAGATCCAGTTCTTCAGCGGCAGGACCGGGCAATAGCGGGCAATCTGAATAAAAATGAAATTGCGCACACCCTTCCACGGGCTCACCGTACGGTAAATATGCCAGAGCGAATTAGGCCCCTCCACCGGATAACGGGTTATCTTTCTCACGGCTGCATGGTCTCCTGTTCCACAATAGTGTACAAGTCCGTCATCTCATGGATAATGTAATCCGGCTCATAGGTCCGCAGCACATCCTCACCCTTGAGCGACCAGGCCACCCCTGCTACACGTACTCCTGCCGCCTTGGCAGACTGAATATCAACCGCGCTGTCGCCTACCATCAATGTTCTCGCCGGATCAACGCCCAGATTGGCTACGGCCGTGAGAACCGGCTCGGGATGCGGCTTCGGATGAGTTACATCATTGACCGTCACAATCGTATCCATGTACTTCAGCAGATCGAACTGCTCCAGCGACTTCAGTGTGTTGGGCCGGATCTTGGTGGTCACCACCCCAAGCTTGATACCCCTGCGCCGCAGCTCCTCCATCGTCTCATTCACATGGGGAAAAGCCTGGACCAGCTCATCATGATGCGCATTGTTGTACGAACGGTAAGACCGCTCCAGCATACTAATATCCTTCGCCTCCAGGCCGGAGAACGAGCTTAGCTGCTGCTGGAGTGTAGTTCCCATCAGCGGAATAATTTGCTCCCGGGTTAGAGAAGGCAGATTATTCTCCTTCAGTGCGTGCATGAATGAGTTAATAATCAGCTCATTGGTATTCACAATCGTTCCGTCCAGGTCAAATAACACGCATTCCATCATTAAATTCAACTACTCCTTTGTTTCCTTATCTTCCTTCGGTTCTGGAAGCGGCTGCTCCGGCCGTGGTGCCTTCTCGGCCGTGCCTGCTGCACTCTCTGGAACGACAGCATCCGCTGCCGCTGCTTTGGTGCTGACAATCGGATCAGAATAATAAGGCAGCGGCCGGACGCTAACGCGCCGGATAATGATCAGGGCAATCGCCGCAACAATAATCAGTAGCGACAGTAATTGCGAGACACGAATATTGCCGTAAGCCGGGTCAAGATACCCCTGCTCGAAGCCCAGCCACTTCATCGGACTCCACAGCGCATTAATGAATGAGGCCGCCCCACTGCTGCCGTTGAAGGCCAGGCTGTCCGTCCGTAACGCTTCAATGAAGAAGCGGCCGATGGAGTACCATATGAGATAGGACATAAAAATTTCACCGGCACGCACAAACTTCTGACGCCGCAGTACGAACAGCAGCACAATGCCCAGCAGGCTCCAGAGTGATTCATACAGGAAGGCCGGGTGACGGAAGGCATCCCCTATGTACATTTGATTGACGATGAAATCCGGCAGATGCAGCTTGTCGCGCAGGAACGATTCCTCCACCACGCCGCCGTAAGCTTCCTGATTCACGAAGTTCCCCCAGCGTCCGATCATTTGACCCGCCAACAGACCAGGTGCACAAATATCAATGAGGCGCCAAGCCGAGTAGCCTTTATAGCGGAAATAGATCACTCCGCAGATGACTGCTCCAATCAACGCGCCATAGATGGCAATACCGCCGTTCCAGACTTTAAAGACGTCCCACAGATTGTCCTTATAATCCTCCCACTTGAACGCTACAAAATAAATCCGCGCCGCAATGATAGCCGAGGGCACGCCCAGCAGCAGCATATCCATGAAGAACTCCTGCGAAATACCGTACCGTTTGCCCTCCAGTATACACAGGTATAGCCCGGCCAGCGCGCCAAGCCCCAGGATTAGGCCATACCAGTGAACAGGCAAAGATCCAATCGAGAAGACAATCGGATCAATCGCTAATGAATAGAACATGCTCTCACCCTCCTAATCCAGATCATCCATGTCTTCAGAGATAGTGGCTGTAAGTTTATTCGTGAACTGCAGCGCCGCATTGAAGCCCATTTGCTTCAGACGGTAATTCATTGCAGCCACCTCGATGATAACCGCAAGGTTACGGCCCGGGCGTACCGGAATGGTTACCAGCGGCACATCAGTATCAATAATTCGGGTAGTCTCCTCATCCAGTCCCAAGCGGTCGTACTGCTTGTCCTGCTGCCAAGCCTCAAGTCTGACGACCAGTGTAATGCGCTTATGGTTACGGATGGCGCCTGCGCCAAAGAGGGTCATGACATTGATAATTCCAACACCGCGGATTTCGAGCAGGTGCCGGATCAGCTCCGGGGCCGTACCATGCAGCTGATTATCCGAGGTCTGGCGGATCTCCACCGCGTCATCGGCGATCAGACGGTGGCCGCGCTTTACAAGCTCCAGTGCCGTTTCACTTTTACCGATACCGCTGCTGCCGGTAATCAGCATCCCTACCCCATAGACATCACAGAGAACACCGTGAATGGTTGCCGTCGGTGCCAGTCTGCCTTCCAGGAAGCTGGTCAGTCTGCTGGAGAAAATCGTCGTCGCCATCGCGCTGCGCAGCACCGGAAGCCCCTTCTCATTACTGATGTCCACCAGCTCCTGGGGAACCTCCAGCCCTCTTGTAATTACAATACATGGCGTATTATCATTGCAGATTCCGCGAATCCGCTCTTTCCGCTCTTCTTCGGAGAGCATGGAGAAGAAGGCCAGCTCAGTCTTGCCCAGCAGCTGCACACGTTCTTCGGGATAATATTCGAAATAACCGGCCATTTCCAGTCCCGGACGGTTCAGATCGTCCACCGTGACCGGTCTCTTCAGTCCCTCATGCCCGGATACTACCTCTAACTGAAAATGCTGCACCAACTCGGATACCTTTACCTTCTTAGCCATATCTTCCGTCCTTTCGTCACCTGCGGTCAAGCGCCGCTCCCCGCCTGCTGGTCCTCAGTCTGGCCATTCCAGCAACAGGTAATTCTCCTGCTATCTTAATGGATAATGCCGGTGAATGCAATCTTAAACCCCTCGGCCGCACCCTTCACCCTTCATGATCTCAACATGAAAAAGCCGCCTTCTCAGGCGGCTTTGTTCATTATAGACTCTATTAGTAATGCAAGGGTATTATCCCAGCAGTACGTTCAGTTCGGATTCTTTGTCGAAGATGTGGATCTTGTTCATATCAATCGCCAGCTTAGGCTTGCTGCCTTCGCGGGTAGTGGAACGTCCGTCTACACGGGCAATGACAGTGTTAGCGCCAAGACCGCTCAAGTAGAGGAGCATTTCATGACCCAGGTTCTCCGTAACATCAACCATCGAAGTGAAGATTGTGTTAGGGGAAGCTTCCAGGAATACCGGCTCTTCATGGATATCTTCTGGACGAACGCCCATGATTACATCCTTGCCGATGTAGCCTTTGTTGCGCAGCAGTGTAGCTTTGCCGCCAGGAACTTCAACATCAAGGTTCTCAGCGCGGAAGCGGACAGAACCGTTCACTTCGGACAGTGTACCGTTGATAAAGTTCATGGTAGGGGAACCGATAAATCCGGCTACGAACAGGTTCGTAGGTTCATTGTACAGCTCTTCAGGAGAAGCAGCCTGCTGGATGATACCATCGTACATAACTACGATACGGTCACCCATCGTCATAGCTTCTGTCTGGTCATGCGTTACGTAGATACAAGTGGTTTCAAGGCGTTTCACCAGCTTAGTGATTTCAGCGCGCATCTGACCACGAAGTTTAGCATCCAAGTTGGAGAGCGGCTCATCCATCAGGAAGACTTGCGGATCACGGACGATTGCACGGCCCAGAGCGACACGTTGGCGTTGACCACCGGACAGGGCTTTCGGTTTGCGGTCCAGCAAATGCTCGATATCGAGGATTTTGGCAGCTTCGCGTACTTTCTTGTCGATTTCTTCTTTCTTCACTTTACGCAGCTTCAGACCGAAGGCCATGTTCTGATATACACTCATATGAGGATACAAGGCGTAGGATTGGAATACCATCGCAATATCGCGGTCTTTCGGAGCCACGTCATTCACTACACGGTCACCAATGTACATTTTACCTTCAGAGATTTCTTCCAGGCCAGCAATCATACGCAGGGTTGTGGATTTACCGCAACCGGAAGGACCTACCAGTACGAGGAATTCCTTATCTTTAATATCAAGATTGATATCAATTACTGTTGCTTTATCGGCACCCGGGTATTTTTTGAAAATATGCTCTAAACGTACGCCTGCCATTGTATTTCCCCCTCAAGTCTAATATTGGATTAGAAATCAAACGCTTTCTTGTATACCTATCTTACCCCACAGCCGGACAGATGGCTATTTGCATGGTTCACAAAAAACCTATTTTCTTTTCGTCACTTTATACAATAACATAGCAAGCTTCACAATCGCGGCATCTCCGAAGCTCCGTACATCGGCTCCAGTCTCTTGTTTGATCTTGTCCAGCCTGTACAGCAGCGTATTTCGATGAATATACAGCTTCTTGGCCGTTTCACTGACATTACAGTCCATTTCAAAAAAAGTCTCCAGTGTCATCAGCATTTCCTTATCCGCCAGCACCGCCGTATAATCACCGATCTGGCCCAGGAGCTGTCTGCGCCGCTCATCAGGAATACTGTTCACCAGCCGCTCCATATGCAGCTCCCACGGCAGATGAATATAATCACCCACCTGGAAAATCCGGCCGAGAACAATCGTCTCCCGCAGCAGCGCTACCGCACCTGTCAGCCCTTTGACCGGAATAATGGCCGGTGATACCGCCAGGTGGAAGACGCCAACCCATTCGCTGGCAATCAGTTCATGCAGACCCATGGCCGTCTGGGCCAGCAGATCCTCTGCACTTTCTTCCTCGTCCTCTTTATCATCTCCGCCAGTAAGCAGTTCCTTACGGGCTAATATTAACCATTCCTTGTCCTGCAGAGGAACCAGCAGAACCTCATTCTCGAAATAGCTCCGCAGCAGCTTCATTAATGAACGGTACGTCATCTGCGGGTTATGGACATTCTCGCTCACCAGCATGAACGGAATCATCTCGCCGAACAGCCGGCCCTTCAGAGAGACCTCATCCGGAATTTCGGCATCGTCCTTCTCCTGCTCCAGCTGTGAATTCAGCCATCCGCTGAGCTGGCGCGCCTCCATCTCTCCTTCTTCCTTAAGCCCGGTGGCCTTAAGCGCGACCGCGAAGTTCCGGCCGGCGTAATTCACCAGCTGCAGTTCAAGGGGCGACAGCCCTTCGGTCTCTACCCACACCGCCGTTACACGGCTGTCATTGTCATACAGGGGAATCCATAAGTACCCCTCATGAATTACCGGCTGCTCCTGATCTTGATCTGCACCTATGCCAAAAAGTGAAGCTGAATGCTGTCTTCCGAGCTGCTTAATGCCGGTTCGCTTTCCGGTGAGTTGCTCCAGCTTTTGACGCAAAACCTCACTATCCATCGTCACCATTCTCCACCACTTTTGCTTTTTCGCTTATTTTATCATATTTTGCCGCAAGATGCGGCACACCCCATCTGAACCCTGAGTGACAAAATAACCCTTGCAAATTCTTATCATACAAAAAAAGCCACCACCGTATGGTGATGACTTGAGTTTGCTTTCAGATGAGCCATGAAGGACTCGAACCTTCGACACCCTGATTAAAAGTCAGGTGCTCTACCAACTGAGCTAATGGCTCATAAAAAGGAATGGAGGCTGATGGATTCGAACCACCGAACACGTACGTGAGCAGATTTACAGTCTGATGCGTTTGGCCACTTCGCTAAGCCTCCATATGGTGGCGCGGGAGGGAATCGAACCCCCGACACAAGGATTTTCAGTCCTTTGCTCTACCGACTGAGCTACCGAGCCATGTAAATGAGCCAGTTAAAATACAAAATGGCGGAACCGACGGGATTCGAACCCGCGATCTCCTGCGTGACAGGCAGGCATGTTAGGCCAACTACACCACGGTTCCACAATTTGCAGTTAAAAATGGTGCCGGCGAGAGGACTTGAACCCCCAACCTACTGATTACAAGTCAGTTGCTCTACCAGTTGAGCTACACCGGCACGGTGTAAGGTGAATCGAAGCTGTAAAGATGGTGGAGGCTGAGGGGTTCGAACCCCCGACCCTCTGCTTGTAAGGCAGATGCTCTCCCAGCTGAGCTAAGCCTCCATAAATCTATATAGCGGCGGAGGGGATCGAACCCCCGACCTCACGGGTATGAACCGTACGCTCTAGCCAGCTGAGCTACGCCGCCATGCTGTAAAGATTGGATTTATAATGGCGGAGAGAGAGGGATTCGAACCCTCGCACCGCTTACGCAGTCTAACCCCTTAGCAGAGGGTCCCCTTATAGCCACTTGGGTATCTCTCCAAATAAATGGTAGCCATGTAAATCCGTACAGGAACTTAATTCCTGAAAACTGAATCCGAAACGAATCATGCATTTTAGTGGTTTTGGATAAGCCCTCGACCGATTAGTATTGGTCAGCTCCATGCATTGCTGCACTTCCACCTCCAACCTATCTACCTCGTCGTCTTCAAGGGGTCTTACTAATTGGGAAATCTCATCTTGAGGGGGGCTTCACGCTTAGATGCTTTCAGCGCTTATCCCGTCCGTACGTAGCTACCCAGCCATGCTCCTGGCGGAACAACTGGTGCACCAGCGGTACGTCCATCCCGGTCCTCTCGTACTAAGGACAGCTCCTCTCAAATTTCCTGCGCCCACGACAGATAGGGACCGAACTGTCTCACGACGTTCTGAACCCAGCTCGCGTACCGCTTTAATGGGCGAACAGCCCAACCCTTGGGACCTACTTCAGCCCCAGGATGCGATGAGCCGACATCGAGGTGCCAAACCTCCCCGTCGATGTGGACTCTTGGGGGAGATAAGCCTGTTATCCCCAGGGTAGCTTTTATCCGTTGAGCGATGGCCCTTCCATGCGGTACCACCGGATCACTAAGTCCGACTTTCGTCCCTGCTCGACTTGTAGGTCTCGCAGTCAAGCTCCCTTCTGCCTTTGCACTCTTCGAATGATTTCCAACCATTCTGAGGGAACCTTTGAACGCCTCCGTTACTCTTTAGGAGGCGACCGCCCCAGTCAAACTGCCCGCCTGACACGGTCCCCGTACCCGCTGAGGGTACCAGGTTAGAACCTAGATACGATCAGGGTGGTATCCCAACGGCGCCTCCAGCGAAGCTTGCGCTCCGCTTTCCACGGCTCCCACCTATCCTGTACAGATCGTACCCAAATTCAATATCAAGCTGCAGTAAAGCTCCATGGGGTCTTTCCGTCTTGTCGCGGGTAACCTGCATCTTCACAGGTATTAAAATTTCACCGGATCTCTCGTTGAGACAGCGCCCAAGTCGTTACGCCATTCGTGCGGGTCAGAATTTACCTGACAAGGAATTTCGCTACCTTAGGACCGTTATAGTTACGGCCGCCGTTTACTGGGGCTTCGGTTCATAGCTTCGGGTTACCCCTAACCACTCCCCTTAACCTTCCAGCACCGGGCAGGCGTCAGCCCGTATACTTCGCCTTGCGGCTTCGCACAGACCTGTGTTTTTGCTAAACAGTCGCTTGGGCCTTTTCACTGCGGCCCCCTCGGGCTATTCACCCTACCGAGGCACCCCTTCTCCCGAAGTTACGGGGTCATTTTGCCGAGTTCCTTAACGAGAGTTCTTCCGCGCGCCTTAGAATTCTCTTCTCGCCTACCTGTGTCGGTTTGCGGTACGGGCACCTTCTCCTGACTAGAGGCTTTTCTTGGCAGTGTGAGATCATGACCTTCGCTACTGTAATTTTCGCTCCCCATCACAGCCCAGCCTTAACAGTGTGCGGATTTGCCTGCACACCAGCCTCACTGCTTAGACGGACATCCATCAGTCCGCGTCACTACCCTCCTGCGTCACCCCATCGCTCATAGCGGATTACGGTGGTACAGTAATTTCAAACTGTTGTCCTTCGACTACGCCTGTCGGCCTCGCCTTAGGTCCCGACTTACCCTGAGCGGACGAGCCTTCCTCAGGAAACCTTGGGCTTTCGGCGGATCAGATTCTCACTGATCTTTTCGTTACTCATACCGGCATTCTCACTTGTATGCTGTCCAGCGCTCCTTACGGTACACCTTCAACCCACATACAACGCTCCCCTACCCCTGATGCAAAGCATCAAGCCATAGCTTCGGTGGTGTGTTTAGCCCCGTTACATTTTCGGCGCAGAGTCACTCGACCAGTGAGCTATTACGCACTCTTTCAATGGTGGCTGCTTCTAAGCCAACATCCTGGTTGTCTGTGCAACTCCACATCCTTTCCCACTTAACACACACTTGGGGACCTTAGCTGATGGTCTGGGCTGTTTCCCTTTTGACAATGGATCTTAGCACTCACTGTCTGACTCCCGGCAAGAAGTAAGTGGCATTCGGAGTTTGACTGAGCTTGGTAACCCTTGCGGGCCCCGCACCCAATCAGTGCTCTACCTCCACCACTCCATTCACCGAGGCTAGCCCTAAAGCTATTTCGGGGAGAACCAGCTATCTCCGAGTTCGATTGGAATTTCTCCGCTACCCCCACCTCATCCCCGCACTTTTCAACGTACGTGGGTTCGGGCCTCCAGTGCGTGTTACCGCACCTTCACCCTGGACAGGGGTAGATCACACGGTTTCGGGTCTACGCCCACATACTCAGTCGCCCTATTCAGACTCGCTTTCGCTGCGGCTCCGGCTTCTCACCTTAACCTTGCATGTTGAACGTAACTCGCCGGTTCATTCTACAAAAGGCACGCCATCATCCATATAGAGGACTCTGACTTTTTGTAAGCACACGGTTTCAGGTTCTATTTCACTCCCCTTCCGGGGTGCTTTTCACCTTTCCCTCACGGTACTGATTCACTATCGGTCGCCAGGTAGTATTTAGCCTTAGCAGATGGTCCTGCCAGATTCATACGGGGTTTCACGTGCCCCGCACTACTCGGGATCCGTCTCGGAGGGAACACAGTTTGGGCTACAGGGCTTTTACCTCTATCGCGGGCCTTTCCAGACCTCTTCGCCTACCATATTCCTTTGTAACTCCATGTGAGACGTCCCACAACCCCAAGGGGCAAGCCCCTTGGTTTAGGCTGTTCCGCGTTCGCTCGCCGCTACTGACGGAATCACTATTGTTTTCTCTTCCTCAGGGTACTTAGATGTTTCAGTTCCCCTGGTCTGCCTCTACGTATCCTATGTATTCAGATACGAGTAACTGTGCATTACCACAGCTGGGTTTCCCCATTCGGACACCCCCGGATCAAAGCTTGCTTACAGCTCCCCGAGGCAGTTTCGTTGTTCGCCACGTCCTTCGTCGGCTCCTGGCGCCTAGGCATCCTCCGTGTGCTCTTAGTAGCTTAACCAACGTTCCGGTGTTTTGCTTGTTTGCTCATCTTGTTTTGAATAGCGCGTACGGATGAATCCGCCCGCTGGAATATTCAAAGCCAAAGGTCGCTGCACAATCAAAAACCTTCACTTAGTATAACTAAAAACTTCAAACTTGTTTACACAAGTTCAGCTTAAAGGAATGTTCTAAAACGCAAATTCGTTTCGGTATCCAGTTTTCAAGGATCAAGGTCTTGCATATACTTTTGTAAAACATAATTGGTGGAGCCAAGCGGGATCGAACCGCTGACCTCCTGCTTGCAAGGCAGGCGCTCTCCCAGCTGAGCTATGGCCCCATAAAATACCCCAAAGTGAGGTGCACTATTCAATTCAAATTTGTTATATGGTGGGCCTTGGTGGACTCGAACCACCGACCTCACCCTTATCAGAGGTGCGCTCTAACCAACTGAGCTAAAAGCCCATATAACAAAACTTCTATTGGATGCATTCACGAATGAATGATCCGCTTGGCGGCGTCCTACTCTCCCAGGACCCTTCGGTCCAAGTACCATCGGCGCTGGAGGGCTTAACGGTCGTGTTCGGGATGGGTACGTGTGGAACCCCTCCGCTATCGCCACCAAACGTTGTTGAAAGAGACTTGCTCTTTCAAAACTGAACACGAGTGAGTGTGTGAACCCGAAGGCTCTAATGGAAGTCAAGCTTCCGATTTGAATGTCACCGTTGCAGGTGACGATTCTCCATAGAAAGGAGGTGATCCAGCCGCACCTTCCGATACGGCTACCTTGTTACGACTTCACCCCAATCATCTACCCCACCTTCGGCGGCTGGCTCCCTTGCGGGTTACCCCACCGACTTCGGGTGTTGTAAACTCTCGTGGTGTGACGGGCGGTGTGTACAAGACCCGGGAACGTATTCACCGCGGCATGCTGATCCGCGATTACTAGCAATTCCGACTTCATGCAGGCGAGTTGCAGCCTGCAATCCGAACTGAGACCGGCTTTGCTGGGATTGGCTCCACCTCGCGGCTTCGCTTCCCGTTGTACCGGCCATTGTAGTACGTGTGTAGCCCAGGTCATAAGGGGCATGATGATTTGACGTCATCCCCACCTTCCTCCGGTTTGTCACCGGCAGTCACTCTAGAGTGCCCAGCTCAACCTGCTGGCAACTAAAGTCAAGGGTTGCGCTCGTTGCGGGACTTAACCCAACATCTCACGACACGAGCTGACGACAACCATGCACCACCTGTCTCAACTTTCCCCGAAGGGCACCTGATGCATCTCTGCTTCGTTAGTTGGATGTCAAGACCTGGTAAGGTTCTTCGCGTTGCTTCGAATTAAACCACATACTCCACTGCTTGTGCGGGTCCCCGTCAATTCCTTTGAGTTTCAGTCTTGCGACCGTACTCCCCAGGCGGAGTGCTTACTGTGTTAACTTCGGCACCAAGGGTATCGAAACCCCTAACACCTAGCACTCATCGTTTACGGCGTGGACTACCAGGGTATCTAATCCTGTTTGCTCCCCACGCTTTCGCGCCTCAGCGTCAGTTACAGCCCAGAAAGTCGCCTTCGCCACTGGTGTTCCTCCACATCTCTACGCATTTCACCGCTACACGTGGAATTCCACTTTCCTCTTCTGTACTCAAGCCACCCAGTTTCCAGTGCGACCCCAGGTTGAGCCCAAGGTTTAAACACCAGACTTAAATAGCCGCCTGCGCGCGCTTTACGCCCAATAATTCCGGACAACGCTTGCCCCCTACGTATTACCGCGGCTGCTGGCACGTAGTTAGCCGGGGCTTTCTTCTCAGGTACCGTCACTCCGGCAGCAGTTACTCTACCGGACGTTCTTCCCTGGCAACAGAGCTTTACGATCCGAAAACCTTCATCACTCACGCGGCGTTGCTCCGTCAGGCTGTCGCCCATTGCGGAAGATTCCCTACTGCTGCCTCCCGTAGGAGTCTGGGCCGTGTCTCAGTCCCAGTGTGGCCGTTCACCCTCTCAGGTCGGCTACGCATCGTCGCCTTGGTGGGCCGTTACCCCGCCAACTAGCTAATGCGCCGCAGGCCCATCCCCAAGCGGCAGATTGCTCCGCCTTTCATTCTTCCCTCAGGAGAGGAAAGAGATTATCCGGTATTAGCTACCGTTTCCGGTAGTTATCCCAGTCTTAGGGGCAGGTTGCCTACGTGTTACTCACCCGTCCGCCGCTAAGCCAAGTTGGAAGCAAGCTTCCAACAAGACTCCGCTCGACTTGCATGTATTAGGCACGCCGCCAGCGTTCGTCCTGAGCCAGGATCAAACTCTCCAATTAGGTATTGAAAGAGCGATAGCTCATTTTGAAACATCTGACGAGAATTTGCATTCTCAAGATGATATTTCTAAAGCGCACAAGACGCTGTGAAATTCATCATTTTTTTTGAAATCACCGAGGTGATTTCCACTCACTCGTTGTTCAGTTTTCAAGGATCAAGCACATCTTTTGTCGCTTAACTTTGTCTCAGCAGCGACCTTTATAATATATCACAGCGCCCTTGTTTCAGTCAAGCGTTTTTTTGAATTTCTTTTTCGCTTTAGCTTTCAGCAAGTGATCCGAAGATGCCTTGTCCAAAGGGCCGAGACTTAATGTATCACGAATGGGCAGCCGGCGTCAACCTCTAGAACAAAGTTAATTTTAAGCCCAGCAGCAGGAGCACTCCAGGCAGTCCGAGGATGGTTACCGTCCCTATCGTGGCGGGATTGAGCGGAACATGCAGATTCGTTACAACACCGGAAAAATTAACAATGTATATCGCCAGCGCAGCCAATATCAGATGAGTGCCGAATACACTCAGCCATGCCCAGCCCAGCTTATGCCGGAATACCGTCAGCAGCAGCAGAACACCCGATACAATCAGTACAGCTATAGCCAATAATCTCAGCATTGCAGCATCCCTCCACCGATCAGTCTGGTCATAGCAGCAGCCGGCTCCGGTCGAGTCCCAGGTTTTTGGCGTGCTTAAGGTGAATCTGATATTTACGTTCTGCTGCCTCCAGAATGTAGATGGCGTAGTCAATCTGGTCCTGGCCGAGCGCCTCATCAAACATCAGATAGGCCCGTTCCCACTCGGAATGCGCCTTGCGTACTTCATGGTACACCGTTCCCAGCTCCTCTTCCGCCTTCGCTCTCTCCGCTCTCCCGTCAGCTCCGCCCAGCCACTTGACGTTCCACCATTTCATCGCGATCCCTCCTGATATGAATAAGTGCAGACTAAGCCAATGCTCAGTACTCTCTAATCTCATACATATCGGAACAGGGACAAACTTAGAACCTTGAGGAAGCATATGACCGCATTTAATTGGAACTAAAGACAACGGGAAATAGAAAAAAGGAGCCCGGAGGCTCCTTAATAACTTATATTGTAGCGCAGCAGCACGCTCAGAACAGCTCACGGCGGCCTTCCAGCGCCTTCGACAGGGTGACCTCGTCCGCGTACTCCAGATCCCCGCCTACCGGCAAGCCATGCGCTATTCTGGTGATCTTCAGCTCGAACGGACGGACCAGGCGTGAAATATACATGGCCGTCGCCTCCCCCTCAATGTTGGGATTAGTCGCCATAATCAGCTCCTTCACCCGCTCATCACTGAGCCGGGTCAGCAGCTCCTTCAGCCGGATATCATCCGGCCCTATCCCCTCCATCGGGGATATCGCGCCTTGAAGCACATGGTAGTAGCCGCCATATTCTTTGGTCCGTTCAATAGCAACCAGATCCTTGGAGTCCTGAACCACACAGATAACGGAAGCATCGCGGGTTTTGTCCTGGCAGATCCGGCACGGGTCGGTATCAGTAATGTTGCAGCAGACCGAGCAATAATGAAGATTCCGTTTGACGCTGACCAGGGCTTTGGCGAAATCAATCACCTCATCCTCCTTCATGTTCAGCACATGAAAGGCCAGCCGGGCAGCCGTCTTCGGGCCGATACCGGGCAAACGCGTGAAAGCTTCAATCAGCTTGGCTAGCGGTTCGGGATAATACAAAGTATGTTCTCCTTATGCCCGGGAGTGGAATGACCTAGAACAGGCCAGGAATCTTCATTCCGCCGGTGAATTTACCCATATCGTTGTTAGCCAACTCTTCAGCCTGGGTCAGAGCATCATTAACAGCAGTGATTACGAGATCCTGGAGCATTTCGATATCCTCCGGATCAACAACCTCCGGCTTGATCTGAATGGATAGCAATTTCTTGTGGCCGTTCACCTGTACGGTAACCACGCCGCCTCCGGATGAACCTTCGATCGTCTTATTCCCCAGTTCCTCCTGGGCTTTGAGCATCTGCTCCTGCATTTTTTTGACCTGCTTCATCATTTGGTTCATATTATTCATACATCGTCTCTCCTTTGGGATGCGCATTCCAGCGCGGATAGGCTTGCAGTTTATTCTTTTATGACAACAAGGTCTTCTCCAAAGAGCTGGATCGCCTCGTCAATCCATGGTTCAGACTTCGCTTCAACGGCTTCATGCTCATGCTCCAGACGCAGCTCTTCTGTGGCACCGGAGGCGGATTTGGTCGCAGCCTCGCTCCAGTCCTTCATCATCATGGTGACCAGCCGGTAAGGCTTGCCCAGCTTGGCATTCAGCACATGCTCAATGACCTGCCGATTCGCCGGCTTCTCCGTCGTATCCCGGTGAATGGTGTTCTTGAAGGCGACCAGCACTGCATCATCCATCACCGATACCGGCTCCCCGTCGACGAACCAGGCATGAACCGTAACCTTCTCTTCCTTCACACCCTGCAGCACGTGACTCCACTGCTTATACACCTCGCCGAAGTCAGAGCTGTCCTTACTCGCGATGAACTTGTCGAGTTGCGGCGGAAGCTTCGATGGCGCGGATACCCGCGGGGCGCTTGGAGGTGCAGCCGTCCTCTGCGGGGCCGCCTGCTCGCGCCCTCCGCCGACGCCGCCGGCTTGAATCGCCTGCTCCAGCTTCTTCTCCAGCGCCCCAATCTGCCGCTTGAGCTGCTCCAGCTCACCCGGCTGGGCCGCCCCCGCGGCACCCGCCGCTGCAGGCATCACCGCGTCTGCAGCCGGAATCCCCGCCGCATCTCCCGCAGTTGATCCGCTGCTGCACAGCTTCATCAGCGCCACCTCAAAGATCGTCTGCGGATGCGAGGCATACTTCATCTCACCCAGATAACGGCTCAGCGTCTCCACAATCACGAACAGCCGCTCACGGCTGTAGGCCGCAGCCATGTCACGGAAATCAGCCGGATTCAGCACCCGGTCCGTCAGCTGGTCTGCTCCGGGCACCATCTTGATCATAAGCAAGTCGCGGAAATAATACAAAAGATTCTCCAGACACTTATCCGCGCTCTTGCCTTCATGCATGAGCTGCTCTACAAGCTCCAGCAGCTGTCCCATGTCGCCTTCAAGAATCGCAGCCGCCAGCCGGGCGAACTGCTCGGAGGGAATCCCCCCGGTCATGCCCAGCACCTGCTGGTAGGTTACCTTCCCGTCAGTGAACGAAGAGATCTGGTCGAGAATGCTCAGCGCATCCCGCATCCCACCGTCTGACAGGCGGGCAATATACTGAAGGGCATCGTCATCGGCTGAGATGCCTTCCTTCCGGCAGATCTCCGTCAGGCGTCCGGTCTGCTCCTCCAGCGAGACCCGGCGGAAATCAAACCGCTGACAGCGGGATATAATCGTGGCCGGCAGCTTATGGGGCTCGGTGGTCGCCAGAATGAACATCACATGCTGCGGCGGCTCCTCCAGTGTCTTAAGCAAGGCATTGAATGCCTCTGTTGTCAGCATATGCACTTCGTCAATAATATACACTTTACGGCGGACTTCAGTAGGCGCATATTTCACCTTATCCCGAAGATCGCGGATCTCTTCTACGCCCCGGTTGGACGCCGCATCGATCTCCTGGACATCCATGATGTTGCCAGCGGTAATCCGCAGACAGGACGGGCATTCGTTACACGGCTCCGGACCGGGTCCCCGCTCACAGTTGACTGCCTTGGCCAATACCTTGGCAGCACTGGTCTTACCGGTTCCCCGCGGACCGCTGAACAGGTAGGCATGCGACACCCGCTGTTCGCGGATGGCATTCTGCAGGGTCTGGATAATATGCTGCTGCCCCACCATATCTTGAAACGACTGCGGCCGCCAGGCACGGTACAGCGCGATATGTTCCACTATGCATTACCCTCTCTCAGGCTGCCGCTTTCCGGCAGTTGTCGCTAATTTATTATACTATATTCCCCAGTGGTTAACCATGCAGAAACGGGAATACGGCAATCAGGCACAGGTCTTATTCATCATCCGAAAAAACAAAAAGCATCTTCGCTAGTGGCAAAGACGCTATCCATATCCAAGTATATAAACCGTGCACCTGTTATTGATGACTGCGATCCGAGCGGTAATCCTACAAAACTGCTCGGGCTAGGCCACCCTCCGGCACAAGAGAAAACTTGCTTATGGCTGCTTCCTTCCGGACCTGACCAGGTTCACAAGCACTCATTGCGGAGGACCCAGCCGTCAACACAGCCCATAGGTACCAAGGCCTCACATCGACAGCACCTCTAACAGGAATTCAACCTCGCTACAGCGGATTGCGAGTTACAGGGCACCGCTACCTCCCCGTCTAGCACGGCGAAGATAAGTATAGCTTACGGCCGGGCAAAAATCAACTATTCATATAGATTGGCAACGCCCTCATGCAGGAGCAACTCTCTGCCGCAGACCACAAGAAGACCCCTGCAGCACCAATCGCCGCAAGGGTCCGTCATCTTAAGCCGCAGAGCGGCAGATCCATTAAATTCCGTATTTCTTCTTGAATTTGTCAACACGGCCGCCGGCATCCAGGAACTTCTGCTTGCCGGTGTAGAACGGATGACAGCTGGAGCAAATTTCGACTTTAAGCTCCTGCTTAACCGAGCCTGTCTCAAACGTGTTGCCGCAAGAGCAGGTCACCTTCGTTACGTTGTACTTGGGTTGAATGGCTGTTTGCATCTAAAATCTCACCTCTCATGCCCTAAGCCTCATGCGGGCCTAGAGTTATATGATTACGCAAACTACATTCTAGCATGGAAGCCCGGGCACTGCAATAGATTCTGCCGCTGTCTATCCGCTAGCGCTAGATCCGTACACTGCGCTGCTTCGCGCGGGCCAGCTCAGCAGGCGGAACATGGGTGAAGGAGCCGATGACCACGCCAGGAAGCTCCTCCCGGAAAATCTCAAGCATCGTCTTCATGCCAAGAATCTCGCCTTGCGCCGGCGGAATGAGCGCCAGATAACTCTCCGGGTCAATATTCAGATTCCGCATCTGAATCAGCTTCAGATCTGTACGTCTGACGAATTCAACCATCGCCTCAATCTCTTCCTCACGGTCGGTAACCCCGGGGAAGATCAGATAGTTGATGGAAGTGTAAACGCCTTGGGATGCCGCATATTTGAGAGACTTCTCAACATTAGCCAATGTATACCCGCGCGGCTTGTAATACGCATTATAATGGTCATCCAGAGCACTGATTGTGCTGACCCGCATCAGGTCAAGGCCGGCATCGACAATCCCGCGGATATGATCGCTCAGCCCGGCATTCGTATTGATATTGATATAGCCCATATCGGTGATGGCGCGCACCTCACGGATAGACTCAATGATCAGCTTGGCCTGGGTGGAAGGCTCCCCTTCACAGCCTTGTCCGAAGCTGACGATCGACTGGGGCGTCTTCAGGTGCTCCAGCATAACTTGGGAGATTTCACTCACCGTAGGACGGAAGTTCATCCGCGTCTGCGGGGATACAAATCCGCTGTCATCCGGCTGTTCCGAGATGCAGCCGAAGCATCCGGCATTACAGGAATAGGAGACAGGAACCGCTCCCTCCCACCGGCCCAGGAAGGTATTCGATGAAGTCAGGCATTCATAGCCCAGCGCACAGTTGGATAAATGGCCGTACAGACGGTTCTCGGGATATTTGGCCGTCAGGTCACCCACACCGGCCTTCACTAGCTCCCGGTCGCAATTCAGAGGATTCCACTGCTCCGGATCATCAGTCAGATCAGCCGCCACATAGAACCGGCCATCCTTCCACACCACTGCGGAATAACCGAAGAGCGGAAGCTTATACGACTTGTCTGTCTTGACATAACCCGGAAGACACAGACGGGTATATCCCTGCGGCAGCAGCGCCCCGACCGCCTGGGAGCCTTCCGGCAGCGGCAGCATCTCGCCTGTCTCAGGATTCATCCCCACCGCCCACGTACAGGGAAGTCCCACCAGAGTGGCCCCTTCAGGCAGCGGAATCAGCTCTTCCTCCAGCATCTCGACAATCATATCGCCGCTGCGGGCAAGAGCATACAGCTCGGGATGATCATATACGTTTCCTTGCTCGTCAGCATATACCAGATACATGTTATTCTCCTCTTGTTCTCATTCCTTAGGTTGTAGGCACAGTCGGTGCCTTAGGCCGGGTAGTACGGCGGGCAGATGCCCCGCTGTTCGACGTTCCGCCCTTGCTGGCCGTGCCGCTTGCCGATTGGGATTCCTTGTTGCCGGCTACATCAAAGGAAGCCAGGAACTCAGCATTCGTCTTACTGTCACGCAGCTTCTTGAGGAAGCCTTCTACGAAGTCATACGATTCGTTCATATTCTTGCGGATCGACCAGATGGTATCCAGCTCTTCCTTGGACAGCAGCACTTCTTCACGGCGTGTACCCGAACGGCGGATATCGATCGCAGGGAAGATCCGGCGTTCCGCCAGCTTGCGGTCCAGATGCAGCTCCATGTTCCCTGTTCCTTTGAATTCTTCATAGATAATATCATCCATACGCGACCCGGTATCCACCAGCGCGGTGGCCAGAATCGTCAGGCTGCCGCCTTCCTCCACGTTACGCGCGGAACCGAAGAAGCGCTTCGGCCGGTGGAAGGCCGCAGGGTCAATCCCCCCGCTGAGCGTCCGTCCGGACGGCGGAACCACTAGATTATAGGCCCGGGCGAGACGGGTGATGCTGTCCAGCAGAATGACGACATCCTTCTTGTGCTCTACCAGACGCAGCGCGCGCTGCAGCACAAGCTCAGCCACCTTGATATGATTCTCCGGCAGCTCATCGAACGTTGAAGCCACGACCTCACCTTTGACTGAACGCTGCATATCCGTCACTTCCTCCGGACGTTCATCGATCAGCAGAACAAACAGTGCAATCTCAGGATTGTTGGTGGAGATGCTGTTGGCAATTTCTTTCAGGAGGAGCGTCTTGCCCGCTTTGGGAGGTGCTACAATCAAACCGCGCTGCCCCAGGCCTACCGGAGCAAGCAAGTCCATGATACGGGTAGATAGATGGGTTGGGGATGTCTCAAGCGGCAGCTTGTCTTGCGGATACAGTGGTGTCAGCGCTGGAAAATGCAGCCGTTCCGCTGCGCTTGCCGGATTCTCGCCGTTGACGGCATTGACCTGCAGGAGTCCGAAGTAGCGTTCATTCTCTTTGGGCGTCCGGCATTTCCCGGAGACCAGGTCACCGCTTCTAAGGTCGAACTTGCGGATCTGCGAAGCAGAGATATAGATATCCTCGGCACTCGGCAGATAGTTAATCGGTCTGAGGAAGCCGTAGCCCTCCGGCAGAATCTCAAGCACGCCTTCCATGAACATCAGGCCGCTCTGTTCGGCCTGCGCGCGGAGAATCGCGAAGATCAGCTCCCGCTTCTTAAGCGTCCCGTAGTAAGGAATCTGGTATTTCTTAGCCAGCTTATACAGATCGGTCAGCTTCATTTCTTCCAGATCGGAAATTTGAAGATCCATGTAATAACCACCTATTCAATTTTGTATGATGAGTTCTAAACTATGAGTCTATGAAAATGCTTATTAGGATAGGATTACCCGAATTGGAAGGAGATATGCAGATAAACAGCAAAATATACACGTTCCATATCCGGGTATCCTCATTATTCGTGCTCGCGCCAGACTTCGGCTCCCAAATTGCGCAGATTGCTTACGAGGTTGTCATATCCGCGGTCGATGAATTCCACGCCCGTTACTTCAGTAATGCCTTCCTCAACGGTAAGCCCGGCGATTACCAGCGCTGCTCCTGCCCGGAGATCGGCAGCCTTGACCTTGGCCGCATTCAGCTTGCCGCCTTCAATAATCGCCGAACGTCCTTCCACCCGGATCTTGGCGCCCATACGGACCAGCTCAGGCACATGCTTGAACCGGTTGCTGTATACGAAATCGCTCAGGACGCTGACTCCCTCAGCCTGGGTAAGGATGCTGGTCATCGGCGATTGCAGGTCCGTGGCGAAGCCGGGATATATCAATGCCTTGACATCAACATGCTCGTAAGAGGGTCTGCCGATCACCCTGATGCTCTCATCCAGTTCTTCTATGTCTACTCCCATCTCCAGCAGCTTGGCGGTCAGCGCCTCCAGATGCTTGGGAATCACGTTATCAATCAGCACATTGCCCCGCGTTGCTGCAGCGGCAATCATGTATGTTCCGGCTTGAATGCGGTCAGGAATGATGGAATGGCGGCAGCCGTGCATCTCATTTACGCCTTCGATCCGGATGGTTTCAGTGCCGGCGCCTTTAATCACAGCGCCCATGGAGTTGAGCAGGGTAGCTACATCTATAATCTCAGGCTCTTTAGCCGCATTTTCGATAATTGTAGAGCCTTTGGCACGGGAAGCCGCGAGCATGATATTAATGGTGGCGCCCACACTGGATACGTCCAGGTAGATCTTGGCGCCGCGCAGTTCTTTGGCATACAGGTGAATGGAGCCGTGGTCATTGGTAACCGTTGCACCAAGCGCTTCAAAGCCTTTGATATGCTGGTCAATCGGACGGGGCTCGAAATTGCAGCCGCCGGGCAGGCCAATGGTCGCTTCCTTGAAACGGCCCAGCAGGGCGCCCATCATATAGTAAGAGGCCCGGAGTTTCTTAACCGGTCCGTTCGGCATGGGAATGGAGACGATGCGGGAGGGATCAATTCTCATCTGGCTGCCTGTCCACGACACATTTGCGCCCAGCTCCTCCAGAATCTCGGAGTACACGGCAACATCGCTAAGCGCAGGCAGATTATCCAGCACCACTTCAGACTCCGCCAGAATTGCCGCAGGAATGAGCGCAATGGCGCTATTCTTGGCCCCGCTGATGGTTACAACACCCTCTAGTGGACGTCCGCCGCCTATCATTAACTTTTCCATAAATTTATCAGGTTCCCCCTACGTGTATTGCATCTTGTTGCGGCAATACCAGTTGTGGCTTGTGAGACATACGGTAATGGTGATTGGTGATTAGAAGAAGAAACGGCTGCGCCGCCCTTAGCTTAGGACGGCGACCGTTTCTGAGGAAAACGAATGGCTTGTGTGGAAAAACGGGTTATGCGGCAGGTTAATAATTAGGCTTTGTTGCTGGAGCCGAACTCACGGATTTTGCCGATAACGGTCTGCTTGATCGCTTCGCGGCCCGGTGCGATGAATGTACGCGGGTCGTAAGCATCAGGCTTAGCAGCAAGCACTTCACGGACAACCTTAGCGAATGCAATCTGGTTCTCAGTGTTCACGTTGATCTTGGAAGTTCCCAGGGAGATGGACTTCTGGATATCATGCAATGGAATACCAGTACCGCCGTGCAGCACGAGCGGAAGCTTAACTGCATTGCAGATCTCTTCCATTTCCTTGAATCCCAGGTTAGGCTCGCCATGGTAAGGGCCGTGTACGGAGCCAAGTGCAGGAGCCAGGGTGTCAATGCCGGTCTCTTTAACGATGCGTACGCATTCGTTAAGGTCAGCATACTGAATGCCGCCGATAACGTCATCTTCCTGTCCGCCTACAGTACCTACCTCTGCTTCTACAGATACGCCTTTGGCGTGAGCATATTCAACGACTTTCTTAGTCATTTCAATGTTCTCGTCGATTGGATGGTGGGAGCCGTCGATCATAACGGAAGTGAATCCGGCATCGATAGCTTCTTTACATTTGTCAAAGCTGGAACCGTGGTCCAGGTGAATCGCTACAGGAACGGTGATCTTCATGTCCTGAATCAGACCTTCAACCATCTTCACTACCGTATTGAATCCGCCCATGTGACGGGCTGCGCCTTCGGATACACCAAGGATTACCGGTGACTTCTCTTCTTCTGCTGCACCAAGAATCGCTTGAGTCCACTCCAGGTTATTGATGTTGAACTGGCCAACCGCATATTTTCCTTCAAGTGCTTTGGATAACATGTCTGTCATAGATACTAATGGCATGGTTTCAATCCTCCTAAAATATTGGGCTGCTTATATAAGCCGACATCACATACAGGCCTATTATAGCACATCCTGTATTAAATACTAAATAGGATACACAAAAAAATGTCCCGGTGGGACGATATTTAGCCAACCCTTTATCTGCGGATCATTTTCCTATTTTAGCGTATCCATAACAAGACATTCCCAAACTCCGAACTTCTGAAGCTAGCTGCATTGGTCTACCGATTTGTTGTGCAGGTGCATATTGACGGCGACACGCATCTCATCGATATCAAACGGCTTGGTGAAGTGCATCAGGGCGCCCAGCTTGGTGGCTTCCTTGATCATGTCGAGTTCCCCGTAGGCGGTCATCATAATGACCTTGATTGACGGATTCAGCTCCTTCAGATGCTTAAGGATCTCCAGCCCGTCCATTCCAGGAATCTTCATGTCCAGAAGAACCATATCCGGCGACTCGGTCCTGACGATGTCCAGCGCCATTTTTCCGTTAGCTGCCTGAAAGGTGGCATAACCTTCACTATTGAATACTTCCATGAGAAGAATCCGGATTCCATTCTGATCGTCGACGATTAATACTTTCTTCTTTTCCATACGATACCCTCCCAGAGTTTAAGGCAGATTGTCCATACCGCGCCCTCTCAACAGCTAACGGCCCCGCTTCAACTTAATTCTATACGAAACCTATTATTCGTGCTTTGCAGCCAAAATCCTGCTAATTGGCTAAAATGCGTAAATCTATGCCATATAAAGGGGGGATATCTGTGAAAAAGCGGGAGTACAGTCCCCTTGCAATCCGGAAGGAGTTGTGCAGGGCTATCCTTTAAAAAAGAAGCCTCCCTAAGGAGGCTCCCGCAGGCCGGGCCGGCCTGTTCATTTTACCTATTGGCCCAATACCTTACATTTGCTCGGAATGTGTCAGCGAAGCTGCGACAAATTCACGGAACAGCGGCTGCGGACGGTTCGGGCGCGACGTGAATTCCGGGTGGAATTGCACGGACAGGAACCACGGATGACCCGGCAGCTCGACAATCTCCACCAGACGTCCGTCCGGGGAGGTTCCGGAAATGACCAGACCGGCTTTTTCAATCTCATCGCGGTATGCGTTATTGAACTCGTACCGGTGGCGGTGGCGCTCGTACACCAGTTCATCGTCATAGCAGGACATCGCCAGGGAATCCGGCAGCAGCTTGCAAGGGTACAGCCCCAGACGCATCGTGCCGCCCATATCTTCAATATCCTTCTGCTCCGGCAGGAGGTCAATCAGCGGATGCGGGGTCGCAGGATCGATCTCGGAGCTGTTCGCCCCTGCCAGTCCCAGCATGGAACGGCCGTACTCAATGACGGACACCTGCATTCCCAGGCAAATGCCGAAGAACGGAATCAGCTTCTCACGCGCATAACGGATCGCCGAGATCTTGCCCTCAATGCCCCGGTCGCCGAAGCCGCCTGGAACGAGAATACCGCCGATGCCGCCCAGCAGCTCGTCCACATTCTCATCGGTTACCAGTTCGGCATCCACCCAGCGGATCTTCACTTCGGCATTGGAAGCAAATCCGGCATGGGACAGGGACTCTACTACACTGAGGTAGGCATCATGCAGGGCCACATATTTACCTACGATGGCAATCTCAACGGTACGCTCCAGCTTCTGAATCCGCTCCAGCATGCTCTCCCATTCCCGCATATCCGGTGCAGGCGTGGTCAGCTTCAGATGATTGACAACAATCTCGTCCAGTCCTTCATCGCGCAGATTGAGCGGAACCTCATACAGGGTCGAGGCGTCGCGGCATTCCACCACTGCACTCGCATCAATATCACAGAACAGGGCCAGCTTGGCCTTCATATCATCGGTCAGGGGATATTCGGTACGGCACACAATGACATTCGGCTGAATCCCGATGCTGCGCAGCTCCTTGACGCTATGCTGGGTCGGCTTGGTCTTCACTTCACCCGCTGCCTTGATATAAGGAATCAGGGTTACGTGAATGTACATGACATTCTCCCGGCCGATGTCACTCTTGATCTGACGGATTGCTTCCATAAAAGGCAGACTCTCGATATCGCCCACCGTGCCGCCGATTTCAGTGATGACCACATCGGAGCCGGTCTCACGGCCTGCGCGGAAGACACGTTCCTTAATTTCGTTCGTAATATGCGGGATGACCTGCACGGTTCCGCCCAGATATTCCCCCCGGCGCTCTTTGCTGATGACGGAGGAATAAATCTTGCCTGTCGTCACGTTGCTGTTCTTGGACAGATTGATGTCAATAAACCGTTCATAATGCCCAAGGTCAAGGTCAGTCTCCGCACCGTCATCGGTCACAAATACTTCCCCGTGCTGATACGGGCTCATCGTTCCCGGGTCCACGTTAATGTAAGGATCGAATTTCTGGATCGTTACCTTCAGACCTCTGTTCTTGAGCAGTCTGCCCAGCGAGGCAGCGGTAATGCCTTTGCCCAGGGAGGACACGACGCCACCCGTTACGAAAATATACTTTGTCACTGTAAAAACCCTCCTAAATAAAGTCCAGAAATTCAGGGGACGCTTGTTGCTTATCGTAACCCTTTTTTCCATCATCCAACCGGGGAACCCAAAGAAAGATCAGGAACCTTGAATGCGCGAAAAACCGCGGAATTCTTCCTTACTTCTCCTCTAAAAAAACAAAAAAGTGACACCCGTAGAGCCGGGGCACTTTTTATTTTGGAAAACAATATTAACTTTCATTATAAGCCCATGCAATAGTGTACTCTGACGGTCCTGCCGCTGTCAAGGGTGGAATTTGTACCCCCGGCCAAGACTACGGATTAGTAATTATCGTCTTCATCCTCGCCGTCAGCCTCTTCTTCGTCCAGGTCATCCGACTCTTCTTCGTCTTCGTCAATGTCGTCTTCATCAATGACCACATCTTCGTCAACTTCCTCTTCGCTGTCGTCATCGGAATAGAGGTCGTCGCGGTCTTCGTCAATCGCATCGAAGTCCTCTTCCTCTGCAGCGTAGTTATCTTCTTCCTCGGTGAAGTCATCATCTTCCAGATCGTCGTCCTCATCGTTGATGATGCGCACACGCTTGGTGTTGCCGACAGGATCATCGGAGCGTTCCAGCGGGTACCAGCGCTTCAGGCCCCACAGGTTGGTTCCGACACAGGCAAAACGCCCGTCGATATTAATCTCGGTATATAGCTGGGCAATCGTATCTTCGCTCTCTTGGTCGGTCATTCCGCGCAGCTTGGCTACCTCAACCATCAGATCACGGTAATAGTAAGGCGTATTGGCTGCCTTAAGCACCAGAAAAGCCAGGTCCACCATCGGCATTTCTTTGACTTTCTCAGGGTCCAGCTTCAAATTGAGTGGCGTACTCACTAAAGGACACTTCCTCTCACACATTCTTCACCATTCATTATATCTTCATTCATGATATCCATTAACAAACCTAAGTAAAACCTATTTGCGGTTAAATTGCAAGTCTATTACTCATGACTACAGGGAGGAGCGCCTGTAACTTCCGCCCGGCAGAGGCTTGTCCTCTCCGGAAAGGCTCTAATCATGAGTGAAGGTGGTAAAAAGGCGGAGGGAAACCCTCCGCGCATGACTGTATCCACGCCAAGGAATCGGCTCCTTACGGGATGTTGCAAAGGGAGCTTTACGGTTCCCTCTGTTTATTTTATGTAAACGCAGGCCTTTTGACACGATGGGCAGCCTATTTCCTCAAAAAAGGGCAAGTTCCCATTCGGCCCCCCTCCCCTTGTCATACTATATGTCAGCACGGCACCGAGGAGGGGACGGCGTTACTTATGGATTATTACGGATTTTGGCAGATGCTGCTTGAAGAAATGAAGGCTGCCCCCACTAGTGCACAGCGGCAGATTGTGACCTTCAACGATCCCCGGAATTATGCCGGAGCGCTGGCGCAATGGAAATCCCTGAAGGCCAAGAAGCCCGGGCTGCGGCAGGTTCGGGTGTCTACGCTGATCCGGGCTTTTGTCATGCCCGCCGCCGGAGCCCAGCGGCTGATGGACCGTTATGCCGATTCCCTGTGTATAGAAGAAGATTCCCGGATCAGAGTGCATTCGATGGCTGAGGACAAAGGCGGTTCCTCCCTGATGCCCTGGGGGATCAAGGCCATCCGGGCCCCGCAGGCCTGGTCGCGGTCGACCGGCGTCCATGTGAAGATCGGCGTCATTGATACGGGTGTCGATTTCCGCCATCCCGATCTGAAGCATTCCCTGGCCTCCGGCGTCAATCTGCTGAACCGCGGCATGATGCCGCTGGATGACAACGGCCACGGCACGCATATAGCCGGAACGCTGGCGGCGGCCGGAGGCGCGCGGAACATGATGGGCGTCGCCCCCCGGGCACTGCTGTATCCGGTGAAGGCATTCGACCACAACGGCTCCGCCTATGTGTCCGACATTGTTCTCGGGATCGATTGGTGCGTCCAGAACAAAATCGATCTCATCAATATGAGCTTCGGGATGAGAAACCGGAGCAAGGCACTGCACGATGTGGTGATCAAGGCCTACCGGGCCGGGATCGCCATCATCGCCTCCTCCGGCAACGACGGCAAGCGCGGCGGGGATTACCCAGCCCGCTATCCGGAGACTATTGCCGTAGGGGCCCTGGACAGAAGGCAGCGCGTCGCCGCCTTCAGCAACCGCGGACCGTATATCGATGTCTACGGTCCGGGCGAGAACATCCCCTCCTGCTGGCTGCGGGAGGGGTACAAGGAAATGAGCGGCACCTCTATGGCGACCTCGCATGTCACCGGTGCCGCGGCTCTGCTGCTCGCGCTGAGGCCCGGCCTCACGCCGCGCGAGCTGAAGCTGCTCTTGCGCCGCACCTCCATGCCGGTGCGGCTGCGCAAGGGCCAGCGCCGCGCTGCGCTGGGCGGCGGGGCTGCCGATGCGCTGCGGCTGCTGCGCGCAGGCATCCGGGCCCGGCGCCGCACCAGCGGCAGCGGCGCCAAGGCCGTGGCCGCCGCGAAGGCATAGGCGGCGGGAGACAGAAATGCCGCCCCTGGGGTACAGGGGCGGCGCTGTATACATATGAAGCTACATCCGGTCCGGTGCAGTCACACCGACCAGCCGCAGAACATTGGCAATAGCTGTCCGCGTGGCGCCCAGCAGAGCCAGGCGGGCCAAGGTCTGCTCCGCATCCTCTGTGATGACACGCTCAGCCTTGTAGTAGCTGTGGAACAGCGAAGCCAGATCGTACACATAACGGATCAGGCGGTGCGGCGCATAGCCCTCGGCGGCCACCGTAATCTCAGCGGGAAGCTCGCCGATCTTGCGGAGCAGGTCGTATTCATGGGCAGCCGTCAGCTTGCTGTAATCCAGCTGGTCCGCAGCCGGCAGCACAATGCCCTGCTCCTCCGCCTGGCGGAAGATGCTGCAGATCCGTGCATGGGCGTACTGGACATAGAAGACCGGATTGTCGTTGGAGGTAGAAATCGCCAGATCCATGTCGAAATCCAGATGCGAATCCATGCTGCGCATCGTGAAGAAGTAACGGATGGCATCGAGGCCGACCTCCTCCATCAGATCCTCCATCGTCACGGCCTTGCCGGTACGCTTCGACATCTTGACCTTCTCGCCGTTCTGGAACAGGCTGACCATCTGGGCAATCAGCACCACCAGCTTGTCGGGATCATTGCCCAGCGCCGCCATGGCTGCCTTCATCCGCGGAATATAACCGTGATGGTCCGCTCCCCAGATGTTGATCATCGTATCGTAGCCCCGTCCGTATTTGTCGCTATGGTATGCGATGTCCGGAGTGAGGTAAGTGTACGTACCGTCATTCTTGATCAGGACACGGTCCTTGTCGTCACCGTATTTGGTGGTCGCAAGCCACGTAGCCCCTTCCTTCTCATAGACCTCTCCGCGTTCACGCAGCTCGTCCAGTGAGCGCAGCACCTCGCCGTTCTCATAGAGGGAGGTCTCACTGAACCAGATATCGAAGTTCACCCGGAAGCGGCTGAGGTCGCGCTTGATCTTATCCAGCTCCTTGGCCAGGCCATAGGTGCGGAAGAAGGCTGCCCGGTCGCCCGGTGTCATCGACAGCAGGGAATCGCCCTTCTCGGCGACCAGCTCCTTCGCGAAGCCCTTGATATCCTCGCCGTGGTAGCCATCCTCCGGCATCTCGGCGGGCTGGCCCAGCTCCTGCAGGTAGCGGGCTTCAATCGACAGGCAGAGATTGGAGATCTGGTTCCCGGCATCATTAATATAGTATTCCCGGGTGACCTGGTATCCGGCATAGTCCAGCAGGTTGCACAGCGCATCGCCGACAGCCGCTCCGCGGGCATGGCCCAGATGCAGGCTGCCGGTAGGGTTGGCGCTGACGAATTCCACCTCAACCTTCTTGCCCTGGCCGATATCTACCCGTCCGTAGTCCCCGCCCTGTTCGGCGACAAGCGCGATCACGGGATACAGATAGCTTTTGGACAGAGTAAAGTTAATGAAGCCCGGTCCGGCGATCTCCGCCTTCTCAATAGAAGCCCGGCTGGTATCCAGATGCTCAACAATCGCTTCGGCGATCTGCCGCGGGTTGCGCTTGGCAATACGGGTCAGCTGCATAGCAGCATTCGTCGCTATATCTCCATGCGCCTTGTCCTTGGGCACCTCCAGAATAATGGCAGGCAGCTCCTCGCGCGCGACCAGACCGGCCGCTACCACGGCGTCGGCGATGGCCTCCTTCACCCGTTCATGGGCAAGCTGGAGCGGATTCAAACGTTGTGTCATGATTGTGGTTCCTCCTGTATCTTCAAACTGATGGCGAACTGTCCAGATAATTCCCCGTATACGTAGAGATCATATTCCCAGGAAGCGTCAAGCGATCTTCCGCTGCGCCGGATGTCTAAGGTCTTGGTGTCGGTGGTGAGATTGAATTGGGTATACGGTGAGCGGTAGAACCCCGGCAGCTGTTGTCCCGGCTGAAATGACTGCTCCGACTCGACCGCGCCATGGCGGATCAGCTTCAGTCCGTCCCCGGTAATCTTCAGTGTGTTGCGGACAGCAGCCTCTCTCCCGTCAGGACCTGGCTGCAGCTCCCCGTAACGGATATACAGCGACTGCCCTTTGGCAAAAGCTTCCCCGGCGGCATGAACGACACTGCGCTCCGTACCCTGCACACTCACCAGCGTTACAGAAACGCCGTATTTACCTTGCTGCGCTTCAGTCATCACATGTTCCTCGCTTATATCTGCCTGTATGCATAAAGTTCATATTCGCTTTCCCATTGTACACTATATCGAGAATTTTACCATATCGGGTTAACGGGCAGCAAAATTACAGGGGGGAGGTTCGCGCCCATGAATATCTCCCCCCTTCCTTTCCCATAATGAGGAATACAAGCCATCAGCGGCCTTGCTATGCCAGCTGTGTCTTCGCTTGAATAAGAAGGAGCCTGATGCCATGACGCGCGATTCTGCCGTACCCCAAGTCCCAAGACGCCGCTTCCGCCTGTTTCTCCGGCTGCTGGGTGTCTCTGCCCTCCTGTTCGTGCTGGGGGCCGGGGCGCTGCTGGGATATTTATATCACAAACCGCTGCCCCCGCTCGGGGATGATGTCCGTTCCAGGCTGTTCGACGCCAGAGGCAACGTGATGACCACCTTCACCACAGACGGACGCAGCCGCGAGCCTGTGAAGCTTAACCAGATTTCCCCTCTGCTCATCAAGGCCACACTGGCAGTAGAGGACCGGAAATTCTATCATCATATCGGCTTTGACCTGAAGGGGATGGGCAGAGCAGTCCTCGCGAATCTGGAGGCGGGCAAGCGCTCCCAGGGGGCAAGCACCCTCACCCAGCAGCTGGCGCGGAATCTGTACCTGTCCCATGAGAAGACCTGGACCCGCAAGGGCAAGGAAGCGCTGTATACCCTTCAGCTTGAGATGAAATATACCAAAGACGAAATTCTGAATATGTATCTGAACGAAATCTATTATGGCCACGGTGCGTACGGGATAGAAGCGGCGGCCCGGATGTATTTCGGCAAGTCTGCCGCAGAGCTTGATCTGGCGGAGAGCGCTCTGCTGGCCGGAATTCCCAAAGGCCCGACCTACTACTCCCCCTATAACCATCTGGATAGCGCCAGGAAGCGCCAGGGGATTATTCTGAGCGCGATGGCCGAGGTAGGGGATATTACGGAGGCCCAGGCCCGGGAGGCTGCCGGTGAGAAGCTAAGGCTTAATCCGCAGGGGCAAAAGGATACGACCGTGGCTGCGCCGTACTTCCGCGATTATGTGCGCACGCTTGTGATGGACAAGCTGAAGCTCAGCAGCGACGAGCTGGACCTCGGCGGGCTGAATGTGTACACCACGCTTGACCCGGATATGCAGCAGGCTGCGGAAGCGGCGGTGGATCAGGGCATGGACCCGGCCAGTGAGCTGGAGACCGCGCTGGTCTCCATAGATCCGCGTACCGGCTATCTGAAGGCTATGGTCGGCGGGACCAATTACCGTTCCAGCCCGTTCAACCATGTCCTGGCCAGTACCCGCCAGCCCGGCTCTTCGTTCAAGCCGGTCATGTATCTGACGGCCCTGGCCTCCAAGGAGATGACGGGCTTGTCCGTCTTCAACAGCCAGCCGACCCTGTTCCACTACGACAACAACCGCAAAACCTATCAGCCCCGGAACTTCGGCGACAAGTATCTCGGGGAGATTAATATGCAGCAGGCGATCGCCGCCTCCGACAATATTTATGCCGTGAACACGATCATGAAGATCGGCGCGGACAAGGTGGCTGCGATGGCTGCTTCCCTGGGGATCAAGAGCCCGCTGCACAGCGTGCCCTCGCTGGCGCTCGGCACCTCGCCGGTCAGCCCGCTGGAGATGGCCTCCGCCTTCGCGGTGATTGCGAATGGCGGAGTGAAGCAGCCGGTAACGGCCATCCTGAAGATCACCGATAACGCCGGGAACCTTCTATATGAAGCCCCTCAGCCACAGGGGGAATCCGTGGTTGACCCGGCGGCCGCTTATGTGCTGACCCGGCTGATGGAAGGGGTGTTCGAGAGCGGGGGGACAGGCAACCGGGTCGCCGCGATGATCAAGCGCCCGGTCGCCGGCAAGACAGGCACGACCGACACTGACGGCTGGATGGTCGGCTTCACCCCGGAGCTCTCCACCGCCGTATGGGTGGGGTATGATAAGGGCCGGGAGATTGCTACCGCTGACGGAAGGCGGGCAGCGCCGATCTTCGCGCAGTTCACGGAACAGGCGCTGGAGAATGTGCCGCCGAAGATTTTCCCGATTCCGCCTGGTGTGGTCAACGTCTATGTGAATCCGCAGTCCGGCCTGCTCGCTACCGCCGACTGCCCTGAGAAGAAGCTTGAAGCCTTCATCAGCGGCACAGAGCCGACAGAATACTGCAGCCTGCACGGTGAAGGGGAGACGGGCTCTCCTGCCGAAGGCAAGGGCGGGGGCGGCCTTTCCGATAAAGCAGACCCTGAGAAGGAAGACCGTTCGCTATGGAACAGCATCAAGCGCTGGTGGATGAACTGACCGGGCCGGGTTGCCGCTTCCAGGCAGCTTGCGTTAGGATGGAAGGAACAACAATCCGGCGCAGGCGCATCCAGCGTCTGACTCTGCCGCAGGAAGGTGTCCACTCCATTCATGAAGCCCAATTCATCCGGCAGCCGGGAGGCGGGTGCCGGGACGCTTTTGCCGCCTGAAATCTATGCGCTGCCTGCCCTGGAAGCTGCGCCCCGCCTTCTGGGCCAGCACCTCGTCCGCCGCACGGAGGACGGGGAGATCCGCTGCCGCATTGTCGAGACGGAGAGCTACGGCGGCGCCGAGGACAAGGGCAGCCATGCCTACGGCGGACGTCGCACCCTTCGGACAGAAGCGATGTTCAGCAGCGGAGGGGCAGTCTATGTCTACCTGATCTACGGAATGTACCATTGCGTGAATGTCGTAACCGCCGCAGAAGACGAGCCTCATGCCGTCCTCATCCGGGCCGTAGAACCGCTAACCGCCCGCGATGCCGAGCTAATGGCCCGCTACAGGGGCATAGCGGTCAGGAAGCCCGCTGATCTGTCCGGGGGACCGGGCAAGCTGTGCAGGGCGCTGCGGATCGATAAAAGTCTGAACCTGTCGAGGTTCGACCTTAAGGAAGGCGCAATGTGGATCGAACAGGGGGAGCCTGCCGAATCCCTGAGCATTGTACAGGCTCCGCGCATCAATATTCCCTATGCCGAAGACTATGCGGACCGTCCCTGGCGCTTCTATCTCCAGGGTAATCCTTATGTATCAGTCATTGACCCTCAGGCCCGGCCGTTCGCTCCGGACTGAATTGCCCAACCGCTGTTTCGGCAGGGTTTGTATCGGGGTATATAGAATTGAACCCTAATCAGCCTCTCCCTTGGAACTTTCCACAGGGAGAGGCTGTTTCTGTTTCTGTCGTACCAGGGCAGGTTTATTCGTCAAAATATTTTCTTTCGCCATAAAATGATAAACATTCCTATAAAATTACAATATTTCCCCCTGTTTGAACGCGCTTTCCCCGTTCTCTAAACTTACAATAACTGTTATAATCATATATATCTACAAAAAATATAAATAAGTAAATGAGGGAACATGGGATGAAAGATACAGGTATGATCCGGAGTCTAGACAGTCTTGGAAGAATTGTAGTTCCCGTAGAAATCCGCATGACGCGCAATATTGACATTGGGGACCCGATCGAATTTTTTATTCTGGATGACGATATTATCGTCCTCCGCAAGTACACCTCGACAGAATGCACCTTTTGCAGAAGCCTTGATCATGTAACGTACTACAAGGATCAGTTTATTTGTAATTCCTGCCTGAAGGAGCTGAGTGATCCGGCGCGCGGATCAGAAGAACCGGTCATCGCCTCCCCGGTCTCAGCGGAGCCTCAGGGTCCTCCCCGCGGACGGAGAACCAAGACGGAGGAGATGAGTCAACGTCTCCAGCAAGCCATGGAAGATCATCCCTACGCCAATCAGAAGCAGCTTGCCGAGGTCCTTGGCATCAGCCAGGCCAGGGTCAGCCAGCTCAAGCGCAAGCTGGGGGCTTCCGGACGATCGGCTCCCCAGTAACCTTATTCATCCCAACCCAGAACCTGCATAAGGCTTGGCTCTCCATCACAGAGGGCCAAGCCTTCATTTATGTGCGCCTGCGCACCTTCTTCTATTCTGACAATGCGGCCTTCAGTTCTTCGGGCGAGGCGGCCCACCACTCTTCATTATGAGCGATCAGCAGTGACTTCAGCGCTGCCCGCTCCGTACTCCCGAGTCCCTCCAGGATCACCTTCCGCTTCAGGGCGGCATCCAGCTTATTCACATGATCGGCAAGAATCTTCCAGCCGCGGCGGGCCTCCGTATCAATCCACATCTCGCAGGCGGTGATTCCCCCGTAATGCTGTCCCTCCGGTGTACGGTCTACAGCCACCCATACGACCCAGACCTGTCTTCCCTCCGGCACATCCTCACGGTTCGTGGAGAATTTGATTCCCTTCTCCACCTTACTCTTGGCGTGCATGGCACCGATATCGATAACGGCCTCCCCCCGGTCAATGATGACGGGCGATACATTGTTCAGATCAATAGAGCCTGCGCCGAACCCTTTATGCTTCGCTTTGGCATTTACAATATTCAGGGCAATCTGCTTCTTGCCTCCTGGTTGTACGTTATCCACAGTAGCACTCCTCTCCATTCACTAATTATTTAATTTTAGCTAATAATGCGGCGATTGCAAACATATACATCCCGTAGATGCTTGTCACGGGAGGAATCACAATATGAAGCCACATTCATTAAAGTATACCCTCATCTTCGCAATGCTGGGCGTTATCCTCCTGCTTGGAGGCGGAATCTGGCTGAAGGCGGGGCACAGCCCTGCCGCATGGACAGCCGCTGCGCCAAAAGAGGCCAAGTCCCCCGCCGTCATCCCCCGGCAGCAGCCGGTCCAGTCCACCTATCCGGAGGAAGCGATGTCTCCCCCTGAGACTGAGGCGCTAAGCCAGCGTGTGGTCGAATACCACATGGATGTGCAGCTCCTGCCGGACACCGGGACACTGACAGCCTCCGAGACGCTCACCTGGACCCATCCGGGCAAAAAACCGGTTCAGGAGCTCTATTTCCACCTGTATCCCAACGCATTCGCTTCAGCGGATACTACCTTCATGAAGGAATCCGGGGGTAAGCTGCGCGGAGATTCCATGCCCGCAGGCGGATACGGCAGCATCACGCTCACCGATCTGCGGACCTCCGAGGGCGTGTCGCTGATGCAGCGCACCCAGTACGTTCAGCCGGATGACGGCAATGTCCATGACAGGACACTGCTCAAGGTCCACCTGCCCCAGCCGGTTAACGGCGGCGAGAGTGTGACCGTACGGCTGAAGTTCGAGGTCAAGCTGCCCAAAATATTCGCCCGGATGGGCACTGCTGACCGCTTCGTTATGGCCGGACAGTGGTTCCCGAAGCTGAGCGTGTACGAGCCGGCCGGCAGAAGAGGTCTGAAGGAGGAAGGCTGGAATCTGCACCAGTATCACGGCACCTCCGAATTCTACAGTGATTTCGGAATTTACAATGTCACCATCTCTGTTCCCCCCGGGTATATCGTGGCCGCAACCGGCTTCCCGGTGAAGGACGCCCGGCTGGCGCAGGGCCGCAAGATCTATCAGTTCTACGCAGACGACGTGCATGATTTCGCCTGGGCTGCCTCGCCCGATTTCGTGGTTGCGGAGAAGGCTTTCTCAGCGCCGGAGGTGCCGGGTGTACGGATCAAGCTCTATCTAGACCCGCTGCACAAGAATCTGCAGGAGCGCTACTTCCAGGCAGCCGAGGCGGCGCTGACCGCCTTCAGCAAATGGTACGGCCCTTACCCGTATTCCACCTTGTCCATTGTCGTTCCGCCGGAGTCCGGCAACGGCGCAGGGGGAATGGAATATCCGACGCTGATCACCGCCTTCGGCGCTGCGGAGGCCTCGCCGGGAACCTCGCTGGAGCGCACCATCATCCATGAGATCGGCCACCAGTACTTCTACGGGATGCTGGCCAGCAATGAATTTGAAGAAGCTTGGCTGGATGAGAGCTTCACCTCTTACGCCGAGGACCGGCTGATGGAGCAGGAATACGGTGTAGCCGCAAGCCTCCCGCTCCAGTCCAGCCTGGTCTCGTCATCGCAGCCGCTCAATCTGGAGACCTGGAAATACAGCGGCGACGATGCCTACACACGCAATGTGTATATCCGGGGCAAGCTGGTGCTGAAGGATATCGAGCGGATTACGGGAGCCAAGAATATGGATGCCATTCTCTCCGCCTATGCCCGCAAATACCGCTTCAAGCATCCTTCCACCGCCGACTTCCAGAAGATTGTCGAGAAGGTAACCAAGCAGTCCTGGCAGACTTATTTTGACCGCTATGTCTATGCCGGAGGCGCTCCCGATTTCGCAGTGGACGATATAAGGCTCTCTGCCAGTGAGGCCGGCGGCAGCGAAGCACCCGGGTACAAGGCGGTAGTGGACGTAAGCAACAAAGGCACGCTATATTCCGATGTCCCCGTTAAATTCACCTTCTCCGACGGGTACACCGTGCAGCAGTACTGGAATGGCGAGGGCAAGTCCACATCCTTCGAGTTAGCGTACAAGGCACCTCTGGTCTCCGCTGAGATTGATCCGATGCATTCTGTCCTGCTGGAGAGCAGACATCTTAACAATTTCCGCATGGCGGGGCTGGAGGAGCGCACGCTCTCCCGCTGGACGCTCAGTGCGACGACACTGCTGGAAACTCTGCTCGGAACTCTTGGCTGGTGAGGTGAGGGAATGGTGAAAAGTTCAATAGCCCGCGGTTGGCTCAGCATGAAAGAGCAATTCTATATATTGATTCTGCTGTTTATCTACCGGCTGTTCTGGGGATATTTCCTGTACAAATTCATTAAAAGCGCCGTGGTTCCTGTGCTGCTCCGCTACCCTGACCCGGGCGCCGGCGGCAGCGAAATGGGCAGGCTGCTGTATTATATCGAGGGGCATACGGCCCTGCAGAGCGATCCTGCGGTGCTCCGGTGGCTGTGGCTCCTCCTGGGCCTGACGGTCCTGCGGCTGCTGCTCTCCCCTTTCATCCGGGCAGGTCTGCTGCATGAGCTTCATCAGGAGCGCGCCGGGGCGCGGGGGCTGTTCTTTTTTCCGGGTATGAAAAAGTACGGGCTGCCTGTGCTGCTGTTCAGCCTTGCCGAGTGGGTGCTGACCCTGCTTCCGCTCTATTGGCTGCTTCCGCGTATGTACCGGCTGCTGCTTGGCGGCATCATGAATTATCCGCTTCTGCTGAAGCTTGTGCCCTATGTGCTGGGCTGGCTCCTCTACCTCTTCATCATCCGCAAGCTCCTGCTCTATATGCAGTTCGGATATACCGCCGGTACCGGGATGTTCTCCTCGCTGCTGGTTTGCCTCAAGGTACTGCTGCCCTCCATTGGTATATCTATCGTTATGGGGGCGGGCAGTCTCGCCGTGCTGCTGATCTGCAGTGCGTCCGCGCTGCTGTATCCCGGCCTGCCCGCACTGCTGCTGCGCCAGGCAGCCCCGCTGCCCTCTAACCTGCTTGACATGTGGGGAATCGCTGCACAGTACCATCTATGGTCCAGCAAATCATTTCCACAATAAACTCCGGATAATCCGGCATACTAAAAAGAGTCACCGCCCCTTCCCCAGGGCGCAGGACTCTTTTTTCTTTGGGCATAGACAGCCGGATGGGTAAAAGCATTTGCAAATCGGAAAATCCTCTGTTACAATGATGGCTGTACTAGTAACAAAGTTGTAATCTTTATGACATGAATTTCTGCCAACCATGAAATGTAACGTTGTCGATATGTCACTATTCTGGTGCCTAACACGCCTAATTCCTTTGCACCGGGAAGTGGGGGAACCATATTTTGGGTGAATTGATCTCGCTTTAGAGGGGTCATAGGGGAACCTTCTACCGAATCCTTAAGCTAACCCCGCAGGCCTTGGAAGGAGTACATCTGTTGAGAGTTCAGAACTTCAAGAAGAAATGCACCGCCGCAGCGCTGGGTCTTGTGATGGTATTCACACTTGGGGCGGGCAGCGCCTTCGCCGATTCCAAAATGGATAAAGTCATTTCCAAAACCATTGGAACGTCGTACAAAACCGGAGGCACCACCACCAGCGGATTTGATTGCTCGGGATTCACCAAATATGTGTTCAAGAATGTAGGACTTACCCTGCCGCGCACCTCTAAGGCACAGTACAAAGTAGGGACGGCCGTATCCAAGAGCAATCTCCGTTCCGGCGATCTCGTATTCTTCAATACCCTGGGCAACGGAGTGTCCCATGTTGGTATTTATGTCGGAAACGGTAAGTTTGCACAGTCTTCCAGTTCACGCGGAGTCACTATCACTTCAATGAGCCAGTCCTACTGGGCCAACCGCTACGTTGGCGCCAAACGGGTAATGAGCACCACAGCCTACCAGGCTGTCGCGTACGATTGAGCTGAACGTTTGAATCAAACCCCGCAACTGTTAACCTCTAACATCCAAATGTAACTTATAGAAGCCCGGAATTTGATTATTGCCGTAATCATTTCCGGGTTTTTCCTTTACCTTATTCTACCTTTTACACCGGATTTCCGATCTTGAAACAGCATTTTATGGAAAACCAAAAGAAAAAAACATATAAAACTGGCTGTACGCATAGATATTTGTCCTAACGATGGGCTATAACTCTAAAAAACACAAAAAAGATGCATTAATATGTTATTAGTGATTGCCAATCTCTGCAGTCTTTGCTACAATTATCGCAGTGAGCTTTTAGTAACATTTTTGTAATTATTGAGTGACTTTTAATCAAGTTTTTGTCATGAATCGGATAAATAGCTAATCCTAATCAACAGTCGTGCCGAGTTCCCTAATGAATTAGGGAAACGGGGGAACCAGTTTTGGGTGAATTGACCTCCTATTCTAAGAGGGGTCATAGGGGACCTTCAACCGAACCCTTAAGCTAACCTCGTAGGCATCGGAAGGGGTATTTACTTTTGAAGAAGAAGCTAGCAGCCGCAGTACTGAGCTTATCCATTATCTTCACAATCGGGGCAGGAAGCGCTTTCGCGGATTCCAAGATGGATAAGGTGATCGACAAGGCCATCGGAACCAAATACGTATCCGGCGGTACTACCACCAATGGCTTTGATTGCTCCGGATTCACCATGTATGTTTTTGATAAGATCGGCATTAATCTGCCGCACCAATCGGGTTCCCAATACCAGATGGGCTCAGCCGTATCCCGTGATGAGCTAAGAGCAGGCGATCTTGTATTCTTCAATACCAATGGCAGAGGCGTCTCCCATGTCGGCATTTATGTCGGTGACGGCGATTTCGCACATGCTTCTTCTTCCCGCGGGGTTACCATCAGTTCGCTTAGCGACAGCTATTATGTCAACCGTTATATCGGTGCCAAGCGCATTATGAGCACAGACGCTTACAAGACGGTAGCGACGGATTCCCAGGACAACGACGACGTACAATAGACTTCATATTGCTAATGCATAGGCTCTTTTCCAGGATGATAACACATCTTTGGGGAAGAGCTTTTTCTTTCTTACTCCCTACTTACCCGTCTCAGAATTGGCCAAACACCCTTTCCGGCATTTCAGAAAATATTTTTTCGCATTTGTCAAGTTTCCGCCTCCCGGCAAGGAATTTGCGCGGAATCAGGCGTATGATGTATATATAGTTAACAAGAGCATTTAACGAGAGGAGACTGGCCTATGATTCGTTCTCCGCTAACCTTTTATGTAGTACCGATGGAATCGCTTCATGCCGAAGAGATCTGCAAGTGGGAATATAGCCCGCCTTACAATATATACGGCTGGATGTCCTGGGAGCAGATGCAGGCACTAGGCGTGGAATTCGGGGACCCGCAGCTGCGCAGCGAGCAATATGTTTCTGTGGTGGACGGACAAGGCATTCTGTGCGGGTTCGCCCAGCTGTTCCCCATGGAGGGTGTAGTCAGGCTCGGCGTGGGGATGCGGCCGGACCTGTGCGGCAATGGCCTGGGGCAGCAGTTCATGAAGGCTATCGTGCAGGCTGCACTGGCCCGTTACCCGGAGCGGGAGATCGATCTGGAGGTGTTGACCTGGAATCAGCGCGCTATCCGCGCTTACCAGAAGAGCGGGTTCACCATAACCGATACGTATGAACGCAGAACGCCTACCGGCAATAAGCCGTTTTATTGCATGGTCTATGACAAATAACACCCGAGGCATGGTTATGTGCAAAAAAGCAGGGGTTTTCCGTTCGTTTTTTTGACACAAATACTATGATAACGCTTCACCATCCGCTATAATGGAAGAAGCAGCTTACAGGGAGGGACGGATGCAGATGCAGAAATGGATCATGAGCGGTTTGTTTTTTGCCGCCTGCGCCTTTGCAGTGATCTTAATGTTTACCTTACCCGGCAAGTCCGAGGTGGCCGAAGAGAATAAACCAACGATGCCTGAGGTGGTGCTGGATGCTGCCAGTGCAGAGGCTACCGTGCAGGCCAGCTGTATCTCCTGCCACGGTGACCAGCTTCAGGGCGGTGTAGGCCCCAGCCTGCAGCAGGAAGGCGGCAAGCACGATGCAGCACAGATCTTCACGATTGTCACCAAGGGACGCGGGCAAATGCCTCCTTTCAAAGACAAGCTGGCCCCTGAAGAAATTGCCAACATTGCGTTATGGCTGGCCGAGAAGAAATAATACGTCTACTATTCAATGTGAAATGCCCGCTGCCAGAGAATTCTCTCCTGGAGCGGGCATTTTTATGATTCAGGCTCACCTGTCATTTCCATATCTATAGATACTGTCTCCCTAACGGTTCTTCTCAAAGGCCTCATTAAATTGATGGGCCTGGCGGATATCCAGCTTCTCCGCATCTGCAGCCAGGCGCAGAATAACGGTCTTGTAATCAATGGTGATGTGCGGATGATGATCGAATGCTTCCGAGATGGCAGCCACCTCATCCACAAAAGCGATTCCCTTCATGTATTCACTGAACATGTACTTGCGCACCAGGCTCTCCTTCTCCAGCCTCCAGCCCTCCAGCTTGCCGACCTCTTCCTGCAGCTCTTCCTCTGTAAATTGCAATGTGCTTCCTCCCTTGCTAAGTTAACTGTACAGTACTGCACTCTCTCCTTAAATAAAACATCCCTCAGCTTCTGAAAGTCCAAGGGATGTGCCAGGCCAAAGATTTTTTTGATTAAATGTATTCCTGATTCCCGGCAAATATTACTTCCTCCCAATTTTAACATGGGCTGATCCCGGGGACAAACCGCGGGGCTAATTGCCGGATGGCTTACACCAGCAGAACGGAAGCCAGATCCTCATCACCAAGCAGAATATTAATACGGTGGGTGTCTTTGTCGTACATCACAACCCCGCTGCCCACCTGGATGACCGGCTCATTGCCCAGCGCATAGAACAGATCCTCCGCAAGCGCCTCCCACACCTCCAGCTTCGATTCCTCCGGCAGGTGCTCCCATTCCTCAGGGTCCATCTCAAAAAAAATGTATCCGTCCGAAATCCGTCCGACGGCTCCTGTCAGATCAACCAGAATCTCACTGTAATCTCTGCCATGCTTAACTCCCACATCAATCACTCCGTTTTCTCCGCTAATGAATAATACCTTACCTTATCCATTATAGCCGAAAAAATCACTTCACAAAAAACGGAATGCTGTCGATAAATAAGAATATACGTGATTTGGTTACGAGCAGTGTGTTCTCCCGCGCTTCAAGGACGAAATACGCGGGCAGTCGATCACTTCTTATTACTCATGGATGAGGTGCATAAATGGAAATTTCAACAATTCTGGGCCTGGTGTTTGGTCTGATCGCTGTAGTGTGGGGGATGGTCCTTAAGCATGCTCCGCTGGCCAGCTTGAACAACCCCGCGGCCTACGTCATTATCTTTCTGGGGACGACCGCTTCCGTCTTCATGGCCTTTCCTATGTCAGAGGTTAAGAACTTCCCTAAGCTCATGAAGATTCTGTTCGTCAAAAGAAAGATGATCGGCAAGCCGGAGCTGATCACCATGTTCATGGACTGGGCTTCGATCACCCGCCGCGAGGGCCTGCTGGCTTTGGAATCCAGCGTGGATGAAATCGAGGATGCCTTCTTACGGAACGGCATGCGGATGATCATTGACGGCAACGATCAGGAATTCGTCCGCGATGTCTTAATGGAGGATATCCACGCAACCGAGGATAGACACAAAGCCGGCGCACTGATCTTCTCCCAAGCGGGGATGTACGCTCCAACACTAGGGGTGCTGGGGGCGGTTATCGGGCTGATTGCCGCCTTGGGCGATATGAGTAATATGGACGTCCTGGCTCACGCCATTGCCGGTGCCTTCATTGCTACCCTGCTGGGGATATTCACCGGTTATGTCATGTGGCACCCCATGTCCAACAAGCTGAAGCGGATCTCCAAGAAGGAGATTGAAGTCCGTCTGATGATGGTAGAGGGTCTGCTCTCAATACAGTCCGGGGTATCGACCATTGCCATTAACCAGAAGCTGTCAGTCTTCCTGACTCCGTCCGAACGCGCCAAGCTGAGCGAGAAGGAGGGCGGTTCGAGTGAGCAAAAAGACTAGGCATGAGGATCACGAAGAACATGCCGACGAATCCTGGCTGCTGCCTTATTCTGACCTGATGACCCTGCTGGTCGCGCTGTTCCTGGTTATGTATGCCATGAGTGCTACGGACGCTGTGAAATTTCAGCAGATGGCCGAAGCCTTCAACTCAGCGCTCAGCGGCGGCGGCGGCGTTCTGGAATACCGGTCCGATTCGCCTACGGATACCCAGCTGGACCAGGGCAAGAAAGACAAAATGAACAGTGTGATTGACAAGAATACCGGAACGGCCGAGCTGTCCAAGCTTCGCGCCAAGGAGCAGGAAGACCTGGAGAAGCTGAAGAAGCAGTTCGATCAATATATTAAGAATAACGGAATGACCGACTTGCTCAGCACGAAGCTGAACCAGTCCCAGCTGATGATTACGATCAGCGACAACGCTCTGTTCGCCTCGGGGCAGGCGGTGGTGAAGGATGATGCCCGCCAGCTCGCCAAGTCCATCTCTACGATGCTGCAGCAATTCCCGGATTACGAGGTATTGGTGCAGGGACATACCGATAATGTTCCGATCTCTAACAGCACATACTCCTCGAACTGGGACCTAAGCGTGGACCGGGCCCTTCATTTCATGAAGATTCTGCTGCTGAATCCGAACCTGGACCCGACGAAGTTCAGCCCGACCGGCTCTGGCGAATATCATCCCATCGCTTCCAATGCTACGGAGGCCGGGCGGGCCAAGAACCGCCGGGTGGAAGTGTCAATTCTCCGCAAGTATAAAGATCCGGCGGCAGAGACTACTGATGTAACCAATGCAGCCCCTCCCGCCCAATGAAAGAAAGAGCTGTTCCGGCAGGCCCTGGCCTGTCAGAACAGCTCTTTCTGTGTTATTGCAGCTGATAATTCAGCATACCGCCCAGCTCCTGCTTCTCCTGCAGGGTCAGCTCGCGCCATTCTCCGGTCTTCAGGGCACCCAGGCGGATATTCATAACCCGGATGCGCTGCAGCCGCCGCACCTCATATCCGAAGGCGCTGCACATCCGGCGGATTTGCCGGTTCTTGCCCTCGGTCAGCACAATGCGGAATACCCGCTCGCTGACACGTGTGACTTCGCAGGGCAGCGTCTTGCTGCCCAGAATCTTCACTCCCGAGGCCATACCGGTGAGGAAAGACGGCGTAACCGGCCGGTCCACAGTCACCACGTATTCCTTCTCATGCTTGCCCTCTGCACGTAATATTTTGTTCACGATATCCCCGTCATTGGTCAGAAGAATCAGACCCTCCGAATCCTTATCCAGCCGGCCGATGGGGAAGATGCGCTCCTCGTGGCCGATGAAATCGACAATATTGCCCTGCACATGCGCTTCCGTTGTGGAGGTGATCCCTACCGGCTTATGGAGCGCAATATAGACGACCCTGTGGCCCTTCTCCAGCGGCTTGCCGTCAATCAGCACTATATCCCCGGCTTCAGCCTGGCTGCCCAGGGAAGCGGGCTCACCGTTGATGGTCACTCTTCCCCCTTCCACCAGCTTGTCCGCTTCACGGCGTGAACAGTAGCCTGTCTCACTGATGAATTTATTGATTCTCATGGTTGTCTTCACTCCGTTCTGTATTCATGCCGTCTGCAGGACCAGACGCTCCCGCTTCCGGCAGCTTGATAATGACCTGCGCGCCCCGGCCATACTCGCTGCTGATCTCCAGACTGCCCTTGTGGGCCTGGATAATCCGCTGGCTGACCATCAGGCCCAGCCCGGTGCCTGATTCTTTATTCGTGAAGAACGGCTCCCCCAGCTTGGGCAGCATCTCTTCGGGAACGCCTCCGCCCTCATCCGTAATGATAACGACGATTGAATCATCCTGCCGGTGCTGCTCCAGGGTAATCGTTCCCCCGTCCGGCATCGCTTCGATTGCGTTCTTGATGACATTGATAAAGACCTGCTTCAGCTGATTCTCTTCACAATGCACCATGGCTGGTTCTGGCGAGAAGTTCGTAGCAAACTCTATGCCGAACAGATGCGCCTGGCTGTCGAGCAGCGAGACCACATCGCCGACAATATGCCGCAGATCCCTCTGCTGGAAATGAACGGCCTGCGGCTTGGCCAGAATCAGAAACTCGCTGACAATCATATTAATCCGGTCCAGCTCCGAGAGCATCAGGTCAATATGCAGGGGGACCAGCACCTTCTTCTCCTGCTGAAGCTGCAGGAAGCCCCTTAAGGTAGTCAACGGATTACGGATCTCATGGGCTACCCCAGCCGCAAGCTGGCCGACCGTAGTAAGCTTCTCGGAACGCCGGAGCAGCTCCTCAATCCGGTTGCGCTCGGTCATATCACGCGAGACATGCACCACCGACTGGGGCTGCCCCTCTTCATCCCGGATCACCGAGCTGCTGACACTGACCTCCACCAGCGAGCCGTCCCGCTTGAGCCGGACAGTCTCCACCGGCGGCAGTGTCGCCCCGTCCTTCAGCAGCTGCAGGCGGATATTCTCCTGCTCCTGTACCGTAGCCGGTACAAGATACGGCGGCTTGACCAGCGCATCCTCCGCTCCCCAGCCGTAGAGCTCCTCAAAAGCCCTGTTCGTGCTGATGATCCGCCCTTCCATGTCCACGGTGTGAATCGCATCCGAGGTTCCGTTAATCACCGATTCCAGGTGCTCCTTCACTGCCCGGTTCTCCTCCAGTGTCTGGCCAAGCCGGTTCGTGTGCTGCAGCAAATGCGAGGTCATCGCATTAATCCGCTGGGCCAGCTGCCCAAGCTCATCGCGGCTGGCCACATTCAGTGGCGGCTCGAACTTCCCTTTGGCCACATCGTTCACCTTAGCCAGTATATCCTTAATCGGGCGTGTCACAACACCGGCCATAATATAACTGGCCAGCAAGAAAACAACCAGCAGTAATACCGATGTGGTAATATTATTGAACAATTGCTCCTTAATGACAGAGGAGATTGTAGAATAGTCCATGACCACACTGATGACGTAATCCCCTGCACCGGGCTGTGAGATGGGGATGAAGCTCTTCAGTACTCTTTTGCCGAGGGCTTCTGTATCCAGGGTTACCGGTTCACTCTTGTTCAGCGCATCCCGGATGGCCGCCTTATCCTCTGCTATATTGCCGTAAGTGTAGCTTCCATATTGAATCGGACGGTTGCGCAGCTTCGTATTCTTGGGATCGGTGCCGTCAGGCATCATGCTGGACGAACCGAAGGTCTGCGGATTAATGCCCGTAATCTCCAGAATCCCCGGGTTGACGGCCTTGGATTCCTGGATAATCTCTTCCGGATTCATGATTTTGACATAGTCGCTTACCGCTGTGCTGCGGACATACGGATCTATGATATAGTTGCGCTTGCCGTCGTAATAGTAACCCCATTTGTCGATAAAATCGGGATTGGATGTCGAAAACTCAAACGGGCCGGACCAGAAATTCTCCAGCGACTGCCCCTTGTCCACAGAGACGCGCTGGCCTGCAAACAGCTCAAGAAAGGCTACATACCAGTACCCCATTCCCTTGGTTGACAGCCCGATCTCCGCAGGGTCCGATGACTTGGCAACGACAATATCATCATCCGTCTTGACCAGCAGCGAAATATTAGACACTGCAAGCTTATTCGCCAGATCCTTTAGCTGTCTATTATCAATATTGTTAATGTCCGGGTCCAGCTCATACGACGCCAGAATGGCGATCAGCCGGAGGTTCTGGGCAATTTTGTGCTGAACATAGTTGGAGCTGTAACTGCTCTGTTCCACCGAGACGGCCACCTGCTTCGCCGTGATCTTCATATTGCTTACACTTTCATTACGCAGGTTATTCCGGGCAGCATACAGATTAAGTGTAAGATTGAGCATCAGGATCAGGAGTACAGAGCCAAATAGAATCACTGATAACTTCGTTTTGATGGACAAGCGTAATCTTCACCTCTTATCCGCTGGTAAATCCTAGCGGGGCATTCATCATAATCATACCTGTTGCCCCCTCATTTGAAAAGACATTTCCAAACTGCCTAAACAACGGAAAATATTGAATTCTTCGCACAGTTTCTCTACAATAAATAAGGACCATCCACAGGTTATGCACATATCTACAATTAAACATGCTCTGATGTGCACAATTTTGTGTATAAGTAGCGGTTTATCCACAGAGTTATGCACAATTTGTTAAGCGCGAATATTTGTTCGTTGGACAAGGGGTACTCTAAGAAGGGAGGATGAAATTGAATATACGTCTGGAAGAGCTGTCAGCCGAAGAGCGGGCCTTGCACGAACACTGGATGGCAGAAGCGATCGGAGAAGCGCGTAAGGCCGAAGCCCTGGGCGAGGTGCCGATCGGGGCAGTTGTCGTTCATAACAATGCCATCATCGGCCGGGGCTATAATCTGCGTGAGACCACGCTCGATTCCACCGCCCATGCAGAGATGGTCGCGATCCGTGAAGCAAGCACTGCCCTCGGGTCATGGCGTCTGCTCGATTGCAGGCTCTACGTTACGCTGGAGCCCTGCCCGATGTGCGCAGGCGCGATGGTTCAGGCCCGCGTGCCGCTTACCGTATACGGGACACCTGACCCCAAGGCGGGCTGTGCAGGCACCCTGATGAACCTGCTGGAGGAATCCCGCTTCAATCACCGGACCGAGGTGATCCAGGGTGTCCTGCAGGAAGAATGCGCGGAGCTGCTGACCTCCTTCTTCCGCCGGCTGCGGCAGCAGAGGCCTGCCCGGCTCTAACCCGCATCTACACATGTATAATTTCATAAGGAGGATGTTTCATGTCATTCAAGCTGTATAACACCCCTCAGGGGATTTATCTCTCGCTGCTGGAGCTTAAGGATGCCGAGGCGCTGCTTCAACTGCGTCTGAACAACCGCACCGCCCATCAGGAATTTGAACCGCTGCGGGATGAGGATTACTACACGCTGGAGAGCCAGCATCATCTGATTAATCAGCGCAGACTGGAGACTCAGGTGGACCGGGCGTATATGTTCGGCATCTTTCTTCTGAGCGGTGAGCTGATCGGACAGATTACAATCTCCAATGTAGTCCGTGGAGTGGGGCAATATGCCGACATTGGCTATTGGATTGACCACACCCGGCAGGGCAAAGGGTACGCCAGCACAGCCGTCCATCTCGTCCTGGAGTACGCCTTCCGCTCTCTGGGGCTCCACCGGGTACAGGCTGCCATCCTGCCCCATAACAACGCCTCACGCAGAGTACTGGAGAAGAACGGCTTTCAGGCAGAGGGACTGGCCCGCCGTTACATTAAGATTAACGGAGAATGGCAGGACCACCGCACTTATGCCATCCTGGCGGAGGACTTTCTGACCAGGGCAGAGACGGCCTCTGAATGAAGCAGCACCGCCCAAAAATCCCGCAGGAGCCATAAGCGCTTCTGCGGGATCTTCAGGTGGGGATTATTTTGTATTAATAAGTAGTGCTCATACCCGAACCGCCGAACTGCTGCTGCAGCTCTTCGAGGGTAATCACATCATCGCCTTGCGGAATACCAATCTTGAAGGTCTGTTTCTCGTTGATCTTGCTGTACTGGTTGCTGGCATTCATCGATACAGTCACATTCTCACCCTTATCAGGGTCGTTTACCTTAATATCCATCAACATATCCTGATATACCGGATAATCGTCTTTATTGAGGGCCGTATTCAGGTGGAACTGGTTGATCGTCAGATATTTGTTCAGGTCAGCCAGATTCTTGTCGAATTCAGCACGAGCTTCACTGGATTGAAGCTCTTCTTTGGCTTCAGCCAGTCTGGCAGGTTCAATCTGCAGCAGATCCTTGTATTCGTCCTTGCCCAGAATATCGATAATCTTCGGCATCGCATTGTTCACCAGAATGGTGAGCGCCTCTTTGACATTATCGTTAGTCACCTTGAACTGAACGACCTGCTTGGCTTCTACGCCTTCAGGCAGGCCGGCATCCTTGGGCTTAATATTGCTGAAGTACTTTGTCTCATCATATTCGCCAAGCAAGGTATTCATCACTTCATTCGACAGCTTCTGCATCTTCTGTGCATCCATCTGTGAAGGATTGAATTCTGCTCCCTGCTGCTCCGCCAGCTCTTTAAGATCCAGCTCAACGAATTTATTTACAATCGTCTCCGGAATCGGCAGGAACGGAATTGAAGGCACCTTAACGTACAACTTGTCGCCAGTCATGACCATTGGAACTGTGAAGGACATGGCCATATCCCCTTTGAGATTCAGAACTGTAGTAAGCTCTGTCTGCATAGGCTCTGCCTGGTAGACACCATCAATGGTAAGCTCAGCGTTCTTCAGCATACTCATGATCTGCCCGGTTGATGCGTCTGCTTCATTCGTGCCTGTATCAATTGTCAGATCATTTATGACAAGCTTCGTCTTCATTTCGTAAGATTTCATGTCCGTCGTAGCCTTGGATGCGGCAGCGGTCAGAGCTTCCTTCGGTTCCTCCTTCTTCGCACATCCCGGCAGGATCAATGCAGCACTAAGCATCAGTGCGGCAGCGGACAACCCCCATTTTTTGTTCATTATTTTTCTCCTCTCCCATGTACAAAATTTCTTTCCCCTCCTTAATGATAAACCATTTGGCAAATATGAGAAACATTTCTCAGTAATTTCATTACATTCTGTGTTCAGCCCTGAGGATTATGATGATCCACATGATTGGCCTGCTTCACCTTTTTGGACCCGGACAGCGGCTCCGGCCCTGAAGAATGATGCTCTTTACGGGGCTCCTGACCGTCCTGCTGTACACCGGGAACCGGCATACTCTTTGGCTTGCTCATCGGATTGACCTCCTACGGATTGGTTATGCCCTGAAGGGCCTGGGCGCACTCATGAATCTGTCTCGTATACTGCTGCGCTAATGCCTGTACTGCCTCCAGATGATCATCGGCAGGCGCGCCGTGCTGCTCCGCATCCAGCAGATCTACCGCCACCTCGCGGCTGTCTACATACGTGCAGCGGAAATCCAGAGAATACCCCTGCCGCCCGGCAGCATTGAAATGGATCAGCAGGCTGTTCTGATTAGCGGCATCTCCCTGCACACTGAAGCTCTCCCCCTCCTCCATCAGTGCAGGCATACGCTCCTGCCAGGCAGATACCAGACTCTGCTGGTCTACTTGTAGTTGTCGGTCCATCTTGATTATCAGCCTCCTTCTCTAATACATTGCGGAGAAAGACGGCTTTTTATTCCCGCTGAGCCCAGGTTCCTTCCATTAGAGCACACCAAACTGCAAAAAAGCCGCCCCCCAGAGGAGAACGGCTTCCATCTTCATTATATTATTGTAGGGAATGGCGGAGAGGATGGGATTCGAACCCATGTGGGCTTGCACCCTAACGGTTTTCAAGACCGCCCCGTTATGACCGCTTCGGTACCTCTCCAATGCAATCAAATTTCACATGCATTAGGAATTATACCACACCGATTAAATCATATGCAAGCACAATTATTGGGCAGTTCTCGGGCTGATCGACTTCACATTCCGCATATACGGCTGCAGGCATTCCGGAATCAGTACGCTTCCGTCCTCCTGCTGGTAATTCTCCAGAATCGCAGCTACGGTGCGGCCCACAGCAAGTGCAGAGCCGTTCAGTGTATGCACGAATTCCGGTTTGGCCTTAGGCTCCTTACGGTAGCGGATATTGGCGCGGCGGGCCTGGAAGTCCTCTGTATTGGAGCAGGAGGAGATCTCACGGTACATTCCGCTCTCCGGCAGCCATACCTCCAGATCATACGTCTTCGCGGAGGTGAAGCCCATATCGGCTGTACACAGCAGCAGGACGCGGTAAGGCAAGCCCAGAAGCTGCAGAACACGTTCCGCATCGGCTGTCATCTTCTCCAGCTCCTCATAGGAGGTCTCCGGACTGGCCAGCTTCACCAGCTCCACCTTATTGAACTGATGCTGGCGGATCAGGCCGCGCGTATCGCGTCCGGCAGATCCGGCTTCTGACCGGAAGCAGGAGCTGTAGGCCACATGATACTTTGGCAGATCGGCAGCCGTCAGAATCTCTTCCCGGTAATAGTTCGTCACAGGCACTTCCGCTGTAGGAATCAGATAATATTCAGTATCCCGCAGCTTGAACAGATCCTCTTCGAACTTCGGCAGCTGTCCTGTTCCGTACAGGCTGTCCTTATTGACGATATACGGCGGCAGCATTTCCTCATAGTTGTGCTCACCGCTGTGCAGATCCATCATGAAGTTAATCAGCGCCCGCTCCAGTCTGGCCCCCAGGCCCTTATAGAACACGAACCGGGAACCCGTAACCTTGGCAGCCGCTTCAAAATCAATAATATCCAGCTCCTGCGCCAGCTCCCAGTGTGATTTCGGCGTGAAGCCGAATTCTTTGGGCTCCGACCAGCGGCGGACTTCGACATTATCTTCCTCAGACTTGCCGACAGGCACCGACTCATGCGGAATGTTCGGAATGCTCATCGTCAGCTCATCAATCTTGGCTTCAAGCTCGCGTACCTCATCGTCCAGCTCTTTGATCCGGTCGGATACGGTACGCATTTCTGCGATCAGATCCTCGGCCGGCTCGCCATTCTTCTTCTTCTTGGCCACGTCTGCCGAGACGGTATTCCGGCGGTTTTTGAGGCCTTCCGTTTCCTGCAACAGCTCGCGGCGGCGCAGGTCAAGCTCCGGGAAGCCGGCAATGAGATCAAGCGATTTCCCTCTTTTATTCAGCGCCTCTTCAACTCTGGCATAATCACTGCGCAATACTTTAACATCTAACACAACGTTTCCCTCCTGAAAACAGCCCAAACTCTTTCATCAGGCCGTCATGGACAGCTATGAAAGAGTCAAAGATGTTCTTATATGCAGTTCTATAGATTGGCCGCAATCCTGCCCTCAACCATATCGGCAAAATATTGATGCAGCCTATAATCATCAGTCAATTCCGGGTGAAAGGAAGAAACCAGCAGGTTGCCCTGGCGCGCTGTTACAATCTCACTGTTATAGACAGCAAGCACATCAACGTCCTTACCCGTTCCGGTAATCAGCGGCGCGCGGATAAATACCGCCCTCACTGGCTCGGTGATGCCTTTCACCTCAAGATCACATTCAAAGCTTTCCCGCTGGCGGCCGAAGGCATTCCGGGCAACAGTAATATCCATCAGCTCCAGATGAGCGGATTCTCCGCCTTCGATCTGCTTCGCCAATACAATCATACCGGCGCAGGTGCCGAAGATCGGCTTCCCCTGCCCGGCAAACTCGCGGATCGCCTCGATAAAGCCGTATTTGCGCATTAACTTGCCGATGGTTGTACTCTCACCGCCGGGAATAATCAGGCCGTCTATCTCGCTAAGCTGCTCTGTACGCTTGATTGCCACTCCTTCAGCCCCGGTCTTCCCGATACTAACTATATGCTCCGTTACAGCGCCCTGCAGCGCCAGTACTCCTATTCTCATCCAGAAGCCTTCTCTCTTAGCGGCCGCGTTCCGACATACGTTCAGCCGGGGTCAGCGAGGCGATATCAATCCCCTTCATCGGGGTCCCCAGGTTCTTCGACACTTCAGCAATCAGCTTATAGTCTGTGAAATGGGTAGTTGCTTCTACAATGGCGCGTGCGAACTTCTCCGGGTTGTCCGATTTGAAGATTCCCGAGCCGACAAACACGCCATCCGCGCCAAGATGCATCATCAGTGCAGCATCCGCAGGCGTAGCGACACCTCCGGCAGCGAAGTTAACTACAGGCAATTTGCCCAGCTGGTGTACTTCCAACAGCAGCTCATATGGTACTCCCAGCGTCTTAGCTTCATTATATAGCTCATCCGGCGAGAGGCTTGCCACTTTACGGATCTGGCTGTTAATGTAGCGCATATGGCGGACAGCCTCTACAATGTTGCCGGTTCCCGGCTCGCCCTTGGTACGGATCATGGAAGCTCCTTCGCTGATCCGGCGCAGCGCTTCACCCAGGTCTTTGGCCCCGCATACGAAAGGTACAGTGAATTCATGCTTGTTGATATGGAACACTTCGTCGGCAGGCGTGAGCACTTCGCTCTCATCGAGATAGTCAACACCCAGAGATTCGAGCACCTTGGCTTCAACATAATGGCCGATACGGGCTTTTGCCATAACAGGAATGCTCACTGCTGCAATAACCTCTTCAACAATTGTGGGATCGGCCATGCGTGCAACTCCGCCCGCTGCACGGATGTCGGAAGGAACCCGCTCCAGCGCCATAACAGCTACTGCACCAGCTGCTTCTGCGATTTTTGCCTGTTCTGCATTCATGACGTCCATAATGACGCCACCCTTTTGCATCTCTGCCATACCTCTCTTAACCCGCGATGTTCCTGTCTCCATGTCTCCGCCTCCCGCTTAATCTATCCCAATCTAACTTGTAATTCTACCGTAAGGCGGTCATATATACAACCCATTTGCTGGGATTTGACCGTACTGCCGGCTTTAGCTAACCAGTTTCTTAGAACAGGTCCTTGATTCCCTTAAACAAGTCGCTGAAAAAGCTCCCGATCGCCCGCAGCAGCAGCTTGAACCAGCCCGCCTTCTCTGCTTCTTCGGCAGTAATCAGGTTGACGGTTTTCTCTTGAACCTGCGGCATCCCTTCAATCTGATAGGAGTAGGTGACTTTACCTACTTTGCTGCCTCCGGCAATCGGGGCAATCAATGTAGCGGGATCATTCGTCACCACTGCTGTCTTGATCTGCGGCGAGGTTGTTCCCTTCGGTACCATGAACGTAACCCCCGCATCCGTAACGACAGATACTTGTTTATCTTTGCCCTTCTGCACGGGAACTGTCTCCGTACCGGCAATGACTGCCTTAGGCGCAACTACCTGCTTGATCTCAAAGTTGTTGAAGCCGAAATCCAGCACTTTCTTCGTCTCTGTGAAGCGGTGGGCTTCAGAGTCAGCTCCCATAACAACGCTGATCAGACGCATACCGTCCCTAACAGCCGTTCCGGTGAAGCAGTTCCCCGCCTTGGAGGTATGGCCAGTCTTCAGCCCGTCAAGACCAGGATACGCATAAGCCTTGAAGTTCGGAATATCCTTGTTGGCTTCCAGCATCCAGTTGTAGTTAACCATCGGCTTCGCATCGCGTTCCCGGAACTTATAGGATTGAATGGTGGTGAAATCGGTAAAATCCGGATGATCGGTGACAATGTACTTGGCGAGAATAGCAGCATCCATCGCGGACATTACCGTTTCGCCTTCAGCCTCGGGACGGAATTTGGCAGGCATGTCCTTGCGGTCAAGCCCGGTCGAGTTAATGAAATGAGCCGTCTTCATGCCCATCTTCTTCGCTGTTTCATTCATCATCGTGACGAACTGCTGCTCTGAGCCCGCGACCAGTTCGGCCAAGGCAACCGTAGCATCATTGGCAGAGCCTACGGCCATCGCTATGTAGAGTTCTTTCACGGTATGTTCGTCGTTCTTAGCGAGGAAAATCCGGGAACCGATCTGCTTGGATGCATTCTCCTGAATAGTAACCTTCTGATCCCAGGAGATTTTGCCGCTATTGACAGCTTCCGTCACAAGGTATTCAGTCATCATCTTCGTCATACTTGCCGGTGGCATCGGCTGATCGGCATTGAGCGAGAGCAGCACCTCGCCTGTTGTAGGCTCAATCAGCACTGCTGATCGTACATTCAGCCCCAGCGATTCCACACTTGGAATCTTGGCTGCGGCTGTTTTGGCCGGGGCTGCAGCTGCCGCTTTATTGCCGGATGATGTCGCAGCCGGTTTGGAAGCAGCCTCTGCCATTACAGAAGCCGCCGGAAATGCTAACATATTTAGAAGCAGACCTACAGTCGCTGTCTTAATCACAATTTGCTTACCGCTTAGTTTCCGCTTGGAATTCAATGATTACTACTCTCCTTTTACTTCTCAAATCAGTGCTTGTTCTATTCTAACACAGGGGTATCTGCAAAAAAAGACAGGCAGGACGAATTCGTCCTGCCTGTCAGCAAAATATGCGATTCTCCGCAGCTTACAGCGAATAGTTCGGAGCTTCTTTGGTGATCTGCACATCATGCGGATGACTCTCGCGAAGACCCGCTCCGGTAATACGGATAAATGAGGTGTCATTGCGCAGCTCCTCCAGCGTCTTCGTTCCGCAGTATCCCATACCGGAACGCAGTCCGCCGATCAGCTGATGAACGGTATCGGACAACGGCCCCTTGAAGGCTACACGCCCTTCAATACCCTCAGGCACCAGCTTCTTGTCATCATCCTGGAAATAACGGTCTTTACTGCCCTGCTTCATAGCGCTCATGCTGCCCATTCCGCGGTATACCTTGAACTTGCGTCCCTGGTACAATTCCGATTCTCCTGGGCTTTCTTCCGTGCCTGCGAACAGGCTGCCCATCATAACCGCTGATGCCCCGGCAGCAATCGCCTTGGTAATCTCTCCGGAGTACTTGATACCGCCGTCTGCAATGATCGGCACCCCGTATTCACGGGCAACCGTTGCGCAATCATAGATCGCAGTAATCTGCGGTACACCGATACCGGCAATGACGCGGGTTGTACAGATCGAGCCCGGCCCGATGCCTACCTTCACAATGGAGGCCCCGGCTTCGATCAGTTCGCGTGTAGCTTCACCTGTAGCCACATTACCGGCTACAATCGTAAGATCAGGATACTTAGCGCGCAGATTGCGTACAGCTTCAATAATATTGATATGATGTCCATGCGCAGAATCTACAACCAGCAGATCCACACCTGCGTCAATCAGCGCCTGGGCACGTTCTTCGGCATCCTTGGAGATCCCGATCGCTGCGCCTACCAGCAGGCGTCCCTGGGCATCCTTCGCGCCGTTCGGGAATTGGATCGCTTTCTCAATGTCCTTGATCGTAATGAGGCCCTTCAGAATGTTATTATCATCCACCAGCGGCAGCTTCTCGATCTTATGCTTCTGGAGCATCACTTCAGCTTCCTGAAGCGTAGTGCCGACCGGAGCCGTTACCAGGTTATCGCGTGTCATATACTCGCTGATTGGTGCGCTGTAATCATGAATGAAGCGCATATCGCGGTTCGTGATAATGCCAACCAGCTTGTTGGACTCATCAACAACCGGAACGCCGGAAATACGGTATTTGCCCATAAGCCGTTCAGCATCTGAGACCAGATGATCCGGGGTGAGAGAGAAAGGATTGGTAATTACGCCGCTTTCGGACCGCTTCACGCGGTCTACTTCCCCAGCCTGCTGCTCCACAGTCATGTTCTTATGGATAATGCCGACCCCGCCTTCACGGGCAATCGCAATGGCCATAGCAGCTTCTGTAACAGTATCCATACCCGCACTGATCAGCGGGATGTTAAGCTTAACCCCACTGCTGAGTACAGTAGAAAGATCCACTTCCTTGGGCAGCACCTCGGATTTACGCGGAACCAGCAGCACATCATCAAAAGTCAATCCTTCTTTACCAAACTTATCTTCCCACACCTGGGTCATTCCTCCTCAAAATGTTCTTGTCTCCACCCGCCTGCCAACTTATGAATAAAGAAACTCCTGATTCAAGTCCATACCCGATAGACAGCGGTATGAGCCTGGGAGTTCAACATAATAATGTCTTCAGTTAAGGTTTGAGAGGCTAGTCCAAAAATATATTATTGCCATCTTAGCAAAGGCCTTTTGGCCTGTCAAGAACATTACTTCACCTGGAAGAGGATTTCGCCAACCGGCCTCAGGTAAGCGAATTCTTGGACGAAAGTCCGTGTGTGGTGGACATTTTTGTATACACCATCTTTATGGCACTGGCTGGGGAGCTTCCCTCTGGCTGATCTGGCCGAATCAATCTAGGTGAGCCGGGAAAGTAATTGGACAAACGTATCTTATTTTGCTGGTTTCTGCGCATTCGGCGGAAGCAATTGGATTAACAGCATCTATTGGAACGCGTTACGGTTACTTGGGCTGGAATCGAAAGAATTAAGTGTTGTTTATCCAACTGCTGTCTGAGGATCGTCCATTCCTTCCCCAGCAAGTGTACAAAATCCAACTACTTCCCCAGTGTCTTTCATCCCCGTTTATCCGATCCATTCAGACATCGCCCATCTCATTATCCATGCTGTCCATGCATACAAAAAAACCACTGTCGAGTGATCAACAGTGGTTTTGTGTGCTTGGCGGCGTCCTACTCTCCCAGGACCCTTCGGTCCAAGTACCATCGGCGCTGGAAGGCTTAACGGTCGTGTTCGGGATGGGTACGCGTGGAACCCTTCCGCTATCGCCACCAAACGATTACAGGCTTAATCGCCTGAAAACTGAATCCGAAACGAATTTGTGTGTTAGTTTATTGGATAAGCCCTCGACCGATTAGTATTGGTCAGCTCCATGCATTGCTGCACTTCCACCTCCAACCTATCTACCTCGTCGTCTTCAAGGGGTCTTACATACTGGGAAATCTCATCTTGAGGGGGGCTTCACGCTTAGATGCTTTCAGCGCTTATCCCGTCCGTACGTAGCTACCCAGCCATGCTCCTGGCGGAACAACTGGTGCACCAGCGGTACGTCCATCCCGGTCCTCTCGTACTAAGGACAGCTCCTCTCAAATTTCCTGCGCCCACGACAGATAGGGACCGAACTGTCTCACGACGTTCTGAACCCAGCTCGCGTACCGCTTTAATGGGCGAACAGCCCAACCCTTGGGACCTACTTCAGCCCCAGGATGCGATGAGCCGACATCGAGGTGCCAAACCTCCCCGTCGATGTGGACTCTTGGGGGAGATAAGCCTGTTATCCCCAGGGTAGCTTTTATCCGTTGAGCGATGGCCCTTCCATGCGGTACCACCGGATCACTAAGTCCGACTTTCGTCCCTGCTCGACTTGTAGGTCTCGCAGTCAAGCTCCCTTCTGCCTTTGCACTCTTCGAATGATTTCCAACCATTCTGAGGGAACCTTTGAACGCCTCCGTTACTCTTTAGGAGGCGACCGCCCCAGTCAAACTGCCCGCCTGACACGGTCCCCGTACCCGCTTAGGGTACCAGGTTAGAACCTAGATACGATCAGGGTGGTATCCCAACGGCGCCTCCAGCGAAGCTTGCGCTCCGCTTTCCACGGCTCCCACCTATCCTGTACAGATCGTACCCAAATTCAATATCAAGCTGCAGTAAAGCTCCATGGGGTCTTTCCGTCTTGTCGCGGGTAACCTGCATCTTCACAGGTATTAAAATTTCACCGGATCTCTCGTTGAGACAGCGCCCAAGTCGTTACGCCATTCGTGCGGGTCAGAATTTACCTGACAAGGAATTTCGCTACCTTAGGACCGTTATAGTTACGGCCGCCGTTTACTGGGGCTTCGGTTCATAGCTTCGGGTTACCCCTAACCACTCCCCTTAACCTTCCAGCACCGGGCAGGCGTCAGCCCGTATACTTCGCCTTGCGGCTTCGCACAGACCTGTGTTTTTGCTAAACAGTCGCTTGGGCCTTTTCACTGCGGCCCCCTCGGGCTATTCACCCTACCGAGGCACCCCTTCTCCCGAAGTTACGGGGTCATTTTGCCGAGTTCCTTAACGAGAGTTCTTCCGCGCGCCTTAGAATTCTCTTCTCGCCTACCTGTGTCGGTTTGCGGTACGGGCACCTTCTCCTGGCTAGAGGCTTTTCTTGGCAGTGTGAGATCATGACCTTCGCTACTGTAATTTTCGCTCCCCATCACAGCCCAGCCTTAACAGTGTGCGGATTTGCCTGCACACCAGCCTCACTGCTTAGACGGACATCCATCAGTCCGCGTCACTACCCTCCTGCGTCACCCCATCGCTCATAGCGGATTACGGTGGTACAGTAATTTCAAACTGTTGTCCTTCGACTACGCCTGTCGGCCTCGCCTTAGGTCCCGACTTACCCTGAGCGGACGAGCCTTCCTCAGGAAACCTTGGGCTTTCGGCGGATCAGATTCTCACTGATCTTTTCGTTACTCATACCGGCATTCTCACTTGTATGCTGTCCAGCGCTCCTTACGGTACACCTTCAACCCGCATACAACGCTCCCCTACCCCTGATGCAAGCATCAAGCCATAGCTTCGGTGGTGTGTTTAGCCCCGTTACATTTTCGGCGCAGAGTCACTCGACCAGTGAGCTATTACGCACTCTTTCAATGGTGGCTGCTTCTAAGCCAACATCCTGGTTGTCTGTGCAACTCCACATCCTTTCCCACTTAACACACACTTGGGGACCTTAGCTGATGGTCTGGGCTGTTTCCCTTTTGACAATGGATCTTAGCACTCACTGTCTGACTCCCGGCAAGAAGTAAGTGGCATTCGGAGTTTGACTGAGCTTGGTAACCCTTGCGGGCCCCGCACCCAATCAGTGCTCTACCTCCACCACTCCATTCACCGAGGCTAGCCCTAAAGCTATTTCGGGGAGAACCAGCTATCTCCGAGTTCGATTGGAATTTCTCCGCTACCCCCACCTCATCCCCGCACTTTTCAACGTACGTGGGTTCGGGCCTCCAGTGCGTGTTACCGCACCTTCACCCTGGACAGGGGTAGATCACACGGTTTCGGGTCTACGCCCACATACTCAGTCGCCCTATTCAGACTCGCTTTCGCTGCGGCTCCGGCTTCTCACCTTAACCTTGCATGTTGAACGTAACTCGCCGGTTCATTCTACAAAAGGCACGCCATCATCCATATAGAGGACTCTGACTTTTTGTAAGCACACGGTTTCAGGTTCTATTTCACTCCCCTTCCGGGGTGCTTTTCACCTTTCCCTCACGGTACTGATTCACTATCGGTCGCCAGGTAGTATTTAGCCTTAGCAGATGGTCCTGCCAGATTCATACGGGGTTTCACGTGCCCCGCACTACTCGGGATCCGTCTCGGAGGGAACACAGTTTGGGCTACAGGGCTTTTACCTCTATCGCGGGCCTTTCCAGACCTCTTCGCCTACCATATTCCTTTGTAACTCCATGTGAGACGTCCCACAACCCCAAGGGGCAAGCCCCTTGGTTTAGGCTGTTCCGCGTTCGCTCGCCGCTACTGACGGAATCACTATTGTTTTCTCTTCCTCAGGGTACTTAGATGTTTCAGTTCCCCTGGTCTGCCTCTACGCATCCTATGTATTCAGATACGAGTAACTGTGCATTACCACAGCTGGGTTTCCCCATTCGGACACCCCCGGATCAAAGCTTGCTTACAGCTCCCCGAGGCAGTTTCGTTGTTCGCCACGTCCTTCGTCGGCTCCTGGCGCCTAGGCATCCTCCGTGTGCTCTTAGTAGCTTAACCAACGTTCCGGTATTGGCTTGTTTACACAATCCAAAACCTTCACTCAGTAGCAACTAATAACTATTTCCACTTGTTTACACAAGTTTCAGCTAAAAGATGTTCTAAAACGCAAATTCGTTTCGGTATCCAGTTTTCAAGGATCAAGTTGTAGTCTGAAACGTTTAACGGCACTTTCGTGATCGTCCAAACCTTTCAGAAACTGAGAGCTTAAACTCTCAAAACTGACCAACGAGTGAGTAACTAGCCGACCGGCTAGATTTCAAATTTGAATGTTTCCGTTGCAGGAAACGATTCTCCATAGAAAGGAGGTGATCCAGCCGCACCTTCCGATACGGCTACCTTGTTACGACTTCACCCCAATCATCTACCCCACCTTCGGCGGCTGGCTCCCTTGCGGGTTACCCCACCGACTTCGGGTGTTGTAAACTCTCGTGGTGTGACGGGCGGTGTGTACAAGACCCGGGAACGTATTCACCGCGGCATGCTGATCCGCGATTACTAGCAATTCCGACTTCATGCAGGCGAGTTGCAGCCTGCAATCCGAACTGAGACCGGCTTTGCTGGGATTGGCTCCACCTCGCGGCTTCGCTTCCCGTTGTACCGGCCATTGTAGTACGTGTGTAGCCCAGGTCATAAGGGGCATGATGATTTGACGTCATCCCCACCTTCCTCCGGTTTGTCACCGGCAGTCACTCTAGAGTGCCCAGCACAACCTGCTGGCAACTAAAGTCAAGGGTTGCGCTCGTTGCGGGACTTAACCCAACATCTCACGACACGAGCTGACGACAACCATGCACCACCTGTCTCAACTTTCCCCGAAGGGCACCTGATGCATCTCTGCTTCGTTAGTTGGATGTCAAGACCTGGTAAGGTTCTTCGCGTTGCTTCGAATTAAACCACATACTCCACTGCTTGTGCGGGTCCCCGTCAATTCCTTTGAGTTTCAGTCTTGCGACCGTACTCCCCAGGCGGAGTGCTTACTGTGTTAACTTCGGCACCAAGGGTATCGAAACCCCTAACACCTAGCACTCATCGTTTACGGCGTGGACTACCAGGGTATCTAATCCTGTTTGCTCCCCACGCTTTCGCGCCTCAGCGTCAGTTACAGCCCAGAAAGTCGCCTTCGCCACTGGTGTTCCTCCACATCTCTACGCATTTCACCGCTACACGTGGAATTCCACTTTCCTCTTCTGTACTCAAGCCACCCAGTTTCCAGTGCGACCCCAGGTTGAGCCCAAGGTTTAAACACCAGACTTAAATAGCCGCCTGCGCGCGCTTTACGCCCAATAATTCCGGACAACGCTTGCCCCCTACGTATTACCGCGGCTGCTGGCACGTAGTTAGCCGGGGCTTTCTTCTCAGGTACCGTCACTCCGGCAGCAGTTACTCTACCGGACGTTCTTCCCTGGCAACAGAGCTTTACGATCCGAAAACCTTCATCACTCACGCGGCGTTGCTCCGTCAGGCTGTCGCCCATTGCGGAAGATTCCCTACTGCTGCCTCCCGTAGGAGTCTGGGCCGTGTCTCAGTCCCAGTGTGGCCGTTCACCCTCTCAGGTCGGCTACGCATCGTCGCCTTGGTGGGCCGTTACCCCGCCAACTAGCTAATGCGCCGCAGGCCCATCCCCAAGCGGCAGATTGCTCCGCCTTTCATTCTTCCCTCAGGAGAGGAAAGAGATTATCCGGTATTAGCTACCGTTTCCGGTAGTTATCCCAGTCTTAGGGGCAGGTTGCCTACGTGTTACTCACCCGTCCGCCGCTAAGCCAAGTTGGAAGCAAGCTTCCAACAAGACTCCGCTCGACTTGCATGTATTAGGCACGCCGCCAGCGTTCGTCCTGAGCCAGGATCAAACTCTCCAATTAGGACGCTTACCGAAGTAAGCGCTTATAGAAAGAGCGATAGCTCATTTTGAAACATCTGACGAGAATGGTTACATTCTCTAATTTGGAATCACCGAGGTGATTTCCGATACTCACTCGTTGTTCAGTTTTCAAAGATCAAGCTCGTTGTCAGCGATCATTATCTCGTCGCCAGCAACTCTTATAATATATCACATCCGACCGATCAATGCAAGCTCTTTTTTTAACTTCTTTTCGAGCAAGGCGTTGATGTTTCGCAGCCAGAAATAGAATATACCATGGTTAGAGATTCATTGCAAGCTTTTTATTACAGAAGTTTAAGTCTAACTTTCCTTCGTCCCAGCACTGTCCCCAGGAAACCGCCTAAGCAGCTTCCCCGGGAGTGTTGGTATCAATCCAAGAACGATTAATCTCTATTGCGCATATGCGGGAACAGCAGCACATCACGGATCGACGGAGCGTTGGTAAGCAGCATAATCAGACGGTCTACGCCGATTCCCAGTCCGCCTGTAGGCGGCATACCGTATTCAAGCGCACGGATGAAGTCATCGTCCATCTCATGGGCTTCATCGTTGCCCTGCTCCTTCTCCTGAATCTGTGCCTCGAACCGCTGACGCTGGTCAATCGGATCATTCAGCTCGCTGAACGCGTTCGCGTGCTCGCGGGCCACAATGAATAGCTCGAAACGGTCGGTGAAGCGCGGGTCTTGATCGTTCTTTTTGGCAAGCGGTGAAATTTCGACAGGATGTCCCATCACGAAGGTCGGCTGAATCAAGGTCTCCTCTACAAACTGCTCGAAGAACGCATTCAGGATATGCCCGTAGGTCATGTGCTTCTCTACCGGTACCCGGTGCTCCTTAGCGAGCGCATGGGCCTCTTCATTCGACATCTGAACGCCGAAGTCTACTCCGGTCACTTCTTTGACAGCATCCACCATGGTTACACGGCGCCAGCCCGGGGACAGGTTCACTTCATGCCCCTGGTACTCAATCACCTGGCTGCCCAGCACTTCCTGGGCAATATGAGCGATCAGGCTCTCGGTCAGATGCATAATGTCCTTGTAGTCCGCATACGCTTCATACAGCTCAATCATTGTAAATTCCGGATTGTGGCGGGTCGAGACTCCCTCGTTGCGGTAGACGCGGCCGATCTCATATACCTTCTCCAGACCGCCGACAATCAGGCGCTTCAGGTGCAGCTCGATGGCGATCCGCATATACAGCTGCATGTCCAGCGTATTGTGATGGGTGATGAACGGACGTGCCGCAGCTCCGCCTGCGATGGAGTGCAGGGTTGGGGTCTCGACCTCCAGATAGCCCAGCGAGTCCAGATAACGGCGCATCGACTGGATGATCCGTGAACGGGTGATGAAGGTCTGCTGAACCTCAGGGTTGATGATCAGATCCACATAACGCTGGCGGTAACGCAGCTCCACATCCTTCAGTCCATGATACTTCTCGGGAAGCGGCAGCAGGGACTTGGACAGTACCTCCAGATGATCTACTTTAATAGAGGTTTCGCCGGTCTTGGTCTTGAACAGAGTTCCCCGGACACCGATGATGTCGCCAAGGTCGAGGATGGTGAAGGCAGCGTATTGGGACTCGGGAATGCTGTCCTGCCGCACGTAAATCTGGATTTTGCCGCTGAGGTCCTGAATGTGCGAGAAGCTGGCTTTACCCATTACCCGCTTAGCCATAATGCGTCCGGCCACACTAACCTCCAAGGCCAGCTCGTCCAACTCTTCCTTGGTTTGTCCGTCATATTTGGCCAGAAGATCGCCCGCAGCAGCGGTACGGTCATATTTCTTGCCGAACGGGTCAATCCCGAGGGCGCGGAGCTCGTCCAGCTTCCCCCGGCGGATCTTCAGCAATTCACTAAGCTCATTCTCTGTGGTTTCGACGTTGTTCAATTCTTCCGTCATGTTCTTCATCCTTTCTTACTCTCGCGGTATACAAAAGAAGAAACGGCTCCGTCCCAATCCGGGGACAGTCCGTTCCGGTACAAAATATAAGCTGTATGTGTTCACCCATATTTTTTGGTTAGAAGCATTGCGAAAAAAGCTCCCCTAAGGAAGCTTTCGGATCTACTTCATTTTGATATCGAGAATTTTATATTGAATGACGCCTGCTGGAACACTTACATCCACAATGGTACCGACCTTCTTGCCGATGATTGCTCTTCCAACAGGGCTCTCATTGGAGATTTTGTTATTGAGCGGATCGGATTCGGCAGTGCCTACGATAGTATATTCCATAGTGTCGCCATACTCCATATCTTCTACGGTAACCGTAACTCCTACACTGACCACATCGGTAGCAATCTCATCACTGTTAATGATGCGGGCGTTGCGGAGCATTTTCTCCAAGGTAATAATACGGCCCTCAATAAAAGCCTGCTCGTTCTTGGCGTCTTCATATTCCGAGTTCTCACTGATATCTCCGTAGCCGATCGCCACTTTGATACGTTCCGCCACTTCGCGGCGCTTAACGGATTTGAGGGTCTCCAGTTCTTCTTCCAGACGCTTAAGTCCGTCCGGTGTAAGAATGACTTCTTTATCGCTCATCTCAACCGATTCTCCTGTCGTATACATTTATTGAAAACACCATACTATATGCGAATCCGGAGGGATAAGAACCCTCCTGCACCATTGCTCCTGCTGTAACGGCGATTTTATACTGTGAAATTATATTGGAACCGCTACAAAATGTCAATGACGCCCCATATAATGTTTAGCGATACTCAATAAAGCACACAGGATAGGACTTGCTTCCCGGGAAAATGTGCCGATCAGACGGCGGAAAGGACATGATCTGCGCGATCCTGCTCCTCATCCTGCTGAAGCTGCCCGACAAAATCCTCCAAAATCCGAACCATCTCGTCACGTTTCGTTTCTTCCATAATAACGTCCTTCACGCGGGCTGCGGCCTTGAACCCTTTGAGATACCAGGCCAGATGCTTGCGCATTTCGCGCACCGCCACCGCCTCCCCCTTGAGCGCAATCAGACGGTCCATATGCAGAATGGCCACCTTGATCTTCTCGTCAGGGCTCGGCTCCGGCATCAGCACTCCGGTATCCAGGTATTGAATGGTCCGGTACAGCATCCAAGGATTGCCGAGTGCGCCCCGCCCGATCATAACGCCGTCACAGCCCGTCTGGTCCAGCATCGCCCGCGCATCCTCCGGGGTGTTCACATCACCGTTGCCGATGACCGGGATGGATACCGCCTGCTTAGCCATGCGGATATAATTCCAGTCGGCGCGCCCGGTGTACTGCTGCTCACGGGTACGTCCATGCACGCTGACCGCCTGGCCTCCGGCCCGTTCGACAGCCCGCGCATTCTCTTCAACGAAGATATGCTCGCTGTCCCAGCCGATCCGCATTTTCACGGTGACCGGCTTATCAACGGCCTCGACTACGGCCGATACCATCTCGTAGATTTTGTCCGGGTTCAGCAGCCAGCGCGCTCCGGCATCACATTTCGTTACCTTCGGCACCGGGCAGCCCATATTAATATCAATAATATCGGCATTTGTCTCTTTATCGACAATTCGGGCCGCTTCCACCAGCGACTCCCGGTCTCCGCCAAAAATCTGCAGGCTCAGCGGCTTCTCGCGCTCATCGACAAACAGCATCTCACGCGTACGCGCGTTGCCGTGGACAATTGCTTTGCCGCTGACCATTTCAGCACAGACCAGGCCGGTCCCGAATTCCTTGGCAATCAGACGGAACGCCGGGTTGCACACGCCGGCCATAGGTGCCAGGACAACCTGGTTTTTCAATTCAATATCACCAATCTTCAGCATGCTTGAATCCCTTCCCTTTACTCTTTAATAGCGTTCATCCGTGCCTCAAGGCTCCGGGTTGGCCAGTTCCTCAACGGTCACTCCGAGAAAAGCTGCAATTTTATTTAAAATTTGATCTTCCAAACGTCTGTTGCCACGCTCCACTGCGCCAAGCACAGCAAGCGATATTCCGACAGAATCCGCCAGCTCCTGCTGAGTGTAGCCCTTCAGCTTCCGGAACGCTCTGACCCGCCTTCCCATACGTTTGTTGTCCACAAGCGAATTCCTTCCTTTCCGTCTATGTCTTGAAGCGCTGATGTAATTAAACTGCGGAATACGAAGGACTCTTCATTGTCAGAAACGATGTCGCAGAGCGGCAGCAGAACAAACGCCCGCTCCAGCATCCTTGGATGCGGCAGCGTCAAATCCGGCGTATCCATGCTCATTCCCTCTACCCATAATAAATCAAGATCCACGGTTCTAGGCCCGTAGCGGATATCGCGGACACGTCCGAGCTGATTCTCCGTCTCCAGCATCACCTGAAGCAGCGCTTCCGGGGCCAGGGTGGTACGGAGCACAGCGGCCATATTCAGAAACTGGGGCTGGTCCAGATAGCCGACAGGATCGGTCTCGTACACCCGGGAGGTGCGCAGAACCTCAATCTCTTCGTGCTGCATGAGCCGGTTCAAGGCCTCTCTTAAGGTGCCCTGCCGGTCACCCAGGTTAGCCCCTAAAGCAATATAAGCCTCTGATGCCTCAGAGGTGGAATGTGTATTCATCAGTCTGTCTCACTTTCTGCTCCGGCGCAGCTCTACGGTCACTCCCTGAAAATGAATATCAAAGGGCGGATGCGGCTTGGTCACCTTGACCGTCACGGCACTGATAACAGTATAAGTGTCCAGTAGTCCGGATGCAATATGTTCCGCCAAAGCTTCGATCAGCTTGAAGGAGGTGGTTTCGACAATTTTTTTGACCAGGGCATGCACTTCGGCATAATTCACGGTCTGCTCCAGATCATCGCTGCGGCCGGCCGGCTGCAAATCAAGCTCCAGCTCCAGATCCACATAATAGCGCTGGCCCAGTCTGCGTTCCTCTTCGTACACACCGTGGAAGCCGTAATATTCCATACGGTGGAGCTTCATTTTATCCATAACAAGGTCCCTGCCTTCTTCTGAGATTATTCTTCTACTCGCGCAAGCGGGGTGATCCGGCATACAGCATGGCGTCACACATGTCTACGGTCCGCTTGATTGAAGCAATATCGTGGACCCGAACGATCTGACAGCCCTGGGCGATGCCAAAAGCGACGGTAGCCGCAGTGCCCTCCACCACATCCTCAGCCGGAAGATTTAGTATGGTGCGGATGAATTTTTTGCGCGAAGTGGCCAGCAGCACGGGGTACCCCAGCTCCGTCAGCCTTCCCAGGCCTGTCATGACCTGAAGATTCTCGGTGTGATCCTTCGCGAACCCGATGCCCGGGTCCAGAATTATGTTATCCCGCTTCACTCCGGCCGCCAGAGCGAGCTGAATGCTTCCGTTCAGATCCTCGGTCATATCGCTGAGCAGATCCTGATAGTTGCGGTCACGGCGGTTGTGCATCAAAATAACCGGACAGTCTGCCTGCGCAGCCACTGCCGCCATCTGCGGATCGGCCTTGGCCCCCCACACATCGTTGATGATATGCGCACCAGCCTGAAGCGCCTGGCGGGCAACCTCCGCCTTGTAGGTATCGATGGACAGCACTAGGTGCGGAGCCGCCCGGTGTATGCTCTCGATCACAGGCAGCACACGGGCCAGCTCCTCTTCCGCAGCTACCGGCTGATGGCCGGGACGCGTGGATTCTCCGCCGATATCAATGATATCCGCCCCTTCAGCCGCCATCTGCAGCGCATGCTGAACCGCCCGCTCCGGGTCCGTCCATAATCCCCCGTCAGAGAAGGAGTCCGGCGTCACATTGAGAATGCCCATAATCAGGGTCCGACCGCCCAAGGTCAGCTCAGTGCTTCCGCAGCGGTAGCTCCGTTTGTAGATAACCGGCTTCATTCGCGCCCCGTCCTTTCTCTATACAGCTTCAACAGTACACTGGTCCGTTCCCCGCAGCGCCCGCCGCTTATGATGATCTGCCGCTCCCCGGTCCAGAGGGTGGTCACCGGAACCAGCTCCTGCACAGAATTGGTAAGAAAGATCTCAGCCGCCTGCTCAAGCTGCTCCATGGTATACAAGCCTTGCTCCGTCTTCAGCCCTGCTGCTGACGCCAGTTCGAGCACCATTTCCCGGGTAATTCCCGGCAGAATGCCTGTTGCAATAGCGGGTGTGTACAGACAATTACCGGTGATGTAGAAAATATTGCTCACAATGCCTTCGGCCAGCCCGCCTTGTGCCGTCAGCATCAGCCCCTCGGCCCCTCTGGCCGCTGACGGATACCGTGACAGTTCCCGCTTCGCCAGAATATTATTCATATAATGCAGCGACTTCAGCCGTACCGGGCCTTCCGGGGTGTTGCGCCTGTGGTTGAGGAGCTGAAGCTCTTTGCCTTCTGTGTAGAGACCGGGCGGGATTGCCGGCAGGGCCTTCACATACAGCAGATGATTAGGCTGGTTATAGCTTGCGGACGGCAGGCCCAGAATATCCTCCCCGGCCGTCACGGTGTAGCGGATGTAGGCTTCGTCCAGCTCATTCTTGTCCATCAGCAGGGCAATCCATTCCTTCAGCCCCTGTTCATCCGGCTCAAAGGGAATCCCCAGTTGTCTGCACCCCTCAGCCATTCTCTGCAAATGCCGCTCCAGCAGAAAAGGCCGGCCCCCGTAGGTACGAAAGGTCTCAAACAGGCCCATGCCGTACAAAAAGCCGTGATCCAGAGCGGAGACCACGGCGTCTTTGGCTGCGACTGCTTTGTTGTTCACTCCTATATATTTCATGCCGGTTCTCCGGCTCTCCGTTTCAGGAAATTGCGCAGCATCGTGTGCCCGTGATCCGTAATAATGGATTCGGGGTGAAACTGAACACCTTCAATCGGGTATTCCTTATGGCGCAGACCCATGATCTCGCCTTCTGCGGTCTCAGCCGTAATCTCCAGGCAATCAGGCAGGCTCTCGCGCTCGACAATCAGGGAGTGATAGCGGGTTGCCGTAAACGGCGACTCCATCCCTTCGAAGACCGAGATGCCTTTGTGGTGAATCGGAGAGGTTTTGCCGTGCATCAGGCGCTCCGCGCGGATGACCTTGCCGCCGAAGGCTTGTCCGATGGCCTGATGGCCCAGACACACGCCAAAGATCGGGATGCTCCCCTTGAAATGCTCCAGCAGCGCCAGGCTGATGCCCGCCTCATTCGGTGTGCAGGGTCCCGGTGAGATCAGAATATGATCCGGGGCCAGCTGCTCAATCTCCTCTAAGGTGATCTCATCATTGCGGGCGACCTTCACTTCCTCCCCCAGCTCACCCAGATATTGCACCAGGTTATACGTGAAGGAATCATAATTATCGATGACCAAGATCATAGTGCGTTTCCCCCTTTGACGCCGAGGGCAGCCCGCCATTCCTGCTCTTGCTCGCTGCAGAGTATGGCCTTGACTACCGCTTTGGCTTTGTTGTGGCATTCCCGGTATTCACGGTAAGGGTCCGAATCAATCACGATGCCCGCGCCTGTCTGAATGTAGCCGGTTCCGTCCTTCACTGCTAATGTGCGTATGATTATATTTAATTCCATATTGCCGTTATAGTCAATCCAGCCCATGGAGCCGGTATACGGTCCCCGCCGGACCGGCTCCAGCTCTTCGATGATCTCCATCGTGCGCACCTTGGGCGCGCCGGTGATGGTGCCGCCGGGGAAAAGGGCAGCAATGACGTCATAGGCATCCCTGCCGGGGGCGAGGATGCCCTCCACCTGCGAGACGAGATGCATCACATGCGAGTAGCGCTCCACGGTCAGCAGCTCCGGCACGCGGACCGTCCCGTAGGCAGCGACACGGCCGATGTCGTTGCGCTCCAGATCGACGAGCATGATATGCTCGGCGACCTCTTTCTCGCTCCCGCGCAGCTCCGCCTCCATGGCGGCATCCTCCGCGGGAGTATGGCCCCGGCGCCGGGTGCCGGCAATGGGGCGGGCGCTGACCTTGTCCCCGTGCAGCTTCACGAGCAGCTCCGGCGACGCGCTGGAGAGCGCGAAGCCGGGCGTGCGGAGCAAGCCCATATACGGGGACGGGTTGAGTCTACGGAGCCATTCGTAGACGTTCTCGGGTGTGGACCGGAGCCGCGCCTGCTGGCGCAGCGAGAGGTTGACCTGGAATACATCGCCGGCGCGGATGTATTCCTGGACCTTCGACACCGCGAGCTGGAACTGCGCGGGGGAGAAGTCTGAGCTCATGCCGGGCCACTCGCCGGTGGACTCGGCATGATCGGCTGCAGCATAGTCTGGCGCGGCTGCTGCTGCTTCCCGGGCAGATGCACAGATCAGATGCCACTGCTTAAGCATATCCTGTGCGCGGTTCACAGCCATATCATACAGCGTCCTTAAGCCATCAGAGCGGGCGGACAGGGAATCAGGGACAGGAACATGCACAGCGCAATAGAGCATATCCTTATGATGATCGTAGATCCACACTTCCTCCAGCCGCATGAACAGATAATCGGGGAGATCAGGATCACGTCTGGCAAGAGACGGCAGCTTCTCCAGAGAGCGGGCTACATCATAGCCCAGAAACCCGATGCAGCCCCCGGTGAACGGCGGCAGGCCTTCAGCCGGCAGACGTGGCGAGGTGTAGGCCTTCATCCAGTTCTGCAGTACCTCCAGCGGCTGGCCCTCAATCAGAGCTGTTTGCGTCTGGCCTGAGGCTTCACCCGGGCCGGAAAGTGTATAGAGACTCGCAGCCCTCCCGCTGCCTTCGATCACAGAGACTGGATTCAGTCCCAGGTAGGTGTAACGTCCGCCCTTTCCGCTCTCCAGAACAACCGAATAGGGCGAGGCCAGCTCCCAGGCCTGCTTCCAGCTGCCGGGCAGTCCCTTGCTGTCCTGCGGTTCCTTCAGAATCAGAGGAAGAACGCTCCAGGCTTCGCCGGCCCCGCTCCACTGCTCCCATTCCTGCCAAGCTGTTAAGATCTCCACGCCCATCCTCCTAAAAGTTTTGTGTAGCTTCATCTTCACTGACCTGCTTCGTACAAAACTCGCTTCGGAAGCATACGCTAAAAGTTTTGTGTAGCCTATCCTTCATTGAACTTGTTTCGCAACAAAACTCGCTTCGGAAGCATACGCTTAAGTTTTGTGTAGCTGCACAGCTAGTTTATTGCCTGTCAGTATACTGTACATCGGGTGGCTTTGAAAAGCCCGTAACCTCTATTATCCAAAAAAAGAGCCTGCGCTATCCCTGCGGAAGCGGATAGGCAGACTCTTGTGAACTGCTGGTTCCCAGCAATTTATACTTCAAAGTTGTAAAGCGGAGTGCTCAGGTAGCGTTCGCCGTTACTTGGGATAATGACGACAATCTTCTTGCCTGCACCCAGCTCCTTGGCTACCTTGAGGGCTGCAAATACAGCTGCGCCGGAAGAAATACCGGACAATACGCCTGCTTCCTTCGCTACACGGCGGGCCGTCTCAAAAGCTTCATCATTCTCTACATGAATGATTTCGTCGTAGATATCCTGATTCAGAATCTCAGGGACAAAGTTGGCGCCGATCCCCTGAATCTTGTGCGGACCCGGCTTGCCGCCGGCCAGAATCGGCGAAGCTGCCGGTTCAACCGCATAGATCTTCACATTAGGGTATTGCTTCTTCAGCACTTCACCTGCACCGCTGATGGTTCCGCCTGTACCTACACCTGCGATGAAGGCATCCAGCGGACCGCCGATGGATTCAATGGCTTCCACGATCTCCGGCCCGGTGGTCTCACGGTGAATCTTCACGTTCGCTTTGTTCTTGAACTGATCAGCCAGGAAATAATCCGGGTTCTCGCTCAGAATCTGCTCTGCCTTCTTGACCGCACCATTCATTCCCTCAGATCCAGGAGTCAGTACCAGCTCAGCGCCATACGCGCGCAGCAGGTTACGGCGCTCAAGGCTCATCGTTTCAGGCATAACAATAATGGCCTTGTAGCCCTTGGCTGCGGCAACAAGCGCCAAACCGATCCCGGTATTGCCGCTGGTCGCTTCAATAATGGTGCCGCCCGGCTTCAACAGGCCTTCCTTCTCAGCCTCTTCTACGATACTGATGGCGATACGGTCCTTCACGCTGGAGCCCGGGTTCTGATATTCCAGCTTCAGATAGATCTCTGCAGAGCCTTCCGGTACAATCCGGCCCAGGCGAACGAGCGGAGTACCTCCGATCAGTTCTGTTACACTATTGACGACTTTAGCCATGAATAAAACCTCCTTGGAATGATAAATGAATTATATACTATTAAAATTAATTATTTCCGACTAAATCAGTAGGTATTGTATTTAAATTCATATTATCAATCTTGCAGGCTGTTGTCAATATATATCGCTGTATCATATTTAGCCCGCAAATCGCGCTCCACCTGCTGCAAAGGGGCGGCCTGCTCCAGCTTAAGCTGCTGGCGGACCATCCTGCGCAGCTCCTCCTGATCCGGCTGCTCCGGAACGATCAGCTTCTCCAGCCGGATGACGGCATACCCGTCTGCGGTCTGCAGCGGACCGGCGATATCGCCGGCCTCAAGGCCCGCGGCTGTCTTCAACATATCCTCCGGCCAGAACGGGTCCTGCTCCTCCACCATCCCGATATTGCCGCCATGCTGGCGGCTCTCCTCATCGGTAGAGACCTCAGCGGCCAGCCCGGCGAAGTCCTCGCCCTGCTCCAGACGGTCCATCACCTCGCCAGCCTCACTGTAAGTCTCTGTTGTGATGATCGAGAGCTGCATCTGCTTCTTCGGCATGAGGCTCTCCGCATTCTGCTCCAGATAATCATCCACTTCCGCTTCGCTGATGGTAATACCAGCCGTGGCTACCGCCTGCAGAGTCAGCCGGTAGGCGGTCTCCTCGCGCAGCTCCTCGCGGCTCAGCCCAAGCTCAGACTCCATCTGGCTGTAATACTGCTCCTCGGAGCCATACCCGGACATTCCGCGCTTAAGCTCCCGCTCGATCTCTTCGTCCGTCACCTTAATGCCCAGTGCTCCCGCTTCCTTGCCCACTACAATATGGTTAAGCATACTCAGCAGCACCTCATCGCCATGCTTGCGCTTCAGCTCCCGGGTCCAATCCTGGTCCGTGACCGGCTGTCCTCCGGCGGCAGCGATATCCGAGGCTTCGCCTTCCGCCGTCTCCCCCTTAAGCAGCGCCATGGCCCGCAGACTCCAGAATAACAGGCCGCCCAGCATGAGGGTCGCGACGGCGAGTAATATGACCGCATTGCGCAGCACCCGTTCCTGTCTTGTCATCATCGCACAGCCCTACGATTTCGCTTGGTCGAGGATTACCTGCAGTTCATCCTTGTTGAAGACATACTTCTCATTGCAGTAATGGCACACGACCTCCGCCTGCTGATCTTCTTCAATCAGCTGCTGAAGCTCATGCTTGCCCAGGCTTATCAAGGTCTGTTCAATGCGCTCGCGCGAGCATTGGCACTGGAACCGGATCTCAAGCTCATCCAGGACGACCGCATCCGGCAGGAGCAGCTTCAGCATCTCCTCAGGCTCCAGCCCCTGGTCCAGCAGTGTCGTCACAGAAGGCATAGCTCCAACCGCCCGCTCAATTTCCGTGATCTCCTCATCGCTCAGGCCGGGCAAGAGCTGGATAATGAAGCCTCCGGCCACTCTTACCGAGTTGTCTGTCTCCACCAGCACACCTAATCCAACCGCTGCCGGAGTCTGCTCCGATATGGCAAAATAATAGGTGAAATCCTCGCCTAACTCTCCCGAGATGATCGGCACACTCCCCCGGTAAGGCTCCTTCAGCCCGAGATCCTTGCTGACATCAATGAAGCCTTCCGTCCCTACAGCACCTGCAACATCCAGCTTGCCCTGGGCATTGCTGGGCAGATGCACATGCGGATTCTGTACATATCCGCGAACTTCCCCCAGGGCATTGGATTCAGCCAGAATCTGCCCCAGCGGACCGTTCCCTTTGACCATAACCGCCAGCTTCTCCTGCCCTTTGAGCATCGCTCCCATTATAGCTGCTGCCGTAGCGGTGCGTCCGAGCGCAGCAGTAGCTGTCGGATACGTATCGTGCCTGCGCCGCAATTCGTCCACAAGCTCTGTCGTGCGGACAGCGAACGCTCTAACCCTGCCGTTCATGGCTGTTCCGCGGATCAGCCGATCCTTCTTTTCCATTGGGTGCATACTCCTCCTATCAGTTGTGGCCTGTATAAGGTCATCTTTATGATTATTTGTTGCGGTTGTAAATAATGCGCAAACCTTCCAGGGTCAGCATTGGATTCACTTCATCAATGCATTCCGTCTCGCTGGCAATCAGGGAGGCAAGCCCTCCGGTAGCAATTACCTTCAGGACCGGCGCATTCATCTCCTGCTTAATGCGTCTTACGATGCCCTCGACCTGGCCGGCATAACCAAAAATAATTCCGGCCTGCATCGCGTGCACTGTATTGCGGCCAATCACCTTCTTCGGCTTCTCCAGCTCGATCCGCGGCAGCTTGGAGGCCCGCTGGTATAAGGCCTCTGTAGAAATGCCCAGCCCCGGTACAATCGCGCCGCCGAGATAGTTAGCCCCGGCATCGATACAGTCGAAGGTGGTGGCTGTTCCGAAATCAACGACGACCAGCGGACATTTATATTGTTCAATCGCTGCCACAGCGTTCACAATCCGGTCCGCGCCGACTTCACGCGGGTTCTCGTAACGCAGATTAAGCCCGGTCTTGATACCGGGTCCTACCAGCAGCGGGTCTTTGCCGATATATTTGACACACATCTCTACAATGACCTGAACCAGCGGGGGAACTACGGAGGAGATGATGACCCCCTCCACATCCTTGAAGTAGAGGCCCGACATGCTGAACAAATTATGGATCAGCACCCCGTATTCATCCACGGTCGATTGGCGGGCTGTGCTCAGCCGGAAATGGTGCAGCAGCTCGCGCTCCCGGTAGACTCCGAGCACAATGTTCGTATTGCCAATGTCTACGACAAGTATCATCAGAGGGCACCCTCCTTCTTGCCGTTCAAGTCCAGGCTGATATCCAGGCTGGCGAACGAATAGGTTAGCCGCCCGACAGAGATCACATCAACGCCCGATTCAGCAATCCCGTGGATGGTGTCCAGAGAGACATTACCGGAGGCTTCAATGGTGACATGCTTCGCCTTGGTGCGGATTCTTGTAACGGCTTCCGCCATCAGCTCAGGGGACATGTTATCCAGCATAATAATATCCGCCCCGGCAGCAAGTGCTTCCTCCACCTGCTCCAGGCTCTCTGTCTCCACTTCAATGGTCATGGTGTGCGGGATGTTGGCCCGCGCACGCCCTACCGCCTGGCGGATGCCTCCGGCTCCCTTGATATGATTATCCTTAATCATGACGGCATCATACAGGCCGTAGCGGTGATTCGCTCCGCCGCCGATGCGCACTGCATACTTCTCCAGCATCCGGTGCCCCGGAGTGGTCTTGCGGGTATCGACCAGCCTTACAGGCAGACCTTGAAGCGCCTCCACAAAGGTTGCGGTTCTTGAAGCCACGCCGGACAACCGCTGCATCAGATTGAGCGCAAGCCGTTCACCGGTAAGAATGGAGTGAGTACTGCCCTCCACCTCGGCGATGATTGTGCCCGCAGATACCTTCTGGCCTTCCTGCACCAGGGCTGTAAAAACCAGCGCCGGGTCTACCACGTCAAAGACCAGCTCAGCGACCGGGATTCCGCAGATCACCCCGTCCTCTTTGGCATGGATAATCCCTTTGGATTCATGGCCCTGAGGGATGGTGGTACGGGTGGTTATATCGCCTGAACCAACATCCTCCTGCAGCCAGCTTTTGATAGACTGAAGCAGTTCTTCATTATAGCCGTTAAACATCATCACTTAATTCCTCCACTATTCCCAGCTCGCGGATCTGGAGCAGATGCTTCTGCCACTGCGAGTCACTGCGCTGCGGATAATCCTCACGGTAATGCGCACCGCGGCTCTCCTCCCGCGCCAGGGCTGATTCGGTAATCAATAGACAGCAGGTCAGCATATTGGCGAATTCGTATTCTTCCCGGCGGGTCAGTACCGCATTAAAAATCGGCAGCTGACGCTTAAGCTCGTCCAGGCCTTTGCTCAGCATCTCCCGGTTCCGCCGCAGTCCGGCATACCGCACCATCACCTTCTGCAGCTTGAGACGCCGCTCCACAATTGGCTGTGTCGGGGATTCATGCCGGCCCTTATTGTAGGACACCGCTATGTTGTCCCTGGCCAGCGGCGGCAGCTGACGGATGCGGTCAACGATCCGGCGGCCAAACACAATGGCCTCTGACAGCGAGTTGCTGGCCAGCCGGTTCGCCCCCTGCACTCCGGTAGAGGAGACCTCCCCGCAGGCAAACAGGCGGGCTACGGTGCTCTCCCCGTTCAGATCCGTCTTGACGCCCCCCATCATATAATGCGCAGCAGGAGCGACGGGAATCCAGTCGGTGGTAATATCCAGTCCATAGCTCATGCAGGTTGCATATATGGTCGGGAACCGGTGTTTCACCATCTCCGCTGATTCATGGGTAATATCCAGATACACGAAGGTCGATTTGGTCAGCTCCATCTCACTGACGATTGCCCGGGCCACGATATCGCGCGGCGCCAGCTCCATCAGCTCATGGTAGCGTTCCATGAACCGCTCCCCGTTAATATTGCGCAGCACAGCGCCTTCACCCCGTACCGCCTCAGAGATGAGGAAGCGCGGAGCCCCAGGGTAACTCAGGGCGGTCGGATGGAACTGGATGAATTCCATATCCCGCACATGGGCACCGGCGCGGTAGGCAATGGCCACTCCATCCCCTGTAGCCACTTCAGGATTGGTTGTGTAACGGTACAGCTGCCCGGCACCGCCGGTGCAGAGGACCGTGGCATCCGCCTGCAGGAACAGCCGGCTGCCGCCCGGGCGCTGAATCAGTGCTCCCAGGCATTCGCCGTCCTCTGTGATCAGATCAATCACATAATGGTCATCCCAGATCTCAATATTCTCATGCCGGGCCGCCTGATCAGCCAATGCGCGGACAATCTCATAGCCTGTAGCATCCCCGTTGGCATGAAGAATCCGGCGGCGGCTATGGGCCCCCTCCTGGGTCAAGGCCAGCTCCCCGTTCTCCTTATCGAAGATCGCACCAAGCCGGATCAGTTCACGGACCCCTTCCGGGCCTTCGTTAACCAGAACATCAACAGCCGAAGAGGAGTTCAGCCCGGCACCGGCCAGCAGGGTATCCTGCCGGTGATACATAGGCGAATCCTCTTCGGAGATGACGGCGGCAATGCCGCCCTGGGCATACCGTGTGTTACTCTCCAGCACGGCTTTCTTCGTAATCATAATGACCTTCCGGTCCTCACTCGCCTTGATTGCTGTGAACAATCCGGCAATGCCTGAACCGATCACAAGGCAGTCTGTCTTGACGACAGAAAGGCCCTCCAGCTCGAAATCAACCAAATATTGTGGAATCATGACCGCTTTCACCTGTTTCAACGAAAGAGTAGCGCATGTTACCGGACTTGTAACATGCGCTCTAGGGATGTTCTGGCTCTGTCGGCAACGGCGGGCGGTACATAAATCTGCGGCTTCATCGTCTCCAGGCATTTGACCAGCTTCTTCAGATTGTTAACCTTCATATTCGGGCATACCAGGAACTTGGTGGCAAAGTGGAATTCCTTGTCAGGACTGTCCATGCGCAGCTGGTATCCGGTACCATCTTCAGTACCCACAATAAATTGCCGGCGGTCCGACTTCCGGCAGTATTCGATAATGGAGGTGGTGCTGCCTACATAATCCCCCATAGCTACCACTTCGGGACGGCATTCCGGGTGAACGACAAATTCCGCTTCCGGATATTTGGCTCTCATCTCCATGACATCCTTCACAGTAAGCATATCATGCGTATTGCAGTAGCCCTCCCAGATAATCAGCTTCTTGCCGGTCTGATCCTGGACATACTGGCCGAGATTCTTATCCGGCACCCAGATAATTTCTTCAGCATCCAGCGATTCAATCACCTTAACGGCATTGGCTGAGGTACAGCAGATATCGGTCTCCGCTTTGATCTCTGCCGAGGAATTAATATAGGTGACTACCTTGGCATTCGGGTGCTGTGCCTTCAGCTTGCGGAGGCCGTCCACGTTGACCATGTCAGCCATCGGGCAGCCGGCGCGTTCATCGGGAATCAGAACCGTCTTATTGGGTGCAAGAATCTTGGCGCTCTCCCCCATGAAATGGACCCCGCAGAACACGATGACATCCGCATCGGTCTCGGCTGCCTTCTGGGCCAGCAGGAACGAGTCCCCCCGGAAATCCGCCACTTCCTGAATTTCATCCCGCTGATAATAATGAGCCAGAATTATTGCATTCCGTTCTTTCTTGAGCTGTTCGAGGCGCACACGAAGTTCACGATTCTGTTCCTGCTTGCGCTCAAGCGCCAGAGCTTCCACGGTCATTCTCCCCCTTATGTCTTCATGGCTTGCCGCCAGTGCAATCTGCTGCATAATACTATTTAATATTTATTCATTAATGTACACAAGGTTCTACCCCCTGTCAATGTAACCGGGCCTCCGATCGAGAGATGAATTGCCCCTGTTTATACCAAAAAATCCGGAGAACCTGTGGTTCTCCGGACTTCATCATCAATCCTCAGCTTCAGAAGCCTTAAGTCAGGCTCCCGCCGCCTTTATTATCGTCACCCGATCCGTTGCCCTCTTCAGGGTCCGGCTTATTCGGAAGCTCCTTGGACAGGTCCAGCGGCGATTCTTCGCCTGTTTTGCCCTGAATCCGGACGCGGACATCGCCGATTGAATCGATCACCGGCTCGCCTGCTTCATGAGTCACAGCCCCGTTATCCTCCGGCTTGCCGTCCTCGGTCAGATAGCCTTGCTCAATCAGTTCCTTGATCTGATCCAGCTCCAGCGTCTCCTTCTCCAGCAGGGTGTTCGCAATCAGATGCATTTCCTTGGAATGCTTGGTCAGCAGCTCTTTGCATCGCTCATAGCAGCTGCGGATGAAGTTCTGCATTTCCTGGTCGATCTCATAGGCAATGGAATCACTGTAGTTCTGCTCATGCCCGATATCGCGGCCCAGGAAGACCTGGCCCTGGGTTGCACCGAACTGCAACGGTCCGAGCTTGTCACTCATTCCGTATTCCATAATCATGCTGCGGACAATACGTGTGGCCTGCTGGAAGTCACTGTAAGCACCGGTACCAACCTCGCCGATGAACATTTCTTCCGCTACCCGGCCGCCCAGGAGTCCGGTTACCTTATCCAACAGCTCCTGCTTGGTCACCAGCATCCGGTCTTCCTTCGGAAGCATAATTACATATCCGCCGGCGCGGCCGCGCGGAATAATCGTAACCTTATGCACCATGTCAGCGTGCTCCAGGAAGTAACCGACAACGGTATGGCCCGCTTCGTGATAGGCCACAATCCGCTTCTCGCGGTCGCTGATGATCCGGCTGCGCTTCTCTGTACCGACAATAACGCGGTCGATCGCTTCATCCACTTCACGCATCGTAATATCCTTGCGGTTACGGCGCGCGGCAAGCAATGCAGCTTCGTTCAGCAGGTTCTCCAGATCCGCACCGGTGAAGCCGGTTGTCCGCTTGGCAATGACGTCAAGCTTAACATCCTTGGTCAGCGGCTTATTGCGGGAGTGAACCTTCAGTACAGCTTCACGGCCCTTCACATCCGGACGGTCAACCGTAATCTGACGGTCGAAACGGCCCGGACGGAGCAAGGCCGGATCGAGAATGTCGGCGCGGTTGGTAGCCGCTACGATGATAATACCTTCGTTGCCGCCGAAGCCGTCCATTTCAACGAGCAACTGGTTAAGGGTCTGTTCGCGTTCGTCATGCCCGCCGCCGAGTCCGGCGCCGCGCTGGCGCCCCACCGCATCAATCTCATCAATGAAGATGATACAAGGCGCATTCTTCTTCGCATTCTCGAACAGGTCGCGGACACGGGATGCACCGACACCGACGAACATTTCTACGAAGTCAGAACCGGAGATGCTGAAGAAAGGTACCCCGGCTTCGCCTGCTACCGCACGGGCGAGCAAGGTTTTACCTGTTCCCGGAGGGCCCACAAGGAGTACCCCTTTGGGGATACGTGCACCGACAGCTGCGAATTTACGCGGGTCTTTGAGGAATTCAACAACCTCAACCAGCTCTTGCTTCTCTTCGTCTGCTCCGGCTACGTCCTCGAAGCTGATCTTCTTCTTCTCTTCATTATATAACCGGGCCTTGCTCTTGCCGAAGTTCATGACCTTGCCGCCGCCGCCCTGTGCATTATTGAACAGGAAGAAGAACAGGATGAACATGATCACCAGCGGAATAATGGAGGATAAGAAGGTCAGCCAGATGCTGTCCCCTTCCATCTTCTTCTGGGTCAGTTCAACGCCATTCGCATCACTGGCAGCTACAAGTTCATTAAGAGCCTGGTCTGTAGGAGGGATATATGTGGAGAAATTCTTCGATTTCGTTTCTGGGGGCTGCTCTCTGTATTCGCCCTTCACCAGGAAGGCATTCCCCTCGAACTGAACCGTCATGCTCTTCACATTATTGTCCTTAATCTCCTGCCGAAACTTATCATAACTAGGGAAATCGGCGGATTCATTTCCATTGCTGACAAACTGGACGATGCCCACCACAACTAAAAATAAAATCAAATAAAAACCAGAATTCCGGATGAACCGATTCATCCCCTACCTCCTCTCACAACGCTCAAGTTATTGTACCATAGCCTGACCGGACTCCTCAAATTGTCAGGAAATCCAGAAAAGTGATCCGTGGATCTTAGGCTGTCGATTCGTTTAACTGGTATAAATCTCAGGCTTCAGTACACCGACATAAGGGAGGTTCCGGTACAGCTCGGCATAGTCCAGTCCATAACCCACCAGGAAGGCGTCGGGAATCACAAAGCCCGTGTATTCGGCTTCGAGATTGACGGCACGGCCTGACGGCTTGTCGAACAGGGTGACTACTTTGACAGAGGCTGCGTTACGGCCCTGCAGCATGTCAATCAGATAGCTGAGTGTAAGACCGCTGTCGATAATATCCTCGACAATCAGAACATCGCGGCCTTCTACCGATGTGTCCAGGTCCTTGATGATTTTGACTACGCCGGATGATTTGGTTGTCCCGCCGTAGCTGGATACCGCCATGAAGTCCATTTCAACAGGTACTGTAATCACTTTAACCAGATCCGCCATAAAAATAAACGCACCTTTGAGTACACAGATCACTAAAGGTGTGCGGCCTGCATATTCCTTACTCAGCTGGGCGCCAAGCTCCCTGATTCTTTGTTGGATTTCTTCTTCGCTGATCAAGATTTCCTGAATGTCATTCTGCAACTTGCGAACCTCCTAAGATATACTATGAAAGACTTACTTCGGCCATTACGTCTCTTCGCCCTGTTCCATATCCTCCAGGGTCAGAAGCAGAACTGTATCCGTGTGCCGCTTAACCAGAGCATGATTCGAGCGTCTTACACCCGGAATCCAGATAATGTTGCCGAGACCATCACAAACGAGGGGAATGGCAGAGCGTTCGGAAGAAGGTATTTTATCATCAATGTAAATATCTTTTACCTTTTTGCTTCCGTTTAATCCCATAACCCTTATGGTATCTCCAGGCAACCGGGAACGAATGGTGAGCGGCAGGACAAGCTCGCCTCCGTCAAACCAGGCTGACCGCTTCCCGGGACCCTCCTCCTGTACGGTGAAACCTTCTCTCTCCAGGACCCTCATCTCCATAACTTTTCCGATCTCCGCAAGGTTCATACGGGGATGGGCCAAAGACAGGGGATATGTATAGCTTACCTGCTGAATCAAAGGCTTGGACGAGAACACAAGACTGTCATATTGCCGCATGCAGACATAACCGCCACCCAGATCGAGTGTCCATACGGTAGGGTATTCCTGCAGCGCTCTCCGGCGGACAGCTTCTACCTTAGAGAAGTCCATGGATAATTCCGCCGACAGATAATTTAATATTAGTTTAATCAAACGCCGTTGTAAAGCAGAGGGTACGCCCGCAAAAGCTGCTCTCTCTAAGGTGTATTTTCCATGCTCGGCCAAAACAAGCTCATCCAAGCATTTTGCCGCATTCGCCTCCATATATTCATCCTCCGCACCGGCAATTTCAGCCAGCTGCAGAAGCGATTGTCTCACCCGCGGGTTATGCTGCTCCAGCAGGGGCAGCACCTCAAGCCTGATGGCATTGCGCTGATAGATCGCCAGCTGATTGCTGGCATCCTCCGCGTAAGCAAAGCCCTCACTCTGGCATAAGCCGACAAGAGCCGTTTTGTTAATACGCAGCAGGGGGCGGATGAGTTCCACCTTTTTCTCGGTCCGTTTCCAGCGCATTCCGGCAAGCCCCGACAGCCCGCTTCCGCGCAGCAGCCGCATCAGCACCGTCTCCGCCTGATCATCTGCATGGTGGGCGAGAGCCACGGCTCTTGCCTTGTACCGGTGTGCGGTGTCAATCAGGAATTCGTAGCGCTTCTCCCGCGCTGTTCCTTCGGGGCCAAGCCCGCTCTCCTTCATCACCGCAGGAATATCGAACTCCGCCAGCTCATACGGGAGGGACAATTCCTCCGCCAGGCCCCGCACCAGCTCGGCCTCCGCTGCCGATTCGGCTCTGAAGCCGTGATTGACATGGGCACAGACCAGATGAAGCGGCATCCGGGTGCGGGAGATTTCATGCAGGATACGCAAAAGAGCCACAGAATCCGGCCCCCCGGAAACTGCGACTACAATGGTGTCATGGGGCTGCCACAGCGCGTGTTCAGCCGCGGCCTCCAATACGTATTCCACCAGTTCTTTCATCTGCTCCATCAGCGGCTTCCTTTCCAGCAGTCCTTGCTTCTCCGGCTCAGGCAGCCGGGGATTTGAAGATTATGTACAATTCTCAGAAACGGAATACCCAGTACAGGGTAAAAGCCAGCAGGCCAAGTGACAGCGCAAACGCGTTCTTCAGCCAGCGCGGGGTGGCGACAGTCTCCTTGCCGGCCTTGCGCCCCCTGTAGATGTGGCTTCTCCAGATCTCCGCTGCTTGCGCGGAGCCCGGGAATCCGCCTTGAAGCGCCAGGCACAGCCAGGAGGACAGCTTCCGGTCGGGCAGCTCCCTGGCCAGCTTCAGCAGATCCTGGGTGCTTCTGGTCTGCGGCAGCTGCCGGGCGGCCGACTTCAGGCCCTCTTCATTCAGCAGGCGCAGGCACAGGATGGCGAACGCAAACAGATCATAGCCCTCATCCCCGGTCCGGCTGCCGGCGTTCCAGAAGCCGCGGTCATGCCACTCGGTGAACTGCTTCACGCTGCGGCCGATGGGGCTGGCCCCGCCGTAGTCAATCAGCTCCGCTTCGCCGTAGGCAGAGACCATGACATTCTCAGGCTTCAGGTCGCCGAAGACGAACCCGCATTCATGCAAGGTGTTCAGCTTCTCCAGAATCGTCATGCCCACCAGCCCCAGCCAGGACGCCCCGTTCCTGGAGAGGAAATGATGCAGCGGCTTGCCTTCCACATAACGCATCACATAGAAGGGAATCTGGTCCCTGTCCTTGAAGTCATCCGATTCCAGAAGATAGGAGGACAGCGGCGACTCCCGGCGGGCCCGGTGCTCACTGCGCTTGCGGCAGGATTGCAGGGAGGTCAGCACGTTAATCTCGGACTGCAGCTCCAGCGTATCGTATCCGATCTTCAGCGCATACCGCTCCCGCCGGCCTTGCCGCTGCACCAGATATACGGTTCCGTTAGCCCCTTTCCCCAGCACCCGCTCCACGACATAACGGTTCCCCCGCCATTTGCCGGTAATCACAGTGCCTGCCGGATAGGGTGGATTAGACGACATACCCACCAATCATCCCTTCTCTTGCCCTGTCCTCTCCGCCCGGAGGATCATCATGATATTCATCCAGTTTATCACAACGGTAATGTTCCAGCACCTTGAATATCGCCGGTCCGGTCGGCGTAGCCCCCCGCATCTTCAATCTGGAGAAGAGCGAGCGGATCTCGGACACATCCCGTGTCCAGTCAACATCAAGCATGGCATCCTCACTGCTGGACCGTCCGGGAAAATGAAACACGGCGATCTCGCTGCGCCCTTCACGCGCCTCCAGACTGAGCGCCAGATCGCGGATCGCATCCAGCACGGCCCCGAGCTTCGGTTTCATGCTGGCACTTGCATCAATTAACAGCGCGATGCGCAGCGGCGACGTCTCCGTCAGCTCATCGACCACCGTAACCATCTGGGAGCGCTGCTGCGGAGGCAGCTCCGCCAGCGTGCCCTCGCCGAGAATTTTTTGTACCTCTATATTCACCGCCTGCTGAATGGTCTGAACCACCGTCTTGCGGGTCATCATCTGAATCGTCTGGGCGAGCTGGGGGGTGCCCACAATCCGGCTGATCCCGCCGCCCGCCTTGGCAATGTCGGCAATCTCCCGGCTGCCCAGTTCACCGATTGTCCCGTAATCCACGACCCCGACAACATTGACTGTAATTCCCTCCTGCCGGGCATGGGCCGCTGCCAGCACCGGACTCTCCCCCACGTTTGAACAACCGTCCGTAATGAGCAGAATTTGCTTCATGACCGTTCCTCCCTTTGCCTGGTATCTAGTTACTAGCATATCCAAGATAGAGAGATTTCAAACGCGGCTATTCCGTTTCAAGGCCCATAATCCTGCCTAAAATGCAACATTCCTCTCATAGATCCGTCCCGAAATCGAAATTGTTGCACAAAAGGCAGGAATCCTCCTCCCTTAAGTAAATTAGTGTAATAAATCTTGCAATTATTGCAGCAATCCAGCTCCACGCCCAGGTATCTTCCGCACCAAGTTGCATTTTGTGCAACACTTCCATTTAGAGATTTCCAGACAAGATCTAACCTAATAGCTCACCTAACTAACCGTACGCGGACGCTCCATCCGGCCCACGCCGGGCATATGCAGGCTGGACCACTCGGGGTGGTAGTGATCGACACGGCTCACCACGATGGTCATATCATCATGAATCTCATTGCCCTGATAGCGGATCACCTTCTCCAGCAGGCTGTCAGCGATATCCTGCGGGTCATCGCCCTCCAGCTCCTGGATCAGGCGCTTCATCCATATCTCTTTATTAACGGCATATCCGGGCGCATCGTAAATACCATCGGTCATCATAATGAGAATATCCCCGGGGCGCAGCTGCATCGTGACCAGATCGACCTCAATATCCTTGATGATGCCGATCGGCAGATTGCTGGCCGTCACCGGGATCACCTCGCTGCCCCGGCGGATAAAGCTCGGCGCAGAGGCGATCTTCATGAAGATCGTCTGTGCGGAATACTGGTCGATCAGCGCCATATCTACCGTGGCATAGAATTCATCCGGAGAACGCAGCAGCAGAATCGAATTGACGGACTTGACCGCCAGCTTCTCATCCATCCCCGATTGCAGCAGCTTCTCCAGCATCGATAATGCCGCGCTGCTCTCCATGCGGGCCCGCTCCCCGTTGCCCATGCCATCGCTGATGGAGACGGCGAAGGTGCCATTGCCCAGCTCCACTGTGCTGAAGCTGTCGCCGGATAGCACATCGCCACCCTTGGCTGCGCCGGCCACACCAGTACTGATCTCATAGGCCTTGGCCGAGCCGAAGGTTACCATCGACAAGCCCTCGCGGGGATGAACCGCCGTCTCACTGACCACCGCGATATTCTCCTCCAGAATATCGGAGAGCAGCGGGGCGATCATTTTGCGGCATTCATCGAAGCCGCGGGTGTAGGCATGGACCACTTCAATCTCCACCCGTCCGGGATCGAGGCTCAGAATCTCAATGCTGTGGATCGACAAGCCCAGCTGCTCCAGTGCCTCCCGGATCTGGCTCTCCTGGCGGTACATCGCCTGACCTTCCCGCTTAATTTCCCTCGCCAGGTCCTCCATCACCTGGGAGACGCCGGAGAGCTGCTCAGCCACAAATTGGCGGCTGTCGTATATTTGCCGCTTCCAGCGCATATCATGCTGGTATAGCTCATATTGGCCTTTCATCACGTCAAGCACCTCGCCCGTCCGTCCACAGATCCGGCTCCATTCCGGCGGCAGCTGCGCTGCGGTAATGTCCGGGCATTCCTCCACCGTTGTCATCATATCGGTCATATACCGGTAGGTCTGATAGAACCGGGTGTCCCAGCAGTGGCTGCGCCGGATGCAGCTTGCGCAGGCCCCCTCGGTTACCGTATTCATGAAGTCCTCCATCTCCTTGTCGCTTTTGCCTGCTTCCCCGGCGCGGGGGATCTGGCCGAAGCTGCTGGAGAGCTGCTGGAACACCTGTGAGAACTGGGTGACCCGGTCTGCGGTAATATCTCTTACCCTTCGGGCATATTCATGTTGGGAGCGGCTGTGATCTGCGGTGCCCGGTACATATTTGGCTATGGCACTGATCATGCTCTTCGGAGTCAGAAGAAATAACACGACCGCCGCGCAGGTCTCCCAGGTTGAGCTCATCACATCACCCGGTCCCATGAAATAGACGGACAGAATGGTTGAGCCGAGCAGCATACCGATGGAGACGGCTCCTTTGCGTCCGGATTGCATCATGCCTGCCAGCATACCGGAGAACGCCAGCAGGCTCATCTGGTAGATGGCCCCGATATCGGCAAGACTGAGAATCAGCCCGGTTACCACACCGACAGCCGCCCCAAGCGGCGCTCCACCGGCCAGAGCAAACAGCAATATAAGGAACCGGGACAAGACATGCTCCAGGGACAGCCCGTTAATGGACCAGCCGACAAGACCGGTCATGACCGAGGCCAGAAGAATAATCAGGCAGAGGACCTCCTCATTGCGGAGCGCCCTGCTTTTCTGCTTATAGGTGAATAAAGGAAGCGCCTGCAAAAATACAAGGGTCAGCACGAACCCGAGCACGGCATCAATCGTCGCCATCATTAGCGGATACCAGCTGAGGGAAGGCCCGATGACTACCTGGAACAGTCCCACCATAAAGGATGCCACGAATACCATAATAGGCGCATAAGACAGCTCCACCCGCTGGAAGCTCTCCAGCCCCTTGTAGATCAGATAGAAAATGACCAGCTCCGCAGCAATAACAGCCGCCCCGGGAAACGGGGTGAACAGACTTCCGAGCAGAATAGCTGCACCTACCGGCAGCATGGAGTCCCGGCGCATAAATACAATGACGGCGAAATAAGCAGCAGCAAACGGTGTCAGCTCGTCCAATATCATGGCCCGGCCCAGCAGGAACCCCATCAGGCTCAGCAGCAGCGTCCACTTCTTGACCGTGATGAACTGGACAGCCGGCAGCTTCGTGCCCCACGCCTTCAGACGTGCACCCAAGGCTTCTTTCTGACTCTTGTCTTTGCTACCTGCAGCTCTTGTCCATTCCGGCAAATTCACCACATTGCTTTTACTCATTCCCCAGCACCACCCGTATAAGAATTTATGAATCCCATTATATAGCGGGGGTCTTTAGGAAGTTTGTCAGAAACAGAGAGCCATCTGTAAAAAATTTCCGACAAAAAAGCCTGTCCCGACATTTACCGGAAAAAGTGCCCCGATCCCTTACGGGGTACAAGTTCAGCTCCCCCCGGGCCGGGTAACGCTGCCGGTTTGCCGCGCCAGGGGTGCGGGTATTCGTCAGCGATTGCCCCGGAGTTATGTGAGAATGGGATGGATGCTGTCGGCAATTTTCCGGGTAGCGACAAAAATAGCCGGAAGCCGGAGCGCCCGGGCATAGAACAGGGGCGGGGTGAGCGCTCCATTCTGCGTCACGAGTAAATTGTAGTCGGTTTTTCACTTACATTTGGTCCATGCGCACCCACACCGCCGAATGTGTTCGGTTTTTCGCATACATTTGGTTCACACGCACCCACGCCGCCGATTGTATTCGGTTTTTCGCATACATTTGGTCCATGCGCCTCCCACACCGCCGATTGTGTTCGGTTTTTCGCATACATTTGGTCCATGCGCCTCCACACCGCCGATTGTATTCGGTTTTTCACATACATTTGGTTCACGCGTCTCTACGCCGCCGATTGTGTTCGGTTTTTGTTATACATTCGGCCCGCGCGCTCAAACACAAAAAAACCGCGAAGGGCATAAGCCCCAGCGGCTGTTTATGTGCAAAACTCAGGTTATACGCGCTTGGCTCCACGGCCGCCGCGCTTTCCTTCTGTGTTCTTCTTGATCGAAGACATCCGTTCTTCGCTGTCTTTCAGGAAGCGTGACATTTTATCCTCGAATGAAGGCTTACCGGCAGCAGGCTTGAATGGACGCCCACCCCGTTCACGATTGAATCCACCGCCGCCTCCGCCGCTGCCACCACCGCCGAAACGGTCTCCACCGCTTGGACGTTCAGGTCTTGGAGCTCTGGGGGGACGTACTTCCGATGCCGGCTTATCAACGGCTTGCTTGATGGAAAGTCCGATTTTGCCGTCTTTGTCAACATTGATCACCTTGACGGTTACGACATCCGCAATCTTCAAATGATCGTTAACATCCTTGACGTAATTATCGGCGATCTCCGAGATGTGAACGAGACCTGTGACACCTCCTGACAGATCCACAAATGCTCCGAAATGCGTGATGCCTGTCACCTTGCCCTCTAACTTGGTGCCCACTTCAATTGCCATAGAATAAAATGATCCTCCCTTAAAAATATACAGACGAATATATTGTCTATCCTGTCTGCGGTGATTTGATTATACAGGAAAGAACAAAGCAAGGCAACAGAGCAGAAGCCCCTTTTCGCCTGCTTTTATTGCCCGGATGGCTCTGTACGGATAGGTGATTCACCTGCAGGATACATATTGTACCATTTACGCGCTAATTGTCCGACATACTCATCGTTGTTCAGGCGCTGGACTTCATATTTGAGCTGATTCAGCGAGGCGGTCACACTGTCGTTCGCCTCTTGCTTACGGGCGAGCTGTGCGCTCTTGTCGGCAATCGCTGCGCTCTGGGCAAAGAAGGTGAAGCCGGCCCAGCCGAAGAATACGGCCATAACAAAAATCCAAATAAACCTTCTTCTCTTCGCGCCTGCGGCCGAAGCATTCTGGTTACTCTTCTTCTCTTCCGCAGCGAATCTGTTCATTCAGCAACCCTCCAATTCCCGGTTCAAGGTCAGCGCTGCCGCCACCCTGAGATCCATTCGGTGATCCGCCTGACCCGGGTGCTGTGTGACAACCGGTGCAAATGCGGAGAGACCCACCTTACAGGAAGTACCCAGATTGGCTTAGTTAGACGCAGCAGCAGCTTAAAAATATACAGAAGAACCCGGCCGATCAGCCGCAGCGTACCCTTAATGAGACGCCACAGCCAAAGAATTGGCCTGCCCACCGCTATTTGGATAAACCGCCACAGCAGCCTGCACATGTACTGTACTGACTGAATTAACATTACCACAAATCGCCGTACCGGAATACTGAAGATCAAAAAATAGATCCATACGCCTAGAAAGAGGCCAAGAATGACATAAAACCTCAATTGTCCCTGATTTCCGGCATACAGCAGACGGAAGACAAGCAGAGCCGAAGCCACCCAGTACAGCAGATCCAGCAGCGCATTCAGCCATTTGGGAAAGCCCAGCTTCAGCGACAGCACCCGGTAGCTGTCATAGGCCAGTCCCATGGCAATGCCGGCCAGCAGCATGTAGATCAGGGTGATCCATTGGACTGCGGGATTCATTTGAAGAGCTTGCGGAGAATCCCTTTATTTTTGCCTTGCGCACCGGGGTCGAGATAAATCAGGGAATGAACATTGCCTTCAAGGGACAGCAGCCCATTCTCCAGATTCAGATTCTTGATATGTAAATGCGTCCCCCGGATGGTCAGTTGGCCGAGTTCTGTAAGAAGCAGAAACTCCTCACTGTCAAAGCTCTCCACATTCTGCACGCCTGTCAGCTCAATCTGCTTGCGGCTGCGCATATGAAGATCATGCTGCTTCATTCCTTTGGCTGGCTCGATCATAGCATGTACCCCTCCTTCTTGATTCTAATCTATGAGGAAGGGACAGGGGTTAGAACAGGCCGTCCACAAATAATAACCAACATACCGCCAAGTGGAAACGGCTTTGCCGTCCTTTTAAAGGACGGTACCGTTTCGGCGAGAAATAGAAGGATAATGTACAGTGTGAAACATATACATTCTTATATTTCAAAATAACCCCACAAAGTGGGGCTTTAGCGTAGGTGTTGACTCAGGTACTTTGCGGGGACCCCAAAACATATATCAAAAAAAGAGGCCTCCCGGATCAGCCGTCTTACGGCTGCCGGGAATACCTCTTCGATGATTGGATGGTCAGTTGAACATACGCGTTATACTCTACCAGTCAAGCCCGGTGCTCTTAGCTACCGGTTCTTCGCGGAGCAGTGTGTACATTCCGGCGGCTTCGTCCTTACGGGTCGTCTCCACCAGCTTCTCCACCTTGACGGTTACCAGCTTCTGGCCGAACTGCACCGTGATCTCGTCACCGATCTTCACCGTGCTGCTCGGTTTTGATTCGCGCCCGTTGATCAGCACCCGGCCCTGTTCGGACACATCCTTGGCCACCGTGCGGCGCTTGATCAGCCGGGACACCTTCAGGAACTTGTCCAGACGCATTAGTTAACGGCTTCTTTGAGCTTGTTGCCTGCCTTGAAGGCCGGCACAGTGGATTCAGGAATTTCGATAGGTGTGCCCGATTGCGGGTTGCGGCCGGTACGGCCGGAACGTTTGCGTGTTTCGAAGGTGCCGAAGCCGATCAGCTGAACCTTGTCGCCGCTGGCGAGCGCTTCAGTGATTTCACCCAGTACTCCGTTGATTACAGCTTCTACATCTTTTTTGGCCAATCCGCTTTTTTCGGAAATGTTGTTTACCAGATCTGTTTTGTTCATAATTTGAAGTTCCTCCTAGGATACAAAAAATAAATGAAATTCAGGTTTGCCGCATAGCTTTTGCCGCAAATCGTCATTTCGTCTTTATGATATTCTTGCTTCTGTCCGCAATTCCTGCCGTGATCCGCCGTTTTTTTTGAAAAAGTAACATCCTGCGTAGGATTCAGCAGCAGCCAGGGCACTCTAACATTATAAACCTCTCATCCGGTTTCCAATCAGCAAAGTCAGAGATTCCGGCCGTATCCACAGCATTGCCGTTTCAGCGGCGTCTTATACTCTTATATTCTGCTAATCTATCGGCTTGCGCTCGGCTCCCTTAGCCTCCTGCCAGAGGGCCTCCATCTCCTCCAGGCTGCTGTCCTGCACCCCTGTACCCTTCTCCTGCAGACGCTGCTCAATATACTGGAAGCGGGACACGAATTTGCGGTTGGTGCGGGTCAGGGCCTCTTCCGGATCGGCATCGATAAAGCGCGCAAGATTGGTGGCGGCGAACAGCAGATCACCCAGCTCCAGCATCTGCTCTTCGGGAGTCTGCCCCGTTTCAATCGCTTCCTGCAGCTCGTCCACCTCCTCGCGGATTTTGGCCAATACATCACCGGTGTTGCCCCAATCGAAGCCGACCTTGGAGGCCTTCTTCTGCAGCTTGTACGCCTTCATTAGTGCAGGCAGATCACGCGGCACGCCGCTCAGCACAGACAGGGCTTCCGGCTTCACGCCCTTGCGGCGCTTCTCCTCGGCCTTCATGCCCTCCCAGTTCTGCAGCGCCTCCTCGGCATTGCCGGCCGCCTGATCGCCGAACACATGCGGATGGCGGAAGATCAGCTTCTCATTCAGCCCTTCAATGACATCATAGACGCTGAAGGTCCCCAGCTCCTCCTCCATCTGGGAGTGGAGCATAATCTGGAGCAGCAGGTCGCCCAGCTCCTCCTTCATATGGTCCGGGTCGTCCTCATCAATCGTCTCCAGCACCTCATACGTCTCTTCGATCAGGTTCTTGCGCAAGGATTCATGCGTCTGCTCGCGGTCCCAGGGACAGCCCTCCGGGCTGCGGAGAATCTGGACAATCTCATGCAGCCGGGCAAAAGACCGCTTGCGGACCTCATCGGCACGGTTAAGCGGCACATAGACCAGCGACAGGTTGCCGTACCCGTCCAGCCGGTCCAGCTCATAGAGGGGCACGCGCAGAATCTGCTCTTCGCCCTCTACGCCAAGCGCATGACCCACAATGACCTCATACTCCGGCGGATAGATCTCCATCAGGCACAGCTTGGTCTCGGAGGCGGTGAAGCTGTCGTAGACCTGGCCGATCAGGGTATGCAGCTCCGGGTGAAGCTGGGCGCTGCTCATGCCGGAGGCATCCAGCAGCTGGAAGCCTTCAATCGGATCAAAGCCCAGGCGGACAAACGCCTCATCCAGGAAGCTCTCACCGCCTAGAATTGTAAGCGCGATCCCCGCTTCCGGGCAGCGCTCGCGCAGCAGCGACACTGCCGATTCGGCCACCATGGGGTGGCCCGGCACAGCATAGACAATCTCTGTGCCGTCCGGGGCCGCTGCTGCCTTCTCCAGCAGATGGGCGGTAATGGCTTCATAGACCTCCGGGAAGGAGGAGTATGACTCATACAGCCCGTCGAAGGACTCTGCGGCAATCTCCAGCTCGGCCAGAGCGGCCATGACGGGATGCTCAGCGGTCCGCACGTATACGGCGGAGGCCACCTTCAGCTTCTTGATAATGCCGAGCGTCAGCCGGTCCGGGTTCCCGGAGCCCAGGCCGACCACGGTTAATGTTGCACTCATGCTAGGTCCACTCCTTCCAGGCAGCCGCCTGCTGTACTACGGGCGGCTGCACTATGTATGTGATACACGCGGCGCCTTAAGGGAACAGGCGCAGCTTCTTCAGCTTGTCCGCCAGGCGCGGGCCGAAGCCCGGCAGCTGGCGCAGCTCGCTCTCGCTGAGCAGCCGCAGCGCCACTGCGCCCAGCGCGAAGACCGCGCAGCCTGCGAGCACGCCGAGCAGGCTCTGCGCCAGCGCCGCGGCCCGCCCGCCGCCGAAGCCGGCGGCGTCTGCCGCCCGGCCTGCGCCGAGGCTCACGGCTGCGGCCGCCAGCCCCAGGCCCGCGAGCAGCGCCGCGGGCTTCACCAGGGCATCTGCTGCGCGCAGCCGCAGATAGCCCTGGCGGCGGAGCAGCAGCACGTTCAGCGCTGCTGCGAACAGATGGGCGGCCACGCCGGCGACGGCCGCCCCGGTAATGCCCTGCTGCGGAACCAGCAGCAGGTTCAGGGCCGCCTTCAGCACAGCGGCGGCCAGGAGGCTCAGCGCCGGCGCGCGCACGGCGCCCAGGCCTTGCAGCAGCGCGGCCGAGATGATGCTGACCGTCCCGCCGGCGGCGGTGAAGGCCAGCCAGGCCATCGCGCCGCTGCCGGCGGCGTCCCCGTACAGAGCCGTATTCACCGGCTCGGCAAGCACGGCCAGGCCGACAGACGCGGCTAAGCCCAGGAGCCAGAACCAGCGCAGCGACAGCGTAATGCGCGTGCGGATCAGCGCCTCATCGCCCTTGTATTTTGCTTCGGCCAGGGCGGGGATGAACACCACCGACAGCGAGGTCGCCAGCATCGTGACGATCTGCACGAGCGGCAGGCCGCGGTTGTAGATGCCGAACTGGGCCATCGCCTCCGTCCCGCTGTGGCCGCTTCCCGCCAGCAGGCGGGGAACGGTGAACACATCCACCAGGCCGATCAGCGGAACGGCCAGCGCGCCCAGCATCACCGGCAGCCCGTAGGCCAGCAGCTGGCGGGCAGAGACGCCCTGACCGCTGCGGGCTGATGCCGGAGCGGCACAGGGCTTCAGCCGAGCCTCCGGCCATCCGGCCTGCACGCTGCGGCGGCGGTGGCTGCGCCAGTACAGCAGCATCACGCCAAGGCCGGCCAGCCCGCCGCCGGCCGGGCCGAGCAGGGCTCCGGCGGCAATGCCGGCCGCGTCTGCTCCGGCCGAGGTCAGATACAGTAGCAGCGCGATCATCACCGCCACCCGCACCGACTGCTCGGCCACCTGCGACACGGCAGTGGGCACCATGTTGTGCAGCCCCTGGAAATACCCGCGCAGCGCCGCCATCACCGGCACCACCGCGAGCCCCCAGGCGCTGCTGCGCAGGGCGGGAATAATATGGGGGCTGCCGACCCATACCGCGATCAGCGGCGCCCCGGCATAGACCAGAACGCCAAGCACCAGGCCGCTGACCGCTGTAATTCCGGCGGACAGCAGCAGGACCCGCCGTCCCTTCTGCTCATCCTGCGCCGCCGAAGCCTCGGCCACGGACCGGGAGATGGCGGCAGGCAGGCCCAGCATTGCGACCGTAACCAGAATGGTGTACAGCGGGTAGACTGTGTTGTAGATACCAAAGGCGGCGTCACCGCCCAGATTCTGCAGCGGAATCTTCTGCAGAGTGCCGATGAGTTTGGAGAATATCGCTGCGGCGCTCAGAATGAATGCGCCTTGCAGCAGCTTCGAGCCTTGCGGATTCGGTGTCATCATGTACCTGCTTTGGAATAGAATGAATTTCTATATTATAACTGATCTTAGCCCGTAAGTGAAAATTGACGCCCCCTGACGCAACAAAACCCCGTCCTTCCCTTTAGACTGGCCTCAGTCTAAGGAAAAGCGGGGTTCAATGTGAATACACCTGCTATTATTGCTCCATCTGCTTACCCAGGAAGGCGGCGGCTGTTTCGGCCATCTTCACTTCCATCTGCGCCATTTTAACCGAATCATCCTTGTTCAGCAGCACTACGCAGCCGATGGGATCACCGCCGGAGATAATGGGGGCCGCCACATAACTCGATAACAACTCCGAGTGGTCTTTGCTGATGTCATAGCTGCCGCCATTGGTCTCAAGCACTGTCTTACGGCTCTCCATCACCTTCTCCAGCAGCATACCCACCTGCTTGTCCAGATAATCCTTCTTGGAGCCGCCGGCGAGCGCGATGAAGCTGTCCCGGTCCGTAATCATGGTAATATGGCCTGTTCCTTCATACAGCGACTCTGCGTATTCCTTGGCGAAATCGCCCAGCTCACCAATCGGCGAATATTTCTTCAGGATCACCTCGCCATCACGGTCAACGAAAATTTCCAGAGGATCTCCTTCGCGAATCCTTAACGTGCGTCTAATTTCCTTGGGGATAACAACCCGTCCGAGGTCATCAATACGGCGAACAATACCAGTAGCTTTCATTTCACATGTTGCCCCGCTTTCTTAAGAAGTATGTTCCAACTACTGTCCATTAAGGGAGTGGTTAATCCCAGTGATTTATCGTAATATCTGACCATAGTATTCATCTCTTCCCAGTTCCTTATACATCGCCCGTCCTGCATATCATTGCTCAGCTGAAATTAGAACGCCATGGCCCGGCATCATTCCAGTTATGATCATAATTTGTGATTTATATACCATAACTTCCCTGGAGCATTATTTGTTGAAAAAAAGCCGCCCGGATGCGTACAGCACCAGGGCGGCTTGTTCATTCAGATTTATTTGGCTGCTTCGGTGGCAGCAGGTGTTGCCGCAGGCGCTTCGGTTGCGGCCGGTTCATCCTTGCCTGCAGCCGGCGTAGCGCTGGCTTCCGGCTGGCCGGCAGCAGGAGAGCTCTTCGGCAGATTGATTTTGATCTCCAGGCTGTCCAGATCCTTCTCCAGGAAGTTCTCCAGGGCAGCGGAAGCCGCTGAATTCTTCACCGTCTGAAGCTGCTCCGGCGTCAGCGTCTCGAAGGTAGTATCCTTGCGGTCCTCCACTTTGATAATGTGATATCCGAAGCTGCTCTTGACCGGATCACTGATCGTATTCAGCGGCAGGGTCTGAGCCGCAGCTTTGAATTCTGCTACATAATTTACGAGAGGCTTGTCCTTGTATTCGCCGCCCGTCTCCTTCGTAGCGGTATCATCGGTGTATTCCTTCACCACAGCGGCAAAATCTGCCCCGCCGTCCAGCTTCGCCTTCACTTCCTGGGCGCGCTTCAGCGCATCGGCATCGGACCGCTCCTTGCCGGCGCTGTCCGTCAGGCCGATCAGGACGTGGCGCAGTGTAGCCACAGTATAGTCCGCCTTGGTGTCTTCATACTGCTTCTTCACCTGCTCGTCCGTTACCTTCAGCAGCATGTCCTGATATACGGTAAGCACGCGCTGCATATAGGCGCGCAGGTCGGATTCGCTCAGATCCTGTTCCTTCAGCGCTTTCTTATAGTTATCGCCCAGCGTAGTCTTGATATTGGCAATCTGGGTATCGACTTCCTTCTCGGCTGCCTTCTTCGCCTCATCCTTGGCTTGTCCGGCCAGGTATTCAAAGGCAACCTCCTGCTTCAGAATCGATTCCTTGAACATATCAATCTCTAAGTACTGGGCCTGCTCGGGTGAGAGGAACTTCATTACACGCGTGTCCACGTTGAATTCCTTCTCGGTAATCGTGCCGCCCTTATAGGTCGCCACTGCAGTATCGCTATTCTTGTTGCTGCAGGCAGCAAGCATGGAGAAGGACAGGGCTGCGGTCAGCGCGACCGCCAGTACCTTCCAGGATTTTTTATTTAACGACATTGTGTAATTCTCCCTTCGATTTTAGAGACTGTCCGGCTGCCGCGAGGAATTGCTCCAGCAGATCCAGCAGCTCCTTGTCACCCAGATCCTTCACCTTGATCCGGATGGTGGCTTTGGCATCCTTATCAAATTGTACACGTCTTTCAAAGCTATTACCAACCTTGGCCAGCTTCGCCGTATCAAAGGCCCCGATGCTTCCTTCATGGAAATTCAGCGAGACCTCATCTCCGCGCCGGACAACCGATTCCATGCCGTACAGCTTGCCGTACACCTTCAGCCGGGCTACGGAGAGCAGATTAACGACTGACTCCGGCAATTCGCCGAACCGGTCGAGCAGCTCATCCTCAAGCTCTGCGGCATCCTCGAAGGATGCCACTGCAGCCACTTTTTTGTAGATTTCAATCTTCTGGATGCTGTCGTAAATATACTCGGACGGAAGATACGCGTCAATCGACAAATCAATGACCGTATTGCCCTGCTTCAGCGAGGTATCCTCTTCGCCCAGCACGCTGACCTTACGCTTGCGGATTTCCTCGGCCAGCATCTGCGAATACAGGTCGAAGCCGACCGAAGCGATGAAGCCGTGCTGCTCTGCGCCGAGCAGGTTGCCCGCTCCGCGGATGGAGAGGTCGCGCATGGCAATTTTGAAGCCGGAACCCAGCTCCGTGAATTCCTTAATCGACTGCAGGCGCTTCTCGGCCACCTCTGTCAGCACCTTATCGCGCTGGTAGGTGAAATAAGCATAGGCAATCCGGTTGGACCGGCCTACGCGTCCGCGCAGCTGATACAGCTGGGACAGCCCCATTTTGTCGGCATCATGCACAATAAGCGTATTGACGTTCGGAATATCGACACCCGTCTCGATAATGCTGGTGCTGACCAGCACATCATACTCCCCGTCCAGGAAGTCGAGAATGGTCTTCTCCAGCTCCGACTCCGACATCTGCCCGTGCCCGATGCCCACTCTCGCCTCCGGCACCAGCATAGAGATCTGTGCGGCCATCTCCTGGATGCCCTGAACGCGGTTATACAGATAATAGACCTGCCCGCCCCGGGCGAGCTCGCGCTCTACCGCCTCGCGGATCAGGGTCTGGCTATGCTCCACCACATACGTCTGAACCGGGAAGCGGTTCTCCGGCGGGGTCTCAATGACCGACAGATCGCGCACGCCGAGCATTGACATATGCAGCGTACGGGGAATCGGCGTGGCCGTCAGGGTCAGAACATCGACATTGGTCTTCAGCTTCTTCAGCTTCTCCTTATGGGTAACCCCGAAGCGCTGCTCCTCATCGACAATCAGGAGGCCCAGATCCTTGAAGACCAGATCCTGCGACAGCAGACGGTGCGTCCCGATGACCACATCCACAGTCCCCTGTCTTACACCCTTAATCGTCTCGTTCTGCTCCTTGCGGCTGCGGAAGCGGCTGAGCACCTGAATATTCAGCGGATAATTGGCGAAGCGCTCGCGGAAGGTCTCATAATGCTGCTGCGCCAGGATGGTTGTCGGCACAAGGACCGCCACCTGCTTGCCTTCAATCGCTGATTTAAAAGCGGCCCGGATCGCCACCTCCGTCTTGCCGTATCCCACATCTCCGCAGAGCAGCCGGTCCATCGGACGGTTCTGCTCCATATCCTTCTTGATCTCTTCGATCGCCCGGAGCTGGTCACGGGTCTCCTCATACGGAAACATCTCTTCGAATTCACGCTGCTCCTGGGTATCCTTCTCGAACCCGTAGCCCAGCGCGCTCTGGCGCTCTGCGTACAGCTTGATCAGGTCATCGGCGATATCCTGGACGGAGCTGCGCACCTTGCTGGTTACCCTCGTCCATTCATTGCCGCCCAGCTTGTATACCTTCGGCTCCTTGTCTTCCGAGCCGACATATTTCTGTATCAGGTCAATTTGGTCAATCGGAACTGAAAGCTTGTCGCCTCCGGCATAGAGAATATGCATATAGTCACGGTGAATCCCGCTGACCTCCAGCGTTCCGATGCCCATGTACTTGCCGATCCCGTGGTTCTGGTGTACCACATAATCGCCGATCTTCAGCTCGGTATAGCTCTTGATGCGTTCAGCGTTATCCATTCCCTTGGTGACCTTGCGGGCCTTGCGCTGCTTCTGCGAGAACATCTCGCCTTCCGTAATGACCGCCAGATGGATGGAAGGCAGCTCAAAGCCGGAGCCGAGATTCCCCTGAAGGATGGTCGGCTCCTCAATACCGTAATCGTCGAGGACCCGGCGGACCCGTTCGATCCGTTCCTCGCCGTTGGCGAGCATAATTACCTTCACCCCGGACTTGTGCCAGCGCTCCATCTCCGATTTCAGCACATTCATCTGACCGTGGAAGTCCTGCATGCCCCGGCTGATGAAGCCCAGGATGTTCTGCGGCTGAATATGCGGAACCTGGCGCAGGAAGGTGGACATGAACAGACTCTGGAACGGGCGGCTGTACATAATGACATCGTTCTCGACGGAGAGGTGCAGCTCAGGCAGATTCTTGCCGTTCTGCAGCAGATGCAGGTTCCACTCCGACTCATCGCGCTCCAGCTGCTTGGCCGTCTCCAGCAGTCTCGCCGGCTCATCGAGAATCAGCACCGTATCCTCTGCCATATAGTCATACAGATGGGTACGTTCAGGATACAGCAGGCTGATATATTTGTAGACCTCCGGGAAATAAGTGCCTTGGCGCAGCATTTCCAGCTCCCGGCCGATCTCCTCGCGCAGGCGCAGCTTGGCCTGGCGGTCGGTCATCTTCTCCAGCTGCCGCTCCAGCATGGCTGACGCAGCTGAAGAAGCCGCGTCCTGGCGCAGCTGGTCGGCAATGATCTCCTTCGCCGGTGTAATCTTCACGCTGTTGACCTTATCGATTGAGCGCTGATCCATCGGGTCAAAGGTACGTATGGAGTCTACCTCATCATCAAACAGCTCCACCCGGTACGCCAGTGGAGAAGTCATAGGATAGAAATCGATGATTCCTCCGCGGACACTAAGCTCGCCGCGGTTCTCTACCCGCTCCACCCGCTCGTAGCCCATCTCTATCATGGACAGCAGGAAGTCATCCAGCACAAGCGTGCTGTCCTGTGACACGGTGAGCTGGGCCTCCGCCATCACATGGGGGGCGGGGAGCAGTCTCCGTACACCGGAATAAGGCACGACCACAACGCCGCGGAAGCCCTGGGCGCATCGGGTCAGCACATCAATCCGCTGCGCCAGCGTCTCGGGACTGGAGACCGCCGCTTCGGCAGCCACCAGCTCATTGGCCGGATAGAGCAGCACCCGGTCCGGGGAAAGCGCTTCCTGCAAATCCTCGGCCATCTTCTGGGCGGAGAACATATTGTGGGTTACTACAAGCAGCGGCCGTCCGGTCTGTTCATGCAGCGCAGCCAGCATAATCTGTCTGGCGGAGCCGGATAAGCCGGAGATGAGCTGTTCTTTCATGCCTGCAGCCAGGCCGCTGGTGACAGACTGGAAATCAGAATCCTTGGAAAAAGCTTCTATAAGACCTTGTAACAACAGGTGCACCTCTCTTACTGAACAGGCGGACAGCGGCAGAGCCGCTGACACCCGTTATAATTAGAATCGAAAACAAGCCTTAGCGATAAGGCCAAGGCTTGCGGATAACGATAGAGACAGGCGCTTCCACCTTACTGAAGCGGACTGGCCAGGAGGCTGAGCTCGGGATTATACTCCAGCGCCTGCTTGCAGTAATCGCAGGTCACCTTCACCGTAATCTCGCCTTCTGAATCATACGCTATTATATCTCTGCGCTCCGCAGGGGTCAAGGAATGCAGCCCAAGCTGCATTTCTGTAATGTCACTTCTGCCGATGCTTCCCAGGAATGTCCTGCAATGCCTGCATACATAGTGTATTGCCATCTATATGCCTCCCGAAGATAGTATATACCTTCAGTATGCCCCGCCCTGGATCGCTTTAGCCTCAAAGTAACTGAACCCTATGCCTTGGTATTAGCCGTTGAATTTGGCCATGGTCTGCTCGAAGGTATGCTGCAGGCTGAATTCGAGAGCATCACAAGTGCCGGTAATCATGCTCTCCAGCTTCGCCCCATCCTTCTTGGGGAATGCCGACAGCACATAGTCGACGATTGCGAAGCCCGGCTCCGGCCGGGAGATACCCATGCGTACCCGGTTGAAGGTCTGGGTGCCGGTGTGCTGGATAATCGATTTAATCCCGTTATGCCCGCCGGCACTGCCCTGATAGCGCAGCCGGATCTTGCCCAGCTCGGTATCCAGATCGTCATAGACCACAATCATATCCTCCAGCTGTACCTTATAATAATCCATATACGCCCGTACGGCTTCACCGGACAGGTTCATGAAGGTCATCGGTTTAATCAGTACCGTCTTGACGCCGCTGATGACGCCTTCGCCGATCACCGATTTGCATTTATTCTGGTTAAAGGTGATGCCATTTCTGGCCGCAAGCTGATCTAGCGCCATGAAGCCGACATTATGCCGGGTCTTCGCGTATTGCGGTCCGGGATTCCCGAGTCCAACAATCCATTTCATAATTAAGGTTTATCCTTTCCATATGCTACTTTCAGCAGAAGAGTTCCGTTTTTGGTACAATAAGTGTATTCTCCGGAGACAGGTGATGACAATGCCACATCAGGGCGATATTCTAACACTACAGCGCCATTTCCAGTACCATATTCAAAATGCTGTGCCTGTTGAAGTCTATAGGGGGAACGCGCACGTAGACATCGGTGTAATTACAGCGGTGGACGAAGGCTTCGTAGAGCTGCAAGGAACACTGTATAACCGCAGCCTCTTCACCTTCATCTCCCGCCCGGGCTATTAAGGCTTCTGGCTTAAGTCGAAGCTCCGCCCGCATCACGCCGACAAGGGTTACATCTTCCGTATCAGGAAAGGTGTAACCCTTTTTCTATTTAGCGCAGTCTATTCGATTTCGAACAGCTTGCTGATGGACAGCTCCTCATGCACCCGGATAATGGCTTCACCCATCAGCGGGGCGACAGACAGCACCTTGAGCTTGCTTGTAGGATTGCTGCTGCGGATTGGAATGGTATCCGTCACGATAATTTCCTTGATTGGAGAGTTCTCCAGACGTTCATGCGCAGGACCGGACAAGACAGGATGTGTACAGCACGCGTAAACTTCCTTCACGCCGCCCTCCATTAGGGCATTGGCTCCCAGAACAATCGTACCGGCCGTATCGATAATATCATCGATCAGAATCGCTGTTTTGCCTTCGATATTCCCGATGATGTTCATAACCTCACTCACATTAGGCTCAGGACGCCGCTTGTCGATAATCGCCAGTGGGGCATTGAGGAAGTCGGCGAGCTTTCTGGCCCGCACCACGCCGCCATGGTCCGGGGATACCACCACCGGGTTCTGGATCTGCTTGGAACGGAAATATTGGGCCAGAATCGGAACACCCAGCAGGTGATCGACCGGAATATCGAAGAAGCCTTGAATCTGCATGGCATGAAGGTCCATCGTAATGACACGGTGTGCACCTGCTTTTTCAATCAGGTTCGCTACCAGCTTGGCCGTAATCGGGTCGCGGGAACGGGCCTTACGGTCTTGACGGGCATACCCGTAGTAAGGAATGACGACATTGATGCTCTTCGCAGATGCACGCTTAAGCGCGTCCACCATCACCAGAAGCTCCATCAGATTGTCATTCACCGGACCGCAGGTGGACTGCACAATGTAGACATGACAGCCCCGGACGCTCTCCGACAGCTTGACCTGAATCTCCCCGTCACTGAAGCTGGTGGTATGGGACTCGCCCATCGGAATGCCGATATAATCGGCGATCTGGCTGGCCAGCTTGGGATTGGAGTTGCAGGTGAAAATCTTGAGTTTGGAATCACAATAAGTCATAAAATATAAACCCTCCGTGACGGAATTTAACGTCCAAACAGCACCGGCGCGGATGTGCAAGAAGTCCGTCCGGCGCGTTTGGCCTGAACCTCTTACGATGGACTATGCTGGTCTTTCTTCGCTTTGGCGCGGGCACGGATCTTCTCCGCGTATCCCGGCTTGTTCTCCTGCCTTGCTCTGGCAATCGCCAGATCATCCGCTGATACCGAACGCGTGATGGTTGAGCCTGCGACCACGAAGGCGCCCTTGCCCACAGTAACCGGAGCCACCAAATTCACGTTGCTGCCGATAAAAGCATCATCGCCGATCTCCGTTTTCGACTTATTGTACCCGTCATAATTCACGGTAATCGCGCCGCAGCCGATATTGACATTCCTGCCGACCTCGGCATCACCGACATAGCTTAAGTGGGAGACCTTGGATCCGTCGCCGATCGTGGCATTCTTGACCTCCACGAAGTCGCCGATCTTGACCTCCTGGCCCAGCACCGTGCCCGGGCGCAAATATGCAAAAGGCCCAACGGTAGCCCGTGTGCCGACCTGTGCCTGATTCAGAACCGACTGCTTCACCGCAGCACCGTCCATAATCACGCAGTCTTCAATTTCGCTGGCCGGTCCGATGACACAATCCTCACCGATGACGGTCTTGCCCTTCAGTACCGTGCCCGGATAGAGCACCGTATCTGCCCCGATGACGACCTCTGCTCCAATATAGGTTGAAGCCGGGTCAATTATAGTTACTCCGCCGAGCATATGTCTGCGGTTGATGCGCTCGCGCATGTAGCCTTCCGCTTCCGATAATGCCAGACGGTCATTCACACCGATAGATTCTGTAGCATCCTCCGTCTGGAATGCCAGAACAAGATTTCCTTGTTCCCGCAGAATGCCAATAACATCCGTTAAATAGTACTCGCCTTGCATATTGTTTGGAGTGACTTCCTCCAGTGCTGCGAATAATTTAGCGTTATCAAAGCAATAAATCCCAGTGTTGATCTCACAGACCGCTGCCTCTTCAGCAGAGCAGTCCTTCTGCTCAACGATCTTCATCAGAGCACCGTCTTCATTACGGATAATTCTGCCGAGGCCTGATGGATCTTCCATGACTGCAGTAAGCACCGTAACAGCAGCGCCCTGCTCTTCATGCAGTGCCATCAATCCCTTTAGTGTCTCTGCGGTTATCAGCGGTGTATCACCGTAAGCCACAACCGTCGTACCTTCCTCACTGCCCAGAAGATCCTTGGCCTGCTTGACGGCATGGCCTGTACCGAGCTGTGTTTCCTGCAGCACATATTCAGCAACCTGGCCGAGATAAGCCTTAACCTTCTCCGCCCCGTGCCCTACGACAACAACGGTACGCTCACAGCCGGTGGCCTTCACCGTATCCAGCACATGCCCTACCATCGGTTTCCCGCAGACAGGGTGCAGTACCTTGTATAATTTTGATTTCATGCGCTTGCCTTGGCCTGCAGCAAGAACAACAGCCATTCTTTTCAAGAATGCCAACCTCCTACTTCTTGAACTCACTACTGAATATATCTCATTCCGCGCAAAAAGAAAAGAGAACCATTGCCTGCATGGTTCCCTTTTCTTCGAACCCCAATAGAATCACCCCACAAAGTGAGGCTTTGGCTCCGAGGCTGACCCGGGTACTTGGCGGGGGCCCCGAAACATACCAATCGGTATGGCCTGTCGCCGCCCTTGGGGAGGCAGCAATCCAGGAGAGTCAGCGCATACGCTTAAGCTCCCTCTTCAATGACTTCCTCTTCTTCCGTAGCGGCGCGTTCGTACTCGGCCAGTACCGCAGATTGAATCTTCTCGCGCGTTCCCGAAGAGATCGGGTGTGCGATATCGCGGAATTCACCGTCAGGTGTACGCTTGCTGGGCATCGCAACAAACATCCCGTTATTCCCGTCGATGACGCGTATGTCATGAACAACAAACTCGTTATCGATTGTAATGGATGCAATTGCTTTCATTCTACCCTCAGAGTTGACGCGGCGGAGTCTGACATCCGTAATTTGCATGTGTGTGTTCACCACCTTTTTCCATCAGAGACTTGGTGTATAATTCCACACAGCAAAGCGAAATCCTTCTTTTGTATTCCAAAAAATGCCTGATAATGAAGATTATTTTTGCCGAATCTTCGATTTCGACAGATTTCGTGCAGTTATCTTAAGAATCCTCACCGATTCGACATTTTAAGCGAATTTCCAGAAGGACAATTTCCGCCATTTCAAGAGGAGAAATAGTTGCCCGGCAGAGCCGAAATCCGCCGCACCTTGGAGTCCACCTCAGTCAGCTTCACAAGCGACACATAATCATGCAGCAGGCGCTCTTCCTTCTCCACGGCGCCGGATTCCACCAGCACCCCTACGCCAGCCACCTCGGCGTTGAATTCCTCCAGCAGATCAACCATGCCCCGCACCGTGCCGCCTGCCTTCATGAAGTCATCCACGATCAGCACCCGGGACTTCTCGCGCAGCGCTCTTCTGGAGAGCGACATCGTATGAATGCTCTTGTGCGAGCCGGATACATAGTTAATGCTTACCGCCGAGCCTTCCGTTACCTGATGGTCGCGGCGCACCAGAACTACAGGCAGTCCCAGCTGCGCAGCGGTCGCGTAGGCCAGCGGAATTCCCTTGGTCTCCACGGTCATCACCACATCAATCTCCACGCCGTAGAAGGCGGTCGCTATAAGCTTGCCGGCCTGCTCCATCAGCGATGGAAGGCCCAGCAGATCCGACATGTACAGATAACCGCCCGGCAGAATCCGGTCACTCTGTTCAAGCTGTCCGCACAGCCGGTTCACGAAGGCCAGCGCCATGTCCATCGGCATCTGCGGAATGTACCGTACCCCGCCTGCCGCGCCTGCGAGCGTCTGCAGCTCGCCCACGCCTTCACCTTCAAATACCTCTTTTATAATTGCCAGATCTTCGCTGACTGATGATTTCGCCGCCCCGTACCGCTCTGCAAAGGTGGACAGCGGAAGCAGATCGTGCGGCTTCTCCAACAGAAATTGGGTCATATCAACCAGCCGCTGGCTTCGTTTAAGTTTCTTCACGGAATGCTCCTCGCCATATAAGCTGAATTTAAGAATGACGTTTATGCTTGATTCTTAAATTCACTTTATACAAAACCGAATATTATAATGAATAATATCATTATTGTACGGATTTATACAAGTGGAAACGGTCTGGCCGGAATACGCTAGCTCAGCGAACGCACCGCATAGACTTCCTTGCAGAAGCCGCGCAGCCCGTTATAGATTCTGGCTACCTTCGACTGCCTGGAGACCAGGCCGAAGACTGTCGGGCCGCTGCCCGACATCAATACGCCGTCCGCCCCCAGCTTCTCCATCGCTTCCTTGAGCTGCTGCACTTCAGGATGGAGCTTCAGGGTCACATCCTCCAGCACGTTCCCCAGGCCCGCACAGACAGCTGCGAAATCGCCGGCCTCAAGGGCCTGCCGCATCCGGAGCGCTGACGGATGAACCGCGATCTGATTCGCGCGTACGCGTCCGTATACCTCTGCCGTCGATACATTGATCGGCGGCTTGGCCAGGATAACCCAGCATTGCGGCGGGCTCTGGATCGGAGTCAGCCGTTCCCCCCTGCCCGTAGCCAGGGCCGTGCCTCCGGTGACGCAGAACGGGACGTCTGAGCCCAGCTCGGCGCCCAGCTCCTGCAGCTCCTCTGCCGGAATACCGAGGCGCCAGAGCCGGTTCAGGCCGCGCAGCGTGGCCGCGGCATCGCTGCTGCCGCCGGCCAGACCGGCGGCAACCGGGATTCTTTTGTCCAGATGGATATGTACACCGCTTCTTACGTTATACCGATCCTTGATCAGCCGTGCAGCCTGGAACGCCAGATTCTTCTCGTCCAGCGGAATATATCCGGCCTGGCTAGAGATAATAATGGAATCCCGCTTCAGCTCAGACAGCTCCAGTCGGTCGGCCAGATCGACCATCGTCATGATCATTTCTACTTCATGAAATCCATCAGGCCGCTTGTGCAGCACATCCAGCATCAGATTGATTTTGGCCGGCGCTTTCTCATACATTTTCAAGGCGTTCACCCACCCTCGCTTTTCCCGTAAAAACAACTTAACATATTATATGAGAAACTTGCAGTGAAGTCCATTATATCCCCCCGCAGCCTGTTCATACACCAAAACAACCCCACAACATATAAATTGTTATCGATAAAAAAAGGCACCGCCCGCAGGCGATACCTGTATGCATGAACGTCCTCTCCCCCGGCAGTCTACGATTTGCGTGCTGCTGCTTGTTCAGCCAGCTGTATTGCCCGTTTCACCATATTCCCGGCATCAGCCGCCCGGATTCCGCCCCAGCCTTCCCGCTCCACAGTCTCGTAGAAGCCAAGCTCCTTCGCCAGCTCCGTCTTCAATTCCTCCGACATCATGCCCCGTCTTCTGCGGCTCATTTCGGATTCCTCCCTTTGTGCTAGTGGATGATGAACGTACTGCCTCTGTAGTATGCGCCGAGGGGCCATATCCATTCCATGTGAAGGATAAGTTATCATGTGAAACATAGAAATTCTTATATTCGAAAAAAAACAGCCCCCCTGCCGGAGGACTGTCCGTGACGCTAAGCTTTGACATACATTATCCGCATCTGCCCATCGTCTTCGTTAACTGTGATTTCCACAGATTCAGTAAGTATATCGGCATAGCTATAGGAGACACGCTTGAAGCTCTGCTGCTCCTGATCCAGTTTGACAATAAAAACAGAAGGGTACGTTTCTTCCAGGACACCGGTACGTTCAACCGTCTTGCGACGGCCCCCGTTAGCCCGTAGTGTAATCTTGTGACCGACGTGAGCTTCGAGACTGCGTTTGATTTCCATCAGCGCGTTATTAGCCATTCCTGACGACCACCTCTTTTCTTGTCCATTATACAGTCTTAAGAGGTGAATGTCAAATTAAATAAATAATTATAGTGGATGATAAATTCATTGTCAACGGAATTTTTTTAGACAGTGATTGTCCCGGCTTAATCACCTTGTTAGCGGTATTCTTGCGTTAGCACGTTATCCTCTCCATTAGAACAGCTTGTCTTCAAAATCAATAAAAAAGGATATGCACTTATGCATATCCCGTCCGCCTTCAGGCGCAATTACATTATGGATGGCGTCACCTTCAGTGTAGCCAGGTTATTCAGCTTCGGCATCCCGATGCGGAAGCTCCCGCGCGTCTCGATCCCGCCCATCCCCTGATTTCCGCTGATGGTATGGTTCAGGACATCGCCCAGATTCACCGTATCGCGGATGGAGGTAAATGAGGCTTTGGCTGCCACATAGACGGGATCAAGGGCATGAATGAGGATTCTGCCCGGGGAGCTGGCGAAGTTCGCGCCGTTGCCAAGCAGCGCCTCGAAATGGGACTGGCAGGCTCCGGCCACAATCGTCAGCGCATCGAAATTACGCTCATATTCGCGGGCTACCCGGATTGCAGCCACGAAGCTCTGTGAATTTTTGTAGCTGCTCAGGCTGTAGAGATCGTAATTCTGCTGCTGCTTCAGCACTCCGTCATGGCCGGTAATGACAACGATATCGGGACGCACACGGGGCAGCAGACGGAACAGCGTCTCCGCCATTTTGGATTCATGGACATGATGCCCTTCCGCCGGAATGCGCAGCTGCTCGTAGAGGCTCAGGCTCTTCTTGAGATACAGTGCGTCTCCGTCCAGATGCAGCACCTTGCCCGGCACTTCAAAGTACGCCGGTTCCTGCGGAGACGGAGACCATGAACCGGAGGCCCCGGCTACACTCTCTCCGCTGCGCTGGCTCTGCTCCCGCCGGTCCTTGCGCAGCCAGCTGAGCGATTCATTCGCCTTGATCTGCGCCTGCTGCCCCCGCTCGCTGACCCGCGTCGGCGGCACCTGCACCAGATCATCCAGCGGTGAATCCGCCAGCAGACGGAACTCCGTTCCTTTGATGACTGCCCGATTCTGCAATATATTGTCTACCCGGAAGGTCACATCGCCGCCATAGGATTTACGGATGACCAAGTCTCCTATATTCATTACAACACCACCTCTACCCCATGGTATGGGCAAAGGCCCCGGTTGGTTCATCCTCCGGGGGGGGATTTATGATATTCCGGCAGCCAGCAGGACCGCGCTCAGACGCGCGTACTCCTCTATGCTGAGCGTCTCGCCGCGGCGGGACGGCTCAATGCCCGCCTCCGCCAGCAGAGCCTCCAGCCGCTCGCGCCCTTCGCCGGGGAAGAAGCGGGCCTTGAGATTATTGGCGATCGTCTTGCGCCGCTGGGTGAACGCCGCCTGGACAACGCTGAAGAAATGCTCCTCATCCGCCACCTCTACCGGAGGGCGTTCCCTGACCTTCAGCCGGATCACCGCCGATTCCACATTCGGCTGGGGAATGAATACCGTCCGGGGCACGATGCAGACCAGCTCAGGCTCGCTGTAATACTGCACGGCAATGCTGAGGCTTCCGTACTCCTTGCCGCCCGGCGCGGCCGCCATGCGCTCAGCAACCTCCTTCTGGATCATGACCACGATATTCTCAAGCGGCAGCTTCTCCTCCAGGAGCTTCATCAGGATCGGTGTTGTCACGTAATACGGCAGATTGGCTACGACGCTGACCCGGTCCCTGCCGGCGAAATCCTCAGCGAACAGCTCCTGCAGATTCACCTGCAGCACATCGTCGTTGCGGATCTTCACATGGGGGTAAATAGACAGCACATCCTTCAGGATCGGAATCAGCCTGCGGTCGATCTCCACCGCTGTCACCGCTCCGGCTGTCATCGCCAGCTTCTCGGTCAGCGCGCCGATCCCCGGTCCGATCTCAAGCGCACCCGCCGCCTTGTCCAGGCCGGCGGCGTCCACGATTTTCTCCAGAATGTTCTGATCGATCAGGAAGTTCTGGCCCAGGCTTTTTTTGAACGAGAATCCGTAGCGCGCAATGATCGCTTTGGTTCTGGTCGGGGATGAGATATGGTCAATGCCGCTCATGAAGTGATGCCTCCCTCGTCAATTTGGGCGACTGCCCGCGCGAACTCCTCGCGTGTGATGCCGAACATCGCCAGACGTTTATATAGCTGCTTGCCGTTGCAGTACCCGATGCCCAGCAGATTGCCAAGCTGCATTCTCCGCTCGGCCGCGCGGGGATGCACCATCAGGCCGGCAGCCATTAGCTCGTCCATTCCGATTACGGCCGGAGCGCCCTCAAAGGAGGTATGGACATGCTCCAGCGCATGGCGGATCGCTTCAGGCGAGGCATTCTCCACGCCAATATCCCCCTTGCGGGTTGCGTCCTTCTCCGGGATGAAGGCGTGCTTGCAGCCGGGCACCTTGGAGGAGACGATTTTGCGGATACGCTCCCCGGCATGGTCAGGGTCCGTGAGAATGATGACGCCTCTGCGCTCCATAGCCAGCGCTATCTTGGCAATGACCTTACGGTCCACGGCGGAGCCGCCGGTTTCGATCGTGTCGGCCTCTACCGCGCGCTTCACGGCCACAGTGTCGCTTTTGCCTTCCACAACAATTAATTCCTTGATCATCGATAAGTTGACTCCTTACTCCAGAACGCAAAAAGAAGAGGATTCGCTCCCCTTCTTTTTGGCTAAAGAATGTATAAGTGATGAGCGGCAGCTCTCAAGCTTCGTAAGTGCTTCCCTCACTATATCCTATATACCGCTAATTTGCAAAAGTCCCGCGTTAATTCAGCTCCGGCTTCACCGGTCCGATGACATAGAGGGTCCGTGACTTCCGGCCGAAATTACGCGCATGGCTCAGTGAATCGTAATAGACATCCACCTTATTGCCTTTGATGGCACCGCCGGTATCCTCTGCGCGGCGGAATCCTAATCCTTCAATGTACACCCACCAGCCAATCGGAATTACATTCGGATCAACAGCGATAGTACGCCCTTCTGTCACACGTGTGCCTGAGGCGGTACGGGTTCCAATACCCGGCTCCTGCGAGGAATACGCCGTCATGGATACATTTTTGATCATGCGCTTATACTCAAAATTCACGCCTGCCTTGCTCGTTACCTTGTTCGCCTTAGCGCTGACTTTGGATGATTTGGAGGTTGCTTCGGGTTTGGAAGTTGTGGCCACAACAACGGGCTTAGGAAGAGGCTTGGTGCCCACGGCAATCACCTTGTCTTTGGTGACTGTGTGTACTTCCTTGCCGATCATGCGCATGGATGCCAGCTCGCCATCGTGATAGACCTTCTCGATGTGCTGGATCATTACGCCCGGCTTGCCTGCCTGTGCTACCCGAACGGTTCCCTTGGTTAATGAGGGGTCTGCTGTCTTGATGACCCGGAACGGCAGGTTGGTGGTCCGCTGGACGACCTGCTTGTTAACCCGGACAATCTTGACTTTCATATCGGCAGATACTGCGGTGTCTTTCGAAGGGTAAATCTTGTCTAAGCCTTCCAGGCTATAGCCCAGCTTGCCGATTGCCTGACCAATAGTATCCTCGGTCGTGAATAATACCTTTGTCTTTCCGTCCGCCGTAAGGATGAACCTCTGTGCGGTGTTAATAACGACACGGTCGCCGTCTTTTATCTCATCACTAAGGGCAAAAGATAATTCATCATGCTCCTGGAGCGATATCTGTTCTTTGGCCAGTACATCACTGAGCAGCGCCTCGCGCGTCTCCAGCGTCTGTACCCGTCCGTCTATGACTAGAGTAATTTCCTTTTTGCTCTGACCGTGTACGTACAGCAGAATGAACAGTGCGATCACAAGGGATAACACACCGGCAAGCAATAATACCCGGGGGTTGACTTGCTTCCACCGTAATGCGAAAGACCTGCTGGATGATTGCGAATCATGGGATACCTCTGGTTGGAATACGCCCACTCTCTCCATCCTCCTTACATAGCCCCGTCGTCCAAGTATATCAAGGTGACTGAATCACTTCTGACGAAACTAAGTTTGAGATTACAACAGGATACGCCCGCATTGCTTCAGCGTCTCCTGCTCATGGATCGCCTCTCGGCATGGTGACTCCCGGATCTGTTATATAACAGTATGCCGGGATCATCCGCAATATTCAAAACAAAAAAGCCAAGAAAGAGTTCACAGAGGACTCTTTCGTGGCTTCTCCGGTGTCGAATACAGGCGGCTATGCACGAGGTTTCCTCTCTTACTTACGCTTACGGGGTTAGCTGTCGGGTTCGGGCATAAGAGAGATGCCCTATCTTAGGTCACCCGCTCACGGCGGTTGCCCTTAAATTCACCCCAAAGACCACGTAAAGAAATCAAATAATTGTCTGCGGCAATTCTGTGCTGTGCTAGGTACGTTCATGCGGCAGAGCAATTATCGGTTCCCCCGTTCTCCATACGGAGATTAAGCGAGACGATCCATGAATAAGTGGCTGTCACTGAAACAACAGCTCACTGCACTGAAAAGATGATATCCTGTTTTGATGCATGTTGTAAAGGACGATTCAACCACGTTTACGTAAAAAAATCATTAAAATATTGTAATATCCGGCTGTTTTTCGATTAAAAAAGTTCAATATATCGGCTATACTTCATTTTTGACCGCTTTTACTCGCTTTTTCAGACTATCCCAAATCGTTCCAGTGCGTTCGCATACGTAATTTCCGCCAATTCCTGTAATTCCAAGCCTTTTATTTCCGCTGCTGCCTCGGCGACCAATCTCACATGAGCGGACTCATTTCGCTTGCCCCGGAACGGGTGTGGTGTCAGGTATGGCGAGTCCGTTTCGATCAGGAGCCGGTCCAGCGGAGTCTGGGCAAGCACCTCTTTGGGCACCCTGGCGTTCTTGAAGGTGATAGGCCCCCCGAAGGACAAATGGAACCCGAGATCCAGACACATTTTGGCAGTCTCCCAGCTCCCGGAGAAGGAATGCATCACGCCTCCCACCTCACTGGCCTTCTCCTCGCGGAGAATGCGGACAACATCCTCATGGGCATCCCGGTTATGAATGCTGATCGGCATCTTCAGCTCACGGGCCAGGCCAATCTGCTTGCGGAATACTTCATGCTGCACATCCTTCGGAGAGGTATCCCAATAGTAATCCAGCCCGATCTCGCCGATGGCAACGACCTTGGGATGGGCGCACAGGGAAGCAATCCATTCGAGGTCCCCGTCCTTCATAGTGACCGCATCCTGGGGATGCCAGCCCACCGCTGCATAAATATAATCATATTGCTCAGCAAGCTGCATCGTGGTCGGAATCGTCTCGCGGTTGAAGCCGATATTGATCATTTTGCTGACTCCGGAGGCATGGGCGCGGGCAATCACCTCTTCGCGGTCTTCGTCGAATTGCGGCGCATCCAGATGGGTATGTGTGTCGAATAACTGCATGAATGAACATCCTTTCTGCCTTAATTTCTATAGTATAGGGTCAAGCTTAAGCGGTTACCTGGCGAAAATTTCTGCTATCCTTGCCGGCAGCTGCGGAAGGGCTTTCTGTACCTTATCCTGCGGAAAATAAAGATGGTACCGCCCCCGGTGTATTCCGCTGATCGAGCGGACAATATCCGAGACCTCAGAGATTTCCCTCAGCCGCTCATGCCGGTCCAGCAGCAGGATCTGTTTGCTGTCGAATCCGTCTCCCGGACGGAACACATCATAAGGCAGATCGGTGGGATAATCAATCTCCAGATCATAATCGGCACGCAGCCCGGCCGCTGAGAAGCTGCGGCGGATTTCGTCAATCGTCTCGGAATCGAGATGCTCCGTCTCTACATATTTATACAGCCTGCGGTGAATAAACCGGCTGCACAGATCGCTCAGCACCGGGTCGTCCTCCAGCGTCCACTGCATGAAGGCCGTCTGCATCAGCGCCTCATCCAGCAGCAGGTACTGGGCCACCGACACCTCTCCGCTGAACAAATCGCTTAATGGCTCAATCATGAACCGGAAGGCATGTCCCTCCAGCACCAGCTCCTTGGCTCTGCGGAGAATCTGCCGGAGAATAATCTCCGAGCTGCGGGTCACCGGGTGGAAATAGACCTGCCAATACATCTGATAACGGGACATCAGATAATCCTCGATAGCGTGCATTCCTGATTCCTTGACCACCACCCGGCCGTCATACGGACGCAGCATCCGCAGAATCCGGTCGATGTCGATCGTTCCGTAATTCACCCCTGTATAGTACGCATCCCGCAGCAGATAATCCATCCGGTCGGCATCCAGCGGTCCCGACACCAAATTGACAACAATTTCGTGCTCATAGGTTTTGGCAATGACCGAAGCCACCTTGGCGGGGAAATCATCTGCCACATCGCGCAAGATGGCCGTAATTTCGGTATCCTCCAGAATAATCCGCCGGGTCCAGTCCTCATGATCCATTTCAAAAGCTTCTTCTATAGAATGGGAGAACGGGCCATGTCCCAGATCATGCAGCAGCGCGGCGCACAGCGTAAGCAGTCTTTCTTCAGGCATCCAGTCCTTGTAGCCGCTCCGTTCGAATTGGGAGATGATTCTGCGGGTAATCTCATACACGCCAAGCGAATGGGAGAACCGGCTGTGCTCTGCGCCATGGAAGGTCAGATAAGAGGTGCCAAGCTGCCTTATGCGCCGCAGACGCTGGAATTCCGGGGTGTTAATCAGTCTCCAAATAATGGTGTCCTGCACGTGAATATAGTTGTGAACCGGGTCCTTAAATACTTTCTCTTCAGACAAAGGCTGCCTCATGAGCTCAACTCCTTTTCTTGTTTTATAAGAAATAGTGTCATATAATGTCGAAAGTTGACGATTATTGTACTGACAAATCGACAAAAGACTTTTACTGCTCTTTGTAAAGAAAATGCTTGTTCCCCAGCGGAATAAAAGTTTTCGCAAAAGATTCCTTAAAATTAACCTCAAAAAAGGTTGACTGTTTTGGGAATGGTTGGTATTATAAATATCATAAAACAGTGAAGAATGTCGAATAATGACGCTTTTGAACATTGAGAGGAGCAACGATTGTAATGATGAAATCAACAGGAATTGTACGTAAGGTAGACGAGCTTGGACGGGTCGTTATTCCGATTGAATTGCGTCGCACCCTTGGCATTGGAGAAAAAGATGCGCTCGAAATTTACGTGGACGGTGAGCGGATCATGCTTAAGAAATACGAGCCTGCTTGTATTTTCTGCGGCAATGCTGAGAATGTAACTTACTTCAAGGGTAAAATTGTTTGCCATGAATGTATTTCTACTATCCCTACCCCTGTGACAAACTAAGATAAATAGGGTATAATAGGAACTAATCCAATTGTTAATTCTAACCTTTTTATATCTCCTTGGCCTCCTGTTCGCGCGGGAGGTATTTTTTTATCTTAATTTCCGGGGACTTTCCCCGGATTCCCCTTTTCCCTAGAAAGCATTTTTACAACCATTTCACAACCTTGACTTATAAAATCTGCTGCTTCCCCTCCCAAACCCTCCCCACGGGGAGGGCCCCAAAGGGCACCTGCCCTCTGGACACCTGGAAGCTCGGCGAATCCCTGCAACTGGCGCGGAAGGAAGCAATGTTCGGCGCAGGACCGGCCCTTCTCGGACTCCCTGACGGTACGTCCTCAGGGCCTTACCCGCGAGGGGGGCGCCATAGGCATATTGCCTACGGCGGCTGCGCGGTATGGCGGCTTCGCCGGCCATGACAAGACCTTATGGTGGCTTCGCCAGCCATGACAAGACCTTATGGCGGCTTCGCCGACCATGACAGGAGTTATAGTGCCGAAGGATTTATTTTATATAGTTGGAACATCACACCATGGATGATTTGGATAAGAATGCTTCTATTAGTTAGCTAATCCCAACCGCTTGTTACCTATTATATAAATAAATTTCAACCATTTACAACCAGTTATACCCTTTAAATATTTCTTTTTCCAAAGTAATCTTCTATTCCCGCTCGAGCAGCGAGTTATAAATATCCCTCTTAGACAGGCCGCGGTCGGACGCGGCTTTTTTCATAGCCTCTTTACGTGGTAAGCCTGAAGCTTCATAGTGGGCAACATGCGCCTCCACCTCAAGCTCGCGCCACCAGGAGGATTCGGCCAGTTCTGCCTCTTCCTTGCTCTCCCCCTCCAGTACGATGACGTATTCGCCGAGCGGTGGATGCTCCTCCAGCCAGGCCAGGCATTCCTCCAGGGTTCCGCGCAGGAACTCTTCATAACGCTTCGTCAGCTCACGCGCCAGCGTGACCCGGCGGTTGCCGAACGCTTCCAGCAGATGCGCCAGTGTCTTGGCGACACGGTGCGGGGACTCGTAGAAGAGCAGTGTCCCTTGTGCCGCACGCAGGGATGACAGAACGGTACGGATGTCCTTGCGCTCACGGGGCAGAAAACCTACGAAGGTAAAGCTGGAAGTGGGCAGACCGGATGCGATCAGAGCAGACAAGGCGGCATTCGCCCCGGGCACCGGAATGACCGGAATCCCGTGGCTGACGGCCAGCGCGACCAGATCGGCACCAGGGTCGGAAATCGCCGGCAGGCCGGCGTCGCTAACCAATGCCAAATTTTTACCTTCTATTATATAGCGTATCAGCTCAGGCCCGCTGGCGGCCTTATTATGCTCATGATAGCTGAACAGCAGGGACGGCGTAATCTCGAAATGGCTCAGTAATTTGCGTGTCTGTCTGGTGTCCTCTGCAGCAATGATGTCACATTCCTTCAGCATGCGGACGGCACGGTAGGTCATGTCCTCCAGATTGCCGATCGGCGTCGCTACCAGATACAGCTTCCCGCATCCGTCCGGCTTCGCTCCAGCCTGGTTATTCTGAAAGCTGCTTTGGCATTGTATCTTCATTGGCGGATATCCTCTTTGTTCCCGTAGTAGATGTCCAGAATCTCCGGACAGTATTGATTGTCCTCATTATATACGATAAGCGGGGGTTGTAAACGCACCTCAGGCTTCCCGTCCCGCGCAGCCTCAATCAGCACCATATTGGCCTCTAAGTGAGCACGGGGATGCACAAAGCGGATCACCTTCGGCTCCAGCCGGTGCTTGCGCATCAGACTAATGATATCGGCCAGCCGCTGCGGCTTGTGCACCATGCTGACTTTGCCCCCGGTGCGGACCAGCCGTACACAGGCCTGAATGACCTCCTCCAGCGTGCAGCCGATTTCATGGCGGGCCATTGCCTGATGGCTATTCAGCTTCAGATCGCTTCCATTCAGCGGCATATAAGGGGGGTTTACCGTAATGGCATCATATACGCCATAGCCTGCCGTAGTATGCAGCTCCCGCAGATCTCCCTCATGAATCTGGATTCTCTCCTCCAGCCCGTTAAGCGCCACACTGCGCCGGGCCATATCGGCCAGCCGGGGCTGAATTTCGACAGCTTCAATGGCAGCCTTCGTCCGCGTCGTCAGCAGCATGGGAATGACCCCGTTGCCCGTACACAGATCAAGCACTCTCCCGCGCGGGGGAACACTGGCGAACCGGGCCAGCAGCACAGCATCCATCGAGAAGCTGAACACTTCATCGCTCTGGATGATTTTCAGATTATGGGTCAGCAGATCATCAATCCGTTCCGCCTCATATACCGGCACAGATGAATTATGAAATGATTGGGTCATCGTATTCTCCTCAACTTATGGTGAAGCCTATGCCTTCAGCAGCATAGCCTGCGCAACATTCAAAAAAACCGTAGGCGACAATCTCCTACGGCTGGATATCCTCATTTATTAAGAAACGAAAGACAGAACAGACAATCGCCTTCTGTCCGCAAATGTCCAAAGTAGACATTGCAGATATGGAAGCCTTCGTGATACAGCCGGGCCAGGTTATCATAACCTTCCCCGACCACCTCTTCTTTCCCTTCAGCCGCAAGAATGGCCTCGGCCTCAGCAGAAAGGGCGGTTTTATCCAAAGGTGCTTCCCTTTTTAGTATGATACGCAGCTGCTCATTCTCCAGACTAAGCTTCTGATTGGCTTCCATCAGCTCTTTGACCGTCTGTTTCCAATCGCCAAGCGTGGCGCGCATCTCATCAATCTGCGCTTCCATCTCCTGCATGTGTGCAAATATATTCTTGTTCTCCAAGTCTCCACCCCGAAAGTAACCTTATAATGGTTTACTTGACGACAACATCATCCATTGGAAGTTCTTTAACTTTGCCCACTTCAAACAACTGTACATGAACGGTGCGGCTTCCGGCGTTAATTCCGACAACCTTGCCGTCACCGAGCGAGGTGATCACCATCTTGCCTACGGCCGGCATTTCTTCCTTCGTGCTCTCATAGTTATCATGCTCAAATTTCAGGCAACACATGAGCCGTCCGCATAATCCGGAGATTTTGGTCGGGTTCAGCGAGAGATTCTGATCCTTCGCCATCTTGATCGACACCGGCTCGAAGTCACCCAGCCAGGAGGAGCAGCAGAGCACCCGCCCGCAGGGTCCAAGTCCGCCCAGCATCTTGGCTTCATCACGCACACCGATCTGCCGGAGCTCGATGCGGGTGCGGAATATGCTCGCCAGGTCCTTGACCAGTTCACGGAAATCGACGCGGCCCTCAGCCGTGAAATAGAAAATGATTTTGTTACGGTCAAACGTAAATTCCACATCCACCAGCTTCATTTTGAGGCCATGATCGCGGATTTTATTTAAACAGGTCGTAAAAGCATCCTTGGCTGCACCTTTATTCTCTTCCACCACGCGCGCGTCGGTTTCACCGGCAATCCGCATGACCTTCTTGAGCGGCAGCACCACGTCAGCTTCCTGCACCTCTTTTTTGCCAACGACAACCTTACCGTATTCGACCCCTCTTGCAGTCTCGACAATTACGCATTGATCGCGTTCAATCGGGAAATCAAGCGGATCGAAGTAATATATTTTACCCGCTTTTTTGAAGCGGACACCTACTACGCTGTACAAAAATTAACCCCCTTGTTTGACGGTAAAAGGAACCCTTAAGCAAGACTGTTTCCCTCATGATCCATGCTTGTCCTTCCTCGTCCGCTAAACCTGATATTCCAGGGTGCTGAGGATTATCTTATTTAACCCGAACCTCTAGCCTTCCAGCCGGATTAAGAACTGCTCCAGACAGAGCTGGGCATTGGCATTGGAACGAAGCTTCCGCTTGCTCTCCGCTGCATATTCCATATAAGCCACCCATTGTTCCGTACTCCGCTGGCGGGCAGCCTTGGAAATAAAGTCTAACTGATCTATGAAAACGATGCTTTCGTGCTTTCGGTACAGGAAGTAGAGCATATCTTTGAACCATAAGTGAAACATGCTGAAAAGAATATCCAAATGTTCACCGAGTCCGGTCTTGAACAGCTTAGATCCTGCGGTCGCCACCGCAGAGCTGCCCTTGCCCAGGGACTCCTTCGCTAATTGTAACACTAGATTTCTCATTTCTGCAAACCAATTCTGTGCCAAAAGTTCCCTGCAGCCGTCGATGCCTGCGCTTAAGGATACCGCACACCTGGCCAGCGGCACCGGAACACCCTCGCCGGACAGTGCCTGAAGCATTATATCGGGATGAAGCGGGCTGAACGGGATACGCTGGGTTCTGGACTGGATCGTGGGCAGCAGGGCACTGCTGTTATCCGAGATCAGAATTCCAACGGCCGGAGCAGGCGGCTCCTCCAGAAATTTCAGCAGACTGTTGGCAGCCTGCACCGTCATAAGGTCTGCACCTTCTATAATATAAACCTTCGGGTGAATTCCCTCCGAGCGGTAGGAGAACACACGCTGAAGTTCGCGAATCTGGTCAATCTTGAGGCTTGCCCCGTCAGGGCGAAGCAGTGTCAAATCCGGGTGGTTCCCATGCTCCACCTTCCGGCATTCCAGACATTCCCCGCAGGCATCATCCTTGCAGCCGGTGCAGAAAATCGCCTGGGCGAACGTCAGCGCCGTCTTAACCTGTCCGCTGCCTGCGGGGCCGGTAAACAGATAGGCATGGCTTACCGCATCCTTGCGCAGAGCATTCTGAAGCAGACGCTTGGCATCCTCCTGCCCTAATATTTCATCAAAAGACATATGCTCCTCCAACTCTGTCAGAAAGAAAAATTAATCAGCAGTCCGCGGATCTCTCCGACCCTGCCCAGGAGATCGATCCGGCCCTGCTCACTGTCCAGCAGATCATCGGCCATATTCAGCAGCGCGGCATCAATCTCCTCCAGCAGCTTGTAACGCTTGCCGCGCCCCCGCCGGTCCCAGCCCTTCGTTTCCTTCAGAATGACGCCGCGGCGGGCCGTCTCCTCCAGGAACCGCTTGATCATGTTCCGGTAGATCGCCAGCTCGCGGACAGTCATCGATTTGGATAACCGGTCGCCTTGCTGCTGGATGTCCTTAATCTGGCGGTTTAACTCATCTATCGTCTTCTGCTGGCTATGCTGCTGAAAGACGTCGTTGAAGTTTTTGTGTTCAACCGGCCGTCTTTCAGCGTCAGTCGCCGATAATTCACTTTTGAGGGGCCTGTAGCCCGGGTTGATCTTCAAGGATATCTACCGCCCTTATGGTCTGTAGCCCCTTAGGCTCAGTAATGCTCGAACCGGTCGACAGGAAGCACGAATACGGTGGCTCCGCCTACCTGCACTTCCACAGGAAGCGGCAAATAGGAATCGGTCGTACCGCTCATCGGCGTAACCGGAGTGACCAATTGCTCACGCACTTTGCAGCTGTTGCGGATAACAGTGAGAACAGCATCTACTTGAATATCATCTACCCCGATCAGAAAGGTAGTGTTACCCGCGCGGAGAAATCCGCCTGTACTGGCCAGCTTGGTCGCGCGGAAATTCGCCTTAACCAGTTCACTGGATAGCCGGTTGCTGTCTTTGTCCTGGATAATTGCAATGATCAAATTCATCTCGTATCCCCTCCTGCATATTGGTAATCACAGAGCTGGCAGCAGCTTATGCGCTACAGGTCTGTGTGTAATCATTATACCTCTACCGTTATATTAGACAAAACCTTTTAGAAATCCTTCAAAATCCTGTCCTTCAATACCTGCACCAGCTCCTGCTCCACCATATGGATGGGACGGTTGGCGTCAAGCACAACAATCCGCTGCTGCTCTGCGGCAATGACCTGTTCATAGCCCGCCTTCACCTTCTGATGGAATTCAAGGCTCTCCAGATCCAGGCGGTTGACTTCACGGCCATGATTGGCGGCAATCCGGGACAGGCCCACCTCGGGGTCCACATCAAGGTAGAAGGTAAGATCCGGCATTCTTCCGCCTGTAGCGAACCGGTTAATCTCCCGCACCGCTTCAATCCCCAGACCTCTTGCCACCCCCTGATAGACCAGACTGCTGTCGACAAAACGGTCACAGAGCACCGTAATTCCCTGCTCCAGTGCCGGCTCGACCACCTCGGCCAGATGCTGGCTTCTTGCCGCCGCATATAACAGCGCCTCCGTCCGCGCATCCATCGCTGTGTGGGCCGGGTCCAGGATGATGGAGCGGATCTTCTCCGCAATCTCGATTCCGCCCGGCTCGCGGGTAATGATATAGGGCATGGAGTGGTTCTGCAGATAGGCTGCTACTCTGCCCAGTATCGTTGTTTTGCCGGAGCCGTCCCCTCCCTCCAGAGTAATGAAGAAACCTTCTCGCTTCACTTATGCTTCTCCGCCCTTCTGATTGTTGTATACCTTAATCCGCTGTAAGGCGGGATCGGCACAGGCCTGGAACTTGGCCCCGCCATCGCGCAGCCGGATCAGCCTGCCCAGTACAGGCGCTGTGATTGTCTCTCCAGGGTACAGCAGCGGAATGCCTGGCGGATAGGGGATCACCATCTCCGCCGCCATCCTGCCCGCACCGGCTTCAAGCTTGACGCTCTCTGTCTGTCCGGCGGCAACCGGCTTCGTAGAGAACGCAACCGGGGCCGAAATCTGCGGAACACTGAAATTGTTCCACGTGGAATGTTGAGCAGGTGAGGATGGTATCCCCTCTCTGCTGTCATTATATGATGCATCCTGGGCGGTGTTCCCCGGGATGCCGGGGCTCTGCGCTGCAATATCCCGCAGCGCCTCCAGCAGCACCGCTGCCTCCTCCGCCTTCGAGCCGAGGCTGAAGGCCAGCACCACGTGCCGGTCGTCGCTCATCTCCGGCACGATCCCCCTCGCTTCGAGCAGCCGCTGCAGCTCGAAGCCCCCCAGGACCCCCGCGGCATCATAGATGACCGCCTTGAAGGGGTCCTGGGCCGTATACGCCGCCGGGCGCAGCGGCGGCGGCCCGGTCCCGGCGGCGGCGTTGCCAGCGCCGCCGGGGCTGTGCTGCTGCGCCGGCGGCTGCAGCAGCCGGAAGCGCGGCAGCGCCGCCAGGCCGCGCTGCAGGGCGTCCACGGCGGCGAGCCCCGCCGTGAAGGCAGCGGCGCCGCGGCTGTGCAGCAGGCGCCGGGCCAGATCGAGCGAAGCCATCACGGGGTAGGATGGGCTGGAGCTCTGCACCATGGCCAGCCGCTGGCGCAACAGCGCGCGGTCGAGCCGTGGGCCCTGCACATGCAGCATGGCGCCCATCGTCAGCGCCGTCAGCATCTTATGCGTGGACTGCACCACGCCGTCCGCGCCACAGGCCAGCGCCCCGGGCGGAAGCGCCGGGTGCTGCCCGTAATGCGCCCCATGGGCCTCATCCACCAGCAGCGGCACGCCGCTGGTGTGACAGGCCTGCGCGAGGGGCGCAAGGTCGCTGCCCATGCCGTAGTAATTCGGCATGGTCACCAGTACGCCGGCAGCCTCCGGGTAGGCTGCCAGCGCAGCCTGCACCGTCTCCGGTGACGGTGCAACGGCAAGTCCGCTGCCCGGGTCAAGCAGCGGCTCCAGGAACACGGCGCGTGCGCCTGCCAGCATCAGTCCATGGATGACCGACTTATGGACGTTGCGCTGCACTAAGAGCAGCATCCCCGGCTCCGGGCAGACGGTCAGAATCAGCGCCAGATTGCCCGCTGTGCTTCCGCCTACGAGCAGGAAGCTCTCCTCCGCGCCATAACAGGCTGCTGCCAGCTCCTGCGCCTCGCGGATCACTCCTTCCGGGTGATGAAGATCATCCGTTCCGGTAATCTCCGTTACATCATAGCGCATCACTTCCACCAGAAGCCCGGCATCTTCAGGGTTCCGGTAAGCCGCACCATTCTTATGGCCCGGCACATGATAAGATATATTTCCCTTCTGTCTGTATTGCTCTAACATTTCGTATATAGGCGCCCTTTCAGGCTGTAGCTTGTCCATCGGCTTTTCCTTCCTTCGGGTTACCTTCTATTTTAGCGTAAATCCAGCCTTACGCCTATTGTTCTGCATCCGAATCCTCAATAAACTCCCGTCCGCTTGGCGGAGATCCTACAACTTTTCCTTTACAATAAAAAAGCTCCCCTCACCCGTTCAGGGCAGAGCAGCCGTTAAGAGAATACATCATTTTGCAGGAGACAAAGCACATTTTCACCACCCGCTCTTTATAGGGTAATTCTGATACAGGCAGAGCACTTGGGTTAAGCATTCTTCATCAGATTGATCTTCTTCATCCGCCCGATGAAAAAACGGTACTTCGCGTCCTCCGCCTCCGTATGCACCATCTCACTCTCACAATCCTCACAGATGAAATGTGAGACAATCACAATGCCCTCTTCCTTCTCCTGGCCGCAGATGATGCAGGCCTGCCCTGTTTGCTGTTGCTGTTCCATAATCATCCCACCTTGACTCTTTTAAGAACAGTATGCTACACCTTCTATCATTTTAAACCTTTTCATAGTTTTTTCCTAACCCTTCATAGCCTGAAATATATATATTCGCCATATCCCCAATCGGTGATTCCGGTCCGGCCGGTTTAACAAAACGCACGCACAGGCCGATATTAATAACAAGATCACTTCTGAGGAGGTCCGGAATTCCTGTATGGAACCCAATACCAAAGGTGCAGCAACATTCTATCAATACAAGCTTATCAGAAAAATCAATATTACCGCCCCTCTGGTGCGGATATATCTGGTCCTCCCCCTACTCTGCCTGATACTTGAGAGCATCTTCCTGTCCTGGTTCAGCATCCTGTATATGATTATCGCCGCACCGGTCATGCTGTGGATTCAGTATGTCATCTCGCGCTCTGTCCTGCTGATTACCGGGCATCCGGTCGCCAAGCGCTGGAGACTGTCCCTGCGGCTGCCATGGCCCGGTTACATGCCCGACCAGTACATCAACTACGGTATCTTCCGCAAAGTCCAGTTGCATAACCTCTGGATCGGCCTGTGTATCGCCGCACTTTTCATTGTCTGGGCTCCGCCTGCTTTCACGTCATCCCTGGCCGTATGCCATCTGTGGCTCCTTCTGCCGCGGCTCTATACCCTGCTGCGCCTGAACCGTGCCGCACAAGACGGAATGCTCAAATTCAGTGCGGCCGACGCCTCCTATTACACCCAATAATCCATATCAGCTATACATAAACTTTGAATCCAGCAGCCTTCCCACAAAAAATCGCCATCCGCAATACCGGACGGCGATTTTTTAGCGGCTCTTCAAGCCTTTCGTAGTGACCTTCTTCTCCTTCGGAATCATCACAATGAAGTAGCCATCATGAACAGTCAGGTGTACAATCGTTCCTTCCTTCTCGAACACCCGGGAGCTTCCGGACTCCTCATCATTAGATTCCTGCTCCTCCCAGCCCCACTCCTTAATAGTCTCCAGGTACGGCTCCGGTACACCCTTCTTCTCCTTCAATCCGGGCAGAGAGTACCGCACATAATCCATGGCAACGTTCGTCGTGGTCCGGTCGGGAGAACTGGCCTCCTTCGGGACGGGGAATTCCTTCTCATTGAGCGCACCATCAAAAGTCTCCCAGGCAGGCTCTTTCGTTCCACAACCAGCCAGCATAAGTCCGACTATACAAAGAATAACGAATATCCATATAGGTTGGGTTCGCTTCATACCTTAAATCCTCCTTACCTCTACCATGCATCTTAAGACGCAAGAAAATTCCAGGTCAGAATTTCAATGTAGTTCATTCGTATTAAGGCATCTGCTTAATAATTGCACTTTTCCATTATACTTGGAACCATCGCCTTGTCGGTAACAAAAATGTCACCCGTTTGTAAGCGTTTTTATTATTTTTGGTTTCGCAGTCCTATCCCTTTATTTCTATGTGCCTAGGCCTCAAGTATACTATTGTCGAATCATCGTCTTCAGTCGCCATAGGACCGTCTTCTACTTTTCAGAACCTTCGCTCCTTATCCACTGCTATACAAGTACAACCCGCTTAAACTACTGATACAACAAAACAAGCAGCAAAACGTAATTCATCTCGCTGATTTCTGTGCGTTTGACTAAAGAGCTGTATAAACTTATCCTACTTCGGCGGTGTCTGTGTATTTGGCTGAAGCAGTTGGACAAACGTATCTTATTTTGCTGGTTTCTGCGCATTTGGTGGAAGCAATTGGATTAATAGCATCTATTGGAACGCGTTACGGTTACTTGGGCTGGAATCGAAAGAATTAAGTGTTGTTTATCCAACTGCTGTCTGAGGATCGTCCATTCCTTCCCCAGCAAGTGTACAAAATCCAACTACTTCCCCTTCCCCTTTGTCTTTCATCCCCGTTTATCCGATCCATTCAGACATCGCCCATCTCATTAGCCATGCAGCCCATGCATACAAAAAAACCACTGTCGAGTGATCAACAGTGGTTTTGTGTGCTTGGCGGCGTCCTACTCTCCCAGGACCCTTCGGTCCAAGTACCATCGGCGCTGGAAGGCTTAACGGTCGTGTTCGGGATGGGTACGCGTGGAACCCTTCCGCTATCGCCACCAAACATGATTTTTCGAAGCCTACGCTTCTCGAAATCGCTACAGAAAATATCAAACCATCGGTTTAACTTCCTGCCAGGCTTAATCGCCTGAAAACTGAATCCGAAACAGAAATCTGCGTTTGCCCTTGTTACGGGGCCCCCGGAAAGTACTCGGAATCCGCTTTGTCAGCGTCTTCTTCACTTTTTGGGGTAGTTTATTGGATAAGCCCTCGACCGATTAGTATTGGTCAGCTCCATGCATTGCTGCACTTCCACCTCCAACCTATCTACCTCGTCGTCTTCAAGGGGTCTTACATACTGGGAAATCTCATCTTGAGGGGGGCTTCACGCTTAGATGCTTTCAGCGCTTATCCCGTCCGTACGTAGCTACCCAGCCATGCTCCTGGCGGAACAACTGGTGCACCAGCGGTACGTCCATCCCGGTCCTCTCGTACTAAGGACAGCTCCTCTCAAATTTCCTGCGCCCACGACAGATAGGGACCGAACTGTCTCACGACGTTCTGAACCCAGCTCGCGTACCGCTTTAATGGGCGAACAGCCCAACCCTTGGGACCTACTTCAGCCCCAGGATGCGATGAGCCGACATCGAGGTGCCAAACCTCCCCGTCGATGTGGACTCTTGGGGGAGATAAGCCTGTTATCCCCAGGGTAGCTTTTATCCGTTGAGCGATGGCCCTTCCATGCGGTACCACCGGATCACTAAGTCCGACTTTCGTCCCTGCTCGACTTGTAGGTCTCGCAGTCAAGCTCCCTTCTGCCTTTGCACTCTTCGAATGATTTCCAACCATTCTGAGGGAACCTTTGAACGCCTCCGTTACTCTTTAGGAGGCGACCGCCCCAGTCAAACTGCCCGCCTGACACGGTCCCCGTACCCGCTTAGGGTACCAGGTTAGAACCTAGATACGATCAGGGTGGTATCCCAACGGCGCCTCCAGCGAAGCTTGCGCTCCGCTTTCCACGGCTCCCACCTATCCTGTACAGATCGTACCCAAATTCAATATCAAGCTGCAGTAAAGCTCCATGGGGTCTTTCCGTCTTGTCGCGGGTAACCTGCATCTTCACAGGTATTAAAATTTCACCGGATCTCTCGTTGAGACAGCGCCCAAGTCGTTACGCCATTCGTGCGGGTCAGAATTTACCTGACAAGGAATTTCGCTACCTTAGGACCGTTATAGTTACGGCCGCCGTTTACTGGGGCTTCGGTTCATAGCTTCGGGTTACCCCTAACCACTCCCCTTAACCTTCCAGCACCGGGCAGGCGTCAGCCCGTATACTTCGCCTTGCGGCTTCGCACAGACCTGTGTTTTTGCTAAACAGTCGCTTGGGCCTTTTCACTGCGGCCCCCTCGGGCTATTCACCCTACCGAGGCACCCCTTCTCCCGAAGTTACGGGGTCATTTTGCCGAGTTCCTTAACGAGAGTTCTTCCGCGCGCCTTAGAATTCTCTTCTCGCCTACCTGTGTCGGTTTGCGGTACGGGCACCTTCTCCTGGCTAGAGGCTTTTCTTGGCAGTGTGAGATCATGACCTTCGCTACTGTAATTTTCGCTCCCCATCACAGCCCAGCCTTATGATGTGCGGATTTGCCTGCACATCAGCCTCACTGCTTAGACGGACATCCATCAGTCCGCGTCACTACCCTCCTGCGTCACCCCATCGCTCATAGCGGATTACGGTGGTACAGTAATTTCAAACTGTTGTCCTTCGACTACGCCTGTCGGCCTCGCCTTAGGTCCCGACTTACCCTGAGCGGACGAGCCTTCCTCAGGAAACCTTGGGCTTTCGGCGGATCAGATTCTCACTGATCTTTTCGTTACTCATACCGGCATTCTCACTTGTATGCTGTCCAGCGCTCCTTACGGTACACCTTCAACCTACATACAACGCTCCCCTACCCCTGATGCAAGCATCAAGCCATAGCTTCGGTGGTGTATTTAGCCCCGTTACATTTTCGGCGCAGAGTCACTCGACCAGTGAGCTATTACGCACTCTTTCAATGGTGGCTGCTTCTAAGCCAACATCCTGGTTGTCTGTGCAACTCCACATCCTTTCCCACTTAACACACACTTGGGGACCTTAGCTGATGGTCTGGGCTGTTTCCCTTTTGACAATGGATCTTAGCACTCACTGTCTGACTCCCGGCAAGAAGTAAGTGGCATTCGGAGTTTGACTGAGCTTGGTAACCCTTGCGGGCCCCGCACCCAATCAGTGCTCTACCTCCACCACTCCATTCACCGAGGCTAGCCCTAAAGCTATTTCGGGGAGAACCAGCTATCTCCGAGTTCGATTGGAATTTCTCCGCTACCCCCACCTCATCCCCGCACTTTTCAACGTACGTGGGTTCGGGCCTCCAGTGCGTGTTACCGCACCTTCACCCTGGACAGGGGTAGATCACACGGTTTCGGGTCTACGCCCACATACTTAGTCGCCCTATTCAGACTCGCTTTCGCTGCGGCTCCGGCTTCTCACCTTAACCTTGCATGTTGAACGTAACTCGCCGGTTCATTCTACAAAAGGCACGCCATCATCCATATAGAGGACTCTGACTTTTTGTAAGCACACGGTTTCAGGTTCTATTTCACTCCCCTTCCGGGGTGCTTTTCACCTTTCCCTCACGGTACTGATTCACTATCGGTCGCCAGGTAGTATTTAGCCTTAGCAGATGGTCCTGCCGGATTCATACGGGGTTTCACGTGCCCCGCACTACTCGGGATCCGTCTCGGAGGGGTTAAACTTTTGGCTACAGGGCTTTTACCTCTATCGCGGGCCTTTCCAGACCTCTTCGCCTACCTTAACCTTTTGTAACTCCATGTGAGACGTCCCACAACCCCAAGGGGCAAGCCCCTTGGTTTAGGCTGTTCCGCGTTCGCTCGCCGCTACTGACGGAATCACTATTGTTTTCTCTTCCTCAGGGTACTTAGATGTTTCAGTTCCCCTGGTCTGCCTCTGCGTATCCTATGTATTCAGATACGAGTAACTGTGCATTACCACAGCTGGGTTTCCCCATTCGGACACCCCCGGATCAAAGCTTGCTTACAGCTCCCCGAGGCAGTTTCGTTGTTCGCCACGTCCTTCGTCGGCTCCTGGCGCCTAGGCATCCTCCGTGTGCTCTTAGTAGCTTAACCAATCGCTCCGGTATTGGCTTATTTGCTCATCTTGTTTTGAATAGCGCATACGGATAAATCCGCCCGCTGGAATATTCAAAGCCAAAGGTCGCTCACAATCCAAAACCTTCACTTAGTATAACTAAAAACTTCAAACTTGTTTACACAAGTTCAGCTTAAAGGAATGTTCTAAAACGCAAATTCGTTTCGGTATCCAGTTTTCAAGGATCAAGTTGTAGTCTGAAACGTTTAACGGCACTTTCGTGATCGTCCAAACCTTTCAGAAACTGAGAGCTTAAACTCTCAAAACTGACCAACGAGTGAGCAACTAGCCGACCGGCTAGATTTCAAATTTGAATGTCTTCATCGCAGAAGACGATTCTCCATAGAAAGGAGGTGATCCAGCCGCACCTTCCGATACGGCTACCTTGTTACGACTTCACCCCAATCATCTACCCCACCTTCGGCGGCTGGCTCCCTTGCGGGTTACCCCACCGACTTCGGGTGTTGTAAACTCTCGTGGTGTGACGGGCGGTGTGTACAAGACCCGGGAACGTATTCACCGCGGCATGCTGATCCGCGATTACTAGCAATTCCGACTTCATGCAGGCGAGTTGCAGCCTGCAATCCGAACTGAGACCGGCTTTGCTGGGATTGGCTCCACCTCGCGGCTTCGCTTCCCGTTGTACCGGCCATTGTAGTACGTGTGTAGCCCAGGTCATAAGGGGCATGATGATTTGACGTCATCCCCACCTTCCTCCGGTTTGTCACCGGCAGTCACTCTAGAGTGCCCAGCTTCACCTGCTGGCAACTAAAGTCAAGGGTTGCGCTCGTTGCGGGACTTAACCCAACATCTCACGACACGAGCTGACGACAACCATGCACCACCTGTCTCAACTTTCCCCGAAGGGCACCTGATGCATCTCTGCTTCGTTAGTTGGATGTCAAGACCTGGTAAGGTTCTTCGCGTTGCTTCGAATTAAACCACATACTCCACTGCTTGTGCGGGTCCCCGTCAATTCCTTTGAGTTTCAGTCTTGCGACCGTACTCCCCAGGCGGAGTGCTTACTGTGTTAACTTCGGCACCAAGGGTATCGAAACCCCTAACACCTAGCACTCATCGTTTACGGCGTGGACTACCAGGGTATCTAATCCTGTTTGCTCCCCACGCTTTCGCGCCTCAGCGTCAGTTACAGCCCAGAAAGTCGCCTTCGCCACTGGTGTTCCTCCACATCTCTACGCATTTCACCGCTACACGTGGAATTCCACTTTCCTCTTCTGTACTCAAGCCACCCAGTTTCCAGTGCGACCCCAGGTTGAGCCCAAGGTTTAAACACCAGACTTAAATAGCCGCCTGCGCGCGCTTTACGCCCAATAATTCCGGACAACGCTTGCCCCCTACGTATTACCGCGGCTGCTGGCACGTAGTTAGCCGGGGCTTTCTTCTCAGGTACCGTCACTCCGGCAGCAGTTACTCTACCGGACGTTCTTCCCTGGCAACAGAGCTTTACGATCCGAAAACCTTCATCACTCACGCGGCGTTGCTCCGTCAGGCTGTCGCCCATTGCGGAAGATTCCCTACTGCTGCCTCCCGTAGGAGTCTGGGCCGTGTCTCAGTCCCAGTGTGGCCGTTCACCCTCTCAGGTCGGCTACGCATCGTCGCCTTGGTGGGCCGTTACCCCGCCAACTAGCTAATGCGCCGCAGGCCCATCCCCAAGCGGCAGATTGCTCCGCCTTTCATTCTTTCCTCAGGAGAGGAAAGAGATTATCCGGTATTAGCTACCGTTTCCGGTAGTTATCCCAGTCTTAGGGGCAGGTTGCCTACGTGTTACTCACCCGTCCGCCGCTAAGCCAAGTTGGAAGCAAGCTTCCAACAAGACTCCGCTCGACTTGCATGTATTAGGCACGCCGCCAGCGTTCGTCCTGAGCCAGGATCAAACTCTCCAATTAGGACGCTTACCGAAGTAAGCGCTTATAGAAAGAGCGATAGCTCATTTTGAAACATCTGACGAGAATGGTTACATTCTCTAATTTGGAATCACCGAGGTGATTTCCGATACTCACTCGTTGTTCAGTTTTCAAAGATCAAGCTCGTTGTCAGCGATCATTATCTCGTCGCCAGCAACTCTTATAATATATCACATCCGACCGATCAATGCAAGCTCTTTTTTTAACTTCTTTTCGAGCAAGGCGTTGATGTTTCGCGGCCAGAAATAGAATATACCATGGTTAGAGATTCATTGCAAGAGTTATTTCGAAAATTACAGAAAGCTATGTCACTTTCCTTATAACAGCAACTCAGCTGTCGGATGACATAGCTTTCTATTCGCTATCAAAACCATGCTTAAGCAATAATCTCCTGAATATGCAGCTCCCGCTCCTGGGCCAGATTCACAATGGTGCCTTCTACCTGAACCATCGGCCTGGTGGGATGAGTACGGTCAGTGAAGATAATCTCCCCGTGGCGCCCGTCGCTAAGACGTATCCGCGTTCCGCTGTACAGATCGGTTGTTTTCTGGATGAAGGTTTGGACAATGACCGGGTCCAGCTTGCCGAAGCTCTCCTTCTGAAGCTGCTCCAGGACCAGATAAGGCGACTGTGCCTTCCTGTAGGCCTTGCCCAGGGTCATGGCATGGAAGATGTCAGCCACCGCCACGATCTTGGCGTAGAAATGAATCTGGGTGCCATCCAGCCGGAGCGGATAGCCTGTACCATCGATCTTCTCGTGGTGCTGGAGAGCGGCCAGTCTGACCCCCTCGTTAATCGCAGTGACATTGCGCAGCAGCTGATATCCGTAGGTTGTATGTCTGCGCACTTCATCCAGCTCACTTGCGGACAAGGGAGTCGGCTTCTGCAGCAGCGCCTCATCCACCTTGATATTGCCTATATCATGCAGCAAGCCGGCAAAAGCAGCCTGCATCCAGTCCTTCTGGGGATATCCGCACCACTGGGCAATCCGGTATGATGTCAGGGCAGATAATACGGCATTATGATAATTATAATCCTGGTCCAGCAGAACACGCGGTGCAAATTTCAGGACATGATAATCTTTCAGATGGCTAATCAGCAGCTCCAGCTGGCTCCGCAGCTCGAAGATGGGAAGGGCGGCGGCCGCCGCCGCCCGGTAGCTCTGTTTGATCAGCACCAGCATCTTCTCATATTCATCGTGAAGCGGGGAATTGCTTTTGGCGAGTACGGACTCGTTAATTAAGGCTCCTGCCCGGGGCGCCTGCTGCTTACCCGCCGGTCTGACCGGCTCCGCGGCCTTGTCTTCTCCCTGTGCGCCTTCAACCTCAACCTGGCCAATCAGAAAAGCCTGCAATATCTCTATATCCCGCGGGAGAATGATCTTCCCCTTACTGAATAACACCCCTCCAAGAGGAGTAATAACATCCTTAATAATCTTAGCCCCCGCCTGAATCTCTCCAACGGATATGTTCGGCATACGTTCAGCCCCTTTAGTTCGGTGACACCTGTAATGCTCTAAATTATACTCCAAAAAAAAGCATGGGTCTCTATAAATCAGAAACCCATGCTCCTCTATATCTGCCTATTCTTGATGATCCTCTTCGTGGTCCGCATTTACTTCTGCATCAGGCTGGCCATTGTCGCCTTCACCCTCCACAGCTAGTGCTTGAACCTCTTCACCATCCGCCTGTTCGGTTAATTCATCTTCCTCTTTGTCCGCTCTGCACAGCGTAGCTACAGCATCATCCTCACGGATGTTAATCAGCTTCACGCCCTGCGCGTAACGGCCCATCGTGGAAATACCGTCCATGCTGGTACGGATCAGGGTGCCGCTGGTGGTAATAATCATCAGATCCTCGTCCCGCTTGACGACCTTCAGCCCGACAACCGGCCCGTTCTTATCCGTAAGGTTAATGGTCTTGATGCCCTTGCCGCCCCGGGTCTGATACCGGTAGTCACTGGCAGGCGTCCGCTTGCCGTACCCCTTGGAGGTAACAATCAGCACTTCAAGTTCAGGGTCCACACAATCCATTCCAATGACATGGTCATTGTCATCCAGCGTGATGCCCTTAACCCCGGTAGCGCTGCGGCCCATAGAGCGTACATCATTCTCCGAGAAGGTAATCGACATGCCGCGGGCGGTACCGATAATCAGGTTCTGCTGCCCGTCAGTCAGCTTCACTTCAATCAGGGAATCCTCCTCACGGAGGTTGATTGCAATCAGGCCGCCTTTGCGGATGTTGTTATAGTCCTCCAGAGGCGTCTTCTTCACGATGCCCTCGCGGGTAGCGAAGAACAGGTATTTGTCGCTGTCCGCTTCTTCTACCTGGATGACCGCACTGATCTTCTCACCCTGCTCAATCTGAATCAGGTTAATGATCGGCGTTCCCCGGGCGGTGCGTCCAAGCTCCGGAATCTCGTAAGCCTTAATCCGGTAGACCTTGCCCTTATCGGTGAAGAACATCAGATAATTATGGGAGTTGCTCACGAAGAGATGCTCCACAAAGTCCTGGTCCTTGGTGTCCATCCCCATTACACCGCGTCCGCCGCGCTTCTGGCTGCGGTAGGTGCTGACCGGGAGACGCTTGATATATCCGGTATGGGTAATGGTGATTACCACTTCTTCACGCGGGATCAGATCCTCGTCCAGGATACTCTCTTCCCCGACCGTGATCTCGGTACGGCGGTCATCAGAGTACTTATCCCGGATCTCCTGCAGCTCGTTACTGATGATCTCCAGCACCAGATGCTCGTTCGCCAGAATCTCACGGTATTCAGCGATCTTGGCGAGGAGTTCGTTATATTCATTCTCAATCTTCTCGCGTTCGAGACCAGTCAGGCGCTGCATCCGCATATCGAGGATCGCCTGGGCCTGCTCTACGCTTAGACTGAAGGTTTCCATCAAGCCTTCACGGGCAATATCAGTCGTCCGTGAACCGCGGATCAGGGCAATGACCTCATCCAGATGATCCAGGGCAATGCGCAAGCCTTCCAGAATATGCGCCCGAGCTTCCGCTTTCTTCAGCTCAAAGATCGTCCGCCGGCGGATAACCTCGATCTGATGCTGCAGGTAGTGATACAGCACATCGCGCAGGTTCAGAATCTTCGGCTCACTATTAACGATAGCCAGCATGTTGATGCCGAAGGTGGACTGCATGGAGGTATGCTTGTAGAGATTGTTAAGCACAACGCTCGGATTCACATCGCGCCGCATTTCGATGACTACACGCATACCGGTACGGTCGGATTCATCCCGCAGATCCGTGATCCCTTCAATCTTTTTCTCGCGGACCAGTTCAGCAATCTTCTCAACCAGCCTTGCTTTGTTAACCTGGTAAGGAAGCTCATGCACAACAATTCGTGCCTTGCCGTTATTCTCTTCAATCGTCGCTTTGGCGCGCATCGTCACCGAGCCGCGTCCAGTGCGGTAGGCCTGACGGATTCCCTCGCGGCCCAGAATATAACCGGCTGTCGGGAAGTCAGGGCCCTGGATATATTCCATAAGCTCCATAGGCGTAATATCTGGATTCTTAATCATCGCCTGTACGCCGTCAATAACCTCGCCAAGATTGTGCGGAGGAATATTGGTCGCCATCCCCACCGCAATCCCGCCAACACCGTTGACAAGCAGGTTCGGATAACGGGCAGGCAATACTACAGGCTCATTCTCTTCACCATCATAGTTGGGAGCGAAATCAACGGTCTCTTTGTTCAGATCGCGGAGCATTTCCCCGGCGATTTTGGATAGCCGCGCTTCGGTATAACGCATGGCTGCAGCCATATCCCCGTCAATGGAACCGAAGTTGCCGTGACCGTCTACGAGCATATAGCGCATGGAGAAATCCTGGGCCATACGCACCATGGTTTCATAGACCGCCGAATCACCGTGAGGATGGTATTTACCGATAACCTCTCCGACGATTCTCGCTGATTTTTTGTGAGGCTTATCCGAGGACATTCCAAGTTCCGACATTGCAAACAAAATGCGTCGGTGAACAGGCTTGAGTCCGTCCCGCACATCCGGCAAAGCCCGGCTAACAATGATGCTCATTGCGTAATCCATAAAGGATTCACGCATTTCAACGCCAATGTCCCGATCCCTGATTTGCGGGTTATTTTGTTCAGCCATGAGTTGGTGGACCTCCTTCAGTTAAAAACCGCTACCCTATATTATATTACTTTCACAAATGCAGCACAATTAAACATGATAGCCTGGTATGGTCTTAATTGATTTTCTTTTCGTACGGGTAAGGATATACGCCCTCTCCGCTGGTGTCTTCAGTACATAGACTATAAAGACAAGAAGAAAGGATGAATGACCCTAATTACGTTCAGAAGACATGATCCCATATCCTTTTATTATACCATTGATTCGGTTGCTTGTCCTGAAAAATCGCTATGCGTAAAGAAACGGAGGCAGATCATGAGGATTCAACGCGTGTCCAGCAAATGGGCCAAAACGAAAGTCATTATGCAGAACCGTCAGCTCTCGGTCTTCATCCCGGAAACACGCAAATACGCTCTGGAAAATCTGATAGAGCTTCTGGACATGTATGGAACTGTATACGTTAAGCCGGACCGCGGCACCTATGGCAGCGGGGTGATGCGAGTGGAGCGGCGGCTGGTCCATCTTACCCCCAGTGAGCTGCAGACGGATTACAGTGATCCGGCAATAGAAGCAGGAGACGATGAGGCAGAAGCACCGGCAGCCCCCACGCTCATGTATATTCTCAGATATGCAAAGGATGCCGAGGTCTATAACACCCCGGAGGAGCTCCATGATGCCCTGTCGTCGCGGATCAACGGGCCTACGTATCTTATTCAGCAGGGCATTGACCTGCTTCAGCATCAGGGGCGGCCGTTCGACCTGCGGGTCCTTACCCAGAAGAATCTCCAAGGCTCCTGGGAGACGACAGGGTTGCTGGGACGGGTAGCCGCACCGCACAAGGTGATCACGAATTATCACAGCGGGGGCAGCATTTTCCAGGTCGGGGAGCTGTTCAGAGAACATATGTCGCCCGATGAGAAAACTTCAACCATCCAGCAATTGAAGTCACTGGGCGTCCGGATCGGAGCGCAGCTGGAGACAGCCTATCCCGGGCTCAAGGAGATCGGGCTGGATGTGGCGATAGATCAGCATCATGATCTGTGGCTGCTTGAAGTGAACACCCTGCCGTCCATCATCGTCTTCAAGAAGTTCCCCAATAAAGCCATCTACCGCAGAATCCAGCGTTATGCCATTGCCTACGGACGTTTGAAGCCTAACCGGACCGCTTCCGGCAGCCGCAGGTAACGCACACTTAAGCTTTAGCGCAAAAAACCTCCGGCCCCACCCCGCAAGGGATGAACCGGAGGTTCGTTATGCGACTCTGACTTTTGTCAGCTTAGATATCAAGATTCTTGACAGACTGCGCATGCTCCTGGATAAAGTCGCGGCGCGGCTCGACATTGTCGCCCATCAGCGTATCGAAAATGCTGTCTGCCAGCATGGCGTCCTCAATGGTCACCTGCAGCATGGTCCGGCTCTCAGGGTCCATGGTCGTATCCCAGAGCTGCTCAGCATTCATCTCGCCAAGCCCTTTGTAGCGCTGAACGTTAACCTTCACATTCTCGCCGAAGGAGGAGAGAATCTCATCCCGTTCCTTCTCGCTCTGCGCATAGCGGACAACCTTGTTGCGCTCGATCTTGAAGAGCGGCGGCTGAGCGATATAGATATAACCGGCTTCGACAATCTTCCGCATGTAACGGTAGAAGAAGGTCAGCAGCAGCGTTCTGATGTGGGCGCCGTCAACGTCGGCATCGGTCATGATAACAACCTTGTGGTAGCGCGCCTTCGAGAGGTCGAAATCGTCGCCGATTCCGGTGCCCAGTGCGGTGATAATCGCCCGGATCTCGGCATTCGACAGGATCCGGTCCAGCCGGGCCTTCTCGACGTTGAGAATCTTCCCGCGCAGCGGCAGGATCGCCTGGAAATGGCGGTCGCGCCCCTGCTTGGCTGATCCGCCCGCAGAGTCCCCTTCGACGATGTACAGCTCACTAATCGATGCATCCTTGGAGGAACAGTCGGCCAGCTTGCCCGGCAGGGCACTGACCTCCAGCGCGCTCTTGCGGCGGGTCAGCTCACGGGCCTTGCGGGCCGCTTCGCGGGCCCGGGAAGCCTGCAGCGACTTCTCCAGCACCTTGCGCGAGACGGCCGGATTCTCTTCCAGGAACTCCTGCAGCTTCTCGCCGAACAAGGATTCAACGACCCCGCGGACCTCACTGTTGCCGAGCTTCGTCTTGGTCTGGCCCTCGAACTGCGGCTCAGGTATCTTAACGGAGATAATCGCCGTCAGACCTTCACGGACATCGTCCCCGGTCAGATTCTGGCTGCTGTCCTTAATCACGCCTGACTTGCGCGCATAATCGTTGATAATCCGCGTCAAGGCGCTCTTAAAGCCGGATTCATGCGTTCCGCCTTCATGGGTGTTGATGTTGTTGGCGAACGAATAGATGTTCTCTGTATATGAATCGTTATATTGCAGAGCCACTTCGACAGCAATCATATCCCGTGAGCCTTCCACGTAGATCGGTTCCTCATGAAGCGCTTCTTTTTTCTCGTTGAGGTATTTCACATACTCCACAATCCCGCCGTCGTACTTGAATACATTATCAACGCCGGTCCGCTCATCCAGCAGCGACAGCTCAATTCCCTTGTTCAGGAAGGCCAGCTCGCGGATGCGGGTAAGGAGGGTATTATATTCAAAAACCGTTGTTTCGGTAAAAATTTCCGGGTCCGGGTGGAAGGTCGTCGTCGTACCGGTCTCCTCGGTATCCCCTATGATTCTGATATCGTATTGCGGCACACCGCGTCTGTATTCCTGCTGATAGACATGGCCGTCACGCTTAACGTTGACTACCACCTTCTCAGACAATGCGTTAACTACAGAGATCCCTACGCCATGAAGACCGCCGGACACCTTATAGCCTCCGCCGCCGAATTTGCCGCCCGCATGAAGAACTGTCATAACCACTTCCAGCGTGGATTTCTTCAGCTTAACATTCTCGCCGACAGGAATCCCCCGGCCGTTGTCAATTACAGTTATGCTGTTATCCTCATGGATCTTGACTTGAATCCGGTCGCAAAAACCTGCCAGCGCCTCGTCGATACTATTATCGACAACCTCCCAGACCAAATGATGCAGACCTTTGGAGCTGGTGGAGCCGATGTACATGCCGGGACGTTTCCGAACCGCTTCCAGCCCCTCCAGCACCTGAATCTGGCTCTCATCATATGTCGGTTGATTCATTGACATGCCTTCACCTACTTCTTTCAGATTATCTCCAGTAACTAGTACAGCATTATATTTCTAACAAGACTTTGGCTCTTTTTTTGAGTGTGGAGGAGGAGATCGGGGAGTAGTAGACTGTATTCCTGGTCACGACAATAGACTTCGCTTCCTCTTCACCAATGCGTTCCAGCTTCCTGTCCTGCTGGGAATGAGTCATGAACTGCTTCGATACCTTGGAGGATTTCTCAATCGAAATATCAAATATAGCAATCAGCTCTGAGGACCGAATAATTTTTTCTCCGCCCAAATGAATATACATGGTCTTCCTCCGCTCTTATAGCTCCACTTTGCCGCCATGAACATGATACAGGACTGCACCCTTTAATTTGTCAGCATTCAGGCCCTCTACACCGGTAGCGGTGATGAAGGTCTGGACCTTGCTCTGGAAGGTTTCGATCAGCTGGGTCTGACGGTAGGGATCAAGCTCGGACAGAACATCATCAAGAAGCAGCACAGGATATTCTCCGATCTCCTCATGAATCAGTTCAATTTCCGCCAGCTTGAGCGATAAAGCTGCCGTACGCTGCTGTCCCTGGGAGCCGTAGACCTGAGCTTCTCTTCCGTTGATAAAAAAGGACAGGTCATCCCGATGGGGACCCGTCAGCGTCATACCGCGCCTGATTTCCTGATCTCTTGTTTGTGATAACTTTAACATAAAATTGTCCAATAAGACAGCTTCATCTTCCTCTTCACGCTCACCAAACGAGGGGACATAGAGCAGCTTCAGCTCTTCGCCGCCGTTTGTAATGCCCCGGTGGATGCTTTCTGCCCATAACTGGAGCTTCTTTATGAATTGTTTCCTTTTTTTGACGATTTTAACACCATGCTCTACAAGTTGGGTATCCCAGATGTCCAGCAGCTCCCGGCCTCCGCCCTCTTTGCCCCATAGCTGCTTCAGCAGATTGCCCCGCTGGAGCAGAATCTTCTGGTACTGCTGCAGATGAAACAGATAGCTGGGCTGAACCTGGCCGATCTCCATATCCAGGAACCGGCGCCGGATGCCCGGAGTGCCTTTGACGATCTCCAGATCCTCCGGGGCGAACATGACCACATTCAGCGAACCGATGAACTCGCTCAGCCGCCGCTGCTCCAGTCCGTTGATTTTGGCCTTCTTGCCCTGGGGGGACAGCATCAGCTCCAGCTTCAGGTCCCCGTATTTCCGCTCCACTTCGGCGACAATCTGGGCCGAGCCTGCCGGGGCATCGAAGGAGATCAGCTCCTTGTCCTTGGAGGTCCGGTGGCTTTTGGTCATCGCCAGGACAAATAGAGCCTCCATCAGGTTGGTCTTGCCCTGGGCATTCTGGCCGAGAATGAGATTCACCTCGCCCAGATGCTCAAGACGCAGCAGCCCATAGTTGCGGTAATCCTGCAGACCGATATTTTTGACAAACAAGAGCCTGTTCCTCCTTAGGGTTACTCCTCCTTGACTCCGCCGCCTTCAACTTCAAATACGCCGCAATCCTGTACCTCTATCTTATCACCAGGGTATAACTTCCGGCCACGCCGTTCTTCAGCCTCCCCGTTCACCTGTACATGGCCTTCCTGCAGCAGCGCCTTGGCCATCCCGCCTGTGGATACACAATCCGCGAGCTTCAGGAACTGGTCCAGCTTGATATATCCACTGTGGATAACTATTTTTTTCATGATTTTGCTCCTTTCCGCCACTTATCCACAGCTCATGGACAGGGCGTTAATTGGTTGTCCGGTACGGCAAAATAACATACAGGCTGCGGCTCTCATCCAGCGGCTTGAGAATAATCGGGCTCATCATGCCGGTGAAGGCAATGACCAGCTGCTCGCTCTCAACCACCTTCAGCACATCAAGCATATATTTGGAGTTGAAGGAGATCCGCAGCGGCTCGCCTTTGAAATCGATTACTTCCAGCTCTTCACGTACCTTACCCAGCTCCGACGAGCTGGAGGAAATTTCGACATCGCCGTTCTCCAGCGTCTGCATCCGGACGATATTGGTTTTCTCTTCGCGGGAGAGCAGATACGCACGGTCAATCGACTCGCTGAGTTTTTTGGTGTCAAGTGTCAGTTCTGTTTTGTAGGTTGTCGGAATAATCCTAGAAGTATCCGGATAAATGCCGTCCAGGATGCGGGAATAGAACAGCACCTTGTCGATCTTAAACAGCACCTGGTTGTCGGCGACGACAATATCCACCAGCATATTCTGGTCGGGAATGATCTTGCTCAGCTCGTTCAGCGTTTTGCCGGCAATGACAATATTCGCAAACTGGATATTCTCGGTTCCTTCCAGATGCGCAGCCCGGGTCGCCAGGCGGTGGCGGTCGGTGGCCGTGAACTTGAATTCGTTATCCGTCAGATTCCACAGAATCCCGGTCAGAATCGGGGTCGTCTCCTGGGTGGAGATGGAGAAGGCCGTCTGTTTGATCATATTCTTCAGCAGATCGCCCGGCAGCGAGATGGTCTCATTCTCCTCAATGCTTGGCAGAACCGGGAACTCCTCTGGGTCAAGCCCCACGATCTGAATCTCAGTCGAACCGGCGGAGAGATAGGTCTGGAAGCCTTCCTTCACTTCCATCTGAATCTCTTTGGAGGGAAGCTTCTTGATAATCTCGACAAAAAATTTGGCTGGAAGCACCACACTGCCCGGACGCTCAACCTTAACGATTGTCTGGCTGTCATTCTCGGCAGGAATGAAGGATTGAATTGAGATATCGGTGTCGCTTGCTGTCAGGGTGACTCCCTGGTGGTTCACCTCGAACTTGATCCCGGTCAGAATCGGAATGGTCGTTCTGCTGGAGATGGCTTTGGAGACATGGCTTATGGATTCGTTGAGTTCATTTTTGAGAATGCTGATTTTCATATTTTCACTCCTAGCTGAAAAGTTGGGAAACGGTTGGTTGTTCATCTGCTCTGCACGCTGCTCTTAGAAGAAGAATAATTATAGTTATTTAATAGTATTAGTAGTAGGGGCTCCGTTTATGTGGATAAGTCACCGGGCAGCATAAAATTAAGCCTATCCACATGTGTATAGATTGTGCATAGGCTCTGTATTCCTCTTAGGAAGGATTTTTAATTTTCTCTGATAGATTGTTTACCACCTTGTACAGCTCCTGGTCTGCCTTTAATTGCTGCGTAATCTTCTCATGGGCATGAATCACGGTTGTATGGTCGCGTCCTCCGAAGGCTTCGCCGATCTTGGGCAGCGAATAATCGGTCAGCTCACGCGAGAGATACATGGCAATCTGTCTGGGAAAAGCAACGGCCTTCGTGCGCTTCCGCGCCTTGAAGTCCTCCATGCGCAAATTGTAATATTCGCCGACCTTCTGCTGAATATCGCCTATAGTAATCATCTTCGGACGGCTGGAAGGAATGATATCCTTCAGCGCTTCGGCGGCCAGATGGGTGGTTACATCCTGGTTCGTCAGGGAAGAATAAGCCACCACCCGGATCAGTGCGCCTTCCAGCTCACGGATGTTCGTATCGATCTGATTGGCGATGTACATCATCGCTTCGTTCGGGATATCCAGATTCTCTGCCTTCGCCTTCTTGCGGAGAATGGCGATCCGTGTCTCCAGATCAGGCGGCTGGATATCGGTGATCAAGCCCCACTCAAACCGGGAACGCAGCCGTTCCTCCAGTGTGGGAATCTCCTTCGGGGGCCGGTCGCTTGAGATAATGATCTGCTTGCGTTCTTCATGCAGCGCATTGAATGTATGGAAAAATTCCTCCTGCGTTGACTCTTTGCCGGCCAGGAATTGGATGTCGTCTATGAGCAAAATGTCAACATTGCGGTACTTGTTGCGGAAGCTCTCGCCGCGGTTGTCACGGATGGAGTTGATGAATTCGTTCGTGAACTTCTCGGACGAGATGTAGATGACCTTGTTGTTAGGATTATGCTCCAGCACATAATGGCCGATCGCGTGCATGAGGTGAGTCTTCCCGAGACCTACACCGCCGTACAGAAATAATGGGTTATAAGCTTTGGCCGGCGCTTCGGCAACAGCCAGTGAGGCTGCATGGGCGAAGCGGTTGCCCGAACCGATGACGAATGTATCAAAAGTGTACTTGGGATTGAGCAAATGCGTCTGTGCTTCTTCGCGAGATACTGCGGGAGAGGGCGCTGTCTGTTGAACAACAGGCTCAGAGGGCTTGTTCTCTTCAATTACAAATTTGACTTCAACCTGCTGTCCGGTGACCTCATATACTGTGGCTCCCACCAGTTTGGTGTAGCGGCTTTCCAGCCATTCTACGGCAAAGGTTGTTGGCGCCGAGATGATCAGGGCCTGGGGGCTGAACGCCTGGGCCTTGGTGGCCTTGAACCAGGTATCGAAGCTCGGCTTGCTTAGTTTGGTTTGAATAATCGATAAAATTTGCTGCCATAATTCGGAAGTATGGCTGTCCACAGACTGTCACTCCTTTAAATCTTCCAAATGTGGCGTCAGCCATGAAGTGGAAATGTCGAAGAAAATGGGTTAGTGCTGAATCTTATCCCCAGTACGCAAGATAAAGAAACAAAAAAATATGGATAGATTTGATTTGTTCACAACTTTATCCACAGCTTGTTGATAATATATTGAACAAATAAATCTATTCACATTCAAAAGTAATACCATCATAGCAAAAGCCCCCTTGTTTTTCAATGAGCCGCGTTATTTTATCCACAAATTCAATCACTTGTGTATAATTTTTAAGAACACCACTACATATTGTTGATAATTTGTTCACCGTTCGACAACTTCCGCCAAACCTTCGAGATTTTTATACACAGGTTGTTCTCAGCTGTGAGCAAACGACGATTTTTTTAATCACAGGTGGATAACCGGATGGGGCTGTGGATTATTTTTTTAGCAAAAGAGGGAGGAAGAGATGCGGTTGACTTTTGACGCCAGTGTGTGTTTAAATATATAAAGGTGTTTTCTGTGAGGATATGTCTCCAACTGAAATCAATAATACTTGTAGATACTGTCCCTACCTAAGGACGGCTAGTTCCGTTTCTGCTTATATGACAGTAAAATAAGTTCCTGTAAGGGAGGTGCAATACATGAGACCGACGTTCAAACCGAATGTGAGCAAACGCAAGAAGGTACATGGTTTCCGCAAAAGAATGAGCACGAAAAACGGCCGTAAAGTGCTGGCAGCCCGCCGCTTGAAAGGCAGAAAAGTTTTGAGTGCGTAAGTTAGGCCACTTAAGGACCACTGCTGTGGTCCTTTTTTACTCTTGTTTTTTCTCTACTATATATAGCGCAGAAACGGATGCCCCTTTAGCGGGGCTTTTTTTGAATATAGAGAATCATCAGCAGATCCTCCAGGCCGCAGGCAGCCTGATTGTTTATGGCATCCTCTGAATGACAATACTAATTAAGAATGAAAATGCCGGAGAGAGGGACAAGGCCCGGTATTTAAACAAGGAGATTCCCGTGCACAAAAGTTTACGATTACGAAATCGTGCTGACTTCAGCCGCGTATACCGCCATGGGAAGTCATTTGCGAATCATCAATATGTAGTGTATTGGTTCCCGCGTAGAGAGGTAGAGCGGTTCCGGGTGGGCATATCCGTCAGCAAGAAGGTCGGGAATGCCGTGGTCCGCAACCGGATGAGACGGCTGGTCAAGGAGATTGTCCGCCACCATGAGCCGGAGATCGCAGGCAACCTGGACATCGTGTTCATCGTCCGAAAGGGAGCGCTTTCCAAGGATTACGCCGAGCTTGAGAAAAGTGTGCTGCATGTGCTCCGCAAAGCCAAGCTGCTCAAGGCTTCACGCAAGTAAACGGGCCGGAAGAGGGCTTGTTTATTTGTATCCATAATTATGTTATGATTTACGGTGCAGTGGAATGTTTATGAGAGGGGTTTTGAAGTGTCTCTAATGAAGACTAAGCGGGGAAAAATGTTTCTTCTCCTCGGGTTAATGGTTCTAATGATCGCTGTTCTGTCGGGATGCTCTCCGTCTGCGACATCAGTGACGCACACTACGGAGGATTTGAAAAATGGAGGCTTCTGGCAGAGTAATGTTGTCTATTATTTCGCCATTGCCCTGGATACTTTCGCGAAGTGGTTTAACGGCCAATACGGCTTCGCCGTTCTTGTAATGGTGATTATCGTCCGTACACTGATTCTGCCGCTGACGATCAAGCAGGTGAAGAGCTCGCGCGCCATGCAGGCGATCCAGCCGGAGCTGGAGAAAATTAAGAAAAAATATAAAGATGAGCCTGAGAAGGTACAGCAGGAAACGATGCGGCTGTTCCAGGAGAACAAGGTTAATCCGATGGCCGGCTGTCTGCCGCTGCTTGTACAAATGCCAATCTTTATCGCCCTATACAATTCCATCTACTATAACCCGGATCTCAGACTGCATGACTTCTTATGGCTGCAGCTCGGCAAGCCCGATCACCTGTTCATCCTGCCGGTACTGGCTGCCGCAACCACCTTCATTCAGACCCGCATGATGACCAAGATGAATCCGGTACAACAGCAGGGTCCAATGCAGTTCATGATGATGGTCTATCCGGTTCTGATCTTCATTATGTCCTACAATTTCCCGGCTGCTCTGCCTCTGTACTGGGTATACAGCAATATTTACACCATTGTCCAGAACTACTTCCTGTACCGCAACAATGATAAGCACAAAGCGGCTATCGTAGCTGCCAATGCTGCTGCCAACAGCGGTAAGAGCAAGGAAGTGAATCTGAATAAGAGCAAGAACAGTAATAACAGCGCCCGCAAAGATGTTACTCCTGCTGCAAAAGGCAACGCCAGCAAAGGGAAGAAGGGGGTCAAAAAGTCAAAATGAGCAAAGTCGTCGCGACAGGGAAAACCATTGAAGAAGCTGTAGAACGGGGACTTAATCAGCTTGGGGTTCACAAGGACCGGGTAACGGTCAACGTACTTGAACAGCCGTCAAAAGGATTCCTTGGATTGATCGGTGCGAAGGGGGCCAAGGTCGAATTAACCTTGATTCCTGAAGCCGCACCGGCATCAGCGGCGAGTGCTCCGCTACTGTCTCAGCAGTCAGCCAGAGAGAGCAAACCAGAGGCTACCGGCGGTGTACCGCGCCAGGATTCCGGACAACAGGTGGAGGAAGCTTACCAGGAGGCCGTTCATTTCATTGTGGATGTTGCCAAGAGCATGGGGCTTTCAGTAGAAGTTGAAATTGTGCATACCAAAGAATCAACTGTTCTGCAAATCTCGGGTCCGGATCTCGGGCTGCTGATCGGCAGAAGAGGCCAGACTCTCGATGCGCTGCAATATTTGGCTAATATTGTTGCCAACCGTTATTCCGACAGCTTCATCCGGCTGGTGCTGGATGCGGAGAATTTCCGGGAACGCCGCAAGAAGACGCTGGAGGAGCTGGCTGACCGTCTTGCAGGACGTGTGGTAAGGACCCGCAAAGAGGTTGTCCTGGAGCCCATGTCCCCGCAGGAGCGCAAGATTATCCATTCCCGGCTGCAGGATCACCGCCAGGTGAATACGCTCAGCCGGGGCGAGGAACCGAACCGCCGCGTCGTTATAACGCTCAAGTAGAACTATATGCTGCAATGACTCCTTGACCAATACGAGGGGTCATTGTTTTTTTCAAAACCAATGAAGAGGTGAATACCAACATGCTTAGTGACACCATTGCCGCTGTATCGACAGCTCTGGGGGAGGGCGGCATTGCCATCATCCGGGTGAGCGGACCGCAGGCGATACCCCAGGTGGCGCCCCTGTTCCGGAGCCGCATTCCCCTGACAGAGGCAGAATCCCATACCGTGCATTACGGGCATATCGTCAGTCCTCAGAACGGGGAGCAGCTGGAGGAAGTGCTGGTCACAGTCATGAAGGGACCGCGTTCCTTCACAACAGAGGATGTGGTGGAGATCAGCGCCCATGGCGGCATCATCTCTGTAAGAAGAGTGATGGACCTGCTGCTGCAGCAGGACATCCGCCTGGCCGAGCCGGGGGAGTTCACCAAGCGGGCCTTCCTGGGCGGACGGATTGATCTGTCCCAGGCGGAGGCGGTCATCGACCTGATCCGCTCCAAGTCGGACCGGGCCTTCTCTGTTGCCCTGAAGCAGGTAGGAGGCTCACTGTCCGCGAAGATTCATGCGCTTCGCCATACCCTGATCGAGACCCTGGCTCATATTGAAGTGAACATTGATTATCCCGAGCATGACGTGGAATCGCTGACGGCGGATTTCATTAAGAGCAAGAGCCGTGAGGTGATGGACGGCATTGAACAGTTGCTCCGGACAGCCAACGAAGGCAAAATTCTGCGTGAAGGCATTACCACGGCGATTGTGGGGCGGCCGAATGTAGGCAAGTCCTCACTGCTTAATGCCCTGGCCCGCGACAATAAGGCGATTGTAACCGATATTCCGGGGACGACGCGTGATGTAATAGAAGAGTATGTAACGATTAATAATATTCCGCTGAAGCTGCTGGACACGGCCGGCATCCGTGAAACAATGGATGTGGTGGAGCGGATCGGGGTGGAGCGCTCGAAGGCGGCGTTCGGTGATGCCGATCTGATTCTGCTGGTGCTGAATGCCAGTGAAGAGCTGCATGAAGATGAATTGGCACTGATGGAACAAATCCACGGTAGACAAGCGTTGGTCATCATGAATAAAATGGACTTACCGTCCCGTCTGGACAAGGACAGACTGCGCTCCTTTTTCGATGAAGCGAGTATTGTGCCGATGTCTGTGCTGGAGGAGGAAGGGCTGGATAAGCTCGAAGAGGCGATCTCGGCGCTCTTCTTTGAAGGCAAGCTGGAGTCGGGTGATCTGACTTACGTCAGTAATGTAAGACATATTGCCTTGCTGAAGAAGGCCCATAAGTCACTGCAGGATGCCTATGAAGCAGCGGAGATGCTGATTCCTATAGATATGATTCAAATTGATGTACGTCTGGCCTGGGAGCAGCTTGGAGAGATTGTCGGGGATACGGCTGCGGATTCACTGCTGGACCAGATTTTCTCGCAATTCTGCTTAGGCAAATAAAAGGAGGGATAACAGCTATGAATTATGATGGAGGCAGCTATGATGTTGTCGTCATCGGTGCCGGACATGCCGGCTGTGAGGCGGCACTGGCTGCTGCACGGATGGGCTGCCGCACACTGATGATCACGATTAACCTGGATATGGTGGCCTTCATGCCATGTAATCCATCGATTGGCGGACCGGCCAAAGGCCATGTGGTGCGGGAGATCGACGCGCTGGGCGGTGAAATGGGCCGCAATATTGACAAGACCTTCATCCAGCTGCGGATGCTGAATACGGGGAAAGGACCTGCTGTCCACGCTTTGCGTGCCCAGGCGGATAAGTTCCTCTATCAGCATGCGATGAAAGAGACGATGGAGAAGACGCCGAACCTGACACTGCGCCAGGGGATGGTAGAAGAGCTGATCGTCGAGGACGGACGTTGTGCCGGGGTTGTTACCAAGACCGGAACCGTCTATCGCAGCAAGACTGTAATTCTCACTACCGGAACCTATCTGCGCGGTAAAGTCATTATGGGCGAGCTGACCTATGAGAGCGGCCCTAACAATCAGCAGCCGTCCGTGAAGCTGTCCGAGAATCTGCGTGAGCTGGGCTTCGAGCTGGTCCGGTTCAAGACCGGTACACCGCCGCGGGTGCATAAGGATACGATTGATTTCTCCAAGACGGAGATTCAGCCGGGGGATGAGAAGCTTAAGTTCTTCTCGTACGAAACCAAATCTTCTGATAATGAGCAGCTCCCTTGTTGGCTGACCTATACGTCGGCGGATACACACCAGATCATTAATGACAACCTGCACCGGGCGCCGATGTTCACCGGTATTATTGAAGGAACCGGCCCGCGGTATTGTCCTTCTATTGAAGATAAAATTGTCCGGTTCAGCGATAAATCGCAGCATCAGATTTTCCTGGAGCCGGAAGGCAAAAACACATCGGAATACTATGTACAAGGTCTGTCCACCAGTCTTCCTGAGGATGTACAGCTCGCTATGCTGCGTTCGATTCCCGGGATGGAGAAGGTGGAGATGATGCGCAACGGGTATGCTATCGAATATGATGCGATGGTGCCGACCCAGCTCTGGCCTTCCCTGGAAACCAAACGTCTGCCCGGGCTGTTCACCGCCGGGCAGATCAATGGTACCTCCGGGTATGAGGAGGCTGCAGGACAGGGAATCATCGCCGGAATCAATGCCGCCCGTAAGGTGCAGGAGAAGGAACCGGTCGTGCTTGACCGTTCACAGGGATATATCGGAGTACTAATTGATGACCTCGTTACCAAGGGAACCAACGAGCCGTACCGGCTGCTGACCTCGCGTGCCGAATACCGGCTGCTGCTCCGCCATGATAATGCGGATCTCCGCCTGACACCGATCGGCCATGAGATTGGACTGATTGCTGAGGCTCGTTACGAGGCCTTCCTTGATAAGAAAGCGCGGGTAGAGCAGGAGATTATCCGTCTGCAGGAGACGAAGGTTAAGCCGGTTCAGGTGAATGAGACGCTTGCTGAATATGGATCTGCACCAATTGTAGACGGAAGCAATCTGCTGACCTTAATGCGCCGCCCGGAGGTCGCTTACAGCTTTGTGGACCGGATATCGCCTGCTCCAGAGGAGCTGGATGAAGAGATGAAGGAACAGGTCGAGATTCAGATTAAATATGCCGGATATATTGAGAAACAGCTGCTGCATGTAGAGAAGCTGCAGAAGATGGAGAAGAAGAAGATTCCTGAGGATATCAACTATAATGAGATTCACGGACTGGCGATGGAGGCCCGGCAGAAGCTGACCAAGATCGCGCCGATCTCTATCGGTCAGGCTTCACGTATCGCGGGTGTAACCCCGGCTGATATTTCTATTCTCCTGGTCTATCTGGAGCATTACAACCGTGTGACAGCGGCGAAAGGATAATCTATGGATACTACAGCAGCCGAGTTCTCGGCTGCTCTGCGGGAGCATGGAATACAGCTCAGCCCGGAGCAGCTGGAACAATTCGAGCTATATTTCCGGGAGCTTGTCTCCTGGAATGAAAAAATGAATCTTACCGGGATCACCGAGCGGAGCCAAGTGTACACGAAGCATTTCTATGATTCTTTAACCTTGGCGTTCTACCTCAAGATGGGGGAGATCAAGACGCTGGCTGACATTGGCTCCGGGGCAGGGTTCCCGGGTATTCCGCTGAAAATATGCTTTCCGCATCTGAAGCTGACGATTGTCGATTCCCTCAGCAAACGTATTACTTTCCTGCAGCATGTGTGTGACACATTGAGACTGACTGATGTCCAGCTTATTCACGGCCGTGCAGAGGATGTAGCCAGACAATTTGCTCATCGTGATGCTTATGAGGTGGTTACTGCCCGGGCTGTGGCCCGGTTGTCGCTGCTTAATGAATTTTGTCTTCCGTTCACCCGGAAGGACGGAATCTTCGCCGCGATGAAGGGAAGTGACCCGGCAGAGGAATTGGCGGAAGCAAACCGCAGCTTCAAGGAGCTGCGCGCGGAGCTGGACCGTGTGGAGTCCTTCAGTCTCCCGGTGGAAGATTCTTCAAGGCATATTATTCTGGTACGCAAGACTGGTGCTACACCAGCCAAGTACCCGCGTAAGCCTGGCGTGCCGGCCAAGTCGCCGTTAATCTGATTGTTTCACGTGAAACAAATTTTGGATAGTTAAGGTTTATAGTTCAAGACCAAGCTCAGTGTGTACCCTGGGCTTGGTCTTTTCTTTTTGGCAAATAGGCACTCGTCCTTAGGGGGAAATGCAGGAAAAATAGGTCGTGATGGAGAATAGGATTATTAGCAGAAAAGTGATAGAATACTATAGTAAGGCTTTTATGGATAGTTGATGATTGCTAGGAATGATAATAGATTCTATTCCTGCGCTGTACGATAGGCTTTTCGCATGAAAGGTTAAGAGGATCGTACTATAACGAAATTAGGTGGTTATGAACGGAATGAAAGAACAATTCACCAAGCTTTTTGGATTTACGGAGCGGAGCAGCGGAGAAGAGATCAAACAAATCCCGGTTCATGAGGTCATTAGCAGTCCATATCAGCCACGGACGATTTTTGATGACGAGAAGATAGATGAGCTATGCCAGACTATCAAAACTCATGGAGTTATCCAGCCGATCGTTGTGCGTATGCGTGATTCCCAGTATGAGATTATTGCAGGTGAAAGACGCTGGCGGGCGGTTAAAAAGCTAGGCTTAGAGACCATTCCAGCACTTATTCGCGAGTTCAATGATTCCCAGGCGGCGTCGATTGCCCTGATCGAGAATCTGCAGCGCGAAGGCTTAACCTCTATTGAAGAAGCCATTGCTTATCAGAAGCTGATTGATCTGCATCAATTGACTCAGGAGAGTCTGGCACAGCGGCTGGGTAAGAGCCAGTCCACCATTGCCAATAAGATCCGCTTGCTGAATCTTCCGGAGCAGGTCAAGACCGCGCTGATGGAGAGGAAGATCACAGAGCGGCATGCACGTTCATTGCTCTCCCTGGACGGCGAAGAGCTGCAACTGAAGCTGCTGGCTGAGATTATAGCCAAAGAGTTGAACGTGAAACAGACGGAAGCGCGCATTGCCTTCTACAAAGCTGCTGCACAGACCAAAAAATCCAAACGGACATCTTATACCAAGGATGTACGTCTCGCACTCAATACAATTCGTCACTCCATAGATATGGTAACCGGCTCGGGAATGGAGATTAAGACTTCCGAGAATGATCGCGGAGATCATTATGAGATTGTGATCCAGATTCCCAAAAGATAGAAGGCAACAAAAGCTGAAGGCGGCCCTGAGGTGTTGGCCGCTTTTTCTATGACTAACTCCGGATGTTATCACACATACACACTTAAGGATGAATTCATGCATATTTGTTCTGTATTTCCGCAACTGTGATGCCCCGTATATTCAGATGATTATGCCGTTTGACAGCATGAACTACAAGATGATTCTTCCTAAACAATTCGAGGTGAACTAAGTGTCTAAGATTATTGCCATAGCAAATCAAAAAGGCGGTGTCGGTAAAACAACAACCTCTGTTAACCTGGGGGCCAGCATGGCAACTTTGGGCAAGAGGGTGTTGCTTGTAGATATCGACCCGCAAGGCAACACTACCAGCGGCGTTGGCGTCAACAAAGCGGATGTAGCAAATTGCATTTATGATATTCTTATTAATGAAGCGGAGCCGCAGGATACAATTCTGGAGACTCAGATCGAAGGCCTTCATATTATTCCGGCAACTATTCAACTGGCAGGTGCTGAGATTGAATTGGTCTCTACAATATCAAGAGAACTGAAGCTGAAGAAGGCGCTGAATGCTGTTAAGGTGAACTATGATTACATTATCATTGATTGCCCGCCATCGCTGGGTATCCTTACCATTAACTCTCTGACCGCAGCCGACTCCGTGATTATTCCGATCCAATGCGAATATTATGCCCTTGAAGGGCTTAGCCAATTGCTTAATACCGTAAGGCTGGTGCAGAAGAATCTCAATCCTCATCTCAAAATCGAGGGAGTATTGCTCACGATGCTGGACGCCCGGACGAATCTGGGAATTCAGGTCATTGAAGAAGTGAAGAAATATTTCCAGGAAAAGGTATACAGAACGATTATTCCGCGTAATGTGCGCCTGAGTGAGGCGCCTTCGCATGGACAGTCAATTATTACCTATGATTCCCGTTCCAAAGGGGCGGAAGTATATTTAGAGCTGGCAAAGGAAGTGATTTCTTATGAGTAAGCGTTTAGGCAAAGGCTTGGATGCGTTAATACCTTCCTTATCGATTAATGAAGATGATAAGGTCGTAGAGATCCCGCTCTCCCAGCTGCGGGCTAATCCTTATCAACCCCGCAAGGACTTCAATGAAGAAGCAATCCAGGAGCTGGCTGAGTCCATAAGACAGCACGGAGTCATTCAGCCGATTATCGTGCGGAGTGTGTTGAAAGGGTATGAGATCATTGCGGGTGAACGCCGATTCCGCGCTTCGCAGTATTGCGGCAAAGCTACGATTCCGGCAGTAGTCCGCAGCCTTAGTGACCAGCAGGTGATGGAAATTGCCCTGATCGAGAACCTGCAGCGTGAGAATCTTAATGCGATGGAAATTGCAGTCGCTTATCAGGGGCTGATGGATCAGTTCTCGCTCACTCAGGAGGAGCTATCCCTGAAGGTGGGTAAATCAAGATCGCATATTGCTAACTTCCTGCGGCTGCTCAGCCTGCCGGAAGAAGTGAAGGATTATGTTTCACGTGGAACAATTTCGATGGGACATGCCCGGGCAATTGTTGGCCTTAAAGATCCAGAAATCATTAAACAGCTGGCTGCACAGTGCGTAGAGCTGCAATGGAGTGTAAGAGAGCTGGAAGAGGTTGTGAAGAATCTCGACCGCAAGCCGGCGAACGGAATCAAGGCAAAGGTTGTAAAACGTGATCCGTACATTGATAATATTGAAGAAGTGCTGCGTGAACGGTTCAAAACGACGGTCAGAATCAAGCAAGGCAAGGAGAAGGGGAAAATCGAATTAAACTATTACAGTGCCCAAGACCTGGAAAGATTACTGGAGCTGCTGGGTAACTGATTTGGATATTTGTGCCGAAAACATATCCTGAGATATCCTGAATACGGATATGGAGGGGTATGTTTTTTAAACGGAAAAAAGGGAGGGTGGAAAATGGAGGGACTGGTATATCTCGATCATGCAGCGACTTCTTGGCCGAAGCCTCCAGAGGTTGCGGCGGCGATGATGGAGGCGTTACAGCAGTCAGGCGCAAACGCCGGGCGCGGCAACCATTCACTGGCGATCGGGACAGGACGGGTGCTGGTCCGGGCACGGGCGTTGCTGGCTGATCTGTTCGGTGTCGCAAACGCTCAGGATATTGCTTTTACCCATAATACGACCATGGGGCTAAATATGGCTATTAAGGGTACACTTCAACGTGGAGATCATGTCATCTCAACGATGACTGAACATAACTCTGTCCGCCGGCCTTTGGAATACCTCCGCCGGACGATTGGAATTGAAGTGGATTATGTGCAGGTGAATCAGCAGGGACAGTTGAATCTGCAGGAGCTTAAAAACTTGATGCGGCCGAATACCCGGATGGTTATCTGCAATCATAGCTCCAATCTGCTGGGAAGTATTCTTCCGGTTGGCGAGATTGGTGATATCGCGAAATCGCACGGAGCGGTATTCCTGGTCGATGCTGCCCAGAGTGCCGGATCACTGCCTATTGATGTGGCGGCCATGAATATCGATCTGCTGGCTTTTCCAGGGCACAAAGGACTGCTCGGCCCGCAGGGAACAGGGGGGCTGTATATTTCACCGCATCTGGACCTGGAGCCGCTCATGCATGGGGGAACGGGCAGCCAATCGGAAAATAGCGATCAGCCTAATGTGCGCCCGGACCGGTATGAAGCGGGGACGCAGAATGCAGTCGGGATTGCCGGGCTTATGGCCGGCGTGAAGGCAGTTAAGGCTCTAGGGATCGGACAGATTCACCGGCAGGAATGGGAGCTGACTCAGCTGCTGATAGAGGGACTCTCAGCGATTCCATCGATCCGCATACTTGGTCCTGAGGCTGGCGCTCCGCGCAGCGGAATTGTCGCCTTTGTAGCAGAGGGACAGGACTCGGCGAATATTGCCCACCGCCTGGACCGGGAATATCAGATTGCTGTCCGCGCCGGAATGCATTGCACTCCGCTGGCCCATCAAGCTGTAGATACCTTGAACAGCGGGGCGGTAAGAGCCAGTGTCGGAGTAAGCTCAACAGAAGAGGATGTTCATAAGCTGCTGTATGCCATGCAGGATATGCTCGGCGCATCACGTACAAGATAAACATAAAGGGTGAATCAACATGTCGGAACTTAATGAAATCATAATAGAGCAAATCTCATTGTTCGTGATGGGGCTGACCGGGGTAATACTTCTGATGGCTATTCTAATGATCGTTCAGGGGGCCAGACTGCGCAAAATGCGCCGCAGATATGAAGCAATGATGAGCGGAAATGGAGTAGAGGATCTGGAGACGCTGCTGGTCAATCTGAAGAATCAGAGCGATATGCTGGAGGATGGACAGCGCGAACAGAAGGAGCTGATTGAGGCTGCACATGCCAGAATGCGCGGGATGAAATCGAAGGTGGCTATGAAGCGTTATAACGCCTTCGGGGAGCGCGGCAATGACCTGAGCTTCTCGCTTGCCATTCTGGATGACAACCATAGCGGAATTGTACTGAGCAGTCTGCACAACCGCGAGAGCTCTTATATCTATGCCAAGCCGCTTGAAAAGGGAGAGTCCTCCTATGCTCTGTCTCCGGAGGAGAAGGAGGTTATTGCTCTCGCGTTGCAGCAGATCTAGCATGGAGATTCCATTGCTTCAAGGCGGAATAAAGGCTGGAGGAGATGATATCCGACAGCTTCATCACCAGGCTCAGCCGGGTATTCTGTAAGACGAAGTATTCCATGAAGCCGCCGACATTAACAATGCCGGTCAAATGAATGTCGCCTACCGGCGGAAGCTGCTTGTTGACCCCGGCCCCCGGACGCAGCGGTCCGTCAACGACCTGGATGCAGCCGACACTTGTGGACTGGCCCAGGCAGGCATCGATTCCGATGATAAACGGGTCTGAATGCTTCTCATAGACAAGGGAAAGGGTATCCTCCAGATTAATGGCATGAACCGGCTCGTCCAGCGTTCCGTAGAGATGGAACAACGGGCTGTGGAAGCGTGCCAGTGTGGTGCCGACCAGCGGACCCAACGAATCCCCGGTAGAGCGGTCTGTGCCCACACAAATAATCACAACCGGTGTATCCGGGCGGGTACGCGAGAAGTGGAACAGCAGCCTGTGGGTGATGGCGGAATAGATATTGGGATCTGTATATGATATTTTTAAACAGGATGGTTCTTTCAGAGATGAGGCTTTGGTAGAGATGTTCATATCATCGTCCTTTCTGGGGCAAGCCGTCTGAGCGTGTTCTGATGATCCTAGTATATGGATAGAAGTGGTTTTTTATACTATGGCAGCAATAGATAGGACGAACAGCCTAGAGGGAGGCGTGAAGTGTGGAGGAGGAACTGCTGATAGCCTTCGATTCAACCCAGCAGGCGCTGCGCGCCGAGATGCTGCTTGAATATGCAGAGATAGAAATTGATATCTTTCCCACCCCCAAGGAGATCACGGCCGGCTGTGCGATGTCGATCCAGTTCAGCCGCGGTGATCTGGAGGCCGTGCGCCAGCTGGTGTCCGAGCAGAATATTGAGATCCGGGGGATCTTTGCCAGAGCGGCTCGGGGTGACGGTTATGTGGAGTTAGGCGGAGAAGGAGGGGCTTAATGAATAACTGGATATTGGAGGCAACAGGCGAAGAGGCCATCCGGGATGCGGTCCGCTTCAAGGACCGGGTATGGGAGTGGCTGACGAACGCCGATATGTGGGCTACGGTGCTGTTTGCCGGGATACGGATTCTGTTGATTTTTATCCTGACGAGGATCATTATCAAGGTGGTCTCTGGCCTGATTGACCGTTCTCTTGAACGGGAGACGAGAGGGCGGATGTTAGCGAACAACAGGCGCTTCTCCACAGTCGGCGGACTGATGAAGAATGTGGTGACCTTCTTCTGTAACTTTACAATGATTCTGCTGGTTCTCTCGGAGTTCAACTTCGATCTGAAGCCGCTGTTGGCCGGGGCAGGGGTCGTGGGGCTGGCGATCGGTTTCGGCGCGCAAAGTTTGGTCAAAGATGTAATTACCGGATTCTTCATTATATTCGAGGATCAGTTCGCTGTCGGGGATGTGATCCAGAGCGGGACCTATAAGGGAACGGTGGAGATGATCGGGCTGAGAACGACCCGGCTGCTCAGTGCAACGGGAGAGGTTCATATTATTCCGAACGGAACGATTGTCAATGTTACGAATTATTCGCTGGCCAATGCGCTGGCCGTAGTTGATGTTCCGGTCAAAATGGAGCGGGGGCTGGAAGCTACCCTGGCACTGATTGGCGAGGCGCTGAAGGGCATCGAGGAGCGGAGCGAAAGCGTGATAGCGTATCCTAATATCCTGGGCATCCAATCCATGAGCACATCCGAGTATGTGATCAGGATTGCGGCCAACTGTATGCCTAATGCCAGAGATGCCGCCGAACGGCAGATTCAGAATGATATCAAGCAGGCGCTGGAGAAGCAGAGTGCCCTGGAGGCGGCTAAGGCCGAGCAGGAGGCGCAGGAGCAGGCGGAGCGGGAAGCCAGAGAGGCTGAAGCGGCACGCAGGCAGCAGTCCGCTGAGGAAGCCCGCAGAGCCAGTGAAGGGCATGAGGCAAGCCCAAGGAGACAGGTGGCTGCCGCACAAGAGGGAGAGGAAGGGGAAGAGTGATGGAACGCAAAGTATTCGGGCTGGGTGATATCGTGATGATGAAGAAGCCGCATCCCTGCGGAACGAACGAAATGGAGATCATCCGCATGGGGATGGATATCCGGATCAAGTGCACCGGCTGCCAGCATAGTGTTCTTATTCCCAGAGCCAAATTCGAGAAGAACCTGAAGAAGGTGCTGCATTCCGCAGCAGGTGAAGTGGAAAATCAATAATGAGCTTACAGCGGAAGGCATGGCTTGAAATAATTTAGCTTGCAATTATTGTATCAGCATGATATAATAAACCTTGCTGCGGAGAGGTACCCAAGAGGCCCAAGGGGGCTGACTCGAAATCAGTTAGGCGTGTCACAGCGTGCGTGGGTTCGAATCCCACCCTCTCCGCCACTTCAGCAATTATATATTTAAATTACGAATCCTCCGATCTGATGCGGAGGTTTTTTTGTTGTAAGCGCACGGCCGTTAGGCGGAATGTAATCGAAAAACCGATTACAATAAGCGATGTCGCAGGCGGTGAGCTGAATGTAATCGGAAAATCGATTAGAATAGGCGATGGCGCAGGCATGTGGGCGGAATGTAATCGAAAAACCGATTACAATAAGCGATGTCGCAGGCGGTGAGCTGAATGTAATCGAAAAATCCATTAGAATAGGCGATGGCGCAGGCATGTGGGCGGAATATAATCGAAAAATCGATCACATTGGGCAGCAGCGCGGGCGTTTGGAGAAATGTAATCGAAAAACCGAACACAATGGGCAGCGGCACGGGCGGTGGGCCGAATGTAACCGATAGGATAAGGGTCCAGCGGCTGTACCCTTTTGTGTGCTGGTTGATCTTCAATGCAAAAAGAGAGACCTTCGCAGGTCTCTCTTCCAGAGGCAGTACATCATTGATGTTCGGAAATCTCTGTCTATAGCCACTACTGTGATTGGGTAATGCCAAAGCTGTTACTCCTTTTTACAGAGCCAGCTTAACTCTCCCCGGATTACGATAGGTGCTGAATTCAGAATCCCTGTGATCGTGTTCGTCTACGACGTTCAACGGAACCACACCTCTCTTTTGTACTGCCTGGGACTAGTATGTGCAGCCTTCAGGGTTTTATACCTGGCTGCGCCAAATTAATGGACCCGGGCTTTCTCAACCTTTTTCCATTTGCGGTTCTGGTTGGTGGTCTCAGGGAAGGTGTCACCCTTCTCCATTCTGATCTGCTTCGGATTCTGGATTTCGGTATGGAAGCTCCGCGCTTCGCCTACTTCGGTGTAGAGTCCCGGGTTGGGGGCTTTGTCGCCTTTTTCGTATTCGGTCTGTTCGCCCATGTGTGGATACCTCCTGCTGTAGAGTGATGAAGCTCTAATATTGTGACCCTGACGATAGGTGATTACTCCGGCTTCCTTACCGAAAGCGGCAGCATTATCTCTCTGTGGGCCCAGCATCTGGTTCGCCTCGCTTTAATAAAGCTTGCAATCCGCTACCCGATTTGGTATATTAATTTGGTGCGAGTCTATGTTTGTGCTCGTTCCTTGCTCCTGACCTGATCAGGGGCCGCAGACCATAAGGAGGTGAAAATTATGCGCAAATATGAAGTCATGTACATTATTCGTCCTGACATTGAACAAGAAGCCGTTCAAGCAGCAGTCGAAAAATTCCAAGGCATCATCTCCAACGGCGGAGAAATTACAAAGCACGAAGTGCAGGGTAAGCGCCGTCTTGCGTATGAGATCAAGAAATTCCGTGATGGCGTTTATGTTCTGGTTAACTTCACTGCAGAACCTGCAGTAGTTACTGAGCTTGAGCGTATCATGAAGATTTCGGACGAAGTTATTCGTTATCTCATTACGAACGACGTTGCCTAAGATTCTGACAAGCTTTGTAACGAATCGCGCTATTAAGGAGGGGACCTAATTGTTGAACCGCATCATCTTGATCGGTCGGTTGACCCGTGACCCAGAACTTCGTTATACTCCTGCTGGTGTTGCCGTAACACAGTTTACGCTTGCCGTAGACCGTAACTTTACGGGCCAGAATGGTGAACGCGAAGCGGACTTTATCCCGGTAGTAACCTGGAGACAGCTGGCTGAGACCTGTGCCAATTACTTGCGCAAAGGAAGACTGGCAGCCGTAGAAGGACGCATCCAAGTACGGAACTATGAGAATAATGAAGGCAAACGTGTATACGTTACTGAAGTTATTGCTGATAATGTCCGTTTCCTGGAGTCCGCGCAGAGCCGTGAAGGCGGAAATGCATCACAGAGCGGAAGTATGCCTGAAGAGCCGTCCTACGGCGGTGGTAACGGCGGGAACAATGCTCGCGGAAATAACAATAATTTCTCGCGTAACAACAATACTCAAGATCCTTTTTCGGGCGATGGAAAACCGATCGATATATCGGACGATGATTTGCCATTTTAATAAGGAAGGACTGAACAGAACATGGCTTTCAAACCAAGAGAAGGCGGAGACAACGACAAGAGACCAGCACGTCGTGGTGGACGCAACAAGCGTAAAAAAGTGTGCTATTTCACTGTGAACAAGATCACTCACATTGATTATAAAGACACTGAGCTTCTGAAGAAGTTCATCAGCGAACGCGGAAAGATCCTGCCGCGTCGTGTAACTGGAACAAGTGCTAAATACCAACGCGCTCTGACTATTGCTGTAAAGCGTTCGCGTCAAATCGCGCTGCTGCCTTACACAACGGAATAAGACGTTTCTTAAGCAGCCGGCTAAGCCGGCTGCTTTTTTCTATTCTATCGATTACTAGAGAGGAATGATCCCATGATCAGCGCAAGCCCATACCTTGTTATTGAGAATGTGCAGGAGTCGCTAGACTATTACAAGAGTGTATTCGGCGGGGAGATTAAGGTACTGAATGAACACAAGGGTAAGCTGCTCCATGCCGAGCTGCATTTGGGGCCGAGTATTCTGCATTTCTCTGATGATTACGGCAAAGGCCGGAAGACAGAGCAGGTAAGCATCCTATTGACGCTGGATCATGAAGATCAGCTGCGCCGGATCTATGAGCAGCTGGCAGCGGATGGCGGTCAGATCAAGGTGGAGCTGCAGCAGACCTTCTTCGGCGCCCTGCATGGACAGGTTGCTGACGGCAAAAACGGAATCACTTGGGTGCTGAATTGCTTTACCGGCAATTGACAAACCATTTCCAGGTGTAGTAAATTACAGGTATCCTATAACTGAAGGGGAAATATTGATGTCGGTGAGCGTTCTTAACTAAGCAATTTCATATCATTCCGGAGTAAACCGCGGCATGTACCGAATTTTGACCGGAGCATGTCTTGTTAGATTGTGCCTTGGCACATCGATGAGAGCGGACTGCTGGAATGAATGACTTTAGTTAAGAACACACGCGAAGCGTCATGATGGCCTCTTTACGGCTATTGTTCTCTTTGTGATCAACCGTGCTCTTTGCAGCACGGTTTTTTCTGTTATCAGAAGCCAAAGGGAAGAGTAGCATGAATGAGGGCGAAGACTGCCGTGGTGGCGGTCTTCGCCCTTTTTACGTTAGGAATCAAACCTGAGGGAGGAATACCAATGAATACCCAAAGTCTGCATACGCTGGAATACGAGACAGTCAGGCAGGAGCTGATGCGCCATGCGGTGTCCTATGAAGGAAGAAGATATGTGAGTGAGCTTGCCCCGATGACCTATCTTCCGGCTATACACCGGGCCCTTGAGGAGGTGGAGGAAGCGAAGGAGCTGCTTATGCGCGGGGCGAGTGTGCCGGTTCCTTCATTAGAGGGCATTGAATGGGTGCTGTCACTGCTGGGAACCGGATATATGTATAATGAGCAGGATTTCACAGCAGTCTCCCAGTTCCTGAACAGCTGCGCACAGCTGAGGAAATACATGGCCTCCAAGGAGCAGACCGCACCCCGTATTGCCGCTTACGGAGCTTCATTGCAGGAGCTGAGGGCGGTTAAAGAGGAGATCGACCGCTGTATCCGGCTGGGCGTCATTGAGACCGGGGCCAGTAAAGGGCTGGAGCGGGTGCGCAAGCGGCTGGGCATGGCCAAGGAGCGGCTGAACCGGAAGCTGGAGAGCATTATGAACCGGCATAAGGCTATTTTGCAGGAGAGTCTGGTCAGTATGCGAAACGGCCGTTATGTCATTCCGGTGAAGCGGGAGTATCATAAGCAGATTAAGGGGACGGTGCTGGACCAGTCTACCAGCGGGCAGACCGTGTTCGTGGAGCCGGAGGAGGCAGCGTCTCTCCAGGGAGAGATTGAGCTGCTGACGGCGGAGGAAGCCCGTGAAGAGGGAATTATCCTCAGTATGCTGACCGGGCTGTTAGAGCAGGAGCAGGCGGCCATCAGGCAGAACATTGAGATCACGGGCATGTATGACTTTATTTTTGCCAAAGGGAAGTATGCGCAGGGGATGGATGCGGTCCGGGTGTCATTGAACGAGCGGGGTTATCTGAGAATGAACGGGGGTAGGCACCCTCTGTTAAAGGACATGGTGCCGGTCAGTCTGGAATTCGGGCAGGGGTATAAGTCACTGATTGTGACCGGGCCGAATACCGGGGGTAAGACGGTTGTGCTCAAAACACTGGGCCTGCTCTCTCTGATGGTGCAGTCTGGTCTTCTCATCCCGGCCCAGCCCGGAAGTGACTTCACCGTGTTCAAAGATGTGATCAGCGTGATCGGAGACGGCCAGAGTCTGACCCAGTCGCTTAGTACCTTCTCGGCACAAATGAAAAGCATCGAAGGGATGCTTGGCGAAGCAGGCAGGGGAGTATTGCTGCTGATTGATGAGCTGGCCGCCGGCACCGATCCGGGGGAAGGCTTCGCTCTATCGATTGCCATCCTGGAGGAGCTGAACCGCAAGGGGGCCAATATCGTTGTGACTACCCATTTCAATGAGCTGAAGGCCTTCGCGGCAGCAACGGAGGGGTTCGAGAACGCGCGCATGGAGTTCGACAAGCATACGCTGCAGCCGTTATATAAGCTGACGATCGGCGAAGCGGGCGAGAGCTATGCGCTGCAGATCGCTGAGAAGCTGGGTATCGGAAGGACGGTTATTGAACGGGCCAGGGAGCTTGTAACGGAACAGCAGAGCCGCAGGGGCAGCTATGATCCCTGGAAGGGTGCTGTAAGAAGGAAGAGAAGCGCTGGAACAGGTGAAGCCGGAGAAGCTGAAGGAGCTGAACGAGCGGATAGGGTGGGGCCGCAAAACAGCCCGGCAGAGGAAGCAGAGCAGGCCAAGCGGGAATATGAGATCGGGGATGCCGTCTATGTCAGCTCACTCGGGCGCACTGGCATTGTCTATGCGAAGAAGGACAGCCGGGGCATGGTCGGAGTGATGATCCAGAAGCAGAAAATAACGGTGAACCACAAGCGGCTGAAGCCGTACCTGTCCAAAGAGGAGCTGTACCCGGAGGACTATGATCTGGATATCATTTTTGAGAGTAAGGAGAACCGGAAGAAGCGCAAGCTGATGGCCAAGAGGCATGTTGAAGGACTAAGCATCACTTTGCCTGAAGAGGAGAAATAGAGGGATTTGTGAACCGGAGTCTGCCCGTCAGGGCAGGCTTTTTGCTGCGATAACTGTGGTGATTTGATGAACGCTGACCGGGCTGTGGACTCAGGAAAATAAATATAGGTCTTCACTTTAGCGCGGATATTGTATATCCTCTATAATGTGGAACTATGAATTGTCCATAATATGCATAATAGGCTTTAGAGTAAAATTTAGTTCGGAAACCGCTTACATAAAAGTGTGATCCAACCCGGGAGGGAATATCTATATGTCAAAGCAGCTCATCGGCAGACTGATGCTACCGCTGATCTTCGTGGTGGCTTTATCGTCATGCGGCGGGTCAAGCCCGTCCGTGCAGTCTTACATTGAGCGTCTCAGCAAATCAGCAGATGAACCTGTAAAGGGCGGCACGGTCACCTTCGGATATCCGTCGGCGTTTCAGGGCATTTTTGAGCCGGCTTTCTTTGAAGGGGAGGACGATGCGAATGTGCTGGAATTCACGACGGAAGCCATGTTCACGGTGGACGATGAACTGTCTACAGTGCCCAACCTGGCCACCTGGCAGGAGTCAGAGGACCACACGGTCTTCACCTTCACGCTAAAGCCCGGGGTGCGCTGGCATAACGGGGATGAATTGACGGTAGAAGACTGGAAGTTCGCGCTGGAGACAATCGCCAGCCCGGAGTATACCGGCTCCAGATATTATAGTGTAGAGATGATCAAGGGGGCGGAGGCCTACCATCAGGGGAAGGCCAAGAGCATTACGGGGCTGAAGGTGCTGGACCCGTATACGCTGCGTGTGACCATGAATTCTGCGCAGGTGAACCTGATCGACAATCTGTGGGCTTATCCGATGAACAAGCGGTACTTCGAGGGAGTAGCTGTTAAAGATATGGCAGACAGCGATCAGGTCCGCAAGCGGCCGATCGGCACCGGACCGTTCAAGATCACGGAGATCGTACCCGGCGAGCGGGTGGAAATGGAACGGTTCAATGAGTATTACAAGGGCAGTGCGCTGCTGGATGGCGTAACCTACAAGACTGTGGACAGCAAGAAAATGACCGCTCTGCTGGAAGCAGGCAGCATTGATATGGGGGCGGTGCCGCGCGACGCTTACCAGGCGGTGGGCCAACTGGATAATGTGGAGGTTATGACCGCTCCTGGCTTGTCGCTGGAGTATATCGGCTTCAAATTCGGACGCTGGGATGAGGAACGCGGACAGGTTGTGATGGATAACCCGAAATTCCGGGACAAGCGCCTGCGCAAAGCCATGTATTACGCGCTGGACCGCCAGGGCATCATTGACAGATTCTCGTATGGTCTCGGGACACTGACCGAGACGCCTGTGCCCAGCTCCAGCTGGGCTAAGATTCCTGACGGGGAGATCGACACCTATCCTTACCTCCCGGATAAGGCCAGAAGCCTGCTTGATGAGGCGGGTTACCTGGATCAGGATGGCGACGGATTCCGGGAGGACCCCGGCGGAGGCAAGTTCATTATCCACTACGATGCGATGAGCGGAACCAAAACAGCCGAGGCCCGGACCGAGGCCATTCTGCAGAACTGGCGGGATGTGGGACTTGATGTCCGGCTGAACGGAGGAAGCCTGAAGGAGCTGAATGTCTTCTACGAGGCCGTGGAAGAAGACGACCCGTCGGTGGAGCTGTTCAACGGGGTATGGGGACTGGCTATTGATCCTGATCCGACAGGCTTATGGCGGGCCAAGGATCCCTGGAATTATCCGCGCTGGACCTCGGAGCGCAGCGAGGAGCTGATCCGTGAAGGGATCAGTCTGAAGGCATATGACAAGGATTACCGCAAACAGATCTATTATGAATGGCAGAAGCTGATTAATGATGAGGTTCCGATGATCTTCTTCTCCGAACGCTCCAGTATTACCGCAGTGAACAAGCGCCTGCAGGGGGTAACCACGAACGCCGTGAGCAGTATTATCGACCCGCAGAGCTGGTGGATTAAGACCAACGATTAGAACGGAAATGACGGTTCAAGCTGCAGCGTCCTGCTGGAAGCATGGACCGTCATTTTTATTTTTTTGCGGAAATAAGAATCAAAACGCAGTCTGCTGCGTCATATACATTAGGGCCAAGAAAAAGCTGAGATTGCTAAAGTTGTCGTTATTTGTTGTTTCTTTTTAGTGGCGAAGTGATTACAATAGAAATATTGTTTATGTGTCAAAGCCGTTTCCCAGGTTTATTCTAAAATTAGAACGACCCGAATCCCGGAAAGGGGGTATCATACATCTTGAAGCAGGGCGGCGCATAGCAGCAGGAAGAGCCCAATCATGACTGTCTGGACGCCCAGACGGGCATTGTAAATAGATTACGGCATTTATATGTCCAATCCACCATAAAGAAGGAATCAAATGATGAAAAAGATCAAAAAAATAAAGAAAAGATACATTGCGCTCATACTCGTACTTGTTATTGCCGCCGGAGCGTTTCTGTTCCAGAAGCCGCTGGCCGTGCTGGCCTTTGACCTCTTCCTGTCCGACCGGGTAGAGAACAAGCTGGCGCAGGATTCCTATGTGCCTCTGGAGAATAACACCACCAAGACCCCGACCACCGTTAAGGCAGAACCCGTGGCTCTCAAAAGCGATCCGTTCTCTCTGATGCTGCTGGGTACGGATCAGCGGGGCAACGAGGTTGCGCGGTCTGATACGATGATGTATGCGGTCATCCGGCCGGAGGACTACAAAATTCTGCTGATCTCTATCCCCCGCGATACGTACACGGAAATCATCGGATATAAGGATAACAAGAAGGACAAAATTACCCATGCGTATGCTTTTGGCGGACAGCAGATGTCCAAGGATACACTGGAAGCGCTGCTCGGCCATGATATTCAATATTATGCCACCATCAACTTTCAGGGGCTGAAGGATGCCGTGGATGCCATTGGCGGCGTGCCTCTGCCGATCAAGAAGGATATTGTCAACAAAGGCAAAGACCATGAGAAGTTCACGATTAAAGCCAATAAGTCGAACTACAACGGCGAAGAGGCGCTGAACTATACCCGTTACCGTGAGGATAGCGACTTCAACCGCACGAAGCGGCAACAGGTCTTTATTGATGTGGTAGCGAATAAAATGTTATCGATCAGCCAGATCGGCAATATCCCTGAGCTGCTGGATATTATGGGCGATAATTTCAAAACGGATATCGAGCCTTCCATGATTATCAGCCTGGCCAAGAAATTCATGGGCGGCAAGGACATGGATATCTCCAGCTTCACCGTAATGGGAGAAGGCAAGCGTATCGACGGGATTTACTACGATATTGTGAACGAAGAGGATCTGAACAAGGCCAAAGCACTGATTGATAACTGGATGAACCCCGGCACACCGGTGGACCAGCTGATTGAACCGGGCAAGGCCGGCAATGCACTGGAGCCTACGGCTACACCAGCCGTACAGTAAGACATGAATAACAGCAGCCATTGTGCAAGGTTAATGGCTGCTGTTTACTGTCTTCATGTTATAATGGGGTGGAACGAACTGCTGCGTCAGGCGTATAACTACGGTGGGCCTTACAGCAAGGAAGGTAGAGCATCATTCCTTCGGAACTCTTTGAGGAGGATCAAGAGATGAATATTGCGTTTTTTTTACTTCCGAAACAGGAGGTAGCCTGCGTTACTCTGGATTCAACGCTGCGCCAGACCCTGGAACGGATGGAGTTTCACCGATATACGGCCGTGCCGATCCTGAACAAGCACGGGGAATATGCCGGAACGGTTACGGAAGGTGATCTGCTCTGGTACATGAAGGAGTCCGGCGGTTCGGTTACTTTTGAGAATGCTTCCAAATTTCTGCTGAAGGATGTGCCGCTGCGGATGAACAATCTGCCGGTCTCGATCGATGCGGATATGGAGGATCTGATTAATCTGGCCAAGGTGCAGAACTTTGTGCCGGTTGTAGACGATATGAAACGGTTCATCGGTATTGTCAGACGGAGCCAGATTATTGAATATTGCGAGAAGTTCGTGTCCCGGCAATCGCTGGAATCGTTATAATCTCATCATCGGATAGGCAATGCTGAAGGGACAAAGGCCTGTATTTCCGGCATCACGGAATGCGGGCTTTTTTCGGAAAAGCAGTGAGTTATAAGGTATGAAGGCTGCTGTACCCTTCGCCCCGGGGGCGGGAGGCAGCTGTGTGGCCCGGAAATTTTTATGCTATAATGGAGAATAATGCTTTTTGCCGGAGGTAGAGAGACGTGCCCAATGTGCCGAAGGATCTGGATGTGGCCAAACGCGCCAAGGTAATTGAGTGGTTAAAGACCGAAGTGATTGATCAAGTCTCAAGATTATTCAAGGCGTTGTGGGAAGGCAGCACCGCCCGTGTAGGCGACAGCCTGGCCAGCCTGCTTATGAGCTCATATATCCTGGGGCGCAGACTTGGTATCCCTTATCGTGATCTGGATGATCTGCTGATGGAGAAGCTGAGAAAGCACAGGCAGGAAGGGCATCAGCTGGAAGAGTGGTACCAGGATATATCTGCGTTAGAAGAACATATGCGTAAGAGGTGAATACTGTTGAAATTTCGCTGGACATCTGTGGCTTGGAGCATCGCTTATCTGCTGCTGCTGTTATCTCTGTCAACCCCGTTGCTGCTTATTACAACACTGTTTATGATTATTCCGGCCATAGTGCTCTACACCACCTTAAGCACCAAGCAGTTCATCCTGCACCTGGTGCCGGTCCTGCTGATTGTAGGCCTGATTACTCCGTTCTACATTCTGATCGCGGCCTACTTCCTGATTCCGGCGCTGGTGATGGGACACCGTTACAAGAAGCGTGCATCAGCGATGTCTACATTAACCGCCGGCATGGTGGCTGTATTAGCTGAATTCCTGCTGATCCTGCTGGTCAGTACGGCATTCCTTAAGTTCAACCTGTACGACTACGTCTACGATGTTCTCCAGACCTATACGGATTGGCTGGCAAGCATGGGGGCAAGCAATCCGTTGTTGTCCGAAATTACCATCTCCTCCGATCAGATCGGCCAGATGAGCTGGTTGACCATCCAGGCAATTCCGATGACGCTGATCCTCAGCGCCTTCATTATTGCTGTTATTACCCATTCCATCGTCCGTCCTATTCTGAACAGCATGGATTATGCTGTACCGAAGCTGAAGCCTGCAAGAGAATGGCGGCTGGGCAGAGCCTTCATCTGGTATTATCTGATCGGCGCTGTGATCACCATTCTGTTCGGCGGTGCAGACAGCGGCTTCATGCTGATGGTCTCGGCCAATCTGCTGCCGCTCCTGCAAATTGCGTTCAAGATCCAAACCATCGGTTTCCTCTTCTTCCTGGTGTATGAACGGAAGTGGAGCAAGATTGTGGCTCTCCTGCTGTCGATCCCTGTGATCGCTCTGCCGGGATTCTGGATTATCGGTGTGGTGGATCTGGCGTTTCCGCTGCGGGAGCTAGTGAAGAAATCGAAACGATAGGGTGAGAGCTCATGCCAAAATTTCTGCAAAGACGCTGGCACGGCTATCATACCGTGTGGGCGTTCTTGCTGCTGCTGGTCCTGATTATAGTCGTCAGTATCTATAACTGGGTCCTGGGTGTGGCCAGTCTGTTCCTGGCCGGCACCCTATGTTTCACTATGCTGCAGGCCGAGCTGTCGTTCCGCCGCAACCTTGTTGATTACATTAACGGCCTGTCCTTCCGAATCAAGCGGGTGGAGGGGGAGGCTGTAAGCATGCTTCCCTTGGGTATAATCCTCTACAGCGAAGAACGCAAGGTGGAGTGGCATAACCGCAATGCCGGCACCATCTTCTCGCGGAAATCTCTGGTAGGTGTAGACATGCAGGAGCTGATGCCGGAGGTGATGGCTTCGCTGCCGACTACGGCGCAGAAGCGGGAGCCGGCCAAAGACGGGGTACTGAAGGATCACCGCCATGAGCTTACGGTGGATGAACGCTATTATCAGGTCGTGGTGATTCCGAGTGAACGTCTGCTCTATCTATATGACATTACTGAGCTTGTGGTGCTGCGTGAACGGTATGAGGAAGAGAAGCTGGCGATCGGCATTGTCATGATGGACAATCTGGACGAAGCTGCGCAGGGCATGGATGACCAGCAGCGTACGTCGCTGATCGCCAAGGTGGCCAGCGAGATCACAGAGTGGAGCAAGCAGTACGATGTATATCTGCGCCGCCTGTCCTCCGAGCGGTATCTGATGCTGCTCAACCACCGCAGCCTCCAGGCGCTGGAGGAGAGCCGGTTCGTGGTGCTTGACGATGTGCGGGAGATGACGGCTGACCTTAAGGTGCCGATGACGCTCAGCATCGGCCTTGCCTACGGCTCGGAATCAGCCAGTGAGCTTGGAGCGCTGGCCCAGTCCAGTCTGGATATGGCTCTGGGCCGGGGCGGGGACCAAGCGGCGGTGAAGGCAGGCCAGCGGCTCTCCTTCTACGGCGGCAAGAGCAACGCGGCTGAGAAGCGTACCCGCGTCCGGGCCCGTGTTATTGCCCATGCGCTGCGGGACCTGATGCAGGAGAGCGACCGGGTGCTGATTATGGGGCACCGGATACCGGATATTGATGCGATAGGGGCATCGATCGGGCTGCTGAAGGCTGCCCAGATGTATAATGTGGAAGCCGGCATTGTGATGGAGACCCCGAATCCGTCGATTGCCAAGATGATGGAGCAGATCCGCAAGGATGAGGCACTCTTCAAGACCTTCATCACGCCGGAGCAGGCGCTCCAGGTGATGACAGAGCATACGCTGCTGATTGTGGTAGACACACATAAGGCCTCTATGACCATTGAGCCGAAGGTGGTTCAGCATGCCAGCCGGATCGTGGTGGTGGACCATCACCGCCGGGGTGAAGAATTCATTAATGATGCGGTCCTTGTGTATCTGGAGCCGTATGCTTCGTCAACCTGCGAGCTGGTGACAGAGCTGCTGCAGTATATTCATGAGAAGATCAAGCTGAGCCCGCTGGAGGCCACGATGCTGCTGGCCGGCATTACGGTGGATACGAAGCATTTCGCCCAGCACACGGGGTCGCGGACCTTCGAGGCCGCCGGCTTCCTGCGCCGGGTCGGGGCGGATACGGTTCTGATCCAGCGGATGCTGAAGGAGGACCTGCAGGAGTACATCTCCAAGGCGGAGATTATCAAGCACGCACGCATCATCTATGATCATATCGCGCTGGTGGTAACAACGCCCGGGACGAAGATTCCGCAGCTGCTGATCGCCCAGACAGCGGATACGCTGCTGGGAATGACGAATGTGATGGCTTCCTTCGTCATCAGCGAGCGGCCTGACGGCCTCATCGGCATCAGCGCCCGTTCCCTGGGACGGATGAATGTGCAGGTCGTCATGGAGAAGCTGGGCGGCGGCGGGCATCTGTCCAATGCAGCCGCACAGCTTGAAGGAACCTGTAAGGATGCAGAAGCCAGACTGCTTGCAGTACTGGCCGAAATTGAAGCGAAAGAGGGGTTATTTGAATGAAGGTCATATTCTTGAAGGATGTTAAAGGGCAAGGTAAGAAAGGACAGATCAAAGAGGTATCGGAAGGTTATGCGACGAACTTCCTGCTGCCGCGCGGGCTGGTGCGCCTGGCTACTGACGGCAATGTGAAGACCCTGGAGAACCAGACGGCAGCGGAACAGCGCCGCAAGGATCAGGAGAAAGAGGAAGCGGTACAGCTCGGCAAGAAGATTGATGAGCTGACCCTGACGCTGAAGGCAAAAGCAGGTGAAGGCGGCCGCCTGTTCGGCGCAATCACCAGCAAGCAGATCGGCGAAGCCCTGGCTGCCTCCCACGGCATCGTGGTAGACAAACGCAAGATTGAGCTGAATGATCCGATCCGCCATGTCGGAACGTTCCAGGTGGGTGTGAAGCTGCATACTGAAGTAAAGGCGACCTTCACGGTTCAGGTAACGGAGGAGTAGGATGGGCGGAGATCTCTTTTTCGACCGGGTCCCCCCGCAGAATCTGGAAGCGGAACAGGCCGTGCTGGGTGCGGTGCTGCTGTCCGATGAAGCGCTCATAACCGCGATGGAGCGGGTGAGTACGGAAGACTTCTACGACAAACCGCATCAGATGATCTTTGAAGCGATGGTGCAGCTTGGAGAAGAGAGCCAGCCGATTGACCTGATTACCCTGACCTCCCGGCTTCAGGACCGGGGAGAGCTTGAGGATATTGGCGGTGTCAGCTATTTGGCTAAGCTGGCACATGCGGTGCCGACTGCAGCCAACGTGGACTATTATGCTCAGATTATCGAAGAGAAGGCGATGCTGCGGAGGCTGATCCGCACCGCCACACAGATTGTCAGCGAAGGCTACACCGGCGGCGAAGACGTAAGCATCATGCTAAGCGACGCCGAACGGCGGATTCTGGAAATCTCGAACCGGCGCAGCGGCAGCGGATTCATCGCGATCCGCGATGTGCTGATGCAGGTATTCGACCGGGTGGAGCTGCTCCATCAGAATAAGGGCGGAACGTCAGGGATTCCAACCGGCTTCGTCGATCTGGACCATATGACGAACGGCTTCCAGCGCAATGACCTTATTATTGTGGCGGCCCGTCCTTCCGTAGGGAAGACGGCGTTCGCCCTGAATATCGCCCAGAATGTGGCGGTACGGGCCAAGGAGACTGTAGCCATCTTCAGTCTCGAAATGTCGGCGCCCCAGCTGGTACAGCGTATGATCTGCGCGGAGGCCAACCTGGACGCCAACATTATGCGTACCGGTGACTTCAAGAGCGATGATGACTGGTCGAAGCTTACGATGGGTATCCAGTCCTTGTCCGAATCTGAAATCTATATTGATGATACGCCCGGCATTACGGTGAATGACATCCGGGCGAAATGCCGCAGGCTGAAGAAGGAGAAGGGTCTGGGCATGATCGTCATTGACTACCTCCAGCTGATTCAGGGCCGCGGCAAGCCCGGCGAGAACCGCCAGCAGGAGGTATCGGAAATCTCCCGTACCCTGAAGCAGATTGCCCGTGAGCTTGATGTTCCGGTCATTGCCCTGTCCCAGCTCAGCCGTGGTGTCGAGCAGCGCCAGGACAAACGGCCGATGATGAGTGACCTTCGTGAATCGGGCTCGATTGAGCAGGATGCTGACATCGTTGCGTTCCTGTACCGCGATGATTACTATAATCAGGATACTGAGAAGAAGAATATTATCGAGATTATTATCGCCAAGCAGCGTAACGGCCCTGTAGGAACGGTAGAGCTGGTGTTCCTCAAGAACTTCAACAAGTTCGTCAACTACGAGCGGGCCCATGCCGAACCGTTTGCAGGTTAGATAAATTTCGCACAATACACGAACGATCGCACTATTCTTGTGGTGATCGTTCGTTTTTGTTTGACTTTAAAAAGTGCCGCTGTTACACTGATTATTGTGTTTGGCAGGTTCGCCTGCCTGATATCCGGAGGGCTGCGTACTTCAGAAGCGCGTACAGAGCCCCTTTTATATGTGGAAAAATAATGGTGCCTGTAAGCACCTACGGAGGAATGAACATGTCAACGGTAGTCGTCGTGGGAACACAATGGGGAGACGAAGGCAAAGGCAAGATCACGGATTTTCTGGCGGAAAGTGCAGATGTGGTCGCCCGGTATCAGGGGGGTAACAATGCCGGTCACACGATTCTGATTGACGGAAAGAAGTTCAAGCTGAGCTTGATTCCATCGGGTGTATTCTATAAAGAGAAGACTTGCGTAATCGGCAACGGAATGGTTATTAATCCCGAAGCCCTGATCCAGGAAATTAATTATATTCATGACAACGGCTTCGATACGAAGAATCTGGTCATCAGCGACCGTGCCCATGTCATTATGCCTTATCATATGGTGCTTGATGCGCTGGAGGAAGACCGCAAGGGCCCGAACAAAATCGGTACTACCCGCAAAGGGATTGGCCCGTGCTATATGGATAAAGCGGCCCGCAACGGCATCCGGATTGCCGATCTGATGGATGCTGAGGAATTCGAGCTGAGACTCCGCCCGCTGATGGCAGAGAAGAACCAGGTCATCACCCAGGTCTACGGTGCCGAGCCGCTGGATGTAGAAGAGATTCTGAAGAAATATCTGGAGTATGCCGAAGTGCTGCGTAACTATGTAACCGATACCTCAGTGGTGCTGAACGATGCCATTGACAAGGATGCCAAGGTGTTGTTCGAGGGCGCGCAAGGGGTCATGCTGGATATTGACCAAGGGACGTATCCGTTCGTGACTTCATCGAATCCGTCGGCGGGCGGGGTCTGCATCGGCTCGGGCGTAGGCCCGTCCAAGATTCAGCAGGTCATCGGTGTAGCCAAGTCGTACACAACCCGTGTCGGTGACGGTCCGTTCCCGACAGAGCTGAACGATGCCACCGGTGATTATATCCGGGAGACGGGACATGAATACGGAACGGTTACCGGCCGTGCCCGCCGTGTAGGCTGGTTCGACAGTGTAGTGGTGCGCCATGCCCGCCGCGTCAGCGGAATTACCGGCCTGTCGCTGAATTCACTGGACGTGCTTAGCGGCCTTGAGACGGTTAAGATCTGCACGGGCTACAAATACCGCGGCGAAGTGATTACCCACTACCCGGCCAGCCTGAAGATGCTGGCGGAGTGTGAGGCAGTATATGAGGAGCTTCCAGGCTGGAGCGAGGATATCACCTCCGCGAAGACGCTGGACGATCTTCCGGCCAATACGCGCAGATATGTAGAACGGGTCTCGGAGCTGACCGGCATTCCGATCTCGATCTTCTCTGTAGGCCGCAACCGGGAACAGACGAATCAAGTTCAGCCTATCTATATCTAAGCGCACAGCAGTTTAGAATCAATAGAATGAATCAGGAACAGGGGCCTCGTTGAGGTCCCTGTTCTGCTGTATATGTACGAAGAAGAACTATGCTTATGTGGTGCAGGGACGTTTCCCGGGCCGTGTTCTAGTCAATACTAAGAGAATAGGATCATATGGAACTGATTCTCATGAGTAGGATAGAGCAGGGTTGCAAGGGAGAGATGATAATGAAGGTAATGAAGCGCACGCTGGGCATCTGCCTGATTGTTCTGCTGTCCAGCGTACTGTCCATGCTGACAACAGCGTATGTAGTAAATACGTATATCCAATCTGTGCTGGCCAGCTTCGAGATCAAACTGGACGGACCGGGACCCGGCATCGGCGGCTTCGTGAAGAGTCTGACGGGAATGGGCGGCAGCCCGGCCTCCAAAGAAACCGTGAAAACCTCTAAGGAGGGCGGAGATAAGGCTGATTCAAGCAAGGTGAAGGCGGATGAAGAGAAGAAGGACGGGGGAGCATCCTCCGGTCACACGGATGAGAAGACAGTGGACGAGAATGTACCGGAGGACGCCCTGCCGGTGATGGGACAAGCTGCGGGAGAGGAACAGAGCAGGGGGACACTGGACCAGAATCTGGTCATGACGCCGGAGGCGATGAATGATCTGAAGGAGAACCTCCCCGCAGACGAGAAAACCAATATTTTCAATATTCTGATGAACAAGCTTCCGCAGGAGGAGATGATCAAGATCTCCGCTATGCTGGAAGGCGGGTTGACAGAGAGCGAAGCAGCTGAATTGCAGGGAATCATTGCGAAATATGTGGATGCGGATGAATATGCAGCTCTGATGAAAATGCTTACACCTGATAAGAAGGGAACCGAGTGATCATAAAAATTGTCACTTTTTGGACACGATATCGCTGTTTAAAACGCAAAAATTGGGAAGAAACCCGCGAAAACCGCGGGTTTTGTTGTGTCCGCAAAGTTGAAATCTTTGAGCAGCGTATGGTACAGTAAAAAAGGACTACAAAGGGTTAATATTTTGTAACCTTTTGTGTGTCTTTTTCACAGCGGAAATTCACACTCATGCAAACAGACATAATACGATATGCAGATATAGTTATGCTATAAAAATCGGGGCCATAAAATTAGTTGAGCCGCTACGGCGGACCGTATGGACGGACTGAAAGGGAGAGTTTCATGAAAGGATTCAAGTTTATGAACCGGACGGGGAACCTGCAAAGCCATGAAGAAGCATCCGCAGGGTCCGGAGCAGCAGGTCAACAGGCGGAGATGGGCACAGGCGAAGCCCGTGTGTTCCAGCCGGGAACGAAATCCCGGAGACGCTGGCGTTCGTGGGTTCTGGCTTCAGCCGGCCTGGTGCTTCTGTCTGCCTTCCTGGTAGGGGCACACAAGAGAGAGGTTGCAGCGAATACGGTAACCTATTACAAGGTGCTGGTGAAGGGCAAGGAGATTGGTGCCCTGAACCGGCAGGAGGAACTGACTAAGCTGTTCGAAGAGAAGCGCCAGGAGTATCAGCTCAAATATCCGGATACGGAAATGGTGCTGCAGACCAGCGGCATCACTACGGAGGCGCAGCAGGCCTATAAGCCGGAGGTGGACAGCGAAGCTACGCTGGACAAGCTGGATACTATGCTCAAAGCTTATGCCGTAGGCGTACAGCTGGAGGTGGACGGCGAGCCGCTGGGCATCGTGAAGGATCAGGAGACAGCGGCCGCGGTCCTTAAGGCAGTGAAGGAGCATTACACTCCGCAGGCAGCGGCTGCGCCTTCCGCGAAGCTGGTAAAGACGGCGGCGAAGGCGAAGACGGCTGCCCCTGCGGCAGCCGACAAGGTGGAATCGGTCAAAATCCGCGAAGCGGTTAGCGTCGTTCCGGTAAAGGCTGATCCCAACAAGGTGCTGAGTGTTCAGGAAGCCGTGAAGCTGCTGACCGAAGGCAAGGAAGCGCCGCTGGTGTATTCGGTTCAGGAAGGCGACACGGTCTCCGCCATCGCTTCCCAGTTCAAGATCCCCCAGGCGGAGATCTTCCGCAACAATCCGGGGGTGAAGGAGCTTAGCCTGCAGATTGGCGATGAATTGCAGCTGACGGTTCCCCAGCCGGATCTGACCGTGGTCACAGTAGAGCATGTCAGCGAGCAGGTAGTCACGGAGCCGGAGGTCATTATCCGCAAGAGCGATCAGCTCCCGGCCGGTAAGCGTAAGGTGGTCCGCCCCGGGCAGACCGGACTGAAGACGATGCAGTACCGGCTGACCAAAGAGAACGGGCGGGTGGTCCAGGAGGAATGGCTGGGCCAGGAAGTGGTGAAGGCCTCCCTGCCTGAGGTGGTCTACTCAGGAACCAAGGTCGCGGAGAAGACTGCCAAGAAGGTTACAGCCAAGGTTGTGGGCGAGGCAACCGGAATGTTTGCCTGGCCGGTCACCGGAGCCAGAATCTCCAGCAGCTACGGCGAGCGTTGGGGACGCACCCATAAGGGCCTAGATCTGGTCTCGGGCAACCGCACGATCAAGGCAGCAGACGCAGGGACGGTAAGCTTCGCCGGGGTGCAGCGCGGGTACGGCAATGTGGTTATCGTTAACCACAACAATGGATACTCTACGTACTACGGGCATCTGAGCAGAATCTCGGTCTCCGCCGGACAACGGGTCGGACAAGGCACGCAGATCGGTATTATGGGCAACACCGGCCGCTCTACCGGAACACACCTGCATTTCGAGATCCGCAAGAACGGAACAGCGATGAACCCGATGAGATTCCTGAGATAACAATTGACGGCTCCGACTTCTGACAACCGCCCGGATCATTTCGGGCGGTTGTTTATTTCATTTCGTTAGATGTGACGCCAAGGCAGGTATGTTAGAATATAGGAATCAGGTTTCTAGTTACCGTTAGAAAGGTGAAGCTGACCATATGCAAATGGGAACGATTCTGGTAGTGGATGATGAACAGCCTATTGCTGATATATTGAAATTCAATCTGGAAAAAGAGGGCTACGAGGTGATCTGTGCCTTCGACGGTAACAGTGCCGTTGAGCTGGCGCTGTCCAGCCGCCCGGATCTGATGCTGCTCGACCTCATGCTGCCCGGCAAGGACGGGATGGATGTCTGCCGTGAGGTGCGCTCGGCGCATCTCGATATTCCGATCATCATGCTTACGGCCAAGGACGGAGAGATTGATAAGGTGCTGGGCCTGGAGCTGGGGGCCGATGATTACGTGACCAAGCCGTTCAGCACCCGGGAGCTGCTGGCCCGGGTCAAGGCACAGATGCGCCGCCAGCATAAGCCGGCCCTGTCGGAGACGCCCAGCGAGCCTGTGGAGAGCAAACAGGGCGTATACCATTTCGGACTATTCATCGACACGGATATGTACATGGTCTACAAGGATGGCGAGCCGCTTGATCTGACGCATCGGGAATATGAGCTGCTCTATTATATGATCCGTCATGCCGGCAAGGTCATGACGCGGGAGCATTTGCTGCAGGCCGTATGGGGCTTTGAGTACTTCGGCGATGTGCGGACGGTCGATGTGACGATCCGCCGGCTCAGAGAGAAAATTGAGGAGAATCCCAGCAAGCCGGAATATATCCATACCCGGCGCGGACTCGGTTATTTGATGCATAGCCCCAAAAACGGAGGGTTGTGATGAAAGCATGGTCCTTTTTTCGGACGATCCAGGCCAGGCTTATTGTGATCTATGTACTGCTGATTCTGATTGCGATGCAGCTGATCGGCGTGTACTTCGTCAGCTCGATGAAGAACTCGCTGACCGATAATTTCACCAAGGACCTGAAGGCCCGGGCTGAGATGCTCTCGATCCTCACCGCAGACAAGTTCGGGAGCGAGACGGGGACGGCCGATGAGGAATCGGCGGTGGAGAGCCTGCGCGGCATGGTGAACAATCTCTATATCAATGGCGCAGAGATTCAGGTGCTGGACGCGAGCGGCAAGATTATTACCACCTCGGTTCCCTCCCAGAATGACTATGTGGGCCAGCGAAATACGCAGACCGTTGTCAGCCGCGCCTTGCAGGGCATCAGCGATAACGAGGAATATATCATCGCCGATGATAATGTGCGCAAGAAGGTAGTGGCCAAGCCGGTGATCTCCGGTGATAAGGTCGTAGGAGCGATCTATATCGCTGCCGATATGAAGGATCTGTATGCGACGATGAGCCGGATTAACAGCGTATTCCTCTCGGGGCTGCTGCTTGCCCTGGCCTTGACGGCAGTGCTGGGGGTTATTCTGGCCCATACCATTACCCATCCGATCAAGGAGATGACCAAGCATGCTACTGCGGTGGCCGAAGGCCGGTTCAACCGCAAGGTTCCCGTGTTCGGCAACGATGAGATCGGGCAGCTCAGCCAGGCCTTCAACTATATGACGGACAGGCTGCGCGAGGCGCTGCAGCAGAATGAAGAGGAGAAGGAGAAGCTTACCTCTATTCTGGCGAACATGAGTGATGGTGTGGTGGCAACCGATGAGAACGGGGCGGTCATTCTGATGAATACACGCGCCGCTCTGATGCTGGGGACAGACGGGCCGCTTCCGGAGGGTGCTCCGCTCGGCGGGCTGCTTGGTCTGGACCATGAGCAGTCGGTGTCGGTAACACAGGGCATTGCCCAGTCGGCGATGCTTCATCTGTCTCCCATGGGCGGTGAGGACCCCAACATCGTGCGGGTTACCTTCACGCCGATCCACCGCCGCGAGGGCGGACGGATTGCCGGAACGATTGCCGTGCTGCAGGATGTCACGGAGCAGGAGAATCTGGAGGAATCACGCCGGGAGTTCGTAGCCAATGTATCGCATGAGCTGCGGACGCCGCTGACGACCATCAAGAGCTATGCGGAGGCGCTGGATGACGGCGCGCTGGAGGACCCGCAGCTGGCCGTGCGGTTCGTCGGAGTGATCCGCAATGAGACGGAGCGGATGATCCGGCTGGTGACCGATCTCCTGCATCTGTCGCGGCTCGATTCCAAGGAATCCAGCCTGCGTATCCAGCAGACGGATATCTCCGAGATGCTGGAGGATGTGGCCGACCGCTTCTCCTTCCAGATCCGCCAGAAGCGGATTCATATCAGCACCCGCGTGCGCAAGGAGGTCGCTACAGCCTGGCTGGACCGGGATCAGATCGATCAGGTGCTCGGCAACCTGGTCTCCAATGCCTTGAAGTATACGCCGGAGGGCGGAACGATTCAGCTGGAGGCGGAGAAGAACGAGGAAGGAATGCTGGCCGTGTCGGTCCGCGATTCCGGTATCGGAATTCCGAAGAAGGACATTGAGCGTATTTTTGAACGGTTCTATAGAGTGGATAAGGCCCGCTCGCGGAATATGGGCGGCACAGGTCTGGGACTGTCCATTGCCCGGGAAATTGTCAAAGCCCACGGCGGCTCCATTTCCCTGCAGTCGGAGCTGAATCAAGGGTCGCTGGTCACGTTCACGCTGCCTTTGATGAAGCAAAGGGGGAGTGAGGCGTGAAGGAGAAAATCAAATCATGGGTGCTGGTCGTGCTCATTCTCGGAAGCCTTGTGGAGAGCTATTATCTGATCTACAGGCTGCCGGGCAGCGACTCGGCGGTGCTGTCGAAGAACCTGTATGTGAAGACTGATAATATGGGCCCGGAAGAGAAGGTCGAGAATCTGCTGTACCCGGACAGAATGGTTATCCATATGGGCGAGGACAAGCATACGCTGTTCTATCCCAGCTCCACCTTCTATAATCTGATTCTGAACCGTCTGAACGGCCGCAGCTTCGAGAGCTTCCAGCGGCGGTCGGTGCAGGATTTCGATTGGGACAAGATCCGCCGCGAGAATCCGGGCATTGAGCTGTCATTCGGATCAGGCATTCCGGTCACGCTGCTGCAGCGGGTGATGCAGATCTCCCCGGATTCCCTGTTCGAGGGGGAGAGCATTGACCGGATCTGGATCTACAATGTCAAGAATGACTCCAAGGCCCATGCCATCTTCTTCAGCACCCGCGGGGATATTGTGTACGAGGCAGCCAAGGCCGACCTTACGGTGCAGGATGTGCAGCAGCATGTGGACTTCGGCAGGAATCTGACCAGATACACCACCGTGAACGGAGATTATTATGTGCCGGAGGCGGCGGTTCCGCTGGTCGAGGTGACCATGCCTGCGGGGATGTACACCATTGAGCAGATGCAGAGCAATCTGTTCTTCGATGCGGGCAGCACCCGTTATATTCCCGAGAAGGACGGCTCCCGGATCTACACCGACAGCAAGCGCAGCCTGCAGGTGGACCAGGAGCAGAACTGGATGAGCTACAGCGATCCGGCTGCCCTGCCTGACGGCGACAGCACCCCGGCCAAGGATGCGCTGGAGGCGGTGGACTTCGTCAACCGGCACGGCGGATGGAATGGAACCTACCGGCTGGCTGCTACCGAGGAGGGCCGGCAGGACCGCAAGGTTACATTCCAGCAATATTACGGGGCTTATCCGTCCGGCTCCTATCCGATCATGAGTAATCCGCAGCTGCAGTACGGCGTCATTCATCTGGAGCTGCAGCAGGGAACCGTCTCGTCCTATGAGCGCTCCCTGATGTATATGGATGAGAGTAAGTCAGAGAAGGTGATCGTCGAGCTGTCCGGCGGCGAAGCGCTGAAGCAGCAGCTGGCTCAGGTCAGCAGTATCCAGCGGATCACCGACCTTACACCGGCATATATGCCTTCATTGAAGGAGAATAAGCTGCAGCTCCATCCGGTCTGGCGGGTCACGCTGCTTGACGGAAGTGTGGTTATGCTGAACTGAGAAATACCGGCGGCAAGGATGATGAAGCTGTGAGCTAAGGAGGGAACGGGATGGACTGGGGCAGGGCCAAAAGTGTACTGATATACGCCTTTCTGGTGCTTAATCTGCTGCTGTGTTATCAGCTGTGGGTGGATGTGCGCGATCAGGTCAGCGCAGGGCTTGACTTCACTTCCCTGTCCGCCGAGACCCAGGCGGTGATGGAGGAGAAGGGCATCCGGCTGCTGTGCCCGATCCCGGCGGCCACTCCGCAGCTGCCGGATATCACGTACCGCTACTCCGGAGAGGAGCAGAACGAGCCGCCGGTGAAGCTGAAGGAGCCGATTGACAGCAAGCTGATGTATTCATCGTTCTCTGAGCTGAGCAGCCTGCTGAAGAACGAGATTCCCGACATAGCTAATTACCGGTTCGATTCGCAGGAGAGTGAGGTAGGCAAGTTCGTCCTGCATCCGCTGGTAGACGGCAAGTGGTCATTGTTCAGAGTGAGGCTGGAGCTGATTAACAGCGACCAGAAGATTGTGGCGTACCGCATGCCGCAGATTGAGATCGGGGCGAGCCGCAGCGATAATCTGCAGAAGGTGCTTCCGGCCTCACAGGCGCTGAGCAGTCTGATCGAGAAGTATTTTCCGGCGGATGCGGCAGTGAAGGAGATTGAGCTGGGCTATTACGGCGAGCTGTTCAACTCTGAGAGTCAGGTGGCTTCGCCGATGTGGCGGTTCATCCTGGAGGACGGAAGCGCCTATTATATGGATGCGATCAGTGCGGACATTATCAGTCCCAAGACAACAGAGTAGAAGGAGCAGGAGAGAGATATGGGAATTTCATTTACAGTGCTGTCCAGCGGTTCTACCGGGAATGTGACGGTGGTGCGTAACGGCGAGACCACACTTATGATCGATGCGGGCTTAAGTGCGAAGCGGATCGATGAGCTGCTGGCGATGCGTGAGCTGACAGGAACAGATCTGGACGGGATTCTGGTAACCCATGAGCATTCCGACCATATTAAGGGGCTTGGCGCGATGGCCCGCAAATATGATCTTCCCATCTATGCGAACCAGAACACCTGGGGGGCAATCGAGAAGGGGATCGGCAAGATTGCCGAGCATAACAAAATTATTCTGGAGACCGGACAGCACCGGGATTTCGGCAGTATGCGGGTGGAGTCATTCGCGATTTCCCATGATGCAGCGGAGCCGGTGGCTTATAATTTCTACGACGGCAAGGAGAAGCTGTGTGTGGCGACCGATCTCGGGTATGTCAGCGATAAGGTGAAAGCGGCCATCTCCGATGCTGATGTGCTGGTGCTGGAATCGAATCATGACATTGAAATGCTGCGGATGGGGCGGTATCCGTGGAATACGAAACGGCGGATTCTCGGCGATCTGGGCCATCTGTCCAATGAGGCGGCAGGCGCAGCGCTCAGCGAGATTCTGACGGGACGGACCAAACGCGCCTATCTGGCACATTTAAGCAGGGACCATAATATGATGGATCTGGCGAAGATGTCCGTGCGCGGGGCGATGGAGGACCGGGGCTGCTTTTATAAAGACAGCGAATTCCGGCTCTGCGATACCTACTATGACCGGCCTACGCCATGGGATAAGGTGAGCCAGTCATAAGGCGGTCAATCTCGGTCACCTTGTGCTCCAGCTCCTGGCGGGAGAATACCCCTTTATCAATCAGCAGCTCAATCATCGCATGTTGAACGAGAATCAGCTGGTAGTGCTCATCCTTCAGGTCACCCAGCTTGCCGATAAACTGTACCAGATCCATACTAGCTGAAAAAGACTCCATTGTCTCCAGCCCTCCTTAGGAAATCATTTGTTATGTGAGAGTAAATTATTTACAGCTTTTTTACACAGAAAAAATGTGGGCCGCACCGCTGCCTGTGATACAATCAATATAAAGCGTTCTAACACTATTGTAGTCTTTTAAGTTGCAAAATATTCCTTATACAAGCGTTTGATATTTTGGTAGCTTGCAAGAATAAGAGACATCCCTTGCGCTTAGAACCCACAGAAATGTGGTGAATAAATCATGTGAAACCTTTTAGCACTTCTTGAAGTCTAAGAGATATAGCAGTTAAGCTCGGGCGTGGTTGCTTGGCGTTCAGGTCATGAATGCAGTGGCAATAGAGGGGAGAGAAGGTAACGTGGGATTATTCGATGATGATTTCTATTCAACCAAGGTGTCACGGCGCAGAAACGGCAAGTCCAAATCCTCCGGCGGATTCGCGGATGGCAAATGGGCGGTCCGTAAATCAAAGCGGTCCCTGGCAACGTGGCAGGTTGCGCTGATCTGCTCGCTCTGCAGTGCGGTGGTAGCCGTCCTGCTGTTCGGCACGGTAACAGGACAGTTCACCCGGGAGAAGGCCCAGGCTCCGGTGATTATTGATAAAGTGGCTGCCAGCAGCTCCGACCCCTATGACCGGATCATTCAGGCCGCGGCACATGTCCGTCCGGCGGTAGTCAGCATTATTAACCATAAGGAAGATAACAAGGAACTCAATATTCTCGATGAATCGGCATTAGGCTCGGGAGTTATCTATAAAAAAGACGATAATAAGGCATTTATCATTACCAATAATCATGTGATTGAAGGCGCGGGTAAGCTGGAGATCGTAACGGTTGACGGCGAGACACGCAAAGCGGAGCTGGTGGGTGCAGATAAGGTCAGCGATATTGCAGTGCTCTCTATTGACGCCAAAGGCATCCATACGGTTGCAGAGATCGGTGATTCCTCCAAGCTGCGGCTGGGCGAGACCGTTATTGCCATCGGCAATCCGCTGGGGCTGGGTGACACGCTGACCTCAGGCATTGTCAGCTATACGGAGCGGACGATTCCGGTATCCCTGAATCAGGACGGCGTATATGACTGGGAGCAGGAGGTCATTCAGACCGATGCCGCCATCAATGAAGGCAATAGCGGCGGTGCGCTGGTTGACCTGAACGGCAAGGTGATCGGAATCAATACGATGAAGATCTCCGATACAGGCGTAGAGGGTCTAGGCTTCGCCATTCCGGCCAACCATGTGATGGATACCGCCAATGAGCTGACGGCCAAGGGACGGATTGCCCGTTCGTACCTGGGTGTGTATTCGGTGGATTTGAATAATCCGTATGTGCCGCTGGCCGAGGATCAGCGGAAGGAGCTGAATCTTCCGAAGACGGTCACCGACGGTGTCGTGGTGCTGGATGCTGTTGGACCAGCGAAGGAAGCGGGTCTGCAATTCAACGATGTGATTACGAAGTTCGATGACAAGCCGATTACCTCAACCCTGGCCCTGCGCAAATATCTGTACGATCATACCAAGATCGGTGACAAGCTGAAGATTACCTTCTACCGCAACGGTGAAGTGAAGCAGGCGACCGTGAAGCTTTTGGAGAAGCCGGGAGAATAATTTGGGAATTGCCTGTATATAATAGTGAAGCAGTCACGATCAAGGAAACGGTTCAAGCCGTCCCCTTAAAGAATAAATAAGGGGGCGGGGCCGTTTCAAAAGGGCGGCAACGGGGTAAAGAATAGTATGATTTATGGTTCGTCTGTTTGTCTGGTAGCCCTTACATTGGGAGCAGGACCTGAATAGGGAAAATCCGGAGAAATTAGGATAAGATAGCTTGCCTTTGTTATTGAGGTGTGGTAACATTAAATTACTTATACAGACACAGATTGATACCTAATTCTCGTATTGAAAAGGGCTGTCAACTTGGAACAACCTTTTTCAATGTGTGAATTTTTTCTTTGTCTGAAGATAAAAAGAACATATTAATTTAAATTTGTGGAGGTAACACACATGCAAACAGGTACAGTTAAATGGTTCAACGCAGAAAAAGGATTCGGATTCATCGAAGTTGAAGGCGGAAGCGACGTATTCGTACACTTCAGCGCTATCACAGGCGAAGGCTTCAAGACTTTGGATGAAGGCCAACGCGTTGAATTCAACGTTGTTCAAGGCAACCGTGGACCACAAGCCGAAAACGTTGTAAAACTGTAATTAATTGAAGAACCGTCCCCGCTTGTGAAAGTTGGGACGGTCTTTTTTTATCATAACCGAATAGACTGGTAACCTCAGCTTGCAGCATAAAGGAAGGAGGAACGGCAATGAACTACCGGAAGAAGCCTCTGGAAGAAATACCTGAAGAAAACACCGCAATCTGGGCCTGTACGAACGATGAATGCAACGGATGGATGAGGGACAATTTCTCTTTTGAACATGCGCCTGAATGTCCTCTCTGCCATTCTCCGATGGCCCGCAGCATGAAGATGCTGCCGCAATTGCTTAATTCAAATGGCGATCTCAAATCGCTTAAGAAAGGTATTTCCATTACCTAGACCCATAACCTTTATGAGCCAAGACCTGATACAGGTGAACAAATGTCAAGACGGTGAAACCGTCTTATTTTTTTTGCTTTATGAACGTGATTTTGTGATATTTGTCACAAATTTATTGATTTTAATGCTAAATCAGGGCGTATAATGTGATTATTGTCACACTGCCCTTGCCTGAAATTTGACAGAATAGACGTACCAATAGGGAGAAGGAAGGGGAGACACATGGATACAGTCATGCTGTCACGTATACAATTTGCGTCGACGACAATTTTTCATTATTTCTTCGTGCCGGTATCGATCGGACTAGCGCTCTTGATTGCCATCATGGAGACGATGTACGTCAGAAAAGGCGATGAAGAGTACAAAAGAATGGCGCAATTCTGGGGGAAGCTGTTCCTGATTAACTTCGCTGTGGGCGTCGTCACGGGGATTCTGCAGGAGTTCCAGTTCGGCATGAACTGGTCTGACTATTCCCGCTTCGTCGGTGATGTGTTCGGGGCTCCGCTGGCGATTGAAGCGCTGCTGGCCTTCTTCATGGAGTCCACATTCATCGGAATCTGGATCTTCGGCTGGGATAAGGTATCCAAGAAGGTGCATCTGGCCTCGATCTGGTTAGTTGCCCTCGGCACGATGCTGTCCGCTTTCTGGATTCTCGCCGCCAACTCGTTCATGCAGCATCCGGTAGGCTTCGCAGTGAACAACGGGCGGGCTGAAATGAATGATATCTTTGCACTGATTACGAACGGCCAGCTGCTGGTTGAATTTCCGCACACCGTCCTTGCCGCATATGCTACAGGCGCTTTCCTGGTCACAGGGATTAGTGCTTACAAGCTGCTGAAGAAGCAGGAGGTTTCTTTCTTCCGTAAATCGTTTGAAATCGCGGCAATTGTGGGCATTATCTCTTCATTCGGTGTTGCCGTTGCCGGTCATGCCCAGGCGCAGTACCTGGTTGAGACCCAGCCGATGAAGATGGCTGCTTCCGAAGGGCTGTGGGGCAAGAGCGGAGACCCGGCTCCTTGGACCGTGTTCGCCACAATTGATACTGTGAACAAAACCAACAAGAATGAAATTCAGGTACCATACCTGCTCAGCTTCCTGTCCTACAGTAAATTCTCCGGTGAAGTGAAGGGAATGAATGAGCTGCAGGCCCAATATGAACAGGAATACGGCCCGGGCAATTATATTCCTCCTGTCAAAACAACCTTCTGGAGCTTCCGGATCATGGTTGCGGCAGGCACGCTGATGATCGTACTTGGCGTATATGCGATCTACCTTATGTGGCGCAAAAAGCTGGACAAACCAAATACCTGGTTCATGCGCTTTATGTTCTGGGGGCTGCTGCTTCCGCCGATCGCCAATACTTCGGGCTGGATTATGACAGAGATCGGGAGACAGCCATGGACGGTATTCGGACTGATGACTACAGAGGATAGCGTGTCGCCTAATATTACGAGCGGACAGGTGCTCTTCTCGGTGATCTCGTTCACCGCGATCTATGCGATACTGGGTGCGGTGCTGGTCGGCCTGTTCATCAAGGTGATCCGCAAAGGCCCGTATGCGATGGATAACGAGCACGGCGAATCCCACGATCCGTATAACAAGGAGGGATCAACTCATGCTTTCTCTTAATGAACTGTGGTTTCTGCTGATCGGCGTGCTGTTCGTCGGGTTCTTCTTCCTGGAAGGCTTCGACTTCGGCGTAGGGATGGAAACGCAGATTCTGGCCAAAAATGATACCGAGCGCCGGGTACTGATCAACTCGATCGGACCGTTCTGGGATGCGAATGAGGTGTGGCTGCTTACAGGCGCCGGGGCGATGTTTGCCGCCTTCCCGCATTGGTATGCCACACTGTTCAGCGGCTTCTATATTCCGTTCGTGTTCGCCCTGCTGGCGCTGATTGCCCGCGGTGTGGCCTTCGAATTCAGAGGCAAGCGCGATTCCAAGGCATGGGTGAAGACATGGGATGTCTGCATCTTCTTCGGCAGCTTCCTGCCGCCGTTCCTGCTCGCTGTAGTGTTCGCCAGCTTCATCAAGGGCTTGCCGATTGGCAGCGACATGGAAATGCATGCCGGATTCTTCGATATTGTTAACGGATATACAGTTGTTGCCGGTATTACAGTCGTGCTGATGTGTCTGGTTCACGGGCTGATGTTCACCACGCTCCGCACCATTGGCGATCTGCAGGAACGGGCACGCAAGCTGGCCCGGAAGCTGCTGATCCCGCTCGCGGTGCTGCTGGTAGCCTTCGTTATTATGACCTACACCATGACAGACATCTTCGACAAGCGCGGCGTGCTGCTGTGGATTGTCGTAGTGCTCGGTGTTGCTGCTTACCTGCTGGCCGGATACTTCATGAGCAAGAAGAAGGACGGCTATGCCTTCGGAATGACCGGCGCGGTGATGGCGCTGTCGGTGGCCTCGATCTTCATCGGCTTGTTCCCGCGGGTGATGATCAGCTCGCTGGATCAGGCATTCAACCTGACGATCACGAATGCGGCCTCCGGCCCTTATTCGCTGAAGGTGATGACGATTGTTGCGCTGACCCTGCTGCCGTTCGTGCTGGGCTATCAGATCTGGAGTTATTTCATCTTCCACAAACGGGTTCATGAGAAGGAGCATCTTGAATACTAATGGATAAAAATTTGCTTGGGTATAAAGGAGTAAAGCCTGTCTTCGTGCTGGTTGGCTTCCTTACCCTGGTGCAAAGCCTGTCCATTCTTCTGCTGGCGAAGTCGCTGGCGGAAGTTGTCTCTGCGCTGTTTGCGGGAGAACCGCTGAAGGAACAAGGGGCTAAAGCGCTCTTGTTCCTTCTTGCTTTTCTCGTGCGTCATGCCTGTGCCCTGCTGATGAGCCGGGCGGCTTACCGCTTCGCGGAAGCGACCGGAAGCAGCATGCGCAGACAGATGATGGATAAGCTGTTCCAGCTGGGACCGCGACTGGCTTACGACCGGGGAACAGGACATGTGGTCACCTTAGTGCTCGAAGGCGTTACCAAGTTCCGCACTTATCTGGAGCTGATTATTCCCCGGATGGTCGGCATGGCGGTGACCCCCGCTCTGCTGCTGGTCTATGTGTACACTCAGGATACCTCCAGCGGTGTTATTCTTACCTTAACGATGCCGATCATCATTGTGTTCATGATTCTGATCGGCATGACGGCCCGCAAGCAGATGGACCGCCAGCTGAAATCCTACCGCACCTTATCGAACCACTTCGTGGATTCACTGCGCGGCCTGGAGACACTGAAGTTCCTGGGCCGCAGCCGCAGCCACAGCGAGAGCATTGCCGCAGTCAGCGACCGCTACCGCTCGGCCACGATGCGTACCCTGCGCGTAGCCTTCCTGTCTTCCTTCGCCATGGACTTCTTCACCATGCTGTCCGTCGCTTCGGTCGCGGTAAGTCTTGGCCTGCGTCTGGTCAATGAGCAGATGACACTGGTGACCGGGCTGACGATTCTGATTCTGGCGCCGGAATATTTCCTGCCGGTGCGGCTCGTGGGTGCAGACTTCCATGCTACACTGGACGGCAAGGAGGCCGGGGAAGCCATGAAGAGCATTATCGACCGGGAGACGGTGCAGGCTAAGGTGCTGGAGCTTGGAGACGGCGTGGGCGGAGATCCGGCGGGGAGCTTTTTCACGTGGAACAATAGCAGTGCACTGAGGCTTGATGCCGTAGGAATGAAGCATGAAGCGGAGGGGGCAGCGTCACTGGAGGAGGTGAGCCTTGCCTTCAGCGGCTATGCCAAGGTTGGGATTATCGGGGAGAGCGGGGCAGGAAAATCTACGCTGGTCGATATCCTGGGCGGCTTCCTGCATCCTACGTCCGGCACGGTCAGCATTAACGGAAGCCGGGTCAGTGCGCTTACGGATGAGCAGTGGCGCAAGCAGACGGCCTACATTCCGCAGCGCCCGTATATCTTCAGCAGAACACTGGCGGATAATGTACGGTTCTATTACCCGGAGGCTTCGGAAGAGGCGGTTGAAGCTGCTCTGAACGCTGCCGGACTGTCGAAGCTGGTATCCTCGCTGCCCGATGGCTTGAACGAGATGATCGGCGGAGGCGGACGGTCGTTCAGCGGGGGGCAGGAGCAGCGCGTGGCGCTGGCCCGGGCACTGCTGAGCCGCCGCCCGGTAATGCTGCTGGATGAGCCGACGGCCCATCTGGACATTGAGACCGAATACGAGCTTAAGGAGACGATGCTGCCGCTGTTCGAGGGCAAGCTGGTGTTCCTGGCTACGCACCGCCTGCACTGGATGACCGATATGGATCTGATTGTCGTCATGCAGCAGGGGCGGGTAGCCGAGACAGGCACGCACCGCGAGCTGATTGCCCGCAAGGGTGTCTACTATGGGCTGATTCAGAGTCAACTGGAGGGAATCCATTGAAACGTGACGGATGGTTTGCTCCCTATTCTGCCGCTTATTTCTGGCGGTTCGTGTTAATTGTTGTGTTGGGCGCTTTGACCGTGTTCTCGGCGTCCTCGCTGATGTATACCTCGGGCTTCCTGATCTCGAAGGCTTCCATTCCGCCGGAAAATATCCTGATGATCTATGTGCCGATTGTCGGCGTCCGTACCTTCGGGACCAGCCGGGCTGTCATCCATTATGTGGAGCGGCTGGTCGGGCATGACACGATTCTGCGTATCCTGTCGAAGATGCGGGTCCGGCTGTATCATCTGCTGGAGCCGCAGGCCCTGCTGCTGTCCTCGCGCTTCCGGACCGGCGATCTGCTCGGAATGCTGGCCGATGATATCGAGCATCTGCAGAATGTGTACCTGCGCACGGTCTTCCCAAGTATCATCGCGCTGCTGATCTATGGCGCGGCGGTGATTGCGCTGGGAACCTTCGACTGGGCCTTCGCCCTGCTGATGGGGCTGTACATGCTGGTGCTGGTTGCCGTTCTGCCGCTGATCTCCCTGCTGCTGACCCAGAAGCGCCAGCGCGAGGTGAAGCAGCAGCGCAACCGGCTGTACCAGAAGCTGACCGATGCCGTCCTCGGCCTAGGCGATTGGGTAATCAGCGGACGGCAGCGCCAGTTCGTTGACACCTATGAGGCCGACGAGCAGGCTGTTGCCCGCACCGATAGTGCGCTGCGCCGCTGGGCGCGCGTGCGCATGTTCATCGGCCAGGCTGTGGTCGGCCTGGGCGTGTTGTCGCTGCTCTACTGGGCAGGCGGCCAGTACGCTGACGGAGCCATCGCCGGAACGCTGATTGCTGCGTTCGTGCTGGTGGTATTCCCGGTCGCGGATGCCTTCCTGCCCGTGTCCGAGGCCGTGGAGCGGATTCCGCAGTACCGGAATTCGCTGGAGCGCCTGGACGGCGTGGAAGCGGCGGCGGGGACTGCGCCGCTGGCGGATGCCGCCGGAGTTGCGGAGGCGGCAGCTGCTGTGGAGGCCATCCAGGCCAGCGGGCAGGCCTGGATTGTACTGAAGTCGGCGGGTTACCGCTATGCGGCGGGCCACGACTTCTCGGTTCTGGGGCTGGACCTGGCGCTGCCGCAGGGGCGCAAGGTCGCCGTAATCGGCCGCAGCGGGGCCGGCAAATCGACACTGCTCAAGCTGGTCCAGGGCGTGATTACGCCGACCAGCGGGTCTGTGACGATTAACGGCATTGACGCGGCGGCATACGGTGAGCGGATTCCGCAACTCATCGCGGTGCTGAACCAGAGCCCGCATCTGTTCGACACGACGGTGGCGAACAATATCCGGCTCGGGAACCCGGGGGCTTCGGACGCTGCGGTCCGGCAGGCGGCGGAGCTGGCGAAGCTGGATGCGCTGATCTCCTCGCTGCCGGAGGGCTATGACACGCCGGTACGGGAGGCGGGTCAGCGCTTCTCCGGCGGGGAGCGCCAGCGCATCGCCCTGGCCCGTATTCTGCTGCAGAATACGCCGGTGGTTGTGCTGGATGAGCCGACGGTGGGCCTTGACCCGCGTACGGAGCGCGAGCTGCTGGCTACCATGTTCGAGGCGATGGCGGGCAAGACGCTGATCTGGGTCACGCATCATCTGGTCGGCGCCGAGCAGATGGATGAGGTGATCTTCATGGAGAACGGCCAGGTCGAGATGCGCGGCACCCATGCCGAGCTGCTGGCGACGCAGCCGCGTTACCGCAAGCTGTATGAACTGGACCGGCCGGGGCAAGTTCTGGATGCGGACGGTTAGTAACGGCTAGGTCTGGAGCCGAGGCAAGTGTAAGTACGACGGAAGAAGCTCTTTCTGCCCAGTTAGGGGCGGGGAGGGCTTTTTTGCGCGTGGGCCGAATGAAATCGAAAAACCGATTACAATAGGCAGGTGCGAGGGGGTGCGGGCCGAATGAAATCGAAAAACCAAATACATTTGGCGTTGTGTGGGCGTGTGGATCAGATGTATTCGAAAAACCGAATACATTCTGCGTAAGCGCCAGGTCGATGGGACAAACCCGCGAAATTAAGGTACACTTAATTGGTCGATCCTGGAAATGGGTCAGTGAACGGGGTGGAAGCATGTGATAACGGAGAGCTCCTGCGATTATGAATAAGGAGAGGTTAATCAATGGAATCAACATGCGAATTAACATGGGATCTGGAAGGCATCTATCCCTCCTTCGAGTCGGAGCAGCTTCAGCAGGACCGGGTGCAAGCAGAGACGCTGGCCGGGGAGCTGGGAGCATGGGCGGCGGCGCAGCAGAGGAATACCGGAAGAGCGGCTGCCGGAGTGATGGAACAATTCCTGAGCCAATATAATGCTTATCTGCAGATCTATTTACGCCTGTTCAGTTATGCGGAGTTAAGGTTCAGTGCGGACAGTGACTGCACCGAGGCCGTCCGGCTGATGGACGGGCTGGAGGAGATCAACTATGGTGCGGGCGAAGTGCTGGTCAGCTTCAGCAAATGGCTGGCTGCGGTAAGTGCGGATGAGCTGGAGCAGAGCATCCGGTCCAGTGCATATCTGGAGCAGCATGGCTTCTACCTGCGCGGATTAAAGAGCCGCTCACAGCATATGCTTAGCGGAGAGGGCGAAGCGGTAATTGCCCGGCTGCAGAGCACCGGCTCCAAAGCCTGGGAGCGGTTGTACATGCAGACGCTGTCTACCCTGCGCACCGATATGGTGCTGGGGGAGGAGACCCGTAAGGTAACGCTGGCGGAGCTGCGTAATCTCGTCTATGATCCCGATCCTGCGGTGCGGCGGGCTGCGTCTCAAGCGGAACACGAGGCCTGCCGCAGTGTAGCTGAACAGAGTGCTGCCTGTCTGAATGCGGTAAGCGGCGAGGCTACGGCGGTCTATGAGCTAAGAGGCTATGCCTCGCCGCTGCATAAGGTGCTGGACGCCTCGCGGATGGACCAAGAGACGCTGGAGGTGATGCTTCAGGCGATCCGGGAGAGCCTGCCGGCCTTTCAGCGGTATTATGCCAGCAAGGCAGAACGCTTGGGGCACGAGGGAGGGAGGCTGCCGTTTTGGGATGTTTTTGCACCTATTGGGGAGGAAGCTTCGGCCCGCATCACCTATGCTGAGGCCCAAGCGATCATTATTGCAGGCTTCGACAGGTTCAGTCCGGAGCTGGGCGGCTTCGCCCGCAAGGTGTTCGGGCAGCACTGGATTGATGCCGAGCCGCGCAGCGGCAAGGGCAACTTCGGGATGTGTGTCGATATTGCACCGCTGGGAGAGAGCCGGATTATCACAAGCTTCCATGGTCATTATATAGATGTGAGCGTGCTGGCCCACGAGATCGGACATGCGTACCACAGCAGCCGCCTTGCCGGATTAAGTATGGTCAATATGGATTATCCGGTGCCGATTGCGGAGACAGCGTCGATTTTTTGCGAGAGCTTGGTTAATTATGAATTGCTGCAATCCCTGCCCGACGAAGAGGCGGATGCCATTCTGGAACGGAGTCTTTCAGACGCCGGGTATTATATTGTGGACTTTTATGCCAGATATTGCTTCGAAAGCGGGTTATACGCCCGCAGGACATCCGGTCCCTTAACGGTGGAGGAACTGAATGCGCTGATGCTGGAGTCGATGGAAGCTGTTTACGGGGACAGTGTGCTGCCGGGCTCTATTCATCCTTACCAGTGGATCAGCAAGGCCGGGTATTATATGGCAGGCAATGAGTTCCTGAACTTCCCGTATTCCTTCGGACTGCTATTCTCCAAGGGCCTGTACGCCCAGTATAAGAAGCAGGGGAAGGCGTTCGTGAGCCGTTATGAGCAGTTCCTCACAGCAACCAGTACCCGGAGTATCGCGGATGCCGCGAAGCTGATGGATATTGATGTGCATTCCCTCGATTTCTGGCGGGAGGCGCTGGGCTTCATTGCGGAGGATATCAATAAGTTCGCGGAACAGGGGAAGGATGGATATTGCGCTGCGGGCGGTTCCTTTTTGGGGGGAAGTGTGGTAGAACAGTAGTATGAGTCTACGCCTCAGCGGCACAGAAAGGGATGCTTGATTGAATGTATGTAGTGTGTAAGGAACACGTAGAGCTGGCCATCGACAAATTTGTGGACGAGTACGAGGATGCACCGGATGTTGTGGATCTGAAGGAGACGGAATTCTCGGACTGGGACCCGCCGGCGAAATGTGCGGAATGTGAACGGAATGCGGAATATCTGGTCGTCTGAGGACGGCTGAATAAGAAACACCCTGTGGCCGGGAAGGGCTGCAGGGTGTTTTGGCGTACGGGCGTATGCGCGTAATTATTGTATCTGGCAGTCTGCGGCGTTCGCCATGTCGGCCAGCGGTCTGCGCCCACTGCCCCGCAGGTAGATGAAGGCGGAGCTAACCGCCACAATTGCCGCAGCTGACAATCCCCAGTAGATGTTGGAGTAGGCGGCCTGAAGCGGCAGGCTGCGCTGCCATTCCAGGGCGCTGGCGGCCATCGCTACGCTGAAGGCACCGCTGAAGAACTGCAGCAGCTGGAACAGTCCCATCCCGGAGCCGATCTGCGAAGCAGGCAGGACGCGCGAGATCTCATTCGATACACTGCTCGACAGCACAGTGAAGGACAGACTCATGATCATGTAGACGAGCATGACGGCGATCCAGGACTGTCCGGCGAATAGAGCGAACAATACGGTGGCAGCCAGAACGAGCAGCGGTGCGAAGCGCAGGATTCCGGTATTGCCGTAGCGGTCAATCATCCGTCCGACCAGCCGGGAGACGAAGATGGCCAGCAGCGAGCCCGGGAAAATAACAAGCCCGGCATGGCTGGCGCTGAAGCCGAAGCGGTGAGTCAGAATCTGCGGCAGCAGGAACAGGGTAGCGAAGCTGCACAGGTAAGAGGCAACCCCGATCAGCGCCAGGACCAGATATGAACGGTTGTTGAACAGCACGGGCAGGACGAAGGGATCAGCGGCCGTGCGGATACGCCCTGCAAATAAGGCAATCGCGGCGATGCCGGCGATCAGCGCAATCCACAGTCCGCTGGTCAGGAACAGCAGCAGCCCGGTGGTACCCACGCCAAGGAAGATCCCGCCCAGGACGTCGAATGAGCCGCTAGCCGGAACCTCCTTAGGAAGCAGGACCAGGAAGAGCGGCACCAGCAGCAGAATGGCGGCAGTGACCGCGAACAGCCAGGTCCAGCCAAGATATTCAACGATGGTGCCGCCGGCTACCGGACCCAGACCCAGTCCCAGGGAGACGGCCGACATGATCGTCGCCATGGCTTTGCCGCGCCGGGCCTGCGGAATGTAGCGGGTGAACAGGACAAGGGACAGCGACATCACCGCGCCTGCACCTGACGCCTGCAGAATACGCACAATCAGCAGAAAAATAAAGCTGGTGCTGAAGAATCCGGCCACAGCGGCAAGCCCTAAGGTGAGCAGCCCGATAACCAGCAGCCGGCGGATCGGCAGGAAGTCCGAGAGCCGGCTGTATGTGATGGAGGCAATCGAGAACATGATGGAATACCCGGTTACAATCCAGGAGGCGGACGCTGCGGTGATGCCGAAGGTCTCGGTTACATCAGGCAGGGCCAGATTGAACATCGCTGTATTCATAATGACAAGAACGACAGCAACGCTGAATAGCAGAGTTAACAGTCCTTCCCGTGGAAGGGCTGCTTGCGGAGCAGCCGTCGAAAGCTCTTGATCGCCCTCAGAAGCAGGTGATGAGGTCATGAGAAAGCCACTCCTTCATTAAGTTGTTGTATAGTTCGATTACTTGCGAATTATTGAAATATAGCATGGGCTAATGTAAAATGCAATTAGGAAATCATCGAGAAATGAAGTACTATTAACTACTACTCTGAAGGAGTCTTATTCATGAAGCAGCTCCATCATCCGGAGCGCGAAGCCATTCAGCTCTCCTCGGTATTGTATGCGCTTAGCGACCCGATCCGTCTATATGTCGTGTCGGAGATCTGTAACCACGGTCCGCAGGCCTGTAACAGCTTCAAGGTGCCGATTGTCAAGTCTACACTGACTCACCATGTCCGGACATTGCGCGAAGCGGGGGTTATTCATACCCGGGTGCAGGGTACTCAGCGTATTCTGTCCCTGCGGAAGGAAGAGCTGGACGAGCGGTTCCCCGGGCTGCTGGATTCCATATTGCAGGCTTACGTTAAGCCCGTGCCGGATGAGGGATTCGGGGAACCGGAAGAAGAAACGCAACAGCAGGATTAACCAATCATATAACGTATGACATCATCGCCACTCCGGGTCCTGGGGTGGTTTTTTTGCATTGTATAGGGCTCACAAGTGTTACCATTGACAGAATTGTGTCGGGTACAGTAATATTTTGATTTATAATGATAATCATTCTCGATTGGAAAGAAGGAAGTTCACACTATGTCCGCATCTAGAGCTAAAGGCAAAAGGCTGCTGCAAGGCCTGCTCGTATTACTGGTTATATCACTCGTCGCTGCAGGCTGTTCATCGAATAATACGGAGAAATCGGCTAGCGCCGGAGGGGTGCAGGCTGCCACAACAATCACGATGGCCTGGCCCCGGGATATCGGACCGATGAATCCGCATCTATATAATCCGTCCCAGCTGTTAGCCCAATCCATGATCTATGAGCCGCTTGTCAGTTATAGAGACGGGAAGATCGTCCCTGCGCTGGCGGAGTCCTGGACGATATCGCCCGATGGGAAGACCTACACGTTCAAGCTGCGCAGCAACGTCAAATTCTCGGACGGCTCCGCGTTTAACGCACAGATTGTGAAGAAGAATATCGATGCTGTTTTACATAATAAGAAGCTGCATACGTGGCTGGGAATGATTCCGCTGATTGCGAAGACGGAGGCACTGGATGAGACGGACTTCCGGCTTACGCTGACCGAGTCGTATTACCCGGTACTGCATGATCTTGCGGTGGTGCGGCCTGTACGCTTCCTGGGCGAGGCGGGCTTCCCGGAGGATGGTGATACGTCCAAGGGCGTGAAGAGCCCCATCGGAACCGGACCTTGGGTGTTAAGCGAATACAAGAAGGATGAATGGGCAACCTTCACCCCGAACCCTAATTATTGGGGAGAGAAGCCGAAGGTGGACAAGATCGTGGTGAAGGTGATTCCTGATGCGGAGACCCGTGTGCTGTCTTTTGAAAAAGGGGACGTGGATCTCATCTACGGCGAAGGCCTGATCAGCTATGACGCCTACAAGGAGCTTGAGAGCACCGGGAAGTACATCACTAAGCTGTCTGAACCGGTGGCTACCCGCAATCTGGTGCTGAATACGATGAATCCGAAGCTGGCTGATCTGAAGGTCCGTCAGGCGCTCAGCATGGGCTTCAACAAGGAAGCGATGGTTGAGGGGGTAACGCTGGGGCTGGAGGAGAAGGCGGATCATATCCTGCCGCCGAATCTGCCTTATGCCAATATTAAGGTGAGCCCGGTGAAATATGATGTAGAGCAGGCGAAGGCGCTGTTGGATGAGGCAGGCTGGAAGCTGCCGGCAGGCTCGGACGTCCGGGAGAAGGATGGGCAGCCGCTGGAGCTGGAGCTGATGTATGACAAGGCGGATCAGACCATGAAAGCCATGGCGGAGACTCTGCAGGCCGAATGGGCAGGAATCGGTGTGAATCTGAAAATCACCGGCGTGGAGCTGACCGTCTATATCCAGCGCCGCAAAGCCAACGAGTTCGACATGAACTTCTACTCCACCTTCGGTGCGCCGTATGATCCGCATTCCTTCATGACTGCTGTTGTGCAGCCGGGCTACGGGGTCTCGGATACACTGGCGGCCTTGCCGATGAAGGCGGAGATTGACAAGAAGATCAAGGAGGGCATGGCAACGACAGATGACAAGGCCCGTGCTGAGCTGTTCGGCTCTGTGCTGACCACCCTGCAAGAGCAGTCCTCTATTCTGCCGATCTCCTACATCAAGCAGCTGGCCGTGTACCGGGACGATGTAGCTAATTTCCAGTTCCCGTCCAACCGGGATGAATATCCGCTGCGTGGCATTGAGAAGAAATAGCGGTCTCCCGGGAGGGTTCTAAATGGGCGCATATATCGGAAAAAGAGTGCTATCGGTCATTCCCATTATTCTGTTCTCTTCGCTGCTGATGTTCGTGATGATCCGGGTGGGGCCGGTGGACCCGGCGGAGGCTTATCTGGCAGCGGCCCATATCCAGCCGGACGATGAGGTGCTGGCCGCCAAGCGGCATGAGTTCGGGCTGGATCAGCCGCTGCCGGTGCAATATGTCCAGTCCGTAGCCAAGCTGCTCCGGCTGGACTTCGGCCAGTCCTACATATCCAATATGCCTGTATGGGAGGAGGTTGCCCAGAAGCTGCCTGCGACGATTCAGCTTGCATCTTCCAGTATCGTACTGGCGCTGGTGGTCAGCATCCCCCTTGGAGTGTTAGCGGCGATCTACCACAACCGGATGGTGGATCATGTCATCCGGGTGTTCGCTTATATCGGTGCTTGTGTACCGGTCTTCTGGATCGGGTATCTGCTGATGTTCTTTATCTCGGTCAAGCTGGAATGGTTACCTGTAGAGGGCAGAGGGTCCTTCCGGCATCTGATTCTTCCTTCTATTACCCTGGCGCTCTGGCTGATTGCCATCTACGCGCGCCTGCTGCGGACGACCGTCCTGGAAGAACTCAAAGAGGCCTATGTCCGTTATGCCAGAGCGAGAGGGATTAAGGAACGTGTCATTCTGTATAAATATGTGCTGAGAATTGCCATAGCTCCGCTGATTACAGGGCTGGGCATCAACCTGGGGAAGCTGCTGACCGGCGCGATTATCGTAGAGCAGGTCTTCTCCTGGCCGGGCTTCGGCCGTTATTTCATTGAAGCGGTCATTAACCGCGATATTCCGGTGATCCAGTGCTATGTCATGCTCTCGGTCTGTGTGATCGTGGGAAGCAATCTGGCGGCCGATCTGCTCCAGCTGTTCCTGGACCCGCGGATTGCGCGCAAAGGGAGGGTCAGCCAAGGATGAGTGACTTCAGCAGCGTCTTCAAAGGCAAGAGAGTGATTGTCATCTGCGGCAGCCTTCTGCTGCTTTTTACTCTGGCGGGGCTCCTGGCTCCCTGGATTTCACCCCATGATCCCATCCGGGTGAACCTGGCAGCGAAGCTCAGTCCGCCCTCCCGGGAATATCTACTGGGGACGGATCAGCTGGGCCGGGACAATCTGTCCAGACTGCTGTATGGAACCCGGATATCGCTGGGGCTCGCCGCCCTTATTTTTGCTGCTTCGCTGGGAATAGGGCTGTTCGCCGGAGTGGTCTCCGGCTACAGAGGCGGGTGGCTGGATGCGGTGCTGATGCGGTTGTGCGATGGAATTATGGCTTTTCCCAATATGATCCTGGTGTTCGGTCTGATCGGAATCCTGGGGCCGGGGCTATCCCAGCTGGTGATCGCTCTGATGCTGGTGCAGTGGGTATATTTCGCCCGGATGTTCCGCAATATGATCGTCAGCCTGAAGGAACGGAATTTCATTACGGCAGCACGGATCAGCGGCTCCACCTCCTGGCAGATCATGCGCAGACATCTTATCCCTAACATCCTGCCGTCCATTGTGGTGATTGGCACGCTGGAGATGGGCTGGGCGATTATGGACATCTCGGCGATGTCCTTCCTGGGTCTGGGCGTCCAGGCGCCGACAGCGGAATGGGGAGCGATGCTGAACGAAGGGAAGTCCTTCATCCGCAACCATCCCGAGCTGATGCTCTATCCGGGCCTGATGATTATTATGGTGGTAGCTTCGTTTAATCTGCTGGGTGAGGCGTTGTCAGAACGGTATGGTGTCAAACGAGGCTCCTGAAAGAAGGAATGAGCGAATCATGGAACAAGCGGAATATGTCCTGCAGGTGCAGGGGCTGAGGGTAGCGGTGGAGACGGCGGCGGGCAAGCGGACCCTGGTAGAGGATATTCACCTGAAGCTGAAGCCGGGTCATGTGCTCGGTCTTGTCGGGGAGAGCGGCAGCGGTAAAACGGTCACATCGCTCGCGCTCCTGCAGATGCTGGACCGGAAGACGAGCGTGACCGAAGGCAGTATCCGGCTGCAGGGCCGTGAGCTGAACGGGCTGCCGGAGAAGGAGCTGCGCAGGCTTCGCGGCAGCCGGCTCGCGCTGATTATGCAGAATCCGATGACCGCCTTCTCGCCGGTGTATACCCTTGGGGGGCAGCTGACAGAAACGATCCGTATCCACCTTAAGGTGGGCACAAAAGAAGCCAGAGCGCGGGCCATCCGCTCCATGGCCGATGTGAATCTGCCCGATCCCGCCGCGCTGCTGGGGAAGTATCCGTATGAGCTGAGCGGCGGGATGCTGCAGCGGGTGATGCTGGCGCTCACCATGTGTCTGAAGCCGCCCGTCATCATTGCCGATGAGCCGACTACGGCTCTGGATGTGACGAATCAGCTTCAGGTGCTAAGGCAGCTCGACCGGATGCGGCAGGAGCAGGGCACCGCCATCCTGCTGATCTCCCACGACCTCGGCGTAATTGCCGAGCTGGCCGATGAGGTCGCAGTGATGCAGCATGGGCGGATTGTGGAGACCGCCGATGTGTTCGAGCTGTTCGACCATCCCCGGCATGAATACACCCGGGAGCTGCTGGCGGCAAGGCCTCTGCTTCAGCCTGGTTTGCAGCAGGTGGGCCGTCTATGAAAGGAATAGAGAACAGATATATGCTTGAGGTCAGAGAGGTTACCCACGCCTACGGGTCATCCCGGAGGTGGGGGCGTTCCCATGCCCGCGGCCAGGACGATGTTCTGTCCCGCGTATCGCTGCATATTGAAGCGGGAACCTGCCTGGGACTGCTGGGATCGAGCGGAGCGGGGAAAAGCACACTGGCCCGCATCATTCTGGGCCTGGAGCAGCCCCGGGAAGGCCAAGTGCTGTTCCGGGGTCTGGATCTGTATATGCTGGACGCCAAGGCGCGCAGGAGCCTCCGCCGCGATCTGCAGGTGGTCTTCCAGGACTGTTATTCCGCCGTCAATCCAAGGATGACAGCGGAGCAGATTATTGGCGAGCCGCTGTCCAATTATGAGTCCTTGAGCGTTCAGGAGCAGAAGCGGGCGGTGGGCGAGCTGCTGGAATGTGTCGGGCTAAGCGCAGCAGATATGCAGAAGCAGCCCTACCAGTTCAGCGGCGGGCAGCTGCAGCGGATCAACATCGCCAGGGCGATTGCGCTGAAGCCGAAGCTCATTGTGCTGGATGAGGCGGTCAGCAGTCTGGATATGATTAACCAGACGAATATTCTGCGGCTGCTGGGGGAGCTGCGGTCCGCATTTGGCTTATCCTATCTGTTCATCACCCATGATATCAAGGCCGCCTGTATGATCTCAGACGCACTGGCTGTCATGGACAAAGGTAAAATTGTGGAATATAACGACAGCAAGGAGCTATTCCTGGAGTCCTCCCACCCTGCGGTCCGGGGGCTGCTTGACTCGATGCTGGCTGACCATCCGCGGAACCGGCACCGGGATAAGCCCGGCTGGCACAATAACAATGAAATCCGGTGAGCACAGGACAGGTCTTGATCTTGTCTGCTGCTCATCGTTGCGGTGCTTGAGCAAGTGCCTGGAAGGAGGCATTCGCTTCCTTCAGCACCTCCTCTCCGCCCGCCGCCATGAACTCCTCCACGAAGTCGCCGAATTCTTCAATCGGCCGTTCCCCGGTAATGAAGCTGATATACGCCTGGTCTCTCAGACGGATAAGCCCCGGACTGTTCCGGATCAGAGCGGGGGTAGCCACCTCCAGGGCATTATAGATGCCGTCATGCTCCAGCCCCAATGTAGCCGCCCATTGCTCCCTCCGGTCTGCAGGAAGAACCGGCAGGGTCATCCCTATATTGGCACCAATCGTATTCTGATAGCTGAATATCCCGTTGTACGGCGGCAGCAGGATCATATCCTGCTTGTCAGCTGCGGCCCAGTCCCAGTGTGTTCCCCGGATGCCGTATTGCAGGGAAGCCGCTTCCTCCGGGTCAGGATTGGCGCTGACATAGTCCAGCATCTGCAGAAGCGTCTCCAGCTTGCCCGGCTCGCGGGCGGCATCCGCACCGATGGCGGTGAAGCTCATCAGCATGTCATAGGCTTTGGAGCCGCGTCTGCCGTCAGGACCGCTGAACGGCCGCCCGAACACCACCCTGGCCTGCGGCTGCTTGGCGGTTAACTCCTTCACGTTGAAGGTAGCCCCGACCGGAGTAAGCCGGGCCTTCTTCTCGCTGTCCAGGCTCCACTCCAGGTAATCCCCGTCCTGTATCCAGTGATAATAATTACCCATCGAGGTCATGCCAATCCGTCCGCTGATGAAGGCGTGGGACAGATGCTTATAGCCCCCGCTGTTCTCCCCGGTAATGAATTCAGGATCAATCACCCCGTCCTTGTACCATTTGCGCAGATAGCGCAGCGCCTCCTGCATGTCCGGCTCCAGCGCGCCGATGACAAGGCCCTGGCCCTTCCGGCTGAAATAAAGCTGATCGGTGAAGACCATCTGCCCGAACGCACCGAAGACGACATTCATTCCCTCCAGCGATAAGCCGTAGGTATCCCGGATGCCGTTGCCGTCCGGGTCCCCGTTCGCGATGGCATAGATCACCTTCTCGAAATCGGCCAGCGTCTCCGGCACCGCAAGACCGAGCTTGTCCAGCCAATCCTGGCGGTAGACGACAGGCACCCGGTAGATGTTAGTAGGGTTAATGACGGGAATTCCGTAGTACTTTCCGTTAATACGCCCGATATCCTGGTATGCAGGCGCGTGCTCGCGGATCGCTTGTAGAATATGAGGAGCATAGGTATTCAGCAGGTCCTCGGGGATAGGGGCAAGCACGCCCTGCTCCTGATATTTCAGCAGATCCTGGGTCTGCCGCACCCGGAACAGGTCGGGAATGCTGCCCTGCACCAGCTTCAGATCGAGCAGGGATTCATACTTGTTGTTCGGCAGATTCCAGATCTCCAGATCTACACCAAATTTCTGCTCCAGCTTCTGTACCATGACCGCATCCTCCGCAACCGGCAGATTCTGATGCATGGTCCAGGAGATGGTGAACTCCGGGGCAGGGTCAGGTGCTGCTGAAGCTGATGCCGAAGCGGAGGCGGAGGTATTCTGCGTTTCTTGTCCGGACACAGACGGGAGTGCCGATGATCCGCTGCAGCCGCTGATCAGAATCAGGAGCAGCAGGAATGCGAATCTTGTATACATAGTCATCCTCCTTATCCCATGCTGATCCCGGCCTGCGGCGGCTGCGCCGTATGCACGGTACGCAGGTAATTCCCCGGCGTACAGCCGTAGATTTCCTTGAAGCGCTTGATGAAGTATGGAGTGGTCCCATAGCCGACCGTAGCGGCAACCTGCTCAATGGTCATGCTGTTCTTCTCGATCAGCCGCCGGGCCTCTTCCATCCGTACGCCGGTTATATAATCCGTGTAGGTAATCCCCAGCTCCTCCTTGAACAGCTTGCTCAGATACTTCGGGCTGATGAACACCTTGGCGGAGACGGCATCCAGCGACAAATCCCCGGACAGATGCTCCCCGATATAAGCCTTCGCCGATTCAATAGCAGACAGCGCCCGGTCACTGTTCCGCTTCTGCGTATCCGCAATGAAGGTGCTGATCGAGGCGGCGAACCATTCCTGCAGCTGCCGGATATCCGCTTGGGCGATATATTCGTTATACAGATCCAGATGCCCGCAGGCGGAAGGGGTATAGCGGATGCTTTTGAGATAATCAGAGTACATAAATACGGTATTCGCCAGAACGAAGTGGCAGTAATCCGCCGGATAGCGGCCTTCCCGCATGACGGATAGCAGCTGCTCCAGAGCGGCCAGCGTCTCACCCGGCTGCCGGGTCTGCAGCTTATCCTTGAATCTCATCAGGACAGGCTGCGGGATTTCGTCCAGACTCTGCTCGGTCTCCAGCAGGGAGCGGTCCTTCAAGACCAGGCGCTCCGGCAGAAAATAAGCATATTTCATCAGCGTCTGCGCTTCAGCATAGCTCGTATGAAGCAGGCTGACGGCATCCACCCAGCCCCCTTGCGAGAGCTGAAGGCCGAGCTGGAACTGCTGCCGGGTCTCAGCGGCAATGCGTGCCGACAGCTGCCCGAGAAGTGCCTCCGAGGCTTCCCGTGCACTGACAATAACCACGATCTGCTTATCCGGCAGCTCTTCGGCCAGAATGCGGCTTCCCGGAAGCCGGATGGCCTCAAGTGTCCCGGTCAACCCGTCCATGGCCGCCTGCATTCCGCTTAGACTCATCCGCGCGTAAGCTCCCCGGGTGTTGAGCAGCAGGCAGCAGTACCGGGTATGCTCCGCGGGAAGCCCCAGGAATACCGGATCTCCGGCCGCGCTGCCCGGGGGAGGGCTGTTCTGCAGGAGATTCAGGATGATATTCTGCCGGATATGCGGACTGTTGGCCTCCAGGGTGCCCTCCAGCGTGGTGACTTTGTCGCTCAGCCGGGTGAACGCAGAGTCAATCAAGCTGAACTCATTCACAGCGTGACCCGGCAGCGGGCCGGTGAGGCTGCGGATGGTGTGAAGCAGTCTTTTGACCGGATGATAGTTGATTCTGGCCAGAATCCCGGACAAGCCTATCCCGATCAGGAGAGCGAGCAGACAGAGGGAGAGGATCACCTTCTTCACAACGCTCCACTTCTCATAGAAGAGATTCGCCGGAGCTGCGCTGAAGAGCTTCCACCCCGTTGACGGCAGATCCTGATACGAAATAACGTAGGTGCTGCCGCCGATCTGCCGGCTTAAACTGCCGGTTGTCTCATTAGAAGCCAGCGCACTGGCGATGCTGGCCGCATAGGTGTCGGCTTGGGCCGCAGCATCCGGATTCGAGCCGGCCACGATCCCGCCCGAGGGCGTAGCAATGAAGCTGCTCTGATAGCGGGCGGGCATCATATTTTGCAGAATCAGGCGCAGCGCACTCTCCTTCACATCGATGGCGATCAGCACCTCGCTGTCTGCCCCGGAGGATTGGAACGGATAGCTGTGCGCATAGGTGATCAGCTGGCTGCCGCTGCCGCCCGGGATGCTGGAGACGATATCGTCCGGCACGAACCGGGCTTCACTCCAGAAGCTGTTACGGGGATTCCGGCTCATGCCGTTCACCCAGTCCATCCAGTAGGCGGCACCCGCTTGCTGATCTGCCCCAAACTTCAGCCCATGCAGTGATGACAGCAGAAGCCGCTGCTTGGGAGCATATAAATGCACGGCTTGAATCAAGTCCGAATGATTAGACACCTGCATGTTCAGCATCTCCTGGAGGCTATTCACTTTGCTGAGATTGGCTGGCAGGGAGGTGTCGGACAGCACACGAAGCGCAGCTTTTTGATTCAGAGAGATTTCCAGATAGATCTGCTGGACCCGCTGAAGCACGGAAGCCTCAAGGGTCCGGGCGGTATTGTCAAGGATGAGCCGGTTGCGGCCCTGAAGCTCTTCCTTATATTGATTCGAGAAATACAGATAGAAGGCTGAACATAGCAAGAGGACAATGACGAGCACAACAGAGATGTATGAAGCAGCTAGGGCGGCAAAGGCAGAGTTCCATTTTCGCAAGACGTATTCCCCTCCCAGGCGGATTATACACTAGCCCCTAACAGGTCTGTTCGGGATTCATGTTAAATCTGTGTTAAAAAGCCGGAAATAGCAGAATTGATCCCAAAATCATAGAATTGCGAAATTGTGTTATTGAGCGGCGGCGGAGGCAGGTGCTATATTGAGTCCGATCCGGAATTCAAAATAACTTAGATAGGGGCTGACACATTGAGCTTGAAGTCGAAAAGAAAGCTGTTGTCCGTTACGGCAGGTCTGGTACTCCTTACGAATTCTTTTGCGGTATATCCTGCAGGAGCAGCCACGGGCGATTCCTTAACCGGGCTGCCGGCTGCCCCGGCATGGGGACATTTCGTAGATACTTATAAGAATAACACACCTGTGAATATGGCGGTGTATTCCAACCCCTCGATCGGTGTGCTCTCCGGCTTCCTGGAGCTCTGGACACCCGGCACCTCCTGGGATAACGGAACGAAGCTGAACAGCGGGGTACTGGATTATAACATTCAGTATGTGGCCGATCTGGCCATGACCCGGACTCCGGCAGAGGAGCAGGCGGCGTATTATGATGACCGGCGGAACCAGACCTATGGGGCGGCGGACGGGCTTGGCCCGTGGTCTGAGGCGTACCGTTCGCTGTCAGGAACCTACACGACCATTAACAGCATCCCTGAGGATGCCACTACTGTGAAATACAATGACGGCAACGACAGTAACAAGGCCGGAAATTCCAATTCAAGCTTGGGCAAAATGGTCGACCTGATCGGTAAAGTGCGCGGCGATTATGCATCTACCAGCCAGGCCAAGAAATTCTACAGCTATATGCGCCCATTCCGCTGGAAGGATACTTCAGTCATCGTGCCGACACTCGTGCCGGCGAGGAGCAGTACGCCTGCCACAGACGGCGGCTTCCCGAGCGGCCATACGAATGCTTCCTATCTTGCCGCCCTGGCGCTGGCCTATGCTGTACCGGAGCGCTTCCAGGAGCTGATGACCCGGGCCTCGGAGATGGGGAACAACCGTGTTGTCGCCGGAATGCACTCGCCGCTGGATGTTATGGGTGGACGTGTAACGGCCATGGCCTTCGCAGCGGGAGCTCTCAACGACCCGGATAATGCGGCGCTGAAGCAGGCGGCCTACACGCAGGCCCATGAAGTGCTGCTTACACAGACAGGTACGGCAGAAGACCGGTTCACGGATTATGCCAAAAATAAGGCCCAGTATGCCCAGCGGCTGACCTATGGCTTCCCGCAGATTCATGCAACAACTGTGCCGGCCGTTGCTCCCAAGGGAGCGGAGGTGTTGCTGGAGACCCGCCTGCCTTATCTGAGTGCGGATCAGCGCAGAGCAGTTCTCGTAACAACGGCACTTCCTTCCGGATATCCGCTGCTGGATGATCCCGAGGGCTGGGGCCGGCTGAATCTGTTCGCTGCTGCGGACGGGTACGGCGCATTCGCGGAGAATGTAACGGTAACGATGGACACTGCCAAGGGAGGCTTCCATGCCGCAGACCGCTGGCGCAATGATATCTCCGGCACAGGCGGGCTGACCAAGGAGGGTACAGGCGCGCTTAAGCTGGCGGGCAGCAATACGTATTCCGGCGGCACCGAGGTGAATGCGGGTGTCCTGGAAGGAGACTCGGCAACTGCCTTCGGCAGCGGGAATGTGACCAATACCGGCGGCTCTGTCGTAGAAAATGTCTACGGTAAAATGACGATCGGCGGCAGCTTCACCCAGGCCTCCGAAGGAACGCTTGTGCTGAACCTCACCGGAGCAGACGATGTGCTTGAGGTGAAGGGCGCGGTTAACGCTGACGGGAAGCTGAAGGTGAACTTCGCGAACAGCTACGTTCCCGGCAGCGGCCTGATTCCGCTCATGACACATGGCGGCCAGCGCAGCGGGCAGTTTGCTTCCGTGCAGGTTGAAGGCCTGCCAAGCCAATATAACGCCCAGGTCGTCTACCTGAGCGATCAGATTGCGCTTAGCATTAGCGATACGACCAGCGGCGGGAACCCGGGCTCCGGCGGCGGATCTGGCGGCGGCAATCCGGGCGGAACGCCGGGGACTCCGGCTGGAAATACCGGAACGGTACCAGGGACCGTTGGAACTACACCAGGGAACGGCGGTACTACTCCTGCTGAGCCAGAGAAACAGCCACAGGGCGGAGTGGATCCGTTCCAATCCGGGGTGGTAAGCCGGGAGACAGTGTACAATACCGTCACTGAAGCCATTGCGGCTACGAAGAATCAGAGCATCAGCTTCAAGGACACGGCTGGCCACTGGGGCAGCAGCACCATCGCTACAGCCGTGAAGCTGCAGATCATCAGCGGCTATGCGGACGGCTCTTTCCGGCCGGATGCACCGGTCACCCGAGCTGAATTCGCGGCGATGATCGCCCGTTCCTTCGGGCTGGGAAGCACTTCGGCGGCCTCTAAATTTGGGGATACCGCCTCCAATTGGGCGGCCGGCTATATCGCTGCCTTGGCCGATAAAGGCATCGTAACCGGCTACGCGGACGGCAGCTTCAAGCCGGGCGCGACGATCACCCGCGCCGAGATGGTCACGATCATCGGCCGTGTGCTGAACCTCGGTGCGCTTCAGACCGGCACCCCGGCAAGCTTCACCGATGTCAGCAGCAGCTACTGGGCAGCAGACGCCATCCGCCAGGCCGCTTCGGCTAACCTGGTGAAGGGGATCTCAGCTTCAGCGTTCGCGCCGAAGAATCAGGCTACCCGCGCCGAAGCGGTGGCCGTAATTATCCGCGCGCTGGAGAGCGACAGCGCGGTTAAGGCTGCGATTGCGGGGCTGTAATCGGTGAAATTGTTAGCAGCAATGGAGTGACAAGCAGGCTGTAAATAAGTCGCATAGAGCAGGAGCACAGGCCGTTGGCTTGTGCTTTTTGCTTTTGTTACGGCTCCGGGTGTCGTTTCGCGCTCAATCCTCACAGTGTGGGTATATTTGACAAATTCAATCTACAAGTGTAATCTATAAAGCAGAGCTTTAATCTACATTTGTAGATTAAATGGCGTCGCCACTGAAAGGAGCTGTTATGATGAGTACTACGCCGAAGATTTCCGAAGCTGAATGGGAGATTATGAAGATTATCTGGGAGCATCATCCGCTCACCTCTGAACAAATGACCCGGCTCCTGCCGGCATCTGTGGAATGGAGCGAGCAGACGGTACGGACCTTCGTTACCCGGCTGCTTAAGAAGAAAGCGATAGGATATGAAAAATCTGGCCGGAGTTATCTCTACTACCCGCTGGTGTCAGAGCATGAGTGCGTCCGGGCCGAGAGCCGCTCCTTCCTGCAGCGTGTATTTGGCGGAGCCACCCAGTTGATGGTGACGAGCTTCCTGGAGGATGTCGAGCTGTCGAAGCAGGAGATTGAACAATTGGAACAGCTGCTCCGGGAGAAGAAGTCGCACGGCGCCGGCGGCTGCTCAGGTAAACAGGAATGAGTATGCTCTACGGGTGGTTTGCCGGGATCGCAGAACAGACACTGGCGGCAAGCGTGGTCATTCTGGCGGTGCTGTTTATCCAATATGTTCTGCGGAAATTCATCAGCGCCCGGGTGCGTTATCTCCTGTGGCTGCTTGTTATCGCCCGGCTGTTGTTGCCTGCCGTGCCGGACAGTCCGTTCAGTATGTTCCATATTGTCGGCTCTGGCGAGCATTTCCTGACCTCTGTCCTGGATAAGCTTCCCGGCACTGGAGAATCTGCGGGTGAAAATCAGGAGCATACGCCTGGGGAGGGAGCTAAGACTACATATCCGGCCAATAACAAAGTCCTGAATGATGCGGGGCAGACAGTTCCAATCGAACAGATCGATGAACCCGCAGCCGTAAACCGCACTTCTGTGCAAGCCGCAGGCTATCCGATCTGGATGAAGATCGGCACCGTGATCTGGTTACTGGGCGCTGTGTTTATGCTGCTGAATGGACTCCTGTACATTCGGCGGATGCAGCGTGAGCGCAGACGGCTTAGACGGGTGAGTGCCCCGGAGATTCTTAAGGTGGTTCTTGCCACCAGACGCCAGTTTGGAATAAGGAGAGCGGTACCTCTCTATACCGGCGGTTCGGCTAACAACCCGTATATGTCGGGACTAATGCGTCCATGGATCTTTGTCCCGGAGCAAGCACTGCAGGAGCTGGATGCTTCCCGGCTGCGGCACATCCTCGCGCATGAGCTCGCCCATTACAAGCGGCGGGATATGCTGTGGAACCTGCTGGGGAGCTTAGCGGCAACGATACATTGGTTCAATCCCCTGATCTGGCTGGCAATCCGGCGGATGAAGATTGATAGGGAGGTCGCTTGTGACGCTTATGTATTGGAGGTACTGGGAGAAGAGGAGGCCATCGATTACGGGCTGACGCTGGTGGAATTCCTGAAGCGCCTCTCACGAGTCCGGGAGCGGAGAGGGCATCTCTATTTCTCTAACCCGCAGCAGCGGCAACAGATCCGGAGAAGGATCAGCATGATTCAATCCTTCCGCAAAGGCTCCTACCGCATCTCTGCATCAGCCGTAATTCTGGTCGCGCTGTTCAGCATCGTGACACTAACGGGTGCCTCTAGGGAGCCTGATGACTCTGTTGCCAAAGGTACTAAGGTCAACCCTGTTGCTATGCGTACTGAAGCTGTCCCGGGAGAGAAACGTGCAGAACCGGCATCGGAGCAAGGGGAGGCCAAGGAGTCACTATTGGACATGGATGTGCAACAGACGGAGTATGTGACCCGCCATCATCTGTTTAAACCAATGAATGTAAAGGTTGCTAAAGACGGTTACCAGGTCACGGTGAAGGGCTTCATGGCAGACAGAAATCAATTGTTTATCTTCTATACTGCGAGCGTGGATGACGGCAGGTCACTATTCTTCGATAAATCTTCCCATTCTATAGAATGGATCATTAGGGATGCTGTGAATGGCAAGGTGATTAATGGGCAGACTGACCCGCGGAGCACCGTTAGCCGCCCGGAGAAGAATATGGAATCTACGACTGCCAGAATTCAGTTCAATCCGCCTTTGATGAACCCTTCCTCCAAGATCAAGGTTCAATTCCGGTTGCGCTCAGTGGCAGCAAGTGGAGCCAAGGCAAAGGATTCTCCGATACTTCAGGCCACCTTCGATGTGGGGGCAAGTTACTGGAAGCAAGAGGAACACACGATCCAATCGAAGGAAACGCTTGATGTAGACGGACACAAGCTCAGAGTGAAATTACAATTGACACCGCTCACAACGATAGTCACTTTTTATTCTGATGAACCGGTTTTTAAAAACACTGAATTCAAAAAAGCTTTCAATGAGAAGTATGGTTCTCCAATGCTGTGGTGGAGCAAGACAGAAACGGGAGACTATACGCATCAAACACGCAGTACCTCTATTACGTATACAGATTATGAGATGAAGATGCTTGCAGAGACCTATTTCTTGATGGATAAACCGCAAGCTCTGCGGCTGGATTTCGTCAAGGAGCCACCGGTACTGAGGGGATCGGTAGAGCCTGAGAGTTCATATCAAATGAATTTTGATATAACCGGGCAGATTGAGAGCTGAATTCGCATAAAATCACCCACTTATCATGAAGGAGAGTATAACTATGAGTAGAACGAAGAGGAAAGTAAGGGAGACCCATCAGGCACAGCAGCAATGCCCGGCAACAGGTAGACGGAAGTCCTCCAGAACCAACCTGTCAACTGCCATCGTCGCAGCCATGACAGCCGCAGCGCTTGTGCTGAGTCCTTTTGCTGTTACTGGTCAAGCTCTAACCGCTTCGGCAGCAGCGGCGAATCAGGCGGCAGCACTGGCCCCCTTTGAGAAGCTGGAGATTCAGAATAAAGAGCAGATCCAATACGCCATCAAGCATAATCTGGTGCAGCCCCTGAATACAGTCGTCAAAAAAGACGGCTACCAGCTGGCATTGAAAGGCTTCATCGCTGACAAATATAGTATGATCATTCTTTATACAGCGCAAACCGATAGCAAACGGGCATTTACAAGTGTGGGTCCGCAATCCCATGACCTGCAATTGAAAGACGCCGTCACCGGGAAGGTGATCAGCGGCAGGAAGATGAATGATGCGATCGTTCTGGGTGTAAGTCCGGCTAAGCAAAGTAACATCATGCACGGAGCGGCTGTCATCCGTCTAACGACCCCGTTACCCACGGCTCCCAAAAAGGTAGCTGGCGAGTTTGTGCTAACCTCTCTATCGGGCAGTGAACTGAAACAGCTAGAGGCGGTGCAGGCGCAGATGCTTGAGGAGACCCGGAAGGCTTTTGCGGCTAATCCTAAGACCACAAGCTTCAAAACCAGTCCAGCGCTGCTGAAGAAATATGATGCGCTGAAGGGCAAGATCAAGAAGAGTCCGCCATTGAAGGTGGCCTTTGAGATCAACCCTAAGGTCTGGGAGCAGGAGAGCCAGATGCTGTCGCCGGAAGAAACGCTTGATGTGGCAGGGCATAAGATTAAGATGAACTTGGAGTTGACACCATTCACTACAATCATAACGTTATCTTCCGATGAGCAGGGCTTGTTTAAAGACAAAGAATTTCTGAAGACATTCAATGCGGACTATTATCCAGCCCTCATGGTGGATAGCGGAAACGGCAAATATACATTACATCAAGGAAGAACTGCAAATTCCTATACGGATAATGGGATGAAGATCATGATGGAAAGCTATTTCCAATTGAATCAGCCCAAATCGATTTGTATAGACTTCAAGAATGTGATCAAGAAGACAGTTACGCAGCAGGTGATTATTGATTTGTCGAACTAATAGTGCAGGTTATCCTTGAATCTATACTTGTAGATTGAATGACGCTGCCACTGAATGGAGCTTATATGATGAGTATAACGCCGAAGATCTCCGAAGCGGAATGGGAGATTATGAAGATTATCTGGGAGCATCATCCGCTCCGGGAGAAGAAGTCGCACGGTGCAGGCGGCTGCTCAGGTAAGCAGGAATGAATATGCTCTACGGATGGTTTGCCGGTATAGCAGAACAGACACTGGCGGCAAGCATGGTGATTCTGGCTGTGCTGTTCATCCAATATGCGCTGCGGAGGTTCATCAGCGCCCGGGTGCGTTATCTCCTGTGGCTGCTGGTCATCGCCCGGCTGCTGTTGCCTGCCGTGCCGGACAGCCCGTTCAGTATGTTCCATATTGTCGGCTCTGGCGGACCATTCCTGACATCCGTGATGGACAAGGTTCCAGACCCTGGAGGCTCTACGGGTGAAGATCAGGAGCATCCGCCAGGGGAGGGAGCTAAGACTACATATCCGGCTAATAACAAAGTCCTGAATGATGCGGGGCAGACAGGTCCAATCGAACAGATCGATGAACCAGCAGCCGTTAACCGCACTTCTGTGCAAGCCGCAGGCTATCCGCTCTGGATGAAGATTGGCACCGTGATCTGGTTGCTGGGGACTATGCTTATGCTGCTCAATGGACTGCTGTACATCCGGCGGATGCGCCGCGAGCGGAGACGGCTTAGAAGGGTGAATACCCCGGAAGTTCTTAAGGTGGTTCTTGCCACCAGACGCCAGTTTGGAATAAGGAGAGCGGTACCTGTCTATACCGGCGGTTCGGCTAACAATCCATATCTGTCGGGACTAATGCGTCCATGGATCTTCGTTCCGGAGCAAGCTCTGCAGGAGCTGGATGCTTCCCGGCTGCGGCATATCCTCGCGCATGAGCTTGCCCATTACAAGCGGCGGGATATGCTGTGGAACCTGCTGGGGAGCTTAGCGGCAACGATACATTGGTTCAATCCCCTGATCTGGCTGATGATTCGGCGGATGAAAATTGACCGTGAAGTGGCCTGCGATGCCTATGTACTGGAGGTATTGGGAGAAGAGGAGGCCATCGATTACGGGCTTACGCTGGTAGAGTTCCTGAAACATCTCTCACGGGTCCGGGAGCGGAGGGGACATCTCTATTTCTCTAATCCGCATCAGCGGCAACAGATCCGGAGAAGAATCAGCATGATTCAATCTTTCCGCAAAGGCTCCTACCGCATCTCTGCATCAGCCGTAATTCTGGTCGCCCTGCTTAGCATCGTGACGCTTACTGGGGCATCCGGGAAGCCCGGGGACTCTCCTGACAAGGCTACCAAGGCTAATCCTGCTGGCACGCTTACCGAAAGTGTTCCTGGAGAAGAACGTGCAGAACCGGCAATGGAACAAGGGGCGGCCGTGGTGCCTCTAGTAAACATGGCTGTACAACAGACGGAATATGTGAACCGGCATCATCTGCTGAAGCCGATGAATGTAGAGATTGCTGAAGCCGGCTATCAGGTCACCGTGACGGGCTTCATGGCAGATAAGAATCAGTTGACTCTCTTCTATACTGCAAGAGTGGACGGCGGGAGGTCACTCGCATCTGACGATCCACGTTTCGTAGAATGCATTATTACGGATGGGGTGACGGGTAAGGTGATTAATGGCCGAAGCCACCCCATGACCATTACCAGCAGTCCGCAGAAGAATGTTACCCTTGCATTAGCCAGACTTCAGTTCGATTCGCCACTTACAGATCTGCCCCCTAAGATCAAGGCAGAATTCCGGCTGCGTTCACATGCGGGTGATGAGTCTAAGGTGCAGGTATCTCCGGTGCTCCAGACCACTTTTGACGTGGAGGCCCAGGATTGGAGGCAAGAGATGCAGACGCTCACACCGCAGGATACACTTGAGGCAGGCGGACACAAGGTTAGAGTGAAGCTGCAATTGACACCGCTCACAACGATAGCCACTTTTTATTCAGATGAGCCTGTCTTTAAGAATCAGGAGTTCTTACAAGCCTTCCATGAGAAGTACGGCTCCCCCTCACAGTGGTGGAGCAAGAGCGGAGCGGGAGATTATACGAAGCAGTCAGGGAATATATCCATTGCGTATACAGATTATGAGATGAAGATGGTTACGGAAAGCTATTTCTCATTGGATGAGCCACAGTCGCTGCGGCTGGATTTCACGAAGAGGCCCGCAGGCAATGCAGGCTTGCAGAAGCGCGAGCCGGTGTATGAGCTGGCTTTTGACCTGACTGGACAGAAATGAGCGCTGATTCAGCAGAACAACCACTTAAGATTAAGGAGAGTGTAACTATGATTAGAATGAAACGGAATGAATCGAAGCTACAAGGTGCACAGACGCAATGCCCGGCAGCAGATCAGCGGCGGTCCTCCAGACCCAAGCTGTCAGCCGCTATTGTCGCAGTCATGACAACCGCAGCACTGGTGCTGAGTCCTTTTGCCGTGACGGGTCAGGCGTTGGCCGCTCCGGCGGCCGCCGCGAAGCCGCAGGCAGCGCTGGCCCCTTTTGTGAACCCGAAGCTTCAGAATTATAAGCAGGTCGAATATGCGATCAAGCATAATTTGGTCCAGCCCTTGAATACAGTTGTCAAAAAAGACGGCTACCAGCTGACGGTTAACGGTTTTATCGCCGACAAATATGAACTGATTATTCTTTTTACCGCCCAGGCTGACAGCAAGCTGGCATTCACATCGCAGGCGCCACAAGGTCATGAAATGCAATTGACGGATGTCATTACGGGGAAGGTCATCAGCGGCAAGAAAATGAATGATGCTGCAGTTCAAGGCGTAAGCCCGGCTAAGCAAAATCATGTCATGCATGGAATTGCGAAAATTCCGTTAAGCAGTCCATTGACCACGCCGCCCCAAAAAGTAGCTGCTGAGTTTCGGCTAACATCGTTAACTGGCAATGAGCTGAAACAGTTAGAAGCGATGGAAGCGCAGATGATGGCAGAGGCTAAAAAAGCCTATCAGGCTAATCCCAAGGACAAAACCTCCAAAACCAGTCCTGAGCTGCTGAAGAAGTATAACGCGTTGAAGGCCAAAGTGAAGAAGAGTCCGCCGCTGAAGGCAGTCTTCGAGATCGATCCTAAGGCTTGGGAGCAGGAATCTCTTACCCTGACGCCGGAAGAGACGGTGGATATAGCTGGACATCAGATTAAGGTGAACATGGAACTGACACCATTCACAACAATCACGACGCTATCCTCAGATGAGGTTTTGTTTACAGACAAGGAATTTAATGAGAAATTTAAAAAGGATTACTCCCTATCCCTATTGGTGATGAGCGGGAACGGGGAGTACAAACCGCAAGAGGGTATTTCTTCTTATACATATTCAGATCATAAGCTGACCATTGTATCGGAAAACTACTTCCTGCTGGACAAACCGCAATCGCTTCGCCTGGACTTCAAGAACCTGAAGGAGAATAAGGTTACGCAGCAGATGATCATTGATTTGACTAACCCATAAATGCAGAGCATCTGAAGTGTCTTAGGGCCATCCTTCACGGATGGCTCTTCTTGCTGTTACAGGGCATGTTATGGCATGGATGTGATAAAATACAGGGACATAACCAGATCAGACCGATGGAGGAATTATGTTAATTCAACTGATAAGCGTAGGCAAATTGAAGGAAAAGTATCTGACGCTCGGCATCGCGGAATATGCAAAACGGCTCACGCCTTACCTCAAGTTCCAGATGATTGAGGTGGCGGATGAGAAGGCCCCTGACAACCTCAGCGACGCAGAGGTTGTTCAGGTGAAGCAGCGCGAGGGGGAGCGAATCCTCGCGCAGATTAAGAGCGAGGCGCATGTCATTGCGCTCGCGATCGACGGCAAGCTCTGGAGCTCCGAGGAGCTTGCCGCCGAAATCGACCGGCTCGGCACCTACGGGACGAGCCACGTCGTGTTCGTCATCGGAGGCAGCCATGGCCTCTCCGATGAGGTGATGCGCCGCGCCCAGCAGCGCATGAGCTTCGGCCGCATGACGCTGCCCCATCAGCTCATGCGGCTGGTGCTGGTGGAGCAGGTTTACCGGGCGGTGAAGATTAATCGGGGGGAACCGTATCATAAGTAGGGCGAAAAATCAGGGTGACATTGCCCCAATAGATAAAATCACCAAACAAACCCATCAGAATTGAAATCTGACGGGTTTGTTTGATTATTAATCTATTTAATTTTCAACTTTAAAAAAGGAACCTGATGATAAGATGAATTGCCATAGTTTCTGAGGTATCGCTAGCTTATCAAGTTCAGCTGCCTTCATAACGGTTTGAATTTCCGCTTCACGACCTTCAGAAACTTTTTGAACCCAATCGGGGTCCATAATTAATGCTCGTCCAATTGCAGCCATGGATATTCCTTTATGTATGGCAAGAGAATCATCCTCTGGACTTTCCAATGATCCTGCTGCAATGATTGGGATTTGACCATGAATATAGTCGACAAATAATTCTAGAAACGTCTTGTTATCCTTGTTTCCATATCTTGGATTTGCAGCATGGGCATCCATTAAAGAAAAATGAACATAGTCGACATTTTCTTCAATGAGCCTGTCAATCATTGCGTAAGTATCCTCCACTCTAAGTGCATCTTCTTGATGTTCTTCAGGAGAAATACGGTACCCTAGGATGAAAGGTCTATTTGCCTGCTTATCAATTGTTTGTTTTACTTCGTGCACAACTGCTAAGGGCAAACGAAGGCGATTCTCTAAATTACCGCCCCAACGATCTTGACGTCTGTTAAAATACGGAGATAAAAAGCTTTGCAGCAAGAAGCCATGAGCTCCATGCAATTCAATGCCATCAAAACCAGCCTCAATAGCACGCCTGGTTGTTTCTCCGAATGCATGAATAATCTCCATGATTTCTTGATCTGAAAGTTCTCTAGGCGATGGCGCATCTGCAGACACCCTATCGTAAACGCCACTTGGGCTAACTACATCCCCATCTGGGATTAAAGCTGCAGCTGCCTTATCTCCAGCATGAAAAATTTGCAGAATAGCAGGAGCGCCTCCGCTTTTAATTGCATCGGCCAGTTTTTTCAAACTAGGAATATAGGAGTCATCGTAGGCTGAAAATTCATTCGTAGTGCCAATCCCGTTTCGTTGGACATGTGTACAGTCTGAATTCAAGGTTAAGGAACCTAATGCGTTGGACAGATTAACGATTCTTCCGGCAGAAGAATTTCTGAGAAGTGGAAGCATTGTTTTAGTGACAGAAAATACACCGAAAACGTTTGTCTCATAGGTACTCTTGAAAACAGACAATTCCAGTTCACTTGGAGGAGTGTCTCCTTTTCAAGTAACGTTACGGCCTCATGTCCTTTATTTTCGCTTCTTGCTCCTATTAAAATCTCATACCCCATAGTTCCCAAGTGTCTTGCTGTCTCTAAACCGATCCCTTTGTTTCCACCTGTAATTAATACGAGCTTAGATTTACGGGATTCATGAAGTTCTCCTCCATGATCTTTGTGGGATTTCCTTGGAGACGGCATCGTCACAATAACCTTTAATGTTCAATAAGTAATACAACCTGTCTCTGGCTATCTCCAAAGCTGCCATAGACAGGCTGTTCAAATAAGAAACAAATAGTTCGTTAACTCCCCGCACGGTAACGCAACCCATTTATGAGAAGATGAACAATATTCTTCGCATGCTCTATATCACCGTTTTTTACTGCAGTACAGAGGCTTGCCATTGCCCACAACAATTCATCCGGTGTAACCTCGTCGGCACGTATTTCACCTGCAATTGTTGCTGTATCAATCAACGTTTTTAAAGCCGGACTTAATTCCTTTACAAAGCAGATCGTTAAGGTTTCATTTGCCGGATCGTCAGAATGTAGTGCTGCAGCTAGCCCTCGCTTAGTCGCTATGAACTCCAAATAATGCAACATCCATCGCTCGAGTGCCTCGATAGGTTTATATCTAGCCGCTAAGTCTCCGGCAGCATGTGCACAAGCATCAATTTCTTGACGAAAAACAGCTTCAATTAAGTCTGATCGTTGTGGAAAGTGGCGGTAAACAGTTCCAACTCCGACACCAGCCTTATCCGCAATCTCTCGAACTGGAGCGTCAACGCCCGAAGTTTCGAATACTGTCATTGCTGATTGAAGTAACGCATTAATGTTACGCTGCGCATCGGCACGCATGTTTCGAGTTGTCTGCTGACGAGGTTCCATTCCTTCGATGCGATCTCCCGTATTGTTATTTTTCATTTTAGTAATATCCCCCTCAATTCAATTCCCTTATACATCAATAGAAGTAAGCGACACAATTAAAATTAGCGTAGGAATTATAAACTCATTGTAATTAAATCTTTCGAAAGGTGTCCATTTCATTCTTCAAAAAGGAGAAAAAAACCCTCTTGCAAACGGAACGACGTTCCGTATATAATAGGAACAACGTTCCGTTTATGACTGGCTATAGCAGAACAAAGGCGGATTCACTCATAATAATTGATTGAGGAGAAAGGGAGGTATTTCAGTATGAAAACCAATGTTAGTGCACCCTCTACCATCATTTCTGTGAAGTCGATAGCTCTAGAATCCCCAGAACGTGGTGAGGATTTGTTAGTTAAAATATCTGCTCCAACCACTGGTGACAATTTGCCAATCATTCTATTTGCACACGGTAATGGATCGTCGCTTGACGGTTATGCACCTTTAACCGATTACTGGGCTTCACACGGGTTCGTGGTCATTCAACCTACGTTCCTTGATTCGAGAACTGTGAACCTTGCTCATGACGATCCTCGTAAGCCACGAATTTGGCGTTTTCGAGTCGATGACATGAAGCGAATTCTCGATCAGTTAGATCTTATTGAAGCTGCTGTGCCAGGCCTCAGCGGACGTACTGACCGAAGCCGCATAGCTGCAGCCGGACACTCTTTTGGCGGTCAGACAGCGGGCAATCTTTTGGGCTTGAGAGTTCTAAATCCAGAAACCAAAAAAGAAGAAGACCTGTCTGACTCACGCATTAAAGCAGGCGTACTGTTCGCCACCGCTGGGTTAGGTGGAGATAGCCTGACACCATTCGCCGCCGAGCATTTGCCGCACCTTAACGTAAGTTTCACGCACTTGACCACGCGCACCCTTGTTATTGTTGGTGACCAGGACGACCTCCCGCAAAAGTATCAGTTAACCGTCCGTGGCCCAGACTGGATGTACGACCCTTACCTCCTTAGCCCAGGAGCCGAGAGTCTGCTCACCCTCTTTGGTGCAGAACACTTACTTGGCGGAATCTCTGGTTACGAGGTTAAGGAGACAACTGATGAAAATCCAGCGCGTGTTGCCTTGATTCAGAGAGTAACGTCAGCTTATCTTCGACATGCACTTGATATTGAACATGACAGCTGGTTGGCAGTTCAAAAGTCTCTATCAGAAGATGTAAATCCAATTGGTAGAATTGAATCCAAATAAGATTTGGTACGAAATTTCTGATCTGCTGATCAGGAATCAGGTCAGAAGCCATTTGTGCACCTGCATAGATGGCTTTTTAGCGTTTAACTGCGTAACCAAACCAAAGTTTATTGTCTGTGAAAATGTATGAATAGTATGGGAGCACACCCCCCCGCGCCGCGGTGAAAGGAACTTCGCTGTCAGAGTGATAAGGTGAAACGTATCACAAGTAACGGCAAGTTTTTAGCCAGTGTAAAGTCGATTTAAGCCATTGATTGCCTATTCCCTAAATCTATCCAATGCTATGATTTTACATATCAGATGCGCAAGGAGATGAACAGATGAGTAAAGATGATTTTTTGCGGTCCATGCTATCCGACAAGGTCAACATGACCCCGAGTGGGTTCGTAGCCGATCAATTAAGCCCCGAACAATTCAAGGATTGCCACGAGCTGATATTTGACAGTCTATTTGAAATTCATACGTCTGACATATCGGGAATAGGGGGCTACGGACGGTTCAATGAGGATGGCACACCGGAATATGAGAGCTGCAGAGATTTTCTGACCGATACGTTTGCTGAGGACAAAGAAGGGTATTGGTATAATTGGAGGGACATGTTCGGAACAACGGTTTTGCAACGGGATTTCTTTGAACACTACTACAAAGAGATGGAGGCGCGAATTCCTTATTGCGAGGGCAGACGTTATTTAGTAAATAACTTTGCGTTTTTCATCAACATGATTACGGATGGTAAAACCACGGTGGGGTTTCCCGACTGGAGCTACTCTGGTATTGGAGACTGCCTGATCGATTTTGCAATCATGGACTTAAACAAACCTTATCTGCGAATACCGGAGCTTCTTATGGAGTACTGCAAGAATCGGAGAATCATCATTCCCGACTTCAAGGAAAGGTTCTTATGTATGGCGTATTACAAAGGGATCGATGGATTGCGCTGGCACGCATCGATTGACGATACAGAATCGTGTACATCCATGATGAAATCTATCAGCGAACTAAAAGATCGAATTTACGCTTTGTAGACGGTGATAACATGAAATATGAGAATGGCAGCGACATCCTTCCAGAGGAACTATTGAGAGAAGTTCAAAAGTACGCCTCAGGTAAGCTTATTTACATCCCCGCTGGAGAGGAAAAGAAAGCTTGGGGTGCAGCCTCCGGTTACCGGGAGCAGTTACAGAGAAGAAATCGTATGATTCGCAACAAGTACGCCCATGGACGTACCGTGTCGGAGCTTGCTGACGAGTACTGCTTGTCTTTGGATTCAATTAAAAAAATCCTATACTCGAAGAAACAGGCTGACTACGCAGCATATGCACCGACTATTGAGTCAGCCGTGGAATATGCGAACGGCGGGATACTTGAAGAGTGGATGTACTGCTACTGGCAGCTTTCCAAAAACGCATCTGTCCATACGGAAAATTCCATTGCAGACCGAATCTATTTTGGGGTCGTCAAGTTTCCCTTGCGTCTTATTCAAAGGGATGAATTCGATACCGGTAACTCCCATGTGAATGTAACCGAAGATCATTCCGCTCTACAGCCTCTTATCATTGAGTATCATCAAGGGAAGTTTTACTGTACTGAACAGAAGGAGATATTGGCGGGACTGATCCAATGCAAGGTTAATTCGTACCCGACCATTATCGTGTTGCGGGAGGTTACGGATTATAAGAGGTTTACGAATCATTTTGGAACGGTATTATTTTTCGTCAAATAAAGCATGAAATGGGCCATCCCGCCAGGGATGGCCCTAAATAACTACGCAAACCGGGTCCACGACTTCAGCGTCTGGCGCACATCGGCGCCGTCGACGATCATTTTAACGATATCCTCGTTAATCAGCTGTCTCGATGAATTCCACTTTTCGTTCAAATAGAAACCGCTTGGGAGGACGACATCCATTTCTTGTATATATCGGGACCAGAGTCGGCGCGAGGTCATTCCACACTGTTCTGCAACCGATCGGGTAATCGGCAGCGTCCAGGGATGGCTGAAACGCTCCGGCCGCTCGAATACATGGTGCTTGAGGAATGCCCAGGCCAGTTCAGGATGCTTGCACTTCGTCGTGATTCCGGTCGCCCCCATATAGACCATATTCGCTTGCACGCCTCCGGGTATCTGTGGTAATCCGACGACGTCGAACTCTTCCCCGATGCCCTCAGCTTCAACCGAGCCGACAAACCACGTAAACGCACTGATTAACGCAAAGCCTTGATGCAACTCGCCTGCTTTGGACGGTTCGTCAGGCTTGCGGCACACATGGAATTCACGGTACATGTCAATTACGAGTTGGAACGCTTCGATCGTCGCTTCGCTGTCGATAAATCCGTGGGCCGTCGACCCGTCCGGAGATAAATAACTTCCACCGTTGCGCATGATAAATGGCTCGTAATACTCAATATCCGGTCCTGTCGCAAAACCAAATTGCGTCGCCACACCATTCTCGTCCCGAATCGTCAGCTTGCGGGCCATCTCCATCATCTCGGCCCATGTCCAGTCATCCGTCGGGTATGGCAGTCCTGACGCGTCCAGCATCGCTTTTTTGTACATAATCAAAGGAATAGATACGCCGTCAGGAAGGCCGGGAAGCGTCCCATCCTTCGTTGCCACTCTCATAATGCCGGGATTCAAATCCTCCTCCAGCCCCGGTGTCGCTCTCACAAACGGAAGCAGATCGATGAAGAGCCCCTTCTGGTTGAACAGCCACCAGCCCCCGCTATCCATTAAATCCGGCTCTTCCGAGTGGAATGCCTGTAACGACTCATAATTGTCAGCCGCTTGAATAAGGATGATCTCGACACCGGGATTGGCGGCTTCGAATGACGCCTTCGAAGCCATGATTTCTCCGATATGCTCAAGCTGGGTCAATAATTTCAATTGAATGTGACTCATCTTTCTTCCCTCCCCAATATTAAGCTCATGGCATTCTCCAAATAACCGATCGCAGCTGCTTCGAACACTTTGGCCTGCTGCAGCAATGAAGCGCATTCCGTCCGGACTTCCGTGGTGAGCAGGGATGAGCTGCGGATAAACGGCACAAGCGTGCTTAGACGCTGCAACTCCTCCGAAGCTTGTACATACGCCTCCGATGCCAGCAGCACAAGGCGCATTGCCTCACCCTTGAGCGGGACTGACTTAAGGTACAGCGCCGCATGTTTCCTGGTCTCCGAATACACCGCTGCCAGCTGCCCCATACCGTATCTGTTTGGCAGGATTCCGGAGTCCGTCATGTAATGGATCCACCTATCATAAGCCATTAACCCCGATGTATATGACAAATAATCGGTCATCGGCCAGTAGTTGCACCCTTTTCGCCCATAGTGGATCGCGAACTGTATCGCTTCAATCGCACGATCCTCGGCAGATCGTTTACCTGAGACGGATTCTGCTGTTTTCCCGTCGATCCCTGCCAGAAACCTTAACGGATTTTCTGCCAAATCATCATAATTAAGCGTTTTTCCCTCCGGCAGCATTAGGTCGGTAACGTATACTTCCCGCTTAGCATCGTCATAGCCGTAGATGAGTGACCATTCGTGAACATGAGGCGAAGACGCCACTGTGTCGAAATACAGCACTGGTTTACCCATGTTAATATACCTGCGAATAAACGGCAGAATCGCTTCCTCGATCGGGAGCACAACGGGAAAGCGCTCCGATGCGGCAAGCAGCGGAACTGGCTTTTCCGATAGCTGTCCGCAGAGGATACTGATCTCATATCCCAAATCTTCCACAATCGTCTTCAATGTCTGCCGCCAGTCAAAAATATAAATTCCGTCCGCAAATGTCGTTTTGTTGGAGATTTTCATCCGGAAAGCAAATCCGGACTCACCCATCAGGTCCTGCGTATTCCGCTGATCACCAATCGATGCCAGCATATGCCCGATCCGGTCTACGAACGTTGTTAGTGTTGAGGAAGTCTGAGGCCACTCCGCCAGCTTCACAATACGCGCTTGATTCATATCTTCTCCTCCTTTCTCTGGAGGAAGGCCGAGCATAACCCGGACATGAGCCTGACGGAGCTTGCGCCGGGCACGGTGCAGATACGTATGTACGGAGCCGGTAGTCGTATGGTACATCTGTGCGATCTCGTCGGGGGACAGCTGTCGGAAAAAATAAGACTCGAAGATACCTCTTTCCCTGCGATTGAGCGCGCGCAGCAGCACATGGATCGTCTCGAACAGCTCCTTGCGCAGCAATTGCTCTGCGGGGTCCGTCTTCTGTGCCGCCGACATTGCGCTCATCCGGGTCAGGTGGCGCAGCAGGCTGTCAAGGTTATCCCATTGGATGGGGTCCACTCCGCCGTATTCGTTCTCCTGCCATCCGCCGATAGGCTGCTCCCGCTTGTAGGGGCCTCCCCGACGCAGCCGCATATTTGCCTGATTTTGTACGATCCTGTGTAACCACGGCAGGAAACGGCTTGTGTCCGCGAGCGTTCCCACATGCAAAAATGCGCGGACAAGCGCATCCTGCACGATATCGTCAGCCATATGCGAATCTTGCGTCATCCGTTCCGCCCATCGCTTCGCCCGGTCCCGGTGCGTCTGAATCAGCTCGCCGAACGCTTCGGTATCGCCCATTTTCGCCCGTTCTGCCAATTCCTTGTCACGCTTGTTTTCCTGATCCTCCCGTATTGCGCTCGTTACCCCTAACTCCAAACGATCCATAACGCTTCCCCTCCTGACCGTGCGACACTTCTACACCATACGGCGTTTCCGCTGAGCTCCCAGCCCGGTGGTGTGGCACTGCATCACGTCCTCCGGTTGACCTGCATGCTCAAAAAATATAAGCCTTCCATTAAAGGAGATGCCACAGGGAGATGTTCTCTTAACAGGTATTTTAAAAAAGTGAAAAGTTCTAGCTGCCCAGATTGATCACTTGAAGAGTACTTCGAAACATAGCTAATGTCAGGAGAATTTACTCATCTCCACTGTTAAAAACATGAATGTTACCCATGACATCATGATATCATTCTTTTCTGAGTCAGGTATCATACCTCTAACGATTGCCTACGAAGCTTTTATCCAGGATTATGAAGGAACTGACATGAAAGCATTCGAAATTTATTTTTCGTTTTTGTTGCAAAATGGTATAGAATAATTGACTGTTGGCTACCATAGCATATATTATAGATGTTATTTTGCAAAATAAATGCAAAATGGAGGTGATATTATGCTCCTTGAGTTTAGAACCAAGAACTTTAAATCCTTTAAAGATGAACTGGTATTCTCAATGACTCCAGCACCAAAGCAAAAAGGTCTGGATTACAGTATTTTAAAGGAAAAAATTGGTTCAAAGGAATATAAGGGTTTGAGCTCAGCAGTTATTTACGGTCCAAACGCTTCAGGAAAGACCAACATTATTGGTGCAATGGATGTCCTTAAAAGCATTATTTTAAGAGGGCATATTCGTAATGGGGACAGTAAGTCAAAAGCGAACCCTGCTGCGGGTCAGTTGGAGTTGATTCCTAACCGCTCTTTACAAAAGAAAACACCAGTTGATTTTGAAATTAAATTCATTGCAAATGATTTAATGTTTGAATATAAGCTGTCTCTTGATCTGGGTGGTTTTCTTGATGAGGATTACAAGCGTAAGGTCGTATCCGAGACACTCAGTGTTAATGAGAAACTAGTCTTTTCGAGAAATCCTTCGTTAGAGTTTGGGGATTTGAATGTTATTAAGAAGTACGTCATTGTTGGGTTTGAGGGAAATGAAGAAAGCCTGTTTAACTTGGCCAAGAATAATTTAAATCCATCAGAGTTGTTCCTGATGAATGGTTTTAAGATCATGTTTAGTTCGAAGCTTTCAGATATTATTAAAAACTGGCTTGAAGATAAGTTTATGGTCTTTTGCCGAGCAGATTCTCTTCAGTCTCTGCCTTTAAGCTCTAAGAAGGCAACAATCTATATCAACTCAACGATTAATGAAGCAGCTCGTATTTTCGGGATCAACTCCAATGCTTTGGGATATCTTGCGAATGATGATGACTCTGAACCTAAACTTGTTTCCCTTGTAGGTGGCCAAAACGGAAATATGCCCGTACAGGCAGAAGTATTTGAGTCATATGGGACAATTCGCTTCGTCAATTTGTTTCCCGTCGTTATGAGTGCATTAGTCAATGGTGGCACTCTGGTTATTGATGAGTTTGATGCTTCCCTGCATCCGATGGCTTTGATGAGTATTGTAAACATATTTCATAATGATGAGGTGAATAAGAAAAAATCACAGCTGATCTTTAACACCCATAATCCGATATTCCTTAACTCGAATTTGTTTAGGAGGGATGAGATCAAGTTTGTAGAACGTGATGATGAATCCTTCTGCAGCACTCACTACTCGCTGTCCGACTTCGGTACCTCTGGCAGGAACGGAGTAAGGAACGGCAGTGAATATATGAAGAATTATTTCGTTAACCAGTACGGAGCAATTAAGGATATCGACTTTACCTCTGTTTTTGAAAATCTGTTGGAGAGCAGAGGTGAGCTAGTCGAAGATGGTAGCAAATCGGAGGGATAATAAGCAGTACTTTTATACCGTAGAGGGTGAAACTGAGAAATGGTATTTAGATTGGCTTGAAGATGAAATTAATGCTAATCTAGATGCTGATCCGTCAGCTAATATTAAAGTATCGATAAGAAGCAAGGTAGAAAAGAATCCACTAAAGTATGCTAAAAGTATTCCGATCATCACAAAGTGGAAATTACTCATCTGTTCGACTACGAAAGTCATGAAATGGTGCATGTTAAACAGTTCCTCGAGACCTTGGATCTTCTGAAAGAGGCTAACAGTATCAGGGGGAAACAGATTAAATATCTCATGGGTTATAGCAACCTAACCTTTGAGCTCTGGATGGCTTTGCACAAAAATAATTTTAACGCGTATGCCGAACATCGGTCTCACTATCTGCGTCACATCAATAACGCCTTCAATGAGCGATTTACTGAGCTTAACACTTACAAGGAAGAGGACAACTTCAAGCGAATGCTTCGCAAATTGTCGTTGGACGATGTAAAGGCGGCAGTAAGAAGAGCCAAGACAATAATGCAGCGGAATACAGAAAACAAGTTGCAAGTGCTACAGCACAAGGGCTTTAAATATTTTAAAGACAATCCTTCGCTCACCATTCACGAGTCGATCGAGAAAATATTGAAGGATTGTGGACTGATCTAATTGTATAGCTTTCAACGGAATCGTGACACAAATCTATTCATAGTATAAACAACAGTGGCGGCCTAGCAGGCCGCCCTTTGTTTTCGCCGATAGAACCGTATAAGCTAACGGAATCAATTCTGCATAATCTTCGCCATCTGCGCCTCGAATTCGGCGTAAGTGATTTTACCCAAAGCTAAATCCATGCTATGGAGGTAGATCTGTTCTGTTCTCGAATATTCACGCTCCACTTTCAGTGACTGCTCCTCCCCCGGGAGGGGCTCCAGGACATGATACTTGTTCGAGAACGCCTCGAAATAGCGGTAGCCGAATTTGCGTTGCGACACCGCGTTTATATGAATTCCATCAGGATTCGCGGTCAAATCCGCCGCCGTTACAAAATAACAATTTGGCTGTTCGTTAGCGAAGCGCTGTAGTTGTTCATTGACCTGTCTATACTCTGTCGCTTGCTGTCCAAAACCAGTCTTCCCAAGGAAATCACCAAGTCCGCCAATGATGAGCGGCACCTCATCAAGCTTCAATTCGCTTCTTAGGGTCTCAATGATCAGGGTTAATTTCTCGTAATACGTTTCATGCAGCGATTGATAACTGTCGCTCTCACCCTGGTGCCACAGAATTCCGCAGATTTGACTGGACCGCAAGGCGAAGCGGGCTTCGGACAAAGCATGCTGAAACAGGATGCACTCCGGATGCCAATCCTTCAACGAGCTGCCACCTTCTGCACAGGGAATCAAACCAATTTCTTCATCAGGATGAGCTTTCGACCAGGCATCGGCGAAAGACGCCGCCAGGCTTACACCGGAGACCGGACGGTCATAATTCATCGGCTCTGTCATCATCTGCCACTGTCCATTGCGCAGCATTTTTATTTTTTCATTATAGATAGGGTCGACTTCATGCAAGAATCCGCGGCCTGCCATATTCGATTGACCCAGCATTAAAAATGATTTTATCATTTATTCTTCATTCCTTTACCTGACGATTATAGTCTAATTGAATCATTATATTGTCTGATTAGACTAAAATCAATTAATGAGACTATGCCTTGTGTGCCCGAACGCTACTGACAGACCGCTGTCAGTAGCGTTGTTGTAAGCTGGATTCAGCGTAAGAAAAAGGAGCTGGGTTCAGCAATGAATACGGAGGATTTGTTCGAGAGGGGAATGCCTTCCTATTGGATAGGCGTCGTCTCGGCATCGCATGTACAACGCGGGGTTAGTGGCGGCTTCGCCCAAATGTGTCACGGTAAATCTGCACCTTTACGCAGAATGCAGCCTGGGGATTGGCTTGTGTACTATTCTCCTCGAACGGAGATAAGAGACGGCAAGCCGTTGCAGGCGTTCACCGCCATTGGCCGGGTTATGGACGACCATGTGTACGAATATGCGATGTCCGCGACGTTCGTACCCTACAGGCGGAATATCGAATACGTTCCTTGCCAAGAAGCAAGAATCAAAGGCTTACTTGACCGGCTGTCCTTCACCCGCGGCAAGCGGAATTGGGGCTACCCGTTCCGTACCGGCCACTTTGAGATCAACCAAGAAGATTTCTTTACTATCGCTGAAGCGATGCATGCGGCCATCGAATAAAGAGATGGCCTTTTAACTTGCCGTTACACTTGTGCTTTTTGCCGCAGCTTCAGTTTCGTGCTTATTTTATGATTAATGGTGCTTAATTGGAGCGGTTATTGAAGCAGGAGGTAAGGATCATTTATGACTGAATTATTAGCGCCGGCAGGGAATATGGAAGCTTTGAAGGCGGCAATCTCTAACGGTTGTGATGCCGTATACTTAGGGATGCAAAAGTTTGGTGCACGCGCATACTCCTCTAATTTTGATCTGGAATCGTTGCAAGAGGCTGTGACGTATGCGCACCTGAGGGAAGTTAAAATCTATGTTACGATGAACACCATCGTGTTCGAAAACGAAGTTGAAGAGATGAAGGAGCAGATCCGCGAGTTAAATGAAATCGGTGTGGATGGCATTATCGTCCAGGATCTTACAGCTTTCGATTATATCGTTAACAACTTTCATGATATGGAAGCGCATTGTTCCACTCAAATGGGAATCGACGATGTAGACGGAACTTTATTATTTAAAGAGCTTGGTGCGAAAAGAGTTGTTCTGTCCCGTGAGGTTAAGATTGAAAAGGTTAAAGAGATCAAAAGAGTAGCGGACATTCCTTTAGAAATTTTCGTTCACGGCGCGCTATGTGTGTCTTATTCGGGAAACTGTCTAATGTCTGGACTAACCGGCTTCAGGTGCGCAAATCGCGGAAGATGTGTGGGTTCATGCCGTAAGGCGTACGACCTGATTGATAAGACCAAAGATACTTCTTTAGGCACAAGCTATATTTTATCGACTAAGGACCTGAACACCATCGATTATACCGATGATTTACAAGAAATTGATTCTCTGAAAATAGAAGGCCGAATGAAAGTGCCGACGTATGTGGCTAATGTTGTATCGAAATATCGTAAGGCCTTAGATCATAAAATCACCGCAGAAGATAAAGAGCATCTGAAAAAAACCTTCAATCGAACCTTTACGAAAGGGTATTTGTTTCACGAAGACCGGAGAAATATTACAAACATCTCTAGACCGAATAACTTTGGTTATGAGATTGGAACCATCAGCAAGATCACTAAAGATACCTATGAAATAACACTTACCCGTCCTATAAATCAGAACGATACCATTCGCATCAGTCACAACAGTGAAGATATTAATCTGACCGTTGCCAAACTGTACGATAAAGCTGGCGGCTTAATCAACAAAGCAGATGATGTCTGCTATATCAAAATCAAAGAAAAGATGTCTATAGGCGATGTAGTCTATAAAACGAAGGATTATTTCTATACCAAAGAATTAGAAGCATCTCTGGAAAAAGAATTTAAGCGGTTTAAACTCAATATTAGAGTATATGCATATCCAGATTCAAAGCTTGTCATAGCTGCGGAGGGCTTAGGCTTCGAATATTCCTATGAAAGCGAGGAAATACTGGGCGAAGCCATTAATAATCCAACCACCAAAGACCAGGTCATCAAGCAATTCTCCAGATTAAATGATACGATCTTCGAGCTTCATCAAGTCGATTATGAGGAGCGCAATGCATTTATTCCAGCTAAACTGTTAAACGCCGCAAGAAGGGATATTGTACTGGGCTTATATGACTTGAAGCTTAACAGCCAGCAGAAGAGAACCAAGGCTGTGCCTGCAAAAGAAAAAATCAGCTTTACCCCTGTAAAACCATACCTTACGGCCTCTGTAACGAATCAGGAGCAGTATGATGCTTGCGTGAGCTGTGGAATTAAGGAGATCTATTTTGACAATGTGGTTAGAAGGAATCAGAATGATTATGAGGAAAAGGAAGGGCAGCTGCTGATCGGCGGATATGGCGGAATTCATCACTACAGAGCAACCAATCCGTTTGTTACGGACTATTCTCTGAATGTTGTTAATGCGGCGAGTTGCTATGAATTATATAAATTAGGTGCCAAGCGGGTCACTTTGTCGTATGAATTGAATAAGAGTCAAATTGAAGATTTGATGAATGCCTATGTTGAAGAAAATGACGGCTATCCTGCACTTGAAATGATCGTATATGGCAAGACCCCTCTGATGTTCACCAAATATTGTCCGATGAGAAAAATGAATCAATGCAGAGTCTGCAAAACGAAGAGCTATGAGCTAAAAGATGAACACGGAACGTTCCCGATCCTGTCCCATGAGGATTGTACAGCGACTCTTCTTAACGGGAAGACGCTTAATCTTCTGGATGAGCTGCCGGACATCAAAGGAATCGAGGCGCTCCGGTTAAACTTCACCGTTGAATCTAAAGAGCAGGTTATGAACGTCATTCATATGGCCGCAGGCAAATTAAATGGCACAATGAATCATGCTGTCTTTAATCAGGACACAGATACAAGAGGACATTATAATAAAGAGATTGTGTAGGTAGGTTTGAAAGAAGGCCATTCGAAGAAAAGCTCGCAGGAGCCTATATTTACAGCATATCGACGATAGGAGCAGGGGAGTCACACTCTGGTCGGAATGATGCGTAAACGGGCTTTCTGCGGGTTTATTGTACTGGCCATTATCTAGTATTTACTATGTCCTCTTTCGTAAGTTCTTGGTATAGGGTAAGCTTCTCTGCGGCGAGAGAAATCATGTAATCAATCTCTTGGCGCTTGGATTCCAGTTCCATCAGATGCTGCTCAAGGATTTCAATCCGCTTTTTTAAAGTAGGACTATAAGTAGAAGGCTTCTCCCCTTGTTGAATTTTATCCATGACACAGCCCTCACGAGTAAATTCCGTAATCTCCTCAAGCGATAAGCCTAATTGTTTTAGTTTATTCAGGCATTGAATGTAGGAAACCTCGCTTTCTTGGTAGACACGTGCCCCTCCACTGCTACGCATGGGTTCATGTAGTACGCCGATTTTTTCATAATAACGAATGGTATACGGAGTTAGTCCTGTTTGTTCTGACACTTGACTGATGGTGAGCATCGGATTTCTGTTCCTCCTGTATGAAAGCTGATATTGAAAGATATTATACAGCCTTTAGTTAGCTCAAAGCCAATGTGTACATTCACCCCAACCTTGTACTGAATAAACTCTTGACTTCCAGTTGACTCTAACTTGTAAGTTAACGTTACTCATTCGAATAGAGGAATAAACACTAACGGGGTGTAATAATGAACAACGAATATTTCACGATTCAACAAGCATCGGAGGGGATCTGGGGAGCTATTTCGGTTCCAGGCAGCGGCTCTCTGGGGAATGCAGCAATTATTGATCTTGGAGATTTAACCGTGGTAGTGGATACAACCAACCTGCCGCATTCTGGTGCTTTGTTACGTCATACTGCTGAACAACTAACGAACAAGCCGGTCAAATACGTAGTGAATACCCATTTCCATGGAGATCATGTCAACGGTAATCAGGAATTTATGACGAGCGAATTGATATCTACTGTGTGGACAAGAGATTTGCTTACTGACATGGGTGAAGTGAATATTAATGTCATACAACAAAATATTCGCAAGTTAATAACTAGCCTAGATCACATGCGTTCACAGGAAAGAGATCCTCATATGCTCACTGAAATCGGTTATGATCTTTCCGTGCAGCGTGCGCTGTATGATACGATCCCTTCCCTGCGCAGGGTGATCCCCACGATAACCTTTGCCGATAAACTCGTGATTCGGGGAACAAAGCGGACCATCGAGGTGCTGTCTTACGGAGGCGGCCATTCTTTAAGTGATGCTGTGGTGTACGTTCCAGAGGAGCGGACTTTGATTACAGGTGATTTAGTATCGGCTAAGACGATTCCGGTCATCCCCTACGGTAATCCGTACGCCTGGATACGCATCCTTAAACGCATGCAGCAAGATCTCAAGATCGATACTGTCGTTCCAGGGCACGGAGATATATCTGATTCAGATCGAATCACAGATGTCATACACTTTTTGGAGAAAATGATCGCTTATGTTTCTAGGGCTGTAAGCAGCGGGCAATCAGAGTCTTACTGGCTGGAACAAGGTGTATTAAAAGGGTATGAGGATTGGCATCTGCCCCAGTATTTCAAATGGAACCTTCGCTGGCTTTTTAACAGTATGCTTGTTCAAAACAACAGATGAGTCAACCAGCAACCCAGCGGACACCGATTGAACCTAGAAAAATGCTATCACCATGGCATTGTGCCCTTGCGGTCGGTGAAGGTTCCCGTAGGTCCATCTTTACCGTTTATAGTGACCTGATATTCGGACATAGAGCAGGGAATGTGCTACTCTGGTAGTGAACAATAAGGAGGATACCGGGATGAAAATGCCAAGCGACAGCGAGCTGACAGTGCTATTTGAAGGAGACGGGCAACAGCTTGAGCAATTTGCTTTTGCGTACAGCGCCACCATAGATTGGAGAGAAGAGGACGAGGAGATCGTCCGGTTGTTCGGTAAACGGCTTCCCGATGAAACGGTTGAGGTGACAACTACGGACAAAGGATTGGATATTACCTACAATGGACAAGTGCATTCGATTGCGCTTACCTTTACCGGAGCTGACCGCTATATCACGATTCGCGGCTTTCAGGAGCTGGTTCGAGACAAATACGAAATCCGGCTTTTTGAGGCCTCGTATTTTTCCGATACGCACGAATTTTTGATTTTACCAAAGCGGCAGTGGGAAGAACTCGATGCCCGGTATCCGGTGCGGAGCAGGGAGATATTCCGTGTCATTGATGATGAACTGGATTTTCCGTAACTTTCACAAATCACAAAATAGTGGAGGGTCATAATTGAAGTACTTTTACGGAGTATTATCTTTGCTTGGACTCATTTTGCCCTATTCGCAATTCATTCCTTGGGTCGTGCGCAACGGCCTCGATTTGCCTCTCCTCCTTGAAGCCATAACCAGTAATCGTATCGGGGCTTTTGCATGGATGGATGTTTTAGTGACCGCGATCGTGCTTATAGGATTCATTGTGGTAGAAGGTAATCGAAAGAGAATGAAATATTTATGGCTGCCGGTTGCAGGTACCCTACTGGTAGGTCCTTCACTGGGTCTTCCCTTGTTCTTGTTGCTGCGACAATTACACTTGGAGCACGCCTGTTGATTAGCTAAATTATGGGAATGTAAGATTATTAGTCAAAAAAGTAATCCATTCTACGGGTAATCGTTGCAGCGTAAATAAGCGGTCAAAATCGGCAAACGTTAGTTTGGCGCTCCAATGAACCACTGCATTTCCTTTGTCAAAGAGGAATTTCAATAACACATAAACCAGTAAAGCGGTATACAACTGTCCGTACACAGCATTGGGTGTGGTCCCAAATAAGGTTGGAATGTTTAAATGCTGCTTAATCCAGCGAAAAAACACTTCGATCTGCCACCGCTTCTTGTAAATTTCTGCAATCCGCTCAGCGGAGTGCCAGTGCAGATTCGTAGCAAGAATCACCGGGTTGCCTTGTGGGTCTCTTAGAATTACTACGCGAAAACGGTTCTTGGAAAGCCGTTGTCCTTTTCCTAATTGGCAGGTGAAATCTTGTTCGAGAGTTCCTGTGAAGGGTTCGCTTCGTATCCGGGCAACCGGGGACTGAAAGAGCGTGTTGTCCCGAAGCCGAATGACAAAGCATTGGTGCTGCTCCAGATACTCATCGAATCGTTTGTGACTGCCATACGCCCGATCGGCTACGATAATAAACCGTTTGTCGATCAGCTCGGGACAGCTTTTAAAATCATGGGAATTCCCTGTGGTCTCGGTCACCTTAAAGAGCCGGCCTTCATCGGCCACCACCGACACGTGTAATTTGATTCCTGCGCGTTCGCCTTTCAGCGGAGCCCAAGGAAGCCGTTCTTTCCCGACGGTAATTTTGGTGGAATCGACGAGAAGTAAGGCTTTGGGAATCCCTAAATGTCTTCGGGTCGAGCGATTACACAGATCAATCATGAGGTTCAGCAATTGCTTAAAAAGCTCGAAGGGAACATCTTTCGCTTTTTTGGAAAGCGTTGAATGGTCTACGGGTCTAAGGCCGCTGGAATCCATGCGTACTTCACCATCCCGATATCCCTCCCACTGCTGGAACGAAGCCTCCGCCAAGAATAAAAAGAGGTCATAGACGGTAAACTTTCTTGCTGTATCGACATATTCAAGTTCTTGAAGAAACGGTGAGAGTTTCTCTTCAGGAATCACTAATTGCAGAATGTTCGAGATTGAAGTAGACTTTTTCATGAGGTCGCCTCGTTTCGGATGTTTGTAGGGGTACAAACACTTTACCGAATGAGCGGCCTTTTTGCTACCTTTTTTTGGCTAATCAACAGGCCTGCACTTGGAGAAACATGTCTCCCAATAATTTTTTTCAGGTTGAGTCAAAAACACTGACCGTAACTGTCAGTGTTTTTTTTGTATGCTTGTCATGTGTTAGCCAATAATGGACTGGAGGAACAAGAAATGTTTACAAAAATCGAAGACTTTGTTGCGGCATGGGCTAGCGAGGCGGAATTAACTGCTACTGTACTGGATGCTCTTACGGATGCTTCTCTTGGCCAGGAGGTTATCGAAGGCCGGCGAATGCTTGGACAAATCGCTTGGCATCTGGTTCAATCGCTGCACTACATGACAGCTTTGGGACTCACGTTCGAAGCTCCCTCCGGAGGCGAAGAAGCTCCGGATTCTGCTGCATTTATAGCTTCGGAGTATCGGCGGGTCAGCAAGAATCTACTGAATGCGGTTCGAACGCAGTGGAATGACGAATCTTTGCGCGAGTCGGTCATGATACACGAGGAAGCTTGGCAGAACGGAGGTTCCCTTCGTTATACGGTCATGCACCAAGCGCATCATCGCGGACAGATGACTGTTCTCATGCGCCAGGCCGGACTTCGAGTGCCTGATGTGTATGGTCCGACTTACGATACTTGGGCCGAGAAAGGGATAGCGCCTCTAATCTAAGTTCCTTTACAATGAAACAAATGGTCTAGGGAGTGAAGAACGGTTTGTCAAAAGCGGATAATATGCTGTCCATACTATGGTTGCTTCGTTCGGGAAAGCGGGTGACGGCGCAGCAGCTTGCGGACGATTTGGAGATTCATATTCGTACCGTATACCGGTGCATTGATTCACTGTGCGCGAGCGGAGCCCCGATTATTTCCGATGCCGGTCCGAACGGCGGTTACCGGCTTCTCGGGGAATTCGTCGATTCTCCGCTGCTCTTCGATTCCGAAGAGCAGAAGGCGCTCGTACATGCATCCGTCTTCGCACGGGAAGCGGGCTATCCGTTCACGGATGCGCTCTCCCGGGCGGTTGATAAGCTGAAGCGATACACGAATGAAGAGCAGCTTGAGCGGATTAATAGACATAGCAGCGGGCTTGCCGTCATCCAGACACCCACGGACGCGAGAGAACTTGAATTGCTCAAACGGTTAGAGGAGGCCGTAGCCCGGGGAGAGTCGCTGAGCATGGACTATGCCAAAGGACCGGAGCTTACTCCCAGCCATCGGGTTCTCGACCCCTACGGCATTGTGCATTGGAAGGGAATATGGTACGTTGCAGGGTTTTGCCGGTTGCGGCAAGAGATCCGAAGCTTCCGGGTGGATCGCATCGTCCGTTTGGAGGCGGCGGATACCCGTTTCGAACGTCCCGCCGCCTTTTCCGCGAGGGATTTTCTCTTGCATTCTTTACTTCCGGATTCGCTCGAAGCCGAGACGCTAGTCACCGTAAGGGTTCAGGGACACGAACACGCGCTTAACGAGCTATGCAAGCATTGGCTGTTTGGACATGCGCTGATCGAACGCGGGCAGCCCGGCGAAGCTCTCTTTAAACTAGGAGAACTGTCGCTGCAAACCTATGTCCCGTACTTTCTTCTTCCTTATGGGAAGTCTCTCAAGATACTTGAGCCGCAAATACTAATCAATCGAATGGCTGAGGTCAGCCTCGAAATGTATAAACACTTCGAAGCGATGCAAATAAAATCAGCGGATAAGAAGGGAGGAAGAGTGGATATGAACAAATTTGCGATGTACGGAAAATTGACGGCCAGCCCCGGGAAACGGGATGAACTCGTTTCATTACTGCTGGAAGCTTCACGCAGCTTGAAGGATATGGCGGGCTGTGAGCTCTACATTATCAATGAATCCGTAGATGACCCTGATACGATCTGGGTCACTGAGCTGTGGAGCGATGCAGAGGCTCATGCCGGCTCGCTCAAGAACGAAGAAGTGCTGGCCGTCATTCAACGCGCCCGTCCTTTAATCGCAGGCGCAGAACCGGTTCGGCTCCGTCCCGTTGGCGGCAAGGGGTTAGACTTATAAAGAGTTGGCCGTAAAATCAGCCGTCCGACGGGGCGTACTTATCCGCGTCCGGCTCAAATGCCGCTCCACTCTCGTCCAACTCCACGTGGGTGGTTCCGCGTTCGTCGGCCATTTATAGTTCGATATTTTCCTTTATGGACCTTATCCATTTGTTCTACATTTCAGCGAATATAATCTTTTAAAGCAGGAAATAATTGTTGGTATAGAGAGGGCGTGAATAATATGTTTAAAAAAATGTATTTAATAGCCTTTGCAGCGACTATTATTTCAGGAGTGGCTATAATATCTAATTTAGAAGCAGACGCCTATCCAGAAATGGAAGCCGTAAATAAGACAGTTGAAAATCCTGTTAACACTAATTTTTCAACAAATAACGTGAAATCCGTAGAATTAGTAAAAAACGTAGAATCCGTAGAATCAAAAATCGCAAAAGGGTACTCTAGTCAATTCTATACACCTCATGGCATGTTCGTGCGAGCAGATGAACAAAGTATCTTTAAGGAATCGGAGATAGCAAGAACCATAGATGAAATCGGGCCTAATACGAATCAACTAATTTTTGAAGGAGCGTTTTTTTTAAAAGTAGATGAAGCAGAATTTCATAAAAATTATCCCAATTCGTTGCTCTTAGGTAAAACCTTAAATGATGAAAACTGGTAAGGGATGAAGGTGGGTTCGTATCGAAAAGAACAGGGATAAGTGTATTCTGTGCAACTAAAAACAGTGAAACGGATGGACTTTCTCTTCTTATTGTAGTCTGTACAACTAAATTTGCCCGTATCGGTGAAAATCCAGGTATAGGGGCATTTTAATTGCACGAACTACATCTAAACGGAGGTTTGGCGGCACATCGGATGATTTAGTTGTACGAATTGCAATTAAGACAACCCCTTGCAGCCTAATCGGAGCGAGATAAACCCTCAGCAAGCCATGAGTTAAAGTAATTCTCACACGTTTAGATTTGATGAGCTACTATTTGGTTTAAAAGACCTGCATATTAATGAGTGAATATCTTTTTAAGAAACAGAGGCGGCCTTCCAGGCCGCTCTTTGTTTATCGCCGGTAGACCGGCTAAGCTGAACCGTATCATATATAGTGGTAAAGCGACGAGTGGAATGAATAATTAGTTCAAAGTGCACGATAAGACTTTGTCTCCAAATGCCTTAATATCCTCCAAGTAGTCGTACCCTGGTGGGTTTGGACCGACTTGATTGTACATTCTAACCGCAACTAACCGGTGTTCAGGAATAACCAAACAGGCACATCCAGTTATTCCTAGCATTTGGTAGGACCCGGGTGGGAGGGTGGTTCCTATTTCTGAAATAGCTCTAGGCTTATCCTGAATCCACCAAGTGAAGCCATTTCTTGGCAATGTATCATCGAGATTTACTGGGCTCTGATTGGTTGTAGCTTGTGCTATAACCTCATAATGCCAAGGTAACTGATTCCAATGGAAGTGTCCATATGGACCGGCTTTCCACTGAAGAGATACAGAATCAAAAAAGTTATTAAAGGAGCTCACCCCTTATGTTGACAAGATAGACTTAATGATCAAACCTGGCTCTTAACCTTCGTATTCCGCTCACAGTGATTTAGAATGCTCGCAGATTTTAGGGTTACCTGCGGTGATCCCCTGTCTTTCGAGATGGTGATCGCCAGCATCACACATTTCTTTTAATAATGGAAGGAATGTCCGGCCGTAGTCTGATATGGTGTATTCTACTCTAATGGGAACCTCGTCTGCATATACCGCGCGATGAATTAATCCATCCTGTTGCAGTTGCTTTAATTGTTCGTTTAGAACTTTATGTGAGACGCCTTCACAAATCTGGAGTAAGTCTTTGGTACGCTTTTGCTCATATCCCAGTTGATACAGGATGATGCTTTTCCACTTACCGCTAATGATATTTTGTACTACATCAAATCCTGTATTTATTTTATTCATGATATCCTCCTTACTCGGAAGTAACCTAGTGACTATAAAGTGCAGTATTTTCAATTACAGACGCTCCCGATAAGATGATTATAGCAAATCTAAGCTATGGGGGGCGTTAAAGTGAGTGTGCAGGATATTATTTTACACAGGAAATCAGTCAGACATTATGATCCAAACTATGCGATTGAAAGAAAGGAAATACTTGATGCGATTGAACTGGCAGCCAAATCACCAAACGGAAATAACATTCAGAGTACACGCTATTTAATCATTGAAGATAAGGAGTTACGCGCTAAAATTAAACCCATTGCATATCACCAGGAGCAGGTTGTAACCTCCAGTTATTTGATTTTGATCTTGGGGGATTACCGTGCTTTTCATACTGAGAATATCCAAGCTATTCAAGAACAGGCTCTAGAGAAAGGTTATTTCACTCAAGAGACGAAAACGTATTTAACGAATGCAGCTATTGATTATTATCAGAACATGTCTAATCAGGATTATTTAAAGGAGCTGGTCCGCGACGGCAGTCTGGCTGCAATGAGCTTAGTCCTTATTTTGAACGAAAAAGGGTACCAGACCATCACAATGTCAGGTTATGATAAAGCTGCTCTTTTTGCAGAGCTCAACATTCCCCAGCACTATGAAGACATTATGTTACTAAGTGTGGGCAGAGGGATTCAAGAGGGGCATTCTACTGTAAGACATGATATTGAGGAGATAACGTTTATAGATCGGGTACCTTTGTGATGGAGTGATTAGAGCATGATGAATTTATATGGAGCGGAGCATCATTTGATGGTGGTGTCGGATTCGATTGATGCGGAAGACCACCGGCATTCTTTTTTACAGGTGACGATCTCATTAACGGGCGAATTTGACATTGAGGTGGCTGGGCAAGGTTTGAGTTGTCCAGGGATCATTATCAATTCGAACGTCGTTCATCGGTTAAAAGAGGCGGGACATCCGTTGATGCTCCTTCTGATCGACAGCACCTCTGAGATGGCTGCGAGCTTTAAGCGGGTTCTGGTGGGGGAGCAGTACTATGTGTTTCCGCAAGGAATGATGAAGAGCATTCGCGAATTTGTGCAACAAGAGTATGCTGGCGTTAAGGACGCGGACAGCTATCGTTCTTTTCTGGGACAGCTTATGAGGCTATTGGGCGTAGAGCAGGTGAATACCGCCATTGTTGATCCGAGAATAAGAGAATTTATTCAGCTGATCAAAGATTGCACGGACTCCGAACACTCCGTCAGTCAATACGCCGGGCAGTTAGGCTTGTCCAACAGCAGATTGTCGCATCTCTTCAAAGAAAATACAGGCATTGCCCTTAGCGGGTACATGGTGCTGCATAAGCTGCAGAAGGCAACCTATTTCATTTTTGAGGGGCTTAGCATTACGGATGCGGCGATGGCCGCCGGCTTTGACAGTCCGTCCCACTTAGCTGCCACCAGCAAGCAGTTGCTGGGCATGACGGCGAAGGATATCCGCAAAGATAGCGTCTTTTTAAAAGTTTCCTGTCTGCATTAACCGTACAATGGGTGCAGGAGGTGTGTTCCATGAGTGCATACTTGAAGGAAACCGGATTGCTGAACTATTCTCACCCGTCGATCCAGCAACTTATTCATGGCCGCCGGTGGGATGCGATGTCCAGAAAGGACCAGATTCTCGGCATCTATAACTACGTTCGTGACGAAATCCGGTTCGGCTACAACCGGGCGGATGATATTCCGGCCTCGGAAGTCTTACAGGATGGCTATGGCCAGTGTAATACAAAAGGTGTGCTGTTTATGGCGCTCCTAAGAGCTGTGGGCGTGCCATGCCGGATGCATGGATTTGCCATTGATAAGAAGCTGCAGAAAGGGGCCATGAAAGGATGGTATTACCAGCTGTCCCCCCGGGAGATCATTCATAGCTGGGTTGAAGTGCTGTATGAAGATAAGTGGTTGAATATTGAGGGATTTATACTGGATGTTCCCTATTTGACCAAGCTTCAGCAGAAATTTGAACAGTGTACGGGTTCATTTTGCGGGTATGGCGTTGCCACGGATAATTTTCAAAAGCCGGATATCTATTGGAACGAAAATGATACCTACGTCCAAAAAGAAGGCATCGTTCAGGATTTCGGAATTTATGACAGCCCCGATGCCTTCTTCGCGGCTCATCCGCAAGGGCTCAGCCCGTTCAAGAAAATAATCTTTAGCCGGGTGGTCCGGCATCTGATGAACCGGAACGTTGATCACATCAGGCAGGGTAGGATGAAATAGCCAATCCATATTACAATGATAAGCATGTACTAAGATTCGACTGATACCACTATCGACCCTGATAGTGGTTTTTGGGATTGCCCCTGAGCGCTAATTTGATTTAAATATTGTTGGCTGTTTGCCGAAAAGGTCGTTCAGCGTATTGGAGATATCCAGCGGACTATCCTCGTTAAACTGAGTAATCGCTACCCGCAACGCAGCGAAGAGCATGGCTGCGCGGATGTGTATAAAATACTCCCAGTTCCTGTCATCCAGACCAACGCTTTCTTTAATGAACTTCAGTTTTTCCCCGACTACAAAGGAAAGCCGTGTTTGAAACTCCCCATAGAGATTTGCTTTGAGCAGTGATAAAAATAGCTCTTTTTGGGAAAGCCAAAGTTCAAATAGAGATTTGATTACCACATTGGGATCGGTACGGGCCCCCAGGCGTTGGATTAATTCATCGAATACCGATTCCATCTGGTACAATACAACATCCGATTTATCATCAAATAAACGATAAAAGGTAGCTCTTCCGACGCCGGATGCGTTGATTATCTGCGTGACAGAGATGTCGTTATAATCCCGGATTGTCATCAATTGTTCCATGCCTATGCAGACGAGCTGGGCAGACTTTATTTTCCGCTTATCCTTGCCAATGCGATACATTACCATCGCTCCTGTTCCACTTCTCGGTTTCGTATTGTTTTCACTATAATATATGATACATTTGTATCACAATATAAAGTTTTATAGCAAGCTGTGGCCGATCATATGAAGTATAAATACGGATAGAGAGAGGGAACACCATGGAGCACAAAACAGAACGCAAGCTTCTAAATTTTATTGGATTTGTGATGTTATCAGTGATTCTTTTCGGAATCGTTCTGGTGTTAATGATCAGCAGTGATGAACGCTGGTATGCGTATCTGATTCTGGCTGCTTGCGCCGGCTCGCTTATTATGCTGAGAAGAACAAAATTCTGGTATGGCTGGCGAGTCCCGCTGTATTGGATCTTAGCGCTGGTCATCGCATGGGGCGGTCTGTTTGCCGGCCAGCCTCCGGTGGAGATTCAACCTTACACCGCTGTGAACCTGGAACAGCCCAGTGCTTCTTATAAGCTTTTGCTGAACAATGTAACGGTTGTGGATACGCGCACGGGTAATTTAACTTCTAACGTGAGCCTTCTGTCTGCCGGGGGGAAGATCACAGAGATTGCTCCGGCTGGAAGCATCAAAGCGGACAAGGACACGAAGGTTGTGGATGCTACCGGAAAGTATGCGGTTCCCGGGTACCTGGACATGCATATGCATATGATCGGGGAGGAGCACACCTCAGATGCGATGAGTCTGTTGCTGGCAAATGGCGTGACCGGATTCAGACAGATGAGCGGTTCACCAGAGCTTCTGAAGGAATGGAGATCCGGCGCTTTTACCAGTTCTACGGATCAACCGGCACTGCTCTCGATGCCTGGTGATGTCCTAACGCCGATGAATGCACCCACGCCTAAGGTTGCCGTGGATTATGTCCGCCAGCAGCAAAAGGAAGGGGCGGACTTTATTAAAATAGGGGGCGTTCTGCCGGATGTATTTAATGCCGTTCTGGCGGAGGGGAAGAAACTAAATATTCCGGTTGTCGGACATGTGCTCCCTGACATGGACTTAAGAATGGCGGCGGAAAATGGAATCCGCAGCGTCGAACACTTTGGAATTAACCACGGGGCCCTGATCTCTGCCTCAACTGACGAGAAGAGCTTAAGAGCAAAGGCAACCGCGGTTCCTTCAATTACGGCAAATCCAATCTTCGTTCAACTCATGAAGATCAAGGGGCTTCAAAATTTTGTGAACACACAAGTTATGAATGCGGCCATTAAAACCTCAGGAGGGGAAAAGGATCCGGCACAACTACAACAATTAATTGATACTTATAGTGCAGAAAAGGCAATCCAGCTTGCAGATCTATTTGTTGACAACAACACATGGCAAACCCCAACTCTAATCCGTATACATGCCGGTCTCTTTGCTAATGGGAGTGAGTCCATTTCGCAGGAGCTCTACGATCTTTATTTGCAACTGGTAAGGACCTACGATTCGGAAGGCGTTAAGATGCTGGCTGGTACAGATGGCGGCGGCGGAGATATTTGGCGTGATGCCGGTAACTCTATACATCAGGAATTTGACGAGCTTGAGAAAGCGGATATTTCACCTCTTCATGTTCTCCAGATGACTACCCTTAACGGGGCTGAGTTCCTGGGACGTTTGGATGATATGGGCACTGTAGAAGCAGGTAAGAATGCTGATCTTGTACTCCTGGATGCAAATCCTATAGAGAGTGTACAAAATCTTCATAAGATTCATGCTGTTGTACGTGCCGGTGCCTATCACGATAAGACCGGACTAGATGCCATTAAGGAAGACATGAGCGCTGAATAAAAACGGGGCTGGCCCATTGATCAGTAACGTTGTTGAGAAGTTACCTCAATTGCCAGCCGGTTCAAGGCTTATAGCTTCTGCCTAATGCCTGTAGCAGCCGCGAGCGTTATGGTCCCCAACAGCCGTGATCTTTAAATGTTGACATCCAACTTTATCCCATGCTAGCATACACTTAACTGATACGAACGGAGGGGTTACGTGTGCTAAACTAATTCTTCGATATTTTTTGCACAAGGGAATAAATAGTGGTTTAAGGCTATTTAGTGTGCATAATAATCGAAGAATGGTTTGCCTTCACGGTAACCCTATTTAGTTATATGTATTGGAGGACAGTGGTAGCTTGGCTCTCCAGTTCTTATTCGATTATATATGCACAGGCCAATAGCCTGTGTTTTTTTCTTTTATTACAGACCTTTGGAGGGATTCGATATGAACGAACAATTCATCAGGATAGATGGAATTGAATTATGTACGGACAGCTTTGGAGAGCAGGATAAGCCGGCCGTTTTATTGATTATGGGGGCTCAATCCTCAATGATTTGGTGGGAAGAGGAATTCTGTCAGCGCCTGGCGGAGGAAGGCCGTTTTGTCATTCGTTACGATAACCGGGATGTTGGGCGTTCAACAACCTGTACACCGGGTCAACCGGATTATACGTTTGAAGATATGGCGGATGATGCCATTAGAGTATTGGATGCCTATAAGGTTGCGCAAGCGCATATCGTCGGCATGTCCATGGGCGGTATGTTGACTCAAATGATAGCGCTGAGGCATCCGGAGAGAGTGCTAACGATTACCCTGCTGTCCACGTCCAATTTTGCCCCGCAGCTCCCTCCGATGGAGGAGAAGGTTATGGAGTTTTTCTCGAATATGGAGGCCGTTGACTGGACAAACGAACAATCGGTAGTCAGGTATGCGGTGGACAGATCCAAAATTCTCGTAGGCTCGAAACATCGCTTCGACGAGAATAAGGTTAGCTTATTGGCTAAACAAGAATTTACAAGGAGTACAAACCCGGCTAGTATGACTAATCACGCCTTGCTGTCTGGCGGTGAATCCTATCTGGTCAGAACGGGGGAAATCGGTGTGCCCGCTTTGATTATACATGGAACAGAGGACCCTATTATCCCTTTTGTACATGGAACCAACCTGGCTAACGAAATTCCGGGTTCCAAGCTACTGGCATTGGAGGGGACCGGACATGAGCTTCATTACGATGACTGGGACATTGTAATGGATTCGCTAGCGAAGCACACTTCAATACAAAAATAAAATAAATGATGACCACCGCAGTAACCGCGAACCAGGCCGCCGATTACTGCGGTGGTCTTCTTTTGAAGATAAATCAATTCAGAAATAATAGTTTTGTTACCCCATGTGGAAGCTTTCAAGTATTCAATAGCCGGGATCGAACGTCATTTTTAGCGATGAAAATCTCCTCTCCATTCTTATCGAAGCAATATGAAATGGGTATGGATATGCCAGTATCGCCGTAGGAGCCGTCTGCGTGACTCGTACCAATGATCATCGTATGATAAGTGATTGCAATTTTCCGGGCTTTATCGATCCACTCCTGAAATTGTTCTTCACTAAACATTCCTACACCAATCGGGTGGACCACTAAATCTATATTTGTTTCGCTTTCGCTCTTAATTCCTTGAACAATTAATTCATCACACAGAATGTGACCCATGGTTAGTCCTTCTACCTCGACAAAGGATGTGGGGCTATATTTTATTCTATCCAGTATAACCGTCCCTGAACGATCGATAATAATGGCTCTATCCTTCGGTCTATCATTCATTCTCCGATAGCCACCGATGAGGATGATATTAAATTGTTTGGCCAAAGCACATGCTGCTTCAACATTCTCATTCAAGTACCCTTCTGGGAATATCGCTATATCTGCAGAGTTGTTGTTCCGTAATTCATTCTCAAGTTGATTAATGGTCTGTTCTAACCGGGGTTGAGTAATAAGGATTTTCATTTCGTCACTCCAATCGTATCCAGCAGAATACTGAAATTATATCATTCTCTGGAGCGCTTCAATCACTTCATAATGGAGGTTGCAAAATGGCATTTCCAACGCATATTGTGTCGGCAGGTGGAATTGTTGAGGATGGGAAGGGGAATATCCTATTGGTAAAAGCCCATGATGATGGCTGGGTGTATCCTGGCGGGATAACTGAAATTGGAGAGAACCTTATGGATGGCGTGATACGTGAAATCAAAGAGGAAAGTGGAATAGACGCCACTGTCAGCCATTTAATCAATGTTATCTCAAATACAGCAGTTCATAAGTGGTATGATGGAGTAACTGATGTTCCAACGAAGGTAATGTTTGTATTTTGTGTGCAAAGCTGTGGGTGGAGAGTTAGCAACTTCTAATGAAACCAGTGTTTGCAGATGGGTGGCCAAGGAGAATGTTCTGGATTTCATTACCCTGCCAGCCATCCGCTTACGGTATGAAGCTTACTTGAACTTTAAAGGCTTTGTAAATTTCATAGAGTATACTACCACAACAACGTCCGATTGTAGCGTCAAGCTGCAAAGAGAGGTATGAAGCCCATCTCGCAGTTCTGGTGGATTCGGCTCCTGCAGCCGTTCCGCCCAGCGCAGTAAACCAAAGAATGGAGTAGAGGAGGCCACACGTTTGGCAACGATCGATGATTTCGCAGCACTGGATATTCGTGTCGGAACGGTTATGGAGGCGGAGTTTTTTGCGGAAGCAAAGATTCCGGCGATCAAGCTCAAGATTGATTTTGGACCCGAGATCGGGATGAAAGCCTCAAGTGCACAAATAACGAAGCGTTACAAGGCTGAGGAAATTGTAGGGAAGCAAATTATAGCCATCGTCAACTTTCCTCCCCGGCGCATTGCGGGCTTCAAGTCGGAGGTACTGGTCTTGGGAGGAGTCCCGGAAAAAGGAGATGTTATTCTGTTGAAGCCGGATACTGAACTCCCTAATGGTACTCCTATTGCGTAAAATCACTGAATTTGCCTCTGCCTATTCCTTGTGTTGTGATTGGGAAAGGAAACAAAAGGGATAGGCTGCCAGGCATTTTATTTGGGGGTTGACATCGATAGAGGAATCGGATATATTCTTTACATACCAACCGTATGTATGAAAGAGGAGAGGGAATGGCAAGAAATAAATACCCTGAAGAAACAATCAACCAAATCCTAACTGTGGCTCATAACTTGTTCATGCAAAAAGGGTATGAGCAGACCTCTATTCAGGATATCATCAACGAGCTGGGCGGGCTCACTAAAGGGGCAATATACCATCACTTCAAGTCGAAAGAGGAGATCTTGCAGGCTGTCACTGACCATTTGTTCAAAGATGTTGACGAGATGCTGTCCGGTGTCCGGGACGACAAGAGGCTGAACGGCCTGGAGAAGCTCCGCAAGATTTCCCGCGTCTCGCTCGACAATCCCGCCCAGAATGACTTGGCCACAGCAGCGCCGAACCTTCTGCGCAATCCGAAGCTGCTGGCGGCACAGATTGAGAATATTATTGAAAAAGCCGTACCCGTATATATCCAGCCCATTATCGAAGAGGGTGTCCGGGACGGCTCCATTCAAACCGACTATCCAAGGGAGCTGAGCGAGGCGTTGATGGTTCTCACCAACATTTGGCTGAGCCCGGCGGTCATCCCAGCTACGCCCGAGACATTGCTGCGCAAGTTAAGGCTTTTTGATGAAATGCTGAAAGGGCTGGGGCTTGACCTGTTCGAGGAGCAAATGATTCAACGATTCGAGGAGCTGCTTCGTTTGTCAGCCAGGGAAGACAGGATAGAAAAATAAACTGCCGCAAGGCAGCTTATTTTTCCCCTTATTAATACCAACGGTAGGTATGTACAACTAATCAAAAGGATAGTCACTTAATACAAAACGGGAGGTTACCCAATGAAAACTGTGCAAACCAAGTCCATTCAAGTAAAAGGACTGCAAAAAACCTACAAGCAGCTTCATGTCCTAAAGGGCGTAGATTTCGAGGTGGAACAGGGCAGTATCTTCGCTCTTCTTGGCTCGAACGGAGCAGGCAAGACAACCACTGTCAAAATCCTTACCACGCTGCTCAAGCCGGACAGCGGCAGTGTTACGGTTAACGGCTTCGATGTTACATCCAAGCCGGACCATGTGCGGCAGTCGATCAGTCTGACCGGGCAATTCGCTGCGGTGGATGAGGTTCTGACTGGCCGGGAAAATCTGATCATGCTTGCCAAGCTGCGTCATCTCCAAAATCCGCGTAAGATTGCGGATGATATGCTTAAGCGCTTCGGCTTGACGGATGCAGCAGACCGGAAGGCAGCTACGTACTCGGGCGGTATGCGCCGCAGACTCGACATCGCCTTGAGCCTGGTGGGGCAACCGCAGATTATTTTTCTTGACGAGCCGACTACCGGACTTGACCCGGAGGCCCGTATTGAGGTCTGGAAAATTGTCAAGGAGCTGGCGGAAGGCGGCACAACGGTATTCCTGACCACGCAATATTTAGAGGAAGCTGAGCAGCTTGCCGACCAAATTGCCATCCTGCACGAGGGCAAGATTATCGCCAGCGGCACGCTCCAGGAGCTTAAGAAGCTGTTCCCATCGGCAAAGGTGGAGTATGTTGAGAAACAGCCAACACTAGAAGAAATATTCCTCGCCATCATCGGCAACAAGGAGGCAATGTAAATGGAAACGGTAAAGAAACATTTTTTCAGCGATATGGGGGTTATGCTCGGACGTTCGATGCGCCATATTTTCCGCAGCATGGATACCATCGTTACGGTCTGCATCACTCCGATTGCGATGCTGCTGCTGTTCGTCTATGTGTTCGGCGGCGCCATCCACACCGGTACGGATAACTATGTGAACTATCTGCTGCCTGGTATCCTGCTGATTGCGATTGCAAGCGGAGTGGCCTATACAGCTTACCGGTTGTTCCTGGATAAGCAACGGGGGATTATTGAGCGGTTCCATACCATGCCGATTTCGCGTTCCACCGTACTGTGGGGGCATGTGTTGACCTCGGTGGTATCTAACGTCATTTCTCTTGCCGTCATCATCATCGTAGCGCTTCTTATGGGCTTCCGCTCGTCAGCTGGCGTTCTGCCCTGGCTTGCCGTAGCCGGTATACTCGTGCTGTTCACACTTGCCCTAACCTGGATCGCGGCGATTGCCGGACTGTCCGCCAAATCGGTGGAAGGGGCAAGCGCGTTCTCCTATCCGCTAATCTTCCTGCCGTTTATCAGCTCGGCCTTTGTACCGACCGATTCGATGCCGAAGGCCGTTCGTGCTTTTGCCGATAACCAGCCGGTAACCTCGATCGTGGAAGCCATCCGCGCATTGCTGTCGGGTCAGCCGGTGGGCAATGATATCTGGATCGCGCTTGCGTGGTGCGTTGGAATTATGATTGTGGCTTATATTTTCGCAATGAAGGCGTATAAAAGGCAGGGGTGAGGAGGTCCGCTAAAATCAACAAACGCGCCTGAACCAGGATGGTTTAGCGCGTTTGTTGGTGACTAGGGCGTCAGGACGGAATATTCATCGCGGTCTGAATATTTCTCAGATCCAGCTGAATTTGCTCCTGAACATGGTAGGGGTGATATAGGCCCCGCTGCATCATGTAGTCTGTTATCTTTTCGTGGGAATTAATAGCTTCGCTTAGTTGTTTCATCAGGATTTCCCTGATTTCGGGGGTGGCACATTCCGTCACAGCCATGGCGTAGCTTCTGACACCGCTCTTGGCGTTGATCAACAGGTCCATTGCAATTACCTCATCGGTCAGCGTATTCATACCAGTCATGTGTTCTACTATTGGGTTCATTGTTTTATCTCCTATACAGTTACTTTAGACAGCACTCCACTGAGCTCCTGAAGCTGCTGTTGTGACAATGCGGCATCCTGCTGCAAAATTTGCGTAAGCTCCGGGTCGGTTACCAGAGCTTGCATGGTCTGAGATTTCGTTAAGCAAACCGTCTTAAACGCAGCTATTTCATGGACCTCAAGCAGCTCATGCAAAGCGTAATTAGAATTCATTCAGGTTGTCCTCCCGTGTATCTGTCCATATTCAAGGCTTTAAGATGACTTTGATGCAATCATCCGTTTTGGTATCGAACACTTCATAACCCCGCTTGGCCTCGCTGAGCGGAATGACGTGAGTAATAATGTCTCCAGGGTCCACTTTGCCGGATGTGACAAGCTCGTACATATACGGCATGTAGTGGATGACCGGGGCTTGTCCGGAGCGGATATTCACGTTGCGCTGCATGATGTCGCCGAGAGGGAATCCGTTATAGCGTCCTCCGTATACCCCGGTGATTTGAATGGTCCCGCCTTTGCGGACAGCCTGCGATGCAATGACCAATGCGCTCATGGTGCCGCCCTGCAGCTTCATCCCGCTGGCCAGAAATTCAAGATCACTCATCTTGCCGTCCATTCCTACCGCATCAATCACGACATCGGCTCCGCCTTTGGTCATTTCCTTGAGTGTGTTGCCAATGTTCTTGTCCTGTTCAAAGTTTACAATTTCCACATTGTTGGTCCGCTTCGCATGCTGTAAGCGGTAATCCACATAGTCAACGGCGATGACCCGCTTGGCTCCCTTCAGCCAGCAGAATTTCTGGGCCAGCAGTCCGACCGGACCACAGCCAAGCACGATAACCGTATCTCCATTCTTGACGCCGGCGTTGTCTACGCTCCAGAATGCGGTCGTCATGGCATCGGCAATTAAGCTTAGCTTTTCGTCCGGATGCTCGCAGTCTTCGGGAATCTTGAAGTGCGTAAAGTTGGCATACGGAACCCGTAGATACTCGGCTTGCCCGCCAGGATACCCGCCGGTGGTTCCGGAGTAGCCGAAATATGCACCCATATCTCCGTGTTCGTTAGAATTGTCGCATTGGCTCTCCAGATGATTCTTACAAAAGAAGCATTCTCCGCAAGCGATGTTGAACGGGATGATCACCCTGTCGCCTTTTTTAACCTTGGTCACTTCGGGGCCTACTTCTTCTACAATCCCCATGGGTTCATGCCCGATAACATAGTTCTCCTGAAGGTTAGGGATCATCCCGTGAATCAGGTGGAGGTCCGAGCCGCATATGGCGGAGCTTGTGATTCTTACGATCATATCGTCCGGCTTCTCTATCTTGGGGTCCGGCACCTCTTTGACCACTACATTCTTAATCCCTTGGTACGTTACTGCCTTCATGCGTTGTGTCCTCCAATGTGTTCATCTGGGGTCCGGTCGAACATCCCTTTACGCGACGTGTCACCCGGGAACAAATTCATTTGCCCGATCATCACCGTGTTTTTCGCTGATAGCTGGTCGAGCTGGTACTGTTCGTTGAGCTCATAAGGATGGAACCACTTTTTGCGGATCATCAGCTCCGAGATTTCCTGGTGCAGGGCAATTCCCTGCATAAGGTGATTGCGCAGCAGCGCTCTGGCATCGGGAGAAGCCGTCTCCGTCAGCGCGATGGACAAATTTCGCACACCTTCCTTGGCACGAATAAGGAAGTCCATGGCAAATGTCATATCTGCCATCTCCGGCATATTTAGTGAGTTAATCGGGTCTAAATAATCGGTGTTCATTGGCGTTCCCCTTTTAATGAGTGATAGGTGTCGGGCTATTCGGTACAGGTGCCTGGAAAGGAGCTCTTGCGTAGATGGCCTGGAGTTCAGCGATCTGTTGCGTGGAGATCAGGACGTCCTTCTGCATTAACGCTTTCAGCTCTTGGTCAAAGACCAAGCCTTGCATTAGTTTGGACTTGGCGAGGCAGAGTGTTTTGAAGTTTAACGCTTCATGCAGCTCCATCGATTCATGTGGCGCTAGTGTTGGCATATTCATTGAGTCACTATCCCTTCCTTTCTTTCATCGGAGTTAGATTTTCCTGCGTATTGGTTTTCTATTCTAGACTGGGACAGCGCCTTCTGGCATATATATGGGTGATAGCAGTTCGGACCTTTAAGGAGGATATCATGCAAGTAAAGCTGCCGAGTGAACGTTTTTTCGGTAAGTTTGAAGCGGTTTTTTTATTTTACGGAGCCATGCCTACAGGGGTTACTGTTTCGGAAACCGGGCGTATTTTCATTTGCTTTCCAAAATGGGGGGATGACGTTAAATTTACGGTGGCTGAGATCGTTAACGGCGCATTAGAGCCTTATCCCAGTTTAGAGGCTAACATGGTAAACCAATCGAATATCACAACATCCTTCATCAGTGTCCAAAGTGTTGTTGCGGATGGAAGGGGAACGCTGTGGGTACTGGATACCGGAGCTCCTAATTTCTCAGAGCCCATCCCCGGAGGAGCGAAGTTAGTTGCTGTAGATTTAAATACGAATTCCATAAGAAGCGTAATTACATTTACTGAAGAGGTTGTACTGCCCACGACTTATCTGAATGATGTCCGGTTTGATTTCCGTGCGGGTAGGGCAGGGTATGCGTATATCACAGATTCATCTTCCCGGGGACCCGGAGCGATTATTGTCGTTGATTTAGAGACCGGTCATGCCTGGAGAAGGTTAAATGGAGCATACTCCACTTCACCCGACCCCTATTTCTTACCGAAGGTGGAAGGCAAAATCCTGATCAACCGCAACCCGGACGGGTCCACCTCTCCCTTCCAATTGGCATCCGACGGTATAGCGATCTCCCCGGACGGCCAGATGTTGTATTACTGCCCTCTGTCCAGTCGCGATCTATACTCGATTTCAACTGAAGTCCTAAGAGACCTCAACATACCTGATATGAATTTACAGCCTTATGTGCAGTATTGGGGAGAAAAAGGCGCTTCAGACGGAATGATTACCGATGCGAAAGGGAATGTGTACGCGGGCGACTATGAAAACAATAGTATCCGCAAAATCTTGCCGAACGGAATCATGGAAACCATTGCTCATGACCCGAGAATTCTGTGGCCGGATACGTTCTCTATTGGTCCCGATCAATGCTTGTATTTCATCGTGAACCAATTAAATCGGCAGCCCAGATTTCATTATGGCAAGGACCTGCGGCAGAAGCCTTATAGTTTACTTCGTATGAATATAGGCGAGTTGCCGGCTCCTACCTTTTAGTAAAACAAAGAGAGCTGCCCCAGAAGCCGGGAAATGGCTGTTAGGGGCAGCTCTTTATCTTAAATCCTCCACAAAATAACAGATTTTCTTATTAGGAAAATAGAGGACAACTAATCGGTCAGATTCGTAATTGAAGTCTTGCCACGAATATACTCCATTAAAATCTGGCACTTTATCTTCAGGAACATCTAAACTCAGTAATGTATCCTCAACATATTTTTGAATATCTCTTTCATTATCATGAAGACTATCCCCGGAATATTGTTCAATCACCTTTCTTCCACTGTATGGCTTTAATATGGAAGACAATTGTTTTTCTTCCGTTCTAAAAATAGTATAACGTGTTCCTTCCCCGCGAAATCCCCCTTGGTTTGTATATTGATCAAGCTCCTTGAATTTGGAAGGTAGTTGCAGCTGCCAATTATGCTCATATTGATTTTTGTGAGAGACAGAGCTTTTTGCTTCCTTCCATATATATACCGGAAGCGCAATAGCAACTATAACAACAATAACCACGAATGTATTGATGACTTTCATTTCCATCCTCCTGAGGCCTATTCCGAATTTAACATCTTGTACGGTTTCCAATTATTTTCTATTATTTATATTATATTGGATCAGTCTTAAAGGAAAGGGCTGTGATTACTACCCATGATTATTGCAGTCGATGTGTATTACGAAGAGAATCAGGCAAAATCGGTGGGGGTTATCTTTCAAAACTGGGAAGACTCTACACCGCTGGACATCATCGTGTCGTATACAGAGAACCCTCAGGCATACGAACCTGGTTCTTTCTACAAACGGGAGCTTCCCTGCATACAGGAGCTGCTGAAGCTTACGGATATGAGCCAAATACACACCATTGTGGTTGACGGCTACGTGTACTTAGACCAAGAGGGGAAGCCGGGGCTCGGACATTATGTGTACACCAATTTTTCAGGAAGAATCCCAGTGATCGGTGTTGCCAAGAATGCCTTTCACGACAACGACAATGAGGCGTTCGTTAAAAAGATTTACCGGGGCACCAGCACCAAGCCTTTGTATATCACCTCTATTGGCATGGAGTTAGCCGCCGCTGCCCGGCACATACAGAGGATGTACGGAGATTATCGGTTCCCCTATCTGCTGAAACTGCTGGATAAGCATACGAAGGAAGCCGGAGATAAACTGCCGCAAAATTGACATAAAGACCAGCAGTGAATATAATAAACGCATACCGACAAGTTTGTTTTTATTATATATATGGTTAAAGGGATGAAGGCGCCATGAGCAGTTATGACAAGATTATGCGGGCTGTTGAGGAGCTTGCTGCCAAGTATCCCATGGACCAAATCAGCTACTCCAGTATCGCCAAAAGAGCAGATGTCCATTGGACAACCGTGAGAAGACATGTGGGCGGCAAAGAGGAACTGCAGGAGCTGCTGTCCCGCTGGCAGCAGCAACAAGGGGAGCTGCATTCCGATACGCGTACCCGGGTGATGGATGCAGCGATTAGGGTATTTGCCATGCATGGATATTCCGGCGCAACCCTGGATCAGGTCGCACTTGAAGCGGGGCAAACGAAGAGCGTGGTCTACTGGCATTTCACCAACAAGGATGATTTATACCTGGCTGTATGTGAGCGGAATCTGAAACAGCAGGCGGCGGTGCTTCCAAGGCAGATTCAGGAGATTGTCCAGTCAAAGGACCCGGTGCAGGCCTTGGCCGCATGGTTACGGAGGCATATGGAGGAAGGTATTTTGTTGCCGCGGCGGTCCTTATTGTTCTTTGATGTGTATACCTTGAGCCGTGAGCCTGATACCCGGGAGAAGATCGGCCGGTTATTTGAGGAATTTAACAAGACCATCATACATTTGTTCCAAAGTCTCCAAGAGCAGGGGATCATCCGAAAAGATATGCAGGCGCAGTCATTGGCAGTATACGTGCAAACAATTCTTAGCGGCCTTGTGCTCCCCTTGCTTATGGAGCCCCGGGATAGAGGAATAGAGGAAATTGCGCAGGATATCGCGCAATTGCTCTGGAGCAGCTTAACCATAGCGTAAGGATTAGGGCTTCATCTGTGAGAGGATTGAAGCCCTATGTTGTAACTTATACATACTTATTAGTATGTTGATATCACAATTTGAGGGAGGCTGTTTGTTGTGCTGATCGTTATCATCGTGTTGGTATTGCTACTTGTCTTATATCTATACAACCGCTATAGCTACAAGAAAAGGGAAAGCCGGTTCCCCCCGGCGGGGAAGTTTGTCAGGGTCAATGGCCTTCGAGTACATTACCTGGAAGAGGGTGAAGGGAGGCCGATTGTTTTCTTGCATGGGGGAGTTCTTCGCGGCAATGACTTTTGCAAGGTAATGAAGCTTGGGGCATCCAACGGATACCGCACGTTAGCTTTGGACCGCCCGGGATATGGCTATAGCCAGCGCCCGCAGAACGGGAAAGCTCCGTTTACCCTTATGGATCAGGCACAATGGCTCCATATGGCCTTTAAGGAAATGGGTGTAGAGAAGCCGGTTCTGGTCGGCCATTCCTGGAGCGCGCTATTGGTGTTAATGTATGCATCTTTATATCCCGAACAAGTGGCAGGGGTTGTCACGGTGGCGGGCGGGTTGTTTAAGGAAGGGTATCCTGCAGAAAAGGGAGATCCCCTCTCCCGGTTGGTGATGATGCCTGTTGTGGGTCATCTGGTGATGAACATTTTATTCCCCCTGGTTGGCAAAATCATGGTGCGAAGCACAATGAAGGCCACCTTTGCGCCGGAACCTGTGCCGGCAAGTTATGAGGAAGAGGTGTATGCCTTGTGGCTGAGGCCGGCGCAATTCAGAGCGAACCGGGAGGATGTGCTTCAATTCGTCCCGGCAGCAGAATACATGGAGCAACGATACTCCAGCATCCATCTTCCCACGGTTATTCTGGTTGGTGAACGAGATCCTTTCCCGACAAAGGAGCATAGCTTTAAGCTTAACGGAATATTACCTCATGCTGAGCTTAAGGTGCTGCCCGCTGCGGCGCATATGATTCCGCACAATCAGCCGGAAGAGGTGATAAAGGCCGTAGATACACTAAATGATCGCGGTCTATGACATCCCAAGTATTTCCTCCCTGTGTTAATATAATTGAGACAGCACGAGCCATTAAATGGATGGGAGTGGTTGAAGTGAATCAATTTCTGCAAATGGGAGCCAATACAACTTTAAGTGCCGAACAAGGCAGCATTACGATTAGCCACGAAACTTCTACTCTGGTAGACATTTCTTTAACAGCTTTCCTCTTAACCGATGCGGATAAGGTGCAGGGAGACAGCGGAATCATCTTCTATAATCAGCCCACAAGTTCCACGGGTGTAGCTACGCTTTTACCATCTGAGCAGGTGGGGAATACCAAGGTTTATAAGCTTAATTTCGACATGGGTAAGGTCCCTGAAGGTATCACAAAAATAGCTGTAACTCTGACAGAGGATAACAGCACGGGATTTGCGAATGTGAAGAATTTGGCAGCAGAGATATGTACGCACAATACGGTTATTCAGCTATCACCATCCAGCTTCACGAATGAGAATGGAATTGTAGTTCTGGAATTATATTTAAGGAACGGTCAGACCAAGGTGAAATCAATCTGGCGCGGATTTGATTCCGGGCTTGAAGGGTTATGCCAAAACTATGGTGTTGAGGTTGAAGCGGATGAGCCATGTCAACCTTCCAAACCTGAGGTTATTCAAGAGCCTGTAGCAAAAGAGCCTGTTCCGGCTATGTCCATCAACCTTGAGAAGGTAAAGGGTAAGATCAATCTCGATAAAGGGCAGAAGCCGGTTATCATAGATAAAACACCGGAAATTACGGCTACTGTATCTTGGGAGACTGGAACGGATTATGACATTTATGCTCTAGTCTACACTAAGGCTGAAGAGCAGATTGATGTAGCTATGTTTGGGGCGAGGGGAGTACCTCCACTCAAAAATTATGGCAATGGTACAGTGGAACATATGGGCGATGTGGGGAGAGGCAAAAAATCAAAGAAAACAGAGGTCATCAAGTTAAGACTAAGAGATGATATTCTTGCCGTTGTTCCTGTAGTTTATTCAGCGCAATCCAATGGAACCGGTTCATTCTACAGATATAAGGTGTCCATGAGTATAGATAATCATAATGGAACCTCTGTTACGATATCCGCGAAGAATGCCAATAATAACGATAAGATTTATACCTGTGTACCCGGAATACTTCATAATACGCCAAATGGTGTAATCATAAGTCCGCTGGAGCTTTACAGCAGGCCGAATTCAGAATATAGGCCGATTCTTAAGGTAGGGGAATCCAATATGGTAGAAGTGATCATGGATCAGGGGCCCTTAAATGATTATAAATAGGGATCATGCGAGTTGACCGATTGCTCTCTATGCTGCTGATTATCTCCGGTAAAGGGCTGGTGACGGGCAAGGAGCTTGCCGAGCATTTCGAGGTATCCTTGCGGACGATCTACCGGGATATTGAGAAAATCAGCGAAGCGGCATACCGGTTGCAGCGTCCAGCGGCAAATTAATTCTTTTGGAGGCCATAACTTTTGAACACTCACTACTATTTCAGTTGGTTTAATCATTGCTTACCAGACAGGCTGGCCGGGTGGCTGCATGAGGATATTCAGGACCGGCAATCGCTGGTGATGATTAGCGCTGAGCTGTCTAATTGCGAAGGGGAACAGATTGATTTTGCTGATATTCCAGAATGGACTTGGCTCAATCAGGCTAAGCTTATTTTCGATGAGTCTTATTTCATTGATTACCGGATGCAGAAGGAAGAGGCCCGGCGAGTCCTCCAGCACGCCTCTGTCGTTTTCCTGTGCGGTGGAGATCCTGTTCAGCAGAACGAGTTGGTGGCGGAATATGAATTGGCAGATGTCATTAAGAACAGCGCTGCTGTTATTCTGGGAGCCAGTGCCGGGGCCTTGAATATGGCTGCTAAGTGGGTAACCTCGAAACAGGCAGGACAGCAGGTTGATATAGACTCTGTTTATGATGGTCTGGGCCTTGAGCCCTTTGCCTATGAATCTCACTCAAAGCGCGGCTATGCCTCGTTTGTTCAAGGCTACCTGTTCCCCTTGGCTGAGCAGATGGATGTGTATGCCGCTGAACAGGAGAGCGCTATACGTGTGCAGGGCGGTAAGATAAGCATATTAGGCCCTGTGTATTTAATTTCCCGCTCCAGCATTCAGAAATGTGGCTGTTAGCTATCACTAAAAGCTATGACCAACCATGCCTTTTACATATAACATGCATTCCTTGCGCTCATGCTATACTCAGTACACTATAGAATTGTAAGGAGAAATAGCGATGACGATACCTTTTCGGAGTGATCATGTAGGCAGCTTCCTGCGTCCGGCGAACTTAAGCCAGGCCCGCGAACAATATAAAGCAGGCAACATTACTTATGAGGCATTAAGAGCGGTGGAAGATCAAGAGATTATCCGGGTGATTGAGAAGCAAAAGGAAAATGGCGTGTCCGCCGTGACAGACGGTGAATTCCGCAGAAGCTGGTGGCATTTCGACTTTCTGGGCGGCCTGGATGGCGTAGAGCTGTATGAGGAAATCGACGGACCCAAGTTCCATAATATGCAGACCCGCAAGGGTGGCATCCGCGTGACGGGTAAGGTTGGCTTCTCAAGCCATCCCTTTGTCGGGCATTTTGAATTCGTGAAAAAGCATGCAGGTGACGCTGTAGCGAAACAGACCATTCCAAGTCCCAACATGCTGATCTACCGGCTGGAGCCTGGAGCCAATAGCTATAACGACCGGGAGCAGTTCCTGCAAGATACGATTGCGGCCTATCAAAAAGCCATTCAAGCCTTCTACGATGCCGGATGCCGTTACCTGCAACTGGATGATACGGCTTGGGCAGACCTGTTCTCCGAAGCGGGTCACGATAAGCTGCGCGCAAAAGGTATGGAACCGGCAGAAGAGCTGAAAATCATGCAGCGCATGATTAACGAAACCTTGGCTCATAAACCGGCAGACTTAGTGGTGACGATGCATATTTGCCGGGGCAACTATAAATCCAACTATTTCTCAACCGGCGGTTATGATTACGCATCTGAGGTCATTTTTGGCGGCTTAAATGTTGATGGATTATTCCTGGAGTTTGACGATGAGCGTTCAGGCAGCTTCGAGCCATTGAAATATGTGAACCGTAAGGACTTGAAAATCGTGCTCGGCCTGCTCACCTCGAAAACAGGCGAGCTAGAAGATAAAGCGCAAATTAAAGCCCGGATTGCCGAAGCAGCAACCTATGTGCCACTGGAGCAGCTGTGCTTGAGCCCGCAATGCGGCTTCTCCTCCACAGAGGAAGGCAATATTCTTACGGAAGAGCAGCAATGGCGCAAGCTTCGTTATGTGAAGGAGATTGCGGACGAAGTCTGGAAGGAATCCAACTAGATCACGGAGGGGATTAATTATGACAATTCAAGCAGACCAAGAGACCGTTATCGTTCAGGCCTTCATTAATGGTCACAAGGTACCGTCCCTTTCGCAGTCAGCCAAAGAGAATCCGGCGAGCCCGGCTGAAATCGTAGGCTATTTCCCTGTCACTACGAAGGAACAGGCGGTGGAAGCGATTGAAGCGGCTGCGGCGGCTTTTAAAATATGGAAGCAGACTCCGGTTGATGAACGAATTACCCGGATGCGCAATGCGATAGAGAAAATTAGAGCAGCGGAGAATGAAATTGTCCACCTGCTGTCCAAAGAGCATGGCAAGCCGCTGTATGATGCCCATGGTGAGATTTATGTCTCGCTGATGTGGATGGAGTATGCTTGTAATGAAGCTGCATCGGTTCTGCAGGAAGAGGTCCAGGAGCATGATCACGGCAAAACCATCCTGTCCTACGATCCAATGGGTGTGGTGGCAGCGATCAGTCCTTGGAACTACCCAATAGCGTTATCTACGATTAAAATCGCTCCTGCCTTACTGGCGGGCAATACGATTGTGCTCAAGCCAAGCCCATATGCTCCGCTGGCGGCGGCGAAGGTGGCCGAGCTGATTGCCGGTGAGTTCCCGGCGGGTGTCATCAATGTTGTTCATGGGGATGCCGATGTGGGCGTTGAACTGACCAGCAATCCGCTTGTTGCCAAAATCGCTTTTACAGGCGGAACCGCAACTGCCAAGCACATTATTAAAGCGGCGGCGGATACGATTAAGGATATGACGCTGGAGCTTGGCGGCAACGATGCGGCGATCTTCCTTGAGAGCTTTGACGTTCAGGATGAGCGGGCCATGCGCCGGATTGTCATCTCCAACTTCCTGACCACAGGCCAAATCTGCATGATCGCCAAGCGTGTATATGTACACCGTTCCATCTATGATGCTTTTGTTGAAAAATATATCGAGGCGGCAAACCGCTGGATTCGCATTGGTGATCCTTTTGATGCCAATACGACAGTAGGACCGGTGAATAACCTGAAGCAGAAAAAGTATGTGCAGAGTCTGATTGAGGATGCGCACAAGCGTGGTGCTAAGGTGATTCCGCTCGGCCAAATTCTGGATCAGCAGCAGTTCGAACAAGGGTACTACTTACAGCCTACGCTTGTGCTGGATTGTGATTATCATGATCCAATTGTTGTGGAGGAGCAGTTCGGCCCTACGGTTCCAATTCTGCCATTCGACGATGTAGGGCAGGTGATTCAGCTGCACAATGAGAGCATCTACGGCTTGACCAGCTCGGTGTGGGGTCAGGAAGAAGAGGCCATCTCGGTCGCACGCCAGCTTGAAGCGGGAACGACCATGATTAATACCGCTGCCGTGCAGGGGCTTGATGTCCGCTTCCCGTTCGGCGGCTTCAAGCAATCCGGGATTGGCCGTGAATACGGCGCAGAGGGCATCCGCACGTATACAGAAACACATGTGATTAACGTTCCGGGTACGCTGGATCTGCCTTATATTCCGGAGTAAACCTGATAGCACAATACTTCAGCACTTGAAGCCCCCTCCGCTTGCGGAAGGGGCTTCAAGTGCTTCATAAGTCTGCTTTTGAAGAGTGCGCCGTCCATGAATACACTATTGATTGCGGGATGTATGGTTCCTGAATGTTATATGATCAATCGGCGTGTTGATGAGTCCAAGCAATTGGTCCGCCATGTAGGAGGTCGAGTATTTGAAGTTCGTATCAGCCCAATACATAATAACTCCAACGGTTGCCGAGATTTGATAGCTGAGCAGAATTTCATATTCGATCGGCAGAGGAGCCGGTTTCAGCTCAATATGCATACTTTCACTCATGGAGTGGTGCAAGGTGGCGATCAAGTCACTGTGCAGCTTCTCCCGGCTTACCTTGGCCAGGGCGAGAAACTCGCTTTTATGCTGCTCAATATGGAGGAACAGATCCTGAATGGAAGGGGCAATCCTTGCCGTATCAATCTGCTTCAGTCCCTGATAGGGCCGCACGAGCGCATCGGCAATACTCAGCAGGAAGTCATCATGAATGTCCCGGAGTAAGTCCTCTTTACTGTTGTAATGCTTATAGAATGTTCCCCGGTTGTAATCCGCACGGTTGGCTACATCCAGAATGGTAACCGCTTCGTACTCCTTTTCCAGAATTAATTCTACGAATGCTAATTTTAAGGCCAGGCGGGTTCTGCGGGCCGCACGGCTGGTTTTCTCATCTGGCATCACTGCAATCAGCCTCCATAGATATTTAGGCAAATAGGGACAATGTGTTTAAATTTTGCGCAACCCGGCTTCATTTATACATGAAATTCCGGTTAGGAGACAAAATGAATAAGCCTGCTTATTGTCACACTGGTCGTGCAGGTGTACACTAATCAGTGTCAGGAACAAAAGTTAGTAAGTAACAAAAATAAATATAATATATATAATAAAGCAAATAGTGTCATGAATCAAGCTCAAGCTAAAACTGCAGTAATTACAGGCGCCGCCGGAGGCATTGGCAAGGAGCTGGCCCGCCGGTCGAACGGGGCAACCACTCTGGCGCCGAACCCGTTCTCTACTACGAATAACGGTTTCTGGTAGCGGTCATGGAGCTGATTCGCGGTAATCCGCAATCCCTTAGGGTCGATTGTCCAGCCCTATTTTGGCATCCGGAATGATTTCGTGACAGGCTCTGACTGCAAGCGTACTTGCGACCAGCTGGTGATGTGCGTTGGATAAATTGGTTGCCGGTCAGCATGCAGCACAACAGAAAAAACCCAAACCAGCCTAGCTGCACGCAGTGCAGTTAAGCCGGATCAGGTTATGCCCATAAGGATCGGTAACATTCCCATGTAAAGCTTGCGGATTAGACTAAACTTTAGCAAGAAATAAGAGGGCTGTCAATATGGGTCCCCTTATCTGCGCGATCCAGGCCCCCGCTGCTCCAAGCGGCTGAGCTCACGCATAGCGTTTATCTGCCTGGCATGTCTTTCAGCCCTGCTGCCTTGTCTGTTTCGGAGTTGGCTCAGCATCACGAGCAGGCCCAAGCTGCCGAGCACGTAAGAGACGACCGGCGGGATTTCATTCCACAGGATTGCCGCAATCAGCAGGAAAACCGCGCCCATGATGGCGGCAATCATCCGCTGCGTGTTCCTGTTTTGCGTATCGATCAATTTCTGCTCTAAGGAGCTCGACAGCTTGACCCTTAAGCCTCCGCTATCCATTTTATCGATTGCCGAAATGAATTTCTTGGTCGTCGGCAGGATGTCTTTGAGCATATGCTTGCCATCCTCTACGACTTGGGAGATGACACTTCCCCGCAGATCCTTCCGCACCACCTTGTCCACGTAAGGCCTGACGGTTCCCACCAGATCAAGCTCAGGGTCGAGTCCGGTACAGAGTCCGTACACGGTGACTATGGCTTTGCCCAGGAATGTAGTGTTGGCAGGCAATTGAAAAGGCTGGGAGTAGAGGAAATTACGCAATTCCTCCACATTGTCGCCTGAGGTCACAAAGCTCAGGTCAAACGTATCCCCGTAGATTTGTTCGAATAATAACGTAAGATTCCGTGAGAATACCTCCAGATCTACATTGCGTCTTAAGAATCTCAACCGGAGAAGGGCATCGATGGCGCCGTGGGCGTCCTTCAAATAGACGGCCAGCAGAAGGGCGACCATCTGGGTCTTCATCTCACCGGGAATCCGCCCGACCATTCCAAAATCGATCAAGGCGATGGTCCCGTCAGGCTGCACTAGCACATTGCCCGGGTGTGGGTCCGCGTGGAAGAGCCCGTTCAATAGAATCTGTTCTACGAACATTTCGATCAGCGACACCGCGAGGCGGGTCCGGTCCACTCCCCAAGCCTCCAGCTGGGCAGCATCATTGATTTTGGCACCCTCCATGAATTCCATGGTCAGCACCTGTGAAGTCGTATATGCCCAATGAATGTCTGGAATCACAACATCCTTGCGGTGGGCTAACTGCTGCTGGAATTCTTCGGCATTGCGTCCTTCCTGCTGATAGTCGAGCTCTTCCATAATGGTGTCATGGAACTCCTCATATACCGCATCAAGGTCCATGAAGTCTCTAATCAGCTTCTGGCGTTTCAATAACGAAACGGCGACCTGGATGGACTTCCAATCGATGGCGATAATGTCCTCGACCCCGGGCCGCATCACCTTCACTGCCACTTGTTCGCCCGTGCGTAAGGTTGCCCGGTGGACCTGCCCGAAGGAAGCTGCGGCAATAGGCATCGGATCGAACTCAGCATACATTCCGCTGATCGGTCCGCCCAGTTCACGCTCTACCTTCTGCTGAATCTCGGAGAAATCTACGAATTCTACGGAATCCTGAAGCTTGGCCAATTCTTCGATAACTTCCTTCGGCAGCATATCCACCTGCGCACTCACATGCTGCCCCAGCTTGATAATTAATCCGCCCATATCCATCGCGGTTGTGGCGAAATACGCTGCCTGCTTGCGGTATAAGGCCCGTTGCTTCGCTGCAAAGCGCCGTCCTGACATCAAGTACTTCAGCCTGCTGAGCCACCAGTAATCCCAGGCGAACTTAAAAATCATCCGCATGGTTCTTCTGAACCGCGGGTCTTTCATTAATTTCAGGAATTCGCTCATTCTAGTTCATCTGCCACAGAGTTATTATGCTGCATCCCAGATCTCTCCTTCTAATCATCCATCTGCTTAATTGTATGATATTTCATCACAGACAACTACACAATTACAGGTTTGGAAGGCTGGCATCTGATGACGCCGGTTCGTCCCGGAATGCCCGGCGGCCGAGCACGCCGGTGCAGAAAGCCAGCGATGTCAGAACCGCCGCGAGCAGATACAGATTGACGATCCCGAATTGTTCGGCCAGCCAGGCCATGAGCAAGAGCGAGATGCAGAACACCAGATGCAGCAGCGAAGCTTGCGCAGCCAGCACCGTGGGCAGCATCTGCTTGGAGAGGCTGCGCTGGATGAGGGTACGCCGGTTAATCACTGACAGCTCCGTGAACGGGCCCGTCAGCAGAACAAGGATCAGCGCTACATATGGCTGGGTATTCAAAGCGTACATCAGGGTGAGCAGGCTGTAGCCTGCCATACCGATGAGCATCGCTCCCAGGTAACGGTTCCCGATGAGCCGCACTGCCGACAGGACCAGCAGCCCGCCGCCGACCGTTCCGGCGAAATAGGCTGCATTAATGAAGCCCCACCATTCTTCGCCTTGCTTCAGCGCCACCTGGACGAAGGCCAGGGTGAATGCGCCGACCCAGACCGAGCCCCCGAGCATGTCGATGATGTCCATGAAGGTAAGTATGCGCAGGCGGGGCATCCGCCAGATAAGGGTCCAGCCTTCGGTCAGGGTCTTCCATTTCGAAGCAGCTGGCGCCGCCGGCTCCGAGTCTGCCGGCAGCGCCTGCTTCTGGACCATTGCCTCTGCCGGTTCCCTCACGCCAAGCGTAAATGCGGCCGCCAGCCCGTAAATGGCCGCTGTCAGCAGCAGCGCCGGGCTGGGTCCCAGGAAAGCGACCACCAGGCCGCTAAGTCCCCAGCCCGCAAATTGCACCACCTGATCACTGACGCTGATCAGGCCGTTGGCTTGCAGCAGGCCTTCCTCCCGCGTGACGAGCCGCGGCACCAGCGCATTGCGGGCCGGAACGCTCCAGCCGTCCAGGAAGGACATGACGAAGACAAGGGCGAAGACCAGCGTGAGTGAAGCCGCCGCACTGTTAAGCTGCAGGTACAGTGCCAGCACCACAAACAACAGGAACTGGCCTGTCTGTGAGATGAGCAGCAGCGAGGGCAGCTTGACCCGGTTGATAAGCAGCGGTGCGATGAAGCCGCTCACCATCTGGGCGGCGCTGCGCATCAGCGGCATCAGCGCCGCCGATACAAGGGAATCGGTCCGGTCCAGCACCAGCACGGTCAGCGCCATAATATATAAGACATCGGCAGCATTCGCCGCCGTCTGGGTCGTCCAGAGATAATAGAAAGAACGGGTTAACAATCGTGGCTTCAAGGAAATCCGGGCCTCCATTTCTGCATCCATAACGTCAAATGTAAGTTAAGGATAACAATAATGGAAATTTCAAAGTTTGACAAACCCCGCAGAGGCATGGTGAAGGCGTTACATTATTCATTTCATATGACGGGTTAACGCCCAGAATATCAGAGCCAGCGCACTGACCATTGCACCGAGCAGACATACCCCATTCCAGCCCCAGTAGGCATACATGCTGGTAGAGGCAATCGATCCGGTGGCGCTGCCGATCGAATAGAAGACCATGTAACCGGCAGTAAGCCTGCTGCGGGCAGCCGGGCGCAGATTAAGAATCATGCTCTGATTGGTGACATGTACGGCCTGTACGGCCAGGTCAAGAAGAATAATTCCGGCGATTAACGCAAGCAGGGAATGTGTAGTATAGCTAATTGGCAGCCATGAGAGTAGCAGCAGAGTCAGTGCCACGCCGGTGGTCTTTTGCCCCAACCCCCGGTCAGCCAGACGGCCTGCCCGCGCTGCTGCTAATGCCCCGGTGACTCCGGCGAGACCGAACGCGCCAATCGCCGTATGGGACAGCGACAGCGGTGGAGCGCTGAGCGGCAGCACCAGGGAGGTCCATAATATACTGAAGGCAGTAAATATCAGCAGGCATAACACAGCACGGATTCGCAGGAGCCGTTCTTGTGCGAACAGGGTGAACAGCGAACGGAGCAGCTGCGGGTAGGATAAGGATTCCCTTCGGGGCTCAGTACCCGGAAGCACCCTAAACAATACACAAGCCATGATTAGCGTGAGTCCCGCCGAGACAAGGTAGACAGCCCGCCAACCGGCCAGATCTGTTAACACGCCAGCGAATGTCCGCGCCAAGAGAATGCCAATGACAATTCCGCTGGTCACCACCCCCACGGTGCGCCCGCGTTCAGCCGGGGCCGCCAGGGTTGCAGCGAACGCCACAAGCGTCTGGGTCACAACCGCAAGTAATCCAACCGCAGCCATGCCTATGAATAACACCGTACCGGTGGAGGCAGTGCCTACTACAGCTAAAGCCAACACGGATAACAGCATCTGCCCGGCAATCAGCCTGCGCCGGTTCAGTAAATCTCCGAGAGGAACCAGCAATAGTAATCCAAGGGCGTAGCAAATCTGAGTAATGGTAATGACCATGCCGATGGATGAATGCGTAATCCCGAACTCGCTGGAGATCGCATCCAGCAGGGGCTGCGCGTAATAGATGTTGGCGACAGCCAGTCCGCAGGTGACGGCAACAGGAGTGCAACCTTGCGGGACATTACAGATGCGGTTACCGGTTCGGATGCTGCGGGAAGGACTTTCGGTTCTTTCACAGGATTCGCCAGAGCGAACGCCTCCTTCGAAATATGGGATAATATAATACCGATCAGTATGTAATAAGTCCTGATAAATATAACGCTAAGAAAAATTAACTGTCAAGGGGAACTGGAGGAGGATTAGTATAATTGACAGAATGAGCTTCGCCAAATACAATCGTAATATACCATTCGATATGAAATGAGGGAGTGCTATGGCCCGTCCGCGCGAATTTGATGAGGACAAGGCGTTAGATGCGGCGATGCATGTATTCTGGGAAAAAGGATTCGAAGCGGCCTCATTAAGCGACTTAACCGCCAGAATGGGCATTCAGCGTCCAAGCATATACGCTACCTTTGGCGACAAAAAAGGATTATTTGAAGCTGCACTGCGGAAATATACGAGCTCCCATGCTGCCCATGTCCGCCTCAGTCTGCAAAAGCATGCTTCGGTTAGAGAGGCGTTCCGCACTTTTTTTGAAGATATGGTGTCGAAAGAATACGGGAAAAGCCCGAGCTGGGGCTGCTTCTGCATCAATTCAATGGTGGAGCTGGCTCCCCATGACGAGAAGTTTGAGCTCCTGACCAGGGAACATCAGATGTACCTCTCGGTCATCTTCCAGGAAACGATAGAACGGGGCTTGCGGTCAGGAGAGCTTGATCCCGGAATTAACGCCAAAAATCTGGCGCAGACACTGGTCATTTCGTTAATAGGCCTCACGGTGTTCCTGAAGTCCCGCCCGGACAGGGCGGTTGTTGATACTTTTGTGAGAGAGATACTTAACTTAGTAAGGTAGAAGCAGTTATTCTGAAGAATAAATGAGGAGGCCATGCTATGCACAATTTATCATTCCGCCAGGATGGTACATTCACCATAGTCCAGTTTACCGATTTGCATTGGAGCGGTACGGAGCATGATGAGCATACTGCCCGTTTAATGAAGGATATTATACATAACGCCAAGCCTAATCTGGTACTATTCACCGGGGACGTTATTCATTATGAAGATTGCCCGGACCCAATCGCCGCTTACAGTGATGCAGTAGCCGTTGTTCTGGCAACCGGCTCACCGTGGGCCGCTATCTTTGGCAATCATGATGCAGGACATTCGCTCACCGTTAAGCATGAGTTGCTCAGCCTGCAGCAGGCTAGTCCGCATTGTCTGACAGAGGCAGGACCAGTGCTTGGTAATCGGGCAGGCCATACGGTTATCCTGCTGAACTCGGCTGACGGAGTACCTTCTGCCGCCTTATATCTATTGGATTCGGGAAGCAATGCGGCTCATCCCCCCGGCGGCTTTGAATGGATTACCCATAAACAAATCGGCTGGTATCTGGACCAATCAGCTGCTATTGCAGAAATGAATGGTGGACAGAGTGTGCCTTCACTTGCCTTCCTGCATATTCCCCTGCCTGAATACAATGAGTTGTGGGATTATCATGTGTGCTACGGGCACAACTATGAAGGAATGGGTTGTCCAAAGGTAAACTCTGGTTTATTCGCAGCCTTTGTGGACAGAGGGGATGTTAAGGGTGTTTTCTGCGGGCATGATCATGTGAATGACTTCTGGGGAGAGCTTCAAGGCATCCGCTTGCATTATGGACGGGCAACCGGTTATAACAGTTACGGGCGGGAGGGGTTCCAGCGGGGTGCAAGGGTAATTCAACTTAGGGAGAACGGAGCCTCATTTGACAGCTGGCTTATGTTTGAAGGCGGTGAAGTGCAGCTTAAGCAGCCTGAACATGGGCCGGAGAAGGTGTGGAAGCGGATTTAAACGTACTATTGTGACCGTGGCTATTCGGGATTGCGCACTATTTAACCATATCCTATCCGAAAGAGGGAAGGTGATTACCGTTTTCATGGAATCAGCTAAAGAGAGGGAGCTCTCCTTCGATATCCGCAGGACGGTTATCCTAGGTGCCTATATGCGGGAGTGGGAGATGCCGGAGTACCGGGTGATCTTAAGCAAGCCCGAAACAGGCGTCCATGTTGAGATCTATTATTTTCCGGCGGCGGGGGAGGGTGAGATTGCGAGGTTCGCGACAGTCGGGTTATCCGCGGCTCACCGGCCCAATGGACAAGTAGTGGGTGCGGAGTGGATGATGGCTCTAACCCCTGACTTAGGCGGAGAGTCTGTGGACCGGATTTTCACCTATCTCAGTGACCTTATTGCGCATCATATCGAGACTGCCGGTGATTCACGGATACCTAGAGTAATGGGGGAGAGTCCGCTTGCTCCGGCGAACTGGACAACCACTGCCCTGTTGCTGGATGAGCTTAGGGGAGAAAGTGAGGAACTGGAGGCGATCGAGGTTGGAGACGAGGGGGTTCAGATCCAATGGGCGGTGCCAGTCACGGCGCAGGAAGCCGCATTAATCTTAAGTGAAGGCGTGGAATCGTTCGATTCCTACATCGAAGAGATTGAGCATTCCATTATTGATCCCCGGCGGCCGAATGCTTCCTCGGAAGCGTAACATTTTCCATGAAAAGGGTTGCAATAAAGTCTTGTTGAACCCAAAAATCCATGTTATAATCGGTCCATAATTAAATAGATAACGTGGATTGTAACTACGTATGTAGGCAAGACCATTAACCGCACTATTTTGATATGGTGATGTTTTTGGTTTTGTCTTTTTTATTTTTTGGCAAAGGTGATTATTATGAGAATCCAAAAAGTGTTGAATAATAATGCCGTGATCACTGTGAATGAACAGAATAAAGAAGTTGTAGTAATGGGTAAGGGAATTGCGTTCAGGAAGAAATCAGGCGATCTGATTGAGGAGGATCACATCGAGAAGATCTTCATGGACAATGAAAGCATCTCTGACCAAATGAAGACGCTTCTATCCGAAATCCCGCTGGAGCATATGGAAATTTCGGAGCGCATTATTAATCTCGCCAAAATGAATCTGGGGAAGAGACTGCACGACAGCATCTATGTTAGCCTGACCGACCACATCCATTCAGCGATCGAACGGTCCAAGCAGGGTCACCATATCAAGAATGTATTGCTGTGGGAGGTCAAGAAATTCTACCAGGACGAATTCGCGATTGGCGAGAAAGCGCTGTTATTGATCCGCGAGGAGCTGGGAATTCAGTTCCCGGAGGACGAGGCTGCCCATATTGCGCTCCATCTGGTGAATGCGCATATGAATGAAGAAATTCCGAATGTAGTGAAAATCACCAAGATTGTGCATGAAATTCTCAATATCGTGAAGTATCACTTCAAAATCGATTACGATGAAGAGTCGCTAACGTATTACAGGTTCGTCACCCATCTTAAATTCTTCGCCCGAAGAATATTAAATGGAACGCATATTGAGAATTCGGATAGTGAGTTATATGAGATGGTCAAGCAGCAGTATAAAGAGTCCTTCTTGTGCGGACGGAAGATTCAGGATTATATCCGAAAAACATACAACTGCACACTAACCAATGAAGAGATCATGTACTTGACCATCCATATTGAAAGAGTTGTTCATCTAAAATAACCCTCGTTTAGGGTTGCTACTGCGGAGCAGGCAAAACCTAAACTGGACTTAGATTTATCCCTATGCTTTTCCGGGGGTATTCTTTGGCCGGTTTAGGTTTTTCTTATATTTTTGCTTATAAATGAAGAGGAGTGAGCTGCACCATGGATCAACAAAAGCTGGCAAAAGAAATACTGAGGTTAGTAGGCGGGGAAGACAACATACAGGATTATACCCATTGTATGACCAGACTTCGCTTCAATCTGCGGGATAATGGGACGGCAGACCGGGCAAAGCTGAAGGAGCTGCCTGGAGTAATGGATGTGAACATTAACGGCGGGCAATTTCAGGTGATTATCGGGAACGATGTGTCCAAGGTGTACGGGGAGTTAAGCAAGATTGCCAAAAACAATGCCGGCTCTGCCAAGGAGGACACTGATCAAGGTAACAATAAAGGGCAGAAGCTTGGCATCAAAGGCTCGATTGGCAAGTTTTTTGCAGATGTATTACCCGGGATATTCAATCCGCTTGTTCCGGCAATAGCGGGAGCAGGGATGATCAAGGCGCTGCTGGCTGTAATCGTCATGTTCAATGCCACAGCGGCCAATACGGATCTCTACAAAATTCTGAATATTATTTCAGATGCCGTATTCTATTTCCTGCCGATGCTGCTCGCCTTCAGCTCTGCCAAGAAATTCAATGTCAATCCGTATCTGGCAGTTGTGATCGGGGGCGTGCTGCTCCATCCTAACTTTGCCAAATTCATGGCTGACGGTTTAACGTCGATGAGCTTCCTGGGACTGCCGGTCAAGCTGGTATCCTATTCGTCAACGGTTATTCCTATTATCGCAACAGTATGGATTATGTCTTATGTGGAACGTTTTGTCCGTAAAATTGTACCGAATGTACTGAAGACCATCCTGGAGCCGATGCTGATCCTGTTGATTGTGGCCCCTATCGCCTTAATCGTGATTGGCCCACTGGGCATTTATATTGGTAACGCTATTGCCGATGGCTACATGTATTTCTATGAGCATTTCGGTGTAATCGCCGGTACGCTTCTCGGAGCCACGTTCTCGCTGATGGTCATCACCGGACTGCACTACGGCCTCATTCCGCTTGTTTTCCAGGCGATTGCCCAGAACGGCTTCGACTACATTATGCCGATTATGACCGTTGCTAATATCGCGCAGGCCGGTGCGGTATTCGCCGTATTCCTGAGAACCAAGAACGGCAGCCTGAAGTCCTTATCTGGAGCGTCAACCATCAGTGCGCTGATGGGAATCTCTGAACCTGCGATTTATGGTGTGAACCTCAAATTGAAAAAGCCGTTTATTGCCGGATTGATCGGTAGTGCCGCAGGTGCATTCATCTTAAGTATCTTCCAGGTGGCAGCTTATGCATTAGGTAAAGTTGGACTGCCGTCCTTGCCGCTGTACATCGGACATAAATTCTCGCTGATGGTTCTGGCGGTGGTTGTCAGCTTTGTTGTTGCTGCTGTAGTCACTTATGTTCTGGGCTTCAAGGATGTTACAGAGGCACCGGTGGAAGAGAACAATACGGACCTTCCCGAGCCGTCTGCGAGTGAACCTGTATCTGCCAAAAAGCTGCAAAATGAACAAATCTATGCGCCCATTGCCGGCGAGGTTAAAAGCTTAAGCGAAGTCAGCGATCCGGCCTTTTCGCAGGAGACGATGGGGAAAGGTGTTGCCATTCTGCCTAGCGAGGGCCGGGTGGTCTCCCCGATTAATGGTATGGTGTCGGTGGCGTTCAAAAAGAAACATGCCGTTCTCCTTACCAGTGACGATGGAGCAGAGGTTCTGATTCACGTCGGGATTGATACGGTCAAGCTGGGCGGCAAACACTTCACGCTGCATGTGAATCAAGGTGACCGGATAAATGTCGGCGACCTGATTCTTGAATTCGATAAGGACAGCATTATTCAGGAGGGCTTCGAGATCATAACTCCGGTAATCATCTCAAATACGGGCGACTACACAGACATTGCCGCTGTCAGCCAGACTACCGTGAAAGAAAAGGATGCTCTGCTGAAACTAACTGTATAAACAACAGAAGGGAGATCAATACAATGAAACAGACAGACATGCAATTCCCGGAAGGCTTCTTATGGGGGGGCGCAATTGCGGCCAATCAGGCGGAAGGCGCTTATCAGGAGAACGGTAAAGGGTTATCGATTGCTGATATTTTGGCCAACGGGATTTTTAACCCGCCTTATGAGCATCCCGACAAGAAGAATCCTTACCATGAGGCTATAGATTTCTACCACAGATATGAGGAGGACATCGCTTTATTTGCGGAGATGGGCTTTAAGGCGCTGCGTACCTCCATTGCCTGGACGAGAATATTTCCGAACGGGGACGAAGAGACGCCCAATGAAGCTGGCTTGCGGTTCTACGATCAATTATTCGATTGTATGCGAAAATATAATATTGAGCCGGTTGTGACGCTGTCCCATTATGAGATGCCGCTTGGACTGGCCAGGGACTACGGCGGTTGGAGAAACCGCAAGCTGATTGAGTTCTTTGAGCGATATGCGATTACCGTATTCAAGCGCTACAAGGACAAGGTGAAGTACTGGATTGCCTTCAACGAGATCAATGTGCTGCTCCATATTCCCTTCGTCGGCGGAGGAACGGTCATTGAGGAAGGTGAGAATAAGAAGCAGATTATCTACCAGATGGCGCATTACCAGCATGTAGCCAGTGCCCTGGCGGCGAAGGCCTGCCATGAGATCATTCCAGGCTCGCAGATGGGCTGTATGATTGCCGCAGGGCCGTATTACCCGCATACCTGCCATCCGGATGATATTCTCACAGCGATGGAGATGGACAGACAGGTTTATTTTTTCACAGATGTAATGGCCAGAGGGTACTACCCTACTTACGTGAAACGTTGGTTCAAGGAATATGATATCAAGCTTGATCTGACGGCAGAGGATGAGCAGCTGCTCAAGCAGCATACCGTCGATTACATCAGCTTCAGCTATTACAAGAGCCGCTGCGCCAGTGCTAATCCGAGCGGGCTGGAGATGGTATCGGGCAACCTGGCTATGGGGGTCAAGAATCCTTATCTGAAAGCGTCCGAGTGGGGCTGGCAGATCGATCCCACGGGCCTGAGATTCACGCTGAACCAGCTTTACGACCGCTATCAGAAGCCGCTGTTCATTGTCGAGAACGGGTTCGGCGCGGTGGATACGGTTGAAGAGGACGACAGCATCCAGGATGATTACCGGATCTCCTACCTGCGGGACCATATGATTGAAGCGGGCAAAGCGATTGAAGACGGTGTTGAACTGCTGGGCTTCCTGAGCTGGGGACCGATTGATATTGTAAGTGCCTCAACAGGTGAGATGAAGAAGCGGTACGGGTACATCTATGTCGACAAGGATAATGAGGGGAACGGAACCCTGCGCAGAATTAAGAAGAAGAGCTTCGACTGGTACAAGGAGGTTATTGCTTCCAACGGGGAGAGTTTATAGTCTAAGGGACATGAGCTCGCTCGAAAATGCAGAAGGCACCCGCTTGGGTGCCTTTTTAAAAATATAAGAATGTATATGTTTCACACTGTACGTTATCCTTCTATTTCTCGCCGAAACGGTACCGTCCTTTAAAAGGACGGCAAAGCCGTTTCCACTTGATTCGCTGGTCAGATCCGCTTTGCCCGTCACTTGACCCTGCTGAATGGAATTATTACACTTTTCCTAAAAGGTATGGGAGAGGGGGTAATGACGATGGACAATCTAATGAATCTGTTGACCCGGAGAACAGAATGTAGGCTATATTATGCGGAACCGGCTGTAGCGGACAGCCCCCGGGCTGGCTGGATCGGCGGGAATGCGCCTGAATTTTTTGACGATTCGGCCAATCTTGTTCATGAAGGGGACAGAGCCTACCTGTTCTATCTGAGTCTTATCCATCCGTATCAGCCGGAGCGCATGATTTCGATCTTCATTCCTGAAGATTATGAGGATTATCTGGAACATAACAGGTATCCTGATTGTCCGATCAAGGTGCTGGAGCATCCTGTATCAACAGAGAGTGGCAAAGAGTTGTACACGCACACAGGCCTGCGCCAACACCATATTTCAGCCGGAGAACGGTGCAGTGATGTGGAATCAGCGGATCAGCCTTTTTTGATCAAAATGGGTGGAACCCCGAGACTGCTTCAGAGTGAAGAGTATTATTCTACGCAGTTGGAGGAGGATGGCTTCTCTTTCTTCTTCCAGGTCGATGAAGACGGCTATCCCGATACCTTGCTTCAAGAGGACGCGAGTTATCTTTTCGGGTATGGGGCGCTTTATGTTTATGCTCAAATTGAGACGGCAGAGATTAAACGTCCGGTAGCAGGTTTCTGGCAATTCTCTTAGGGCCGGAGTTCACCGTATAGTAGAAAAATGAAGAATTGACAGTCCGTAGTGCAATGCTATAATCAAATAAATAGAAAATAATTCTATAAATATTTCTTCACTGGAATCTGCATCTAGACAAACTTCACTAATAACCATTCGAGTCACTTTCGGAATATGGGGGTGAAAGATGGAAGAGCTCAAAGAGTCTTTCGTAACTAATGTAGAGGATATGAGTTGGATCAGGCGAACTTCTGACTGCTACTTTATCATTGATGAGACCGGGCGAGTTATACAATGGAGCACAGAGCTTGAAATGCTGCTTGGTATTTCAGCTACACAAGCTGTAGGCAAGACCTGCCGTTCGCTTGATCTCTTCAGTGATTGTACCGGGAACAGTCTCTGTAGAACCTGCCAGGTTCTAAATGCTACAAAACACATGAACAATTGCAACGGATCACGCAAGGTATTTGTTCAATGTGGCTCCATCCGGGTTCCTTTTATGAAGGATATTCGTGTCAGCAGCTACAATAAGCGGTTAATTTGGGTGACCCTCGAACAGACCTCGAGGTTTTCTCTGATAGAGAAGCTGACTCCCCAAGAAAATAAGGTGCTGCACCTATTATCCAGAGGCTATTCAACGCAGCAGATTTCTTTAGAATTATACATTTCATATACTACGGTACGGACTCATATCCGCAATCTTTTGAGTAAGCTTGGAGTTCACAACCAAAAGGAGGCAGTTTCTCTTTTTTTTCGAGCCGCTTACAATGGAAATAATGAGTAATAGAAAAGGATCATCTCCCGGTCATTGACTGAGGAGGCGATCCTTTTTGCTGTGTAATTTCAGAATTGTTATAAAAATACTTCAATTGTACGATTATTCCACTTCTAGTATATGTTATTTTTGTAGCATATTTAGTGGCACATATTGATAGCCGGGAGCCAACGTCCCCCGGTGAGGGAGGGGAATATGAGTACTATTGCAGCAATACAGGATCAGTTCAAAGCTCCGTTCTATCTGGTGTGGGAGATTACACTTTTGTGCAACGCCAGTTGTGTGCATTGCTATTCAGGCGCCGGCCGCCGTCATCCTGAAGAACTGGATACAGCAGAGGCTCTTTCCGTAGTTGATCAATTAGCAGAAGCCGGCGTCCTTCTGCTTGGACTCTCAGGGGGAGAAGCTCTGCTCAGGCCCGATTGGATGGACATTGCCTCCCGCGCTTCGTCAAAAGGGATGATGGTTTCAATCGGCACTAACGGAGCTGTGATTAATGATGAGATGTGCCGCCGGATCATTGAAGCCGGGGTTTCCGGCATCTGTGTCAGTATTGACGGAGCAACAGCGGAAGTTCATGAGCAGGTACGCGGTGTCAAAGGGCTATATGATAAGGCGGTTAGTGCTATTGAAACATTAGTGAAGCATGGGATTAATGTTACTGTCGGGTATACGCCGACCCGGCTTAATTTCAGGGATGGCCGAAGCGTCGTGGAATTGGCAGCCCGGCTTGGGGCAAACGGAGTAAATCTATCTGAGTTTATCCCCACAGGACGGGGAGATCAGGCATTGGCACTTACGCCCAATGAGCTCCGCGATGTAATTGTGGAGTGGATCTCCATGCAGCAGGAATATGCCGGAAAGCTGAAGATATATTGGCATGACTGCCGAGTTGCACTGATGCTGCCCTCAGAGCAGGCATCACAATATATAGGCTGCGGTGCAGGCTATGTTACCGCCCGTATAACTGTTAACGGTGATGTCACCCCTTGTGTAACCTTACCGCTCACAGCAGGCAACTTGCGTGAACAGAGCTTCCAGGACATCTGGAGACATTCGCCGGTCCTGGCAAATATTCGTGACAGGACAACAAGAAACGAAGGGAATTGCGGCACTTGTGAGCATAAGTTCATCTGTGGAGGATGCCGCTCAGCGGCATTAGCCTACCATAACGATGCTTCAATGGGTGATCCTTATTGTTGGGTAGTTCCTGAAACAGTTCAAGTTTAGAAGGAGAGGATAAGATGCCGAATTTCACTTCAGATACGGTACTAACACTCACATCCAATATTGTTACCCGTAAAGAAGAAAATAGCAAGTATGTGGTGTACAACCCGGCAACAGATGAACTTCATGTGTTGTCACGTCTGGCCTATACCATACTAAAGCTGTGTGAGCAGCCTGCCCGAATTGATGAGATTACAGAGCTTGTTGAAGAATCCATTCCAGCCTTTAAGTGTGACCAGGGGCGAGTGGAAGTGAACAAATTACTTCACAAGCTATTGAAACGGGGTTTGCTTCAGGCAGCCTGACCAGTTCAATCGAAAGGAGGTGAGGAAATGGAAGCAACCAGAGATATGTTGTGGAACATCGCCCGTGACAATATGGCGGAAATGGAGGACGTTGATTTACTGGCAGCCATTCAGGAACTGGATATTGTAGATTTAGGGGAATTATCTGTTATTGCCTGGAGAGTAATCTAGCAAGCAAGGAGCCTCGGGCGCTGCCAGAGGTTCTTTTTACAAGGAGGTAGCTAATGGATCAGGGCGGAGCAACCAGCCGGAGGTTAAGCAGTGGATTGACAATTATTCATCTTCCGTTAGCTGGCTTGAATACAGTATCGATAGGTCTGCTTTCGGGTGCTGGTGCAAGGCTGGAGGCAGAAGATGAAATAGGCAGCTCACGGATCCTTGAAGATTGGATATGGCGGCGGGAACAGAAGCAAGAGGATATCCAAGATATTTTAACCGATTTCGGGGCTAATTTGAAAACCTCGTCCAATATAGAATGGACACGTCACTGGACTACAGTGCTTTGTGATCAATTTGAGCCGGTTTTCGAACTGTTTTTACATGATATTCTGGAGTTTGATTTATGCACTAATACGTTTGCGGCCAGCAAGGAGTATACGGTAACGCTTGCCAGTAAACGCCGCCTGGAGCCGAATGCGTACGTAATGGATGTTTTGCGGGAGAAAATGTCCGGGGGTACAACCATTGGACGGTCAACTGCTGGACTAGTTGAAGATATGGACAAGTTAGATTTGCCTAAGGTACAGAACGTATATGAACGTCTTTATGCGCCAAATAATTGTGTGGTTGCTGTGGTTGGAGGCATTCCAAAGGATAGAATGGGGAAGCTGCTGGACGAAATCGTTGAAGCTGGCGATGTACAGAATTCACCGGTTGTTCCTCAGGAAGAATCTCCGTCCTGGCAATCCTGTGTGCATTCCATCGAACAGGAAGGCAGACTGGTTCATCTGGGAGCGGCGTTGCCCTGTGTATCATGCAGCCACCCTGATTTTTTTGCATTTGCTGTGTTATCACAGGTGCTGGGTGGAGGAGACGGCTCCAGACTTTTTGAGAGTATCCGTCAGAAAAAAGGATTGGCCTATCAGGTGCGAAGCAGCTTAATGTCTTTCAGGGATACTGGACTTCTGACCTTTTATTTGGCTACCGGACCCAATTTTGTGTCCTGGGCAGCCTCTGCCATCGCGGGGGAAATAAAGCAAATCAGGAATAACGGTATTAGCAGGGAAGAGGTTAATGCCGCCCAGAACCAGCTGTTAAACCAGATGGTACTAAGGTCCGAGAGCACAGCTTCCAGAATGAACACATTGTTGACCGCTTCTTGGTATCCGGGGTACCCCGGGACGTTGACGGCCATGGAAGAGGCTATAAGTTCGGTTACTCCGAAGGCAATTCAATCCGCTCTAATGAATGTTGCCCCGGCTGCTGCAATGGGGCTGGTAACTTTGGGGCCGGTATCAGCTTCAGCGTTAGTATTGGATTAATAGGGGGACATTATGGCCTACTCACAGTGGAAATATCCAAATGGACTGAACATAATCACAGAGGATATGCCCTCAATGGCGAGTGTGACAGTCGGATTTTTTGTGTTAAGCGGGGCGGGACATGAGTCTTTGGAACAGATAGGTGTAGCACATGCGCTGGAGCATCTGCTCTTTAGAGGTTCTCTGCTCTATCCGAAGGGAACGATGAGTCCCGAGTTCACTCAAATAACAGGAACTATGAATGCTTTTACCACCTGGGAATATACTTGCTTCTACAGCCGCTCCACCCCTGAGGTATTGTCAGAAGCATTTCTACCATTAATGGACATGATTCGTCAGCCTCTATTACGGGAAGAGGATTTCAATCTGGAACAGAATATAATCCGCAGGGAATTATCAAGACAATTGGAGGAACCGAGGAGCAGACTGACTCATGCTCTCCATCAATGCGTGTATCCGGGGCGTCTTGGCAAGCTGCTGATTGGTCATGATGAAGATATCCTGCAACTGAAGGCTCCGGACCTGAGGGAATTTCACAAACGGCATTACATTCCATCAAATATCCTGCTGGTGATTTCAGGCAGGCTTGAGAAGTGCATCGGACTGGATTCCTGCCTGCAAGCCTTAGAGGATTGGGAGGAGTCTATACTTCCGGTTGAGCTTGAACAGCCGTTAATTGCACAACCTGAAGTGGTCAACCTTACGCAGAAGCATTCACAATTATGTTACTCCTTATGGGCCTGGAGTCTGCCGCCGTTAGAAGATAAAGAACATTACGCTGTCCATTTGTTATGTACCTTATTGGGGGACGATAATTATATCGGCTCAAGGCTCTACAATAAGATCGTCGCACCTGGATTTGCACAGCAGATCACCTGTGTATACACCGTATTAGGCGGCAAAGGGCTGTTCAAAATCTATGGTCTGACAAGCGCACCTCAGTTGGAGTGGATTCGAGAAAAGATGCTGGTGGAGCTGCAGCAGATAAAGGCCGGAATGATTACGCCACGCGAATATAACCGAGCCAAGCAAAAAGTTAAAACACAAATGGCTCTGGATGCTTCCGGATCCCACAGCCGTTCGGTTTCCATTGCGCAGGCTTGGATGCGTCATAAACGTATGGTTCCTCTAAGTGAACTTCTGGCGCTCATTGATCAGATTAGTATAGATGATCTTCAAAATATAATAGCACAGTACTTTAGCGGCAGGGAGTTCTTTGAAATCTACGGATGAACACAAGAAACGGGGCTGGTCAAAATATGATAGAGAAATGGTTCAGCTATCCTGTACATATGGTCTGGGCGGTTACCAATTTGTGTAATGCCCACTGCATACACTGCTCGTCAAGCTCTGGAACCTGTCTTCCGGGAGAATTGGATCAGACACGCGCTTTGCAGTTAATTGACGAGCTGGCGGAAATAGGATGTATTGATTTAGCCTTGTCCGGAGGGGAGCCGTTGTTTCGGCCAGATATTGACCAGATTATTAGACATGCTGTTCATCATAATATGCAGGTCGGTCTGGGGACCAACGGCTGGGGTCTGAATCTGGAGAGAGCGAAGGCATTGAGGACCTTAGGACTTCAACGCATCCAGATTAGCCTTGACGGGATAGGCCAGACGCATGATGAAGTGAGAGGGCTGAAGGGCCTGTTTAATCGTGTGGAGCATGCCATTGATGCTTCTCTGGAGTCTGGACTTCAGACACATATCTGCTTCACTCCCCACAAAGAAAATATGCATCATACGGAGCAGGTTATTGAATTTGCCCTGGCCAAAGGGGTCCATTTGTTCAATCTGTCACAGTTTGTACCTGTTGGCAGGGGAAGTCAAAGCATGGATTTGCTCCCTGAGCAATGGAGATCTTTGGCCGAGCTGTGGGTGCATAAGCGGGAGCAGCTTAAAGGACGTATGAGGTTCAGCAGCCATTTGGCGCAAATGGCCTTGGTTGATCCCGCTCTAGCCTGCCAGGAGGGCTTCAGAGGCTGCCAAGCCGGGTTGGCGCAAGGGTATATTTCTGCAGATGGCTGGGTTACTCCCTGTGTTATGCTTCCGGTAAAGTTAGGAAATGTGCATGAACGGTCCCTGAAAGAGATTTGGCACAGCTCTGAGGTTATCCGGCAATTACGTGACCGGAGCAACCTGAGCGGAAATTGCGGTCAATGTGGAATCCGGGAAAAATGTGGGGGATGCCGCGGAGTTGCTTATGGCCTGTATCACGATTATTTAGCTGATGACACGCATTGTTGGCTGCATTCTGTAACAGAGTCTGCAGATCGCATCACAGTCTAACATAAAAAGGAGAATGAACAAATGAGCTATGTTACCAGAGATGAAGACATTCGGTATGTTATTTTGCTCAGCCATGCAACAAATGAAAAAATGAGTCTTGAACTTATTCGTGCCCATGTGAACCATTTACGGGAACTTGACCGGGAAGGGAAGCTGGTATTATGCGGGCCGTTTACGGATTATGCAGGCGGTATGGTCATTATCCGTGCATCGTCCAGAGAAGAAGCGGTAAGCATCGCAGAACGTGATCCGTATGTCCTATCGGGCAAAGAGAATTATGAACTGCGTACCTGGGAGTTGTCACATGAGAGTAACGGACATATGGGCATTGTTGAATAGAATGAAGAGAGGTTGATTCTTTCATGCGGCTTACGTTTTCTTATTTTAGACGGCATGACCCCATATTATGGATTAGGGTATTTGGAACCGGCTTATGTGCATTAACTACATTTATGATCCGGCCTTTTCTCATTTTTTATATCTCGGATAAGCTTGGTGGAACAGTATTGATGCCCCTGCTGGTGGTTGGTCTTCAACCGCTGGCGGGAATTCTGCTAAGTTTTTGGGGCGGAGGGCTTGCTGACCAGTATGGGCGTAAGCCGGTCATGCTTGTATCATTAGCTATTCAGGCTTTATCCATGTTTGGTTTTATATTTGCTGAATCCCTGTGGATGCTGATTCTGATTTCTGTACTTGGGGGTATGGGGATGCCAATGTTTCTTCCGGCAGCAAATGCCCAGATTTCTGACGTTGTTCCTGAAGAGAAACGGGCGGAGGCTTTTGCCCTTATTCATGGTGCAGTCAATGTTGGTGGTGCACTGGGTCCCTTGCTGGGCTTGGCTGTGTACCTGTTGAATCAGAATGTTATCTTTGTGATTTGTTCGGCTTCTTTTATTTTGTTTGCTTTGCTCATTTGGTGGAAGGTGCCGGAGACACGGCCGGAGGAGATTCTGCATTCCGGTAAGCCTGAAAAAACCCGCTCAGGCAGACTTCTATACCGTGAGCACAAATTATTGTACCTGCTGACCCTATGCGCGCTTCCTGTGGGATTACTGTACTCTCAAGTGGAAACTACTCTTCCTTTGCATCTGAAGACAAACTTTTCTAATGCATCTGCCATCTTTGCCGGCCTGATGACGATTAATTCCGTCGTTGTCATTCTGCTTATGGTTTGGTTGCCGAAGAAGACTGAAAATAAATCACCACAGTCTATGATTTTGCTAAGTTATCTGCTGTTTGCAATTGTATGTCTGGGTTATGGATTTGCTGCCTCATTCTTTGTACTGGTGGTCACGGAGCTGATTTTTACCGTAGGCGAAATCATAGGCATCATCCACTTGCAAAAGTATGTTTCCATTGCTGCCCCTGCAGGGATGCGAGGGAGATATAACTCTATCTTTGGCTTATATATGCAAATCCCGAAAATCCTCGGTCCCATCTGCTTCGGTCTGATCTTTGAACACTTTGGCGGGGGGCTGATGTTTTCGGTGATCGCCAGTCTGTTAGTTCTTTGTGGGGGCGCGATCTATCAGCTAATTCGTAAGGCACAGAATCAGAAATTCGCTCTAATGCAACAGGAGCTGCACACGGAAACAGCAGTTTAAGGGGTGGAATCAGGATGCGGATATGTTCTGTGAACATTGGAAAAGCTGAATCGATCGAACATGAGGGAAAGCACATATTGTCTGCGATTACAAAAAAGCCAACAAAGGATAGGGTCTTTTTATCCGGTCTAGGTCTGCAAGGTGACGAACAGGCGAATAAGATTAGGCATGGCGGACCACACAAAGCGGTTTGTGCTTATCCCGAGGAATATTACCCTGACTGGGAACAGGTGCTTTGCAGGGAACTCCCTTTTGGATCCTTCGGGGAAAATCTTACTGTACAGGGTATGAGGGAATCCGAGGTAAATATCGGCGATATTTTTATGTGGGGGGAAGCGTTGCTGGAGGTTACGCAGCCTCGCCCACCATGTCATAAGCTGGCTAAAAAGTTTGGGTACCCTCAACTGCCGCTTCTTTTTCAGGACCTGGGAAAAACCGGCTTTCTTATGCGTGTCCTGCAGGAGGGGTGGGTAAGTATTGAGAGCCAATTTGTTTGCTCTAAGACCCATTCATCTCAAATCTCTATTAAAATGGTCAATGAAGCCATGTACAAGGATGTACCGAATAAAGAGCTAATAATGAATATTCTACAGGTGGAGGCTTTAGCGCCAAGCGTTAGAACTACCTTGAAGTTAAGACTGGCAGGACATTATGAGGACTCTACCAACAGAATGCAAGGCATGTGAAGTGAAAGCCGCTTACAGGTATCATTATTAATGATACTCACCTTCTCTTCTGTTCATTTTACCTAACCGCTGTAACGGCCTACACTTGGTATGAAGCCACTACAGCGTAATAGGAGGATATGAAGATGAAGGCAATTACACTTGGACCGCAGGGTCTGCAATATACAGATCATCCGGACAAGCGTCCTGAACAGGGGCAGGTCAAGGTAAGGCTGCGAACAGCGGGACTCAATCACCGGGATTTGTTCATTATCGCTGCTGCTTCTGCTACAGAAGGCGCGCCGGGTCCGATTCATCCTTGTGTGCTGGGTTCAGACGGGGCGGGTGTTATTGAAGACACGGGTGAGGGGGTAAGCGGACTATCCCGGGGAATGGAAGTCATCATTAATCCCTGTCTCGGCTGGGACCGGGCGGATGAGGTGCCTGTGGTTCCTGATATATTAGGGCACCCTGCAGACGGGACCTTTGCGGAGTATGTAATTGTACCTGAGCAGAATGTTGTGCTTAAGCCAGCGTATCTCTCCTGGGAGGAAGCAGGTGTGTTACCCTTAGCAGCACTCACTGCATACCGGGCGTTATTTACCAGAGGGGACCTGAAACGGGGCGACCATGTGCTGATTCCCGGCATTGGCGGTGGAGTGGCTACGTTTGCTGCTCTAATGGCGGCAGCGGCTGGGGCACGGGTCACGGTTACGTCCAGAAGTGAAGCGAAGCGTACAGAGGCCCTGCAATTACCGGTTAATCGGGTTATAGACAGCAACACCCGTTGGCGGGATGAACTCAGGAACCATCCTGTAGACCTGATCCTGGATAGCGTAGGTCCGGCCACATTCGAGCAATACTTCGAGGTCATTAAGCCGGGCGGGAGAATTGTCATGTTCGGTGCCAGCTCAGGCGATGATCTGACCATTCCGGCCAGAGCCATATTCTTCCCGCAGCTTCAGGTGCTTGGAACATCCATAGGCAGCCATGAAGAGTTCACCGCGATGCTTGAGTTTATGGAGCAGCATCAGATACACCCTATCATGGATAGCGTGTATTCCTTATCGGAGACTCCGCTTGCCCTTCAGCGGATGGAACGCGCGGAGCAGCTGGGGAATATTGCGCTCAGGATAGGCTGAGGGTAGAGGGACGGAAGGTAGAGATGCTACTGGCATCGGCCCGATGGCCTAGCGCGAGCGGAATCTGATCGGTTTTTCGTCTATATTACAGACGCTACTGACATAACGTTGTCAGTAGCGTTTTTTTATCATTAGACATGTACACATTCAAGAGAGGATGAACACTTATGAATTTCGCTTCGATACGTATTATTACTGACGACATCGATCGTCTGGTTGAGTTCTATGAGCAAGTGACAGGGATGGCGGCGGAGCGGCCTGCTCCTGTGTTTGCCGAATTTGTTATGCCTACATGCACCCTGGCCATCGGCCACTCCAAGACAGCGCAGCTATTCGGTACTGGTTCTGTAGCAGCGGCCAGTAACCGCACGGTCATCATGGAGTTCCGCGTCGATGATGTCGATGCTGAATATGCGCGCCTTAAGCCGCTTGTCAGGGATTGGGTACAAGAGCCAACCACGATGCCCTGGGGGAACCGTTCGATTCTGTTCCGTGATCCCGACGGCAACCTGGTGAACCTCTTTCAGCCGGTGACGGAGGATGCAATGAAACGGTTCGCTGCCAGACCTTGACGGAAGCTTAAGCGAGTGCCTTATAATGCCCCTGCATCTCTTGCCGTATAGAACGAAGGATAGATCGGCCGGTAATGCAGCTCGTCTCTGATCCGTGAGGTATCGACAATCATATCCCATGGATCATATGGCTGCTGCAAGGCTTCCGGCGAGGGCTCGGCCTGATGAAGCTGAAGCATCTCGGCAACGGAGATCGGCGCATCGTCAGCCACATTATAGATTCGTCCATCGATTCCCGGTGTGAAGGCGGCGAGCATCAGCGCCTGACTGATATCCGCATGATGAGCCATATGAATGCGTCTGGCCGGGTTCCATTGGCTGAAGTAGGGCAGAACCTCCGCGATATGGGGATCGCGTTCACCATAGATGAAGGGAAACCTTACAATGCGCAGCCCTAAGCCCTGTTCACGGTGGAGAGCCAGCAGTGCTGCTTCAGCCTCCGCCTTGCTCTGGGGATAAGCAAAAGCAGGCCGGAGCTCATCCTCCTCCCGGCTGGGCCGCGAATGATCTCCCGGTCCGTAGACGTGGTTAGTGCTTGCGAATACGAACCTTGGCACATCTGCATCCAGCGACGCAAGGGCCAAGGCCACAGCTCCATCAATATTGGCTGTTCGGGTGGTCTGCTCATCCACGCCCCGGAACTGGGCGGCCAAGTGCACCACAACGTCATTACCCCGCAGTGCCTCAAGGTAACTTTCCGGCTGCAGAAGGTCACCATCGACACATTCAGCTCCTTGCTGGCAAAGCTCCTCTACCCTGGACGCATCCCTGACCAGCAGCGTAACCTGATGTCCGCGCTGGAGCAGGCGAGGAACCAGGCGGCTTCCTACCTTACCTGTTGCTCCGGTAACAAAAATCTTCATCTTCAGATCCTCCTATGTTAAGTCATAGGAGGAGTATAATAGAACGCGCGAATAGCATCCTTCCTGCCTTTATCGTATGATTGGGAGTGTCAGGATAAGGGGGAAGATGGTGTGGAGAACGGATTATCGAGAACGTCATTGGGTGAATTTCTGCGTTCGCGCCGGGAACGCCTTACGCCGGAGGAGGTGGGGCTGGCATCCTATGGGCGGCGGCGGATTCCGGGGCTGCGGAGGGAAGAAGTGGCCCAGCTTGCCCATATCGGAACCTCATGGTACACCTCCCTGGAGCAAGGCCGGAGCGTCAATCCGTCAGAGGAAGTCCTTAATAATATAGCCAGAGCCTTGCGGCTAACAGAGGATGAACGCCAGCATCTGCATCTTCTTGCCAGACCGGTACAACAGAATGGGGAAGCGGATCAGCGCATTCCTGCGGGCATTGAGCGGATGATACAGGCGCTTGGTCCGCATCCGGCTTTTGTGCTGGGGAGGTATTGGGATGTGCTGATGTGGAATCAGGCGGCTGAGCTTGTATTCCGGTTACCTTCGTATGGGGATACGGCGACAGAGCGCATGAACTGGGTCAGGTATATTTTGACAGGGCTGGGGTCATCCGTAGAGGGCTCAGGAACCGGGGCCAAAGTTCTGATTGCCCAGTTTCGTGCGGATTACGCACGCTTCCCTGAGGATGAGAGGTTCAAGCAGCTCATAGAAGAGTTTATGCATAACAGCCAGCTTTTTCGCGAGATCTGGCCGCTTCATGAGGTTCAGGCTGTAGCAGACCACCACAAACGGAGATATGATCCCCGGATCGGCGAGATGGAATTCGAGCATGTGACCCTGCAGCCTCCGGGCAACCCGGACCTGAAGGTGATGATCTACACAGCTTCAACAGAGACAAGTGAACGGCTGCAGCGTGTGCTGGAGACTATATAGTATATTCCATTTGCTTCCACTCTAAAGGGATACCGACCCAAAAATGCAAACCGCCTCTCCAGTCAATTAATGGAGGGGCAGTTTGCGTTTAGCATCCCTAGCTGCTGAACCAGCCCTTGCCCTGCGCCGCCTGCAGCGCCTGTGTGCGCGAGGAGACGCCGAGCTTGGCATACAGCCGTGAGAGATAGACACGCACCGTGCCTTCGGAGAGCGCGAGCCCGGCGGCAATTTGCTTGTTGGATGCGCCGCTGCGGATGAGGCTAAGCATCGCTAGCTCGCTCTCACTTGGCATGTCGGCGTCCGGGACGGCAAGCTCCGATGGCTGCGGCTGCAGCGGCCGCATACGCTCCAGGAGCTGGCGGGCGTAATCTTCCAGCGCCGGATCGGCGGCCGGCCGGTCCGGGGACTGGACATAGAGGCGCAGCAGCGCAGCTGCAGCCTCGCCTTCGTCGAGGAAGGAGCGGATATAGCCGTGTCCGCGGGCGATCCGGAGTACGGACTCGACTCGTTGCAGCGCTGCACGCCGCTGACCCCGCCGATGCTCCAGGATCGCCGTCAGCAGACCGATCTCGACGATGCTGCAGACCAGACCGTCGCGCTCGGCCTGGGGCAGCAGCCGCTCCAGGAGGCGCAGCGCCTGCACATGCTTGTGCTGCCGCTCCAGAAGGCGGGCCCATGTCAGCAGCTCAAGCTCGCGGTCCAGCGAGGGCAGCTCCTGTTGGGATAGCCCTAACCGGCCGAGCTCGCGCCGGGCTGGACCGACCTGCTCCTGTGCGAGCAGGAGACGCGCTCTGGCCGCCAGCAAGGCGGCGCTCCAGCGGCTGGCCGGATAGCTCTCGGCGGCAGGCAGACCTTGGGCCAGCCAGGCGAGCGCCAATTCATATTGATCCTGGCTGGCGTACAGTCTGGCTTGCAGGATGCGGTGGGGCACGTACAGACCGGGCGTCGCCGCCAGCTCTCCATAAGCGCCGATCTGATCCAGCAGACGTTGGCAATCCTCAAGCCGGCCCCATTCGTAGTAGCCTTCGGCGAGTGACTGCTTCACGTAGAGATTGAATAGCGAGTACGTCCAGCCGTGAGCCTCCAGCACCTGGCTGAAGCGCAGACCGACCGCCTCGACCTCGCGCGACAAAGCACCCTTCAGTCCGATCGGCGTCCGGTTGATCTGCGGCTCCGAGACATTGAAGTTATAGCTGTAGAAGATGCCGTTGTCGATCAGCATGTCCTTCTCAAGTCCATCGGCAAAGGTCTGCCACACTTCGTAGCTGCCGGTGAAGAACAGCAGGTTGGAGCGGAGGAAAAACAGGCCAGAGAGAATAGAGGCAGCTCTGTTCGTATCGGTCTCTTCGCGCAGTCTTTGCTCAAGCTCGCGCAGGAGACGTTCGGCTCGGCCGGTCTTGCCGCTCACCGTCAGGACGAAGGCATGCAGCGTCAGCCACTCTGGCGATACGGCGGCATCTGCGGGCGTATGCTCCAGCCAGCGCAAGATATTGGCATACTGGCCTTGGCGCAGCAGCTCCTCCATATGCTGTTCCAACAGCGCCTCCAGCGCCGGGTAGTCCTCCCCTGCACAAGCATGCTCAATCGCCGCATCGACGAGACCGCGTGCGGCGCAGGCACGGCTGGCGGTGCGGTGGGCCGCCCGCAGCGCTTGCGGATGCTGCTGTCTGAGCAGCGTCCGCAGGAACTCGCCGAACAGCGGGTGGTACCGGTACCAGTTCCCTTGCGTGTCAAGCGGTATAACGAACAGATTGGCCGCCTCCAGCCGCTGGAGCATCTGCCCGCTCCCGGGCTCGCCGCTCACAGCAGCGCATAGCCCGGCATCCATCCGCTCCAGTACAGCGGTGCGGCACAGGAAATGCTGCTCCGCCTCTGTCAGAGTAGAGTATACCTCCTGAAAAAGATAGTCGACGATCGCCCGGTGGCTGCCGTCGAGCCGGTCGATCCTGGAGGCATGATTCTGCCAGTCGGTCTGCGAGACGGCGGCCAGTTGCAGCCCCGTTACCCAGCCCTCGGTAGCGAGATGCAACCGGTCGACTTGTTCGTCGGTCAAGGGAAGACTGTGCGTCCGGTTATAGAAGTCACGGGTCTCCTGTACGCTGAACCGGAGCCGCTCAAAGGTTATAATGCGCATTTCGCCGCCGGCCAGCCATCGTCCTGTCGGGAAGGGAAGCTCGGCGCGGCTGCCGATCATCAGATGCGCCTGTTCGGGCAGATAGCTGATCGCATAAGCAAGACTGTCATGGATAACCTGTTCGGTGATGAGATGGTAGTCGTCCAAAATAAGTGTGACCGGACGGGACAAGCAGTACCACTCGTTCATCAATGCGTCGACGAAGGCGTACAGCGACCGATGCGGGAGGGCGGCGACCGCCGATGTTAGCCTGGCAACGACAGCTGGTGTCGATTGTTCGCCGAGCGCGGCGGCGATGTATCGCCAGAACCGGATTGGATCATTGTCCAGCGGGTCCAGCGACACCCAGGCAACGGCACGGCCGGTATGTCGGGCCCATTGACTGAGCAGTGTCGTCTTGCCGCTGCCCGCAGGCGCGGATACGACCGTCAGCCTGCCGTTTGCCGAGTCCTCCAGCTCGTCAAGCAGCCGGCGTCGCGCGATATATTCATCCCGCTGGCGGGGCGTTGTCCATTTAGAGCGCAGCAGCGGGATATCTTGGTCATTTGGATTCACAGCATCGTTCCTCCAATGAATCTGATTTATTTCCAATTTTAAGTATACACGATTTTTGTCGGATTCGGCCGTCGATTAACATTTGCAAATTGTTTTTTAGACTCGTTTTCATACAATGAGCGGATACAAGTGCAAATGGGAGAAGGAGGCCGGGAGGCAGAAATGAAAAGGACGAGAAATGAAAAGCAGAGGCTGGGGCGGGCTTGGTTGGCGCAATGGATGGCAATCATCCTATTGGCTGGCGTATTGTGGTCGCCGGACGTAAGTGCGGCAGCCGAGGAGCCCTTCACCTTAAAAGTTACAGCTGTAGCGGCCGGAGATGTGCATATTCTCGCGGTGCTGAACGATGGCACTGTCAGGGCATGGGGGCGCAATAATGTTGTTCAGCTCGGGAACAATTCGGTGCAGGACGGACAGGTGGCGATGCCTGTCTATGAGTGGTATAACGGATCGCTCCGTACCCTTAGAGGGATCAAGTCGGTAGCTGCGGGGCCGCAATACTCCTTGGCGCTTAGCGAGGATGGTGTTGTCTATTCCTGGGGATTCAATGCGAGCAATGAGCTTGGTCGGCCGGCCGGGATGATCGGAAGTGCCGCCGAGCCGATCCCGGGCTTGCCCAAGATTAAGAAGATTGTGGCGGGGACAACGCATGCGCTGGCCTTGGCCGAGGACGGCACGGTTTATGCCTGGGGCGACAATCAGGCCGGTCAGGGCGGAATAGGCACAAGCGGCAGCGATAATTTCCTGCCCAGCCCTGTTCAGGTGCAAGCTGCGGCAGGTGTACCGCTGACAGATGTGGCCGATATCGTGTCCGGCGGGATGCACAATCTGGCGCTATTGGAGGATGGACGGGTGCTGGGGTGGGGGTACAACGGCAATGGCCAGCTAGGGCAGGGCAGCTTTATGCCGCGGTCATATGCCTACCCGGTGCCGATTACCAAAAACGACGGATCTGCGTTGAGCGGCATCCGCGCCATCGGAGGAGGCTTCTATCATGGACTGGCTGTCACGGAAGACGGGGAGATGTGGGCTTGGGGTGTCAATGGCAACGGGCAGCTTGGGCTGAACAGCCAGGATTCGCATCATACCCGAGCCGGGCGCGTTGTGGATGGTAACGGCGGTCTTTTTACGGGGGCGGTCTATGTTGACGGCGGAGCCACGCACTCGGTCGCAGTCAAGAACGATGGTACGCTCTGGGTGTGGGGAGGCAGTGGCGGCATGCTGGGTTTGGGCAATCAAGTAAATCAGGCCCCAACACCTGTCCAGCTGGTAGATAGCGCCGATCCCAACCGGCCACTGACAGATGTCGCTTATCTGACCGCAGGGAATGATTACACCCTGGCGCTTCGAACAGATGGCACGTTATGGTTTACAGGAGTGAGCGATTATTATCAATTGGCAGGAGCTAGAGCAGATGCGCTGATCTACCACTTTGAACAGTTGACATTAACCGATCCCAGACAAGCCAGCCTCTCGGGTAGCAGCACCGTTGCGCCGATAGAGCCGACGACGGTTTACCTGCAAATGGCGGATTACTGGAAGCGAAACGTCAGTTTTGGGACCGACCGTGTAACGCTGGAGACGGATATGGGCATCTTCGGCCCTGTTACGTATCGTGGCAACGGGCAATTCGGGGCTACGTTCCAGTCAGACACATTGGGCACAGCCACGATCCGTGCGAGGATCAACGGCATCCTCATCCCCCACCAATTGGTAATCGCTGTGAGCGAAGCGGACAAGACTAGGCTAAACGCAGCGATCGTGGAGGCAGACGCGAAGCTTGCTGGCACAGTCGGAGGCACTGACCCGGGCCAATATCCGGCGAGCGCGCGGACTGCGTTAGTTGACGCCATCGCAACAGCGCAAGCTGTCGCGTCCAATGTACAGGCGACGGCAGCACAAGTGGAGCAAGCGTTGGAAGCGCTCGTCTCGGCAATCGCCACCTATAATGCGGCAGTGGTGCCGGAGTCTGACAAGACTGAGCTGAACGCAGCGATCGCAGAAGCGCAGGCGAAGCTGTCAAGCACGGAAGAGGGCAGCGATCCGGGCCAGTATCCGTCGAGTGCGCGGACCGCGTTGGTTGACGCAATCACGACAGCCCAGGCTGTCGCGTCCAACGCACAGGCGACGGCAGCAGAAGTGGAGCAAGCGTTGGAAGAACTCGCCGCCGCGATCGCGACCTACAATGCGGCAGAGGTGCCGGAGGCGGACAAGACTGAGCTGAACGCAGCGATTGCAGAGGCCCAAGCGAAGCTTGCTGGCACGGTCGAGGGTAACGATCCGGGGCAGTATCCGTCGAGTGCGCGGACAGCGTTAGTTGATGCCATCGCAACAGCGCAAGCCGTCGCGTCCAATGTACAGGCGACGGCAGCACAAGTGGAGCAAGCGTTGGAAGCGCTCGTCTCGGCAATCGCCACCTATAATGCGGCAGTGGTGCCGGAGGCGGACAAGACTGAGCTGAACGCAGCGATTGCAGAGGCCCAGGCGAAGCTTGCTGGCACGGTCGAGGGTAACGATCCGGGGCAGTATCCGGCGAGCGCGCGGACTGCGTTAGTTGATGCCATCGCAACAGCGCAAGCCGTCGCGTCCAGTGTACAGGCGACGGCAGCACAAGTGGAGCAAGCGTTGGAAGAACTCGCCGCCGCGATCGCGACCTACAATGCGGCCGTCGTATCCGAGTCTGACAAGACGGCACTGAACGCAGCGATTGCAGAGGCCCAGGCGAAGCTTGCTGGCACGGTCGAGGGTAACGATCCGGGGCAGTATCCGTCGAGTGCGCGGACCGCGTTAGTTGATGCCATCGTAACAGCGCAAGCCGTCGCGTCTAACGCACAGGCGACGGCAGCAGAAGTGGAACAAGCGTTGGAAGAACTCGCCGCCGCGATCGCGACCTACAATGCGGCTGTTGTATCCGAATCCGATAAGACCGCGCTGAACGCAGCAATCGCAGAAGCGCAGGCGAAGTTGTCGAGCACGGAAGAGGGCAGCGACCCAGGCCAATATCCATCGAGTGCGCGGACCGAGTTGGGTGACGCAATCACGACAGCGCAAGCCGTCGCGTCCAATGTACAGGCAACGGCAGCACAAGTAGAGCAAGCGTTGGAAGAACTCGTCTCGGCAATCGCAACCTGTAATGCTGCAGTGGTGCCGGAGTCTGACAAGACTGAGCTGAACGCAGCGATTGCAGAGGCCCAGGCGCAGTTATCAAGTACGGTCGAAGGCACCGACCCGGGCCAGTATTCGTCGAGTGCGCGTACCGCGTTAGGTGACGCAATCACGACAGCCCAGGCCGTCGCGTCCAACTCACAAGCGGCGGCAGCACAAGTGGAACAAGCGTTGGAAGAACTCACCGCCGCAATCGCGACCTACAACGCGGCAGAGGTGCCGGAGGCGGACAAGACTGAGCTGAACGCAGCGATTGCAGAGGCCCAAGCGAAGCTTGCTGGCACGGTCGAGGGTAACGATCCGGGGCAGTATCCATCGAGTGCGCGGACCGCGTTGGGTGACGCAATCACGACAGCGCAGGCGATGGCGGATAATGCACAGGCAACGGCAGCACAAGTGGAGCAAGCGTTGGAAGAACTCGCCGCTGCGATCGCGACCTACAATGCGGCCGTCGTATCCGAGTCTGACAAGACCGCACTGAACGCAGCGATTGCAGAGGCCCAGGCGAAGCTTGCTGGCACGGTCGAGGGTAACGACCCAGGCCAATATCCATCGAGTGTGCGGACCGCGTTGGGTGACGCAATCACGACAGCCCAGGCTGTCGCGTCCAATGCCCAGGCGACGACAGCAGAAGTGGAGCAAGCGTTGGAAGCGCTCGTCTCGGCAATCGCCACCTATAATGCGGCAGTGGTGCCGGAGTCTGACAAGACTGGGCTGAACGCAGCGATTGCAGAGGCCCAGGCGAAGCTATCAAGTACGGCCGAAGGCACCGACCCGGGCCAATATCCATCGAGTGCGCGGACCGCGTTGGGTGACGCAATCACGACAGCGCAGGCGATGGCGGATAATGCACAGGCAACGGCAGCACAAGTGGAGCAAGCGTTGGAAGAACTCGCCGCTGCGATCGCGACCTACAATGCAGCCGTCGTATCGGAGTCTGACAAGACTGAACTGAACGCAGCAATTGCAGAGGCTCAGGCGAAGTTGTCGAGCACGGAAGAGGGCGGCGACCCAGGCCAATATCCATCGAGTGTGCGGACCGCGTTGGGTGACGCAATCACGACAGCCCAGGCTGTCGCGTCCAACGCACAGGCGACGGCAGCAGAAGTGGAACAAGCGTTGGAAGAACTCGCCGCCGCGATCGCGATCTACAATGCGGCTGTCGTATCCGAGTCTGACAAGACTGAGCTGAACACAGCCATTGCAGAGGCTCAGGCGAAGCTGTCGAGCACGGAAGAGGGCAGCGATCCGGGGCAGTATCCGTCGAGTGCGCGGACAGCGTTGGTTGACGCAATCACGACAGCCCAGGCTGTCGCGTCCAACTCACAAGCGACGGCAGCACAAGTGGAGCAAGCCCGAGCGGCCATAGCTTCGGCGCTGGCAGTATACATGGCCTCTGCTGTGCCGCAGCCTGATGCTCCACACTGGGAGAGCGGCGCGGCGGCGCAGGTAGAGGATCGGGGGATATCCCATATTAAGCTAGGCTGGCCTGAAGCGCAGGCGCTTGCCGGCATCGAAGGTTACCGGATCTATATCGGCGCAGAGGCACGGCTGCTGGCCGAGCTGACGGGAGACCAATTACGTTCGTATGATGCGGTTGCGCTTGATCCGGGCACACGGTATGTGTTCCTCATCCGGGCATACAATGCCGCCGGGGAGAGTCAGGGGCTGCCTGTCGAGACGTTGACGTTGCCTGATCTGACTGCACTGGACAGTCAGATCACCCAAGCGGAACAGCGACTGACAGATACGACAGAAGGCGCCGGAACTGGTCAATATCCAGCGCAGGCGCGAGCTGTCTTGGCAGCAGAGATTGCAGCGGCAAAGGCAGTCGCACAGCAATTAGAATCGCCCCAGCAGGATGTTGATGCTGCGGCAGCAGCGCTTCAGCAGGCGATAATCAGCTACAATCAGGCTGTGATCCGGCAAGTCGATCCGCCTGCACCGCCATCCAGCGGCGCGAGCCCTTCGGACAACGCTCAGTTGAAGGTGCTGCAGCTGTCAGCCGACGGGGTAGTACTCCCGCTCACGCCGGGCTTCAATGCCGAGACGACAAGCTACCAAGTGGAGACTAGGGCTACCGAGCTGGTGCTCCGTGTCGAAGCGGCAGATGCCAAGGCGACTATGTCGGTCACTCGGGAGGGGGACGGGCAAAGGCTGGAACCGGGGTCGATCTGGCCGCTGCAGCTAGGAAGCAACCGTTACCGGATCACAGTGAAGGCAGAGAATGGAATGGAGCGCATCTACACCCTAACCGTGCAACGCCTTGCTGACGAGCAGACAATGGAGCCGAAGCCACAGGCCGGGTCACAGCCGGCTCAGGAGAGCGAACCGCCCGTAGCGCCAGTCTTCACTGATACGATCGGCCACTGGGCAGAGGAGCAGATCCGGCGCGCTGTATCTCAACGCTGGGTGCAGGGTTACCCGGACCAGGCTTTCCGGCCGGGGCAGGCAGTTACAAGAGCAGAGTTCATCGTAATGCTCGTCCAGGCGCTGCGGCCTGATGCTGCTGCAGGCTCAGCGCCAAGCTTCAGCGATGAGCATAGCTGGGGGGAGTGGGCGAAGCCATCGATCCGGCTGGCTGTCGAGCTGGGATGGATCAGAGGGTATGCCGATGGCAGCTTCCGGCCGAACCGCGAGATTTCCCGCGCAGAGATGGCTGTCGTCTTGGCCCGGGTGTTCGGTATCGCTGCGAGCGGGTCGGCGGGACTGCCTTTCGTCGATGGAGAAGCTATCCCGGCCTGGGCGCAGGGTTCAGTCGAAGCGCTCTACGCGCGGGGCATCGTGGCAGGCAGAGCAGGCGGCCAGTTTGCTCCGGCAGCATCGACCACACGCGCCGAAGCCGTTGTCGTCCTGCTCCGGGCACTGGATTAGTAGTGTAACAGCCGTGGAGGTCCGATTCCTCCCGGCTGCATGATAGCATCAACCCAAAGACTCTGATCGTTTTGGCGATACAGGGTCTTTGGTGCATATTCAAGCTCAAAGCAGACAAGCCCAGCCTGCGGAATCGCGGGCCGGGCTCTATAGATGCGTCCAACCGTCTGTTTAGCCTTTTGGCCATCGAGGGGAATCGACATGGCGAATCATGGACATAAACAGACTTGCCCACTGTTCAGCCGAAAGGGTCGCGACCGGTTGCTCGCGATCCGCCTTGGCGGTCCGCAGTGAATGCTTCAACTGCGCCGGAGTGAAAATTCTCTTGAGCGCATACGCCGTCATCAGCCGCGGATCACGCAGCATACAAGCAGCGAAGGCAGCGAACTGCTTTCCTTTCCCAACCGGGATTAACGGGCGATCTCTGCGGACAATCCGTAAGATGGCGGCATCGACGCCGGGTGGCGGAGCAAAATGGGTACGGGGAATGACAGCGATCATTTCGAGCCGGAAATACATGCTCCACCGCAGTAGACGAGGTTCCAGATAGGTGTTTTGAGTAAATCTTCGGGCTGCCCCCTGTTCGACAATCAGAACACCGCTTTGTAACATACTGCCTTCGGTCCCAAGCAGCTTGTCCAGAATGTCCGTCGTAATTGAAAAAGGGATATTGGAGACAACGCTAAAAGGTTCGGCGGGCAGCCGCACCCTCCTTATATCACCATGTACGATGCGAATATGCGGATAACCTGTTGCTTTAGCGCGAAGTGTTTGAACAAATCCCGCATCGATCTCGACAGCAATGACTTTGCGGGAACGTTCGGCAAGCGGAAACGTAAGGCTTCCTTTGCCTGGACCAATTTCCAGCACGGTATCAGTCGGCTGCAGACGCGCGATACCAATGAGTTTTTTGATAGTGGCCGGATTGTGCAGCAAATGCTGGGCAGTGAAATTTGGCCCCGTTTTATGTTTTCTTATCGTTCTATGCTTTTTGTCATGTTTACGCATTTCTGATATCCTCCCGATTGTTTGTTCGCAGGCAACAAAAAAAGCAGGCATATGCCTGCGGCGAAAAAACGGGAAGCGAGAGGTAGAGTGCGCATTCGAATAAACGGTCGTCGTAGAGAAAAATACAGACAACAGTTTAATTGGAGTTTCAATTGCAAGGTTGGATAACGTCAGAATTCCGCTTTGTCCTTTGCGAAGGAGCTCTTCATTCATAATCGTTGTTACGCACGCAAAAAAGAGACAGACGCGCTGTCCCCTGTTATCCTAACCAAGCATTGGGATATCCTGAAATGGGCAGACCGATTCCGTTTTGCTCCGCACGCAGGCAGAGCCTTTGTTCACTATGAAATTAGTGGGACAAAGTAACAAAACGCAATCTTCCGTAATTAACTGCACCCATCGTCAGGACAACCCTCCGTTCCTAAAAGTGAACCTATTGTAGCACAATCCGTGTGCAGTCACAATGTCTATATCAGTTCCCGTAATTCGCAAGCCACGTCTTTAATTCTTCGCTCATGATCTCATAATCCGTCTGCGTATCATCGGGATGCAGTTCGATTCCCCCGGTCGGGCCCAGAATAACGATATCTACCCGGGTCTGGTCGGTAAAGGTAATCGTCCCGGTGTTGCTGGCTCCGAACGAATTCCCTGAATCGAAAGGTCTAAGCTCTGCATCCTGTATCATTTGAATCATCTTAGTGGTTTCTTCCCCGCTTAATACAGCGGGATTAATCAGGCCGATGCTGATTTCCTGTACCTGCCCCGAGTCCAGCTTCTCCTTAAACCGCTCGGCCCAATGGCGGTCCGCACTGCCTGAGGCGCAGCTTGATACCATCAGGATGAAGCCGGCGATCACCAGGATCACACCTGTTACCCGTTCCGCCCCTAAGGCCAGCCCGCTGGGCTCCGCATTCTTGAACCTCCACCCCAGCCGTAAATACCAGGCGGCCTTAGGCCAGACGGCTATAACCAATCCGATGGCTACGATTATAAACCCAATGAGTCCTGTCAAATTCATCACATCCCATGCAAGTTAATTTTATTTACTACGTAAACCTTTCCTCCAGGTTCCTTATATACAGATTTCTTACAGCTGAGGTATTGACTTGACGTGCACGTAAACCTGTAGGATAGAGCCATGAAGTGCTTCAAAGCCACAGGAAAGGAGAAATCATGATTACCACTCAGCTGAGTAAAATCGGAGAGGTGTCGGGCCGTTACGGAGTCTCCTGCCGGACGCTAAGATACTACGAGGAGATCGGCCTGATTACGAGCATCAGGGAACCGGGAAGCGCAAAACGCCTGTACAGCGGGGAGATGCTCAGGAAGCTTGAACTGATCCTGCTGTTGAAGCAGCTAAGCTTCTCTGTAAAGGACATTACAGCGGTTCTGTTAGCCTCTGAACTGTCAACGGCGGTCAGTGTATTCTGCAATAAGCTGGGAGAGGTTCAGCGGGAGATCAGCAGCATGCTGGTCCTCAGGGAGCTTCTCGAACGGTATGTGGAATTATTGCAGGCACAGGGGCACGCCAAGGGCAATGCAATCGGCCTGTTACTGGAGCAGTCGAAGAAGATTAATCTGGACGTTGCTGCCATGTTTTGTGAAGAAGAATCAAATATAGAGACGGAGGAATCAGGAGGAATGGAACATCAACGGGTGAAGCTGGAGGATCATCAAGTCCGGTTTATCGAATTGAAGCCGATGAAGGTAGCCTACTATCAGACAACCGCAGGGAATCAGCCGGAGGATGAGGCGTGGAATGTTCTGTATGCATGGGTGAAGGAAAAAGGGTTAGACCGGGCTCCGGCCACCCGGTATTTCGGCTTCAATCAGCCCGGCGCACAGAATGAGCATGGTTACGAGATGTGGGCTACAGTCTCTGAGGACACCGAACCCTCGGGTAAGGTACGGATTAAGCAGGTGAACGGCGGTCTTTATGCCGTCTCCAGCCTATACGGGCTAGATATCCCTGATGCCTGGAGCCGTTTGAACGAATGGGTGCAGAGCAGCCAATATCAGCCGGGCCCGGATCAATGGCTGGAGGAGCACTTCCTGTTCAACGGAGATATGTTTGTTAACGAAACGTTTCAGTTGGATCTTTATTACCCTATAGCCGTACAGGCGAAGGGGTGATCCAGACCTTTTGAAGGGAAAACGGGGCGTTTAACAGAAATGGTATATTAGACAGGAATCCGGCCAAATGAAAGGACAGAACCATGAGTAACTTCATTCAGAAGCATTGGACGGCGGCGCGTGAGCTGCCCGGGATCAACTGTGTCGCTTGGGCAGACGGCAGCGTTACTATTCTCAATATCGAGACCTGTTACGATCCGAATACCCGTGAGCGTACAATGAGCTGCCACCCCCTGTGTGACACAACAATTGAGAGTATTGTGAAGTATAATGATGACCCTTGGACCATAGTTGATGCCTGGACGAGTCTGGATTGTGAGGGCGGAACAATCTACGGCGGGGACGGGCAGATGGGGAATGAAGGCTTCATCGCCTGCATCGATGGGGGCGGGAATTTGGTTTGGGCTTTTTTCTCGGACGCAACCAATCCGATTAAACATTTACATGTCGAGGACCGGACCTTAATCGCCATCAACGAGCATGAAGAGCTGCGGATCGAGATCAATCTCGACAATCTTACGGAGATCAAGCTGCTCCCATGCCGCAAGTAGAATCAAGAAATGCCTTTTGCCTTATCCTAAAATAGCCATAGAGCGGTTGAAGCGGGGGGTGAGCGGACAGATGTACGAGTGGCACAGGCAAATCCAGACCATTGTCGATGAGATGGACCAGTGTATTAAGCAGCATAACAGTGAAGCCATAACGCTGCAGTCGCTTGCTGACAAGCTGGGGTATTCAGAATTCCATACGACGAGAAAATTCAAAGAAATATCCGGGATGCAGCTTAGGGATTATCTACGCCACCGGAAGCTGGCTTTTGCACTGAAGGAGGTGCGGGACAGCGGCAAAAGCATTCTGGATATTGCCCTCGACTATGGCTTTTCGTCCCATGAAGCCTTTACGCGCGCGTTCAAGATGACCTATGGTGTGGCTCCGAGCGAGTACCGGAAGCACCCGTACCCTGTTGTTCTCCGGACCAAGATTAACCCGTTTGACCGCTACTTTTTCGGACTAGGAGAGGTTGGCATGGTAAAATCTACAAAAGAGGTTAAGATTTATTTCGTGACCATTCCCGCACACAAATTCCTGTACATCGAGAACGTTGAGAGCAACGGGTATTGGGATTTCTGGCAGAAGCAGAGCCTGATTCCAGGGCAGGATTGCGAGACTATCACCGGCTTGCTGGACAGTATCAAGGGCAAGCTGGATGATGACGGCGGAAGCGATACGAACAGCGGCAATGGCCAGATTATGGCGTATAGAATTGACCCGGACGGCAGACTCTGCGATTGGGGGATTCCGCGCACAGAGTGCTATGGGGTACGTCTCCCTTACGATTACGAAGGTGAAGTTCCCGCACAGATGCTGATGACCGATGTCCCTGGGGCGGAGTATATAGTGTTCGAGCACGGGCCGTTTGATTATGAGCAGGAGAACCGCAGTGTCGAGGAACGGATGGAGCAGGCTATGGCCGCTTTTGATTATACAGGCACCGGTTACTGCTTCGACCCTACCCCCGGAAGGATCATCTACTTCTACTTCAACCCGGAGCGGTACTTCAAGTATGTCCGGCCTGTGCGGAAGTCATAGTAGTGCCAAGCACCTTCTGCATGAACGCAGCGGGTGCTTTCCTTTTCAATAGAACTAGGCGCATGACATACAGCACTGAGAACATCCATAATCTGTGATTAACTTGTAAAAAGTTGATGAAGAAAGGTTGATCCTGGTTATGAGTGCGAAAAGTTCCAATAGATATGGTATTGTAGTAGTCCAAGTCCTAATGGTCATACTTCTGCTTAGCAGCCTTACAGCCTGCCGCAGCAGCTTTTCTGGGGGTGAAGAGGCTAGTTCAACATCGCAGCCAGCCAAGATAACAGGCGGGACAACCTCTGAGGCAACGCCTGTGGTAACGAGAGCGACCGGCCAGATTTATCTGTATGGTGAAGCCCATGGCGTTACTAAGATTATGGACAAGGAGTATGAAGCGTGGTCTGAGTATTACCATAACAAGGGCATGAGACACTTGTTCATGGAACAGCCCTATTTTACTGCTGAATACCTGAACCTATGGATGCAGTCAGACAATGACGACATTCTGGAGGAGCTTTATCAGGACTGGGAAGGGACGATGAGTCACACTCCATATACGAAGACGTTCTTTAAGAAAATAAAGAGCGGATGCCCGGAGACTATTTTCCACGGAACAGATGTAGGGCATCAAGGGGATACAACCGGCAACCGGTTCTTGTCTTATCTTGCGGACAACAATCTCACCGGATCAGAGATGTATACCTTAACTGCCGAAGCGATTCAACAGGGGCTGAGATATTACAGGAGCAATGATGACGTGTACCGGGAGAATAAGATGACAGAGAATTTCATCCGTGAATTTGAGAAGCTGGGCAGTGAGAGCATTATGGGGATTTACGGTTCTGCACATACCGGAGTGGATCAGATGGACTATGTCACCCAATCTGTTCCTTGCATGGCTAATCAATTACAGAAGCATTATGGCGGCAACCTGCATACGGAGGACATAAGCAGGATAGCGAAGGATATTGAACCAACCCGAGTGGATCAAATCTCCTTAAAGGGCAAAAAGTATGCTGCATCGTATTTTGGGAAGCAGGACATGAGTGGATTCAGGGATTATGTTTACTGGGAGTTTTGGAGATTAGAAGATGCTTATGAAGATGCCAGCAAGCTGCCGCTAGCGGGAGATGTTCTCCCGTACGATCAATACCCAATGCAAATCGCAGAAGGTCAGGTATTTGCCATCAGCTTTACCAAAATAGATGGTTCAGTGGAAAGAGAGTACTATGTGGCTAACGGCAAGCAGTGGGAGGGAAGGGAGGCAACATGGCAGCTTAAGGTAAAGGAATGATCTGTTGTGCTGTATGTAAGCAGCCCTGCGGAAATGGTATATTAGTCTAGGAGCTTCCATTTCTTAAGCGGATGGGCAGGTGTAACTTTTGGACATGAATAGTGGAAAAGAAAAAGCTCTTATCCGGGAATTTATAACTTGGGCGGAGGAACATGGCTGGGAGATAAAGAGAAAATCCGGTTCTGAGCTACATTTAGATAGCGGGATTACCTCCCGATACAAAGGATGGCCCAATGAGTATTTAGAATTTCTAGAGGTTGTTGAGACTTGCGTTGCACCGGATGAGCAAACCTGGTTTATTTGTGAGGCTGAGTTCAATCATAGCGCGGAAACCGAATTCCGGTGGAATGAATTTGAAATGCTTAGTGTGGAAGCCGCAGCGGGTGATCCGGCCTGGCTGTCTGAGATCACGGCCTGGTGGGATCATCACTTGCCAATCGTAATGTCTGTGGAGGACGGATATTCCTTCTACGCCATTGACTTAACGACAGACAGCGGGGTTATTGTTCATGGATGTGAGCCTGAATTCGAAGAGGTTGAGACGGTAGCCGATTCATTTGGGGAATTTCTGGCCTGGCTGATGTCAGATTCGAGTAGATAGGCTGTAAGATGCGAAAAGATCAGAACCTGGGTAAATTGGTTCTGATCTTTTTTATATAAGCCGATGGGCAGTGCGTGGACCAAATGTATGTGAAAAACCGAACACAATGTGCCGGGTGCGGGGTGGGTGGACCAAATGTATGTGGAAAACCGAACACAATGTGCCCGGCGTGAGGGGAGTGCACCAAATGTATGTGAAAAACCGAATACAATGTGCCTGGTGCGGGGTGAGTGGACCAAATGTGTGTGAAAAACCGAATACAATGTGCCGATGGGGAGTACGTGAACCAAATGTATACGGAAAATCGAATACAATGGGTCCAGCAACAGTTACTTACACCTGCCCCACCATCTCCACAAACCTACACATTGCACTGGAGAGCACGGCGTTGCGGCGGTAGATGAACCATACCTGTAGCTTCCGGTATTCCTCGGGCAGGCGGTGGGAGGTGATTCGTCCAGCTTCTTCCGCCTTGCGAATGGCGGACTTGGGCAGCAGCGAGACGCCGAGTCCGGCGGATACCCCGCTCAGAATCATCTCCAGCGTGCCGAACTCCTGAATCTGATAGGTGTGCATCCCGCTTTCGCGCAGGAAGCGCTCGGCTTTGACCCGGTGTGTGCAGCCGACGTCGAAGAACAGCATGGGCCTGTGCAGCAATTCCTGAAGTTCGCTCGTCCCCGGCTGGGCAATCAGCACCAGCTCCTCCTCGTAAGCCGCAATATGCTCGATATCCGGCTGGTCAACCGGTCCATAGACGAAAGCCCCATCCAATTTATGATCAAGTACCTTATGCAGAAGGTCATGCGTTTCGCCCGTGATGAGCGACAGATGGACATCGGGGTAGTGGGAGTGATAATCGGCAATCATGGATGTCAGATGAATAACCGCTGTCGTCTCAATGGAGCCAATCCGCAGCGGGCCGGCCGGGTGCTCGGAGTATTGGGTGGATCGTATTGCTTCATCCATTAGCATTAGTATGGCATTCGTGTATTCCAGCAGGTTCTCGCCCGCAGGCGTTAATGTCATCCCACGGTTGGACCGGTGGAACAGCGGGATCTTCAGCTCAGCCTCCAGGAACTGAATCCGGCTGGTCACATTGGACTGAACATAGTTCAAGGCTTGCGCAGCCTTTGTAATTGTACCCTCCCGGGCCACAGCCTGAAAAATCCTCAAATCTCCACTTTCCATTGCGGTGTCACCTTCTGTATATCATAATCTGGGGTAGTACCTTCCGATGCTGAACATTGTACTGAATTCCATCCTGGATGACAAATCCGGCACCCGCAAGGGGTCGCCTCGATTTACAATCTGTTACAGGGAGTGAGCAGATGGAGCACCGCAAGTTAATAAACGCGTTCAACAAAGAGATTCGTACCCTCCAGAAGAAAACCGTATCCGAAGATGAACTCAGTGAATGGTATACCTTAATTAAAGAAAGTATCCAGGACGACATCAAAGACGGCTATAAAGAGACCATCGCCAGAAACCTGACACTTGGAATCGGTGTACACAGCGGAGATTATCCGAAAAGCCTGATTCTGAACGGGGAGACGGAAGGCTGGAAGTATGTTACCCGGTTTCTGTATTGGGAGGAGCATATTCTGCGGAGGCTGTTCAAGTATAAAGAGGTGTCTTCAAGAACGATAGGCAGTATTATAGGGCTGGCCTTGTTATGGGAGATGAAGGAGCTGGCACAATTGGCCAGGGATTATTTCCAGATGATTTTTGAGGAAGATGCGCAGCGTTATGCCCATAAGGAGACTCATCATTTGTTTGTGGCGTTGTTACATGACTTATTCGTCACGGAGCAGATCAATCAGGAGCTGTATTTGGTGCTGCCGGAGCATCATGTGTACCGTAGACTTCTTGACCATTGCTACACCACCGATGAAGAGCTGCTGGGCAGCCTGCTGGGTGAAATCTGCGATTACCATATCTACGGCTCACTGGATCTGACCCATAAATTCTCAGAAATCCTATGCTTGAACTACATCCCTTATGAAGTTCGGCTCATCCAAAAAATGAGACAGGTTCGGGGACTAACCGCTGCTCCTGTAGAACACCCGCTGCTGGCTACCCCGCTTGCTCAAATTCCTGAAAGCAAAATAGAGTGGGATTTGGCGGGCGATGAAGTGTATCAATTTTTATTAAAAAAGGAAGCCGGAATCTAGAGCTGCTGGCAGCAGGGATGCTACCACACCCCGAAGCCCGGATCATACTCCCGGACGGCTGAATAAATCCCCTCCACAATACGGGGAAGGTCTTCTTCCGGGTAGCCATAGTCCTCGGGCATGGCCTGCGGGGGAACAATAGCAGATACACTGCCGGGGTACAGCTCAATCTTATGTTTTTCCAGCCCAATCTCGAAAGAATCCTTGAATGTCAACCCGTCATGGGCCAGAAAAAAGTACATGTCATGTATATCATCCTCTTCAATGATGAGCACACCTTGTTCGTTCAGCTTCATGCGGCTAACCCCCTGCTCGAATAGTGTTGTATCTATTATATCGGACCGGGCGGGAAGATGTAACGGATGTGTTATGCTGTAAAACGGAATCTATCCGCTTGCACAGGGCACCTCCTATACCGAGTCTCCGGCTCTCCAGGGACGGGCTGCGCTTCATCCCGGCGGCATTTGGTTCACGCTAATATCTTTGGACAATACACAAATCCGGCTCAGCAGTGCTTGAGCCGGATGATGTAGGTTCACCGTATTAGCTGATCGCCTGGAATGAAGTCAGGTACCAGGTTACGAAGATGGCAGCGGTGAAGGCACCTGTATAGATGCTGCCTGTCTTGCGGTAGAGATAGGTCGAGAAGATACTTGTAATAGCGATCAGCGGAATCAGGCCATACGCGGCAATGACCAGCAGCTGGTCATAGGTATGGCTTCCGAAAGCTACGGTACCTGTTCCATACAGGGTAAGCAGCTGAATGGCTACAATAATCACGATACCAAGCAGATTGACGGCGATATTCGCACAGGACCAGACTACCATATTCTTCGCCTCGCTGCCGAAGTCCTTCAGCTTCATCCATCCGAAGGAAATCAGGCCGCTGCACAGGAAGACGATCACGAACGGAATTAGATAGGCGAGGAACAGATAGAACCGCTCTGGGCTCTCCACCCGTATCGTCAGAATCCACCAGCGGGCATCGACCTTAAATAATTCTTGAACCAATGCCAGCAGCAGATAGCCGCTGCCTACCGTGGCAAAGGAGAACAGCAGCGCACGTCCAATGTAGCCCCAACGGAAGGAGGAGGACTCGGCATCCGTGTATAAACCGTAGGAGGCCAAGGTTCTGCCTTCTGCCTTGCCTTGAAGCTGGTGCCAGATGATGAACAGGATCACAAGGATGGCCTGTACGATCAGGAACCAGACGGCGCCGGCGTTCACAAACAGCTGCTTAAAGATGCCGCTGGTCGGTATGGCCGAGGTGGCCCAGTTCTGAATCGGGAGCATGGTCAATGCATTAACAGCAACTACAACAATGGCGACGATAGCCCAGATGCCAGGCTTCAGTGGCGTGTAGCTGCGAATTTCTTGGGTAATGCCGGCAAATTGCGGGGAGCGGAGAAGTATGGATGCCGCACCCAGCATGAAGACGATCAGACCGATGAAGATAACGGCGGTTGCCCCCTCCTTGACAGGCCAGACCTGATTGCCGGCGTCAAGCGGATGAGGAGCAGGAGAAGCCATGCTGACAATGGATAACACCTTGGAGACAACATCTCTGGATTCATGCTCGCCCGGGTGGGTGGATTGATTCTGATAAGCGATTCTTCCGGTACCATCCGAGAAGGAGCCGTACACCTTGCCAAGAGTAACAGGCTCTGTAGTGTGAAAGGGCTCCATTAGACTGGGGGAGCTCACGAATTTGCTTGCATCGTCAACGCCGTAATTGACCATAGAGAATTCATCATATTTGGCAAAAATAACAGCAAAGTTGTATTTGGCATCCGCCGGAATCTTCTGACTGCCGATTGGGAATTCCGGCTTCTGGCTGCCCTGCGACGAGCCGACGACAATAAGTGTCTTGACCAGGTCAGGGTTGGCGACGACTGCATTAACCGATGACCAGCCTCCCATGGAATGCCCCTGTACCGTGATGTTAGCCTTATCAACAAAGGGAAGAGTTGCCAAGTACTTCAAGGCATCGCTGGCCCCGTTGGAGAAATCGCCCGGCACTGTATCGGAATAGCCATGGCCGGCCATATCAATGGCCAGTACCACGTAGCCTCTTCGCGAGAATTCAATATTGAAGGCAGTCTGCGTCTCATTCTGGTTCAGATAGCCGTGTGTATTCATAATAGCCGGTGCCGGCGTACCTGCTGATGCATTATCCGGCACAAACAATGTGGCGTTAATCGTCTGGCCGTCCGCCGCCGCGATGCGGATGTTCTTCACCTTCACTGACCCAAAATCCTCCTGCACCATTGAAGCCACAATGGCACCTACCAGTACCATAACCAATCCCCAAATCAACATCTTTGATCTTTTCATCAATTCTAGCCTCCTAGTACCTTGTGCATGTTATTTAGTAATAGCGCTTTCATGAATAGCATCTGCTTCATCCGGTGCTCTCAGCGATTCATCGTCCGTTCGACTTATGCTGCCCCCCAAGCTTGTCAAGTAGGTACTGATGATTCCGAATTATAGCAGTAATCCCTGCAATTCATGTAGAATGAACATGTCAAGAAATTGTACTCTGGAGCCGTAAAATATTGCAGTAAACACGCGCGCTCATTCCTTGTCTTTGAGTGCAGTACGGTAGAAGAGTGGGGTTACTGATTCATGCTTTTTGAAGATTTTGATGAAATATCCGGCATCGCAAAAATTCAGGTGATTGCTAATCTCGTTGACTGACCAATCTGTTGTTGCCAGCAGCTCCTTCGCCCACTCAATCTTCATGCGTGCGACATACAGCGAGAAATGCTCACCCATCTCCCTGGTGAACAGGCGGCTGAAGTAGCTCGGACTGATATGGCAAAGATGCGCCAGCGATTTCAGCGAGAAATTCTCTTCCTTGTGGCTCAGCATGTAGTCGAAAGCGGGCTGCAGCGTAGGATTAGAACATTCCGTCTTGTATGCATTCCCGGCAGGCAGCGGAGTCTTGGAAGCCGAAGACGGCTCTGCCGGAAGAGCCGGCACCTCCGGCTTCGGCTTCTGCGGATTCAAGGGCTCATACTGGCGGTTCCGCTCCAGCAGCTCATGCTTCAGGATGGATTCTTTGACCACATAGTTACATAGATGATTGAGCATATCAGCTGTGGCAACGACCTCTTCATACGTCATGACAGGCAGCAGCTCGTATTTGCTGACCCGATCCGCCGTCATAGCATCCTGCTGCGGACGGGATACAATCTGCTCCAGATTCGGATTGCTTCCCTCCGCAAGCCGGATCTGGCCGGCCATCAGCGCACCGATGTATTGATTATCGACTATGATAGGGATGGCAATGTCGAGAATATCGAAGTGGCAACGATAGATGTAGGGACGGCTTAGACGAACCGCCTCCAGCCCTCCGCGCGCATCACATTTTTGACAATAGGGTGAGAATTCTTTGTCACTGCGGACGGTCTGGCAGAAGGCCTGACAGCGGCTATGTGTTGTGACCGGTACGCCTTTATAATCGACCATAATGATGGCCATGCGGGTTACAAGGGACAACGATTCTTGAAGCTTAGTCCATTCGCCCATATCAATGATATACTTCAAATCGAATTTGGATTGCATCCGGCTCACCCTTTCTATTCTCAGTTCTAATGAGAACAAGATAATTATAATTCAGATATCCACAACATGATAATACTATTTTTGCAGCATTTTAATTCGTTTGCTGTGTCCCATGCGTCCCTTCCTGCACTTGTCTATAATGGGAACATATCGACTCAAGGAGGAATGGAAGAATGAGAAGAACCTTTATCAGCCCGACTAAATACACTCAAGGTGAAGATGAACTGCTGCAGCTGGGCTACTTCGTCAGCACCTTCGGCACCTCGGCCCTGCTGATTGCCCACCCGGATGATGTAAAGCGTGTACAAGCTAAGCTTGATGCCACCAGCCGCCAATTCGGAATTACACTGGTGACCGGCGGCTTTCAGGGAGAGTGCTCCCGGCAAGAGATATCCAGACTCCAGGAGCTGGCCCGCGTGCATCAATGTGCCTGTACAATCGGTCTTGGCGGCGGTAAGGCCATTGATACGGCTAAATGTGTTGCGGAAGGTGATGCCTTAATAATCGTTCCTACGATTGCTGCTACGGATGCGCCGACCAGTCATTCGGCTGTTATTTACACACCTGAAGGCGCTTTCGAGGATTATGCCTATTTCAAGGCCAGTCCTTCTGTTGTGCTGATTGACACCACCGTTATTGCCAATGCTCCTACCCGTTTCCTGGTATCGGGGATGGGTGACGCGCTCTCCACTTATTTCGAAGCCAGAGCTACTGCAGCATCCTATTCAAATGTCAATGCGGGGCTTCCTTGCGGAGTATATGCAGGGGTAATTACTGAGGCCAAAGGCACCAAAGCCGCGCTGGCCCTTGCCCGCTTATGCTATGAAACACTGATGGAGGATGGAGTAAAGGCTAAGCTGGCTAGTGATCAGAACGTGGTAACCCCAGCCTTGGAAAATATTATTGAGACGAACATCCTGCTGTCGGGGCTGGGGTTCGAGAGCAGCGGCCTGGCTGCCGCACATGCCATCCATAACGGTCTGACTGCGATTGAAGGCACCCATCATTATTACCATGGGGAGAAGGTAGCCTTCAGCACGCTCGCGCAGCTCGTTCTGGAGAATGCGGAGCAGACAGAGATCGATCAGGTGCTGTCCTTCTGCTTGTCTGTGGGCCTTCCCGTATGTCTGTCCGATATTGGTGTCGCTTCCATAACTCATGATGAGCTGATGGACGTAGCCCGCAAGGCGTGCATTCCGGAGGAGTCGATTCACTCGATGCCGTTCCCGGTTACCCCGGAGGCGGTTGCTGCTGCCATTGCTGTTGCTGACCAGCTGGGCCAGGCCTTCAAAAAGAGCAAGGAGACATGCGCATGAAAAAAATAATCAATGACCCGGCTAATCTCGTACGTGAAATGTGCAGCGGTCTGGTAATGGCCTATCCTCAGCTGTCATTCGACAGCAAGTATAAGATTGTCTCCAGATCCCTCCCCAATCCTGATAAAGTAACTCTGATTAGTGGCGGGGGCAGCGGCCATGAGCCGGCACATGCCGGGCTGGTCGGTCCGGGCATGCTGGATGCCGCAGTCTGCGGGGATGTCTTCGCCTCCCCATCCCAGATTCAGGTCTATCAGGCGATCCGCAACAATACAGGCCATAAGGGCGCGCTAATGATTATCAAGAATTACAGCGGAGACATGATGAACTTTCAGAATGCAGCTTATCTGGCAGCTGAGGACGGCTTATCTGTAGATTATGTGAAGGTTGACGATGATATTGCCGTGGAGGACAGCCTCTATACGGTGGGACGAAGAGGAGTTGCAGGCACGATTCTCGTGCATAAGGTTGCCGGAGCAGCGGCTGAGGCTGGTCTGCCGCTGGCCGAGGTGAAGCAGGCTGCCCAGCATGCAGCCGACCGGGTGCGGAGCCTGGGCTTTGCCTTCACCTCCTGTACCGTACCGGCCAAAGGTACGCCGACCTTCCAGCTTCAGGACGATGAGATGGAATATGGGGTAGGGATTCACGGTGAACCTGGCATCCGTAGAGAAAAGCTGCTAACCGCCGATGAGCTGGCACAGCGAATGATCTCTGCCCTGCTGGCCAGTCTGAACCTGGATCAGCCGGATGGCGCAGAGGTGGCGGTGCTGGTCAATGGCTTCGGCGCAACGCCTCTGCAGGAGCTGTACCTGCTCAATCATTCCGTAATCCGCGAGCTGGCTGCGCGGGGCGTCACGATCCGCCGATCACTGGTCGGCAATTATATGACTAGCATAGATATGGCCGGCGCCTCCATAAGCCTGATGAAGCTTGATGACGAACTGCGCAGATGGCTTGCGGAGCCCTGCGACACTCCGGCGCTCCAGTTAAGAGGTGAGTTGGAGCCGATTCAATACATCAACCCTCTTCCGTGGCAGGATTCACAAGTTGAAGTGAGCCTGACAGTCGAGACCGATCCGGGCTTCGCTATCCTCCAGGACGAATGGCTGCGGCTGGAGAATATCATCTACCTGGTGGACAAGATGAGCGAGATTATTATCGCGAATGAGACTCCTTTCTGTGAGCTGGACGCCCATGCAGGTGACGGGGACTTCGGGATGAGTGTAGCCAAGGGCTTCAAGCAATTGAAGCGGGAGTGGAAGGAACTGCTGCAGCATCATTCCACGGATATCGGAAGCTTCCTTCAGGCCTGCTCCCTGATCATTATGGAGCATTGCGGCGGAGCCTCCGGTCCGATCTGGGGGTCAGCCTTCCGGTCCGCCGGTAAATATGCTTCGGGTCTAACTTCGCTGAACACACTGGAGGTGGCCGAGATGCTGGCTGCTTCGGTTGACGGCATTCAAGCCACCGGTCAACGCTCCTTCGGACGGGGAGCAGTTGTGGGTGACAAGACGCTGATAGATGCCCTGATTCCTTGTGTCGAGGCTTGGAAGAGCAGCGCCCAGCAGAAGCTATCCTTGAAGGAAGCCTTCGTCAGAGCGGGCGAAGCGGCTGTCACGGGGGCGGAGCATACGAAATCCATCGTTGCGCGGATGGGCCGGGCCGGAACGGTTGGCGAGCGCAGCATCGGTTATCCTGATGCAGGGGCTTATGCGCTGGGAGTTATTTTCACAGAGCTGTCTAACGCTGTTCAGTAGGTGTTGTCTGGGTATAAGCCCGCCTGTCACTTCATCGTGACGGCGGGCTTATTTGTTGTGGGAGTAAATGAGGAGCCTGGAATATATGCAGGGTGTGATATGATGGAAGACAATTAGCCTGGTCATTTTTGGGAGACAGATTCTTTGCAGGAGGGATTATCATGGAGTTAGAGAAGCAGGCTGCGCAACTGAAGCGGATCAAGACAAAGCTGGGGCAGGCCCTGCGCAAGGATGCGGAGTTCGCCGAATTTGGCTCCTCATCGCATCAATACAAGCTGAAAGCGAAGCTTACGGCAGGGGAACTGGCGGATTGGGAGGCACAATATGGGATCAAGCTTCCTGAGCCTTTTGCCGGGTTCCTGACAGAGATCGGGAACGGCGGGGCCGGACCGTATTACGGAATCTATCCGCTTGCACAGGCTACCTCCTATACCGAGCCTCCGGCCCTCCAGGGACGGGCTGCGCTTCATCCGGGGATGACTCCAGAGGAATGGAATCTCTTGACGGAGCCTCTGACGGGGGAGCGGGACATCTCGGATGAAGAATACGAGGAAGCGAGAAACAAGGCGCTTGGCGGAATGCTGTGTATCGGCACCCAGGGCTGCGATTATGAGATGTATCTGGTGCTGGAAGGGAAGCATCGGGGGAGGATTGTGTATACTTCGGAGTTTTATCCCGACCACCCGTTCTTCTTCGTCTATGAAGATAACTTCCTGGACTGGTACGAGCGTTGGCTGGATGAGATTATTCTGGATTATCACAACCCGTGGTTTGGCACCCGGCTGCCGGGTGACGAGAATACGCTCATTCAGTTGTATCGGACCACCCCTGACGAGAATTTGCAGATCAAGGCGCTGGAGGCTATGTTCAAGTTCAAGCGAATCGCCCCATCCACCCTGGAATTCCTTAACAATGTGGCTGAGCAAAGCCCCCGGGATTCCAAGACAGCCATCTCGCTGCTCTGCAAAACAACCTTTGCGGCGGGCAGGCCCTATCTGCTGAAGCTGTTGCAGTCGGATGACGCGGAGGGAGCGCTGCACGCCTTAACCATTCTGAATACTCACGGCAAGAATCAGGACCGGACCGAATTTATTCCGTTGATCCGGCAGCGGCTTGGGCACATTGACGACGCAGAAACCCTGCGTTATGCAGGTTATATCCTCAAAGACTGCGATGCTGTGGACTTCCGCGACTTCGCATCCTTCCTGTGCCATGCCAGCCTGGATATGCAGACGGCTGCGGTCTATGCTGTGAGAGATTGCCGGAACAAGCAGGAGAACTGGGAGATCATTGCACAAATGTTCCGCACTGGAGGAACTGAGGCGGTGCGCAGCACCATTTTATATTGGGACGTTATTCCGCATGAGAAGCTGCTGCCTTACTATAAGGCGATCTGGCCGGAATACAAAAGAAATCCTAATTTCAGGGAGAAGTTCGCCGCTTGCTTGCGGGAGCTGCATTTGCAGGAGGGTTATTTTGACTGAGCGGAAGGCGGTTGGAGATAGAGGGATAGGAGTGTTCTCATGAGACTTCGTGATAAAGTCATGCTCGTAACAGGCGTTACGGGCACGGCAGGAGATAAAATTGCCAGAAGATGTGTTAGCGAGGGAGCGGAGGTCAGAGGACTTATCCGAAATGCGGACCAGACCGCCCGATGTGAAGAGCTTGGCATTACACCCATCCTCGGAGACTTGACGGATGGGGCCGCCATCAAGGACGCCCTTCAAAATGTGAGCGTTATCATTCACGCTGCGGCGTATCTGGGGGAGGATCGGTCCATTGCGGAGGCCTCCAATATTCAGGGAGTTCAGAATCTGATTGACGGTGCTGTATCTGCGGGAGTGGAACGCTTCGTGCATATTTCTACGGTATCGGTCTATGGTCATTTTGACCAAGAGGTGGAGCTGGATGAGGCTAGCAGTCTTGCCTTCGGCCACGGGGAGGTATACATTGCCACCAAATGTGAATCGGAACGGATTGTACAGAGTGCAATGGCTAACGGGTTGCCAAGTGTGATTCTGCGTCCTGGAGTGATCTGCTCTGAAGCTAACTCGCACTGGGGTGACCGGCTGATCGCTAAGCTTGCTGATTCCGGGGAAGTGGACTGGATTCATCCGGAGGACTTAACGCCCTGGGTCCATGCGGACAACCTGGCTGAGATGTGTGTATTAGCAGCGACACAACCTGCGGCTGTGAACCAGTGCTACAATGCGATTGACGGAAATTATCCGGAACAAGATTTTACGATGCGTATCGGGCTTGCCCTGAACAAGAAGTTCGTTATCCCGGGCGGAGACCCTATAAGAACGGCGTATAGCTGCAACAAAATCAAAGACGAGCTGGGCTACAGTCCGGTCCAAACGTTCGAGGAGACCGTTGCCCGGCTGGAGCAGCAAGCTAGGGGAGTGCTAAGACCGAACGGGGAGGGGGACAGAAATGGACACCTTCTACCATGAACTCGGTGTGGACTGGATCATGACCAAAGCGATCGCCGCTGCGGTAGAGCGCAGGGCGGCGCTTGCGGGGCATGGGTATGTTCCGCTTAAGGATTTTGAGCTGCCGGACTACTATGGCCGGGTGAAAAAGTAGCAACAGTGCGACTGCCCTCGCTTAGGCGGGATACTGTTTAAAGCCCAATGCTGATGGGCATCCGCCCAGGCATCCTCTCCGCGAATGCATATGATGATTATGCCTAATGAAACGAGAGGGGAGCGATCAGATATGGGATTATTACCAGTGCCGGGAGGCGGCGGAGGGTTTCCGGGTATACCGGGGTTGCCAGGCGTGCCAGGTGTGCCGGGAGGACCGGGATTTCCCGGCGGAGGGCCCGGAGGATTTCCGGGAACGCCTGGAGGTGCACCGTCAGGGGTGCAGGCGCCGACCTCGCCTCCGCCGCAATTCGTACCGCAGGCACCGGCTGTCACCACGTATGCTGTGGACCCGGGGGGGATTAGAGGCTGCCTGTTCCGCAACACGTATGTCTGGCTGAATAACGGCGAGCAATTCTGGTTCTATCCGGTATTCGTCGGGCGGACTTCGATTGCCGGCTTCCGGTGGAACGGCTTCTTCTGGGGATATTTCGGCATTGATCTGAACCGGATTAGCTCGTACACCTGCTTCTAGGTCCGTCTGGAGAGTTCAAGCGATAGCGGGCTGTAAGATACACCTTGCCAAATTGGGGAGCAGGGTGTATTCTTTGTTTAAGATGTCAGTTAGTACTGACAGTCAGTTTTTGAAATGAGGAATAGGATGATGGAGAACCAACCGCTAAGTACCGGTGATAAGCTCCTGGCCGCTGCCGTTGATCTGTTCGCAGAGAAGGGCTACAAGAGTGTGACCACCCAGGAGATTGCGGCGGCGGCAGGCTTAAGCGAGAAGACGCTGTTCCGTAAGTTCGGAACCAAGCTGAACCTCCTGGAGCGGGCCTTCGACCGGTATCATTATACCCAGGATATGGCCAGGCTGTTCAACGAGAGCATTGTCTGGGAGCTTCATACGGATCTGCTGCTTGTCAGCCGGACGTATCATGAGATTATGAACCGCAACCGGAAGATCAATATGATATTTATCAAGGAAGGGGATCAGCTCCCCGGATTCAAGGAGTATAGCAGAACCGCCCCGGAGCAGCTGATGCGTCATCTGACGGATTATTTCAAGGCCATGACCGAGCAGGGGAAGCTGATTCCCGGGAATCCCAGGGTGCAGGCTGTGCAATTTATGGTGATGAATTATGGTGCATTCCTGAATAATCTGGACGATGAGGCCAATTTCACTTCGGTGTCGCTGGAGGAATTCATCACGGCCAGTGTCCAGACCTTTACTAGGGCTTTTACGCCCTAGTTGTTTTTTGAACAGAATGACAGTAAGTACTGACTGACTCAATCGGATTAACATATGCAGAGAGGAGCACCACCTATGAAAAATCACGCTATAACCCCTACTGCTAAAGGGAGTATATTAATGCGCGCACTTGTTTTTACCCTGGTGATATCATCAATGAATGCAAATATGTTCAATATTGTGCTGCCGACGATCAGTAAGCAATTTGAGTTATCGCAATCCCAGGTCAGCTGGGTCATTACCAGTTATATGATTGTATATGCTGTCGGTGCGGTTACTTTTGGCAAATTGACGGAGAAGTACCGGCTGAAGGACCTGCTGACGTATGGATTGCTGCTCTTTGTCCTGGGATCTATAGCTGGGGTAGCCGCCACCGAATATTGGATGATCATTGCAGGCCGTGTAGCTCAGGCAGGCGGGGCATCCGTAATCCCTGCTATGGCGATGATTATTCCGGTCCGTTACTTCTCCCCCGAGAAAAGAGGCCGTGCGCTGGGTACGTCTGCTATCGGGATAGCCTTGGGTACAGCGCTGGGGCCGATTGTAGCCGGTATGGTCATCAGCGTCTGGAGCTGGCGGATTCTGTTCCTCATTCCGTTGCTGTCACTGCTGACCCTGCCAGTCTACCGCAAATATCTGAATGATGGTGAATCGGGGCAGGCGGGTCCAATTGATTGGCTTGGCGGCCTATTGCTGGCTGGGGCGGTAACGGCCATTCTTTTGGCGTTAACGAACGGGAGCTTTCCGTCGGCGCTGGCAGGGGTCCTGATGCTCATCCTGTTTATTCTGCGTATCCGCTCCGCTGCAGCTCCGTTTATCCACCCGGATATTTTCCGGAACAAGCAGTATTCGATCATCCTGATGATTACCTTCTGTATTACGGCCATCAGCTTCAGCTCTCCGTATCTCATCCCGCAGCTGCTGGCGCTTGTAAACGGTCTGTCCCCTGCCTATATCGGAATCGTGATGCTGCCCGCTGCTATCGTTACCACGGTTCTGGGGCGCAAGGGCGGCAAGCTGGCAGATGAGCATGGGAATCCGCGGCTTGTGTATATTGCGGCAGCGCTTCTAGGGATAGGCTTCCTGTGCTTATCTTCAGCCGCTGGAGGATCAGCGGTTCTGGTCTCCCTCTCGCTGATCTTCTGTGTGCTGGGCCAGTCGTTCATGCAGGTTGCAATGTCAAATACGGCCTCGCAGAGATTAACCCCAGAGCAGACGGGAGTGGGGATGGGGCTATTCTCCATGCTCACCTTCATCTCGGCGGCTACCTCGACGGCGATCCTGGGCAAGGTGCTGGATGCTGGTGCTTCTGCGGCGTTCAATCCTATACCCAAGAATCAGGCTTCCTTTGTGTTTAGTAATATTTTTGTGGTGCTTGCTGTTCTGGTTGTTGCGGTGAGCGTGGTCTATTATGTGCAGTTTGGACGCAAGGAGAGTGGATCATCCGGGACCATAAGCAGAGGCTTATAATAACAGCCCGGCCAGCCGGTGAATTCCCTGCCCGATTAAGCTCTCGTCCACCTTGGCGAAGCCCAGCACCCACCCTTTTCTGCGGCTCGTAAGGCAGTAATGGGCAAGCGGGTATACGCGGATTCCCTGCTCCAGGGCAGACCGGGTTACGGCTTCCTCGTCACAGTCCGGTTCCGCCTCAAGGAAGACATGCAGCCCCGTATCTGCTCCGCTCAGGGTGAACCGCTCCCCCAGACCGCTTGATGTTATCGCCTTGGTGATGGCTTCGTGTCTGCGGCGGTACACATTGCGGACTCTGCGCATATGGCGCATGAAATGCCCCTTCTGGATGAAGTGGGCCAAGGTGAGCTGATCCATCACCGGAAGGTGACGGTAGGTCAGCTCCTGTACGCGGGCTAACTGGGCGATGGCCCGGGCCGGACCGACAATCGCTGAGATGCGGATGCCTGGGGCAATCATTTTGGAGAAGCTCATCAGATACAGGGTATTATTCGGTGCCTGGCTATAGAGCGTGGGCAGCGGGTCGCCGCGGTAGCGGAATTCACTGTCATAACCGTCCTCAATAATCCATAGCTGCTTCTGTACGGCCTGATGCAGCAATTGCTGTCTGCGCGGCTCGGACATCACGGAGCCTATGGCGCACTGGTGCGATGGGGTTACGAAGACGAGCCTGGATTCCGGGTGGAGCTGGTCAACCACAAGACCCTGACCGTCTACTGGTACTGGTGCTACGCGCATCCGCCGGTAGTTCATCGCCATCCAGGCGGCAGGGAAGCCGGGATCTTCCACAGAGACAGTATCTCCCTCCGTGAGAAGGGATTGGGCAATCAGGTCAAGGCTGTGCTGGGCGCCTGAGGTCAACAGAATCTGGCTAAGCTCAATCCGTATGCCACGCTCAAGCAGCAAATAACGCTGAATCTGTTCCCTGAGCTGTAGAAGACCATAGGGATTGCCGTAGGACCAATCGGATAATTCCATTGCGGTGGAGGCGTGAAGCAGCGATTGCCGCCAGTGATTCTGAAAGGTTCTGTCCACATAGGGCTCGTGCGGGGTGAAATCGATCTCCGCTTCCTGAGACGGATGGCCTCCGAACCAGTCTTGCAGCTGGTCCACCGCCGAGTTCAGCAGGGGAAGCGAGGGAGGAACGGGTCCTTCCGGCATGGTGTTCCGGGTTGTCTGGATGGCCGGATTCCAATGGCTCACCCGTGTTCCGCCCCGCCGGGAGGTTACGGTATACCCTCTGCTCAGCAGCTCCTCATAGACGAGCTGCACCGTGGAGCGTGATACCCCGAGCTGCTCGGCGAGCTCACGGGTAGGGAGCAGCAGCTCGCCCGGCGCCCAGATGCCGGTTGTAATATTATGAATGGCCTGATTCAGCAGTTGCTGCCAGATCGGGCTTGGGTCATTGCGGTTGACGAACATTATGAGGAATCCCCTCCCGGTTGTTATTTTGGTACAGTGTCTAAATTATGGATTGGTCAAAACTATGCTCTTTGGATATTTTAGCACAGTCCATTCGTTGATATACTACCGAATAACGTATACGCGGAGGACGCGGGGAGGAGAGGGTTCGGGATGAATCCGGTTCGTTACAAGGTTAGAGAGTGTAAGGATGAGGCGAGGATTGAACAGTTTTTACGGCAGGCGAGAATTGGGTATCTGGGATTAGCAGATGGGAATCGTCCCTATGTGGTGCCGCTGAATTATGTATGGATGGACGGAAAATTGTATTTCCACGGGGCCGGGGATGGAAGACGCAATCAGGTGATGAGTGAGAACTCAGAGGTATGCTTCACGGTCTGTGAGGAGTATGGGACGATCACGAACCCCGTGCCCGCCAAGACGGATACCGCTTATATGAGCGTGATGGTCTTCGGCCAGGCAGAGCCGGTGACGGATCTGGATGAAGCTACGCAGGTCTTGCAGGAGATGATGAACAAATATGTGCCCGGTTACTATAACCGGCCGCTGTCCAAGCAGCATGTGGAGAAATACCGGTCAGCCGTGTACGGCGGTCCGGTTCAAGTGTGCCGGATCACTCCGCAGCATCTGACAGCCAAAGAGAATCCGGTTGAAGCAGAGAGTATGTATAAGGCAGGCGCAGGTGAAGGGCAGAGCGTGTGATTGCTGCGCGGCAAACTAAATAGAGCATGAGCGCTTGGGCCGGTAACGGCCCAGGCTTGTTTGCGTTGTGGCAGGGGTGGAGTGTATGCGGAAAACCGACCACGATGCGCTCGGCGGGAGCGTGTGGAGCAAATGTATGCGGAAAAGCGAATACAATGGGCCGGGCAGGGGCGCGTGGGCTAAATGTAAGCGAGGACAGAGGGCCGGCAAAGTTGCTGTGACTGCTAGGATATCGTATGGTAAAGGGAGTAGAGTGAAAAAAGTTACAGTATACAGATAACTGTCATGTTGAAGCAGAAAGGATGAAGCAAATGACCAACGATCACCAAGCTCAATCCCCGGCTCCCCTTACAGAACCCGGACGTTATGTCCTTGATCTGACGGGTCCCGGCAGCCACACGCTTGACCGTAAGGCCGGTATGGGCAGCTTATCGATCGGCCCCCGGGAGTCAAAGCCACCGGCAGAGGTGCTGGTCGCTGCGGATGAGCGCATCAACTGGTCCGTGTTCGAGCCCTTCGCCACCCCTGCCGGCTCGCCCTGGCCGCGTTATATAAGCTATACCGGTGGTGATACGGGCTTCCTGGATTGGGCGGAACGGCGGCCGATTGAGAATATAAGCTGGACCCCGGTGCTGCCGGGGGCTGCATCCTTGGACGGTAGCCGGGCGGATATCTATACCCTGGGTATTAAGCTGGGTCCTCTGGCAAAGGGACCGATTAGCCTGGTCCTCCCGGAGAAGCTGTATAACCTGAGCCTGTCCGGTGATCTGACCCGCATCTCGGCCTCCGGCCATCTGCCGACTACTCTGGCCCTGGTACCGGATACGAGCCGGCGCAGGAGCGATGCGCCGTACCGGCTGCCGGACCTGGGTGAGCTGCAGGGGGTGACTAACCTGACGCTGAATAGCCCGCCCTTGGGTCAGCCGATCTCGCTGGATGGCCTGGAGCGGTTCCCGAGCCTGGAGTCGCTCAGCCTGTGGGGAAGCTTCTGCGATCTGGAAGCGCTTGCCCGCCTGACGGGGCTGACCAGTCTGGAGCTCCGCTTCATGCCGGAGCTGGAAGGCTTGCCTTCCCTGGATACGTGGCCGCTGCTGGACCGGTTCATCGCCTACAACGTGGAGGAGGCCTGCGGCAAGCGTCTGCGGCAGCAGATGAAGGCGCGCGCCAAGGTCCGCCCTTGGGATGATTATGCTTCCATAAGCCAGCTCAGGAAGCCGGAGTGGTGGCAGAGCGAATACGGCCGCCCGTTCGCGGCCTGGCCGAAGCGTCTCGCTAAGCTGGCGAACGAAGCTTATGATACGGCGCTGGCCTCACTGGCGGAAGCCCGCACTCTTGCCGATGCGGAAGCGGCGATTACTGTGTTCACCGAGCGTTTCAATTCGCTGAAGGGCATTGAGACGACCGAAAGAGAGGATCTGGGCGAGGCGGTATGGCAGCTCAGCCAGAGTAAGCACGGGATCGGCCAGCCGATTCCGGAAGAGGCCGCCCAGGGCTGGTTCGACGCGGCGCGGGATTATTGAGCTGAAGCGGCAGGCCGGAATGGCTGGAAATGGCCTGGAAATCATCGGTTCTTATAAAAATTAAGATAAATCTTAAAATTTATATCCATTAGTGATAAACTAGGGTCAAGGATCATCCATAACGGTGCGTGACCCGGTCCGTGCCGGCTGGCTGTGGCGCCTGAGCAGGAGTGCCTGCATCCTTCCTGCAAATCGTAGGGAAGAAGGACGGTAGAATATGAGCAACCAACAATCCAAAACAGACGTTATTTTAATTGGTGCTGGAATCATGAGTGCAACACTTGGTTCAATACTGAAGGAATTAGTGCCTGACTGGAAGATAACCGTGTTTGAGCGGCGTTCGGGTGCGGGAGAAGAGAGTTCCAATGAGTGGAACAATGCGGGAACGGGGCATTCTTCACTGTGCGAGCTTAACTATACTACTGAGCAGCCGGACGGATCAATTGATATCAGCAAGGCGGTTAAGGTGAACGAGGAATTTCAGCTCTCGAAGCAGTTCTGGTCCTACCTTGTGAAGCAGAAGCGTATAGAGGACCCGCAGGATTTCATCGTGCCTGTTCCGCATATGAGCTTTGTAGAGGGGCAGAAGAATGTAACGTTTTTACAAAAAAGATTTGAAGCGCTTTCAGCTCATCCGCTGTTTCAGGGCATGGAATTCACTGACGATCCTGCGAAGCTGACGGAATGGATTCCGCTGATGATGCGGAGCCGGACCCTAACCCAGCCGATCGCGGCGACCCGGATCGATTCCGGGACGGATGTGAACTTCGGGGCGTTGACCCGTACGCTGTTCAGCCATCTGCAGAGCAACAACGTCGATATCCGGTACAACCATCAGGTGCAGGACATTAAACGTACTGCGGACGGCTCCTGGGAGCTGAAGGTGCATAATGCCGCTACTGGTGCAACCGAGCGCCATACGGCCAAGTTTGTGTTCATCGGGGGCGGTGGCGGCAGTCTGCATCTGCTGCAGAAATCCGGTATTCCTGAAGGCAAGGGGATTGGCGGCTTCCCGGTGAGCGGGCTGTTCATGGTCTGCAAGAAGCCGGAGGTCGTAGCGCAGCATCATGCCAAGGTGTACGGCAAGGCTGCGGTAGGCGCGCCGCCTATGTCGGTGCCCCATCTGGATACCCGCGTGATCGACCGGCAGGAGTCGTTGTTCTTCGGCCCGTTTGCCGGGTTCTCGCCTAAGTTCCTGAAGTTCGGCTCCATGTTCGATCTGATTACCTCCGTCAAGCCGAACAATCTGTTCACTATGCTGGCGGCAGGCGCTAAGAATATGCAATTGACCAAGTACCTGATTGGTCAGGTCATGCTGTCAAAGGACCAGCGTATGGAAGCGCTCAGGGAGTTCGTCCCGGAGGCGAAGAGTGAGGATTGGGAGCTGGTAGTGGCAGGCCAGCGTGTACAGATTATCAAAGACACCGCCGCCGGCAAAGGCACGCTTCAGTTCGGCACCGAGGTCATCAGCAGTGCGGACGGCTCGATTGCGGCATTGCTGGGAGCTTCGCCGGGGGCTTCAACCGCCGTATCGGTCATGCTGGAGGTTATCGCCAAATGCTTCCCGCAGCACCTTAAGGAATGGGAGCCGAAGCTCCGCGAGATGGTTCCATCCTACGGCCTCTCCTTATCGGGCAATCCGCAGCTGCTTAATGACATCCAGGCCGCCGCCACAGAGTCGCTTGGTCTGGTGACGGGATCGGAAGGTCATCAGCCGAATAAGCCGCATAAGCATGAGCCGCCGATCGCGGTTAATCATTCATAGCACAAGGGAGTGACTGGCGGATAACCAGGTAACTACCCTATACAAATAGAGGCCACCCCGCCGGGGGATGGCCTCTAAACTTTTTAGCATGAAGGCAATCAGGCCTTACGAACCTTGAACACCCGCATGGCCAGAATCCAAGCCACAGCGACAGCAGCAAGACCCGCCCAGTTCAGTTGGAGCACCGAGGTACGGCTGATCACGAAGCCGCCTAATGCGGAACCGAGGGCGAACCCGAACTGGATGAAGGATGTGTTGACACTTAGCGCTATATCCGGGTTCCGGGGAACCAAGGTGACCAGCAGGAGCTGCTGCGCCGGGGAGATGCTCCAGGTACCCAGCATGAAGATCATCAGCACCAGGATGAGCACAACAACATGAACACCCGCCAGCGTGAACAGGATCAGCGTGATTCCCTGTAGCAGAAGTCCCAAGCAGATGGTGAACTTCGAACCTTTGGCATCGGCCAGTTGCCCGCCCAGCTTGGACCCCATGAAGCTGCACACCCCCGCCAGGAACAGAACACCGCTAATCTCAATGACAGACAGGGAGGATGCGGCCTGCAGGTAAGGGGTAATATAGGTGAAGAGTGTAGCATAACCCCCTACATACAATAAGGTGACCGCCAGCGCGGCGACAATCCGGGAATCCTTCAGCACAGAGAGCTGGGTCCGCAGGGTGACGGTTTCTTTTTCCTGGATGGCCGGAACCTTGGCTGAGATGATGAACAGCGGCAGCAGGCTCAGCACCCCGATGATGACGAACAGAGCCCTCCAGCCAAACCGTTCGCTGAAAAAAGTACCCGCAGGAACGCCCAAAACCAGCGAGCTGCTGAGTCCCATCAAAATAATGCCAATCGCATTGCCTCTCCGCTCCTTCTCCACCAGCCGTGTGGCTACGGCCATAGCGACCACGGTCGCGATTCCCCCGCTTGCCCCTTGAACGATCCGCACGCCCAGCATCGCCTCATACGGCAGGTGCAGCAGCATCAGCCCGTTGCTGGCAATGAAGACGCTGAGGGCTGTCAGCAGCAGTTTTTTGCGGTCCATGTTAATGGTCAGTGCAATGAGAACCGGGGCAATAATCGCTGCGGACAGCGCAAATACGGTTACCATGAGCCCCGCTTCGGAGGTGGATACCCCCAGATCTGCTGCAATCATCTCAATGACACCAGCAATTATATATTCAATCGTCCCGATCAGAAAAACAGCCAGTGCCAGAATATATATCGTCAATCGGTTATTCAATTACTTCACTCCTTGTACATTCATAACGGAATCGGCCGCCGTTCTTGTCATCACTCTACGATGCTGCTAAGGTTAAGTCAAAGAAACGTTTCCGAATGGAACGTTCATTTTTTTTGAACGAAGGAGCGATAGATGATGGAATTGCGCCAGTTGAAGACTTTCTATACCCTTGCTTCCACGCTGAATTTCACCCGCACCGCCGAAGTGCAGAACTACGTCCCCTCCACGGTTACTATGCAAATGAAGGCCCTGGAGGAAGAATTGGGTGTGAAGCTGGTAGACCGGCTGGGCAAAAGTGTGACCTTAACCGATACCGGCAAAAGGTTCCTGCGCTATGCAGATAATATCCTGTGTATGGTGGAGGAGGCGCAGCACGCGCTGAAGCAGCCCGGCGAGCTGACCGGCACGATCGTGATCAGTGCAGATGAGACGTTATGCACCTACCGGCTTCCCGCCGTGCTGCAACGGTTCCGGCAGCTTCATCCCGGGGTCCGGCTGATCTTCCTGCCGCTGGTGAGTCCAAGCCTCCGGCAGAGCCTGCGGGACGGGGATGTCGATGTGATCTTCATGCTGGATGAGGTCAAGGGCGAGAGCGGTTTTTGCGGAGAAAAAATCAGTGAGGAACGCTTCTGCCTCCTGGCCGCTCCCAATCATCCGCTGGCGTCGCGTCCGGCGCGGGCAATCCAGGATTTCCACGGGGAGACCTTCCTGCTGACGGAGCAGGGCTGCTCCTACCGCAGCTTCTTCGAGCGCAGCCTGTCGCAGAAGGGGATGGCGGGCATTACCGAACTGGAGTTCCACAGCGCAGAGGCGATCAAACAATGTGCAAAGCTGAGCATGGGGATTGCGATTCTGCCCGAAATGGCCGTGAGGGAGGAATTGCAGCGCGGGGAGCTGGTCTCCCTGCCATGGGATCTGAGCGCCGTCTCGTTTGCCACCCAGATGTTCTGGCATGAGGAGAAATGGCTTTCTCCGGCGGTTGAGGCTTTTTTGGAGCTGGCCCGGGACATGGAATCAAGCTGATGAAATCAGGCGCTGGAACTTGCGGCAGCAATCGTCTATCATATAGGCTAAAGTATACAAATTATAGGATGTGCTGCGGAAGATGAATGATATGAGGAGACCCGATGGACAAGCCAATATCGATTCTTGTTGCTGAAGACGATGGTGACATTAGCCGGCTGCTGTGCAGCATTATTACCAAAAGCGGATATCAGCCCCAGCCTGCCTTCTCCGGTACAGAAGCCTTGCTCTATCTGGAGCAGCGGCCATGGAGTATGGTTCTGCTTGACCTGATGCTGCCGGGAATGACGGGGGAGGAGCTGCTGAATTGGATTCGCGCGCGGGGCAGTATGCCGGTCCTTATTATCTCGGCGAAGGGTGAGCAGCAGACCAAGGTGTCAGCGCTGCGCGGAGGTGCGGATGACTTCATTACGAAGCCTTTTGACATTGAGGAGGTATCGGCGCGGATTGACTCCCATTTGCGCCGGTACATGCAGATTATACCCTCAGCTTCAGCCCGCATCCTCCAGTATAACGGACTTAAGCTGGATTGCGATTCCACAGAGGTGACGGCAGAAGGGGCGGAGGTCGCTCTGACTGCCCGGGAGTATGAAATTCTCCAGTTGCTGTTATCTGAACCCAGAAAGGTATTCACTAAGGCCAACCTGTACGAGAGCGTATGGGGGGAGCCCTATTATGGTGACGATAATACGGTTAACGTCCATGTGAGCAATCTGCGGGGGAAGCTGGCGAAGGCTGCGCCCGGCAGTGATTATATTGAAACCGTATGGGGGATGGGCTACCGGCTGAAGTCTTAAGAGATTCTTAAGGGTTGGCTTTAGCTCTTTTTAAGTTTCGATTTCTATACTTGGTCTATCACATGAAGGAGGCCAAGACAGCAATGAGTGAATATGTGTTGCAAACGAATCAGTTGACCAAAAGATTCAAGGGCAGTGTTGCGCTGGATAAAGTGAATCTCTCTATCCGCAAGGGCGCGATCTATGGCTTTATTGGACAGAATGGAGCCGGCAAATCGACGTTGATGCGTATTGTCACCGGACTTGCTTTTCCATCGGAAGGAACGGTTGAGTTATTCGGCACAGGTACAGAACGGGAGCTGACAGAGGCCCGCAAGCGGATGGGACTGATTATTGAAGGTCCCTCGCTGTTCCCGCACATGACGGCCGGCGAGAATCTGGAGGTGAACCGTCTGCTGCGGGGCATTCCCGGCCAAGACTCCATCCGCAGAATGCTGGAGCTGGTTGGACTGCAGGACACAGGGCGGAAGAAGGTGAAGAATTTCTCGCTGGGCATGAAGCAGCGGCTGGGCCTTGCCGTCGCCATGCTAAGCGACCCTGAATTTCTGATCCTGGATGAACCCACCAATGGGCTTGACCCCATGAGCGTTATCGAAATGCGCGAATTGCTTAAGCGGCTCAATCATGAACGGGGGTTAACGATTCTGATCTCCAGCCATGTTCTAAGCGAGCTGCATTTGCTCGCCAGCCATTACGGTATTATCCATCATGGCAAGCTGCTGGAGCAGCTTACCGCGCGGGAATTGAACGATAAATGCCAGCAATATGTCCATATCAAAGCGGATCATCCGGACAGGGCCGCCATGGTGATTCAGAATGAGCTGGGCACAACCGACTTCGAGGTCATGCCGGATGGGGTCATCAAGCTGTACGGGTACCGCGAACAGCCCGGCAAGGTGTCAACGGCCCTATTCTCCGCAGGTCTTACCATCGAGCAATTTATGCCGATGGGGGCAGATCTGGAGAGCTATTTCATGAAGCGGATCGGGGGTGCGGCGCATGTATAACCTGATCAGAGCAGAGCTGTTCAAGCTACGCAAGGACCGGTCATTTCTGGTGTTGCTGCTCATCATTGTCCTGCTCTCCCTGGCCTATCCCTTGCTCTACTATATCGATAATAAGACCGGCGGCAAGCCGCAGTTCACCGGTGCCGAATTCCTGAATAAATTTGTAGCCAGCAATGGTTATGTTATCAAATTCAGCGTGGCTGCATTGGCCGGATTCTTCATTGCCAGCGAATATACGACAGGTGTCATGAAGTCGGTCGCATCGTCGGGCAACGACAGAGGGAAGCTCTACACAGCTAAGCTGATTGGATTTTCAGCGGGGGCTATGGTAATTTCTCTGATTTTTCCCCTGGTCAGCTTGGCCGAAGTATCAATGATCTCAGGCTTCGGCCATTTGCCGGAGGGAGTGGGCGCCCTCTATATCCCCCGTGTACTCGGGCTTACGCTGCTCTACACCGCTGCCTATGCAGCGATTGGGGCATTATTCACAGCGGTGTTCGCCGAGAGCGGCAAGACAATCAGCTTCCTAATGATCTTCTTCCTGGCCATGAATATGATATTGGGAGCCTTGGCGGAGTATATCCCGGTTCTAACTGCGGTGTACGACTACTCGGTCTTCAAGCTGCTGGGTGAAATCGGGAGGCCTCATATGGACGGGGGCGATCTGCCGGCCCTCCTGCTGGCACCGATGCTGACTATAGTTGTATCCGGGCTGCTGGGCGTTCTCGTATTCCGTAAAAAGGAAATTAAGTAAAGCGAAGGGGGAGGAGAGTCTTGTTCACCGTAGCGCTCATATCGGTTACAGCGGCGGCTCTCCTGCTGGCCTATTCTCTGGTGCTGAGGCGGGAGTTGGTGAGGATGACGAGGCAGCTTCGCCGCTATAACGAACGGGTCACTGGTAAAAAACTGGAGGTTACGCTATTTGACAAGCGTCTAGAAGCGCTTGCCAGCCAGATTAATCTCCAATCCGATCTGATTGTTGAGGCGGAGGCTAACCGGAGACGGACAGAGAATGAGCTGCGTCAGGCGGTTGCCAACATCTCCCACGATATCCGTACTCCGTTAACCTCCATCTTTGGCTATATTCAGTTGCTGGAAGTAGAGCCGATCACACCTGAAGAGAAACGCGAATACCTGGAAGTTGTCAAAAACCGGACAAAGCGGCTGCAGGCGCTGTTGAACGATTTTTTCGAGTTGTCCTTAATTGAATCGGCGGATTATCAGCTTAAAACCGAGCGGATTGTAATGACCGTTCTGTTATCGGACACACTGGTAGGTTTCTACGATTCGTTCAATGAGCGGGGCCTGACGCCGGATATCCGGCTTCCCAAGGAACCGGTAACAGTCTATGCTGACGAATCGGCCGTGCGGAGGGTCGTTGAGAACCTGCTCATCAATACGTTGAAGCACGCTACCGGCCAGGTGGCCATCTGCTTCGAGCAGCGGGAGTCTACAGCAGAGCTGCGGATTGTGAACGAAGCGAAGGACCTGTCTGACATGGATGTAAGGCTGCTGTTCGACCGCTTCTATACGGTGGACCGTACCCGGTCAGGGCAAGGCTCAGGACTAGGCCTGTCCATTGCCAAAAGCCTCATGAACAAGATGAACGGCACTTTGACCGCGGAGGTGCAGGAGGGTAAATTAACCATGATCTGCCTCTGGCCGCTGTGGTCACCGGGCGAAGCGCATCCCCATTACCGTTGAACAGTGGTGGGAAATCAATAGTGACCTCTACGTATACTGGCTCACCATGTCAAGCAGATACTTGCGGAATTCTTCACGGTAGGGCTGCGGCCCGATGATCTCCAGCCGGGTGCCGAACCCGGCCAGGAATTGATATCCGATCGGGTGCTGGGGGATGTGGAATGTAGCCAGGAGCTGTTCCTCGTCATAGGGTTCAATGCTCTTGCGGCCAAACCGTTCAATGAATTGATCCTTGACCGACAGCGAGATTAGTGCCTTGACTTCGGTTAACTCCGGAGAAACTTCATCTTTGTGCGTCTGGTCCAGCATCTCTGCTCTGGGGCTGAAGGTCTGTTCACGCTGCTCCAGCTGTTCCATCCGGGAGAGCTTGAACATCCGGGGCCCCACCCGCTCCAGGCAGAAGCCCTTCAGATACCAGCTTGATTCACTGAAATGCAGCAGATAGGGCTCCACCGTCCGCGTGGTCGGGGTGCCTGATCTGTCGGTGTAGGCGAAAGTCAGCAGCCTGCGCCCGGCGATGGCTTCCTGACAGAGCTTCAAGGCTCCGGCAAGCTCTGCGCGGCCCGCCCAATCGTAGAAGGAGAGCTGAACCGATCCTCTGGAAGCGGCTGGACTAACCATCGCTTCTATTTTGCGGAGCGTCATGGCCACGTCCTCGCTGATCAGGAGCTGCTCCAGCCCGCCGAGCGCAGCCAGTATATTTTCCAGGTCAGCGTTGTTCAAGAGGCGTTTGTCCACCTTGTATTCCTCCATAATGCCGTAGCCGCCCTGCACGCCGGGAGTGGCGTATATAGGAATGTGCGCCAGACTGAGCGTCTCCATATCGCGGAGAATCGTCCGTTTGGACACGCCGAATAATTGGGCGAATTCACTGCTGGGCACAATGTCTTTTTTGAGCAGAATCATGATGATGGTAATCAGCCGTTCGACCTTGTCCATCCGCTTCCCTCTTTCCTGATGTAAGTGTGAAATGGTGACATATAGCCGTCACCTATCGTGTATTATACTACATTTATCTTATGAAGGAGGTTATGCTCAATGTCAGCGATTGCTTATCTTAATTTCGATGGTGTTGCCGGGCAGGCAATTGAATTCTACACAGAGGCCCTACAGGCCACCAAGGTGAAAAAGGTCAGATTCGGCGACATGCCGCAGGACCCGAACTATCCCCTCTCGGGCCAGGAGTCAGAGATGATTATGGAATCCTCTATCGAATTCGCAGGCGGCACAATCATGATGTCGGACCTGCTGCCCTCCATGCAAGCGGTAACGGGAGCGCTGGTGAAGGGGAATGCCATACTGATCAGCCTGGTCATGGAGGACAAGCAGAAGCTGGAGGAGTACTTCGAAGGGCTGTCTGCGGGCGGACATGTCATCATGCCTTTATCTGCTACCCCATGGTCTTCGTGCTTCGGTATGCTGGTGGATCAGTATGGCGTGGGATGGAAATTCAACAGCGATGCCGAGCAGTTCCTGGATGCGATTATCGAAAAAAGTGCAAATAAATAGCAATAATGGGATAGAAGTAGCGGTTTGTAAAATTTTCTGCACTAACGCCCTGAATCGTTGAAGGATTTGGCCTGAATATATGGAAAGATACAGTACCTGAGACCGGTCTGCGCCATATATTCAGGAATTTACTCATGAAAAGAGGAATTTGTACTGATGTCAACGATTCGTCTGAGCAATACCCGGCTAACAGGAGCGGATGGCGTTCGTGCGATCGCCTGCCTGTCAGTCATCCTGCATCACTTGTCGCAAAAGCTCATGCCGCCCGCACAAAAGCCCTGGGTCCAGGAGCTGCAGTCTGTGCTGCTGCTGGGGAACAGCGGGGTCAGTCTGTTTTTTCTGTTAAGCGGTTTCCTGCTGTCGTTCCCCTTCTGGAGTGCATATCTGGATAACAGACCGTATCCGAGCCTGCGGACGTACACCTTGCGCCGTGCCGCAAGAATCATGCCCGGCTTCTATGTGTCCATGCTGGTCTGCCTGCTTCTGACCTGGAGGCTGGATATTCCGATGGAGTACCTGGGGCGGCGTATTGCAGCAGCCTTCACCTTCACATCAGGCTTCCACTATACCACGTTCTTCCCCTCCGACTTGAACGGACCGCTCTGGTCCATCAGCTTCGAGGTTTTCTGTTATATGCTGATGCCCCTCTTCATGGCCGTACTATTCATGCTAGGCAAACGTCATTCCTTCGGTAAGGCGCTGCTGTTCTGGGTCGCCGTATTTGGGTTGGTGCTGGCCGCCAATGCCCTCATTCATCAGTGGTTCACACCGGGCGAGCAGGGCCGGGGCTGGGACTACGGCCAGGTCGGCGGCGCGAAATTCTGGATGCCGAATTACAATCCGGTCGGCTTCTTCGGCCATTTCACCATCGGCATTCTGGCCGCAGGCATCACGAATGCCTTGCTCCAGCACAGGCCCGCAGCGGATCGGCTCAGCAGGCTGGGCGTGTTCGATGCGGCCGCAGCGCTTGCACTTGGCCTTGCCGGTCTCCTGATCTGGCGGATGCGCCACGCGGGTGAATTCGACTTCAGCCTCCAGCAGCAGCCGTATCTGTTCCCGGTCTATGCCATGCTGTTTGGCATCGTGCTGTTCTCTGCACCTTTCAGCCGGGTCGTCGGGCGTGTGCTGGACAACCGCTTTTTCCGGTTCACGGCGAAGGTTTCGTTCGGCCTGTACATATGGCACTATCTGTTCATTACCTTGATTGAGAAGTACGGACTCCAGGATTACCACTTCGCCGGGGTCAGGGATGTGTGGCGCTGGCTGGGCATCAGTCTCACCGTTGTAGCCATCTCTTACGCAGCGGCGACCCTCTCGTATTATCTCATCGAGCAGCCGTTCATCAACTGGTCCAAGGGCAAGCCGTTCTTCCGGCGCAAGCCGAAGGAGCAGCCTGCGGAGGCGGCAGCCTAACCTTCAGCGAGCCGTTGACTTTGTGAAACCCTCGTGATACATTGTGTATACACGGAATACACAATTTACGGGGAGGGTTGTTATGCTGGCCTTGGATGTTAGACACTTGAATAAGAAATACGCGAATTTTCAGCTGAAGGATGTATCTTTTCAATTGGAGCAGGGGTATATCATGGGCTTCATCGGCGTGAACGGCGCGGGCAAAACAACGACGATCAAATCGATTCTAAATATGATTCAAATGGACAGCGGCGAGATCCATATTCTCGGCAAGAATATCGCGGAGCATGAGATGGAATTGAAGCAGGAAATCGGCTGCGCCTTCGGCGATGTGAACTTCTATACGCGCAGCCGGATCAAGACGCTTACGGGCATCACGAAGAAGTTCTACAAGAACTGGAGCGATGACACGTATTACAAGTATCTGAGCCGGTTCAAGCTGGACGAGAACAAGAAGATCGCTGAGCTGTCCACCGGGATGAGGGTCAAATATAGCCTGACTCTCGCTCTGTCGCATGGCGCCAAGCTGCTTATTCTGGATGAGCCGACCAGCGGACTCGACCCGGTGTCCCGGGATGATCTGCTCGATATTTTCCAGGAGCTTATTGTCGGCGGCGAGATCAGCATCCTGTTCTCCACCCATATTACCTCCGATCTGGAGCGCTGTGCCGACTACATCACCTTCATTGAGCAAGGGCAGATTGTCGCCAGCGCCGAGAAGAACGAGTTCAAGGAGTCTTACCGCCTGATTAGCGGAAGCGACGCTGACCTTAGCAGGGTGAAGGACTGCCTGATTTCTTACAAAACCAATTCCTTCGGCTTCACCGGATTGATGCATGTCAAGGATATCGATTCCTCCTTCACGCTTGATGCGGCCATCCCGAGTCTGGATGAGATCATGATCTATTTTGCCAAAAAAGAGGGCGTAAAGGAGGGTGTCTATGTATAATCTGGTGCTCAAGGACTTGAAGCTAGGTGTCAATCCCTGGTTCTTCGTCCTTCCCTTCCTGATGGGGGGCCTTATGCTGATTCCCGGCTGGGTCTATTTCCTGGTCCCGTTGTACTTCTGCTTCATCACGATCCCGAATATGTTCGGCGGCTTCAAAAGCCAAAATGATCTGATGTTCAGCACCATGATGCCTGTGACCAAGACGGATATTGTGAAATCCAGAGTTACTGTACTGGTCATTCTTGAGCTGATGCATCTGGTGGTTGCCATGATTGTCAGTATATTTACCTTCCGGTTATACCCGGATATGCAGTATATCTTCTTTGCACCGCATATGGGCTTCTGGGGAATGTGCTTCATCATGCTGGCGCTCTTCAATATCATCTTTATTCCGATGTATTATAAGACGGCGTATAAGTATGGTGCAGCGACCACGGCCTCTACAGTTGCGGCGATCTTGTTCGCCACCTTGATTCAATGGGCCGGTATCCAGAACGATTGGCTGCATAGCCTGTTCTACGGCTCCGGGCTGGATCGTACTGGCTTGCAGCTCTCGATACTGGCCGGCGGCGTCCTGATCTTCATTGCCTGTAACCTGCTGGCCTACCGGATTGCGGTGAGACGATTCCTGAAAGTGGAGATCTTATGAATGTAACGATATCCAGCACCTCCGAGAAGCCGATCTACCAGCAGCTCTATGAACAGATCAGCGCGCAGATTCTCCAAGGGGAGCTGGAGAGCGGCTACTGTCTGCCGCCGATCCGCCAGGCCGCGCTGGAGCTTGGTGTCAGTGTCATCACGGTCAAGAAGGCTTGGGAAGAGCTGGAGCGGAGCGGGCTGATCAACACGGTCACCGGCAAAGGATGCTTTGTCGCTGAATTCACGCCAGAGGAGATGCTGCGGATTCGTAACGAGATGGTGCTGAAGCAGATGGGCAGCGACATTCAGTACTATAAGTCCTTCGGCCTTACTCTGGAGGAAGTGACCGCGCTGCTGGGGAAGATTTATTGAACTTGATTGGGGAGGAACAGGCTTTTCACAATCCCTTGGGGGAAGGTGAGGAGCCTTTTTTGTTGTCCGGAACTAATAGTTATTATTTGTGAAAAAGCCGGATGAGTGCAGAGATCTCCTCCAAAGTCTCCTGCTGGCCGTTCTTGATCCACATGATCCAGATTTCAAACACGCCGGCGCTCATGAAATGAATCCAATACTCCCGTCTTGCCCCGGTCCAGTCCGGAAACGGAATCAGCTCATCATAGAACTGTGTAATATGGCTCTTGAAGATCTGATACAGCAGCCCAGTGAAATGGCCTTCAATCGCCAGGCGGAAATCATCAGAGAAGGTTTGGAAAAAGCGGGTCAGATCCGCTATCTTTTGCTCGTGATTCGGTTTGTGGGCAATTTTGTAGAAGATATCAGCAAACTTCGGCTCGTAATATTCCGCTAACACTTGCTCAAGGCTATCATAATTCCGGTAGAATGCCATCCGGCTGACGCCTGCTTTTCTAACAACCTCCGACACTGTGAGAGCTGATATGGCTTTGGTCCGCAGCAGCTCAAGGGTGGCCAGGGTAATCCATTCTTTTGTATCTTTTTTGATCAATTGTGCATGATCGGTTGCTGCCATTACACTTCCTCCATTCTGTCACATATGCCTGTTAACGTCTTGATGGTGATCGGTTCCAGTCTTATTATAGGGTAAAACAGTTACAGGTGTAACGTCTACTGGAGGGGGAATTGATTATGGCAGAGCTTAACAAGCCCGTAGTGCTGGTTACCGGAGGCTCGGGATTCATCGCTGTTCATATTATTGTGCAATTACTGGAGAAGAATTATCATGTGCGGGCAACCCTTCGGTCGATGGGCAGACAAGATGAGGTGAAGGCCATGGTGATGGCGGGCGGAGTGACGCATATAGCGGACTTGTCGTTTGTAGAGGCCGATCTGACTTCGGATAAAAACTGGAATCAGGCGGTAAAGGGGGCGGATTACGTCATTCATGTCGCTTCTCCCACACCTAACAGGATATATAAAGACGAGAATGAAATGATCCAGCCGGCGCGTGAGGGGGTGCTGCGGGTGCTAAGGGCAGCGCGTGAGGCGGGGGTCAAACGGGTGGTCCTAACCTCTGCCTTCGGAGCCATTGGAGTGGGACATAAGCAGCATGTGGGCCCGTATACCGAAGAGGACTGGTCCAATACAGACGCGAACATCCATCCCTATCAAAAATCCAAGACCCTCGCTGAACAAGCAGCCTGGGAGTTCATCCGCCAGGAAGGCAGAGGGCTGGAGCTGTCCACAGTTAATCCCGTCGGTGTGATGGGACCCATTCTGGGCAAGGATTACTCTCACTCGAACGAGATTGTCCGCAACATGCTGGAGGGCAAGCTGAAGTCCGTCCCCAAAATCTATTCCGACTATGTAGATGTCCGGGATGTGGCTGCACTGCATATCCTGGCGATGGAGCGGCCTGAGGCGAGCGGCGAGCGGTTCATCGCTTCCAGTGCCGAGAATCTCTCTACACTGGAAATTGCCAGGATTCTGCGGAAGCACCTGGGGCAGGATGCAGAACATGTGCCTACAAAAGAGCTCCCCAACCTGCTTGTCCGCGCTGCCGCGCTGTTCAATCCCAAGCTGAGAATGATAGCCACCCTTCTGGGCCAGGACATGTCAACGAGTAACGCGAAGGCCAAACGTCTGCTCGGCTGGAACCCGCGTCCTGCTGAGGAGGCTATTGTCGCTACGGGTGAATGTATGTTGAGTATTATTAAGGATCAGATGAGAAGATGAAGTGACGGAGGGAAAATTAAAAAGAGACGGTTAATTGGAACCGTCTCTTTTTTGAGTAGTTATTTTAACGGGCTTTCTTAATATCTAGAATTTCAGATTCTGTCAATCCTGATGCCTTAGCTATTATGGAAATATCTACGCCATGAGCAAGAAGCTCTGTGGCCATTTGAACAGCCTTTCTCCGCTCACCACGAGCTTGGCCTTCGGCAAGAGCGCCTTCAATCATGGAGGCCTCGTCATGCAGGTATTTCTGCCTATCCTCATACATTCTGCGAGCTTCGTCATCTTGACTAAGAAATTCTAGCGTATCCATAGCCTTTTTCAATACAGGTTCGTTCAATGCCAACACCTCCCATTACCTTTCAGGAATAATATATCATGCAGCCAAATTCTTAGACACATCCTATATGAATTCTACAAACCTAGCGCTGGCTTTCAATAGCTTGCATTAATTTGGTAAAATAAATGGAATCTAGTTTATATGCTAGTATGCCAAGCCGCAATACACAAGCCATCAAAGGAGGCCGTCCATCCCGTGGGAAGATCGTTTGCAAATCTGCATATCAAGTCAGGTGACCTGGAGAAGACACTTCATGCCTTACAACAGCTGACCAAGAAGCATGGCGCAGTACTAGGTTACTCCGATCCTGAAGCTCCAGAGCATAAGGCCGTTATCTATGTAAGCCAGAGTAATGAGTACTGGATCAGCGTGCTTCACGATTATTTTGTATGGGGTACGGTGAAAAAGGCAGGCAGAACGTTGTCCGGGCTGCTGGAAGCGCCGGTGATGACAGCGGGTTATATGGATGAGGAACTATTCGAGCTGTCGTTCTTTGAGCAGGGGGAGCTCCGGGCCGAACGAATCTTCTGTGAGCCGTGGACCCGGGAGGAATACGGGCAGCTCCGTGAAGAGCAAATAGATAACGATTACATCCGGCAGGTGCTCGGGATAGGCGCTGAAGAGTTCAATGAATTCACTAGCCTTACCAGCCCGGAGCGAGCGGTGGAGCAGCTGTCCGGAATCACCGGAATGACTCTATGGAGCGATGCGGAATGGCTACCGTACGAAGAGACGCTCAGAGCACGCTTTGTTGCCTATGAATGGTAGAAGCAGATGCTAAAATACAGCGGGCAGAATCCGTATCTAAATATACCAAGTAAGCCGATACAACCGCCCCAAGCCGAGCTGCTGGAACAGCTAAAAAGCTGGATGCTGGCCAATAACTGGCTGGAAGAGACCGAGTATATTCTGCTGCGTATGAATGATGATGCGCCAGCTGCCGTCCATCCTGACTATCTATAATCATCCCTTATCAGGGAGCGGGGAGTACACGTATGTATGAGCGTCTGACAGAGTTATTAAGCAAGCCTTCCCCGGTCCGGTGGTTTCCGGGCCATGAGGCCGAGGAGAGCTGGATTGCCGAAGCCGAGGAGGAATTAGGCTTCAAGCTGCCGCCGTCCTACCGCTGGTGGCTTGCCCGTTATGGGGGTGGGAGCCTGGGGGACGGGCAGATTCTGACGCTGGTTGCTCCCGAGGATAGGGAGTATACCGACTGGGATCTGCTGTATATCCACCGGCTGAACCTGGCGGAGGATTGGTGGGTCAGCCGGTTTCCGCACCGGCTGGACCTGTTCGTGCCGGACAGCGATGAGCTGTATTACTTCGATACCTCTGCCCCTGATGAACAGGGAGAATTTCCGGTCATGCGTTATGACCTGATGAATGATCTGATTGAGGAATACGCCCCGACGTTCGCTGGATTCCTGGAACAACTGATCGACGAGCGAAGATAGCCATGAATGCGGCACAGGAAGTACAGCGGCTGGCGGCGGAGATTGCGAAGGCAGCGTAGACTAGGTAATTGACCAATAACCTGCACAGGAAACCGGAGGGAATGATAAATGTATATCGTATCTGAGCCTGTAGGGCTGTCAGAGGTTCACAGGCAGCAGCTCGAAGCTGAGAACACCGGCCTCTATCCGCAGACATATCTCCAGTTCTTGCAGCAGTATGGCGAAGGGACCTACCGCGGGTGGATGAATGTGCAGCTGCCTGACCCGGAGGTGCTGCGGCCTTTTGCCGGATACGGGTTATGGGAGCATGATGACGACAGTCCAATAACAGAGCAGCAGATTGGGGAGTGTACGGCTATCGGGACCACTGTGGACGGTGATTTCCTGGCGGTCTATCCCGGGGTGGACGGGCTGTTGTGGCTGCCCCGTCATGCGGAGCAGATTCAAGTGATTCCGCTGCCACCCGGGGGACAGGAGGAAGGAAGCTATGCTCTGATTCTGGATGGCATCTACCGTAAGATGTATGGGCGGGAGCAGGAGGAGAGTGCCTATTATGAGCCGTGGACCGGGACGCGCCAGCATTTCTTTCTGCGGATGCCGCCAAGGCAGGGAAGGGTGAATCTCACAGAGCTGGCCGCCATGTGCAGGGATGAATTTCCGCCGGATCTCTTCATCGAGAATCCGTATATCTGCTGCCTGTTCTACCGGGAGCTGGGCGGCTATATCCGCCTGAACCTGGCGAATGGGCAGGAGGTGGCCGTCTTCTTTGAACAGGCTGCCGGGCAGGTATCCGCCAGGATGAAGGAGTGGCTCCTGTCGAAGGGCTGCGAGCTGTATCCTGAGGATTAAAGAATAAGGAGGAGAGCGGATGATTGTCCTGAAGGACATTGGGAAGTTCGAGGTGCTGCCGGAGCGGGCGATGCAGATCTATCAGGGGGATGTTCCCGCCTTGCAGGCTGCGATTGCTGCGGGTTGGGATATTGAAGCGGGATTAGAGCTTAGCAGGCATACCACGCTCAGTCCGCTCGATCTGGCGATCATCTCGCAGCAGACAGAGGCGGTGAAGCTGCTGGTGGAGCATGGCGCGAACCTGAATGTCCCCCAGAATCCGGCCTTCCTGCGTGCGGTCCGTTATGGCAAGGAGGAGCTGGTACGTTACCTTGCCGCACAGGGCGCGAAGCTGGACCTGCTCAGCCGCACGGGATCGGGCGCTTATTCACAGGCCTACTATGGCAACAAAAAGAATATCCCGCTGATCCATGAGCTGGGCCTGGATATCCGCCAGCATGCCGGAGCTGTGCTGCGGCAAGCCGTATCGGACCATGATCTGAAGACACTTACCTATCTGCTGGATCAGGGCGTGGATATCAACTATAACAAGCCGGATATGGTCTATCCATACGGGGCGACACCGCTGACGGCGGCTGCCCGGATGGGGAATCTGAACATGGTCCGCTTCCTGGTGGAACGCGGCGCGGACCTTACGATAGCGGAGAAGGACGGCGAGCGGCCGTATACGATTGCGGTCAGCGGCAGGCATACCGCCATGGCGGAATACCTGAAATCGCTGGAGCCGCCGGATGTTCATAATGTGGCGAACAAGAAATATGAGCTGGCCAAATATAAACTGCCGGATGAACTGGTCGAGTTTCTTACAGGCGGCGAGCTGCGCCTGACGCTTGTCCCCAATGAATATGAGATCGGATATATCGACTTCTTCAGCTTGACTGACACGATAGAGATGAAGGCCGGCCGGCGTAAGCTGCTGCGTCTCTCCGCCGATATCGACAATTATTCTGCTCTGGTGCTGGTCTGGAATCCGCAGAAGAAGGGGCAGCTCGGCTGCTATGACCTGGAGCATCAGACGTATGCGGATCTGTGCAGCTTCCCGGAATTTCTTGAGCAGCCTGAACGCTACCTCATACAGTTCATGGAGGGAGAGCTGGACGGGGTATGAAGGAGGATATGCTGAAAATGGACTCTAGCAATGAAGCCCCGGATGGACTGGAGGAGCTGCGCCCGGAGCTTACCGGGTATTGTTACCGGATGATGGGCTCCATCTTCGAGGCGGAGGATGCCGTCCAGGATACGATGATCCGGGCCTGGCAGCACCGGGAGCAGATGAGGCAGCAGGCTTCCCTCAGAGCCTGGGTGTACCGGATTGCCACCAATGTCTGTCTTGACCGGCTGAGGAGCGCCAAGCGGCGGGCGCTGCCGATGGACCTCTCCGAACCGGCTGCTGTGGTTGCAGAGCCTAAGGAGAGTCTGCCCCGGAATTCCTGGATCTGGCCGGCTCCAGGTTCTGTAGACGACCCGTCCCATATCCTGATCAGCCGCGAGACTCTGCGGTTGTCGTTCATTGCGCTGCTTCAGCTACTGCCGCCCCGCCAGCGTGCCGTGCTGATTCTGCAGGAGGTGTTCCGGTGGTCAGCGGCTGAGACCGCTGGAGCACTGGAGATGACTGTGGCGGCGGTGAACAGTGCCATGCAGCGGGCGCGGGCAACGATGGCCAAGGCGCAGCTCCGGTCCGAGGCCTTGCAGCCTGAGGTTGATGAAGTGGACGAGGGGCTGATTGCCCGGTACGTGGAGGCTTTTGAGCAATACAACATTGATGCGTTACTAGCCTTATTCCAGGAGAATGCGAGCCTGTCGATGCCGCCATTTACGATGTGGGTGCAAGGCAGTGCGGATCTCGCAGCCTTCTACCAGACTACACGCAGCCACTGCGTGGGCTCGCGGATGGTCCCTGTTCAGGTGAACGGGAACCGGCCCGCGTTTGCCCAGTATGTTCCTGCCGGGAAGGACGGATTGCTTGTCCCGTGGGCGATTCATGTGCTTGAGACGGGGCGGGGTGGAATCGCGCATGTGCATCATTTTATAGACGCTGAATTATTTCATCACTTCGGATTGCCGGCCTACCGATGATTCTGCTGGCGCCGGTTCGTCTATACTAATGAATCACACAAGCGAGACCATTCCGAACTCAAGGAGGAACAATCAATGACAATCAAGCTTACTCCCTACATCACCCTGGAGGGGCGCACGCAGGAGGCTATTCAGTTCTATGGACAGGTGATGGGGGCTGAAGTCCTCTCCCTCCTGACGTACGGTGATATGCCGGACCTCCCGGACACGTTCCCGGATGCGATGCGCAGCCTGGTGGCTCATGCCAAGGTGCAGGTGGGCGGCACGGAGCTGATGTTCTCGGATGCTCCCGGCGGAACGCCGATACAGAGCGGGAAGCGGGTAACAATCTGCGTTACTACGGATAGTGTGGAGGAGTCGCAGAGAATTTTTGATGCCCTTCAAGAGGGCGGGGAGGTCAACATGCCGTTTCGGGAGGAGCCGTTCAGCCCCGGCTTCGGCGATCTGACCGACAAGTTCGGGGTGACCTTCCAGATCTATACCGAGCTTGGGTAGAGCGGAGAAATTGTAGCGGAGAGGATCAATCATGAATAAGACGAACGTTGAAGTACCCATACGTTGTACAGGAGTTGCCGTAGTATTGCTGAAGAATACACCTTCTGGTCATCATGTCCTGTTATTGAAGCGGGCCGGTTCGGTACTCAGGGATGCCTGGTGCTACATCGGCGGGGGGATTGAAGCAGGGGAACAGGCGTGGGAAGCTGCGCTGAGGGAGATTCGGGAGGAGACGGGGATTACCCGGGTCACTCTCTACACCTCCAATACCTTCGACCAGATCTATTCGGCACAAGAAAACTATATCTACGTCGCACCAGTGTTCGTAGGATACGTGGATGAGACCCAAGAGGTCATTCTGAATCATGAGCATAGTGATTATGAATGGCTGCCGGTGAATGAGGCCATCGAAAGGGTTGCTTTGCCAGGAAACGATACCGTGCTTGCTTCGGTCGAGAAGCATTTCATCAAGAAGACTCCAGGAGAGTGGTTGCGTGTTGACACGCCATAAGAGGGCCGGAGATAGGCTGCACGCGATGAGCGTGCGGCTTTCTTTTGCTTGCTGAGGAGTGCGTCTGCACAATGTAATCGAAAAACCGACCACATTGGGCGCTGCCTGGGCGTACGGACCAAATGTAATCGAAAAACCGACTACATTCGGCGCTGCGAGGGCGTGCGGGCCAAATGTAATCGAAAAACCGACTACATTCGGCGCTGCGAGGGCGTGCGGACCAAATGTGTTCATGGGCGGTCTTGACTGGTAGCGTAATTCTACCGCCGGGCGGGTCCGTTTTTTTATGCTTTGCGCAGAATAGCCAGTCCATGCAAGCTATACCCAAGCAGACTCTTGTCTTCACAGGTCCGCAGATGAAGCTGAAGCCAGCGTTCGAAATTTTCTTGCTGTGCCTCATTGATGTGCTTAGCAAACAGATAACCGACCCCGTCTGTTCCAATATGGGCTACAATCTCTGTGTGATAGGCTGCTGCTATGTGTTCCATTTCCGAGGGAGACATATGTAGGAATAGACCATCCTTCGTCTGGTTGGCATGCCAGGTAAGTACATCTTCCATATTCCCCAATCTATCGCCTACACTCAATAATGAAACGGCTGCATTGTTAATATAGGAGACTGCCAGCATCCCTCCTGGCTTCAGCACGCGAAGGCACTCGGTCATGGCCAGCTGCCTGTGTTCAGTGCCGATATGGTAAAAAGCTCCCATGTTCAAAACGACATCAAAGGTTTCACTGTCAAAACGGGATAGATCTGTGATGCTTCCTGTATACATATCCGCCAATACCGGGTGCTTGCTCTGCTTCTCTCTTATGAGTTCTACATGATGCGGAACGAGATCTCCGGCTACGACCTTATGCCCCAATTCTGCCAGCGGAAAAGAGTAATTCCCTGTCCCTGCGCAGCCGTCAAGAATGTATGCTTCCTGCTTAAACAGCTTTTTGAAATAGGCCATCGTAGTGATCCATTCGATCTGATGACCGTTATCCCGGGACAGTCTTCCCTCCTCATCATAGGAATCATAGTAATCGGTTATCGCATTCACCATTATTGCCCTCCTTATCGTTGGCGGGCCTCATCACACACAACTGCCCTCCCCCAACCTTAACGGATCGGGGGAGGGCAGGCTATGACCAGAATTACTTGAAGATCCGCTGCGAGAACTGGTACAATCCGCTGCTCCAGACCTTGCCTTCATGTCCGCCTACATCCAGATACCACAGATGCGGGACGTTCATGCTGTTCAGGCTGTTATGGAAGTTCTGGCTGATATACAAGAGGCCGTCCGAAGCGCCGCAGGAGAGCCAGAGCAGCTTCAGCTGGCTGGCCGTCTGAGCCGGATTGGTGATCAGCTGTGAAGCCGGCTTCGTATTCGGGGCAGACGAGAACGCACCGATCCAGGAGAACTTGTCCAGATGCTTAAGCCCGAAGTTCAGCGTCTGGCCGCCGCCCATCGATAAGCCGGCCAGGGCGCGGTTTTGCTTGTTTTTGTATACCGGGAAGTGGGAGTCAACATAAGGAATGAGATCATTAATCAGGTCGAATTCAAACCGCTCGAAGGCGGCTACCTTGTCCGGTGCATAAATATCGCCGATTGGACGGTCATCCGCCATCGCGCGGCCGTTCGGGAACACCACGATCATCGGTTCTAGCTTGTTCTCGGAGTACAGGTTGTCCAGAATATTGCGCGGATTCATGCCGTTCAGCCACTCATACTGGTCACCGCCAATGCCGTGCAGCAGGTAGAGAACGTTATAGGTCTTGGAAGGATTATAGCCTGGAGGGGTGTAGACCATTGCGTTCCGGGTCTTGCCCACTGTAGTCGAATAGTAGGAGATCTGCTGAACATTGCCGTGCGGGATATTATTGCGGTACCCGTCATAGCCTTGCGGAGCAGGCGTGATGGTACTGGTTACAGCCGCAGCGGCATCCGCAGAGAGGCTCAGATCCTGCTCTTCGGCTACAGGCGAGGCATAGGACATTGCGGGCAGCATCAGCGCTGCCGTCAGAGCCAGAGCGGCAATACGGGTGACAATCTTCTTCATTTCACATATCCTCCTTAAAATATATTTGCATATGGAAGCGCATCCAATTTGAGGATACCATATTTAACATATTATGTAAATTAGATTTTTTGGAAAAATAAAGCGCTTTAAAATGGTTGACAGCGCTTGTCTAATAAATATACAATATGGACATATTAAGGAGTGTCACTGATACGATCAGGCACCACCATTGTCAATGAGTATACAAGAATCCTCTTGTGTATCAGACTTTGGTGGTTTTTTGTTTTCAGAGGGGGGAATTAAGTGATATTCAAGAAATCCCTAAACAACAACATTGCTCTGGCAGAAGACCCGGAAGGAAATGAATTGATTGTAATTGGCACTGGAATTGGGTTCAAAAAAGTAAAGGGGCAGACGCTAAGGCGGGAAGAGATTCAAAAAACCTTCCGCATTGGCGCGGATGAAAGGTACCAGCGGATCGAGCAGTTCTTCAACGAGATTCCTCTGCCGGTCATCGATATTGCCGATCAGATCATCCAGCTCGGTCATCAGTATATTGGGGCAAGGATCAATGATTCCATCCTGCTGCCGTTATCCGACCATATCCATTATGCCCTGGAACGGCTGGAGAAAAAGCTGGAGATTCAAAGTCCGCTGCAGTGGGAGGTCAGACATCTGTACCCCAAAGAGTTCATGGCCGGCCAGAAGGCCGTAGCTCTGATCAATGAGGCCTTTCAGGTGATCTTACCCGAGTCTGAGGCCAGCTTCATCGCCCTGCACTTCGTCAATGCCCAAATTGAACACGGCACGATGAATCAGACGCTTAAGATTACAACGATGATTAATCAGATTCTCCATTTGATGACAGAGCATTTTAATATGAAGCTGGAGCAGGATTCTATGAACTACTCCAGATTTATAACGCATCTCAGGTACTTTATTGTCAGGCAAATGAACAAGGTCACGCTGTCCTTCAAGGATGAGCATTTCCTGTATGATGTTCTATCCGAGAGATACCCGGACAGTTACGAATGTGTTCGCAAGATCAAGCAATTTGTAGAGCAGGAATATGGTTTTCATATCAATAAGGACGAAATGGTCTATCTGATCATTCACGTGGAGCGGATGACTTCGCGCTCCGGTGCAGAATGAGCCTCTGTCCTTAACATATGGAGTGTTACTGACCCGATCAGGCACCACCAAATGTACCGAATCTGCGGTGATCCGCAGGCTTGGAGCGCATTTGGTTTTTTTATGCCTACATTACTAGGAGGAATGACAAGTGAACAACAGAGAGCTATCCCAGGAAATTATCCGTCATATGGGCGGACAGGGGAACATAGATCAGGCCTGGCACTGTATCACCAGATTGCGCTTCAATGTGAAGGATGAGAAGCAGGTTCAGATCGCTGAAATCGGGAAGCTGAATGGTGTACTCGGGGCTCAATTCCAGAACGATCAGTTCCAGGTTGTTATCGGAAATAATGTCGCTGCAGTCTACACAGAGATTGAGAATGTCCTTAAGGAATCGCCTGCGTCCGGTGCCGGCGGAGCGGAGCGTTCCGGCCCGGGAACGGGAGCAAGAGCAAGAGGCATCAATGCCGTCCTGGATACGATCTCGGGAATATTTACACCCATTCTGCCGGCAATTGTCGGTGCGGGAATGCTCAAAGGGGTGCTTGCCCTGCTGGTCGCACTTGGCTGGATGCAGGAGACCAGCGGTGAATACAATGTTTTTACTATCATCTCGAATGCTTCCTTCTACTTCCTGCCATTTCTGCTGGCGGTATCTGCGGCCCGGAAGTTCAAGGTGAATGAGTATCTGGCCTTGACGCTTGCAGGAACTCTTCTATATCCAACGATTCTGGATGCGTATAACGCAGGGAAGCTGGAAGCCATCCCGTTCCTGGGCCTTCCCGTCTCCATAGTGAATTACACCCAATCGGTGATTCCGATCATTCTGGGGGTGTGGCTGCTCAGTTATATCTACCGCCTGGTCGACCGGCTGATTCCGAATACGCTCAAAATCATAATTACGCCTATGCTGGTTCTTGCCATTACGGTTCCTATCCTGCTTATTGCGATTGGACCGCTCGGCAACTACGGCGGGATGTACCTGGAAAGAGGCGTATCCTGGCTGTTCGCCCATTCCGGTCCGCTGACCGGGATTGTACTTGGAGGCTTAATGCCGCTGATTGTCATGACAGGGATGCATTACGCATTTTTCCCGGGAACCTTACAAAATCTGAGCAAGCTCGGCTATGATGTTCTGCTGCTGCCGATCAACCTGATTGCCAATCTGAGCCAAGCGGGTGCTGTCCTGGCTGTTTTCCTCCGCACCAAGGATGCAAAGCTGAAATCGGTAGCGCTGTCCAGCGGGATATCCGCCTTGCTCGGTATTACAGAGCCTGCTTTGTATGGTGTCAGCCTTAAGCTCAAAAGACCCTTCTATGCCTCGATCCTTGGAGGCGCTGCCGGGGGCGGATTCATTACAGCGGTGGGCCTGAAATGCTACGGCTTCGCCGTCCCGGGCCTGTTATCGCTTCCGCTCTATATCCAGCCTGACCAGGGAATGAAGAATTTCATCTATGCACTTATTGGAGTGGCTATCAGCTTCGGGGTCTCGTTCATCATGACGCTGGTGCTCGGCTGGGAGGACCCGGAGGGGGCAAGAGCTGGCAAGCAGGAGGACCGGATAGAGACTCAGACTCCAAGCGATAAAGAAGGAACTGGCGGGGCAGCACCTGCTGTTGTCCAATCGATCCAGGATAAAAAGGGGGAAATCTTTAGCCCCTTCCAGGGCGAGGTGGTTCCGCTTCACCGTTTGCCGGACAAGACCTTCGCAGACGAGCTGACGGGGAAAGGCATTGCAGTGAAGCCGCTTGAGGGGCGGATGACGGCTCCTTTTGACGGAGTGGTTACTATGGTGGCCAAATCCAAGCACGCGGTAATGCTCCGCTCCACAGAGGGAATTGAGGTGCTGCTCCATATCGGTCTGAACACGGTATCACTGAAGGGACAGCACTTCGATGTGAAGGTCACCACCGGGCAACAGGTGCAGCAAGGCGAGCTGCTCGTCGAGTTTGACCTGAAGGCGATAGAAGCCAAGGGCCTGAATACAGTCTCGCCCGTCATTGTGACCAATACACCGGATTATCTGGATGTCATTCCTGTCCAGGTGGAGGGGGTGATGCCGATGAATGGCCTGCTTCTGTTCACCATTAAATAATGCTCAGCACTACAAAAATATACAATTTGGAAGGAGTTCGATCAATCATGGCTAAACACACAGAGGGCTTATCTTTTCCGCAAGGATTCTTATGGGGTGGAGCAACAGCAGCCAACCAATTGGAGGGGGCTTATGATGCCGATGGCAAAGGCCTGTCCACTTCCGATATGGCACCCTTTGTCCCTTATGAACAGCGTGGCGGCAAGGATTTCACGTTCGATGTGGATTCTGTCCAGCTTGAGGAATATCTGAGCGGGAACAGCGGCGTGTATTTCCCCAAGCGTAACGGGGTAGATTTCTACAATCATTATAAAGAGGATATCGCACTTTTTGCCGAAATGGGATTTAAGGTTTTTCGTCTTTCGATTGCCTGGACACGCATTTATCCTACGGGAGAAGAAACGGTGCCGAATGAAGCCGGACTGGCTTTTTACGATAAAGTATTCGATGAGCTGTTGAAGTATGGCATTGAGCCGCTGGTTACCATCTCTCATTATGAAATGCCGGTGGAGCTGTCGAGAAAATATAACGGCTGGGAAAACCGCATCATGATCGACCTGTATCTGAAGTTTGCCAATACGCTATTTGACCGCTACAAAGATAAAGTAAAGTACTGGATCACTTTCAATGAAATGAATATGATTCTGACCAGCCTGTATACCGGAGGCGGTATTCTTGAAGACCGCATTCAGGGAACGAAGGAGCAGGTGGCGTATCAGGCAACCCATCACCAGTTCGTGGCCAGTGCGCTGGCAGTCAAGAGCGGCAAGGAGAAGATGCCGGGTGCTCAAATTGGCTGCATGATCTGCCGTCTGGAGACTTATGCCGCCTCCAGCAAGCCGGAGGATGTGCTGCAGACGCTGAAGGAAGACCAGATGAACCTGTTCTACCCGGAGGTTCAGGCGCGCGGGGAATATCCGTCCTACATGCAGCGTTACTTCAAAGAGAACGGGATCGAGCTGGTGAAGGAGCCTGGGGATGATCAGATTATCAAAGACAATACCGTTGACTTCATCGCATTCAGCTATTATATGACCTATATTGGCAAATACGACCCGAATGACAACAGCAACTCGGGGATGCTCGTCAGCCAGATCAAGAACCCGCATCTTCAGGTGACAGAATGGGGCTGGCCGATTGATCCGGTTGGCCTGAGAATTGCACTGAACCGCCTGTATGACCGCTACCGGATGCCTTTATTCGTTGTAGAGAACGGACTTGGCGCAAGGGATATGGTGGAAGAAGACGGCTCTATTCACGATTCCTACCGGATTGATTATCTCCAGAAGCATATTGAGCAGATGAGTGAGGCCGTCCAGGATGGAGTCGAGCTGATGGGCTTCACCAGCTGGGGGCCGATTGATATCATCAGTTGTTCAACCTCTGAGATGGAGAAGCGCTATGGCTTCATCTATGTCGATCAGGACAACGCCGGCAAGGGAACCTTGAAGCGATCCCGCAAGGACTCCTTCTACTGGTACAAGCAAGTGATTGAGAGTAATGGTGCAAAAATATAAACAAGACCCGCCGGACTATGTTCCGGCGGTTTTTTTTGACACGGGAGGGGGGCGTTCCATTGCTTAGAGCTTGCGATACTGAGCATCATGCTTGCTTATGATGAACCCCGGTAGTTGCCCCTGTCAATAAGGTAAAACGTCAAGTAGAACATCTTTCCTTTCGACCTTATAGAGGGTCTCGAATGCGGCTGCTACTCCAGCGGCCGCGAAAATCAGACTGATCCACGGATTTGAACCGAAGATTATGTCGTTGTTTGGAGCGTTAATCGGCAAATACAGAATGATTGCCAGAACGAACGACGCAATAAGCAGAGCTGTCGCCGATCTTTTGCTCATTCCGATGCTTAGAGGGATGAAGCTCGCAGCCACAGTCAGAAGGGACTGGAATCCCGTTTCCCCAATAAGTCGCCTATCGGCGAACACCGAGATCGGTTCTGGAATGAAATGTTTAAATGGGCTGACAACGTAAAAGAAAGCAACCGAAACCGACATGGAAACGAGCATGAAGACGAACCCGAGCAACATGACTAAAAGGAGTTTGGCAAGCAGCAGATTCCTCCGTGAAATGGGATAGAGGAACAGAGTCGAGATGGTTCCGGTTTTATACTCCCCGACTACGAGCTGTGCTAGCAGAATAGCCATTAGCAGGGTAGCTGATATCTTCACCATCGTTAGCGCAGCCTTATAAACAAACTCATAGTTGGGATAACTAGGATACATCATTTGAACGTCAAGCGGGTCTAATACGGACAAGAGGGAATAAATGATTCCAACAATTGCAGCATTCAGAAGGCAAAAGCCGATGATGTAAGGGCCGAGCTTAATCTTTTTGAGCTCAAGTTTCATCAGATGAATCATCTCGATCTCCACCATTTCCAATGATTATGCTGTGTGATGATAGTATAACATGGACCGGTCACAGACCGTGAAATTGAACGTTAGGATAGCTCTCAATTCGCGAGAAGCTTGTCTTATCTCCTTTGAGATAATAATCGAAGAAGGCGACCGTATACTTGTTAATGATCATGTGCTTTTCTTTAAGGTCCCCTTTCGGCGCAAAAAGCAGGGGCGCATAAAGTGGCAAATCGGAAAAGGTGAGGTGGGAGCTGTTTGGTAAAACGAGCGCTAACGCGCCAGCTGCCAGCATTCTTTCCCTTCGAGCCATCAGATCATCCATATTGGCTTTATGCCAGGCTTTTGGTTTTCCAGACTGTTTCAATACTTCGTCTTCGGTATAGGAATCCAAGGATTTGTTGAAAGCCTCTACATCAAGCGAGGCATCCGCAGCCATCATAAACAACGGTTTATGAAGCAGTTTGAAATCAACCGGTAAACCAAAAATTCCTCCGTCCATATTCAAGGCGGCTTTGACACGCGCATCATTTTGCAGCATGTATACCGATGTGGACCCGCCATACGAGTGTCCAAGCATACCAATACGCTGCAGATCCATTTTGTGCTGGAACCACTCACTGCCATTGAGTTTATCGAGCTGATCTAAGACGAACGTCGCTTCCGTCGCCCAGTCATTCATATGCCGATCCTGTTCGGCTGTTTCTGCCCCGACGAGGTTCTGATGCTCGTCTCGAACGACACGGCCGTCCGGAAAAACCGTTGCCGCGGCATATGTGGGATAATCGATGCTCAAGACGATATAGCCGTGACTCGCCAATTCCTCCATTTGAAACGTGTTCTGATTCCGAACTCCGCCCAAGCCATGCGAGAAGACAAGAACCGGATAAGAGGGCTGCGAGGATGACAGCTTGGTTTCCCAATAAGCATGTGTTCGAATGTGCGCCAAGTGCCGGAAAGTGCCCCCCGGAAACCCCAACATTTTTGACAGGGCTGTCGTCACCTCAGGAACATCTTGAATATAAGCTGTTCGTTTATCGGAGCTTCCCACCTCCGAAGGATACCAGCTTTGAACCATAAGCTCCTTGCCCGCGTCCTGCAGATGAATGACACGGGTTCCGATGGAATAAGAGCCGGTCGGTTTAGCGAATTGAAAGATCGGCATCACCGCAGGAAGAAAGAAGGAAACGACCGCATAAATCGTAAGGACCACAAAACTCGGTACGACGACCCACCATTTTCTTCTGCCGGTCTTGTTCCTTCGGTAAACCATATAGAGCCCTATAAATATAGGCGCGGCGTAACCGGGAATCATCTGCCACCTGGCCCCGTCAATCCCCAAATGAGCAAGCGTAACTATCAGAGCTGCACCTGCGGGCCATTCTTGCCGCCATGAAGCATTCGCCTTTCTCTTCTTCCCGATCACCCAACCTAATAAGCCAAAATTGACGACTAACGTACACAATTCCAGTAAAGTCATTCGTTTCCACCCTTCGCTGTTTCTTAGTTAAAAGTATAACCACCGGAACTTTCTTGTTCCTTACGCAAATCTTACTTATCTCTTAAGTCAGGGTTGTTCCGGATTATCTCGGAGATCGGACGCAACGGGTCATACCCGAAGAGGCAGGGTAATAGAAAGGTATAGAAGCTTCCAAATATCTGGATTTGCGGCATCAGCCAACGACTGGAGGGATGGATCATGATAGGACAGAGTGTATCAGGAATCAGTCCGGTGCAGGTCATCATGGCCTACGGCGGCACACAGAGCGATGTCAGTTCCCTGGAGAAGCAGCGGGACCGGCTGATGCTGGAGCTGGACCGGGTGAACGCGGGGCAGAGCAGCGAGGCCATACCTTACCGCCGTGAGCAGCTGCAGCGGCAGATCCGGCTGCTGGAGGTGCAGCTTGCCCGCAAGGCCGGAAGCAGCGCTTCCGCAGAGGTGAGCACCGTCTTCCAGAATGTCCAGGCTCCGCCTGCGAGGACAGAGTGGAAGGGCTTCCTGAAGGGGATCGGCCAGACGGATCCGCGGACAGCGACAGTGAATGCAGAGGGGCGCTTCGAAGCATTCATCTGATGCATTACATCTAAAGTTAACAGATGGTGCAGAACAGTATAATTGTATCCCTGGAGAGTGGGTTTGCCACCCTCCTTTCTTTTTGGCCCGGGATTATAGTAGGGAATGACTCTATGTATGCCGCCGAAAAATGAAAGCGGTTGCCTGGAGCCAAATCGATCTGGAGGAGGTATTTATGCTTACTCGCAAAGTAATGAGATTGCTGCTGGTGCTTGCCGTCGCTTTCACGGGATTCATCCCGCCGCAGACCGCCGGTGCGGCTGAGCCGGAGCCGGGAACGGAGCCGGTGCAGCAGGTGGCCGCCGCCGGCCCGGCAACCATCCAGAATTACCCGATGCCGTCTATCTATACTCCGTCTTCTGTCTACTCGTTGAAGGTGAACAATGAGAGCGTCCCTGTCGTCAAGTATTTGCCCGATTATGACTATGCCCAGTTCTCTTTTGAAGGAACCATCAGCCTTGAGGTGACGGCAGACCAGCCGATTACCTCCTATTCGATCAGCCCGCTGGCCAAGAACATCACGGGGACGGTCAACGGCAACAAGCTGACCTTCACCCTGTCGGCCTCTACCTATGTAATCGTAGATATTAATGCGCCTGCGAACGAAGACCCGAATGAGAAGGACCCGGACAAGCGCCGTAAAAGACTCGTGATCGCCGCCGATCCGCTGGAGACAGACATTCCCGCATCCTCCGGCCCGGGAATCTACAATGTGACCGCTGCACCGTACAACGCTGACAAGACGGGGGCAACGATCACCTCGGGTGCCATCCAGCAGGCGATCGATGCGGCCAGTCAGGCTGGAGGCGGTATCGTCTACATTCCTGCGGGTGTGTACAAGAGCAGCAATCTGACGCTGAAAAGCAATGTCACGTTCTACCTGGCCGGGGGTGCAGTCATCGTCGGCACAGGCCGGGGTGAGGACTACCGGAATGACTTCCGCAAGGATTCGATCTCGGATGGAACCTATTTTATCCGCACCGCCACCAATTCCGTGAATATCACCATGCGCGGACGCGGAACGATTGACGGTAAAGGGATAGAAATGCGCAAACGCAAGATGACCAACCCGCCTGCAACCCATAAGCAGGGAGAAGGATTCATCAATAACCTGGTGGTGCCGATGGCGACCAGCAACTTCAAGTTCGACGGGTTAACCCTGCGGGACGGCGGCTTCTGGGCGTTCCTGGTGGTCCGCTCGGATAACGTGACCATCACTAACTACAAGGGTTACCAGGATTTATTTACGCTTGAGGATGATGCCATAGATATTAACGAGAGCCAGAACGTGCTGGTGAAGCATGCCCTTGCCATCTCGGATGACGATACCTTCTCCACCAAGACCTGGCCGCAAAAAGGAATGTCCAAGGACTGGCCGGGAGCCATCGAGCATCTGGAGAATGTGGTCTTCGAGGACTGCTTCGCCTGGACACGCTGCGCCGCCTTCAAGTTGGGCATGGGCATATGCACGCCGCAGATTGGCGTCACCATCCGCAATTCCTATGTCTATCAAAGCGCGCGGGCGCTGCTGGTGGATCATGCGTATACAGAGAATCCGCTCCCGGTCGAAGGCTGGGCCAAGGATGTGACCTTCGAGAATATTGATATTGAACGGGTAGGCATCAACCAGTTCGGAAATTACTGGCTGCGCGTCTCCACAAGCACATCCGGCGATGTAAGCAATGTCATTCTGAGAAACATCAATGTCCGCGAGACGGGAGGAGATTCCCCTATTCAGGGCAACCCCACCAGAGGCGGGATGGTGAACGGAGTGACTTTTGAAAATGTCGTGGTCAAAGGAACGCTTGCGAAAACCCTCAGTGATCTGAAGGTGAGCATCAAGAATGAGAATGTAAGCGGGGTCGTCTTCGCGAATACGGATCAGGCCTGGTTCAGCGATCACTTCACCTCCGGGCTGCTCCCGGATTGGACCGTAGCATCAGGTGCCAACAGTTGGGCGGTAACTGACCAGACGGGGAACCGGGTGCTGTCCACCAGCCAGACGATGGCGGCGCTGATCACCGCCAAGGCCGGTGTGTCCTGGACGGATTACACGTATGAGGCCAGAGCCAGACTGCCTCTCATTAATGGAAGCGAGAACGCAGGCATTGTCTTCCGGGTGCAGGATCAGAACAACTTCTATATGTACCGGATCAATGCCAGCACAAGCCAGCTGGAGCTCTACAAGGCTGTAGCCGGAACGTTGACGCAGGTCTCGACTACCTCGTTCGTGCCTGTCAAGAATCAATGGTATACCCTTAAGGCGACGGTCCAGGGTAATACCATCAAAGGGTATGTGGATGGAGTGCTGAAGACGACATGGACCAATACGGTCAATGAATTAACCTCCGGCGGAATCGGCTTCCGTACCACCTCAGCCGGGGTCTGGTATGACGATGCCAAGGTGACCGCTATTCACAATCCGCCTACTGATATCACTCTCAGCGCTACCCAGGTGCCGGAGCTGACCACACCAGGCGGTCTAGTGGGCACCTTCACTACAGCCCATCCGGATGCGGGAGCGACCTTTACTTACGCGCTGGTTCCCGGGCAAGGAGACGCCGATAACAGCAGCTTCTCCATTGCCCCGCAGGGAGATACGCTGATTCTCCGCACCACGCCGGATTATGAAGCGAAGAGCAGCTACAGCATCCGGGTGAAGAGCATAGATGCGAATGGCTTGTCTTTGGAGAAAAGCTTCACGATTCAGGTTACCGATGTGGATGAGACCCCGATTGATGCCAATCCTAATTCGGTCCGGTTCACGGATAACTTCGAGGATGGCGATACGACGGGCTGGACAGCTGCCAGCGGAACCTGGAGTGTAACTACAGACGGCAGTACCAAAGCCCTGATCCAGACGAAGGGGAATGTGACGGGGCTCATTACAGCCGGGAATTCATGGCAAGATATTGCTATGGAAGCCAAGGTGAAGGTTCCCATCACGAATGCCAATGCCGGCATTCTCTTCCGGGTGCAGGACGCCAACAACTATTACATGTACCGGCTCAACGTAAACAACAAGAAGCTGGAGCTGTTCAAGGCGGTTGGCGGAACACTGACCCCCGTGTCCAGCACCCTTTTCCCCGATGCGGCTGCGGGCCAGTGGTATACGCTGAAGGCAGTCATCAAAGGCAACAGAATTCTGGGCTTTGTGGACGGCCAGTTGAAGCTCGAATGGACGAACCCGATAACAGAATTAACCGCAGGGAAAATCGGCTTCAGAACAACCTCCCAGAATGCAGTGTTCGATAATGCCCGCGTTACAGGGATACACAAGGTGACGGCCAGTGCGCTTAAGACGGTAACCCAAGATGTGTATGAAGCAGTTACGCCTGCAGGCAACCGGCTTAGCGTTAACCCGGGCAGTCCCTTTGCCGGGGAGACACTTACTCTGACGGCTGAAGGCCGCAACCAGAGCCTGGAACCTGCTACCCCCGGAGAGGAACGTTATTATCCGGAAGCCTGGAGCTCCACCGGGGAAGGCATGGCCGGCGTATTCACCGTAACGGATGAGGTGTATCAGGCTGCCTATCTTCCGTCTGCCGCAGGTGATTACCAGATAACCGTCATCTACCGCAAGCAGATATGGGACGGCACAGCCTGGGCCGATACGGAGCTGACGGATACCCTGATTGTAGACATTAAGGTCATCCCGAAACCGGCAGACGTGGAGGGGGACAGCACGGATGAGCAGGACCCGCCGGTCCTCGGTTAACCTATAGTTTACTATCCCTATCCTGGTGTGTAAGCAGTGATATGCTTATGTGCCAGGTTTTTTTTGTGCTAAAAATGATTAGCGTATAAGTGCAACCAGTGCCCGGAATTCTCTACTATATAGATAAGAGGATGCCAAAGGAGAAACTAGCAGATGGAAGATCAGGGAATCATTCAGCTATACTTGCAGCGCTCACAGCAGGCCATCGCAGAGACCCGGAGTAAATACGGCGCGTATTGCCGGGCAATCGCCAGGAACATTGTCGCCAGCCCCTCCGATATGGAAGAGTGTGAGAACGACACCTATCTGGCTGCATGGAACACTATTCCGCCTAACCATCCCCGCCGGCTAAAGGTATTTCTGGGGCGGATCACCCGCAATATCGCGCTCGACAAGCATGGGTACAATACGGCCAAGAAGCGGAGCCGCCAGCTTGAGGTGATTCTGGAGGAGCTGGAGGACTGCCTGCCCGCAGCAGAGACGGTGGAAACCGAGTACGCCGCCGGGGAGACCGCGCGGTTAATCAACGAATTTCTGTACGGGCTGGAGGAGGAGGCGCGGCAGCTTTTTATCAGGCGGTATTGGTATTCGGATTCGGTGGAGGCGCTCGCCGGGCGGTTCAAGCTCAGCAGCAGCCAGGTGAAGTCCCGCTTATTCCGGATCAGACAGAAGCTTAGAGTACATCTGGAGCAGGGAGGCGTGCATCTATGAGACGGGAGGAGCTATTCCGGGAGATCGGGCAGATTGATGAGGCGCTGATTGAAGCGGCTGAACATAGCGGAGTAAGGGGCAGGGGCCGGAGCTTGCGAGACCGGTTCTCTAAAAAATGGATCGCCGTGGTCGCGTGCCTGATCGTATACAGTTCAACGGCTACCGCACTCCTCGCTACAGAATACAAGAAGAATAAAGCGGAAGAGCCTTACATCCGTTACCTGACTGCGGAGGACATGGAGTTAGCCCCTCCCGCGAAGTATGAGGCGGACAAATTCCTGCAGGCGTTAGCCAGCGGCAACGATGAATATGTGTACATTGCGGTGAACCGGCTGGTGGAGAGCTTCAATGATCCGCAGGCGCGTGAGGAGGCGCTGGAGAAGCTGCAGCCGTTCCTGAGGGACGATTCTCCGCGGATCGCGGAGTCGGCGGCTTTTGCCATCGATGTTCTGTCCAAAAGCTACCGCAGCCCCTACCTCCACAAAATGGCCGACGGGAGCATCATATTCGCCTTATTCAACAATTACTCGGATTATGGCACCCAGAATGTGCTGTGGCGGATTAAGGACGATGTGCTGGAGCCGTATTTCAGCTTCGCTGCCCCCTCGATGTACATTAAGGAGCTTCTCCCGTCCCCCGACCGGAAGCTGCTGGCGGTGGTGACCCGCTCGAACAAAAGTGAATACGTGCAGATCATGAATGTCGAAGAGGGCATGAACAGCCCGGAGCTGGTCGAATCGGCCAGAATCAAGGTTGGTACGCAGCAGAAGCTGAAGCTCTGGGCCCGCGCGGATCATGAGAATTATAGCTATGCGGACCATCTGGTGTGGCGGGATAATGGGACGTTGGCGTTCGAGGCGTCCCTGGCCTATCAGGATACGGAGGTCATAGAGAATGTTGCCGTAACGTACCGGTTCAGGGATAAGGTAATGGATATACAGCAGATGAAGTAGGCCATCTGTGTTTACAGTTAAGCAGCCGCGAAGAGAGAGGTAAGAGGTCTCTTTTCGCGGTTTTTTGCTGTGCAGAGCTGTGAATTTAAGAAAGATTTAATCTTTACCCGACTTCTTCTTAAAAAATTGAGCCTATTCTTGAGGACAGGGAGGGAAGCGCATGAAAAATTGGGCCCGCAGGGATTCATCCATCGCCTGGTTATTTCTCGCCCCGAGTGTGGCGGGCTTTGCACTGTTCTACCTGATTCCGTTCGGTATGGGCGTGTTCAATTCCTTCGCGGACCGCTCGGCAGGCGGCGGTTACAGTATCGGGCTGCATCATTACCGGGAGCTGGTTGCGGGCGAGTCCTTCCGGAAGGCGGCAGCCAACACGTTCACCTTCAGTCTGATCAGTGTTCCGCTGCTGCTTGTGCTGTCGCTGGGCGTAGCGCTGTTGCTGAACCAGAAGCTGTATGCCCGGCAATGGCTGAGGACTGCCTATGTACTCCCGCTGGTCGTGCCTGTCGCCTCCATCGTTCTGGTCTGGCAGATTGTGTTCGACTGGAATGGCGCGTTGAATGCCTGGCTGAGCGGGTTCGGCTGGAGACGTATCGATTGGATGAAGTCAGAGGCGGCGCGCGATGTCATTCTGGTGATGTATGTATGGAAAAATATCGGGTACAACGTGATTCTGTTTCTCGCGGGACTACAGCAGATTCCGCAGGATTATTACGAAACCGCCCGGATTGAAGGGGCAGGCCGGCTTAGACAGTTCCGCAGCATTACGCTGGTGTATTTAACGTCTACCACTTTTTTTGTGACCCTGATGTCGATTATTAATTCCTTCAAGGTCTTCCGCGAGACGTATCTGATCGCCGGACCTTACCCGCATGACAGCATCTATATGCTGCAGCACTACATGAATAATATGTTTCTCTCGCTTGATATTCAGAAAATGTCGGCGGCATCCACCCTGATGGTCGGCGCTATATTGGTCATCGTGCTCGGAATGTTCGGAGTGGAACGCCGCTACCGGCGATTTATGGAATAGGGAGGTGTCCGCTCTTGCTCTCGTCGGTTCGCAAGGTCATACAGAAGCTGGCGTTAACCGTCATTCTGGGCGCATTCGCCCTGTTGCTGCTATTCCCGGTCGGGGTGACCGTCGTCAACTCCTTCATGAGCACCCGCGAGATTGCGGTCAATTACGGCCCGGTCGGGCAGATGAACAACGTCACGCCAGGCAGAAGCGATCCGTTCGCCAACCTCAAATGGCTGCCCGATCAGGTCTCCCTGGAGCAGTACGGCAAGGTGCTGCTGGACAGCCCGTTGTATCTGTCGATGTTCTGGAATTCGCTGTTCCTGGTGGTGCCGATTATCGCCGGGCAGACGCTGGTAGCTGCACTGGCAGCCTATGCGTTCTCCAAGCTGAGATTCCGGGGACGGGAATTCCTGTTCCTGATCTATGTCCTGACGATGCTTATGCCCTTCCAGGTGACGCTGGTGCCCAATTACATCATGGCAGACCGGCTGGGCTTGCTGAACAGTTCAGGGGCGATTATTCTGCCTGGAATTTTTGCGGCATTCGGCGTATTCATGCTCAGGCAGTTCATGCAGGACATCCCTTATGCCTATATCGAAGCGGCCAAGATGGACGGGGCGGGGCACTGGCGGATTTTCTGCACGATTATTGTGCCGATGGTTCAGCCGGGTCTGGCCGCACTCACGATTCTGTTATTCGCCGATTACTGGAATATGGTGGAGCAGCCGCTTATTTTCCTGGATGATCCGCTGAGGCAGCCCTTATCCGTCTATTTATCGAATGTCAGCAGCGAGAGGGGGCTGGCGTTTGCCGCCTCTGCCCTCTACATGGCTCCGATGGTTCTGCTCTTTCTGTATGCGGAGACGTACTTCATAGAGGGGATTCAGCTGTCCGGGATCAAGGGCTAAGGCCGGCAGGTAAGGAACTTTGAGTAGGAGGAGAACAACGGATATGGAGAGTACAGAAGTGCCCGCACACCGCAGGCGGCAAAAAAGAATCCGCACAGCAGCCCTGCTGCTGCTTGGCGTGCTGCTCTTCTTCACCTTTTTCAGCAATACGCTAGAGTCTCTGACCTTGCCCAAAGTGACGACAGTTGAGCCGGTCAACCGGAGACTGGAATTAACGCTGGAAGCGGGCGGAATGCTGCGTCCTGTAAGTGAAGTGAAGCTGCTGAACGCCAGCGGCTGGAAGGTGCGGCAGATCCTTGTGCAGGAGGGGGAGCAGGTGAAGAAGGGGCAGACCCTGCTTCTCTATGACAGCGGGCCGGCTGAACGGGAGCTGGAGGACGAGGTGTCACTGCTGGAGAAGCAGAAGATTGAGCAGCAGACGCTCCAGGATCAGTTCATTCAGACCTACATGGAGGGGGATGAGCTGCAGATCCGCAAGGCCAGACGGGACATCGAAGCGGGCAAGCTGGAGCAGGCCAGACAGGCGGGCAGAATCGCCGGAATGAGGGAAAGGTTGGCCCGTGAACAGCAGCTTAAAGCCCCGTTCGACGGGATCGTAACCAAGCTGAATGCGCTGGAAGGGATGCTGTCTGCGGGCGAGCCGGAGGTGATCCTGACCAGCAGCAGCCAGGGAGTGCAGTTTGACTTCACGGCCGATGCGGAGCTGTTAACCGGCCTTGGAATCTCTGTGGGCGAGCCGCTTGAGGTGGAGATTGTGGCATCAGAGGGGCAGCCGGCCCGCTCTATCCCGGGCAAGGTTGCGGAGATCAGGAATGCTCAGGCGCGTACGGACAGCCTATCCGGCGGGGAGGACAGCAAGGCGGGAGACATTTCGCAGAGAGAGGTCCTGGTTAAGCTGAAGGATGCCTCGCTTAAGGGGGGTGAGCAGGTTCAGATCAGGCTGAAGAAGCCCTCCCTCCAGGAGGGGCTGATCGTCCCGAATCAGGCGATTCATCAGGTGGGCGAACGCAGCTTTGTGTATAAGATCGAGGAGCAGCGGGGGGCGCTGGGGAATGCTTTTGTCGCCCGTGAGGTTCAGATCCGGTCCAGCCGGACGAATGGTGCCGAGAGCATCATTGAAACGGATAGTTTATATGAGGATGAGATGATTATTCTGGAGAGCAGCGAGCCCTTGCAGGACGGGAATCGCGTGCGTCTGCAGTAGCGGGACCTCCCGTGCATAATATACGGATGATTATAGGAGGAATGGATCAATGAAGGCGAAGAAGAGGATGGGCTGGCTGGCGCTATGCCTGGCTTGTACTACGGTTATGGCTGCTTGCAGTAATAAGGAGGGCGGCGCGGAAGCTCCAGACAACGGAGGAAAGACTGTCGTTACGTTATCGGTGGAGCAGGACAGTGAATTCTACCGTGCACTGGAGCAGAAATTCGAGCTGGCGTATCCGGACATTGATCTGCAGGTGCAGGCATACAAGGGGATTGGTGAAAAGATTGAACCGCAGGATTATGAGAAGTATCAGAAAACAGCCGGCACCGCGCTGCTCTCGGGCAAAGGGGCCGATATCTATGAAACCGTCAGCCTGCCGGTCAGTGAATATGTGAACCAGAAGCTGCTGCTCAATATGGATGATTACCTGAAGCAGGCGGAGGCGCTGAACAAAGAAGATCTGGCGCTCAATGTGCTGGATGCGCTGAAGCTTAACGGCGGGACCTATATTATTCCCGGCGGCTATTATCTGAGAGCGTTCGTTGGAGACGGGGATGCACTGCAGAACGTGGAGTTCAATGATAAGACCTGGACCTGGCAGGAATTCGGTGCCGTCGCCAAATCCCTGATTCAGGCTGAGGAGAAGGCGGGCGCCGGACGCCGGTACGCGATCCCGGATACTCCGCCGGATGTTCTGCTTCAGGAGATGGTGGTGGACAGCTACAACCTGTTCGTGGACAGCACGGCACAGAAAGCCAAATTCGATTCTCCTGCCTTCAAGAGCATGATGCAGCAGATTAAAGAGATGTATGACGATCAGGTGATGACCTCAAAGCCTGCGGAAGCCGGGAGCCAGCTGTTCTATTCGGCGGTACTGCAGAAACCTGCGGATTTCATCAACACCCCGTATACCCTGTTTACGAATCCGAAGCTGCTGCATAAGCCGCATAACGGCACCAAAGGCAGCATGAGGATTATCCCGATGACCCAGTACGCGATCCAGGCCAAAACACCGGTAGCCGCCGAGGCCTGGAAGGTCATGGAGTTCCTGCTGTCAGAGGAAGCGCAGTCCCTGCCGGGCAGAGAAGGCTTCTCCCTGCTGCGTTCGGTGAACCAGAAGCAGTTAAGCGAGGTCCGGGAGCAGGTGAAGAACGGGACGTATAAGCTTCCTGATGGCCAGACCGCGAAGGTGCCTGACGGGGATTTCGGGGAATTCCAGGAGATGATGGATACAGCGGATAATTTCGCGATGCTGGACGGCCAGATGATCGCGATTGTCGGCGCGGAGTCACTCGCATTCTTCAGCGGCCAGAAGACAGCGGAGGAAGTGGCGAAGCTGATTCAGAACAAGGCGAATACTTATTTGAATGAATAGAGGGAGGGAGTATATGGGTTACTCTACCAGAAAACAGGCGGTCCTCATGGTCACTCTGGCCGTTCTCAGCCAGTCGCTGGCCTTCGGGGCGGCTCAAGCCGCAGCAGGGCCTGCAACGGGAGCAGCGGCCCCGGCCGCCGTGTCCAAGCTGGAAGGGCTGGGAACGATTGCGCTGAAGCAGGGTGTGAGCGTGAAGCTGACAGATGCTGCCCTGTTGCCTCAAGAGGGCGGGAATGTCCTGACATATACCTTGCATTATTACAACGGGACCGGTAACAGCGTCAGCCTGATCGACTATTTCTCCAAGGTTACCACTTCAAGCGGCGTTGTGATTCAAGGCAAGCCGGTGACGGGCAGTGCTGCGATTAAGTCCATTCCGGCAGGGGGTAGCCAGCGGGTGACGTATTATGTTAATGCGGGCAAGGCTGCCAAGATTAACGGCGTCCGCATTGCCCTGTACGGCTGGGACTTTAGCCAGGCCGATTACCAGAAGAAGCTGGGAGCCTTCACGGTTCCGGGCTCTTATTCTACGGTGACCGCAAGGGGCCAGAGCAGGCAGCTGATGCTGGGAGAGCTGCCGGTGACGGTCAAGGCGGAGAGCCTGCACATCTATAAAGTGGACGGGAAAGTGTATGCCAAGCTTGGAGTCAGCTTCACCAACTCGGGGGCCAAGGTGCTTACAGATACTGGTCTAAAGGGATATCTGGTATCTCCGGGGGGCTCGGTGTTTGAGCTGACCCCCGACAAGAGCGATGCCAAGGTTCAGCCCAAGGAGCAAAGAACCCTGTATTATCTCGCGGACATTCCTTCCTATATGAAGCTGGACAATATGTCGCTGCGGTTCGTCCAGGAGGACGGTACCCTGCAACTAAAGCTGCCGGTGGCTGAGTATAAGCTGCCCGCAGCAGAGACGCCTGACCTGAATGTACCCGCGAACGCCGTGAAACGGCTCAAGGTCAATGACAGCACGATAGATACCCAACTAGCCAGTGCGGCGGTGTATTCGGAGGACAATCTGGCGAAGTGGAGCCTGAAATTCCGTGTACGGAACACCGGCAATCAGGCGGTAACGCTGCCGGCCTACCCGCTTCGTCTAACCACGGCCGAAGGCTACGGTTACCCGGTCAATAATACAGCCCTTGCGGGCCTTACCTTAAAGCCGCTGGAGGAACGGACGGTGGAGCTCAGTGCAGAGCTGCCCCTGAAGCTTAATCAGGGAGTGCTCCGGCTGCACATGACCGAGCCTGCTGAAGAGAACCGGATTGCGCTGCCGGTGGCTATCTTCCAGATTCCGTACTCCTTGCAGCCGGACCATCTGCTGGCCACAGAATACCCTGTGCAGAACCCTCTGGGCACCTTCACCGTCAAGCTCGAAGCGGTGGACCGTCTGCCGTGGTCGGACCAGGATCAGGTGGTGGCCAAGGTCAGCCTCCGCAATACAGGTGAAACTACGGTGCAGCTCCCGGCGCTTACAGCGCTGCTGAAGGCAGGGGATAAAGATATCAGCGGCAGCGCGCAGATCGTAATTGACGGCTCCGTCAGCCATTTGGCCCCGCAGGAGACGGCGGTGCTGTATATTGCGGGGCACCTGCCCTATTCTTATAATCTGATGAAGCTGAAGATTATTCTGCAATATGCCTCGGGTGAAGCCAAGGCTAATTTCCTGACACTGTTCACCAGCCAAGTGGACAATACCCTGAGCACTGTGGCTGCCGGAGAGCCGCTTCCTATCAGGCTGACCGGCAAGAAGGCAGAGCTTCTGGAGCGGCAGACCCGCATCTATCCGGGTACTGATTCCAAGCTGATCTACACGGAGCTGATGATGACGAACGAGGAGCTGCGGAGAACCCAGCCTGCGCAGCTCGTGGGTTACTACAGAACCCCGGATCATCAGTATTTCGAGGCAGTGATCAGCCAATCCGAGGCATCTCTGAATGCCAAGGAGCAAAGTCTCGTCACCGTCTGGAGCAAGCTCCCGCCGGAGATTAATGCTTCAGAGCTGACTCTCTATCTCGGGGAAGGCATCGCAGACGGAAAGCTGACGGCACCCGGGGCGTCGCCGACCGGCTATATTCAGACTGCGGGTCTGGCGCTTAACATCGCGAATCCCGCCCCGCTGCCGTCGCTTCAGAAGCTGGGGCTGTTCCCGTTCTCGCTGTCCGTGACCCAGGCCACGGCTACGATGTCAGAGGACCGGGAGTCGATCGAGACGAAGCTGAGCTACCGCTTAACCCGCAGTGCGCTGTACGCAGCGGGAGCGAATGAGCATAAGCTCGTGGCAGAGCTGCTTGATCCGTTCGGGCAGCCTGCGGAGAAGCTTCTGCCGCTGGAGGCAGAGCTTACAGGGGCCGGAGTATCCGACACCTTGTCCTTTACGCTGAACAACCGGGCGTACAAGGCCCTCACCGGCGGAACGGTCCGTGTGAACATCTATGATGAGTTCCAGGGGAAGCGGATACTGCTGGGCAGCGAGAGTTATCCTGTGGTGTATGAGAAGAGGGCGGGGAAGAAGACGGTGGGGGAGTGATTTTTTAGGCAATTATGAAAAGGGGCTGTCGCAAAAGTGGCAGCCCCTCTTAATGTGGGGATTATGTATGCAAAAAACAGCATACATTTGCTGGCGCGCCAGGCGTGAGGCCCGAATGTATGCGAAAAACAGCATACATTTGCTAACGCGCAGGTAGTTGCGGAGCGTCCCCCTCCCCCAAGTGCTCACGCTGAATCTACTTCAGCATAAAGAGCTATCCCAAGCAGCCGTTTCATAGCTTCTGGGATAGCCCCTGTTTTTCCTGTTTTTTCTTATATTATACTAACCGGTTGGATCACAATGGTTTGTATCTGCTTGGAATCGTGAGCCTTGCTATAGTTCTTGCAGAATGCTTCAACATTTGTAATGATTTTAGCTTTATCGTAGATCAAGAAATAGAGGTGCTTCTGCGGATAATGAAATGCATCTGAGCCAATTTCCTCGGTGAGCTTCCGCTCTGACATATTGGGACGAGTGCATTTCACTTCAATTACAGTTTCATAGGAATCTATAAATAGATCGAAGCGATAGCCCTTGTATCCTCCGTCAGTGGGCACCTCAACTCTTGCTTCAGGAAAAAGGGGACGGAGCAGTGAATATAGCAAGCGCTGAACATCATATTCATTCCCTAGTGAAATTTCAGCGAGGCTCTCCTGCTTCAAAGTTCCATTACCATGTACGGGTCTCTGATACATTTCGTAAATATGTTTATCGAAATTCTTAAGAACTCTGCTCATGATAAGATGAAAATGAACTTCATCGATTTCATTAAGTGGCTTGGAGGGGTCAAACAATCCGGCATTGACATCTGCAATTAAATTTTTCAGATATGTTTGTGCCTGGGCCGTACTTCCCCTGGTGACCAGGACAAATCTCGGGGCTATAGACTGATCGGAGAAGAGGCGCTCTAAAGTCCGGCTGGTAGTATCTATCCATCCGCTGAAATCAGCCGTTTGTCCCTGCGGAAAGGAATGAACTTGCGCTTGAAGCGCAGCGATAACTTGCAGCCTATCTTCATTAATCGTAGTCAATTAGAATCCCCCTTCAGCTAGTTAAACATTACCCCAGCGCAAAAAGAACAGAAATAGCGGTTCTAGAATGTAAACTTCATCATCCTTAAATTCAAACACCTGATACATCGGTTCGCTGCTCTGCATAATTGTCTGCATCTGATCAATGGCTGCTTTGATTTTAACCCGGTCCGGTTTGTCAGCATTGCTGCCAAGTAACACATCAATTCGCCGTTTGATGCTGTCGATAGAGAGACTTACAATTGGCGGATCGTCAGCAATCGCTTTAAGAAGCAACTCATAGATATCAGTTTCTTCACCTTTTATAGTCAAATAGGTTTTTCTTTTTTGCCCCCGGGGGTTAGGACCCGTTTTTAACTTTCTGGCAACCTCCTGGTAGGCAAGAAGGTTTAATGAGGTCATTCTGTAAGCCTGGGTCAGAAGCGCTTGATCTGGCATCACAGGCTGCTCTGTATTGTCGATGTCGAGGATCATGCTAAGGTTATAACAGATTGATTGCATGAGTTGAGGAGAAGATAGACTCTCTTGCGCAATATTGTCGGCAATCCTCAGATCGATTTGCATATTTAGTTTGTTGAAGCCTGCAATAGCAATTTCCCGCAATTCATTTGTATTCCAGGGCTCGATATTGATCAGGTTCAGTCTCCCGCTTAAATCAGCGTTCTTCCGGATAGCGTCATCCGAACGGTGAGGCAAGGATATAATGATGGTTCGCAGACCTTTGCGAATGGCATCTTTGAGCTGATAGGCGATCTCGAATTGCTTGGTTGGTGAAGCGTAATGGAAATCATCTAACAGCAGGACTAAGTTATTGGCTATAAAATATTGGATAACCTTATCTTTGTTGGAGCGGAAAGATTCCGTGACGGAGGTTGTGATTCCTTCTTTTGTTCCGGCAAGACCTTGACCTTCAATCGTGCGGATTTCTGTATGATCCCGTTCGAGGGAAATACCAATTTTATTAGCAATCGTCTCCCAGAAATCTACGGTATCTTTAAAGTCGCTTCCTATAAAATCGACGTATCCGTCCAAGCCAATGACTTTGTCACATAGAACGGTTTTGCCTGTTTTGGATGGGCCAACAATTGAAGTTAGAAAACCAACCATATCAATCACGTTATGAAGACGGAATTCATAGGTTAACCCAAACTCCGACTTGCGGGAAATATAGGTGTGAATCGGAAGGGCACCTGCAATAAAGACATCCTTCACTCTGAGCTTCAAATGATCACCCCTCAGCAACATTATTCCCTTATAGTATATCCCTAAGAGGTATGATTTAACAGCTGTGATTGACCTTTTAGGAGAAATGATGCATAAATCATCTTAACTTAACAAATGCGCTTGAAAAACACACCTTTAACCCTTAATTAATGCGGTCCAGTCCAAAAAACACCCAAAACAAGCCTTTAGATACCTTCTAAAGCTTGCCTTGGGTGTTATAAATTACACTACGCTCTAACCTGCGGCCCAGACATCCAGTTCAATCTTCAATTCAGGCAGCCCTAATCCTTGGATGTAGGCAACCGTCATCGAGGGAGGCGTAGGGCCGAACACTTCATTCCAGATGGAATAGAAATGGTCCCAATCGATTTCTTCGGTGGCCCAAATGTTGACTTTGACGACATGGTCCGGGGTCAGCTGCTGTGAGGACAGAATGCCGACAATATTACTCATGGTATTGGTTACTTGCTGGTTGAAGTCGGCAGGGATATTATTGTTCTGATTGATCCCGATTTGGCCGGAGAAGACGTACATTTCAGCATCCCGGCTGATTTTGGTGACATGGCTGTAGCTTCCGACCGGCTTCGCTATATTCTCAGGGTTATATCTTTGAATGACATTGTTATTTAGGCTCATCATGTAAGTCTCCTTTAGGTTCGCTGTTTTTTGTAGTATCTCTTAAAATTGGACAGACTTATCCCGTCCGCATGGATTCTAAAAGAAAACAGCAGTCGAATACCCGATTCCGGCAGACAGATATTGAATCGATCTCTTTTTCATCAGGTATCCCTCCTAATCCTTCAAATTTGACCTACTTTACAATGATAACATGCGCTTCCGGGAAATAAAAATCTGCGCCAGAGCGGGCGATGAATGTAGGGCTAAAGTTAAATTTCTCCAATGTCGTAATACTTTCGCCCTGTTGGCCTGCCGGATCGTATGCGAAGATAAAGCCATCAAACGGCTGCACGTCAGCCGGGAGATCTTCAGGCTATTGCGGTCCTTCCTTCTACTCAATTGGATGAATTAGGGCCGCAGCTCTCCTGAAGGATGTTTAACCTGAGAGGAGGCGTCCAGGCTATTGTATTCCTTCCTTCTAAACCAATGGAACCTTAACCGTGTAGGGATACGGCTCTCCTGGACACTGTAGTATGAATATGAACATGAATAGAATCTACCTGCGCAGAGCAGGCAAAATGATGGTGAAGCACTCCACAGCTGATGCGAAACGGCTTCCGAAAGGGTACTTGGCCGCAGCCCTCCGCAATCTCCAAGGGCTGGGGTACACGTTGTCGCCTGCCTTGTTCCGGGCGGTCCAGAGGCTGTCCCGCGAGGCTTTCGAGCAGCTGTACTATCCGATGATTGCCGATGTGAAAAGGATGGTAGGCGCGCATGTGAATTATGCTCCGATGTATCCGGGATTCCCGGAGCAGGTGATGCAGGAGGATGAGGCGGAGCTGTATTTCAATGCAATGTACCATTACTATACCTGGGAAGTGCCTTACGATAAGCCTGTACAGAAAGAACCGCTTCAGGAGCAGGTAACGCTGAAGGTGATTGACTTGGGCAGCCTCACGGAGTTCCGGACCATGATCCGTCAGCTGATCGAAGCCAACGGCTCCATCTCGGCAGAGGATCAGAAGGATATCGATACTGTCATTGCAAACACACCAACGGCAGAGCTGGATGAGCTGCTGCCGCCGGAAATCCCGTTCAAGGAGAATGCCGGATTCGTGGCTGCCTCGCTGCTTAAGCATGAGAAGGCGGATGTGGCCAGAATAAGCCCTTATTTCAAAACAGCGACCGATGTACTGCGGCTGGCAGTAGCATGGTCGGACGGCGATGTCAGTCTGGCCCTGCCCACCCGCTTCCGCAAGTTCAAGCGGCGTGAGCGCCGGCTGCTGCTGGGGCTCCTGGAACGGTGCCAGACAATCACCGAGGATATGCTGCGGTACCGGGAGCGCTGGATTCGCCTTGGCGAAATCCTGCATCCTTCGGAATACAGGCAGCGGTATATGCGGTGTGAGGAAGCTTTTGCCGTTCTACGTAATAAAAAGCCCTTCACCACCTATAACGGCAGTGTAGAGCTTGCCCTTCAGTACCAGCAGCTCTGGACGGCACTGGATCTGCTGGTGAAGCGCCCGGGCGAATTCGCTCGCCGCTTGGCGAAGCTAATGCGGATGACCCGCGAGCCGGAGTACGTGGTGATGGCCTTCAGAGAAGTGGCAGACCAGGTGTCCACCCCGGTGCTGCTGCAGGTGAAGAACTACTTCGCGCACCAGCGGGAGCTGTCGGAGCTGAGGGTGTTTTTCCCCAAGGGCAATGTCGCCAAAGCCTGGGCTACCCCTAACACCCTGCCGGAGATCAGTGAAGAAGACTGCCGGGATATGGTGGACCTGTGCGAGCAGACGCTGGTGGCGCGGTTTGCTGCCCAGCAATCTTTGGGAAAAGTATATGTGGATGAGCGCCTGAAGGACTATCTTGTGCCGTTCTCCCAGCGGTCGGCCAGCAAGGCGCTGCATACGCTGGTGCGGGGAAGCCGGATTCCGCTGGCGGAAGGGAACACGGTCCGTTTCTTCTGCTGGTGGAAGGAAGGGAAGGTGGACGGTACCCCTACAGGGCGTGTGGATATTGACCTGTCTGCAGTGATGTACGACGAGAACTGGCGGTATATGGAGCATATCTCTTATACGAATCTGCGCTCAGCACAATATCATGCAACCCATAGCGGAGATATTGTAACAGCGCCCTACGGTGCCAGTGAGTTCATCGACCTGCACATTCCCTCTATCGTTGAGTACGGCGGGCGGTATGTGGTGGCTACGCTCCATTCCTTCACCGGTCATCCGTATTGCAATCTGCCAGAATGCTTCACCGGCTGGATGATGCGGAAGAAGCCCGGGTCCGGTGAAATCTATGAGCCAGCGACGGTGGCGAACAAAATCGATGTCACAGCAGATACCCAATTGGCCGTTCCGGTCATACTCGATCTGGTGGAGCGTACCGTCATCTGGACAGACCTGTCTCTGACGAGAGACCCGTTCTATCCGAATAATGTGGAGGCGAATCAGAAGGGGATGGTGATCATCGGCAAGGCAATGACCTCCTTGAAGAAGCCTGATCTGTATGATCTGTTCACGCTGCATGCCAAGGCCCGGGGCGAGCTGGCCGAATCTCCGGAGCAGGCGGATAGCGTATTCTCGGTGGACCAGGGAGTGACTCCGTATCACATCGAGCAGATTATGGCTGAATATGTGGTGTGAGCAGAGCAGGCAACCTGTTGGGTTATAAAAAGAGGGGTGTCTCAGCCATCACTGGCGTGGGACACCCCTTCTTTTAGTGCTTGCGAAAACCGAATACGATGGGTCTGCTGTGAGGAGGGAAGGGTGCTATGCTCCACAGCCAGTAACAGTTATAGAGAAATCCTGCAAAATGTGCAACAATGCTGCCTCATAGAATTGGTCTATTCCTGAAATCCTGCACAAATTGCAACAAATCCAACGCTAACTTGCTCTAAATTTCGAAATTTGTGCAAATAATGCAACATTGTACTTCAGCTAGTATCTTTTAGAAAGGAATTCTGCAAAATGTGCAACAATGCTGCTGCTTACAAGCGGCCGGTGAGAGAAGGCACCAGTATTCTTCACTTGTTAGGGCGGAACCTACTCAATCTCAATCCCGTACCAGCTATCTCCAAGTGAAGTCAGCTTATACTTAACCGGCTCTGCTGCGTAGGCCTGCTCAACCATGCTCTGGCTTGTGCAATACACGATATGATAGGTGGGACCATGCTCCCTTTCCCAGTCGAAAATAAACCTGAGGAGCGGCTTCCCGTCCTGCCTGCTGTAGCGCACGAAGTCCAGGCTGTCTCCGGACAATGAGGCGAGCTGCTTGATTTTGTCTTGCAGGCCAGTATTCATGCTCTCATGAAGCTGGGGGGCAGCGGCAAGATCATGATTGGAATAGATGAAGGTATTCCCGATAGTGCTCCGTTCGTCCAGGCTGTCCATCAGCAGCAGAGTCTCCGATTTCACAGCCTCAAACTGCCCGCGGTGCTCCCGGAATATCTCGTATTTCGCCCTGGAGGAGTCATACCGGGTGATGAAGCCTGCTGCCGCAAGCATTAATATAATGGTCATGCCAAGGAAGATCCGCGTCCTGCGGCTCAATAGCTTCACCTGCCTCCCTTTGCGGTTCTGAACTCTGCTGTATAAGGTTTCTCATATTGTAACGTCCCGCCCCGAACCCTGTCGAGAGCTTCAACGGGACCAGGCGGCTGAAGACGGCTATCACATAAGCTGTGGGAAATCGGGCTTGCATCATGCCAATAATTCTGTTATCTTGATATTAACAAATTGTAATTATCAAATAGTTAATAAGTTGGCGGAGGGATGAGCATGAAGAGGGTAATGGGCAGCTGGAGCGGGTTTGAACTCGTTTGGCTGATGACTTTTACGCTGATTGCTGTGATTTTTACGGTGATATCCAAGGATTCACTCTTCGGGTTCACGGTCTTCATTACCGGGGTACTGTGCGTGGTGCTGACGGCGAAGGGGAAGCTGGCGAGCTACGGGTTCGGGATGTATAATACGTTCGGATACGCCTACCTGGCGTATATTAACGGGCTGTTCGGGGAGGTCATGCTGAATCTGCTGTTCTTCGTGCCGATGAACATTATAGGGTTCTATATGTGGAGCCGGAATATGCAGGGCGGCAAGCTGTCGATGCGCCAGATGAAGGCCGGGGGTGTGGTACTGACCACCGTGATCTGTATCGCCGGGGCATTGCTGCTGGGCTACAGCCTGTCGTTCATCCCGGAGCAGAATTCACCTTATATTGATGCCCTGACTACGGTGTTATCTGTAGTGGCGACGATCCTGATGGTGCGGCGTTTCAAGGAGCAGTGGCTGGTCTATATTGTACTGAATATGTTCACTGTACTGCTCTGGGTGATCCGGACCATCGAAGGCAGCGGGGAAGGCTTGCTGATGATCGTGATGTGGAGTGCCTATCTGCTGAACGCCGGTTATGGCTACTACAACTGGAATAAAGGGGCGAAGGAGGCACTGGCATGACAACACTCGGATTGACCCTCGGGAAGTTCGCGCCGCTGCACAAGGGACACCAGTTCATGATCGAGACGGCGCTGCAGGAGGTAGATGAGCTGATTGTGGTGATCTATGAGACCGCCGTCTCTCCGGTTCCGCTCCAGGTTCGGGCGAACTGGATTCGCAGTCTCTATCCGGCGGTCCGGGTGATCGAGGCCTGGGACGGCCCGGACGGATACTCGGATGACAGGGAGCATGAGATCCGGGAAGAGCAGTATATCCTCGGTCTGCTGAACGGCGAGCAGGTAACCCACTTCTATTCAAGCGAGTTCTACGGGGCGCATATGAGTCTGGCGCTGGGAGCCATTGACCGGCGGGTGGATGAAGCGCGGGTGCAGGTGCCGGTATCGGCCACGATGGTCCGCTCGGACCCTTACAAATACCGTAATTATGTCAGCGATATCGTCTACCGCGATTTAATTACGAAGGTCGTCTTCGTAGGGGCGATGTCAACCGGCAAGTCCACCATCACCGAAGCGCTCGCCCTGAAGTATGGTACGTCCTTCGCCAGCGAATACGGGCGGGACTACTGGACGGAGCATCAGGTGGACCGCCGGATCGGGCTGGAGGCTTTTGACGAGATCGCGGTGGGACATCTGGAACGGGAGGAGCAGGCACTGCGTGATGCCAATAGGTATCTGTTCGTCGATACGAATGCGATTACTACGTATATGTATGCGCTGGATTACCATGGGAAGGCCCCCGGGCTGCTGACCCGGCTGGCTCTGGAGAACGCGCAGCGCTATGACCTGTTCTTCCTGTGCGGGGATGATATTCCGTATGACGATACCTGGGACCGCAGCGGGGACCAGAAGCGGCATGTATTCCACCAGCAGATTATCGCGGACCTGAAGGAGCGGCGGATTCCCTATATTCCGCTGAAGGGAACACTGGAAGAGCGGATACAGAAGGTAGACCGGGTACTGGCCCGGTTCAAGCCGTACGGGAATTATTTCGGGGAGCTGGTGCAAATTGAACCAGAAACAGAAGGAGGCGGAACCGTTGGAGCTGGAATTGAGAGACCATAACGGACTTACAGAGCGTGAATTCCTGGAGCAGTACCGGGCCGGAGATTATGAGCGGCCCTCCGTGGCGGCGGATATGGTGATTTTCACCGTTACGGATGCAAAAGCGGACGAGGGTTCCGGGGCTGGAGCGAAGGAGCTGCGTCTCCTGCTAATTCGCAGGGGCGGACACCCTTGCCTGGGGAAGTGGGCGCTGCCGGGCGGCTTCGTCCAGCCGGACGAGACCACGGATCAGGCGGCCGCACGCGAGCTGCAGGAGGAGACCGGCGTGGCCGGCGTTCATCTGGAGCAGCTCCGCACCTTCAGCGACCCCGGGCGCGATCCCCGCACCTGGGTGATCAGCAGCAGCTATATGGCGCTGGCCGACAGCCGCCGCATCCAATTGCAGGCGGGAGATGATGCGGCAGCTGCTGCCTGGTTCACGGTGAGCTATAAGCTTCAGCGGGAGCAGAAAAAGCGGCTGGAGCAAGGCTGCATCCGTACCCGCACTTATGAGCTGCGGCTGGAAGCGGCCGGGCAGGTGCTGACAGCGGTGATCGAACAGACGGTGAAGGTTACTCCGGCGGCCAGATCGGTACAGTATGCCGTCTTGTCGAATGACGGACTGGCTTTTGATCACGCTAAGATTATTGCCTATGCCATGGAACGGCTGCGCCAGGAGACAGAGACAACCGGCAGTGCGCTGCACTTGATGCCCGAACGTTTCACCCTGGCAGAGCTGCAGCAGGTCTACGAGGTGATTCTCGGCCAGGAGCTGCTGAAGGCGGTCTTCTTAGACAAGGTATCTGCGCTTGTAACCGCGACTAACCTGTACACAGAGCCTACGGAGCACACACCCTCCCGCCGCTTGTACGAGCGGAGCTGGGAAGAAGTCTGAATTTTTCATAGGAGGAATCATTAATGAACGCAGGAAGAGCGATACTTAGAACAATGGAATTCAGCCACGAGCTGGATGTGCTGCATAACTACATTACACAATCCAAGATGCCGGTACGCAAAAGCGACTCCTTCGATCAGCAGGTCATGCTGCTCGAAGAAGCCCAAGGTGAAAGCGCGTTTCAATCTACCTACAAGAAGATGAAGAAGGTCAATCTGCTGTCCGGTCTATTTGCCCTGCCGGTGCTGCTGGTGGTGGCCATCGCTGCGATCTACGGCAAATATATCAACCGGGGATATGATGTGTTCGGCTACTTCGTGGACCACCCGGTGCTGTATATCGTCCCCGCCGCGCTGATCGTAGTGACGCTGGTGCTGGCCGTGTACCATTCGGCACTGCGGCGGAAGCTGTACGGCCGGATCTACCCGGAGCTGAAAAGCAAGCTGGGAGTGGATGCTGCCTGACCACAGGCGGTGTTTAGTCCATCCCCAGACCCGCGCTACTGCCCGGGTACCGCAATGCGCATCGTCACCCTCGCGCCGCCGGAGCCGGGGACATTGCTGAGGCTCAGGCGGCCTCCGTGCTGCTCGGCCACCGACCGCGCAATGTAGAGCCCCATGCCGTGATGATCGCCGCTGCGGCTGGGATCGCCCCGGTAGAACTGGCTGGCGGCCTCCCTGAGGTCGGTAGCCGAGAAGCCGCTGCCGGTATCGGTAACGGTGAACTGTACTGCACCTGCCTCGCCCTGGACAAGCAGGGCAATGCTCCCGCCGGGCGGGGTGTGCTCGGCCGCATTGGCGACCAGGTTCATGATGCCCCGCAGCAGCAGGTCCTTGTGGATGAACAGGAATTCCGGCGGCTTCTCCTGCCGGACAGAGGTCTGGAGGTTCCTGCCCGCAGCAAGGGCCTTCATCTGCAGCTCCAGCTCGGCTATGAACGCCGCTGCCGGAACCAGCACCTGCTGGCGGGAGGAGCCGGCCTGCAGGCTGGACAGGTCAATGACCTCCTGCACGAAGGCTTCAATGTCTTCAGCGCTGCGGCGGATATAGCCGCTGAATTCACGCTGCGGGTCAGTCTCCACAATCTCCTGCAGCAGCTCGGCATTGCCCCGGATAATGGTCAGCGGTGTCTTGATGTCGTGGGCCAGCGCCGAGATCTGCTCTCTGCGGGAGCGCTCCAGCTCCCACTGCTTCTCCAGTGAAGTCTGCAGGGCATCCTTCATCCGGTCCAACGATCCGAGCACCTCATCGATCTCCACGATACCGCTGGGTTGGACGGTGAACTCCAGATTCTCGCGCCGGATGTTCTCGGTCGCTTCCTGCAGCCCGGCCATCCGCCCGGAGAGCTTCCGGCCGAAGCGGGCCGCGAGCAGGGCGGCCATTAGCAGGAACCCGAGCACGAAGAGCACGGGGCCCAGGAGCTGGGGATTCGGCAGCGAGCTGCGCAGCACAGGAGAGGCATACTGCGGCGTCAAGACATACCGGAAGATCCACAGCTCCTGCCCATGCTCGGCGGTGGTGTAGTAGTAGGCGCTTCTGTTGTTCCCCTCTCTGATAATTCTCCAGGCCTGCTTCGCCTCTTTAGCCGTCAGATTGCCGGCCAGCGGCTTCCCGTCCAGGGTGAATACGGTGTACTCCAGCCGGTCCGGGACCCGGGGAGCCGTATCCGTTCCGCCAGCAGCCAGCTGCTGCTTGAACTGAGAGATCGCCTTCTCCTCATAGTTGGCAGGCAGCAGCGCCCCCCGGGCGAACGCCAGCGCGAATACACCGAGCAGAGCTCCCAGCAGCAGAATGGTACCCAGACTGAGCAGCAGCAGGTATTTTAGAAAAAAAGTGCGCAGGCGCACAGGTTTACGTTGTTTCACAGCTTCCACTTGTATCCGATCCCCCAGATGGTTTCTATGGCCTCCAGCCCGTGCCGGGCCAGCTTGGCGCGGATATTCTTGATATGCTCCGTAATCGCGCTGCTGTCACTATCCCCGTCCATCCCGAAGACTCCTTCATAGATATGGTCCTTGGAGAAAACCTGTCCGCGGTGGCGGGCCAGGAATTCGCAGATTTCGTATTCGCTTTTGGTCAGCGGGACCTTGTCCTCGCGGATGAACAGCTCTTTGCCGGAGAGGCTTAGGCGCACAGGGTCGAGGTACAGCATATTGCGCCGCTCCCGGCTCTCCCGCCGGAGATGGGCCTGAATCCGCGCCCGCAGCGCGCCGATGCCGAAGGGCTTCGTAATATAATCATCCGCCCCTAGCCCGAGTCCGTACATCAGATCGGTCTCCTGTGTCTTGGCTGTCAGGAACAGGATCGGGCAATCGACCGCGCTGCGGATCTCCCGGCAGAGCGTGAAGCCATCCACTCCCGGCATCATCACATCCAGCAGAATCAGATCATACGCCCCCAGGTCGGTGTTGTGTACCTCCGCCGCATCGGAGAGAGTGGTCACCAGATGCCGGTCTGTGCTTAGCGCATTATGAATCAGGGACAGGATAGCAGGTTCATCATCTACCACAAGTATTCTGGCCATAGTCATTAATTCCCTCATTTACAGATTAGGAGGCTAGTTGTCCGCCGAGCGGCCCTCCCACTTGTAGAACCATAACATACTGAGAACGCCTGCGGCTATTGTCCCGGCAATACAAACGGATACGCCAGCAGCCAGACCCGTGTCGGCAAAAGGCTGCCAGCTTCCCGAATGCCGAAGCTCCAGCAGGGACAGGAAGCGGCCGCCCCAGGCGAAGGGAATATACGGCCACAGGATATCGCCAAGGCCGGTCAGCATCAGGGCAGCGAGCAGGCTTCCCGTAATGCCTATGCCGATGGAGATACCCCGGCCAAACCGCAGGCTGAGCGCGAAGTGAACCAGATAGAGCAGGATATTGCTTGCGAACAGGATTACGGCCCCGGTCAGATAAAAGAGTATGCCGTGCCGGTCCTGCCCCAGCAACCCGGCAAAGCCAAGGCTGAACAAGACGAAGATTAGCAGGACAGCCCCCAGGCTGAAGCCCAGCAGGAGCAGCAGCTTGCTTGCATAGGTGGTACTTCTTGCCGCAGGCAGGACCAGCATTCCCTGGAACCCTCCGGCGGTGGCTTCCTGCTCTGCCGCCATCGCACAGACCAGCCCGATCACAGTGGGGAAGGCACAGGCGACTGACTGCAGGAACGCCATCACCTTAACCCCTTCGCCCGCAGAGGAGATGGTATAGTAAGCCATGAACAGGGCAGCTCCAATCAGCGGAGTCAGCAGATGGATCAGGAGAAACGGGGTGCGCCGCATTTTGAGCAGATCGGCCTTGAGCAGACCCGGCAGTGCATTCATGCTACTTCGCCTCCTGTCTACGGAACCATAAGGTGGTCAGCAGGAACAGGAGGGCCAACCACCCGAGGGAGATCAGGGTACCGGGAAGAATCATATCTGTGCTGCGCAGCGGGCTGTCCGCCGGGACCGGCAGGCCGTTCGGCAGGATGGACAGCACCGGACACATGAGCTTGGCGGTAATCGCATAAGGATTGTAATCCCATAAGCCTCCCCTGTCGAATGCAACTACACCCAGTACGGTGCCGGACAGGTTCAGCAGAATTGCTGCGAATAATCCGAGCCGGGCAGCCAGAAACAGGCACAGCGGGATCTGCCACAGGAAGGTTAGGAAGATCAGTGCGCTGCCCGCCAGGCTGCTGCCCAGTGGAATGGTCTGACCGAACAGCAGGCCCCCGGCGGTAACGCCGATCAGGAACACGGCTAGAGTAGTGAGCAGCCAGCCGGTGCAGGCAAGGATTTTGCTGGTCCAGAGCGTACCCGGTGTAAAAGGCAGGGCCAGCACGCTGCGGTACTTCAGCTTGGCATCCCTCTGCAATACCAGCGAACAAGTCAGGCTCAACGCTCCGGGCAACAGCATAGTGTACCACCAGTTGTAAGCGCCGCTCTGGAACAGGCTTCCGCCCATGAGCACCGCACACAGCAGAAGCGCAATCGCCGGGGCCAGCCAGGTCAGCTTGGGAATGAAGGTCCGCCGCCATTTCAGGTGTTCGGCCCGTATGATGTTAAGCATGGACGGCACCGTCCCTCCGGTGTGCTGCGGCGACCTGCATGAACAGCGCTTCCAGGTCCTGATCCGGGGAGACCTCCCCCTGATAGCCCAGCACGCCGCCCGCGATGATGCCGATATGGTCTGCTGTCTGCTCCACCTCGGAGAGCAGGTGGCTCGACAGGATGACGGTGATCCCCTGCTGCGGGAAGGAGCGGATCAGCTCCCGCAGCTCCTGAATCCCGATCGGGTCCAGCCCGTTGGTCGGCTCGTCCAGAATCAGCAGCTCCGGCTGGTTCAGCAGGGCAATCGCGATGCCGAGCCGCTGCTTCATCCCCATGGAGAATTGTCCGGCCCGCTTTTTCCCGGTTGCCGTCAAATCTACAATCCCCAGCACCTCGTCAATACGTGACTGCGGAAGTCCGAGGGCCAGCGTGCGCACCTTCAGATTCTCCCGGGCGGTCAGATTATCGTAGAGCGGCGGCGCTTCAATTAACACTCCGATCCGGCTTAAGTCCGCCCGGGTCCATTCGCGGCCCTGGAAGAGAATCGATCCGGAATCGGGGCGGAGCATTCCGGTAATCATTTTGAGCAAAGTTGATTTGCCTGCGCCGTTCGGGCCAAGCAGCCCGTAGACGGAATTGCGTGCAACCGCCAGGGATACATTGTCTACAGCGGTGTGGCGTTTGAAGCTTTTACACAGGTTCTGTATTTCCAGAATATGTTCTTGCATTAGGTATCATCCTTTCTTCCTCTTCACTCTACAAGGAGATTCTAAGGATTCTGTAAGGATGATATGGCAGAGCCCCTGCCTGTTGAACAGGAGGGGCTCTGTGTGGACTTTGCTATATAGCCTGAAGGAATTAACGCCGCCGGAAGGCGCCGCCGCGGGCCAGAGCAAAGAAAATCAGCAAAGCGATAATTGCCCCGACAATCGCCGGGATCACATGGAAGCCGCCGACTACAGGGCCCCTTGGCCCCAGCAGCTCGGTACCCAGCCAGGAGCCGATGAAGCCTGCGATTACATTGCCCAGCACGCCTCCCGGAACATCACGGCCAATCAGATTGCCGCTCAGCCAGCCGATCAGTCCGCCGACAATGAGCACCCAGAGCAGATACATTGATTTGTCCCCTTTCTAGTTGGTTTATTCAAGGTATGTTGAGAAACGGGCAAGGTGAACCCCCTGGGAAGGTTTATTTTTGGAAAGTATAGGCTTGCGGCCAAGTCTCCGGGTACACCAGGGTGTGCGAACCAATGTATGCGAAAAACCGAACACAATAAGCTGGTAGCGGGTGCGCGGGCGCAATGTATGCGAAAAAGTGAATACAATGTGATACCGCGGGAGCATGTTGACCGAATGTATGCGAAAAACAGAACACAATATGCTGATGGCGGGTACGCGGGCGGAATGTGTGCGAAAAACCGAATATAATCGGCTCGGGCCGGGGACCCGGGCGGTGATAACAGGCGATCTGCACCGCAGGGAGATTAACGTTCATTGCCGGTGTTAATATTAGGTATAGGAGGAGGGAGCGGATGAGCAGAATTCTGGTGATTGATGATGAGGCGGCGCTGCGGGACCTGATTGAGCTGGTGCTGCGCAGAGAGAATTATGAGGTGCAGACAGCGGAGAACGGGAGTGCGGGACTGCTGGCGCTGGAATCCTTCCGGCCGGATCTGGTGGTGCTGGATCTGATGCTGCCGGATTGCTCGGGCTACGACCTGTGCCGGGAGATCACCAAAAGACAAGCGGTTCCTATTATCATGCTGTCGGCCAAAAATGAGATTATCGATAAGGTGCTGGGGCTGGAGCTGGGTGCCGAGGATTATATGACCAAGCCGTTCGATAACCGGGAGCTGCTGGCGCGGATCAAGGTGGTGCTCCGCAGAGCGCAGAGTAATGATCCGAAGCCGGGTGAGGAAGAGACCCGGATTACGCATGAAGACCTGACGTTCAATCTGGACACCCGGGTAGTGCAGAAGGGCGGTGCTCCGGTGGCCCTGACAGCCAAGGAATTCCGGATTCTGGAGACGCTGCTGAAGCGCCCGGACAAAATTTTCACCAGGGATGAGCTGCTGGAGATTGTCTGGGGCTATGACTTCATGGGGGACAGCCGCAGCGTGGATATGACGATTATGCGTCTTAGGAAGAAGCTGGAGGATGACGCGGAGAATCCGAAATACATCCGGACCGTCTATGGCTTCGGGTATCAGCTTGGAGGTGGCCCGCCCTGAAATACGCTACGAGGCTGGTGTTAATGTATCTGCTGTTCTCGGTGCTGTCCTTCGCCGTGATCATTATTTCTATTAATAAGGCGATTGATTACTTCAGCTTCGTCACGATCGAGAAGCAGATGATGGAGAAGGCCGATCTGGGCGAGATGTCCTTCCGGGAGGTGCTCTCCAGACATGAGCAGGAGGTGGAGGCGGGGCAGATGGAGGAGGTGGCGAGAAGTGCGCTGGAGACGTTAAAAGCCTCCGTCAAGGAGGTGCGCATCTATGACAGCAGCCAGAAGCTGCTGGGGCTCGCCGTGGACGGGATTGTGATCAATAACAAAACCCCCGTCATTTTTCCCGGGAATATCCAGAACGCTCTCAAGGGCGATTATGCGTACACGGTCTCGGAGGATTACCTGCTGTACTTCGCGGTTCCGATTCAAGACATGTATTATCAGAACAGCTATGTATACGAGTTCGTGGAGGATATCTCCTATTTCTATACCATCATGGATCAGATCCGCTCGATCCTGTTCGCGGGTGCGGGAGGGTTCATTATCCTGATTGCGCTCTCCAGTATCTTCATCGCCCGGAATACGACGAAGCCGATCAAGTATCTGCTGGGTGCTACGGAGAGCTTCTCCAAGCAGCAATTCCGTGAGGTTCGGCTGAACCGGAAGGATGAGCTGGGGATGCTGGCGGCCGGCCTGAACCGGATGGGGGTTCAGCTCAGCGGATATATCGAGCACCAGAAGCAGTTCGTCTCGAATGTATCCCATGAGCTGAAGACGCCGCTCGCCGCGATCAAGGGGTTCTCCCAATACCTGTATGAGGGCGAGGATGAGGATGAGGAGCTGCAGCGGATCTACTTCCATCTGGTGAATGAATCGGACCGCCTGACCCGGCTGGTCAATGAGCTGCTCATGCTGTCGCGGTTCGACAAGGCAGGGCAGGACGGAATTGATGCCGAGACAACAGACCTGACGCAGCTTGCTGCGCAGGTAGCCAGCGGAATACGGGCCAAGGCGGAGAGTAAGGGGATTAAGCTTACGGTCCGGCAGGGTCCGCCCGCCTTCGTCAATGTTAATCAGGTGCTGATGTCCCACGCCATTGCCAATGTGCTGGACAACGCGATTAAATACTCCGGTCCCCGTACTACTATAACTATTGAAACATCAGTCCGGCAGCAGGAAGCCGCCGTGCAGATCAGCGATCAGGGCATCGGCATCAGCGTGGATGAGCTTACCCGTGTGCAGGAGCGGTTCTACCGGGCAAGCAATGCCGGCGGGGCAGGCGGAACGGGGCTGGGGCTGTCCATCTGTAAGGAGATTGCCGGGAGATTCGGCGGGCACCTGGATATAGAGAGCCAGCTCGGCGCGGGAACGACCGTCTCCATCCGTCTGCCGCTCCTGTGACGTGACGTTACAAGACTGATACAACTCTGTTATTACACTAATAAATGCTTTTCGTATACTAACCTCATACCAAACAAACAACGCGTCCAATCGCGTACATTCATGGAGGGATACTTATGGGAACATTTAAGAAACCGGCAGCTCTGCTGCTGTCCTCAGTATTGTTAATGACACTTCTGGCCGGGTGCCAGTCTGATTCAGCCGCTCCTGCGGCAACCCCTTCGGCAGAGCCTACCACTGAAGCGGCGGCCACAGCGGCACCGGAAGCTTCGGCTACCCCTGCTGCTACGGAGACACCGGCCGAGGCAACCCCTGCGGCTTCAGCAGGCAGCTCGGAGGCGATCAAGGAGGGGACCATCGAGAAGGAAGGGAATGTGATTCTGAAGGAGCTGGCTTTTGTCTATAAGGACCAGACCATCGCCCTCTCCGACATTGTGGATGATGCCAAGCTGGAGAGTATGCTGGGGAAGGCAACAAATAAGACATCGCACACTTATTCCGTAGATGATGGTAAGAATATGGATACCCTGATCGGCCGAACAGAGAAGACGTATACCTTCCCGGGCCTTGAGATTAAGACCATTGATTCGGGTGACGGCAAGCAGTTCTACATCTTCAGCATGAAGATTACCGATCCGAAGTACGCTACTGTCCGCAATATTAAGGTTGGAGACAGCCTGGATACGCTCAAAAAAGCCTATCCCGAAGGCAAGCTGACCGGAGACGGTGCACCTGAGGAAGAGGATGACTTCCGGTTCGCGCCAAGCAACTATGTGGATTATATGCTGTTCCACGTCAAGGGCGCCAAGGTTGAAAGCATAAGCATCTCCACGCTGCTGGACTAAACCAGTCCCCTGATTCAGCAGAATAATTGAACAGCCCTGCCGCTTCACGGCCTGTAACGGTCATGAAGCAGTCAGGGCTGTTTTATTCCGCAGGCGATGGCTCCAGCACCCGCACCGTCTCCCCCTCTATCAGCTCAGGCAGATAGTAGTTGCTGTTCTTCAGGTCTTTTTTACCCTGGAGCTTCTTAATGACCCATTCAGCGGCGTCACGGCCCATTCTCTCCTGCGGGTGGGTCAGCGTCGTCAGCTTGATCCCCGCATTCTTGGCAATATAAGAATTGTCCTGCCCGATAATGGACAGCTCCCCCGGAATCGAGATCCCCAGCTCGCGGCACACCTTGACCACCTCCAGCCCTACCTCATCGTTATAGCAGACGATAGCGGTCAGCACCTCTCTGTTCTCTGTCAGGAATTGCTCCAGATTGGCTGACAGCACCTGCTTGGATTCGGTATCGAAGGAGAGCACCTGCTCCGGGTGGAAGCGCAGCTTGGCTTCGCCGAGCGCCTTGATGTAGCCCTTCATGCGGTATTTGCCCTGGAGATCGTCCATTTTGGCAATAATCCCGATCTGGGTGTGGCCCTTCGCGATCAGCTCCCGGGTCGCCAGATAACTGGACTGCACATCATCCAGACAGAAGAACGGCACCTCCAGCTCCTCATAGTAGGCGTTAATCATGATGAACGGGACGTCCTGCTCCTTAAACGACAGGTAGTAGGCGATGTTCGGATTGTACAGGTTGCTCTTGGTCGGCTCGATGATCAGCCCGTCTACTCCGTAGGACAGCATCATCTCCAGCGCCTTCTTCTCCTGGGCGACATCATTATTCGTGCTGGCGAGCAGCAGCGAATAGTTGTCCTCATTCAGCCTGCTCTCGATGCCCCGGATAATCGACGGGAAAATATAATCGGAGAGGTAGGTAGTTATTACACCGATTGTCCGTTTGCTGGGGCCGCCCCCGGCTCTGGACCGGAACTGGTGGCTGACATAGGTGCCCGAGCCTTTCTCGCTGCGCAGGAAGCCCTCGTTGGACAGCTCCAGAATCGCCTTCCGCACGGTCTGGCGGCTGACGCCGTACATCTCCTGGAGCGCCGATTCGGTCGGAATTTGTTCGCCCACACTGTAGGTGCCGGACAGGATGTTGCTTTTGAGTTCATCGAATATGATCTGGTACTTGGTTCGCACACGGGTCACTTCTTTCATAGTTGTTCTTATGTGGAGTGGAGAAATTATTGTAGTTGTACGTACATATTATAGCTTGAATATAAGCTTTATATCCTCATATGTCTACTATATATACTGATTTGCGTAAAATAAGACTGATTATCCGGTAAATTTGTAGGTATATCTTATATCTGTTGTTGACAAATGTACGAACAAAAAATATACTAAGGCTGTTCATAAAGGAAGCGTATTCTTTTGATTCATCATATGTAACACAGTTTGGTTCAGAGAGGAGTCACGCATGGATCAGAATATCAAGCAAGCGATACTTCAGGGAGAGACTTCACTGGGTATCGAATTTGGGTCCACACGCATTAAGGCGGTGCTGATTGACCGGCAATTCGGGACGGTTGCAGCGGGAAGCTACGAGTGGGAGAACCTGCTGGAAGGCGGGTACTGGACGTATCCTTTGACGGATATTATCAAGGGCCTGCAGGCGGCTTACCGTGAGATGAAGCAGGAGGTCCTGGAGAAATACGGGGTTACCTTGACTTCGATCGGTTCGATCGGATTCTCGGCCATGATGCATGGATATATGGCTTTTGACAGTGCAGGGGAGCTGCTGGTTCCGTTCCGGACCTGGCGTAATGCTACCACCGGTGCTGCGGCCAAAGCATTAACGGAGCTGTTCCAGTTCAATATTCCTGAGCGCTGGACGATTGCCCATCTGTATCAGGCGATTCTGAACGGCGAAGAGCATGTTCCGCAGGCAACGTTCGTAACGACGCTGGGCGGATATATTCACTGGCTGCTGACCGGCAGCAAAGCCATCGGTATCGGCGATGCCTCCGGGGTCTTCCCTATAGATGAAGCTTCGCAGGATTACCATCCGGCCATGGTCCGCCAATTCGACGAGCTGGTTGCCGCCAAGAACTACCCTTGGAAGCTGAGCGATCTCCTTCCGAAGGTCTACCCGGCAGGCGAGCAGGCTGGCGTATTGACGGAAGCCGGGGCGAAGCTGCTGGATGAATCCGGGGATCTGCAGGCCGGTATTCCGCTGTGTCCGCCGGAAGGAGATGCCGGAACAGGAATGGTCGCTACGAACAGTGTCCGCAAGCGGACCGGGAACATCTCGGTAGGCACCTCCGTATTTGCGATGATCGTACTGGAGAAGGAGCTTAGCGCAGTCTATCCGGAGATTGATATGGTCACTACCCCGGACGGCAGTCCGGTGGGGATGGTTCATGCCAACAACTGCTCCAGTGATATCAATGCCTGGGTCGGCCTGTTCCGCGAATTCTCCGAGGCGATGGGCTTCAAGGCTGATCCGGGGCATGTGTTCAGCGTCCTGTTCGGCAAGGTGCTGGAGGCAGACGCCGATGGCGGCGGGCTGCTCAGCTACGGCTATTTCTCGGGTGAGAACATCACCGGGCTGGAGAAGGGACGGCCGCTGTTCGTCCGTTCGCCGGAGAGCCGCTTCACGCTGGGCAACTTTATGCGGACGCATCTGTTCTCCGCTTTTGGCGCGCTGAAGATCGGGATGGATATTCTGACCCGCAAGGAGCAGGTATCGATCGACAGCATTCTGGCCCACGGCGGCTTGTTCAAGACGCCTGTGGTCGGACAGCGGATTGTGGCTGCGGCGACGAATGTTCCGGTCTCGGTCATGGCTACCGCCGGCGAGGGCGGGGCATGGGGGATGGCAATTCTGGCCTCTTATATGAAGAACCGGGAGACGCAGGAGCGTCTGGACGACTTCCTCGACCAGAAGGTGTTCAAGGATATTGAAGGCGAGACGATTCATCCGGTTGAGGCGGATGTGAAGGGCTTCGAGCTGTTCATGGAACGCTACACGGCGGGGCTGGCAATTGAGCAGGCCGCTGTAGATCATCTGGTAGAGAACGGGAGGAATTAAGCAATGCTGGAGCAACTGAAGGAAGAGGTATTCGAGGCGAATCTGGAGCTGCCTAAGCACGGGCTGGTGAAATACACCTGGGGTAATGTGAGCGCGGTGGACCGGGCCAGCGGCCTGTTCGTCATCAAGCCGAGCGGTGTCAGCTATGACAAGATGAAGCCGAGCGATATGGTGGTTGTGGATTTTGACGGCAATGTGGTAGAAGGAGAGATGCGGCCGTCGTCGGATACACCGACCCATGCCGTGCTCTATAAGCATTATGCGGAGATCGGCGGCATCGTGCATACGCATTCCACCTGGGCGACCATCTGGGCGCAAGCCGGACTGGACGTTCCGGTCATGGGTACGACCCATGCCGACACCTTCTACGGGTCTGTACCGTGCACCCGGTTCCTGACCCAGGAGGAGATTGACCGCGGTTATGAAGCAGAGACCGGACATGTGATCATCGAGACCTTCGAGCAGCGGGGGCTGGATGTGATGGCCGTTCCCGGCGTGCTGCTGAAGGGCCATGCGCCGTTCACCTGGGGCAAGGATGCCCATGCCGCTGTGATGAACAGTGTCGTGCTGGAGGAAGTGTCCAAGATGAACCATTTCGCCCGCCAGCTCAACACCTTCGCTGAGGAGCTGCCGCAGCGGATTCTGGACAAACACTATCTGCGTAAGCACGGCAAGGATGCGTATTACGGACAGAAGTAACTGACTTTTACCATTCCATTAGAGAAGAGGATGAATCATATGTCAACAGTAAGCGGCAAGCAATTCTGGTTCGTAGTAGGATCGCAGCATCTGTACGGAGATGAAGCGCTCGGTGAAGTGAAGGCTCACGCGCAGGAAATGACCGATGCACTCAATAACAGCGGGGTGCTTCCTTATCCGCTGGTGCTGCAGGACTTAGCCGTCAGCGCCGACAAAATCACCTCCATCATGAAAGAAGTGAACTACCGTGACGAGGTTGCCGGGGTTATCACCTGGATGCACACCTTCTCCCCGGCCAAAATGTGGATTCGCGGCACGAAGCTGCTGCAGAAGCCGCTGCTGCATCTGGCTACCCAGTACAATGAGAGCATTCCTTGGGCAACGATTGACATGGACTTCATGAACCTGAACCAGGCTGCCCATGGCGACCGTGAGTATGGCTTCATCAATGCCCGCCTGAAGAAACAGAACAAGGTTGTTGTAGGATATTGGGAACGCCCTGAAGTCCAGAAGCAGATTGCTGAGTGGATGGACGTAGCTGTAGCTTATAACGAAAGCTTCAACATCAAGGTTGCCCGCTTCGGCGACAACATGCGTAACGTGGGCGTGACTGAAGGCGACAAGGTAGAAGCCCAGATCCAGTTCGGCTGGACGGTGGACTACTTCGGCATCGGCGATCTGGTCGCTTATGTGAATGAAGTGAAGCAGGAAGAGATCGATGCCCTGTTCGCTGAATATACTAAGCTGTATGCCGTTGATTATGGCACGTACAGCAAGGAAGATTGGGAAGCCAGCGTGAAGGTGCAGGCCAGCTATGAGATTGCCCTTAAGCGCTTCCTGGATGCAGGCGGCTACAATGCCTTCACCTCCAACTTCGAGGACCTGCACGGCATGAAGCAGCTTCCGGGTCTGGCTGTTCAGCGTCTGATGGCTCAAGGCTACGGCTTCGCCGGTGAAGGGGACTGGAAGACTGCGGCCCTGGACCGCCTGATGAAGGTGATGAGCCACAACCTGAACACCGGGTTCATGGAAGATTACACCTATGAAATGGCTGCCGGACAGGAAGCGATTCTCCAGTCGCACATGCTGGAGGTTGATCCGAGCCTGGCCGCGAACCAGCCGAAGATCATCGTCTCCCCGCTGGGTATCGGCGACCGTGAAGATCCGGCCCGTCTCGTATTCGACGGCAAGGCTGGCGAAGGCGTAGTAGTGTCTATGGCCGACTTCGGCACACACTACAAGCTGCTGATCAACGAGGTTACTGCATTCGAGCCAACGGTTCCGGCTCCGAAGCTGCCGGTAGCCCGCGTGCTGTGGCAGGTGAAGCCGAACTTCCAGGACGGCGTGAGAGCCTGGATCGAGAACGGCGGCGGCCACCACACCGTCGTATCGCTGAACCTGACCACCGATCAGATCGTTACCTATGCGAAGCTGGTTGGCCTGGAGTATGTAATTATTAAGTAATTAAGTTACTTGTTAAAGTAAAACATGTTAAGAAGAGCGAGGGGGCGTATAGCCCTCTCGCTCTTTTTGTTTGGCAGGTATGGGGAGTGCGGCGGCGAGATCCAAAAGCATCTGCCTGCTCTACCGGGAAGCGTGGGCCGAATGTATGCGAAAAACTGAACACAATGCGCCCCTGTGAGGGTACCCGGCCAATGTATGCGAAAAACCGAACACAATGCGCCCCTGTGAGGGTACGCGGCCTAATGTATGCGAAAAACCGATCACAATGGGCAGGCGTGGGGCAATCGGCTTGAATGTAATCGGAAAACCGATCACAATGGGCAGGCGCGAGGCAATCGGCTTGAATGTAATCGGAAAACCGAACACAATGGGCAGGCGCGAGGCAATCGGCTCGAATGTAATCGGAAAACCGATCACAATGGGCAGGCGCGAGGCAATCGGCTCGAATGTAATCGGAAAACCGATTACAATGGGCTCGCGCAGCAGTGTGCCTGCCGATTGTGCAGGCGCAGCCGTTCATGTCCCAATTGTCCCTCCCCTCCCTACTGCCCCCACCTCCCACTCACTTCTTATTCCGCGCGCGGTATTGCTGCGGCGTGGCGCCGGTGACCCGCTTGAACAGGTTCGAGAAGCTGCCCAGGCTGGTGTAGCCCACCTGCTCGGCGATGTCGGTAATCTTCAGCTCGGTGCCCTCCAGCAATTGCTTGGCCTTCTGCAGCCGCTCCTGAATGATCACATCCGAGATCGACAGCCCGGTCTCCTTCTTGAACAGCCGGGAGAGATAGGCCGGGTTCAGGTACACATACGCGGCCAGCTCATCCCGGGTAATCTCCTCGCTCAGGCGGGAGCGGATATACTGCCTGATCTTGGACACCGTGGCTGAGGACACGTTATTGCTGGACTGCAATAACCGCAGGGCCGCCCGGAGACAATCCATCGCCCAGCTCTGGAGGGTGGCGGAATGCTTCGGATAATTCTCCTTCTCCATCAGCGCCTTCAGCTCCGCAGAGGCATGGGCCGACAGGCCTTTTTTGGCCAGGACGGTGTGCAGAATGAACAGAATGCCGTGAATGAGCTGGCGGTGCAGCTCGCTGGTCCAGCGGTCCGCCTGGATACCCGCGAACCACAGGTTCACGCGCCGCTCCAGCTCCTCCAGCTCCCCCGACTCCAGCAGGGTGGCCCATTCGCTGAAGATATGCATCGGTGCTGCCTGTGGCAGGGACTCCAGCGGCGTCTCCCGGCCGTGTTCCTGGTCCTCCGGGCCAAACACCTGCCGCGAATGGGTCAGGTTGCGCTGCTCCCGCTCGGTGACATAGGTATAGGCGCTCATAATCTCGGACAGGACGACGCCCGGACTGATATAGATGGACAAGGAGCAGTGCAGCAGCTGTTCGCAGGTATTCAGGAAGGTGTGGCCGTTCTGCTCCAGCTTGCGGCGGACCGCATGCAAGACATCCCGCACATAGATCACCGCCAGGTTGTGGCCGGCCTGATCCTGCAGCACGGTGCCCTCCAGTCCGCTGAGCAGCAGCTCCTCTGCCAGGTTGCGCAGTGCATACTCCATGATCGTCTCATCCCGCGCGCTGAGGTTCTCCTTCCATTGCTCCAGCCCGAGCAGCACGAGGAAGTAGCGGTCATCTGGCCGCAGGTCCAGATTGTAGGTATGCGCCGGGATGGTGAGCGATTCCAGGCTGGGGGCAGCGCGCTGGCTGAGGATATCCTGCCAGAACCGTTCCACCAGTAGCGGCAGCTGATGCTCCCATTTCCTCCGGTATTCCCGGATCAGAGACTCGAATTCCTGCTGCTCCTTCTGCCTGCTGATCTCGGCCAGCGCCTCGCGGGAGACCTTCATCAGCTCCTCGTAGTCCACCGGCTTGAGCAGATAATGAAAAGCGCCCAGGGAGATCGCACGCTGCGCATACTCGAAATCAGCATGGCAGGTCAGCATAATCGTCAGGGTGCGGGGCGAGGACTGCTTCACCCAGGCCAGCAGCTCCAGGCCGCTTCTGCCCGGCATTTCGATGTCGCAGATCAGCAGGTCTACGGGCTGCTGCTCCAGAACAGCGATGGCCTGCTCCACATTCTCCGCCAGACAGACATCCGACACGCCAAGCACGTTCCAGTTCACTCCCTGCTGGAGGCCGAGCAAGGCGAAATATTGGTCATCAACGATCAGCGCTCTGCACATCGCTTATCACATCTCCCTCTGAACGGGCAGCCGGATCTCCACTACAGCCCCTCCGTCAGGAGCGTTGCGGAAGGTCAGCCTTGCCCGGTTGTTGTAGAACATTATCATGCGTCTGTAGACATTCCATATGCCCAGATGGCGGTCTGTCGGCTTGCGCTCATACAGGCCCTGATTGAGCCTGTCCATCTGATCGGCGGAGAAGCCCGGCCCGGAATCTCTGATGCAGATTATTATACTGGGGTCGCCGCTCTCCAAGGTTTCTTCATGAACCGAGATACCGACAGCGAAGGGCTTGGCATTGTTGATGAAGCCGTGCTTGATCGCGTTCTCCACGAAGGGCTGGATCAGCAGCGGCGGAATCAGGGTATGCTCAAGCTCCGGCGGAAGCTGCACCTCATAAGACAGCTTGTTCGGATACATAACCATCTGGATCTCGATATAGTTCTGAATATGATTCAGCTCACTGCGGAGCGGTATCCAGGTGTCGTTGGTATTCATAATGAAGCGGAAGTGGGAGACGAGGTGGCCGATCATTTTTTTGATCAGGGCATATTGCTTAAGCTCCACCAGGTGGAAGACAATATTCAAGGAATTCATGAAAAAATGCGGATTGATCTGTGCCTGAAGATGCTTCAGCTCAGCCTGCTGCACCTTCATCTGCTCTTCATACACATCAATCTTCAGATTGCCGATCTGCTCCGCCATCTGGTTGAATTGCCGGTTAATGATCTGGAACTCGCGGGTATTACCTTCCTTCAGCCGGTACTCCAGCTGCCCCTTCCCCAGAATCCGCATCCCGCTGGTCAGATGCTGGATCGGCTTGAACACCAGCCGGCTGAGCAGCGCCAGGAGGATCGCCATAATAATAATAATCGCAATGGGGATCACCTTGATGATCCGCTGGAAGACGGGCAGCTCGTCCAGAATCGACTTCTCGTCCAGCAGGATGAACACATTGAGATTGGAATACTGTGAGGGCTTGTCGATCAGCAGATAATGATTGCCGTTGCTCAGCCGGATCGTTGCATCCACCGGACGGTCAGGCTGGCCCAACTGGCTGCGGATGAGGCCCAGATCCTCGTCAGAGAACTGCCCCCACAGCAATTTGCCGTCACTGCTGACCATGCCGATCTGCTCGCTGCCTCCGGTGGACTCCAGATGAGTTAAGGGCTGGGCCAGGGAATCGATGCTGACCAGAACGCCCATCTGGAGCCGGCCGCTCTTGTCCGGCAGCACCTTGAACAGCACCGGCTCCCCGCCGAGCGTGACGGTCTCCCACTTCAGGGAGCCCTGGAGATTAGGCGACTTCAAGCGGGAGGACAGCCCGGAGGCGATCATCTCCTTCTCCTGGTAGTACTCCCGCTGGCTGCTGAGGAACAGCTCATCCCGGTCCTGATGGTAGACGAAGACGCTGCGGATGATCGTATAGTAGCTGACATCGCTGTACCACTGGTCCATCAGCTTGCGGATAGACAGATAATAATTAACGCTGTCCGGGCCGCTGTCCGAATACAGCTCCAGCAGCATATTCTCGTTGGCCGTTCGCAGCAGATAATGGCTGGTCTGCTCCAGCAGCTCATCGAGTGTACCTAAGTGAAGGGTCAGCGTATCTGAGGCTGACTTGGCCACCTTTTCCCGGACAATGTTGGAGGAATACAGATTAGTGTAAGAGAGAAAAAGGAACAGCGGCGTGACCAGCAGCAGCACCAGGGCACTCACCTTGAATCGCAAAGACAGTTTCATAGCCTCACCCCTTATCCTTAGGTACATGTATGCGCTGAGCGGCAGGAAAGGGGAAGGACGGCGGCCGTCCTTCCCCTTGGCTTAAAATATAAGAATTTATATGTTCCACACGATAATTTATCCTTATATTTCTCGCTGAAACGATACCGTCCTTTAAAAGGACGGTATGGCCGTTTCCACTTGTTTATTTCGGTTGATTAGCCTTCCAGGCGTCATATTGCTTCTGCACCTCGGCACGGATATCCTCAATGCCGTTAGCCTTCAGCTTATTATTGTATTCCGTCAGCACCTTGTCTACTCCCAGGCTGCCCGTTTCGAGCAGCGGACGGAATTCCTTGATAATGTTGCTGACTACGGAGACCTGCGTCTTAACTGGGTCCGTATTGAAGTTGAAGCCGAATGACTTCACCTTGTGGGCGCTATCGTTATAGGCCTTGAACTTCTCCCATTTATCGGCGCTTTCACCTTCCCACAGATAAGTCAGGGTCTGGTTACCGAACATCCATTCAATTCCCGGAGCCCAGCCGGTATCCGCACGGGTCGCAACACCGTCAGGGAGCTTGATGAAGTTCTCTTTGCCTTCCACCTTGACATACTGCCGTCCTTCTACGCCGAAGTCAATCAGATTGACCAGCACCGGATCGGTATGGAGCAGATTCAGGAGCATCATGGTCCGCTCCGGATCAACGGAGGTGCGTCCGATGGCCATCATGGAGTTGCTGACGCTGGCGGTGCTGATCTCAGGCTCATTGCCCTTCAGCTTCACCAGCTCAATGCCGGTGGCGATGGAATCTTCCTTGTCGGAATCCGGCTTATCTGAGCCGAACTTCATCCAGGTTTTTCCTGCCTTAAAAGCGTCCTCAGTGCTGGTCTTCGTCGTTGCCGCATCCTTATTGATGTAGCCCTTGGCGAACCAGTCGCCGTAGAGCTTCATCCGGTAGATTGCCGTGTCGGATTCCATGGAGCTGATCACCATTTTGTCCGTCTTGGTGTCGAGCACGATGCCGGCCGGAGCGCCTGCAACCAGCTCATAACGGAAGTTCTCCTTCATGCTCTCTCTCGTCTTGTCGAAGTAGCCCAGCGTGTCCGAGCCGCTGCCGGAGAGCCAGATTGGCGCGATGGCCGGTTCCTTCTGCTTGATGGTCTCCAGCCATGGCTCCAGGTCTTCCAGCGTTTCAATCGAGTTCACATCGAAGCCGTACTTATCAATAAGGTCCTTGCGGAACATAATCGTGTGGCTCTCGCCGATCTCCTTGTTGGTCGGAATGGCGTAGATTTTGCCGTCTACCTTTCCGCCGTCAAAGAAGCGGGGGTCCAGCGTCTCCTTAATGCCTTGTCCATATTTATCGAGCAGCTCATCCAGCGGCAGGAACGCGCCCTTGGCAACGTTGTTGGCGAAGTCGGCCCAGTTCGGGGCAAACGTCAGATCGACCTGCTCCCCGGATTGGTAGGCCAGCGCCATCTTCTCGGCCCAGGAGGACCAAGGGAGTCCCTGGAAGTCAATCTCGGCGTTGATTTTCTCTTTGAGATACTTATTGATCTCATCTACAACCGCCTTGGTATCATTCTGGGGGAAATTCCCGACTGTGTACACTTTCAGCTTGCGGAATGTTGAGGTATCGGGACTCGTGCTGCCTTCTGTGCCTGATGCGGTAGTGGCTGCTGTCGATTCTGCCTTGGACGGAGTAGAAGCATTTGAATTGCCTCCGCCGCATCCGGTAATGCCCAGTATCACGGCGGTCAGGGCAGCAAGCACCGCGCCCGAGCTTCTGGTTGTTCTCATTTGTATGAACCTCCTCAATGATAATTAAATCATATATTCTAACCGGCATTTACGCCAGAGCTAGACCGCTTAACCTTTGATCGCACCGATCGTAAGGCCCTTGGTGAAGTACTTCTGGAAGAACGGATAGATGAACAGGATCGGACCGATCGACAGCACGACCATAGCCATCCGCAGACTTTCGGTCGGAACGGATTCTTGTACCATCAGGGCGACGCCGGTGCCGGCAAGCTGGGTTTTGAAGAACTCGGCCTGGCGGATCATCTGAATCATGACGTACTGCAGCGAGAACTTATTGGTGTCATTGATGAACAGCATTGAGTTGAACCAGTCATTCCAGTACATCAGTGTCGTGAACAGTCCGATGGTCGCCAGCACCGGCAGGGAGATCGGCAGCACGAGCTGGAAGAAGATCCGCCACTCCGAAGCCCCGTCGAGCTTGCCGGATTCAATCATCTCCTCCGGGATCGTCTGCTGGAAGAAGGTACGGGTGATGAAGATATAGAAGGCATTGGACAAGCCGGGCAGGATCAGTGCGACCAGCGAGTCCTTCAGATCAAGATAGTTCACGTACAGCAGGTAGAAGGGGACCAGTCCGCCCGAGAACAGCATCGTGATGAGCAGATAGAAGTTGAATGTCTTTTTAAAAGGAAAGTCCTTCCGGTAGAGCGGATACGCATACAGCGCAATCAGCAGCACGGCCAGCACAGTTCCGATCACCGTAACCGTCAGGCTGACGCCATACGCCTTAACCAGTGTCTCCGAATGCTTGAACAGATATTGGTACGCGGATGCGTCGATATGATCAGGCCAGAATTTGTAACCCTGCAGGGTCAAGGCCTTCTCGTTGGTTAAGGAGATGGCGACAATGAGCACGATCGGGAGAATACAGGCCAGGCTGAAGGCGATGAAGAACACGTTCAGAATAATCTGGGCGGTAGTGGAGCCTTTGGTATATGGGTTGCTTCGGGATGCAGTAGTCATTAGAATCCTCCGTTTCTAGAAAAGAGCCGTGTCACGGTTCAGCTTGCGGGCCAGAGCGTTCGCGCCGATGACCAGGAAGAAGCCGACCACCGATTGATAGAAGTTCGCCGCCGAGGACATCCCCAGGTCATTGAGCTGAATCAGGCCCCGGTAGACATAGGTGTCGATGACGTCCGTAGTTGAGCGCAGCGCACCGGAGTCCAGGGTCACATGGTAGAACAGCCCGAAGTCCGAGCGGAAGATACCGCCCATGTTAAGAATCGTGAGAATGACCATGATCGGCGTCAGCAGCGGCAGGGTGATTTTGGTGATCTGCTGCCATTTGCTGGCCCCGTCCATCACCGCAGCCTCGTACAGCTCCTCGCTGATCCCGGTAATCGCCGCCAGATAGATGACACTGCCAATTCCGATCGAATGCCACATCTTGGTGATCCACAGAATATAAGGCCAGGCGTTAGGATGCATATAAGCGTTCACGGAGGAGTAGCCGAACATCGGCAGAATATGCTTGACCAGGAAGCCGTACTCCGGGTGCAGGAAGGCATAGACGATGAAGCTGACCACGACCATAGACAGGAAGTTCGGCATAATCATGACGGTCTGGAAGAACTTCGAGGCCAGCTTATTACGCACCTCATTGATCGCAATCGCCAGCGAGACGGAGAGAATGAGGCCTGAGATAATGAAGACCACATTATAGGCAACGGTGTTGATGGTCACGCGCAGGGCGTCGGAGGTAGCGAAGAGGAACCGGAAGTTGTCCAGCCCGGCCCAGGGACTGCCCATAATGCCGTCCACGTAGTTGATGTTCTTGAAGGCAATAAATAATCCGAACATCGGAATATAGCAGTTGATGAAAAAGATAATCGACGTGGGCAGCAGCATCAGCAGCAGCACCCGGTATCGTACGATATTGCGGATCAGCCGGCCGAAGCGGCCCTGGGTGGGTGTCGCTGGCTTGGTCTTCAAAGCTTGCGGTGCAGGATTTGCCATAAGTTCTAACCTCGCTCTACTTAATCTGGATGAATTTATTATAGTAGAGCGGCCCGGCGGAATTCTTTCTTGGAAATGACCCTGTTTATTCAAAAATGACTTTGTCTGCAGGCTGTTATTCTGGGCTCATGTCACAAAACAGCAGCAGGGGGACGTTACACTTGTATATTCTTAAATAAGCAAAGGAGAGAGGAAACGTATTACAAAGATCTGGAGACCAAAATTACGGTGAAGTAACGAACATGTACAGTGGAGCTTCACCGCTTGTACAGATATTGCTGATGATTACCTGGGGCCGCGCGCGGCCGTCATTACAGGCTGGACCTACTTGTTCTGCTGGAGGATTGAACCGGGAGATTGGATGTCATCCAGTCTCCTTTTTTTTATTTTAGTTAAGAAATTTCCATAATCTCTAGTAGAGCGGCCCGGCGGAATTCTCTCTTGCAAATGCGATTGTCACATAATGGGGCTTTGGCATTGTTATATCTATTGAATACAATCAGCAAAGGAGAGTCATAGATGTTTAACATTCATTTCAACGGAGTCAAAAAAGTGCTTGTAGCTGCTGCAGTAACAGTTACATTAGGCGGAGTATCGAGCTATGGAATTTCCGCCCCGGCTGCTGTTGCAGCCGGAGTCAGCAAGGGGGCAGGCGCATTCATCGCCAGTAACGATACCACGCTGAAGGCGATAGCCAAGAATGGAATTGCGAATTCTCCCAATCAGGCGGTGACGCAGCAGGGAGTCAAGCTGACTTTGACCGATCTGGCCGTAGATGGCGCCAAAATTGTGGCAGGTATAAAGCAGGAAGGTACTAAGCTGACCAAGGAAGGCGCATTTCTGGACAGCACAAGGAAAATGGAGGTATTGATTGACGGGAAGTACGCAACCTTCGATATAATGACCAGCCAAGAGAAGGATTCCGCTCTCTTCTATTTGCAGGAAGGGAAGGTTAAGCAGGTGATCCCTGACTCGTTCAAGCTGACATTAAGAGTGTACGTCAAGGGAGTGCGGGAGCCGTTTGAGTTCAACACTCAGGCGGACAAGCTTAGCCTGATGCTGGATCTGAAGCCCGGTGTCTCCAAGAAAAACAGTAATTTCAGCTATACGGTGACCGGATTTCAGATGAGCCCGTTAACGATGTCGCTGAAGCTGAATTTCAAGGGGGTGCATCCAGCTACAGCCCGTTCCAAGGCAGGTTCACAAAACATGTTATATGAACTTGTGGACGATAAGGGAAACATATCTCCTTCACTTAACATAATAGACAAAAAAGTACTGACAAGTGGATCAGAGGTGCAGCATTACGCCGCTTTTCCAGCCGTTCCGAAGTCCATTAGCATCAAGCCCTACACGTTCTCCTTCAATGCCCGCGGGGAATTCATCCGGGACAGCAAGGGCCAAGCGATTAAGACTTATTATAAAGACCTGGAAAGCAAATTCACGGTTAAATAACGGACATGTACAGTGGAGCTTCACCTTCGGCTGTGCCCCCTACAGTGACGAATGCTATTGACAGAATTCCGGACTATGAATAGAATTGAAAAATATTTACATGAAGACAGCATCAAATAATTAAATATTCACAAGCTATGATGGCTATGGATCACACTATAGCAGGAGCAGCTTCTGGAGAGACTGCGGAGTTCCGCAGCGCCGAAGGGTTCACAATCTCAGGCAAAAGGACAGAAGAGTACCGGATTTGCGTTTTGCCGTGCGGATTAGCCGCTGCTGCAGAAGCTTATTTGGCACTTCTTATGAACCGGGAGATTGGATGACATCCAGTCTCTTTTTTGTTTTTGGCGGGAGTGGAGATTTATATTCATAAGGGGGAAACAGGCATGGCACAGACAGAACTAAAAAGAGAGCTCGCGAACCGGCATGTACAGCTCATCGCCATCGGCGGTACGATTGGAACGGGGCTGTTCCTCGGCTCAGGCAAGGCCATCCAGCAGGCCGGACCTGCGATTATGCTGACGTATCTGATTGTGGGGCTGGCGGTATTCTTCGTGATGCGGGCGCTCGGGGAGCTGCTGCTCTCGAAGGCGGGGTATCAGTCTTTTACCGATATTGCGGAAGATTACCTGGGGCCGCGCGCGGCCTTCATTACGGGCTGGACGTACTGGTTCTGCTGGATTATGACGGCGATGGCCGATGTGATTGCGGTGGGAGTCTATGTGCAGTATTGGTTCGATATTCCCCAGTGGGTGCCGGCGGTGATCTGCCTGGTCATTCTGCTCGGGCTGAATCTGCTGACGGTCAAAAGCTTCGGGGAGCTGGAATTCTGGTTTGCCCTGATTAAGGTCATTACCATTCTGGCCCTGATCGGCCTGGGAATTGTCCTGCTGGTGATTGGGTTCAGAACCGATGCAGGGTCGGTAAGTGTGCGGAATCTATGGGAGCATGGCGGCCTGTTCCCGAACGGGGTGAAGGGCTTCCTGTTCTCCTTCCAGATGGTGGTGTTCGCTTATGTCGGGGTAGAGCTGGTGGGGGTGTCGGCAGCCGAGACGGCGAATCCTGAGAAAAATATTCCGTCCGCGATCAACAAAATCCCGCTGCGGATTCTCTTTTTCTATGTCGGCGCACTGTTTGTCCTGCTGTGCATTAATCCGTGGAGCCAGCTTAGCGCGGCTGAGAGCCCGTTCGTGCGCACCTTCAGTCTGGTCGGTATTCCCGTAGCTGCGGGCATTATCAATTTCGTCGTGCTGACCTCGGCAGCTTCCGCCTGCAACAGCGGCATGTTCTCCACCAGCCGGATTCTCTATAATCTGAGCAGACGGAATCAGGCGTCACCACAGCTCGGCAAGCTGAACCGGAATCATGTGCCGGCGAATTCCCTATTCCTCTCCACACTGGTGATCTCGGCAGGGGCGCTGCTCAGCAAGCTCATTCCGGGGCAAGCCTTCGGCATCGTAACCACTATCAGCGCGATCTGCTTCATCTGGGTCTGGGGCGTAGTGCTGGTCTGTCATATCAAGTATAAAAGGAACCGCCCGGACCTTCATGCCGCCTCAAAGTTCAAGGCACCGTTCACTCCGCTGATTAACTATGCGGTGCTGACGCTGTTCGCGGCCATTCTGATCATCATGCTGTTTGCCGGGGAGACCCGTCCGGCGCTGCTGTTCACCCCGCTCTGGTTCATTCTGCTGCTCATCCTCTATTCGATGAGAAGCCGCAAGGAGCAAAGTGAGCCGGAAGCCGGTATAATCAATACGTAAGCCGATTTCATGATGATGAAGGAGCCGCTGGCGTATGAACAAAACAGACCGCATGTTAGCCATCGTGCTGGAGCTCCAGCGTAAAGAGGTTGTACGGGCAGAGGATCTGGCGGCTGTCTTCGAGACGAGTGTAAGAACGATATACAGGGATATCCAGGCGCTTAGTGAAGCCGGGGTGCCTGTGGTAGGGGCGACCGGTCAGGGATATTCATTGATGAAGGGCTATTTCCTGCCCCCGGTCAGCTTCACTGCCGAGGAAGCGGTAACCCTGCTGATCGGGACGGACTTTATTGAGCAGCGGTTTGATACGGAATACGGTGACCTGGCATCTGCGGCCGGCAGGAAGATTGAAGCGATCCTGCCGGAGCAGGTCCGGGAGAATGCCTCCCGGGTCCGCAAGAGCATCAAGCTGCTTAACACCAGTAAAGACAGGCTGCAGGGAGAGGAGCAGGCGTACATCGGGCAGCTCCGCCGCGCGGTCCTGGAGCAGCGGAAGATCAGCTTCGGGTACAGCAAGCCCCGGCAGGAAGCGGACGGGAGCCACCGGAGTGTGCGTACCGCCAGGCCCTATGGACTGGTGTTGAACAGAGGGGCCTGGACCCTGGTCGCCTGGTGCGAGCTGCGGCAGGAGATCCGCCATTTCCGGTTATCGCGAATGGACGGTCTTACGATTCTGGACGAGCTGTTCGAGGTACCGGCAGATTTCGATCTGCAGGCGTACCAGCCGGAGGATGACCGCAATATCATCGTGCGCATCCGGGTGGATGCAGCTATCGCCAATAAGGTGACTGAATCCGGTAACTATTATCTGGAGGCCACAGAGGACCGCGCGGACGGCAGGCATATGACCTTCCGTGTACGGCAGCCCGATGATCTGCTGCAATGGGTGCTGAGCTGGGGGGCAGGCGCAGTGGTCCTGGAGCCGGAAGCCCTGCGTAACCTGGTCCGTGAGCACGCGGCGGGAATGCTGGAACGCTACTGACATAATGCTGTCAGTAGCGTTCTTGTATATTCAGGTCAGACCTAAGATTAAAGGAGCTGCCTGAACATATATGAATATCGATACGAATACGAAGACTACAGAAGCGTTACAGCAGTTTGAGAAGACGGTGCATCACTACCTTAAGGAATTGGACAACTTCACGATTGAAGAATTGCTATGGCAGCCAGGGGAAGGGGAGTGGTCGCTCGGGCAGATGATTCAGCATTTGATTCAATCGGCGTTGTACATGCAGCTGCGGAATGTTGACCAGTGTCTGGAGGGTAACGGGGAGGCGGCAGATACTATAGCGGAGATGACCGGGGACGGCAAAGCGATGTTTGCTGAGGGCAGCTTCCCGCCGGTCCGTGTTCATGTTCCGCCCTCACCGCAGTATACACCGGTGCAGCCGGAGAGCAAGGAGCAGCTGATCCGGGGCCTGAACACTGTGGTTGACCGGATGCGGGAGACCCTGCCGAAGCTGGAACATGCCCCCTTGCACAGCACCGTCCCGCATCCCCGGTTAGGCCCCTTCAATGCAACCGAGTGGTATCTGCTGATCGAGATGCACTACCGCCATCACCTGCTACAGCTGGACAGATTGAAGAAGGCAATAGGGGCAAGTGTACAATAGAGTTAGGCCGCAATGAGCGAAAGAAAGCCGAAGCCTGTCAGCAATAGACTGACGGGTTTCGGCTTTTTTGCCACACTGGTCAAATTTTAATTATTCATTTTTGAATAAAGGAGGTTTGTCACAAAATGTCGAACTTAACTCTTGATTTCGCTGTACCCTGAAGCCACCTGACTAAAAGGAGACTCACACCTATGAAAAACATCGTCCGCTCTCTTGAAGATATAGTGAATCTGGCGCCCATTCTGAAAGCTGCTTTTCCATATGATATCTCGATTGCTGTCTGTGATACCGTGAAGTTCCTTGCCTATTACCCCGGCGATTCCATCGATCTGGGCATCCGGGCAGGGCAGGTAATTCAGCCGGACGAGCCTTTGTATTATGCGCTTAAGCATGATGAACACTCGGTAGCCAATGTTCCCAAGGAATATTATGGGTATGAATTCGTCGGTACGGTACTGCCGGTCCATGATGAGGATGAGAGGGTATGCGGAGCGATTTGTATCCAGGTGCGCAGGCAGACTGAGCTGCGGGAGATCGCCGACCGGATTGCGTTATCGCTGAACCAGGCCAATAATAGAATCAGTCAGGTCGCCGAAGGTTCAGGCCTGCTCGCAAATTACTCGCAGAAGCTGCTCGTCCAGTCAGAGTCGACAGCCCACAGTGTCCGCAAAAGCGGGGAAGTGCTGGCCATGCTGAGGAAGGTTGCCGACCAGACGAATCTGCTTGGCATCAATGCGGCTATTGAAGCCGCACATGCCGGAGAGCGGGGCCGCGGCTTCGACGTGGTCGCCAAGGAGATCCGCAAGTTCTCCAAGGAGACCGAGCAATCGGCGCAGCGGATCAGAGATACGCTGGGGGAGATTCAGGCGGCGATGCAGGGCATCGGCCAGGCCATTAGCCAGATTGCTTCGGTCGGGCAGGAGCAGGCGGCTTCCACTCAGGAAATCTCCAGCTTCATTGAGGAGATCCGGGCGATGTCCGAGCAGTTGAACGGATTCGCGCAGAAGCTGTGAGGCAAGAGTGAGCGGTCACGGCCTGCCTGGGCGCGCGAATGTTACATGTGACGTTACAGATGTGCGATCAGCGTGGCAGCCAGTGCCAGGAAGGCGGGGAGGCCCTGCATCAGCAGAATGGATCTTTTGGAGGTGATGCCGCCATAGATCGCTGCAACCGCTACACAGATCAGGAAGAACAATTGCAGCTGGTAGCCGAATTCAGCGCTGGGATGCAGCAGTCCCCAGATTAGTCCGGCAGCCAGGAAGCCGTTATACAAGCCCTGGTTAGCAGCCAGCGATTTTGTCTCCTGTGCGAAGGTTGGGGTGGTTCCGAACGCCTTCTGTGCCCGCGATGTGGTCCACAGGAACATTTCCAGCACCAGAATATACACATGCTCCAGAGCTACCAAGGCCACCAGTACGGTGCTTACAATCATCATAAGAAGTCCCTCTTTTCAAGTGATGTGAATCGATACAATTCCATATTTATATTGTGCAAAATATAATTTTACAAACCTAAATATACCCAAATGTTTGATGTTTGTCAATTTATTGCATCCATATCGTAAGGGAGGAAGGAAATGTACATCAGGACACTGACCCCGTCAGACGCCGAAAGCTACCGTGCGCTTCGCTTGCAGTCGCTGCAGCAGCACCCGGAGGCTTTTCTCAGCTCCTATGAATCAGAAGCGAAGCTGTCCATTGAGACTACCCGGATCAGGCTGGAACCCTCGGACGGGAATTTCACCCTGGGTGCCTTCTTGGATGGGGATGAGAGGCTGGCGGGCATGGCCACCTTTTTCCGGGAGAGCCGGCCCAAGATTCAGCACAAGGCGCATGTGTATGCAGTATATGTAGATTTGGTCGCCCGTAAACATGGCCTGGGCCGCGCGCTGATGCTGGAGCTGATCGCGCGGGCGAAGGCAGCGCCGGGGCTGGAGCAGCTAATGCTGACCGTAACCTCCAGTAATCTGCCCGCTAAAAGGCTCTACGAATCCCTGGGATTCGTCCGTTACGGCACAGAGCCGAAAGCGATGAAGCTTGACGGTGAGTATCTGGACGAGGATCTGATGGTGCTGCTGCTGTAGCGCCAAAAACCCCTCCCGCATACTCGCGGAAGGGGCAAAATTAATGTCCTATTGCTTACTTCGCAGGCTTACTGCTCAGGATCGCCTTCACCTGGCTGACCATAGCTGCTGCGTCAGCGCTGGTGACTCCGTCCTGCGGCCGGAAGCGTCCGTCTTCATCCAGCTTCACAATTTTGAGGGCAAGCGCTGTTTGAATGGCTCCCGAGTTCGGAAGATCAATCTGGTCATTATCCTTGATCTCCACCGGGATCAGCTTAATCATCGGCAGCTGCCCGCTGGTCTGGAGTGTGTTAATGAGCAGATAGGTGAACGATTCGCGGGTAACGCTCATGTTCGGATCAATCTTGATCTGCAGGTTCGCCTCTGGACCGGCGGCATCCTTAATGAACTGGACGGCCTCGGTTGCGGTGATTGTCTTGCTTACGTTACCGGGTGCCGGATGGGCTTTCAGATAATTCATGGCATTTCCGGCGATGGAAGCAGCTTCAGGACGGGTAATTGCGCCCTTTGGATTGAAATTGCCGTCTGCATCCAGCTCCACGAGGCCGAGAGCCAGGGCAGTCTGGATAGCGCCGGAGTTCAGGATATCGATCTGATCGCCGTCCTTCACTTCCACAGGAACAACGTTAATCATAGGCAGCTGTCCGCTGGTCTGTAACGTATGGATCAACAGATACGTGAAGGCTTCACGGGACATGCTGGCCGCCGGAGTAATCTTGATCTGCAGGCTGGCTTCCGGGCCGACCGTCTCTTTAATCACCTGCACTGCTTGCTCTGCGGTCAGGACCTCATCCGTAGCCTCCGGGGCCGGATGGGCCTTCAGATAGGCCAGCGCGTTGCTGATGGCTACAGCCGCTTCGGCGCGGGTAATCTCCTGCTTAGGGTTCAGCTTGCCGCTGGCATCCAGCTTCAGTACACCGTAATTCAGCGCGCGCTGGATGGCACCGGAGTATTCCACCTTCACCTGGTCCTGGTCGGCGTACTCCACCACCACCGGCTTAATCATCGGCAGGCGGTTCGTATTCTCGATCGCATCGATGAGCTGGTAGGTGAATTCTTCGCGGGTCAGCTTCTCACCTGGCTTCAGATCGGCAGGCAGGTCCAGCCCGTGGACACCGGCGATAATCAGCGCCTGTGCATACCAGGCGGAGTCATTGGCGTTCTTGAAATAGTCGGTGGCATGCGGCTCTTTTATGAACCGGATTGCATTCAAATTCAGATCAAGCGCATTGACGATCATCTGCACCCCTTGGGCCGCTGTGATGCTGAGGCCCGGGCCGAACAGATCCGCGCTGATGCCTTTGATCAAGCCGCTGTTCTGCAGTGCAATAATCTTATCTTTGTCAGGCACGTTATTCAGATCCTTGAAGGCTGCTGCCGATGCGAAGGATTGTCCTGTCAGGCTTAGCGTAAGAGCGGCGGCTGCGGTTACTGTCATTATCTTGAATGTATTCTTCACGTTCAGTCACCTCTTCGAAAGTTTGTGGTTTATTTGTGATCTTAGACGGCGGCTCATGCCAAAAGGTTACAGCATGTATTCAAAAAAACAGCACCTGCCACTGGGGCTGGTGCTGTCTTCTCAAACCCTCCCGGCAACAATCTGGTTCCGGCCCTGATGCTTGGCGGCATAGAGGGCTTGGTCGGCAGCTTTGAACAGGTTGTTCAGGTAGGTGGTTGCATCCATGCCGGGCGGGATTTTGAATTCATATATACTGAGCAGTCCCATGCTGATGGTGATGGAGACGGGCTCATTGAGATAATCAATGTGGATGGAATTGTGCTCAACGCTTAACTTGAGCTGTCCGGCCAGACTAAGCGCCTGTGCCTCATCCGTATCCGGCAGATAAATGATGAACTCCTCTCCGCCGTAGCGGGCGAGAATATCGGAGGAGCGGAGACAGCGCTGCAGCACCTCCACCGTGCGGCAAATGACCTCATCACCGGCCAGATGGCCGTAGCGGTCATTGACCGTTTTGAAATAATCGATATCGATCAGTATAATGGTCGAAGAGGCCGGTGAATTCCGGTCCTGGAGCAGCTCCTCCTCCAGCCGCTGCATGAGATAATGCCGGTTGTAGCAGCCGGTCAGGCTGTCGGTAACCGCCAGCTTCCGCAGCTTGGCGTTGGTCTGGAACAGCTCCTCCTGAATCTTAATCAGGGCGGTGTTCCGTTCCTGGAGGATGGCGTTCTGCTGGGCGGTCTCTTCAATAAGGCGCCGCAGCTCGGTTATATTCTGGAAGATGACAATCCGTCCGACCCGGCTTCCGCCGACCATAATCGGTGCGGCATGGATGCTGACATACATCTGGAGGGTGGGATACAGCAGCTCAATCTCTGCGACCTCCAGCGGATGATTCCGGTAGGTCTGCAGGAAGGCTTCAGTCTTCAGCTTCTCGCCGTCCGGCAGGTAGTGCGCCATCTCGAACCGCTGCCCGGACGCCAGCCTGACCTGCGGAAGCAGCGCACGGTTAATCTCGACCACCCGCTCCTGGTCATCAAGCACCAGAATGCCGTACTCCATCGTATTGATGATGTCCTGATGGGCGATGGTCACAATATCGAACACTTTGTCCTTATGGATGGTGATCACAAAAAAAGTAGCCGATACCACAATCCCCAGCGAGGTGAAGCCCGGAATCACGGGGAGGTAATCATCCAGCACCACATTGAGCAGCACATCGATCAGGAGGAAGGCGCATACGGCAACAATGCCCCGCAGGATATACAGAATCTGATTCTTGATGCGCTGTGCCTGATCGGAGACCAGGGCGGTGCGTACGATGTACAGCGACACAATGGCGTGCGCAATCAGAATGGCCATGTTCACCCAGAAGATGGGCCCGTAGATTCGCTCTACATACCCTCCGTTCACGGGACGGACGAACCATCCGTTGGGATTCAGGATAACCCCGGCTGAGGATAGCAGGGCCGGAATGAACAGGGCCAAGAGCACCTTTTTATGCAGAAATTGGGATTGTCCGGAGAGCAGAATCGTGAAGAAAATCCAGCCCAGGACCAGCACGGAAGCATCAACGAAGGCGAGCTTCACATAGAATAGCTGATAGACAGGATCATTAACGGTCCTAATGGCAAACTGGGAGTACGGCCAGATCAGCATGGAGAAATGGAAGCCCAGGTAGACCTTGTGCAGATTGGTAATGGTAACGGTGGCGACTACATAGACGAACAGAAGGAACAGAATGAAGCACATGATCAGATCGATCCATGACGCTAAGGCCAATATATTACACCTTCTTGATTTTAATAGAATTTATTGTTTTTTATGGGTCTAAGGTCTTATATATTGCTTTTAATATATAATTAGCGTGTGCAGAATACAAGATTTTTAGATAAATCAATCGGAAAAATATGGTTGGGAGGGCTTCCTATGAAGTCGATTAGCGTGCAGAGCCTGGCGGAGAAATTCAAGCTTGAGGTGCTTGCCGGAGCGGAGCGGATGGACCGTCCCGTGACCCGTCCAAGGACACACAGACCGGGTCTGGAATTCGTCGGATATTTCGATTTCTTCCCGATGGAACGTGTGCAGGTGCTGGGCCGCAAGGAGATTAACTATTTGCTTACGCTGAGTGTAGAGGAACGCAAGCTGCACATCGGCAACATCGTCAAATACCATCCGCCCTGCTTCATTGTAACCAGCGGCCAGCAGGAGATTCCTTATCTGACGCTGTTCTGCGACCAGGAGGGCATTCCGCTGCTGCGGACGCCTGAGGTGACCAACGAATTCATCGCCAGGCTGGACAGCTTCCTGGTGAAGACACTGGCCCCCGAGGTGTCCATCCACGGAGTATGCGTCAACGTATCGGGGATCGGCGTGCTGCTGCGGGGTAAATCCGGCATCGGCAAAAGCGAGACCGCACACACTCTCATCAGACGGGGCCACCGCTTCGTGGCCGATGATATTGTCGTGCTGAAGAAGCTCGGACCGGCAACGCTGCTCGGGACCCACAACGAGACTACGCGTGAATTCCTGGCGCTGCGCAGCATCGGCCTGATTAATGTCGTGCGGCAGTACGGGCGGCGGGCATTCCAGGATGAGACGCGGATTGTGCTCGATATTGAGCTGGCACCGTGGCGGGAGAACTCGCTCAATAACGAGCTGGAGGTGGTTCCCCAGTTCACCGAATATCTTGGAGTGCAGATTCCGCATATCGAGGTGCAGCTTCAGCCGGGCCGCGATGTGGCCGGCCTGATTGAAGCGGCTGCGAATAACTGGTATCTCAAGCAGCTCGGATACAGTGCAGCGGAGGAGTTCATGAAGCGGATAGAAGACGGAATGCAGTCCTGATAGGTGAAGACGAACGAAGACGAATGAAGGCTCCGCTCCCTGGGCAACTTAGATGAAAGACAGCAAGGGAGTGAATTCATCGAATGGCCAGAAGAAGCAGAAGATATGCGGTGCCGGGATCGGCCCAGGGGATGCAGACCTTCAAGGCGGAGGTCATGCGGCAGGAGGGCTACAACGTTGATCCGCAGCATCCGGACGATGTGAAATACGAGGTGGCCAAAGAGCTGGGCATCCCGCTGCAGGCGGGCAATAACGGCGGGCTGACCACGGAATCGGCCGGCCAGATTGGCGGCAGAATCGGCGGGTCGATGGTCCGTGAGATGATCCGCCTGGCCCAGGAGCAGTTAGCGAATCAGGCGAAGGAATAGAACTGATTAGATCCATTGAATAGAATTATATCCATAGCAAAGAGATCCCCTCCCTGACCGGGATTGAGGATCTTTTTGCTGTCTCCTGCGAGAATGTAGGGGCTAAGGCGCAGGCGGAGCCGTGAACAGGCTGTTCCTGTAATTCGACAGCGGGGCCAGCCAGACCGTGCCGGTTCCCCGGTAGACATTGACCAGACCTTCACCGGAGGCGGCGGAGCCCAGGCGGGTCTTGCCTGACTTCTCGACGGTGAAATCCAGCGTATTCGACCACATCAATGCAAAGTTGCCATCCACCTTCAGCACATCATTCTGCAATTCAACCACCACGGCCTCCTCGGCCGGGATCGGCGCTTCCAGGGCCAGAATGCCTTTGCCCCGGGCGCTCAGATTGAACAGGCCCTCTCCGCCAAGAACGGCAGAGGACACGTTCTTGCGGGCCGTAACCGAGACATCCAACGTGGTCTCGCAGGCCAGGAACAGCCCGTCATCCAGCACGATATCATCATGGTCTACGTCAATCAGCCAGAGATACTTGTAGGTGGTCTCCAGCAGAATCGTTCCGGTTCCTTTATAAAGCGGTTTAACTGCACTCGTTCCTGTGGCCGCACCCGCCAGCATGTTGCGCATCAGGCCGCCGACCCCCTTGATGCCGGAGGTCATCTCGATATTCCCGACCATATATTGCAGGGCGCCTGCACTCAGCATTACCTCGCTGTTATTGAGCTCGATCATGAGCTGCTTGTTGCGCATGCGGCTCTGGCTCATGAAGTAGTTGGCCTGAGCCTCGGCAACAGAGGTACAGCTTAAGTCCTCCTTGTATTCAAGCACCGAGAACCCGCCGAGCTCCTGCCTGACGACAACGTTGGAATTGTCCTTCAGATTACTGATTGTAAAAGCCATGGTTATCCACTCCTTAGGTCGCAATTATTCTGCACAAGCTGTGTAATCATGTCTTCCGCCATAGATATTCGACACCGGCCGCCGGTATCCTTGGCCCTGAATTAAAAAGGACGGGTATAACAATTCCTTTACATATATTATCAGGTTAGCGTAATGTTCTAAGTATAGTGCCCTGCGCACAAACGCATTTGCCTCTACCCGCAGTAGAGCCGAAAGGAAGTTAGCCTTGTTTGAGACGTTGCTGCTCAATTTTCTGTTCATGCTGTTTCCCGTGCTGATCTTTCTGATTTTCTTTGAGAACAGGCCCCATGCCTATAACCGGAAGATTCTTGTGCTGCTCACAGCTATTACCATGATCCTGTGCATCGCCAAGCCGATTCGGCTGGAGAGCGGATTCATCTTTGACCTGCGGTACGTTCCGTTTATTATTACAGCCTTGTACGGAGGGTACAAACACGTCCTTCCCTTATATCTGATTCTGAATGTGTACCGTTTCTATGTCGGCGGCGAAGGAGTGGTACAGTCGCTGCTGTTCTCAACGGCGGTTCTGGTTCTGGTGCCTGCGCTGAGCAAGCGGTTCCTCCGTTCTAAGCCCAGAGGGCGGATGATCTGGGCGACTGGCCTTGTGATCCTCACGATGGGCTGCTATCTGATTGTCCTGAGCCTGATCCTGGGCAAGCTGGATATCCAGTACTGGATGCTGGTCGTCAACGCCTTAACCATCCATGCCGTTGTCATGGCGGTCCTGATGATTCTGCTGGAGCAGATTCTGTTGAACCTCAGGAACCGCGAGCGGATGATGCAGTCGGAACGCCTGAACGTGGTCAGCGAGCTGGCGGCCAGCGTCTCGCATGAGATGCGCAACCCGTTAACCGTGACCAGCGGCTTCCTCCAGCTGCTGAATCAGTCGAAGGGCCTCACTCCTGAGGAGAAAAGCTATATCGAGCTGTCGCTGCTGGAGCTGAGCCGGGCGGAGAAGATTATCAGCGACTATCTGTCTTTTGCCAAGCCGCAGTCCGAGAACCGGGTCTACTCCAATCTCCAGGCTGAGTGTGAGTACACCAAGAATGTCATCCTGCCCTATGCCACGATCCATAAGGTTGCCGTTGAATTCAGCTTCAATAATTCACTATTTACCCATTACGACCGCAACCAGATGCAGCAATGCCTGATTAATCTGTACAAGAATGCCATTGAAGCGATGAAAGAGACGCAGGATGCGGTTCTGTCGATTGCTATTACCGAGAGTGAGCAGAACATCCTCATAACCATCCGGGATAACGGCATCGGGATGACGAAGGAGGAGCTGTCACGCCTGGGCAAGCCCTATTACTCCACCAAGGAGGAGGGCACAGGTCTGGGAATGCTGATGGCTTATAATGCGGTCCACAAGGTAGGCGGGCATATCCGGGTCCAGAGTGAAAAAGGAAAGGGAACCACCTTCCGCATCATTATCCCTACATAACCCCAGGAGCCAGTGGGAAAGTCACCGTGAACATGATAAAGTAACTGTTAGAGGAATGGATTTATTAACCGGGAGGCTAAGCGGCAATGAGAGAAGAATTAATTGCACAACTGAATGCCTGGCATGAGGCAGATGAATTTGAAGAGATCGTATCACGCATCAAAGAGGTGCCGACACCTTTGATTGACGATGAGCTGTCGGTTCATCTCGGGCGGGCGCTCAATAATCTGGGCCGGTATAAGGAAGCGCTTAAATGGTTCAACAAGACGAAGGAGAAGAGCAAGAAAGACCCGCTCTGGCACTTCCGCGTCGGGTATGCCTACTATTATCTGAATGAATACGATAAAGCGATCAAGGCCTTCGAGAGGGCCCATAAGCTGGACCCGGAGGATCAGGATGCGATAGAGTTCCTGGAATGGAGCCGGAATGAAGCGGCGGCGCTGGCAGATACGGAAGATTATGAGGATGCAGAGGATGCGGAAGAGGCTTCCGGCACAGAGGACGGGACTTCGGAAGAGACCAAGCGCTAGAAGCTGGAAGGGAAGCCGGCATTGACAGTCCGGCGGTCCGCAGCCTACAATAATACACAATCTTACAATCGGGGTGAACAGGATGCCATACCGTACCGTTACAAGTAACTAGTTCCCGGGCTGGGTAGAACGCGTACCAGCCGCCAAGGGGGAAGTCTGCCCTTTTGGCCAAGTAACTAGGAACCTTGTACGGTGTCTGGATGGTTATTCTTGTTGTAGCCGGGACACTGGTTATTCCGCGCGGGAACCAACCTGCTGATGCAGGCGGCTAACGCGTATGGAATGGCGGGCGGTCCCGGCTTTTTTGCATACCTATTAATAGATTGGAGATTGTTAATGATGCTGCGTAAATGTCTTGTACACCTCAAAGGGTGGATTGCTCTATATATTGTCCTCGGTTTCTCCATTCAGCTCGCGGGCAGCCTGGGGATTGTTGTGTTTCAGAAGGTGCTGGATCAGGCGGCAGGCGGGAGGGCCTTCGGCGATATCCTGATCTGGATTATCATCTACGGGGGATTGCTCGGGTTAACGGTGGTGCTGAATTATGTGGATGAATATCCAAGCGCGCACCTGTCGAACAGTATCACGGAGAGGCTGAAGATCATGGCCCTGTCCAAAATCTCCCGAATGGACTACTCCGCTTACCAGAACATGGGCACCGGCCAGATGATCAAGGTGATCGAGAACGGTGCGGCTGCCGGTAACAGCATTTTGTTTTCTTTTATTCTGCATACGCTGCATGAGCTGCTGCCTGCCATTCTCTTCAGTCTGATCTTCATCAGCTATTACGACCTCAGTATCATGCTGGTGATTGCGGGCGGTTACGTGGTGATCTTCGTGCTGACGAATGTGCTGCTGAAAACTCTCTACCGGATCAAAGAATCCGTTCTGAGGGAGCAGGAGAAGATGTCCCGGTACGGCGTTCGCGGCTTCATGGAGCTGGTGGTGTTCCGTACGAACAAGAAGTACGCGCAGGAGATCGCCAGACTGGACGAATCGGCCCGGCAGATCATCGGTCAGAGTGCCCGGCTGCAGATGGTGCATGAGGCTTTTTTTGCCTTGTTTGAATTGTTCATCACGGTGATTAAGGTGATTATTCTGCTCTACGGGGTGAAACAGGTGGTCTCCGGTCAGGCCTCGGTCGGGGTGATGGTGGCGCTGTTCATGTTCATTGAGAAAATATACACGCCGATTGCCATCTTCAACGTCCTGTTCGTCGGATACAAGCTGAACCGGGTCACCTATCAGCGGTTCGAGGATTTCCTGAATGCCCCGGAGGACCGCAATCTGGAGCAGGGCAAGGAAGTCACCGCGCTGCGCGGCGGGATCGAATTCAGGGAGGTCACCTTCAGCTACGGAGACCTTCCGGTGCTGGACCGGCTGTCCTTCTCCATCGCGCCCGGCACCTCGGTGGCGCTGGTGGGTTTAAGCGGCAGCGGCAAGTCAACGGTCATTAAGCTGATTACAGGCCTGCTGAAGAAAAGCGGCGGCGGGCTGCTGGTGGACGGGACGGATATCGATGAGCTGCGTCTGAACAGCTACTATGACCACATCTCCTACCTGTCGCAGGACAGCCCGATCTTCGATACCTCGATCCGGGGGAACATGGTATTCGACCAGGAGGTCCCGGATGAGGTGCTGTATGCGGTGCTGGACAAGGTCCATCTGAAGGAGAAGGTGCTGGATCTGCCGGAGAAGCTGGAGACGAGGGTCGGCGAGCGGGGGCTGAAGCTGTCGGGCGGCGAGCGCCAGCGGCTGGCCTTCGCCCGGGCCATCCTCCAGCAGCGGAAGCTGATCATCCTGGATGAGCCGGCGTCCGCGCTGGACAATGTGACCGAGGCCCGTCTGATGGAGACCGTATTCGCCGAGTTCCGCGGCAGCACGGTGATCATCATTGCCCACCGGCTGAACTTCATCTCCCGGGTGGACCAGATTCTGGTCCTGGAGCGGGGGAAGCTGGTTGGGGAAGGCGATTTCGCGACGCTGCTGCGGGACAACGCCCCCTTCCGCCGCTTATGGAATAACGGGCGGGGGCAGGTGGAATAGGGGCGGGCCTGGTGAGGGACTGCTGGCGGAGACTAGCTGGATGACTGCTGGTGGAGACTGCTAGTACTGCATGAGATTTAAACGTGTGAAAGCTACTTTTAACTCATCGCTTGCTGAGGGTTGCCATGCTCGATTAAGGTGTAAGGGGTGGGCTTAATTGCAGTCTGTGCAACTAAATCGCCGAATGTGCCGCTGAATCTCTGCTTAGCTGTATTCCGTGCAATTAAAATGGCTCTACACCTGGATTTTCTTCCATCCGGACAAATGTAGTTGTACAGAATACATTTAGAAGCGGCAAGGTATCTGTTTCACTGCTTTTTAGTAGCACACAATACACTTATCTCTGATTATTCGCTACGAATGCAGCTTCATACCTCACTGCAACTGTCCGTCTGCCGATTGCATTATGTACAGCAGAATTGGTGATTTCACCTGCTATATAGCAATCTGTTGTAAATCGTGCAATTGGAATCAGCATATTTGCCCGATAACACTAACTTCGCTGAAATCTGCTGTACAGAGTGCAGCAGATTCGATAATGCGGCCGATTTCAGGTCGATCCATTGCAGGAAATGCAATTGGCCGACATCCGGCAGGGTATGGCCGCCAGCTCTGAACGGCTGTCTACTCAGAGGCAGCCTAAGCAGTGCGGGACGCTTCAACCTCTGGGTCGGGCCGTTCAGATTCGTCCTGCCGGATCGGGCGGCTACTTCGTGAGCGGGTTCATCCGCACCTGTGCGCCCTTGCCGCTGGTCTGCAGCCCGGAGGCCTTGCTTCCGGCCTCCTTCAGGTCGGCGACCAGCCGCTCCAGTACAGCCTTCGCAGCGGCGGCCTCCTTCGCGCCGGAGGACTTTACGACAAGCTGCACCGGCTTGCCGGAGCGTAAGTGCTTGTCCGCCTGACGCAGCTTCGTGTCGTAGTCATGCTCTTCAATATAAGCGGTGAAGCGCAGCTCCTTCACCTTCTCACTGCTGCCTCCGCCGCCTTGCGGGCGGCTGGCAGTCCCTTTGCGGGCCGCCTGTGCAGCAGCCTTGCCTGTGCCCTTGGCCACCAGGCTGCAGGGCGGCGGGCTGCTCATCAGCGAGGTGCAGACGAGGTCGGCCCCTGCGGCTCTGGCCATGGACAGCGCCTTGTCCCGGGATACGGTGCCCAGCTTCTCGCCCTTCAGTCCGGTCAGCTCGACCTCGGCGGCCCGGATCTGTTCATTAATCAGTACAGCCACGGATATGAATCCTCCCTTAATCAAGTATGATATAGCTATCATATCCGGAAGCGGACCTGTCTTCAATACGGGCCGCCGGATGACGGCCGCGCGGATTCTTCAGTTGAGCCGGACGGGCCCGGAGGTTATACTGAGTGGGACGCTACGCGTTAAGCGCTTTATTTTCAGGAGGGATTAGAGATGTCTGGCCAAATGAGTTCAAGAGTGGAAGGTCTGGAGCTGGTTCTGGAACGTGTATTCGATGCACCGCATGAGCTTGTATTCACCGTATTCTCCGAGGCAGAGCATCTGAAGCAGTGGTGGGGTCCGCGCGGCTGGACTGTTCCCTTCTGCAGCGTGGATTTCCGTCCGGGCGGAGTCTGGCACTATTGTATGAAGTGTGTGGATGAGCAGCAGGGTGAATTCTTCGGAATGGAGTCCTGGGGCAAGGGTGTGTACCATGAGATTCAGAAGGGAGAGCGCTTCGTCTACACCGACTACTTCTCGGACGCTGAAGGGAATGAGGCGGAGGGTATGCCTTCAACCCTAATCGAAATGCGCTTTGAACAGGCGGAAGGGAACCGGACGAAGCTGGTCTGCCGGTCGAAGTACGATTCCGGGGAAGCGCTCCGCACGGTGATGGACATGGGCATGATCCAGGGGATTACCGAGACCTGGGACCGTCTGGAGGAGTACCTTCAGGCCATTCAGTAGCTTTAAGGCGAAATAGAAATGAACGATTGGAGAGGTTGTCCTGGTGCCGGATTGGGCTGGGGCAGCCTCTTTTTTGCGCGGAATTATGGTTTCTGTGCGCTGGCGCTTGTTTTGTTTTCTGTTTTTCCGGTGAAATGGGTAATAGTGACAGAACTAGGGAGGCCAAAAAGTATGGATAAGACATTGCTTGCACAAATCAAGCGTTGGCATGAACAGGATGAGCACCAGCAGATTGTAGACCGTATTCTGGAGATTCCGGCAGAGCAGAGGGGATATGAGCTGACCAGCCAGTTAGGCCGGGCCTACAATAACCTGGATCAGTACGAGGAGGCACTGGCGCTGCTGCTTAGTGTGGCGGAGGAGGGGGCGGATGATCCGCTGTGGCATTTTCGCATAGGGTACTCCTATTATTATCTGAGGCAGTATGAGCAGGCGGTTCAGGCCTTTGCGCGGGCGGATGAACTGGAGCCGGGAGACGGAGATTTCCAGAGGATGCTGGAATATAGCCGGGAAGGTGCACAGCGTGAGTCGAGAGAGCAGGCCAGACGTACAGAGGCGATACATAATGCAAAATTGCTTAAAGAGAGCGGGAGCAGGGACCTTGGGTCTTTCCTGGACTACTGTGCGGATTTCTGGGATGACAGCGACTACGCCCTGAAATCTTATGTGTCTCCGCTGCCCAGCGACGAGCTGATTGCTTCGGTTGAGGAGGAGCTGGGTTATAAGCTGCCGGCCTCTTACATCGCGATGATGAAGCAGCATAACGGGGGGATTCCGCGCAATACCTGTTTTCCGGTGAGTGAAGCTACGTCCTGGGCGGAGGATCATGTGGCGATCTCAGGGATTGCCGGCATCGGCCGCGACAAAAGCTACTCCCTCTGCGGGGATTTGGGCAGCCGCTTCATGATCGAGGAGTGGGGGTATCCCGATATCGGCGTGGTCTTCGGCGACTGTCCTTCCGCAGGCCATGATGTGATCATGCTGGATTACCGCCACTGCGGGCCGGAAGGTGAACCCGAGGTCATTCATGTAGACCAGGAGGGCAACTATGAGATTACGTTCCTGGCTCCCGACTTCGAGACCTTCATCCGCGGGCTGGTGAACGATGAGGTGTTTGATACCTCTGAAGAGGACAAGGAAGATGATCTGAAAAAGGTAGCGTCCGGTGTGTTCTCCCCGTTATTGCAGGAGCTGTGCGGCAAGGTTACGGAAGTGGACGATATAGAGGGCATCATCCGCAGGATCTGCACCTCCATTGTCGAGGACAAAGGGTATTTCGCGCTTCATGCTGACGAGCGCTCCACCTTGATGTATGATCTGCAATTCTGGCTCTACACCAGCGTCTATCCTGAGACCAGCCGGGATCAGTATCTTGAGGTCTATAGCAAAATGATTGCCTTCGGCGGTGAATTCAGTACAGGCGGGTATGCGCCGGGCTTCATTACGGACTGGCTGGATGACCGTATCCGCCAGGGTATGATCGTGAACACCGGCGGGAAGCTCCGGTTCACGGACGAAGCAAAGGCGCAATTCCTTCAGAGGCTGAAGGAGGCGGAACCGGCGGGTGCTGCGGATGTGAAGCCTTTTATCATCGTGGATCAGGATAACGGCGGCAAATCCGTAATTCTGACCGCAGGCAGCTATAAGACGGAGGTATTCGCGGAGCGGGAAGACGAAGGCTTCGAGGGAGGCGGATATGACTGGGCCTCTCTGGCCGCAGTATTCCTGGAGGAGCGGATGCCTGAGCTGGCCCAGCTCATCCGCTTCGACCCGGAGGCTGATATGTTCTGCGCCTACTCCTCAGACGGCGATGCGCTGGTCAAGTTCGCTACGGCCTTCAAGCGTGCCTGTGAGGACGACGAGCTGATCCGCGATCTGTTCTCGCGGGCGGAGCTGGATTAGGAGTAATAGATGGGACTGCCTTCTTTCGGAGGCGGTCCCTTGCTTTTATCAGGGTATGAAGTCTGACCAATCCGGCCAGCCAAGTGATATGAATGTGGGGAAGCGTGGTGGATAGGTGTATTTCGTGCATTTAAAAGATGGCAAAATGCCAGAATTACTGGAATAAGTGTATTCTGTGCATCTAAAATTCTCCACAAGTACCGTTTCACACCAAATGGAGGATTTTAACTGTATGAAACACAATTAAACCACCTTCAGAGCAAAGAACGATTGTTATAGTTGTACGGAATGCAGCTAAGTCTCAGTCAGTGTTCTGGAAGGCTGTGTCATAGCGTAGCTTTCTTAAAGGTCATGTTTCTTCTCTTCCCACTCTAAAACGGATTTTAGCAAACTAAGCGCCATTTTCTGATCTTCCGAGGGGCGCTCAACCAGTAACTCTATAATCTGACTAAGAGCATCCTTTTGCTCCATGGGTCCAATATAGCGGAACAGCTCCTGTAGCGATATGTTTAACCCTGTAACGACCTTCTCTAAGGTCTCAAGCGTCAAGTTCTTTTCTCCGCGTTCAACTTGACCCACATAATTAGTATGTAGACCTGACCGTTCTGCAAGCTGCTCTTGCGAGAGGTTCATTTCTTTACGTAATCTTCGGATGCGTTCTCCGATTCTTTTTATGAGCTCGGGTTTGGATTCATCTGTCATCTTTTTTTTCTGAGCTATCCAGCGTAGTTACCACTTCCCGGTTGATCTTAGTGAGCGCCAATATTTCCTTTGTACTCCTGCTACTTATCAAAGTCATATGTTCATCTAACGCCTTCCGGTGGTCGGTATAATCCTCGAAACGGAAAATTTCTTCAGCAGGGATTTGGAAGGCAGCTATTATTTTCTCCAGGGTCTCCAAAGAAATATTACGGTCTCCACGTTCCACCCCACCTATATAGCTGTAGTGAAGTGACGCAGCTTCCGCCAGTTGTTCCTGGGTCCATCCTTTTGCTTTTCTAAGCTCGCGTATCCGAGTTCCTACACTTTCTGGTAAATTCATGGGATCACCTCCACTTAAGGTTAGAAGAGGTATGTTAACCATTACAGATCATTAAAGGCAAAGTAATTTCTTCATTATAAGTACTTAAAAGTACTATTTATGTTGACCAAATATATATTAGGCTATACAATTAACTTAAAATGGAAAACAAGGAGACTCACCCATGCGCCCTTCTATCCTAAAATTACTCAATCCGGACATTATCGTTGAAATGTTGGAAATGGCAAATCGCTTAGAGGATTGGGACAAGATGCTGAATACGGCAGGTATTCTGTACAGCTATGCGCAGTGTATTTATGAGGAGCGGCTGTATCATAAGGCCAAAGGGATTCCGGTACCTCTTATGGACATGCAGCGTCCGCTGGTCTATTATTTCGGGTTCAGTCATCTGATGCGGGGCATCGCTTATCAGAAGCAGCAGAAGTATGACGACGCTAGAGAGATGATATACCGCTATGCTGAGCTTGGCTGGATGGAGGATTTAGGGGTCGAAGGGGAGGCAATTGCCGAGGAGTTCAGAGGCTTGGCGCGTGCTAACCTGTATATGGTGGATATTCTCTTAGGGAAGATTGGACTGCTGGAGAAATATTGCTGTTTTTTGGAGGATAATCCCGAAGAACTGCTACCCGGACTTGGTGCAATCCTTCAGGCTGCTACTCAGTATGGGCTTGATGTCAAAGATTTGCTGGATCGGTACGCAGAACAAAGTGCGGGGTTTGGAGCGTACGAGGATAGAGATAATATCTCGTATTATTGCTGCTATTGTTATCACTTGGCGATTTACCATAAGCAAGCGGGCAGAATAAGGGAAGCGCTGGACTGGACGGTGCAAGCCATACAACTAGCCCACCAGTCCAGACACGATAGCAACTTCAAGCGTTGTCTGGCGTTATTTGAAGCGCTGCGTGAGAGAGTAACGGCAGAAGAGAGCAGAAGGTATGATGAGGTACTGGCAGATTGTCTGGCGCAGGTTGTTCTAGAGCTTCCTGAACCTCCACCTGCGGGGGTGCCGATCTAACGGTTTTTTCTCCCTAAAAGATAGATCAATCCACCCAGCAAAAATCCGCTGACTACCCCTTCCTGAGCTTCATGGAAGAGGTATTCAAGAGCAGCCCCTCCTGCAGGAGTGAGCTGCTGTTTGAGCTGCCTCAATGTAACAATCTTACGGTTTCAAAAGCACCCGATGCACGCCTTGGCTTCCTCCCGGTGCGGTTCCGAGATATAAGTACTCTCCTTGGCTTACTGCGGTGGTGATGCCGTACAAGGTTCCTTCAGGATCATGCCAGCTGTTCACAAGGTCGCCTTCGGGCCCATATTCTGCGACAAGTCCGTGCTTCACCGGCGCACTTGCTCCATTTAACAAGGACTGCGGAACTTTTGACATCGTCGCTGCTACCCAGGGATGACTATGCATGTAATCGGCAAAAGCCAGACGGGTTGTGAACACTCCTACCCAGAAATGTCCCTGTGCGTCACGGGTGATATTGTCCGGGAACCCTGCCAGATTCTCAGCGAAGATATCCGAGGTGCCTTGCTTCGGCCCCTTTAGCCAATATCGGGTCAACTGGTAATGGTACGATTCGGCTACAAGCACGAAATCTTCTTCGGCAGACAATACAACCCCATTGGCAAAATATAAATCCTTCAGCAGAACGGTCGTCTGTTTGGTCTGCGGATCATATTTCAACAACCGTCCATGCGGTTTGTTCTCGGCAATTTCTTTGAACATGACCTTACCGTAATTAGAGGTATCGGAGAAATAAACTGATCCGTCTTGCGCGATGTCCAGCTCATTCGCCAGGTAGATTGGGCCTCCATCTACTTCAGTGGTGAGCACCTCAATCTTTCCATCCGGGTCAACCGACAGCAGCCCCTTCTGAATATCCGCCACAATCAAATTTCCGGCAGCATCCATTTTCAGCCCGTTAGGCGTACCGTGGGTATCGGCGAACACTTCGGCCGGCTGCGCCTTGCCTTCCGCATCGAAGGCCACTCTGTAGATTTTGCCGTCAGAGTCGCCTGTATACAGCCGCCCTTCGGCATCAAAAGTAATGAATTCCGGGAACTTCGCGCGGTCTGTCACAAGTTCTGCGGAGCTAAGCCTGTTGTTCTCTTTCCAGGGGCCTTCCTTCTCCAAAGAAGGGGCGGCAGGTGCAGACCACACAGCAGGTTCTACCGGCGCAGGCATCAGTAGGAATGCGGCTATTCCCAGCACAATTACCCCGAGCAGGATCAAGCCCCATCTGCAAATGTGTTGACCGGCGGTACGTTTACGTGGATTGGTTTCTGTGGACATTATTTATCCTCCTTAGATGTAGGGCGAAGCATACCCCCGACCAGCCTCAGACTTTGTCTGCGGGTCATGAACCGGGTAATCTGGGCACTTAAATAATTGCGGATTCCAGGAACAACGTACTGTTTCCCTCTGGCCATAGCACGCAGCGTAAGAGCCACTACCCGCTCCGGCGAGTCCTTTGCGCCGCCGACAGAGGCATCCTCCGTTCCGACCACATTGAAGAAATTAGTCTCTGTCGAACCTGGACACAGGGCGAAGAACTGCACGCCACGGTTACGGTTCTCCCACCATAAGGCGTCCGTAAAAGACAGGACAAACGCTTTGGTCGCCCCGTAGACGGCCATATAAGGCAGCGGCTGAAAGCCTGCGGTAGACGATACATTGATCACAGCACCTGCTCCTCTGTGGAGCATTCCGGGGAGGAAGAGATGCGTCATGTCGACTACAGCGGCTACGTTGAGCATAACCTCTTCATGCTGGCGTTCGCCGGAGACCTGCTCGAACAGGCCATGGGTGGCAAAACCCGCATTGTTCACCAGCAGGTCGATATTCAGGCTAAGCTGCTGGCATTGCCGGTACAGCTCTCCGGCAGCGTCTTCGACGGATAGGTCCAGGGGGATAACCCGGCACTCAACTCCATGCCTTTGCGTCAATTCGGCTGCAAGCGCACCCAGTTTGCTTTTGGTTCTGGCTACAAGCACCAGATGACTGCCTTCTTTAGCTAATTGTCTGGCGAACTGTTCGCCGATTCCCGAAGAGGCTCCGGTGACCAATGACCATTTCCCTTTAATATTCATCATTTCTACTCCTTCTGAATCAATGTTTTGTTTTGGTAACAATGTTACCTACGTGAACCATAGTAACTAAGACATCGCACATGTGTCAATCTTTTTTTCAGCGTGGTGGGTGAATTGACAAGCTTTGAGCAAATGTTTAGAATTCCTGTTAGAACCCGGTAACTCTGTTGCTGGTCAATAACATGATAACTGAATGAAGGTGATTCTTATATTTAACGAAGACAAGTCCCCGCCATCTACAGGCCGTACAATAAAAACCTATCAGGAAGCCCGTCTGCAAAATACGGAAAATCTCCGTAAGCATGTGGTGGATGCAGCCGCAGTTATCCTGCAGGAAGAAGGGCCGGAGGCCGTCACTGTGCGCAGAGTATCGCAGAAGATGGGCTGTTCCACCAAAATCATCTACAGTCTGTTTGTCAATAAAGAGGGCCTGGCCCAGCAGTTGTATCTGGAGGGCTGCAAGCTGCTGGCCCGGCGGTTTGAAGAAGTGCCGCCGTCCGCTGACCTCCGGCAGCATCTGCTGGATCTGGGCGAAGCCTTCTGGCAGTTTGGACAGGATTACAGCAGCTACTACAAACTGATGTTTGGTGGGGCTTTTGCCGAGTTCAAGCCGGATGCGGAGAGTATGCAAGGAACCATGACAGCCTTAAGCCGTTTGCTTGTTCTAATTAGTACAGCCCAGCAGCAAGGCCAGATTTCGGATCAGGAAGAGACCGGGACCCTTGTCGGAACGATATGGGCATCGCTGCACGGTGTAATTCACCTGTACATGGGCGGGTTCCTGGGTGATGCCCTAGCTGCCCATGCCGTATACAAACAAACAATGGCTTTGCTGTCCCAAGCCTTGTTTACGTCGTCGGGGTCAGGCAGAGGAGTGAACAGCAAATGATTGCACTAATCTTGGCAGCGGGGTATGCGACCCGCCTGTATCCGTTAACAATAGACACACCGAAGCCGCTGCTGCCGGTTCAGGGGGAGCGGACCATTCTCGATCTGCTGGTGGCGCGCCTGGAGTTGCTGGAGGATATCGCGGAGATTCTTATTGTCACGAATGAGCGGTTCTTTCCTGCTTTTGAAGCGTGGGCCCGGAAGAGCGGGCGGAGGAAGCCGGTGCGTATTCTGAATGACGGCACGACTTCTCCTGAAGAACGGCTGGGGGCGATTGGCGATATCCAGTTCGTGCTGGAGCGGGAGCGGGTGGAGGACGATCTGCTGGTTCTGGCCGGGGACAATGTGCTGGGGTTCGGGCTTGAGGGATATTTGGACTATTTCCGCAAAATGAACACCGACTGTATTCTCGTCCGCACGGTAGATGACCCGGCAGAGCTGCGGAGGATCGGCGTAGCGGAGCTGGATGCGCAGATGCGGGTGGTGTCGCTTGAGGAGAAGCCGCCGCAGCCCCGCTCGAACATCGGGGTGTTCGCACTCTATATCTATAAGCGGTCTACGCTGCCGCTGTTCTCCCGCTATCTGGCCGAGGGGGGCAACCCGGATGCGCCGACTTATTTCCCGGAATGGCTGCATTCCCGCCGGGAGCTACGGGCTTATTACACGGACGGGACGATAGAGGATGTTGGCACCCCGGAGGCTTATGAGCAGATGCGGGCCAGGCTGGAAGGTCAGGCAGAATAGTATTGAGTTGCAGAGCCGCAGGGCTTGGAGATAAAGCACGGGTACAGAGGGGGATTTGCTCTGCCCGTGTTTTTTGGCTGTTCAGAGCGAGCGTATGCGAAAAACCGACTACATTGCGCCGGGTGGCGGCGAGCGGCGGAATATAATCGAAAAACCGATCACATTGCGTCAGGTGGCGGCGAGCGGGCGGAATGTAATCGAAAAACCGACTACATTACGCCGGGTGGCGCTGTGCGTGCGCAATATAATCAAAAAACCGATCACAATGTTCAGTGGCGGGGACACAGGGGCCGAACGAATACGAAAACTAACTTTGCCCCCTTATCAAGGATATAATCTGCCAGATTACCAGAATTCCATCTAGTCAAAAAAGTAAATAATTGTTATAGTTACTAATGTAAGCGCTTGACCAAAAATCATCACGGGAAATTACATACGGATAGTGGGCGGATACCGTGACTACGGACTGCGGGCTAAGAATCAATAAACAATGAATAAGGAGGAAGACAGGATGAAATTTAGAGTCAAAGCTATTCAATCGGTTACCCAATGGGCCGCGATCGGGCTGCTGGTCGTATCGTTGTTCGGCGGCTCCCTTGCGGCGGGCGGTGAGAAGGTGTATGCCGCTGATTGCTCGAACGGCTACGTGGCCTTGACGTATGATGACGGGCCGAATGCAAGCACCACGACGAATCTGCTGAACGCGCTGCAGCAGAACGGTCTGCGCGCCACGTTCTTCAATGTCGGGCAGAAGGCGCAGAGTAATCCTTCCCTGGTGCTGGCCCAGAAGAACGCAGGGATGTGGATTGGCAACCACTCCTGGTCCCATGCCAATCTGACACAGGTGAGCACCGCCCAGGCTACATCAGAGATTACACAGACGCAGCAGACGCTGCAATCCATTACCGGCACCGCGCCGAAGCTGTTCCGTCCGCCGTATGGTGCGACCAATGCGGCCCTGAAGTCGATTCAGGCCCAGAACGGTCTTACCGAGGTGCTCTGGAATGTGGATTCCCAGGACTGGAACGGAGCGGGAACCTCCCAGATTGTGGCCGCTGTCGGCACGATGAAGAATGGCGATGTCATCCTGATGCATGACCAGTATCAGACAACGCTCCAGGCGGTTCCGCAGATTGCACAGAATCTCCAGAACCGCGGCCTGTGCTCCGGCATGATCTCACCAAGCACCGGCAGGGCGGTTGCGCCTGACGGCGGCAACACCGGCCCGAGCCCTACGGTAACGAAGGTGGAAGCGGAGAGCATGACCAAATCGGGGCAGTACACCTCGAATATCAGCTCTCCGTTCACGGGAGTTGCGCTGTACGCGAACAATGATTCGGTGAAATACACCCAGTATTTCGCCAGCGGCACCCATAGCTTCTCACTCCGCGGGGCTTCTAACAACGCGAATATGGCCAGGGTGGACTTGAAGATTGGCGGGGTGACGAAGGGGACCTTCTACTATGGCGGAAGCAGCCCTGCGGTCTATACGATCAATAACGTCAGCCACGGAACGGGCAATCAGGTGATTGAGCTGGTGGTCACCGCCGATGACGGGACCTGGGATGCTTACCTGGATTATCTGGAGATCAATTAGCACGCATACACATATTTAAGGGGATGCCCCGGACAGCCGTAGATGGCTGCCGGGTCATCCCCTTCTTTCGCTTCAGCTTCGCCCGGCCAGACCCCGGATTTGCTCAGGATCACTGCTGCACAGCACCTTCAGATGAGCAGTAATCTTCTCGGGGGTCCAGTCCCACCACTTCAGCTCCAGCAGCAGGGCGACGAGCTCGTCATCGAAGCGCTGCCGCAGAATCCGGGCGGGATTGCCTCCGGCGATATGGTAGGCGGGAACATCCTTGGTGACGGTAGCATTAGCCGCGATGATGGCCCCGTCACCAATGGTCACTCCGGGCATAATGGTGGTATTCTGGCCGATCCAGACATCGTTGCCGATGATGGTATCGCCTTTGTAAGGCAGGTCTGCCAGTTCAGGAGTGGCCTGCTCCCAGCCGCCGCCCATAATGTTGAAGGGGTAGGTGGTCACCGAGCCCATCCGGTGGTTGGCGCCGTTCATGATGAATTCGGCCCCTCTGGCGATGGCGCAGAACTTGCCGATCACCAGCTTGTCTCCGATGAACTCATAGTGATGGGTGACACGGCTCTCGAAGGTCACCGACAGGTCGGGTTCATCGAAGTAGGAGAAGTCTCCGGCGGTGATATTAGGACGGGTCAGCGTATTTTTGATGAAGCGGACCTGGGGGATTTGCGGATTTGGATGGAGGTCATTCGGATTTGGTCCTGTCGAAGGCATAAGGTCCCACCTTTCCTGGCATATTGTATGCAAATAGCTGTTGTATCATAATTATAACCCAAGCCTGTCGGCTAAGTGACAAAAACGTCACGCAAATGAACCCTGGTTCGATGGTTGCCAGTCCCGACCGCAGCTATGATATGAGATAGAAAGGGGAGAGGAATGAAATGCACACCATCATTCAAACCAGGAATTTATCCAAGAATTACGGGACAACCACAGTACTTAAAAATATTGATCTGGTGATTCAATCCGGTGAGCTTACAGCCATCATGGGCCCTTCAGGCTCCGGGAAATCGACGCTGATGAATGTATTATCTACCATAGACCGGTTCACGGGCGGGGAAGTATGGCTGGAGGGACAATCGCTGCTGGATCTAGGCAAGAAGTCACTGAGACAATTCCGCCAGGAGCGCATGGGGTTTATTTTTCAGGAGTATAATCTGCTGGATACCTTGACGGCGAAAGAGAATATTCTGCTGCCGCTCTCCTTGCGCAAAGTGAAGGGGGCGGAGATGGAAGAGCTGCTCCGGCCGGTTGTGCAGGCGCTGGGCATTGCGGAAATCCTTCATAAATACCCGAGTGAGCTTTCCGGCGGACAAAAGCAGCGGGCAGCTTCAGCGCGGGCCATTATCACCAAACCGTCGGTTGTTTTTGCCGATGAGCCAACGGGAGCGCTGGATTCACGGTCCGCGACGCAGCTGCTGGAGCAGCTGGTGGAGCTGAATAAGGCATTCGGCACAACGATTATGATGGTGACTCATGATCCTTATGCCGCCAGCTATTGCAAAAGGGTGATTTTTCTGCGGGATGGAGGCATTGTCAATGAGCTTTACGCAGGTGACCAACTGCAGAAAGTATTCTACGAACGCATTCTGGAAACCCAAAGCCTGATGGGGGGCAAGCTGCGATGAGCCTGCTCGAGCTGACGATAAGGAACGTAAAACGCAACTTCCGTCTATATTCAATCTACCTGTTCTCTATGGTTACCGGCGTAATTATCCAGTTCACCTTCTCCTCCCTGATGTACAATGAGGATATTATGGATGCGCTGCAGAACCGGGCTAACTTTCAGACGGGAGTAGGCATCGCTTCGGCCATTGTATTTTTGTTTATCATCTTTTTTATTCTCTATGCCAATTCCTTCTTCATGAAGCAGCGTAAAAAAGAGTTCGGCATGTACCTGCTGTATGGCCTGAATGAACGGCAAATTACCCGTATGGTGTTCTATGAAACGTTATTCCTGAGCGCAATTTCACTGGCCGCAGGGATTCTGGCCGGAGGCCTCCTGTCGAAGCTGTTTGGGATGCTGCTGATGAACCTGATGCACTACGATAACGTCATCTCGTTATCCTTCCCCGTTCAGTCAATAGCTTTAACCATAGGCGTCTTCCTGCTGCTTGCCATAATTATTAGCGTACAGAGCTACATTATGCTGAACCGGGTGCAGCTTACTGAGCTCTTTCATGCCGGGCAAAAGATGGAGAAGCCCGTACGTATTTCCGCTGTGATGGCTATGATTTCTATCCTTCTGCTGGGTATGGCCTTTGCACTAATCAGCAGCGGGAAAGGCTCGGTGTTCTGGCAGGATTACGCTACGGCAAGCATGATTGCTGTAGCCATAGGGATGATTGCCGGCACTTACCTGTTCTTCCGCCAATTTGCCGGCTGGCTGCTGCAGGCGGTAAGCCGCCGCAGAACCTACCACGAAGGCAATACGATGCTGTGGACCTCTTCCCTGCGTTTTCAGATTAGAGGCAATACGCTGAACTTAACCTTTATCTCCTTGTTCAGTGCAGCAATTATGCTGCTGCTCAGCTTCATGACAATTAACTATAAGGTACAGTTCGAGGCGGTGGGCATGAATCTGCCTAATGATATAGCGTTTGAATCGCAGGACGCTGACCGGAACCATCGGATTGACAGCCTGATTGGCAGTTCCGGGCATGAGGTCCGCTATCATCTGACGCAGGAGGTATTGGTCGCTGAACCGGTGACGGATATGACGGCAGCATTTGAGAATCCGGAGTACTATACGCCTGACGTTCTGCTGGTATCCGAGCCAACCTATAACAGGCTGATGCAGGAACGCGACCCTGAGCAGACTCTTAAGCTCCAGGGGGACGAAGCGGTAATCCTTGCCCAGGGATCGGATTTCCCGCAAGCATATCCCGCTAGCAGTCAGCCGGGATTCACTGTGAAGACAGACGCGGAAACAACCTTCCGGGTGACCGCGAAGCTGGATTATGCCTATCTGGGATGGGCGTCCGATCCGGTGTCATCCATGATTGTCAAACCGGCGGTGCTTGTCATTTCCGGTGAGGCTTACGAGCGTCTGCAGGCGCATGCGGAGAGGAAGTCTTTTGAAATCTACGGTATTACTGATGCTAACCGGGCCGAGGAGCTGTCTAGGCAGGTGCATGCCATTGTCACGGAGACGCCGGGTGCCTACTATTCCTCATTCGCTGATGTGTACTCCAAGCAGATTGAAGGCTCGTCGCTCATGCTGTTCTCCAGCGGCTTCCTGGCGCTGATCGCCATCTTCGCGCTGGCCAGCGTTATTTATTTCAAGCAGCTGCGGGAGGCTACAGATGAACGGCTGCAATACAGTATTCTGCGCAAAATGGGTGTGGATGACCGGCAGATGAAAAGCGTGATCCGCAAGCAGCTGCTGTTCGTCTTTCTGCCGCCGCTTATGCTCGGAGTGCTGCACAGCTGGTTTATTATCAAGTATTACATTCTCGATTCCGTACAGGGTTTCACTGGACTTACGGAAACCGTATGGGGCATTATGGGCGTATACTTCCTGATTTACGCACTGTTCTATATTTCTTCTACGAAAGTGTATTACAAAATTGTCCAGGAAGCTCCTTAACAGCGCTTTCCCCGGGAACGAAAGGGGTGCTCCAAGAGCCATGGAAACGGCTGCTTAGGGCACCCCTGATTAAAATTTCACGTGTTATGTGGTTGCAGCATCCTCAGATAAGGATCATGGTTCTTCGGAAAATGGATGGTGAATTCGCTGAAGCTGCCTGCTTCGGACTCGCAGGAAATGTAGTGCCCGAGTTTTTTGGACAGCTCCTGGGCCAGATACAACCCCATTCCCGTAGATTTTGCCACCATACGCCCATTGGAGCCGGTGAATCCCCGGTTGAACACGCGCGGCAAATCCCTGCGGTCAATACCGATGCCGTTATCGCGCACTATAAGCAGCTTCTCATGCGGCGTAACCCGGGTAGAGAAGGTGATCTCCCCTTGATCACGGGTATACTTCAGGCTGTTCGTAACCAGCTGGTTGAGAATGAAGGACAGCCATTTGGAGTCGCTCTGCACCATTGTGGCTTGTACTTCGAGCCGAATTCGGATCTTTTTGGAGATGAACGTCTTGGAATGGGCTTTGACGGCCTCCTTGACCAGCTGTTCTAAATTGCAGTTTAAGATTTCGTAGTCCTGGTTAAAGGTGTCGAGCCTGGAATAATATAAGGCCTGGTCGATGTAGTGCTCAATCCGCGATAACTCTTCTTCCAGGCTGCCCTGATCCATCTCTGTCTGTTGCATCAGCCGGAGCACAGCAATGGGCGTCTTCACCTCATGAAACCAGGTCACAGTGAAATCATAATATTCCTTCTGCTGGAGCTGAACCTCGTTCAGGGCACGGATATGCTGAATCTGCAGCTTCTCCATAGCCTCCCGGCAGGCCTCAGCCTCCAGGGACAGCGGTACCGTGTCTTCATCGGCGATCCGGCGGAGATTCTGCACATTCCTGAAGTAACGGTGCAGCAGGAAGCCGGCAAGTACGATAAGGACCAGCGTGAGGGCATAGACACAGGATTGCCAGCGCCAGGACACCTGCGGATCAAGCGCAAACACGGCAACGGTAAGCAGGAATACGGCCGCCGAGAGGCCGATATACGGCCGCTCATATTTCAGGAACCGCCAGAAGCTCATTCGATGGTATACCCCATTCCCTTGCGGGTGACAATGAAGTCCTCCAGGCCCAGCATAGCGATTTTGCGGCGCAGGCGGTTCACATTCACCGTTAGCGTGTTATCATCAATGAACTGCTCATCGCTCCAGAGTACTTGCATCAGAGCGTCCCGGGATACGATAGAGCCGATATTTCTCATCATCGTCTGCAGGATAATGAATTCATTCCGCGACAGCTCTGCGGTCTGCCCGCCGTACTCGACAGAAGAGTTGGCCAGATGAAAAACAAGCTGGCGGTGAGTCATCTGCAGGCTCTCATCCTGATACGTATAATTGCGCCGTAACAGCGCGCTCACTTTGGCCACAAGTACATCAAGATCGAACGGCTTCTGCACAAAGTCATCCGCTCCCATATTAATGGCCATGATGACATCCATATTCTGATTGCGTGAAGACAGGAAGATAATCGGCACCTTGGAGACGGAGCGGATCTGCTGGCACCAATAATACCCGTCGTACACCGGCAGATTTACGTCCAGCAGCACCAAGTGGGGCTGGCTTGCTGTGAACTCCTCCAGGACCTGCTCGAAGGAGGAGACTGCCATGACTTCATATTTCCACTTACGCAGCGTATCTGCAACTATTCTTCTGATCTTCTCGTCATCTTCCACAATCATAATTCGGAACATGGGATTCCTCCAGCTCAGGCATTTGATGCTGGTATTATATCATTTGTAGTACTCTTTGTGAGCGCCTCACGGCAGTTGCACATAGAACGCCGCTGACTCTCCCGCGGCTACATGAAGTCGAAATAATACCGGATGACATGGAAGAACACCGGCGCCGTATAGGCAAGACTATCCACACGGCTCAGGTAGCTCTGCTTCAGGGCGGCGAATTTGTCATCATCGCCGATCAGCAGATCGCGCTTCAGGACGGAGACCGTCAGACTGCCGAAGAAGCCGCTGACGCTGACCAGCATCCCGGAGAGATAGCCGAAGGCCGGGTTCAGCGGGGTGAGGTGCGGATACATCAGATACGAGGCAATCGTGGTAATTACGAACGCACAGCCGAAGCCCTCCCAGGTCAGGCTCGGATTCGCGGTCGGGACGATCCGGTGCTTGCCGATATAGATCGAAGCCAGATAATGCACGGCGTCATTGAGCTGGGTCAGCACCACCAGGAACAGGACCAGGCCAGCGCCGTATTCCGGTGTGGCGAACTGGAAATAGGCCAGATGGCTAAGCCCGAAGACCATCAGCATCAGCCCCCATTGTACAGAGCTTACACCGCGCAGGAAGCCGAGCGTCCCCTTGTTGATCAGCCGGGGAAGCGGGAGCAGCAGGAACACATAGACCGGAATGAAGATGATGAACATCCCGTACCATTCGATGTAGATCCAGTAGAATTGCAGCGGAATGGACAGATAAGCCCACAGGAACAGCCTGCGGTCCGCTTTTCTTGTACGGATCATCGAGAAATATTCCTTGAGGGCGAAGAAGCTCAGCACCATCAGGGACAGCAGGGACACTACGGCATTGGACAGGGTGGCGAGGCAGAAGATGAACAGCATCCCCCACCAGGTTCTGATCCGGAAGCCGATGCCGGAGTAATCCTTGTCCTTCTGCAGTCTGCTGACAACCAGATAGAGCACATGTACAACCGACAGCACGGCAAAAATTAGAATAAGTGTGAATAAAGAACGGCTCATTAACAATCACCAACTTGTCTCGGGGTGGCATTCAATACAGGGATTTTATGCTAAAATAGACAAAGCGTCCAGCTTATTATGAAGCAAAACAACCGACTTGATAAGGGGAAATCTTGTAAATGTCAGCAGATTCATCTGTATATATCCTGCTCACCAATACGGGAACGCTGTTCACCAGACTGATTCAGGGCTATACCAAAGCCCCGTATAATCATGCGTCGATCTCTTTTAACCGGGAGTTGTCCGAGCTCTACAGCTTCGGCAGGAAGCATCCGGCTAATCCGCTCAACGGCGGCTTCGTGAAGGAGGATATCCGCACCGGCACCTACAGCAAATACCCGGGTACAACCTGCGTGATCTATGAGCTTCAGGTTACAGAGCGCGAGGTGGAGAAAATGAAGCGGGTGCTCCAGGTCTTCATCCGCAGCCGCCAGAAGTATCTGTACAATATTCTCGGCGTCCTCGGCATCGCCCTGAAGGAGCCGGTTGAATTCAGCAACTCCTATTTCTGCTCGCAATTCGTGGCCGAGATTCTGGAGCGCTCCGGCATTAAGCTCTGGAACAAGCTGCCTGCGCTGGTCACCCCGGATGATTTCCGGCAGAGCGACCGGCTGAAGCTGGTCTACTACGGCAAGCTCAGCGAATACCAGCCTTCCGGCAGATAGACAGCAGTTAGAGAAGTCCCGTTCCCGGCATACATTATGCTCGCAAGCAGGCACACGGACCTAATGTATATGGAAAACAACACACATTCCTTCACCCGCAGGGCAACTTTATTTATACAAGAAGCTTACCTGGCTTATTCCGCCTGGAGTGTGGTATTTTCTGTGGAAAAGGAGAGTGAAGAAATGGTTCATGCTAAGGATGTGCTGGCCGATCAATTGCTGGCGGGTGCCAACGACCCGAGCTGGTATCTGCCGTATATGCAGGCAACAGAGGAGGTCACCGAGAAAGAAGCCTTTTGGAGACCCGGCGAGGAGCTGTTCAGTATAGCTGAGCTAACCGCGCATCTGCTGTACTGGAATGAAGCCTGGCAGACCCGTTACCGGGAGGGGCATGTCGATGCTGTGCCTCCGGTGGGGGATAATCGCCTGAGCTTCGCGGTTCCGGCGGATACTTCCTTCGGTGAGCTTCGCGGCAGACTGGTAAATACACTGCTGGCCTGGCAGGACCTGTTGTCCGAGGAAGGGCTGGAGAACCAGGTCAACGGGTTCCCGGAGCCGGCGGCATGGTGGGAGCTCATCAGCAATGCGGCGACGCATAATGCCTATCATATCGGCCAGATCGTACTGCTGCATAAGCTGTACACCCTGGCCAAGTAACGTAAGAAGCATAGAACGGGCGTACAGACTGGCTGAAGATTCCTGCCGGTCTTTTTGCTGTGCACAATACCTTATCCTGTATTAATCCGGAGCATGTGCTATTCTTGGAATATGGCCTACAGAAAGGAAAAGCGAGGGATTTCATATCATGACTGATCATATCATCAGAGTGCTGGAAGCAAGGTACGCCTGCCGGCTGGAACGGCTGACAGGAGGGTATACGAATCTTACCTATCTGATGGCGGGGGTGGAGCCTCCGCTTGTAGCCAAAATCACGAACCTGTCCAACGAAGACACACTGAATGAAATCCAGGTCATGAAGCTGGTGCAGGGAAGCTGCGATACACCGGCTGTACATAAAGTAATGGAAATGGACGGTATGCGGATTATCGTCATGGACGGGATGCAGGGAGTGAACGCTCAATCTGTGCTCGATGCCGGAGACTGGGATCGGGCCGAACGGGTCTATGGCAGGATGGGCCTGCTGCTGGCAGAGCAGATTCATTCCCGGCCGTATCAACCGCCAGGCAAGGAGATCCGTCTGAGCAACAGGGCTGAGCTGAACCAGGTGATTACATCGCTGGAATTCGTCCCGGCGTCTCTAGGCAGACACTCGCTGCAACTGCTGGAAGCGGCCGGGGCCGGAGAGCTTCCGTGGGTACTGACCCACGGCGATTACGGGGTGCATAATCTCCTCTGCGAAGATGAGGATGTGCTGCATGTGCTGGATTGGGAGTGGGCCGAGTGGGGCAGCCCGCTTAATGATGTGGCCTGGGTCTGCTGGTTCACGAAGCATCATTATCCCGCCAAGGCCCGGGTGCTGAATGCCGCCTTCCTGGAGGGGTATCTGGCCGGCAATCGGCTGGTGTTCACCCCCCAGCAGATGAAGGCGGCAAGTCTGTACAGAGTATGGAATATCCTGTACCGCCTGCGGATTGCCCCCAAGGAGGTGCAGCGTGAATGGACGCGCCGTCTGGAATGGACGCTGAGCGAGGATTTCCGCGACCTGCCCGGGATCAGCTGAGACCCCGGACGCCACTATTCCGGGACAACAACCCGAATATGACGCGGTATGGTGCTTAATGTAAGCGGCAGCTGCGGCCCGGCTTCACCGTCCACATTCGTTCGGACCGGCTTGGAGGAGCGGAGGGTTACCTCCCGGGCGGTGAAATAGATGACATCCTTGTGGTTCATCAGATTGCCGAGCAGCAGCGAGATGCTGACCGTCACCGAATTCAGCAGGTGGAGATCCTTGACGATGAAGCAGTGCAGCAGGCCGTCATCGACAGCAGCGGCCGGAGCGAGCTTCTCGAAGCCGCCGACGGAATTGGTGAGCGCAGCGATGAACAGCGGGGAGGACCCCTCCCAGGTCTCTCCGTCGTGGATGATCGTCAGCGGGTGCGTTTGGTTGCTGGTCAGCTCCTTGATCCCCTCCCGCAGATAAGCCAGGAACCCGAGCCGGTTCTTGTCCTCCGAGGTGACAGAGGAGAGGGAACCGGCCAGGGAGCCTGCGGCCACCACATTGACGAACAGCCGCTCGTTCAGCCGGCCCATATCGACCCTACGTGTGCGGGGGGAGGCAAGATTACGGATGGCCTCCTCGGGATTGAGCGGAATCTGCAGCGCCCGGGCGAAGTCATTCACCGTCCCCATCGGCACGATGCCAAGCACAGGCCGGTGCTGCTGGTCGGCCAGTCCGTTCATCGTCTCGTGCAGCGTCCCGTCTCCTCCGATAGCGACCACCAGATCACAGCCTTCGCTGCACGCCTGGACACAGAAGGCCGTGGCGTCCCCTTCGCCTGCGGTCTCATTGACAGCAACCTGATACCCTGCGCCATGCAGCACCTCTTCTGCTGCCTGGATATACTCCCGCGCCTCTGCCTTGCCGGAGGAGGGATTCATGATGATCATAGCCTGCTTCATACTGCACTCCTCTCTTATGTAACCGGATTACTATCCATTAACCAGCTCAGGCTGGCCTTTGAATCAGCAAGCGCCGGAGGGATGCTCCGCTCCCTCCGGCGCTTGCTGTCTTATACAGGCTGTCTGCGGCAGCCGCCTAGCTCTCTCCGATCCGCCGCTGATAGGACTCGGCGTAGGCTGCGCTGCGGAACTTCAGAATCGGGTCATCCGAGAGCAGCATCCCAGTGGTGATGATCGTGGGGTCCATCAGCAGATATTTCGGATCAGGATAGATCTCGGATACATGCAGCCGCCCGAGGTCGATCCTCCGCCTGTCCTCAGGCCAGGCGCGGGTCGGATCATCCGTGGCATCGCCTTCCTCGCCCAGAACGGCCACAAGCTGGAAGATAGCCGGTTCATCCTTCAGGCGCAGCTCCAGCTCCTCCTCCAGATAATGCTCCGGCTGCTGTGCCGCTTCCTCCAGCGACAGGGTGCGAACGCCCGCCTCGGGAATCCACTCGAACCGGACCGGCTGCTGCTTGCCCTCAGCATTGACGAGTATATAAGCATGGATGCAGTAATAGGGGCACTCGGCATAGCTGGCCGGCGGCTTCAGCCGCTTCACGGCGCGCAAGGCCCCCTTGCTCTCGCTGAAGTGGCTGGCAATCTCCTTCATCAGCTTCAGCGGTCCAAGGGTCCCTTCCCTGAGCCGGTGCACCGTACGCACAATGTCGATGAACGACTCGGGCGTCCGGGCAAAAAACACCGGAACCGTCACGCCAACCAGATTCGTCACCTCGCCATCCGGCAGGATGAACTGGACCGCCATTCCCTTGGCGGGAGAGAGCAAATCCGCCAGTGCAGGATCAGTTGAGCTGCCGGAGAAACGCACGATAGCGTTCACCTGCTGCTCCTGAAGGTGCTCGGCCTCTGTGAATTCCATCCCCAGTCCGCTCGGCCGGAAGAAGCCGCGGCAGCAGACGCCTTTGGCATGGGCGCGGCGGTATCCGGGATGAACGCCGGACAGCTGCTCGATGGCATCCACAGCCTCGGCCGCCAGCCCGTCAGCTTCAGACTGAGCCCCCGTCCGCAGTTGTCCGTCCTGTTCAGCTTCATTGATGCCCTTATTCACGTTTGTACCCCTCCCTTCAAATCCGTTGAACTGGAATATTCTACATCCTAATTCTTACCACATTGGTCACTCAATTAAACTGCTTCTCGTAGACATCCACTTCGTTATTGTGGTTATCGGTCGCTCTTCTGACCGGGGTGAAGCCGTTTCGGGTCCAGAAGGCTTCGCCGGCCTTGTTCTCCAGCTGCACCGCCAGCCGGACGGCAGCAAGACCCTGGGTCCTGAACATCTGCTCCAGTTCATATACCGCTGTTATGCCGATCCCCAGACGGCTATATTGCCGGTGAATCACCAGCAGACCGATCCACGGATAATGATCCGCGCTATAGTCAGGCAGGTAAGTAATCAGACCGGCAATCCGGTCATCGCTCCTGATGTACAGCATTTTCTCCCCCATGGCGAGGTTCTTACGGTTCTCCTCCTCCAGCTCCGATGGTTCCACATAAGCCTTATGCAGGACCATCAGGTTGAATTCAGGCTGAGAGTTCAGGACGTGGGCCTGGATCTCCAGACTCTCTTGCGTTAATGGGTCAGACACCGGTTCCAACCAAATCATATAACCACCTGCTTATAATTAATTATATATCTAATTAGATATTAATATAATAATATAGAGATATCAACTCATAAGGGGAAATATATGCTAAAATAGAGCGGACTTACCCAATACAACGTGCAATAAGCAGGAATGGAGACTATTAATCAATGAATGAATTACCGAATTGCCCGAAGTGTGGTTCTGTGTATACCTATGAGGATGGAATGCTGCTGGTCTGCCCGGAGTGCGCACATGAGTGGTCGGCAGATGCAGGAAGCGCAGGCGGCGAGGAAGAGAAGGTAGTGAAGGACGCCAATGGCAATGTCCTGGCTGACGGAGACACCGTGACGGTGATCAAGGATCTTAAGGTCAAAGGCAGCTCGTCCGTACTGAAGATCGGCACGAAGGTGAAGAATATCCGTCTGGTGGACGGTGACCATGATATCGATTGCAAAATCGACGGGTTCGGCGCAATGAAGCTGAAGTCGGAGTTCGTGCGCAAGGCATAGCTGAAGAACCGGAAGCCCGCTGCCCAAGCGGGCAGCAGGCTCTGGTCTGTCAGCATTCCCCGGTTATAGAATCCGGCGCGCGGTTACAAACCGCTTCTGCCACTTGCTGCTGAACTCCTCTATATGTACCCCCTGCTCCTTGGAGTAGGTATGCAGAATCCGGTTATTGCCGGCATAGATCGCTACATGCCCGATGTCCAGGCCCCGGGCGGTGAAGAACAGCAGGTCTCCGGTGCGCAGCTCGTCCAGGCTGACCTTCCGGCCTTCCTTAGCCTGATCATAAGAGACGCGGGGCAGCTCGACCGCGAGGGTATCGGCGAACACACGCTTCACGAACGAGGAGCAGTCGAACGTGTCCGTCTGGTCTGGAGAAGCACCGAATTCATAAGGGGTATTCAGGTATTTCCGGCCCTCGTTAATCAGCGCCTCTCCCTGCTTCTGGAGCAGCGAAAGGCTTCTGTAATCCGTAAATTTCGGTTTAGCCGATACATATCCCCTGGCATTGTCCGCTGTCCGTACCTCCAGCCAGAGCGGTCCGGCCTCGCGGACCACATGGACCTTGCTGCCGGCCGGCAGCAGGGCCAGGCTGTTCGCTTCCTGCCCGGCATCCGGGGTGCTGCGCAGATTGACCCCCCAGGTGACAGTGGTCTCATAGGCGGCTGCCGAGGAGATGAGGACAGAGCCGGAAGACGGCTCCCAGGCCACCTGGCTGCCCAGCGCCTCACTGACGAAGCGCAGAGGAATCATGCTGTAGCCCTGCGACAGTTGTCCGGGAACTGCCAGATCGACCGTTCTCCCGTTCACACGGGCGGTGGATGAGCCAAGGGTATAGGTTAAGGCGGTGCCGCCTTTGACGGCAGTTACCGTCTTGCTGGCATTGTTCCAGGAGAGCTCAGCACCTTGGGCTTCAAACAGCCCGCGCATGGGAACCAGTACAGTCCCGCCGATATTTAGCGGCCGGGTCTCCGGCTGAAGCTGCTGCCCGTCCAGGTAGATGGAGATGGGCTGGGGTGAAGGGGCTGCATCTGCATGGGCATGGTCTGGTAATAACAGGGCCAGTCCAAGCAGAGACAGCAGCATAGTCGTTCTTGTTGTCATGGATTCATCACCTTATGGATAGATTTAACTCTCTCCAGTTAGACGCGATTGGTGTGAATTGGTTTTGTGCCAATTGTTGGTAACGTGTAGCAGACAAGGTTGCAAGAGCCCTGCTTGACGTCCGCAAAGTTACAGACTACAATATAACCAGTTAGTTAGAAAAAGGAGGTGCAACTCATAACCACAACAGGGAACAAACGCAGCGCCAAAATCTACGATGCCGCCCGGACCCGGGGCGTTATCCTGGATGCAGCCGAGGAGATCTTTGCCGAGTCCGGCTTCTCAGCGGCACGAATTGATGCCATTGCGAAGGCTTCCGGGTATAACAAAAGCCTGATCTACCAATATTACGGCGACAAATTAGGGTTGTACACGGAAGTGGTCAAGCGGGCTGACCAGATTAGCGAACAGATCACCGGCTCGTTCATCAGCGAATTGCTGAAGGATGAGCAGCTGCTCAAGGACCCGTCCGCATTCAAAAATTTCGTGGAGTACTGGACCCGTCAGACGGTCTCCTTCCTGCTGGAGCACCGGAGTTACCTGAGAATCCTGTTCTGGGAAGCTGCAGAGGGCTGGAAGATCTGGAATCAGATTCCCTATCGTCCGGATGATGACCCTCAGATGCATGAGATTGCTCTGGCCGCCCAGAGGAACGGAATTCTCCGCCGGGATCTGGACCCCGCGCTCTTTCCGATGCTGATCGTGAACGTAATTGCTATGACACTGCAGTCGTCTTCAAGGTTTGAGCACTTGTCCGGCAGTCTGGACTCTCCGCAGATTAGAGAGCAGACTACACGGCAGATCGTGCAGTTTATTATCCATGGCGTTATGGAGCCGTCTTTATTGTAGGGGCGGTTTTTTTTAAAGACAAATATAAACAACTAGTTAGATTTAAAAGTGCAGATAGAGGAGGAACAGAAATGGAGAAGGCACCTAAAGGCACTATTCTTATCATGGCTATACTAATTATCGGGACGATGGCGGGGCTATTGAATCAATCCTCGCTGAATACGGCGCTGCCGAACATTATGGGTGAGTTCCGGTTGTCTGCGAGCACTGTGCAGTGGTTAACGACCGCTTTTGCACTGGTTACGGGGATTGTGGTTCCGATTACAGCTTATCTTATTCAGCGCTTCACGACGAAGCAGGTATTCGTCTTTGCGATGGGGATGCTGACTGCGGGGACGCTTCTGTGTGCGGTTTCCCCCGGCTTCGGTCTGTTGCTTACGGGACGGATCATCCAGGCGGTCGGAGTGGGCATTATGCTCCCTCTGGTGCAGACCCTGACGTTCATTCTGATCCCGGTTGCCCGGCGCGGGTTCACGATGGGGCTGATCGGTCTGGCGATTAACTTCGCTCCGGCGATCGGGCCTGTGCTGAACGGCTGGCTCGTGGAGGATCATTCCTGGCGCTTATTGTTCTATATTCTGGCTCCTTGCTCGCTGCTGCTCACGATGCTTGGACTATTTCTGGTGAAGAACGTGACACCACAGGTAAAAAGTAAGGCCGACGCACTCTCCATGACATTATCCTCGCTCGGCTTTGGCGGTGTGCTGTACGGATTCAGTGTCTCCGGCAGCCAAGGATGGGGAAGCACGGAGGTGCTGATCTCCCTCGCGGTCGGGTTCATCGCGCTCTGCCTGTTCGTGTGGCGGCAGTTGACGATGGAGAATCCGCTGCTGGAGCTGCGGGTGTTCACCAGTCCCTCTTTTACCCTGGCTACTGTAATCAGTATGATCCTGATGATTATCATGCTGAGCGCACAGCTCCTGCTGCCGCTCTATATGCAGACCATGCTTGGCTATTCCGCGCTGAAGTCGGGTCTGATGCTGCTTCCCGGTGCGATTCTGATCTGTATTATGTCCCCTATCGCGGGGAAGATTTTTGACAAAATAGGTGCCAGAACGATGGTAATCACCGGAATCAGCCTGACGGTCATCTCTGCACTGTTGTTCTCCAATCTGACGGAGCATACGTCCTATACGTTCCTGATGGTAGGCTACTCCCTGCGGATGGTCGGTGTCAGCCTGACCCTGCTGCCCGTCGTCACCAGTGGAATGAATTCCCTGCCGCCGGCTCTAATCCGCCACGGCATTCCCGTGAACACTACGCTGCGGACGGTCGCCGGTTCCATCGGGACAGCGCTGCTTGTGACGATTATGACCTACAGCGGCGGCGGCCTGAAGCAGACGGGCGATGTCCATAGCTTAATTCATGGAATGAATGTCGCTTCTATGGTCACCACAGGAGCCGCAGTGGTTGCCCTGATCCTGTCATTCTTCATCCGACGGAAGGAAGAGGTCCCTGCGGAGATTGCGGCGGAAGGCGTTGCTGTGAAATAACCGCTCATGTATGGGATAAGACGTACCCTCAGCTCAAATAAAATACCTTCTGCTGCAAGAGATCGAGCGCCCGCTCGGTCTCTTTGCGTTCCTCGGCGCTCAGGGCCGCAATGCGCTGCTCGAACCGGACGGCAATCTGCGAGAATGCCTCATTCATCAGTGCCTCGCCTGCGGCAGAGAGGGTAATCTCCTGCTTGCGGCGGTCAGCGGGATCGGTGATGCGGGTGCAGAGACCTTTTTCGCTGAGCTTCCTCAGTTCACGGCTCGTATTCGGCATCGAGATGTTCATGCAGTCGCTGATCTCGCTGAGGGTTACAGGCTGGCTGACTGCGATGTATTCAATAATCTTATATTGCAGCGGCGTTAAGCCGTCTGAATTCACATCTTTGGTAATATCATTTGTTATTTGATGGACAGAAGCAGTGAAGGCTATGAATTTCCGGAAAAGCGGGTTGTTGTCCACAAGATCACCTCAGAGGTCACAATATCAGATTAATTATCAAAAAACAATTATCATTTGACAAGTATTTTGTGCCTGTGCTATGTTTTTGTTATCAAATGACAACTAAAGGGGAATACCACTGATGAATACACTTGTGATCTATACTCATCCGAACCATAACAGCCTGAGCTATGCCTTCCTGCAGGAGGTGCTGCGCGGCAGCAGGGAGAATGACAAGATTGGTGAAGTCAAGGTGCTGGACTTGTACGAAGCCGGATTCGATCCGGTGCTGGTGTTCAATGAGAATCGGCGCAGACGCGATATGTACCGTGAACCGGAGCTGGCGGAGTACCGGGAGCAACTGCTGTGGGCAGATCAGATTGTCCTGGTCTATCCGATCTGGTGGGGCAGACCGCCCGCCATGCTGATGGGCTACATTGACCGGATGTTCGCATCGGGCTTCGCCTACCGGGACAAGGGCGGTCTGCTGCCGGAGGGACTGCTTAAGGGGAAGCGGGTCGTCTGCATCTCAAGCATGAAGGGGCCGGCGCATTATCCGCTGCTCTGGCTGGGTAATTCGCATAAAATACTGATGCGCAAAGCGTTGTTCAACTTCGTCGGAATCCGTAAGGTGAAGTTCTTCGAATTCGGCAGCATGGAGAGCAAGAAGGGGAAGCAGAGCAAGAAGCTGGAGCAGATCTACCGTTATTTCAAGACGGTTGGGTGAATTTTGCACAATTGATTTGACATCCTGCCAACTTGTAACTACAATGGTTACATGAATGATGATTACCGCTGTCAACGTGAGCTTTGATAGCCGGAATTGAAATACTACAACCCAAATGGAGGAATGAAGAATGAAGATTGGATTAACAGGAGCAACAGGTCAATTTGGTTCCATTGTCGCAGAGACTCTGCTGAAGACAATACCGGCTGAGAGTATTGTAGCCAGTGTCAGAAATCCGGAAAAGGCGGAAGCATTGAAAGCACGCGGCGTAGATGTCCGCCATGGCGATTTCGATCAGCCGGAGACGCTGGATAGCGCTTTTGCCGGAGTGGAGCGCCTGCTGATCGTCTCGGCTGACGGCGACAATGAGACCCGCATCCGCCAGCATAAGGCGGCTGTCGATGCCGCAGTCCGCGCAGGTGTTGGCTTCATTGTCTATACGAGTGTGGGCGATGCCGACAACAGCTCCCTGTTCCTGGCGCCGGTACACCGCGCTACGGAAGAGTTCATCCGTGAATCCGGCATTCCGTATGCCTTCCTGCGCAACAACTGGTACCTGGAGAACGAAGCCGGCTCCATCCAGGCTGCCAAGGCCGGCGCGCCATGGCTGACCTCGGCGGGCGACGGTAAGGTAGGCTGGGCTACACGCGGCGATTATGCTGAAGCGGCGGCCGCTGTTCTGGCCGGCGAGAGCCGTGAGAGCGTCATCTACGAGCTGTCCGGCACTCCGCTCACTCAGGCGGAGCTGGCTGCCGTAGTCGGCGAGGTTCTTGGCCGCGAGGTACCCGTACAGCAGGTGGATGATGCCACCTACGCGAAGGTTATGGGCGAGGCCGGCGTACCGGAAGCGGCGCTGCCGATCGTCGTAGCCATTCAGGGAGCCATCCGCGATGGCGCGCTGGACATCGAGAGCGGCGACCTGGCGAAGCTGCTGAACCGCCCGCAGACCCCGATCCGCGAAGGCGTGCGCGCGTTGCTGGGCTAATGCGCTAGGGCTATTGCTGCTGGCTGAGCGAGAGGCTGTCCCTTACCGGTTGTTTCGACAACCGGGAAGGGGGCGGCCTTTTTTGTGCGAAAAAATGAACACAATTAGTCAGTGGGAGGCGAGTGAGCCGGATGTAATTGAAAAACCGAATACATTTGGCGTTGCGTGGGCTTGTGGGCCGAATGTAATCGAAAAACCGAACACAATTGGTCAGTGGGAGGCGAGTGAGCCGGATGTAATCGAAAAACCGATCACAATGGGCCGGCGGGAGGTGAGTAGGCCGAATGTAATTGAAAAACCGAACACATTCGGCGCAGCGGAGGCAAATGAGCACAAGTAAAGACTGTCAGGCACAATAATCCTGGCTATCTGTTTAAAAGGCTGTCCGACCGCTCCAACCGGAGGACAGCCTTTTGCGTGGCGGTCTGCTTGCCGCGTAAGAGCCATTCCCTTATCATGAACATGAACTAGGTACAGACCTTCAAATCTGAATTATCGCAGGTGATCCTATCCGAATATCCATCGAGCACATCAGCAGGGAACAGCAAGAGGAAATCATCATCAGATGTTATGAAACCACTGAAGAGATCAGTGAGATTGTACATAAGCTTAAGGCAGAGACCCTTGTCCTCCTGGGAGTTCAGGAAGAGCAGGTCAGCCGCATCAAGCTCAGTAACGTCTACTATTTCGAGGCCGTGGACGGCAAAGTATTCGTCTACAGCGAGAACCAGGTGTATGAAGTGAAGCAGAAGCTGTATGAGCTGGAGGAGCTGTGCAGAGACAAGAACTGTTTTCGCGCCTCCAAATCCACGATTCTGAATATCGCCAAGATCGAGAGCGTGCGCCCCTCCCTCAGCGGCCGGTTCACAGCACTGCTGGATAACGGGGAACGTGTAGTCATTTCAAGACAGTATGTGCCCGTACTGAAACAAAGACTTGGATTATAAAGGGGGATTACAGCATGAAGCGTTCTGAGGTTGCCAAAGACATCATCCGCGATTTTCTGGTTATCTTCGCATCCATTATCATAATCATTACGGTGCTGCGGCAGATTTACATGCCGGAACTCGCCTTTGATCTGATGTCCATCTATACGATTATGGGCTTCTCCCTGCTTGGTGCATTGACAGGCTTGATGTTGTACGCTCCTGACGGGGTAAGCGAGCAGGCGATGCGTGTTAGAATCGGTATTCATTTTCTCCTGCTGGAGCTTCTGTTGATCGCCCTTGCCAGCCTGATCGGAGTTGTAGCCAGTGTGTCCGCTGCACTCCTGCTTGCCTTGCAGATTGCTATCGTATATGCCATTGTCCGTCTGCTGTCCTATGAGAAGGATAAGAAGGAAGCGGAGCAGATTAATGAGCGGCTGAAGGCGGTGAAGCAGGAGACCTGCGAGTAAGCCCCCCGCCTAGCGGGGTTATTTTTGCATCTTATTGCGCTGTAGCTACAGCTTACCGTAAATCGGTATACAGCCTTTTCGCCGTTTTTTATGATGAGTTCATGAATTAACGCGAAAAGGAGAATCCCTATGTATAGCCGTATCAAGCTCATAAGCTGGATTAGAATCACCCTGTTTATCTTATTCCTCATATTCACACTGTCCCCCGTGATTGAGTGGGGCTTCCGCTGGGTGCTGCTGGCGGCATTGCTGTTTATTTTTGCGCTGAAAGGTTCAATGGATCTGATCCGCAAGAAGACGGGCGGCAGACGATCCAAGCGTTCAATCCGAATATTGAAAATAATGCTAACCGCTGTGGCGCTGCTGATCGCACTTATCCCGCCCATTCTGTTCCCGCAGCACCGCGCTCCTGAAGTGACCGGAGAGTATGAGGTCAGAACGGCAGTATACACCTATACGGACCCTAACCGGGTGGAGAAATTTACAGATACGGGGGAGCGCCGAAGGGTGAATGTGGAATTCTGGTATCCGGGCCATGCGGAGGGCAAGTTTCCGCTGATCGTCTTTTCTCATGGTGCCTTCGGCATCAGGGAGAGCAACGCTTCCACCTTCACGGAGCTGGCCAGTCACGGCTATGTTGTGGTATCCATCGATCATCCCTATCATTCCTTTTATACACAGGGCGTGGACGGGAAGATCACTACAATTAGTGCAGAGTATATGCGGGAGGTTAACGATTCCAACAAAGACGGGGTGTATACCGTGGAAGAGCTGTACGGCCTTACGCGTAAATGGATGAAGCTGCGGGCCGGCGATATGAATCTGGTCATCGATCATATCCTGGAGAAAGCCGCAGGCAACCAGAACCCCGTGTACCGGCTGATTGATACGGAGCATATTGGCGTAATCGGCCACTCGATGGGCGGTGCGGCAGGTGTGGCGCTTGGCCGGGAGCGCAGCGATGTAGATGCTGTTGTGAATCTGGATGCCCCGTTCTTCACCGAGCTGGTGTATGACCGGAAGATGAATGATCTGGCGGCCAAAGATCAGCCCTACCGCGTTCCGCTGCTGAACATATATACGGACGATGTGTGGAGACAGCTCGGAAAGAACTCGGCTTACGCAGCGAATAACACGGAAAATCCGAACTTCAAGGATGCGTATACCGTTCATTTTCAGGGAGCCAAGCACTTAAGCCTGACCGATCTGCCGCTGTTCTCCCCGATCCTTGCGAATATCCTCCAGAACGGGCAGGCGGATATCGATAAGTATTACTGCATTGAGACGATGAATGAGTTAATTCTTAAGTTCTACGACTATACGTTAAAAGGCACCGGGCAGTTTGCGCCGCAGGCGGTGTATTGAAGCTACAGCTCCAGCACAGCAGACTGTACCAATTCCCCAATCCCGTCCTCCAGCTCCGCGCTGCCCTCATCCGCCAGCCACTCCGGCGGGACGAGCAGATAGTGGCCGGAGCTGCTCTTCAGGTAGCTGTAGATGATCTGCGCCTCGTCGATTTTGTGGCGGCTGATCTCTTCCGCAGCTGCGGCCTGGCTGCTGCCGCGGAAGACCTCCCGGGCGGCCGCAGCGATCGTCCCGGTGAGCTGCTCCTCACGCAGCGCTTCCGTGGCCAGCCGCGTGCGGTGGAGAATGACGCTGCCCTTGATGAGGATCAGCTTGTGCGACTGCCCGTCCACCGGCTCCAGTACGATAATATTCTTGTTCTCCCCGGTGAATTCGATTACCTGCTCCTTTTGCAGCAGCGAGCGGACCGCTCCGAGGGTGTCGCGAATTTTGGCGGCGGTCTCGAAGTCGAACCGCAGCGCAGCCTCCTCCATCCGGGCTTCCAGACCGGGCACAATCCTGTTATCCCTGCCCTCCAAGAGACAGATGATCTCCTCTACGACCGCCTCATAATGCGCTATGGCTTCCGCACTGCCGCCGCACATCCCCATACATAGACCCAGCGAGTAGTTCAGGCAACGCGAGCCGCGCGAATGGGGGCTGCCGCAGAGAATCCGCTGCGATTCCTTGATGCCCAGCACCGCCCGTTCCACCGTACTCCGGCTGGTATAAGGGCCATAGACCAGACTGCCCGCCGCCGGATTCGGCTCATAGCCGACCTCAATCTGCCGGTAGGGCGCAGCAGCCACGATGGAGATGTAGCTGTAGGCGAGCGGATTTTTCATTTTGCGGTTATACATCGGCTTCAGCTCTTTGATCAGCTGGCATTCCAGCATGAAGGCCTCCAGCTCCGTATCGGTCAGCCGGTAGTCGAGATCGCGGATATGCTTCACAAGCTGCTTCACCTTGGGCGAATGCCCCTTATTATTATAAAAATAAGACTGCACCCGCTTCCTGAGCTGCTTCGCCTTGCCGACATAGATGATATGGCCCAGGCTGTCCTTCATCAGGTACACGCCGGGCGTCAGAGGAAGCGCTGCAATCTTGTCTGTCAGATTCGCGGACATGGCTCCGCCTCCGTTCGTAAGCTTCAGTATCTATTAGTATAAACGATGCTGCAGTCACCCGCGAGGCAGCAATGTGACATAATCCACAATCTCTCCCGGCCAAACAATCTATCATTACTTACATGACAAGAATACGATCAAGTAAGCTGGGGGGCTGCTGATGAAATATTCGATCGGGGAATTCGCGTCCATTCTGGGGGTGACCGCAGATACATTGCGTTTATATGAGAAGCATGATATTGTCCGGCCCATGAAGGATCAGCATAACAACTACCGTTATTTCAACGACCTGGACGCGCGGAATCTGTTATCCAGCAGATGGTACCGGAGCATGCAGATTCCGCTTCAGGATGTGGCGGGATTGATTCAGGAAGCGCCGTCCGGGCGGGTGGTGGAGTCGATTGCCGCTGCGGGCGCGCAGCTGGAGGAGGAGATCCGGCGCAGCACGCTGCTGCTGGGCAAGATCCGGGAGATTCATGCCGAGCTTGCACAGATCAGCGGCGCCTTCTATACGTGCAGCATCAAGGAAGTGCCGGCGATGTACCGGATTCAACAGACGCAGGGGAACCAATTGCTGCAGAAAGAGAGCATCAGGAGCACGGTGCAGGCCTGGATGGAGCTGCTGCCGTTCACCTTCTATTCCTTCCGGATGGAGAAGGCGGGGGATGCTTGCGGAGCCGGGGAGCCGGATTACAGCTGGGGCCTGGCCCTGCTGGCGGAGGATCAGCAGAAGCTGGAGGTAGGCCTGGATGACAACGTGGAGTACCTGGAGCCGGCGACCTGTATCTCGGCTGTAATTGTCAGCGGCCATGAGGAATGTCTCGGACCGGGAGCCTTCCGGTTCATGCTGGACTATGCGCAGGCAGAGGGGTACAGGATCAGCGGAAGAATCAGCGGCAAAATCCTGTTCACCGAGCACACGAATCACGGCAGCCGGACCTATCTGGAGATTCACATTCCGGTAGAGAAGGAGCGCCAGGCTTAAGTCACTTTGAGAAAAATTTCACATTACGTTCATTGACCTTGGTCCAGTACCAAGGTTTACTCTTGTGCCGTAGTCATCAGCTTTGTCAATAGAGATACGGGTTCAACTAACATCACAGGGGGAGTAATCATGCACAAGCAAGCAGCACGAAAAATGTTCATATTCACTGTATGTCTGATCATGGTCTTATCGCTTATCAGCGGCTGCAGCGGGAACAAGAACGCCGCTCCGGCGGCTACAGCGGCAGCCACGGAGCAGCCTTCGGCCTCGCCGGAAGCAGCGCAGCAGGCGGATACAGGTACAGTGCCGGCAGATTTCAAGGCTGGAACCTATACAGCGGAAGCGGACGGCAAGGACGGTAAGGTGCAGGTGAAGGTGACGCTTGACGACAAGTCGGTCATCACGGATATCCAGGTGGTCAGCCAGAATGAGACGGCCGGTATCGGGGTGGAGGCGATCAACAAGGTGAAGGAAGAGATTATCGCCGGCCAGACCCTGAATATTGATGCTGTGAGCGGGGCTTCCGAGTCCAGCAAGGCGATCCTGACCGCGGTGGAGGATGCGCTGAAGCAGGCGGGCGGCAACGTGGAGGCTTTTAAATCCAAGACGGTAGTGAAGGCGGGAGAAGGCAAGACCGAGCAGCTGTCCGCCGATGTAGTGGTGGTAGGCGCGGGTGCATCCGGGGTGTCGGCAGCGGTCTCGGCAGCGGATAAAGGAGCCAAGGTCATTCTGATTGAGAAAACAGCCACGATCGGCGGAGCGAGCAACCTGTCCTGGGCGGGCAAATTCTACAACTCCTCAGCCGCAGTAAGCAGCGGGCTTAAAGTGGAGGTCGAGAAGGAGATCGCCGACTGGATCGTGAACAACCACTGGAGAGTCGATGCGGCGGCCATCCGCCAGTACGTCACGAAGTCGGGCGAGACCTATGACTGGCTGACCGGCAAAGGCTACACCACCACCTTCCTCAACTTCGCCGGAGAACAGCTGCATATGCTGCCTCCTTACGAGACCCGCCAGGAGCTGCTGCGCAAGATGCTTGCAGACTCGGTGGAGAAGAACGGCGGACAGGTGATCACGGAAGCGACCGCACAGAAGCTGATGACAGGCACGAATGGGGAAGTTACGGGAGTGGTCGCCAAGAAGTCTGACGGAACCACCCTCGAAATTTCCGGTAAAAGCGTTGTAATGGCGACCGGAGGCTATGCCGGGAACAAAGAGATGGTCAAGGAGGCCTTCGGCTTCGAAGGCGTTAACGGCGGGCTGGGGCAGAACATCGGCGAAGGGCTGAAGATGTCCTGGGAGATCGGCGCGAAGGTGCCGGACAACTTCGGCGGACAGATGCTTCACCAGACGCTGGCCCGGGCTACCGACAAGCTGAAGGCACAGTATGAGCCGTTCGAAGCCAGCTATCCTGTGATGCTCTCCTATCTGCCAACGCTGATGAATGTCGGCCCTTCGGGCGCGAGATTCCGGGATGAGGCGGCGACGTTGACGGCGGTTGCGGCGGCGAATACCAGCGCTTTTAACGGAGCTTATCATCTGGTCATTGTCTCGCAGTCACAGATTGAGGCCCTCAAGACCAAAGGCATGAAGGGACTGCAGGCGCCGAAGCTGCCGGGGATGCCGCCGGAGTTCTATGCTTCTTACAAAGACAAGTTCAAGCTCGACCAGCCTTGGAAGGATGCCGATAAGGTCTTCGAATCGATGGTTGCGAACGGCGACGGCTACAAGGGCAATACAATCGAGGAGCTGGCGAAGAATGCAGGGATGGACCCTGCGGTATTCGCTGCTGATTTCAAGCTCTATGAGGAAGCGGTGAAGACCGGTACGGATACAGAATTCGGTAAAGCGAAGGAATACCTGGTTCCGATGGGCAGCACCGGCCCGTATTATGCAGTGATTGCTGAAGTCAACAACCTCTGTTCGGTGGGCGGCCTGCTGGTGAATACGAAGTTCCAGGTGCTGAACGATAAGCGGGTGCCGATTCAGGGACTGTATGCTGTAGGCGTGGAATCCGAAGGTGTGCTGTTCAATGATACGTATGTAGGCAACGGCGTCGGACTGGGGTACTCCTTCACCTCCGGGCGGCTGGGCGGCGAGGATGCGGCTGCGGGCGCGCTTGCCAAGAAGTAGTTAAATGTAAGGCCAATATAAGCAATGCTCCTCTCTCCGCCGATAAAAGAGTTGTCCTGAACTTTATACGCGAGAAGAGGAACGTCCGATGGTTATTCCCGTTTCACGAATCCGGGCAGCCTCGTTGACCCGCGCGCCGCAGCAGGCAAGCTCCGGCGCTGCGGAGTCATCGGTATTCAGCTTCCCGGAGACGCTGGCAGCAGTCGCTGCCGCAATCGAAGATCAGGCACGGAGAATCAGACAGAAGTACGGCTTGACCGTACGGATTACGGCAGTCTCCCCTCACGGAGGCAACAGCGGACAAACTGCCCGGACCGGCCCGGAAGGCCCGGGCATCCAGCGGGAGCTTGTGATTGCCCCGAATATTCTGCAGCAGATGAGCAAAGATCCTGTGCTGCAGCACAGGATCTACGGTTACCTCGATGAATATGTGCGCAGGGAATACATAACGGGCTATCCCGGTCTGGTCGTTCACAGGGACGGGACCTGCACCTTTCCCTCAGCTGATTCCTTAGCGGAAGCAGGACAAGGCAGAGGGCAGCTGATGGCCGGGCCGCCGGACATGCAGAGCCGCAGCCACGCTCAGGACAGGCTGCAGCAGCTCGCATTCCTGCGGGCGCGCAGATCAGGCAGGCCTCTGTAGCCGGCAGTACAGGCAGTAATCCAATATTGATCCCCGAATCCATGTGGTGTGGAGACGGGGGTCTTTTTTTGCTTCGTGATTGCAAATGGAAGACTGCCCCGCGAACAATAGCCTATCCTCCCGCATAGCATATAGCACCTGCTTGCTATTTGTAAGTGGAAAGGGGGCGCATTGGTATGGGTATCCAGCTTACTGCGATTCATTGGGTGTATCTGGTGTTTATTGTGTTCATTCTGGCATTGCTGATCCGGCGGCGGGATACGACGATGATCTGCGTGACCGGAATTCTGGCGCTGGGGCTGCTGGCAACGGCTACACTAAGCGGGTCGGTGTCGGGCATCTTCAATGCCTTCGTATATGCCACCCGGGAGCTGCTCGGGACGATTATGATCATCTCCATTATCGTGGCGATGAGCCGGATTCTGATTATAACGGGCATCAATGAGACGATGGTTGCCCCGCTCACCCGGTTCCTGCGCACACCGGCGATGGCCTATTGGGGAATCGGACTGATTATGATGGTCACCTCATTCTTCTTCTGGCCTTCGCCTGCCGTGGCGCTGGTCGGGGCGGTGCTGCTGCCGGTGGCGGTCCGGGTCGGCCTGCCTGCCCTCGGTGCGGCAATGGCGATGAATCTGTTCGGGCACGGAATCGCCCTGTCCGGCGATTATATTATTCAAGGCGCGCCGAAGCTGACGGCGGATGCCGCCGGTCTTCCGGTGTCCAGCGTGATGGAGGCCAGCATCCCGCTGGTGGTGGTGATGGGCGTGGTCACCACCGTGACCGCCTTCTGGATGATGCGCCGAGACCAGAAGAACGGCACCTGGCGGGACGGACTGGTCTCGCCGGGGGCGGAGAAGGTGCAGTCTGCCGCCGGGGAGGACGATGACGGGCAGGCGATCATGAGCGACGGCCTCCGCCGGGGGCTGGCGGTTGCCATCCCGCTGCTCTTCCTGCTGGACGTCATCGGCATGTTCGTGCTGCATCTGCAAGGCGGGGATGCCACTGCACTGGTCGGAGGAACCGCCGTGCTGATCCTGATTGTAATCACGCTGCTGGCCCACCGCGGCCAGGGCCAGGGGCTGGAGAAGATCACGGCGTATCTCATCGAAGGCTTCACCTTCGGCTTCAAGGTCTTCGGACCCGTGATCCCGATCGCCGCCTTCTTCTACTTAGGCGACTCGGCGTTCAGCGAGCTGTTCGGCCAGGTGCTGCCGGACGGCTCGCACGGCATCGTGAACGACCTGGGCGTTGCCCTGGCGCATCACGTGCCGCTGAACGGCGCAGCCTCCGCCATAACGCTCACGGTGATCGGTGCGATCACCGGGCTGGACGGCTCCGGCTTCTCCGGCATCTCGCTGGCCGGCTCGATTGCCGGGCTGTTCGCCGCCGCGATCCATTCCGGCGCGGCGACGCTGACCGCCCTGGGGCAGGTGGCCGCCATCTGGGTCGGCGGCGGCACCCTGATCCCGTGGGCGCTCATTCCCGCTGCCGCCATCTGCGGCGTCAGCCCGTTCGAGCTGGCCCGGCGCAATCTGAAGCCGGTCCTGCTCGGTCTGGCGGCGATGACCATTACCGCCATGTTCCTGATCTAGCAGGGCGGCATCCAATAGTCCTGCCATCTGTTCTGTGTTCTGCCATTCCGCCATTCCGCCGTTCTGCTATCCTGCCATTCTGTAATGCATAAGAACACAGCCCCCAATCCATCCTAGAGAGGAATGGAAATTGAGAGTGAAGAAGGGTGGATATGATCTTATGAAGCACTATGAATCCAGTCAGCGGACCAACAGCACGGTGGATCAGGCACAGGATGCAGTAACCCGGCTGCACAATTCCGTCACCCAGGCGCTTAGCCACCCCACGGAAGACATGATCGAACAGGCGGAGAACAGCCTGACTCATGCCGAAGAGGCGGTCCGTCACGCCCCGGAGGGCTCTGTCGGCGGGCGCGGGGTAGACTTGGCCGAAGAGAGGCTGGAGGAGGAGAAGCGCAGATTGGCGTCGCTGGATGTCCCTGGAGGCACAGCGCAGGACTAAGCATCAGACGGCATTAAGCGAAGGTTAGGCATTTCCGGGGAAGGAGCCGGGAATGCCTGTTTGCGCGTGCTTGAAAATTACGGTTGACCTGTGCAATCATTTGAAGGGAATCAGGTTATAAGGTATCTAAGAAGCAGACAAGCTGAAGCGAGATGATTCATGGGAGGGGAATTAAATATGCAGGATACAGAAACCGCCGGTTCAGGGAATCCGCTGGAGTCACCGGAGCTGCTGCGGGCCGCGCTGGCCGACATAGCCAAATGGGAGAAGGAGCAGAACAAGCTGATGATCTGGGACCGGATCGCCCGCCTGCCGTTCAAGCTGCTCGATAAGGTCACTCCGAAGTTCATCCATGAGAAAATTGGCCAATTGCTTGATGAGCTGGGCAGCTACATTCAGAATGGCGGCAACTATCTGGTGGCCGGCCGCAAGGTGGGCAAGCTGATGGAGGAGACCAGCCGGGCGGCTGGCGGCACGGATAGCGGGCCTTACCCGCTGGCGGTAATGGATGCAGCAGCGCTCAGGCTTGCGGAGACCAGCCGGAATGCCGCGACCGCTCAAGGCGCGACGACGGGCTTCGGCGGAATCTTCACCCTTGCCGCCGATATTCCCGCTGTGCTGGGCCTCTCCCTGAAGGCGATCCAGGAGATCGGCCTCTGCTACGGCTATGATCCCACGGACAAGACGGAGCGTATTTTCACGGTAAAAGTCATGCAGTTCGCCTCCTCCGACATCGTCGGCAAGCGCACGGTGCTGAAGGACCTGAATCTGCAGGCCGGCGGGGACGGCAACATCGCAGCCGGTACGAATGAGGCAATCTCCCGGATTCAGGGCTGGAGAGAGGTCGTGACCGTCTACCGCGATAACTGGGGCTGGAAAAAGCTGTTCCAGCTGGTCCCCGTGGCCGGAATGTTCTTCGGCGCTTACAACAACCGGAAGGCACTGGCGGAGGTCACGGAGGCTGCGCGGATGCTCTACCGCAAGCGGAGAATTATGGCCAGACTGGCTGAACTGGAAGGATGACTATGAATACAACACATCAACTGCAAAGTGAGCGCACCCTGGAGCGGACCAGCCAAGCCGAAGCCTTCATCACAGCGTGTTATCAGGAGATGGAGAAGACGGAGGCTGAGCGGGAGCAGCGTCTTGCCGGAGTGCGTGAAGAGATCCGGCTGACCGGTACATATGTCCATACGGCGGAGGAGCTGACCCATGGGGCGCGGATGGCCTGGCGCCATAACAGCCGCTGTATCGGCAGGCTGTTCTGGCACTCCCTTGAGGTAATCGACGCGCGTGAAGCCGGAACCGCCGAGGAGGTGGCCGAGGCGCTGCTGCATCATGTGAAGCACGCATACAACGGCGGACGGATACGCCCGGTGATTACGGTATTCCGCAGCGGAGAGGACCCTGAGCGGGCTATCCGCATCTGGAATCATCAGCTTATCCGCTATGCAGGCTATCCCGGAGACAGTGAGCATCCGCGGGCCGGTGATCCGGCCTCGGATGATTTCACCGCACTCTGCCTGAAGCTGGGCTGGCAGGGCAGCGGCGGCGACTTCGATCTGCTGCCGCTGGTCATCAGCGTTGGCGCGGAGGGACCGCGCTGGTTCCCGCTGCCGCCGGGGCTGGTGCGCGAGGTTCCGCTCAGCCATCCGGAGATCAGCCGCTTCCCGGAGCTGGGCCTGCGCTGGTATCCGGTGCCGATCGTCTCGGATATGTGCCTGGAGATCGGCGGCATAACGTACCCGGCAGCCCCGTTCAACGGCTGGTACATGGAGACGGAGATCGGCTCGCGGAATTTCGGCGATACGGACCGTTATAACCGCCTGCCCGCCGTTGCCGACCTGCTGGGCCTGGACCGTTCGACCAACACCACACTGTGGAAGGACCGGGCGCTGCTGGAGCTGAACCGGGCCGTGCTGCATTCGTTCAAGCAGGCCGGGGTCAGCATTGTGGATCACCATACGGCCGCCGAGCAGTTCGTCCGCTTCCAGCAGCAGGAGAAGCGGCAGGGACGTGAGGCCTCCGGCAAATGGGGCTGGCTGATCCCGCCGATGTCGCCTTCCTCCACCCCGATCTGGAACGACAACAAGCTGCGGGAGCTGCCGCTCAGCCCGCGGTTTGTATACCGGAAGACGGCGGTGCAGACCGGGCCGGAGGACACCGGGCAAATGCGGGGCTGTCCTTTTCATTCGCCCGATTGATTCTCTGGAAGGAATTGGGGTATACTCCCCCTAAGATCCTGATATAGAGGGAGGGCTTATATGAGCAAGAAATCCGGCATCTCCCGCCAAGGGGAGGATGACTCCGCTGCGAGCCGAAGAGATCAGGTGGTGGAGGCGGCTGTGGCGGTTTTTGCAGAGCATGGCTACTACCGGGCTACCACGGCGCAGGTGGCGGCGCGGGTGGGAATATCCCAGCCCTACATCTTCAAGCTGTTCAAGAATAAGGAGGAGCTGTTCACCGCTGCGCTCATGCTTGCGTTTGACCGGCTGCTAAGCTTCTTCTCCGGCCTTAAGGCACCGAAGAAGAAGCTGCTGGACAAAGCCCTTCAGCTATATAAGGAATTCACCCGGACCCATGCGGATGAGGTGATTCTGCAGATGCAGGCCGCTAGTATCCGGGAAGCAGCGATCCGTCAGGTGGTGCAGGTGCGAATGCTGGAGTTCACCCGCCTGATGGAGGGCAAATTCACGGCGGCCGGATTCGCCCGTCCTGAGGTGAAGCTGAGTATTTTCATGGCGGACGTGATGCTCGGCAATATGGCGCTGGCGCTGGACCTGCCGGAGCTGACGCCGCAGCAGCGGTAACCCGGCCCTGTCCGGGGAACGTCCGGCTTATACCAATAGTCACCAATGCCAATCTGTGTTACTATTTATGTCTATATCCCATGAGGAAGTGAAATTAATGATCAGCATTACGATACCGGCACCGGATGTTACGATTCACAAGCAGGCCGACCCGGTGCTCAGCCATATTTACGGATTCACCGATTTTCACCTGATTACCCGCGAGGCCGGCGGCATCTTCATGTTCTACAATGACCGGGACGAGCTGCTGTTTGTAGGCAAGGCGCGCAAGCTGAGACCGCGGATCAAGAAGCATTTTGAGGACAATGTGTCCGTGATGAAGCCGCACCGTGACGAGGTGACCCGGATCGAGGTCTGCGTCGTGGAAGATCCGGTGGACCGGGAGATTTATGAGACGTACATTGTGAACAAGCTGAGAGCGAAATACAATGTGGACAAAGTATTCTATAAATAATGTCATGAAGAGCGTGGTCCCTGCGGACTGCGTTTTTTTGTAGCAGCAAATGTTGTATTCCGTGTGTTCCCTCTTGTTTTAATAAACGAAATTTGAGACAATAAGTTATTGTTGGTTGAACTTTGCAAAGCGGATTATAGTGTATTGAAAAGAGGATATCTAATGAATAAAACATCCATTTATGGATTGACCTTAGAACAGCTCACCGCCTGGCTGCTGGAGCATGGGCACAAGAAGTCCCGCGCCTCTGCTGTCTGGGAATGGTTATACCGCAAGCGGGTTACCCGTTTCGCCGATATGGAAGGAATGAATCCCGGCTGCTTGCAGCTGCTGGAGGAGCACTACGTGTTCCAGACCATGGAGGAGCATGTGCGGCAGGAGTCGTCGGACGGTACGGTGAAATTCCTGTTCCGATTATATGACGGGAATCTGATCGAGACGGTGCTGATGCGCCAAAAGTACGGCCTGTCCGTATGCGTCACCACCCAGGTCGGCTGTAACATCGGCTGCAGCTTCTGCGCAAGCGGGCTGCTGAAGAAGAGCCGGGATCTCACCAGCGGCGAGATTGTGGAGCAGATTATGAAGGTCCAGCTCTATCTGGATCAGGCCGGTCAGGGCCAGCGGGTCAGCCACGTTGTGGTGATGGGGATTGGCGAGCCGTTCGATAATTTCGCGAACCTGCTGAATTTCCTGACGACGATCAAGGATCACAAGGGTCTGGCCATCGCCGGTAAAGGCATCACCGTATCCACCAGCGGCCTGGCTGACAAGATTAGAGAATTTGCCGATGCCAACATGCAGGTGAATCTGGCGATCTCTTTACATGCGCCTAATAATGAGCTGCGGACGCAGATTATGATGATTAACCGCGCCATTCCTATAGAGAAGCTAATGCCGGCCATTGACTATTACCTGGAGAAGACGAACCGGAGAATTACGCTGGAGTATATTTTGCTGAAGGATATCAATGACCGCGAGGAGCATGCCCTGGAGCTGGCTGAGTTAATCGGGGAGCGGCGTTCGCTGGCCAATGTGAACCTGATCCCGTATAACCCGGTGGATGAGCACAGCCAGTATCAGCGGAGTGAGCGGGAGTCGGTACGCGCCTTCTTCGACACGCTCAAGAAGCAGGGGATCAGCGTCAGCACCCGGCTGGAGCAGGGAGTTGATATTGATGCCGCCTGCGGACAGCTGCGCAGCAAGCAGATCAAGAAGGCCAAGGGCCAGGCAGAGAGTGCCGGCAGCGCAGTCGTGGGATAAGTGGTACAATAAGTAACAGCAAGTGGCAGCGATCTGAGAAAAGAGGAATGTGAAGTGCTGACAGTTACAAGCTATACCGCGGAGCAGGTCAAAGATCCGTTTGGCATCCTCAGCGGACAACGCTATGAGTTCGTCATCAAGCTGGATGTGCCGGAGGAGGATGAGCTGTACACCGAGAACGGCGTCTCTGTCCGCGCCATCGTTAAGGTGGAGAACGGGCAGACCAGCATTGTGAATTACGATTTGCAGGACAGCTTGTCCGGCGAGCTTCTGGATTTTGAGCTGGAGGAAGATGAGGAAGCGGAGCTGTTTCAGTTCTGTTCAGAGCATCTGCCTGAATAGGGATAGGGTGAAGAAGGGGACTGCTGGAGAAGCAGTCTCTTTTTTTGCTGTTGTGCGGACGGGGAGGGGTGTGGACCGAATGTATGCGGAAAACCGAACACATTAGGCTTGGCTGAGGCGTGCGAACCGAATGTATGCGAAAAACCGAACACATTGGGCTTGGCTGAGGCGCGAGAGTCAAATGTATGCGAAAAACCGAACACATTGGGCGTTGCTGAGGCGCGCGGGCCGAATGTAATCGAAAAACCGAATACATTGGGCGTTGCTGAGGCGCGCGGACCGGACGTTATCGAAAAACCGAACACATTAGGCTTGGCTGAGGCGCGAGAGTCAAATGTATGCGAAAAACCGAACACATTAGGCTGGGCTGAGGCGCGAGAGCCGAATGTATGCGAAAAACCGAACACATTGGGCGTTGCTGAGGCGCGAGAGTCAAATGTATGTGAAAAACCGAACACATTAGGCTTGGCTGAGGCGCGCGGACCGAATGTATGCGAAAAACCGAACACATTAGGCTGGGCTGAGGCGCGAGAGCCGAATGTATGCGAAAAACCGAACACATTAGGCTTGGCTGAGGCGAGCGGACCGAATGTATGCGAAAAACCGAATACATTAGGCTTGGCTGAGGCGCGCGGACCGAATGTATGCGAAAAACCGAACACATTGGGCGTTGCTGAGGCGCGAGAGTCAAATGTATGTGAAAAACCGAACACATTGGGCGTTGCTGAGGCGCGCGGACCGGACGTAATCGAAAAACCGATCACATTGCGCCCGCAGACTATTATGTCCGCAACGCGCCAAGCGCGCTCCTGCAGCCCCTTACTCCTCCTTGCGCTGGAGCTTGCGGTTGAGCCGGGCCAGCAGGCCGCTGAACGTCTGGCAGTCGGCGGCGGACCAGTCCTCGAAGATCTGTCCGTAGCGCTCCAGCCGGATCTGCCGGGCCTCGGCGAGCTTCTCGGACCCCAGCGCCGTGATCTCGAAAAAGCTGGAGCGTCCGTCCTGCGGATCAGGCACCCGGACGACATAGTTATTCGCCATAAGCACGCTTGTCTGTCTGCTGATGGTCGAGGTATCCAGCCCCAGGGCTACGGCGAGCGCCTTCACGCCTACCTTGCCGTGATTCGCCAGATGATGGAGCAGCGTATATGAGGAGCGGTCCAGCCCGCCGTGCTTCCTGTCCAGCGAACCGTGGCGGATTAGTGTGATTAATTCATGATTCAGTGCGTCGAGGTTCTTGCCGTTCTGCGGATCTGCCATGCCGGGTTCAATCCTTCCTGAGTCGCGCAGAAGCTCATTTCATATTGACTTCCGCACATATAGTTGTATAATACACATATACTAAAATTGATTGTATCATACACCTATATGGACGTAAAGCGAATTTTTCATCAGGGTGGGAGTGCAGAGGAGCGAGCAGATTTGAACCATCAACCCGCAGCAAAAACGTCATTTTGGCTTATTATTCTGGCCATCTTTTTCGGCAATTTCATGGCTATACTTAGTACGACAACGATTAACGTGGCCTTTCCGGTCTTCCTGAAGGATTTCCATGCCGGCATCGACACGGTGCAATGGATGATTACCGGCTACCTGCTGGCGACTGGGGTCGTTGCGCCGGTAGTCGGTTACTTCGGCGACAAATGGAGCTATAAATACCTCTATATCGCTGCGTTGTCAGGCTTCACGCTGTTCTCGGGATTATGTACCGTGGCCTGGAGCATCCATTCGCTGATTATCTTCCGCATTATCCAGGGCGTCTTCGGCGGGCTGATTATCCCGACAACGATGACCATGATCTACCAGTTCATCGCCAAAGAGAAGCAGGCCTTCGCGATGAGCCTGTGGAGCCTGTCCTCCATGCTGGCCCCGGCCTTCGGGCCGACGCTCGGCGGCTGGCTGACCGGATACTTCGGCTGGCAGTCACTGTTCTTCATCAACCTGCCGATCGGCCTCACGGCCATCGCCGTGGCGCTGAAATGCCTGCCGTATCAGCGGCAGAAGACGGGCAGGGGCAGCTTCGACCTGCCGGGCTTCGTGACGGTTATTCTGAGCAGCGCTCTCCTGATCCTGTCCTGGAGCAAGGGGAGTTCATGGGGCTGGACCTCATGGAGAACCCTGTCCCTGCTGCTGGTTGGGGCAGCGGCGCTGGCCTACTTCATCCGCAGAGAGCTGTCGCTGCGCGAGCCGCTGCTGAACCTGAAGGTGTTCCGGCAGCAACGGTTCACCTTCAGCCTGGTTATTAACTGTATCATTACTATTGCGCTGTACTCGGGCACCTTCCTGATTCCGGTATTCCTGCAGGATATCCAGCAGTCCACCCCGCTGATGACGGCGCTGGTGCTGCTGCCCGGCTCGATTGTAATGGCAATCATGTCGCCGGTGGTCGGCAGGCTCTACCCGCGGGTGGGCCCGTTCTGGCTTATTCTCGGCGGGGTCGTGCTGCTGAGCGTCTCCACCTGGGAGCTTGCCCATATTACGCTGGCGGTGACCCATACCCGCGTTGCTGTGCTTATGGCTGTGCGCAATGCCGGGATTGCCCTGGCCTTCATGCCGGTTACGAATGCCGGGATGTCTGCTGTGCCCCGGGACATAACGGGCCACGCCTCCTCCGTCACCAACTGGGTGCGGCAGGCTACAGGCGCGTTGTCGATCGCTGTATTCAGCTCTCTGCTGGCTTCGCGGTCCATTGTTCACCAGAAGGAGCTGGCGGACGGAGCTGCCTCTGCTGCCGGTTCCCTGGTACAGGCGCAGGGGATGACGATGGGCGTGCAGGATATTTTCCTGCTGGCTACGGTTATTGGCCTGCTGGCGATTCCGCTGACCTTCCTGCTGCGGGGCAAATCTTTTACAACCCGGCCTGAAATGGGGTAGAATACAAGAAAAGCTGGCATAAATAGGAGTTGTCGACATGTCCAATAATGAAGAAGTGTTCTTGACGAAGGAAGGCTTGGCCAAGCTGGAGGAAGAGCTTAGGGAGCTGAAGGAAGTAGGGCGTAAGGAGCTTGCAGCCCGGCTTAAGCTGGCGATCAGCTACGGCGATCTGAAGGAGAACAGCGAATATCACTCTGCCAAGGAAGACCAGTCCTTCATGGAGACCCGCATCATGATTCTGGAGAAAATGCTGACCAAAGCGCAGATTGTGGACGAGAGCACGATGGATCTCAGCACTGTCAGCGTGGGCTGCGTCGTGACCCTCAATGATGTGGAGTACTCGGAGAAGATCGAATATAGAGTGGTCGGACCGGCAGAGGCGGATGTCCTGAACAACAAGATTTCCTACGAGAGCCCGCTCGGCAAGGAGCTGATCGGCAAGAAGGTGGGCGACATCATCAGCGTCAATGCCCCGATGGGAATCATCCAGTACGAGCTGCTGGAGATTAAGATGGAGTAGCAGAGTGCCGTTCCCTTTCGAGGGGGCGGTTTTTTTGATTGGGGGTCCCCGCAAAGTATCTGAGTCATCATCAAAGCAAAGCTCCACTTTGTGGGGTTGTTTGTCATAGGCAGCTTCTATTACAGATATTCATTCCCTGTCTTAGACGCCTCTGCCCCGAAGGGGTTATAGTAGGGAGTAACTATTGAACAGAGGAGTCCTGCTGTGTGATTCAGACTGTACTAACAACACTTGTTGAGGTGATTGTGCCTCTATCCATCCCCGTAGGCGCCGGGGCGCTGCTGGGCCGCTTTAAGAATCTGGATACGAAGCCTCTGCTGACGCTGTATTTGTATTTTCTCAGTCCTGCTATCATCCTGGATACGCTGGCTACGGCAGAGATCTCCTTCAATGATGTCTATAAGACGCTCGCCTTCTCGCTGCTGAATCTGCTGCTGTTATGGCTGTTAGCCACCCTGATCGGTAAAATACTGCGGCTGGACGCGCCGGAAGCCGCCGGTCTGACGCTCATCGCCACCTTCACGAACAGCGTCAACTACGGTCTGCCGCTGGTGCTGCTGGCCTTCGGACAGCTCGGCCTGGACAAGGCCTCGGTCTATGTCATCGCCCAGATGGTGATCGTGAACACCATTGGCGTCTACTTCGCCGCCCGGTCGCAGTTCTCGGTGCGCAGCGCCGTGAAGTCGGTTTTCTCGCTCCCGGCCATCTACGCGGCCATTCTGGCATTGCTGCTGCGGGCGCTAGGCCTGCATCTGCCGCATGAGCTGGCCTCGGGCGTATCCATGGCTGCCGCAGCCTATTCGCCCGTCGTGCTGGCGATCCTCGGCGCGCAGATGGTGAAGGTCCGCTCTGCCCCGGTTGAACGCAACGTGCAGCTGGCCTTCTGGACCGGGCTTAGCGTCCGGCTGCTGCTTGCCCCGCTGCTGGCGGCGCTGGTGCTGACGGTGCTGAACATCACGGGCACCCTGTTCTCGGTGCTGCTGATCCTGGCCTCGATGCCGGTGGCGGTCAATTCGGTGGTGCTGGCTGAACGCTTCGGCAGCTCGCCGGCGCTGGTGTCGCGCTGCATCGTCTGGACGACACTGGCCTCCTTCCTGGTGCTGCCGGTGCTGATTGCGGCGGTGGGCGGGTAGCGGGGCAGGGCAGGTGATGATGCCGACACTGACAGATACCGGACAGATTGAAGTATAATACTTAGCTATGCACCCTTCTTACTAAACCTCTCGTTATTTAAGTTACGGGAAGGTTTATTCCGGAAGAGTGCTATTTTTTATAAAATCTTAAATGCTGCTGTCACAAAATGAACGGCATTGGTGTTTTAAGAGTGTAGGCGGGAGGGGGGATGATGGTTGGACAGACACTACAGAGAGAATGAAGCGGGTGCAGAGGAAATAGAACAGCTGGTGGAGAGGATTAAACTTGGCGATAAGCAAGCCTTCACTTCGCTGATAAGAATCTTTGAGAAACCGATGTACATTTATTGCTACCATATGCTCAAAAGCAGGGAAGAGGCCGAGGATGCGCTGCAGGAAATATTTATTAGAGTGTATCAGCAGATACATAAGTATCGTCCCAATATGACCTTCTCGGCGTGGCTGTACAAAATTGCCTACCATTACAGTCTGAATCAGCTCCGCAGCAAAAAAAGGTGGTTTCGTTTCATAGACCGTTACAAATATGATCAGCCGGAGACTCCGATGGAGCAAATCGACAGCCAGACGACACTGAAGGAGCTTCTGGATTTACTGACTACGGAAGAGCGGCATATCTTAGTTCTCCGGGCGCTCCACCGGTATGACTTCAACGAGATTGGTGAAATGCTCAATATGAAACCGGCAACGGTGCGCAAAAAGTATGAACGCCTTCGCAAAAAACTGCAGGCGAAGGAAGCTAAGGAAGGAGGAACAGTCAATGCGTCGGTCACCAAGTCCATCTAAAACCGTCAGTATGCATCAAGTGGAGCAAATGATCCGGGATACGGAGACATTAGAGTACAGCATGAGTGGGCAGATTGTAGACAAGCTTGAATCCCGGAGCGTGCCGCGGCACAAGCCGGTCTTCACCAGAAGAGCGGGAGTTATCGCAGCGTCAATGGTTGCCTTCTGTGTATTCATGACTCCTGTCATGGCTCAAGCTATAGAGCGGCTATCGCTGCTTGAATACATTAATCCTTTTGCCAAAGAAGTAAAAATGAATTCCAGCAAAAAGGTAGATACCATTTATGCCCGGGGGTTGGATGGGAATAAGTCTTTTCATACGGGGATGATCCGCTTTGAGGACATTGAGGATCAGGAGTTTAAGAGCCAGCTGCAAAAGGCTTGGACGGAGATTTTCCCAGAGGGGGAAGCAATCAAAGAAGTGATTGTGTACGAATATAAGGCGGACACCTATCACATCGAGGCGCGAAACGAGAACCGGTCCATCGAATTTGACCAAGGCCGCTGGTTTTATGCGAAGCAAACAGTTGGAGAAAGCCAGGTTCCAGGTGCTGCCCAAGCTGCGGCGGATCAGGCTTTTCATAAGGTGGGGGAGTTTAAGCAAGGTAAAAGGTCAGTTAGTCAGATGATCTTAAGACCCAACCAACAACCGGTGTATAAGTTCGTGTACGAAACCAATAAGGGCTCGGTCCTCATTGATGTCCAGCAGGAGACCAATCAGATTACGAGGGTAGTGGCTTTTCCGTTGTCGGATCATCTGGATAAATTGGATGACAGGCAGAAGTATGATGACATCGTTAAGCAAACCAAAGCAATCGCCATAGATACGCTTCAAAAGGAAGCAGTGAAACAGGCTGAAGCCTGGATGAAATTGGACTTGGCCGATTATAACGTATCCAGAGATGAATCGCGGTTCGATACATTAACCTTCACGAAGGCCGGTTCTCCGGACGTGACTGCGCTGTTTACCTCTAAAGGGACGATCTATGGCATGGAGAGGAGGTGGTAATAACTGATTGTCTGTAGATTCAACCCAACACCAAATACAAAACAAAGGAGTTTATACCCATGAACAAAAAAGTAATTCTTCCTATTCTCGGAGTAACCCTGCTGTCAGGGAGCCTGCTGGGATACCAGACACTGGTGCAGGCGGATGCGTCTAACAACGTGAAAGCAAATGCTTCACAGGAGGTTAAGCTGGATCAGAATCAGAAGCTGATGCAGCAGGCCCAGGATAAGCTTAAAGAGCTGACCGGCAATACGTATACGTTAATTCCGGGAACGGCGATGACGGATACAGTGAGTTTTAAACGGGAGAACTTCAAGTACGATATTATTTCTTACTCAAAAAATGGAACGTCCGGGACTATCGGGATCAATATCAATTATGAAGACTTGAACGGCGGAAAATATCAAACGAAGCTGGAGCAAACGTGGAAAGCGTTGTTCCCGGGCGAAAACCCGAAATATGTGAATATCTCCGAGTCCATCTATAGTGTGGGGACGATCTCGGCGAATGCCCGGCAGAACAAGCAAGTGTATATAAAAGAGAGCGACGGGATTTATGGCGTGAATTATGCTCCTGGCGATGCCCCGGCAAACGTGGAGAAGACGGCTGCCCAGGCCATAGCCAAACTTACCAACGGCAAGGTTAAGACGGGAGCTAAGCTTGATCGTGTGTATGTCCGTGAGGGCAAGCCGGATGTGTATCAATATAAGTATAAGTCCCAAGCTGTGCAAGTCAGCTTCGCCATTGAAGATCAGACGCTGGAGCTGCTCCAGACTGATGTACATCAGACGGATGGACAAGGTGTAGACAGCTATGAAGCTTTCCAGAAAAGAGAAAAAGCAAACGAGGCAAAGATGACTAAGCTGACGCCGGACACTTTGCTGAAGAATGCCATAAGCGGTGCCAAAACGATGCTGAATCTTGACCTGAAAGGCTATAAGGGAGTAAAAGGAGCCAACGCGTGGGATGCGGATTACATGACTTTTACCAAAGACGGCGCTCCTTCAGTAACTGCCAGATATAATGCAGACGGAGTGTTTACCAGCTTCACTGTGGATAAATATGATCAGAGCATCGATTATTATGGAATGACCATTGTCGGCTCTCCAAATGAAGAACCCAAATTGTTAATTGAATAGAGAGGAGTTCATTACTATGAACCGAAAAATAATTGTCCCGCTCCTCGGCGCTGCCTTATTATCAGGAAGTCTGCTGGGATGCCAGGCACCCGTCCAGGCAAATGCATCTAACAAGGTAAATGCGAATGCTTCACAGGAGGTTAAGACGGATCAGAAGCTGATGCAGCAGGCCCAGGATAAGCTTAAAGAGCTGACCGGCAATACGTATACGTTAATTCCGGGAACGGTGATGAAGGATGTAGTGAATTTTAAGCGGGAGAACTTCAAGTACGATATTATTTCTTATCAGAAAAGCGGAAAGCTCGAAAATATCGGGATTAACGTCAATTATGAAGATCTAAACGGCGGGAAGTACCAAACGAAACTGGAAAAAGCGTGGAAAGCATTGTTCCCGGGCGAAAACCCGAAATATGTGAATATCTCCGAGTCCATCTATAGTGTGGGGACGATCTCAGCGAATGCCAAGCAGAACAAGCAAGTGTATATGAAAGAGAGTGAGCAGGCGTATGGTGTGAATTATGCTCCTGATGCGGCTCCGGCAAGTGTGCAGAAGAAAGCAGCCCAGGTCATATCCAAGCTTACCAATGGCAAGGTTAAGACGGGGGCTAAGCTTGATCGTGTATTTATCCGTGAGGGTAAGCCGGATGTGTACCGGTACAGGTATAAAGCAAATTCTGTGGATGCGAGCTTCGCCATTGAAGAACAAACACTGCAATTGCTTCAGGCAGGCGTACAGCAGCAAGGGAAAGCAAAGGGGGCAAAGAGCAAACAGCTGACATTAGATGCACTGACGAAGAACGCAGTGAAAGATGCGAAAACGATGATTGAATTTGACTTGAAGGGCTATAAGGGAGCAAGAGGGACCAATTCATGGGATAAGGACGAAATGACGTTTACCAAAAAGGGAGCCCCTACAGTCACTGCCACAGTGAATACGGACGGAACGTTTAACAACTTTATCGTAGAGAAGTATGGCCAGTATCTCACCTTCAGCGAAAATACAATCGTAGGGGCTCCGAATGAGGAACCCAAATTATTAATTAACTAAACGTATCAGCCACTATCCGGACACAGGCACTTCACTCATCAGGGCATGTACATTCTGGTCGGGGTCCTGAAAGAACGTCATCCAGGTGGCGGTTCCACCCATCTCGGCGACCTTATGTGGCTGATCCAGGAATTGTACGTTTCGCTCTACCAGTGTTTCGTATGCAGAGTGAATATCATCAACTTTGAAATAGAACACGGAGCTGGGATGATCGAACCGGGGGTCTTCGGCAACGCCCAGAACGATTTGCAGACCGTTACACTCCAGGAAGGCCATGTTCGGGATCTGGAATAACAGGTTGAGGCCAAGAGTCTCCTGATAGAACCGGGTGGCAGCCTCCAACTCATGTACACGGATGGATATTTGTCCAATGCCTTTAATTTGAAAATCTGAACTCATGTGCATATCACTCCCTTGAAAAGTTGTATGTTCCACGGAGTAAATGTAACATGTGCGGATGCAGCTTGCTTATCCAAAATCACTTTTTTCTAAACATCTGGGGTGAGCATCCCGTTCTTTGCTTAAAAATCTTGCTGAAGGAAGAGACATTCTCGAAGCCAAGACGCAGACTAATTTCAGTTACACTGATTTCGGTTTGAGCAAGAAGACGCTGTGCTTCAAGCATCCTTTTTTCGATGATGAACTGATGAGGTGTCCTTTGGAAAAAGTGGCGAAAGCTGCGGATCAGATGGTTTTTGGAGAGGCACGCAACTTTGGATACTTCTTCAAGGGTTACGTTGTGGTTGTAATAAGCATGTAAGTACTCATAAGCTATGGTCAACCGCCGGAACAATTCCTCCCTGGTTGCCGGGCGCGTGCCGGGGACAGTATTCATTTCGTGAGACATATTCTGATGCACATGAAGCAGTGCCTGCATTAGCTTCTGATACTGTTCATCTAGCCAGAGATTCTCGCCGCCGAGGTCAGGCAGGTCATTCCTGAAGTTATCCATAAGCGGAGTGATCAGATGGCTGTGCCGGTATGACTTTGTATAGAATTGCAACGGGTGCTTCGATTCGGAAAAAGGATCGTCCAGGGACTTCTCTACCCCTGCATGAATGGCTCTGAGAAATTCTTCTGCATAGCCAGCCTTGAAAAATATACAGAATGAGTCCACTTCTGTTTCTGATTCAATGGTTATAGCGTACTGCTCCCCTTCATTCAAAAGGAGGTAGCCCTCTTTTTCAACAGCATAATGACCGAGTTTTGTCTGGTAATAGGCCCGGCCGTTACGGAATGTCTTGATGGACAGGGGACCGGCCCCTTCCCAATGATGCGTTCTGCTTCGTGCCTGTAAAACGAAGTTTTGCTGGAACAAGGGTAATCTGGAGCTTCCCACCGGTAAAGTTCATCCCCTTCCGCAGTCTGTCTATTCCATTCTACAGTAAGAAAGCTCCCCCTTCACCATTGAAGAGGGAGCTTTCTGAGCTAAATACGAGGCAAGGCCTCACTCCGGCTGGCCCTCAGCCACCTGGATGGTGAAGATGAAGGTTGCCCCGTCAGAGACGTCCGGCTTCGCGTAGATCGTACCGCCCATGAGGTCGACCAGCATTTTGCAGATGGACAGACCTAGCCCGGTTCCGCCGAATTTGCGGTTGATGGTAGCGCTGATCTGGGTGAACGGCTGGAAGAGATACTTCATTTTGTCTGCCGGAATGCCTATGCCGGTATCTTCAATAATGAACTCCAGCTCAAGCAGCTTGTCTAGTACCTGCTTCAGCTGGACCTTCACTTTGACGCCGCCGGTGATCGTGAACTTAATGGCATTGCCGATCAGATTATTGAGTACCTGCCGCAGGCGGTTGGAGTCGCCGACCAGCAGGGCGGGAATATCAGGGTCAATGGTGGTTTCAAGGGTTAAATTGCGCTCTCTAGCCAGCGCTTTGAACAGATCGACCGTTTCTTTGATGCAGGAATGGAGGTTGAAGAGCTCAGAGTCCAGCTCCATTTTGCCGGATTCAATCTTGGTGAAGTCCAGGATGTGGGTGATGACAGAGACTAGCGCATGGCCGCTGGTATGAATGATCTCGGCCATCTCCTGATCGTCCGCCGAGAGCTCGGAGGAGCGCAGCACATCGGACATGGCGATGATCCCGTTCAGCGGTGTACGAATCTCATGGCTCATCATGGCGAGGAAGCCGCTCTTGATGCGCAGCGCCACCTCGGCAGTCTCCTTCAGCTCGGTCAGAATGCTGTTCGCCGTCTCCAGCTCCTGGGTCTTCAGCTGCAGCTCCTTACGCGTCTGATAGAGGCGGACGAAGCCGTCAATCTTGCTCTTCAGCACCACCGGATGGAACGGCTTGGTCAGATAATCGATCGCCCCGGCGGTGTAGGCCATCATATAATTTTCTAATTCGGAGGTCAGGGAGGTCAGGAAAATAATGGGGATGTCACGCGATTTCTGGCGCATCTTGATCCGTTTCGCCGTCTCGAACCCGTTCATCCCCGGCATAAGCACATCCATAATGATGAGGGCGAATTCCTGCTCCAGCAGGCATTTCAGGGCATCCATCCCTGACAGGGCATTGACCAGCCGGTAGGGAGAGTCGGCCAGCAATGCCTGAACGGACAGAAACTCGTCTGCCCGGTCATCTACAACTAAGATATTAATCGGATACTCCATGACTCCTCCTATTGAATCAACCATAATTTCAGCACTCGTACCAGTTGGGTGGTATTAATCGGCTTCGAGATATAATCGTTGGCCCCTGCTTCCAGGCATTTGACCCGGTCTTCCTCCAGGGCGCGGGCGGTCAATGCGATAATGACAATCTGGTCATATTCCGGTCTGAGCCGGATGTGCTTCATCGTCTCGTAACCATCCATCTCCGGCATCATGATATCCATGAAGATCAGCTCCGTGCCGGGGTGTGTCTCCAGATGCTCCAGCGCTTCCTTGCCGTTCTGGGCAAAACTTATCTCCATATTATAACCCTCCAGCACACTGGATAACGCAAAAATATTACGCATATCGTCATCCACCAGCAGAATGCTTTTGCCGGCAAAAGCCGACTCCGGATTATGGAGATTCTCAATCAGGCGCTGCTTGTCTAGAGGCAGGTCCGCGTGCTTGCGGTGGAGGTACAGAGCTGTATCGTCATAGAGCCGCTCCATAGACCGCACATTCTTGATGACAATACTCTCGGCGTAGTGCTTGAGCCGCTGCTCGTCGGTCTTGCTGAGATCCTTGCCGGTATAGATGATGACGGGCAGGGTCTGCAGCTTGCGGTTGGTTTTGATCTGCTCCAGCAGGTCGAAGCCGGCAATATCCGACAGGCCGAGATCGAGCACCATGCAGTCGAAATGATGGCTGCCCAGATGCTCCATCGCTTCTCTTCCGGTTCCGACCGCGATAATGTTCACATCGGGATGGGCGATGAATTCCACCAGGCTGCGGCGCAGATCCTGATTGTCTTCCACGATCAGGAGACTCTTCACCCGGCGGCGGATATAGGTCTCAATCTGGAGGAAGGCCGCTTCCAGCTCGGCATAGTCATTCGGCTTCTTCCAGAAGGACAAGGCGCCCATCGACAGGCTCTGCTGGTTCTCTTCGGCAGTCGAGATGACATGCACCGGAATATGGCGCAACTCCGGCCGGCTCTTCAGCCGGCTGATGATGGCCCAGCCGTCCAGCACGGGCAGATGCAGGTCGAGCAGGATGGCGTCCGGCTTATAGGCATGGGCCAGGGCAAGCCCCTGGTCACCCTGGAAGGCAACGATTGCCTTGAAGCCGCGGTTGCGCGCCAGCTCCAGCAGTCTGGCGGCGAATTCGGCGTCCTCCTCAATGATCAGGAGGGTAATGTCGCCGCTCTGCAGGTTGTCGCGGTCATCCTCCATTTCCTTATGCTGCAGCAGCTTCGGATTGGAGATGGAAATATCGGGAACAAAGGATTCACGGAAGGTCTGCTGCTCCCGCCCTGCGGGCTTCTCCGCCGGCAGCTCGGCAGGAAGCGGCGCTGTGTATGCAGCAGCAGCCAGGGTCATGGCATCCTCTCCCGGCTCAACCGCCGGAATCACCAGGGAGAAGGTACTGCCCTTGCCCTCGGTGGAATCGACCTCAATCCGTCCGCCGAGGAGGGCAGCCAGCTCGCGGCAGATTGTCAGACCCAGTCCGGTACCGCCATATTTGCGGCTGGTAGTGCCGTCCGCCTGCTGGAAGGCCTCGAAGATGCTGTCCAGCTTGGAGGCGGCAATCCCGATACCGGTATCGCTGACGGAGAAGATCACTTCATCACCGCTGGTGCGGATGGACAGGGAGACGGAGCCTTGCTCCGGTGTGAACTTGATCGCATTGGACAGCAGGTTGTTGACAATCTGCTGCAGCCGGTGGCCGTCAGTCATCAGATGATCGGGCAGGCGGCTGTCCGCATGGACATCGAACCGCAGGCTCTTCTTCTTGGCCTGCTGCTCAAACCGGCGGAAGATATGGTTGCTGAGATCCTGAAGCCCGACCGGTTCAATCACTGCGGTCATCTTGCCGACCTCCAGCTTGGCCAGATCGAGAATCTCATCGATCAGCTGCAGCAGGTCCTTGCCTGCCGAGAAGATGGTATGCACATATTCCAGCTGCTTCGCCTGGAGATTGCCTTCTTTATTCTCGGCAAGGATCTGCGAGAGGATCAGCAGGCTGTTCAGCGGAGTGCGCAGCTCATGGGAGACGTTGGCGAGAAATTCGGATTTGTATTGGGCGGCCAGGAAGATCTCCTGGGCCTGGGTCTGGATCTCTTCCTTCTGCTGTTCGGTAAGCTCAATCTGGGACAGCAATTGAATATGGGAAGCGGCCAGCTCTTCCTTCTGGGCCTCCAGCTCACCGGCCTGGTCCTGCAATTCCTCCGTCTGAGACTGCAACTCCTCGGTCTGGGCCTTGAGCTCCTCGGTTTGATTCTGCAGCTGCTCCTTCTGTGCCAGCAGCTCGCTGGCCTGGGCCTGAAGCCGGCCGGCCTGCTCGGCAATCTCAGTCTTTTGCCGTTCTGAAATCTCCAGCTGGACCTGCATCTCGCGGTTAGCTGCCGTGATCTCGTCGGCCTGGGCCTTGATTTCTGCCGTCTGCCGGGTGGTCAGCTCCATCTGCTGCTGCAGCTCCAGGTTGGAGGTGTACAGCTCCTGCGTCTGCTGCTTCAGCTCGTCGGCCTGGGCTTCGATCTCAGCCTTCTGCTCCTCTGTCAGCTCCATTTGGGTCTTGAGCTGTTCATTGGAGGTCAGCAGGCTCGCTGCCTGCACCTCCAGCTGAAGCTTCTGGTCATGCAGCTGCTCAGTCTGCAGGCGAAGCTCCTCGGTCTGGGCCATCAGCTCCTCGGATTGGGCCTCCAGCTCCTCGGTCTGGGCCTGAAGCTCTTCCGTCTGCGTCTCCAGCTCTTCCTTCTGGAGCTGCGTTTCGTTCAGCAGCTGTTCGATCCGGGCCACGCCGGTTAAGGTGTTGATCAGCACGCCCATATTCTGTCCGGTACGCTCGATTAACTGCATCTCCTTCGGGCTGAACGGATTCAGGGCAGCCAGCTCCATGACAGCCACAACCTCCTGTTCATGCTTGAGCGGAACGAGGATCAGTGTTGACGGGGAAGCCTCCCCCAGCCCGGAGCGGACCTTGATGTAATCCTCAGGCAGCTGCCGGAGAACCAGCAGCTGCTCATCCAGCGCGCATTGCCCGACCAGGCCGCTGCCCAGCTGAATCGGCTCCCGCAGCGCCGCAGACTCATCGAAGGCATAACCGGCTGTGAAGTGCAGCCGGTCTTCCTGCTTCAGATATACGGCTCCATAGTTGGCTCCGACAGCCGAAGCCAGCCTGCCTATGAATACACGCGAGGCTGTCTGCAATTGCACAGAGCCCTGAAGGAGCAGGGCCATCTCCGATACCCGTGTATTGATCCAGGCCTCTTCTTCGGCTCTCAGCCGCAGCTCCCGTTCTTCAGCGGTCCGGTGGTGAAGATCGGCCGCAAGCCCGTAGAAGGAGACAGCGAGCTGTCCGAACTCATCGCTGCGTACAGCAGCCTCGGGGTTCAGAATCCCCTCGGCAATATCGCGGGAGATGTCGGTGATCCGGCTTAAGCCCCGTTCTATATTCCGCTGAATGCTGAATATAAGTCCCGCCCCGGCCAGAATGCCGGCTGCGCCAAGCCCGGCGGTGATGAACCGCAATCCTCCTTCCATATTAAGCATTGATATAATAATCATGCTGCCAAGCAGCAGTATAGAAGCTGATGTTGCTAACCAAACTTGTTGTTTTATGCTCATAGTTCGCCGCCTTTGTTCAGTTAGAATACGTAACTATATGATTATACTTTTAATAGAGGCACAGCGAAATAGAAGACATCAATAAAACACCCGAAATCCTAAATTTACATAGTTGCTCCCGTGTCTGAGCCAGTATATTCTAGCCAAGGGTTCCTTATGCCGTTTGTTCATGAAAAATTATGAAATTCGCCGCATTTATCCTTAAAATTTGGCTTGTAAGCAATGAAAGGAGCGTGTAAGATAAACGAAGGTTTTCAAAACAGGCATTATTATAACTCATATAATCTTGGGAATAGGGCCCATAAGTTTCTACCGGATAACCACTGCAATTATCCGACTATGAGTGAAATAGCGCATCTAGGGTTCCGTTTCTTGAGCTGCAGCTCGAAGAAGGGCTGGTCCAAGCGATGCGGACACATCTACTTGTGTTACACCACCCAGGGACAAAAACCCAGAAGGACAGATTCACTTGAGAGAAACGCTCAGGGGATCTGTCTTTTTTGATTTCAAAGGAGGAAGAACGGCTGTAATGAAGGTATTGGAGGAACGCATCAGACAAGAGGGCAGCATTCTGTCAGACACCGTACTGAAAGTAGATTCGTTTCTGAACCATCAGGTGGATACGGAGCTGGCGCTGCAGATCGGGCAGGAATTCGCCGCAATCTTCGGTAACCTGCCGGTGACGAAGGTGCTGACGGTGGAGGCCAGCGGCATCCAGTTCGCCATGGCGGCGGGGATTGCGCTGGGAGTACCGTTCATTTATGCCAAGAAGAAGAAGGCGGTCACGCTCTCGGAGGCAGTGTACTCGGCGGCAGTCCATTCATTCACCCGCCAGGAGGACTACCTGATCAGTATTTCACAGAAGTACTTGGGACCAGAAGATAAGGTGCTGATCGTCGATGATTTCCTGGCTACCGGTGCTGCGCTTGTAGGGCTGTGCGATATCGTAGCCGAATCCGGCGCAGAGCTGCTGGGGGTCGGCTGTGTCATTGAGAAAAGCTTCCAGGAAGGGCGCGGCCTGCTGGAGCAGCGCGGCATTCCTGTACATTCGCTGGCGCGGATCGCTTCGATGTCGCCGGGCGAGATTCATTTCATCGATCAGGGAGAACGGACTAAGGAGAGTGCAGAATGTTAAGCAAGCAGAAGATATTTGCCCTCGGGCTGCAGCATGTGCTGGCGATGTACGCCGGAGCGGTGATCGTACCGCTGGTGGTCGGAGGGGCTTTGAACTTAAGCGGTACGCAGATGGCTTACCTGATTGCCGCGGATTTGTTCACCTGCGGTCTCGCTACCCTGCTGCAGGTCATGGGCAGCAAGTATTTCGGCAGCGGACTGCCTGTGGTCCTTGGCTGTACCTTCACCGCCGTCAGCCCGATTATCGCCATTGCTTCAGGCTCTAATCTGGCAACAGCCTACGGTGCGATTATAATCTCAGGCCTGTTCGTGGTACTGGCCGCCCCGGTGTACGGGAAGCTGCTGAAGTTCTTCCCGACCGTAGTTACCGGATCGGTAGTGACCATTATCGGACTGTCACTGATTCCGGTGGCAATGAATAATGTGGCCGGCGGCCAGGGCAGCGCCGACTTCGGACAGCCCCGCAATCTGCTGCTGGCGCTAATTACACTGCTGGTTATCCTGGCTGTGAACCGGCTGACCACCGGCTTCCTGCGTTCCGTTTCGGTGCTGGTCGGCCTCGTGGTTGGCACAGCCATCGGTTACTTCATGGGCATTGTACATTTCTCTACGGTGACTACAGCCTCTTGGGTCAGCGTGGCCCAGCCGTTCTACTTCGGCTGGCCGCAGTTCAGCGTTACCGCCATCTTCACGATGATCATCGTTAATATTGTATCCATGGTCGAATCAACAGGGGTCTACTTTGCTGTAGGCAAAGCAACGGACCAGAAGGTCGAGCAGAAGCAGATCGTGAACGGCCTGCGCTCCGAGGGGCTGGCCATCATGCTCGGCGGATTGTTCAATGCCTTCCCCTACACCGCCTTCTCCCAGAATGTGGGCTTGCTGTCGCTGACGCGGGTGAAGACGCGCAATGTCATTTTTGCGGCCGGCGGGATTATGGTCGTGCTCGGGCTGCTGCCTAAGCTGGCCGCACTGACCACGGTTGTGCCGAATGCGGTGCTGGGCGGGGCAATGATTGTCATGTTCGGCTCCGTCGCCGCCTCCGGGATGTCGATTCTGGCCGATGTGGACCTGCGCAAGGACGGCAATCTGCTGATTGCCGCCTGCAGTATTGCCGTGGGTCTCGGCTCGGCTGTGCTCCCGTCCATGTTCGACCAGCTGCCGGAATTCGCCCGGATGCTGCTGCAGAACGGGATCGTCTCCGGTTCGCTTACCGCGATTATTCTGAATATCTGCCTGACGAAGAGCCAGGAGCAGACCGCTGATTCCGCCGGTGTTGCCGGAGCTGCGGCTCCTGAAGCCAAGTAAAATATTCCATCCTCCTAAAATCTAATCAGATGCCAAGCCGATTCCGAAATATAGGAATCGGCTTTTTTTAAAATATAAGAATTTATATGTTTCACATGATAACTTATCCTTATATTTCTCGCTGAAACGGGTGCCGTCCTTATAAAAGGACGGCAAAGCCGTTTCACTTGCGTAAGGGAACCGTTCCTAATGTATAATTTATACAATGACAACCAGAAAGGAATGGCAGAGGATCTATGAGAAAGTATTGGCTGAGTATTCTCGGCAGTCTGGCGCTGGTGCTGATCGTTCCGCTAATCCTTGTACTTCAGTCGCTGCATCCCCGTGAAGTAACCATGCCGCAAGCCCGCCAGGGCCTGATCGACCTGCGTACCTGGGATTTCCGGCACGACGGTGTCGTGAAGCTGAACGGGGAATGGGAGATGTACCGCGGGGCCCTGCTGACGCCGGAGGACTTCCGGCTCCCGGGCGGGAAACCGGGCGCTCCGGCTGTATCTGCGATGGCCCGGGTTCCCGGGAAATGGAATGAGGACATTGCCGGGCAAGGTGCTCCCGCCGCCAAAGGATACGCTACATACCGTCTTCAGGCCCGGATTCCCGCAGGGGAAGCCGAGGTCTATGGCCTGCGCACCAGCAACATCCGCAGCGCCAGCAAAGTCTTCTTGAACGGGCAGGAGCTGGGGAGCAGCGGCACCCCGGCCGCCTCTGCTGAAGAGGGGAGACAGAACAACGCACCCTTAATGGGCTTCGCCTCGGTGACCGGAGATACGATGGAGATTATCGTTCAAGTGGCCAATTACAGCTATTCCTCGGGGGGCATCGTTCAGCCGATTGTCATCGGCAACCAGGCTTCGATCCTGAAGCACAGGGAGCTTGCCCTGTTCGTGGACGGAGCTTCACTGATCGGGTTCTTCGTGCTCGCCTTATTCCTGCTGATGTTCTCCAGGGTCAGACAGAGCCGGGGGGTTACGCTCTATCTGGGGCTGTTCTGCATCGCGGCATTTGTCTATGTTCTAACCCACGGCGAGAAGCTCATCACCTGGGCGATGCCCGGCTTCCCCTATGAGGTTATTCTTAAGCTGCAGCTGGCCTCATCCACTCTGGTCTATTACTATCTGCTCCACTATGTTGCTAACTCTGTGAATTATCCGATATCGGTTGCAGTCATCAAGGCCTCCAGGCTGATTACAGCGCTGCTGCTGCTGATTGCCGTCTTCGTGCCCGCTTATTTGTTCTCCTACCTGGAACTCCTGCTGCTGACCTGGGGCTCGGTGAGCATCGGCTTCGTCCTCTACACGATGGTGCAGGGTACCCGGAAGAGCGCCAGGAATATGTTCCTGATGATGGTCAGCATCGAGAGTCTCAGCGTAGTCATTATTTATTATCTGGTCAGCGTCATGGGCCTGACCTTAAGTTATTTCATCATCTCCTACGAGATTGTCCTGTTCGGCTTCATCCAGGCGATTGTGATGACCCGCAAGTATTCATCCTCCTTCCTGGAGGTGGAGCAGCTGTCCCGCCGCCTGCTGACGCTGGACGGCCTGAAGGACGACTTCATCTCCGATACCTCCAAGGAGCTGCGCGAGCCGCTGCAGGGCATTGTCAATCTGGCCAAGGTGCTGGCCCGGGGGACAGCGGGCTCCATCAGCAGCGCCCAGAGTGAGCAGCTGCTCACGATTGTCTCCACCGGCAAGCGGCTGACCGCTCTGATTCATGATATGTCCGACTTTGCGAAGCTGAATCACGGCTCGCTCTCTCTGCGCCGGCAGGCCGTTGATCTGCGGACGTCAGCTTCCTCCATTATGGAGGTAACCCGCCAGATCTACGGGAACAGCCTGCTTGAATTCCGGCTGAGTCTGCCCGGGCAGCTTCCGCTGCTGGAGACGGACGAGCAGCGCCTTGCCCAGATCCTGCACAATTTACTCGCAAACGCGGTGAATTATACCCCCAGAGGCGTGATAACCCTGTCTGCCGAGGTTAAAGAAGAGTATGTTGCCATTATTATTTCGGACACAGGCGAGGGCATAGCTCCTGAACGGCTGCGCTGCATATTTGATGCCTATGATCCGAGCGGCCCCGCAGCGAACAAGGTCTACAAGGAGAACGGGCTTGGCCTCAGCATCACCCAGAGGCTGGTAGAGCTGACAGGCGGGGAGATTGAGGCCCATTCGGTGGTCGGCCACGGCTCCGTCTTCCGCTTCACCCAGCCTATACTGCGGCAGAGCCATGCGCTGCAGGAGGAATTCCCGGAATCGGCCGTCTGGGAGACCGCCGCCGCGCTGCAGCTTCCCGAAGCAGTGACGGAGCCGCCGCCGGCCGATTGCTGTACGATTCTGGTCGTGGATAATGATCCGGTCAATCTTCGCGTCCTGACCGGAGTGCTGCAACTGGAGAACCATACCGTTATTACCGCCAGCAGCGGGGTGGAGGCCGTCCATATCATCCAGCAGCATCCTGAGCTTGATCTGGTCATTGCCGACTGGGTGATGCCCGAGCTGCCCGGGCTGCTGCTGTGCAAATCGATCCGTGAGCGGTTCGCCTTGTCCGAGCTGCCGATTCTGGTGCTGATGTCCAGCAGCCGTCCCGATGATATTCTGGCCGCCTTCGAGGCGGGGGCGAATGATTATCTGAGCAAGCCGGTGGAGCTGCGCGAGTTCAAGGCGCGTGTACAGACCCTGCTGGATATGCGCAAGTCGATCCGCGTCTCTGTCCAGGCGGAAATTGCCTTCCTGCAGGCTCAAATTAAGCCGCATTTCTTGTATAATGCACTTAATGCCATTATTTCGGTATGTCCTGAGGACCCGGAGAAGGCGACAGAGCTGCTGCTGGACCTCAGCCAGTATCTGCGCAGCAGCTTCGACTTCCAGAACCGGGGCCAGACGGTTCCGATTGATAAGGAGCTCGGGCTGGTTAAATCCTATCTGGCACTGGAGCAGGCGCGCTTCGATGAACGGCTCCAGATCCAGTATGATATGCCGGACGATATTATGGGAATGGTCCCGCCGCTCAGCATTCAGCCGATTGTCGAGAATGCCGTGAACCACGGCCTGATGCAGAAGGAATCCGGAGGTACGGTGCAGCTGTCTGTGCAGCTGCTGCCCGGCAGCCTTAGAGTCGCCGTTCAGGATAACGGGGTCGGCATGACTCCGGAGCGGATTGCCGAGGTGCTGTCTGAGGAACGGACGGAGGGGGGCATCGGCCTGCGGAATATTCAGCGCCGCCTGCACAAAATGTACGGAACGGGTCTTAAGATTGACAGTGTGCCTGGCCGGGGAACATCCATATCGTATATCATTCCCAGATAGCAGAATTCAAGAACAGGCAACAGGAGGTGAGTCCTTGCGATGAGAGCAATACTGATCGATGATGAGAAGCCTGCGCTCCAGCATCTGGAGCGCCTGCTCCTGAAGGATGGGCGGCTTCAGATCAGCGGGAAATTCACTTCGGCGCGGACCGGGCTTGCGCATCTGGAGCGGGAGCAGGCGGATATCGTCTTCCTGGATATCGGAATGCCGGAGATGAACGGGCTGGAGGCCGGGGAATATATTGCCGGTCTGAACGGCAACACCCGGATCGTCTATATTACTGCCTACAGCGAGTACGCGATTGAGGCGTTTGAATTGAATGCGGTTGACTATCTGCTGAAGCCGGTAACCTCCCAGCGGCTGAACAAAACACTGGAGCGGCTGAAGCCCCATCCGGTGCCGGCCGCGGCCGCAGAGCCACCGGCGGCCCCGCCCGAAGCTGCACCGCCGGGGAAGCAGCTGTCGATTCTCTGCTTCAAGCGGCTGGAGTTCGTGGACAGCACACAGCCGGGACGCAAGATGCAGTGGAGGACAAGCAAGGCGCAGGAGGTCTTCGCCCTGCTGCTGCATAACCGAGGACAATGGATCCTGAAGGATACGATTGTCGACCTGGTCTGGCCCGATTTCAAGCCGGAGAAGGCGGTTACGAATCTGCATACCACCGTGTATCATATCCGCAAGCTGCTGAAGGCGTGGGAGATGGAGGTGCTGGTCGAGTTCTCGCAGGAACGGTACAGGCTGACCAAGGAGCAGGTCATGCTGGATGTGGAGGAATTCGAGCAGGGCTATTCCGGCACGCCTGTGGAATCGGAAGAGGAATGGCTGCGCCGTGAGAGCATCCTCCAGCTGTACCGGGGGGATTATCTGGATGAGCATCATTATGACTGGGCCGAGATCCGGCGCAAGGAGCTGCAGGTGCGGTATATCCGCATGTCGCTGCATTCCGCTGAATATGAATTAGCTTCCGGCCGGCCGCGGCAGGCGCTGGAGCGGCTGCTGGATTTGCAGGCCGCAGACCCTTATTCGGACCAGATCTGCAGGCTGATATTGCGAAGCTATGCCGACCTGGGGGATTTCATCGGATTCAGGACACACTATGATAAATACAAGGAATTGCTGGAGCGGGACCTGGGCATCCGCCCGGATCAGGTGATGGACAGCTGGGTACAGCGGGTGCTGTGAAGCGGGGCTGTCCATTTCGTGATTTCCGATTGCTAATTTGAGCTGCCCGGCATAGAATTTAGTTGATCTGAAGAGATAATCTTCCAGGCCGCGAAAGTCTGAAACGTTGCCGTGTAAGCAGCGTATCAGAGGCATACGAGTGTTCAAGAGGAGATGGGGATGAATGGATAACGGCATGAGAGTCATCCTGTTCGAGAAGCTGCCGGATGGCGCCCTGAACAGGATTGAGGAGCGCGTCTGGAGCATGAATATGGTGACTGCTCTGGAGCATGTCAATTATATTGTTGTGGACGGCCGCGAATTCGAAACGGTTGAGGGCAGGCTGAATGTGGATGAAGGGACGCTGGAGCTGCTGCTGGTTCCGATGCGTACCGATGAATAGCATGAATATGAGGGAAGGAGGGCCCAAGTTGGCCAAAGACGAAGAGAATGCTAAAGAATCCGCAGTAAGCCGGCTGTTCACACCGGACGGCAAGCCGGTCCGCGTGCTGTCCACCTCGCTCGGCATTGCCCTGCTGGCCAATGCGTTATTTGTTCCCGGCGCCGCCGGGGCCAGCGGAGGCAGCGGCGAGGAGCCGAAGCTGGTCTCCTGGTCTACCGAGGAAGTGAAGCAGTATTTCGACAAGAACGTAGACTGGAATATTCCATACCCGGATGAGAACCAGCAGGAGACGGTCCAGGAAGGCCAGGGGGCCGTAACCTCAGGCGGCACTACGGTCATCAATAATTACGGCGGGTACAGCTCCGGCTTCGGCTGGGATGATGTGCTGCTGTACCACATGCTGTTCAACAACGGCTCCTACTACTCTTCACGCGGCTGGTACAATGACCGGCCTACTTATTATGGAGGCACACGCAATACCTATAAGCCGCCAACCTACAACAGCGGGCGGTTCCAGAACAAGCCTGTTGCCGGGTCTGTGGTGAAGCCGAAGACCTCCACTTCGTCAACCGGCTCCATTACGAGAAGGAACAAATCCTCCAAATCAGGCGGCATCGGCGGCACCTCCAGCGGACTGGGCTCCAGCAAGTCCAAGTCGGGTTCCGGCATAAGCTCCGGCAAAAGCTCCAGCAGATCCGGCAAGAGCGGTTTCGGCGGATGAGCCAGGCCGAGAGCGTATTCGAATACATCGACCAGTCTGCACTGGAGCGGGCGCCGCGCGTCCGGCAGCTGTATGAGCTGGGCTTCACCTGGGCCGATCTGGAGGATGAGGAGTACTGGCTGGATGCGGTAGCGGTCATGCGCCGTGAGACCTACGAGGAGCTGAGGGAAGCCTCGGCGCAGCTCTGGATGATCTTAGATAAGGCTGCACGTTACATCCACCGCCGGCAAGACCTGTATGACCTGCTGGGCATTCCTCCGGTCCTGTGGCAGATGCTTGACGACTGCCCGCTGCCGGAGCCGGGGAAGATCAGCCGGTACGCGCGGTTTGATTTTGCTGTAGCCGGTGACGGGACGATTAAGCTGCTGGAGCTGAATGCAGATACGCCGACCGGATATGTGGAAGCCTCCATCGCTACGCCGTGGGTCTGCGCAGAAGCGGGGATTGCCAGCGTGAATGCGGGAATGAAGCAGCAGCTTGCCGCCGCCTGGAGCGTGGAACGCCCCGATACAGTAGCCTGTATTGATTACGGCAGCCACGAGGAGGACAGCGGGACGATTGAGGCGCTTGCCGCCCATAGCGGACTTGATGTCCGCTGCGTCGATTGTCTGGATCTGTGGATTGACGAGGGCATCGTCAAGGACGCGGAGGGCCGGGTTATTGAGCGGATGTTCGCGCTGTACCCGAAGGAGTGGATGTCGGTCGATGAAGGCGGCGATGCCTTGGCGTATGCCATAGAGACCGGGAAGCTCCAGCTGTTCAACGGGCCGCACAGCATTATTCTCCAGTCCAAGGGGCTGATTGCAGCGGTCTGGGGCATGTATGAGCTTGGCCTGCTGTTCAGCGGGGAGGAGCGCCAGGCGATCTCCCGTTATATCCTGCCGACCTATAATAAGGCGGTATTCTCCGAGAGCTTTGTATCCAAGTCCGTATTCGGCCGCGAGGGCGGCTCTGTGCGGATCTATAGCGACAGCGGGGAGCTGGAGATCGCGGATGAAGAGGGCTATGACAGCAGCGAGCTGTTCCCGGTGGTCTATCAGAAGCGGGCTGAGATGGCCCGGATTATGACGCCTGAGGGGGAGCTGCACCTGCTGACCGGCATGTTCGTCATTAACGGGGAGCCCTGCGGGCTGCTCGGCCGGGCCGGCGGGCCGATTACAGGCAACGCCAGCCATTTTATCGCGCTAGGAGTGAGGGGGCTTGAAGATGTTCAAGGGTAGGAAGGGGCGTGCCCCGGTGCGGGGAAGCCGGAGCGGGCTGCTGACCGCCATGCTGCTGCTGGCGGTGCTGCTGCTGAGCGCATGCGGGAACAGTAACAGTGTATTTCATACCGGGACCGATACGACAGACAGTGTATCGCGGGTTCCGTGGGACTACCGGGTGGTGGAAGGCAAGGTCGGGGATCTCGTCGGCAGCGACATGACCATCCTGCCGGATAATGAGCTGCTTCCCAATGACGGGAACTATGCCACCGGGGATACCGTCTGGACGCTCCAATTCATGGATGCCGAGCTGATTACCGATGCCGACCAGAAGAATGAGGTCCGGCTGTCCGGCTGGACTACGCTGAAATCTTATGCCGACCAGAAGACGGCCGCAGAGGATCTGGCTAATCTGAAGGTCTCGATCACAACGGATGTTGATCTTGTCGGCGTCTACAAGACCCAATATCAGAACAAGACCAGAAATTTCGCCGTCATTGAGCTGCCCTCCGGCAACCGGGTGAAGCAGCCGATTGATGACAAGCGTTACACCGCAATGGAGAAGCAGAAGACTGTCTCCGTAGTGCTGGAGGAAGTACATGATTTTGCCGACTATGATTCGGCCTATGCGAAATTTCGGGGGTGGGCTAAATGACGATTGCAATTAATTTGATAGTCAGTATTCTGACCATTGTGCTGCTTCAGGTGATTGGTATGGTGATCTTCACGCTGATGACTCCGTTTAAGGATATGGAGGAGCTGAAGAAGGGGAATGTGGCGGTAGCACTGGCTTTTGGCGGCAAATTCCTGGCTACGGCGATCATTCTGGGGGTGGCTGCTTATACGAACACCTCGATCTGGTTCATGATGCTGTGGTTTGCTGTAGGCTATGTCTGCCTGATCGCCTCTTACTGGCTGTTCGAGCTGTTCACGCCCGGGTTCCGGATCTCGGAGCAATTGCAGCAGGCGAATGTCGCTGTCGGTACTGTGCTCTGCATGGTCTTCATCGGGACCGCCTTTGCCGTCAGCAGTCTGATTATATAGCAGGACCGGTTCCAATAAGCTGAAGGCAGGGATGAGCGTTGCATTTTCTGATCCGGTTATCCGGCAAGCTGCTGCATTTGAAGAAGAAATCCATTGCGCTGATTATTGTGGCCTTCATCCTTCTGAGCGCCACCACCGCCTATTTGCTGGAGCCGGACACGTTCCATAGCTGGTTCAATGCCTTCTACTGGGTAATGACCACGATGGCTACGGTCGGGTACGGCGACTATTTTGCCACCACTTCTACCGGCAAGGTATTTACGATTTTCCTATACATTTTTGGCATTGGACTGCTCAGTCTGGTCATTGGCAAGATTATTGATGCCATGGGAGAGATGCAGCGCAGGAGAGGAGCCGGAACGTTGACCTTTCACGGGCACAATCATGTGGTCCTGATTAACTGGAACCGGAAGACGAGGGCGGCGGTCGATGAGATTCTCTGTTATGACAAGAGCTGCCGCATCGTAATTATCGATGAGAACGGGCGTCATCCGCTGGAGGAGCTGGAGCAGGTCCACTTCATCAGCGGGGATGCCGCAAATGATGAGATTCTGCTGAAGGCGAATATCGGGAGCGCACGGGCGGCTATTGTGTTCAGCGACACCCGGATCGACGAGGCCTCGCTGAGCGACGGCAAGACGCTGCTGATTGCGTCCAGCATTGAACGGATTGCCCCGCAGGTACATACTACGGTGGAAATTATGCAGGAGAAGAACATCCAGAACTTCAAACATGTACAGGTGAATGAGTTCGTGCTCTCCCATGATGCCATCTCCCGGCTGGCGGTCCGGTCGGCCCTCCAGGAGGGGAACGCCGAGGTCATTCATCAGCTGCTCAGCCGTGAGCACGGCGACGATATCTATGAGATCCCCCGAAGCAGCGACTGGAACACCTATGGCGATGCCTTTCAGGATCTGCTGCGCCAGGGGGCGACTCTATTGTCCGACCGCGGCGACCTGGGCATTAACCGTAAGCTGGACCAGCCGATCCCGGCGGAGGCGAGACTCTATATTGTGGCCGATGAGGAGACGTACCGGAGAATTATAGAGGGTAAGAGAAGCTGAATATGCGATAACGCGGAGCTGTTCCGGTCATTGTGACACGGGGACAGCTTTTTTGTTGTTGCTTAGGAATCGAAAAACCGAACACAATGGGGGCTGCTGTACCGAGGAATGGGCCCCCTACTTCACAGCCAGTAACAGTTATAGAGAAATCCTGCAAGAAGTGCAACAATCCTGCCCCATAGAAGCGGTCTATGCTGAAATCCTGCACAAAATGCAACAAATCCAGCGCTAACCTGCTCTAAACAGCGAAATTTGTGCAAAAAATACAACATTGTACTTCAGCCCGTAACATTGCATAGAAGAATCCTGCAAAAAGTGCAACAATCCTGCCCCTTATAAGCGTCCCGTAAGGGAAGGCAGCAGCATCCTTCACCGCAGGGTGATTTTTGTTGGGCAAAAGACACATATTGTTCGCAAAAACAGTAAAGAATGTGACAATAATTACCGTTATATTAGTAGGGCCGCTGCTAGGTTGCCTGATAAGGATGTGACACCACTTGAAAATCAGATTCCGCACAATGGCTGCGCTCGGCATGACGCTGCTCCTGCTCACCTCCTGCGGGGGGAATTCCATCCCTCCGGCTGGAACACCGGCCGCCTCCCCGGCAGCAAGCACCCGGCCGGAAGAGGTGCAGCGTGAACCCGTACCGGAGCAGCAGCAATTACTGTATTTCATAGAGACGCAGCTTATGGGCCCCTATGGGGTATATACGAATCTGCAGGAGACCGGCGAGTCGGCAGAGGTGGCGACAGGCCATGAGGTGCTGAGCGAGTCTGCCTCTCTGATGATGGAGACGGCCGTGCGGATGGGCGATCAGGAGCTGTTCGACCGGCAGTGGGCGCTGGCCCGCAGAACCTTTGACATGGAGGGCGGCTTCAGCTACCGCTTCAGCCCCAAGCAGGAGAAGCGCTATCCCGTGAATGCAGCGGTCGATGACCTGCGGATGATCGGGGCATTGTATGAAGCCGGGCAGCATTTCGGTAAGCCGGAATACACTGAAGAAGCTGAACAATATGGCATTCGTTTCTATAAAAATAACGTGAAAAATGGCTACATTTATGACATCTATGACAATTTCTACAAAGTGGTCAACGAATTCGTAACTTTGTGTTATATTGATCTGGGTGTAGTGCAGAATTTGTCGATATCTAGCGAATTAAAAGAGAGTTTGTCCCATAATATGACTGGCATTCTGGAGGAGGGGTATCTGTCCGATGCTTTCCCGTTCTATGAGACCCGGTATGATTACAGCACGAAGCAATACAGCTCGGAGGGCATTAATACAGTAGAGTCTCTGCTGACGATTCTTCATCTGGCAGAGCTTGGTCTGGAGAAGCCCGCCAGCCTCCGCTATATTACGGAGCAAGTCGAGGCGGGGACTTTGTACGGTAAGTATACACGGGACGGGCAGCCGATGAATGATGTACGGTCTACGGCGATTTATGCGCTGACGGCCATGATTGGCGCGGAGCTGGGCGACAGCTCACTCTATCAATCCAGTATCGGACGGATGAATGAATTCAGAGTGACCGATGAAGCAAGTCCGCTGTACGGCGGATTCGGCGATCCTGCGGCGGAGCAGGCGTACTCTTTTGATAACCTGATGGCACTGCTGGCGTATTCCTATAAGGCCCAATAATATAATGGGGTGAATCAGCAATGATAGACAACTTAGAGACAACCTCAGCAACCTCAGTTCAGACCCGGCCCGGTATTAGACTTGCCGGTATTCGGATTACTCCGGCGTTTGCCGCTGCTTTTGGTGTGCTGCTGGTGACGGTGATTGCGCTGTTTACAGCTCCTTATGTGGGAATGGCGGATAACGGGGACTTTTACCGGATAATATATAGTAACGGCTTATACTTCAATCTCCCGGACTATGACAGCCAGTACTTCGGGTACTTCGTGAAGCAGTTCGGAATCTTCCAGTACTTCAACGAGAACAGCACGATGGTGGTGTCGTCCCAGTCCCTGTTCATCAAGCTGGCGCTGCACCTCAATCAGCTGCTGTTCAGCAAGGAAGTGTTCGATATCCGGTTCCAGGCTGCCATCTACACGGTGCTGTATGTCGCGGCTGTCTACCTGCTGGTTGAGGCAATTACGCTCAAAATGTCGCCCAAGCGGGGGATGGCGGTTGCTGCGCTGGCGGTCTTCATCTTCGGGGATACGGGGTATACTGCCTATTTCAACTCTTTCTTCGGGGAGAGCCTGGTGATGGTGACGATGATGCTGGTGTTCGCTTCCTGGCTGCTGATCTACCGCAAACGGTATAACGATTATGCCATGCTGGCGGTCCTGCTGGTCAGCACGCTGATTCTTACGACCTCCAAGCAGCAGAACGCTCCGGTGGGTATGGTCATTGCGCTGCTGTCCATTCCGCTGTTCTGGGTCCGCCGGGACAAGCTGTTCCGCACGGTTACCCTGCTGTCGGCCGGTCTGATGATGTTCGCCGGAATTGCCACCTATCTTAATATCTCCAAAGAGTTCGTGAATATTAACCAATATCATGCAATGACGCGCGGCGTGCTGATGGAGTCGGAGAACCCGGAGAAGGCGCTGCAGAACTTCGGCATTAATGAGCAGTTCGCGATTCTCAAATCGAATACCTATTATGACCAATACGGGACGGTGGATGTGAAGTCCGATCTGCTGGAAAAAGAGTTCTACAGCCGCTACGGCTTCGTCTCCATACTGAAGTATTATATGACCCACCCGGACCAGTTGGGCTCAATTCTGGACACGGCTGCTGAAAGTGCTTATACGATCAAGCCGGCAGCTATGGGCAACTATGAGAAGTCCGCAGGCAAGGAGTTCCGGGCCCAGAGCCACTTCTTCAGCTTGTACAGCTCGCTCAAGGAGGAGCTGGCCCCCCGTCCCTTCGCCTTCATTCTGCTCTGGATGGCGGTTATTATCGGCGTCTACATGCCGTCCTTCGTCAGCGCGGTCCGCGCCAGGGATTTCCGGGGGATGCAGCGTCTGCTGGTGATTCTGGCCACCATGCTTGCCGGATTGTCAGGCATTGTGGTCTCCATTATCGGAGCCGGGGATGCCGATATTGCCAAGCATGAATTCCTGTTCACGCTGGCCTTCGACCTGATTACCTTCCAGGCGGTGGCCAGTGTGATCGGCCGCGGACTCTCTGCGAAGAAGCCGCTGCCGGCCGCTCCGCCTGTGTTGCCGGCGGGCGATTATTCCAGCCTGAACAAGGGAGTGGGCGCTTGAAACGCACAGGCATGATCATGGTGCTGCTGATGTTCCTGGCCGGGGTGCTGCTGCCTCCGGCCCGGCCGGTCTCTGCCGCTGCGGCAGCGGAGACACCGCATATTCTGCTGCTGTTCGACAGCCTGGCGCAGCCCGCAGACGGAGAGGGAAATGTGGCGGAGCTGCAGCGGCTGCTGGCCGCTTACAGTGTGCAGGTTACAGTGAAGCACTTGTCTGATTATGAGCCGGGCAGCCTGCCGGACTATTCCGGGGTTGTCACCGTCGTCAACCAGAATGAGCTGAAGCTGGCGAATGCCGCTTATCTTCAGGATGCGGCCTCCTATCAGGGGGCTGTCCTGCATGTCGGGTACAGGCCGCCTGCACGCGTGCAGCAGGCGCTTGGGCTGAAGACCGGGGTCTGGCATGGTGCAAGTGCCACCCTGTCCATCGGCGGGTTCACCGGGGTCACGCTTCCGGTCGAGGGGATGCCTTATATTACTGCCTCAACCGGCGGACGCACCTATGGGGAGTGGACCTCGGCAGACGGCAGCGTGCAGGCTCCCTTCGCAGCAAGCCGCGGCAGCACCGCATATCTGCCATATCTGAAGCAAGGGAATTTCACCGCTATCGCAGCGGGTTATGTGCTGAAAGATTGGCTGAAGTCCGCAGCCGATCCTCAACTGTACCTTGTAATCAAAGAGATCTATCCGTTCTCTGATCTCAATCTGCTGGAGCAGATGGCCGAGCGGCTGTATAACAGCGGGATTCCCTTCATTGCCAGCGTCCGGCCGGTGTTCGGCAATACGGATTTCCCCGCGATGAAGCGGTATCTGGAGGCCTTAAGGACCGTGCAGTCCCGCAACGGCAGCATCGTGGTCAATGTGCCCGCCGTAAGGCCGCCGATCAGCCTCAGCGACCGGTCGCTGCGCGGGAAAATGAATCTGTTCCTCAATGTCCTGGTGGAGGGCGGTGTCGCGCCGCTGGGCGTTGCGGCGGAGAATTACTGGACGTATGACAAGGAGTACTCCACCGCTGGCATGGGGTTCTTCAGCTCGGCAGTGCTCTACCCCGATGCGGAGACCCTGTATATGGAGCAGACCGATACCTCGGCGGTGTTCGGCTCTGCGCTCTACAGCCTCCCGCCGGAATTACTGCAGGGCATCGGCAGAACCGGCAAGGCGATGCCGCAGCTGCCGCTGAATGCGGCGGTAACCCTGGACCTGCCGCAGGATGAGCGGGGGCTGGAAGAGATGCTGCAGCGGTTAAGCGGGGAATGGTACACCTTCGCCGACTATAAGCAGGAGCCGCATCGTGTGGCGACCGACCTCCACCGTGTGGAAGCCTCGGACGGGGTGATCCGGGTGGACGGCAACCCCCTGGGGGTGGATTATCAGCCGCAGGCCGTGGCCGGTGATTACCAGTACCAGGAGAAGCAGGCCACCAGCTTCAATACGCTGTTCAGCGTGCAGAATCAGTTCTTCATCGTTGTCATTCTAGCAGCGCTGCTCTTCTTCGGCGGCTTGCTGGCGGTAGGATACAGGCTGTACCGCAGGAAATATTTGAATAAGCCATAGCAGAAAATTTATACGACATTAGGAGAATACTATGACGATCTCAGACGTGCTGATGGTCATTGCGGTCATTTGCATCTGGTCCCTGCTGCTGGTGAATGTAACACTGATTATTGCGGGGTATCTGTATTATATTGCAACGGAGAACGAACCGCCGCCGGAAATTTCTGGGGAGCATCCGATGGTCACGATTATGGTTCCTGCGCATAACGAGGGCATCGTGATCGGCCAGACCGTCGAATCCCTGCTGGCGCTGGATTACCCGCACGACCGGTATGAGATTATCGTCATCAATGATAATTCATCAGATAACAGCGCGGAGCTGCTGGCCGGAATCCAGCGGAGGAATCCGGAGCGCAATCTGATCATTATCAACACCGATGCCGTCACCGGCGGCAAAGGCAAATCCAATGCGCTGAACATCGGCTTCGCCCGCAGCAGGGGCGAGCTGATTGCGATCTATGATGCGGATAATACACCTGAGCGCCCGGCGCTGAAATATCTGGTGGCCGAGATCATCAAGGATGCAGGGCTTGGAGCGGTCATCGGCAAGTTCAGAACCCGCAACCGCGATGCCAGCCTGCTGACCCGGTTCATCAACATTGAGACGCTGTCCTTTCAGTGGATGGCCCAGGCGGGACGCTGGAAGCTCTTCAAGCTCTGTACGATTCCGGGAACTAACTTCATTATGCGCCGGTCCATCGTCGAGAGCATCGGCGGCTGGGATGTGAAGGCAATCGCCGAGGACACGGAGATCAGCTTTCGCATCTATATGATGGGCTACCGGATCAAGTTCCAGCCGAAATCGGTCACCTGGGAGCAGGAGCCGCAGACGGTCAAGGTGTGGTTCAAGCAGCGGACCCGCTGGGCCAAGGGCAATATCTATGTCATCGTGAAGAACCTTCCGCTGCTCTTCAACCGGAAGGCGGCGAAGATCCGCTTCGATATTCTGTATTATGTCTCTATCTACTTCCTGCTGCTGATCTCGCTGCTCACCTCTGACACCCTGCTGGTCCTCCATGCGATGGGGTATGTTCATACTACCATTGCCGGGCTCAGCAGCTTCCTGTGGCTGCTTGCCATTGTGCTGTTCGTGGTCGGGATCTTCGTGACCCTGACGACGGAGAAGGGGGAGATGAGCCTGTCGAACCTGTGGATTATATTGCTGATGTATGTGTCGTATTGCCAGCTCTGGATGGTGGTTGCAGCCTACGGGCTGTACAACTACCTCAAGGACGTTATTTTCAAGCGGGAAGCCAAATGGTATAAGACCGAGCGGTACTGAGCGCCGGGAGTCCAGAAATTAGACAACAGGAGATAGGAATATGACGACAAAACGGATCATAACAATGCTGCTCTGCCTTGCCATCCTCCTCGTCCAGCTTCCGGCACCGGCAGCGGCAGCTCTCCCGGGTGAAGCCGGGCAGACCTATGAAACCTCGTTCACCGGCAGCGAAATCTCGCTGCGGGGCTCAAGCTCCCAGCAGCAATACTTCACGGTCATGAAGTATTGGGATGTGGAGCAGGTGACGGTTAATCTGCATTATCAGTCCTCCCAGCTGAATGAGGATACCCGCTCCAGCGTTACGCTGTCGCTGAACGGCATCCCGTTCTACTCGTTCCGGCCGTCCCGTGACAGTAACGGACAGCAGAGCCTGAGCATCACCGCCCCCAAGGGCTTCCTGAAGGAGGGCAGCAACACGCTGAGCATCCAGGGCAGCCTGAGAACAGACTCGGGCGAGTATCAATTATGCAGTATGGATGATGAGCAGGACAGCTGGCTGCATCTGTTCAATACCTCCAATATTGCGGTGAGATACACAGCAAAGCCGATTACCGGGGGAATTGAGGATTTCAGCGCCAGATTCTCGGGAATGGATACGGTGAGAGAGGGGCAGAGCCTGCTGGCTGTGCCGCAGAAGGCCAGCGGGGCGGAGCTGGAGAGTGCCACCTATGCCCTTGCAGGGTTTGCCAAAGGCAACACGCTGAATGACCGGACCATCCTGCTGCTGCCTTACCGTGAGGACACCGCAGCAGATAAGGAGGCTGTTGTGCTGGTTGCCATGTATGATCATCTCCCGGACCGGATCAAAAAGCTGGTAAGCACAGAGAATGATCTTAGCAAGTATGCGGTTATCGAGCTGGTGAACAAGGAGTCACAGCCAACGCTGGTTGTGACCTCCAAGGATGAGAGCCTGCTGATCAAGGCCGGCAGGCTGCTGGCGAGCAGAACGCTGGTAAGCCAGCTCAGCCAGGACCGGAAGGTTGTGAGTGATGCCACCGATGTGGCCGAGGCCGCACCGCCGATCAGCACGAACATCACCTTCACGGAGACAGGGGATAAGCTGACCGGGCCGAATCATCAGGAGCAGACCTATTTCGTGTCCCTGCCGTCCAACCGCTCCATTGCGGATGACGGGCGGATCAGCCTGGACTTCCGTTATGCACAGAACCTGGACTTCAACCGCTCTCTGGTAACGGTCAGTATCAACGATACGCCGATCGGCAGCAAGAAGCTGACGAAGGAGCTGGCGAACGGGGATGTCCTGAATCTGAATGTGCCGCAGAGCCTGAACATCTCCGGCAACTTCACGGTGACGGTCGCCTTCGACCTGGAGCTGGCAAGCGTGCTCTGCACACCGAACCGGGAGCAGATGCCATGGGCCTATATCAGCAAGGAATCGGCGATGCGCCTGAATACGAAGGACCGCACCGATCTGCTGCTGGGCAATTACCCGTATCCGTTCCTGCGTGACGGTATCTTCAACCGGCTCGCGGTGGTGCTGCCGCAGGAGCGGGATGATTACACCTACCGGAGCCTGGGCAACCTCCTGAACATGCTGGGCCAATATGCCGAAGGAAATACCGGGGATGTCCACTACTATAACGACAACGCAACCGCGGACAATCTGAAGGACAACAACATCATTGCCATCGGGACCTATAAGAACAACAAGGTTATCCGCGACAATAATGACAAGCTCTTCTTCAAGTTCAGCAAAGACGGTTCTACCCTCCTGTCCAACGAAAAGTTAGCGATTGAGCAGCAGTACGGCGCCGGAATAGGCACCCTGCAGCTGCTGGAATCGCCTTACGAGAGCGGACGCGGCCTGCTGGCGGTGACAGCGGTAAGCTCCGAGAGCAACTTCATCGTCTCCAAGCTGATCGGCACCGAGAAGGACCGGTGGAAGGTATACGGTGACGGGGTGGTGGCGGACAAGGACGGCACCGTCCAGGCGTACCGCTTCAAGACCATCTCCGGCGCGGCAAGCAGCTCACTGGTCTCGAAGGCGCTGGAGCGTACGGATGTGCTGGGCTTCGTGACTGCGGCGGTTATGATCGTTGCGCTGGTGATCGTATCCCTGCTGCTGCTCTACCGCAAACATAAGAAGAAGCGGGGTGATCAAGCGTGAGACGTAACCGCAGCAGTCTGGCCTCGGATCTCGGCTTCCTGGCGTTTCTGGTCCTGATCTTCGCCTGCATCGTCTACATCGCGGGCTCTCCGGACCGCTACGTTCAGAATATTATTATTCTTAATGTATCGTTCATCCTGGCCCTGGTCACGTATTTCACCACGGTCACCGCCGGACTTACACTAAATCTGGCGTTCATCTTCGGCTACGGCTTCTTCGTCGTCTACCAGACGGTATCCCAAGGCGCGTCCATCGGGGTCGATACGTACTTCTGGCTGATTATGACCCCGCTGCTTACAGTAGTGCTCTGGGTCTTCACCTCCCATACCCGCGAGCTGCAGGAGGAGAATGAACGGCTGCTGAAGCGGACGGCCAACCTGGCGGCTGTGGATGAGAATACGGATCTGCGCAACAGCATTTCTTTTCAGAAGGATGCCAGCCTGTTCACCGGAATCTCGACCCGTTACCATATTCCGCTGACCCTGCTGGTCGTGAAGGTGAAGTACTGGAGCGAGATCCGCCGCCTGATCCCGGAGGAGCAGCTCTCGGAGGCGATCTACGATGTGTCCCAGCTCAGCCAGTCCAGTATCCGTACCAATGATGCGCTGTATCTGCTGGACAAGGAGGATGCCACGTGGGGGCTGCTGCTGTTCACAGACCGCGAGGGCGCCAAAATTGTCATTGAGCGGATCAAGCAGCGGCTGCAGCATCTGAATGACACGGAATTCTCCGGCAAATACAAGGTCAATCTGGGCCTGAAGATCGGCGCGGTGGAATATGAGGCGGAGAAAATCGAGAACCCGCTCGACTTCATCGTCCAGGCCAAAAAACAGCTGGAATACGATGTGTAAAACAGTGCCGTTACGGGGATTTAGGCCTTGACTCCAAGCAGGGTTTCACGTATGATAGTATGGCGTGTAAAAATCGGAAGATTTACGTATCTCCCTCCGTCTAAGCGGAATGACCCAATAGACTAAGAGATGGCTTCAATAACTGCTTTCAAGCTGTATCCGCACCGAAAGGAGGTTATTCCAAATGAAACAAGGCATTCACCCTAAGTTCCAACAGGTTATTTTCTTCGATGCCAGCGTGGGCTACAAGTTCCTTAGCTCCTCCACCAAGTCATCCGGTGAAACAATGGAATGGGAAGACGGCAACACTTACCCGGTGATCCGTGTAGACTCCAGCTCTGCATCCCACCCGTTCTACACAGGCAAACAAAGAGATACCGAAACTGGCGGCCGTGTTGACAAGTTCAAACAACGTCTTGCCCAGAAGAAATAATGGTGCTCCTGCTATAGAGGATATTCCCGGCCATACCCATGGCGTTGGAATATCCTCTTTGCGTTTTGTATTTTTTGGCAGAGTCATTCATTTGTGCGAAAGAGTAGGATATAATAAGGCCAAGTGATCTGAAAATAGGGGAAATTTGACATGCCGTGGATGCAGGGTTATCCGTTCTATCTCGTAATGGGCAGTGTTCTAAGTCTCTATATGGGCATTGGCTCTTACAAGCACCGCCACACTCCGGGAAGAAGCTATTTATGGATCTTGATGCTGCTGGTCAGTCTGGTGTTTGCCGCCACGGCAGGAGAGATTCTGTCCCGCTCCTTCGAGGCCAAGCTCTGGTGGAAGAATGCGCAGCAGGGGCCGCTTTTTCTGAGCACCATCTTCACTTATGCTGTAATCAAAGAGTATGTCTCGCGCTCCTCTGAAGGTCTGCCGGGGAGGCTGCTTCTGTTCTGTCTGCCGGTTGTGGCCGATGTGCTGCTGATCTGCACGGACTCCTATCACCATCTGATGCGCAGCGGGGTTGGACTGGCTACCGTAGCGGGAATCACCGGAATTGCCGTGGAGCCTACGGTCTTAAGTATGATCTTCATTGCCTATGACCAGCTGTTCGGGCTGTATGCCGTCTATCTGCTGGCCATCTCCCTTCTCAACGCGCCCAAATATCACTTCCGCCATCATCTGCTGCTGCTGCTCAGCCTGCTGGTGCCGGTCGTTTCCGTCTTCCTGCTGCCGCTGCTGCGGATTACCCTTACAGGCTTCACCGCATTCACTTATCTGCCTCCCATCATCGCCGCCTACCTCACCTTGTTCCGTGATCCCAGACTCTCCCTATATCCGCTGGCCAAGAATAAAATCTTCGAGAATATGAAGGACGGCATTGTGCTGACCGACCACTATGACGACATTATTGATGTTAATCGGGCGGCGGGAGAGATGCTCGGCGAGCTGGCGGAGGAGCAGCCGGAAGCCTGGATGGGCGCAAGCATCCGGCCGCTGCTCCGCCGGTACGGGCAGCTCTCGGAGCATTACATGGACCGGAGGGAAGGGCAGTTCGAAATCGAGCCTCCCGGGAGGGACGGCTTATGCTACGGTGTGGCCCTCATCGCGATGGAACGGGAGAGGACGAAGAGTGCGGGGATGCTGATTGTACTCACGGACCTTAGCGAGAAGAAAAGATACGAGCAGGAGCTGCTGTACCAGGCAACGGTGGATGATCTGACCGGGCTGTATAACCGCAGGCACTTCATGCGGCTGGTGCAGAATTATTCCCTCCAGCTTGGAGCAGGCATGGCCCTGCTGCTGTTCGATATCGATGATTTCAAATGCATTAACGATACATACGGGCATATGGCCGGGGATCAGGCACTCATGGACCTGTCCGGGCGGATTATGCAGATTTATCATAATAAAGGGATTGCCGGCCGGGTCGGCGGCGAAGAATTCGCGGTCTGCTTCTTTGCCGATAGCGAGGCTGCGGCCCTGAAGGAGGCTGAGAGCTTCCGCACCGCCATGAGCGGGCATACCGTCAAGCTGGACGGGGGCTATGCCATCCGGCTTACGGTCAGCATCGGCATTGCTTTCACAGACCGGAAGGACGTCACCTTCGAGGATTTGTACCGCGAGGCGGACGAGGCCCTGTACCAGTCCAAGGCTGCCGGGAAGAACCGGGTCACCCTGGGCCGCCAGCCCGTGGCCCGCGAGACGGTTAAGATCTGACCGCTGCGCCGGGGCGGCCGGGGAGCAGCTTGAGAGCGTTGCTGCTGTTGTCGTAATACAGCTTAACTCCCAGCGCTTTGCACAGCTCCGCCAGAGGGACCATGAGCCGGTCCTTGCCCAGCTGCGGCTTCGTTCCGGCCAGAGGGACCTTGACAGAATTGACGGTCAGCTCGGGCTGCGCCTTCATCTGCTTCAGCTCATTGATGGCCAGTACCGGAGAGAGCGTCCGGCTGCCCTCGTTAATGCGCGGCGCATTCAGCGTCATTCTTGAGCTTAAGCCCAGCCCGATATTGAATTTCAGCCGGATTCCGAGGGAGTCGCACGCTTCCAGCAGCCTGTCATTATAGGAGCCGTAGGGGAAGGCGATGGCTGAATCCGTATTGCCCAGCTCCTCCTTAAGCCTGCGTTCGGCCAGAGCCAGGTCCCCGGTCACTCTCCGGTAATATTCCTCATTCAGCTCATGGCGGTTCTCATCCGGGATGTACAGCAGCGAGCTTGCTGCCGGACGCTTATCGCCCTCTGCATCAACAACGCCATAATAATGAAGATTGTAAGTATGATTATAAAAGTCCATTCCGGCGCGCTTCATCTCCCGCATCTGCGCCCAGGTCAGCTTAGGCACCTGATGCGGGCCGGGGTGGTCCACGTCGGAGACAATTACGAAGTTGACTGCGGTGTAGCCATATTTTTGCAAAATGGGGTAAGCCAGCTTGTAGAAGCTCTCATACCCGTCATCGAATGTCAGCAGCACCGCATTGTCGGGAACCGGAGCATTCTCCAGCATGAATTGCCGGTACTGCTTCATCGTAATGACATGGAAACCGTCCTGCTTCAGCAACTGCATCTGTTCATCGAATTGCGCAGCGGTCAAGACGCCGGGATACAGCGGTAGGGCCTGTTCGGCAAGATGGTGATACATCAGGACCGCAACCTGGTCCCTGTAGTAAATTCCTTTGGGGAGCGGAGCGGGCAGCGTCATGGCGATCCGGGCATGAAGTGCCTGCTCGGCAATACTCCGGGACAGCAGGAGCTGATGCTCTGGTGTAACTGTATAGGCATCGGTAGTAATCCGTTCACCGTCAATACCGATGATCTCAAGCTTCGGCTTCGTTAGCTTAAGCATAAGGGGAACAGGCAGACAGAGTAACAGCAATACAATAATGAGGATATAACGCTTCTGCAAATTCCGGATGTTTAGTTCCATGGTCCATGTCTCCCCGTATTCCGAATCTATATGCTAATAATAAACCTATGACGCTGCAGAATTCAAAAGTGCTGCCGGGTTCCCGGAACGGATCATGCGCGGCGGAGGAAGTGTGATTTTTACAGGGGATGTAATGGTTAATTAAGGATATAGACATAAGATACAATGGTAAGCAAAATTCGCTGATCGCAGGCACTGGGGGATGGCTATGGAGGATTTCAGAGAGCGGATGAAGGCGGTCCAGCAGCAGCAGGATATGCTGCTTAAGGAATACCGGGCATTGATTGAAGAGTATGAGGGCAGTGATCTGGTCCGCGAGAATGAGTCATTAAGGAAGGAGAATGAGACCGCCCGGCAGGGGCTGGCCGAGCTGAAGCAGAAGGCTGCGCAGCTTGAGCGCGACAATGCGGAGCTGCGGACCGCGCTGGCGGAGCAGATCCTGGATGAGAAGCTGGGCATTCTGCGGGTATCGCGGCAGAAGCTGCAGACGTACTTCGGCTCACAGGATAACGCCTATCTGGACCGGCTGACGGCCTATGAGCAGGAGGCCAAACGGCGGATTGAAGAGATGTACCGCATCGGCGCCCGTGAGCTGGGCCAGGACAAGACACAGATTACCTACATCCTGGATGAGGTGCAGAGTAAGCTGAATGAGAGCATCCTCTTGCGCCGGCAGTGGCAGCGGGAGGCGGAGCGTACGCTTAAGCAGCAGGTGGGCAGCGGGCTGGACCGCTTCGAGGCCGAGGGGGTCAGCGAGGAGACGCTGCTGCGCCGCCGCAGGCAGAACCGGATCGAAATGAAGATCGGCCTGAACTGGATTAACCGCCTGGGCATTCTGCTGCTGATTCTGGCGGTCGGAGCCGGGTTCAGGTACACTTATTCCACCTGGTTCAATGATTATATGAAGGGCAGTGCCTTTTTCCTGCTGGGGGCTGTCATGCTCGGCGGCGGGGAGTGGCTGTTCCGCAAGGGCAGAGGGCCCTTTGCGCTCGGGTTAATCGGGGGCGGGATATCGGTGCTGTACGGCTCGATCTTTTACAGTTATTTTCTGCTGGAGATTATCGGGTTATGGCCTGCGCTCGGGCTGTCGGTTCTGGTGACCCTGGCTGCTGTTCTGCTGTCGCTGCGCTATGAGTCACGCACGATATGTTCCATGGGCCTGATCGGAGGCTATCTGCCGCTGTTCTCATACATAGGGGCGTTCGGGCTGGAGGGCAGTGCCGTATATGTGGCGATGGGCTATCTGTTCCTGCTGAATCTGCTGATTCTGCTGGTCTCCCTGCGCAAGCGCTGGGTGGTTGTCCATTACATCAGCTTCGTGTTCAATACGCCGTCCATTTCAGTGCTGATCTACCTGTCAGACAGCCACGCGGCAGCCATGCTCTGTGCGGTGCTGACCTTCGCCATGTATCTGGGCATTACCCTCTGGTACCCGCTCAGGTTCAAGCTGAAGCTGAACTGGCTGGATTTCGGCCTGTTGGCTTGCAATACGCTCGTCAGCTGTGTCACGCTGTATCTGCTCCTCCTGGATGCTGGTCTGGATGCGTACAAGGGGGCGCTCGCGCTGGCCTTCTGCCTGATGTATCTGGGACTGGGAATGCTGCTGGAGAAGCGGATGCCCGGCGAACGGGAGAGCCGTCTGCTTTTCTATATCACCTCGCTGACCTTCGCCATCCTGATGGTTCCGTTCCAGCTGGGAGCAGACTGGTGGTCGATCGGCTGGCTGGTGGAAGGTGTAGCTCTAACCGTCTACGGCCATCTGAACCGCTTCAAGGGTGTGGAACGCGCAGGCTGGGGTGTGCTGTCGCTCTGTCTGCTGGCCTTCTTCGGCTTCGATGTGCTGCTGCAGCTCTCCGTGTATAATGGGGCAATCTACTACATTCCTTCCTACTTCGATCTGAAGTATACCTTCATCACGGCAGGGATGGTTACCGTGGCCTTGCTGTATGCTATCCGTCATGGTGACAAGGAGATTCTGCTGCTCAGTACGCCGGCAGAGGTTCAGGCCGCCGTCTGGTTCAAATATGCCGCGATCGTTAACTTCTATGCCTATGCTGTGTATGAAGCGCTTCGCCTGTACGACCTGGCGGTGCCGGAGAATATGGCGCACAATGGCTTCTACAAGCTGCTGGTGGCGGCACTGCTCGCTTCGGGGCTTGCCTATGCGCTGCCGAAGATCAGGGTGCTGTACGATGCCGTGGTTGGCATCATGGTCATGCTGCTATACGGAATCACTTATGCCATCTGCATCGGCGTCACGCTCCGGATGCCGAGCCTGCCGGAGGGCGTGGCCGGAAGCTCATTTGCGGATATTCTGGCGCTGGCTGTCCTGATTCTCTTCAATGTCTTCGTGTGGATCAGCGCCGGACGGCTGCTGCGGAACCGGCTGCTGCGCGAATATAAGGACATGGAGCTGTATCCGGTAGCCATGGGCATCTACCTGCTGGTGATGATTACGGCGTTCCTCAGCGTGCAGCTGCAGGTCCGTGACGGCGGTCTGGCCTTCAGTCTGGTCTATCTGCTGTTGGCCGTGCTGTTCATTATATACGGCTTCTGGAAGCGGTACCTGTATATCCGCCGTTTCGGGCTGGGGCTGTCCCTGCTGGCTACCGGCAAGCTGTTGCTCTATGATCTGACCCTGCTGAACACCGGCAGCAAGATCATCGCTTATTTCAGCTTCGGGCTCTGTCTGCTGGGGATCTCTTACCTCTATCAGCGGATATCGGCCAGAATGGAGGAAGCCTATGCGCAGGCAGAAACAGACCGGGAAGAGAGCTAGAGCGGCTGCGTTGCTTGCGGTGATGATCGGCGGGTCGCTGCTCGGGCTAACGGGTGGTCCGGTGCCGGATAGGACAGCGGCATCCGGATCAGCGGAGAAGACAGACAGCGGCTCGTGGAGGTTCTCGCGTGCCATTACAGTTCCGCAGCCCGCTGATTATTACGAGCTGTATCTGGATGAAGCGGTCTACCGTTCCGCGGCGGAGGATTTGCGCGATCTGCGGGTGAAGGACGGTACCGGGGCTGCCGTCCCTTATTATCTGGAGCGCGGAGTGGAGTCGGTGGAGGAGCGTAACAAGGCCTATTCATCGGAGCTGATCCACGAGGCGGTGAAAGGGCCGGACACTCTGCTGGATTATCAGATACAGCCGTTGGCAGAGCATGTGGATATCCAGGGCAATAAGCTTGTGTTCGAGCTTCCGGCCGAACCGTTCCTGAAGCATGTGGAGGTATGGGGCGGTTATGACGGCACAGCCTGGGAGCGGTTGGCCTATGGGGAGCTGTACACCACCGGCGGGCAGCAGGCCGACAGCATCGTGCTAGAGCGCAGCTACAAGTTCAGTTATTACCGGCTGGTGGTGAAGAATAACGCGGAGGGGCTGAAGTTCCCCGGCCTTACGCTGCTGGACAGCGGCAGGGAGGAGCGGATGACGCCGTTCATCCGGCAAAAGACAGCAGACGCAGAGACAACCCAGAGCGGGAACCGCACCGAGATCGTCATTAACAATGCAGACCGGCTTAAAATTGCCAAGGTGAATCTCAGCAGCAGCGGGACCTTCCTGCGGCGGGTTGAGCTGTATGACGCGGACGGAGTTAAGCTTCCGTTAGCTGGAAGCGGGGAGCTGTACCGGCTCGATTTCAAGAATACCCGGATTGCCCGGACGGAGATTCAGCCGCTCATGCCGTCCTCCGCAGCGAAGCTGCGGATTGTTATCTACAATCTGGATGATGCGCCGATTCCGGTTACCGGCCTCAGTATGGAGTACCTGGTGGACCGGCTGGTATTCGCAGGAGAGGCGCAGGGGGATAAGGCACCTTATACATTGGTCTATGGTAACGGCCAGGCTGCTGCCCCGCAGTATGACATCATTAACTTCAAAGACCGGATCGACGGTGAGCAGCCGGCGGCGGCTGCGCTTGGCGCAGAGACGGCTATTCCTGCCGAGGCTGCGGAAGGCCCTGGGGACGGCGGCCGCTGGTTCCAGGAGCCATGGCTGTTCAACCTCATGATGCTTGCCGTCTCGCTCCTGCTGATCCTCATTGTAGCCCGCCGGCTGGGCCGGACGAAGTAGAAAGAAGGATTATATGATCTTAATCATCATTGCGTTTGTACTTGCAGCACTGGTTGCGGCCGCCTATCTCGTCATGACGCTCTACCCGGCTTTCGGGCGCAGAGCCGGTAGACGGGAGCGGGAGCGGTACAGCCGTTCGCTGAATTACCGCGAGGGCAAATTTGTTTATCCGCAGGCGACCTCATTAAGCAGCGGAGGTGTTGCCGGAAGCCTCTCTATCCTGAAGGATTTTGTGCGGGGTAATCCGCTGTCGAGGCCTGCTGTTCCCCTGCAGCCGCTCCCGCTGCGGCCTGAATCGATCGGGCAGGGCCGGGAGACCCGGGCCACCTGGTTTGGACATTCTGCGGTGCTGCTGGAGATTGATGGCGCTGTGCTGTTTCTGGACCCGATGCTCGGCCGCGCCCCGTCGCCGTTTCCGTTCGCCGGCGGCGGCCGCTACAGCAAGCAGCTTCCGCTGGATGTCTCCGAGCTGCCGCAGATCGATGCCGTGCTGCTCTCTCACGACCACTATGATCATTTGGATTACGGAACGATCCGCAAGCTCAAGGACCGGGTGGGCTTGTTCATCGTCCCGCTGGGCGCCGGCGCCCACCTGCGCCGCTGGGGAGTGAGCGGGGAGAAGATCCGCGAGCAGGACTGGGGCGACGAATTGACCTATGCCGGGATCACCTTTACCTGTACCCCGGCGCGGCACTTCTCCGGCCGGAGCCTGCTGGACCGTAACACCACACTGTGGTGCTCCTGGATTATCCAGGGCGGGAAGAACAGGGTCTTCTTCAGCGGGGACAGCGGCTACGGGCCGCATTTTGCCGAGATTGGACGCAAGTATGGCCCCTTCGCCCTGACCCTGATGGAATGCGGCCAATATGATCCGCGCTGGGCCGATATTCATATGCTGCCGGAGCAGACGGTCCAGGCGCATATCGATGTGCAGGGCGGGCTGCTGATCCCCATTCATTGGGGAGCCTTCACCCTGGCCATGCACGACTGGAACGATCCTGCGGAGCGGGTCTTCGCAGCAGCGGCGGCAAGAGGGGTAAGGCTGGCTATGCCGAGAATCGGGGAGACGGTAGCTGCGGAGGATGAGACGGTTCCGTCTGCTCCCTGGTGGAGAGAATGAGAATGCACGCCTCTGCAGGACTTGTGATACAATCAGGGTGCATCAATGCCAAGGAGTTGAATGACGAAGATGAGCAAGAGCAATGAAGTGAATGAGCGGGAGCTGGTCGAGGTGCTGTCCGCAGAGACGAAGGTGGCTCCGGCCGCCATCCGGCTGGTGCTGAAGCATGAGCAGGCCTTCATCAATAAGGCCAAGGCTAATGCCAAGGGCGAGGTGGATATCGATCATGATGATCTGGTCGATTATGTTACCGCACAGCGCGATGTGAAGCTGGACGAACTGACCGTGGAGACCATTCTGGATGCTGAGATGGATTATCTGATGGACAAGGGTCTGGCCGGATACATCGACTAAGGCTCTGCAGCAGGCGGACGTGCGGTAACTGCCCGGCTATCGTGCGTCCACCCTGATTTATTTAAATTTAAATAAATATCTGCGGGTCCATTGCAATTGGATGAACGGTGTGCTACAATGAGGTCAATCGTAAATTTAACCCATGCATTCACATATTGTAAAAGGTTATCATTTGTACGATGAATCCTTTTCCAATGTGTGAATTTTTATTTGCTCGTTTCGTACGCAGTAATAAAAGGACATGTGTTAAATTAATTTTGGAGGTAATATCAATGCAAACAGGTACAGTTAAATGGTTCAACGCAGACAAAGGTTTCGGCTTCATCGAGGTTGAAGGCGGAAGCGACGTATTCGTACACTTCTCCGCAATCACTGGCGAAGGCTTCAAGACACTGGACGAAGGCCAACAGGTTGAGTTCAATGTAGTAGAAGGCGCACGCGGACCACAGGCTGAAAACGTTGTAAAGCTGTAATAACACCAATAAGCTGCCCTTGACACCAGTTGAGGGCGGTTTTTTTATTGTGCAGAAATGGAATGTAAATGAAAAACCGAACACCAAACACAAGCTCCACTTCGTGGGGTTATTTTATGCGCAGGCACAGTTCTGTGACAGGAGGGGTACATATGTATTTTCGTAAAAAACCGGTATTGAATCTCCCGCAGGAAGAGACGGCGGTCTGGTCCTGCACGAAGGAAGGGTGCACAGGATGGGTGCGCGATGACTTCGCCTTCCAGCAGGTGCCTACATGCTGGCAATGCGGCTCGCCGATGACCAGAAGCATGAAGATGCTGCCCAAGCTGGTGAACAAGAACAGAGATATGAAGGCGAAGAAGCAGGGCGTTACAATCCGGTAGTCTGCCGCTTCTGCCGGCATGATATGCCGGGGTTGACAAGCACAGGCGATTAAGGGATAGTTGGAGATAAGGGCTAAGAATACATAAATGGAAAAAGATAGATTAACTTGATAGCATCTGCGAGAGCCCTTGGACAGCTTCTGAACCGGAAGAGCTGCCCGAAGGGCTCTTTGGCGTCACCCCGGGCAAGGATTTCTCTTGACAAACCTCTGGAGTATTGGAGAATAGAGGTGGAAATGCTGCCAGGGAAAGAAGGAATTCCGATGTTTCAGAGGTTCAGAGAGCTTAACACACTGCGCAATCAGATATTCATCGGTTTTTTGCTCGTTATGCTGATTATTATTTTGGTATCCGGGGTGTTTGTATACGACCGGGTATCGGTTCTGCTCAAAGATAACGCCGAGCGGCATATCCAGCAGACGGCGGTTCAGGCCAACGGGCGGCTGGATGCGCTGATCGGCCAGATTGACAGCCTGATGGAGCAGGTGGCCAATCATCCTACAGTCCAGCAGCTTCTGCTGGAGGAATTGAACGGCAATGAAGTGTCCTTCAATCAGCGCCAGTCGCTGCTGCAGATTGTCTCCAGCTACCAGGCGTACATGCCGAGCGTGGGCTCGCTGGAGCTGTACACCGCCGATTACCGGCTGCTCTTCCCGATTAAGGACGGCAGCCTGACGGCCCGGATCAGCGAGCCGGACATCACTGAGGCGAATGACCAGAAGGGGCGGCTGGTCTGGATCGGTGTGGACCCGGACGATGACCAGAGCCTGCTGGCGATCCGCCAGGTCAGCCTGATGGACCGCTGGTTCTCGCGGGGCGGGTATCTGATGGCCCGCATCCAGCGTAGCTATTTCCAGCTGGATGATCCGCTCTCCGGCAGTGACGGCGGCGAGTCGGTGCTGCTGGTGAACGATGCGGGCCAGCTCCTGGGCAGCAGCGAGACGCCGAAGGCCGATCTGCTCCCGCTTCTGGAGAGCGGGGATCAGACGGTGACCTATCTGGACAAGGAGTATGTCCAGGTCAAGCTGCGGTCGGACAAGACCCAGTGGACGCTGCTGGTGCTGACTCCGGTCAGCTATGTGACCAAGGGGCTGTCTGTGCTGCGGACGGTGCTGCTGGTGTCGGGCGGGATAGGCACCCTGCTGTTCCTGATTATGTCCTTCCTGCTGTCCACGATGATTACCAGGCCGATTATCCATCTGATCCGGGCGATGCGCAAATCCCGCCTGGGGGTGCTGACCCCCAATTCGCAGAAGGTATCGACGATGGAGCTGCGGGAGCTGAATTATACCTACAATGGAATGGTTGCCAATATCAATGATCTGATCCGTGTTGTCTACGAGAAGGAGGTTCTGCAGAGCCGCACCGAGCTTAAGGCTCTGCAGGCCCAGATCAATCCCCATTTCCTGTTCAACACGCTGGAGGCCTTCAACTGGTCGCTGGAGGAGAAGGGTGAGGAGGAGCTGGCCAGTCTGATGGTCATCATGTCCAGGCTGTTCCGCTATATTATGGGCAGTCCTGACAATAAGGATGAATGGGTCACGCTTAGTGAAGAAGTCGAGCAGATCAGGCGGTATCTGCGGATTATGGAGATGCGGATGGGGGAACGCCTGACCTGGGACATCCGGCTTGACCCGCATGAGGCCGCGGTGCCGGTGCCCAAGCTGCTGATTCAGCCGATTGTGGAGAACGCTATCAACCATGGCGTGGAGAGCCGGGTAGGGTGCGGGAGAATCGAAGTGGACATCGGCCCGTCCTCCCGGGAGGGCTGGACGCTGGTGAAGGTGTCGGACAACGGGCCTGGCATGGATGAGGAGACTCTTGCGGCGCTGCGTCATGCGCTGGAGGGCGGGCCGTCTATCTCGTCCAAGGGCAGCGGCGTCGGCCTGGTGAATGTGCAGCGGAGGCTGAGGCTCTATTACATGGAGGACGGCCTCAAGTCGGAGGGCCTGATCATTGAGAGCCGGCTGACAGAAGGCACTGTAATTATGTTTGAAATTCCGAGCAATGGAGGATATTCCTATGAGTCTGGGCAACAGGACCATATTGATCGTAGATGATGAACCGAGAACCCGGCAGGGCATCCGGCAGACGCTGGAGGTATGGGCGGCCGGGCGGTATACTGTGGAGACCTGCGACAACGGGGTGGAGGCGCGCGAGCGGCTGCGGCAGGAGCGGGTGCATCTGCTCATTACGGATGTGCGGATGCCGGAGGTCAGCGGGCTGGATCTGATCAACTCGCTTCAGGACGCAGCCTGGAAGCCGGTGATTATTGTCATCTCCGGTTATGCCGAATTCGATTATGTACAACAGGCCATGCGGCTGGGGGCTGTTAATTATCTTCTGAAGCCGCTGGACAAGTCCGAGCTGCTGTCCGTGGTGGAGGACGCGCTGAAGCGCGAGGAGGAGCGCCAGCGCCATGTGAAGCTGGAGAAGCTGGTGGATCACAAGCTGCTGGAGATTGACACCGACAAGGCAGGGATGGGGCAGCCGGTCAAGGAGGCGATCACATACGTGGAGCAGCACCTGCATGAACAGCTGACGATGGCCGAGGTAGCGGGGCTGATCCATCTGAACGCCAGTTACTTCAGCGTATTGTTCAAAGAGCAGGTGGGCGTGTCCTTCACGGAGTATCTGGCGCGTCTGCGCATTCAGCGGGCCAAGGAGATGCTGCTGCAGACCGGGCTGACCATCGGGGAGATTGCGGAGCGTGTCGGCTACCGGACGGATAAATATTTTATCAAAGTATTCAAGTCACTTGAAGCGGTAAGCCCAAGCCGGTACCGGCAGCAGATGAAGGGCGGACCGCAGGAAATCCAATAAATGTGGAGTTATACCCAATAAGTGTAGTCTTATCTGCCTCCGGGGACGATGCTAGAATTTGATTGATAGCGATTTCAAAGGGCCTTGTAACGTGAAATGGGAGGCTAAGCAATGCGAAGGAATCACACAGCGGGAAGTTTGTTCACGGTCTTTGCCGTGGTGCTTGCTCTGGTGCTTGCCCTGTCAGGCTGCAGCTTCACAAGCGATAACAGCGGGGCAGCATTCACTGATGCATCGGCCAGGAAAATTACAATTCATATGATGCACCTGTGGCCCGCCGGACTCTCCGCCCAGCAGTACAAGCTGGTTAGCCAGATTATCAGCGAATATGAGCAGGACCATCCCAATATTAATATTAAGCAGGACGTGCTGGAGAACGAGCAGTATAAAAATAAATTGAAGGTGCTCTCCGCCTCCAACGATCTCCCTGATGTGGGCATTACCTGGGCGGCGGGCTTCATTGAGCCTTATGCCAGAGGGGGATTGTTCGCGCCGCTGGATGATATTCTGCAAGGTGCGCGGCTTAAGGGCAAATTCGTGAACGGCGCTACGGAGGCCTATGTGGTCGATGATAAGACCTATGCGCTGCCGATTGAGATGAATATCTCGCCGATCTTCTATAACAAGGCCATTTTTGCCAAATATAATCTTGAGGTTCCCACTACCTATGAGGAATTCAAAGATGTTGTGAGAGCGCTCTCCAGCCATGGTGTAGCTCCGGTGGCACTGGGGAACAAGGACCGCTGGACCGGTTCGCTGTGGTATATGTATCTTGCCGACCGCATTGCCGGCAGCGAGACGCTGAAGCGGGCAACGAAGGGGACCAGCTATTTCGATGATCCCGGCCTGGTCCGGGCGGCGGCTGAGGTGCAGACGCTGGTGGATATGAACGCCTTCAACCGCGGCTTCAACGGGCTGTCTTATGATGAGGGCAAATCGGAATTCATGGATGAGCAAGCTGCTATGTACCTGACCGGAACCTGGGAGCTGCCGAACTTCACCACGAACCCGGAAATCACGCAGGAGTTCAAGGACAAGGTCGGGTTCTTCAAGTTCCCCACTATAGAAGGCGGGAAGGGCAATATCCGCAGCTGGATGGGAGGACCTGGGGTTGGACTGTTTGTGGCGGAGTCCTCCAAGGTGAAGGAGGAGGCCAAGGCTTTTGTGGAATACTTCGTTGACAAATGGGGGGAAACATCGGTAACCAGTGCCGGGGTCATCCCGGCGACCCGGGTGGATACCACGGATGAGGCGCTGCCGCAGCTCTATGTAGATCTGCTGAATGAATTGTACCATGCCAGCAGCATTGCGCTGTTCGCCGATGTCCAGATGAAGCCGAGTGCAGCACAGGTTCATCTGGACATGATCCAGGCGCTGTTCGGCAAGGCGGTTACGCCGGAGCAGTTCGCCGAGAGGCACAAGGAAGCATTCGCCAAGGGAAGCTGAGCCGGGAACATATAAGGGATGCCATCAGCCGGATCGTTGCGGCTGGGGCATCCCTTGTTCGTTGCTGGTTAATGAGCTGGGGCTGCCGGTGCAGCGCCCGCCGGCTCAGCCGGCTCATGCTGGATCAGGCCATGCTTCTCCCACGCTCTGCTCTTCCAGCGGAAGTACATAATGACCGCCCGCACCCATTCGTCGAAGGCGGTTGCCAGCCAGACCCCGGCCAGGCCCAGGTCAAGCGTGAATACGAGGAAGTAGCCGAGCGGCAGGCTCATGCACACCATCGAGATCAGGCCCATGTAGACCGGGAAGCGGGCATCGCCGGACGCGCGCAGCGAGTTGATGATGACCAGATTGCAGGTCCGTCCGGTCTCCAGGAAGAAGCTGAGCAGGATTACCTGTGCCCCCATGGCGATGATCATCTCATTGTCTGTGAACAGGCCCAGCAGCGGCTTGCGGAACAGGATGACCAGCGCATCCATAAGAACGGTAACCAGCAGCGCCCACTTTACACTGGTGAATACCCGCGAGTAGGCCTCCTGCATTCTTCTGGCACCGACGAGATGACCGACAATGATTGAAGTGCCCATCGCCACCGCCACGCTGAACAGGAAGATGTAGCTCGAGATATTCACCGCGTACTGGCGGGTAGCCATCGCTTCGGCGCCGAGATAGGTAATGTACAGGGTGAAGACCAGCTGGCAGCACTGATAAATCACCGATTCAAAAGCGGACGGAATCCCGATCTTCAGAATCTGCAGCACGTACTTCCGGGAGAGATGAATGTAATAGCTCCATTTCACCTTCACCTCCATAATCCGGTAGAGCATGATGAAGAACATAATAAGAGCGATGAAACGGCTGGTAATTGTTGAGATGGCCGCTCCTTCCACTCCAAGTACAGGCAATCCGAGATGCCCGAAGATCAGCAGATAGTTGCCCCCGACATGGATGATATTCATCAGCAGCGATACCATCATCGACTGCCTGGTGAAGCCGTGGGAGCGGATGGCGGCAGCCAGGGCATTAATCAGTGCCTGCAGGAAAATGGCGCCTCCGACAATATTGATATAGGAACGGCCGTAGGCGAGAATATCACCTTTTACATTAAGCGCCTGCAGCAGATGGCTTCCGAACAGCAGCATGACGGTGCTTAGAATTAGACCGACCGCGAGATTGAGGGTAACGGCATTGCCGATGACCCTTGCGGCCTCCCGTGGCTGCTTGGAGCCGAGATACTGCGACACGACAATCGCCGCGCCGTTCCCGATGACGCTGAGCGCCAGGATAGCTATGGCAATAATCTGATTGGCCGCCCCGACGCCGGAGACGGCATCATCGGAGACGGAGCTGATCATGAACGTATCCATGGTTCCCATGAGCATGAACAGGAACAGCTCCAGAAAAATCGGCCAGGTCAGCTTCATTAACTTCATTTCTGCGGGCTTGCTTGTGTCCATCATACACCTTCTTGTTATTCAGAATTTTCGGAGACCACATGTATGGTAGCACAGCCTATGTAAAAATGCAGCGGCATTTCACAAATGTGCGATTGTCCATCCATTGTAGTATGATAATAGCCGGGAGAGGCCCGGCCTGTATACCGGGTAAATTAGTGATTCTGAATGATATTAATGAAGGGATGGATAACCATGCTGAAAACAGAGTATAGCCCGCTGCTGGAAACGTTCCGCTTCGCGAATGGAGTGGAGCTGAAGAACCGGCTGGTGATGGCACCGATGACGAATTTCTCCTCACATGAGGATGGAGCGGTCTCCCGCGAGGAGCTGGATTATTACATCCGCCGCTCCGGGGGAGCGGGGATGGTCATTACCGCGTGTGTCTATGTGAACCGCGGCGGCAAAGGCTTCCCGGGTGAATTCGGAGCCGACCATGACGGGCTGATTCCCAGCCTGCGCGAGCTGGCGGATGCGATCAAGGGGCAGGGGGCGAAGGCCATCCTGCAGATTTTCCACGGCGGACGCCAATGCCCGCCGGAGCAGCTTCCGGACGGCCAGCCGGTCAGCGCAAGCGCTGTGCCGTCTGAGCTGCCGGGCGGAGGAACCGGTCCGGTGCCCCGTCCGCTGACGGACGAAGAGATTACTGGAATCATCGCGGACTTCGGGGAAGCCACCCGCCGGGCCATCGAAGCCGGCTTCGATGGCGTGGAGATTCACGGCGCGAACGGCTATCTGGTGCAGCAGTTCTTCTCGCCGCACTCGAACCGCCGCGACGACCGCTGGGGCGGAGATCTGCAGAAGCGCCTGGCCTTCCCGCTGGCCGTGCTGCGCAGCGTGAAGGAAGCGGTGCGGGAGCATGCCCGGGAGGCCTTCATTGTAGGCTACCGCTTCTCGCCTGAAGAGCCGGAGACGCCGGGGATTACGATGGCAGAGACCTTCGCGCTGGTCGATGCCCTGACCGCCGAAGGGCTGGATTATCTCCATGTCTCCCTCATGGAGCTATGGTCGCTGCCGCGCCGGGGAACGGAGGACAGCCGTCCGCGGATCGATCAAATTGTAGACCGCGCGGCCGGTAAGGCTCCTGTGATCGGAGTTGGCTCGCTCTATACCGCTGCCGATGCCCTGAAGGCTCTGGACAGCGGCATCAGCCTGGTTGCGCTGGGCCGTCCGCTCCTGATCGATCCGGACTGGGTGCAGAAATTGGCTGAGGGCCGGGCCAATGAGATTAAGACGGAGCTGGATACGGAAGCGCAGGCTGAGCTTGTGATCCCGGACCCGCTCTGGAGAGCATTGGTTCATACGCCGGGCTGGCTGCCGCTGAAGCAATAACCATTGGAACCCCGGATCGCCTGTAGTTGGGTGGTCCGGGGTTTTTGATTGGGGAATAATGTTACTGTGCAGGGGGGGGTGTGTAGGAAAGCGAATACATTGGGCGAGGGCGAGGCGCGTGGACTGAATGTATGCGAAAAAGCGAATATAATGGGCTGGCGTGGAAGGTTGCGGGCAGATGTATTCGAAAAACCGAACACAATGGGTAGGCGTGAGAGTTGGTGGGCTGAATGTATGTGAAAAACCGAATACAATGTGCTGGTGTGGAGGATTGCGGGTAGATGTATGCGAAAAAGCGAATACAATTAGCAGCCGCGAAGGTACAGGGGGTTCCCCGGCAGAAGTTCCGGACAACACGAAGAACCCCGAATGAGCGGATTGTGCTTTTTGCGGGGGTTCTTGTGCTGCTCCGGCAGACGCTTAAGCGCGCTGCTCCGCCAGACTGACGATCTCCACGATAACCTGTACGGCCTTCTCCATAACGTCCACAGAGATGTATTCGTATTTACCGTGGTAATTCTCACCGCCGGTGAATATGTTCGGGGTAGGCAGTCCCATATAGGACAGCTGTGAACCGTCGGTGCCTCCGCGGATCGGGTGGATCAGCGGCGTGATGCCGAGATTCTCCATTGCTTCCCGGGCGATGTCGACGATATGGCTTACCGGCTCGATTTTCTCGCGCATGTTGTAGTATTGGTCCTTCATGTCCAGCACGATGCTGTCTGCTCCGTAGGTGCTCTTGAATTCCTCTACAATGGCGGCGATGGTGGATTTACGGTTCTCGAAGCCCGTGCGGTCGAAGTCGCGGATGATATAGTGCAGCTTGCTCTCTTCGGCATTGCCCTGTATGGAGAGCAGGTGGTAGAAGCCCTCGTAGCCGTCTGTGAATTCCGGGGCTTCACCGGCGGGCAGCCGGAGATGGAAGGCCATGGCGATTTTGGACGAATGGATCATCTTGCCCTTGGCTGTACCGGGATGCACGTTGACTCCGCGGAAGGTGATTTTGGCGGCGGCAGCATTGAAGCTCTCATATTCCAGCTCCCCGAGCGGACCTCCGTCCACGGTATAGGCATAGGAAGCGCCGAAGGCGGCAACGTCGAACTTATGCGGGCCGCGTCCGATTTCTTCATCGGGGGTAAAAGCAACCCGGATCTTCCCGTGCCGGATCTCCGGGTGTTCCAGCAGATACGCCATGGCGGTCATGATCTCCGCAATTCCTGCCTTGTTGTCCGCCCCCAGCAGGGTGGTGCCGTCTGTTGTAATCAGGGTATGCCCCTTGTAGCCGCTCAGCTCCGGGAAGCTCTCTGTGGAGAGTACAACATTCTGCTCCTGGTTCAGCACCAGATCCTTCCCGTCATAGTTCTCGACAATCTGCGGCTTCACATTCGCGCCGGTGAGTTCTGTTGCAGTATCCAGATGAGCCAGGAAGCCGATGACAGGAACATCCTTATCTGTGTTAGCCGGCAGCGAAGCCATAACATAGCCATTCTCGTCCACTGTGATCTCTGTCAGTCCCAGCTCCTGGAGCTCTCCCGCCAGCTTGCGGGCCAGCTCCATCTGGCCTGGGGTGGAAGGGCAGGTCTCACTGTCCTCATTCGATTGGGTATCCATCTGAGCATACGATACAAAACGTCTAATCAGCTCTTCTCTCAAAACCAAGTCATCTCCTCTTCAGCTTGCGTATGTCTATATTATCACGATCTGAACAAGGTCTCATACTCTAGCAGGTAATATAAGGGAGGCGGGCCGCTTAGGGAGGAGAGCGGTCTGGTTACGGGCGGTGCGGCCGGGGCTTTTCACGGGAGACAAGCTTGGCTGAGAGCAGGTAGCGGTCCGGTGCCGGACCGGTGTAAGCGAAAGGGTAACAGGTGATTAAGGTAAGAACAGGCTCGCTGCCGGGCTTAATCGCTCCCCTTATCTCCTTGTCCACAATTCTGCTCCCTGTTACTTCATAGGTAAATACCCCGTCCGCCGTCTCCAGCGTGAGTGTATCGCCGGGCTCCAGCTTGCCGAGGCTGCGGAAAACAGTATCGCGGTGGCCGGCCAGCACACTGTTGCCGGAGCTGCCCGGTGCGGCGCTGGCGGCATCATGACCTGCGCCCTGTCTCAGCTCAGCGCGGCCGGTTCCCTCCAGAATGGCCATCCGCTGATCCAGCTTCGGGAAATAGAGCTCGCCAATCACCTCGCCCTCCTTGTAAGAAGCCGGGCGGGCTTCCGCCAGGTCTGTCATCTCTGCAGGGCGGCTCATCATTCCTTCGGGCAGCGGGATTTCCTCTTCAGAGACTTGGGACAGCCGGGCTTCCTCCCTCTTTTTGTCCCAGATGTGCAGCGCCTGCCGGGCTTCGGCGGGCGCTCTGACAATCTGGAAGGCGGAATACAGCATAACGCACAAAGAGAGCAGGAGGATCAGCTTCGCGGCAAGTGATAGACCGGAACGTATCCTCATACTCTCTCCTCCAGACTTGTGCGGAATCTTATTTCTTCTGGCCCAGTCTGCGGATCGCCAGGACGCAGATCACGGCCGCAGCCAGGCTGGCCGCAAGCAGATTGTACCAGGGACTGGCGGTATCCGGCAGCCTGCCGCTGCCATCGGGTGCGCCCAGCGGAAGCTCATCATCGGCAAGTGTCACTTCCCCGCCTGGTGAAGGTGCCGGAGTGCTGCCCGGTGCGACAGCTCCAGAGCCCGGCGTGGCGGATGGACCACCACTAACTGGGTCACTGCCCCCGCCCAGCGGAACAGGAGCCTCGCTTACGGTGACTTCCTCCTCCTGCGGTAACGCTGGCGCAGCCGGTGAAGGCGCCGGTGTCAGCACAGGCGGTGTGCTGCTGCCCGGTCCGGCTGTTGCTCCCGGAGTGCTCCCCGGGCTGCCGGTCGGCTCCGGCGATGCCTCGGCGGACGGTCCCGCGGTCGGCCCTGGCGATGCCCCGGCCGATGGTCCTGCCGTTGGCTCCGCTGTCGGGCCCGGCGTCGGCTCTGGAGTGCTGCCCGGCCCGGGTGTCGGCTCAGGACCGGTGCCCGTTGCCGTGAAATCCAAGGCGATGCTTACCGCCTTCTGCTGGAACTCGTTCCCCGCTTCCGGCGGGAACAGCACCTTCATCTGGACCGTAGCTTCAGCTTCACCTGCAAGCGAGCCAAGGGTTAACGCGCCTGACGCCCCGTTCATCCCCCCGGAATAGAGGATTACTCCCTCTTTTTGCAGGGTCAGCTGCAGAATATTGAATAATTCTTCATCTCCGGCAAGCAGCCGGACGGCTACAGAGTAATCAAACGGCTCATTACCGCCATTAATGACTGTATAATCGGTCGATACCGTATCTCCAGGCTGCATGTTGTTCATCGCGGCGCCGGCGGTCTTATGCGAATTCACGGTGAGCTTAATCGTATCCTCTGCGCTGGCTCCTCCGCTATGCCAGATCACACCTGCCAGGACAACCAGAATGTAAGCCCCTATTATGGCTGTATGCCGCTTCTTCAATGCTCCACCGCTCCTTTCTTCTCATAACCATCCGGCGTTTCCCGCCATATTCCGCGTTGTTTCGAAATTCTATCCCGCAACCTGTCGAATAAAGTAGTTCTATGAAGAACCACGAAGAATTAGGGTGATAGTACTGTGCAGGACGAATGTATGCAGGGATATACGCTTGTCGTTCGTTATAACGAATAATATTCAGTATAATCAATAATTGATTGAATTGGAAATATGAAATTTGGTTTAAAATAGCCGTATTTTAATTATTATTCGTTGGAAATGATTATTATCGTTAATTTAGTCTGCTTATCTCGTTTTTACTCTTGTTTTTGTCGGCGAATTGTATTTTATTAAGAACAATTTATTCTTGCGGGGGACATTTTGCGGCATACCAAACAGCCCATTGGACGGCTGCTATGGTCTTTCTCCATAGGCGGTTCAATAGGCTGTGTGGCTGTGCGGCGATATTGGATACGGGTGCTTTGGGATTAGTTCTCCTTCAGCAAATCAGCAACAAGCTCATAGGAATGAAGCCGGGCGGAGTGGTCATACACCTGCGAGGCGACAATGAACTCATCTGCATCCGTCTCTTCGAGAATCTGCAGCAGCCGTTCCTTAATTAGTGGCGGATCGCCGGCAATAGAATATTGCTGTTTGCTCATCAGCAGTGCCTTCTCCTGGGATGTCCAGATTCCGTCCAGACTGGCGATAGGCGGCTGGAGCTTGCCTGTGCGGCCGCGGATAATATTCAGGAATTGAAGCTGCTGGGAGGTGGCCAGCCTGCGGGCCTGCTCCGCCGTATCTGCTGCTGTAACGCCCAGGCCGACCATGACATGCGGCTTATCGAGTACCGCAGACGGGCGGAAGCTGGTGCGGTACAGATGCAGCGCGGGCAGCAGATAATCCGGTGCGAAGTGGCTGGCAAAAGCAAACGGCAGCCCAAGCTGGCCCGCAAGCTGGGCGCTGAAGCCGCTGGAGCCGAGCAGCCAGATCGGGATGTTCAGCCCCTCGCCGGGGAAGGCGCGTACACCGGCCGGACGGGAACCCGACCCGTCCGGATCGAAGTATGCCCGCAGCTCAGCAAGCTGCTCGGGGAATTCGCTGCCGTCGCTGCCGAGGCCGCGGCGCAGCGCTCTGGATGCCGCCTGGTCGGAGCCGGGCGCCCGGCCCAGACCGAGATCAATCCGTCCCGGATACAAGGATTCCAGCGTGCCGAATTGCTCGGCAATCACCAGCGGGGCGTGGTTGGAGAGCATGATGCCTCCTGAGCCTACGCGGATGCTTTTGGTCCCGGCAGCCACATGACCAATGACCACCGAGGTGGCGGAGCTGGCGATGCCGGGCATATTATGATGCTCCGCCAGCCAGTACCGGTGATAGCCCCATTCCTCGGCATGACGCGCCAGATCAAGGGTGTTATGGAAAGAATCTGCCGCTGTTCCGCCCTCCCGGATGGGGGCCAGGTCCAGCACGGAGAATGGTATATCCTGAAGTCTTTTCACTTAAATCCCTCCTGTATCAAAATGCCTTGCCTATCTGTAAGCAGTATTTGCAGCAGTGTAAAGGTGTACCCGCAATTATACCATGAATTATTATAATTTACACACTTTAAGTAAGCATCATGCAAATTGAAGGTGGTCTGGAGGGGGTTAAGTGAAAGTTAGATGGTTGTGATTCTTGCAGATAATGTCGTAAAAACGTGACTTTAGTCACTTACTTGCGTAATTACAATATTGGATAATGATTTAAAAGATTCTCTTTTATTTGGAATTCATGGAATATGGAGGGCGGACGTTTTGTATTTAGCTTGAATCGGGAGGCGACAAAGATCTCTATACCGCATGATGAAGCTTTTAAGAAGCTGCTGGAGACGTTTTTTCAGGAATTCATTGAGCTGTTCTTTCCTGAGCTGGATGCTATGTTGGACTATAGTGAGACCCGGTTTCTGATGCAGGAATTGCTGGTGGATATTGTCGGCGAAGAGGCGCGGGAGCTGGATCTGCTGCTGGAGACCCGCTACAAAGGGCTGGATGGCTATATTCTGATTCACCTGGAGCCGCAATCGTACAAGGATCATGAATTTCGCGAAAGAATGTTTATCTATTTCAGTCGCCTGTTTGAGCGCTACCGCAAAGACCATAAGCTGATTATCCCGATTGCGATTTTTACCTCGGATGAGGTAAGGGAGGAACAGGACACGCTGGAGATGTCCATCCCGGAACACAACATTCTGCGCTTCCAGTTTCTTAAGGTGGAGCTGCGCAAGCAGAACTGGCGGCGGTTCATCGATTCGGATAATGCGGTGGCTGCTGCGTTATTGGCAAAGATGGGGTATACTACAAGAGAAGCGAGAGAAGTGCGCCGGGAATTCCTGCGGATGTTCATGAAGCTGAGAGCGCGGCTGGATCAGGGCCGGTTGGCATTGATTATGTCAGTAGCGGATCTGTACTTCAAGCCGGACCGGGCACAGGACGAAGAGATTCTAAAAGAATTAATCAATCATTACCCGGAGGAGGGAGAAGCAATTATGGAGCTTATGCCAGCCTGGAAGCGTTGGGGTTATGAAGAGGGTATTGCGGAAGGCATTGAGAAAGGTATTGAGAAAGGTATTGCAGAAGGCATTGAGAAAGGCAAAGCGGAAGGCAAAGAAGAAGGCCAGGCGGAGACGATCCGTAAACTGCTGCTCCACGGATTTTCTCCCGAGGCGGTATCCAAAGCTGTGGAGCTGCCGCTTGATGAGATTAAGAAGCTGATGTGAATGTGAATACAGACCCGGGCGGATGTTGTCCTGGGTCTTTTTTTATGTTCCGGAGCTTCCTCGAACCAGGCCGCCTGCTGTCGCTATTTGTTGTTTCTAAAAACACAGTTTCCCCCTATAATTGGTATCAAAGCAAGTCCTCAGAAACTGACTTCGGGACAGATGAACGGGAGTGTGCGAATGAGTGTAGATCATATTCATCTCAGGTTGTTAAGAAGCTTGCTCTTGCCTCTGTTTATCTTGCTGTACATAACCGGTGCTGCGGATTCCGCTGCTGCTGCCGGGGAGCCGCCTGTCCGCAATGTGCTGGTGCTGCACTCCTATCAGAAGGGCTTCGATTGGACGGATGAGCAGAGTGCCGGAATCGAAGCAGGCCTGAAGAACACCCCCGATTCACCAGTGATCTACACGGAGTACATGGACTGGAAACGGTATCCCAGTCAGGAGAACCTCGAACATTTCTACGAAACGATCAAATTCAAGTATCAGAAGGTCCAGATCAGCGCTGTGCTCACAACCGATGATGCGGCCTTAACCTTCGCAATGAAATACCGCCATGAGCTTCTGAACGATGCTCCCATTATCTTCAGCGGTGTCAATGAACGGGGCTTCGGCAGTCTCCCGGATCTTAATCATATCACCGGAGTGATTGAGAAGATCGATGCGGCCCCGACCCTCCGTATGGCACTGGAGCTCAATCCTTCCATTAAAAAGGTCTATGTGCTCTATGACCGGTCGGAGAGCGGTGTGTCCACCGGTTCTATGGTCAAGGAGCAGATTGATGCTATGCATCAAGGGCTGGAGGTCATCCCCATGGACCGCTTATCCCTTGAGCAGATCAAAGCCACGGCATCGTCCCTCACCCCGGACAGCATTGTGTTAATGACTACATATTACAGTGATGCCACCGGAAGAATTGTCGAATTCGACAAGTTCGCCAGCGAGCTTGGCAGGAGCAGCAGTGTCCCGGTGTACCATATCTATGATTTCGGGCTGAATCACGGCGCCTTCGGGGGCAGTCTGATCAGCGGCAGAATCCAGGGCCAGACTGCGGCCGCGCTGGCTCAGCGTGTTCTTCAGGGGGAAGACGCTGGGAGGATTCCGGTGGTAACGGACAGCACCTTGCGTAGTGTATTTGATTACAATGAGCTGAAGCGGTTCAATATCGCGCCGGACAGGCTGCCGGAGGGCAGTGAGATTATCAACAGACCGTTTTCCTTTTATCAGACGTACAAGGTACTGGTGCTTAGCGTGGTGGCTGCTTTTATCATGCTGGTCACCTTCATCCTCGTATTATTGTTCTACGTGCAGCTCGTCAAGCGGATCAGAAGCAATCTGGAAAAAAGCAATGAGCGCTTCAGCCTCGCGACCTACGGCTCGGATGCCGTCATCTGGGATGTGGACATGACTACGATGCTCTACTATTTCTCGGATAGCTGGTATGAGCTGCTGGGCTATGAGCGGGGGGAGATCAATGAGAGCCGCGGCGGCTGGCGGGAGCTTGTCCATCCGGAGGATGCCGGGGAGGAGGACCGGCTGCGGACCCAGCACCTGGAGGGCCGGTCGTCCTATTATTATGCTGAATACCGGATGCGGTGCAAGTCGGGGGAATACAAGTGGTTTCAGGCACGCGGCAAGGTGCTGCGCAGCGCCGGCGGCGGATACATCCGGTTCGCCGGGTCTATGGTGGATGTGACCGACCGGAAGGGGGTTGAGAGCAAGCTGCAGTTGAGCTACCAGGAGCTGGAGTCCACGTATGAGGAATTGACGGCACTGCAGGACGAACTGCTGGAGCAGTATAACAAGGTAGTGGAGAATCAGGCGCTGCTTCAAGTCAGTGAGGAGAAGTACCGGCTGCTGGCGTACAATGATGTGCTGAGCGGCCTGCCGAACCGGCTGTCGCTGTCCGAGGCGCTGAAGCAATTCATCGAAGAGCATGCGGGCGGGCATGCGGCGCTCTTTTTTCTCGATATTGATAATTTCAAATACATTAACGATACCATGGGCCACACGTTCGGCGATGAGCTGCTGGTGAAGGTGGGGGAACGGCTGCTGGGCCGCTCGGATGGACGCAGCAGGCATTTCCGCTTCGGCGGTGACGAGTTCGTGATTCTGTTCAAGGATGCAGGCGGGACAGATGAGGTGATCCGCTATGCGGAGGCGCTGGTTCAGGGCTTCAAGGAGCCGTTCCAGCTGAACGCGAGCGTGGTGCATATCTCGGCCAGCATTGGAATTGCGGAGTACCCGGAGAATGGCGTGAACGCAGAGGAGCTGCTGAAGAATGCTGACATTGCCATGTACAAGGCGAAGCAGGCGGGCAAGGGCGGTTATGTAATCTATGGGCAGGAGATGCAGCGGCATTTCGACGAGCGGATGATTATTGAAAAGCATCTGCGCAGCGCCATCTCGAATAACGAGCTGTCCCTGCATTATCAGCCGCTGGTGGACACCGGATCGGGTGAAATCTGGGGCTTCGAGGCGCTGATCCGCTGGAACAGTCCAGTACTGGGCTTCGTGTCGCCGTTATCCTTCATCCGGATTGCCGAGGACTGCCGGCTGATTGTTCCCGTCGGGGAGTGGGTGCTGCGCGCCGCCTGCCGGTTCACCCGGGACCTGCACAATCAGGGGAACGAAGGCTATCATATCTCGGTCAATATCTCGGTGATTCAGCTGATGCAGGAGGACTTCACGGACATGGTGCTTGCGGTGCTGCGGGATACCGGGCTTGCGCCGGAATATCTGGAGCTGGAGATTACGGAATCGATCTTCATGGGCTCCTTCGAGGCGATCAGCTCCAAGCTGGAAGCGCTGAAAAGAATGGGCATTGGCATCGCCCTGGATGACTTCGGAACCGGCTACTCCTCGCTCAGCTACCTGAAGCAGCTGCCGATTACGACCCTGAAGATCGACAAATCCTTCATTGACAATATTGACACCCCGAACCACAGGTCACTGGCCAGCTCCATTGTAACCATCGGCCACGATATGGGGCTGAATGTGACTGCGGAGGGCGTGGAGACGCCGGAGCAGCTTGCTTTTCTGGAGCGCACCCGCTGCGACAAAATCCAGGGGTACTATATCAGTAAGCCGATTCCCGAGAAAGAGGTGGCGGGCTGGGTGGCGGAGCGCAGAGCAGGTTGAGGGGGCTTCCCCTCTTCGGGCCTGCCCCCACCTCAACTACTTCAGCAGCTTCCGCGCCAGCTTGACCTTGCTGCCGTAAGGCGGATAGACGATCCCGGTATCGAATCGTGTGCTTCGTTTAACAATGCTTTTGCGATGGGAGAACAGATCGAAGCTGTGCTTGCCGTGATAGCTGCCGATTCCCGAGCTGCCGACCCCGCCGAACGGCAGGCGGGTGCTGGCGACATGGGAGATCGTATCGTTGATGCAGCCGCCCCCGAAGGACACCTGGCTCAGCACCTGCTGCTCCACCTGCTTGTCTTCAGTGAACAGATATAAGGCGAGCGGCTTGGGGCGGGCATTGATGCTCTGGATGGCATCCTCCAGCCGCTGGTATTCGATAATGGGCAGCACCGGACCGAAGATCTCTTCCTCCATCGAGGCGTCACTCCAGTCGGCCGGATAGATCAGGGACGGCTCAATGTACAGCTCCTCCGCTACAACTGCCCCGCCAAGGATCAGCTTCCCGCGGTCCCGCACCAGCATGTCCTCAATCCGCCGCAGCTGGCGTTCATTTACGATCCGCCCATAATCTGCGCTGAGCCGGGCATCAGCCCCATAGAAGCGGGTAATGCAGCGCTTCATCCGCTCAATCAGCTCTGCCGCCACCCCGCTGTGAACCAGCAGATAGTCCGGTGCAATGCAGGTCTGCCCGGCATTGATCAGCTTGCCCCATACAATCCGTTTCGCCGCTGCCTCCAGGTCGGCGGTCCGGTCGACGATGACCGGGCTTTTGCCGCCCAGCTCCAGGGTGACTGGAACCAGCTTCTTCGCGGCCGCCTCCATCACCAGCCTCCCTACCGGTACGCTCCCGGTGAAGAAAATATAGTCGAATGCAGCGTGGATCAAAAGACTTGTCGTCTCCTTCTCACCCTCCACCACCCGGATATAACCCGGGTCGAAGGTCTCCCGGATCATCTCCCTGATGACAGCGGAGGTGGCCGGTGTGCTCTCCGAAGGCTTCAGTACCGCACAGTTGCCTGCGGCAATGGCCCCGATCAGGGGCTCGATTAACAGCTGGAAGGGATAGTTGAACGGTCCGATAATGAGTACGGTGCCGTAAGGCTCGGACAGAATTCTGCTTCTGGCCGGGAAGAGATGCAGCGGTGAGCCGACTTTCACCGGCTTCATCCAACGCCGCAGATGCTTCATCATATAACCGATGCTGTCCAGTGTGAAGCCGATCTCGGTGGCGTAAGCCTCGAATTCGCTCTTGTGCAGGTCCTGGTTCAGTGCAGCTATAATTCTTGCTTCGCTGCGCTTGATAGCTGTCTTCAGCTTCTGCAGCTGCTCCAGCCGGAAACGAAGCGTTCTTGTGATGCCGGTGTTGAAATACTCTCTATGCTCAGCCAGCAAATGGATCAGTTGTTCGTCTGTGAGTGGCAGCGTCATATGCTTGCATCCTCCTCGGTAATGTCAATGGGAATGGAAGGGCGGGTGTGTCTCGGCGCTGGCTTCAGGAGGCCTACAGGTTGCCTGAAGAAGAAGGCAGGCTCTGAATGTAATCATTCATCCGCCCCCGGTCCAGCAGCGTGATTTCATTGCCCTTGAAGGCGATCCAGCCCTGGTCGCGCAGGAATCCAAGCTCGCGGGACAGCGAAGGGCGGGCGGTATTCATATGCCCGGCCCATTCCTTCCGGCTGAAGGGCAGCTTCAGCTGGTCCGTGCCCTGCTGCTCACCCTGCTCCAGCAGGAAGTCGATAATCCGGCGGCGCAGCGGGCCGGCGGACAGATTCTCAATCTTCCGGTTGACCAGCACCAGCCGCTCGGAGAGATTCTCAATGAAGCGGGTAAGGATATCCGCATCTGCCGCAAATAACCGCAGCAGCTCCTGCTTGCTGATGAACATGACCCTACAAGGGCCGGTGGCAGTTACGGTGGCGGGTACTACATTTATTTTGCGGAATAACACGGCTTCGCAGATCGTCTGCCCTTCCTTCAGATGGGCGATGGTCACGCTGCTGCCGGTGGAATGCGTCTTCTGCACCTCCACACGGCCGGAGAGCAGAATGCCCAGCCGGTCCGCCGGGTCGCCTTCGGCAAGGATGATGGCATTCTTGCGGTAAGTGCTGACGGAATAGGCCAGCGTGTCCAGCAGCAAGCTGATCTCCTCGGCGGACTTCCCCCGGAAGAGCAGGCAGGCTTGCAGTGCGGCAGGCTCCGGTCTCATAACTTTCCTCCACATTCATGGTAATCGGTAACATCCGTTACCGATTGATAGACGAAAGTCTACTACAATTATTGGTAACTGTAAAGGCGGGGCTGTAGCGTAGTCCCGGTCAGTACACCCATATATGAGAAGGAGTGAAGGTAGTGAGCGAGATGTTTTGTTTTCAGTGCCAGGAGGCGGCGAAGGGAACGGGTTGTACGATTCAGGGAGTATGCGGCAAGACCAGTGAAGTAGCCAACCTGCAGGACCTGCTGGTATATACACTCAAAGGCATTGCCATTTTTGCGCGCAGCGGCCGCGAGCTGGGGATCACCGACCCGGTGACGGAGAAATTTATAATAGAGAGCTTGTTCGCTACCATTACCAATGCCAATTTTGTCCCGGAATATTTCACCGCGAAGATCCGCGAGGGGCTGGCCCTGCGGGATACATGGCGCAGCAGGGTCGCGGATGCCGGAGTGGCGGCGTATCTGTCTGATCAAGACGCGGCGAAGTGGAATGCGGGTACGGATGAAGAGCTGATGGACAAGGCGGCAACCGTCGGTGTACTTGCTACAGAGCATGAGGATATCCGCTCCCTGCGTGAGGTGCTGACCTATGGCCTGAAGGGCATGGCAGCCTACATGGAGCATGCGGCGGTGCTGGGCTTCTATGAAGCGGGTGCACATGCTTTTATGGAAAAAGGCTTGACGGCAACGCTGGATGACAGCCTGAGCGGCGGTGAGCTGACGGCTCTTGTGCTGGAATGCGGCAAGTTCGGCGTGGATGTGATGGCGCTGCTTGACCGTGCGAATACGGCGGCTTACGGCAACCCGGAGATTACCAAAGTAAATATCGGAGTTGGTACGAATCCCGGTATTCTAATCAGCGGACATGATCTGAAGGATATGGAGGAGCTGCTGAAGCAGACAGAGGGAACCGGAGTTGACGTGTATACACACAGCGAGATGCTGCCGGCCCACTATTATCCGGCCTTCAAGAAGTACAGCCACTTCGTGGGCAACTACGGCAATGCCTGGTGGAAGCAGAATGAAGAGTTCGCCAGCTTCAACGGCCCGATTCTGATGACAACGAACTGCATCGTACCGCCGAAGGACAGCTACAAGCACCGGCTGTACACCACAGGCAACACGGGTTATCCGGGCGTTCCTCATGTCGCGGCAGGAGCAGACGGCGTGAAGGATTTCTCGGCCATTATTGAGCAGGCGAAGAGCTGCGACGCTCCGGTGGAGATTGAGACAGGCGAGATTGTCGGCGGCTTCGCCCATGCGGCTGTAATGAACGTGGCGGATCAGGTAGTCGGAGCAGTGGAGAGCGGCGCAATCAAGCAATTCTTCGTTATGGCCGGCTGCGACGGACGGATGAAGAGCCGGAACTATTATACGGACTTTGCGTCAGAGCTGCCGCAGGATACGGTCATTCTTACCGCCGGCTGCGCCAAATACAAATACAACAAGCTGCCGCTTGGCGACATCGGCGGGATTCCGCGTGTGCTTGACGCCGGCCAGTGCAATGATTCCTACTCGCTGGTCGTCATTGCCCTGAAGCTGAAGGAGGTCTTCGGCCTTGCAGACATCAACGATCTGCCGATCTCCTACAACATTGCCTGGTACGAGCAAAAGGCGGTCATCGTGCTGCTCGCGCTGCTCCATCTGGGCGTGAAGAACATTCACCTTGGCCCGACTCTTCCGGCGTTCCTGTCGCCTAATGTGGCCAAGGTACTGGTGGATAACTTCGGCATCGGCGGAATAACAACGGTGCAGGAGGATATGGAGCGGTTTATTGCTGCGGTGTAGATTAGAAAGTCCTGAGTTACATGAATCCAATTGAAGAAATAAGCTGCTTGAAACAGGCTGTAACCTATTGGGGTTTCTTAACCGGACCAGCTATCGACCATAGTTCAAACCTGATATAATGGGAAATAGACAAGTAACCGGTGGGATTTATGACACGGCGAAGCTACCCGAGAGGGGGTGACGCTGTGTCACTTGATCTGCTCGTGAAGCTTCTGGACGTGTTGCTGAAGATGGTCGGTATTTTTGCTGGCTTAAAGACTTTGTGCAACCGGAAACAGAAACCACGTAAAGACAAGAAAAACCACCGGCGATAGGTTGGGCCCTTGATCCGGTGGTTTTTCGCGTAAGAATGAAACTCTCGCCGTGGTCGCCCACTGGCAAATTGTCTGGATAGTCGTGATGCGTCAACATCACGGCTATTTTTTATTATTACCGAAAACAAAATTAAATTTCCTGTGTGCCAAGTATAGCACACTACAATCTGTTTTTCTATAAAGCATAAGAAGGCTGAGGAAAAGTTATCCATGAGCAGTTAATGACTCAGAGGATGGATACCGGCCGGCGGTTACGGCAGCCGGTAGAAGGCGAACGGCTCGCCGGTGCGGAAGGCGGCGCTGGCCTGCTCCAGCCGCTCCAGCGCCGCTGCGTCCGGCTGGACGGAGAGGCTGAGCAGATTCTCCTGCACCTGCTCCGCGCGGGTGGCACCGACAATCACCGTGGAGACGGCGGGCCGGTTCATCAGCCAGGCCAGGGACAGTGCCGCAGGTGTTGTGCCCAGCTCCTCCGCTATTGCTTGAACCTGCTCCCCAAGCGAGATTCGCTCCGGGGTCAGGAAGCGGCGGAAGTTCGGATCGGTGACTGCTCTGGAAGCAGCAGGAGCGCTGCCGCCGGAAGCGTATTTGCCGGTGAGAATGCCTCCGGCCAGCGGGAAGTAAGGGATGATCCCAAGGCCCTGATCCAGGCACAATGGCAGCAGTTCGGTCTCCGGGGTGCGGTCAGCCAGCGAGTAGCTGCACTGGATGGATATATACTTGGCCCAGTGCCGGGCTTCGCTGATGCCGAGCGCCTTCATCAGCTCCCAGGCGGCATAGTTGGAGGCGCCGATATAGCGCACTTTGCCCGCTGTGATCATATCATCGAGCGTGCGGAGCGTCTCCTCCAGCGGGGTATAGGGATCGAAGGTATGGATCTGATACAGATCCACATAGTCGGTCTTCAGGCGGCGCAGGCTGCCCTCCAGCTCCTGCATCAGATGGCGGCGGGAGGAGCCGCTGCCGCCGGGGCCGTCATGCTTCGGAAGACCGGCCTTGGTCGTCAGCACGGCCTCCTGGCGCCTGCCTTCGAGCGCAAGGCCGATGATCCGCTCCGATTCGGAGCCGGCATAGATATTGGCCGTATCGATGAAGTTAATTCCCTGATCCATGGCGGTGTGGATGATGCGGATTGAGGTCTCCTGGTCAGCCCGTTTACCGAACGAGTTGGTTCCCAGGCCCAGGGCGGATACCTGCAGCCCGCTGTGTCCCAGACGGTTATATTGCATAATAATCACTCCTCAGGTCATAGTAGTGTGTCCTGCACCTCCGGCCGGGGACGGCAATGGAGCCTCTGTACCGGAGAATAGCTGCGTTGCGGTATCTATCGCAACCTGTACGGCAATCGAGGCCTCCTGCAGGGAAGGGACAGCCAGGTGAATATCACGGTAAGCCCCCTCAGCAAGCTCCCGGACGACGACATCCGGCGGCAGTGACAGGAGGGAGAGCTGGGACATGACGCCGACAGCAAGTCCCTCCTTAATCATATTCAACGAGGTAGGGTAGCTGCTCACTTCAAATTTCACGTTCATTGTGCTGCCGGCTCTGCGGAATACCTCTACAACAGGAGGCTCATAGCCTGACCTGCAGAGCAGCATAGGCTCGTCTTCCAACTCCTTCACACTAATAACCGGGTGCTGCGCAAGCCTGTGCTCACGGGGAAGCACGGCGTAGAGCTTCTCCCGGAACAGGGGCACGGCATCGAACTCTTCCCCTGGAGAAATCACCAGACCTATGTCAATGTAGCGTGAGGCCAGCCATTCCTTCACCTCGGCAACCGAGCCTTCATGCAGGCTGATCCCGATGCCGGGGTACCGGGCTGAGAGGGTGCGTATGATCTTCGGGACAAAATAAGCGGCGGCAACCGGAAAAGCGCCAATGCGGATGTGGCCCTTCTCCAGCCCCTTCTCGGCGGCGATCTCCTGGTCAATCTTGTCGAGGCCGCTGAGAATGCTGCGACAGATGACCAGAATCCGCTTGCCGATACCGGTCAGCATCAGCCCGTTGCGCCGGTCACGCACCAGCAGCTTCACATCCAGCTCCGCTTCAAGGGCGGAGATGGCCCGGCTGACCGCAGGCTGGGTCATATTCAGCTCCTCGCCGGCTCTGGTGAAGCTGCGGCTCTCGGCGATTAAGACAAACAGACGAATCTGAGTGTTGTTCATATCTTATTTGTTATGCCCCTCATGATTATTATTCATTTCAATTATGACTAGAACTATTGTATCATTTGATAAGAAAACAAGGCAAGGGGTGAAGGAATGCAGAAGCGAAACCAAACGATAGGCTTGTTAATCTTCCTGGTTCTGGTCTGGGGAATTAACTGGCCGCTCTCCAAAATAGCCTTAACCTACGCTCCGCCCTTGCTGTTTGCCGGCATCCGTACGGTCATTGCCGGTATTCTGCTGATTCTTGCCGCCATGCCGAATTGGAGGCGGCTGCATTTCCGGCAGCTCTGGCCAGTCTATCTGACGTCTGCTTTCCTAAGTATAGTCTTCTACTATGGCTTTCAGACGGTTGGCCTGCAGTATGTGCCGTCAGGGCTATTCTCGGCGATTGTATTCCTGCAGCCGGTGCTGCTGGGGATCTTTGCCTGGCTCTGGCTGGGTGAGCGGATGTACGGGCTTAAGATTGCCGGGCTTGTCATCGGATTCCTTGGGGTCGGTTCATTAAGTATTGGGGGATTGACTGGCAGTATCTCGGCGGTCGGTGTACTGCTGGCCTTAGCCAGTGCGGTCAGTTGGGCGCTGGCGACGGTCTACACCAAACGCAATGCGGTCCGGGTCGATATGCTGTGGATGACAGCGATGCAGATCATGATCGGCGGAGTTATCCTGCTGGCGGCAGGCTCCGTCTCGGAGAGCTGGAGTGATATTAACTGGAGCGGAACCTTTGTAGCGAATACACTGTTCATTGCGGTGTTTGTGATCGCGCTTGGGTGGATGGTCTATTTCAAGCTCATCAATGAAGGGGAAGCGGGCAAGGTGGGTTCGTTCACCTTCCTGATTCCACTGGTATCGATCGGCTCAAGTGTAATTCTTATGCATGAGCAGATTACGGTGAATCTGGTTATCGGCATGTTGCTGATTGTAGGCAGTATTATCCTGGTGAATGCCAGAATAGGCCGGAGCGCAAGGCAAGCTGTGCAGTCCCCGGTAACAGAAACAGGCAAGGACTAAGAAACGGCTGCTCCCTGGAGAAGGGGGCAGCCGTTTCTTGGTTCAGAGAATAGATAGGCTGTAGCAGACTCAGATCATTACTGCCCGCTGTCACCCGCGCAGAAGCAGCGCTCCGTCCGGCTCCAGACGGCTGTCCTGCGAGCCGGCCAGACTGATCATCGCATGCTCCTCCTGAAGCTGCTCGACAGCTCCGGCCAGTCTGCGCAGCAGCTTGGTGAGACTGCCCAGCAGGCTATCTGTAATATGTTCAGTGAACTGGCCCGGATGGGCGAAGATCTCCAGCATCTGCCGGAGCTGGGCCGTATCCGGCGCAGACTCCCCTTTCATCACAGCCAGTGCGGATTGAAGTCCATCAATCATGCCTCCAAAGTGGCAGTATTTGTCCTCCAGCAGCAGCATAACCACCAGCCCGTATTTTACGGATTGCTGACGGGCCTCTACATTCCGGGCCAACTGCCCCGCAGCTTCCCGCAGCCCTTCCGCTTCGGCCAGCAGCAGACTGGAGAGGCGGTGCAGGCGGTGCTGCTGCACTCCGGCCAGTCCGGCGTACAGGCTGCTGCCGGTAACGTGGCCGCTTATATAGATGCTCCCGGTTGCTATAATGGTAGACTTGCTTACGCAGCCATAGATATACACGTTCCCCAGCGCCTCAATACATGCTGGCCCTTCCAAATCTCCATTTACAATGATATCGCCTGCGAACAGGAAGTCCCCGGCTTCCTCAATCATCTCCGGGGCCATAAGCCGGACCGGCGGGAAATCGCAGGTCCGGACGCTGCCGCCTGTTCCGCAGATCCGGGGACGGCCGGAATGCAGTGCCATAATGCTGCCGCAGGGCAGGAGACGGACATCCTTTCCTGCGGTAACGGTGATATCCTGCGGCGGAGGCGGAGGCAGAACGCCTCCGTCTGTATCGAAGCCGGGAATGCCGTCTTCGGCCGGCAGCTTGCGGGCGAAGACCTCGCCCTCCCAGGCGAAGGGGGCTCCGGGGAAGCGGAGATACTCCAGCGGGTCTGCCGCTTCCTCCCCGTGATTCGCCTGGAGCATTCCGTTGCCCGCCAGCGTATGCTCCGGCAGCGTGAACTCCAGCCGCGATTCCTTGCCGGGCCGCGGGGCCCGCCCTTCGGCGATGCAGACCGGAAGATAGGTAGGGTTCTCAAGCTCTGCGTACAGGGCCGGGATGTTCAGGTTGCGCAGGATATAACGGTTATCCAGGGAAGCGATAATCTGTTCTATAGTAAGTGTGGACAACAGTGCCGCCGGATTGGGCCGGGCGCGGACGACCGCCTCGCAGGCAGCGGGGGAGTTGACCAGATTCCAGGCGTACTTTTCTGCGCGGTATAGGGTGAAATAGACTTTGAGCTTGTCCGGGGAGGCAGTGATCTGATACTGCGGCTTCTCGCAGATCTCCCAGGTAATATCATCTGCTGCGGTTACCTCGGTCGGTTCTGTGACGGTCTTGCCGTTAATTTTCAGGACAACAGGGTGAACAGCAGAGATTCTGGCGGGTATACCGCCAGCCAGCGGGGGAGTGATGAAAATCTGGTTGTTCTGCACGAGGATGATTCCATTCTTATCTCCATTAGTCCCGTCAGAAGCTCGGCCCTCTACAGAGAATGAATCCAGCAGACCGCCCCGCTCAAGCATCAGGGACTCCACGAATTCATATCGTTTTGGTTCGATGAACTGCTGCGGCATTATAGTTACCTCACTTTTTCGTATAATCAATGGCATTCGTACAGACAAGAACATCATAAAGCCTGGAAGCGGGAGCACACTCCCGTAAGACAGCCGGCTTACGTGGTCTCTATTGGCGGCCTGGCGACCATGAACGCGGTTACGACTGCGTTGTTAGGCCCATTGCTTTGCGTCCTGCCCTTTCGGGAAGTTTGCCTTTTAGAAATAGATCAATGATATACACACTGTATGAGGGAGTTTATGGATCGACTGTAATCGACAAAAAGAGCTGAAACTGGTTCCTTCGTTATATTAACTTCTGCAAACAAGCTTAATTCTAGTACTTAAAGAGCTATTTTTCAACTATATTATGCCTATTTATCAAGTTTCGTAATATCTGCAACACTAATTTTTCAGAAAAACTGGTTTCCCAGCGTTTACAGCTTATGGAAGACGGCGGGGCGGCGATGGGGGCGTGCAGACCGGATGTAGTCGAAAAACCGATCACAATTGGCTGGCGCGGGGTGTGTGGGCGGAATGTAGTCGAAAAACCGATCACATTGGAGGGCAAGAGGGTGTGTGGGCGGAATATAGTTGAAAAACCGATCACATTGGGCAAACGCGGGGCTATGGAGCGGAATGTAATCGAAAAACCGATCACATTGGGCAGACGCGGGATACGAGGGGCAGATATGGGTGTGAGGTAACGGATGCGCGCGAAAGGTAGAAAGCGACCGTAAACGGGGTGATTCACACCTTTTAAATGTCACTTATGTGTTAACTATGTTAATAAACACAAATTTTTATCTTAATATTTCGTAATAAAAACGAAGACACTCTAAATTCTTTGTAATATAATCTAACTCATACCAAAGAAACATAAATAAATGTTAATAAAGTTAACATTAATAGAGACAGGGCAACAGGAGAGGAGCATGAACCATGCAGATTGCAGCAGCACCCTACACTTGGCCGTATGACGGTACGCTTGACCCGGCGAAGACGGCACTGATGATTATCGACATGCAGACGGATTTCTGCGGCAAAGGCGGTTACGTGGACAGAATGGGCTATGACCTCTCGCTGACGGCAAGAGCAATCCCGCCGATTCAGCGGCTGCTGGCCCGCATCCGGGAGATTGAAGGCTTCACCGTGATTCATACCCGGGAGGGCCACAAGCCCGATCTGTCCGATCTTCCGGCGAACAAACGGTGGCGGAGTAAACAGATCGGCGCCGAGATCGGCTCGGAGGGACCGGCGGGACGTATCCTGGTGCGGGGCGAACGCGGCTGGCAGATCATCGATGAGCTGGCCCCTGCCGAAGGAGAGTACATTGTGGACAAGCCGGGCAAAGGCAGCTTTTATGCCACAGACCTGGACCTGATCCTGAAAAATAAAGGCATTACCCATCTGATTCTGACCGGAATCACCACCGATGTCTGCGTGCACACCACGATGCGGGAAGCCAATGACCGCGGGTACGAGTGCCTGATTCTGTCGGATTGCACGGGTGCTACGGATGAAGCGAATCATCTGGCGGCACTGAATATGGTTCAAATGCAGGGCGGCGTCTTCGGCAGTGTGAGCGATTCGCAGGCAGTGCTTCGGGCACTGGAGCAATACTAAACTACTTCATAAATTGGGGGAATCATCATGTGGAACAAGTCCAGAACCAAAGCGTTTATGCTGTTAACTTCACTGCTGCTGCTCCTGACAGCCTGCGGCAATAATGCAGGGACAGAGAAGGCCGAAGGCCAGGGAGCGGAAGGCTCCGGTGAGCTGAAAAAGGTGGTGCTCCGGCTGAAGTGGATTCATCAGGCACAGTTCGCCGGTTTTTATACCGCGGTAGAGAAGGGTTTCTATAAGGAAGCAGGGCTTGATGTCGAGATCCGCCCGGGGGGCTCGGATTTCCCGGCGGTGCAGATGGTCGCTTCCGGCAGTGAGGAATTCGGAGTGACCGGAGCGGACCAGATCATTATCGCCAGAGAAAAGGGCGTGCCGGTCACCGCATTATCGGCCATCTACCGCAAAACCCCGTTCGTAATGTTCGCGCTCAAGGAGTCCGGCATTAAGACGATGGACGACCTGGTCGGCCAGAAGGTGGGCATCAAGCTGGGCGGCAATGAAGAGCTGACCTTCCGGGCCATGGAGAAAAGCGCAGGCATCGAAACGTCGCAGATTGAAGAGATGCCGATCAAATATGACCTCAGTCCGCTGCTGACCGGACAGGTCAAGGCTTGGCCCGGCTATGTAATTAATGAGGTGCTGGCGGTAGAGGAGCAAGGTAAGGAAGTCAATATTATTGATCCGAACGACTACGGCATCAACTTCTATGCAGACACGCTGTTTACCACCGAATCGGTGATCAAGAAGGACCCTGAGATGGTGCGGGGATTCGTTCAGGCCTCGATGAAGGGCTGGGACTACGCGGTGCAGCATCCGGAGGAAGCGGCAGAGTTCGGCCTGAAATACGGGGAGAAGCTCGATCTGAAGCATGAGGTCAGTATGATGAAGGCCAGCATTCCGCTGCTGGAGCCGGAGAAGCTGCCGCTGGGCTCGATGGATGAGGACGCCTGGAAGACACTGCAGGAGAATCTGATCGACCTGAAGTTTGTCAAAAAAGAACAGGATCTGGGCGCATTATTCACCAACGAGTATCTGAACTAAGGAGGGACCGAAGATGACAACAGCGATCCAACGTAAGACGGATTCTGCCCCCGTGCAGAATCCCGATGCCCGCGAGGTCATGCTCTCTCTGCGCAATTGCTCCCTATCCTTCGGAGATGTACCGGTTCTCAATAATGTCAGCCTCGATGTGTACCGGAATGAGTTCATCTCCATTCTCGGGCCAAGCGGCTGCGGGAAATCTACGACACTGCGGCTGATGCTGCGGCTGTTAAGCCCGGAAGCGGGCGGGGAGGTTGCTTATTCCTCGCCTGATCTGTCGCTGGGCATGGTTTTTCAGAAGCCGGTCCTGATGCCGTGGCTCAGTGCGCTGCAGAATGTCATGCTGCCGCTGGAGCTGGGCGAGAAGAAGAAATTTAGTAAGAGCGAAGCACGGGAGAAGGCGGAAAGCGCCCTGCGGCTGGTCGGCCTGCAGGATTACCTGAACCATTACCCGCATCAGCTCAGCGGCGGGATGCAGCAGCGGGCGGCGATTGCCCGCGCGCTGGCTGCCGATCCGACCGTGCTGCTGATGGATGAGCCGTTCGGTGCACTCGACGAGCTGACCCGCGAGAAGCTGAACTTCGAGCTGCTCCGGCTGTGGGAGAGTCCCGAGACCAGTCTCAGTAGCATTGTCATGGTGACCCATTCGATTCAGGAATCGGTGCTGCTGTCGGACCGGGTTGTGATGATGTCACCCCGCCCGGCCGGAGTCACAGATATTATTCCGGTCCCGCTCCCGTCTCCGCGTGAAGCCGGGATGGAGGAGCTGCCGGAATTCCACCGGACCGTCAAAGCACTAAGGAAGCAGGTGAAGCATCTATGACCGCCAGAATCAAAGACAGTCTGTACCCCGTTACTTTTGCTCTCGGCTTCCTGATTCTATGGGAGCTGGCTGTACGGCTCCTGTCCGTACCGGTCTACCTGCTGCCGGCGCCGACCGCAGTGGTCTCGGCCCTCACCGGCTCCCTGTGGTCGCATACGCTGGTTACGCTGGGCGAAGCCCTGGCCGGATTCATTCTGGCCAACATCCTCGGCCTGGTGACCGCCATTATATTCGTGCATTCCAAGCCGATTGAGAAGGGAATGTTCCCGCTTGCTATCGCCCTGAAGACGACTCCGCTGGTGGCGCTGGCGCCGCTCCTGGTCGTGTGGCTGGGGACCGGATATTCCTCGAAGGTGATTGCTTCGATGCTGATTTGCTTTTTCCCGATCCTGGTGAACAGTGTCAAGGGCCTGAAGGCCATTGAATATGAAGCCTGGGAGCTGTTCTCGACCTATAAGGGCACCAAGCGCGAGATCTTCTGGAAGCTGCGGCTGCCGACCAGCCTGCCTTACATCTTCTCTGCCCTGAAAATCTCGACCTCGCTGGCCATTGTCGGAGCGATTGTCGGTGAATTCGTCGGGGCTAACAAGGGGCTGGGTTATGTGGTGCTGGTCTCTTCCTATCATATGGACACCCCGGTGATGTTCTCGGCGATTATTGCCTCCGCGCTGTGCGGCCTGCTGCTGTTCTGGGGTATCGGGCTGCTGGAGAAGAAGGTTATTTTCTGGACCAGGAGTGATGATCTATGATGAAATGCTCAGTATTCAAAATCCCTGCAGGTGCGCCGCACGATATGTCCGGCCTGCAGTTGTTAATTGAAGACGGACGGCTCCGGCCGGAAGAGGTGGTCGCCGTATTGGGCAAGACCGAGGGGAACGGCTGTGTCAACGACTTCACCCGCGGTTACGCGGTCATGGCGCTGAAGGGGTTCTTCGCAGCATCCGCCAAGGGAGGAGCTGCTGATATCTCCTATGTGATGTCCGGCGGAACCGAAGGCGTGCTTAGCCCGCACTTCACAGTGATCAGCCGCAGCGGCCAGGCGGAGCCTTCAGGCTCTGGCGGCGGGCAGAAATCGCTGGCGGTAGGCGTAGCCAGAACAAGGGACTTCCGGCCGGAGGAGCTGGGGCGGCTCACTCAGGTGGACGAAGTGGCCGATGCGGTAGCCCGGGCGGTTCTGGATGCCGGAATCGTATCGCCTGCGGATGTGCATTTCGTGCAGATCAAATGCCCGCTGCTCACCGCAGAGCAGATCTACGAGGCGCATAGCCGTCAGGCGTCCCTGGTGACAGAGGATACGTACAAATCGATGGGATATTCCAGAGGCGCTTCCGCCCTGGGGACCGCTGTTGCGCTGGGCGAAGTGGAGCGCTCTTCCTTGAATGAAGAAGACATCTGCGTGAACTGGGGCAAATACAGCACAGTCGCCTCTACCTCGGCGGGCAGCGAGCTGTCCTGCTGTGAGGTCATTGTCTTCGGCAATTCGGCGGCTGCGGGCGGTCCGTATCATATCGATCACGCTGTGATGAAGGATGCGGTCGACGGCGCGGCGCTGCAAGGTCTGCTGGACCGGTATCCCGGCGATGAGCTGGTCCAGGTGCTGGCCAAGGCCGAAGCGGACCCGGATGGTGTCATCCGCGGACGGCGGCATATCATGCTGGATGATTCCGATATCAATCATACCCGCCATGCCCGGGCGGTGGTCGGCGGGGTGCTGGCCTATGTCGGCGGCGATCCGATGATCTACGTCTCCGGCGGGGGCGAGCATCAGGGCCCGAAGGGCGGGGGGCCGGTGGCGGCGGTATTCCGCAGGCAGAACGAACTATAACTTATCCATTCTGGAGGAATGAATGATGCATACACAGACACAGGTTACCGAAGTGCTGAGCGCGGCGGACATGACATGGGAGCTTATGCCCAACCACATTGAACTGTACCACCGGGAGATCGTCTCGGCCGAGCAGGCGGACCGCCTGGGCATCCGCATGAGCTCCATTCTGTGGGAGAAGCTGGGCGTCGGCGGGCAGGTCGTGCCGCACTATCATGATGTCGTTGAGATTATTCATATCACAGCGGGCGAGGTCAAGCTGCTGTCAGGCGGGGAGTGGTACAGCTACCGGGCCGGAGATACGTTCCATGTGCCTGCGGGCGTTGTCCATTCCGTTGCGAATGTTGGCGATACACCGTCGGAGCAGATCAGCATTTTTGTACCGGCGGAGGCGGATGTGCCGGGGAACAGCTTTTTTGGCACAACACTGATTGAGGATGTCTATTCTAGCAAGCTAAAGTAAAGGCGGCGGAGCCATGGGTACTCAAGTCATCAACGGATTGACCTGCAGCGACCTACTGCTGATCCCCGATCTGAAGGAGGCGGTGGTCCTCGCGGGAGCGGGAGGGCTGGGCCGTTACATTAACCGGGTCAATGTTATGGAGGTTCCCGATGTCATTGACTGGGTCCGGCCCGGAGAATTCCTGATTACGAGCGGCTTCCCCTTCCAGGGCCAGCCGGACCTTCTGACTGCGATTATTCCCCAGCTTAATCAGAAGGGGGTATCGGCACTGGGGATCAAGACCAAGCGTTATATCGATCAGGTTCCGGCCCGGGCGCTGGAGCTGGCGGACCAGCTGGACTTTCCGGTGTTCGAGCTGCCGGCTGCGACCTCCTTCTCGGATGTCGTGCGCGACATCATGGAGCGGGTGCTGGTCCAGGAGGCCCGGGAGCTGTCGCAGTTACAGAGCCGCTTCCAAAAGCTGTCCAGACAGCTTCTCCACGGCGACGGCATCGAGGATTTCCTGCAGACGCTGGACGGGATGCTGCATAATCCGGTTGTGCTGCTGGATGAGACCGACCAGGTCTTCTGTTCTCCGCAGGCGGAGGCACTGGAGCTGGAGGAGCAGCTTCCGGCCTGGATGCAGCTGCGCCAGGAGGGCAGTCTCGGCATCACCTTCCTGACGGTCGGGGAGCGGCGCATCCGTGCCTATGTCTCGGCCGTCAATGACAAGGGGCCGGACCAGTGCCTGCTGGTGCTGCTTGAATGGAACAGCGAGCTGTCGGTAGTCGACCAGCTGACCATTGACCGGGTAGGTGTGCTGGTCGGGCTGGAGCTGATCAATGCCGGTGCACGCCGGGAGGTAGAATTGAAGTACGTGGACCAGTTCCTGCAGGACTGGATCAGCGGGCGGATTACCGCTCCCGGAGACCTCAAGCTGCGGGGCGAGGCCTGCGGCTGTCCGCTTCCGGAGAGGCCGCTGCGCGCTGTAGCCGTAGGCTGGCTGGATGCGAAGCCGGAGCTGAAGCAGCTCCAACAGGTGGTGAGACGGGTGCGGGCCAGGGGGGATCTTCAGCAGATGAAGATCACCATCATGGAGGGGGAGCTGGTCCTGACGGTGCCCGGGGAGCCGGAGCTGCCGCCGGAGGAGACGCTGGCGCTCCTGCTTGCCGAGCTGAACCGGGCATTCCCCAAGGGGGAGTGCGCCTTCTGCATCGGCGACCTCGCGGAAGGTCCCGACCAGGTGCGCTTCAGCTACGAGTCGGCCCGCAAGATCGCCCGTATCCGCGAGATCAGCGGCTACAGCGGAACCTATGTGGACTACCGCAAGCTGGGGGTGTTCCGGCTGCTGTATCATCTGCCTGAGCTGGAGGAGATCAATGCGTACAGGGACCAGTACGTGGTTCCGCTGCTGGAGTATGACAGCAGGCATAATGCCTCGCTGCTGCATACCCTCCAGCTCTATTTCAAGTGCAACCGCAACATCAAGCGGACTTCCGGCGAGCTGTTCACGCATTATAATACCGTCACCTACCGGATTGACCGGGCCTGCGAGCTGCTCGGGCTGAACCAGGATGACGGGAACGATATGCTGGAGCTGCAGCTGGCGCTCAAGCTGTTTGAGATGGGTCAGGGCCGCAGCAGACGTTCGGATTCCCAGAGAAGGAGCTGAGTATTATGACGGTTAACAATACATTTCCCGCCAAGCTGACCGCTGAGTGGCTGCATGGGCAATATGCAAGCGGTATGTTAAGCCCGGAGGAGGTCATCCATGAGATCATCCGCCGTGCGGAGCGCGACCAGGCGATGAATATCTGGATTGAACCACCGGCAGAGGCGCATATCCGTCCTTACCTTGAGGCGCTTGGCGGGATGGATCTGGAGCGCTATCCGTTATGGGGCCTCCCGTTCGCGGTTAAGGACAATATCGATGTGCAGGGGCTGCCGACAACGGCGGCCTGTCCTGAATATGCTTATCAGCCGGAGGCGGATGCTGCCGTTGTAGCGAGGCTTGTTGCGGCAGGGGCCATCCCGGTCGGCAAAACCAACCTCGACCAGTTCGCCACCGGCCTGGTCGGTGTGCGCAGCCCGTACGGCGAGACGCATAATGCCCTGCGTCCCGAATACATCAGCGGCGGCTCCAGTGCCGGCTCCGCTGTAGCTGTGGCCCGGGGCCAGGCCGTATTCAGCCTGGGCACCGATACAGCAGGCTCGGGCCGCGTGCCTGCCGCACTGAACGGGCTGGTCGGCTACAAGCCCAGCCTGGGCGCCTGGCCGGTACGCGGCGTTGTACCGGCCTGTGCCAGCCTGGATTGTGTGACCGTATTTGCACACAATCTGGACGGGGCCCTCGCGGTGGACCGCGTGGCCCGGGGCTTCGACGCGGCTGATCCCTGGTCGCGTGCCGTGAAGCGGCGGTCCGCCGCACTCCCCGCGAAGCTGCTGCTTCCGGCGGACCCGCCTGGGTTCTATGGCCCCCATGCGGACGAATACCGCCAGGCCTGGGAGCGGGCAGAAGCGGCAGTCCAGGCGATGGGCCTGCCGGTGGAACGGGTGGACTGCACGCTGTTCTACGAAGCGGCAGCCATTCTGTACGAAGGGCCGTGGGTTGCAGAACGCTGGGCCGGGCTGGGCGCGTTCGTGGAGAGCCACCGCGAAGCTGTGCTGCCAGTGACGGCGTCTATCCTGTCGTCCGGGGCGGCGGAGCAGCATACCGCTGCGAGCCTGTTCGGGGCGATGCACCGGCTGCAGGGCTACAAGCGGGCAGCGGAGCTGCTGCTGCGCGAGGCGGTGCTGGTGCTCCCGACCTGCGGTGGGACCTGGACCCGGGAGCAGGTTGCTGCTGATCCGGCAGGAGCCAACTCGGCGATGGGGCGCTATACGAATCATTGCAACCTGCTCGATCTGTCTGCGCTGGCAGTTCCGGCCGGGGATGCTGCCGAGGATCTGCCGTTCGGCCTTACTCTGTTCGCGCTGGCCGACAGCGAGCATCTGCTGGCCGGAGCCGGGGCGCAGCTTCTGGTGGAGCGCCTGGCACCGGACGAGGAGGCCGGCATGATGACGCTGGCCGTCTGCGGGCTGCATATGCGCGGCTTCCCGTTGGAGCCGCAGATGCTGGCGCATGGCGCCCGGTTCTGGCAGACGGCGCAGACCGCCGCCTGCTACGAACTGGTCAAGCTTCCCACGAAGCCGGCCAAGCCGGGTCTGCTGAGGCAGGCGCAAGGAGGCGGCGCGGTGGAGCTGGAGCTGTGGCGGATGCCGGTGGAATCGCTGGGATCGTTCGCGCAGCTTATTCCGGCCCCGCTGGGCCTGGGGCGGGTGCTGCTGGCGGACGGCCGGGAGGTAACCGGCTTCATCTGTGAAGGCTATGCCGGGGCAGAAGCCGGAGCGGAGAACATTACGGGTTACGGGGGCTGGAGATATGTGCCTGCCTGATTGTGAATGGGGTAAAATAGCATAAGGCAGAAAAAAGGGACGCTTCCAGGCTTAAAGCTTGTGGAAGAGTCCCTTTTGTATGAATTGTATAGCCCGTGCAGGATGGGCCTTGACGGGCTGCGGTGCGGCCGAGAGTGCCGCGTAATCTGCCCGTTCAATCTCTTCAAGAATCCGGTTCAGGTGGGAGAACACTGCACCGAGGTCGCGGAAGGCGGCCAGCGGGCATTGGTCCTGCAGCTCCGCATACCAGGCCAGCTGCAGATCGCGGGCCCGTCTCAGGCTCTCAGGGAGTGAACGTCCGCCGGTTTCAGCATCTGACAATGTCCGGGTGCCGTACAGGGCGATGCAGTCTGAGGTTGCGCTCAGGACCTCCAGCATCCAGTCGGCTGCGGCATAATGGGCCGGCAGCAGGGCGATCTCTTCGGCAATGCCTTTGACATAGGCATGAACCTTGATCAGATGCGAGGTTGATTGTGACAGCTTACCGATGTCCTTGCGGCACTGGTAATGAGATAAAGTATAATGGATCTCCTTCTGTAGCCGTTCGCTCTTCTTCAGCAGCTCGCCCGAAGCTTCAAGGGCCTTCTTGGCCTGTGCGGCATCCCGCCCGCTTGCGGCGAGTCCGGTCAAGGCATCGGATAACGTCAGGCTGCCCTTCAGCGCCAGGTCCTTCACCTTGACGAAGCTCTTGGGCGGCACGATAATCATATTGATAATCAAGGCAATCAGCACGCCGATCAGCGTCTCGGCGACTCTCCAGACGATATATTGGTCATGATAGAAGGTGAGTGCAAGGACTGAAGTGACGCCGACCTGCGAGACAGCCTGGATATTGATCCGGCAGGCGGTGGCTACACCGATACCGATCAGCAGCATCAGCAGGATCGACAGTGCGCCCACATCGAAGAACTTGCCCACGATCAGGCTGACGATGCCGCCAAGGACCACGCCGGTCATGCGGTAGACACCTTTCTCCAGGGAGGCCTTGACACTGCTCTGGGTAATCAGAATCGCCGCCAGCGGCGCGAAGTAGAGGTAATGGTCTCCGTAGATGATGTGCACGGCCAGCCACGAGAGCGAAGCGGCGAGCGTAATCCGTATCATATATAGGGATAATCCGAACTTTTCAAGGCGCTCCTGCAGGCCCTCGTTCATGTTTGTCATCTTCTTTCATGTAAATAGGAAAAATTTTATGGTTTTCATCCGTTTTCATTATAGCACCTCAAAACAGGCTGGAGGCGGGCAAGATTTTACGAACTTGTTAAGTTTTTGTGCGCGGTTTCACAATGTAAGCTATCGCATATGTTGCACGATTCCTTTATGCTATATATTATGGAAGTCTGTCGAACCGAGGGAGGAAATGTCGCTTATGTGGCACCCGGGCTGGTTCCGGCCGGATTGTCTCCCGCAGGAAGCGGGTAAAATAGGTTGTACCTACATAAGGTAAGGGAGGTTGTTAGCTATAGCTACCCCGGAAGGCACTATTATTTCTTTTGATCAGGTCATTAAGCAATATGACGATGAAGAGCCTGTACTCAAAGGCGTCAGCTTTGAAATTGAACGCGGTAAATTCTACACTCTGCTGGGCCCCTCGGGCTGCGGTAAAACGACCATCCTGCGGCTGATCGCCGGCTTCGCGGAACCAACGGAGGGTTCGATCTATCTAAACGGCAAGATCATCAACCACATTCCCGCCAACGAGCGGCAGGTCAATACGGTGTTTCAGGATTATGCGCTGTTTCCGCACCTGAATGTATTCGAGAATGTGGCCTTCGGACTGCGCATTAAGAAGCTTAAGAAGGATGTCATCCGGCAAAAGGTTCAGGAAGCGCTGCGCTTCGTCAACCTGGTCGGCTATGAGCAGCGGGCCATTAATGAAATGTCCGGCGGGCAGAGACAGCGTGTGGCTATTGCTCGCGCCATAGTCAACGAGCCGCAGGTGCTGCTGCTGGATGAGCCGCTCTCTGCACTGGACCTGAAGCTGCGCACCGAGATGCAGTATATTTTGCGGGAGATGCAGCAGCGGCTGGGCATTACCTTCATCTTCGTCACCCATGACCAGGAAGAGGCGCTGGCGATGTCCGACTGGATCTTCGTTATGAACGGCGGACGGATTGAGCAGAGCGGCACGCCGAACGATATCTATGATGAGCCGATCAACCGGTTCGTGGCTGACTTCATCGGAGAGTCGAACATTGTGCCGGGTGTGATGATTGAGGACTACGTAGTTGAATTCAACGGCCACCGCTTCGAGTGTGTCGATGCCGGCCTGCGGCCGAATGAAGCGGTGGAGATTGTCATCCGTCCCGAGGATCTGGAGATTGCTACTGTTGAGGCGGGCAAGCTGAAGGTCCGTGTGGACTCGCAGCTGTTCCGCGGCGTGCATTACGAGATCAGCTGTTATGACGGCTCGGGCCATGAATGGCTCGTTCATTCTACCCGCAAGGCGGAGGTGGGCTCTGAGATCGGCCTGTATTTTGACCCGGAGGCCATTCATGTCATGCGCTTCGGTGAAACGGAGGAAGAGTTCGACAAGCGTCTGGAGGCCTACGGCGAGGTGGAGAGCCATGAACAGTAAGGGCAAATCGTATTACCTCATCCCCTACTATCTGTGGATCGCGCTGTTTGTCATTGCCCCGGTGCTGCTGGTGGTCTATTATTCCCTGTTCGATCTGGACGGGAAGCTGACGCTGGACAATTACGTTAACTTCTTCACGCCGGTGTATATGCGGATGATGCTGAATTCGTTCTGGTATGCTTTTCTGATCACGCTGTTCTCGCTGCTGGTGGCGTATCCGGCCGCTTATCTGCTGACGCGCACCAAGCACAAGCAGCTCTGGCTGCTGCTGATTATTTTGCCGACCTGGATCAATCTGCTGCTGAAGACGTATGCCTTCATCGGCATCTTCGGCACCTTCGGCCCGGTCAACAACTTCCTGGACCTGCTCGGGCTGGGCGAACAGCAGATCCTGTTCACAGGCTTTAGTTTTGTGTTCGTGTCGGTGTATATTTTCATTCCGTTCATGATTCTGCCGATCTTCAGCGCACTGGAGGAAATGAACCTGTCGCTGGTCGATGCGGCGCGCGATCTGGGCGCCTCGGGCTGGACGACGTTCCGGCGGGTGGTCTTCCCGCTGACGATCTCGGGTGTGCGCTCCGGCTGCATGGCGGTATTCATTCCGGCGCTGTCGCTGTTCATGATTACGCGGCTGATTGCCGGGAACCGGGTCATTACGCTCGGTACGGCCATTGAGCAGCACTTCCTGGTTACGCAGGACTGGGGCATGGGCTCTACCGTTGCGGTATTCCTGATCGCTATTATGGCGCTGTTCATGATTCTGACGGGCGGCTCGCGGAAAGGGGTGCGCGGATGAGGAACACACGTAGGGTCAAAAATAAAAACGGCATCGCCAATCTTTATCTGGTGCTGGTCTTCGTGGTGCTGTACGCGCCGATCTTCTACCTGATGTATTACTCGTTCAACAGCGGCGGGACGATGCATAAGTTCGAGGGCTTTACGCTGGATTATTACCGTGAGGTGGTGGCGGATACCCGGCTGATGATCATCGTCATTAACACGCTGGTTATCGCGCTGTTGTCCTCAGCCATTGCGACAGTGATCGCGGTGATCGGCGCGCTGGCGATTCATCATGTCCGCAGCCGCCGGGCGAAGAACACGCTGCTCTCGCTGAACAATGTGCTGATCGTCAGTCCAGACGTCATTATCGGAGCCTCGTTCCTGATTCTGTTCACCATTGTCGGGATCAAGCTGGGCTTCACCTCCGTGCTGCTCTCGCATGTGGCGTTCAGCATCCCGATTGCCGTCATTATGATCCTGCCTCATCTGCAGGAGATGAGTCCGACCCTGACGGATGCCGCCCGCGATCTTGGCGCTACGCGCCGCGATGTGCTGACGAAGGTCATTCTGCCGATTATCAAGCCGGGTATCTTCAGCGGATTTTTCATGGCTCTGACCTATTCCCTGGACGATTTCGCGGTCACCTTCTTTGTCACGGGCAACGGCTATTCGACCCTGTCGGTGGAGATCTATTCCCGCGCCCGGCAAGGGGTCTCGCTGTCAATTAATGCGCTGTCCACGCTGATCTTCCTTTTCACCATTCTGCTGGTTATCGGGTATTACTATCTGAACCAGCGCAAGAGCCGTCCGCCGATGCAAATTGCCGAGCCGGTGGCCGAAGCGGGGGTGCCTAGATGAAGCAGTTAGTGAATACATTTCTGGCCATTCTGATCGTCGCCTTCGGGCTGATGTTTCTGGCCTCCCGGCTGAACTCAGCCCAGGGTTATTCAGGCGGCAATACGCTGACGATCTACAACTGGGGTGACTACGTGGACCCCGACCTGCTGAAGCAATTCCAGGAGGAGACCGGAATTACGGTCATTTATCAGACGTTCGATTCCAATGAAGCGATGCTGACCAAGGTGGAGCAGGGCGGTACGATCTTCGATGTCGTAGTCCCCTCCGATTATGCTATCGCTAAGATGCGGGAGGAGAATCTGCTGCTGCCGCTGGATCACAGCAAGCTGCCGAATCTCGCCAACATCGATGCCAAGTTCATGGATCTGTCCTTCGATCCCGGCAATAAGTATTCGGTCCCTTATTTCTGGGGAACGGTGGGGATCATCTTCAACCCGGAGATGACGAAGGGCATCGACTTCAGCAGCTGGGATTCCCTGTGGGATAAGCGGCTGAAGAATAACATCTTCCTGGTGGACGGTGCCCGTGAGGTCATGGGCATGGCGCTGAACAGCCTGCACTACTCGGTCAACGACACGAATGAGGCGCATCTGCAGGAGGCGCTGGCCAAGCTGAACAAGCTGTCTCCGAACGTGAAGGCGATTGTCGGTGACGAGGTCAAAATGCTGCTCGCCAACGAAGAAGCGGCAGTCGGTATCGTCTGGTCCGGCGATGCTTCGGAGATTATGGACGATAACGACAAGCTCGATTACATCGTGCCGGAGGAAGGCTCGAACAAATGGTTCGATAACATGGTCATTCCGCGTACCGCCGGCAATGTCGAAGGCGCGCACAAGTTCATCAACTTCATGCTCCGCCCCGAGGTCGCGGCCCAGAACGCGGAATACGTCGGCTACTCCACGCCGAATGTGCCCGCGCTGAAGCTCCTGCCGGAGGACATCTCCGGCGACGAACGCTTCTACCCGCCCGCCGGGCTCACCGACCGCCTGGAGGTCTACGATAACCTCGGCAAGCGGATGCTCGCCCACTATAATGAACTGTTCCTGATGTTCAAGATGAATAAGAAGTAACCGGCAAGTTGTAGGCCGGCAGTGAAACCCCCGTTATGTGCGTGTGCGCAGGCGGGGGTTTTGGTATTTTTATGGTAACCTATGTTTAGGTGAGAGCTTAAGCGGAATTTCTAAGGAGGACGACTAGCATGAAGCGTAAGTATGTATTAATTGGCGTGCGGTGTGTCGTAGCTCTGTCTATCATATTGAGTGTCGCCGTAAATAAAAAAGAGAAAGCAGAACCAGAACAACCTGTTCAAAAAACAATGCAATCGACACTTCAAGTGTATGATTTTGAAGAGGCTCTCGACAACTCTGATTTGGTGGTCAAGATCGAAGTTGAGAATAAGGCAAGAGAATTATCTGAGCCGTCACCGAAAACCCTTTTTCAGGCCAAAATTCTTGAGCAGCTTAAACCCGATCCAGCGCTAAATACGGATCAAATTCATATCCTTCAACAAGGTAACAGCGAGTGGAGGTTTAACGACAATGATTTGTTTTCAGAAAAAGAACGTTATGTCCTATTCCTGAAGAAGGCGGTTGGCATCGATGAACCCAATACCTATTGGATTCTGGGAGAAGAAACGGGAATGTATAAGGACTCCGGTACAGGCCAGCTGCTGAAGCTATCGTACTATGATAAACAGCTTGAAGATATCGAAGACAAGGAATTAACCGCCGATTTCCTGAAAGACAATGAGAAGAAGATGAATTCCAAAGATGTTCAAGTAGTCAATGAACAGCAGTTTAAGGACAAAGTTCAGAGAACTCTTGGGAAGTAGGCCGGAATGTATATTGCTATATAAAAAAGGCCCGCCTTTTTATTGGCGAACCCGGGCAGACGAACGTTCCTTTTTCAACTTGGCAATAGCGTCACTGACCCTTTTATCGCGTTCCGGATTGGGGCCAGGCATTGGGGATGCTAATATGTAGTTAAGGGCGAAAGGGTCATTTAACTTCCAATACCATGAGACATGGTTTGAAGTGAGTATTGTGTATTACTGCTTGCTATAATCTCAAAAGCTCCTGCGGTGGAACTAATTACTGCGGCCAAACTACACAGAACTAGAAGCTTGAAAAGTCTTTTTCTCATTAGATTTGTGCACCTCTCTGATTAGAAGTTTGTATCTCTCGATTTCGTCATCTCCTGCTATATACCTGAATTGCTCAAACAGATCGACACAGGTGATGACTACACTCTCGTTGTTAATTTTAGCAGAGGATTCCAAACATTGCAGGATAAAAGTAATCCCTTCAGTTCTATTACTATGCAGATAATAGGCAGCTAATTCAGCAAGAAACCGGGTATGTTTATCAACCATCACCTGCTGGTTGTACTCACCGAATTCGGATGTATAAGTTCTGTAAGGAATATGGTCAGAGAACCTCTCCAGAATGGGGTCAATATTCCATCCGTACCGATTCGCTGATTTTACAATATTGTACATCGCCGTGAAAATCTCGTCCGGCTTGGTGGAGATATATTCGACATAATCAGCCAGAACCTCGAATTGTCCATCAAGTAATCGGTATAAATAGATATTGGCAGTACCCCACTCCCTAAACTGGGCTATAATTCTCTTCGCTTCATCATCCTTTTCTTGTATCCAGTTGACTTCGGTATATTGAGGTACATGTTCAATTGCAGCCTTATAGTCTCCGTACTCCATACAGACACTGGAGAGGAAGAGATGAGAACGTAGAATATATACATATAGCGGGCTTCGCGGATTTCTTTCATGCTCTTCTTTTCGTTTCGACCGGTGGTGTAAATTGTAACGGAGAGTCGCTAAAAGGAGCAGCTTCTCGGCAAGCTCGTTCACCTTGGCCCACTTTTGCAGGGAGTAATAGACATCGAGCAGGTCCTTCAATCCATCCAGCTGGTCAGCCTCATTCAGGCGGTCGATGTAACATTCGAACAGGATGGCCTCCCGCAGATTCACGCTCTGATCGTCACCCAGCCCAATCTTGAACAGGCGGTACTGGCAGATGGCCAGCCGCTCGGAGTTCTGATACTTCTCACTGAGACTCACATTCTTATACAGCAGTCCCGCTGCTTGCCAGAGTCCCTGCTCAAATAACCCCTCAGCAACCTCAAACAGCATGGGGGCATAGACCAGATTATCCAGCAGACTCTGAACGACCTGCTCCACGCAGTCAAGCCGGCCAAGCGCTGCAGAACGTTCAATGAACGGCCGCAGACGCCGCCAGGTAGGGGGAGAACGGTGAAAGCACTCGTCCACATATAAGCTGTAGAAGTAATCCTCCGGCAGGTTCATTCCACGGGTGATCCGCTCCAGATGATCCATGGCAATCGGCTGCTGGTCTTTGATTACACGGCTGAGTGTGCCGGAATTGATTCCTGAAGCTATGGCGAACTGATTAATGGACAGACCTTGTTCAGACAAATAAGCGGTTATTTGATCGCGAATCGTGGTTGCAGACTTCATAGAATCACCACCTGACCGTTTTCCAGTAAATACATTATTGCTTCATTGATGTAATAATATGTGATAATATTCCAATGGTCAATAGAATGGATTAGTAGATACGGTGAACAAGCGGAGGGGAAGACTGTAAGAATGCCGGGAGCAGAGCGCATTTGGGGCTAAAAAAGACCCCGGCAGCCCCTAAGAGGGAGCCAGGGTGTATTTTAAAAAGAGTTACTTCACTCCAACCCGCATCCGGTAGCTGATGGGCACCTGCAAGGTGCGGCCCTGGAAGAACGCCTCGACCTCTGCCGAGAATAAGGCAATGTCCTGCGTAAGGGCACCCGGGCTGAGCTTCAGGAGTGACTGCATGCCGCCCTGGCTGAGAGCCAGACCGATATAACGCTCAGCATCGCACGACTCGAAGTTATGGAACACAATTTCTCTGGCATAGGTGAACCGTCCGCTGGCCTGGATGCGGCCCAGATGTCCTTCCTTGTCCCACTTGCGGGCCTGGTCGGCAGCAGGCTGAAGCTCGGTTAGCCGGGCGTCTGAAGCGGCAATCATCCGGTTATACCGGGCTTCGATGGAAGGCTCCAGCACCAAGGGCCAGTCGCAGTCATAGGCGGCGAACACTCCGCCGGGCCGCAGGCAGCGGGCAATCTCCTGAAGCGTGCTGGCCGGGTCCATCCAGTGGAACGACTGCGAGCAGGTGATAATGTCCACACTCTCCGGATCGAAGGGCAACTGATTCGAATAACCGGGGACAAAGGTCAGATTATCTGCTCCGCCGCCGAGAAGACGCAGCTTCTCCTGCGCCTTGCCCAGCATATCGGGATTAGGCTCTACGCCGGTGACGGCATCGGCAGCGTCCTTCCAGAGAAAGGTGGACAGGCCGGTGCCGCAGCCAATATCAGCAACGCGGGAAGGACGGCGGCCCAGGTAATTGCTGAGCAATGTGATAACCAGCTGCGGTGCTTCAGGCCGGTACCGGTCATATTCATCCTGGTATCCCAGGAACCGGTCGATGTTCGCCTTGCTGTTGTCTGAAGGAATCATAAGAACAGCCTCCTATGCGAGAGAGTGGAATTTCAGCTTGAACACCGGGGAGGTCAACACCCGGCTACCCGGACACCGTATTCTTTCTAACGCAGCTGCACCGGGTCAACGGCGGGAACGAGTCCCTCCGCAGCGGCTCGGGTCAGCAGTGCAGAGATAGCCGCATAGCCATCCTCGCCCAGGTTCATCGTGAACCCGTTGACATAGAGGTCAATATGCGACTTGGCGACTTCCGGCGAGAGCTCCTGGGCATGACTCAGCACGTACTCCTGACAGTCCAGCGGGTGATCCCACGCATACTGGAGCGAGCTGCGAATCCAGCCGCTGATGGCTTCATGGTCCAGATCGCGGCGGGCAATAATTGCTCCGAGCGGGATCGGCAGACCGGTGTCGCTCTCCCACCAGCTTCCCAGGTCAGTCAGCAGGTTGAGATTATAGGACGGATAGGTGAAGCGGGCTTCATGGATGACAAGTCCGGCATCGATTTTCCCCTGTTGTACAGCGGGCATGATCTCGTCAAAAGGAAGGACGACGATTTCGGCCGGTCCGCCCGGCACCTGCTGCGCCGCCCAGAGGCGGAAGAGCAGATAGGCGGTGGAGCGTTCGCTTGGCACAGCAATACGGCGGCCGGACAGCTCACGCGGGTGCTTGATCGCACCGGGGCCTTTGCGGGTCAGCACCAGCGGGCCGCAGCCCCGTCCCAGCGCACCGCCGCAGGGCAGCAGCTTGTACTTGTCCAGCACCCAGGGCAGGGCGGCGTAGGAGATTTTGAGCACCTCAGGTCCTGCGCCGTCTGCTGCCAGCCCGTTCGTAATATCAATATCGGCAAAAGTCACATCCAGCTTGGGTGCGCCGGGAATCAGGTCATGCGCCCAGGCATGAAAGACAAAGGTATCGTTCGGACAAGGGGAATAAGCAATATGAAGCTCTTGTGTCATTACAGCACCTCCCGTAAAATAGCCGCCGCCGCTGCCAGAGCGTCCAGCGCTTCATTGATCTTCCACGCAGCCCGGTCGCGCGGGCCGACCGGGTTCGAGATCGCGCGCACCTCCAGCGCCGCGATCCCCAGCGCCTGGGCGGCCACGGCAACCCCGTGGCCTTCCATCGCCTCCGCCGCCGCCTCCGGGTGGCGTGCGGCCAGAGCCGCGGCCGTCCCGGCGGTGCCGGTCGCGGTAGACACGGTAAGCACAGTGCCTGTGCTTACCGTAAGGCCGGCCGCTGCCAGCGCGGCCACAAGAGCCTGCACCGCGGCGCCCGGGGCAGGCACGGACACGCTGCCGAAGCCAAGCTCGGCAGCGCTGCGGAAGCCCTCCGGCGTCTCAGCGCCGAGGGCCGCGTCCCGCATCTCGCTGGCGACGACCAGCGAGCCTACGGGCGCGCGTCCCGCGAAGCCGCCGCCGATCCCGGCGCTGACGGCGCAGCCGTAGGAGCCGGCTGCCAGGGCAGCGGCGGTACCCGCCGCTGCCGCAGCGGTGCCGGCCACCCGCCGCGATAACATCGAAGCGGCGGCTGCCAGCCAGGCCGCGCAGCACCGCGTCGCGCTCAGCTGCGACGGCGGTGACGATCAGCACGCGCGGCGCGGGGGGTTTTTCCGCCGCAGCTCTGTGCGCGGCGGCCCCGGAATGATGATGATCCTTCGATTCCATAATCAGCCTCCTTCTATCTATAGAAAAAAGTTTTATTCCTCCATTTCATACTCACCTTTTGAAAGTGTACGCCGTTTTGGAGGGCAGGTCAAATGCGCAATAGGGTTATGGGAAGCTTAGAATAAGGACCACATTAAGATGATCGCAAGGTAATGTTAATCATCGTTTTTTCGAGAATAAGTGCTAGAATAAAGGATAAAAGGAAAAAATATACCCGGAAGAATCTGTGAGTCAGGCAGAATAGCTGAGATGCAGCGTATGGTGATTAGGAAAGCGATATATAAGGATGTGGTTAGTTGGAGCATATACTTATTGTTGAGGATGAGAAAGAGATAAACAGTCTGCTCCGCCAGTTTTTGACGGAACACGGGTATTTGACTACTTCAGCTTATAATGGGTTGGAGGCTTTGCAGCTCATTCAAAAAGACTGTTATGATCTAGTCCTCCTAGACCTGATGCTGCCCTATAAGAGCGGAGATCAGCTGCTTAATGAATTGCGGCAATATTCTGCCGTTCCGGTAATCATAATCTCAGCCAAGGATACGATACAGGCCAAGATTGAGCTTCTGCGGATCGGGGCGGATGACTACATCACCAAACCGTTTGATCTTGATGAGACCCTCGCACGAATAGAAAGCAATGTAAGGCGCAATCGAATGAACCGGGATTCTGAAGGCCCCCGGATTTTAACCTATCAGGATATTCAACTTAATGAGCTGAATCATATTGTGGAGGTTGCGGGGCATGAGCTTGCGCTTACGGCCAAAGAATACGGCATTCTTGAACTGCTTATGAGACATCCAGAGAAAATATACTCTAAATCCAATTTGTTTCAGAGTATCTGGAATGAAGAGTACATGAGTGAAGACAACACGCTGAATGTTCATATCAGCAATATACGCAATAAGCTGAAGGCAGTAAGTCCGGATAAACATTACATAGAAACGGTTTGGGGAATAGGCTACCGCTTGTATAAACTTGACTAGTCCCAGATCAGATAAATTAAGATATCATAGGTTCACCTAGTAGATACCGTTTGCTCATGGCGCAAGCGGCTCTTCCTGTTGTGTACAAAGAACGTTAGGGTCATAACTTTACGAATTCTTTAAAAGTGACTCGGGCAGAATTAAGAATTTCTTTAAGGTTACCGCTTAATATTGTCAGTAAGGTTATGCAATTCAGCTTAACTGTAGATAAGGAGCGTGGCAGATATGAGTGACATCATCCTTATGACCAAAAATCTCACCAAGAAATATAATCATACTTTGGCCTTGGATAATATTAATCTAACCATTGAACGGGGGAAGATCTATGGCTTCATCGGGCAGAACGGGGCGGGAAAAACAACGCTGATCCGTCTTATTGTAGGGTTGTCCTTTCCCACGAGCGGTGAGCTGTACCTGTTCGGAAAGACAGGGAAGCAGGCCTTGCAGGAACAGCGCAAACGGATCGGCTGCATGGTTGAAACGCCTGCCTTGTACCCTAACATGACTGCTGTACAGAACCTGGAGGTGCAACGGCTTCAGCGGGGGATACCCGATCCGCAGATCATCAGGGAAACACTGAAGCTGGTGGGTCTGGAGGATCATCTCACTGGCAGAAAGACGGTGCGTAACTTTTCGCTCGGAATGCGCCAGCGGCTGGGTATTGCGATTGCTTTGCTGCATGATCCCGAGCTGCTGATTCTAGATGAACCTATTAACGGGCTTGACCCGATGGGCATCGCTGAAATGCGGATCTTGCTGAAACGCTTGAATGAGGAACGCGGGACAACGATATTGATATCCAGCCATATTCTCAACGAGCTGTATCAGACAGTGTCGCAATACATCCTTATTAATCAAGGTGTTCTGATTGAGGAGTTAACGCAGAGTCAGTTAAATGAGAAATGCAAACGCCATATTGCCCTTCAGACGAATCATGTCGAGAATGCCCTGCATGCTCTGGAGAGCCGGATGAATATCAAAGATTATCAGGTTATGCCTGATGGCACCATTAAGCTATATGATCACTTAGATGACATGGAGGGGATTTCGGCCACCCTAATGAAAGAAGGTGTGCTGATCACAGGAATGACAATCGCCGGGGATACGCTGGAAGGGTACTTTCTTGAGCGTATTGGAGGAGAGAAGCATGTATTGTCTCATTAAGGCAGAGCTGTATAAGCTGGTGCATGACAAGAGTTTTTTCATCCTGTCTGCCCTGTCTGTAATGCTTGGCAGCTTCCTTATGCTGGATCAGGGGCAGCTCAAGGGATATGACAGTGTATCGGCAGCCTTGTATAACGCACCTATATTAATGCTGCTCACTTGTGTATTTGGAACACTCTACCTGGGTAAGGACTTCGCAGACCACACGCTGTACCACATGATTAGCGCAGGACATTCACGTAATCATGTGTTCTTTAGCAAAGCAATTGTATTTATAGTGGGGTCAAACGTTATCCTGCTATTGCAGCCCATCCTTTGCATTGCATATAACACCGGAATTCACGGATGGGGTGGTCATTCTTTCGGGTCTGATTTTGGCAGAGTAACTGCCCTATTCCTTACAACAGCAATACTAAACGCAGCTATGTGCGGAATTTCGCTGCTGACGGCCTTTATCTGTAGAGACATCGGTAGAACCCTATCGATTCCAGCACTGGTTTATTTTCTGAACATCTTCCTGCTTAATGGTCCGAACGCACAGGCTATTGCACGCTTTATTCCATTGGGGCAGCTGAGGTTATTACTTGAGGACTCTTCATCGGCTGGTGCAGCGCTGCTGGTCGGAATCATTTTTTTGATGTGTTTCTGCCTGGCGGCAGTTAGAATCTTCAATCAGTCAGAATTATATTAAAGGGGGGGAAGCCATGAATAATCTTATACAAATGGAATGGTACCGCATGAAATACAACCGGCTTTTTATCGGCAGTGCCCTGCTTAGTATCCTTTACGGGCTTCTTGCCAGCAAGAGCTATATTGCCGATCTGACAACACACAAGGATGCTATAGGAATATTTTATGCAATGGTTTACGATTCAACGGTCTGGCTGGTGTTATTCTCTGCTATCGTGGCTTTGCTGATGGGCCAGGACTTTTCGAACCGCACGATTCATCTGGAGGTCGCAGCGGGCCATTCGAGATTGGAAATATTCTTCAGTAAATGTTTTATCTACTTAACTGTATTCAACCTGTTGATGCTGCTGGGGCCGGTAGTGGGGAGCATAAGAATGTCCTTTCAATTGGGCTGGGGGAGCTCGTGGAATCATGATATTTTGTATATCCTCAGAGTAATTCTGTTTTCGGTGCTGCTCAATAGTGCAGTATTCTCAGTCTGTATCTTTATGGCTTTTTTATTCAAGGACTCAGCCAGAACAGTGTCTGTATCGATGGTTGTTCTTTTTATCAGTGCAATGTGTATTGCCTATGCCGGGCCGCTGGGCTGGTATGAAGTGGTGCCGTGGCTGCGGTTCCTGCCCATGAATCAGATCAGAGTCTCCTTAGCCTACTCGCTCTCTACGGTTCAGGTGTCGGAGATCATACTTTCAGGAGGGCTATTTCTGCTGCTGTTCATCGTACTTTCATTTCAACGGTTCAATACTTCTGAACTTAAATAAGAGTGAAAAGAGGCGCTGCAATCAATGATATATATTACTGCTCTGCTCTCGGTAATACTTGGAGCACTTATGTTCCGCCTCTTTTCACTGAAAAGGCAAATTCGCAATATAACAAGACAGTTGGTTGAATTGTCTTCGGGAACGGTTGACAAGAAACTGAATATTTCTTTGATCGATAAGGATTTGAATTCACTTACTGCAGAGATCAATAAGAATCTGACGAAGCAGCGTGAGCTCCGCATTCAGATGATACGCAGCGGCAATCACTTGAAAGAGTCCATAGCCAACATCTCACATGATCTGCGCACACCCTTAACCTCAATGATTGGCTACCTTCAGTTGCTGAGCAAAGGGGCAGTTCATCCGGAGCAGCGTGAGCAAATAGGAATAGTCTTCCGCAAAGCTGCCCATCTGCAGATGTTGATCAAATTATTCTATGAACTGGCTGTACTGGATTCCGAAGAGATTCAGCCGAACCTCAAAAATGTAAATTACTCGAATGTAATTATGGATAGCGTGGTGGAGAGCGCTGCTATGTTCGAGGAACGGAACCTGCATCCTGAAATTATCCTCCCGGAAGATACCGTATTTGTCTGGGCTGATGAGGATATGCTGCGGCGTATTTTGCAGAACCTGCTGGATAACGCAGCTAAGTATGCCACAGGTGATATCAAGATTACCCTGATGCAGGGCAGCACAACAGAATTAATCATAACCAATAGGATCTCGAGCCCGAATGAAGTGAATCTGGAAAGGCTGTTCGACCGCTTCTATACATCGGATCTATCACGAAGTGCAGGGAGCACCGGACTGGGATTGTCCATTGTCAAAATCCTGATTGATAAGCTAGGCGGATCGATCAATGCTGAATTGCTGGAAGATCACCTGAAGATCACAATTAGGTTGTGAATCGCATAGTAAACATGTATGGAGATGACCTGAATGCTGAAGATAGGAGTATGTGAGGACGAACTCCATGTCCTTAATCAAATTAGCGGTTACATTCAAGAAGCATTGAACAACCAAATCGAATACAGCATTAAGGAATATGTTTTTGGCACGACTATATTAAAGGACAGGGAAGTTTTTGATCTGTTAATTCTGGATCTGGATATGTCGGGCATTAACGGCTACGAGTTGGCACGGGAAATCCGTAAGCTGGATACAGAGGTGAAAATCGTATTTATATCTAACTATTCGATAAATAAAGATTATGCGTTCTCCGTTCATGCTTTTGGTTATCTGGTAAAGCCGGTCAATCGCGATATCCTTTTCTCATTGCTTGTAGATACAGTTCGGTATACTCCTCCTCACAAGAAAGAGGTGCAGCAGGTTAAATTTTTGTTCAAAGAAGGTGTGAGATCTCTTCAAAGCCAGGAAATACTATACTTTGAATACATGAACCGTGATATATATTTACAGACCACAAAAGGTAAGCAGTACATAATCCATAAAGAAAAGATATCTAATATTTCAAAAAAGATGAGCCTGTATGATTTTGTAGTTCCACACAAGAGCTTTGTTATCAATCTAAACCATGTCAGTTATGTGAAAGGCTATAATATCTATATTTCAAATGGAGATATCCTTCCGTTATCGCAGAGTAACTCTACATTGTTTAGAAATAAGCTGAATATATTTCTTCAGAAGCAAATCAGTGAGTAGAAAGGATCTCCTGTCTAAAATAATCCTTGAAAATTAAATCACCTCTTACGCTTGACAGATTGTTCCCAGTAGCGTATATTTATCTTAACTTAAAGATAATTAAGTTGAAGATAAACATACACGGATAGGAGGTGCCCCACATGAGCAGCAAGAATAAGACAGCAGCTACAGCGGCTGACGGACAGACGGAGCTGGATCAGGCGGCATCGCTGAAGCTGTTCGTTGTCCTGTCGAAGGCGTACAAGAGTCTGATGGATCTGGCTGTGAAGGATATGAAGAAGCACGGGCTGGCTTCTGCAGAGTTCATGGTGCTGGAGGTTCTGTACCATAGAACACGGATTCCGCTGCAGCAGATCGGCGAGAAGATTCTGGTTACCAGCGGCAGCATCACCTACAATATCGACAAGCTGGAGAAGCGCGGACTGCTGAGGCGCGTTCCCTGCGAGGACGACCGCCGTGTGACATATGCCGAGATTACGGAGGCGGGGCGTGAGCTGTTTGATGATATTTTTCCGCAGCATGTTGATTTCATACACAGTCTGATGGGCGGACTGGACAGCGAGGAGAAGGCTCAGGCGATGCTGCTGCTGAAGAAGCTGGGCAAAGGCGTGTAGAAGCGGTATACAGATAAGCTGCAAATTCTGCCAGGTTATGTGTGCTTTGTCCATATGCTAAGGCCCTTTATTATAGATAGAGCAGTAGTGCAAATTTTTTTTAATCAATATCTTAATGTTAAGATAATCAAAATTCAGAGAATGGAGTGTTTTTAAAATGGTTAGTGTAGGTTTATTGTTGATGAGATTGGTGATAGGTGTTGCGTTTATCGGGCATGGCGCGCAGAAGCTGTTCGGCTGGTTCGGCGGCTACGGGCCTAAGGGAACGGGCGGCTGGATGGAGTCGATTGGCATTAAGCCCGGTGTGCGCATGGCGGTGCTGGCCGGTCTGATGGAACTGGTGGGCGGGCTGCTGTTCACTCTTGGCCTGCTGACTCCGGTGGCTGCGGTGCTGATTGCTGCAACGATGCTCGGCGCGATTGCTAAGGTCCATGCCCCTAACGGCTTCTGGTCCACAGCGAACGGAATCGAATTCCCGCTGATCGTGCTGGTGGTTGCAGTGGGTGTAGCACTGACGGGCCCGGGTGCGGTTTCGCTGGATGCTCTTTTCTTCAACTAATAATGAATAGCTCCACACCAACTATCAGGAGGGTATACTCATGACTATGCATACTGCCGGGATTCATCATATTACTGCTTTTGTTCAGGACGCCCAGCGTAACGCTGATTTCTATGCCGGTGTTCTAGGTCTGCGCCTGGTCAAAAAAACCATCAACTTCGACGCCCCCGAGGTCTACCACCTCTACTTCGGCAATGAGCAGGGCGCACCGGGCACCATTATCACCTTCTTCCCCTGGGCCCACGGACGTAAGGGCAGAATCGGCGGCGGACAGGTGGGAGTGACCACCTATGCTGTACCGTCCGGCTCCCTGGGATTCTGGGAAAAGCGGCTGGCCGCTTATCAGATTCCAGTGACCTCTGTCAGCCGGATCGGTGAATCTTACCTCTCATTCGCGGATTATGACGGCTTGCGGATCGAACTGGTGGAGCGTGAAGCAGGTGCGCTGAGCACCTGGTCCTTCGCTGGAGTGCCTGTAGAGCACGCCATCAAAGGCTTCGGGGGAGCTGTGCTCTACAGCTCAGCCCCTGACCGGACCGCAGATACCCTCTCCCGTACGCTGGGGATGGAGCGGATTGCTGAGGGGGACGGCTATATCCGGTATAGAGCGACTGGAGACATCGGCAATATTATTGATCTGAAAGCATCTCCGGTTCCGCAGGGGGGCGGCGGTACAGGAACGGTTCACCATATTGCTTGGCGCGCCAAGGATGACAGCGAGCAGCTCGAATGGGGCCGCCGCGTACAGAGTCATGGTTACCGGCCGACGCCGGTGCAGGACCGCCAGTACTTCAATGCCATCTACTTCCGGGAAGAAGGCGGCATCCTGTTCGAGATTGCGACTGATCCTCCAGGCTTCGCCCGGGATGAAGCGCCGGAGGCGCTTGGACAGAAGCTGATGCTCCCGCCATGGTTCGAGCCGCAGCGTGAGGCGATTGAAGCGAACTTGAGCCCGTTTGAAATCCGCGAGAATGGAGTGAAGCAAGGATGATTCATGTATTCCAGCAAGGTACTGATGCAACTCAGCCGACACTAATATTATTCCACGGCACAGGCGGCAACGAGCGTGACCTGCTGCCGCTGGCCGAGCTGCTGGCTCCCGGCGCTTCCGTGCTGGGTATCCGCGGCAACGTGCTGGAGAACGGGATGCCCCGCTTCTTCCGGCGGCTGGCGGAGGGGATCTTCGACGAGGAGGATCTGATCTTCCGCACCCATGAGGTGAAGCAGTTCCTGGATGAGGCGGCGGCAAAATACGGCTTCGATGCCGGCAACTTAGTGGCAGTCGGCTATTCCAACGGCGCGAACATTGCGGGCAGCCTGCTGTTCCACTACGGGAACATCTTCCGGGCGGCGGTGCTGCTGCATCCGATGGTTCCGCTGCGCGGCCTGACGCTTCCTTCACTTGAAGGGGTCCCGGTCTTCATCGGGGCAGGCACGAACGATCCGATTATCCCCACTCCCGAGACCAAGGAGCTGGAAGCTCTGCTCAGCGGAGCCGGAGCCGAGGTTACCTCCCACTGGGGCAATCACGGACACCGCCTGAGCGCGGCCGAAGCAGAGGCGGCCAGAGATTGGCTGGCTGCTCTGACGGATTCTGCGAAGTAACAACAGCATCTCGGAACAACCGCCTGCGGGCCTGCCGATCACAGAGGATTGGCGGGTACGGCAGGCGGTTGTTTGTTGTTCAAATTATGCGCCCAATACGTTCCTCCCGGGCAGCAATATTGCACTATTTGCAGCAATTTTCTAAATTTGTTGCTCGCTATGGGACATTGTTGCATCTTTTGCAGGAATTCCGGCGCTTGGGGGCTGGTTAGGGCTGAGAATGTTGCAATACGTGCAGGATTTCCGCGCAGAGGGCTTCTCATGAGCAACATTGTTGCATTTTCTGCAGGATATGCGCACAGGTCGCCCTCACCCGCAGCCCCTCTGCCGCGCCAAACCAGAAATTCATTGAACAATCCGGCGGTCATCGGGTAGTATGGAGAAATATATTAACGGACCTGAACATAAATGGCTCTGCCGTCTTACTGAAGGTTACCGGCAAGAAAGGAAGTATCCTGTTCATGATGAAGCACAATTCGGTGACAAGCCTGGCCGAGGGCGGGCCATCCAGAAGCCAGCGGCTGCAGCTTGCAGTCATTCTGGGGGCGATTGCCACCATCGGCCCGCTGTCGATTGATATGTATTTGCCGGCCTTGCCTGAGCTTAGCACTTATTTCGGCACCAGCCCGGCGATGGTTCAGCTTAGCTTAACCTTCTTCCTGTTGGGGCTGGCTTCAGGCCAGCTGGTGGCCGGCCCGCTTAGCGATGTGCACGGACGCCGCACCCCGCTGCTGATCGGCATGATTATCTATGCCGTATCCTCGCTGTTATGCGCATTCAGCCCGTCGATCGGCCTGCTGGTGGTCCTGCGGTTCATCCAGGGGCTGGCCGGCTCCGTAGGTGTCGTGATCTCCCGCGCGGCGGTCCGCGATATGTACAGCGGCTCAGAGCTGACGCGGTTCTTCTCGCTGCTGATGATAGTCAACGGGCTGGGCCCGATCGTCGCTCCGGTCCTCGGCGGGCAGCTGCTGCGGGTGACGGACTGGCAAGGTGTGTTTATCGTCCTGTTCGTCTGCGGCCTGCTCTTCGCGGCGGTTATTCTGCTGCGCCTGCCGGAGACGCTGCCCAAAGATAAGCGAATCCAAAGCGGGCTAACCGGGACGCTGCGCACCTTCCGCACCCTGCTCGGCAATGCCCGGTTCATGGGCTATGCGCTCTCCCAGGGCTTTGTTACCGCAGGGATGTTCGCTTATATCTCGGGATCTTCTTTTGTCCTGCAGATTATCTACGGGGTATCCCCGCAAATGTATAGCCTGATCTTCGCGGTGAATGGTCTCGGCATTATCCTGACGGGACAGGTGGCCGGACGGCTCTCGGCAAGAGTAGGCGAGCGCAAGCTGCTGATCTGCGGCCTTCTGCTCAGCACCGCAGGCGGCATCCTGCTGCTGGTTACCCTCCTGGCCGGAGGCGGGCTGCCGCTGATTCTGCCTTGTCTGTTCGCCGTGGTCGCAAGTGTAGGTCTGGTGGGCACCACCAGCTTCTCGCTGGCGATGCAGGACCAGGGCGAGACCGCAGGCAGCGCCTCTGCGCTGCTGGGCCTGCTTCCTCTGCTGCTCGGAAGCTGCGCAGCACCGCTGGTCGGACTTGGCGGCAGCGGCTCAGCCATGCCGATGGCGCTGGTTATCGCCGGAGCCGGTCTCCTGTCTGTGCTGTCCTATGTGCTGCTCTGCCGAGGGGAGTCCCGGCCATGAGCCGCAAGGACTTCGGTGTGCTGCTGCTGCTGGCCTGTACCTGGGGCGCCTCCTTTCTGTTCATGCGGATCGCCTCACCTGAACTCGGTCCGGTCTTCACGACAGAGCTGCGTGTTACTATTGCCGGGGCCGCTCTGGTGCTCTATGCGCTGCTGACCCGGCGCAGGCTGGGTATCCTGAAGCACTGGAAGCCGTTCCTGCTGCTGGGCGGAATCAATGCGGCGCTGCCGTTCACGCTGATCTGTATGGCTGAGCTGCACTTAAGCGCCTCGCTGGCGGCGATTCTCAATGCCACGACTCCAATGTTCGCGGCGCTGGCCGCCTGGGGGACCCGGAAGGAGAAGCCGGGAGCGGCCAAATCAGCCGGACTGGTTATGGGCCTGGCTGGTGTAGTGGTGCTGGTCGGCTGGAGCCCGCTTCCGCTGACAGGCACCGTTCTGTTATCTGTAGGCTATTCGCTCGGTGCTGCGCTCTGTTATGCGTTCGGAGGGCTGTACGCTTCGCGTGTAGGCTCAGGCCTCTCACCGCTTGCGCTCGCGGCCGGGCAACAGCTGGGAGCAAGCGTGGTGCTGCTGCCGCTGGCCGTGCTTTTTGCCCCCGATCATCTGCCATCCTCTGCCGCCGTGTATTCCGTACTCGGCCTGTCGCTGCTCTGCACCTCGGTAGCTTATCTGCTCTATTTCCGGCTCATCGCCAGCATCGGTCCGGTCAAGACGGTCAGCGTCACCTTTCTCGTACCTGTCTTCGGTCTGATGTGGGGCGTGCTGTTCCTGCACGAGCAAGTCTACGCCAACACCATTGCCGGACTGGTCATCATTCTGCTGAGCGTCATGCTGGTGAACCGGAGGACACGGAAGGACTAGCAGAGCGGCCTGATCCTTAAATTTTTTTTGCAGGGATATACATACGGATGACTGTCTAACTCTATAGAACATGTGACCATTATATGGGCCTTCCCCGGACGATCTTGTTATAATGGTGAGGTGTAATGCGGAATACGGCTTATGCAATAAGCGTGTTCGGCAGTGAGGACAGGTGAATTCATGCATAATGTGATCAAAAATAAACTTCAACGCTTCAAGCTCGTCCGCCTGCTGATCTCCATTTACCGGATTAAGGCGGTGCGGGCGCTTTTTCCGCTGCTGATTATCGGGCTGGTGTACTGGGAAGGGCAGCATGAGCTGAAGCAGATTCATATGGGCAAAATCATCCATGATCTGAAGTCCGTCCCCGTGCCGGCCATTGCGCAGATGCTGGGGATTTCGCTGCTCTCGGTGGCGGTGATGAGTGCTTACGATTATCTGATCCGCAGGCATTTCCGCCTGCAGACAGGCCTCTGGCGGACGTTCCGGTATGCCTGGATTGCGAATACGTTCAACAATATGATCGGCTTTGCCGGACTCGCCGGGGCGGGCCTGCGGACGCTGCTCTACAAAAGAAGCCATGTGCCCGCAGCCGTGCTGGCGCCGGCTATTGTTTTCCTGTCGCCGCTGATGATTACGGGGCTCTCGCTGCTCGCCTGGGGCACGCTCACCGGGCTGCTGCCGGCGGCTCCGCTGCTTGGGGCGCATCACTGGCTGATCTTCGCAGTCTGGGGGATGGCGCTGTATCTGCCGGGGTTCGTGCTGCTGCAGCGCTCCTCGCTCTTCGCCAAATGGATCAACCGGGGCGAGGGAAGAACCGCCTGGCTGACTGTGGGCGCATCGGTGGGAGCGTCTCTGCTGGAGTGGGTGTTCGCCGGTCTGACCTTCTGGGTGATTGCCGCCAAGCTGCTCGGGGAGGCTCCGCTGCTTATTATTTTCAGCATCTATGTCGTTGCGGCCATCGCCGGCATTCTGAGCATGGCTCCCGGCGGTATCGGGGCCTTCGACCTCATTGCGCTGCTGGGGCTGACCCAGCTTGGCTTCAAAACTGACCATGCCATGGCGGTGCTGGTCATCTACAGATTGTTCTATTACATCATCCCCTGGCTGCTCGGGCTGGTGCTGGCCGCGCTGGAGTTCGGATTGCCGGGCACGAAGGGGGCTGAGCGCAGCGGGGACAGCATGGAAGCACCGCTGACGCTCTGGCAGAAAATATGGGGCTGGCCCGGCCAGTATACCTTTCTGAGTGATCTGGGTGTGTGGGCGCTTGGTAAGCTGGTGCTGGCCAGCGGTCTGCTCTTGCTGCTGTCCGCAGCTACACCCGAGCTGCTCTACCGGCTGAAGGTGACGGAGGAGCTGCTGTCCCTGCCCGTGATGCAGATCTCGCATCATCTGTCGGTGCTGATCGGCTTCATGCTGATTCTGCTGTCGCGGGGCATCTCTCTGCGGGTGCACCGGGCGTATGTGTGGACGAGCGTGCTGCTTTTTGGCGGGGCGGTGTTTGCGTTCACGAAGGGGTTTGACTATGAGGAGGCGCTGTTCCTGCTGCTGGTCGCCCTGATCCTCTGGATCTCCCGCACCCGGTTCTACCGCATCAGCGTTCCGCTCAGCATGAGAAGCACGCTATGGTGGCTTGCTCTGACCTCGGTGATTGCCCTCTGCTATTATTGGCTGGGCAGCTATACCCACCACGGCTTCCTGAAGCATCTCCCGGCGGGCGTCCAGGCGGAATGGCTGCGGAGGTACGGCAATGCGGCGGTTACGGCGGTCGGAGGGCTGATCTTCTCCTGGCTGCTGCTGACGATGATGGTCGCGCTGAGGCCGCAGCGCAAGGCGGACGCCATCCTGGGGGATCAGGATATGGCCCGGCTGGAGCGCTTCCTCTCTGAAGGCTGGGGCAATGCGCTGAGCCATATGCTGTTCCTGGGCGACAAAAGCTTCTTCTGGGCGCAGGAAGGCAAGGTGCTGTTCGCCTTCTCCAGAGTCCGCGACAAGCTGGTGGTGCTCGGCGACCCGCTGGGCCCTGCGGGCCTGTTCAACAACGCGATCAGCGAGTTCAGGCAGGCGGCTGATCTGTACGGCCTCTCTGTGGTGTTCTATCAGGCGACGCCGGCCCAGCTTCCGGTGTATCATGAGCAGGGCTACCGGTTCTTCAAGCTGGGGGAGGAGGCGCTTGTGCCGCTGGAGAGCTTCACGACCAGCGGGCCGCGAAGCGGCAGCCTGCGCAGTGTAAGGAACCGGTTTGAACGGGAAGGGTATGTGTTTGAGATTACCGCCCCGCAGCACTCTGCTGAACTGCTGCAGGAGCTGCGCCTGGTGTCGGAGGAATGGCTGGCCGGACGGATGGAGAAAGGCTATTCGCTGGGCTGGTTCAGCGAGCCGTACCTGCAGCTTGCCCCGGTGGCGCTGCTGCGTTCACCGGAGGGCAGTCTGCTGGCTTTTGCCTCGCTGGCTCCGGGATATGACGGTCAGAAGACGGTCTCCATTGACCTGATGCGCCACCGTAAGGATACGCCAAACGGTACGATGGATTACCTGTTCCTGAAGCTGCTGGAGTGGTCGAAGTCACGCGGCTACAGCCGGTTCAATCTGGGCCATGCCCCGCTGTCCAGTGTCGGGCGCAATCCCGGGGCGCTGCGGGAGGAGAAGCTGGCCCGGCTCGTCTTCGAGCGCGGCGGCCACTGGTACGGCTTCTCCGGCCTGCGGCGCTACAAGGAGAAGTTCAGTCCGGTCTGGGAGCCGCGGTATCTGGCGTATCCCGCTTCCGTCACCCTTCCGCTGCTGACCCTGGATCTGGTGCGGCTGGTCTCACGGCGGGCGGAGGAGACGCTGGCGGATCAGGGCGGGAACACTGCGACATAGCAGGAAGCGGGAATGCAAGGTGAGTTCTTTTTAAGAAATCCTGCAAAAATGAAGACGGCTGCAGACCTTAGAATAGGACAATGCAGCCGTCTCTTCATGTCTATGGCTAGTGATTCGGGGGAGGAGCCAGGCCGGGTTGTTGGGGGAGCTGCCGGATAAGTTCTGCTTTGGCTGTCGTCAGTTTATCCGGGCCACCCACCACAACAAGGCCGCAACCGTCACGATGCAGAGGGCAGCCGCTGTATCACGCCTGCTCCAGGATAGCTGGTAGACCGGCGTCCGCTGCCGGGCGGGATCATACCCCCGTGATTCCACGGCGGTTGCCAGCTCATCGCCCATGCCCAGCACAAGGATCAGCAGGGGAACGATCATCAGCACAATCTGCCTGGGCGACCAGCGTCCGAGTCCGCGGGAGCGCTGCCCGCGTGAACGCAGGGCGAGCTGAAGCTGGGCCAGCTTGCCGAGAATCCACGGCACAAACTGCAGGGTTACCGAGACGGCCAGCGACCAGTTGCGGGTACGGATGCCCAAGGCGCGCAGCGGGGCAATCGCCCATTCCAGCCCCTCCCGCAGGGGTGCGCCGGTTGTGGTCTCGGTGAACAGGAAGCCGAGGGCAAGCAGCAGCAGGAAGCGCAGCACGCTGATTCCGCCGCGCACCGTTCCTTCATTACTGAACCCGACCGGCCCGATGGCGAAGTCGGGGGAGCTGCTCCAGCTTAAGGCGGACAGCAGCCACAGGAACAGGAACATCACGATGAACGGCCGGAAGAAGCGTACGGCTCTGCGCCGGGAGAGATGCGCCGATAGGGCCAGCCCGACCAGCAGACCTGCGGTAAGCAGCAGCGGAAGCAGAGAATCCGCCGCGAGCAGGACCAGCGAGCCGAGCAGCATTCCCAGCCATTTGACCCTGGGGTCCAGATGCTGCCAGCCGGCCCGTGCCCGGGGCTGTTCCGGCTTCGGGCAAGGGCCGGGCGGACTGTCTGCCCCGGCTCCGGCCATGGCGGCTGCGGTGCCGGGGCTTGCGGGCGAGCTGTCAGCCTCCTGCGGCGGCAGGGGCAGCGGGTGCTGCGCAAGCTCAGCCAGCAGCTCCTCCAGGCTGTGCGGCACGGCTTCGAGCAGGCCGCGTTCCACCGCTCTTCGCCCTATGGAGGCATACGCGGGCGGGGTCAGGCCGGCGTCCTCCAGCAGGCCGGGATCAGCGGTCAGCCTGGATGCAGGCCCGTCATAATGGATGGTGCCCTGCTTCATCACGATGACCTTGTCGGCAGCCGGCAGGAAGCTGTCCAGGTCATGGGTGCCGACAATGAGCGTCAGGCCTCTTCCGCGCAGCTCCTGCACCAGATCCAGCAGCGCCTGTGCCGCCTGCGGGTCCAGCCCGGCCGTCGGCTCATCGAGAATCAGCAGACCCGGCTGAACGGCCAGGGCACCGGCAATGCAGACCCGGCGCTTCTCGCCTCCGCTCAGCAGAAAGGGCGAGCGGGAGGCGAATTCATCATAAGCCAGCCCGGTCTGCTTCAGCACATCTGCGATGATCTCCGGCCGCTGCGCCTTGGGTACACCGCGCTCAGCCAAGCCATATTCGATGTCCTTATGCACCGTGCCTGCGAACAGCTGGGTCTCCGGCTGCTGGAAGACCATCGATAAGGCCTGCTTCCCGGCATCATAGCGAATCTGCCCGGCTGAAGGCTCTGCTAATCCCGCCAGCAGGCGGAGCAGCGTGGACTTGCCGCTCCCGTTCACACCGCAGAGGACGGTCAGCGTCCCCGGACGGATATCCAGGGAGACATCCTGTATCGCCTGCCCGCCGTCCCCGTACCGGAAGGAGAGCTGCTCTGCCCGGATGCTCATAGCAGCGCCTCCAGCTCCCGGCCGGTCAGCGGCAGCAGGTGCAGCGGCCAGCCCTGCTGCTGCAGCAGCCTGCCGACCCGGACGGCCGGAGCGGGAACCCAGCCGAGTGCATCCGGCAGCCCGGAAGCATAGAACAGGCTGCGCGGGCTCCCGTCATAGAGCAGCTGCCCTCCGCCCAGCACGGCGATGCGCGGACTCTCTGCCAGCTCCTCCATCCGCTGGGTTACCCAGAGGATGGTTGTCCCCGCCTGCCACAGTCCCCGGGCCAGCTCCAGGATGTCCTGTCTTCCCGCCGGGTCAAGCATGGAGGTGGCTTCATCGAAGATCATCACCTTGGCTTCCAGCGCCAGGCAGCAGCCTACGGCCAGCCGCTGGCGTTCTCCGCCGGACAGGGTGGAGACATCCGCTTCGGCTTTATGGGCCAGTCCGACCTGCTCCAGGATCTCGCCGATTCGCACAAGCATCCGGTCCCGGCTGAGTCCTCTGTTTTCCAGACCGAAGGCGATATCCTCAAGCGGGGTAGAGCCGACTGTCTGTGCTTCAGGATTCTGAAACACCAGTTGAACGTGTTGCTTCACCTCCGTGCGGCTGCGGGGCAGGCGCAGATCAAGCCCGGCCACGGACAGGCTGCCGCCGGAGGGGAGGCTCAGTCCGTTGAAGGTGCGGATGAGCGAGGTTTTGCCGCAGCCGTTGGCTCCGGTGAGCGCCACCCATTCTCCCGCCCCGATATGAATAGTAATCCCTTGCAGTACTGTACGGCTGTGCTGGCCCTCCTGTACGGACAAGGTTAGATTGTGCGCCCTGATCATCCTCATGCCTGCTTTCCATCAAGCTTATAGTCAACAATTGCTACCCATTATAACAAACATTCCAGGATTGATGTATCCGAGGGGGGATGGTATAGTGATCCTAAAAAAAGGGGGGCTTCGTCCATGAAGAAATGGACCACCCGCGGCCTGATCTTCAGCGCGTTATTTGCGGCAGTTATGATCGCCCTGAGCTATCTCAAAATCTCGCTGCCTTTCTCCACGGTTCCCATTACGATGCAGACCCTCGCGGTTATGCTCGCCGGTTCTATACTGGGTGCCCGTTACGGTGCGCTCGCTGTGCTGATCGTCATCGGACTGGCCGCTGCCGGATTCCAGGTCATGGGCGGAAGCGGCGGACTTGCGGTGTTGACAGGGCCTACTGCAGGTTATATTTTCTCCTGGCCGTTCGTGGCCTGGCTGATCGGCTTCTTCGCTGAACGTATTAAGCAGGACAGATATACCTTCGTGAAGCTGCTGGCCGTCAACTTTATCTGCGGTGCGCTGCTCGTCTATCCCGCAGGTGTAGCTTGGCTGGCATATTCCACAGGTATGGATTCATTTGCCAAGGCCTTAACGGCCGGTATGTGGCCGTTCATCCCGGGTGACCTGCTCAAAGCAGTATTATGCTCGGCCGTTGTGACCGCAGTCTGGAGAGTGTACCCGATTGAACGCATTCTGAACAGCAGCAACACCGGCACCTGGGCGGACGGGGACCAGCCGACGATAAGCCGGTAATTGAGCGGTGGATGGCCGGCCGGGGATATGGACAGATATATGGGGACAACTTGTCCGTTTGCCATTTGACTGTATCCCCATGGTTAGCGTCATAATCTGTCACCTGTACTCCTGATTCAAGCAACCGGAATAGGCGCTGCTTAGCCACTGCGGCTAAGCAGCGCCTTATTTGCGTTGTTCAACTAACCGGGTTTGAAAAAATTAGCTTTGCGGCGGATGTATTGTGGGTAATATGTGCATAAGTCTGGGGATAAATCCCTCTCATCAGTCCGATAGTGACAGGAAAGCGGGACGAATGCTGCTGAGACTGACCCATTTCTTATGTCTATCGCAAGTAAAGTTAAAGTAAGAGGTTTCCGCTTGTGGAAAAGTAATATTAGTGTTGTGGATAAGACACGGGATTTGTGTATAAATTGTGGATAAAGTGTGGACGGTTGCGGATAATGCTCCAATGGGAATTTCTTGATTCAGTTATTAGTTGGTGATAAGTTAGTTTGGAGATAATCAGGAGCACAAGTGAACCTGATTCTGCCGCAAGTGGCTATGAGGCGGAAATCAGAAGCACAAATGCACCAAAAAGCGGGCAATGCAGCCGCTGTCCCGCTGCATTGCCCGCTCCCCGGCAGATTAGTTCTCCTCTGCCGCACAGGCGTCCGCCGGCTTCGGCTCCGGCAGCGCCCAGACAGAGACGCTCCCGCCGTTCACGGGGAACACGGCCCAGCCGTCTTCCCCAATGGTGACGGTCTCCCCGCGGTTGCGGGTGAAGTCCTCCCACACCTCGCCGCCGCGCTGTTCACCGACGAACATGCGCTTCTCGCCGTTGTCCCCGTTCGAGATCACCACGGCGCAGCCGGAGCCTTCGATCTCCGGCACGCCGCGGCGCACCCAGCCGATGGTATTGGGATGGTCGAAGTAATCGTCCTGATCCCCGTAGGCTTTGGTGTACCGGGCGCAGAGCAGCGGGTCAATGGCCTGCTTCTTGCCCTCCATCGGGGCAGGGCCGCCGATGCCGTAATAATCCCCGTAGAAGACCACGGGGTAGCCGTCGCGCCGCAGCAGAATCAGAGCGTAGGCACTCTGCTTGAACCAGTCGCCGACCCAGGATTCCAGCGCCTCATGCGGCTGGGAATCATGATTGTCCACGAAGGTGACGGCATTGGCCGGATGGGTCTGGACCAGCGTATCGTCCAGAATATGCCTTAAGTCGAAATCCCGGCCGGCCAGCGCAGCGGAGTAGAACTTATAATGCAGCGAGACATCGAACAGATCGATCTGGTAATCGACGGTGTTCAGGAATTCGCGGCAGGCCTCCAGGTTGGAGTTCCAGAATTCGCCGACAATGTAGAAGTCCTCGCCGCGTTTCTTTTTCATCTCCATGGCAAATTCCTTGATGAACTCATGGTTGATGTGCTTGATCGCATCCAGACGGTACCCGCTGCATTGCAGCGTATCGACCAGCCATTTGCCCCAGTTCAGCATCTCCTGCTTCACTTCATCGTTAAGATAATCGATGTTGGCGAACATCAGGTAGTCGTAATTGCCGAATTCATCATCCACATTCTGATTCCAGCTCCGGTTCGTCCCGTCAATGCGGAACACGCCGGTGCGGCCCTCCCGGGCATCGAAATCGGTACCGTTGAAGTGGGTATGGTTCCATTTGAAGCTGGAGTACTCATTCCCCCGTCCCGGAAAATCAAACTTCGTCCATCCCTCAATCTCAAACGGCTGGGAAATATCCTTGTTGCGGTCGTTAGGGTCAACCTCAATCACCTCGAAGACCTCGGTCTCATCGGCTCCGGCCTTATGGTTCATCACCAGGTCCACGTAGACGGCAATGCCGTTCTTCAGGCACTCGGCAATGGCGTCCACCAGCTCCTGCTTGGTCCCGTATTTCGTCCGCACGGCGCCTTTTTGATCGAATTCACCCAGGTCGTAGAGGTCGTAGACCCCGTATCCGGTATCCTCCGGGGAGACCGCTTTGGTCACCGGGGGAACCCACACGGCATCAATGCCCGCCGCCTTCAGCTCCGGGGCCATCTGGGCAAGGCGCTTCCAGTGCTCTCCATCCGCCGCAACATGCCATTCAAAAAACTGCATCATGGTATGGTTTCTCTTCATACGCTTGTGGCCTCCTTTACATTGATGTGACGACTTCAAGTGGGCAACAGATCTATATATCTATGCCTACAGCAGGGTGTGAAAGTAATATATGTAACTCTCTGTACATCAGGTGAATAAATCTAGCTGGCGCGGGGCGAGTCCGCCGTCGATTCCGAGCAGCGACTGCAGCTCCAGCGCATTGGGGGTAGCATCCCCGGCGGAGTTATTATTGAACACTACATAGATGTCCTTGCAGGTCCGCTCGAGCGTAAGCAGCCGGCCCCGCCACTCTGTCAGCTCTTCCGTGCTGTAACGGTACAGGTAGCGCAGCTTGCGCCAGTCGGGGTGGCTGCTCTGGTTCCAGCCTCCGGCATTGCGGCCGTGCAGCCGCACGTAGGTAATATCCGGCGTGGTCGCCACCGGGACAATCGGGATGGAGCCAGAACCGGCCTGCGGCTCATCGGCTATAGTATGAATCCAGCCTTCCTGCTCCAGGAACCGGAGCGTCCGTTCACGCATCTCCGCACTGTACCAGGACTCGTTGCGGAATTCGACCGCAGAGGGCACATCAAGCATTCTCTCCTTAATCTCCCGCAGAAATTCCACATTGTCTCTGGTGCAGTCGAACCACGGCGGGAATTGGAACAGGGTCATGGCCAGCTTGCCGGCGGAGCGCACAGGGGCGATAGAGGTATGGAATGCCCGGTACATTTCCTCGGGGGTGTCGTAGTAATTCTTTTTGCTGCGCAGATGTCCGGTCATCCCCTGGTACGCCTTCACAATGAACTTGAAGGATTCCGGGGTCTGGTTCACCCACTTCTCATAGTTCTTCACCGGCTGTACAGCGTAGAAGGAGCTGTCGATCTCAACGATGGAGAAATAAGCGCTGTAGGCAGGAAGCCGCTCAGCGGGCTTGATTCTGCCGTACAGCTCCTCATGGTCGCCGAAGCCGGTAAGCCCGATCTTAATCATAGAGAGGCCTCCTTGTCGGTCTGATCTCACCGGTAGCAGTACTGGCTACCTACTTATTAAACTGAAAACCCATCAAGGCAAACAAGCGCAACACAGGAATGGGCGAAACGGGGGGCGGGAAGTGCTTCCAGGGAGGCGGTTCCGCAGGGCAGCGGCTGCCCTCGTCACCCGGGCATATAGCGGGTAATAGAGGAGCCGCTGGACAGATGGACGGTATTGCGGCCGTTCCGCTTGGAGGAGTAGAGGGCGTGGTCGGCCTCGGAGAGCAGCTCTTCAAGCGAGTGCCGGCCGCGGGCCGCTTCTGCTGCGCCGAAGCTGGCCGTCAGGCTGATGGGGCCGGACAGCGTAGAGAAGATGCTCTGCTCCAGATCCGCGCGGATACGCTCGGCGGTCCCGGCAGCTTCCGGAAGTGCCGCTCCCGGCAGGCTCAGGACGAATTCCTCGCCGCCATACCGGCCGAAGATGTCATCTGGCCGCAGATGCCGGCGGCAGATGCTGACTACATGCTGGAGCGCCATATCTCCGTACTGGTGGCCGAACCGGTCATTGATGCTTTTGAAGAAGTCCACATCCATCAGAATGATGGAGAAGGGGTTGTCCGCCGCAGCGGCTTCCTCCAGCTTCTGCCGGCTCAGCTCCATGTAATGGGTGCGGTTGTATATCCCGGTGAGGCTGTCGATGGTGGCGAGCTGCAGCAGCTTCTCCTGAAGCAGCGTGCGTTCGGTCACATCGATCAGCATAATCATCCGTCCGGCCAGCAGTCCGTCATGCTTCAGTACGGGAGAGGAGCGGATCTGGTAGTAGCGGACTTCTCCGCCTGAATGCCACACCAGCTCATGCTCTTCGCTGTCCTGCGGATTGGAATTCATGACATAATCGGCAGCCTCCGGGCCGGCCGGGAGGAACAGCTGGGCGAGGGGGCGGCCGATGGCGGCGGCGTCCAGACCCTCCAGCATCTCTGCGGCAGCGCGGTTATAATCCACCAGCTTATCCGAGAGGTCCATTACCAGCACGCCGTCACGCATGCTCTCGAACAGATTCTCCCGGGCAATAGGTGCAGCGGTCAGCATTCCGCGCGAGAGAATGGCCCAGATATACAGGGAGGAGGTGACGCTCATCACCACCGGTACGGGGTCTATGCCGTAAGGGGTCAGATCCATCAGGTACAGAAAAGCGCCCAGCGCCGGAAGGAACTGCCCGACGAAAATGATCAGCATCTGCCGCAGGTATGCCCGTCTCATCCGGCCCCAGCGCCACAGAATCAGACACATCCCGGCCAGCATGCAGCCGAAGGTCATACTGCCCTGCACGATGTACCAGGGACCCATGACGATATCCACCAGCGGTGTTGGCGCACCTGCCCGGAAATAGATGGATTGATAGAACAGGTGATGGAGGTCGTTGGTCCATACCAGCACGGTGGAGATCAGGGGAACCGAATATAGAAAAGTCAGCAATTTGCGGGTAATCAGCCGCTCCAGGCCGACGAAGTGCATAATCATCAGCAGGCTGGAAGGGGCGATATAAGGCATGCCGAGGTACTCCAGCTTGATCCAGAATTTGATCTCCTGCATGGAGCTTCCGGAGAGCTCGAGTGCGAAGGCGAAGGTGTACACCGCCGAGGCGGCTGAGCTGACGATGAAGGCGTTAAGCCCGGTGAAGTCCGTTTTACGGTAAAAAGCAAACAAAGCCAGCAATGCGCTCAGCACGCCGGAAATGGAGACGATAATAATATAATTTGAAATCATGGCTTCCATGGGAGTGCCTCCAGGTGTTGAGATGAATTCAATGATAGCACACAACCGCATAGATGACATGGGAGGACGGGTTCGGACTGGCGGAGGGCGTAATGCTTACTATTTTTATCGGCATAACGCTCCCGATATTAACAATATAAACGGCTGCCTGGACAAAATGACGGAATTTCATCGTGTCCCTTTTACGCTTTGTCTAATGTGGGAGCAGAGTGCAAAGTGTAACATGTTAATTAATCCTACATGGAAAACGAATAAATGCTTTTGTAAGGAATAATGTGTTATATTAATTAACGTTAAATTGACTCAGGAATGGAGGAGTGCCGGATGTCATTAGCCGCAAAAAAGATTCCTGAAATCCAACTCGACAGCGTCGAGATGCGCTACCGGACCGAATCGGCGGATGTGCTGGCGCTGCATCAGGTAAGCCTGAATATTGCCAAGGGCGAATTCGTCTCTCTGCTGGGACCTTCGGGCTGCGGCAAGACGACTCTGCTGAGACTGATGGCAGATCTTATCACACCAACAGCGGGCAATATTACAGTAGCCGGCAAAAGTGCCAAGGAGGCCCGGCTGGCCCAGAAATACGGTATCGTCTTCCAAAGTCCTGTGTTGTACGACTGGCGGAAGGTGAAGCATAATATCACGCTGCCGCTGGAGCTGCTGGGCGTCAAGCGGTCCGTCCGCGAGGATAAAGCGCTGGAGCTGCTGGAGCTGGTCGGTCTGCAGGGCTTCGCCGACAAGTATCCCTGGCAGCTCAGCGGGGGAATGCAGCAGCGTGTCGCTATTGCCAGAGCGCTCTCGATGGAGCCGGAAATCCTGCTCATGGATGAGCCGTTCTCGGCGCTGGATGAATTCACGCGCGAACGGCTGAATGAAGAGCTGCTGTCCGTCTGGAGCAAGGTGCAGAGCACGATTGTGTTCGTGACCCACAGCATTCCTGAATCGATCTTCCTGTCGGACAGAGTCTTCGTCTTGTCTCCGCACCCGGGACGGCTCTCGGCGGTCGTGGATATTCCGCTGCCGCGCCCGCGTACGCCGCAGATGAGGAACAGCCCGGAGTTCTTCGAGCTGGTTGCCCGGATTCGCGGCAGCTTCGAAGGGGTGTAGCCATGAAGCTGAACCGTGCGGTGATGCTCAGGCGTGCGCTGCCGCTGTTCGTCTGGGTCTCCGGTCTGCTGATCCTGTGGGAGGCGGCCTCCTGGTGGCTGCTGCATGTGGCCCGGACGCCGCTGGCCCAGTCCAAGCTGCCTTATGTCCATGAGGTAGCCGCCACGCTCTGGATGTACAGCGGCACGCTCTTCCGGGAAGGGGGAGCAACCTTCGGCAATGCCGGGGCCGGCTTCCTGATCGGTGCCTTCGCCGGGGTGCTTCTGGCGGTGCTGATGAGCCTGTCGCGTACGATAGAGCAGCTCGCCTTCCCTTATGCGGTAGCTTCGCAGATGATTCCCATTCTGGGGCTTGCGCCGATTATTTACGGTATTGTGCGCGATGAGCAGGTATCGAGAATTATCATCTCCGGCTATATTACCTTCTTCCCTGTAGCACTGAATATGCTGCGCGGTCTGCGCAGTGTGGACCCCTCTGCTCTGGAGCTGATGCATTCCTACGCCGCAAGGCCGTGGACGGTATACTGGAAGCTGCGGCTTCCGGCCTCGCTTCCGGCACTGTTCAGCGGGCTGAAGATCGCTGCACCGCTGGCGGTTACCGGTGCCATCCTCGTTGAGCTGATGGGCGCGCAGCGGGGGATCGGCGTCATCATGCTGCGCAATCTCTACTACGGTCCCTCCCATGCGTATATGTTCTGGTCTACGGTTCTGGTCGGCGCTCTGCTCGGGATCGCCAGCTATGGACTGATGAGTCTGCTGGAACGGCTGGCCGCCCCATGGCAGCCGGAATTCCGCTCCCAAGGAGGCGAGCGCTGATGGAGAGCCATCCTGCCCGGGAGATTCCGTATGCTGCTTCCGGCGGCAAAGAGGCGGATTCCCTGTCAAAGACATCCTCTAACAACATTGTTGCACCAGAAAATGAGCGTAACGGTAGCTTGGGCATATCTCTGAAATGGTTAAACCGCGGAGTCGCTCTGCCTCTGCTGGCGGGGATCCTCTTCCTGCTCCTGTGGGAGAAGCAGGTCTTCCATGGCATCTTCGGGCTGAAGAAATATCAGCTTCCTCTGCCGTCTGCCATTGCTGAAGCGATGCGTGACAACATCAGCCTGCTGCTCTCCTACACCGGCTATACTCTCGCTGAAGCGGTGATCGGGATGCTGATCGGCTCAGCCTGCGGCTTCCTTATCGCTCTGGCCGCTACCGCCTGGCCCCGCTGGGGCGGAAGCAGCCTGAGTCTGGTGGCGGCGCTGAATGCCGTGCCGATTGTTGCACTGGCCCCCATCATGAACCTGTGGTTCGGGGACGGCATCGGCTCGCGGGCCGCGATTGTGACCGCGACCACGATGGCGGCGATGGCGATCAATGCCTACAAGGGCATGTCTGCCGTTGATCCGCTGGCGCTTGACCTGATGCATTCCTATGCGGCAGGCAAGCCGGCGGTCTTCCGCTATCTGCGGATACAGAACAGCCTGCCTTATGTGTTCACTGCCCTGAAGATCAACGCCACTGCCAGTATGATCGGAGCGATTGTCGGGGAATTCTTCTTCTCCTCGCGGGGGCTAGGCTATCTGCTCTCGAACTCCATCAAGGTGGCGAAGATGCCGCTCGGCTGGTCCTGCATCGTGCTTGCGGCCATTGCGGGAGTGATCTTCTACCTGGCCGTTGAACGGCTGGAGAAGGTATTTATCAAGTGGCATCCTTCCCGGCGTGCGTAATGCCGGGAGTTATGCATAGAAGAGCATCAATAACCATGCTGTGCAGGGCCGATTACCAAAACTAGAGTGGCAGGGGGAGTTGCGATGAGACAAGGTAGACAGGGCAAGGTGCGCATCAGGCTATGGGTGGCGGCGGTGCTGATGCTGCTCCCGCTGCTTGCAGGCTGCGGCGGCAATAATAACGCAGGCAGCCCGGCGGCAGAGGCGGGTGGGGGCAATGCGGCCACAGCCTCGCCGGAAGCGGCGGCAACCAGTGAACCGGCAGCTGAGCCGGTGACGGTGAAGCTGCAGCTGAAATGGGTGCCGCAGGCGCAATTCGCCGGCTACTTCCTGGCGCAGGACAAAGGATATTATGCCGACGAAGGGCTGAAGGTCGAGATTCTGCCCGGCGGGCCGGATATCGTGCCTGAGCAGCAGGTGGCGGGCGGAACGGCAGACATCGGCGTAGACTGGGTGGCGAGCCTCTTGACCAGCCAGGAGCAGGAGATGCCGCTGGTGCAGATCGCCCAGATTTTCCAGAAGAGCGGGCTGGTGCTGGTATCCAAGAAGGAGGCGGGCATCACTACCCCGGCGGACCTGAAGGGCAAGAAGGTCGGCAACTGGATGGGCGGCAATGAATTCGAGCTGCTGGCGCTGTTTGACAAATACAAGCTGGATTCGGGCAAGGATCTGAACTTCACCAAGCAGGGCTTCACGATGGACCAGTTCCTCGGCGGCGAGCTGGATGCAGCTTCGGCTATGACCTATAACGAATATCAGGTCGTGCTGGAGTCGGGCGTCAAGCCGGAGGAGCTGAGCGTCATTGATATGAATGATGAGGGAGTGGCGATGCTCGAAGACAATCTGTTCGCGAACAAGGAGTGGCTGGAGGGCAATAAGGAGACGGCCGCCAAGTTCGTCCGCGCTTCCCTGAAGGGCTGGGCGGATGCGATTGCTGACCCGGAAGCGGCGGTGGACAGTGTGATGAAGCTTGCCGAAGCGGGAAGTACAACGAGAGAGCACCAGCTGACCATGATGAAGGAGGTCGCCAAGCTGATTCAGCCGGAGGGCTTCGATGCTTCCAAGCTGGGTTATACCGATGCGGCAGCCTTCCAGCAGACGGCGGACATCGCGCTGAAGTTCGGTGTGATCAAGACCGCCGCCAAGGTGGATGAGGCGTATACGAATGAGATTGTGGAGATGGCGGCGAAATAACGGCGTTGCTTCATAATTGACAGAGATGGCCGCCAGGGTAAGGCGGTCATCTCTGTTAAGAGGCGGCCAGACGAGGGAAAGGGGTGCAGGCGATGCCACTGCTCACCGGGCAGGCTATGCAAGTGAAGAATTATGTGAACGGGGCCTGGGTGGAGTCCCGCTCCGGCCGGCAGGAGGAGGTGTTCAACCCGGCGACGGGTGAGGTGATTGCCCATGTGCCGCTCTCCAGCCGGGAGGAGCTGGATGCAGCGGCTCTGGCGGCTGCCGGGGCTTATCCCTTATGGTCCAAAGTGGCGGTTCCCCGCCGGGCCCGCTACTTCTTCCAGTACCAGCAGCTGCTGGTGCAGCACTGGAGGGAGCTGGCGGAGCTGATTACGCTGGAGAACGGCAAGAGCCTGGAGGAAGCGCTGGGCGAGGTGCAGCGCGGCATCGAATGCGTGGAGTTCGCCGCCGGCATTCCTTCGCTGATGATGGGCAGCCAATTGCCGGATATCGCCACAGGCGTTGAGTCCGGCATGTACCGCTATCCGCTGGGGGTGGTGGGCGGGATCGCCCCGTTCAACTTCCCGATGATGGTGCCCTGCTGGATGTTCCCGTTGGCCATTGCCTGCGGCAACACCTTCGTGCTGAAGCCCTCCGAGCGGACGCCGCTGCTGGCGAACCGGCTGGCCGGGCTGTTCGCGGAGGCGGGCTTCCCCCCGGGGGTGTTGAATGTGGTCCATGGGGCGCATGAGGTGGTGGACGGCCTGCTGGCCCACGAAGCGGTGAAGGCGGTCTCCTTCGTCGGATCGCAGCCGGTGGCGGAATATGTGTATAAGCAGGGAACGGCGCACGGCAAGCGGGTTCAGGCGCTGGCCGGAGCGAAGAATCATTCCATTGTATTGCCGGATGCCGATCTGGACAATGCGGTGAAGAACATTATCTCCGCCGCCTTCGGCTCGGCCGGGGAGCGCTGCATGGCCTGCGCTGTCGTAGTGGTGCATGAGGCGGTGGCGGATGAGCTGGTGGGCCGGCTGGCCGAGGCGGCCCGCGGGCTGAAGATCGGGGACGGCAGGGAAGACGGCGTCTTCCTGGGGCCGGTCATCCGCCAGGCGAGCAAGGACCGGACGATTGCCTATATTGAGTCGGGACTGGCCGAGAACGCGGAGCTGGTGCTGGACGGCCGGAAGGCCGCAGCGGCGGCGGGCGGCGGATTCTTCCTCGGGCCTACGATCTTCGACCGCGTACACACGGGAATGGCGATCTGGCGCGACGAGATCTTCGCACCGCTGCTGTCGGTGGTGCGGGTGAAGAATCTGGCGGAGGCGATTGAAGTGACGAACCGGTCGTCTTTTGCCAATGGAGCCTGTATCTATACCGACAGTGCCAGTGCGATCCGCCAGTTCCGCGAGGAGGTGGATGCCGGGATGCTGGGAGTGAATCTGGGCGTGCCTGCCCCGATGGCGTTTTTCCCTTTCTCTGGCTACAAGAAGTCGTTCTATGGCGATCTTCATGCGAATGGCCGCGACGGCGTGGAGTTCTATACCCGCAAGAAAATGATTACCGCGCGTTACTAAATATGAGGCGAGTGCCGAGAGGAGCGAGGGCTGTGCAGAGCCTGGGCCAAGACAGCGAGCTGGCGCTTAAGCAGGACCAGCAGTATTTGTGGCATAACATGACCCCTTATAGCGAGAAGAACCCGCCGATGATTGCCGCTGCAGCCAGCGGATCATGGGTAACGGATATAGACGGCAACCGGTTTTTGGACGGGATGTCCGGCCTGTGGTGTGTGAATGTCGGCTACGGCCGCAAGGAGCTGGCAGAGGCAGCATATCAGCAGCTCCTGACCCTGCCGTATTTCCCGCTGACCCAGAGCCACATGCCAGCCATTGCTCTAGCCGCGAAGCTGAATGAATGGCTGGAGGGCGACTATGTGATCTTCTTCTCCAACAGCGGCTCGGAGGCCAATGAAGCAGCCTTCAAAATCGCCCGCCAGTACCACCGCCAGACCGGGCAGCCGGACCGCCATAAGTTCATTGCCCGCTACCGGGGGTATCACGGAAGCTCGCTGGGCGCGCTGTCCGCGACCGGACAGCCGCAGCGCAAATACCGGTATGAGCCGCTGGGCAGCGGGTTCCTGCATGTGGCGCCCCCCGACAGCTACCGCCGTCCGGAGGGGATGCCGGAGGAGGCCTTCAACCTGCAGTGTGCGCAGGCAATTGAGGATATGATCATCTGGGAAGGGGCCGAGTCGGTGGCGGCGGTCATTATGGAGCCGGTGATTACCGGCGGCGGCGTCATTGTCCCGCATCAGGTCTATATGGACCGGGTCCAGGAGATCTGCCGTACCCACGGCGTGCTGCTGATCATCGACGAGGTTATCTGCGGCTTCGGGCGGTCCGGCCGCCGCTTCGGGCACCACAATTTCGGAGTGAAGCCCGATATTGTCACGATGGCCAAAGGGTTGACCAGCGCTTATCTGCCCCTGTCGGCTACTGCCGTGCGGAGGGAGATCTACGAGGCATTCAAGGATAACAGCGATGACTACGGCCACTTCCGCCATGTGAATACCTTCGGCGGCAACCCGGCCGCTTGTGCGCTCGCCCTCTGCAACCTGGAGATTATGGAGCAGGAGAAGCTGGTTGAACGGGCCGCTGTGCTGGGCAGGCGGCTGACAGATGCCCTCGCCGGTCTCCTCAGCCACAAGCTGGTAGGCGACATCCGCAGCTTCGGGCTGGTGCTGGGCATTGAGCTGGTGGCGGACCGGGCCTCCCGGCAGCCCGCCCCGCTCAGCATCATCAAGGGCATTATTGCCGATTGCCGGGCCAAGGGGCTGATCATCGGCAAGAACGGGGATACGGTGGCGGGCTACAATAATGTGCTCACCCTCGCCCCGCCGTTATCCTCCACCGATGAGGATATCCAGTTCATTATTGATACCCTCACAGCTGTGCTGAACGGGCGCTGGGCAGAGTGAGCTTCTCCGGGTAGAGAAGCTGGTAGGCCCGCAGGGCGACCTGGATGGAGATCCGGTTCTCCGGCAGCATGAAGTCCTCGCCCAGCAGCTCGGTGATTTTGTCCAGCCGGTAGTAGAGCGATTGCCGCACGATGAACAGGCTGCGCGCGGCAATCTGCTTGGAGCCGTCATGGTCCAGATACACGCGCAGTGTCAGCAGCAGCTCGCTGCCCTTCGCCTCGTCGTGGTCAATCAGCGGGCCGAGGTAGCTGCGGATGAAGCTCTCCAGCGTCCGGCCGTCATTCAGGCTCAGCAGCAGCTGGAAGACGCCCAGCTCCTCATACATGAGAATCGGCTTCTGGTAACAAGAGTAGAGCGACAGCGCCTGGACTGCCTCCTGGTATGCGGCATGGGCGTGCTTCAGCCCCCGGTGGGCCTTGCTGACGCCGGTAACGAGCTGCAGATCCTTCAGCTTCTCGTCGGCACGGATATGCTGCAGGGCGTCCAGCGCCTGCTGCAGGCGCAGCTTGCCGGGCACCCGTGACTGGATGTCCAGCGCAATGACGGTCAGGCGGTTGTTCTTCAGGGTAATGAGCGGGCGGAGCGAGTGCTTCTCGAAGATTGAGCGCAGCAGAAGCGAGAGGTGGAAGGTAATCGATTCCCAGTCGTTCTCCGGGCTGTTCCACTTCACTTCAGGGGGATTCTCAATCTCGATCAGGCATACACGGTAGGGCAGCTCATTGACCAGATTGAAGTCGGGTCCGATCAGCCCCTTGAGCCGGTTGTCATCCTGGCTGCGCCCTCCGACCAGCTCCTCCACCCACAGATTCTCCGAGAAAAGCTTCCGCTCCTCCATATACCGTGTCCGCAGCAGCTCCTGCGCGATCGACAGGGAGGCGGAATCCAGCAGCAGGCAATCGAATTCCTGCGGCTTGTGCGGGCAGACCATCAGGATATAAGCCCAGGTCTGGTCCAGAGCGCCCACCGGCTTCACCGCCATGGTTCGATGGCCATATTCGCGGAGCTGGGGGGCAGCCTCAGGCTGCACTCCTTCCATCTCTTCGCGGAAGGCTGCGAAGGCCTCCAGCAGCGGCTGCTGCTCACCGGGCGGCAAGGCCGGGAAGAAGAGGGGCTTGCTCTGGGGCTGCACATAGACGATCTGGGTGCGGGTGCTTTTGCATAATAATTGCAGAACCTTAAGGGTTCCCTGCGAGGTCAGAGTCAGCCGGTGGAATTCACGGGAGATGCTCTCCAGCTCCTGCAGCATCCGGTGATGGCGGTTGATAATCAGGGAATGCAGATCGAGGGTAATATCGACAAAACGCACCGTACGGGTGAACTGGATCAGAGGAAAGTCATGCCGGTTGGCCAGGCTGATCATCTCCTGCGGAATCTCGCTGAAATAGGTCCCCAGCTCAATGCACAGGCAGGCGGCGTTCCGGTCGATCAGATTCTGCATGAAGGAGCAGGCGGCGGCTGTATCCCGGCTTGCGCCCATGCCGGTGGTCAGAATCATCTCCTCCCCGTGAATCAGACTCTCCAGGCTCGGGCTCTCCAGCACATGTACCCAGCGGACCGCCCGGTTCAGGCCGCTGCGGCCCCCAATCAGCTCAGCTTCTGCGAAGAGCGGCCGTTTCAGCGCATCGCGGATCGTTAATACTAGCTCCCAGTCCATAAGCTTCCCCCCATTTATAGTCGGTCCCGGACGCTCCTGGCGCACCGGGTAAAAAATAGACTTTTGAAATTAGACAATCTGTCTAATGTAACCCCAAGACGAATTGACTATAGTTTTGAATATAAAATGTCAGGAAACTTAACTTTAACTGGAGTGTGATTAGCGCTTTTGTTGGCTTTGGTGTTTATTTTACTACAATAATCGTTGGAAGTAAGTGAAATATTCAGGAAATCTCAAGAATAATGTTATGTTATATTACACTATGGCTAATCGAGAGCGGAAAACGTTCATCCAGAAGGAGGGTACACCCATGGAGCTGACCTCACCGGCAATGACAGATACACCCGATTTGATCCTGCACAATTTCGCCGAAGCCGAACCGGGACTTACCCGCAAAGGGGCTATCGAGGAATCCAACCGCTGCCTGTACTGTTATGATGCGCCCTGCATCAAGGCCTGCCCGACCGGCATCAATATTCCTTCCTTCATCCGAAGAATCGCTACCGACAATCTGAGAGGCTCGGCGCAGACGATTATGGACTCCAATCCTGTAGGCGCGAGCTGCGCCCGGGTCTGCCCGACAGAGGAGCTCTGCGAGGGGGCCTGTGTCCTGAACGAGGCTTCCGCGCCGATTCAGATCGGCCTGCTGCAGCGGTATGCCACCGACTGGGCGGTCCGCAGCGGCATTCAGCTGTTCCAGGCCGGCGAGCCTAACGGGAGGAAGGTTGCGGTGATCGGCGGCGGTCCGGCTGGCCTGTCGGCGGCAAGGGAGCTGGCGCGCGCAGGCTTCAAGACAGTAATCTATGAAGCGAAGCCGCTGGCCGGAGGGCTGAATACACACGGCATTGTCTCGTTCCGGCTGCCGCAGTCCATCTCCCTCTGGGAGGTGGAGCAGGTGGAGAAGCTGGGCGTAGAGATCCGCACGGGCGTGAAGGTCGGCACGGATATCTCTATAGCCGAGCTGAAGGAGGAATATGATGCCATTGTGCTCGCTGCGGGGATGGGGAGCGTGCCTCCGCTGGGCATTGAGGGCGAGAGCCTGTCCGGTGTCTACGATGCGATCGAGCTGGTCGGGTCCACCAAGCCGGGACAAGTAGCGCCGGAGCTGTCCGGCCGGCGGGTGGCAGTCATCGGGGCAGGTAATACAGCGATCGATGCGGCTACCTGCTCGGTGCGGCTTGGCGCAGCGAACGTGAAGATGGTTTACCGCCGGACCCGCGCCGAGATGACGGCGTATGATTTTGAATATGAATTCGCCAAGCAGGAGGGCGTAGAATTCAGCTGGCTGACTTTGCCGAAGCGCATTATTGGCGATGAGCAGGGCAAGGTCGCAGCCCTGGAGTGCGTGCAGATGAGGCTGAGCGGCGCAGCCGGGCCGGACGGACGCCCGGCTCCGGTGCCGGTGGAGGGCTCGGAATTCCTGCTGCCGGTGGATGCCGTGGTGATCGCCATCGGCCAGCAGCGGCGGCTGGAGCTGATAGAGGCGCTGGGACTGGCCCACCGCCGGGGTGTGGTGGAGATTGACGCGAAGACCGGCCGCACCTCTGATCCGCAGATCTATGCTGCCGGAGATATTGTATTCGGCGCAGGCGCGGGGGAGGCGATGGTCGTCTCCGCCGCACAGCAGGGCAAGGCTGCCGCCTATGCCATTGCAGAGCAATTGTCCGGGCGTCTCCGGCATGTAGCTGATTCGGCTGTATAACTTGACTTCATAGAAAAGGGAGGGAATGGCAATGGCAGATCTCCGTATTGATTTTGCAGGCATTCAGTCACCGAACCCGTTCTGGCTGGCCTCGGCGCCGCCTACGAATACAGGCTATCAGGTGCAGCGCGCCTTCGAGGCGGGCTGGGGAGGCGCGGTGTGGAAGACGCTCGGCGAGCCGGTAATCAACACCTCCTCCCGGTTCGCCGCCGTTCATTTTAACGGGCAGCGTGTTGCAGGCTTCAATAATATTGAGCTGATCACTGACCGGCCGCTGGAAGTCAACCTGAAGGAAATCGCCGAGACGAAGAAAAGATTCCCGGACCGGACAATCATCGCTTCCCTGATGGTGGAGCCGAAGCGGGAGAAGTGGCACGAGATCGTCAAACGTGTCGAGGCTGTCGGCGTAGACGGCCTGGAGCTGAACTTCGGCTGTCCGCATGGCATGGCTGAGCGTGGGATGGGCGCGGCGTCCGGCCAGCAGCCGGATCTGGTGCAGGCGCAGACAGCCTGGGTCAAGGAGGTGGCAGAGACGCCGGTCATCGTGAAGCTGACGCCGAATATCACCGACATTACCGTTGTTGCCCGTCATGCGGTCAAGGGCGGAGCCGATGCGATCAGCCTGATCAATACGATCAACAGTCTGGCCGGGGTGGATATCCATACCTGGAACACGATTCCGCATGTCGGCGGACAGGGGGCGCACGGCGGCTACTGCGGTCCGGCGGTCAAGCCGATTGCCCTCAGCATGGTGGCGGAATGTGCCCGTGACCGTGAAGTCGGCGTACCGATCTCCGGCATCGGCGGCATCTCCACCTGGCAGGATGTCGTGGAGTTCATGCTGATGGGCTCCACTGGAATTCAGGTCTGCACGGCGGTGATGCATCACGGCTTCCGGATTGTTGAAGAGATGATCGACGGCCTGAACCATTACCTGGATGAGAAGGGGCTGGCGTCGGTAACGGAGCTAATTGGCAAATCGGTGCCCAGATATTCCAACTGGGGCGATCTTGACCTGAATTACAAAGTGGTTGCACGGATCAACGAGGAGAACTGCATCAACTGCAATAAATGCCATATCGCCTGTGAGGACGCCTCACATCAATGCATCGATATGCTGACGGATGCAGCGGGTAAGGCCATTCTGCAGGTACGCGAAGAGGATTGTGTAGGCTGTAACCTGTGTTCCATTGTCTGCCCGGCAGACGGTGCCATTGATATGGTTGCTGTGGACAGCGGGGCGGCCCCGATGAGCTGGAATCAGCGCAATCAGGTAATCAGCGGACTAAGCAGCTCCTATTCGGAAGTGGAGGTGGGATAAGATGAAGAAGCTTATCAAGAACGGGATTATTGTTACAGCGGCCGATACGTACAGCGGGGATGTCCTGATTGAGGATGGTATCATTACGGGGCTGGGTCTTCAGCTGGATACAGCCGGGGCGGAGATAATCGATGCTTCCGGCTGTTATGTGTTCCCTGGCGGGATTGACCCGCACACCCATCTGGATATGCCCTTTGGCGGGACGGTGACAGCAGACGACTTCGAGACCGGCACCATCGCCGCTGCCTATGGCGGGACGACCACGGTGATCGACTTCTGCCTGACCCAGAAGGGCCAGCCGCTTCAGCAGGCCGTAGACACTTGGCATAACAAGTCGCAGGACAAAGCGGTGATCGACTACAGCTTCCACCTGATGGTCTCGGAGCTGAATGACCAGGTGCTGGGTGAGCTGCCGCAGATTATTGAGCAGGAGGGCATCACCTCACTGAAGGTATTTATGGCCTACAAAAATACATTCCAGGCCGATGACGGCGTACTGTACAAGACGCTGCTGGCGGCGAAGCGCGAAGGGGCGCTGGTGATGGTCCACGCCGAGAACGGCGATGTGATTGAGTATCTGGTCGACCAGGCGCTCGCCGCAGGGAACACTGATCCGGTGTATCATGCCCTGACCCGTCCCCCTGAGCTGGAAGGCGAAGCAACGGGCCGGGCGGCCTATCTGACCGGGCTGACCGATTCGCAGCTCTATGTGGTGCATGTCACCTGCGCCGAGGCGGTGTGGAAGATTGGCGAAGCCCGCAAAAAAGGGCTGCGCGTCTACGGCGAGACCTGCCCGCAGTATCTGTCGCTTGATGTGACGGCGCTTGAGCAGCCTGACTTTGAAGGGGCCAAGTATGTCTGGTCGCCTCCGCTGCGCGAGGCATGGAACCAGGAGGTGCTGTGGGATGCGCTCTGGAGCGGCACGCTGCAGACCATCGGCTCCGACCAGTGCTCATTCAACTTCAAGGGCCAGAAGGAGCTGGGGCGGGGCGATTTCTCGAAGATTCCGAACGGAGGGCCGACGATCGAAGACCGGTTCAGCCTGCTCTACTCCGAGGGGGTGGAGCAGGGGCGGATTACACTGAACCGGTTCGTGGATATCATCTCTACTTCAAGCGCCAGGCTGTTCGGCCTGTTCCCGCAGAAGGGGACCATCGCTGTCGGCAGCGATGCGGATATCGTGATCTTCGATCCGGCGGCAGAGCGGGTTCTGTCGGCGGAGACCCATCATATGAATGTGGATTACAATGCGTTTGAGGGCATGAAGGTTAAGGGGGAGCCGGTGTCTGTGCTGAGCCGGGGGGAATTCGTGATCCGCGACAAGGTGTTCGTCGGAGCCGCAGGCCGGGGCAAGTATCTGCACCGCAAGCGCTTCGGGGCGGGGCAGGCCGCGCCGGCCGCAGCAGAAATAAGCGGAGGAGTGGTCTGAGATGTCAGCATTCGCAGAGTTCGAGGAGGAGCGCCGGCAGATCGACAGTCTGTTCGGGCAGGGTTATACTGTTGCCGGAATATATGAGGATCTGGACGGTGCCAGAGTTATCTTCATCCGCAGTGAGCCGGCTGGAGAGCCGGTGGAGCTGCTGCTGCTCACAGCGGATGCGCGCAAGCATGTGACGGCAGTGATTTTTGACCGCAGCCGGCTGGTGAAGCCGATTGAAGCCCACGCTTAAACGTAAAATGGAATAACGGAGATCAAGCCCCGAACGGCTCTGACGTGGGCTTGGTCTTTTTGTGTGTGCAGGGAATTGTGAGTTACGTCTACCCGTGGAAAAGTGCGCTTACGAATGGGCGGCAGGCAGGTAACTGGGGCGAATGTATGCGGAAAACCGAACACAATGGGGCAGGAGCGGCGCGTGGGCCAAATGTATGCAAAAAACCGAACACATTGGCAGCTACGTGGGCGAGTGGTCCAGATGTGTGCGAAAAACCGAACACATTGGCAGCTACGTGGGCGAGTGGTCCAGATGTGTGCGAAAAACCGAACACATTCACAGCTAAGTGGGCTAGTGGTCCAAATGTATGCGGAAAACCGAACACAATGGAACCAGGGACGGGGCGTAGGGCCAATGTATGCGGAAAACCGAACACAATGGAACCAGGGACGGCGCGTAGGGCCAATGTATGCGGAAAACCGAACACATTTGCCCCTCATGGCTCGAGCTGCATCCCCCTATCTATCTGTCAGGCTGGCAGAGAGAGTCATCCGTACGTAATTCATGGCGCAGGATGGACATGATCTGGATGGACTCGAATCCCTCCTCCGTCCGCAGGCATTCGCGCAGGGTACCTTCCAGCTCGAAGCCGGCTTTGGCGTAGACATGTTGTGCTCTGACATTGTGGTCTTTAACGTCTAGCCACAGCCGGTGAGTGTCCGTATGGGCGAATGCCCAATGGATCAGCAGCTTCAGTGTTAATGTTCCATAGCCGCAGCCCTTGGTCTGAATGACAAGGCGTTGGATGCAGACTGTGAGGTTCGGGTCCTGAATTCCCGTGAGGATTACGTACCCCACCCGTTCCTGCGCCGGACCCTCGACAATGAGATGCCTGATATCTTCGTCCGCCAAGGCTGCAGCGTGCTGCTCCCTGCTCCACTGTCCAACGAACCTGCGGTTTAGCTCGTTCCCTTCGGCAGACAGGACAAAGTCGAGATCTTCCAGTGCCGTTGCCCGTAACTTTATAATGTCTGAATGCAGCATTGCATCCACCTGCTTTCTGAGTATGTATACAGCCATATAGTACAGGAAGTATAGACGGCTGCCAACCGGAGGGAGGAAGTAAGCGGATCTGGTTATGTAGAATATCTGCTACAACAGATGGTTGTCAGGTGTTCGTGCCGAGAAGACGGAGACGGAAGGGGACACAGTGATATCCACCCGTGCCGGAGCGCTGACCGTCACATCGGGGGAGTAGAGGTAGAAGCTGTTGCCGGCCTCAGAGGTGCGGATGCGGGTGAATTCATTGGCCAGGCTGATCAATGAGGAGGAGGCCAGGGTGTGCTCTTTGACCCGCAGCTTGAAGGTAACCAGAGTCTGGTTCACTGCCGGGATGGAATGTTGTCCTCCGTCCGCTTCGACCTGGATATCGATTCCGCGTATGCTTGTATTCATTCCGAGATAGATGCTGCCGTCAACGGGGCTCTGGAAATTGAACCCGGCCCGGTTATTCACTTCGTCACCGGCGGTATAGCTGCCTTCCTTATAGATTGAATGCCGCGTATACTCTAGGTTGCTGAAGACATCGCTGTCATATTGAACAATGAAGTTGAAATAGCTGTAGCCGCAGTCATTGGCAGCGAAATCCCGCAAATGTACCTGCACAGTGACCTCTTCGCCGGGTGAATAAGCCTCTTTGTCGGTGGTGACCTCAACGCGCATTGCAGGAGAGGTATTATCCACGGTTACCTCGCGGATCATGGATAACATCAGCGGAAGTATCTTGATGCGTCTGACAGCCTGTTTGAAGCGGAATCTTCTATTCATGTTACATCCCCCATTGCCCTAATTGTTTGCATTCTTGTGCACAAATGCTAGTGTATATGAGCAATGGTAACAATTGTCACTGATAAATCACTGATAAAACGCTGATAAACGTCGAACATTGCCATAAAATATCGAAAAATTGCACGCCAAGAGACACCTTCCCGGCAAATGAGGGGGTGTCTCTTCGGGCTTCCGCCGGTCGGCGGCGTGCCTGACAGCAGCACACGGACAGCCTGGCTGTCCCGGTCCGCTTATCTGCCCAGCCGTTCATATTCCTCGGTGAACCAGTCCGGCAAATCATCGCCTGTCTCCGCAATGTAGGAATTGCGGAATTGGGTGTATCTGCGCTGGGCACGCAGCGGCTTGCCGATCTCGTAATAGATGGAGATCAGCCGCAGGGTATAGCTCTCCTCCAGCGGCTCCAGCTCGGTCAGCCGCACCGCATAATCCTCGGCCTCATAGGGCCGGCCAGCCTGAATTAATTCGATGGTCAGCTGCTCCAGCAGCTTGAGATACAGACGGCGGTATTTATCGCGTGTGGCATATACCCATAGACTGTCCAGCGATTGCAGCAGATCGCCTGTATACAGGGCAGCGGCCCTGCGCATGTCTTCGGGCTGATTACTCTGCAGCGCCAGTGTGGCGGCCTCATGGAACTGCTCGGTGTCACCCTCAATGCCGCGGGATTCCAGCCGGTAGTTCTCCCTGTTGAAGCTCAGCTCAATGCTGTCCTCCAGTCCCGCCTTTTTCAGCGTTTTGCGGATCTGATAGACGGTGGTGTGCAGATACTGCTTGCCCTTCTCATAATTCCACTGGGGGAACACATCGTTCAGAATCAGGCTGACACTGCCCAGCCGGTGAATCCACAGATAAGCGAACAGCTCCTGCGCCTTGTGCGTTCTCCATTTCACGGTGCCCTGAGGACTGGTCAATTCATAGTTCCCGAGCAGACGGAAGGACGTCTGTCCATTCCCTGTCCCGTCGGTTACGGAGATCTTACGCTTGCTGAGCAGCTTGTTCCAGGTCCTCAGCAGGCGCGAGGGGTCCACCGGCTTCAGCAGATAATCCACCGCAGACAGGTCGAAGGCTTCAACGGCATAATTCCGGTAGGCGGTTACGAATACGATGTCGGTGTCCGGTGATAACGGCAGCAGCTTCTCGGCAAAAGCAAGCCCGGACAGCTCCGGCATCTGGATGTCCAGGAACAGAATATCCGGCTTCAGCTCAGCGGCGGCCGTGAAGGCTTCATGCGGATTATCGTAAGCCAGAACAGAGGATATGCCCTCACACTGGAGCAGCAGCTCCTGCATCTGCTCCAGTGCCGGCTGTTCATCATCAATGACCATTACTGAGATACTCAGGAGAACTCATCCTTCCATTGGGATTGTTATAAGTACATCTATGCCCCCGCCGGCTCCACGGGTCAGGACCAGCGGGCGGCCGAACTGGGTCAGCAGCCGCCGGTTAATGTTCCGCAGGCCGATGCCGGTGCCTTTTCCATGCGGAGAACGGTAATCCTCCTTCATCCAGGAGGAGAGCTGCTCATCGCTCATGCCCTTCCCGTTGTCCGAGACGGTGATCAGGATATCGCCGCCTTCCTGCCGGGTGGAGATCACCACCGTTCCGCCGCCGATCTTCTCCATCAGGCCGTGGCGGACAGCATTCTCTACAATCGGCTGCACGATTAGCGGCGGCAGAGAGAAATCGCTGACCCCGATCTGATACCGGGCCTTCAGCCGTTTGCCGAAGCGGGCCTGCTCCAGCGACAGATAGGCTTCGATCAGCTCCAGCTCCTTCTCGAACGGAATGGCCGTCTCCTGGTTGCTGAAGTCGAAGCTGCCGCGGAGGAAGTTGCTCAGATCATAGAGGAGCTGCTGGGTCTTCTCGGTATCGCGGGTGCTCATCCAGATGATGGTGTTGATCGCATTGTAGAGGAAATGCGGCTTGATCTGCGCACGCAGCATGGCGATCTCTGAGCTGAGCCGCTCGGAGACCGACCGCCTGAGCTGGACCAGCGTATTGACGCGGCCCTTGAGATCGCTCCAGGCGTACGGCTTATGGATAAAGTCATTAGCTCCGGCACGGAAGGCTGCCTCATTGAAGTGGAGCTGCTGTCCGGCCGTGGCCATCAGGACCGGCAGGTCCAGCGGAGTATACGTCTGGCGGATCAGCCTGCACAGCTCAAGGCCCGACATCTCCGGCATCATGACATCGATAATACAGAGATCGAAGCTGCGGTCGCTGGCGAGCAGCGCGAGCGCTTCCCTGCCGCTGCTTCGGGTGGAGATGCTGTAATGCTCCAGCGACAGCAGATTGGTCAGCGCCTTCAGATTGGCGTAGTCATCATCGACAATCAGAATGCGCGGGGCATGCCGCTCTGCCGGCTCATCTGAATGCGGCGGAGCTGCCGAGCGGTATTTCCAGCTGTCGTCCAGCATCTCCGGCGGCAGCATCTCTGGAGGCAGCCTCTCCGGCGGGAAGAGCGGCAGCTCCTCAGATTTCCGGGCACAGGCGGCCTCCGCCGGGGTGCCGGGAAGGGTGAAGGTGAAGGTGCTGCCGTAGCCCACTCTGGACGACACGGAGATGCTTCCGCCGTGCAGCTCTACCAGCTTGCGGCTGATCGCAAGGCCCAGCCCCAGCCCTCCGGTCTCCAGCGAATCGGCCTCGCTGATCTGCTCGTAGTCGCGGAAGATACTCTCGAATTGATCCTCGGGAATGCCCCGTCCGGTATCGGTCACCGCAACAGACACGAAGGCCTCCTGCCAGGCTGCCTCAATTACCACGCTGCCGCGGTCCGTGAACTTCAGTGCATTGTCCAGCAAGGTGTAGAGAACCTGCATCAGCCGCTGCTCGTCCGCCTGGACCAGGTAGACGCCCGGCGGAATATGATTCTTGATGCGGATGCTGCCCTTCTTGTTCAGGAACTGGAAGACCTCAATGACAATCGCAGCCACCCCCTGAACATCAACAGTGCCCCATTGCAGGGTGATCCGCTGGTGCTTGATCTGTTCATAATCCAGAATGTCCCGGACCAGGAAGGCCAGCCGCCTTCCGGTCCCGAGAATCAGCCGCATGTCCTCCCGCTGGGACAGGCTGAGCTGACCGCCTGCTCCCTCATGCATCGACTGGGCAATATTAATAATGGCATTCAGCGGGGTGCGCAGCTGGGTCGAAGTTTTGAGCAGGAATTCGTCCTTATCCCTGTCCTTGCGCTCCAATTGCAGGGACAATTGCTTGATCATCTGATACGCATGGGCATGGCGCGCGGACAGGAACAGCCCTTCAGCCAGAATGAACACAGGTCCCGGCAGCGGCGGGACAACATAAAGCTCCGTGCCGAGGAACAGATTGCTGGTTAAGGAGCAGGTGAACATGACGGCGGCAACAACCCCGATGAGCAGATAATAGGAGCCGGTCTCCCGCAGGTAGATCGCCTTTATCATGATATAGAAGGTGTAACAGACAGAGATGAAGCTGACCGCCAGCAGAAATCCGGTAATTCTGGAGTAGACCAGTGTTGACGTCAGCAATACGATGCAGCAGAAGATCAGGGCATACAGCCGACAGAACCGCTCGAAGAACCGGGAATAGAGCGCGGGAAACAGGGAATACGTATAGCTGGATACACAGTAGAACCCTACCATCCCGGAGATGGCCTGCAGCTTGCTGAACCACTCATAAGACATGTTCGGGACATAATCGAACAGCAGCTTCTCGCTGTGTGTCAGCATATAGAGGACGATCATGAAGCAATAGACGGCCAGGTGAAGCGAGGACTTGTCCTCCTTGCGCTGGAATCCCTGTCCGAAGAAGTAGACGCCGATACAAGCAAAGCCGGCCACCAGCAGGATATCATAGGTGCTGTTCCTCTCGGTGAGCGCCTGGATGGCGGCGGGAGTTCCGATGCGGACCGGTTCGGCAATGCCTCCGCCGGCATAGTTGAAGTCAGAGACATAGATCAGAATCTCTGCGGTCTGGTTCTTGCTGCTGAAGGTTAGGGTATATGGCTGGTTGCGCGGCTCCGTGGCCTGCCGGGATTCGCCCGCAGTCCCGCTTCCTCCCAGGCGCTCGCCGTTTACGTATACCTCACTGGCATTCCGGATGTTGGTCATCTTAAGGGCGAAGGCGGGAATATCCGGCGGAAGCTGGACCAGCAGGCGGTAGGTCGCATATCCGTAGCGGGAGAAGCCTGTGGCATCTGTCCAGGGAGTCCAAGGTCCGGGCACAGGCATATAAGCCGGCGTCTGCGGAGGGGAGCCGGTACTCTGCGGGTCCAGGTGCTGCTGCCAATAGAACTCCCATTCCCCGTCCAGCGGATAGACGGAAGCCGCATCGAAGGTGCAGGACGACAGATCCGCAAAGCCGGACCGGGGAGTATAGCAGGCTGATGACGCATTGCGGAACAGCGGGAATAAAGCGGCCCCGGTAAGCAGGCCGATGCACAGCAGGGCCAGCACTCTTTGGGCCAGCAGGCTATAATCAAATGTTCTCATGAAGACCTCACTTCGGGCTGGCTGCAGATTCAGTCAAGATTTCCGTTCATACAGAGATATTTCCGGGTTCACGCCGTCCGGTTAACCTTTGAATTCATCATATCTCCGGCAGCTTGCGCTTGTCCAGCCTGTACGTGCCCTGAAAGAACGGGAATAGTCCTCTGCGTTGCTCGACTCTTGGTCTCAGAGAAGCTGAAAGTATTGTATAATTGAAGCTCACTTGCTGTATCTCTAGGGAATAGCGAAGAATTCTGTCTGTAATAGGGAGCGCTGAAGAAAATGTATGCAATAGATGTAATGTCATGGCTGACTGAGGACCGGCTGCGGATGCTGCTGGAGCAATACCGTTCGCTTGGGCCGCTGCCGGGTGTGGGGCTTACCTTCATGAAGTCCTTTGTGCCGCCGCTGCCGACGATTGCCATTGTGGGGCTTAATGCGGCGGTATACGGGCTGTGGCTGGGGTTCCTGTATTCCTGGATCGGCCTTGTGGCCGGATGTACCGTCACCTTCCTGATCATCCGCGCCATCGCCAGCCACCCCTATCTGGCCAAATGGGCCCGGCGGCCCAAGGTGGCCAAGGCCATGACCTGGGTCCGCCAGAGCGGGTTCAGCTATGTGTTCCTGCTCAGCCTGTTTCCGGTAGGGCCGTTTGTAGTCATCAACATGGCCGCCGGCCTCGCGGGGATGAAGCTGCGCTCCTTCCTGATTGCGCTATGCGCAGGCAAGGCGATTATGGTGCTTGCCGTATCTTACATCGGCAACGATGTGGAGCGGTTCATCCGCCATCCGTGGGAGCTGATCTATGTGCTGCTGTTCATCGGATTGTCACTGTGGGGGGTAAAAGCGATTGAGGCCGGGTTCGCCCGGCGGGCACGGGAGAGGGAGCTGCACAGCAAGCCGCTACAGAACGAATAGACCGCTGATCTCCTCCGCAGTCCCGCCCCGTTCTGCGGAATGAAGCCAGCTGTTCGCGGCAGCGTTGTAGCTGTAGTCGCCAGCCCATTCTCTGTGATGGTCTGCGATGGACCTTACGGCGTAGAGCATATGCTCCACCTCCCGGTCGGTCATGATCGGGTGCAGGGACAGGCGGACCCAGCCCGGCTTCAGCGACTGGTCCCCGGCGTGGATCGCCTGGATGAATGCCTGCGACTCAGCGGGGCCCAGCCCGAGCAGCTGATGGCCGTAAGGCCCGGCGCAGGAGCAGCCTCCGCGGGCCTGAATACCGAAGCGGTCATTCAGCAGCCGCACGGCCAGATTGTAATGAACCTCCTTCAGGGTGAAGGAGACGATGCCGTGGCGCTCAGTCTGTGCCTCCTCCAGAACGGAGCAGCCGGGGACCTGCGCAAGCCCGGAGAGCAGCCTGCGGCACAGCTCCTGCTCCCGGAGGGCCATATATTGGCCGGGCCCGTTCATCTGCTCCTTCAGCCGGATGCACAGCGCGGTGCGGATGGCCTGCAGGAATCCGGGCGTTCCCCCGTCCTCGCGGACCTCGATATCATCGATATAGCGGCGGCCGCCCCAGCGGTTCACCCAGACTACAGTCCCGCCGCCGGGCTCATCCGGCAGTCGGCCGGTGCAGAGGGCGGTGTCGAACAGCAGCACGCCGCCGGTCCCCGGTCCGCCGAGGAATTTGTGCGGAGAGAAGAAGACGGCATCCAGCTTCTCCAGCGGGGAAGCCGGATGCATGTTGATCTCTGTGTAAGGGGCGCTGGCGGCGAAGTCCACGAAGCAGACCCCGCCATGCCGGTGCATCAGCGCCGCAAGCTGATGGTAGGGGGTCTGGATGCCGGTGACATTCGAGCAGGCGGTGAAGGAGCCGATCTTGAAGCGGCGGCTCCGGTAACGCAGGAGCAATTCCTCCAGCCGGTTCAGGTCGACCCGTCCCCCCGCCCCGGACGGAACAGTCACCACATCGCCGATACCCTCCTGCCAGGGCAGGAGGTTGGAGTGATGCTCCATATGGCTGACGAAGATGACCGGCCGGTCCTCCGGCGGGCAGACGGCTTCCGGGTTCAGCCATTCCGGCAGCTTCAGGCCCATCAGGCGTTGCAGTTTGTTCACTGCCCCGGTGGTGCCGTTGCCGCAGAAGAGCAGGGCGTCTGCGGGACCGGCATGCACATGCCGGCGGATGATGCTGCGCGCTTCATTGTAAGCCAGGGTCATTGTCAGTCCGGTGGTGTTGGAGTCGGTATGCGGATTGCTGACGTAGGGGCCGAAGGTCTCCTGCATTTTGCGCTCAATCGGCTCATACAGGCGGCCGCTGGCCGTCCAGTCGGCATAGAGCAGCGGCTGCCGTCCGTACGGGGTGGCGATCAGATGGCGGCTGCCGACCGTATGCTCACGGAATGGCGCGAAATGCTCTTGCAGTGAAGAAGGCACCTCTGCCGCAGCGGGGCGTTGGATACTGAGCACGGGCAATCCCTCCAGGCGTATTGCTTAAGTCTTGATCTGCCCCAGTATATGCCCCCGGAGGGTAATAGGTTAATGCCCAGGCGAAGCTCCTCAGATGAAGAGCTGAATATCGCTCTCCAGGGCGTCCTTCAGATAAGCGGCGGCATCGATAATCTCCACCTCCGGCAGCAGCTCCTCCGGCTTGAAGCCCATAATCTCCACCGACAGCTTGCAGGCGTAGAACTTGATGTTCTTTTTGCGCGCGCCCTTCAGGAAATGAATCAGCTTGGGGGCATGCTGATCCTCCATCATCTCCTCCAGCATCAGCTTGCCAAGCCCGCTGAAGTTCATACGCGAGAGCGGCAGCTGCTCCGGCCCCTTGGGTGTAATGACATCCATCAGCTTCTCGTAGATGCTCTTGTCTTCCAGCGTCATCGTTTCAGGATCGCGGACCAGGAACAGCCCCCAGAACGAGAAGAACATCGTTACCTCGACCTCAATATCCCTGGCCGCATTGGCCAGAATCAGCCCCGCCATCGCTTTGTCATACTCTCCGCTGAACATCAGCAGATTCAACTTTTTGCCCATTCCTTAGCCCTCCATTGGTATCCATAGAATTGTCTTAGTATGGATACCCGGAGGAAAAGTATGCCTGACGCCCGGCCGAAGCACGCAATAAAGGCCCCGTGAAAGGGGCCGGGTCACGAAAGATTCATGAATGATTTACGAAGCCAGCTTGCGGATCTCATCGGCAGGCAGCGGAGGATGGAAAAGGAAGCCTTGAATATACGGGCAGTTGTGCTCCACCAGGAAGGCGAGCTGCTCCTCCGTCTCGACCCCCTCGGCAATCAGATCGTATCCGAGCTGGGAAGCGACATAGACTATGGATTTGATAATGGTCTCATCAATCGAGCTGACGCCGATCCCGGTGATGAAGGTGCGGTCAATCTTGATTTTGTTCACGGGAAAATGCTTCAGGTAATTCAGGGATGAATACTTCGTGCCGAAGTCATCGATGGAGACGATGATTCCGTGGTCGCGCATCTGCTGCAGCAGCGGATAATGCTCTTCAAGCAGTGCGGTGCTCTCGGTAATCTCAAATTCCAGCACGCCCGTATCCAGCCCGTATTGGTCCAGCACAGCGAACAGATTCTCGATCAGATTGCGGTTGTAGAACCAGCTGTTGGAGATATTGATCGAGGTCCGCAGCAGCGGCATTCCCAGACTGCGCCACTCGCACAGCTGGCGGCACACCTCGCGCAGCACCCAGTCGGTCAGCTGGATCATCAGTCCGGCTTCTTCCACTTCCGTAATGAACGTTCCCGGGCCGATCAGCCCTTTCTCGGGGTGGTTCCAGCGGATGAGGGCTTCAATGCCGATCATCTGGCCGGTGACAGCGTTGATCTGGGGCTGGTAATGCAGCACGAATTCCTCGCGTTCCAGAGCGGAGTGCAGGTACTTGGCGATCATCGTCTTCTGCTCCAGCTTCTCGCGCAGTCCCCAGTCGAAGATGAAGTAATTGGCGTCCTCCAGCGACTTGGCCCGGTACATCGACATATCGGCGAATTTCAGCAGATCCTCCGTATTCTGAGAGTGCTCAGGGTACAGGGAGATGCCGATGCTCGTGGACAGGCTGAGATGGGCGCCGGCAATCAGCAGAGTCTCTGAGATTAGCGCGCTGATCTGCGCAGCCACGGCAGGAATCCCCGCGCGCGGCAGATCGGGGAAGACCATGACGAACTCATCTCCGCCGGTGCGGGCGAACAGCTTGAAGGGCAGATTTCCCGCCTTCAGCCGTCCGGCCAGGGCCTTGATGACCTGATCGCCGGTGGAGTGGCCGAGGGTATCATTAATCTCCTTGAACCGGTTGAGGTCAAAAAAGAACAGGCTGTAGGTCTGCCCCGGCTCGGAGCTCTGCAGAAGGCGCTTGAACTCGTCCATGAAGAAGCGCCGGTTCGGAATCTCTGTCAGGCTGTCGTAATGCGCCAGCTTCTCATAGAGACGCTTGGAGATCCGCAGATCGCGGGTACGGATGCTGACCACCCGCTCCAGCTCACGGTTGAAGCGGCGTTGATACCAGAAAATATACAGAATAAAGGCAATCACCAGCAGGAAGGCGATGTCGATCCACAGGACGCTCAGGAGCACCTGCCATTTTTTGTGGGAAGGTAAGGAAATGCCCATCAGCCATTGCTGATTATAGGCGGTCACAGGAACGGCCAGTTTCCGGTCTTGCGTACGGGATTTATCCCCGAACAGGAAGGTATGGTCTTTGGTGGTCACATAGATATGGCTGTCCTTGAAGGCCAGCTGGTTGATGATATTATCCATCTTGACGGTTACCGAGACAACGCCCTCGAAGGCGTTATCCTTGTATATGGCTTGCCGGATCACCATACCATAGCCGCCCTGGGCCAGAGTACGCGGACCGTCGATCGTGATGCTGCGGGAGCGCAATGTCTCTTGTACCATGCCGGGAGAGGCCAGGGAGGAATCCAGCAGCAGGCTTTTGCCGACAAGCTCGGTATTGCCTTCCAGCGGATAGAGGTAACGGATCAGACCGTCAGGAGCAATCACAATGTTCGTGACATTACTTGTATTGTTCGCATGGGCTGTCGCGAGGTAATTCCGGATGACCTCCGGATCAGCATCGAAGCCAACCGTTTGAATAAAGGAGCTGACACCCTTAACAATCGCTACCCGCTCTTCAATATTCGAGGTTAGCATGACCGCCTGAGAGGACAGATCCGCCTTCTCGGCCCTGTATTCCCGGTTAAGGGAGACGGAATAATAGTAGAAGAGAGAGAGCTGCAGCACTACGATGAAGCTGATGATGATCGTTAAAGGCTTTTTACTGAGGAAAGCCATGGATTGCCTCCGATACCCGAAAAATTAAGCAGTTGTTGTCTAAGCGGGTTGAAACCGTGCCTGCATAGCGGGGAAATGTCGATATATGTCGCAGGTGTTTCTATAGCATGTCATTTTTATCGTGTTTGCGCAAGGGAAATCCTAACAAAAGTCCCCCGGAATCAAAAACGGATAAATACGGTCTGCCGGGGCAGTGTGTATTTATCCGCTGGAGTGTTAGCGTGTGGGTAACGAGAATAAGGCCGGCCAGGGACTACTTCTTGAAGATGCGCAGCGGTGCGCCAACCGGCAGGAAGGTGCGTCCGAAATGGGCATTCAGCACGGAAGCGCCGCAGCCGTATAGAGAGACGATTCCGATAGCCAGCTCCGATACAGCGGCCAGCTTGTGGAAGAACTCTGCAGCGACATCGAAGGCATTCAGCGAGAGGCCCAGGAACAGGAAGTCTATCAGAATGAAGATAATCAGCAGCACGCGGTTCGCCTCGACAGCCCCCAGGGTCATGAAGAGAGTGAAGACCAGATATCCGGCAAAAACAAAGCCGAGCTGCTTGGGATCAACGCCCTCCGCCAGCACTGTGCCGAACACACCGAGCTTGATCAGCCAGCTTGCGCCCATGCCGAACCAGAAGAACGCGTAGGCGCCGAAGGCCGTCATGCCGAAGGTGTTGTTGTGCTTGGCATCCTGAATGGATGCGAACAGCTGGGCGAAGGCACCGAGGAAGATAGCCCACGGGATACAGTAGCTCAGGCCTGTTGTGATTTCGAGCTTTTGCGAAGAAGCGACCAGGGTGACGATAGCCAGTCCGAACAGGCCGATGGCGCTGGGATCGGCGGTGATGATTTTGACGGATTGGGCGGGTTGCGGTTGCGCTGACATAACGAAGAAAGCCTCCAATTTTCATAAGTGTTCGCATAGGATAACAGCACCCTGAAGCGGGTGCTGTTATCAGCTTGCCTATCATATCATATCGCCCGTAGCTTGCCTATAAAATAAGTACTCATTTGGGTCTGCTGTAATACTGCTCCTCTTCCAAAAACGAATACAGCGCGTCCGCCCGCAGCGGCCGGCTGATATAGTACCCCTGAAGCTCATCGCTGCCGAGTGTGCGCAGCCTGTCGAACTGCTCCTTCTGCTCAATGCCTTCGGAGACGACCCGCAACCCCAGATTATGGCTCAGCCCGATAATCGCCTTGACCAGCACGTCGCCCCGGGCGTCCAGTGACATCTCTGAGACGAAGGAGCGGTCGATCTTGATGACATCCACCGGGAAGCGGCGCAGATAGCTCAGGGAGGAGAAGCCGGTGCCGAAGTCATCGAGCGAGATCCGGAAGCCGTGGGCCCTGAGCTGCTGCAGCGACAGGAAGATGCCGTCCCCCGAGACGAGGACGCTCTCGGTGATCTCCAGCTCCAGGCTCGATGCAGGCAGCCCGTAGGTGTCCAGCAGCTCCAGCAGCAGCTCCAAGAGGCCCGGCTGCATCAGCTGCAGCGCCGAGATATTCACTGCGGCGGTAAGCTCCAGGCCCCGGCTGCGGAACTCGCGCATATCGGAGCAGACCTGGCGCAGCACCCAGGTGCCGATGCCTATAATCGAGCCGCTGCTCTCGGCCAGCGGAATGAATTCGGCCGGCGAGATGCTGCCGTGGTCCGGGTTGTTCCAGCGCAGCAGGGCCTCTACCTTGGTGACCTGCAGCGAGCCGGCGCCGAGGATCGGCTGATAATGCAGCTCGAACTCGTTCGCGGCCGCCGCGTGGAGCAGCTGCTGGGCGAGCACCTTCCTGCGGCGGATGCCTGCTTCCAGCTCTTCGGAATAATGGAAGATGTTATTGCGCCCGCTCTCTTTGACATGGAACATGGCTAGGTCCGCCTGCTTGACCAGATCATCGGCATCCTCCCCGTTCCTCGGATAGGTGCTGGTCCCGATGCTGGCGGTGCTGTACAGCAAATGGCCCTTGATCCGGTGCGGCATGGAGAGCGTCTCCTGAATGCGGGAGAGCTGGCGGACCATGCTGGCGGCATCGGGCACATCATAGAGCAGAATGGTGAATTCATCCCCGCCGAGCCGGGAGACCACATCATGCTTGCCGACGATGCGGGTGAGCCGGAAGGCAGTCTCCTTCAGGATGGCATCACCGAAATCATGCCCCAGCATATCGTTCACCGTCTTGAAATGATCCAGATCAATGAAGACGAGGACCAGTTGCCTGCCGCTGCCCTTGAGGGCAGCTATCGCTTCATTCAGCTTGTCAAAAAAAAGCGAGCGGTTCGGCAGCCGGGTCAGCGGGTCCAGCATCGACTGACGGCGCAGCTCATCCTGCGTCTGCTCCAGCGAGTCAATCATCCGGTTGAATTCCTCCTCTACCGCACTGAACTCATCCCGGGCGGAGGGAGGGATGCGGATCGACAGATCCTTGCTGCTGCCGATGGCCCGGATATTCCCTACCAGGGAAGAGATACGGCGCAGAATAGACCGGTTGACAAACAGGACGCTTGAGGCAATCAGCAGCAGAATGAAGGTGAGATAGTACGGGCGGAAGGCGCTGAGCGCCTTCACACCGCTGTCATACAGCTCGCGGGGCTTCTGCAGAGAGAGCACTATGGGCCTGCCGAACAGGTCGTTCATCACGGCGTGAATGGACATCCGTCCGCCTGCCGGGGGGCTGGTCCAGATGCGGCTGCCGCCACTGTCTTCAAGCAGCGGCGGAGTCAGGCTGCCGATCTGGATGCCCGACTCCGGATCATCCCGGAGCTTGGCAAGCTCATCCTTATTCAGCATCCGCCCGGCAACGGCCGTTCCCGGGGCCGGCTTGTCCCCGCTGCTGTTCAGAACAGGCGCCAGGGTAACCAGCATAAGGCCATTGTCCAGATTCACCAGGCCGGTTCTGCTCTCGCCGGCGGTCTTGGGGACGGGCAGGCGGTTATGGATCAGCCGGAGCAGTGTCAGCTGCTCCCGGGATAGAGGCGTAACCGTTCCGGCGGCCTTGTCATAGGAGCCGCCGGAACGGGGCTGGCCGTTATCATCGAGCAGGGCAATCAGATCAAAGCGGTTCCCGGGATAGACAGCCGGATCAAGGCTGCGGGTAATGAAGGCCGTATCCGCAGGGCGGGTGGCGGCGGAGCCGGGAGCCGCCGGGGAGGACATGAACGTGTAGGTCTCATCCCGAACGCTGAAATTCAGCAGCCGGGTTCTCATGTTATCCAGCTCCTGGTTATAAGCGGTCATGGTCTGCTCCAGGCTGCGCCGCAGCTCTGCTTCATCCAGCTGGACGAAGCGGTTCAACAGAAACGTATGGAGCAGCAGATAAGTCGTGCCCATTCCGAGTCCGACAGCCAGACTAATGAAGATGATTATTTTTTGGCGGAGTCTCATGGTGTTCCCCTTTAGGATGTCAGACTTAATAGGAAATAAGTACCATCTTTAATAGTGTACCATGATTAGGGAATATTTTGCAGCGTCTTTCTGCCCGAAGTGTCGAAATTTGATGTATAATTATTAGATGATAATGATTATCAGAAATGTGAATATGACGGATAAGGATGAATCCATGTGAATGTAAGAACGTTCTTCAAGTTTGTAGAGCTGCCGACCAAGGTGGCCAGTATGCTGCCGCTGCTGCTGGGTACGCTCTATGCCCTCTACCGGTTCGAGCACTTCTATCCCCTGCGCTTCGCGCTGATGCTGGTGTCGCTGCTGAGCTTCGATATGGCAACCACGGCGATCAATAACTATTATGATTTCAAAAAAGCGGCCAAAACCCACGGCTACGGCTACGAGACCCATAATCCGATTGTGTATTACCGGCTGAAGGAGAGCACGGTGGTGGCGGTCATCGTCATTCTGCTCGGGCTTGCAGCCGGCGGGGGGCTGGCCCTGGTCGCCCAGACCGGACTGCTGGTCTTTCTGCTCGGCGGGCTGTCCTTCCTGATCGGCATACTCTATTCGTTCGGGCCGATTCCCATCTCGCGGATGCCGCTCGGCGAGCTGTTCTCCGGCCTCTTCATGGGGTTCGTCATTATTTTCATCTCTGCCTATATCCATTCGGACCAGACGGTAGTTACCCTGCTGCTCCAGGGGGAGTGGGTCAGCCTGCATGTCAATCTGCTGGAGGTGCTGTATCTGTTCTGGTTCTCGGTGCCGGCCATTCTTGGCATCGCCGGGATTATGCTGGCGAACAACATCTGCGACATCGAGGATGATATGGAGAACCGCAGATATACGCTGCCGGTATATATCGGACGGGAGAACGCACTGCTGCTGTACAGGCTGCTGTATTATGTCTCTTTCGCAGATATGGTGGTGCTGGTGCTGCTCGGGGTGCACCCGGCTCTGGTGCTGCTGCTTCTGCTGATCCTGATTCCGCTGCGCCGCAACATCGCGCGGTTCTGCCAGGAACAGCATAAAGGCACTACTTTCATTCTGTCTGTCAGGAATTTCATCCTGATGAGCGCGGCAAGAATCCTCGTGCTGGGTATAGCTGTTATATGGGCCGCCGTATGGCCTGCATAGAGATCTACGCGGAAGAATTAGAATAAGGAAGGTGTGGGACTATGACACAGAAGCTTCGCTGGGGAATTATGGGCTGCGCGCAGATCGCTACAGGCTCCGTGATGCCGGCCATCCAGGAGTCCGAGACCGGGGTGATCCGGGCGGTGGCCAGCCGCGGGCTTGCGAAGAGCAGCAGCATCGCCGCCGAATTCGGCATTGAGCAGGCTTACGGCAGCTACGAAGAGCTGCTGGCAGACCCGGAGGTTGATGCGGTCTATATCCCGCTGCCCAATCACCTGCACTGCGAGTGGGTGATCCGGGCGGCCGGGGCGGGCAAGCATGTGCTGTGTGAGAAGCCGATAGCCCTGAACAGCCGCGAGGCCGCCGAGATGGTGGAGGCCTGCCGGAAGGCGGGCGTCCACTTGGCGGAGGCGTATATGTACCGCCATCATCCGCGCATCGCCGAGCTGCAGGAGATTATCGCCAGCGGCGGGATCGGCGAGCTGCGCTCGATCCGCGGCACATTCACTTATAACGATGCGGAGGACACTACGAATATCCGCTTCAAGTCGGCCTGGGGCGGCGGCTCGCTGTACGATATCGGCTGCTACCCGCTCACCGCTGCCCGGCTGCTGTTCGGTGCTGAGCCGGAGGCGGTTACCGTTCAGGCGATGTTCTCCCCGGAGCATGACAATGTCGACATGATGGCCTCCGGGCTGGTCGAGTTCCCCGGCGGGAGAGGGCTTATCTTCGACTGCGGGATGTGGGCCTACAACCGCCAATTGCTGGAGGTGCTGGGCACGGAGGGGCGGATCGAGGTGCCGATGCCGTTCAATGCCAGATTCGATGATGCCGAGTTCTTCGTGTACGGCAGCGGCGAGCCGCGGCGTGTCGAAGCCTTCGGCGCCAACCCCTACGTCCAGCAGGCGGATCATTTCGCCACGGCGGTCTTCACGGGCAAGCCCTGGATCGCGGCTGAGGACCCGGTCCTGAATATGCGGCTGATTGAGAGCTGCCTGGAATCGGCCCGCAGGCGGGAGCGGATCAGCATGACGTAATAATCATAATGTCATCAGCCAATATCTTGGCGGGGAGCGGAGCGGCCTACGGGCTGCTCTTTTATATTTCTGCCGGTTTCCTCATCTATTTCTGCGATAAATCACAGGTGTTCTGTGTTAAAATTTGCTAGAATAGGGACAAGATTAATCCTGCTGCAGAGGCAGGTGCAGCATCAGGATCAGGATAGGAGAGGGGAGACAGCAATGAGCTTCACCGAGGAACCGGTTATTTCAATTGAGGGACTATGGATGAGGTACAGCGACCGATTGGTTCTGCGGGGTATTGATCTTCAGGTCTACCGTGGACAGATTATCGGATATATCGGACCCAATGGCGCAGGCAAAAGCACCACCGTCAAGATCATGCTCGGGCTGGTGGAGGGCTATAACGGAACTATACGGATCTTTGGCCGGGATATTGCGGACGGCGATACTGCATATAAAAGAAGAATCGGCTACGTGCCGGAAGTAGCGGAGCTGTATGACAGCCTGACAGCCAGGGAGTATCTTACCTTCACCGGTGAGCTGTACGGCTTGCAGCACGCGGATGCCGATGCCAAGGCGCAGAAGCTGATGGGGCTGCTTAATCTGGATAAAGCCTACGACATGCGGATTGCCTCTTATTCCAAAGGAATGAAGCAGAAGGTGCTGCTGATTGCCAGCCTGCTGCATGACCCGGACATTCTGTTCCTGGACGAGCCGCTCAGCGGTCTGGATGCCAACAGTGTGATGGTGGTGAAGGAGATTTTTGCCACCCTTGCCGCCAGGGGCAAGACGATTTTTTATTCGTCGCATATTATGGATGTGGTCGAGAAGATCAGCAGCCGGATCATCCTGCTGGACGGGGGCGATATTGTAGCGGACGGCACGTTCACGGAGCTGCGGGAGCAGAGCCGGGAGGGGTCGCTGGAGGAAATCTTTAACCAGCTGACCGGCTTCGACAAGTATAGGGACATCGCCAGCGAGTTCGTTGCGGTGATCGGCGAAGGTGCAGCGTATGAATGATTTCCGGGTGCTGAAGCTGCTTGACCGGTTCCAGTGGATCTTTAAGGGGCTCGGAGCCGATTATGCTGTGATGCGCCGTATTCTTCAGGTGAAGCTGACGATGGACGGCAGGCGGACCCCCACCATTTTCTCGGGAACGCAGGATGCCAAGGTGGACAAGGATGGCTCGCCGCTGCGGGTGCAATGGTTCTACCTGCTGCTGGGGCTGATTCTGATCGCTCTGGTGGCGCCGCGGGAGCATCATATCCTGATGATGAGTCTGCTGTTCAGTATCGTTATGTTCATGATTACGACGACGCTGATCTCTGATTTCTCGTCCGTGATGCTTGATCTGCGGGACAAGAATATTCTTTTCACCAAGCCGGTGGACCGCCGGACGCTTAATATGGCCAAAAGTCTGCATATTCTCATCTATCTGATGACGATAACCTTCACCTTCACCGGTCCTTCGCTGGTGTTCTCTCTCTTCCGGCACGGGCCTGGCTTCTTCTTCCTGTATGCTGCGGAGATTCTGCTGATGGACGGCTTCATTCTGGTGTTCACTGCTCTGGTCTATCTGCTGATCCTGAGGTTCTTCGACGGGGAAAAGCTGAAGGACATCATCAATTATGTGCAGATTATTCTGTCCCTGGCGGTCACTGTGGGCTCTCAGGTCGTTACCCGGCTGTTCAATATTTCAGAGCTGGGCCTGAATTTCACTCCGGCGTGGTGGCATTACCTGGTGCCGCCCATCTGGTTCGGAGCGCCGTTTGAGCTGCTGGTCAGCGGGACACAGGAGCGGGCTGTCGTTATCCTGTCGGCGCTGTCCCTGGCCGTTCCTGTCGTATTATTCGCCGCCTACATCCGGCTGATGCCGCTGTTTGAACGCAGTCTCCAGAAGCTGGCCGAGCAGGGGGCGGCGGGGAAGGACAGCGGCAGACTGCCCCGCCTGTTGTCTGAGACGGTGTGCCGGGACAGGGTGGAAGCCATGTTCTTCCGCTTCACCTGGTCGATGATGAAGAATGAGCGCGAGTTCAAGCTGCGGGTCTATCCGACCATCGGCTTCTCGCTGATCTTTCCGTTTATCTTCATGTTCAATCAGGTATGGAGCGGCGATCTGGCGGGCATCCGCAGCTCGAAGTCCTTCCTGTTCATCTACTACTGCGCCCTGCTCATGATGACTGTCGTACAGATGGTCCGCTATTCCTCCAGTTACAAAGGCGCCTGGATCTATCAGGTTATCCCGCTGCAGGGGACAGGCATGGTGCACCGTGGAATGCTGAAGGCCATTGTCCTGAAGCTGCTGCTCCCGCTGTTTGCCCTAGAGGCAGCCGTCTTCATCCTCCTGCTGGGCCGGTGGATCATCGCGGATCTGGTGGTCGTTCTGCTGGCTCTGCTGCTGTACTCTGTCATCTGCCTGCTTACTTTTCCCAGGGCGCTGCCCTTCTCGGAGAAATATGAGGCCGCTCAGCGGAAGGAATATACCGGCAGTGCGTTTCTGCAGCTGTTCATTCTGGCAGGGCTGGCCGGAATCCATTATGTCTTCACCTTAATTCCTGCGGGAATATACATCTATCTGGTAATTCTGGCAGCGGCCAATGCCTGGATCTGGCATCAGGCCTTCCTGCCCGGCGGCCTGCGGAAGGGCAGGCTGGAAACCCCGCGGACAGGGGGCTGACGGCAAATATGGACATTCTTTGCCGACATTCAAATTAGGGTCCAAGTTCCAGTATTTACTTAGACAGTCTGCCAAATAAAAGGTAAAATACAGCTAAAGTTAGGTCTCAGGGATAGCCATAATCTTTATATACTCTTCCACTTATCTGTTATTCGTATAATGATTCTTAGCTTGAGGTAGACGCTGATAATAAAACCGGTGAAGAGGTCAACTATGGATCAAATGGGAATCCACTATAATATCTGGATTGTATTGCTATCCTTCGCGCTTGTAGCGGCAGCATCGTACTCTGCGCTTAATCTGATCTCCCAGGTCTCCCATTCTGCGGGCCGGGTCCGGCGTCTATGGCTGCTCTCGGGTGCCTGCGTGCTCGGCAGCGGAATATGGGCCATGCATTTCGTAGGCATTATGGCCAGCCGCCTGCCCTTCAAGGTCAGCTATCATCCCGGCACAGCGGTTCTGTCTCTGCTCCTAATCATGTCGGCTTGTTACGCATCGCTCCAGATTGTGACGGCTTCCCGCCAGAGAAGCTGGCGGTTCCCCGCCGGCGGTATGATTCTGGGCAGCGGCATTACAATCATGCACTATACCGGGATGTCCGCCATGAAGCTGGAGATGCAGGTTCATTACAGGCTGAGCGATCAGGCGGTATCGGTACTAATCGCCCTGATCTCTTCCTATATCGGATTGCTCCTGCTCCGCAGATTCAAGGATATTACCGGCTTCAGCCGCTGGAAGCTGTCCTCGGCCCTCTTCATCGCTCTGGCGGTTACCGGAATGCATTATACCAGTCTGAGAACAAGCATCCTGCACCCGCAAGGACCGCAGGGGGCTGCGCCGCTGCTGATGGAGACAGATGTGATTCTGCTGACCGGCATCTCGATGGTTACCCTGTTCGTGCTGGCGGTCTCCGGCGGCGCGGTATTCCTGGACAGGAATGTCCTGGAGCGCATGGCCTACCATGATCCGCTCACGGAGCTGCCGAACCGGCACGGCCTGGAGCGTTATTTCCGGGAGGAGTTCTTCCGTGACACGCCGGGGGCCGTGTTCTTTGTGGACCTGGACCGCTTCAAGTCGATCAATGATACGCTTGGGCACGATATTGGCGATCTGCTGCTGTGCGAGGTATCCGCCAGGCTGACTGCCTGTGTCGGGACACAGGGCAAGGTCTTCCGGCTTGGCGGGGATGAGTTCCTGATCGCCCTGCCGGATTGCTGTGTCGGGGCGGCGGAAGCGAAGGCCCAGCATATTTTGCAGGAGCTTAAGAAGTCCTATAGCATTGAAGACAATGAGCTGTATGTGACGGCGAGCGTGGGCATCAGCCTGACCCCTGCACACGGCACCGACCGCTCCGCGCTGATGAAGGCTGCCGATACGGCGCTCTATACCTCCAAGGATTCGGGCAAGAACAAATTCAGCGTGTTCGATCTGGAGATGAACCGCCATCAGGTGCGGCGGATGTCTCTGGAGAAGGATCTGCGCAAGGCGCTGGCCCGTTCAGAGTTCATGGTGGTCTACCAGCCGAAGTGGGATTCCCTCCTGAATGTGACGGTGGGGCTGGAAGCGCTCCTGCGCTGGAGACATCCGGATCACGGCATTGTCTCACCGGCCGAGTTCATTCCGATCGCCGAGGAGACGGGCCTGATCGTCCCGATTACATATTGGATGCTGCATGAGGTCTGCGGGCAGAATATGCTCTGGCACAAGGCCAATGTAGCGAATGTGGCGGTTTCGATCAATATGTCGGCAAGGATGTTCGAAGGCGGAAGCCTGTGTGATGTGGTGGAGGAAGCACTGGCGTGCTCCGGCCTGGCCCCGCATTTCCTGGAACTGGAGATTACCGAATCGATTGCAATGAACAATATGGAGGAGACGGTGGCCCAGCTCTCCAAGCTGCGGGAGCTGGGGGTCAGGGTCTCGCTGGATGACTTCGGAACCGGTTTCTCTTCGCTCGGCAACCTGGACGAGATTCCGGTCAACACGCTGAAGATCGATCAGGTGTTCATCCGCAAAAGCAAGATGCACTCCAAGAAGGCGATCATCAGCAACATCATTGCCATTGCCAGCAACCTGAACATGGAGGTTGTTGCCGAGGGTGTCGAGACGACCGAGCAGATCGAGCTGCTGCAATCGCTGGGCTGCCGGGTCATGCAGGGCTTCTACTACGGGCGTCCCATGCCGGTGAAGGAATTAGGCCAGTGGTTTATTGAGAATACGGCTTGATGGGTCTGTGAGGCTATAAGGATACAATGGCATGGCAAAGGCTGTACTGATGCGGAACAGTTGCTCCGCGTTAGTACAGCCTTTTTTGAACATTCCGGGGAATGGCCGGACACATTGGGGACAGGGATGGTATGTAGGCCAAATGTAATCGAAAAACCGATCACAATGGGCACAAAACTAGACCTTGAAGTTCTCCACCAGCACCTGCAGCTTCTCGGCGAGCGAGGACAGAAAGGCAGCGGAGGATTCGACCTCTTCCATGGCGGCAAGCTGTTCCTGGGAGGAGGCGGATAAGGTCTCTGCGCCTTCTGCGGTCTGGTTGGAGACGGCGACAATCTTCTGGATCGCTGTTACCAGCCCTTCGGAGAGCTGGGACAGCTCGCGGACGGTGGCTGAAATCTGCTGGCTCTGGACAGACATATCGGAGACGGAGACTTCAATCTCGGAGAAGGAATGCCCAGCCGCTATAATCATCTCCTTACCGTGCAGCATCTCTTCCGTGGAGCGCCGCATTGTCTCTCCGGCCTTGTCCATCTGGTCCACGATCAGGCTGACCAGCTCGCCGATCTGGCGGGCCGATGCGGCGGAGCGTTCAGCGAGCTTGCGCACAGACCCGGCTACAACCGCGAAGCCCCGGCCCTCTTCTCCGGCCCGCGCCGCCTCAATCGCCGCATTGAGGGATAACAGGTTGGTCTCCTCGGCTATACTGGCTATAGTACCGACAATATTCTCTATCTCTTTGGAATGGCTGCCCAGCGCTTCAATAATGCCGGACAGATCCGAGATGCTGGCGCCGACAATGCCCATCTGGGCGGTGGTGGAATCCATAGATTCCCGGCCGATCCGCGCTTTCCGGGAGTTGACGGCCGCCTGGTTCATCGCACTGTCCGCATTGCCGGCGATTTCGGTAATGAAATGCGACATATCCTGCACAGCCTTGAAGCTTCCCTCCAGATTCTGCAGCTGGGCGTGTGCCCCGTCAGCCAGCTCCAGAGTGACATTCACGCTGTGTTCCCCGGCACGGTTGGTCTCCTGGGCGCTGGCAGAGAGCTCCTGCGAGGAGGAGGCGACCAGCATGGAGGTATCATTGACCTGGGTAATCAGGTTGCGCAGATTCAGGGTCATGGCATTGAAGTCACGGGCCAGCTGGCCGATCTCGTCCTTGCTGGTGAAGAGCAGCGGTTCGCGGGTAAGGTCGCCTTTGGCCACCGTGTTAACAGAAGCTGACAGCTTGGAGAGCGGGTGAACCATCCGGCGGATCAGCAGATAAGCGGCGAGAATGGCAATAATCAGAATGGAGCTGCCGATGATGAAGGGGCGGGTGATAATGTCCATTGTCCGGGTCTGAATCAGCGGGCCGTCGAAGTTAATGGCCATGAGCGCAATGATGGGTTTGGTAGGGTCGTGATCCTGATAGATGGGGCCGTAGCCGGTTTTGAGCGAGGTGCCTTCGTAGGTGTAGACCTTGGAGTAGGTAGAATGCTTCATGCTGGTGATTATCTGTTTATCTGTATCAGAGAAGTAGAAGCTGTCCCCTGCCTTGTATCCTCTTGACTTGAAGCGTTTGTCTGCGGCCAGAACCTTGCCGTCCAGGGAGAGAATGAAGGCCTCTTTGAAAATCGGCTTATGGTCCGTAATCCAGCCTATACGGTCTTCGACGGTACTTAGCTTGCTGGTGTCACCGGCAGCCAGAGCGGTAATGTCGGCAGGATCGATCAGGCCGGTGGTAATGTTCGCACAGCCTACCAATTCAATGCCCGCGGCTTCATCAATCTGCTTGTAGGCAGCACGATATCCGAAGAAGCCTATGGATGAGCCCACCAGAAGCAATACAACCAGCATCATCCAGGTTAATTTTGTTGCCAATTTCATAACACGCATCACCAGCCCTGACTCTAAGTATATTCAGTGATTCTAGCTATCACTGCTACGATTATAGCGCATCCGCTGCGTTTTGAGCATAGAGCGAAAAAAGAATTTTTCTGTCGAAAAAAGATGAATAATGTATGAAATATCATTGCAAAAACGGGCCCTTTGGCATTAATGAAATACAATTCTATTGAATGTGCAGCTTGGATAATGGTACGCTTGAAACAGAATGAACAGGCCGGGAGCTGAAAGGAATGTCACAAGAAATCAATCCGCTGATCGAACGTGTGGGATTGTCCATGTGGAGGGTACAGCGCAGAATCATGTCACAGATGTCGCTGCATAAGGAGCTGGGGCTGACTGTGCCGCAGTTTGGGCTGCTGCAGATGATCTCTCAGGAGAAGCAGGCGAGAGTCATTCAGCTGGCTGAGAAAATGGAGGTCAAATCCAGTGCAGTCACCGTCATGCTCGACCGCCTGGAGCTGCTGGAGCTGATTACCCGGGTGCCGGACGAGAATGACCGCAGGGCGGTGCTGGTCACCATAACCGATAAGGGGCAGGATGTTCTGGAGGAAGCGCAGTACCGTTCCATGCTGCTGCTGCAGGAGCATCTGTCGATACTGGAGCCGGCAGAGCTGGAGAACTTCGCGCGCTACTTCCTGATCCTTGAGAACCAGGAGCGCTAAGCCTTGTCATAATAACAATAAGCCAGCCCCCTCGGGGGCTGGCTTATTTCAGCGGCGTTGGCATATCCGTATTAATTATGCAGAGCGCCGGGCCGGCGACCGGCTATTCTGCGGCCGGAGCTTTGTCCGGCAGCTGCATGATGTAGCTGTCCGACAACTGGCGCAGCCGCAGCGCGCGGCTGTATTCATCCTCGGTACCGGCAGGAGCATGCCCTCCGGCAGCCAGCGGATATTGGGTATTATCCTCGAAGCTGTTGCCGGGAATCAGCAGCGCCGAGCTGGCAATGAAGGAGCCGGTCGGCAGGTAGTACCGCTGCGGCAGCAGATTGTAGGTCTGGCTGAGCAGATCCTGGCCGAAATGGATCTGGTGATCCACCGGCACACCCAGCAGACTGGCGGCAGTCGGCAGAATATCGACCTCTCCGCCCACCTGCTCCAGCTTCTGCGGAGCAAGTGCGCCCTCGCTATGGATCAGCAGCGGAATATTGAGCATATTGGCGTAGCTGTAGTCATGACCGTAGATTTCCTTCATTAATTCCTTGTCATCATGGTCAAGTGAGTAGATCGGCAGCCCCATATGGTCGCCATAGACCATAATCAGGCTGTTGTCCCACAGACCATCCGCCTTCAGTTCATCCACGAATTGGCCGAAGGCATAGTCCGCATAGTTCTGCGAGCGGATATAATCCCCCACGAACGTACCTTCATACCGCTCGGGCAGCTTCATCTTGTACTTCTCTGCAGGAATGGTGAACGGATGATGTGCAGACATGGAGATCACCTGCGCGTAGAACGGCTGGCCGGCTGCGCCCATCTCCTTCAGCTTCCCGGCGGTTTTGCGGTAGAGCACCTCATCGGAAGCGCCGAAGAAGAAGGCATCCTCGTCTCCGAAGAACTCATGGTCATAATACTTCTCCCAGCCCAGGGCGCTGTACAGTTCCCCGCGGTTCCAGAATTCCACCACATTCGTATGGAAGGTGGCAGTCTGATAGCCGCTGGCCTGCAAGAGACGGGGCAGGCTCGGCAGCTCCTTGTCGATATAGGACATGGTCGCTGCGCCCTGCGGAGGAATATAGAACGACGAGTTGACTACGAATTCCGCGTCAGAGGTATTGCCCTGGCCGACCATCTGATAGAAGTTATTGAAGTACAGGCTGTTCTCCATCAGGCGGTTCAGGTTAGGGGTCACCTCCTGGCCGTCAAGCTTCAGGCCGAGCAGGAAGTTCTGGAACGACTCCAGCTGGATCACAATCAGATTCTTGTTCTTCGCGGCACCGGCATAGGGCGAGACTGCCGCAGGATCGATGCCTTTGAGCTGGTTAATGCTGTCCTGGGTAATCTCGCTGGCCTGCACCAGCTCTGTCCGGTCTTGAGCAAAGATCGTATATGCTTCATAATTAAGGATGCCCATCTCCTGGGCCTTCTTGATCTCGTTCATGCTGGCTTTATTCGGCAGAATATTGAACAGGCAGAGCCCGAGCGATACCGCGAACAGCACGACATGCAGCCCCCGGCCGTTCGGCCGGTTGATCTGATCCTTTTTGTAATTGCGCCCCTTCTTGTTAATGAAGAAATAGAAGCCCAGGACGATAATATCGGTGAAGATCAGCAGATAATAAGGGTCCATCAGGGAGAATACGCTGTTCTTGACGGCGGTGACCTGGTTCACCTGCTCTGCGGCATGGTAAGTGACAATAACCCCGTAATACTTGAAGTACATAATCGCGGCAAAAAAGATCGCCGTAACCAGCAGGTTCACGGTCATGTAATATCCGAGCTTCCGTCTTGATGCAAAGCGCTCAATCAGGAAGAACAGCGCCCAGACAAACGGCAGCTCCGTCAGAATCGATTTCCAGAATTGCAGATCATCAAAGATGACACCCCAGGCCAACAGGCTCTTGAACAGAAACAGAATGGAAAAGAATACAAATGGCTTAAGCAACCATCGCTTCAATGTTACGGATGACACAGCTTCGCCTTCTTTCTAAAGAGGACATAAAAATTCCATTATCAATAAAATTTATTATGCAATGTCAGGCAGGGAATGTCAAAAATCAGAACCTGCCGTATTCGCTATGAAGCGCGCGTAAAACACTATATTAACGGACTGCGCTGCAGCTATTTCCCTCAGGCAGGGGAATACCGCTGGTAAAGGATGAATATCGGGTCAGCGCAATAAAATGGCCCGGTAATTGTTGGAGGTGACCCCTATGGAGTATACGGAAATCGCCCTGTCCGTCAGGGCGCTGGTGGAATATGCCTACCGCAGCGGCAGTCTGGAGCCGGGCTTCGGCAGCGCAGCGGCGATGGCGGAGGGGACGCGCAGCCATCAGCTGATCCAGAAGCAATATAAGGAGGGCGACCGCAAGGAGGTCTATCTGAAGACCGAGCTGCGGCGCGGGTCTCTGCTGTTCCTGATCGACGGGCGCTGCGACGGCCTGCTGGCCGCAGAGGACGGCAGCCTGACGGTGGAGGAGATTAAATCGATAGCCGGAACGCCGGACGCTGCCCTGGAAGGGAAGGAGGTGCACTGGGCGCAGGCTTATATGTATGCTTATATGCTTGCTGCCGATCTGGAGCTTCCCTCCATTAAGGTGAAGCTCACCTATGTGCAGCGGGGAGGCGGCGCGCAGCACAGCCTCTACCGGGAGATGAGCCGCGAAGCGCTGGAGGCCTTTGCGGAAGAGACGGTAGACCGGTATGTGCCGTATGCCGAGATGATGGTCCGGCATAGCACGAAGAGAGGGGAGAGCATTCCCGGCTTGGCGTTTCCGTTCCCGGCCTACCGGACAGGCCAGCGGCACTTCGCTGCCGCTGTATACACCGCAATAGCCGAGGGGGCCAATCTCTTCGCCCAGGCGCCGACCGGCATCGGCAAGACGATGTCGACGCTGTTCCCGGCGGTCAAGGCGCTGGGTGAAGGCAAGGCGGCCGGTATCTTCTATCTGACGGCCAAGACGGTTACCCGGATCGCCGCGCAGGAGGCGGTTGCGGTGCTGAACAGCCGGGGGCTGCATCTGCATGTCATTGCCCTGACCGCTAAGGAGAAGGCCTGCTTCCGGGAGGAGGGGCTATGCAGCCTGGAGTCCTGCCCGTATGCCGAGGGCTACTATGACCGGATCAATGGCGCGCTGCTCGATATGCTGGAGCATGAGACGCTGATGACCCGCGAGACCATTGCCGGCTATGCCCGGAGGCATGAGGTATGCCCCTTTGAATTCTCACTCGATGCAGCCTATGCCTGCGATGTAGTGATCTGTGATTACAATTACATCTATGATCCGCGGATCAGCCTGAAGCGGATGTCCGAGGAACGGAAGAAGCATACCGTGCTGCTGGTGGATGAAGCGCATAATCTGGTGGACCGGGGGCGGGAGATGTATTCCGCCGCGCTGACGAAGGCGCCGTTCCTGGCGCTGCAGCGGCAGTACAAGACGGTGAATCCGCAGCTCAGCGCCGCCGCCAAAGCGGTGAATGCCTTCTTCATTACACTGCGCAAGAGCTGCGGCGACCGCAAGGCAGGGGAGTGGAAGGACTATCCGGCGGAGCTGCCGGAGCTGCTGGAGCAGTTCGCGGCAGAAAGCGAGCAAGAGCTGCTGCATGCTTCAGCTCCGCTCCTCCCGCAGGCGGACGGGGAGGGGACGGACAGCCTGCTTGATACCTTTTATGCTGTCCAGGCAATGCTGCGTACCTTCCGAACCTATGATGAACGTTATATCACCTATGCCGAGGTAAGCGGCGGCGATGTATTCCTGAAGCTGTTCAATCTCGATCCCTCGCATCTGCTGCAGCAGATGGCGAAGAGCTTCCGCAGCCAGATTCTGTTCTCGGCCACCCTCTCGCCGCTCCATTATTACAGGGATATGATCGGGGCCGGGGAGGACGACTACAGCCTGAGCCTGCCGTCGCCTTTTCACAAGGAGCAGTGGCAGGTGTCCGTTCTCCCCGTGTCCACCCGGTATCATGACCGGGAGGCCTCCCTGCAGCCGCTCAGCGATGCGCTGATGGGCATGGCCGCGAAGAAGGGCAATTACCTGGTCTTCTTCCCGTCCTATCTGTATCTGAAGAACGTCTATGAAGTGTTTACAGAGAGCTACCCGCAGGTCCGCACGCTGCTGCAGGGCAGCGGGATGAGCGAAGCGGAGCGGGAGCAGTTCCTGGCGGCATTCTCGCCGGATAACCCGGAGACACTGCTGGGCTTTGCCGTGCTGGGCGGTATTTTCTCCGAAGGGGTGGATCTTCCGGGGGACCGGCTGAACGGAGTGATGGTCGTAGGTGTCGGCCTGCCGCAGGTGGGGCTGGAGCGCAATCTGCTGCGGAGCTACTTCCAGGCGCAGGGCAGGAACGGCTTCGATTACGCCTACGTCTACCCGGGAATGTGCAAGGTCCGGCAGGCCGGAGGGCGGCTGATCCGCAGCGAGAGCGATAACGGTGTAATTGTGCTCGCCGATGACCGATTTCTGCAGAACGGTTACCGGCAGCTGCTCCCTGAGGAGTGGCGGGACTATTCGGTCCTGGGCTGATACGGGTATAATCAACTGATAAGGCTTTCATCAAGACTACACAGGACACAGGAGGCAGTAATATGACGCTTAACATCGGAATCGTGGGAACCGGCTGGTTCTCTAAGGTACACGCGGACCTGCTGGCAGGCATGGAGGATGTATCGCTGAAGGCGGTCTGCGGGAGCAGCAAGGCGAAGGGTGAAGAGATGGCCCGTCCTTACGGAGCTGAGGGCTATGGGGAGATTACCGAAATGCTGGACAGCCACAAGCTGGATGCCGTCTACATCTGTGTGCCGCCACAGTCGCACGGGGCCATTGAGCGGTCGCTGATCCGCCGGGATATTCCCTTTTTCGTGGAGAAGCCGCTTGGCTCAAGCACAATGATTCCGGCCAGTCTGCTGGAGGACGTCAAGGAGCATAACCTGCTGACCTCAGTAGGCTATCACTTCCGTTATCAGGAGAATATTCAGCGGCTGAAGCAGCTGCTCTCCGGAGACAAGGTGGGGATGATTACCGGGGAATGGATGGGCGGAATGCCCGGCGTAGCCTGGTGGCGCAATCAGGAGCAGTCCGGCGGACAGTTCACGGAGCAGACAACACATATCGTGGACCTGCTGCGTTACCTGGCCGGGGAAGTGACGGAGGTGTACGGTATGTTCGGCAACCGGATCATGCATGAGAAGCATGAAGGAGTGACCGTATCGGATGTGGGTACGGTATCGCTGAAGCTTGCCAGCGGTGTGATTGCCAGCATCTCCAACACCTGTGTGCTGCCCGGCGAGGTAGGGAAGACCGGCATCAGCTTCTATAATGATAACGGACTGCTGGACTGGAGCCCGGACCGCCTGCTGGAGATGCGCAGCGGGGACAGCAAGGAATATAAGAACACCGGCAACCCTTACGCCGCAGAGAGCGAGGCCTTCCTGCACGCGGTGCGTACCGGGGACCGCTCCCGGATTCTCAGCGATTATGAGGACGGGTACAAGACGCTGAAGGTTACCTGCGCCGCCTATGAATCAGCGAAGAGCGGGGCGCCAGTGAAGCTCTAGGACTCAAGGGTCCAGACAGAAGCTCTCTTACTGAATGAACACGGCGAGCAGCGCGGGTGCCAGCCCGATCGAGAACAGCGCCGTCAGAATCATCGAGATGCTGGAGATGGTGCCGGTCAGCGAGCTAAGCTCGAAGGCCTTGGAGGTGCCTGTGCCGTGTGCTGCGGTTCCCAGCGATACCCCGCGCGCGACCTCGTTCTCAATCCGGAAAAGGCGCAGCACGGACGGGCCCATCATCGTTCCCAGTACACCGGTCAGGATGACGAAGACAGCGGTAATGCTGGGTACGCCGCCGATGCTCTGCGAGATGCTCATGGCGATTGGTGTCGTCACGGAGCGCGGGACCAGACTGGTCGCCAGATCACCGCTTAAGTGCAGCCACTTGGCCAGCAGCATGGAGGACAGCACCGCCGTAACCGTACCTGACAGCACGCCAGCCGCAATCTCGGCGGCGTGCTTTTTGAGCACCTTGAAATTCTTGTGCAGAGGAATGGCGAAGGCGATGGTCGCCGGCTGAAGCAGATCCGACAGCCATTTGCCTCCCGAATTATATGATTCATACGAGCTTCCGGTCATCAGCAGGAAGCCGATGATCAGCAGGGGAGTAATAATCAGCGGGGACATATACATTTTGCCGGTGGCCGCATAGACACGCTTGGTCAGAAGATATACAGCGATCGTAAGTCCCAGGAATAAGAGTCCGGTTGTCATGAGCTTTTACGCTCCTTCACTTTATAGATAGCGCCTGTCAGCAGGCCTGAGCTTGCCATGACGGCAAAGGTTCCTATGAGTACCACAGCCAGCACCTGCAGGCCGTCGGCTTCAAGTAAGGTTGAATATTTCATCACGCCGATTGCAGAGGGAATGAAGAACAGCAGCAGCTCGGCCAGCAGCCAGGAAGCGCCTGCCTCCACCCAGTTCAGGCGGACCACGCCGGACTCCAGCAGAATGAATAATACAATCATCCCAATGATGCTGCCGGGCAGCGGAATATGCAGGGTTGAGGTCAACAGGTTAATCAGCAGGGAGAAGACGGTAAGTCCGGCAACCTGCAGCAGGCTTAGAGCAATCTTTCTCATCAGGAATCCCTCCTTTCATCTTACTGAAAGTTTACATCTGTTTCTTTCATAGGTAAAATGAATAGATTGAATATCTGACATTCCTTATGTCTATATATGGAGGGCAATCTTATGGAGATCAGACAACTGGAGTATTTCGTGCAGGCCGCCAGGCTGAACAGCTTCTCCCGGGCTGCAGAATCGCTGTATATCACCCAGCCTACGATCAGCAAGATGATCCGCAATCTGGAGCTGGAGCTTGGCGCAGACCTGTTCTACCGCGAGGGCAAAAGCATCCGCCTGACGGATGCCGGAGAGCTGCTGCTCGTCAAAGCGCAGAATATTGTTGAATCGTTCGCCAGCCTCTCCACCGAGCTGGACAGTCTGCGGAATCTGAAGCGGGGGCATATCCGTATCGGCCTGCCGCCGATGGTGGGGGCAAGCTTCTTTCCTGCGGTCATCGGGGAATTCCACCGCAAGTATCCTGATGTGACGATCCGGCTGCATGAAGACGGGGCCAAAAAAGTCGAGGATGATGTAGAGGCCGGTCTGCTCGACATCGGGGCGATTGTGCTGCCGGTGGATGCGGCCAGGTTCCACTGCTTCACCTTCGTGGAGGAGAAGCTGGAGCTGCTGGTTCCCGCAGGCCACCGTCTGGACGGGGCGGAGCAGGTTAAGCTGAAGGAGCTGGCGGAAGAGGAATTCGTCCTGTTCCGCGAGGACTTCGCCCTGCATGACCGCATCATCTCGGAATGTGTGAAGGCGGGCTTTCAGCCCAAGGTGGTCTATGAGAGCTCGCAGTGGGATCTTATCAGCCGGATGGTTGCGGCCGGCATGGGCATCGCGCTGCTGCCGGAGACCATCTGCCGCGAGGTCGACCGCTCACGGATCGCGGTCATTCCCCTGACAGAGCCGGTCATTCCCTGGCAGCTCGGCATGATCTGGCGCAGAGACCGCTACCTGTCGTTTGCTGCGAGGGAGTGGATAGCTTTTGCGATGAAGGTGCTGGGTGTATAAAAGGATATAAATAAAAGAAAGGATTCATGCTTCTGCCGACATTTTTTTCTTTTTTTGCAAATTTTGTTTTTTGGCATCATGCTTTATGATAGGGTAGAAGTTGATAGAGAGAAGGTGAGTAACCGTGAACCTTTACCCCCATTCTCCTGAGGCCAAAGTCCAGGATTACAGAGAAGATGAGCTGTTCCTTACTATAGAGAACTTACGAAGCGAGCTGTTGGAGGTTGCCCAGGAACGCAGTCTTAGCGACCATGTGGTGCTGGAGCTTAGCCAGCGGCTGGACGGATATATTGTGATGGCCCAGAATCTGATGATGGAGAGCCTGCGCAGCCGCAAGGCCGGAGCCGTGTCCTATGGAAAGAGCAAGCGGATCAGGAATAAGGCAGCTTTGCAGCAGTAGTCTAACTTAATATTTATATTCCAATAGCGGTTTGGAACCGGAGGCCCTGCATAATGTAGGGCCAATTTGTTGTGCTTTCCATAGCCATGTCCTATAATGGGAATTAATAGAAGTATAACCTGGATGATGGATTAAGGAGGTAACGGGTGGAGCCGAAGCTGACAACTATACGATCGGAAATCGAGAAGCATCTGTCGCGCTCGGGCCATAATCTTGCCTCCTTCGCCAAGATTTCCGGCCTGAACCGCGGAAGCCTCAGTGCCATTCTCCACGGGAATCCGGCGAAGCCGATCTCCCTGGGACAGCTGGATGCGATGACCCGCGCCTTCGGATTCCCGGAGGGATGGCTGTATCCGCTGTATGTGGAGGAATGCTTCACTGACGAACGGGTATCCCGCCGGCGCATCGAGCCGTTCCTGGTCAAATGTGCCGAGATCGGCAAGGTACAATGCATTGAAGAGGTCCTGAGACGCCTTATGGAGTATCCGCGCCCGCTTGATATCATCTATAGGGTGGCCGAGAGATTGTTCGCCAGCGGCAAGGTGCAGGAAGCTGCTATATTCTATCAATTAATCGTAGAGAATGAGCCGGACGGCTCCTCCGAGCGGATGGCGATCAGCAAGTACCGCATCTTCATGTCCCTGCAGTCCACCCCCGATATGGACAAGGAGCAGGCGCTGCGGGCCGTAATCAGCTTCGAGCCATACCGCGGGCTGCTGCCGGAAGAGATGCAGCTGGACGGCTTGCTCAAGCTGGCCAAGGTATGCTTTGCCCTGCACCGCTGGAAGGATGTGGAGCAGTTCGCCGATGAGCTGCGGGCGCTGGCCAGCGGCATCTACCGTGAGGAGCTGCGGCGCAGCAAGGGGAGGCGGTCAGAGCCTTTCCGGGCGGAGCGCCCGCTGGTGGTCTATTACGGGCACGGGTATCTGCTGAAGGCCTCGGCGCTGACCAAGCAGGGGGAATACGAGCAGGCCAAGCGCTATACCGCCGGCTATGCCGACCTGAGCTGGTTCGAGCTGATGGATGACGAAGGGCGCAGCAGCGTGGAGAGCTTCAAGCTGTTCGCTGTCGCTAACGGCTTCACCCTGGAGCTGTTGATGGGCAACACCTCCGTGCTGCCCTCCTATCTGGCTTTTCTGTCGGAGAATCCCGGCGAGATTCTGTCCGGCATGGTGATCATTATGGAGTCGGCGAACCGGTTCGGCTTCTCTGCCGATGCGGTGATGGCGCGCTTTTCCCGGGAGATGCTGCGGTTTGAACAATTCCAGGACACGATTAATGTGGACCGGGTGTACCGTCTCTATTACCAGATTGCCATCTATTATATTTCCCGCAACCAGTGCGCCAGAGGTATCGACTATATCATCCATTGCCTGAGCCTGACCATCCGGCTGAACAGCGGCAAGGACTTCATTGATTGTGTAACCCTGTTTGAGTTGAATAGAGAGTATGCTTCTGCCGCACAGCAGAGCGCGTATCGTGAACTGATGAGGGAGGTGAGACAGCATGAAGAAATCACTGTTGATGACGGCCAGCGTTTTGGTATTGTTTAGCCTGGTTTTTGCCGGGACAGGAGCCATTCAGAAGTCTACAGGAAAGGGATTAACCACCCTTGAACACGGAGTGGAATTCTAAGCTTAGACCTGGCACCGTGCGCCTTGTCCAGTTGCCCGCTGCAAGCACTTATACTTACTACAGAGCACTCCCCGGCCGTTACGGCTGCGGGGGTGTTTGTGTTTATATGGGAAATTGAGAGCCTAGGGTATGTGCGAAAAAACGATCACAATGCGCAGTGGACGGGGTGTGTTCTTCATTCTGTAAAAATTGATGGCGCATTCATGAATTGACAAAGTGCCGGGCGGAAAATATAATTAGGTAGCCTAATTAATACAGTGTTTAATTATTTGACGACCTAACAATAAGAGGTGAGTGCATTGGGATAAATGACAAAGGGGAAAATACAGTCGGGCACAAGCTTTTCTATGCGCTCAGGAAGCTGCGCAAGGGGCCTTGGCATCACCATTCGGTGGAGGGGCATAAGCCCAGTGAGATGACTCTCCTGGTCTGTATTGCCCGGTCGGCTCCATCTGCGGAGCAGGGGCTTAAGGTATCCGAGATCAGCCGGTATCTGGGGCTTACCCCGCCTACGGTCACCCAACTGATCAACAGTCTGGAAGCGAAAGAGCTGGTCGAACGGCAGCCTGACCCCTCCGACCGGAGGGTGGTCCGTATCAGGTTAACCAAAGAGGGCAAAATTATTACCCGCAAAGGCAGAGACCATATGAATGCCACTCTGAACAGGTTGGTGGAGTATTTAGGCGAGGAGGAGTCAGACCAGCTCGCTGAACTGCTGCTGAAGGTCTATACCTTCATGGAGGATAATCCCCCGCCCAATCTGGACCGGCTACAAATGAACGGAGATGAGAAGCATGATTAAATTACTTAAACAACTGAAGCCCTTCCGCCTGGCCATCGCGGGCGTGCTGATCCTTGTTTTCCTGCAGTCCATGGGCGATCTGTATCTGCCGACCCTGATGAGTGACATCATCGACAAGGGGATCGTGCAAGGCGACCAGTCTTACATCTGGAGAATCGGCGGCTTCATGCTGCTGGTAGCGGCCGGCGGTGTAGCCTGCTCTATTGCTGCCAGCTATCTGTCAGCCAGAGTGGCGGCCGGCTTCGGCAAGAACACCCGCTCAAGGATGTTCAACCATGTAGAGAACTTTACTCTTCATGAATTTGACAAGGTGGGCACTGCTTCATTAATTACGCGCACCACCAACGATATTACCCAGGTTCAGACCGTACTGACGATGATGCTCCGCATGATGGTGGGGGCGCCGATGATGATGATCGGCGGTATTATTATGGCGGTGTCGGAGGATGCGAAGCTGTCGCTGATCTTCGTGGTCGTTCTTCCGCTCTTGATCGGGGCCATTGTGCTGATCGGTTCGAAGGGTCTACCACTGTTCAAGGCGATCCAGATCAAGCTGGATAAATTGAACCTTGTGCTGCGTGAGCATCTGACAGGTATCCGCGTTATCCGTTCGTTTAACCGCATCGAGCATGAGAACAGACGGTTCAGCGAGGCCAACCGCGATCTGACCGACACTGCGATCAAGGTCAATAAGGTGATGGCCGGACTGATGCCGATGATGATGATCATTATGAATTTCTCGATGATTGCCATTCTGTATTACGGCGGAATCCGCATCGGCGACGGTAATCTGCAGGTAGGCTCCCTGATGGCATTCATTCAATATGCGATGCAGATCATGTTCTCCCTGATTATGGTCTCGATGATGTTCGTCCTGATTCCAAGAGCTTCCGCCTCCGCGCTGCGTATCAATGAAGTGCTTGATATGGAGCCTGAGATCGAAGACCCGGCAGCCCCTGCCTCGGCACAAGGCGGCAACGGAATGCACGGCTATGTGGAATTCGATAATGTATCCTTCTCGTATCCGGGTGCGGAGCAGGCAGCGCTGTCAGGCATCACCTTCAGTGCACGCCCTGGTGAGATTACGGCGATTATCGGCGGAACCGGGTCAGGCAAGTCAACGCTCCTGAATATGATCCCGAGATTCTACGATGCTATCGAAGGCGCCGTCCGGGTTAATGGTGTAGATGTGCGCCAGATGACGCAGGAGGAACTGCGGAGCAAGATCGGTTATGTCCCGCAAAAAGCAGTGCTGTTCACAGGCACCATCAACGAGAATATCCGGTACGGCAAAGAGGACGCCACAGAGGAAGAAATCATTCACGCTGCCAAGGTGGCCCAGGCGTATGATTTCGTCTCCGCGATGAAGGAGGGCTTCGAGTCGCCGATCTCCCAGGGCGGCGGCAATGTCTCCGGCGGCCAGAAGCAGCGTCTGTCGATTGCCCGTGCACTCGTCCGCAAGCCGGAGGTGTACCTGTTCGATGACAGCTTCTCGGCCCTGGACTTCAAGACCGACGCGAAGCTGCGTGCAGCTCTTAAGGAGGAGACCACCGAGTCGACTGTCCTGATTGTCGCACAGCGTGTAAGTACCGTTATGGATGCCGACCGGATCATAGTGCTGGATGAAGGCCAAGTGGTGGGTATGGGCACACACCGGGAGCTGCTGGATCACAATGAGGTGTACCGCGAGATCGTATCCTCGCAGCTGTCAGAGGAGGAAATAGCATGAGTGAGCAGAACAAACAGATGAAGCAGCCGCCCCGCAGACACGGCGGATTCGGCGGCGGAGGCCCCGGGATGAGTATGCCTGCCGAGAAGGCGAAGGACTTCAAGGGAACCCTGCGCCGCCTGATCCGGTACCTGCGTCCGCGTCAGGTCCAGCTGATCCTGGTCCTCGTCATGGCGATTGCCAGTACGGTGTTCAGTATCTTCAGCCCCAAGGTTATGGGGAAGGCCACGACGAAGCTATTTGAAGGCGCATATGGCAAAATGATGGGTGTGCCCGGGGCGGCGATTGATTTTGGCTATGTGAATGATATTCTGATTCTCCTTGCAGGCCTGTATCTGTTCAGCGCATTATTTAGTTATATCCAGCAATACGTCATGGCCGGAGTAGCCCAGAAGGTTGTATATGATATGCGCGAGCAGATCAACAGCAAGCTGGAGCGGCTGCCGCTGAAATATTTCGACTCCCGGACCCATGGGGAGATTCTCAGCCGGGCGACCAATGATGTGGACAATATCAGTACGACCCTGCAGCAGAGCTTGACCCAATTGATTACCTCAATCGTAACGATCATCGGTGTCATTGTGATGATGCTGACGATCAGCCCGTGGCTGACCCTGATTACGATTGTTACCCTGCCGCTGAGCTTCGTGGTCATTATGATGATTACCAAGCGCTCACAGACCTACTTCATCGGGCAGCAGAAATCGCTGGGCCAGCTGAACGGCCATGTTGAGGAGATGTACACCGGGCACCGGATTATCAAGGCCTTCGGACGCGAGAAGCATTCCCTGAAGGACTTCGACACCATCAATGACGACCTGTACAACTCCGGGTGGAGAGCCCAGTTCATCTCCGGGATTATTATGCCGCTGATGATGTTCATCGGGAACCTGGGCTATGTGCTGGTGTGTGTGGTCGGCGGGATCTTTGTAACTAAAAAAGTAATAGACGTCGGCGACATCCAGGCCTTCATCCAATATTCGCGCCAATTCACCATGCCGATCACGCAGACTGCCAATATCGCTAACATTATTCAGTCTACGATCGCTTCGGCAGAACGTGTATTTGAGCTGCTGGATGAGGAAGAGGAGGTTCCGGAAGCGGTAACTTCGCTGGCGAAGGCTCCTGCGGATGCCGAAGAGGGCGCTGTGGAGTTCCGTCATGTGCAGTTTGGCTATAAAGAAGGCGAGCTCCTGATCGAGGATATGAACATCGAGGTCAGCCCGGGGCAGACTATTGCGATTGTAGGGCCAACCGGAGCCGGCAAAACAACCCTCATCAACCTCCTGATGCGCTTCTACGAAATCAGCGGCGGGGAGATTGTCATTGACGGCGTGAATATTACTGACATGAAGCGCAGCGAGCTGCGCAGCAAATTCGGGATGGTGCTTCAGGATACCTGGCTGTTCAACGGCACGATCCGCGACAATATCGCCTACGGGCGTGAAGGGGCTACGGAAGCTGATGTGGTGCGGGCGGCCAAGGCTGCACATGCTGATCACTTCATCCGCACGCTGCCGCATGGCTATGACACTATCCTGAATGAGGAAGCGTCCAACATCTCCCAGGGACAAAAGCAGCTGCTGACCATTGCCCGGGCGATTCTGGCCGATCCGTCCATTCTGATTCTGGATGAAGCAACCAGCAGCGTCGATACGCGGACTGAGGTGCAGATTCAGAAGGCGATGAACACCCTGATGCACGGCAGAACCAGCTTTGTCATCGCCCACCGCCTGTCCACCATCCGTGATGCGGATCTGATCCTGGTCATGAACCAGGGCAGCGTGATTGAGAAGGGCACCCATCTGGAGCTGCTGGAAGCAGGCGGCTTCTATGCCGACCTCTACAACAGCCAGTTCTCCGGGGATGACCTGCCGGACGCAGGCTGATCCGAATCGGTAACCATATCAGAACAGTTGAACATAACAGTCAAGCTTACCCCGCGCTCATGCGGAGAGTCTTCGTGATTCTCTGCATGGGCGCTTTTTTGTTGTGGAGGTAACTTGTTTGCGGGTGCAGGAGCGGGATGTGTGCGAAAAACCGAATACAATCGGTCAAAGGGGCCGTGCGGACTGAATGTATGTGGAAAACCGAATACAATGTGTCTGCGGGGCGACGAGAGGGATGGATGTATGTGGAAAATCGAATACAATGTGCCAGCGGGGCGGCGAGTGCGCGGGATGTACCACCACCCACCTGTGCTTTCCCTTAACTAACCAATCTCAGCCCTAACTCGGTCACCCGCCAATTATTCCTGCACAGAATGCAACTTCCCCTGCTTCCTGTTGGCCTAAATCCAAAAATGTTGTACAAAAGGCAGTAATCCTGCGCCATTTATCGGCTACCCACTAAAATTCCTGCATTCTGTGCAGCATTCTGCTCGAACATCACGTTATCTGTATGCCAAAGTTGCAATCTTTGCATGATTTCCGTCCGCAGGGTCGAGGTCGGTGGGCGAAATCGAGGTTCCAGGTTTGGGCATAAATCAATGCCGAAATCAAAATTGAGGGCAGGGTCCCAACAGCTCCAATCAAGCTCCAATCAAGCTCCAATCTGTGCTCCAACTGGCTCCTGACAGTGTCCATATCTAGCTCTCAGTCACGATCCATAGCTGTCTTCAATCAGCCTCGCGCCTACGTTCTCAAAAAAAGATTTGCTTAAAAATTTCGGGGTATATATGATAAGGGTATAAAAATGACCCGCGGCTCATTTTGGAGGCCGGCGGATGGAAGGAAGGATGAAATAGGATGTCAGGCTACGGAAAGTGGGTAGCAGGGAGCAAGACGAAATGGATTACGCTGCTGGTGTGGATTGCAGTGGTAGGTGTGCTGACTATGCTATGGCCTTCGGTCAACTCACAGGTGGCCAATAATGCTTCCAATCTGCCGGACAATGCCCCATCGGTCCAGGGCTCGATAGTTGCCGAGAAGGAGTTTCCTTCCGGGAGCGGGGTTCCGGCACTATTAGTATGGCATCGCGGGGGCGGCATCACGGAAGAGGATCTTGTACATATAACAGCCCTATACAGCAAGCTGGAGCAGAAGCCGCTGGCGCATCAGAACTTCGTTCCGCCGCTCGGGAAGCTGCCGCCGCAGGCGCTGCAGGCCTCCTTGTCGAAGGACAGAAGCACGCTGGTGACGCCGGTGCTGTTCGACAAGAGTGCAGACAGCGAGCAGCTCGGCGAGTCTCTAAGCAGCCTGAAGCAGCTGGTCCGCACAGAGACTGGAGCCGATCCTTCGGCCGCAGCGCCGGACAGCAGCGACCTGAGCCTGCGGATATCCGGCCCTGTCGGCATCTCGGTCGATGCGACCGGGCTGTTCAAGAATGCCGATGTGTCGCTGCTGATTGCCACGGTAATTCTGGTGCTGGTCTTCCTGCTGCTGATCTACCGCTCGCCGATCCTGGCCCTGATTCCGCTGGTCGCGGTGGGCTTCGCCTACGGCGTAACCAGCCCGGTCCTTGGCCTGATGGCCAGAGAGGGCTGGATTACCGTGGATTCACAGGCCGTATCGATCATGACGGTGTTGCTCTTCGGGGCAGGAACAGATTATTGCCTGTTCATGATTGCACGCTTCCGCCAGATGCTGAAGGTGGAGGAGAGCAAGGGGCGCGCGCTGCTGAGCGCCATCTCCCATTCGTCCGGGGCTATTGCGATGAGCGGCTTCACCGTGGTATTGGCCCTCTTCGCCCTGCTGCTGGCGAAATACGGCGCTTATCACCGCTTCGCTGTACCGTTCAGCGTCTCCATTCTCATTATGGGAATTGCCAGCCTTACGCTGGTACCGGCATTGCTGGCAATCTTCGGGCGGGCCTCGTTCTTCCCGTTCGTACCGCGTACCCCGGAGATGGAAGCGGAACGCGCCCGGGCTAAGGGCAAGCCGGTGCCGCAGCCGAAGACGCGCAAACGCAGAGGGATCGGACACCTTGTCGTTTCCCGTCCGTGGGTAATTGTTGGCGTAACCGTGGTGCTGCTCGGGGTGCTGGCTTCCTTCTCCAGCGGCATCAGGTTCACCTATGACATCCTGTCCTCCTTCCCCAAGACGATGGAGTCGCGGGAGGGCTTTGCTCTGATCGGCGAGCAGTTCTCGCCCGGTGAGCTGGCACCCGTCAAGCTGATGGTGGACACGGAGGGACTGTCCGGCGGAGAAGATCTGAAGTCCGTACTGGGTAGCCTGTCTTATGTGGATGTAGTCTCAGACCCGCAGCCGGGTGCAGTCAACGCGAAGATTGCCGGGTATGATATTGAATTCAAGGACAATCCGTATTCCATGGAGGCGATGAGCCACATTCCGGCACTCCGGACAACGGTGGAGCAGGCATTGGCAGAGTCGGGCATCCAGAATCCGGAGGACAAGGTGTGGATCAGCGGGCAGACGGCGACCCAATACGATACGAAGGAGCTGGGGGAACGCGATACCGACCTGATTATACCGGTGGTGATCGGGCTGATTACCTTGCTGCTGCTGGCGTACCTCAGATCTGTGGTAGCGACCATTTATCTGGTAGGTACGGTCATTCTGTCGTTCTTCTCAGCCCTGGGCCTCGGCTGGATCATCATTCACTATGTGCTCGGTGCAGATGCGATTCAAGGAGCGATTCCGCTCTATTCGTTCGTCTTCCTGGTCGCGCTCGGGGAGGATTACAACATCTTCATGATCTCGAACATCTGGAAAAAGCGTAAGCACATGCCGCTGAAGCGCGCGATTGCCGAAGGGGTGAATGAAACCGGATCGGTTATCACCTCTGCCGGACTCATCCTGGCGGGTACCTTCGCCGTGCTGGCAAGCCTGCCGATTCAGGTGCTGGTGCAGTTCGGCATAATCACCGCAATCGGGGTGCTCTTGGATACCTTCGTTGTCCGCCCGTTCCTGGTGCCTGCGATTACCGTCCTCTTCGGCCGCGCAGCCTTCTGGCCGGGCAAGCATCAGGAGGTCAGCGAAGCCCGGGCCTCAGATCATTAAACCTAAACACAAAGATGCCCCGCAGCCTTCTTGGCCTACGGGGCATTCCTGTATAGACTTAAGCCTGCCCGTCCGGGGTCCGGGTTAGCTTCAGCTCATACTTGTCGAGCGAAGCGCCGACAATGGCTTCATTGCGTCCGGCGCCGCGGTGGGATTCGCGGAAGGCCGGGCTTGAGGTCCAGCCGTTCAGCGCTTCCTCGCTCTCCCAGACGGTGCAGATTTTCAGTTCCTCAATGCCATCCTTCGGCGCGCCCTGCCAGACCTCCATGCGGATGAAGCCGGGCATGGTCTGCACCCCGTTGTCAGCGCCAAAGCGCGAGGCCAGCGTATCCCCGTGTCCTTCCTTAATTCTAATCGTATTCGTCACTACCAGCATAGTAAGTCCTCCTCTTGGGACACTGCATCGTTTGCGCGCTGCAGCGTAATTATTGCGGATTGGTGGTCCAGATGCCGGCTGTCTTCAGGAAAACGCGGTCGGGCAGCTTCAGGGCAGCAAGCGTCAGCTCGGCCACATCCTCCGGCTGCATCATCCGGTCCTCGTCCCCGATCTTCAGGCCTGCGTCAACAGCGAGCCCGGTGTTTACCGTGCTTGGGGTTAGTGCCACGACGCGGATATTGTGCTTGCGGACCTCCATGGCCAGGGCTTCGGTCATGCCCATCAGCGCGAACTTGGAGGCGCAGTAGGCCGAGCCTGTAGCGAAGCCGCGTTCACCTGCGGTGGAGGCGATGTTGATAATATTGCCGCTTGAGCGCTCAATCATCGCCGGAAGCGCCGCCCGGGTCACATAATATGCCCCGAACAGATTAACCTGCATATGCTGTTCCCAGTCGGCGGGGTCCATCTCCAGAAACGTTCCGAACCGGGCGACGCCCGCGTTATTGATCAGCGCATCGAAGGGGCCGAGATCATTCTGCAGAGCGGCCACCGCTCGTTCAGCCTCCTCCCGGACGGAAATATCAGCGACTGCAATGCTGACCTTGACATCGTACACCTCGGTCAGCGCCTGCTTCAGCGCTTCCAGGTCGGCTGAAGTCCTGGCGATCAGGCCCAAATTCGCACCTTCCTTAGCCAGCGCCATGGCGAGCGCCTTGCCGATTCCCTTGCCTGCACCTGTGATGACCACACTGGTTCCTCTCAAATCCATAACCTGCCGTCACGCTCCTTCAATAGAATAGTTTCAACCTGCAAGATAGACATAAGGCTAAGGCTATTATACCTGAGCAGCCCGGGACAATCACGCCGGGCAGTCCGGCCAGCCCGGCACAAGCCATGCCCTAGTTCACATCCTGCGCCTCAATAGTCTTAAGCGGCACCGTGGCCGGTCCTTCGAGCACCTTGCCTTCATAGGAGAAGCGGGAGCCGTGGCACGGGCAGTCCCAGGAGCGCTCTCCGTCATTCCATTCGCATTCGCAGCCCATATGGGTGCAGGTTCTGTCTACGAGATGCAGCTTGCCTTCAGGATCGCGGTAGGCGCCCACGCGTTTGCCGTCATGTACGACAACTGCACCTTCATCCGGCGCAAGCTCCCGCGTCTTTTTGTGGACAATCTCCACCTTGCCGCTGACCAGCTCTTTGGCGACAGAGAGGTTCTGCACAAGGAAGTTCTTGATGGCCGGCACCGCCTTGAAGCGTGTGGGATCATACAGCCCGGTATAGGGGTTGCTGTTGCCCATAATCCCGTCGGCAATCAGGCGGGCGGCCAGCGTTCCGTTCGTCATGCCCCATTTGGCGAAGCCGGTGGCGATATAGATTTCCTCATCCTCCGCCCGTTTGCCGATGTAAGGAACGTTGTCGAGCGTGATCAGATCCTGGGTGGACCAGCGGAAAGGAATGCTGCGGATGCCCAGCAGCCCGCCCGCGAACTGCTCCAGCTTCTCATAATGCCCGAAGGTGCAGATGCCCTGCCCGGTCTTGTGGTTCTCCCCGCCGGCGATCACCAGCTTTTTGTCCCCCCACTCCACCGCACGGAGCGAACGGGTCGGCTCGCTGGCGCTCAGGTACATGCCGCCTTCATAATCGGTCTCCGGCTCGAAGGCCAGGCAGTAGGAACGCTCAGCGTGCAGCCGGGAGAAGTAGAGGGAACCGCCGTCATAGAAGGGAAAATGGGAAGCAGACACCGCATGGCGGCAGCGGATCTCGTATTGATCCCCCTCGGTATGCAGCGTGAGCTGCCCGTCCGTATCGACCTGCTCGCCAATCGTCGTATGCTCATAGATCTGGCCTCCCCGGTCCAGCACTGCCTGCAGCAGCCCCTTCAGATAGTGCAGCGGGTGGAATCGGGCTTGCCCGGACAGCCGGATCGCCCCGCCTGCGCCCAGCGGCAGCGGCACCGCATCCAGCCATTCGCCGGGGATGCCCAGCTTCTGGTACGCCGCGAATTCGGCCTCCAGCTCCTTCAGCTTCTTCGCGTCTTCCTTATCCGCGTACAGATAGGCGGCTTCCTGCTTCATCCCGCAGTCCAGGCCGAGCTCCTCCGCAGTGGCAATCATCCATTCCATGGCCTCATGGTTCGACTGATAATACATCCGGGCCTGCTCTTCTCCGAAATGCTTCAGCAGATCATCGTAGATCATTCCGTGCTGGGCGGAGATTTTGGCGCTGGTGAACCCTGTAGTTCCATTGAGAATCCCGCCAGCCTCCAGCAGAGTTACCTTATATCCGGCCTTGGACAGCAGATACGCGGTGGTGATACCGGTAATGCCTGCCCCTACAATCGCAACGTCGGTGACATGATTCTCAGCCAGCTTCGGAAAAGACGGAAGCTCCGTGCTGCCTCTCCAGAAGGATTCCGGAAATTGCGGCAGGCCTTGCGAATGATATTCCTGTGAACCCATAGGTTATCCCTCCTAGTCGGTATCCATCTCATTTATTACCACTCTCTTGTAAAAAGAAACGCCCCCGCCCCCGGCAGCAGGTGCATGAAAAGAGGCAGGAAGTACCAGATATCCGGGAATGATCAAGCAGCGTCCGGGCGGCCGCAGAGGCTGACAATAATGGAACAGATTGACGATGGCAGCAGCAGAATTTATACTTGATCTAAAAACAAGTCAGAGGATGATTACAATGAAGACCCTGAACTTAACCGCTCAACGCCAAGCCGTTTATGATATCGTTCGTAATTCCCATGACCATCCGACCGCAGCGGAGGTGATGAACCGGCTCGTTGAGCAGGGACATAACCTGGCCTATGGAACCGTCTATAATTCCCTGCGTTATCTGTCGGATAAGCAGATGATCCGCGAGCTGAAGCTGGGGGAGGCGGCGAGCCGTTACGATGCCCGTCTGGACGACCATCAGCATATTATCTGCGAGGTGTGCGGCGCAGTGGATGAGGTGATGAGCCAGGTGCCGCAGGAGTGGATGGACTCGGTTGCAGCCGATACCGGCTACTCCATCACCCATACACATGTTGTATTCGGCGGTGTGTGCCCGGCTTGCCGGAGCAAGAGCCAGCGTAAGAATTAGAGGCCGCGTTCCGGTCATTACCTGAAGAGAGGCCGTTCGTATCCGGACGGTCTTTTGTTGTGCACAGGCGGGCTTCTGCAAAGCAACAGATTCAGGGGAAAAATCCGGAACGGTCTTTTCTTTTACCTGCTTTTACAAGTATACTGATAAGCAACAATACGGGGTGATGAGGGGAGAATCGTTGATGGCAGAGCAATTGAAGGGGCTGACTGTTGCCCTGGCCGGTCCGCGCAAAGCGGAGGAAATGGCGAAGCTGGTTGAGAATATGGGCGGGACCGCCCTGCACCGTCCGGCTCAGGGAACATCCTTCGTGGATGACGCCGCCTTGCATGACGGGCTGAAGGCATGGGTGGAGCAGCCGCCGGATCTGGCTGTGCTGACTACCGGCATGGGGCTTGAAGCCCTGTTCGAAACGGCCGGGAAGCTGGGAATGGCGGAGCGCTTCCTGGAGGTTCTCTCCGCCTCACCGGTTGCAGCGCGCGGCTACAAGACCGTGAACGCGCTGAAGAAGCGGGGGCTTGAGCCGGCGGTGCGCGATGATGACGGCAGCAATGCCGGCCTGATCCGGGGCTTACAGGGGTGGAATCTCCGGGGCAAGCGGGTCATGCTGCAGCTGCACGGGGAGACCGCGCCGCAGCTCACCGGGTGGCTGGAGCAGGCGGGGGCTACCGTTGGCTGTGTGCAGCCCTACCGGTATACCGAGCCTGAGCCGGGGGCGCTGGAGCAGCTGCTTAATGAGATTACCACAGGACAGGTGGATGCGGTAGCGTTCACCAGCGCGCCGCAGTTCCGCTTCCTGGCGCAGCATGCCCGGGAACAGGGACGGCTTGAAGCCCTTGTTCAGGCTCTGGAGGACAAGGTGCTGGCTGTGTCTGTCGGCAGGGTGACCTCGGAGGCGCTGAAGGAAGAGGGCGTGCAACGGATTATCATGCCGGAGCGTGAGCGGATGGGCAGTATGCTGGTCAGCCTGGGGCAGTATCTTGCGGCGAACCGGCGGTGAAGAATGGCATCACTATAAAGATAAGATTTGAGGAGGAGCCCTATGGATAAGAGAAAGTGCCTATTATTAGGAGATTACACACACCCCCGTTTCCACCCGCTGCAGGGAGTGGACAAGCAGGTCAGCGGGATTCTGAATGAGCTGCTGACGGTACAGTGCTCGGAGAACCGCAAGCTGCTGCTGGGCGAGCATCTGGCCGGATATGATCTCTGTATTGCTTATAATGAGTTATGGAATGAATCGGTATCTCCGCAGCAGACCGCGGGTCTGCTCAGTTATGTCAGCGGAGGCGGAGGCCTGATTGTCCTGCATACGGGGATATCGCTGGCAAAGCGTTATGAGCTGGCCCAGTTATTCGGCGGAAGATTCACCGGCCATCCGCCGTATACTACGCTGGATTTCAAGGTGCATGAGCATGTTATCACCGAGGGTATTGAGGATTTCCAGCTTGACGAAGAGCCGTACCGGTTCGAGTTCGATCCGTTCACCGAGAAGACCATTCTGCTCGAGTACGAGGCAGACGGCGAGCGGGTGCCTGCGGCCTGGTGCCACAGCTACGGCCAGGGGCGGGTAGTCTTCCTGATGCCGGGGCATCATGAGCCGACCTTCCATCATCCGGCTGTCCGCCGGCTGCTGCTGCAGGCGGCCACCTGGGCCGCGCGGATTCCGAGATAATCGTGAGATTAGGTTTGCAAGCCCCGCTTTGCAGGGTTATTTTGTGAAATGGCGGGCTAAGGGGTATACTTTATCCATAACTGCAATCTTTGGGAGGGAATTGTCATGAGTGATTTATTCAAGAAAGCCATTTCTTTAGGAGTGGGCCTCACCATTGTCAGTAAGGAGAAAGTGGAGAAGGTTGTAGACGAGCTGGTCAAGCGGGGAGAGCTGGCGCCTTCCGAATCCAAGGCGCTGGTAGACCGGCTTATTGAGCGCGGGGATGAAGAACGGGGAGCGTTCAAATCTGCTGTGCATGAGCAGGTCCAGCGGGTGCTGAAGGAGCTTAAGGTGCCGGTTCAGGCCGACATCGCCGCATTGGAATCGCGCATTGCCTTGCTGGAGAGCCGTGTGGCCGAGCTGGAGGGGGCATCGCCCCGGGAGAACCCTGCGCCGGACACGCCAGCGGAATAAATGGCGGTCCGTATCAGACATGCCGGACGTTACCGGGCAATAGCCATGGCGCTTATGCGTCATGGCTTCGGCTATATGGTGGAGGAACTGGGACTGTATCATCTCTTGTCGCTCCCGCGCCGGATTATTACCCAGGAGGTTCATGAGAGCGTGACGCTCGGTGAAAGGATTCGCCGGGTGCTGGAGGAGCTGGGGCCGACCTTCGTCAAGCTGGGCCAGCTGGCCAGCACGCGCTCCGACCTGCTGCCCGATTCGATCATCCAGGAGCTGGTCAAGCTTCAGGACAATGTGCCGCCCTTCTCGGCGGAGACAGCGCGCAACATTATTGAACAAGAACTGGACCAGCGGATTGATGCGGTCTTCGAATATTTTGAGAACAGCCCGCTTGCTGCTGCTTCCATCGGGCAGGTTCACCGGGCGGTGCTGCATGGCGGGCAGAGTGTTGCCGTCAAAATCCAACGCCCCGGCGTCATGCGGACCATGACCAGGGACCTTGAGATTCTGAAGGACCTGAGCCTGCTGGCCGAGCGCAGGCTGGACTGGGCCAAGCAATACGGCCTCGCCCGGATGATTGAGGAATTCTCCCGGGCCCTGCTGGCCGAGCTGGATTATTCCCAGGAAGGCCGCAATGCCGAACGTATAGCCGGACAGCTGTCGGCCCAAGATAATGTATACATCCCAACGATCTTTTGGGACTTCAGCTCCACGAGGGTGCTGACGATGGAATATATGGAAGGGATCACCCTGAACCGCAGGGAGGAGCTGCTTGGGGCAGGCTTCAAGCTCAAGACGATCGCTGAGCAGTTTGTGCAGATGATGCTGAACCAGATCTTCATTCACGGCTTCTTCCATGCCGACCCGCATCCCGGGAATGTAATGGTGCTGGAGGACGGAAAGCTGGCCCTGATTGACTTCGGGATGGTCGGGCGGCTCAGCGAGGATATGAAGGATGGCTTGTCTGCGCTGGTCATCGCGCTCATGCGCAAGAATACCGATTCTATGGTACGGGCGATTCTGCGTCTGGGCGTCATCCCGGAGGACGCCGACCGCGCGGCCATGCATGACGATATGGACCGGCTGCGGGAGCAGTATTATGATATCCCGTTCAAGCAGGTCAGCATCGGCAAGGCGCTGAATGATCTGTTCGGCATTGCCCGCAAGCACCAACTGGTCATTCCGCCGGACCTGGCGATGCTGGGCAAGACGATGCTGACCCTGGAGGGCATGGTTGCCAGCCTGGACCCGGCCTTCAGCATTATGCAGATGGCTGAGCCCTTCGGCAGGCAGCTGCTGAAGCAGCGCTTCAGCGGCAGCCGCCTGCAGCGCAAGCTGCTGGGCGGGGTAGCTGACCTTGCCGAGAGCCTGGTCGAGCTGCCCGCCCAGGCGCGTCAGCTCTCGGCCCTGATCAGTAAGGGCAAGCTGAAGGTGGAGATCGGAGTGCCCGAGCTGCAGGGGCTGGAGCACAAATTCAGCCGGATCGGCAACCGGCTCTCCTTCAGTATCGTGCTGCTGGCCTTCAGCATCATTATGGCCGGGCTGATTATCGCCTCCTCCCTGCGCGGCGAGCCCTCGCTGCTCTGGGACTTCCCGATTGTGGAGATCGGCTCGGTCATCGCCCTGCTGATGATTCTGTGGCTGCTGTTCTCTATTTTGAAGTCAGGGAGATTCTAGCTGTTCAGAGGGGGAACGTAAATATTCTCCGCTCATGCACACAAAGGGCGCGCAATCAAGTACAATGGGTAAGGATAACTTGCCACAATTCAAATGTAATGGAACGCAAATGGAGTGCCGTCTGAATGTCCGGTGGATCGCTGCTGCCCAGAAACCGAACTTCGACCGCAGCCTTTGCGGGCCTATGGACGGAAGGGCTCCGGCGACGGGGCGCTTCCGCTTTTGTTTGCAGAGGGACCTTGCGTGTGCAGCTGGGAGCTGACATTTTCGTACATTACTCCGCTCTAGGATTGAATATAAGTTAGACACGCATGTAAATTCAGGAATAATAGTGAGGTGGAGCAATTGCCTAGTTTCAAGGAATTAGGAGTATCTGAAATGCTGAACGATCTGCTCAAAGGGCAGGGCATCGTCAAGCCGACGCCGGTGCAGGAGGAGGCGATTCCGCCTGTGGTGCAGGGGCTGGATGTCATTGCCCGGGCGAAGACGGGGACGGGGAAGACGCTGGCTTTTCTGCTGCCGATCTTGGACAAGATCCGGGTGGAGGCGGCTTATCCGCAGGCGCTGATCCTTGCGCCGACGCGTGAGCTGGCGCTGCAGATTACGGAGGAAGCGCGCAAGCTGGCGCGCCATACCGGAGTGAAGATTCTGGCGGTCTACGGCGGCCAGGATGTGGAGAAGCAGCTCCGCAAGCTGGAAGGCGGACGGCATCTGATCATAGGTACGCCGGGAAGGCTGCTGGATCACCTGCGCCGTGAGACGCTCGACCTTGGCGGCGTGAAGATGCTGGTGCTGGATGAAGCCGACCAGATGCTGCATATGGGCTTCCTGGAGGATGTGGAGGCGATCATTACGTCGGTGCCGTACCGCCGCCAGACGATGCTGTTCTCCGCGACCATGCCGGACCCGATCAAGCGGCTGGCTGCCAACTACATGAAGGAGCCGCTGGATATCATTATCAGAAGCGGCTCGCCGATTCCGCTGGATAACATCCGCCAGCAGGTGGTGGAATGCTCGGACCGCAACAAAGAGGCAGCGCTGATCTCGCTGATCGAGCGGGACCGCCCGTATCTGGCCATCATCTTCTGCCGGACCAAGCGCCGGGCCTCGAAGCTGAATGAAGCGCTGCAGGCGGCCGGCTATGATTGCGATGAGCTGCACGGCGACCTGTCGCAGGCCAAGCGCGAGGCGGTCATGAAGCGGTTCCGCGACGCGAAGCTGCAGCTGCTGGTCGCTACCGATGTGGCGGCCCGCGGTCTGGACGTGGAGGGGATCACCCATGTCTTCAACTATGATCTGCCGCTGGACCCGGACAGCTACATTCACCGGATCGGCCGCACGGGCCGCGCCGGAGGCAAGGGCCTCGCGGTGACGTTTGCTTCGCCGCGCGACCGTGCCGGGCTCGAAGCCATCGAGCGCGGCATCTCCCAGCGGCTGGACCGCCGCCGGTATGAGAAGGATGAATTCGGCACAGGCGAATTCATCTCAGTGCAGGGCGGCGGCTCGCCGCGCGGCGGACGGCAGAACGCTGCGCCTGAAGCGGCGCGCGCCGGGCGCGGCGGCCGCGGTCAGAGCCGCAGCGGCGGTGCGCCGCGCGCGGAGGCCGCAGGGCGTCCGGGCGGGCGCGGACGCGGCGGCAAGGAAGCAGGCGGCTGGGGCGCGCCTGCGGAGGGCAACAAGCGCAGCGGCTCTGGCGCGGCTGCGCGGGGCAATGCCGCCGGAGGACGCGGCGGCAAGGAGGCAGGCGGCTGGGGCGCGCCTGCGGAGGGCAACAAGCGCAGCGGCTACAGCAGCAACGTGTCCAGAGGCGCGGACGCCGGTGGCTTCAGCTACGGCGCCTCCAAGGGGGCCGGCTCCGGTGCGGGATACAACCCGGGCGGTGCGCAGGCCAGCCCGAAATTCCGGGCGCATGTGGCACGCAGCCATGATGCTTCTGCCGGCGGCTCACGCGGCGGCTCGAAGGGCGGCAAAGGCGGCTTCAGCACCGGCGGGCGCAATAGCAGCGGAAGCTCCGCGCGCGGCAAGCGCGGCGGCGGCGGTTCACGCGGCGGACGCGGCTCCTCCAGATAAAGGCGGTTTACAGCCGGTTCGGAATTTTGTTACCATAGGGCAGTTGGCCGGACAGCCAGCTGTTCTATGGTATTATTTATTAGGGAGGAAATGAGGAGTTATCTCATATTTCCGCCAGCAGCTTCAATGTCCTCAATTGTAATCGAAAAACCGATCACAATGCCGCCGCCCATCACCATTATCATCCAATTGAAACATTTTCACCGTTAGGCCTGTCTAATAGATACCGGAACAACCGATACAAGAAGATAGAGGTACAGAAGCGAAGCTGTGTGCACTACCTATAGGAGGATTAATCAAGTATGTCCAAAACCGCCAAAATTGTTATTCTACTCATCATCGTTATCGCTGTCGGCTGGGGAATCGGGAAGTATACCGCCCCATCCGCTTCCCCGGAGAACGGAACCAATGCAGGCACAGGTACGGACCTGGGAGCGGGGCCGGATTCTGGACCTGATGCATCTCCGCTGCCAAGCGCAGAGCCGGGCGGACAGAACGCGGGCAATGATTCCTCACCCGAAAATACTCCCTCTCCAGGGAACCCGGATGCAGAGATGGTAGTCGCCGATCCTGACAGCATCACGGTCATGGTCAATAAGCAGTACAGTCTGCCGGAGGAATATAAGCCGGCTGATCTGGTCTACCCGGATGTGCCTTTTATCTTCTCGGAGAAGATTGAGAAGCGGATGCTCCGCCGGGAGGCGGCCGCCGCACTGGAGGAGATGGTCGCTGCCGCGAAGCAGGACGGGGTTCATCTTGCCGGCGTATCGGGCTACCGTTCGGAAGCGACACAGCGGAGACTGTTCAACAACTATGTCAAAAGAGACGGCGAAGAGAAGGCCCGCACCTACAGTGCAGTGCCCGGACACAGCGAGCATCAGACCGGCCTGGCCATCGACCTCTCCGGCAGTGACGGCAAGTGTGCCGCCGAGAGCTGCTTTGCCGGTACGAAGGAAGCGCTGTGGTTAGCGGACCATGCCACAGAATACGGATATATTATCCGGTTCCCGGAGGGCAAAGAGGCCATAACCGGCTATATCTATGAGCCTTGGCATGTCCGGTATGTAGGCAAGGAGATCGCCGCATCGATTGCGGAGCGGGGCATTACGCTGGAGGAATACTATGATGCGGTTCCGGTGAGCAAGTAAGCGATCAGACGGTATAATTAGGCGGTCCAGCAGAATCCTGCGGGGCCGCTTCTTTTCTTCGCCGTAACCCGAAGCTGGTCCCATGGTTCAACCCCCAGGCCTCTGGTTAAGTAGTGGGAAACCTTATACTATGGAATGGAGGCGTGCGGAATGGCTGAACACAATCATGTGGTAAGCAAGGACGGCAATGTGACCATGGACCGGGTAACTGAGGCGCTGGACCGGATTGAGCCGGGGCAGAAGGAACGGATTTTGAATGATTTTGAGGAGTTCAAGGCTTACTTGGGTAAGCGCATTCAATTGGCGCAGCGGATTGGTCTGAGCGAGGAACAGCTGGCACTGGCCGCCGGCAAAATCGCCGATTATCTGGCCGCCTACGAAGAGCCCCGGAACAGCGAGGAGAAGCTGCTGCTGGAGCTCTGGAGAGCGGGCAACAAGGACGAGCGCCATAAGCTGGCACATATGCTGGTGAAGATGGTGCAGCAATAACAGCGGCGGTTGAATACGAGGGATATACGGCAGGCGGTTCTGCACTTGTTGCGGAGCCGCTTTTTGGCATTGGCAGAAATCTTGTGACAGCGCTGAGTTCCCGATGAACGCTCTTAACTTCAGCCACTTGCTGTGTAGAGGTGCATGGTTTTGGTTCTTGGCTGCGGATAGGATACAATGAAGGAGAAAATCTACAGCCGAAAGGATGGAAGCAGGATGTCGATCTACAGTTTTGCCGCTGTTACGCCTTCGGGCACAGAGGTGTCCTTGAAAGACTATGAGGGCAAGGTGCTGCTGATTGCGAACACGGCCAGCCAGTGCGGACTCACTCCACAATACGGAGAGCTGCAAAAGCTGCATGAGCAGTATGCGGATCAGGGACTGGTGGTCCTCGGCTTCCCGTGTAACCAGTTTGGCGGCCAGGAGCCGGGAACCAGCGAGGAGGCGGAGGCTTTTTGCAAGCTGAATTACGGAGTGACGTTCCCGGTGTTCGCTAAGGTGGATGTCAACGGGCCTGAGGCCAGCCTGCTGTTCCGGTATCTGAAAGGCCAGCAGCCGGGTGACGGGGAGAGCAGCGATATCCAATGGAACTTCACGAAGTTCCTGGTGGACCGCAGCGGTCAAGTGATTGCCCGGGTCGAACCGAAGCAATCGCCAGAGAGCATGAAGGGGCTTATCGAGAAGGCGCTGGCACCTAGCTGAAACCGGTTGAATGGTACAAGGAAGACTTAGGCCCTGCGCTTTGCAGGGCTTTTATCAATCATAATTCTTGTCGGCGCTGCTGTTCGGCCGGTATGAAAATTATCCTTGAATCTTTTCAGAGACAATGTATCCTTTGAAGAGAATGCTTCTTGCATTCCTTGGATAGGGAGCGCGCATACAGAACTGAAGGTTGCAGGATACTAACGGCAGGAGGGTTACATAAAGGCATGAGGTTAATTACAGAGGTAGCGGCGGCAGCCGGGATTAAGGAAGAGCATCTGGAGTTGTACGGTAAATATAAAAGCAAGCTGTCCCCGTCGCTGTGGGCCGAGCTGAAGGATAAGCCGGACGGGAGGCTGGTGCTCGTTACGGCGGTGAATCCGACTCCGGCAGGTGAGGGCAAAACCCTGACCACCATCGGACTCGCCCAGGCGATGAATGCGGCCGGGGTCCGGACCGTAGCTGCATTGCGGGAGCCGTCACTGGGCCCCTGCCTTGGCATGAAGGGCGGTGCGACCGGGGGAGGCAAGGCGCAGATCGTTCCGGCCGATGAGATTAATCTGCACTTCACAGGCGATATTCATGCGGTGACCGCAGCCCATAATCTGCTCTCGGCGATGATTGACAATCATCTGTTCCAGGGTAACAGCCTGGGGCTTGATCCGCAGCGGATCGTGTGGAAAAGGGTTATGGATATGAACGACCGCAGCCTGCGGAATATCGTGACCGGACTTGGGGACGGCAATGGAACGGTCCGGGAGAGCGGCTTCCAGATTACGACGGCCTCCGAGATTATGGCGGTGCTGTGCCTGTGCAGCGATCTTGCTGATCTGAAGCAGCGGCTTAGCCGGATTCTGGTCGGTTATGACCAGCAGGGGCAGCCGGTCACAGCGAAGCAGATTGGGGCGGTAGAGGCGATGACTGCGCTGCTTAAAGAGGCAGTCAAGCCGAATCTGGTGCAGACGCTGGAAGGCACACCGGTGATTGTGCACGGCGGACCGTTTGCGAATATTGCCCACGGGTGCAGCAGTGTGATCGGGACCCGCTACGCGCTGAAGCTGGGCGAGGTAGTGGTGACGGAGGCGGGCTTCGGTGCGGACCTGGGAGCCGAGAAATTCATGGACATCAAGTGCCGCCAGGCCGGGCTGACGCCTTCCGCCGCTGTGCTGGTGGTGACGGTGAAATCCCTGAAATATAACGGCGGCGTCCGTAAGGAAGAGCTGTATGAAGGCAACCGTGCCGCACTGCTCTTGGGATTGTCCAATATGGAGCGTCACATTGAGAATCTGCGCAAATTCGGTGTGCCCGTGCTGGTGGCACTCAACCATTTTGAAGGCGATGCGCCTGCTGAGGTGGAGGATGTGCTGGAGGCTTGCCGGCGGCTGGACGTTCCTGCTGCGGTCTCCAAGGTATGGGCCGAAGGAAGCGCGGGCGGGCAGGAGCTGGCTCAGGCGCTCAAGACGCTGCTGGCGCAGGAGGAAGCTGTGCATTTTGCACCGCTATATGAAGATCACCTGGATATTCCGTCCAAAATCAACCGCATCGTTACCGAGATCTACCGCGGTGCCGGCGTGGCCTTCTCTCCCGCAGCGAAGCGCAGTCTTGCGGCCATTGAGCGGCTGGACCTGCACCACCTTCAGGTCTGTATGGCCAAAACCCCGTATTCCTTCTCGGATCAGCCGCGCCTGCTCGGTGCGCCGGAAGGCTTCACCATGGGCGTGCGGGACATCACTCTGTCTCTTGGCGCCGGCTTCGCCGTGGTCATCACGGGGAACATGGTGACCATGCCGGGCCTTCCCGCCAAGCCGGCGGCCGAAGGGCTGCTGGTGGATGAGGACGGCGTGATTTCGGGACTGGAGTAAGCTGCTTTTTCGTTGTGCTTGACACTAATTTGGCCTCACTTTACCGCAGGTTTGCTGCGGGGGTGAGGCTTTTTTGTATGCTAAATACCGAATACAATTGGCTTTTACTGTCCAATCCACATAAAAAGCTGCGGAGATCGAATCTCACGCAGCTCTTAAGCATTAATGCTTTTGTTTCAGTTTGTCCAACTGCTCCATAGAAAGTCCTGTTAGTTCGGCAATGGTAGGAAAATCCATACCTTTATTCATCATATTCTGGGCAATTACTAACATTCCTTTGGCCAAGCCAATGGACTCGCCTTCTGCACGGGCCCCTTCCAACATGGAGGCTTCGTCATGCAGAGCTTTTTGTCTCATTTCATACATGCGTCGTGCTTCTGCATTCTGGCTTAAATATTCCAGTGCGGTCATCGCTTTACTCAAAGCTGGTTCATTCACCCTTAACACCTCCCAGTTTGTTGTATCTTCACTTTTCAGGAATAGCAGCCAGTTGAGTAACCCGCCCTCATTCGGAATGTGCTGCAAGTTCAGCTTGGAGAGCTCCATGATGTGGATTTCAATGTCGTCAATCAGTGTGATGCCGCTGTGATCTTCCCGCAGATGAAAAATGTTATGGTAACGGTCGTTAGGCAGAATAGAGAAATTAAGTATATTGATGGTGACACATTTTCTAAGCTTCTTGTAGGAGTGTCCTTCTTCAAGCTGCCCGGCATACTGCTTGCTCCAATAGTACAGTGTGCGCTTTTCATTATCGTACTTATTAAATAACTGCATTTCCACATTAATAAGCTTTCCCTCGGCTGTTTTGGCCTGAATATCGAAGATCGATTGTTTATCACGTGGAGAGTCTTTATCTGTATATGGATTCATGAGAACGATCTCAGTCAAAGGTGGCTCTCCAGCCTCCATGAAAGTTCTGTTAAGAAAAGCCAGCAGGATATCCTTGTTTTCTTCACTGCCAAATATGCGTTTGAAGACAAAATCATTCTTGGGGTCAAGCAGATCGCGCATCCGAATCAACTCCAATCCTTATAGTCAATATTATACCATGATTACCAGTTCTGTTGCATATTGACGCCCTGCTGCTGCACATGAAGATTCCCTCAAAACTAAAACAATCTTGAATTCCATTAAGCGTATTTTCACAACAGAATTTATTGTTTAACCGGGCAGTGACTAGGGGCAGCCGCGCAGGTCAGCAGGGACATGTTCTCTCCAGCCCCTTCCTGCTCCTGGCAGACATAATGCCCCACCTCCAGGGGAAACTAAAGCAACGGTGAAAATTACGCGGTGTTATCCATTTTGCCTAGTCCTTCCGGTGAGCTTTATAAATGATTAAAATTTGAAATTGTGAACAATGTGAGGAAAATCACAAAAGTGCTTGTAATGTGATAAATATCACAATATAATCAATGTATAAAGTGAAAACAATCACAAATACAAGTTCTTATACACACAGTCATAAGCACAGACAAATAAGCTTTACACCTGGAGGAGGAAGAAATCATGAAAGTTGCAGTCATTGGATGTACCCACGCCGGAACGGCCGCTATTGTGAACACCGCCCAGTTATACCCGGATGCCGAGATTACGGTCTACGAGCGTAACGATAATATTTCGTTCCTGTCCTGCGGTATTGCCCTGTATGTCGGGGGAGTCGTCAAGGACCCGCATGGATTATTCTATTCTTCGCCGGAACAGCTGGCTGCGCTGGGTGTGCAGACGAAGATGCGCCATGAAGTAATTAACGTGGACACTGCCCGCCGGACGCTGAAGGCCCGCAATCTGGTCACTGGTGAAGAGCTCGAAGATACGTATGACAAGCTGATCATGACCACAGGCTCATGGCCGGTTGTGCCTAAGCTGGAGGGGATTGACCTGGAGGGCATCCTGCTCTCGAAGAACTATCATCACTCTAACACCATTATTGAGGAAGCGCAGAAGGTGAAGAGAATTACAGTGGTTGGCGCTGGTTATATCGGGGTGGAGCTGGTGGAGGCTTTTCAGATGAACGGCAAGGAGGTTACGCTGATCGACGGGGAAGAGCGGATTCTGAGCAAGTACCTGGATGAAGAATTCACAGCACCGATTGAGCAGTCGCTTAAGGATCACGGGATCAAGCTTGCGCTGGGCGAGAAGGTGGCCTCCTTCGCCGGTGAGAACGGCAGAGTAACCAAGGTCATTACCAGCAAAGGTGAGCATGAGACGGATCTGGTCATTCTCTGCATCGGCTTCCGCCCGAATACGGAGCTGCTGAAGGGTCAAGTTGATATGCTGCCGAACGGCGCGATCATGGTCAACGATTATATGCAGACCAGCCTGCCGGATGTGTACGCTGCCGGTGACAGCTGTGCGATCCATTACAACCCGACGGGTAAACACGCTTATATCCCGCTTGCCACGAATGCTGTCCGCATGGGAACACTCGTCGCTCGCAATCTGGTTGAGCACACCATCCCGTACATGGGTACGCAAGGAACATCTGGCATCAAGATCTATGAGGACAATATTGCCGGAACCGGCCTGACGGAAGAAGCCGCTAAGGCAGAGGGTATGGATACAGAAAGTGTAATGCTGGTGGACAACTACCGTCCGGAATTCATGCCAACCTTCGAGCAGGTTCAGGTCAAAGTGGTCTACGAACGCACCACCCGCCGCATTCTCGGCGCACAGATTATGTCCAAGATGGACCTGACCCAGTCGATCAACACAGTATCGGTCTGCATCCAGAATAAGATGACCGTAGACCAGCTGGCCTTCATCGACTTCTTCTTCCAGCCGCACTACAACAAGCCTTGGAACTTCCTGAACACCGCAGGTCTCCAGGCACTGCCGAAGCCAGCTCCCGTCAAGGAGCCAGTCCACGCTTAACTATACTGTCACCCCGGAGCCCGCTAAGGGCTCTTTTTTTTGGGAGTCCCCGCAAAGTACCTGAGTCATCATCCAAGCTAAAGCCCCACTTTGTGGGGTTATTTTGTGCACTGCTCCATTATCAAAAAAAGGGGTTTCACTCTCCTAAATGCTCTCTTAACACCATTTTTCTGCATAAATCAGTGCATGAAGCCGGCTTTTGTGGTAAATTTGACATGTCAGTGAAAACTTTCACTTGGTTTTTTGGATAGTGATTTTTATCACGTTAATGTGATTGTGATCACGTTACAATGGCATAAAGGAACAAATTTTAAGTAATTAGAAGGGGATAGGAATCATGGCTTATAACAAACCGCAGGCAATCGCTGAAGTGACGGTGGAGAACGGAATTAAGAAGGCGCATAATCCGCTCAGCACTGTACTCATTCTCGGTTTCCTGGGAGGAGCGTTTATTGCGCTCGGATTTTTGCTGGATATTCGCGTCATTGCCAGTGCGCCCGCTGAATGGGGGTCCATTGCCAACTTCATCGGAGCAGCGGTGTTCCCGGTGGGACTGATCCTGGTGCTGCTGGCCGGAGGTGAGCTGCTGACAGGCAATATGATGGCGGTGCCGCTGGCATTTATGGCGAAGAAGATCTCGTTCTGGGAAGTAATGAAGAACCTGGTACTGATCACGCTCAGCAACCTGGCAGGTGCGCTGTTCGTGGCTTACTTCTTCGGGCACATCGTTGGTCTGACCTCAGACGGCGCATATCTGGAGAAGCTGGTAAGTATGGCAGAGCACAAGATCGATGCTTCCTTCCTGCAGGCCTTCATCTCGGGGATCGGCTGTAACTGGCTCGTTGCCCTGGCTGTATGGCTCTCGTATGGGGCAGATAACTTCAGCGGCAAAATCCTCGGCATCTGGTTCCCGACCATGGCCTTCGTAGCCATCGGCTTCCAGCACGTTGTAGCCAACATGTTCCTTATCCCTGCTGCGATCTTCGAAGGGCATTTCACCTGGGGCCAGTATTTCGGCAACTTCGTTCCGGTCTGGCTCGGCAATCTGACGGGCGGTGCAATCTTCGTCGGTGCCGCGTACTGGATGGCCTACCTGCGCAAGGAACAGGCTCCCGCAGCTTCTGCTCAAGGCGTTCCTGCTGCCGGGCTGAAGAAGCACGCTTAACATAATAGATCCGGCCGGGCGCTGTCCGGTGTGGCTTCAGGCACTTCCTGTTTCTCAGCTTCCTTCTATTGTTAAGGGGAGAGAGGCGGGGAGTGTTTTTGCATATACAAACAAAATTCACCGTGTACTCCGACTCGGGGGAACGAAATCGGGATTCACGGTGAACCAATTAGGGAGTGTTTCATATGCATTATTACCCTGGCCTCCGGCTGCCGAATCAGCCTGGTTCCAGTAATTTTCTTTACGTGCAGAAGGCCGGGTTATAGAATAGAAATAACGCTTGTCAGGAAAGGCTTGGCGGGTGTTTTTCAGCAGAAGGTTTCAATCGTTACACGCGATAAAGCGTTAATGCGTATGCTTGATCTCCGCCCTGTTTTGGGATGATACTGGATGGATTGATGACAGTGACATTACAGGGGATGACAGACAAGCGATGAGATTTCTGCAAGCCTATCCGAAGGAAGTTAAGGTCTTCCTGATTGCAAGCTTAATTAACGCAACCGGCAGTGCGCTGATGTGGCCGCTGGTGACGATGTATGTATTCGATGAACTGGGACGCAGCATGACCGATGCGGGATTCGTTCTGCTGGTGCAGTCCCTTGGCGGAATTGCCGGGCAGCTGCTCGGCGGCTCTCTGTACCACAAGGTTGGCGTCAACCGCCTGATTGTCGGTGCGCTGGCGATGAATGCCCTGATGCTGTTCGCTCTGCCGTGGGCAAGCGGCAACTGGAGCCTGTTCATCGTTGTAATGGGGCTGGTGGGGCTGTTCAACTCCCTGTCGCTTCCGGCGATTCAGGCTTTCATTGGCTTCCGGTTCGCGGAGCAGCGTGCAGAGCTGTTCAATATTATCTATGTGGCGAATAATATAGGGGTAGCTCTGGGGACATCGCTGAGCGGCTTCCTGGGCAATTATATGCTGAGCTTTGTGCTGAACGGGGTGACCTCGGCGGTATTCGCGGGCTTTTTCTTCGTCTACCTGCGCAAGGTGGGCTCAGCGCCTGCACAGGATCATGGCACCAGAAGACAACCGCAAGGCGGGATGTCCGGCTGGCGGCTCATGGGCAATACCCGAATCTATCTCTATATGGCGCTTGGTTCAATGTTTCTCCTGATCGGCAACTCGATCTGGAATACGGGCGTATCACCGTTTATTATCTCGGAAGGCTGGTCGAAGCAGCTCTACGGCTTCCTCTGGACACTGAACGGTGTGCTGATCTTCGTGGCCCAGCCGCTGGTCAGCCTCATCAAGCGCTGGTTCGCCGCTACCTCCGCTTCCCAGATGACTGCAAGCGCGGTGTTCTATCTGGCCGGGTACGCTGTCCTTCTGTTCCTGCCAAGCTATCCGGGGATGCTGCTGGCGATGGTCCTGGCTACCCTGGGCGAGATGCTGATCTCTCCGGCGATGCCTTCCTTCATCTCGGAGCATGCCCGGCACAATGCACCTTTCTATCTGGGGCTGAGCGGCGGAATCGGCGCGGCCGGTCGGGTCATCGGACCCTATCTGATGGGCCGGCAATTCGACCGGGGCGGCCTTGCTCCAACAGGCTGGCTGGCTTGCGGCATGGCGGTGCTGGCGGTGGGCTTCTTCCTGCTTCACGCTTATATGAACCGTTCCGCCGAGCGGCAGCTTGCGCGCAGAACGGCATAGATTCGCATGCTATAACCAATCCTTCTATTATCTGCTATGTACACAGCAAGGCAAGGGGGTACAATGATGCAACAATTAGACAGGAAATCTGCCCTGGTCATCCGCCCATCGGAACTGAAGGATGCCCGGGAGCTGATTATGCTTGATCATATGATCTGGACAGAGGAGACCGCGCCGGGTCCGCTGATGTGGCGCTCGCGGGAGGATTATCTGCTTCATGCGCCGCCCGGCTCCCAGCTTATAGCCTTGCAGGACGGCGAGCTGTGCGGAGTTGTCGGCTTCGGCTGTCCCACGGAGCTGGAGAGCAACCGCCATGTCTGCGAGGTGAATATCGCGGTCCATCCGCATTTTCAGCGCCAGGGTGTCGGCAGCCGCCTGATCGCAGAGATCAAACGCCATGCCGCCAGCCATGGCATCCGCAAGCTGCGCCTGCGGGTGCTGTCCTGCAACACACCGGCAATCCTGTTCTACCGCAAATGCGGATTCGAGGAAGAGGGCAGGCTGCGGGAGGAATTCTATCTGGGCGGGCGCTATGTGGATGAGATATTCATGAGCTGCAGGCTGACGGGAGGAGAAGGGGATGGAGACTGAAATGAAAATGGAGGTCGTCTCGCTGAATGTAGGCAAGCCGAAGACGGTGGAGTACCGTAACCAGCCGCTATCCACCGGCATCTATAAGTTGCCGGTTGCCGGTCCGCTGGTGATTCGTGCGGAAGGATTCGACGGTGACGGGCAGGCGGATCTGGTGAATCATGGCGGACCGGACAAGGCGGTCTGCGTCTATCCGTTGAAGCATTATGCTTACTGGGAGGAGCAGCTTGGCCGGAAGCTGGACTATTCCGCCTTTGGCGAGAATATCACAGCGCGCGGGCTGCTGGAGACCGAGGTCTGCATCGGGGATGTGTACGAGATCGGCACCGCCCTGCTGCAGGTGAGCCAGCCGCGCTTCCCGTGCTTCAAGCTCTCGCAGAAGCACGGTCCGGCGGACATGCCGGCGCGGGTGCTGTCTACCGGCTATAGCGGCTTCTACTTCCGCGTGCTGCGGGAGGGGCAGATTGCGGCCGGAGACCGGATTGTGAAGCGGGAGAGCGGCACGGGCCGCTTCCCGGTGAAGCAGGTGCTCTATTTCATGGAGCACGGCCGCAAGGATCAGAGCGGGCTGGCGGAGCTGGCCCGGCTGGAGAGCCTTGCAGGCGGCATCCGTGAGCGGTTCCGGCGCTGGCTGGAAGCAGCGGAGCGGCCGGAGAGCTAGGACGGTTCGAGAACGCGGAGAGCTAGGATGGCTGGTGTAGAATCTCACCCCCGGGAGCGGATGCAGCTCCCGGGGGTGTTTGAGTTACGGCGGAAATAAGGTGCACTAGTGCACCTGAATCCACCGAAAGCGGACCGGTGGCGGAAACGAAGAGCATTAGTGCACCTGAATCCACCGAAAGTGGACCTGTGGCGGAAATGAAGAGCACTAGTGCACCTGAATCCGCCGAAAGTGGGCCGATAGCGGAAATGAAGAGCATTAGTGCACCTGAATTCGCCGAAAGTGGACCGGTGGCGGAAACGAAGAGCATTAGTGCACCTGAATCCGCCGAAAGTGGGCCAGTAGCGGAAACGAGGTGCACTAGTGCACCTCGTTTCCGCCTAACCCGCCCCCCAAGCCTTGCGCTCTCACACCCGTGCCCTATGACCAGCCCCCTGCTGCTCACCCCATCAGCTTCCATTCGCTGCGCAGCAGGCCGTACACTGCGTGGTTGACATAACCGCCCGGAAGCTTCTCGGCCTGGCGGATGACGCCCTCGAAGATGAAGCCGAGCCGCTCAGGGATTGCCCGGCTGGCTTTGTTCCCGGTGGCGCAGCGGATCTCGATGCGGTTCAGCTCAAGCTCCAGCAGGGCGTAGTCCACAAAGACCCGGCAGGCGCTGGTCATATAGCCTTGACCCTCATAGCCCTCGCCGAGCCAGTAGCCGATGCCGACCGAGCGGTTATGCCAGTCAATCTCATGATAACCGATGATCCCGGCGAATTCATCGCGGACCCACAGCCCGGCGGTGAATCCGCCGTTGTCGCTGCCCTGCTTCACGGAATTCTTGATGAATGTGGAGAGATGCGACTGCTCCGTTACGTTGTCCACCCAAGGCAGCCACTGCCTGAGCCGGTGGCGTGAGCGCTCCACCAGGGCGTACATCTGGCGGGAATGCTCCGGCAACAGCAGCTTCAGCTTAAGTTCCTCATCAATGACATAATTAAACATGCGGCCGCCCCCTATGCTATACGGTGTATAATAGAAGTTACTGCCTAGCTGCGCTTCCTCCACTCCAGTGCGTAGATGTCTTCCTCCATCGCCTGCATACGCTGGCCGACCAGTGTGCGGCAGTCGCTAAGCGCACTGTTGTAGAGCACCGGACCCAGCTCCTGCAGGAAGAATTCCAGCAGATTGTCTGCGGCCAGATGCCCGATGGTTTCCCCGCGTTCAGCCTCGAAGTGGGCGCGGATGTTGTCTATAATCATTTCCCGCTGCTCCTTGGGCAGTTTAACCGGTTTCATATGTAGCCTCCTCTTTACAATTATGCTTATAATCCTCATGCTACTCTATCGCCGGGAGGGAAGTCAAAGGATACAGGAGCGCTTAACTTTTATTGAACATTCCCTGCTTAACGGGTATATTAATAGGAAACATGTTCATAACAAGGAAGTAGTTATATTACAGAATGAAAGGTTGATCATTGTGGAGAATCAGGGTACACCCTCCAATTTCATTAAGAACGTAATTACCGAAGATCTCCGCTCGGGCAAGGTGAAGGAAGTCGTCACCCGCTTCCCGCCGGAGCCGAACGGGTATTTACATATCGGACATGCCAAGGCGATCTGGATTAACTTCACGCTGGCCGATGAATTCGGCGGCAGAACCCATCTGAGATTCGACGACACGAATCCGCTGAAAGAGGACACCGAGTATGTGAACTCCATTCAGGAGGATGTAAAGTGGCTCGGTTATGAGTGGGAGGAGCTGCGGTTCGCTTCCGATTACTTCGGGGAGATGTATGAGCGGGCGGAGCTGCTGATCCAGAAGGGCAAAGCCTATGTTGATGATCTTACAGCAGACCAGATCCGTGAATTCCGGGGAACGCTGACCGAGCCGGGCAAGAACAGCCCTTACCGCGATCGCAGCATCGAAGAGAATCTGGACCTGTTCCGCCGGATGCGGGCGGGCGAGTTCAAGGATGGCGAGAAGGTGCTGCGCGCCAAGATCGACATGGCTTCACCGAACATCAACCTGCGGGACCCGGTCATTTACCGGATCTCCCACTCCCATCATCACAATACGGGCGATGCCTGGTGCATCTACCCGATGTACACCTTCGCGCATCCGCTGGAGGATGCGATCGAGCATGTGACCCACTCCCTCTGTTCGCTGGAGTTCGAGGATCAGCGTCCGTTCTATGACTGGGTAGTGGCTGAATGCGACATGCCGGCAGAGCCGCATCAATATGAATTCGGCCGCCTTAATCTGGCTCAGACCGTGACCAGCAAGCGCAAGCTGAAGCTGCTGGTGGATGAAGGTCATGTGGACGGCTGGGATGATCCCCGGATGCCGACCATCTCGGGGCTGCGCCGCCGCGGGTATACGCCGGAAGCGATCCGCAGCTTCGTTCATGAGACCGGTATTTCCAAAAGCCAGGGTCTGGTCGACCTGCAAATGCTGGAGCATTTCATCCGTGAAGACTTGAAGCTGACCGTGCCCCGGACGATGTCCGTCCTGCGGCCGCTGAAGGTAGTTATCACCAATTATCCCGAAGGCGAAACCGAGTATTTCGAGATTGAGAACAACGTGGAGAATCCGGAGATGGGCAACCGCATGATTCCGTTCTCCCGTGAGATCTATATTGAGCGCGATGACTTCATGGAGGTTCCGCCGAACAAGTACTTCCGCCTGTTCCCGGGCAATGAGGTCCGCCTGAAGAATGCTTATTTCATCAAATGCAACGAGTTCATTAAGGATGAGAACGGCGAGGTTGTCGAGCTGCACTGCACCTATGATCCGGAGACGAGAAGCGGCAGCGGGTTCACCGGCCGTAAGGTTAAGGGAACGCTGCACTGGGTAGATGCCAGTCAAGCCGTTCCGGCGGAATTCCGCCTCTATGAGCCGCTGATTTCTGCCGAGGAGGCGGAGACCGATGCCGAGGTTGAAGGGCTGGATGGCGCCGCCGACAAGCCGGAGCAGACCTTCCTGGACCAGCTGAATCCGAAGTCAATTGAGATTCTCCAGGGCTTCGTGGAGCCGGGCCTGAAGAACAGTGCGCCGCAGGACAAGTTCCAGTTCTTCCGCCACGGGTACTTCAACGTAGACAGCAAGTACTCGACACCGGAGCATCTGGTTTTCAATCTGATCGTATCGCTCAAAAGCTCCTTCCAGCCCAAAAAGGGCTAACTCAGCTTAAACTAATTCAGCAACAGCCATACAAACAGGCTTGGCCTCCCGACGGGAGACCAAGCCTGTTGTGTTGTGTACACCGCCAGTTAATCCTCCGGCAGCTCATCTTCAGCATCATCTGCGGACTGGTATTTGCCGCGGATGATGAAGAGCCACATCAGGCCGAAGCCGATCGTGCCGAAGAGGGCGAGGATCGCTCCGGACTGATACATCGTCTGTGCGCCGAGCGTCTGGTACAGCCAGCCGCCGAGCACACCGCCGAGAATGCCGGCAATGCCGCTCCAGGCGAGCGTGTAGAGCGCCTGTCCCGAGGACCGGTAAGGCTGCGGGACCAGCAGCATGGTCAGCTGGGTGCCGACATAGAAGAAGCCGCCGAAGGTAATGGAGTGCAGTACCTGGATGATGGCCACCTGCAGCGGCGTGGTGGCATCGGCCATCAGCCACCAGCGCAGGAAGAACAGCGCGCTGACTACGGTAAGTGAGGCCAGCAGCACAGAGACTCTGCGCCCGAGGATGTAATTGCACAGGAACAGCACCCCCATCTCCAGAATGGAGGACAGGAATACGGCGAGGCCAATCATGGTCTTGCTTCCGCCCAGCTCCGTGATGTACAGTGACACAAAGGTATTATTCATCGTATTCGGAATCGCTACCAGTATGCCGAAGAGGATGAAGCACAGGAAGAACGGATTATGGAAGATATGGCGCATCCCCTTGAACGGCAGGGGGGCAATACCAATGGAATGGTCGAGCTTCGGCAGCATGATCAGTGCGATCATCGCAGCGCAGAGCAGGGCCGCAAACAGATAGGACAGCACTGAGATGCCGGCCCATTCAATTACAGGACCGGCCAGAATCGCTGTGAAGGCCCAGCCTAACGAGCCCCACAGCCGGAACGAGCTGAACCTGCGGCTGGTTCCGTCAATATAACTGAGAATCATAGTGTTGCTCTGGGCGAAGAGCGGCCCCTGGAAGAAATAAAAGAACAGGATGGAGATGTAGATCATTTCATATGTATTCGCCTGAAATACAAGCTGGGACAAGACCAGTGTACCCGTCAGCATGACGAGGACGATCCGCCGGATATTCTGATAACGGTCACTCCAGATGCCCCAGAAGGGGTTGGCGATAATGGATACCAGCGCGCCTACTGACATCAGGCACCCGATCTCCAGCTTGTTCATTCCGACATCCTGCAGATACAGCGGAAAGAAGCTGGTGAAGAGGACGACTGTTCCATACACGAAGAAGTTGAACCATTTCAGAGAGGTGAAAGACAGCTGCTTATTGAGGTTCTCCCGCAAACTTTGCACTCCTTTCCCGCCTGATGCCTTGCACTCTTGCCTGCGGCCCGCCGAAATCAGCCGCTGCTATCACTGTAACATTTGTTGAAAAGGGATACAAACCAAGTATTATGGGGAATTTCAAATCAATGGTAAAAGTGCAGGGCAAAGCTGCATAAATCAGCTGTTTAATTTCAGTTTACAAATTACAGTTATCCTAGGATGGAAGGCGGAAGCGGACCCATACTGCTGACGACATAATCCGCCGGAAAAGGAGATTAACCATGAACAACGATCAAGCTTCGCAGAAGCGGGGAGCCGGCATGAAGCCGTTCCTGAAGCTGCTTCGCGATACCAAACCATCTTATCTAATGCTGGCGCTGGCACTTGGCCTCAGCATCATATCGACCCTTGTAGGTCTCGTTATTCCAATGTTCACGAAGAATCTGGTCGACGGCTTCTCGCTGGCCTCTGTCAGCAAGCTGCAAATCGCCCTGATCGCCGGAGCCTTCATTGCCCAGACCGTGGCCGGCGGGGTGTCCATCTATCTGCTGAATGCGGCCGGGCAGAGAATGGTCGCCGGGCTGCGGGACCGGTTGTGGCGCAAATTCCTTGTGCTGCCTGTGTCCTATTATAATGAGAACCGGACGGGCGAGAGCGTCAGCCGGATGACCAACGATACGGGAATTCTCAAAACCCTGATCTCGGAGCATGTAGCCAGCCTTTTTACCGGGATTATCTCTATTGTAGGCTCCATCTCGGTGCTGCTCTATCTGAATTGGAAAATGACGCTGGTGCTGTTCACGGTCCTGCCGCTGTCAGCGCTGATTCTGGTGCCGCTGGGGCGGCAGATGTACAAAATCTCCAAGGGCACCCAGGATGAGACGGCCTCCTTCACCGCTGTTCTCAGCGGCGTACTGTCCGAGATCCGGCTGGTGAAAGCCTCGGGAGCCGAACAGAAGGAATATGAAGCCGGACGGCAAGGGATTATGAACCTGCTCGCCTTCGGGCTTCGCGAGGGCAAGGTCAGTGCGCTGATCAGCCCGCTGGTTTCCTTCGTCTTCATGATGCTGCTCGTAGTCATTATCGGCTATGGCGGGATGCAAGTCTCCTCGGGGGAGCTTACTGCCGGTGAGCTGGTCGCTTTTATTCTGTATCTGATTCAGATTATTATGCCGCTGACACAATTAACTCAATTCTTCACCCAGCTCCAGAAGGCCAAGGGGGCGTCCGAGCGGATGATTGAGACTCTTGAAGCCAAGGAAGAGGTCTATGAGGGCGTTCTGGAGGCTGCCGGCGAAGACGGTCCTGTTGAGGTCGAAGACCTTAGCTTCGGGTACAAGACGGGGGAGAAGGTGCTGGACCGAATCAGCTTCACGATGCAGCCGGGACAGGTCACAGCGATTGTCGGTCCAAGCGGCGGCGGCAAAACCACCCTGTTCTCGCTGCTGGAACGCTTCTACGAGCCATTAAGCGGAGTGATCCGGCTGGACGGCAAGCCAGCATCACTGTTCTCGCTGAAATCCTGGCGCGGGCGGATCGGATATGTCTCTCAGGAGAGTCCGCTGCTGGCCGGGACGATTGCCGAGAATCTGGCCTACGGCCTGGAGCGTGAGGTCAGTCAGGACGAGCTGCGGCGTGCGGCGGCGATGGCCTATGCGGACGGCTTCATTGAGGAGCTGCCGGACGGCTATGATACCGATGTGGGCGAGCGCGGGGTCAAGCTGTCCGGCGGACAGCGGCAGCGGATTGCCATTGCCAGGGCACTGCTGCGCGATCCGAAGATTCTGATGCTGGACGAGGCTACATCCAGTCTCGACAGCCAGTCCGAGGCCGTGGTGCAGCAGGCGCTGGGGAATCTGATGCAGGGCCGGACCACGATTGTCATTGCTCACAGGCTGGCGACGGTGGTGAATGCGGACCAGATTATTTTCATGGAGAAAGGCCGGATAACCGGCAAGGGTACACACGAGGAACTGCTGCGTAATCATGAGTTGTACCGTGAATTCGCTGAGCAGCAGCTGCAGATGAATACACCAGAGCTTCAGAGCCGAGGTGCCGGGGAGGATTCAACAGGCTATGGCCAAAATACTAATAGTGGACGACGATCCGCATATCCGCGAATTGGTGGGCGTGTTCCTGAGAGCTGAAGGCTTAACTGAGGTGCTGAGTGCCTCAGACGGGCTGGAAGCCCTGCAGCTGCTTGAGGAGACACCTGCCGATCTGGCGATTATCGATGTGATGATGCCGAATATGGACGGCTGGGAGCTGTGCAGGGAGCTGAAGAGGCTGTATGATTTTCCGGTTCTGATGCTGACGGCTAAAGGGGAGACCTCGCAGATTGTCAAAGGCTTCGAGCTGGGCACAGACGACTATCTGGTCAAGCCCTTCGAGCCGCCGGTGCTGATTGCCAGGGTCAAGGCGCTGCTGAAGCGGTATCAGATCTCCGCCGCCCAGAGTGTGAGCGTAGGGAGCCTGCGGATGAACCGCAAGACGTATGAGATTGCTTCTGAGCACGGGAATATTACGCTGCCGCTCAAGGAATTCGAGCTGTTATTCAAGCTGGCGAGCTACAAGGGGCAGACCCTGACGCGCGACCGGCTGATCGAAGAGATCTGGGGCTATGATTACGAAGGTAATGAACGGACACTGGATGTGCATGTGGGCCGTCTGCGCGAGCGGTTCCCGCAGGAGCAGTTCGGCTTCGCCATCCGCACGGTCCGGGGGCTCGGCTACAGGCTGGAGGGATGAACGGAATGAGCAAGACGGGTAAGACAGGCAGGATCAGCGGTTTTTTGCAGAAAATAAAAATCATACTTCCCGTTGCCGGGGTGCTGACTGTGCTGTTTGTATCCTGGAACGGAAGTTATTTCGGCTCCCGGCTGCTGGTGCGGTATTTCGGCTGGACCTTCCCTGAATATGGATATCATCTGTTCGTGATGGCGGTGCAGGTGGTGCTGTTCTTCTGTATCGGGGGGATCATTTCCTTCGCTACACGCGGAAAGGAGCAGCAGTTCTATGTACCGATCCTCACAGCGATGCGGCAGATCGCCAAGGGGGATTTCAAGGTTGAGCTGGACAGCGGCAAGTACCGGCAGTTCGGAGGGATTGTGGAAGGGATCAATGAAATGGCCAATGAGCTGAGCCGGATGGAAACGATGCGCCAGGATTTCATCGCCAGCGTGTCCCATGAGATCCAGTCACCGCTGACCTCGATCCGCGGCTTCGCTGCGGCTTTACAGGAAGAAGGGCTAAGTCCTGCCACCCGCAAGCATTATCTGGATATTATCGAAGCGGAGAGCCGCCGTCTGTCCGGCCTAAGCGATAACCTGCTGAAGCTGTCGGTGCTGGAGGCGGAGAGCTTCCCGTTCGAGCGGAAGCCGTACAGGCTGGATAAGCAGGTGCAGGAGATGATCCTGGCTGCAGAGCCGCAGTGGCTCGGCAAGGAGATTGAAGTAGAGGCCGAGCTTGCAGAGACTACCGTGATTGGGGTCCGGGATCTGCTGAGCCAGGTATGGACGAACCTGCTGCATAACAGCATCAAGTTCACTCCGCAGGGCGGACAGATTACCGTTACCCTGCGCAGCGCTGGAGAGTGGATTGAAGTGGAGGTGAAGGACAGCGGAATCGGCATGGCGGAAGAGGAGCTGCCGCGGATCTTCGAACGGTTCTACAAGGTGGATCAATCGAGAAGCGTCAGCAGCGGCGGCGGCAGCGGACTGGGCCTCCCGCTGGTGAAGCGGATTATTGAGCTTCATCAAGGCAGCATCCAGGTCACGAGCCGTCCCGGGGAGGGAACGGCTTTCCGGGTCCGCCTGCCGCAGCGGGCCGGGTGAATCCGCAGATCGGCTGTTGACGGGAAGCCTCTAGTCTCCTGCCTTGATCAACCCGGCAAGCAGAGGGATGGCCCGTTCCAGCTCTGCCGGGGAAGCATAGGCGTAGGATAGTCTGAGATGCCTCCGGTCACTGCGGTCATACAGATCGCCCGTATTTAGCAGCAGTCCTTCGCGCAGCGCTGCGGTGAACAGCTTGCGCGGCGGCCCGGCGTGCAGGAGGGAGAGCCAGATATAGAACCCTCCCGCCGGTACGTTCCAGGTCGCCAGCCCGGTGCAATGCTGCCGGAGCAGCTCCAGCATAAGGTCACGGCGCTCACGGAGTCTGCTGCGCAGTGTTTGCAGATGCTCCTCATGATAGCCGCCCGTCAGCCAGCTGGCGGCCGTCCATTGGGACAGGGAGCTTGCACCGTAATCACTCTGCATTTTGATGTCGGCCAGCCGCCGGACGACCGGCTCGGGTCCGGCAATCCAGCCGATGCGCAGGCCGGGACTGGCCGCCTTGGATAGTGTCCCCAGATGCAGGACACGCCCCTCGCGGTCCAGCGCCTTCAGCGGAGGCGGGGGCGGGGCATCCAGCCACAATTCCTGGTAGGCCCCATCCTCCAGGATCGGCAGTCCCAGTCTGCCTGTGACCTCCATCAGCTCCCTGCGCCGCTCTGCGTCCATCAGTATTCCCGTAGGATTATGGAATGAAGGGATGCTGTAGAGCATCGCCGCCTTGCTGCGGACAGCTTCAGCCGCAAGCCGCTCCGGGATCAGCCCGCGCCCGTCCATAGGCAGGCCGCTGAATTTCACCCCGGCAGACTGAAAGGCGTGAATAGAATACAGATACGAGGGCTTCTCCAGCAGAATGGCCGAGCCGCGCGGCAGCAGCCCCAGGGCGATTAGTTGCAGCCCTTGAAGTGCCCCGGAGGTAATCAGGATGGAGTCCGGGCCGGCCAGGATGCCGCTCTTCTCCAGCATCCGGCTGACCGCAGTGCGCAGCGCCGGACTGCCGAGCGGCTCTTCATAGGAGAGCGGGGGGAGAACACTCTTCGAGAGTCCGGCCAGCACCTGATTCATCGCGGCTCCGGGCAGCAGCTCAGGCGCTGGTTCCCCTGTGCCGAGGCGGATTAACCCGGGCTCATATTCGAGCCGGTTAATGTCTTGAATGGTGGGCAGATTGGGATAGTGAATCCCTTCCTCCACATAATCATTCCAGTTGCCTAAGCGTTCCGGCTCAGTTGGCTCCTCTGTTCCGGCTCCACCGCCGGATGGCGGTAGAGCGGAACGTGCGCCGGATACGATGGTCCCGCCGCCGCGCCTGCCTTCGATCAGCCCCAGAGCGGTAAGCTGGCCCAGCGCGGTAACCACGGTGCTGCGGTTCACCCCGAGCCGGCGGCACAGCTCCCGCTGAGGGGCCAGGCGCATCCCGGGCGGCCAGGCTCCGGAGCGGATTTTGGCCAGAAAGTAAGCTGAGATCTGGGCATGAAGCGGCAGCGGAGAGGCCGGGTCAGGCTTCCAATCCACTGATAGGCCAGGGGAAGCACCTCCTTGTCCCTGTTCAGGATGGAAGGGCGGGAATTCTTGGTTCAAGGGATAAGCTCCTTCGGTGTAATGTCTTGGCTTCAGTGTACCATGGTTGATCCTTCTGATTCATCTTGGTTGGGTATACCGCCTATAACTTGGATGGTTACGGCCCTGCTGCTGCGCGGTACGATCAGAATACTGTAACGGGAGAGTAAGCGGTGAAGCTTATCTCCGGCAGTACCGCAGGCTATATGGAGGGGGATTACATGATGGTACAGGCCATTGTACATGGAATTATTCTGGCCTTCGGGCTGATTCTGCCGCTGGGCGTGCAGAATATATTCGTATTCAATCAAGGAGCGCAGCACACTAGATTCCGCAGTGTGCTGCCTGTCGTTCTGACAGCAGCGGTCTGCGATACGCTGCTCATTGCTGCGGCGGTCGGCGGCGTCTCGCTGGTCATTCTATCGCTGCGCTGGGTCACGCCTGTTATATATGGGGCGGGCATTCTGTTCCTCGCCTTCATGGGCTGGAGAATCTGGCGCTCCGCTCCGGCGAAGGACGAGTCCAGCCGTCTCTCCCCGAAGGGGCAGATGCTCTATGCACTGTCTGTGTCCCTGCTGAATCCGCATGCCCTTCTGGATACAGTGGGCGTGATCGGGACCAGCTCGCTGCAATATGACGGGGCGGTGCGCTGGGCCTTCGCAGCGGCAACTGTAGCCGTCTCCTGGCTCTGGTTCCTGGGACTGGCTGCCGCCGGACGCCTGCTCGGCAGGACCGATACCTCGGGCAAGGTGATACAGGGGCTGAATACCGTTTCAGCGCTGCTGATCTGGAGCATCGCCATCTATATGGGAGTTCAGCTGTGGGGGCAGTTTTGCGGCTAATTTAGCCTTAATCTGGCGGATTCGGCAAGCGGGTTGCCAAACTGTTTCTAATTCTTCACAACTTCATATTATATTTGTGCTACTCTATTGACGGTTGAAATCCGATCCTCTACCATACAGATATAAACATATTGTTCTAATTTCTGGAATGTTGGAGGTGGTATTGCTTTGGAGCCTGCAGCCATGATTCGAGATCAGCTTGCAGATTATTTAACCCAGCATGGGATGTCTATTAATCAGTTCGCCATAAGGTCTGGCATTAATTCCGGGACACTGAGCCGGATTATTAATGGCCATCAGCCCATTGCCATGAGCCATCTGGAGTTAATTACTGCGGGGATGGGGGTGAGTGAGGACTATTTTTACAGAATGTATGTGGATGAATGCTTCTCTTATTCAGCGCCAACCTGGCGGAGACTCCGGCCGTTCATCGTAAGGTGTGCAGAGCTGGGGCGCACAGATTGCATCGAGCTGCTGGTGCAGAATCTGCTGGATAATCTGACGTATGTTCCCATGCTGTTTGAGGTCGCGGAGGGCTTGTTCGAGCAAGGACACCGGGCAGCGGCGGCCCTGCTCTATGAGAATGTAAGCGCCAGCGAGAAGTACCAGTATTCCGAACGTCTGGCCCTGTGCCAGTACCGGCTGTTCCAGATCGCCCTTGGCGATGATCAGAGCACGAATTTGCGCGCAGCGACTTTATTCGAGAGCTACATCCCGCGGTTGAATGAGGCGGATCAGCTGGATGCGTTGAAGGAACTCATGCATGTCTACTATACATTGCAATTGTGGAATAAAGTAAACGAGCTTGCTCTTGAAATGCTACGTCTGGCTACGATTCAATATGACCTTCTTTCCCGCTCTAAACATAAAGAGCTAATGAAGATCCGTGAAAGACCACTTTGCTTCTATATATTATACGCCCATCTTATGCGCTCCAATGTCTACGAGGAATATGGGGACTACAAAAAGGCTCTTGAACTTGTACCGTTATATTCGGAAGTAGATTGGATACATGAGGATAACGAGGAAGTAAAGAGGACTGTAGCGCAATTTAAGGAGTGGGGCAAGGCTAATACTTATTTGTATCGTTTACTGGATGGACAAGTAGAGGTGCTGCCTGATTATGTTAATTATATTTCAACGCAGCAAGGAGAAATTTTCACAGCTTTATTTTATATCGTTAAATCTGCCAACATGTACAGCTGGGATGTAGATTCTATCCTAGAACGTTTCTCCGATTATATGCCCTATAGGATACATCTCAATGAGTTCGGCGTGTACAGTCAGCAGATTAAAGCAGATCAACATGCCAGATTTCTTATAGAAATGGGAGTCTATTATCTGCGGAATACACGCAGTGAAGGAATTCGATATATATTAGAAGGTTTGGAATCATCGTCTAAACTTAAGAATGAGAGCATGATCTTCAAATGTGTTGATCTATTCGAGCAGAACAGGCATATTGCCGGGGAAGATGAGCAGTTGCAGTACAAAATCTTAATAAGAGAGGTACGGGATGCAAATGAAAAGAAAACTCCTATTGTTGCTGGCCTCAATTAGTTTTGTTGTAGTTACTACTATGCCTATAACAGATATAGTGAGTAAACCTATACAACAGCAAGCGATTGAACCAATGGGGCATGGCACAGGCGCTTGAATAAGCGGCCGGAGTTACATAGCATCACCTTAGGCGTCTTCTGCTAAAGCAGAGGGCGTCTTTTTTCGACCAACTTTATTCTGACATAGTTAGTTCAATATATTCACTTTAACAGATAATGCAATCGGCCCAATATTTTATAGTTTTACATAAAAATCTATAATGTTGCATAAGGAGGCGGGATTTCCATGTCAAGTCCAGCAAGCGTCAGAATTCGTATTGAGCAGGCAAGAAGTATGCTTCATAAATTACATATTCAATATGGCGGTTTGAATCATCCCGAGGTGCTGCGGCAATCCGTAGTGCTGGATGAGTTGCTCAATGCGTACGACAGCGCCTACCGGATGAAGAAGAGGCCGCCTGCATAGCAGCATTCTCATAGAAGTGTACTTAGTTACCGGATAGTGAGCGTGTGTAAAGGTGGTAAAGACTTTGGAGCATACAGTCAAAATACGTGATGAAATTGCGGCCTATCTCATACAGCATAATCTGTCCATTAATCAGTTTGCCATCAACAGCGGCATCCATTCCGGCACACTCAGCCGGGTAATGAAGGGTCAGCAGGCCCTGGCGATGAATCATCTGACCCGTGTTACCAGTGGGATGGGGCTGCCGGAGGATTATTTTTATAGCAAGTATGTGGATGAATGTCTATACGATTCGGCGCCAACCTGGCGGCGTATACGGCCGTTCTTACTGCAATGTGCTGCACTGTCGCGTCTGGATTGTATTGCACGTATCGTACAGAACTTATTGGATAATCTGCTGTATGCGCCGCTGCTGTTCGAGGTAGCTGAGGAGTTATTTGAGCAGAAGATGTGGCCGGCCGCAGCATTAATCTACGAGAATGTGGGAGCCAGTGAGAAGTATCAGCACTCCGAACGTCTGGCTCTCTGCCAATACAGGCTGTTCCTGATTAACCGGGGAGATGATCTCCAGAAGAATCTAATCGCAGCCACATTGTTCGAGAGCTATATCGATAAATTGGATGAAATTAATCAGTTAGATGCATTGAAGGAGTTGGCGAATACCTACAGCTCTCTTCAGAGATGGGACAAGGTCGGTGAGCTGGCGGAGGAACTGCTCCGGCTGGCCTCCATGCAATATGAGCTCCATAAAGGATCAGATCATGTGAAGAGAGGGGGAGCGTTACTAACTAAGCCTCTTTATGTCTATATTCTGTATGCCCAGCTTCTCCGTGCCCTTGTGTGTGAGCAGTGTGGAGACTATAAGGCTGCGCTGGAGATCGTTCCTTTATATATGGATGCCAGTTGGATCGTAGAAGATGACGAGGAGGCACGGCGGGCCATCGACCAATTTCAGGAATGGGGTACCGCGAACACCTATCTTTACCGCTTAATGGATGGTCAGTTCGATGTGCTCGACGAGTATGTTGAATATATTTCTACACGGGAGAATGAAATTTTCACAGCCTTATTCAAAATTGTTCAAATGGCCAACCGATACAATTGGGATGTGGATCATGTAATAGAGCGGTTTGCCGACTACATTCCTTACCGGACCCTTTACAGCGTCTTTGGTGAATATGACCGGCTTATTCTCAAAAAAAACTATACCCAATTCTGCAGCGAGCTGGCGACCTACTACCTGTCCCGTAACCGGTACAAAGGCGATGATGTTTCCATGCAGAGTGTAGACTTATCCGCCAAAATAGACAGTGAGAACAATGTGATTCGAGGGACGATATCTGTTGATTTCGAGATTGCGATTTCGGATATTCCGAAGTCGGGGTGAGAGTACATCACGGCATAACACACATAGATAATCCTTAACAGCGATGCTGAAAAGGTGGTAAAAACTATGGAGCATATGGTCAAAATTCGGGACGAAATCGCGGCCTATCTTACAAAGCATAAGCTGTCTGTTCATCAGTTTGCGGTGGCCTGCGGCATTCATTCAGGTACACTCAGCCGGGTGATGAAGGGACAGCAGGCCCTGGCGATGAATCATCTGACCCGCGTTACCCGGGGGATGGGGCTGGCGGAGGACTATTTCTACAGTAAGTATGTGGATGAATGTCTATTTGATTCTGCACCGACTTGGCGGCGGCTACGTCCGTTCCTGCTGCAATGCGCGGCGTTAGCACGTTTGGACTGTATGGAGCGGGTGGTGCAGACTTTATTGGATAATCTGCTGTATGCACCGCTGCTGTTCGAGGTGGCCGAGGAGTTATTCGAGCAGAAGAATTGGCCTGCGGCAGCATTAATCTACGAGAATGTGGCGGCCAGCGAGAAATATCAGCATTCCGAACGTCTGGCCCTCTGCCAATACCGGCTGTTCCTGATTAACCTGGGGGATGATCCGCAGAAGAATTTAATTGGGGCTACTATTCTAGAGAATTATGTGGATAAGCTGGATGAAATTAATCAGCTGGACGCGCTTAAGCAATTGGCTCATACCTATGCCTCTTTACATAAGTGGGAGCAGTTAGGTGAACTGGCGGAGAAGATGCTCAAGATTGCCTCTCATCTGTATGAACTTCGGCGGTCCAATCATGGGCAGCCCTACAAAAGACCCTTATACGCCTACGTTCTGTATGCCCGGCTTCTTCGTGCTTATGTGCAGGAGGAACGCGGAGACTATAAGGCAGCACTGGAGAGTATACCTGCATATATGGATGGAAGCTGGATCAGGGAAGATACTGAGGAAGCAAAGCGAATTATTGCCCAGTACCAGGAGTGGGGGCGGGCGAATATCTATCTCAACCGCTTAATGGACGGGCAGATGGAGGTACTTGCGGAGTACGTAGAATATATTTCGTCCCGTGAGAATGAAATTTTTATAGCGTTGTTCAGGATTGTCCAAGCGGCGAATCGATACAAATGGAACGTGGACCATATTTTGCAGAGATTCTCTGACTATATTCCTTACCGTAAGTATTCAAGTATTTTTGGTGAACGCAACAAGTTAATGATGAGCGACCAGTATGGGCAGTTCTGCAGCGAACTCGCAACCTACTATCTATCCCGCAACCAGTACAAGGGCGATGAGGTGTCCATGCAAAGCGTAGACCTGTCTGCCAAAATAGACTGCACGGATAATGTGATCCGGGGGACGATATCGGTTGATTTCGAGATTGCGATTTCGGATATGCCGAAGCCGGATTGAAGCAAGTTCATATGTCCGCACAATTTTAAAAGGCCTGGAGCCGCTCACGCTCCGGTCTTTTTGCTGTTTGTAAGATAGATTGCTTGGCCGGTGTGTTGTCTTCAGTGTAACCTTACGTCTTTTTGGGCGTCTATATAATAGGGTTTGAAAAAATTAGGAGGTTTCACTGATGAAAAAAAGCATCTTATTTTCTCTGACACTGTTGTTCTCTTCGCTCTGGGTAATGCCGGTGCATGAGGCGGCTGCGGCAGGTCAGACTCCAGCAGGGACTCAGGTTGTGGTGAATAACAACTCATTAGAGAGGGGGGATATCCTTAACCGGAACAATCAGGTATTTCTGAGCTTAACTTCACTAAGCAGTCTGGGTGACCTGACGTTTGCCTGGAATAATGCGGCCAAGCAAGTGACCGTGAAGGGGAACGACACCAGCCTGCAGTTGACCATAGGTACCAAGGTTGCCCGCAAAAATGGAGCATCCGTTACTTTAAGCAACGCTCCCTTTATTCATAAGGGAAAAACAATGATTCCTTTGCGTTTTGTAGCCGAAGCCTTGGACGGTTCTGTGGTATGGAATCCAAAGATTCAGACCGCATTTGTATCTAAACCAAGCAGCAAGCTGCTGGCGGATGCTAACAGCACTTCATTAAGCACAGCCAGAAATGCTGCGATTAATCTTCCCAGAGTCTCACAGCTCACGGAGAATTTCGAGCCTGTTGTAGAAACAGCCAGCCTGCAATATTATTTTCCTGAAAAGGCCAAGGACCGGTTCATCGAGGTTAACAATAATGTAGTCCGTTACTATCAATTAACCAATAGCACCGCTTATCTGAAGTGGCAGGCTGTCATAGGTGGAATCGCCGCTGCGCAGGATAAGCTATATTTCATAAACCGCTCCTTCGCCAAAGAGAATGGGAATTTACCCAATTTCAAAGATACGACATTCGCCAGCTTCCGCTGGATGCCTCATATTACCTCCACCGGTTATGGCCTGATTAACAAGGGGAATTGGAATGAGGTTGTGCTGCAAGACGCTGAAGTACCGGGGGCCAAGCTGAAGGATAACTATATTATCGTGGACATTCCTGAGGAAGGTTAACATCCGGAATAGTAACAGGCCCATGAACATGTTCATGGGCCTGTTATATTTGGCTGGCGGAACAGCTTATCCCCCGATCTGCGACATCCGGCGGGCGGTGGGCGTGTGGCTCTGCGCTTTACGCTCCAGGGCCAGCGCCATCTCATGATTATGCGGCTTGTTGCCGAGCGCCTCACGGAATAAGGCCTGCACCGCCGCAGGGTCGCCGGTCAGCGGGCGCACATTGTATTCATCCTGCCAGTACAGGCAGGCTTTGATGTGGCCGTCGGCGGTGAGGCGCAGCCGGTTGCAGTTGTCACAGAAATGCTCACTGACCGGATGGATCAGCCCGAAGGTTCCCTTCGCACCGGTGACGCGCCGGTTCTGGGAGGGACCGTTCCCGGCAGGCAGGTCTGCTTCTTCGGTCGTCCAGCCGGCTTCCCTGCAAGCCTCAACTACCGTCTCCAGCGGGAGATAGGTCTGGCGCCAGGCGTCGCTGGCACTGCCGATCGGCATATACTCAATGAAGCGCACATTCAGCGGGCTGTTCAGCGTCAAGGCGATGAAGTCCTGAATCTCGTCATCGTTAATGCCCTTCATCAGCACCACGTTCAGCTTAATCGGAGACAATCCGGCGGCCTCAGCCGCTTCAATCCCCTTTAGCACCTTAGCCACATCGCCGCCACGGGTAATCATGGAGAAGCGTTCAGGCCGTAGTGAGTCCAGGCTGATGTTCACCCGCGACAGCCCGGCCTGCTTCAGGACAGCAGCCTTATTCGGGAGCATCAGTCCGTTGGTTGTTAATGATATATCTTCAATGCCGGGGATGGCGGAGATCATGGCAACCAGCTTCTCCAGGTCCTTGCGGACCAGCGGCTCGCCCCCGGTCAGGCGCACCTTCCGCAGGCCCAGCGGGGCAAGGGAGGCGACCACAGCAGCAATCTCTTCATAGCTCATAATCTCGTCCTGCGGCTGGAATTCCATTCCTTCCGCAGGCATACAATAAATACAGCGCAGGTTGCAGCGGTCGGTCACCGATATACGAATGTAGTCATGTATGCGTCCAAAAGGGTCAGTCAGCGGCTCCATATCGTTGCTCCTTCACCTGTTGATGTTAGTTTAAATTTTAAAGAAAGCATTCTCTTGCGTCAATGTAGAAGATTGAGCAGAAGCAGTCAGGCAGACAATTTAAATCATAGGGGGACAGTAGCGGAACGGCGCAGCCTAATTATGACAAAAGTGCGACAATTCCTGGGAATGGTCATAGAATGCTCACCGAAAGCGTTTAACATTTTCGATATAATTTAATTGCGGAAGATTCAAACTTTAGATACTTTCACTTTTGCGAAGAGCACAGCTATGATACCGGAAGGCGCAGGCGGTAATTTCAAATTCCCCGGCTTCCGGCAAACTAAGTAGGGAGGATTTGCAAAATGACGATATCAACTGTTCCATCGCTTGTCGTGCCGGAGGCTTGCAGCCGCTGGCTGGAGAGTCGGGGATTAATATATCAGCTGCTGGTGGACTTCTTCGGAAGAAAGCCGTCGCTCTCACTGGTCGCCCAGTGGAGCCGTAACCGTGAGATGAGTATTGCTGCGGAGATGACCGAGGGCGGCCGTGAGCTGAAGCGTTATCTGTGCAGTCAGGAGCCGTCTACGCTCCCGGCCATCTGCGAGAAAGAGAAGCTTGAGTATAAGCGGCTGATGAACGAGCGTGCGGTCAGCTCCGTGTTGGCCCGTGAAGCGGCTCAGCTCGGCCGGGAAGAGGAGTTCTGCAATGTCCTCTCTGATGTGTACGCATCGGCGGGTATTGTTTTCAAGAAGTGCAGCGGCGAAGCGGACGACCACATCGCGATTGAACTGGAATTCATGGCGGTGATGCACGAACGGATGCTGTACAACAGCTTCTCCATCCGCAGCGCCATGGAGCTGCTGGAGATCCAGGAGCGGTTCCTGGAAGAGCATCTGCTGAAGTGGACCCCGCAGTTCTGCCAGCGCCTGAACGCAGCTACAGACAGCCCGTTATATCTGGGACTGAGCCATATGCTGGAGGAATTCCTGCCGATGGATCTGAAGATGCTGCGTGCCTGGAAGGCTTCGCTGGAGAGCGGCGCGGCTGCTATGGCATAGCGAATCATTCATTTTAAGGAAGCATGGCTCCGTATAGAGAAAATTAAAAGACACCTTTATTGGTGTCTTTTTTCAATGTTGGATAGGAGACTAAGGTTGTTGTATATTGTGGATAAGGTGCGGGATTTGAGGACGTAGTTTTTGAATCATCCGAATGATAAGCTTGAAAAACCGATTACAATACAATGCGCTGACGGTATGCGAGGAGGTGCTGTCCTAGTGCTGCCCCAAAGAGAAGAATTGCAAAGGTTATTGAAGAAGGCCAATCAACATGTAATCACCGAGGCCAAAAAAGCAGGCGCCTCCATATACTATATGAAAGACGGTAAAAGAATACGTGAAGATGCCACCGGCCAAAAATTCGAGATTAGTTATGACTTAGCTGGAAATCGCACTGAGTTTTGTTATTCATGACTAATAAGGAAGCTGTAATGACGGTTTTTGCTGGTACTAATGGAGCTGGGAAAAGCACAATCAGTTTTCAAATGAGGGAGTATGTTGGAACTATTATTGATCCTGACCAGATTGCCAAAAGCATAAACCCCATAGATCCCAGAAGTGCAGGCCTGTCCGCTGGAAGGGAAGCTGTAAAGCAAATAAGGGAGTTAATCGGACGAAGGGAAAACTTTGCAATAGAAACTACTCTGTCAGGCAGTTTTGTTTTACGTCAATATGAAGACTGCTAGCTTTTGCCATGAAGAAATCCTATTTGGGCCAGGGGAACTTTGGAATTGTACTTGTAATTTGGACAGTTAAATAACGAGTTGGCGTTATCTATCTTTGAGTCCTTGAAGTGTTTGATCGTATTCCTCAATGGCATCAGTCAGAGCGATCATAAAGTCTGGGCTAATTCCAACAGCCAATGAAGTTTTTGTTGATCCCATTCGCTTTAAAGCGTCCGTCAAGTTTATGCCTAGACTATTACCGAATTTGCTCACTTTTCGCTCCATTTTAACCATCCTATTCATAAGTGCTCTTTCTTAGCGACACACTCAATTGCTTATAACAATTGTACAATTATAGGGTTGAAATTCAACCAAAGCTTAATGCTTTTAGTATATTCACCTAAACTATTATGTTTTCACATCCTTTAACTCTATATCCTCATCTCCACTGCACTGTTTTAATTCCATGATAAGTGTATTCTGTGCAACTAAAAACAGTGAAACCGAAGGCTTTGCTCTTCTAATTGTATTCTGCACAACTACATTTGCCCGGATGGGCCAAAATCCAGGTATAGAGGCATTTTTAATTGCACGGAATACAGTTAAACAGAGATTCGGCGGCACATCCGGCGATTTAGTTGTACAGACTGCAGGCCTGTTGATTAGCCAAAAAAAGGTAGCAAAAAGGCCGCTCATTCGGTAAAGTGTTTGTACCCCTACAAACATCCGAAACGAGGCGACCTCATGAAAAAGTCTACTTCAATCTCGAACATTCTGCAATTAGTGATTCCTGAAGAGAAACTCTCACCGTTTCTTCAAGAACTTGAATATGTCGATACAGCAAGAAAGTTTACCGTCTATGACCTCTTTTTATTCTTGGCGGAGGCTTCGTTCCAGCAGTGGGAGGGATATCGGGATGGTGAAGTACGCATGGATTCCAGCGGCCTTAGACCCGTAGACCATTCAACGCTTTCCAAAAAAGCGAAAGATGTTCCCTTCGAGCTTTTTAAGCAATTGCTGAACCTCATGATTGATCTGTGTAATCGCTCGACCCGAAGACATTTAGGGATTCCCAAAGCCTTACTTCTCGTCGATTCCACCAAAATTACCGTCGGGAAAGAACGGCTTCCTTGGGCTCCGCTGAAAGGCGAACGCGCAGGAATCAAATTACACGTGTCGGTGGTGGCCGATGAAGGCCGGCTCTTTAAGGTGACCGAGACCACAGGGAATTCCCATGATTTTAAAAGCTGTCCCGAGCTGATCGACAAACGGTTTATTATCGTAGCCGATCGGGCGTATGGCAGTCACAAACGATTCGATGAGTATCTGGAGCAGCACCAATGCTTTGTCATTCGGCTTCGGGACAACACGCTCTTTCAGTCCCCGGTTGCCCGGATACGAAGCGAACCCTTCACAGGAACTCTCGAACAAGATTTCACCTGCCAATTAGGAAAAGGACAACGGCTTTCCAAGAACCGTTTTCGCGTAGTAATTCTAAGAGACCCACAAGGCAACCCGGTGATTCTTGCTACGAATCTGCACTGGCACTCCGCTGAGCGGATTGCAGAAATTTACAAGAAGCGGTGGCAGATCGAAGTGTTTTTTCGCTGGATTAAGCAGCATTTAAACATTCCAACCTTATTTGGGACCACACCCAATGCTGTGTACGGACAGTTGTATACCGCTTTACTGGTTTATGTGTTATTGAAATTCCTCTTTGACAAAGGAAATGCAGTGGTTCATTGGAGCGCCAAACTAACGTTTGCCGATTTTGACCGCTTATTTACGCTGCAACGATTACCCGTAGAATGGATTACTTTTTTGACTAATAATCTTACATTCCCATAATTTAGCTAATCAACAGGCGTGTACAGACTGCAATTAAGCCTAACCCTTGCACCTTAATCGGGCACGGCAACCCTCAGCAAGCAATAAGTTAAAAGTAATTTTCCCATGTTTAAATCTGATGCTGTACTAGGGTGATTCATAGATACTCTGGTCATAGCAGATGGCTAAGTCCCGTCAACAAATAAGGCGCCCTTCCATCATCGGAAGGGCGCCTTATTTCTGCCTTGTTGCGACGTGTTAGCCTTACGTCACCCTTTACTCATATACCTTCTTACTGCGGAACTTCATCAGGAACTCGTAGACTACCGGCACAACAACCAGGGTCAGGAGTGTAGAGCTGACGAGGCCGCCGATGACGGTTACGCCGAGACCCTTGGAGATGATGCCGGCGCTGTTCTCCAGGCCTGTAACCAGCGGCAGCAGAGCGCCGATGGTGGCGAGCGCGGTCATGAGAATCGGACGCAGGCGGGTAGCCCCGGCCTCCAGAAGCGCCTGGCGGGTGGACAGGCCCTCCCGTTCCTTATGAATGACGCGGTCAATGAGAACAATCGCGTTGGTGACAACAATCCCGATCAGCATGAGCGCGCCCATTAGCGCGGAGACGTTGAGGGTCTCACCGGCCAGGAGCAGGGCAACGAGCGCGCCGATGACTGTGAACGGCAGGGAGAACAGGATGGCGAACGGAGCCAGGCCGCCGCCGAAGGTAACGACCAGCACGAAGTATACGATGGCGATCGCGGCCAGCATGGCAATGCCGAGCTGCCCGAATGTTTCGTTGATCTGCTCGGTGACGCCGCCGAAGGTAACGGTCACGCCATCCGGGAGATCCATGGCGTCAATTTTCTTCTGTACCGCGCTAGAAGCACTGCTGATGTCGCTGGAGAGGATATCGGCGGTCACTTCCACCTTCATTTTGCCGTTCTCGCGGGTGATCGAGTCGGGCGACTGGCCCTGCTCAATCTTCGCAACCTCACCGATTGGGACGGTAATACCCAGCGGGGAGGTTAGCGTAGCAGCCTCCATCTCCCCAATGCTGCTGTAGGACTCCTTGTCAGCCTCGATATAGACATTGTAATTCTTGCCGTCCAGCTTAACCTCGGTGAGCACAGGCCGGGTTCCGGCAGGACTTAGCTTCATCGCAATCTGTCCGGCGGTCAGGCCGAGCGAGCTCAGCTTCGCCTGATCGGCTACGATGGTGTATTGATCATAGGCTTCAGCGAGGCTGGTCTTGCCGTCCTTGAAGTTTTTATTATCCGCCTGCACGATGCCGGCGATCTCATCGGCTACCGGCTTAAGCTGCTCCAGTGAATCGCCGAAGATGTTGACGGTCAGCGTGTTGCCGCCCAGACCGCCGCCGGCCATACCGGACAAATCGCCCCACTTGCCCTCAGGCACTTCCTTGGTTAATCCTTCGATCAGCTTCTCTTTCACGGTATCGAAATCAGGCGTATCGCTGTCATACGTTACGTAGAACAGGCCGGAGTTGCCGGAGCCCATTCCGAACGGCGAGCTGCCGCCGATGGAGTACTGCATTTTATCTAAGTGCTCCTGGGCCAGAATGAACTTCTCGGCCTTCAGGCCCAGCGCCTTCACATCCTCCAGCGTCTGTCCAGCCTTCGGAGAGAAGGTGAGCGTCACATTCTTCTCTTCCTGGGACGGCAGGAAGCTGACGCCGATCGGCTTAACCAGGAACAGGCTGCCTGCCAGCAGCAGCACGGCTACGCCGAAGGTAATCAGCTTGTGCGACAGACACCAGTCCAGAATTCTGGCATATCCGCCAGCCAGCGCGCCGGGCTTGTCATCGTGGCTCTTCTTGCCCTTCTTCAGCCCGTTGCGGAACAGGGTGTGAGCCAGTGCAGGCACCAGGGTGATCGCGACCACCAGTGAGGCCAGCAGCGCGAAGACCATAGTCAGCGCGAACGGCAGGAACAGCTCACCGACCATCCCGCTGACAAAAGCGAGCGGAAGGAATACAGCAATGGTTACAATCGTAGAAGACATGATCGGCACGAACATCTCACGGGTAGCCGCGCTGATCAGCTCGCGGCCGCGCAGCTTCTCTCCCGACAGGGTAAGGCGGCGGTAAATGTTCTCGATGACAACAATGGAGTCATCGACGACGCGGCCGATGGCGACGGTCATCGCACCCAGCGTCATCATGTTCAGCGTAATATCCATCTGCCGCAGGCATAATATCGCGATCAGCAGTGATAATGGAATCGAGATAATGGAAATAATGGTGGAACGGATGTTGCGCAGGAAGAGCAGAATGATCAACACTGCGAACAGAGCGCCGAAGGCTGCCTTGGACAGCATGGTATTGACGGAATCCTCAATCGGCTTGCCTTGGTCGAGCAGGACGGTAAGGTCCATAGATTTGTACTGCTTCTTCAGCTCCTCCGCCCGGTCCTTGACGCCGTTCACGACATCGACGGTATTGGCATCATTGGCCTTCACAATCTGAATCCCGAGCGATTCCTTGCCGTTGGTGCGGGAGATGGACTCTGATTTGCCAACTACCTCAATGGTGGCCAGCTCACTAAGCTTCACGGTCGGCAGTCCGGTCATCGCGGCTGCACCCGCCGGAGCGCCTGCACCACCAGCGCCTGCGCTACCTGCGGCGCCAGCCGCATTACCGTCTGGAGCGCCTGCTCCTGTCCCGCCAGCGGCCGCACCGCCCGCAGCCCCCGCTCCCGCGTTGCCCGCTTGAGGGGCAGAAGGAACGAGTGGAATGCGGACATTCTGCAGATCCTCCACCGTGGTAATATTGCCGTCAACGACAACCGCCTTCTGCGCCTTGTCCAGCTCGAACAATCCCAGCGGCACGCGCAGGGAGGAGCCTTGAATGATACCCTTGACCGTATCCTCGGTCAGGCCGTATTGCTTCAGCTTCTCCGGGTTGAACTTCAGGGAGACCTCCTTGACGTATTGTCCGGCGATCTGCACGGAGGCTACGCCTTCAACATCCTCCAGCGCCGGGCGGATGTCATTCTCGGCTATCCGCGTCAGCTCCTCCAGATCCCCGGAGCTCTCATCGGAGATGCTGAGCGAGACGACCGGCAGCGAGCTGAGGCTGAAGCGCGAGATTTGCGGCTTCTGGACCTCCTCCGGCAGCTTCACCTCGTTCAAGGCTTCCCGCACGGCTGCGGTGGCATTGTCCAGGTTCGTGCCGTAGTCGAACTCAATGGTAACGCTGGAGGCGTTCTCCAGCGAGGTCGAGGTCAGCAGCTTCACGCCGTCCACGTTGCGCAGCTTCTGCTCCAGCGGCTTGCTGACTTCATTGACTACCCCTTCAGGCGCAGCACCGGGATAGACCGTAGTGATGCTGAGATAAGGAATGCTGATATTAGGCAGCGTCTCCTGCTTCATGGTCATTCCGCTGTACAGGCCGGCGAAGACAATGATAATCGTCAGAAGCCAGATGGCGAACTTGTTGCGGAGCGAGAAATTAATTAGGCTTTTCATCTGTGGAATAAAACCTCCATTACGAATTAATCTGGATATTTAAAGCGTGCTGCATGATTCACTCATGAAGCCCGCAGATCTTCATATGAGGGGCGAACTGCTTCTTCAGCTTGCTCAGCTCTTCGGACAGGACGGGGTATCCTTCCAGATTGGCAATCATGCCCTGAATAATGACCTTCCGGGGGTCCGGGCTGAGGATTTCGTTCTCCAGGATACTCAGGGATTCCAGACCGTCTTCGGCATCGTTCGGCTGAAGCCCGTCAGCCTCGCTGAGCAGAAGCTTCATGGCCTTGATCAGCTGAAGCGGACTCTGGCGCTGTACCTCCCCTGGAGGGTCTGCCCACTGCTCCAGATCAGCGGCGGTGATCAGGGGAGCAGGCTGTCCGGTTAACAGGCCGGCGGCCAGCATATCAAGCCAGTCCACCAGGCGTCCGGCCAGGACGGGGATCGGCACGGAGTTCCCTCCGCAGAACAGCAGCTTGATGCTGGAGCTGATCAACCCGTTGCTGAGCAGGAACAGCTCGCCGGAGTAGGGCAGGATCTCCGGCCCGTACAGCTGCTCCAGCTTATCCCGGGACCAGCGCAGCAGTGCGGCATTGTTCTTTTGCACCCATTCCGGCACTTCGGTCTGCCCTCTCCCGGCCAGGTCCAGGAATTGGCGCTGCAGGAACTCCCGGAGCTCATACACATGACTAAGCAGTATCTCAATCTGGTTGCACAGCTTCTCCCGCGGGGTTCGGCCGGTCTCCAGCTCCTCTTTCTGGATCGGGTCATGAATCATGCGGAAGCAATACATATAGATGCTATGTTCCAGCTCTTCCTTGGATTTGAATGACAGATAGAGGCTTCCCTTGGAGATCCCGCACAGCGCGGCAATCTCCTGCATGGAGGTGGCAGAGGCGCCCTTTACGGCGAATAGCTGCATGGCGGTCTTGAGGATTTGTTCTTTTTTTATGCTTTTCGCGGTCATAGCGAATCCTCTCTCTTCCTTCTGACTATCAAGTTCTATAATTGACTATGTGGTCAGAGAGATTATATTATATATGCTGCGCCATTACAAATCCGGCGCGGACGGCCTTTGCGGGGGAATATTACAGAAGGGTCGCGATTCCAGCTCTGTATAGGATTTCAGTAGGAAGAATTGGATTCTTCATGCTAATATAGACATGTGTCAATTTGGTGAGCAACGGCAGAAAGAGAAGGTAGGTTACCTATGAGAAGAGGACTGCAGGCTATAGTCATCATAGCGGCTTTGCTGGCTTTTTATTATTTTGGCTTCGGGATTTTCGGCAGTACAGCCGGGACTATAATCAGTATTTTCTCCACACTGACGGTCATCTCGATCGGGCTGGGGATCTTCATGGAGAACCGCAACCCGTCCACCACGGTGTCCTGGATACTCCTGCTTGCGCTGATCCCGGTGGTGGGGCTGGTATTCTATTTCCTGTTCGGACAGAATGTATTCAAACGGCGCAAGTATGACAAAAAGGCCCAGCGCGATCTCATGGCCTATGAACGGATCGAGAACGACGCGCTGCGGATGCACCAGGACTGGTCAGTGTTCAGCCCCGCGCGGCAGAAGCTGCTGGGATTGTCCCAGCGGCTCGGGCGTACGCCGATCTCCTTCAATTCGGAGTCGCGGATTCTGACTAACGGCGAAGAGACCTTCGGGACGCTGCTCTTGGAGCTGCGGCAGGCGCAGCATCATATTCATATGGAATATTACATCTTCCGGGCGGATCATATCGGGACGCGCATTCAGCAGATTCTGATTGAGAAGGCCCGCGCGGGCGTGGCGGTCCGGTTCATGTATGATGCGGTTGGCAGCATGCAGCTGTCCCGGGCATTTCTGAAGGAGCTGAGTGATGCCGGTGTGCAGGTGGCGGCTTACGGCAACTCAACATCCTTCTTTTCCAGCCGGGTGAATTACCGCAATCACCGCAAAATCGTAGTTATCGACGGCGACGTCGGCTTCATGGGCGGGCTGAATGTCGGAGACGAATACTTAAGCCGCAGCAAGACCTACGGCTTCTGGCGGGATACGCATATGCTGCTGAGGGGCGAAGCGGTGCGGACGATGCAGATTATTTTCCTGCAGGACTGGATGCACACCACCGGCGAGAAAATCCTGGAGCAGGATTACCTCTCCCCGCAGCTGCGCTTCACGGCCGGGGACGGGGCGGTGCAGATCATTGCCAGCGGACCCGATAATGAGCGGCGTGCGCTGAAGAATATCTTCTTCTCGATGATCACCACTGCGGAGAAGTCGGTCTGGATCGCCACGCCGTATTTCATCCCGGATGAGGATATTCTGACGGCGCTGCGTGTGGCGGCCATGTCGGGGCTGGATGTGCGCCTCCTGTTCCCGGCCAAGCCCGACAAGTGGCTTCCGTTCCTGGCCTCCCATTCCTACTTCCCGGCGCTGCTGGAATCGGGCGTGAAGATCTTTGAATACGAGAAGGGCTTCATCCACTCCAAGCTGCTGATTGCCGACGGGGAGATTGCAACGATCGGGACGGCCAACATGGATATGCGCAGCTTCCATCTGAACTTCGAGGTGAATGCGCTGCTGCTGCAGACCGAGAGCGTCTCGCGTGTCGTTGCCGATTTCGAGCGCGACCTGTTGTCCACGCGGCAGATTGTCCATGAGACCTTTATGGAGAAAAGACTGCTGGAGCGGCTGCTGGAATCCGCCGCCCGCCTGATGTCCCCGCTGCTGTAGGCGGAAGTCGAAGCACAAATAGAAACGGTACCGTCCATGTGGGAGGGTACCGTTTTTCTTTTGGCCGGAGGGTCCGGAGATGCTTAGAAGGTTGTGAACCCGAGGTGGGTCTGAATCCGGTAGATTACATATTTGATCCAGGTCATCTCGCTCTGATACTCCTCCAGCGGCAGGCTGTATTCCGCTCCCTCATTGTTCCACAGACGGGTAAAGTAGCTTTCCGTGTCTGCATACAGCGGCTGATCCTTCGGAACCGACACACGGAGATCATTCTCCAGATTGTAATCGTCCAGGTTACGGGCGGTGAAGTTCGTTGATCCGCCAAGGACAATGGAAGGCCCTGACTGCTTGGCAATGAACATCAGCTTGGTGTGGTACTGCTCCTCGCCGGTGTTGTACCAGCGGATGGCCAGATTCCCTGTGGAGCTGCGGCTTAGCTTCTGGGCTACCGGGCGGTTCGGGATGCCGATCTTGTCCCGGCCGAAGGCATTCTGGTTGGGATCAAGCAAGAGCCTGATCTTGGCTCCCCGGGCATCTGCGGCAAGCAGGGCGTCGACAATCCGGTCGTCCGCCAGATAGAACATCCCCATCCAGATCACATCTCCCGGCCCCGCCGAAGCGATATCCTGCAGTGCATATTTGTAGACCTTGCCCTCCGTCAGATAGCGGACTTCCAGCTTGGCATCTCCCGCAGGGGCGGCGGACTGCGTGAATACCGGCTGCTCGCTAAGCAGGGGGCCTGCTCCCGACAGGTTGGCGGCGGCCTGCTCGCTCTCCAGAATATCCGCCAGGACCGGCCCCTGCACCTCTAGCGCAATATTGGAGTGATAAGCGCTGGCGTCATGCACATTCCCCGAGGAGATCAGCGCGGTGTTCTCGCTTAGGATCACTTTACGGTGGTTGGCTTTTACATTCAGCAGCTTCAGGTACGAACGGGCGGTGATATCCGGTCCTCCGCTGGCCATAAGATTCGGTATCCAGCCCTTGCCGGACTGGCCGAACCACTGGATGAAGGTACGCCAGACGGCGGAATAAGCCGGGGTCGAGTCCCTCAGAGAGTCTACATCCGTCATAATGACCTTGATGCCGGCAGCCTTCATCTCTTCCAGGAGCGGATTAGGCGCGGAGCCATAGTTCGTATTGACTTCATCGGTGATAAAAACAATCTCAATCCCGGGATAAGCAGCCTTCTGGGCAATCAGCTTATCCGCCAGCTTGCGGCTGACCTTGGGGAACTGCTGGTCTGTATGTGTGTAATCATTGAATAAGAACATATCGATGACGAGGAACTGTCTGGATTCCCCGATAATCTGCAGGATTCGCGGCAGAATCTGTTCCTCCCTGGCCCGCTTTCCGCTGCTGTCCTGGTAGGTCAGATCATGCCAGAAGGCTACCTTATCCACCTTGTAGGCAGGACTCCCGGCAGAGAGGCCGGGCGGGAGCGGCTTATGGGTCTGATAGATCATGACACCGGCGAGCCACAGCAGCAGCAGGGCAGCAGCCACCCACAGCCTGGGGAGACGGAGCGGGAAGTGTCTTCTTGATGTGCGGCGGCCGGCGGTGATGGCACCGGAAGCCAGGGTTAGCTGCATCTGCTCGGGGGTGGGGCGGCTGCGTTGATTCATGGATAATCCTCCTGGTATGCTGCGGAGCCGGAATACAGCTGGATCGGCGCAGGTGATGTAAGTACCTATAACGCCCGCTGGAGAGAAGTGAAGCAGGAGATGCTGAATTCGCCCGAAGGATTATTTTGGCTGATCGCTCCCGATTTATGCAGCTGCCTCCCGAATGCCGGGTTATGCAAGGGCTGGTGACATAATACAAATGCGAATGTATAATGAGTGTAGACATTTTGTATAAGGTTTGAATCTTCAAAGTATTCAGTGCCAACAGGAAGTGAGTGAGATCCATCGTGTATTCCATCAAACAGGTTGTCGAAATGCTCGATATTCCTTCCGTCACTCTGCGTGCCTGGGAGAACAGATATCAGGCTGTCGTCCCCGAGCGCACCGAATCGGGCTACAGGCTGTACAGCCAGGAGAACATCGAGGACCTTCGCTGGTTGAAGGAACAGACGGATAAGCAGGGCGTCAGTATCTCCCATGCGGTGCGGATGCTGAAGCAGCATAAACAGCAAGGCAAGAAGGAGCCGGTAGCCGGAGACGCCGGAGCCCCCAAGGATGCCCTGGACAAAATGAAGCAGCAAATCTACACCGCGCTGCTGGATATTCAGGGGGAGCGGGCGGATGCCCTGATTGACTTCGGGTTCTCCTTATACGGCTATGAGGCGATGGTCCATCATGTGCTGATCCCGGTTCTGGTGCGGATCGGCGATGCCTGGGAAGCCGGAACAGCCACGGTGGCGCAGGAGCATTATATGACGCATATGATCTCGAACCGGCTGTCCCAGTTCTTCCATGTGTTTCCTGTGTATGCGCATTATCCGAAGGTGCTCGCGTTCTGTCCGGCGGGGGAGCATCATCAGGTCGGGCTGCTGTTATTCTCGCTGTTCCTGCGTAGAAACGGGGTGGAGGTCATCTATCTGGGGGCGAACACGCCGGAGGAGGGCGTAATGGAGCTGCTGGCGGCCCAGGGACCGCGGATCAGGGCAGTCTGCCTGTCCGTGACGAATGTGAAGCTTGTCCCGTATTGCGAAGAACTGCTGGAGCGGCTGGGCAGCCGGTACCCGGAGATGCAGCTGATTGTGGGCGGCAAGGCGTATGAGGCGGCAGCTCCGCAGGATACCAGGGCCACCTATAAAATGACGGAGCCTCCGGAGAATTGGCAGGTCTGGTTCGATCAGGAGTTCGCCAAAAACCAAATATAGCGGATGATAAGCGGTTAAGAACCGGCTGGAACCCCATGAGGGTAACGGCCGGTTTTTTTGGTGTCAGACAAGTCTAGCAGCCAATTTGCCGGAAGACGCTAGGATGATATTTACACAGACCCGCAAAGTATGTATGATATTTGTATCAGGATTGTATAGTTTTTGTATAATGTTAGGATAAAAGAGGCTACCCGCAGACAGGAGGAAGCAAGCTTGACCCGAACCACAGACACCGCAAAAGTTGCAGTGATCGGCGCCGGACCCGGCGGATTGGCCGCAGCCATGCTGCTTGCCGCTGATGGATATGAGGTGGATTTATACGAGCAGCAGGCCGCAGTGGGCGGCAGATCGGCAGAGCTTACGCTGGGGGACTACCGTTTCGACCGGGGGGCCACCTTCCTGATGATGCCGCATCTGCTGGAGGAGCTGTTCGCTCTGGCCGGGCGTTCGGTGCATGATTATGTCACTCTGAAGCCGCTTGATCCGCTGTATTCCCTGCATTTCGGAGATACCGTATTTACCCCTTCGACCAATCAGGATCAGACTGCTGAAGAGATTGAACGGCTGTTCCCCGGCAACGGAAGCGGCTACCGCCGGTTCATGGCTGAAGAGGGCGACAAGCTGGAGCGGGTCATTCCGCTGCTGCAGCGTCCGTTCCAATCGATTGGCGATTACGTTAAAAGAGACGTTATCCATGCTCTGCCCAAGCTGAACGCCGCAGATACTGTGTATAACCGGCTGTCGCGTTATTTCGATGACGAACGTCTGCGCTTCTCGTTCACATTCCAGGCCAAATACCTCGGCATGTCGCCCTGGGAATGCCCCGGAACCTTCACTATTCTGTCCTATATGGAGCACCGCTACGGCCTGTACCATCCCATCGGCGGGGTGAACCGGGTGCTTCAGGCGATGGCTGATGTGATTCAGGAGCATGGCGGACGTGTGCACACCGCAAGCGGAGTACAGCGGATTCTGGTTAAGGACAGACACGCCACAGGGCTGCTGCTGGAGAATGGGGAGCAGGTGGCAGCGGATTATGTTGTGATCGGCGCAGACTTCGGCTCCGCGATGACCCAATTGTTCGAGCCGGGCCTGCTCAAGAAATACACACCCGGTAAGCTTGCCCGCAAAAAATACTCCTGCTCCACCGCCATGCTCTATCTGGGCGTGGACGGCGAGGCGGATCTGGCTCATCATTCCGTCCACTTCGCGGAGGATTACCGGCGCAATGTCAGAGAGATTACGGAGCTGGGAGTTCTGTCTGAGGATGCTTCGATCTATGTTCATAACCCTTCAGTCATCGACAAGACGCTGGCGCCGCCGGGCAAATCCTCGCTTTATGTGCTGATGCCGGTTCCTAATCTGAAGGCAGATATTGACTGGGAGCGGGAGCGTGCGGAGGTTGAAGACTGGATGATGGAACGTCTGGACCAGATTCCGCAGCTTCGGGGAATTGCCGGACGGGTGGAAGAGCGCCTGTTCTTCTCGCCGCAGGACTGGCAGAGCCGGCTCAATGTCTATAACGGCGCAACCTTCAACCTGGCCCATAATCTGGGGCAGATGATGTATCTGCGGCCGCATAACACCTTCGAGGAGGTACGCGGTATCTGGCTGGTCGGCGGGGGAACGCACCCCGGCAGCGGCCTGCCGACGATCTTCGAGTCAGCCAAAATCAGCGCGCGGCTGCTGCGGCAGCATGACCAGTCGGTACGGGGCAGAGTCACCGTACCGGCCGGCGCTCCTGGCGCGGGCGCGGGGGCTGCACTATGAGCCGCATCGCGGTTGTGGGCAGCGGCATCGGCGGGCTGACGGCAGCGCTGCTGCTGACCCGGCAGGGTCATGAGGTGGTCGTGTATGAACGCGCCGCCAAGGTTGGCGGGCGGGTAGCTTTTGAAGAACAGGATGGCTACCGGATTGACCAAGGACCGACGATCGTGCTGCTGCCGGAGATGCTGCTCGGGATTCTGGAAGAAGGCGGCCTGCCGCGCAGGAGCCTTACGCTGCTGCACTGTGATCCGCTCTACCGGGTGCACTTCAGAAGCGGGCGCGTGCTCACCAAATACTCAGATACTGCGGCGCAGGCTGAAGAGATTGAACGGCTCTACCCCGGCGAGGGCCAGGGCTTCACGCGTTTCATGAACGATATGTCAGGGCTGTACCCCAAGGGGCGCACCTCGTTCCTGGAGAGGGGATACAAGAGAGGGCGGGAATTCTTCAGTCCGGCCAATCTCGCGCTGATGGTCCGCCTGCGTGCTTACCGTAACCTGCGCTCAGCCATCGGGCAGTATTTCCGGCATGAGGAGCTGAGGGACGCGTTCTCCCTTCAGAGCTTGTATATTGGAGGGGCACCCTTCCGTACCCCAGGCATTTACACCATGCTTCCCTACGCCGAGCAAGCCTTCGGGATCTGGATGCTGAAGGGCGGGTATGGTGTTCTGCCGCAGATCATGACCCGGGAGCTGGAGGAGCGCGGGGTACAGATTCATACCGGCACTGAAGTGGAGTCTCTGCTAATTGAGGGGGACCGCTGCAGGGGAGTGGTCGTCAACGGGCAGGAGATCACGTATGATGCGGTACTGTACAACGGAGATTTCCCGAATGTGGAGAAGCTGCTTCCGCCGGGCGTATTCAAGCCGGAGCGGGCTGTGGGGATAACAGCGGTCCAGGCCAGCGGCCCATCCGCGAAGGCCGCCGTGAAGCGCGGGCGCTTCAAGCCCTCGTCTGGCTGTCTGCTGATCTATGCCGCAGTGTCCCGGCGGTGGCCGGAGTCACTGGTCCATCAGTTCTTTCTGCCGGACAGCCTGAACAGCAGCTTGCATGAGCTGTTTGAGCGGGAGCAGATTCCGGCAGATCCTTCGTATTATGTATTCAATCCGGCAGCGCTGGACGACAGCGCGGCACCTCCGGGAGAGAGCGTGCTGTACTTCCTCGTTCCCGTTCCGTCAGGGACGGACAGAGACTGGGAGGCGTTAGCCGGGGAACTGGCTGACCGGGTGCTGGCCGATGCGGAGCAGCGGGGCTTCCCCGGGCTTACGGACCATATCATCTGGCGCAGGCTGCGGACACCGGCCGATGCCGATAAGGAAGGATTATATGGGGGCGGCAGCTTCGGTATTGCGCCGCTGCTGAGCCAATCCGGAGTATTCCGGCCCCAGCCGAAGCCCTATCCGCTTGCAGGGCTGTATGCCGCAGGCGCTTCCGTCCATCCGGGCGGCGGTGTGCCGATTGTAATGCAGGGAGCAAGGCTTGCTGTTCAGGAAATGATAAAGGAGATGAGCGTACATGGATGAACGGATTTTGCAGCAATGTGAGGAACTGATGAAGAAGGGGTCCACTTCGTTTCATAAAGCGTTCGATGTTCTGCCAAGTCCCAGGCGTGAAGCCGTGCATGTCATTTATGCCTTTTGCCGGATTATAGACGATAGCGTGGATGAGCCCGGGAATTCGCCGTACAGTATTCATGAGCTGAAGGAGCTGTTCACGGATCTGGAGCAGGCCGAAGGGCATTTCATCTGGCCGGCGCTGCGCTGGCTGTTCAGCAGCTTCCCACAGCTGCAGCGTGAACCCTTCCATCTGCAAATGGAGGGCCAGCTCAGAGATCTTACGGTTACGGAATATGACACGATGGAGGACCTTGAGGGCTACTGCTATCTGGTAGCCGGAACGGTAGGGGAGATGCTGCTGCCTGTTCTGCGGGATGATCAGAGCGAAGCGGCACAGACAGCGGGAATTTCCTTAGGGATCGGAATGCAGCTTGTGAATATCATCCGCGATGTGGGAGAGGACCTGCGCCGGGGAAGAAGATATGTACCCCTTGAGGTGATGAACAAGCACGGATACAGCCAGCAGGAGCTGGAGTCCGGGATTGTGAGCCAGCAGTTTACCGCAGTCCTTCAGGAGCTTAAGGCAGAAGCGCTGATCTGGTTCCAAAGAGGCCTGGAGCAGGTGGATACCTACCCGCAGGAGAGCGGACTTGCGATTGAGCTTGCCGCATCCTTCTATGCTGCCATTCTCGATGCTGTGGAAGCTAACGGTTACGACGTGTACCGCGAGCGGTCTTATGTCAGTGATGAAATGAAGCTTCAGTTATTCAAGCGGACCATGGTACGATACGCCGGGACGGGAAGTGCGGTGGTCTAGCGATGGTCAGGACACTATTCTGGTTCTGGTACGCGGTTGGCGCGCTGCTGCTGATCTGGCTCGGTATTCCGGACAGCCTGCAATTCTCGAATGGACTTTTTCTTGTATTCTACGCCGCCTATGCCATGGACTTATTCGTGAGGGGACAGCAAAAGCCATTCATGTCTGACTGGTCAGTCAATGATTCCGGGTCGAAGCGCAGCCTTCGTCTATGGATTGCTTTTACGCTGATCTGGCTCGGAGGTATGGCGGTTGAATGGGTAGGCGTCCATTCCGGCCGGTTGTTCGGGGACTATTCGTATTCTTCCATTCTGGGGCCGCTGGTATACGGAGTTCCGGTTACCCTGGGCTTCGCCTGGATTGCTGTCGTGTGCAATGCCATCCTCATCAGCCATGACTTCGGGCAGCGCGGCCTCCGGCTGCTGCTGCTGAGGGCGGTGCAGGTAGGCTTCTGGACCGTGCTGATGGATCTGGTGCTTGATCCTGTCGCCCATGCCAGGAGCTTCTGGCACTGGGAAGGCGGCGGGGGCTTCTATCAGGTGCCCTGGAGCAACTTCGGGGGCTGGCTGATTGCCGGTGCGGCTCTGTCTATGCTGCCTCCGGCCGTGCCGGTCACCAGGCTGGCTGCCCGCCGGGGCACCCGGCTGTATCAGGCCATTCTGATCCTGTTCGGCCTCATGGCTCTGAAGGAGGGAATGCCCGCCTGTACAATTATCGCCGGTGCGGGCGTATTCTTGGCTGAAGGGAGTCTGCGCTATGCTGGAAGCCGCCAAATCGGCAAGCTTTGACCGCCTGTTCTCCCGCTATAATTCGCTGTATCTGCTGCGCAGGCATTTCCATTTCATCGGATTAAGCGGAGAATTGCAGCCTGCCGCCGCCGCAGGCAGAGGTATTCTCTACCTGATGAATCACAGTTCCTGGTGGGACGGTCTGCTGGCCTACCATGCTGCCGGGAAGCTGCCGGGGAACCGGCATTATTTCATGATGGAAGAGGAGCAGCTAAGTAAATATGCCTTTTTCAGGAAGCTCGGAGCCTTCTCGATTAACCCGGGTAATCCCGGAGACTTGCGCGCTTCGCTGCGCTATACTGCCGGATTGCTTCAGGCAGGGGAGAGCGTCTGGATGTATCCCGAGGGCGAAATACTGCCGCTGGAGCACCGCCCGCTGAGCCTGAAGGAAGGAGCGGCCCTGGTGCTGCGACTCAGCCCGCAGACTGCCGTAGTGCCGGTGACGCTGTACCATGGCCTGTTCCGCCATACGAAGCCGGAAGCCACGCTGCTGGCCGGAGCGCCGCAGCTCCTGCCTTGGGCAGAGATGGAGCGTCCGGAGATTGCACGAACCCTGGAATCGGTTCTGAACAGGCAGCTTGAGGCACACCGCAGCAACATTCTAAGCTATAAGGGCTATATGCCGGAGGAGTTCCATCCCCTGCTCCGCAGAGGAAGGTCGACGAATGAATGGCTGGACCTGCTGCGGCCGGGCAGGGGGAGGGGATGAGCGTGTTCTTCCAGGTCATAACCGGTCTTCTGGTGCTTCAACTTCTATTCGCGTTATGGAATAAAGCGCAGCTTCCGGGGCTGGGGGTAGGGGCTGGAGCTGTGGGAGCGGAAGCCGTGCGGCGGCCGGTGACTGCCCGGGTCCGGCGTCTGTCGGTGCTGATTCCCGCCCGCAACGAGGCGGCTAATATTGCCGGCTGCCTCTCCTCTGTGCTGGCTTGCCCCACGGATGGTCTGGAGGTGGAGATTCTGGTGCTGGACGATTCGTCGGCGGACGGAACTGGGGACATCGCTGCCGCCGCCGGAGGAGACCGGGTCCGTGTGCTGAGGGGCCGGGAGCTGCCGGAGGGCTGGCTGGGCAAGTCTCACGCCTGCGCCCAGCTTGCAGAAGCGGCCAGCGGCGACTGGCTGCTGTTCCTGGATGCGGATGTCCGCTTGCAGCCTTCGGCGCTCCAGGCGGCGCGCGCTGCCGCCGAAGCTGCGGGCAGCGGGCTGGTCACAGGTTTCCCCAGGCAGGTGACCGGGACCTGGCTGGAGCAGCTGGTGGTGCCGCTGATGGTCTTCACGATCATCTGCCACCTGCCGGTTCCGCTGGTCCGCGGCTCCCGCGATCCGCGATTCGTTGCCGCGCACGGCGGCTTCCTGCTGATTCGCCGGAGCAGCTACAGCCGCTGCGGGGGACACATTGCCATCCGCAGCGAGCTGGTGGACGACATGGCCCTGGCCCGGGCGATGAAGCGGGCAGGCGAACCGGTTGTCCTTGCAGATATTACGGAGCATGTGTCCATGCGGATGTACCATAATGCGCGGCAGGTGTGGAACGGCTACCGGAAGAACATCTACGCCGGTACCGGCCGCAGCCCGGCGCTGCTGCTGGCGGTGCTCCTGATGTACTGGTCGCTGTATGTTTTGCCTGCTGCTGCCTTGCTCTGGTTCGTCTTGAGCGGTCAGCCAGGTGCGGCTGTATGGCCTGCTGTTGCCGTGGCAGCCGGTATCACTGTCAAACGGATCAGTGATGCCGCCGGGAGGCAGCCGGTCTGGTTCTGCCTCCTGGTCCCGGCCAGTATCCTCTGCCTGTCCCTGATAGCCGTGGCCTCCTGGCGCGGAAGCCGCTCACGCGGAGGTTATGAATGGAAAGGAAGGCGTTATGGATGAAACGGAAGGCTGTTATCATAGGAGCCGGATTCGGAGGATTGTCCTGCGCGGTGACCCTCGCTGCCCGGGGCTGGGAGGTCACCGTGCTGGAGCGGCAGCCGCAGCCCGGCGGCAAGCTGCAGCGTGTGCAGGCGGGAGGCTACACCTTCGACCGTGGTCCAAGCACGATCACCATGCCTCATGTATTCCGCTCGCTGTATGAGCTTGCCGGGGCGCGCATGGAGGATTATGTCCAGCTCTATGAGCTGGAGCCGCGCACCCGCAATGTGTTCGCTGACGGCAAGGTGGTCGATTTCTCGCGGGACACCGGGAGAATGCAGGAGCAGATCGCAGCTTACAGCCCGGCAGATGCCGCGCGGTTGCCGGACTTCCTGGCGGAGGCAGCGCGGCTGCATGAGCTGAGCGGGAAGCAGTTCCTGAACCGGCTGCTGCTCTCCTGGAGGGATAAAGCCTCGCCATCACTGGTGCGGGACCTGCTGCGGGTCAGACCGTGGCTCAATCTTCATAAGCTCCTGCTCCGCTACTTCAGCCACCCGCATACGCTGGCCATGTTCGGCCGCTATGCCACCTATGTCGGTTCTTCCCCGTACCAGTCGCCTTCCATCTTCGCGATGCTGGGGCATCTTGAGCTTCAGGAGGGCGTATACGGGGTCAAGGGCGGCACGTATTCCCTGGTCAGCGGCCTGGCCGCACTGGCCCGGAATCTGGGCGTGCAGATTATTACAGGAACAGAGGTTACGGGGATTTCTGTCGTCTCCGGTGCTGTGGAAGGGGTAGAGACGGAGCAGGGCTTCTATCCTGCCAGGACGGTGATCGCCGGCGGCGATGTGCTGACCATTAACCGGATGCTGCTGCCGGAAGCGGACCGTCCGGGGATGACGGACCGCAGAATAGAAGCCTACGAGCCGTCCCTGTCCGGGCTGGTTACGCTGGCGGGAGTGCCGCGCACGTATGATACGCTGCTGCATCATACGGTGTTTTTCCCGGAGAACTATGAGCAGGAATTCAAGGACATCTTCGGGCGTAGACGTCCTCCGCAGCAGCCAACAGTTTATGTCTGCCACTCAGGATATTCGGAGCCGGGGATGGCACCTAGGGGCGGAAGCAATCTGTTCATTCTGGCGAATGCCCCTTACCTGAGTCCGGCCTGTGACTGGAGCAGCGAGACGGATGCTTACGGGGAACGGGTGCTGTCGGTGCTGGAGAGCCACGGTATTACCGGGCTGTCCTCCGCAGAAGTCCTGCAGCGCTATACACCGCGTGATATTGCCCGTGATACCCTCGCGCACAAGGGGGCGATCTACGGGATCTCCTCCAATACCGTCCGCCAGACCTTCTCGCGTCCGGGCAACCGCTCGAAGGATGTGCAGGGGCTCTGGTATGTGGGCGGGACCACCCATCCCGGCGGCGGAACGCCGGTCGTGTCCTTGTCCGGCAGGCTGGTGGGCGAAGCGGTTGCCGGACTTCAGTGAACAACCAGTGATGGACAATAGTGAACGGCCAATGAGGCCATTAGTGATCGACCAATGATTGAGTCGGCTGCATGTAACCTTTGCCACCTGTGTCACCTTTGGCCCCGCCCTGCATTCAAACGCCTGGCGGGGTTATGCTATAATGAAGCACAAACGGAAACGGAGGAAGACCGCATGAATGACAGGCCGCAGGACCGTGTGCCGCAGAGCTCCGCAGAGCAGCCGGGCAGCGGGACGGCAACAAGGCAGCAGAGTCAGGGCAATGCCGGGCAGCAATCGCTGCTGCCTGAATCCAGAACCGGCGAACGGAAGATTGAGCATGTCCGGCTCTGCCTGAATGAGGATGTTGCCGGCAACGGTATTACAACCGGCTTCGAGCAGTACCGGTTCCGCCATAATGCCCTGCCCGAGGTGGACTTTGAGCAAATCTCGCTGAGCACGGAGTTTCTGGGCCGCAAGCTGCGGACTCCGCTGCTGATCAGCTCCATGACCGGCGGAAGCAAGGCCACCGGCAGCATAAACGCCCGGCTGGCCGAAGCCGCCGAGCGGCGGGGCTGGGCGCTTGGCGTCGGCTCGGTCCGCGCCGCTGTAGAGCGTGCCGACCTGGCGTCCACCTTCTACGTGCGCGGCAACGCGCCCACGATTCCGGTGATCGCCAATGTCGGAGCAGTCCAGCTCTCCCTGGGCTTCGGGGTAGAGGAATGCCGCCGCGCCGTCGATATCGCGGGTGCTGACTGGCTCGTGCTGCATCTGAACGGGCTGCAGGAGGTCTTCCAGCCGGAGGGCGATACGGGCTTCGCTTCTCTGCTGAAGCGGATCGCGGCCTTGTGCCGCAGCCTTGAAGTGCCGGTAGGCGTCAAGGAGGTCGGCTGGGGCATCGACGGCGAGACGGCGGCCCGGCTATATGACGCCGGAGTTGCCTTCATCGATGTGGCCGGTGCAGGCGGCACCTCCTGGAGCCAGGTCGAGAAGTTCCGCAGCATCGACCCTGTGCGGCGCGCGGCGGCGGAGGCCTTCGCCGACTGGGGCATCCCCACGGCGGAATGCATCGCCGAGGTGCGGGCAGTATCAGCGGACGGCCCGCTGATCGGCAGCGGCGGGCTGAAGCATGGCGTCGATGCCGCCAAAGCGCTGGCGCTTGGCGCGGACCTGGCCGGCTTCGGGCGGGGGCTGCTCGGCCCGGCGGTCAGCTCGGAGGAGGCGCTGGACCAGGCGCTGGCGCAGGTCGAGCTGGAGCTGCAGACGGTGATGTTCGGCATAGGCGCGCCGGACCTGGCGGCCCTGCGCGGCACACCCCGGCTGGTCCGGCGCTGACGCCGGGCCGGCTGACACAATATGAACCGAAGGAAGGGCTATACGCGATGATTACACTGGTCCCGATGGACGAAGCAACATTTCAGTCGTTTTTGAAGCAATCTACAAGCGACTACGCAGAAGAGAAGGTCAAAGCAGGAACCTGGGCTGCTGACACAGCATTAACGCAGGCCCGGGAAGAAATGAACCGCTACCTGCCGCAAGGGCTTCATACAGAGGGAGCTTATTTCTATTCTGTGGTGGAGCAGGCCACGGGAACCCAGGCCGGTTATCTCTGGATCAATGTGACCGAGAAGCGCGGGGTGCGGGAGGCTTTTATCTATGACATTTATATTTTCGAGCCGTTCCAGGGCCGGGGGTACGGCAAGCAGACGCTGCTCCTGCTCGATGAGGAAGCCCGCAAGCTGAAGGTGGCCAAGATCGGCCTGCATGTCTTCGGGCACAACGAACGCGCCTTCGGTCTGTATAAGAAAATGGGCTTCCAGGTCACAGATATTACGATGTCTAAGACACTGTAAGCCGCAGATGAGAAGAAGCGCCGGCTCTGACATAGGGATTCAAACGTTGCAATCGGAAGAAGATGAGACTCCTTAAGGAGTCTTTTTGCATAATGTGGAATGTTCGGGAGTATGTGCGGGGGCGTATAGGCCGAATGTAATCGAAAAACCGACCATATTTGGATTGGATGGGTTGCGTAGGCGAAATGTAATCGGAAAACCGATCACTATTGCACCGGGAGTTCCGTGCAGGCGAATTGTAATCGGAAAACCGACCACAAATGGACTGGATGCGCCGTGCAGGCGAAATGTAATCGGAAAACCGGTCATAATGGGCTAGGATGAGACGTGTGGGCCAAATGTACGCGATAAAACGGAACATAATGAGCAGCGCCAAGTAAATATTTTTTTACCCGGTAAGAAGAGTTTGCCCGCCTGCCCTTGACATCTGCTGTTGCTGGAGATTTTGTTCTAATATATAATGGTTGAGATCAGTTCAGGCGTTTCATGCGGTGATCAAACCAACCGAAAATAGGAGTTGTCATATAAATGGCTTTGAAAGCAGGTATCGTTGGGCTTCCCAACGTTGGTAAATCGACATTATTTAATGCTATTACCCAGGCAGGTGCGGAGTCTGCGAACTATCCTTTCTGCACCATCGATCCGAATGTGGGCGTTGTGGAAGTGCCGGACGAGCGTCTGGATAAGCTGGTGGAGCTGGTGCAGCCGAACAAGACGGTTCCGACCGCTTTTGAATTCGTGGATATTGCCGGACTCGTGCGCGGCGCAAGCAAGGGCGAAGGCCTGGGCAACAAGTTCCTGGCGCATATCCGCGAGGTGGATGCCATTGTGCACGTAGTGCGCTGCTTCGTCGATGAGAACGTGACCCACGTAGACGGCAAGGTGAATCCGATCAGCGACATCCAGACGATTAACCTGGAGCTGATTCTGGCCGATCTGGAGAGCGTGGAGAAGCGGATTGAGCGTTCCCGCAAAAATATCAAGGGCGGCGACAAGAAATACGCCCAGGAAGTAGAAGTACTGGAGCGCGTGAAGGAAGTTCTGTATCAGGACCAGCCTGCACGCAGTCTGGATTTGTCCGATGACGAGCGCCTGATCGTGCGCGATCTCCATCTGCTGACGCTGAAGCCGGTGCTGTATGCGGCGAATGTAGGCGAGGATGAGGTAGCGACCGCTGAAGAGAACCCTTATGTGAAGCAGGTCCGTGAGTTCGCAGCCGCCGAGAATGCGGAGGTGGTGCCGATCAGCGCGAAGGTGGAAGCCGAGATTGCCGAGCTGGAGGGCGAAGACAAGGAGATGTTCCTGGAAGAGCTGGGGCTGCAGGAATCCGGGCTGAACCGCCTGATCAAGGCTGCCTACAAGCTGCTGGGATTGTACACTTACTTCACTGCGGGCGTGCAGGAGGTTCGTGCCTGGACCATCCGCAAGGGCACCAAGGCACCAGGAGCAGCAGGTGTGATCCACTCTGATTTCGAACGCGGATTTATCCGGGCCGAGGTCGTATCGTATACTGACCTGGTAGCGGCAGGCTCGATGAACGGCGCCAAGGAACGCGGCCAGCTGCGTCTGGAAGGCAAGGAATACCTGGTGCAGGACGGCGACGTCATGCACTTCCGCTTCAACGTATAGAGCGCGTATAGAAGGTTCTCCCTCCGAGAATATTAGAAAGGCCATCCAAGAGTAGCGGTGATACTTGTTGGGTGGCCTTCATGCGTTTGGTGAAGCTGGTGGACGGTACGTGGGCCGGATGTATGTGGAAAACCGAATACATTTGGCTGGTGGATGGTACGTGGGCCGGATGAGTGCGGAAAAGCGAACACAATGGGCACCGGCGCCGCTCACCCGTGCGGGTGATTTTCCCGTCCCGGCAGGTTGTACAGTAGCCAATTAGCATCAATGGTGGTATAATATAAAGTCGTATATCTAATTCGTTTGTATCCACAATTTGAAGTAATATTACTGAAGAATTTGAATCAGGAGAGGTGAATTCCCTTGTTGGACCGATTGCAATCCCTGGCGGACCGCTATGAGAAACTCAGTGAACTGCTATGTGACCCGGATGTTGCAAGCGACAGTAAGAAACTGAGGGACTATTCCAAAGAACAATCCGACTTGCAGCCCGCCTTCGAGGCGTATAGCGAATATAAGAATGTAATGGAAGAGCTTGAAGCCGCGAAGATGATGCAGGCCGAGAAGCTTGATGATGAAATGAAAGAAATGGTCAAAATGGAGATCGAGGAGCTGTCCGCGCGCCAGATTGAGCTGGAGGAGAAGATCCGTGTGCTGCTTCTGCCGAAGGACCCTAATGACGACAAGAACGTCATCGTGGAAATCCGCGGCGCCGCCGGCGGCGATGAAGCGGCTCTGTTCGCCTCCGACCTGTACCGCATGTATACCCGTTATGCCGATGCCCAGGGCTGGCGCGTCGAGCTGATGGATGTGAATACGAATGACCTCGGCGGCTTCAAGGAAGTTATCTTCATGATTAACGGCCGCGGCGCATACAGCAAAATGAAGTTCGAGAGCGGCGCGCACCGCGTGCAGCGCATCCCGACGACTGAGTCCGGCGGACGTATCCATACGTCCACTTCCACCGTGGCGGTTATGCCTGAAGCGGAAGAATTCGAAATCGAGATTCATGACAAGGACATCCGTGTCGATACCTTCTGCTCCAGTGGTGCGGGCGGACAGTCCGTTAATACAACCAAGTCGGCTGTACGTGTAACCCACGTGCCTACCGGCATTGTCGCGACCTGCCAGGACGGCAAGTCCCAGAACTCCAACAAGGAGAAGGCACTGCAGGTACTGCGTGCCCGCATCTCGGACCTGAAGCGCCAGGAAGAGGAAGCGAAGTATTCCGGGGAGCGGAAGAGCAAGGTGGGCACCGGGGACCGCAGTGAGCGCATCCGTACCTACAACTTCCCGCAGAGCCGTGTAACGGATCACCGGATCGGCCTGACCCTGCACCGTCTGGACCAGGTGATGAACGGTGATATTACCGAGATCATCTCGGCCCTGTCGATTGCGGAGCAAGCGGAATTGATGCAAAAAGGAGAATAATGCTTTGAAACACGACTCTTATGTCATGCCTGACGTGCAAAGCATCCGGGAAGCCTTTGCGGAGGCTTCTTCTTTTTTGGCCGCACATGGGGTGAACGAGCCCCAGCGCAGCAGCCAGCTGCTGCTGGAGCATGTGCTGGGCTTGTCCGGGGCGGCTTATTATATGGCGCTGGCCGATCCGTTCCCGGCTGGCCTTAAGTCCCGCTGGGAGGCGCTGGTCTCCCGCCGGGCAGCGGGCGAGCCGGTGCAATACATCACCGGCGAGCAGGAATTCTACGGCCGCGCCTTCGAGGTCACACCTGAGGTGCTGATCCCGCGCCCCGAGACGGAGCTGCTCGTCGAGGCAATATTAAAGTACGGCGCACAGCTGTGGCCGGACGGCATGGTGCCGGCGCGGGGTGAAGCCGCGTCCGCCGGTAACGGCGCAGGCGCGCCGCGCGCCGCGAGGCCGCTGACCGCCGTCGATATCGGCGCCGGCAGCGGGGCCATCTCCGTCACGCTGGCGGCCGAAGCGCCGGCGTGGCGGGTCTGCGCCGGCGACATCTCGCCCGGCGCGCTGGCCGTGGCCGGGCGCAATGCGCAGCGGCACGGCACGGCCCTGGACCTGCGGCTCGGCGATCTGCTCGAGCCGTTCGCGGGGATGGAGACGGATATTCTCGTCTCCAACCCGCCGTACATTCCCGGCGGCGATATCGCCGGGCTGCAGCGCGAGGTGCGCGACCATGAGCCGCGCACGGCGCTGGACGGCGGCGGGGACGGGCTGAACCCGTACCGCCGCATGATGGAGCAGCTGCCGCTGCTCCCGGCGCCGCCGCGCCTGGTCGGCTTCGAGCTCGGCCAGGGGCAGGCGGAGCAGGTAGCCGATATGCTGCGGGCAGCCGGGCATTGGGACGAGATCATCACCATCGAGGATCTCGCCGGTATTCCCCGGCATGTGCTGGGCATAGCACGCCGGTAGCTGACTGAGTGCTTTTTGCAATAGAAGGGCCTTAATGTATAGGTGGCCAAGCCAACAGAGCAGATCATGGACGCTCATAGAACCCCAGCCGTACGGTGAACACGGAAACCGGACTGAGAAGACGCTATTTGCTCAAATAACGGGAAAAGCTCAGCGCTTGCGGACTGACAAGACGTTATTGTCCATAAACGGGCCTGTGCGAGCAGCCAAATGAACGAATAGCGTCCTCCCTGTCCGCGTAACAAACGGAAAAGCGCTTTTTGCCGCAAATAAGGTCCTAACTGTCCGCTGCGGGGAATCGCGCCGGATGATAGATCACCCCCAAACGATGGAAATTGTATTTTCGCTGCCCCTTCCTATACAATAGAAAGACGGAACTTCTGCGTAGGGCTGCCTTCATGCAGGATAAGAAGAACCAGTACCGGTAAGGAGATAGAATATGCTTCAGAAGATTAAGAAGATCGATGGCGTGATCGTGGTTATTCTTGCACTGCTGATGGTGGTCAGCATTTTATCTATATACAGTGTGACTCATGGACGTGAGAGGCTGGATGGCTCGCATATCAAAATGATCAAATTCTATATTGTCGGCTTCGTCGCCTTTTTCGGGCTGACCTTCGTGGACTACCGCCTGCTGGTGAAATATGCGTTATATGCATACATTATCGGGATAGGGATTCTGGTGATGGTCACCTTCTTCGGAACCGAAAAAAACGGCGCCCAGGGCTGGATCGATCTCGGAGGCCTCAGCCTCCAGCCTGCAGAGCTGTTCAAGCTGGTGCTGATTCTTTTCCTGGCCGCGGCGCTCGTCCGTAAGAATAAGAACAAGCTGCTCTTTTGGCGTGATGTGGTCCCGATGGGGCTCTTAAGTCTGCTGCCGTTTCTGATCGTGCTCAGCCAGAATGACCTGGGGAACGCTCTGTCTTATGTCGTGATTCTGGCGGGGCTTTTGTGGATCGGCAATATCAAATTTACCCACGCCCTTATCGGGCTGCTGATTGTCGGCGGCTCTGCCGCGGCCGGAATTATGAGCTATATCCACTATCACGATGAGCTTAAGACGTTCCTGACCGATATCGGCCGCTCCCACTGGATTGAACGCTTCGACCCGTGGCTGGTGCCGGAGAAGGCGACCGCCAAGGCGATCTACCATACCAAAAACGCCAAAATGGCCATCGCCTCCGGCGGAATGAGCGGGGAAGGCTATATGACCGGAAGCTCGGTGCAGACGGACCGTGTGCCTTACACGTACTCGGACTCCATTTTTGTACAGATTGCGGAGGAATACGGCTTTGTCGGCTCGGCGCTGGTGCTGCTGCTGTACTTCATTCTCATTCACCGGATGATCCTCATCGCACTGGAGGCCAAGGACAGGGGCGGGCCGTTCCTGATCGTGGGAGTGGTGGCGATGCTGCTCTACCAGATTTTTGAGAATATCGGCGCCTTCCTGGGCCTGATGCCGCTGACCGGGATTACGCTGCCGTTCATCAGCTTCGGGGGGACCTCACTGCTGATCAACATGGCGAGCATCGGTCTGGTCATGAGCGTACGCCTGCATGGTCAAGAGGTGGAGGAGGATCTGCCTGCTCCATCCCTGTATGCTTCCCCGGCCCCGGCCAAGAAAGGCTGAACTTAATCAATGAAAGTCTCACCGGAATTCTTCGCTTGCGAGGGGTTCCGGTTATTTGTTTATGAGCATCTGCTGCATTATAATGGAAAATGGTGGGCTTCGGCGAAGGTAAGGGGGACATCCTGATGTGGCAGAGAATCCGGAGAATAGACGGCAGCATTGTGCTTATTTTGCTGTTGCTGATGGGCATCAGTCTCTTCTCGATCTATAGTGTGACGCATGGAAGAGACGGCTTGGACGGGATGCATCTGAAAATGCTTCAGTACTACGCGGCGGGCTTCGTTGCGTTCATCCTGCTGAGCCTGTTTGATTATCGCCTGCTGGTGCGGTACGGGCTGTATATCTACCTTGCCGGTATCGGCATACTGCTGCTGGTGAGCTTCATCGGCAAGGTGAAGAACGGCGCACAGGGCTGGATCGGCATCGGGGAGTTAAGTATTCAGCCGGCGGAGCTGTTTAAGCTGATTTTGATTATTTTTCTAAGCACCATGCTCGTTCGCAAAAATAAAACCACGCTCCAGTTCTGGCGCGATGTCGTGCCGCTGGGCCTGATTACCCTGCTGCCGTTCGCGCTGGTCATCATCCAGAACGATCTGGGCAATGCGCTGAGTTATATTGTGATCCTGGTTGGCCTGTTGTGGATAGGGCAGATCAAATTATCACATGCGCTGATCGGCATAATGATTGCCGGCGGGGCCATTCTTGCTTTCATTCTGAGCTATATCCACTACCATGAACAGACGGTTCATTTCATTGAGAAAACACTGGGCCGGGATCATTTCGTCCGGCGGTTTGACCCGTGGCTGGTGCCGGAGCAGGCCAGCAGTGAAGCGAGCTATCATACCAAGAATGCCAAGACGGCGATTGGCTCCGGCGGTCTGCAAGGAGAAGGTTATCTTCAGGGGAACTCTGTACAGGCGAACCGGGTGCCGTATCTGTATTCTGAATCGATTTTTGTGCAGATCGGCGAGGAATTCGGCTTCCTGGGGGCGGCGGTGCTGCTGATGCTGTTCTTCCTTCTGATTCACCGGCTCATTATCATCGCTATGGAGTGCAGGGACCGTGCCGGTCCGTTTCTGATTGTCGGGGTGGTGGCGATGCTGCTCTATCAGATTCTGGAAAATATCGGGGCGATGATCGGGCTGATGCCGCTGACGGGCATTACTCTGCCATTCATCAGCTACGGCGGGACCTCGCTGCTGATTAACATGTCCTGTATGGGGATTGCGATGAGCGTGCGGCTCTACGGGCAGGAGGCTGAGGACGATCTTCCGCTGCCGGGAGCGAAGAGTGAGTCGCTGTGGTCCAGATTTTAATAGATTACTAGGTTTGCCCTCTCTCTTACCTGGACATACTGGGAGTATAAGAGATTCAGAGAGGGGCTGCAGAAGATGGAGAATTATAAGCCGGATCAGGGGGATTCCCTGCGGATTACCTTTAAGTATACTGCCATTTTAATTTGTTTCTTTATGATTCTGATGATGGCCTGGGAGGGCCAAAAAAGCGATGCCGCCGTAGCGGAGGTATCGATCCCGCAGGATTCGATCCGCCTGCGCATTCTGGCGAATTCGGATAGTACCGGGGACCAGCTGGTCAAGCGCCAGATCCGCGACCGGGTGGTCGAGCAGATCAACCAGTGGGTGGCCGGGCTGGAGGACCCGCAGAGTCTGGAGCAAGCCCGTGCCTTAATCAAGAGTCATCTGCCGGAGCTGACAGATCTGGTAGGCAGAGAGCTGGAGCAGCGGGGAATCGATTACAGCTATCATGTAGAGCTGGGAACCGTGCCTTTTCCAACTAAAATGTATGGCGGCCGTGTCTACCCCGCCGGGGAGTATGAGGCTGTGCGGATTACGCTGGGGGCCGGCAAGGGGCAGAACTGGTGGTGCGTGCTGTTTCCGCCGCTGTGCTTCATCGACGCAGGCAGCGGGGATGCTGCGGCGGCCGCACCGGCTGCCGCCAAGGAGGCGGCAAAGGATGCAGCTAAGGTCCCGGCCAAGGCTTCAGGAGACGGAGCGAAGGTCAAAGCGGCGGATGGAGCCGCCGGGAAGGCTGATTCCAGTATATCTGATTCGGCTAACAAGGTAGAAAGTACAGAATCTGGTGCGGAGGCACCGAAGGTGAAATTCTTCATCTGGGAGCTGCTGAAGAATGTATGGAGCTGGATCTGCGGGCTGTTTGCCTGAAGTACTGCGAAGCCGGGCTGCCGGTGAAGGTAGGTGAAGGATGAATTCTACAGTTTTGGCCCCGGATATGGTAGGATGAAGGATGATGGCAGAACTTGAGGTGATTGGCGGCTCCACCTGGTGGGGCCGTTTTGGGGATAGATATGAATTTATATGTTTTGGGGTCCCCGCAAAGTACCTGAGTCACCACCTACGCCAAAGCTCCACTTTGTGGGGTTATTTAGCTTGTTGTTGCCGGTGCAGCCGCAGCCTTCGGCCTTAATCTCATAGGAAAGCTAGTGATGAATGATGTCAGAACATAAGCATACCCCGTTTGCGGCCCAGCGCCGCAGGGGTCATATAGAGTCCACCCTGTACTGGAGCCTGGCCTGCGGCGATCCGGATGGGGAGGCGGGAAATTCGGGGACGCTCAGCGGCAGCGACCTGGAGAAGATTGAAGCAGCGGCCGGCCTGCTGCGCAGCGGGGAGACGGTGGCCTTCCCGACAGAGACGGTGTACGGGCTGGGCGCGGATGCGCGGAATACCGCTGCGGTTGAAGCGGTTTTTGCCGCCAAGGGCCGGCCCTCCGATAATCCGCTGATTGTGCATATCGCCCGGCGCAGCGACCTGGAGGGCCTGGTCACGGAGGTGCATCCGGTCGCCGCCCGGCTGATCGATGCGTTCTGGCCCGGCCCGCTGACGCTGGTGCTGCCGGTGCGCCCCGGCGTCCTCTCGCCGCTGGTGACGGCGGGGCTGGATACGGTCGGGGTGCGGATGCCTGACCATCCGGTTGCGCTGGCGCTGCTGCGCGCGGCGGACTGCCCGGTGGCGGCGCCCAGCGCCAACCGCTCGGGGCGGCCGAGTCCCACGCTGGCCGCCCATGTGCTGGAGGACCTCGCCGGGTATATCGGCGGGGTCCTCGATGGTGGCGCAGCCGGGGTCGGCCTGGAGTCGACCGTGGTGCAGGTGCAGCCGGACGGGACGGTGCAGGTGCTCCGTCCCGGCGGCATCACCGCCGAGCAGCTTGCGGCGGTGACCGGCTCCGCCGCCGGAGCGTCCGGCGGCGCTGGTGTGTCCGCCGCTGCTGCTGCGCAGGCGGCGGAGGACGGCCCGGCGGCGCCGCGCGCGCCGGGCATGAAGTACACGCACTATGCTCCGCGCGGAGCGCTCAGCATAGTACGCGGGTCCTCCGCGCAGCGCGTCGCGGAGACCGCAGCGGAGCTGCTGCAGGCGGCGCAGCGGGACGGCGCGGTGACGGGCCTGCTCCTCTTCGAGGAGCATAGGGCCCTGTACCCGGCCGATCCGGCCGCCTGCGTGGTGTCGCTCGGCCCGCTCGCCTCGCCGGAGGAGGCCGCCCGCTTCTTGTATGCCGCCTTGCGGCGCTTTGATGAAGCGGGGGCCACGTACATCCTGGCCGAGGCCTGCCCGGTCACGGGCCTCGGTGCCGCTATTATGAACCGGCTAATGAAGGCCGCCGGTAATACGGTCATCGACACAGACTGACGATGCCACTAACTTGGGCTTTCCGGGCGAATGAAGCGCACTAATAAATCCTCCAGCCCCATCCTCCCATCTACCTTACAGTCATGAATGCCGTCTTGTCCGCATATCGTGGTTGTACAAGACTTATGGACCTAAGGTGGGTGTATATTCATGGGCTTAGGCGGGATATATGAGGGCTGGGGCGAGATCGTGACAGTGGCCATTATGGCGGTTGCGCTGGGGATGGATGCGTTCTCCCTCGGAGTGGGCATAGGGATGAAGGGCATCCGTCTGCTGCATGTGCTGCAGCTCAGCCTGCTGATTGCTTTTTTTCATGTGCTGATGCCGCTTCTGGGCCTGTTCACCGGCAGCTATGTCGGCCATTTGCTGGGACAAGTCACCACGTTTGCCGCCGGAGGCCTGCTGGTGCTGCTGGGCGGACATATGGTATTCAATTCCTTCCGGGAAGGCGACGGCGCCAGCCGGCAGATGGATCACCGGACAGGCTGGGGCATGCTGCTGATTGCGCTCAGTGTGAGTGTGGATTCCTTCTCCGTCGGGGTCTCGCTGGGGATGTTTGTCAGCAATATCGTTCTGACCGTACTCGCCTTCGGTGCCTGCGGCGGGTTCATGGCTATTACCGGGCTGCTGCTGGGTAGACGGGTAAGCCGCGGTCTCGGCGATTACGGGGAAGCGCTGGGCGGGGCGATTCTGCTGGCGTTTGGCTTGCTGTTCATCTTCTGATACAATAACGGCAATAACCGAAATTATATTGTTCACCGGAGGTGGAAAGTATGCTGCATATTTTATTCGTCTGCACAGGAAATACCTGCCGCAGTCCCATGGCGGAGGGGCTTCTGCGGAAGCTTGCGAAGGAGCGGGGAGTGGATGTGGAGGTGCGTTCTGCCGGAGTTTCTGCCATCCCCGGTACTTCTATATCCAGACATGCCGCCGGCATTCTCCAGGATGAAGGAATTCATGATAACATCGTATCCTCTCAACTGTCCGGAGAAGCTGTAGCCTGGGCCGATCTGATTCTTACCCTGACAGGAGCGCATAAGCGGCACTTGCTGCAGCTGTATCCCGATGCTATTGCCAAGACACATACCTTGAAGGAATATGTGCAGACCCAGGAGTCCGTGGCGGCTGATATCCGCGAGCTGGATAGCCTGTATGCGGAGGCAGAGATGAATCTGGCGCTGGGCACAGAGCCGGCGGCGGCCGATCTGCAGCGGATCATCGAGATCCGCCAGCGTATTCCGAGCTTCGATATCATCGATCCGTTCGGCGGCTCACGCGAGGATTACGAGCTGGCGGCGGCTGAGATCCGCTCGGCGCTCTACAGTCTGCTGGATAAACTTGAATCGCTGCGGAAGCTGTGAAGGTGGTTGATTTTTCGCGGTATATCCCTTAAGATGTAATAAATATGATCCGGTTCCGGTGTAACTGGCGACAAGTGTGGATGAAACCACGATGGAGCACCTGGAATTAACGGCCGGTCGCCTGGGCAAAAGAGCACATCCGCAGTTTCACTGCGGACTGCTCTTTTTTGTTTAAATGTTGCGTCTCCACCAGAATCAGGGCACAATTAATGCTTGAAGGGGGCGGTAAGATGGAAGATATGCTGAAGCACGAGGGTGTTCAGGCAGCAGCGCCGCAGATTGCGGGCGGCGGTGAACAAGCTTTGGCTGCATCCGCTGCTGCGGTAACGCGTGAACTTGCAGTAGCAGGTAAGCTGGGTCCGGGCAAAATCCTTGTCGTCGGAGCCAGCACCAGTGAAGTGGCAGGCAAGCGGATAGGGACCGGCGGTGCGCTGGAGGTTGCGCGGCAGCTGCTGGAGGGTATCACCGGGGTCGCGGCCGAGTTTGGATTTCATACGGTCTACCAATGCTGCGAGCACCTGAACCGTTCGCTGGTGATGGAACGGGAGCTGCTGGAGAAGCTTGGCCTCAGGGAGGTATCGGCTGTGCCGGTTCCGGGGGCCGGAGGCTCAATGGCTGCGGCGGCCTACCAGTCGATGGCAGACCCTGTGCTGGCGGAGTCCGTGGAGGCCCACGCCGGTATAGATATAGGAGAGACGCTGATCGGTATGCATCTGCGGCGGGTTGCCGTACCTTACCGGCCAAGCCTTCGATACATCGGGGCCGCGCGGGTGAATGCCGCGTGGAGCAGACCGCCGCTGATCGGCGGGGAGCGGGCCGTGTACCGCACGCCGGAGACGAGCGGTTCGGCCAATTGCGATTGAGCACTTAACTAACGGTTTTGATTAAACACCACATAAATCAGAGGAACAGGGAGGAAGTAACAAACATGGAACAATTGCGTAAGAGTGACCCGGCAGTACTGGAAGCGATGGGACTTGAACTGAACCGCCAGCGTGCGAACATTGAACTTATTGCTTCAGAGAATATTGTAAGTGAAGCTGTGATGGAAGCGATGGGCTCGGTGCTGACGAACAAGTACGCCGAAGGTTATCCCGGCAAACGTTACTATGGCGGCTGTGAGGATGTCGATATCGTCGAGAATCTGGCCCGTGACCGTGCCAAGCAGCTGTTCGGTGCGGAGCATGCCAACGTGCAGCCGCATTCCGGCGCACAGGCTAACATGGCTGTGTATCTCGCAGCACTTAAGCCTGGCGACACGGTTCTTGGGATGAACCTGGCGCATGGCGGCCATTTGACCCACGGCAGCCCGGTGAATGCCTCCGGTATTCTGTATAACTTTGTTGCCTATGGCGTGCAAGAGGATTCCTTCCTGATTGATTATGATGAAGTGCGCAAGGCAGCCTTCAAGCATCGTCCCAAAATGATCGTCGCCGGTGCAAGCGCGTATCCGCGGACGATTGATTTTGCCGCCCTGGGTTCCATTGCGAATGATGTAGGCGCCCTGTTCATGGTCGATATGGCCCATATTGCCGGTCTGGTGGCTGCCGGAATTCACCCGAGCCCGGTTCCTCATGCCCATTTCGTTACGACAACTACGCATAAGACGCTGCGCGGACCGCGCGGAGGTCTGATTCTCTGCAGACAGCCATGGGCTGCCGCTATTGATAAAGCTGTCTTCCCGGGTTCCCAAGGCGGACCGCTGATGCACGTGATTGCCTCCAAAGCCGTGGCGCTCGGTGAGGCACTGCAGCCTTCCTTCAAGACCTATGCTGAGAATGTAGTCAAGAATGCCAAGGTTCTTGCTGAGACTCTGATCGGTGAAGGTGTGAACATCGTATCGGGCGGCACCGATAACCACCTGATGCTGATTGACACCCGCAGTCTGAACATTACCGGCAAGGATGCCGAGAAGGTGCTGGATTCCATCGGAATTACAGTGAACAAAAACGCGATTCCGTTTGACCCTACCAGCCCGTTTGTGACCAGCGGGATCCGTATCGGTACACCTGCCGTTACCTCGCGGGGTATGGATGAGCAGGCGATGACTGTGATCGGCCGCATTATCGCAGCAGTCCTGAAGAACCCGAAGGATGAAGCTGCGCTGGCCCAGGCTGCCAAAGAAGTGGCGAAGCTGACGGAGCAGTATCCGATCTATCCTGAACTGAAGTACTAATCTCCAGCAGTATATTGGCCTTTGCGTGTCCGGTTAGCCCGGCATACGCAAAGGCCTTTTTGGATGATATGAAGAACCTGCTGTGACATAATGTTCACAAATAAACCTGAAGAAAACGCCATGAATATCGTTGAAAAAATCATGAAAGTTCATGGAATTTTCAATAAAAATAGTGAAAGAACTGTGAAAAGTATGATTTGCGCCAAAATGCACAAACTACGGTTTGGTTTATATCCAGCCGGGAGTACATTTTACCTTAAGCTTCCATTGGCGGGTACTGCCGGAGGGGGTTAAGGGTTGGGGAGTTTTGTCCAAGTGTAGGTGAAAAGCATCCTTGGTGATGATATAATAGACGAGATTTAGCCACCTGGAAGCAAAGCGCTTACTCTGGCTATAAATAAGACTTAAGATTACCGGAGGGACAACATGGGAAAATTGGTGATTTGCGATCATCCATTGATTCAGCACAAATTGACATTCATTCGCGATGTGCGGACCAATACGAAAGAGTTCAGGGAGCATGTCGATGAAGTAGCTACTCTTATGGCTTATGAAATTACGCGTGATATTCCGCTGGAGACCATTACGGTGCAGACACCGGTGGCCGAAACGCAGAGCAAGGTAATCTCGGGAAGAATGCTCGGGCTGATTCCGATTCTGCGCGCCGGTCTGGGGATGCTGGAGGGTGTGCTTAAGCTGCTGCCTGCGGCGAAGGTGGGACATGTCGGCCTGTTCCGCGATCCGGATACCCTGCAGCCGGTGGAATACTATATCAAGCTTCCTACCGATGTGCAGGAGCGTGAGCTGATCGTGATCGACCCGATGCTGGCAACCGGCGGCTCGGCAATTGCAGCGATTACCTCGCTTAAGAACCGCGGATGCACCCAGATCAAGATGATGAACCTGATTGCTGCCCCGGAAGGCGTTGCTGCGGTACAGGCTGCCCATCCGGATGTAGACATCTACGTGGCTGCGCTGGATGACCATCTGAACGACCACGGTTATATTGTTCCAGGGCTTGGGGATGCCGGGGACAGGCTGTACGGAACCAAGTAGGAACTTGCTGGTATTTATTATAGAACGAACACAATAAGCTGTTCTCAGAAGAGAGGGTAGGGCTGATGTCCAAAATTAAAGTAATGACGATTTTTGGTGTGCGCCCCGAGGCAATCAAGATGGCGCCGCTGGTTCTGGAGCTGGGAAGACATCCTGAGCATATCGAGTCTGTGGTATGTGTGACTGCGCAGCACCGCGAACTGCTGGATCAGGTGCTTGAGGTGTTCAAAATCACCCCGGACTACGATCTGGACGTGATGAAGGACCGCCAGACGCTGAACGAGATCAGCATCCGGGTGCTCGAAGGGCTGGAGCCGGTGCTCCGCGAGGCGAAGCCGGACCTGGTGCTTGTGCACGGGGATACGCTGACTACCTTCCTGGCCAGCTATGCGTCTTTCCTGCAGCAAATTCAGGTTGGGCATGTGGAAGCAGGACTTCGGACCTGGAATAAGCTGTCGCCTTATCCGGAGGAAATGAACCGCCAATTGACGGGGGTTCTTGCCGATCTGCATTTTGCCCCGACCGGCTGGTCAGCCGGGAACCTGAGACACGAGAACAAAAAAGAATCAAGTATATATATCACAGGCAACACCGTAACTGATGTGTTTCAATATACCGTACAGCCGGATTACCGGCATCCTGTACTGGATTTTGCTTCAGGAAAAAGACTTATTCTGATGACGGCGCACCGCAGAGAATCCCAAGGCGAACCGCACCGTCATATTTTCCGTGCTGTCAAAAGAATCGCTGATGAATTTGAAGATGTAGCCATTGTGTATCCTGTACATCCGAGTCCTGCTGTGAAGGAACCGGCGCATGAGATCCTTGGCGGACACCCAAGAATCAAGCTGATTGATCCACTCGATGTCGTTGACCTGCATAATTTCTATCCGCATACCCACCTGATTCTGACCGATTCGGGCGGCCTGCAGGAGGAAGCTCCGTCCTTCGGGGTTCCTGTGCTGGTGCTGCGCGATACAACCGAGCGTCCCGAAGGGATTGAGGCCGGAACGCTGGAGCTGGTGGGCACGGACGAGGAGAAGGTGTATCAACGGACACATGCGCTGCTGACCGATCAGAACCTGTATCAGTCGATGAGCCGGGCCGCCAACCCGTATGGAGACGGTAAAGCCTCCCAAAGAATTGTCAATGCGATTCTGCATCATTTCGGGGTCGTTAAGGAACGTCCTGAAGAATTTCACACAATGTTCACAAATGAGGACAACTAATATACTAAAATGAATGAAAGTAGCATACAGTGAAACTGTACGGTTTATATGGTTTTGTCATGTTTTGCTGTGATTATTTTCATACTTTCACACGCTTTTGGGCAATTTTCTGTGAATTGACAAAGAGTCTGGATATTCAGTAAAATTAGTTGGGATTGTAGCCTATGAAGGAACAAAAGAAGGAGCCGGGACTGGGGCGGATCGCTTTAGTTCTCGGGAGTGCAGGCAGTTTGCTTGCCGCTTACATTGTGATAGGTTTTTTCGTAGCCCGGTGGCTGCGGAAGCTGATGGACGGCCCTCCTGTCTGGCTGGCTATCGGCACAATTGCCGGTATGGTACTCGGGGTTGTGAATGTTGCTATGCTCATCAAAAAATATCTGGGGGAGCAAAATGGATAATATGACTCCCATCATCAACATCGTCACCAGGATTACCCTGATTATTATGGCAGGCCTGGTCATGGGTTGGGCTCTTCATCATGAGACCCGGGCAGTGACGCTTGGAATGACGCTCGGCATGCTGGCGGGACTGGTGAACTTCCGTTATCTTGCCATCAAGGTGAGGCGGGTCACGAAGTCGGTGGTGGATCAGCAGAACCGGTCATTCAGTCTCGGTTTTGTCACCCGGATCAGCTTCGGGATTCTGGTCACCATGTTCTCGGTCAAATATGAGCATTTCTCGCTGGAGGCAACGATCACCGGCCTGTTCATCCCCCAGCTTCTGGCTATTCCCGTGGGGATATATTTAGGAATCAAGAATAAGCTGTAGCCATATTAACGAGAAAGGGGGATGATACTATGCACGAAATGCCTTTAATCTATGTCGGCGGAATTCCGATTGACCTGTCTGCGGTGCTGATGCTCGTAATCAGCTCAGTGATTGTGTTCGTTCTGGTTATGCTGTCCGTCCGCAACCTGTCGGTTGAGAACCCGTCCAAGCTCCAGAATTTCATGGAGTGGGTGGTCGAATTTGTACAGGGACTGATCAGCAGCGCCATGGATCTGAAGAAGGGAAAGCCCTACATATCACTGGGATTGACGCTGATACTGTTTATCTTCGTCTCCAATCTCCTTGGTCTGCCGTTTTCCTTCATTACTGAAGCCCATGAGCCGGTGTACATTTTTGGACATGTTATCGAAGCAACCAAAGATCTGGCGGGCGGGGCGCATGCAGAGATTCTGTGGTACAAATCGCCGACCGCAGACATCAACGTAACCGCAGGACTTGCAATCGTCGTATTCTTCCTGATGAACTATCTGGGCATCAAGCTGAACGGCAAGCATTATTTCAAGCATTACGTTGAGCCGTTTCCGATTTTCCTGCCGCTGAACATCATTGAGAACCTGGCGAAGCCGGTGGCGCTTGCCATCCGTCTATTTGCCAACATTTTCGCCGGCGAGGTCCTGATTACCGTAATTCTGAAGCTGGGACTGTTCAGTATTCCGTTCCTGGCCGTCTGGCAAGGCTTCAGTATCTTTGTCGGGGCGCTTCAGGCCTTTATCTTTACGATTCTGACGATGGTGTACATCGCGCAGATGACGATCCACGAGGAAGAAGCGCATTAATAAGCTGCCGTGAGGACAGCGGCAGATTGCCGAACCGGCTTCGCGGGAGATTTTATATTATTAAGCCAATACACACAAAGAACCGAAAATTAAAGGAGGATATTTACAAATGGAATTCTTGGCAGCAGCAATCGCAGTAGGTCTGGGCGCACTTGGCGCAGGTCTTGGTAACGGTATGATCGTCAGCAAAACAGTGGAATCGATCGCCCGTCAGCCGGAAGCACGCAACGCACTGCAAACTACAATGTTTATCGGTGTAGGTATCGTGGAAGTTATTCCTTTGGCCGCAACCGTTATTGCATTCCTGATCATGTTTTCTTAATAGACCGTTCTTACGGTTTGGCGGGGAGGGCCAGTGCCATCCGCGCCTTACTTTTGTATATGTCCGCAACCCGCGGTAACGGAAGGGAGTGACCTCAGTGACTATCGTTTGGACAAATATAGTGTTTTCCATTATAGCTTTCGTAATTCTGTATATCCTGCTCAGCAAATTTGCTTTCAGCAAGCTGTTCGGAATTATGGAGCAACGGCGCCAAATGGTGCTGCAGCAAATGGATGAAGCAGCCAAGACCAGAGAGCAGGCGGTCGCTTACGTAGAGGAGCAGAAGCAGGCCCTGCAGCAGGCGCGCCAGGAGGCACAGGCTATTATTCAACAGTCCCAGGCCACCAGCAACAATCAGGTTGACAAGATTCTGGATCAGGCCAAGACTGAGGCTGCCCGTCTCAAAGACGAGGCTGTCCGTGATATTGAGAGCGAGAAGAACAAGGCCGTGGAAGCCCTGCGCAGCGAGCTGGGAACCGCTTCGGTCCGCATCGCCTCCAAGCTGCTTGAGAAGGAAGTTAAATCAGACGGCGAACAGGAACAGCTCGTGAATCAATACCTCAAAGAGGTAGGAGGCCGGTCATGAGCCGCGATACGGTAGTTGCCAAGCGCTATGCCAAAGCCTTGTACAGTGCAGCAGTAGATGCAGGCACTACGCTTCAGGTGGAAGAACAGCTCAAGCTGGTTGTCGAAGTGCTTCATGATGATGCAGAGGTCAGAGCGTTCATCCTGGCGCCGCGCATCTCGCAGGCCGATAAGCTGAATGTGCTGCGCGGAACGCTTGCAGGCAAAGTCTCTGAAGCGGTAATGAACATGGTAGAGCTGCTGGTAGAGCGGGGCAGAACTGATATTTTCGCAGAGCTGCTGGCAACTTACGTCAAGATCGAAGGCGATGCGCTGGGAATCGGCGACGCTATGGTGTACTCCGCCTATGCGCTCAGCCAAGAGGAACAGGATAGCGTAGCGGCTGAGTTCAGCCAGCTTACAAACCGCAAGATTCGTGTAACCAATGTGGTGGATACAAGCCTGCTCGGAGGACTGAAGGTGGTCATCGGCGATACGCTGTATGACGGAAGTCTGGCCGGCAAGCTTGAGCGTCTTGAGAAATCCTTTAATGATAAGCAAAGAAGATAGGGGTGAGGATATTGGGCATCAGACCTGAAGAGATCAGCACTTTGATCAAAAGTCAAATTGAGCAATATAAAGCCGATATCGAAGTTGCCGAAATTGGCACCGTCATTCAAGTCGGCGACGGTATCGCCCGTGTCTACGGTCTGGAAAACGCAATGGCAGGGGAACTGCTGGAGTTCTCCAACGGTGTAGTGGGCATGGCGCTTAACCTGGAAGAAAGCAACGTCGGTGTCGTTATTCTCGGGGAATACAAGGAAATCCGCGAAGGCGATCAGGTCAAACGTACCGGCCAGATCATGCAGGTTCCAGTGGGCGAAGCCATGCTGGGCCGCGTTGTGAACGCGCTGGGACAGCCGCTTGACGGCAAGGGCCCTATTGCCACCACTGAATTCCGTCCCGTAGAGCATAATGCGCCGGGGGTTATTGACCGTAAATCGGTGCATGAACCGATGCAGACAGGTCTGAAGGCCATTGACGCTATGGTGCCGATCGGCCGCGGACAACGCGAGTTGATTATCGGTGACCGTCAGACGGGTAAAACGGCCATCGCGATCGACGCGATCATCAACCAGAAGGGCAACGGGATGAAATGTATCTATGTTGCTATCGGACAGAAGCAGTCTACAGTAGCACAGGTAGTAGAAACCCTCCGCCGCCATGGCGCGCTGGAATATACAATCGTCGTTACTGCATCGGCTTCCGAGCCTTCTCCGCTGCTCTATATTGCTCCATACGCAGGCTGCGCCATGGGCGAATACTTCATGTACAAGGGCGAGCATGTGCTGGTCATCTACGATGACCTTTCCAAGCAGGCATCCGCATACCGCGAATTGTCCCTGCTGCTCCGCCGTCCACCGGGCCGTGAAGCGTTCCCTGGTGACGTATTCTACCTGCACTCCCGTCTGCTGGAACGTGCGGCGAAGCTCAGCGATGAGCTTGGTGGTGGTTCATTAACCGCCCTGCCGTTCATCGAAACACAGGCATCTGACGTATCCGCCTACATTCCTACGAACGTAATCTCGATTACGGACGGACAAATCTTCCTGGAATCCGACCTGTTCAACTCCGGCCAGCGTCCGGCGATTAACGTCGGTATCTCCGTATCCCGTGTAGGGGGCTCCGCCCAGATCAAGGCGATGAAGAAGGTTGCCGGTTCCCTGCGTCTGGATCTGGCGCAATACCGCGAGCTGCAGGCCTTCTCCCAATTCGGTTCCGATCTGGACAAATCTACGCAGGCCCGTCTGAACCGCGGTGCGCGTATGATGGAGATCCTGAAGCAGGGTGTTAACCAGCCGCTGACCGTTGAGCACCAGGTTGTCAGCCTGTATACCGCTGTTAAGGGATACCTGGACGATATTCCAGTCAAGGACGTTAAGCGTTTCGAGAAGGAATTCCTGGCCTTTGTCGACAGCAGCGCTGCCGAAATCCTGAAGTCCATCACGGACACCAAGGATCTGACCGCTGATAACGAGACTGCGCTTAAGGATGCAATCGAGAAATTCAAAAGAGGCTTTGCTACAAGCTAATATATAGAGTGTACTCAGTTTATGCTTACGAAGTCAGCTTTGGCTGCGCCAAAGCTCAGCTTATGCTTACGAAGTTAGCTTTGACTCCGTCAAAGCTCTAAGGTGGTGAAATCATGGCAAGAAGCATGCGTGATATTAAACGTCAAATCAAGAGCGTTCAGAACACCAGACAGATCACCAAGGCGATGGAGATGGTCGCAGCCTCCAAGCTGCGCAAGGCGCAGGAGAAGGCGGAGGCTGCCCGTCCGTATTCGGAGAAGCTTAAAGAGGTGGTCGCCAGCATTGCTGCAGGTACGCAGGATCTCCAGCATCCGATGCTGGTCAGCCGGCCTGTCAAAAAAACAGGTTATCTGATCATCACCTCCGACCGGGGCCTTGCCGGCGGCTACAATGCGAACATTCTGCGCAAGGTAACCATGCTGATCGCAGAACGGCATAAGTCCAAGGATGAGTATGCACTGTTTGTCATCGGGCGCAAAGGCCGTGATTTTTTGCGGCGCCGTGAGTACCCGATTGTCGAAGAGATTACCGAGCTGTCCGATACCCCGAAGTTTGCCGACATCAAGTCGATTGCATACTCGGCGGTGAACCAGTTCGAGACCGGCGTATACGATGAGCTGTACATTTGCTACAACCGGTTCGTTAACGCGATCAGCCAGGTTCCTACCGTAGACAGACTTCTGCCTATGGAGGGCGTAGGAGAGGGCGGGCATCACGGGGCAACGGCAGCTTACGAGTATGAGCCGTCCCCTGCCGGTGTGCTGGAGGTACTGCTTCCCAAATACGCCGAGACTTTAATTTATGGTGCTCTTCTGAACGGCAAGGCCAGTGAGCTGGGAGCCAAAATGACAGCCATGGGCAGTGCAACGAAGAACGCATCAAAAATGATCGGAGAACTTAGACTTACGTACAACCGTGCCCGTCAGGCGGCCATTACGCAAGAAATTACCGAGATCGTGGCTGGTGCGAACGCGCAGTCTTAATAGAAGTGGGCTAACAGCCCATATGTAACAGCTTTCGAGGAGGGAAATGAAGATGAACAAAGGACGCGTTGTGAGCATTATGGGTCCGGTTGTCGATATTGAATTTGAACGCGGCCAGCTGCCCGAGATTTTCAACGCTATCAAAATTGCTCATAGCCTGGAAGATGGCCGCACGATTGATCTGACGCTTGAGGTTTCCAACCATTTGGGTGACAACCTGGTGCGTTGTATCGCGATGTCCTCCACAGACGGACTGGTTCGCGGAATTGAAGCGCTTGACCAGGGGAACCCGATTTCGGTTCCTGTCGGCGAAGCCACTCTTGGCCGTGTATTTAACGTCCTGGGCAATCCGATTGACAATGGTGCTGATGTGGTTGCGGAACGCAATCCGATCCACCGGCTGGCTCCTACCTTCGATGAACTGTCCACCCAGGCTGAGATTCTGGAGACAGGCATCAAGGTTATTGACCTGCTCGCCCCTTATGCGAAGGGCGGTAAGATCGGCCTGTTCGGCGGTGCCGGTGTAGGTAAAACCGTTACCATCCAGGAACTGATCAACAACATCGCGCAAGAGCACGGCGGGATCTCGGTATTCGCAGGTGTAGGCGAACGTACCCGTGAAGGGAATGACCTGTACCACGAAATGACGGATTCCGGCGTTATCAAGAAGACCGCGATGGTCTTCGGACAAATGAATGAGCCTCCGGGCGCGCGTCTGCGCGTAGCGCTGACCGGTCTGACAATGGCGGAATATTTCCGCGATGTAGAAGGCCGCGACACGCTGCTCTTTATCGATAACATCTTCCGCTTCACCCAAGCGGGCTCGGAAGTATCGGCGCTTCTCGGCCGTATGCCTTCTGCGGTAGGTTACCAGCCTACGCTGGCTACCGAAATGGGTCAGCTGCAGGAGCGCATTACCTCCACCAAGAAGGGTTCGGTTACCTCCATCCAGGCGATCTACGTGCCTGCGGATGACTATACTGACCCTGCACCGGCGACAGCGTTCGCCCACTTGGATGCAACGACCAACCTGGAGCGTAAAATCTCCGAAAAAGGGATCTTCCCGGCGGTTGACCCGCTGGCTTCCAGCTCCCGTATTCTGGCACCGGAAATTGTCGGTGAAGAGCACTATAACGTGGCACAGGGCGTTAAGCAGCTGCTGCAGCGTTATACCGAGCTTCAGGATATCATCGCCATCCTCGGTATGGATGAGCTGAGTGAAGAGGATAAGGTCATCGTGGCCCGCGCCCGTAAGGTTGAGCGCTTCCTGTCCCAGCCGTTCCACGTTGCCGAGCAGTTCACTGGCTTCAAAGGCAAGTACGTGCCAATCAAAGAAACCGTGCGCAGCTTCAAGGAGATTCTGGAAGGCAAGCACGATGATCTGCCGGAAGTGGCGTTCCTGTTCGTAGGCACGATTGAAGAAGCTGTGGAAAAAGCGAAAACGTTGTAACCCTACGCATGTTATGCTCGGGTAGTGGGCTTTATTCTGTAAAGCTTTGAGGAGGAATGGAAGTGAATACCTTTTTGCTCGAAATAGTCACTCCGGAGCATCTGGTCTACTCCAAGCAAGTGAACAGCTTAACGGTACGCGGTGTGAATGGCGAACTGGGAATTCTGCCGGGACATATCCCGCTGGTAACCCCGCTTCAGGTCGCTCCGCTTACCGTTAAGGCCGATGGCGTTACCGTAACCATCGCTGTTCATGGCGGTTTCGTTGAGGTGCACAAAGATAAGGTTACGGTGCTGGCTGAGAGTGCAGAGCTGCCCCGTGACATTGATATTGAGCGCGCTGAGGCGGCTAAAGAGCGGGCTGAGCGCCGTCTCAAGCTGCAAAGCAAGCAGGATGAGATCGACCACCGCCGTGCGGAGCTGGCTCTCCAGCGTGCTGTAACGCGGATCAAGGTGTCAACCGGCAAAGGTCAACAGTAGCAGATAAGCGGTCAAGCCCTGGGCTTGACTGCTTTTTTTGCAACTACGCTGATTACAATGAATTGGAAAAGTATGAAGAGAACGTAACCGATTATGCATACAAAGGCCCATTTGTTTAAAAATTCGTAAAAGTACTGGATTCTTTTCCCCTGCACAAGTATGATATAAGAGTCGATTTCCGAGTACCTAACACGGGGGGCTATTATGAATACACGCTTATCCGCTGATTTGTCGGGTGTGATCGGCACCAGCAGTTTAATTTCGATGGTTGTGTCTCTGGTTTGCGTGGCATTATCATGGTGGGCGCTTCAGAACCTTAAGCTGGATTTGGTCATAAGATATCCCAAGAGCTCTCAGGGCAGACTTCTGCACCTGCTGCTTGCGATTGTCCTCGGCCACTTCGTTGCGGGCTTCTTCCTGGACTACCTGGGCTGGAGCGGACTGATCGGCCGGATGTTTTAATGGCTGCGGGTTTGGTTATATCTCTCATAGGCTGATGCAGTGAAAAAAATGTCGAATAATAAGAATTTATTATGTCAACACTGAGTTTAAGCAATGATCTGCACCTAAGATGCAATGACGGAATATTCAATATCTTAACAGACGAATTTTAACCTCAAAATTAGATTCAGAAATCATGGACGCGGAGGGAAACCGAAATGAGTAAATTTATCGTCCGCGGTGGCAACAGATTGACCGGGAGCGTGAAAGTCAGCGGCGCAAAAAATTCCGTACTACCGATCATAGCCGCCTCTCTATTGGCCGAAGAAGGAGTCAGCGTTATTGTGGACGCACCTCCGTTAGACGATGTATTAACAATCAGCAAGGTATTGGAATCTCTGGGTGCAGGTGTTACATACCAGAATGATGTGATTGAAGTGGATGCAAGACAGATTACTTCCTGTGAAGCTCCTTACGAATGGGTACGCAAGATGCGTGCGTCCTTCCTGGTGATGGGTCCGCTGCTGTCCCGTATGGGGCATACCCGTATTTCCCTGCCTGGCGGTTGTGCTATCGGAACGAGGCCGATCGACCAGCATTTGAAGGGTTTTGAAGCACTGGGCGCCGAGATCAGTCTGGGCCAGGGCTATATTGATGCGAAAAGTAACGGAAGACTGCGCGGGGCCAAGATCTATCTGGATGTGGCCAGCGTAGGCGCTACCGAGAATATAATGATGGCTGCAGCGCTTGCCGAAGGCACTACAGTGATTGAGAATGCGGCGAAAGAGCCGGAGATTGTGGACTTAGCCAACTATCTGAACGGCATGGGCGGTATTGTGCGTGGTGCCGGCACCGGCGTGATCCGGATTGAAGGCGTGGAGCGTCTGCACGGCGTCAGACACCATGTCATTCCTGACCGGATTGAAGCCGGAACGTACATGGCGGCAGCTGCTATCACAGGCGGCGACGTCTACGTGGAGGGTGCGATTGCCGACCATCTGGGTCCGGTGATTGCCAAGATGGAGGAGATGGGCGTTACGATCATCCCGGATGAGAACGGCGTCCGCGTGATCAGCGACAAGCCGCTGAAGGCGGTCGATCTCAAGACCCTGCCTTATCCAGGATTCCCGACGGATATGCAGTCCCAGATGATGGCCCTGCTGCTCCGCTCGGAAGGAACGAGCGTAGTGACCGAGACCGTCTTCGAGAACCGCTTCATGCATGTGGATGAATTCCACAATATGAACGCCGAGATCAAGATCGAGGGCCGTTCGGCCATTGTCACCGGCAATGCGAACCTGGTGGGCGCCAAGGTATGCGCAACGGACCTGCGTGCAGGTGCAGCGCTTATTCTGGCCGGGCTTGTGGCTGAAGGCACAACCGAGGTCAGCGGGACCCATCATATTGACCGCGGCTATGTGAATCTGGCAGAGAAGCTGTCCGGACTCGGTGCCGACATCTGGCGGATCTCCATGGAAGAAGCGGCTGCTCCGGCTGCGGCGAAGGAAGAGGCTGCTAAGGCTGAACCGGCCCGCAGCGAGGCGTTCAAGGCGGAAGAAGCCAGACCGCGTTTCCAGATTCAACCGTCTTGGGTATAATAGCAATTTTTACATTGAAGGGATCAGCCGGTAAGCGGCTGGTCCTTTTTTGATATTCTTCGAAGCTAAGGCCACGCTGTACAAAGCCATGCTGTGCGGGGGATTCCGCAACTCTCTTTCTCTCAAAATCACGTTCTAGCAGGGTATGGAGATTCATATCTATAAGAATCACCAGTGCTTACGGAAGGAGCCATAGAGATGAAAGAGTTCAGAATGCTGCGGCACATCCTGAAGCGTCCGCGCAGCGTAGCGCGTGCGCGGCGCGGGGGCCCCCCGCTGCGGCGGCTGGCCCCCGCCGCATGGCTGGCAGCGCCTCTGCTGGCGGCGCTGCTGCTGCCGCTGGCTGTGGTCCCGCAGCGCGGGAGCGGACCCCAGCCAGCGGCTCCGGCCGTGCCGCAGGCCACGGCCGTCCCGGCACCGCCGGCGGCTGCTGCGGAAGCGCCGCAGCCGGAGGTGACCGTCTATCTGTCGCAGAGCGGACAGATCGAGACCCTGCCGCTGGAGGAATACGTCAGCGGCGTGCTGGCGGCCGAGATGCCGGCCGAATTTGAGCTGGAGGCGCTCAAAGCGCAGGCCGTTGCGGCCCGCACCTTCATTGCCCGCCGCCTGCTGGCCGGCGACCACAGCGGGGTCCCCGTTCCGGAGGCGGATGTGAGCGATACGGTAAGCCATCAGGCTTACGTCTCGAAGGCAACGCTGGAACGGGAGTGGACGTCCGCCGGCAAGCGCGCCGGACTGGCGAAGATCCGCCGCGCGGTCCTGGAGACGCGCGGGGTTATCATGACCTATAAAGGGCAGCCGATTACGGCTTCCTTCTTCGCTTCCAGCGGAGGATATACTGAGAACTCCGAGGACTACTGGAACGCTGCGGTGCCTTATCTGCGCAGTGTCGCCAGCCCCTGGGAGCTGGAGATTACCCCGAACCTGGCGGCTACTTACACCTTCAGCATTACCGAGCTGCGCCGGAAGCTGGGCCTTACGGCCGGCGAGCTTCCGGCGGCGGCCCGCCTGTCTGCCTCCGGCAAGCCTGGGCAGGCGACGTCCCTTTCGTCCGCCGGACTGCCGGCGGAGGTGCTCTCGCTGACAGCGGGGCACCGGATCAAGGAGATCTCTATCGGCGGCACTGTGTTTACCGGGCGTGAGGTGAGAGAGAAGCTGGGCCTGCGTTCCAGCCAGTTCACCTGGAAGCGCAAGGGGAGCAAGGTGGTCATCACCACCTACGGCAACGGCCACGGTGTCGGCATGAGCCAGTGGGGGGCGAACGGCATGGCGAAAGAGGGCAAGACCGCGACCCAGATTCTCAAACACTATTACAGCGGAATTTCTTTTAGCGAAGTCTCAACTCTTCTTCAAAAATAAATTGCAAGATACGTATAAAAGCGAATCGCCCGGTAACACTGGTTACTGAGGTGATAAACATATGAATGAACAAGACAAAATTAAACCAACCCATGATGAATCTCTCAAAAACAAGCAGGGAGATTCAGGCGCCAAGCCTTCTTCATGGAACAGAATGTTATCCAAGCGCTGGGTATTCCCGGCAGTCTACACGGCGGCAGCGGCAATTATACTAACCTTGGTGTGGGTCTATCAGGATGCCGGCCAGAAGCCGCTGAATCCTGACAACGCCGCGGTAGTATCGCAGGAAGGCGCCAAGGGGAATGTAACCGGAACAGACAGCAGTGATCCGGAAGCAATGGAGGTCGTGGCCTCAGCGGAGACTCTGGCCTGGCCGGTAGCCAGCCCAAGTGAAGTGGAAGTCGTTAAACCGTACTACGATGAGAATGGCACCGAAGAGAATCATATTGCGGCGATGGTAGAGTACAATAACACCTTTGTGACCAATACCGGGATCGATATTGCCCGTGAGGACAACAAGCCTTTCGATGTTAAGGCCGCACTTAGCGGTGAAGTGACCCGGGTGGAGGATGTCGCTGTACTCGGCAAAGTGATCGAGGTGACCTCTCCGGGGAACCGGAAGACCGTCTACCAGAGTCTGGGCGACACCAAGGTGAAGCAGGGCGATGAAGTGAAGCAGGGCGATACGCTGGCAACGGCAGGACAGAACGAGATGGAGAAGGGTCTTGGCAACCATGTGCACTTTGAGGTGCATGAGGACGGCAAGATCATGAATCCGACCGATCTGCTTCCGCAGCGCTAAGCCGGAGCATCAGGCAGGGGGCCACAAGCCTCCTGCTTTTTTGTATTTGGCGGGATTGTTTATATATTCTTCTTGAAATGTATGGTCAGGCAGGTTCTATTCTCTAATCAGGGCTGTGAAAAACCGCGCATCAGGTTGTCCGACAAATAAAATGAGCTGTCCAAGGCTTGTCAGGTCCTGAAAGGGCGAATATATAGGCCCGCCCCTCATATAATGTACCAAACTATTCACAGTTGGGAGGCGGGAACGTGCACGATTACATCAAGGAACGTACCATTAAAATCGGACGCTGCATCGTGGAAACCAGGCACACGGTCCGGACCATAGCCAAGGAATTTGGCGTTTCAAAAAGCACGGTGCACAAAGATTTGACCGAACGGCTGCCGGAAATCAATCCGGATCTGGCTGATCAGGTGAAGCACATTCTCGAATATCACAAGTCCATCCGTCATCTTCGGGGGGGAGAAGCCACAAAAATTAAATATAAGAAAACCACCGGCAAAAAGCGTGAAGTCGCGGTAGCTGCAAAGCCATAAGATTTTCAGATTTTGAGGTCATTATTCAGGTTTAGTCCATTGTGCACACCCCCTAAAGTATGGTATTTTTAAATTTGGTACAATCTTCTTTTCTCATTTAAAATAACACTTTGGGGGCTCTTTCATTATGCTTAGCAAGGATATCGGAATCGATCTCGGCACAGCCAATGTGCTTATTCATGTCAAGGGAAGGGGAGTCGTTCTGGATGAACCTTCCGTAGTCACACTTGAAAGTGATACGAAGAAGGTCCTTGCGGTTGGTGAACAGGCTCGCCGGATGGTTGGGCGCACGCCCGGAAATATAACGACGATCCGTCCGCTGCGCGACGGCGTGATTGCCGATTTTGCCATTACCGAGATGATGCTCAAATACTTCATTGACAGCGTGGGCGGCCGCTCCTGGTATGCACGGCCCCGTATATTAATCTGTGCGCCCACGAATATTACATCTGTGGAGCAGAAGTCCATCCGGGAAGCTGCCGAGCGCAGCGGGGCCAAAGAGGTATTCATGGAAGAAGAGCCTAAGGCTGCGGCTATCGGCGCAGGGATGGATATTTATCAGCCTAGCGGTAATATGGTCGTCGATATTGGCGGCGGAACGACGGATGTAGCCGTATTGTCTATGGGCGACGTCGTTACCGCCTCCTCCATCAAAATTGCGGGGGACAAGTTCGACGATGCCATTTTAAAATATATCAAACAGAAATATAAGCTGCTGATCGGTGAACGCACCGCAGAGGATATTAAGGTCACCATCGGTTCAGTCCGCCCCGAAGGCATGAAGGCCGACATGGATATCCGCGGGCGGGATATGGTTACCGGACTTCCCCGGACCCTGTCCATCTCCTCCGGTGAGGTGAAGGAAGCGCTGTGGGACCCGGTCTCCTCCATCGTGGCTGCGGCAAAGTCGGTGCTGGAGCGTACACCTCCTGAGCTGTCGGCGGATATCATTGACCGCGGAGTGGTGCTGACCGGCGGAGGCGCCCTGCTTAACGGACTGGATGAGCTGCTCTCCGAACAGCTGCATGTGCCGGTCTGGGTCGCTGAAGATCCGATGCACTGCGTCGTCAAAGGCACGGGAATTATGCTTGACCATCTGGACAAGGTGGTTAAGAAAAAGTTCTAGCCTGCCGATATAAGGGGTAACAGCAGATTCAAGGAAGGGACTGACCTCATGCTTAGAGGATTATATACGGCCGCAGCCGGAATGGTGACACAGCAGCGCAGACATGATACGGCGACGCAGAACATTGCCAATTTGAATACAACGGGGTACAAGCAGGTGGACAGCGTCAGTCATGCGTTTCCCGAGGTGCTGATCTCGGCGATGAGCGGCGGGGCTGCAAAGCCCGTCGGGCGGATCAACACCGGGGTGTTTGCCGAGCAGTCTGTTTCCCAATATCTGCAGGGTGACCTGATCGAGAGCGGCAAGAGCACGGATTTCGCGCTGTCTACCGATCTCCAGGTACAGGACCCGGATAATCCCGGGCAGAACCTTGTGTTTGACGGGTCCGGCAAGTCCATCAGTGCCGATGGCGAGGTTACATACCGGCCCCAGGCATTTTTTACCGTTCAGGATAATGAAGGCAACAATCTATATACACGCAACGGGAGCTTCACGGTCTCCCCTACAGGCGAGGTGCTCAGCGCGGGCGGCTTCCGGGTGCTGAACGCGGGCGGCGATCCGCTCAGGTTGACAGGACCTCAGGATAACCTTAAAGTGGACGGGCAGGGCAATATCATCGACAACCAGACCGGGCAGCCGTCAGGCACCCGGATCGGGATCAGCGTCATAACCAGACCGCAGGAGCTGGTGCGGGACGGCAACGGGGTGTTCCATGCCGATGATGCCGAGGCGGCGGACATCCGCTTCTCGAATGCAACCGACAATCTGCAGGTCCGCCAGGGCTATCTGGAGAACTCGAATGTAGATGCTACCCAGGTTACTGTGGATATGAACGCCGCCTACCGGGCGTATGAAGCGAACCAGAAGGTCATCCAGTTCTATGACAGCAGTCTGCAGAAGGCTGTGAATGAAGTCGGCAGAGTGTAGCTGGGCTGCACGGATAACTGACAGTATAAGACGGTTTTCTTTTATCAGACCTGTAGGAGGTTACACCTGTGAATAACTCGACAATCGGCGCCGCTGTCTCTATGGCCAGTCTGCAGCAGCGGCTGGATATTATCGCTGACAACATTGCGAATATGAATACCAACGGGTATAAGAGCAAGCAAGGCTCTTTCGAGGATGTGCTCACCCGGGTGCAGCAGCAATCCAGTGATTATAACCAGCCCGGACGGAGTATGCCGCTTGGCTTCAATATCGGTTTTGGGGTGAGGGTGCCGAACGTAACCAACAACTGGGAGGAAGGCACACTTCAGGAGACAGGCAAACCGACAGACCTGGCGCTTCAGGGCAACGGATTGTTCGGCGTTCAGGTGAACGGAGTCACCTCGTATACGCGCCAAGGGGACTTTCATTTCACCCCGGACCCTGCGAATAAGGACAATATGCTGCTGGTAGACAATACCGGCAACCCTGTGCTGAATGAGAACGGGAACCCGCTCACGGTCAGTGCCAACGGGATTGCGGCTATAGACGAGCGCGGACAGGTGTGGACCAAGACGAGTGAGACCGCTGTGCCTGTGCTGGCCGGCTCCCTTATGATTGTTGAGCCGCGCAGCAGCAGCGCGCTTCAGGCGGTGGACGGCAACTTCTATGTCCTGGCCGGTGGAGTGACTGCTCAGCAGGCGTTTGTACAGAGAGCGGCAGGCGAAGCGAAGGATGTAGGCGTGCGTTCAGGTTATCTGGAAGCCTCCAATGTGGATCTGAGCCGGGAGATGACGGAGATGATGCAGATTCAGCGTACGTACCAGCTGGCTGCCCGGGCACTGTCCTCCAGTGACCAGATGCTGGGCCTGGCGAATAACATGCGCGCGTGAGGTGAGGGAATGAGCCGTGAGAAGGTTAAGGAATCCAAGGAAAAGGAAAGAGAAGAGAAGCAGCAGCCGGTGAAGCGGCGCGGGATTTCGGCCTGGACCATCATCCAGTGGTTCCTGATTCCGCTGCTGCTGGTTGCCGCGCTTGCGGGCGGGCTTGTCGTGGGCTACGTGGTTCTAGGCAAGAAGGAGCTCAGCGATGTGCTGGTATGGAGTACCTGGAAGCATGTCTATGATTTGGTCTTTGCGCCCTGAGGCCTGTGTTTCCTGAAATTTCTTACTATAACATAATGAAATGGAAGCTCCCTGGTTGTGCCGGGGAGTTTTCTTTTTTATACTGAAAAATGTATAATGATGGCGTGCCCTAAGAGCGCCAAAAAGGGCTTTCTCCGCCAACCTGCCGCGTGCGGTGGAGAAAGCCCCTTATCTGAACCTCCACTGCTGCAGGTGGTGAAGGATAATTATAGTTTTTGCCGAAGCTGCCCATATTTATGCAGGGTGGCGTAGAATAAAACGTAAGCGCTGCTGTAGGCGGAGGTTCATTACGCGGTACCATCCGAAGGGAGCTTTTACTGATATGCTGGATATCAATCAAATTCAAGAAATCATCCCCCACCGGCCCCCATTTCTGCTGGTGGACAAAATCACGGAGATTGAAATGGGCAAACGGGCGGTCGGCATCAAAAATGTGACGATCAATGAACCGTTCTTCACCGGACACTTTCCGGGCTTCCCGGTCATGCCGGGTGTACTGATTACTGAAGCATTGGCTCAGGTTGGTGCAGTAGCCATTCTGGGAGTAGAGGCCAATAAGGGTAAAATCGGTTTTCTGGCCGGGCTTGACGGCTTCCGCTTCCGCGGACAGGTCGTTCCTGGGGATACCCTTGAGCTGGAGGTAGAGATTACCCGGCTTAAAGGCAGCATCGGCAAGGGACAAGCTACCGCCAGAGTAGAAGGCAAGACAGTGGCCTCCGGGGAAATTATGTTCGCCCTCAGCTAGTTCCTGTAATACACTTATACATTATAGATGGAGAAGGAGAGATTCACATGACTGAATTAAGCCCGAAGGCGCAGGAAACCTTGACGCGCTGGCTGCAGGACCCTTCAGTGGATGAGAGCACCAAGGAGGAGCTTAAGGCTCTTGCCAATGATCCGAAGGAGCTGGAGGAACGGTTCTATAGAGACCTCGAATTCGGAACAGGCGGCTTGCGCGGCGTGATCGGCGCAGGCAGCAACCGGATGAACCGCTATACGGTAGGCAGAGCCACTCAGGGCTTCGCCAATTACCTGCTGGCACAGCATACAGGGGAAGGCCGTCCGTCGGTGGTCATTGCCCATGACTCCCGGCGCTTCTCGCCGGAATTCACGCTGGAGGCTGCACTTGTGCTGGCCGGCAACGGCATCGAGACGCATCTGTTCCCTTCCCTGCGCTCCACACCGCAGCTGTCCTTCAGTGTCCGCCATCTGAAGGCCTCGGGCGGCATCGTGATCACGGCCAGCCACAATCCGCCTGAATATAACGGGTACAAGGTCTATAATGCCCAGGGCGGGCAACTGGTGCCGCATGAAGCGGAGAAGGTGATTGCAAGCATTCTGGAGGTAGACTCCTTCAATGGCGTGAAGCGCATGTCCCAAGAGGCTGCGGAGAGCGAGGGCCTGCTGCATTGGCTGGGCGCTGATGCGGATGAGGCCTTCACCGATACGGTAGCCGCAGTCAGTGTGAGCCGTGAAGAGATCGCCTCCTCGCTGGGCCGTGACTTCTCCATTGTCTACACCCCGCTGCACGGGACAGGCAATCTTCCGGTCCGCCGTGTGCTGGAGAAGATCGGCTTCACCCAGGTGCATGTGGTGCCTGAGCAGGAGCAGCCGGATTCGGAATTCTCCACCGTGAAATCGCCGAACCCGGAAGAACGCGAAGCCTTCACGCTGGCGATGAAGCTGGGCGAAGACTTGAATGCCGATCTGCTGATCGGTACCGACCCTGACGCTGACCGGATGGGCGCTGTTGTCCGTGACAACGAAGGCAAGTTCGTGGTGCTGTCCGGCAACCAGTCGGGCGCGCTGATGATCCATTATTATCTGAGCCGCCTGCAGGAGCAGGGCAAGCTGCCAAGCAACGGCGCAGTGGTCAAGACGATTGTTACCAGTGAGATGGGGGCGGCCGTAGCCAGCCATTATGGCGCTACCGTGTTCAACACCCTGACCGGATTCAAATATATCGGTGAGAAGATGAACCAGTTTGAGCAGTCGGGCGAATACACCTATCTTTTCGGATATGAGGAGAGCTACGGCTACCTCGCCGGCAACTATGCACGCGACAAGGATGCCGTTCTTGCGGCTATGCTGATTGCCGAAGCGGGAGCCTACTACAAAGCCCAGGGCAAGACCTTGTATGATGTGCTGCAGGAGCTCTACGCGCAGTTCGGATACTTCCTGGAGAGCCTGGAATCCCGCACGCTCAAGGGCAAGGACGGGGTTGCACAGATTCAGGGAATTATGAATGACTGGCGGACGAGCCCGCCGCATGAGATCGCCGGCGCTTCGGTGACACAGGTGCTCGACTATTCTCTCGGGCTGGACGGCCTGCCTAAAGAGAATGTACTGAAGTATCTGCTGTCGGACGGCTCATGGTTCTGCCTGCGTCCTTCCGGCACCGAGCCGAAGATCAAGGTGTATTTTGCCGTGGTTGGGGAATCGCTGGATCACGCCAAAGCCAAGGTTGCGGAGCTGACCAGCCAGGTTATGGCACGCGTTGACGGGAAATAATACGGAATACCGATTTTGGCCAGCGGAAACGGAGCTGCTCCAGAGGGAGAGACATCCGTTTCCGCTTCAATTTGATCCGCTTTAAAGTGAATGAGGAGGTACTATTGGTGCAGCAGAAATGGCAACGCTGGAATCTGGCTTCACGTAAGTGGTTATGGATCATTGTGGTGGTGGGTGTAATTGCCGCCCTCCCGGTAGTCTATGACCGTCTGCAGACAGAGAAATCTTCCAAAACCGTTGAATTTGTCTTTGATTACCGTGACCTGGTTGAGGTAGCAAGCTACCGGCAGAATCCGCAGGATTATATCTCCGAGCAGCTTGACCGGCTGATGGCGGCCGGTGTTCAAAGTATGGCGATCTACGAAAATACATTGGACGATTTCCGCAAAGCCCGCCGGCTGATGCTCTGGGGAGCAGCGGATATCGCCAATCTTACCGATACTGTGATTCCGGAGAATGAGAACTATACATATGTCCTCTTCACCAGTGCGGAGAACAGCAATGCGCTCTCACCGGTCATCCGGGATGCCTTCAGCAGACTGGATATCCGGACGGAAGACTGGAATTACCGCGGACAGCAGGGGCTGATCATTGAGACCCCGCTGGAGGATGCGACGCTCAAGCCGCTGCAGCCGGACCCGATCACTCTGAACATGCTGCATGAGAAGGGCTTCACCATTGTGCCCCGCCTGGTAGATTCACTGCCCTACGATCAGGAGGCCATGAAGGCTCTGCTGGACCGTTACGCTGAGCTTGGCGTCAAGCGGATTCTTTTTGAAGGTGAGTCTGTTAAGGGCTTCAATGATGATGCGGATAAGGGCAGTATTACTGCCTTCGCGGATCTCCTGAAGGAGCATGGCATAGGGATTGCGGCTATTGAGAATATCAAGGTGCAGCAAAAGGGCTTCTCCAAGCTTGCCTATCTGCTGGATTACAATGTGACGCGCCTGCGCTCCCTCAGCGAGGCTGATTCCAGCTTGAAGACAGAGGTGATTGCAGACCAGTTCGCACTCGCAACGAAGGACCGTAACATCCGGATGATCTATCTGAATACGATTCCTTCAAGGGATACGAAGCAGGCGGCGATTACGGATACACTGGATAATCTGATCGAGAGCCTCAGCGGACCGGAGGGAGCGGTTGCCAAGATTGAAGCCAATGGTTTTAAGCTTGGACAAGCTACGGCATTTGATGTACAGGACTCTTCCTTCCAGCGTTATTTCAAGTTAATTGCCGTGATTGGAGCGGTGGCAATGGTTGCGCTGCTGGTCTCCTACTTCATTCCTTGGCTGACGCTGCCGGTGTGGGTGCTGGGGCTGGTGGGCAGTGCCGGGCTGCTGATGCTGAAGCCAACCTTATTTGAACAGGCGCTTGCGCTTGCAGTCGCAATAAGTGCGCCTACCGTAGCTATGGTGCTGGCGATCCGCAAAATTAACGAGATGGGTCCGCCTTTGCGTTCCGATTCGTCATCGTATACCGTAATGAGCCCGCGCCGCAGGCTGACACATAGTGTGGTACTGTATATCAAGACAGCGCTGATCACCTTCAGTGCTGTGCCGTTTGTGATTGCGCTGCTGAACAATATTACGTATTCCCTGGTTCTGAACCAATTCCGCGGGGTAAGCCTGCTCCATCTGGCGCCGATTGCCCTTACTGCGCTGTATGTGCTGCTGTACCGCGGGGAATTTGCCTTTAACAAGACCGGCAAGCTGCTGCGGACTCCAATCACGCTCGCTATGGTTATTGCCGCTGGGGTGATCGGTATCGTGGGGATGTATTATTTGAGCCGGACCGGTAATAGCGGAACTGTAAGCGGACCTGAGAAAATGCTCCGTGTTTTCCTGGAGAATAACGTCGGGGTCAGACCGCGCAACAAAGAGTTCCTGCTGGCCCATCCGCTCTTCATTCTGGGCGCTTTCATGGCCTATAAATACCGGAATGCGGCCTTCATTCTGATTATTGCTGTCATCGGCCAGTTATCTATGGTGGATACCTTTGCCCATATTCATTCGCCGGTGTTGATCTCACTGATCCGCGGCCTCCTCGGTCTTGGACTCGGCCTGATCATTGGGCTTATCGCTGTAGGGGTATGGCAAATTGCAGAAAGGTGTTGGAAACGATGGTCGCCGCTGCTCCGCAAATTATAATCTCCGGCTATTACGGCTTCCGCAACAGCGGGGACGAGGCTGTGCTGCAATCGATTCTGAATGCTCTGCATAAGCAGTCCCAAGCGGCTGGCATTACGCTGGAGCCTGTAGTGCTGTCGATCGATCCGGAATGGACAACGGCTACCTATGGTGTGAAGTCCGTGCACCGGATGAAGCTGGGGGAGGTCCGCAAGGCGATCGCTGAAAGCGCGGGCCTGATCAGCGGCGGGGGCAGCCTGCTTCAGGATGTGACCAGCAGCAAGACGATTCCGTATTACTTAGGGATCATTAAGCTGGCGCAATGGCTGGGCAAGCCGGTGTTCATCTATTCGCAAGGCATCGGCCCGGTGAACCGCAAGCTGTTCCATCCGCTGATCCGGTCAGTGTTCCGCAAATGTGCGTATATCTCTGTGCGGGATGAACAGTCCCGCCAGCTGCTTCAGTCGATGGGAATCAGCCAGGACAAGGTTGAGGTGGTTCCCGACCCGGTGATGGGACTTACCCTGCCGGAGGAGCGGCAAGGGAATGCAGAGACTGAACCCGGCCTTGGAGACGGGGGTGGCCCTGATTTGGCGGTCCGCCCATACAATGTTGGCGTCTCCGTGCGCTTCTGGGAGGAGTCCCGTCAGGAGCTGGACGCCTTGGCAGCAGGGCTGGTGAAGGTGGCAGCGAAGCTGCCGCTTGATGTGCGCTTCCTGCCCTTCCATCATCCTGCCGACAATGAGGCTTCCCGCTATGTCATGCAGAAGCTGGGCGGCGCGGTTGAAGCAGGCGGAGGAACGGTAAGCATCCGCGAGGATACGCTGCACCCGCTGCAGATGCTGCGCGAGGTCGGGCAGTGCCAGGCGCTGATCGGTATGCGGCTGCACAGTCTGATTTATGCGGCCGGCCGGCGCGTTCCGCTGATGGGGGTCTCTTATGATCCGAAGATCGATCATTTTCTTGAACGGGTTGCCTGCCGTCCGGCCGGCTCCACCGCTGACCTTGATGCTGATCAGGTGGCGGCCGGGCTGCTGGAGCTGCTTGAATCAGGAGAGCGCTGGAAGCAGGAGCGGGAGCCGCAGATTGCTGCTCTGGTGGAAGCGGCCGAGGCTCCGGCCCGCAACATTGTGCGATATTTCAGCCATAAAGGATGAGTGATTAGTGAGAGCAGATAGTAAATTGCCGACAGTGCCTATTTTTGGCATACGGGTGTCGAAGGTGGATATGAAGGCGACGGTCTCCTATTTGACGGATGCAGTCCTGCGGCGTGAGCCGCACCAGGTCATCACGGCGAATCCGATTATGGTCATGGCGGCGCTGGAGAATCCGTCTTATATGGAGATTATGAAATCCGCAGAGCTGGTAGTTCCTGACGGAACCGGCGTGGTGTGGGCAGCGGAATATTGCCGTGAGCCTGTAGCCGAGCGGGTGGCCGGTTTTGATCTTTTACATGAATTATTACATCAGGGTGAAAGCTATAACTGGAGAGTATATTTGCTCGGCTCCACCCCTGAGGTGATTCGCGAGACGGCTTCCCGGTTACAAACAAGATATCCCGGTATTGTTATCGCAGGATATCATGACGGGTACTTTGGTCTGGAAGAGGATGAGCGGATCATCAGCGGCATCCTTGAAGCGAAGCCTGATCTGCTCTTTGTCGCCAGAGGCGCGGACAGCCAGGAGCCATGGATCGCCAAATATAAGTCCCGGCTGCAGATTCCGGTTATGATGGGTGTCGGCGGCAGCTTTGATGTGATCTCCGGCAAGAGCCGGCGTGCTCCAGCAGCGTTCCAGAAATTAAGGGCAGAATGGTTATATAGGCTGATTAAGGAACCCACACGGTACAAAAGAATGCTTGCGCTGCCGAAATTTGCAGTAAAAGTAATGCGAGAGAAAGATAAAGTAACAAAAGAACAGTGAAATGGGGATATTTACTGAAAAAATCCGTGTAACAGCCTAAAAACAGTATTGGAATTTGTTTTTGGTTCAGCGTATAATTCAATGCGGTAGAGAAATGGGGGTCGACTTGACTAATGTTAATCATATACATCGCCGGATTTATTGTGTGCATGGGGCTTGCACTGCTTTTGACACCGCTCGTGAAGAGATTTGCTGTGAAGATCGGTGCGACGGATACGCCCAATGCCCGTAAAGTGCATACGAAGATCATGCCCCGCCTCGGCGGACTCGGCATCTTTCTGGCGTTTGTGTTAGGCCTGCTTGCCGTATTACCGATTATTCCGTATGAATTCACTCCGCGTGAATCGGGCTTCATCAAAGCGCTGCTGTGCGGCGGCGGACTGATTGTGCTGATCGGTGCACTGGACGACCGGTTTGAGCTGTCAGCCAAGGTGAAGCTGTTGGGCCAGATTGCCGCAGCCTGCATCGTTGTGTTCGGGTTCGGCATCACGGTTGACTTCGTAAATATTCCTTTTCATAATAGTTATTCCTCGCTGGAGAGCTGGATTGCAATCCCGCTGACCATCTTCTGGATTGTCGGTGTCACGAACGCCGTGAACCTGATTGACGGTCTGGACGGGCTGGCTGCCGGTGTATCCGGTATCGCGATTGCTACCATTGCTGTAATGGCCTTCCTGATGGGGAACACCATGGTTGCCCTGCTGTGCCTGCTGCTTCTGGGAAGTATTCTCGGCTTCCTGTTCTTCAACTTCCACCCGGCGAAGATTTTCATGGGCGACACCGGCTCTCTGTTCCTGGGCTTCTGCCTGGCGCTGCTGGCGCTGCTTGGCTTCAAACAGATTGCCGTGGTTTCGTTTATCACACCGCTCCTGATTATCGGGGTGCCGCTCTCGGATACCTTCTTCGCTATTGTACGGCGCAAGCTGCAGAAGAAGCCGATCTTCGCGCCTGACAAGGGTCATCTTCATCACTGTCTGCGTGAACTGGGCTTCAGCCACCGCCAGACGGTACTGATCATTTACGGCATCGCCGCTTTCTTCGGTATCCTGGCTGTCATTCAGACCTCCGCTTCGCTGTACGAAGCCAACTGGGTTACCTTTGTAGTCATCTGTGTGATGCTCTTCTTCCTGCAGATTGGTGCAGAGATCACGGGTGTCATCAGCAAGACCAAACGTCCGGTAATTGACTTGTTCCTGAGAATGCGGATGAAGCTCGATCCTGAGCGCAGCTCCAAATCTTAGAATGAACATCTGCCATTATCCATTCTAAATTGCATGATACTTCTAACCTTACTCCACTGGAGTAAGGTTTTTTGTTTTTTTGCTAATTATTAGTCAATCCTTGTCCGATAAAAATAGAGAGTTGGTTAAGACGCGGAATGCTGCACAGGCCGACAATACACCAAATAGCAGTAGGAGGTTTCTTACGTGAAGAAAAGATTGAAGGCGATAGGCGGTATGTTCATGGCAGTAGTGATGCTGCTGTCCACACTTTCGTCAGCAGGCGCTGTATATGCGGAGGATGCTCCGGCAGGGCAATACTTCCAGTTCACCAAGTTCAGTACAGACAAGGCTGCCCCAACTTCAGTAAATACAAGCACGGTTGACGTGGAAGGTACGTTCAATGGGGTTTCTGCCGACAGCATTTATTACAAGGTAGACGGGATCGTGAACGGCAATGACGTGCCGGGAGCAAGCGGCGCCGATGTGAAGCCGATCATAGAGAACGAGAAATTCTTCCGTTTTCCAAATGTGAAGCTAAGCCAGGGTCTCAACCGGATCACCATTTACGGGACAACCGCGACAGGAAGTCTGGCCAGTGGTGAGGCCTATGTTAATTTCTCCAACGTGCCGGCCATTTATAATATTGCTCTACCCGATGGCACCTTGCTAAGTGAGAATACACCTGCGATGGTTAATACTGCGGGACTGACACTCACGCTCGAAGCCCCTAATGCTACCGAGGTGATGGTCAACAACACCAAGATGTTTAACGGCGGCAGCAGTACCTTTGTCATTGCCGACCTCCCGTTGACGGCGGGGCTTAACAAGCTGACCTTTGTTGCAACTACAGATTCGGGAACACGCACTTACGCGGTAACACGCGAAGTGGTATATGCGCCGATTGATAAGGGGACGCCGAACAAAACCACAATCGGCTCTTACGCACTGGATGCGGGGAAGGTAGTATCCCCGACAGGTGCAGATACTCAGGTTACTGGTAAATTATCCGGCTCCATTACCTTTAGAGTGGCTGAGGATACAGCGACGCCGCCTCTTTCGAATTTAACTTTTAGCATCAAGAATACCACTACCGGTAACAGTGTACCTATCACGAATAATGAAGCTACGGTTATCGGTAGTGGAGCTAAATCGGGAGAGTTCATCACCTTTAAATATACCAGTGCTGATGATGTCACTATTTCAACTAATGGTAAATATGTGATTACCTTCAGCACTAACAATGGAACCTATGACGGCAAGGGTATCAATCCGCTAGATTTCACTTACCGTAATGCGAATGATCCTTCCATTACTGAGGTCGAGCAGCTTTACAGTCCATCAGGGAGTACTACGATTACGTATTCTTCATCAGGCGTATTCACTGGAAACTCCAACCTGTTTGAGCTTCCTTTGTGGCTGATGGTGAAGACCAGCGAGACCGCAACAGCTCCGGATAATCTGGAGATCAGCTCTTACCAGAATGGCACCAAGGTTTCCTCACGTTTTGTTGTGGATGGGAATACAATGAAGACCTCACAAGGGTATAGAGTATTTAAGATTACGGGTATGCCTTCAGGGGAACAGACTCTGCAGATTGATTTGAAGAAAAACGGGTTGGTTATTGATACGAGAGTATTATCCGTTAATTATGTCTCAGCCCCGTTTATCGATGTGTCTAATATTTACAATAACCAGGTATTTAAATACGCAGCTGATTTCAGTGCCATTAAGGGACGATTGGTGAACTTCCCTGCTGCTGACAAAGCATCAGTTAAAATTACTGTTAATGGTACAACAGTTACTCCAACGATTGCGGATGATGATTTTAGTTACACGATTACTAATAATGCCGCTGGTATTTCGATGGTTTCAGGCCCGAACAAAATTGCCATTACAGGTGTGGCAAATGGTGTTCCGGTATCAACGAATCTTACGGTTTATTTCTTCCCGGATAATGCTCCTAATATTAATGGCGCTGCTCCATATCCGGTAGGTCAGACTACAGATCCGGACAAGTTATTTATTAAGAATTCAGACCTGAATTATACAACCAACCAATCTACTGCGGATATCCGTTTTGTTGCTAGCAACGCTACCCAGGTTGTTGTTATGAAGGACGGCAAACAGTATGCTGTGGCTGATTATAAAACGGACAATACTAATAATGGATCATGGACTACACAGTCGGCCTATTTGACAGTACCTACTACTAAAGATGGCGAATTTATCATTAAAAACCAGGAGCTGCCGACAACAGGCCTGCAGACCTTTGTAATCACAGGGAGATTGGGAACGGCCGCTGTTACCCAGACGCTGCTGATTACCCGTGAGGTGCCTCCTTACAGCATTCTGTCACCTAAGCTTCCTAATGAGGGCATTATCAAACAGAATTTCCTTGATGTCAGCATTCAGGCAGAAGGGGCAACGAGCATTCTGATTGGCAAGGAAGCTATGGTCAAGGGCAACAAGGACATCTTCCGTCTGGAGCTTAAGGGTCTGAAGAAAGGTAAGAACACCATTAAGTTCACCGTAACAACAGGGACAACCAAAACCAACGGTTCCTTTGATGTGACCTACTCGGATGAAGTGCTGCAAGGCTCACAGCTCAAGACGACGCTGAACTCCTCCGGTAAGCTGACCGCCTTCCAGAATGCAGTCAGCATTGTATTCCCCAAAGGAACGATGCTGCGGGATGCTACCCCGGCACCAGGGACGACCAATACAAGACAGATCAATCTGTTCAACGATCAGTATATCCTGCTCGGCATTGCCGATAAACAGGATGGACGTACCGTGAAGCAGTACAATCCGGTGGGCGAGTTCGACGGTACAAGCTATCAGGACGGCAAGCTGGTTGAGGTGCCTGCCAGCAGCTTGGCCGCTGCCTACATGACCCCTAAGCTTCACTACGGGTATGCATCCAATCTGTATTGGATTGACCCGGGGTATTTCGTATCGGCGAATTCAATCAATGACTACTCAACCGTAGTGGCTTCCCATCCATATAAGAAAGGCAATGAGTCCTTCCTTGGGCATATGGGCAGATGGATGGAGCCTACACAGCAAGGGAAGATCACGCTGAAATATGATCCGAGTATTGTTAATGCGGCAACCTCCAATATTTCTGTATGGAAGAATGTCGACGGAACCTGGTACAACATGGGCGGGGTAGTGAATACCGGCAGTAAGACGATTACAGCTACCTTTGACGGCTTCGGATACTATACAGTAATGAGTCTGCGTTACAGCTATGACGATATTGTCTCCCACACCTATGCGCGCAGCGAGCTGGAGACCGTGCTGTCCAGAGGCATTATGAATGCCAAGGATGCGAACGAGTTCGGCGTATATGAGAATGTGACCCGTGGTGAGTTCGCTACCATGCTGGTTAAGATTATGGGGATACAGCTGGATTATGAACCTAATAATCTGACCTTCTCCGATGTGGTGAGATACAGCGATTACCACTGGGATTACCGTTACATCGAGACAGCGGTCCGCAAAGGGATTATCCGGGGAACGGCACCAAGAATCTTCTCGCCTAACCGTACACTCTCCAGAGAAGATGCGGCGGTAATGATCGCCCGGGCCATGAGCCTCAAGCTGGGCGACAATGCTAAAGATCTGGCGGCTCTCCAGAAGCTCTTTACGGATACCGGCTCGATTGTATCAGTGTACTCAGCACCATCTATCCTGGCCGCCTACAAGGCCGGTGTAATGTCGGGGATTGAGAACAAGCTGGTAGCGGGACAGAAGAAAGCGACCTTCCGCTTCGATCCGCAGGCTAATTTCACCAGAGCGGACGCGGCAGTGATGGCAAAGCGGATTATGGCTAAGATGAAGAGACTATAGAGAATTACATTTATATATGAAGCAAAAAAAGCCTCCAACTCCCCGTCCACGGGAGGGAGGCTTGTCTTTTACATTTTCCAAATACAAATCTTTGAATTGTGTGTAACTTTGCGTTACAATGACCTAAGAAGCTGTAAGCACAAACATTTAATGCAAGAAGGAGAAAGCTATCGATGAAACCGATTTTATCTAAGGCGCAATTGGATTACATGAAAGCAAAGAATATGTTTGAGAATAGAGCAAAGGTTATGGAAAAGGAAATTGCGGCTAAACGTGCTGTAATGGAGATTACTCAGGAAGTGATGGAAGAGCTGGTTCAAGCTACTGGCTTCCATGACGCCTACAACGATCTGGTGATCGCTGAGAACGCCTTGATCGAGTGGTCCCATTCCACAATCAAGCATGAGAAGAGCTACCGCGAGAACCGTGCCGCCATTGATGCTATGTATGAGAACGTGAATTCAAGCCCTGAGAAACGCCAGGAGCTAATCCAGCTCTCCATGAAGATCCGCTAATTATGAATATAACAGAGGAAGGCTGCCGGGGTTACCGGCAGCCTTTTAATTTGCTGGTTACCGCCCAAGCGTGTTAATCTTTATATGTAGTGGGTAATTACTTATTAGCTCAAACGGTGTACCCATATATATCCTTTATAATAGGTAATAAGTGCTGTTAAACTTAACAAATTTTGCTTAATGACGTCCAGAAAGTGTCTATGCTATACTGATTCCCGTAGCCACCCAACATTAACAATAGTTAGTAGAGCATACATATTGTATCTTCTAGAGATCTAGGGCCGGGATACATCAGGTTCAAAAAAGTTTTTTCAACCAAAGCGCAACTTTTTCAAAACTATTGCGTTTAAGGTGTAGAGTCACTTGCACAAGGCAGTAGCGGAGCGGTCAGCAGGCAGCCTGCATTGCCAAATGGAAAAATTAAGCTTTACGTGACTAGAGGCACATTGTATAATACTTAGGTAGAATTAGGAATCTAGTATTACTATGCCTTGAGACTGTTTACGAGTTTCTGTGATACCCGTCACAGACATTATTTATACTTAATATGCTCAACTCGGGAAAGGGGGTGCTCGACAAATGAGTGATATGAGCTACACAACTAAAGAAAATTCCCAGTTTATGAATGTCCAAGGAGGAGAAAAAAAGGTTATGAAGAAAATTTTATCCGTAGCATTGTCTACAGCAATGGCATTCTCGATGTTTGCCTCTGTAGCATTTGGTGAAACAGCACAAGCAACACCTGAGCAAGCATTCAACGCTCTGGCAGCAAAAGGTATTCTGAACGGATACCCAGATGGTAAGGCTCACCTTGAAAAGGATCTGACTCGCGCAGAATTCGCTAAGATCGTTACTAAACTGTTCGGTCTTCAAGAAGTAACTGGCAAGCTGACTTACAGCGATAAAGGCTACACAGCTTCTAACTGGGCTGTTCCTTATATCGAAGCCGTTACTGCAGCAGGATTGATGCAGGGTCAAGATACTGTTAAAGGTATCTTCAACTACAACGGTAAAGTAACTGTTGAAGAAGTTGCAACTGTACTGTTCCGTGCTCTGAAGCTGGAACAGCCTACTACAACTGACAACAATGCATCTGCATGGGCTAAAGGCTTTGTGCAAGCAGTAATCAACGAAGGTCTGATTGCTCAGAGTGTTAACTTCAAAGGCAATGCTGACCGTGCTCTGGTAGTTCAAACTGCATATGCTGTTGATCAGATGGGTAGCCAGCCTACTTTGACTGTAGCTTCTGCTGAAGCAGTAAGCCCAACCAAAGTAGTTGTAACATTCTCTGACAAAACTACTGCAACTGTTGAACTGACAACTGCTCTGGTAGCAGGCGTTGAAACAACAATCAACTTCAAACACCTTGAAAAGGACTACACTGCAAAAGTAACTCTGCAGGCTCCTAAGGTTGTATCTGTAGAAGCTCCAAACTCGAAGCAAGTGGTTGTTAAATTCAATCGTCAGATTTCCGAGGATTCCATTGTATCTGATGGTAAATTGATTGATGATGTTGTCAAAGTTGTGAAGGTATCGACAACTGCGAATGTGGTTGATGGTGCTGAGGTTGTATTTAACAGCGATGGTACTCAGGCTACTCTTACTGTTCCAGGCGAAGTTAACTACCTTAAAGGTCAATACACTGTAGTGGTTAGCAAAGATGTTAGAACTACAGCGAATGAAGAAGTTCCTGCCTTCACTGATCTGATTAATGTTGCTGACGTTGTAGCTCCAACAGTAACTTCTGTTACGGCTGTTGCTAAGTCGACAACTAATAAGGTTTATGTGAAATTCAGCGAACCTACTAAGCTTTCTGGTCTGATTGCTTATGTGAACGGTGCTGCTGCAAGTGTAGCTCGTGACACTTATGATTCCTTCATTTTGACTACTGGTACCTTGACAAGTGGCCAAACTTATGATGTGTCCCTGACAAATGTTTCTGACTTCGCTGGTAATGTTGCTACTCCAAACCCAGTTAAAACAAGTGTAACTGTGTCTTCTGATGTTAATGCTCCTGTAATCAAGAGCGTAACTCCAGTTGGCGATCGTTATGTTGAAGTGGTATTCGACAAGAAAGTTAACCGCGATTCTCTCGTAGGTAACGTTCGTTTGCTGGATGCTAATGGCGAAAGCAAAGGCGTGTTCTCCATTGAAAACACTTCTGACAGTGCAACAGTTACTTTGAGATCACCACTGGGCTCAATGGCCACTAGCACTTTCACTGGTTCCATCTTGTTCGGAGCAAATGTTAAGGATACCATTGGTAATACTCTGGGTACTCCTGTAACCCAAGCTATTACTTTCACAAAGGACACAGTGGCTCCAACAGTAACTGGCGTGACTTACTCAAGCAGAGGTCTTGTTGTCAAGTTCTCTGAGAAAGTACTGTCCCCAGCTGCAGGTAAAACTTTGACACTGATCAATGATTCTACTGGTGGTATTACAACCACTATTCCTTCGGGTAGCGGCGTGCTTTCCAGCGATAAGAAGAGCGTGACTTACCAAGTGGATAAAGGATTTACTGGTGCGCATACATTGCGTATTCCTGAAGGCTTGGTAACAGATGATTCCTTCGCTAAGAATTCATTAGCAGCGACTGTACTGTCTCTGACTGGATCTTCAGCTTCAGCTGATGACAAGGCTCCAGTAATTTACAAAGTAGAGCACAATGACAGCACGCTTAGCAACAGCACTGTTACAGTTTATGTATATGCTAGTGACGAAAATGGTCTGAATGTTTCTAGCTTGAGAGATCCTAACAGCTACACTCTCGATAGCAAGGCTCTCCCTTCAGATGCATATGTAACTATCAAGACTCTGAAAGGTCCAAATACTGCTCCAACTGATGCAGTTGCAGAAGTGCAGTTCTCAGGATCTGCTATCAGCGAAACTAAGAATTATGACTTTGTTGCTAGCGGTATTGCTGATACTGCAGGTAACGGTGTAGTGGCATCTACTACAAAGATCAGCCTGACAGACAGAGTTAAACCAACATTTAAATCTGCTGCTGTAGCTGCAAATGATGGTAAGTCCCTGATTCTTGAATTCTCCGAGAAAATCAAGAACTTGGCAACTGACTCAGAAGACGCTGGAACTTTGAGTGCTTCTAACTTTGAGTTCAGAATCAACAATGTACTGGTTGATGATTCAGAGGTTGTTATGGGTAACCGCATCGCATCTGGTACAGACTTGAACAAATACTATGTATCGTTCAATGTTAAAGCTGGTAAGTACCAAGGTTCTGATGTTCTCTTCTTCGGAAGCGAAATTAATTCTAACGGAAGTAACATCGTTGCTTATGTGAAGGATGCTACTGCCGGCAAGCTTGATCTCAGTTCAAACTTTATCAACACTATAACTGTCAAGGTTAAAGACAGTTCTAAGATTGTTGATATCACTGGTAACCCAATTGTTACTGGCGCAGAACAGAGTGGTAAGTAATATCAGCTTCCTCAACGAAGCAAAGAATAGCCTCTTCGGAGGCTATTCTTTTTTTATAGCCATTCATCCGAATATGAGGAGGAATTACTCTTGAACAAAGGCATGAAAGTGTCCCTGTCGGCAGTGCTGTTAGCAGGTGGTCTGTGGGCAGGCTCGCTGTTGAATATTACGGCTGAAGGAGCCGGTGTCGGATCGCAGCCGGGAACGGCAGACGATCCGGTGGTGACCAAGAGTTATGTGGATCAACAGATTCAGAAGGCCTTACAGGGCGGGAATGTTAGTGCACCGACCCAGGCCCCAAGCACAACCACTGCACCAGCAGCCACTGCGGCACCTACGAAGGCGCCAGCTTCTGGGACAGGCGATACAGGCACGGCAGGGAACGCCAGTGAGATTGTCGATGTGAAGCCAGGGCAGACTTTGATTGCTAGTGCCGGAGCTGAGTTTATTGTCCGTGCCGGCAAGGCTGTTATTTATTCACAGGACACCAATGGAGTTGCTGATTTGACAGATGGTGTCGATTTAGCTAACGGAGCAGCAGCACCAACCAATCATTTGTTGTCGTTCCCCCGGGATGGCCGCGGGATTACTGTCGCAAATGGTCAAACTTTAGGACTTGTTGTCATGGTCCGTGGCGGATATACGCTGAAATAACGCCATAGTTCACCACAATTTTCACGTTTTCAGCATTCTCTTCCTAATAATAAGTTTGCCCTTTCTTTGTAATATGATACATCCGGCACTCATTCCCACAGATGACAAACATTAAGCCGACTGAGGGCTCTGCACTTGGTACACAATATTACCTGTAATCATTAAAAAAATTGCAGGAGGTGCTGTAACATGGCACGAACAAATCGTACTGTTGTACCTGAGAGCCGGGCAATGCTGAAACAAATGCAATATGAAATTGCTTCTGAATTCGGATTATACGGAGCTTCTTATGGCGGTGGGATGGATACGGAGTTTGCTTCTGAGCTGGGGATGACGGGTGGTTCCGGGACCTCTGGAAGTACTCCTTATCTGGGACATTTAAGCTCCAGAGATAATGGTTCTGTAGGCGGAGAAATTACAAAGAGGTTGATCAGGCAGGCGGAGCAGTCTCTTTTCACATAAGCTGCCTTCAATTGACAGCAACCGGTAAATACGATAATATGACCATTGAGGAAGGCCGTAGACCTTTTCCATCCGGAGAAGGTTCATTTTTTTGAATAAAACAGGCAAACAGCTAATAGTATTTATTCTACTTCATATATTTGGCCTGTTATCTGCGAGGGAGCCCCCTTGAACAGCGTCAGATCAACCATTTGGGAGGTTATTGTAAATGTCGATCAAAGGGCGTCATCTGTTTACATCTGAGTCCGTAACGGAGGGACACCCCGATAAAATCTGTGATCAGATATCCGACGCGGTACTCGATGCATTTCTTGCTAACGATCCTAATGCCCGTGTAGCTTGTGAGGTAGCTGTTGCAACAGGTCTCGTACTTGTTATCGGGGAAATTAGCACCAAGTCTGAATATGTGGATATTCCAGCTATTGTACGTAATACGATTAAGGAAATCGGCTATACCCGCGCTAAATTCGGCTTCGACTATAATACCTGCGCTGTACTCAGCTCGTTGAATGAACAGTCCGCAGATATTGCCCAGGGAGTGAATGCCGCACTGGAGCATCGTGATCCTGCACTCGTGGCTGAGGAGACAGCTAACATCGGCGCCGGTGACCAAGGGCTGATGTTCGGGTTCGCAACCAACGAGACACCGGAGCTGATGCCGCTTCCGATTGCTTTGTCCCACCGGATCGCCCGCCGTCTGGCGGAAGTCCGTAAGAATGGGACCCTGAATTATTTGCGCCCGGATGGCAAAACTCAGGTAACCATCGAATACCAGGATGATACGCCGGTGCGCGTGGATACCATTGTAGTCTCTACCCAACATGCCGAAGATATTACACTGGAGCAGATTCAGGCAGATATTAAGGAGCATGTCATCCTTCCGGTAGTTCCAGCCGAGCTGCTTGATGAAGCTACGAAATATTTCATTAATCCTACAGGCCGTTTCGTCATTGGTGGACCTCAAGGAGATGCCGGTCTGACTGGACGCAAGATTATTGTCGATACATACGGCGGATATGCCCGTCATGGCGGCGGAGCCTTTTCCGGCAAAGATCCAACCAAGGTGGACCGTTCTGCAGCCTACGCTGCGCGTTATGTAGCCAAGAACCTGGTGGCTGCCGGTCTGGCCGACAAATGTGAAATCCAGCTGGCCTATGCGATTGGTGTAGCTACGCCTGTGTCGATCAACGTAGATACCTATGGAACCGGCAAAATCAGCGAAGAGAAGCTGGTGCAACTGATCAGCAGCAACTTTGACCTGCGTCCGGCGGGAATCATCTCGATGCTTGATTTGCGTAAGCCTATCTACAGACAAACCGCAGCGTATGGTCATTTTGGCCGGACCGATGTGGATCTTCCATGGGAACGCGTAGATAAAGCAGAATTGCTAAAATCCCAAGCGGGTCTATAAGAAGCATCTAAGCTGGCATTATTAATATTTAACTCAGCCCAGGCAACAGTTTATCCTGTATAGGATGCCGTTGTATGGGCTTTTTTATGCTCTGGATATGGCTGTGTTGATACCAGCTTCTAAACTTTGGAAGCCCTTTAGCCGAAATATAACAGTATACAAGAAATGCTGGTAAGGCTGAAAGGAGCTTTTACAAGGATGCATAAGAAAGTAAGAATAGGAACGGCCATGGTGATTGCAGGCAGTCTGTTGCTGGGTCTGGGCAGTCCGGTTATCGGTATACATACATCTGCGGTATACGCCGCTTCGGAATTCGGGATCAATTACTCTCCAGGCAATGGGGCGACGCTGGTGAATGTGGGGGCTTCGCTGGGGTTAAGCTTTGACCGGCAGGTAATCCCGCAGTCCGGAAAAATCACGATCACCGACGTGAACGCTGATAAGGTTTTTACAGAGATAGCGATTGGTACGGCGGGCCTGATCGGCAACTCTACAAGCTATGAAATCAAGCTGGGCGCAAGTCTCAGGTATGCTCCATATACTACATACAGTGTAAGTGTGCCCAAAGGACTTTTTAAGGACAGCGCCGGCAATGAATCCGCAGCGACAAGCTGGAAGTTCACGACGGCTCCTGAGGTTAATCCGGCCATTACCGCAAGCAGCCTGTCTCCTGCTCCCAATTCAAGGGTAGATGCCGGGGGATTAACCCAGTTGAGTATACGCCTGTCCGGCAGCTTGAGTGCTGGAGGCGGTACGGTTAAGCTGCTGTCCTCGGCAGATAACTCGGTTATCCAGGAATTTGCGGTCAGAGAAGGTGAAGCCGGTGTGGCGCTGGAGAAGGGAGATGCCTCCACTGTGATTACTCTAACGCTCGCGAACAAGCTGCCTGCCGGCGGGAATTATTATGTGCTGATTGACCCCTATGCCTTCAAAGACGCGAATAATACAACCTTCCAGGGCATATCCAGCGGCAGTGGCTGGAGCTTCTCAACGATTGGTACAGGCACGATTGCCGTATCCCCTGCTCCGGCTAACGCTTCCACCGGGGCATCGGCCAGCGGGGCGATTAAGCTGTATTTTGACCGTCCGGTAAGTCCGGCTTCCGGCTCCATCTCTGTCTCCCCGGGGACGCCGGATGACTCCAGAACGAGATGGCTGAATGTGAATTCGACGAGTGTTACCGGTGGAGGAAGCACCGTGATTACACTGCTGCCGGCCTCGGCCGCTGCACCGCTTCTGAATGGTACATTGTATACGGTGACGATTCCGCAGGGCGCCTTCTATGACCAGGACGGCCATGTTTTTCCGGCTTCCGGCCCGTATTCGTGGACGTTCACCACAGCCTCGGCCTCAAGTCTGTCTATAGCGGGACTCTCCCCGGCAGACCGCAGCGAATCCGTGGAGCTCACAAGGTCCATTGCGCTCACTTTTAACCGGGATGCTGTCTACAACGGCAATGTTAACAACGGAGTCATTCTCTACAAAAGCAATGGCTCTAAGGTGGCAGCGACAGTACAGCAGGGAGGTTCGGCAAAGGAATTCCTGATTAAGCCGGGCGCCGCCCTGGAATCCGACACAATCTACTATATTGATGTCGCCAAAGGAGCGTTCACTGACGCAGCCGATCCTAACGTGCAGTATGAAGGATTAAGCGGCACCCGGTCCTGGAGCTTCCGCACGGTGGCTGTAGATAAGACCCCGCCTGTGCTTGCAGGTGCTGTACTGGACAACAACCGGACGATTCGCCTGAAATACAATGAGACACTGAATTCCTCAGTCGCCCTGCTGGCGTCCAGCTTCACGGTAACCGTCAATGATGAGACCCGGGCGGTCGAGAGTGCCTCCATACAAGGCGACAGTGTATACGTAGTCCTCGGTACAGGGGTGGCTGTAGGCCAGATTGTCAAAATCAGCTATACCGGCGGTGTACGCACCATTCAGGATACCAGCGGGAATGCGGCGGCTACCTTTGCCGGCCAGCAGATTACGAACAGCATCGAATCGGCTCTGCCTACACCGAAGGAAGGCAGAATCACAGGGCGGACGGTAGCCTTGACCTTCAACGATACGCTCAAAGCGGTATCCACTTACGCCCGTGATCAGTTTGTGGTCACTACAGACGGTTATTCCCTTGGAGTGAATTCGATTAGCGCAAGCGGCAACACCGTCTATCTGACAGTGAACACGGAGGCGGGAAGTTCAGAATCGGTGCGGGTATCGTATTATGCGGGCTCGTATCCGCTCGTCAGCTCGCTGGGGCAGAATATTGCCAACTTCACTGATTTCCATATCCGCAACAGCAGGGACAATGTGCCCCCGGTGTTCCAGAATGCGACGGGTGGCGGGAAGAGCCTGGTCATGAATTACAATGAAGGGCTGTCGGACAGCAATCTGCCGATGAACAGCCAGTTCTCTGTACTGGTTGGGGGCACGCCCAACTATGTTACGAATGTTGCGGTGAACGGGAGCACGGTAAAATTGACGCTACAGAACAACCTCGTTCCCGGGCAGACGGTTACGGTCTCCTATGTGCCGGGGGCCAAGGGTCTCAGCGATCTGAACGGGAACCGTGCCGCTTATGTGGATCTGCAGCCGGTCGAGCTGAGCGACATCGCCGTACCTGAGATCACCAGCGCCACGGTGACAGGCAATGAACTGACGGTGAATTTTGTGCAGAATATGGTGACTTCTTCCGCACTTAGCACCTCCCAATTTACGGTCCGCTTGAACGGCAGCAACACACTGGTTCAGAGCTATACCCTGACCGGATCGGTGCTTAAGCTCATGCTGGCTGAGTCTGCGGCAAGCGGACAGACGGTGGACTTATCGTACACAACCAGCGCTTCCTTCATTAAGGACCTGAACGGCAACGCGCTCGCTTCGTTCTCGCTGCTGCCGGTGAAGAACCTGACGGGAGTCACGGCGGCAGTATCCGGCGATGCGAACAGGCCGTCTTATCTGGGGACGCTGGAGGCAAGCGAATTCGGGGACGCCCTTCCGCTGCTGAAGAGTGATTCCGCAGTGGCCGCGGCAGACCGTTCCATTTACAGCCAGGATATCAAAAGATACAGCCTGAGTGCCGATAGACTCTCCGCCAGCTATGTCTATTTGAATACCCAGGCGGCTGGAGCGCTGGTGTTCGAGGTGCCTGCTACCGAACTGGCCGCCTACGTTACGGTGCCGCTGCAGCCGCTTATGGATGCATTCAACCGCAATAAGGCTTCCTCCTTCGGCATCCGATACGGGGATCAGATATTCAGTGTTGACCTTGGCAAAATAGACCTGAACGGCATAGTAGCCAGCCTCAACACAACCGGCAGCAATATATCGCTGACCTACCGCATCGAGAAGATGCCGTCAGAAGCATTCGCTCCATTCGCGCAAAGGCTGCAGACGCAGGGGCTTACGAGCATTACTCCGCTGGCTGACCTGCGGCTGGCTGCGGCGGTGACAGGGAATTACGCCAATGAGAATGCGCTTAGTTTGCCCGGGAAGTATATAGTCCGCACCACAAGCCCCATGAACATCGAATCGGCTTCTGTGGCCCGGCTGGACCTGTCGTACTACGACGCAGCGTATCTGCCGACAACCAGCATAACCAAAGGGGCATATAAGGTGATGCGGGCGTTGACGAGCGGCAATCAGATTGTGGGCGCATTCAGCTCTACGCGTTCTTTTGCCGACATGGCTGTGCACTGGAGCAATACGGCTGTTGCCGAGCTGGCAGCCAAGAATATCATCGACAGCAGCTACGGCAGCCAGTATAAGCCAGATCAGGCGATTACCCGCGGAGAGTTCGCGGTGATGCTGAGCAGAGGACTGGGGCTGGCCGGAGACAGCCTGACCGCGCAGCGCTTCTCGGATGTGCAGGCGTCCACCCAGACCGGTAATTATATCGGTGCGGCCGCGAAGGCCGGAATTATTAACGGGAATACGGACGGGACGTTCCGCGCAGAGGATAAGATTACCCGTGAGCAGATGGCCATTATGATGGTGAGGGCGCTGGAGTATACGGGACAGCCGGTGGCGCTTAGCGCCTCCGCGATCGATACGCTCAGTCCGTTCAAGGACCGTGCGAAGGTCCTCAGCCAAAGTATAGAATTTGTCGCCAAGGCGGTCAAAGCGGGCATTATTCAAGGCATCAGCACCACTGAGTTCCAGCCGCAGGGCAATGCCACCAGAGGGCAGGCGGCGGTCATGCTGCACCGGATGCTGAAGACGGCCGGTTATCTGTAAGAGGCGTTAGATAAGAGTAAGCAGGAGCATCCGGCACGATTGCCGGGTGCTCTTTTTTGCATGTCCTGACAATGGGACAGACTTCGTTAAATCTATCAAAATCGCAACTTTTCGGGCCGGAAACAGTCTATTAAAGGTATAGGCTATTACTATGAACTGGTGTCCGTAACTAGATAGCAAGATAGAAGAGTACACACAGATGGGAGAGTTATACTGAAATGAATCAGCTTGACATGGGGAACAAGAGTACTGGACAAGCACGGGAAAAGCAATGGCTGCCTGCCAAAAAGTGGATTGCCGCTTCTATTGCAGGTGTTATATGGATCATGCCGGTTGTCGGGAGCGAAGGTGCAGGATGGCTTGGGACAGGGGCTGCGCCGGTAGCGCAAGCTGCAGCTGCATCCTTCTCAGTGACCAAGCTGAGTGAAGAGGTGATCACTTCCGGTGCGATGATGATGAAATATAAATTCAAGACGACCCGTTCCGGGAAAAGTGCCACAGGACTGGCCAGCGTCATCCGTGTCGATCTCAATAATCCTTATGTATCTGTAGATGTTATGACCGGCAAAGGCGGAAATCTGACGACCCGGCAGAGCACCGGGGGGATGGCTGCGGAGACCGGAGCCGTCGCCGGGGTAAACGGCGATTACTTCAACACCGGCGGAGAAGGCGCACCGATTGGCGGCCAGGTATCCGGCGGTGTGCTGATGTCTACGCCATCGCAGCTGAACGGAATGTATGCTTTTGCTGTAACCAAGGACCGCAAGCCGCTGATTGATGAATTCACCTTCGAGGGCATGCTGACCGCAGAGGACGGCTCCCAGTTCCCGTTATCCGGGATCAATAAAGGGGCGTACAATCCGGAAGGCGGCAGTTCGACATACAGCCATGCGAATGCAGCTTACATCTATACGGATGCATGGACAGCGCTGGAGCGGCCGAAGAACAGCTCAACTACACCGACAGAGGTGCTGGTCGAGAATGATACGATTACCCAGATCTCGCTGGATGCGGCCCTGCCGATCACGGTGCCCAAGGGAGCCTATATTCTGCGGACGCACGGTCTGGCTGCCCAGTTCGTCAAGGCTCATCTGGCTGAAGGGCAGAAGCTAAGCAGCACATACAAGCTCCGCTCCAAAACCACACAGCAGGACCTGGACCCGTCCACCCTGCAAATGATGATCGGCGGGCATACGATTCTCGTCAATAACGGCAAGGCAGCGTCCTTCTCCCGTTCGACCAGCAGCATCGGCGGATACCGGGCGCGTACAGCGCTGGGCTACTCCCAGGATGGAAGATATGTGTATGTCATTGCAGCGGAGAAGAACAGCAACAGCGCCGGGCTGTCCCTGACAGAGCTACAATCCTTCATGACGAATATCGGGGTATGGAAGGGCATGAATCTGGACGGAGGGGGCTCTACCACGATGGTAGACCGTCCGCTGGCTGAGACCGGAACGACCCTGACGTTCAATACCGAATACGGCAAAGAGCAGCGCACCGTCGTTAACGGCGTTGGCGTATACACGAATGCTCCGCAAGGGGAAGTGAAGGGAATTAAGATCAGCGGCAGCCAGACCCTCTTAATCGGGCAAAAGGCCACGTATTCCCTGAAGGGCTATGATACGTATTACAACCCGATTGATGTAGCGGCAGCGAACCCGGCTTGGAGCTCCAGCGGCGGCAGTGTGACGGTGAATGCGGGAGAAGCAACGGCCGTCAAGCCGGGAACGGTCAAGCTGAAGGCGACCAGCGGAACGGCAACTGCTGAGACCCAGGTCACTGTGCTGGGCGGTGAAGACCTGTCCGGATTGACGATCGGGACAGCGACGGCACCGCTTCAGGCGGGAGCCTCCGTATCCGTGCCGGTCAGCGCAGTGTCCAAGAGCGGAGCGACGATCGCTGTTCCGGCAGGAGCCCTGAAGTGGGAGTTCATCGGCTTCAAAGGAAGCGTAGGTGACGGGAAGCTTAATGTCGAGGCTGTTGATCCAGGCGTGACCACGGGATATGCCATTGCCCGTTATGACGGATTCAGCACCGCTGTAGTCCTGTCGACTGCGGCAGCAACGGCCTGGGAGGATTTCGAGAATACCGCCTACCCGATCGCGTTCACTACGAATGCAGCGGGGGTTACCGGTACAGCAGCAGTGGCTCCGGGCAGCGCAGAGCGCGCAGGCTCGAAGGTTCTGTCGCTTAGCTATGATATGACACAAGGCACCGGCAAAATGTACGCATACGCCCAGTTCAACGGCACAACCGGCAAAAATATTCCGGCGGCGGCAACCTCAATGTCGGTGGACGTCATGGGTGACATGAGCCTGAACTGGCTGCGTGCAGAGCTGACGGACGCCGGCGGAAAGACGGCCTATATTGATCTGGCCAAAGTGATCGACTGGAATGGCTGGAAGACGCTGAACATCGACCTGTCCGGCTCAGGGATCAAATTCCCGGCGTCCCTTAAGAGACTCTACGTGGTAAATGTTGAGGAGGGCCAGGATGAGCGGGCGAAGACGGGGACAGTTGCTTTTGATAATATTTCCTTCGTCATGCCTTCACTCTCCAGCGAAGCAGGCCTGCCGAAAGGGACGGCGTCGATGAGTATCGGCTCCAAGTCGATGACGGTGAACAGTGCCAAGCGGGCCATTGATGCAGCGCCGGTGATGAAGGACGGCAGCACGTATGTGCCGATCAAATATGTGCTGGACGCCTTCGGCGGCAATGCGGTGTGGGATGCGAAGACCAAGTCCATTCTGGTGCTGCGCGGCTCCAAAGTGCTGGATCTGACGGTGAACAAGAAGGAGTTCATCCTGAACGGGAAACGGCAGAGTGCGGAAGTAGCCCCTTTGATCCTGAATTCCAGGACTTTAGTACCGCTCCGGCTCGTGTCCGAACAGCTTGGACTCACTGTAAAATGGGAACAGAACACGAAGACCGTAACGATCGAATCGTGATATGTTAATATAAAGGAAAGGCTAATACGATTCGATAGAAATGGGGCCGGCATCCGTGGAATTTCAGGCCGATGCGATTGATCGCGTCATTAAGAATACCATCGACGTGATGGAGAGCAGCAAGTATCAGATTTTTGAAATATTGCAGGTGGCACGTGATGAGCTTGCTGCACTCAACAAGGAACTGCAGCGGGTTATGGAAGAAACGGATGAAACCATGCAGAAGGTAGACAAGCTGGAGCAGCAGTACCACCGCTCACGAATCCGGCTGACCGAGGTCAGCCGGGATTTCGTCCGGTATACCGAGAAGGATATCCGGATTGCATACGAGAAGGCCACCGAGCTGCAGCTGGAGCTGATGATGGCCAGGGAGCGGGAGGTCTATCTGCGCAGCAGACGCGATGAACTTCAGATGCGGGTCCGCAGTGTCGAAAATTCTGTAGAACGTGCCGAATCAATTGGTTCGCAAATGAGCGTTGTCCTGGAGTATCTGTCCGGAGAACTAGGCCAAGTGACGCGAATTGTCGAATCTGCGAAGAACCGGCAGATGATCGGACTCAAGATTATCCTGGCTCAGGAAGAGGAACGGAAGAGAATTGCCCGGGAAATTCATGACGGTCCTGCTCAAATGCTGGCGAATCTAGTCCTAAGGACGGAAATTGTAGAAAGAATGCTGGTGAAGCAGGAATTTGGGCTGGTACAAGCCGAAGTATTAGATTTGAAGGGACAGGTCAGATATAGCCTGGAGGAAATGCGCAAGGTGATCTTCAACCTGCGTCCGATGGCGCTTGATGATCTGGGGCTAATCCCGACGCTGCGGAAGTATGTGCATGATTATGAGGAGAAGACGAAGATCCGGACCTCTTTTGAAACGAGGGGCAAGGAGCACCGGCTGTCCTCAGCTATGGAAGCAGCGGTATACCGGCTGGTGCAGGAGGCTCTGTCCAATGCGGCCAAACACGCCTATCCCAGCTATGTACTGGTGGAGATCACGTATCAGGCCCAATTAATCAAAATCGTCGTGAAAGACAATGGATTAGGCTTCAATGTGAAGAAGATCAGTGAGCAGGCCAACCGCGAAAGCTTCGGTCTGGTGGGAATGCGTGAACGTGTGGAATTGCTGGAGGGACGAATGGAAATCCAATCAGCCGAGAACCAGGGCACAACAATTGTTATTCACATTCCGACGAATGTGGAAAAAGGAAAGGAGTAATGTGATGGAGAACCAAAACTCTGGCAAAGCGCCCATCAAAGTTCTTTTGGCCGATGATCATCAGCTGTTTCGTGAAGGGCTCAAACGTATTCTGAATATGGAGGATGACATCGAGGTTATCGGTGAATGCGGGGACGGCATCCAGGTGCTTGAATTCTGCAACGGCAACAAGCCGGACATCGTGCTGATGGACATCAATATGCCGGTGGAGAACGGTGTGGAGGCGACGCAGAAGCTGCGCGAGATGTTCCCGGATGTTAAGGTCATTATCCTCTCGATCCATGATGACGAAAGCTATGTATTTGAGACGCTGCGCAAGGGAGCCAACGGATATCTGCTGAAGGATATGGAGGCCGAGTCGCTGATCAATGCGATCCGTTCCGTGTGCGAGGGGCATGCTTTTATCCACCCGAAGGTGACCGGCAAGCTGATCAATCAGCTGCGGCGCATGACGTATCTTAATGAGACCGGTGCAATTGCCGAGACGGCTGTGAAGGAAGCTGGCGTGAAGTTTGTCGCAGGCGACAACAATCCGCTGACCCGCCGTGAAGCTGAAGTGCTGCGGCTGATGGCCGAAGGCAAGAGCAACAAGATGATCGGGGAATATCTGTTTATCAGTGAGAAGACGGTCAAGAACCATGTCAGCAGCATTCTGCAAAAGATGGAAGTGGACGACCGCACGCAGGCAGTCATCAATTCGATCAAATATGGGTGGGTAACATTATAGCTCCTCGCATAACCGTTTAACTGAGCGTTTTGGAGAATCCCAAGTGATCCTTTTCTAACGGTACATAACTTGCTTGCAGAAGGTTGCTGCAATCATAGTATTGTTTCAGTCGCGCTATATTTGAATTTTGCAAAATGCTGATTTAAATTTGTACCCTAAATCTGCGTTTACTGTACAGGTCCTCCCGTCCGGGCGGGTTCCTGCCTCTGGGCTGTCACCGTCCTTATTATGCCGGCATATAGTGTGGGTATAAGAGGGAGGTGCATCTTCATGATCGCCCAGTTAATCTGGATTATGTGTATTTATGCATCGGCAGCAGCCCTTGTTCATCTCCTGCATCATCAGGGAAAGACCCGGGCAGCAGCGCGGACGGGAAAGCGGCTTCATTATATTCTGATTACCCGCAATCACGAAGCCGTCGTGGAGTGGTATCTGCGGGTATTGGCTATCTACGCTTTCTGCACGGGCAGACCGCTGCAGGTTACGGTTGTGGATGACGGTTCAGAGGACGGAACGCTGGCCGTTGCCTCAAGAATGGCCTATCACAGCTCCTCGATTGAATGCGCTCCTGCAATGCCTCTGCCCACTCTCTTGGGCGGCAGCCAGCTGGTGGATCTGCGGGCCCAGGAGCCGCTGCTCCCGCTGCGGATCATGCAGCTGCCGGGAAGCAGGGGAGAACGATCCAAGCCAGGCAAATGACAACTACATCGGACGGTTACGGGTGAAGCACACTCTCCAGGAATGGGGTAGTGTGTTTTTTTGTTGTGTGCGGAAAGTGAATATGGGTGGGACGAGGGTGAGGGGGGATGTATGCGGAAAAACGAATACATTGGGGGCGTGAGGGTGCGTGGGCTGAATGTGTGTGGAAAACCGAATACAATTTGTTCGCGGGAAGGTGCGAGGGCCAGATGTATGTGGAAAAGTGAATATAATGGGCAGCGCGAGGGGGAGTGGTCCGGATGTATGTGAAAAAGCGAATACAATGGGCGGCGCTAGGGTGCGTGGACTAAATGTATGCGGAAAACTGAATACAATTGTTTTGGGAAAAGGGAGGAGGCGGAAAGGTTGAAGGTGGCTGTTTATGCGGTGGAGCTTAGCGGGGAGTGGGTAACTAAAGTTTCTCTGAGTCTGACGGTAGATGAATGGTGGTGGGCCGGGGAAGGAGGGGATGTGGAAGGCTGGAATAGTTGCCCCGCGGACCGGATGGTGCTGCTGTCCAGGTCTATGCCGCTGGGCTGGGCGGTGAAGCTGGCAGGCACTGGCCGCTTCACGGTCAAGACGCAGAGCTGGAAAGAAGAAGACTGGAGGAAGTACGCCACAGCGATCTTGAAGGCGGAGATTCGGGCGGAGCGGGAGGCTGGCGGGCAGCGGGAGGGTTGGCCTTTTGAAGAGATTGAAGTCTGGAGGCTGGATTCAAATGAATGGGCAGGTGGGAGAGAGACAGGACAGGCAGATCATCGGCGGGCGAATGTGCGGAAGCTAGGAATAGGAAACACACTTGGGAGTCTTGCAGCGGGTGCAGATCGGCTGACGGAAGCATTTGAGGGGCGCTCTCTGCTTGCGGGCGAAGCAGAGGCTCTAGTAGCCGAGCGGTTGCCTGAACTGGCGGAGCACTGGATGGCCGCAGCGCAGCTTGCTTATCTGCAGGGACGGCTGCAGCTGGAGGCGGCTGTTGGGGGTAGCCAGGCGAAGCAGGGCAGGAGGTGGATGTGGGAAAGAAGAGTGCTAGAGAGAGTGGATCTTGGAGCGCAGGGGCGGAGGAGTAAAAAGGTGCGGGGAGCGGGCGCGCTGGCGCGGCTGCGCACCGCGCTTGCCCTGCGCGGCGCTGCCGCCCGCCGCGCCACCCCCCGCTGCCTGCGCTGCGGCAGCGTACCCACGGGCCGCACCGCCTGCGCTGCGTGCGGCCTTACCGGCTGCGCCTACTGCGAGGCCTGTCTCGGCCTCGGGCGCAGCCGGGCTTGCGCGCTGCTGCTGCGCAGCGCGCCGCTGCCGGCCGTGCGTTGCACGGCCGGCTCCTCCCCCACCGTTGCGGCACGCCGGTGGGGGCTTAGCGCAGCGCAGGCGGCTGCCGCCGCCGCTGCGCTGGGGTTCCTGGCGGAGCCGCGCCAGCGCTCCGCCCGCAGGGGCCCAGAGCGGTTCCTGCTCTGGGCGGTGACGGGAGCGGGGAAGACAGAGATGATCTTCCCGCTCCTGGAGGCTGCGCTCGCCGCCGGAGGGCGGGCGTTGATCGCGACGCCGCGGCGCGACGTCGTGCTGGAGCTGGCGCCGCGCCTGGCGAAGGCCTTCCCGGCGCACAGCCCGGCCGTGCTGTACGGCGGCAGCGAAGACCGCTGGCGCCGAAGCGGCATAACGCTGGCGACGACCCACCAGCTGCTGCGGTTTGGTCAGGCCTTCGACTTGGTAATAATTGATGAAATTGATGCGTTTCCTTTTCACAACGATGCCATGCTCGATTATGCCGCGAAGCAGGTCTGCAAGCCCGGGGGAGCATTCATCCTGCTATCAGCTACGCCGCCAGCGGAATTGCAGCGCCTGGCCCGTGCCGGACGGCTGCCGCATGCGAGGGTCCCGGTTCGTTATCACGGCCATCCTTTGCCGGTTCCCCGACATATCCGGATGCCGCCGCTTCATCGCTCCTTGAAGCAAGGGAGGCTTCCGGGAAAGCTGGTATCGGCATTGCAGCGGTCGCTTGAGCGTGAGGCGCAGATTTTTGTGTTCGTCTCGCGGATCGCCCATATCGACGAATTGTTACAGCTTTTGCGGCGTGTTTTTCCCGGAATTGCTATAGAAGGAACCTCTTCACAAGATCCGGCTAGGGCAGAGAAAGTGCTGGAATTCCGCAACCGGGCGATCTCTCTGCTCGTTACCACTACGATCCTGGAGCGGGGAGTGACCGTACCGCGCAGCGATGTATTTATTCTGGATGCGGACAGCGGGCTGTTTGACGAAGCGGCCCTCGTCCAGATGGCGGGACGGGCGGGGCGCTCCGCAGATGATCCGGCTGGACAGGTGATCTTCGCTTCAGCGGAATGGAGCAGGTCACAGCGCGCAGCGATCTCCCAGATCCGCCGGATGAATGCCATTGCCCGCAGGCAAGGCTACCTGAGGCCTCATTAAGACGTACTTGTCCCGACGCTCCCTCTTCAGTTCCGAGATTCCCCCGCCTCTTTTCGTTTTATCCTGTAAATACATACTTTACTGTCAAGGAGGACTCCAATGAATCCCCTGATGTCCTGGATGAAGCAAGCCCGTCTGCTGGTTGCGGCTTCGCTGCCGGAGTGTCTTTTTTGCCTGAGAAAAGCTCCCCCATCCTCAGAGTTACCCAGTGTCTGCCAGAGCTGTTACAACCACATCCCGTGGATTTGCTCCCCCCGCTGCCAGACCTGCGGACGCCCAGTCGGCTGTCCCGATTGCAGCCGCAGCCGTGGCCCCGTACCGATCCAGTGCAACCGCAGTGCAGTGAGCTACAACAGTGCAATGCGCGAAATACTCGGCCAATATAAATATAGAGGGAATGAACGGCTTGCGCCTATACTGGGTCTGATGCTCGACAGAGCTTACGCCATGCTGCAACAAGAGCAGAGCGAGCGGCAGCGCAGCCTTAATCTGCCTCATCCCGCGCCTAGCCTTCACTTTTCCCTATTCCCCAAAAAGCATCGCCCCTCAGCGCCATGGCAAGCGGATCTGCTGGTTCCTGTACCGGTGAGCGCGGCCCGTCTGGCAGAGCGGGGCTTCAATCAGGCGGAGCAGCTGGCCGCAGCCATAACCCGGCGCAGACATATGCCGCAGCTTCCCCTACTGGTCCGTACCCATCACACCGCCAAGCAGAGCTTCAAAAGCAGAAGCGAACGGCTGGCCGACATGAAGCACGCTTTTACCGGTAATAGGGATTCAGAGGTTCTTCAGAGTCTTCGCAGTCTAAAAGATGCTATTAACTTGCAGGCTGAACAGCGTCCGCTGCAAATCATCCTGATCGATGATATCTATACCACGGGAAGCACCATCCGCGCTTGTGCCGAAGCACTGCAACAGCTCTGCGGCAGCCTGGGCTGCACTGCGGAGATCTATGCGCTGACCTGGGCGCGTTCCTAGCGGCAGCAACTCCTCCCAAGTCTCAATAAAACCGCTTCCCTGGCCGATACTAAACATAGACGGATCTCCGGCGATCATGTAATCTTAGTAGCATAGGTTATTCATGAATTGTGCAGAATGACAGGAAGGGAGCAGCGGTTGAGATGAATGTGGATAATTGTCCGAGATGCGGCCGTTTATATGTGAAGAACTTGATGAATCTGTGCCAGCCGTGCATCAAGGAGCTGGAGCATCATTATGAGATTTGTGTAGAATATCTCCGCAAAAATAGAGGCACCAACATACAGGAACTGTCTGATGCAACCGATATTTCGATTAAGGAGATCACCCGTTTCATCCGGGAGGGCCGGATTTCCATCGCCAACGCCCCCAATATGATGTACCCTTGTGAGGTGTGCGGAACCCTGATCCGGGACGGGCATATGTGCGACAGCTGCCGCAGCCGCCTGACCAAGGACCTCGCCAATGCTGCCAAGGAGAGTACCGGGGAGAACACTCCCGCCAAGAACTCGGAGGCCGCCTACCGCGCCGTGGACAAGTTCCGTAACTGATTAATTCTGCAAAAAAACGCTTGCAGCTATAAACAATGTTTCAACATGGGCCGATAAACTTAGTAAAGATTATCGGCTTTTTTATAAATATAAGGAGTTTATATGTTCCACACGATAACTTATCCTTATATTTCGCGCTGAAACGGAGCCTTCTTTATAAAAGAAAGGCAAAGCCGTTTCCACTTGACAAGAAGGAAGGTGAAGTTATGAAAATTAACGAGACCGGACGAATTAATGCAATTAATCCCTACCAACGAAGTGCGGAATCGCAAAGGCAGGATCTGATGAAGAAAAGTACACGCAAGGATGAGGTATCGATATCGGATGAGGCGATCAAGCTGCTTCAGGCACAGAAGAGCGGCCAGATTGACGCTGAACGCGCGAACAAGATCGAGAGCCTGAAACAGCAAGTATCCGCAGGTACCTACCAGGTTGACGCAGCCAAGCTTGCGGCGACACTCGCCCCCTACTTTAAGCCATCCTCCGAGAATTAGGTGAACACACCCATGACCCTTACAACATTATTGGAAGTACTTGAGCGGCTGGACGAAGCGCATGTGCAGATGCTGGAGCTGGCCGCCGTGAAGAAGCAGACGATTATGGACAACAAGGTGGACGGTCTGATCGAGATCCTCAACCGGGAGTCCAAGCTGATGAAGGTAATCGGACAGCTGGAAGAGCAGCGTGCAGAAGCAGCCTTTGCGTTCATGCAGGGGGTTGGAATCCGTTCGAATCTGAACCTGAATCTGACCGAGCTGTCCCGCCTTGTATTTGATCCCGAAGACAAATCGCGCCTGCAGCAGATTCAGCAGAAGCTATCCGGCACATTGCAGCGTTTGAAGCAGGCCAATGAGCTGAACCAGAAGCTGATTGAGCAGTCGCTTACCTTTATAGATTATTCCCTGGATTTGCTTGTCGGAAGACCAAATCAGGAAATGACGTACCATCATCCGTCCGACAAGGGCAGCAGTGTGATGCGGCAGGGGCTTTTTGATGCCCGTGGATAACGCTGCACCGCAGCAAGCACAAGGGAGGAACCAGTAGCATGACATCGACATTCCATTCCATTGAGACCGCAAGACGAAGCCTGTTCACCCAGACCGCTGCGCTCAATACAACCGGCCATAACATTGCCAATGCCAATACAGAAGGATATACCCGCCAGCGTGTGAACATGAAGGCAGCCATCCCGATTGAGGCCTATGGTCTGAATAACTCAACGATGCCGGGACAGCTGGGAACCGGGGTTGAATTCACCTCCATCGAACGGATTCGCGAGATGTTCCTGGATGACCAGTACCGGGGGGAGAACTCGGCAAGCGGCAACTGGAGTATCCAGTCGGATACGCTGGATAAGCTGGAGGCGATTGTGAACGAGCCTTCGGATACCGGTATCCGTACCGTTCTGGATAATTTCTGGAAGTCCTGGTCGGACCTCAGCAAGAATCCGGAAGATCCCACCGCGCGCAAGATTGTGGTGCAGACCGCCCAGGCTCTCACGGATGCCATGAACTACATGAGCACACAGCTCAGTAATCTGGACCGCGATCTCAGCACCAACATCGATGTGAAAGGCAGAGAGATTCAGAGTTATCTGAACTCCATCGCCGACCTGAACCAATCCATCTCCAAAATAGAAGGCATGGGTGACAAGGCCAACGATCTGCGCGACCAGCGAGACCTGTTGACGGACAAGCTGTCCAAGATCGCGAACATTACGGTGCTGGACACCGATGCCGGATATAATATCTCCCTCGGCACACAGCCGCTGGTTCAAGGCGCAACCGTAAGCGCTACTGTAGACAGCACGTTTCTAAATACAGCCTATGCCTCCGGCGATCTGAAGGCTGGTGAGGCGTACGGCATGCTTTTTTCCAAGAATACGTATGTAGCAGATTACCGAAAACAGCTCGATACTATGGCTAATACCATAGCTAACGGTGAGGTGCAGGTAACCATTCCGGCAGGCTCTACCTTGCCTCAAGGCTACACCGTGTTAAGAGATTCAGAGATTATTAATGCGGACGGAACACGCACAACTTTGACCGCAGGAAGCACAGTTCCCAGCCCGTTGTCAGGTGATCTGAAGACCACCGTTATGGGTCTCAATGGGCTTCATCAGATGGGATATGCCTTGAATGGAAGCTCAGGCCGGCCGTTCTTTACCTCCTCCGTAGCGGGTGAGCCGATCACTGCCGCCACTCTCAAGCTGAATCCTGAAATTGCCGCTGACCCTTCGCTGTTCGCTACATCACTGCGCACGGCTACGGACAGTTCAGGCAATGTATCGGTTGTCAAAGGGAATAATACATTGGCGCTCCTATTCAGCAATATGAAAGACAATAGTACCTTCTCCACAGCAGACGGCTCCAAGACAGGGACGGTGGGATCATACCTCAGCTCGATGGTTGGGCAATTGGGGATTCAATCCCAGGAGGCCACGCGCCAGGCGAGCAATGCCGATTATCTGGTGGACCAGGTGAGCTCACGGCGCCAGTCGGTCAGCGGAGTATCGCTGGACGAGGAAATGTCCAATATGCTGGTATTCCAGCACGCCTACAGCGCAGCAGCCCGTTTTATGACCACCTATGATGAGTTGCTCGACAAATTGATTAATTCTACCGGCACGGTCGGAAGATAAGGAGGACCATACAATGATTAGAGTTACCTCCAATATGATGAGCTCGCAGCTGCTGCTTAACCTGAACCGCAATGCGCGCACCATGAACGATACACAGCTCCAATTGGCCAGCGGCCGCAAAATCAACAAGCCCTCCGATGACCCGGTCGGCATCACCTATTCCCTGCGCTACCGCGCCGAGCTGTCTTCTAACGAGCAGTATACGAAGAACGTGGACAGTGCGCTGTCCTGGCTGGATTATAACGACACGGTATTGGGACAGGCTGGAGACGTGATTCAGCGTCTGCGCGACCTGACGGTGCAGGCTTCTACCGGCAGCAATCCGCAGTCTGCACTGGACAGCATCAACGAAGAAGTCATGCAGCTCAAGGAACAGCTTGTGGACATCGCGAACAGTAAGCTGAACGGGAAGTATATTTTCAATGGTGAACAGTATACGACGAAGCCTTATGAATTCGCCAAAGGCTCGGACGGAACCTATGATACAACTCTTCCGGTGACGACAGACACAGGACAGATTCAGTATATTGTCGGTGAAGGCGTGCAGATGCCGATCAATCTGACCGGTAATGCGGTATTTGGTGCTACTGGCGAAGCGGATAATATTTTCTCCATTATTAATAGTCTCTCCACTGCTCTGAAGGCTGGAGATATCACTGGCATCTCTAATCAACTGGACAAAATCGATACCCGCACCGAAACCATCCTGTCCGCACGCTCCGAGATCGGGGCCAAGACGAACCGCGTGGAGCTGATGCAGGACCGTTTGAGCGATCTGAACATTAACCTGACAGATCTTCAGGCCAAGACAGAGGATGCAGATTATGAAGAGCTGATCATGAAATCGAAGATTCAAGAGAATATCTATAATGCTTCGCTGTCTGTAGGGGCAAAGATTATTTCTACAACGCTTGTAGACTTTATCCGGTAACGGAGGGGGTTCTTACAGATGCAACCTATTCTACAAATCCGGCAGACCCCTGCACGGATCGGTATAGATGCAGACATGGGATCATTCTCTATTACTCAGCCGAAGGCCGAGATGCGGATTACGACCACACCAGGTGAACTTACAGTTCAATCCACGCCGCCCGAGCTTATGATCGACCAGACAAGAGCACGCGCCGCTTATAACGGAGGCAGTGTGCTAGATATGAACCGCAGAATCTACTCTGGTATTCAGCAGCTATATCTTCAGGCTATTGCCCGCAGAGTCGAGCAGGGAACGCGGATGGCGGAGTTCTTCAAGCCCGGCAACAGCATTGCCGAGATTGTCGGTACAGATACCGAGCCGAATTCCTTCCCCGAGCCCTGTGGTCCAGCGTCTTATAATAATGTTGATCTGCATTATACAGCCACGCCGCCAGAGATTAACTTCAGGCCGGCTACTGTGGATATCCAGATCGAGAGGCACCGCCCGGAGACCGAATATACACGCGGCAAGCTGGATATCTATATGCAGCAATATGCTTCGATTCAATTTATTCCGCCGGAATTGAATGTTCAAATGTAAATGAGCTAAGCTAAGCTATGGATGTGCTGTATGCGCCTCGATAGCTTTTCTGTTATCTATTCAGAATGTTAGGAGTGAACAGCTTGATTATAGAATCGTTATCGATGGGGACGCTGGAAGTGAGTGAGGAGCAGATCTATCATTTCACTAAGGGGATTCCCGGGTTTGATGAAGAAGCGGATTTTGCCCTGGTGGCGTTAGAGGAATCGCCGTTCTGGGTGCTGCAGTCGGTTAAGGAGCCGGGGCATTCCTTCCTGCTAGCTGATCCGTTTGCTTTCTATCCTTCCTATGAGTTTGAGCTTCCAGATGATGAAGCCGAGGAGCTCGGAATCGAGTCAGAGGTGCTGGTCCGCTGCATTGTGACGCTGAAGGAGCAGGTGGAGGCGTCTACGATTAATCTGCTGGCCCCCCTAATCTTCAATCCCGGCGGTCAGACCGGAAAACAGATTGTCATTCACCGCACCTCATATCATACGAAGCACAGCCTGCTGCAGGAGCAGCTGGTGGCTGACGGAAAGGATGGAGGTTAACATGCTCGTACTGTCCCGCAAAAAAGGGGAGACCATCGTCATCCAGGACCAGATCGAACTCACGATTCTAAGTGTGGAAGGCGATACGGTGAAGGTGGGGATCTCTGCACCGAAGCATGTCGATATTTTCCGCAAAGAGGTCTACCTGTCGATCCAGGAATCCAACCGCGAATCCGTAGCGCCTCAGCCAACCGACTTGAATGCGCTGATCCACCGTCTGCGTGGAGGGAATCAGTAAGGAAGTTTTAGATTATAGAATAGGATACATTATAGGACCTGGGCTGCTTGATGTGGCTCGGGTTTTTGGTGTTCAGGGCAAGACAGTAAAAAAATTATCGAAAAACGGAAAAATACTCTAAACAGTTTGGGCCGGGCCGTCGATATATGTATTAGGCATTGAGCCGGCAGGGCGGCCGACCTTAATGGTTCAATGCTTACCACAAGGATGTGGAACTAACTCAATTTCAGGGAGGAAATATCCAATGATTATCAATCATAACGTACCGGCGTTGAACACTCACCGCCAACTGTCCATCAACACTGCTAACACTAACAAAAATATCGAGAAGCTGTCTTCCGGTCTTCGCATCAACCGTGCAGGTGATGACGCTGCTGGTCTGGCAATCTCCGAAAAAATGCGCGGTCAGATCCGCGGTTTGGATCAGGCTGCCCGCAACGCTCAAGATGGTATCTCCTTGATTCAAACAGCTGAAGGCGCACTGAACGAAACTCACTCCATCCTGCAACGTCAACGCGAAATCGCGAACCAATCCGCGAACGGAACCAACACTGATTCCGACCGTCAAGCGCTGCAAGATGAAATGAACGCTCTGACTTCCGAAATCAACCGTATCGGTAACACTACTGAGTTCAACACTCAGAAGTTGCTGCAGGGTGATGGAAAAACCAATCTGACAGCTTCAGGGTTAGTTCCTACTGCTGTTAAGCAAACTGGTGGGGATGCAGTTCATACTCAGGCCACAGCAACAGTCACGCTAAGTGCAGCTGCAATTGCCAATGATACTGTTGGTATCAAACTTAATGGTGTTGACCTTGATGTAACTTACGCTGCTAATAACGCAACAAAAGCAAATTTTGAAGTTACAACTAACGGTGGCGCAGCATCCATTAACCTTCCAACGGCGGGCACGACGACTGGAAATACAGGGGACGCGTTAGCAGCAGCTTTCCAAAAACTGATTGATGAGAATGAAGTTCTAAAAGGAAACTATACTGCTGTTTCGGATGGGGCTGGTGTAGTCACATTTACAGCAGTAGCAGGTGGGAAGTTTGATGGAGCTGCGGGTAATATCTCAGATTATTCTGAAGGAGGGACTGCAGCTACCTTTACTCCTGATGTTACAAACGCAATTGGTACAACTTCAGCAGCAACTGCGGCAACAACTAACTTGGACTTCTCTTCTGCTGGTCTCAATATTGACAGCAAAGCCAAAGTAGAAGCACTCGTTGGTAAAGGCTTCACAATTAATGATCAACAAGTAGAGTTCTATGATGCTAACAAAGGTGCTTACACTGGTAAAGGCATTGGAGTAAACATCAGTGATGCAATCAATGCAACAGCTAACTTTGATGATGTTCTGGCAAATATTGTATCTACTCAATTGGATAGCAAAGTTGAAGGTATCAAAGCTGCTGCAACTGGTGCAGCTACTGGTATCATCAAAATTGATAGTGCAACTACAGGTGCTACTTCTAAACTCGAAATCAAAGACGGCGGAGTTCAGAAAGCCTTCGAAACTACCTTCCAAATCGGTGCTAACACTGGTCAATCCATGAGTCTGTCGATCAACGACATGCGTGCTAACGCTCTGGGTATCACTGCTAAAGCTGGAACAGCAGGTTTCACCGCTGCTAACACAGTAACTGATGGAACTAACGATGTGAAGGGCGAAGCTGCACTGAACATTGCTACTAAGGAAGGCGCAGCAGCAGCCATTGCAATTCTGGACAAGGCTACGGCAGCAGTATCCAGCGAGCGTTCTAAGCTGGGTGCGACTCAGAACCGTCTGGAACACACCATCAACAACTTGGGAACAGCTTCTGAGAACCTGACGGCAGCTGAATCCCGTATCCGTGACGTTGATATGGCGAAAGAAATGATGCAGCAGACTAAGAACAACATCCTTGCACAGGCTGCACAGGCTATGTTGGCTCAGGCTAACCAACAGCCACAAGGCGTTCTGCAATTGCTTCGTTAATTTATTCCTGCTTTACCTTAGGCTCCGGGGCGACCCGGAGTCTTTTTTCTTTTGCAGACGTGCCAAAATCCTAAATTATCCCTGAAACTAACCGATATATAAAGTATAAATTGAGTGTTGGTGGAGGTCGGGGTTAATGAATGTACAGTTTTCGCTTACGGCTAGTACGACAACTGGCGGACAGGGCAAGCCAGAGACTATGCCGTCTGGTGCAGGGTCTGTAGCGTCTGCAGATCAAGCGTCAGGAATCCGGGATATGAAGGATATGGCCTTGAAGGAGAGACAGGGAACGAGTGTGTCAGTAGGTCAGGAACAACTGATCCGCACCATCGAACGGGCAGTGAAATCTTTGCAGGGCCCCCAGACCACGCTGGAGATCAGCATCCACGAGAAGACACATGACATTATGGTGAAGGTGCTCAATAAGGACACTGGCGAGCTAATCCGTGAAGTTCCACGGGAGAAGACACTGGATTTGGTGGCAAATATGATGGAGCTTGCCGGTCTGCTTATAGACGAGAAGATCTAATCTAAGGAGGTGCTTTTTTGGTTACGCGAATCAATGGATTCTCAGGTATGGATATTGATAGTATGGTGAAGAGTATGATGGCGGCCAAGCGGGTGCCGCTGGACAAGCTGAACCAGGACAAGCAGATCCTGCAATGGACGCGTGAGAGCTACCGGGAGATGAACAGTAAGCTGTATGATTTTGGAACTAATAAGTTGACTTTAAAATATGGACTTAGCTCTGCTTTAAATGCACAAAAGGCAGTACTTAGCGGCAATACGACCGCGCTTAAGGCTGAGGCGACGGCCAATGCGACCGGACAGGAGATGGCCGTTAAGGTTACAAAGCTGGCTACAAGAACGACTTATGAGACAGCCGGCTTAGGACAAGGCATACCTGCTACCACCTCCTTGGCTGCACTAGATGGCGTTGACCTTGGTAGTATGCAAGGTCTGGATATGGAGGAGTATCTGAAGAAGGGCTTCGATATCAGCATCAACGGCGAGACGTTTAAGGATGCGGACGGGAAATCCCTATTCAACGGTATGACCTCGATCTCGACGCTGGTGGCAACGATTAATTCTTCTACGAAGGCCAATGCGATCGCCAGTTATGATGAAATTACCGGGAAGCTGACCATTGCCTCCAAGACGGGGGGTAAAGATGGTGCAGTAGTAATGGGTTCTCCTGCCAGCAGCAACACTGTTCTGGGGCTATTCACTACAAAAAAGGTTGTAGAGACCAATCCGCTTACAGACGCTACTCTTTCCACTACATTGACGCAGCTTACCAACCAGCTTAATAATTCTGCTCTGACCGATGATGAAGTGAAGGACATTACATTCAGTATCAACGGCAAATCGTTTACCTTTAAAGGTTCTGATAATATTTCAGATGTCTTGACTAAGATAAATGAGGGTAATGCTGCCAAAGTAGCTGCCACCTTTGAGAATGGGGTCCTGAAACTGACCGGGATAGTAGATAATCCTGGAAATCCTGAGGGGGCTGTCAAACTCAGCGGCAACTCCTACGGTTTCATGAAGCTCTTCAATGGGATGAAGTCCAACCCGGCAGATGACAACTCGATTACTAAGAAGCTCGATGGTGAGAATGCTGAAGTTGAAATAAATGGTGAACCCATCAAGGATGTAACCAGCAATACTTTTACTATTAACGGAGTGCAACTCACTCTTCTCGAATTAACTAAAGATAACGAACCGGTTATTATCAAGACACAGACCGATTCTACTAAAGCCGTGGAATCCATCAAGAGCTTCGTTGAAGATTATAACAACCTGATCCTGGCCCTGAATTCCAAGATCGACGAGGCGAAGTATCGTGATTTCAGACCATTGACGGATGCGCAGAAGGCTGAGATGAAAGAGGCAGACGTCAAAACCTGGACTGAGAAGGCGCAGAGCGGGTTGCTTAAGAATGATGATATTATCAAGTCCGTCTTGTCTGAAATGCGCAGCATTATCAGTAACAAGCTGGGACCATTAAGCACCCTGGGCATCACAACCGGGAATTATATGTCGAACGGCAAGCTCGTTATTGATGAGGAGAAGCTGAGTAAGGCCATCAATGAGAATCCGCAGCTTGCACTCGATTTATTGCAAGGCCCGGCTAGCGCCCCCAAAGAGGGTATTTTCGACAAAATGGCTGAAAAAATTACAGGAGCCATCGAGAAAATCTCGGAGCGGGCGGGAACGAACAGATACTCTATGGACCTTACCAGTACGTTCAAGGAAGAAAGCGTGATGGGTAAGAAATTGAGGTTATACAACTCACGTATCAGTGTTATGACCACAATGTTGAACAATACGGAGACCCGTTACTACAAACAATTCACTGCCATGGAGACCGCCATGAACAAGCTCCAATCGCAGTCCAACAGCCTGTTCTCCACCGGCAATTAAGAATATTTCACAATAGAGGGTGACAAATTTGATTAAATCTCCTTACGATAAATACCGCCAGTCTTCTGTCCAGACTTCGACTCCAGCGCAACTTGTCATTATGCTGTACGACGGAGCGATCCGCTTCGCAAAAACTGCGGTGGACGGGTTGAAGAAGCAGGACCTGGAGAAGTCGAATTTGAATTTTGGGAAGGCCCAGACGATTATCAGCGAGTTAATGAGCACATTGGATTACTCGATTGAAGTGTCCAAGGGGCTCTACTCTCTCTATGAATATACGAACTATCTGTTAATCCAGGCGAACATTCATAAAAACCTTGATAAGGCAGAGGAAGCCATTGGTTATCTTACCGAGCTGCGCGAGACCTGGCTGCAGGCGTCCAAGCTGGCGGCAAGCCAGACGGAGATTGCGAATGGATGAGCTTATCCGCGGGCTGGATCAGCTGACGCAGGAGATGCTGGACCGGCTGCCGGATGCGGTCTATGAGGACCTGGAAGACTTCGTAGAGGAGCGGCAGATTCTTGTCGATTCGATTGCAGAAAAGGTCGCAATTTGTCCGGCATCGGCTGCGCAAATGCGCGAAATTGAGCGAATCCTGGGTCACGATGCTGCACTCCTGGCCCGCATGAACGCCCTCCGCCTGGAGGCCCAGGACTTCCTCCAGAAGCGGAGTCAGGCCAAAATTCAGCGCAGCGCCTATGAGGCTGGTTATACGCCGGACAGCTTCCTGATGGACCGCAAAAAATAATAGCTGCATACTGTTTCAGTTGGGGAGAAGACGGGTATTTACAAGCGTCGGCTCCTTTTTTGTACGATATCACAGAAAGCTGGGGTCCTTCTCTTAAAATACGTCATGGTAAAATATTGAAAGTAATCATTTACTTTTCCAATTGACAATAGAGAAGCAGCGGTGGTATAGTCGAGTTGTGAGCATGACTCACGTTCATCTGATGACGAAGGGAATGTTTAGTCAATGGAAGGTAAAGTTAAATGGTTTAACGCAGAAAAAGGTTATGGTTTCATCGAAACTGCCGACGGTGGCGACGTATTCGTACACTTCTCCGCGATTCAAACTGACGGTTTCAAGACATTGGATGAAGGTCAATCCGTAGAGTTCGATATCGTTGAAGGCGCACGCGGACCACAAGCAGCTAACGTCATCAAATTATAATCATCCGGCGAAGCCGACCTACATATATGGTAGATGGTTAGCAATTGAGACAACGCTAGCGGTAGACCCTGGGGATTTTCCCCGGGGTCTTTTTTATGCTGCCTGAATCACGCTCTGGGCGGCCGGGTCTGGCTTGAAGTGAAGTCCTGCTTAGCAGGGCTTTTTTACATTTAGCTGATATTTCCCCGTAAAACAGGCCTGAAACCACCCCGGATTAGACACTTTGTAAAATGAATTTCAAGAAACCTGTTATGTTTACCTAAATTTTGGGTAATGGGAACCGTTGGGCTTTTTTTGTTGCCTAGTTTGCACTCTTTTATTTGCTTAGGCGTATGCTTCCGAACGTGCTTTAAGGGAAGAAGCCATGCAGTGAAGCCTATGCCCATCACAATCACAGGAGGATGAACAAACGCATGAGAAAATTGTGGCGCAGCCTGATGACTGGAGTGCTTGGGATGTCGATGCTGTTCGGTTCACTGGCAAGTGTATCCGCAGCACCAACCCCTAAGGACATTCAGGGTCACTGGGCACAGAAGCAATTGCAGAGCTGGCTGGACAAAGGATACCTCGGCGGTTATCCTGACGGAACGGTGAAGCCGAACAAGGCTATTACCCGTGGTGAATATGTTGCACTGATCAACCGCCTGTTCGGGTTCACCGAGACGGCTTCCATTAGCTTCACGGATGTGAAGAAATCCAACTGGGTCTACAGTGAAGTAGCCAAGGCAGTCAAAGCCGGCTACATCGGCGGGTATGAGAACAATACCTTCCGGGCCAACAACCCGCTTACCCGCCAAGAGGCTGCAGTCATTGCTGCCAAGGTGCTTAAGCTAGGGACAAGCTCCAATGCCATTAAGTTCAAGGACAATGCCCAGATCGCGGCATGGGCCAAGGCTGCTGTAGCAGCGGCGTCCGACAAGAAGATTATTAACGGCTATCCTGACGGCACCTTCGGTCCGAAGAAATCGCTGACCCGGGCTGAGGCAGTGGGCATCATCAGCAACTCGGTAGCCCACAAGCCAGCCACTGGCGGCGGAGTAATCCCGACTCCAACACCGGTTGCAACTCCAACTCCTACAGCAACACCTGTACCGAGCACCAGCCCAACAGCTACTCCGGTTCCAGGCGGTAGCGGTGGCGGTACTGGCGGCGGTGGAGGAGGCGGTGGCGGCGGTGGCGGCAGCGTAACCGTGCCATCGGTGAGCAACGTGGCTTATGGTCATGTCGGCTCAGTGACTGCAGATGTGTATGTTACGCCTTCTGTAACAGGATCGGTGTACTATGTTGTAGCTCCTTACAGCATGAACGCAACACCACCAACTGCGGTACAAGTGAGAGACGGGTTGACTAGTGCAAACACTGCTGGCGTTCATTCCGGCAAAATCGCAACAACAGCCAACACTACCGTTACCTTCTCGGTATATGGTCTGAATGCAGGAACGGAGTACACGGTATACGTTGCCCTGACAGATACTTCCGGCAACTGGTCCGGCGTAACGCCGCTTCAGTTGAAGACTGCAGCCGGCACGGACACTTCCGTTACACAGGTTGGAATCACCAGTGTAACTAGTGTGTCAGCCGAAGTATATGCGAGCTATGGTAAGGCAGGCGTACTACCAGTTCCGCTGAAATACGTGGTGGTGAAGGCGGACGAAGCTGATCCTACAGCCCAACAAATTTCTGAAGGAAAGAACAGCGCTGGCGTTCACCTGACAGCACCTTCGGCAGGTACACTTACAGGTAGTCCAATTGTGAAACAAAGTATTAACCTAACAGGACTCACTGCCAATACAGCGTATAAAGTCTTCTTTATCACGGATTCCAACGGCACCTTCTCTCCAGTAGAGATCCTGCGGGTCCACACGAAATAAACAGCATGAACATCGGTCCGGCTGGGGCGGTTTTACGCTCCGGCCGGGCTTTTTTCATGAAGGGGATTGGGTGTGACACCTTTTGTTAGTTAGATGTAAAGGCTGACAGCTTTTGTTTTTTACTTAGCCCTGACAATTTGCTATAATGAGAAAGTAAACAAAGGAGGAGTGCCTTATGCAATTCAGCATTCGAGGTCAACAAATTGAAGTGACCGACGCTTTGAGAGACTATGTTGATAAGAAGCTCAGCAGACTTGAGAAGTACTTCGAAGCACCCCCTACCTCAGAAGGATATGTGACGCTTGGCGTCGTTCGCGGCCTTCATACGGTGGAAGTGACTATCCCTCTGTCCGGTGTGACGCTCCGTGCGGAAGACCGCAGTGATGATATGTATGCCTCCATCGATGCCGTAGTGGACAAGCTGGAACGTCAGATCCGCAAGCACAAGACCAAGCTGAACCGCAAGTTCCGCCAGGAAGGCAGTCTGAAGACCTTGTTCGTTGAAGGGGCCGGCAGCACTGTAGCGGTTGAAGAGCAGGAGCAGGATTACGATGATCTTGAGGTTGTGCGGAACAAACGGTTCACCTTGAAGCCTATGGATGTGGAAGAAGCGATTCTGCAGATGAACATGATCGGACATACGTTCTTCGTGTTCTCCAACATTGACACCTCTGAAGTCAGCGTTGTTTACAAGCGCGATGACGGCAAATATGGACTGATTGAACAGGGATAACGAAGGTTACCCAAGGGCGCTCGGTTCAGCCTGAAGCAGACAATTAGATGAGCCCCTATTCGCCTGAAGCGAATAGGGCTCTTGTTCGTATATACAGCACTTTCACTGAAATGCCATCATCTGTCCTGAATTAAGCGGATTATGCAGAATAAGGTTAGGGCGGCTTGTATTGCGGCTTCTCTTACAAACTGTTACAATTTATGAAGCAGCGGAATCGAAATTTGATCTGGCCCTTTCACTTAAGTCTTGAGGATGGGCTCGGTTCCACCATCTGTGTTGCATGAAAGGGGTTAACCATGCTAGGACTTGTTAAGAAAATATTTGGAGATACCAACGAACGTGATGTTAAACGTCTCATGAAGACGGTCGAAGTCATTAATGGTCTGGAGCCGGATTTCGTCAAGCTGACGGATGAAGAGCTGCGGGCGAAGACAGAAGAATTCCGCGCCCGGATTGAGAAGGGCGAGACGCTGGAGGAGCTTCTTCCCGAGGCCTTTGCAACCGTACGCGAAGCTTCCAAACGGACGCTGGGCATGCGGCATTTTGACGTTCAGCTCGTTGGGGGGATGGCGCTGCACGAAGGCCGGATCGCCGAGATGAAGACGGGTGAAGGTAAGACACTGGTCGGAACGCTGCCGGTGTATCTGAATGCGCTCCTGGGTAAGGGTGTGCATGTCGTAACCGTCAATGATTACCTGGCCCAGCGCGACAGCGCACAAATGGGACAAATCTATAACTTCCTGGGCATGACCGTCGGGGTGAACCTCAACGGCATGGATCATAATGATAAACAACAGGCGTATGCCTGCGATATTACGTATGGAACGAACAATGAATTCGGGTTCGACTATCTGCGCGACAACATGGTCCTCTATAAGGAACAGATGGTACAGCGCCCGCTGTACTTCTGTATCATTGACGAAGTCGACTCCATCCTGATCGATGAGGCGCGGACACCGCTGATCATCTCCGGCCAGGCTGAGAAATCGACAGAGCTGTATTATGCAGCCGACCGGTTCGTCAAGAAGCTGACGCCTGAAGAAGACTACACCATTGATATTAAGGTGAAGTCGGTTGCGCTGACCGAGAAGGGTGTGGCTACGGCGGAGAAGGCTTTTGGCATCGAGAATCTGTATGACCACAGCCATGTCACGCTGAACCATCATATCGTGCAGGCGCTGAAGGCGAACGCAATTATGCGCCGGGACGTAGACTATGTAGTCAACGATGACGAGGTTATGATCGTCGATGAGTTCACAGGCCGTCTCATGCAGGGCCGCCGTTACAGCGACGGGCTGCACCAGGCGATTGAAGCCAAGGAAGAGATTGAAGTGCAGAATGAGAGCATGACGCTCGCTACAATCACCTTCCAGAACTACTTCCGCATGTACCGCAAGCTGGGCGGCATGACCGGTACAGCCAAGACCGAGGAAGAGGAATTCAAGAAGATCTATGGCCTGGAGGTTCTCCAGGTGCCTACGAATAAGCCGAACCAGCGGGTTGATATGCCGGATGTCGTCTACAAAAGCGAGAACGGCAAGTTCAACGCGGTCGTGAATGAAATTGTGGAACGCCACAAAAAGAATCAGCCTGTACTTGTAGGTACAGTATCCATTGAAAACTCCGAGCGGGTATCGGAAATGCTGAAGCGCAAGGGTGTGCGGCATCAGGTGTTGAATGCCAAGCATCATGCGGCTGAAGCCGAAATCATCTCCTATGCCGGTCAGCCGGGAACCGTCACCATTGCTACCAACATGGCCGGACGCGGTACGGATATCGTACTGGGTGAAGGCGTAACTGATCTTGGCGGCTTGCATATTATTGGTACAGAGCGCCATGAATCCCGCCGGATTGACAATCAGCTTCGCGGACGTGCCGGACGCCAGGGCGACCCGGGCTCCACACAGTTCTACCTGTCGCTTGGCGATGAGCTGATGAAGCGCTTCGGAGCAGACAACGTGCTCAACATGATGGACCGCCTTGGATTCGAGGAAGACCAGCCGATTGAGAGCCGGATGATTACCCGGGCGGTGGAATCCGCACAGAAACGGGTAGAAGGCAATAACTTCGACATCCGTAAGGTCGTCCTGCAATATGATGACGTCATGAACCAGCAGCGCGAGATTATCTACAAGCAGCGCCGTGAGATTCTGGAGTCTGACAATATCAAGGACATCGTAGTGGAAATGATTAAGCCGGTCATCGACCGCGTAGTGAATGCACACTGCAGCGATGATATCCCTGAGAACTGGGAGCTGCAAGAGGTTGCAGACTATGTGAACAGCAAGCTGCTGGAAGAGAATGAACTGACCCGTGATGATCTGTGGGGCAAGGAAGTCGATGAGATGATCGAGTTCATCTTCGGCCGTGTGTTGGAGAAATATGCTGCACGTGAAGAACGCCTTGGCTCCGAGCTGGTACGCGAATTCGAGAAGGTCATTGTTCTGCGTTCCGTAGACAGCAAATGGATGGATCATATCGATGCCATGGATCAGCTTCGTCAAGGGATTCACCTCCGTGCTTACGGCGGCACCGATCCGCTGCGCGAATATCAGTTCGAGGGCTTCGAGATGTTCAATGCCATGACAGCGAATATCCAGGAAGAAGTCGCGACCTATATTATGAAGGCGCACATCGAGACCAATCAGGAACGGCAGTCGGTTGTGGAGGAGAACAAGATTTCCACCAACGCCGAGCCGGCTGAGAAACGTCCGGTGCATGTGGAATCCACCGTTGGCCGTAACGATCCATGCCCATGCGGCAGCGGCAAGAAGTACAAGAACTGCCACGGCCAGGCGTAAGACGGTATTACGGCTTCATGTGGGTAAGTAACTTTCGGTGATATTTACCGGTTTGAGTTATTATGAAAATATAAAGCGGCTGGGCCCGGGGGGACTCCCCGTTTGCGGCCCGGCTGCTTTTTTGGGCTTTTGAGTGGTCAGGAATCACAGTGGCGCGGAAGACCTGAGCTTTAAGCGGCTTATGGCCGGGTGGAAGGGTATTTTATTATGAAAGGTGATGTGATCCAAGTGATCGATCCTAATGTGAAGCAGGACCTGCGTGAAATTGGCAAGAAATTAACCAACCTTAGGGGGTCACTTTGACTTAGACCTGAAGCTGGAGATTATTGCGAACTTTGAAGAGAAGATGGCGGCGCCCGGATTCTGGGATGATCCCGAGCAGGCGCAGAGCGTCATCAGCGAGATGAATGCTGTGAAATCGGTGGTAGACCAGTATCATAAGCTGCAGCAGGAATTCGACGATGCCGAGATGATGGTCGAGCTGGCCGATGAGGAAGGCGACGACGCCCTCGCTGCCGAGATGGTGGAGACGGTACGCGGAATCAGCGGCAGAGTGGATGAATTCGAGCTGCAGCTGCTGCTCAATCAGCCATACGATAAGCTGAACGCGATTCTGGAGCTGCACCCGGGTGCAGGCGGCACCGAGTCCCAGGACTGGGGCCAGATGCTGCTGCGCATGTACACACGCTGGGCTGAGAAGCGGGGCTTCAAGGTTGAGGTGCTGGATTATCTGCCGGGGGATGAAGCGGGCATCAAGAGTGTAACGCTGCTCATTAAAGGGCACAATGTCTATGGATACCTGAAGGCAGAGAAGGGCGTTCACCGGCTGGTGCGCATCTCGCCTTTTGACTCCTCGGGTAGACGCCATACCTCCTTCGTATCCTGCGATGTGATGCCGGAGATTTCGGATGATGTTGAAGTGGAGATCCGTACAGAGGATCTTAAGATTGATACGTACCGGGCCAGCGGCGCGGGCGGTCAGCATATCAACACGACAGACTCGGCTGTGCGCATCACGCATATCCCGACCGGGGTGGTGGTGACGTGCCAGAATGAGCGTTCCCAGATCAAGAACCGGGAGCAGGCGATGAAGATGCTGCGGTCCAAGCTCTATGAGCGCAAAATCCAGGAGCAGCAGGCTGAACTGGATGAGATTCGCGGCGAGCAATCCGATATTGCCTGGGGCAGCCAGATCCGCTCCTATGTATTCCATCCGTACAGCATGGTGAAGGATCACCGCACTTCGGTGGAGACCGGCAACGTCGGTGCAGTCATGGACGGCGATCTGGACGGATTCATCGACGGCTATCTGCGCAGCCAGATCAAGACCGAAGCTGAATAAACGAAATTCTATTCCTACACGTCTTCGGAGGTGTAGGGATTTTTTCTGAATATAAAGGAGCCCGGCCAACGATGCAAAAAGTCAATTCACGCAACAAACCTCCGCTGATTCCCTTGAACGGGCCGCTGCGCCATACCGTGGATATCGCGCTTATTCTGATCGGCTCGCTGATTACGGGGCTGGCGTTCAACCTGTTCTTCCTGCCCAATCAGATTGCTTCAGGCGGTGTATCCGGTCTGTCCGTGCTGGCCGAGGCCTGGTTCGGGGCGGAGCCGGCGTTCACGCAGTGGGCGCTGAACATTCCGCTGTTCATTCTCGGCGTCATCTTCCTCGGCAAGCAGTACGGCATCCGGTCCTTGCTGGGGAGCTTCGTGCTGCCGCTGTTCATTTTTCTGACCAAAGACGGGCCTGTACCGACCACTAATCCGCTGTTAGCTTCTATTTATGGCGGTATTGGAGTGGGGCTGGGCTTAGGTCTGGTCTTCCGCGGGCGCGGCTCCACCGGCGGACTGACGATTGCGGCACAGATTATTCAGAAGCTCACCGGCTTCAGCTTCTCGCTGTCCGTGGTGCTGCTGGATGGTACGGTGATTACGCTGGCTGCTTTTGTGCTGGGGATGGAGCAGGCGATGTATGCCCTGATTGGTCTGTTCGTCACCGGCAGAGTGATTAATGCGCTGGAGGTGGGCTTCAGCGTAACGAAGGTGGCGTATATCATCTCGGATCATACGGAGGCGATCTCCCAGGCGATTCTGAATGATCTCGACCGCGGACTGACGAAGCTGAATGCGCAAGGCGGCTACACCGGAGACAACCGCACTGTGCTGATGGTCGTGGTAGGCCAGAACGAAATTGCCAGATTGAAGGCGATTGTCCGCTCGGTGGACCCGGGTGCTTTTGTGATTATTACGGAGGCGCATGAGGTGCTGGGCGAAGGATTCAAAAGAGAAGCGTAGAACTCCCTGATGGGGGCTTACGCTTCTTTTTTTGCTGCAAAAGGGCTTGAATAAAGTTAACGTTACATGTTGTATTTATATTAATACGGTCGTATAATAATACATATTTGCAGAACGGTCAGGACCGGGCGATAATGGTAGAAATGAGACATAGGAAGCGGGGATGACAGTGACAGGCAAGCTGAGAGCAGCGATTGTCGGATCAACAGGATATGGGGGCGTGGAGCTGATCAGGCTGCTGCAGGGCCACCCGGATATTGAGATTACTTCAGTGATCTCTTCGTCAAGTGCAGGTGCACCGATCGAGGAAGGGTTCCCGCATCTGACGGGGATTGTGGAGCGTAAGCTGGATGGTGTCGATGCCGCCGAGATTGCGGGGAGAGCCGATGTTGTTTTCACTGCAACTCCCTCCGGGGTGAGCGGGAAGCTGGTGCCGCAGCTGCTGGAGGCAGGGCTTAAGGTCGTGGATCTGTCGGGAGACTTCCGGCTGAATAATGGTGCAGAGTATGAACAGTGGTATAAGCATCCGGCTCCGCCGGAGGCGTACCTGGAGCAGGCCGTCTACGGGTTATGTGAGGTGTACGGTGAACAGGCGGCTGGCGTGGACTTCATCTCGAATCCCGGGTGTTACCCGACAGCGACGCTGCTGGGGCTGGTTCCGGCGCTTGCCGCCGGTTGGATTAAGCCGGATAGCATCATTATCGATGCGAAGTCCGGGGTGTCCGGGGCGGGGCGGGGAACGAGCCTGATGGTGCATTTTGCCGAGATCAATGAGAACCTCAAAGCCTACAAAATCAACAAGCATCAGCACATCCCGGAAATCGAGCAGGTGCTTAGCGATATCGCCAAGGAGAAGGTAACGGTTACGTTCACGACGCATCTGGTGCCGATGACCCGGGGGATTATGAGCACGATGTATGCCAGTCTGACGGGTGAACACAGCGAGCAGGAACTGGTGGACTTATACCGTAACTATTATGAGGGCCGGCCATTTGTGCGGGTGCGCGAGCCCGGCATTGTTCCGGCGACGAAGGAAGTCAGCGGGTCGAATTATTGCGACATCGGCTTCGCCACAGATGCACGCACCGGGCGGGTCACCATCGTGTCGGTTATCGACAATGTTGTTAAGGGCGCAGCAGGGCAGGCGATTCAGAACCTGAATTTGATGATGGGATGGGAGGAAACCCGCGGGCTGGGCTACACACCGGTGTATCCTTAAGCTATTTGCGGTCAAACATACATGAGCGAGCATTCATTATATACCGTCGTAGAAGGCGGAAGCATTACTGCACCGAAGGGTTTCACGGCCGGAGGCCTGCACTGCGGGCTCAAAAAAACCGAGCGCAACGACCTCGCCGCCATCCGTTGTGAGGTGCCTGCGACGGCGGCTGCGGTGTACACGACCAATGTGTTTCAGGCGGCTCCGCTGAAGGTGACGCGTGAGAGTCTGGCGGACGGGACACTGCAGGCGGTCATCGTGAACAGCGGCAATGCCAATGCCTGTACAGGCGAGCAGGGGGAAGCGGATGCGTATGAGATGCGTGCGGCTGCTGCCCGCCATCTGGGTGTGGACGAGCTGAACGTGGCTGTGGCTTCTACGGGCGTAATCGGCGAGCTGCTGAAGATGGACTGTGTGCGCAGCGGGATTGAAGGACTGCCGGAGAAGCTGGATGCGGGCGCTGCCGGTGCCGAGGAGTTCAGCCAGGCGATACTGACAACCGATCTGGTCAAAAAAGAAAGCTGTGTCAAAGTTACTGTGGGCGGAACAGAGGTCATTATTGCTGGAGCCGCGAAGGGCTCCGGGATGATTCACCCGAACATGGCGACGATGCTGGGCTTCATGACCACGGATGTGCTCATTGACGGAGAAGATCTGCTGGGCCTGCTGCGCACGGCGACGAACTCTACTTTTAATATGATCACTGTAGACGGTGACACCAGTACAAATGATATGCTGGTCGCTATGGCCAGCGGGCTGGCGGGCAATGAGAAGCTGACGCGGGAGCATGGGGATTGGGAGGCTTTTGCGGCGGCGTTCACGCATGTGTGCCGTAGTCTGGCGATGGCGATTGCCCGCGACGGCGAAGGCGCAACGAAGCTGATCGAGGTGCAGGTGAGCGGGGCGGTGCACGATGAGGCGGCGGCTGCGATTGCCAAGACGGTGGTCGGCTCCAGCCTGGTGAAATCGGCGATCTTCGGTGCGGATGCCAACTGGGGGCGGATCATTGCAGCTGTTGGCCGCGCAGGCGTGCCGGTATCGCCGGAACGGGTGGATATTAAGCTGGGTGAGATTGAGGTGCTGCGCGGATCGCGTCCGGTGGCTTTTGATGAGGAGCAGGCACTGCATTATCTGCAAAAGACAGATACCGTGCTGATCTCAGTCGCCCTGTCGGACGGAAGCGGCAGTGCTACCGCCTGGGGCTGCGACCTCACTTATGATTATGTGCGGATTAATGCGGCTTACCGGACGTAACCTGCGCGGCTTGTGCGGGGATCGGCGGCAGGCAGCTTATATAGAGGGGGCAGGGGAATGGCGTTAGAAAGGCTGTTCGTGATGAAATGCGGCGGAAGTACGCTGGCGGCGCTGCCGGATTCGTTCTTCGAGGATTTGCGGGGGCTGCAGCGAAGCGGTGTTCAGCCGGTCATTGTGCATGGCGGCGGTCCGGCGATCTCCGGCAATCTGGAGAAGCTTGGCATCGAGAGCAGCTTCGTGAATGGCCTGCGGGTGACCACCGAAGAGGTGCTGGATGTCGTTGAGATGACGCTGGCCGGGAGCATCAACAAGGCGATTGTCCGGCGGATTCAGTCCAGCGGGGGCCGTGCTCTCGGGCTGTCGGGCATAGACGGTAACCTGATTGTGGCACGTCCGGTAGCGAACCATCAGGAGGTCGGGCTGGTGGGGGAAGTCGTGCAGGTCCAGGCGGAGATTGTGACGGGTATTCTCGGGATGGGCTATATCCCGGTTATTGCGCCGGTCGGCGTGGATGCCAGCGGCCAGCGGTATAATATTAATGCGGACACTGCGGCGGGAGCCGTTGCTTCTTATATAGAATCGCCAAGGATGATTGTCGTTACGGATGTGCCGGGGATTATGCGTACGGTGGAAGGTGAGAAAGTGGTGCTTCCGTCCGTGACCGTGGCCCAGATTGAAGAGCTGATTGACAGCGGCGAAATCTACGGCGGGATGATTCCCAAGGTCCGCGCAGCGATGGATTGCATCCAGGGCCAGGTGTCCGAGGTTATTATTGTAGACGGCAGCGAGCCGCGTGTACTCAGCCGGGTCCTTCAGGGCGAGGCACTGGGGACGCGGATTGTAAGGTAGCAGAGATTCATTAGGTGAATACTAATAGACGCGCTGACGGGGAGCCGGCAGCAGCATGGTGGGAGAGTGAATGAGAATGAGTGAGCTGACGCAAACGCAACAAAATTCTTTGACAGGGGCACTGCAGGGACGTTCCGGAGAAGCGGGCGGACAGGAGGCGGCTGCCGCTCCTGCCAAGCTGAGTGCGGTTTTCCCGTCTTATGCCAGATACGATATCAGCCTGGTTAAAGGCCAGGGCAGCTGGGTCTGGGATGATCAGGGCAACAAATATCTTGACTTCATGTGCGGACTGGCCGTTACTAGTCTGGGCCATGCCCCGGAAAAGGTCGGCGCGAAGCTGAAGGCCCAGATTGATACGCTGTGGCATGTATCGAACCTGTTCCACATTCCGGGCCAGGACCGGGTAGCGGCGCTGCTTACTGCGAATAGCTGTGCGGATCAGGTCTTCTTCTGCAACAGTGGAGCGGAAGCGAATGAAGCGGCCATCAAGCTGGCCCGCCGGTATCACCAGAAGGTGAAAGGGAATGACCGCTATGAAATCATCACCTTCGAGCAATCGTTCCATGGCCGTACCTTGGCTACACTGACCGCTACTGGTCAAGCGAAGGTTAAGGAAGGCTTCCTGCCGCTTCCGGCAGGCTTCAAGACGGTGCCGCTGCATGACCTGGAGGCATTGAAGGCAGCTATTACAGAGCATACGGCAGCGATTATGCTGGAGATGGTGCTGGCTGAGGGCGGCGTGCTTGAGGTGCAGCAGGAGTTCCTGGATGCAGTGGTTGCGCTGTGCAAGGAGCATGGCCTGCTGCTGATCGTGGACGAAGTCCAGACCGGCATGGGCCGGACGGGCAAGCTGTTCGCCCACCAGCATTATGGCATTGAGCCGGATATCTTCACCCTGGCCAAAGGGATTGCCAGCGGCTTCCCGGCCGGTGTCATGCTCGGTAAAGGCTATCTGCGCGAGGCGTTCAGCCCGGGCAGCCATGCCAGCACCTTCGGCGGCACCCCGCTGGCGGCGGCTGTGATGGAAGCGACCATTGAGACAATGCTGGAGGATAACCTGCCGCATCGGGCGGCAGAGATGGGCGGGTACTTAACCGGACAGCTGAGAGAGAAGCTGGCGGATACCTCCTTCGTGAAGGAGATTCGCGGCAAAGGCCTGCTGATCGGTATTGAATGCCAGGAGCCGGTGGCCGAGATCGTGCTCGCCGGACAGAAGCGCGGACTGCTGTTCGTCCAGGCCGGACCGAATGTTATCCGGCTGCTGCCGAATCTGTATGTCAGCACGGACGAGATCGATCAGGCGGTGGACATCCTGTCGGAACTCATTCATACTTATGCTAATCAAAGAAACGGGGAGGCCCATTCATGAGTCAGGGAACACCAGGCGTTACAGAGACGATTGCCGCACAGCTCAAAGGACGTGACCTGCTGGAGCTGAACGACTATACTCCGGAGGAAATCACGTATTTGATTGATCTGGCAATTGAGCTGAAGCGCAAGCAGAAGAACGGCGAGGTCTACCAGCCGCTGCTGGGCAAGACGATCGGACTGATCTTCGAGAAGTCCTCTACCCGGACACGGGTGTCTTTTGAAGTAGGGATGTATCAGCTCGGCGGCCATGCGCTGTTCCTGAGCAAGAACGACATTCAGCTCGGCCGCGGTGAGACCGTCGGCGACACCGCACAGGTCATGTCGCGTTACCTGGACGGGATCATGATCCGCACATTCGGCCATGATAAAGTGGAAGAACTGGCGCGGTATGCCTCAGTGCCTGTCATCAATGGTCTGAGCGATCTGGCACATCCGTGCCAGGTGCTGGCAGACTACCAGACCGTGTATGAGCACAAAGGCAAGCTGAAAGGCCTGAAGCTGGCCTACATCGGCGACGGCAATAATATGGCGCATTCCCTGCTGATCGGCGGGGCCAAGCTGGGCGTGCATGTCGCGGTGGCCGGGCCGGAAGGCTATGAGCCGGACGAAGCGGTTGTGGCCGAGGCGCGCGAGATTGCCAAGGAGACCGGATCAATCATCACGATCACCCGCAGCCCGCAGGAAGCAGTGCAGGATGCCGATGTCATCTATACCGACGTCTGGGCGAGCATGGGCTTCGAGGCTGAGCAATTGGCGCGTGAAGCAGCGTTCAAGGACTATCAGGTCAATGAGGAGCTGGTAAAAGGCGCGAAGAGCGACTACCTGTTCCTGCACTGTCTTCCAGCCCACCGGGAGGAAGAGGTCAGCACGGGCGTGATCGACGGCCCGAACTCGGTCATCTTCGATCAGGCGGAGAACCGCCTGCATGCGCAGAAGGCGCTGATGGCGGCTTTGATGGGCTAGATGTAGCTGGAGTTAGGGCATCAGGAGCAAAGAGATGAGATTATTCTCAATTGCTAATATATAAAGTATCGTTTTTAGCGGACATTTAGAGATAAGTGTATTCTGTACAATTAAAAACAGTAAAAAGTAAGAGTTTTCTCTTGTAACTGTATTCTGTACAACTAAATCTGCGTGATGGGTCCGGATCTAGGTAATGAGAAATTTTAATTGTACGAACTACAGCTAAACGCACATTCGGCGGTATATCAGCTAATTTAGTTGTACCAATTGCAATTAAGCCTACCAATTACACCTTAATTGGATACGCAAACCCTATATACACAACACATATATACGATCAACGGGAACTTAAATAAGAGGGTTGAAGGATCGGAAGTCCAAACATTCTCTGGAGTGACATATACAACCCATTATGAAGTTGCAGTTGATCTTATCACCCTCCACACCGAAAGGAAGCAACCCCATGCCAAAAGAAAAAATCGTACTCGCCTATTCCGGCGGGCTGGATACCTCAGTCATTCTGAAATGGCTGAAAGAAACCTATGATGCGGAAATTATCGCCTTCACCGCCGATATCGGCCAGAAGGAAGAGCTGGACGGCCTGGAAGAGAAGGCGCTCGCTACCGGCGCATCCAAGGTCTACATCGATGATCTGCGCGATGAATTCGCCAGTGACTTCATCTACCCGATGTTCCAGGCAGGCGCCCTCTATGAGGGACAATATCTGCTTGGAACAAGCATTGCCCGTCCGCTGATCGCCAAGCGCATGGTGGATATCGCCATCGCAGAGGGCGCTACCGCCATTGCCCATGGCGCAACCGGCAAAGGTAACGATCAGGTACGCTTCGAGCTGAATGCGGCCGCGTTGTCGCCAAGCATCAAGGTGATCGCGCCTTGGCGTCTGGAAGAGTTCCGCAACCAGTTCCCTGGCCGTGCAGAGATGATCGCTTATGCTGAAGCTAACGGCATTCCGGTGCAGGCCTCTGCCGCCAAGCCGTATTCGATGGACCGCAATCTGCTGCACATCAGCTATGAGAGCGGCGTGCTGGAAGACCCTTGGTTCGATCCAAGCGCACCGGAGAACAAGGAAATGTTCCTGCTCTCGAACGCCCCTGAGGATGCTCCGGATGAAGCGGAATATCTGGAGCTGGACTTCGTGAAGGGCGACTGTGTAGCCTTGAACGGCGAGCCGTTATCCCCGCTGCAAGTCATGGAGAAGCTGAACGAGCTTGGCGGCAAGCACGGGATCGGCCGTGTGGATATGGTGGAGAACCGTTTTGTCGGCATGAAGAGCCGCGGTGTGTATGAGACCCCGGGCGGAACCATTCTGTTCACCGCTCACCGCAAAATGGAGTCCATCACCATGGACCGCGAAGTCATGAACCTGCGCGACAGCCTGATTACCCGTTACAGTACGCTGGTGTATAACGGCTTCTGGTTCGCACCGGAGCGGCTGGCATTGCAGGCGCTGGTGAACGAGAGCCAGAAGAACGTAACCGGTACGGTACGTGTGAAGCTGTACAAGGGCAACATCATCGGCGCCGGGGTCAAGAGCCCGGTCAGCCTGTACAACCCGGATATTGCCACGATGGAGGCCGATCCTACCCAGGCGTATGACCAGGGCGATGCGACCGGCTTCATCCGGCTGAATGCCCTGCGCCTGAAGGTGTCAGCGGGCGTGGAAGAATCCAAGAAGTAGAAGCGTATTGCCGCTGGAGCGGTATTTTATAGACCATATACTTATAGAAGCGGACACAGAAGGCCGTTCCTCCCATCCGGACAGGGGCGGCCCTTCTACCGTCCATAAGGAGGGAACATCAGGTGAGCAAGCTGTGGGGCGGACGTTTTACTAAAGGAACGAACAAGCTGGTGGAGGAATATACGGCTTCGATCGGCTTCGATCAGGCGCTGGCTGAAGAGGATGTGCAGGGCAGTCTGGCCCATGTGACGATGCTGGGGAAGTGCGGCATTCTGCCGCAGGAGGATGTAGAGACGATCAAGGGCGGACTCGCCAAGGTGCTGGAGAAGGTGCGGGCGGGGGAGATTGAGTTCTCAGTAGCCGATGAAGACATCCACATGAATATTGAAAAGAACCTGATCGCTGAGATCGGCCCGGTCGGCGGCAAGCTGCATACCGGCCGCAGCCGCAACGACCAGGTAGCGACGGATATGCACCTTTACCTGCGGAACCGGGTGGTGGAGCTGGTAACGCTGCTGCATGACCTGCAGGAGGCGCTGATCGGGCAGGCCAAGGACAATGTGGAGACTATTGTCCCTGGTTACACTCATCTGCAGCGTGCGCAGCCGATTCTGTTCGCCCATCATCTGCTCGCCTACGTGTCGATGTTCCGCCGCGATGCGGAGCGTCTGACCGACAGCTACAAGCGGATCAATGTGCTGCCGCTGGGCGCTGGTGCGCTGGCGGGAACGACGTTTCCGATCGACCGCCACTTCGTGGCTGAGCAGCTTGGCTTCGATAGCGTATATGAGAACAGTCTGGATGCGGTCAGCGACCGTGACTTTATCGTCGAGTTCCTGGCGAATGCGGCGCTGGTTATGACCCACTTGTCACGGCTCAGCGAGGAGCTGGTGCTGTGGAGCAGCACCGAATTCAGCTTCGTGGAGCTGGACGATGCCTTCTGCACCGGCAGCAGCATCATGCCGCAGAAGAAGAACCCGGATGTGCCGGAGCTGGTACGTGGCAAGACAGGCCGTGTCTACGGCAACCTGATTGGACTGCTGACCGTGCTGAAGTCACTCCCGCTGGCCTACAACAAGGATATGCAGGAAGACAAGGAAGGTATGTTCGATACCGTAGCTACGCTAACGGGTGCCTTGCAGCTGTTCGCGCCGATGATCTCCACGATGAAGGTCAACAAGAAACGGATGCGCGAGGCCGTGAATACGGACTTCTCCAACGCGACCGATATCGCCGACTTCCTGGTCGGCAAGGGACTGCCGTTCCGCCAGGCACATGAGGTAATCGGCAAAACCGTCCTGTATTGCATCAACGAAGGCAAGTTCCTGCTGGATCTGACTCTGGACGAATTCAAGCAGTTCTCACCGCTGTTCGACGATCAGATCTATGCCGTTCTCCAGCCGGAGGCGGTTGTGAACGCCCGTAATGTCTACGGCGGTACCGCGACCGTTCAGGTACAGGCCGCCATTGAGCGGGCCGAAGCCGCCCTGCTGGCCGCAGGCGAATGGGTGAAGCAGCATGGACCTGCTGCTGCGCAGTAAGCCCCGCCATTTTAACGGCGGAATCGGATAATAAGACAAAGACTGTCTCGACGGCATCGGCTGGATGCGGTGGGACAGTCTTTTTTGTGAGTATGCGCTTACAAATAATGTGAAATCATTACTTCTGGAGCGGCAGCCACTTCAGCACATCGCGGATCTTGGTGTCCCAATAACCCCACTCATGCTCGCCGGGGCCCTCTTCATAGGTCAGAGACAGCCCGGTCTCACCGCAGGCCTTACGGAAGGTCTGGTTGTCCTCATAAAGGAAATCCTCGGTTCCACAGCACTGATAGAGCAGTGGCTTCGGCCCCTCAGAACGGTCTACTTCCTGCAGCAGCCAGAGCAAATCTTCCGGTGTACCAGCAATGTCCTGGTCTCCAAAAATCTGCAAATACTCTTTAGACTTCTGCGACGCATCTTCCCAGTTCAGAGATTGATGCACCATATCCAGCGCCCCCGAGAGACTTGCGGCAGCGGCCCAGTTCTCCGGCTTGCGCAGCCCAAGCTTCATTGCCCCGTAACCGCCCATCGACAGTCCGGCCACGAAGTTATCCTCGCGCTTGTCCGACAACGGGAAGAAAGAGCGGGCCAGCGCAGGCAATTCCTCGCTGATGAAGGTCCAGTACCGTCCCCCTGTGGCCATATCGGTGTAGAAGCTGCGGTGCACCTGCGGCATAACCACGGCGATGCCCATCTCCGCCACATAACGCTCAATCGAGGTCCGGCGGAGCCAGATCGAATCATCGTCAGACAAACCGTGCAGCAAGTACAGCGTCGGGTGAAGCTTTCCTCTCGATACATTGCTCATTCCAATCTGCGTCGTGGTCTGCTGCGGCAGAATCACTGTCATCGAAGTACTGAGACCCAGCACCTCTGAATAGAACCTGCATTCAATCAAAGCCATTTGCGTATCCCCTTTCTGCCCACATGATAGCACAGCCCCCGCCGGAGTTAAATTGTAGAATTCTCCAGATTTATTGATCCCGGGCATTGCTGCTCCCGGAGCAGAGGGAATATAATGGAAGTAGGTAAAAAGATTCAGAAGAGCGTAAGCGAACACGGGACCAGGGACAGGGGCGCTCCTGACAGAAGGCCGGACAAGCCCGCTTTTTACTGCATAGGAACTAGAAATGATACATAGAAACTATTAGCCTACGGGGAGCGAACATCATGTCCTGGACAGACCCACGGAACCGCAGCCGGAAGCGGGGCAGAGAAGCCGGCTTCACCCTGATCGAGGTGCTGGCCGCCATCGTCATCTTGTCGATCGTATCGCTGGTGCTGACCTCTTACTTCACCCACGCGCTGTCCTACTCCAAATCCAACCAGAGCAAGACAGTCATGGTCAATCTGGCGCGCAATGCTTTGTTTTATATGGAGAAGCAGGATTTTGAGGAGATGAAGGTCTTCCTTAGAGGCAGACCTGCAACAGGATCACAGCCTGAGATTATAGGTCATCCGGCTATTCAAGCAGCCAGTTGTATCCCGTTGACACAGACGACAGCTGATTGTAGTGCTTACAGCACTGCGGTGAGTGATGTAACTACATTAGCGAAGGTACTCAATCCCACCATTAATAACATCAATTATCATATAGACATAGAGTATCAATCTTCTCTGCATACTGGAATGATCAATTCATCTGATTCTATTGAGAAGGCTACTGCCGAGTATCTTTTGCCTGTCCGGATCAGAGTGAGAGACTCAAATCAGGGTACAACCAATGCTAAGGAGACTATAGTGGAGGGGTATATTACCGATGAGCAAATTCGTTAATCTTCTCCGCAGAGAACAGGGGTTTACTCTGATTGAACTTATCGCGGCATTATCTTTGTTCTCCCTGGTATCGGCACTGATCTATGGGGTTTTGATGTTTGGTGTACATAGTTATCAAAGGGTCACAATGGAGAATACTTTGAGAGATGAAAGTGACCTGTTAATGTCCGCTATAATTACTGAAATTTATACTTTTGCTCCTAATACAATTTATTCCGATGGTACGGATAAGACAATAGTATTGCGCAGAGACAATATTAATGGAGGAATCGATGAGGTTGAAATCGGAATAGCGGATGGACAACTATTTATTAATGAATCTCCGGCTTCGAGTTCGGCTGCCCATGGTTCTTCTGGTTCTACAGAGATTCCGGCCACAGCCGATCCCTATCAAACACGCACTTCGACTGATTCTAAGCTGGGTCCGGCTTCATCCATTGCTCTGGTGTGTAGTACGGATACTGTACAGTCTTGTAAGAGTGGTCTGTTAAATATCAATCTTTCGCTAGTGTTAGAACGTGGGGATACAAGACGGCAGCTTGACCTTGAGAGCAAATTCGGATTCTAGGAGCGGTGGACAGAAATGGGAATGGGGCAAAATAAAAAGACTAGGCAGCCTGGGGTATTCTCCTTTGTACATTCTGAACGCGGATCTGCACTCGTGCTGGTAATGTTCATCGTTCTTCTCCTTACTATTCTTGGAACGGCAGTTCTTAGTGCTACTATTGGAGGTGCCCAGAGAAGTGAGATAAGAGAGAATGATGTGCAGTCCCTGCACCTTGCCCAGAAGGGGCTTAATGAAGCTGCTGCATATATTCAGTCTGAGCTGAGAGGATTGCAGCTGGAGGATATTGACCCGTATAGCTTAGGAGTGATTCTTGCGAAACTGGACCAGAACAAATCGAGTCTGAAAGTAGCTACAGAATTACAATCTGCTAGCCGTGGGGAAGTTGATGGCATCAAATACGATGAGTCTAAAGATAAAAAAATCACAAAACAATCAATCCAATATACGATTAATATCACCTCCAAAGCGGTAGTTAACGGAGTGGAACGGACACTGAGACAACAGGTCATTATCGACAGCTACCCTGATTTCCTAAAGTATGTATTCGGTTCAGAACAGACACTTAGACTGAATGGAGCACCTGTCCTGAAGGGCAATGTGTATGCCGGAGAGAGGTTGCTTGTAACTAATACCCCTTGGTATACATATTTGAGACATAGATATCCGGAAGTAACTCATGATTTCCCTGAGATTACTGGTAATGCTGATGGATCAGCCCCGGGAGAAGTCCATGTCCAAGGCATGGATAGTATCAAATATAAAGAGAATTTTCAGCCGAAGGAGAGTATATTATCCGAAGATCAGGAAGATGAAATGACCTCACTGCCAGAAGAAGAGAATTCAAGAAATGATGTATTGAACAAGATTCTGCATGTGAATTCCGCTAATGTCAAAATTAAAGAGAAGAATAAATTCGTCCGGATTAACGTCGAGGAATCGTTCTTCGATAAGCTGGCTCAGGGCCTGTCAGTTTCGAAAGATGACCTTTCCCAAAAGGCGTTAAGAAGCAGTATGCGAACAGAATATAATAAGAGTATAGCAGCTTTTAACTCCTGGATTATTGGCCGTTCCGAGGTTTCACATATTCAAGGGATGCCGGAAGCTCCTGAAAAAGTACGCCCAGATGCTGATGATGCAGTCCTTGCACAGTATGAAAAGGACCTGGAAGACTATGAATTGAAGCTTCAGGAACTGGAAAACTTAAATTCAACGGTTATCTTTAATGGGAATTTAGTTGTTGATGGTTTAGCGTATAAGAGATTGTTTTACCCGCCAGGAGCCTCTAATGAGTATGATCCCAAGAGCGGGAGTATGCCCCGCTGGTTCATCGTCGCTGGAAATTTAGAGATTAATAATTTTAAGCCGGATTTCTTACCTGTCCGGGCTAATATATTAGTTACCGGTAATGTTAAGATCAAAGGCAATGTTGAGTTTGATTCAACGATGCTGGTGTTAGGTGACACAACGGTAGAGGATGCCAATATAAGGGGGTACAGAGGGACGAATCAGAAGGCCAAAGAACTGGTTCTGATCTCCAAAGGTAAAGTGCTTATCAACCGCCTTCACGCCTTTGCTGTCAACGAACCAAGCCCCGAAGAAACGATGGAAGCTTTTTTCTATACTGATTCCAGTGGTGAATTGTACGGCGTAGGTTCTATGTTTCACCTGATCGGCGGTTTTTTTGCCAAAGGAAACCTGACTGTTAACGCGGTAAAAGGTAACGTTACTGAGCCCATTTCTGATGAGGGTGGCGGTCTGAACATCTCTCAAGCCGCTGTGCCAGAGCGTTTCGTGATTGATTATAAACCGGATATTTATGAGAATCAGCAATCTAGCTTACCTAGAGTGCAATCCGTCAATGTAAATGTAGGGCCAATGCAACTGATAAATTAATGGTATACACGGTTAAAAGGAGCCTTTCGCGTCAGCATTCACTGCGCCCAAAGGCTCCTTTTATTATGGCAAAGTTAGTTTACCTTAGTAACGATCATCTGTATCAAGCGGATAGACTTTGACGAGGATTGTTGTTTTGATCTGAGGATTATTTGCATACTGGACGGTTACCAATGTGCTTCCGCTTTTGTGTGCAGTGATTTTCCCCCGATTGTCGGAAGTAACAGGGCTTTGGAAGGAGGCGATGCCCGGGAAGGTACTTGTCCAGTCCAATTGATTCCGTACATCATTCAGAGCGATTTCTCTAGGTGAGAACCAGAGAAGCTGATCCAGGTATCTGGATTCGCCAACATTCATTTCGACTATAGTGCCTGTAAACTGGATATCCGTAAGAACCAGAGGCTCAATCCTAATCTCCTTAATCTTAGTGATACCTCCTGCCGTAACTGAAACAGTGATAGAATCTTTTGCCTTGATGCCAGTTAAATTATACTTGGTGTTATCCGTATCGTCTGGAGCTTTAGTTAGGCTTGCATACTGACCGCCATCTCCAACTATGCTCCAATGGATATCGAAAGCATCTGCGTTTTCAGGGGTGAAGTCCTGTGCATTCATCTCAATGAATCGGCCAACAAAAACACTGCTGGTACTATCGAGTGTAAAGTCCCTTAATGGGTTGGTAATGGTAACTCTCTTGGTGGCTGGGGAGCCCTCCTTATTAGTATTACTGTAGGCAGTAACTGTGATGATATAAGTTCCACTTTGCGGAGCATTGAAGGTTCCCATAGGTGAAGTTGAACCTGCCGTTGTCACATATTGATCAACTTTGTTGCCATTCTCGTCTATTACTGACCACTCATAGGTTATATCCGTCTCAACCGGATTGCTGGTATATACAGCTGTCAGGTCAATTGAAGAGTTGGCAGTTCCTGAAGCTTCCCCAGTAAGCTCAATGGTGCGTATCGGCTCAGGAGGGGTTGGGGCAGTCACAGTGATCTTGGCTGTATTGCTGACAGTTTTGCTCCCATCTTTAGCTTGGGCCATAATCTCTACTACACCCGGCGCAATTCCTTTGATGACACCTTCACTTGGCGATGTAATGAAGTTTTTGCCGCTGACGACGATCCATTCAAGCGTCCGGTTCTTTACATCTACATCTTCAGGCAGAATTGTAGTTATGGACGGGAGCGACAACTCTTGGTCAACCAGTATCTTCTCATCGCGTATCTCAATGGATGTAATTTCAATAATTACTTCCAGATTAATAGCAAGGAACTTCATAGTCACACTTAGCGGGGCCGGAGTAGCAGTTGGCATTACTGTCGGTGTGGCATTAGCAGTAGGCACAGGCGTAGCCGTCGCTGTTGCGGACGGAGTAACTGTCGCTGTAGGGACTGCGGTTGGTGCAGTGGTAGCGGTGGGCATTTCAGGCAACGAGCCTTCAAAAGGTAGATAACCTATTGAAATTCCACTAGATCCAATAGTCAGCAGAGATTCACCAATAATATTTCCGTTGAAGCTCCCAGTAAGATTGATACTAGCTAGTGGGGCTAGGAGTGACTGGTTGATCTCGCCGTAGCTTTCCACTGTCAATGATTTGGCTTGATAGAAATTGAGGATTGTATGGTTGCTACTCACTCCGTTTATAGATACACTGCCATTTGAAAACTTAATTGATTCTCCAGCAATATTAATCAGTACCGTTGAGCCTGCCGGAGCATCAATTTTGAGACTGCGCAGATTAATATTTTTCAGATTACTTGGCATTACATTGAAGATGTTTAGATTCGGATCCTTTCCAGTAACTATAAGGTCGCTTCCATCGGTAACCTTAACCTCCGTACCTTTTAAATCTCCCAGATATGCAGAGCGGTTTAGAAGCTGAGAGCCAATAGTAGTAAAATCCAACGGAGAGCCCTTCGTAATATTTGCTCTTTCTTGTGGTGATAGGTTGGCATACATTTCAATATTATTACCGTAGTAACCCTTGCCTGAAATTTTTCCGCCCCATGAGCCCCAGTACAAGTCATTGCCTACAACCAAAACAGTATCAGTTAGTGTATCACCCAAAGTAAAGGACTGTGCTTTTACGTTCCTTCCGGCAGCAGTTCGTCCCTTGTTCTGAAAGCTATTGTTATCATAGCGTATGTCTTTCAGCATAAAGACGGTGTAATCCTTAGCAATCCCAAGCGCCGAAATAGGGGCTGTTGAGCCCGGGAACACTGGAGGAGCTACAGTCGGAACCGGAGTCGGCACTGGCGTTGGTGTTGGTGTAGGCGTTGCAGCAATAGTTGGAGCCACTGTAGGGGCTTCGGTAGTTACAGGTTCTTCAGGTGTATGAATATCGTCATAGCTAATACTGGAGTTATCCAATACATACTTATCTGCTGCCTTAGGTATGAAGCTTAGGGAAAATTTATATACAAGCGGCTCCGTGGAACTGTGGGGATTAACCGGCTTATAATATTGCTTCCCATTTACCGTGACTAACTGGAAAGTAATGTTCTCAAAAGTTCCCTTTATGGTGTAACCTTCGCGTAGACTTCCGGTCTTGGTGAATCCTGTAGGTAATGATTGTCCTTCAAATTCCAGGTTTGGAGCAAACTTCTCATCATAGCGCAGGCCGGAAATCAATAAGTTATTTTTTCCTTGATATTGAGGTTGGACGTCCTCCAAACGTAATGTTTTTGGAGTAATGCTGTAGTCTATCGTTACCAGCTTGTCTCTGCCTATTTTGGTAGCGGACTGGATTCTGTTTATGGACAATGAAGATTCTACCTTTGAAACAGTTAAGGGGATGGTAACGGGCGAAGCTGATGCTCCCTGGTCATCTTGTGCTGTGATCACAATTTCAATGTTGCCGTTCTCGCTAAGCGGGTTCTTGAAGGTCTGCGTAATGGTCTCTTCAGATCCAACACGCCGATTGTTGATAGTATAGTCCGGGCTGGTTAGTTCTTTACCGTTCACTATAAATTTCAGGCTAGTGCTCAAACTGCGGTCCTTCAAATCCAGGTCGGCTACTGAATAGCTTACTGTCAGCTTATCCTGATAGGAGGGGATTACCGCTCCATGATCAGGTGAATATACTGTGATATTAGGAGCGTGATTAGCACCCATAAATGCTCTGTACATCGTGTTAACAAAAAGCTTCTGTTCCCATTCCGGGAAGACTGACTCACTGCTGGGAAGGTTGGACCCGAAAAGGTGGCCGGTTCCTGAATAGGTTACATTTCCTTTGGAGTAGGTGTAGTAATGGTTCCAGCTGTCATCAGGAGTCCGCTGAACTGCATCGCCGGATTCACTGATAATGTTATACCATGGCACAACTGAACGGTCTTCCAGGTCCAAAGTGAAGTATTGGTTATGGGTTTTGGCAACTTTGGGGTCGCCAATGCTGGTCTGAATACCATTGCTATTCTGCTGACTCAGGTAAAAAGGGTACTGCATGAGCAGACCATCGTTCACTGGCGTCACCTTTTTGGATGGATTAAGCGCATTATGACCAAGGTTAACAACGGGCTCTTTCTGACCGGTAATCTCTTTGAAATTGCCCACCCAAGTGTTGCTTCCGTAGAGGTTGATGACCGTATCATGTGTGAACATAGCACTTTGCTTGGATACGTTAATGAATTCCTTTACTGCTGTGATTGATAATGGCTTCATTATTGTCTTTGAGTAATATTCATCCCGGAAACCAAATAACAGCATATCATAGACGCCATTGAGTCCATATTCGTGATTGTTGGCAAAGCTGCTCTCAATATAACTATTGAATTCATCGATATTCATAACGGTAATATCCAGTTTGTAATCCTCATTACTCAAATAATCCTGATTCAGGTTAATTGATTTTTTTAGACTACTCTCATGTATAGGAGAACCACTGGAACCCGGCGGTGTAATCTGCAAGACTCTTACAATCGTCTTCTCATTGCGGTAACGGATGCTCCCGCGTTTAAAATCTTTTAATTGCAGAGCGCTGGTAGGATCACTAAGCTCAAGCTTCCAGTACAACAGACCCGAGAAGGTCCGGGGAAGAATATACTCCAGACTGCCGTTCGTTTTATTCACTTTCACAGACGCTACGACCTGCTGTTCGCTCAAAGCAATTGATTTATCCAGATTAATATATAACTTGGCTGTAAGAGGATGTTCCGTAAGATCTCCCGTATTGCTGACGCTGAAGTTGAATTTCAATTTGTCGCCGGGCGCATAAATCTTTCCTGCTGTGGAAGCCGGAACGTAATTGCTGATCTCACTGCTGTTCGTAATCTGCAGTTGTGGGCGCTGCTTCAGCTTGGAGCTGTCTTTTTTCAGACTATTGAAAAATTCAGTTAATCCTGCATCAGTCACAAATAGAACATTGCTCTTCTTCGTTGCAGAGATGCGCAAAGGATTAAAAGACTGATAGAGAATTCCTTTACGGGCGTCAGGCTTCTCCTGGTTCAAAAAGGTCTGTTCATGAAAAATGACATACAGGCCCTTATTAATAAAGAGCTTATTGATATCCTCCGCACGGAGCTGCGTAATATCATTCTGGATTGCCGAGGTATTCATGGCTGCGGAGCGTACAGAGACATCCTTATCCTTAAGGTTGCCCAAGGTAACAGGACTATAGGTACCCTTGCCTATGTAGATGCCGTCATATTGTCCATCCAGATCATCGCGTAGAGCAACAAACTTCTTCATGCTCATGGTGACAATTGTAAAGTCTGGGATTCCACTCTTGAGGGAGGTCAACTGGCTTGTACCATCTTCAGTGACTTCAAGCAATCGAACCGGGTAGTTGGTCTGGTCAGCTTCAATCTTGGAAAACATACTCCAGAGGATAACAACCAATATTAAGGACAATGGAAGGCAAAGCATAAGCAACAGTCTTCTTCTGTTCACGACCTTCACCGCGATCTCTCCCCGAAAAATATTAATAACACAAAATTTGTCATATAAACTTCTATTTTGCCTTGTTATGTATGTAGTTTAGGTGGGTTTCCATTGTAAATTTATCCAATCTATGCTATATACATTCTAGGACATATTTAGTAGATAGGCAATCAAAAGATATGCATAAACACCTATAAAACTGAGTCTTAATAACTATAAAAAATTTAAAATATTTGTAGGATCATATGATTTCATTTTCCAGCTGGATACTTGTTGGATAGCGTGTGCATGGGCAGAAAATAAAGCGCTCTGGAGTGAGAAGGATATGGCTATCATGAAAAAGAGACTGGGAGATTTGCTGGTCGAAAATGGAATTATCTCTCAAGAACAGCTTGATGAAGCGTTGGTAGAGCAACGGAAAACTAAACGCAAGCTTGGGGACCTTCTAATTACTCAAGGGTATATTACAGAGCAGCAGCTCATTGAAGTGCTGGAATTTCAACTGGGCATTCCTCATGTGAGCTTGTTTAAATATCAGATCGACCCTGCGATTACGCAGATTATTCCTGAGAGTATGGCTAAGCGCTATCAAGTGCTCCCATTCATGAAGGAAGGCAGCAAGCTGATGGTAGCCATGGCAGATCCCTTAGACTACTTCGCTATCGAGGATCTGCGTATGAGTACCGGATTCAGGATCGAGCCGGCAATCTCCAGCCGGGACGAATTGACCAGAGCGATAGCCCGCCACTATGGTATGCGGGACTCTATGAGCCAGATGATGGTCGAGCTCCCTACTCAGGAGGAAATAGAAGAAACAGAGATTACGGATGAAGACTCGCCGATTGTGCGGCTGGTCAACCAGATGATTCAGCAGGCAGTTTCCTTGCGGGCATCCGATATCCATGTTGACCCGGGGGAGAATAATCTCTCCATTCGTTACCGGATCGATGGGACCTTGCGTACTGAACGGATGATTCCCAAGCAAATGCAGGGCTTCATTACCGCCAGACTTAAGATAATGGCCCGGTTGAATATCGCTGAACGCCGCTTACCTCAGGATGGCCGGATCAAAATGCAATTCGACTACAAAATGGTTGATATACGTGTATCTTCCCTGCCAACCATGCATGGAGAGAAGATTGTATTGCGGCTGCTGGATCTAAGCACTGGAGTGAAATCTGTTGACACGCTGGGGTTCAGTGAGAGGAATGCAGATGCCTTCAGGGACATGATTAGCAAGCCTTACGGAATACTGCTGATTACCGGTCCGACCGGCAGCGGGAAGTCGACAACCCTATACTCTGCCTTGAGTCAATTGAATACTGAGGATGCAAATATTATTACGATTGAAGATCCGGTGGAATATCAGCTTGAGGGTGTTAATCAGGTGCATGTGAATCCGGCAATTGGGCTAACCTTTGCAGCGGGCTTGCGTTCAATTCTTCGGCAGGACCCCAATATTGTAATGGTAGGGGAGATCCGCGACACTGAAACAGCAGAAATTGCTGTGCGTGCTTCACTTACAGGACATCTTGTCTTGTCAACATTACATACCAATGATGCAATCAGCACGATTTACAGGTTGCGAGATATGGGGGTAGAGCCCTATTTAATAGCATCATCGTTGCTAGGGATTGTCGCTCAGCGGCTGGTGCGCAAAATTTGCCCGGATTGTAAAGAAGAGCATAAGCCGACAGAGCAGGAGTCGATCATTCTCAGACGCTATGGTCTGCCTGCTGGAGTTATTTACCGCGGGAGAGGTTGTGGTAACTGTAATAATACAGGATACCGTGGACGAATTGCCATTCATGAGGTGTTGACCATCAATGATCATCTGCGGCAGCTTATCACCGATTCAGCATCCATCGAAGAACTGCGGGCAGCCGGTAAAGAACAGGGTATGGTCCAACTGATGGAGGACGGGTTCAATAAAGTATCCAAAGGAATTACAACCTTGCAGGAAGTCATGCGTGAGACCGTATCGCATTAGACAGGGGGAGTAAGAATGCCATTATTCAAACGTGAAATTGTCCAACTTCTCCACATGGCCTATACTTCCAAAGCTTCAGACCTGCATATATCTGTAGGTTCTCCGCCTGTTATACGGATAGACGGCATGCTCCATTTCCTGGAGGGAGAGAATATTACGCCTGAAGAAGCTGTAAGGATGGCGGAAGGCCTGCTTGGCAGGGACAAGATTGAAATTTTCCATAGCCTCGGGGAAATGGACTTCTCTTATCCTCTGGATAACGGAGTTAGATACCGGGTGAATGTGTACAAGCAAAGAGGGGAAGTCAGCATCGCGGCACGGGCAATTCCTGTAGAAATTCCAACTCTGGAACAGTTATCATTGCCTTCCATTCTGTCTGGTCTTGCTATGAAGCCTCAGGGGCTGATCTTAGTCACCGGCCCAACCGGCAGCGGGAAGTCTTCCACACTTGCCGCCATGCTGAATGATATCAACAGGACACAACGTAAACATATTGTGACGCTTGAGGACCCCATAGAATTTCTGCATACTCACGGTACCAGCCTGATCGATCAGCGTGAGGTTGGAAGTGATACCGGCAGCTTCGCCAGCGGATTACGGGCTGCACTGCGGCAGGACCCGGATGTCATTCTGGTTGGTGAGATGCGTGACCTGGAGACGATATCGGCAGCAGTTACAGCTGCGGAGACAGGACACCTTGTGATGGCTACACTGCATACAACGGATGCTCCACAGACCATTGACCGGATCATTGATACTTTCCCTGGGCATCAGCAGGGTCAGATTCGTTCCCAGCTCGCTTCGGTGCTGCTGGCAGTGCTCTCGCAGCGCTTGTTCCCGCGGGCGTCCGGCCGGGGGCGGCTAAGTGCAACCGAACTGCTCATCAATACGCCGGCTGTTGCGAATCTGATTCGTACCGAGAAGACCCATCAGCTCAAAAATGTTATGCAGACTGGTCGTTCCCTTGGCATGCATACGCTTGAGATGAATATTCGCGAATATTTGCAGCAAGGCCTAATTAATCCGGAATCCGCCAGGGCCTACCTCACGGAGGTGGGAAGCTGATGCCGCAATTTGAATACCAGGTGAAGACCCATGCAGGCAAACAACTGAAGGGGAAGCTCACTGCCACGGACAAGGCCATAGCGATGGAGGAGCTCCGAAAGCGCGGACTGACCGTATTCTCGCTTGTAGAACGAAAAACTACTATCCTGTCGATGGAGATATACATAGGAAATCCGGTTAAGACCATTCAGTTCATTATTTATTGCCGCCAATTCGCCACACTGATGCGGGCTGGTGTGTCCATAGTGGAAGCTACCCGAATCTTGGCTGAACAGACGGAAAGCAAGCCTCTACGTAAGGCTCTGCTGGATGTGAACTCCAGTCTGTTAAGAGGAACTGCGTTCTCGCAGGCGATTCAGGATCATAAGAAGATCTTCCCTCCTCTATTTGTCAGTATGATTCGTGCCGGTGAGGAGACGGGGGATCTGGAGGGAACGCTTGAGCGGTTGGCTGTCTACTTCGAGAAGCAGCATACGACCACTGAGAAGATCAAATCAGCGCTTACCTATCCAATTACCGTTGGAATTATGGCAATCGCGGCTGTGGTATATCTTCTCTGGGCAATTGTACCTCAGTTCGTCAGCATGTTTGAATCTATGAACGCTGAGTTGCCTGCAATAACCAAGATGGTGCTTGCACTAAGTACAAGCATTCAGGGACAGTGGTATATTTGGCTCCTGGTCATTATTCTGTTTATCATTGCTCATCAGTTAGTCAAAAGGACCGAGCGCGGAGCCTATGCGCTTGATTATGCCAAGCTCAAGATTCCCGTGTTCGGCAAGCTTAACCAAAAAGGCTCTATTGCACAATTTACACGCACGTTCTCTTCACTGTATGCGAGCTCGGTACCCATTCTTCAATCCTTGTCGATTGTGGAGGAAGTTGCAGGAAACAAGGTGATTGGTGGATACATCCGTAAGGCCAGTGATTCCCTCCGCCAAGGTAAGCCATTATCTGAGCCCTTGAAGAAAGCATGGGTCTTTCCGCCGCTCGTTACACAAATGATAGCCATTGGTGAAGAGACAGGGGCACTGGATCAGATGCTTGCCAAGGTCGCTGATTTCTACGAGATGGATGTAGAGAACACAGTGGACCGCCTGAAGTCGCTGCTTGAGCCGCTGCTCATTGCTTTCCTGGCAGGGGTTGTAGGAATTATAGTCGCTTCAATTATGCTACCGATGTTTAGTATTTACGGCAACATTTAGTTGGAAGATTCCTGAATGATTTGAGAGGGGTGACGCCGGTCAAATTAGGAGAGGATCGGTTCTATTCAAGAATTACACCACTATCGAGGGGGAATTATAATGTTGGCACAAGCACTGAGAAAGAGATTAGGTAAAGCAGTCAAAGATGAAAAAGGATTTACACTGATTGAGTTGCTGGCTGTTATTGTGATTATGGGGATTATAGCAGTTATAGCTATACCTATGATTACTGGTCTAATTGATAATACAGGTAAAAAGGCTGACCTGGCTACAGCCCGGCAAATTTATGAGGCCTCTCGTATGTATATAACTACTGAGTTGGATGGGAAAATAACCGATCAAACAATTCAAGTTATAGGTACTGCTCAAAACGGCTCTACCGCAGGGACAGGGCTTCAGGGATTGAAATATTTGGAAACTCCACTAGTGTTACCGAGTACTAAGAAAAATATTGAATCAGGTACAGTAAATTATGCTGGTGGAAAATTAGCTAATAATACTGATGGTGTTGCAATTATCATAACGGCTGGTACAGGTGACGATGTAGTAACTAGAAAATATACTGCGCAGCAAATCCTAGAATCAAAATTGTAATAACTTACTTGGTTTAAGGAATCGGAATTCCCGATTCCTTTTTTAAAATTCACCAGACAGGAACCGCTAAACCATGACGATTATTATAGCCAGTTACATCACGCTGATTGGCCTGATTCTGGGCTCTTTTTATAATGTGGTAGCTTTGCGTATACCAGCAGGTGAATCGCTTCTGCGGCCGCCCTCACACTGCCCAAGCTGTAACTCACGGCTCAAGTCGAGGGACCTGGTGCCTGTGCTAAGTTATGTGCTGAACAGAGGCAAGTGCCGTTATTGCGGGAACAGGATCTCACCGATATATGTGCTTGGTGAAGCAGCAACAGGCTTGTTGTTTCTGTGGATTTACCTGCAATTCGGGCTCACAGGCAAGGGTATTATTGGATACATATTGGTTAGCTTGGCTGTTATCATAACGATGACTGATCTGAAGTTTATGCTGATCCCTGATAAGGTATTGCTGTTTTTTCTGCCACTGTTTTTTATATCAGTACTGGTTTTTCCTGAGGGCTCGTTAGTTTCTCATCTGCTTGGAGCAGTCTCGGGCGGGGGGATTCTGCTGTTGTTGGCACTATTCGGCGGAATGGGCTTAGGAGATGTAAAGCTAATGACTATACTGGGTTTTGTGCTGGGCTTTCCTAATGTTATCCTAGCCTTTTTGGTAGCTTGTTTGTTGGGAACTATTGTTGGCGGTGCGCTGCTGATTACCGGCAGAATCCGGCGCAAGCAGCACATCCCTTTCGGACCATGGCTGGCGATAGGTGCACTTCTTGCGTTTGCTTACGGTTCAGATCTTATTGGCAGTTATCTAGCGCTCATTGGTTAGGAGGGAAGCTATACATGTTTGGATTAAGGCACAGATCAGCCGGGATCTCCATTGAGCAGACTGGAATCCGCTATATCAGCTTCAAGAGCAACAAGCAAGTCTATAAAAAAAGATTCATCCCCCTGCTCCCCGGGATGATTGTAGAGAACCAGATTGCGGATCGGGAAGCTCTGCACGACCGGTTGAAGCAATGGGTCAAAAATAAGGGGATGCGTGGTAGCAGAGTAGATATCTCTATCCCTCCCTCCCAAATCATCGTTCGTAAGATGGCGATTCCAAGTACTGTGGAGAAACAGATTGAACAGCTGGTGAAGCTGGAGGTTGAGACGGGACTCCATCTGCCCTTTGAGAATCCTGTGTACGATTATGTGGTTACCGGACAGGATGAGAACCAGAGCCAGTTAATCATTTTTGCAGCGCCCCGTAAGGTAGTTCAGGATTATGTGGATGTTCTTGAAGATGCGGGTCTTAGAGTAAAGAGTGTAGAGGTGACAGCAACTGCGCTTGCCAGAAGTATTGTGGCAGGTTATGGGCATGAATTCAGTGAGACGATGCTGATTCACCTGGAGCAGTCTTTGCTGGATATCTATATGTTCCGCAGTGGTCATCCTGTATTCATGAGAACGATCAACCTGGTTGATCTGTCACATGAGAAGCCGTTGAATCTGCAGAAGGATGCACCATTTCTTGCTGAAGCTGAAGTTGCAGCCGCATCACAGGAGCACCTTACAACAGAGCAGGTCGTAGAGATTACAGCAGAGATCTCCAGGATGCTCAGCTTTTATCAATACAGTCTGCATGACGGCTCTACACAGATCTCAGAGATGCTCATTACCGGGTCTCCAGAGATGCGTGGACAATTACAGCGTGAACTTCAGGCAGCCCTCCCGGAGATGGCTGTAGCCGCTATTGCGGTTGATCAGTTCTCCCAGGGCACTAAGCCGGATAACAGTCTTAATGAATACAGAACCGCTGCAGGAACTGCCTTGCGTGACCCTAAAGTCAGAAGTATAAATCTGCTGCCACGTGAAGACCGGGAAACGATCGTATTTCCTTACTTGGCTATCACCTTGGCTGCCATCTGGATTGTGGGTGTAGCGGGGTCCGGCATATTATATGCCTCTGTTCAAGGACAACATGCAGAACGAACCGAACAGCTTCAGGCTTATCAGGACCAGAACGAAGCTCTTCAATCAGAGTTAGCCGGACTTAACAGCAGCAATACGTCAGCGGGAGGTGTTGACCGGGAGAGTATTGTTGAAGCCATGAGAACAAACCGTGCGGATGCCGCAGCCATATTGGATGAGCTTCAGGCAGGCCTACCTTACGGAGCAGTTATTAGAGACATTAAATATTCGTACCGGAGCGAAATCAGTCTTTCATTGAACTTTACAGCGATGGAACATAGCACTAAGTACCTGACAGCCTTACGGCAAATGTCTTTCTCCAAGGGAGCTTCTATCCAGAAGCTGACTGAAGGAACTGAGGGCTCCGTAAGGTCTGCTGCCAAATATACTGCAATTTACAGAGTGGATCTTGCACCTGTAGTGGAACAGAGTGCTCAAGCTCAGACACCTGGAGAAGGAGGGGCGGACAGCAGTGGAACAAATCAATAAATATCGTTCTTCCATCGTGCTGGGCCTGTTGGGCCTGTTTCTGATTCTGTTTGCCTTTTATATGTTCGCTATACGCCCGTTGAATAACGACATCGCTAGGCAAGATAATGAGATTTCATTACTGGGACAGGAAAAAGAGATTCTTGTAAATAAAATTAGTCAGCTAAAGAATGCAGAAGAGGAAGCAGCCGCAGATAAGGATACTATGATGGCGGCAATTCCTCAGGGAGATGACAGCGAAGGCCTGATTCTGCAATTGAAGAGGATAGGAAACAGCTCTCACGCCAAATTAAAGGATATTGGATTCCTGCTGGCAGAATCTAACGAGATCAGTGCCTGGACACAGATTCAACCAGAAGCAACGGGCAGCCTGAAAGAATTGAAAATGGCGGCGGTTGTCGAAGGAAGTTATGCGGAGATTAATGAATGGCTAAAACAGCTCCATGATCTGCCGCGGATCATTGCCATAGACTCCTTTTCTTTTCAAAGGCCTTACGAATTTCCGTCTCCGGTAAAACCAGGCAGTATTTTAACTACAAATGTGTCTTTTACTGCTTTTTTCGAATCATGATTCCTCCAAACTCTGCCCCCCGCTCCCCGGGCCGGCAGAGTTTTTTTGTGCTTTTTGCGGTTAGACGTTTCCCTCCCGGGGTCATTTGGGTATTACAGGTTACGGGCTAACGTAAGCATTAGAGTACTTATCGCAGCACACTACCACACAGGAACAAGAGGAGGCGTTCAGGATGAAGAAGAAATGGATGATTGGTTCACTGGCACTGGCAATGGGGCTTGTCTCTGCAGGAGGCGGAGCGTTTGCGGCTTCACCGGCGGCAGGAATAGAAGGATTTAGAACGGTGGCGGCGTCGGCTCCGGGCAAGGAAGGGCCGGCTACGATCAATAATTTGACGGTGCGCAGCGTGGTTCCGCTGGTGGTTCATGCCAAGAAGCTGTACACGTATGCCAGCCGGGGAGGCAACGAATTCAAGCCGGAGCTGTTCACATATAAGGGGCTGGAATACCGCTATCTCTCCAGTGACCTGGGCACGAAGCAGCAGCTGATGAATTACATCAAGAAGGGCTTCACGCACAATGCGGCAGCTTTCTATGCACAGACCCAATTCCTGGAACAGAACGGCAGGCTTGCGCAGGTGAATTCGGACCTCGGCAACTCGCTGGATTACACCAGAGCTACTGCCCGGATGGTCTCCAAGACGGCACAAGCGGCAGTGTTCGAGCTGACAGTTCCGAGCGAAGGGGCTCACAACGGAGCCAGCGAAGTGGTAACGGTGAAGCTGAAGAAGGTTAACGGATATTGGAGAATTGACATGTCGCCGGATACCCTTTTCTAAAAAACACTCCGGGCGCTGCCCGGCAATCCACATAGAACGGCTGTGCCGCCTTAACGACAAGGGGCACAGCCGTTTCCACTTGTTGCACGGAGCTTACCGGCTTTTGACGCCGTCCTCGACCAGTTGTCTGCGCGGCGATTCCGGCGGGGCGGACTTGCTCATCCCTCCCCGGTTGATGGCGATGACCCGTTTCTGGGCGTAGTACGTATCGCGGGAGAGCAGCTTGCGCTCTTCGGCTTTGCCGTCCACATAGCGTGTAATGTAAGACTCTACTACATAACCGGTTTTACCCTGCTGGAGCACACGGGTTCCGCCCCGGGGGAGCGAAGGGTCGCTCACATATTTGTCTGTTGGGGTTAAGATCTTGACGGTCTTGGACTCGACGGAATATGTGACGTTCTCCGGGAAGGTGCCGAACAGCTTGATCGTCAGCGAGCGTCCGCTCACGCCGGCCTTGATGATCAGATATTTGCCCGTGTTGTTGCGGAAGCGGAAATTAATATATCCTTCGGCAAAAGTCGCATCCAGCCCCTTAGGCAGATAGCTGACCGGAAGCGAGTGGTTGCGCCGCTCGACGATCTCCAGCCCCGAGCGGAGCGCGGCGTTGTACAGCGTGCTGGACACCTGGCAGATTCCCCCGCCCGTTCCGGGCTGAAGCTTGCCGTTCACGATGACGGGGGCTTCGCGGAAGCCGTATTCGGTCTGAGCCTTCTGAATGGCTTTGCCGTAATCGAACACTGCATTCGGTGGCAGCACCGTACCGTCCACCGCCTTGGCGGCCGCCTCGACATTGAAGCTGCGACCGGGGCCGCTGGCTCCGAGGGAGGTGCTGAACTGGACGATTTTGCGGTTAACGCCCTGATCCTTCAGCACCTGCAGCGTAATATTAGGCGGCTTGACGGCCAAAGGAATCTCCAGCTCCAGACGCGAAGCCTGCAGGGCATGGGGGCTATCCAGCTGCGTGGGGATGACAGTCTGTAAGGCCAGCTCCAGCCCCGGCCAGTCCACCTCGAAGGAGGAGGTTCCGGGCGTATACACAATGCGGTCATCTCCCGTGATCCGCCGGACCGCATCGACGGGAGCGCCGAAGGCGGCCTGCTCCCAGTCCGGGCTCAGCTTGTGCCTGAGCGGGGCGGTATCCAGATGTATACCTACATTCAGGTTGCGCGGCCAGCTCCACCGGGCCCGTACCCGTTCCATCAGGGAGCCGTCGGTCAGAGACTCCAGCGCCTGCAGCGCCGCCCGGGCTTCATACGTCACGCCTGCTTCTTTCAGCGTAAGAGTCAGCCCGTTCTGATCCTTGGCTTTCAGGGTGAGCGAGGTAGTCTCCAATGTCTGAAGCCGGGCCTGAAGCCCGGCTTGTACCTCAGCAATGTCCAGTCCGCCAACCTCCCAGCCGGAGATTGCGGTATCCGCAGGCAGGGTGCGCTGGGTCCCGTATAGGTGGAGTCCTCCGGCTGCCAGTGATCCGGCTAGCAGCAGGCCGAAGCTGGCGACGAGGGCAGCGTGTATTTTTCTCATGAGCAATCTCTCCTTCTTAAGGGGCGGATTTGCGCTCCGGGAGCAGGCGCGGGCCACAGGGAATGAAACTTATAGAACGCTAAGGAATGCCGATATATAACTGTAGATAGCGGGGATAAGCCTGCTGTTCATATGTATATGTAAGGAATCAGTAAAACTTTCGGGTACTCAAGGGGTTATGGATTTGTTACAATAGTTACGTCTGCGGGAATAAATGCAGTTATTGGAAGGTCCGCACTCCGGGGCCCGGCGGAATATGTCAGAATCGGGAAGTGATAAGATGATTGAGATGCAGGACGTATGGAAGACTTATCCCAATGGAACCCATGCGTTACAAGGAATATCGGTCAAGATTGACCGGAATGAATTCGTCTATGTGGTCGGACCGTCCGGCGCAGGCAAATCAACGTTCATGAAATTAATTTATAGAGAAGAAACCCCGACCAAAGGGCAAATCTCTGTAGGCGGGTTCAACATCGGCAAGCTGAAGCCCCGTAAGATTCCTTATGTGCGGCGCAATATCGGCGTGGTATTTCAGGATTTCCGCCTGCTGCCGAAGCTGACGGCTTATGAGAATGTCGCTTTTGCCATGGAGGTCATTGAGGCTCCCAAGAAAGTAATCAAAAAGCGCGTCAATGAGGTGCTGGATCTGGTCGGACTGCGCAGCAAGGCGGGGCGTGAGCCCTCACAGCTCTCAGGGGGAGAGCAGCAGCGTATCGCAATTGCCAGAGCCATTGTCAACAATCCTTCCGTCATTATTGCGGACGAGCCTACCGGTAACCTCGATCCCGAGACCTCCTGGGGCATTATGCAGCTGCTGGATGAGATTAATTTCCGGGGAACCACCATCGTAATGGCCACCCACAACAGGGATATTGTCAACAAGATGCGTAAACGGGTGCTTGCGATCGAGCAAGGAAATATCGTCAGAGACCAATTGAGAGGAGAATACGGTTATGAGTTTTAAAACCTTCTTGCGGCATATGCGGGAAGGCTTCAAAAACGTATTCCGCAACGGCTGGATGTCGGTAGCCTCTATTACATCCATCGTTGTCTCTCTTTTCGTACTCGGGGTATTCATTCTGCTGGTGCTTAACGTCAATAAGATCGCGGACAAGGCAGACAGCCAGGTGCAGATCAATGTGCATCTGACGCTCAATACGGACCAGAAGATGCGTGAGAAGCTGCAAAATGAAATCGGCAGTATGCCGGAGGTCAGCAAGGTGGAGTTCATCTCCAAAGAGCAGGGGCTTAAGGAGTTCCGTGAGGATATGGGACCGGATGCCGCTGAGCTGCTGGAAGGGTTCGACGAAGACAATAATCCGCTGCCGGACAAGCTGCTCGTAGAGGTGATTGAGCCGACGACCGTTCCGTTTGTAGCGGAGAAGATTGAGGACCTGAACAAGACCCACGCGGAGAAGCCGATCTATAAGGTGAATTACGGCAAAGGCTCGGTGGAGACGCTGTTCAAGGTGACGAAGGCTGTGCGCAATATCGGGTTTATTTTCGTAGCCGGTCTGGCATTGGTGTCCATGTTCCTCATCTCCAATACGATCCGGGTGACCATTCTGGCCCGACGTAAGGAGATCGGCATCATGAAGCTGGTCGGAGCAACGAATTATTTCATCCGCTGGCCCTTCTTCATTGAAGGCGCGCTCATCGGGCTGATCGGTTCACTGATTACCTCGGGAGTGCTCTATGCCGGCTACAGCAGTCTGGTATCCTCGGTGCAATCCGATCCGATCCTCGGGCTGCAGCTGATTCCTTTCGGGGAGATCTGGATGCTGCTATGCGGGCTGCTGGTGGGCCTTGGCGTGTTAATTGGCATATGGGGAAGTACGGTGTCGATCCGTAAGTTCTTGAAGGTATAGCTTGAGATCATCCACATTTAAGCAAAGGACGGGGAGTGCGAGTTGAAGAAGATTGTTGCCGGAGCGGCCGCTGTCTTACTGGCTGTTACAATGTTCGGGCCCTCTGACGGATATGCGAAGAAGACTACGGTTGCCGAGATTGACAAGCAGCTGAAGCAGCTGCAGCAGGAGGTCCAGGCGGCCAAGGCGGCGCAGGAGAAGGCGGCTTCCCGCAACCAGGAGGCGCAGCACTATAAGAATAAGACGACGCTGAATCTGGAATATGTGCTGGGGCAGATTGAACAGGTGAAGGGCGAAATGAGCGAGACCTCCGGCAAAATCGCCAGCACCGAGAAGTCGCTGACCGCGACGGCTACAGCGCTGGATGAGGCTGAGGCGCGGGTGGCTTCCCGCGAGAAGCTGCTGGAATCGCGTGTGCGCCTGATGTATACCGACGGCGCGGTGTCGTATCTGGACGTGCTGCTGTCTTCGACCAGCTTCTCCGATTTCCTGGACCGGGCCGATTCTCTGAAGATGATCGTGGATCAGGACCAGGACCTGCTGGTGCAGCACAAGCTGGACAAGCAGACGGTAATCGCTAAGAAGCAGGAGCTGGAGGGGCAATATGCCCAGGCCAAGCAGCTCTATGCCGATCTGGAATCCCAGCGCAGCCTGCTGAAGGAGAAGGAAGCGGAGAAGCAGGAGCTGATCGCTTATTACGATCAGGAGATCCAGGAGGCGGAGGTTATCACCGCCGAGCAGGACGCCAAGCTGGTGGAGCTTGCCAGCAGCCGCTCCGCGCTGGAGACGCAGAAGGACAAGCTGAAGGCAGAGGAGGAGGCGCGCAGAGCGGCCGCAGCCAAGGCTGAAGCGGAGCGCCGGGCGGCGATTGCCGCAGCCAAGGCGGCAGAGAAGGCCAAGGCCGCGAAGGCAGCCCGGTCGGCAGTGGCCAGCGCCGACGAGTCTGAGGACTATGTCGGCGGGGATGGCCCTTACCTGCGGCCGGTCGGCTACGCACGCGTCTCTTCGCCTTACGGCTACCGGACGCATCCGGTGACGCATGAAGTCGGCAAGATGCATACCGGCGTGGACTTTGCCGTTCCGACAGGGACGAATATCCATGCTGCCGAGTCAGGAACGGTCCTGGTGGCGGAATGGTACAGCGGCTATGGTTATTGTGTCATTATTGACCATGGCGGCGGGATGTGGACGCTCTATGGCCATATCCGTTCAGGCGGCATCCGGGTGAGTCCGGGCCAGCGGGTGGAACGCGGACAGGTGATTGCCGAATCCGGCGCAACCGGACGGGTGACCGGACCACATCTGCATTTCGAGGTGCGGATCAACGGCAAGCCGGTGAATCCGATGCCTTATTTGTAGGATTAGATAGAAGGATAATTGCAGGTTCTTATGAGTTTATAAATATAATTTCAGTCTGCGGCATATACTGGAAGAGATGCCGTTTCTTAAGGAACGGGCCCATGCTGGTGTGAAGATGGACAAGAAGGGACGGTGGGAACATCATGTTGAAGAAAAGCACTGCGGCCTTTATGATCGTCGCGGCATTGCTGTGCGGCAGTCTGCTGACCCTGGGCGTGACCGGTTATGTACAGGTCTTCGGACAGGCCGCAGGGGAAGGGCTGGCTACAGCGCTGCAGAGTACCGGCTTGCATGAGAAGGAATCGAAGAAGCTTGGTACCGCCCTCAGCCTGATCGAGAGCAATTATTATGAGAAGGTGGACCGCGAGAAGCTGGTTGATGGTGCCGTTAACGGAATGATGGAAGCCCTGGGCGATCCCTACTCGAACTATATGGGCAAGGAGACCGCAGCCAGATTCGAGGAGAGCATTGAAGGCTCCTTCTCGGGCATTGGCGCCGAGGTCTCCTCAGATAACGGTAAGGTGGTAGTGGTCTCCCCGATCAAAGGCTCACCGGCCGACAAAGCCGGGATTCAGGCCAAGGACGTCATTCTCTCGGTGAACGGCGAATCGCTGGAGGGGCTGGAGCTGAATGCGGCCGTTGCCAAAATCCGCGGTCCCAAGGGCAGCAAGGCGACTCTGAAGGTTCAGCGCGCCGGGTCGCCGGAGCCGCTGCAATTCGTCATTACCCGTGACGATGTCCGGCTGGAGACCGTCTACGCTACGATGGAGAAGGACAAAGTCGGTGTGATCGAGGTTACGCAATTCTCGCAGAACACCTCTGAGCGGTTCAAGGAAGAGCTGAACAAGCTGGAGTCGCAGGGCATGAAGGGACTCGTCATCGATGTCCGGAATGACCCGGGCGGCGTGCTGCCGGTGGTCATTGAGATGGTGGAGCAGTTCGTACCGTCCGGCAAGACCATTGTGCAGGTGGAAGACAAGAACAAACGGCGTGAGGTCAGCACCTCCAAGGGATCAAGCAAGAAGTATCCGGTAGTGGTGCTGATGAATAAGGGCAGCGCGAGTGCTTCGGAGATTATGGCCGGCGCCTTGCAGCAATCTGCCGGAGCGAAGCTGATCGGCGAGAACTCGTTCGGCAAAGGCACCGTCCAGACCAGCTTCGAAGAGCAGCTCGGCGACGGAAGCCTGCTGAAGATTACGATTGCCAAGTGGCTGACGCCTGACGGCACCTGGATTCACGGCAAGGGCATCAAGCCGGATATCGCGGTTGCCCAGCCGGATTACTTCTCGGTGGCGCCGATTAACAAGAGCGTTACCCTGCAATACAACATGAACAATGCGGATGTCAAAAGCGCGCAGACCATGCTGGACGGTCTAGGCTACAAGCCGGGCCGCAAGGACGGCTATTTCGATGCCGCCACCAAAGAGGCGGTTAAGAAATTCCAGAGCAAGGCCAAGCTGAAGGTGACCGGCACCATCGACACCAAGACGGCGGAGGCTCTGGAGCAGGCGCTGATTAAGGCCATTCAGGACCCGGCCAACGACAATCAGCGCAACCGCGGGATTGCAGAGATTCAGAAGGAGATCAAGGCGTCGTCGTCGAACAAGTAGGAAGGCTGATTTCAGCCTTCTTCTTTTTTTCGAAAAAAGCTATGGTTAGATCTGAAGCGGAATCATCTGGACTCATAAGGAGTGTGACGAACGGTTTGAGTGTACTCCCGGAACTGCTGGCCAGTTGGGGCACGGCAGCCCTTCATCTGCTGATTCAGCCTTATTATTATATTGCTGTTCTATTTCTTGCCTTATATTACCGCAGGCAGGTGGTCCTGGAGCGGAAGCTGATTCATGTGAAGCTGCATCGCTGGGGGAAAGAGACCTGGCGGGCGGTATGGACCGGCGGACTTGCGGGACTTGCCGTCTCTGCTGCCGCTGTAGCGTTAGGCATCTCCGTAACTTACCCGGCGGTAGCCTGTATCTGGGTCGTCAGCCTGATCCTGATGCTGTTTCGCGTGCGTTATCTATGCTTTGCGTATTCAATTGGCATACTGGGCATTGTCCAGTATGTGCTGTCGTTCTTTCCCGGCTCGCTCCAGGCTGGAGCTGCCGGGACGGTTGCCGAAGCGGTGCGCGGGATGGACATCCCGGCACTGCTGATGCTGGCCGCGCTGCTGCACGTGGCCGAAGCGCTCTTGGCGCGCTGGCAGGGGCCGCGGCTGGCGACGCCCCTGTTCCTTGCCGGCAAGCGCGGCAAGGTGGTCGGCGGCTACCAGCTGGAGGCCTTCTGGCCGCTGCCGCTGTTCGTGCTGATTCCCGCAGGCAGCGGAATCAGTGAACTGCCGTGGCACCCGCTGCTGGGCGGGGGCCTCGGCCTGGTCTCGCTGCCGGTCATCATCGGCTTCAGCGAGATGACCCAGGGCATGCTGCCCGGACGCAAGTCGGCCCGCACGTTCGGACGGCTGCTGGTCTACAGCGCCGTCCTGCTCGGGCTCAGCCTGCTTGCGGACCTGTGGAGCCCGCTGACGGTGGTCGCGGCGCTCATGGCGATTCTGCTGCACGAAGGGTTAAGCAGGTACAGCGCTCTGGAGGAGCGCAGCCTCAGCCCCGTCTTCGTGCATCCCCCGGCCGGCCGCAAGGTGCTGGCCGTGCTGCAGGGCAGCCCCGCGCAGGAGCTGGGCATCCTGCCCGGCGAGATTCTGCTGAAGGTCAACGGGGTCCTGTTGACCGGCAGGGCGCAGCTGCATGAGGCGCTGCGCATGAATCCCGCGTTCTGCAAGCTGGAGGTGCAGAACCGCGAGGGCGAGAGCAAATATCTGCAGCGCGCGATCTATGACGGCGACCATCACCAGCTCGGCATCATCCTGGTGCCGGACCCCGATGAGAGTATCACCGCCGCGGCCAAGCCGTCCAGCATCTTCAGCATCATCGGGATGCAGGCGGGTGTGCAGCAGCGGGGAGAGCTGCCGAAGCGGCTGGGCCGCGCGAAGAAGCCCCAGCCTGCGGAGACCAAGCAGGAGTCTGCCGGGGCTGACGCATAGCTATGGCAGGATAACCTGCTCCAACCTTAAAAGCCCGTTTCCCTTGAATGCTCAGGGGGAGCGGGCTTTCCGTTTGAGTATGTATGCGAAAAACCGAATACATTCAGCGCTGCGAGGGTGGGCGGGCCAAATGTATGTGGAAAACCGAATACATTCGGCGTTGCAGATGGCGTAAAGTAAGTTGTGTACCAGAATTTGGAGCCTAGTCAGGCACCAAAAAAGTAGGGTATCCTCGGGATTGCGAAACCACCAAGGAGGAACCCTACCAATGAATATTTTACCCGAAAGTTCTCTGAATAATCTATTTGAAAAACTTGTTAAAGACTTCATGAAAGAGAACATGGAATCACTCCTGCGTGCCGAAATTCAGGGGTTTATGGACAGTGAAGAAGCCGGTGCCAATAATAGTCGTAACGGATACTATACACGGGATCTGCACACGAGATACGGCCATATTGAGGATCTTCAGGTGCCCCGAGACCGCCAAAGCCTTTTCCAGACGCAGCTGTTTGAGCCGTACCAGCGGCGGGACGGATGGTTAGAAGAGGCCGTCATCCAAATGTACAAATCAGGCATGGGCACGCGGGATGTGGCCCGGTTCATTGAAAGTATGTTTGGCAGCCACTACTCCCCCACCACGGTCAGCAATATTACGGCTACGGTGCTGGACGATATCCACCAGTGGCAGAAACGTCCCCTGAGCAAACGGTACTCCGTCATCTACTTGGATGGGCTGTACGTGAAGCTGAAACGGGGTACGGTTCGTGGCGAAGTGGTCTACTTTGCGATGGGAATTGACGAGGAGGGACAGCGTCAAATTCTCGGGTTCTACGTGGGCGGCCAAGAGAGTTCGAATGGCTGGCGGGAGGTACTCAAAGACCTGTACGACCGCGGAGCGCAGGAAGTCCTGCTGGGTGTGTTTGACGGGCTACCAGGTCTGGATGCGGCGTTTAAAGAGACCTATCCTCAGGCCGATGTACAGCATTGCGTAGTGCACAAAGTGCGGGCCACGTTCCCTAAAATCCGGATGGAGCACAAAACCGATGTCATTGAAGCGTTGAAAACCGTATATACCGCACCGGATGAAGTGGTCGCCCGGGCGAACTTTGATACGGTCAAAGCGAAGTGGAACAAGCTGTATCCGAAGGAAATGAGGTCCTGGGAGGAACAGTTATCCACACTCCTGACGTTCTACAAGTATCCGGAGTCGATCCGTAAAGCGATCTACACGTCGAACCCTATCGAGCGCATGAACAAGGAAATCCGCAAGCGCCTGAAACCGATGAACAGTCTGACGAACATGGATGCGGCAGAGAAAATCGTGTACCTGGAGATGCTGGAATACAATGAACGTCATGCAGGGCGGGTCACCCAAGGCTTTGGCGTGGATGCCGTTAAAAAGAAGCTAAAAGAGCTATTTGAAACACGCTACCCCTCTTTGCCCGCACCGGAAGAGGCGTAGCAGAGAAATCCAGTTTCTGGGGGTCGGGGTTCCCCTCCCCCCAGAAACACTACACCCCAACCCGTAACCCGGGGAGGTACTTCTACTCTCTTACACAAACTTCTTGACGCTACCGCGTTGCATGGGCGTGTGGGCCAAATGTATGTGGAAAACCGAATACATTCGGCGTTGGGTGGGCGTGTGGGCCAAATGTATGCGGAAAACCGAATACATTCGGCGTTGCATGGGCGGGTGGGTCAAATGTATATGAAAAACCGAACACATTCGGCGTTGCTGCGATGAGGGAGGGCCCCATGCTCCACAGTCAGTAACATTTTTAGAGAAATCCTGCAGAAAGTGCAGCAATCCTGCCCCATAGAAGCGGTCTCTGCTACAATCCTGCACAGAATGCAACAATTCCAGCGCTAACTTGCTCCAAACACCAGAATTTCTGCAAAAGATGCAACATTGCTCCACAGCCAGTAACATTTATAGAGAAATCCTGCAAGATATGCAACAATCCTTCCTCACCTTACCTACTACCGCCCATCACTTCCTAGCTCCTCTGCTTACTCTTCAGATACAGAATCGCAATCTGCGTCCGGTCGCGTACACCGAGCTTGCTGAGGATATCTGTAATGTAGTTCTTGACCGTTCCTTCACTAAGGAACAGCCTGGCGGCGATCTCACGGTTGGTCAGCCCCTCTGCGATGGCGCTTACGACCGCCTGCTCGGACGGGGTTAAACCATAGGAAGCAAACGGCTCCGCCTGGGGAGCCTCCTCCCGCACGGACGGCTTCAGGAAGCCGGCCAGCTTGCGGGCAATTTCGGGGTGAATGAGCATATTGCCTTCATGCACCGTTTTGATTCCTTGAATAATCCGGTCCGGCGGAATATTCTTCAGCAGATAACCGCTGGCTCCGGCCCGCAGCGCCTCGATAATGTATTCATCATCGTCGAAGGTGGTCAACATCAGAACAGCAGTCTGCGGATGAGCTTGTTTGATCAGGCGTGTGCCATCCACCCCGTCACAGCCCGGCATCCGTATGTCCATCAGCACTACATCGGCTCCATCGGGCAGCGTATCCAGCAAAGTCAGAGCTTCCTGCCCATCCCCGGCCGTCCCGGCGACCTCAATGCCAGTGTCCAGGCCGAGCAGCACCTTCAGACTCTCACGGATGAACGAATCATCGTCAACGATTAACACTCTAATCATGCTCCAGTACCCCTTGTCACTATATATTCTCCAGCTATGCTCCGGCGATGGGAAATAGTTGGATTTACAGCACTTGCTGATCAGCTAACGGCCTCTCTGGGGGCAACAGTTGGATAAACAACACTTAATTACTCCTAATTCGCCCGTCAGCCTCCCAACCTGCAATAGCAGATGCTATTTTTCCAACTATCTCCGTGGAATCGTCAGAAATCAGCAAATTAACATACGTTTCTCCACTTGTTTGGAGCAGGAGGAAGCACTCGCCCCATCGATTCCGCATGCAGCCTTGCAGGTATCATCCACCTGCCCGGATGGCGGCCCGCAAGCAGCCCTGGAAGTGCATCCACCTGCCCGGATGCTGGCCCGCAAGCAGCCCTGGAAGTGCATCCATCTGCCCGAATGGTGGTCCGCATACGGCCTCGGAGGTGTCTTTCATCTGCCCGGATGGCGGCCCGCAAGCAGCCCCGAAGTGTCATCCACCTGCCCCACATCATCCCCGCACCCCGCCACCCTTAAACCCCCTCCGTCTGCCGGTACACCGGCAGACGGGTGATAACCGTGAACTGCGGCTCCAGCCGCAGCTCCAGCGTGCCGCCGACCATGGCGCAGCGCTCGCTCATGCCCTTCAGGCCCATCCCGCCGCTGCCGGACAGGCGGTCCAGCGGGCTGGCTTCAGGCAGCCTCCCGTTATTGCCGGCCTCCATCCGCACCTCATGCTCGGTGTAGGTGACCTCCACCCGCACGGAGCTGGCCTGTCCATGCCTTAGGGCGTTGGTAATCGCCTCGCGGGCATTGGCATACAGCACCACCTGAAGACTCGGATAGAGCGGGTAAGGAACCCCCTGCACGGTATAGGAGGTGGCGATGCCGGTATCCCGGCCCACCTCCTCCAGCAGCCGGTCCAGCGCATAAGCGCCTTCCAGCTGCGGGGTATAGTTGATCCGCTTCAGCGCAGAGCGCATGTCGTCCATGCTGGCCGCGAGCTGGTCGCGGATCTGGTTCACCATGTGCAGCCCTTCACCGGGAGCCGCAGGCAGGGTATGAATCGCCGCCTCGGTCATCATCTTGACCCGGATCAGCCGGTGGCCGATATCATCGTGCAGCTGGCGGGCGATGCGCACCCGCTCCTCCGCCTGGGCGGCGGCCTCGACCTGCGAGGTGAACTGGAGCAGCCGCGAGCGGGCTTCTTCCAGCTCGAAGTGCTTTTTGCGCAGCTCATCATAGAGAAACAGGCTGTCGGCCTGGCCGCGCCCGGCCTGGAGCAGCAGCACATTCAGGCCCGCCGGCAGCAGGAAGCTGAGATTGGCTCTGGCCCGCTCTGCCGGAGCAGTGCCGGCCAGAGCGGCATTCAACAGGATTAGATGAAGACAGAAGAAGATCACAGCTCTGTTCCGGGGCAGCAGCCGGGTATACCACAGCACCGCAGACACAGCCGCAAAAATCATCAGCGCACCATACTCCCGGCACAGCCAAGCTGTGAAGAGCAGCTCCAGCCCACCGGTAGCGGCAGCTAAGGGAGCGGGCAGCTTCGTCCCGAGCGTTGCCAGCAAGAGCAGCAGCAGGAGATGCAGGGTGAATCTATCATAGTCGGCGTAATCATACACATAGATGGATAGAACCGCCGGAAGGATGATGAGGCTATAGCGGAGCAGATTCAGTGGTCTGGTCAAGTTTCAGCCCTTCCTTTTACAATCATTCGTTGTCCCGGGCAGCGCCCGGCGTCAGCTATCTCCATCTTAGCATAAGAGTGCTGCTGTTCAGGAGATGACTTTGGTCACCTCAAGCATATGACCTTTAGGACCTGCGGCTGCACCCGGGGGCGGAGTACAATCAGAATATAAGAACGAGGAGAACAGGGGGATGACCATAACTATGGCACTGGCCGTATTAAGGGATGTCGTGAAGAGGTATGACAGCAAGCTTATTGTGGATCACGTGAATTTCAATATAGAGGAGGGTGAGATCTTCGGCCTGCTCGGCCCGAACGGGGCCGGAAAGAGCACGACCATCAGCATGATCTGCGGACTGCTTCGGCCCGACAGCGGGGAGATCCGGATCGATGGTCTGTCAGTACAAGAGAAGCCGATTGAGGTCAAAAAGCGGATCGGACTCGTTCCCCAGGAGCTGGCGTTATACGAGAACATGTCGGCAGCCGATAATGTAAGCTTCTTCGGCAAGCTGTGCGGCCTGCGCGGCAAGCTGCTGAAGGAGCGGACACAGGAGGCGCTGGCCTTCACCGGCCTGAGCGACCGGGCGGGGGATAAGCCGTCCACCTTCTCCGGCGGGATGAAAAGACGCCTCAACATCGCCTGCGCCATCATGCACCGCCCGCGTCTGATCATTATGGATGAGCCGACCGTCGGCATTGATCCCCAGTCGCGCAATCATATTCTGGAATCGGTCAAGGCGCTCAACCGGATGGGCTCGGCGGTGATCTATACCAGTCATTATATGGAGGAGGTGGCGGCGATCTGTGACCGGGTGGCCATTATGGATCAGGGGCATATTATCGCCTGCGGCACGGAGAGCGAGCTGCGGGAGCGGGTTGCCCATGAGGAGAGAATCGTCGTGAAGGCGGCGAATATCTCCCCTGCGCTGATCAATGAGCTGAAGCAGCACCCCCGGATCACCCGGGTCGAGGCGGCAGCGGAGACGATTGAGCTGTATCTTCCGTCCTCGCAAAGTGCGCTGCAGGATATTTTGTTTATTTTCGCCAGACATGAAGGGATTATCGCTTCCCTTAACATTGAAGAGCCGGATCTGGAGACGCTGTTCCTCAGTCTGACCGGCCGCACGCTGCGGGATTAAGGAGGGAAGAGTGTGAATACCTGGATCATTATGGTGTATGAGCTGCGCCGGCTGCTGCGTTCCCGGTCGATGCTGATCAATATGTTTCTGCTGCCGCTGGTGCTGATCTTCCTGCTGGGCGTTTCGCTCTCGGGAGTGGTGGGGGTGAAGGAAGGGGCCGGGATTAAACCGGTGCACGTGGCTGTTGTGAATACGGGCGGCGGGGGCGCAGGGACGTCTGCAATGATTGCGGCTTTTCTGGAGAAACCGGAGGTTAAGGAAGTCATTATCCCTGTAGACGCGCAGAGCCGGGAGGCGGCAGAGAGCGGGCTGCGCACCGGTAAATATGCTTATGCTGTGATTGTTCCCCCGGGCTTCGACCGGGAGGTGCAGAGCGGACAGAAGGCAGAGCTGGAGTTCATCCTCGGCAAAAGCCATTCCGACAACCGGATTGCCGGAACGGCCTTCGACAACTTCCTGCGCACGCTTAACTATAAGCAGGCGGCAGCGGTTGCGCTCGGGCCAGAGGCTCTTGCGGCTTCCCCGGCAGTCACTGAGCAGGCGGCCGTGGTGATGGGAGATCTCAATAATGGCGGGAGATCGTATACAGCGGGCCAGTTCTACGGGGCTTCCATGCTGCTGATGTTCCTGCTGTATAGCGGGCTGATCGTAACCACCTCGCTGTTCGGTGACCGCGAGAATCATACGCTTTTCCGGTTGAATTCCATGCCGGTCAAGGGCTGGCACGTGTTCACTGGCAAAATTCTGAGCGTAACCCTGGTGAGTATCCTGCAATGCCTGACCATTATTCTGCTGTCCAACCGGCTGTTCGGAATTTACTGGGGGAACCGTCCGGGATTGCTGCTGGTATTCTGCCTGCTGATGATAACTGCTTCGGTTACATTCTCCGCGATCGTCTGTCTCTTTAGCCGCAAGTCGGCTACGGCAGTCAATATTATCAATATTATAACGATTGTAATGACCTTCATCAGCGGCGGAATGCTGCCTCTCCCCGATACCTGGGTGAATAGCGCCGGGATGTTCACGGTGAACCACTGGGTACAGCAGGCGATGATCCGGATGATGCTGCACTCCGGTCTGGAGCAGCTTCTCCCGAATCTGTGGGTTATGTGTCTGATATGTGCAGCGCTGCTCGGGGCTATGATTGTGTCATACCGGAAGGTGGGCTACCAATGAATAAAATAATGACTATTGCCTGGAACATGGTCAAACGCAGCATCGGCACGGCCAGAGGGATGATGATCTTCATCCTGCTTCCCGGTGTTGTGGTGGCGGCGATCATCTCACTTAGCGGAGGCGCCGGGGATAAACCGGACACCCTCCTGTACGTGAACTCGGACACAGGCCCCGCCGGCAGTCATCTGCTGGCAGAGCTGGCGAAGACGGGGGATTACAAGCTGGAGGCGCGCGGGAGTGAGGCTGCATTGAAGGAAGCCACGACCCGGCAGGAGGGCTCAGCGGGGCTGTGGATTCCTCCCGGATACTCAGCGGCACTGCTGGCGGGGGAGCAGCCACAGCTTCGCATATATGAACTGCGGACCAGCGAAGGCTCGATTGTGGCCAAAATGAACGCCGCTGCAATCGCCGCGAACATGGCCGGAGCGGCACAGGCGGCAGCTGCCGGCGGCACCGGAGATCCGCAGACGCAATTCGCCGCTGTATTGAAGCAGGCGGAGCAGCATAACGTTGGAAGCCTGCGCACCGATTATAACCTGTATCCGCGGCAGACGCTGGGCACCATTACCGGGCTGACGCTGATGTTCCTGATGATGCTGATTACCAGCTCCGTTACTCTGATTATGGATGACCGCGTAGGACGGACCATGATGCGCATGTTCAGCGCTCCGGTCCGCTCGTATGAGATCGCGCTCGGGAATTTCCTGGGCAGCTTCCTGGTTGGACTGATTCAGATCCTTGTCGTGCTGGTACTGGGCAAATGGGTGCTCCGCTACGACTACGGGCTGCCGCTCGTCCTCTACTTCCTGGTGCTGGCAGCATTCATGCTGGTCTCCATGGGGATCGCCAGCACCGTTGCCGGCCTGATCCGCAATCCGCGCAATGCCGGGATGCTGAACTCTCTGATCCTCACTCCGACCTGTATGCTGGGCGGCTGCTTCTGGCCGATCTCCATCATGCCGGATTATATGCAGAAGCTGGCTAACTTTACGCCGCAGAAATGGGCTATCCAGGCGGTGGATATTGCCGCGACCGGCGGCGGCTGGAGCGAGCTGTGGCTTCCGTTTGCGGTGCTGGGCCTGATGGCTGCGGTGCTGCTGGTGATTGGCTCCGCCATTCTCCGTCCGAATGAAGCCGGAATCAGTGTATGAGACCGAACAGTATCCTGTTTGCTGTCCCCATGACTAAATCGGACATATTCAAATGCAATAATTATGTGATATGATCAGATCAAAGATTAAAGGGGAGGGCATCAGGATGAGCAGCAACAAGCTGGCTTGGACCTGGAAGGTGAAACAGGAATACTTAGCGGAATATGTGCAGATGCATCTGGAGCCGTGGCCGGAGATTCTGGAGGAGCACAGCAAGGCAGGCATCCGCAATTATTCGATTTTTCAGAACGGCAACCAGTTCTTCTATTGCTTTGAATGTGAGGATACGGAGGCGGCCTTCGCCTACATTGCCCGGAGTGAGGCCTGCAACCGCTGGAATGCGATCACCTCGCAGATGGTGGAAGGCTCCTTCGACTTCAACGATGCGGTTCCGATGGTGCCGCTGCGCGAGGTTTTCTATCTGAAGTAACCGGGTTTACAGCCCATTGATGAACAGGTATACTGGAGAGAAGCGTCTGATGAAAGAGAACTGAATAATTCAGTGTTATTAGGAGGAGCCTGTCACCAAGGGCTTCTCTTTGTCTTTTCGTGTGGATTTTTTTGGGAAAAAGGAGAGTATCACCGTGGAGTTCATTTTGTCTTTACTGCTGATTCTGTTATTCACCAAGCTGGCGGGTGATCTGTCGGTCCGGCTGGGCCAGCCGGCGGTGCTGGGTAAGCTGTTGAGCGGTATCCTGCTTGGACCGGCCGTGCTCGGCTGGGTGCAGGATACCAGCTTCATTCATTACATGTCGGAGATTGGCGTGCTGCTGCTGATGTTCATTGCCGGATTGGAGACCGACCTCGATCAGCTGCGCGCGAACTGGAAGTCCGCGCTTGCGGTAGCGGTTGGCGGCATTCTGCTGCCTTTTATCGGCGGATATGGCATCGGAGCTTGGTTCGGCTTCGCGGACCACAATGCCCTCTTCCTGGGCGTCATCCTGAGCGCCACCTCAGTCAGCATTTCCGTTCAGGTCCTGAAGGAGATGGACCGGCTGAATTCGCCGGAAGGCTCAACCATTCTGGGGGCGGCGGTGCTTGATGATATTCTCGTGGTGGTGCTGCTGGCGGTGCTGATGAGCTTCTTCGGGACAGGGAGTGACATCTCGCTTCCTCTCTTGATCGGCAAAAAACTGCTCTTCTTCGCCGTCGCCATTCTCGCAGGCTGGCTGGCCGTTCCCCGGATGATGCGCTGGCTCGCTCCGCTGCGGGTAACGGAGCCTGTTATCACGGCGGCGCTGGTGATTCTGTTCGGATATGCGTACTTTGCCGAGATGATGGGGATGGCCGGGATTATCGGCTCCTTTGCCGCCGGGATCGCTATCGCACAGACCTCATTCAAGCACGTGGTGGCGTCCAAGGTGGAGCCGATTGCTTATTCGCTGTTTGTGCCGGTCTTTTTTGTCAGCATAGGGCTTAGTGTCAGCTTCGAGGGGCTGGGCAGCCACATCGGCTTCGTGTCGGTGTTAACCGTGTTCGCGGTATTGTCCAAATGGATCGGCGGCGGGACCGGTGCCCGGCTGACGGGCTACAGCCTCCGCTCCTCGCTGGTGATTGGTGCCGGAATGATCTCCCGGGGCGAAGTTGCCCTGATTATTGCTTCCACGGGTCTGGCCAGCGGGCTGCTGCTTCCGGAGTATTTTACCGGTGTGATTATCGCAGTGATTCTGACTACGCTCGTTACACCGCCGCTGCTGAAAGTAATGTTCCGGTAGACGGTCGCTGTATTTGGAGATTAGTAATATTAGGATTGGGCCATTCCTTGCGGTTTGTAATATGACTATTTTTTAATGGGAAAAAGACAAACTCTACACGTGTGAGCGCCCATCTCCCTTTATAATTGAAGAGCTTGCAAAGTTATACAGAGGGGAATGAGATCCATTAAAACGATCGCTACACCACGGGCAGCGGGCGTGCTACTGGCACTCGGCCTGCTGCTGGGCTGCAGCAGCCCGGAAGGCGCCGGTTCGGCTGCGCCGACGCCGGAGGCTGCGTCGCCGGAAGGGAATGCGGCTGCGCCGACGGCGTTGGCCTCGGCTACACCTGAGGCCTCCGCTGCAACTGCCATCGTGAGCCAATTTCCGCCGGATGGCCTGGCCGGATCGGTCATTATCGATTCCGTGAATGCGGAAGGGACGGTCCGGGCGAGAACCTCAGCAGGACCAGGCGAAGGTGAGCTGCTGATGATCTCCAGCAGTACGGAGGAGCGGGGCCATCTGAATGTCTCCAGTAACTATGGTCTGGAGGGGGAGCAGACGTATCAGGCGGACTACTCCATCGTATACCGGAAGGGTCAACAGGATCAGGTATTGTTGAAGCTGCCCGCCTTCCTATTCGTCCAACCGGCTGACCGCGTGCTGGAATTTACTGTGATTCATTTCGAGCAGGCGGAGGTCTTCCTGCTTGCGCCTCAATACAAGTCGGGGCACGGCTTGGTGGCGTATGCCTTTGCCATGGATAAGAAGAGTGGATTAGTGTTCCCTGTATCCTTCAAGCAGGGGGAAATCGTACACGATACGCTGGTCTACTCCGAGTTGCCGCCGTTCCCGGCCAATGAGGACGAACAATTAGTCGTGTATGCGCCAGTGGGTGCCGGAGGCGATCCCGAACCGGGACCGCAGAGGTACGAGCTGGACCTTGATAAACGGCAGTTTGTTGCAGGGCAGAGTGAGTGAAATGAAAGGGATAAATTCATCAGATGTAACCGGAAGTGGGCGGGGGGAGTGTGAAATGTTCTGCACCTCATTCCCCCCGCCACCCGTGGCTCCTCCCGCAACCTGCGGTAGCTACCCCCGCCTACCTGCGGCAGCATCCCCGTCTACCGCCAGAACCCACCGCAAGTGAGCGACGGACTGCCACACTGCCACGCCCGCCGCATTGCCACATACCGCCCCACCACTCAGTTCCCCGTACTCTCATACTTGGACAGGCCGTACCGGAAGATTCCGTAGGCCGCGGCTGCACTGCCTATGGCTGCGGCGGGGGCGAGCAGCCACCAGCCGGACCAGCCGCTTTTGCCGAAGATGTAGGTGGCCGGGTAGAAGCTGATGAAGGCGTAGGGCAGCACGGTAGAGATGAAGATGCGGATCGCCTGCGGGAACAGCGTAATCGGATACTTCGCCAGGTCCGACAAGTTATGCACCATCAGCGGAAAAGCATTCCCGGCATTGCGTATCCAGAAGGCGGCAGAATTGCCGGCCAGATTGATCGACACCCGGATGATGACTGCCGTGATGAACAGCAGCAGCAGTACCGCCGCCTTGCCCGCACTCCACTCGATGGGGCTGTGCACAAGCGACTGCCAGACGATGACGCCGCCGATCAGCAGATTGCCAAGCCCGTTGATGCCAATCCCGGTGCAGAACACCTGAAGGATAACGGGAACCGGCCGCAGCAGATAGCGGTCCAGCTCGCCCATATTCACCAGTCTGCTCATCCGCCAGGAGCCTTCGAAGAACAAGGAGCCTACGCCTTCCGTGAGGAAAATCATCGCGTACATGAAGGTGACCTCCCAGAAGCGCCAGCCGTGGATGTCCGGAATCCGGTCGTAGATGACCCAGAGGAAGACGAAGCCGAGCACCTGCGTCAGGGCGGCGGAGCACATCAGGATATAGAAGTCTTTGTTATATTCCAGAATTGCCTTGAGCTGTTGCACATACAGCCTTCTGTAGAGATAGAACATTTGGGTCATTTTCATTCTGCGTCCTCCTCCTGCCTTAGCCTCCATGGATCGTCACCTGGCGGACCGCCCAGCTCCACAGGGCCTTGCCCGCCAGCCAGAGCGCCGCTCCCCAGAACAGCTGAATACCGATGAGCCGCAGGCTCTCCCCCGTATCTACCTGTTGCAGGAAGATCATCGTCGGCGTATGAATGATAGCCTGGAAGGGCAGCAGCAGAGCCAGCTTTTCCAGCCAGTCGGGGAAGAAAGCAAGCGGAACCAAAGCGCCGGACAGGAGATTGGTCAGGGCAATCCGGGTCCAGACAATGCCGAGCGAGCCGGTGGACCAGAAGCATAACAGCGCCGCCAGATACACTACCCCGAACTTAACAACAACCGCACCGAGCAGGCTGATGACGAATAGCAGATAGACGGTCAGCGAATGGGGAAAAGCAATGCCGGTGACAAAGGTGGTGAACAGGATCAGCAGCACCGTGCTCATCGCGCCCTCCAGCAGGCTTGCGCCCAGGGTCTCGGCGAATCTCGCCGTCTGGAAATCCACCGGCTTCAGCAGGTCCATGGCAACGCTGCCGTCCAGGATTTTGCCGGAAATCGCCGTCTCAGAGTACCAGGACAACACGGAATTGGCCAGGAAGGTGACCAGCAGATAGGTCTTCATCTGATCCCAGGTGTAGCCGCCCAGCGCCTCGCGCCCGCCGTATATGCCCTGCCACAGGAAGAAGATTGCAGCCAGATTGATCGTATTCGCCAGTATATTAATGATGTACGAATTGCGGTAGGCCATTACATTCTGCAGGGAGCGGCTGGCGATGCTTCTGTATTTCCTGAGCTTAGCAGCAGTTGGCATCTAACCGATCCTCCCCGTTTCCCGGCCGTGGTTCAGGTTCAGCTGTCCATCATAGACTGCCTTAATGACATGCTCAATCTGGGTATCCTCCATGCGGAAATCGAGCACCTCGCCGTAATTCATCACCTTGCTGACCACTGTACTGGCACTATACTCATGTCTGTCAAAAGCCACCGAGAACTCCTGCCCGCTTCTCTGCTCCAGCTTCAATCCGGGCGTCCGCTCCAGCTGCCGGTACAGTTCCGGCATAGGCTCGCCGACCTGAAAGAAGATGACGCGGGTGGAGGCAAACCGGGCCTTGACCTCACTCAGCGTGCCGTCATAAATAATCGCCCCGTGGTCGATGATGATCAGCCGCTTGCATAAGTCTTCGATGTCGCCCAGATCATGGGTGGTCAGCATCACGGTCGTCTGCTGCTCCTGGTTGATCTGCTTGATGAATTCCCGGATCTTCTGCTTCACGGAGATGTCCAAGCCGATGGTCGGCTCATCGAGATAGAGAATCGGCGGATTATGCAGCAGGGCAGCGGCCAGATCGGCACGCATGCGCTGACCCAGGGAGAGCTTGCGGGCCGACAGATGAATGAACTCGTTCATGCCCAGTAGATCCGTAAACAGGTCCAGATTTTTCCGGTAGAGGGCATCCGGGATCTGATAGATATCCTTCAGCAGCGAGAAGGACTCGGAGATCGGAATATCCCACCAGAGCTGGGTGCGCTGCCCGAAGACAGCCCCGATCTGGGCCGCATTTGCCATTCTGTGGGTGTAGGGATTGATGCCGTTTACCGATACGCTGCCCGCAGAGGGCCTCAGAATGCCGGTCAGCATCTTCAGTGTGGTCGATTTGCCGGCCCCGTTCGGGCCTACATAAGCCACCGTCTCGCCGGTCTCAACCGTCAGATCCAGCGGCTTCACCGCGATCTTCTCAATATACCGGGGCATGAACAGATGCTTCACTGCCCCCTTCAGGCCCGGCTCCTTCACCGCCTGCTGGAAGGACTTGCTCAGTCCTCTGACTTCTATCATGCTCAAGGTGAACCCTCCTGTGTTCCAACTTTGAAAGCGCTATATCACACGTAGATATAAATATAACACTGCCCGAATGTCGAAAACTATCGATTCTGGTCGTCTCAGCAATTAATACATAGAAATATGGCGAATGGCCAAAAAACGGCCCTCCCTATACGGTTACACTAACCGGGAGTTGCCGTTTCGCTTGAGAATGGACTTCAGGACGAAGCCTAGCAGCAGGGGCAGGACGAGCTGGACCGCCAGTCTCCAGCCCACTGCGTACAGGTCCACCAGGTGGATTTGCTTCAATAGCACATATACCACATTATATAAGAGGAAGGAACAGCTGATGGTGATTAGGGGGATCAGGGTCAGTGCCGGTCTGCCATGCAGAATCCGGCAGCCTGCCAGCAGAAGAAACGAACAGCCGGCCATGATCAGCAGGGCGTCATTGCTGCCGAAGCGCAGGAAAGACACGAAGGCGGTGACCAGATTCAGAGCAGATGATAGATAGCCGATGCGGAGCAATGTCGAACCTCCAGATATTATGTAATCGGTGACAGCAGATTTCTACATTTTACAGTGCTAAAGCGCGAATTTACAGGTCCCATGCCGAATGTTCATTAATCCGTAATTGTATGTTATAATGCTTTCTTCTAAAATTGGTTATATAGGAAATGGTAAATATGGAGGGGATCATCGAGTGAATACGTTTGATCAGCCGAGAGCATGGAGTGTGCCGGGAGACTTGGATTCAAGCAAGCTTGAAGCCTTCCGGCCGCTGGATGCGGCTCTGACGGATTGGAATGGCGGGGGTTCCGGGACAGCTGCGGCCACAGATTCCAAAGAGCATATCTATCATAGAGCCATGATAGCTTCAATACGCAGTGAGATGGGCAAATTAAGCCAGCTGCTGTCGATCCCTTATGTGGTGTTTCTGACAGACAGGGCGGGCATCATTCTGGAGCTGGTCTATTCCTCGCCGGTAACCCGGGAAGAGATGGAGCAGGCGGAGCTGCGGCCGGGGGTCAGTCTGGGCAGAGAGCAGGCCGGTATGAATGCGGTCTCGCTGGCGATGGAGACGGAGGGGATCGCGGTCGTGCGGGGAGCAGAGCATTCGGATCGGGCCTTCCGCAACTGGAACTGTGTCTGCGCGCCGCTGCAGGATCATGATACCGTGTACGGGTATGTGGATATTTCTTTTGATATCGCCGAGCCGGTTGAATTCGCCGTTCCGTTCGTGCAGCAGATTGCCGAGAATATGCTGGAGAAGTGGATGGAGAGGAACCCGGAGATGCAGCAGTACCGGCTGGACAGCACCCTGATGGAGTATAAGCTGACGGCGCGGGAGCAGGATGTCGCACGGCTGTGGCTGCTGGAGAAGAGTGCGCTGCATATTGCCAATGATCTGGGGATCAGCGAAGGGACGGTCCGCAACATGCTGAAGAGCATCTACAGTAAAATGCGGGTGAATGACCGCTTCCAGTTCGTCAAACGGCTGACGCCGTAGAATGGAAATATACATACAGAATAGCCGGGCAACAGCGATACTAAGTATCTCTGGCCCGGCTATTTCTCATGCGCGGTCTATCCGCAGGAGCAGTTCAGCACCGGCTTCCGCGCAGCCTGCGTCTCATCCAGACGGCTGATCTCCGTCGTATGCGGCGCATTAATGACGATCTCAGGCGTCTCTTGCGCCTCCTTGACGATCTGGATCATCGTCTCAATGAAGCCGTCGAGCGTCTCCTTGCTCTCAGTCTCGGTCGGCTCAATCATCATGCATTCCTCTACAGTCAGCGGGAAGTAGACGGTCGGCGGATGGTAGCCGAAGTCCAGAAGCCGCTTGGCTACATCGAGGGTACGCACCCCGTATTGCTTAAGGTTCTTGCCCGACATAACGAACTCATGCTTGCAGACCCCCGGGAAGGGAATCTCGAAGTATGGCGCCAGCCGGTGCATCATATAGTTGGCGTTCAGCACCGCATTCTCCGACACCTCGCGCAGACCCTCCGGCCCGTAGGTGCGGATATAGGCATAAGCGCGGACAAGAATGCCGAAGTTGCCGTAAAAGGCTTTGACGCGGCCAATCGATTCCGGCCCGCCGCAGTCCAGCGTGAAGCTGCCGTCCTCTTTCTGTGCCACCGTAGGCTGCGGCAGGAACGGAATCAGCTTCGCCTTCACGCCGACCGGTCCGGCTCCCGGCCCGCCGCCGCCGTGCGGTGTGCTCATCGTCTTGTGCAGGTTAAGATGCACGACATCGAAGCCCATATCGCCCGGGCGGGTGATGCCCATAATGGCGTTGGAGTTCGCGCCGTCATAATAGAGCAGGCCGCCTGCTTCATGCACAATCGCCGCGATCTCGACGATCTGCGTCTCGAACAGCCCGAGCGTGCTCGGATTCGTGAGCATCAGCGCAGCCGTGTCGCTGCCGACCGCCGCTTTCAGGGCTTCCAGATCCACCATACCCTTCTCATTGGAGGGGATGGTGACGGTCTGCAGGCCGGCCGCTGCGGCGCTGGCCGGGTTGGTGCCGTGCGAGGAATCCGGCACGATCACCTTGGAGCGGACCTCGCCGCGGCTCTCATGGTAGGCGCGGATCATCATCAGGCCGGTCCATTCGCCGTGTGCTCCGGCAGCCGGCTGGAGGGAGACGGCGTCCATGCCGGTCAGTCCGGCGAGATCCTTTTGCAGTGTGTACATCAGCTCAAGCGCACCCTGGATGCTCTCCTCCGGCTGGTACGGGTGGATCTTCGCGAGTCCCGGGAAGCGGGCGACATCCTCGTTGATCTTCGGATTGTATTTCATCGTGCAGGAGCCGAGCGGATAGAATCCGTTATCGACCCCGAAGTTGCGCCGGGACAGCGCGGTATAGTGGCGGATGACATCGACCTCGGAGACCTCGGGCAGCACCACCGGCTCTTCGCGCAGCAGGCCTCCGGGAATCAGCGACTCCAGGCTCTCCTCCTGCGGCACGTCGCATACCGGCAGGGAGTAGGCCGAGCGGCCGGGGCGGCTTAATTCAAAGATCAGACTTTGTTCCGGTTTCATAGACAGCCCTCCAGTGCTACTGCGAATTCGTCAATTTCGGTTCTGCTTCTCTTCTCGGTTACGGCAATCAGCATATGTCCGGCCAGCTCGGGATAGTCCCGGCCCAGGTCATAGCCGCCCAGATAGCCTGCCTTCAGCAGCTTGGAGTTAACCTCACTTACACTGCTGCCTTCCGGGAGCTTCAGGACGAATTCATTGAAGAACGGGGCTGTGAAGACACGCTCTGCACCTTTAACTTCAGCCAGCCGCCCGGCGGCGTAATGGCTCTTGCGGATGTTCAGCCCGCCGACCTCGCGCATTCCTTCCTTGCCCATTACAGACAAATAGACGGAAGCGCACAGCGCCAGCAGTGCCTGGTTCGAGCAGATGTTCGACGTCGCCTTCTCGCGGCGGATATGCTGCTCCCGCGCCTGCAGCGTCAGCACGAAGCCGCGCTTGCCGTTACGGTCCACCGTCTGGCCGACGATCCGGCCCGGCATCCGCCGCATCAGCGGCTCAGCCACTGCGAAGAACCCGCAGGTCGGGCCGCCCAGCGAGGCGGCGATGCCCAGCGGCTGCGCGTCGCCGACCACGATGTCTGCGCCCAGCTTGCCGGGCGCTTCCAGCACGCCCAGCGCAATCGGATTGGCGCTGACGACAAGCAGCCCCTTGGCCTCATGAATCAGCGGCTCAATCTGGCGCAGGTCCTCAATGCCGCCGAAGAAATTCGGCGACTGGACCAGAACGGCGGCTGTCTCGCCGTCAATGGCCTCGGCCAGCTTGGCGAGATCGGTCACACCGTCCTTATAGCCAATCTCCACAACCTCCAGACCCCAGGCGTTGGCAGAGGTGCGCAGCACCTGCCGTGCTTCGGGATGGACGGTGCGGGAGACGATCAGTTTTTTGCGTTTGGTCGCTCCAGCGGCCAGTACAGCGGCTTCGGAGAAGGCGGTAGCGCCGTCGTACATGCTGGCATTAGCCACCTTCATGCCGGTCAGCTCGCAGATATAGGACTGGAATTCAAAGATCGCCTGAAGCTCACCCTGGCTGATCTCCGGCTGGTAAGGCGTGTAGGCGGTATAGAATTCGGAACGGGAAATGACATGGTTGATCACAACCGGAATATGGTGGTCATACAATCCGGCTCCCAGGAAGCTGGCATGGCTGTCGAAATCGGCATTCTTGTCGGCCAGATTCTTCATATGGCGAAGGAGTGCGTACTCATCCAGTGCCTCGGATACCGGCAGCGTTCCCTGATAGCGGACGGACTGCGGAATATCGGCGAACAGCTCTTCGACGGATTGAATTCCGACGGTCTCCAGCATTTCTGCGCGGTCCTGCTCCGTCATAGGCAGATAGCGGTGCTTCATTGCGGCTTCACTCCTTGGCTCTTTTTGTAGAATGGGGCTTTGACCACGGCAGCCTTCAGCTGCTTGCCGCGAATCTCCACGAACACCTCGGTGCCCAGCTCCGTATAGGCGGCATCCAGCAGGGCCAGTCCGAGATTGCGCTTCAGGGTCGGGGACTGGGTGCCGGTCGTAATCTCACCGATCTTCACCCCGTCCGCATAGACGGGATAGTGGGAGCGCGGGATGCCGCGGTCGATCATCTCCAGCCCGACCAGGCGGCGCGGCAGGCCCGCCTCCTTCTGCTTCACCAGAGCCTCGCGGCCGATGAAGTCCGCCTTGTCCAGCTTCACGAAGAACTGGAGCCCTGCTTCCAGCGGCGTAATCTCCGCCGACAGCTCCTGGCCGTACAGCGGCAGCTTGGCCTCGAAGCGGAGCGTGTCGCGTGCGCCGAGCCCGGCCGGGGTCAGGCCATGCGGCGCGCCTGCGGCCAGCAGGCCGTTCCAGAGCGCTGCCGCTGCATCCGCCGGGGCGTACAGCTCGAAGCCGTCCTCACCGGTGTAGCCGGTGCGGGAGAGCAGGACATCAGCGCCGCAGACCTGGGCGTGCTCCAGGAAGTGGAAGGGCTTAAGCTCCGGGAGGCTCACCTGCGTAACCTGGGCGAGAATGGTCTCAGCCAGCGGCCCCTGCAAGGCGATCAGGGTGGTCTCATCGGAGATATTCTTCAGGGTGACCCCGCTGAATTCAGCGGTCAGGTGCTCCTGCAGCCACCCGTAATCCTTATCGATATTGGAGGCATTGACAACAAGCATATAGCGCTCTTCGCCCAGCCGGTAGACAAGCAGATCGTCTACAACCCCGCCGTTTGGATAGAGCATGAGGGTGTACTGCGCGGCGCCGTCCGCAAGGCGGCTGACATCATTCGTGGTCATGTGCTGGAGGAAGGCTTCTGCGCCTGCTCCGGTCACCATGAATTCTCCCATATGGGATACATCGAACAGCCCGGCCTGCTGCCGGACCGCATCATGCTCCTTCACGATGCCGGTGAACTGCACCGGCAGCTCCCAGCCGCCGAAATCGATGCACCGGGCCTCCGCATAGGCGGAATAGAGGTCATACAAAGGCGTTCTTCTCAAAGACTCCATCTCGTCACTCCCTTGGTCTGTTTACATCTCCATTCAATCCGTTGACATGCGAAAAAGGACAGGCGAAAATCCATCCATGCACACGAATACGCGCATAAAATAGACTTTCGCTCTGTCCCTTGTACCTGAGAGTTACCCTGCGTAAGGCGCAGGTTTCCCCGTTGGTGATCCGTATAACCTGCATCGCAGGCGTCTGGATACTCTCCAGAGATGCGTCCGGCCAAGGTCCTTTTGCCTGAGAGATTCACCCGTCCCGGGCTTACTCCTTCGGCGCTGTCTTCCTGTGAGACAGTCTCTCCCTCTGCCATCATCCGCAAACCATATGTTATTCTGCTGTCTCCATTAAACCGGGTTTACAAGTCCGCTGTCAATCCAAAATCGTCAAAAGTTTGACAAATTTAATTTTACTGTCAGTTATATTGACATTAGGCAAGGTGATAAATTAGGCTATAACTAAATTTAGAACTCCAAACATGGAAAAGAGGCGGCGAAAGAAATGAGTGAAGTGCTGGACAACCTGCTATACAGCGAAGAGCATGAATGGGCACAGCAGGGCGAGGGACGCGTAGTACGTGTAGGGATTACGGATCATGCGCAGCATCTGCTTGGGGATATCGTGTTCGTAGAGTTTCCGGAAGTCGGCGCAGCCATCACCGCAGGAGACAGCGTGGGCAGCATCGAATCCGTGAAGACAGTGTCGGAGCTGTATTCCCCTGTATCGGGAAAAGTCATCAAAATCAACGATGCCCTGGAGGCCAGCCCGGAGCTGATCAATGATCAGCCGTACGGGGACGGATGGATTTTCGAGCTGGAGCTGGATGATGAATTCGCAGACGCGGTCTCCGGCTTGCTGGATGCGGCTGCTTACAAGGAACTGATCGGGGAATAAGGTACGGAGATAACACAGAATAGGCAGATACTCTTAACATTAGATGTCACTAATGTGAGAGGTCTGCCTATTTAGCTTGTCTGGATTATGCGGGACGGGATAGGTGAACTATTCTTCCTCCTGAAGCTGGCGCAGCACAATCAGCTCCACCCGGCGGTTCCGCTGACGTCCTTCGGGTGTCGTATTGTCATAGGCAGGCCGGGTATCCGCATAACCGGCATACTGGAAATGCTCCGGACTCAGCCCCTCATTGTCCAGGAAGAAGCGCAGCACGGACATGGCGCGGGCGCCGGACAGCTCCCAATTGTCCCTGTATACCGATCCGGGAGTTACGGGGACATTGTCGGTATGGCCCTCGATGCTGATCGTCGCCCCGATGCCGCGGAACAGGCCGGAGAGCTGGCGCAGGGCAGGGAAGGCAGGCGGCTTCAGCTCAGCCCGGCCCGTATCGAACAGGAAGCGGTCGCTCAGGGTAATCGCAATCCCCTGCGGCTTGTCCGCCACAAAGATCTGTTCCCCCAGGTTATTATCCTTCACATATTGTGTGATCACACCCATAAGGTCAGCCAGCTTCTCCTCCTGCTCACGAAAAGCAAGCTCGCGCGCCGTAGGCTGATGCTCCTCCGTATCCTCCTGCTGTCCGGGCGCGGGGGTGCCCGCTGCGGTTCCGTTCTGTCCGCTCCCGCCCGCAGGCTGTCCGGCAGAAGAGCTGCCGCCTTTCTCCGGGTCTTTTGAGTCTGCTGCCCCATCGTTGCCTTTAGAGCCGTCCAGCAGTCCGTTTCCGCCCTCCAGCACCGCGCTGCCGCTCTTGAAGGTATCCGACAGCGAGTCGGTGACAATGGCATACTTCTGCGTGTCCAGGCTGCTCATGGCATACAGAATGACGAAGAAAATAAGCAGCAGGGTGATCAGATCAGCATAGGTAATCATCCAGCGGTCGCTGTTCTCCCGGCCCGGCGCGCGGCGCTGCCTGCGGTTTCGCTGCCTCATAGCCGTTCTCCGGGAGAAGGGCTTACGGGGTTCGTTCCGGCATCTTCTTGCCCAGTGCTGCCAGGAAGGAAGGAGGACAGCTTTTTGCGGACCAGGTGCGGATGATCCCCGTTCTGTATAGACAGGATGCCGACCAGCAGCATCTCCATACCGTTTAACTCGCTTTGGCAGCGGGATTTAATTTTGGAGGCAATGGGCAGAAAGATCAGATTGGCACTGGCCACACCATAGAGCGTTGCAGTAAAAGCTACTGCGATCGAAGCACCCAGATGGGAAGGGTCGGTCAGGTTGCTTAAGACGCGGATCAGGCCCATGACGGTGCCGATGATCCCCATTGTGGGGGCGTAGCCGCCGGCCGCCTCGAATATTTTGGCATAGCCTTCATATTTCAGCTCCCGGGCGTCCATCTCAAGCTCCAGAATCTGCCGGACCTCGGCGGGATCGTTCCCGTCGACAACCAGCAGCAGCCCTTCGCGGGTGAAGCGGTCAGGATGCTCTTCCGCCCGTTTCTCCAGCGCCAGCACACCGCCGCGCCGCGCGGTCCCAGCCATGGAGATCAGCTCTTCCGCCTGCTCACGGCTGGTGTCATGACGGCGGCCAAAAGCGAGCCTCAGCCCCGCCGCTGTGCTGCGGAGCCGGGAGGCCGGGAAGCTGACCAGCACGGCCGCGAGAGTGCCGCCGAACACGATCAGGGCAGCATTCGGCTGCAGCAGGCCGGACAGGCTGCCGCCCTCCCACAGGAAGCCGCCGACCATGGCGGCAAGCCCGGCCAAGAGACCGATAATTGTAGTGATATCCATAAATTCAGGCTCCTTAAATTTCTATATATTATGGTTTGCAACAGTCAGGGCTACACTGTATAATAAACGGGAACGTGCATTCCTATCTTCCATATTTTTCAGCCTTGTCTGGTATTGAGAGGGAAGCTAATGGGTTACAATTATAATATATTCATATATTTTAGACGATAGAGGGGAGACGGGCAAATGAATGAACTTGTCGTCAGTACGAAGACTTTTGAACTGGAGTCCGAGTATACCCCCCAGGGCGATCAGCCTCATGCCATAGAAGAGCTAGTGGACGGCATCCGGCAGGGCAAGAAGCACCAGACGCTGCTGGGAGCGACAGGTACAGGGAAGACCTTTACCATCGCACAGGTGATTAATAAACTGAACCGCCCGACGCTGGTGATTGCGCACAACAAGACGCTTGCGGCGCAGCTGGCGAGCGAGTTCAAAGAGTTTTTTCCAAGCAATTCCGTGGATTACTTCGTCAGTTACTACGATTACTACCAGCCTGAGGCGTACATTCCTTCCTCCGACACCTACATTGAGAAAGACTCCAGCATAAATGAAGAAATCGACAAGCTCCGCCATTCGGCAACCAGCTCATTGTTTGAACGGCGTGACGTTATTATTGTGGCGAGTGTGTCCTGTATCTACGGCCTCGGTTCGCCGCAGGAATACGGAAGCCTGCTGCTGTCGCTGCGCGTCGGGATGGAGAAGCCGCGTAACCAGATTCTGAGCCGGCTGGTGGATATCCAGTACCAGCGGAATGATATGAACTTTGTACGCGGTACTTTCCGGGTGCGCGGGGATGTGATCGAGATCTTCCCGGCCTCCCAGGGTGAGCACGCGATTCGTGTGGAGCTGTTCGGAGATGAGATTGAGCGCATTACGGAAATCGATGTTCTGACAGGCGAGCTGATCGGCGAGCGTGAGCATATTGCGATCTTCCCGGCCTCCCACTTCGTTACCCAGGAGGAGACAATGCGGGTAGCGCTGGTCAATATTGAGCGGGAGCTGGAGGAACGGCTGGCTGTGCTCCGCGAGGCGGGCAAGCTGCTGGAGGCCCAGCGGCTGGAGCAGCGGACCCGCTATGATATTGAGATGATGAAGGAGGTCGGCTTCTGCTCCGGCATCGAGAACTATTCCGGTCCGCTGACCTTCCGTGAGCCGGGGGCGACTCCATATACATTGATGGATTATTTCCCGGACGATTTGCTGATCGTCATAGATGAATCACATGTGACGCTGCCGCAGATCCGGGCGATGTATAACGGTGACCGCGCCCGTAAGACGGTGCTGGTCGAGCACGGCTTCCGCCTGCCGTCAGCGCTGGACAACCGGCCGCTGCAATTCGAGGAATTCGAGGACAAGGTCAACCAGATTATCTACGTCTCCGCTACGCCGGGGCCATACGAGGTGGAGCACTGCGACACGATGGTGCAGCAGATTATCCGTCCAACCGGCCTGCTTGACCCGATTATTGAGGTGCGTCCGACTGAGGGCCAGATCGATGATCTGATCAGCGAGATCCGTGAGCGGGTAGAGCGAGATGAACGTGTGCTGGTAACCACGCTGACGAAGAAGATGGCAGAGGACCTGACCGACTACTTCAAGGAGATCGGCATCAAGGTGCGTTATATGCACTCGGATATCAAGACGCTGGAGCGCATGGCGATTCTGCGCGATCTGCGGCTCGGCGTGTTCCATGTTCTGGTGGGCATTAACCTGCTGAGAGAAGGCCTTGACCTGCCGGAGGTATCGCTGGTGGCCATCCTGGATGCTGACAAGGAAGGGTTCCTCCGCTCGGAGCGTTCGCTGATCCAGACGATTGGCCGTGCCGCCCGTAACTCTGAGGGACGGGTGATCATGTACGGCGATAATATTACAGAATCCATGGACAAGGCGATGAGCGAGACGCGGCGCCGCCGTGAGATTCAGATGGCCTATAATGAGCAGCACGGGATCACGCCGACGACGATCAACAAGAAGGTGCGCGACATCATCGAGGCTACCAAGGTGGCTGAATCCAAGGCCGATTACCTTACCGGAGCGGGCGGCAAGCTGAGCAAGAAGGACAAGATGAGCCTGATGCAGCGCCTGGAGGCCGAGATGAAGGACGCTGCCAAGAATCTGCAATTCGAGCGCGCCGCCGAGCTGCGCGATGCGCTGCTTGAGCTGCGGGCAGAGTGATTTTGAACGGGAAAGGTAACGATTCATGGAACGGTGCTTCGTCAGGCCGTTCCTTTTGAAGATAGATAGCAGTGTCAGGCATTCTAATTGGTTCACGCAAAGGAGAGGTACCGCTTGGCTAACGAAAGCATAATCATTAAGGGCGCGAGGGCCCATAACCTCAAGAACATCGATGTCACGATTCCGCGTGACCGCTTCGTCGTGCTGACAGGGCTGAGCGGATCAGGCAAATCCTCGCTGGCCTTCGATACGATCTACGCCGAGGGCCAGCGCCGCTATGTCGAGTCGCTGTCGGCCTATGCCCGCCAGTTCCTGGGCCAGATGGAGAAGCCGGATGTCGATTCTATTGACGGACTGTCTCCCGCCATCTCCATTGACCAGAAGACCACCAGCCGCAACCCGCGTTCGACCGTAGGAACGGTTACCGAAATCTATGACTATTTACGTCTGCTGTTCGCCCGGGTGGGCCACCCCCATTGCCCGGATCACGGGATTGAGATTACCTCGCAGACCGTAGAGCAGATGGTCGACCGGATTATGCAGTACCCCGAGAAGACCCGGCTGCAGATTCTGGCCCCGGTTATCTCCGGCCGTAAGGGTGAGCATAAGGGCTTGTTCTCGGATATCTCGAAGCAAGGCTTCGTCCGTGTCCGGGTAGACGGTGAACTGCGCGAGGTTACCGAAGACATCGTACTGGAGAAGAACAAGAAGCATACGATCGAGGTTGTCGTAGACCGGATTGTAATCAAGGACGATATTGAGACCCGTCTGACTGATTCCCTGGAGACTGCGCTGAAGCTGTCAGGCGGCCAGATTCTGGTCGATGTGATGGGCCAGGAGGAGCTGCTGTTCAGCGCAAGCTTCGCCTGCCCGGTCTGCGGCTTCAGTATCGAAGAGCTTGCGCCGCGCATGTTCTCCTTCAACAGCCCGTTCGGGGCCTGCCCGGAATGTGACGGGCTCGGGGTGAATATGGTGGTCGATCCGGATCTGCTGATCCCGGATATGGAGAAGTCCATCGAGGATGGGGCTTTCTTGGCCTGGACAGGCAGTACCTCGAACTACTATCCGCAATTCCTGAAATCTGTCTGCGAGCACTTTGGAATCCCGCAGAATGTGCCGGTCAGCAGCCTGACCCAGGAGCAGATGAACAAGCTGCTGTACGGAACAGGCAGCGAGAAGATCCGGTTCCGGTACGAGAATGACTTTGGGCAACGCAAGGACGCGCTTGTGGCCTTTGAGGGGATCATTCCGAACCTGGAGCGCCGTTACCGTGATACGGCCTCCGAGGGCATCCGTGAGTTCATCGAAGGCTTCATGAGCGCCAAGCCCTGCCACTCTTGCAAGGGCAAGCGCCTCAAGAAGGAGATTCTGGCGGTAACGATCAACGAGCGGAATATTGCCGATGTGACCGACTTCTCGATTGGGGATTGCCTCCAGTTCTTCGGCAATCTTGCCTTGAGCGAGAAGGAGACGGCAATTGCTCATCTGATCCTCAAGGAGATTAGCAGCCGGCTCGGCTTCCTGGTGAACGTGGGGTTGAACTATCTGACGCTTAGCCGCGCAGCTGGCTCTTTGTCCGGCGGCGAGGCCCAACGGATCAGGCTGGCGACCCAGATCGGCTCCAGTCTGATGGGCGTCCTCTATATTCTGGACGAGCCGAGCATCGGGCTGCACCAGCGCGATAATGACCGGCTGATCTCAACACTGGCCCATATGCGCGATCTTGGCAATACGCTTATCGTCGTAGAGCATGATGAGGACACGATGATGGCAGCCGACTACATCATTGATATCGGGCCGGGTGCCGGCAAGCATGGCGGCGAGGTCATTGCCCAAGGGACACCGGAGGAGATCATGAAGGACCCGGCCTCGCTGACTGGCGAGTATCTAAGCGGGCGGAAGTTCATCCCGGTCACCGCCAAGCGGCGGCCTACCGACAGTGAACGCTGGATCGAGATCCGCGGTGCTAAAGAGAACAACCTGAAGAACGTGAACGTCAAGATTCCGCTCGGTGTCTTTACAGCAGTAACGGGTGTCTCCGGCTCCGGCAAATCTTCGCTAATTAACGAGATTCTCTACAAGAGCCTGGCCCGCCAGCTCAACAAGGCGGTTAAGGTCCGTCCCGGCCTGCACAAGGAGATCCGCGGCCTGGAGAATCTGGACAAGGTCATCGAGATTGACCAGTCCCCGATCGGGCGCACTCCGCGCTCGAATCCGGCTACGTATACCGGGGTATTCGATGATATCCGCGATCTGTTCTCCAAGACCAATGAGGCCAAGGTGCGCGGCTTCCAGAAGGGCCGCTTCAGCTTCAATGTGAAGGGCGGCCGCTGTGAGGCCTGCCGCGGGGACGGTATTATCAAGATTGAGATGCACTTCCTGCCGGATGTGTATGTGCCTTGTGAAGTCTGCAAGGGCAAGCGCTATAACCGCGAGACGCTGGAAGTGAAATACAAGGGCAAGAATATCTCCGATGTCCTGGAGATGACGGTTGAGGATGCGACGGAATTCTTCAAGAACATCCCGCGCATCCACCGCAAAATGCAGACCCTGCTTGATGTAGGCCTCGGCTACATCAACATCGGACAGCCAGGAACCACCCTGTCCGGCGGTGAAGCGCAGCGCGTGAAGCTGGCTTCCGAGCTGTACCGCCGCAGCACGGGCAAGACCTTGTACATCCTGGACGAGCCGACCACCGGTCTGCATGTGGACGACATCGGCCGGCTGCTGGAGGTGCTGCACCGTCTGGTCGATTCCGGCGAATCCGTCCTGGTCATTGAGCATAACCTCGATGTCATCAAGACGGCGGACTACATCATTGATATGGGCCCGGAAGGCGGCAGCGGCGGCGGCACCGTCCTGGCCACCGGAACCCCGGAGAAGCTGATCACCGTCGAGGAATCCTACACCGGCCGCTACCTGAAGCCGATCCTGCTCCGCGATACCGAACGCACCCAGGCGCTGGAGCTTCAGACCTCGGAGACCGTGTAGACAAAGTGAAAGAAGTATACCCCCATGCCCGTCCGGACGGAGCTTGGGGGTATTTTTGTTAAAGGAATTATGACTTTCGTCTGCAGTGGGCCAAATGTATGCGGAAAATCGAATACAATGGGAGGCCGCGAGGGCCGTGGGCCCAATGTATGCGAAAAATCGAATACATTACCCCAGGCAGGAGTGAGCAGGTTAAATGTATGCGGAAAACCGAATACATTACGCCAGGCGGGGGTGAATAGGCCAAATGTATGCGAAAAACCGAATACATTACCCCAGGCGGGTGTGAGCAGGCCAAATGTATGTGAAAAACCGAATACATTACGCCAGGCGGGGGTGAACAGGCCGGATGTATGCGGAGAATCGAATACAGTCGGAGGTCGCGAAGTTTCATAAGCTATAGAATAATCGTCCTACAGCTCACTGCGGATGCCTAGAATAATTTTGAATCTGCTGGCCGGTTTTAGCGTTTTCTTGAAGCCGTCCTGCGAATCCATAATCCACACTGTCTTTCTGAGCCAGACTCTTACATACAAGGAGCGGAATTTAACGGGGCATATCACTCCCTTTACCTCCACTTCTGTACCATTCGGCTGTTCAATTTCCGTCCGCACCAGCCATCTGTTTCCGATTCCGAATTCGATGTATTTCAAGCGGGGATCACCGTGCTTTCTAAATGATCATTTGTTATGGAACAAGGAAGCGCTTAGACATATTATGCAGGCACTGCTAATAGGTATGAGTAAGACCAAATACCATTGCAAAAGGGGATCGTAAAATGACAAAGCGTGCATTAATTACGGGAATTACAGGACAAGATGGATCATATTTGGCAGAGCTTTTATTGTCTAAAGGATATAAAGTATTTGGTTTGCGCCGCAGAACAAGTATACCAATTATGGATAACATCGCGCATCTAAGGGATGAAATAGAGTTTATTGAAGGGGATTTACTGGATTTGGGGTCACTAATGAGAGCAGTGAGTATCTCAGATCCGGATGAAGTCTATAACTTGGCCGCCCAGTCTTTCGTAGCAACCTCATGGGTTCAACCCGTTGCAACTGCACAGGCTACTGGAATGGGTGTTACCAATTTGCTCGAGGCGGTGCGTTTGACTAAACCGGAAGCGAGATTTTATCAAGCCTCAAGCAGTGAGATGTTCGGTAAAGTAGTAGAAACTCCGCAGAAAGAAACGACCCCTTTTTATCCACGAAGTCCATATGGTGTTGCTAAAGTTTATGGACACTGGATTACTGTTAACTATAGAGAGAGCTATAACATGTTTGCTTGCTCAGGGATCTTGTTCAACCATGAATCGCCACGCCGTGGCATTGAATTTGTAACCCGCAAAGTATCTGATGCTGTGGCGAGGATTAAGCTGGGCCTGCAAACGGAGCTCCGGATGGGGAATCTGGATGCGAAAAGAGACTGGGGCTTCGCAGGCGATTATGTAAAAGCAATGTGGCTGATGCTTCAGCAGGATACAGCGGATGATTTCGTCATCTCTACGGCAGAGACGCATTCGATTGAAGAGCTTGTAGATATCGCATTTAGTCATGTAGGATTGAACTGGAAGGATTATGTTGTAGTTGATCAGCAGTTTGTTAGGCCGGCAGAAGTGGATCTGCTATTAGGTGATTGCACCAAGGCCACGGAGAAGCTTGGCTGGAAACGTGAGGTTGATTTCGAACAACTGGTCAAGATGATGGTGGATAGTGATTTGGCGCTTATCAAGGAAAATTCACTGAAAGATGTTAAAGTGTTATAGGCGGAGAAGGACGTCCACTAAGTCCACTAAATCCATATAGGCATAACTGGAGCATGTCCGCAGTAAGCTTCAATAAGCAGGTTTAGTGTTGATCCGGCTCCTTGACAACTGTACAAAACAGTGGACGTCAATGATAAATATCTCTAAGGAAAGCCTGTTTTAAGCGTCAAGAAAACTTTTTTGTGACAAATGGCCCGTTTTTCGAACATTTCTATTGCGTGACGGAAATGGTAACGATAACATAGAAGGTGATATGGAGTAGAGGACCTGCTCGACAACACTTTCTGGGAGGGATGGCCATGCTGCTTGCAGAAGCTGCCGCGTCAGAACCGTCTAAATTTCATACCTTCGATGTGTTTATGATTCTATTCACGATCCTGATCCTGGTCGGCGTGGTCCGGCTGCTGAGAGCGCCGCAGAAGAACAAATTTGCGATTGGCTTCGGAGTGGTAAGCCTGCTGGTTTTTGTAGTCTCCGATTATGCAATGATTATGAACTGGTTCAGCTAAGCAAGACACACAACCTCAGATGCAAGCTCATCTTAAAGACACCTTTACCCGCCGCTGGCGATCCTAAAGGCGTCTTTTTTTGAAGATTATGTGCAGGAAGAAGGGGAAGGGCGATGGAGATGAGGAGAAAAGGAGCTGCCCGGGCCAGAATTATGCTGCTGTGTATGCTAATGTTGTTAGGGTCAGGAGGTGCAAGTACGTCAGGTGTGGTGCAGGCAGCGGCTGCCAAAGTGACTACGGACCCGGTTCCGCAGATTATCCGCACAGTCTCGCCGTCCGTGGTCGGCATTATCGGCAAAGCGGGCGGAGCAGCAGATGGGCCGGATGACCGCTACAATCTGACGCATGGCTCCGGTATTATCGTCAGAGCGGACGGGTGGATTATGACCAATGCCCATGTGATGGCCGGGCTCACAAATGCGGTCGTGGTCACCTCGGACGGGACAAGCTATAACATCACGGATACATACATGGATGAGTTCAGCGATCTTGCGCTGGTCCGCATCAAAGCCAAATCGCTGAAGCCCGTAACCTTCGCGCGCAGCGCAGCGGATCTTCAGGTGGGGGAGAAGGTGATCGCGATTGGGACGCCGATTTCTTTTTCGCTAAGGAATTCAGCGACAGTGGGGGTAATCAGCGGTCTCAACCGTTCGGTGGAGGCGGCGTACCGGCTGATCCAGAGTGACACGGCGATCAATCCCGGCAACAGCGGCGGGCCGCTGGTCAGCATGAAGGGTGAGGTGCTGGGAATCAATAGTCTGAAGTTCGCTGCGGTGGGCGTGGAGAATATGGGCTTCTCGATACCCGCAGAGACGGTGAAGTACATTATGAACCAGTTGCTTGCGTACGGAGAGGTCCGGCGCCCGAGTCTCGGAGTAGAGCTGGAGGAGAGCTGGCCCGCGATTGTCGGGCTGCCTGGGCAGGAGCCACTGACCGTTACCAAGGTACTTACCGCAGGGGCGAAAAAGGCAGGGATAGCTGCGGGAGATGCGCTGTATGCCATAGACGGACACAGAGTCACTGCGCTAGTGGATGTAAATGAGCTATTCAAGCGGTACAAGCCCGGGGCGGTAGTCAAGCTGCTTATGCAAAGTGACGGCGATATTGTGGTCAGAAGCCTGGTCCTCGGCCAGGGCGATCCTCTGATTAGTGCTGCGGGAACGGAGGGGGATACAGATGACCAGACGAAAGAATAAGGGCACAGTATTGGCGGGGTTGAGACCCTTGCGGCGGTGTGGAGTCTTTATCTTTTTGGCTATATTGCTGCTGTTGACCCTGCTTCCGGTGGGAAGTGCCTATGCGGCAGAACAGGCTCTGCTGGAGCTGAAGATACAGGTTGGCAGCACGACAGCGGTGATCAACGGGAAGCCGGTGGTCATTCCGAAGCCTTTTACAGAGAATGGGACAGTGATGGTACCACTGGGGATTTTCAAAAAAGCCTTCGGCAGCACCGTCTCCCTGGAAGCCAGTGATGTTGTTAAAATTAACTATGGTCCGCATACGGGAGCGATGACAATCGGCAGCACGACAGCCTGGAAGGATGGCGTCAAAATCAAGCTCGCTGCGCCTCCGCGCATGGTATCCGGCGTGCTGATGGTGCCGCTGCGGTTTGTGTCCGGGGTACTGGGTGCGCGGATTATGCCGGAGTCAGGCGGCGGACTGCGGGTAACGCTGGCACCTTCGGTGACGGAGACAAGTGCAGCCGGGCAGGGCGGCATCGACAGTGATGCGGGCAAAACCCGGATCGGCAACAGTTATCTCCAGTGGAGCATGAACTATCCCGCCGGGCTGGTGGCCGGAGACAACGGCGGGGATGAGAGTGTGGCTACTTTTACGAGTGCAGAGAAAGGGTATTATCTGGAGGTCCACGCTTCACCGTTTGCAACTCCGCTAGATGCTGAGGGGCTGCTGGAGCATCTGGTCCGCTCTTCGGAGGAAGGCGGGGAGACGGTGCTGGACCGGGAGGCTGTGCCGGGAGCCAAGACTCCTTACGCCCGGATTGTCAGCAAGGATTCGAGCGGGGCGCTGTGGGAGGGCAGGCAGTATTTTGCGGACGGCAGGTTGTATGAGGTCTATCTGACGGATGATAATGCGGCGAACTATAAGGATCTGGCAAAATATGCAGCGCTGCTGAACTCCTTTCAGCCTGTTTTTGACACGGGGGACCGCAGTCTCCGCGACCTCACTTCCGTTCGTGGCGGGCTGCGCGATGGCTACAATGACGACTACGGCATTGCCCTGAAGGTCCCTGCGGCCTGGAGTGCAGATGATCAGCAGCTCTATTATACGGACAAACAGGGGAGTTATCTGCGTGCTAAAGTAACCTCAGCCCCTCGGGGCTCCACGCTGGCAAGCTGGAACCAGGAGCTGCAGTCGCTGCTGCGTGATACCTATGTGCCTGAGGCGTACAGTCTGAAGGATAGCAGAACGGATAAGGTCTCCGGGGAGCCGGCAGTCATTAACGAGATCGGACTGAACCCGGGGAACGGTTGGAGTACGGAATATCAGGTGCTGCTGCTGAAGAACGGATACCGCTATTATTTTGAATATGTTGCCGCGCCCGGAGAGACCGGTGTCCAGGCACAGTTCGCCGAGGTGTTGAAGTCGATTGATATTGATTTTGCCCAGACGAAAAATAACTTCGGACGCCTGGCGACGGAAGAATATTCTCTGCTGAACCAGAAGTCGGTTACGAGAACCTACAAGGCCTACGGCTACAGCATCGCTATCCCGCAGCTATGGACCGTCCAGCAGGAGCTTGCCGACGGCCAGAGCGCGGATTACCGCTTCACCGGCGGCCGCTTCCAGATCTCTTCCAGCCCGGACATTACGCCCGAGTACACAGTCAGCCAGGTGCAGAGCTATTACCTCAACACCAAGCAAGACCCTGCCCGTCCGCTGATCACAAGCAACCAAGAAACGACCTTCGCCGGTGTCCCGGCCACAGAGCTAACGGTGCAGCAGATCAAGAGCGGCATCTCTATGAATACCCGGATCATCGTATTCAGCAAAAACGAAGTGACCTACACGCTCACAGTTACCATGAATGCGGCCAATGCCACCCCTGCGCAGCAGGCGGTGCTGGAGCGGGTGCTGGGGTCGTTTGGATGGGTGGGGGAGTAGGATTCTCTACATGTAAAAACAACGTCCCAGGCTGCTGATCAGCCGGGACGTTGTTTGCTTTTCCAGTGGCAACTTAATATACGAAATTATGCCGGACATCCTTAAGCAGCGGCGCTTGTTCATCCTTGGCAGACAGTACAGGGACAACGTCGATCGGCCATTCAATGGCAATGTCGGGGTCATTCCACAGAATCCCGCCGTCACACTCAGGGGCGTACAGCTCATCACATTTGTATTGCACCTCGACATCCTCCGTAAGTGTCATGAAGCCGTGAGCGAACCCTTTAGGGATAAGCAACTGCTTTTTATTCTCGGCGTTCAGCTCGATGCCAAACCACTTGCCGTAAGAAGGACTGCCCTCACGAATATCGACAGCCACATCAAATATTGATCCGCGTGTGCAGCGTACAAGCTTGGTCTGTGCCTTGGGGTTTAGCTGGAAGTGCAGCCCGCGCAGAGTACCTTTTACCGCCGAATAGGATTGATTGTCCTGGACGAACTGGTAACGCAGGTTGTGTTCATGGAATTTAGCTTCGCTGTAGGTTTCCATGAACCAGCCGCGGTGATCCCCGAAGACTGCAGGTTCAACCACAAGAACATCTTCCAGATGGGTTTTGATAAACTTCATCGTATCCACTCTTTCTGTGATTTAGAATTGAATTTTACCTGTAGCAACCTTGATTAAGTATTGGCCGTATCCGGTCTTGCTCAGCTTATGTCCGCATTCCAGGAGATGTTCCTTAGTGATCCAGCCGTTGATATAAGCAATTTCTTCTGGTGCAGAGATCTTGATGCCCTGATGGTCTTCAATCGTTCTGACGAAGTTGGTGGCATCGACCAGACTCTGGTGGGTTCCGGTATCAAGCCAGGTGAACCCGCGTCCCAGCAGGGCAACATCCAGCTCGCCCAGCTTCAGATAGGCTTCGTTAATCGAAGTGATCTCAAGCTCGCCCCGGTGTGACGGCTTGACTTCCTTAGCCATGGAAACCACCCGGTTATCATAGAAATACAGGCCGGTAATCGCGTAATTGGATTTCGGCTGCTCCGGCTTCTCTTCGACGCTAAGCACCTTGCCGTTTCCGTCGAATTCAACCACGCCAAAACGTTCAGGATCAGGCACATGATAGCCGAACACGGTAGCTCCGCTTGTTTTGGCTGCCGCCTGCTTCAGAATCTTGGTCATGCCGTTGCCGTAATATATATTATCTCCAAGCACCATAGCTACGGAGTCTTCCCCGATGAATTCTTCCCCCAGAATAAAAGCTTGCGCCAACCCGTCCGGACTTGGCTGAACCATATACTGCAGCGAGATTCCAAACTGTGAACCGTTGCCGAGTAAATTTTCGAAACGTGGTGTGTCTTCAGCGGTAGAGATAATAAGAATCTCCTTAATGCCTGCCAGCATTAGTGTGGACAGAGGATAATAAATCATGGGCTTATCGTAGACCGGCAGCAGCTGCTTACTGGTCACCATTGTGAGAGGATATAACCGGGTGCCGCTTCCTCCCGCAAGAATTATGCCTTTCATACCTGTTTCAACTCTCCTTTTACAGCATATAAATTTTGGGAACCGTGAGATCTTTTGCGTATTTATTCTTGTCTATTCATATTCTACGCTGGTTATTCTACATTTGTCTATTAAACCAAAGGTATACGCTTATATTACGATGACCCGGAGCGGAAAACAAAATCCAAGTGTTTCTATTTTGCTGGCAGATGGCTATGATATTTGATACAATTGATAAGTTAAAGCGAAGACAAGCACCGCCGGTCAGGCGGTTTTAGGAGGATATAAATGAAAGAGCAACACATACGCAGAGAAGACGTGGAGCTGCTGGCTCCGGCGGGAGACTGGGACTGCATGCGTGCAGCGGTGGCGAACGGGGCGGATGCGGTCTTTTTTGGCGTGGAGAAGTTCAATGCACGGGCCAGAGCGAACAACTTCCGGATGGACGAGCTGCCGGAAATTATGGCTTTTCTGCACAGCTATGGCGTGAAGGGGTTCCTGACCTTTAATATACTGGTGTTTGAGAATGAATTGGCTGAGGCGAAGGAACTGATTGACGCCTGCGTGGATGCGGGAGTGGATGCCGTAATCGTGCAGGACCTGGGACTGGTGCAGTTGATCCGCGAGATCTCGCCGGACTTCCCGATTCACGGTTCGACGCAGATGACGATTACTTCGCCGGAAGCAGTGGAATTCACGAAGCCGTGGGGGCTGGAGCGTGTCGTTCTCGGCCGGGAAAATAATCTGAAGCAAATCCGCACGATTGGCGAGCAAGCCCGCCTGCCGATGGAGGTGTTCGTGCATGGTGCGCTGTGTGTCTCCTATTCGGGTCAGTGTCTGACCTCGGAAATGTGGGGCGGACGTTCGGCCAACCGTGGGGAGTGCGCGCAAGCCTGCCGTCTGCCGTATGATCTCATGATCGACGGCGAAGTGAAGCCGATGGGGGATGTGACCTATCTGCTGTCGCCGAAGGATCTGGCGGCCATTGACCTGATGCCGGAGCTGATCGAAGCGGGAGTGACCTCCTTCAAAATCGAAGGCCGTCTAAAAAGCCCTGAGTACGTAGCCAACGTAGTGAGTAAGTACCGGAAGTCGATTGATAAATATTTCGATGGCAACTGGACGCCAACCTCGAAGGAAGACCGGCGTGAGCTGCAGCAGAGCTTCTCGCGGGGCTTCACTCACGGGTTCCTGGAAGGCACGAATAATAAGAAGCTGGTCGACGGAACCTTCCCGAAAAGCCGCGGGGTCTACCTGGGCACCGTAGAGCAGATCCTGCGTGACGGCGTAGTCTGCCGTATTCATGCGCCGTTGAAGCGCGGGGACGGCATTGTGTTCGACGCCGGAGATCCGACGAAGAAGGAAGAGGGTGGCCGCGTCTACGACCTGCGCCGCAAGGGTGTCAAGCTGGAGGGCGAAGCCGGTGAAGGCTGGATTATCGACATCGTGCCGGGTCGCAGTGACGTGGACCTGCGCCGTCTGCATGTGGGCGACCGCATCTGGAAGACGAACGATCCTGCGCTCGACAAGGCGCTGCGCCAGTCGTATGAGACGGAGAAGCCGTACCGTGTGTTCCCGGTTCATGTGAGAGTACAGGGCTGCGCCGGCGAGAAGCTGACCACCTGGTGGACGGACGTTCAGAAGAACGTGACCGTCCGTGTAGACTCGGAGCTTGCGCTGGAGCCAGCGCTCAAGCGTCCGATGGATACCGCGCTGCTGGAAGAGCAATTCGGCCGCCTGGGCGGGACCCTGTTCCAGTTGGAAGCGCTGGAGTCGCATCTGCAAGGCGACGTGATTGTGCCCATGCGCGAGCTGAACAGCATCCGCCGTCAGGCGGTGGAGCTGCTTGCGGGCGAGCGCCCTAAGCCTCCCGTGTACGTGAAACGGGAGGTCGAGGTCTACGGCGGCGCCTCCCGCAGGGGCGCCGCAGCGGGCAGCGGTGAAGCGGAGCTCACCGCGCTGTGCCGCAGCCTGCCGCAGGTGCAGGCTGCGCTCGAAGCCGGCGTCACAAGCATCTACGCCGACTTCGAATTCATCAAGCAGTTCCCGGCGGCGGTAGACGCTGTACGGGCTGCAGGGGCCAGCATCGCGCTGGCCACACCGCGCATCCATATGCCGAACGAGAACGGCTACCACGCCAACATCCTGCGGCTGCAGCCGGATGCTGTGCTGGTGCGCAACACCGGTGCGCTGTATTATTACCTGCGTCACCGGCAGGAGCACCCGGAGGCTGCGCATCCCCGGCTGATCGGCGATTTCTCGCTGAATATCGCCAACCACCGGGCCGTGAACCTGTTCCTGGACGCCGGCCTCGACAAGGTGACACCGTCATATGACCTGAACATCCAGCAGATGGTCGATCTGCTCGGTCACAGTGACACCTCCCGGATGGAGGTGGTCATCCACCAGCATCTACCGATGTTCCATACGGAGCACTGCGTCTACTGTACCTTCATGAGTGAAGGGACAGATTACACGAACTGCGGCCGTCCATGCGAGGAGCAACGCGCCTCCCTGCAGGACCGCATCGGCATGTCCCATCCCGTCCGTGTGGATGAAGGCTGCCGCAATACGGTCTATAATGCCGTGGAGCAGTCCGGTGCTGAGTACCTGAATCATTTCCGCGAGCTGGGAGTATCCTCCTTCCGTGTAGAGTTCCTGGAGGAGACGCCGGAGCAGGTGGCGGAGGTCATCAGCCTCTACAGCCGTGCACTGCGCGGAGAGATCTCCGGCACCCAGGTCTGGAAAAGCCTGAAGGCCACCAACCAGCTAGGCGTTACGCGCGGGCAATTGGTGAATGCGAAGTAAGTGACACCCCATAAATAAAGGCCCGGGAGAAGCGGGAGCCGTCCGAACTGGATGGCTCTGGCTATTCTTCCGGGCCTATTTTTGTGTCTGGCTAAATCCCGCCAGCACCCGACCACTCTTACAACGGAAACAGCTCCGGCCAGATTTCCAGTTCTTTACCGCAGGCAGGACAGTTTACATGGCCGCAGAGATAGGGTAGCTGCTCTATGAGTTGACTGTTCTTGATCGCATGAGCTGCCTGCCACAAGCGGGCCAAGGGTCCGTCTTCTGGTCCAATACTGCTGAGCGCCGAAGGCTTAACCGCTTGGCCACCCTCCTTACCACTGAATACCGGATCGTCAGGGTAAGCAGTCATACCGGGTCGGTTCTCATTCGGCCAAATATACATCTCCTCATAGCAGCTTGGACATGCGGCGTTGTATTCATCACCTTCAGAATAGGTCAACAATATACCCGCAACCGCCCGATCGCCCCGGTAAGCGGCATCTGCGGCGAGGATGTAACGCTTCTCAAGGTCGTCTTTTTGTGCCGATTCCGCATAGCGGAAGATCTCCTCAGAGAGGTTGCCCAGATGCTCAACAGCAGTGAGATAGGCTGTATATATGTCTTGAACAAGCTCTTCAGCAAGCGGCGGGTTCTGATGGGCGAATTCAGGGGGCTGCTTTCCGCTCTGCACTGTCATCTGGTTCGCAACGAACATCCCGCAGGTTACGTAAATATCCAATTTTACTTCGGGATCATCCGACAGCCTGGCGAGTTCCGACAAATACGGCAATGCGGCATAGGTGCTGCTATAGATCGTGTCCTGATGGAACAGATGCTCCCAGTACAACTCATCCTTAACCTCTGTGGTATACTCGTTCTGTAACTGCTGTAATAAGCCGGGGACCGCTTCCGACGAGCCAAAAGGGCTGTGAAGCTGTTGCCAGACCGGACTGGATAAGTCTAACATGGATACCCTCCTCTTCGAATCATATACCTGTTATAATCCTGTTATATCAACGACCAATGGCACCGTCAACATGAACTGTCCGCCGGGAGTCTCCCGCCCCTGTTCGTCCCTCCCTTAGTATACTGCCCAATTGCAGCAGGAACTGTTATAATTGAGATTATGAGTATATCTGTTAAAGGAGATATGAGATGAAGATCCGTAAAGCGATTATTCCCGCTGCCGGTCTGGGGACCCGCTTCCTGCCAGCGACCAAGGCTATGCCTAAGGAAATGTTACCCATTGTAGACAAACCAACTATCCAATATATTGTGGAAGAAGCCGTTGCCTCCGGAATTGAGGACATTATCATTGTAACTGGTAAGGGCAAGCGCGCGATCGAAGACCATTTTGACAATTCATTCGAGTTGGAATTTAATCTGGCAGAGAAGCAGAAGTGGGAGTTGCTGGAGTCAGTACGCAAGTCCTCGGAGATGGCCGACATCCACTACATCCGGCAAAAAGAACCCCGCGGCCTCGGACATGCCATCTGGTGCGCCCGCAAGTTCATCGGTAATGAGCCCTTCGCCGTCCTGCTGGGGGATGACATTGTAGAGTCGAACAAGCCCTGCCTGAAGCAGATGATCGAAGTGTATGAGCAGTACAAATCGTCTATTGTCGGTGTTCAGCCTGTGCCATGGGAAGAAGTCTCCCGTTACGGGGTCGTGGACAGCACGGAAATGGCCGAACGTGTCTACAGAGCCAACCGGCTGGTGGAAAAGCCTAAGCGGGAAGATGCTCCCTCCAACCTGGCGATCCTGGGACGTTATATCCTGACTCCGCGTATCTTTGATATGCTAGGCGAGCAGCAGGTTGGCGTAGGTGGAGAAATTCAGCTTACCGACGCGATCTCCCGGCTTAGTGAAGTGGAGCGGATTATCGCGTATGATTTCGAAGGCAGACGTCATGACGTCGGCGAGAAGATGGGCTTCATCCAGACCACCATTCATTACGCGCTCCAGCATGAGGAGCTTAAGGAAGGGCTGCTGGAGTATTTGAAGGAAGTTATTGAGCAGGAGGAACGGCTGTTCACCAGATAGTATTCTTTTATAATTAAAAAGCGAGTTACTGTACTCAGACAGTAGCTCGCTTTTTTATACTTTACGATCAATACTGCGTATTCACAACAGCCTCAATTGCTGCTGCCTCTGCCGGATCAGCGGCAATCAGCTTGTCATACACTGGTTGATCCACAGCAGCCCCTTCTTTCTTCAAAGCTGCCAGATACCAGCGGGCAATTTCACGATTGGTCGTATCATTGTAATCATCAGTTAAGCCTAATTTGAGCGTCGCTGCAGCCGCATCATTTTGTCCCGACATCACCTGCAACTTGCCTGCATTAAGCGCAATGACAGGTGTAACCGAGAACGGGCGGCCCTGCATCTGCTCAGGCGGCAAGGTTTTCAGATGCTCAATGCCATCCACTACATGCTTATAAGCATCCAGTCCTGCGGTGAGATATTCCTGCTTCTTCGCCTCATCCTTTTGCTCATTAGCGGCAGCAGCAAGCGTCTGAGCACGGTTAATCAATGACTCATACCAGGTGATATCCCAGTTGAACTTGCCGGCATTATCACGATAAACAGCAAAGGCCTGATCAGGCTGGCCCTTCAAATCATAATAGGCGGCCAATTGGAACAAGAGATTTTTGTTATACGGCTCGGATTTAAGCGCGCGTGTCAGTACCTCTGACGCTTCTGCCAGATATTGCTCATCCTGAGTCTGCTTGAAGACCGTCATATCGAGCGTAGACAGGTAGGTAGCCGCCTCAGGGTGGTACGGGCGTGCATCCAACGCTTTAACCAGCGGAGTCTTGATCTCTTCATACGAAGTACTTACCGAGATCAGGTTTTTGCCTTTGAGTGCATCATTGCTGGACCCGATGTAATTGATCGATAGGAATAGCAGGAATACCGTACCAATGGTCAGAACCGCAAAATATCCAACCCGCAGTCCAGACTTATTCCAGCTCTGACGAAGCGCTTTGCTGTCCATAGCCGCTCCCATGCCTGCCAGGCCGATGAACACCAGAATGCCCATGAAGGCATAACTCATATTAAAGTCCAGCAGACTGTGAATCAGGATCGACAACGCAATAATATAGAAGAAGAATCCATTATGGAATTCATCCTTGTCACGCTTCAGGTAGGCGCGGATGTATTTGAAGAAAATATACCCGATAAAACCCATAAACACGATGAACCCGATAATGCCCACCTCAATCAGATACTGGAGGAAGAAGTTATGGACCTGACGGCTTACATAAGGGTTGTTCTGGTACTCTTCATATAAGGAAGCCCAACCGCCTCCGCCCGATCCGAGAATCGGATAGTCCTTCACTACCTTCATGGCATCTTTGTAGAAAGTAAAGCGTTCGAGTACACTGTGCTGCTTGAAGTTGATGTTCTCCAGCCGCGTCTCGATATTATCCGGTAAAATACTTTTCAAGCCTGTCCCGATCAGCAGGAAAGCAACGATAGCCACAGCGACAACTGAGCCGAGTGGAATCCACATTCCGGTGAATTTGCGGGTTTCCGAGCCGCCCAGCTTGTCCTGTAGCCATGGCGCCACAAACCGTTGAATTGCCCAACTCAGAGCAGCAACGACCGCAGAGGCCCCTAGCAGGTAGGCCCATGACTTAAGCGCAGCCGATGAGGTATACGCCGTATTCAGCTCTGTACCAAGTGTAGTCAATGGGTTGGTAACCAGCAGAGCCGCAAGGCCGGATATCGCCAGATGAATAATCCAAAGAATCTGCTGAGCAGGCTTCAGGAACAGCAGGAGCAGAATAAACACAACAGGCAGCATGACAAGTCCGCCACGGGACAGGGTCAGCAGCAGGGAGACGATGATCGGCACCAGCATGAAGCTATGCGTCAGTGTGCCGTACCACTTTTTGGAGCGGACCAGAGCAAACACAGCCACAAACAGGAAGGCCATCAGGAAGGCCGCATACGTATTGGCATACTGGAAAATGGAAGTCAGACGCAGACCGTTGGAGTCTGTCATGACCGCATCCAAGTATTTACCATTACGCACCGTGTTGGAGAACCAGCCGACCATTCCTCCGGCAAATTTCCAACTGCCAAGCCAGTTCAGCAGACCGAAACCGACAATGACATAAGCAATCGTCAGGATAGCGTTTTGAATGACAACATTTAGTTGCTTTTGCTGAAGCAAATATAACGCTATAATGAATACTGCGGCGTACATACTCTGAACAAACAGCAGATTCATCGCCATATATCGCGAAGCAGCGCCAATAAGCGACAATGCGTAGGTAGCAGGCAGCAGCAGCGAGGCTACAGCCAGCAGATCACGCTGTCCCTCCAGCTTGAACCTCGTGAAGTACAAGCCTACCCAGCCTAGCAGCAACAGGCTGCTGAATAGTGAAGACAGATAGATCGGCTTCTCGAAGTCAATCTGCTGCCCATTAAACAATCCCACTTGAAACGGGGCCCAGACCAAAAAAACAATGAATCCTATCGCTAACGCCCATATGTAACTGGATATCTTTTCAACATTTCTCGACTGAACCGCATTTTTACCGTATACTGGTTTCGACACGTTATGATCTCCTTTATCTGTAGGTACGAGGATATTTTAGCATAATGAGAACTTCTATTACTACTAAATATGAATTGGATAAGAGGGACGACATGATTGGTAACATTAAAAAAACTCATAAATTAATTCTTGATTTGTCAAAAAGTGATTTTAAGAAAAGGTATTTAGGATCTTATCTTGGAGTCATATGGGCTTTTATTCAACCGTTAATAACGTTGTTGTTATTTTGGTTTGTATTCCAAGTAGGTTTTCGCAACACTCCAATAGATGATGCTCCTTTTATTTTGTGGTTATCTTGTGCGATTATTCCTTGGAATTTCTTTGCGGATGCAGTTCAGACTTCTACAAACTCTGTGATCGAGAATAATTTTTTAGTGAAAAAAGTAGTTTTTAAGTTAGAAATTTTACCTGTAATTAAGATATATTCGTCTTTGTTTGTTCATTTATTCTTTATAGTTTTTTTATTAGCAATGTTTGCAGTATATGGCTATGACTTCTCATTATATTATTTACAGATTTTTTATTACTTATTTGCGACTATTCTGCTCGTATTAGGGATTTCTTGGATTACCAGTTCCATTGTACTGTTCTTTAAAGATATGGCTCAAATAGTTATAATGTTTGTGCAATTTGGTTTTTGGCTAACTCCTATTTTTTATTCGATTAATACCATCCCTGAACGTTATCGTTTTCTGCTGAAAATAAATCCAATGTACTACATCACGGATGGGTATCGAAGAATCTTTATATACCGTCAATGGTTCTGGCAAGATATGAAGCTTACTATATATTTCTGGATTGTTACTCTTGTTTTGCTATTTACAGGTTATTTTCTTTACCGTAAATTAAAGCCGCATTTTGCAGACGTAATTTAGGAGAGTATGACTATGGAAAATCAGAATGCTATAGAGGTCAAGAACCTCACTAAAGTGTATAAGCTATATAAGAATCAAACGGACCGTTTAAAAGAGACGCTTAGTTTTTCAAAAAAGAAATATCATCAGAATTTCAAAGCGTTGGATCAGATTTCATTCAATGTAAAGACTGGGGAATGTTTGGGGATTATTGGGAAAAACGGCTCCGGTAAATCTACCCTCTTGAAGATTTTAACAGGCGTTCTTACGCCAACAGAAGGTTCCGCTAAGGTGAACGGAAAGATTTCTGCATTATTAGAGCTGGGCGCAGGATTTAACCCAGACTTCACAGGTATGGAGAATATATATTTGAATGGTACGATTATGGGATATTCTCAACAGGAGATGGACGGGAAAATCGAAGAAATCCTTGGATTTGCAGATATTGGTGAGTTCATACATCAACCAGTTAAATCATATTCAAGTGGGATGTTTGTTAGGCTAGCTTTTGCGGTAGCAATTAATGTGGATCCCGATATTTTAATTATAGATGAAGCTTTAAGTGTTGGGGATTTAAGATTTCAACAAAAATGTTATCGCAAAATAGATGAGTTAAAAAAAACAAAAACAGTTTTGTTTGTTACTCATGATTTATCAGTGATTAATAAGTACTGCGATAGAGTGCTTTGGATTAATGAAGGGGTTTTACTTGAGGATGGAGACCCCAAAATGATCTCGAAAAAATACCAGGCATTCATGATCGGAGCCGATTTTAAAAAAGTGAATTTTAATAAACAAACTAATGATACTGACAATAATGAATCATATCAATTCGAAGAGGATATTGATTCTTTGAATGAAGAATTGGATGTAATGGGGGATGACAAGGCTTTAATTACAGGTGCTTCTTTGATAGACTTGTTAACTAATGAAAAGACGTCTGTGGTTGAAGGTGACCAAGAACTGAAGTTGCTCATTAAAATAGACGTTTATAAAGAATTAGAGAATCCAATTGTAGGGTTTACGATAAAGGATCGTCTGGGAAACATAATTAGCCAGACTAATAGTTATGTTCTTGGGAATGAAATGGAGAGTTTATCTTCTGGGAGAGGATATGTTTTTTGCTTTGATTTTCGCTTTCCAAAATTAAATCATGGTCAATATACCCTATCACCAGCAATTGCTTCTGGTACTCAAGAAGATCATCGTCAGCATAGCTGGGTGCATGATGCTTTAGTGCTTCAGGTTCTTCCTATTGGATATGAAGAACTAAGTGGTATTGTTCATTTAAGTGATGTGGAATTCTCATCTTTGAGCAGAAAGCAGGGATAAAGTTGGACTTTACCGGTGAACGTTTTATTCCGGGCGATACGGAAAAAGAATTGGAAATAGAACATATGCAACGTTATGAACTTCTTCAGGATTTTGTTAAAGGAAAACGTGTTTTAGATGCAGCATGCGGGGAAGGCTATGGATCCTTAATGCTGTCAAATACTGCGCAATTAGTACAGGGTATTGACATTAGTTCTGAATCTATCCTGAATGCACAAATGAATTATTGTAGAGAAAATTTGGGATTTGTTACTGGAAGTATAGATTCATTGCCGTTTGAGGATAACTCTTTTGATATTGTAGTATCTTTTGAAACTCTGGAACATGTAAATGAAGAAACACAGTTGCACTTTTTGCAGGAAGTAAGAAGAGTGTTGACATTTGATGGTACCTTAATTATCTCTACACCTAATAAGAAATTTTATTCGGATATAACTAATTATTCGAATCCTTTTCATGTAAAGGAATTGTATGAGGACGAATTCATCCATTTATTGAATAGTTTTTTTGAAAACATAAAAATTGCTTCTCAAAGATTTGAAGTGGTGAGTATAGTTGACTCACATAACAACGACAATAAACAATTCTATAGGGGGTTAAATAGTTCCTCGGTAGATGATATTCACCAAAAATATATGATAGCATTTTGTTCGAACATAGCTGAAAATTCAATGCCTATAGCATCAGTGGCAATATACCCGCAAAAATATAATGAGATTGTTTCAAGAATTTTAGTTTTACAGGATGAAGTGGAAGAACGAAATCGGCATATTTCAATTCTTGATCAAGAGCTGATTTTTTTACGGAAGGAATACAGTGCTTCTCAAAAATTGAACCAAAAGGGAGAACTGGCAGCAAATCAAATCAGCAGCCTAGAACAGGAAGTGAAACAACTCTCATCAAAGCTGCTCCTCAAAGGAAATGAAGTGAAGGAACTTTCCTCAAATTTACTTTTAAAACAGAATGAATTGAAAGAATCTGAACATAAGGTAAGTAGATTAGAATCTGATTTCGCAAAGCTCAATTCTAAATTGGAGTATTTGAGCATTGAATTAAACAATAAATTGGGTCATATTAACCTCCTTTTGCAACAGGAGAGAGAGCTTCAAAAAATCTATTCATCATCTGGATGGAAAATCTTAACTAAATATTATAAACTCAGAGATTTTATAATTCCTCAGGATAGTAAAAGAAGAGTAGTTTCTAAATTGGCTTTTAAAACTTTAAGACATCCAAAACTAATGTTTTCTCGACTTAATAAAAGTAACCTGAGGAAATTGAAATACTATATGGAAACTGAAGACAACTCTCGTTTAGAAGATCGCATTGATGTATTTGTTGATCGTCATTCGGAAATCGAACAGAAGGATTTGGAAGTTCAACTATATACCCCTGAGAGATATAATAAGTTGATATTTGATGTTATAGAAAATCCTCAAGTATCTATTATTATCCCAGTATACAATCAGTGGAATTATACGTACTCATGTCTTGCTTCTATATTGCAACATACTACGGACGTATCCTACGAAATAATTATTGCTGATGATATGTCTAATGATGAAACGGTTAATATTGCGGAATATGTTGAAAACATAACAGTAGTTAGAGATGGTGTGAACAGAGGTTTTCTTTTGAATTGTAATAATGCCGCCAAGCTCGCGCGTGGGAAATATATATTTTTCCTGAATAATGATACAAATGTACAAACGGAATGGCTTAGCTCGTTGGTTGAACTTGCTGAGTCTGATCAAGAGATAGGTATGGTTGGGTCCAAACTTGTTTATCCCGATGGAAGATTACAAGAAGCAGGCGGGATAATATGGAATGATGCAAGCGGTTGGAACTATGGGCGCTTAGATGATCCTGAAAAACCTGAATATAACTACGTTAAAGAAGTGGACTATATATCTGGAGCAGCAATTCTTGTGCGAAGCAGTATCTGGGGAGAATTGGGCGGTTTTGATGAGAGATATGAACCGGCATATTTTGAGGATTCAGATTTGGCATTTGAGGTTAGACGTCTGGGTTATAAGGTAGTGCTTCATCCTAAGTCAATAGTTGTTCACTTTGAGGGCATATCTCATGGTACTGATACAAATAGCGGAATAAAAAGCTATCAAGTCAAAAACAAGGAAAAGTTCCTTGAAAAGTGGTCTTCTGTGTTGAAAAGGGAACATTTCTCTAATGCGGAGCATGTTTTCTGGGCAAGGGATAGGAGTAAGGGGCGCAAAACAATTGTTGTAGTTGACCATTATGTTCCTCACTATGATAAAGATGCAGGTGGAAGATGCACTTCTTTCTATATCAAGCTTTTTGTATCTATGGGATTTCATGTTATTTTCATAGGAGATAATTATTTTAAACATGAACCCTATACGTCGGAGCTGCAGAATGCAGGGGTGGAAGTGCTTTATGGTGATTACTATGCGAAAAATATAAATAAATGGATAAAAAGTAACGGGGCATATATTGATTATGTATACTTAAATCGTCCTCATATCTCTGTTAAATATATTGATGTTTTCAGGAAAAATACATCCGCTAAAATTATCTACTTCGGACATGATTTACACTATGTTAGAGAAAAGAGAAATTATGAACTCACCAAAAATTCTAGTTTACTGAAGTCCTCTGAAGAATGGAAAAAAACGGAGTTTGGATTGTTTGATAATGCTGACGTGATACATGTAGTGGGAACTTATGAGCAAGAACTACTACAAAAAGAATTTCCAGGTAAACCAGTGCGGAATATACCGTTGTTTCCTTATGAGCATTCCTATGGACTTGGCAAAGAGATTTTAGGATTTGAGGACAGAAAAAATTTACTGTTTGTAGGTGGTTTTAATCACACTCCAAACTATGATGGAATAACATGGTTCCTTGACGAGGTTTTCAATCTTATTAAGCGGCAAATTTCAGATATTAAACTATACGTAGTTGGATCCAATCCGCCTGAAGACTTAAAGGCTAGAGCAACAGATGATATTATTGTTACTGGCTTCGTGACTGATGAGGAACTAGAAGAGTTTTATAACATCTCTAGGCTGGTGGTTGTTCCATTACGTTATGGTGCTGGAGTAAAGGGGAAAGTGGTAGAAGCATTATATTACCAAGTTCCTGTAGTCACTACTTCAATTGGTGCGGAAGGTCTGGAGCATGCAGGAAGTGCTATGGTGATAGAAGATAATTCTGATGATTTTGCGAAGGCTGTCACTAAACTCTATCAAGATCAAGAAGAATGGGAAACATACTCTAAGGTCTCAGAAACATATATTAATCAATATTTCTCAGTGAAAACTGCTCAGAATATAATCTCGTATGACTTTTCTAACCAGGAGAATATGAAATGATAAATGTGGTTTTGTGTGGAGGAAATGGAACCCGTCTATGGCCCTTGTCAAGAACGCTATATCCTAAGCAATTCAATAAACTAATTTCAAACCAGTCCTTATTTCAAATGACGGCATTGAGAAATCAGGAGATTTGTGACCGGATATTCATAGTTTCTAATGAAGAACAGTATTTCTTAGCGCTCGATCATCTTGAAGAACTTAATATTACAACCGATCAGTTTCTCTTAGAACCTGTAGGTAGAAATACTGCACCGGCGATTGCATTAGCTTGTCTTGCAGTTGATGAAAGCGAGTTGCTTTTGGTTACTCCTTCTGATCATATTGTTAAAGATTTAGCTCAATATAATGCTTGTATAAAAGATGCTAAACAGTTGGCTGAACAAGATCATCTAGTCACCTTTGGCATAACACCAAGCTATCCTGAAACTGGTTTTGGCTATATTGAATCTCGAGGATTTGATGTGATTTCATTTAAAGAAAAACCAGACAAGAAATTAGCTGAATACTATCTCGACCAAGGCAACTATTTTTGGAACAGTGGAATGTTTCTATTTAAAGCAGGTGTTTTTCTACGCGAGTTGCAGCTATATGCTCCAGAGATCTATGACCTATCTTTAGAAGCCTTTGGACGTTCTAAGAAAAGTGAAGGGATTATCAGAATAGGGCGAGATGACATGCTGGCTATCCCTTCAGACAGTATAGATTTCGCTCTTATGGAAAAAAGTAATAATGTTAAAATGATTCCTTCAGATATTGGCTGGTCGGATATGGGAAGTTTTGAAGCTTTGTATGCTGAACTTCCTCAGGATATCAACAAGAATACTGAGAATGAACAACATATAGCTGTAGACTCGACCCGAAATCTAATTATATCTGATGAGCGTCTAATTGCTACTATTGATATTGAGGATTTAATAATTGTTGATACTCCAGACGCCTTGTTAATATCTAAACATGGTTCTGCCCAAAAAGTGAAGACTGTAGTTGAAGAACTTAAGTTGCGTAAATCAGATCTCTGCGATAATCATGTCACTGCCTATCGTCCATGGGGCAATCATACTGTTTTAGATTCAACTGAGAATTATAAAATTAAAAAGGTAATAATTAAACCTGGAAGAAAGTTAAGCACACAAAGACATTACCATCGGAATGAACACTGGATTGTTGTTAGGGGGACCGCATTAATATCAGTGAATGGGAATAAATCATTATTGAGAACGAACGAATCTACTTTCATTCGTATGGGCGATGAACATTCTGTTGAAAACCCAGGGAAGATTGATCTATGTTTAATCGAGGTTCAGGCTGGCGATTATGTTAAGGAAGATGATGTAATCCGTTGAAAACAAGGTTCTAAAAATAGAAATTAGAGTTTGAATAATAGGAGTACAAGAAAATATGAAAAGAACTATTGATAATCTATTATCTAAAGAAAAATATGCATATTTAGCCGTGATTCTTTCTACGCTTGTATTATATTATAAGGTTATTTTTGGACAATTGTGGATGAAATGGGATATGTACTCTGCAATTTACCCATCTTTCTTTAGTATATCTGAACATTTGAAAAATGGTATGTTACCTTTATGGGAGTTTTTTGTAAATAGGGGAGTTCCATTATCTCACGTTCTAGGGATCCCCATATGGTCGCCACTAACATTGTTATTGGCTTTAATTGGATTTGATCAATACTCAATGCAAGTATATTTTATGCTTATTGTTTTGTCGGCGGGATTATTTATGTATCTAGCATTAAAAACACATGTTAATAATCATTGGCTATGCGCTTTAGGAGCGGTTGGTTATGCTACTTGTGGTCTTTTTATATCGAATGCTGAACATGCTACTTTTATTAGTGCAGCGGCACTTTATCCTTTAATTTATTTTTCATACAAAAGATTGATGGTAACTTTAAAAGTTGAGTTTTCTATTCTATTAGGTTTTAGTATAGGATTATTAATTTTGAACAGCTATCCTCCATTTGTTGTTTTTGTAGTTTTCTATTTAGTGTTAGATACTGTATTTAGTTATAAACTATTGCTAAAAAAATTCAAAAGAATCATTGTACAATTAGCCATTGCTGTAATTATTGCAATTAGTAGTAGCTTCATAACACTCTACACTACTTTTGACATAATAGATGGAATAACTAGGGAGAAAGTAGCTTGGGACGTAGCAACTTCCTCATCTCTAAATTTTATGAATTGGTTTTCTGCTCTTACACCAGGGCTTGTACAAATGGCTAAAACTATTAACGCTCCTTTAGATATATCCATGGATAATACTTATTTAGCGTTGCCTTTGTTAATTCCTGTGTTTTTGTTTAGGAAACACGATAAAAAACAATTATGGGTGTTCTTTCTCATGATTTTTTCTGCATTGCTCTGCATGGGTAAATATGGATACTTATATAAATTTTTTTATGAATATGTACCAGGTATCAATACATTTAAGTTCCCCGCAGGATTAAGATTCTTTTACTTTTTCTTTGTAATAGTAGCTTCGATAAGGAGTTTAGACAGGTTATCTCAACAAAATGAGATAGAATCGTTGAAAAAACCTATTAAGATGTTTATTGGATTTTTTTCAGTTTTCATTATTTTCATTATTTTATTACAATATATGCAAGGAACCAGTCTGTTGTTTCCGAAATATATTTTACTTGAGTTATTTATTAGTATTTTTCTGTTATGGATACTATTTAAGCTATCTGATATAAAGTTGGATGCTCAAAAATATATTTTTGTATTATTTATAATAAGTTTTCTTTTTTCGGGATTATCTATAGAAAGAAATGACAAGCATACGATTGGTACTATGGAGAGACCTTATTCTTTTAGTAATGAAATTAAAAATACTTATATTATGGATGGCTATACAAAGAATTCGTTCTCTCATGATAGTGCTGAGATGAGCAATGATGCTATTTTCAGAAGAGAATTTCAAAATCAAGGATATATTGGGAGCTTTCAACTTAAAAGCTTCCAGTTGGCGAAAGATAGCAAGCGCTTAGCGCACGAGGGGGACCCGGTAGTTTGGTTCACTAAAAAAACTGTCAATGAAATCAATGAGAACCCTACCATGGAATTAGAGCCATATCCTCAAATGGTGAAAGTTCAAGGTAATAGAATTAGTTTCGAGTTAAATAATGAAGGTGAAGGATATATAGTTTTAAATCAAACTTACTTTCCAGGCTGGCAAGCTAAAGTGAATGATGAGGATAAGGAAATTATTGAACTTGAAAATGGAACTATGGCAATAAGAAAAGATTCTGTGAATAGCATTAATAATGTAGTATTTGAATTCAAACCAATCAAAGTGATAATTGCTTTTTGGATTACATTATTTACATGGATTTCTATGATTATTTATTTTATTTATAACAAATTAATGAAAAATATAGAAAAGACAAGATTGATGAAGAATTTAAGAGTGGAGGGGAAACATGGAGACTAAAAATGAAAGTCGATTAATTTGTGTTGAACAAAAGGGTGATGAAAGAGGTCTTTTGTCAGTTATTGAGGAGAATAAGATAGTACCCTTTGAAATCAAGAGAGTCTTTTATATATATAAAACACTACCTGATATTCGAAGAGGCTACCATGCTCATTACAAGACAAGACAAGCATTAATCTGTGTAGCGGGAAATTGCAAGATACTTTTAGATAATGCTGTAAGTAAACGTACTGTATTATTGGATTCGCCTGATAAGATGTTGATTCTTGAACCAAACGATTGGCATGAAATGTATGACTTCTCTCCAAACTGCGTTTTACTCGTGCTTGCCTCGCATTTGTACGATGCAGAAGACTATATTCGTGATTATGAAAAATTCAAAGAGGTGTATGGGGGATGAAACACTACTTTACTCATCCACAGGCTATTGTCGAATCAGAGAAAATTGGGGAGGATACGCGGATTTGGGCGTTTGCACATATCTTACCGAATGCGGTGATTGGTTCCAACTGTAATATTAACGATCATACCTTCATTGAAAATGATGTAATCTTAGGCGATAATGTTACCGTTAAATCAGGAGTATATATTTGGGATGGAGTTACGATAGAAGATAATGTTTTTATTGGTCCAAATGTTACTTTTACTAATGATTTGAGACCTCGTTCTAAACAATATCCAACTGAATTTTTGAAGACTGTGCTTGAGGAATGGGTTTCAATAGGTGCAAACGCAACAATAATTGCAGGGAACACTATTGGGAAGTATGCCATGGTAGGGGCTGGCTCGCTAGTAACTAAAAATATCCCTAATAATACACTTTGGTATGGAAATCCAGCTAAATTCAAAGGCTACATTTGTAATTGTGGTGAGAAATTGAATCAACAATTCTCTTGTCCAGCTTGCGGTAAGCAATACTCTATAAAAAACGAGATCATCATTGAAAACTAATAAATTACTCGAAATAGAATAGGTGGGTTAAAATGATCCCTTTCCTTGATTTAAAAAAGATTAATTTGCGTCACGAAAAGGAAATATTAGATAGCGTTCATAAAGTTCTACACTCTGGGTGGTATATCCTCGGTGAGGAAGTTAAATCATTTGAAGCAGAATTTGCTGAGTATTGTGGAACTAAATATGCTTTGGGTTTAGCTAACGGATTAGATGCTTTGGAATTAATTATGAGAGCGTACAATATTGGTCCTGGGGATGAAGTGATTGTACCCTCTAATACCTATATTGCATCGATATTATCTATATCTGCGAATGGAGCAACACCTGTGTTAGTAGAGCCAAACTTGCTGACATACAATTTGGATCCTAACAAAATAGAAGAAAGTATAACTCCTAATACTAAAGCAATTTTGGTAGTTCACTTGTATGGCCAGTCGTGTAATATGGGGCCTATCATAAAAATTGCGAAAAAATATGGTTTAAAGATAATTGAAGACTGTGCTCAAGCTCATGGTGCTATTTATGATAATAAAAAGGTTGGAAACTTAGGAGATGCCGCAGCATTTAGCTTTTATCCAGGCAAAAATTTAGGTGCTTTAGGAGATGCTGGAGCAATTACAACAAATGATGAAGACTTGTATAAAGATCTTTACGCTTTAAGAAATTACGGATCGCATAAAAAATACGAGAATCTATTCAAAGGATACAATAGCAGACTGGATGAATTCCAAGCTCCTATTTTGAGCATAAAATTAAAATATCTCGATCAAGACAATGATTATAGAAGAAAGATAGCAATGTATTATTTGAACAATATCAATAATAAGCATATTGTACTACCAAGCGTTGAAGAAGGGCCATTATCACATGTTTGGCATGTTTTCGTTGTAATGACTTCCTTAAGAAGTGATTTTATTAATCATATGACTAATAACGGAGTTCAGACGATGATTCATTACCCTATCCCACCCCATAAACAAGAAGCTTATAAAGAGTGGAGTGAAATAGTTTTCCCTATTTCCGAAAAAATTCATTCTGAAATTGTCAGCCTCCCGATAAGTCCTGTGATGGATATGGAAGATGTGCAGAGAATTGTGGAGGTTGTAAATGAGTATAGACCGGATTAAATTGTCTATTGTTGTGCCTATATACTTTAACGAATTAAATATCCCGCATACCATACCACGGTTACAGGAATTAGAGAATATTATACCGGATTGTGATTTTGAGTTTGTATTTGTAGATGATGGTTCAAAGGACAATTCATTTTCGCTATTAATGGAAGCAAAAAGGCAAGATCCGCGAATTAAAATTATAAAATTAAGTCGGAATTTCGGTTCCATGTCTGCGATTCAAGCAGGGTTAAATTATACTACTGGAGATTGTGTAGGTATCATTGCGGCCGATCTGCAAGACCCTCCAGAATTATTCAAGGAGATGATAGAACACTGGAGATCCGGCAAAAAGGTTGTACTAGCAACGAGAGAAGATCGGGAAGAATCGTTTTCTCAAAAGTTATTCTCTAATACTTACTATTATTTGCTAGAGAAATTTGCATTAAAGGGATATCCAACGGGTGGATTTGACTTTTTATTAATAGACAAGCAGGTTGTTCATGAGGTTGTAAGGATTCAAGAGAAAAATACTAATATTATGAGTCTTATATATTGGCTTGGACACGATCAAGAGCAGATTCCTTATGTAAGACAGGAAAGAAAATTAGGTAAATCCAGATGGACGCTTTCTAAAAAAGTTAAGCTTTTTATTGATTCTTTTGTGAGCTTCTCATATTCTCCTATCCGTTTTATGTCCTTTATAGGTGTCATAACAGCTATATTGAGCTTTTTATATGGAGTCTTTGTAATAGTTGGAACTTTATCCGGATTTATTGAGCTCCAAGGGTGGACTACAATTATTGCTTTAATTACTTTTTTATTAGGCATTATTATGATTATGTTAGGCATTATTGGTGAATATCTTTGGAGGATTTTAGATGAAAGCAGAGAGCGGCCGTCCTACGTTATTGACCAAACTTTTGAATAAAGAATTCTTGAAATTTGTCATAAGTGGAGGAGTTAATACATTAGCTACATATTTAGTGTATTTACTGCTGTTACTGTTTTTGAATTATTCTTTGTCTTATACGGTTTCCTATATTTCTGGAATTTTTCTGTCATATTACTTGAATACAGTGTTTGTATTCAAAGAAAAAATGTCGATCAAAAAAATTCTTAAATTTCCTGTTGTATATCTGATTCAATATTTCATTAACTTATTAATGTTGTATATTTTAGTAGAACATCTACATCTATCTACTAAAATTGTACCCTTAATTGTTGTTATAGTGACTATTCCTGTAACCTTTGTTCTTTCTAAGCTTATTATAAAAAGCAAATAACAAAATTACATTTACCCAAGTTGAGCTCTAAATAGACGAAATATTAGTCCCTTTGGAATGACCGGGGAATACTATGGAATGATTCAGAGCATAAAATATTATGGGAATGCAATATTTACAACAGATAATTTTCTTATAATGGGATATGCATTAATCATTACTATTGATAAAGGTGGTCAACCCATGAAACTTCTCATTACCGGCGGTGCCGGCTTCATTGGCAGCAACTTTGTAATTTACATGCTGCAACAACACCCGGATTACCAAATAGTCAACGTGGATGCTCTAACGTATGCGGGGAATCTAGAGAACCTGAAATCGGTTGAGAATCACCCGAACTATACGTTCGTGAAGGCGGATATTACTGATACGGCGGCGATGGATAAGCTGATTGGTGATGGCGTCGATGTGGTGGTTAATTTTGCGGCGGAGTCGCATGTGGACCGGAGTATTCTGGAGCCGGAAGTGTTCGTGAAGACAAATGTGCTGGGGACTCAGGTGCTGCTGGATGCGGCTAAGAAATACAACGTAACGAAGTTTGTGCAAGTCTCCACAGATGAGGTCTATGGAACGCTTGGTGCTACAGGTCTATTTACTGAGGAAACCCCGCTGACCCCGAACAGCCCGTATTCTGCAAGTAAAGCAGGCGGAGATTTACTGGTGCGCGCCTATCACGAAACATTTGGCCTGCCGGTGAATATTACGCGCTGCTCCAATAATTATGGTCCTTATCAGTTCCCGGAGAAGCTGATTCCGCTGATGATCTCGCGTGCCCTAGCGGATCAGGCGCTGCCGGTGTACGGCGATGGCATGAATATCCGCGACTGGCTGTATGTGGAGGATCATTGCAGCGCGATCGACCTGGTTATTCATGAAGGTATGAACGGCGAAGTGTATAACATTGGCGGCAACAATGAGCGGACGAATGTGCATATCGTGAATACGGTGCTGCAAGAGCTGGGTAAACCGGACTCACTGATTACGTATGTGCAGGACCGTCCAGGGCATGACCGCCGCTACGGCATAGACCCGACCAAAATTACGAATGAACTGGGCTGGAAGCCTAAGCATACGTTCGAAACGGGCATCAAAGAGACTATCCAGTGGTATCTGAATAACAAAGAATGGTGGACCCGCATTCAGTCTGGCGAATACCAGAAGTATGCTGCGCTCCAGTACGGTACCCGGCTAGGGGACTCCCTGTAATGGCCAAGATGAAGGTGTTCGTTACAGGCGCCGGAGGGCAGCTTGGACAGGATCTGATGCTTCTGTTGCAGAGCCAGAAAATTGAGGCGCTGGGCTGTGACCGTCAGGAGATGGATATTACCGATTTGGAGCAGTGCCAGGAGACGATCGGCGGTTTTGCACCTGATGTGGTCATCCATTGCGCAGCGCATACGTCGGTGGACGTGGCCGAGACAGATGTGGATGCAGCCTACCTGATTAATGCTACCGGAAGCCGGAATGTAACCCTTGCTGCGGAGAAAGCGGGGGCGAAGCTGGTCTACATCAGCACGGATTATGTGTTCGATGGCATGGGACAAAAGCCTTATCATGAATATGATAATACTGATCCTAAGAGTGTCTATGGTAAGTCAAAACGGGCTGGAGAGGTTTTGGTTCAGTCCTTGTCCTCTAAATATTTCATCGTGCGTACCTCTTGGGTATACGGAAAGTACGGCAATAACTTTGTGAAAACGATGTTGAAGCTCGGCCAAGAAAAACCGCTGCTTCAGGTTGTACATGACCAGAAAGGTTCGCCTACGTACACCGTGGATTTAGCCAGATTCTTGCTGGAGCTAATCCAGACGGAAAAATACGGCGTATACCATGCCTCGAACAGTGATTCCTGCACATGGTATGAATTCACTCAGGCCATCTTTGCGGAAGCCGAAGATATCCTGGGACTGAAGTTCACCGCTAAGCTTGAGCCTTGTACAACGGACCAATTTCCGCGTCCGGCACCGCGCCCGCGGAACTCTGTGCTGGAGCATCTGGCCATCCGAACCAATGAGTTCAAGGATATCAGGCCATGGCGGGAAGGGCTGAAGCATTTCCTTTATAGCCTTAAACAAAATGATTAATAATATTGTTTGCACTATCACGACCGGCACTCCCGGTCTTTTCTGTGTTATAATAATTGTCGATAGATTACTATATTTGTCAGGAGAGTATTGCAGTGAATGTGGATGTTAGTATTTTGATTCTCAATTACAACACCTGCCGCCTGACGATGGATTGTCTAAGGTCGGTGTATGATTCCGAGACAAGGTATTCCTATGAAATTATTCTAGTAGATAATAACTCCCATGATAACTCGGTGGAGATGATCAGCAAGGAATTCCCGGATGTGCTGCTGATCGCCAATTCGGAAAATGTAGGGTTTGCCAAGGGTAATAACCAGGGGATGGAGGCTGCCTCCGGGCGGTATGTGCTTCTGCTCAACTCGGATACGGTGGTCCGCAAGGATACGCTGGAGACGATGATTGCGTTCATGGACAGCCGGCCGGATCTTGGCGCGTCGGGCTGCAAGGTGATTTTGCCGGATGGGGCGTTGGACAAAGCTTGCCGGAGAGGGTTCCCGACCCCGTCGGCGTCCTTCTATTATGCCTTTGGCTTCAGTAAGCTGTTCCCGGACCGTCCGCGGTTCAACGGCTATCAGCTCGGGTATCTGGACCCGGATGAAGCGTATCCGGTAGATTGCCTCGTAGGAGCGTTCATGCTGCTGCGGCGGGAGACGATTGAGCAGGTGGGCGGGCTGGATGAGAACTTTTTCATGTATGGAGAGGACCTGGACTGGTGTTACCGGATTAAGGAAGCCGGCTGGGGCATCTACTATTATCCGCAGACGTCCATCGTGCATCTGAAGGGCGGCAGCGCGCGCCGCAGGCCGTTCAAGATCGTGTATGAGTTCCACCGGGCGATGATTTTATTTCATAAGAAGCATTATAGCAGGCAGTACAATAGTATGATAAATGGAGCGGTCTATGCAGGGGTCGGCGTGAAGTTCACGCTCTCGCTGCTGCGCAACGCGCTGATTGCTCCGCGTAAGGTGCCAACACCCGCACAGAGTCTGTCTGTTCCCGGGGAAAACGGCATCCGCAATGAATCGAAGGCTGAGGTGAGATTATGATCCGCCGGAATCAGAAATTCCTGACCCAATTATATATGGTCGCTGACTTCCTCATTATTCAGCTGTCCTTCCTGGCGGCCTGGTGGCTGAAGTTCAAGAGCGGCCTGCTGGAATCCTACCGGACGCTTCCGATTGAATCCTATGCCTACTGGAGCATGATCTACGGGGCCATCGCGGTGTTGATCGGGATTATGGTATCGCTCTATTTGCCGAAGCGGAAGAAGCGGTTTATTGATGAATTCCTGAAGGTGTTTCAGGTTCACGCCATGGGCATCTTCATCCTGCTGGGCCTGATGTACTTCCTGAGAGAGATTGACGTCTCCCGTCAATACCTGGCGATCTATATGGGCTTCAATATTATGTCGATCATGCTGTACCGCTATGTGCTGAAGAAGATGCTGAAGTCGCTGCGCGAGAAAGGCTTCAACCGCCAGTTCGTCCTGATTCTTGGGGCAGGCACATTGGGTAAAAGATTCTACAGCAACCTGGAGCAATACCCGGAGCTGGGTTATGAGACGATCGGGTTCCTGGATGATTTCCATCAGTGGGACAGCATTGAGGAGCAGCGGTATAAGCCGATTCTCGGCACGGTGGACCAGCTCGAAGGGATGCTGGAGATGCTGCCGGTCGATGAGGTGATTCTGGCGCTGCCGCTGGATGCCCATTCCAAATACCCGGCGATTATCGCCACCTGCGAGAAGGCCGGGGTGCGGACGCTGATTATTCCAGACTTTTTCGATTACCTGCCGGCCCGTCCTTACTTCGATAACTTTGCCGGGATGCCGATGATTAATGTGCGCGATATTCCGCTGGATATGGCCGGGAACAAAATGGCGAAACGGATCTTCGATGTTGTCTTCTCGCTCTTCGCCATTATTATGCTGTCTCCGGTGATGCTGCTGGTCGCGCTGGGTGTGCGGCTGACTTCACCGGGCCCGGTGATTTTCAAGCAGGAGCGGGTCGGTCTGAACCGCCGCAACTTCATGATGTACAAGTTCCGCTCGATGAAGATGCAGACGGACGGCGGAGTGGACACCGGCTGGAGTACCAAGGATGATCCGCGGCGGACCCGCTTCGGAACCTTCATCCGCCGTACGAGTCTGGATGAGCTGCCGCAGTTCTTCAACGTGCTGTTCGGCCAGATGAGTGTGGTCGGTCCGCGGCCGGAGCGCCCGTATTATGTGGAGCAGTTCCGCGGCGAGATTCCGAAGTATATGGTGAAGCACCATGTACGGCCGGGCATTACCGGCTGGGCCCAAAGCAATGGTCTGCGCGGAGATACCTCGATTGAGGACCGGATCAAGCATGATATTTTCTACATTGAGAACTGGTCGCTGCTGTTCGACATCCGCATCATCGCCAAGACGATCCGCAACGGCTTCAAGAACGCTTATTAATATCGGACTTATCTATAGGTTTCCAATAAAAACGGTTGCTGCCCTTTGAGGATGACACAGCCGTTTTTTCTTTTTCAGCCCACTCTCTACTACTTGCAAAGGAGACTGACATCATGAAGAGAAACAAGCTTATTGCTTCCGTTATTATGATCGTTGCTGTCGCCCTCATGCTTGTACTTACCCTTGGGGAGCCAAAGAAGGAGCCGGAGACCGGCTTCGCCGCCCACAGAGTCATTGCCCATGCCATGGGCGGAATTAATAACAAAGCGTACACCAATACACAGGATGCTTTTATTGCGAATTATGAGCAGGGGACCCGGATCTTTGAGGCGGACCTGCTGCTGACAAGTGATGACCAGCTGGTAGCCCGCCATGAATGGACGACGGGTATGAGTAAGAAGCTGGGTCAACAAGAGGTGCTTCCTCCCGATAAGCAGGGCGATGTGCTGACCCATGAAGAAGTGATGAACAGCCCGGTGCTTGAATTATACTCTCCGCTGGATATTGAGAAGATTGTCGAACTGATGGAGGTTTACCCGGATGCCTATGTTGTAACAGATACGAAGGAGCTGGAGCCGGAGCAGGTTACGAAGCAATTTGAGCTGATTGTGGAAGCCGCACAGAAGAAGGACCCTGCTCTGCTGCAGCGGATCGTCCCGCAGATTTACAGCCGGGAGATGCTGGGTGTGGTGAAGAAGGTATATGATTTTCCTGAAATGATCTTCACACTATATCAGACACAGGACAGCGATGAAGTGATCCTTGAATTTGTCAAGCAGACCGGAGTGGATATCACGATGCCCATCGATAGAGCGACCAAGAGCTTCGTACGCCAGCTGAAAAAAGCAGGGGCGAGGGTCTATGTGCATACGGTAAATGATGAGAAGGAAATCGTGAAGCTGTCCCGCTTAGGAGTGGACGGATTCTATACCGATTTCATCGCGGAGAATGATCTGAAGCAGATCAGGGGGCTGCGTAAATAGCAGAAAGCCACCCAGTAGTTATAGGCGAAAAAATGTTCGTATTTTGTTCTGTTTTAAATTGACACCCCCCTTCCCGCTGACATAGACTAGATATATTCACTGAAATGAACAATGAGGATGGACGGGGATGAATGAAATGCGGCAATTGATCCGGCCGTGGCGGCATGTTTTTAAGCTGGACCCGGACCGTGCTCTGGGGGATAAGGAGCTGGAGGCGGTCTGCCGGTCGGGAACGGACGCGATTCTGGTAGGCGGCTCTACGGGAGTCACCTACGACAATACGGTAAGCCTGCTGGAGCGAATCCGGCCGTACGGCTTGCCTTGTGCGCTGGAGATCTCCGACCTGGAGGCTGCTGTACCCGGCTTCGACCTCTATATGATTCCCATGGTGCTCAATACTGCCGATACTTCATGGATTCTGGGCCATCACCGCCGGGCGATTGAACGCTTCGGCAGTCTGATCCCATGGGAATTGCTGCTGACTGAGGGCTATATCGTGCTGAACGGCGATTCCTCGGTCGCCCGTCTAACCGGTGCGGACAGCTCGCTTGATGCCGCCGGGGCGGGTGCCTATGCCCAGATTGCAGACAAGCTGATGAATCTCCCCGTAGTCTATCTGGAATACAGCGGAGCCTTCGGAGATATGGAGATTGTGCGTGAGGTCAGGGAGGTCGTGGAGCATAGCCAGCTGTTCTATGGCGGCGGAATTACGGGTGCAACGGAAGCGAGACAAGCGGCAGCGCTATGCGATACCGTGGTAGTCGGCAATATTATTTACAGCGATGTGGAGCAGGCGCTGATGACCGTTCAGGCGGTGCGGGAGACGCCGCAGAGGGACTGGCTGTAGCTTGCACAGCAGACCCGTTACAGGACACCAGGATGAACAGATTTTACGATAACAAAAGCTGAAAGGAGCATGTCCCACATGCAACTTGTTAATATACACGACGCCGTAAGCCGGCTGAATCCGCCGCAGCGTCAGGCCGTAGAGACTACGGAAGGCCCCCTGCTGATTATGGCCGGCGCAGGCAGCGGCAAGACCCGGGTGCTGACGCACCGGATTGCCTGGCTGATTGCGAACCGCAAGGCTCCGCCGTGGGCGATTCTGGCGATTACTTTTACGAATAAGGCCGCCCGTGAGATGCAGGAGCGTGTCTCCAGGCTGGTCGGTCCGGAGGGCCGCGATATTTGGGTCTCGACCTTCCACTCCATGTGCGTACGGATTCTGCGGAGAGATATTGAGCAGATCGGGTTCACCTCGAACTTTTCCATTCTTGATTCCACCGACCAGTTATCTGTTATCCGCAATTGCATGAAGGATCTGAATATCGATACGAAGAAGTTTGAGCCGAAGGCGATCCAGGCCGTGATCAGCACGAACAAAAATGAACTGATTACACCGGCGCAGTATGAGCAGAAGGTTGGCGACTATTTCGAGGGGCTGGTCGCCCAGGTGTATACGAAATACCAGCACCGTCTGCGAAGCAATAACTCGCTGGATTTTGACGACCTGATTATGAAGACGATTGAGCTGTTCAAGGAGAAGCCGGACGTACTGGACTTCTACCAGAAGAAGTTCAAGTACATTCATGTCGATGAGTATCAGGATACGAACCGGGCGCAGTACATGCTCTGCCGGATGCTGGCCGACAGTCATCACCGCATCTGTGTGGTCGGGGACAGTGACCAGTCGATCTACCGCTGGCGCGGGGCGGATATCTCGAACATTCTTAATTTTGAAGAGGATTATCCCGAAGCCAAGACGATTCTGCTGGAGCAGAACTACCGCTCGACCTCGAATATCCTGAATGCTGCGAACGGCGTCATCGCCCTGAATACGGGCCGCAAGCCCAAGAAGCTGTGGACCGATTCGGAGGATGGTGCGAAGATCAAGGTATACCGCGCTGATTCCGAGCATGATGAAGGGTATTTCGTTACCGGGGAGATCAGCAAGAATGTGAAAGCGGGCCAGAAGTATCAGAATCATGCGATTCTGTACCGGACGAACGCCCAGTCCCGTGTCATAGAAGAAATTCTGATCAAGTCTGACATTCCTTATCAGATTGTCGGCGGGATCAAGTTCTACGACCGTAAGGAAATTAAGGATCTGCTGGCCTATCTGCGTCTGCTCAGCAATCCCGATGACGATATCAGCTTGGTGCGGATTATTAATGTTCCCAAGCGGGGGCTGGGTGATACGACCATCGGCAAGCTGGCGGCGGCGGCAGTGGACCGGGGCGTCTCGATCTTCCGGGTGCTGGAGACGGTGGACGACTTGGGCTTCGCCGGACGTACACGCAATGCGCTGGTGGAGTTCTACGATATGATCGAAGCGCTGCGCCGGATGGTGGAATTCCTGTCGGTCACGGAGCTGACGGAGAAAATTCTGGAGCTGTCCCAGTACCGGCTGGAGCTGCAGAATGAGAATACGCTGGAATCCCGTTCCCGGCTGGAGAACATCGACGAGTTCCTGTCCGTTACGATGGAATTCGAGAAGAACAATGAAGACAAATCGCTGGTCTCCTTCCTGACCGACCTCGCGCTGGTGGCAGACATCGACAGCATGAATGACAATGAGGAGGACCGCAGCGATGCGGTCGTCCTGATGACGATGCACAGCGCGAAGGGGCTGGAATTCCCGACCGTGTTCATCATCGGGATGGAGGAGGGTGTGTTCCCGCACAGCCGTGCCTTCCAGGACAATGATGAGCTGGAGGAGGAGCGCCGGCTGGCGTATGTGGGTATTACGCGTGCGGAGAAGCAGCTGTTCCTCAGCTGCGCGCGGATGCGCACGCTGTTCGGGCGGACGGCCTCGAATGCGCCGTCGCGCTTCCTGGACGAGATTCCGGAGGAGCTGAAGGAAGATACCGTCCGCGCTGCGGACCGCTTCCGGCGCGGAGGCGCGGAGGTAGGCGGTGCCTATGGCGGCCGGGGCTTCAGCGGAAGCGGAGGCAGCCGGGGGAACTTCGGCAGCAGCCGCACGGCAGCGGCCGGGTCTGCGCCGGAGGGCGGCGGCTCCGCCAGCTTCGGCAGCGGCAGTTCGGCCCGGGCGGTGCCCGGCGCGGGCCGGGTGGTGGTGACGACCGGAGGCGCGCAGCGCACGACGGGCGGGGCCGGGGCGGCGGCCGAGGCCGGAGGCTTCAAGGCCGGCGACAAGGTGGCCCACGGCAAATGGGGCACCGGCACCATTGTGGCCGTGAAGGGCAGCGGCAACGATACGGAGCTGCAGATTGCTTTCCCGGCGCCGGTGGGTGTGAAGCGGCTGCTGGCCGGGTTCGCCCCGATTACCAAAGTTGAATAAATCAAGCTGCGATTAACGCTAGTGTTTTTGGATCACGCTAACCGTAGGAAACCTATTTGACGGAGGGATATGCCGGATGGATAAGATGTTCACCATGGAAGAACTGGTTGCCGAGCTGAATCAATACAATTATCACTACTATACGCTGGATGCTCCGCTGGTCAGCGACAAGGAATATGATGCGCTCTATGATAAGCTGGTGGCGCTGGAGGCGGAGAGCGGGATGGTCCTGCCGCATTCCCCGACCCAGCGGGTCGGCGGAGAGCTGCTGAAGGGCTTCACCCCGCACCGCCATCTGGCACCGCTGTGGAGTCTGGACAAGGCGCAGAACATTGAACAGCTCCGTACCTGGAATACCCGCGTATTGAAGCTGGTGAACGACTACAATACCAAGAACCCGGAGAACCCGCTGCCGGAGCCGTGTTATGCGGTGGAGCTGAAGTTCGACGGGCTGACCCTGAACCTGACCTACCGTGACGGTGTGCTTGTTCAGGCAGCGACCCGGGGCAACGGGGTGACAGGTGAGGGCATCCTGGCGCAGGTGAAGACGATTAAGTCCGTACCGCTGACCATTCCCTTCAAGGAAGGTTTAATTGAGGTGCAAGGCGAAGGGATTATGAATCTGTCCGTGCTGGCCGATTATAATACCCGAGCTGCGGAGCCGCTGAAGAATGCGCGCAACGGGGCCGCCGGGGCCCTGCGTAACTTGAATCCCAAGACAACCGCCGAGCGCAGGCTGAATGCTTTCTTTTATAATGTGGGCTATGCGGAAGGCGTGCAGTTTGCCGATCATCAGGAGATGATGGAGTTCCTGCGCAGCAACCATTTCAAGGTGAATCCGTATCTGAACTATTTCAGCAACTTTGATGATGTAACTGAGCAGCTGGCCGAGATTGAAGAGAGCCGCTCCGGCCTGGATTATCTGATTGACGGTGCGGTTATCAAGGTTACCGACTTCCGCATCCGTGAAGCGCTGGGTTATACGGATAAATTCCCCCGCTGGGCGGTGGCCTACAAGTTCGAGGCGGAGGAGACGACAACGATCCTGGAGTCGGTCAGCTGGAATGTCGGGCGCACCGGTAAAGTCACGCCGCTGGCCCGCGTGGAGCCTGTGGAGCTGGCCGGAGTCACGGTGCAGAACTGTACGCTTAACAATGTGGGCGACATTGAACGCAAGAATCTGAAGTTCGCGCTGGGGACACGGGTGTTCATCCGCCGCTCCAACGATGTCATCCCGGAGATTCTGGGCAAGGTGACGGAGGAGAGTGACGGCGGGGAGATTATTTTCCCTGAGCAGTGCCCGGCCTGCGGATTCCCGCTGGAGATGCGCGGCGCGCATCTGTTCTGCAACAACAAGCTGGACTGCAAGCCGCAGATTGTCAGCCGGATTACGCATTTCGCTTCGCGCGATGCCATGGACATCGAGACGTTCAGCGAGAAGACAGCGGCTCAACTGCATGAAGAGCTGGGTGTCCGTGAGCCGGCGGATCTGTATGAGCTGACCTCCGAGCAGCTGGTGAAGCTGGACCGCTTCGGGGAGCGGAAGGCAGCTAATCTGCTTAAGGCGCTGGAGGAGAGCAAGGGAAGAGATCTGGCTTCCTTCCTGTTCGCGCTTGGCATTCCGAATACAGGCAAAGCTACTACCCGGATGCTGGCGGACCACTACCGCAGCCTGGAAGCGGTCATGTCCGCCACTGCAGAGGAGCTGGCCGGTCTGCCGGATATCGGCGGGATTGTGGCGGAGAGCATCGTGAATTATTTTGCCGACCCGTTCGTGGTGGTCAGTATTAACCGGATGCTGGCGCTGGGCGTAGAAGCCAAGGGACCTGAGGCTCCGCGTGAAGTGGCAACCGATTCGTTCTTCAGCGGCAAAACCGTGGTGCTGACCGGCACGCTGCACAAGATGACCCGTGATGAAGCCGCCGAACGCCTGGAGGCACTGGGAGCCAAGGTATCCGGCAGTGTCTCCAAGAAGACCGATCTGGTCATCGCCGGTGAGAAGGCGGGCAGCAAGCTGGCCAAGGCCCAGCAGCTCGGCATTCAGGTCATTGAGGATGAAGACGAGCTGATCCGGCTGCTGGAGATGTAAGAGAATATTTAAGTCCTGTGTTTCCTTTGCCTATGGGCGGAGGGCCGCAGGGCTTTTTTTAATGTATAGGCGGCGAACGAACGGAATGTAATCGAAAAACCGACCACATTGCGCCAGGCGAGGGTGAATGGACTGGATGTACGGGGATAAGGCACCAGCATTTGTTACCTGGTAGGGTGATTTTTCCGCCTTCATATGATCATCTGATAATTTAATACAACTCCATACTTCTTTTGACAGATCGTTAACCTTTCCAAGGTAAGCTTAGGCTTAGAACCGTCACAATGAGGAAGGGGTATATGATGAAGAAGCTAATGAAGGGTATGATCTTTGGAGGACTGGCGGCTGCCGTAGTTTCAGGAGCAACGCTTGCAGGGGCGGCCAAAAGCCCGGCAAATCCAGGGGGCGCTGCCAAAGCCCAGTCTAAGAATCTGATCGTTCTGATCGGAGACGGCATGGGCCCGGCCCAGGTATCTGCGGCGAGATATTTTCAGCAATACACCAAGGGTGTCAAGCACCTGAACATCGATCCGTACTACGTGGGGCAAGCGACTACATATGCAGACCGGGGAGAAGACAGCGGTAAAATCGTCTCCGGGATCGTCACCGACTCCGCTTCGGCAGGAACTGCATTCGCTACAGGCCACAAAACCTACAACGCGGGCATCAGCGTCTCGAATGAGGACGTTTCCAAGCCGTTTGCATCAATCATTGAAGCTGCCGAGAGCGCAGGCAAGGCCACCGGCCTGGTGACGACTGCCCGTATTACCCATGCAACACCAGCCGTGTACGCTTCCCATGTCCGCAACCGGGATAACGAATCGGCGATTGCCTCGCAGTATCTGGAGAGCGGCGTCGATGTGCTGATGGGCGGGGGCAAGCAGTTCTTCCTGACCAAGGATGAGAAGGGCAAACGTACCGACAAGAACCTCCTGCCTGACTTCAAAGCCAAGGGCTACACGGTGGTTGAGAATGCCTCGGCTCTAAATGCGCTGACTTCCAAAAACAGCAAGGTACTCGGCCTGTTCGGCAACTCGCATGTGGCGTATACCCCGGACCGGACGGCGGAAATTCCGAGCCTGGCGGCCATGACCTCGAAGGCGCTGAATATTCTGTCTGCCGATAAGAACGGCTTCGTTATGATGATTGAAGGCGGCCGTATCGACCATGCCGGTCATGCCAACGATCTGCCGACCCTGGTGCAGGAGGCGCTCGATTTCGATGCAGCGTTCAAGGCAGCGGTGGATTTTGCGAAAAAGAATGGCAATACCTCTGTAGTGGTTACGGCGGACCATGAGACTGGCGGCCTGTCGCTCTCCCGCGACAATATCTATGAGATCAACATTGATCTGTGGAACAAGCAGAAGCATTCCTCCGAGAGTCTGGCAGCGGACCTTGAGGCCGCACAGACCCCGGAAGAGATCCGCAAGATTGTAACGGCCAATACCTGGATTACCGATCTGACCGATGAGGAAGTAACCCAGATTATGAACGGCGACGGCTCCTCCTACAAAAGAGAGGGCGCGTATAATGCGGTCATCTCCAAGCGTCTGCTGGTAGGCTGGTCCGGTCACGGTCATTCGGCGGTCGATGTCGGAGTCTGGGCGTATGGCCCGATTGCCGACAAGGTGAAGGGGCAGATCGACAATACGCAGATCGCCATAGCAGGGGCGGGAATCCTCGGACTGGACCTGAACAAACGTTCCGCAGAGCTGCAAGCTAAGTACGTCTATCCGAAGTTTAAAATCAGCCGCGACAATGAGGTGCTGTTCCCGGCACAAGCTCTGATCAAAGCGCTCGGAGGAAATTATACAGCCAGTGCTTCGGCAGCGAAGCTTACGCTTGGTAAAAACACCGTTGACATCAATCTGGCCGGCAAAACAGCGAAGCTGAACAGCAAGGCGGCAGCATACACCGTAGACGTGGACAATAATGTGCTCTATCTTCCGCTCAGTGCCTTCAATCAGCTGAAGGGCTCGGCGTTGAAATGGGATGCGCTGTCTGAACGCATTGTACTCAGATAGGAGTGAACGGCTTGCTTGAGATCCGGAACTTGAAAAAGCAGTTCAAAACCGACGGCAAAGCCATTCCCATCCTGGATATCCCCCGGTGGAATGTTCCACAGGGAGAGCGCGTAGCCATTACCGGACCCAGCGGGTCCGGTAAAAGCACGTTGCTCCATCTGATTAGCGGGATCATGAAAGCGGACAGCGGCAGCATTGCCGTGAACGGCCAGCCGCTTCACGAGCTGACGGAAGCGAAGCGTGATGCCTTTCGTGCGTCGGCGATCGGTTATGTGCTCCAGGACTTCCATCTGATTCCGTCGCTGACGGCCCGGCAGAATGTCGAGATTGCCATGAGCTCAGGGCTTACGCAGAAGGAGCGGCACCATATCGTGGACGGCTGGCTGGAGCGGGTGGGTCTTGCAGGCCGCGGAAGGCATCTGCCCTCGGAGCTGTCGCGCGGACAGCAGCAGCGGGTGGCCATTGTCAGGGCAATGGTGAACAACCCGCCGCTGTTGCTGGCGGATGAGCCTACAGGCAGCCTGGATTGGGAGACGGCGGAGGAGATTGCTTCCCTGCTGCTGGACCTTAGTGCAGCACAGGGGCATACCCTGATCGTGGTCACACATGACCTGAATATGGCCGGCCGGTTCCCGAGCTGTCTGAATATTCAGGACATTAATGAAGTGCGCCGCGAGACGGTAACGAAGCAGCGGACGGTTATGGCTTCAGGACGGCGCGAAGAGGTGACGCTATGAGCCTGTTCCAGCTCACCTTGCGCAATGTGCTGCACCGGCGGTTCCTGTCGCTGCTGACCGTATGTGCGGTGGCGATTACCGTGGCTTTTGTTGTTCTACTTGTCCTGTCCCGGCAGAGTGTCGAGCAGGGGGCGAAGAAGGGCTATGGCCCGTTCGATCTGGTCATCGGCGCGGCAGGCAGCGAGACCCAGCTTGTGCTGAACACGTTCTATCATATAGGTGCACCGACCGGGAATATCCCGCTGGCTGTTCTGGATGCGGCCCGGAGGGACCCGTCTGTGGATGCAGCCTATGCTATGACTACAGGAGACAACTACAAGGGGTTTCCCATCGTGGGACTGGACTCCAGTTATTTTTTCACCCGTTACGGCGACAGCAAGCTTCAGGCAGGCATGATGTATGCCCATACCGGTGAGACCATTGTAGGCGCTTATGTCGCCCGCTCGCTGGGATTGAAGGTGGGAGACACCTTCTCGGGTGCACATGGGCTTGTTCAGGGAGAACATCATGAAGCAGCAGCGTCAGAAGCTGAGGAAGAGAGCGGGCACGCGGCTGAAGGTGCGGAAGGTGCTGAAGGGGCCGGGCACGATGAAGAACACGCGCACAAGAGCTTCCGCTACACAGTCGCAGGCATCCTTCCTGATCTGCATACCCCCGATGACCGGGCGGTATTTACAACGGTAGACTATGCCTGGGCGGTACATGAACTGGCGCCTGAAGAGAGGGAGATTACCGCTGTATTGGTTAAGCCGGCCAGCCTGCTCGGCGCCCATGACCTGAAGCAGAGCTTTGACGGCAGCAACGGGGTTCAAGCGGCTTATACCAGCAAGGCTGTGTCTGATGTGCTGAATGCTGTCGATCAAGGCTCACGGCTGATTGGTCTGATCACCGCCATCTGCGTGCTGCTTGCGGGCATCACCATTCTATTATCCCTGATTGCCGCAGTCTCTGAGCGGACCAAGGATGTGGGGATTCTTCGCCTTCTCGGCAAATCGCGGGCCTATGTATGGCTGACGTTAACGACAGAGGGGCTGCTGGTGACGGCAACCGGACTGATCGCCGGGCTGCTGGCCGGTCATGCGGGAGCGTATCTGCTGAAGGACATGCTGTTCTCACAGGCGGGCATCCAGATTGACCCGTACCGCTGGACGGCGGAGCATTGGCTGATTGCGGGCGGCGCGCTGATTCTGGGACTGCTGTCCTCGCTGGGACCAGCCTTCCGGATGTACCGGATGCACCCGCTCGCTCTGTTCAAATCCTAGGAGGAATATGATATTGAGACAATTACAGGGAAAAATGCTGCTGCTCTCCGGGGCTCTGACCAGCCTGCTGCTGCTTCAGGCCTGCGGTCAGAATTCTGCGGCTGAGGGGAGCGGTGAATCCTTCGCTGCCGCAGCCGGGGCTTCGCCGGAGGTTGACGGACTAACACAGGGCCAAGCCTCTGTATCTCCTGCACCGCAGGCATCAGCCGAAGCGCCCCGGATGACCGGGCAGCCTTCGCCTGCTACGGAGAAGCCTGGCAGGACGCCGGCTGCGCTCAAGCCCACTGCCTTGCCTTCCTCAGCGTCTTCTGCTGAGCCTGTGGCAGAAGCTACCCATGCTTCCCGGAAGCCTTCCGTGGAGGAAGGAGGCTCCGTCCCAAGCCCTACGGCAGTGCCTGAGGCGACTACTGTCCCGATAGCAACTAAAGAACCTATAGCCACCAAAGCACCTAAAGCAACCAATTCCCCTAAAGCAACTCCTGTCCCTACCCCTGCGGCCAGCCCGTCCCCGGCGGCGAAGGTAACTGAAACAGAAGGGACGGCTGCCAAGGGCAGCACAGAAATCGGCTGGAACGGCTTCTTTGACGGTGACGACCAGACCCGACCCTCAGAACACTTCTGGGATCTCAGCGGCCAGCAAGTGACCATTAAAGGGTTCATGGGCGAAGTTCTGTCTTTTGAGAAAAATTGGTTTCTGCTGATCCCAGAGCCGGGAGCAGAGTGTCCGTTCGACAACGGGGATGAGACCTACTGGAACAAGATTATGATTGTCTTCGTTCCGGAAGGCAGCAAGCTGCGCTATACCACGGGTCCCCTGGAGATCTCAGGGCGTCTGGATGTCGGCATCAAGATCGACGAGTCCGGCTACAAAACCATGTTCCGCCTCTACGATGCTTCCTTCAAGAGCTTGTGATCGGCATACGCAAAGAAGCCTCCTATCCCTCATGGGGCAGGAGGCTTCTTCTTTGTGTTCTGCGCATACCGTAACAATATTTACACCCGCTTCGCACCGGGCAGCCAGGCATCCTTGTCATAGCCCCGCAGCTCCCAGTACCCTACATAATCCTCGTCAATCAGCTCAATCCGGTTCAGCCATTTAACAGATTTATAGGCATACATTTGCGGAGTAATCAGGCGGACCGGGCCGCCGAGCTGGTTCGGAATCGGCTTGCCGTCATGCATCACTGCGACCATGATGTCATCCATCCGGGCCTGGTCCAGCGTCAGCGAATCGGTGTAGACACCGTCACCGGAGTAGAACTTCACCGTGACAGCCTGCGGCTGTACACCGGCCAGATCAAGCAGCTTGGAGAGGGGGAGGCCCTCCCAGGTGTTTTTGTAGACAGACCAGCCCGTCACACAGTGAAAATCACTAACCTGCACCTCGCGCTGCAGCTTCACGAACTCTTCCCAGTTCCAGGTCAGCTTCTTGTTCACCAGCCCGTCGATCGTAAAGGACCAGTTGGAATTGTCGAAGGCGGGAATAGCCGTGACCGTATACACGCGGAAGCTGCCCTCGGCTCCCCCGCCGATGGGAGGAGCGGAATCCGGCAGCGGGAGCGGGTCGGGAACCAGCGCATTGGCATTGGACGCGGCATAGTCTGCTGTGCCCGGAAGCTGCATCGCTCTGCCGAACCAGCGGATAAAGGTGGGGCCAAGGGTAACGGCAAGTCCAGCGCCTACAGCAGCCTTGATGAAACCACGGCGTGTGTATAGAGGCTGTGCATCGGATGCAGCCGCAGGCCGTGAGTGCCCGGCAGTAGAAGAGGACTCTTTTCCAGGTAATGCTTCAGCCACGATCGAGCGCTTCTTCGGCTCCTTCAGCCACTTCACCCGGGTGATGGAGTGGTAGATGATCACAGGGAGACCGATCCAGGTCAGCAGGTCATGAATGAACAGTGCAATGTTGGCCGCTCTTGGTCCGGCTAATCTGAACTGCCACAGAACCACCCCGGAGAGCAGCCAGCCGATCAGCAGGGCAAGCACGAAGATCACATTAGCCTTCTGGGCGGGCTTGCCCTTGAGCCGTTTCCAGTGCTTCGCAGCCAGCAGCAGATAATAGACTACAGGAATCAGCAGCACCAGTCCGAGGGCCGTATGCCCCCATTTCAGCCACACCCGGCCTTCCCCCAGCAGCTCCCGCCAGAAGCCGCCGACCAGGATCAGACCGCTCACCGCGAGGAACAGGACCAGCCAGGCATTCCACAGGTGAATCGATACAAGCTTTTTGCCATACCCTTTGCGCACTCTTGCGAGTAGATTCTTCAAGCGTTACCCCTCCTCCGGGCTTGCTGCCTGAGCGTGATTAATTCAAGTTTTAACTAATTGTACCGCAAAAATAGCCTGTTGAATAATCTCTGTTCGCTTGGTCCGCCAAAGGTATTTATTCCGCCGCCCATTCCTCCAGCTTCTTGTCACCCGGCAGCAGCAGAGCCAGCAGGCCCAGCAGCGGAAGGAAGCCGCAGGCCACGAACACAGGCGCAATCCCGGCTCTATCGATCAGGTCGCCAATGACTACAGAGCCGATCCCGCCAAGGCCGAAGGCCAGGCCGGTAATCAGGCCCGAGACGGTTCCGATGTTGCCCGGATACAGCATCTGTGCGTAAATCACCGTCACCGAGAAGCTGGACAGCAGGATGAAGCCGGAGATAATCAGCAGCACGGCTGCCCAGAACGTGTTCACAAAAGGCAGGGCCAGCGCAAACGGAACCGTACCAATCATCGAAACTAGAATCAGATTCCGCCGGCCAAACCGGTCAGCAAGCGGGCCGCCAAAGAAGGTGCCGACCGCACCGGCTGCCAGATACATGAAAATGTAGATCTGCGCACGGTCCAGCGTCATCCCGTATTTGTCCATTAAGTAGAAGGCGTAATATCCGCCGATGGATGCGCCGTACCAGGAGCGCACGAACACGATGAAGACCAGAATGACGGTGGTGATGATGATGCGTTTGCTGCGGGCGGGATCGATGGAGCGGGACGCTGATTTTTTGCGGAAGGTATATCCGGCATTCAGCATGTCACGGTACCAGCGGGCCACATAGGTCTGGACGGCCACCCCGGCAGCGGCGATCACTGTGAATCCAAGCGCACCCATCTGACCGAAGGGGATGAACACCCACTTCATGAGCAGCGGCCCCAGGGCCTGACCGGTATTGCCGCCTACCTGAAAAATCGACTGCGACAGCCCCTTCCGCTGACCGGCCGCCATATGAGCTACACGCATCCCTTCAGGATGGAAGGCGGCGGAGCCAAAGCCCACCAGCATCACCGACACAATCACCAGGACATAGTTCCCGGCAAAAGCGAGCAGGAAGACCCCGGCGAAGGTACAGCACATCCCCAGCGGAAGCAGAATCGGGCGGGGCTTCCGGTCGGCGGCGAACCCGATGATCGGCTGAATCAGCGAGGAGGTGAGGTTCAGCGCGAAGGCAATCCAGCCGATCTGGGCATAGGAGAGCAGCAAGTTATCCTTCAGCACCGGGAACATGGCCGGAATAAGCGCCTGAATAGAATCGTTGAATAAATGAACAAAGCTCACCGCGAGCAAAATACGGTAAATGGTTGCCTGCTGCAAATGGCTTGCTTCCTTAAGCGGAACGGAGGCAGCAGGGGGATTAGACTTATTGGACATGATGACTCCTTTCAGTAATATAGAAGATGAATCCTATTGTAGCGGCAAATGATCCAGGATGGAAACCATATGTTGAACATAGGATATGCGGTTAATTAATTCATTATAAAAAAGTCTTGCCAGAGTCCGCAGCGCGTGATATATTATCTCTTGTGCTTATGAGACACCGGCGCTGAACGAAGCGCTCGATGAAAAATAAGTTGACAAGTTAAGTGAATAAATGATATGATCTAATTCCTGCGCAAACGATAAAACATCGATTGCCGGGAGCAAGTTCTTTGAAAACTGAACAAATGGAACACGTTATGTTTTACAAGATTCATTCAATGAATCGTCAGTTTCAAAATGAGCTATCGCTCTTTCTATAAGCGCTTACTTCGGTAGGCGGCCTAATTGGAGAGTTTGATCCTGGCTCAGGACGAACGCTGGCGGCGTGCCTAATACATGCAAGTCGAGCGGAGTCTTGTTGGAAGCTTGCTTCCAACTTGGCTTAGCGGCGGACGGGTGAGTAACACGTAGGCAACCTGCCCCTAAGACTGGGATAACTACCGGAAACGGTAGCTAATACCGGATAATCTCTTCCCTCTCCTGAGGGAAGAATGAAAGGCGGAGCAATCTGCCGCTTAGGGATGGGCCTGCGGCGCATTAGCTAGTTGGCGGGGTAACGGCCCACCAAGGCGACGATGCGTAGCCGACCTGAGAGGGTGAACGGCCACACTGGGACTGAGACACGGCCCAGACTCCTACGGGAGGCAGCAGTAGGGAATCTTCCGCAATGGGCGACAGCCTGACGGAGCAACGCCGCGTGAGTGATGAAGGTTTTCGGATCGTAAAGCTCTGTTGCCAGGGAAGAACGTCCGGTAGAGTAACTGCTGCCGGAGTGACGGTACCTGAGAAGAAAGCCCCGGCTAACTACGTGCCAGCAGCCGCGGTAATACGTAGGGGGCAAGCGTTGTCCGGAATTATTGGGCGTAAAGCGCGCGCAGGCGGCTATTTAAGTCTGGTGTTTAAACCTTGGGCTCAACCTGGGGTCGCACTGGAAACTGGGTGGCTTGAGTACAGAAGAGGAAAGTGGAATTCCACGTGTAGCGGTGAAATGCGTAGAGATGTGGAGGAACACCAGTGGCGAAGGCGACTTTCTGGGCTGTAACTGACGCTGAGGCGCGAAAGCGTGGGGAGCAAACAGGATTAGATACCCTGGTAGTCCACGCCGTAAACGATGAGTGCTAGGTGTTAGGGGTTTCGATACCCTTGGTGCCGAAGTTAACACAGTAAGCACTCCGCCTGGGGAGTACGGTCGCAAGACTGAAACTCAAAGGAATTGACGGGGACCCGCACAAGCAGTGGAGTATGTGGTTTAATTCGAAGCAACGCGAAGAACCTTACCAGGTCTTGACATCCAACTAACGAAGCAGAGATGCATCAGGTGCCCTTCGGGGAAAGTTGAGACAGGTGGTGCATGGTTGTCGTCAGCTCGTGTCGTGAGATGTTGGGTTAAGTCCCGCAACGAGCGCAACCCTTGACTTTAGTTGCCAGCAGGTAAAGCTGGGCACTCTAGAGTGACTGCCGGTGACAAACCGGAGGAAGGTGGGGATGACGTCAAATCATCATGCCCCTTATGACCTGGGCTACACACGTACTACAATGGCCGGTACAACGGGAAGCGAAGCCGCGAGGTGGAGCCAATCCCAGCAAAGCCGGTCTCAGTTCGGATTGCAGGCTGCAACTCGCCTGCATGAAGTCGGAATTGCTAGTAATCGCGGATCAGCATGCCGCGGTGAATACGTTCCCGGGTCTTGTACACACCGCCCGTCACACCACGAGAGTTTACAACACCCGAAGTCGGTGGGGTAACCCGCAAGGGAGCCAGCCGCCGAAGGTGGGGTAGATGATTGGGGTGAAGTCGTAACAAGGTAGCCGTATCGGAAGGTGCGGCTGGATCACCTCCTTTCTATGGAGAATCGTCTTCTGCGATGAAGACATTCAAATCGGAAGCTTGACTTCCACAATAACGTGTTTCCATTTGTTCGGTTTTGATGGAATTTGCGGGGCCATAGCTCAGCTGGGAGAGCGCCTGCCTTGCAAGCAGGAGGTCAGCGGTTCGATCCCGCTTGGCTCCACCAACAAACTTCATCTATTTGTTATGTCTGAAATACCGGCTGTAACTTCGATCGTCACGGTTGTGATCGACCCGAACTTACAGCAACTTGATCCTTGAAAACTGGATACCGAAACGAATTTGCGTTTTAGAACATTCCTTTAAGCTGAACTTGTGTAAGCAAGTTTAAATTATAGTGATGCTAAGCGATTTTCCTTCTGGAAAACGCATTGGTTAAGCTACTAAGAGCACACGGAGGATGCCTAGGCGCCAGGAGCCGACGAAGGACGTGGCGAACAACGAAACTGCCTCGGGGAGCTGTAAGCAAGCTTTGATCCGGGGGTGTCCGAATGGGGAAACCCAGCTGTGGTAATGCACAGTTACTCGTATCTGAATACATAGGATACGCAGAGGCAGACCAGGGGAACTGAAACATCTAAGTACCCTGAGGAAGAGAAAACAATAGTGATTCCGTCAGTAGCGGCGAGCGAACGCGGAACAGCCTAAACCAAGGGGCTTGCCCCTTGGGGTTGTGGGACGTCTCACATGGAGTTACAAAAGGTTAAGGTAGGCGAAGAGGTCTGGAAAGGCCCGCGATAGAGGTAAAAGCCCTGTAGCCAAAAGTTTAACCCCTCCGAGACGGATCCCGAGTAGTGCGGGGCACGTGAAACCCCGTATGAATCTGGCAGGACCATCTGCTAAGGCTAAATACTACCTGGCGACCGATAGTGAATCAGTACCGTGAGGGAAAGGTGAAAAGCACCCCGGAAGGGGAGTGAAATAGAACCTGAAACCGTGTGCTTACAAAAAGTCAGAGTCCTCTATATGGATGATGGCGTGCCTTTTGTAGAATGAACCGGCGAGTTACGTTCAACATGCAAGGTTAAGGTGAGAAGCCGGAGCCGCAGCGAAAGCGAGTCTGAATAGGGCGACTGAGTATGTGGGCGTAGACCCGAAACCGTGTGATCTACCCCTGTCCAGGGTGAAGGTGCGGTAACACGCACTGGAGGCCCGAACCCACGTACGTTGAAAAGTGCGGGGATGAGGTGGGGGTAGCGGAGAAATTCCAATCGAACTCGGAGATAGCTGGTTCTCCCCGAAATAGCTTTAGGGCTAGCCTCGGTGAATGGAGTGGTGGAGGTAGAGCACTGATTGGGTGCGGGGCCCGCAAGGGTTACCAAGCTCAGTCAAACTCCGAATGCCACTAACTTCTTGCCGGGAGTCAGACAGTGAGTGCTAAGATCCATTGTCAAAAGGGAAACAGCCCAGACCATCAGCTAAGGTCCCCAAGTGTGTGTTAAGTGGGAAAGGATGTGGAGTTGCACAGACAACCAGGATGTTGGCTTAGAAGCAGCCACCATTGAAAGAGTGCGTAATAGCTCACTGGTCGAGTGACTCTGCGCCGAAAATGTAACGGGGCTAAACACACCACCGAAGCTATGGCTTGGATCGACTTCACTGCGCCTTTGAGGCGTGTTTATCCGGAATCATGAATGCCAATGAATCATCTGCAAGGATGGTTGGCCAAATGACTCCAGGGGATAAACACGAACTTCGAAGCTGGAGTGAAGTCGATCCAGGGGTAGGGGAGCGTTGTGTATACGTTGAAGGTGTACCGTAAGGAGCGCTGGAGAGTACACAAGTGAGAATGCCGGTATGAGTAACGAAAAGATCAGTGAGAATCTGATCCGCCGAAAGCCCAAGGTTTCCTGAGGAAGGCTCGTCCGCTCAGGGTAAGTCGGGACCTAAGGCGAGGCCGACAGGCGTAGTCGAAGGACAACAGTTTGAAATTACTGTACCACCGTAATCCGCTATGAGCGATGGGGTGACGCAGGAGGGTAGTGACGCGGACTGATGGATGTCCGTCTAAGCAGTGAGGCTGGTGTGCAGGCAAATCCGCACATCATAAGGCTGGGCTGTGATGGGGAGCGAAAATTACAGTAGCGAAGGTCATGATCTCACACTGCCAAGAAAAGCCTCTAGCCAGGAGAAGGTGCCCGTACCGCAAACCGACACAGGTAGGCGAGAAGAGAATTCTAAGGCGCGCGGAAGAACTCTCGTTAAGGAACTCGGCAAAATGACCCCGTAACTTCGGGAGAAGGGGTGCCTCGGTAGGGTGAATAGCCCGAGGGGGCCGCAGTGAAAAGGCCCAAGCGACTGTTTAGCAAAAACACAGGTCTGTGCGAAGCCGCAAGGCGAAGTATACGGGCTGACGCCTGCCCGGTGCTGGAAGGTTAAGGGGAGTGGTTAGGGGTAACCCGAAGCTATGAACCGAAGCCCCAGTAAACGGCGGCCGTAACTATAACGGTCCTAAGGTAGCGAAATTCCTTGTCAGGTAAATTCTGACCCGCACGAATGGCGTAACGACTTGGGCGCTGTCTCAACGAGAGATCCGGTGAAATTTTAATACCTGTGAAGATGCAGGTTACCCGCGACAAGACGGAAAGACCCCATGGAGCTTTACTGCAGCTTGATATTGAATTTGGGTACGATCTGTACAGGATAGGTGGGAGCCGTGGAAAGCGGAGCGCAAGCTTCGCTGGAGGCGCCGTTGGGATACCACCCTGATCGTATCTAGGTTCTAACCTGGTACCCTAAGCGGGTACGGGGACCGTGTCAGGCGGGCAGTTTGACTGGGGCGGTCGCCTCCTAAAGAGTAACGGAGGCGTTCAAAGGTTCCCTCAGAATGGTTGGAAATCATTCGAAGAGTGCAAAGGCAGAAGGGAGCTTGACTGCGAGACCTACAAGTCGAGCAGGGACGAAAGTCGGACTTAGTGATCCGGTGGTACCGCATGGAAGGGCCATCGCTCAACGGATAAAAGCTACCCTGGGGATAACAGGCTTATCTCCCCCAAGAGTCCACATCGACGGGGAGGTTTGGCACCTCGATGTCGGCTCATCGCATCCTGGGGCTGAAGTAGGTCCCAAGGGTTGGGCTGTTCGCCCATTAAAGCGGTACGCGAGCTGGGTTCAGAACGTCGTGAGACAGTTCGGTCCCTATCTGTCGTGGGCGCAGGAAATTTGAGAGGAGCTGTCCTTAGTACGAGAGGACCGGGATGGACGTACCGCTGGTGCACCAGTTGTTCCGCCAGGAGCATGGCTGGGTAGCTACGTACGGACGGGATAAGCGCTGAAAGCATCTAAGCGTGAAGCCCCCTCAAGATGAGATTTCCCAGTATGTAAGACCCCTTGAAGACGACGAGGTAGATAGGTTGGAGGTGGAAGTGCAGCAATGCATGGAGCTGACCAATACTAATCGGTCGAGGGCTTATCCAACAAACTACCCCAAAAAGTGAAGATGACGCTGACGAAGCGGATTCCGAATACTTTCCGGGGGCCCCGTAACAAGGGCGAGCGCAAATTCGTTTCGGATTCAGTTTTCAGGCGATTAAGCCTGTAACGTTTGGTGGCGATAGCGGAAGGGTTCCACGCGTACCCATCCCGAACACGACCGTTAAGCCTTCCAGCGCCGATGGTACTTGGACCGAAGGGTCCTGGGAGAGTAGGACGCCGCCAAGCATAAGGTACCACTGTTGAGCAATCAACAGTGGCTTTTTTGCGTGGGCAGGGCTGTGGAAAAGCTGTGGATAGATTTCTGGAAATGCAGAAACATTACGCACATGTGGATACAATTTCAGCAACGTTTCTGGCTGTGGATGAACATCCGGCAAGGCATATTTATGTGGATGAGTCAAGAAAAACCTAAGTAATACACTGTTTTTGTGGATAAAAAGTGAATAATGTGGATAGTCATAGACAAATCGTGGATAACTAATTTTGGCCGGGGAGAGCTTTTTCCCGGTTTTTATTTTTTTGTGTAGAAGCTGTGGATAAGTTGTGGGTATAAAGAGAATTCCGGCTGCCGGTTAGCTTCTTACGGGAAGGCTTGTTATACTCACTATTGAAGCAATCTTTGGACTCTATCTGTCTGAAATCTGAATCTATTAACGGGGTGAGCCTAATGGAAATTAGACAATTACGTGCAGAAGAATTTGAAGACAGCTTAAGCTTGTCTGAATATGCCTTTCAGTATAAGGTGTCCGGTGAAGACCGGGAGCGGCAAAGGGAGCAATTCAAGCCAGACCAGGTATGGGGGCTGTTTGAAGGTGAAGAGTTAGGTGCCAAGCTGACACTGCTTCCGCTGCAGGTGAACCTTCAAGGCAAACCTGTATCTATGGGCGGGATTGCCGGGGTAGCCACATGGCCGGAGAACCGCCGGCAGGGGTATGTGGCTAAACTGCTGACCCATGTGCTGCAGACGATGAACGAAGCGGGCCATACGTTGTCCTTTTTGCATCCGTTCCTGATTCCGTTCTACCGCAAGTTTGGCTGGGAGGTCTACTGTGAATATAAGCAATACACCATTCCGGTAGGGAAGTTTCCGCACAAGACAGAGATTAAGGGCACGGTGAAGCGGGGAAACGCTAAGAATGCAGAGCTTGCGGTATTGCAGCAGCTCTATAATCAATTCTCAATCGGATATAATGGTACGCTGATCCGCAGCACGGAATGGTGGAAGGATAGCGTGCTGGATGAGGATATGCATCAAGGTGTATTTTATTCAGAGCTGGGTGAACCGGAAGGTTATGTGCTGTATAAAATAATCAACAAAGAGCTGGTCATCGACGAATTCATCTACTTGAACGAGCAGGCCCGGCAGGGCTTATGGACCTTCCTGGCCAATCATGACTCGATGATTACCGGAGCCAAGCTGAAGCTGGTGCCTGCGGATGACATTCTGCCCTTCCTGCTGCCCGATCCGCGGATTACGCAGGAGAATCATCCTTATTTCATGGCGCGGATTGTCAATGTGAAGGCTATGGTGGAGAGTATGATTTTCAGCGCACCGCAGGGTGTTCAGGAACGGCTGGTATATATAGAAGATAAATACGCTCCGTGGAACGAAGGATGTTGGCGCTGGAGTGTATCGGCGGAGGGGACGGCTTCCTTGATTCAGGTTCAGGGGGAGCGGGCAGAGGCCGACCTGGTATGCACGATCGGAACCTTGACTGCACTGCTCATGGGGTACAAGCGCCCGCTTGAGACCGCCCGGTATGGACAGTTATCTGGAAGCGCAGAAGCGGTAGAATGGCTTGAAGCGCTGATTCCGCAGACCGGGACGGCATTATTCGATTTCTTTTGACAGGTTACAGCAGCTCTTCCCCTTCAGCAGAGGGCGGAGGAGCTGTCCTATATCCAGGTGCAGATGGGACAATTCATGTACGTACATAGGGAATACAAAGCAGCCAAAACGTAAAAAATAAAACTAACCCCTTGGCAATCAGTGAGAATGTGTTATAATATGAAAAAAGTCAAAGAAAGTCAAAGTCAACGCAAGTCTGATAGCGGCGTTCTCAGGAATGTAACAATTGGCTGAATTAGGAGGTCTAAGGCGCTTGCAGCCGATTCTTAATTCATTGCCGGGGTTAAATTCTTAAGAGCATGTCTGGATGGCAGGCGGGGGCGCAGCACAGATTGACTAAGGCTTAGACACTGGAGGATGAGTGATGCGTAATATCTCCGATATTATTGAACAATATCTGAAGAATATTTTGCATGAAAGTCCCGAAGGTACGGTGGAAATTCAGCGCAATGAGCTGGCCGACCAGTTCTCTTGCGTGCCATCGCAGATCAACTATGTCATTAGCACCCGCTTCACCCTGGAGAAGGGATATGTGGTGGAGAGCAAACGCGGCGGCGGCGGATACATCCGGATTCAAAGGTTCGAGCTGCCTCAGAATGTAGCCCTTTATGCACATCTCAACTCGACAATAGGGAATGATATTGATCAGAATTCTGCGGAAGGACTGATTTATCAGCTGGAGGAGGCCCGCTTCCTCTCTAAGCGCGAGGCGTGTCTGATGCGTTCCGCGGTTTCCCGGGAATGCCTGACGGTTAATCTGCCGTACCGGGATGAGATTCGCGCCAAGATCATGAAGGCAATGCTGATCTCTTTGTTGGGCAAATAATGGCCATATCGTAAGGAGGGACTCCGCTCATGCTATGCCAGGAATGCGGCGTCAGACCGGCTACACTCCACTTCACGAAGATCGTGAACGGAGAGAAGACAGAATTTCATATTTGCGAAAGCTGTGCACGGGAGAAGGGGGAGCTGATTCCGGGAACGGCGGGAGGCTTCTCGATTCACAGCCTGCTGTCCGGCCTGCTTGACCTGGAGGGTGCAGGCAAGAGCAAGGCGGCAGCGCAGACAGTGCAGGGACTGCACTGTGAGAATTGCGGCATGACCTACTCGCAGTTCAGCAAGCTGGGGCGGTTCGGCTGCAGCTCCTGTTATAAGTATTTTGACAGTACCCTTGATCCGCTCTTCAGACGGGTGCATGGCAGCACGGCTCATGTCGGCAAGCTGCCCAAGCGGGCCGGCGCACAGATTATGTGCAAACGCCAGATTGAGGAATTGAAGCAGGAATTGCAGCAGAGCATTGCCGAGGAGGAATTTGAAACGGCGGCAGAGCTCAGGGACCGCATCCGCAAACTTGAAAAAGAAATGCCACAAGAGTAAAGTCTTTGATATATAGGGGGGATTGGATATGTCAAGTCTCCGGTTTACCGAACAGGCACTCAGCAACTGGATGCGCTGCGGCGGCAGCCACTCCGAGATCGTAATCAGCAGCCGGATGCGTATCGCCCGGAATCTGGAGCATCTGCCCTTCCCGCTGCTGGCTTCAGCAGAGCAATCGGAGGAGGTGCTGGAGCAGCTGGCTCCTGTGTTTCAAGGAGAGGCTGCTGCAGATTTCGGTAACTTTGAACTGATCAGGCTGGATGAGCTGGGTGAGCTTGATAAGAAGGTGCTGGTAGAGAAGCATCTGATCAGCCCGAATCTGGCCGAAGACTCCAAGGGCGGAGCGGTCATTCTGAACGACGACGAGTCAGTCAGCATTATGATCAATGAAGAAGACCATCTCCGCATTCAATGCCTGTTCCCGGGGCTGCAGGTCAGAGAGGCCTGGGTAAGGGCGACGGCTATTGATGATATTTTTGAAGCAGCCGTCAATTACGCCTTCGATGACCGCAGAGGATACCTGACAAGCTGTCCGACCAATGTCGGAACCGGGCTTCGCGCTTCGGTGATGGTTCATCTGCCGGCCTTGGTGATGACTCACCAGATCAACCGCATTTTATCCGCTGTCAATCAGGTTGGACTTACCGTTAGAGGAATTTACGGGGAAGGCAGCGAAGCAGTAGGGAATATCTTTCAGATCTCCAATCAGATTACGCTTGGACAGACCGAGAGCGAGATTATTGAGAATCTCCATAGCGTAGTCACCCAGATTATTGAGCATGAGCGGAACGCGCGGGAACGCCTGCTGGCCGATTCTGCACTCCGTATCACTGACCGCATTCAGCGTTCCTACGGAATTCTGTCCTATGCGGCCGTGATGGAGCTTAAAGAATCTGCGCAACGGCTCTCCGATCTGCGGCTCGGGGTGGATCTGGGGATTCTGGAGGGGCCTTCGATTTCAGTGCTCAATGAGCTGAACGTCAAGACTCAGCCGGGCTTCCTGCAGAAGCTGTTCGGTGACGAGCTGTCGCCTACTGAACGTGATATGTACCGGGCGAAGCTGCTCCGGGAGACACTGGGATCACAACATTAAATTATAGATATTTATTTATCCGTGGAGGTGCAGGAGATATGATGTTTGGAAGATTTACGGAACGCGCACAAAAGGTGCTGGCACTGGCGCAGGAAGAAGCCGTTCGTTTGGGACACAACAACATTGGGACAGAACATATTTTGCTCGGACTGATTCGTGAAGGAGACGGCATTGCCGCGAAGGCACTGATCGGACTTGGTCTGGGTCTGGAGAAGATCCAGGACGAAGTGGAAACACTGATTGGCAGAGGTCAGGAGCAACCGACCAACATCGCGTATACTCCCCGTGCCAAGAAGGTGATTGAGCTCTCCATGGACGAAGCCCGCAAGCTGGGTCACACCTATGTGGGAACAGAGCATATCCTGCTCGGTCTGATCCGTGAAGGCGAGGGCGTTGCTGCCCGCGTACTGAACAATCTCGGAATCAGCCTGAACAAGGCGCGCCAGCAGGTGCTGCAGCTGCTCGGCAGCAGTGAAGCTACTTCCAGCCACAGCGGTACGCCGGCAAATGTCAGCACACCTACACTGGATGGGCTGGCCCGCGACCTGACCGCCTATGCCAAAGACGGCAATCTTGATCCGGTCATCGGCCGCAGCAAGGAGATTGAACGCGTTATTCAGGTGCTGAGCCGCCGGACCAAGAATAACCCGGTGCTGATCGGGGAGCCTGGGGTGGGTAAAACGGCAATTGCCGAAGGACTGGCCCAGAAGATTATCAACAATGAAATTCCGGAAACTCTGCGCGACAAGCGGGTCATGACCCTTGATATGGGTTCTGTGGTAGCCGGTACGAAATACCGTGGTGAGTTCGAGGACCGCCTCAAAAAGATCATGGATGAGATCCGCCAGGCGGGGAACATCGTGCTCTTCATCGATGAGCTGCATACGCTGATTGGTGCCGGTGGTGCGGAAGGTGCGATTGACGCCTCCAACATTCTGAAGCCTGCGCTGGCCCGCGGCGAGCTGCAATGCATTGGTGCAACTACGCTGGATGAATACCGCAAATATATTGAGAAGGATGCTGCGCTGGAACGCCGCTTCCAGCCGATCACGGTCGATCAGCCTTCGCCTGAAGAAGCTGTGCAGATCCTGTTCGGTCTCCGTGACCGTTATGAAGCCCATCACCGGGTGAAGATTACGGATGAAGCAATTGTGGAGGCAGTGAAGCTGTCCGACCGTTACATCTCTGACCGGTTCCTGCCGGACAAAGCGATTGACCTGATTGATGAGGCCGGCTCCAAGGTGAGACTGAACTCCTACACCATCCCGCCGAATCTGAAGGAACTGGAAATGCGCCTGGATGATATCCGCAAGGAGAAGGATTCCGCTGTACAGAGCCAGGAATTCGAGAAGGCTGCTGCGCTGCGGGATACCGAGCAGAAGATCCGGGAAGAGCTGGACACAACCAAGAACCAGTGGAAAGAAAAGCAGGGCCGCACCGATTCCCAAGTTACACCTGAGGATATCGCCCAGGTGGTGGCCAGCTGGACCGGTATTCCGGTGAGCAAGCTGAAGGAAGAAGAGACCGACCGCCTGCTGAACATGGAAGCCTTGCTGCATGAACGTGTTATCGGGCAGGACGAAGCCGTCAAGGCGGTCAGCCGGGCGCTTCGCCGGGCACGTGCCGGCCTGAAGGACCCGAAACGTCCGATGGGCTCCTTCATCTTCCTCGGCCCAACCGGCGTAGGTAAAACTGAGCTGGCGCGGGCGCTGGCCGAAGCGATGTTCGGTGACGAGAATGCGGTAATCCGTATCGATATGTCGGAATACATGGAGAAGCATTCCACCTCCCGTCTGGTTGGTGCCCCTCCAGGGTATGTCGGATATGAAGAAGGCGGCCAGCTGACTGAGAAGGTCCGCCGCAAGCCATATTCCGTCGTCCTGCTGGATGAGATCGAGAAGGCGCATCCTGAAGTGTTCAACATCCTGCTGCAGGTGCTGGAAGACGGCCGTCTGACCGATTCCAAAGGCCGGGTAGTCGATTTCCGCAATACGCTGATTATCCTGACCTCGAACGTAGGGGCACAGGCAATCAAGAAGAATTCGACCCTTGGCTTCACCGCTGTTCAGGATGCAGGCGCTGATTACAGCAACATGAAGGGCAAGGTCATGGAAGAGCTGAAGAAGAGCTTCCGCCCTGAGTTCCTCAACCGGATCGATGAGATCATCGTCTTCCATTCGCTGGAGGAGAAGCACATCGCCGAGATCGTGACTCTGATGTCCGACGAGCTGCGCAAGCGGCTGCGTGAATACAATGTTGATTTCCTGCTCACTGACGGCGCCAAGGCATTCCTGGCCAAAGAGGGCTATGACCCGGCCTTCGGAGCGCGTCCGCTCCGCCGGGCAATCCAGAAGCACATTGAGGACCGCCTGTCGGAAGAGCTGCTCAAGGGCAACATCAAGAAAGGTGATTCCCTCAAGATCGATGAAGTGAACGGCGAGCTGGCTGTGACCACCGTAGCCGCTCCGGGAGAATCCGCCCTGGAGAAAGCTGCCGAAAAGGAATAAAATACTTTGAACTGAAACAAAGCTCCCGCTTCTCCGTATAGAGAGGCGGGAGCTTCTTTGTGGAGAACGCAACCCAAAAGTAGATCTTAAGTGTCCTTCCGTTCAGTGTGCAGAAATGGTAAACTTTGAATAAGCGTATATTATCCGCAATTTTAGCAAGTTGGAACGGTAAGGAGTGCACATGGCTAAACCAAAAACAAAATTTTACTGTACCGAATGCGGTTACGAATCCCCCAAATGGTTCGGGAAATGCCCGGGCTGCCAGGAATGGAATTCCATGGTGGAGGAAACGGAAAGCGTAGTGAAGACACAAGGAATGAGCGCACCTGTTTTTCAGAGTAAAGAAAAGGCGCAATCGATCATAAATATAGAAAGTGACAAGGAGCCGCGTATTCTGACGGGCATTGGTGAATTGAACCGTGTGCTCGGCGGCGGGATTGTTCCCGGCTCGCTGGTGCTGGTCGGAGGCGATCCCGGAATCGGTAAATCGACGCTGCTGCTGCAGACCTCCCATGCACTTACCACCCAGGGGCTGCGCGTGCTGTATATATCTGGAGAAGAATCGGTGCGTCAGACAAAGCTGCGGGCCGACCGCCTCGGAGCGCTGTCAGCTGAATTATATGTGCTGTGCGAAACCAACCTGGAGAGCATTGAGGAAGCGATTGAGCAGATTAACCCGCAATTCCTGGTCATTGACTCCATCCAGACGGTCTTCATGCCGGAGGTCACCAGTGCGCCGGGCAGTGTGGCTCAGGTACGCGAATGTACGACAAGATTCATGCGCATCGCCAAAATCAAGGGCATTGCCACCGTGCTGGTAGGGCATGTTACCAAGGAAGGCGCCATCGCCGGTCCGCGGATGCTGGAGCATATGGTGGACTGTGTCCTCTACTTCGAGGGCGAGCGGCATCATACGTACCGGCTGCTGCGTGCGGTGAAGAACCGCTTCGGCTCTACGAATGAGATCGGCATCTTCGAGATGGGAGAGCTGGGGCTGACTGAGGTGGAGAACCCGTCAGAGCTGTTCCTGTCCGAGCGTCCGCTCGGCGTGGCCGGATCGGCGGTTGTAGCCAGTATGGAGGGCACCAGACCTGTGCTGGTCGAACTCCAGGCGCTGGTGGCTTCAACACATTTCCCTTCACCCCGCAGAATGTGCACAGGCATGGATCACCAGCGGATGTCGCTGATCATTGCGGTTCTGGAGAAGCGGATGGGGATGTTCCTGCAGAACCAGGATGCTTACCTCAATGTCGCCGGCGGCGTGAAGCTGGATGAACCGGCGGTTGATCTGGCGGTGGCCATCAGCATCGCTTCGAGCTTCCGCGATTTTCCGACCAAGCCTTATGATGTGTTCTTCGGCGAGGTGGGACTGACCGGTGAGGTGAGAGGGGTATCGCGCGCAGAGATGCGGGTAAGGGAGGCCGCCAAGCTCGGCTTCCGGCGGGTGATTATGCCCGAGAAATCCATGAAAGGCTGGAAGCATCCGCAGGATATTCAGATTATTGGCGTCAACACTGTAGCAGATGCATTAGCGGTCGCGTTAGATTAGGGGGCACAGGGACATGAAAGAGTATAATCCATCAGATAATATGAATGATCTGCTTAGACTGGCTGCACCCGGAACACCGTTCCGGGAGGGGCTGGAGAACGTGCTGCGCGCGAAGACCGGGGCATTGATCGTTGTCGGATACAGTCCGGAGGTGATGGAGGTTGTCGATGGCGGCTTCTCCATTAACTGCGATTTTTCGCCCAATTATTTATATGAGCTGGCCAAGATGGACGGGGCCATAATTCTGAGTGAGGATCTGAAGCGGATACTGTACGCCAACACGCAGCTGATCCCCGACTCCTCCATCTCCTCCATCGAGACCGGTATCCGGCACCGCACGGCAGAGCGGGTTGCCAAGCAGACCGGCAAGCTGGTGGTCTCCATCTCCCAGCGGCGCAATATCATTACACTGTACCAAGGCTCCATCCGTTATGCGCTCAAGGAGATCGGGGCGATTCTGGCGAAGGCCAACCAGGCGATTCAGACGCTGGAGAAGTACAGGGCGGTACTGACCCAAGGGCTGACCAACCTCTCCGCCTCCGAATACGAAGGGATTGTCACTGTAGCTGAGGTGGTCGGTGTAATCCAGAGAGTGGAGATGGTGCTGAGAATCAAGATGGAGATCAAGCGCTACATCAACGAGCTCGGCAATGAAGGCCGGCTGATCAGTATGCAGATGGAAGAGCTGGTGGGAAATACAGAGGAAGAAGCATGGCTTCTGTACAGAGACTATGCAAGAATGGAGCAGGAGGACAAAATCCGTGAGATCATTGCCGGGCTGAAGCGCAGCAGTGACGATGAGCTGATGGATGATAACCATATCGCCCGCCTGCTGGGCTACTCCTCAACGGCCATATCGTCGGAGGAAGCTGTAACCCCGCGCGGGTACCGCCTGCTGAACAAGATTCCGCGGCTGCCGAATGTGATCATCCACAATCTGGTCGAACGCTTCGAGATGCTGCCTAATCTGATGACGGCCAGCATTGCCGAGCTTGATGAAGTGGACGGCATTGGCGAGGTGCGCGCACGCAATATCCAGGACGGACTCAAACGGCTGCAGAAGCAAGTTCTTATTGACAGACAAATGTAAATAACATACAATCACGTAATGTTGGTAGCCCAAGCAGTACAAGTAACATAATTGAGGTGAAGAAATGATACAGAAATCACTTCCAAGTCTGTTTACGATCGGTAATCTGATGCTTGGAATGTTTGGTATCTTGATGGCATTTGACGGCAAGCTCAGCATGGCCGCGATCCTGGTCATTATTGCCATGCTGCTCGACGGGCTGGATGGCCGTGTGGCCCGGGCGCTGAAGTGCGAGAGTGAATTCGGCAAGGAGCTGGATTCCTTATCCGATGTGGTATCCTTCGGGGTAGCACCGGCGCTGATCATGTACCTGACCAGTCTGCAGGAGCTGAACTCTGCTCTGGGCTGGACCGTAACCGCCATTTTCCCGGTATTCGGAGCTTTGCGTCTGGCCCGGTTCAATGTCCGCCCGGGAATTCCGGGATATTTCGTAGGTTTGCCGATTCCTGCTGCAGGCGGGGTTCTTGCCACGCTGGCGCTTTTCCATAAAGATGTATCTGCCCCATTCATGATTGTGGCCTCGCTGCTGCTCTCTTATCTGATGGTCAGCACCGTGAAATACCCGAATTTCAAGAAGATTGGCCTGCCTAAGAAAGCATACGTAGGCGCACCTGTAGTCATCGTAATCGCGGTAGCCGTTGCTGTGGTCTTCCCTGAACAGATTGCCAAGCTGATCTTCGGACTGCTGGCCCTGTATGCCTTGTACGGCTTCCGGCAAAGTGTAGGTGTGCTTAACGCCCGCCGCCAGCGCCGCCGCAGAAAGAGACGCACCGAAGACAAGGTTTATCATTCCAAGAACGGTTAGTCATCATTCAGCACTTATTCCATTTCGTGTTCCGATATGTAAAAAGGCATTGCCCTTCCCTTAACCGGGAGGAGGCAATGCCTTTTTGGGTTGGAGCTGTCCGTTCGTGGAAATGGAGGAAGTGTGGGCAGTCCTGCCTGCTTACGACAAGTTGAACAATCCGAGCGTAGCGCATTTCTGGGATTCCTCAGCGACCACCTCGTCCATTTGGATACCAAGCAAATTGCAGAGTGCTGACATATAGAACAATTCGCGGCCCAGTTCGGAGCCAATGACCTCCCGGCAGTTCTCGCACAGCTCGCCTTCAAGATGGGTTCCGGCCAGCTCTTTGGCCTGTTCCAGACCGAGGCCCGGTTCAAACACCTGCTTGGTGGCATGTAATTGGATGCAGCCGCATTCGGTGATGGCCTTGACGACCGCCCGGTTAACGGAAGCGCTGCTCTGCCCGTTCTTGGACATTACATCCAGAAGACTACGGTGGCGGAGCAGCAGTTCGGAGACTTGATCCTGAAAGGCCTGCAGACTTGGTGCGCTCATTTCCCTTCCCCCCTGGATTCATAATTGAGTTCATTATATGCCAAGCTCTCCCTCATTTTCAACCAGGAATAGCAGTTTACGGCAAGGCTGCGGGCGATATATGCATTATTTGTAAAAAATAATGTTCTGGCGGATTATCGTCCTAAAAATTGGAACATACTGGTGAGGTATAGATGAACTTTGGATGAATAGAAGGAGGTGCGGGATGATGTGGAAAAAGGTTGTTGTGTCATTCGCCGGGTTATGCGGCGCCTGGTCCGGTTATTCGCTATATCACGCAGCAGAAAGAGGGTTCCCTGTAGGCACAGGGAAACTGGAAGATAGCTTGCCTTTGCATGGAAGCGTTTTGTTTGCGGTGCTGGGTGCCATTATTTTTTTGATCGCCGGGACTTTATGCGCAGATTGGGCGGCTTCCAGACTGAAGGAAGCGGTCCGGTACTGCTCGCGTCTTCCGATGGGCGAGCTCGCAGCCGGCGTGGCAGGCCTGACCGGAGGTCTGCTGCTGTCCCTGCTGCTGTATCCTGCTATGGCCTGGCTGGGCAAGGCGGGAGAGCTGCTGCAGGTCGCAGCCACCCTGGCGCTCGGATACCTGGGCCTGCGGGTCGGACTGGAGAAGAAGGAGGAGCTGGCTTCGCTCTGGAACACCGGACGCTGGGCGCGTGCCGCCGAGCCGGACAGCCCCGGTACCCAGGAGCATAAGATTCTGGACACCAGCGTGATCATCGACGGCCGGATTGCCGACATCTGCAAAACAGGCTTCATCGAAGGAACGATTGTGATTCCCGAATTCGTGCTGGAGGAGCTGCAGCATATCGCAGATTCTTCCGATCTGCTCAAGCGTAACCGGGGACGCCGGGGACTGGATATCCTGAACAAGATTCAGAAGGAGCTGGACGTCAAGGTGCTGATCTATGAGGGGGACTTCGAGGAGATCTCCGAGGTGGACAGCAAGCTGGTCAAGCTGGCAAAGGTGCTGCACGGCAAGGTGGTCACGAACGACTTCAATCTCAACAAGGTCTGCGAGCTTCAAGGTGTGTCCGTGCTGAATATTAATGATCTGGCCAATGCGGTGAAGCCGGTGGTGCTGCCGGGTGAAGAAATTATCGTCCAGGTGATCAAGGACGGCAAGGAGCATGGACAAGGTGTCGCTTATCTGGACGATGGCACGATGATCGTTGTCGAAGGCGGCCGGGATTATATCGGCACTACGATGGAGGTTCTGGTGACCAGTGTGCTGCAGACCTCAGCAGGCCGGATGATTTTTGCCAAACCGAAGCTCCTGGAAAAAGCGCAATAACCGCCTTACGGCTCCCGTCTGCGCCGGATAAGCTTGGAAATGCCAGCCAAACACGTTATGATGGGTGTATACGTGAAAGACAGGAGCCGAAAGAATGTCAAACAGTGTAGGCGCCGTTATCGTGGCGGCAGGCAGAGGGACCCGGATGGGGACAGCAGAGAGCAAGCAATATTTGCTGCTGCAGGACAAGCCGATTATTGTGCATACTCTGGAGGTCTTCCAGCAGCATGAGCTAATCTCGGAAATCGTGCTGGTTACCGGTGAAGAGGATGTGCAGCGCTGCCGGCAATGGGTGGAGAGCTACAAGCTGGATAAAGTGGCTGCAGTCATTCCCGGAGGCGCTGAACGCCAGCACTCGGTCCGCCGGGGGCTGGAGGAGCTTACAACTACATGGGTCATGGTGCATGACGGTGTCCGGCCGTTTGTACAGGGCAGCGAGATCAAGGCTTGTTATGAACAGGCCAGGTCTGCGGGAGCTTCTGTGCTGGCGGTTCCGGTTAAGGATACGATCAAGCTGGTGGACGGTGAAGGCAAGGTGCTGTCCACGCCGGATCGGCGAAGTCTGTGGGCGATTCAGACCCCGCAGACTTTTCGTTTGTCCGATCTGCTCTCTGCCTATGAGGCGGCGGAGCGGGACGGCTTCCTCGGCACAGATGACTCCAGTCTGGCGGAGCGCAGCGGCATCAGCGTCTCTGTCGTGGAGGGAAGCTACCGGAATATCAAGATCACGACGCCGGAGGACCTGGATTTCGCTGAATTCATTAGAAGCAGGGAGGAACACCGATGATTGCTGTAGGACAAGGATTTGACGTACACCAGCTGGTCGAGGGAAGGCCGTGCATTATTGGCGGAGTAACCATTCCTTATGAGAAAGGGCTGCTCGGGCACTCCGATGCGGACGTATTGCTGCACGCTGTATCCGATGCGATTCTGGGGGCGCTGGGGCTGGGGGATATCGGCCGGCATTTTCCCGATACCGATCAGGCCTTCAAGGACGCCGATAGCCTGAAGCTGCTGGAGCAGGTGTGGGCGCTTGCGCGTGAGCGCGGATACCGGCTTGGCAACATCGATTCGACCATTATTGCACAGAAGCCGAAGATGGCGCCGTACATTCCGCAGATGACGGAGATTATTGCCCGTGCACTGGGGGCAGACCCGTCGAAGGTCAATGTCAAAGCAACCACGACCGAGCAGCTTGGCTTCACCGGGCGCGGGGAAGGAATTGCCGCCCAATCTATTGTCTGTCTGCTCCAAGATGTGATATCATCGTGAGATGGCTTTATCAGCAGCTGATTGTCTAATTCTAACCAAACTTTAGCGGAGGGATACCCATGGCGGATCAAGTTCGGGTGCGTTACGCACCGAGCCCTACGGGACATTTACATATCGGAAATGCCAGAACAGCTCTATTTAATTATCTGTTCGCCCGCAATCAGGGCGGCAAATTCATTATCCGGATCGAGGACACGGATCTGAAGCGCAATATTCCGGAAGGAGAGCAGAGCCAGCTTAAATACCTGAAATGGCTCGGAATCGACTGGGATGAAAGTGTGGATGTAGGCGGAGAATACGGGCCATACCGCCAGACGGAACGTCTGGACATGTACCGGGTGTACACGCAGGATCTGCTGGACCGCGGTCTGGCTTACCGCTGCTACTGCACGGAGGAAGAGCTGGAGGCTGAACGGGAGGAGCAGACAGCACGTGGTGAGACCCCGCGTTATTCCGGCAGACACCGTAATCTCACCGAGGAGCAGCGCCTCGCCTATGAAGCGGAAGGACGCATTGCCAGCATCCGCTTCAAGGTTCCTGAAGACCGCACTTATACCTTCGATGATATTGTCAAAGGCAGCATCTCCTTCAATACCAAGGAAATGGGCGACTTCGTCATTGTGAAGAAAGACGGCATTCCGACCTACAACTTCGCTGTCGCGGTCGATGATCATCTGATGGAGATCTCCCATGTTCTGCGCGGAGAAGATCACATCTCCAATACGCCTCGCCAGCTCATGATCTATGAAGCCCTGGGCTGGGAAGCGCCGCTGTTTGGACACATGACGCTGATTGTCGGCGATGACCACAAGAAGCTGAGCAAGCGCAATGAATCGATTATTCAGTTCCTTGAGCAATATGACCAGCTTGGTTACCTGCCGGAAGCGCTGTTCAACTTCATCGCCCTGCTCGGCTGGTCGCCTGAGGGGGAAGAGGAGATCTTCACCAAGGAGCAGCTGATCTCGATCTTTACAGCTGACCGCCTGTCGAAGAGCCCGGCCGTATTCGATGCGAATAAGCTGGCTCATCTGAATAACCATTACATCAAGCACGCCGATCCTAAGCGGATCGCCGCGCTTGCCATTCCTCATCTGCAGAAGGCGGGACGTCTGCCGGAGGTTCTGAGCGAGGAGCAGCAGAGCTGGGCGGAGAGCCTGGTTGCGCTGTATCAGGAGCAGATGGTAGCCGCATCGGATATTGTCGCCCTCTCCGAGCTGTTCTTCCGCAGCCACCTGGAGCTGGAGACAGAAGCGGCTCAGGTGCTTGCTGAGGCTCAGGTGCCTGAAGTGCTGTCCGCCTTCCTGGCGAAGGTGGAGGCCACCGGTGATTTCAGCGCGGCCAACATGGCTGTGCTGATCAAGGAAGTGCAGAAGGAGACCGGACACAAAGGCAAAGCGCTGTTTATGCCGATTCGTGTCGCCCTTACCGGCCAGATGCACGGCCGCGATCTGAATGCGACGATTGCGCTGCTCGGCCGCGACCGGGTTATCGAACGCCTGAAATCACAGATCAAAGGCGCGTAAAATGGGCGGATACCTGAACGGGGCTACTTGTCAGTTCAGCGGCTTTTCGCTAAGATAGATGTTAAGATAGAAGCATAGGATAACAGCTGGGATCAGGAGAAGTACGCGTATACTGACATTTGCCAGAGAGAATAACCGCTTAAGGGCGATTGCCCTTAGCAGGCTGGGAGTTATTCATTTGTCTGCCGCTGAACATGCACCTGTGAGCTGCACGGTTGAACGCCCCGGACTGGGGACTGTAGACTGTGCCGGGATCGTTGCCGTTACAGACGCCAAGAGGAACAACGGATGCATACGCTGCTGCTGATAACAGTATCGATGTACGGGGAATGTTCAAGCAGAGTGGGACCGCGGTTAGACGTCTCTGCAGCGATGAGCTGCAGAGGCGTTTTTTGTTGAAATATAGCGGATAATATCTTCCTAAGCGTACCTGTACACAGGAGGCGGGAAGCCAAGAAGAGGGGAACCGTGATGTTTAAGCAGTTCAAATCGGACATTCGGGCAGTATTCGACAACGACCCGGCTGCCCGCAGCTGGTTCGAGGTGGTGTTCACCTACGCCGGGCTTCACGCCATCTGGGCACACCGGATTGCCCACTCTTTCTATAGACGCCGCTGGTTTACGCTGGCACGCATCGTCTCCCAGATCAGCCGGTTCATGACCGGTGTGGAGATTCACCCGGGCGCCGTAATCGGCAGCCGGTTGTTCATTGACCATGGCATGGGGATTGTCATCGGGGAGACTTGTGAAATCGGCGATGATGTGATTATCTATCAGGGGGTCACTCTGGGCGGAACCGGCAAGGAGAAGGGCAAACGCCATCCGACTGTCGGCAACAATGTGGTCATCGGCTCCGGGGCCAAGGTATTGGGATCGTTCCGCATCGGCGATAATTGCAATATCGGCTCCAACGCAGTCGTTCTGCGCGAGGTTCCAAGCAACAGCACGGTTGTAGGCAATCCCGGGCGTGTGGTCAAGCGCAACGGGGAGCGTGTGTCCGACCGGCTGGATCATACGAAGATGCCGGACCCGCTGATCGATTCCCTGCGCTTCCTGCAGAAGGAGATCGAAGAGATCCGGGAACAGCTTGGCTCCGAAGACAAGCAGAAGCAGGAGCAGCGGCGGCTGGAGAGCCAGCAGTATATCGGGGATTACGAAATTTGAAGCTACCGGCAGCTACGAAGTCCGGGGACAATAGAAGGGTTGGATGAAGAATGGTAATGCAGATCTATAACACCATGACGCGCAGTAAGGAAGTCTTTGTGCCGCAGGAGCCGGGTAAGGTGAAAATGTACGTATGCGGCCCTACCGTATACGGGTATATGCATATCGGCAACGCAAGACCGGTGATCGTGTTTGATATGGTGCGCAACTATCTGGAGGCGCTTGGCAATGAAGTCCGCTATCTGACCAACTTCACAGATGTGGATGACAAAATGATCCGCAAGGCGGAAGAGATGAACATTACCGTAGCAGAGGTTGCTGATATGTTCATCAAGGCCTACCAGGAGGACCTTGCCGGGCTTGGGGTGAAGCCGGCGACGATGAATCCGCGCGTGACGGAGAGCATGGACAAGATTATTGAATTCATTCAGGAGCTGGAACAGAAAGGCTATGCCTATGAGAATGGCGGGGATGTATATTACCGGACCGGCAAATTCGCGGATTACGGCAGGCTGTCGCGGCAGAATCTGGAGGAGCTGCGCTTCGGTATCCGAATTGAGGTTGATCCGCGTAAGGAGAACCAGGAGGATTTCGTGCTCTGGAAGGCTGCCAAGCCGGGTGAGGTGCACTGGTCCAGTCCTTGGGGGGAAGGACGTCCGGGCTGGCATATCGAGTGCTCCGCGATGGTCCGCGAATATTTGGGCACCACGATTGATATTCATGGCGGCGGTGAGGACCTGAAGTTCCCCCATCATGAGTGCGAGTGCGCCCAGACGGAGGCATTGACCGGCCAGCCGCTGTCGAATTATTGGATGCACAACGCTTTTCTGAATATCGGCGATGAGAAAATGTCTAAGTCACTCGGGAACGGACTGCTGGTGAAGGATATCCGTGCCCGCTTCAAGATGGGGGCGATCCGTTACTTCATGCTGTCCAGCCATTACCGCAACCCGCTCAATTTCACCGAGGAAGCCTTGCTGTCTGCCGAGAAAAGCGTGGAGCGCATCGCTCTGGCGGAAGGCAACGTGAAGCACCGTCTTGAGCTGGACGGGGATGGCGGCAAGGGTGAGGCTAGTCCGCACATCACGGAGCGGCTTGCTGCGATTGTCGGCAATTTCCATGCCCGGATGCAGGATGATTTCAACACACCGGATGCCATCACCGCTGTGTTCGACTGGGTGAGCCTGGCCAATCTCACGCTTGCTGACCAGCAGGCGCGTAAGACTGACCTGGCAGCGCTTCTGAAGGCTTATGCCGAGATGAATGCGGTGCTGGGGCTTACGGCGGAAGCAGAGGAAGAGGTAGCAGGTGAAGAGATTGAGCGGCTGATTGCAGAACGGGCAGAGGCGCGTAAGAACAAAAACTGGGCCCGGTCCGATGAAATCCGCGATGAGCTGAACGCGCTGGGCATTCTGCTGGAGGACACTCCGCAGGGGATGCGGTGGCGGCGTAAATGAGCGGACAGTTTGATATAAGCAGCGCCTGGTTCCCGTACGGACCCTCGAAGGAAGCGCATCTGCTCCCGCCCATCGTTCTCGCCTATGCCGGAGATGCCATTTATGAGGTGGCGGTGCGGCAATATCTGATCTCCCTGCCCAATCTTCGTCCGAATCATCTACACCGTTCAGCCACCGGGCTGGTCTCGGCCAGAGCGCAGAGCACGATTCTTGCGCACCTGGAGCCGCTGCTTACGGAAGAGGAGAAGGATGTGGTCAGACGGGGGCGCAATGCCAAATCCGGCTCCGTCCCGAAGAATGCGGATGTGCTGGAATACCGTCATGCCACTGCTTTTGAATGTCTGATCGGCTATTTATATTACACCGGGCAGCAGGGGAGAATACAGGAGCTTGTTCACAGCGGCATCGAGTACATGCAGCAACGGTCAAAGTGAGTTCAAATCAGGCCAGATGTTTATAGGTATATATGGGCATATAGAACAGGAGATAAGACAATGGAAGAATTGAGAACGGAAGAGGAAATTCTGGCAGGCAAGCATTCGGTGCTAGAAGCGCTTAGAGCCGGACGTACACTGAACAAAATATGGATCGCCGAAACCGCGCAAAAGCATCTGACCGCGCCGATCATGGCGGAAGCGCGCAAGGCGGGCATTGTCATCCAGCATGTTGACAAGCGCAAGCTGGATCAGCTCGCGCCGGGCGTTCAGCATCAGGGCGTGGTGGCGCAGGCAGCGCCGTTTGCCTACACGGAGGTTGCTGATATCCTGGCGGCAGCTGAAGCCAAGGGAGAGCCGGCTTTTCTGCTGCTGCTTGACGAGATTGAAGATCCGCACAACCTGGGGTCTATTCTGCGTACGGCAGACTGCACAGGTGTACATGGAGTGATTGTGCCGAAGCGCCGCTCCGCGCAGATTACAGCCACCGTCTCCAAAACCTCGGCCGGCGCGGTTGAATATGTGCCCGTTGCCCGTGTAACCAATCTCGGACAGACGATCGACCGGCTGAAGGAGCTGGGCGTCTGGGTGGTGGGAACGGATGTGGATACCGATCAGAATCTGTTCGGATCGGATATCTTCACCGGCCCGGTAGCGGTGGTTATCGGCAATGAGAATAAGGGCATGGGCCGCCTGATCCGGGAGAAATGCGATGTGCTGCTGAAGCTGCCGATGGCAGGAAGAATCAACTCTCTTAATGCTTCGGTAGCTGCCGGTGTAGTCATGTACGAGGTTCTCCGCCGCCGTCAAGAACAGGGCTGAGTATGGCAGACTGGCGTGATATCCTGCTCGTTGACGGCTATAATATGATCGGCGGCTGGCCGGAGCTGGCGGCACTGTCGCAGACCGACATGCAGGGCGCGCGCGACCGGCTGCTGGATCTGCTGGCCGACTATCAGGCATTCTCCGGGCTGCGCGTCATCGCCGTATTCGATGCCTACCGGGTGCCGGGCCTTGGCCGGTCCTTTGTGCAAGGGAAGGTCCAGGTTTTCTTCACCAAGGAGAAGGAGACGGCGGATGAGTGCATTGAACGGCTGGTTGGAGAATTTACGCACCGCCGCAGGCAGATTTCAGTAGCCACCAGTGATTTCATCGAGCAGCATGTCATTTTTGCACAGGGGGCTCTGCGTATTTCGGCCAGGGAGCTGCGGCTTGAGATCGAAGAGAACCAGAAGCAGGTGAAGAAAGTCATTGAGCCCGGAAGCGTGAACGCCACCCGTCACTCGCTGGAGGACAAGTTGCCCCCGGAGACGCGCAGACGGCTGGAGGACTGGCGCAGACAGTAAGTCCGGGAAGCAGCCGGCAGGTTCGGGAAAATGACATAATATGTTATTGAAGATTGTTTTTGGACAATCTGCGGTTGACGGTGTAAGGTAACATAATATATACTGTTCCTATATTTCGCGAAGTAACGATGTGTCTTGCGTTGCAGCCGGGGGGATTCTTGGTGAGTGTCGACCTCAAGGAATTAATGCTGTCCGAGTACGATTTCATAAGTGATGAAGAGATTGTCGAGATCTTCCGTGGTGGCGACAGTGGCGCATTGGAGCATCTGATTAACAAGTACCGCAATTTCGTGCGTGCCAAGGCCCGTTCCTATTTCCTGATCGGAGCCGACCGTGAAGATATTGTCCAGGAGGGCATGATCGGTCTGTACAAGGCGATCCGCGACTTCAAGGGTGACAAGCTGTCTTCATTCAAGGCTTTTGCCGAGTTGTGTATTACCCGCCAGATTATCACGGCCATTAAGACGGCTACCCGCCAGAAGCATATTCCGCTGAATTCCTACGTCTCGCTGGACAAACCCATCTATGACGAGGATTCGGACCGGACGCTGATGGATGTGATCTGCGGAACACAGGTGCTTGACCCGGAAGAGCTGATTATTAACCAGGAAGAGTTCATCGGTCTGGAAGATAAGATGGCGGAGATTCTGAGTGATCTGGAACGCAAAGTGCTGATGCTCTATCTGGACGGACGCTCCTATCAGGAGATTGCCGAGGATTTGAAGCGGCATGTGAAGTCTATCGACAATGCTTTGCAGCGTGTGAAGCGCAAATTGGAAAGATATCTGGAAGTGCGTGACAATTAATGATATAATGAACCAGGAAGGCTCGGAACCCGAGTCTTTTTTTAGTTGCCGGCAGCAGGTTTAAGCCTAAGCGGAATGCACCATAATGAATACGGTAGACAGCGAGTGGCAAAGGAAAAGCATGTTCAGAGATCACGTACGGCGCAAGGCGGCGGCACCCGGAATTACCCAGTGCGATGGGGGAAACTTTCGTTGACACAAGCGTTGATATTATGCTAAAGTGTTTTAGGTAGGCCTAAATTCGCGGCTTTTTTTTGAATCAATATTTGCGTCTTCTAATTTAACGGTTAGAAGTACGTCTTCGGGAGGTGCACATCATGCGGGTAATTATCACTTTGGCTTGTACTAGTTGCAAACAAAGAAACTATGCAACAACCAAAAACAAGCGAAATCACCCCGACCGCTTGGAGATGAAGAAATTTTGCAAGTTCTGTAACGAGCAAACTCCTCATCGCGAAACCAGATAGTCTGTGGAGGTGTAGTCGGCGTGAAACGTAGTTTCAAGTCTTTGTTTTCCTTTTTCACTGAGAGCTGGAGTGAACTCAAAAAGGTTCGCTGGCCTAATCGTAAAGAACTGAAAAACTATACTTTGATCGTTCTCGGTACAATTGTAGTTATTTCTCTTTACTTCTGGGTTCTGGACATCGGTATTTCCGCTGTGATTGAAGCGATTATTTAGAGAGGTCCCAGGTGGCTTGATATGGAAAAAAGATGGTACGTTGTTCATACCTATTCCGGGTATGAGAATAAGGTCAAGGCCAATTTGGAAAAACGCGTTGAGTCCATGGGCATGGAGGACAAAATATTCCGCGTTCTTGTTCCTATGGAAGAAGAACTGGTAAACAAGGATGGCAAGAAGAAAACGGTCATGCGCAAAGTTTACCCTGGTTACGTTTTGGTCGAAATGATTCAGACGGATGATTCCTGGTATGTAGTCCGCAATACGCCGGGCGTGACCGGATTCGTCGGTTCAACCGGTTCGGGGTCCAAGCCTACCGCACTGCTCCCTGAAGAGGTTGATCAAATTCTGAAGCATATGGGCATGGTTGAACCTAAAGCGAAGATTGATTTCGAAATTAAGGAATCCGTACGTATTATGGTCGGTCCATTTGCGAATTTTGTGGGCTCCGTGGAAGAGATTTTGGCAGACAAAAGCAAGATCAAGGTGCACGTCAACATGTTTGGACGGGAAACCCCGCTCGAGTTGGATTTCACTCAAGTGGAGAAAATATAACAAGCGCAAGGGTTTCTTGTGGGAGAATGTCGTATGACATTCGAATACCACTATTTACGCAAGGAGGTGTCACTCATGGCTAAAAAAGTTATTAAAATGGTGAAACTGCAGATTCCTGCAGGGAAAGCGAACCCAGCGCCTCCAGTAGGTCCGGCGTTAGGTCAAGCAGGTGTCAACATCATGGCATTCTGTAAGGAATTCAACGCTCGTACTGCCGACCAGGCTGGCCTGATCATCCCGGTTGAAATTACAGTATTTGAAGACCGTTCCTTTACCTTCATCACCAAAACTCCTCCGGCTGCTGTTCTGCTCCGCATCGCTGCAAAAGTAGAAAAAGGCTCCGGTGAACCGAACAAGAAAAAGGTAGCGAAGATCGGCCGCGCAGCGGTTCGTGAAATCGCAGAAACCAAAATGCCTGACCTGAACGCTGCATCTGTTGAAGCTGCAATGCGTATGGTTGAAGGTACTGCCCGCAGTATGGGTATCACAATCGAAGACTAATTGTATTCGATGAACCGGTCATTTATGACCGCATTATGTGGGAGGAATTTCCGCTAATACCACAAAGGAGGAACATTTTCATGGCTAAACATGGTAAGAAATACCTGGAATCTGCCAAGCTGATCAACAGCGAAGCAACCTATGAGCCTTCAGAAGCTGTAGAGCTTGTGAAAAAGGCAGCCACTGCCAAGTTCGACGAAACCGTTGAAGCAGCAGTGCGTCTGGGTGTAGACCCTCGTAAACAAGACCAAGCCGTTCGCGGTGTTGTTGTCCTGCCTCACGGCACAGGCAAAACCCAGCGCGTGCTTGTATTTGCAAAAGGTGAAAAAGCGAAGGAAGCGGAAGCTGCCGGTGCCGATTATGTTGGCGATGCTGACATGATTAACAAGATTCAACAGGGCTGGTTCGAATTCGATGTCTGCGTAGCTACACCTGATATGATGAGTGAAGTCGGTAAACTGGGCCGTCTGCTCGGTGGTAAAGGCCTCATGCCTAACCCTAAAGCAGGTACAGTTACTTTCGATGTTACCAAGGCTGTTCAAGAAATCAAAGCCGGTAAAATCGAATACCGTCTCGACAAAGCGGGCCAAATTCACGCGCCAATCGGCAAAGTGTCTTTCAACGCTGACCAACTGAACGATAACCTTAAAGCTCTGATCGACGCTCTGAACCGTGCGAAACCTGCTGCTGCTAAGGGTGTATACCTGAAGGGCATCGCGATTTCGTCCACTATGGGACCTAGCGCTCGTGTGAACACTACTGCATTCAGATAATTAAAGGTTGACTCTTCGAGTTATCTTTGATAATCTATAACAGTTGTGAACATTAAGGTGATCAATCTTAAACTTGAATATGCTTACCGTAGACAGTAGGTGCCGCAAGGCTTAATCTCCTACCGAGGTGTTGTGATAGAAACAAGAAGTGCCAGGCTCGCCTGACTAACTTTCCGTTTTATCAAGCCTTCGTGAATCTGCGGAGGCTTTTCTAATGCCTGCGTAGGAATATCGCGGATCTTCGGAAGAATCGCCGTGACATAAATTTTCAGGAGGTGTATACCATTGGCAAATGCAAAAGTAATCCAAGCTAAACAGGATGCGGTTGATGTTGTTACCGGCAAACTGCAGAACAGTGTCTCCACTGTAGTTGCAGACTACCGCGGATTGAACGTATCGCAAGTGACTGAACTGCGTAAGCAGCTTCGTGAAGCTGGCGTTGAGTTCCAGGTCCTGAAGAACACATTGCTGCGCCGCGCAACTGCAGCGGCTGAACTGACTGATCTGGACGCTGTCCTGACTGGTCCTACAGCGATCGCTTTCAGCGAGACTGATGCGGTTGTAGCAGCCAAGATTCTGAACGACTTCGCTAAGAAGAACGACGCTCTTAAGCTTAAGGGCGGCGTAGTAGAAGGTCGCGTGATCGACGCTGACCAGCTGAAAGCACTGGCTGAGCTTCCTTCCCGCGAAGGTTTGCTGTCCATGCTGCTTAGCGTGCTTCAAGCTCCAATGCGCAACTTCGCGCTTGCAGTTAAAGCTGTTGCAGAGAAGGAAGAACAAAGCGCGTAAGCCTTTGCTTCCTGCTTCATAATCAATACCACAAACCAATTCAAATATAATGGAGGTTCAATCATGAGCAAAGAAACAATCTTGGAAGAAATTAAAGGCATGAGCGTGTTGGAACTGAACGACCTGGTTAAAGCAATCGAAGAAGAGTTCGGCGTAACTGCAGCAGCTCCAGTAGCTGTTGGCGGCGCTGTAGCAGCTGTTGAAGCTGAACAATCCGAATTCGACGTTATTCTGACAAGCGCTGGCGCTTCCAAAATCAACGTTATCAAGATCGTTCGCGAAATCACTGGTCTTGGTCTGAAAGAAGCTAAGGACGTTGTAGACAACGCTCCAAAGCCAATCAAAGAAAAAGTAAGCAAAGAAGAAGCAGAAGCTGTCAAAGCAAAATTGGAAGAAGCAGGCGCTGCTGTAGAACTGAAATAGTTCGAATCAATAGGTACTGCCCCGGAGCATGAAGCCATTCTCTCCGGTTCCCGCAACCCCCTTGAACTTGTTCAAGGGGGTTGCTCTATAACGTATACTCTATAGTGTAGAACAGATGGAAAGGGAGGATTGCATGTCGCAGCATTATTACTCGCAGCAGCCGGAAGCCCGTCATGACAGACGCAGCATCGAGACGGTTCTGAGAGGCCGGAGCCTCCGCTTTGTAAGCGACGCCGGTGTTTTTTCAAAGGGAGATATTGATCATGGCAGCCGTGTTCTGATTGAAGCAATGGAGATCCCGGACGGGGCGGAGGTGCTGGATGTGGGCTGTGGTTACGGTCCCATAGGAATTAGTGCCGCGCTGCTTGCTCCCAAAGGACATGTCACAATGATTGATATTAATAGCCGTGCCGTTGAGCTGGCCCGCGAGAATGCCCGGCATAACGGTGCGTTCAATGTTACGGTCACTGAGAGCGACAAGCTGTCCGCCGTAGCCGGGCGGAAGTTCGATGTGGTGCTTACGAATCCGCCGATTCGCGCCGGCAAGAGCGTGGTGCATGAGATCTTTGAACAGGCCTGTGACCACTTGAATGAAGGCGGGAGTCTGTGGATTGTCATTCAGAAGAAGCAGGGGGCGCCATCGGCCGTTGCCAAGCTGGAGAGTCTGTTCCCGGTGGTTGAGGAAATGGGCAAAGACAAGGGCTACCGCATTATCAGGGCTCAGAAATAAAAAAATAGCAATGCATATTGACATGCAATGCCCGTAGTGGTATTATTATAAAATGTCAGTATTAAGCTAGGCTCCATGTCTTTAGTTTGCTGAAATGTCAAGTGATATATTGTCGCCCGGTAAGTGCATGACGCAAGGCAGGTTTTTGCGGATTCGGTTATCTATGTTTCTGTCAGGCGAGGGTCGCCCTGGACAATAGATGATAGCGCATGAACTACGGCCTGGTGACGTATAATACGTACGTTTTGGGCAAATCTACTGGATAAGGAGTATTTTGGCCGTGGATAGATGTGCTCTTTTTTCGAAAGAATTCGATAAGGGGCTTTTCTGTATTTATGGCTGAACCCTGATGGTATGGTTCCATTATACGGGTCCAAACAGGGGTTCGCAATCAATTTTTAAGTGAGTAGACATGAGGGGTGAGTAAAGTTGGCAGGACATCTTGTTCAGTATGGTCGACGCACTCGGCGGAGCTATGCGAGAATTAAAGAGGTACTCGAGGTCCCGAACCTGATCGAGATCCAACAAAAATCTTATGACTGGTTTTTGGAGGAAGGATTGCGGGAAATGTTCCAGGACATCTCGCCGATCCAGGATTTCACAGGGAATCTGGTGCTTGAGTTCATTGATTACAGCCTGGGTGAACCGAAGTATACGGTTGACGACGCTAAAGAGCGGGACGTAACATATGCTGCTCCTCTGCGAGTGAAGGTGCGGCTCATCAATAAGGAGACCGGTGAGGTCAAAGAGCAGGAAGTGTTCATGGGAGATTTCCCTCTGATGACGGAGACCGGCACCTTTATTATCAATGGTGCGGAACGGGTAATTGTCAGCCAGTTGGTTCGCTCTCCAAGCGTCTATTTCAGCACGAAAGTGGATAAGAACGGTAAAAAAACTTACACCGCCACAGTGATTCCGAACCGCGGAGCCTGGCTGGAACTGGAGACCGACGCTAAGGATATTATGTATGTCCGTATCGACCGGACCCGTAAAATTCCTGTTACCGTGCTCCTGCGTGCCCTGGGCTTCGGCAGTGATGCCGAGATCCTGGAACTGCTGGGTAATGATGAATATATTCGCAATACGCTGGATAAGGACAACACGGATTCCACGGAGAAGGCGCTGATTGAGATCTACGAGCGTCTGCGTCCGGGTGAACCGCCGACGCTTGACAATGCTAAGAGCCTTCTGGTTGCGCGTTTCTTTGATCCAAAGCGCTATGACCTGGCCAATGTCGGCCGTTACAAAATCAACAAAAAGCTGCACATCAAGAATCGTCTGTTCAACCAGCGTCTGGCCCAGCCTCTGGTCGATGAGTCTACCGGAGAAATTCTGGCAGAATCCGGCCAAATGGTTGACCGTCGCCTGCTGGATGAGCTGATTCCTTATTTCGAGAAAAATATGGCTGCCAAAACCTACCGGGTTACCGGCGGAGTTATGGACAGTGAAGATATTCCGCTTCAGACGGTTGAGGTCTTCTCGCCGATTGAAGACGGCCGGGTCATCAAGCTGATTGCCAATGGCAACATTGACAAGTCGGTGAAGCATATTACCCAGGCTGATATTATCTCCTCAATCAGCTACTTTATTAATCTGCTGCACGGAATCGGCAATACGGATGATATTGACCATCTGGGTAACCGCCGTCTGCGTTCTGTTGGCGAACTGCTGCAGAATCAGTTCCGGATCGGCTTGTCCCGTATGGAGCGCGTAGTCCGTGAGAGAATGTCTATCCAGGATGCCAACGCGATTACACCGCAGGCTCTGATCAACATCCGCCCGGTCATCGCATCCATCAAAGAGTTCTTCGGAAGCTCGCAGCTGTCCCAGTTCATGGACCAGACAAACCCGCTTGCCGAGCTTACGCACAAGCGCCGTCTGTCAGCCCTCGGACCCGGCGGTCTGACCCGTGAACGCGCAGGCTTTGAAGTCCGCGACGTCCATCACAGTCACTATGGCCGCATGTGTCCTATCGAGACTCCGGAAGGTCCGAACATCGGTCTGATCAACTCCCTGTCAACCTTCGCCCGCATCAATGAATACGGCTTTATCGAAGCGCCGTACCGTTGGGTGGACCCGAAGACCGGCAAGGTTACCGAACAGATTGATTATCTGACCGCCGATGAAGAAGACAACTATGTTGTTGCACAGGCGAACGTACAGATTGATGAAGATGGCTCCTTCAAGGAAGACCAGGTTATCGTCCGTTACAATAAGGACTCGGATAACATCACTACCATGCCGAGTAACCGTGTTGACTACATGGACGTTTCACCGAAGCAGGTTGTATCGGTCGCTACGGCGCTCATTCCGTTCCTTGAGAACGATGACTCCAACCGCGCACTGATGGGATCGAACATGCAGCGCCAGGCCGTTCCGCTGCTTGTTCCGAAGGCACCGCTGGTCGGAACAGGGATGGAACACAAGTCCGCTAAGGACTCTGGTGTATGTATTGTCTCCAAATATGACGGTATTATTGAGCGCTCCTCTGCCAATGAAATCTGGCTGCGCCGTGTTGAGGCAGTCGAAGGCAAAGAAGTGAAAGGTGATATCGTTAAATATAAATTACACAAATTTATGCGTTCTAACCAGGGAACCTGCATTAACCAGCGTCCGCTGGCCAAACGCGGCGATATTGTCAAGAAGGGCGACATCCTGGCAGACGGGCCTTCCACAGAGATGGGCGAACTTGCTCTGGGCCGCAACGTAGTCGTTGCGTTCATGACCTGGGAAGGGTACAACTACGAGGATGCGATCCTGCTGAGCGAGAAGCTGGTGAAGGAGGATGTATACACTTCGATCCACATCGAGGAGTACGAATCCGAAGCCCGCGATACCAAGCTCGGTCCGGAAGAGATCACACGCGATATCCCTAACGTTGGTGAAGAGGCGCTCCGCAATCTGGATGAGCGCGGAATCATCCGCATCGGTGCCGAGATCAATGCCGGCGACATTCTGGTAGGTAAAGTTACACCGAAGGGCGTAACCGAGCTGACCGCCGAGGAACGCCTGCTGCACGCGATCTTCGGAGAGAAGGCCCGTGAAGTCCGTGACACCTCCCTGCGCGTACCGCACGGTAGTGACGGTATTATCGTGGACGTTAAGGTGTTCACCCGTGAGAACGGCGATGAGCTGCCTCCGGGTGTGAACCAGCTGGTGCGTGTCTACATCGCCCAGAAGCGTAAAATCTCTGAAGGCGATAAGATGGCCGGACGTCACGGTAACAAGGGTGTCGTTGCCCGTATCCTGCCGGAAGAGGATATGCCGTTCCTGCCGGACGGTACACCGGTACAGGTTGTCCTGAACCCGCTGGGCGTACCTTCGCGTATGAACATCGGACAGGTGCTTGAAGTCCATCTCGGGATGGCTGCACTGCAGCTCGGGATTCACGTGGCTACTCCGGTCTTCGACGGAGCACGCGAGTATGACGTGTTCGATACGATGGAAGAAGCCGGAATGCAGCGCAATGGTAAGACCGTGCTGTATGACGGACGTACAGGCGAGCGCTTCGAGCGCGAAGTTACTGTCGGCGTCATGCACATGATCAAGCTGGCTCACATGGTTGACGATAAGATTCACGCCCGTTCCACCGGTCCTTACTCTCTCGTAACGCAGCAGCCTCTGGGCGGTAAAGCCCAGTTCGGCGGACAGCGCTTTGGGGAGATGGAAGTGTGGGCGCTTGAAGCTTACGGCGCGGCCTATACCCTGCAGGAGATTCTGACAGTGAAGTCCGATGACGTGGTCGGCCGTGTGAAGACTTACGAATCCATTGTCAAAGGCGAGAATGTTCCAGAACCGGGTGTGCCTGAATCGTTCAAGGTATTGATCAAGGAACTGCAGTCCCTCGGTATGGATGTGAAGATCCTCAGCGGTGATGAGCAGGAGATCGAGATGAAGGAATTGGACGATGAGGACGAGACGTCAGGCGATAAGCTCAGCCTTAATCTGGAAGGTGCAGAGGTCGGTATCGAGTAATTCGTCAGCAAGCCGCTAATTTCATTACACAAAGGACCACGCCCTCTGTTGACCTTCTGCGTCAAGAGAGGGCGGTGGTACTAATTCAGGATATAGGTTAAGGAGGGTTGCTCCTTGTTGGACGTTAACAATTTTGAATTTATGAAAATCGGGCTCGCTTCCCCGGAGAAAATTCGTTCTTGGTCCCGCGGAGAAGTAAAAAAACCGGAAACCATTAACTATCGTACATTGAAACCGGAAAAAGAGGGTCTTTTTTGCGAGCGTATTTTTGGACCGCAGAAGGACTGGGAATGTCATTGCGGTAAATACAAACGCGTCCGTTACAAAGGCGTTGTGTGCGACCGCTGCGGCGTTGAAGTAACACGCGCCAAGGTCCGCCGCGAACGCATGGGCCACATTGAGCTGGCAGCTCCTGTATCTCATATCTGGTATTTCAAAGGGATTCCAAGCCGCATGGGTCTTGCGCTGGATATGTCTCCAAGATCGCTCGAAGAGATTATCTACTTCGCATCCTATGTTGTAACTGATCCGGGAGAAACTCCGCTGGAGAAGAAGCAGCTGTTGTCCGAGAAGGAATACCGCAGCTACCGTGAGAAATACGGCTACGGCTTCCAGGCCGGCATGGGCGCTGAAGCTGTCAAAAAACTGCTGCAGGATATCGACATCGACAAAGAGCTCGAATTCCTTAAGGAAGAGCTCCGTACGGCTCAAGGCCAGCGCCGCAACCGGGCGATCAAACGCCTGGAAGTGATCGAGGCCTTCCGCAACTCCGGTAACAAGCCGGACTGGATGATCATGGATGTACTCCCGGTCATTCCTCCGGAGCTTCGCCCGATGGTTCAGCTCGACGGCGGCCGTTTTGCTACGTCTGACCTGAATGACCTGTACCGCCGTGTAATTAACCGGAACAACCGTCTGAAGAGACTGCTGGATCTCGGCGCTCCTGACATCATCGTGCAGAACGAGAAACGGATGCTTCAGGAAGCAGTGGATGCGCTGATTGATAACGGCCGCCGCGGCCGCCCTGTAACGGGTCCCGGTAACCGTCCGCTCAAATCGCTCAGCCATATGCTCAAAGGTAAGCAGGGACGTTTCCGTCAGAACCTGCTCGGTAAGCGCGTTGACTATTCCGGACGTTCCGTTATCGTCGTAGGACCTTACCTGAAGATGTACCAATGCGGTCTTCCTAAGAAGATGGCGCTGGAGCTCTTCAAGCCGTTCGTTATGAAGGAACTGGTGAATAAAGGCCTTGCCCACAACATCAAGAGCGCCAAACGCAAGGTTGAACGCGTAAGTCCAGAGGTCTGGGATGTGCTTGAAGAGGTCATCAGAGAGCACCCGGTTCTGCTGAACCGTGCCCCTACGCTGCACAGACTGGGTATCCAGGCGTTCGAGCCGATTCTGGTTGAAGGCCACGCGATCCGGCTTCATCCGCTCGTATGTACGGCATACAACGCCGACTTTGACGGTGACCAGATGGCCGTACACGTACCGCTCTCTGCAGAAGCCCAGGCTGAAGCACGCCTGCTGATGCTGGCATCCGGCAACATCCTGAACCCTAAGGACGGCAAGCCGGTTGTTACCCCTTCCCAGGACATGGTCCTTGGTACCTTCTACCTGACGATGGACAACAAGGAAGAGAAGGGTACCGGTATGATTCTGCGGAACGTTAACGAAGCTGTATCGGCTTACCAGCGCGGAACCGCAGGCCTGCACGCACGTGTGGCTATTCCTGCCAAAGCGCTCGGCAAAACCAGCTTCACCGAAGAACAGCAGAATGCAATGCTGATTACGACTGTCGGAAAGATCATCTTCAACGAGATCTATCCGAGCAGCTTCCCTTATATCAACGAAGCAACCAAGGCTAACCTGCTGCAAGGCACACCAGACAAGTACTTTATCTATGACAAGGGTGCAGATATCCGTGAGTTGATCATGAATGCTCCTGACGCCAGCGCTGTAGGTAAGGAATATCTCGGTCTGATCATTGCCCGCTGCTTCGAGACGTATCACACCACCCAGACTTCTATGATTCTGGACAAAATCAAGCAGCTCGGCTTCACCTACTCTACACGTTCCGGGGTTACGGTTGCCGTATCCGACGTTATCGTGCCAGAGGAAAAAGCAACCATTCTGAAGGAATCGGAAGCTAAGGTTGATGTCGTTGCCAACCAATACCGCCGCGGTCTGATTACCAATGATGAACGGTATGACCGTGTTATCGAGATCTGGTCGAAGACCAAGGATGATCTGACCAACGTGCTGCTGAAATCGATGGACCGCTTCAACTCCATCATGCTCATGGTTGACTCCAAGGCGCGCGGTAACAAATCGCAGATCACCCAGCTGGGCGGTATGCGCGGACTGATGGCTACCCCGTCAGGACGGATTTTTGAATTGCCGATCAAAGCGAATTTCCGTGAAGGTCTGACCGTCCTCGAGTACTTTATCTCCACCCACGGAGCGCGTAAAGGTCTGGCCGATACAGCGCTGCGTACAGCCGACTCCGGGTATCTGACCCGCCGTCTGGTTGACGTGGCCCAGGACGTTATTGTCCGCGAGGAAGATTGCGGTACCGATAAAGGCTTCACTGTCAGCCGGATTCAGGATGGTAAGGAAGTCATCGAGGATCTGTACGACCGTATTGAGGGCCGTTACTCCTTCGAGACTGTCCGTCATCCGGAGACCAAGGAGATCATCGTTCACCGTAACGATCTGATTGACTCCGACAAGGCTGAAGAGATCGTGAACGCCGGCGTGACCAAGCTGCAGATCCGCTCTGTGCTGAGCTGCCGTGCCCGTCACGGAGTCTGCAAGAAGTGCTACGGACGCAACCTGGCAACAGGCAAGTTCGTGGAAATCGGGGAAGCAGTCGGCATTATCGCCGCCCAATCTATCGGTGAACCGGGAACACAGCTTACCATGCGTACCTTCCATACCGGTGGTGTAGCCGGAGACGATATCACGCAAGGTTTGCCGCGTATCCAGGAGCTGTTTGAAGCCCGTAACCCTAAAGGTCAGGCAACAATCAGTGAAATTGACGGGGTAATCAAGGAAATCCGTGAAACCAAGGACCGCCGTGAAATCGAGGTTCAGGGTGAAGCGGAATCCAAGACCTATTCCATCACTTACGGCTCGCGTCTGCGTGTCAGCGAAGGCCAGGAGATTGAAGCCGGGGATGAGCTGACAGACGGTTCGATCGACCCTAAGGAAATGCTGCGCATCAAGGGTATCCGCGGGGTGCAGAACTACATCCTGCAGGAAGTACAGCGTGTATACCGTAACCAGGGCGTTGAGATCAATGACAAGCACATCGAAGTTATGATCAAGCAGATGCTGCGCAAAATCCGGATTATCGATGCCGGAGACACCAGCCTGCTGCCGGGTGCCTTTGCGGACATTCATGAATATGAAGCAGCCAACAAGGAAGCCATTCTGTCCGGAAATGAGCCTGCGGTTGCTAAACCGGTTCTGCTCGGGATCACTAAGGCCTCCCTGGAGACCGACTCCTTCCTGTCTGCGGCCTCCTTCCAGGAGACTACACGTGTCCTGACGGATGCAGCGATCAAGGGCAAGGTGGATAAACTCCTGGGCCTGAAAGAGAATGTTATCATCGGTAAGCTGATTCCTGCCGGTACAGGCATGAACCGCTACCGTAACGTGAAGCTGAGCGATCCGAATGAAGAGGCTAGTGAAGAAGCTCTGGAGACCGTTCCGGCTGAATAATTGAATACTCACGGCATCAGCATACGCGTCACGCTGCAGGTTGGGCGTGACGCGGCTGTCTGCTGTGATGATCCATAAAATTATTACTGTTTTTTCTTGACATCCTCTGCTGAGGGTGCTAATATGTCTAAGGTGCGTGAGTAGCCTTGTCATTCTAATTCAGTGGAGGTATTGTTTTATGACTGATGATAGAGGGTTACAGGATGCTCAGGTCAAGATCGGTTCCAAGCAAACCGTCAAGGCGGTGGAGATGGGCCAAGCCGCAGAAGTCTATGTGGCGGAGGACGGAGATCAACGGCTTACTTCCAGGATTGTGTTGCTTTGCAACAAACAAGGCGTTAAGGTAACCTATGTGGATACCATGCTGAATTTGGGCAAGGCCTGCGGTATAGAAGTTGGTGCTGCGATGGCAGCCGTCTTAAAACAATAGCAGCAAGAGAACGTTTTTGTACCGGGGTACACTTCGGCAGCAAGGACTTTTCATTTGTCTTTTTATGAACCACCTGGGTCTGTGGACTTAACGTTCATGAATTGACTATCATTTCAGGAAGGGGGTGGCACAACATGCCAACTATCAACCAATTGGTTCGCAAAGGCCGTCAAGCCAAAATCGAAAAATCCAAATCTCCCGCTCTTCAAAAGGGGTTCAACGCCCTCAAGCGTGAGGCTACAAATTTGAGCGCCCCGCAGAAACGCGGTGTGTGCACTCGTGTAGGCACAATGACTCCACGTAAACCAAACTCAGCACTTCGTAAGTATGCCCGTGTTCGTCTGACGAACCGTCTTGAGGTGACTGCTTACATTCCGGGGATCGGACACAACCTTCAAGAGCACAGCGTAGTATTGCTGCGCGGAGGTAAAGTTAAAGACCTTGCAGGGGTTCGTTACCACATCGTTCGTGGTGCACTGGATACTGCAGGTGTTGCTAACCGGATGCAGGCTCGCTCCAAATATGGTGCGAAACGTCCTAAGGCCAAGAAATAAGATTAGGCTGTCTGAATAATAAACATTCAAGAAAGGGGGATATCCATGCCACGCAAAGGTCCAGTTACGAAGAGAGATGTATTACCAGATCCATTGTATAATAGCAAGTTGGTTACCCGTTTGATCAACCGTATTATGCTGGGTGGTAAAAGAGGTGTCGCTCAAAGCATTTTGTACAATTCATTCAAGTTGATTCAAGAACGTACAGGTAAAGAGCCGATGGAAGTATTTGAAGCTGCCATCAAGAACATCATGCCTGTATTGGAAGTTAAAGCCCGCCGTGTCGGCGGTGCCAACTACCAAGTGCCGATCGAGGTTAAACCTGAAAGACGTACTGCTTTGGGATTACGCTGGCTCGTGAACTACTCACGCAACCGCGGTGAGAAGACTATGGAAGAGCGTTTGGCGGCTGAGATTATCGATGCTTCCAACAACACAGGCGCTTCTGTCAAGAAACGTGAAGACACACACAAAATGGCTGAAGCGAACAAAGCGTTTGCTCACTACCGTTGGTAGGATTACAGTCGACCAAATAACTTCTATTTTGGAAGGAGATCCATTTCATGGCAAGAGAGTTCTCCTTAAAAAATACACGTAATATCGGGATCATGGCGCATATTGATGCTGGTAAGACAACTACTACGGAGCGTATTCTTTTCTACACAGGCCGCACGCACAAGATCGGTGAAGTTCACGAGGGTGCTGCTACAATGGACTGGATGGAACAAGAGCAAGAGCGCGGAATCACCATTACATCCGCTGCAACAACTGCTTCCTGGAAGGGTCACCGCATCAATATCATTGATACCCCAGGGCACGTTGACTTCACTGTTGAAGTTGAACGTTCCCTGCGTGTATTGGATGGGGCAGTTGGTGTATTTAGTGCGAAAGAGGGCGTTGAGCCTCAGTCTGAAACCGTATGGAGACAGGCTGACCGTTACGGCGTTCCCCGGATTGCATATGTAAACAAGATGGATATCATCGGTGCCGACTTCCTTAACGTAGTTAAGGATATGCGTGATCGTCTTCAAGCCAACTCGGTTGCTATTCAGCTGCCGATCGGTGCAGAGAACGACTTCACAGGCATCATTGACCTGGTTGAGCAGAAAGCTCACATCTTCAAGGATGATCTGGGTCAGAACATCGAGGTAACAGAGATTCCTGCGGAATTCCTGGAGCAAGTTGAGGAGCTGCGTCTCGAGCTGATCGAGAAGGTTGCTGAACTCGACGAGGACCTCACTATGAAGTACCTGGAAGGCGAAGAAATTACAGTAGACGAGATCAAGGCTGCACTGCGCAAAGGCGTATGTGAAGTTAAAATCTTCCCTGTAATCTGCGGCTCTTCCTACCGTAACAAAGGGGTTCAGCTGATGCTGGACGCAGTCGTTGATTACCTGCCATCCCCGCTTGATGTACCGTCGATTCAAGGTCACCTTGAAGATGGTTCGGAAATTGAGCGTCACTCTTCCGATGAAGAGCCGTTCGCAGCGCTGGCATTCAAAATCATGACAGACCCTTATGTTGGTAAGCTCACGTTCTTCCGTGTATACTCCGGTATCCTGGAATCCGGTTCATATGTAGTGAATGCTACTAAGGGCAAACGTGAACGTATCGGCCGTATCCTGCAGATGCATGCGAACAGCCGTCAAGAAATCTCCATCGTATACGCTGGTGATATCGCGGCAGCTGTTGGTCTGAAGGACACAAGCACTGGTGATACACTTTGCGACGAGAAGAACCCGGTAATCCTGGAATCCATGAACTTCCCTGATCCGGTTATCGAAATCGCGGTTGAGCCAAAAACCAAAGCTGACCAAGATAAAATGGGCGTTGCTCTCGGCAAGCTGACTGAAGAGGATCCAACTCTTCGTGCGCACACCGATGAAGAAACTGGCCAAACGATCCTGGCAGGTATGGGTGAGCTTCACCTGGATATTATCATCGACCGTATGCGCCGCGAATTCAAGGTAGAGACCAACGTGGGTAAACCACAGGTTGCTTACCGTGAGACATTCAAAGCTCCAGCACGCGTCGAAGGTAAATTCGTTCGCCAATCCGGCGGTCGCGGTCAGTACGGTCACGTATGGGTTGAATTCGAACCCCTCGATCCAGGTACTGGCAGCCAGTTCGACAGCAAGGTTGTTGGTGGTTCTGTACCTAGAGAATACATCGCTCCTGCGCTGGCCGGTATTGAAGAGCAAATGAAAAACGGCGTTCTTGCAGGCTTCCCGCTTGTAGACGTTAAGGCTACCATCGTAGATGGTTCCTACCATGATGTTGACTCCAACGAAATGGCGTTCAAGATTGCCGGTTCTATGGCACTCAAAGCTGCCAAGGACAAGTGTAAGCCTGTTCTGCTGGAGCCAATCATGAAAGTGGAAGTAACTGTTCCTGAGGAATACATGGGCGATGTAATGGGTATGCTGAACTCCCGCCGCGGCCGTATCGAAGGTATGGACTCCCGTGGTGGTGCGCAGATTATCCGTGCAAAGGTACCTCTTTCCGAAATGTTCGGTTATTCCACAACACTTCGTTCCGGTACTCAAGGACGCGGCGTATTCTCGATGGAGCTTTCGCACTACGAAGAAGTGCCTAAGACCATTGCAGAAGAAATCGTATCCAAGAACAAGGGCGGAGAATAAGCTTAAGTTTTTAACTTGCCGTCCGGGTATATCACACAAGTCATCTCAGAACTGCACATAGACGGGCGGCTCTAATATAAGGAACCCCACAATAAGGAGGAACTGTTCAAATGGCAAAGGCAAAGTTTGAACGTAACAAACCGCACGTTAACATCGGTACTATTGGTCACGTCGACCATGGTAAAACAACCCTGACTGCTGCTATCACAACTGTACTGTCCAAAAGATACGGTGGTGCTGCTGTAGCATTCGACCAAATCGACAAAGCTCCAGAAGAACGCGAACGCGGTATCACTATCTCCACCGCTCACGTTGAATATGAAACTCCTAACCGTCACTACGCACACGTTGACTGCCCTGGACACGCCGACTATGTTAAAAACATGATCACTGGCGCAGCGCAGATGGACGGAGCTATCCTGGTTGTATCCGCAGCTGACGGCCCTATGCCACAGACTCGCGAGCACATCCTGCTGTCCCGCCAAGTAGGCGTTCCTTACATCGTCGTATTCCTGAACAAATGCGACATGGTTGAAGACGAAGAGCTTCTGGAACTGGTTGAAATGGAAGTTCGCGATCTGCTGAGCGAATATGAATTCCCAGGCGATGACACTCCAATCGTTCGCGGTTCCGCTCGTGAAGCGCTGCAGAACCCAGACGGCGAATGGGCTAACAAGATTGTCGAAATGTTCGAAACTATCGACACTTACATCCCGCTGCCTGAGCGTCAGACTGACAAGCCATTCCTGATGCCAGTCGAAGACGTATTCTCCATCACTGGCCGCGGTACTGTGGCAACTGGTCGCGTAGAACGCGGAACAGTTAAAGTTGGGGAAGAAGTTGAAATCGTGGGTATCCACGAAGAGAAGAGAAAATCCGTTGTTACCGGCGTAGAAATGTTCCGCAAATTGCTCGATTCCGCACAAGCGGGCGACAACATCGGCGCATTGCTGCGTGGTGTAGACCGTAACATGATCGAACGTGGTCAAGTACTGTCCAAGCCAAACTCCGTTAACCCGCACACTGAGTTCTCTGCTCAGATCTACGTCCTGACTAAAGAAGAAGGCGGACGTCACAAACCATTCTTCACTGGTTACCGTCCACAGTTCTACTTCCGTACAACTGACGTAACTGGCATCATCAACCTGCCAGAAGGTACTGAAATGGTTATGCCTGGCGATAACATCACTGTAAGTGTACAGCTGATCTCGCCAATCGCTATTGAAGAAGGAACTAAGTTCTCCATTCGCGAAGGCGGCCGTACAGTTGGTGCCGGTTCCGTAGCAACTATCCAGAAATAAGCCGGCTCTATCCGTTAGGATAGACCAGAATATAAGATCAGGGCTCCTTCTTATGAAGGAGCCCTGATCTATTTTTATATAATTGATTTTAAATTTCCTTAGCGTACTCTGTGCTTGGCAATTTCGATAATACGACATACAAGCTGGAAGGGGCCCCGCTGTTATTGCTGTACGCAAAGGATTCATCACCGGCAATATGAAGCGCCTCTCCTTGGGTGAAGGGGGATTCTTCTCCATTTACATGAATGGTTCCTTCACCGTTCAAGGCCAGAATGTATACATCGGCGCCCGGATGCTTGTGGACAGGCAGCTGCTGGCCCGGCATGAAGTTGAGTATGAATACTACACTTTCACCTTTTTGAAAGATAATTTTTTTCGTAAAGCGTTCCTCATGATACTGTACTGCTTCAGCGGTGTTCTTTCTTTCCATAATGAATCCCTGCTTTCAATTGGTTTGTGGTTTACAGCTTAACCTCGTACTCACAGTGCTCATGGCCGGTCACGTTGCACTTGATCTCCTTCACCGAGACCTTGCGGCCGAGAATCTTGCATAGCGCACCTTCGATAATAGCCCCCTCCAGATCACAGACCATCCTCTCGTCCGCAAGGGACGGCAGTCCTTTACAGAAGCAGTCATCTACCGCAATATTCAATCTGCGTTCATCGGAATGAATAATCCGGGGGATTCCGATTCTTAGCTCTTCGAACAGGTGCAGCAGCTCGTCAACGGAGGTGACAGGCAGACTCTCCCCAATCTTGCGTCCTATGGTGACAGTAGTTCCCTTACCGCCTAACGGCAAGCCCTGATTCATTCCAATGAGGCGGATTGTCCGGAATAATTCAAGCGGGACCATATTGCCGAGCGAAGTTCTGTTCATCCGGCGCATATCCTCAAATGTGTAGTGCTGCAAGCTCCTCAACTCCTTTTGTCTCTATGAACCTATTGTACCGATGCTTGGGATGGGCATCCTTGATATAGATCAAGTTTTTAACATTAGTTGTGCGCCCAGTCACCGGTCAGAAAGCAGATCTTTGTTATGGTGGAAACAGCGAAAGGGAGGGGATGAAGGATCATGGAATGTAAGTCTTGCGGTTCCCATGCCTGTGTTCGTCAGGTTCCTGTATTCAGTGGCTTATCCGATGAGGAACTGGTTATGATTGATTCGATCACAGACTCAGCACCTTACAGCAAAGGCAGCCAGGTGTGCAGAGAGGGTGAGCCATCAGCAGCCTTGTATGTAGTCAAAAGCGGGTTAATCAAGTTGACGAAGAACAGTATGGAGGGGAAGCAGCATATTGTCCGTTTTCTTTTCCCGGGGGATTATTTCGGACAGTTTGCGCTGCTGCACAATAAGAATAATGATGTAACGGCGGAGATGATCGAGAGCGGGGTAGTGTGCAGGATGCACCGGAAGGACTTCATTCCACTGCTGGAGCAGAATGCAGGGCTTGCCTTCAGCTTCCTGATGTCTGTCAGTGAGCAGCTGCATCTGGCGGAGGAGACGGCGGGTGCCATGCACATGCTTGAGGTGGAGAAACGGTTAGCCCGGCTGCTGATCTACCTGTATACCAGGAATCTCTCAGAATCCGATAGGACCATGCAAAGCTGGAGACAATCCGTAGATTTGCCGTCTGCACAGAAAGAGATTGCCGCCATGATCGGAACAACTGCCGAAACACTTAGCCGGAAGCTGAATAAGCTCGAAGCGCTGAAGATTATTGCCATGCACAAAAGAACGGTAAATATTCTGGAGATGGAGGCGTTGCTTCAGATGGCGGAAATCAGGGAATAGATCTATTTATATAGAAGAAACACGTTCATTTACGGAACATATGGCGCCTTTCTGAACAGGAAAGAGAACTTTTTTAATTTTTTTTCGGAAAAAGCTGATTAGTTTCGCAAATGCTCTTGCAATATAGCCGCCTATTATATATAATAATAAATGTTGTTCTGAGACGTTGCGATGATGTGAGAGGTTACTGACACACCCGGCCCCTTTGCCATGAGGTCGATGTCGGAAAATTTTCACGGAGTATGTCCGATAATAAATTGGGCGATAGAAGGAGGGACTAAAATGGCAAAGCAAAAAATTCGTATCCGCTTGAAAGCATACGACCACAGAATTCTTGATCAATCCGCTGAGAAAATTGTTGAAACAGCAAAACGTTCGGGTGCTGGTGTATCCGGGCCGATTCCGCTGCCAACCGAGAAACAAGTTATTACCATTCTCCGTGCGGTGCACAAGTACAAGGATTCCCGTGAACAGTTTGAACAACGGACTCACAAACGTTTGATCGATATTGTGAACCCAACACCACAAACTGTGGATGCCTTGATGCGCTTGGATCTGCCGTCCGGTGTAGATATCGAAATCAAATTGTAATTCATTTCAAGCAACTAGGAAAAGAAAAGAGGTGTCAACATGAAAGGTATCTTAGGAAAAAAACTCGGTATGACTCAAGTGTTTACTCCAGAAGGTAACGTGATCGCTGTATCGGTTATCGAAGCGGGTCCTTGTGTGGTACTGCAAAAGAAAGACCTGAATATCGACGGATATGAAGCAGTGCAGTTGGGCTTTTCCGATAAGAAAGAAAGCCGCTCCAACAAGCCTGAACAGGGTCACGCCAAAAAGGCAAATGCAACACCTAAGCGCTACGTTCGCGAAATTCGCGGTGTTGACCTCGGGTCCCTCGAGGTTGGACAAGAGCTTAAGGCTGACATCTTCGCTGAAGGCGAATTTGTTGACGTAACCGGTACGACCAAGGGTAAAGGCTTCCAGGGTAACATCAAGCGCTGGGGACAAAGCCGCGGACCAATGGCACACGGATCGCGTTACCACAGAAGACCGGGCTCGATGGGTTCCATTCAGGCTAACCGTGTTCCTAAGGGCAAACGCCTGCCAGGACATATGGGTCACACGACCGTTACGGTTCAAAGACTTGAAATCATCCGGGTTGACGTAGAACGCAATGTACTGCTGGTTAAAGGCGCTATCCCAGGCCCTAAGAACAGCTACGTGAAAGTTAAAGAAACTGTTAAGAAATAACGACTGAAGAAAGGAGGAACATGAAATGCCAAAAGTAACACTTTTTAATACTAGTGGTAGCGAAGTTGGCGAAGTTGAACTGAGTGATTCGGTCTTCGGTATTGAGCCTAATGCACATGTTATGCATGAAGCTGTACTGATGCAGAGAGCTTCCCTTCGTCGCGGTACACACAAAGTAAAAGGACGCTCTGAAGTACGTGGCGGCGGACGTAAGCCTTGGAAGCAAAAAGGTACAGGTCGTGCCCGTCAAGGCTCCATTCGTTCTCCACAATGGAAAGGCGGCGGCGTAGTCTTCGGACCAACACCACGCAGCTATTCCTGGAAACTGCCTAAGAAAGTTCGCCGGTTGGCCATCAAATCCGCGTTGTCCTCGAAAGTTCTCGGGAATGACATCATCGTATTGGATAGCCTGACTATGAATGCTCCGAAGACGAAAGAATTCGCAGCGATTCTGAACAATCTTAAAGTGGGCAGCAAGGCCCTGGTTGTAGCTCCTGGCTATGACGACAATGTGGCTCTTTCCGCTCGTAACATCCCTGGGGTGAAATTCGTAGCGGCTGATGGCATCAATGTTCTTGACGTACTGCTGTACGACAAACTGATCATCACTAAAGATGCAGTTCTGAAGGTAGAGGAGGTGTTCGCGTAATGAAAGATCCTCGTGATATTGTTAAGCGACCTGTGATTACGGAACGCACATCCGAATACATGAGCGAACTGAAGTACGCTTTTGAAGTGGATATTCGTGCTAACAAGACCGAAATCAAAAAAGCTGTCGAGGCTATTTTTAAAGTTAAAGTCGTTAGTGTGAACACAATGCGCGTACCTGGTAAACTGAAACGTTACGGCAAATATTCCGGATACACTCCAGAATGGAAAAAAGCCATCGTTAAGCTTAGCCCGGACAGCAAGCCGCTCGAATTCTTTGAAGCGGTAGAATAATAATCTGTAAAGTAAGGAGGGAACTACAGTGCCAATCAAAAAGTACAAACCGACCTCTCCGGCAAGACGCGCTATGTCCGTGTCTACGTTTGAAGAAATCACCACAAACCAGCCTGAGAAATCGTTGCTCGCTCCGCTGTTCAAGCATGCGGGACGCAACAACCAAGGTAAAATTACGGTTCGTCACCACGGCGGCGGACACAAGCGTAAATACCGTATTATCGACTTCAAACGCACGAAAGACGGCATACCAGGTAGCGTTGCTACAATCGAGTATGACCCGAACCGTACGTCCAATATCGCATTGATCAACTACGCTGACGGAGAGAAACGTTACATCATCGCTCCTAAAGGCCTTAAAGTTGGGGATAAAATCGAGTCTGGCCCTGCTGCTGACATCAAAATCGGTAACAGCCTTCCGCTCGCAAACATCCCAGTGGGTACAGTTATCCACAACATCGAGCTGAAGCCTGGTAAAGGCGGACAACTGGTCCGTGCAGCCGGTACAGAAGCTCAATTGCTCGGTAAAGAAGAGAAATACGTATCCGTTCGTCTGAACTCCGGTGAAGTGCGCAGAATCCTCAGCGTTTGCCGTGCAACGATCGGTTCCGTAGGTAACGAAGATCACGAGCTGATCAAGATTGGTAAAGCCGGACGCAGCCGCTGGCTGGGACGTCGTCCTGAAGTACGCGGTGTTGTCATGAACCCTAACGATCACCCACACGGTGGTGGTGAAGGCCGCGCTCCAATCGGACGGAAATCGCCAATGTCTCCTTGGGGCAAACCAACCCTCGGCTACAAAACGCGTAAGAAAAACAAAGCATCTGATAAATATATCGTTCGCCGCCGCACAAAATAAGACGCTTCAGGCAAGTTAAGCTAGCGCGAAGCGTCGATTCGCGGTTTGAAGAACCGGATGAAGGGAGGATTCACACATGGGTCGCAGTTTAAAGAAGGGGCCGTTCATTGATGGCTACCTGCTGAAAAAAGTTGAGGAACTGAACGCGGCAGATAAGAAAGTTGTTGTTAAAACCTGGTCCCGTCGCTCAACCATTTTCCCTCAGTTTATCGGACATACGTTTGGTGTATATGACGGCCGTAAGCACGTGCCTGTATACGTAACGGAAGATATGGTAGGTCACAAGTTGGGCGAGTTCGCGCCAACACGTACTTACAAAGGCCACGCGGGTGACGATAAGAAAACCAGAAGATAATTAACGTCTCTGTTTGAGAGGAGGGAAAACAATGGAAGCAAAAGCACATGCAAGATCGGTGCGGATTTCTGCGCGTAAAGCGAAACTGGTTGTTGACTTGATTCGCGGCAAGCAAGTGGGGGAAGCAATCGCAATTCTTCGCCACACTCCGAAGTCCGCTTCTCCGGTTGTTGAGAAGCTGCTGAACTCGGCGATTGCTAACGCTGAGCATAACTACTCTATGGACGTAAACAGCTTGTTCGTAAGCGAAGTTTTCGTTAACCAGGGTCCAACAATGAAACGTTTCCGTCCACGCGCCATGGGCCGTGCAAGCCGGATCAATAAACGTACCAGCCACATTACTTTGGTGGTATCTGAGAAATAAGGAGGGATAACACGTGGGTCAAAAGGTAAATCCAGTCGGACTCCGAGTCGGTATTATTCGCGATTGGGAATCAAAATGGTATGCAGGCAAAGATTTCGGTACTCTTTTAATGGAAGACGTCAAAATCCGGGAATACCTTAAAGGCAAATTGAAAGATTCCTCTGTTTCCCGCATCGAGATCGAAAGAGCGGCAAGCCGAGTGAACGTTACAATTCACACTGCCAAGCCAGGTATGGTAATCGGTAAGGGCGGAGCAGAAGTTGAAGTACTGCGCAGCGAAGTTACAGCGATCGCCGGCGGCAAAAAAGTACACATCAACATCAATGAAATTAAGCACCCTGAACTGGATGCAATTCTTGTTGCTGAGAGCATTGCACAACAGCTGGAGCGTCGCGTATCGTTCCGCCGTGCACTGAAGCAAGCGATTCAGAGAACTATGCGTTCCGGCGCAAAGGGTATCAAAACACAAGTTGGCGGACGTCTTGGCGGTGCTGAGATTGCCCGTTCAGAAGGTTATAGCGAAGGAACAGTTCCACTTCATACGCTTCGTGCTGATATCGATTACGGAACAGCTGAAGCTCATACAACTTACGGCCGTATCGGCGTAAAAGTATGGATCTACCGTGGAGAAGTTCTTCCCCCAGCTAAGAAACAAGCTGCTCAGGAAGGAGGCAACTAATCATGTTGGTACCAAAGCGCGTTAAACACCGCAAGCAACAGCGCGGTCACATGAAGGGTATGGCAAAAGGCGGAACCGAGCTGAACTTCGGCGAATTCGGTCTGCAGGCTCTGGAGCCATCCTGGATCACTAACCGTCAGATCGAAGCTGCACGTATCGCGATGACACGTTACATCAAACGTGGCGGTCAGGTCTGGATTAAGATTTTCCCAGATAAGCCAATTACTCAGAAGCCTCTTGAGGTTCGTATGGGTAGTGGTAAAGGTAACGTTGAGAAGTGGGTAGCAGTAGTTAAACCGGGCAAGATTATGTTCGAACTCGGAGGCGTGTCGGAAGAAATCGCTCGTGAAGCGATGCGTCTTGCCGCTCACAAGCTGCCTGTTAAGACTAAGTTTGTGAAACGTGAAGAATTGGGTGGTGAAGCAAATGAAAGCTAATGAACTTCGCAACTTAACCACTGCCGAGATTGAACAGAAGATCGCCGGATTCAAGGAAGAGCTTTTCAATCTCCGTTTTCAATTGGCTACTGGCCAACTGGATAACCCGACTCGGATTCGTGATGTGCGTAAGGAAATAGCTCGTGCTAAAACCGTTATCCATCAAAGAGTTCTTGGGATCAGTTAAGTGACGGCGGATTCGTCATCCGTAATCAGGAAGGAGGCTAACTATGAGCGAAGAACGTAATGCACGTAAAGTGCTGATCGGTAAAGTAGTCAGCGACAAAATGGATAAGACCATCGTAATTGCTGTTGAAACCTATAAAAAGCACAATCTGTATCACAAACGCATCAAGTCCACGAAGAAATTCAAGGCACATGATGAAGAGAATGTAGCTAAAATTGGTGATGTCGTAAAAGTCATGGAGACTCGTCCATTGTCGAAGGACAAACGCTGGAGACTGGTTGAAGTGGTAGAAAAAGCGGTTATCATCTAAGACTAGAGCCTGATCCCTTTCCGGAAGGAGGAAATTAATAATGATTCAACCATTTACACGTTTACATGTGGCTGACAACTCTGGTGCGAAGGAACTGATGTGTATCCGCGTACTGGGTGGTACTGGACGCCGTACAGCAGCAATCGGTGATCTGATCGTTTGCTCCGTCAAACAAGCAACACCAGGCGGCGTTGTCAAAAAAGGTGATGTAGTTAGAGCGGTAGTTGTTCGTACAAAGCGTTCGGTACGCCGTAAAGACGGATCTTACATCGCATTTGACGAGAATGCAGCTGTTGTTGTTAAAGACGACAGAAGCCCGCGCGGAACACGTATCTTCGGACCAGTGGCTCGCGAACTTCGCGACAAGGACTACATGAAGATCGTTTCCTTGGCACCGGAAGTTATCTAAAATATCCGTACTCGTACGGGTTCTACATGAGAAGGTCAGTTATAGGAGGTGTAATCAATGCCTAGAGTGAAAAAAGTTCTTGAATCCCATAACAATAAACTGCACGTGAAGAAAGATGATGTGGTGCTTGTGATCAGCGGGAAGGACAAAGGTAAAAAAGGCCGTGTCATCGCTGCTTATCCTCGTGAAAACCGCGTCCTGGTAGAAGGCGTAAACATGGTGAAGAAACACCAGAAGCCTAACCAGCTGAATCCGCAGGGCGGAATCATCGAACAGGAAGCTTCGATCCATGTGTCCAACGTAATGCACATTGATCCGAAGAGCGGAAAAGTAACACGCATCGGCTATAAAGTGCTTGATAACGGTAAGAAAGTTCGGGTAGCTAAAAGATCCGGAGAGATTATCGACTAATACAGTCCTGATGAAAGGAGGTAAAGCTTCATGGCAGCAAGAATGAAAGAACGTTTCTTGAATGAAATCACTCCTGCTCTTATGCAGAAGTTCAACTATACTACTGTTATGCAAGTGCCTAAGATCGAGAAGATCGTCATCAACATGGGTGTGGGTGACGCTGTTCAGAACTCCAAAGTACTTGATGCAGCAGTAAATGATCTGCAATTGATCTCTGGTCAAAAGCCGGTTATCACTAAAGCAAAAAAATCCATCGCCGGTTTCAAACTGCGCGAAAATATGCCGATCGGGGTTAAAGTAACACTGCGCGGCGAGCGTATGTATTACTTCCTGGATAAATTGATCAACGTTACGCTTCCACGCGTTCGTGACTTCCGTGGTGTTTCCAGCAAAGCCTTTGACGGCCGCGGTAACTACACACTGGGTCTGAAAGAGCAATTGATCTTCCCGGAAATCGAGTATGACAAGGTAGATAAGGTCCGCGGTATGGACATCGTTATCGTAACGACTGCAAAGACGGATGAGGAATCCCGTGAGCTGCTGAATCAGCTGGGAATGCCTTTCACAAAATAAGCATCATCCATTTCTCCGAAACTGTTTAGGAGGTGTCAGTCTAAGTGGCAAAGACTTCAATGAAAGTTAAACAACAGCGTGAGCCTAAGTTCAAAGTGCGTGCATATACACGTTGTGAGCGCTGTGGTCGTCCACATTCGGTACTGCAAAAGTACAAAATTTGCAGAATTTGTTTCCGCGAATTAGCATATAAAGGCCAGATCCCTGGCGTGAAGAAAGCAAGCTGGTAAGAAGCTTATAAACGGGAAGGAGGTTTACACACATGACTATGTCTGATCCTATTGCAGATATGCTTACTCGTATTCGTAACGCCAACACTGTGCGTCACGAGACAGTAGAAATGCCTGCTTCTACTATGAAGAAACAAATTGCGGACATTCTGAAGCGTGAAGGCTTCATCCGTGATGCTGAATTCGTTGAAGATAGCAAACAGGGGATTATCCGTATTTTCCTGAAATACGGCCCGAACCAGGAGCGCGTTATCTCCGGTCTGAAAAGAATCAGTAAACCAGGTCTGCGCGTTTACACGAAGAGCAACGAGGTTCCTCGTGTACTTGGCGGTCTGGGAATCGCGATTATCTCCACATCCAAGGGAGTTATGACCGACAAGGAAGCTCGTCAATCAAAATCGGGCGGAGAAGTTATCTGCTACATCTGGTAATAAACGTCACAAGATAAGGAGGTGCAACACATGTCTCGTATTGGTCGTAAACCAATCGCAGTACCTAGCGGTGTAGATGTTACTTTGAACAACGCCGTTATTACAGTAAAAGGTCCTAAAGGTACTTTGACTCGTGAGCTTCATAAAGACATGAAGATTACAGTTGAAAATAACGAAATCACTGTTGTTCGCCCGTCGGACAACAAGCTGCATCGTTCACTTCACGGCACAACCCGCTCCGTTGTCAGCAACATGGTGAGTGGTGTAACTGAAGGGTTCTCGAAATCTCTGGAACTGGTTGGGGTCGGATATCGTGCAAGCAAGTCCGGAGATAAAGTCGTACTGAACGTTGGTTACTCCCACCCGGTTGAAATCACACCGGAAGCGGGCATCGAGTTCGAGGTTCCTGCGAACACGAAGATCATCGTTAAAGGGATCGACAAAGAACGCGTAGGCGCTTATGCTGCCAAGATCCGTTCTGTACGTGAACCTGAGCCGTACAAAGGTAAAGGTATTAAATATGAAGGCGAGCGTATCATCCGCAAGGAAGGTAAAGCTGGTAAGAAGAAATAACCAGCTCTACCTTAATTGTAAGATACCCCGTGCATCTTAAAGTGAAGCTGTCTACGGCAAACTGAAGGGAGTGAAAGGGAAGTCATGATTACAAAAGAGGATAAAAACAAGGCTCGTCTCAAAAGACACCTGCGTGTTCGTAAAAAAATCCAGGGTACTGCTGAGCGTCCGCGTTTGAACGTATTCCGTTCTTCAAAACACATCTATGCTCAACTGATCAATGACGTGACAGGCGTTACTCTCGTATCTGCCTCCACACTGGATAAAGAGCTGAGTGCTACAATCGGAAACGGCGGCAGCGTTGAAGCTGCAAGCAAAGTTGGTCAACTGATCGCTGAGCGCGCCAAAGAAAAGGGTCATACAGCGGTAGTATTTGACCGCGGTGGATACCTGTACCATGGACGGATTCAGGCTCTGGCAACCGCAGCCCGCGAAGCTGGTCTTGAATTCTAGAATAATTCTTAAAAGGAGGTTAACGACTTGCGTGTAGATCCGAACAGTTTAGAACTGACAGAAAGAGTTGTACACATTAACCGTGTTGCAAAAGTTGTAAAGGGCGGACGCCGTTTCAGCTTTAGTGCACTTGTTGTTGTGGGCGACGGCAACGGTTATGTCGGTGCGGGTATCGGTAAAGCCGGAGAAGTTCCGGATGCCATCCGTAAAGGCATTGAAGACGCCAAGAAAAACCTGATCCACATTCCAATCGTAGGAACTTCGATTCCTCACCTGGTTACTGGTCATTTCGGCGCAGGACGCGTTCTGCTGAAACCAGCATCCGAAGGTACCGGCGTTATCGCTGGTGGACCGGTTCGTGCGGTACTTGAATTGGCAGGCGTTGGCGACATCTTGACAAAATCTCTGGGTTCTTCGAATTCCATGAATATGGTCAATGCTACTCTGGAGGGACTTTCCCGCCTGAAACGCATTGAAGAAGTCGCGAAGCTTCGCGGCAAATCTGTCGAAGAATTACGCGGTTAAGGAGGGGAACGTCAATGGCAAAGTTGCAAATTACCCTCGTTCGCAGTGTAATTGGACGTCCAGAAACACAACGTGTTACTGTTAAGACGCTCGGCCTGCGCAAAACCAACTCGTCCGTGGTTCACAACGACACTCCTGCAATTCGCGGGATGATCAACAAAGTGAGCCACTTGCTGTCCGTTACTGAAATTGAAGGCTAATCGCCTCGTATAACATTAACAAACATAAGGAGGTGCAAACGATGAAGTTACATGAACTTGCTCCAGCTCCTGGATCACGGAAAGAACGCAACCGCGTGGGCCGTGGACCAAGTAGCGGAAACGGTAAAACTTCGGGCCGCGGTCACAAAGGTCAAAACTCCCGTTCCGGCGGTGGTGTGCGTCCAGGCTTCGAGGGTGGACAAAACCCACTCTATCGTCGTCTGCCTAAACGTGGTTTCATCAATCCTACCCGTAAAGAGTACGCGATTGTGAACCTTGAAGATCTGAACAGCTTTGCAGAAGGAACAGAAGTAACTCCAGAGCTTTTGCTTGAAACTGGTGTTGTCAGCAACACTAAGAGCGGCATCAAGATTCTCGGCAACGGTGAACTGGCTGTTAAACTGACTGTCAAAGCAAATAAGTTCTCTCAATCTGCGGTAGAGAAAATCGAAGCTGCCGGCGGTAAAACCGAGGTGATCTAATGTTCAAGACGCTTAAGAATATATGGCATGTTGAAGATTTGCGCAAAAAGATCCTGTTTACCCTGTTCGTTCTGATCATTTACCGCATCGGTTCGTTTGTGCCGGTTCCCGGTGTGAACAAAGAAGTACTGGAATCAACAAATCAGGGCGGAGACGCTTTGATGGGTCTTTTGAACACCTTCTCGGGCGGAGCGCTCAAAAACTTCTCGATTTTTGCGATCAGCATTTACCCGTACATTACGGCATCCATCATCGTGCAACTGCTCTCGATGGATGTTGTTCCTAAGTTTGCCGAGTGGGCGAAGCAAGGGGAGCACGGGAAAAAACAGCTGGCGCAAATTACGCGTTACGGCACAGTCGTGCTAGGTTTGATTCAAGCGTTTGCCACATCTATCGGATTTAACCGGATTTATGGCACTGAGATGATTCCAAATGCAACCTTTGCGGATTACCTGCTTATCGCGATCATATTGACGGCGGGTACATCGTTCTTGATGTGGTTAGGTGAGCAGATCACTGAAAAGGGAATAGGAAACGGGATTTCGATCCTGATTTTTGCGGGAATCGTCGCCGCCTTTCCGGGATATATCACGGCTACAGCACAATCAAGCTTCATCCAGCCGGATCAGATGTTCCTGAATATTCTTAAAGCCGTTATTGTTCTGGTCGTGATTGTTGCGATTATTGTCGGGGTTATCTTTGTTCAGCAAGGTATCCGCAAAATCCCTGTACAATACGCTAAGCGCGTGGTCGGTAACAAAATGTACGGTGGACAGAATACACATATTCCGCTTAAAATTAATGCGGCTGGTGTAATTCCTGTTATCTTCGCCGTCTCATTGCTTCAATTCCCGGTTGTGCTCTCATCCTTCTGGTCTACTCATGAGTGGGCCAAATGGATTGCGAAGTATCTGGCCATTGAAGCGCCGCTCGGAATGCTCCTGTATGTGGTGATGATCATCGGATTTACGTTCTTCTATACGTTTGTTCAGATGAACCCGCAACAGATGGCAGAGAACATGAAGAAGAACGGCGGATACATTCCAGGTATTCGTCCGGGCAAGGCAACTGAAAAGTATCTGACCAGAGTAATGTCCCGTCTGACGATGTCTGGCGCTTTGTTCCTGGCTTTGATCTCTATTTTGCCGATGTTCTTTGGTACGCTGGCAGGGCTGCCTAAGCAGGTTAAGATCGGCGGTACTGCGCTGCTGATCGTAATCGGTGTGGCACTGGATACCATGAAGCAGATCGAGAGCCAATTGATCAAACGCCATTACAAAGGCTTCATCAATAAATAGGCGATAGGTTCCGGTGAAGTACCTGGATTCTTAGACTTCCCGGTACCTATTGTGCTGTTTCTTGCCTGGTGGCGAACGTTTGGGGGGAGTAGAGAATCGTGAACATTTTATTCATGGGCCCTCCTGGGGCAGGCAAGGGAACACAAGCCTCAGTGGTTGTGAAGGAACTTGGTATTCCGCATATTTCGACAGGTGACGCCTTCCGCTTGGCAATCAAGCAGGGAACGCCGGTTGGGCTGAAGGCCAAATCATACATTGATCAAGGCTTGCTTGTACCTGATGATGTGACGATTGGAATCGTTGAAGAACGGCTGCAGCAGTCCGATTGCGAAAAAGGTTTCTTATTGGATGGCTTTCCAAGAACCCTTTCGCAAGCGGAAGCGCTGGGAGAGATCCTGAGCCGTCTCGGGACTTCACTGGATCACGTGATCAACTTGAATGTGGACCGCGGACTGCTGATGGCGCGTCTTACCGGACGCCGGATCTGTTCAGTATGCGGAACATCCTACCATCTGATTTTCAACCCGCCGAAGCAAGAAGGCATCTGCGACATTGACGGCGGCGAGCTGTATCAGCGTCCGGATGACAACGAAGAGAGTGTAGGCAAGCGCCTGGATGAGTATGATAACAAAACAGCGCCGCTGCTTGCATTTTATGAAGATAAAGGTCTTTTGCGTCAGGTCAACGGAGAAAACGAAATCAATGTCGTTTCTTCTGAAATTGTATCTATGCTGCGGGGTTAATGTAATGATCATCTGTAAATCCGAACAGGAACTTGTCTTCATGAGGGAAGCTGGTCGAATCGTTGCCGAGTGTCACCGCCGTATTGCTGAGGCTATCAAGCCAGGGGTTACGACCGGAGAGCTCGACAGAATTGCTGATCAATACATCCGCAGTCAGGGTGCAGTGCCGTCTTTTAAAGGCTACAACGGTTTTCCTGCCAGCATTTGCGCTTCAGTCAACGAACAATTGGTGCATGGATTTCCAGGGAAACGCAAACTGGTGGAAGGCGACATTGTGACGCTGGATATCGGTGCAGAGTACCGCGGTTATCATGGGGACTCCGCCTGGACCTACGGGGTAGGCCGCATTTCCGAAGAAGCCCAGCGTCTGCTGGATGTCACGGAAGGCTCTCTCTACGCCGGCCTGGCGTTAGTCAAACCGGATGTGCGCCTGTTTACAATCTCCCACGCCATCCAAGCATATATCGAAGATGCGGGGTTCTCCGTAGTCCGCGAGTATGTTGGCCATGGCATTGGGGCAGAACTGCATGAAGAACCGCAAATTCCGAACTATGGCATAGCGGACCGCGGACCACGTCTGAAGCCGGGTATGGTACTCGCCATTGAGCCGATGGTTAACGCAGGGGAACGGTATGTCAGAACGCTGGAAGATAACTGGACGGTCGTTACGGTAGACGGTTCGCTGTGTGCTCACTTTGAGCATACCGTGGCGGTTACGCCGGACGGCATGGAGATTTTCACAAAACTGAATGCGTAGGTGATCTTCACGTGAATACTGGGAGCAGCCCGCAGATTGGTCAGATCGTGAGAATTCTCAAAGGCAAGGATGCCGGAGAGGCTGCCGTTGTTATCGCAGTTGTGGATAGCAGGTTTGTATATATTGCTGACGGGGACAAACGCAAGTTTGACAGCCCAAAGAAGAAGAATATTCAGCATTTGGAGCTCATACCCTTCATCAGCAGTGAGATTGTAGACAGTTTGGAAGAAACCGGCCGGGTCACCAACGGAAAGCTGCGGTTCGCAGTGATGAAGTACGGACAGCCCGCTGGAAAAAGTGCTAAGGAGAGAGGAGACTAACTGTGGCTAAGGAAGATGTCATTGAAGTAGAAGGAACGGTTATTGAGCCGTTGCCCAACGCAACGTTTAAGGTAGAGCTTGAGAATGGTCACCAGATACTTGCCCATGTGTCCGGGAAATTGCGGATGCACTTTATCCGTATCCTGACCGGGGACAAAGTGGTCGTGCAGTTATCGCCTTACGATCTGTCGAAAGGCCGTATAACTTACCGTAAATAGATGGGAACTACAACAAAAGTTTTGCTTCGCAGAACTTTGAGGAGGTAATTAACATGAAGGTAAGACCTTCTGTAAAGCCCATTTGCGAAAAATGCAAAGTCATCCGCCGCAAAGGGACTGTTATGGTAATTTGCGAAAATCCGAAACACAAACAAAAACAAGGTTAAAGAAGGGGGTGTAGCGTAATGGCTCGTATAGCTGGAGTGGATTTGCCACGTGACAAACGCGTTGAGATCGCCTTGACTTATATTTTCGGAATCGGTAAAACGACTTCCCAGAAAATTCTTAATGAAACAGGCATTGACGTTAACACACGTGTCCGTGATTTGACGGAAGATGAAGTCAGCAAACTGCGTGAAACGATCGACAAAGAGGTTAAGGTTGAAGGTGACCTGCGTCGTGAAATTTCCTTGAATATTAAGCGTCTTACTGAGATCGGCTGCTACCGCGGTGTTCGTCACCGTCGTGGATTGCCTGTTCGCGGTCAACGCACCAAAACTAATGCCCGTACCCGTAAAGGCCCGCGTCGTACTGTAGCAAACAAAAAGAAATAAGAAGAGGTGAGAAGAGACAATGGCTAAACCGAAAAAAGTCGTACGTACCAAACGTCGCGACCGGAAAAATATCGAGTCTGGCGTGGCACACATCCGTTCCACGTTCAACAACACGATCGTTACGATCACGGACCCTCATGGAAATGCAATTTCCTGGGCAAGCTCCGGTGGTCAAGGATTCAAGGGTTCCCGTAAATCGACTCCATTCGCAGCACAAATGGCAGCCGAAACTGCCGCTAAGGCAGCTATGGAACACGGCATGAAGTCCGTAGAAGTTATGGTTAAAGGACCGGGCGCGGGCCGCGAAGCAGCCATCCGTTCCCTTCAGGCCGCTGGCCTTGAAGTTAACCTCATTAAAGACGTTACTCCAGTTCCTCACAATGGATGCCGTCCGCCGAAGCGTCGCCGCGTATAGTAGAATCAGAATTGTGATTGTGGTATAATTCTGACGCATCTGCTAATAATAGGTGTTTAGGCATACTACATGATACACCTGATGGGGTGACTGTTTCATATAGGAGCGACGTTTGAAGGAGGGGTACACTCGTGATAGAAATCGAAAAGCCGAAAATTGAGACCGTAGAAGCCAATGAGGATGGGACCTATGGGAAATTCGTAGTTGAACCGCTGGAACGTGGATATGGCACGACTCTGGGGAACTCGCTTCGCCGGATTCTGCTGTCCTCCCTTCCGGGAGCCGCAGTGACTTCGGTCCAAATTGACGGCGTTCTGCATGAGTTCTCGACCGTTCCCGGCGTAATGGAAGATGTGACGGAGATCATCCTGAACCTTAAAGCTCTCTCGCTGAAGATTCATTCGGACGAAGAGAAAGTGTTCGAGATTGATGCTGAAGGAGAGGGCATCGTTACCGCAGGTGATATTCGTGCGGACAGCGATGTTGAGATCCTGAACCCGGATCTTCATATTGCAACGCTGGGACCTGGCGCGAGACTGCACATGCGCATTTTTGCAGGCCGTGGTCGCGGCTACGTCCAAGCGGACCGGAACAAACGCGACGATCAGCCAATTGGTGTAATTCCAGTTGACTCTATCTACACCCCAATTTCACGTGTGAATTACGGTATTGATAATACCCGTGTCGGTCAAGTTACCAACTACGACAAATTGACGCTGGAAATCTGGACAGATGGCAGTATCCGACCGGAAGAAGCCGTTAGCCTTGGAGCCAAAATTTTGAACGAGCACCTCGTTCTGTTCGTAGGTCTTACGGACGAAGCGAAAGACGCCGAAATTATGGTTGAAAAAGAAGAAGACAAAAAGGAAAAGGTACTCGAGATGACGATCGAGGAGCTTGATCTTTCTGTCCGTTCCTACAACTGCCTCAAACGCGCCGGTATTAATACCGTGCAAGAGCTGACTACCAAGACTGAAGAAGATATGATGAAGGTCCGTAACCTGGGCCGCAAATCTTTGGAAGAGGTACAAGAGAAGCTTGAGGAGCTTGGTTTGGGACTTCGTACAGAAGAATAGCTTTCGGATTCTTGAGACTTGAGTGAAGGAGGGAAAACAAAATGGCATACCAAAAATTGGGCCGTGATTCCAGCGCGCGTAAAGCACTGTTCCGCGATATGGTAACGGATCTGTTCCTATACGAACGTATTCAGACAACAGAAGCCAAAGCGAAGGAAGTTCGTTCCATCGCTGAGAAACTGATCACTAAAGCGAAAAAGGGCGATCTTCATGCTCGCCGTCAAGTAGCTGCATTTGTTCGTCGTGAGACTGTAGATGGTGAACAAGATGCAATCCAGAAACTGTTCTCTGACATTGCTCCTCGTTACACTGAGCGTCCAGGCGGATACACCCGTATCCTGAAGCTGGGACCTCGCCGTGGCGATGCTGCGCCTATGGTTTATCTTGAACTGGTAGACCGCGCGTAGTTTCACAAGCCATGATTTCCGGATGTACGTACTACGTTTAACGTTATTGTACTGCAGGGCATAATCCCCCTGCTGTGCAAATAACCGCGGGAATCACCTTGGATAGAGTAGAAGGAGCTCCCGCCGGGGCTCTTTTTTTTTGAAAGAGGAGAATGAAATGCGCAATCTATTGATGAGAGTCAATTATGACGGAACCCATTATGATGGCTTTCAGACCCAGCCTCAGGGCAATACGATTCAGGACAAGCTGGAACATGCCATTCTGCACTTAACCGGTGAGCAGCTCAAAATAACAGGCTCAGGACGGACAGATGCAGGTGTTCATGCGTATGGCCAGCCCTTTAACTTCATCACCTCCTCGCAGATCCCGCTGGAGCGGTGGTGTCTGGCACTGAATGCCAGGCTGCCGCAGGACATCGTGGTCACTGAGGCCGCTGAGGTGCCGCTCTCGTTCCACTCCCGCCGAGGGGCGAAGCGCAAAACCTACCGGTACACGATAAGCGGCAACCGGTTCCCGGATCCGTTCCAGCGGCGCTGGCAGCATCATCATCCGGGCAAACTGGATCTTCAGGCGATGGAGCAGGGATTGGCAGCGCTGCTGGGCACCCACGATTACACTTCATTTGCATCCAGACATTCTACCAAGACCTCCCACGTCCGGACGATATATGAAGCATATATTGAGGTGGACCGCAGCATGTGCCGTCCGGGCTCCCCTGACCAGGGAGTAATTCACACTTATATTACAGGCAGCGGCTTTCTGCAGCATATGGTACGCATTATTATGGGCACGCTGATGCAGGTGGGGGAAGGCAAAGTCAGCGCGGATCAAATCCCCGTCATTCTTGCGGCATGTGACCGCGGAGCAGCCGGTCCTACGGCTGTATCCAAGGGTCTGGCACTCTGGAGTGTGGAGTATGACGAGAGTGTGATGACCGAAGAAGGGAATACTATTTTTTCGCAAAATAGTGTCTCTGAAAGTTAAAAATCACTTGCACTCATCGGGTTTATGCTGTAATATAAAAGTTGTGTTTTCTTGATGGCTATCCCACAGCCCCGATCAAGGAAATGCCAACAATCAAGCTTTTCCAACATACAAATATGTGATTCTAAATGCGAAACAAGATATACGAAACAGAAGATTTTCGTACGAGAACAAGGAGGAAACATTCATGCGTACCACCTATATGGCGAAGCCGAACGAAGTTGAACGCAATTGGCACATCATTGATGCCGAAGGCAAAACACTTGGTCGTTTGGCAAGCGAAGCCGCTGCCCTGATCCGCGGCAAACACAAACCGCAATTCACTCCACATGTTGATACAGGCGATTTCGTAATTGTTATCAACGCTGAGAAGATTCACCTCACAGGTAAGAAAATGCAGAATAAGAAATACTACCGTCACTCGATGCACCCAGGCGGCTTGAAGGTTACTGTTGCTGAGGACCTGATCAAGACCAAACCTGAGCGTATGATTGAATTCGCAGTTCATGGCATGATTCCTAAGACTCGTCAAGGTAATCACATGAAGCTGAGACTCAAAGTATATGCAGGCGCTGAACATCCACATGCAGCACAAAAACCTGAAGTTTACGAACTTCGCGGATAAGAATAGAGGAGGACAGTTTCATGGCACAAGTACAATACTATGGGACAGGTCGTCGTAAACATTCGGTAGCACGTGTTCGCCTTGTACCGGGTGAAGGACGCATTGTCATTAACAAACGTGAGATGGACGAATATTTCGGTGTAGAAACACTGAAGATGATCGTAAGACAACCTTTGAACCTGACTGAAACTCTGGGCAGCTACGATGTAATCGTGCTTGCACATGGTGGCGGCATCTCGGGTCAAGCTGGAGCAATCCGTCACGGTATCGCCCGTGCACTGCTCAAAGTAGACCCTGAATATCGCGGTACGCTGAAGAAAGCCGGCTTCCTGACTCGTGACCCACGCATGAAGGAACGTAAGAAATACGGCCTCAAAGCCGCTCGTCGTGCACCTCAGTTCTCGAAACGTTAATATTCCCTTGTTCTCAAGGAAAAGAAGCTCCCGGTCATTATGGCCGGGAGCTTTATTTGTGTTCTGTATCTTAGGAAGATCGGTGGTGGCATACCACTTTTTATTTGGGATGAGCAGCCAGGTTTTGCAGCAGCAGGTTATTATATTTGGCTGCATGTTTTTGCTCATCCAGAATAATGCCGTACAGAGTGTCCTTGTAGATCCCGTAGGGAAGCCCGAACCAGATCTTGCGGTATTTCTCCACGGCAGATAATTCCCCCTGAAAGGCTTGCTGCAGCCCCGCCATATACGAAGTAACTGGGACTGGAGTCTCGTTGCTAACCCCTGTAACCTCTTGCCCGCTCAAGTCCCTGTACATCTGGCGAAACATCTGATTATGCTGTCTTTCATCCGCCCGGATCGAAGCGATGACCTGAGCCTGCTCCGGATTAGGAGCGAGTGCAATCAACTGGCTGTAGAACAGCTCATCATTCCGCTCCCCCTGCACCGAAGTTCTTATTAATTGAAGCGCTTCCTGGGGGGATGTAGCCCATACTGGGGAGAACTGAACCCGGTACCAATAAGGGTAAACCGTACTCATATGCATAGCCTCCGATAATGTAAGTATTTATCTTTATTTATATGCGCATCTGCCTAGGGTGTGATTAAGGAACTGTGGAGGAACTGGCACACCACTTATCCCTTTTATATAAACCTTCGTACGGTGCTTTGATCTGCTTCAAGGATCTTTTCAACATCTCTCATTTGGAGTACAAAATTTCGCTTGGATAACCCATACCGGTGTACGAGCTGGTGAAGCTGTAAGGTAAGCTGTCCATCGAAGCATACCAGGTCTCCTCTCGCAGCTGGTGCGTATTCCAGATTCCTAAGTGTGTCCAGCTCCATTTCTTGAAATCTCTCCTCCAGGGGAATCATCCATTCAGATTGGCTAGACAAGGTGTGTGGGTCAAGGCAGATAATAAGCTGATCTGGACCATCCAGTGTGCTGTAAGGATCATAGTACGCAAAGATTACGGGGTGTTCTGAAACATGGTCAGCAGTCTCCCCAGTTGGATAGAAAGTGTACGCTCTCTCTTTTCTTCGCACAGGCCACAGCTCCCCTTCATATTCCCGGCGTAAGATTTGATCGAAGCGGATTTTGGCCATATCGGTGGGTACACCAAACAGCGCAGAAATCTGATGAACCGCAGTATAATAAACATCGGATAATTTGTACGATTGAAGCATAAAAAAGGGCATAGTGGCGTAAAGGACGAATTTCTCGGCGTCTTCTTCCTGTGCTTTAATAAATGGAGCAGGTAGTACCGTTTGATTGCCGGCATGTCTCAGGATATGGCAGAGCTCATGCAGGAAATCAAACCGCTGCTTCATAGGAGTAGTCCGATTATCAAGCAGTATATAACGCACGCCTGTTGCAGATTCATAAGCCCGGCTTGTAATCGGCGCATAATTAACAAGCACGTTTAACTCCTCTGAAAGTTTCGGAATGGTGATGTCCTCCGGTTGCAGAATAGAGTGTGCTATGTAAAGTTCCTCAACAAATTGCTCCAAATGTGTTTTTGTATAATGAATAAACATATATAACCTCCGAAGTAGAATGTATGTTCGTATGTATGGGTATGCGGAATCAGCCCGTTGGCTGAAACCACGATTAGCTCTACTTTTTTATTTGGGGTCTGAAGAGTCGGCCTTTTTCTTTTCTTGGTCTTTGATAAATTGCCAGAAGGTTAACATTTCCCGCTTGCGCTCATCCGGAGCATCCAGATAATCCTTGAAAAACAGTCCATGCTCCGGATTGTTTAAAAAGGCTTCAAACTCAGACAGCTCAGATAGTGCTGAAGACGAAGTGTCTTCTGCGCCTCCATAGGCCAGACGCTCCATTTCTTCAGTAGTGATTCCTAAAGCACGACAAACCTTAAGAACATTATCAACAGAAGCTCCTCCGACACCCCGCATTAGAATGGACCTGAGCGTAGTATAAGGAATTCCTGCTTTTTCTGAAAAAGCTTTGGTGTTCAGGCCGCTTTCCTCAATTAACCTCTTTAAGACTTCAGCCCGTTGCACACGCAGTCCTCCCCATAATAATAAATATACGATACTTCGTACTATGTATTTCTATTCTAGGCACAATGATGAGATTTGTAAATATGCATTTTCGTATTTAGAGGGATATTATTCTTGACAAAGTACGAAATTGAGCATAACATGATACAAAAATACGAAATTGAGTATATTTGATGTGCAAAATAATAGGGGGAGATACGCATGGGCGTTATTGAGCAGGAGAATCTGGTATTCCAAAGTTCTAATTTTGGTCAAAGAATGCTGCCGGAATATCAAATTTCATTAAAAAGTGTAGAACAGCTGTATAAAGTTGCGGATGAAGATGATAAGAAGGTGATCGCGGGAATGGTCAGTGACTGCAAGTATGTGATTGAATGGCTGAGCAGCGGCCGCAGGCCGGGCAGCAAGCGGGGTATTGAACGGCGTGCGGGTTATGAGCGGGAAATTCTTGTTGAGCCCATTCGTATGCAGAATTTCACCGGCCGCTTCAATGCGGTTCCTACAGAAGGAATATCGGAGGTTCAGCGTTTTCAACTGGAGCATATCCTTGGGTTGTTGAGCAGGAGAGAGCGGGAGTGCTATATGCTGGCTAACGGTGAAGGGTTCTCACATGTCACTATTGCTGGGATGCTCAACATTTCGGCTGGAAGTGTAAGTGAGTACATCCAACGGGCGCAAAAAAAGATCAGCTCCGTAATGGACGAATCAACCTCTCCTGTCTGATAAGGTGAGCTTTTTATAAATAATAAAATGGGTTTGTCTAGTGAAAGCCCCTAATAAATAGAAGGGAGGCTAACCATCTTAAATAAGGAGGGCGACAGTGACCATCACGTTATTAATTTTGGCCATTCAAAGATTTCTGCAACAGGAATTGGCTGATGATACGCAGCCTGTGCCCCCAGTACTGCTGGGATATCTTCCGCCGAATACAAGCGTAAATCCGGTATCTCCGGTTATTATGCTTCGGCCTGCTGAGGGTGAGGGAGATTCCGATCACGGGCAAATTCAAATTAAACTTCAGTTTGGAACCCATTCCGAAGATGATACAGGCTTGATTATGCTGCTTAATCTGATGGAGCGGGTACGTATCCTGCTGTTGCGCCAGAGAGTCCTTGAACAGAAATTTGTTGTAGACGCCAGTTGGACATGGAAGCTTGACGAAGAGCACCCTTCAGCATTCTGGAGGGGCGAACTTACAACAACCTGGGCATTGCCCCAAATTCGACAGGAGGTAGTATTGTGAATTCTATTCAAAATAATGACCAGCCTCAAACCGGGCAGGAGCCCATCCAAATCTATCTGGGACCCAACTTGCGTGGAGGCCAGCTGCTGCAATCCACCGTGTTCCGGTCGGGTATCCCATCTTACTTAACACCGTTAATGGCTGAACAGCCGGATGTGGCTGAACTGATTGTTCCGGTTGAGGAAATGACCGCAGTGCAGGAGCGCATTCTTCAAGCGGGTACCGCTGAATATACAGTCTATCAAAGGCTTCTTGGGAAGGGGATTTAATCAATGGCATTTAAACATGGTGTAAGCATTATTGAACAGTCGACTTCGGTTCTGGCTCCGGCTAAAGCAACAAGCGGTATTCCTTTTGCAGTAGGTACAGCTCCGGTTCATCTGGCGGCAGCAGCAGTTCCGGTTAATACTCCGGTGCTTGTGAATAGCTATGCGGAAGCCGTTGCTGCTCTGGGGTATAGTGATGACTGGTCAAAATATACGCTGAGCGAGTTAGTGTATTCTCATTTTGCCTTGTACGAAAGAGCTCCTATGATTCTGGTCAATGTGCTTGACCCGGCTGTCCACAAGACAACGGTGGCTCCTGAAACGGTGACTGTCAGTAACCGGCTGGCGACCTTGCAGGCTGAAGGGGTACTGCTGCCGACGCTGATTGTTAAATCTTCAGATGGCACTTCCACTTATGTGTCCGGTACGGATTATACGGCTGCTTTTGATGAGAATGGACATGTACTGATTACAACGAAGCCTTCTGGGGCCATTGCAGCCAACGCAGATCAGCTATCTGTCGGTTATGACAAACTGAATCCTGCTGCTGTAGAGGCTGAGGATATCATTGGAGGCGTGACCTCCTCGGGCGAATACACCGGATTTGAGCTGGTGCATCAAGCGTACCCTCGTTTCGGTATCCTTCCCGATCTGCTGATGGCTCCGGGCTGGTCGCATTTGCCTGCGGTTGCCGCAGTGATGAAGGCGAAGGCAGGAAATATTAACGGGAATTTCAAGGCGATTGCTCTGACGGATATTGATCCATCCCAATCTTATACAGAGGTCGGTACATGGAAAGCCAACAATAACTACACGGGTGCGCTCCAAATTGCCGCCTATCCGATGCTGACGCTTGGGGAGAAGAAATATCATTTCTCCACTCAGCTTGCCGGCCTTATTGCCGCGGCGGATGCAGATAATGGCGGTATCCCTTTTGTATCGCCTTCTAACAAGCCTCTGCAGGCGGATGGTACTGCACTAGCTGACGGGACAAGCCAATTCCTCGGAATTGACCAGGCCAGCTTCCTGAACAGTGCAGGCATTGTAACCGCACTTAACCTGGGAACAAGCGGCTGGAAAAGCTGGGGGAACAACACCGCTGCGTATCCGGGTATAACTGATCCTAAAGACAGCTTTATTCCGGTCCGCCGGATGTTCAACTGGATCGGCAACAGTCTGATTCTGACCTACATGCAGAAGGTGGATGACCCGATGAACAAGCGGCTAGTCGCTGCGGTTACGGATTCCGTTAACATTTGGCTGAATGGCCTGACGGCATCGGGAGCACTGCTGGGCGGACGGGTAGAGTTCAATGAGTCCGAGAATCCGGTGACAGATCTGATGGCCGGTAAGGTCACCTTCCATCTGCATCTTACGCCGCCTGGGCCGGCACAGGAGATTTCCTTCCTGCTTGAATACGACACAACATACTTGGCTGCGCTGGTAGCGTAGAAGGAGGAGCAATCATGCCAAAAAGATCAGAACGGGTTATTGATTATTCGGTGTATTTGAATGCCGTCGATTACTTGGGAACAGCAACCGCGACTCTGCCGGAAATTACTTACCTGGTAGATACCATCAAAGGGGGCGGGATTGCCGGAGAAATGGCGGCGCCATCCCCAGGGTACACGGGGGCGATGAGTCTGGCGCTTAAATGGCGCACGATTGAGAAGGCAGCGGCCTCTCTGCTGGCACCGAAGGTGCACACGCTGGATCTGCGCGCTTCCATTCAGACCTTCGATACTGCGACCAGTGAATACCGCGAGGTGCCGTTTAAGGTTACCATCCGGGCGAGACCGCTCGGCCTGACACTCGGTAATCTGGAGACCGGAGCAGCAATGGATACTACCAACAACTTCTCGGTTAACTATCTGAAGGTCACCCTGGATGGTGTCCAGGTACTGGAAATTGACAAATATAACTACATTCATAAAGTATACGATGTGGATTACCTTGCAGCTACCAAAGAGAATCTGGGTCTATAAGGAGAGTGCACGATGGGAACAAAAGAGCTGGAGGAGACCGGAGCGGAAGTCTACACTTTCGCCCGGCCCGTCACCTTTGAGGGCGATACGTTTGAGAGCCTGAGTATTGATTTTGACAAGCTCACCGGTGAGGACATCCTTACCTGTGACCGGCAATATCAGATGGAAGCCGCCCGTCAATCCGGCGGGGAATTGATTAAGGAGACCAATAAAGCTTATCAGGCTTATATTGTAGCTAAGGCAGCCGGTGTTCATGTTGGACTCATCCGGGCTCTGCCTGCTAAGGATTTCACAAAGCTGACCTTACAGGCACAAAGTTTTTTGCTGCTGTAGGCTGCGGAGACGGCGATGGGATCAAAGACATCGTCGTCTCTTTGGCCATGCTTACCCATACTCCAATCCCCTATTTTCTCAGCCTGCCTGTTGAGGAACTGGGGGATTGGGCAGAGCGGGTGGCGAGAATTAAAGGAGGGAGGTAACCTATGGCAGGTTCAGGTTCAGGGAGTCCAAGCATCAGTGAGCTTATTGTCCGGCTGAATGTATTGGTGAATCCCAATGTTCCCCATTCTGTCGAGGAAGTGGAACAGCAAATTAAGGATTTGGAAGACGTGCTTAAGGAGCTGGCCAAGGCGGGCTACTTCGATCAACTCGGCGAAGATGCTGAGGACGCTGGTGACGAAGCCGAACAACTCGGTGACAAACTTAAGGCTGCTTTCAAAAAAGTGGATTTCTCCATGCTGACTAAAGCGGTTGAACCCCTAAAAGCGGTATGGAGCGCTGTGAATGATTCTGCCGGGGCAATGGCGCAGCTTCAGGCATCAACCGGATTAACCGCCGATGAAATGAGCGAAATGAAAGAGATCTCCGATAGCCTGTACAGTCAGAATTATGGTAAAGACTTCGAAGATATCGGTGAAGCGGTTGGAACGGTGAAGCAAGTTCTGGGTCAAACCGGAGATGAGCTGGAGAAGACCACCCAGACGGCTATGACGTATCGCGATGTTTTTAAGGGGGATATATCAGACTCCGTACAAGCCGTTGACGCGATGATGCAAAAGTTCGGTATCTCTTCAGAGCAGGCCTATAATCTGATGGCCCAAGGTGCGCAGAAGGGCATGAACACATCCGGCGGGCTGCTAAGTGCCGTAGAGAAGTACAGCGCTGATTTCAAAAGAATGGGATATTCTGCCGATGAGATGTTTGAGCTGTTGAGCTCTGGCATGGACAATGGGGGGAATTCACTTGAGGGTCTTGCCGGGCTTGTGAAGAAATTCAGCTCAACCGTAAAAGAGGGCTCGGATTCCACAAAGGCCGCCGTCTATGAGCTGTTTGCACCTGAGCAGCTGAACCAATTCAGTGCTGCACTTGTAAGTGGCGGAACGAAGTCGAAGGAATTCGGCGAATTGGTGAAAGTGGCCGGGAAGAATGGAGCTGTTGCCCTGGTCAAGGATTTGAAGGCGGGCGGAGACTCGGCGAGCAAAGCCATGCTTCAGCTACGCAAAACAATGGGCAATGGGGATGAAATCTTCAAAGGGCTGGCAGACGGTTCTATGACTGGTAAGGATGCCATGAATCAAGTGATTGCGAAGTTAAAAGCAATTAAAGATCCGGTTCATCAAGCGGCCCTTGCCAGCGCTATATTCGGGGCTCAGTTTGAGGAAATCGGAAATAAAGCGGTGTTGTCGTTAAGCCAGACACGGCATCAGTTTGATATGACCCGGCAAACGATGGATGAAGTGTCTGCGATTAAGGACAATACGCTAACCGAGCAGTTTTCAGCCATAGGGCGGGAGCTGATGTCCGGTCTTGTGGTTCCACTGGGAGAGAGCGTGATGCCGGCGCTTCAGGGGCTGACTAGCTGGGCGTCAGATAACAAACAAGCACTGATGGTGATTGGTCTTGCGGGGCCTACTGCCGTACTGGCTACAAAGACCGTGAAGATTGTTCAGGAGTTCTCAAAGATCATCGGGGCGGCAAGCGCGGCCAGTGGAGCGGCTGGAGGATTTGCAGGTGCGCTGGGGTTGCTGACGAATCCTGTAGGTCTTGCTGTTGCCGGTGTCGGGCTGGTTACAGCCGGTGTCATCGCCTTCAAAAAGCATCAGGAGGATGCGCGCCAGGAGCTTCTGAATATGGGGGATGCGCTGGGTGAATCCTATGCCAATTATTCAGCGATTGAGGAGGCTAATACCAAGACCCAGAATCTAATCACTGAGCATGACCGGTTAACAGGGAAGATTAAGGATGCAAGAACTCCAGCTGATGAATTGTTAGAAGCCAGACGAAAACTAAAGGTTGTAGAGAAAGAACTTATAGATATGAACCCGAATATTCTGTCTGCTGAAGGCTCCAAGAATGATAAATTCCGAGAACAGATGGGTCTTGTCGGAGATATTGCCAAAGCCCGGGAAGAAATGGGACGTCGTGAACTAGAACATGAGGCCCTTACTGCACAAGCCAAATTGCCTGAATTGGAGAAAAATTATTCAGAGCTGACTCAGAATCTTAAAGATCAAAGTGCCGCCTATGAGGAGATGAAGGTAAAGTATAGGGACTACGTTGTGCTTATGGAGGAGTACAATGAAATAGAATATAGTGATCTCGATCCTAATCAACAAGGCGAGAAATTTTTAGCTTTTACTAAAAAAGCAAGCCAAGTGACTGGGAAATATTATACAGGACCCGCTTTGTTTCAAGAAGATTATTCTAAAATGGAGAAATCCATTAATAAAAAGAACGACCAACTTAAGAAAACAGAAAGTGACAGGAAAGAGGCAGAGGATGGTCTGGTCAATTATTACAATACCCAGAAAAAAATAGTTGAACTTGATCTCGGCGGTACCTTGCAAGAGCAGGCGGCCAAGTACAAGGATATGTCTGCTGCTGAACAAGAGCGGTTCAGGGAGGCTCTGGATAAGGTGATGCTTCTTAACGCTGCTCTTGATGAGCTGCCTGCTGAAATGAAAGTGAATTTGAAGCTTATTTGGGAACAGATAGGGAAAGTCCCGAGTGCTACTGGAGTTCCTGGGGGAGAGGGCAAAGAAGGTGTCAAACCGAATGGGAAGTCATACCACCCGCTTTATGGACCACTAAGCATTGCAGAATACGCTGAAGGCGGTATCGCATACGTTCCCTCTATTTTTGGTGAAGCTGGCCCCGAAATCGCTATTCCCTTGAACCGCAAGCCCCGGTCAAGGTCTTTGCTTGAGAAGGCAAATGATTTAATGGGATATAATAATAATTCCGTTAACAATGGGGATATACATGTAACCTGGGCGCCTAGTGTAATCCTTCAGGGTGGCGATAAATCGGTAGCTGAACAGGTACGGGAGGCTTTAAAGCAGACAGAGGACGGATTCGAACGCCGGTTCAAGTCGATGCTGCTGCAACAGAGGCGGGTGAGCTTCCAATGATCTATAGAACGGTACAAGGTGATATGTGGGATGGGATTGCTTTTAAAATCTATGGAGATGCCCGTTTCCTGACGTTGCTCCTGAATGCTAATCCGGCACATGCTGCTGTCAGTGTATTCTCAGGCAACATTGTACTGAATGTACCGGAGCTTCCCTCCGACATATCCAGCTCATTACCTCCTTGGCGAAGGGAGTGAAGCAAGTGGAACTTATGCAGGATGCACGCAGAGCGGTACTGGAACTGCGCTATAACGGAAAAGATGTTACGCAGGATATCACTAGATCACTGACAGATTTTCAGTATAATGATGCTGCCTCGGGTTCATTAGATGATCTTACAGTTACGCTTGAGGATAGGGAACGCAATTGGCAGGGGCCTTGGTCACCGGTTGAAGGCGATCAATTGGTTGCTGTGATCCGGACGGTCAACTGGGATAAGCCGGGTGAAATCAAGAAGCTGCCGCTGGGCACCTTTGAGGTAGACAGTATTGATTTTAGCGGCCCTCCTGACACGATCTCGATTAAGGCGGTCTCGCTTCCTGTGACCTCCGAGGTCCGGATGCAGCGAAGCTCGCGCAGCTGGGAGAAAACCAATCTGAAAACAATTGCCGCTCAAGTGGCCAAACGCGCAAAGCTGAAATTAATCTATGAGGCACAGGACAACCCCTCTTATGACCGGCTGGAGCAGTCGGAGGTGTCGGACTTGGCGTTTTTACTGGACACAGCTATGCAAGAAGGTATCGCGATTAAAGTCTCTTCTGGAAGCCTGGTGCTTTTTGATGAACAGGAATATGAACAGAAAGCAGCGGTGGCCACGATCGTGCGGGGGGAGAGCAATGTGACGGATTACAGCTTCGCTTACAATACGGCCTATGCGGCTTATCGGGCATGTACTGTGACGTATACTCCCTCTCAGGACAAAGAGACTTTGAAAGCCACGTATACCCCTCAAGGCGCGCCTAAGAGCGGTCCCGTGCTTAAGATTAATGAACAGGTCGACTCACAGGCAAATGCGATGCGGCTGGCCCGCAAAAGGCTCCGGGAAAAGAATAAAGAGGGCGGCAAAGGTACTCTCTCGCTTATGGGAGATCTAAGGATGGCCGCGGGACTCACGATTAATATCAAAGGCTGGAAGCGTTTTGACGGCAAATACATTATTGAATCGGCAAGGCACTCTATTGGAAGCAGCGGGTATACAACCAGTCTGGACATTCGTAAAGTATTGGGGTGGTGAAAGGTGATACTTATTGGCAGGGTATCGACAGCTAATCCGGCAGCCGGAAGCGTGAGGGTTACTTTTGCAGACCGTGATGATATGGTTTCCGGCGAGTTGCCGGTGCTGACACCGGGCGGTTGGGGAAAAGGCAATGCAGTACCGTTGCCGGGAGAGCGGGTCGTGTGTGCCTTTTTGAATCATGCGCGTTCTACCGGGATCTGTCTGGGAAGCTATTTTGCAGATGACGGTCAGCCTTCCGGTACCCAGGATCAGCGGGGGGTATGGTTTGAGGATGGAAGCTATGTCTATTATGACCGTACAGCCCAAACACTTAGTGTCAAGGCAAGCGGCGGGGTGCGGATCGAGGGAGACTTGACGGTTACCGGCAAGGTGTCTGCCAGCTCAGTTCATGATGGAGGAGGCGGAACCGGATGAGTAATAAGAGCAACAGCAAAGAGCAGAAGCAAGATTATAAAATGAATAAGATTGGCAGTCTGGGGCCGGTAGTGTTTGTCGTTGCGGAGGGTGCGATTCGTACCATAGATGAATTCAAGCGCAGCAGCTCCAGCCGTTGGGCCCAGCACGATATTATCGGCAAGAAGCCCAAGAAGGAATTTCTGGGACCGGGGGCAGACTCCGTTTCATTCTCGGTTCAATTCTCGGCGGCGCTTGGCCTTAATCCGCGCAAAGAGCTGGACAGGCTTACTGAGCTGGACCGTGCCGGCAAGGCGATGCCGTTAATCATAGGACGAAAAAATGTAGGGGTAGGGCTATGGGTCATCAGCAGTTTGTCACAGGATTGGAACAGGCTGGATAGCATCGGCAATGTGCTGGATGCACAGGTCACGATCTCACTTGAGGAGTATGTAAAATGATGTATACCGTAGATATGACTCAACCCACACGGATTGATTTTAGCCCGGCAACGGTAGCAGAGGAAGTCGCTCAGAATATAAGGATGATCCTTGCTACTCCGCTTGGCAGCGCGCCATTAGCCCGGGGGATTGGCCTGGACTACTCCATTATTGATGAACCGGCATACATTGCTGAATCCCGCCTGACGGCAGCAATCATTACAGCCATAACGGAGCAGGAGCCGCGCGCAATCGTGGCCGATGTTTCTTTTCATAAGGATATAGAAGAGCAGCTTACAGGCAGCTTGGCCGTTGTACTGAAATATAGCCTGGCAGAGGAGGAGTAGGAATTGGAATATGCTGAATTACCGGATATCCGCTTTTCGGAGGAGGATGCAGCAGCCATACAGCAAAATGTCATCACTGTATATGAAGGCCTTGCCGGACGCACTTTACAGCCTGCCGATCCGGTGCGGCTTTTTTTGTCTTCACTCGCAGCAGTCATTATCCAGCAAAAGGTGCTGATCAATCAGACCGCCAAAGGAAATTTGCTGCGGTATGCCTCTGGAACGTTACTCGATCATATGGGGGCTTTTCAAGGATCAAAGCGGTTAGAGGCATCGGCAGCAATCGTTACGCTCCAGTTCACTTTATCCATTCCGCTGGCTTCAGCGGCTCCGATACCGGCAGGGACACGCGTCGGAGTACAGGGCGGGAAGGGCTCGATTTATTTTACAACCATGGAATACTTGGAGATTCCTCCGGGGGAGACAGCGGGAACGGTTAAGGCAACATGCTCCGAATCGGGGACAACAGGGAACGGATTCTTGCCCGGGCAGATTAATGTTCCAATGGACCCGCTGCCTTTTGTCCAGGCTGTAACGAATCTGACCGTCAGCTCCGGCGGCGCTGCTGCTGAGACAGACGAAGCATTCAAGGAACGTATACGTCACGCACCGGAATCATATTCAACGGCTGGACCTCAGGGAGCCTATGAATTCTGGGCCAAGTCCACATCCTCGGCAATCAAGGATGTTCATGCCTACTCTCCGGCACCCGGGCGTGTTACCGTGGTACCCTTACTCGCAGAAGGGGAAATTCCAGGGGAGGATGTTCTGAATTCAATTGCCGAGACTTTGGAGGACAGGGGAATCCGGCCGCTGACAGATCTGGTAACCGTGAGTGCGCCACAGCCAGTCAGTTATAATACTGCACTGACCTATTATATTAGCCGCAGCCGGGCTGCTGAGGTTCCGGGTATCCAGGCGGCAGTATCGGCAGCCGTTGCTGCTTATCAGCTCTGGCAGCGCTCCAAGCTTGGCAGGGATATCAATCCATCGGAGCTGATATCCCGTATCATGGCAGCTGGGGCACTACGGGTGACGGTGACAGAGCCTGTGTATAAAACCATGTCCGCAACTCAAGTGGCTCGATCGGGCACAACGGCACTGACTTATGGGGGGCTGGCAGATGATTAATATCCAGACCCTAAGCCTGAGCGATTTGATCCCGCCTTCCATTCGTAAGGACCCTGCCATGGCCGCGGCCGCAGCTGCGCTAGATATACAGCTGCAAGAGACAAGCGCTATGATTGCAGGTCTGAACATTTTCAGCCGGTCAGCGGAATGGACAGATGCGGAAACGGATGAGCTGGCCTGGCAATTCAAGCCGCCGTATTATGATCCGGCTCTGCCTGTTGAACAGAAACGGCTGCTGATTCAAAATGCCATTCCTTTTCACAGGCACAAAGGGACTGCCGGTGCAGTAGAAGATTTAATCGCCATTCTGTTTGGCCAGGGTGCAGTCGAAGAATGGTGGCAATATGGAGGAGACCCTTATCATTTCCGGGTGGTCACCAACAATGCGGATGTGACTGCTGCACGGGCTCAGGAATTCATTGCCGCTGTTGATGCGGTTAAGCGGTTGTCTGCTGTACTGGACAGCGTCACTATTTCACAAGCGGAGCCGCTGCCTCTTTATTTGGGCGGCTTTTTACATTTCGGGGAACATATTCAGATTTAGGGAGGGAATCATGTGGCAGTATTTGGAGGCATGACACTGACCAACAAAGGTCTTGTACTGCAGGGAAAAGCCCAAGCGGGGGGCAAGTTGAATTATACCCGCATTGCTGTAGGCGACGGTTCACTTACAGGACAAGCTGTTCCGGCGATGAATGGACTGATTTCGCCAAAAATCAGTTTGCCGATTACACGAATAACGACTCAGCCGCCCAATAAAGCGATTATTGGTTCCGTGCTGCGGAACGCGGATGTCTCCACGGGCTTTTACTGGCGGGAAGTAGGGGTTTTCGCACAAGACCCGGATGCCGGGGAAATCCTTTACGCTTACGCCAATGCCGGTGTAACCGCAGATTACATTCCGCCAGGTGGCGGATCAGACATTATCGAGAAAACATTCGATTGTGTCGTAGCAGTGGGCACAGCCGCCAATATTACCGCGGTTATTGATGAGTCGTTGGTGTTTGCGAAGAAGACCGAACTGGACACAGTGGATGCAGCCAAAGTAGATAAAGTCTCCGGCAAGGGCTTGTCCGCTAATGATTACACCACAGCCGAGAAGAGTAAGTTGGCCGGGATCACAGCAGGAGCAGGCGGGGCAGGCTCTGCAACAGACACGGTTATTGGCAGCCGGACGATATCTGACACGACAGCACCAACAGGAGACAGCGGCACCGTCACCAATCTGCTGGGTTGGCTGGCAAACACGGTCAAATCCATTACCGGTAAATCCTCTTGGCGCACAGCACCCGCAACAACACTGGAGGCGGCTAAGGCGCATGCGGATGATACTACCCGGCACCTGACGGCAGCGGAGCGGACGGCTTGGAATGCTAAGGAGACACCAGCCGGAGCGCAGGCCAAAGCGGATGCGGTGAAGGCGGCAGCTGCAACGGATGCAACCACGAAAGCGAATGCTGCTCAGGCAGCGGCTGCTACGGACGCTACGACTAAGGCAAATGCAGTTCAAAGTAACTTAAACAGTCATACTGGTAATACTACGCTGCACCTTACAGCATCGGAGCGTGATACTTGGAATGCTAAGGCTAATAAAGCTGATATTCCTTCAAGCTTACCTGCAAGTGGAGGTAATGCGGATACAGTAGATGGAATGCATGCCTCCATAGGAAATGCAGCTAACTCCATTGTGGCGCGAGATGCGAACCAAGATATAACCGTGCGCCGCTTTATATCAAATGCAGCAACAGGGACAGCCCCGTTCGTAGTGTCCAGCACTACGGCCGTGGCAAACCTGAACACTGATATGGTAGACGGGTATCATATCAACTTAGGAGCAGCAGGGAGTACGATTGCTGTCAGAGATGGAAATGGTGATATTACTTCACGTCGTTTTGTTTCAAACATGGTTACGGGAACGTCACCTTTTCTGGTGACATCTACAACACTCAACACTAATTTGAATGCAGACCTTCTGGATGGCTATCAGGCGACTTCATTCTTGAAGACACAAGCATTCAGTGGCACTGACTTCAACGAAATGACAACAAGCGGCCTGTTCAGACTTGGCGCAAACATGAGTAATAGCCCGATTATGCAAGGGAAGCCGTCAACTGATTACGGGCAAATGTTTGTAATGGCTGCCGGTGGGGACACAATTTTTCAACTTGCCTCACATTACAGCACTTCACGTCTTGTATTTCGCGTTGGGAATCCACCGCAATTGGGCGGGAGTGGCAGTTATCAAGAATGGAATGAGATATACACATCAAAGAACATTACTAAGTCGACTTCAGCGCCCTCAGGGGGTTCAGATGGCGACATTTGGCTGCAATATTCTTAAAAATGAAAGGAGTGTACCCAGTGCCTTTTCAAATAAACGTAGGCGGTATCTGGAAGACAACTAGGCCGTTTGTGAATATCTCTGGCGATTGGAAAGCCGTGAACCGTGGATATGTCAATGTACACGGAACGTGGAGGGAGTTCTACGCTTCCGTATCCAAGGTCATTCAAGGTGCAATTTATGGAAATCAGTCTTATTATGCGAAGCAATCTGACCACGTAGAACTATACGCTTACAACACAAACGGAGGCGGTGGGGATTGCGGAGCAGTTACGTCCATTCCCTTCGACCTGACCGGCAAGTCCACAGTGACATTCGATTGTGCCCTGGAAGGTCAATCCAGCATCCGTTCCGACGGTATATTTATAGTTTCCAAGGAACAATTCGGAGGAGGGGGGACGTATGATTATCGCACGTTCTCTGGTTCGTTGTTTACACGTAAATTGATGGATTTGAGCATCACCGGTGCGTCTGGCATGTACTACATTAGGGTCCATGCTTTCATTAACAGCGGCGTGGTTCTGTGGAAGCGTGTCCGGCTATATCGGATTTTGGTTGACGGTGTAGAAATTTGGAACGGGAGCAACTTAGGTTCGAGCTAAAGGCTAAAGACACGTCTAGAACAATAGCGAGTCTAGTGCGGCTTGACGTAATTGCTCCAGCGTGTACCGTAGATTCTTACGATTTCAGTGGCTTCCAGTTTTATATCAAACAAAAAATACAAATTTTTTATAAAGACGGAGCTTTGAATGCCTTCAGGAGGGCTATGAAACAATTCTCGCAGCGCAATCGCTTTCCTTGCATCAGCAGGATTACTTTCACCCAAATTGAACAAAACCCATTGACTTCACCCAATATTCAGATATAATATTTCATATAGAATTAGTCGGGATTAACCGTATAATTAATTGTATTCCACTTAATCCCGGCTGTATCCGGATGGAGGAAATGATAATGAACCTGCTCGAGAAAGAGGATTTAATCAGAGTGAAAGCGGAAGAACTGGAGAGTGCCGGGCCGGAGGAGATTATCCGCTGGGCGGTGGAGGCTTTCCCGAATATAACCTTTGCCTGCAGCTTCGGGGCGGAGGATGTAGTGCTGGTGGATATGCTGCAGAAGATTAGTCCCTCGACCGATGTGTTCTATCTCGATACGGATTATCACTTCAAGGAAACCTATGAGACCAGAGATCGAATGGCTGGCAAATACGGCTTAGAATTCGTGCGGGTCTCTCCGCAGCTTACGGTGGAGGAGCAGGCGCTGCAGTATGGTGAGGGACTGTGGAACACGGATCCCAACCAGTGCTGCGCAATCCGCAAGGTTGAGCCGCTGACCCGTATTCTTTCACAGTACGACGCCTGGATTACAGGTATCCGCCGGGATCAGGCGCCAACCCGGGCGAATGCGAAGAAGATCGAATATGATAACAAGTTCGGGCTTGTGAAGTTTAACCCGATTGCGGACTGGACCACGGAGGATGTGTGGAACTATATCCGCGAGAATGATGTTATCTACAATCCGCTGCATGACCGCAATTTCCCGAGCATCGGCTGCGAGCAGTGCACCCGTGCGGTTATGCCTGGGGAAGATCCGCGTGCCGGAAGATGGTCCGGATCGGATAAGACGGAATGCGGACTGCACAAATAATCTCATAAATAAACTTATCAATTAATCTAATAAATGAACTCATCAATAAGTAAGCGGCCCATCAGCCCCCATTGAGAAGGAGAGAACCCGGATGACTTCAATACAGCCTCATGGAGGCACACTGATTCAGCGCGTTGCAACAGGAGCAGAAAGAGAGGAACTGCTGAGGCAGGCAGCGTCCCGCGCATCTATCCCCTTGAATACTTGGACATTATCGGATCTGGACTTAATCGGTGTCGGGGCTTTCTCGCCGCTCACCGGATTCCTGAACGAAGCGGATTACCATTCGGTAGTCACCACTATGCGTCTGACGGACGGTAATGTATGGAGTATTCCCGTTACGCTGGCTGTCGGCGATGAGCTGGCGTCCACGCTTGCGGTGGGAGACCAGGTTGCACTTAAGGGGGAGGAAGACGGCGTCATCTACGGTCTGCTGGATATTGAGAGTATCTATAGTGTAGATCAGCAGGTTGAGGCGCAGCATGTGTTCAAGACCACCGACCCCGAGCATCCGGGAGTCAGTAAATTACTTGCCCGCCCTGCAACTTACGTAGGGGGTCCCATAACCGTGCTTAACCGGCCGCAGCCGGAGAAATTTGCCGAATTCTATTTCGACCCTGCGGAGACCCGCCGGATATTCGCGGAGAAGGGCTGGAGAACCGTTGTAGGCTTCCAGACGCGCAATCCGGTACACCGGGCGCATGAGTACATCCAGAAATGTGCGATGGAGGTTGTAGACGCTCTGTTCCTGAATCCTCTGGTGGGCGAAACGAAGTCTGATGATGTTCCGGCCAACGTGCGGATGAAGAGTTATCTTGCTTTGCTGAAGAATTATTATCCCCAGGACCGTACCTTCCTCGGCGTATTCCCGGCAGCGATGCGTTACGCGGGGCCGCGTGAAGCCATCTTCCATGCCATGGTACGCAAGAATTACGGCTGCACGCACTTCATTGTCGGCCGGGACCATGCCGGGGTTGGCGATTATTACGGGACATATGAGGCCCAGGAGATTTTCGCTAACTTCACGGCTGAGGAGCTGGGCATTACGCCGTTGTTCTTCGAGCACAGCTTCTTCTGTGTGAAGTGCGGCAACATGGCCTCCAGCAAAACCTGTCCGCACCCAAGCGACCAGCATCTGACGCTCTCGGGAACGAAGGTGCGTGCGCTGCTCCGTGACGGCCAATGTCCGCCTCCGGAGTTCACCCGCCCGGAAGTGGCGCAGATCCTGATTGAAGGCATGTCACCGGAAGCCGCTGTGAAGTCGTAATCGAATAGGAAGCATAGCCAGTACTATTTGGCCCTCTTGTCCCATATAGATGAGTAAGTATCTATGAGGACGAGGGGGTCTTTTGTTATGCCTGGAGGGCAGCAGCGTAAATTCTCAGTCTGGATCTCTTGGAGCAGCATCAAAAAAGGCATCCTGGGCGCAGTGCTGCTCGCGGTGATGATCGGTATTATTGCCTACGATATGCCGACTGCCAGGACGGTTAATTACTGGAGCCTGCCGCTCTCGGGTAAGGTCATTGCCATCGATGCCGGCCACGGGGGACCGGATGGCGGAGCGGTAAGCCGCTCAGGCCTGATTGAGAAGGATATTAATCTCTCCGTGGCCCTGTACCTTCGGGATTATCTGCAGCAGGCAGGAGCGATTGTAGTGATGACCCGGGAAGGGGATTATGACTTGGCCCAGGAGGACACCAAGGGTTATTCCAAGCGCAAGACAGAGGATCTGAAGCAGCGGGTGCGGAGCATTGAAGAGAAGGGGGCTGACCTGTTCGTCAGCATCCATATGAACAGTATTCCTTCCAACCGCTGGAGCGGGGCACAGACCTTCTATTATCCAGGCAGCGAGAAGAATAAGGCGCTGGCGGAACGGGTACAGGGTGAATTACGGGCTACGCTGGAGAATACCGACCGGGTAGCGAAGACCGCGAACACCATATATTTGCTAAAAGTGTTAAAGATGCCGTCCGTCCTGGTAGAGGTAGGCTTCCTCTCTCATCCGCAGGAGTCACTCTTGCTGGGGGAGGATGTGTACCAGCGGAAGGTGGCCACCAGCATTTACCGGGGCATTCTGCGTTACAGCTCCGAGCAGCCATAGCGCCACGGGGGAGGGACTACTCTTCCGGCGAAGGGGAATGCTATAATAGAGGCAAATACCGGAGCTTCTTCCGGAGAGGAACAGAGGTGCTTTCCATGCTGACCAGGGAACAAATTCAGGAACTTTTGCAGCCGCTGACAGACCCGGAAACCGGGAAAAGCCTGATTGAATTGCAGCTTATCCGCGATATCATGGTCAAAGAAGACCGCATCTCGCTGTCCATCGTGTGTCTGGAGAACGGGGAGAAGGAGCGGATGGTGCTGGAGCAGCAGGTCCGTGATCTGCTGGCGGAAGCCGGTGCGGAGAATGTTCATATCCGGCTGCGCGACGCCACCGATTATGAACGGGCTGTGCTGCGCGGAGAGAGCAGCGAAGACGGGCCGGACTCCGAACAAGGGGAGAAGCTCAAAGGGCACGCAGCCGGCCTTGAGGGCCATGAGCTGCTGAGTGAGAATTCGGGCGTGAACTTCATCGCTGTGGCCAGCGGCAAGGGCGGCGTCGGGAAATCGACGGTGACGGTGAATCTGGCTGTAGCCCTGGCCCGCCAAGGCAAAAGAGTCGGCCTGATCGATGCTGACATCTACGGCTTCAGTGTCCCCGATATGATGGGAATTGAAGAAGGACCGGTTGTGGAGGAAGGCACCATTATTCCGGTAGAACGCTTCGGCGTTAAGGTGATGTCGATGGGCTTCTTTATCCGGGAGAACAGTCCGGTGATCTGGAGAGGGCCGATGCTTGGCAAAATGCTGCGCCAGTTCTTCAGCGATGTAGGCTGGGGCGAGCTGGATTATATGCTGCTGGATCTGCCTCCGGGAACCGGCGATGTCGCGCTGGATGTGCATCAGATGCTGCCGCGCAGCAAGGAGATTATTGTGACCACCCCGCATGCAACCGCTGCCTTTGTGGCGGCCAGAGCCGGCTCCATGGCGCTCCAGACGGAGCATGAGATCCTCGGCGTGGTAGAGAATATGGCCTATTACGAATGCTCCTCCTGCGGGACGAAGGATTATATTTTCGGGCGCGGCGGCGGAGCGCGTCTGGCTGAGACGCTGCATACCGAGCTTCTGGCCCAGGTGCCGCTTGGCGCACCGGACAACCATATCTCCGAACCGGATTTCTCGCCGTCAGTCTATAAGGCGGATACGCCCACCGGTGCGATATTTGCAGATATTGCGGACAAGCTGATCACCAGATTGGAGCAGTAGACCCGCACGCCCAAATAAGGCCTGACCCGTTCTCCGGGCCAGGCCTTATTCATATTACGAACCGGAATCATCTCCGCCTTCCTGCTTCTTACTGTCGCCTCCGCCCTTATCCTCACCGCCTCCGCCTTCTTTACCGGCATCCTTCTTCTCCACCTTAGGCTGCAGCTCATCCTGGACGACCGTCTTCAGCAGGTCCAGCACCTCCATACGGAAGAGGGGGTTCTGCATAGCCTCCTGCATAATCGTCATGGACTGCTTGCGGTAATCTGAGGTCTTCGTAAGATCTAAGAACATCTTCATCATTTCGGGCGATTTCATGATTTCTCCAACCGACTTCTGATAAGAGGGGTCTTTGATCAGCTGAAGATGCAATTCCTTGCTCTGTTTATTGATGGCTTTGGCGAATTCGCCGGCAAATTGCGGATCAGTCATAATTTTCTCGATTTCCTTCTGATACTCGGGTGCGGTGATGGTATCCTTAACGGCAATACGGATCTGCTCCGTCGTCTGCATAGGCATCATCTTCATGCTCAGCCCGCTGGTGCTGCCGCCTCCGCCTTCTTCCGAGCTGGGGCTGGCGAGCGCCTCTTCAACCGCTTTTTTGCCTTCATCGCTTTTTAATATATCGACAACCATCGTCTTCATTTCCTTATATCCGACCTGTCCGGAAGAAGAACTGCTCTGTTCGCCACCGCAGGCCGTTAAGGCAAGCATCAAGCCCAGTGCCAAGCCTCCGGACATTATAGCCCTCCATTTCATTGGCGCTGCCCTCCTTTATAGAATCACTTGGTTGTAGTATGCCGCCGGAAGGCACATTTATGTTGCAGCCTGATGGTTTTTTGACGGTAACCTTGGTAAAATAAATCTGACACGGGGAGGTGAACAGGTCTGAGCTTAAGAAAATGGTTTTATTTGTTCTGGACCACGCTTTTAATCGGTGCAGGCGGGGCGGTAATCGCCGGTCTTGCCCTGCAGACAGTGAATGGCGGCATTCAATTCAAAAGCGCCGCAGATCTTTTCCTCTACTCCCTGATCCTTGTGGGCTACGGGGTCCTTGTAAGCGTATACGCCCAGCTCGGTTTTTTTGCCTACATGATTCTTAATTATACGGGCATCGGGGTGTTTCCGCGTAAAGCGTGGCGGTACATACAACTGGCGCTGGCTGTTCTTGCGCTGTTTGAGCTGATGTTCCTGCGGACCTTTGTCAGCGGCGAGCGGAGTGTTAGCTCGGATCTGACGCTGGGCATAGCGATTCTGCTGACCGCCGTCGTTGTGTCCTGGTTCAAAGTGCGCAGCACCAATGCCTCGGCGTGGATTCCAACCTTTTTCTTCATGACGGCTATTACCATCGTGGAGATTATCGGAGTTCTGCGGATCGGCGTAGACAGTGCAACCGTCTTTATTCTTGTTCCGCTTGTCGCCTGCAATGCCTTCCAGATTCTGATGCTGCACCGGATTCTGAAGCCTGCATCACCTTGAAATATCCTTTAACGCAAAGACCCCGTCCCACTGGATTGAACCAGGAAGGCGGGGTTTTGGCATTCACGCTGTTAACGGTTAGAATCAAGCTGTAGCGGTTAATCTTAAAGAACAGAGCGGAGGAGGGAATATATGAGTATCAAGCGCTATATGATAAAAGACACCGGTGAAACACGCCTGAAAGACCTTGACCCCGATGACCGCGGCGGCTTCAAATCCAAGGCAGAGGCTGAGGAGAAAATGGAGAAGCTGAAGGAGCGCCTGGCTGAGCTTCAGGATATCCTGTTTGCCCAGAAAAAGCATTCACTGCTTGTCATTCTGCAGGGCATGGACTCCAGCGGCAAGGACGGGACGGTTAAGCACATTTTCTCCGGCATCAATCCGCAGGGCTTCATCGTCACCAGCTTCAAGAAGCCGTCGCTGGAGGAGGAAGCTCACGACTTCCTGTGGAGAGTGCATATGAAGACGCCGCCCAAAGGGTATATTGCCGCCTTCAACCGTTCCCATTATGAGGATGTGCTGGTGCCCCGGGTACACGGCAGTATCAGTAAAGAGGATGTTAAGCGCCGTTTCCGCTACATCCGCCAGTTTGAGGAAATGCTGGCCGAAGAGGGAACGACGGTGATCAAGCTATTCCTGCATATCTCCAAGGAGAAGCAGCTGGAGAAAATTCAGGAGCGGCTCGACGATCCGGCGAAGCACTGGAAATTCGACGCCAGTGACCTGCAGGAGCGTGAATACTGGGACGATTATCAGCAGGCGTATGAAGATATTTTCCGGGAGAGCAATATTGACAAGGCGCCATGGTATTGGATTCCGGCTAATCACCGCTGGTACCGCAACTATCTCGCGCTAAAAATTGTGGTGAAGACGCTGGAGGGGCTTGACCTTAGTTATCCCAAGCTGAACACCCCAACGCCTGATATTTCAAGTCTGATCACTCCGCGCCACGGTTAAGCCGCTCCAGTATTACATTCCGGCTGCGTCCTCCAGGCCATCATCCAGCCAGGCAGAATCGCGGACTTCCTTGCCTTCGGCGCTGCTCTGGCTGAGCAATTCAGAGACGGTCACGAACTCATACCCCTGGCTGCGCAGCTGATCAATAATTTGCGGCAGAGCTTCATGGGTCTGTTTGCAGGAATCACTGGCATGGAGGAGCACGATATCTCCGGGATGCGCTTTGGTTGTCACGCGCTTTACGATATTATCCACACCTATGTTCTTCCAGTCCAGTGAGTCCGTGTCCCATTGAATGACTTTGTAGCCTAAGTCGGTGGCAACCTGCAATACCCTTTTGTCAAAATCGCCGTTAGGCATTCTGATCAGATTGGGCTGTGTGCCCGTCAGCTCGGTCAATACCGTGTGGGCGGTGGAGATTTGGGTACGGATTTCCTCGTTACTAAGCGTACTGTAGTTGACATGCTTGTGGCCGTGGCTGCCGATCTCGAACCCGGCGTTTTTGATGCTTGCTACGATGTCGGGATGAGTCTTGCTCCAGGGGGATGACAGGAAGAAGGTTGCCTTATCCACCTTTTTGTCCTCCAGCACCTTCAGAATCGGCTCAGGCCGTTTCTCCCCCCAACTGATATCGAAGGTTAGAGCAATCAGCTTCTTTTCCGTCGGCACACTGTAAATGGCGGAAGGGGCCGCTTCAGAGAACACGGTGATGTTGCCCCTCTCCACATACACGACGCCGGCGGTCAGAAGCGCAGCAGCAAAGATGTACAGGAACCGTTTTATCTTTTTGCCGCTGATTACATAAAAAGAATTCATAATCTCAGCGCTCCTCTCCCAAGCGAAATGCTTGTTTGTTCTAAATGTATGCTCGTACCGGAAGCTTATGACCTCAGATATGAATCCCGCTAACCTAAATCCCTATGAAGCGCCATCGAATACAGGAGGTACGCATGTTATCTTTCAGAACCTTTATTAAAGACCTTGGCACGATCCGCACATCAATGCTGCTGGCTGCTCTACTGTTCATCGCCGGAGGGGTTGCAGGCTGGGTCGGCACAGGAGATCTGCAGCAGCTGTTATATCAGCAACTGCAGGGGCTTGGCCAGATCAGCGGGGATCTTAGAGAATCGTCCAACCCGCAGCTGAGCTTTTTCATATTTATTTTCCTGAACAACAGCATCAAGAGCGTGGTCATTATTTTTCTGGGAGCACTGCTTGGAATCTTGCCGGCCTTATTCCTGTTGATTAACGGGGCAGTGATCGGTTACCTCATTCATCTGAATGCCATTCAGGGCCAGGATCTGTTCACCTTGATTGTAAAAGGTCTGCTGCCGCATGGAATTATCGAGATTCCGGCAATCATCATCGCCTGTGCCTTCGGGCTGAAGTTCGGCAGCAGGGTGCTGTCAGCGCTCTTCAGAGCGGGGCGGCGTAGTGTGGGAGAGGCAAACGGGTGGCCGGACTTTATGCGGCAGACACTGACGGCATCCATCTGGATTGTCATTCTGCTGTTCGTTGCAGCGATTATTGAGAGCACAATTACATTTTGGCTTTTATCATAAAATTGCCGGGATTTGTGCATAACAGTAAAGCCGAAACATTTGGGTCTATTGCCAGGTAAGCAAAAGGGAGGCCATAACTGGAATTTTCTTATGATTATGGTTATAGATTCAGTAGTCCGGTTAATCAAGTGTAAGTACATTAATCAGAGCTTCCACATCAAATGACTGCTCCGGGAACAGAACAATGCATTTGATGTTGCTTAATAACTTAGAATTACATGAAGGAGGCCAAGCTTATGCTGGGAATGCTGTTCAACGAGAAAGAATGCAAGGAGCTCGACTATGTCTTGCGCAAAGAACTGGATGAGATGCTTCTGGATATGAGTGACCAGCGTCTGGACCAGAACATTAGACACGCCATCGCTAATCGATATAAAACGGTATTCCGGATGTATGCACGTTTCGCTCCGCAAAAAGAGCTGTCCAAATATGCTTGGGGAGGACGCTCCTCGCAGTTCAAACATTAAGCGGGAAAGGCCTTTTAGCATCAAAGGAAAATTAATTAACTGAATTGCTTGACGAACAGGGAGCCGACATGATACATTATATCTCGCGCTCCTTTTGATTGTTTCAAGAGAAGCCGCAGGCAAGAAAATTTGAAAAATAACTTTTTCAAAAAAAAGCTTGCCAAACAACGAAACACTATGATATATTATAAAGGTCGCCGCTGAGATGCGGTGAAGAGCTGAAATGAGACATTGATCTTTGAAAACTGAACAACGAGTGAGTGGAAATCACCTTGGTGATTTCAAAAAAATGATGAATTTCACAGCGTCTTGTACGCTTTAGAAATCTTATCTTGAGAATGCAAATTCTCGTCAGATGTTTCAAAATGAGCTATCGCTCTTTCAATACCTAATTGGAGAGTTTGATCCTGGCTCAGGACGAACGCTGGCGGCGTGCCTAATACATGCAAGTCGAGCGGAGTCTTGTTGGAAGCTTGCTTCCAACTTGGCTTAGCGGCGGACGGGTGAGTAACACGTAGGCAACCTGCCCCTAAGACTGGGATAACTACCGGAAACGGTAGCTAATACCGGATAATCTCTTCCCTCTCCTGAGGGAAGAATGAAAGGCGGAGCAATCTGCCGCTTAGGGATGGGCCTGCGGCGCATTAGCTAGTTGGCGGGGTAACGGCCCACCAAGGCGACGATGCGTAGCCGACCTGAGAGGGTGAACGGCCACACTGGGACTGAGACACGGCCCAGACTCCTACGGGAGGCAGCAGTAGGGAATCTTCCGCAATGGGCGACAGCCTGACGGAGCAACGCCGCGTGAGTGATGAAGGTTTTCGGATCGTAAAGCTCTGTTGCCAGGGAAGAACGTCCGGTAGAGTAACTGCTGCCGGAGTGACGGTACCTGAGAAGAAAGCCCCGGCTAACTACGTGCCAGCAGCCGCGGTAATACGTAGGGGGCAAGCGTTGTCCGGAATTATTGGGCGTAAAGCGCGCGCAGGCGGCTATTTAAGTCTGGTGTTTAAACCTTGGGCTCAACCTGGGGTCGCACTGGAAACTGGGTGGCTTGAGTACAGAAGAGGAAAGTGGAATTCCACGTGTAGCGGTGAAATGCGTAGAGATGTGGAGGAACACCAGTGGCGAAGGCGACTTTCTGGGCTGTAACTGACGCTGAGGCGCGAAAGCGTGGGGAGCAAACAGGATTAGATACCCTGGTAGTCCACGCCGTAAACGATGAGTGCTAGGTGTTAGGGGTTTCGATACCCTTGGTGCCGAAGTTAACACAGTAAGCACTCCGCCTGGGGAGTACGGTCGCAAGACTGAAACTCAAAGGAATTGACGGGGACCCGCACAAGCAGTGGAGTATGTGGTTTAATTCGAAGCAACGCGAAGAACCTTACCAGGTCTTGACATCCAACTAACGAAGCAGAGATGCATCAGGTGCCCTTCGGGGAAAGTTGAGACAGGTGGTGCATGGTTGTCGTCAGCTCGTGTCGTGAGATGTTGGGTTAAGTCCCGCAACGAGCGCAACCCTTGACTTTAGTTGCCAGCAGGTAAGGCTGGGCACTCTAGAGTGACTGCCGGTGACAAACCGGAGGAAGGTGGGGATGACGTCAAATCATCATGCCCCTTATGACCTGGGCTACACACGTACTACAATGGCCGGTACAACGGGAAGCGAAGCCGCGAGGTGGAGCCAATCCCAGCAAAGCCGGTCTCAGTTCGGATTGCAGGCTGCAACTCGCCTGCATGAAGTCGGAATTGCTAGTAATCGCGGATCAGCATGCCGCGGTGAATACGTTCCCGGGTCTTGTACACACCGCCCGTCACACCACGAGAGTTTACAACACCCGAAGTCGGTGGGGTAACCCGCAAGGGAGCCAGCCGCCGAAGGTGGGGTAGATGATTGGGGTGAAGTCGTAACAAGGTAGCCGTATCGGAAGGTGCGGCTGGATCACCTCCTTTCTATGGAGAATCGTCACCTGAAACAGTGACATTCAAATCGGAAGCTTAGCTTCCATTAGAGCCTTCGGGTTCACACACTCACTCGTGTTCAGTTTTGAAAGAGCAAGTCTCTTTCAACAACGTTTGGTGGCGATAGCGGAGGGGTTCCACACGTACCCATCCCGAACACGACCGTTAAGCCCTCCAGCGCCGATGGTACTTGGACCGAAGGGTCCTGGGAGAGTAGGACGCCGCCAAGCGGATCATTCATTCGTGAATGCATCCAATAGAAGTTTTGTTATATGGGCTTTTAGCTCAGTTGGTTAGAGCGCACCTCTGATAAGGGTGAGGTCGGTGGTTCGAGTCCACCAAGGCCCACCATATAACACTACAAATTAACTTGAATATGGGGCCATAGCTCAGCTGGGAGAGCGCCTGCCTTGCAAGCAGGAGGTCAGCGGTTCGATCCCGCTTGGCTCCACCAATTATGTTTTACAAGAGTATATGCAAGACCTTGATCCTTGAAAACTGGATACCGAAACGAATTTGCGTTTTAGAACATTCCTTTAAGCTGAACTTGTGTAAGCAAGTTTGAATTATAGTGATGCTGAGCGATTTTCCTTCTGGAAAACGCATTGGTTAAGCTATTAAGAGCACACGGAGGATGCCTAGGCGCCAGGAGCCGACGAAGGACGTGGCGAACAACGAAACTGCCTCGGGGAGCTGTAAGCAAGCTTTGATCCGGGGGTGTCCGAATGGGGAAACCCAGCTGTGGTAATGCACAGTTACTCGTATCTGAATACATAGGATACGCAGAGGCAGACCAGGGGAACTGAAACATCTAAGTACCCTGAGGAAGAGAAAACAATAGTGATTCCGTCAGTAGCGGCGAGCGAACGCGGAACAGCCTAAACCAAGGGGCTTGCCCCTTGGGGTTGTGGGACGTCTCACATGGAGTTACAAAAGGTTAAGGTAGGCGAAGAGGTCTGGAAAGGCCCGCGATAGAGGTAAAAGCCCTGTAGCCAAAAGTTTAACCCCTCCGAGACGGATCCCGAGTAGTGCGGGGCACGTGAAACCCCGTATGAATCCGGCAGGACCATCTGCTAAGGCTAAATACTACCTGGCGACCGATAGTGAATCAGTACCGTGAGGGAAAGGTGAAAAGCACCCCGGAAGGGGAGTGAAATAGAACCTGAAACCGTGTGCTTACAAAAAGTCAGAGTCCTCTATATGGATGATGGCGTGCCTTTTGTAGAATGAACCGGCGAGTTACGTTCAACATGCAAGGTTAAGGTGAGAAGCCGGAGCCGCAGCGAAAGCGAGTCTGAATAGGGCGACTAAGTATGTGGGCGTAGACCCGAAACCGTGTGATCTACCCCTGTCCAGGGTGAAGGTGCGGTAACACGCACTGGAGGCCCGAACCCACGTACGTTGAAAAGTGCGGGGATGAGGTGGGGGTAGCGGAGAAATTCCAATCGAACTCGGAGATAGCTGGTTCTCCCCGAAATAGCTTTAGGGCTAGCCTCGGTGAATGGAGTGGTGGAGGTAGAGCACTGATTGGGTGCGGGGCCCGCAAGGGTTACCAAGCTCAGTCAAACTCCGAATGCCACTTACTTCTTGCCGGGAGTCAGACAGTGAGTGCTAAGATCCATTGTCAAAAGGGAAACAGCCCAGACCATCAGCTAAGGTCCCCAAGTGTGTGTTAAGTGGGAAAGGATGTGGAGTTGCACAGACAACCAGGATGTTGGCTTAGAAGCAGCCACCATTGAAAGAGTGCGTAATAGCTCACTGGTCGAGTGACTCTGCGCCGAAAATGTAACGGGGCTAAACACACCACCGAAGCTATGGCTTGATGCTTTGCATCAGGGGTAGGGGAGCGTTGTATGTAGGTTGAAGGTGTACCGTAAGGAGCGCTGGACAGCATACAAGTGAGAATGCCGGTATGAGTAACGAAAAGATCAGTGAGAATCTGATCCGCCGAAAGCCCAAGGTTTCCTGAGGAAGGCTCGTCCGCTCAGGGTAAGTCGGGACCTAAGGCGAGGCCGACAGGCGTAGTCGAAGGACAACAGTTTGAAATTACTGTACCACCGTAATCCGTTATGAGCGATGGGGTGACGCAGGAGGGTAGTGACGCGGACTGATGGATGTCCGTCTAAGCAGTGAGGCTGGTGTGCAGGCAAATCCGCACATCATAAGGCTGGGCTGTGATGGGGAGCGAAAATTACAGTAGCGAAGGTCATGATCTCACACTGCCAAGAAAAGCCTCTAGTCAGGAGAAGGTGCCCGTACCGCAAACCGACACAGGTAGGCGAGAAGAGAATTCTAAGGCGCGCGGAAGAACTCTCGTTAAGGAACTCGGCAAAATGACCCCGTAACTTCGGGAGAAGGGGTGCCTCGGTAGGGTGAATAGCCCGAGGGGGCCGCAGTGAAAAGGCCCAAGCGACTGTTTAGCAAAAACACAGGTCTGTGCGAAGCCGCAAGGCGAAGTATACGGGCTGACGCCTGCCCGGTGCTGGAAGGTTAAGGGGAGTGGTTAGGGAGCAATCCCGAAGCTATGAACCGAAGCCCCAGTAAACGGCGGCCGTAACTATAACGGTCCTAAGGTAGCGAAATTCCTTGTCAGGTAAATTCTGACCCGCACGAATGGCGTAACGACTTGGGCGCTGTCTCAACGAGAGATCCGGTGAAATTTTAATACCTGTGAAGATGCAGGTTACCCGCGACAAGACGGAAAGACCCCATGGAGCTTTACTGCAGCTTGATATTGAATTTGGGTACGATCTGTACAGGATAGGTGGGAGCCGTGGAAAGCGGAGCGCAAGCTTCGCTGGAGGCGCCGTTGGGATACCACCCTGATCGTATCTAGGTTCTAACCTGGTACCCTAAGCGGGTACGGGGACCGTGTCAGGCGGGCAGTTTGACTGGGGCGGTCGCCTCCTAAAGAGTAACGGAGGCGTTCAAAGGTTCCCTCAGAATGGTTGGAAATCATTCGAAGAGTGCAAAGGCAGAAGGGAGCTTGACTGCGAGACCTACAAGTCGAGCAGGGACGAAAGTCGGACTTAGTGATCCGGTGGTACCGCATGGAAGGGCCATCGCTCAACGGATAAAAGCTACCCTGGGGATAACAGGCTTATCTCCCCCAAGAGTCCACATCGACGGGGAGGTTTGGCACCTCGATGTCGGCTCATCGCATCCTGGGGCTGAAGTAGGTCCCAAGGGTTGGGCTGTTCGCCCATTAAAGCGGTACGCGAGCTGGGTTCAGAACGTCGTGAGACAGTTCGGTCCCTATCTGTCGTGGGCGCAGGAAATTTGAGAGGAGCTGTCCTTAGTACGAGAGGACCGGGATGGACGTACCGCTGGTGCACCAGTTGTTCCGCCAGGAGCATGGCTGGGTAGCTACGTACGGACGGGATAAGCGCTGAAAGCATCTAAGCGTGAAGCCCCCCTCAAGATGAGATTTCCCAGTATGTAAGACCCCTTGAAGACGACGAGGTAGATAGGTTGGAGGTGGAAGTGCAGCAATGCATGGAGCTGACCAATACTAATCGGTCGAGGGCTTATCCAATAAACTAACACACAAATTCGTTTCGGATTCAGTTTTCAGGCGATTAAGCCTGTAATCGTTTGGTGGCGATAGCGGAAGGGTTCCACGCGTACCCATCCCGAACACGACCGTTAAGCCTTCCAGCGCCGATGGTACTTGGACCGAAGGGTCCTGGGAGAGTAGGACGCCGCCAAGCGGATAATATTCCCTGATAGCTCAGTTGGTAGAGCACTCGACTGTTAATCGAGTTGTCACAGGTTCGAGTCCTGTTCGGGGAGCCATGCTCTCATAGCTCAGCAGGTAGAGTGCTTCCATGGTAAGGAAGAGGTCACCGGTTCGAATCCGGTTGAGAGCTCCACTAATTAAGGCCCGTTGGTCAAGGGGTTAAGACACCTCCCTTTCACGGAGGTAACATGGGTTCGAATCCCATACGGGTCACCATTATTATGGGATGAGAAATCCCTGGGTTCGTTGGAGCATAAGCTTCGTTAGGAACACTTCGCAATCTCGTAACGGAGTGAAGAGTATCCCATACGGGTCACCATTTTTGAAATTATTGTACATATGGAGGCTTAGCTCAGCTGGGAGAGCATCTGCCTTACAAGCAGAGGGTCGGGGGTTCGAACCCCTCAGCCTCCACCATAATGTCCTTGATATATGAGTGTGATTGTGGGCATTATATAGTTATTATTGTAGGGGATTAGCCAAGCGGTAAGGCAACGGACTCTGACTCCGTCATCATAGGTTCGAATCCTATATCCCCTGCCAAATTTGAGCCATTAGCTCAGTTGGTAGAGCACCTGACTTTTAATCAGGGTGTCGAAGGTTCGAGTCCTTCATGGCTCACTTGATTTGCTTCCATGCGCGTGTGGCGGAATGGCAGACGCACCAGACTTAGGATCTGGCGTCGTAAGACGTGGGGGTTCAAGTCCCTTCACGCGCACCATATTATTATGCGGACGTGGCTCAGCGGTAGAGCATCGCCTTGCCAAGGCGAGGGTCGCGGGTTCGATTCCCGTCGTCCGCTCCATAATTTTGCGCCCTTAGCTCAGCTGGATAGAGCGTTTGACTACGAATCAAAAGGTCGGGAGTTCGAATCTCTCAGGGCGCGCCATTATAGCATCATTGAATTATCTAAGTGTCAATATTTTTGTTTTATAGGCTTTAAATAACGGGATGTAGCTCAGCTTGGTAGAGCACCTGGTTTGGGACCAGGGGGTCGCATGTTCAAATCGTGTCATCCCGATACTTCATCTGTGCGGGTGTAGTTCAATGGTAGAACTTCAGCCTTCCAAGCTGATAGCGTGGGTTCGATTCCCATCACCCGCTCCATATACAATTTTATAATTTCGGGATGTAGCTCAGCTTGGTAGAGCACCTGGTTTGGGACCAGGGGGTCGCATGTTCAAATCGTGTCATCCCGATTCCACAGCTCATCGCTGACATTGAACTCTTACTTCGGTAAGAGTTTTTTGTGTTTAAGGAATTAGCCCACCCTAGCCCCGGATGCAAATCAAAAGGATAAATCCATTAAGGAGCGTGCTCACAGTAATGGCTTAAAGAGAGTAATAAAGAGCAATAGTGCACCTGATTCCAGCAGATGTTAGCTAAATGAGCCAATGAGGAGCAGAAGTGCACTTGAATCCAGCAAACGTTAGCTAAATGAGCCAATGAGGAGCAGAAGTGCACCAGGTTCCAGCAGATGTTAGCTAAATGATCTAATGAGGAGCATTGATGCACCAGATTCCAACAGAAGTTAGCTAGATGAGCCAATAAGGAGCACTAATGCACCTGATTCCAGCAGAAGTTGGCTAGACAAGCCAATGATGAGCACTAGTGCACCCCATCACGCCGGCAGCCCGCTGAAGCTATCTATCGGAGAGTACGCCGGGGGCAACTTTTTCACCTCATGAATAGAACGTACGTTCTATTGATCCTCCGAAAAAAAGACAACCTCTGCCGGGATGCCGATTCGTGCATAATAGCTCTGGACGGATTCATCTTGTTCGATGGGAGTGCCGGCTGATAATAGCTTCACGGCGAACAGGTTGGCTTGCCGCTCCAGCTTCCCTGGCGGGAAATAGGAATGCTCCTCCAGAAAAAAACGGTTCACCCCTTTGTGCAGGCGGTCATGGGCCAATTCATGAGCACAGACAAACCGCTGCCATTCCAGAGGTAATTGATGATGAATGACGATGAATCTTCTTCTTAGTTTACGGTAATATAGGCCCTTGGTGACTTCACCCAGATTCATGAACCTGACGTGAATGCCGAGTGCTTCGGCCAGCTCGAACGGGTTGTTGGTTTTATATTTTGTGACCAGACGCTTGATTAGTTCATCCATATTCTTCACCCGCAGCATCTTCATAGTAATAGGCTTGTCTGGTTATTCCCCGGAACGCGGGTCGCGTTTGGGCTTGGGGGTTCTTTTGTTCATTTGCTTGGCTTCCCAGAACAGGCCGGTTAACACATCCTTGATCCGCTGCTTATCTTCCTTATTCAACGGAATCCCGTCAAACATCAGCTCACCGTCGTCCTCAAGCATCTGCCGGAAATCCCGCTTATCCTTACTTGTCGCCCATTCAGGGATAGTCCCCTCAGCAGGGATGTCAGCTCCAGTTAAATAACCGGCCTTACCCATTAGTTCCTCATAAGAGACCCCTGTCGCTTCAGCAATCTTACGCAGGGTAGCCGGCTTAGGAACACCTCTGAGTCCGTTCTCAATCCGTGAAATTTGTGCTCCGCTGATTCCGGCAAGGGCAGCCAGCTGATTAATGGTCAGTCCCTTTCCCTCCCGAAGCTGCCGCAGATAGTTCCCAAATTCCTCTGCCATCGTTAACCACTCCTTATCGCCTAATAGACTGTTGTAATTAATATACGCCATTTATGCCATTAGGTAAACAATAAAGTGAAATTCATTGCCAAATGGTAATAATGTGAGATATGAGTATGTTTATGCTGCAAAACGGCCTGAAATGGGATTTTACGAATAGGGCAGCCAAGTGGTATATTATTGAAAAAGGCGAACGCTATACGAACAAATAGAATTTTACCACATTTGGCCGGAAAGATCCGCAATAAAGTTCAACAATCTGCTCAACATCAAAGGAGTGCTGCAAATGATGATTCTATCCTCGTTGCCCGAGCTTGACCGCCGTCTGACTCAGGTCGCTATAGAGAATATGCTGGAGAAATACCGGATTTTCAAGACGGTAACATTTGAGGCTAAGGAGGCGGCTGTTACCTACTCTTATACAGAACGGTTCCATGGAGCAACAAATTCGGTTTCTGATCAGACTGGCGCTATTGCTACCTATAATGTGGACGTGCCTGCCGCCCGAAGAGCCTATTGTGAGATGATCGACTCCGTCGTTGAACGGCTTACGCAGCGGGAGCAGCAGCTGGTCCGGGAGAGATATATGCGCAGAGAGGAGAGCTACGACTATACCATCTATAATCATGTATTTGATCCTCCGGTCAGCAAGGACACTTATGTGAAAATAAGGTCCAAGGCGTTCTATAAGATGGCGCTGGCGCTCGCCGATCTGCAGCTTCTGTCTCTGGCTTCACTGGTGAAGCCTCCAGCCGGGGCGGCTAAGGGCAAGAAGCGTGTGTGAAAAGATGGCGGCTACATCGATTGGAAGCAAGTAAGCTGAGCTGACAAAGTGGCATAGGAGAATAAGAGGACTGTAAGCAACGGATATCTTCCTGTTCAGGAGGGTATCCGTTTTTGTATGCAGGAAGCTTCCGGGTCCCGCTCTTCACCATCCCGAAACCCGCCGTAAGTCATCTCTATCTTATCCGTAATAGCGCCTGCGTAAGGTCTCAGGGGGGCTATGATTATAACATGGCAAATGAAGCAAAAGGACACCGCAGGAGCATGAATGCTCTACGTCATCCAGCCTGCAAGGGCTGGTATACAGACGCGGTGAAAGCTCCTTCAGCCGTTGCCTAATCGGAAGGCAGGAGGGATTCACATCTATCCATGAGAGGAAGGAAGGCATGACGGTACAACAATTGCGGGAGCATCTCACGGCTGCACTGACTCAGTTTTTCCCGGAAGTTCCTGTCTATGTTGAGGGAGACAAGCCGGAGACAGCTTACTTCAGGCTGGAGCTGATCTCAGCCACCTATGACCGGCAGCGCGAGGGCAGGTATATGGCGGTGTACCGTTTCGGTATCCGCTATGAGCAGGGAAGCCGGCTTGCCGCCGAAGCGATGGCTGACGGTTTGTGTGAGGCGCTGGCAGCTGGCGAGAGCAGCGATCCGGCTTTTCGGATTATGCGCCAGTCCTGGGAGGCGGGGGCAGAGGGAGAGAGTGCGCTGTTCACAGCGGACTATATGCTTTATCTCCAGAGGCAGAAGCCGCCGGAGGGTGAAGCAGAACTGATGGGGCACTTCACAGAAGGGACGCGGCTCAAATGAGTGCTATGGACATGCAGGTAAGGGGCCAGAGCAGCGGCGGAGGAGGCCCGGATGCTTTTGGCAAAAGGCAGCTTCGGGAGTCAGCCCTGTTCAAGCCTGGGGAGAAGGATGTGCTGGAGGTTGTGCTGCAAGAGGGCATGAGCTACACACTGGCGGAGGCTACACAATTAATTGAGCTGTATCTAAATAAGGAGGTTATCTAATGGCTGGAGGAACATGGACAACACAAAACAAGGTGCGTCCGGGGGTCTACGTGAACGTGGCTTCGAACGGCATTGTAGCAGGTAAAATGGGGGAACGCGGTACGGCGGCCCTGGCGCTGGCGCTGCCTTGGGGTCCCGCAGGAGTCATCGTGAAGCTTACGGCGCAGGAGGATTTCCGGCAAAAGCTGGGCTACGACCTGACGGCTCCTGAGCTGCTGGCGGTAAAAGAGGTGCTGAAGCGGGCAGGCACACTGCTGCTCTATCGCTTGAATGAGGGCGTGAAGGCTGCTGTGACCAATAACGGCATTCAGGCAACAGCGCGGTATGGCGGGGAGCGCGGCAATGCGCTGAAGATTGTGATTGAGAAAAATATTAGCGACACCACCCAGTTCGACGTACGTACGCTGCTGGACGGGGCCGAGGTGGACAAGCAGACGGTAAGCGCTGCTGCCGGTCTGGCTGCAAATGCTTATGTGGAATTTAAGCCGGCTGAATCCGGTGCGCTGACGGTTACGGCCGGACTGCCGCTGTCAGGCGGTGCGAATGGTGTGGTAACGAATGCGGAGCATAGCGATTTCCTGTCGGCGCTGGAGGTTCAGGACTTCCAGACGGTGGGTCTGATCTCGGAGGACAACTCGCTGAAGTCGCTGTACAGCGCTTATGTGAAGCGTCTGCGGAATACGGAAGGCAAGAAGGTGCAGGCAGTTCTGTCCGATTACGCCATGGCTGACCATGAAGGCATCATTAGTGTGGCTAACGGTGTGGTGCTGAGCGATGGAACCGTGGTGGATAAAGCTCATACCGTGGCTTGGGTAGCCGGTGCTACCGCCGCTGCTGCGGTGAATGAATCGCTCACTTATCAGGCTTATGATGATGCGGTGGATGCTGATGTGCGCTTCAGCCATTCCGAGACTGTAGCCGCCCTGTCGGGTGGGGAGCTGCTTTTCACCTATAATGGGGGCCGGGCTGTAGTGGAGCAGGACATCAACACCTTCACCTCCTTCTCGACGGATAAAGGCAAAGCCTTCTCCAAGAACCGTGTGCTGCGTGTGCTGGATGGGATTGCGAGCGATCTGAAGCGGATTTTTGAGAGCTACTTCATTGGCAAATTGCCGAACAATGAGGACGGGCGCGCGCTGTTCTGGTCCCAGTGTGTCACTTACATGAATGATCTGCAGAACCTTGGGGCGATTGAGAGCTTCAATGCGCAGAGCGACATTGTGGTGACTCCGGGAGCGGACAGTGACAGTGTAGTGCTGGAAGTAGCGGTCAAGCCGGTAGATTCCGTAGAAAAAGTATATATGAAAGTGAAGGTGGTCTAAGATGACATTCTTGAGAGCGAGCGATACACTGTCCGGCCAGGAGGGCCGGGCCTACGCCACAATTAACGGACAGACGGAGGAGATGTTCTATGTCAAAACCCTGGAAGCCACGGTGGAGAAGCAGAAGGCGGAAGTGAAGACGCTGGGACGCCGCGGAGTGCAGCATAAGGCCACCGGGTGGTCGGGCAGCGGTACGATGACGATTTTCTATATGACCAGCCGTTTCCGCCAGATGATGCTGGAGTACATGAAGACCGGGATTGACCAATACTTCAGCATTATCGTGACCAATGATGATCCGTCCTCTACCGTAGGGGCTCAGCGCATTATGCTGAAGGATGTCAATCTGGACAGCGTCATTATGGCTTCGCTGGATACGGAGTCCGATGCGCTTGAGGAAGAGGTTGCTTTTACCTTCGAGGATGTGGAACTGGTTCAGCCCTTCGCCGCTCCGGCGAATTCCGGCCAATAAGTATAACCAGGCAACCCCTTAGATCATGAAGGGAAGGTCCGGGCCGCAAAGAATCAGGGTTATCTTGGGTGCTTTGCGGCGGGCCGCTTCTCTGTCTACCAACTATAATATCCGGGAGGAATAATGATGAGTGATTTGAGCTTGTTTTTTGCGCAAAATGCAGCCAGTGATACCACGGAGGAATTCGCGGTCTCGCTGCGGTTCAAGAACAAGGAGGGGAATCCGGCCCTCTGGAAGCTGCGCAGCATGAATGAGGAGGAGAATCAGGAATGCCGCAAAGCGGCTACACGCAAGGTGAAGGGGAAGAACGGTACGTACACCACCGATATTGATCCCAATGAATATATGGCGAAGCTGATGACGGCCAGCATTGTGCATCCGGATCTGAAGAACACGGAGCTACAGCGTTCTTACGGGGTGATGGGCGCTGAAGCGCTGCTCCGCAAAATGCTGCTGCCCGGCGAATTCGCCGCGCTCGGAGAGCGGGTTCAGGCGCTGAACGGCTTCGCCACGGATATGAACGAGCTGGTGGATGAAGTAAAAAACTGATTAACGAGGGCGATGGCGAAGCCAATCTGGCCTACTACGCCCTCCACGAGCTGCACATTCTCCCGCACGAGCTGATGAAGCTCTCCGTCCGCGAACGTGCGGCGATCTATGCCATGATTGCAGTCCGCGTGGACAAGGAGAAGCGCGAGCGTGCGCGGAGCAAGGGGAAGAGAAGATGAAGGGGGTGAATGAATGGGAACTACAAGTACAGCTTTGGTTCCGGTAACAGCTTTAACCGTGTGGCAAAATATGAACTCACAATGGGACCGGCTGAACCAGAATTTCAACCGGGCCAGCCATTCACTTAATGATCTGCAGCAAATCCTCCAGCGGGTGTATGAAGAGAAAAACAAGTCTTTTATGGAGGGATTCATGCAGTCACAGGAAGCGGCCAGACGCCTGTCAGAGGAAGACGGGGCCTCCCGATCCAGCAGCTCTGCTGGCAGTTCAGATGGGGATGGTCCGCAGGGCAGTAATGTAAGAGACGCCAAGAACGGCTTCATGGCCAAAGTCCAAAAAATAATGAAGGCGCTGGATGTTAGCGGGTTCGAGTTAATCACATACGTGGGTGAAAAGGCTGTAGGGTATATATTGGACAAGAAAAAGGAGAACGCTGAGGCAGAGGAACAGGAGAAGGCAGAGAAAGAAAAAAAGGCAGCAGAACCGGGATTCCTCTCTAAGGCGAAGGATGCTCTAGGCGGGCTGGACCTTGGCAGCGTATTTGATAAGGTGAAAGAGTTGGGTACGAAAGCGGTAGTGGCCAACGCCTCTGAGCAAGATAAGGGGAAATGGGAAAAGCTGCAGGGCAATATGGATAATGCAGTAGCAATGATGGGCCAAAAAGCCATCGTGGTCTTACGCCCGATACTGGATACCCTGAATAACGCGTTTCAGTCTGAAGGCATGATGACAGCTCTTAATCTGATAGCGAATGGCTTCTTGGTCATTTCTGCTGTAATTAGCGAAGTGGTGGACGGTATCTTATATATGTTTACGGCATTCCAGCAGAACTGGGAGGTTATCGGGCCGATCCTGGCTGCGATTGCGTTTGTTTTTATTGCTGCGATGATTGTGCAGGTCTATGCGCTCGCCGCAGCCTGGCTGGTAGCCAACTGGCCCATTCTTCTGATCGTTGCTGCCGTGGCACTGCTGATTTATATTTTGCAGCAAGCGGGGGTATCCGTAGACGCAGTAGTAGCTTTTATCGGGGGAGCATTTGGCTGGCTGAGGGCAACGATAGAGAATTTTGTGATCGGCCTGTACAATAACTTCGTTTCCTTTGCAGACTTCTTCCGTAACTTGTTTGTTGACCCGACGTATGCGGTTCAGAAGCTGTTTTATGATCTGGCAACGAACTTCCTGGGCTTCATTTACCAAATGGCGTTAGGTGTTGAGACGTTTGCGGGAGGATTCGTCAAAGCCATAGCTGAGGGCATAAACTTCGTGCTTAAAGGAATTCAAAAGATGGCAGGGTGGCTGAGCAAATTTCCTGGTTTTCAATTCCTGGCCGACTTCAAACCCAACTTCCTTGATGTAGAGAACCCGCATGTCTTCAGTGATATGATCAAGAATGCTAAGGGCACTCTGGTTGAACCTAAGTCAACTAAGGATGTTTATAATTCCCCGAAGAAGGAATTCGTAGATACCTCCAAGAGCGTAGTGGAATATACTGGGAAAACTCAAGATATCGTTAAAAAATTTAATACCAAGCTGGAGCCGGTCAAGTCCAAGGATGAGCCTTCTCTGAATACTGCCCAGACCGCTGCCGCGAACATGAATAATATCAACAAGGTAGGCGAGGTAGGCAAGATCAGAGATAAGGTCGATGTCTCCAGCGATGATCTGGATATGCTGCGGGAGCTGGCGGAGATTCAGTCAATCCAGAATTTCGTTGAACTGACGCCTACGGTGCAGGTAACAACCGGTAATATTAATAATTCCGGCGATATTGACTCCATCATCACGAAGATCGGGCAAAAGCTGAAGGAGGAGTTCGTCTCTACGGCGCAGGGGGTGTACACGTAACATGGAGGAGTATGGCTTCTATCTTAGCTTCAACAACTATGAAGAGGTGATCCGGCTTCCGGTGAACCCTGAGACCCTGGAGATCAAGGAGAATGGGGACAGCAAAAGCTATACCATTGTTGATTTTGGCGAAATCAATGCGATTGCTTATCCCAAGCTGACGGAGATTACGATTGAGAGTATGTTTCCGGCACAATATTATCCGTTCGTGGTGTACTCCGGGGAGAATGCCGGCAAGCTGCTGAAGCCTTATGAATATGTGGAGCTGATCCGTAAATGGATGCTTAGCCGCAGGCCGGTGCGGTTTGTGTTCTCAGGACTCAAGCCGGCCCAGGTACAGGACACGCAGACTCCAGATTGGCTGAGGCAGGCCAGGGCGCAGGCGCAGCAGACTTTTACCGGGGATATTGGCATTAATATGGCGGTTAGCATCGAGAATTTCTCGTGGAAGCTCAGTGCGGGGTCTTCGGGAGATATTGAATATACGCTTGGACTCAAAAAGTATGTGTTCTATCAGGCGTTAGCCGTGAAGGTTGGCAAAACCGGCGGGGTGAAGACGCAGCCGAAGCGGGCGAGCGAGAAGACAGCACCTGCTACCTATACGCTCAAAGCCGGGGATACGCTCTGGTCGGTGGCTCAGAAGCAGCTCGGTGACGGCAGTAAGTACAAAACACTCCAAAAGCTGAACAATATCTCTGACAGCGAAACGAAAAAGCTGAAACCCGGCAGAGTGATCAAGCTGTCGTAGGAGGCCATGGCGATGGAATTAATCATAATTAATAAGGAAGGCGCCATCTGGAATGTTGCCGGGATCGTGACGGATATTACCTGGAAAACGACCCGCTCCGGCAAGCCGGCTACCCTTGAACTCACGCTGGCGGACAGCGGCATCTACCAGCATAAGAAGTTCGCGATCAGCAACGGGGATATTGTGCAGTTCCGCAGGGACGGGGTCGATGTATTCTACGGCTTCGTCTTCAGCATTGACACGGGCGCAAATCAGGAGATCAAGCTGACGGCCTATGACCAAATCCGCTATCTGCTGGGGAATGGCAGCTATGTGCTGCAGAATGTGACCGCCAGTGAGGTGATCAGCACCATTGCCAAAGACCGCGGCCTGCGGATCGGAGAGCTGGAGCCTACCGGCTATAAGATTCCCTCCCTGATTGAGGACAACAAGAAGCTACTGGATATCATCATGGGCGCTGTGGGCAGTGAGTTGCAGTATAAGGGGCAGCTGATGGCCTTCTACGATGATTTCGGCAAGCTGACGCTGCGTAGTCCGCAGTCGATGCTGCTGAAGGTGATTCTGGGGGCCGGGCATTCGCTGTACGACTATTCGCTGAAAAGAAGCATCGACGATAATACGTACAATACGATTCTGCTGTATCAGGACAACGAGCAGACCGGCAAACGCGAATTCTATCCGGTCACGGACAAGGCAAATGTAGAGCGCTGGGGCATCCTGCATCTCTATCAGAAGGCGGATGATCAGGCGAATGCCGCGCAGATTCAGGAGAAGGCAGACAATCTGCTGAAGCTGCATAACCGTGAGAAGGTCAGCCTCTCGGTTCAGGCGATCGGAGATATGCGGGTGCGTGCCGGAAGCTTCATCTACGTCCTGCTGGAGGAATTCCAGACCCAGCTGTTTCTGGTGGACCAGTGCAGTCATAAAATTTCTGGAGGGGAGCATACGATGTCCCTGGACATTAAGGTGGTGTAGGTAACGATATGCTGGATATTATCAAACAAGCAAGCCTCGGGGCCGTGTCGAACACGAATCCGGTGGCTTTTTCGTATGGGACGGTGGTTCTGGCAGAGCCGCTGCAAATTGAGGTCGGACAGCGGTTCACGCTGAGGGGCCCGGCACTGGTTGTGACTGAAACCGTGATGGAGAGCCGTATTGTTGCGGAGGGCCGGGAGCTTCTGCTGCGCCGTGGGCTTGAAGCGGGAGACCGGGTGTTGCTCGCCCGGATGCAAGGCGGACAGAGCTATATTGTCCTGGATCGGCTGGTGGAGCCATGATTCCGGCAATTGGCAGATCCGGTCCGGTGACGGCAGCGCTTGAAACAACGGTGACGGCTTCGGAGGCCAGCCCGGGCTTGACGTACCGGCTGGACTGGGAGCAGAAGCGGATCAGCGGACGGGTAGACGGCCTGGAGGCTGTGAAGCAGGCGGCGGTTAAGGTATTGCAGACAGGCCGTTATGAGCATCTGATCTACAGCTCCGACTACGGAACGGAATGGAATCTGGTGCTGGGGCAGGACGGGCTGCTGGCCCGGCCGGAGCTGCGCCGGCTGGTCAGCGAAGCGCTGCTACAGGATGAGCGGATTCTAGAGCTCCGGGATGTGGAGATTGTGTGGAACGGAGATACGGTTAGCTTCAGTTGCACAGCAGTCACCATCTATGGTGATGTGGAGCTGAGAAAGGAGGGGATTGCCGGTGTATGAGGATCAGACGTATGAGGCCTTGCTTGAACGGATGCTGGACCGGGTCCCGGAAGGACTGGACAAGCGTGAGGGAAGCATCATCTATGATGCGCTCGCTCCGGCGGCGGCTGAGCTGGCCCAGATGTATGTGGAGCTGGAGGTCAATAACAATCTGTTCTTCCCGGATACGGCGGAGGGCGAGTATCTGGAGCGGAGCATCGCCTGGACGGGGATTACCCGTCAGCCCGCAGGGAAGGCGCAGCTTGGCGCCAAGTTCTATGCCAGCGGGGACGTACTTCTGGACATTCCGCTGGGCAGCCGCTTCTCCCTGGGATTGCTTCATTATAGTGCTGTCGAGAAGCTGGAGCCCGGAACGTACCGCCTGGAGAGTGAGACGGCCGGAACGGAGGGGAACCAATTCTCAGGGACGCTGCTGCCTGTCGATTATATTGCTGGCCTGGCCCGGGGCGAGGTAACGTCGCTGCTGGTTCCCGGAACGGATGCGGAGCCGGATGAGGCGCTGCGCCAGCGGTTTTTCGATTCGGCCAGACGGCCGGCGACAAGCGGCAATAAATATCATTATATGGAGTGGGCCCGGCAGATTCAGGGCGTGGGAGGCGCGCGCGTCTTTCCGCTGTGGGCCGGCCCGAAGACGGTCAAGGTGGTCATTGTGAATGCGGAGCACCGGCCGGCTTCCACGCTGCTGGTCTCGGGGGTTCAGCAGTATATTGACCCTGCGCCGGGGATGGGCGAGGGACAGGCTCCCGTGGGAGCCGTAGTCACGGTAGAATCAGCCACCGGCAAGGTGATTGACGTCTCTGCCCAGGTTACGCTGGCGGCAGGTTATGCGCTACAGCCGGTGATAGACGCTTTTGCTGCGGGCTTGGAGGAGTACCGTAGGGAGAAGGCTTTTGCAGCAACCTATATTAGTCAATCGGTGATTGGCGCATTGCTGCTGGACACGGAGGGCGTTGTGGATTACAGCGGTCTTAAGCTAAACGGCGGGACGGCCAATATCACGCTGAACGAGACGGAAGTGCCGCTCTTCGGCAATGTCGTATTGGAGGTGTAGCTATGGCATATCCGCAGCAGATCGATGTATTTCAGGATAAGTTAAACAAAAAGCCAAGCGGCGGCAGCTATGTCGTTGAAGAGAAGCTTCTGCTTACCGGCGGAGTGTTCAGCGGGCTGCTGGCCCACGACAATATTAACAATCAGACGCTGGCAGTGTATACGGGATCACGCTTTAGCGGGGCAGAGGTGCGGAATTATTCGGTCTCTTTCCCCGATGAGGCCCCTTGGCGGCGGCTGATCAGCATCTATGCCGATGTGCCCGAGGTCTATGTGACTTACGAGACACCGGGGGATACCGTAGAAGCGGATGATGTGAACCGGCTGCAGAGCGGGCTGACCGCCACACAGCAGGAGCTGGAGCGGTATAAACAGGCCGGGGTGATTGACGGCGGATCTTTCAGAAAAGAGGTGTAACATGGCACAAACGATTCAATTGAAACGCGGCACCCGGGCGGAGCTGTCCACCTACGGGGCGCTGAAGGCCGGTGAGATGGGGTTCTGTACGGATACGAAGGAGATCTATATCGGGGACGGAACTACCAATTCTATGGTCGGCCGCGCGTTGTCGGGTCCCGAGGCTTCGCGTCCTGCGGCTGCTTCCGTGGGGCGGTTGTATTATGTAAGCAGCGGGAGCAACAGCGGATATCTGTATTTCGATGACGGGACCGCCTGGCGGCGGGTGAATGCACAAAAGTTGACTGATCTGACCGGAAGCATGGATGACATTGCCGACGGCAGTACCTATGCAAAGGTGCTTAAGGCGGACATTACCGCAGGACATCCGAATAAGGTGTCGGACGGCACATATACGAAGACTGCCGCAGAGATCGCAACCCATATCAACGATGCCGCCAAGCACCGGGTTATTAACGATAGCGGTTCAGCGATTACAGACCTGTGGTCCGCCCAAAAAATCAAAAACGAGATCGAGCTGGCCAAGCACAACATTGAGCCGCAGGCCTCGGTGAAGGATCAGCATCTGGCAACGCCGCCGTCCAGCCCCGCAGAGGCTGACCGGTATATTATCCCTTCGGGCGCTACTGGCGTCTGGGCTGGCAAAACCAATCAGATTGCGGAATATGCCTCCGGCGCCTGGGCCTATTATGTTCCGGCTGTCGGCTGGACGGCCTATGTGGACGATGAGCAGAAAATCTACAGCTGGAACGGCAGCGCCTGGGTGCGCACAGGCGGTGCGCTGCAGACGATCACGGCGGGGAACGGTCTTACCGGCGGCGGACAGGCCGAAAGTGTGACGCTGACTGTTGGCGCAGGCAACGGGATTGTTGTCGGTTCTACCAGCGTTGCGGCCAAGCCGGGTAAGGGTATCCTGGTGAATACGACAGGCATTGAGGCCAATATAGACAGTGACAGCATTGTCTACGATGCCGCTAACGGCAACCGGCTGACGGTCGGCACCATCGACGGCGGAACATTCTAGGAGGCGGTGACATGGCACGGAAGACATTGATTCAAATCCGCCGCGGCCTGGAGAGTGCGCTGGGTACGCTGGCCGCAGGCGAGCTGGGCTACTGCACCGATACCGGCAAGCTGTTCATCGGCAGTGCCGGCGGCAATGTGCTGCTGGCATCAGGCCAAGGCACCGGCGATATGCTGAAGAGCATCTACGACACGAATAATAACGGCAAGGTCGATTATGCCCAAGCGGCGGATACGGTTCCCTGGTCCGGTGTGGACGGCAAGCCCTCCGTCTATCCGGCGGCTGCGCATACCCACGATTATCTGCCTAAAGGTCCGCTGACCTGGAATCAGCTCAAGGGGGTGTAGCCGTGGCATATGGAGAGAGCATGTATGGCCTGCTGACTTATTCCGCAGAGGGGGGACCCCAGGACGGACCTGAGGTTCACGCCCCTGATCTGATGAAATACCTGCCCGAGTATTACCGGGGCGTTCCAGAGATGGAGGCCTTACAGGCGAGTGCAGGTGCAGCGTGCGGTGAAATCGCTTATGCGCTGGCCGACAGTGATGACCAGAAGACGCTGGACTCGGCGACGTGGGGGCTGGCCCGCTGGGAGCGGATGCTCGGGCTGACCACCGATACGAATAAGTCCTACGCGACCCGCCGGGAGATGATCAAGGCTAAGCTGCGGGGCAGCGGCACGACGACACCGGAGATGATCCGGCGGACGGCGTCTGCTTTTTCCGGGGGAGATGTGGAAGTGGTCGAGGTGCCCGGAGCGTATAGCTTCGAGGTGCGCTTCGTCGGCACGCTGGGCATCCCGGCCAATATGGCGGGGCTGATTCAGATCATGGAAGAGATTAAGCCGGCCCATCTGGACTACAGCTTCGTGTACAGCTACACCTGGTGGGATTCGCTGAGGTCTCTCACCTGGAGCGGCGCGCACGGCAAGACCTGGAACGAGCTAAGAGTATATGAATAGGAGTGTGAGCGATGAAAACAACGGGTAATCTGGGGCTGAAAAAGCCCGATGGCACAGACATTGTAGATATCACCGATCTGAACGGCAATATGGATATTCTGGATACCGCCGTCAAGGCTGTGCAGGACCACACCGCCGATACGGTTAAGCATATTACAGCGGCTGAGCGCAGCGCATGGAATGCTAAGGCGTCAACTGCCGTTGCCACCACGACCGCAGCGGGATTGATGGCCGAAGGAGATAAATCGAAGCTGGATAGCGTGGCGCAGGGGGCGAATAAATATGTGCATCCGAATCATACAGGGGATGTAACCAGTTCTTCGGATGGCGTGACGGCAATTGCTCCAGGAGTGATCGTGAATGCGGATATTAATGCATCGGCGGGGATTGATGCGAGCAAGATTGGGACGGGGGTGGTGTCTAATACGGAGTTCGGGTATTTGGATGGGGTGACCAGTGGGATTCAGGGGCAATTAAATGCTGCACTTCCCAAGACTGGTGGAAGCATGGCTGGGGATATTACTATGACCACTCCTGCTGCTGCAAGCTCATGGTCAAAGGTTATAAGATACCAGTACCGCGACGCTGCTAACATTCAAGGAGAACGTACGTTGGGTGTAAATACTGCTGGAAAACTAATGTTCAGCATTCCTGGTGTTAGAGACAATTCTGTAGTACTTGAAACAAACGGTGATGTTACTTACTATGTCCGTACAGATGGTAATGACAATAACTCTGGGCTGGCTAATACAGCAGGTGGGGCTTTTAAAACGATTGGGAAAGCGATTAGTATCATCCCTAAAAATGTAAATCATACTATTACAGTATATGTTTCTGCCGGAACATATATAGAAGAAATAAGATTATCCGGGTTCATTGGTGGTGGTTCGATTAACTTTATTGGAGATAGCGTTATCTCTACGTCCAGAACAGTTGATAGGATTATTGTAAATGGATGCAATATTATTATTAATTTTACTGGTTTTAATTGCAGTACCACAACAGGTAATGCAATGGAGTCAATCTCGAGCACAGGTGCTGTATTTACTCTAATTAATGCTGTTGCTACGGGAAACACTTCTGCTGGAATCGGAGTGAATTTAGGCTCAGCGCGATTCTCAGGATGTAATATTAGCAATAAATTGAGAGTAGCCAGTGTAGTAAATGCAGGTATGGCATATATCGAAAACACCACAGGAAATGGTAATACAAATGGATATGTTGCTGAATTGGCAGGGGTAATTGGGTGGGCTGGAACAAGGGCATCATCGAAAAATGGAGATACTGCCCAGGCGGGTGGTTTTGTTCATACAGACTTACTTAACCCATGGGGGGATAATACGTATTCTAGTCGAAGCTCATTTTATGCCTCTAAAACTAACAATCAAACAATTACAAAAGGTGTACTTACAAAAGTAGATTTTCAAAATGAGGTCTACGATATGTTAGGGGAATTTGATAACTCCACGAGCACATTTACTGCATCTAAAACTGGCCTCTACTTTGTAGAATGTTCTATTGTGTTTAACACGCCAGAAGCTATAACATCGCATTATCTTCTTATATACAAAAATGCAACGTGGCGAGAGTTAGGGGATTATAGGGTTGCTGTGAATACTGGTGGGGATGTGCAACTTTCTGTTTCTGGTACTGTATTTATGAATGCAGGTGAAAATCTTCAAGCATATGCACAGCACCATAATTCCCTAGATAAATCAATTTCTAGTGACGCTACGTATTCAAGATTCAAAGTAGCTCGAATTGCATAAAGGAGGCCTGAGAATGAACCTATCACTAGCAATAAAACACCTACACCCAACCGCCACCCCCCTGCACGACTTCATCGTCCAGGACAACGGTCCCGAACCCGTCCTGCGGCCGGGGGCCGAAACTAAGGGCCGGGTCCGCTACGAGATCAAGCCGCCGGACAACGGTGAAGAACCGGTGGAGGGTGTTCACTACCGCTACGGCATCGACTATAATCGGCTGACCGAGGGCGAGGATTATGATCTGGTGGAACGCGGGCCGTATATTGCGGTTTGGAAGCTGGATGCTACGCAGCCGACGGAGGCTGAGTTGCAGGCAGCTTGGGAAGCGTATCAAAAGGCCGAGGCCAACAAGCCGCCGGTGCTGACGGAGCTGGAACAGCTGCAGCAGGAGAATCTGCTGCTGAAGGCGCAGAATAATGCACTCAGCGAACGGGCGGATTTCATTGAGGATCTCATTGCGGAGATGGCTACACAAGTCTATTCGTAAACGTTCAGCGGGTTGAACCTGCGCATTACCTCTATTATAGAAAGGTGGTGAGAGCAATGGTGCTGTTTTTTGCACAACGTGTCACGCTGGGTAAAACGAAGTATAGCGAAGTTCCCTCCACGCTGAAGCCTGCCGTCAAGGAGATTCTGGTGGAGAACGGACTTTCGTTCCTTGTAACTGAAGAGTAGGTAACCACAGGCGCCGGTTAGGGCGTTTTTATTTTGTAAAAGTTTAAAGATGCCTCCGGCCCGGCCGGGGGCTTCTTCAACAATCACTACGAATAACCACTCAGAAGGGAGTGAAGCCATGGACAGCAACGATGTTGCGAATCTGGAGAAGCTGCTGCCGCTGGCGGATAAGTATGGACTGGCCTATATCATTGCATTGGTCCTGCTGATGATTCTGCTGGTGCTGCTGCGGTCGATTGTGAAGGGGAATCTGGTGCCGCGGGAGCTGCTGGAGCGGGCCGAGGAGGACCGGGACAGGCTGCAGAATATTCTCGACAAAGAGCGGTCAGACTTCATGGCCCCAACGCTTGAAGTATTGCAGCGGCTCAAGATAGACCATTCCGCAGGCAGCAGTGCCACCGGAATGAATGAAGAAGACAGGGGGGGATAAGGTGCTGAGCGAGTGGATCAAACGGCTATCGCCCCTCCACCGGGACAGAGAGCAGAGGCTGGTGCAGGCTGGAGCCCGGGTATCGCTCTCGATCCGGAGGTACAAGAATGTCTCCAAGGACATTCAGGAGGAAATCAGGAACAACGGGTTCGCCCAGTTCCTAATCTATGATCGGGGGGCTGAAGATGAGCAATCTTGAACTTGTGGTGTCACTGGCCTATTCTATATCTTTTATCTGTGCGCTGCTGCTGATGGCTGCGCTTTTTTTGTATTTCCGCGGGAGATTCCGGGTGCGCGTAGTGAGCTTGTTTATGCTGGCAGCGTTCTTTTTCCTCGGGGCCTATACCGTCAAAATGGCCGTGGCCTTCTGGATCAGACTCACCTGCGGTCCCGGCACTGACGCGGTCGTAAGCACGCTGCAATCGGAAGCCTGGGCGGTAGCCCAGACGGGCACGACCCTGGGACTCGTTATCCTGACCGTACTAATGTACAGCAAGCGGCAGGATCTGTTCGTGGTTCTCTCCGAGATCAGGAAAGGGGGCACAACGGATGCTGACGCTCACCCAGGTTCTGAATAAGTCGGCGGCCCGACTGACCGGGCTTCATCCTGCTGTACTGGCCGCAGCCACTGCACTGATTGAACGCAGCTATGCCTGCGGGGTGCCGATCCTGATTACACAGGGGCTGCGGACGATGGCCGAGCAGAATGCATTATATGCCCAGGGACGGACGCGGCCGGGGGCCATTGTTACGAATGCGCGCGGCGGGGAGAGCTACCATAATTACGGGCTGGCGGTGGATTTTGCGCTGCTGCTCCCGGACGGTTCAAGTGTATCCTGGGATATGGCCAGGGACGGGGATCAGGACGGTACTCCGGATTGGCGGGAGGTCGTGCAGCAGGCGAAGGCGATCGGCTTCGAATGGGGCGGAGACTGGACGAGCTTCAAGGACTACCCGCATCTGCAGATGAGCTTCGGACTCAGGCTGGCTGATCTTCGGGCGGGAAAAAAGCCTGCGGCTGCGGCTGTGAATGCAGTGTATGAACGGATCAAGCCGAAGGAGGAACAAGCAGTGAAGACTGAGAAGAAAGTGGACGTGCTCATTAATGGAAAGAAGATTACAGACGGATGGCTGGATAGCGGGGTCACCTATGTTCCTGTCCGCATGGTTGCGGAAGCGATGGGAGCACAGATTGCCTACAACGCGGCTGCTAACACAGTGGAGATCACCACGGGCCCTCAGAAAGGAGCAAGCTCATGATTAACAGCGAACTGCTGGATAACGTGCTGGCTTTTGCCTCGGTATTGGCCGTCTTTATTCTTGCATTAGTGCAGCTGATCAAAAATATTACCATTCTGCCGCGTAACAGCATCCCTTTTATCGGACTCGGCATCGGGCTGCTGGTTGGAGCGGCGGCGTATCCTTTTACCGATCTGGAGCTGATCTTGCGTCTGTGGGCTGGCGGATTGGCCGGATTATCGGCTACCGGATTATTTGAATTGGCCTTCAACAACAGGTCAGGGCATACGATGAAATAAAAGATAACCTGAACAGCGGGAACCGGCTCTGCGGAGCCGGTTTTTTTGGCGTTTGGCGTTATGAAACTTTACATAGTTACTACATAAAACACATATTTAAGAGGTGATCTAATAGGAAGAATTACATAATTATTTTTGACTGTATAAATAGCCGAATTGGTGTATAATCGTAATTACTGTATCGCTTTACCGCGCAATAAAGTTGAGGATTTTCGGACCGTTTTATTGTATGATATGAGGAAAGCTTTTCAAATAGACAATGTTAAGAGCATTGATCCGGAAGAGGATGGGGGGAGCAGCATGACCGAACTTACGACTACCGTTAGCAAAAGCAACTCCAACAATCTGCTGCGGCGGGACGTACGGTTCCTGGGGAATATACTGGGCGAAGTCTTGGTACACCAAGGCGGCAACGAACTGCTGGATATTGTGGAGAAGATCCGCGAGACCAGCAAATCACTGCGCTCATTGTTTTTGCCTGAACTGCACAATGAATTCAAAGAGCTGATCAGCTCACTGGACCCGGAGAACCGTCATCAGGTCATCCGAGCGTTCGCTATTTATTTCCAGTTGGTGAATATCGCTGAACAGAACCACCGGATTCGCCGCAAGCGCGACTACGAGCGTTCCGCCGGGGAAACCGTACAGCCTGGCTCAATCGAGAGCGCGGTACAGGAGCTTCGCGAGCGGGATTTCTCGCACGAAGAGGTTCATGAGATCATGGCGGGCATGTCGCTCGAACTGGTGATGACCGCTCACCCGACTGAAGCGATGCGCCGTGCGATTCTCGATATCCACAAGCGCATCTCCGACGATGTTATGGGGCTGGATAATCCGACGCTGACCTTCCGTGAACGTGAACAGCTGCGCGAGAAGCTGCTGAATGAAGTCATCACCTTATGGCAGACCGATGAGCTTCGCGACCGCAAGCCTACGGTGCTGGATGAAGTGCGTAACGGGATGTATTACTTCCATGAGACGATTTTTGAGGTGCTGCCGGATGTGTATCAGGAGCTGGAGCGCTGTCTGAGCAAATATTATCCGGGCCAGAACTGGCATGTGCCGACCTATCTGCGGTTCGGTTCCTGGATCGGGGGCGACCGCGACGGTAACCCGTCCGTGAAGGCAACGGTAACCCTGCAGACCCTGCGCTTACAGCGCAAGCTGGCGATCCGGGAATATCAGCGGATTATGCGCGAGCTGATGCAGTATCTGAGCTTTAGTACAAGCATTGTGAAGGTAACGCCGGAGCTGCTGGATTCCATTGAGGCGGACCGGAATATTATCAATCTCAACCGGGTTGACGCCTGGCGCAACGATAATGAGCCTTACCGGATCAAGCTCAGCTACATGATCTCCAAGACGCAGAACGTGCTGGACGATGAGAAAAAAGGGACGCCGGAGCGCTACGCCTCCCCCGCTCATTTCATAGAGGACCTGAACGTGATTGACCGCAGCCTGCGGCATCACTATGCCGATTACGTAGCGGATACCTACATTAAGAAGCTGATCCGCCAGGTCGAGTTGTTCGGCTTCCATACCGCGACGCTGGATGTGCGCCAGCACAGCCAGGAGCATGAGAATGCCATGACTGAGGTTCTGGCCAAGATGAATGTGACACCGGACTACTCCAAGCTCGGAGAGCAGGAGAAGATTGTGCTGCTCGAGAAGCTGCTGAATGATCCGCGCCCGCTGACTTCACCGTACCAGTCTTACAGTGAAGCAACGGAGGAGTGCCTGGCGGTATACCGCACGATCTTCGAGGCACAGCAGGAATACGGCAAGCAGTGCATCACCAGCTATCTGATCAGTATGGCGGAAGCGCCAAGCGACATTCTGGAGGTAATGGTCTTCTCCAAGGAGGTTGGCTTGTTCCGCAAGGACAATGACGGTACTGTAGTCTGTACGCTGCAGGCAGTGCCGCTGTTCGAGACCATCGACGATCTTCACGATGCTCCGCGGATTATGCGCACCCTGCTCAATATGCCGATCTACCGTGCTGCAGTCAGCGCTATGAATGATCTGCAGGAGATCATGCTGGGCTATTCCGACAGTAACAAAGACGGCGGCGTGGTAACAGCGAACTGGGAGCTGCGCGTAGCCCTGAAGGAGATTACAGCGACTGCCGAAGATTTCGGCATTAAGCTGAAGTTCTTCCATGGACGCGGCGGTGCGCTCGGACGCGGCGGGATGCCGCTGAACCGCAGCATTCTGGCCCAGCCGGCTTCCACCATCGGCGGCGGCATCAAGATTACCGAGCAGGGCGAGGTTATCTCCTCCCGGTATTCGATGAAGGGCATTGCCTACCGCAGTCTGGAGCAGGCGACGTCTGCCCTGATTACAGCGGCGATTCATGCCAGAACCCCGCAGACCGATCTGTATGAGGCGAAATGGGATGAGATTATTGCCAAGATCTCCGAGGTCTCGTTGACCAAGTATCAGGATCTGATCTTCCGTGATCCGGACTTCCTGACTTACTTCAAGGAATCTACACCTCTGCCGGAGGTAGGGGAACTGAATATCGGATCACGCCCGTCGAAGCGTAAGAACAGCGAACGCTTCGAGGATCTGCGTGCGATCCCTTGGGTATTCGCTTGGACGCAGAGCCGTTATCTGCTGCCTGCCTGGTATGCGGCCGGAACCGGTCTGCAGAGCTTCTATGAGGGCAAGGAAGAGAATCTGAAGATCATGCAGCATATGTATGAGAACTTCTCGTTCTTCACGACCCTGATCGATACGCTGCAGATGGCGATCGCTAAGGCAGATCTGGTCATTGCCAAGGAATACGCCGGAATGGGCAAAAATGAGGAAGCCCGCACCCGCATCTTCGGCCAGATCGAGGCTGAGTTCAAGCTGACCTCCGAGCTGATCCTTAAGATCACCCGCCAGCAGGAGATTCTGGATAATGTTCCGGTCATTCAGGAATCGATCCGCCTGCGCAACCCGTACGTTGATCCGCTCAGCTACCTGCAGGTTCAGCTCCTTGCCGAGCTGCGCGCTCTGCGCGAGGCTGAGGGCGATGACGCCGACCTGCTGCGGGAAGTGCTGCTTACGATCAACGGCATTGCCGCCGGTCTTCGGAACACCGGCTGATACTCGCGCTGACGCTCTTGTTTTTAAGTCGGCGAAGCCGCTTAAGGGTTTTGATCTTAAAAGCCGGCGAAGCCGCTTTAAGTGCCCCGTCCGTCTCCTTAATCGGAGGTGGACGGGGTTTTTATGTTTCCAGGGAGGCCGGGGGACAGAGACCCGGCCGATCCCATGCCCCACCCCCTTGTTGCCTGAATTATGTTTTGGGCAACGGAAAACGCGCGCGGCAGTTGGTGAGAACCAGGCTGATAGAGCCGGCGGAGCGGAAATTTGGAACTGGAGGAGCGGCAGCGTTCGCCTTTATTGGCGGATTTCAACCGCGGCTGCGGTTAATCATGAGGAAATCTGCCAATAACAGCGACCGGAAGTCCAAATGTTCTGCGGAGCCGGCGGCTTAATCAGCCGCCCTTCCCCCCGGCCAACCGAAACCTCCCAACATATCTCCAGCTCCGCCCGATTTTCCCAGCACAACATATAATGAAGGTAACAAGACAAACCTTGATTTTTACAGAAACATGAATTACGATTTAAATGCTTGTACCGTGGTTTCAGAATGCTGAAAGACCAAGGGCGGCAAGTCTGGGGGAGTTAACAGGTGGAGAATCTTGAGGGCAGATTGACAAAGCTCGCCCTGAAGGGCGATCAAAGGGCATTTGCCGAGCTTGTGGAACTATATAAAGACAAAATTTATCATTTGGCTTACCGTATGCTGAACAACCGCCATGAGGCTGAAGATGTCGTCCAGGAGACGTTCCTGCGCGTCTACCGGAATCTGGACAGATACGATGATAAACAGAAGTTCTCGACATGGATCTACCGGATTGGCACCAATCTCTGTATCGACCGTCTGCGCAAGCGGCGCCCGACCTATTCACTGGATGCCGAGGTGAACGACCAGGAGGGGATTGACGGGTATTCGATGATTCCGAGCACGAATGTAACCCCGGAGACGGAGCTGCTGCTCTCGGAGACGCAGAGGCTCATCTATGAAGCCATCGACAGCCTGCCTGTGAAATACAGGTCGGTGATGATCCTGCGGTATCTTCAGGATCTGTCGCTTCAGGAGATCGGGGATGTGCTGGATATGCCGGTGACGACGATCAAGACCCGGGTACACCGCGGCCGTGAATTTTTACGCAAAAAATTAGGCCCCAAAATGTAAAATAGATTAGATATTATGAAACTCCTGCATGGCATTGACGTATGTAAGTTAAGCAAGTCTATGCACTAAATAAGCATGTATGAAAGGATTGGCTCCTATGGAATGCAAACTGGCCGTCTCTATGATGCACGACTACCTGGACGACGACTTGCCCGAACTGCAGCAGAGGGAATTGAAGGAGCATCTTCTATCCTGTACGGATTGCCGTGCGAAGTTCAAAGAACTGGAACAGACCGATATGCTGATGTTCTCCCTGATGCACCAGTCGCCGGTTGCCTCGGAGGAGCTTGTGGGCCGGATTATGGAGTCTTTGCCGAAGCCCAAGAAGGAGAGAGCGTTTGTCACCTGGATCAAGAGACATCCGGCACTGACGGCAGCCTCTGTGTTCATCTTCGTCATGCTGATGAGCTCGGTGACGTTCTGGAACCAGGACCGGCAGCTTGTGGTGCGGGGGACAGATCTCGATCAGGTGGTGATTCAAGGGGATACGGTGATTGTACCCTCCGGCAAAACCATCTCCGGCGATCTGACGGTGGAGAACGGGAAAACCCAGGTGTACGGGGAAGTCAACGGCAACCTGACAGTGATCGACGGCTCGCTGTATCAGGCTTCAACCGCCCATATCTCGGGGCAAGTCAAAAGCATAGACCAAGCTGTAAGCTGGATCTGGTATAAAGTGACAAACATGTTCTCTGAAGTTGCCTACCGATAGCTAAGTGTTGGTCGCTTGTAGCAGATAACTCATTTGCGCCTCTTTTTCCGGAAAGATGGCGCTTTTTTGTTGTTCATTTATTTACCTGCCCGGAAACTTGCAACCGGAGGCTGAACGTTATAACCTTAGAATAGTGCAGCGAATGTTAACACATCATTTACATAAACCCAGCTAATTTGAAATCACGGGGGTTGCCGGCCATGAGCTACTTTACCGACCTTACATGGAAAGAGTCCATTAAAGATATAATCGATATCCTGATTGTCAGCTACATCATTTACAAAGTGCTCAACATGGTACGCGGGACCCGGGCGGTTCAGCTCCTGAAGGGGATTCTGATTCTGGTTGGGATCTGGGGCGGCAGTACCCTGCTGGACCTGTATACCCTCAAATGGCTGATGAACCAGATGTTTACCTTTGGGGTGTTTGCGATTTTTATTATTTTTCAGCCGGAGGTGCGGCGGGGGCTGGAGCAGCTGGGCCGGGGCAAGTTCTTCGGACGCAATGCGGAGAATGATGAGGAGATCAGCAGATTAGTCGGTGAGGTTATTAAGGCCGTGAATTATCTGTCGGTCCGCAAAATAGGGGCTTTAATCGTATTTGAACGGGCCACGGGGCTTAATGAATATACGGAATCCGGGATCGCCATGCGCTCTGAAGTCAGCTCGGAGCTGCTGATTAATATCTTCATTCCTAATACGCCGCTCCATGACGGAGCGCTGATTATGCAGGGGAACCAGATTGCGGCGGCGGCTTGCTACCTGCCGTTGTCGGAGAATCCGTTCATCAGCAAGGAGCTGGGCACGCGGCACCGCGCTGCCATTGGTATCAGTGAAGTGGCCGACTCGGTGTCTGTTGTGGTCTCAGAGGAGACCGGCCAGATCTCGCTGGCAATTAATGGACAAATTGTCCGGGATATCAAGGAAGAATCCCTGATCTCGAAGCTGCACCAAGAGCTGAGCAGCGCAAGCTCACCCCTGATGGAGAAAAGTTCCGCGTTCTGGAGACGGAGGGGGAATAAGAACAATGGATAAGTGGATGAAGAATAATAACTTCAACAAAATTCTTGCCCTTGCCTTAGGGATTATTCTATGGACCATTGTGCATGTGGATACAGCACCGGCCTATCAGACGACCGTCAACACCGAATCAAAGACGATTGAGAATGTCAAAGTAGAGGTTGAAGGCTTCGACAGTGATACCTATGTCCTGACCAAGGATGTGGATAGCGTCAGGATGGAGGTCAGAGGCAAAAAGTCTGATCTGACCTACAAATTCTCCGATGCCTACCGGGTGTGGATTGACCTGAAGGATGTGAAGCCCGGCGACAACACCCTTCCATTGATGTATTCAACACCCAGCGGCGTCACGCTGGATGCCATGATCCCGAATCAGGTGAATGTGCATATTGAGCTGCGGACGACCAAGGCTTTTCCGGTTACAGTGAATATTGCAGGCAAGCCTGCTCCAGGCTATGAAGTGGGGACCCCGGTGACAGACCCGGCCTCCGCAGAGGTCACCCTGCCGGCAAGTGAGCTGGCACGGGTGGCCAAGGTGCAGGGCAGGATTGAGCTGGATGGTGAGCAGGAGACGGTTAGCGAGAAGCGGCTGAAGCTATATGCGGTTGACAATAAAGGGAACGAGCTGAAGGATGCGGTGATTGAGCCTTCTACAGTAGCTGTGGAGCTGCCGATAACCCTCCCGTCCAAAACCCTGCCGCTGGATATCAGCTTCACCGGCAGTCTGCCCGGTTCCCTGGTGCTGTCCAGGGTGACGCCGGAGCAGGATATGGTCACGGTGTACGGCAGTGAAGAGACGCTCCAGACGATGTCCTCGTATGAGGCCGTGCTGGATTTGAGCACCATTAAGACAGCAGGCACGGAGCAGCTGAAGCTGGAGCTGAAGCCGCCGGAGGGGGCGGGGAAGATTGAACCGTCAGCGATGAATGTGACAGTCTCCGCAGCGGAGATTACAGAGCGTACTCTCTCTGGCGTGCCTATTAAGCTGGAGGGTGTCGGCAGCGGGCTGACCGCCCTTATATTAGACCCGGTGAGTACCTCGATAGATCTGACGGTATCCGGTGCCCCAACGCTGCTCGACCAGCTGGACCAGGACAGCATCAGTGTGGTTGCCGATGTCGGCGGGCTGACGGCGGGCATTCATGACGTCACACTCCAGGTCTCTCTTCCCCGGTTCATCTCGCTGCGCAATTCCACCGGAATGACGGCGAAGGTGGAGCTGCTGGCCCCGGCAACGCCTGAGGCCTCTGCAGCGGCAGAGAGTACACCTGCGCCGACCCCCGAGCCGAGTGCGGAGCCTGCCACCTCCGGTGAGGAGAACATCATAGAGCCTACGCCAACCCATAGCGGTGATGCCGCCGAGGAGACAGAGCCCCCGGTGCCGACGCATACGCCGCCTGAGGATGAGGCCACACCTCCCGCAAGCGGCAGTAATGCGGACAATACGGGCGGGACGTAACTTTTTGACCGCAGCGTAGTCTATTTAATGTGTACCTGACATACACGGATTAGCGGATCATTCATACTATAATTTTATTAAGCTGAAGCAGCGCACTGACAAAGGAGAAAATAAAGATGGGTAAGTATTTCGGAACAGATGGTGTACGCGGTGTAGCCAACCGTGAATTAACAGCAGAGATGGCGTATAGCATTGGCCGCTGCGGAGGATATGTTCTGGCAGGAAATGTGGAAAAGCCTAAGGTCGTCATCGGCATGGATACACGGATCTCCGGCCCGCTGCTGGAGTCGGCGCTGGTTGCCGGTCTGCTGTCCATTGGTGCGGATGTGATCCGCCTGGGTGTAGTATCTACACCTGCCGTAGCTTATATTACAAGACTGCTGAAGGCAGATGCCGGAGTGATGATCTCAGCGTCGCATAATCCGGTGGAGGATAACGGGATTAAGTTTTTTGGCGGAGACGGCTTCAAGCTGACCGACGAGACCGAGCTGCGGATCGAGGAGCTGATGGATGCCGAGCAGGATGAGCTGCCGCGTCCGGCTGGAGCGGGAATTGGCTCGCTGCGGGAAGACCATGAGGCGAAATATCTGTATCTGGATTATCTGAAAACAACGATCGATCACAGCTTTGATGGGCTGAAGATTGTGCTCGACTGCGCACACGGCGCAGCCTATGAGCTGGCACCGCGGCTGTTCCGCGAGCTGGGGGCAGAAGTGATTGCCATCGGGGCCGAGCCGGACGGGCTGAACATCAATGACGGCGTCGGCTCAACACATCCGGAGACCTTGCGTGAGGAAGTGCTGCGCCACGGGGCGGATCTGGGGCTTGCTTTTGACGGGGATGCCGACCGCCTGATTGCGATTGACGAGAACGGCGACGAGGTCGACGGCGACTTCATTCTCTGCATTTGCGGCGATGCGATGAACCGGGCAGGCAAGCTGAAGGACGGCACGATTGTGTCCACTGTCATGAGCAATATCGGATTCTACAAGGCCACGGAGAAGCTGTCGCTGAATACGGCGAAGACGGCGGTCGGGGACCGCTATGTCATGGAAGAGATGCGCCGCGGCGGCTATAATCTGGGCGGGGAGCAATCCGGGCATGTGATTTTCCTGGACTATAATACCACGGGTGACGGCATTCTGACGGCCATTCAGCTGGTGAACACGATGAAGGCATCGGGCAAGAAGCTGAGCGTGCTGAAATCGATGATGACCAAATACCCGCAGGTGCTGGTGAATGTGCGCGTGCAGGACAAAACCAACTATCCGAACAATCCGGCGATTGAAGCCGCGATTCTGGAAGTGGAAGGCAAGCTGGGCGACAACGGCCGCGTGCTGGTACGTCCTTCGGGAACCGAGCCGCTGATCCGTGTAATGGCCGAAGGGCCGGATAAGGCGGAGCTGGATCTGTATGTGGGCCAGATTGTTGAAGTCGTTGAGCGCGAATTGGTGTAATAAGTTATAAGCATAAGCAGCCGGTGGAGCGGTCCATCTGATTTCTTCACCGGCTGAATCATTAATGACATCGATTGAAAAAGGATATAAAAGGTTTTCTACACCGCAGCGTTGCCAAAACGCCATAAGGTGCATATAATAGACTAAGTGTCATTCCAGAAGGAAAGTGAGGATCGTAAGGTTACTGTAACATAAGCGCCAGAGCTTGATCTTGCGCGGGGGAGAAGGAAAGAGCGGCAGCGGCGGCTTGCGCCGGAGCGCTCGGAACGGATCACGGCAGATGTAAGCTGACGAGGTGGAGGTGTTCGAAATGTTCGGCGGGGACCTCCCGGTGATGCACCAGAGCCGTAAATGGAAGCGGAAAATGCGAGGGCGACCTCTCACACAACGTTTCTGTGGGTGCCAATATGAAGATTCGAATCATGGGTATGCGCATAAGCACGAAACGCAGGAATTCTGCTGCGGCAGAAGAGAAGACTGTGCATTTTCATGATACAGATGCAAGTGACAGGTTATTGTGTTGGGCTTCTTGGACAACATCATATTTGCTTTTCTTCAAAACATGCCGCACGGCACGTTTCTTTCCTTATGCCGCCCACACTACGATAAATTGGACGGAGGAAAATATAATGTGTGGTATTGTTGGATATATCGGGAATCAGAATTCGCAGGGGATCTTGGTTGAGGGTCTGAAGAAGCTGGAGTACCGCGGATACGACTCCGCAGGGATTGCCGTATTCACGAAGGATGGTCTTCGGGTTGTTAAGGCGCAGGGGCGTATGGCGAACCTGGAATCCCGTCTGGAAGCAACTCCGCTGGCAGGCAGCGCAGGGATCGGGCACACCCGCTGGGCAACCCACGGCAAGCCGTCCGATGAGAACTCTCATCCGCACACAGACAACAGTCACAAATTCTCGGTGGTACACAACGGGATTGTCGAGAATTACCTGGATCTCAAGGAAGAGCTGATTGCCGGAGGATGCCACTTCACCTCCGAGACGGATACAGAGGTGATCTCTCACCTGATTGCCCGTGAATACAAGGGGGATATCGTTAAGGCTGTGCAGCAGGCGATCTCTTACATGCGCGGAGCATTTGCACTGGGCGTTCTGACCGAATATGAGCCGGATAAGCTGGTAGCTGTACGTCAGGCCAGCCCGCTGATTATCGGTCTGGGCGATGGCGAGAACTTCATCGGGTCGGATATTCCTGCACTGCTGGAATACACCCGCAACGTATATATTCTGAACGACGGCGAAATGGCTGTGTTGACACGGGATGCTGTCGAACTGATGACGATTGAAGGCAACTTTATTTCTCGGGAAATGATTACTGTCGATTGGGATGCTGTGACCGCAGAAAAAGGCGGCTACGAGCACTTCATGCTGAAAGAAATCCACGAGCAGCCTAAGGCATACCGCGACACCATGCGCGGACGCATGAATGCTGCCAGCAACAAGGTCATTCTGCCTGAGCTGAACCTGACCGAAGATCAGATTAAGAATATCCGCAACATCCAGATTGTTGCTTGTGGTACAGCTTATAATGCGGGTCTGGTAGGCCGCAACTTGATTGAAACCCTGGTGCGCATTCCGGTAGAAAATGATATTGCTTCGGAATACCGTTACCGTGCGCCAATCGTGACTCCAGAGACACTGGTGATCGTTGTCAGCCAATCCGGTGAGACTGCAGATACACTGGCTGCTCTCCGCGAAGCGCAAGCCAATGGCGCTCATGTCCTGGCTATCACTAACGTCGTAGGCAGCTCCATTGCCCGGGAAGCCAACAGTGTTATGGTGACACTGGCAGGACCGGAAATTGCCGTAGCTTCGACCAAAGCCTATACGTCTCAGCTGATCGCGTTCACCTTGCTCGGCTTGTTCCTGGCAGAAGTACGCGGCACCCAGTCGGAGTCTGAGGTTGCTAAGATTCTGGCAGCGATGCAGTCCCTGCCGGAGCAAGTAGAAGCTATTCTGGCTCAAAAGGATGCGATCAAAGCCTATGCCGAGCAGATCGCCAAGCATGAGCACCTGTTCTTCATCGGCCGCGGCGTAGATTACGCAGTCGCTCAAGAAGGCTCGCTGAAGCTGAAGGAAATCTCCTACATTCACTCCGAAGCATACGCTGCGGGTGAACTGAAGCACGGCACGCTGGCACTGATCGAAGAAGGCGTTCCAGTCATTGCCCTGGCCACCCAGGAATCCGTACTGGAGAAGACCGTCAGCAACATCAAGGAAGTGAAGGCCCGCGGAGCCCATGTCCTGGCCATCACCCATGAAGAGCACAAAGACGACCTGCTCCGCTCCGTCGACCAGGTATTCGTCATCCCGCAGACTCTGCAGCTCCTGACCTCGGCCCTGTCCGTCGTCTCCCTGCAGCTGCTGGCTTACTACGCTTCGCTGGCTCTGGGCCATGATGTCGATAAGCCAAGAAACCTGGCGAAGAGTGTTACGGTGGAGTAGGGGATAGGGATTGTAATCAATATTGTCAAAAGAAGCTCTTCAACTGTCTACAGAACTGACATCCAGAATATACAACATGACTCTAATTGAGGCTGCCTTCGGGCAGTCTCTTTTTTAATTAAGGGTGTGATTCATAATGGTCACTCACAGGACTATTTTATTCAAAAGAGGGATAATATGTATAAATGCCGCAAAGCAAAGTTTGAAGATTTATCTAAAATATGTGGTTTTCCTATTTGTGAAGAAGAATTATTTTTTATGTCTCCCAAGTTACAGTATCCTTTAAAAGTTGACCAATTTCATGAAGTCATCAAAGATAGAATTAACCAAACTATTGTTGAATACAATGGAGAAATCTGCGGGTTCGCAACCGTGTATAATTTAGAAAACAAAAAGTGTTGGCTTGGTACAGTAATCGTATCTCCATCTTTTAGAAATAAAGGAGCAGCGGAGTTCTTAGTTAAGGACATTATTAACGTAGTTCAAAAAGAATTGAGTATAAAGGAATTGCATTTAGTCTGCCACAACATAAACACAAGGGGACTTATGTTCTATTCTAGATTAGGTTTTACACCCTATGAGATTGAGAAGAGAATAACTCCTAGTGGTGAAATAATAGCTGCTATTAAGATGAAGTTAGACTTGGGGTAGATTTCTATCATTGAACGGTGATAATTTCTCGATAGTCATACTTTCATATATAAATAATGGAGAGGTTACAATATGAATAATGAATTATTGAATGATCTAGTGTTGTCCGTAAAAAGTCAGAATCTTCATGTGCTGAATGTAATTGTTAGACAAGATGGTAATATAATTGCTAAACATGATTTTAAAGAAGAAAAGCCTACTCTCTTGTATTCAGTAAGTAAGACATTTACATCCATGGCAGTGGGTATTGCTATTAGTGAAGGTTACTTTAAAATTAGTGACCCCGTTATAGATTTTTTTCCGGATATTCAACCTGTCCCAATCAATCAATATCTAAAAGAGATGACTATTCATGATCTGCTCTGTATGGGAACTGGACAAGCAGAATGCCCAGTTATGAAGGCTGATTGGAGTAACGGTAAAGAATGGGATATTTCTCAATTGTTCTTTCATGAACCGGTTGTATTCAAACCAGGCACTCACTTTACATATAATAATGCTTCCACATATATGCTTTCAAAGATCATAAGCATTACTACGGGGAGCAACCTAAATGAGTATTTGGATGAAAAAATATTCAGGCATTTAGATATACCGAAACCTAAATGGGATACATGTCCCAAAGGAATTCCTCAAGGATTCTCAGGGCTACATCTAACAGCGGAGCAATTATCAAGATTTGGTCAATTGATTCTTGATAAAGGAGTCTGGAAGGGGAAGCAGCTTATTCCTTCAGATTTTATTGAACAAGCAACCTCTGTCCAAATAAAAACCAATGATTTTAACCCGTACTTTGCTACGGCAGACCATCATCAAGGGTACGGTTATCAAATATGGATGAACTCCTATTCTAATTCATATCGTATGGATGGTTTATATGGTCAATATGTTGTAATGCTGCCAGAGAAGAATGCAGTTATCACATATATTTCAGATGAACCACAAAATATGACCGGGGTTCTTGAACTTACATGGGATACTTTAATAGCGAAACTATAATATTATTGAGAACTATAGGTGGAGAATCCCACCTATAGTTTTAGCTTTTTAAATATCTCGAACGATACGCTTAGCGCGCAGTGAAACTTGCTCTAATAACTCGTCCTCATCAATGGTGAGCAGCTGACGGCCTTGCATTAACACTTTTCCGTTAACAATGGTGGTGTCGACATCCGCACTGTTCGCGCAGTAGGCGAGCAGTGAAGGGAGGTTGTGGACCGGCTGCAGGTGGGGTTTTCTCAGATCAATCAAGATGATGTCCGCCTTCTTCCCGATTTCGAGCGTGCCCACCTCATGGGCAATGTGCAGCAGTTCCGCACTTCCGGCTGTCGCCATACGGAGAGCATCCATAGCGGGAAGCTTCGTCGGGTCGCCGTAATCCAACTTTTGCAGCCATGTTGCAGCGCGGATCTCCTCGAACATGTCTAATGTGGTGGCGCTGCCCGCCCCGTCTGTGCCCAAGCCGATGGTAATTCCTTGCTCGGCCATATCCTGAACCGGCGCTATGCCACAGCCAAGCTTGAGGTTGCTCACTGGATTATGGGACACTCCGCCCCGCATACCCTTCAAATACCCGATATCACGGCGATTTAGATGCACGCTATGTGCGAGGAGTACATGTGCTTTTTCGAACAGACCGAGGTGATACAAATATTCGGTTGGAGTCTGATTGTACTTTTCCCGAATTGTAATGACTTCCTCTTTCGTTTCGGCCAAATGAGTGTGTAACGGAATGTTCTCCTGCTCCGCTAATTCAATAAGCTCTCTAAAGGGCTGCGGAGGAACTGTGTAAGGGGAGTGCGGACCCAACATGGTCGTGATTCTGCCATCTGCTTTACCGCTCCAGTGACGAATGAGATCCAGCGCCTCGGCCATCCGCCGCCCTTCGTCATTTTCGAGGAAAGTAAGTCCCCGCGTTAAAGAAGCCCGCATGCCGACCTCTTCTACCGCAGCCGCGATTTCATTCATATGGATGTACATGTCGGCAAAGGCGGTCGTCCCCGATCTGATCATTTCGGCCATCGCAAGCTTGGCGCCCCAATAGATGTCCTCTGGAGTCATTCGGTCTTCAGCAGGGAGCATCTTCCGGTTTAACCAATCCATAAGCTTCAAGTCGTCGGAAAATCCCCGCAATAAGCTCATAGGGGTGTGCTGGTGGGCGTTGATCAGCCCGGGCATTGCTGCCATACCCCCGGCATGAATGATCTCATCCGCTTCAGTGGAGAGGAAGGACTGGATATCCGCTATGCGGTCTCCGTCGATGAGAATATCCCCGGTAAACGGTTCCTCGTGCCTCATAGTTAAGATGGTCGTGCCTTTGATTAACGTCTTCATCGTGACAGCCTCCTTTTCTAGGGTTTATACTAAACCTTAACGTTGAGTGAGGGTCAAGAACATAAAGGGGTCCATCTCATGAAAATAAAAGAAGTCGCTGATATGCTGAAAATATCGCAGCGCGCGATCCGGTTTTACGAAGAAAAGGGTCTCATTGCGCCTTCCAAACAAGATGACAATCAGTACCGGATGTTTGACGAAGAAGATATTTGGCGCTTGCAGACGATTATTGCACTCAGGGAATTAGGAATGCCGGTTAGTGACATTCGGACGGCGCTGCTAGATATCGAAGCCAAAGGAAACAGTCAATTACGGTATTTGCTGGAGCTCCAGCGGTCCGTCATGTTCACCAAGTGGGTCGAAATGCAGCAGATTATCGAGACCACAGACCAAATGATTGAAACCCTCAAGAACGACCATACCGTTCCGCTTGACGACATTTACATTCTGGCCGAAGGCTCTAGAAGACTAAGGGAGCAACGGACATGGAAGGATAAATGGGGATATGACCGCTTGGCCGGCGTTCACGATCAGTTGGTTCAAGAGGACAAACGGAAGTATGGGGACTATGATGAGGCGCTGCGCCTTGTTGTGAAGTGGGTCTCGCCCATCCGTGGAGAACGGGGATTGGATATTGGGACGGGTACAGGCAATTTAGCCGGCCGGCTGATCCATGAAGGCGCGGTAATGGCTGGGGTGGACCAGTCCAAAGAAATGTTAAAGGAGTGCCGGCGCAAATTCCCAGAGATGGAGACCAAGCTTGGTAATTTCCTGGCATTGCCGTACCTTGACGGAAAATTTGATTTTATCGTTTCAAGTTTCGCTCTGCATCATCTGACGAGTGACCAAATGCTGCTCTCTGTTCAGGAGATGCGCAGGGTCTTAAAGCCTCACGGACGAATCTGCATCGCGGATTTGATGGCTGACGGGGAAGTAAGCACAGTCCCTGAAGGGGATGAGGATTATGTTCTACTCCCCAAGCTCATTGATTTATTAGAGGACAGCGGATGCATTACGAAACACCTTAAAGTAAATCACTTGTTGCATGTTGTTTTAGCAGTACCTATCCGGTAAATCAAAAACCTTCCCCCTGCGGCAAGGTTCATCGTACTTAATGAGTTAAGAAGCAAGCGACCCTATGGTTCCGTATGAAGACACGAAAAACAATAGCTTAATACAGACAGAAGCAGCCGGCCTTGTGGACCGGCTGCTTCTCGTTAGGTTAACGGGCAGGATGGTTTAGGATCATGTACGCGAATCTCTTGTAAGCTATGGATTCGGCCCTAACTGTCTGTAAACTTCATATACTTCAGCATCCGCGTCAACATAACCGCACTCTCCGCACGGGTAACCGGAGCTTCAGGTGAAAAGTCCGCAGCTTCGGAATGCTCCAGGAGACCCGCCTCCAGCAGCATCGAAACAGGCTGTACCGCCCAAGGAGCGAGGCTGGCTGTACCGGCCAATGCTTCCGGGGGGAGTCCGTTTATATGGGAGGATTTTCCGGCAAAGCTCAGGGTACGGGCGATCACAGCGGCTAACTGTTCGTGTGTTAACCCGGCATTAGGCCGGAATGTGCTGTCCCCATAGCCTGTAATGAGCCCTGCCTCTTGAGCTGTTGAAACAGCCGCAGCATACCAGGCACCGGAAGGGACATCGGCAAAAGAGCGGACGGCCCCGGACTCCATCCATCCCAGGGAACGCACCAGCAGCGCAGTGAGCTCTGCACGGGTCAAGACGGTGTCCGGTGAGAATGAGGCCCGGCTTACGCCTTGTATAATCCATTTGTTAGCCAAAAGCTGAATATCTTCTTCAGCCCAGTGCCCGGCTGTATCGGCGAAGGAACGACGGGTTACAATTGCCGCAAACAAGCCGTTATACGGCGATTGAATAACCGCTTCACCCGCAGTTGCGCCGAACCGCGCAGGTGCAAAATGGACACGGTTGTTCTGGTCTACCCGGACGACCGCAGCTTGCAGCGGGTCAGCGGGGGAGGTGAGCGGCAGCGTTTTATTCAAATACACATTCGTGTTCCTGTTGCTTAGACTCTCTACAGGCTTCCCGTCTCTCTCTATGGAAAAAGCGACAGGGCTTCCGGTCAGCTCCGCTCCCTGGTTCGCAAGAACAGTGCTTAGTGCTTCCATCTCAGCCGCAGTAAGCCAAGAGATGCCCAGGGTCACGATGGAGCCGGAATCCAGCGCAGGTATAAGACCATTGAGCCCGCGCAGAGGCAGCTGATGTCCGGCTCCGTTTACTGTAAAAGTAATAGCCGGGTCATCCGGACCGGTGGCGGCAGCCGAGGTTTCCGGATGGTTCGCGGGCGTATTTGCAGCTGAGGCCAGCTTCAACCTGTTAAGCAGCGCTTCTGCCGGGAGGTCAAGAAATACAGCAGAATAGCTGTCCGTCTGGAATTCGATACGAATTTCATTTTGAGCAGCGAGTGCTTGAGCCAATACCGAAGCATCCGGCTTCAAGCGGATCGCCGGCTGCCCTCCTTGGGTTGTCTCCAGCGACATCGTTACCCGAACGCCTTGACCGTTGATGGTCAGTTGAACCTTTGTTGGATCAGCTGTAGCCGCGGGGCTAACCGGAGCCGAACCAATGTCCGCAGTTGGTTCCGGCGACGGTGATGGTGTCGGCGTCGGCGTCGGTGATGGTGTTGGTGTCGGCGTCGGCGTTGGTGTCGGCGTCGGCGTCGGCGTCGGCGTTGGTGATGGCGTCGGTGTCGGTGTCGGCGTTGGCGTCGGTGTCGGTGTCGGTGTCGGCGTTGGTGTCGGCGTCGGCGATGGCGTCGGCGTCGGTGTTGGCGAAGGTTCCGGCTCAGGCGTCTTGCTTGAAGTGAGCATAATCCTTCCTGTATCTGCTGTTTGCCCTTCCGTAATCTCGATGCTCTGCGTGAACGTGTGATAACCCGTTGCTGCTATCGTCAGCGTGTGCGTGCCCACTGTAATATGATCCAGTCTGAAATGTCCCTGCGAATCGGTCAGCTCGAGGGTGCTGCCGAGTGATACCGAGGCGCCTGCAATCGGGTCAAGCTCAGAGCTGTATACGGAGCCTGTCACGCTGCCTGCCGCAGATTCGACGGTGAGAGAGGCCTCAGCGGTAAGACCGTTTGATGCGGTGGCGACAATAACCGCTTGACCGGGACTCAGGGGGCGTATTTCACCGCTAAATTCGTCTACCTCCGCTACTGCAGGATCAGTGGATCTCCAGCTCACTTCTTTATAGGTGGCGGAGTCCGGCTTCAGAATTGCAGTAAGCTTCACCGGCGCTCCGCCGGCTGTCAGGAGAAGGGATGACGGCTCAAGCGTGATGCTGCTAACCGGGACCTCCTGCCGAATATGCGCGGCCTCCAGCACAACACGCTGCCAGGCTCGAATATGTCCCTGTCCGTTTATCTCATACAGATCTACAGTCGTTCCCGGCTGTACACCGGCAAGATCGGAGCCGGGGATATATGGCGCCGCACCTTGCGGGAGGGAGCTGTCCAATAGAGGAGGATCATTTTCCGCCCGGTCCAGCATGTATGCAAAGGAGCTGCCGGTCTCCTGCGGTACCACCTCAATGGCTGTCGTGCCGATCGCCGTACCAGGCTGAAGCGCTGCATCCAGCTCCGGTGCTGGCCTTTTCACCTCAAGCTGGAGCGAGCGTACAGCCGCTGCCCCGCCGGCATCGATGGCCGTTATTTTAACAGTATAGCTGCGATTGTCCGGAAAAGCGGCTGTCGGAGTACCCTGTATTTCGCCTGAAGCGCTCAAACTCAAGCCCTCGGGAAGTCCTGAAGCGCTCCAGGTCAGTCCTTCATGTGCGCCGTCATAACCGGCAAGTGCATAGGAATAAGGCTTGTTATGCACGGCATAAGGGAGCGTCTCTGTTAATACTTCGGGGCGTAAGTAAGGGTATCCATCGTTTACTTTTGAGTTTATATTCCAGGTGTGCACGAAATCCCAGCCCATGTAAGTCGTTTGCTGCTTCATCTCGGCGGTTGTTTTACCGGTAGCCTCGAGGATATCCGATTCATAGGAACTGTCTATCCCGACAGTCATCCCGGTAGTATTCGTATCGAAGTATGAACTATATACATCTGTCCGTGTCACATAAGCTGCAACGCCCGCTCTGCCAGTATAAGTTCCGGGATAATCAGAAGGTATGATTCCATGGGAATAAGTATGTTTAATAGTGTTTCTATCTTCTGGAAAACCGATCAAATAAGCGCTGACTCCGGCGGTGAACAGATGACCCATTCCGGCATACTCTGTGTTGCGAACCGGGCCCCCGGAATAGGAGTCGATAATGGAGGAAGTGGCAAGAGCCCCGGAAATCCCGCCGCTGTACCTGTTGGCTCCCGGGCCAACGGTGACAGCAGCATCCGAGGAGCTTCGCTCAATGGTTGCCCGCTCCAGTATTCCTGTAATTCCGCCGGCAGAAGTAACCAGATTCGGATTACGGGGAAGAATACTGGTTACACTGCCTTTCGTATAAGCTCTCTCAATGCTCCCCCCGGACAACATTCCCGCAACTCCGCCTGTAACGGAGCCGCCTCTGATATTCAACTCCAAGCTCAGGTTGCGTATGCTCCCGCTGGCCTCGCCGAAGAAACCGGCGTATTCGCTTGTGTAGCCGTCGATGGTGACCCCTTTTACAGAGTGCCCTTGCCCGTCAAAAACTCCGCTAAATGGAGCATACTCATTACCGCCAAAAGGAATCCAGGACACGCCGGACAGATCGATGTCCTGGAGCAGCCGCAGGTTCTTGTCTACATATTGCTCCTGGTGCTGGTCGATGTAGACCAGATGCTCCGGGGAGGATAATTCAACCCAGCCTTCTATCACCGGCGGTATAGCCTGCTGGTCGTCCGCAGCTGCAATGATACCGTCTGCAGCAGAGCCGGCCGAAAAAGCGGGCGCTGTATACAGTCCCGGCTGTCCGATAAGCATCACGCCCACAAGCAAAGCGGCGATTTTTGATTTATGTATTCTCACTTCTTTTTCCCCTTTCATAGCGCTGCTGAATAGATCAAATTATAGTATATTTAAATTCATAGATTGTTCCGATTATGTTTCAAATTTAATTCAAACGGAGAGTAGCGTGCAGAAATGAACAATCCTTCAGCAGGGCCCATTTCCCATTCTCAGCGGATCGTTGGCGGTACCCGGGAAATCCGGGCATTGTCCGATTGGCTGGAAACGCCTGAGGAGGGGATGAAGGTTTTTGCGGTATCCGGCATTGGCGGCATCGGCAAAACGACCCTGCTTACAAAGCTGGCGGCGGAGGCCCGGGGGGCGTCAGTACGTGTGCTGTGGGTGGACGGGCAGCTCTGCCTGCATACGCCAAGGGATGTGCTGGCTTATCTGGACATGAGCCTGGAGACGGAATACGGCAGAGTACGTAAGGCGGATGAGACGCTGCTTGCCCATGTTGTAACGGAATTATATCGTGAGCGTACCGTTATTATTATGGATAACTGCGAGTCGTTGGCCCGGAGCGAGAGCTGGCTGCTGGCACAGTTGTTCCCCAGATTACAGGATTCTGCGTGTTTGCTGGTGATGGCGTCGAGAACCGGACTGCCGCTTCACTGGTATACAGACCCTGTGTGGTCGGGCAGGATTCAGAGCTTTCCGCTGGAGCTGTTTACCCGGGAGCAAATCTATGAATACTTGCAGGACAGCGGTCTCCCGGACCGGCTGCAGCAGGACATTGCCCAGAGATCGGAAGGGCACCCGCTGCTGCTTGCGTTGACTACAGACCTGATGAGGAGAGAAGGTACGGATCAAATGGAAACGGCGGTTCAGCTGCCTAGAATCCTGAGTGCCGAGCTGCTTCGGGAGGCCGCCGACCCGTTCATGTATGAGGCTCTGCAGCTGCTGTCGCTGTTTCCCGCTGCAGATCAGACGATGCTTAACCGCCTGCTGAAGCATCCGCTCCGTGCAGCGGAATACACAGCGCTTAGCAGCTTGTCATGCGTCCGGATGGTTCCGGCCGGACTTGCTTTGCATCAGGTGGTGGGCCGGATCTTGAGAGACGACTATAAGCAGCGTGATCCCGGAGAATATAATACAATGCGCCGGCTGGCGTTAAAATTGTTGATCGAGCTATATCCGGCCGCAGACCGGCTGCGCCAAATGCAGTTTGCGGCCCATGCGCTGGAGCTGTACCGTGAGCAGCTGCCTGCAGCTCATCAGTATGTTGATTTCTCGGGTGTTCACGGGCAGGAGCAGCAGCAAGGTTTTTGTCCGGAGGATTTGCCGTATCTGCACCGTTTTTTGGAGGTATCTTTATCCCGCTCCGACTGGCAATCCGAGCTGGTGAAGGCCGGAGCGCATCACCGTCTGCTTGATGATATTGCAGAGTTGAGTCCAATGAGCATTCTGGTCACCAGAAATGCTGAAGGTATTCCGCTGGGGTTCTCTGCCGGGCTGTGGCTGCATGCCGAAACGATGCCGCTGCTGGAACGGTACGCTCCGCTTTATCTCGAAATGCTGGGTGAAGAGGCGGAGCAGATGCGAACGCTATCTTCCGAAGCGGCGGATACGATGTGCATGCTGCTGGCCGCGGTCAACGTGGACCAGTCCTTTTACCGGCCGGAGGAGCTAGGCGCCGTGCTGTTCCAAGCATGGATGATCGAGACAACAAATGGCTGGCGGGCGATTATCGCGACAGAGGACCCGCAGCTGCATATGCTGCTTCCGTTGTCCGGTTTCCAGCCCAAACAACCGCAGCCGCCTGACCGGCTTCAGCCGGGTATGGTCGTATGGGAGCTGGACTTCCGGCAGGCGTCCTTCGGCCGGTGGGTGGAGCGGGTGATTCTGCAGTCGGCACAACAACAGGAGCTGGCGGCAGAGATTCCTCCCGTTCCGTGGGACCAGGTGAGAAGCCTTCTTCAGCATCTGTATAACGATAACCTTCTAAGTTCTCTGCCGATTCTAGCGGCGGCGGGGATGAGCGGGGCAGGGATGAGGGACCTGATGCAGAATATATTAGCGGCAGAGCCGCCCTATCCGCTCACAGAATTGGAGCAGCATATCTTACGGGAGAGCTATTTGCGTAAAAATTACGGAAAATCTCAGCTCGCGGATGCTTTTCATATGAGCCGAACGACCTTTTACCGCCATACCCGGCAGGCTTTGGAGCATCTGGGTCATGTGTTGGCCGGGAAATTGAACGGATTTACAGCAAAAGATGAGTAAGCTATCGGGAAACGCTACGGAGGTCTAAATATGTTTGAAGGCTTTGATTTCAGACCAGGCACTGTTAAATGGAACTCTTATAAATTAAGTCCTGATGACATGACTGATATTAGATGGTTAAGTGAAGATATGTTTATGGTCGAATATCCAAAGGGATATCTAATTGATGTCGGATGGTATGGCGGATGTTTTACTCTTAACGGCCTTTTTATTATATACATTATCAAGGACACAAAATGGGACAACCCGGTATTCAAAGAAGAATATCGGTCAGTAACAGAATTGTATGAGGGCATGAAAGTAGCAATTCATAAAATTAATCAGTTAATAAAGTAACATTTAGATATCCTACAATATGTGCAACAATACTCTCCATACAAGCGGCTGGTTAGGGAGATTTCTCAGAATTGGCTAAAGAATGAAGCCGTTATTTTTTGGATTTTCTTAAAAAGGGAGTCGAAATGAAAAAGTCATTATACTCGTCTAACTTCATCATTAGAAATGCAGTCTTCGACGATATCGGCCTGCTTCGCGATATTTATCGCCGTGCATCGCTGAGTGTTGAGGCTGACCGGGATCTCTTTGCTGCTCATCCTGAGTGGCTCGTATGGGACGACAAGATGTTGCCGTTCACATGTGTCGCTGTTGTTAACGGGCGGGTCGTCGGCTTTGCGTCAGCACGTCCTGTCAACGGCTGCCTCGAACTAGAGGATCTGTTCACTGATCCTGAATGGATGCGTCAAGGTGTTGCGAGTGCCCTAATCCAAGACATTGCGCGCCGCGGTGTACGTGTAGAGGTGACCGCCAGCCCGCAGGCTATAGGGTTTTACGAAGCCGCTGGCTTCATTGCTAACGGCTTCGCTAACACAGAAGGCGGACCGGCTCCCCGGATGTATCTCGACGTCACGCGTACAGGACATTGATATCCTTAGAAAAAGGGGTGTAATTCAATGAATCGAAGACAACGGGAAAAGTTTATTCCTTCCACCTGGATTATTGCTGCCAAACAATCAGAAGCACATGCCTATTATGTCCTCTATGCCATCGACTGGAAACGCGGAGGCCGTCTGAGTTGGGAAGGCTGGCATCTGCTAGAGGACCTGCTGCAATTTCATATCCCTATCAAACGAAAGGCCGGAGGCCGGAAAACCTCTTCTCAGCCTGCCGCCAAAATCGCTAAACATGCGCTCTTTCTACATCTGAATGAAGCACAGTTTGAGGAACTGGAACGGCTCTTTTATCAGCCATTTTCGAAGAAAAGATGGAGAGTATTATTCAAATCCACGCGCTAAATCATACCAGCATATCGTTTTAAGAACTCACTGGCCAAGTCGGGTACCGTCATTTGAAGAACCGACTGATTCTCTGTGTCCTCTGCCAGATCGTCATCGGTCAACGATACGAAGAATGTAATGTCTGCTTTGGTTTGTCCATAGCGGGCAAAAACCTCGTCTGCAGTCTCATTCACCACTTTAGCGATGATTCGAATGATATCATCCTTGTACTGATAAACATCTTCTGTTGCATACAATAGCCGACTGATGTGGTTAAAGTGCGTGTCATCGCCATACTGGTATTCGGAGCAGCCCCATCTGTAGTAGATCCTGTCTTCCTCACTGTCATACAATCCTTGCTCTTTCATATCCGAGATATGCCTGGCCAGAGATTCCTCTGTATTTACCGCCAAAAACAGGGTAACCCAATCACTGTCCGTTCCAAAAGCACAAGCGTATACTTTTTCATGCTGCACCTTAGCCAGCGTTTGTTCCAGATCGGATAGAAAACCTGCTCTAAAGTGGTCCTCGAATTCTTTTAAAAAGCGGTTCATTTAGCTCATCCTTTCTGATCCCAGCAGCCCCTGAACATCCGACACCGGAGGTCTCCCATACTGGCGGGCGTATTCGCGGCTGAATTGGGAGGGGCTCTCATAGCCTACGCGGAAGGCGGCATCGGAGGCTTGAAGCGATTCGGTCAGCATGAGGCGGCGGGCTTCCTGCAGGCGGATGACCTTCTGGTATTGCAGCGGGCTCATAGCGGTGACGCGCTTGAAATGTTTATGGAAGGCTGATGTGCTCATATTGACGGACTCTGCCAGCTGTTCAACGACAAGGGACTCGGCATATTGCCTGGTAATCACTTGGATGGCTTGAGCAATCCGGTGCGCATGGCTGCCGATGATGGCGAATTGATGCAGATGTGCGCCTTGGTCGCTCTGAAGAACACGATAGAGAATTTCACGGATGATGAGCGGCGAGAGAATGGGGATATCCTGCGGCGCGTCGAGTAACTGGAGGAGCCGTACGATGGCAGCAAGCAAGGGCTCAGAGGTTCGGGCAACGGTGATGCCAAGCGACGTTTCACCCGGAATAAGGGTGGGGTCCGCCATTTCTTTTACAATTTCCAGAATGGTGCCAGGATCGAAGCTTAGCTTGATGCCCAGAAAAGGATGCTCAGGCGTAGCCGTAGTGATTCTCCCGTTAATCGGCAGCTCGACGGAAGTGACCAGGTAAGTGGAAGGATCGTAATGGTAGCTTTCGCCGGACAGGGTGGCCGCTTTGGCTCCCTCAGCAACGACGCAGATCGATGGCTTGTAGACAGACTCCAGCGGTTCGGCCGTATCTGTGGCGTGCATCAGCTGCAAGGAAGGAATGAGTGTCTGATGGGTGCCTGCCGATGGAGCATGGCGAAGGATCAGCGCAGCCAATTGCTGTAAAAGCGGTCCGGTCCGCAATGTATCGTCCAAGTTAGAAGCCTCCTTTTACCGAATTCATAATGTTTGCTGTTAATCATAGCGAGTTGAAGAGAAATAGGCAAGAAGTGAACAGGTCTGTTATAACGGGCTGCTCTCCGATTGATTTACAATGAATCCATAAGGCCAACAGATTATCATCCGGCCTCAGCAAACTTAAGGAGAGTGGTCCTAATGAGTCAGAACGGAAAAGTAGCCATCGTCACAGGTGCATCACGGGGGATTGGAAGACAAATCGCCATTCAGTTGGCCGGGTTAGGACTAAAAGTAGCCGTCAACTATTCATCTAACCGGGAAAAAGCGGACGAGGTCGTCCAAACCATTAAGGAATCCGGCGGCGAAGCCATAGCCATTCAAGGCGACGTAAGCAAGGTGAGCGAGGTTGAAGCGCTGTTCTCGGAGACAATCGGGCAATTCGGGCGTGTCGATATTTTGGTGAATAATGCGGGAATCATGGACTGTGTGCCTATCGCGGACGTAACGGAGGAGATGTTCGACCGGCATTTTGCTGTGAATGTCAAAGGCACTTATTTCGCTTGCCAGCAAGCGATGAAGCATATGGAGCAGGGCGGAACGATTATTAACTTCTCGACCTCTGTATCGGGCGCGATGCTGCCGACTTATAGTGTCTATGCCGCGACCAAAGGGGCAGTTGAGCAGTTAACCCGCCAGTTAGCGAAGGAATTCGGAGCGAAGGATATCGTCGTCAATTGCGTTGCACCCGGGCAGGTATCGACGGAGTTATTCCTGAACGGGAAATCCGAGGAGCTGGTGGATTCCTTCCGGCGGATGAATGCTTTTGGACGGCTTGGTGAACCGGAGGATATTGCGAATATGATCGACCTGCTCGTCAGTGACAAGGCCCGCTGGATTACAGGGCAGACGATTCGCGTCAACGGCGGGTTTAACTGATCCGGCTGAGAGTTCCTTCCTCTATCGCCTGTGGTTTATAATGGGAATACCGGTATTATTCGTACAATGCCCATTGGGATAAAAATGAACAAATGGCTTCAATGCGGGACGGTGAAGGGGAGCACTATTTTGCGCTGTTTCAGCCGGAGGGGCTGATTATCAAAGGATATGACCACCAGTTTAGCCGGGTCTACGGTCCGCAGGATGTGCTGCAAGGCGTACCTGACGAATTTGAGGGATTCCTTACGGAACCTGCCTTTATGATGGATATGACTACATTCTGCACATGGAAGCAAGGCGGTCAAGCATGGTCAGCAGGCAAGGAGTTGGAGGCAGAGGCCTACCAGCTGTTGGAGCTTTTAATTGGCAAAGCGGAATTTTATTATACTTGGGCCCAAGAGTATTACGAGATCTCACTGGACCGTTCGCTTGTGCAGCGAATCTTCGATATGGAGCCGCTCGATGATGAAATGCTGAAGGGGCTAAACGAAGAATTGGACCTTGCTGATCTGACAGAGGACATTCAGGAAATCGGTTATCCGGTGAAAAGGAGGGGGCGAAATGAATAAAGGCATGCTGCTTGTTCTAAATGGAACCTCAAGCTCCGGGAAGACGTCCATCTCGGCTGAACTGGTGAGACAGAAAGAGATTCCATTTTATCATGTATCGGTTGATGATTTTTTCATGAATTACAATGATTTCATTAATAATAAATTTCCAGACGAGCCTGTACGGGAAATAGACCATCAGGTGGTCTCGCAAATACTGGATGACTCCATAGTCTCCGTGTACTATTCGACGATTAAGCTGTTAGCAGAAATGGGATTCAATGTCATCGTGGATACCGTATTCGACAACGATAAGAGATTTAATGAGTTTTGGAATCATTTTGCTGATCGGACTACTACGCTATTTGTTGGTGTCCTATGCTCCCGGGAAGAGCTTATCCGAAGAGAGCAGGCCAGAGGCGACCGGCAGATTGGACTGGCGGATGCGCAGTTCGACAGCGTCTATAGCTTTGATGAATATGACCTCGAAGTGAACACGGAAGAGCTGACTCCGGCGGAATGCGCCGAACAAATCCTTAACTATATTAAGTCCAATCATGAATACACGGCATTTCAGAAATTGCGCAAAAGAGCCTAATTAACGGCATAAAGAATAAGCTTCTGTAAGTGGATACTCTCCATATGGCAGGCAGGTGAGATGATGGAACCTGTTCACTGTATGGGGAGTTTTTGCTATGTGCTTGACTATGACGTTGCGTCATAGTGCATAATCCACTGTAAGAATAGAGAACTGGAAGTGACTAAGATGAAGATAACAGCACTGCGTTCAGACCACATTTATCAAAAGGTGATTGAGGCCCCGCCGGAGGACAAGCTGGAGTTATTCCGAAACGAAATGTTGGCTCCCTTTATGAAACAATGGCAAATTCAACAGATTCCTTTTAGAGCGGAAGAAGCAAATGGGTTCGACGTGATTACGTTTAATAGTATGATGAACCGGGCACCTGATCAGATGACTCTGGATATTTTATCTGAGGTCGAGTGGATCTCTGCGGATTCGTTCTGGTCCGGGTGTGAGCAAGCCGTAACCACAAGCCTCGGTCAATTTATCGAACATGGGATAAGTCTTCCTGTATCTGATTATTTATTCACCATTCAACTGGGAGATTCGGGGAGTCGTGCCTTGACTATCAACGAAGGGTATAGCGGCTTTGGGGGCATTCCCGGGTTTATCTGGATTACGCTCTTGCCCAATCAGCATACCCTTTCGCGGATAAAAGCAGCGCTGGCGCATGAATGCAATCATAATGTCCGCTATCAATACATTCAGTGGGACCACACGGTTGATCTGGGCGAGCTTATTGTAAGTGAAGGATTAGCAGAGAATTATGCCACCTTCCTGTATGGTGAAGAAGTGCTGGGGCCATGGGTATCTAGAACAGATACTGAAACCCTTAACAGACGTATTAAGCCAGTGCTCCGCGAGAAATTGCAATTAACCGGATTTCACCAATTTGCCCCGTATCTTTACGGTGACGAGCTTGCAGAGCTTCAGAACCTTCAGCCGGTTAATATGCCCTACAGTGCCGGTTACGCGTGCGGGTATCATTTAATCAAATATTACTTGAGCAAAACAGGCAAGACCATTTGGGAGGCCACCATAACGCCTGCTGCTCAAATACTGGAGGAAGCAAAGGAATTCTGGGATGAAGAGACCATTATTAACAGTTAAAGAGATCGTTAGGATTACAGGCATGACGACCCGTTCTCTGCATTTCTACGATAAAATCGGTTTATTTAAACCGGCACAGCTAACGGACAAAGGGTATCGCTTATATGACCGCAGCAGCCTGGAGAAGCTGCAAACGATCCTGATTTTGAAGGAAATGGATTTTTCCCTGAAGGAAATTGCAGACATTGTAAAGCTGACCCGGGAAGAACAGAAACAAGTATTGCAGGAACATAGGCAGACCTTATCAGCCAAAAAACAAAGACTGGAAAATATCATGACGGCTCTAGATGAATATGTGTTGGGGAGTGATGTCAGTACTCTGCATATATTCGACCATTCTTCGATCCTGCCCTTGAAGGAACAGTATGCGAATGAGGCAGAGCTCATTTATGGCGAAACAGAGGCGTTCCAAGCCTACGATGAAGCGATGGCCAACATGTCAGCAGAGGATAAGGAGAGAACCTTCTCAGATTTCGAGGAAATATTCAAGCGCATTGTGTCTTGTATGGGTCAGGAGCCTTCCTCCGCTGAAGTCCAGCAACTGATTGAAGAGTGGAAAAGCATTCTAGTGCAATTCATGCCATGTGACGCGGAGCTGCTTGCTTGTATTGCCCATAATTACACATACGATGCCCGGTTCAACAGCTATTTCAATCAATTCCATGAGGGGGCAGCAGATTTTCTGTATAGTGCGATCATGTACAACATCAGGGGGGCTAACGGATCTTAATAGAACGCTACTGACATAACGTTGTCAGGAAGGGGGAAGTATACTGAGGACAACGTTAAACTACAAACGCGAATATTAGGAGGCTATATTATGTCAGTTATTGGACCCGATTTCATCTCACTTCAGGTTAGCGATCTTGAAGGCTCTGCTGAATTTTATCAACACTATCTTGGACTCGTCCGTTCACAGGCGGGCCCGCCTCATGCGGTGGTTTTTGACACCAAGCCTATTGCCTTTGCACTTCGTGACCTCCTGCCGGGTGTCGAACTCAGTAAGGGGACTCAGCCTGGACTTGGTGTTGCACTATGGCTCTATGCCCCGGATACGCAAGACATTCACGATAAACTCGCAGCAGCAGGCGTGACAATTACATCCGCCCCCATCGTCGGCCCCTTCGGGCGTACCTTTACCTTCGCCGATCCGGACGGTTACCTGATTACTCTTCACAGCAAGCCCTGATTCGTATAAAAGTAAGGCCAAGTTCTTATAAGTGATATGCTCCCCATAAGGTAGACAGGTGAAATATAGCCTGTTACAGTATGGGGAGTTTTTGTGTGAAAATTATATAATTTTATAGGATTATAGTGAAACGAATTCCTTGATCAAAGCGTCTAAACAATAAAAGTGAATTTCTGGAAGAGGAGAGCTCCAATGAAAAGGCGATACTTGATTTGTTTGGTCATGCTCCTATTCGTATTAGCGGCTTGCACCAAAAAGGAACAGGATAATGCACTCTATATAGATACAAGTTCCTATGAAAGAATACGGCAAGAAGTGTTGGATGTGGTAAACCAGCGGGTGGAATATTTTAATATGCGGGATAAAGAATTATATGCAACAGTTTTTACGAAAGATAGCTCTCAATCTGATATTGATGCCTATGAAGGAATTGACACTCAAATTATTAGACAAAGCGAGCCAAAGTTCATGGCAGAAAGCAAAAGCCAGGTGACGGTTTCCATTCATGAAGAATATAAAAATTCACCGTATGGTGAAGTGGGAGATACGATGTACACGCTTGTGAAGGAAGATGGGAAGTGGAAGATTAATGGGATTGATTAAAGTTCCTCTTGTTAACCAAGATACGAAAGGAGCCACACACCCATGGACCTTAAGGTCATCATCAATCTCCCCATTGAACCGCAGGAAATACCGGTGTTAAGAGAACTGGCGGGGTGGGAGAGCAGGCAGGCAGATTACCCGGCTGTATTCGAACGCTGCAACTTCTGGGCTGGGGTACGGGAAGAGAGCAGTATGGAGCTTATAGCGTTCGGCTATGTTGCCGGAATGGGCTTGCAGCATGGATATATGGAGGACATCGTGGTGCATCCTGAATATCAGAGGAAGGGATTAGGGCAAGCTCTGGTAAAAGGGTTACTTCAGGAAGCGGAGCGATTCGGACTAGAGATTGTTACCCTGACCTATGATGCTAAGCACACGTCCTTCTATAACGGATGTGGATTCACCCCTTGCGCGGGAGGTGTCTGGAGGAGAGAAGGGTGAGTCAAGCCGGGGCAGCAGCGGCAGCCGTCCAGGCCTGTACAGAACCCTCCGCCCCTTGTCTTTTCTAACACCACTGTGTTATCTTAGGATATATTTTCAGGGAGTCATACAGAAGAGGTGAAGCACCAATGATCATCCGGCAGATTTTCAATAATAATGTGATTCGGGCTGAGGATCAGGTCGGACATGAATACGTTGTCATTGGGAACGGATTGGGGTTTAAGAAGAAGCCGGGGCAGCGGGTCGAAGAGGAACGGATCGAGAAGACCTTTATGCGGGGGCCTGAGAAGGTTCCGCGCAAATTGATCGATCTGATCGGGGAGACGTCTGCTGAATATTTCTCGCTGGCCGATGAGATTATAGCCCACGCCAAGGCGGAGATGGGCGACATTTTCAACGACAATATCTATATCACGTTAATTGACCATATTCATTTTGCGATTGCCCGTTACCGGAAGTCGATGAATCTGAAGAACGCGCTGTTCTGGCAGATCAAGAAGTTCTATCCCAAGGAGTTTGCCATTGGTGTGCAGGCGCTGAGCCTGATCCGCAAGCATTTTGACATCGAGATGGATCAGGATGAGGCGAGTTTTATTGCGATGCATTTCGTGAATGCGCGGCAGGATGGGCAGGAGATGCAGCGGACGGTCGAGGTGACCAAGGCGATGAGCGATATTTTCAATATTCTGGCGGAGGAATACCAGGTCAAGCTGAATGAGAATTCGTTCAACTACTCACGGTTCCTCACCCATCTCCAGTACTTCCTTCAGCGCATGATCAGCGGAGAACAGGAGCGGTCCGCATCGGGCGACAACTTCCTGTATGACCAGATTAAGGTGAAGTTTCCACAGGCTTTTGCGTGTACGGGCAAGATCAACCGCTACCTGGAGGAGACTTACGGGAACGCTATGTCTATTGACGAGAAGGTCTATCTGACGATTCATATTCAGCGGGTTACTTCACGGGATATGAACCCGTTGGATTAAAAAGGAAGCCAGAAAGTGCTTGCAAACGATTACCTTATCCGCTATATTGGAGTCACAACTTAAATCTAAGGATTGTTACTGCTGAAGCAGGCGATACCTAAACGAGATGTGGATCACACCGGTGTGATTTCACAGCTTTCGTTTAGGTTTTTTTTATGCCCATTTTTGGCAGGATAGCAAAGGAGAGTCAGCATGGATAACAAAAAAATGTCGGAAGACATCATCCGTCTCGTAGGCGGGGAGCAGAATATTAACGATCTTGTCCATTGTGCCACCCGGCTGAGATTCAGCCTCAAGGATAACAAGAAGGCCGAGCGGGAGACACTGGAGAAGCATCCGGGCGTCATTACCGTGGTGGAGAGCGGAGGGCAATTTCAGGTGGTTGTGGGCAGCAACGTAGCGAATGTATACGCCGAAATTGTCAAAAGCACAAGCTTCCTGAACAATACTTCCACTGATACGCAGAATTCCGGGCAGAAAACCTCAGCGGTATCTAAGGTGTTCGAGGTCATCTCCGGCAGCTTCTCGCCGCTGATTCCTGTAATGGCCGGATCGGGGATGCTGAAGGCGCTGCTGACAGTGCTTACGCTGCTGGGCTGGATGTCTGATTCAGGCGACGCCTACAAGATTCTGTCTGCTGCCGGCAATGCCGTCTTCTACTTCCTGCCGATCTTCCTGGGAATTACTCTGGGCATTAAGTTAAAAGCAAACCCGTACGTAGCCGGGGCAATCGGGGCAGCGCTGATGGAACCGAACTTCACGGCGATACTGGAGGGGGATGGCGGACATTCCTTCCTGGGCATTCCGGTGGTCATGGTCAGTTATGCCTCCAGTGTCTTCCCGATCTTCATTGCGATCAGCATTTATGCTTTGCTGGATAAGCTGCTGAAGAAGATCATCCACAAGGATCTGCAAATCTTCATGGTCCCGATGATCTCACTGATGATTATGGTTCCGCTGTCGGTGATCGCCTTCGGTCCGTTCGGTACAAGTGTCGGCAACTGGATCGCTTCCGGCGTGACCTGGCTGATTGGCGTAAGCGGCATTCTGTCGGGGATCGTGCTCGGCGGGGGTATGACCTTCATGGTCGTGTTTGGACTCCACTGGGGCTTTACCCCAATCACGCTGCAAAATATTGCGAATGGCGGTGACCCGATTGAAGCGATGGCTTCAGCGGCGGTGTTTGCCCAGATCGGGGTAGCCTTCGGGATCTTCCTGCGGGCCAAAAAAGACCGCAACTTGCGGAGTATCGCCGCCTCTTCCGGGATTACCGGACTGCTGGCCGGGGTCAGCGAACCGATTGTGTACGGCCTGATTCTCCGCTACAAGCGGGTGATCCCGATCGTCATTATTGCCGGGGCGCTGGGCGGCGCGATTAACGGTCACTTCGGTGTGCTGTATACGGCTTATGTGTTTCATAATATTTTCTCGATTCCGGTGGAGCAGCCGATGTCGATCTTCATTGTCTCGATGGTTGTCTCCATGGGTACAGGGCTGCTGCTGACCTGGCTGTTCGGATACGAGAGCAAGGGGAAAGTCGAAGCTTCCGTTCCGGCCGCCGCGCCTGAACAGCTTCAGCCGGACAAGCCGGCAGCACCGGTGGTGGACCTGAAAAAGGAACTGATCTTCAGCCCACTGACTGGCGCAGCCTTCCCGCTTAGCACGGTGCCGGACGATGCGTTCTCCACCGGGGCCATGGGCAGAGGGCTGGCGATTGATCCGGTCATCGGAGAAGCGGTCGCTCCTGTGGACGGGACAGTGACCTCGATTTTCCCGACAGGCCATGCGATTGGCATTACGTCCGCAGCCGGAACAGAACTCCTGATCCATATCGGCATTAATACCGTGGGGCTGAAAGGCAAGCACTTCACACCAGTAGTCAAGGAAGGTGACCGGGTGAGCCAGGGCGATCTGCTAATCCGCTTCGATCTGGAGCAGATCCGGGCGGCCGGGTATCAGACGATTACGCCGGTAATCGTAACCTTGACCACCAAAGAGGTCGAAATTTTCGAGACGGACCAGCAGCAGATCAAGCACAACGAAGTACTTTTGACATTGGTGGATTAATACAACACAAAGGAGGAATTGGGTATGCTGCACAAACAACTTCACGCTTTCCCGGAGAATTTCTTGTGGGGCGGGTCCACTTCGGCTTATCAGCTGGAGGGGGCCTGGGATGAGGACGGCAAAGGGCCTTCCGTGATTGATCTGGCCAACCATGTGGAAGGGGTAACGGACTTCAAGGTCGCCAGCGACCACTACCATATGTACAAAGAGGATGTCGCTCTGATGGCGGAAATGGGCTTCAAAGCCTACCGCTTCTCCATCGCCTGGAGCCGGATTTATCCGCAAGGGGACGGAGTTGTCAATCTGAAGGGACTTGAATTCTACAGCAATCTGATCGACGAGCTGCTTAAATACGGCATTGAGCCTATCGTTACAATGTACCACTTCGACTTGCCCTACGGGCTGGAAGAGCGGGGAGGGTGGTCCAACCGGGCGACGATCGATGCTTTTGAACAATATGCCAAGACGCTCTTCGAGCATTACGGCGACCGCGTGAAGTGGTGGCTGACGATCAACGAACAGAATATGCTGATTCTGCACCCGGGATCGATCGGAACCTTGAACGAGAACATGGCTGACCCGCAAAAAGAGCTCTACCAGCAAAATCACCATATGCTCGTTGCGCAGGCGAAGGCTATGGTGCTGTGCCATCAGATGCTGCCCGATGCGAAAATTGGTCCTGCACCCAACATCGGTGTGATCTATCCCGCCAGCTCTAAGCCGGAGGATGTACTGGCCGCAGATAACTATGCAGCAATCCGCAACTGGCTCTACCTGGATATGGCGGTCTATGGACGGTATAACCATATTGCCTGGAGTTATCTGGTGGAGAAGGGCTATGAGCCTAAGATCGAGGAAGGGGATATGGATGTTCTCCGGCAAGGCCACCCGGACTTCATCGCCTTCAATTACTACACTTCGCAGACCGTTGGGGAGAGCAAAAATGACGGCAACGACTTCTCCCACACCGGCGACCAGCATGAAATTGTCGGCGAGCCGGGGGCGTACCGGGGTTCTGTGAATCCTAACCTGCAGACTACAGAGTTCGGCTGGGAGATCGATCCGGTCGGCTTCCGGACAACGCTTCGCCAGATCTATTCCCGTTACCACCTGCCGCTGATTGTTACGGAGAACGGGCTGGGAGCATTCGACAAGCTGGAGGAAGACGGAACCGTAAATGATGCGTACCGGATTGAATTCTTCCGCAAGCATATCGAGCAAATTCAGCTCGCGCTTACCGACGGGGTAGAAGTGTTCGGTTTCTGTCCTTGGTCTGCCATCGATCTGGTCAGCACGCATCAGGGTTCCAGCAAACGATACGGCTTCATCTATGTGGACCGTGAGGAGTTCGATCTGAAGGAGCTGCGCCGCATCCGCAAGATGAGCTTCTACTGGTATCAGAAGCTGATCGCGTCCAGAGGCGAGGTCCGCTGATTGTAACTACAAAAAGGGTTGTCCCGGTAGCCTTGAGAGGCTGCTTGGGGCAGCCCTATTTTTTCTTCCAAATCATGCACAACAAAACCGGTACAATCGCCGTCTATACATAAAGAATGGAAAATAGTCTCAAAGGAGTGTGAACCGCAAGTGTTTAAAAAGCTGGCTTTAACCCTACTTATGACGACGATGGTGTTCAGTGCAAGTGTAGCGGGTCCAGAGCAGGACAAGGCCCAGGCCGCCGGGGCTGGGACTATGCAGGCCAAGACAGCCGATCAATTATATCCGGTTGAAGTGAACGGGAAATACGGGTTCATCAACGGCCAAGGCAAGATGGTTATCGAAGCGGTGTACGGCGGATATGGGTATTCAGCAGCGCCTGGAGGTAAGGTGTATGTTGAGGACCATGCAGCCAAAAAGCAATATTATTTCAGTTCCGCGGGTACCAAGCTGTTTGAATATAAGCTGAGAGACGCCAGCATTCTGTATAATGACCGGGCGCTGTATACGGCTAAGGTTCAACTAGCTGGCGGAGCTACGGCGACCCGGTACGGCTATATCGACAGCCAGGGCAAGGTGGCCATACAGCCCATCTACGTCAAGGCATTTCATTTCTCCGAAGGTCTGGCCCGGGTCAATATGGGCAAAGCCTCAGGGTACATTAACACGAAGGGCGAGCTTGTCGTTCCGTACCGGTATAGCTTTACGTCTGATTTCTCCGAAGGCATGGCAGCCGTTACACTTACCGTTGGCGGCAAATACGGCTACATCGACACCACGGGTAAGCTTCGCATCACGCCCCGGTATGATTACGCCACACCGTTCTCTGACGGGGCAGCAGTCGTGTATGTGAACGGCAAATACGGCTACATCGACAAAAAAGGCAACTACCTGATCAAACCGCAGTTCAGCATGGCGCAGCCGTTCTCGGAAGGATTGGCATTTGTCGAGCGCAATGGAGTCACCTTCTATATTAATAAGAAGGGCGCCAAAGTCATTCAGGGATATAAGGCCGGAGGCTTGTTCAAGGGCGGTCTGGCTCCGGCCAGTACGGGGCAGCGGTACGGCTATATTAATACCTCCGGCCGCTTCGTGGTCAAGCCGCAGCTCTATTGGGCCGATTCGTTTAACGGCGAATTAGCGGAAATCACCCTGCTCGTTCCAGACACCCGCGAGGAAATCAGAGGGTACATGAACCGCAGCGGAACCATCGTCTGGCCGCCGGCTTCAGAGCTTCCGGCCGGAGTGGTGAAACCGTAACGTAACTAAATCAGTCAAGCGTAGAGGAGGCAATAACTATTCCATGGGCAACAACTTATACCGGAAACTAGGTGCAGCTTTTCTGATTGCTGCCGGGTTAATCTACACTATCGAACGTGTAGGGACATTGAGCGCTCGAATTCATGAAATTTCTGCGTTATACCAGGCGCAAATGTACAATGTCCAGCCTAAAACTGATGTCGCAGGCTTCTTTGATAATCTCTTTGTGCCAATCCTTACGTTAATTGGTGTGATACTATTCGTATACGGTTTTCCGAAGAAAACAAAATAACCCAACCCAAAAACAGCGGTAGCCATTCTTGTGAATGGCAACCGCTGTTCATCTAAATGAGGAGTGGGCATGTATGTGCAGAACCGAATAAATTAGGTGCTGATTGTGCCGAGGAATGGGCCCATGGTTCTCAGGCAGCAACTTTTTTAGAGGAATCCTGCAAAAATTGCAACAATTCTGCTCCAGAGAGGGCGGTCTATGCTGAAATCCTGCACAGATTGCAACAATTCCAGCGCTAATTTGCGCTAACCACCGAAATTTGTGCAAATAATGCAACATTATACTTCAACCAGTAATAGGTAATATAGGAACCCTGCAATAAATGCAACAATTCTCCATTTAAGCGGCCGGTGAGTAAGGCATAAGCATCAATCAGAATAAAATAGGTAATGAAGTGTGGAAAACTTCTCTATTATTATACGGAATTCATCGGTATCCTTGGATTAAGAAATAGATAGGAGAGTGAGCAGCGATGAACAACGGTGAAAGGTTTACGAACCGGGTCGATTCTTATGTGAAGTACCGCCCAAGCTATCCACAAGAGGCTATTGATTATTTATACGACAATATTGGTCTACGCCCGAACAGTAAAATAGCAGATATCGGTTCAGGCACAGGGAGCCTGTCCAAGCTGCTTCTGGAACGAGGCAGCGAGGTAATCGCGGTCGAGCCCAATCAGGCCATGCGTGAAGCCGCTGAGCAAAGGCTCTACAGCAATCCGAACTTTCAAAGTAAATCAGGGTCTGCGGAAGCTACCGGGTTACCGGAGCAGTCGGTTGATTTTATTGTCTGTGCTCAGGCATTTCACTGGTTCGACCAGGTAGCCGCGCAAACAGAGTTCCGCAGAATACTGCAGCCTGGCGGGAAAGTCATACTCATATGGAATTCCCGGCTTACACACGGTACTTCATTTCGAGAAGAGTACGATCAGCTGCTTCACACCTACGGGACCGACTATGAACAAGTAAATCATAAAAATATTTCTCCGGCGATGCTTCGCTCTTTTTTCAAAGAGAATACGATGCATACAAGCCGGTTTGAAATGACTCAGGAGTTCGATTTCGAGGGTCTGCGCGGCCGGCTGTTATCCTCCTCCTACTGCCCTGTTCCGGGGCATCCGAATTACAATCCGATGATGACAGAGCTGCGGAATATATTTGACAGGAATAATCAGGACGGTACGGTTCCGTTTGAATATGAAACTGAGATTTTTTGGGGAGAAGTATAGTCAAAAGGTATACACATGATCCCCGGCATCCGCCCAGGCCAGCGTTCCATCCGGCATCCAGCCCAGCAGTGTGCCTGCGGAGACGAACGTGAACGTCCGCTCTTGTGTGTCGTAGACCTGGATGGTTCCTGTGCCTGACTGGAAGGCGGCGAATCGGTTGTTAGGTGACCACATCAACCCGGATAGCAACAGGTCATTGTGCGGCTGCCGTTCATGCTCCTTGAGATCCTGCTTCAGTTGGTCCGTGATGCGCTCATCCTGCATAACCGTGGAGGCTCCGCTTCCGATATTGTATCGGATTTGGCCGAGCGGGTTCTCCTCACCTCTGTCTGCGGGAAGCAGCAGCTGCGAATCATCCTCCCAAGTCAGAGAATAGACGAACAGGAAGCCGTCACTATGGGAGATGTAGGCGGCGTTCTGCTGCGAATGCAGTATTTTCCCCTTCTGATCCAATACCGTCAGGTCTGCCGCAGGGCCAATGAACTCGTCATAAGCAGTTAATACAGCAATGCGCTTGCCGTCAGGCGAAGAGGACATCCCGTAGACTGGCTTGTTGAACACATGGAGCTTCGTACGGGTGAAGTCCTTCAGGTTTACGCGATACAGCGTCTTATTGCCTGAGATCATATAAGTGAAGCCCGAATAGAAGCGGTCGGAGTACAGCTCGTGGTATCCATAATCATTGCCGTAGGCATCCTTCTCCTGCGGAAAAGCCGGTATCTCCAGCGCATCGCCTGTCAAAGCGTGCACCAGATGGTGCTTCTCCTGTCCGTAGAACAGATAGGAGGGAGCGGAGGATTCAGCAGTCTGAACGGACTTGATCCAGCCCGTGTTCCAGGCCGGTACTACGCGCCGGGTACCGGAGGTGACGCCTTGGAACAGCAGACTGCCCTTGCCGTCCTGGGCTCTGATCACTACCGTGTTACGGTACGGCTGCTCTGTGCTGGCATACTTGCGCCCGTCTGTGGTGACGGCTTCATCCAGATTGAACGTGCCGGACCAGGCGCTGCTCTGATCCAGATGCAGGCGGATTTGCACAAAGCGGGGGGACTCCCATTCCAGTGTATACCGGAAATCGACCTCTGGATCACTGGTTTGCAGACTATTTTTCAGCGCTTGCTCCAATGACTTCTGGTCAATATCGCTGTTCGATTTCACCTGTATCACTTGTCCGCCTCCGCCGATAATCCGCAATTGCTCAATATAGAGCAGCGGCTCCTCCTCGCTTGAAGGTGTTGAAGGGGAAGAGAAGGCTGGTGTAGCCGTGGGTGATCCGATGGTTGGGGAAGCTGTGGATGGGGCTGAGGAAGAGCTGTTCACAGCTTCCTTGTCCGCCCCCTGACATCCTGTGAGCAGAGCTGCCGCCAGTGCAATTAATGCTATATAGCGCATACATAAACCTCCTGTGATAGTCGATTGTCCTATTGTTTGCAGAGAATAGATAGATTTTCCATATGATTATGGACGCTGTTGCTACGCAGAAGTTGCAGATGCGGGTTTGACTTCACAGTTCGGCTTGGCTACCATGGAGGCAAAGCTTTGGCTGTTATGCCGCAAATAGAGGTGACAATAAAATGATAAGAGAAGTAGAGATGCAGACCGATTCCTTGAAAGAAATGAAAGACTTTTATGAGAATATTCTTGGGCTGACGGTAGTTCAGGAGCAATCCGCATCCTTCAGTGTACAAGCGGGAGATTCCCGTCTTACCTTCAAACAGTCTGACCTAAGCAGACAAGAGAAATATCATTTTGCCTTCAACATTCCTGAGAACCAGATAGATGAAGCGTTGCGGTGGATTACTCCGAAGGTATCTGTCATTCCTAATGAGGGCCAGGAAGTCGTACACTTCGAGTCTTGGAATGCCGATTCCATCTATTTCAATGATCCGGCAGGTAATATTGTAGAGCTGATTGCCCGGCATAATCTGAACAATTCAGCCAATGCAGCATTTTCTCCGGCCAGTCTGTTATGTGTAAGTGAGATCGGTCTGCCTGTAGCCGATGTGGAGGAGGCACTGCTTAAGCTATCCCGGGTAGGGCTCGATCCTTGGCGGAATTACAGTAGCCAGTTCGCCGCTGTAGGTGATGAGCATGGGCTGATTATAGCTGTGAAGCAAGGCCGGGTCTGGTTCATGTCTGACCAGGAGGAAGCTTATCCGCATCCGTTAACAATCAGGACGGACGTCTGTGAGATTACGCTGGATGATATAGAGGGGATGTCTACCCTGAAGTTACATAATAAGGAAAGCGAGTGAACTTATGAATAGAAGCGCTGACAGGCTGAACGTTGTCATTCGGGACACGGAAGGGGTTAAGCTGTCACGCCAATCCACTTCCGTGTAGGCACAACAGATACGGAGGGATAGCTTTTGAAGAATACGCAAGCAGGCTTTGAATACAGTGGGGATTATTATGAAGCCATCGGGGATTTCATGCGGGAGCAGTATTTGAAATACGGTTTCGCCCAAGGAACGATGCAGGAAGCAGATTTTTTAATGGAATTAATGAATCTGCAGGAGGGCACTCGTATCCTGGATATTGGCTGCGGTCCGGGGCGGCATAGTCTGGAATTGGCCCGGCGCGGAATTAGCACAGTGGGTGTGGATATTTCTGCGGAATTTATCAGGCACGCGAACCGGGAAGCTGCGAAGGAAGAGTTGCAGCAGTATTTCAGGTGGCGGATGCCCGCGAGTTAACGTTTGAGCAGGAATTCGATGGCGCGATTTGTCTGTGCGAAGGGGCTTTTGGACTGGCGGGCAGTGAAGAGAATCACCGGAAGGTCCTTCGAGGGGTGCAGCGGGCGTTGAAGCCGGGTTCCCTATTTGTTCTTACGGTAATTAACGCGCTTAACTTAGCCCGGCGTATACAGGATGAGTCGTTATTTGATCCGTATTCCTGCACCGTAATCGATCATGAAGAGGTTCATAGTCCCGAGGGCGAATCCAAAGAGTATTGATCTATACTACCGCTTTTACCTTCCGGGAACTACAGATGCTTCTGGTTAGCGAAGGGTTCGCAGTGGAGGCCGCTTATGGCTGCAATCCAGGACAATTCGGGAATCATCCCTTACAGCTTGGGAGCATGGAGATTATGATGGTTGCCCGCCGTAAATAAACAGCAGGGTATGAATAAGCAGCGGTAGCCGGGACTCTTAAGGGGCCAGGGCGCCGCTGTTTTGGTATGCGCCCTTCTGATGGACATGAAAAGTGTTTCAAAAAAGAAACTGAGTTGAGAGGATTATGCAACTTTTGGAAGAACGGTTCAGTCTATTATGGTGAGGTGACAAATCAACCAGTGGAGGATATTCCATGAACTATACAGGGAAAGTCTTGATTATTGGCTTGCTGTTTGGCGCTTTATTAACAGGATGCAGTCAGAATGAAAATTTGTCTTCAAATCATTCACCCACTCCTGCAACCGAACAAAATCAGAATGTAGATTCCACCAATAATGATGGTGAAGGAATGGCAGAAGCAGAGCCGTTCTCTTATACCGCAGAACAAAAAAATGAAATTCGTGAAGCTGCTAAGAAAGCCGGACTGGATAAAGTCTACATCCCTACAGTAGAACTAGGTGTCGATGATTTTCTGGATCGTGTTGAAGCTAAAGACAATCAAGTCCGTATTGTATTTTTTCGTGGTTCAATCACTCAATCCAAAGAAGAACTTAAACCGACTAACGGGGTTACTTCGACTAAAAAAGTTGAGCTTTCTAAAGATGTATCCGGGGAGTGGATTGCTGAAGAGAATGGAGTACCGTATTTATACTTTGAGAAAGACGGATTATATTTCAGTATGAGTTCAGCTAGAGCCTTTTGTCGGGCTGAGTATGAGAGAGCAGCCGCTTCGCTTGAACCATTACCAGTTCAAGATACGGCAGGGACGGATACAATTCCTTACGCCATCACAAACAGTAGCGCCATTAGCTACGGAACATTTTCAGAAATGGATGCACAAACAGATATTGTTGTTAAGGGCACGAAGGCCGGGCCTCAGGAAGTAGTTCTGAAAAAAGAAGATGTGGACGGATTGGTTATTGACAATCGCACATTATCCAAATTTATACTGAGCGATGTATTTAAAAATAATACCGGCCACACGTTGTCCAGCGGGGAGACCATCATTGTTCAAGAAAATGCAGCGGCCGGCTCATCAAGAGTTTACAGCACATTAGGATATCAGTTGATGAATGAAACTGAAGAATACTTGCTGTTTTTGAGAGAGAGCCTTACTGATCCTGGTGTATACATTATCCGTGGCGTTGTTTATGGTAAAGTACCTGCTGCGGGTGAGGGCATCCAATCTAAGAGCACCGCTGATGATATACAGTTTAAAGGAGACGATCCTATCCGGGAACAATTAGATGCTATTTTTGAGGACGCCAGGGAAGCATATTTAAACTGAGTGTAAGTGATCTTTGCATAGCAAATGAACCTTTTCCCCGCTCCATTTGTTTATAATATGCCAGGCTCTGAGGAGTAAAGCTTAACAACAAAGCGGGGGATTACAGGTGTCAATTATACTTGCTATGCACATCATGACACATTTGCTTACGGGCAGTTTCATCTTATCCATCGTGCTCATGCGTTATGAGATTTCTTTCCGGGAAAAGATTGTCCTGCTCGGACTAACCTCATTTCTGGGAATTGTGCCGGATCTCCTGGGGAACAGGTATGTGTCTCCTTGGTCGCATTCCATTGCCGTTATGGGATTGGTTATGGTGCCAATCGTGTTCATATTCAAGCTGCTCTTGGAAAAATATTCGTATATCCGATTATATCTCTGTCTGGCGGGGAGTGTGCTGGGGCATATTCTGGTGGACTATTTGGGGCATGGGGTGCATTTGATCTACCCGCTGTCCAGTGAGGCATATACGCTGCCATTGATCTATCTCGGAGATCCAACGGTATGGGCGCCTATGTTAGTGGGGGTTATGAGTTTCGTGCTTCCAATGTCTTTGGGCAGGAGACGGGTGCTACATATCGCCTGTGCTGGATTTATGGTGATCTATCTCGGCCTTAAGCTGGCCATGCTAATGCAACTGGAGCAAGGACTTCCGCGTAAATTCACGCTCACTCCACAGGCCGCTGTACAGGTGTATCCGCTTGGAGATAATCAGGTTCATAAGCTTACGGATTTTTGGAAAATGGGGTTTGACATCATCGACTCCCAGCGCAGAATTCTGGGCGTATTGCCTGTCCCGGGCGGCAGCATCCGGTTGGATCTAAACCTGATCTATGCCATGAAGGGTGACGTTGTGCGCAGCCATTCGGGAAAAGACGGGCTGGAGAACGTGTACCGGATGCCTCCTGGTAAGGATGAAGCTACATTTGAAGTGAGCGGGGAGAGCAGGTACGGGCCTGCCGGGGAGATTGTTGCCCGCGATCGGGAGGGAGATGCCCGCTATTTCATTTATAAGGATGGAACGTGGGCGGAAGAAGCGAAGGAGTAGACATAACCGTGCAACCGGCAGTCTCATTGATGATGAACAGGGCGGAGGGTAAGCTGGGGGCAGGCAACTCCAGGCAAAGAATAATCTTAATGCAATCTTAATGTCTTGGCGGATTCCTTAACGCTATATTAATGCCGGACATGATATGTTGAACACCACAGAATAGTCTTCTGTGGTGTTTTTGTTGTGTCCTACAAATAACAAGCGAGTGGTGAAACTGAGTGATTTCATTTGTAAAACGGTTTTTAATTGGCAGGCCCTTAAAGTCCAGTGAACTCGGAGAGCAAAAGTTAAATAAAAAGAAAGCGCTGGCTATCCTGTCTTCTGATGCGCTGTCATCCGTTGCCTACGGGCCGGAGCAGATTCTGATTGTGCTGGTTACGATTGGGGCAGCCGCCTTCTGGTATTCGATTCCGATTGCGCTGGGTGTGCTGATCCTGCTGACCGCGCTCATTCTGTCCTACCGGCAGATTATTTTTGCGTATTCCCACGGCGGGGGCGCCTATGTGGTATCCAAGGAGAACCTGGGCAAGTACCCGGGGTTAGTGGCTGGCGGTTCGCTGCTGGTTGACTATATTTTAACGGTTGCTGTAAGCATATCGGCGGGGACGGATGCCATCACCTCAGCGTTTCCAAGCCTGCATGAGCATAAAGTGGTGATTGCCATTGCTTTTGTGCTGCTGATCACGATTCTGAACTTAAGAGGGGTAACGGAATCTGCCTCCGTCCTCGCTTATCCGGTCTATTTATTCGTCCTGGCCTTATTCATCCTGATTGGTACAGGTCTGTACAACATTTTGTCAGGTAACGTTCCGGCAGAGCTGCATACTTCGCTGGGTACTCCGGTAGCGGGGGTTAGCCTATTTCTGTTATTGCGCGCATTTTCTTCCGGGAGCTCTGCGTTAACGGGGGTAGAAGCCATCTCCAATGCCATACCGAATTTCAAAAGCCCGGAAGCGTCCAACGCCTCCAAAACCTTAATCGCCATGGGCGTGTTACTGGCTGTGATGTTCTCAGGCATTGTGGTGTTAGCCTATTATTACGGGATTGCTCCCCGCGCTGACGCCACTGTGGTATCGCAAATTGCCGAGCAGACCTTTGGCCGGAATGCGATGTACTATTATATCCAGGGAACGACTGCATTAATCCTGATCCTGGCTGCCAATACCGGTTATTCCGCCTTTCCATTGCTGGCTGTGAACCTTGCCAAGGATAAATTCATTCCGCGAATGTTCACCATGCGGGGGGACCGGCTGGGTTACTCCAACGGGATTATCATCTTGGGTGTTCTGTCCATGCTTCTGATTTATGTCTTCGAGGGGAAAACAGAGCAGCTGATTCCTTTGTATGCTGTAGGTGTGTTCATTCCCTTTACGTTGTCGCAGAGCGGGATGATGGTGAAATGGCTCCGGGAAAAGCCTGCCGGCTGGGTGCAAAAGCTTATCATCAACACCGTTGGCGCTCTAATCAGCTTCGTGGTGACGATGATGTTCTTCATGACCAAGTTTACTCAGGTATGGCCGGTATTTGTCTTCCTGCCGGTTCTGCTCCTGGTGTTCCACCGGATTCATAAGCATTATGAGGCCATTGCGGACCAGCTTAGAATTACGACCTGTGAGGAAACGATCAAGATTGAAGGCAATGTGATTATCGTGCCGGTGGCCGGAATCACTCATGTCGTGATGAACTCTCTGGAATATGCCAAGTCGCTGTCTCCGCAGCAGATTATAGCCGTCTACGTACCCTTCGAGCGGGAGGATGAAGCGGTGTTTGAGGAGAAGTGGAGAAAGTGGCAGCCGGATGTAAGGTTAGTCACCCTATATACTCCTTATAGAAGCATTGTACAGCCATTGACCAAGTTTATCGATAAAGTGAATTGGAAGGCCGCAGAGCTGAACCATAGGGTAACGGTAATTATTCCACAGTTCATTCCGAAAAAAGGCTGGCATAATATCCTTCATAATCAATCGAGTCTGCTGATACGCGCCCGTCTGCTGTTCCGCAGCGATGTGATTGTTACTACAGTGCCTTATCATTTGAAAAAGTGATTGAGTATAACAAAGCCTGCACCCCCATACCGGGAGTGCAGGCTTTCTACTGTTAATTTAGCCTGGCTTAAGCAGCCTGCTTCGCGGGCCGGAGGCGGCGGACCAGCTTCGCCAGCTCCATCACAATGACTGCGCCTAAGGCAAGGCCGGAGGCGGTCAGCCAGTGGTTCAGCCCGAAGGTGGCCGGGATCGAGAAGATCTCTCTGACGCCGGGCAGGACGGCGATGCCATAGAAGGCGAAGCAGATCAATACGGCGCCGATGACATATTTGTTGCTGAAGAAGCCGGCCTCAATGGCCGTCTGGCTGTTCGAGCGGGCAGCGAAGGTCTGCAGCGTGCGCGCCAGGATCAGCGTGGTGAAGGCCATGGCGATGCCCATCTCCTCCGAATGCTGCAGCCCGATATATTGGGAGACAATGACGGCAACCCCGATCAGCAGACCGCGCGTAATGACCGCCTGCATCATGCCGCCTGCGAAGATGCCTTCATTGATGTCCCGCGGCTTGCGGCTCATCACATCCGGCTCGGCCTTCTCCATGCCCAGGGCAATCGCAGGCAGGGAGTCATTCGCCAGATTGATGAACAACAGCTGGATCGCGGTGAACGGGTTAATCCAGTCGAAGATCAGGGCGAACAGGATGGCGATGATCGCCCCCAGGTTCCCCGCGAACAGATAAGCAATGGCCTTCTTGATGTTATCGAACACCGTCCGGCCGACCGCCACCGCGCTCACGATGGATACGAAGTTATCGTCGGTGAGGATCATGGCTGCCGAGTCCTTGGCGACATCCGTTCCGCTGCCCATGGCCACCCCGATGTCCGCCTGCTTCAAGGCCGGGGCATCGTTGACGCCGTCACCGGTCATGGCTGTGATTTTGCCCTTGCGCTGCCAGGCCCGGACAATCCGGATCTTGTTCTCCGGGGAGACGCGGGCGTATACGCCAATCTGCTCCAGCTTGCTGTCCAGCTCCTCATCGGACATGGCGTCCAGCTCCTGGCCGGTGACGGCGATCTCATCCTCCGCCATTAGCCCGATGTCGCGGCCGATGGCCTGAGCGGTGGTCTTGTGGTCGCCGGTAATCATGATCGTGCGGATACCCGCTTTGTTGGATTCAGCGATAGAGCCATATACGGCCTCACGCGGCGGGTCAATCATCGCTGAGAGGCCGACCAGCACCAGGTCCTGCTCGTCGTCCAGGCCGACCTCGGTCATCGTATCCGGCACATTCTTATAAGCATAGGCAAGCACGCGCAGCGCTCTGGCGGAGAACTGCTCGTTCGCTTCCTGGAAGCGTTCGAGTACCTCCGCAGTCAGCGGCACCTCGCGGCCCTCCAGCAGCACACGGGTACATCTGCTGAACAGGACATCCGGGCCGCCTTTGGTCAGCAGCGCCTTTTGCCCGCTGAAGGTATGCAGCGTAGTCATCAGCTTACGATCCGAGTCGAACGGCAGTTCGGCCTCGCGCGGGAAGTTATCGCGGATCTCGCGGTAATCCTTGTCCTTGCTGTTACTGAAGGCGATCAGTGCCACCTCGGTCGGGTCGCCCAGCTCCTTGCCTTCCTCATTAATGTTGGAATCGTTGCAGAGCACGGCGATATGCAGCAGCTTGCGGGCTTCCTCCGACCATTCATCGGCCTTCAGGTCGAACTGCTCCTTGGGCCCTCCGGGGAGGTAATAATCGACAACCGTCATTTTATTCTGGGTCAGCGTTCCGGTCTTGTCCGTACAGATTACGCTCGTTGAGCCCAGAGCTTCCACGGCGGGCAGCTTGCGGATAATGGCATTCTGGCGGGCCATCTTGTTCGTGCCCACGGAGAGCACGATGGTTACAATAGAAGACAACGCCTCGGGGATCGCGGCAACGGCTACAGCCACGGCGAACATCAGGGCGCTTAGAATGGCTTCACCCGTATCTACCGTATCCTTCGTGAGCCACACCCGTGCCGCCTGAATGGCGAAGATGAGGATGGACAGCAGCAGGACCGCGATGCCCAGTTTCTTGCTGAAGCCCTCCAGCTTGCGCTGCAGAGGCGTCTGCTTCGCTTCGGCACTCTCGATCAGCCCGGCGATCTTCCCGATCTCCGTATCCAGCGCCGTTCCCGTAATAACCAGCGTTCCCCGGCCGTAGACGACCAGTGAGCCGCTGAAGGCCATGTTGCGCCGGTCGCCCAGCGGGGCGTCTTGAGCAATCTGCTCCGTATGCTTCTCTACGGCTTCGGATTCGCCGGTTAACATCCCCTCGTCAATCCGCAGGCTGCCCGACTCAATAATCCGTCCGTCAGCAGGGACGTAATCGCCTGCTTCCAGGAACACGATATCGCCCCGGACCAGTTCCCTGGCTGGAATAGACAACAGCGCCCCGTCCCGGATAACCTTGGCTTCGGGCGCGGACATCTTGCGCAGCGCGTCCAGTGATCCCTCTGCCTTGCGGGTCTGAATCACGCTGATCACTGCATTCAGAATCAGCACCACGAAGATGATAATGGACTCCATCAGGTGCCCCATTACGATCTGCACCGTTGCCGCGATGAGCAGCACAATGACCATCGGGTCCTTGAAATTCTCCAGGAACAGCTTCCAGAGCGGTTCCTTCTGTTTGCCCTTCAACTCATTATAGCCATCCCGGGCCAGCCGGCTGCCGGCTTCAGCAGACGTTAGCCCGCCCGTAGAGCTGCGGATTTCATCCAGCGTTTCGGTTACACTGCGGCGGTAATATTCCATCTGGTATAAGCTCCTCTCCAGCTTTGCTCGTATGGTCCAAATTTACGTTATAGAATGCGACAAGTTTCAACATATTCAGCTTGAGCAGCTATATATCTATACCCTAAAGAGGGAGTCCGGTATACCCTCCAGAGGAAGGACAGGCAACAGCTACCCCTCTGCAAGAAATGCTAAGACGCGTTAGGCTCATCGCCCCGGCGTCTATTTTTGTACCTTTTTGGAGTGATATCTATAAAATGTGGTATTTTTCCCAATGACGGTTCCTTATGCCGGGCAGAGACAAGAATTATAATATGAAGGCGGTTACACAAAACCGAAGGAACAATAAAAAAGGGGAGGCAAAGTATGAAAAGTATGAAGCGTGTTTTTGCTGGAGTCTCTACACTGGTTCTGATGTCATCTGCTCTGGCAGCGTGCGGAGGCAACAACTCCAATTCGAGCTCGTCCGGTGCAGGCTCAACCACAGCTCCGGCAGCTACAGCAGCAGAGGCTACACAGGCTCCGGCAGCGGGCGGCGGCGAGAAGGTTACGATCAATCTGTGGAGCTTCACCGATGAAATTCCAAACATGACGAAGAAGTATCTGGAAGTTCATCCTGAAGCCAACGTAGAATTCAAAACAACTGTAATTGCTACAACAGACGGTGCTTACCAGCCGGCTCTTGACCAGGCGCTGGCAGGCGGCGGGAAGGATGCCCCGGACCTGTACGCAGCGGAATCCGCATTCGTACTGAAATATACACAAGGTGATGCATCCAGCTATGCTGCGAATTATGCAGACCTCGGACTTGACGATCAAATGGTAAAAGATGCCGGAATCGCCCAGTATTCCGTAGATATCGGCAGCACCACTGACGGTCAGCTGAAGGGTCTCGGTTACCAGGCTACCGGCGGTGCCTTCATCTATCGCCGCTCGATTGCGAAGGATGTCTTCGGAACCGATGATCCGGCCAAGATCAAGACAGAGATTGGACCCGGCTGGGATAAATTCTTCGAAGCTGCGAAGAAGCTGAAAGACAAAGGCTACGGCATCGTATCCGGCGACGGCGATATCTGGCATCCGATCGAGAACAGCTCGGATAAGGGCTGGATCGTAGACGGCAAGCTGCACATCGATCCGAAGCGTGAAGAATTCATGGATCTCTCCAAGAAGCTGAAAGATAACGGCTATCATAACGATACAACAGACTGGACAGAAGCATGGTATGCAGATATGTCCGGTGCAGGCGCTCAACCGATCTTCGGATTCTTCGGTCCGGCCTGGCTGATCAACTACACAATGGCCGGCCAAGTGAAGGATACGAGCGGTGACTGGGCAGTAACTGAACCGACTACAGGCTTCTTCTGGGGCGGTACCTGGCTGCTGGCGAATGCCGAAGTAACCAAGGATGAAGCGAAGAAAAAAGCGGTTGCAGACTTCATTAAGTGGGTAACACTCGACAGCTCCGAAACGGGCCTCCAGTACTACTGGGCTAACGGTACGATGAAAGAAGGCGAAGCAGGCACGAAGGACAGCGTAGCTTCCTCCGTGGTGATGTCCAAATCCAATGGTGAAATTCCATTGCTCGGCGGACAGAATATGTTCGATGTCTTCGTTCCGGCCAACGCCAATGCTTCCGGTAAGAACCTGACCCAATATGACGAAACGATCAACAAAGCCTGGCGCGATCAGGTACGTGAGTACACTGCGGGCAATAAGACCAAAGAAAAAGCAATCGAAACCTTCAAATCGCAAGTTAAAGACCAGCTCGGTATTGATAGCGAATAAGCAGAAGGAATCGGGAGGGGCGGGGGAAGTTTCCCGCCCCTATAATCAACTAAAGAGGTGAGAGGATGCGCCGCAAGGACGTCAGCTATGCGAAGTTCGGCTATATTTTTACGTTCCCGTTTGTACTTGCATTTCTGATTTTTTCGCTATACCCCATTCTATATACCGCAGTGATCGGGTTCACGGATATGAAGGGGCTTATTCCGAAGCCGATTCATATTCTGGATAACCCTTTTCAGAATTTCAAGGATCTGCTGTTTGATAATGAATCATTCCGCAAGTCCCTGACCAATACCTTTCTGCTCTGGATTACGAACTTCATTCCGCAGATGGGCCTTGCGCTCCTGCTGACCGCCTGGTTCACCAACAAGCGTCTGAATATTAAGGGACAAGGCTTGTTCAAGGTATTGCTCTACATGCCGAACATCATTACTGCAAGTACCATTGCCGTGTTGTTCAGCACCTTGTTCGCTTATCCGATGGGTCCGGTCAACAGCCTGTTTCAATCGCTGGGCTGGAGTGATGCGCCAATCTTCTTCCTGCAGGATAAGACGACAGCGCGCGGCATTATCGCCTTCATCCAGTTCTGGATGTGGTACGGGAACACCATGATCGTCCTGATCGCGGGAGTCATGGGGATCAACCCGGCACTGTTCGAGTCTGCGGCAATTGACGGCGCGAACGGCTTCCAGACCTTTTTCCGGATCACGCTTCCAAGTCTGCGCACAATCATGCTATTCACCCTGATCACCTCGATGGTCGGCGGTCTCACCATGTTCGATATTCCGCAATTGTTCCTGGCGGGCGGACCGGATGACTCTACACTTACGACGTCCATGTTCATCTACGGGCAGGCGTTCAAGGGCAGCTACATGTACAACCGCGCGGCTGCAGCGAGTATGATCATGTTCCTCATCTCAGCGGTATTGTCCGGCTTGCTGTTCTATGTGATGCGTGACCGTGATGCGGCCAAGATGAAGAAGATTCAGAAACAAATGCACAGAAAGGCTGCTCAGACAGCTGCTAGGGAGGTGTAATCCATGGAGAAAATTCGGGAAAACGGGAAAGTTACCAATTCCATTAACAAGACCATTATCTATGTGGTTTGCATCGCGCTGGCGCTGCTCAGCATTCTGCCGTTCTGGATTATGTTCGTCAATGCTACCCGGTCCACACCTGAGATTCAAAGCGGGATCTCGCTGCTGCCTTCAAGCCATATGATGAGCAATCTGCGGGTGCTGCTGGACAAGAGCTTCGATCCGCTGCAAGGCTTCATGAACTCATTCATTATTGCTGCTTCGGCAACGCTCTGTACGGTCTACTTCTCATCACTGGCCGCATACGGACTGGTAACCTACAGCTGGAAGCTGCGTGGCGCATTCTTCACCTTCATTATGTGTGTCATGATGATTCCTTCCCAGGCCAGCGCCATCGGCTTCTATCAGTTCATGTATAAGCTGCACTGGACCAACAACTTCCTGCCGCTGATCCTGCCTGCAATCGCAGCGCCTGCGGTAGTGTTCTTCATGCGCCAATACCTGCTCGCTACCTTGTCTATTGAGATCGTAGAGGCAGCGCGGGTGGACGGCTCCGGCGAGTTCCGCACCTTCAACCGGATTATTATGCCGCTGATGATGCCGGCGATTGCCACACAGGCGATTTTCGCTTTTGTTGCCAACTGGAACAACCTGTTCATGCCGCTGATCCTGCTTACCCAGAAAGAGAAGTATACGATGCCAATCATGGTAAGCTTGCTGCGCGGAGATATATACAAGACGGAATTCGGTTCGATTTATATGGGCCTTGCGCTGACAGCGCTGCCGCTGTTCGTGGTCTACTTCCTGCTGTCCCGTTATATTATTGCAGGGGTTGCCTTGGGTGGCGTTAAGGAGTAACTAGTTAGGATAGGTGTAAAAGACAAACATACTGCAGAGAAGGGTCCACTCCGGTGGAGCAATCTACTGCAGTTTTTTGTATGATTAGGCCAGCCGGAACCTTCTGGTTGGCCTATTTTTGTGAGTGCGGCATTCTTATTTGACACATCCCTTCAAAAGGTCTATCCTAATAACGAATTATTCATTCACTATTAAGGAGTCGTTCCCGATGGTGCAGGCCAAGAAAGACGAAGTCAGGAAAGAGATTGAATACGCGGCGCTTAAGGTCTTTTTTGAGAAGGGTTATGCGGATGCCAAGATGAACGATATCGCAAGCGAGATCAATATTTCGGTGGGCAATATTTATACCTATTTCAAGAATAAGAAGGAGCTATTCTACACTGTGGTGCCGCAGGATTTGGTGGACTATCTCAAGAAAGTACTGGTCGAGACGATTCATCTGGATAACCAGACGCTGTTCGAGGCGACAGATAGCGGGCGGAAGTCGGCGCTTGTGCAGGAACAGGTGGATGTACTCCGTAAATACCGGAACCAGATCGTGATCATCTTCGAGAAGAACAAAGGCACCATCTACACCAACGCCAAGAACGAGCTGGTCGAGCTGATGATTGAAACCAAGAAGACTTATCTCAAAAACCAGTATAAGCACTATGAGATCGGCACCGAGGAGAACCTGATTCTGCTGAACATCCTGGCCCATAACGTCATCGATATGAATCTGGACTTGTTGAAACGGGATATGAGCGAGGACAGCCGCAAGCAAATCTTCGAAGCGTTGTATGTATACCGGCTGCATGGCATGAGGAGCTTGAACGAATAAGGATTAATGAAAAAATAGGCAGAGCAAGCCGGTTTATTTTTTGACTCAAAAATGAATAATTTATTCACTTTTATGAAGCGACACTCATACCTGAGGAGGCACCCATGATGAACATCGCTTATGCACTAAAAAACGTCAATCTGATTCACGGCGACTCCAACCGCCATCTGCAGTCCGGCATGACGATTCTCGTCAACGAACAAGGACTTATTGAGAACATCGCCCCGGACCACGGGCTGACTATCCCCAGTCACTACACAACCATCGATCTTACCGGAAAATATGTGATGCCAGGGCTGATCAACGCACATGTGCATCTGTTTGCAGACGGCAAGCCGCTGACGCTCTCTGTCAGTGAAGGATTGCTGGATTTTGCGTATCATCGGATTTTGGACACCCGGTTCGGGCGAAATGTTCTGAAAAAACGCATGAAACGCAATGCCCTAACCGCGCTCCATGCGGGTGTAACGACCATGCGCAGTGTGGGGGAATTTTTCTATACCGATGTGCGGCTGCGGGAGGAGATTAACCGGGGGGAGTGGGTGGGTCCGAATCTGCTCGTTTCGGGATTTTTCCTGAGTGTCACGGGTGGGCATGGTGCTCCTTACTTGGCGCTGGTGGGGGACTCGCCTTGGGAAATGCGTAAGAATGTACGGATGAATGTGCAGAACGGTGTGGATTGGATCAAAATCTGTGTGACGGGCGGTGTAACTGATGCCAAAACGGTCGGTGAAGCCGGACGCCTGCAAATGACGGTGGAAGAAGTCGCTGCGGTCTGCGGGGAAGCGCATAAAATCGGGATGAAGGTGGCCGCCCATGTGGAGAGCACGGAAGGTGTGCGCGTTGCGCTGCTAGGGGGCGTGGATACGATTGAGCATGGAGCGGAGATGGATGACGAGATTATTCATTTGTACAAAAATAACCCGAACGCCCTTGATGGTTACACCGCCGTAATCCCTACCCTGCAAGCCGCTTATCCAGCTGCTTCGCTCGATCCAAGTGTGACCAAGTTAAGCGCGACAGTCAAAGAAAACGCCAGACTGGTCTACGACTCCATGCTCAAAGGGGTGAAGCAGGCCATCGACAACGGCATTACAATCGGAATCGGTAACGATGCGGCCATGTCGTACGTGAGCCACTACGATATGTGGAGAGAGTTGGATCATTATTTGAGACAGACCAACCTGACAAACAAACAGGTCATCGACATGGTCACCCGCACCAATGCGAAGATCCTCGGTGTTGACGACGTTACAGGAACGCTGGATGTCGGGAAGCATGCCGATCTGATCATCATGGAGCATAATCCGCTGGAACATATTAAGGCTTTGTCCAACATCGCTATGGTCATGGTCAAAGGAAAACTAATTCAATCCCCAGTTGTTCCAAGAATCAAAGAGGTCGACGATGTTCTGAACTCCGTTTGGCAGCCAGTTGATTGAACGCCCGGCATCGGGTAATGTTGAAGGATCAACGGATAGGGGGAAGCAGGAATGAGAATCGGCTTGTTAATTATTGATCTCCAGGAGGTTCATGTAGACGGAGTAGAGCAGAAGGAGATTGACCGTGCCTGTGAGTATATCAATTATGTCTCCGGGCTGCTGCGCGCGAAGGGGCATCCCGTGATCCATATTCAGGACATTGAAGGGATGCAGCCTTCAGATGAAGCGAAGTTCGCGATTATCCCTGGAGTTGAGGTTCACGAGACGGATCTGAACGTGAAGAAGGAGTACTCGAATGCGTTCTGGAAGACGGATCTGGAAAAGATAGTGCGGGAGCAGGGTATCGACCTGCTGGTCCTCTCCGGCTATGCGGCCGAGCATTGCGTGCTGTTCACTTATAATGGGGCGGCGGAAAGGGGAATTAAGGCGGTGCTTCTGCAAAATGGGATTCTAAGCTCCCACCAGGATGTAATTACGGCTGCCTACAGAGACCGGAATCTGATCTCGTATCCTGTGATTGCGGCGCTGGTGCAATAATTTGATTCGATATATGCACAAAAAACACTTCAAGCTCTGTCCAGCGCTTGAAGTGTTTCTGTATGTCCAGGGGGTTAGGACAGTTATTTGCTTATTTGCCCTCGATGCGGGCCAGTTCCTTATGCACAATTGGAGCGACCTTGGTACCCAGCAGCTCGATGGCGCGCAGCACCTCGCGGTGCGGCATGTAACCGACATTCACATGCAGGAAGAACCGGGTCACGCCGAGATTCTTGCGCAGCAGGATAATCTTCTCGGCGACGTATTCAGCATCGCCGACATAGAGCGCGCCGCGCAGGCTGCGGGCATCGTCGAATGCGGCGCGGTTGTACGTTCCGCCCCAGCCTCGTTCGCGGCCGATGACATTCATCTGCGCCTGGGTGGACGGGTAGAACAAGGCGGCTGCCTGCTCCGAGGTCTCGCCTACGAAGCCATGGGAGTGAGTGGCAATCTGCAGCTTGTCGGGATTATGTCCCGCGCGTGCGGCAGCTTCCTTGTACAGGTTCACCAGCGGAGCGAACCGCTCCGGCATACCGCCGATGATGGCGAAGGCGATCGGCAGGCCCAGCGTTCCGGCCCGTACAGCGGATTCGGGATTGCCGCCGCTGGCAACCCAGACCGGAAGCGGGTCCTGAACGGCGCGGGGATAGACCGGCAGATTGTTAATCGCCGGACGGTGTCCGCCGCGCCAGGTGACCTTCTCGGAAGCGCGGATCGCCAGCAGCAGCTCCAGGTTCTCTTCGAATAGTTCATCATAATCATCCAGGCTGTACCCGAACAGCGGGAAGGACTCGATGAACGAACCGCGGCCGGCCATTATCTCGGCCCGGCCATTCGAGATGCCATCCAGCGTGGCGAATGCCTGGTAGACCCGCACCGGGTCATCCGAGGACAGGACGCTGACGGCGCTGGTCAGTCTGATCCGCTTGGTGGTTGCTGCCGCTGCGGCCAGTACTACAGCCGGGGCACTCCCTGCATAATCCTTACGGTGATGCTCTCCAATACCATATACATCAAGGCCCACCTGATCGGCGAGCACAATCTCTTCAACCGCTTCACGCAGCCGTTCCGCATGACTGATCGTCTGTCCCGTCACCGGGTCCGGCGTCGTCTCCAAAAACGTGCTAATCCCAATCTCCATAATCTTCTTCTCCTCGGCCATCATCATCCGCCCCTTTCTTCTTGTCATCATTCTACTATACTTTTTAATGTTTCTCAACTTTAGTAAGTGAAATAGCCGAAAATTTATGATTGGCGCAGGAAATTATAGCTTCCTTATATTGTGGGTTAATAGCGTTTTTATGTATGCCAAAAACCGAATACGTTGGGGAGGTGCGAGGGTACGGGGGGCGGATGTATGTGAAAAACCGAACACAATCGGCGCTGCGGAGGCGCGTAGACGCAATATAATCGAAAAACCGAACACATTGTGCCGGGTTAGGGCTGTACGGACCCAATGTAATCGAAAAACCGAATACAATCGGAGGGGAGCGGCACCATAGGCCAAATGTATGCGAAAAACCGAATACATTGAGACTGGAAGCGACACGTAAGCTAAATGTATGCGAAAAACCGAACACATTGAGACTGGGAGCGGCACGTAAGCCAAATGTAATCGAAAAACCGATTACATTGAGCTGGTGCGAGGGAGCGGGGGCAGGATTTGCGTGAGGCGGGATGGGCGCAGGTCTACACTTGTTCCCATGCCAAAGAGACCGGGAGATTCCCCGGCCTCTTTGGGCTGCCTGCTGTCCTTCAGGATTCAGGATTTATCCTTCTTGACGGCAAGCTGTACGATCATGATGACAAGAACGAGCAGTGCAATGAGCTGATCTGTACTCATGGGTGTCCGAACCTCCAATCCTGTCTCAAGGATGGCTCTTCGGACCTGCATCTCCTCTCCGGGAAGCAGCGGCGTCCCCCATGTTCCAGCCTATGAACTCATTCATACGGTTAGAACTTAAGCCTGTAAATATTCATGTAAATCGTCCTGAAAATATTCCTGTAAATTTCTCTTGTACTTCGGATTAGGCTGCTTTAGTATATATAAATTGGCTTATATCTATATCTACTTAAGGAGTGCTTCGGGGAATGCTGCTGCAGATCGGATGGGAGGCTGGAGTATGATTATTGTCGCCGGCCTGATTTTTGTTGTAACTCTGGTATTTGTGATCTGGCAGCCGCGGAATTTGTCCATTGGCTGGTCGGCCTGCGGCGGTGCCATCGTGGCGCTGGCGGCCGGTGTGGTCAGCTTCGGGGATGTCCGCGATGTGACGCTGATTGTGTGGAATGCCACTTTGGCATTCGTTGCGATTATTCTGATTTCGCTCTTGCTTGACCGGATCGGCTTCTTCGAGTGGGCGGCCCTGCATATGGCTGCGGCGGCGCGCGGGAACGGGACGCTGATGTTCATCTACGTCATTCTGCTGGGTGCAGTGGTGGCGGCGCTGTTCGCCAATGACGGGGCGGCGCTGATTCTGACACCGATTGTGCTGGCGATGGTCCGGGCGCTGAATTTTGACGAGAAAAAAGTATTTCCCTTCATTATAGCCAGCGGCTTCATCGCCGATACGACCTCGCTGCCACTGACTGTCAGCAATCTGGTGAACATCGTCTCAGCCGACTTCTTCGGCATTACCTTCATGCAATATGCGGGCCATATGTGGCTGCCCACCTTGTTCTCGCTGGGTGCGAGTATCCTCGTTCTGTATCTGTTCTTCCGCCGTAGCATTCCTAAGGTCTACGATACCTCGGTGATGAAGCTTCCCGCAGAAGCGATTAAGGACCTGAGAATGTTCAAGCTGTCCTGGGTTATCCTGGCGCTATTGCTGATCGGATATTTCGTCAGTGAGTTTCTGGATATTCCGGTATCGGCGGTAGCGGGTGTGATTGCCGTCATTTTTCTGCTGCTGGCGCGCAGAAGCCCTTCTGTCAATACGAGGGAAGTGGTGCGGAATGCGCCTTGGGCGATTGTCTTTTTCTCCATCGGGATGTATGTGGTGGTGTACGGACTGCGCAATGTCGGGCTGACGGATGTGCTGGCGGAGATGATCGGCGGCATTGCGGCGCACGGGCTGTTCGCGGCCACGATGGGGATGGGCTTCCTGGCGGCGCTGCTCTCTTCAGTGATGAACAACCTGCCGACCGTGCTGATCGGTGCGATAGCCGTGGATACGGCACATACCGGGGGACTGCTCAAAGAAGCGCTGGTCTATGCCAATGTGATCGGCTCCGATCTGGGTCCGAAGATTACACCGATCGGTTCGCTCGCAACACTGCTGTGGCTGCACGTGCTGTCGGGTAAGGGTGTGAAGATCACCTGGGGCACTTATTTCAAAATCGGCATCATCCTGACCATCCCGACGTTATTCCTCACCTTGCTCGGCTTGTATCTGGAATTGAAGCTGTTCTGATTCATACAATTTATAAGGAGTGGTGCAGACTTGCTGTCTGGCCACTCCTTATTCGTTGAGGTCATTCCTTCTGCTGCTTCGTCTTGCCTGCTGGCTGATCGGGGTATTTCACCACAGGCCATTTCACCTTGCGCAAGGCGTTCATCAGCTCGGGGCCAACATGGAGATTGCTGCTGACCAGCTCGCGGGGAGTGAGCGCCATCCACTGGTTCAGAGAGACATCGGCGAACCGGTCGCTGCGGAACATCTCAAGGAACCATAGCGTATCGGTGCCGGTGTTCTGGACATAATGACCCTGGGCAAAAGGCACATAACCGACATCCCCGGCTCTGACATTGAAGGTGCGTGCATCGCCGTTGCCGCCGAACACCGTCATCCGCCCTTGTCCGCTGAGATAATATTGCCACTCATCATTGTTCGGATGCCAGTGCAGCTCCCGCATCGCGCCGGGTTCAATCTCTACCAGGGCTGCGGCGATATTCCTGGAGATGGGGAAATTGCTGGAGTCGACAATCCGCACACTGCCTCCCGGCGTCTTAAGCGGCGGCTGTGCGAGGAGCTGGTGCTTGAAGCTTAGCGGAATCTCCCCGTATGGAGAGTCGACCTGCTGGCTCTGGATCGGACCCGGCACCTGATCCTGATAAATGTAGACCTGCTCCTGCGGGATGGAACGGAAGGCTGATTCCGGTACACCGAAGTTGGCGGACAGCACCTCTGGCGGTGTATGGGCGAACCAGTCAGAGATGGACAGGGTATTCAGATCCGAGAAGCTGCCGTCATCGAAGACCAGCAGGAATTCGCAGCCCTCCGCCAGCCCCTGAATCGAATGGGGAATGCCCGGAGGGAAATACCACAGATCACCGGGGCCGACATCGGCAATGAAATTACGCCCGTTCTGGTCCACGGCTGTAATCCGGGCGCTGCCCAGCAGCATATAGGACCATTCGGCCTGCTGATGCCAATGCAGCTCGCGCACGCCGCCCGGCGTGAGACTCATATTGACTCCGGCCAGCGTAGTAGCCACCGGCAGCTCTCGGACGGTAACCTCGCGGGACCAGCCGCCGTGATTGAGCTGCATATGGGCGTCGGAGAACGAGAACTTCAGATTCGGAATCAGTCCATTGTCCGTAATCGGCGGGACGAACATATCGGGGTTCTCCCGGTCGCGCATGACATCACGCGGGCCAAGGTCGACATTGCCCGCACCGTCACTGCGGATGGGCTGGGGAATGGCGGACCGGCCCGGAGAGCGGAAGTCGGCAGGATTCATCACAATAGCTCCTTTCCTGGGAACACACATATCAAGAAACTATATGCGCAAATGTGATAAGATTTGACTACCGGACACAATCTCCACACGATAAATAGAGAGCAGGGTTAGAGATCAATGACGATAGACAGACCTGAACGTTACCGCTTCAGTGAAGCGCCCATATGGGAATTGCAGCGTACTTATTATGAACAATCAGGCTTGCAGGCCTGGGTGAATGACCAGGTTCCGCAGTACATTACCAGCAATCCGATGATCGGAACCGCGTATGCCGAGATGATCTTCGGCTTGCTTCAGGACCGGGCCGCAATGGGGCAGAGCACTGAGCCGGTGATTATTCTGGAGCTTGGTGCCGGAGCGGGACGTCTGGCGTTCCATGTGCTACAGCAGCTGGATGAGCTAATTCGGTATGCAGGCATACCGCTGCCGCCATACCGCTATGTAATGAGCGATCTGCCCTGGAAGAATATTGAGGGCTGGCAGCAGCATGAGGGGCTGAAGCCTTTTGTGGAGCGGGGAGTGCTGGATTTCGCCCGGTTTGACGCGGTTCAGGATACGGAACTGGTCCTGACGCAGAGCGGCAGCGTCATTAAGCCAGGCTATCTTCAGCAGCCGCTGATGGTGATTGCCAACTACTTCTTCGACAGCATCCCGCAGGAGCTGCTCTATGTTGATGAAGGCAAAATCTATGAATGTGAGGTATCGCTGCGGTATCCCGAGCAGTCTGCCGACATGGGGCCTTCCGAGGTGCTGCGGGATCTGGTGCCTGAATACCACTACAAGCGGGCGGCAGGGTATGAGGACAGCTCTTACCCGTACCATGAGGTGATCTCCTTCTACCGGGACAAGCTGGAGGATTCACATGTGCTGTTCCCGGAGGCAGCGCTGTCCTGTATGGAACGCCTGCGCGCGCTCTCTCTGCAAGGCTTCCTGCTGCTAACGGCAGACAAGGGCGACCACCGGCTGGAGAACTGGGAATTCGCCGAGCCGCCGAAGCTGATGCACCATGGAAGCATCTCGCTCACAGCGAATTATCATGCGATGGTCTACTATTATGAGCACATGGGCGCCCAGTCCCAATTCACATTGCATCATTACAAGAATCTCAATGTAGGCTGTATTCTGATGCTGGAGCAGCCGCAGGGGTATACGCACACCCGGCTGGCCTACCGGCGGTTCGTGGAGCGGTTCGGGCCGGATGACTTCTTCAGCCTGAAGGTATGGATAGACCGGAACTACGATACCATTGAGCTCCAGCCGCTGCTGGCCTTCTGGCGGCTGGGCGGGTATGACGCCGAGCTGTTCATCCAGAGTGCCGAGCGCATCTCTGCACTGCTGCCGGACGCCAGCGATGAAGAGCTGCTGGATCTGCAGCTGGGCATCCGGCGGATGTGGAACGGCTTCTACCTCATGCCGCAGAAGTATGACCTCGCCCTCGACTGCGGCCTGCTGCTGTTCGAGATGGAGCAGTACGGGGAGGCCCGCCGCTTCCTGGAGCATTCCCTGCAGACCGGCGATGAGGAGCCGGTGATTACGGTGCTGTACTGTCTGGCGATCTGCTGCTATGAGCAGGAGGATATGGAGGCAGCGCTGGACTACACGCGCAGGTCTCTGCAAATTGAGCCGGACCATGAGGAAGCGCTGGACCTGCTGAAGGCGTTGAGCGGGGAGTAAGGGAAGGAGCGGTACATCTCTGCCACAGACGGCGGCCGCCCTTTACACCCTGCGTCAGATTTGCTATTCTGTATCCAATAATTCAAACGCGATGACGAGAAGAGTATATCCAGTACACCCCTCACAGAGAGCTCCGGCTGGTGGGAAGGAGCAGGGGAGGCTGGATGGAAACAAGCCTCTGAGCGGCTTGCCGGAACCAGCAGCACCGGGGATGGTAAGACAGGAGCTCCTGTTACAGAGCTAGAGTATAAGCCCTGCCTGTCCGGCAGCGCCGTACTTGATGAGGTTAATATGGCGACATATTAATGAACCTGGGGTGGTACCGCGAGAATTTCGTCCCCAAGACTTACGGTCTTGGAGGTGAGGTTCTTTTTTTGTACCCGAAATTCGTTGTATCACCCATAACAGGAGGGAATTATCATGACAGATGCCAATGAGAACATGAATATGACGGCCATGCCGGAGAATTATATGGAGAAGCTGATTCGTGAAGATGTAGCGGGCGGCGTGTTCAGCCGGGAGGTCTGCACGAGGTTCCCGCCGGAGCCTAACGGATATTTGCATATCGGGAGCGCTTTTGCCATCCATACGAATGTTGCGATGGCCCGGAAATTCGGCGGCTGCTTCCATCTGCGCTTCGATGACACCAACCCGCTCAAGGAGGATATGGAGTATGTGGAGGCCATTATCCGTGACATCGAATGGCTGGGCTGCAGCCCTGGTGAGCATATCTACTACGGCTCGGATTATTCGGAAGCGATCTATCGCAGCGCAGAGACGCTGATCCTGAAGGGGAAGGCCTATGTCTGTGACCTGACGCCGGAGGAGATGACAGCTTACCGGGGGACCTTAACCGAGCCGGGACAAGACAGTCCTTATCGGGGCCGCCCGCCGGAGGAGAATCTGCGGCTGTTCCGGGAGATGCGCGCGGGGAGCTATCCGAACGGCACCAAGGTGCTGCGGGCCAAGATCGACATGGCCTCACCAAATATGAATCTGCGTGACCCGGTGCTGTACCGGATTATTCATGCGCAGCATTACCGCACGGGCGATGCCTGGTGCATCTATCCTATGTATGACTTCGCCCATCCGATTCAGGATGCGCTTGAAGGGATCACACATTCACTCTGTTCGATTGAATTCAAGGATCACCGGCCGCTGTACGAATGGGTGCTGAAGGAGCTGAACATCCCGGAGCCGCCCAGACAGAGGGAATTCGGCCGGGTGAACCTGACCGGGGTGGTCACAAGCAAGCGGCATCTGCGGGCGCTGGTGTCCGGAGGGTACGTGGACGGCTGGGATGACCCGCGTCTGCCTACGCTGAGCGGGCTGCGCAGACGGGGATTCACGCCGGAGAGCATCGAGGCCTTCGTCCGGGAGATCGGCATGGTCCGCAACACAGCGATGGTGGATTTCTCGCTGCTGGAGCATTGCCTGAGACAGGACCTGAAGGCGCGGGTGCCTGCGGTCATGGCGGTGCTGAACCCGCTGAAGGTCGTGCTGACCAATGTTGAAGCCGGGGCTTCCGAACTGCTCAGCATTGCCAACAACAATGAGAATGCAGCGCTGGGGAGCCGGGAGGTGCCGTTCTCCGGCACGCTCTTTATCGAGCGGGAGGACTTCATGGAGGTTCCGGTCAAGGGCTTCCGCAGACTGGTTCCGGGCGGTGAGGTACGGCTGAAGGGTGCATATATTATCCGCTGCCATGAGGTGATTAAGGATGCGGAGACGGGGGAGATCCTGGAGCTGCGCTGCACCTATGACCCGGAGACCCGCAGCGGGGGTGCGCTTAGCGGCCGGAAGGTGAAGGGGACCATTCACTGGGTCTCGGCAGCCCATGCCATCAAGAGTGACGTCTACCTCTATGAGAAGCTGCTGACTGATAACGAAGGCCCGAAGGAAGGGGAGAGCTGGGCAGATTACGTCAACCCGGATTCAGTTACCCACCTGAAGGATTGCCTGCTGGAGCCACTGGCCGAACGCCCGCAGCCGGGGGACCGCTATCAATTCCTGCGCCATGGCTACTTCTGCACCGACAGCAAGCTCAGCACGGAGGAGAAGCCGGTGTTCAACCGGATTGTCCCGCTGAAGGACAGCTGGAAGGGGAAGGCGGCCACGTAAGCCAAGTCAGTCACGTAAGGAAAGTAAACAGTAGCGAATAAGCGACAGATGTATGATCAGCATTCAGTTCAATAAGCGCCCTTCCGGCAGGAAGGGCGCTTATCTATATCATGCGATGCCATCCGTTATCCGGCCAAGGCTGACCGGATCTGTCTGGTGTAGAACAAGCGGACAATGAAGAAGTAGATGACTTGGATGAGCAGGAACAGGCTGAGCACCAGTACAGATTCTTTGAACAACTTGTACTGGAACATATGGGATAGCGCTGTAAGGGCAACGGCTCCATGCACGAGCGCGACCACAATAGGGGCGAAGAAGAGCAGGCCGATCTGGCGGTTCAATATTTTACCCAGTTCCTTGTGGCTCAGCCCCAGCTTAGAAATCGCCTTGAACTTCAGCTTATCCTCATCCAGATCACTGTACAGACGGAAATAGAGGAAGCTGCCGGCGGAGACGAAGAAGACGATCCCGACAAAAAGTCCTATGAACATCAGCGGGCCAAAGTAATCATTAATTCTGGAGGTCTCATATTCCAGCGCATAGAAATTATAGAATTCATCATAGGGGAGCTTGCTTGTCAGCCGCTGGCCTACACTCTCTATCCCTGGCTGTCCAATCTCCCCGAGCCACGCGTAATAATGGCTTACCTTGAGCGGCTGGGCAAGCCGGGCCATCCATTCGTCAGAGACGACATAATAACCGCTGACCGACCGGAGCGCCGCAGAGACGACGGTCTGATCCGCCTCGATTACAGCCCCTGCCTGCAGCTTTACCGGCTGGTTGAGCAGCTCTTCCCCCTTGCGGGACAGTCCGAAATCCACAATGGCCGCCTTCCCGTTGTTCAGCCGGATGGGCTTCATTCCCATTTGCTCCGCCAGGCGGTTATATTCTGATTGCTTCACCAGAATCAGCAATCGGCCCCCGTCCGCAGTCTTGTAATAGTTGAGGGCCAGCCCTGTTCTGCCCGCTGTAATGCCAGCCTTGTGTAAGCTCTCGTCGATCAGCCGGATATGGGTCTCTGCCTTACTGTCTCCTTGTGCAGACAGATAGGTGAACAGATAGGGATTCTGCTCCTTAAGCGCCCCGTTCAGCATAGACTGGAATCCGTACAGGGTTCCTATAGAGCTGAATGAAACGGTAGAGATAATCGCCACCAGGAAGAAGGAGCGGGCGTTGTCCTTCATCCGGTAAGACAGATCGGAGAGCAGCAGCATATTGGTTCTGCGCCAGAACAGCCCCTCGCGCGCCTTCAGCTCCCGGATCAGATAGACGCTAAGCTGTGTAAACAGCAGATAGGTGCCGATGATCACCATGACGGCAACGGGCACAAGCATCAGCATTACATTTAGCCCGCTGGTCCGCAGCGCCAGGTAGTACCCGCTCCCCAGCAGCAGGACCACCAGCAGAGACAACAGAATGGAGGCCTTTGGCTCCGGTTTGGGTTGACGGCTTGCCTTGATGAGCGTAATCAGCTTGCCGCTGCGCAGCACCGCCGAAATGAAGAGGGAGATGAAGGCGAACAGCAGCATGAAGGAGATCAGGGTCAGTACAATCGCCTTCACCGGGAAATAGAACAGCAGCCGCTCATGAAGGGCAAGCACACGCTCTCCGGCAAGCAGAATGCCCTTGGCAAAAATCACGCCGAGTCCGATGCCACTGACCGTAGCACCCGCCCCGATCATCATATTCTCCAGGAAAATCATTCTCCGCAGCTGACGGGTAGTCATGCCATGCATCATCATTAGCCCGAACTCCCGTTTCCGCGATTGCAGAAAGGAGCTCATAGAGTACAGCACGAAGAAAAAGGAGAACACATAGATAATCCATTTGGCGACCGAAAGCGCCAGAGCAGCGCTGGATTGGAGACGGTCTGCGCTGAACACCGGATGATAGGCGAAGATGGAGAAGGTGAAGAAGACCATTACCGTAAACATGCTGCTGAGAAAATAGGCGGTGTACAGCCGCTTGTTCCGGGAGACATTACGGAATGCGAACTGGCGGAACGTCATGGCTGTACCCCCCTAACAGCGAAAGTGTATCAATGATTTTCTGGAAAAAGCTCTGGCGGTTGTCGCCGCGGTGGATCTCTGTATAGAATCGGCCATCCTTAATGAAGACCACACGGTGGCAATAGCTGGCCGCAACAGCGTCATGCGTTACCAGCATCATGGTCGTTCCCTGCTGTTCGTTGATCGTCTCCAGCAGATTCATTACATCCCTGGCTGCACCCGAATCGAGATTGCCGGTAGGCTCATCCGCCAGCAGCAGCTTCGGGGAATGAATCATGGCTCTGGCAACCGCTGTCCGCTGGGCTTGTCCGCCGGAGATCTCATAGGTGCGCTTCTTCATAATGGCCTCAATGCCCAGCTTCCTGGCAATCGCCTGCGCCTTCTGCTTCATCTCACGCACCCTGGTTCCATCCAGTGTAAGCGGGAGAACGATATTCTCTTCTACCGTCAGGGTGTTCAGCAGATTGAAGTCCTGAAAGACAAAGCCCAGCTCACGGCGGCGGAATACCGCCAGTTCATTTTTGTCCAGCGTGCCGGTGTCCTTGCCGCCAATCCGGATGCTTCCTGTGGTCGGAGCGTCAACGGTGGCAATCAGATTCAGCAGCGTGGTTTTGCCGCTTCCCGAAGGCCCCATAATACCTACGAATTCCCCGGATTCTATTGTTAGTTCAATGTTGGTCAACGCACGGTAGGCTACGTTTCCTTCATATATTTTACTGACCTGTTGTACCTCCAGCATAGGGCTCTCTCCTTCTCTGTATAAGCTCTAATATTGTTATAGGACCACTATACCGGAGACGCCAGCCGTGCAACTATCGATTCAGATTTCACTTTTATTACACGTCTGTAAGCTAAGGCTGGGCCGTCAAAATAATCCTGATTACCGTACCCTCACCCACCGCCGATTCCAGCTCCAGCCGGTGCCCGAGGCGGTCGGCCGCCTCCTTTGTCAAATACAGCCCCATTCCCGTAGACTCCCGCAGTCCCCGCCCGTTGTCACCAGTGAAGAAGGGGGCGAACACCCGCTTGTGGTCAGACTTCGGAATGCCGATGCCCTGATCCTTGACTTCAATCACTGCATCCCTTCCCCGGGTATAGCAGGATATCGTAACCTTCTGTCCGCTGCCCGTCTTGTCCGCTGCTGCGGAATACTTAATGGCGTTGCTGATCAGTTGGGACAGCATGAAGAACAGCCATTTCTCATCGCTCTGGGCGGTAATGCCGGGGGAGGAGACCTTCACCTCGGGAAAGATAGAGTTGCGGATGAATAGCCGCTTGTGATCATGGACGGTCTCGCTGACCAGCTTCGGCAGGAGCACAGGCTTAATGTGAAAATCCTGTTCAAACGCCCGCAGCCGGGCCATGTACAGCACGGTGTGCAGCCCGCGGCGCATAAGCTCCAGCTCCTCACGGATGCTGGCGGACTCCGGCTCGTCTATGTTCTGGACCGTCAGCTCAATGACAGACAACGGTGTTTTCATCTGATGCACCCATTGGTCGATGAAGGTTAAGTGCTGCTCCTGCTGGAGCTTCACCGCAGTGAGCTGCTGCTGATAGTGGCGGTACTGGGAGTGCAGCAGCTGCTCCAGCGCCTTGGAGACAGGCTTGTCCTCCAGCGTCTGGAAGGATTCGTCCAGCGTCTCCAGCGGCCGGCTAAGACGGTCATAATAACGCCGCCTGCTGAAATATTGATAGATTAGATAGCAGCCGAGAAAGAAGCTGCCGATGAAGACTGCATACAGCGCAGTCGGCAGATCACGGTAGCCGTCGAGCCAGTAAATAGACAGTATCGCAGCGAATTGCATCAGCTGAACCGCCAACAATAGAGCATGTTCACGGATAAACAGCCTCATGGCTTAGCCTCAGTCCAGCTTGGATTCAGCCGGTAGCCTGAGCCTCTGATCGTAAGCACGGCATCCTCCAGCCCGAGCTCCTGAAATTTCTTCCGCACCCGGGCAATATTCACATTCAGCGTGTTCTCATCCACAAAAGCCTCCGGGTCCCACAGCTTCTCCAGCAGCGCTTCGCGGCTGGCCACCCGCGGATAACGCTCCATCAGGCTCTCGGTGAGATCCGCTTCCTTGCGGGTAAGGCTTACGGCTGCTTGTCCATACTGCAATTCAAGCCGTTCCAGGTACAGCGTGAGTCCTGCCTTCTCCAGCATCAGCTCCCCGCGTTTGGCGGCATACTCCCCGTAAGCCCGGCGGAGATGACTATGGATTTTGGCCAGTACAATTCCGGAGTGGAAGGGCTTCGTAATATAATCATCCCCGCCGTTCTCCAGCGCCCTAATCTGGTCCATCTCTCCGTCCCGCGCTGATATGAACAACACAGGGCAAGTAGACACATTGCGGATCTGCCGGCACCAATAATAACCGTCATAGCTGGGCAGATTCACATCCAGCAGCACCAGATCCGGCCGCACCTGTTCGAATTCCTGCAGCACCAGCCGGAAGTCCCTGGTCCTAACCCCCTCATAACCATACTTCTCTATCGCTGACAGCAGCAGATCTGCAATCTTCGGATCATCTTCCACGATCAGAATTCTCGACATTATTAAGGCTCTCCTTATCTTGTTCAGCTAAGTACATATATAACATGGCAGGAGGTCTAAGGGAAGTTGACGGATGGAGGCAGTGCGGGTAATAACACAAGGCAAGAGCCTCACTCAACCGAGCAGCCTTACATAATATGGGTTGAGGCGGCGCATGAAAAATCAATGAAAAGCCATTTACAATTCTCATGCAGAGGATTATAATAAGACCAGATCAAATGTTGCACCCGGGAAACTTTCGTGTGTGAAGACAACTTTTTCCGGGCAAAAGGAGGGACAGAACATGATGGAGCAGAACACAGCAGTAGAATCATCTCCTATATTTAAAGGCCATACCAATCACCATTCGGCACAATCGGTGCTGAACGGGGATGTGAAGGGGCTGAAGCGGCTTCTTCCTTTTCTGGGCCCGGCCTTCATCGCTTCCGTAGCTTACCTGGACCCCGGCAATTTCGCCACCAATATTACCGCAGGCTCGAAATACGGGTATCTGCTGTTATGGGTTATTTTTGCCTCGAATCTGATGGCTGTACTGATACAATCCTTATCCGCCAAGCTTGGCATTGCCACCGGCAAGAATCTGCCGGAGGTGGCGCGGGAGCGGTTCCCGAAGGGCGTGTCGGTCTTCCTGTGGATTCAGAGTGAGCTGGTCATTATCGCTACCGATCTGGCGGAATTCATCGGCGCAGCGCTCGGACTCTATCTGCTGTTCGGCATTCCGATGCTGCCGGCGGCATTGATTACCGCAGTAGGGTCATTCGCCATTCTGGAGCTGCAGCGGCGCGGCTACCGTACCCTGGAGGCCGGGATTGCCGGGATGGTGATGATCGTCGTACTCGCTTTTGCGTTCCAGGTTATTGTGGCGAAGCCGGATGCAGGCAGTGTTATAACCGGGATGTTCACCCCTAAGTTCGAGGGCGTGGACAGCATCCTGCTGGCAGCAGGGATTCTCGGGGCTACTGTAATGCCCCATGCAATTTATCTGCACTCCTCGCTGACCCAGAGCCGGATTGTCGGGGCGGATGAGCGGGAGAAGAAGCAGATTTTCCGGCTGGAATTCATCGATATACTGATTGCCATGCTGATTGCCGGAGCGGTGAATATGGCGATGGTGATCGTTGCGGCTGCACTGTTCTTCAAGAACGGGCTGGTCGTCGAGGATCTGGATGTCGCCTTCGCCCAGTTCCGCAATCTGGCCGGACCTGTCACTGCGGTCTCCTTCGGTCTTGGACTGCTGATTGCCGGACTGTCCAGCTCGTCGGTCGGCACGATGGCCGGGGATGTCGTGATGCAGGGCTTCATTAACAAGAAAATCAATCTTTATCTCCGGCGCGCGATTACAATTATTCCGCCGCTGGCCATTATCGCCTTCGGCATCAATGCGACCAGCGCCCTGGTGATGAGCCAGGTGGTGCTGTCCTTCGGGATTGCCTTCGCGCTGATTCCGCTGGTCATCTTCACCAGCAACCGCGAGATCATGAAGGGGCTGGTCAACCGCCGGTGGACCACAATCCTGGGCTGGATGATCTCCGGGCTGGTCGTAGCGCTGAACCTGTTCCTGGTAGCAGAGATGTTCGTGTAACAAGTCATCACAAAATACGCAAAGCGGCCGGTCAAAGGATAAGTCCTTTAACCGGCCGTTTTGTCTAACTTAGAGGTCTATAAAGAGTGCGGCTATTTCACCGGGATGTTCATCTCCAGCGCTTTGACCGCTTTTTTAACGAGCTTGCCGTTCCCGTCCAGCTTGTACGGGCCTGAGGTTGCACCAGGCTCCTTAAACTCAGGATAGAAGGGCTTAAGCGTGATGCTTTTGACGCCGGGATCAAGCGGTTGAAGATGGATATCATAATAGTAGTCACCATTTTTGCTGTTGTCATCGGTTCCCCGGCTCATCAGGGTCTCTACCAGCTTTCCCTTATCATCATACACCTCGAAGAGCGGCATGGACTCCGGCTTGACCTGCTTCATGATCAGCTGCAGCCGGACCGAGGTGGCCGTCCGGTTCACCTTGGCGGCAGTAACCGTAAGCGCCCCGTCACGTTTGGAGAGGTTAGGCTTTAGAACGGTTTGGTTTTTGGGCTGTTTCTGGAGCGAAGCCTCCAGCGTATAAGGCTTCTGAATTCCTTCCAGGCTGACCTTCAAGGTTACTCGGACCGTATCCGGCAGAGCCGCCAGGTTAGGTCCCAGCCAGGAAGCGTCCGACAGGCGGAGAACGGCAGTATCACCGTTTGCCCCGGGGCTTAAGAGCGCTGAAGGCTGAGTGGCCAGCGGGGCCCCGCTGCTTGCGCGGATGGTTTTGCCGTTCAGCAGCACCTCAACGTTCTGAATCGCCCCCTTTTTCAGCACCAGACTCTCTGAAGCTGCATCCCACCGGCTCTCCGTTATGCCTCCTGAGAGGTTTTTGCCGCTGCGCTTGAGGTTGATTTCAATCATATTTCCATCGTAAAAAGACTTGCCCAGGCTTAATGAAATACCGTCCTGCGTAACGGTGCTTGCTGCCGGAGCAGCCTTCTGAACGGCCGCTCCTATGGCAGGGGCAGCGCCTGCACGATGATTATCCGCAAAGCCTGCTCCCAGTAATGATAAGGTCAGTCCGGCAATCCCGGTGATTCTAATCCATTGGTTCAAGATTTGTTCCTCCCATGTATATTCATTTAAGGTGTCTTTAGACTGTCCCCTTCATAGAGCTTCTTCAGTCCGTCATAGTCAACCGGAACGGTAATCCGCAGCGCCTCAATCTCGTGCTTGATTACATTTCCTTGGCTGTCCAAGGCAAACAAGCCAGATCCTTTGTCCTTATCCTTGAACTCCGGAACAAAGGTTTTCAAGATGAGCTCCTTCGGCACATCCTCCAGCCGGTCAAAGATCAGCTCGGTCGGATTGCTGCCGTCAGCCTCGTATAGCCCCAGTCCCGAAACGAACTGGACCGGACGGCCCTGATCATCCCACAGCTCCTGCATGAGGTTACCGGGATCCAGCTTCCCGGAGGAGCCTGCCTGTTCGATCCGGACCATTACGGCGGTTGAAACTGGTGTGAATTTTAGCTGCTCCAGCGTGAGCTTTACACCGTCAGCCGTCCGTTCCTCCGTAGCGGGGAGAATCAGCCGGGCTGCATTTTTCTCTACGGGCAGCTCCAGCACAAACGGCTCCGCTACGCCCTCCATGGTGAACTTGGCCGTAAGGTTGAACCGGTCCGGCATCCAGGCCTCAGCGTTCTGGTTGGAGAAGCTGGTCAGCTCAAACAGCATCGAATTGGGATCGGAGGAGGACTTTCCAACCATGGAAGGCCTTTGCTCGGGTTCCATTTCTCTCAGAGGAGTGCCATTGATGAACATCTCGAAATCCTTAATAGAGCCCACCGGATAAACCAGCTTGGCGTCTTCGCCTTCGCCGGTATGCTTGAATTCAGACAAGCCGCCCGGCAGCTCCCGTCCTTCCCGCTGGACGGCCAGCGACAGCCGTATTCCGTCATACATCACCTGCGGAATGCCCAGCGTAATCCCGTCATGTGTAACCTTAACTCCCGGATCGGCAACGAGCCCCCGCACATCGGCGGTCTGCAGCCCCAGGTCACCAGCCATTTTGAAAATACTTCCGGCCACTGGCCATTCTTTCAGCGACTTCGCCATAACCGGCGATACATAGGCGCTGCCCATCAGGCCGATAATAGCGGCTGCAGCGGCAGCGCCGGCCGTACGGGCGATAGCCTTACGGGTCTGTCTGCGTCTTGGGCCGGCTCCGGGTGCAGGTAAATCGGCCAGTGAAGCGTAAACGCCATCCTGGCGTGTCCGGATGAGCTCCGGCACTGGCTGCAGCCGGGCTTGTCCTTCTTGTCTAAGCTCTTGTTCCCATTTAAATGTTGTCATAAATGAGCTTTCCCCCTCTTGTCGTTTTGATGGTTTCGGCCAGTATCCCGCGTGCGCGGTGCAGACGTGCCCGAACCGAACCTCCTGAGATATCCAGTACGTCTGCGATCTGCTTCACTGACAGGTCTTGAAAATAAAACAAATGAACCACAATCCGCAGCGATTCGTCGAGCTGGTTCACCGCCTCGGCTAAATCCAGCTTGCTGCTGTTCTCGTAATAGTGGTCGCCGGAGTCTCTCTCCGGCACCTCCGGCATGGCAACGGTCCGGGAACGGCTGCGCAGCAGCTGATTGCATTCGTTAATCAGAATCCGGATCACCCAGGTTTTGAAATATTGCGGCTTGCGAAGGGTATGCAGCGATTGATACACCTTCAGTGTCGTCTCCTGAAACACGTCTGCACAATCTTCATCCCGTCTGACAATGGTTCTGGCTAAGCTGTATAGTTCAGGTTCAAGCTTGCGAAACAGCCGGATAAAAGCTTCACGATCTCCCTGCTGCGCCAGCCTGACTTCCTGTTCCATGTTCTTCAAGAATTTCATCTCCTTTTTGAGGGCCCTCTGTAAGATTAGATGGACTACCCCGGCGAAATGTTATATCTGCACGAAAAAATTTTTAAATGTAAAATACAGCTATACAAGAATGAACCTGAAAATGAAATTCTCATTCTCAAGTTCACGCTCTATAGCTGCATGTTGGAGGATAGCTATTATTCTAACGCATTCTGCCGCTTCTTAGTCTGATTCTTCATAAAAGCTATAAGCTATTGCTTCACAATATCCTGTACAGCCTTATCCAGCTTCTCCAGCAGCTGATCGTGGTTCAGCTGGCCGCCGAGGTACTCCTGCATCGCTGCCCCGAAGCCCTGGGTCACACCGTCCGGGAACATATCCCAGTTCCAGCCGAGGGCGGTGGCGGACTTCTCCTGCACGGCAACGGCCACCTGGCCGATATCCGCCGGATCTGCGGTGATGTTGGTCTCTGCCGGAATGAATTTGAATTCCTTAGTCAGGTACTTCTGTCCAGTCTCGGAGGAGACGAGCCAGTTCAGGAAGGCTTTGGCTTCTTCCGGGTGAGCGGACTTGCTGTTCACGATGTAGTTGTTAGGCACGCCGACCAGAATGGTGCCCTCCTGATCGCTAATCGGCAGCGGGAGGATGCCCAGATTGAGGTTAGGGTCGATTTTGTCGATGTCGCCCTGGGTCCAGTTGCCCTGCAGCATCATCGCGGCCTTGCCGGAGGCAAATTCGGCCACCTGGGTAGCATAATCGGTAGTCATCTTGTTATCCTGGGCGTTGCCGAAGATTACATCGACCAGATCCAGCCATTGCTTGAATACAGCATTGCCCTTGATCGTCTGCTTCCCGGCCTTGACGTCTTCAATGAACTGCTTCGGATCGGGCTGGTGAGCCAGACCTACGTTGACGAGGTGAATCCCCATCGACCACCATTCATTGGTCGCTTCAAACGGGGTGATTCCGGCGGCCTTCAGCTTGGCGGCGGCGTCCTTGAGCTGCGGGAGCGTCTTCGGCTCTTCCGTAATCCCCGCTTTGGCGAACAGATCCTTATTGTAGATCAGGCCATAGCCTTCGACATTCATCGGCATGCCATAGAGCTTGCCATCCACTGTTGCCGGCGTCTTGGCGGTCGGAATCAGATTAGCGGCCCAAGGCTCATTGCTGAGATCGGTGGCGCGGTCCATATAAGGGACAAGAGCAGTATACCCGCCGTTATTGAAAATCTCAGGCTCCGAGCCGGAGGCAATCTCCGCTTTGAGCAGCGCGCCGTAATCCTCGCCGCCGCCATGCGTCTCGACCTCGACCTTCACACCAGTCTCCTTCTCATATTCCTCAGCGAGCGCATTGAGCTGCTCGGCAATCTCAACCTTGAACTGGAACATCTTGATTGTAACATCCTTGGCAGGCGCTGCGCTGGCCTCCGGTGCGGCGGTCCCGGTAGATGCGCCGGGAGTTCCCGCAGCATTTCCGTTGTTTCCAGAACCCGAATTGCCGCTATTCCCGCAGCCTGCAACAAGCAAAGTGCATACGGTCGCGATAATGAACGCGAACTTTCTTTTCATAGAATAACCTCCCTGGTCTGTGGTTCCTGCAATTCAATCGTAAATGAATAGAGCGCGGTCTTACACTTCATATGTTGCTCGAAAAGGTGGATATTGTTGCAAGGGCTTAGCCCTTAATGGAGCCTGTCGTAACACCTTCCACAATATAACGCTGCAGGGACAGGAAGAACAAGAGGATCGGCGTTACGGCCATCACCAGACCGGCCAGCGCCAGGTCCCACTTCTTGGTGTATTGCCCGAAGAACTTGGTCACCGCCACCGGCAGGGTGGTCAGATCCTTGTTGCCTCCGATCACAAGCACCGGCAGCAGGTAGTCATTCCAGATCCAGAGCGTATTCAGAATAATGACGGTGACAATAATCGGCATCAAGAGCGGGAACACGATCCGGAAGAACACGCCGTACGGGTTGGAGCCGTCCACCCGCGCCGCTTCCTCCAGCTCCAGAGGGACCGTCTTAATGAATCCGTGGAACAGGAACACCGACAGCGGCATCCCGAAGCCGAGATAGCAGGCAATAATGCCGTACAATTCTCCGCGCAGCTCCAGCATACTGGTCACCCGGACCAATTGCAGCATGAGTGACTGGAACGGGATAATCATCGCCGAGACCAGCAGCAGGAAGACGAAGGAGTTGAAGCGAGTCGGCTTCCGTACAATCTGATAAGCGGCCATCGAGCTGAACAGGACAATGAAGATCACACTCAGCACCGTAAATAGCAGGGAGTTCAGAAAAGCCTGCGGGAAGTCGATCGCCTCCCACACCTTCGTATAATTATCCCAGTGGAACACCTGCGGCAGCGAAGCCGCGTCGATCAGAATGTCCTTCAGCCCCTTGACCGAATTGCTCAGCACCAGATAGAAGGGAGACAGGAACACCAGCGCCATAAGAATAGCGATAATCTCCAGCATGAAGTTCCGGGGACGGTATCTGCTGCTGTTCATTAGGCGGACACCTCTTTTCGCTTAGTAAGCCACACCTGCGTGACCGTAATCAGGGAGACGGCGGCGAAGAAAAGCAGCGCTTTGGCTGTACCCAGGCCGTACCGGTTGTTGATCAATGCTTCGGCGTAGATGTTATAGGCCAGCGACTGGGTCGAGGTGCCCGGTCCGCCTTTGGTCAGGGACAGGTTGAGATCGAACATTTTGAACGCATTCGAGGTGGTCAGGAACAGGCAGATCGTGATCGCCGGCATAATCAGGGGCACATACACACTTTTGAAAAGCTGCGGCGCACGCGCGCCGTCAATCCGGGCTGCTTCAGTCAGATCCTTCGGAATCCCGGCCAGTGCGGCGATATAGATGACCATCATGTACCCGGCGGTCTGCCAGACGAACACAATGACCAGCCCCCAGAAGCCCGTGCCGGGCGTTCCCAGCCAGGGAAGCTTGAAGAAGGAGATCCCGGTCAGCTCGCCGATCGTGGCGAAGCCCTTGGTGAAGATGAACTGCCAGATGTAGCCAAGCAGAATACCGCCGATCACATTGGGCATGAAAAATACAGTACGCAGCAGCTTCTTCGTCTTCAGCGTGGTCATTAGCATGAAGGCGAGCAGCAGCGCCAGCAGGTTGGCGGCGACTACGGAGATTACAGTGAAGCGGAGCGTAAAGAGCAGGGATTCCCAGAACTTGTCGTCATTCAGGAAGATCCGCTTCCAGTTGGCCGCGCCGGTCCAGACCGCTTTGTCCAGATCCAGCCCGTTCCAGTCGGTGGAGGAGTAGTAGAAGCCGAGCAGGAATGGGGTCACCACAATGGTCAGGAAAAAGAGCAGGCAGGGTCCGAGAAAGACAATTTGCTGTCCCCAGCCTCTGTGCAGGGAATGGGCTTTTCGCATAAGGAATCTCCTTTGGTTCATATTTCTGCTTGGTTCACAGCTCCATTATAGGGAGACCCGGGAAGCCCCGACACTCAATTTCATGATGATAAAAGTGGATTATATTGCAGCCGGCGCAGGGGTTGCGCGAGGGGCGGATGATCTGCAAGAATAGGCGTAGGCTTAAGGCAGGGTGATACTGCACCCAGACTATGTTCAGGAGGGTCCCCATGTTCAGAAACAGCATACGGACACGGCTGATGGCACTGGTGCTGCTGGCTTCCGTAATTCCGTCCGGCATCTCCATCACCTTCTCCTACCTCTATACCCGGCAGTCCGTTACCGAGCAGTCGGTGAAGCAGAATACGAAGCTGCTGACGCTGGGGGAGGCGAATCTGAGCAATTATTTCAGCGGCATGAACCAGCGGGCGATGTCCCTCTACAGCGGAATCAATGTGCCAAGCTCGTTCTACACCCTGCTGCTTACCGCCAAAAGCCCTGCACAGGCGCCCCCCGGCGTCATTCTGCCGGATAACCGCGCGGTCATCTCCACCCAGCTCTATAATCTGTTCCTCTCGGACCGCAATACCTTCCAGATCCATTTGTATGTAAGAGCGGCGAGGCAGTCCAACCTGCTGCTGGGCGGGCTGTTCCGCCGGGAAGAGAACGTGGAATACACCGGAGCAGAGCTTCCCGGAGAGACTTACCGCCCTTATATTGAGGTCACCCATATGAACCACCAGTACGGTGTGAAATCCGGCTCCCCCAACCCTAATCTGAAGCCCGGGACCGTTCCGGTGTTCACTGCGCATTTTCCCCTCTACAAGACACCCAGTGACAGCGTGCTGGCCGACCTGTCGGTCGATTACAGGCTGGATGAGCTGGAGGGCATCGTCCAGTCGATGTACAATTCCGGTACGGAGCGGCTGTATGTGCTGAACGAACAGGGACAAGCCTTATTCGCCTCCGACCCGGACTGGGTGGGCAAGCGGATTGAGACGGGCTGGAGCCGGCTTCCGGGCGGCGAGAGCGGCCATTTTACCTGGAAGAAGGACGGGTTCAAGGGAATTGTCATGTACAGGCACATCAAGGACCCGCTGTTCCGGGGGAGCATTATCAAGCTGGTGCCTTATGAGGACTTGTACGGCGATGCCAGGGTAATCACCCGGTTCAATATGGGCATTGGCCTCTTGTTCCTGCTGATTGGCGGAATCACCGCCGTGCTGATCTCGGTCGGCTTCACCCGGCCGATCAAGAAGCTGATCCAGTTCACGCAGAAGGTGCAGACCGGACAGCTCGATGCCCAGATGGATGTGGAGCGGGAGGATGAATTCGGGCTGCTGACCCGCAAAATCACCGGCATGACCCGCACCATCAACGATCTGATCGTGAAGGAGTACCGGCTGGAGCTGGCGAATACAACGAATCAGCTGAAGGCGCTGCAGGCCCAGGTGAATCCGCATTTTCTCTATAATGCCCTCCAGTCCATCGCCAGCCTGTCCTTGCGCTACAACGCACCGCAGGTGTATGAGCTCATCTATTCGCTCGGCAGCATGATGCGCTACTCGATGAATACAGAACGGACTCAGGTACCGCTACGGGATGAAATCGAGCATGTCGGGAATTATGTGATACTTATGAAGGAGCGCTTCGGTGAAGAGAATCTGCAGCTGGTGACCGAGGCCACGGAAGAGGCGCTGGAGACGGTTCTGCCCAAAATGATTCTCCAGCCGCTGGTCGAGAACATCTTCAAGCACGGCTTCACGGATGGCATCCACCAGGCGGAGATCGGCATCACCTGTAAGCTTGAGGGTGAGTCGCGGCTGGTGCTTTCGGTTAAGGATAACGGCAAGGGCATGAGCCCTGAGCGGCTCGGGGAGATTACCGCCGGACTCCGCAGCAGCGGCCGGCCGGAGGATGAGCAGATCGGGCTGTATAATGTGCTGGCGCGTCTGCGGCTGCAATTCGGCAGCGGAGCCGGTATGACGCTTGAGAATAATCAGGAGGGGCAAGGGGTTACGGTCACCTTGATTATTCCCCTTGAAGCCGGGCAGGAGTGACATTTTGGGATGAAGGAGCAGCTGCTATGAAGGTGCTGATTGTAGATGATGAGAAGCATGTGCGGGAGGCCATCCGTTACTTTGTACCGTGGGATAAATATAATATCACCGCTATTTATGAGGCCGTGAACGGCCAGGAAGCGACCCGGATCATGCAGGAGCACCAGCCGGCGGTGGTGTTCACGGATATGCGGATGCCGCTGATGGACGGGGCAGAGCTGCTGGAATGGCTGCATCGCCACTATCCGCATACGAAGACGATTGTCATCAGTGGCTATCAGGATTTCAATTACGTGAAGCCGGCGATTGTCTACGGCGGGACGGATTATCTGCTGAAGCCGTTGAACAGCAAGCAGCTCATCGCCTCTGCGGAGCATGCCTTCAAGCTGTGGATGGAGGAGGAGGCGGAGCGGAAGCGGCGGCAGCAGCAGCTCATGCAGCTCAATGCGCTGCGTCCGCTCTACTGGGAGAAGCTGCTGTCCGATCTGGTGTGCGGTGAGGCCTCCTTCCATGAGCAGAAGCTGGCGCTCTGTGCGGAGCTGGGGATGCCGATCGGCGCCTCCGGCTGTCGGGTGGCCGTCATCTCGCTGCAAGGCGCAGACTGCGGTCTGTTGCAGCGGTTCCACGGCGATGTGGCCTTGACCGCGTTCGTGCTGGCCAATGTCTGCAATGAGGTGATGGCCGCTGACCAGAGCGGCTACGCCTTCCGCAGCTGGAAGGGCGGCGGCGAGCTTGTCGTCCTGCTATGGAACGCGCCGGCGGAGGCGGAGAAGGTGCTGCTCGGTATGAACGATGCGATCTGCCAGGCGTTCGGCGTCCAGATGGATATCGGACTTAGTCCGCAGCAGCCGTTGCCGGAGGGACTGCGGCAGGCTTTTGAGCAGGCACGCCAGGGGCTTAAGGAGCGGAATCTCCTGCAGCGGGAAGGCCGTATCCATCTGTTCAGGGAACAGGCAGACGGAAGTAGGCCTCTGGAAGACTACGCTCTGGAGGAGCAGCTGGAGAAGCTTAGAATGGCAGTATTGTCCGGTGATCTGGAGCGGATGGACCGGGTAGTGGAGGAGTGGGCGGACCATCTGGCGGGCCAGAGTCTGCTTACAGAGAGCGGCCTCCTGCGCCAGCAGGCGGAGATTGCGTCCGTGCTGAAGCGCTGGCGGCCGGAGGAGGAGATCAGCCTGGAGACCTGTTATGATGCCAGCGGGCTGTTCTCGGCGGAGAGCTGGCAGAGCCGGCTAAAGGCGCTGCTGCACCGGCTGTCCAAGGGCAGCGTACAGGCCCCGGACACCCGGCTTGTCCAGGAGATCAGAGAATATCTGAATCAGAACTATGCCCGGGAGATGACGCTGCAGCATATTGCCGAACGCTTCTTCATCAGCAGGGAGAATGTATCGCGCAAGTTCAAGCAGATTACCGGCGAGAACCTGTCCGACTATCTTACCGGCCTGCGGGTGGACAAGGCAAAAGCCCTCCTGCAGAACACGAACCTGCGCCTGGCGCAGATCGCGGAGCTGGTGGGCTATGAGGATGAGAAGTATTTCAGCCGTGTCTTCAAAAAGACTGCCGGAGTCACGCCGAGAGAGTACCGCAATTCGGTATCTGAATAGAGAGTCATCATCGAAGCTAAAGCCCCGCTTTGTGGGGTTAAGGGTTAATTGCTGAAATAGTCTGCGACCCCTTCGGCGACAGCCTGGGCTGCCTTCCGCTGGTAGGATGCCTTGCGCACCACCGATTCATCGTACGGATTGCTGAGGAAGCCCAGCTCCACAAGGGTTGACGGCAGCGGATTCTCCCGCAGAATATGATAATTCCCGAAGGACAGGCCGTTGCTGCGCAGACCGATGCCCTGGCCGAGCCGGGTCTCAATGGCCCTTGCCAGCCGCAGATCATTCTGCTCGGAATAGAAGAACGTCAGCGTGCCGGAGACATTCTTCGGCGAGGAATTATAGTGGATGCTGACAAAAGCGTCCGCACCGAGCCGCAGCCCGAGCTGCACCCGCTGGGACAGGGCCGGCTTCTGGTCCCCGCGGGTGCGGGTCAATTCGACTCTGGCCCCCTTGGCGGTGAGATAATCCCGCAGGTATAGTGAGGTCTGCAGGGTCAGATCCTTCTCCATCGTGTCATAGGTGGTGCCGAGCATCCCGGGGTCGCTGCCGCCGTGGCCGGGGTCGACTACAATCAGCTTGCCGCGGATACTGCCGGACTTCCGTACAACACTCCGGCTTGTACTACCGGAGCCAGCCGTGCTTGTGCTTACATTGCGGATGCCCCCGCCTGACAGGTATTCGCCGGCTACCCAGCCGACCATTCCTCCGGCGGTGCGGACCCGCGCCCATTCCCCCTGGCGGAGCAGAATGGTTACCTTGTCGCCGGACTGAAGAGAGCCGACCACTTCATGGGAGGTTCCCGGTCCGCCCCGGATGCGCAGCGAGGAGGCGGTAACGGAGGCTGTCCCGCTGGAAGCCGCAGAGGTCTTGACCGGCGCTTTCACGCTGCCGGAGCCGGATGAGCTTCCGGCGGATGAAGCTGCCGCTCCGCTGGTGCGCTTCAGGTAGTATCCGGCGACCCAGCCGGAGACGGACCCGGCCCGGACCTTGAGCCAGCCGTGCTGCTCATCGGTGACGGTAACGACCGCGCCGCCCGCCAGATTGCCGGTGACAACGGCACCCGCCGCAGGCTCGCTGCGGACATTCAGGGAGCTTGCATATACTTTGGCGCTGTAAGCGGAGAACGCATAGGCTGTAGAAGACGGTAATACAGGCAGCACAGAAGTAGTGAGCAGACAGGCTGCCAGGAGTGCGGTATGTATTTTTTTCATAACCAAAAAGCCTCATTTCCCGGATAGATATACCGCTATTACCCGTTTCATCGGCTGGAGAACACTTATTATTTAAATTTAAATCTACAAAAATGTTAATGATTCGGATAACAACGAGGATGGAAGCATTTCTGTTAAGCCCCTTAATATTATTGTAAACTCTATTCCCCGCCGGGAAACTTCTGTATAATTATTACATATTGGGAAACACAAAGGAGTGCCGCCGTGATCAGACCTAGATTATTCATTGGTTCTTCGAGAGAATCCATCCGCTATGCCCGGGCGATTCATGAACAGCTCAAGCGCAGCGCCGAGGTTCATCCCTGGTATGCTGCCGCGTTCCGGCCGAATGAATACACAATGGAGTCGCTGGAGCGGAATCTGGATATGAGCGATTTTGCCGTATTTGTCTTCTCGCCGGATGATGTGGCGCAGATTAGGGGACAATACTATTATGTGACCCGGGATAACACCCAGTTTGAGATGGGCCTGTTCTGGTCCAGACTGCGGCGCGGCCGCGTTTTCTGCCTGTTGCCGGACCAGGTTCCCGCCCGCAGCGATCTGATCCCGGGCGAGAATGTGGAAGCGTATCATCTGTTGTCCGATCTGTCCGGGCTGACGCCGCTGGAATATGAAGCACAGCATGAGAATGCCACAGCGGCGGTGGATGTCAGCTGCGGCAAGATTATCGATATCATTCAGGCACAGGGCAAGTACCATGACCCGGCCGTGGAGCTGCAGCAGCTTCGTTCAGAGCTTAGGCGAAAAGAAAGTATCCTTCACTTCTTTTGGCAATATAATAATAATGTATCGCCCCCTCAGGCGGGGGAGAAGTATCAGGCGCTCAGTGAAGCGGTCCGCAATTCCTTCGTCGCCCCGGAGGATTGCCGGGTGATCGGTGCCGCCATGTGGCGGGCCGAAGAAGGCGAGGGACTGAAGCAAGTGGGCGGGAACGTGGGACGCGGGCATGTGTATCCGTTCTCGGCCTCCGGTGAGCCGGGCGGCAAGCCGGGTGTGCTGGATGCTTTTTTGGCGAAAGAATGGACGTTTTTACAGCGAACGGAAGTTGCGGAGGTATATATCCTGTGCTATCCTTTAGGTGAGAAGCATGTTCTGTCGGTGCATTTCTCTGGCAATCAGGGATTGTCGGCAGAGGATCTCACCGCAGTTGTGGCCTACAACCGGGATTTGTTCCGTACCGTCAATCATTTAGTGGGAGGGGACTAACAGGATGAAGAATATGAAGAATGCCGTTAGTATATCCAGTAGTGCCCGCCGGTCTGCAAGCGGTGACGGCAACAGCCCAGGCACGGGCAGCAAGGGCCGTCCCAGACGCAAATCCGGCACCAAGCTTACACCTTCGGTGCCAGGTGTATATCTTGCACCTTCGCTGGAAGGCGGAGACGATGAGTACAAGAAGCTGGTCAGCGGGAAGGTAGATAACAGCAAGCCTTCATTTGCGTAGTTAAGTTAAAGAAGCAAGTTACTGGAATCATTAGATCATAAGTCACTGGATAACATTAAAAGTCACTGGATAGCATTGAAGAGTTGCTAAGTAACATCTTCATGAGGCTTCCAGCAGGTACAATACGATTTTATGTTTTTACGCAGCTCTCCGGCGGATGCCGGGGGGCTGTTTGTCTTTTGGTGGGAAGTGGGCCAAATGTGTGTGAAAAACCGAATACAATGGGCAGATGGCATGGTGCGCAGGCCGAATGAAGAGCACTAGTGCACCTGGTTCCGGCGAAAGTGGGCGGTGGGCTGAAATCAGGTGCACTAATGCACCTGAACCCGCCAAAACAAGAGATGCCGCCCATCCACCGGGCGGCATCAGTATCCAAACATATGTTATTGCGCGGAGGAGAGGCCGCTCCGCTTCTTCGCAAGCTCCCGGCGGACCACCGGGGCGACCTCGGTGGCGAGCAGCTCGATGGCTGCGGCTACCTTGGCGTAGGGCAGGCCGCCGATATCGAGCTGGGTCATGAAGCGGTGGTGGCCGAACAGCTCATGCTGGTAGAGAATTTTCTCGATAATCTGCTGCGGGCTGCCCACAGCGAGCGTATTGTCCGGCGAGGTGAACTGGCTGAATTCGCTGCGCGAGACGCGGTATTCCTGGCCGGGCTGCGGGCTGATCGAATTGCGGTAGCTGTAGTAATAAGGGTAATACTCATCCAATGCCTGCTGCGTAGTCTTGGCGATATAGCCGTGGCTGGTGATGGCAATCTTCAGGTCCTCCGGCCGGTGGCCGGCGGCGGCACCTGCATTGCGGTACGACTCGGCCAGCTGCCGGAACGGCTCCGGGCTGCCGTTCAGAATCGCAATAGCCATGCCGGTTCCAAGCGTTCCGGCCTTCGCTGCGCTCTCGGCCGACCCGCCGATGCCGACCCAGAGCGGCAGCTTCGGCTGGAGCGGGCGCGGGGCAATCTCGGCATTATGCAGCGGGGAGCGGAATCGGCCCTCCCAGTTCATGACCTCATGCTGGTTCAGGGTGAGCAGCAGATCGAGATTCTCGCTGAACAGCTGCTGGTAATCCTCCAGCTCATAGCCGAACAGCGGGAAGGATTCCAGGAAAGCGCCCCGCCCGGCAATAATCTCCGCCCGGCCGTCCGACAGCAGGTCCAGTGTGGCGAAATCCTCGAACACGCGGACCGGATCAATAGTGCTTAGCACAGTGGTGGCACTGGTAAGCTTAATCCGCTGGGTTGCCTGGGCGATAGCAGCCAGCACGACCGGTACAGAAGAGATCACGAAGTCCAGCCGGTGATGCTCGCCGACGCCGAATACATCCAGTCCGGCCTCATCGGCAAGCTTGGCGGCGGCAATCACTTCATGCAGGCGCTGGCGCGGGCTGATCCGCTGCCCGGTATGGCAGTCGGTGACGATATCCCCCAGTGTATAGATGCCGAATTCGAACTCCGGCAGGCTTGTTTCTTTTGCTTGCGTATTTGCTTGCGCATTCGCTTGTGTATTCCCTTGGTTATTCATGGTACTGACTCCTTATAATCCAGAATATTAGATAACTGCATAGCTTAAGCTTGTCCGTTAGTGCAAGGATATAGCCCAGTATATCACAAACACTTACTAAATGTAAGTATATGAGTGGAAGTTTGCAAATAACATTTAACATTGGCTGCATCGCCGTTGTTGATTCATAGTTTCAGAAGAATGTCAGCATCAAATAAAATTAATCCGCTCGGATATTGTGTATTTTTATTGACAGATCAACTGAGGGATGATATTTTAAATTTACAAATTCCAATCAAATTACTTTGGATTATAACTTGCCGACTGTACATACAGAGGTGCCTGCGTGATTGTAGCGCGAGGTCCCTCTGTTTTTTGTTACTAATAGAATTCAGCCAGGAGGAGGAGCAGATATGGGAGAGGCTTTGTTGTCTATTACAGAACTGAATAAGCACTTTGATACCGCTGGAGGCCAGGTGCAGGCGCTGGAGGATGTGGACCTGCAGGTACAGGAGGGCGAGTTCATCACGGTGATTGGACCCAGCGGCTGCGGCAAAAGCACCCTGCTGCGCATCATTGCCGGTCTGGATACCGGCTATACCGGCAGTGTTACCCTGGAGGGAGCGGCGATCAGCGGGCCGGGAATTGATAAGGGGTTTATTTTTCAGGAGCACCGCTTGTTTCCCTGGCTTACAGTAGAGAAGAATATTGCCTCGGATCTGCCGCTGGGCAGGCCGGATATCCGGCAGCGGGTAGATGAGCTGATTGAGCTGGTGAAGCTCGGCGGCTTCGAGAAGTCCTATCCCCGCGAGCTGTCGGGAGGGATGGCCCAACGGGTAGCGATTGCCCGGGCACTGCTGCGCAGTCCCAAGGTTCTGCTGCTGGATGAGCCCTTTGGCGCGCTGGATGCTTTTACCCGGGCGCATATGCAGGCGGTGCTGCTCGACATTTGGCGGCGGAACCGGACGACAATGATTTTTGTGACCCATGATATTGATGAAGCCGTGTTCCTGGGGAACCGGGTGGTCATTCTGGAGCCCCGCCCCGGCCGGATCCGCAAAATCGTTCCCATTGATCTTCCTTATCCGCGCAAGAAAACAACAACCTCCTTTCAAGAGCTGCGGCTCAAGGTATTGAATTACTTCGAGAAGGTGGATGAGCTTGAGCTGAAGGACGGGGCCGGGATATAAAGTAACTCCAGTTGCTTATTATGGAAAAGTGAGGGTAAGTGCTGCTCCATATCCGACTTAATTCATGCGAATATATTAATTTAGAAGGAGGGACAGCCATGGCAGAGCGGACTGTAGCGGCAGGAAATGCCGGAAGAACCGGACGGTCTAATGGACCTGGAAAAGCGGTCATTGCCGGCCTGGGGCTGCTGCTTCCGGCAGGGGTGCTGATCCTGTGGCAGATTCTGGGCCATTACGGAGTGATCTCGGAGTTGCTGTTCCCCACACCATATACGATTGTCCAGTCGTTCATTACGCTGGCGTCTACCGGGGATTTATGGAGTAACCTGAGAATCAGTGTTGTACGGGCATTGTCTGGATTTCTGCTTGGCGGCGGGCTCGGCCTGTTCTTTGGCATACTGGTCGGATTATTCCGCCGGTCAGAGAGGCTGCTGGACCCCTCGCTGCAAATGATCCGGATGATTCCGAGCCTTGCCGTAGTGCCGCTGTTCATACTCTGGTTCGGCATCGGCGAAGAATCCAAGGTGCTGCTGATTGCCAAAGGGGCGTTTTTCCCGGTCTATATCAATACCTTTATGGGGATACGCGGGACGGATAACAAGCTGTTTGAGGTAGCCAGAGTGCTTGGCTTCAGCAGAGGGAAGCAGATTGTGCGGCTGGTGCTGCCTGCGGCGGTGCCGAATATTATGCTCGGGGTACGCTTGTCGCTGGGACTCTCCTGGCTGGGGCTGGTGGTCGCGGAGCTTATCGCTTCTACCTCGGGGATCGGCTACATGATGTCGGATGCCCGCCAGTTTGCCGATACGCCTGTTGTATTTGTCGGAATTATTGTATTTGCCGCTGTCGGACTGCTGAGTGACACGATTGTCCGCCTGATCGAACAGCGTCTGCTCCGGTGGCGGGACAGTTATCAGGGATAGGAGGGGAAGAACAGCATGAGTGAAGGGATAGAAGCCATAATCAAGACAGCCAAGGGGGTAAGGGAAGCCCGTGATTATAGCGGAACTGCTCCAATAACTACGCATAACAACAAGAGAAGGTTAACCTTGTCTTCCTGGAAGGCCCTTTTGTCCAACTGGGGCACCGGGGCAGTGATTCCCGTAGCGGTGCTGGCCGTATGGCAGCTTGGCGGGAGCGCAGGCTGGATCTCGCCGGAATTTCTTCCGGCACCGCTGACGATCCTCTCCGCATTTGCGGATCTGGCCGTTAAGGGAGAGCTTGTCCATCATCTGGGCGTCAGCATCGGGCGGGCGGGCACCGGGTTCCTGATTGGAGGAATTCTCGGCCTGCTGCTGGGGACGTTGACCGGCCTGTTCCGCAGCGCTGCCTATCTGCTGGACCCGAGTGTTCAGATTCTGCGGCTGGTTCCGCATCTGGCGATTGCCCCGATGATTATTCTGTGGTTTGGCTTCGGGGAGATTTCCAAGGTGGTTATTATCATGAGCGGCTCCTTCTTCCCGCTCTATATTAATACCTTCATGGGCATCCGGGGAGTGGACAATAAGCTCTTCGAGGTGGCCCGGGTGCTCGGCTTCAGTCCGCTGCAGAAGCTGCGGCGGCTGATCCTGCCGGCTGCGCTGCCCAGCATTCTCCTGGGCCTGCGCCTGTCGATGGCTGTGGCCTGGATCGGTCTGGTGGTTGCTGAACTGATCGGATCGCAGTCCGGGGTTGGATTTCTCATTAATGAAGCGAAGCAGAATTCCAATACGGCAGTGATTTTTGTCGGAATACTTATTTTCGCCGTGGTCGGCAAGCTAATCGATTCGCTATTCCGCGTCATTGAACGCAAATTCCTGTACTGGCGTGACAGCTATCAAGGCTGAAGACGGACTAATGATAATGAAACTAATGAAACGCTAAAGCTAATGAAACCAAGGGGGCAACAACATGAACCAACAGGCACTGAAGGAAACATTGAAACTGACGGCAGATGTACTGGTAATCGGCGGAGGTCCGGCAGGAACATGGGCGGCACTTACAGCCGCAGCCAAGGGAGTGAAGGTGATCCTGGCCGATAAGGGCTACTGCGGCTCCAGCGGTGCGACTGCCCCGTCGGGCACTGGAGTGTGGTACGTGAAGCCGGAGACGGAGCTGCGTGAGGCAGCGAAGGCCAGCCGCTACGCGATGGGCGGCAAGCTGGCTGAGCAGCGCTGGATGGACCGGGTGCTGGACCGTACTTATGAGAACATGAACAGACTGGGTGTCAGCGGCTATCCGTTCCCGTTAGATGAGGAAGGCAATCCATACCGGCGGGGCCTGCAGGGACCTGAATATATGCGTCTGATGCGCAAGCTGGTGAAGAAGGCAGGGGTGAAGATTCTGGATCACAGTCCCGTGCTGGAGCTGCTCGCCGATGAGCACGGGGTAGCCGGAGCGGCCGGAGTGCAGACCCAGAACGGAGCAGCCTGGAGTGTGCACGCCGGGGCGGTAGTTATCGCTACCGGGGGCTGCGCCTTCCTCAGTAAGGCGCTGGGCTGCAACGTCCTGACGGGTGATGGTTACTTATTCGCTGCTGAAGCAGGGGCGAGCTTGTCCGGCATGGAGTTCTCCAACGCCTATGCGATCTGCCCGACCTTCTCCTCTGTGACGAAGACCGCGTACTACAGCTATGCCAGCTTCTATTATGAGGACGGCAGTGTGGTGGAAGGAGCGGGCTCCAAGAAGGGCCGCTCGGTCATTGCCAGGAATCTGCTGGCGGGCCGCCAGGTGTTCGCGAAGCTTGACGGAGCTGACGAAGAGCTGCAGCCGCTGCTGCGGGTGGCGCAGACCAACTTCTTCCTGCCGTTTGACCGGCGGGGAATCAATCCCTTCAAGGATCTTTTCCCGGTAACTCTGCGGCTGGAGGGGACCGTCCGGGGGACAGGCGGCATCAGAATCACGGATGAGCAGTGCGGTACAGGCGTTCCTGGCCTGTACGCAGCAGGGGATGCCGCTACCCGCGAGCTGATCTGCGGCGGGTTCACCGGAGGCGGCAGCCACAATGCCGCCTGGGCCATGTCTTCCGGCTCCTTCGCCGGAGAAGGAGCGGCAGCCTATGCAGCCGGACTCGGCCGGCATTCGCAGCACCGCGCACCCGCCGGGTTATCCTCTTCACCGCTGGTTCACCAGGAAGTGAAGGCGGGAGCGGCGGCCAGAACCGCAGAATATGTGGAGGCTGTGCAGGCAGAAGTCAAACCGTACGACATTAATCTGTTCCGTACAGAGCAGGGGCTGGCTTCTTCGCTGGAACGTCTGGACGGACTATGGAAGGAGCAGCGCAGCCGGGAAATCCAGCGTACGCCGGGAGGCGTGAAGGCGCGTGAAGCTGAAGCGATGACGGCAACGGCACGCTGGATGTACAGCTCCGCACTGGCCCGCACCGAAACCCGGGGAATGCATAAACGGGAGGACTTCAAGGCAAGCGATGACAGCCAGCATCACCGCTTGATCAGCGGCGGACTGGATCAGGTATGGGTGAAGACAGAAGAGGTAGCGAAGGAGAGTGTATTGTTGTGATTGAAGTCATCAGCGCCGAGCGGTGCGTAGAATGCAACCAATGCGTATCCGTCTGTCCGACCAATGTATTCGACCGGGTAGAGAACGGAATTCCCGTGATCGCCCGGCAGAGCGACTGCCAGACCTGCTTCATGTGTGAGTTATATTGTCCGGTGGACGCGCTGTATGTCGCTCCGGATTCTGAGGGGATTACCGGAATTACAGAGGCGGAGCTGGAGCAGCAAGGTCTGCTTGGCGGCTACCGCGAGAAGGTAGGCTGGGGCAAGGGCAGGCAGCCGGTAGCTAGTCATGACTTCATGGTGAAGCTGGCGGCCCGGGCAGGATTCTGATTTCTGATAGGCATTAACAACATCCAGTAGACGACTGAGGGGAGAATACAGCAATGAGCAGATTGTACAGAGAGATTACAGGTGTATGGAGCAAAAGGGGACGCCTCACGCTGATTACAGCTGTGGTGATGATCATGCTGGTCCTGCAGGCTTGCGGCAATAATACGGGGAGCAGCAGCTCCGCAGCAGGCAGTGGGGGTACCAATACCGCTGAAGCGGCTGGCGGTAAGGCTGCAAGCAATGTTCCGGCCGTGCTGAATTACGGATTCATTGGCTCCAATAAGCTGAATCTGCCGGGAGGCGCGGAAGGCTGGGGCCTTTACAAAGGCATTATTCAGGAAGAGCTGAAACAATACGGAATTACCGAGGTCAAGCTGACAGGCTTCCCGAACGGGCCGGATCAGACGGAATCCTTAATCAGCGGAAGACTTGATTTCGGCAGCCTCGGGGATACCCCAGCGATTATCGCCTACGCCTCAGGAGCCAAGACCCGGCTGATCGCCCAGACTTCAGCGCATACGGTCGGTTATCTGATCGGCAAGAAGGACGGGGCGAAGACGGTGCAGGACCTGAAGGGCAAGACGATCGCGATCCAAAAAGGCTCGTTTATGCACCGTTACGTAGTCGGCTTGCTGAAGCAGGAGGGCGTAACTGATTATAAGCTGGTTCATATGCTGATTCCCGATGCAAGCGCAGCACTGGCCCGCGGCGATGTAGATGCGATCACCAATAACGGTGTGGCGGCGCTTAAGCAGATTGAGCAGGGGTACACCCATTTGGATGATGCTTCGAAACATCCGGATTTGCTTGGAAGCAGCGCTACCGTAGTGTCGGAGGAGTATCTTGCGAAATTCCCGGATTTCCCCAAGGTCTGGAATGCGGCCCGGGAGAAGGCACTGGCCGACCTGAAGCAGCATGAAGATGAATATTATGAATTCCTGGCCGAGATCGGAGATACCACCCCGGAAATCGCGAAGCAGGTCACTCCGATCAGTGATATCAAGGATACAGCCTTCACGGATGACGGCATCAAGTTGCTGGAGGGCACCAAGAACTTCCTCGTCGATGAGAAGCTGGCCAAGAAGGATTTCAATATCAGCGATTGGCAGCTCAAGTAATTTGACACCGTTCTTCGAGGTCTTCACCGAAGCTTGCCGCGGCAAGTAGCAAGAGATAGGCAAGCATGTCCACAGGTGTTCCGCAGCTCTTGCCGGCCGCGGAACATTTTTTGTATACAATCGCCTCTGACTGACGGGTGCATGTTCTTATACGCATCGGCCGTGCCTAAGTAATATGAAATAATTAGGGCAATACTAGGACCACGCCGATACATACAGGAGCAGGCCAAGCTGCTGCAGAAAAATATAAATATATACGAAGCCCCCCGGTTGAGATTATACTTAAGTGAACGACCATTTCTTCAGCAGACATGAGCTTCTCCCCAGACCTACACACATAGACACTAGAATATAATGCTGGAGGAACTTGAATGAGCACTACAGAACTTACTAGCCAACTTTCCAGTTATACAGGAAGGCTGCTGCGGGAACGCTTCGGGAAGGGACCTGAGTCGATACACGCATCCATTGGCGAGCAATGTATCGCGCTGCATATCCGTAATTTTATCGGACCTGTGGAGAGGTTTTTGTTAAATAAGGAAGAGGAACAGGCATTCCGTTACACTAGGGAGCTTCTGATGAAGTCCCTGCTTCCCGAGCTTGCGGCTTACCTGAAGGAGAAGTTGGCTATTGAGGTCGGAGAGCTGTTCTATGATTGGGGCATACATAACGCATCGGGAATGATCGTTGCACTAATCAAGAATGACGATACGCTCATCGACAACTATGCCGGGCGTGAAGAGGTCCATGCCCAGATTAACGAAGTAAGCAGGAAAGTGCAGAAGGAACCGGTCTATACCGACTCCTGGTGGGTGGGCCCCCGCATTCTGATCATTAAGCGTGAGGGCATTCTGATCCCGCTGGAGAAGGAACTGATCAGCCTTGGCTATGAGAATACACTCAAGACCACCAAGCGCAAGATGGAGAAGCGGTATCTGGAGGATACCACCACCATCGCCCCGATGCTCGGCAAGGAGCTGTCGGATATCTATGTGGATTGGGACTTTGACAAGGACACCAGTGTAATAGCGTATACTTTTCTATGAATAACCATATATGAGGCGGAAATGAGCCGGACATGCGAATGAGCCGGACATGAGCCGAAGAAGGGGGATGAGTCCCTTTCTTCGGTTTTTTTATTTTCTGTCTATCCGCGGCAGGTGGTGCTGTGACTTTTAGGAGGATAAGCCGGATGGAGGAATATAAGCGGACAGTCCTGTATGTGGAAGATAATCAGCTTAACATGGCTTTGGTATACCATATCTTCAAAAGAAACCTGCCCTCCGTATTGCTGCTGAAAGCTGAAACGGCGGAGCTTGGTTTGGGCCTGGCCCGGGAAGCTCTGCCGGATCTGATCATCCTGGATATCGGGCTTCCCGGCCTTAACGGATATGAAGCGCTGGAAATATTGCAGCAGGATGAGACGACATGCCATATCCCGGTGCTTGCGACCAGTGCGTTTGCCCAGGCCTCGGATATTGAGAGGGCACGCAAGAAAGGCTTTGCCGCTTACATCACGAAGCCTTTTCAGGTTAAAGCGTTCACCGACACTGTGAAAAGGCTGCTGAACAGCGAAGACTGAAGCACATCTGTGCTTACTGCAACAGGGAATCATCAAAGACGGGGAACTGGGGAGAGCTCTGTCTGGCAGGTGGTTCACCAATTTGTGACAATGATTTGACATTCGCCCGATTATACAAGATATTTATATTGCAGATTTAATATAAATTTATTGCAGTAATCACTTCACGAACGGGCGGTGAGTCTTATGCTAGAACAGCGTACGGAAATGTCTTCTCCATGGGAACAGGCATTTAGGACAGGAACTGCCGGAGCAGCCTTTCTCTCCATTACTGAAGAATGGACAAGTGTGAATCCGGCGGTATCCCTCTTGCTCGGGTATACGGAAGAACAGTTGCTGGGACGCGGCTTCACAGAATTAGTGGAGGAGAGCTCCCTTCAATTATATAAGAACAGAATGGGGATTCTGCGGTCAGGGGAAGCCCCTTTTTGTGTATTTGAAATTAGGATGGTCCATGCGGACGGCTCTGCAGTTCCGGTGCTGCTGCATGTGACACGGATCAGCGAGCCTTCGACGGGAGAGGGGCTGTATTACGTTGTTCATCTGGGCGAACGTACGGCTGCCGAATCCGGAGGGAAGTCTGCCGCCCCGCCTGAGGGGCTGTCCCGGCTGATTGCCGACAACATCCGGGACATTATCTATTATGCTGCGCCGGGCACAGTCTGCCGGTACTGCTCGCCGTCTGTCCAGGAGATTCTGGGGTACAGGCCGGAGGAATTAGTAGGGCGTGACCTCAGCACCCTGGTCCATCCCGAGGATATGGAATGGATCAGTACGCCGGAGGCTCTGGAAGAGCCCAGCGTCCAGCTGCGGATTCTTCATGCGGACGGACACTACCTCTGGATCGAATTCACCCTCAGGATTGTGGAAGACGGGGGCGGGGAGAGCGGCGTGCTGGCCGTGGGCCGTGATGTGACCGGGCGCAAGGCGGTCGAGCAGAAGCTGCAGGAAACCATTGAACGGTACACCTCGCTGAAGAAGTATAACCACGATGCCATCATCTCCCTGGACCTGGAGGGGCGGATTATTAACGGGAATGAAAAAGCCGTGCTGCTGACCGGGTATACGATTCCTGAGCTGGTGGGGATGAATGTCGGGCGGATTATCGGCGAACAGCATCTGCAGAGTGTGACCGGCACCAGCCAGAAGAGCGGGTCCATGGAGCAGGATATTGATCTGATCTGGCATAAGGACGGGCACTCGGTCGAGGTGCTCACCACTCTGGCGCCTATTATTATCAACGAGTCCACCGTGGGCTTCTATATTATCGTTAAGGACATTACCGAGCAGAAGAAACTGCTGATCGCCAAGGAGACCGCCGAGAATACGAACCGGGCCAAGAGCGAATTCCTGGCCATGATGAGTCATGAGATCCGCACCCCGATGAACGGGGTCATCGGCATGACCGATCTGCTGCTGGAGCAGAGTGAGCCGGGCTCCCAGCAGCGGGAGTATCTGGAGCTGATCCGGCAGAGCGGAGAATCCCTGCTTAATATCATTAACGATATTCTGGATCTCTCCAAGATTGAGGCGGGCAAAATCTCACTGCAGTCCGAGCCGTTCGTGCTGCAGCACTGCCTGGATTCCGCCCTGGAGCCGCTTAAGCTGAAGGCGGAGAGCAAGGGGCTGGCCCTCCGGGTTGAGGTGGACCCGGAGGTGCCGCAGCATCTGATAGGTGACGGGGAGCGGCTGAAGCAGGTCCTGGTTAATCTGGCCGGCAACGCCGTGAAGTTCACCTGCACAGGCAGTATCCGGGTCAGCGTCCGGCGTCTGGACGGAGGCCCGGCAGGCTTAACGCTGCAATTCACTGTGGCGGATACGGGAATCGGCATTAAGGAGGAGGCCCGCGGCCGCTTGTTTGAGCCGTTCTACCAGCCGGATCATCTCATGAGCCGCCGGGCGGAAGGGACAGGCCTGGGGCTGGCGATCAGCAAGCAGCTTGTGGAGCGGATGGGCGGCCGCATCTATCTGGATACCACGGCCACTGAAGGGGCTACGTTTGTGTTTACCGTGGCGCTTCAAGCAGAGGCGGAGCCTGCTGACAGCACAGACGCGGCCGCACCTGAGGTACAGCCGGCCAGCCGAGGGCTGCGCATTCTGGTGGCGGAGGACAATGCCATTAACCAGACCGTGCTGCGCACCATGCTGGAGAAGCGCGGATGCGCCGTTGACTTAGCGGAGGACGGGCTGCAGGCCGTAGCGATGGCTGCGCAGCAGAGCTATGATCTGATCTTCATGGATGTCCAGATGCCGGGCCTGAACGGCCTGGAGGCGACAGCGAAGATCAGGGAGAGCGAAGCGGAGGACCGCCGTCCGGTCATCATTGCCGTGACAGCCAATGCGCTCAAGGGCGACCGGGAGCTATGCCTGCAGGCGGGGATGGACGAGTACATCAGCAAGCCGCTGAGAAGTGAAGCTGTCGGGAATATGCTGGCTAAATTTTTCTGAAGCCTGCGAACAGGAAGCTGTTCACCAATTTAACACAATTACGCATTAATGCTGCAATGCATCGCTGTAAGGTCTTGCATGTGGCCGTTTTTTTGATTAAGATAGCAGAAACTCGTGTATGAAATACACCGATATACCATGAAATGACAATGACGAAGAGAGTAAGCACTGTATAGCGGATCTTAACAGGGAAGGTGTGCCGGAGACTGAGAGCACCCTCATGAACCGCGCGTGCCGAAGTTCACTTCCGAGTCGGCCCCTGAAGTATCCTGCTGCAGCAGGTATGGGTAGGGCGGCCCGCCCCCTGCGTTAACGGGTTGAAGATAGAATGAATCCCAGGCATATATAAGTGCGCCGCCTGTAGCTGCAATCTCAGCAGGATTCATTTCTGAATAAGGGTGGTACCACGGCTCCTCGTCCCTTGCGGCGGGGGGCCTTTTTGCGTTCGTTTATAGGGTTAATCATTAATTACACAAGGGAGTGTCAAGAATGAGCAATATGGAGCTAGAGGATCTGAGAACAAGATTGGACGAGATTAACGCCCAGCTGCTGGAGCTGATCTCGGAGCGTGCCGGAGTTGTGCAGGAGATTGGTGTTCTCAAAGAGAAGCAGGGGGTGCCGAAGTTCGATCCTGAACGGGAGAAGGCGATGCTGGAGAAGCTGGTGGCGAGCAACAAGGGGCCGTTCACCAGCGGAACGATCCGCACGCTGTTCAAGCAGATTTTCTCTGCTTCACTGGACCTGCAGAGTACGGAGCACAAGAAGTCCCTGCTGGTTGCGCGCAAGAACCATACCGAGGATACCGTTATCTCCCTTCCGGGGGGAGTCACTGTCGGCGGCTTGTCGTCGCTGATGGTGGCCGGGCCGTGCTCGGTAGAGAGCGAGCTGCAGACCCGCACCGTGGCGGCCGCCCTGCAGAAGGCAGGCGTGAAGGTGATGCGCGGCGGAGCCTTCAAGCCCCGTACCTCCCCGTATGATTTCCAGGGTCTGGGGATGGACGGACTGAGAATTCTCCGTGAAGCGGCGGATGAATACGGGCTGCTGACCATCAGCGAGATTGTCGACCCCCGCCATATTGAAGAGGCGCTGGATTATGTGGATGTGATTCAGGTCGGCGCGCGGAATATGCATAACTTCGAGCTGCTCAAGGCGGTAGGGGAAGTGAACAAGCCGGTGCTGCTGAAGCGCGGACTCTCTGCTACGCTGGATGAATTCGTCCATGCGGCCGAATATATTATGTCGCGCGGCAATATGGAGATTATGCTGATTGAACGCGGCATCCGCACCTACGAGAAATCGACGCGCAATACGCTGGATATCTCCGCAGTGCCGATTCTCAAGCAGGAATGCCATCTGCCGGTGCTGGTGGATGTTACCCATTCCACCGGCCGCAAGGATATTCTGATTCCGTGCGCCAAGGCCGCCCTGGCCGCCGGAGCTGACGGGATTATGGTGGAGGTGCATCCTGACCCGGCCACTGCCTTGTCCGATGCCGCCCAGCAGCTCAACATCGAGGAGTTCAACACCTTCTTCAATGAAGTGAAGGCATCGGGCCTGTATCGTTAGACCGGAAATAGGGAGAAGCTGTATTCAGTTGGCAGTAGGCTGTTTTTGGAGCGATTGGGCTTCAGAAGCAGCCTTTTTTAAATATATAAATTTAAACCATTCAATTCCTCTTTGGAAAAGGATTTTCAAAAAGTTTGTCGAAATTTTCCGGGAGAGGGACATTTGTCATTGCTTATTCGGATGGCCCTACTATAACCACGCAATTGTAATGCGCGAAAGGGAAGGCCTCCATGTTTTCTTTTATCAGGACCCGATTGATTGCCCGTATTCTCTGTGTTATGACCGCAGTAATTCTATGTATTACAGCGGGCAACGCCGCCATTCAATGGGCGAATACCGGCTCAGCGGTCAAAGACACGATCAGCAGCTACAACATGAGCATCGCCAGCCACTATGTGACACAGATAGATCCTGGCCGCTATAAGCAGTTCCTGGCCGATCCGCAGGAGTCGGACCTGTACTGGGCGCTCCGCGATGAGCTGGACCAGTTCCGTAAGTCGATTGGGGCGCGCTATGTGTATTTTGTCCGGATTGATGAAGCCCGCCAGCCGCTGCTGATGATTGACGGCAGACCGCAGGGGGACCCGCTGGCCTCGGGGATCAATGAAGCTACGGATATGCCCGCTGCTGCGGTGCAGTCGGTGCTTGCCGGTGAGAATGCCAGTACGCCGCTGATCCGGAATCCTGAATACGGGGATTATATCTCGGCATTTGTTCCTATGAAGGACACTGGCGGCAAGCTGGTCGGGGCGCTGGGGATTGATACCGATGTTGCGGTCCTGAGTACGCTGACCCGGGATGTCCTGATTCAGAGCCTGCCGCTCTACAGTATTATTCTGGCCTTGTCGCTGGGTGCGCTCGCGGTGCTGGCCTGGTTCGTCTCCAGGTCGCTGCGTCCGCTGAAGACAATTACGCAGAGCGCAGGCGCTATGGCCGGAGGGGACCTTGCCGGGGCTGCCCGTATTCTGGGTACCCGTCCGGTCACCTCCCGGGATGAGATTGGCAGGGCTTATCAGGCGATGCTCCAGATGTCGGGAGACCTGAATGCCAGAGTGCGGGGAATGGTGTCCGGGGTGTCCACCGCGTCCGACAGTCTCTACAGCTCCTCCGCGACCTTCACCAGGAATGCCGGTGATGTGCTGCAGATGAGCGAGACGGTCAGCGGCAGAATCAGCGATATTGATGCCGGTGCTCACTCGCAGACCGAAGGGGCGCAGAGCAGTGCGATCGCCATGAATGAGATGGCGCTGGGTATCTCGCGGATCTCGGAGTCCTCGGCGGCGGTCTCGGAATCCGCAGCCCGGGCGCTGGACATTGTCCTGTCCTCCCAGACCGCGATGAACCATACGAATCAGCAGATGCAGTCGATCTCGGTATCCACCGGGGAGACCCTGGATACTGTGCTGCTGCTGCAAGGCTATACGGATGAGATTGAAGGCGCGCTGGCTGCGATCCGGCAGTCTGCAGACCAGACGAAGCTGCTTGCGCTGAACGCCTCCATTGAGGCGGCGCGTGCAGGCGAGCATGGCAGAGGCTTCACGGTCGTAGCCGGTGAAGTGCGCAAGCTGGCGGAAGGCTCCGCAGCAGCCGCCGAGCAGGTGACCGGGCTGCTGCAGCAGATCAGCCAGGCTTCGGCAAGCATCGGGGTGCAGATGTCAGGAGCATCTGCTGAGGTGCAGGAAGGGGTGCGGATGTCCGCTGAAGCGGAGGCCTCTCTTATGGAGGCGGCCACTGCCTTCCGTGAGGTAGCCGGACAGATCATCGATGTGTCAGCAACTGCTGAGCAGCTGTCCGCCGGTTCTGAGGAGGTTGCCGCGGCGGTGGGCAGCATGGCGGATATCGCCGGGGAGGCCGCCGAGCAGACCCGGGAGATCCGTGAGCTGACCCGTCTGCAATTGGCGAGAATCCAAGAAGTCTACGAGGCTTCGCAGACGATCAGCACCAGTACCGGCGAGCTGCGGGAGGCCATCCGTCAGGTGAATGTATAGGGGCTGTTCCGGCCGCCAGCTTTCCAAAGCGTCCCACTATTGGTATGATTACAAGGGATGCTGAATCCATTACCGATTAGATGGAGGAATTAATGATGAGTGACACGACAATATCCGGGATGATCGACCATACGCTGCTGAAGGCAGATGCCCGGAAAGACGATATTATCAAGCTTGCCGAAGAAGCCAAAGCCTATAAGTTCGCCTCGGTCTGCGTGAATCCGGCCTGGGTCTCCACCGCCCATGCCGTGTTGAAGGATACACCGGAGGTTAAGGTGTGTACGGTGATCGGGTTCCCGCTGGGAGCTTCTACGCCGGAGACGAAGGCTTTTGAGACAGCGGATGCGATTGGCAACGGTGCCGGCGAAGTGGACATGGTCATCAACATCGGCGCGCTGAAGGACGGGGACAATGAGCTGGTGAAGCGGGATATTGCGGCTGTAGTTGAGGCGGCACGCGGCAAGGCGCTGACCAAGGTGATCATCGAGACCTGCCTGCTGACCGAAGAGGAGAAGGTCCGTGCCTGCAAGCTTGCTGTCGAAGCGGGCGCAGACTTCGTGAAGACCTCTACCGGATTCTCTACCGGCGGTGCGACGAAGGAAGATATCGCCCTGATGCGGGCAACGGTCGGACCGGAGATCGGCGTGAAGGCCTCCGGCGGTGTCCGCAGTGCTGAGGATGCGATGGTAATGATCGGCGCAGGCGCAAGCCGGATCGGCACCAGCGGCGGCGTAGCCATCGCGAAGGGCGAGCAGAGCCAGAGCGGTTACTAAGCAGAATCAAGCCAGATTAAGAAACGGCTGCGGCCTCCTTGAGTTCAACCTTCAAGGGAGCCGCAGCCGTTTTGTGTTTAGAGGAAGTAAGGGAGGTGGATTTACTCCAACTATTAAAGAACATATGAGTGCTGCCGTTCCACTATATAAATTAATTGTATTTAAGAGTACTTAACAAATTAATAAAAGTTATATAAAAAGGATATATAACCATAGCACCCATAGCAAGGAGCCCATGCACTGGAGGAACCATTTCAGCAGGATTCACATTTGGCCATATTGTGGTAAAAACAAATACGAAAATGGCGAAGTATGGCAGCCACAAAATTGCCGTGAAATAATTTAATTTAGATTCTTTAAAATGTTTGTTGGTATAAAAAACGAAGAAAGTCGTGCCTAATATAAAAAATATTATATTAAAAATTGAGACCAATCTATTTGTAAAAACGAAATCTAAACCAGTTGTCCTACTCAGTCTATTTACATTCCCCATTAATTGCAATTCAATGAATAATAATAAAGCATACATACAACTGATATTATTCAGCTTTAGCATAATTAGCCCCCTCACTCCATTTCCATATATATTTTAGGCGGACAATTTTATGAGTGATCTATGGTTGAGGGGGAAGGCTGTAAGCAAGCATTATTGAAGACTGATTTCCAGGGAATAAAAGATGTAACCTTGGCTAAGATCAACAGGCCTTTGACAATATGAAAAAACAAGGACACTGTGAGTTTTATCCAGGTCCTTGTTTTTTATTATACGTGGGCCAAATATATGCGAAAAAAAGAATACAAGAGGTGCCGCAGAGATGAAGTATAGGCCCCATGCTCCCCAGCCAGGACCATTTTAGAGAAATCCTGCAAAAGGTGCAACAATACTGCTCAATAAAAGCGGTTTGTGCCGAAATCCTGCACGAAATGCAACAAAGTAAGCGCTAACTTGCTCCCTGCAATGGAATTTGTGCAAATAATGCAACATTCTACCACAAATCAGTAACAGTTTTAGAAGAATCCTGCAAAATATGCAACAATGCTCCCTATACAACTGGTCGGTGAGAGAGAAATAACTGGATAGGCCGCGAGCCCCCTAAACCAGCCCCTTATCCATCGCCTTGCCGATCAGCGTGGCGAACAGACTGTTGGACCAGGCGAACCATTCGCGCGAGAAGTCGGCCGGGTTATCGGGGTGGAAGCCCTCATGCATGTAGCCGGTATCGGCATCGGTGCGGATCAGCATATCGATCAGCTCCTTCATCTCCGCATCATTATCCGCCGTCAGCGCCTGCATGGACAGCGCCATATGCCACACATAACCGCCCGGTGTATGCGGACTGCCGATGCCCTTGGCGAACTTGCCCTCGAAGTAGAAGGGGTTGTCGAAGCTGAGCGCGAACCGGCGGGTATTCTGATAGATCTCATCCTCCACGCCCACATAACCAATATAAGGAATGGACAACAGTCCCGGGGTTCCGGCATCGTCCATCAAGGAGTAATTGCCGTAGCCGTCCGTCTCATAGGCGTAAATTCTGCCGTACTTCGGATGGTTCACGATGCCGTAGGTGCGGATGCCGAAGTCGATCTCCTTGCGCAGCTTCGCGGCCCGGGACGCCAGCAGCTCATCCTGATAGACCTCACTGGCCATCTCGCGGATATAACCCAGAATCACTACAGCGAACATGTTGGAAGGAATATTGTAGCCGAATTCGCAGCTGTCATCGCTCGGGCGGAAGCCCGACCAGCTCATCCCGGTATAGTTAACCGGCATTCCCCGGCCGTCATTCTGCAACGTCTCTGTATCCTTCAGCGTCTGGCGGATGAAGTGGTAGGGAGACTTCTCTCCATGGCGCTGCTCGGTCTCTATAGTATTTACAATGGAGGTCAGCGCCTGGTAGCAGGCGGCATCGAAGATGTCGGTCTGCTCCGCTTCCTTCCAGTACATATAAGCCAGCTGCACAACGAAGCACAGGGAATCCAGCTCATATTTGCGCTCCCACATCCACGGGTTCAGGTTGCAGTCATCCGTATCCCGGTAATGCTGGCCGCTTGCCGTTTCATTGAAGGCATTGGTGTAAGGATCAATATTCACATAGAACATCTGGCGGGCAATCAGGCCGCGGAGAATCCGCTGTAATTCAGGGTCATGCTTGGCAAAAGGAATATAGTGCCGCACCTGCTCCGTCGAGTCCCGCAGCCACATGGCCGGGATATCGCCGGTGAATACGAAGGTCGTGCCGTCCTCCAGCAGCTTGGTTGTGGTCTCCAGTGTGTTCGGGAAGCAGTTGTGGAACAACTGCTGGAGTTTCGGGTGGTGCGCAAGCCGTTCGTCGGCCTCGTTCAGATAAGCGGTAATGGAAGCTGGCAGGTTCATCGTGTAACTCCTCCTGGCATAGTGAATTTAGCGTGGTACAGTTTGCAGGGCGCAGGTGACAATCCGGGCTGGACCAATGGAACTGCGGAGCGTGCCCTCATCCATAGCCTCCCGGTGCTTCCGCCGTTCCAGAATATCACTGGCATATACAGCCTCCACGGGAAAATGCGGCGTCAGCGCGAGCTCCTGCTCGGCGCCGGCAAGATTGAACCAGCGCAGAATGATGTCTTCATGGTCTGCGGACATTTTGAAGGCGGACAGGGCCAGAGTGCGGCCCTGCCATTCCAGCGGCTGATAGACGGCAGGGAGATGGCCCTCCTGCCAGCCGGTCTGGACCGTGAACCAGGGCGCCTGGTACTGATACGCCCAGGCACAGGCCTCTGTCCAGTCCGTATCCCCGGCAAAAGGACGGACCGCGAATTCCACGGTCTGCTCGCCCAGGCACTGGGCCTCCGGTGTAGGGAACACGCCCCAGTCGCCCAGCTCCGATACGCTGCGCAGCAGGGTGACAGCAATGGTATTGCTGCCGTCACGCAGCACCTCATATTCGTTCAGCCCCTTGTTGGCCGCCAGCAGTCCGGCATGGCCGTCCGATACGCTGACATAAGCCTGCTGATGCTGGGCGTTGCTCGGGTTAATCCAGTCCGCAGCCGGCTCAATCTCGCGTTCGGCAGCCTCGAAGATGGAGTCAGCCCGCAGCGTCGAGGCGGCCAGCCCGGCAGGGAACAGGACGCGCAGCCGGTGGTCCTTGGCCTGATTATTGAACGCCGCCGACACCTGAACGCCGGTTCCGTTCGCCTCCAGGCTGAGCCGGGTCACGATCCGCAGCGGAGCCAGCTCCGTAGAGCGTCCGGCCTTGCGCTGCCGGAACGGCACCATTCTGCGCTTCTCATCCTCGAACGAAGCATCTGCGGAGGCTGGAATGGACCATTCATGCACGATTTCATACGTGATGCGGTAAGGCTCATGCTCAGCCAGCGTGATGTGGGCGGCGAGGCCCTTGGTCGTCAATGCGACATCTTCGTCCGGCTGGCGGAACACGTATTCATTGCCGATATCGCCGCAGTTCTCATAGACACCGAGCGCTCCAAAGATGGTGCCGGTGCGCTTGTCGGCTACATCATAAGAGCCATCCTCGCGGATGCGGACCGCAAGAAAGTCATTCTCCATACCCTGCTCCAGCAGCTTAAGCGGACCCTCAGTAACAGCCCCGGCAGATTGACCCGCCGACACTTTTACCCAGGCGTAGGTGCTGTACCCAAGCGGCGGCACCTGCGCAGCCTCGAAGGTCAGCCGGACCATCCGGGCCATATAAGGCTTGCGGAACTGGTCGTCCGGCAGCTCATAGCCGAACCGGGTGCCCAGATCCTCCGCCCGGCAAGCCACAGTCTGCCCTTCCGAATCGAGCAGCCGGCCGTTCTCTAAGTCAAGCGGAAGCTGATCCAGAGCTTCGGCAATCGCCGCCGGATTCGGGCCTTCCTTGAAGTACCGCTTCGCGAAGATCACCTCCACGCTGACCGTTCCGCTGCGCTCCCAGCCGGTAGTATTGAACACCGTCACCGGCAGCGCAGAGTCACCCCAGGCCGCCACCTTCCAGGTGCCAATCTGTGCGGAGACCGCTTTCAGGCTGTCTTCAATAATAGCCTCACCGGCATGGCGGCTCTTGTCGAAGCGGCTGATCATCTCGCGGTGGACCTCGTCTACACTGCAGCCGCAGATGCTGTCATGCGGATGGTTCTGCATCAGCGTCTTCCAGGCATAGGTCAGCAGCGCATGGGGGTAAGCCTGCCCGCTGACCAGATAAGCGAGTGCCGCCAGCGGCTCGGCGCCCTTCTCCAGCAGCGTCTGCCCCCGCTGGTTCATCTGCTTCAGATAGACCCGGGCAGAGGCGGTATTCACCAGCGTGCCCCAGCCGTCTGTATGCTGGCTGCGCAGCTCGCCGTTCACCGTGACCAGATCCTCCGGCAGCGAAGGCGCAAGCGCCTTCAGATACTCCTCGAAGCTGGAGTGGACGAAATCGGTATCCGGGTACAGCGCCCGGGCCGTCTCCAGCGCATCGGCGAGATCGCGCTGCACCGGCTGGTGGTCACAGCCGTTCATGAACAGCAGCTCGGGGGTGGAGGCGTACTTGCCGGCATCGGCCAACTTTTTGTCCCAGAAGACCTTGGCCTCCTCTGCATCTGCTGGCACCTCATTGCCGTTGCTGTACCAGTTCGCGAAGAGCAGGCCCAGCACCTTAGACCCGTCAGGGGACTGCCAGTACATCTCGGAATAAGGCGATTCATAGCTGGCGCTGTTCAGCTCGCCGACCATATTATCGAAGCCCGTCGGCTTCACGCCGCGGCCGAACACCGCAGTCTCAATGTCAGCCTGCCGGAGCAGCTGAGGGGCTTGGCCCATATTGCCGAAGGAGTCGGGGAAGTAGCCGAGCTTCGAGATCACACCATACTTCGCCGCGTCCTGATGGCCGGTCAGCAGATTACGCACATTGGCCTCGGAGCTGGTCAGGAATTCATCCTGGAGCACATACCAGGGACCGATGATAATCCGGCCTTCGCGGATGAACTGCTCCAGCTGCTCTTTTTTCTCAGGGTGAATCTGAAGATAGTCTTCGATTATAATGGTCTGCCCGTCCAGGTGGAAGGAGCGGTAGCGCTCATCCTTCTCCAGCGTGTCCAGCAGCTCGTTCATCAGCTTCGCCAGCAGCACATGATGACGCTCATAAGGCATGTACCATTCCCGGTCCCAGTGGGTGTGTGAGATCAGGTGGGCGGTAGTGCGGGTCATGACGTAACCTCCTAGTTGACAGTCGTTTGTTGTAGCGTTGGCATTCGTAGCAAATGTTTGCATACCTGTGCGGGGATCACAATATGTAACTTTTGCAGCGGGCAGAAGGGTTCATAATTCACACATTTACGGCAACCGGCCCGCAGCAGCCTGTTCAAGCTATTCAGCCCGTAAGCCCCGCAGCGGCGCGGTTTTACACTCGGTTAACATGACAATGCACAACCTACATATTTACGGTGTCAGCTTAGTTTCACTACACTTTTGGATGTAAGCGTTAGCAGGAGGGGCCTTCACAAGAATGCGAAGCGGATACAAGATTTGCTGTAATGAAAACTAACATAGAGAGGAGTGGGAGAATGAAGGGGAACCAATCCCTGGGTAAAAGAATCCGGCAGAACTGGGAGCTCTATCTGTTCATGCTACCCGCATTACTGTATTTCCTCATCTTCCATTATGGTCCGATGTACGGGATTCAGATTGCCTTCAAGAATTTCGTACCATCCAAAGGAATTATGGGCAGTGACTGGGTGGGCTTCGATCATTTTGAACGGTTCTTCAATTCCTATTTCTTCTGGGATCTGCTGTGGAATACGTTCAGCATCAGCTTCTACGAGCTGGCGATCGGATTCCCGCTGCCGATTATTCTGGCCCTGGCCTTCAATGAGGTCCGCAACGGCCCCTTTAAGAAATCGGTCCAGACTGTAACCTATGCGCCGCATTTCATCTCGGTGGTGGTCATGGCGGGTATGATTATTACCTTCCTGTCACCCTCCAGCGGAATGATTGTCCGGCTGATTGAATTCCTGGGCTTCCAGCCGGCGCAATTTCTGACCGATCCGGCCTGGTTCAAGACCGTGTATGTCTTCTCGGGCGTGTGGCAGAGCACCGGATGGGGGACGATTATCTACCTTGCGGCGCTGTCGGGCGTAGATCCCCAGCTGCACGAAGCGGCCATAATGGATGGGGCCAGCCGGATGAAGCGGGTGCTGCATATCAATCTGCCGACGATCATCCCCACCATTACGATCATGCTGATCCTGAATATGGGGAACATTCTGGGTCTCGGCTTCGAGAAAATCCTGCTGCTGCAGAATTCGCTCAACATGGAAGCCTCCGATGTCATATCCACCTATGTGTACCGGGCCGGTCTGGTGAATGCACAATACAGCTTCTCCACGGCGGTCGGCCTGTTCAACTCGGTGGTCAACGTAATTCTGCTGGTTACCGTGAACCGGATTGCCAAAAAGACCAGTGAGAACAGCCTCTGGTAGAAAGGAGTTGAAGTCTTTGGTTACTGCGATAAAAGAATCCAGGGGAGATAAGCTGTTCCTGATCAGCACCTACATTTATCTGTGCCTTGCGCTGGTGGTTGTCCTCTATCCGCTGATCTATATCCTCAGCGCGTCCATCAGCTCGCCGCAGGATGTCAATTCGGGGGCCATGTGGCTGTTTCCGAAGAATGTGACCCTGGACGGCTATAAGCTGGTGTTCGAGAATCCGAAGATCTGGAACGGGTATCTGAATACCATCATTTACACAGTGGCAGGCACGCTGCTGAATCTGGCCGTTACGCTGCCTGCTGCGTATGCGCTCAGCCGGTCTGATTTTGCCGGACGCCAGTTATTCATGGGACTCATTCTGTTCACGATGTTCTTCAGCGGGGGACTGGTGCCGACGTATCTGCTGGTGAAGAACCTGGGCCTGATGAACAGCATGGGGGCCTTAATCCTGCCCGTAGCCGCTTCGGTGTGGAATATCGTTGTGGCCCGCACGTTCTTCCAGACCACCATTCCCAAGGAGCTTCAGGAAGCGGCGCATATCGACGGCTGTACGAATCTCAAGCTGTTCATCCGCATTATTCTGCCGCTGTCGGCACCGATTATCGCTGTAATGGCCCTGTTCTACGGGGTGAGCCACTGGAACAGCTATTTCCCGTCCCTGATCTATCTGAACGATGAGGCCAAATATCCGCTGCAGATGGTGCTGCGCCAGATTCTGGTGCTTCAGGAGATGTCGGCCGAGACCACAGGCGCTGCGATCAGCGGCGAGGTGGCGGTCGCGATGAACAACAAGGCGGAGACCGCCTCGCTGATTAAATACGGGGTGATTGTTGTCTCTACGCTGCCGATTGTGGCGGTCTATCCGTTCCTGCAGCGTTATTTTGTCCAAGGGGTCATGATTGGCTCTGTGAAAGGCTAAAGGTTAAAATGTAATGAACCTAAGGGAGGAATTATCAATGCAGATCACACGTAAACCATGGAAGGTTCTGCTGTCTTCGGCTGTGATTGTCGGACTGCTGGCAGGCTGCGGGAGCTCTGGGGCAGATGAAGGCAATGCAGGCAAGAGTACCGGAGAGGCTACAGTGAACAAGGAAGGCTTCCCGATTGTAAATGAACCGATCACCCTGTCCATGATGGCGCCGGATGTGGGCATTCAGAACTGGGAGAACATGCCGGTGCTTCAGCAGATGAAGGAGAAGACCGGCATCACCCTGGAATATAAAAACGCGCCGAAGGACAGCTTCGAGACCAAAAAGAATCTGGTGTTCGCCAGCGGCGATTACCCGGATATTTTCTATGCGGCCGGTCTGACGACTGCCGAGCAGATGAATTACGGTGAGCAGGGAATTCTGATTCCGCTGGAGGATCTGATCGAAGAGTATGCGCCGAACTTCAAGGCTTTGCTTGAGGAGAACCCGGATGTGCGCAAATCGATTACCGCCCCGGACGGCCATATCTACTCCCTGCCGGTGGTGGAAATGAGCCAGCACTGGTACCGCAACCCGATGTGGTATAACGGCGACTTCCTGAAGGCGCTGAACATCGACAAGCTGCCGGAAACGACCGAGGAGCTGTACACCTACCTGAAGCGCGTGAAGGAGGAAGATCCGAACGGCAACGGCATCGCTGATGAGATTCCGATTTCCTCAGTGACGACCGCCGCTGCGAACCTCCGCGATATCCGCACCTGGCTGCTGGGCGCCTTCGGCATCTATGAGGAAGAAATCTATGTAGACGATGCGGACAAGGTCCACTATACGCCGCTGGAAGAGGGCTATAAGGAGTATCTGACGTATATGAACCGCCTGTGGTCCGAGGAGCTGCTGGATCATGAGAGCTTCTCGCAGACGGCGGAGCAGAAGAAGGCCAAGGCGCAGAATAACCGCGTTGCACTCTTTTCCGACTGGCACGCCTATATGACTAAGGGCGGAGAGCCGTCCACGGCAGATCCGATGTTCGCGCCTGTGCGCAGTGAATCCGTTGCCGCTCCGGCAATTGCCAAGAACAGAGGGATTACCACCGGCGCATTCGCCATCACAAGCAGCAATCCGGCGCCGGAAGCCTCGCTCCGCTGGGTGGATTACCTCTATTCCTATGAAGGCGCCCTGTTCTTCAATAAAGGGCCGGAGGGCGTGCTCTGGGAGTACACCGACAAAGACAGCCGGATGAAGCAATACCTGCCCGTGCCGGACGGCAAAGAGATGGAGGATTACCGGGCCACCTTGACGCCGAACTACGGGATTCCTGCCCCAACCCTGTCCATGGATGATATCAACAAGGGGCTGAAGACGGACTTTGACCTGTGGGTGGAGCAGGAGACCAAGCAGAAGCTGCTGGATAAAGGCGCACGGATTCCATTCCCGGCCCTGTTCCTGACGGTGGAAGAGCAGACGGAAATCAGCAGTCTGAATTCGGATCTGAGCACCTATGTGAAGCAGATGGAAGCGAAGTTCATCACCGGCGCTGAGCCGCTGACCGGCTGGGACAACTATGTCGCGACTGTCAAGAAGATGGGCGGAGAGCGTGTAGCTGAGATCAACCAGGCTGCGTATGACCGCTGGAAGACCAACTAAACCAGGCTCGGTGGAAGGGTGCTGTAATCAATGATCTATAAGGATAAAACACGGCCTGTAGCAGACCGGGTACAGGATCTGCTGCAGCGCATGACGCTTGGAGAGAAGGCTGGACAATTAGTCCAGCCTTTCGGCTGGCAGTGCTATGAGAAGCGCCCGGACGGGACGGCCGGGATCACTGAAGCCTTCAAGCGCCGGATTGCTGCCGGCGGTGTCGGCTCCCTGTACGGAACGCTGCGCGCCGACCCGTGGACCGGGGTTACGCTGGAGACCGGCCTGTCCCCGAAGGAGGGGGCGGAGACGGTCAATACGATTCAGGCGTATGCCATGAAGGAGAGCCGGCTCGGGATTCCCATTCTGTTCGGGGAGGAGTGCTCGCACGGGCATATGGCGATAGGCGCTACAGTGTTCCCTGTTCCGCTTGCGCTGGGCAGCATGTGGAACCCGGAGCTGTACCGCGAGATGTGCCGGGCGGTAGCGCTGGAGACCCGCAGCCAGGGCGGAGCGGCTACCTATTCCCCGGTGCTGGATGTGGTGCGTGATCCGCGTTGGGGCCGGACGGAGGAGACCTTCGGCGAAGACCCGTACCTGATTGCGGCGATGGGTGTCGAGGCCGTGAAGGGCCTGCAGGGGGAGCGGCTGGATGCGGAGGATTCCGTACTGGCGACCCTGAAGCACTTCGCCGCCTACGGCAGCTCCGAGGGCGGGCGCAATTCTGCACCCGTGCATATGGGGCTGCGCGAGCTGCATGAGGTCGATCTGCTGCCCTTCCGCAAGGCGGTGGAGGCCGGAGCGCTGTCGATTATGACAGCCTATAACGAGATTGACGGCGTGCCGTGTACAACCAACCGTTATCTTCTGCAGGATGTGCTGCGGGAGCAATGGGGCTTCGAGGGATTCATCATCACGGACTGCGGCGCGCTGGGCATGTTGACGAATGGTCATAACACCGCAGAGAGCGGGGAGACCGCGGTCGTCCAGGCGCTGCTGGCCGGCATCGATATGGAGATGTCAGGCGAGATGTTCGAGCAGCATCTGGCGTCTGCGGTCCGGCGGGGGCGGCTGCAGGAGGCGGATCTGGACCGCGCGGCAGCCCGGATTCTGGAGCTGAAGTTCAGGCTGGGGCTGTTCGACCGTCCTTATGCCGATCCTGAGCAGGCAGAGCAGGTTATAGGCAAGCCGGAGCACAAGGAGCTGGCCCGGCGGATTGCCGGTGAGAGCATTATTATGCTGAAGAACGGCAATGGGACGTTGCCGCTCAGCAAGGAGATCCGCAAGCTTGCGGTGATCGGGCCCAATGCGGATGCGCCGTATAACCAGCTTGGCGATTATACCTCGCCCCAGCCCAAAGGCGCGATTGTTACGGTGCTGGAAGGCATCCGGCAAGCCCTGGGCGGCGGAGCGGACCGGGTAGAGTATGCCCCCGGCTGCCGGATCAAGGGGGATTCCCGGGAAGGCTTCGCCCATGCCCTGGCCTGTGCGGCGGAAGCCGATGCGATCGTGCTGGCGGTCGGCGGCTCCAGCGCCAGAGATTTCGGTGAGGGGACGATTGATCTGCTCACCGGCGCTTCGGTCGTGACGGAGCATTCCTGGAGCGACATGGAATGCGGGGAAGGCATCGACCGCTCCACGCTGAATCTGATGGGCGTGCAGCTGGAGCTGGCGCAGGAGCTTCACAAGCTGGGCAAGCCGCTGGTTGTGGTCTATATCAACGGCCGCCCGATTGCCGAGCCTTGGATTGTAGAACATGCCGACGCCATTCTGGAGGCCTGGTATCCGGGGCAGGAGGGCGGACATGCGATTGCCGATATCCTGTTCGGGAAGGTGAATCCTTCCGGGCGGCTGACGATCAGCATTCCGAAGCATGTCGGCCAGCTTCCCGTGTATTACTACAAGCGGCGGACGAGAGGGAAGCGGTATCTGGAGACGGATTTTCACGCTGAATATCCCTTCGGCTACGGTCTCAGCTTCAGTGAATTCGGGTACAGCAACCTGAAGGTGGAGCCTGCTGTCATTTCTGCGGATGGAGAAGCACTTGTCTCCGTGGATGTAACTAATAAGGGTGACCGGGCAGGCAGCGAGGTAGTACAGCTCTACATCTCCGATCTGGCCTCGTCCATTACCCGGCCCGAGAAGCAGCTGAAGGGCTTCCGCAAAATCAGCCTCCAGCCGGGAGACACGCAGACGGTAACGTTCCGTGTCGGCCGGGAGGAGCTGGAATATGTATCGGCGGATCTGACGCGGATCGTCGAGCCGGGAGAATTCACGGTGATGGCCGGTCCGAACTCCGCCGAGTACCTGAGCGCACCGCTCCAGGTCAGAGAGGAGGGCTAAGCCATGAAGCGCATGAACCGCTTCACCCGGTGGCTGGCCAAGCGGCAGTGGGCGGAGAAGATAGAGCTTGCGGAATGGACTCTGCGGAGGTCCCGTTACCTCACTCCCGGCAGCTATGAGCATGAGGCGGAGCTGCATCAGAAATACAATGTTTCCCAGCTGGATGGCGGTTATGGCACTACGTATTTCCTTCAGCGGGAGATCACGGTTCCGGGAGAGTGGGCGCGTGAAGAGGCGGCGCTGCTCTATCTGGGGCGCGGGGAAGGTCTGCTGAGGCTGGACGGAGCGCCATACCATGGCCTGGACAGCAATCACTGGTTCATTCCGCTGCCGTCTTCTGCTCCGGGTGAACGCCTGGAGCTGGACATCGAGCTGTATGATCCGGTGCCCGAGCCGGAGGACCCGCTGAACCGTCAGGCGGTGATTAAGCCGCCGCTGACCGGCATTGAAATCACGCTTGTGCGTGTGAACCGTCCGGTATACAGCCTGCTGCATACCGTGAACATCGTGCATGAAGCGGCTCTTCTGCTGCCGGAGGGCGATATGCGCCGCCTCCGCAGCCTGAAGGCACTGGAGCGGGTGATGGACACGCTCTATATGAAGGAGGGGCTGCTGCTGGATGGCGAGGCCGTAACTGCGGCGGAACAACTGCTGCGGACGGCCGCTTCGGTGGAACGGCCTGCGGGGCTGAACCCGGGGACGATGCATATGGTCGGCCAGTCGCATATTGATGTGGCCTGGCTGTGGCCGGTCCGGGAGACGGTGCGCAAGGTGAGCCGGACCTTCTCCACGGTCTGCACCCTGATGGACAAGTACCCGGACTTCCGGTACTCGCAGAGCCAGCCCCAGCTCTATGCCTTCGCCAAGGAGCATTATCCCGAGCTGTACGGGCGGATCAAGGAGCGGATTGCCGAAGGCCGGTGGGAGCTGGTCGGCGGCATGTGGGTGGAGCCGGATCTCAATATTCCCGGCGGGGAGTCGCTGGTGCGGCAGATGCTGTACGGCCAGGGCTTCTATATGAAGGAATTCGGCAAGCATTCCGCGATTGAATGGCTGCCGGATACCTTTGGGTACTGCGCCTCTCTGCCGCAGCTGCTGAAGCAGGCGGGGATTGATTATTTCATGACCACCAAGCTGGGCTGGAATGACACCAATCCCTTCCCGCATACCTTATTTCATTGGGTCGGCATTGACGGGACGAAGATTGTGGCCTATCAGAACCATGGCGTCAACGAGCATACGCATCCGAAGGATGTGCAGGAGCACTGGCAAGCTTATGCCCAGAAGGAAGAGCATGATGAGCTGATGCTGCTCTACGGCCATGGCGACGGCGGAGGCGGAGTCACCCATGAGATGCTGGAATATGTGGCCCGCACCGGTCTCGCTCCAGGCCAGCCGGTCAGCAGATTCTCTACGGCGGAAGCGTTCTTCTCGGAGATCGGTGCGCGCCAGCCGGAGCTTCCGGCATGGCATGGCGATCTCTATCTGGAGCTGCACCGCGGCACCTTCACGACCCATGCCTTCAACAAGCGCAGCAACCGCAAGGCGGAGATTCTGTACCGGCAGGCGGAGATTTGGAGCGTGCTGGCGCAGAAGGACGGTACTCTGGAGCCGGATCAGCCGGAGCAGCCGGATGTGCAGCGTCTGCTGCCTGCCGGGGAACTGGCCGAAGGCTGGAAGCTGCTGCTGCTTAACCAGTTCCATGACATCATCCCCGGCACCTCTATCCCGGAGGTGTACACGACCTCGCGGGAGGAATACGCTGAGATTTTCCGTCTGGGCGGGCAGGTGCTGGACACCGCCCTGCACACTCTGGCTAGCCAGGTGAATACTTCGGCGGGCGAGGGCCGTCCCTATGTAATCTTCAACAGCCTGGGCTGGGAGCGGACGGAGTTCATCCGGCTGGAGGGCGGTCCTGAGCTGGCTGCAATACAGGCGTATGATGAGGACGGCCCGCTTGAGAGCGAATGCTGGAACACAGGGGCAGGCAGCTATACGCTGGCTGTGCGGGTCCGCAAGGTTCCGGCCTTCGGCTGCCGGACGATCTGGCTGCGGGAGGCTAAGCTTCCTATTCAGCAGCAGGCTGTTCCCGCCGCCGGTGAGAGCTTCCCGGAGCAATGGGAGACGGACCATTATATTCTCACATTTAATGAAGACGGCGAGATTAGCCGCTGGTATGACAAAAGTGCGGACCGCGAGCTGCTCCAGCCCGGCCGGACCGGCAACCAGCTGCAGTTCTATCATGACACCCCGCCGCTGTGGGATGCCTGGGATATAGACCCGCGTTATGAACAGCAGCCTGCGGGCAAGACGAAGCTGCTGGAGCGCCGGGTGGTCAGCAGCGGGCCTGTACAGTCCGTGCTGAGGTTCCGCTGGCAGCTTGGTGAATCGCTGATCGGGCAGGAGATCGTCCTGCCCCGGAACAGCCGCAGAGTGGATTTCCGCACCCGCGTAAGCTGGAGAGAGCAGCATAAGCTGCTGAAGGTTGCTTTTCCGGTGGATATTGTGGCCACTAAGGCTACGTATGAGATTCCGTTCGGCGCGCTGGAGCGCCCGACCCACCGCAACACCAGCTGGGAGCAGGCGCAGTTCGAGGTCTGCGGACACCGCTGGGCCGATCTGTCCGAGGGCGGCTATGGCGTCAGCCTGCTGAACGACTGCAAATACGGCTATGACATCCATGACGGCGTGCTCCGCCTCTCGCTGCTGCGCGCCCCGCGCTGGCCGGACCGCAATGCCGACCAGGGGGAGCATGAATTCACGTACTCGCTGTATCCGCACAGCGGAGATTGGCGGCAGGCCGATGTGGTACGCGAAGCGGCGGAGCTGAATGAGCCGTTGCTGGCGGTCAGCGAAGCCGCACATTCCGGCCGCTATCCAAGCACCCACGCCTGGCTGAACTTCCAGAGCAGCCACGTTATGCTTGATACGATCAAGCCGGCCGAGGACGGCAGCGGCACGATTGTCCGGCTGTATGAAGCGGCAGGCAGCAGAGAGACAGCTACGCTGGACTGGCAGGACGAGGAGATCAGCGCCTGCCGGGTCAATCTGCTGGAGAGCAACACCGGGTCCCTGGAGACCACCGGCGGCGTCATTCCGCTGTCCTTCCGGCCCTATGAGGTCCAGACGCTCAAGCTATATCACGAACATCATTCGCAGGAGGAATAGACATGCAAATTACAAGACATCCAAATAATCCGATTGTCGTCCCGGGCGGCTATGAATGGCGTAAGGTTACCGTATTTAACCCGGCCGTTATCATCGATAACGGCAAGTTCTATATGATTGAGCGTACCGCCGGTTCCCTGACCCCGTGCAAGAACTATCTGGGCCTGCTGGAGAGCGAGGACGGCGTGAACTTCACCCATGTGAAGGATGAGCCGATTGTCACACCGGATATGCTGGGCTTCCCGTACGGCAGTGTGCAGGACCCGCGCATTGTGAAGATCGACGGCACGTTCTACCTGAACTACGCCCTGCGCCCTTGTGCCATGAGCTATTATCCTACCGGGCGCGGCGTCCCTGAGCGCTCCATTCCGACCTACCCGGACGGCTGGGGAGAAGAGGAGGGCCACTGGCTGACCCGCTCCTCGATTCTGAAGTCAACCAATCTGCTGGACTGGGAGTTCGTGGCGGACACGACGCCGCTGGAGATCAACGACCGGGACAACATCCTGTTTCCTGAGAAAATCAACGGCAAATTCGTGCTGCTTCGCCGCCCCGAAGAATACGTGGGCGAGGCCTACGGCACGGAAAAAGCCGCTATGTGGATTACCTACTCCGAGGATCTGGTGCATTGGGAAGAGCCCAAGCTGCTCGCCTCTGCCGGGGACCTGCCGTGGGAAGCGCGGAAGATCGGCGGCTCAACACCTCCAATCCGGACAGACAAAGGCTGGCTGGTGCTCTATCACGGCGTAGATGAAGAGGTTGTCTACCGTGTGGGAGCGATGCTGCTGGATCTGGAGCAGCCGGAGAAGATCATTGCCCGGACCCGTAATTTCATTATGGAGCCGGAGACCTATTACGAGAAATTCGGCTTCCAGATTCCGAATGTCATCTTCCCGACCGGCAATGTGGTCAAGGACGGCCTGCTCTATATCTACTACGGCGTAACCGATACAGCCATTGCGCTGGCTACGGTGCCTCTGGATGAACTGGTGGAGCATATTCTGAAGGAAGCAGAGTAGCCGGAAGCCGCCGCCAAGAGGAGTACCAGACCATTGCCCCCGAAGCAAAGTAACCCAAGCACTCGCGGGGCAGGCAGCCGGGTTCGTCCCGCAAATGGCGAAGTGGCGAATCTCCTGTACAGATGCTGGTGACATAAATGTTGCATATTTTGCAGCTTGGGTTCACAGATAGCCAGCTTTACGGGAGGAATGTTGCATAGAATGCAGGAATAATCCTGCCACACTGCCCGGACGAGATGGAATCCTGCCTTTTGTGCAACAATTACGCGTTCGGGGCAACAGGATGAGCGAAATGTTGCAATATGTGCAGGATTGATTGTAAGTCAAAACCCAGGGCGAGTCTCCGCCCTATTAAACCGGTCTTTTCGCAGCAGCTCCCTTCAAGGCATGTTCCTTGCGGTACTGTCCCGGCGTCAGACCGGTTTCTTTTTTGAACTTGCGGATGAAGTTGGGCGCATCCAGATAACCGACCTGCTCGATGATTTCCTTGAGCGGCGCACTGGTGTTCTCCAGCAGACGGATCACCTCGTCCACACGCCGCTGCCAGATATACTGGGAGAAATTGCTGCCGGTCTTCTCCTTGAAGCTGCGGCTTAAATAAGAGGTCGAGATGGCGAACTTCAACGCCACATGCTCCAGGCTGAGCGTGTAATCGGCAAACTGCTGGTCGACATATTCCAGAATGTCATCCATCAGCGAAGACTCGCTCGTCTCTGTATTCCGTTCGACCTGGGCGCAGATGGCGGCAGCCAGTGAGAGCAGCCGGCTCTCCAGCTCCTCCAGCGTCTCGAAGGAGGTCAGCTCCGGCATATTGGTGAACACCTCATCCATGCCCAGCTCCGAGGCGGTGCGCAGAAAAGCGTTCAGCAGATCGAAGCAGATACAGCGCAGCAGATGCACCTGGAGCGGCTCATCCTTCATCGTATCGATGGTGTCGGCAATCATCTGGGCCGCTACCGATTCGTTGCCCTGCTTCAGACTCTGCTCCAGCTTGAGCATCGATTTGCGCGGAATCCAGAAGCTACCGGCAGCGGACGGGCTTAGCTCAGCCAGCTGCTCGAAGTAGGTGACCTGGCCGCTGCGCCGGATCATCCGGTGCTCCAGTGCCGCCGAGGCTTCAATGAAGGACTGGTTCAGCCGGGCCAGGTCGCGGTAGGCCATGCCGACACCGATGCTCAGCTCAAGCTGCGAGTGTTCCCGGATCACAGCCTGGACGGCTGTAATCACCTGCTCCATCCGGCTCTGGACCGGAAGCTCCCCTTCGCCGGGAAGGGAGACAATCAGCGCGAACTGGTCCTTGACCGAGAATTCAATCCCGAAGATCTGCGCATCCGGCCCGGGCAGGCGGGTATTGGTCAGCATCTCCTGCAGCAGATGGCGTTCCTGCCAGGACTGGCCGCCGGACGCCGGATCATCCCAGGACAGGATCGCCGAGAAGTAGAGGCCTTGTCCCTGCGGATAGCGGAAGCCTGTGCTGAGCAGCATCTGCTCAATCTCGGGATCATCCGGCTTGCCGTGCTTGAGCAGCAGCAGCATACACTGGTTGCGGACAAAAGGCTCCTGAAGATCAATTCTGGCGCTGTAATCATGCAGCGTCTGGCGGATCGAGTCCCATTCATTGCGGACTCTGTACGTCTCGCTGCCGCTGCCTCTCGGCTTGGCGAATTCCATCAGGTCCCGGATCGGGTGATATTGCCGCTTGGCCAGCAGCAGTGCGGCCGCTATGCCTGTGACAACTGTGATGCAGAAGACAATCAGAATCAGCGTCTGGACATGGGCCACCCGGCTGAAGAACTGGAAGCTGGGCATCGTGGTGACGTAGGTCCAGCCGTTCTCTTCAGACTTCACAGACACCACGGAATATTGCTCCCCGTCCAGCTCCAGGTTGTGAATACCCGGCTGAAGGGCAGAGATCTGCTTCAGCTCGTCCTGGGGGAGACTGACGCCATGGCTGTTCGCAGTCAGCACCTCGCCGGAGGGACCGAAGATATAGCTGCTGCCCGCGAAATCGTTCAGAATCGTATCCATCACGCCGGTAAGATTCGATTCCTTCATCAGGTAGACAACCGTTCCGTAGGGGAACGGGTCATTGGGCTTCACGGGGATCAGCATGGCGAGCATCGGCTCGACACGGGAATTGACGGTTACATTCTCGGCGGGACGCACAAGCGGCTGGCGGGTCTCATTCAAGTCACGGCGCAGCTCATCCGAAGTCCAGTGCTCGAACTGGTAGAGCGTATTGAACGTAACATGAAGATCGGCCAGGCCGCGGTAAGAATAAATATTGGCATCGCCATGGAAATAGAGAAACAGATCCTCGGCGATGCTGCTGCTGGCCTTGTAATTCGCCAGTGCCTGCACAGCCTCCAGACTGTAGTACGGATGACGGACCATATAAGGGGTCAGATGCTTGTCATAGGCGATTCTGCCTGCGATTTCCTGGAGCTCGTTCATCCGGCCGTCAATGGTGCTCTTCACCTGATTGAGCTGGTTGACATTGGATTGTTCAATTTCGACCCTCAGGCCTTTGACGGCGTTTTCATAGACGAAGAAGGTAACGCCGGTCAGCGGGATGAGGAACATAAGGATATAGGAGAATGCGTATTTGAGCAGCAGCTTGGATTTGAAATGATTCCAGGTAAGCCGGAAACGGTTGAGCAGGGATAGCGGGTGTACGGGCTGGGCCATGAAGCAGTACCTCCAGTGTTAAGATATTCGGACCAGAAATCCTGGATGGAAGCTGTTGGATTAAAAATCACAGTTCTCATCCGGATGACACTTGTGCTACTATAAACATTATAACATTATAATCTTTAGAGTGAAGCAGCTTTTATTTTAATGACAGGACGGCAAAGGCGTTGCTTATTGTTAAGCATAAGGATGTATGGAGTTCATGTCATTAATCATTTTTTGTAATCCCCTGCAGACCGGGGGTGAAGAAGGAGATGGGACAAGTGGGCACAGAGAACGTGCTGCGCAATTTGCGGCTGGTGGACGGCCGGACGGTGGATATTTCGATCCGGGACGGCATGATCACCGCGATTACCCCGCCGGGCCAGGCGGAGGGCGGGACCCTGCTGGACTGCGCCGGGTTATATGGCTCCAGCGGATGGATTGATCTGCATGTACATGCTGTGCCGGAGCTTGACCCCTACGGCGATGAGATCGACGAGATCGGGGTGAAGCAGGGGGTAACGACACTGGTGGATGCCGGGAGCTGCGGTGCAGACCGGATCGGAGCCTTTTACCGCGCAAGTCTTGAGGCCGATACACGGGTGTTCGCTCTGCTCAATATCTCTAGAATCGGCCTTGCGCGGACCGATGAGCTCTCGCAGCTGGAGTGGATTGACCGGGCCAGGGCGGTGGAGGCGGCGGCAGCCTACCCGGAATTTATCGTCGGCCTGAAGGCCCGCATCAGCCAAAGTGTCGTCAAGGACAGCGGCATTGAGCCGCTGAAGCTGGCACGCGCGCTGTCGGAAGAATTGAAGCTTCCGCTTATGGTGCACATCGGCTCAGCCCCGCCTGCAGTAACCGAGGTGCTGAAGCTGCTGCAGCCGGGTGATGTCATTACCCATTATCTGAACGGCAAAGCCAATAATCTGTTCCATGCGGACGGCACGCCGCTGCAAGAGCTGCTGGATGCCGCCGCCAGAGGCGTACAGCTGGATGTAGGGCATGGCACGGCAAGCTTCTCCTTCCGGGTGGCGGAGCAGGCGAAGGCGGCTGGTATCGGGCTGAATACAATCAGTACAGATATCTACCGGGGCAACCGGCTGAACGGTCCGGTGTACAGCATGGCGGATGTGCTGACGAAGTTCCTGCATCTGGGCTACAGCCTGGAAGAGGTCATCCGGGCCGTGACCAGCAGCGCTGCCGCGTGGCTTGGCAAGCCGGAGCTGGGACAGATCCGGGTAGGGGAGCCGGCCAACCTGACCTTGTTCGCTGTGGAAGCAGGAGAGAAGCAGCTGAAGGACTCGGAAGGCGAGGTCCGGACCGCGAATCACTATATTGAAGCAAAAGGAGTCTTTATCAATGGATCATTCATTACGAGCTAAATATGGATTGAAGCGGGTGATTAATGCCAGCGGAAGAATGAGCATCCTGGGTGTATCCGCGCCCACCGATTCGGTGATGGAGGCGATGAAGCAGGGCGGCCAGCAGTATGTGGAGATCGCGGATCTGGTGGACAAATCGGGAGATTACATCGCCCGTCTGCTCGGCTCGGAAGCAGCCGTTGTTGTGAACTCTGCCTCCAGCGGCATTGCGCTGTCCGTGGCGGCGGTCGTGACCGGCGGTGATCCGCGGCTCAGCCTGCGCCTGCACCAGGAGCCGGTGCTGAAGAATGAGATCATTATGCTGAAGGGCCATAATGTGCAGTATGGTGCGCCTGTGGAGACGATGGTCTTCCTCGGCGGCGGCCGGGTGGTCGAGGTTGGATATGCCAACGAAGGCCGCGCAGAGCATATTGAACAAGCCATCGGTGAACGTACCGCAGCGATTCTCTATGTGAAATCCCACCACGCCGTCCAGAAGAATATGATCTCGGTGGAAGAAGCCTGGGAGGTTGCACAGCGCAGGGGCGTGCCGATGATTGTCGATGCGGCAGCGGAGGAGGACCTGCGCAAATATGTCCAGTATTCCGATCTGGCCATCTACAGCGGGTCGAAGGCGGTTGAAGGTCCTACTTCAGGCATTGTAGCCGGGAAGAAGCAATACATCGGCTGGCTAAAGGTACAGCTGCACGGGATCGGCCGCAGCATGAAGGTCGGCAAGGAGACTACCTTCGGACTGCTTCAGGCGTTGGATGAATACCAGAACAAGGCGGACAACAGCCAGCAGGAGAAGCAGGCGCTGGAGGCGCTTCAGCCGCTGGCCGCCCTTCCCGGAGTGTCGGTCCGCACCGTGCAGGATGAAGCCGGGCGGGCGATTTACCGGGGACGCATCCAGATTGATGCCGCTGCTGCGGGCGTGGATGCCCGTGAGGTCAATGACCGTCTGCGCGAAGGGGATATTGCCGTGTATACACGTGATTATGGAGTGAAGCAGGGGTATTTTGATATTGATCCAAGGCCGCTCCAGGGAGACGATCTGCAGGTCATTGTCAGCAGAATTCAAGAAATTATAGGGGGCAGATCATAATGAGCAAGATTCAGCAGCGTTTCTATAAGAACAGAGCGGCACTGAATGTATTGGCCGGCAGTATCGGGAATGCCAAGGACATCTACGAGGCGGCCGAAGGGCATGTACTGGTAGGCGTGCTCTCCAAAAATTACGCCAACGCCCGCGAAGCGTCCGCCGCTATGACAGAGTATGGACAGGCGATCCAGGATGCCGTCTCCATCGGGCTTGGTGCCGGGGACAACCGCCAGGCGGCGGTGGTCGCAGAGATCGCTTCAAGCTATGCTGGCAGCCATATCAATCAGGTATTTCCGGCTGTAGGCGCGACCCGGGCCAATCTGGGAGCGGAGGACAGCTGGATTAACAGTCTGGTCTCGCCCTGCGGACAGCCGGGGTATGTCAACATCTCCACCGGTCCGGTCAGCTCAGGAAATGCCGCGCAGGCCATCGTTCCGGTGGAAGCCGCCATTGCCCTCGTCCGGGATATGGGCGGCAATGCGCTTAAATATTATCCGATGAAGGGGCTGGAGCTGGAAGAAGAGTACCGTGCGGTGGCAAAAGCCTGCGGAGAGGCCGGATTTGCCCTGGAGCCTACGGGCGGAATCGATCTGGACAACTTCGCACCTATTCTGGAGATTGCCCTTCAGGCGGGTGTGCCGCAAGTGATCCCGCATGTCTATTCCTCGATCATTGATCCCGAGACGGGAAGCACGAGGGTGCAGGATGTCCGCACGCTGCTTGGTACGATGAAATCGCTGGTGGACCGGTATGCCTAGAATCGCTGCATTTGGCGAGGTGATGATGCGGCTGCAGGTTCCGGGATTGGAGACGCTGGCCCAGAGCAGCAGGCTGGAGTACTCTTTTTCGGGCAGCGGGGTGAATGTAACGGCGGCGCTGTCCAGATACGGCCATAATGGCGCACTCATCACTACTCTGCCTGATACTCCGGTTGGGGATGCGGCAATCGCTTATCTGCGCAAGCTTGGGGTCGATACGTCACTGATCCGCCGGGGCGGCAAGCATCTCGGAATGTACTTCCTGGAGAACGGGTTCGGCGCCCGCCCCGGAAGAGTCACCTATACAGACCGGCTGGGCAGCAGCTTCAATACCGCCGGCGCTGATCAGTATGACATGGCGGCGCTGGCTTCCCGGGTGGATGTCCTTCATCTATGCGGGATAACACTCGCTATGAATGATAGTGTACGCCGGCAGATGAAGCAGCTTGCTGCCGAAGTGAAGCGGGCCGGAGGCCAGGTGGTATTCGACTGCAACTACCGTCCCGCGTTATGGGGCGAGGACGGCTACGCCAAGGCCCGCCCGCATTACGAGGAACTGCTTACGCTGGCCGATCTGGTACTGATGAATGAGAAGGATGCGCTGTACATTCTTGGCATGAGTGCCGGTGATTATGATAGAATAACACAGTTGAAGCAGGTGATTCCTGCCGTGGCGGAGCAGTTCGGGATCGGAACGGTTGCGGGAACCCACCGTGAGATTAATGCGGACAATACGCATTCCCTGACCGGATATATGTACCGTCAAGGTATGTTCGCGTTCTCCCGCAAGCTGACCTTCCCGGTACATGACCGGATCGGTGCCGGGGATGCCTACGCCAGTGCCATCATCCATGGCGGGCTCCGGCAGTATCCCCAGCAGCAGACGGTCGATATGGCAGCGGCCGCAGCGATGCTGGCCCATACCGTCCCGGGCGACACCGCGCTGTTTACCGAGAGCGAGGTGCTCCGGGCGCTGTCAGACCATACGTTAGATGTTGAAAGGTAGTGAGCAGAGCGTGTCTCTGAAACGCAAGCAAGGCCCCTTATACCAGCAGATCCAGAAGATTCTTAAGGACCGGATTCTGCACGGCGTCTACCCGCTGGGGAGTATCATCCCCTCTGAGCCGCAGCTGGAGAAAGAGTTCGGTGTCAGTAAAATGACGGTCCGCGGCGCGGTCCAGGAGCTGGCCCAGGAGGGCTACGTCCAGAAGAAGAGCGGTGTCGGAACGATTGTCATGCGCAATACCGCCTACCAGAAGCTCTCCAAGGGCAAGCGGTTCACGGAGCTGTTGGTCGAGGCCGGTCATAAGCTGGAAAAGAAGCTGCTGAGCACAAGCCTGGTCACCAATGATGCCGGGACGGAGGAATACAGCCGCTACGGGCCGTATTGCCAGCGGATTGAACGGCTGTATATCCTGGACGGACAGCCCTATATCCATCTGATCCATTTTCTCGCGGCAGCCGCTCTGCCCGGGGGAAGTGCGGCGGAGATGAAGGCAGACTTCCAGTCTCTGTACGATTCGCTGGAGGAGAAGGACATTGTGCTGGAGAGCTTCAGGGACCGCTTCTTCGCTGAGCCTGCGCCGCCCGAGGTGTGTGAGCTGCTGAAGCTCCCGCCCGGCGCCTATGTACTCAAACGCCTGCGCAACTCCTATGATGCGGAAGGCAGGCTAATTGAGCACAGCATCGGCTGTTATAACACGGAGCTGCATCATTATCTGGTCAGCTATGATGCCTGAGACCCGTCATATGCTACGGTTGCACACAAGCTTGCTTGCTGGTAACCGTGGCATTTTTGCGTATATAGTACATATCCGGTTCATATTCCGTTCATATTGCCGTCATAGAGAGGACATCTTCGTCCGGTAAGCTTGCAGTAACGGTCATGAAGCAAGCCTACAAACAGACAGGGGAAGATGAACATGAGACCACCGGCGAACAAGACAACGGGCAAGCAAACGGGGTTCAAGAAAGTGCGTAAGATTCTGCTTAGAGTATTGGGAGCGATCCTGCTCGCTATTGTGCTTTTTGTGGGGATTGTATATATCACGAATGTAATCAGCAGCAATGCGGAGGCCAAAAGGATAGAGCCTTACGGCCAGCAAGTATCCGTAGACGGCAAGAAGATGAATGTGTTCATTCAAGGCGATGGCCCGGACACGGTCGTGCTGCTTCCCGGCTTCGGAACAGCTTCACCGGCGCTTGATTTCAAGCTGCTCGTTGACGAGCTGTCTCCACATTATAAGGTTGTAGTTGTTGAGCCTTTCGGCTATGGCTTAAGCGACGCAACGAAGAAAGAACGAACCTCAGAGAATATCGTAAGTGAAATCCATGAAGCGTTACAGCAGCTCAATATTGACCGTTACATCCTTATGGGCCATTCTATCTCAGGAATCTATAGTCTGGATTATGTGAACAAATATCGGGATGAAGTCAGTGCATTTGTCGGACTGGATAACAGTGTACCGTCGCTGAGCGAGCAAAAGATTGAGTCCTCAGAGACAACCATGGTTAAATGGTTCCGAACCTTAGGCTTCGCCCGGCTGCAATTGAAGCTGAGTGATGACCCCTATGAGGGACTGGCATATGATGAACACACCAAAGAACAATTGAAGCTGCTGATCCAGAAAAATATGTACAACACAACGCTGTTAAATGAGGCGGAGAACATGTACTCTAGCTTTAAAGGGGCTGAACAGCGAGGGGTAACGTTCCCGCCAAATCTCCCTGTCCTGCTTTTTGTTCAAGCGGAGCATCCGGCAACGGATCAATGGATTCCGGAGCATGAGAAGCTAATCAGCCATTCCGTACATGCAGAGATGGAGCTGCTGGATGCCAATCATTATTTATACCGTTCCCATCCTGCAGAAATTGCTGAGAAATTCATGAGCTTTATGAAGGAGATAGGGCAGCAGCCTTGAGGCTCTGCCGGGAGCTTGCTAAACTTAATAAAACACAGTGAAATAATAAGAATTTTATCTTTTCAAATGACATGGTTTGTGAGAGAATAGGTACAATCTTGGTAAAGTTAACATTTGCCATCACCTATATTTAGAGGAGGAAACACCATGTCAGAAGAGCGCAAGCTGTCCTTTGAAACCCTCGCCGTCCATGCAGGCCAGGAGATTGATCCCACTACTCTTGCCCGTGCCGTGCCGCTATACCAGACCACTTCCTACGGGTTCCGCGATGCGGAGCACGCCGCGAATCTGTTCGCGCTTAAGGAGTTCGGCAATATCTACACCCGGCTGATGAATCCGACGACCGATGTGTTTGAACAGCGGCTGGCCGCGCTGGAGGGCGGGGCAGGCGCACTGGCGACCGCTTCCGGGCAGTCGGCGATTTCCTTCTCTATTCTCAATATTGCCGGAGCAGGCGATGAGATCGTCTCCTCCGCAAGCCTGTACGGCGGAACTTATAATTTGTTCTCCACGACACTGCCTAAGCTGGGCATTAAGGTGAACTTCGTGAACTCCGATGATCCTGAGAACTTCCGGGCAGCGATCACAGATAAGACCAAGGCACTCTACGCTGAGACGATCGGTAATCCCCAAGGGAACATTCTGGATATCGAAAAGGTTGCAGCCATCGCCCATGAGCACGGGATTCCGCTGATTGTGGACAATACCTTCCCCAGCCCGTATCTGCTGCGTCCGATTGAACACGGGGCCGATATCGTTGTACACTCGGCGACTAAGTTCATCGGCGGACACGGAACCTCTATTGGCGGAATCATCGTGGACGGAGGCAAGTTCGACTGGAAGGCCAGCGGCAAGTTCCCGGGCCTGACCGAGCCGGACCCGAGCTACCACGGCGTCGTCTACACGGAAGCGGTCGGGCCAATCGCCTATATTATCAAGGCGCGTGTCCAGTTGCTCCGCGACCTTGGCGCGGCAATCTCTCCATTCAATTCCTGGCTGCTGCTGCAGGGCCTGGAGACGCTGCATTTGCGTCTGGAGCGCCACAGCCAGAATGCGCTGAAGGTGGCTCAGTATCTGGAGGCCCATGATGCTGTAGAGTGGGTGAGCTATGCCGGACTACAGAGCCATCCATCGTATGAGCTGGCCCAGAAATATCTGCCTAAGGGCCAGGGTGCGATCCTGACCTTCGGCATCAAGGGCGGGGCTGCAGCAGGGGTGAAGCTGATCGAGAATGTGAAGCTGTTCTCGCATCTGGCCAATGTCGGCGATTCCAAGTCGCTGATCATCCACCCGGCCAGCACGACCCACCAGCAGCTGTCGGATGCGGAACAGCGGGCGGCCGGCGTGACGCCGGAGCTGCTGCGCTTGTCCATCGGTACGGAATCCATCGACGACATCCTCTATGACCTGGAGCAGGCGATCGCCGCCAGCCAGCAGGGGTAAGCGGATTTAGCGGGAGTAGACTGTGCTGGGGAGTGAGAGGCTGAGCCCCTGAGCTGCCGGAGAGTTGTAGCTGGATAGAGGTGAGCAGAAGCCGCGTGCTCCCCCCTCCCAACTGGTTTCAATTAAGCACAGTTCCTTGCAGCCATAGGAATTACAGACCACTGTTTGATGCAGAGTATTTCTGCATTGGATGGTGGTCTTTTTTTGCGGGAGCAGGAGGCCGGGGGGGGGGAGTAATGGGAAGAGGGGGTGCGGGGAAAGCGGTTCGTAAGAGGAGAGGTTTGTGAGGAATTGATTTGCAAGGTAATGGTTCGTGGGGAAATGATTCGTAAGAGGAGCGGATTGTGAGGAAATGATTTGCGAGGAGACTGGTTCGCGAGGAAATGAGGAAATGGGTTTGTGAAAAAAGTGGTTCGTAAGAGGAGCAGTTCGTGAGAAGAGCAGATTGTGAGGAGTTGATTCGCAAGGAAATGGGCCGGCGAGTGTATTTTGTACAATAGATTAGGCTATATCCGGCGTTAAAATCTGTTCTAATGTATTCCATACAATAGATTTCCAGCATACTCCCCCAAAACACCCCTTCCACAAAAATCTGCTGTACAAACTGCAACAGATTGCTTTTTAGAACCGCTAAAGAGAAGATCTGCTGTAGTAAATACAATAGAACAGCCAGGGGTCATGCCGAAACCCGAAGGTGAGCCCCAACCCAGTTCAAAGCCGTTAGTGATTAACAACAAAATGTGTAAACGTTACTTCCTACCCACTCCAGTTCACCCACCCGCTCCAACTCACCCAACTCACTCTAGCTTACTCACCACTTCAGTTCACCCACGGACTCTAGTTCGCCGCTCCATCTCAACTCGCCCCCACCACCTGTTCCATACCCATCTGGGGAAGATGCTGCTGCCGCTTTCATTTGATACCGTTTGCATATTTCTGCGCCTTTGCCAGTATCTATAGAATGAAGCATGTGAGGTGTTGGCAGCAGCCCTTGAGGGGAACAACACGGCAGTAATCCAAGTGAGAAAAGGTGGGTGCGAGGATGAAGGGTGAACGCCAGCAGAATGAGGGTCCAAAGTATGAGGAGCATCCGTTCCAGTCTGACCCCGGCGGCCGGGCGGCGGGTCTGGAGATGAGCCAGTCCGCATCTGTAGCCTCCGCCGCAGCGGAATTTCTTGCCGGGGGAGACCCGCGCAAGAGTAGCGTTAGCTCAAGCCGCAGTTATTCCCGCCGTCCCGGGGAGCGCCAGACCTTCCTGGTGCTGCGCGAGGGCAGGGGGGATGGGGCTGCCCGCCGTGAGCCGCCCGGTGTCTATCCTGCGGGTCCCTGTCTGATCCGCGCCGAGGAATGGCTGCGCGAGCCGGAACTCTCGGCGCTCTATTCGCGCTGGATGTCGTGCGGGGAGGCGGAGCCTGCGCAGGCGGAGCGTATCCTGCAGCGGATCTATTACCGGCTGCGGGCAGCCACAGCCGACCTGGTGGAGTCGGCTGACGGCGTGTGGGCCGCAGTCACTCTGCCTTACACGGCGAAGCTCGCCGCCCGCCCGGACCGGCTGGCCGCGCTGCAGGACGCGCAGCTCGGCGCGCTGTTCGCCGCCGTCCTGCACAGCCAGCGGCTGGGCGGCGACAGCCGCATAGACCTGCTGGCGCCGTACCCCGCCGGCGCCGCCGAATTCGCTGCGCAGCGCGAATTCATTGAGGCCGTGGCCGAGCAGACCCTCGGCCACGCTTATGCGGCAGCCTGCCGCATCGGGGCGCTGCTCGCCCCCGATGTGAGCCCGGCTGCCGCCGGGGAAATCGCGCGCATCGCCGATTTCCTCGTGCTGGACGGCGCGGCGGGCGAAGCCGCGCCGGGGGCGAACGCCGCCGAGGGCTTCGCCCGGGCGGCGGCCGGGGTGCTGGCCGCCGTACGCCGGGTGCGGCCGGCGGCGGCAGTGCTCGCCGCGGGGGCACCGGCGGCGTACGCGCTGGCCGATCTGTATGAGATCGGCCTGAGCGGGGTCTTCTGCGGCGCGGCCCAGCGGACCGACGCGCTGCTGCGGGCGGCCTGCCTCACCTGGATGGCGAGGCAGGAGCACCCGGATGCCGCTGCCGGAGGCTGGCAGTAGCGGTGGCACCGGCAGCACCGGCAGTAGCGGCCATGCTCAGCCGGTGCTAGCAGCGGGAACATGGGAAATCACATGAAGGTCCGCGTTTTAACGGAGAGGGAGTAGTTGAATTAGAGTAACTGGGAGAGTGGGAAACCACTCTCTTTTGTTGTCGTTGCTGTTGTTGTGTAGAAAATTATGATTTTCTTCTGTTGTGGATAAGATGTGTATAGTTTTGGGGATAAGTAAATTCAATCGGGTGGGGCGTCGGCGTGGGGGCGGAATGTAATTCAAAAACCGAATACAATCGGCAACGGAGGAGAATATGGGCCCAATATATGCGAAAAACCGAATACAAGGGATACTGCTGCGTCGAGGGAGGAGCCACATGCTCTCCCATGCTCCCCATCCAGTAACCTTCATAGAGAAATCCTGCACAAAATGCAGCAATACTGCCCAATACGAAGCAGTCTACGCCGAAATCCTGCACCAAATGCAACAAAGTCAGCGCTAACTTGCTCTCTGCGCCGGAATTTTTGCAAATTATGCAACATTGCTCCCCAGCCAGTAACCTTCATAGCGAAATCCTGCATAATGTGCAACTATGCTGCCCCATACCCATACAAGCGGCCTGTGAGAGCAGGCACCAGCACTCCTTCACCCCGAACCATTCAAGTCTCCACACTTGCACAACTCCCGCCTACTCGTTAGACTCATTGTAAATCAAGCAGAACGAGCAGGGGGATGACTTATGAACATCGAGAATCTGGAGGCGTTTGTGTTTGTAGTTCATTTGGGCAGCTTTAATAAAGCGGCGGAGGCCCTGTTTTTGAGCCAGCCGTCCGTGACGGCCCGCATCCGTTCCCTGGAGAACGAGATGAATGTGAAGCTGTTCCACCGCAACGGCAGATACATTCAATTAACAGAGGGCGGCAAGAAGCTGATTCCCTATGCGGAGAAAATCCTCCAGTCCTACCGTGAAGCCACCTACAAAATGAACCAGCATATTGCCCTGCCGGAGGAGGTGCGGATCGGATGTTCCATTTCCATCTCCAATTACCTGCTCCCCGGGCTGCTGAATAACTTCAGGACCAGGTTCCCGGATACCCGGGTCAAAATCCTGTCGTATCCGTCCGAGCAGATCATGACCCGCATTCTGGAGGAAGAGGTGGATTTCGGCCTGGTGCGCACGACGACCCATCCCCGGATGATCAGCAAAACGATGCTGTCCACCTCCATCGGCCTGTACGCTGCTCCGGATCATCCGCTTGCGCTGCGCAAGGAGACCATCAAGACATCCGAGCTGCTGGACCATGAGATTATCTTTTATGATCATCTGTCGGAGGAATGGCTGCTGCTGGTCAAAATGTTCGAATCGATGCAGATGCGCCCCAACATCATTTTTGAAGTGGATAACATGGAGACCGCCAAGCGGCTGGTGGAGATCGGCAGGGGCGTGTGCTTTTTGCCGGAGTATTCGGCCAGAAGTGAGATCCTTAAGAATACCCTGGCCCGCATACCGGTTGAGTCCGAGGTGGATGTCCACGCCAAGGTCTCGCTGATGTATCTGAAGGAGAAGGATGAAACCGCAGTGCTGGAATTTTTCTCGAACAAGGAATTATACCGGGATAATATGACATTGAAATAACATAATAAGTAATATCTAAATAGACAGTCTTTATAACAAATAAGATTATGTCTATTTTTTTTATTTAAAAATTCATGTTAAGGTAGTTAACAAGCAATAAAGACACCGGGATGTCATTAAAGTTAACTTAAGGCTCAATCCCACGGCGTCGCAAACTACAATGACTGAAGGGGTGTTCTGAAATGGTATTTCATCTTAAAGGCATCAAGTCTCTGGCTGTGATTACAATCCTGACTTCCCTGCTTGCGGGATGCGGCAATGCTGCGGACAACACTTCTGCGGCCAATCCGGCGGGTTCGCCTTCTCCGGGGAATAATACCGCTGCAAGCGGGGGCCTGGTGGACAAGGTTAAAGCGGACGGCAAAATAAAGGTCGGTACGGATGCAACCTATGCACCGTTTGAATTTGTTGAGGATGGTAAAATTGTAGGCTACGGCGCGGAAATTCTGGCTGAAGTGGTGAAAGAGCTGGGAGTGAAGCTGGAGCAGCCGGATACACCTTTTACCGGTATACTGCCGGGGCTGGATGCCGGGAAGTTCGATATTGTGGCTACGTCCATGACCATTACACCGAAAAGACAGGAGAACTACCTTTTTACCGTTCCCATTGCCGAAGGAACGGCGGCGGTGATGAAGCATAAGGGGGATGATTCGATCCAGACGGTGGACGACCTGAACGGCAAGATTGTCGGTGTTCTGATCAATTCGGGTCCGGTGGATGCGCTGAAAAAATATAACGAGAAGCTAAAAGCGGACGGCGGCGGCTTCAAGGAAATGAAGGAATATGTAAGCTATCCCGATGCCTATCAGGATTTGGCTGCCAAACGGGTGGATGCAGTGGTTCAGGCTCTGCCGGCCATGTCTCAGCTGGTCAAAAGCCGGCCCGATACTTTTGAGATCGTAGGCACGATAGGAGATCCGACGTATCTGGCCTGGATGGTCCGCAAAGGGGACACGGATATGCAGCAGTATCTCAACCGTGTGATCATCGGGATGAAGGAGAACGGCAAGCTGGCGGAAATGCAAAAGCAGTGGTTCGGATTCGAGATGAAGGTTCCTGACGAAATGTACAGCATCCAAGAGTAAGGATGTGTGAAGCGAGGTGTGTGAATGTTCGAATTTGAAACGGTTGTGAAGTATTTACCGAATTTGCTGCACGGTGCCCTGTTAACGGCGGGAATATCGGCAGGGGCGATTGTCCTCGCCTTTCTGGGAGGGATTCTGCTCTCGCAAATGCGGGTCAGCGGACTGAAAGTATTGCAGATTCCTGTCCGTGCCTACGTAAGCTTTATCCGGGGTGTGCCGTTTATTATCCAGCTGTTCGTCATTTATTACGGCATCTCCCTGATCGGGGTGGACATGCCCACCTGGCTCATCGGCATGCTGGCGCTGGCCATGAACTCCGCGGCTTATCAATCCGAGTATTTCCGCGCCGGGCTGGAATCGATTCCGCCGGGCTATATCGAGGCTGCACGCGCCCTGGATATGAGCAAGCTGCAGATTCTGCTGCGGATCAAAATGCCGCTCGTCTTTGCCAAGCTGGTACCGCCGCTGACGAATGAATTCATTCTGGTGCTGAAAAATTCGGCGATTGTGTCCATTATCTCCGTCGTGGAGCTGCTGCGGACCGGACAGCAAATTATAACGACAACCTACAGGCCTACAGAGATCTATATTATGGTTGCAGCGATCTATCTGGTCATTAATTTGGGTCTGATGTTCCTGATTAATCTGTACCGCCGGAAACAATCGGTGTGGACCGGCAGAAGCGGAGGTGACCGGGCATGACGATTGACTTCTCTATCCTGCTCGATTTCTATCCGGCCCTGCTCCACGGTCTCTATAATACGATACTGATCTGTGCATCCAGCCTGGTGCTGGGGATGCTGCTCGGTGTGCCGGTCTGCATGCTGAGAATGTCCGGCAGCTCCGTGGTCCGGTTCCTCGGCAAATCCTATATCAATGTGGTGCGCGGAACCCCGTTCCTGGTTCAGGTCTATCTGCTCTACTACGTAGGTCCGTTATACGGATTAACCTTAAGCGCATTTGTCTGCGGAGTGATTACGCTGACGATTTTCGGCAGTGCCTATTTCGCCGAGATTTACCGTTCAGGAGTGGAGTCTGTCCCGAAGGGACATCTGGAAGCAGCCCGTTCACTGGGCATGAGCCGTGTTCAGGCTTTTACCCGGATTACATTTCCGCAGATGATGGCGCTCATTATTCCGATGCTGACCAATCAGCTGGTCGGTCTGGTCAAGGAGTCGGCGATTCTGTCCACCGTGACGGTTCATGAGCTGACCTTTGCCGGAACACGGATTATCGGCGAGACCTTCCGCTATTTCGAAGTGTACATTGCGCTTGCGCTTCTGTACTGGATATTGAATACACTGCTGGCTGCGCTGGCGGACAAGTGGGAGGCACATTTCACCAAATATATGAAGCGGAACAAAAGATCAGAGTGGATTTAGCGGCTTTTTATAGCAGGGAGGGATCTGTATGAGTAGTTCTGTAGCTGTAGAGGTAACCGGGCTGCACAAGAAGTTCGGGGACCAGCTTGTTCTGAAAGGCATTGATCTGCACATTGATATGGGAGAGGTTGTTGGCATCATCGGCCCCAGCGGTTCAGGAAAAAGCACGCTGCTCCGCTGTCTGAACCTGCTCGAAACTCCGACCGAAGGTGTCATCCGGATTCAGGATGAGGTGCTGTATGCGAGACAAGCAGGGGAAGCCCGGCCTGCCAAGTCAGCCCCGGGCAAGCTCAAAACTGGCATGGTCTTTCAGCAGTTCAATCTGTGGCCGCATATGACCGTGCTGGAGAATGTCATAGAAGCACCGCTGCGGGTGAAGAAGACGGATAAAAAGGCGGCCATCCAAAAGGCGGAGGCGCTGCTTGCCAAGGTGGGTCTGCTGGAAAAGCGGGATATGCATCCCATTTATCTGTCGGGCGGCCAGCAGCAGAGGGTTGCGATTGCCCGGGCGTTGGCGATGGAGCCTGAAATTATGCTGTTTGATGAGCCTACGTCTGCGCTGGACCCCGAGCTGGTCGGTGATGTCCTGCGGGTAATGAAGGATCTTGCCGGAGAAGGAATGACCATGATTGTGGTCACGCATGAGATGGAGTTTGCCGCCAATGTGGCTGACCGGGTGATCTTTATGGATCAGGGAGTCATTGTGGAGCAGGGAACACCGGATACGATATTCCGCCGTTCGCAGAGTCCCAGATTACAGCAATTTTTGTCCAATACAAGCTTTACAGCCTTTGGCTGATCCTATGAATGATAAGGGGAATGTTCATTATGGAAATTACAAGATACCGCAAGTTTTCGACCCAGAGCTTTTATCCGTCACAGATGGGGGAGCCGGAGCATCATATTCAGAATGAATTTTGTATGGCTGTGCGGGCGGGTGACCGTATTTTCCTGCGGGGGCAGACCGGATTTGATCTGGACGGGAACTTCCGCGGACTGGACAATGTTGCCGAGCAGACCGAACAGGCCTGCCTCAATATCAGACAGCTTCTGGGTGAAGCCGGCGGCTCGATGGATAATGTGTGCAAAATTACGGTGTATCTGACCGACCGGGATTACCGGAGCGAAGCTTATGCTGTAATTGCCAAGCATTTTCAGGGCGTATTTCCCTGCAGTACCGGTCTTGTCGTGAAGGGGCTGGCTCTGCCCGAAATGTATGTGGAGATTGATGTCGAAGCCATGGTGGCCGAATAAGAATCAGGGGGAGTTCAGATGACAGCAACGACTACAAGATTCAGGACGTTTAAGACAGAGCAATTCTACCCTGCCGGGATGGGTGCGCCGGAGCATCATGTGCAGAATGAATTCAGCATGGCGGTGCGCAGCGGGCGGAGGATGTTTCTCCGCGGCCAGACGGGGTTTGACCTGGACGGCAACTTTCACGGGCTGGACAATGTGGCTGAGCAGACCCGGCAAGCGTGCCGGAATGTGAAGCAGCTGCTGGAAGAAGCCGGAGGGAGCATGCAGGATGTGTGCAAAATCACGGTGTACCTGACAGAAAGAGAATACCGGAGCGAGGCTTATGCAGTCATCGCGGAGCATTTCCAAGGTGTCTTTCCCTGCAGTACGGGACTGATTGTGGAAGGCCTCGCCTTGCCCGAGCTGCTGATGGAAATCGATGTTGAAGCTGTAATCAGGGAAGTGTAACGGAGTATGGACATTATTGCAATGCGCCGGGATTTGCATGCCCATCCGGAGGTCGGCTTTACGGAGTTCCGCACAGCCTCCATTGTAGCGGGGTTGTTATCTTCCTGGGGCTACACTACGGTGTATGGGCCAGAAGCGCTGGACGGAGCTGTCCGCAAAGGCGTCCCGTCTGCCGAGATACTGGATGCTGCTTATGAACGCGCCCTGGAGCATGGTGCTGATCCTGACCTTGTCGGGCCGATGAAAGGCGGATATACGGCAGTAATCGGCATATTGCAGGGCAAGCGTCCCGGGCCTGTCGCCGCCTTCCGTTTCGACATGGATGCTCTGCCCGTGACCGAGAGCCGGGGGGAGCAGCATCTTCCGCACCGGGAGGGCTTTGCCTCCCGCTACAGCGGAATCATGCATGCCTGCGGGCATGACGGCCATACGGCCATCGGCCTGGCACTGGCGGAGAGGCTGGCGGACCGGGAGTTTGCCGGAACGCTGAAGCTGATTTTTCAGCCGGCGGAGGAAGGGGTCAGGGGAGCGGAGGCGGTTGTCAGCAAGGGCTGGCTGGATGATGCCGATTATCTGTTCTGCCACCATCTGGCGACAGACGCAGTCTCAGGCCAGCTGTTCGCCGGTGCGCTGGGCTTTCTGGCTACCACTAAGCTTACAGCGGAATTTAGAGGAGTATCTTCCCACGCGGGAGCGGCTCCGGAGCTTGGCCGCAATGCGCTGCTGGGCGCAGCGGCGGCACTGCTGAACATCCATGCCATCCCCCGCAACAGCGGCGGGCAGACCTTTGTGAATGTAGGTGTGCTTGAGGGCGGAACGGCGGCCAATATTGTGCCGGAGCAAGCCAGAATGGTGCTGGAGTGCCGTTCCGATTCCCTCGAAATCAACAGCGATCTGGAGCGCAGGATCAGGCGGATTCTGCAGCACAGTGCGGAGATGTATGAGCTGTCCTGTGAGGTTGAAGTAACAGGTGCAGCCATTCCGATTCATTGTGACGAGGAAGCTGTGCGGCTTGTGGCGGAGGAAGCGGCCGGACATCCGGCCTTCCGTTCCATTTCCGAGCGTGTGGCCGTAGCGATTGGAAGCGAGGATGCCGGATTCATGATGCAGCGGGTCCAGCAGCGCGGAGGGATCAGCACTTATATGATTATCGGCTCTGACCGGCCTGCCGCCCATCACCAGCCTGAATTCGATATTGACGAAGCCGTCCTTGAGCCGGCCGCTAATCTGCTGGCAGGCATAGCGCGGAGAGTGCTGGTGTAGCCTGATGCGGCAATTGAATACGTAGCAGCAAAAAAAGACGGCTTCTTGATCATCAGGGAGCCGTCTTTTTTTAAAAAATATAAGAATTTATATGTTCCACACGATAACTTGTCCTTATATTTCTCGCTGAAACGATACCGTCTTTAAAAAAGACGGCCTAGCCGTTTCCACTTGCCCAAAACGATAACCAGCCTTTGAGTTAGATGACATTGCCACAAGGACATTCCGCTCCCGCCGGTGAGTTCCTGAAGCAAGTGGAAATAGGGCACTTAAATACGAAGGAAGCTCCCTTCCCGGTACAATAAGTGGAAAAAGAGCACCTCCTGCAGCCTAATCCGCCCGGAAATGAAATTTTGGCAGAATTAAATAACAATTATCCAACTAATTACCGTAAAGCGGCAAATAGCGTCTAAATAAGCAGCATTAATCCAACTACTTTATTCTCCGCCTTACCCCAGCTTCACCGTCTCCCCGCCCGGAACACGGCGGGCTTCATCCCCGACAGAGATCCATACCTCCGTTGCCGACGGATTATAGACCATCTCCTGCGAAGCCGAGAAGCGCAGCCCCTGAACAGCGGACAGGTAGTCCGCGATCTCGATGTTGGTGGCGTACCAGATGTCTTCATGGCCGCCCATCATAGCGGCGAACTGCTCCAGCTCTCCCCAGTTGTCATCGTCATTGAACTCATAGCTGTGTCCCCAGACATAGAGCAGCTGCATATGCGAGTGGCGGGGCTTCTCCTCCAGGAACTTTTGGCCCAGGGCCAGCATCTCCTTGTGATGGCAGGTAGGGTGCCAGGCCAGCAGGTTGTCCGGCAGGCTGAAGCTGCGGTGGGAATTCACCGTGCGCGAATACTCAATGCCCAGGGCCGGCAGCAGGCCGATCACCTGATCATCGTAATTGCCGAACGGATAGGACATGCCCCTTACGGGATAACCGGCCAGCGCCTCCAGCGCCTTGCGGTCGGTCAGAATCTCCTCCGCGATCCCTTCGCGCGGGGTCATGGTGAGGAAAGGATGCGTGCTGGTATGCGCGGAAATCTCATGCCCCTCATAGAGCGCAGCCACCTCGTCCTGTGAGATGTAGCCCTCCTTGCCGAACAACCCCGAATTCAGATGAAAAGACCCCTTCAGCCCATGCTGATTCAGAATCTCCACGAGCCGCCGGTCATAGGTTCTTCCATCATCCCAGCTCGTTGTTAGCGCTTTAGTAACGCCGCCTGGAAATAAATCGAATTTGACTCTCATTGCTGTAACCCTCCCTGACTGTAAAATATACATCATTTAAATGTGAGCACCGGTTCCGCCTAAGACGAATATGGAATATAGCTCCACCAAGAACAATGCCAGAATGCAGAGCGATTAGCAAGACTCTTGTAAATGCGTCATCCGCGCAGCAGCGGGTCCTGGCCAGGACATTCTCAAGGGGGAACAGGATGAGGACCGTGTCTACACTACATTTTCTGGAATAGCACCGTTAGCGCGCGAGTCACTCAGATGCATCTGTCCCTTGCTTATACCACCATTTTCGCATGTCGTTATTATGCTAAAGAAGGGCATGATCGTCAAGGAACCGGCCCGCCGGATACGGTACTCTAAAGGAGAGATGACATAAGGTTGGAGGGATACAATGCAGCGTTGTTTATATAGAGCCGAGTGCCGGGAGGATGCTAATCCGTCAGCGTTCTTGGGCGCACAGACCCGACTGCTGAATGAACGCATGGACAGGCTGGACCTGGCACAGCTTAGTATTTTTCAGGATGGCAAGCAGCTGTTTCTGTACTATGAGTGCACCAGCCGCGAGCTGGAGCCGGAGCAGTTATTTGAGGGTGCTGCGGAGATTCTCAAGGAATGGCCGGGAGGGGAGCAGGCCCGGTTGTGGGTGCCTATGATGGACATTTTTCATTATCAGCAGCCGGTCTCCGCAGAGCACTGGAAGCGTAATCATACGGCAGGAACCCCTTACGGACGAGTGGCGGCGCTGAAGCCGGAGCAGGTCGCCAGCTATGTGTACCACCATTATCAGTATCAGGAGGAGCGACCGGGAGACGGTGACAAGTACGGGATCATCGGGCTGCATGAGAACCTGCTGTTTTTTTATGCCGAGCTGCCAGCAACGGTAGAGCCTGCCCCGTACGCCGGGAAGCTTACTACGAATCTGCGGCCGGACAACTGGGGTGAGGTGATGGACCCGCATTTCAGGAAATGGAGTGAGATGCCGCCGGATCAGGCCATTTGGAAAAAGCTTGCACTCGTCCTAACCATCCCCCGCCCCCATACGGGAAAAGGAGAATGATTATGCTACGTACATCCATATGTCTCAATGGTGAGTGGGATTTCATGCCGCTCTATGACCAGCCGCGCAGCCGCGCGCTTCCGGAGAGATTGCAATACGAGGCCCGCAAAATACAGGTTCCATCGAGCTGGCGCTACAGCTATCCTGCCCCTTCGGGCGGCAAATTCGGCGAAGTCGCCGAGTATCAGTTCCAGCCCTTCGATGTGTACAAATATCCCGAGGAATGGAATGCAGCCGAAGCCGGGGTGCTACACCGCAGCTTTCAGGTGCCGGAGACGATGCTGGGGCAGCGGGTCGTACTGCGGTTTGACGGCATTCTGCAAAAAGCGGCCATCTACCTGGACCGCGAGCGGATTGCCGTCTGGGAGGACGGCTTCCTGCCCTTGCGGCTGGATATCACCGCGCTGGTGAAGCCCGGCCGGGAGCAGCAGCTGCATGTGGTCTGCGGCAGCTTTGACACGGTGGTGCTTCCCTCCGGGGAGACCAAAATCACCGGACTCTCCGGCTCCTGGTTCGGCAGACTCGCCCGGGGCATCTGGCAGGATGTTTTCCTGGAGGCCTATCCGCAGGTATCGCTGGAGGATCTTACGATCCGCACCTCTGTCCGGCAGGGAAGGCTGGAAGTGGATGCTCTGATAAGCGGCACAGAAGAGGGGCTCTCTCCCGAAGGCTTGCGGGTGCTTTTGCAGGTCAGGGAGCGGAGGTCTGGTGTTCAGCCAGCACTGGCAGAGCCGCCGTATCTTGTGCAGCCGCTGGCGGACGCCCGTCCGCTGCCCGTACTTGAAGCGGAAGCCGCAGTAGCGCTTCGCCCTGCGGAGGCTGCGGCAGGACGGCAGTTATGCGTCAATACCGGCAGCCGGGAGTGGGGCGGAGCTGTATTCAGCCTGCCTTGGCAGGAGGCCCTGCTGTGGAGCCCGGATTCCCCTGTCCTGTATGAGCTGGAGCTTGTGCTGCAATCGGACAGCGGGATTCTGGACCGCCGGAGCGAAACCTTCGGCTTCCGGGAGTTCTGGTGCGAAGGGCCGCAATTTATGCTGAACGGGATTCCCGTTAATCTGCGGGGGGACTCCTGGCATTTTCAGGGGGCGGCTCAGCAGACAGAGGACTATATCCGTAACTGGTACCGGATGTGCCGGCAGGCGGGCATTAACAGCATCCGGCTGCATGCACAGCCGTATCCATCTGATTATCTGCGGATTGCCGATGAGGAGGGGATGCTGATTGTCGATGAGACGGCCATCTACGGCTCCAGCAAAAGCATGGATGCCGCCCATCCCGATTTCATCGGCAATTGCCGCGGGCATGTGCAGCGGCTGGTGCAGCGGGACAAGAATCACCCTTCGGTCATTCTGTGGAGTGTGCAGAACGAGATGCGCTGGGTGGACGGACGGGATCACTACAAGCAGCATATCCCCGGCCTGATCGGACTGATGAAGGCACTGGATGATACCCGCCCGGTTATGGTGGAGGGCGATAACCGCCTGGTCTCCAGGCAGCAGACCGAGGTGGAGAGCCGTCATTACAACATTGACGGCACCATCGCGCAGTGGGACCGGCAGGTTCCGCTCACCTTCGGCGAGCATGGCGGCTGGTGGTACATCTGTCCGCAGAACAGCAGTATGTACACGGGAATGGATGTATACAAGGATTCGGACGCAAGTGCTGCCGGGCTGGCCCGCAAGGAGCGGCTGTTCGTGGAATATGCACGGCGGCAGGGCGTCTCAGGCATCTCTACCTTTAATTTTGTCCACTACTTCATGCGGGCGATGCCGGAGCAGGAGATCAGGCTGCCGCAGGCCGACCTGACCACACCCGGTCCCAAGCCTGCTGTGATTCCGGCATACTCGCTATCGCTGAACAACGGGCTGCTGCCGGAGGAGTATCCTGTCTACCGGCCTAATCCGGCTTTTGCCATTATGGCCGCAGCCTTAAAGCCGGTCACGCTGATTGCCGCCGAATACAACCGCTGCTTCTTCGATGATGTGCCACTCTGCCGCAGCTTCGATGTTTATAACGATACGCTGTCCGCGCAGGAAGTAACAATCGAATGTGAGGTCATGCAGGGCGGGCGCAGGGTACACAGCGAGACCATCCGCTTCCTTCATGAGCCTGCTCAGCGCCGGAGCATCCGGCTGGAGTGGATGCCGGAGGCTGTCAAGGGCAGGGGAGAGGAAGGTAGCGCGGGTATAGGCGAAGAAGAAACCACGCTGTCCGCCCGGCTGTTCCATAGCAGTGCGCTGATGCATGAGCTTGACGTAAGCTACCGCCTGCTGTCCGGCAGCTGCCGGACCGAGCCGGTTGAGATCGCTCTGCCCGCAGCATACATCGGCTCTGACCGGGACTTCCAGGCCATTCACACGCTGGTGCCCGCGCTGGTCCGGGCAGAGCCGGAAGCGGTAGGGAGTCTTACGCCCGGGACCCTGCTGATTGTCGGCAGCAAAATGCAGGACAAGGACGCGGCGCTGGACCGGAGGCTGAGAGGATTCGTGCAGCGGGGCGGCCGGCTGCTGCTGCTGGAGCAGCTTCATCTCTCTCCCGGCCGGCTGGCGCTCACCCGCCGGGAATTCATCCGCGCACATAGCGGCGATTACGGGCATCCGGTGCTCCGGGGATTAGGCGCGGAGGATCTGATGTACTGGCATGAGGAGCTGCGCGAGGATGGTCCGCTGCCGATTATCCGGGCGGCGTTCGAGAAGCCGGTGACCGGTGACTTCACCCTGCTGCTGGAATGCAGCGCAGGGGACTTCGGAGACGGCGGCGATCTGTGGTCGCCGCTGCTCGAATACCGCAGCGGAGCAGGCATGCTCCTGGCGAATCAGCTGGAGATCATGGATCATCTCCAGCGGGTTCCCCAGGCGCAGCTGCTGTTGCGCAGCCTGCTGCAGTACGCGGGCCGCGCGGTGCACGCGGCCGCACCCGCCGCCGCGCTGACGCCCGCGGCGGCAAGGTCCGCTGCGGTCTGGGTCCGCAGCGGCAGTCCGGCGGCAGCCTTGCTCAGCAAGCTCCGCCTGAAGGGCCACAGGCTGGACAGCGCCGCAGGCTTGTCCAGCCTTGCCCCCGGCCTCCTCGTAGTGGAGGCCGCACTGCTGGGCGAGCCGGGCGCGGCGGAAGCCGTGCGCCAGGCGGCCCTGGCCGGCGGCAGCGTGCTGGTGCTGCCGGCAGAGCCCGGCGGGCAGGAGGCGCTTGCCCGCCTGCTGGACGCTCCCGTGCGCATCGCGCCGCACGGGACGTATCATCTGGCGGCGGACTATGCGTACGCCGCCGTGCAGGGCATCAGCCCAGTCGACCTGTTCGGCTTCGACAAGGTGCATCTCTCGCCCCGGGATGTCGTCAACCGGGAGCTGGCCGGGTGCAGGCTGGAGGTGCCGGACGCCGAGGTGCTGTGCACCAGCGTCGAAGGCACGGCCTGGAAGGACTATTTCGCCGGGCAGCATACGGCGGAATACAGCCGGCTGGCGCTGGTCGAGCTGAACCGCAGCCAGGCCGCTGCTCCGGGGGCCTTTGTAATCCGGCAGACGGCCGGAGCGGGAGAGATTCTCTGCTCACAGCTGCTCGCCGATCCCGACAGCGACAAAAGCCTCAGGCTCTACACCCGCCTGCTCGCCAATCTAGGAGCCGCGTTCGCAGATGAACTGCTGCTCCATGACAAGGAGGATGCGCAGTGGGCGGTGGAGGCCGCAATGACGCTGTTCTGTCCGCCGCACATCGACTATGAGGCAATGAAGGACTACTATACCGACCCCGAGTTCTCCCTGAACAATTTGGGGGAAGGACTATATGGCTGGATGAAGAAAAAAGAACGCCGCCCGGACGGAACCTTCCTCATTCCCGCACCGGAAGGACGCCCTCTGTTCCTGAGCTGCTTCGTGCATCTGCCGGAGACGGCGGAAGCAGCCTTGGGCAGTGTGAGCAGAGACGGCGCAAGAACCGGCAGACTCCGGGTGAACTCGGCCTGCGCTTTTGACATCTATATGAACGGCAGGCTGGTGCCTGAGCCTGAACAGGAGATTACGCTGGCCAGCGGGATCAACCGCCTGATCGCCATCGTCCGGGGAGCGCAGGAGGATATTGCCTTCGGTATGGTTTTCCTGAATACGGACGGCACGTATATGAATGATCTGGAGTTCCGCCTGACGATGGATGAGGTGGAGCCTAAGTGAGCAAGATCAATGGAGAGGAGCAGACCGATATGAACGCCAATGAACCGGTAACATCCGCAGCATCTGCATCATCCGCATCGTCCATATCACCCGCAGGCCCTTCCGGCCGCACTTCAGAGCTGGACCAGTATTTTGCCTTTCATGATGAGGCGAGGGAGGTAGAGTTCAAGCGGCATGATATGCCGACCCCCTGGCTGAACTATTTATCCAACGGAACCTTCCATACGATGCTGTCCCATGCGGGTGGCGGACTCTCCTTCTATAAGTCTCCGCAGATCTGGCGGATTACCCGCTACCGTTTCTTCCATCTGCCCACCGACCGCTCCGGCCCCTATATTTACTTGCAGGATGCCGGAACAGGCAGCTACTGGTGTCCCACCTATGAGCCGGCCTTCCGGAAGCCGCAGGAGTGGAAGAGCAGCCATGGCATGGGCTATACCCGCTTTGAAGCGCAGGCGGATGAGCTGGCGGCGAAGACGGTTTATTTTGTCGGACCCTATGAGAACTCGCTGATCTGGAATCTGACGCTGACGAACCATAGCAGCGGGGTCAAGGAGCTGAATGTGTACGCCTACGCCGAGTTTGGGATGATGGAATTCATGCGTGAGCTGCAATGGCAATGCTATAACAAGCATCAGGTCTCGGTGCAGTACCATGAGAAGGAAGCGCTGATCTATAAATACGGGGTGGAAAATCAGCCCAAGCCGGACGAAACCCCGCTGGTCTATATGATGTCAGATGCACCGCTTGCCGGGTATGACGGTGACCGTGAGGAATTCATCGGCAGCTACCGCAGTGAGTCGAATCCGGCCGCTATTGAGCAGGGGGGCTGCACCGGCTCAGCGATTCTGGGAGGCGACCCCTGCGGCGCCCTCCAGGTCCGGGTAAGGCTTGCGCCCGGTGAGTCACGCACGGTGAACTTTTTTCTCGGGACAGCCATGAACGAGGCCGAGATTGAACGGGCCATCGGCCATTCACGCGAGGCGGATTTCGTCACCCGTTCCTATGCCGCGCTTCAGGAGAACTGGGAGCGTTACCTCGGGGCCTGGAGCTGTGAACTGCCGGATCAGGATGCACAGCGCATGCTGAACACCTGGAATCCGTACCAGTCACAGCGAAATTTCCTGTTCTCGCGCAATATTTCGTATTATGCCACCGGCACCTTCCGGGGCGTAGGCTACCGGGATACGGCCCAGGATATTCTGGCGGTCGTACCGTATGATCCGGAGGCGGCCAAGGATAAAGTCCGTCTGCTCCTCGGGCAGCAGTATCAGGACGGGCATGTGAATCATTACTTTTTCCCGAATGAGGGCTGGGACCCGGTGACCAGCATCCATTCGGATGATCACCTGTGGACGGCGCTGGCCGTATGGGACATTCTTGCCGAGACCGGAGACGCGGCATTCCTCCAGGAAAATATTCCGTTCTATGACGGCGGTGAGGCATCGCTCTATGATCATTTGAAGCGGGCGGTGGACTTCACTGTCTCCCGGCTGGGGCCGAACGGCTTCCCGCTGATGCTGCGCTCGGACTGGAATGACCAGCTTTTCCGCGTATGCCGTGAGGGCAGAGGGGAGAGCATCTGGACAGCGATGCAGTTCGGGACGGTACTGCTGCGCATGAAGGATCTGGCGGCGGCCTCCGGCTACCCGGAGCATGCGGCGGACTATGACCGGCTCTACAGGAAGCAGAAGTCGCTCGTAAACACGCTGGGCTGGGACGGGCACTGGTTCCGGCGGGCGGTGATGGATGACGGGCGTTATCTGGGGACCGCTGAGCATGAGGAGGCCCAGATCTGGCTCAATGCCCAGACCTGGGCGACCCTGTCCGGGATGGCTGAGCCTGACAAGGGGCTGAAGGCGATGGACAGTGTGCGCGACATTCTCGATACAGAGCTAGGCATCCGAAAACTGCACCCGTCCATCACCACCTTCCCCGATCCCGCCGATCCGTTAACCAACTATAACAAAGGAACCGGGGAGAACGGGGCCGTCTTCTGCCACGCCAATACCTGGGCGATTATTGCGGAATGCATGCTGGGCAGAGGGGATCAGGCGTACAAATATTACCGCCAGCTGATCCCGAACATCGCCATGGAGCAGGCCGGAATCTGGCGCTACAAAGCGGAGCCGTATGTCTATGCCTCGAACCTGTTCGGACCGGAGTCCGACAGATTCGGTCTGGCGAATGTATCCTGGCTGACCGGGACCGCTGCGTGGATGTATGTAGCCGCTACACAGTACATTATGGGCATCAAGCCGGTGCTGGCCGGACTGTCCATTAACCCGTGCATCCCGTCTTCCTGGGAGGGCTTCTCGGTCACCCGGCGGTTCCGTGGCTGTGAATATGAGATTACCGTGAAGAACAACAGCCGTGTCTGCTCAGGCGTCCAGGAAATCCGGGTCGACGGCGAACGGCTCGAAGGGACCGTCATCCCCGCATATCCGCACAAGCAATCAGTGAAAGTGGAGGTCATACTGTAGCCGCAGGCTTTCTGTAGAGACAGAGATATAAGCAGTATATAAAAAGTGTCCCGCCACCGGCTCCTAGTAGCGCCGGGCGGGACACTTTGGCGTTCAACACTTGGAATCGTTGGATCAATGAAGTGCAGAAGTGCACCTGAATTCGCCTAAATTGGGGGATACGCAGAAATGAGGTGCAGAAGTGCACCTGAATTCGCAGGTGAACCAGAAGTTACTGTTAATGACGTTAAATAAATTCATCCATCCGCTCCCCAGAAATCCCCCCCCTTTCTCCACGCCTACCCTCTTTCCTGAAAATTAGGCTCATCCCCCGGTTTACTTTTGCTCCCGGCGTGGTATAGTATAGGTATAAGTTGCACTGAGGAAATATAGTTGTATTATTGCAACAATGATTATCATTCTCATTTATCTCCCAGTCATGTTTTTATTCTGGTCACCAGTTTCAGTCATGCCATTATCCAGGTCATTATGGTCAAATCCCATATCTATTCAACATGCTGTCCCGGCGGAGCCGGGGCAGCATGTGTCATTTTAAGGGCAATAATAATGGCTCTCATTCTCACAGCGTGCTGCTTATACCCGCAATAACTACAATCAGGAAGGTGATGTATTATGCAAGCAACCTCGAAATCAATGCCCAAATCCGCCGCGCGCCAGGGAGGGGCGCAGCAGCCCCGGACACCGGAGCCGCGCCGCTTCGATCCGCTGGCGATGCTCAGCAACTCCGAAATGCAGGCTGCGCTCGGCAGCGGGCTGATCATGCTGACCGCCTGGGCGGTCAGCGGCTGGTCGGAGGTGCTGTCCGTCCTGCTCTATGTCGTCTCCTACGCCCTGGGCGGCTGGATCAAGGCGAAGGAAGGCGTGGAGACGCTGGTCAAGGAGCGCGACCTGGATGTCAATCTGCTGATGATCGCCGCTGCCCTGGGCGCAGCCTCCATCGGATATTGGAATGAAGGGGCCATGCTGATCTTCATTTTTGCCTTAAGCGGAGCACTGGAGAGCTACACGATGGAGCGCAGCAAGAAGGATATCTCCTCTCTGCTGGCACTGAAGCCGGCTACCGCTGTACGCATTGAGCAGGGGGCGATGAGTGAGGTAACGATTGACCAGCTTATGCTTGGCGACCTGCTGCTGGTCCGTCCCGGTGAGCTGGTTCCGGCAGACGGCAAGGTGTGCCGGGGCGAATCCTCCGTCAACCAGGCCTCCATCACCGGCGAATCGCTGCCCGTAGACAAAACCCCGGGCAGCGAAGTGTTCGCCGGTACGGTCAACGGGGAAGGCCCTCTGTATATCGAAGTGACCAAGACAGCCGAGAATACGCTGTTTGCCAAAATCATCCGCATGGTGGAAGAGGCCGAGAATGAGGTCCCTGATTCCCAGCGGTTCATCAAACGCCTTGAATCCGTCTATGCCCGTGTCGTGGTCGCGGCAACCGTCCTGCTGATTGCGCTGCCGCCGTTCCTGCTGGACTGGAGCTGGAGCAATACGTTCTACAAAGCAATGGTCTTCCTGGTCGTGGCGTCACCTTGCGCGCTCGTTTCCTCTATTATGCCAGCCATGCTGTCGGCGATCTCCAAAAGCGCCCGCAAAGGCATCCTGTTCAAAGGCGGAGTTCACCTGGAAAATATGGCGCGGACCTCGGTGGTCGCTTTTGACAAGACAGGTACTTTGACTGAAGGTGTCCCGCAGGTTACAGACTTCATCGCCGGTACCGGTTATGACCGGGAAGAGCTGCTGGCAGTCAGCGCCTCTATTGAAAAGCTCTCAGGCCATCCGCTGGCGGAAGCGGTGGTCGCGCTGGCGGAAGCGGAGCACATCACGCTGCGGGAGGTTAAGGAGAGCAGATCGGTCACGGGCTGGGGGATTGAAGGCGTCATTGACGGCCGCCTCTGGCGGATTGGCAAGTCGAATCTGCTGGATGAAGAGACCAGTGCTGCTCAGCAGCCCGGCGCTGACAACTGGAACGCACTGCGCAGCAGGCTGGAGCAGGAAGGCAAAACCGTCTCGCTGATCATGGACGGTGATACCGTTGCCGGAATGATTGCGCTGCAGGATACCGTGCGTCCCCAGGCGGCGGCTGCCGTGCGCAAGCTGCAGGAGCTGGGCATCCGGGTGGCGATGCTGACCGGGGACCGCGAGGCCACGGCGCAGGTGATTGCCGGGAAGGCGGGCGTGGACCTGGTGTTCGCCGGGCTTTTGCCGGAGGATAAGGTTACGCATGTCAAAGCACTCCGCGAGCAGTACGGCCATGTGATCATGGTGGGCGACGGCGTGAATGATGCGCCAGCGCTGGCTACGGCAACGGTCGGGATGGGCATGGGCATGAAGGGCAGCGGAGCCGCGCTGGAGATTGCCGATGTAGTGCTGATGAATGACAATATTGAAGAGATTGCCGGAACCGTAGCCTTGGCCCGCCGCACGCAGCGGATTGTGAAGCAGAATATGGTGTTCGCCGTGACGGTGATTGCAGCCCTGATGATCAGCAACTTTGTGCAGGGAATTGCGCTGCCGTTTGGGGTGGTGGGGCATGAAGGAAGCACGATTCTCGTCATTCTTAACGGCCTGCGGCTGCTGCGCTAATTTTTTGATTGTTCAAAATTGAATTGTTCACAAAAAGGAGCGTTTACATCGTGTCTGGCGTATTGACAATTACCCTTGAGGTGATCATAATAAATACTACATTATAATTATTTTAAATAAGAATCGGCGACTTAGCCGCCCAACTCAAGGGGGATACTATCATGTACAAATCGATAATTGTCGGTACCGGACCGGCCGGATTGACAGCTGCTATATACTTGGCCCGGGCCAACCTGAACCCGCTCGTAATCGAAGGTCCGCAGCCTGGCGGACAGCTTACCACGACAACCGAGATCGAGAACTTCCCGGGATTCCCGGAGGGTATTCTTGGCCCCGATCTGATGGATAATATGCGCAAGCAGGCTGAGCGCTTCGGCGCACAGTTCGTGACCGGCTGGGTGAACAGTGTAGAGCTTGGCGAACGTCCGTTCAAGCTGAACGTGGAAGGCATGGGCACACTGGTGACGGACACCCTGATTATCTCTACCGGCGCAACGGCGAAGTACCTCGGTATTCCCGGCGAGCAGGACAATGTCGGACGCGGAGTCAGCACATGCGCGACCTGTGACGGGTTCTTTTTCCGGGGCAAAGAGATTGTGGTGGTCGGCGGCGGCGATTCCGCGCTGGAGGAAGCTGGCTTCCTGACCCGGTTCGCTTCCAAGGTAACGCTGGTGCACCGCCGTGATGAGCTGCGGGCCTCCAAGATTATGCAGGACCGTGTCCGCGATAATGCCAAGGTGTCCTGGGCGCTGAACCGTACCCCTGTAGAGGTCATTGCCGGCGACAAGGGCGTAACCGGTCTGAAGGTGGTCAACAACGAGACGGGCGAGGAAGAGTTCATTGAAGCGAGCGGCGTATTTGTTGCCGTGGGCCATCATCCCAACACAGCGTTCCTCGGCGGACAGATCACAACGGATGCGAACGGCTATATCGTATCGAATCCCGGAACCTCCGAGACCAATATCCCTGGTGTATTTGCTTGCGGCGACGTGCAGGATACCCGTTACAGACAGGCAATTACGGCAGCAGGCAGCGGCTGTATGGCGGCTATGGATGCCGAGAAATATATCGAGAGTCTGGAGCACAGCGCAGTCATGATGTAACCTCAGCATTTGGTCCCGCAGGGGTTCCGGTGCTACAATAGAGCTAAGATACTGAACCAATTAGGAGGATATCATACTATGGAGAATGTTATTGTCTACACTTCAACCAACTGCCCGCACTGCCGTCAGGTGAAGAGCTTCCTGAGCGATAAAGGCGTAGCCTACGAAGAACGCAACATCGAGCAGAACGATGAATACGCCCAGCAGGTATGGGATATGGGCATGAGAGCTGTTCCGATTACCGTCATTGGCGACACCAAGATTGTCGGCATGAACAAGACCAAGTTCGACAAAGCCTTGGCTGCAATGGAATAAATCCGCTGAATGGATTAGTACAGCATACAGACCGCTTCCTCCGGGGGGCGGTTTTTTGGCGTTTGCTTGTTTTGGCGGGAAGGCGCGTGGACCGGATGTCTGCGAAAAACCGAACATAATGTGCCGAAACGGGGCATGTGGGGTGTTTTATGGATCGGGTGGCACGCAGGAGGTACAGCGAAGAGAGAAAGCAGCCGGGCGTTGAGCGGTTACAGAGTCTTCAGCGCAACGCTCCGGTCTATCAGGTAAAAGACATCACAAGCTGAAATACGGCATAGACGGCAACGCCGCCGGCAATAAGCATAAATCCCGATTTCTTGCGCGACTGGAACAGCCGCAGGACACCCAGGCTGATGAGCGGTGCAATGATGATCAGCAGCAGCAGCACTGTGACGAACATTCTTGCCGAGATATCAGACGTATCAACATAGGTCATGGATGGTCTCTCCGTTTCAGAACAAGGAGTATGGTGACAAATGTCACACAAGTATCCTTATTATATAGGATAGCTTCTCCTTTTAGAGCAGAAAATGTTGCTGAAAATGCGGCGATTTTACGTCAATTCGTCTATAGGGTTACCCGGATATTGCCGAGAAAGTGCATCACTGCCGAAAAGCCTGCGCCAATCATCGTTCCACGGCTCCCCAGTGTGGAGAAGGTAATTTCGAGCTGCTGCTTGTGGTAGGGCAGCGTACGCTCGGCAACCACCCGGCGCAGCGGCTCGCCGAGCCACGGCTCAGCCTCCGATAAGGCACCGCCGATTACGATCAGCTCTGGATTGAAGCTGTTGATCAGATTGGTTACCCCGATTCCGAGATATTCGCCGATGGAATTCAGGTGGCGCAGCGTTTCCGCATGGCCCTCCAGCGCATACCGGACCAGTCCGGTGGTGGTGCGGGCCGGGAGGGAGAGGCCGGGGTTGTCGTAGGTTTTCTCGGAGGCATAGAGCTCCCAGCAGCCCCGGCTGCCGCAGCTGCAGGGCTTGCCTTCCGCCTCGATCGTCATATGTCCGGTCTCGCCGGCATAGCCGCGCGCACCCTTATACAGCTCTCCGCCAATGATGATCCCCGACCCGATCCCCGAGCCTGCACTGATATACAGCAGATGGCGCACATCGCGCGCCGCCCCGAAGTTCAGCTCCCCCTGCGCACCTGCATTGGCTTCATTGTCAATGGTAACAGGCACCTCGAAGGCGCTTTCGAGAATGGACCGCAGGTCCACCATCTCCCAGCCAAGGTTGGGGGCGAACAGGACAACGCCATGCTCATCCACCATGCCCGGCACGCCGACACCGATGCCGACCAGGCCATAAGGAGAAGGGGGAGCGGCAGCAATCAGCGCGGAGATTATCTGCTGCATCTGCTCCAGGACATACGGGAAATCATGGGCCTCCAGCACGCATTCCTGTTCCTGCAGAGTGCCGCCTCCGAGGTTGCACAGCACCGCCTTCAGCTGCTTCACGCGCAGCTCAATCCCGATGACGCTGCCGGCCATCTCATTGAAATGCAGCATCAGCGGCTTGCGTCCCCCGCTGGATTCTCCGGGCCCGGCTTCGGTCACCAGCTCCTGCCCGCATAGCTCGGCTACGAGATTCGACACGGTGGCTTTGTTAAGGCCGGTCATCTCGGATACCTTGGCCCGGGAGACCGGGGACTGCGTGCGGATGGTATGTAGAATAATCGATTTATTGATCTTTTTGACCAGCGCCTGATCACCGGTAACTTTCAAGAAGCACACTTCCTTTTAATATATAAGAGTTTATATGTTTCACACGATCACTTATGCGGGATGGCTCTCCGCTGCGCGGGTATGCCAACTAGTCTAGAGTGAAGAGCGCAAAAATGCAACACCATAGATGAGACTTGGGCGTTACAGGCAGCGAAAAACGGCGGAAAAAAAGGCTGGAATTTCATTGTATGATTTTGTATAACTGGTACTTCCAAGGGAGAGAATGACCCACGGGCGGGAGTCAAAAATAAAAATAAAAAAACTTTGTTTAACCAATATACAAAGTCGGAGAGATGTGTTAAGATGTTGCTGTAAACGCTTGCGGATAGAGCGAATATTGAGGAGGATTTTACAAATGGCTTATTTTGAAACAGTGAGCAAGGTCTCTTATGAGGGAAGCCGTTCCACTAACCCGTATTCATTCAAATTCTACAACCCGAAAGAAATCGTAGCCGGCAAAACGATGGAAGAGCACCTGAAATTTGCAATGGCCTACTGGCATACACTTACTGCTGGCGGTTCCGACCCGTTCGGTGCTGAGACAGCCGTCCGCGCCTGGGACAAGCTGAGCACGCTGGATAAAGCGAAAGCCCGTGCAGAAGCTGCTTTTGAATTCATGGAGAAGATGGATCTGCAGTACTACTGCTTCCACGATGTGGACATCGCTCCTGAAGGCGCGTCCCTGCGTGAATTCTACAGCAACATCGATACGATCGTTGACATCCTTGAACAAGGCATGAAATCCTCCGGCAAAAAACTGCTGTGGAACACAGCCAACATGTTCACCAACCCGCGCTACATGCACGGTGCAGGCTCCACCTGCAACGCTGACGTATACGCACACGCTGCTGCACAGGTGAAGAAGGGTCTGGAAGTGGGTAAACGTCTGGGCGCTGACAACTATGTATTCTGGGGCGGCCGTGAAGGCTACGAAACACTGCTGAACACCAACATGCAGCTTGAGCAGGACAACATTGCCCGCCTGTTCAGCATGGCTGTTGATTATGCGAAGGAGATCGGCTTCGACGGACAATTCCTGATCGAGCCTAAGCCGAAAGAGCCTACTAAGCACCAATATGACTTCGACGCTGCAACCTGCATCGCATTCCTGCAGAAGTACAACCTGGATAAGCACTTCAAGCTGAACCTTGAAGCGAACCATGCTACACTGGCTGGACACACCTTCGAGCATGAACTGCATGTAGCCCGCATCAACGGTATGCTGGGATCACTCGATGCGAACCAGGGCGATCCGCTGCTGGGCTGGGATACTGACGAATTCCCTGCAAGCATCTATGATGCTACACTGACGCTGTACGAAGTACTGAAGAACGATGGTCTGGGCAAAGGCGGAATCAACTTCGACTCCAAGGTTCGCCGTCCTTCCTTCGAGCCTGAGGATCTGTTCCTGGCACACATCTCCGGTATGGACGTATACGCTAAGGGCCTGAAGGTAGCTGCCAAGCTGCTGGAAGACGGCGTATTCGAGAACTTCATCGCTGAGCGTTACAGCAGCTTCAATGAAGGCATTGGCGCTGACATCGTATCCGGCAAGGCTACCCTGGCTTCGCTTGCTGACTACGCGCTGAACAATGAGAATCCGCGTCCGAACAAATCCGGCCGCCAGGAGCTGCTGAGAGCTACATTGAACCAGTACATCCTGACTGTTGAGTAAGATTAGATAATACACGCAACGGGGGTTGCTGAAGAGAGCATTCTTCGGCAGCCCCTTTTTTTGATACTGGTTTGATACTGGATTGGCAGAGTTCCTGCGGAGTAGGGATGGGTGAGTGTATTTTGTGCAATAGAATGCTCTGCTGCCGCTGGAAAATAGCATTCTGCTGTATTTCGTACAACAGATGTTCGAGGATCATGCACGAAACAGTATTATCAAGAAATTCTAGTGTACAAAGTGCAATAGCTTACGATTTTCGGCCGGTTTAAGTGGAATCTATTGCAGGAAATACAATTGCCGCCTTACGGGTGCAGAGAAGTTTTAAGAGAAGAATTGCTTCATATAACTAAGCGTATGCTTATGAAGCGAGTTTTGCTTGAAGTGAATACAGGATGCGGATTCCCGCAAAACTTAAGCTTATGCTTACGAAGCGAGTTTTGCTTGAAGTGAATACAGGAAGCGGACCCCCGCAAAACTTTTAGGAGGCTAACTATGAAATATGTAATCGGTGTCGATCTGGGAACCAGCGCGGTAAAGACTGTACTGGTTGATCCCCAGGGCAAGGTGGCGTTCGAGCACTCTGAAGCGTATCCGCTCAGCCGACCGCAGCCGAACTGGAGCGAGCAGAGCCCGGAGGATTGGGTCAAAGGAACAATTGCCAGCCTGAAGCGCCTGATGGAGGTATCCGGTGCGGAGCCATCGCAGATTGACGGCATCAGCTTCTCGGGCCAGATGCACGGGCTGGTGCTCGTAGACGGCGAAGGCAAGGCGCTGCGTCCGGCCATTCTATGGAATGATACGCGGACGACGGCACAATGCCGCAAGATTGAGCAAGCGCTGGGCGGCAAGCTGATTGATATCGCCCGCAACCGCGCCCTTGAAGGCTTCACCCTGCCGAAGATTCTGTGGGTGCAGGAGAATGAGCCGGAGGTGTTCGCCAAGGCGGAGGTCTTCCTGCTGCCGAAGGACTATGTGCGCTACCACCTGACCGGTGATTACGCTATGGATTACTCCGATGCCGCCGGAACCCTGCTGCTGGATGTAGGCGCGAAGCAGTGGAGCGCTGAGATTGCTGAAGCCTTCAATCTTCCGCTGTCCATCTGTCCGCGGCTGGTGGAATCGTTCGACCAGACCGGAACCTTGCTGCCTGAGATTGCCGCAGCCTCCGGCCTGCTGCCAACTACCCGGGTATACGCCGGCGGTGCGGACAATGCCTGCGGCGCGCTGGGTGCCGGGATTCTGGGCGAAGGCCGGACGATGTGCAGCATCGGAACCTCCGGTGTCGTGCTGTCCTATGAGAGCAACAAGGATCTTAACCTGGAAGGCAAGGTTCACTTCTTCAACCACAGTGAGAAGGATGCCTTCTATATTATGGGCGTGACCCTGGCGGCAGGGCACAGCTTGACCTGGTTCAAGGAGACTTTTGCGGCAGACAAGAGCTTCGACGAGCTGCTGCAGGGCGTGAACGCGATTCCGGCCGGAAGCAGCGGGCTGCTGTTCACCCCTTACATCAGCGGCGAACGTACACCGCACCCGGATGCGAATATCCGCGGCAGCTTCATCGGCATGGATTCCGGGCATACCCTGTCCCACTTCACCCGCGCTGTGCTGGAGGGTATTACGTTCTCGCTGCGTGAATCGATTGAGATTGTGCGTGAATCCGGCAAAGCGATCACCGAGGTTGTGGCCATCGGCGGCGGTGCCAAGAATGAAGCCTGGCTGCAGATGCAGGCCGATATCTTCGGCGCTTCCATCATCAAGCTGGAGAGCGAGCAAGGCCCGGCGATGGGCGCAGCGATGCTGGCCGCGTATGGCGCAGGCTGGTTCGGCTCCCTGAGCGAATGTGCGGAAGCCTTCATCCGTCCGGCTGAGGTTTACACCCCGAATGCCGAGCAGGCTGCCCTGTACGATGGCATCTTCGCCTTGTATCAGGACGTATACACCCAGACCCGCGAGCTGAACGAGAAGCTGGCCTCATACCGCAAATAATACTTGAATACAGCTGGGAATGTCTGCCATCCTATACAGGATGGCAGACATTTGTTTCTGGTAGACAATGCGAATTTACAATCGAACACAAGAGTTGCGCCGAGGTTGCAACGTGCCGGGTGTGTATGAAAAACCGACCACATTGGGCGCTGCGTGGGCGTGTGGGCCAAATGTAGTCGAAAAACCGGCCACATTCGGCGCTAGGTGGGCGCGTGGGCCAAATGTAATCGAAAAACCGATTACATGCGGCGTGGCGGAAGCGGCGTGGACCAAACATTCGGCGCTGCGTGGGCGCGTGGGCCAAATGTAGTCGAAAAACCGGCCACATTCGGCGCTAGGTGGGCGCGTGGGCCGAATGTAATCGAAAAACCGGCCACATCCGGCGCTTCGTGGGCGAGGTGCTTGCCTCTGGCGCGGCAGGTAGCAGCGGTGCCCATCATGTGTTAGGGTGATTTTGTGCTGATAATGTTTACAAGTAACAGAGTTCTGTGATTGCACCATTCAAGAACAGCTTGAAGGAGGGTCCCGTATTGATTAAGGTACTGATTGTGGATGATGAGCCCAAGCTGAGAGAAGGACTGCGTACCCTGATTCCCTGGGAGGAGCACGGCTATTCCGTGGCGGCAACCGCTGCCAACGGATATGAGGCTCTGGACAGGTTCCGCGAGCTTGCGCCTGAGCTGGTGATCGCCGATATCCGTATGCCGGGCATGACCGGGCTGGAGCTGATCGCCGAGCTGCGCAGTCTTAGCCCTGCCTGCCATGTGCTGATTCTCAGCGGGTATGCTGACTTTGAATATGCGAAGCAGGCGATCTCCTACCGTATCGACGGTTATTTGCTCAAGCCGGTCGATGAAGATGAATTAATCAGCTATCTGCAGGAGCTGAGGGAGAAGATCCGCCTGGGGGAGCGCAGCGGCGGCAGCCAGGCTCCGGACCCGGCAAGAGCGGCGGAGGTGCTGGTGCTTGAGCTGCTGCAGTCCGGGCAGGCCGGAGCCGCTGCAGACAAGCTGGGTCTGACCGGCAGCTGTGAGGTGATTCTGCTGGAGCTGACGGGGCTGCATAAGGGGGAGGATGCCCGGGAGGAGCAGGTGAAGCGGCTGCTGGAGCTGCATTGGCAGGAGCAGGCGGCCCGCGGCTTCTTCTTCACCCTTCCCCCGTATATGGGGATTCTGCTGAAGCAGCCGCTTCAGGATGACCGCGCCCGGGCCGGGCTGTGGCAGGAGCTGCACCGGCTGGTGTCGAAGGAAGGGCTGGAGTTCCTGGCGGCAGCGGGCGGGCCGGCGGACAGGCCGGAGAAGGCCAGCCAGTCTCTTGCGGCTGCGCGCGCAAGACTGGATGACGCCTTCTTCGGGCAGAAGAAGGCGCTGCTCAGCGGACAGCCGGACCCCTGGAGTGAACCGGCGGACAGGCCGGGAGAACCGGGGGAGGAGCCGGACCCCGAGCGAGATCTGGAGATGCAGCTGCTGCTGGCGGTGGAGGCCGGGAGCAGTGAAGCGGCCCGGGAGCTGACCCTGCAGATTATCCGCCAGCTGGTTCATACCCGGCGTGAGGAGATCTACATCAAGGAACAGCTGCTGAGGATCGTCAGCAGCACGATTGCCCGCCTGGAGGCGGCGAATCCTGAGCTGCGCCCGCTGATTGCCGGACAAGCTTCCCCTATGGGCGAGGTGTACAGCAGCGGGTATCTGCATGATGCGGAGCGGCTGGTCTCGGGCTATATGGAGCAGATTGCCCGGCTGGCAGGCAGCGGCAGCGGGCGCGGAGATGAGATCAAGCGGATCACGGATCTGATCCAGCGCCGGTATAATGAGAATCTGAAGCTGGGCACCCTGGCCGAGGTGTTCAACTATAACAGCGCCTACCTGGGCAAAATGTTCAAAGCCCAGGTGGGCGAGCACTTCAATACGTACCTGGACAAGGTGCGGATTGAGAAGGCCAAGCAGCTCCTGGCCCAAGGCATGAAGGTCTATGAAGTCGCGGAGCAGGTCGGTTATATGAACGCCGATTACTTCAACGCCAAGTTCCGCAAGTATGTCGGCGTCTCGCCAAGCGCGTTCCGCAAGGAGAATTAAGATCAGGCAGGCTGTTCCCGTCCGGCAGAGGATGCGGGTGCAGCCTGTTTTGCGCGGATAGAAGTCCTGCTTCAAGTTCTGCTGGCTCTTCAACCGGAGGGACAGGTTATAATACACGTATACCGAAAGGGGGAGACTGCTATCAAACGGCTGGTGCGGATGGTCAATAATATGAAGCTGAAATACAAGCTCATTTTTTTCTATATCATTGTCGTAATGATCCCTGTGCTGATTGCCGGATTCATTCTGACGAATTATTTCCGGGAGGGAGCCTTGAACCGGGCGATTTCCCAAGCCACTAACAACGTGGACAAAATCAAGAGCCAGCTGTCCAGCAAGCTGCGTGTGCCTACGGATATCTCGAACCTGCTCTACTTCAACGAGGAGCTGGAGAAGCTGGTCAATACGCGGTATCCCAGCATTCTGGAGCTGACCAAGGCTTACCTGGACTATACGGACTTCAAGGAATATGTGCTGCGGTACCGGGAAGTCTCCAATATCCGCTTCTTCATTGATAATCCCACGCTGGTGGATGATATGTCGATCGCGCCGGTCACGCCTGCGATTAAGGAGAAGAGCTGGTATGTCAAGGCGATGCAGAACAACCAGATCTACTGGATGTATATTCCCGACAAGGAGCCGCAGATCATCAGCTCCAAAGGAACCATCAACAAGCTTAGCCTGGTCCGCCAGGTTCCTTATCTTGAATACAGCAAATCCGGGGTATTGATGGTACAGGTGGCGCAGGATGAACTGAATCAGATGCTCTACCAGGAGCCGTTCGACACCCTTGTGATCGATGAGCAGGGTTACATTGTGGCGGCCAAGGATCCGATGCTGGTGGGCAGCACTGTGGATGCGTATGATCTGGGCATGGATGTGCAGGCGAAGGAGAAGGGCGTGTTCACTGCCGAGGTGAAAAATAAGGACTCCTACGTCATTATCGATGAGATCGTCCCTGCGCTGAGTGTCAGCAAGCTGAAGATTGTGTCTGTCTTCGAGACCAAAAGCATTCTGAACGATGCCAACAAGGTGAGCAAGCTCGGCCTGGTCATCGTCTTCGGTGTGCTGCTCGTGGCGCTTGCGCTGGTGTATACAATCTCGCTGTTGACGACCAACCGGCTGCTGCGGCTGAGCCGCCAGCTGAATCAGGTAGCGCTCGGCAACCTGAACGCCGTCTCCCATATTGACGGAACGGATGAGATCGGCCAGCTGTCGCGCCAGTTCAATTACATGGTGTCCAGCATCAACCAGCTGATCACCCAGGTCATTGAGAGCAACGAGAAGAACAGCACGCTGGAGATTGCCCAGCGGGAGATTAAGCTGAAGATGATGGCCAGCCAGATTCACCCGCATTTCCTATTCAACGCGCTGGAATCGATCCGTATGAATGCCCATCTCAAGGGCGAGAAGGAGATTGCCAACATCGTCCGGCAGCTCGGCAAGCTGATGCGCAAGAACCTGGAGGTGGGCCGGGAGCGGGCCCCGCTTAAGGAGGAGGTCGAGATGATCCGCTCCTATCTGGAGATTCAGAAGTTCCGCTATGAGGACAGGCTGGAATATGAGATTGCCTTCGATGCCGGAGCTGCTGAAGTGATGCTCCCGCCGCTGATTATCCAGCCGCTGGTCGAGAATTCGGTCGTCCATGGTCTGGAGAACAAGGAGGGCACGGTCCATGTGAGCATCGCCATTACGCTGAACGGGAATAAGGAGGTTCAGGTGGTGGTGCAGGATGACGGGATCGGCATGACGGAAGAGCGGCTGGCCGCGATTATGGAAGTGATTACGAAGACGGAGGAAGAGGAGCACGGGCGTATCGGGCTGCGCAATGTGCAGCAGCGGCTGACCCTGTATTACGGGGAGGCGCATGGGCTTAGAATCACCAGCCGGGAAGGGGAGGGAACACAGATCGCCTTTTCAGTGCCGGTGGACAGCGATTGGAGGACTTAAGCGGTAACGGGCAGGGGAATGACTAATTTTTATAGGTTTTTACGTGAAATCTGTTGGGTATTCTCACTCCGGGGGCTGGGATAAGATAGATGTATCAAGAACGAAGGGGGAGAAAAATAGAAGTGAAAGCGCTAACTGATAAAGGCGTGACACCAAATGAAAGCGTAACCCCCAGCCCGCCCGCGAGGCCCGGCAACGGATTCTGGAACAGCGTGCTGCAGCAAAAATACTTATATCTGATGTCTCTTCCATTTGTGATCTGGGTATTTATCTTCAGCTACGTGCCCTTATGGGGATGGCTTATGGCCTTCCAGAATTATAAACCGGTCAAGTCCTTCAGTGAGCAGAAATGGGTCGGACTGGATAACTTCAAAGAGTTATTCCAGGATGAACGCTTCTATCTTGTACTGAGAAATACACTGGCTATGAGTATGCTGGGGCTGATCTTCGGCTTCGTGGTTCCCATCCTGTTCGCTGTGCTGCTCAATGAGCTGCGGGGTAATATGTTCAAGCGGACGGTCCAGACAGTTTCTTACCTGCCGCACTTTGTCTCCTGGGTCGTGGTCGGCGGGATTGTCTACAAGACACTCGCGATCGACGGAGGGATTGTGAACGATCTGCTGATCTGGCTGAATATCATTGATGAGCCGATCCAGTTCATGGCGAAGGGCAAGTATTTCTGGGGCATTCTGACGGCAGCCGATCTGTGGAAGGAAACAGGCTGGAACGCAATCATCTATTTGGCAGCGATTACAGGCATCGATAAAGAGCTGTATGAAGCGGCCAAGGTGGACGGCGCAGGCCGGATTAAGCAGATGATCAACATTACTCTTCCTGGTATCCGCACCACTATTACCGTTCTGCTGATTATGTCAATTGGCCATCTGGTCGGGATCGGCTTCGAGAAGCAGTTCCAGCTCCAGAACAATATGGTGACCGATTATTCCGAGGTCCTTGATTTGTATGCGCTTAAATACGGGATTCAGATCGGGCGGTTCTCCTATGGTACGGCAATAAGTATCTTCACCTCGGTCGTCAGCGTCATCCTGCTGCTGATTGCCAACGGTGTGATGAAGAAGGTTACCAAAGAAAGCATTATGTAAGGAGGGGATCACAGATGAACAGCAAGGCATTTCAAATGACAAAAGGTGAAAAAGCGTTCGATATCTTCCTGTACATCATAATGGGACTGATCATGATAGTGACACTGTATCCCTTCCTGAACGTGCTGGCGATCTCATTCAATGAATCCACAGACACCGTCCGGGGCGGCATCTATATTTTCCCGAGGGTATGGACCCTGGAGAACTATCAGCGGATCTTCAGCTATACCGGCCTGATTCAAGGCTTCAAAATTTCGGTTCTGCGCACGGTGTCCGGGAGCATTCTCGGTCTGATCAGCGCCTCGATGCTGGCGTTTACCCTGAGCCGTCCGGAATTCAGAGCCCGGAAGTTCGTCTCTTATTTCCTGGCGCTGACCATGTACTTCTCCGGCGGTATGGTGCCGATGTACATTCTGATGAGAGACCTGAATCTGATCGGGACGTTCTGGATTTACATTCTGCCGGGTGCGATTTCAGCATTCAACGTGTTCGTCATCCGTTCCTTCATGGATGGGCTGCCGTTCGCGCTGCAGGAATCCGCCAAGCTGGATGGAGCCAACGATTTCATGATCTTTTACAGAATCATCATTCCGCTCTGCAAGCCTGTACTGGCTACGATTGCACTGTTCCTCTCCGTAGGGCAATGGAATGAATGGTTCACCACCTATCTGTACAACGGCAACAAGCCGCATTTGACCACGCTGCAATATGAGCTGATGAAGGTCTTAGCCAGCACCAACCAGGGCAGCGGCATGGTGAACGCGAATGATATGGCCCAGCAGATGGCCCAGATTTCGCCGGAGTCGATCAAGATGGCAATTACCATCGTTGTTACGGTACCGATCCTCGTTGTTTATCCGTTTTTGCAGAAATATTTTGTCAGCGGAATGACGCTTGGGGCCGTTAAGGCTTAGGGAACCACGGTATATTCAGGCTTAGCCTGATATGCATAGAACTTAAATATGATGAGATAAGGGGGCAATACAATGAACCGCAAGAGCACCAAAACGGTCTTCACCCTCATGCTACTGAGCGCGATGCTGATATCCGGTTGTGGGGGAGATGCCAATAATGCTGCCAACAAAACGACTCCTAACAACGCAGATAATACACCTTCAGCGACAAATGCAGGGGATGATACCGCGCTAGATACCTCTCCGGTTACGTTCACCTTCTTCGGTGCGGATGCCAGCCCGAACTGGAACAAGATGCAGGATGATGTCGGCAAAGCGATTACGGAGAAGACAGGGGTGACCCTGGAAGCGGAATTCGATGTAGGCAGCGGCGGCGGGGACCAGAAGATTGCGATGATGGCGGCGAGCGGGGACGTGCCTGATCTGATTTTTGCCAAAGGAAGTCTGAGCACTCTGGTGGATGCCGGCCTGATTATTGATATGACTGATCTGATTGATAAATATGCCCCGAACCTGAAGAAGGTGTACGGCGAGAACATGAACCGGCTGAAGTACAGCCTGGATGACCAGAGCATCTACCAGATTCCTACGAATGTAGGGGTGGATCAGCAGTCCTTCGACGCCACCGGCGGATTCGAGATACAACACCGTGTACTCAAAGAGCTGGGTTATCCGAAAATCCGTACAGTAGCCGATTTCGAGAAGGTGCTGAAGGAATATGTCGCCAAGCATCCTGAAACCGACGGGCAGCCAACCATTCCGCTGACGCTGAACGCCGATGACTGGAAGATCATGATCACCGTAACGAACCCGGCCTTCATTTCCACGGGGGCACCGGATGACGGCGAGTACTATGTGGACCCTGAGACGTATGAAGCCAAGCTGCACTACAAACGCCCGGAAGAGAAGGAGTATTTCCGCTGGCTGAACGGCATGTATAACCAGGGACTGCTGGATAAAGACACCTTTGTGCAAAAAGATGACCAATACAAGGCGAAGGTGGCCAGCGGCCGCGTACTCGGCCTGATCTCCCAGGAGTGGGAGTACCAGGATGGCGAGAATGCACTGAAGGCGGCCGGCAAGGATGAGTACACCTACGGACACTTCCCGGTCACCATGAGCGAGGAATATAAGGATCATTCCTTCATGCGGACAGGGATTGACGGCTACGGTATTGCGATTACAACAGCAGCCAAAGATCCGGAGCGGATCATCAAATGGCTCGACTGGATGTCCTCTGATGAAGGCCAGGTGCTGAGAAACTGGGGAGTTGAAGGCAAGCACTATACTGTAAGCGCTGACGGCAAACGCGAGATGCTGCCGGAGGTCCGCGACGGCCTGGCTAACGATACTGCGAATTACCAGAAAAATACCGGGATTGGCCAATATCTGATCTTTGGTGCACGCTATGGCGACGGGGTTAAGGACCCTACCGATAACTACTACACGACAAGCTTTCCGGAACAAATCGTAGCTTCCTACTCTGAAGCCGAGAAGGAATCCCTCGCCGGATACAATGCGACCACCTGGAAGGATCTGTTCCCGAAGGAGGATGAATTCCCGGTCAAGGAGACAGGTGCTCTGTATAACCTGCCGGTTCCGACAGACGGCCAGTACCAGGTCATCTACAAGAAGACGCAGGACATCGTTCGCAAGCGTATCCCGGAAGCGATTCTGTCCAAGCCGGGCGACTTCGATAAAGTCTATGACAGCTTCCTGGCTGAGCTGGACAAAGCCGGAGCCCAGGACATGGAGAAGGAATTCACCGAGCTGGTGAAGAAGAGAGTGTCCCTGTGGACCGGTAAGAACTTCTAAGCCAATCCGTCAAAAGAATATTTGGATATGGGTAAGATGCACCTGTTATGAAGCCTGCCGCCTCCCGGAGATTTACCGGGGGGCGGCTTGTTTGCTATGATAGGGAGGATGATTAAAGTTGTAAACGCAGGATCACCGGCATCTACTATAGAGTAGGAGCAGGGTGCCTTGATCCATCATATAGATTGCAGGAGGCGCGCGAAGGATATGGCGAAGAGGAAGAGACATCTGTCACTGATCAAGAGTGTGCTTGGAATCATGGTGGTATGTGCTGCGATACCGCCTGTAACGTACTGGGGATACGAGGTGGCTTCTGCCGCAGGCAGTGCTGCCGTGCTGCATTCCACCAGTGACATGACGCAGCGGCTGGCCGGAGCGATGAGCAACCGCAGAGAGACAATTACATTTACCTATCAAGGCAAGACCTCGAAGCTGAAAAGCGATGTGCAGACGGCTATCAACCAGGCGATGGCGAGCGATCCGTATCTTTATTACATTATAGACAGCTATGCCTTCTCTTACCGGGGGAGTGCGCGCTCGGTCCAGGTGACGGTTCAGATGGCGTACCGGGAGACGCTGCAGCAGACCGCTTACGTGAATAAGCAGGTGAAGGCGATTCTGCAGCAGATCATTACTCCGGGAATGAACAATCACCAGAAGGTCAAAGCGATCCACGACTGGGTGGTGCTGAACCTGCAATACGATCACTCGCACCGCAAATATACCGCGTATGAGGCGCTTCAGACCGGGAGTGCGGTCTGCCAGGGCTACACGCTGCTAACCTATAAGCTGCTGTGGGGAGCAGGGATTCCGAACCGGATTGTGGAGGGGACGGCCAGATCAGGAGACGGCGTGACCCAGTCCCATGCCTGGAATCTTGTAAAGCTGAACGGAACCTGGTACCACCTGGATACGACCTGGGATGACCCGGACCCGAGCCCGGAGAATGGAATCAGTAACGTATATTACATGCGGACCGATAAGCAGATGCGTGCAGACCATAGCTGGACCAAGTCCTATCCGGCTGCGTCCATCCGCTACGCGGATACGCTGTCTAAGCTGGTCAATCAAGGGGGCCAGGGGGCGGATTTCTACAAAAGGCTGCAGGAGGAGCTGAATTACGGGCTCTATGAGGAGGATCAGGTGGTCTCCTCGGCGGCACAATTGAAGGAGCTGGCTGGAGTAGCGGCAGATGCAGGCGGGCAATCGCTTCTGTTCCGTTACCGGGGAAGCGACAAACTGCTGAGGCAGGACCTTCAGGTGCTCTACGAGCTGGGACTGAACAACCTGGCCTTCAACAGCTCGCCGTTTGAGGATACCGGGGATCTTAAGGTATATGTCACCTGGAAATGAAGCGGCGTCAGCCTCTTTGCTCCAGGAATTGCACGGCTTGCAGCCTGTTATTGGACGGGTTGAAGCGGACCTTAACCAGGACGCCGAATTCCCGGCCGTCCTTGCGCCGGACCTGGAGCTTGAATTTCTCTTCCGCCAGATTCGGCTTAAGCTGGATACGGCCGATGTGCTTGTAATCAACAATGTCGGCATTGTATCTCTGCTGCGCTTCCTTCACGGCGATCTTGCCCCACCGGGCATAGTCAGGAGCGGCGGAGCTTGCGCTGACCGGAACAGCGGTGAACAGGAAGAGCAGCAGCAGGGCGATCATCCCACTTTTTCTCATAGCGGCCTCCTTGGGTTGTGAATACGGGTAGCGTGTCCCTTCGAAGGTGCTTCTATGCCTGAATTGCTGCCTCTAGGATTCAGGTTTTGCCGAACCCGTCCTCACACGTGATGTTCATGTCCAGAATCTCGTACAGAGATTGCTTGGAAGCCTCCATTTTTTTCTGCGCGTCTTCAATCTCTGCGATTTTGTGATGTATAATGCGTGCTTGCTCATCCCTGGACATTCCATGCTTGGCAATCATGTCTTTAATATCCTGAATTGAGAATCCAACCGCTAGACAATTCTTGACCACTTCGATATATTGAATGATTTCCGGGACATAATTCCGGTAATTATTCTCTTCTCTGAGGATATACTCCTCCGTAATGATGCCCATTTTCTCATAATAACGCAGGGTTGAAATAGGAAGGCCCACCTTTGTTGCCACTTCACTGATCTTCATGCCATCACCTCACGGTTTGTTCTTGCTATGAACTATGGTTTATAGTTTACAATTCTCCTAGTGATGATTCAACATCAGCACATTATATACAAAGGAGAGAAGTAACCATGAGCACATCGACAGGTAAATTCCACACAACCAATGATTTCAATGCAATCGTCCTGGAGCGCCGTTCCGTGAAGGTATATGATCCTGAAGTGAAAATCAGCAGAGAGGAAATGACCGAGATTCTGGCGGAAGCCACCCGTGCCCCATCCTCCGTTAACATGCAGCCATGGCGTTTCCTCGTCATCGACAGCGCTGAAGGCAAAGCGAAGCTTGCACCGCTGGCCTCCTTCAATCAGACCCAGGTGCTCACATCGTCTGCTGCAATTGCGGTATTCTATGATGCGAATAACATTGAATATATGGACGAAATTTTCGGCAAAGCCGTGGAGCTTGGATACATGCCGAGCGATGTTAGGGACATGCAGATGCAGCAGGTCAAGCCCTATTATGAGAAAATAACCGCAGCCGAAATGCGTGATGTGAATCTGATTGACTCGGGCCTGATTTCGATGCAGCTGATGCTGGTAGCCCGTGCCCACGGATATGATACCAACGCGATGGCCGGGTATGACAAGGAGCATATTGCAGAGATTTTTGGCCTGGACAAAGAACGTTTCCAGCCGGTCATGCTGATCTCGATAGGCAAAGCCGCCAAAGAGGGATACCCTTCCTACCGTCTGCCGGTCGAAACGATCACCACCTGGGCATAATCAACAGCTGCTGCTGGGATTCCCGCAAATAGACTTAAGCTACCGATATTTAAAAGACCGGTTTTGGCCCGCTGCTGCGGAATCAAAACCGGTCTTTTCCTATGCTGCTGCAATGAATCAGTCTGTGTGGGCGCTCAGGTCACACTTGTTAAGCGGGATAATACTGCTCTTGCGGAACCAGCCGTAGCCGAGCCAGACGAGCAGGAACAGAGGCACGCTGACATAGGAAACCAGGATGCCGTACCAGTCAATGCGCCCGCCGGTGAAGGCACCCGTGTTCTGGCCGAGAATGGCTACGAGGCACAGGGCGAAGGCAAACAACGGGCCGAACGGGAACCATCTTGCCCGGTAGGGCAGCTCATCAAGCGAATGCCCTTGCTTCACGAAGGCGCGGCGGAAGCGGTAATGACAGATGGCAATCCCGAGCCAGTTGATGAAGCCGCACATCCCGGAGGCATTCAGCAGCCAGTTGTACACCGCGCCGTCTCCGAAGAAGGAGGCCAGGAAGGCCAGCATTCCGACCGCTGTCGTGACGAGCAGTGCGCCGACCGGCACTCCTCTGCGATTCAGCTTGCCGAGAACGCGCGGGGCCATGCCATCCTTGGCCATGGCATATAGGACGCGGGTGGAGGCGTACATCCCGGAGTTGCCCGCAGACAGCACCGAGCTGAGAATGACCGCGTTCATTACAGAAGCGGCAATGGCAAGTCCGGCCTTGTTGAAGACGATGGTGAACGGGCTGACGCCGATATCGTCAATTCCGCCGCGGAGCAGGTCGGGATTCGTGTACGGAATCAGCATTCCGATAACGAGAATGGCGAAGATATAGAAGATCAGGATGCGCCAGAATACCTGGCGGATCGCTACCGGTACATTCTTGCGCGGATTCTCGCTCTCGCCGGCGGCGACACCCACCAGCTCGGTGCCCTGGAAGGAGAAGCCTGCCGCCATGAATACGCCGACGAAGGCGAAGAAGCCGCCGTGGAAGGAGCTGCCGCCAAGCTGGAAGTTGCTGAAGCCTACCGCAGAGCCGCCCAGAATCCCGAAGATCATCAGCACGCCGACGGTCAGGAAGACGATCACGGTAATGATCTTAATGATGGCGAACCAGTATTCCGACTCGCCGTAGCCCCGCGCGGACAGGAAGTTCAGGCCGAACATGAGCGCCAGGAAGAGCAGGCTCCACAGGAACGAGGGGCTGTCCGGGAACCAGTACTTGATGATGACCGTAGCGGCCGACAGCTCGGCGGCAATCGTCACGGCCCAGTTGTACCAGAAGTTCCAGCCGATGGCGAAGCCGAAGGCAGGGCTGACGAACCGGGTTCCATAGGTGCTGAACGAGCCGGAATCCGGCAGATATGTCGCCAGCTCGCCGAGGCTGGTCATCAGGAAATAGACCATGATTCCGACCGCCGTGTAGGCGAGCAGGGCGCCGCCCGGACCGGAGGAGGCGATCGCCCCGCCGCTGGCCAGGAACAGTCCGGTTCCGATTGAGCCGCCGAGGGCGATCATGGTCAGATGCCTTGCTTTGAAGGATTTGCGCAGTCCCGGTGCCGCGCCACGGCCTGCCTGTGTCACCGGCTGCTTGGATTGCTTAGGTTGCTTGGCTTGCATGAATAAGACACTCCCTTAGAGTTATAATGTTTCTGTTCACAGCGGGGAGTGCCGTTTGCCCTGCACCGGCCGGGATCTTCTGCCGGGCAGGATACAATGACAAAAAAACCGCAGACGGACGCTGCGGCTTCCTGATTTATAGGCTCCGCATCATACTCCCTGTTAAGATAGCGCAACACTATGCACTCAGCAGGCCAGTCTCCTGGACGTCCTGAAGCACAGTGACAGTTCCGCGCCTTTCGGCTAACGGCCCCAATCGTCCCTGCAATCTAAGAGCAGCAGTGACGATTTCGGCGGACAGTCCTTTGGGCGCGTCTCCCCGATGGCTCTTAGGCATCTCCACGCGCTTACTCTTCCTGTCCGCGACCTCTACCTCATCCTAGGTATGATGAGGCTATCTTTGAACGATATGAACAACAGGAAACAGTATAATGCAAACCGGCTTTCCAGGCAATGACAAAATGCGGCAAGTCCGGTGTTCAGCTCCGGCGGCGCTCGGACATCTGCTGCCAGACCGTGCCCGCCGCCTCCTCGCCGGACAGAATCCGCTCCAGCGCCATTCTGGCCTGCAGCCCTACCTCGAATTCGGGGTCTTCCGCCGCAATGCTCAGCGCTTCGCGGGCTTCGGCAGTCCCGACCTCGTACAGGAAGCGCGCTGCCCGCCAGCGGACCAGCTTGCTCTTGTCCGTCAGCGCCGCCGTCATCACCGGCGTCGCCGCAGGATCGCCGATGTCGGAGAGCGTGTCCCCGGCCGTGCGCCGCACCGCCGGGGCGCTGTCCTCCATCGCCTCATAGAGCAGCTCCATCGCACCAGGGGTGCGGATGTCGCCTAAGTACACGACCGCCAATCTGCGAATCTGCAGCTTGGGGTCGTGCAGCGCCGCCCGCAGCTCCGGCAGGAGCTGCTCGCTTGGCGCCAAGTCCTCCAGCGCGGCATAGCGCACGCGCCAGTCGCCCGAGCGCAGGTCTTGCAGCAGCTCGGCCTGCTCCTTCTTGTGCCGCTGCTCGACGAACTCGCCGGCCGCCCCGTGCGCGATCGCCTGCTGCACGAGGGAGTCGAGGCGTTCCTGCGGATACGCCGCCTCCAGCTCCTGCTCGACCTCGCGGGCAATCTCCGGCGGCTCGCCGTAGCGCACGCCGTAATCGGTCAGCTTGCGCTCCTTGATCAGCACCGCGCTGGCCACATCGGTCACCGCCTGGGTGAAGCGGCTCGACAGGGCGATGCGCTCCTCCTTCGCGCCCGTCTTGACGCGGATCTGGATCGGGATGCCGCGGAACATCTGCACGAATACCTGGGATTCGCCGAAGTGCGCGCCATCCTCCTCGTCGCCCGGGGTGTAGGCCTCGCCGAGGCCCTCAGCCCCGAAGCGGCTCTGGACCTCGCGGAGAATCGCGGCCCAGTCAGCGCTGCCCTTGCGCTCCAGCGCGGCGAAGTCAGCGGCATGGTAGATGCTTGTCACGCCGGGAATGTCCAGCATCTCCTGCGCCCAGGCCGGGGCGGAGCGCCGGGTCTCCGGTGTATAGGTCCGGCGGATGCCGGGGGCTAAGCTCTCATCTAAATGAAGCTTCATTGTATTTGGACTGGGGGTCGGTTCGATAAAGGTAATCTTCATACGTCAGCTCCTCTTTTAGGCAATATAATCGCATAAATGCTATACCGGTTGCGTTACCCGCATTTTACCTCTTTCAGCAGACGAATACAAAGCGGCCGGGGGCCATATTAGCTAAAATTTTAGTTACTATTTATAAGTTTACGTCATTTTCCAACCTCTGGCGTAAGCATCCTTAAGCCCAAGTAAAGAGGCCAAAGTTGCATTTCGGACAGGATTTTGCGAATATGAGGCCAGAGCAGCAACTGTTCACCTGCCCAATCCCTCCCGCAGACGTTTCCGCCCGGGACATTTGGGTAAAATTTGTAATGGGTATCCGTTTCAACTCAGAAGGAGTGAACCCTGCTATGGCCAGAATACGGTACAACAATATAGATAATGTCAGCACCGACAAGACGCTGAAGGAATTCCGCCAGTGGCGCGAGGAGCGCCGCCGGAAGAAGAAGGACTACACCTACAAGGTGCCGAATCATCCGCCGCGGCTGGACTATCTGGCCGGGAACCGGCTGGAGACGACGGTGACGTGGATCGGGCATTCGACCTTTTTCCTGCAATATGAAGGCATGAACATCATTACCGACCCGATCTGGGCGCGGAGGCTCGGCTTCGAGAAGCGGATCGGAGAGCCGGGGATTCCCATCCGCGATATTCCCCCGGTGGATCTGATTCTGATCTCCCATTCCCATTATGACCACCTGCATATCAGCTCCATCCGCAAGCTGTACCGGACCGGCACCACCCTGATTGTACCTGTGGGGCTGAAGCGCAAAATGGTCCGCAAGGGCTTTGCGAACTGTCTGGAGATGGAGTGGTGGCAGGAGCTTACCGTGGGCGCGGTCCGGCTTGCGTTTGTCCCGACCCAGCACTGGACCCGGCGGACGCCGTTCGATACCAACTCCTCGCATTGGGGCGGTTATGTGCTGCAGCCTGCGGAGCCGCAGAAGCACCCGGAGGGTGAGGAGGGCAAGGCGCAGCATAAGCTGCTTCCGCCGAACCTGTATTTTGCCGGAGACAGCGGCTTCTTCCCGGGCTTCAAGGAGATCGGCAGCCGGTACCGGCTGCATGTTGCGCTGATGCCGATCGGAGCGTATGAGCCGGAGTGGTTCATGAACTCCCAGCATGTGAATCCCGAGGAAGCGGTGCAGGCCTTCATCGATGTCGGCGCAGAGCTGATGATCCCGATGCATTTCGGGACGTTCCGGCTGGCGGATGACACGGCGCGCGAGGCGCTGGACCGGATGGAGCAGGCCAGGGTGGATCAGGGCATAGCGGAGGAACGCATCCGTACCCTGGCTTACGGGGAGACGCTGGTGGTGCATCCCGAAGAGCGTCCGCCTACTACTTAAATAGAATTTTACCCGCAAAAGGCCGAACATCCCTTGCCTAGTGCCAGATTAAAGGCCATTTTGCTTGAATTTATGCTATAATGAGCCGGAACCTATGTGAAAAGGATGGTAATGCTTAATGATTAGCACAAGCGGCGTAACACTCCGCTACGGAAAACGCGCACTATTTGAGGATGTCAACATAAAATTCACACCCGGCAACTGCTACGGCCTGATCGGCGCGAACGGCGCGGGCAAATCGACCTTCCTGAAGATTCTGTCCGGCGAGATCGAAGCCAATGTCGGCGATGTGCATATTACCCCGGGCGAACGGCTGGCCGTACTCAAGCAGAACCACTTCGAGTATGACGAATACCAGGTGCTGGAGACCGTTATTATGGGCCACACCCGCCTGTACGAGATTATGAAGGAGAAGGACGCCCTCTATGCCAAGAGCGACTTCACCGAAGCTGACGGACTCCGCGCCGGTGAGCTGGAAGGCGAATTCGCCGAGCTGAACGGCTGGGACGCCGAGCCTGACGCAGCAGCAATGCTGATCGGCCTGGGCATTACGCGTGAGATGCACGACAAAAAGATGGCCGAACTGAGCGGCAACGAGAAGGTACGGGTGCTGCTGGCCCAGGCCCTGTTCGGACGCCCGAACAACCTGCTGCTCGATGAGCCTACCAACCACTTGGACCTGGAATCCATCGGCTGGCTGGAGAACTTCCTCATGGACTATGAAGGCACCGTTATCGTGGTATCCCATGACCGTCACTTCCTGAATAAGGTCTGCACGCATATTGCGGATATCGATTTCGGCAAAATCCAGATGTACGTCGGCAACTACGACTTCTGGTATGAGTCCAGCCAGCTGGCTCTGGCCCTGCAGCGTGACGCCAACAAGAAGAAGGAAGAGAAGATGAAGGAGCTGCAAGCCTTCATTCAGCGCTTCTCGGCGAACGCCTCCAAGTCGAAGCAGGCGACCTCCCGTAAGAAGCAGCTTGAGAAGATTACACTGGAGGATATCCGCCCGTCCAACCGCAAATATCCGTTCCTGAACTTCAAGCCTGAGCGTGAAGCCGGCAAGCAATTGCTGACGGTCAGCGGTCTGAGCAAGTCGGTTGACGGCGAGAAGGTGCTGGATGATCTCAATATTGTTGTGAACAAGGGAGATAAGATCGCTTTTGTAGGTCCGAATTCCCAGCCGAAGTCGCTCTTGTTCGATATCCTGATGGGCGAGAAGGAAGCGGACAGCGGAGAATATACCTGGGGTGTGACCACCTCACAGGCCTACTTCCCTAAGGATAATTCCCGTTACTTCGACGGGGTGGAGATGAATCTGGTGGAATGGCTGCGCCAGTACTCGAAGGATCAGGATGAGACCTTCCTGCGCGGCTTCCTGGGCCGGATGCTGTTTGCCGGCGAAGAAGCGCTGAAGAAGGCAAGTGTACTGTCCGGGGGCGAGAAGGTCCGCTGTATGCTGGCCAAGATGATGCTGAACGGGGCGAATGTGCTGGTGTTCGATGAGCCGACCAACCACTTGGATCTGGAATCGATCACCGCGCTCAATAACGGACTGATTGACTTTGACGGAACGATCCTGTTCACCTCCCATGACCATCAGTTCATCCAGACGATTGCCAACCGCATCATCGAGATTACACCAACTGGAATCATCGACCGCACCATGAGCTATGATGAATACCTGGAGAACCCTGAGATCAAGGAATTGCGTGCCCGGATGTATCCGGTAGAGGCGTAAGACAAAACGAAATAAACGGCTGCGTCGTCCCGCAAGGGATAACGCAGCCGTTTATGATTCAAATACTAAGGTCTAGGAACCGCCAGTACGGCGGCGCTGATTGTTAGGCTTCTTATTATTCTGGCTCTTCAGCGGCTTCGCCGATCCGGCCTGAAATGTGGAGCCCGGTTTGCCTGAATTGTGCTGCTTCTTCTGCTCCAGCTTCTGGCGGATCGCATCAGCCAGATTGATTTTTGGCCGCTCCTGATTATCGCTCATTATGTTAACCCCCTTAGGCAGCAAGTCCTTTTCCTTATTCTAATGGTTTTTAAAAGCTGCTACAAGGGCAAGAATAATTCAAAGAAAGTTTTCTCGAATCGCAGTGCCAGGTTAGAAATCGTAGGGGGAACAGGGATGACCGATATCTATGAAGATATACGTAAAGGTGAAAAAGGTGCGCTAATCAGCATTGCCGCTTATCTGATCCTGTCCGCATTCAAGCTGATCTGCGGCTACCTGTTCGCTTCCAGCGCGCTGCTTGCCGACGGCTTCAATAACCTGACCGATATTGTCGCCTCGCTTGCGGTGCTGATCGGTCTGCGCATTTCACGGAAGCCGCCGGATTCCGATCATACCTACGGACATTTCCGGGCGGAGACGGTGGCGGCGCTGATGGCCTCTTTTATCATGGCGCTGGTAGGCATTCAGGTAATTGTGGAGGCCACGCGTTCGCTGTTTGAAGGAGCCAAGGCCACACCCCAGCTCTGGTCTGCCGGAGTTGCCCTGATCTGCGCTGTAGCGATGATGGGCGTCTATGTGTATAACAAGCGGCTGGCCAAAAGAATCAACAACCATGCGCTGATGGCCGCAGCCAAGGATAATTTCTCCGACGCCATTGTAAGTATCGGTGCGGCTGTAGGGATTGTCGGGGCACAATTCGGCCTGCCGTGGATCGATTCCGTTGCCGCCATCGCGGTCGGACTGCTGATCATCAAGACCGCCTGGGATATTTTCCGCGATTCGACGTACCGCCTGACCGACGGCTTCGATGAGGATAAGCTGCTGGATCTGCGCAGCACGATTGCCCGGATTCCGGGGGTGGAGGGCATCAAGGACCTGAAGGCCCGGGTACACGGCAATAACGTGCTTGTGGATGTGGTGGTGGAGGTGGATGCCCGGATGACGGTATCGGAAGGACATGAGATCAGCGACTTGATTGAGGAGCGGATGACCAGGCTGCATAACATCATGCATGTGCATGTTCACGTCGAGCCTAAGGACGATCATCATTCCTTAATTTCTCCTAGTTAGCTGTAATTTCCACCAAATTCAAGGAGAAATCGAGACTATAGACCCGGGTGTTACCATAAGTTGGCAAGGTTTTTTGTGAAATTTGGAGCATGTTCCATATCCCGGTCAAGCCTATAATGAGGGCAGAAAGCAACAAACGTAGCGCGCGCCGTTGTTGAATTTCTTAATACGCTAAGCGGGGGAACGCTATGATCGTATCAAGCAAGAAATTGACAGCATCGCTATGGGTATCTGCATCACTGGCATTATCCCTGGGAGTGTTCAGCCCTCAGCAGGCATACGCCGCTGCGGATTCGTCCATCGTATCGGCGGCAGCATCTGCCGGGCAGACCGGAGTTATTGAAGCTTCCGTCCGGCTGCGGACAGAGCCGTCCACCAGCGGCAAAATTCTGAAATATCTTAACAAAGGCGACCAGGTTACCATTCTGGAGGCCGCAGGCAGCTATTGGTATAAGGTAAGAACTGCAGAGGGAATCGTCGGGTATACCAGCTCGGGGGATTCCTATATCCGTGTCGTCAATGCTTCAGCACCTGCATCTCAGACAGCCGTGATCCAGGCCACCGTCCGTCTCCGGGAGACCCCTTCCGCAGACGGGAAAGTACTGGGCTATCTATATAAGAATGACCAGGTCACCATCCTGGAGGAAACGAACAGCTATTGGTACAAAGTAAGAACAGCTAACGGAACGGTCGGTTATACCAGCTCGTCGGACCAGTATATTGCTGCTCCGGCAGGCTCATCACCGTCTCCGGCACCGGTGCCGGCACCTGCTCCAGCGCCTACGCCTGCACCTGCCCCGGTCCCATCGCCGGGTTCGCAGACAGCATCCATTGAACGTGTCATTACAGCCGGCATGGGCTATCTGGGAACACCGTATGAATATGGCTCCAGCCGGAACGACACCCGGACCTTTGATTGCTCCGACTTCATCCGCCAGATCTTCTTGGATGCCTTAAATCTGAAGCTGCCTGCCGATTCGCGGCAGCAGGGAGACTGGGTGAAGCAGAACAGCACCGTCGTTACGGATATTGCCGGACTGAAACGCGGCGATCTGATGTTCTTCATGGATTACAAAGGTAATTCAGCCTCTGCTTACGCAGGGATTAACAAGTCTACAGCCAGAATTACGCATGTCGCCATGTATCTGGGGGACGGCAAGGTCATGCATACCTATTCCGTCAGCTCCGGCGGCGTAAGAGTGGACAACCTAAGCGCTTCTTGGATGAACCGCTTCCTTTACGGAGGATCGGTCATCCGCTAATGATATAGAACCAGCAGCAGGAAGCGGCACGCAGTACAGTTTGTGACGGGTGAACTAGAGCGGTCGTTGTACGGGGGGACCGCATCAGCAGAAGTTTCTGCTGGTGCGGTCCTCTTCTTCATATAAGACCATAAAAAAAGCCTGCGGATCATGCCCGCAAGCTCCTATAGTATGCATTTCTGGAGCCGCGGCTCCTATGTGTCAGTTGTTTACGGTTCGATTACATAAGCGGAGGCAGGTACCTTGATCCAGGCTTTGCCCAGCCAAGTGTAAATTTCTCTCCATTCATTGCCAAGCGCATCTCTCTCGATCACACCAGTAGTATCTACAGTCTGAGCACCCAGCCAGCCAATAGCAGTTGTGCTTCCTGCAGAAAGATGGAACGCAGTGGTTTTGGTCAGAATGATCTGAGGTGTTGCTGGCTTAATATCATCCGGTGTAATAACAGGATTAGCAGGGTCCAGATAAGTAGCTCCGGTTACAGTGTTTACTGGATCGGTAGCTGTAGTTTTGGTGGTTTCTGTTTGTCCTGTTACCACTTCAGCAGCGGAAGCTGTTGCTGCCAGGGAAGCCATAAGTCCTACTGCTACTGTTAAGCTGGCTAATTTTTTCATCGATGATTCCTCCTGGGTTTTGGTGTATTGGTGTGATTTTCTAGGTTCGTGCTGTGCTAATATGGATGTAAACAGAAATTGCATTAAGTGAAACCGGGAGAAGGAATAAATTTTAATTTTCTTTTCAGTACTACATTGAACGGCCCCTGCGCCCCATGAAGAGCGAAACCACGAAGAGGATCAGGAAAATGTAGAATAATACTTTGGCAATGCCTACTGCGGCGGCTACAATATTAAAGAACCCGAAGATACCGGCGATCAAGGCAATCACCAGCAGAATAATGGACCATTTTAACATGGGATGTCATCCTTTCTGTGCGTTGATGTAGTCAATGTTTAAACGGGGCTTGTCCATTTGAATCACAGACAGAAGGAGGAGGATTTCAGGGGTGTCACCGTTTGTTTCGCCCTAATTCCGTAAGGGTAACTATGCATTATCAGGCAAGGCTAACCGGCAATGAAGACACTTTGGAAGGGGTTATCGACATGATCATTGAACTTAGCGTAGCGCTCGCTGCGGTGGCATTCGCAGTCCTCGTATTCTTTTTAATCAAAACCTTGAAATCCGCGAAGGAATCCCTCGACAAGGTCAGTCAGACGCTGCAGGAAGTGCAGAAGACCATTGATGAGCTTACTTATGAGGTGAAGACCACCGTCAGACATGCCAATGACATCACCGCTGATGTCCAGAGCAAAATCCAGAAGATCGATCCGATCGTTGATTCTGTGAAGAACCTGGGCGACGTCATGAATGAGCTGACCCTGACCGTGAAGCAGGTATCTGTAACCGTCATTGAGCGGTTCCGCAAATCGCGTGAACTGAAGGATAAAGCGAAGGCTGTATCGATTAAGGAAGTTCCGCTTACTCCCTCCGAGGAGAGAACAGTTCAATCCTATGAGGCCGTCAATGCAAGCAAGTCCACCGGCAAAATCGCGGCAGCCCTCAAAGGCGTAGACGCTGCAGCCGCGATCTGGCAGAAATTCCGCCGTTAATCTCCACTCTGCGGAGCACGGCAGGATTACAGGATGAGGGCCACTTCACCGTATGAAAGGCGGGAACCCGGATGAACCTGTTTATTCTCTTGCTTAGCCTGTTCTCTTACTACATGTCTGCACCTGCTGCGCAAGCTGAGATTCCTCCTGCCGCTCCTTACACCTCTGTACAGCCTCCGGTAACGTTCGCTTACGGTCATTATGCGCCTGCCGATCCCTATATCAGCAGCTTCGATTCCTTATCAGGAATCAGGCTCTATATTACAGAGGAAGAATTAGTGCAGGCCAAAGGCGCTCCGCTGCTGACTGCTGACGACCCAATGGCCGGATGCCTGGAATATCAATATGCCGATGTGTCGGCAGGGGTCTGCGGCGGCGTGGTCCTCTATATCCATGCTTCTCCTGCACAAGCAGCAGAGTATGGCCTGATGCTGAACGGACAGCCTCTGAATCCGCTAACCATGAACGTTCAGGAGGTGCTGGGCGCTCCTGATTTCCAGGCGGAGGACGGCGATGTTTATTTAAGAGGAAGCGCCGCACTCAAAATTTACCGCAATCCGGACACCGGGGCATGGGACGGACTGGATTTGTTTGACGCGAATTCCTTCTGAGCCTGTTTCAAGGGCGGCTATAACGGTTAATGAATGGTCAGTCATCTATAACTGTGTTTGCCCTTTTAACATTCCTGAAGGAGAGTGAGTTCATGGATTCGATCGGTACACAGGCTTATGCCAAGCTGCTGGAGAATGGTGTCCAGGCGATAGAAGAAGTGAATCGTCTGCGCAGCAGCGGCTACACCAGAGATGACTTATACGTTATCAGCCACGATGAAGACCGTGAAGGCCGGATCGTAGATGCTGCTGACACGAATGAGGTCGGGCTGAGCGAGGAGGGGCTGTTTGGCGCGATCGCTAATCTGTTCCGTTCCCGGGGCGATGCTCTCCGTCATAAGATTACTTCGCTGGGCTTCAGTGCGGCGGAAGCGGCCTTCTATGAGAAGGAGCTTGATTCCGGCAAGGTGCTGGTTATATTCAGGAAGAATCCCAAGTAGAGTCAGTCCGGTATGTACAGCTACAGCTTGTGCAGCCTCAATAGTACAATAGCGTAACCTCCAGTTCCACGGCATGTTTGTGGAGCTGGAGGTTACTTTGTTGAAAACAGGGACCTGTACATTCCAATATCTAGGGGTTGGTAACAGGACGTTCAAATATCGTATGATTAATATTATTTGGGTGAGGTGAGGGAGATTTGAGAATTCTAATCGTAGACGATAATCCTACCAATGTCATTATTATCCGTGAGATCCTCAAAAAAGAAAATTACCGCAATTTCATAACGGCTTCGTCCGCTAAAGATATGTTAAGACTGCTGGGTGTCGGAGCAGAGACAGAAACAGAGACAGAGAAGCCCCGTCCGTCCGATGTCGATCTGATTCTGCTGGATATGATGATGCCGGAAATGGATGGAATTGAAGCCTGCCGTGTGGTCCAGCAGTACGAGCATCTGAAGGATATTCCCATTATTATGGTCACCGCTGTAGGTGATTCCAAGAAGCTGGCTGAGGCGCTGGACGCCGGAGCGGTAGACTATGTGACGAAGCCGATCAACAAGGTAGAGCTGATGGCCCGCATCCGTCTGGCCCTCCGGCTCAAGCGGGAGAAAGACTGGCACAAGGAGCGAGATCAGCGTATCCAGGATGAGCTGAAGCTGGCCGCCCTGGTGCAGAATGCTGTGCTCAGCCTGCCGCTGGCCGAGGAGCTGCTGGAGGTCCATGCCATCTATCAGCCTTCCTTCGAGCTGGCCGGTGACCTGTATGCGTGGTATCCGCTGGGAGACGGGCGGTATGCCGTTATTCTCCTGGATATGATGGGACACGGTATCTCTTCATCACTGTTCTGTATGTTCCTGGCGTCAGTGCTTAAGGATACCGTCACCACCTATGTGGAGCCGGAGAAGGTCATTCAGGAGCTTAACCGGCGCTTCAACCAGTTATATATCGAGAAGCAACTGGTGCAATATTACTTCACGGCCATCTATCTTGTGATTGATACCCGGATGAAGCGGATCAATTATGTGAATGCCGGGCATCCGCCGGCGCTGTTCTTTGAAGGAGAGGCCAAGACACCGGTTCTGCTGGAGAGCAACAGCCACCCGGTCGGGCTGTTTGACCGTATCGACATTCAGCAGCAGAGCCTGAATTATGAAGAGGACGGCCATCTGGTGCTGTTCACGGACGGTCTGCTGGAGATGGTGCAGGGCGGGCAGGAGGAGCAGCTGGACTTCATGGTCAGTCACCTGAATTCCAGCCATGACTGGCGGGAAGAGGCGATGCGCGCTGCCTTCCTCAGCGAACCTGTCAATTCGGACCGTGATGACGATAAATGCCTGGTGTGGATCTCGCTTAAGAAAGGAACAGACAGGTAATGAAAATTAAGGCCAAACTGTTGATCGGATTCAGTGCCCTGCTGGCGATTATGGTAGCTCTCACCATGATCGGGTATGACAGGCTTCATTATATGAGCGGCCAGCTGGACAGCTTCCAGGAGAGATACACCAAGGGCCGGGCTTCCTCGGGGCTCCGGGGTGAAGTGAATGATATGGCACGGATTCTGACGACCTCCATGCTGAATGCGGATACTACATCCGTGGAAGCGCAGAAGGCGGAGATTACCGCGAAGGTGGTTAAGGCGGATGAGCATCTGAAGAACATCGAAGCCTCCCTGAAGACTGCGGAGGAGCTGCGGATGCTGTCAAGAATTGAGAATTCGTACTCCGCTTATCTGAAGTATCAGGACAAGGTGCTGGAGATGCTGGGCGCCGGCTTGTTCCAGAATGCCAATACTTACCGCAATGCGGAAGGGCAGACGATTCAGAATGAGGTGCTGGACAGCCTGAATGACCTGTCGGATTACAATGCTTTCCGGATGACGGAAGAGAACGACAAAGCCCAGAGTGCCTCCGACCGGTCCATCCAGATGGTTACCCTCATTATGATCGTAGGGGTGCTGCTCGGGCTGGGTGTGATTCTGTGGGTAATCCCAAGCATCACACGCGGCCTGGGTGTTGTATCGATGATGATTACGAGCTTCGGGAACGGTAAAATGCGGACCATCCGCCGGATCAGGGTGAAGTCGAAGGATGAGATCGGTGAGGTGGCCCGCGTATTCCAGCGGATGGCAGAAGATATCGAGCAGAAGCAGCAGCTCGAGCGGTCCTACACCCAGGCCCAGAGCGACCAGGCCTGGCTTAATGCCAATATCGCCCGGGTCACGGAGCTGCTGCGCGGCGTCAGCTCGCTGGATCAGGTGTCCCAGACCTTCATCAGTGAATTCACCCCGGTTCTTGGCGCCCAGTATGGTGCGGTCTATCTGAAGAACAAAGACAATCCGAATCTGCTGGTCAGCAGCGCTTATTATGCGGGTGAGGAAGGGGCCGTTCCGAAGGAGAGCTTCGAGATCGGGCAGGGACTGGTCGGGCAATGCGCTCTTGATAAGCTGCCGATCAAGCTGACTGAGGCTCCTGAGGATTATATCTCGGTCAGCTCCGGCTTCGGGGAGGCACATCCGGGATATATTTCTATTTACCCGTTGTTATTCGAAGATGAGCTGCTTGGTGTGGTCGAATTTGCCTCATTTAACCCGTTGTCCTCACTGCAGAGTGAGCTGCTGCATCAGCTGTCCGGTAACCTGGGGATCATTCTGAACAATATTAGCCGCAGGCTGGTGGTAGAGGAGCTGCTGCGGGAATCACAGGCGCTGACCGAAGAGCTGCAATGCCAGTCTGAGGAGCTGCAGACCCAGCAGGAGGAGCTGCGCCGCTCCAATGAGAATCTGGAGGAGCAGACCGATGCGCTGAAGCGCTCCGAGGAGCTGCTGCAGCGGCAGCAGGAAGAGCTGGAGCATTACAATACAGAGCTGGTTGAGAAGACCCGTGCCCTGCAGGAGCAGGTGCAGGAGGTTGAAGAGAAGAAGGATGAGATTGAGGGGGCACGGCAGCAGCTGGAGAAGCAGGCAATGCAGCTTGCCGTAACCAGCAAGTACAAGTCCGAGTTCCTCGCCAATATGTCGCATGAGCTGCGGACCCCGCTGAACAGCCTGCTGATTCTCTCACAGCTCCTTACAGAGAACAAGGAGGGCAACCTGACCGACAAGCAGGTGGAATTTGCCCATACCATCTATATGTCAGGCGCAGACCTGCTGAAGATGATTGATGAGATTCTCGATCTGTCCAAGGTCGATGCCGGCAAAATGGAGCTGAATCACGAAGAGATTCCGCTGGTTGAGCTGAAGACCTTCGTGAAGCAGAATTTTGCCCCGCTGGCTGCCAAGAAGGGCTTGGCGCTGCGCCTCTCCTTCGAGGAGCCGCTGCCGGACAGCGTGTACAACGACAGCCACAGGCTGAAGCAGATTCTGCGCAATCTCCTGTCCAATGCCTTCAAGTTCACGAGCGAAGGACATGTTGAATTTACGGTCAGCCGTGCGGATGCCAAGCATCTGCCTGCGTATCTGCCGCATGAATATGAATACATTGCCCTGTCGGTCAAGGATACCGGAATCGGTATTCCGTCCGACAAGATGGATATTGTATTCGAGGCCTTCCAGCAGGTGGACGGAACGACCAGCCGCAAATATGGCGGCACCGGGCTTGGCCTGTCGATCAGCCGCGAGCTGGCCCGCCTGATGGGCGGAGCGATCGGGCTGGAATCCCGTGAAGGCCAAGGCAGCACCTTTACGCTGTACTTGCCTGTCCAGGCGAACTACAGCCTGCTGCCGGCAGCGGTCCAGGCTGCACCGGCCGGGGAGGCCATAGAGCTGGTGCCGTCCAAGGAGGAGCTGCCATGGGAGGTTACCGGAGATACTGCCCCCGCGCCGCTGGTGCCGGCGGTCGTCGAAGATGACCGCGACTCACTGGCCAGCGGCGACAAGGTTCTGCTGATTATCGAGGATGATGAGAGCTTCGCCAAGATCCTGCTTGGCATGGCCCGCGGCCGCGGCTTCAAGGGGCTTGTGGCGCTGCAGGGGGATGTGGGCCTGCAGATGGCCAAGACTCATCTGCCGGATGCGATTATTCTGGACATTCAGCTGCCGGTCATGGACGGCTGGTCGATCCTCAGGGAGCTCAAGGGCGCTTCCCAGACCCGCCATATTCCGGTTCATGTCATCTCCGTGAATGATGAGACTAAGCAGGGGCTGATGATGGGGGCGATGGCCTATCTGCGGAAGCCGTCCTCCCGTGAGGCGCTGGACCGGGCCTTCCAGCAGATTGAGAACTACACCTCCAGCACCCTGAAGCATCTGCTGATTGTGGAGGATGATGACATTCAGCGCCGTTCCATTGAAGAGCTGATCGGACACGATGATGTAGTGATCACTGCCGTTTCAACGGGCAGCGAAGCCTTAAGCGAGCTGCGCAAGCAGAGATATGACTGTATGGTCCTTGACCTGATGCTGGAGGATATGACCGGCTTCGAGCTGCTGGATCAGATCCGTGATGATGAAGAATTGAATGATCTGCCTATCATTATCTATACCGGCAAGGACCTGGACAGCAAGGAAGAGACACAGCTGCGCAAATATGCTGAATCGATCATTATCAAGGATGTCCGCTCGCCGGAGCGGCTGCTGGATGAGACCACGCTGTTCATGCACCGGGTAGAGGCCAATCTGCCGGAGGATAAGCGTAAAATCCTGCAGAAGCTGCACAATAAGGAAGAGCTGTTCGACGGCAAAAAGATTCTGCTGGTCGACGACGATATCCGCAATGTGTTCGCCCTCTCCAGCGTCCTTGAAGGCTATCACATGGAAGTGAAGTTTGCCGAGAACGGCCGGGAGGCCATTGATATGCTCGTAGAGCAGCATGATTATGATCTGGTGCTGATGGATATGATGATGCCGGAAATGGACGGCTATGAAGCGATGCGCCGCATCCGGCAGATGCCGCAGTACCAGAAGCTGCCGATTATTGCCCTTACTGCCAAGGCGATGAAGGAGGACCGGGCGAAATGTATTGAAGCCGGAGCCTCCGATTATATGAAGAAACCGATCAGCACCGACCAGCTTCTTTCGTTAATGCGGGTCTGGCTGTATTCGTAAACGTGATTTCGGGGTAATAGCTATACAGTAGCATTAGAAGTGAGTTCGTAAATTTAAGGAACCGGCAAGGGAGCTTGGATAATGATGGCAGCTATGGAACACGGGTACGGGGAGCAGGGAACGCAGTCAGGCAGCAAGCAGGAGCTTGAGCAGATTGAGATTGAGCTGCTTCTTAGCGGGGTACACCGCCTGTACGGGTATGACTTCAGAAATTATGCGCTGCCTTCACTGAAACGGCGTATCTGGCATCATGTTCATGCCGAGAATGTGCCAACCATTTCTGCTCTCCAGGAGAAGGTGCTGCACGACCGGGCTTGCTTCGAGCGGTTCGTCTACAGCCTGTCGATCCCTGTGACGGAGATGTTCCGCGACCCCGGTCTCTTCCTGACCTTCCGTCAGAAGGTCATCCCGCTTCTGCGGACCTATCCGTATATCCGGATCTGGCACGCAGGCTGCTCGACAGGCGAGGAGGTCTATTCGATGGCTATTATGCTGCATGAGGAAGGTCTGTACGACAAGGCCAGAATCTATGCCACGGATATGAATGCACGCTCTCTGCAGCAGGCCAAGGAAGGCGTGTACGAGATCGCCAAAATGAAGCAATACACCAAGAACTACATGGATGCGGGCGGCACGCGCGCCTTCTCGGAATACTATACAGCGAAATATAATTCAGTGATTCTGCAGCCTTATCTGCGCAAAAATATTATTTTTGCCGAGCATAATCTGGCGACAGACACCTCATTCAATGAATTCAATGTTATCTTCTGCCGCAATGTCATGATCTACTTCAACGATGAGCTTCGCGATCATGTGCATGGCTTGTTCCACGAGAGCCTGAGCCGGTTCGGAGTACTGGTCCTTGGCTCCAAGGAGTCCATCCATTTCACAAGGTACAGTGACAGCTATGAGCCTCTGGACAGGGTTGAAAAAATATACCGCAAGAATAAATAGCGGGTAAGGAGGGCCTATGGGGGTTCAGGAACCGATTCATATACTGCTGGTTGACGACCGTCCCGAGAATTTGCTGGCGCTGGAAGCCGTTCTGGAGAGTCAGCATTACAAGCTTGTCAAAGCTAATTCTGGAGAAGAAGCACTTCGGTGTTTATTGAAGTATGAGTTCGCCGTGATTGTTCTCGACGTGCAGATGCCGGGTATGGACGGAATCGAAACCGCCAAGCTAATCAAGGCCAGGGAGAAGACGAAGGATATTCCGATCATCTTCATCTCGGCCAACAGCAAGGAGGCGGAGCATCTGTTCGCAGGCTATTCCGCCGGTGCGATTGATTATATGGTCAAACCGTTTATTCCGCAGATTCTGAAATCCAAGATTGAAGGCTTTGTCAATATGTATCTGACCAGCAAGAAGCTGCAGCTCCAGGCGATGCAGCTGCAGCAGAAGACGCTGGAGCTGGAGCGGATCAACGGAGAGCTGGTCAAGGCCAAGGAAGAGGCCGAGATTGCCGCCACCGCCAAAACGGAATTCTTAGCGATGATGAGCCATGAGATCCGTACGCCGATGAACGGGGTAGTGGGCATGATTGATCTGCTGATGGAGACCGAGCTTGCTCCGGAGCAGAAGGAATACACAGAGATTATCCGCAAGAGTGCGGATACTTTAATTACGGTGATTAACGATATTCTTGATTTCACCAAGATGGAATCGGGCAAGATGGAGATGGAGGAGCAGCTGTTTGAGCTGCAGACCGCCATTCAGGAGGTCTTCAGTCTGTTCTCTGCGGAGGCCGGCAAAAAAAACCTGGAGCTGGCCTACTTCATCGACCAGAAGCTGCCGCGTCTGGTGTACGGGGATATGGCCCGTTTACGCCAGGTACTGATCAATCTTGTCGCCAATGCGGTGAAATTTACCAACCAGGGAGGCGTGTATTTAGTTGCTTCCAGCCTGCCGTCAGCAGATCATAAACTGGTCATCGAATTTACGGTCAAGGATACAGGCATCGGGATCTCCCCGGAGAAATGCGACCGGCTGTTCCAGCCGTTCTCCCAGCTGGATTCCTCGATGACACGCAAATATGGCGGGACCGGGCTTGGCCTTGCGATCTGCAAATCGCTGGTCGGCATGATGGGCGGCGAGATCCGCGTGGAGTCGATGGAAGAGAAGGGGGCTACCTTCGTATTCACCATCCAGGTTGCCGTGCCGGAGGAGGAGCTTGAGAACGGCTGCCGGGAAGAAGAGCATCCCGGGAACGAAGTTGACCACGAACACCGGAGCCGGGTGCTTGTTGTGGATGACCATCCGATTAACCAGCGCCTGATGGTGAGTATGCTCGGTAAGCTGGGCTATGAGGCGGAGGTTGCCGAGGATGGCAGCCAGGCGGTGCAGATGGCCCGTGAATCGGAATATGACTTCATCTTCATGGATTTGCAGATGCCGGTAATGGATGGCCTGGAAGCCACCTCCCTGATCCGCGAGGAAGCGGGCGGCTCACCGGACCGGACGGTTATCATCGCGATGACCGCGAATGTGATGGACGGGATACAGAACCGGTGTATCGCGGCCGGCATGGACGGCTACATCAGCAAGCCGATTAAGCTAAGCAGCATCAAGCAGGTGATCTCTAAATATTCAGGCAAGGATAACCCCGCTACACAGCGGAATGCCTCACTTTTCAATGCCTGATCCATGAATTACCACCTTGGCGATGTTCCTTTTGTTGTTTCAACAGTGGTTCATTAGGGTTATTGGTAAAGAAAACATTTAATCAGGAGAGATTGTCTATGAATACACATAAAAGCGAAAAGTTCCACGCAAAAACCGAAACTGTAGGCTCTGTTTGTACCGTCTATCTGGTGGGTGAGCTTGATCTGTCTGTGGCTCCTGATTTCCGTATAGTTATGGAACCGCTGGTGGGAGATACGGGGCTTGACCTTGTCATCAATCTTAAGGACTTGAAGTATATTGACAGCACCGGTATCGGGATTCTGCTGTCGATCCTCAAGGCAAGACATGGTATGGACGTCAAATTTACCGTGGATGAGGTCCCTCCGCAAATTCAGAAGCTGTTTGACATGACCGGTATTTCCAAGTTTTTTGCCCCCCAAGAGAATTCCCACTAGGAAAGGATCGAAATAAGAATGAGTGATGACGTGCAAAGAGTAGTTCTTCAGTTACCCGCCAGCGCAGAATATGTCGATATCGTCAGACTTAATTTATATGGCATTGCTTCCAAGATGGGCTTCACCTACGAAGACATTGAGGATATGAAGGTAGCCGTCTCGGAAGCCTGTAATAACTCCGTGCTGTATGCTTACGGGCAGGCGGACGGTCTGGTTGATGTAATCTTTGAGGTAGGATCAGATGCCTTGTCCATCACTGTCAAAGATGAAGGGGAGAGCTTTGACGGTTTGGATGCGTCCGGGGAACGTCTGACGCTTCATGATAAGGAGCTGAACGATGTTCAGGTCGGCGGTCTCGGATTCTATCTCATGCAGGCGCTTATGGACGATGTGAGCGTCGTAAGCGAAGCAGGGAAAGGGACCGTCGTTACCCTGACCAAACGGCTTAATTTCAGCGAGGAGAAAGTATGAATGACAAAGTGACTCCCCCTGAGTCCATGAATGATGCAGTAAGCCTGATCTGGGAATACCAGCAGACCAAAGACAATGAAATTGCCACCGTGCTCATCCGCAAATATGAGCCTATGGTGAAGATGGCGGCCGGCAAGATTGCCCGTAACCGTCCGGATCTCTATGAAGATCTGTATCAGGTGGGGCAGATGGCGCTGATCCGGCTGCTCCAGCAGTATGATATCAGCCTGGGCATTCCTTTTGAGCCATATGCGATGAAAAGCATGATCGGGCATATGAAAAACTTCCTTCGTGATAAATCCTGGTACATACAGGTTCCAAGGCGGATCAAAGAAAAGGGCGCACTCGTCCAGCAGGCTATTGATGAACTGACCATCCGGTTAGAGCGTTCGCCTGCGGTTGAAGAGATTGCCCAGTATCTGGATCTGACCGTGGAAGAAACGGTGGAAGTACTGGCCGGCAGAGAATGTTATCATTATGTCTCGCTGGATTCGCCGCTCTCCCAGGAGGAGAGCGGGGCTACTCTTGGCGAATTGATCAGCTCGGACGCCAACGACTATGAGACGGTCGAGAAGCGGATGGATCTGCAGCAGGCGCTCGGACAATTGAAGGAGCAGGAGCAGCAGGTGCTGCTGCTGGCCTTCCAGGACGGCCAATCCCAGCGGGCGATTGCCCAGAAGCTGGGGGTCTCCCAGATGAGTGTATCGCGCATCCAGAAGCGGGCCACCGAGAAGCTGAAGCAGATTATGGCGAATTCATCCTATTAATCATTAAGGTAATGAGATACAGGGCAAGTACCTATCCCATGGGGGATAAGGGCTTGCCCTTTTTGCTGCAGACAGCAGAATCCCTCCTGCAATCTATTCACCGGATTAGGCTGCAGGAGGGAGGCATAAATAACAGGCTTAGCTGTTAGAGTCTATATACTTCTTGATTTGGGCGAGATATTCCCCGATTACCGGCACATCCAGGAACAGGCTGAGGATATACCCCAGCAGACCTAGGATGACAAAAGTCCCAAGCGAGAGTCCCAGGCCCCTGGAGATTCCGGCCATCAGATTGGTGATAATCCGTTTCTTGGGATCGGTGTAGTTCTCCAGAATATCCTTGAACTCTGATTTCTCAAGGGAATCGGCAATTTTGTCAAGCCTTGCATTTAAGCGCTTGACCTCATGCCGCAGCTCGAAGGGATGCTCATCGACGTCATAAGCCTTAGTCCGGTTGTTCGCTTCTCCCATAAGGCGTCCCTGCTTTCTGTAGCCTGTAACAGGCTGGATTCATGATTTATTAGGCATGCTTAAATAGAGAGGGGCCAGTCCTGAGATCTGGCCCCTCTCTTGACTGTGTGACCGGCTGGAATTCCCGGCTTAGTAGGAGGATTTATAAGTGGACTTAACGTCCTCTTTGGCATCTTGAGCCTGATCCGCCAGCTCCTGCGACGCATCCTTCGCCTTATCGGCTACTTCGCCGGAAGCATTCTTGGCTTCAGCGGTTACATCTTTGGAGGCGTCCTTGACATTATCCGAGATATCCTTGGAGGCATCGCTCACGGTCTCGCCAATCTTTTTGCCCGTCTCTGACAGGGTAGCCGCAATCTGCTGCTTGCTGTCACTGACGGTGGTGAAGATGTCAGAGGCCTTGGCCGAGACCGTTCCGGCCAGATCGGTGGCTTTCTCACTGACGGTGCTGGCCAGCGATTTCGTCTTGTCGGTTACAACGCCTGCAACCTCCTTCGTCTTGTCTGTAGCTACTGTAAGCTTATCGGACAAGTCGCTGCGTATTTCACGTCCGGGCTTCGGTGCGAACAGCAGGGCTGCCGCCGCCCCGAGCAGGCCGCCGATGAAGATGCCTTTTAAGAATGTGCTGCCGCTTTCTACCGGATAATCCTTCTCTGCTTTATTCATTATTAATCACTCCTCATTGAATTAGTTGGGTTCAGGATAGTCTGAAAGGCCATACCCTGAAGGTTCTTACTTCGTATATAAACGTTGGGCTAGGGGCTGAAACAGAGGAGAAGCGTGGGAAAGATTGCCGGAGCAAGCGGCAGCATGGAAGCCTAAAAGGGTCTTTTCGATATGGAATCAGCCGAATCTGAAGCTTTACAAAGCTGATTGACAGCGAATGGAAGGGGGTAAGAAATAAATAATTATCGCGCCTGTATACTTTTCAATCTAAGGAGCATTCAATGAGTCTTTTGTACTATGGAGAAGGTTCCCACATCTATGGAGGTGCATGAAGATGATTAAAGTCGTAACATCCGCAGAGCGTCATACATCAAATAGAGAATGGATACACAGTGAATTCAGCTTCTCCTTTGCCGATTATGATGATCCCAGCAACGCCCATTTCGGGGTACTGCTGGCCCATAACGACAATGAGCTGAAGCCGGAGCAAGGGATGCATGAGCACCCGCACCATGATCTGGAGATTGTCACCTATGTGGTATCGGGGGTCCTGAAGCATCAGGATGATCTGGGGAACCACGCGGATCTGCAGGCCGGCAGCGTACAGATGATGAGCGCGGGCACAGGCATCAATCATTCCGAGACCAACCCGTCGTCAGGCACGAATGTCCGGTTCCTGCAAATCTGGCTCTTGCCCGAGCAGCCCGGGATGCCCCCGAAGTGGGATGCCCGCTTCTTCCCGCCGGAGCTAAAGCTCAATCATCTGTTGCCTGTAGCCTCCGGGTCAGGGGCCCAGGGTGCGCTGCAGCTTGGTCAGGATGCTACAATCTACTTGTCGGTCTTGCAGACGAACCGGGAGCTGCGTTACCCGCAGCAGGAAGAGCGCCGGACCCATATCTATGTGATATCCGGCAATCTGGAGATCACCTGCTCGGATGGGGTATTTCAGCTTCAGGAGGGGGATGCGGCCCGTATCCGCAAGAACTGTGATATGACGCTTAAGGGGATCAGCAGCGAAGGGAATGCGGAATTTATTCTGATTGATCTTCCGTAGCATCCGCTGTAGTACAGCCTTGAAGCTGCTGTCTGCACATATAAGCCCTTCATCTTCAGCGTCCGCTCCTGCGGACCACGAAGGTGAAGGGCTTATATTTATGCTTGTGCTTGTTCCGGGAACCGATGTTATTTCTTGCGCAGGCGGCCCAGCTCCGAGACCAGCGCCTCCACCTGGGAGATGCTGAGCCGGTCACTGCCCATCGCCACCTCATAGATATCCTGGATATCCTCGTAATGCTCCACTGAGAAAGCTGAAGCCTGCATGGCGGCGGCGCTGGCCATTTTCAGCTTGCTTTTGATGCCTTCGATCATATATTCAATATTCTCCTGGCTGGGGTTTGACAGATCCATTGCGTACAACAGTCCTCTCTAAATTGATATAGAATGTCTTGTACAGTCCAAGTATTTTATCATGTTTGAGCAGCGGGTGACCAATTTTTTGTGCATTCCCGGCCAAACATGTTAAATTAAAGGGAAATAGTACGGGCAGGCTTGAGCCTGTGAATGGGGGGAGGCAAGACCTTGGCCATCAGAGAAGAGGAGAGCAGACAACGCCGCAAAATGGATGCCGCAGGCCTGGCCGTCTTCTTCGGCGGAATCGCAGCGCTGCATTCTGCAGAAGAGGTTACCTTCCTGTGCATCGGCACGGACCGCTCCACGGGGGATGCGCTTGGGCCGCTCACGGGCAGCCGTCTGCTGGGCTTCGGCTTCCCGAACGTAGCAGGTACACTGCCGGACCCCTGTGATGCCAATAATCTGGTCCAGAGGATTGCCGCGATCCCGGAAGGGCAGATTATTATTGCGGTGGACGCCTGCCTGGGACCGCCTGCGTTCCTTGGCTGCTACTTCGCGTCGGCACAGCCGCTGCGTCCCGCACAGTCGATAGGTCTAGCTCTGCCGGCTGTCGGCAATTACAGTCTGGCCGCAGTCGTAGATGTGAATAGCCCCCGTCCCTACCGTACCTTACAGACCACCCCGCTGCACCGGGTGATGGTCATGGCGGACGAGATTGCCGGAGCTGCCGCCCGGGGCTTCGGACTTACAGAATGAGAGCGTTTCAAAGAGGCCTGTTCTAGCTTATTAATATAGACATTCTACATTCTACATAGAAAGAAGGAAAGCAACCATGGAAATTGTCCGCTGCGAAGGAAGCAATATTTGCTATAGTGATCAGGGGAAAGGCGACGTTATCGTTCTGCTGCACGGTTTCTGCGGGAGTGCGGAATATTGGGAGAAGGTGATCCCCGGGTTGGTCAAGGATTACCGGGTCATTGCCCCTGACCTGCGCGGGCATGGGGCTTCGGATGCTCCGCTTGGGGCGTACACCATCGAGCAGATGGCCGATGATGTGCTGTCGCTGCTGAATATGCTGGAGATTGAGGAATGCTATCTGCTAGGCCATTCACTGGGAGGTTATATTACGCTGTCGTTTGCCCAGCGTCATGCTTCCAGATTGAAGGGCTTCGGGCTGATCCACTCCACCGGGTATCCTGACGGCGAGGAAGCCAAGGAGAACCGGCTGCGCAGTGTCAGCATGATCCAGAATGAAGGCATCTTTGCCTTTGTGGACCAGCTGGTGCCCGGACTGTTCGCCCCTGGAGCGGCCACCCAGCTGGTGGAGCGGGCGAAGGAGATCGGCTACAAGACGCCGCCGCAGGGCGCGGCAGGTGCCGCGCTGGCCATGCGCGAGCGTCCCGACCGCCGGGATGTGATCTCGGCTACAGCGCTGCCGGTCCTGCTGGTTGCCGGAGCAGAGGATTCCAAGGTAGCGCCGGAACAGACCTTCACCTCGGATAACCGGAACATTACCAAGGTGACCCTGGAGGGTGTCGGCCATATGAGTATGTTTGAAGCGCCGGAGCGGCTGGTGCAGAGCATTAAGGATTTTGTTCTGTCGGCGAATGAATAAGACAGCAGCCATACTAGCATAAAGAAGCAGCTCCGGGCCTATGTGCGGAGCTGCTTCTTTATGCTGTCTTCTATTGAAATTTGCGGATAGCAGGAATGCAGAGTACAGATGCGGCGCAGACAATGCCAAGCCCGGTGAAGATAAATATGGTGGCTGTGCCGCCGATGAGATCTGCCAGCCAGCCCACCAGGATGTAGCCGACCGGCAGCAGGGCGAAGGAACCGAGCAGATCAAGACTGGCTACACGCCCGAAGGCTTCCTGCGGCACAAGCTCCTGCAGGCTGATCTCCCAGATGAGGCCGAAGATCATCAGCCCGAAGCCCTCGATGGCAAACAGGGCAATGGCTGCCGCTGCATGGGAAGCGAACGGCAGCAGGAACAGCGAGATACAGCTGATCAATACTCCGCTGTAAGCCATGATGCCGCGGTTGGCCCATTTGTGCCTCAGACCGTACAGCAGGCCTGCGAGAATGGCACCGGCACCGGAGAAGGTAACGGCTAATCCATAGATGTAAGGAGCCCAGCCGTGATGAACCTTGAAGAGCCATGGAACAAGAATACTGGTGACCCCGGCGTAACAAATATTGAAGAAAGAGAAGGTCAGAATCGTGATCCAGAGCCATGGATGGCCGCGCAGCACAGCGATACCTTCCTTGAAATCCGCTTTCCAGTCTGCAGAAGCGGGAGCGGCGGCTTGAGGGGATTCCGGCAGTCCGGTGGAAGCATCAGCAGCGGTGTCCTTCCTTCCGGACATGAGCGCTTTGCGCAGATAGAACAGACAGACCAGAGAGAACAGGTAGGTAAAAGCGGCAAGCCCGAAGCCGACACCTGCCGACATATGGGTAATAAGCAGCCCGCCAAGCGTAGGTCCGATCAGCCTTACCGTCTGCAGACTCATCTGTGTCAGTGAGTTGGCGGTAATCCGGATGTCAGGCGTAAATACCGTGGCTTGGGTGGCAGCATATGCTGGGCGGAACAACCCGTCAAACATACCGTAGAAAGCCATGAAAATATAGAGCAGCGGAATGCTCAGCATATCCGATAAGGACAGGAAGCAGATTACAATCATAATAGCAAAGCGTGCGATATCCGCTGTTATCATAATTTTCACCCTGTCATAACGGTCTACAATATGTCCCGATACCGGCAGCATAATCACATTGGGCAGCATGTAGACAGCCATTACGAAACCCATGGTAGTCGTTGAGCCGGTCAGTGAGTAGACGAGTACGGGAAGGATCACCATGGTGACTGAGCTTCCAAGGAAAGATACCAGATTACCCAGCCATAAGAAGGGGAAGGCCCGTGATTTTGCAAAAGGGGCGGCAAACCGGCTCAGCGGATGGCTTTTCGCCTTTTCAGCAGTATCTGAAGGAATCATCTAAGGGTTTACCTCCGGCTCTGTACTGTTATCATTAGAGTGCAGGCGGCCGATCACAATATCGATGCCATATTCATCTCCCTCTGTAACTCTGGATTCCCAGGAAGAGATAAGCTTTATTATCTCCTGCTGGAACGCCTTCAGCTCTGCGGGAGACAGCGTCAGCCGGGTCGTGAAATGTTCAACCTTGTCTTCCGGCAGGAACTGGTAGCCGCTGTGATTCTCGGAGCGGAACCAGGTGGCCTTGGAACGGTAGAATTTCTGGATAATGCCGCCGGACGCTTCTGTACGAACCAGGTCCAGCAGCCCGCCCTCGTACAGCTTCACGATATGGTAGTGGATATTTCCCGGCGTCTTGCCCAGCTTTTCGGCCACCTGCTTTGAGGTCAGCGGTTCTTCAGCGAGTGTATGCATAATTTTGATCCGCAGCGCACTTTCCAGCAGTTTGCTCTGTTCGGGGGATACTTGAAACGGCTGTTCATTATATACATCTGACATTGCTGATTACTCCTTTTTTATTAGCTTAAGAGGGATGTCGTTCTGGATTTTAGTTCGATCTGTAATCCAGATAGATAAAGTAGTAACAGCATAGTTCACCATTTGTTTTTTGTCAATGATTTCTACACAGTACACAGTAAATAAAGGGAAACCAGGACGTCATTAGCGCAGAGCTGTGGAATGGTTTAAGATGGAGGACACAGGGATAGGAATCAATAAAACTGCTTTTCGTGAGGAGTGAAGAGGATGTTCCGGAGAGATTATATCGTGCGGATGATTGAGGATATGACAGCGATGGTGGCCAAAGTACTGACCCTGAAGCAGGACAAAAAAACAACCGAAGCCTTATGGGAAGTGGATGAGCTGCTGATGCGGCATTTCCGGCTGAACTCGCGTCTGCTGAATTCGCTATCCGTTGAGGATATTATCGATATGTTCCGCCTGGGTGCGGTGCTGGAGGCAGATAAGCTGCAAGGAGTAGCCCGGCTGCTGAAGGAAGAGGGCGGGATCTACACGGCAAAGGGAGAACGGGATGAGGCCCTGTTCCGGGCGATGCGTTCCCTGCACCTGTTCCTGTATGCGGATCTGCATGGGGCAGACCGCGAGCTGATGAATATGACTGACGAGATCAATGAGCTGCTTAAGGAAGTGGAGCCGTACCGCCTTCCGGCGAAGACAGAACGTCTCCTGCTGGCTTACCACGAATCTGCAGGAAGTTACGCCAGAGCGGAGAACAGCCTGTACCGGCTCTGGGAGCAGGGCGAGCCCGTGGCGGAGGAAGGCCGGGAGTTCTACGAGCGTCTGCTGCAGGTCAGCCCCGAGCGACTGGCCGAAGGCGGACTTCCCCTGGAAGAAGTGGAGCAGGGGCGCGAGGAATGGAGCAGGCTTACAGTTAATGCTATAATATAATGACATTCAGGAGACATGGTGCTCCATTCTTGAACCCGAAAGTGAGATGTACCTATTTGGAAGCTTTGAAGGAACTGATCCAGCAAGTGATCTCCGGCCGTACTCTGATTACGGCAACATTAAGCCAGCTGCGCAGCAAAGGCGAAGCCGCCTACAGCAAAGTGCAGATCAAGCCCGTCATGCTAAAAGGCAAGCTGCACTACCAGTTTGCGTATTATACCGGCCCGAAGGTCGAACACCGCAATATTCCGGCAGAGACTGCCGCAGAAGAGCTGCTGAACCTGTTCAGGGTAACCTTCCGCCAAGGTCTGCTGTGCACCGCTGCTGCCGACTACCAGGTGCTGATCAGCAAAAAATATAAAGTGTCCATCCTGACCAAATCCGCCAGCAAGCAGGAGACGCCGGACCTGGCCCACAACCGCCGCAAGCAGTACGTGCTGGATGAAGGCGAGCCGGTGCCGTTCCTGGTGGAGCTTGGCATCATGAACAGCGAAGGCAAGGTGCTGGCCAAGAAGTATGATAAGTTCCGCCAAATCAACCGCTTCCTGGAGATGGTTCAGGATGTGCTGGGTGATCTTCCGGCCGGGCGTCCGCTGACGATTGTCGATTTCGGCTGCGGCAAATCGTACCTGACCTTCGCGCTGTATCACTATCTGGCAGTCCGTGAGCAGCGCGAGCTGCATATTGTCGGCCTGGACCTGAAGGCCGATGTGATAGAGCATTGCAGTGCGCTTGCGGCCCGGCTGGGCTACGACCGGCTGCGCTTCCTGGTCGGCGATATCGCTGACTATAACGAGCTGGAGCAGGTGGACATGGTGGTTACGCTCCATGCCTGCGATACCGCCACCGATGCCGCGCTGGAGAAGGCGGTCCGCTGGGGCGCATCGGTCATTCTGTCCGTGCCCTGCTGCCAGCATGAGCTGTTCGCGCAGGTGCAGAGCGAGGTGCTGAATCCGCTGCTGTCGCACGGCATTCTGAAGGAACGCTTCTCGGCCCTGGCCACCGACGCGATCCGGGCCAAGCTGCTGGACCTGATGGGCTACCGCACCCAGCTGCTGGAGTTCATCGACATGGAGCACACGCCGAAGAACATCCTGATCCGCGCCGTCCGCAGCGACAGCGGCGACAACGCCGCCAAGTGGCGCGAGTACAGCGCCTTCCGCGACTTTCTCGGCGCGAAGCCCTATCTGGAGCGCGCCTGCTCCGACCTGCTGCCCTCCGGGCAGGAGGGGTAGGGGTGGGTTTATGTGATTGAAAGGATATAAGAAGATATGAGAGGACGGCTGCTTCCTTAGGGGGGTGGCCGTTTTTTGTAAATATAAGCATTTATATGTTTCACACCATAACTTATCCTTCTATTTCTCGCTGAAACAGAACCGTCCTGTAAAAGGACGGCAAAGCCGTTTCCACTTGGTAGTTTGAGAGGCGTGGAGGGGGATAGAATGGGCAGCGGCGGAGGCGGGAGGGCCGGATGCAGATGTATGGGGAAAAGCGGATACATATGGCAGGGGGAGGGTGTGCGGGCGGATGTGTGCGGAAAGGTGAATAAAATGGGTGAGTGCGGGGCGAGTGGGAGGATGTATGTGGAAAAGTGAACATAATGCGCAGCGGCGAGTGTGTGCGATCCGATTTTGGTGAGTTCAGAGGTATTAGTGCACTTCATTTTTCGCGCATGACTCCTTTTCGGATAATCAAGTGTATTTATGCACTTCGTTAGCGGCGGACGGCAGTTTTTGCTGAGATTAGGTGTATTAGTGCTCTTCATTTCCGCGTATACTCTCCTTTCGGCGAAATCAGGTGTAATTATACCCCTTCATCCCTCCCTCGCTGCCAACAGCATACTTCTGCTGATACATCACTATCTTCTGTTTTGCGGGAAATATGGGCAGACTGTTAAGCAACAAGAGGAATGGGAGATAGCGGATGTGATGAGCAGATCTGAGCGGCGGAGAACTAGATTGATTGCGATAGCGGGCGGCTTGGCGTTGTTTGCGGCGCTGCTGGGGGCTTGTGCGCTTCGGGGGTTCTTTTTCGCCGGGGAAATGTATCGGTTCCTGACCCTATGGTTTGCATGGTGCGGAGGCGTGGCGTTACTGGTGAGTGCAGGGCAGATGCGGGAATGGTCCGGGAAGAAGGACGTCAGGAGGGCAGCGAGTCGGGCTCAGGCGTCAGGTACAAGGGAAGGGGATATGCGGGCGCAAGGTAATATAGAGCGTGCATCGGCAGAGACAGAAGTTGCCGGATTGAGCGGAGGGGAGCGGCTGGTTACTGGCGGGGGCGGGAACGGAGCGGTATTTGGATGTGCTGATGACGCCAGGACCAGTGCGATGTTTGATGGTGTTGAAGAGGTCGGGAGAACTGCGGTGCTTGGAGGTGCTGATGAGACCGGAAACGGTGCGAGGCTTGGAGGTGCTGTTGAGGCCGGGAGCGGTGCCAAGCTTGCAGGTGCTGATGAGGTAAGGGGGAAGAACGGGCGGATACCGGGTGATGGTGGAAGTCGCGGTCTGGGACGGCACTGGACGGCTTGGGTATTGCCGGGCTGCTGCCTTGTAATCTTTCTGCTGTACGTTATCCATATGCTGGGTGCTCCTATTTCCTCACAGGGAACCTTGAATGAGCTATTGCGCTGGGGATTCTATGGCAGCTTTACGGTATTCGCTGTGCTTGCTGCGGGAGACCGCCGGGGACTGGTTGTGCTGGCTGTGCTCTGGCATCTGACCGGACTGCTCATTAGCCTAAGTGCGCTATTGGCCGTCTGCGGCGTTCTGCCGCTCCCTTATGCAGTTGCCTATACGGAGTCCCCCGGGGTCAGTGCAACTGGGGCAAGATTGGGGGGCCTGCTTGAGTATCCCAATGCTCTGGGCGCGGTGATGGCGGTGTATCTGCTGGAGCGGCTGTTCGCGGCCGCTTATAGCTTCGGGCCGGCTGCGGGGCGCGTTGCCGCCCCGCCATGGCTCACAGCGGCGCGTCTCTCGCCGCTGTTCCCGTACGCCGCCGCGCTGCTCCTCAGCGAGTCGCGCGGCGCGTGGCTGGCTGCGGCTACCGCCGGCGCCGCAGCCCTGCTCCCGAAGCGGCACCTGTTCGTGCCGCTTCTCATGAACGGCGCCGCGCCCGTGGCCGCCGCGGCGCTGCTCTACCGCCAGCTGGCCCGGGCCGGGCTGGCGGCAGAGCCGTTGCCCGGCCTGCTGGCGCTGGCCGGGCTCTGGGCCGGCGCGGTGCTGGCCGGCCTGTGGCTGTACCGCCGCTGCGGCCGCGCGGCGGGCAGGGACCGCGCCGCCGCGCTGGCACTGGCGGCGGCTTGCTGGACGGCGGCGGCCAGCGCCGTCCTCCTGCTGGTACGCGCGCGGATCACGGGGCCGTCCCCGACAGCCGCCGCGCGCGGACTGTTCTACCGCGACGCCTGGAGGCTCGCGGCAGAGGCGCCCTGGCTGGGGCGCGGGGGCGAGACCTGGCGGCAGGCCTACCTGTCCGCCCAGTCCCGCCCCTATGTCGGCAGCCAGGTGCACAGCGGGTACCTCGACACCCTGCTGAATCTGGGAGTCGCCGGTCTAATGGTGATCCTCCTGCTGCTGCTGGCCGCAGGCTGGCTGATCGCCAAGGCCTCGCCACGGCTGCTGCCGCCGCTGCTGGTAATGATTCTGCATAGCGCCGTCGATTTCGACTGGAGCTATGGTCTGTTCTGGCTGCTGCTGTTGCTGCTGCCAGCCTGGGCATTGGCGGAGAAGAACAGCCGGGCCGATGCCCCGGGCAGGCTTCCACGGACCACGGAACGCAGCCGGTTGACGCCAGCAACCCCGCCGGTTCCAGATCCATCCGCACTTCCTTATCCGGGATTCAACGCCGCAGCAGAGGGTGCGCTACCTGCACCTTTGGATGATCATGCTTCATCCAGTGCTTCCCCGTCCGGTTCTGCGGTTCCGGCCAAGCGAACCGCTCACACCCGCAGCTCGATCCCCGTTCAGCTATGGAATTGGCAGCACCAATCGAGACAAGCAGCACTCCTTGCCCTCTGCGGAGCAGCCATCCTGTGCAGCGGGCTGTCCTACCGGGCGATGCGGGGAGCTGACTTGTTCAAGCAGGCGGTCCATGAGTCACAGCCTGCTGCACAAGCGGCATTATTACAGCAATCGCTTAAGTGGAATCCCAGACAGCCGCAGGCAGCCATTGCTCTATCGCGGCTGCTTCCGGAAGAGCAGGGAACAGACCTGCTGCTGCGGAGCCTGAAGTATTCTCCGCGCAATGCTGCCCTGCAATGGGAGCTTGCCGCAGATGATCTGCGGAGCGGGCATCCGGGGGAGGCGCTCTACTGGGTCCGCCGGAGCCAGCAGGCCGATCCGTTCAACGCCGCCCGCAGGGTGTCAGCGCTGCAAGGAATGCTGGACCAGGGCAAGCGCAGCCTAGCCGCAGGCGATAGAGCTACAGCGGCAGACAGTGCGGCCGCGGGGCTGGAGCTGCTGCGGCAATACCGCCTGCTGGCCGCCAGGGAAGAGAGCAAAGGAGCGCAGCATAATGACCGAGGCTTTGCCTTTCTGCCGCAGGCGGATGAAATTTACCGGCAGCTTAGACAGCTACATAAGCAGTCCATGCTCGCAGAGCCGCCCCGTTTCACGGCAACCACGACGGGCCAATAACCTGCTGTTGCCAGCAACGCTAAGCAATTCAGTCATAAACCTCAGGGGTGTGAAAGGCTGAGCATGAACATCGAGCTAGATATGGGGCTGATCCTGCACCAGTTACCGATCTCTGCTCTTACATTCAAATAGGTGATTGTATTTCCTGCAATAGAAAATGGATTATTGGCCGTAAAATGAGATTCCATTGTATTTTATACAGTAGAATGTAGTGTTTGGGGTGAAAATTGGCCTTTGTTCAACATTCCATTGTACGGAATACATTAGAATCTATGTCCAAGCCTTTTTTACAGCATTCCATTGTACAAAATGCAATTGCTATCGTTCCAGCGCCTACAGCATCCGAATGACTGCTGTGAGAATGATGTCCTCAGCAATCCCCGTCTACGTCCCCCAGCCCCCGCGCTCCCGCCAGCCTCCAACTGATCCTTAAGCCTTGGCCCCCCGTGAGATCATCCACGAGTACACAACCGGAACCAAGGCGATAATGATCAGCGCGGCGATAACCGTGCCGGGCGACAGGGCTCCGGGCATGAAGGCCGCAAGTGCAAGCAGCACTCCGCCTGCTACCCATATTTTTCCTGAGAAACGGTGGGTTCTTTGCCAGACCACAGGATTCGCCAGGGTCCAGGGCGTGCGGATGCCGATGAAATAGTTATCCCTGATCTGCGGCATGAAGTTTCCGATGACAGCCAGCATCAGCCCGAGGCCTGCCGTAGCCCATTTTCCGGCAGCGAATTGCTCGTTCAGCCCGTGGTTGACTGACAGTACAAGCGCACCATCGCAGACTACGGCAACTGCAAGACGGACCATTTTGTATGCACCCTGGAACTTATTGTAGTTCTCGCTCTTGGGATCGAAATTGCGGATAAACTGCATGGCAAACGGGAATATCAATCCCAGAAAAGAAAACAAGCCAACAACCGAACCCTTACTCCAGTATTGGTCGACCTTGCCGGTGATGCCGATGTGGGACGGAAGCTGATCCGGCAGCTTTCCGTAATTCACCAGCGCATAGCCCAGGGAGAGTAGTCCCAGCATAACGATCAGTGTGTCCTGCCATTTCCATTTGAAGTTCGCCATTATGATTCATCCTCCATGTTTAGAATAGTGCCCGGGTTGCTTTTACCCTTGGGACTTGAGTCTTCGAAGCCAGCTTTCGGTTTGTCCGCGCTGCCCTTGAATGTACCCGTTAATTCCAGAAACCAGCCAAGCACCTCTTCAAGCACCGTAGAGTCCAGGGAGTACAGAATAAATTGGCCTTTCCGCTCATCCTGGATCAGTCCGGCATGCTTCAGCGCATTCAGATGGTGAGAGATACTGGGTTTGGACATATTGAAAAAATCGGCAATTTCCCCGGCCGTCCGGTCCTTTTCACGCAGCAGCTTGAGAATCTGTCTCCGGGTCGGGTCAGCGAGTGCTTTGAACGATTCATTCAACTCCGTCTCCTCCTTTCGATATTTAAATAATTATCTAAATATATAATAAATCTTCATTCCAGGCAGTGTCAACCTCCAAAATCACTTCAATGCTCAGCAATCCGCGCAACCCGGCACGTTCCTTTTCCATAACTAGAAGTCGTAAGCCGGCATATGCTAGAATAGGCTAGGAGAAGCCGGATACATAGAGCGGACCTGGCGCTGCCTTTGACAGCCAAGTGCCGGGCTAAATAAGCAATACGGGAGGAGAGCTGCAGTTGCACTTTATATCCAATATCGTTTCACAGCTGTTTGAATGGATTCAGTCTCTAGGGTACTTCGGCATTATGATCGGCCTGATGATTGAAGTCATTCCAAGCGAGATTGTGCTGGCTTACGGCGGGTATTTAGTCTCACAGGGGGATATTAATTTTTTTGGCGCCGTGCTGTTCGGTACCGTTGGGGGAGTAGTCGCCCAGATCTTCGTCTATTGGATTGGCCGTTACGGCGGCAGGCCTGTGCTGGAGAAGTACGGCAAGTACATCTTCATCTCCAAAAAGCATATTGACCATTCCGAGGAATGGTTCCAGAAGTACGGCACCGGCGTGATCTTCACCGCGCGCTTCATCCCGGTTGTCCGCCATGCGATCTCGGTTCCGGCCGGCATCTCCCGGATGCACCTGGGCAGATTTACGCTGCTGACTACCCTTGCCGTGATCCCGTGGAGCGTATTGTTTGTCTATCTGGGGTATACGCTGGGAGACAGATGGGAGACGATTGACGAGGTCGCAGCCAAGTATACGCATGAGATTATTCTTGCCGCCATTGCGGTAATTGTTCTATACTTCCTGTTCAAGTGGTACAAATCCAAGAAGAAAGGTAGTGCAGCATGAAGCAGAATGTAGCAAGCAAATTTGGCCAAGGCCTTACTCCGCGCCAGTTCGTGGAAGCCATGACGAAGAATCAGCAGGCTTTTGAATCGTGGTATGAGAAGTTTGCCTGGGAAGATGAGAGTGACCGTGAATACTTCGAGAGCCTGAATCACCGCGATGATCTGCGCGTGCTGATTCTGGCCGCTGACTGGTGCGGGGATGTGGTCCGCAATGTTCCGGTGGTCTTCCGCATTCTGGAGACGGCGGGCATCAAGACAGAAGTATTGATTCTCGAAGAGAATCAGGATCTGATGGATCATTTCCTGACGATGGGCGGACGTTCGGTTCCAATTGTTATTTTTGCCGATACCGGGGGCTATGTACTGGGGCAGTGGGGGCCGCGTCCGGCGCATGTGCAATCGCTGATGGTAGAGTTCAAGCGTGAGAATCCCGACCGCGAAGCCGCAGACTATGAGAGTAAAATCACCGAGGTGCGCAAAGCAATGGGCCAAGCCTACGGAGAAGGGACGGAATCACACGCGGTTATCGCCAAAGAGCTGCGCAGTCTGATCTCCGGGTTCTGATGTGATGCTGAATATCCGTTCTTATAATCTGGGGGCACTCCAGACGAATGCTTATCTGCTGACCGGAGCAGACCCAAAGCGCGGTGTGATTATTGATCCGGGGGCCAATCCTGCGGCACTGCTCCGTGCGGCGGAGGGGATTGAGATTGAGGCGATTCTGCTGACCCACGCCCACTTCGACCATATCGCCGGACTGGATGAGGTGCGCAAAGCCAAGAAAAGTCCGGTATACATCCATCCGCTGGAGAGCGGGTGGCTGGGCAGTCCGAAGCTGAACGGCTCGCTGCTGTGGCCTGAGACCACGCCTCCGGTCAGCACTGATCCGGCAGAATATGATCTGGCTGAAGGCCAGACCCTGAATCTGCTTGGACTTACCTTCCGCGTGCTGCATACGCCCGGGCATTCCCCGGGAAGCGTCAGCTTCCTGTGCGGCAGCGATTTATTCTCCGGCGATGTCCTGTTCAAAATGGGCGTGGGCCGCACGGATCTTCCCGGAGGCAGAGAGCGTGATCTGATTGACTCCATCCGCGGCAAGCTCTACCGGCTGGATGAGGAAGTAAGGGTGTTCCCCGGCCACGGGCCGCGGACATCCATTGGTTATGAGAAGCTCCACAATCCGTATGTCCCGGCATAAATAACGACATCTTTTGGGCGGATGCGACATGATCCGGGAAATTAAGGATGGACAAAAAGAAACAGAGTTGCTACAATGATGTTAATTAAATGTAACATTTACCTCGCGAAGCACGCAGACTGTGGAAATAATCCCGGTTTGCGTTCTTTTTTTGTCTATAGTATTACTTTATTTTCCCGGGAGGAAGCAGCTTGAAAGAACAGATACAGCACCAGCTAGATGATGGAGAATTGGAAGCAGATCATATAGAAACGGCCGGAGGCCGGAGTCTGCATGATACGGCAGAGAGAGACGATACTAAGAGGACGCTGTTCTGGAGCTTCCCCCGCGGCAGGGGGAGAATGCAGCCGTGGCGCCGCAGACTGTGGGAGCTGCAGAATAATTCGGATGGTGAATGAACGATAGCTGTTACATAGACGTATTACAGATGTGAAAGAAAAGGATAGGGGAGGGGCTATGGGCGACGCGATGCTGGAGAAGATCAGCCGGGCACAGCAGGGGGATGCTGCTGCGCTGGCTATGCTGCTGCGGGAGCACTATCCCTTCCTGTACAAGTATCTGGTGAAGGCCACTATGGACCCTCTGCTTGCGGAGGAGCTGGCCCAGGATACGATGCTCCGCTGTATGGAGAAGATCGGAACCTATAATGGGTCGTCCAAATTCTCTTCATGGCTGATTACGATCGCCAGCCGTCTGTACATTGACCGCAAGCGGCGCTGGCGGCGTGAGATGAAGTGGAAGCAGGAGCAGGCAGAGCAGCAGGGGACCCGCCGGATACGGTGGGGGTTCGAGAGCCGGAATATGGAGTGGAGCGATGTGCTTGATGCCATGTCGCGCCTGTCCTCAGCGCACCGGATGGCGGTTCTGCTGAAGCATTATTACGGATACGGGTACGAGGAGATCGGGGAGATGCTGGATATTCCTGCTGGAACCGCGAAATCACGTGTAGCTGCCGGATTGGGCCAGCTGCGGAAGGAGCTGAATGATGATGAGATTTAACAGTGATGAAGAACTTCTGAATAAGCTCTCGGCAGAGCTGGAGAATCTGGACAGACAGTATGACGATGTCACTGCCCCTTCCCTGCCGGAGCTGGAGCAGCTTATAGCGTCGGAAGCACTCCGCCGGAGCAGGCGGCGCCGTAAAGAGCTGCTGTTATTCATCCTGATCGCCCTGGTGCTGATTGTTGCTGTGATCTCCATTCTAAGCTCTGCACCGGTGGTGTACTTAAGCCTGCAGGTGATTTTCCTGCTGGCAGCGCTTGGCATCCCGGGAGCAGCATGGATCAGACGCCGGCGGGAGGAGGCGCAGCCGTGAAGGAGCTGCAGGAATTGCCTGTCTGGTTATGGATTGTCCTGGCTGCTGCAGTGATGCTGCAGGGAACCTGGCTGTTCCTCCATGCCCGGGACAGAGGCCAGGGATGGAAGGCCTGGTTCTGGGGGATTTGGGGACTTACGGTGGTACCGACACCGGCACTGTGCTATCTGCTGTTTGTAGTTCTCCCGGACAACCGGAAGCGGAAGGCAGACAATAACCGCTGAGGAACTACTATTTTCCGTCTATCTTTTTCAGTCACACTTAAGAGAACTGGAGGGATACGGTTATGAATGATATCAATTGGGGATTGATTGGCCCGCTGCTGGCTCTGCAGCTTTTGCTTGCGGTGATCGGGCTGATCTCACTGGCGAAGGCGGAGCAGGTGCGGGGGCCGAGATGGATGTGGGTCCTGTTCCTGGTCTTTGGCAACCTGCTCGGCAGCATCGCCTACTTCACGCTGGGCAGGAGGGATCTGTGATGCCGCTGCTTGAGGTTACGGATCTGCGCAAGACCTATGGCGGGCAGCCCTCCGTGGACGGAATCAGCTTCAGCGTTGAAGCCGGCCGCTGTGTCGCTCTGCTGGGGCCGAACGGAGCGGGGAAGACGACGACACTGCGTATGCTTGCCGGTCTGCTGCCACAGACATCGGGCACGGTCAGCTTCGGCGGGGGAACCCCGGGAGAGGACTACCGCCGGTATCTGGGTTATCTGCCGCAGGCCCCGGCCTTCTATAACTGGATGAGCGGGCTGGAGTATCTAAGGTTCTCTGCCAAGCTGAGCGGCATGAGTTCCCGGGAAGCGGCGGCGGCATCGGCCGCTGTACTGGAGCGGGTGGGGCTTACGGCTGCGGCCCGCCGCCGGATCGGCGGGTATTCCGGCGGGATGAAGCAGCGCCTGGGGCTGGCTCAAGCTCTGGTGCACCGCCCGCGCTTGCTGCTGCTTGACGAGCCGGTCTCCGCGCTGGACCCTATCGGACGCCGCGAAGTAATGGAGCTGCTGCGGGAGATCCGCGAAGAGACGACCGTGATTCTCTCCACGCATGTGCTGCATGATGCGGAGGAGATGTGCGATGAGGTCATATTGATGAACCGGGGACGCATCGCCGAGCAGGGAACACTAGCCCGTCTCCGTGCGGAATACAGCCTTCCGGTGATCAGGCTGGCCACCGTCAAGGAAGACCGGGCTGTCCGGTGGCTGGAGGAGCTGGGGAACAGAGCTTTTGTTGAGGCGGCAGAAGTGTCGGACGGGAAGGCGCTGCTGAACGTAAGCGATATTGAGCTTGCGCGCCGGACCATTCTGCTGGAAGCGGCGGAGCTGGATATTCCCCTGCTGCAATTCGAAGCGGGCTCATCCACGCTGGAGGAGCTGTTCATGAAGGTGGTGGGGGCATGAGGAAGCTATGGACGCTGTACCGGAGAGAATTGCTTGAGGCCGTCCGCAGCTATAGGCTGATCTGGGTGCCTGTGGTATTCATCATCCTGGGGATTATGCAGCCGCTGGTCGCTTATTATATGCCTGATATTCTGGCGGCTTCGTCCAATGCACCGGCAGCGCTGCTGGAGAGCTACGAGCTGCCGGGCGCAGCAACAGTGATGGCTCAGGCGCTGGGCCAATATGGGACGATTGGAATGCTGGTGCTCGCACTCGCCGCCATGAACAGCCTGGCCGGTGAACGCCATAGCGGGACAGCCGAGCTGCTGATGGCCAAACCGCTGTCCCCTGTCTCCATTGTTGCCGCCAAGTGGGCAGCACATCTGACCGTACTGCTCCTTGCCGTGGGGCTGGGGACAGCGGGAGCTGCTTATTATACGGCGCTGCTAATGGGACATCTGTCGTGGAGCGCCGTTGCGGCGGCTTCCTTGCTCTATGCGCTGTGGCTGCTCTGCGCCGTTTCGCTTACGCTCTTCTTCAGCGCCTGGCTGCGGGGGCCGGCAGCGGCAGCTCTTGCGCTCCTGCTGGCAGCCGGAATGAGCCTGGTTCAAAGCCTGCTGCCTGCCCAGACCGGTTGGCTGCCTGCTGCGCTGCCCGGATTGTCTGCGGCAGTCCTCGCGGGCGGAGCAGCCGAAGCCGGTCCGGTAATCTGTGCATTGCTGCTGATTATAGCCTGTATCACTGGGGCTTCCTTGCAGACAGGCAGACATAAATTGCCTAATTAACAGCCTTTGCAACAAAAATGCATGTTTTCAAGAATTTTCATCGTTATTTCTGTGACAATTCATGAATAGTGCCATCCTGCTGCTGGACAGCTCTATCTTTTTTTAGTAGACTGTTGAAACAAGCAAATCCATGATAGATTTTAGTCAGGAGGTAGGATGATGCTGCGTTTAGGAGAGAAGATTGTCATTGTCGCGGACGCTTTCGAGCAGAGCCTTCCTATCGGAGACTATGGCTACCTGATTGCTTACGACCGCAATCCTGATAATGCGTTTGATTATGTCATTCGTGTTCCCGAAGCTAACAGGAATTTCTATGTTACAGCTGAGGACATTGAGGCCGAAGAGCAGCTGCTGGCACTGGAAGCCGAGAGAGCCACGCATGAGGCGCTGATAGATTATGCACTGTCAACGTATAATGAGAAGCTGTTCCATCAACTGATGAACGGCGAGACGGCTGAGGCGGAAGAGATAGAGACAACATCCCAAGAGAGTATGTCCCAGGCGGATTTCATCAAGCAGGTGAACCTTCGCGCCTGGATTTAAGGTAGAAGCCGGCGAATGCCGGCTTTTTGTTTTTCGCCCATTCCTCCGGTTATCCCTTCGGATTTGCCCCCACCAGCCTTCCGGATCTTCCTTCCGCTGACAAGCGCATTGAATTGTAAGGCCGTCTACAATATAATTAAAAACGTTATCCGGGCGCTTTAGCCCTTTAAACAGGAGGGATATTCAATATGAGCATCACTGTCAAAGATGTGCAGCATGTGGCCAGGCTGGCCCGCCTGCAATTAAGCCCGGAAGAAGAGGCTACCTTTACCGAACAAATGAATGCTATTTTACAATATGCCGAGAAATTGAATGAGCTGGATACCGAGAATGTGAAGCCGACTACGCATGTGCTGCAGGTCAGCAATGTGATGCGTGAGGATGTGGTTAAGGAGAGCCTAACCCAAGAGGAAGCTTTGCTTAATGCACCTGATGATGAAGACGGACAGTTCAAGGTTCCCGCTGTTCTGGAATAACACGATACCAAGAGAGGAGGAAGCAAGTTGAGCCTGTTTCAATACCGGTTACCTGAAGTACATAACATGCTGCACACCAAGGCAGTCTCGGTCAGTGAGCTGACAGAGGAAGCGTTATCGATCATTGCTGAGCGTGACAGTAAGATTCATGCCTTTTTGACTTTGAATGAGGAGGGGGCCCGGCAGCAAGCGCGCGTGCTTGATGACAAGCTGGCGTCCGGGGCTTCCCGCGGCCTGCTCTTCGGACTCCCTGCCGGCATCAAGGATAATATTGTGACCAAGAATCTGCGCACCACCTGTGCCAGCCAGTTCCTGGCCAATTTCCAGCCGCTGTATGATGCAACCGTAGTGTCCAAGCTGCGCCAGGCGGATGCCGTAACCATCGGCAAGCTGAATATGGACGAGTTCGCCATGGGCGGCTCCAATGAGAATTCCAGCTTCAGCGCGGTATCCAATCCGTGGGATCTGGAGCGGGTGCCCGGCGGATCAAGCGGCGGTTCGGCAGCAGCGGTTGCAGCCGGTGAGGTGTACTTCACGCTGGGCTCGGACACCGGAGGATCGATCCGCCAGCCGGCATCCTATTGCGGGGTAGTAGGCCTTAAGCCAACCTATGGTCTGGTCTCGCGTTACGGCCTGGTCGCTTTTGCCTCCTCGCTGGACCAGATTGGCCCGATTACCCGTACTGTTGAAGATTCCGCGTATGTGCTGCAGGCCATTGCCGGTTATGATGCCCAAGATTCGACCTCAGCCAAGGTGGACATCCCTGACTACCTCGGCTCGTTGACCGGAGATATTGCCGGACTGCGGATTGCCGTGCCGAAGGAATATATCGGCGAAGGTGTAGATGCGGCGGTCCGTGAATCCGTGCTGTCAGCGCTTAAGGTGCTGGAAGGGCTCGGCGCCGTATGGGAGGAAGTGTCTCTTCCGCATACCGAATATGCCGTTGCCGCGTATTATCTGCTCTCCTCCTCGGAGGCTTCGTCCAACCTGGCCCGCTTTGACGGGGTCCGTTACGGCCAGCGAGTGGATGACGGGGGCGGATTGCTGGAGCTGTACCACAATTCCCGCAGCCAGGGCTTCGGCCCTGAGGTCAAACGCCGGATTATGCTCGGAACTTACGCGTTGAGCTCGGGGTACTATGATGCTTATTATCTGAAAGCCCAGAAGGTCCGCACCCTGATCAAGCAGGATTTTGATGAAGTATTCACCAAATATGATGTCGTGCTCGGGCCGACTGCGCCAACCACCGCCTTCAAGCTGGGCTCGCAGACCGAAGATCCGCTGACGATGTATCTGAACGATATCCTTACCATCCCTGTCAGCCTGGCCGGTATCCCTGCCATCAGCATTCCTTGCGGCTTCGCCGAAGGCCTGCCTGTTGGCCTGCAGATTATCGGCAAGGAATTTGACGAGAGCACGGTACTGCGCGTCGCCCATGCCTTTGAACAGCATACAGAGTATCACAAGGCCCGCCCGCAATTGTAGCTTGAAGGAGTTGCCCACAAAACTTTTAAGGGATGAGATTATCTATGTCTAAATATGAAACGGTCATCGGGCTGGAAGTTCATGTGGAGCTTCATACCAAGTCCAAAATCTTCTGCGGCTGCTCTACCGAATTCGGTGCTCCGCCCAATACGCACACCTGTCCGGTCTGCCTCGGCCATCCCGGCGTGCTGCCGGTGCTGAACCGCCAGGCGGTAGAGTATGCCATGAAAGCGGCGATGGCTCTGAACTGCACAATCGGCGATGTCAGCAAATTCGACCGCAAGAATTATTTTTACCCCGATTCGCCCAAAGCCTACCAGATCTCGCAATATGATCAGCCTATCGGACTGAACGGCTGGATCGATATTGAAGTGAACGGCGAGACCAAGCGGATCGGCATCACCCGTCTGCATCTGGAGGAGGATGCCGGGAAGCTGACCCATGTCGACGGCGGATTCGCCTCGCTGGTGGACTTCAACCGTGTCGGCACCCCGCTGATCGAGATCGTCTCCGAGCCGGATCTGCGTTCGCCTGAGGAAGCGCGCGCCTATCTGGAGAAGATCCGCGCCATTATGCAGTATTGCGATGTGTCGGATGTGAAGATGGAAGAAGGCTCGATGCGCTGTGATGCCAACATCAGCCTGCGTCCTGTAGGGCAGGAGGAATTCGGCATCCGGGCCGAGCTGAAGAACATGAACTCCTTCCGCGGCGTGCTCCGCGGGCTGGAATATGAACAGTTCCGCCAAGCGGAGATTCTGGATGAGGGCGGTACCGTGGTGCAGGAGACCCGCCGCTGGGATGAAGCAGGGGGCAAGACCCTGTCCATGCGCGGTAAGGAAGAAGCCCATGATTACCGGTATTTCCCGGACCCGGATCTGATTGTGCTGCATATTGATGATGCATGGAGGGAAGCGATCCGCTCCACCATTCCGGAGCTTCCGGATGCCCGTCAGGCCCGATACAGTGAAGAATTCGGCCTGACTGCATACGATGCCGGAGTGCTTACCTCCTCCAAGCCGCTTGCTGATTTCTTCGAGGGCAGCCTTGCGTATACACAGGATGCCAAGGCTGTGGCCAACTGGATGATGGGTGACCTCTTGGGATATCTGAACAGCAACGGTCTGGAATTATCCCAGGTGAAGATTACGCCTCAGGGGCTGGGAGAGATGATCGGGCTGATCGCTGCCGGAACCATCAGCAGCAAGATCGCCAAGACCGTATTCAAGGAGATGCTGGAGAGCGGCAAGCTCCCGGGAGTCATTGTTGAAGAGCAGGGCCTGGTCCAGATCAGCGATGAAGGAGCCATCAAGCAGATTGTTCAGGATGTAGTGGCGGCGAATCCGCAGTCTGTAGAAGACTATAAGGCCGGCAAGCAGAAAGCCATCGGCTTCCTGGTCGGGCAGGTCATGAAAGCGAGTAAGGGTAAGGCCAACCCGGGTCTGGTGAACACCTTGCTTGCTGAAGTGCTGAACAGCTAGAATGGGTAATAGATCATAGAATCAGGGCACAGGGCTTGTCGGCAACGGCAGGCCCTGTACAGATATAAGGGGACTTTCAAGAATGGATACAATAGTGAAGCTGAATCTGCAGGATGAATTCACGCTGGATGACCTGTGGAGCCTTCAGCATAAGGCCTACCGCCTGGAGGCGGAGATGATCGGATTCCATGACATTCCGCCGCTGCAGGAGACCCGTGAGATGCTCAGCCGGGTGAAGGAAGAGTTCTATGGGTGTGTGGATGATGCGGAGGAGCTTCTGGGCGCCGTAGCGGTGATGGAGGAATCCCCCGGCAAGCTTACGGTGACCCGGATGATGGTGAGTCCTGATCATTTCCGGCAGGGCGTAGCGGGCAGGCTGCTGGAATATATCTTTGACCGTTATGCACAGATGGAGCAGTTCATCGTCTCCACAGGGAAGCTGAATCTGCCGGCGGTGAAGCTGTACAACAAGCACGGGTTCATTCCTGTTCAATCGGAGGAAGTCGCTCCGGGAGTAGAGCTGCTGGAATTCCACCGGGCAGGCAGACGGAAATGAGAGATGCAAATGATTCAGAAAGGAGGATGACCGAGGATGAGTTCCGGTCAACAGGAACATGAGGATTATCCCGTCAGGGATGAACAGAACGAGGCAGAATTACAGGAGTCTGAAGCTGGGGATGAAATGAAGCCGGTCAAAATTCCGCCCCGGCCCAAGCGGCGTCCCCGCAAACGGAAATTTGTAGCCGGACTGCTTGCAGCAGTTCTGCCCGGCGCGGGCCATTTGTATCTTGGACTGCTCCGCAAGGGCATCACCTTTATTTTTCTGCTGCTGCTCGATATTATGGCGCTGCTGTACTTCTCTTCTATTGGAATGCAGATTAATGTACCGCTGCTGATTCTTCTGGCGCTGCTGATCCCGGTAATGTATTTCTACAACGTGTTTGATGCGCTTCAGGCAGCCGACCGGATTCTGCGCTTTCCTGAAGAGCATGACCCTGAAGACGGGGAGGACATTAAGTCCGCAGCATCAGCAAGACGGCGGGTAAGGATCACCGAGCCGGGGATTTCCTTCGGCGTCATGCTGCTGGCCGGGGGGGTGCTGCTCTTTCTCTTCCGGCAGAAGCCGCCATGGCTGCAAGCCTTCATTGAGAACTCCGCCGGCGCTGCGGCAGCAGTGCTGTTAATCGGCCTGGGCGTGCTCATGGGGATTCGTGAAGTAGCCAAGAATATGATGGCGCGCGCGGGCAAGGAGCGGAGAAGCCGGCGCATCGGCAGATATACGGCATCGGCCACGCTGGCCGCTGTGGGAACGCTGCTCTTCCTGGACTGGAGCTATGGCACGGATGATATGATGCTGCTGCTGAAATGGTGGCCCGTTATCCCTGTGCTCTGGGGAATTGAATATCTGCTGATCTATTTATTCTCCCGCCGCAGCAAGCCGGGTGGTACTGTCCGCAGAGCGCGGATGGACCTGCGGGGCCTGATCTCGGCCATAGTTCTGGCCGCCTGTGTGTTCATCGTGACCGAGCAGGAGCATTATCTGCATCTGTGGAACCGGGTCAGTCTAAATCTGACGGCGGCGGCGGTGGATTACGGGGAAGCGGAGGGACATCAATTTGAGAAGCCTCCGCTGGTCGTTCCGGTCGAGCTGAATACCTCCAAAGTCAGCATTGACGCGATTAACGGAGATATTCTCATCCACCGGGCTGCTGTCGAGGATATCGAGATTAAGGCAACGGTGTGGGTGGATCAGCTGGATGGTGTGCTGGCTGAGGCGATAGCGGACCAGTCTTTTGTCGAGGTGAGCGAAGGGACAACCATCAAGATTACCCCTCAGAGCAAGGCATACGGTGAATCCGGCAAACGCCAGCCGCGGATCAACCTGGATATCTCCCTGCCGGAGGACCGGCGGTTTGACCTGAATGTCCGCACGATGAATGGCGGAATTACGCTGCAGAATGTGGAGGCCATTGCCGACATCTCGCTGGAGACCGGGAACGGAGAGCTGATCCTGCACCGCATTTTCGGGAATGTCAAAGGCAAAACGCTCAACGGCGCAGTGCGCGCCAGAAATGTCCTGGGTGATGTGGAGCTGGGGACAAGCGGCGGTGATATGTCAGCCTGGGAGGTTAGCGGGGCGATGAAGCTGTCGACGGCTGTCGGCAATATCAAGGCCTATGACAGCGGCGATGCAGTGGACGTATCTACCAAGAACGGCAATGTGGAGGTAGCTGGAGCGAGAGCGAAGCTGCACGCCGAATCGCTCAACGGCAGAATCCATGTCCGGTCCGCAGATTTCGGCGGCGATTGGGAAGTTTACAGTGCAGTGGGCGATATCGAGCTGTTCCTGCCGCTCACAGGCAATTATACGGTAGAGGGCTCCAGCGGCTACGGGGATATTACAACAGATCTGCCTGGACTTGTGATCGATAAGAAGCTGATTTCCGGCCAGATCGGCACCGGTGAATTCAAGCTCCGTGTAGATGGCAACAGCAATTTAAATGTGAGCAAATATTGAAATAAGTAATTTTTATTATATAATAATCAATATAATGTAATGAGCGCGTTGACAATAACGAAAGCACGGTCTTACAATTACATTAGAGTTATTATTAAGTTGTAATCAAAGGCGGTGGCATGGATGGGTAGTGGAGTACAACATGCATTGGAGCAGCTCAAGACAACCGGTGTCCGTATTACGCCCCAGCGTCATGCGATTCTAACGTATCTGATGGAAGCGATGAATCATCCTACGGCTGACGATATTTACCGGGCGCTTGAGCCTCAGTTTCCCAGTATGAGTGTGGCAACGGTGTATAACAATCTGAAGATGTTCATGGAAGCAGGGATGGTCCGTGAGCTGACCTACGGTGACAATTCCAGCCGTTTTGATGCCAATGTGTCTGATCACTATCATGTCATCTGCCAGGAATGCGGCAAGATTGAGGATTTCAGCTATCCTGCCCTGCATGAAGTGGAGCAGCATGCTGAAGCAGCTACAGGCTTTAAGATTCACGGCTTGCGGATGGAACTGTACGGAGTCTGCAAATGCTGCAGCGAGAAGCAGCACTGAACTGAAATTAACCTATAAACGTGTGGAGTCCGGCTGCGGATTCTGCACGTTTTTTGTTACAATAAGACAGCCCTTCCAAGAGATTAACGCAACCATTAAGACCTGCATAGCGTATACTTAACAGGAGCGTTGCCTGCTTTTACAAATTTAAACACATGGTTTGGAGGACCTATCTTGGACAGAAGACAGAGACGAGGACGCGTGAAGAAGCGCGGGAGTCTTGGACGCCGCTTATTGGGACTTGTCATTATAGCCGCAGCCGCCTTTTATGTTGTTTACTATGTAATGCCGAACCGCCAGCATCAGGACCCGGATTGGAAGGGGCTGGACAAGCCTATTTTCGTCAAAGGACAGCTTACGGACTATTCCGCCTCGGGAACGGGGGACAGCCTGCTTTTACCGCTGCCTTTCCTGCAGGAATATGTTGATTCATCCATCCGCTATGAGGACAAGACCAAATCCGTCATTCTCTCAACAGACAGCAGTCTATTATATATGCAGGAATCATCCACAGCAGCAAGCCTGAACAATGAACCTCTGCAGCTTCGTCTAGCTCCCGAGGTTAAGGATAAAGTCACCTACCTTCCGGTAGACACACTGGAGAACCTGTACGGATTCGAGATTGATGAGGACACAGCCACCGGTGCAGTTCTGCTGATGACGGCCGGGGAATCGGTGCCGCTCGGCAAGGTGAAGGGCAAGGAAGGCGGAAGGACCAAAGCGCTGCGGAGTGAAGCTACGGTTCACGCCCCGATTCTCGCGGATATGCCTCCCGGAACGGTGGTCAGAATCTGGAATACGGAGACCGAGGACTGGATGTTTGTTCAGATGGACAATGGCTATGCTGGCTACGTCAAAGCCAGTGACATTACCCCGGACGGCACCAAAGCGGTAGAGAAGCAGCCCGTCACCCCTACACGCGCCGAGCGGAGCTGGAAGGGCAAGCCGGTGAACATGTTCTGGGAAGCCGTGTACGAGCGCAAGCCGAATCCGGCCAAATTCGCGGCGCTGCCGGGAGTGAATGTGGTTAGCCCTACCTGGTTCAGCATTATTGATGTGAACGGCAATGTGCGCAGCCAGGCAGACCGTGCCTACGTGGATTGGGCGCATAACCAGGGGATGGAGGTATGGGGCCTGCTGAGCAACAGCTTCGAACCCGACCTCACTACGGAGGCTCTGTCCACTTATGAGAAGCGGATGAACACGATCGTGCAGATGCTGAAGTATGCGGACCTGTACAACCTGGACGGAATCAATATCGACTTCGAGAATGTGTATACGAAGGACGGGCCGAATGTTACCCAGTTCATGCGTGAGCTGAAGCCGATGGCCCAGAGCCGGAATCTGGTCGTCTCCATTGATGTCACCCCGAAATCCAACAGCGAAATGTGGTCCCTGTTCCTTGACCGCCGGGCGCTTGGCGCAGTGTCGGACTTCCTGATCGTAATGGCCTATGATGAACACTGGGCAGCCAGTCCGGTAGCGGGCTCGGTCGCCTCCCTGCCGTGGGTCAAGACTTCGGTTAACCGGATTCTGGAGGAGGATGAGGTGCCGGCGGAGAAGCTGATTCTTGGCGTACCGCTCTACACGCGGATCTGGACCGAAGCCACCGAGAAGGGTAAGACCAAGGTAAGCTCAAAGGCTGTCAGTATGAATGCGGTGAAGGAGATCATTGCCGAGAAGAAGCTGACGCCGGTATTCGATGAGAAGGCCGGTCAGAACTACGTGGAGTATAAGGAAGACAAGACTCTGCGCAAAATATGGATCGAGGACAAGACCTCACTCACCGCGAGAGTGGAGCTCGCCCGCTCCCTGAAGCTCGGCGGTGTGGCAGCGTGGAACCGGAGCTTCGCCAGCCCTGAGGCCTGGGAAGCGTTGAAGGGCATCATAGAATAACATTAACTCATTATAAAAAGGTGTTGTCCTCCAGGGGGACAACACCTTTTTTGCAGAAGATAAGAATGCTGCTGCATATTTCTTGTAGATAAATGATTACAACAAACACCGCTAAAATAGGGTTATTGCTTAAGCTGCTGGGCTTCGAGCTGCTCGGCAGTAATCGTGGCCTCAGCCGGGTCTGTCGTAAGGATCGTATGACAGAACATGCAGCGGTCGGTTTTGCCCAGCATTTTGGTCAGCTTATGGCATTCCGGGCATTCCACCTGAACGGCGCTGGTTGAGAGCATTCCGGCCCAGAAATAGATGGCCATGCTGGCCATCAAAGCGATCAGGCCGATCACCAGTCCGATTCCGGCGAATACCTTGCCTGCTGATCCCCAGAATACAATGCCTGCGGTGCCCATGATCATAAGCCCCATGCCCACCATGGTAAGCAGCAGCCCCCAGGTGCGGAAGGCATTGATTTTGGCGGATTTAAATTTCATGAGTGTGATCTCCTTACTGAAATATAGTTCGGTCATTCAGGAGGAACTGGCATGATGATGTAGAATAATATGAGTTATAGAGATTATAACTGACTGGATGCTAAATCGCCATATTCGATGGAGGGAAGTATGGAACTGTCCAATTTGACCCTACTCAGTGGGGAGACATTCGATGAGAATGTTCTGGGAGCCGTGGCCTGGCGGCAAAGAGGGGAAGACACCTTTCAAAGTGCGCTGCTGCACGATTATGATATGGTCGTCCTCATGCTGCATGAGGAACAGGAAACCGAACGTATCATAACCCATACTATTGCCGGCGATAAGCGGACGCAATCGGTGCATGTGGGTCTGTCTGCTCTGGAACGTGCTGTGATGGCGGGAGATAATAATGAACTGCTGGCCAGCCTGATCTCCGGGGAGGTCATCTGGGACCCTAAGGGAATCCTGGAAGAGATGCGGAAGCAGCTTACCCGGTTCGACGGGCCGCTCAAGGAACGGGTGCTGTTTATGGAATTCGCCCGCTTTTTACATATGTATATTAAGTCCAAGCGTTACATTGAGGCTGGCTGCACCATGGATGCCTACAACTGCGTGCTGATTGCATTGTATCATTGGGCGCGGATTGAAGTGAGCGAAGCGGGACATTTCCCGGAGCCGGCAGTTTGGGGACAAGTCAAGAGCATGAATTCCCAGGTGCATAAGCTGTATGAGGAACTGACGATCAGCACGGAGACGCTTGACCAAAGGGTTGAACTGATTCTGCTGGCCTGTGAATTTGCCCTGATGTCCAAGATGCCTGACTGCTGTGCCATGCTGATTCGTATTCTGGGCAGCCGCAAGGAGGCGTGGAGCATCAAGGAGCTTCTACAGCATTCCGGGTTAAGCCAGCTACAGGCAGAACTGCCGCTGGTGTTGCGCAAGCTGGTGTCGCGTTCTTTAATCCGGGAGATCAGCTCCTGGACTGTAGAAGCCGGAGATGGACATGCAATCCGGTATACCCTTTAATGATGCAGTGAGTTTGGCGTTGGAAATGGTCCTATAATTAGATAATGACTGCAAGCGAATGGAGAGGGGATGCACTCTCTTTTTTTATTTGTTTTTAGGGTTGACTTGGGCGCAGATCGTATGTTAAATTATAACTCGTCCCTCTGACATTGCGATGTGTTGCAAGACATTCGTAAGTCAGCCGCAAAAAGAAAATAAAAAAATGGTTGACTAAAACGAGGGCGCTGTGATATATTATAAAGGTCGCTGCTGAGACAAAATAAAGCGACAAAAGATGTGCTTGATCTTTGAAAACTGAACAACGAGTGAGTATCGGAAATCACTTTGGTGATTCCAAATTAGAGAATGTAAATTCTCGTCAGATGTTTCAAAATGAGCTATCGCTCTTTCTATAAGCGCTTACTTCGGTAGGCGACCTAATTGGAGAGTTTGATCCTGGCTCAGGACGAACGCTGGCGGCGTGCCTAATACATGCAAGTCGAGCGGAGTCTGGTTGGAAGCTTGCTTCCAACTTGGCTTAGCGGCGGACGGGTGAGTAACACGTAGGCAACCTGCCCCTAAGACTGGGATAACTACCGGAAACGGTAGCTAATACCGGATAATCTCTTTCCTCTCCTGAGGGAAGAATGAAAGGCGGAGCAATCTGCCGCTTGGGGATGGGCCTGCGGCGCATTAGCTAGTTGGCGGGGTAACGGCCCACCAAGGCGACGATGCGTAGCCGACCTGAGAGGGTGAACGGCCACACTGGGACTGAGACACGGCCCAGACTCCTACGGGAGGCAGCAGTAGGGAATCTTCCGCAATGGGCGACAGCCTGACGGAGCAACGCCGCGTGAGTGATGAAGGTTTTCGGATCGTAAAGCTCTGTTGCCAGGGAAGAACGTCCGGTAGAGTAACTGCTGCCGGAGTGACGGTACCTGAGAAGAAAGCCCCGGCTAACTACGTGCCAGCAGCCGCGGTAATACGTAGGGGGCAAGCGTTGTCCGGAATTATTGGGCGTAAAGCGCGCGCAGGCGGCTATTTAAGTCTGGTGTTTAAACCTTGGGCTCAACCTGGGGTCGCACTGGAAACTGGGTGGCTTGAGTACAGAAGAGGAAAGTGGAATTCCACGTGTAGCGGTGAAATGCGTAGAGATGTGGAGGAACACCAGTGGCGAAGGCGACTTTCTGGGCTGTAACTGACGCTGAGGCGCGAAAGCGTGGGGAGCAAACAGGATTAGATACCCTGGTAGTCCACGCCGTAAACGATGAGTGCTAGGTGTTAGGGGTTTCGATACCCTTGGTGCCGAAGTTAACACAGTAAGCACTCCGCCTGGGGAGTACGGTCGCAAGACTGAAACTCAAAGGAATTGACGGGGACCCGCACAAGCAGTGGAGTATGTGGTTTAATTCGAAGCAACGCGAAGAACCTTACCAGGTCTTGACATCCAACTAACGAAGCAGAGATGCATCAGGTGCCCTTCGGGGAAAGTTGAGACAGGTGGTGCATGGTTGTCGTCAGCTCGTGTCGTGAGATGTTGGGTTAAGTCCCGCAACGAGCGCAACCCTTGACTTTAGTTGCCAGCAGGTAGAGCTGGGCACTCTAGAGTGACTGCCGGTGACAAACCGGAGGAAGGTGGGGATGACGTCAAATCATCATGCCCCTTATGACCTGGGCTACACACGTACTACAATGGCCGGTACAACGGGAAGCGAAGCCGCGAGGTGGAGCCAATCCCAGCAAAGCCGGTCTCAGTTCGGATTGCAGGCTGCAACTCGCCTGCATGAAGTCGGAATTGCTAGTAATCGCGGATCAGCATGCCGCGGTGAATACGTTCCCGGGTCTTGTACACACCGCCCGTCACACCACGAGAGTTTACAACACCCGAAGTCGGTGGGGTAACCCGCAAGGGAGCCAGCCGCCGAAGGTGGGGTAGATGATTGGGGTGAAGTCGTAACAAGGTAGCCGTATCGGAAGGTGCGGCTGGATCACCTCCTTTCTATGGAGAATCGTCTTCTGCGATGAAGACATTCAAATCGGAAGCTTAGCTTCCACCAATCAGGTTTAGGCCTGTTACTCACTCGTTGGTCAGTTTTGAGAGTTTAAGCTCTCAACTTGATCCTTGAAAACTGGATACCGAAACGAATTTGCGTTTTAGAACATTCCTTTAAGCTGAACTTGTGTAAGCAAGTTTGAAGTTTTTAGTTATACTGAGCGATGGTTTTGGATTGTGAGCGACCTTTGGCTTTGAATATTCCAGCGGGCGGATTTATCCGTACGCGCTATTCAAAACAAGATGAGCGAATAAGCCAATACCGGAGCGATTGGTTAAGCTACTAAGAGCACACGGAGGATGCCTAGGCGCCAGGAGCCGACGAAGGACGTGGCGAACAACGAAACTGCCTCGGGGAGCTGTAAGCAAGCTTTGATCCGGGGGTGTCCGAATGGGGAAACCCAGCTGTGGTAATGCACAGTTACTCGTATCTGAATACATAGGATACGCAGAGGCAGACCAGGGGAACTGAAACATCTAAGTACCCTGAGGAAGAGAAAACAATAGTGATTCCGTCAGTAGCGGCGAGCGAACGCGGAACAGCCTAAACCAAGGGGCTTGCCCCTTGGGGTTGTGGGACGTCTCACATGGAGTTACAAAAGGTTAAGGTAGGCGAAGAGGTCTGGAAAGGCCCGCGATAGAGGTAAAAGCCCTGTAGCCAAAAGTTTAACCCCTCCGAGACGGATCCCGAGTAGTGCGGGGCACGTGAAACCCCGTATGAATCTGGCAGGACCATCTGCTAAGGCTAAATACTACCTGGCGACCGATAGTGAATCAGTACCGTGAGGGAAAGGTGAAAAGCACCCCGGAAGGGGAGTGAAATAGAACCTGAAACCGTGTGCTTACAAAAAGTCAGAGTCCTCTATATGGATGATGGCGTGCCTTTTGTAGAATGAACCGGCGAGTTACGTTCAACATGCAAGGTTAAGGTGAGAAGCCGGAGCCGCAGCGAAAGCGAGTCTGAATAGGGCGACTGAGTATGTGGGCGTAGACCCGAAACCGTGTGATCTACCCCTGTCCAGGGTGAAGGTGCGGTAACACGCACTGGAGGCCCGAACCCACGTACGTTGAAAAGTGCGGGGATGAGGTGGGGGTAGCGGAGAAATTCCAATCGAACTCGGAGATAGCTGGTTCTCCCCGAAATAGCTTTAGGGCTAGCCTCGGTGAATGGAGTGGTGGAGGTAGAGCACTGATTGGGTGCGGGGCCCGCAAGGGTTACCAAGCTCAGTCAAACTCCGAATGCCACTTACTTCTTGCCGGGAGTCAGACAGTGAGTGCTAAGATCCATTGTCAAAAGGGAAACAGCCCAGACCATCAGCTAAGGTCCCCAAGTGTGTGTTAAGTGGGAAAGGATGTGGAGTTGCACAGACAACCAGGATGTTGGCTTAGAAGCAGCCACCATTGAAAGAGTGCGTAATAGCTCACTGGTCGAGTGACTCTGCGCCGAAAATGTAACGGGGCTAAACACACCACCGAAGCTATGGCTTGATGCTTTGCATCAGGGGTAGGGGAGCGTTGTATGTGGGTTGAAGGTGTACCGTAAGGAGCGCTGGACAGCATACAAGTGAGAATGCCGGTATGAGTAACGAAAAGATCAGTGAGAATCTGATCCGCCGAAAGCCCAAGGTTTCCTGAGGAAGGCTCGTCCGCTCAGGGTAAGTCGGGACCTAAGGCGAGGCCGACAGGCGTAGTCGAAGGACAACAGTTTGAAATTACTGTACCACCGTAATCCGCTATGAGCGATGGGGTGACGCAGGAGGGTAGTGACGCGGACTGATGGATGTCCGTCTAAGCAGTGAGGCTGGTGTGCAGGCAAATCCGCACACTGTTAAGGCTGGGCTGTGATGGGGAGCGAAAATTACAGTAGCGAAGGTCATGATCTCACACTGCCAAGAAAAGCCTCTAGCCAGGAGAAGGTGCCCGTACCGCAAACCGACACAGGTAGGCGAGAAGAGAATTCTAAGGCGCGCGGAAGAACTCTCGTTAAGGAACTCGGCAAAATGACCCCGTAACTTCGGGAGAAGGGGTGCCTCGGTAGGGTGAATAGCCCGAGGGGGCCGCAGTGAAAAGGCCCAAGCGACTGTTTAGCAAAAACACAGGTCTGTGCGAAGCCGCAAGGCGAAGTATACGGGCTGACGCCTGCCCGGTGCTGGAAGGTTAAGGGGAGTGGTTAGGGGTAACCCGAAGCTATGAACCGAAGCCCCAGTAAACGGCGGCCGTAACTATAACGGTCCTAAGGTAGCGAAATTCCTTGTCAGGTAAATTCTGACCCGCACGAATGGCGTAACGACTTGGGCGCTGTCTCAACGAGAGATCCGGTGAAATTTTAATACCTGTGAAGATGCAGGTTACCCGCGACAAGACGGAAAGACCCCATGGAGCTTTACTGCAGCTTGATATTGAATTTGGGTACGATCTGTACAGGATAGGTGGGAGCCGTGGAAGGCGGAGCGCAAGCTTCGCTGGAGGCGCCGTTGGGATACCACCCTGATCGTATCTAGGTTCTAACCTGGTACCCTCAGCGGGTACGGGGACCGTGTCAGGCGGGCAGTTTGACTGGGGCGGTCGCCTCCTAAAGAGTAACGGAGGCGTTCAAAGGTTCCCTCAGAATGGTTGGAAATCATTCGAAGAGTGCAAAGGCAGAAGGGAGCTTGACTGCGAGACCTACAAGTCGAGCAGGGACGAAAGTCGGACTTAGTGATCCGGTGGTACCGCATGGAAGGGCCATCGCTCAACGGATAAAAGCTACCCTGGGGATAACAGGCTTATCTCCCCCAAGAGTCCACATCGACGGGGAGGTTTGGCACCTCGATGTCGGCTCATCGCATCCTGGGGCTGAAGTAGGTCCCAAGGGTTGGGCTGTTCGCCCATTAAAGCGGTACGCGAGCTGGGTTCAGAACGTCGTGAGACAGTTCGGTCCCTATCTGTCGTGGGCGCAGGAAATTTGAGAGGAGCTGTCCTTAGTACGAGAGGACCGGGATGGACGTACCGCTGGTGCACCAGTTGTTCCGCCAGGAGCATGGCTGGGTAGCTACGTACGGACGGGATAAGCGCTGAAAGCATCTAAGCGTGAAGCCCCCCTCAAGATGAGATTTCCCAGTATGTAAGACCCCTTGAAGACGACGAGGTAGATAGGTTGGAGGTGGAAGTGCAGCAATGCATGGAGCTGACCAATACTAATCGGTCGAGGGCTTATCCAATAAACTAACACACAAATTCGTTTCGGATTCAGTTTTCAGGTGATCAAGACCTGATATGTATATTCCCTGATAGCTCAGTTGGTAGAGCACTCGACTGTTAATCGAGTTGTCACAGGTTCGAGTCCTGTTCGGGGAGCCATATGGAGAGGTGTCCGAGTTTGGCCGAAGGAGCACGATTGGAAATCGTGTAGGCGCCACAAGCGTCTCGAGGGTTCGAATCCCTCTCTCTCCGTAGCAGTACTTCATTATGTTCCACAGCATGGCCCGTTGGTCAAGGGGTTAAGACACCTCCCTTTCACGGAGGTAACATGGGTTCGAATCCCATACGGGTCACCAATATCATCATACGGTTCTCATTTGGAGGCTTAGCTCAGCTGGGAGAGCATCTGCCTTACAAGCAGAGGGTCGGGGGTTCGAACCCCTCAGCCTCCACCATCTATAATTAAATAGATTTTTACTAATGACGCGGGGTGGAGCAGCCCGGTAGCTCGTCGGGCTCATAACCCGAAGGCCGCAGGTTCAAATCCTGCCCCCGCAATTAACCTTTTACTTTGGAACCGTGGTGTAGTTGGCCTAACATGCCTGCCTGTCACGCAGGAGATCGCGGGTTCGAATCCCGTCGGTTCCGCCATTCTTAATTGCTTCAGGGATGAGAATTAATCATCTTGAAAGAATCACTTTTATGGCTCGGTAGCTCAGTCGGTAGAGCAAAGGACTGAAAATCCTTGTGTCGGGGGTTCGATTCCCTCCCGCGCCACCATACAATTTAATATGCCGGTGTAGCTCAATTGGTAGAGCAACTGACTTGTAATCAGTAGGTTGGGGGTTCAAGTCCTCTCGCCGGCACCATCCGTGGAGGCTTAGCGAAGTGGCCAAACGCATCAGACTGTAAATCTGCTCACGTACGTGTTCGGTGGTTCGAATCCATCAGCCTCCACCATTTTTTAGGGGCATAGTTTAAAGGTAGAACAACGGTCTCCAAAACCGTTGGTGTGGGTTCAATTCCTGCTGCCCCTGCCAATTTAATATCCTATAAAAGAATCACATGGCGGCCGTGGCGAAGGGGTTAACGCACCGGATTGTGGTTCCGGCATTCGTGGGTTCGAGACCCATCGGCCGCCCCATTTCTTTTATAAGAATGTTAAGGTATTGCAACAACTTCATATGGCGACTGTGGCGAAGGGGTTAACGCACCGGATTGTGGTTCCGGCATTCGTGGGTTCGAGACCCATCAGTCGCCCCATTTATTTCAAAGCAAATTTTGGGGATTAGCCAAGCGGTAAGGCAACGGACTTTGACTCCGTCATTCATAGGTTCGATTCCTATATCCCCAGCCATTATATGCGGACGTGGCTCAGCGGTAGAGCATCGCCTTGCCAAGGCGAGGGTCGCGGGTTCGATTCCCGTCGTCCGCTCCATTTCTTTCGGTGCCATAGCCAAGTGGTAAGGCAAAGCTCTGCAAAAGCTTTATCCCCAGTTCAAATCTGGGTGGCACCTCCATTATTTTTTTGTTTCACTTATATATGCCGGCGTGGCGGAATGGCAGACGCGCTCGACTCAAAATCGAGTGGGAAACCGTGGAGGTTCGAGTCCTCTCGCCGGTATCATTTATTAATAAGAACAGCCCTTTAGATGGAAAATCTAATGGGCTGTTCTTATATTTATTACACCGGTAACAGAAGTAGGGGACGCCTATGCCGCTCGACCGGCCTTAAATCCGGAAGCGAGCAGCAGGGCCAAAAATCCCACGGCGACGCCCCACAAAACGAAGGCGTTTGAGCCGACCGCATCCAGCCCTCCGAAATACATCACTTCCCGAAGTCCTCCTGCCGCGAACCGCAGTGGCGTCCACGAATAGATCCAATCACGGGTCGTCTCTGACAAGAACTCTGGAGCCATGTTCAGCAGCGGCATAGAGAAGAACATCAGCAGTACGAGCAGCGGTATTCCACGGATTCCGATCCAATTCAGCAAGGAAGATTGTAACAAGAAGAAGGCCGATCCGGCCAACCAAAGGAATAACCACGTCTCCTTCGCGTTCACCAGTTCCATGCCGTACCAAGATGCAGCCATCCATACGGTAAAGCAAGAGGCTAGGCCGACGATCACAAGTCCCCCGATAGCCTGCAGCGCGCTGACTGTCCATCTCCTTGAACCCGCAGCAACCGCCTTCTGGCCAGCCAGAAACAAGATTATACCGGTCACCATGCTGCCGATCCATATGGTCTGGGTCAACAAACCTGGCGCATTCCCTGACGCACTATTCACCCCGGGAGGATGCACGACTTCTTCCTGAATGTTCACCGGTGTCATTAAAGCTTTAGCTGTTTCAACCGGAATCTGCTCTGTTTGCTGTCCGATCTGCTCAAGGAGCTGTTGTAACAGTTCCCCGCTGATCATTTTCATCGCTTGCCCCATTGCTTGTCTTATGACCATCGTGGCTTGGGTGTTCATACCCTCGTTAAAGATGATTTTTACATTAGCGGGAACCGGCGAGTGAGTTGCTAATGAGAGTAAGCTGCTGCTCAGATCCGCCGGAATGACCATCGCTCCGTAATATTCGCGTTTATCCAATCCTTCCCTGGCCTTTTCCTCGGAATTTACGACATGCCAGACGAATGGCATTGCCGGGTCTGAGACCAGCTTTTTCCGGATCATTTCCCCTACCGCAAACGTTCCTCCAGCCGCCAGCTCTGCCGGCCGGTCAAGGATAACGAGGGCCACCGGGAGCTCTTTTGGCTTCGATCCTAGCACTGATCCCATTATCGCTCCCCCGAATACAGTCAACACGATCAGAACAAGCACTAATCCAAGCCACGTCATTTTTTGTGTTACTATTCTCATCATTTTCTTCCTCTCGTTACATTCGTGAAGCGAAAGACACCACTGAAATTAAATTCGGCGATGTCTTTTTGCGATTTAGCTATTACAAACTTCAAAATCGATTGTTCGTATTTTTTCGCTTTTCTTCCGGCAGAATGGCCTCGATTACGTCCCAATGTTCAGCGATCTTTCCATCCTGTACGCGGAACAGATCATAGAAAGCAGTAGGCTGGCCATCAAATAGACCCTCACTCACGGTAAGAACAAAATCGCCTTGCCCGATGATCTGATGGATATGAGTATATTGAAATTCAACTTTTTTCTCCTTCATAGCCTGCAAAGCAGCGTGAAGGCCAGAGAGGCCGTCTGCAATATGTGGACTATGCTGAATGTAGGTATCTCCATCAAAGTAAGAGGCAAGCAGCTCTGGGTTCTTCCCGAGCAGGATGTTTTCCACATAGCTTTTGACAAATGCTTTGTTGGCCTCCGTCTTGCCGATATCCTTAATCGTAACCGGGCCGTCAATCATCGTATGATTGCTTGGAGTCTTTTCCACCATCTCTTGTAAATTGTCCCAATGTTCAACGATTAGTCCATTCTCAAACCGGAAGATATCAAATACGATTTTAGGGCCGTGAAAATGATATACCGAATGAAGAGCCACAACATTTCCATCAACTAACGCCCGCTTAATGTTTACCTTTGTGCCCATGTCCTTTAAATGATCAAGAGCACCAAGCATGTTTTCCCGGCCATCGAGTAAGGCCTGGTTGTGCTGAATATATTGATCAGGGTGAACGTTAGCCCTAATCGCTTCGGGATTGCCGCTCTCAAAACTTTCCAGCACGGCGATTGCCTTATGTACAAGCTCATTTTGATAGTTGAATGTCATTGGTGAATCCTCCTTAGAGTTATTTAGTCATTCGGATAAATAATGAACAGTCGTTGTTTATTTATCTTGTGCTCATTATAATAAAGGTTAATATAACGCTCAATATTCAATATTTTTAATTTTGAAGTATAATGGACAACTCATACTAGCTTTGTCGCTTAATGGCGCTAAATAAATTGAGGAGGCAAGGACACAATGAACAAAAAAACCGACTTAAGAATACTGCGCACGAAGCAATCGATTCGAAAGGCGTTTGATGAGCTTATTCAGGAAAAAGGATATGAGGCGATAACGATCCAGGATATTGCCGACCGGGCGATGATCAATCGGAATACATTTTATCTTCACTACCAAAACAAGCCTGATTTATTAGATACATGTATGAATGAATTGTTAAGCGATTTAAAGGAGGCAGTCGTTCTTTGTCCGATCAGCATGATTCCTTTCAGTATTTCTCTGCTTGAGACAGTCATGCAGACTGTACTGGAGCATATTTCTCAAAATATGAGCTTTTACCGTTCCATGTTGATTGATGAAAATCGAATCTATCCGTTTCGAGCGAAAATGGAGAATATCATTAAGGGTAAATTAATAGAGGGGTGGAAGCCTGCCCAGGAAAACTCCTCATCAGAGATATCCAAGGAGTTGCTGATCGAATTCCTCGGATCGGCTTTCATGGGAATTGTGATTTGGTGGCTTAAAAGCGATGAGCCCCTTCCTGCAGATAAAGTTTCATCTCAGTTTAGCAGAATCGTTGCCTATGGGCACTTAAGAGCTGCCGGTATTGATTGAAAAAAAGCCGAGTCTGTGCTACTATCAGAAAAATACAAATTTAGCGAAGAAGAGAAGGCTATGCCATAGCGTTTATGTCCAGAGAGCGGAGGGATTGCTGAAACCTCCGTCGTAACGCAAGTATAGTGTCGTCTCCGAGCTGTTGACCGAACGCGGTAAACGTGATTGCACGCCCGTAAGTAGGACCAACCGGCCTGGCATCCGTTAACATGCTGAAGGTATAGCATCGGCTGTACCTCATGAGACTGCAATTGCGAGATTGCAGTAAACCTGGGTGGTACCACGAACAACCCCTTTCGTCCCAAGGCTTCAAGCAGCAGCTTCGAGCCTTGGGAGGGAAGGGGTTATTTATTTAATACCAACAGGCGATGAAGAGAAAGCCGGCAAGGGCGGTTATGCCCAGAGAGCAGAGGAAACGCTGGAACCTTTGCCATAACCCTTTGCATGGTGTCGTCTCGGAGCTGTTAACCGATAGCGCGGCTGCTCTCTTTCCGTGCCCGCAAGTAGGCTTAACCGAAGTGGTGCTCGTTAACGCACAGCAGGTAAGGCATCAGCCTTACCTCATGAGGCTGCATCCGCGAGGGTGGCAGCGAACCTGGGTGGTACCGCGAAACAATCCCCTTTCGTCCCTGTATGAGCTGACGGCTGTCAGTTTGCTCAGGAGGAGAGGGGGTTTATTTTGCAAAGGAGGCTGCCCCATGGAACAGCAATTAGGAATGACGAATGAAACAACCATGCCATCAGAGGAATATATCACCGGTTCGGAGGTGCTTTTGCGCGGCTTGCTGCAGGAAGGCGTAGAGTGCGTATTCGGTTATCCTGGCGGAAATGTGCTCTATATTTATGACGCGATGGTACATCAGCCGAATTTCAAGCATATCTTGACCCGGCACGAACAAGGCGCAGTCCATGCGGCGGATGGTTATGCCAGGTCGACGGGGAAGGTAGGGGTATGCATCGCGACATCGGGTCCAGGAGCAACAAATTTGGTGACCGGCATCGCAACTGCCCATATGGATTCGGTGCCATTAGTGCTCATAACGGGGAACGTATCAAGGTCCGTAATAGGCACGGATGCTTTTCAGGAAGCGGATATTATTAGCATAACCATGCCCATAACGAAGCACAGTTACATGGTTCGGGATGTACACGATCTTCCCCGCATCCTTCATGAAGCCTTCTACATCGCGAATACGGGCCGCAAAGGTCCTGTCTTGATCGATATCCCAAAAGACGTTAGCAACCAGCAGATGGCATATCATCCAGCAGATACGGTTCAGTTGCGCGGATACCATGGAGCCCCGGAAATTAATCCGGCGGAAATAGATGCGCTGCTTCAGGCGATTGCAGAAGCGCACAAGCCGGTTATTATCGCGGGCGGCGGCGTAGTCTATTCAAACTCCTCGCAGGAGCTGATCCAATTCGTCCATACTACCCGGATTCCGGTCGCGACAACTCTGCTTGGCCTCGGCGGGTTTCCCAGTGATGACGAGATGTGGCTGGGCATGCTTGGACATCATGGTGTATATGAGGCCAATATGGCGGTACAGAATGCAGATCTCATTATTTCGATCGGCTCGCGTTTTGATGACCGGGTTACGATGAAATTGGACGGATTTGCGCCTCATGCCAAACGTATCGCCCATATCGATATTGATCCGGCGGAAATCGGCAAGAACGTGAAGACAGACCTCGCATGCATTGGTGATATTAATAACGTGCTCGCTTATGCGAACACAAAAGCGCAAGCAGCTCAGACAGGTACCTGGCTTGAGCAGCTTCAACAGTATAGAATGCAGCATCCGTTTCGGTATACTGATTCGGATACCGTAATTAAACCGCAATATGTGCTTAAGATGATTAGCGAAACGACGCAAGGGAATGCGATCATCACCACCGATGTAGGCCAGCACCAAATGTGGACTGCGCAGTTTTACCGCTTCAAGCATCCTCGCTCGCTCGTCACATCGGGCGGTCTTGGCACGATGGGCTTCGGCCTTCCGGCCGCGATTGGTGCTAAAGCCGGAAATCCGGATCGGCTCGTCGTCTCGATCAACGGCGACGGAGGCATGCAGATGTGCGCGCAGGAAATGGCGATTTGCGCGATTCATCAGATTCCGGTCAAAATCGTGGTCTTGAACAACCAGGTGCTTGGCATGGTTAAGCAGCAGCAGGAGCTGATGTACGAGCGACGCTACAGCCAGATCGACCTATCCGGCAGTCCGGACTTTGTCAAGCTGGCGGAAGCATATGGGATCAAGGGATTAAGGGCAACGAACAAGGAGGAAGCCTCCAAGGTCTGGTTAGAAGCGCTGCGGACGCCAGGACCAGTGCTCGTCGAGTTCGTCATCCCGACTAATGAGAATGTGTACCCCATGGTGCTTGCAGGCACCACGCTGGACCAAATGATTCTAGGGTACGACGAATAACTTTTATGATTTCGTTCAAAAAAAAGCGAAAGTCTGGGACTTTATTTCTTGTCCATGACTATCGCTTTTTTGATTTCATGAGTCCACATCGGAAGCGGATTTGTGCTCATTATTTATGAAATGGCTTGCAAAATGTTAACGATCTTCTTTTCCATGTTGGAATTGTCTATGATCTGCAGATATTCAGGTTTTAGTAATTGATACTGCTTCATGGAGTAGAAATCCATAATCGCTTGTTTCAAGGTGATATCATACTGAATCGAAAATGACGGCTCGATAAAACGCCGCAGCACAGCGTCATCTTGAACCATAAACAGCACAGCATTCATTCTGTTGAAAATCTGTTGCTCCATACCGGATTCAAAAAAAGCTTGTAGGCCTTTATTCCGGTTTTGCAGGGCAACGGACAGATTCTCAAAATGGTGTGGATAAAATTCCTTAAGATCTTGCAAGAACAGATCTGAGATATACGCGGCACACATTAAAGATTGTAAAAATGTTAATTGAAAACGATCCAAAAAAGAGACGGAATCATCTTTGACGACGGTGTCAGCTTTTTTCGAGTAATCAATGTAATAATCCACGACTTGTTCAATGACGTCGTCTTTGGAGGAGAAATGCTTATAGAGTGTCACTTTGCTGATATCCATATATTTTGCAAGATCATCGACTTTCAGCTGGCTGAATTTTGTTTTTCTTATCACGGGTTTTATTTTTTCCACATAGGTTTCTGCACTCACAGCTTTTCTCACGGATCAAGTACCTCCCTTTGTTGCTCATACAGCCCATTATAACAAATTGGCTGATGTTTATGTATAAATTTTATTAAATGAACTAATTTAATAATATTAGTTTACTTATTTAATTCACTGCTATATAATCGGTCCTGTACCTAATCATTCGAATACGGATTATATCAAGGGAGGACGAGATGAAATGGAAGCATTAAGTAAAGGGAAATTCTCTGACAAAAAGGTCGTGATCACGGGGGGCAGCAGCGGTATCGGCCTAGCAACGGCGAAGTTACTAGTGGATGAAGGCGCACACGTACTGATTACTGGACGTACTCAGGCGACGCTGGATGCGGCTCGTGCACAACTTGGCCACAATGCAATCGCGGTCATAAGTGATGCCGCCTCATTGAAGGATATCGACGCGTTAGCCGATCGGGTGAAGGCTGAATATGGAACAATAGATGCCCTGTTCGTTAACGCTGGTGTCACGGGGTTTGTACCTTTCGAGACAATGAGCGAAGAAAAGTACGATGAGATCCTTACCATCAACGCCAAAGGACCGTATTTCACCGTACAGAAACTCGCTCCGCTGCTAAGCGCAGGCAGCGGGGTAGTTCTTACCACCTCAATCGTGAATGTTGTGGGTCTCCCAATGCTCAGTGCTTACTCAGCCAGTAAGGCGGCGCTGCGGTCCATGACCCGGGGGCTGGCGCGTGAGCTATTACCTCGAAATATTCGCGTTAACGCAGTCAGTCCGGGTGTTATAGACACAGGCATCATGGAGAAGTCCATGCCGGAAGAAGCTGCCAAGCAGACAAAGGCACAGATGAAACAGCAGATCCCCATGCTGCGTTTGGGCGATCCGGTTGAGGTAGCCAAGGCTGTTGCATTCCTGGCATTTGAGGCCACTTACACCACCGGGGCTGAGTTCCCTGTTGACGGGGGCGGCTCCCAGATCTAAGGAGGATATACATTGAGTAAGAACCAACGAGAACATATTGCACTTATTACAGGCGCAAGTAACGGGATCGGCTTGGCCTTGACCCGGAGAATGCTGTCAGAGAACTGGCAGGTGGTGGCTCTAAACCGCTCGGATTTTCCGGCGGACGATAGATTTCTCCAAGATCAGCTCAAGGACGGACGGTTAAGAGTCTATAAAGTGAAGGATCTCACGGATTATGCCAGTTTGAGACACGCGTTGGATGAAATAAAAAGCAAGGAGCAGCGGATCGATATTTTGTTTAATAACGCCGGAGGAGGCTTAAGTGAGCTGCGCTATTCGAAGCAAGGCCGTGAATTGCATTATGAATTGTTAACGGTCGTGCCGTATATTATTCTGATGGAATTGAAGGAGCTGTTGAAGAACGGCAGTTTAAAAACGGTGATTAATACTTCGTCGCAGGTGTTTAGATTTACGAAGGAGTTTACGATCGAAAAATTGGAGCAGCCCAAAACCTTCCGTAAAATGTATGGTCCCTACGCGACTTCCAAGCTGGCTCTTTCATTGTGGACCCAAGCTATCGCTCCGCAGCTTGCAAAGGAAGGCATCAAGATCCGCAGCGTGGACCCGGGCATTAACAACACGCTAAGAAAAGGAAAAGATTCCGGATTGACCGCAGGGTTTGAACTGTTTATGAAGTTTTTGTCTTCTCCGCCTACCCATGGAGCCAACCTGTTATATGAGGGAGCTCTGGGTAAAAACAGAAATGAGACTGGCGTGTTTCTATTCAAAGATCGGGTTGCAGACTTGAAATTCACAGAATATGCGCAGCAAGTGCTGGAAAAGATATCCGATGTCTACAGTCATGAATTTCTTGGCGGGAGTGTTCAACGATAAAGCAGAAAAATATATCATTAGGCCATCGTAATCCGGTGGCCTGCCTCTTTTGGAAAGGCTGACGAAAAATCCCCCATCCGGATAGATGGGGGAATGGTACCGGCAAACTTTTATTTTTTTGCGCGCCGGTCATTCGCCGAACCCACAAATTGATTTCTGGCCGCACCGAAACCAACGATACCGAGGAGGGCAGAAGCGCCAACCAATATCAGGAGTGGGGCGTTCCAGCTATGACTGGCATCGTGCAAGAATCCAATCAGTGCCGGGCCGGCAGCAGCCAGCAGATATCCGATGGATTGGGCCATGCCCGATAATTCAGCGGCCTGATGGGCACTTTGGGTACGCAGGCCGAAGAACATCATGGACAAGCCAAAAGCAAATCCCGATCCAATGCCGAGAATAATCACCCAAAGCAGAAGCAAACCGGTACTGCTATAGAGAAGTCCAAGTGTTCCGATCAAAAGCAGAATGGTTGTAATCCCCGCTAACAACCGCTGGTCCGACATACGGCCTGCCATCACAGGAACGATAAAGGCAAAGGGGAGGGAAGCCATAATCAGAACGGAGAGAAACCAGCCGGATTGGCTTGAACTGATGCCTTGATCTTTGAGGATTTCGGGCAGCCAGGCCACCAGCACATAGAAAATGGCCGATTGTATTCCCATAAAAAGCGTCACCTGCCAAGCCAGTGGAGAACGCCATATATTGACTCGATGATTGTTATCTGCACTGTGGGCAGCAGCGGCTGGCTTCGCCGGAGTCTTGAGCTGCGGTATCCAAAAGAGAATGGAGATCACGCTGAGTATCCCCCATATTCCCAAAGCCCCTTGCCAGCTCAAGCCTGCCCCCACAGCTAAAGGAATACTGATCCCGGAAGCAATCGCCCCGCATAGATTCATTGAAACCGAATAAACCCCTGTCATGGTGCCCATTTGCTGCGGAAATTCCCGTTTAATCAGGCTGGGAAGCAATACATTACATATCGTAATAGCAAACCCTAAAATGGCTGTTCCCACATACAAGGTCACTGCTCCGGATAACGACCGGACGGCAATACCGGTGACCAAAAAAATAAGGGAAACCAGGATCATTCGTTCTACACCATATTTATGTCCCAATTTCGGTACAAAAGGGGATAGCAAGGCAAAGGCAATTAGTGGCACGGTGGTAATCAGGCCAGCTAATGTATTTGAAATATGCACGTTATCCCGAATTAGACTGACCAAGGGACCCACGGATGTGAGCGGAGCCCGCAAATTCGCTGCGATAAAAATAATTCCTGCGATCATGAGCCAGAGTGTGGCTTGCTTGCGAATGCCGGTACTCGATATTCCATCCTGCTTGTTTAACAATTGTTCTGGTGAACTCATATGTGTACCTCCTGTGTAAGAGCCTTTTCAATGTATAAACGGACAGCCTCCTCCGCTTGATGACTATCCTGATTGGCAATAGCTTGATAGAGCAGGGCATGAGAATCGAGATAAAAATCCGCATGTTTAAAATACTTCATATCCAAAACCATATTTTGCAGCGCCTCGGAAATATGATTGTACAAATTCGCCATCAATTGGTTATGGGAAGCAGCAATCACCGTCTTGTGAAACTCCACATCCCAATGAGCATAAGCCTGGATATCCTGCCGGGCGGCTGCTTGTCTGCACTGGTCCAGGCATGTCCGAATGGCCTCCAGATCTTCCTCGCCTCTTCTGAGCGCAGCCAGGGCAGCAGCTTCTCTTTCTAATGCATACCGTACCTCCAGGCTCTCAAGCCTATCGGTATGCTGAATCACTTTGCTAATCACTGACCCCAGAACGCTTGAGGAGCAGACATAAGTGCCATCTCCTTGTCTGGTCTTCAGCAGCCCCGCATACGTTAGAGCCCGAATCGCTTCCCTTAAGGTATTACGGCTGACTTGGAGCTGTTCCATTAGCTCGGGCTCTGGAGGAATACGCGTCCCTACTTGCCATTCACTGCTTTCGATCTTCTCCTGGATCTGGTAGGCTACTTGTTCCACCAAGGTTAGACGTTGAGTCTGAGCTAACAATAGTATCATTCCTTTGCAAACGTAGGATGTTTGGTAGTTCGGTAGAATTGTAGCATATTCATTTCGGTTTGAAAAGATGAAAATGATATTGATTCTCAATATCAGTCGTGTTAATATGATTTTGTTCAGTGATGAACAAAAATTTAAAGCAATTTATTACTGCCACTGAATAAGGTCTGCAACTAAATACATGGGAGGAGAAATGTGATTTGGAGTTTCAAAATCATTCTAAAGGTCACCTTTACGAGCAATATATCCGAATGCTGCATTTGAACGAATTATATACAGAACATGAAATTAACGTGTTTCGGGAGCAAGCCCAAAAGCTTCAGATTGATATGCTCTCCAATAATATTACCAGTGTGCACGTCATTGATTGCATTGGTGATCATGAGCCAATCAATCATACGGGAATTGTGAAAAGAATGAATTTGTCCAAAGCAAGTATTACAAATATTAGCTCAAAGCTATTGGAGATGGGTTTCATTGTGAGAAAGCAAATGAACAACAACCGGAAGGAAAGTTATTTCAGTCTAACGGATAAGGGAAGACAGGTTTATCAACTGCACCAAAAGATGCATCAAGAGAAAGAAGAGAGCTTTTATAAGTTCATTGATTCTTATTCAGAGGCTGAGTTACAGACAATCGGAAAATTCATGGGTGATCTGTTGGCGCGTGCTGAAAAACACTATGGAAGGGGAGCTGAGGAGAATGACGACACGACAGACTGAGATGGAAGGAAGCATCGGCTGATGAAGAAAAAAGATTCGGACCTGTCAGAATTACAGCAGCTTGCCAGGGAGAAAAGAAAGGTTCAATTCTACCTCAGATTGATGCTGGGATTAGGCTCAACCTGTGGTGTGATGGTACCGATAGAACCCTTTTTTATGACTTTAAATGAGCTGTCCGCGAAAGAGGCCGCACTTATACAACAAGCAAAGGATCGATCAGACCAATGGGAATGAAAAAGCAATGAAATGAATGAGCGGCACTCAACAATGAGCGGCCGCTTCTTTTTATGCTTTATAATTTTTCCGAATAAAATGCTTTGGATACGGCCTCGGTCGCTTTATCAATAAAAGCTGCAACTTTACTCGGGCTTTCCTTGAGACCACTGCTCACCCACTTTTTAATAATGGCTATACTGCCATGAGCGGTGAACGTATACCAGGACTCGAATAATTGCGGATCAAAATATTTTAATTCCTGCTTCCAGCGCTCAATCGTCAGATCGTGACTGATATACAGGATTCTTTCCAATAATTCTTTGTCGCCGTGCTCCGAGAACAGAACCTCACATATCGTTTTATTCGCTTTTATATACTTACATAATTCATAAGATAGCTTCTGAGGGTTGGACGAACTCATCCCGACTTGCTTAATGTCTTCGTAAAGATCATTTTCGATCGTTGCAAGAAGCTCAAACTGATTCGCATAGTGTGAATAAAAGGTGTTGCGGTTAATCCCTGCTTCGCTGCAAATGTCGGTCACAGTAACTTTATTGATGGAACGTTCCGTCAGCAGCTTTAACAAGCTTTCTTTAATAACCATTTTTGTATATCTCACCCGGTGATCTGTTTTTTTGTCTGACATACTATCCCTCCAATTTTAAATAATAAAATAGTAAATGAACAAATCTAAGATGATTTGTATGGTAACTAACATAATTCAAACGAACAGTCTGTTGTTTTACTAACACGGTGATATTATAATTTATTTGAACGTACGATTCAAATTAAATTAATTGGAGGAACAATATGGGTGATATAACTGTCGTGCCTGTATGGATAATTCAAGATATTGCCGTCTTAATTGCTGCTATCCTAATGGTTTTCTATATCCTTGATAAAGAAACACATCCCAAAACGGTTTTATTGCAATTTATAGGTTTTGTGTTTTTTTACGCCGCCGTTTTTGAAATTACGGCTTCATCGCTCGGGGAAGGGTTCTACGCCTATGGGCGCAGTATTTTGATGTTATTTAATATACCGATTACTGTTCCTATTATTGAGTTTCTGATTATTTATTCCACTTTGCGTGTTCTAAAGTCTGTAAATATACCGTCCTGGACGAAACCTTTTATTACGGGATTGAGCGCTATGGTGTTTGACTTTTCACTCGACCCGGTGGCCGTTAAACAGATTTATGAGACCATGGATGGAACCATTGCAAGATGGACGTATTATCCGCTGGCCGGGGAACCTCAGATCTATGGGGAACCCGTGATGAATTTTACAGGATGGATTTATATAGCGGGGTATTGGACCGTCTTTATTCTGATTGGGGAATGGTGGCATAAAAAGAAAGGCTACAGTAAAACCGTTGGTTACATCTATCCGTTCCTGGCGGCCCTTGCGTCATTGGCTTGTATGTTCTCACCGTTATCTAACTTCTTTAATTATATGGGGCCGTTCTTCGAAAGAACCTCTAATATGCAATGGGTGATGTTGATTGCCCTTTCTGTAATTACAATCGGAGTTTTAGCGTTAACCTTCATAAAGTTCTGGGACCGGAAGGCTAACTATTCAATCACTCCCAAAAAAGATTTTCCGATCATGTTTACTTTCCTGGGATTCCCGCTGGTTAACACTATATTTTGCCTTATCGGAGGTTTCACGGAAGTCTTGTGGCTGGTCGTGCTGGCTCAGATCGTATTAATGGTAGCCTGGATTGGAATTTATAGGATGGGTAAAAAGGCAAGTCCGATCGCGAGGTAGTTAAAAAAACACCGCCAGCTTTAGCCGAAAAGGTCTAAAGTCTGGCGGTGTTTTTTGGTGCCTTCTTCGTTAAGGCAGCACATTCCCGGCTGCGCGGTAAATCTCGTACCATTCCTCACGGCTGAGGGTGATATCGGAGGCCTTGGCGATGTCCAGCAGGCGGGCGGTGTTGGTGGTGCCGACAATCGGCTGCATTCGGGCCGGGTGTCTGAGCAGCCAGGCGATAGCGATTGCGTTGTCGGTTACGCCTTTGTCCCCGGCAATACGGTTAATGACTTCGTTCACCTTAGGGAATTTCTCGTTGCCGAGGAATACGCCTTCAAAGAAGCCGTACTGGAACGGCGACCATGGCTGGATGGTCATATCGTGCAGACGGCTGTACTCCAGAATTCCGCCGTCGTGGACTACGGAACCGGCATTGGTCATGTTGACATTGAAGCCGGCATCTATCATGCCGGTAACCATAATGCTAAGCTGAAGCTGGTTGAACAGAAGGGGCTGCTTGACGTTCTTCTTCAGCAGCTCGATCTGCAGCGGGTTCTGGTTGCTGACGCCGAAGTGCTTAACCAGGCCTCTGCGCTCCAGATTATCGAAGGCTTCCGCTACTTCCTCCGGCTCCATCAGGGTGTCAGGACGGTGGAGGAGAAGGACATCCACATAATCGGTCTGCAGCCGCTTCAGGCTGTTCTCTACCGAAGTCACAATATGCTCCTTGGAGAAGTCGAAGAAGCCGTTACGGATACCGCATTTAGCCTGGATCATCAGCCGTTCGCGCATGCCGGGGTTCGCGGCCAGCACGTGGCCGAATACTTCCTCTGCCTGACCGCCGGCATAAATATCCGCATGGTCAAAGAAGTCGATCCCGGCCTCCAGCGCGCTGTGGATATGCACTTCAGCCTCTTGCGGCGATAAATCGGCAATCCGCATACAGCCCAGAGAAATCTCGGAGACCTCAAGTGTACCGTTAGCGACGTTAATTCTTTTTACCATTAATATTTCACTCCTTAAATGAAAGGTTCTGCGTTAAGCTTAGACCTTAGAGTTAGGTGTAAGTCAATAGATTCATAGAGCAGTTGTTCACAGCATCCGATTGGTGTACGTTATAAGAGAAAACAATGCTAGCTGACAGAGAGGGGCTGCTCAAATGGGCTACAGCATCAAAACCATAGCACAAAAAAGCGGACTAAGCCAATATACGCTGCGTTACTATGAACGGGAGGGAGTATTGCCGGTAGTGGGAAGGGATGCCAACGGCAACCGCTGCTTCAACGACGAGGATCTGGAGCTGATCTCGTTAATCTGCTGCCTGAAGGATACCGGAATGGCTATCGCCGATATTAAGCAATTCATTGCGTACTCTCAAGAAGGCAGGGACCGTCTGCCCGACCAGCGCAGGCTGCTGCAGGAGCATAAACAGCATATCGATGAGAAGATTAAGTTCTTTCAGAGCTTTGCCCGGAAGATTGACCATAAGATTGCTTATTTTGCCTCCCTTGAGAATGAAGCGAACGCCTCCGGAAATCCTAAGACCACCTGAAAAAGTCAGTTATCTGCACCAAAGTTGTGATTCTCTACTGGGAGCCGGGGCAAACTTTGGGTAGAATAAGGACCAGATTCACTTCAAGAAGATGAAGGAGGACAAAATGATGTCTGGTAAGGAACCAAGCCTGGACTGGTTAAGCGATGTATCCGTATTTCAGGTGAACCGGTTGGAAGCGCATTCGGATCACCGGTATTATAGAACGATGGAGGAGGCGGAGCAGCAAGGGCCGATGGCGCTGCGCCACCCGCTGAACGGAGACTGGAAATTCAGCTATGCGGTGAATGCGGCTGCCCGTGTTCAGGATTTCTATAAGACGGATTATGATACCAGCGGCTGGGGGGATATTCAGGTGCCGGGTCATATCCAGCTTCAGGGGTACGGCAGGCCGCAATATGTCAACACGATGTATCCGTGGGATGGCCTGGATGCTGTGCGGCCGCCGGATATTCCGGAGAGCAGCAATGTGGTGGGGAGTTATGTGAAGATGTTTGAGGCTCCGGCGGAGTGGAAGAAGGGGCCGGTCTTTATTTCTTTTCAGGGCGTGGAGGCGGCTTGTTATGTGTGGCTGAACGGGCATTTCGTCGGCTACAGCGAAGACAGCTTCACTCCTGCCGAGTTCGAGCTGACGCCTTATCTGCAGGAAGGAGCCAACAAGCTGGCGGTAGAGGTCTATCAGCGCTGTACGGGGAGCTGGCTGGAGGATCAGGATTTCTGGCGGTTCTCGGGGATTTTTCGCGAGGTGTATCTGTATACGGTTCCTGAGCTTCATGTGCAGGATCTGCGGATTCAGGCCGGGCTGGATGCTTCCTACGAGCAGGGTATGTTAACGGCTGAGCTTCGCATGGCGTCGGAGGCCGAAGCTGTAATCCGTGTGGAGCTGAAGGATGCGGCCGGTGCTGTGGTGGCGGAAGCAGAGGGACAGGCTGTGGCGGGCAAGGTAGCTCTAAGCGTGGAAGTAGGCAAGGTGTTCCCGTGGAGTGCCGAGAATCCGTACCTCTATAACGTCTATATCTCTGTATATAACAGCCAAGGCGAGCTGGTGGAGGCGATTGTACAGCGGGCCGGATTCCGCACGTTCGAGCTGAAGGATAAGCTGATGCTGCTGAACGGGAAAAGGATCATGTTCAAAGGTGTCAACCGCCACGAGTTCAACTCGCGCACGGGCCGGAGCATCTCCAGGGAAGATATGATTAAGGATATCATCATCCTGAAGCAGAACAATATTAACGCGGTGCGGACCTCGCATTATCCGAATCAGACGCTCTGGTATGAGCTGTGCGATGAATACGGGGTGTATGTCATTGATGAGATGAACCTGGAATCCCACGGCTCGTGGCAGAAGATGGGCGCGGTTGAGCCGTCCTGGAACATTCCCGGGGATAAGCCGGAGTGGGAGGGGATTGTCATGGACCGGGCGGTGTCGATGCTGGAGCGCGACAAAAACCACCCGTCCATCCTGATCTGGTCCTGCGGGAATGAATCGTATGCAGGCGAAGTGATTCTGAAGGTATCCCGGTATTTCCGCGAGAGTGACCCGGGCCGGCTGGTTCATTATGAAGGGGTATTCCACAACCGCAAGTATAATGACACCAGTGATATGGAGAGCCGAATGTATGCGAAGCCTGCGGATATTGTGGAATATCTGGAGAGCCAGCCGGACAAGCCGTATATCAGCTGTGAGTATATGCACGCTATGGGCAATTCGGTCGGGGGACTTCATAAATATATCGAGCTGGAGAGCCGGTACCCGCTGTATCAGGGCGGCTTCATCTGGGATTACATGGACCAGGCGCTGATGGCCAAGGACAGGTATGGACAGGAGTATCTGGCGTATGGCGGGGATTTCAATGACCGGCCGACAGACTATAGCTTCTGCGGGAACGGGATTGTGTTCGCGGACCGGACGCTTACGCCGAAGATGCAGGAGGTGAAATTCCTCTACCAGAACATCCGGCTTGTTCCTGAACGGGATGCTGTGACGGTGATCAACGGCAATCTGTTCGCGGGGACGGACCGGCTGCTGCTGGAGTTCCGGTTATTGCGAGAGGGACGGGAGATCTTCAAGGGGCAGCAGGAGGTTCATGTGGCTGCACAGGAGGAAGCACGAATTCCGCTGGAGCTGCCGGAGGTGTCTGACGCCCCGGGAGAATACACGCTGGCGGCCAGCCTGGTGCTGAAGGAAGCGGAGCTATGGGCCGAAGCGGGCTTCGAGACGGCTTACGGAGAGGTTGTGTTCCGTGTAGAAGCGGCCGATGCAGCGGCCGGTTTAGCGGCTGACGGAGGCAAGGCTCTGCTGCCTGCGGCAGCGGAGTTCCGCGTGATTGAAGGGGATGTGAATATCGGGGTCACCGGGCGCGGCTTCTCGGCTCTGTTCTCCAAGCAGGCCGGCTCTCTGGTATCGCTCTGCTACGGAGGGCGTGAGATGATCGCGACTCCGCCGGCTCCATTGTTCTGGCGGGCCACCACCGACAATGACAAAGGGACCGCGCTGGCTTATCATGCCGGCGGCTGGTTCGCAGCCAGTCTTGCCCGCCAGTGTACGGCGGTCAGACTGCATTCGGAAGCAGACCGGGCCACGGTCAGCTTCGACTATGCCTTCAGCATCAGCAGCGGGCTGAAGGCAAGCATTGAATACACGGTCCATGCCGATGGCAGCGTCCGTGTCCGCATGGTTTACACCGGGGCAGACGGTCTGCCGGATGTGCCGATTGTGGCCGTTTCCTTCCGGATGTCCGCAGACTACGAGGCCTCCGAGTGGTATGCCCGCGGACCGGAAGAGAACTACTGTGACCGCGCATACGGCGCGCGGCTCACCCGCTTCCGGCGGAAGGTGGCGGAGCTGCCGTCGCCGTATCTGGTGCCGCAGGAATCCGGCAACCGGACGGGGGTCCGTGAGGTGAGCATCACGGACAGCCGGGGCTACGGGCTGCACATTCAGGCGGCTGCGGGGCAGCCGCTGGAATGCACGCTGTCGCCGTACACGGCATTCGAGCTGGAGCAGGCGGCGCACGCTTATGAGCTGCCCAAGGCGCATTATACGGTCGTGACCGTTGCCAGGCAGCAGATGGGGGTTGGCGGGGATGACAGCTGGGGAGCGCCGGTGCATCCGGAATACCGGATCGCCGCCGATCAGCGGCTGGAATTCGGGTTCACGCTGACGGCGGCGTTGCCGGAGGCATAATTATAGGGAAACAGGCCATCAGCGGGGACTCGCTGATGGCCTGTTTTCATGAGAACCGCTGCCGGTACTCACGCGGCGACACTCCCTCCAGCTTCATGAAGCTGGAGCTGAAGTAGGAGGCCTGGTTGAAGCCGACCTCGCCTGCGATCCGCGAGATCGGGAAGCTGGTCTGCATCAGCAGCAGCTTGCTCTGCCCGATCCGGTAGCGCAGCAGGTATTCCATCGGCGAGCAGCCGTACTCCTTGTTCATGCAGCGGGCAATATAGACCGGATGAAAGTTCAGGCTGTCGCCCAGCATGGCGGTGGTAATCTCTTCACGGTAGTGGGCCCGGAGATAGGAGGCCGCCTGCTCGGCGCAGACGGTAGACTGGGAGCTGCGCTGCTCCGGGTTCCGGGAGGCGGCCAGCAGCTGCAGCAGCTCCTGAAAGAGCAGCTGCTGACTGAACCGGACAGCCTCCAGATGAGCTGTAGCCTGTAATTGCTCCAGCCCGTCCAGTACCTCATAGGCCTTGTCCGGCTGCAGCAGAGTGATGAACTGCGGCAGCTCCAGATGGAAGGAGCTGATATTGAAGAAGGAGGCAGGCAGCTCCGCAACAGACGCATTGTCATGGCCGGAATCCGTGTCTGCCGGGGATAACGGCAGAGAATCATGGAAGGTCTGGAAGTGAAGCCAATAGTAGGCGGTCTCTTCCTTGCAGCCTGCGGTGCCGAAGTGGCGGCTGTCCGGCCGCAGAATCAGGGCGTCTCCCGCCTTCACGGTGAACCGCTGCTCCTCCTCGCCGATATAGAGGCAGCCTTGCCGTACAATCAGCAGGTCGAATACCTTGATCTGCTGGCGGCTGCGGTGCTGGTAGCCCGGCTGGCAGCGGTTGAAGCCGCTGGCAATGTAATGCGGCAGGGGAGGAATACGGAAGACGAGCGGGTTCATAAGGAGCCTCCTGAATGATGGTTTGGATATTGAAAGTTTAGGTTTAAGATATAGTATATTTTTCAGAGTATATCACCTATAATGAATTCCAGGCAAGTTTAAATCGTGAGGCTGCGTGCAGGTCTGGCGTAATCTGAGTATCACCCCGGATGTTCTCCGTATGGAGTGCCGTCCGGGGCTTATTTGCGTTATAGCTATGGTTACTGCACAAAAGTATGAAATGTTCACAGCCCGGTTGGCTGCATAATACAGGAATATCCCGAACCTTCACTGTTCAGCTTGCAATGGTATCTTCTATACTCAGGTCATCACATTGGACGAAGCAGACAGGCCGCAGAGGGGCGTCGGCTTCGGACCCGGTGCCGCGGCACAATGTAAAGAGTATTTCTTGATAGGAGAGTGAAGGCTTTGAGACATCTTAAACGCAAGGGCGGTATACCGCTTGTCACCCAGCTTCCATTAAAGGGAGCGGGCGGGCTAACCTCGCAGTCCGGGACAGGCACCCGCATGAAAAAGAAGGGCTTCCTGCATGAGCTGGTCCATAACCGGGTGCTGTTCCTGATGCTGCTGCCCACGCTGCTGTTTTTCCTGGTTAATTCGTATTTTCCGATGGTCGGGGTCTATTATGCGTTCACGCAGTTCGACTTCAATTCCGGGCTGTTTGATGCTCCGTTCGTAGGGCTGAAGAACTTTGAGTTCCTCTGGAAATCGGGCACGCTGGTGAAGCTGACGCTCAATACGATCGGGTACAACCTGGCCTTCATTCTGCTGGGGAACGTGCTGGCGATTGCCTGTGCCATTCTGCTCAGCGAGCTGCGGGTGAAATGGTTCAAGAAGCTGACCCAATCCATCATGTTCCTGCCGTACTTCGTATCCTTCGTCATCCTGAGCGTTATCGTCTACAATGTGTTCAATTATGATAACGGTTTCCTGAACACGCTGCTGACGCAGTTTGGCTCCAATCCTGTGGATGTCTACAACAATCCGGTGATTTGGATTTTCCTGATCATTCTTTTCTATCTGTGGAAAAATCTCGGCTACAGCATGGTCATCTACCTGGCGTCCATCACGGGCATCAGCGAGGAATATTATGAAGCGGCCAAAATAGACGGCGCCCATATTTTTCAGCGGATCTGGTATATCACGGTGCCGATGCTGAAATCAACCTTTGTGATGCTGCTGCTGTTCTCGCTGGGCAGTATTATGAAGGGGCAATTTGACCTCTTTTACCAGCTGATCGGGAATAACGGGGTGCTGTACAACACAACAGACATTCTGGATACGTATGTATTCCGTTCACTTAAGGTGACCTTTGATGTCGGGATGGCCACGGCAGCCGGTCTGTATCAGTCGCTGTTCGGCTTCTTCCTGATCATGACGGTCAACTACATTATCCGTAAAATCAATGACGATTACGCCCTGTTCTAGAAGGACACTGCACTCAATTAGGAAGGAGAACATGCGCATGACCATTAAAGACGACCACTATACCAGGCTGCTGCAGGGATTGGCTTACACGGTGATTATACTGGGCTCCCTGGCCTGTCTGATTCCGTTCCTGCTGATTATTTCCGCCTCCCTGACCGCGAATGATTCGATTATCAAGGACGGCTATCATTTCATTCCGGCACAGTTCTCGCTGGAGGGCTACAAGACGGTATTCACCTTTCCCGATGAGGTACTGCGGGCTTACGGGGTAACCTTGTTCACTACAGTGACGGGGACGGCGCTGGGCCTGTTCTTCATGACCATGGCCGGGTATGTGCTGGCCCGCAAGGACTTCAAGTACCGCAATACCTTCTCGTTCTACATCTATTTCACCACCCTGTTCGGCGGGGGACTGGTGCCCTGGTACATCATGATCACCAAGTATCTGCATCTGACGGATTCGTATGGGGCGCTGATTTTCCCGGGGCTGATGACGCCGTTCCTGATTATTCTGATGAAGAATTTCATCCGTTCGGCGGTGCCTGAGGAGCTGTTCGAATCGGCCAAGATTGACGGGGCAGGCGATTTCAAAATCTACTGGCGGATCGTGCTCCAGCTCTCGATGCCCGGCATCGCGACGGTGGGTCTGTTCCTGGCCCTGACTTACTGGAACGACTGGTTCTCCTCGTCGCTGTTCATCAATGATCCGCATAAGTACCAGCTGCAGTTCCATCTGTACAATGTCATCAACTCGGCTTCCTTCATTGCCAATATGGGGGCGGGCACCGGGGTCAGCCTGGGCAGCGATCTGCCTACGGAATCCACCAAGATGGCGATGGCCATTGTCGTCACGGGACCGATTCTGTTCCTGTATCCGTTCATCCAGCGTTATTTCGTCAAAGGTCTGACGATCGGCGCAGTCAAAGGTTAGAACCGGCTGGCAGATTGTACCTTTACCGTGCAGCTGCTATATCGGCTAACATAGAGTAACACCGGATGGGCAGCGGCCCATCGCATTATCGCTCACCACATTAATTAGGAGGGTTCATTCATGAGAAAGACAACTGGCCGCAAATCTCTGGTTACGCTTACAGCAGGGCTGCTCACTCTGTCGCTCCTTGCAGGCTGCGGCGGAGGCGGCAACAATACAAGCGCCGGTAACGGCGGGAAGGACGGGAACAGCGGCACACCGGCAGCATCCGAGGGAGCTGCTCCGGCAGCGGATACCGGGATTGATACCTCGAAGAAGGTGGAGCTGCAATTCTATATGCTGGGCGATGCTCCTAAGGACCTGCCGGCCATTCAGGCGGAGGTCAACAAAATGGCTGAGGCTGACCTGAACGCTACGGTGAAGTTCAACTTCACCAGCTGGACGGACTGGGATCAGAAATACAAGCTGCTGCTGTCCTCCGGCCAGGCGATTGATCTGATTTTCACCGCAGACTGGACGCAATATCAATCCTACGCGAAGCGCGGCGCATTTCTGCCGCTGGATGACCTGCTGCCGAAGGCGGCTCCCGAGCTGCAGAAGTTCGTGCCTGCCTCGATGTGGGAGGATGTTAAGGTAGACGGGAAAATCTACACCGTTCCGTCGACCTTCAAGGAGTATGTGACCAACGGGTTCGTCTACCGTGAGGATCTGCGCAAGAAATACAATCTTCCGGAGCCGAAGGATCTGGCCAGCTATGAGGCTTACATGGACGGCATTGCCAAAAATGAGCCGGACATGATGCCGATGTCCCTGAACAGCGATGTGGGCAACAATCTGCACTACATTTATACGGAGCTGAACAAGATGATCGGCGCGCTGCCTTACGGGATGGGCGTGAAGTATGACTCCCCGGGAACGGTCTACTCCTACTGGGGCTCGGATGAGCAGAAGGAAGAGCTGAAGACGATGAAGCGCTGGGCGGACAAGGGCTTCATTCCGAAGAATGTGCTGAACATCAAGGATACGATGCAGGACCCGGTGACTTCGGGCAAAGCTGCCAGCATGTTCGGGGATAACCCGAACCGCTTCAATGATATGAAGATGAAGATCAGCACAACCCACCCGGATTGGGAGCTGGCCTACTCTCCGTTCGGATTGACTACCGGCTATGCGACTCCTGTCCATCCGATTCACAACGGGTTCGCGATTCCGAAGAGCAGCAAGAACCCGGAACGGGCACTGGCCTTCTATCAGAAAATGGTGCTCGACAAGCGGTATAACCAGCTGACGCAATATGGCATTGAAGGCAAGAACTACACGGTCGAAGACGGCTACTACAAGCTGGTCGGCACCAGTACCTCGAACGGCTTCTCCCGTGAGGGCATGAACGGCTGGGCGTGGAGAAATCCGGAATTCATGCTGTTCGACAAGGGCTTCGACGGGGTGAAGGCGATCTTCGATGAGCTGGATAAAATCCAGAAGCCGGACCTGTTCCTCGGCTTCGCGGAAGACTACTCCTCATATCAGGCGGAGAAAGCCGCGCTGGAGCAGGTGGAGAAGCAATATCTGTTCCCGCTGGAGGCCGGACTTGTGGATGATGTAGATAAGGGCCTCGAAACCTTTATGCAGAAGGCGAAGCAGGCGGGGCTGGAGAAGATTCAGGCGGAGTGGACGAAGCAGTGGGAGGCTTATGTTGCGGAGAAGGGTCTGAAGTAGGGAAGCCCTGGTGGTGGCCCCGGTGGTGGCCCCGGTGGTGGCCCCGGTGGTGGCCGCTTGGTGGGACGCTCCGCAAACGGAATGATGTGAGCGGTGAAAATCCGGACACAAAGGCGAACGCTGCCGCTTCTCCACATTCATTCCGTTTGCTCCGCTGCCTGCGCGTGTCATTGGTAACACCCACACTACATCTGCCACGTCAGCCCAATGGCTTTCGCGGCAAGAGGGAAAAAGCAGAGAGCCCGTCTCCATGAATTTGGAGACGGGCTGATGTTGTTTCACATCCACCGCAAAGGGCAGAAGCAAAAATTAACTGCAAGGGACAAAGCGGAAAACCTTGCTTGGTGTTCCACCAAAGCGCGAACTGCCACAACAGCAAAGGAAAAACTGGCTTGGTGTTCCACCAAAGCGTGAACAGCAAAAGCAAAGAGCAACAGAAAAGGGCAAAGATCTGGGCTTGGTGTTCCACCAAAGCAAAGGACGAAATCCTGCATAAATTGCAGCATTGTACTTTATAAATGAGGACTGAGCAGGAAATGTTGCACGGAATGCAGGATTTCGCATAGGTTTAGCGGATACTTGAGCGAGTTGCTGCATTTGGTGCAACATTTTAACACAGAAGCGAAGGATTCAGGTCTCTAAGTTGCAATTTATGCAACTTAGGGTCCAGGCAAGTTTGTTTACCCCCGCCCCTATTCCACCTGCGCACTCTTCAGCCGCCGGAAGTCGGTGGGCGTTGTACCGAAGCTGCGCTTGAACATCCGGTGCAGGTACGAGCTGCTGGTGAAGCCGCAGCGCTCGGCAATGCTCGTCACCGGCAGGTCGGTATTCTCCAGCAGGGCGCAGACCTCGCGCATCCGCACCTCCAGAATGACATCGACGATGCTCTTCATCGTCTGCTGCTTATAGAGACGGCTGATATAGATGGGGGACATGCCCAGCTCATCGGCGATCTGGTTGAGGCTCAGCTGCGGCTTCATGTAATCCTCGTTGATTTTGGTATTAATCTGGCAGATGAGGTCGTGCTGCTTGGTGTTTTTTTTATCGGACAACTGCTCCTGCAGGCTGAGGAAAAGGGCGGCGAAGGCCGTCTCCAGCTCCTCTATGGTCTCAATGGCCTCCAGACTGGGCAGCCCGCACACTCCGTCAATCTGTAAGCGGTTACGTCTCTGGATAGCATTCACAATCTCGCTGACGGTCACGCTGAGTCTGGACACGGTTAACTGCACCGTCTGGAAGGGGAAGGCCTCAGTCTCCCGGATCATACTGCTGAACTGTACGGCGGCCTCGTCCACTTTTCCGCTCAATAGGGCATCCGTCAGCTTCTTCTCCTTGTCGGCCGGATAATGGTAAGTTCCGGATTCCAGCGCGCAGATATCCCTGGCATTAATGATACAGCCATGTCCGTAGAACAGCCGGTGATTTGACGCCTCCCGGACTTGCTTGTAGAGCTGATGCAGCTGGTCCGCGTTGCGGTCAATATGGCTGTAGGTGAGCGTAAGGCTCAGCTTCAGATAATCGGAGCAGGCCTGCTGGATCTGCCGGAGCAGCGCCTCGATCAGTCCGGTGTCGGTGTATTCCACGGGATCGATAATGTTCAGCAGCACCAGAATGCCGTCATCGTTCATATCCACCGTCTCCACCCGGTAGGTCTGGCCGCAGATTTCCGAAGCGATGTTCATGATGGCAAACTTGGAGGCCAGCAGATAGGAGGATCGGGCTTCCCGGAACTCCTGGTAACGGTCAATCCTCAGCAAAATCAGGCGGTAATCATCATTGAAGGTGAAATGAATGCCAAGCTTGCGCAGCTTCTCCATCTGCTGCATCGACTGCGGCGGCTTCAGGCCGAGGATCAGGTCGCGCAGCGTATTTTGCCGGATCATGAACATGCTGTCGCGCTTCTCGTTCTCCAGAACCTTCATCTCGCTGACAATCCGGTTAATCGGCAGATACAGTGTACGGGACAAGATCCAGGAGAGGCCTATTCCGGCTACCAGCACGAGGCCGGCAATGAGCAAGGTGGTGTTGCGGATCGTATTGGTCTGCTCGGTTATGCTCTCATACGGCGTAATCCGCACATACTGCCAGTTGAAGGCATCCGGCGCTGTGTAAGAGATCAGAGAATTCACCCCGCCGAACGGCGCGATGAAATAACCGGCTTCCCGGCCCTTGATCCGCTGCTGGATGAAGCCTGACTCCTCCGGGGTAAGCTCCTGCGGCTGCAGACTGCTGCTGGACCGGAACGAACCCTGGTCGTCCAGAATATAGGTTGCATTGGCGGAATCTGCCGGGCTGGCAATCTCCTTATTGATCCACGGGGCCGAGATATTCACAATGACGGCTGAATTAATGGCCCGGTCCCAGCCGATTGCATCCAGACAGAGGAACGTATAGGCACGGACCTGATCATTCTCCTGAGCCCCATTGGAATAGACCCGGGGAATCGGCGTGAATGGTTTGTAGTCCTGATAGTGGCTCAGGATATCCAGAATGGAGGTGTCCACCATCTCCTGTGCGGTAAAGACTCCGTTCTGGCCGTGGGAGGAAGCGATATACAGCTGTCCGCCCTTGGGATTGTATACATAGATTGATTCAATATAAGGCATGGAGCTTAAGTAGTTGCCGAGCTCGGACATGGCTGCTGTGACATCATAGATGTCCGGCTTGTCGTAGAAGACAATTTTGGAGATGGTGCTGTTGCGGTAGATTTGAAAAGAAAGCGATTGCGCCGCATCCGTCATGTTCACGACCTCCCGGCTGGTCTGGGTGAGATTGCCCAAGTCGGACTGGAAGGCCTGCTTCTTCTCGACGCCGATATAATAGTTGTAATAGATAATGGTCGAGACCAGAAAGGTGAACGAGACGCAGAGTGTAATACTGACTAACATCCTGCTGTACAGCGCTCTTGGATTGCCGATCTTGTTCAGTCTCATGGAATACCCCCTGTCTCCTGCTCTGGATTGTTCATAGTACGATTATAAGCTGCAACCTATGAACAGGACAGTGGAACAAGATTACAACAGTGAACAGTCCGGACCGGGAGGGAGTGAACATATCCAAGATTAGTGGACAAAAGCTACTTTCAGCGCTCCCTGCTACAGCTCTCTGCTGCGGATGCGGAAGGTGCGCGGGGAGAGGCCGGTCTCTCTTTTGAACATATTGCAGAACTGGGCGTCATTCACGAATCCGGCGGCGGCGGATACCTCGGAAATATGCATCTGGCTGTGCAGCAGGAGCGATTTGGCATAATCCAGGCGTTTCAGTAAAAGATAACGGTGCGGGGAATGCATAAACCGCTCCTTGAACAGATGGCGGAAGCGGTCATAGCTGTACCCGGACATCTCGGCCAGCGAGGCGACGGACAGCCGGTGGCGGTAGTGCTCATCCATATAATTCAGCACATACTGCATCTGATCCTCTGCCGGGGAGTGGAAGCCGGAGGCGCTGAGCAGCCGCTGCAGATAGACGGTAATCTCGCTCATCTGCAGGTTCAGGAGCTCGGTGAACCCGTCGCGCTTGCGCTTGAATTCGGCATTCATCCGCTGCAGGGTCTGCAGCACGGTATGCTCCTTGTCGTCATCGAAGACGCCGGAGAGCGAGTTGATCACCGGGTTGCCGCAGTGAAAGCCGACGAACAGCACCTCCGGGCTGGGCTGGTGATTCTCGTCATGCTTGAAGCCCGGCGGAATCAGACCGAAGGTGGAGGGGCGGAAGTGATAGCTGCGCTGGCCGATGCTGCACGTTCCCTGGCCAGTGATGTAATATACCAGCTCGAAGCATTCATGCTGATGGGGAGGGATATAAGTACCGGCTTCATGCTCTGCATTGACAATATATAGGACACGATCCATGATGAGCCTCCATTTCAGATGTTTCAGCCGAATCGTACAAAAAGTTGACCGAAAATATATAAATATTTATGTTTTCATTTGTTATGATCTTATCAATAAAACCGAAGATTCTCAACTGGACTGGCCATCTTGTTCGGGTTTTCTGCGGTTTTTTTGCAAATTGTAACATGGGATGTTTGGTTTTCAGAGTAAAATGCATATTTTCAGAATTTCAACAGTTGTTCATTCATGGTGACCGATTCAACGGATACAACAAAACGTGTAATTGGGATTTTATGTTTTCCTCAGGGTTGAACTATTACAAACAGGGGTGTGAACTTCAGAGATGACAAAGAGAATGCTTACTTTATTGCTGCTGGCGGTTATGGTGCTGGTCACGGCGTGCGGAAACAACAAGTCCGGTAACGGAAATGCGGCTACTCCGGGAACGGATGCCGAGGGCGGGAATGCGGCTGCGGGGGACAAGCTCAGAGTTGTGCTGCTGATTCCGGGGACTTTGGGGGATAAATCGTTTTTTGATGCGGCGAACAGCGGTCTGCAGAAGGTAAAAAGCGAGCTGGGCGCTGAAACCAAGGTTGTAGAAATGGGTGCAGACAAGACGAAGTGGGAGCCTACTTTTAACGATATTGCGGCTGAGGATTGGGATGTTGTCATCTCCGGCGGCTCGGAAATTACAGAAATGTTCAATGCGACGGCTGAAGCGAACCCTGATAAAAAGTTCATTAACTATGATACCGACATCGAGGAAGCGCCTGCGAATATGTACAACATGTCCTACTCGACCAACGAGGTCTCCTTCCTGGCAGGTGCGGTTGCGGCGCTGGCTACCCAGTCGGATATGCCGAACGCGAACAAGGATAACGTAATCGGCTTCCTGGGCGGAATGGATATTCCCGGCATCAATGCCTTCCTGGTCGGTTACATTCAGGGAGCACAGTATGTTGATCCGGATGTGAAGGTAGCGGTATCCTATGCCGGTGATTTCGTGAACCCTGCCAAGGGCAAGGAGTTGTCGCTGATCCAGTATAACTCCGGTGTGGATGTTATTTTCAACGTGGCTGGCGGTACGGGTCTGGGGATCTTTGATGCGGCAAAAGAGAAGACCAAATATGCGATCGGTGTCGATTCCGACCAGGCGATGCTGCTGAAGGATACAGACAGCGCGAAGGCTAATCTGATCGTGACTTCAGCGATTAAGAAGATCGATTCGGCCATCCTGGGTGCGGTGAAGAAGCTGCAGGACGGCACGCTGGAAATGGGTAAACGCGATGTGCTTGGCTTCGTGGAAGACGGCGTAGGCATTGCCGAGAATGAGATTTATAAAGAGGTGTTCCCGGCGGACCTGCAGGCTAAGGTTGAAGAAGTGAAGCAGAAGCTGATTAACAAGGAAATCAAAGTGGATAATGCGATGGGGATGGAGACCTCAGAGGTAGAAGCCATCCGTAACGCTGTTAAACCTTAAGGATAGAAACAGAATTCCGGTTGAAAGGCGTTGATGACCCATGGCAAATGCTCTGCTGGAAATGCGGGGAATTACCAAGGTGTATCCAAACGGCGTTGTAGCCAACAAGGACGTTGAGTTCTCTCTGCGCGAGGGCGAGATTCATGCGATTGCGGGAGAGAACGGGGCCGGCAAATCGACGCTGATGAAAATAATGTTCGGGATGGAGGAGCCCAGCGAAGGCGGGCTCTACATCCGGGGGGAGCAGGTCAGACTGCAATCCCCGCAGGATGCGATTGACCGCGGCATCGGCATGGTGCACCAGCACTTCATGCTGGTGCCTTCCTTTACGGTGGCGGAGAATATGGTGCTGGGCATGGAACCGAAGAAGGGCGTAGGCTTCGATGTTGCCGAGGCCGTGCGTCTGACCGAGGAAACGGCCCGTAAATATAACCTCACGGTAAATGCCAGAGCCAAGGTCGAGGACTTAAGCGTCGGCATGAAGCAGAAGGTGGAGATTCTGAAGGCGCTGGTGCGCGGAGCCCGGATTCTTATCCTGGACGAGCCTACTGCCGTCCTGACTCCGCAGGAGACCGAGGAGCTGTTCCACGAGCTGCAGCAGCTCAAGGAGCAGGGGCACACGATTGTGTTCATCTCGCACAAGCTGAAGGAAGTCAAAGCCATCTGCGACCGGATTACCATCATGCGCGGCGGCAGAAGTGAAGGGGTCTTCGAGACCCGTGATGTAACAGAGCAGGAAATCTCCCGGCTGATGGTTGGCCGGGATGTCGTGCTGAAGTATGACAAGGGCGAAGTTCCTTACGGCAAGCCGGTGCTTGCGGTAGAGGGGCTTAATGTCTTGGACAGCCAGGGCAAAGCGCTCCTGTCAGACATCAGCTTCTCAGTCCGTGAAGGCCAAATCGTCGGCATCGCCGGCGTCGAGGGTAACGGCCAGACCCAACTGATCGAAGCGCTGACCGGCGGCCTCCATGGCGTAGCCAGCAGCGGATCGGTACAGGTGAAGGGAACGGAGATTACCGGGCTGGATATTCTGAATATCCGCAGCCTGGGCGTATCCTATATCCCGGAGGACCGGATGCGCCAGGGCTCTGCTGCCGATGCCAGCATTGCCGACAATCTGATTTCTACCCGTTACCGGACCAAGGATATGAATAAGGGACCTTTTCTGCATAAATCACGGATTGCGGCATTGGCCTCCTCGCTCGTTGAGGAGTTCAAGGTGCGCTGCTCCGGCCCGCAGCAGCCGATCGGCATGCTGTCCGGCGGTAATATGCAGAAGGTGGTGGTGGCCCGGGAATGCGCTACGAACCCGCAGCTGCTGATTGCTGAGCAGCCGACCCGGGGCGTGGATATCGGTGCGGCGCAATTCATCCACCAGAAGCTGCTGGAGCTTCGTTCCAAGAACTGTGCGACCCTGCTGGTGTCGGCGGATCTGAACGAGATTCTGGAGCTGAGCGACAGTCTGCTGGTGATGTATGAAGGGCAGATTGTAGCCTATTTCGAGCATCCTTCGGCAGTCAGTGAGGAAGAGCTGGGGCTGTATATGCTGGGCATCCACCGGCAGGATAAAGAGCAGACCGGGAGGGCCATCAATCATGTTTAAAGTGAAATATTTCGAAGCGATCCGGACGGCAGCTGTCATTGCCATTGCCCTGATTATCGCTTTTCTGATTATCTCGCTGGTCAGCGACCATCCGGTGAAGACGATCGGCATCTTCCTGATCGAGCCGCTCTCGACCAAGGGTCATATCGGCAACGTCATTGAAATGGCGATTCCGCTGATGTTCACCGGGCTGGCCGTCTCCCTGCTGTTCCGGGCGAATATGTTCAACCTGGGGGCGGAGGGGATCTTCTACTTCTCCGGGATTGTCACGGCTGCACTGGCGATTCATCTCAGCCTGAACAGCTGGCTGCATCCGCTGGTGGCTATTCTTGCAGGCTCCATCGTCGGGGCCATCCTGTCGGCCATTCCCGGCATACTCAAGGCCAAGTGGAATGCGAACGAGCTGGTAACCTCGCTGATGTTCAACAGTATCCTGTTCGGAGTGGGGCTGTACCTGCTGAATTATCATCTGCGGGATGCCAAGGCCTTCGCCAACGTCTCCTTCAAATTCGAGAAAACCGCGCAGCTGACCAAGCTGTTCACCGGTACACGGATTCACACCGGACTTATTATTGTACTGGTGCTTATTGTGCTGGCCCATCTGTTCCTCTACCGGACCAAATGGGGCTATGAGCTGCGGATGACCGGGGTCAACCGGGAATTCGCCCGCTATTCGGGCATGAAAACGGCCAAGGTGATCATTCTGGTCCACCTGATTGCCGGATTCATCGCCGGGATGGGCGGCTCGGTGGAGGTGCTCGGGATGTACAGCCGCTTCCAGTGGACCTCGCTGCCGGGTTACGGCCTCGACGGGGCGCTAGTCGCGATGCTGGCGAAGAACAACCCGCTGTCGGTCATTGGCTCAGCGCTCTTTCTGGCCTATATCCGCATCGGCGCTGACCTGATGGCACGTCTGTCCGATGTGCCGTCCGAGATGATCTCCATCATCCAGGCCGTCATTATTCTGCTGATTTCCGCTGAGCAGTTCCTCAAGTTCTGGAAGAACAGAATGCTGCTGAAGGAGGCGAAGGAAGCATGAACAGCCTGCTGAATGTCATTCTGACGACGGATTTTGCCTTCTCTGTCCTGCGTGTCACTACGCCGATCCTGTTCGCTGCGCTGGGAGCGCTGATCTCGAACCGGGCCGGCATCATCAACATCGGGATGGAAGGGATCATGCTGGTCTCGGCGCTGGCCGGGGTCATTGTCAGCGCCTATACACAGAGCGCCTGGGTCGGACTGCTGGGGGCGGTGCTGTCGGGGACGCTGATCGCGGGGATTCTCGCTTTTTTCACCCTGAAGTTCAAGACTCATATCATTCTCGGCGGTGTGGCCATCAACATGTTCGCCTCCGGCGGAACGGTGTTCATTCTGTATCTGCTCAGCGGGGACAAGGGCTCGTCCACCTCGCTGGCGAGCAAGGTACTGCCGAGTATTGAGATTCCGCTGCTGAAGGATATTCCGGTGCTGGGGCCAATTCTGTCGGGGCACCACATTCTGACCTATCTCTCGATTATCTCCGTGCTGGTGGTCTATTATCTGCTGAACCGCACCCCGATGGGTCTGCGTATCCGTTCAGTCGGCGAGAACCCTCATGCGGCCCAGTCGGTTGGGGTCAGCGTTATCCGTATTCAGTATACGGCGCTGTTACTCAGCGGCTTCTTCGCGAGTCTGGGCGGAGCGTACATGTCGATGGGCTATCTGTCGCTGTTCACCCGCGATATGGTGGCGGGCCGGGGCTGGATTGCCATCGCGGCAGAATCCATGGGCCGGAGCACCACCGTGGGCACCGCGCTGACCTCCCTGCTATTCGGGGCAGCCGATGCGCTCTCCAATGCCCTGCAAGTGCTGAAGATTCCGGCGGAGCTGATCGCTACACTGCCGTATGTGGCAACGGTCATCGGTCTGATTATCTACGCCATTTCGGAGAGCCGGAAGAAGAACCGGAAGCTGAAGACTACGGCTGGCAAATAATTTATACAAGGAGGCGACCACAATGCCAACACCTACACCTATTCTGATTGACTGCGATCCGGGGCATGATGATGCGATTGCCATTCTGCTTGCGCTGGCTCATCCGGAGCAACTGGACATCCGGGGCATTACCACGGTCGGAGGCAACCAGATTCTTGATAAAATCACAGACAATGCACTCAAGATCCTCAGCTTTGTGAACGCCGATATTCCGGTAGCCAAGGGAGCGGCGCAGCCGCTGCTCGGCAAGCTGGTCACCGGAGAGGAAGCCCACGGCGAGTCAGGCATGGACGGTCCTGCGCTTCCGGCGAGCAAGTTCAAGCCCGTAGAGCAGGGAGCGGTAGAGTTCATGCTGGACATTATCCGCTCCTCCGAAGAGAAGATTACCCTGGTGCCTACTGCACCGCTGACGAATATTGCCCTACTGATTACGGCATACCCTGAAGTGAAGGAACGCATTGAGAAAATCTCCCTGATGGGCGGCGGGCTGGCTTACGGTAACGTGACCCGGACGGCGGAGTTCAATATTTATGTAGACCCGGAGGCGGCAAGGATCGTCTTCGAATCCGGGATACCGATTGTAATGAGCGGATTGGATGTGACGGATAAGGCGGCAATTTTTGAAGAGGAGATTGAGGAGCTGAAGACGCGCGGGCCTGTATCCGTCATGGTTGGCGAGCTGCTTGATTTCTACTCCATCTATGGCAAAAAGATGGGCTTTGTCGGCAACGCCCTGCATGACCCGTGCGCCATTGCCTGGCTGCTGCACCCGGAGCTGTTTGAATCGGAGAACCTGTATGTGACAGTGGAGACCGAAGGCAAGCTGACCCGGGGCATGACCGTGGCCGACCGGCGCAAAAAGCCGGACCAGCCGGCTAATACGGAAGTACTGCTCGGTGTAGACCGCGAAGCCTTCATTAAGCTGCTATTCGATTCGTTGGACCGGTTAGACCGGCAGTTGGAGTCGCCGGCGGGAGAAGCTTAGCCGATGGCTGGCTGGGAACGTCTGCAGGAGACGGTCAGGTTCGAGCTGCAGCAGCGGATTGAGGAAGGCTGCCAGCCGGGCAGTCTGGCGGAGAAGCTGGATGCGGCCGGGAATGATGAAGCTAAGCTGATGGAGGTCTACCGGGAGCTGATGGCGCTTCCGGTGGACGCAAGCTTCCCTTACCAGGAGCCGTCGGAGCTGGAAGCGATTCGGCAGCTCCGCCCGGAGGGTCCGCGTAAGCTGGCGGTGGACTGGACGCCGGACCAGTGGCGGGACCGGTTCTACGGCGCGTGGCTCGGCCGCAGTGTCGGCTGTGCGCTGGGCAAGCCGCTGGAATACTGGGATTACCTGTACGGGAAGGATGGCCGCCCCGGCTGGGAGAACATTGAGCTATGGTTCCGTGGCGCGGACGCTTGGCCGATCAAAGGATATACTCCGGAGTTCTCAACAGCCCGGGAGGAATACGGGCTCGGCTTAAGCGACTGGTCATTCACCAGTACACGCGAGAAGATTAGCTACATGGAGAGCGATGACGATATCCGCTATACCGTGCTGGGTCTGCTCCTGCTGGAGCAGAAAGGGCTGAACTGGGATTCCTGGGACATAGGCAAGCTGTGGCATGGGCATCTGACCTACAGTCAGGTATGTACGGCGGAAACGCAGAGCTATATGAACTTTGCCCAGGAGACCTCCCATCTGCATGGCGAGAAGCCGGCGGATTGGCCGTTGCGCCAGGAGCGGGTGCGGATGCACCTCAATCCGTACCGGGAATGGATCGGCGCGGCGATCCGTGCGGACGGGCTGGCCTATGGGGCAGCCGGACATCCTGAGCTGGCGGCGGAGCTGGGCTGGCGGGATGCCTCGTTCTCGCATGTGAAGAACGGGATCTATGGCGAAATGTTCAATGCTGCGATGATCTCGGCGGCCTTCGCGGGCCTTAGCAACGAAGAGATTGTAGAGGTCGGGCTAAGTGAGATTCCTTCAACCAGCAGACTGGCCCGGGATGTACTGCGGGGAGTGGAGCTTGCCCAGCAGGCAGGCACGCAGCGGGAGCTGGTCAGCCTGTTATGGGACGAGTTCAGCCATTATGACCCGGTGCATACGAACAACAACGCCGCCATCGTGGCCGCTTCGCTGATCTACGGCGGCAATGATTTCGAGAAAGCCGTTGTCACCTCGGTTGCGGCCGGGATGGACACGGACTGCAACGGCGCAACTGTCGGCTCAATTATGGGCGCGAAGCTGGGTGCAGCCAAGCTGCCCGTGAACTGGACCGCACCGCTGAATGACACGCTGTATGCGGACCTGCCGGGCTTCCACCCGATCGCGATCTCCGAGGTCGCGGAGCGGAGCTATCAGGTGTTCCTGAAGCTGCGTGGGGAGCTGGGGGAGTAGGCTTAGGTTTAAATATTTGAGTGCACTTTTATATGAAGTCGCCTCGCACCGGATGTTTTCAGGGGAGAACATCCGGTGCGGTTGGGCGGCTTTTTGTGTGTTTCATCCGACTGTAATCGAAAAACCGACCATATTGCACCGGATAATGGTGTGTGGGCGCAATGTAATCGAAAAACCGACTACATTGGGCTGGCGCGAGGGTGGGGTGGTCGGATATATGCAGAAAACCGACTACAATCGCTTGACTGCATTGGTGCCACCAGACTCGGGTCCATCACCCGCTGAACTTATAATTCACAACCTTCAACTTGTATGTTAGCATTATTGGTAATTCATGGGGTATTCCCATTTCATTTTGAAGGATAGGAGTGAGCTCATGCTGAAAGTCATGATTGTAGACGATGAACCCTGGGTTCTGGAAGGGCTCAGAACGATGGTGGACTGGGAGAAGTCGGGGTTCGAGGTGTGTGCCGAAGCACTTAGCGCCGGGGATGCCCTGCGGCTGGTCCGCGAGCATCAGCCGGACCTGCTGCTTACAGATATTAACCTGCCGGTGATGAGCGGTCTGGAGCTGATTGCTGCGGTGAAGGAAGAGATGGACCCTCCGCCAAGATTCGTGATCCTGAGCGGGTATGACAACTTCAGCTATGCCCGGACGGCGCTGCGTCATAAGGTCGACGGCTACCTGCTAAAGCCGGCAGACGATGAGGAGATGGAGGCGCTGCTGGCGAAGATCAGCGGTATTATCCAAAATGAAACCGCTTCCAGAGCAGAGGAGCGCAAGAAGCACAACTTCCTGGTCCATAGCCTGATCAACCGGCTGATTCAGGGGGAATGGAACAGTGAGCTGGAGCAGGCCGCCCACAGCGTTCTGGGGCTTACGCCGGATACGGAGCTGCAGTGTATCCTTGCTGCGGCCATCTCAGGTACGGCAGGGCTGAACGGCATGGATACCGAAGGGCTTCCCGAGCAGCTTGGGCTTATGTTTCAGGACCCGGCCGGAAGAGCAGGGCTGATTGTCCGCTGTGCCGGACTGTCCTCCGAAGCACTTGAGGCGGCTGCCCTTCAAATTCAGAAGGTGCAGTCGCAGAAGCTGGGGGTACCGGTGGCGGTGATGATCAGCGGAAGGCGGACAGGGGCTCGTGCTATTCAGGAGTTATATGCCCAGACGCTTGAGGTCTGGGGCCTGAAGTACCGGAAGGAGAAGGGCGGAATCTTCTACTTCAATGATCTTAGAACAACCTGCCGGAGCCGCGATTTCACGGAGGGGCATTTCGTCCAGGTGCCGGATAAGGTGAAGGAAGGCGTTCCCGCGCGGATTCAGGAAGCTATCCGGGAAGCCTTCGCGGCGATGACAGCCAAGAGAGTGAATATTGATGCCGCCCAGGCCGAGGTAGCCCATCTGGAGATGACCTTATGCCGGAGCATCTCGGAGCTGCAGGGAGACCCGGACCGGATCATGTGCGCGATGCACAAGGAGTACGGCAATTTGGGCGGACTCACGGATTATTATAAGCTCAGCTTGTATGTGGACCGGCTCTGCCTGGAGACAGCGGCTTACCTTGCCGAGCTGCGGGCCAGTAACGAAGGGAACACCATCTACAACGTGATCCAGTATGTGGACCTTGAATTCCGCAGCAAGCTGCAGCTTCAGGATCTAGCCAAGCAGTTCCATATGAATTCGGCCTATCTGGGCCAGCTGTTCCGCAAGGAGACCGGCCGCAGCTTCAGCGATTATCTGAATGACAAGCGGATCGAGACGGCCAAGGGCCTGCTCAAGCGAACCCAGCTCAAAGTATCGGATATTGCGCTGCAGGTGGGCTTTTCCAATACGGATTATTTCATCGACAAGTTCAAGAACAAGGTTGGCGTCTCTCCTTCGGTGTACAAAAACGCCCATATGAACAAGCAGCTCTAAGAAAGCCGGGTGCATAAGGCATGAAGACCAAACGTTTCAAATTCGGGACCTTTATCAATGATATTCCGCTGAGCTACAAATTCTACCTGATCTACATCGTGGGGGTGCTCCTGCCGATCATGGTGCTGAATCTGGTATTTCTGGAACGGATCACGGATCTCATCAAGTCAAGAGAACAGCAGAATCTGGAGATATCGATGGAGCGTGCGCGCAAGGACATCCATGATTTCATAGAGGGCGGGGTGTCTGTCGGCTACACGCTGGCTGCGGATAAGAACCTGTATGAGATGCTGGACCGGATCTACGAGAATTCTATCGAATTCTACAGCACGTTCAACGAGCAGCTTAGAGACCGGATGAACAGCTATATGCCGGTGAACAACCAGCTGGAGCGGATCAGCATCTACACCAACAACCAGACCGTTGTCTCCGGCGGGAACTATCAGGTGATGAACGAGAAGGTATGGACCAGTGACTGGTACCGGCAGGCGAAGAAGGCAGAGACCCAGGTGTTTGTGGCCGCTTACCGGACGAGCGAGAACCAGTATCTGTCCACCTCTACCCCTGCGCTAAGTGTTATAGAGACGATGGATAATTACCGGAATCTGAACAAGTTCGAGAAGGTGCTGCGGATCGACCTGGACCTGAGCCAGATCTATGACATCATTGTCCGGGAAAAAGATTACCTCAGCCTCTATCTTCTCAACGGGGAGAACAAGATTGTGATGTCGGCGGACAGCGGCTACCAGCATGTCACGGATAATCCGTATCCGGTATTCACCCAGTGGGGCGACAGCCAGGGCGAGAGTGAAGATGTCCGGGTTATGGCTGTAGGGACGGCGAACTATCTCAAGGGCTGGAAGCTGGTCGGGATCACGCAGGGAGAGCGCATCTCCCAGGCGATTCTCGATATCCGGCTGTATGCGGCCGGGCTGGCTACTACGCTTACACTGCTGACCAGCGGGTTCATCTATATGATGCTGCGGTCCTACAACTACCGGGTGAAGCGCCTGTCCCGCCATATGCAGAAGGTAACTAATGAGAAGTTCGAGCTGATTGCGATTGATGAGGGCCGGGACGAGATCGGCGGCCTGATCCGCACCTTCAACCGGATGACCTCCCGTATCCATTCGCTGATTAATGATGTGTACAAGCTGGAGATTCAGAGCAAGAATCTGGAGATGGAGCGCGTCAGGGCGGAGCTGAACTTCCTGCAGAGCCAGATGAACCCGCATTTCCTGTTCAACACGCTGAATGCCATTCTGGTGGTCTGCACCAAGAACAAATATAACGATGTCACCGATATTGTCAAAAGCCTGTCAAAGCTGCTGCGCCGGCTGCTGAGCTGGAAGGAGGACCTGGTGACCGTTCGCGAGGAGATCACCTTCATCGACATGTACCTCAAGATTGAGAAATTCAGGTTCAGGGACAAATTCGATTATACGTTCGAGATTGACGAGCAGTCACTGAATTATAAAATTCCGAAGCTGAGCATGCAGCCGCTGGTGGAGAACTCCTGCAAGCATGGCTTGCAGACTATTGAGGGACTGGGCATTATCCGGGTAGCCACGGCGATTGTGGACAACCGGCTGCAGATTACCGTATCAGACAACGGCAAAGGCATCGGGCCGGATAAGCTGAAGGAATTGATGTTTGCCGTCCGCCAGGAGGACTACTCCGGGGCCAATATCGGCATCCGCAATGTGTACCGCAGGCTGGAGCTGTATTATGCGGATCAGGTCCGCTTTGACATCTCCAGTACACCGGACCAGGGAACCGTAGTGACCTTCGGCATTCCCCTTAAGCTGCTTGAGCAGAACCACTCCAATGAAAGCGAGGTATAACGGATGAAATACAAAGTGCTGCTGATTGATGACGAGCCGAGCGCCCTTGAGGGCATGGAGATGTGGATTGACTGGCAGGAGCTGGGCTTCGAGCTGTGCGGAACCTGCGGCAATGGCCGGGAAGGGCTGAAATTGATGAAGCAGCTCCAGCCGGATCTGGTCATCACCGATATTAACATGCCGCTCATGAACGGGCTGGAGATGATCGGGGAATGGCGGCAGGAGAGCATACATCCGGTGAAGTTCGTCATTTTGAGCGGTTACAGTGAATTTGAATATGCCCGGACAGCGATCAGCTACGGAATCAATCATTACCTGCTGAAGCCTGTGTTTCCGGAGGAAGCCGCCGAGGAATTGCGGGAAATTCATCAGGAGCTGGAGCAGGAGACGAACCGCCGGCTGATCCACGAGACCGCCTCGGGAGAAGAGGCAGCCACACTAATCAGAAGCCTGTTGTACGGTAAAAAGGAAGATCCCGAGTTGATCGATCTGCTGGAGACGCTGCCCGGCTTCCGTGAGACCGCCGCCTGGAATATCTGCCTCATCCAGACGGTTCCCGAGCTGTACGCAGAGGTGCGGGGAAGAACCGCCTCATTGCTGGCCGGACATCAGGCTGCGGTGGCGATCGATCTGGAGGCAGGGATTCTCGGGATTGCTTACGGAATAAAGGCAGGCAGTGGAGAAGACAGCAGGATCTCGGAAGTGCTGCAGACCCTGCTGCAGGAATATGGCGGCAGCCGGATGCACATCGCTGTGGGCGCGCCGGAGGGCTCGCTGCTGAGCATTGAGGAGAGCTACAACAGTGCTAAGGAGACGCTCCTGCATTTCTTCTATGCCCCGGAATCTGCGGGCATCCTGTCCTACAGCGGGGTGAAGGGCCAGCCCTTCCGCTATCACTATGACCATATCGGGCTGATGGATGCTCTGCTGGATGCGGTCAATCTGCTGGATGCGGGCGGCTACCGTAAGGCGCTGGAGGAAGCGGAGCGCAGCTTCCGGGAGCAGCAGGTGGCGCCGGAGGTTGTACGGAAGCTGGTGATCCATCTTCTGTACCGGATCTTCGCGCTTGCGCCCGGTGCTGATCCCTCCGGCGGGGAGCAGGGGGCGCCTTCCGGCATCGCCCCGGAGATTCAACAGGCGATGACCCCGCTCTCCGGGCTGCTCAGCCGTCTGCTGTCCTGCGGCGAGCGGGCCATCGAGCTCCTGGTGCGTGAACAGAATCAGAAGTCGCACGGCATTATCCGCGAGATCAACCAGTATATCGGCGAGCATTATCATGAGAGCCTGAGCATTCAGAAACTGGCGGAGGTCTTCTTCCTGCACCCTGTATATCTGGGTCAATTATTAATCAAAAAGAACGGCAGGACCTTCAATGAGCAGCTCCATCATCTGCGGATTCAGGCGGCGGCTGTGCTCCTGCGCGAGAGCAGGCTCAAGCTCTCAGAGATTGCCGAACGGGTAGGTTATGTCAATTACGGGCAGTTTCTGAAACGGTTCGAGAAGGAGATGCACATGGGACCGAATGAGTACCGGCATGCAAAGTTCTAAAATTTTTTGGGGTATACCTTTAGTTCGGTCGTATTCCAACAGGGGATTCACCTCTATAATTCAATTGTGTAAGTGCTTACAAATTAATTAAAGACAACACATTATGGAGGTGCTTTATGGGGGGCAAGTCGAAAGCAACATTCAAGCTATCCCTGGTTGCTCTGTTATCCCTAAGCTTCGCATTGTCAGGCTGCGGGGGCAACAACAATACGAAAGGACAGGCTGAGAGTACCAAAGCTCCAGAGACTGCTTCGTCTAACACGCCAGGAAAGGTGGAACCTTTCACCGTCAGCGTATTCCTGGGGACAGCAGGACAACAGCCTACACCAGACAACAAGATCTACAAGATGATCAAAGAAGAGACCGGAGCCAGCTTCGACATGGAGTTTCTGGCAGGCGACATTAACCAGAAGCTGGGCGTTATGATTGCCGGCCAGGACTATCCGGATCTGATGACCGGGAATACGAAGCTTACAGCAGCAGGAGCCTATATCCCGCTGGAAGACCTGATTGAAGAGCATGCGCCTAACCTGAAGAAGCATTACGCTGATTACTGGAACATGATGAAGGACCCGAATGACGGACATATCTATATCCTGCCTAACTATGGTGTCTATAACGGTAAGGTCAACAGTTCGTGGTACTCCGGCCCGGCCTTCTGGATTCAAAAGGCGGTGCTGAAGGAGTTCAATTATCCGCAGGTAAAGACGCTGGATGAATACTTTGATCTGATTGAGAAATATAAAGAGAAATATCCGAAGATTGACGGAAGCCCGACGATCGGGTTCGAAATTCTGAACTATGACTGGAAGAACTGGGGGCTGTTCAACGCTCCGCAGCATCTGATCGGCCATCCGAATGACGGCGGTGTGGTTGTCAAAGACGGCGTTGCCGAAGTGTTTGCCGACAAGGATTATGCGAAGCGGTACTACCAGAAGCTGAATGAAATGAACGCCAAGGGCCTGATCGATAAAGAAACCTTCGTCCAGAACTATGACCAGTATATGGCGAAGCTGTCCAGCGGTACCGTTCTCGGGATGTTCGACCAGCACTGGAACTTCAATGCGGCCGAGGATTCCCTGACGACCCAGAACAAAATTGAACGTACTTATGTCGGCCTTCCGCTGGTCTATGATACATCCATTAAGGATCACTACCGCGACCTGGCTGTGCTGAACCTTAACAACGGCTTCGGCATCAGCGTCAACGCCAAAGATCCGGTGAAGATCATCAAGCTGCTTGATACGCTGATGGATGAGAAGTGGCAGAAGCTGTTCTCCTGGGGTGTAGAAGGCGAGGATTACATCGTTGAGAACGGCAGATTCATGAGAACCCAGGAGCAGCGTGACAATGCAGCCGATGCCACCTGGCAGCTGGCCAACAAGGCCAAAGCGATCTTTGAATATCTGCCCAAGACCGAAGGAAGCTTCAGCGACGGTAACTCCACAGATGCCGCTGCCCAGCCTGAGGAGTACAAAGCCGGCCTGAAGCCGTATGACAAGGAAGTGCTGGATGCCTATGGCTTTGATTCCTACGTGGACTTCTTCAGTGATCCGCCACCAAACGAAGTCTATTATCCTGCCTGGTCCATCGACCTGATTGAAGGCTCGGATGCCAAAATCGCCAGCACCAAGCTGAGTGATCTGCAGACCAAGTTCCTGCCGAAAGCCATTCTTGCCGATCCGGCTGACTTCGATTCCGTATGGACCGATTATACCGAACAGATCAAGAAGGCGAATGTAAAGGCTTACGAAGACAAGATCAATGAGCAGATCAAGTGGAGAATTGATAATTGGAGTAAATAACGGAGCTGTAACGTTCCGGGATCAGCAGGTGGAGGGCCGCTGCCGGCCTTCCATTTGCTGAATTAATTTTGATGGATTAGGAGACAACGAATATGGATGAGACCCTAGAAATAGATACTGTCCCCCGGCCTCCAAAGAAGAACAGGAAGAAGAAACAGCCGATCACCTGGCGCTTGATCAAAAGCCAGAATCAGCTCATTTGGATGTCTGTCCCTTTAATGCTCTACATTATTCTTTTTGCCTATGTCCCCGTCTGGGGCTGGACCATGGCCTTCCAGAACTACCGGCCGGCGAAGTCCTTCGGCGAACAGGAGTGGGTGGGACTCAAGCAGTTCCGGTTCCTGTTCACGGATGATAACTTCATCCGCGTTCTGCGCAATACGGTAGCCATGGGGTTGATCAATCTGGTGCTGGGCTTCGTTACGGCGATCGTGCTGGCGCTGCTGCTGAATGAGATCAAGAAAGTATTCTGGAAAAGAACCGTGCAGACGATCTCCTATCTGCCGCACTTTTTGTCCTGGATTATCGTTACCGGCATTGTGGCCACCTCGTTGTCCATCAATGACGGGATTGTGAATATCGTTCTGATGAAGCTGCATCTGATTAAAGAGCCGATTCTGTGGCTCAGTGAAGGCAAGTATTTCTGGGGAATCGTCGGGGCTTCGCATGTGTGGAAGGAAGTAGGCTGGAATACCATTATTTATTTGGCAGCCATTGCTTCCATTGACCCTGCATTGTATGAAGCTGCCGAAATTGACGGTGCTAACCGCTACAAGAAGATGATGTATGTAACCCTGCCTGGCATCAAGGCAACCATTGTCATCCTGATGATTATGTCGATTGGACATCTACTGGAAGCAGGCTTTGAGGTGCAGTACCTGCTCGGCAACGGGCTTGTAGTGGACTGGGCCGAAACCATTGATATTTTCGTACTGAAATACGGGCTTGCCCAAGGTAACTATTCACTTGCGACGGCTGGCGGGATCTTCAAAACGGTTGTCAGCGTAACATTGCTGCTTATGGCTAATGGCATTTCCAAGCGGCTTGGGGAAGAGAGGCTGTTATAATGACCGATAACCGACAGATTAGTCCTGGGCATAGAACAGGCTTTACGGTGAAAAGAAACCTGCGCACCGGCAGACTGGAGCCGTTCCTGTTCACCACATTCAATACGGCGTTCATGCTCTGCCTGGTGGTTGTGACCTTATATCCTTTTATCAATACGATTGCTATTTCATTTAATGAAGGGAACGATACGATCCGCGGAGGGCTCTACCTCTGGCCGAGAGCCTGGACCACGCAGAATTACAAGGCGATCTTCGCGTCAGGGACGATCTTCGATGCCTTCTGGATCTCTGTAGCGCGTACTGTTCTCTCGACCATCCTGAATATATTCCTGACCACGATGCTGGCTTATACGCTAAGCCGCAGGGAGTATGTATTCCGCAAGGTAATTACGGCGGTCTTCGTGCTGACCATGTATTTCAGCGCCGGTCTGATCCCGAACTATTTCCTGATCAAGGACCTGGGCCTGCTGAACAGCTTCTGGGTCTACATTATTCCGTCCATGGTCAGCGCCTTTAATATGATTGTCATCCGGACCTACATCGGTACTATACCCGAGAGTCTGATGGAATCAGCGAGAATCGACGGGGCCGGGGATTTCAAAATCTTCATGCGGGTCGTCTTCCCGCTCTGTAAGCCGGTTCTGGCAACGATTGCGCTGTTCGTGGCAGTAGGTGCGTGGAACGCCTGGTTCGATGCTTTCATCTACACGTCCTCCAGGCAGCACCTGAGTACCCTGCAATATGAGCTGATGAAGCTGCTGTCTTCGACCATGAACTCCAACGGGAACCCTACCGTCACCAACGGGGTAGGGATGGACCAGGATTCAGCCAGAGCGATGGTAACGCCCATCTCCATCCGGGCCGCCATTACCGTAGTCGCCTCTGTGCCGATTCTGTTGGTATATCCGTTCATGCAGAAGTACTTCGTCGTGGGCCTCAATGTCGGCAGTGTGAAAGAATAAGCGGTAAGAATAGCAAGGCGGGTGCACTCCTGGACAGGGGCTGCACCCGTTTTTGTTTTGGGGTCCCCGCAAAGGACCTGAGTCACCACCTACGCTAAATCCCTACTTTGTGGGGTTATTTTGTGTGTTATCTGCAGGCTATTTCTGCTTAGGCGGCATAATCCAATACCGCCCCGAGCATCCTTATAATGCCCGGTCTGCCCGAAGATTGAACAATCATTCGCAAAAAAATGATGACACAGCCGAAGAAATACCTTATTATTTAAAGAGATTTTTAATGAAACAGATTTTAAATAATTATAGTACAAGCATTGCCGGGGGGAGAGCTCTCCTCCAGGCAGTCTGTGAAGGAGGGCTTCCTATTCTTTCGCTGAGCCAGGTTAGCAAAAGCTTCGCGCTGAAGAACGGCCCTTATAAGGCTGTGGATCAGGTGTCGCTTGAGGTGAAGAACGGTGCTATTCGCGGGATTATCGGGGCAAGCGGAGCCGGTAAATCCACCCTGCTGCGGCTGATGAATCTGCTGGAACGGCCGGATCAGGGAACGGTGACGGTTGACGGCAAGCGGCTGACCGAGCTGCCGGATAAGGAGCTGCGGCAGGAGCGGCAACGAATCGGCATGATCTTCCAGCAGTTCAATCTGGTCGGCAATGCCACCGTCAGCCGCAATGTGGCGGTTCCGCTGGAGCTTGCCGGGGTGCCGCGCGCCGCGCGGATGAAGCGGGTGATGGAATGTCTCCGGTTTGTCGGGCTGGAGGACAAAGCCGGCCAATATCCGGCCCGGCTCAGCGGCGGACAGCGCCAGCGGGTGGCGATTGCCCGGGCGCTGGCGAACAGCCCTAAGCTGCTGCTGTGTGACGAGCCGACCTCAGCCCTTGATCCGGGAACTACAGCAGATATTCTGGAGGTGCTCCGCCATATCAATGCCTCGCTTGGCGTGACGGTAATCATCGTTACCCATGAGCTGGATGTCGTCCGCAGCATTTGCACAGAGGTATCGGTAATGGAGAGCGGGCGAATCGTGGATTCCTTCTCGCGGCAGGACGGCGGCTTCCTTCCGCCTGATGCGCTCACGGGTTCCTTCCGCGAACGGATTACCGGAAGAGCGGGGGAGTCCTATGTTTGAGAGTATCGCGAAATACGAGACACAGATGTGGCAGTCGATCGGAGAGACCTTTGTCATGGTCGGCATCTCTATCGGAGCTGCACTGCTGCTTGGGCTTCCGCTGGGGACCCTGCTGTATTTGTGCCGCAAAGGGCAGCTCTATGAGAACCGGACCCTGTCGCTTGTGCTGAACAGTATCGTCAACGTGATCCGCTCGTTCCCGTTCCTGCTGCTGGTGGTGGCGCTGATTCCGTTCACCCGTCTGGTAGTAGGCACGGCGATAGGCACATTGGCAGCAACGGTCCCGCTGTCCATCGTCGCCATCGCTTATTATTCACGGCTGGTGGAGCAGTCTCTGCTTGAAGTGCCGCGGGGAACCATTGAAGCCGCCTTATCGATGGGAGCCTCCCTGCCGGGCGTCATCTTCAAATTCCTTTACGTGGAGGCCCGGTCGGGACTGGTGCTGGGACTGACTACGTCTACGATCAGCTTCATTTCTTTTTCTACCGTGATGGGGGTTGTGGGCGGCGGCGGGGTTGGCGATTTCGCGATCCGCTACGGATACCAGCGCTACGAGACAGAAGTGATGATCTACGCGATTCTCGTCATGATTGTGCTTGTGCAGCTCATCCAGTTTACTGGCAGTACGGTGGCCAGGCTGCTGGACAAGCGCTGACAAGAGAAATGAATTACTACATTATAATGGGGGCTAGAAATCACATGAAAAGATCACTGAAAGCAACAACCACCTTCGCAATAACATTGCTTGTAATCGTATTGGCTCTTGCCGGCTGCGGAAGCAATAAGGAAGCGAATGAGACACCCGCAGCTGAGAGCAGCGGTCCTGTCAAGATTAAGGTCGCTTCGCTGATTCCGCCGATGACGGATATTCTGGAGCTGATTAAGCCGGTCCTCAAGGAAGAGGGCGTGGATATGGAAGTGGTCATCCTCTCTGACAATGTGCAGCCGAACGAAGCGCTGGCGAACAAAGAGGTAGATGCGAACTTCTTCCAGCATGTCCCTTACATGGAACAGTTCAATGCGAGCAAAGGGGCGAAGCTTGTCCCGGTTCAGCCGGTATATGATGCGATCTACGGCGGATATTCCAAACGCTTCAAAGCCATCGCCGATCTGCCTGACGGTGCGACCCTCGTAATGGCGAATGACCCGTCCAATATCGGGCGCTCCCTGCAGATGTTCGCTGATGCCGGACTGATTACACTGAAGGATGGGGTAGGCATTGAGGCCACCCAAGCGGATATTACTGCCAATCCGAAAAACTATAAGTTCGAAGAGGTCGATCTGCTGATGCTGGCCCGGATGCTGGATGACGCTGATCTGGTCGCGATGACGCCGGCCTATGCCAGCCCGCTGGGCCTGACCCCGAAGAAGGATGCGCTCATCACTGAGCGTGAGGATTCCGCCTTCTCGATTACGCTTGTTGCCCGTGAGGACAATAAGGATTCCGCAGCGATTCAGAAGCTAGCTAAGGCGATCAGCGGCCCGGAAGTGAAGAAGTTCCTTGAGGATAATTATGCGGAGATCGCACTGCCTGCTTTTTGAGGCATAGCTCTGTAAACGGCAGCCCCCTCCATCATCGGAGGGGGCTGTTATTTATTGTCAGGTTAGAGGCGGAGAGCGACATTAGTGCACCTACGAATCGTTATGTTCAATACTGATTTGAGACAGGAATATAACGAATATATTGTATATTTGTTGTTTGATATACGAATCGTTTGAATTATCTGCTTAATGATAACGATTAGCTATTTTCGAGAGGGATCATGCTATACTTTTGCCCAGGAGGTGGTCTTATGGATGAACTGGATGTCAAAATTCTGAACCTGCTGGAAGCGAAAGGGAGACTGTCCCACGAAGAGATCGGTAAGCTGCTGCATATCTCCCGGCCGTCAGTGCATCAAAGGGTCAGCAAGCTGGAGAAGAATGGAGTAATCAAAGGGTACAGGGCAATTGTAGACTGGGGGAAGCTCGATCAGAAGATCAAGGTCTTGGTATCTGTGAAGGTTGTCAGCCAGAGCTTCCAGGAAGCTGCGGGTAAGATCATCAGCATTGAAATTCCGGGAGTGAGCATTATAGAATGCCAGCGGATGGCGGGTGAATGGTGCATGCTGCTGAAAGTGAGAGTGACTTCACCGGAGGTGCTTACGCTGCTGCTCGATGAGATTCTCCGCATCCCTGATATCAAGGAAACCTCGACGACGTTTATTTTATCTACTATATATGAGGATGGTATGAAGGGAGTCTAACGAGATGAACCGGCAAACGAAAGTGAATTCCGTGTATACAGTTGGCATTGCCTTATTGTCCGTTTATTTATTTTGGGGAGGCACTTATGTCGGTATGAAGATTGCCATCGAGACGATGCCGCCCTTTCTGATGGCGGGGGTCCGCTTTTTTGCGGCAGGTGTGGTCCTCTATATCATATCCCGGTTAAGCGGAGCGAAGCGTCCGGTAGGGCGTGAATGGCGCGCTTCTGCGATTGTCGGCACCTTGCTGCTGCTAGGGGGCAACGGAATGGTGGCCTGGGCAGAGCAGCGGGTCTCTTCCTCCATCGCTTCTCTCATCGTGGCTGCGGTGCCTGTCTGGATGATGCTGATGGGCTGGCTTGGACGCGGCGGCAAACGCCCGACTGCCGGAGTCATCGCCGGGATTGTGCTTGGACTGCTGGGCATCGCCGTGCTGGTCTTCCAGCCGGGGAAGGGGGAGACGGGCACCGCCACCGATCTGATCGGAATGATTACCTTGCTGGCAGCTTCCCTAAGCTGGGCGGCAGGGTCCATGTACTCCCGAAGCGCGGCTATGCCGGGCTCACCCTTGATGTCGACAGCTGCGCAGATGCTAACGGGAGGCGCATTGCTGATGGTGTTCTCCTTTTTTATCGGCGATTGGTCCAGACTGGATATCTCCGGTATTTCCCCGCGCTCTTACCTGGCGCTCGCGTACCTGATCATCTTCGGCTCCATTATCGGCTACACGGCTTATATCTGGCTGCTTAAGAATGCTGACGCTGCGCTCGTCTCCACGTACGCCTTCGTTAATCCTATGGTGGCTGTGCTGCTTGGCTGGCTGCTGGCAGGTGAACAGCTCACCCTGAACACCCTCATCGCTGCTGTGATTATTATCGGGTCTGTGGTTCTGGTGACTGTTTTCCGTGGTAAGACCCGCTGAGGGAGTGGTCCTGCACCCATCCCCGACTAAGGTCCAGTACATAAAACCGTCCCCAGTCTGTTTTGAAAGATGCCGGATTCCCCTAGAATAAGGGTATAAGAAAGAGAGCAGCGAAAGGCGGTGAGAAAATAATGCAAAGAAACAAAAGTAACGGACTTGCCATTGCGTTGATTGTCATTGGAGCAGTTATGCTGCTTGGGGTGCTGCCTCATCTGATCCACGGTATCTTCGGCATCCTGTTCCCGGTATTGCTGGTGGTTCTCGGATACTACGGAATTAAGAGCGGACGCAAAATTATCGGCTGGGTTGTAATGTTCATCGGGATCATGTCCCTGATCTCCAAGCTGTCCTGGATTATCGGTCCACTCCTCGGAGTCGCTCTTGTGGTATGGGGCATCTCGGTACTCAGAGGCAAGCAGAGCAGAACATATTAATCACTAGGCCCTATACTTATTAAGAAGCAGGGAGGGAGCAGGAAATCATGAGTGTTTTTCGCAGAATGAGAGACATTACCGTAGCCAATTTGAATGAACGTCTGGAGCAGAGCCAAGATCCTGTGAAGCTGATTGATCAATTTCTATACTCAACCCGTGAAGAAATAGCTGAGGCTGAGAGGCTGTACCAGCAATACGCTTCCCACACGAAGCAATTGCAGCAGCAGGTGAATCAGGCGACCGCGATGAGAGACAAACGTGAAGAGCAGGCGCTCCTGGCACTCAAGGCCGGCGAAGATCATCTGGCTAAGCTGGCATTGCAGGAGAAAATTATCCACGAGGAGAAGCTGGAGCAATACAGCGGGCTGCTGGAAACCAGCCGCCAATCGCTTTTCGAGCTTGAGAGCCAGCTGAATGAACTGAAGCTTGAGTATCAGACCGTATATAGCAAACGCCAGTTCTATGCAGCACGAATGGAATCGCTGCGGCTGCAGCAGCGCATGAATCAGCGGGCCAGCGCTTACGGCGGCGGAGATGTTCCCAAGATGTTCGGACGTCTGGAAGACCAGATGAACGACTGGGAGCTCGAAGCCAAAAGCCTGAGCGACTTGCGGAAGATGGGTCAAGAGTATATGGTGCAGGCCGGTGAGACGGTGGCAACTGTCCTCGAAAGAGAAATGGCCCGTCTAAAGGAGAAGCTGAACAATGATGGCAGAAAGGAGTAGCAGTATGACCCGATTGTATCGTTCAACAAGAGACAGGGTAATGACAGGGCTGGCAGGCGGTTTGTCCGAGACTCTCGGTATCGACTCCACGCTGTTCAGAATTCTGCTGGTGATCAGTATTCCGTTTACCGGCGGCGCGTCTATCCTGGTATATTTCATCGCAGCACTGGTTATTCCCAAGGAGCCTATCCAGTATAACCCCTTCGGACCCGGTGCTCCCGGCGGACCTTATGGCGGACCTTACGCCGGCGGACCTGAGTATGGCCGCGGACCACAGCCGCCACACCACGATCCGCAGGGATATGGCCCTTATGGCGGCCAGCGGGGCTATAACCCCGGTTATGACAAGGCTGCAGCCCATTCGGCTCCGGATTCCGGTCTGGATGCCATGATGAAGGACATTGAGAAGAAGGCCCTGCAAAAAGAAGTGGAAGAGCTCAAACAAAAACTTTCTAAGTACGAGAAGGGAGAATTGTAAAATGGGAGTATTCAAACGGATTAAAGATATGACGAAGGCGTCGGTTAACGATATGCTGGATAAGGTAGAGGACCCGATTGTAATGCTTAATCAGTACCTGCGCGATATGGAAGCTGAGATTCATGAGGCTGAAGTAACCGTAGCGAAGCAGATGGCCAATGAACGCCGCATGAAACAGCGTGTGGATGAAGCGGCCAAGGTTGCCGGACAACGTGCCGCACAGGCTGAGCTGGCCCTGAAGAACGGTCAGGAAGAAGTGACCCGCAAGCTGCTGGAGGAGAAAATCTATTTCGACCAGAAGTTCACCGAATACAGCGACCTGCACGCACAGGCTGAAGTTCAGGCCAAGGAATTGGTAAAACAGCTCCATGACATGAAGGATGAGTTCTACAAAATGCGCAACAAGCGCAATGAGCTGGTATCCCGCGCTCAAATGGCCAAAGCCAAGAAGCAGATGAACCAGATCAGCAGCGTACATTCCATCGAGAGCGGAAGTGCATCCCTCGGGTTCCACCGCATGGAAGAGAAAATCATGCAGCTTGAAGCAGAGGCCGATGTGATGCGCGCTCCGTATAGCCCTTCGGCATCCGCATATGCTAAGCCGGTAGATCCTGAGAAGGAACTGAAAGTGGAAGAGCAGCTTGCCGCACTTAAGAACAAGCTGAACTCCAGCTCTGCAGCACCTTCCCTCGACAAAAAAGAAAAATAATCCTTGTTCCTAAAGAACACCCGGATATGATATGCTGACTTAAGGTAAAGCCATACGGTATGGATTCTCCATACCGGTATGGCTTTTGTAGCGGATGAAGTGATCCGTATTACTGCTGTAAGCTTAGCTGATGCTGATGAAGCCTGTTTTGCTTAAGGCACAACGACAAGGAGGTGCGGGTATGGATAAACGGAACCGTCTGATTGCCATCGGATTGATTGGTGTAGGCTGCTTGATGATTTTTGGCAAATGGCTCGGCTTCTTCTCCATCGTCGCGCTCCTGCTGCTGCTGCTGGGAGTCTACCGGATTACCTCCGGCAAGGTGAAGCAAGGCTACAGGCTCATGGGGGTCGGCGCGGTATTGCTGCTGCTGGACCATCTGCTGCTGGTGCTGGGCATCTGCCTGATTTCGCTGGTGATGTTCTTCATGAAATCCAAAAGAATGCAGCGCAGGGCCGGGTTCATGCAGAAGCAAAGCTTCTCTTCGCGCTTCGACTGGGATCTCTCGCCATGGGTGATGCGCAGCCTGAGCGCCTGGCATGTGCTGGGTGAGGTGGATGTCGATCTGTCGCTGGCCTTGGCGGAGGAGCATGAGTCGATTATGCTGTTCCAGGGGATTTTTGGTGATGTGGATATTCTGCTGTCTGAGGATTACGGGGTGGAGATTGAGGCGTTCGTGCTGTTCGGCTCCATCGAGTCCGGCAGTCACCGCGATACGGGAATGCTGAACCGGCTGAACTGGAAATCGCCCAACTATGACAGCAGTGAGCATAAGGTGAAATTCAATATCTCCTATCTGATGGGGGATCTGGACGTACGAATACCTTAAGGGTAGGCTGGACAGAGAGAAGGGGGGCTCCCGCATGGGCAAAAAAAACAGCAACATGGTTACGCGCAGTATGGGCGAGGGGGCTCTGTTCTCTTTGGTCATGCTGCTCGTGATTACATATATTATGTATACATATGGATTACTCCAGCCCTTCGAGAACTGGCGGGTCGGCGTGAGAACGGCACTGACGCTGATTCTGCTGCCGGCAGCCTTCGGCGTCGGGTATGGCTTCTATCAGGGCTTCCGCAGCAAGCGGAAGCTTGAACTGCTGCGGGCCACACTGGTATCCTGGGAGAAAGGCAATCTGAATCCGGCGATGCCGGATCTCGGCAGCGACGAGCTGGGACGGCTTGCGCAGCAGCTGGGCCGGATCAGCGGCAAGTGGGAGAACCAGGTGAACACGCTGCAGCGGCTGTCCACGAATAACGCGAAGCTTGCCGAGCAGTCGCGGGTAACTGCGATCATCGAGGAGCGGCAGCGGCTGGCGCGTGAGCTGCATGATGCGGTATCGCAGCAGCTGTTCGCCATCTCGATGACGGCCACGGCGGTCGGCCGGACGCTGGAGAAGGACTTTGACAAGGCGCAGCGGCAAATTGCGCTGATCGAGGAGATGTCCGCTGTAGCCCAGTCCGAGATGCGGGCGCTGCTGCTGCATCTGCGTCCGGTGTATCTGGACGGCAAGGGACTGGAGGAAGGCTTACGCGAGCTGATCAAGGAACTGAAGATCAAGGTGCCGATTGATATCGTGTTCGAGATGGATCAGGGTGTGCAGCTGCTGAAGGGCGTCGAGAATCATCTGTTCCGCATTGTGCAGGAGGCGATCTCCAATACGCTGCGCCATGCCAAGGCGGAGAAGATGGAGATCCGCCTGCACCGCCGCGGCGATACGGTCCGGCTGACGCTGCGCGATGACGGGATCGGCTTCGAGATGGATGAAGCCAAGCAGACATCCTACGGGCTGTCGAATATGCAGGAGCGGATTACAGAGATCGGGGGCTCCATCCAGTTCATCACCGCCCCCGGCAAAGGAATGCGGATTGAAATTACCGTACCGGTAGTCAACGAATAGGGGGTCAGGAAAGCGATGGAAGTCGAGGAATCAGATGCAATCAAGGTTCTGCTGGTGGACGATCATGAGATGGTGCGAATCGGTTTAGCTGCGGTGCTCGGCACCGAGGATGGAATTGAAGTGGTAGGTGAAGCCGGAAGCGGCGAGGAAGGCATCCGCCTGGCCCAGGAGTATAATCCGGATGTGGTGCTGATGGATCTGGTCATGGACGGAATGGACGGAATCGAAACGACCAGACAGCTGCTGAAGCTGTACCCGGAGTGTAAGGTGATCGTGCTGACCAGTTATTTGGATGATGAGAAGATGTATCCCGTTATTGAAGCCGGAGCGTTCAGCTACCTGCTCAAGACCTCACGGGCCAGCGAAGTGGCGGATGCGATCCGGGCGGCGGCAAGAGGCCAGTCGGTGCTGGAGTCACAGGTGGCCTCCAAAATGATGAACCGGTTCCGCTCCAATGCCAAGGGCGAATCGCCGGCGTACAAAGAGCTTACTGAACGCGAGATGGAAGTGTTGAAGCTGCTGGCCCAGGGCAAATCCAACCAGGATATTGCCGATCAATTAATTATCGGAATCAAGACAGTGAAATTCCATGTCACGAATATTCTCGCCAAGCTGGATGTGGAAGACCGCACCCAGGCGGCTATTTATGCATATAAGAACGGATTGGCGGAATAAGCGTCAGCCTTAGGAATCAGGTCAAGCACCTTTAGTAGAATCTGGTCCCCGCAAGGGATTGGGGGGCTGTTGGAGGTGTTTTTTTTATCTGCGGGTATATCCGTCTCCCAACTTGGCTATCCTGTCTAGTAGATTACTAGAACGGAATGAGAGGGCGATGCGGAGTGGGAAAGGAGCGGCAGAGCAAGGGGATACTGATTCTTTGTCTGAGTCTAGCAGTTCTTATGCTGGCCGGATTCCGGAGTGGAGATAAGCAGCTTACAGCCATGGTATCCTCAACTGTTGATTCTGGATCATCCGTTTTTGCCGGTTTGCGTGAGTCGTTGTCTTTGTTATCCTCAGTTGGGCAGGAAGTAACAGCGCCAGGTTCAACACAACGCCTTGTACTGAAATGGCAGGGGCAATTTAGCGGAGACAGCAATGACTCTGAAGAGAAAGCCATCATGCTGGCAGAACAGCTTGGTCTCGGGAAAGTATCCGGCAGTGATGAGGACGGACATATGATGTACAGAGCGGCTGCCTCCCAAGGAGATTCCAGCAAGCTCTCTATGTTATGGACTGATCTGGAGCAAGGCGGGAGTTATGTGTTTGTAACTATGGAAACCCAGAATCTGCTGAAGGCAGAAGAGCTTCAGGATACGGCAGAGAAAACGGGTAAAATAATGATGGCAGCAGGAATCACACCAGAGTGGAATGCATCTATCCAGGGCAGCGCGTTGTCGCAGGGATTGCCTGGCGAGGCATTGGCAGCCATAGAAGGAACGATGGAAGCAGAGGGCAGTGGATTGCATGCGGTGGAAAGCTATGAGGATGTGTCCACGGTCAGCCGCTCCTATACAGTTCCGGGCAGCAAGCGGTTCGTGAACAGCGGCGATCATAAGATTGCCCTGCAGATGGCTGTCCACCAAAATGACAATGACAACAGCAACAGGGTGACAATTGGACTCCCTCTTATTACTATAGAATATTAGGCTTTACATTGAAGAGTGTATGTTGTGGCATTATAATGGTGGTGTACTTCGTTCGCGGGAAAGCGGGGAGACGCCAGTAATACCCAGTAATATAAGTAAGAGCATGGCAAAGTATAAGTAAGAGTAATAGAAAATTGCGAAATCCCGAGAGAAACTGTCAGGAATGTGATAGCATCATTTGTCCAATTATGATAAAATGACATCACGCCGTCATGTGCGTTTTGTCTCATAATCGGCGTTGAGAATGAATGTCAACTATATTACATACAGAGAGATGAGGAGCCATGGCTGAAAATCAAACCCTTGATCCACTGCACACACCCGGTGCTGTATTCTTTATCTTCGGGGCAACCGGAGATCTGGCCCGGCGCAAGCTTTTTCCGGCGATTTACAGTTTGTACCGTGAAGGCAAGCTGACTGATGATTTTGCGGTAGTTGGCGTGGCTCGGCGTCCCCGCACCCAGGATGAATTCCGGGAAGATGTGAAGGAGTCCATCCGCGAGTTCTGCCGTTACCAGGCAGGAGATGCTGCGGAGTGGAACGAGTTCGTCCAGCATTTCGAATACAAGTCTCTGGACATCAACAATATTGACGGCTTCCGTGAGCTGAACGCGCAGACAGAGGCGCTTGAAGAGAAATTCAATATTCCGGGCAACCGGATGTTCTATCTGGCTCTGGCGCCGGAGCTGTTCGGCAGTGTCTCCTTCAACCTGAAGGCGGGCGGTATGCTGCAGACCAGAGGCTGGAACCGTCTGGTGATTGAGAAGCCGTTCGGCTACAATCTGGAATCCGCAGAGGAACTGAACAAGCAGATTCGCCAGGTATTCCAGGAAGAGGAGATTTACCGCATTGACCACTATCTGGGCAAAGAGATGGTGCAGAATATCGAAGTGATCCGCTTCGCCAATGCCTTCTTTGAGCCGCTGTGGAACAACAAGCATATTGCCAACATTCAGATCACCCTCGGCGAGACGGTTGGTGTAGAAGAGCGCGGCGGGTATTATGATCATGCCGGAGCGCTGCGTGATATGGGCCAGAACCATATGCTCCAGCTGCTGACCATGATCGCTATGGAGCCGCCTAGCCGTCTGCTGGCTGAAGATATCCGTGATGAGAAAGTCAAAGTACTGCGTTCGCTGCGTCCTTACGCCTCTGCTGAAGAAGTGCGTGAGAATGTAGTCCGCGGCCAATATACCCAAGGCCTCTACAAGGGCAAGACTCTTCCGGCTTACCGCCAGGAAGACAAGGTGGACCCGGAGTCGAATACAGAGACGTATTTCGCCGCCCGTGTGTTCGTCGATAACTTCCGCTGGGCAGGAGTTCCCTTCTATATCCGTACAGGCAAACGCCTGCCGGTGAAGACAACAGAAGTGGTTGTCGAATTCAAGGGAATGCCGACTAACGTCTACCTGGGCCAGAAGCACAAGCTGGAGCCGAACCTGCTCGTCATCCGCGTGAATCCGATGGAAGGCATCTACGTGAAGATCAACGCGAAGAAGCCGGGCTCGGAATCAGAAATCCAGCCGCTGGCAATGGATTTCTGCCAGAGCTGCCTGGTCGGCATCAACTCGCCCGAGGCCTACGAGCGTCTGCTGCATGATGCAGCACGCGGCGACTCCACCTACTTCACCCGCTGGGATGAAGTATCCTCCGCCTGGTCCTTCGTGGACCGCATCGCCCAGACCTGGAAGGAAGACAATAATGATCTGGCTTCCTACCCTGCGGGCTCCTGGGGTCCGGTCGAAGCCGATCAGCTGTTAGCCGGAGACGGCTTCCACTGGTGGCCGGTCAACGGCCAGGACGAAGACAATGTGGTCTGGCAGGTTAACCGCTAAGGCTACAATAGGAGAATGATGAAGATCCCCCTGCGGCGCAGGGGGATTATTTTATGGAGGAGACCATTTTTGTAGATAATCTCCGCCGGATTTTGCTATACTGAGAAGGATGCTTTCAACATACAGCTTTCTAAGCCTAGCGCTAGAGATGATCCTATAAACGGTATGATGAGGTTAATGTACGGTGAATCCCTATGGAAAGGATCTGAATCCATGAATAGTCGTCCGATTTGATGGAATCCGGCAATTGGAGCAGCTGCAGGAATTTTATATATGAAGGGATATGTGTGATGAACAAGGCAACGGATCATAAGCTTCAGACTGAAGTAGACAAACGCAGAACCTTTGCGATTATTTCCCACCCCGATGCGGGGAAAACAACGCTGACCGAGAAGCTCCTGCTCTTCGGAGGCGCTATCCGCCTGGCGGGTACAGTTAAGGCCCGTAAGGCCAGCAAGCACGCGACCAGTGACTGGATGGAAATTGAGAAGCAGCGCGGGATCTCGGTTACCTCGTCCGTGATGCAGTTTGATTACGAGGGACACCGGGTGAACATTCTCGATACTCCGGGTCACCAGGACTTCAGTGAGGACACCTACCGTACCTTAACGGCAGCGGACAGCGCGGTCATGCTGATCGACGTAGCCAAGGGGGTCGAAGCGCAGACCATCAAGCTGTTCCAGGTGTGTGCGAAGCGCGGAATTCCGATCTTCACCTTCATTAACAAGCTGGACCGCGAAGGCCGCAGCCCGTTCGAGCTGATGGAAGAGCTGGAGAATGTGCTGGGCATCCGCTCGGTGCCGATGAACTGGCCGATTGGCATGGGCCGCGAGCTGTGCGGCGTATACGACCGGATGAAGAATCAGGTAGAGCTGTTCCAGGGTGACGACCATTCTGTCATTAAGGTGCAGAAGGTGGAAGGCTACAATGACCCGGTTATCCGCGAGATGGCTGGAGAATATCTGCATGACCAGCTGTGCCAGGACCTGGAGCTGCTGGATGTAGCGGGTGATCCCTTCGATTACAAGAAGGTGCTGCGCGGGGAGCTGACACCAGTCTTCTTCGGCAGTGCGATCAATAATTTCGGAGTGCAGACGTTCCTTGACAACTTCCTGGAGCTGGCGCCGAAGCCGGAGCCGCGCCGCAGCACTGTGGGCTCCGTTGAACCAACCAATGAGAAATTCACCGGCTATGTATTCAAAATCCAGGCCAACATGAACCCGGCGCACCGCGACCGGATTGCCTTCCTGCGCATCGTGTCCGGCAAGTTCGAGCGCGGCATGAGCGTGAAGCATGTACGGGCCGGTAAGGAGATCAAGCTGTCTCAACCGCAGCAGTTCCTGGCTCAGGACCGGGATATCGTGGAAGAAGCATATCCGGGCGATATTATCGGCCTGTTCGACCCGGGCATCTTCCGCATCGGCGATACACTTAGCCAGGCAGGCGATATGGAATTCGATGAGCTGCCGACGTTCTCACCGGAGATTTTCTCCAAAGTCAGCATTAAGAATGCCCTGAAATCGAAGCAGTTCCAGAAGGGGATTGACCAGTTGACCGAAGAGGGCATGATCCAGGTGTTCCGCACGGTCAACTTCGATGACATTCTGCTGGGGGTAGTCGGACAGCTGCAATTCGAGGTGTTCGAGTACCGCATGAAGGGTGAGTACGGCGTGGATGTTCAGCTGCAACGGATGAACTACCAGTTCGCCCGCTGGATCGTGGATGAGAACAAGCCGGATGCCAGCAAGTTCCGCATCAATTCCACCCTGGTGACGGACAAGAAGGGCAATTATGTCGTGCTGTTCGAGAACGAATACGCCATGCGGACGGCGATGGAGAAGAATCCGACCGCCAAGTTCCTGGAGACGGCTCCCTAAATTCTGCAAAACCTCCGTACCCCTGTGCAGCAGCACGGCGGGTGCGGAGGTTTTTTTGGCGGGAGGGGTCTCTTTAGGAAGTAATCGACCCTGGGGTGAGCTTCTCCAGATGTCTGTGCAGCATGGACAGGACCCGGTCCCGCTTGGCAGGATCAAGATCCTTCCAGACCATTTCAAAGATGACGCCAAGTCCCGGCAGCGCCGCTTCCGGCCCGTCTATGGAGTTCTCGATGACTTCCCGCAGGCCTTCTTCCGTCTGGCCGTGCACTTTGTGGATAATCGCCTGGCGCAAATCGATGGTGACTGGCATAATCGGCCTCCTTACGTTGGTGTATTGGGGGTCATTCAGATGCTTGAATGAGCAGCCTGCTTATAAGGTGCCCTGAGACAGCGCTGAACATTCAAGTTTGGACGGGCTTGTGCTATACTGGGGGATATGCTTAGTGCGGACGGGAGGTACACAGGCAATGGCCAAAAAACAATATGCCATCATCGGCATGGGACGCTTCGGTTCAAGTGTAGCCAAAGCGCTTAGCGGCATGGGCTATGAGGTGCTGGCAATCGATGCGGATGAACAGCGCACCCAGGAAATCTCTAATATTGTGACGCATGCCGTATCTGCGGACTCCACGGATGAAGAGGCGCTGCGCGCATTGGGCATCCGTAACTTCGATGTGGTGGTGGTTGCCATCGGTGAGGATATTCAGGCCAGCATTCTGACCACACTGATCCTGAAGGATCTGGGCGTGCCTGCCATTGTCGCCAAAGCCAAAAGTGAGCTGCACGGCAAGGTGCTGGGTAAAATCGGCGCAGATAAGGTAATCTACCCGGAACGGGACATGGGGATGCGGCTCGCGCATCATCTCGCCTCACCGAACATCCTGGACTATATTGAGCTGTCGCCGGAATACAGCATTCTGGATATGAAGGTCTCCGGGCAGATGCTCGGCAGGAATCTGCAGGAGCTTGATATACGGGCCAAGTTCGGCTGTAACGTCATGGCGATCCGCCGGGGAGACGAGATGAACATATCACCCAGAGCGGAGGACCGCCTGACTGAAGGGGATGTGCTGGTTATTGTCGGGCGGAAGGACAACCTGACCAAGCTGGAGATGGCGTATCAATAGAGGAAGACAAGAAAGGTTGGACCCTATGGAAATTATGTCGCCGCAGAACACGCGGGTGAAGGAATGGGCCGGACTGCAGGAGAAGAAACACCGTGACCGGTCCGGTAAATATATCGTCGAGGGCATTCATCTGGTGCAGGAGGCGCTGCTCGCAGAAGCGGATGTCGAATGTCTGGCGTACGATCTGGACAAAGGAATGCCGTCTGAGCTGAAGCCGCTGCTTCAGGCCATCCAGGGCATGGAGGTCATCGGCGTGTCGGCGGCGGTGATTGCCAAGTGCAGCAGCACGAACACCCCGCAGCCGGTGTTTGCAGTTCTGCGCAAGGAGCAGCAGGGTCTGGAGACGCTGCTGGCGAAGCCGGACAGCCTGGTGGTCGTGCTGGACGGGGTCCAGGACCCCGGCAATGTCGGGACCATCATCCGCAGCGCGGATGCGGCAGGTGCAGACGGAGTCATTCTCGGCCAAGGCTGCGCCGACCTGTTCAATCCGAAGACCATCCGTTCCACGATGGGCTCGATGTTCCATCTCCCGGTGGTGGAGGGAGAGCTGGGCATGATCCTGCCGCAGGCCCGGGAGCACGGCGCACTGCTGGTCAGCACCTCATTGCAGGGGGAGGATTCCTGCTACACCCATGATTTTCACGGCTCCCAGTGGCTGCTGATCGGAAGTGAAGGCAAGGGAATCTCGCCGGAGACGGCCCAACTGGTCGACAAAAGCATCATCATCCCCATGGCCGGCCGCGCCGAATCGCTGAATGCGGCGATGGCTGCGACGATCTTGCTGTTCGAGGGGATGCGGCAGCGGGGGAGTTACCGCAGGTAAGGATTATCGCATTAAGTTAACATATAGCTTGTCACAACAAAGTCAGTCCCGGTGTGTCTGAATAAGACGTAATGCATCCGGGGCTTTTTTGTTTTCTTTGCAGCTTCAATATTATAAATAGGAGTGATGAAGATGGGGATTATTGTGGCGATTGGCGGCGGAGAGATTAGCGAATTGGAGACTTTGTCAATTGATCAAACGATTGTAGACTTAACGAATAAAAGGAAACCTAAAGCATTGTTCATTCCTACAGCCAGCCAGTATGGATGCAGAAGGGTATTGTGATTCTTTCCAATTCGTATACGGTGACCGGCTAGGGTGTGAGGTCCAGCATTTGCTGCTGACGAAAAATACATATGCGCCAGAAGAAATAGAGGACACGATCTTATCCGCCGATTTAATCTATGTGGGTGGCGGCAATACGCGGATGATGCTGGACCTCTGGCGGGAGCATGGTGTGGAACCTTTGCTGAAGCGGGCTTACGCCTCGGGGGTTGTGCTGTCAGGAATGAGTGCAGGTTCGATCTGCTGGTACGAATACGGTCATAGTGACACAGAGACGTTTGATACTACAGGGGATCGGATTTATATCAAATTGAAGGCGATGGGGATTTTACCAGGGATTCACTGTCCTCATTATAATGAAGACAACCGTGAGGCAGATTTCTTGAAAATGGTTCAAGGAATGGATACAACCGGCATAGCTATTGAGAATCACTGCGCTATTATTTATAAGGATGATGGGTATAAAGTGATCTCCTTCAGAGAACAGGCCAAGGCTTATAAGATACAAAAGATCAATCAGCAGATGATCGTGACGGAGATCGAGGAGCATGCTGAATTTAATAAGATAGCGAATATGTGAAAAAAGCCCGCACTCCGCCTATCCGGCCAGAGTACGGGCTTTTAATTGTTCAGAGGACATCCTGTCCGTTCTCGCTTTCGGTGTAGATGGAGATTAGCACTATCGCGGTGTCCTCACCCGTATTTCGGACGGAATGGGGGGTGCAGGCGTTCCAGCTAAAGGAATCACCTTCAGTAAATTCAGCTCCGTCTTCCCCTTGCTGGGCATAGATGGTCCCTTTAAGGACGACATGGACCTCCTGTCCTTCATGTGCATGGGGAGCATCCCCAATCATGGCGCCGGGGGGGAACTCGACAATCGACATCCGGACGTTCTGGGTGGAGCTGAGATGCTCGACTTTGAGCTTAGCTGCGCCGCTGGTGGTGATTCTCCGTTCATCCTTGCGGACAATCTGCATGCGTTCTTCTTTTTTTAGCAGCAAATAAGCAAGAGGTACCTTCAGAGCCTGGGCGATATTCTCAAGTGTAGAGATGGAGGGTGATGTCTTATTGGTTTCGACCTGGCTCATGAAGCCTTGGGAGAGGCCGGTAGCGTCGCAGATTTGCGCGATGGTGATATTTTTCCGCTTGCGGATTGCCCGAATTGTAGCGCCGATATCCATGGGATCACACCTTCATAATATTTGTAATACAAAACTTATTTTTATATTAACAATTTTATTGTTGACAAGTCAATGTGTGTTGCGATAAATTACTCATATAGAAATTATATTTTTATCACTAATATTTTTGGAGGAAACTGAATGAATAGAGTAGCTGTAGTATCGATTATTATGCGTGTGGTGCTGGGGATCATCTTTATATTTCATGGTGTGGATAAGTTTCAGATGGGGATTGGCAACGTAGAATCATGGTTCATTTTATTGGGCATTCCGGGATTTGTAGCTTATTTTGTTGCGGCGGTTGAACTTGTTGGAGGAGTGATGCTTATTGTGGGGTTGTTCACCCGCTATGTATCAGCGTTGATTGTAATTGTGCTTACCGGTGCGATTCTGACTGCTAAATTATCCGTAGGGCTACTCGGCAATGGCCAGATGGCAGGCTATGAGCTGGACCTTGGATTTATTCTGATTTTGCTTTATCTCATTGTAGCTGAGCAGACACCGTTGTCCGTTGACCATTATATTCAGAGCAAGCGCAGCAAATCATGAAGTATAAGGAGGAGATCAGGATGACTTCCGCTTATTCATATGACGTTCACTTACCGGAGAAGCTGGAGCAAGGCAAGAAGTATCCGGTGATTTTCACACTCCACGGCAAAGGCTCTAATGAGCACAATATGTTCGGTCTGGTGGCGCCGTTGGCTGAGGAGTTCATTATTATCGGGGTCCGCGGGAATCTGCCGCTGGGTACGGGGTATCAATATTATGATTTGAAAAGCCTGGGCAACCCCATCCGCGAGATGTTTGACCAAGCTGTCAGCGATCTTGAGGCCTTCATTCACTATGCAACGCAGCAGTATCCGGTCGATCCGGACAGACGTTATTTGCTCGGCTTCAGCCAAGGGGCCATTCTGTCCATGACGCTCGCACTTACGATGGGGGAGCAATTGAAGGGGATTGTCTCGCTGAATGGATATATTCCTGAATTTGTGAAAACGGAATATAGCCTCCGCAGCCTTAAAAATGTGTCTGTCTTCGCTTCGCATGGTGAATACGATTCGGTGTTCCCGGTGCGCATTGGACATGAGACTGCCGCCTATCTGGAGGGGCAAACCGAACGGCTGACCTTCAGACTCTATCCGTCCGGCCACGGCGTCACTGAAGAGAACCAGCGTGATTTCTTGAAATGGCTCAAGCGGGATGCCGGATTAACCACTAGTAAGGAGTGATTATCGATGATGCCTTCCTATTTTTTTGCACACGGAGCTCCATCTATTGTTCTTGAAGATAACGCCTACACCAAGCTGTTAAAAGAGTTCAAAGACCATCTGCCGAAGCCGAAAGCCATCGTTCTCTTCTCGGCGCATTGGGAGGAATCCGTGCAATCTGTGGGCGCGGCGGCAACATATGATACCATTTATGACTTCGGCGGATTCCAGGACGAGCTGTACCAGATGACGTATCCGGCGAAAAGTGACCAGGCTCTTGCGGATCAAATCCAGAAGTTGTTCACTGCGCATGGGATTGAGAATATACGGAATGAGACCAGAGGCTTGGATCACGGGGCATGGGCCGTACTGAAGCTGCTCTATCCGGAGGCGGACATTCCAGTCGTAGCGTTATCTGTAAACCGTCATTTGTCTAATGAACAGCAATATGAGATCGGAAAGGCACTGGCGGAGCTGCGTGAGCAGGATGTGCTCATTATCGCCAGCGGCGGAACCGTTCATAATCTGCGGAGGTTGAACTGGAATTCGGAGGAGATCGACGGGTGGGCCGGGCAGTTCGATCAATGGATTGAGGAGAAGCTGGAAGCATGGGATACAGAAGCGCTGTTCCAATATGAGAAGCTTGCTCCCTATGCGGAGAAGGCCGTCCCAACGAGTGAGCATTTTATTCCGCTGTTAATCGCTATGGGAGCGGGAGACAACGGGCGCCATGCGCAGCTGCTTCACCGGAGTTATCAATACGGTAATTTAAGCTTGAGCTGCTGGAAGTTTAATTAAGCTCATTTTGCACCAGTACGCTAAAAGGACCTGAAGCCAAGCTTCAGGTCCTTTTTTATAAAATACTGCTTCTTTAATTCAATTCGCTCTGAGGGGAAGGAACATTGATATTTAATGACTCATCACGGATCTCACCAACAATCTCTTCCAGGAGATCCTCCATCGTTACAATGCCGGTAGTCTTGCCGGAGCTGTCCGTCACTTTGGCCATATGAACTCTGGTGTGCTGCATCCGCAGCAATACATCACGCAGGTTCTCCGTCTCCGCAAAGGTTGGAAGCTCATGCACGAATTTTTGCCAGTCCGCGCTTCGCCCTGCGGCAATGCTGGTCAACATTTCTTTGGTGTTAATGTAACCAATAAACGGTTTGCTTTCATTTAAACTTACAACGGGATAACGGGTATAATCGTATTCGCCCACGACTTCAATTAACTTATCGACGGGCATTCCCATTTGTACAGTTATCACTTTTTCAATTGGCACGATAATCTCACTAAGATTGCGTTCATCAAAAGCGAAGATGTTGTTCAGATAGACCAATTCCGTCTTGTTGATTTCTCCGCTTTCAAAGCTTTGGTCCACAATCCATTTCAGCTCTTCTTCGGAGTGGACCGTTTCATGGCCCGCAGGCTTGACTCCAAAAGTGCGGAGCAACAGTCGGGCTGACCCATTCAGCGCCACGATGAACGGATAGGTGATCTTGCCAAACCAATAGAGCGGGGGAGCCAGCAGCAAGGTCATCTTTTCAGCAAATTGAATCGCCAGTGTCTTGGGGGCAAGCTCCCCAATCACTACATGTAAGAAGGTGATGATGGATAAGGCGATCAGATAAGACAAGACCGTAGACAAGGCAGCAGGAACACCCATCTGGTCAAAAATCGGATGCAGAATCCGCTCAACGGTAGGCTCACCGAGCGCACCGAGCACCAAAGCCGTTATCGTAATCCCTAATTGACAAGCGGATAGATAGTAATCTAAATCGTGGGCGACCTTTTTGGCAATGACCGCTTTTTTGTTGCCTTCCGTGATCAACTGATCAATGCGGGACATACGTACCTTGAGAATAGCGAACTCAGCGCCTACAAAGAAAGCGGTAAGACCAATAAAGACAGCTACCAGAATTAAGTTTAAAGTAATGACTCCGTCCAAAGTTTTCCCTCCGGCAGAGGGATTCACCTCCAAAAGTTATAGTTATACGTTATGACGGTTGCTCTGATGTTCTCGAAAGCACGATCTGCTTGATCTGCAGGTTGTCCATTTCAGTAATGACCCAGTGTTGACCGCCATCCTGAAGCTCGTACCCCGGGCTCACGGGATTGCCGGCTTTGTATTGAATCCAGCCTCCGATGGTATCTATGCCATCCCTGTCCTCAAACACCAACCCAAACTGCTCTTCAATCTCCTCAAGCAAAACACGTCCATTGATTCTATAGGTCTGCTCGCCGATCAGCTGAATATCCGCAAGTTCATCTGCATCAAACTCATCGCGGATTTCTCCGACAAGCTCCTCAAGAATATCCTCCAAGGTCAGGACCCCTGCGGTACCCCCATATTCATCGACAACCATGGCCATATGCATCTGTTCCTGCTGCATTTTGAGCATCGCTTCCTTAATAGGGGTCGTCAACGCTACAACGGGGAGGCTGCGCACAAAATCCTTCAGATGACGCTTCCGGCCGGCGATAATGTGGGGAAGCATTTTTTTGATGTTCACCACACCATGAATGATATCCTTGTTTCCATCCTGGGTGACCGGGTAACGGGTATAATTATTGGAATCAATGACACTGATAATCTCTTCATACGACATCGTGTAATCCAAAGCTACCATTTCAGTTCTTGGAATCATAATATCTTTGGCAATGCGTTCATCAAAAGCAAATACATTATCTAAATATTCCAGCTTCGTTTCGTTTAGTGCTCCGCCCTTGAAGCTTTGAGCCATAATGATCCGCAGCTCTTCTTCTGAATAATGCTCTTCATGTCCGGCGGGCTTGACCCCAAACAGGCGTAAGGCCACTCGCGAAGTGCCATTTAGGGCAACGATAAAAGGGTGCATAATTTTGCCGAACCAGTACAGCGGGGGAGAGAGCAGCAGCGTCATCTTTTCGGAAAACTGGATTGCAAGTGTCTTGGGCGCCATTTCACCGACAACGACGTGTAAGAAGGTAACAAACATAAAAGCAATGGCATAGGATGCTACGGAAGCGGTTGCGTCGGACAAGTTGAAGAAATCAAAGACCGGGTACAGGATGCGTTCCACGGCTGGTTTACCAATCGCTCCCAGACCAAGGGCTGTAACGGTAATACCAAGCTGGCAGGCGGAAAGATAATAATCCAGATCGGCCACAACCTTTTTGGCAATAACGGCCCTCTTGTTTCCTTCATCAATCAATTGTTCAATGCGCGACATGCGGATTTTGACGGCTGCAAATTCAGAAGCTACAAAAAAAGCGGTTAAAGCAATTAATATGGCAAGAATAATTAAGTTAGTGAGCGTTATTAGGTCCAAGCTTTTCCCTCAGGAAGAGGGATTCACCTCCCAATGAATATTTACGAAGGAGTATAACATAAAAGCGCCTAAACCATCCAGTTGCACGTCATGGTTTACGATTTGCGGTACTCTGAAGGACTCAGGCCCGTCCACCGTTTGAATTGTCTGCTGAAGTGGGAGAGATTCTTGTATCCTAAGCGGCTTGATATTTCATGGAGTGAAATGTTAGGCTGCTGCATCAGCATTTTGGCCTCCTGCAGCTTCAGGTTGGACAGATAGGTCCGGGGCGACATGTGATATATCTTTTGAAAAACCTCTAGCCCGTAGTTGGGACTGATCCCCAGCGAGGCGATGATCGGCTGAATGTGGATGGTGTACTCCGGCTGCCCGGCATTCTCCGCTATAGTATGTTTTTTGAAAGCTCTCTTGATCGCGTCCGCAATCTCCTTGGCATATTTCGCTGCTGTGATGGAGGTAAGGCTGGAAAGCTGCTTATCTGCAGGCTGCATATCGAGCAGCACTTCCAGCAGCTCAAACAGAACAACCTGGGCTCTTAATTTGACCTTGGTGAAGGACAGCCCCGGTTCCTCCAGAAGCGCGATCCAGCACTCCAGACAGGCTGTCAGCCTGCTGTGATACGGATGGGATGGCTCATAGACCCAGTCGCCGTGCTTCATCATTTGCATCCGTAAGGAAGGTTCGTCAATGTCAAAATGCGCGCAGAAATACGTCATCGGTCCGGCGGAAATGCAGGTGTTGGTATGCTCAAAGCCCGGAGGAATCAGCAAAATGTCGCCTTTCCTAAGCAGGAAGCTTCCGTTCTCCAGAACCGTCTCCTGTACGCCGTCCAGTACGATCAGGATTTCAAAAGCATGATGGAGCTCCTTCGGGATCGACCAGCCGGCTGAAACCGTCTGCTTATGGGCGCCAAAAAAGCGGATATTCCAATCAATGCGCGGAAGCAGTTGAGTAATGCCGGTGTCAGACGCGTTGTTGTATTCCATAGCTAGTGACCTTCCTTTGATAAGGGTAAATTAAACGTTGCTGATACAATCGCGGCCTGCGGCCAATACTTATTATAATACAGGTATCAAGCGGCTTACGCCCTTACAATTAGAAGCACAGAGAGGAATGGAGACAATGACCCGCATTCAGAACCCCATAATTCCCGGCATGGCGCCCGATCCGTCGATCATTCGCGTTCATGATACCTATTATATCGCTACCTCCAGTTTTCACTGGACCCCGGGGGTACAGATTTACAAATCCATGGATTTGGCTAACTGGGAGCTGATCAGCTCTGTACTCCGTAATGGGGAAGTCGATTTGCGCGGAACGAATACACCGGCCGGAATCTGGGCGCCGCATCTATCGTATGACCCTTCCACAGGCAGATACTGGCTGGCGTATTCGCATATGCTGAACATGGCCGGACGTGAATTCAACTCGGATTCTTATGCTATGTGGGCAGAGGATATTCAGGGACCTTGGTCTGAGCCGGTGTATCTCACTTCCATTGGCTTTGACCCGGCGATCTTTCATGATGAGGACGGGAAGCAGTATGTTTCTATTCTAGAGTGGGAGACCCGCGAGGGGTATCAGGCACCGGGGCATATCGTCATTGCCGAATTTGATTTAGCCATGGGGAAGATTATCGGAGAATGGCATCGGGTGACGCAGGGATTCACAACCCGGGGATGTGCCGAGGCACCGCAAATCTATAAACGGAACGGATACTACTATCTGATGATAGCGGCAGGCGGGACAGGCTATGCACATGGGGTGGAGATTGGGCGTTCCCGCAACGTCTTCGGACCTTATGAGCCGCATCCTTCCGGGGAGCCGATTATTACCTCTTCGCCGCGGCATCTGTTCTCCTTGGGTGATCCGGATGCAGGGCATTTCGAGATGTTCAATCCGAACTCCCCCATGCAAAAGGCAGGTCACGGCTCCTTAGTACATGCCCACACCGGCGAATGGTATATTGCTCATCTGATGTCCCGTCCGCTTCCCGGCACTCTTATGAATCCGCTGGGACGCGAAACTTCCATTCAAAAGATGCACTGGACGGAAGACGGCTGGCTGGAAATGAAGGACGGGACGAATGTGGCGAAGATGGAGGTTGAAGGGATGGCTGGAGTTACACTTGCCGCCCCGTTGTCCCATGATGTACAGGACGATTTCAACGATGAGACCTACAGCATCCACTTCATGACACCTTACCGTAATCAGTCCAGGGACTGGACCAATACGGTGGAGCGCCCGGGGCATCTGCGAATTTATGGAGGGAACTCTTTTTTCTCACAGATCCATCCGGCTATTATGGCTACGCGCGCTACCTCCTTCCATTATGAGCTGCAGACCAAGGTTGAATTCCACCCGGACCACTACTCGGAGACTGCGGGGATGGGGCTGTACTATGACTCGAATAACTGGGTGTATGTTCACTTGACGCATTCCGAGCCGGAGCGGGGTACTGTGTTGAAGGTATTGCAGGCCAAGCTGGGACAACGTATTGAATTTGCGGATACAATAATTCCGGTGCCTCAGGGGATCGCGGAGCTGAAGCTTATCTATACATCAGGGATTGCGAACATTCTCTACCGTCTGGATGAGGAGATGGAGTGGAACGCCATTGTGAGTGATTTGGATGTGGCCTATCTGTCGGATGAGGGGGTTAACGGGGAACCGGGGGAGATCGGCGGATTCACAGGCTTGTTTAATTTCATTGGCTCGGTGGATGCGCATCAGCATGATTCCTTTGCAGATTTCGAGTACTATTCAGTGAAGAACCGCTAACCTCTGCAGGGGGGAGGAAGGAATTTCCGGTCCACTTTTCAATATATTCTTGGTAAGGTAGGGGGACTGCTATTCTGAAGAGGTGATAATTGATGCAAAAGAAACATTGTGCATTCTGCGATCAGATTGTCCGGATTACAGCCGACGGGGAGTACGATCAGTATATTGGCTGCTCCTGCTCGCCTGGCGGAAGCTACCGGCTGCTTAGAGACAGCTATGAACCGATTCTTGCGCTCTCGTTCCAGCAGAAGCGGGACATGCTGCATCTGATCTCAGCCTATATCCGCGAAAAGACGGATTGCGGCGAGAAGGTGATCCTTGCGTTCAGTGATCTGGAGAACATTGTGAATGCTCCGGACATTCCTGTAACTGCTGAGGATAAGGGGAACCGGCTGCTGCAATATCTGTATCGGCATTGTGATGGACCCGGGGAGCCGGTAGTCATTCACCCTTTGTCCCGCAGCTATAATCTGACGTACTCTCCCAATCTGCAGGAGCTGGTCTATCTTATTGACAGGCTGCAAGGTGAGGGGCTGTTAGTCCGGGAAGGGATGAACTTCACATTGACCCCCATGGGATGGGAGCAAGCGGCTGCAACAGCAGGAGGCCGGACCTTACAGCAATGCCTTGTTCTTCTGCCGGATGATGAGAAGCTGAGGGCGGAGTGGCAGGACAAGCTTTGGGGCAAAATCGAGCAGTTCGGTTACTTGCCCCGCTTACTGGACGGCGTAGCGGCGAATTCCCTGGAGCCTGTGGCGGACAGCAAGCTGGTTATTGCCGATCTTACCGGCCAGTCTTCCGGGGTGTATCTTGCAGCAGGCTACGCGCTTGGGTTGAACCTTCCGGTAATCTGGACGGTCAGAAGCGATGAGGCAGAGGAGTTAAAGGTGCATTTTCAGGAGATACGTCCTCTGGTCTGGGATACAGGGGAAGAGCTGGTGATATTGCTTCAGCAGAAACTTTTGAAAAAATAGTTGCATAGTTGTTTGATCCGTGCTATATTATAAAAGTTGCTGGTGACGAGCTGATCGCCACTGACAACGAGCTTGATCTTTGAAAACTGAACAACGAGTGAGTATCGGAATTCACTTCGGTGATTCCAAAAAATGATGAATTTCACAGCGTCTTGTACGCTTTAGAAATTTCATCTTGAGAATGCAAATTCTCGTCAGATGTTTCAAAATGAGCTATCGCTCTTTCTATAAGCGCTTACTTCGGTGAGCGTCCACAATGGAGAGTTTGATCCTGGCTCAGGACGAACGCTGGCGGCGTGCCTAATACATGCAAGTCGAGCGGAGTCTTGTTGGAAGCTTGCTTCCAACTTGGCTTAGCGGCGGACGGGTGAGTAACACGTAGGCAACCTGCCCCTAAGACTGGGATAACTACCGGAAACGGTAGCTAATACCGGATAATCTCTTTCCTCTCCTGAGGGAAGAATGAAAGGCGGAGCAATCTGCCGCTTGGGGATGGGCCTGCGGCGCATTAGCTAGTTGGCGGGGTAACGGCCCACCAAGGCGACGATGCGTAGCCGACCTGAGAGGGTGAACGGCCACACTGGGACTGAGACACGGCCCAGACTCCTACGGGAGGCAGCAGTAGGGAATCTTCCGCAATGGGCGACAGCCTGACGGAGCAACGCCGCGTGAGTGATGAAGGTTTTCGGATCGTAAAGCTCTGTTGCCAGGGAAGAACGTCCGGTAGAGTAACTGCTGCCGGAGTGACGGTACCTGAGAAGAAAGCCCCGGCTAACTACGTGCCAGCAGCCGCGGTAATACGTAGGGGGCAAGCGTTGTCCGGAATTATTGGGCGTAAAGCGCGCGCAGGCGGCTATTTAAGTCTGGTGTTTAAACCTTGGGCTCAACCTGGGGTCGCACTGGAAACTGGGTGGCTTGAGTACAGAAGAGGAAAGTGGAATTCCACGTGTAGCGGTGAAATGCGTAGAGATGTGGAGGAACACCAGTGGCGAAGGCGACTTTCTGGGCTGTAACTGACGCTGAGGCGCGAAAGCGTGGGGAGCAAACAGGATTAGATACCCTGGTAGTCCACGCCGTAAACGATGAGTGCTAGGTGTTAGGGGTTTCGATACCCTTGGTGCCGAAGTTAACACAGTAAGCACTCCGCCTGGGGAGTACGGTCGCAAGACTGAAACTCAAAGGAATTGACGGGGACCCGCACAAGCAGTGGAGTATGTGGTTTAATTCGAAGCAACGCGAAGAACCTTACCAGGTCTTGACATCCAACTAACGAAGCAGAGATGCATCAGGTGCCCTTCGGGGAAAGTTGAGACAGGTGGTGCATGGTTGTCGTCAGCTCGTGTCGTGAGATGTTGGGTTAAGTCCCGCAACGAGCGCAACCCTTGACTTTAGTTGCCAGCAGGTAGAGCTGGGCACTCTAGAGTGACTGCCGGTGACAAACCGGAGGAAGGTGGGGATGACGTCAAATCATCATGCCCCTTATGACCTGGGCTACACACGTACTACAATGGCCGGTACAACGGGAAGCGAAGCCGCGAGGTGGAGCCAATCCCAGCAAAGCCGGTCTCAGTTCGGATTGCAGGCTGCAACTCGCCTGCATGAAGTCGGAATTGCTAGTAATCGCGGATCAGCATGCCGCGGTGAATACGTTCCCGGGTCTTGTACACACCGCCCGTCACACCACGAGAGTTTACAACACCCGAAGTCGGTGGGGTAACCCGCAAGGGAGCCAGCCGCCGAAGGTGGGGTAGATGATTGGGGTGAAGTCGTAACAAGGTAGCCGTATCGGAAGGTGCGGCTGGATCACCTCCTTTCTATGGAGAATCGTCTTCGGAAGTGGAGACATTCAAATTTGAAATCTAGCCGGTCGGCTAGTTACTCACTCGTTGGTCAGTTTTGAGAGCTCAAGCTCTCGACTGGCTGTAACTTCGATCGTCACGGTTGTGATCGACCCGAACTTACAGCAACTTGATCCTTGAAAACTGGATACCGAAACGAATTTGCGTTTTAGAACATTCCTTTAAGCTGAACTTGTGTAAACAAGTTTCATATTAATGGCGATACTAGCGATTTTCCTAACGGAAAACGCATTGGTTAAGCTACTAAGAGCACACGGAGGATGCCTAGGCGCCAGGAGCCGACGAAGGACGTGGCGAACAACGAAACTGCCTCGGGGAGCTGTAAGCAAGCTTTGATCCGGGGGTGTCCGAATGGGGAAACCCAGCTGTGGTAATGCACAGTTACTCGTATCTGAATACATAGGATGCGCAGAGGCAGACCAGGGGAACTGAAACATCTAAGTACCCTGAGGAAGAGAAAACAATAGTGATTCCGTCAGTAGCGGCGAGCGAACGCGGAACAGCCTAAACCAAGGGGCTTGCCCCTTGGGGTTGTGGGACGTCTCACATGGAGTTACAAAGGAATATGGTAGGCGAAGAGGTCTGGAAAGGCCCGCGATAGAGGTAAAAGCCCTGTAGCCCAAACTGTGTTCCCTCCGAGACGGATCCCGAGTAGTGCGGGGCACGTGAAACCCCGTATGAATCTGGCAGGACCATCTGCTAAGGCTAAATACTACCTGGCGACCGATAGTGAATCAGTACCGTGAGGGAAAGGTGAAAAGCACCCCGGAAGGGGAGTGAAATAGAACCTGAAACCGTGTGCTTACAAAAAGTCAGAGTCCTCTATATGGATGATGGCGTGCCTTTTGTAGAATGAACCGGCGAGTTACGTTCAACATGCAAGGTTAAGGTGAGAAGCCGGAGCCGCAGCGAAAGCGAGTCTGAATAGGGCGACTGAGTATGTGGGCGTAGACCCGAAACCGTGTGATCTACCCCTGTCCAGGGTGAAGGTGCGGTAACACGCACTGGAGGCCCGAACCCACGTACGTTGAAAAGTGCGGGGATGAGGTGGGGGTAGCGGAGAAATTCCAATCGAACTCGGAGATAGCTGGTTCTCCCCGAAATAGCTTTAGGGCTAGCCTCGGTGAATGGAGTGGTGGAGGTAGAGCACTGATTGGGTGCGGGGCCCGCAAGGGTTACCAAGCTCAGTCAAACTCCGAATGCCACTTACTTCTTGCCGGGAGTCAGACAGTGAGTGCTAAGATCCATTGTCAAAAGGGAAACAGCCCAGACCATCAGCTAAGGTCCCCAAGTGTGTGTTAAGTGGGAAAGGATGTGGAGTTGCACAGACAACCAGGATGTTGGCTTAGAAGCAGCCACCATTGAAAGAGTGCGTAATAGCTCACTGGTCGAGTGACTCTGCGCCGAAAATGTAACGGGGCTAAACACACCACCGAAGCTATGGCTTGATGCTTGCATCAGGGGTAGGGGAGCGTTGTGTATACGTTGAAGGTGTACCGTAAGGAGCGCTGGAGAGTACACAAGTGAGAATGCCGGTATGAGTAACGAAAAGATCAGTGAGAATCTGATCCGCCGAAAGCCCAAGGTTTCCTGAGGAAGGCTCGTCCGCTCAGGGTAAGTCGGGACCTAAGGCGAGGCCGACAGGCGTAGTCGAAGGACAACAGTTTGAAATTACTGTACCACCGTAATCCGCTATGAGCGATGGGGTGACGCAGGAGGGTAGTGACGCGGACTGATGGATGTCCGTCTAAGCAGTGAGGCTGGTGTGCAGGCAAATCCGCACATCATAAGGCTGGGCTGTGATGGGGAGCGAAAATTACAGTAGCGAAGGTCATGATCTCACACTGCCAAGAAAAGCCTCTAGCCAGGAGAAGGTGCCCGTACCGCAAACCGACACAGGTAGGCGAGAAGAGAATTCTAAGGCGCGCGGAAGAACTCTCGTTAAGGAACTCGGCAAAATGACCCCGTAACTTCGGGAGAAGGGGTGCCTCGGTAGGGTGAATAGCCCGAGGGGGCCGCAGTGAAAAGGCCCAAGCGACTGTTTAGCAAAAACACAGGTCTGTGCGAAGCCGCAAGGCGAAGTATACGGGCTGACGCCTGCCCGGTGCTGGAAGGTTAAGGGGAGTGGTTAGGGGTAACCCGAAGCTATGAACCGAAGCCCCAGTAAACGGCGGCCGTAACTATAACGGTCCTAAGGTAGCGAAATTCCTTGTCAGGTAAATTCTGACCCGCACGAATGGCGTAACGACTTGGGCGCTGTCTCAACGAGAGATCCGGTGAAATTTTAATACCTGTGAAGATGCAGGTTACCCGCGACAAGACGGAAAGACCCCATGGAGCTTTACTGCAGCTTGATATTGAATTTGGGTACGATCTGTACAGGATAGGTGGGAGCCGTGGAAAGCGGAGCGCAAGCTTCGCTGGAGGCGCCGTTGGGATACCACCCTGATCGTATCTAGGTTCTAACCTGGTACCCTAAGCGGGTACGGGGACCGTGTCAGGCGGGCAGTTTGACTGGGGCGGTCGCCTCCTAAAGAGTAACGGAGGCGTTCAAAGGTTCCCTCAGAATGGTTGGAAATCATTCGAAGAGTGCAAAGGCAGAAGGGAGCTTGACTGCGAGACCTACAAGTCGAGCAGGGACGAAAGTCGGACTTAGTGATCCGGTGGTACCGCATGGAAGGGCCATCGCTCAACGGATAAAAGCTACCCTGGGGATAACAGGCTTATCTCCCCCAAGAGTCCACATCGACGGGGAGGTTTGGCACCTCGATGTCGGCTCATCGCATCCTGGGGCTGAAGTAGGTCCCAAGGGTTGGGCTGTTCGCCCATTAAAGCGGTACGCGAGCTGGGTTCAGAACGTCGTGAGACAGTTCGGTCCCTATCTGTCGTGGGCGCAGGAAATTTGAGAGGAGCTGTCCTTAGTACGAGAGGACCGGGATGGACGTACCGCTGGTGCACCAGTTGTTCCGCCAGGAGCATGGCTGGGTAGCTACGTACGGACGGGATAAGCGCTGAAAGCATCTAAGCGTGAAGCCCCCCTCAAGATGAGATTTCCCAACATGTAAGACCCCTTGAAGACGACGAGGTAGATAGGTTGGAGGTGGAAGTGCAGCAATGCATGGAGCTGACCAATACTAATCGGTCGAGGGCTTATCCAAAACCACTAAAATGCATGATTCGTTTCGGATTCAGTTTTCAGGCGATTAAGCCTGGCAGGAAGTTAAACCGATGGTTTGATATTTTCTGTAGCGATTTCGAGAAGCGTAGGCTTCGAAAAATCATGTTTGGTGGCGATAGCGGAAGGGTTCCACGCGTACCCATCCCGAACACGACCGTTAAGCCTTCCAGCGCCGATGGTACTTGGACCGAAGGGTCCTGGGAGAGTAGGACGCCGCCAAGCACACAAGACCACTGTTGATCACTCGACAGTGGTCTTTTTGTTTTTGAGGGAATCTGAATATATATTTATAAAGAAATCCTGCAAGAATTGCAACAATGCTGCTCAATAGAAGCCACCTGTGCTGAAATCTTGCACGAAATGCAACAAACTCAGCCTTAACTTGCTCTCTGCACCGTAATTCGTGCAAATAATGCAACAATGTGCCGCAGCTAGTTACAGTTATAGAAATATCCTGCAAAATATGCAACAATGCTGCTCCACACAAGCGGTCGGTGAGAGAGAAAAAGACCGATGGGCTGGATGTACTCTACAGAAGGCGTTGAAGCACCAGCATTTTTCACCCGCAGGGTGACTTTGTTCTATTCTGAGCGAGGCACTCTTTTTTACAACTCCATAACAACTGTCACTCTACTCTATAACATGCCGGGAGTAGGGTAGTGGTAGAGAAATTATTATATTCCTATGGAGGTTATCCCGTTGAACAAGAAGAAGTGGTCTGCCTCTATAGCCATCCTGTTATGTGCCGGAGGGTTATTCGCCATCAGTGCTGTTACCGTTCCGAATTTAGTGAACTCTACCGTTGTCGCCAAAGACAGTACAGCAGCCACACAAGAGGATGTCAGACTAAGCCTGACGGAGAGTGCGGTTCCTGTATTGAAGGTAGAAGCGCCTGTGCCGGTATCCACTGTGGAAGATTACCTGCGGAAGAATATGAACCAGGAGCAAATGGATCAAATTTATGATTCTCTGAGCAAAGCACCTGAGCCCACGGTAGTTGGCGGTCATGATGAAACCGAAGCTGAGCTTAACCTTCGAACTAAGCGTCATTGGGTGCTGGAAGATCAGTATGTGTATGATGGTCTTCGCCCTCAGAAGCCCATGCCCTTCGAGGCGGGACAAGGGGATTTATATCTCGATCCAAAGACCAATACGCTCTACGTTCCAGATCGAACTTGGACTGATGAAGAATTGCTGCAGCTTATAGACTGGAACTATCGCCAAGCGTATGCAGCGTCTCTACGATTTCCGGAAAAACCAGTTCCTCCTCAAAAGTACAGCGAGTCTGAATTCATCATGCGCGCGGCTGAAAGTGTACGTAAGCTCTATGATGCGGATGTGTCCAAGCTGGAAATATCAACGAGTCTGCAACAACCGGGATTTGGCTTTCCTCCCCAACAGTGGGTGTATTTCTCTCCCTACAAGGAGCGGACCATGCGGGGACAAGGACTGGAGGTATGGAAGTACAATGTGATTATCGATCCGGAAACCGGAGTGGTCGTGGATACGACAGCAGTTAATCTGTCAGCGATAAGAACACCTATTGACGGGGCTGCGGCTGCCACTATCCAGAAGGACGATCGTTGGATCAAGGAAGCTAAGCGAATTGTTAAAGACAAGCAAGGAGAGCAACGGAAAATTGTAAAGGCGTATCTGACCGATACCGAGATCAATAATAAGCGCGGAATGGTTGCGGTGGATGTGATATTAGAAGATGGCAGCAAATATAATGCGGAGCTCCGCTATCCGAGTATGATGCTGCGTTGTCTCATTTATGAGCCTGCGGATAAGGGGAAATAAACGATAAGCGGACAGCCTTATGTTCTATTAACCCAACTAGTCCTGAGGATCAAGCAGTGCTTGGTCCGTCAGGATTTTTGTGCGGGTGGGTGAGATATCGCATCTAAGTTCGGCTACCAGCTAATGGATGCTCTGTAATCTGGTATGATAAAGAGAAGTTTAAGTTATAGGCGGCACATGTTGTTGCCGCAGGGCGGAGGAGGATATTCAACAGATGGCCCATATACTGGTGGTTGAAGACGAACAGCCGATTAATGACTTAATTACGATGAACCTTAAGCTGGTGGGACATACATATTCTAAGGCTTATACCGGCGTTGAGGTAGCGGGAATCCTGGAGAAGGAACGGGCGGATCTGGTGCTGCTGGATGTGATGCTGCCCGGTCTGGACGGGTTCGCGGTGATGGAGCAGATTGCCCCTCTGCGGATACCGGTCATTCTGATTACAGCAAGACATGCGCTCTCGGACCGGATCAAGGGATTCGAGCTGGGGGCTGATGATTATATTATTAAGCCTTTTGAGATTCTGGAGCTTCTGGCCCGGATCAATGTTGTGCTGCGGAGGAATGAGCAGGCGTCCGCTGTCTTTACCTGTGACAATGTAGAGGTCCGGTTAACGGAGCGCCAGGTCCGGGTGGGCCAGCTTCCGGTGGAATTGACGGCTAGAGAATTCGAGCTGCTCGAGGTATTGATTCGCAACCGCAATATCGCCCTGTCCCGGGAGAAGCTGCTGGAATTAGCTTGGGGTTATGATTACGCAGGCGATACCCGCACGGTGGATGTACATATCCGGCAGCTGCGCAAGAAGCTGGGCTGGGAAGAGCGGATCAGAACGGTATTCAAGCTGGGCTACCGGCTGGAAGTTCAGGTCTAGCCATGCGGTTCTGGCATAAAATTCTGCTTGCTGTGCTGGTGCTGTTCATCGCAGCGCTTGATGTCAGCGTCCTTATGGTGATGAAGAAAAGCTGGCAGCTGAATATGGACAGTGAGACCAGACGTGCAGAAAGCGAGCAACTGCTGATTGTCAACAATATTTATGAGAATCTGGACTCCATTCGGGTCAGGGGAATGTCGCTTACTCCGTCTCTGCTGGTCAGTGTGGCCGAGTCCTATGGGGAGCATTACCGCAAGCAGGGCATCCGGTTGGAGCTGCGGGAGGATGACAAGCTTCTCTACCCCGGTGAGGTTGGAGCTAGTCCTCCCCAAGAAGGGCATGTTATGACATTAGCGATGCCGCTGCCGGCTCCTTACCAGCATCTGGAGCTGGCGTATAAGCGCGATATCAGCGGGTTGTATGCCCAGCAGCAGGAGCTGAACCGCTTTTTCGTAATGATTAACTGGATTGTCGGCCCGCTCCTCGTGCTGCTGCTCTATCTGCTGATCCGGCATCTCACCAAGCCGCTCAAGCTGTTGTCCGAGACGACGAAGACGATTGCTGAAGGCAATTACTCCAACCGTGTGGAGCTGCACAGCAAGGATGAGTTCGGGGAGCTGGCCATGAACTTTAACCGGATGGCTGCGGTGGTGGAGCAGCGGATCACGGATCTGTCGGACATGGCGGAGGACAAGCAACGGATAGTCGATAATCTGGCTCATGAGCTGCGGACACCGCTGACCAGTATGCAGGGCTTCGCGGAGCTGTTGACCACGGCGAATATTGACCGGGAGGATCAGATCAAGGCCGGCCATTATATCCTGAGCGAGACTGTACGGCTGAAGAATCTGGCCTTCAAGCTGCTGGATCTGTCTGTGCTCCGGCATCAGCCGCTGGAGCTGGCGGAGGTGGACGTAGATGACTTATTTGAAACGGTAGCACAGACGGAACAGCGGAGGCTGGCTGAATACAGTTTGCGTCTGGAACTGGATTGTTCCATTCCGTCTGTATGGGGCGATGCGGATCTGCTGGCCTCATATCTGGTGAACTTGATCGAGAATGCTATTCCTGCTTCCCGGCCGGGAAGCAGTATCCGCCTGCTGGCTTATCCGCACAACGGAGAAGGGGTGCTGGAGGTGCGGGACAGCGGATGCGGAATGACGGAGGAGCAGCAGAAGCACGCATTCGAGCCGTTCTACCGCGCCGATCCGGCGCGTTCGCGGGCCCATGGCAATGCGGGGCTGGGGCTGTCATTGTGCCGGCAGATTGCCGAGGCGCATGAGGCGCGGGTTAAGCTGCAATCTGCGCCGGGAGAGGGAACGAGCATCCGGCTTTTTTTACAACTTCCTAACAACTGCACGCCGACTCTATAACATCCCGGGATTAAGGTAGAGACAGTATCAACTATCCTATACCCGATGGAGGTAATACCCTTGAATTTGAACCCAAAGAAACTAACCGCTATGCTGGCTGTCATCGCATGCACAGGAGGAATACTCGCAGCCAGCGGGTTCGTTGTCCCCGGTCTGGCTAACTCGGCCGTCGTCGCCAAGAGCAGTGCGGCCATGCAGGGCTATACCAAGCAAGGTGTGGCCGACAGCACGGTTCCTGTACTGAAGGTAGAGGCTCCGGCCCCGGTATCTACCGTGAATGATGATCTGATTAAGCAGATGACAAAAGAACAAATTCAGCAGATCTATGACTATATGGACATGCCGGGTGATCCCAAGACCTCCGGGCGGGAATTGACAGAAGCGGAAATGAACCGCCGCCTGGTACTGGATGATCAGTATGTGTATGATGGCCTTCGGCCTAAGAAGCTTTTGCCGCTACAGGCGGGACAAGGGGATTTGTATCTGGATATCAAGACCAATACGTACCACTATCCGGAGCGGGCTTGGACGGATGAAGAGCTGCTGCAGCTGATCGACTGGTCCTACCGGACGAATCTGCTGGCTTCCAAGCGTAACATTACTCCCCCCGCGGTTGCCATACCGCAGAAATACAGTGAGGCTGAATTGATGGCACGAGCTTCCGAAAGTGTGCGCAAGCTGTTCGATGCGGATGTCTCCAAGCTGAAGTCAAGCGTGCTACTGCTGGAGCCGGGATATGGTATACCATCTACATGGTCAGTCGGCTATTCTCCGTATAAGTCGTCCACTCTGCGTGGACAAGGCCAGGAGTACTGGCAATATAGTGTGCAAATCGATCCGGATACCGGGGTGGTATTAGATACGACAGTCTTTAACTCGGTTATCAAAAGAACCCCCATCGACGCAGCCGCAGCGGCCGCCATCAAGAAAGACAATAGTTGGGTGAATGCGGCTGTACAGATTGTGAAGGACAAGCAGGGGGAGAAGCGGAAGATTGTCAAAGCTACTCTGACGAACATGGAGGTGAACAATAAACGGGGAATGGTAGCGGTGGATATTGTACTGGAAGACGGCAGCAAATATAATGCGGAGCTGCGCTATCCGAGCAAGATACTGCGCTGCCTGATCTACGAGCCTGCCGGTAAGGCTAAATAAGCGTGCACCCTTATGAGATAGGGCCAAACGATCCTGATGATCAAGTAGTTCTTGATTCATCGGGATTTTTTGTTACATTGGAGATATGAAAAAATAGGGGGAGGTAGAGAAATGAGAATACATTGCTTGCAGCATGTTCCGTTTGAAGCGCCGGAGGAAATTGCCGTGTGGGCGGAGAACAAGGGACATACGTTAACAACTACACTGGTATATGAAAATAAGGTTCTGCCTGCGGCCGAGGACTTCGATATGCTCGTAGTGATGGGCGGGCCTATGAGTGTCCATGATGAAGCGGTCTTCCCTTGGCTGTCAGCCGAGAAGGCGTTGATTCACACCGCGATAAGCAAGCATAAGCTGACGCTCGGCATCTGTCTGGGGGCCCAACTGATTGCGGAGCAAATCGGCGGTGAAGTCTACCCCAATAAGTGTAAGGAGATTGGCTGGTATCCGGTGCTGGCAACCGGGGATACGGAGTCCTCTGCCTTCTTCAAGGACTTCCCGCAGCAGTGGGTACCTTTTCACTGGCATGGAGACACCTTCAGCCTGCCTGCCGGAGCCAAGCGGATAGCGTCCAGCCTGGGCTGTATTAACCAGTGTTACGAATATGAGGATTATGTGGTTGGGCTGCAGTTCCATCTGGAGGTTAATGACCTCAGTATCCGGAAGATCATCACCAACTGTGCCGGAGAGCTGGAGCCAGGAGAATATATTCAGACGCCGTCTGAGATGACGGATCAGCCCGGGAAGATTAGTGCGTCCAATACGCTGCTGTATACCCTTTTGGATGCCATGGAACACAAACATCTGTCCAGAGTCTAGAGCTAACACCTAGCACCGATGCCAATTAATAAGGGGTGAGGATATGAAAAGATTAAATGTTGCGATCCCAACGCCCTTTCATAAGGATGAGAGTTTGAATACCGGCGGATTCGCACCTATTGTGGCTTACCAGCAGCAGAACGGGATAGAATCACTATTGATCTCGGGAAGTACTGGCGAGCAGCATTCGCTGAGCATTGAGGAAAGACTAGAAATTATTGAATATTTCAACCAAAAGCGCCCTCAGGGGATGGAGCTGATCCTCGGCGTATCTGCGATTAGAACCCGTGATGCTGTCCGGCTGGTGCAGGCTGCGGAGGCATCGGCGATGGATGCGCTGCTGATTGGCTTCCCGCCGTACATCCGGCCCACGCAGCAGCAGGCGGTTGCTTATGTAGAAGAGCTGCTTAACCATACGACCAAGCCGGTGGCGTTGTATAATAACCCAGGGCGGACAGGCTTTGATCTGGCTCCTGAGTCGCTGAAGCTGTTAATCAGCCGCTATCCGAACATTGTAGGGTACAAGGAAACTGGCGATTTGCAGCGGCATGTGGGGGTGGAGTACCCGGAGGGGTTTATTCTTTTTGCAGCGGGGGATATGAAGCTTGTGGAGAATTTCACCTCAGCCCCTTGCAAGGGGCTCTCCAGTGTGGCCGGAAATCTATACCCCCAGGAGATCAAGAGCGCGGTGGAGCGGCTGCTGCGGCAGGAGCAGGTAGAGGCGGGTCCCATCGAAGAGATGGTCTCCCGGGTGTTCAGCGGACATGCTCTGATCAACATCAAGCAGCATTATAATAGTCTGGGGATTCCGGCGGGCGTATGCCGGGCTCCCCTCTGCTAGAGATGCATATTCGCCTCCTGTAAGACAAACCCTAGCTTATCAACTGTCAAAAGGAGACGGAGCGATGCATGAAATCTGGAGTGAAATCTGGAAGGCGCTGGTGCTGATCGTTGTCGGGATGCTGGTGCTGCGGCTTGCCGGCCGCAAATCAATCTCGCAAATGACGATTCCCACCACGATCGCCATGATCTCGATTGGCACGATTATTGTACAGCCGATAGCCGATCATAGTATTCTGATTACCATTGTCGCCGCAGCCGTGTTCATCGCAGTGTTAATTGTGGTGGAATGGCTGCAGGTGCGCTGGAGCGCCCTGGAGCGGCTGATCAAGGGGCCTGCGGTTATTGTGATTGATGAGGGCCAGCTGGTAGCCAAGAATCTTAAGAAGCTACGGTTAACTGTGGACGAGCTGGAAATGAGTCTGCGGGGCCAGGGAATATCCAGGCTGAGTGATGTCAAAACAGCGACAATTGAGCCTAACGGCCAGCTTGGCTATGAGCTGCAGGATGCGGCGAAGCCGGTCACCCAGGCCCAGGTGGAGGCGCTGCTCGCCAAATACTTAGGCGGAAGCCCCGCAGGGAACCGGGCGGTGCATCAGGCTCAAACCGATTCGGAGACGGATCTGTTTGAGGAGATCAAGCTGCAGTAGAGGTAGACCGGATGCTGTAGAAGGAGGGAGTTCTTGCGCAAATTCTTCATAACGGACATCCATGGGGAGCTAAAAGGGCTGGAGCTTCTGCTCCGGCAGTCTGAATTGGACTGGGAGCAGGACCAGTACCAGCGGCTGGAGACCAGACGGATCGGACGCATATAGCCATACAAGATAAGCGCACTTATTAGATATGAAGAAAAGAAGGGACGAAGTGAGATGAAGCATCCTTTTCACCTGAAGGCGGTATGGAATGGCGGCCGGAACAGCGAGGGGCAGATTGATGCAGGCGGGCTGCGGACGGTGATATCGATTCCCCGGGAGATGGGCGGGCCGGGAACCGGCACGAACCCGGATGAGATGCTGCTGGGCGCAGCGGCGACCTGTTATCTGATTACGCTGGCGGCGATGCTGGAGCGTTCAGCGATTGTGCCGGAGGAGCTGACGCTTGCCTCTGAGGCGACGGTAGACGTGACCAATAATGTATTCACCTATGACAAGATCGAACACAAGCCGCGGATTGTGCTTCCGGCGGGCGCAACCGCAGGGGAGCTGAAGACGGCCGAGCGGCTGGCGTACAAGGCAGAGGAGTCCTGCATGATCTCCAGAGCCGTAGCCGGGAACGTGCTGATTCAGACACGGCCAGTCATAGAGATCGCCGGGGGAGACGCACAGGCTCAGGAAATTGAAGCTTAAGCGTTGGAGCCATGGCCAGCAGAGGTTATGTTGACGGCGGAAGATGCTGCTCCACTTCGTAGCGGGGCAGTTCTATGATGACTGAGGTGCCTACGGTGAACTCGCTCTCAATCCGCAGCTGTCCGTCATGCAGCTCGATAATCTCTTTGCAGATGGCCAGGCCGAGGCCGCTGCCTGATTGGCGGGACCGTCCCTTGAAGAACTTGTTGCCAAGCTGCTTCAGGTCCTCGGCTGGAATGCCCTCACCGTTGTCGGTCACAGTAACTTTAATCACTTCCCCGCGCAGCTCTGCCGTGAGGCGGATCTCCCCGCCGGCCGGGGTGAATTTGAAGGCATTGTCCAGCACATTGACGAATACCTGCTTCAAACGGTTGAAATCACCGTCTACCGGCAGCGGCTGACCGGTTAGATCCGCGTAGAGACGGATCTGCTTCGTCTGACCCCTGTATCTGAACTGCAGCAGCAAATCCTCAAGCAGCCCCCTGAGATCATACGGCTGGCGGACAATCCGGATCTCTCCGGCCTGGAATTTGGAGAAGTCGAGCAGATCCTCCACCAGGCCGATCAGCCGGTCTGTCTCTCCGGTCATGACCTCCAGCCCCTGCAGGGTCTCCTGTTTATCCGACAAATCCCCGACCAGCAATGTCTCTCCCCAGCCCTTGATCGAGGTCAGCGGCGTTCTCAGCTCATGGGTGACCGAGGAGATGAAATCATATTTAAGCTTCTCGCTCTTCATAATTTCATCCGACATATAGTTCAGCGTGACCGCAAGTGTGCCGATTTCATCGTCATAGGGCCTGGCCGCCCGGACGGCAAAATTACCGGTGGCCATCTCCTTGGCGACCCCGGTCAATTGCTGAATCGGACCTACAATCCGCTTGGCGATAAGCAGGCTCAGGATGAAGCCGAACCCGATCACGAGCAAGCCGACGATAGCCGCGTTCAGCGCAATTTTAATAATTACCGCATACAGCGGTTCAGCCGACACCGAGTAACGCAGCAGGCCGATCGTGCTTCCCCGTTCAGTCAGAGCGGCGGAAACAGCCAGAATCCGTTCGCCATTGACCGGCTTGATGCTCTGGAAGCTTCCCTTGCCGCGCAGCAGCGCCTCCTTGACATCCGGGGTTGTTACCTGCTCCCCGCTTGAGAACCCGAATGAATTAATGATTACCTTGCCGTCCGGGCTCAGCACCTCAACCATACTGTTCTCCTCGGACGAGAGGTTCTCCAGGATATACCGGGCCCGTTCCTTCAGATTGTAGCTCTCCAGGTATTTGTTGAAGAAGGTTGCGGAATACGTGGCCCGTGAATTCAGGCTCTCCATGGCGCTGCCCAGATAATACGAATGGACCGCAACAATAAAAATCCCCTCCAGCAGCAGGACAATCAGGAGCAGCATAAGCGTAATATAGACAATAAGCCTGGACCTGATTCCCTTAAGCAACGATAGCCCCTCCATATATATCCGAATCTTCACACGGTTTCGGGGTATTGCGGCCCGGAGGGCTCCTGCCCGATTATTTGGCGGATTCGGCTGATATTAACATCTACAATCTTCAGCTCACCCATGAAGTACTGTCCCCATACGGCTGTAAGAATATCAGCACTTTCAGGAACGGCTTCCTCCTCAGGGCAAGGACTTCTGCGGTGTGCCGGCCAGCTGCAGAACTTCATCCAGCGTCAGCTTGAGCTGGTTATACTGCTGTTGATCAACCCCCTGCAGCAGCTTGTCTGCCTCACCCGCTGGAGGCATGACAGCAACGAATACGGTGGGCTCTGTATCGCCCATAGAGTTGCCCTGCTCATATAGCAGCTTGTATTCTCTCTTATCGGCCTTCAGCTGCACCTCAGCCGCCGCCCACCCCTTCTTCGTCAGCAGGCGAAGCTCCAGCAGCGGCGCCTTCACAGCAGACTCAGGATTCTTATAGCTGAACTGAATCTTCTCCCAGGGCTGCGGGGATTCTTCCGGAATCTCCAGCAGGGTCTGGCCTGCCCAAGACTTGGGGAAGCGGAAATTGAAGCCCCAGCGGTCAAATTGCTCCTGAACCAGCGTCAGCTTAGATTGTCCGTCCCACTGATAATATTTGGTGATGAATGGGGTGGCCAGCGGGGCGAGGCTCCCTGTCCCGGCAGGAGGCACAAGGAAGCCGATCTCCGTAATCCCGTCCCCGTTCACATCCTTGCTGTCCAGCGGATAGTCCTTGATTGCCAGACTGTTGCTGCCAAGCGGCGTATCAGGCACAGGAGCAGGAGGATCAGGTTCGGTAGCCGGCGGCGCAAGGACAAGAGCCTTACCGGCGGCGAGGCTTGCGCGCTGATAATCTTCTGTTGCAAGTATATCAGCAAACTGCCCGTTTGCCCAAATCAGCAGAGACGTATAAGCGGCATGAGCGCCGATGGCCGCGTCCACAACGATGGCGCTGCGCGAGGGGGAGGCCTTGGCGAACTGGAACTGAATCACATTCCCGTCCAGCTTCTGGTCGGACAGCATTTGCGGTGTCCCGCCCTTCAGCCGGAGCAGCTGGAGATGATTCTCGCGGACGGTATCTGTCGTGTAGATTCCCTGCAGTACGGCGATGTCCTGGGTGCCTTCCCCGGTCAGATCGCCGACGATCAGCTGGTCGTACGGCTGCTTGAGCAGCTCGTTCAGTGTCCCGTCCTTCAGGCTGTAGACCGCCAGCTCTCTGGTCAGTCCCTCACCTCCGCCGTATCCAAGCAGCAGATCCGCTGTCCCATCTGCGGTAACATCCGTGAAGGAGACATAATTCAATTCACTGCCGACTCCGGTGAGGGTAGCCAGCTTGTTCCATTTGCCGTCCTGCTGCGACAGAAGCAGGGTGTTGATCTCGTAATCGGTGGTGTCTGTCTTATAGAAAGCGAGCAGCTCATCCTTGCCGTCCTGATCCAGATCATGTAATTGAATAGCACTGCCGGATTCCGACTGGACAGGCACGGTTAAGTGCGCATTGGCGGGCAGAAAAGACTTCACAATCCCGGTAAGATTGCCGTCGCTGCTTCCCTGTGACGGGGCCTGAAGCAAATCGCTGGGTGTCTTCATGTCGCCGCAGCCGGAGGTGATCAGGCTTAGGAGCAGAAGGCTGCCCAGGCCGAAGGTATATTTGTTCATCGGAATAACTCTCCTTAATCATTCATCTGTGGCAAGTATATCCTAACCCTTCCGGCAATTAGTTGCAAAATGGTAAAGAGAGGATAACTGAAAGATATTCATATGAGGTGAAAAGCCAATACCTTTAACGAAAAGCATGAAGTCGTCACTGCGGTGAACATTTGGACTTCCGGCCGCTGTTGTCCCCAGATTTCTTGATTTAAACCGCTGTTTGCGGATGAAATCCGGTGACAAAGGCGGACGCTGTCGCTCCTACAGTTCCAAATTTCCCCTCCGCTCCTTCCTGCTTTTTGTTAAGGCTTGTTCATCTGAAATGAATATCTTCAGTTATCTATGGGAGGAGGGCAGAAAAAACAGGCAACCCCTAGAGGCTGCCTGTTTCTGCAAAGTATAGCTTAACGCTTCAGGCTCTCTCCATTAGTAGCAATAACATCCTTGTACCAATGGAACGATTTCTTGCGGTAGCGCTCCAGCGTTCCGGTTCCGTCGTCGTTGCGGTCCACATAGATGAAGCCGTAGCGCTTGCTGAGCTGGGCGGTGGAGGCGCTGACCAGGTCGATACAGCCCCATGAGGTGTAGCCCATAATCTCAACCCCATCCTCCAGCGCCTCTCCTACCTGCACCAGATGGTCATTCAGGTAAGCGATCCGGTAATCATCGTTCACGGTTGGCACGCGGTCTTCGCCGGTGATCAGCTCGTCCTTGGCCCCGAGTCCATTTTCCACAATGAACAGCGGCTTCTGGTAACGGTCATAGAACATATTCAGCACATACCGCAGGCCTTGCGGATCGATCTGCCAGCCCCATTCGGAGGCCTTGAGGTAAGGGTTAGGCGCGCCGCCGATCAGGTTGCCCTCCTGGGTGCGTTTGCTGCTGTCCGCTGTCTCACAGATGCTCACATAGTAACTGAAGGAGATGAAGTCTACCGTGTGCTTCAGAATGTCCGCATCGCCAGGCTCCATGTGGATCTCGATGCCGTGCTCTCTGAAGTATCTTTTCATATAGCCGGGGTACACGCCTCTCGCATGGACATCCCCGAAGAAATAGTTCATATGCTCCGACTTCATCGCCGCGATCACATCATCCGGGTTCGGCGTCAGCGGATAGGTCGGCATACTGAGGATCATACAGCCGATCTTGGCCTGCGGGTTAATCTCATGACCGATCTTGACCGCAGTAGCGCTTGCGACCAGCTCGTGGTGAATGGCCTGATACAGATCCTGCTTGCTTAGCTGCTCCTTGGGAGTATAGATCCCGCCGCTCATGAACGGCTCGTGCAGAATGGAGTTGATCTCGTTGAAGGTCAGCCAATACTTGACTTTATCCTTGTAACGGGTGAACACGGTTCTGGCATACCGCTCATAGAAGCCGACCAATTGGCGGTTGACCCAGCCGTCATACTGCTTGGACAGGTGCAGCGGCGTTTCGTAGTGGGAGAGGGTCACCAGCGGCTCAATGCCGTATTTGTGACACTCATCGAACAGGTTGTCGTAGAATTGCAGGCCTTGCTCGTTAGGCTCCAGCTCATCGCCGTTCGGGAAGATCCGGGACCAGGCGATCGAGGTTCGGAAGACCTTGAATCCCATCTCAGCAAAAAGCTTAATATCCTCCTTATACCGGTGGTAAAAGTCGATGCCGGCCAACTTCAGATTATCCTCGGTCGGCACCTCGGTCACCGGGCCCCTGATCCCTTGCGGAGCTACGTCCTGGGTGGACCAGCCTTTGCCGTCCTCATTATATGCGCCTTCGAGCTGGTTGGCGGCTACCGCGCCGCCCCACAGGAAGCCCTCCGGAAATGGAGATGTCGATGGTGAACTCATTGATAATCCCGCCTTTTCTAGTTATTGATTCAGATATGGTAAGCTTAATATGTCCCATACATCCATGCTAAATGTTGTAACGCGTTACATGTCAACTATGAAGTTGTGCAAATATTCAGGGTGATAAGGAGCAGGGTTATGTCGAATCTGGATCAAATCGCGAAACTGTCGGGCTTCTCCAAGGCTACGGTATCGAGAGTGCTGAATCATTCCCCCCATGTGAGCCAGGCGACGCGGGAGCGTATTCTGGCGATTATGGAGGAGCTGGACTATGTGCCGAACGGGAATGCCATTTCTCTGTCCAGGGGGGAGACGATGCAGATCGGAATGGTGACGGAGGGGCTTAACGAGGTGATGCTGCCCTTTCTGAACAGCTTCGTAGAGACGGCCAGCCGGCACGGGTATCAGACGATCGTCTATACCTCCGGGGGAGACCCGGCCAAGGAGCTGCAGGCGTTCGAGGATATGCGGGGGAAAAGAGTCGATGCGCTGGCGATTACCACCTGCGTCAACGACCAGGCGCTGCTCGGCTCCTATTGCAAATACGGGCCGATTGTATCCTGGCAGCGGATGAAGCTGCCGGAGATCCAAAGTGTGGCGATGAACCAATATGACGGCTACAGGCTGGGACTTGAGCATGTGATCGCAAGGGGATATACACGGATCGCCAATGCCTACGGCCGCCCGGCCAGCATGAATACCTCCGGGCGGATGCAGGCCTTCCAGGACATCATGCGTGAGCGTGCTCTGCCGGTGAACCCGGACTGGTCACAGACCGGCATCTATTCCATCCGCGGGGGCGAAGAGCTGGTCCGCAGGCTGCTGCGGCACCCGGACGGACCGCCCGATGCCCTGCTCTGCGCCAATGATATGGTGGCCGCAGGGGTGCTAAGTGAAGCCCGCAGGCTTCATGTGAAGGTGCCGGAGGAGCTGGCGATTGTTGGCTTCGATAATACGGAGCTGGCCCATACGCTCGGGATCACCTCCATCGATAATCCGATTGCCGCGCAGGCCCGTAATGCCTTCCACCTGATTCTCGCCAGGCTGAAGGGGGAAGAGGCGAAGCAGGAGCCGCTGGCGTTCCAGCTGGTGCAGCGGGAGACGACTTGAACGACCGGTGAAGCTGACTCAGAACATGATCCGCTGCGCGGTCATGATCCGGCCGATCTCGAAGATGGCAGCGCATTCCACGAAATGCACATCGGAGATGATGGAATGGTCATGGGTTCTGTAATAATATTTGCCGTCCGTATAAACATGATCATAGATGGCGCTGATGTCATAGACCCGGGTCGGGTAGAGCTCCCCCTCGCCCTTGGCAATCCCCGCCGTGATGGAATGATGTCCTGAGCCTTCCACGAAGGAGATGCCAAGCGGCAGCCACAGGGTGACCTGATGCCCCTGATCCTGGCGCCAGCTTCCGTTCAGCGTGCCTTCGCCGATCCGGATCAGGCAGTCGCGCAGCTTGCGGGGAATCCAGGGGGAGGGGAAGACCAGGTCGCGCGCCAGATTAATGCTTCTGCTGCTGTTGTCGATCTCCTTCATCAGGAAGTGGAAGCTCTTGCCGTCCAGCGTCACCTCGGCCCATTCGTCGAAGAACAGGTTGTCCGAGAAGATCCGTTCCATCTGGTCGATCTCGCCCCGCAGTGCGGGCATCAGCATGAGCTGGCCCTGAATCCGCCGGCCGATCAGCCGGATGAAGTCTATAACCGGATGCGTCTCCGGCTGGAAATAGCCATAATTGACATCATAATAAAAGCCGAGATTCTCCTGGATCAGATCCTTGGCAAATGCCAGGAGATGATCGAAATCACGTTTCGCATTCATGCACCTACTGCTCCTTCAGTCGTATGATATTGTGCTTATCATATTACGCACCGCGCCCCGGTGTCTGTGATCTAAGCAGCAGGGAACAATTGGTTTGACCCTACACGAAAGAGCCCCCTTGGCTATCTGTAATCAGACAGCCAGGGGGCTCTTTGCGATGTGTACGCTCGGAGAGCGGACCTGATGCTTATAGGATGTTAGCTGCTGTGAGGGACAAATGCCTGCACCTCGTCCAGCGTAGGCAGCGCGGCCATCGCCCCGATTCGGGTGCAGACAATCGCCCCCACCTGATTGGCGAAGCGGACGAAGGTCTGCTGCAGCTCCGGACTATGGATGAAGCTGGCCGGAGCAGGGAGGCGGCTGATCTGCCAGAGCAGCGCTCCGCTGAAGGCGTCTCCGGCCCCGGTAGAATCAACGGACTCCACAGGGATGCTTGGAATCCGCATACGGGAGCCCGGGGAGGAGATCAGCGTGCCGTCCTTGCCCAGCGTGACGGCGACAGCTCCGGCTCCCCAATCATGCAGCAGATCAAGGGCGGCCGCGCAGTCCTCTTCGCCGGTGATTAGCTCCAGCTCCTCACCGCTGACCTTTATGAGATCAGACCTCCGGATAGCGGCTCTGGACAGGGTGATGAATTCCTCCTGGCGTCCGTTCCACAGGTCTTCCCGGTAATTGGGGTCGAAGGAGATGAACTGCCCCTGGGCCTCCGCTTCCTCCATCAGGGTCAAATAGACCTCACGGAACGGATCGGCCAGCAGGGCGGTAGCCGAGCCGAAGTGGAGCAGGGCAGCCTTGCGGATGGCCGGCCGGTCCAGTTCCTCCAGGCGGAGCAGCCGGTCGGCCCCGCGGTGGAACACGAAGTCGCGCTCCCCGTCCGCCGCGCGTGAGACGAAGGCCAGCGTGGTCGGCACTGACGTATCCGCGAGCAGCATTGAGGTATCCACCTGCTGCTGCTCCAGCGTCTGCGTCAGGAAGCGGCCGAAGGGATCGGCCCCGACCTTGCCGAGCAGGGCAGAGCGGCCGCCGAGCCGCGCAATGGCGGCGCTTACGTTCGCCGGAGCGCCGCCGGCCTGCTTGGTGAACTGCCGGCCTTCGGTCAGGCTGACTTCCACCTCGGTGCAAAAGAAATCAATGAGCAGCTCGCCCACGCAAAGCACTGTACCATAGGAATTCACAAGCTTGTACCTCCAGATCGGATTAGTTCGGAACAGGGGTGGAGTCTCTGAATATCACATCAGTGGCGACATGGGTCACCTGATAAGGCCGGGCCGGGTCCTTGATCCGGGAGAGCAGCATCTCGGCGGAGACAATACCCATGTGGTCGCTGTAGATATGGACGGTTGTAAGATGAGGCTCGATGATCCGCGATTCCGAAGCATCATCGAAGCCGCAGACCGCAATCTGCTCCGGCACCTTGACGCCTCTGCCCTTAAGCGATTTCATCACGCTGATGGCGATGAAATCATTGGCGCAGATGAAGGCGGACGGCCACTGGCTGAGGGCCTCCAGCTGGCTGTCCATCCAGCCTGCTTCCAGCAGATAATCCTTGTCCTGGCCGATGATGCAGGAATCGGGATCCAGCGGAATTCCGGCGTCCGCCAGCGCTCTGTTGAAGCCGGTCCACCGTTCATGAAAGCTGCGGCAGTGGTTGTAATCGCCGACGAAGCCGAAGCTCTCCACCCCGCTGCCGATCAGCTTGCGGGTCATGGCGTACACACTGTGCTCATTCTCCATAAGCAGCAGGTCTGCCTTCAGCTCGGGGTAGACAATGTCTGCCGCGCAGTCAATGAAGATCGCCGGAATGCCGAGGCTGGTGATCAGCCCGCTGTACTCCTTGTTGAACATTTCGATGCAGATAATGCCGTCCACACCGGAAGGCTCAAAATTGCCGGGCAGGGTCATGCCGTTCATATCATTCTCCCGGACAAAATAAATGGACAGGGTATACCCCTCGGTGCTGATGCGCTTCTCCAGTCCGCTGAGCAGCTGGGAGCCGAAGTGGGAGCTGTTGGGCAGATTGCTGGTCAGCAGGGCGATGTTGCCCTGTTGGTCGGAGGTGCTGACTGTTGCCTCCAGGTAAGAGAACTGTTTATATTTAAGCTCCGCCGCCTTGCTGATAACCTTCTCCCGGGTCTCGGGCGGAACGCTCTCTGCGCCGTTCAATGCCTTGGATGCCGTATTACGGGAGATGCCCAGCGCATCGGCAATGTCTTGAATGGTGACCTTGGCTTTCTTCATCACTGTGTTCCACCTTTGTATCCCCAGATTTGTAACCTCTGTTACCTAATATATAGCATTTCACCAAAATTGACAACGTAATTTTACAAATGCACAAATTATTTTTACATAAATAAGCCTAACGCAAGTATAATTAAGTGATTTCTTATAATAATGTTACATTTGCACGGTGAAATGCACGATATCAATGAATTTTTTGCACAAAATGCATTGACTTCCTGTAAGGTTATCTGATAAATTGTAAATGCAAAACATGGTCAAATGTAAAAATGAAAACCTATTCATTAGTGGCAAATGTAAAATAAACAGAAGGGGGAAGAAGATTGGCCAATCCGATGGTTTCACCCGGGAGCACTGCGCTCACCCGGCATAAGTCGTGGTTAAGCTACGTGCGCCGGCATTATATTCTGTATCTATTCTTGGCTCCGGCTGTAGTGCTAACCGTTATCTTCAAATACGTTCCGATGTACGGCGCGATTATTGCCTTCAAGGATTTCAGCCCGCGCAGGGGCATCATGGGCAGCGCTTGGGTCGGATTCGAGCATTTCCAGCGGTTCCTCTCGTCGCCGAATTTCTACGATATTCTGATGAACACGCTTAAGCTTAGCGCCTACGGGCTGATCCTCGGCTTCCCGGTGCCGATTCTGCTGGCGCTGATGCTGAATCTGATCCGGGGGGCGAAGCTGAAGAAGAATATCCAGCTGATCCTGTACGCGCCCAATTTTATCTCGGTGGTGGTTGTTACGGGGATGCTGTTTGTCTTCCTGTCGCCGACAGGGGTGGTGAACGCCGTGGTGACTGCTTTTACCGGCAAGCCGGTGTCCTTCATGAGTGATCCTGCCTACTTCCGGTCCGTGTACATTCTGTCGGGCATCTGGCAGACGGCCGGCTGGTCGTCCATTATCTATGTGGCTACGCTGGCGAATGTGGACCCTCAGCTCCATGACGCGGCTACGATGGACGGGGCTTCCCTGCTGAAGCGGGTCCGTCATATTGATCTTCCGGCGCTGAAGCCGGTGATGGCGGTACTGTTCATCCTCGCCGCAGGCGGCATTATGTCTATCGGCTATGAGAAGGCGTATCTGATGCAGACGGCGCTGAATACGCCAACCTCGGAGATTATTGCAACCTATGTCTACAAAGTCGGGCTGCAGGCCGGAGACTACGCGTATTCCACTGCCATCGGATTATTCAATTCGGTTATCAATGTGATTCTGCTGGTCTTCGTCAATACGGTCGTCAAGCGGCTGAATGAAGGGGAAGGGCTGTACTAATTAAGGAGGTAAGTATGGAGATTCAATATTCCGGCAAGGACCGGGTCCTGCTGGTTATAACGTATATTCTGCTCGGTCTGTTCATCTTGGCCATCCTGTTTCCGCTCATCTATGTAGTGCTGGCCTCCTTCCTGACGCCGAATGTGCTTATTACGAAGGGGCTGGCTATAATGCCCTCAGACTGGACGGTAACCGGCTATGTCAAAATCCTAAGCAACGACGCGATGATCCGCGGCTTCTTCAACGCTGTTCTGTACTCAGCAGCCTTCGCGCTGGCTACGGTGTTCTTCTCCGTCTTCGCGGCGTATCCGCTGTCCATTGAGGGGCTGGCGGGGAAACGTCCGGTGATGATCTTTTTCCTGATTACGATGTTCTTCGGCGGCGGTCTGATTCCGACCTATCTGGTGGTGAAGGATCTGGGGATGCTGAATACGGTGTGGGCGGTCATTCTGCCCGGTGCGGTCAGCGTGTTCAATATCATTCTGGCGAAGACCTATTTCCAGGGGCTGCCCAAGGAGCTGTTCCAGGCGGCCGGCATCGACGGGGCATCGGAGCTGGGAATCTTCTTCAAGATTGTGCTGCCGCTGTCGAAGCCGATCATCTTCGTGCTGGCCTTGTATGCCTTCGTGGGGCAGTGGAATTCCTACTTCGACGCCATGATCTATCTGGAGGATTTCAGGCTGTTCCCGCTGCAGCTGGTGCTGCGCTCCATCCTGATCCAGAATCAGGTGCAGCCGGGCATGATCGCCGATGCACTGGCCCAGGCGGAGCTGAAGAAGCTGTCTGAAATGATCAAATATTCGTCCATCGTGATCTCCAGCCTGCCGCTGATCATTATGTATCCGTTCTTCCAGAAGTACTTCGAGAAGGGTGTCATGGTAGGTTCCATCAAATAAACAACAGGGGGAATTCGTTATGAACAAAACAATGCAAACGCTATCCGCCGTGGCACTCTCGGCTGCGGTGCTGTCCGGCTGCGGCGGTGGGGGCGGCAACTCGGCGGCCTCGGAGGATTACAAGCTGGAGAATGTGACGCTGCCGCTGAAGGAGAAGGTCTCGCTGCATTTCATGTCCCAGAGCTCGGCGCTGGCCCCTGCCGATCCGAACGAGAAGCTGATCTACAAGCGGCTGGAGGAGAAGACCGGGGTGCACATCGACTTCACTAACTATACGAATGACGCTTTTGTGGAGAAAAGAAATCTGGCGGTCGCCAGCGGCGATCTGCCTGACGCCATCATCGATGCGGCTTACTCGGATTATGATCTCCTCACTCTGGGCAAGGACGGGACGATTGTTCCGCTGGAGGAGCTGATTGCCAAATACATGCCGAATCTGCAGAAGGTGCTGGACGCTGCGCCGGAATATAAATCGATGATGACGGCGCAGGACGGGCATATCTATGCTTTTCCCTGGATAGAGGAGCTGGGTTCGGGTAAGGAGAGTATTCATTCGGTCAACGGGATGCCTTGGATTAATGTGGAGTGGCTGAACAAGCTGGGCCTGAAGATGCCGACGACCACCGGGGAGCTGAAGCAGGTCCTGCTCGCCTTCAAGAACGATGATCCGAACGGAAACGGCCAGCAGGATGAGATTCCGCTGTCGTTCGTGATGAATAACGGGAATGAGGACATGAACTTCCTGTTCGGCTCGTTCGGCTTTGGGGATAACGGCGACCATACCGTGGTGACCAATGACGGCAAGGTGGTGTTCACTGCGGGTGAGGACGGATACAGAGAGGGCATCAAGTATCTGAATGAGCTGTATGCGCTGGATCTGATCGACGAAGAGGCTTTTGAGCAGGATTATAATACCTATCTGGCCAAAGGGCAGAGTGAGCGCTACGGTCTCTACTTCCAGTGGGATAAATCCAATATTACGGGCTTCAACGACAAATACGACCTGATGCAGCCGCTGGCCGGGCCGGACGGGGAGGTCAATGTAACGCGGACGAACAACTTCGGCTTCGACCGCGGCCGAATGGTGATCACCGGGGCGAACAAGAATCTGGAGCTTACGGCCAAGTGGGTGGATCAGCTCTATGAGCCGCTGCAGTCGGTGCAGGATAACTGGGGGACGTATGGGGATGAGACGCAGCAGAATATTTTTGAATACGATGAGGCGGCCCGGATGCTGAAGCATCTGCCGCTGGAAGGCGCGGCTCCGGTGGAGTTGCGCCAGAAAACCAGCATCGGCGGTCCGCTGGCGATTCTGGATGAATACTACGGCACTGTGACGACCAAGCCGGATGATGCTGCCTGGCGGCTGGACCTGATGAAGGAGAAGCTGGTGCCTTATATGAAGGCGGACAACAACTTCCCGCGCGTCTTCTATTCCCTGGAGGACCAGAAGAAGCTGACGAATATCGAGACAGACCTGTTCCCTTACGTGAACCGCAAGCGGGCGGAATGGATCAAGACCGGCAAGGTGGAAGCGGAATGGAACGATTACAAGGCCGAGCTGACCCGGCTGGGGCTGGACGAATGGCTGAAGATCAAGCAGGCGGGGTATGACAGCTATCTGAAGAATAAAGGCTGAGGTGAGGCCGGATAACTGTGGTACTGAGGTGCCTATAAACTTAAACAGATAAAGGTGGTAATGGAGTGGAGATTGTGGAGCGAACCAAACAGAGGCCGGTGCTGCATTTTACGCCTAAGCAGCATTGGCTGAATGATCCGAACGGGCTGGTCTATTTCGAGGGTGAGTATCATCTGTTCTATCAGCATCATCCGCATTCAAGCATCTGGGGGCCGATGCACTGGGGCCATGCGGTCAGCAAGGACCTGATCACCTGGGAGGAGCTGGACATTGCGCTGTATCCGGACGAACACGGCACAGTTTTTTCAGGGAGTGCGGTCGTTGACTGGAACAATACAAGCGGCTTCTTTCCGGATAAGACCGGTATGGTGGCGGTCTATACCAGCCATCTGGAGCCGGCGGCAACGTCGCCTGCCGTGCAGAGACAGAGCCTGGCCTACAGCCATGATAACGGCCGGACCTGGAGTAAATATGAGGGCAATCCGGTCCTATCCCATGCGGAGAAGGCGGACTTCCGGGACCCGAAGGTGTTCTGGTCTGAGGAGCACGGTAAATGGGTCATGGTACTGGCTACCGATCAGACGATTACCTTCTACTCCTCGCTGAATCTGCGGGAGTGGAGCCTGGAGAGTGAATTCGGCGAAGGGGCCGGCTCCCATGAAGCGGTATGGGAATGCCCGGATCTGTTCCAGCTTCCGGTCGAAGGGACCGGGGCATCCAAATGGGTGCTGCTGGTCAGCATCGGCGATAACAGCGGGCTGAATTACGGCTCGCGGACGCAATATTTCGTTGGGGAGTTCGACGGCTCCGTGTTCACACCAGAGCATGAGGATATCCGCTGGCTGGACTACGGCAGAGACAACTACGCCGGAGTCAGCTTCTCGGATATTCCGGCAGCGGACAGGCGTCGGATCTACATCGGCTGGATGAACAACTGGCGGTACGCCAATCAGATTCCCAGCCGGGGCTGGCGCGGCACGATGACCATTCCGCGTGAATTAACGCTGTATGAGGCAGAGGGCCGCACCCTGGTGCGCCAGCAGCCGGTAGCGGAGCTGGACCGTTACTTCGCCGCAGAGTCAGCGGCGTTGCCGGAGCTGCTGCTGGAACCGGGCAAGCGGCGGAGGATTGACAGCGGCAATACCGCAGCGCTGAAGCTGGAGCTTAAGCTGGAGCAAAGTGACGCAGACGAATTCGGTCTTATTCTTCATCATACCGCCGATGAATATACAGAGCTGGTCTACACTGCTGCGGAGGGAACGCTAACGCTGCGCCGGGATCACTCCGGCGAGACCGGCTTCGCGGAAATGTTCTCTGCGCCCCAATGCACCGAAGGGATCGGCAGCCTGAGGAGCCTGACCATCCTGGCCGATGCCTGCTCGGTGGAGGTCTTCGCCAATGATGGTGAGGCATCCATTACCAGTCTGGTCTTCCCGGCAGAAGTCTGCTCCGGCCTCACCTTTTATGCAGAGGGCGGAAATGTCCGGCTGCGCTGTAATCAGTCCTTCATACGGTAGATTGATTATAGGATGAAATATATAAGGGTGTTCTGCATGGCGTATGAAAGCGCTTGTGGAACACCCTTGTTTCTGCGTGGGAAGGTTTCTTGGGAATCTGCATCTATACAGAAACTGACAAAAGGATTAATGTAGTATCGAACGGGCAGCAAATGCAGTGTCCGTACCCAGTTAAAGGCTGAGATTTTATTGGTGCAGCATGGGTAATATAACATTAAAAAAGTCGGTGAGCGATGATGATGTCCTCGGTAAAAAGGTTCCTGATCGGACGGCCTCTGAAGTCCGAGCAGTTGGGCGAGCAGAAGCTGAGCAAAACCAAAGCCCTCGCCATTCTGTCCTCGGATGCCTTATCCTCCGTGGCTTACGGGCCGGAGCAGATTCTGCTGGTGCTGGTAACGATCAGCGCGGCCGCATTCTGGTACTCGATTCCGATCGCAGCCGGAGTGCTGGTGCTGCTGCTGGCCCTGATCCTGTCCTACAGGCAGATTATCTTTGCCTATCCCCACGGGGGCGGCGCTTATGTAGTATCCAAGGAGAACCTGGGTAAATATCCGGGTCTGGTGGCCGGCGGTTCCCTGTTGGTCGATTATATATTGACGGTGGCGGTCAGCGTATCGGCCGGGACGGATGCGATTACCTCGGCTTTTCCCAGTCTTCATCCTTATAATGTGCCTATTGCCATCCTATTCGTCCTGCTGATCACCACCCTGAACCTGCGCGGGGTAACCGAATCCGCCTCGTTCCTGGCTTATCCGGTCTATCTGTTCGTCCTGGCCTTGTTCATTATGATCGGTCTGGGCCTGTTCAATGTGCTGACCGGCAGAGTACCGGCGGAGCTGCATACTGCGCTCGGGACACCGGTAGCCGGAGTCAGCCTGTTCCTGCTGCTGCGGGCGTTCTCCTCAGGCAGCTCGGCGCTGACCGGGGTGGAGGCGATCTCGAATGCGATCCCGAACTTCAAGGCTCCGGCGCCGAATAATGCGGCCAAGACGCTGGCGGCGATGGGGATTCTGCTGGCGCTGTTATTCTCAGGCATTGTCTTCCTGGCGTATTACTACGGCATAGCCCCGCGCGAGAAGGTGACTGTGGTCTCCGATCTTGCCGAGCATGTCTTCGGCCGGAACTTTATGTACTACTTCGTGCAGGGGACAACGGCGCTCATCCTGGTATTGGCGGCGAATACCGGTTATTCAGCCTTCCCGCTGCTGGCGGTGAATCTGGCGAAGGATAAATTTATTCCCCGGATGTTCACGGTCCGCGGTGACCGGCTGGGCTACTCGAACGGGATTGTCAGCCTGGGGGTATTGTCCATTATTCTGATCATCGCCTTCAAGGGGCGGACGGAGCATCTGATCCCGCTGTACGCAGTCGGGGTATTCATTCCGTTCACGCTCTCGCAGACGGGCATGATCGTCAAGTGGCTGCGCCACAAGCCGGAGGGCTGGCTGCCCAAGCTGATTATCAATGCGGTCGGAGCGCTGATCAGCTTCATCGTTACGATCATGTTCTTCCTGACCAAATTCCCGCAGGTCTGGCCGGTGCTGGTGTTCCTGCCGCTGATCATTCTGTTCTTCTACCGCATCTACAAGCATTATGAATCGGTTGCTGATCAGCTGCGGATAACGACCTGCGGCGAGCCGCCGCTGGCGATTGAAGGGAATATTATCATCCTGCCGGTAGCCGGGATTACGCATGTTGTGGAGAATTCCCTCCGCTATGCCAAGTCGCTGGGGGCGGAGCAGATCATCGCTGTGCATGTGCCGTTCGAGCGGGAGGATGATGCGGTCTTCGAGGAGAAGTGGAAGAAGTTCCATCCCGAGGTGCGGCTGGTGACGCTCTATTCGCCTTACCGCAGCATTATCCATCCATTGACCAAGTTCATTGATACCGTCCAGCGTAAGGCCAGCGAATCGAATTATCAGGTGACGGTGATCGTCCCGCAATTCATACCGAAGAAGGGCTGGCATAACATCCTGCACAACCAGTCCAGCCTGCTGATCCGTGCACATCTGTTGTACCGGCGCAATGTCATTATTACAACCGTTCCTTATCATCTCAAAAAATAACAGAATCATGCATACGGAAGCCTTCAGCTTACGGATATCCGCAGGCTGGAGGCTTTATGGCTGTGCCCGGTATATGATAAGCTTGACTCTATGAGCATAAGAATCGCTCCCGGCAGGTCCGGTTAAGCAAATAGCATTGGTTAGCATTCGCGGATGGAGGGACTGAACGTTGAAGGAACGATACTGGAAGAAGCGTGGAAGAATACTGGTGATCCTGCTGCTTGTGCTGCTGCTTGCAGGCTGTGCCCAAGGGACCGCCCATGTGACCGTGAAAAAGAACGGCTCGCTGGATCTGGCCTTCAGCCTGCTGCTGGACGCGCGGGCGGAGAAGCTGGTTAGCGGTGCAGTGGAGAAGCAGCTGTCTGACCGGCTGGCGGCAGCCGGCATCGAACTGAAAAAGACCGCGAACGGGAAATCTACCGAATACCAATTTAAGAAATCCTACGCCTCCATAGAGGAATTGAAGAACAGCAGCAGCGGCATAGATATTGCGGATGCTGAGGTCAGCCAGACGGACCGGTGGCTGTATACCAAATACAACATAACAGCCCAGCCGAAGCTGAATGCTTATTCCGATGAGATTATTGACGGCCTGGGCACCCTGAATGTTCCGAAGTCTCTGGTCCGGCTGCTGATGGGCAGCTTCTCCGTGGACTTCAAATTAACGATTCCCTATGATCTGTACGGTGAGAATAATGCGGCCGAGCAGGACGGCAACACGCTGACCTGGCATGTATCCCTGGCGGATTCCGAACCTATCCAGCTGTCAGTCTATGTGCCTGACATCAGGAATATTGCGATTGCCGGGGGCGGCCTCCTATTGGTTCTGGCTGTACTCATTACGTATCTTATCCGAAGAAAGCGATCCCGCAGCAAGCCTAAAGCTCCGCCAGAAGGCACTGCATTCAATCCGCCTCCCGGATAGCTCTAGGCTTTGAGTGGAAGCTGTCCCGGTACTGGCCGGGAGTCATGCCCTCCTGCTTGCGGAAGGAACGGATGAAATTCTGCGAATTGTTGTATCTTAGGCGGGAGGCGATATCCTTAACGGGCATATCGGTCTCCTCCAGCCACTTCTTGGCCATCTTGAACCGGTACATCGTGAGATAATCGCTGAAGTAATACTGGGTCTCCTTGCGGAACACGCTGCTGATGTAGTTGGCGTTATAATGCAGCCTGGAGGCGCATTCCTCCAGCGTCAGATCCCGGTCGTATTCATGCTGCACGATGTCGATCAGCTTCTCGGAGATATTATGATACTGGGCATTCTGCCTGCTGTGGAAGATCACGATGACCGGCTGGATTACAATGGTCCAGAACCAGTCCTCGATCTCGGCCACAATATGCAGGTCCGTCAGCTCCTCGAATAACGACCCCCCTGTAGGATAGATCTGATTCAGGGTAATACCCGATTCCTGCATCATAATGAGCGTATTGTTCAGCAGCCGGGTCAGCGGAATCTGATATTCCTGCGGCGAGAGCCCCAGCGCAAAAATACACTTGAACAGCTTATGCAGCAGCTCCTTCGCCTTCTCCCTGTCCGCGAGCTTGATGGCATCCATCAGGTCATTTTCGGTATGGGTCGGGTAGTTCAGATTCAGATAATGCTTGCCGGAGTTGAGGTTCTCATATTGGATGATGATCCCTTTGCCGAGCGTAATCCGGTGCTTCAAGGCCTCCAGGCCTTCCCGGTAGGCAATCGGCATTTTGTCGAACGTATGGAACGGCAGACTGAGCCCGATGCTGATCTGCAGCTTCAGCACATGGTTAATCTCCTGCTGCAAGCTCTCGGTTAAGGCATACAGCCTCCGGTGAAAAGCCTCCGTATCCTCGTCCCCGCTCCCGATGACAACAGCCAGCACCTGGCCCATGATCACAGGGGTCAGCCTGTGCTCTTCCGCCACCAGCTCCTCGATCATGTTATGTGCTGCGAACAGCAGCAGATTGAGATCCTTTTTCTCATAGCTGCTCTCCTCCGAGAAGTCGATGCTCAGCGTAATGACCGCCATCGTCTTCCATTCCTCCGTCTGCCGGCCGTACCCGTATTGCTCCAGCTCCTCCAGCAGCTCGCGCTTCCGCAGATTGCCTTGAAGCGCCTGAATCAGGAAGAAGGTCCGTACCTGCCCGAGATGCTGGCTGACCTCCTTCTCCAGCTGTGACTTGGACTGAAACAGCGAGTGCACCTGCTCCCCGATGAGCTGGAATTCATCCGAATGGCCTGCCCGCAGGCCAGGCCGGCGCAGTCCAATCTGGGTCAGCAGCCGCTGGATGGGGGTATACATCCGCCGGGAGCCCAGCCACGCCAGCAGCACGGATACGAGCAGCATCGATAAGCAGACGAGTACGGTGTAGGTGCCGATTTTGCCGGATTCTCTGGTCAGGCTCTTAATGGAGGTGGCCGACAGGTAGGTCCAGCCGCTCTGCGTGGAGCGCATATAGCTGATCGAATAATCGGCTTCGTTGATCTCGGTCTTGAATTGCCCGGACGGCTCGGGTGCGGCCGCAATCTGCTGGAAGCCGGTGAACCCGCCCGCCTCGGCAGACTGTCCGATCAGGCTGCGGTCTGGGTGCAGCAGAATCCGTCCGCTTCGATCCAGGATGATTATGCTGTCCAGCGGCTGCACGTCGGAGTTGATGAAATCCTGCAGGCTGCAGGCCGGAATATTGGCGATGGCCAGTCCGTACTTCTGCAGCTTGGTCACCGGCAGCTTCTTCACCAGGCTGATGCTGTAATCGCAGCCGGTCACGCCGATGCTCTCTTCGCTGTAGAACAGGGAGGACGGATTCAGCACCCAGGAGGAGCTGCCCTCAATATTCAGCAGATTCGTCAGCTGCTCGTAATTCCGGTATTCATTCAGGCGGTAGAGCCCGGAATTCTTAATCATCCAGTTCTGCCGCTGATTGAGCAGGATGACATCCTCCAGCCGGGTATCGAAGGACTGCATGTTGCGGAGCTCGTTACGCAGGTCGTTATATAAAATGAAATCGTTTTCATTTAACGGGTTGTTCAGCGCCTTCTTGAGGACGGAGGAGTTCACGACCTGGTTCAAGGTCTGGTTGACAGTACTCAGCTTATGCTCTACATTTGAGGTAATTTGTAAAATAAGTTCCATTTTGCTTTCGTTAACATTTTTTTGAATCTCGCTGGAGGATGTGACATAAGAGAAGGAGCCAATGAACAGCACCGGCAGGATGCTGATGGCGAACGCGAACATGGTAAGTTTACTGAGGAAGCTCAGATGTTTCAACGGAGTTCAGCACCTTTGCAAGAATAGTAGAGAATCACTGCTCTAAGTGTACGCATCAGGTTGGATAATAACAATAATCATCTGGTGCGGCAATAATCATTTTCTCTGATCATCTGTGAATATACTAAATTTTACAATAAATAGGATGTTGGTGTATATACATATTACGCTTCAGGGGGTTATGAACATGTTCAACCGGATCGCGGGCAGGAAGGGTACTCTGGCAGGGTGTTTCCTTCTCTTCGTATCGTTCATTATGTTAAGCGCTTGCAGTGAGCAGCAGCCGGACGGTGATCCGCCTTCTGCGGGAGTCCGCCCGTCCATCTCGATTCTGGCCCCGCTGCATTTCCCGCAGACCCCTTCGGGGGAGCTGATCGGCGAGATTGAGCGGCTGACCGGAACGGAGCTGAACATTACCTGGGTGCCGGAGGGCGTCTACACCGACAAAATGAATACCGCGCTGACCACCGGCTCCCTCGGCAAGGTAACGTTCGTCAAGTTCACCGACTATAATCCGGTCAAGAATATGATCCGCTCCGGCGCGTTCTGGGAGATCGGCCCCTACCTGGATGCCTTCCCGAATCTGAGCAAGCTGAACGCTGCCATTCTCAAGCAGACGGCGGTGGATGGCGGAATCTATGGCCTCTATACCGAGAGACCGGCCTCGCGGCAGGGCATTATTATCCGCAAGGACTGGCTGGACAAGCTGCATCTCAGCCCGCCCGGTACGCTGGAGGAGCTGTATGAGGTGATGAAGCAGTTCACCTATAATGACCCGGACGGCAACGGCAAGGCCGATACGCTTGGGCTGGTGGACCGCAACGATCTGGTGTACGGAGTATTTAAGACGTTAAGCTCTTACTTCGGCACGCCGAATAACTGGAAGATCGAGAACGGCCGGTTCATCCCGGAATTCGCCACACCGCAGTATATGGACACGATGAACTTCATGCGTATATAAGGAGGGGATCATCAACCAGGATTTCGCCCTGACCAGCAAAGAGGTGCAGCGGGACAAGTTCATCCGGGGAACAGCGGGGATTTTCATCGGGAGCATGACGGATGTGCAGCGGCTGTCCATCGAAGCCAAGGCGATTAACCCCAAGGCGGAGCTGACGCTGATTAACCGGATTAAGGGTCCGGAAGGGTATAAGGTATGGTCGATTCCGAAGTATAACGGCCTGTATCTTTTCTCGCGCAAGGCCATTGCCACCGAGCAGGAGCTGAAGCAGGTCCTCGCGTTCTTCGACCGCACGATGGATGAGGATGTCGCCAGCCTGATGGCGTACGGCTTCGAGGGCCGCCACTATAAGCTGGACGCAGACGGCAAGGTGATCCTGCCGGAAGAGACGTCCCAGCTGCGGGTGTATGAGGTCAATCCGCTCAACTCCCTGATGATCGCCGATGTGGGCAATCCGCATATTAGGGAGGTCGCCCAGAAGGAGCAACTGACGGCGCTGGCCGACCAGCTCAGCCGGGACAACGAGCAGTTCCTGGTCGACGACCCCACCGTCGCCCTTACCTCGCCCACCTATGACGAGAAGAACGCCGAGCTGTCCGCCATCATCGCCGACGCCACCTACAACTATATCCTCGGCAACCTCGACGCCGCCGGCTTCGCCCGCGAGGTGGAGAAGTGGCACACCAGCGGGGGGAATCTGATTATTCAGGAGTATGGGGAGGCGGAGAAGGTGGGGGAGGAGGAGGAGTGAGGCTCTTATCCAGTATAATATTTCTATAGAAAGTGCCTTGAAAAGGAGTGGTCTATTGAATTTACAAATTGATTTGGAGCATCCAGATGAAATCCAAAAGTTTTTATGTATATTAAATATTGGAATGCTCGATGCTTTGCTTAACGGGGCATTAACACTCGAAGATGCATATGCGTACCTCTATCGTCCTTATGTAGCACAATTACTTCAACAAAATAATGCCAATAAGGATTTAGTTGAATTGTTTGAAGAATGCTGTATGTTGGAGGATATACGAGATATAGTTCCTGAAAAGCTGCAAGATACACTTATGCTGAAAAAGCGAGAAACACTAAATTTACTTAAATCCTTACCTACTACAGAAAAGTCATTGTATTGGCTTAATGATTTTGACGATTAGTAAGCTTTTGAAATAGAGCTAAAGCACATTGTTAATTAGATGAACTTGAGGCACGATCCAACAAAAAAATGTAACCGTAGCCGACCAACTTATTATTTAATGAAAGTTTATTTCATAATGGAGGGTAGATTACACCGTGAATATTCAACTACATATGATTACCCCTGAGCTGGAACAGGAGTGCATCCAATTGAGCGTAAGCGCCGGGCAACTGGGCTTGGTGGCAAGTAATGCCGACTCACTTGTACATGCGACCAATGAACCTACCTCTGTACCCTATGGTATTTTCAATGATGAAGAGATGGTTGGATTTATTCTGTTTGATAATGAGAGATATACAGATGGTTACTATTGGATTCTGAGATTCATGATTGACGCAGGATTTCAGGGCAAAGGGTACGGGAGAGCAGCAATTAAAGAGGTCATTAAGATGCTGAGCACCCGCGAGGATTGCACACAGATTAGAGTATCGCATAAACCTCATAATCTAACGGCCAGTAAGCTCTATAAGAGTGTAGGATTCACCGAGACTGGGGAGTTGGAAGACAACGGGGATATTATTTTGGCGTATGCGATGTGAGGTTGCACACGACATTTGAATTTTTTTCTTATGACGGATTGTAAAGAGAAGTGCGACAGGTAGATTAAAGATTTATGGTAGTATTTATGTAAAATGTAAATAGATTTTGCGCTCCGGAAGCAATTAAGGAATAACATCCTTCAAGCAAAATAAAGCTGGTGTCCCTTATACTAAACAGGTACACCAGCTTTTTAGTCAACCGGATTTGCTTTATTGATTCATTGCCGCAAACGACTCTGCCGCTGCTGATAGATAATAAGCCAACCCGGTTTGCTGACTTTCGAGCATCTTAAGATGAAAGTCATCACTTAGAAAAAAACGAGTCTGAGCTACAAAGTCTTCAACCGATGCTTTGTGCCCATGCTTATTCATAAACTCAAGATGGCATCGAATCAAATTTCTTGTTTTTTCATCGTTATGCTTTAAGCCTTCTCTTAATGAACTTGCCATTTCATTCATGAAAGTCATGGCTTCGACTGCTTGTTCGTTTAATTCCTTAACATCCGTTGGGGCAACCTCATGAGACTCCACCCCATACGATTCCTTCAAATATTGATTTTGCTCAATCAGCGCTTTGTTCCACTCTTCCTCATTTTCAAAACCTTTGAACATTTCCTTATTATCCATGGTTTCCCCTTCCTTTATACATGCAATGGATTTACGCAATGTTTGAATGATGGTATCCAGTCTGTCTTTGCGGCAAAGGAGCAACTCCTCCTGCTGCGAAAGAATGGATAGCCGGTCTGAATGATGTTCCATCATTTCCTTGATTTGATCTAAGGAAAAATCCAATTCTCTATAAAATAGAATCTCTTGCAAACGTTCCAGCTCTTTCGCTCCATACAACCGGTATCCAACTTCACTTATTTTACAAGGTAAGAGAAGACCGATCTTGTGATAATGATGAAGCGTTTTGATTGTAACATTGGACAGTTCCGATACTTCTTTTACCGTGTACATTATTGCTCATTCCTCCCTTCACTAGGTAGCTTATTCTCTTCCCTAAGAGGAGAGTCAAGGCGAACTTTTTCAAAAAAAATATTGACCCTTCCCTTACAGTAGGCACTAAGATGATTTTCGAAATAGATGACGAGGGAGGAAACTAGAAATGTCAGGATCCGTTCAACTGCTTCGAAACGGCTTTGTTCGAGCCGTTATGATTTCAACTCTATTTTCTCAAATGGGTATTTGGATTCGTAATTTTGCTGTCCTCTTGTATGTTATGGAGGTGACAGGAGGAGATTCATTTGCCGTTTCCATGATTTCGGTCGCGGAATATGCGCCAATTTTTATCTTTTCTTTCATTGGTGGAGTATTCGCGGATAGATGGCGGCCCAAGAGAACAATGGTTTGGTGTGAATGTTTAAGTTCGTTATCCGTATTTATTGTCTTTGTTATGTTGGAAGTTGGAACATGGAAGATCATTTTTTTAGCAACATTATACTCTTCCATTTTATCACAGTTTGCACAGCCTTCCGGCATGAAGCTATTTAAGAATCATGTGCGTGATGAAGATGCACAATCCTGCATGTCTTTGCTACAAACCATAACATCTGTCTTTATGGTTCTTGGTCCGATCCTGGGAACGTTGGTATATCAGCAATTCGGAATTGAAGTTTCAATATTGACGACCAGCGCTTGCTTTCTGTTATCTGCTTTTTTCCTTGTCTTCGTCCCGTCTGATGAAAAGAAACTAAAGAATCGAGAGACCAACCCATCTTCGCTATTTCGCGAAATGGCGGACGGCATTCATTTTGTCTTCGTAAACAAGTTACTCTTGCAGCTCAGTATATGTTTCACGTTGGTGGGATTAGGAGTTGGGTTAATTACGCCGCTTGGCATCTTCCTAGTTACGGAGCAGTTGGACTTGCCTGCAGAGGCTTTGAAATGGATTAGCATACCTTACGGTTTGGGTGAAATTGTCGGAGGAATAGTAATATTTGCTCTCGCGGCTAAGATCGCTCCACAACGTTTCCTTATGATTGGTTTACTCGTCAACGGTGTCGGGATCATCTTAACAGGGATGTCAACCGTGATATGGCTAACGATGATGGCCCAATTCATCATTGCTCTTCTGCAACCGGCCATTTTTGTCGGAAATAGCGCAATGGTCATGCAGCATACCGATCAAAACTTTATAGGTCGGGTAATGGGAATCCGCACTCCGCTTATGACGGGAGCGATGCTCCTTATGATGAGTGTTGCAGGTGTGTTAAAAAATACACTTTCACTTACAATTGTGTACGAATTGGCGGGATTCTGTTTTTTTGCAGGATTCCTAATTATGATTCCGCTTTTCCGAAGCAAAGGTAAAGGGGAGCAATCGGTGGCATAATGAATCATTAACTCTTGACAGCAAGCCGAAAGGTAAAGGTCGCTTCACGACGGAGTTAGCTGACGAACTGGAGGATAAGCTGAACCAGACATGGTCGCCTGAGCAGATCGCTGAAGAACGTCGTGCAAGCGGAAAGCCGTTTGTATGCTTCACAACAATTTACCGGTGGCTTTATGACGGACGTCTGGCTGGGGGCGAAGTTAACATGTTGCGCCATAAAGGAAAACGACGGAAGCCTATGGAGACACGTGGCCGGTTTCTAGTGGGTAAAACGATTGTCCAGCGTCCTAAATCCGTTAAGAAGCGTGAGTCATTCGGTCACTGGGAACTTGATACAGTTGTCTCCAGCCGGGGAAAAAGTCGTGCCTGCGTAGCGACTTTTATTGAGCGCAAGACGTGTATGTACCTGGCTGTTAAGATGCCTGACCGCACCGTTCATTCCATGGAGATTGCATTCGGTGTAGTAACTGGGCAGTCTCCACAAGGAGCCTTCAAAACCGCCACCGTTGACCGTGGGAAGAAATTCGCATGCCATACAGCGTTGGAGTTCTTTCATGGCATTAATGTGTATTTCGCCGATCCCTACTCGTCCTGGCAACGTGGATCCAATGAGAATGCAAATGGGCTCCTCCGCGAATTTTTCCCGAAGGGTAAAGATTTTGCGGAGGTTACAGATGAAGAACTGGCCCGCGCCCTCCACCTCATAAACCACCGACCTCGGAAGTGTCTCGGGTGGAAGTCTGCAAACGAATCGTTCATGGAAGATCTGTTGCACTTAGCTTGACAATCCATCTTATGATAAACGGCTACGCCCTCCTGATGGCGTAGCCGTTTGTGCGTCTGTAGGCTTAAGTGTTACGTACGATAAATAACTGAAATACTAAGGAATCCCCTTCGGATTTCTTAGAGTGGCAACTGTAATGCCAAATTTTTAAAGTTTAGGAAAAATACATAATTAGTACTTGATTAATGAATCGACCACTGGTATATTTTGTATAACATAAAAGGAATTTTATTCTATAAATCACAAATTGAAGAGGAAGGGTGGTTAGGACTTGCAGGCAACAACTACGATGTTATCGGAACTGGAGGAGTATTTGCGGCAGAAGGGATTATCGATTACGGAATTCGCCAAGCGTTCTCAGCTTCATTCGGGGACACTCAGCAATATCCTTCGCAGACACCGGCCTATTGCGATACAGCAACTGGATCGGATTACCGAGGCCATGGGACAGGAGGAAGGGTACTTCTATGACTTGTATATCGATGACTATATTATTCGTGGTTCCTCAGACTGGAGAAGGATTGGACCGCTATTGCTTCGCTGTGCTGACCTGAACAAGTTGGACAGTATCCAGCGCCTGGCCCGCCACATTATGGACAACCTGATGTATGCGCCCCTGCTGTTTGACACAGCAGAAGAATTATTTATGGCCGGGAAAAAGGAAGCCGCTGCCGCAATCTATGAGATTGTCGCCGAAGCCGAACGCTATCAGCATTCGGAACGGCTGGCGCTATGCCAGTTCAGGTTGTTCACCATTTCGCTAAGTGATGATCAGAACCGGAACCTGTGGGCAGCCAACCGGTTTGAGCCTTTTGTCGAACGGTTGGACGAAGTCGATCAGCTTGATGCACTCAAAGAGCTTGCCAATACATACCGGTCCTTACAGCTCTGGGATAAGGTCGATGAATATGCAGTCAAGATGGGGCATAAGGCTAGAATACAGTATGACCTGAAGGTCCAACACGAACACAGAGCATCCGAATCCGTGAAGCTCCCCGGCAGACCGCTGTTTTTCTATATCGCCTACAGTGACTTGTTGCGGGGTAATGTTTGTGATGAGCAGGGTGACTATGAGGTAGCTTTGGGTTACAAGTATGCATACTCCGATTTAAGTTGGGTAAGTGAGCAGGGAGAAGCAGTAGAACATTGGAAAGCTCTTTTCCTTGAATGGTCAACCGCTAATATCTATATAACAAAGTTACTAAGTGGCGATATTACCGTCTTGGAATCTTACGTTGACTATATTAATAAACACAGAAATGAATTAGTCATGGGATTATTACATATTTTAAGAGCCGCTAATAAAAATCAGTTTGTTATTGATGATACACTGGAGTGTTATAAGCAAGAATTAAGTGGAATATTAAATGAAATTGTTAAAGGAAGATATTCTAGAAACCTTGCCATGGATCGCCAAGCCAGTTTGATTTATGAACTCGCATATTATTATTTATATAAAGGCGATTATTCTAAAGGTTTTGATTTATTATTAACAGCAATCACAAATTTCCAACAGATAAACAATGAAAAGTATATACTGGAAAGTGTAATTCTATTTGAAAGATTTAGAAGTAATGCAAATCAAGAGATCAAGCGGCAGTATCAAACTTTACTTTTGGGAGGAGATTCTCATGAAGAAAAGGGTCGTTATACTTCTTACGGTTCTTAGCATTGTTTTAGTACCGATTGTTGTAGGGCCAAGCGTACCTAGCTCTCCTGGAATTTCATTATTCAATCACGGGGAAGGCTGATTAATCCCTCCAACCCTTAGAACAGTATCATCCTATAAGCTCAACTTAAAGTCCTGCTACTGCTTCTTGTGGCGGGATTTTTCAGTAACATCAGCCAGGCCGTTTCCCCACTTTGGCTAAATTGTACATCTTAAAAAAAGATCCGCCTTGTTGGCGAAACTTTGCAGTAGACTGAGCCTTTCTATAACCCGTCCAACGTCAAATGGTTAAAGCAATCCATTCAACAGATGGAGCAAGGAATGCTAATGCCTTAACTTAAATTGTCTCAGTAGGCCCCGCCGCTTCAGCGGTGGGGCTTAGCTGTGAGACTAATCTGTGCTACAGACGTTAAATCCACCGAGGATTATGGACGATTACTCATTGTTTCAATCAGAAGGTTTGCCCCCAACTTGAACCCTTGATGAAATGCCGCTTCCACATGCATACTGTTTACGCTGTCACACAAATCTAAATACTCTTCTAGCTCCCGAAAGGTTTGTTCGCCTAATCGTTTACGCCATTGCTCGGTTAGTGCAGTCACTTGCTGATATGCAGAATGATACTCTGGATGTGACGGCACAATGGTTTCGCTGGGTTGAAGCTGCCCATGATATAAGGCTTCCAAAATTGTTGTCATATTTGTCCTCCCATAATTATCATCACATCGCTTGAATGAGATTCCTGCACATGGTAGGATATTTATGCAGTCTGCTTATCCAAGCGATTGCGTGGGTAGGAAGTAGCGGTGTTCTTTGTGGGACTTACGCTGCTTCCTCTTTTATTTTTGGAGCTCGTCAAACACCTTTTCAATTCCTTTGCGGATAATATCGGAACGGGTCGTTTGGAGCTTCTCAGTGCAGGCATCGAGCTTGCTCAAAATCTCTTGATCGACACGTACCCGAATTAAATCGCTTTTGGGATTGTCAGATGGTGGACGCCCCATCTTTTTGGACGACATCACTTCACCTCCACTTTTTGTGTCCATGATAAGTATATTTATGTGGCAACAAAAAGTCAATGAGACCCTTCATGATTGATCCATCTTTTCAGCCAAAAAATGAAGCTAACGCCGATGAAAATATAGAACAAGATAAGCATAATGGTAAAGGGAAGGAATGGGTTAATGAGAGGTCTAGTCTATGTGGAGTATAGGCGGTTAGGTTTCTTTGCTGTACAGACTGAAGATAATTATTTCTCCATCATTGAGGTTCAGAGTAAACTCCCTTCCTTATTGAACAAATTAATTGGAGATCTTGATTCATTGGGTGAAAAATCACTATACAATGAAACAACTCAAGAAAAATTAAACGTATCCGTTATATCTACACAGTTAACCCTGGCTGAAGCGAAGAGTTATATAAAGAAAGCTGTAAGAGGAATCTAATTTAAGTGAACACGTAATACGTACTAAACTATGATGTGTAAAACGAGGTACATTAAGCTACTCCTCTAAAATGTTGCAGACCACTCCCTGTTGTACAAGGAACTGGCTCGACTCGGAATCCTGAACCCCCATGTCCGAAAGGAATTCCGGCGAATGCACCTCGAAGTGATTCGGGCTTGTTGATTTGGACTCCACCGTAGAGATGGTCTATGGGAATCAGGTCAAGACCACCAAACCAAAGGGGTGAGCGCGCATAAGCCGGGGCGCAAAGGCTACCATCCCTTGCTCGCTTTCGAGGACAGTTCCACCTTTGCTTGAATGCTGTGCTACGCGCCGCAAACGTTCACTCGTCCATGGAAGTGTCTCCTTTTCTGGAAGAGACCTTTGGCCTCTAGGGCCAGCCCTCGGTCGACTATGCCCGGTTTTACAAAGGGTTTGGCGGCTAAGACTTTTATTTACTTTTGGAGGTGCGCTGTTTGGCTATGTGGGCAAAAATCAAGTGGACCAAGCTTTTGGCCGCAGAAGTCGCTTCCTGCCTGTACTGGACACGCTACGTGGACGAAGACTGGATCATTGAAGGGATCGCCCTGAGGTATCCTGCAACTTCTAGGAAGAAACCCAGACGGGTCGCCGTCATCCGCAAAGCCAAAGTCATTCAAGACGTCCAAACTTGTTTTCTGCTGGATAACGACTGGGAGAACGAAGCAATGGGAGGATATTTATTACAGTTGGAGAATATCATGTATAAGACCGAAAGAAACAATTTAACTAACTACGTATTTCTTGAACTTACATACAAAAAGGGAGTTGCTGTACACTATATCTTGAAAGGATTTGAAGGAGGTATTAACCAATGAAGAAGTCAACAAAAGTATTTTTAATTTCCTTATTGTTATTTTTAATTTTATTATTAACTGCTTTAATTATGTGGTATATAAATTTGGACATATATAAATGGGGATCTGTTGCGGGAACTGTTGTTGGACCTGATGGGGAAGTATATTCTTCTAACAATGAACTTTATAATCAGTATAATAATGGGCAACTAAAGGTTGGGAAAACTATTGGGATTATTAAAGACAACAATTCTTTTCTACCAACTTGGGTCCGTCATATTAATAATGATAGTGGGGATAATTGGATCTATGTGCATGGATTAATGAATACAGATATATTTTCCGAAAATCATTAAATTTTTATAAATGAGCATTTTGCTTCATCTACGCCCTTGTTATATATTCTCCAAGAACGTCTATTCTCCTTAGAAGAGCTTCAAAAAATTGAATCGAAAGAATGACTCCCCATCATATTCAGTGCTTTAGACTTGAGACCGTATGCAAGACGATCAATAAATTCTTCACCTAGGCATAATGGCTTGTTCGACAACCAATTACGGAATGGTCGTTAAGGTCAGCAGCAGGGAAGATTTACGCCGTTGTGCATTACCCCACCGAGATAGCCGGAATTGGAAAACACTCTACAACCAACCAGTGAACGATGTAACTCTCTAATGAAATCGGCTCTAACCCCAGATCTTTTTCCGGGAAATGAAATATGTCAAATGCTCAAATAATAAAAGCATACGAATAATTCTTTAATAAGGAATGTGAGTATTCTCACATCTTAAAATACAATAGTATGGGATATTTAGTAAAAATTATGCTATATAAAAGGTCGACATTTTTATAGTATAATAAACTTTCTTTTTTTTGGGTAAGGTGAAATTTATATGAAATTGGTAAACCTGAAAAAAGTATTAATATTAGTTCTAGTCCTTAACGTAGCCTTCTTGTACGCTTCTCTTTCTTCTATGGCTATGGGTGCAACAGATCACTCCGAACATTCTTCGGCAATGATTGAGAGTAATCATTCTCAACATGCCATAACAGTGAGTGAGACGGATCAGATAATAAAAGGTTCAGTTCATGTACATTTAAGTATTAATAAAGAAAATGCGAAAATTGCAAAGGAAACATCAGAAAAAGTATTGCAAACAGTTAGGGAAGAAACGAAAAACCAATTGAATATAGAACAAGATTCTAGTAAAAAAGCCTTATTAGGTGAACAGTTGGAAGGCCAAGAAGATATCACTGTAGATAAATTATTTATTGATAATATGGATGGGTCAACAACAGCGGTGACAAATGCTCCTTTCCTTACTGTGAAGTTAGGCGATTACTCTACCTTGACCGATGAGGATGGACAATTTGTATTGCCGTCAGATTTTAAAGAGGGAGAATATCAAATTTCGCTTCTTTTGGAAGATCATCCTATTTATGAATCGACAATAAAAGTCAGTCATTCCGACCCACTGGAGATAGTAATACATCAAGATGATGCTGGATTAGAAAAAGCTGCTGAAAGAATGGCGGGTATCGACACCCAGAAAGAAGAAAAAACATTGGACTCCTTCTTACTTGAAGCTACAGTGAGTGCTGCCTCAGGGTCAATATTATTTCCTCAATATACGACCGGCACATATATTCCTTGGGCTACTGGTAGTGGAGGTATGAAGGTTGTTGCAAATGGTAACATTGTACACTGTAATAAAGCAGATAAAGTGACTTCAGATGGTTCATATGGTACTTCAAGCTTCCCATGGAATAATTCTGATTGTGCACAAGCCATTAGTCTTGGACTTGCTTATTCTTTAAGTCCTCAATCAATGATTAATTATTCTTATAGTTACTATTGTTATATTGAAGGAGTTTCTAGTATGTTAAATGATAATAGTGGCAATATCTATTGTAACGGAACATATAAGAGTGGACACTACAATTGTTCATGGTTTTATGGAATAAACCATACAGAAGCGTTACACTATCATTATTAAGTTTGATGCTCAGATTTTAGTAGCTGAGCAGATGCAATAGTCTATCCCTTATAATTGACTGTATCTAGACAGTCAACTATAAGGGATTTCTTTTGGCTGTGTCCAACCTAAGTTTCTGGAAATTATAACGAGGGAGGCCCGACCCCAAGTGCTCGATTTGAATCCTCTTGTTTTTGAGACACTCGCCTAAGATTCATCCGTGTCCAGGCGCATAAAAATGCTCCCGCTCTATGGAGTCCAATTCATCAAGCACTTCCTCATTGTCCAGGAATCCAAGAGTCCAGCATCTTGAATGCGTTTTTTGACGTATGAGAGGTAGAATGAAAGTTAGTGAACGGTAGAAGACTGCGTTTTCTTGGCGGAGTTTCAACACTGGTTCTGACTCTTTCCGATAAGCTCGGGTGGGAATGATTTCCCCTATTGATTACGTTATTTCAAAGGCACCTGAGATTGGAAAAGAATTTGTGATTGGATGCTCACGACGTTGAAGCTGTAATGGCAGCAAAATTAGAACGGAATACAGATAAATATTCTAATTGTTATGTATTCGCGTATTGGGGATATGCGGAAGGCAAGTTGTCTATTCGGTTTGAATACGTACCAAGCTATGATCTGTAAAATGATGTACATTAACCTATTCCCTCAAAATGTTGCAGAAAAAGCATCTCTGAGTTGCCCACATCAGGACCTAAATAGGAATGTTGCACGAAATGCAGGAATTTTCTCTTTGATCGGCTTAGGAGAGAAAGAATGCTGCTTTTTCTGCAACATTTTTGGATTATGGTTAGTTTCATGAGCGGAATGTTGCATTATGTGCAGGATTTTTGAGTAATAGCGGGACTAATCAGCTTTCTCTTCCAACATGGGCCAACATGGTCCAACAAGGCCCCGCCGCGCGAAGCAGCGGGGCCGCCCTTTTGCCCACTTTCAAAGGATAGGCTTTGAAAGCCCCAGTCTGGAGCGGCAGAAAGGGACGGAGGGAGGTTTGGAACTGGAGGAGCGGTAGTGTCCGCCTTTGTCTCCGGATGTTATCTGCTGTAAGCATATAATCAACAACATCTGGAGACAACAGCGGCCGGAAGTCCAAAGCTCTTGGAGTCCCGCCCGCCGCCGATCCCGCCCGCAACGCAGTCCCGCCCGCCGCCGCTCGCCCATCGCAAGTTCCGCCATGCTCTGATCCTCCGCCATGCCGCCACCACTCCCACGTATTAGCTTTCAATGCCTATCCCCCTCCCCCATCACACGATAATCATTAACCCACACCCCCGCGCCCCGCCCGCTTTTATGAGCAAATGATTGTTTTCGTAATCCATCCCGCAGCGTAAGGTGAGCTTGTAACCATTACAAGTTAAACGGAGGTCAAAGAGGAATGACGAAAAAATCCTTCACCCTGCTCCTGAGCTCGCTGCTGACACTCAGCATGTTGTCCGCTTGCGGCGGTAACAACAACAAAGAGGCAGCCAAAGACCCGGGCGCGAGCGCCGGAACCAATACGGCAGCCGCCACGGATGCGGCCGCTGAGCCGGAGAAGCCGACCGAGATTAAGATTATGCTGCCGCTGAACACTACAGATACTCCACCGGATACGATCAAGAATGAAGTGGAGAAATTGACGAATACGAAGCTGACCTATCAATTCTTCCCGGCCGACACGTATGAGGAGAAGCTGAACTCCTCGTTCGCCACCGGCTCTCTGCCGCAGGTCACGTACCTGAAGAACCAGACGACCTTCCTGCAGATGAAGGAGGCGATCAAGGACGGGCAGTTCTGGGAGATCGGACCGCTGCTCAGCGAATTCCCCAACCTGAACAAGCTGAAGCCGGAAATCCTCAACAATACCAAGGTCGACGGCAAGCTGTACACCTTGTACATCGGCCGCCCGCTGGCACGTCAGGGCATCATCTACCGCAAGGACTGGGCGGATAAGCTGGGGCTGAAAGCACCGGCCAATACCGATGAGCTGTTCGCTATGGCCAAAGCCTTCACCGAGCAGGACCCCGACGGTAACGGGAAAAAGGATACCATCGGCGTGGTGGACCGCAATGAGCTGGTGTACGGTGCATTCAAAACCGTCTCCTCCTGGTTCGGCACTCCGAACAACTGGGCCGAGAAGGATGGACAGCTCGCGCCGGAGTTTACTTTTCCGCAATACATCGATACGATGGATTTCTTCAAAAAGCTTCGTGAAGGCGGTTACATGAACCAGGACTTCGCCGCGACCAGCAAGACAGATGCGGTCAATATGTTCACCAGCGGCAAGGCCGGGCTGTATATCGGCGGCTCGATGCAGGATATCGATTCCCTGAACAAGGACCTGATCAAAAACGTGCCGGATGCCGTGCTGGATACGCACAGTATGGTCGCGGGGCCTGACGGCAAGTTCGCCCAGTGGATGATTCCCGGCTACAACAACGTAGTGCTGTTCCCGAAATCGGCGGTGAAGGATGAAGCAGAGCTGAAGAAGATTCTGAAGTTTTTTGACGCGATGATGACCCCTGAGGTAGCCAATCTGATGTACTGGGGCATTGAAGGCACCCACTATACCGTGGTCGACGGCAAGGCCAAGGCAACTGACAATAAAGAGCTGATCGAACGTGAGGTCAAAGGCTTCAAGGACAGCGTCATCGGCGAATACGAAACGAACGGCATGTATCAGAGTCTGAACGTGCTGCCGGGCCGGATTCATGCGGAGGAGCTGGTGCTGGAGAACGTGAAGTACGGGGTTGCAGATCCTACGGCGGCGCTCGACTCGGCAACCTATACGTCCAAGGGCGTAGAGCTTCAGCAGATTATTGCGGATGCCACATACAAGTACATGTACGGCCAGATCGATAAAGCCGGTTTCGAGAAGGAGGTCGAGAACTGGAAGAGCCGGGGCGGGGCGAAGATTATCGAAGAATACAATGCCGCGTACAAAAAATAAGCATAGCGCATTAGCAACAGCAGCGGACTGAGCACGGGAAGAGGGCTGTTTGGATAGCGCTCCGGCAGCCTTTTTTCCACAATAGAAGAATTGACTGAGAAAGGAAGAGAACCATGCAGGAAGTGACGGCCCCGCCCCGCACAGCTCCCAAACCGAAGCCGGAGAAATACAAGAGCAGCAGTGAGCTGAAAAAGCGGCTGTGGCGCAACAAATTACTTTATGTGATGCTGATCCCCGGTGTGCTGTATTTCATAGTCTTCAAATATTTGCCGATGTACGGACTGATCATCTCCTTCCAGGATTACAAGCCCTACCAGGGCATTACCGGGAGCGAGTGGGTGGGGATGAAGCATTTCAGCCGGCTGTTCACCGAGCCTGATTTCCTGAACATACTCAGCAATACGCTGATCCTGTTCGGGATGAATATTCTGATTTATTTTCCGATACCGATTATTCTGGCCCTGATGCTTAACGAACTGAGAGGAAATTTCTTCAAAAGATTCTTCCAGACCCTCGTCTACCTGCCGCACTTCATGTCCTGGGTAATCGTCGTCTCGATCTCCTTCGTCATGGTGACGATGGACGGCGGGATTATCAACGAGCTGCTGGCTTACTTCGGCTTCGCCAAGGTGAACTTCCTGCTGAGTCCGGGCTGGTTCCGGCCGATGTATATTCTTCAGGTGATCTGGCGGGAAGCGGGCTGGGGAACAATTATCTATCTGGCCTCCATCGCGGCTATCGATCCGGGGCTCTATGAAGCTTCGCGTATGGATGGAGCGGGACGGCTCCGGCAGGTGTGGCATATCACACTTCCGGCGATCCGGGGAGTTATTATCACCCTGTTCATTCTGAAAATCGGTTCCGTCCTCGACCTGGGCTTCGAGCATGTCTACCTGCTGCTCAACTCCATGAACCGCGAGGTTGCGGAAATTATCGATACGTATGTCTACACCGCCGGACTGCGGCAAGGGCAGTTCAGCTACAGTACCGCCATCGGCTTCTTCAAGTCGGTTGTCGGCCTGATTATGGTCATGACCGTCAATAAGATTTCCAAGAAAATCGGAGAAGAAGGCGTCTATTAAAAGCCCGCAGGAGGAATTCAAATGGTAGAAGACCGCACGATCAGCGGCAGACTGTTCTCTGCCGTCAACTTTATACTGCTTGCACTCATCGCGCTGGTGACAGTGCTTCCGTTCATCCATGTAGTGGCAGGCTCCTTCACGACCAGCGCTGAGCTGGCCGCCAACAAGTTTGTGCTGATTCCGAAGGTGTGGAGCCTGGAGGCGTACAAATTTATTTTTTCCACAAATACGATCTTCCGGGCCCTTGGGGTGTCAATCGGGGTGACGCTGGTGGGCACGCTGTTCAGCATGTTCATCACGGCACTGATGGCCTACGGCCTCTCCCGCAAGGATCTGGACGGACGCCGGGTGTTCAATTTCCTGGTGGTGTTCACGATGCTGTTCCACGGCGGGATGATTCCGACGTTCCTCGTGGTGAAGGAGCTGGGCCTGATCGACTCGTATGCGGCGCTGATTCTGCCTTCGGCGATTAGTGCGTTCAATATGATTATCCTCAAGAATTTTTTTCAGAACATACCGGAAGGGCTGGAGGAATCGGCTAAGATTGACGGCTGCAATGACTTCGGAATTCTGTTCAAAATCGTCCTGCCCCTCTCGCTGCCCGCGATCGCTACAATCTCGCTGTTCTACGCCGTGACGTACTGGAACACGTATATGAGCGCCATTCTGTATCTGGATGACAGTGCCAAGTGGCCGATTCAGGTCCTGCTGCGGCAGATCGTCGTGCTGGCCAGCGGGATGGATCACAGCGCCACACTGGACGGTACGGTTCCGCCGCCGGATCAGACGATTAAGATGGCCGTTATCGTGGTGGCGACGCTGCCGATTCTGATGGTGTATCCGTTCCTGCAGAAGCATTTTGCCAAGGGTGCGATGCTGGGCTCGATGAAGGGCTGAGGTTGGGGATGAGGCTGAAGAATGGAGATGGACCGGACATTTTGACATAGGGAAAGGGGTATAACGATGATAGGCAGTCGGCCGCAAACACCGATGGAATGGGCGCAAAAAGCCTGTGATTCACTGATGGATACGTACAAGGCGGGGGAGCTTCCGCCTGCGCACCGCTGGCATTATCACCAGGGCGTGTTCCTGTGCGGAATGGAGCTGCTGTGGAAGAAGGTCGGGGAGGAACGTTATATAGATTACATCCAGGAATATGTGGATGATCTGGTGGATGAGCAGGGCAATTTGTATTTTGCCCGGGATGAGCTGGATGCTGTGCAGGCCGGTCTGCTGCTCTTCAACCTGCATGAACGAACCGGGAAGCCGAAGTACCGGGTGGCGGCCGGGAAGCTGCGCCATCTGCTGCTGACGCTGAACCGGACCGCCGAGGGCGGATACTGGCATAAGGATAAATATGCGCACCAGATGTGGCTTGACGGGCTGTATATGGCCGGGGTTTTCTCGCTGAAGTACGCGAATGCTTACGGTGAGGAAGGCTTGCGCGATGAGGTGCTGCACCAGGAGCGGCTGATGCGCAAGTATATGAAGGATGAGACCACCGGCCTGCTCTACCACGCCTGGGATGAGCGCCGCCGGATGCCGTGGGCTAACCCGGAGACCGGCTGCTCGCCGGAGTTCTGGGCACGCTCGCTCGGCTGGTATGGACTGGCGGTGTCGCAGTTCATGGATGAGCTGCCAGTGGATGATTCCGCGCGGGCGGAGCTGGGAGTAGAGCTGGCCGGGTTCGTGCACGCGCTGATCCGCTATCAGGATGCGGCCAGCGGCCTCTGGTATCAGGTGGTGGACAAGGGACATGAGCCGGATAACTGGCTGGAGACCTCCGGCTCCTGCCTGTTCGTATATACGCTGGCCCGGGCGGTGAAGCTGGGCATTCTGCCGGAAGCGGCGGCGCAGGAGGCGGCAGCAGCAGCGCGCAAAGGCTACGAGGGTCTGCTGCAGGTGCTGGAGTGGGATGAGCAGGAGCGGCTGGTGCTGCCGGACATCTGCATCGGCACCGGAGCGGGAGACTACAACAGCTATGTCACCCGCCCGAAGGTCAGCAACGACCTGCACGGAGTGGGCGCGCTGGTGATGGCCTGCGTGGAGATGCAGGAGCTGTATCCGGCGGAGGGGGCGGACCGTGTATAACATAGCAGACTATGGAGCGCAGCGGGACAGCGGAGTGCCGGCAACGCAGGCGATTGCGGATGCTATTGCAGCGGCGGACCGTGCCGGCGGAGGTACAGTATATGTTCCGGCCGGTACCTTCCTGACCGGAGCGGTACGTCTGCGCAGCAATATCGAGCTGCATCTTAGCCCTGGTGCGGTGTTGTCCTTCAGCACCGACCCGGCGGATTATCCTCCCGTAGAATCCCGGTGGGAGGGGGTGAAGCGGGAGGTTCATACGCCTTGTATTTACGGAGCCGGTCTGACCAATGTCTCGGTTACCGGCAGCGGAACGCTGGACGGCAACGGCGCACCCTGGTGGGAGAAGCACCGTCACCGCCGGGAGGAGCTGGTGTATCCGCGCCCGAGGCTGATCGGCTTCGACGACTGCAGCCGGGTGACCCTCCGCGACCTGACGCTGCTTAATTCTCCAAGCTGGACGGTGAACCCGGTCAACTGCAGCAATGTGATGATCGATAATCTGTCGATTCTGAATCCGGCCGATTCGCCGAATACGGATGGCATCAATCCGGAGTCTTGCCGGGATGTCCGTATCAGCAACTGCCATATCGATGTAGGCGATGACTGCATTGCTATCAAGGCCGGCACCGAGGATACCCGGGAGCGGATTCCCTGCGAGAATATCACGATCACGAACTGCGTCATGGTGCACGGACATGGCGCGGTGGTGCTGGGCAGTGAGATGAGCGGCGATATCCGCAATGTGACCATCAGCAATTGCGTATTCAAGCAGACGGACCGCGGCATCCGTATGAAGTCAAGGCGCGGGCGCGGAGGCATTATCGAGGATATACGGGTCAGCAACATTGTGATGGAGGATGTCATCTGTCCCTTCACACTGAATCTCTATTACTTCTGTGGCCCCCGGGGTAAGGAGAAATATGTCTGGGACAAGAACCCTTATCCGGTGACAGCGGAGACGCCGCAGTTCCGGCGGATTCATTACGCCAACATTACCGCCCGTAATGTCCATGCCGCAGCGGGGTTCCTGTATGGATTGGCTGAGCAGGCGGTGTCGGAAATTACCTTCACCAACATCGATATCTCCATGGCGGAGCATGCCGTTCCAGGCCAGCCCGACATGATGGCAGGTCTTCCGGACATGCAGCGCCGGGGCTTCTTCCTCAGCAACGTCCGCGAGGTGAAGTTCCAGCAGGTCACGATCGAGAACCATGACGGCCCGGCCTTCTATGTGGAGAACGGGGAAGAGGTGGAGTTCCTGCACTGCCGCTCCAGGAACACGGCGAAGCCGGAGGAACTGGTGAAGCGGGTTACGGTGGACCCGGCGGAACGATAATATCCGGTGACATCCGGCGGAAATGGGGGGGGGGGATACTATCCTACAGGATTGCGCATAGAAGCTGTACAGATAAGAGCCTGGTCCTGTTGGGGACCGGGCTTTTAAGGTTAAATAGAGGTTTGTTCTATGTGTAGGCGATAGCTGTATTCTGTACATTTAAAATCAGCGAAAAGGAAGGTTCTCTTCATCTAACTGTAGTCTGTACAACTAAATCTGCGCGAATGGGAGAGAATCTGGTGTAGATGAAAATTTAGGTGCACGAAATACAACTAAACGTATCATCGGTGTAATATCAGATGATTTAAATGTACGGAGTGCAATTAAGGCCTTCACTTGTATGATAATCGGGTACGGCAACCTGCCAGTATGCGATTGGTTATAGTATTCCCTACTTCCGCCGCAGCAGATCCTTCGGCTTCAGCCCGTTCTTCCGGGCTGTTCCGTGGAAGAAGGAGTGGGTGGCGCTCCATTTCCAGGCGAAGCGCGGGAAGTTCGGGCTGAACAGCTGGGATTCGCCGGTGCTTTTGGACCGGATATTGGCGGCCAGGCTGTGCATGGCGCGGCCCAGGTTCTTCAGCGGCCCCCGGCCGAGCGGAACCTTCCCCATGGAGCCCAGCATCTCACCGGCGCCTTGGCCTAAGGCTTGCCCGAAATGAACACCGGCGCGCGCGCACCAGTGTTTGAGGATCTCCACCGCAATCTGGTTCTGGTGGCCCTCGTAGAAGCCATTGTTAATCAGTGCATAGACGTAAATGTCCCGTTCACGCTCGGTCTTCAGATACCCTTCGAGGGTAACCAGCAGCTGGAACAGATGGGACGGGATACCGTCGTAATAGAGCGGGAAGGCCAAGACCAGCACATCCATGCGGCAAAGCTCGTTGTATTCTTCAGGAGAGAGCGGTCTTTTATTCGGCGTATAGGTGTGCAGCTCGTTCCCGTCTGCAATCAGCGGCTCCAGCATGCCCAGCAGAATGCCGGAGTTACTGCCGGTTGGCTTGGGACTGCCGTTGATCATGGCGATGTTCATTGCAGGACCTCCTTAATGCTCTGAGGATGGGTATGGAAATACACGTTGTTCCCTAGCGAATACAGATTCAGACTGTTGGCCGCGACCAGCGTTCTGGCCGTATTCTGTTCAGCCTCCGTAATGTCATTGCCATAGAAATGTACCGATAGTGTGAATTGGTGGTCATAGCGGGGCCGGTGATGCGTCTCTCCATTCTCGGTGGCGAAATAAGGAAGCATGTAGGAGATACTCCGGTTCAGCACATTCAGCACAAAGGGGCTATAGCTGCCGTACATACACTTACTGATGATCATCAGCTCGTCGCTGCGCGAGAACAGCTCGCCCAGATTGTCATAACCATCCTTCTTAATAATGCATTCCCCGGGCGTCCGGGTCCAGCAGCCAAAGCAGCCCATGCATGAACGGATGGCCCCGTTATCCGAAATGACCGTCACTCCCTCATGCACCGTATCCTCTAGCCAGCCCGCGAATTCCTGCTCCTGCAGATCGTGTATGATCGTCCTCATGAATGGTCAACCCCCTAAAAGATAGATTTAAGCTCCAGCAGATCGCGCCAGTTGCCTGAATACCGGACCCCGTTATTGGTCAGCAATGCCGTGATTCCGTGCACCATAGACCAGAGTGTAATCAAGTGCTGAGTGAATGCTGACTCCGGCAGACCGCTGCCGCGGAAGACTTCGTAGACCGTTGACCGGAACAGGGCGAAGGGCGGATAGCTGTCCGTCTCATAGTTGTCCAGATCGATGACGATGCCGGAATGGTAGAACAGAAACTGGAAATACTGTGGATGCTCTATGAAAAAGTCAATATACGCCTGGCCCAGCAGTGTGATCGCTTCCGGCTTTCCCTCCTGCCCTTGGACCGAGGCGTGCAGAGTGTCCATGAACTGGCCGGTGACATGCTCGCCCATGGCGGAGACCAGCTCATCTATATTTTTGAAATGGCTGTAGGGGGCGGTGTGGCTGACCTGACATTCGGCGGCGACCTTGCGCAGCGAGAAGCTGCTGATACCGTCCTGGTTAATTAGCTTAATACCCGCTTCAATAAGCTGGTTGCGCAGATTGCCGTGGTGATAGGGTTTCTCTTTCAAGATATGCGTTCATCCCTTCATTCTTGCACGTTATCTTAACACTGGTAAGATTGTAGCACGGGACAGCAATCTTTACAATGGTAAGATGAGAGGTCTGGTGTACTTACGGGTAATAGGTTTTGCAATATAGCCTTAGGCAGGTTATAATTAGTACCAAGTACTAATATCTGATACCAATAATAAAATTTGAAATAAGAGGTGAGCGCGATGAAGGGTGCAAAAATTACAGCGGTGGGCTCATACGTGCCGCAGCGGCGGCTTACGAATGCAGATCTGGAGCAGATGGTCGATACGAATGACGAATGGATTGTGCAGCGGACCGGAATCCGGGAGCGCAGAATCAGCCGGGAGGATGAATATACCAGCGATCTGTGTGCAGCCGCTGTGCGGGATCTGATGAACCGATATGGCAAAAGCGTCCAGGATGTTGACATGATCCTTGTAGCGACCAGTACGCCTGATATGCCTTTTCCCTCTGTGGCAGCCATTGTGCAGAACCGTCTGGGTATTCCGCAGACTGCGGGAGTGCTGGATCTGAGTGCCGCCTGCGCCGGCTTCGTCTATGGCCTGCATATGGCCCATGCGCTTATCGCTTCGGGAATGCATCATAAAGTGCTGGTTATCGGCGCGGATACGTTGTCCAAGATTACGGATTACACGGACCGCAGCACCTGCATTCTGTTCGGTGACGGGGCCGGGGCTGTGCTGGTGGAAAGTGGGGAGCAGGACAACTTCAGAGGGTTCAATCTGGGAAGTGACGGAAGCGGCGGACATCATGTCTACCTCTCGGGGCTGGCGGACCAGGTGAATGGTGTGCAGCTTACGGCTACTGGCAAGCTAGTGCAGAACGGCCGCGAAGTGTTCAAGTGGGCGGTACGGACCGTTCCGCAGGGAGTACAGCAGGTGCTGGCGAAGGCGGAGGCCTCCCTTGCCGAGGTGGACTGGTTCATCCCGCACAGCGCCAATCTGCGGATGATTGAACCGATCTGTGAGCGGCTGGACTATCCGTTCGGGCAGGCGTTATACAGTCTGGAGGAATTCGGCAACACCTCAGCGGCGAGTATTCCGCTTGCCCTTGATCTGGGCATCCGCCAGGGGAAGGTGCACAGCGGGCAGCAGGTATTGCTGTACGGCTTCGGTGCGGGGCTTACTCATGCGGGCCTGCTGGTCAGACTGTCGCTGGACCCTCAGACCGGGGAGCCAGCGCCGTTGTAAGCATACTGGAAGAAGAACGGGAACGGCTTGACGGGGGACAAACCGAAAAATGGTCCCCCTAACCAGAAAAACGGTGCCTTGTGACCGCCTGATAAATGAGCGATTATATAACCGAAAGCGTTTTCGGGCGGCTGCGCACAGCAGCCAAGCGAAGTTCCGGACCGGAGGGGAGGGATGGCAGCCAGCTCTTTGCAAAGCGGGCGGTCAGCGGCTTAACCCGCTGCCGCAGGATTCACGGACGATCAGCGCAGGTTCCACGACGAAGGAGCCGCCTTCGGACTGGTTGTTGATCAGGTCGAACAGCATATGCGCTGCGAGCACACCCAGCCGCTCCTTGTTCTGGCGGATGGTAGTCAGCGTAGGGCTGGTATACTGGCAGGCCTCGATATCATCACAGCCGATGATGGCGATATCCTCGGGAACCTTAAGGCCATGCTCCTTCAAGGCACGGATGGCGCCGAGAGCAAGCAGATCGGAGGCGGCGAAGATGGCCTGCGGCAAAGTGCCGGACCCAATCAGCTTCTTCATTGCCGCATAACCGCTGGGCTCGAAGAAATCTTCACCATGGATGAACCAGTCGGGATTCGTGGCCAGGCCGAAGCCGGCGATGGCTTTGGCATACCCGGCCTCACGCCGGTTGGAGATATCCGAATCGGCAGTGCTGCCGATGAAGCCAAGCTCCCGGTAGCCGAGCAGGTAGAAGTGCTCCACCACCTTGGAAGCAATCTGGTAATTGTCCGACATGACATACCCGGATTTTTTGCCGGTCAGCTCCAGGTCCACGCCGATGCACGGAATATCGCTCTTGTCCAGCTCACGGATTGCCGGCTCCATCTCCTGCCCGGAGATGATGACACAGCCGTCCACATGGAAATGCACGCAGCGCGAGAAGTAATCGCCGCTATTAATGAACTTCTCATTGGAGAAGAAGATCAGGTCGTAGCCTAGCACGCCCATTTGTTTTTTGAAGGAATTGAGTACCTCGACAAAAAAAGGATGGGTAAATTCCACATTCAGCTCACCGGCAAAAATCACTCCGATCAGATTCGATTTCTTGGTGGCGAGCGTCTTGGCCGAGCTGGAGGGGGTATATCCGGTCTGTTCGATAATTTCGAGAACTCTGCGTTTCGTTTTTTCGGAAACATCGCTGTAGTTGTTCATGATTTTGGACACTGTGGATACAGAGACCCCGGCCATTTCGGCAATTTTTTTGATATTCATTTGCATGGCGATTGCCACCCCCGCTTAAGAATGGAACGGGCCAAAAGACGGGTATGCCAGGGGTTCACGAGGCTTCAGACCGTTCATGGGACACTGCCTGCCAGTAGCAAGCAGTCCTTTCTAGAGTCTATTCAACTTGCCGAAACAAGTCAAAGGTTAATTGCATTGAGGAATTGATGTGTTTTCGACCGAAACCGATTTCGATTTGTCGAATTGGAGAAATGACATTTACAGGGTTGCGGTAGAACAGGACAGAAAACTAGAGGAGGCATCTACCGAATGAAAAAGAATGTATCCGCATTGCTCGCAGCCGCAGTGATCGTGACCGGGCTGCTGTCGCCGCTCGGAAGCGGCGCGGCAGGTGCGCTGCCTGCTCAGCTCAGGCAGACAGCGGCAGCAGAGGCACCGGTGTCCGGGCCGGATAAGAGCTTGGCTACCAGCGGTTTGAAAGCGTTTACTGATGTAGACCCGGGTCACTGGGCGTCCGCTGCCGTGCAGCGCTGGAGCCGCAGCGGGGTAATCTCGGGCTACGGGGATGGCCGCTTCCGGCCGGAGCAGCAGGTTACCCGGGCGGAATTCGCCGCCATTATGAACCGTATCTTCGGGTATACCGACTTGACAGCGGCTCTTCCGGCAGATGTTGCGGCCGGAGCCTGGTACAAGCAAGATATCGCCAAGGCAGTAGCGGCGGGTTATCTGAGTGCTGGCACTGATCAGCTTATTCAGCCTGCAGCTCCTTTGAAGCGCGGGGAGGCCGCTGTGGCGCTGCAGAAGATTTTCCGGCTGGAGACCGGCAATTCCGCCAAGGGGATATACAGCGATCTTGCAGGCGCGGATAGTGAGGTCATCTCCGCAGCGGATGCGTTAACATCTGCGGGGTATATGAAGGGTTACCCGGGAGGGCTATTCAAGCCGGACGGGAAGATTACCCGCGCCGAGCTGGCGAAGCTGGCCGATTCACTGGTGCAGGGAATTCAGTCCTCCGGCGGGGAAGTGAAGCTGGGCACGGTACAGGGAAATGTTGTACTGAGCCATGAAGGCATTACCCTTAAGGACAGTGTCATTGAAGGGAACCTCTATCTGACCGAGGGGATCGGAGAGGGCGATGTCCGGCTGGAGGGGGTGCAGGTGAAGGGCACCACCTATATCCGCGGCGGCGGTGAGCATAGTGTGAGCCTGGTAAACAGCAGCCTTGGGCCTGTTCAGGTGGCGAAGCCCCGGGGAACCGTCCGTATCGTGGCCAGCGGGACGACAACCGCCGGAACCGTGCGCCTTGCTTCCAGCGCGATCCTTGAAGAGGCTACGCTTACCGGAGAGGGCTTCACCGATGTGGTGCTTCCGGCCGGGGAGCATACGGTCACTCTTAAGGGCAATTACGGGGTAGTCTCCGCTGCTAATCCGGCAGCAGGCAGCCTTACGCTGAACATCTCCGGCAAGCTGTCCAAGCTGATCTGGGGCACGCCCGGCAAGGTCGTGCTGATGGATCAGGCGCAGGTGGCGGAGCTGCTGCTCACCGCCGGTGCCAAGGGCACGGCGCTTACGGGCAGCGGAAGCTTCGGCAGCGTGCTGAACCAGGCGGAGGCTGTAACTGCCGGGGGGATAACCCTGCTGCAGGGCAGCCGCAGCAATCTGAACCTGGCTTCACCGCTGGCTGGCCTGCCGCCGGTTGTCTCCGGCGGGGGAGAGACGGCCACCGCTACACCGGAGCCGACGCCAGCGGCTACACCGGAGCCGACGCCAGCGGCTACACCAGAGCCGACGCCAGCGGCTACACCGGAGCCGACGCCAGCGGCTACACCGGAGCCGACGCCAGCGGCTACACCGGAGCCGACACCAGAGGCTACACCGACGCCGGAGCCGACGTCTACTATAGCCCCGACGCCGCTGCCGACCTCCACACCAACCAGTGACCCATGGACCCTTGTGTGGAATGATGAGTTCGACGACAATGTCATTGATCCGACGAAGTGGACCTATGACCTGGGAGACGGCACCGCAGTCGGCAATCCGGGCTGGGGCAACAATGAGCTGGAGTATTACACCAATGATCCGAAGAATGTGAAGGAGCAGGACGGTAAGCTGGTTATTACTGCACGCAAGGAAGCGGTGGACGGCAAGCCGTATACCTCCACAAGAATCAAGACCAACGGATTGTACAGCAAAATGTACGGCAAATTCGAGATCCGGGCAAAAGCGCCGGCAGGCAAGGGACTCTGGCCGGCGATCTGGATGCTGCCGGAGAATTATGTCTACGGCACTTGGGCGGCCTCCGGTGAGCTGGATATCATGGAGGGCTGGGGCAGCCGTCCGAATGTAGTAGCCGGAACGATCCATTACGGGTCTCAATGGCCGGATAACGTATACTCCGGTAAGGAGTATGTATTGCCGGGCAACTCCACCATTGAAGATTTCCACACTTACTCCATTGAGTGGGAGCCGGGGGAGATCCGCTGGTATGTAGACGGGGTGCTATACTCTACCAAGAACGACTGGTACAGCAAGAGTAACGGCCAGCCGGCGGTGAATGCTTATCCCGCGCCGTTCAACCAGAAGTTCCACCTGCTGATGAATCTGGCGGTAGGCGGCAACTTCGACGGCGATCCTACAGACGAGACCGTATTCCCGAGTTCGATGGAGATCGATTATGTCCGCATCTATGAGCTGACCGGACGCGAATACCGCAAGCCCGTGCCGGTAGAGATCGAGAAGGAGCCTTATCTGGAGGGAGCGAAGAAGCCGCTCGAAGACGGCAACTTCATCTATAACAGCGGGTTCACGGAGCAGGCCAACGGTGATCCCGGTCTGGGCATTCCGAATACAGCCCACTGGGTGCTGTACAAGGATGAAGGCGCGGATGCAGCGCTGTCCCTGGAGCCTGTAGGCGGCAAGAACTTCCTGAAGGTCGACATCCGCAAGCCTGGCGGCAACACCTATTCGATTCAGCCGCAGGCCATTGTGTCGCTCGCGAAGGGAAGATTCTACAAGCTGAGCTTCGATGCCAGAACGGATACGGCCCGCGAGCTGACCGCCCGGCTGACCGGGGGCGCAACGCTTGGCTTCCCGGCTTATTCTCCGGCATTCAAGGCAGGGCTGACGGGAGAGCTGCAGCATTTCGAGACGATGTTCCAGATGAAGGAGAATTCGGACAATGCCGCGCGGGTTGAGTTCAACCTCGGAACCAATGCTTCGCCGGTATGGCTCGGCAATGCGCGGCTGGAAGAGATCGATAGCATTCCCTTCGACCATGACAGCGCCAAAACACCGCTCGGCAGCGGCAACCATCTCTACAACGGCAGCTTCGATCTGGGCGAACCCGACCGGATGAGCTATTGGCATATCGGTGCCGCAGGAGGGGCGGAGGTCCAGCCGGCCGTTGATACTGAGGGCCGCCTGAAGCTGGACATTGCAGGCACAGACGGCGGCAGCAGCGAGGTTACGCTGCTCCAGAAGGGAATCTTCCTGGTGCAGGGCCAGGATTACAAGCTGACCTTCGAGGCAGACAGCTCCTCTGCACGGACGGCCACCGTTGAATTATTAGGCCATGACGGAACCGTACATGCTTCGCAGCCGTTCGAGCTGAAGGCAGGCCATCAGCAGGCAGAGGCGGTCTTCAAAAACTTCCCGGGAGCCAGCGACCGGCTTGGACAATTCGTTCTGCGTCTTAGCGGAGGCACAGGGACGGTGCTGCTGGACCAGTTCCTGCTGGTGCGCACCAGCTTCTACTATGATCCGGATCTGACCTATTATCCGCTGCTGAACGGGGATTTCAGCTTCGGGTTCAACAATTGGGAGCGGCTGCTTACTGAAGACGGCGGGCAGAGCTCGGCAGCCGTAGCAGACGGGGCGGCAAAATTCAGTATCACGAACACGGGTAACCAGGCCTATTCGGTCATGCTGTTCCAGAATAACCTGAAGGCTGCCGCAGGCGCGGATTACGTGGTTGAATTCGATGCCAGAGCCAGCGCAGCCCGGCAGATTAGCGTGAAGGCGGAGAATGCCAGCTATACCCCATCCATGGATAAGACGGTGGAGCTGACACCGGAGATGCAGCATTACCGGTTCGAATTCCGGCAGGGTGCGAATGATATGCTGTCGCTGAAATTCCTGCTTGGCAAGGTGGGCGGTGTGAGCATTCCGCAGAGTCATGACATTGTGATCGATAATGTGAAATTTGAGATCAAGAACGCCCCGGCGAAGCCGCAGGAGCTGGTTCCTGACCATACCGCCAACCGGGTGTCGCAGCCGATTGAGCTGACCTTCATAGAGAAAGCCGAATGGTCGGATCATATTAAGGCTGTGAAGGTGAACGGGACTGCGCTGGAGCCTGAACTGTACACGGTGAAGCCTGGAGTCATTACGATTGAGGCGGCGGCTTTTCCGGCAGAAGGCAGTTACAGTATTACGGTCGAGGCCGAAGGGTATGTTAGCGCGAAGGTCGTTCAGACCATACTGGGCAGTGACGACAACCTGGTCATCAACGGTTCATTCACCAGCGGCAGCACAGGCTGGTCCACCTGGTCCGGGGCAGGCGGAGCCGCATCCCTCCAGATCGTGGACGGGGCAGCAGAGGTGCAGATTCAGGCAGCCGGGACAGAGAGCTGGAGCACACAGCTCTATCAGGAGAAGATCCCGCTGGAAGCAGGTAAAACCTATGAGCTGAGCTTCAAAGCAAAGTCTACGGTTCCCCGGCAGATTGCCGTAGAATACAGCGGAACCTCAGCCCAGCCCGCGCAGGTGAAATTCAATATTACGGCTACTTGGGCGACCTACAGCGCGCAGTTCACCGTCACGAACGATAGTCCGCTGAAGCTGAACTATCTGATCGGGGCCACGCTGGGTGAGGATCAGACGGCCAACCATACGCCGCATACCATCTCTCTGGACGATATAGCGGTCCGGGAGGTAACGGGCGGCCCGGTCACTCCTCCGGCCAGCGGCAAGCTGGATAACGGTACGTTCGATGCGGAGCCGGCGCTTAAGGGCTGGACCCAGTATTTCGAGAGTGCCGGCAATGCCGCCGTGAAGTCCGGAGAACTCGAAGTCTCACTGAACTTCACGGGATCGGCCAACTACGCCGCCCAGGTGGATTACAAGGATCTGAAGCTGACCGAAGGCACAAGCTACACCCTGGCCTTCAGCGCCCGCTCGGATATCAATCGTCTGATTGAAGTGGCGGTTGAGCATTTTGGAGGGGATTACACCAAGTATCTCCCGGCAACCGCTGTAGTGTTAACGGGCGAGATGCAGCGCTTCAGCTACACCTTCACGATGAACAGTCCCACCGATGCAGGGGCGCATCTGGTTTTCCTGCTGGGCCGGATTAACGGGAACAGTGAGGAGACGAATGCAGCCATCGGGGCAGGCAACCGCATCTATATTGATGATGTCAGTCTGATTGAGAACCCGTAAGCTAACGAAAGACAGCACATCATCAGCATGCGAAAACGGCCGCGTTCCTTGAATTCAAGGGACGCGGCCGTTTTGAACCTTGCAGGGAAGCTATAGTTTCCCTGGTAGAGCATCCTATGGACCAAATGTATGTGGAAAACAACATACATTTTCTAGCGTGCGGGTGCATAAGCAGAATAGGATAAATGTCTATAGCTGATATTATTCTTTAGGGATGAATTCAAAGATTCTGCCGGTTTCCAGCGCTTCAATCAGCTTCAGCAGCCAGCGGTAGTACTTGATCGCTTCCTCAATCTTGACCTCATCGGTCTGGAGCAGATTTACAAGGTCAGGCTCCTCCGCATAATCGGCCTTCAGCTGCCGGATTTCAGCCAGCGATTTGTTCAGGGCGTTCATATTTCCTTCCACTGCTTTTCTCCATTTAATAGAGAAGTAATCGCTGAAATTCTGGTGCCAGTCGGGAACCACCTCGAACAGATCCTTGCGGGTGCCCTTGCCCCAGACCTTCTCGATCATCTTCAGATCCATGAGTGTACGGACGCCGGTGCTCATCGAGGTCTTGCTCATCCCCATCGTGCTGCTCAGCTCATCGAGCGTGACCGGGCCTTGATTGAAGTACATATAGCCATATAAATGCCCGATGGACAAGGTAATTCCGTATAAATCCATGTTTTTGCCGATAGAATCGATGACCCGCTCCCGGGCCTTTCTGATTTTGTCTATTTGCTCGGGCTGAAGCCCCTCTAAATCATTCATGATGTCCCTCCTGAGGAATAAGGCTGACAGGCTACAAGCCTCTCCTACTGTATTGTAATCAAATCCCCCTTGAGAAGTAAAGAATTCATCAGGATCGTAATTTGGCGTTAAACGGAGTATTCTATACGTAAAGTACGTAAAGTTAAAACTGTACACTAATTTTTTAGCGTATACGCACTTTGCGTCTCTTTTCGTAAGTCCGTTACACTAGGTCAGTAGCAGCAGGCGCGATAAGCTTACAGATAGAGAAGGAGGTCACTATGGCAATTATAGAGGTGAAGCAATTAACCAAAGTATTCGGTCATGACCCGGCACGGGCACTTCCATTATTACAGCAAGGCTGGTCCAAGGAGAAAATCGCCCGTGAAACGAAGCTGACAGTTGGCGTGAACAAGGCCGAATTCAGCATTGAAGAAGGAGAAATCTTCGTCATTATGGGGTTGTCGGGCAGTGGTAAATCCACGCTCGTCCGTCTGTTGAACCGGCTGATTGAGCCTACCGGAGGACAGGTGCTGTTCAAGGGCAAGGATGTTGTCAAAATGAACCCGGAGCAGCTCCGGGAATTCCGGCGCAAGAATATCGGCATGGTCTTTCAAAAGTTCGCGCTGTTCCCGCACCGCACGGTGCTGGCTAACGCGGAATACGGTCTGGAAGTTCAAGGTGTGGAGAAAAGCAAGCGGACGAAGCTTGCGATGGAGGCACTCGAGCTGGTCGGCCTCAAAGGCTGGGAGAATCACCGCCCGGATCAGCTGAGCGGCGGGATGCAGCAGCGTGTCGGTCTGGCGCGCGGTCTGGCGAATGACCCTGACATTCTGCTGATGGATGAAGCCTTCAGTGCGCTTGATCCGCTGATCCGCAAGGATATGCAGCAGGAGCTGCTGGAGCTGCAGTCCAGAGTGAAGAAGACGATTGTATTCATCACCCATGATCTGGATGAGGCGCTGCGGATCGGGGACCGGATTGCCCTGATGAAGGACGGGGTGATTGTCCAGATCGGATCGCCGGAAGAGATTCTTATCCAGCCTGCGAACAAATACGTGGAGCGCTTCGTGGAGGATGTCGATCTGTCCAAGGTGCTGACCGCTTCGCATGTCATGCTCCAGCCGGAGATGATCCGTCCGGAACGCGGGCCCCGGGTAGCTCTGCAGCTGATGCGGGACAGCGGGGTGTCGAGCCTGTATGTAGCGGATAATGAGATGCGGCTGCAAGGGCTGCTTACAGCGGATAGTGCTTCCCAGGCATTGAAGGAGAACCGCACCATTCTGGAAGTGATGCAGCGTGACATTCCCCAGGTGCGGCCGGATACCCTGCTGAATGACCTGTTCGAGCTGATGTCGGAGACCCATCTGCCGGTTGCTGTCGTGGATGAGGGCAACAAGCTGAAGGGGATTGTGATCAAAGGGGCTATATTGTCAGCATTGGCCGGCAATGCGGTTCCGGAAGGAGGAACAGGTTCATGAATCTACCCAAAATACCGCTCGGCAAGGGCGTAGAATGGATCGAAGACTGGCTGATGACCTACTTCGGACCTGTATTTGATTTCATCCATGCCGTGATCGGCGGAATGGTGAGCGGAATTGATGCGGCACTGAATTTCCTGCCGGCAATTGTGTTGACCCTTCTGATCGCCGCTCTGGCCTATTGGATCGGCAAATGGCGGATGGCGCTGTTTGCGGTGTTAGGACTGCTGCTGATCGATAATCTGGGATTATGGGGTCCTTCCATGCAGTCGCTGGCGCTGGTGCTGACCGCATCTGTGCTGGCAGTGGTCATTGGAGTTCCGCTGGGGGTGCTGTGTGCCCAGAGCAAGACCTTCCAGAACATCGCCACCCCGGTGCTCGACTTCATGCAGACAATGCCGGCGTTCGTCTATCTGCTGCCGGCCGTATCGTTCTTCTCGCTGGGCGTTGTGCCCGGAGTCATTGCTTCTATTATATTTGCGATTCCGCCAACGATCCGGCTGACTAACCTGGGTATCCGCCAAGTCTCGCCTGAGCTTGTGGAGGCAGCAGATGCCTTCGGCTCCACCGCCGGGCAGAAGCTGTTCAAGCTGCAGCTCCCCATCGCCCTGCCGACAATCATGGCCGGAATTAACCAGACCATTATGCTGTCGCTGTCGATGGTGGTCATCTCGTCCATGATCGGCGCCCAGGGGGTCGGAGCCTATGTGTACCGTGCGGTCTCGCAGGCCAAGACCGGTGCGGGCTTCGAAGCAGGGATTGCGATTGTCATTATCGCGATTCTGCTGGACCGTCTGACCCAGAAGCTGTTCAAGCCCAAACAACAAGGATAAGGAGTGTATGAACATTATGAACACAAGCAAACTGATGAAACGCCGCCCGCTGATCTGGCTGATGCTGCTGCTGACTGTAGTCCTGGTAGCAGGATGCTCGTCCGATAACGGGGGCACGGTGAAGCTGGCCTATGTAGCCTGGGATTCGGAGATTGCCAGTACCAACGTAGTGAAGGAAGTGCTGGAATCGAAGCTCGGCCTGAAGGTAGAGCTGCTGCAGGTTGACGCCGGGCCGATGTGGGCCGGGATTGCTGACGGAAGCGCGGATGCGATGGTCGCCGCCTGGCTGCCAAGCACCCATGCCGCTTATCTGGAGAAGTACGGCAAGGATATTGAGGATGTAGGGGTTAATCTGGATGGAACGAAGACCGGTCTGGCCGTTCCGGCCTATATGGACATTAACTCCATCGATGACCTGAAGAATGCCGATGTTGCCTCTTCGCTGAATCAGACCATTATCGGGATTGAGCCGGGTGCCGGCATCATGACCGCTACTGAGAAGGCGCTGGAAGCCTACGGCTTAAGCGACTATACGCTGCTGGAGAGCTCGTCGGCGGCGATGGCGCAGGAGCTGCAGAAGGCTTTTGACAAGAATGAACCGATTGTGGTCACCGGCTGGACTCCGCACTGGATGTTCGCCAACATGGACCTGAAGTATCTGGACGATCCCCAGGGTGTATACGGCGGAGCCGAGCAGATCCACACCATGGCCCGCAAAGGCCTTCAGGAGGATATGCCTGATGTGCACAAGTTCCTGAGCCAATTCAAATGGAACCCGGAGGACATGGAGCAGGTGATGGTCAAGATCCAGGGCGGACAATCGCCGGAGGAAGCGGCCAAGGACTGGGTAGAGAGCAATGAAGCTAAGGTGAATGAATGGATTGCCGGTGTTTCTTCCAAGAAATAATTGGGACAGCCGGCTGGCTGGCAGTGGAAGCGAATGTGTGCTATGATGAGGGAACAATAGCTACAATTTTGTAACCATAGGGTTCACCATTGGACTTAATACGCATATCGTACGCGAGTCATTACTTGAACACCCCGGAAGGGGTGTTTTTGTTCAAGAGTGAACAGATGTGTACAGAACCGGCTGCTGCAAGGAGTCAGGAAAGGAGAGAGCTCCATGACTGAGACGATCAACGCCTGGATCGACTGGCTGCTGCAGAGCCTTGGACTTAGCGGCCCTTACATTGTATTCGCCACCTTTCCGCTCACCATCCTGCAGGGCTTGTTCGGATTCTTCCCCTTAGCGGTGCTGATTGTGCTGCATGTCTCTGTATTTGAGATTATAGGCGGTATGGCGGTCAGCTGGCTGGCCTGCAATGTGGCGGCGGTGCTGGTCTATTATCTGTTCCGGCGGTATCTCTTCGACTGGTTCGACCGGAGATGGGGATACAGGCTTAAGAAGTATGACAAATGGCAGGTCTACCTGGACCGCTACGGCATCTGGACACTGGTGCTGCTGCGTACGGTCCCGATTGTGCCCAGCAATATCATTAACCTGATGTCGGCGGTGTCGTCCATGAAGCCTGCGGCCTACATCTGGGGAACGGTGCTCGGCAATCTGTCCTTCATCTGGCTGTTCGGTACAATCGGCTCCTCGCTGATCGTTCCGCGTGAGGACTGGAACGGTTTCCTGCTGTGGTACGGTGTATTTATGCTGATTCTGCTCGCGGTCTTTGTCCGCCTGCATTGGGGGCATATCCAGGAGGATAAACGCAAACGGATGGGACATTAGAAGAACATTGCTGCGGTGTGCTGCCGCAGGGATGTTCTTTTTTTTGTTGTTTTAAGGCGTGCTGCTGCTGAATAGCTTAGTAGTACAGGGCGGCTTGACCGCCGGAATGTCGGGAGGGACGGCAGGGCATGGGCAGAATCAGAAAATGGGGAAACCGGAAGGCAGGCTTGCCGCTGCTTAGCCGTCTCCGGCTGCCGAGACTGGGCTTCAGCGGTCTTGGAGGGACGGGCGGGCGGCGCTTCAAGGCCAGACCGTCCCGGGCCGGACTCCGGCCGCCGGGCGGGAGCACCAGATTCGAGGCGAAGCCGTCCCGGACGGGAACGGGGCCGGGGGCGTCCAGCCGGGGCTGGGGGCGGAGCGCCCGGTTCGTGGCTAAGCCCTCCAGGTCCGGCGTCAGGCTAAGCGGAAGCGGAGCGGGATACGAGGCTGCCAGGCCGTCTAGCACGGCGAAGGGCGCTCCGGGACACCGGGTCTGGCGCAAGGCCGGGCGGGCCGGCGGCGGCCGGTTCCGCCTGTTCGGCAGCCGGTCTGGGAAGCGGGTGGAGACAGCGGGCGGAGCAGGCCAGAGGCCGCGCAGACGGGCCAGGTTCTGGATCATTCTGAGCCTGCTGCTGCTGCTGGCTGTGCTTCAGGGGCTGCGTTATGTCGAGAAGCATCTGAAGCCGCCGATTACCCACCTGGCTCAGATCCGCGTGAAGCAGATTGCAACCGAATCCATTAATAAAGCGATTACGTCCCAGGTGGCAGATGGCGGGAACGCAGAGGCACTGATCGACTGGAAGACGGATAAGAACGGCAAAATCTCCGGCTTCATGCTCAACTACAAGGAGCATATGCGGATTACCTCGCAGGCTGCCGAGGTCATCCAGTCCACCCTGCAGGAGCTGCATAACCGGACAGAGCATATTCCGCTCGGCCAGGCGCTCGGCAGCCCGTTGATTGCCTCCTACGGACCGGATATTCCGGTCAAGGTCGAGCCGCAGGGGGCGGTCAAGGTGGAGCTGAACACCAGGCAGAAGAATGCCGGAATTAATATGATCCTCGTTGAGGTCTATATTCATATCGTGACTGAGGTCGCCGTTGTCGTCCCGTTCGATATGGAGCCGCAGGTGGTGGACACCGAGATCCCCGTCTCCTACCTCATGGTTGTCGGCGATGTCCCGATGTACTATTACGACAACCAGGGCAAGCCGGTCGGCGAGAACGGCAGCAGCGCCCCGGGCATCGCCATCCCGGCCCCTTCGCTTAGCACCGGGAAGGGCAGCTCCGGCACGGAGGGTACGCCTTCCGGCGGCAATGGCTCCGGCTCCACCCCCGCCGGATCAGACGGGAATGCGGGTGGCGGGGAGAGCCCCGCGCCTGCCGCAGGCATCAATAATACGCCGGATGCGGAAAGCGGAGCGGATTAGGGGAGAAGGCCGGAGATAAGGGGTTAGAACGCAGGCAAGCAGAAGCAGGCAGGTGGAAATAAGAAATAGGAAACAGGAAAAAGAGCGAAGGACTCCCACAGTCATTGGACAGCTGCAGGGGAGTCCTTTTTTAAATATGGCTATATTAAAACGAATTAATGAGCCTAATCTGACAGTGCCCGCATGATGTTGGATTTCGCCTCGGCCACAACCGCATCATTCCCGTCATCGGCCGCTTGCATTAAGATCAGCATGGGGATGTATACCGCCATCAGCCGCGCCAGCAGCTTCGTTTCCGCGTCCGCTCCTCCGTACGTTTCGAAAAACACGCCGCGGGCGTAAGGTGGTAAAAAGCTATAAGCAACGCTTAAATCGCAAGCCGGATGGCCTACGCTCAGATCGCCCCAATCAATGATGCCGGAAACGATCCCGTTCCCGTTCACAAGCATATTTTTGAAATGAAGATCGCCATGCAGCAGTGTGTTCACCGCCTCGACACGGTCCTTGTGCAGCCCGTTAATATACGCTTCGATCATACCGGACTCCTCCGGCGACAAGTGTTCAGCCACCTTCGATAGGAAGCCCTCCAATTTCACTTTGCGCGAGGCTATGTCCGTCAGGTTGCGATGATCTTGCTGAACTCCGCATTTCAGCGCCTCCTGCACCGGGAACTCATGCAATCTCCGTAAAAATACCGCCAGCGTCTCTGCCGATAAAGCCCGGCGCTCTTCCGTCAAACCGATGGGGAAATCGCCTGGCACGTGGGTATAGCCAAGAAATGGTGCCGGGTATTCGTCACTTGCTTCGCCATAAAACAACGGCTTCGGATAGGGGATGGTCAAATATGCCTCCAGCTGCGGCAGCAGCTTCCCTTCCATACGAATCGCGCCAACTGCAAACGTCCTTCTTGGAAACCGGAACACATACTCGTCACCGATGAGAAAAACAGTATTGTCCCAGCCCCAGCCCAGTCGCTTCACTTGCTTCGATGACAGCTGAGGGAATTGTCTGCCGATCAGCGTCCGCGCCTGCTCTTCGTTAACCTCCCACTCCGCATCCCATACATTCGTTCCACCCATGAATTGTCTGCCTCCTTGTTCCTTGTGGATCAAATATCAGAAACAAAGTTTACCATAGCCGCCGGCCTTAGAGGAAATTTTGGTGCAGCTATAGGGAAAATCCACCTTTCCAATATGAATCCACTAGGAATGAACCGGGATGGCTTCTATAATAAGGGCAACGCTGCGGCTGACAGCGGCTGTAAGCCAATCTTGGGGGGCTGAGCATAATGAGAATATTGATCGTGGATGATGAGCCCAGACATCTTAGAGGGATGGTCAATCTGATCGGACGCTTGCGGCCGGGGGATGAGGTGGAAGCGGTAAAGGATGGCCTGTCTGCGATGGCCTGGGCGAAAGCTCACCAGCCGGACGCTATACTGACGGACATCCGCATGCCCGGCATGGACGGACTTGAATTTCTGGAGCGGCTGAAGACCGAGCGCCTCCGCACCAGGGTTGTAATGGTATCCGCTTACAATCTGTTCGAGTATGCGCAGAAGGCGGTACGGCACGGCGCGTATGATTACCTGCTGAAGCCGGTGGATATCGAAAAAATCGCTGATGTGTTAAGCCGGATCGACCTGCTGTTGAACGCAGAGCAGGAGCAGCGCAGGGAGGAGGAGGAATTGCAGCAGCGGCTTGCGCTGGCTTCCTCCGCATACTTGAGCCGGCTGATAATGTCCTGGCTGAACGGAAGCGCCGCCCCGCAGGAGCTGGAGGAGCTGAGGACGTATGAGTGGCTGAAGGGGGGCGGGGCTATCGTGTACTCGGAGCTGAAAGACTGCGGTGACAGCCCGGACAGCGCCGCCTTCACCTGCGCTCTGGAGCGGGCCTGGAATCAGTGGGGCAGGTCCGTAACGGTTCCCCTGAACAGGATACCGGAGGATGGCCTGCTGTCCGCCGTTACCCTGGCGGTCCAGCACCGGCTGACCCGGGAGAAGCGCGAGGAGGCGAGGGGGATCGCCCGGGCGCTCGCGGCGGAGTGGCCGGGTGCAGGGCAGCTTGTCCACAGCATCGGGCCGCCATGCCGCTCCCTGCTGGCGGAAGCACCGGATGCATATCTTGCCGCCCGTATGGTGAACAGCTACAACTTTTACGATTTCCGGCAGGGGCTGCTGTTCGCGGATGAGTGGATGACAGCCCCGGAAGTCATTGCTGCGGATTGGGGTAAGCTCTATGCCGCGCTGCACACAGATGATGCCGCGCTGGTTCAGGAGGCTTGCACGGAGCAGGTCGAACGGCTGGCAGACGGCGGGCGGACCAGCCCGGTACTGCTGAAGGAGCAGGCCTCGCTGATGCTGCTTCAGGTCCGCAGTGAGCATCAGGAGCTGCTGGGCAAAAAGACGGCGCAGCTCCTGACCGATACGGCCACGCTGCTGATCCGTTCATGCAGCACCTACAGCGGACTGGTCGCTCATTTGGGCGAAGCAGTCCGCGAAGCTCATCTGGCCTTAACCGTAGCCCGGCAGGATCAGGGGGAGAGCATGATCGCTGAATGCCTAAGCTGGATACAGCAGCATATGAAGGAGGAGCTTACGCTGGAGCGGGCAGCTGAGCATTTCCACTTCAATCCCTCCTATTTCAGTACGCTGATCAAAGGCAGGACCGGCAAAACCTTCTCTGAGCATGTGACGGCAGCCCGGATGAAGCGGGCCAAGACACTGCTTGCGGAGCCACAGCACCGGATATACGAGATTGCGCAGGAATGCGGCTTTCAGGATACCAAATATTTCTGCCGCGTGTTTAAGAAGTCTTACGGCCTGTCGCCAAAGGCCTACCAGCAGGTACTCTCCCAAAGGAAGCGGGAAGCATGAGGATTACCTTTCGTTACCGGCTGCTGGCCAGCTACATCCTGCTGATTGCGATTCCTCTGCTTGTATTGGGAGCGTTGTTCTACCGGACCAGCCTGAAGATCATTACGGAGCAGGCCCAAAAAAATGTGTATGAGATTGTCAAAAAGAGCAATGAGGTCATGGATACGAAGCTGCGGATCATCGACCAGAACAGTATGTCCTTATTTCTCGATAAGGATCTGTTCCGTATCTTCAGCCAGCTTGATCCCGCCAACCCGGCGGAGCTGTTCTCAGCGGACCGGCAGGTGACGGCTGTGCTGGGCAAGACCTTTTCACAGAATCAGGATATCTATGCCTATCAGTTGTGGACCTCCTACTTCACCTTCGGACAGACCTTGCCCCAAGGGGAGCCCACGCAATCAGAGATTGACCGGATGGCCCGGCAGGCAGGAGGCAAGCTGGTGTGGATTCCCACGTATGACTTCGTAACCATGTTCAACCAGCCTTACCTGCAGGAAGGGAATCTGGAATTCCGGAATCTGTTCTCGGCTGCACGCCTGCTTGACTTCACCTATCTGGGCAATACCAAGCTCGCCAAAATGGATGCCGGCGTGGAACGCCCTGTGCTTGTCATCAGCTTCAAATCCGAGGTGCTGAATTCTTTGTATTCGGGCAGCATTCCGGGAGGCTCGCAGTATCTGCTGCTTGATCCGCAGGGCAGGGTGGTCGCCGGCAGTGAGCCGGGGATTGCTGCGCAGACGAACAAGGAAGCCTGGCTGGACGAGCTGCAGCAGGAGAACAGCGGGGCGCGGCGGATAAAGCTGAACGGCGAAGTGTTCATCGTCTGCTTCGACCGTTCCGAGGTTACCGGGTGGCTGTCGGTGGTGTGGATGCCGGAGGCGGGGCTGGTGAGCAGCTTCGTGCCGGTGATTCGTACGTCCCTTACGGTTCTGGCGGTAGTCCTGGGAATCGTGGCCTTGAGCTTCGCCTACTTCATGGCCGGTAAAATCACCAAGCCGATCAAGCGGCTGTTAAGTGCGATGAGGTCGGTTGCAGAGGGAGATTTCCAGACCCGCGTGGAGGTGGTGGGCCATGACGAATTCGGCATCCTGACCCAGCGCTTTAACCGGATGAATGACCGGATTCACCTGCTCGTCACGGAGAATTATGAGATCAGGCTGAAGGAGAAGGAAGCCGAGATTCAGGCGCTGAACATGCAGATGCATCCGCATTTCCTCTACAATACGCTGAATGTGATGAACTGGACGGCGATTGAGAATGATCAGCAGGAGCTTAGCCGGATGCTGGTCTGCCTGTCAAGCATGCTGCACTATACCTCCAGGAAGACCTGGGACGCTGTACCGTTGTCCGAAGAGATGGACTGGATGCAGAATTACTTCTATATTATGTCGATTCGTTTCGAGGACAAATTCACTGTCGAGTACGATATGGACCCCTCTCTTATGGAGACGGAGGTGCCGAGGCTGCTGTTCCAGCCGTTCGTAGAGAATGCGATTCTGCACGGCTTCGACCAGACCGGATCGGGCGGCATCATCCGTATCCGCGGCTGGCTGGAGGGTGCAGTCCGGTATTTCGAGGTGGAGGACAACGGGCGCGGCATGAGCCGGGAGACAGTAGACAGGATTCTGCACCATAAGTCTGCTTCGGTGGGCATTAAGAATACCATTGACCGCATTCAGATGACCTATGGGAGTGCGTATGGAATCACGATCCACTCTTCGCCGGGACAGGGAACCAGGGTGCGTATCACATTGCCGCGGTAAGCCCAATCCCAGTCCACCAATCCAAAGAGATTAGGGTTATGTAAGCGCTATCTAATATTTTATACTAAAAGCATCATAGACTGCAGCTATGACCGGTTGAACTTAAGTGAACTTAAGTATGGAGAGGGGCTCAAAATATGTTGCAACCCAAGAAATCGGTCTTCCTGGCCATGGCTCTGGTGCTGATGCTTGCCGCTGTGTTGTCTGCCTGCTCGAAGGCTGAACCGGCAGATCCCGGGGCTTCCGCGTCTTCGGGGAATGCCGGGCCGAAGGAAAAGATTACGCTGCGGATGACGGTCTGGGGCTCACCGGAGGAAGTAGCTCCTTACAAAAAAGCCATCCAGAATTTCGAGGCCAAGCATCCGAGTGTCAAGGTTGAGCTTCAGCACATTGCTGCTGATTATGATACCAAGCTGACCACGATGGTTGCCGGCAATGATGTGCCTGACATCGCGATGATGGAGTCGGGTACGATTGCTTTTCCGATGGCGGAGCAGGGCAAGTTCTATAATCTCCAGGAATTTCTCGATACGGATACCGAGATCAGTCCCGATACGCTGGTTCCTAATATTACCTATTCCCTGGAGCCGGGCAATGTGATCGGAATCGGCCCCGGACCGGAATCCTTCGGCTTGTTCTACAATGAGGATATCTTCAAGGACGCCGGCATAGCACCTCCCCCGTCGAATGTGGCGGATGCCTGGACCTGGGATGAATTCGTTGAGGTGGCCAAAAAGCTGACCGTGGATACCAATGGCAAAACAGCGGCTGACCCGGACTTCGATCCCAAAAAAATCAAGCAATATGGAGCAAACATCTCCACCTGGTGGGGGGTATACAGCAACTTCATTTATTCCAACGGCGGGGATTTCATCTCTGCAGACGGCAAAACCTTCGGGCTGAACCAGCCGGAGGCGGTGGAGGCGCTGCAGAAAATATCCGACCTGATCAATGTCCACCATGTCTCTCCTTCACCGGTGCAGTCCAAGAATATTCCGGCGACCAATGTGGCGCTCCAGACCAAAAAGGTAGCGATGACGGTAGACGGGCAATGGGCCAGTGCAGCCCTCGCCCAATCCAAGTTCAACTTCAATGTCGGGGTCATGCCTGTGATGAAGGAGCCGGTGACCACCGTCGTCTGCGGCATGTTCTCCATCTTCAAATCCTCCAAGCATCCCCAGGAGGCCTGGGAGCTGCTGAAGGCGCTGCTTGATCCTGAAGCCTCCATTGACATGCTGACCGCCGGAACCTGGATGCCGGCCCCCAAGGACTGGTATACCGATCCTGCACTTCTGGCCAAATGGACGGAGAATCTGGACGCCAGACCGTCCGGCTATAAGGAAGCCATTGTCGATGTGATTCTGACCAAAGGGCATCAGACCCCGACCGGCTATGTGAAGAATTTCAATAATATTATGGACCTGGTCAATCCGGCGCTGGATAAGGTGTGGCTCGGGCAGCAGACGGCCCAGGAAGCGATGGACTCGATTGCGCAGAAGGCCCAGGCCCAGATTAAGGGGCGGCGCGATATCAAGGAATAGACTGGAGGCCGATATGCGAAAGGGAATGTTCTACGGGCTGCTGTTTACGGCCCCTGCCATCCTCGGGTTTGCCATCTTCACGCTGGGGCCAATGATCGCAAGCCTGGTGCTTAGCCTGACCAACTATAATGTATTTAAGGAGCAGACCGCTTTTACCGGTCTGGAGCATTACGTCCGGCTGTTCTCAGGCGAGGATGAGCTGTTCTATAAATCGCTGGGAATCACCTTTTATTTCGTCTTATTGCGCGTACCTTCGGTCATTCTAATCTCCTTCGGCATCGCGCTGCTGCTCAATCTCAACGTCAAGGGAAGAGCCATCTTCCGCACGATCATCTACCTTCCGAGTATCGTTCCGGCGGTAGCCTCGGCCATGATCTGGATGTGGCTGCTTAACCCTGACCTCGGACTCATTAATTCGCTGCTGAGCCGTCTGCATCTGCCGACCAGCAATTGGCTGTACGGGGAGAGCAGTGTTATTCCGTCGGTGGTGCTTACTACGTTATGGGGCATCGGGAGCACCGTGATTATTTTCCTTGCCGGCTTATCCGGCATTCCCCGGCAGTATTACGAGGCGATTGAGGTGGACGGGGGCGGCTGGCTGCACAAGCTGAGCCATGTGACCATTCCGATGGTCACGCCCACGATCTTTTTCAATACAATCATGACGATTATCGGCTCCTTCCAGGTGTTCAATGAAGCGTATATTCTGACGCAGGGCGGGCCGAATAATCAGAGCTTGTTCTATGTCTTCTATCTGTGGAGAACGGGCTTCCGGGATGCCGAGATGGGCTATGCGTCCGCGCTGGCCTGGGTGCTGTTCCTCATCATTCTGTTCTTCACCTTTATCGTCTTCAGGAGCTCGAAGTCCTGGGTGTATTATGAAGGGGGGGACCGCGCTTGAGGCCATCCAAGGTGTCACTTGCCGCAGGCTACGGGGCGCTGATCCTGATCTCGGGAATGTTCATCATTCCGTTTGTCTGGCTGATCCGCAGCTCGCTGATGAACCTGGCGCAGATCTTCACCATGCCGCCGGAATGGATTCCCGCGCCGTTTCAATGGAGCAATTTTCATAAAGCGCTTACGTTGCTGCCGTTCGATATCTTCTTCCGGAACACGCTGATTATCGTGGTTACTGTACTGGTTGGGACCGTAATCACGAGCAGCATCGCAGCCTTCGGATTCTCGCGGATTCAGTGGAAGGGCCGGGATGCGGTATTCGCCCTGCTGATGACCAGCATGATGCTGCCGGCAGCGGTGACGATGATCCCAAGCTTTCTGGGCTGGCAGCTCATGGGATTCTACGATACGCTGTATCCGCTGATTGTACCGGCCTACTTCGGCGGCGGGATCTTCAATATCTTCCTGCTCCGGCAGTTTTACTTGACCATCCCGCGCGATTTCGATGAAGCGGCTTTCGTGGACGGGGCGAGTTATTGGCAGATTTATACCCGGATTATTTTTCCGTTAAGCCGTTCGGCGATTATCGTGGTTGCCCTGTTCAGCTTCCTGGCGTCGTGGAATGACTTCATGGGTCCGCTGATCTATCTGAAAAGCGACAAATGGTTCACCCTCGCGCTGGGCCTGCAGATGTTCCAGGGAACCTACAATGCGCAGTGGGATCTGCTGATGGCTGCCTCAGCAACGGTCGTTCTGCCCTGCGTCATTGTGTTTCTGCTGGGCCAGCGTTATTTCCTGGAGGGCATCACCTTAACGGGATTAAAAGGATAAAGGAGGCGGAGAGCAGAAATGGCAGAGCAACAAGCGAAGCTTCATGCCTGGCAAGGCGTGTCCTTCACCCGTGTAACGATAAGTGACGAGTTCTGGAAGCCGCGCCTGAAGGTGCTCCGGCAGACCACCCTGCCGGATTGCTTGACCAAATGTGAGGAGACCGGCCGCATCAATAACTTTGCCAAGGCCGCAGGACTGCTGGAAGGGCATTATGAGGGCAAATATTATAACGACTCCGATGTCTACAAGGTGCTTGAAGGGATTGCCTATGCGCTGATGTCGGAGCGGGATGCGGCGCTGGAGGCTGAGGCTGACCGGATTATCGGGCTGATCTCGGCGGCACAGGAAGAAGACGGCTATCTGTGTGCTTACTTTACCCTGGAGCATCCCGAGGGAAAGTGGACGGACATGGAGAAGCATGAGATGTATAACGGCGGCCACCTGATCGAGGCGGCGGTTGCCTATTATGAGGCTACCGGCAAGCGTGAGCTGCTGGAGGTGGCCTGCCGTCTGGCCGATCATTATGACAGCGTGTTCGGCCCCGGCAAGCGCCACTGGGTGGAGGGGCATGAGGAGATCGAGCTGGCGCTGGTGAAGCTGTTCCGTGTGACGCAGAACAGCCGCTACCTGAATCTGGCGCTGTGGCTGCTGGAGGAGCGCGGCCATGGCTACGGCGCGGGTGCAATCTGGGATAACCCGGATTGGGGCCCGGCTTATTGCCAGGATGATGTTCCTGTCCGCGAGATCAGGCAGGTCACCGGGCATGCCGTCCGCGCGATGTATCTGTACACGGCTATGGCAGATGTGGTCCATACTACTGGCGATTCCGCTTATGCGGCTGCGCTGCACCGGGTCTGGAACCATACGGTGGAACGCAATATGTACTTGACGGGCGGCATTGGCCCGTCCAGGCATAATGAAGGCTTCACCTCCGATTACGACCTGCCCAATGAGACGGCCTATTGCGAGACCTGCGCTGCTATAGCCATGGTCTTCTGGAATCACCGGATGAATCTGGCCTTCGGGGACAGCCGGTACGCCGATGTGGTGGAGCGTGAGCTGTATAACGGTGCTTTGTCCGGCATCTCGCTGTCCGGAGACAGGTATTTCTACGAGAATCCGCTGGCATCACCGGGCGGGCATCACCGGGTGCCCTGGTTCGAGACCTCCTGCTGCCCGACCAATCTGGCCCGTTATCTCCCCGCTATCGGCCAATATGTGTATGCCGTTACCGCAGAGGGCCTGGCGGTGAATCAATATATGAGCAGCGAAGCCGAGCTTGTGCTGGACAGTGGACTGGGCGTCAGCCTGAAGCAGAGCACCCGGTATCCCTGGAACGGCCGGATCGAGCTGGAGGTGAGTCCCGCTGCAGCTGCCGCGTTCAGTCTCCGGCTGCGGGTGCCGGAGTGGTGCAGCGGCTACCGGGTGGTGGTGAAGGCAGAAGGCAAGGGTACCGCCAGGGCGGAAGAGTGCATGGACCAAGGATATCTTGTACTGAGCCGCACATGGTCGCCGGGAGATACGGTCGTGCTTGAGCTGGAGATGCCCGTGAACCGGGTGCGGGCCAAGCCGGAGGTGGAGGCGGACCGGGGACGGGTCGCCGTTCAGCGGGGACCGGTGGTCTATTGCCTGGAGCAGACCGATCATCCCGGGTGCTCCTATGATGCCTTCTCCCTTCCGCCCGGGGCGAAGTTCCGGGTGGAGCACCAGCCGGAGCTGCTGGGCGGGGTGACGGTGCTGGAGGGTGCGGATGAAGCCGGCAGGCCGCTGAGGTTCATCCCCTATTATGCCTGGGACAACCGGGAGCCCGGCTTCATGCAGGTCTGGGTGCGGGAGCAGGAGGATGGCGGGCTGTACAGGTTGTAAAGCTGCTGGTGTATCATCAGCTTAAACGTGTGAAAATTTCGTTTAGCTCATCGCTCGCTGAGGGTTGATGTGCTTGATTAGGGTGCGCGTGCCCGATTAGGGTGCGGGGGATAGGCTTAATTGGGCATAATTGGGCTTAATTGTAATCTGTACAACTAAATCGCTGGATGTGCCGCCGGATCTCTGTTTAGATGTACTTGGTGCAATTAAAATGCCGCTATATCTGGATTTCCTCCCATCCGGGCAAATGTAGTTGTACAGAATACAGTTAGAAGCGGAAAGCCATCTGTTTCACTGTTTTTAGCTGCACAGAATACATTTATCTCTGAGTTGTTTGCTACGAACGCAGCTACTCAGTACCTCGTTCCGCAGCAGTCATTCTGGTACTGTAGGCGCTGGAACGATAGCAACTGCATTTTGTACAATGGAATGCTGCAAAAAAGGCTTCAAAAAAGAATCTATTGTATTCGGTACATTTGAATGTTGAAAAGAGGCCCTTTTTCACACAAATCCCAACATTCCACTGTATGAACTACAATAGAATCTCATTTTACGGTCAGTTATGCGATTTCTATTGCACGAAATACAATCAGCTACTAGTATGTACGAGTGTTGAGCAAGGGAGGAGATTCGTTTGCGCGGAATTACGAACCCGGTGATCCCGGGCTGGTATGCTGACCCGGAGGCCAGAACTTATGGGGGCAGGCATTATATCTATGCTACCAGATCATTCACAGAATATACCCGGCAGATGAATCTGGATGCCTTCAGTTCCACGGACCTGATTCATTGGCAGACCCATGAGAGTATTATCGCCATGGAGGATTTCCCCTGGATCTGGAGAGCCGTCTGGGCCCCGACCCAGCTTGAGCATAACGGCCGCCATTATCTGGTCTTTGCCTCGAATGATATTCAGCAGGACGGCGAAGCCGGGGGACTGGAGATTGCCGTGGCCGATACCCCGGAAGGCCCTTACCGGGGGTATCTCCACCGGCCGTTAATTGACCGGTTCATCCATGGCGCCCAGCCGATTGACGCTCATCTGTTCAAGGATGAAGACGGCGCGGTCTATCTGTATTACGGCGGGTGGGGACACTGCAATGTGGGCCGGATGAATGAGGACATGACAGGGTTCGTTCCGTTCGCAGACGGGCAGCTCCTCCGTTCGGTAACCCCGCCCGGGTACGTGGAGGGGCCGTGTATGATCAAAAAGGACGGCCTGTATTACCTGATGTGGTCGATGGGCGGATGGACGAACGGGACCTACCGGGTCGCATACGGTGTAAGCACCAGTCCGCTGGGACCTTTTGCGAACCACGGGACGATTCTGGAAAGGCAGGAGCCGGTGGCAGAAGGCCCGGGCCATCACGGATATCTGCATCTGCCGGAGCGTGATGAATGGCTGATCGTCTACCACCGCCGGATCATCGGAGACCCCGAGCCTGGCAACCGCATGTTATGCATCGACCGGCTGGAATTTGCAGATGGCGCGATCCGGCCGGTACGGATGACGGATGGATGGTAGGGAGCGGCAAGGGGGAGGCCTTGGCTTATGCCGGGGCCTTTTTGGCGTGGTGAAGGAGGGAGACTGGGGATGATAGAATGCTTGAAGATAAATTCCAAGATGAAAAAGTTTCTCGATGAAATAGCGCATAAACAAAAACAAACAGAAATCAAAATTGACTTCAACATGGCTAATAACGTTATTTTCGCTGAATTTTTCGAATGGGAAGGGTGTGTTTTGCTAAGGGAAGATAGGAATGATGTCTTGCCAAGTCAGTTCTCATCAAACCAATTTATCCCTGATAGAACTGCATTTGAAGCAAATTACAACCATGTTCATTTGAATGACTTCTTCCCTGAGAATGTAATCCATTTCTAGTATTTATCCTGGCAACAAAGATAATAGAAGGTTGGGCGGCTATCCTTTACAAGCAGTTCAGTCCCAATAAGAGGTTTATTCTCGTCCTATCCTTTGACGGAGAAGAAATTGTCCTACGCTTCTATACAGTGAGGGCAAATGAATCGCCTTGGCTTGAACCTTCCTCAATAGAATCGTATCTAGATGGATTAATGATAATCGAAGTTTAAAATAAAGCTTTTGACCTTGGGGTTACAAGCCCATCTTCAATATATTGACCCTAAGACTGGAAAGCCTGCATCACAACATTATTATTAATTAGGGGGAAGAGAGTGGAAATTATTATTAAGTCGTCTTACGGTATGATAAAACATAATGAAACAGATGAGGACCTTGCTGTGATTCTTAGTTTGTTTTTAGCTGAGAATTCGACCTTACTTTTTTCCTTTTATGAACGCAACATGCCTCTTTGTGATGCCGATGTGCAGAAGTTCATTTTGGATAGGTGCCGGTTCATTAATTCTGAATGGGTTTTGCCTTGGACAGAAACAATACCTCACTGGGATGAGTCACCTACGCCGCCAAGAATAATATGGTTTTCAGTTACGGAAAAAATAGATATAATGCAAGCGATTAAAATTGATAATCTTTTTAGATGTGTAGTAATAAAGCAGGGAGAAGAGTTTGAGCAGCATTTAAATGTGCTTTTTCATCAGGAATATTATTCTTCAATTGATGAGAAGGAGTATGACTATTATTTAGGGTTTACCAATAAAACTGATCTCCTAAGTCGTGTTCTTCCTGGCATTAAAGAAAGATATAATATCGATATCAAAATAATGTAATGAATGACCTTGGAGGCTGATCTGGGTGCAAAGCATTCATGATAATGAAATTGTTTCTTATACAGTTGATTTGCAAAAGTCAAAAATTACATTCCAAACATTGGGCGGCAAAGACAATTCAGTTCCCATAATAATTGAGTTCATTGATATCCTGGCGCATTTTTTTGAAACACAGTTGCAGGGGAGTATTCTTCTTGATATTAGCCAATGCGAAATTAGTTCATTTGTCAAAGACAATAAGAAATTGTTAGATAACCAAAAGGACTCCGCTTGGCCGATGTATTATGAAAGAACAGAGGATTTGCTTGAACGTTTACTACATAACAATTACAACTATTATGTGATCTACGCTTCATATGGTCTTAATGGGTGGGTAATTGCTAAAGAATATAGTGTTTACCGGCAGAGCATTTAGCCAAAAAAAGGTGTCCTGCCATAGATGAAATTAAGTCAATCTGGATAGTCATGATCCCTGTCATCATCTGCTCTGAAGCGCCGACTTCACAAGCAGCAGCCAAGGAATGCTGCCGACAGCCGGCGAGCCGCCCTGCGGGTGCGTCTCTGCTGCCAGCAGCAGCCTGTGGTAGCTGAGGCCAACCGTTGCAGCGGCGCTGCCGGATTGGCACAGCGCCTGTTCCTCGGCGTGCGTCAGCAGCGGGACCTGCCCGCAGGAGCATGCGATGGCTGCATAGAGCAGCCATTCGGCAGCATCAGCGGGCGGGCGGTGATCGGCCTGCCCGGTGTACATGGCGCACCACTGCACCTTAAACGGTGCCGGTGCATCCAGCAGCCCTTGCAGCAGCGGCAAGGGCAGTCTGCTCCAGCGGAAGCGGGCAGCGTCTGAGTGGCTGCCCAACTGGAGCAGTGCCTCCCAGGCGCCTGCCTGGACCAGCAGCTGGGTCGCGCGGGATTGCTCTGCCCAGCTGGGCGGAGCATCTGCGCTCTGCTGCGCGGGCCGGCTTCGCACGGCCGCGGGGCCGGGCGGCAGCGCAGCCAGCCGCCCCTGGCCTTGTCCTGCCTCGGCGATCCCGCCGCTGCGGCAGGACAAGGCCCACAGATAGCCGGATACCCACGGGTCATCCGGCGCTTCCTGCTGCATCCGCGCAAGCGCGGCGGATGCGGCTTCGGGCTGTTCCGCGTCCCGGAACAGCGCCCGCAGCAGCACCTGAAGCAGCTGCCGGATCTCCTCCGGCAGCTGCGGTGCTGCGAGAAGCGCCGCCAGCCAGCGGGCGGCGCGGGCATTGAGTGCGGCCGGCACCAGCCGGGTCAGCACTCGCCGGGGCAGGGCCGGGAGGAGCTGACGGGTAATATGCGTCAGCTCCTCCTCTTGGCCGGACAGCAGGCACAGCGTGGCCAGCTGCTCCCAGGCGGCAGGCTCGCCGGGGGCGTAGCCGGCGGCCTGCCTGTAATGCTCGAGCGCTTCGCCATAGCGGAAGAGCTGCTCGCAGACCCGCCCGGCAGCCAGGCGGGTGCGGCTGGTGCCGCTGCCGGAGGAAGAGGGATACTTATGCGAGGTATTCCCGCTGTCCAGTGCCCGCTGAAGCAGCAGGTAAGCCTGCCATGCCTGCCCCTGCTCCAGCAGGAGTCCTGCATAGCTCTCCAGCAGATCGGTGAAATCAGGATAGAGCCGGCTCCCGGCTTCATAGACAGACTCCGCTTCCGCAGGCTGCCCGCCCTCCTGGAGGGCAAAGGCTGTCTTGAGATACAGGTCAGCAGTATACCCTGAGTCAGCCGGTACTTCATTCAGCAGCGGAAGCAACAGCTCTGCGGCTGCGTTATAGTCTCCCTGCTGATAATACTCCGTACCCAGTGCGTACCGCAGAGGAATGCTGTCCGGCTCAAGCTGGAGTGCAGCGTGGATCAGCTCCAGATTGCGGCTGGCCTTATCCTTGCGCCGAAGCTCCCCGTCCAGATAACCGTAGTGATGGACCGGCAGGCCGGCATAGGCAATCTTTCCCCCTGGCAGGCTCCAGATACTGGAGGCCACCTCTTCATGAATGCTCCCGCGGAACCGGATGCGTTCATCATTGCGGAACAGCCGGCATACATTGTCCGTTACGTACTCCCGTCCCGCAGCTTCCCCCACATAATGAATAAAAGGCAGAAAATACCCCTCCGCAGACCCCGGCTCCAGCAGGTTCTGTACCCTTTCCGGATTCCATCCGGCCAGGGCTTCATCTGCGTCCAGCACCAGAATCCAGGCACAGGTGGCCAGCTCCAGCGTACGGTTGCGTGCCCGGGAGAAGTCATGCTCCCAAGGTACAGAGAGGATGCGGGCACCGAACCTGCGGGCGGTATCCATACTGTTATCTGTCGAGCCGGTGTCGGCAATGATAATCTCGCTCACGATGCCCTGGACGGACCGCAGACAATGCTCCAGATGCTGCGATTCATTCTTAACGATCATGCAGAGGGAAACCCCGGGAATATTCATCGACTGGATGCTCCTTTCTAATCGGCGGGTCTGGGAAGCGGGAGAGCAAGACGAATGGCCGCAGCCGCCGGTGAAAAAACAGACGAAGCTCCTAATGCAGCCAGAGCTTTGTCGGCCAGGCATATCCAGGGCTGGACTGTGGCCGCTACAGCTTCGGCGGCGGCTGGCCGGGCGTCTGCCCCGGCAATCACAGGATGCTCCAGCAGCGCGCTGATGCCGCTGAACTCCAGTTCAACGGCTGAAGCCGCATCCGCGCGCCGCAATGGCTTAAGCCAAGCAGCAACAGATAGCGCCTCCGCCCCGCCTTCCATCACATCAGCAGCGGCGGCATAACAGCCGTCCATCACCAGCAGGCGAACCAGCTTCGGGCGCTGCTCCGCCAGGCTGGCGGGCAGATGCTCGGCCAGCCAGCCCCGGAGGTCATGGCTGCGGCCTGAGCATTTGAACAGCCGCACGAGCCGGGCGATTACCGGCCATGGCTCCGGGTGGAGCTGGGCTGCCCTGGTGAAGCAGGCGATAGCCTCTGTCTCCTGGCCGATCTGCTGGCATACCTGGCCCAGAAGTACATGAGTGTGGTAGGTGCCGATCCCGGCTTCGGTATGATAGACCGGCGGGGAAGCACCGATGGCCAGCGCCTGGGACAATGCAGCTTTGGCCTCAGTGAAGGCGGATACCTGGAGCAGCAGCGCGCCTTTGAGGTGATGCAGGTCCGGATAATCCGGGAAAAGCGAGATCCCCCGGTCACAAGCCTCCAGTGCACCCGGGATATTGCCAGTGACAGCCAGGCAGCGAAGTTCATATTTATATAGCAGGTGGATGTAACTCGTATTCGGGACCACACAGTCCAGCGAAGTCCGGATATGCTCCAGAGCCTGCCCGTAATCGCCAAGCCGCATGTACTCCACCGCGAGATTGAACTGGTTAAAAGCATCCTCCGGGCTCCGCTCCAGCTGTGCCTTGAGCAGCTCCAGATTGCGGGTGATTTTATCCTTCTTCTGCACGACCCCTTCGGCATAGCCGTAATGATGAACAATCACGGGGCTCATATGCATCGCCGCAGCCGGGGTAGCCTGCACAATGCCGGCGGCAATCTGTTCGTGAACGATTCCGTTGAAGCGGTAGTCCTTGTTGTTCTTGAACATGCGCAGGATCGGATTGACGGTAAGCGTCGGCGAATCGCGGTCCGTTCCCTGATGATTATGAATCCGCACAAAAAAAGCCTCATACTCCAAATGCTTCGCGCACACCAGCAGCTCCTTGATGCTTTCGGGGTCCAGCTCTTCATCTGCATCCAGCACGAGAATCCAGGTACCCCGGGCCACATCCAGGCCGGCATTGCGTGCGGCCGCGAAATCTCCGGTCCAGGGGAACCGGATGATCCGGGCGCCGAAGCTGCGGGCAATGGAGGGGGTGGAGTCGGTGGAGCCGGTATCGACCACGATAATCTCATCTGCAGCTCCTTGGACACTGCGCAGGCAGCGGGCCAGGGTCTCGGCTTCATTCCGGACGATCATGCACAGGGTGATCAGCGGGTTATTGTGGGTTTGGGTCATAAGCTTAGCTCAGCCCCTCTCTGCCGCTGCTTACAGGTCCACTTCGTATGCCAGGGGGTACGGTTCAATATGCCGATGGAACGGGTTATCGCGGCCAGATCTTCTTGAAGCGCTCCTGAAGTCTGCTCTTCCCCGGAGCTGCCGGTCACTTCCTTCAGCCCCTGCTCGGCAAGATGCAGATAACAGAGTGCCAGACCGGCGTGAAGCTCCCCGCTGGCGGGATCATCCTCCAGCGCGAGCCGGTACCACCCGGCGGCTTCGGTATAATGCCCCTGATCCGCCAGCAGCTCCGCGAGATACCGCAGCGTCGCCCCGGATGCTTCCTTGCGGTCTACAAGGCTGATGAACAGCTCTCCCGCCTCGGCGCGCCAGCCTTCCTCATAGAGCGCCTCTGCCAGAATGCTGGTGTGAGAGGGGAAGCATTCCGCCAGCGTATTGCCAAGCGTCTTGTACTGAAGCTTCACAGACAGCCGGATCACTTCGCCAAGGAGCGCAGAGTCAACAGAGGGAGCAGCTTGTGCTTGCAGACCGGCAGGCCCGGCCCCTTGCCCGGATGATGCCAAACGGGCATCCAGTCCAAAAAGTCCGGATTTCAGCTCCGCAGGCGCCTGCTGCCATAATTCCTCCTGCAGCTTCTCGCCCAGCTCCCAGGTGGAGACGGCTTCAAGGAGCCAGAGCTGCCGCAATGTCACAGCATCCAATCCCCTTGCGGAGAGCTGCAGGGTGCCGGCACGCAGCCTGGCTGCCGCCTGCATATACGCATGATATTTGCCGGCAATGATCCAGGAGGACAGGATGCACAGCAGCGTATCCTCCTCCAGCGGAAACCGTCCGGGCGGCAGCTTGGCAATGGCCTGGTAAGCGCCCAGCTTATATAACGTGCCAATAATTGCGCTACGCGACACCTTTTGCTCTGTACCGGCCAGCTGGATCAGCAACCCTGCAATGTCCCCATCCGGCACCTCCAGCTCCTGAAAGGCCGCAGCGATCCCCTCCAGTGCGGGAAGATACAGATTGTAATGCTGGAGGGCGCGGTGGAACAGGCGCGCAGCCTCCTGCTGATTGCCGAGCTGCTGCGCGATTACACCCATGCGGTACAGCGGGCGGAAGCTGTTCATGCCTTGTTCGGTCACATACGCTCTGCGCGGAGCAGGGGCGGAGACGGTATCCAGCGCATGCTGGTAGGACTGGAACGCCCGTTCAAGGTGGCCCTGGCTTTCCCAGGACTGGCCTTGCATATAGTGCAGGTCGGGGTAGTCCCGATAACGGGCCAATTCGCGTGACAGAAGGCTGTCTAACGCTTGTAGCCGGCTGGTCGCCTGATAGATTGTACACAGGTCACGAATGACAGAGGGGCGGTAAGAGACCTGAAGCGGAGCGGTATCAAGGGTCCTCCGCAGCAGCTCTTCGGCTTCCTGCAGCCGCCCGTCCTGACAGCAGGTGACCGCCAGATTATAGCTGTAAAAGGGATCGTCCGGCTCTTCCGCAAGCGCAAGGCGCAGGAGGTGTTCGTTGCGGCTGATTTTGTTTTTGGCGCTCATGATTCCGGGCAGGTAGCCGTAATGAAGAATTTCTATATCGCTGGGTTCAATAGCGGCGGCTCCATGTCTGCTGATGATAGAATCATCCACACGCTCATGAATTCTCCCGGAGAACCGGTAACCCTGCCCGTTGCGGAACAGGCGCACATTGCTGTGGTACAGCCGGTCCTCCGGCCGGCTTCCCAGCAGATTCTCGATGCGCACCGTATAAGCTTCCGCAGTGCTGCCCCGGAGTTTATCCTTGATAGACTCTACGGAATGCTGAAGCGTCTCATCTGCATCCAGCACGAGAATCCAGTCACTGGCGGCGTGGGTGAGTCCGGTATTGCGTGCGGCTGAGAAATCTTCGGCCCACGGCTCTTCAACGACCGTTGCGCCATATTTCTCGGCAACGGCTATGGATTGATCCGTAGAACCGGTATCGACCACGATGATTTCATCCGCACCGCCCAGTGTGGAGAGGCAGCGGGGGAGGAGTTCGGCTTCATTTTTGACGATGAGCTGTACTCCGAGTGTAGGTCTGACAGTTGTATTCACATTCGTTCCTCCTTGGCATAGGAAAGAGTACATGGCTTCCCATGCACTCTTCGCTTCTGCATCGTATGACTGGGCTGCTGCTTACGTTCCTTGGGCGTCAAAAATAACATTAATCGTAGAAGCCGCACCCGGTGTGGCCGATTGATAGGAGAGCCGGGTGTACTTCAGGAACCGTGCAGGTACTATGACATCTACGGAACCCGCAGGCAGCGGATTGTCTCCGGTCGTATCCACGAAATAGTTGGTTCCGTCCGCGCTGATCTCGACCCGGGTATTCACCGGATTGGCCCCCGAGTTGACAATGAAATAAGAATAGGTACCAAGCACGCTGGTATTGTTGGCCGGAAGAGGCGTGTACGTGTCCGAGGTTGTGATTCCGGCCGTAGGCAGCTCGATGAAGCTGCGCTGGGAAATGGACGTGACACTGCTCAGCGTACCAGCGGTGATAGTAGCGCCGAGCACACTGGTGATAGTACCGTCTAACAGGTTAGTAACTGTACCGGCAGAAGTGAGCGTACCAGCGGTGATAGTAGCGCCGAGCACACTGGTGATAGTACCGTCTAACAGGTTAGTAACTGTACCGGCAGAAGTCAGTGTACCAGCGGTGATAGTAGCGCCGAGCACACTGGTGATAGTACCGTCTAACAGGTTAGTAACTGTACCGGCAGAAGTCAGTGTACCAGCGGTGATAGTAGCGCCGAGCACACTGGTGATAGTACCGTCTAACAGGTTAGTAACTGTACCGGCAGAAGTCAGTGTACCAGCGGTGATAGTAGCACCGAGCACACTGGTGATAGTACCGTCTAACAGGTTAGTAACTGTACCGGCAGAAGTCAGTGTACCAGCGGTGATAGTAGCGCCGAGCACACTGGTGATAGTACCGTCTAACAGGTTAGTAACTGTACCGGCAGAAGTGAGCGTACCAGCGGTGATAGTAGCGCCAAGGACGCTGGTGATAGTACCGTTTAACAGGTTAGTAACTGTACCGGCAGAAGTGAGCGTACCAGCGGTGATAGTAGCGCCGAGCACACTGGTGATAGTACCGTCTAACAGGTTAGTAACTGTACCGGCAGAAGTGAGCGTACCAGCGGTGATCGTAGCGCCGAGCACACTGGTGATAGTACCGTCTAACAGGTTAGTAACTGTACCGGCAGAAGTGAGTGTACCAGCGGTGATAGTGGCACCAAGCACACTGGTGATAGTACCGTCTAACAGGTTGGTGACCGTACCGGCAGAAGTCAGTGTACCGGCTGTGATCGTAGCGCCAAGGACGCTGGTGATAGTACCGTTTAACAGGTTAGTAACTGTACCGGCGGAGGTCAGTGTACCGGCTGTGATCGTGGCGCCTAGGATGCTGGAGATGGTCCCGTTCAGGATAACAGTAGTCAGATTACCGCTGGCGTCAGTTGTCAGCGGACGGTCGATCAGGGTCGAGGGGTCCCGCCCGAAAATGAGAGTGCGCAGATTATCCGGGTTGGCCTGGAATGAACTGAAATTCGGCACAATTCTTCATCCTTTCCTGGTAGATTCGCTTAACGGCAGATTACTCATGACTAAGACCCAAACCGTCGTCTGGGTCCTTAAGCCTTTATAAGCTGCCGGTGATCAGTGGGAAGAGCCTGCAATAAGGCAGGAACCATTCGCGAGTGGTGTGATAATACTATATGGAGCTCATAAGAGAATGACTGGGTTAGCCCTGCAAAAATACGCAAATCGCCGAACAACCTGCCGGACCGCTATGCATACTATGAGAATATGCTAGACCGACAGGAGGAGTAGGCCTATGCCGAATGAGGCAGTATTTAACCAGAACAATCAGCCGCTGTATACCGAGCAGGTCAATACCTATGCAGCTCCCGGAATCGGTTCCCTGCCTGAAGCGGGGGCTGCCATGTCCGGCTTGCTGTTCGGGATTCCGTTTGCCTCCACGGTGACGACTTCAGCGCCGCTGGTCATACAGGTGTCCAATCCGGGCGGCAGCGGGCGGACGTTATATATTTCCCGTGTCATTGGAAGCTCGGGTACCGCTTCGGTAACTCTAACTCTGCTGCGTAATGCGACGGTGGGCGGCTCAGTGGTTACTCCCCTCAATTATAATTTTGGCAGTGCAGTCACCAGTGTGGCGGTTGCCCGGACAGCGGCTGCTGCGCCGACCGGTTCTCCGGCAACATTAATGTCGATGCTGCTGCCTATTGGTCCTGTCATAATCGATCTGGACGGAAGAATTATCCTGCCGCCGGGTAACTCACTTACCATAACTATAACGATTGCATCAGGGAGCTCTGCGGCAACGGGGAATATCAGCTGGTGGGAATTCTAGAACGGGAGGGGTGAACCATGCCTAATCACTATGTAATTAATGATAATGACCAGCCGGTTTATGTGGAGATGACCAATACGTTCCAGGTGCCGGATATCAGTGCTCCGCCTGAGATCAGCGCCTCGCAATCCGCTGTGCTTTTCTCGGCCAATGCCTCCAATTCAGCGACCATAATTCTGTCGCTTCTCTCGGCAACGGTCTCTGTGCTCATCAGCAACCCTGCGGGCAGCGGGAGAACCTTGTATCTCTCCCGGGTCAGCGGCAGTATTGGAGGAACCTCGTTGCTGACTTCCATCTCGGGGAGCTTCACCCTTGTCCGGGGAGGAACGCTTAGCTCGCCATCCACCCTGACTCCGGTGAATAATAATCTTGCCAGCGCAGCAGCCAGCGCTATGACCGTTCAGTCCTCTACAGGGGCCATTTCAGGCGGCAGTGTGCTGGCGTCCTATCAGATCGCACCGGGGGTATTCAGTCCGGCGTTTACCGGCAGCATCATTGTCCCGCCGGGCAATGCCCTCAGCACCAGTGTAACCTCCTCAAGTGCGGCAGTCGGAACGATTATTTCTGCATTAAGCCTGACCTGGTGGGAGAGATAGCAGTGGGCAGAATTTGACTTTGGCAGCTGTATGGGTTATTTTTCTATAAATGGATGAATTCAAAGAGGTGGAACGAGGATAACCATGGAACACTGCCTATTGATACACGGCTTCACCGGAGGCGAATATGAGGTCTCTCCGCTGGCTCAGTTTCTGGAGGGGAACGGATACCCGTCCAGGACCTTCACCCTCAGCGGGCACGGAGGCAGCCGGAAGGAGCTGCTCCATTCCAGCCGCAGGGACTGGCGGCAGAGCGCCGAGGATGAGCTGAACCAGCTGCTGGCCGGGGGAGCGGATGTTCACCTGATCGGCTTCTCTACAGGAGCGCTGATTGCTTCCCGGCTGTCGGTAGAGTACGGCCCGCGGATCAAATCCCTTACGCTGCTGTCCACCCCGGTGTTCCCGCTGAACCCGGGTGAGATTCTGCGGACGCTGGTCCGCCCGGAGATGATCCGGAATTATCTGCGCAAATGGGGCTCGACCCCGATGAAGGCCACCCGGGAGTTCCAGCGTCTGGTCCGGGAGAGCTTCGGGATCTATCCCCAGGTGGATCTGCCAACCCTGATTGTCCAGGGCAGGCGGGATCATCTGGTGAAGTTCAAGAGTGCCGGTTACCTGCAGCAGACCATCCCCGCCGGACATAAGCAGGTGCTGATTATGGAGAACAGCGGACATATGGTCTGCCACAGCGCGGAGAGCCCGGCTATGATGAACGAGGTACTCCGGTTTATCCGCTGCCCTCAGGCCTCCGGGTAAGCGAACACCCCTTTCCGGCTTTGGAAAGGGGTGTTTGTGCTGCGGCTGATTCGCTCTGATGCGTTGACACAGGACGGGCAGCATGGTATTTTCAAATCAGAGAAACCGGTTTCCTAACAAGTGAGCATCTAAGGCTGCACGTTAGTCTGCAGAGCTGCTCCGCCGGGAGGATAAGCGGGGAATCAGCTCCGGCTCCAGCAGCTGACCGCTTGCGGCAGAAGATGTGTTATCCAGCTTATCCATCAGCAGCCGCCCTGCGCGGGCGCCGAGCTGGAAGGTATCCATATTCAGTGAAGTCAGCGGCGGTGAGGTATAAGGCGATAACGGGTATTCATCGAATGTGGCGATTCCCAGCTGCGTCGGAACCGGTATCTGCAGTTCCCGGGCAGCCTGCAGTACGCCGTAAGCGGAGAAGTTGCTCATGCAGACGATGGAGCCGGGGGCATCGCTGCCCTGCAGCAGCAGCTTGGCCGCCGCATATCCGTCCTCTTCCACAGCCCGGCCGTTAATAATCCAGTCGCTGCGTACCGCGATGCCTGCCTGTTCCAGCGCCCGCTTATACCCGGCGGCGCGGCGCAGGAACAGCGGTTCATCCTTTTGGCCGCCGATGAAGGCTGCGGAAGAAAAACCCTGCTCCAGGAGATGTCTGGTCAGCATGTATCCTCCAAGCTCGTTGTCACAATCGACCCAGATTCCCGGAGCAGCGATCTCCCCGATGGAGATGTAAGGGAATTCAAGCCTGTTCAGCTCTGCACACAGCTCAGGTGTCAATACAGAGGTGTTGGCGATAATGCCGTCCACGCGCTTGTTCAATACCAGCCGCTGCAGAAAATTGCTTTCCGCGTGGTCATGCTGAATATTGGCGATGGTCAGCTCATATTTCAAAGGCCCGATGACACTCTCCACCCCGCCGATAATGTTATAGAAGAACTGGTTCAGGAATTCGCTCTCCTTGGACATATCAATCAGGATAGCGATGGTATTGCTGCTCTGCCGGGCCAGTCCGGTAGCGATACTGCTTGGGGTATAGTTCATCTGCTTGATGATCTCTCTGACCCGGGATTTCGTTTCCTCCGATATTTTGGGAGAGTCGTTCATTACCTTGGATACGGTCGATTTGGCAACACCCGCTGCCTTAGCAATATCTTTAATGGTTACTTTCATCATGATCCCTCCCGGTCCTGACGGTATTCCTTCGCCTGAACGGCGAACCTTGCCCTACCTGTCATAATAACACAGTTGCAGAGACTGCTCTATGCTGCTTCCAAAGGAGACCCGACAGTATGACTACACGTTTGTTTGCTTACCACGCGGCGGAGGACCCTTTCGCCTTCCCCGCAGGCCCCCGGATACTGAAGCTCCGGTTATTTGTCCAGAGCGGACAGTCCTTGTCCTGCACGGTGGTCCACGCGGACCGCTATGATTCGCCCGGCCGTGAGCTTCCGCAGGAGATGGAGCGGACCGGCTGCGCCGGCGCTTATGACGTTTATGAAGCCCTCATTCCTGTGGAGTCCGGGAAATGCCGGTATCTGTTCCATATTGAAAATCCCTCAGGTGAATATGTATGGTACGGCGAACGGGGAAGCTCAGAGAACAGGGAACAGGCGGGGGCATTCCAATATGCCTATCTCCACCGTACGCAGGCCATTGACCTGCCTGCCTGGAGTGCTGACGCCGTGGTCTATCAGATTTATCCCGAGAGCTACAACCGGGGCACGCTGCAGGGCATCATCGATAAGCTGCCCTACCTTCAGCAGCTTGGCGTTACCGCAATTTATATGACACCTATCTTCGAATCACCCTCCGGGCATAAATATAATACGACCGATTATTATAAGGTGGACCCCGGCTTCGGTACGCTTGACGATCTGAAGCTGCTGGTCGGGACAGCGCACCGGCTGGGGATCAGAGTCCTGCTCGATGCGGTATTCAATCATTCCGGCGACACCTTCTTTGCCTTCCGGGATGTACTGGAGCAGGGAGAAGCCTCGCCTTATAAAGACTGGTTCTTCATCCATTCCTATCCGGTAAGCACCGCGCCGGTTCCCAGCTACGAGACCTTCGCCAAGGCGGAAGCATCCATGCCCAAGCTGAATATGGATCATCCCGAGGTGGCTGATTATATGCTGGAGGTCGCCAAATATTGGGTGCGCGAGGCGGGAATTGACGGCTGGAGACTGGATGTCGCCAATGAGGTGAACCCGGCCTTCTGGACCCGGTTCCGGCACGAGCTGAAGGGTGAATTCCCGCATCTGCTGCTGATCGGCGAGATCATGCACGCTTCCGGGCCATGGCTCCGTGGCGACCAGTTTGACGGGGGGATGAACTATGTGCTGCGGGATGCGGTGCTGGAGTTTTTTGCCGCGCAGACAGCAGGACCGGTCCGCTTCATGGAGCAGCTGCTGCACCAGGAGGCACTGTACAATGATCAGGCGAACTCCGCCATGTTCCAGCTGCTTGGCAGCCATGATACGCTGCGTTTCCTGACCGCCTGCAAGGAAGGAGGGCGGGGCTGGGACCGTGAAGCCACGGCCATGGCCCGGATGAGGCTGGCCGTCTTTTTCCAGATGACGTATATAGGGATACCTATGATTTATTACGGGGATGAAGTCGGCATGGAGGGCGCCACCGACCCGCATTGCCGCAAGCCGATGCTCTGGAATGAAGAGGAACAGCATACCGGACTTCAGGAATGGTACCGGCGGCTGATCACGCTGAGACAGGAATATGAGGTGCTGCGCCGGGGCGTATTCCGTCCCTGGTTCACGGATGAAGCGCGGAATGTCCTGGGGTATATCCGGCGCAGCAATGATGAGAGCATTGGCCTGATTATTAATAATTCCCCGAATGCGTACCAGCTGGAGCTGTCCAATTTCCGCTCCTGCTCCAATGTGCTGGTGGACCTGCTGACCGGACGGAATATCCGCTCGGAGGGACGGATACTGGTGGAAGTGGAGCCCTTTGGCTGTCTGATGCTGGTGTAGGCTGCGGTCCGGTTATTTAAAAATATAAGAATGTATATGTTTCACATTGTACATTATCCTTCTTTTTCTTGCCGAAACGGTACCGTCCTTTAAAAGGACGGCAAAGCCGTTTCCACTTGTGCGGATTACTTTTTCTTGTTGGACCGCAGCTGCCGGAATTCCTGGTTCTCCCACTGCTTGAGCAGCGGGTAGGGATCGAAGGCCCATTCCGTGATTCCCCGGTCGCGGTAGATGCCATAGTGCAGATGGGGCGGGAATTTGCCCTGGGTACCGGGATTGCCGTAGCCGGAGCTGCCGACCCAGCCGATGGTCTGGCCCGGAACTACAATGTCCCCCCGCTGCAGAGACTTCTCAAAGCCTGTCAGATGGGCATAGTAGTGGTAGCGGTTCTCGATGTCACGGATACCGATCCGCCATCCGCCATAACGGTTCCAGCCCTTGGTCTCCACTACCCCGTAGCAGGTGCTGCGGACGGTCAGGCCATGCGGCGCGAACAGATCGGTGCCTTCATGGATGCGCACGCCGCCCCAGCCCCGGGCGGTTCCCCAGGTGCTGCGGTAGGCATAGTTGGTGCCGATCGGCAGCGGGAAGGCGCTGCCTGCCAGGTCCAGGCGTCCGAAATGCTCATATAGCTTCGAGAACTGGGCTATCCGCTGGGCGGCCCGCCCGTTATGGTAATATTCCCAGACCGCGATACTGAAGTCGCTGGGGGAATTTCCGTACTTCAGCAGATGTCTGGCCATGCTGTACAGCACATCGGCGTCATTCCCGGGGTCAGCGAGGCCGTCTCCTGATCCGTCCCATCCGAAGCCGCCGAAGAAGCGGATTGAATCCTGCTGCTGATCCTCCTGGTTGGGATTGAGCGGACCGGCCCATACTGGAGCGGGGATATGAATCCCGGTAAGCCTGGCCTTGGCGGCCGCAGAATCTGCTTCTGCGGCCGGCGGGCTTTTTTTGATTCTGCCGATGGTCCGTTCATATTGATCGATGGCTGCGAACCGGAACCAGGGAATTCCGGTGGCGGCGCTCATCTGCTCATACAGCTCCATGCGGGCTGCAGCCGCAGCGTCTTTCGGGACGGGGGCCGCCGCAGGAGCTTTAACATTCGGCGCTGCCGAAGAACGGGCAGCCCCGGCGTTACCGGCAGGACTGCTGCTCCAGAGCAAGGCAGCGGCAGATATGCAGAGCAGTGTTCTGCGGGTGTAGGAATTCGTTAATAAGGCCAGCATGATCTCAACCTCCTGCGTACGTTTGGGCGTATTCATCATCGTTCTGCTTGCGAAGACGGCACCTTGCCGGGTGCTTTTCTATAGATTGAAGCAAACGCGCCATTTTTATCCCCCGGGCCGGAAGGTTCACAAAAACAGGCAATTGCCTACTCCACATGCTATAATATGAGGCAGCAAACTTTTGACAATGAAACAGAACTTCAGTGAAAGCGGGGTCTCATCACTTTGACTAATCGAACAGCCAAACAGCCCAAGCCAGACTGGATCAAAATCAAGTTAACCACCGGTGAAGAGTATCAGGAAATCAAGGGCATGATGCGGTCCAAGACGCTGCATACCGTATGTGAGGAAGCGCGCTGCCCGAATATTTACGAATGCTGGGCCAGCCGTACAGCAACCTTCATGATTCTGGGGGATATTTGTACCCGTGCGTGCCGGTTCTGCGCCGTTAATACAGGCCTGCCAACCGAGCTTGACCTGCAGGAGCCGGAACGTGTCGCCGAAGCGGCGGAAGGGATGCAGCTGAAGCATTGCGTGGTGACCAGTGTGGCCCGCGATGATCTGAAGGATGGGGGAGCGTCGATTTTTGCCGGAACGGTTGCCGCCATCCGTAAGCGCCTTCCGCTGTGCAGCATCGAGGTGCTGATCCCGGATTTCCTGGGTGACCGCGAGAGCCTGGCGATTGTAATGGAGAGCCGTCCGGATATTCTCAACCACAATATTGAGACGGTGGAGCGGATGTCGGACCGTGTGCGGGCGAGAGCCAAGTACCGCCGTTCCCTGGAGCTGCTGCGCCGGGCTAAGGAGATGAAGCCGGAGATTCCGACGAAATCGAGCATCATGCTTGGTGTCGGTGAGGAATGGGACGAGATTCTTCAGGCGATGGATGACCTTAGAGCTGTAGATTGTGATATATTGACATTAGGGCAATATCTCCAGCCTTCCCCGAAGCATCTGAATGTGGAGAAGTATTATCCGCCCGAGGAATTCGCGAAGCTGAAGGAAGAGGGCCTGAAGCGCGGCTTCAGCCATGTGGAGGCCGGTCCGCTGGTGCGCAGCTCGTATCGTGCCCATGAGCAGGTGAAGTCGGCCGCTGTGGCCCGCGAGGCGCGTTCTCTGCAGCAGGCAGAGTAGGCCTTAAGGCTTAACTTCCCGGAGTACTTTATTTTGAAAGGCAGGCGACACACGCTTGATCGTTATAGGTGGAAAAGGTTACGAGCTGATGCTCGATCATAAGGACGGCTGGAATCCCGAGGCATTCCGCGGAAGATACAGCGAGGTGCTGGACCGCTACGATTATATCGTTGGCGACTGGGGCTACAGCCAGCTGCGCCTCAAGGGCTTTTATCGTGATAATCACCCCAAGGTCAGCCGCGATACGGCGATCTCCGGCATGGTGGATTATATTAACGAATACTGCAACTTCGGCTGCGCGTATTTCGTGCTGCATAAGCTGAAGGAAGCGCCGCAGGAGGGAAGCTACAAGGATGTGCTGACCAAGGAGGTCCCGGAGCGCGGAGCTGACGAAGAACTGGAGCAGGCCGCTGCGCCGGTGGTGCAGGTGAAGGAGCTCCGGGAACCGCAGTCCAAAGGGGCTGGCCGGGACAGAGATACGGCAGGCGGCTCCGGCCGTGAGTCCGCAACGAGAGAGCGGCCGGTGCGTGAGCATCAGAGCCGCAATCACCGCAACAAGGACGGCCAGGGCAAGAAGAACCACAAAGAGTTCCAGGGCCGGGGCCAGAGCGGCGGCAATCAGGGCAATTCTAACTCACGGCAGAACCGGGAGAACCATCCCGGCAGAGGCGGCAGGCAGGATAACCCGAATAACCAGAACGCACAGGATAACAAGAAGCAGGAGCATCAGGGTAAGAACAATAATCAGGGATAAGCCTGGGTATAAAAAAAGGGCGGTCCAAGCTGTTATGGCTTGGGACCGTCCTTTTTGAAAATATAAGAATGTATATGTTTCACACCATAACTTATCCTTATATTTCTCGCTGAAACGATACCGTCCTTACAAAGGACGGCATAGCCGTTTCCACTTGTTGCGCTAAATGTATGCGAATGTATGCGGAAAACCGATCACATTCGGCGCTGCGTGGGCACATGGGTCCAATGTAATCGAAAAACCGATCACATTCGGCGTGGCGTGGGCGCGTGGCCCAAATGTAATCGAAAAACCGATTACATTCGGCGCTGTGCGGGCACATGGGTCCAATGTAACCGAAAAACCGATCACATTCGGCGTGGCGTGGGCGCGTGGGCCAAATGTAATCGAAAAACCGATCACATTCGGCGCGGCATGGGCGCGTGGGCCGTGCGTGGCCCGTTCGACCACCGCCCTACCGCCGAAGCCCCACTTGCTTAGCCGTTTATTTTACCGACAACTTCACTTGCTTCTGTGCCCCGTCATAGCTCCACACCAGCTGCGGGAACTTCTTCTTGAAGGCGTTCAGCTCGATGAAGGTCTCGCCGTCCTGGTACAGCGCATCCTTGGAAGCCAGCGAGAACCCGGCTACGGTGCCGGCTCCTGCGGTGAGCAGCACCTTCTTGTTCTTGGCATCCCAGGAGACCTCGTTCTCCACCAGGGCAGACAGCACGCGGGAGGCGGCATACACCTTATCTCCCTGCTTGATCAGTCCGACATTCCCGGCAAAAGCGGAGCCGTTGATATCAAGAATATGATGGTCACCCGAGAGGGTGATGCTGGTCATGCCGGCAATCTGCAGGGCGGTGATCAGCTGGGCGGTTTTGCCCTTAACCTCGATGTCAGGCGCCAGCCCGATATGGTTGAAGTCCTCTTTGTTCGGAGTCAGATACTTCATCGTGGTCAGCTTCAGCTCGCCGCCATCCGACATCGGAATCAGACTCTGAATCCGCGCCTTGCCGTATGAGCGTGTGCCGACAATGGTTGCCAGCTTGTTGTCACGCAGGGCACCGGTCAGGGCTTCGGAGGCGCTGGCGGTATATTCATTGGTCAGGACGACCACCGGAACGCCGATTTTGCTCCCGTTAGTGATCGTTACAGGCTTCAAGGCGCCGGTCTGATCGGAGGTATACATCATAATCCCGGCATCCATGAACTTGGAGACAATATTCTGGGCACTGTCCATATAACCGCCCGTATTGTCACGCAGATCCAGCACCAGAGATTTCATACCCGCGGAACGCATCTTATCCAGCGCTGCGGAGAATTCCTCGTCGGCGGTCTGCGTGAAGCCGTTGATGGCGATATAGGCGATTTTGGGGCCGATGATTTTGCTCGTTACCGAGGTGGTGGCGATTTCGCTGCGGGTGATGGTATAGGACTTGTTAGCCCCGTTGCGCTGGATCAGCAGGGACACCTTGGTGCCCGCTTGGCCGCTCAGCTCATCGCCTTCCAGATCGGCCACCCGTACCCCGTTGATCTTGAGGATAGAGTCGCCGCGCTTCAGCCCGGCCTTCTCGGCCGGTGAGCCGCTCATCACCTCTTCGATGTAGAGCTCTTTGGCCGTTGACATGAGCCGGACGCCGATACCGACATATTCAAGGTCCACCTGATGGCCGAAGGCCGCGGCCTCCTCACGGTCGAAATATTGGCTGTACGGATCATCCAGCGTGTTCACCATACCGTCAATAGCACCGCGAATCAGCGTATTCTGGTCAACGCCCTCCACATTGTAATACTCAAGATATTGCATAATTTCATTGATGATATCGGTTTTGGAGGCTTCCGCTTTGGTTGCTTCGGACGCTTCCGCCGCTGAAGCGGCAGGAGCCCAGGCGATGGATAAGGCCATACAGCCGCTGAGGACTGCGCTGATGATTTTGGCTGATTTCATGTGTCACAACATCCTTTAGATGAAATTTGAGGTTCGGGCTTACTCCGAATCGAAGCTGATATGATACGTATCATCGATGGTCCAGGACCCGCTGCCGGACTGGGACAACAGGAAGATCAGGGACTGGTTGTAGGTCTCCTCCGACTCACTGTCGCTGATGGTGACCTCAGTATAGACTGCCGCTTCGCCGGATGCATAGTAGTAGATATTCGCGGAAGCCAGGGAATAGCCAAGGCCGTAGTTTGCAAAAAAGTCCTCCAGCTCTTCCTTGCTGGCCGTATCATATTCCTCGCCAAAAGAGGTCATCACGGCCATAGTGCCTGCCACATTCTTGGCGGTCATGTTCTGGTAGTACGCGCTCACCGTATTCTTAATCGCTGCGGCATCATTCTGGGGAGCCTCCACCGGCTTCATCCCTTGCTCGCGGGTTAGAAGGACCGTGGAATCCTGCAGCTCCATGCTGGAGATTCTCCAGTTGCCGTTCTTGTACACCAGCGTGTACAAATACTCATACTGCTCGTCCGGGGCATAGCGTCCGCCGGTCCGTACGGATCGTTCCACCGTGTGAACGGTAGCTGAATTGCCGGTAAGACTAAGGATCTTCAGGCTGTCGATCGTATTGCGTAGATCATACAGCTCGAACTGGGACTTCATATGGGCTACTGCTTCCGCAGTGTCCGGTTCATCGGTGAGCGAATAGAAGCTCTGTGCCTGTTCTTCATTGTAGTACTTGTTGGATAAATGGATGAGTGCCTGGACCTCCTGCTCCATCGCGGATGAGGACTGCGGCACGGTAATCTTCACGCTCCGGCTGGAGGCTTCCCAGACCGCTGTACCTCCGGTGGCTTCCGCAATGAAACGTAGCGGTATGTAAGTCGTACCGGCTGAGGAGACCGGTGCAACCGTAAGCTGCTTGACGGTTCCGTTGATGCTGGCACGCTTGCTGCCAACCTTCAGGCGGATATTCAGATCAGGGCCGGTGCCGGTGACCGTACCCGTCTGGGCCTCCCACAGCACCTTAAGCCCGAGCCTCTCAAAAATCGCCCGGAACGGCACAAGCACCGTATTGTTCTTCAGATAGGGAGCTCCGGCTGCAAAGGTGAGGCTGCTGCCGTTAATATAGACTTGAATGGGCTTGTCTGCTGCAAAAGCCGGAACGGCCAACACCAGGGCCAGCAGGCTGATGCCCAGCAGGGACAACAATTTCTTCAATAGATTCTCTCCTTCATCAATTAGCAAACTTTGTAAAATAGAATCATTATACCACCTGAAATTTCACTCTGTCCATTCATTCTGTAAGGTATCCGCAGAACCGGCTGCGGCCGCATAAGAAAGCCGGAGAAGCAGGGCATCTCCGGCTATAGCCTCAGTAAGAATTGAAGCCCGGCCCGGACGGGAGAGCCGCTTCCTTCTTAGGCAGCGTCAGACCAGAAAGGCCTCACGGACACGGTTCCAGAAGGGGAAGGGTCGGTAGCGGGCGAAGCTGATTTTCTTGGTGGAGACCTGGGCGCGTACCGAGATCAGATCATCCACAGGAATATTATTATGGTCAATGGTCAGCAGCAGCCGCTGGTCCTTGCGCGAGAAGATGTCGCAGTGATGATGCTTCGGCAGCAGCAGCGGAGAGCCCATCGTCCGGAATACCCGGTTGTTGATCGAGGCAATTTCGGCAATCTGCAGCGCTTCGATCGAAGGGTGCACCATAGCGCCGCCCAGACTTTTGTTGTAGGCGGTGCTGCCGGAAGGGGTGGAGACACACAGCCCGTCCCCGCGGAACATCTCGAAGGTAACATCGTTGATATCCACCTGAATGACGACAGTTCCGTCTACGCCCTTCAGGGTGAACTCATTCAGCGCAATATGGGAGCTTGAGCCGGACTGCTTGTGGATCTCCAGTTCCAGCAGCGGATACTTCACGATTCGCGGCTGGTGCGGGCCTACTTCACCGCACATATAATCAATCAGCTTCGGCAGCTCTTCGGCCTGCCAGTCCGCATAGAAGCCCAAATGGCCGGTATGCACGCCGACAAAAGCCAGGTTCGGGATCTGGTCGATAAACGTGTGGAAGGCGTGCAGCATTGTGCCGTCACCGCCGATCGAGATCACGATTTCGGGAGACTTGGCATCCAGCTCCAGATTCCGGCCGGCCGCCAGCTTGTGAAATTGCTCCGCCAGTTGAATGGACAATTCATCTCCGCGGTCCAGAACATAGTATCTCAAGATGTACAGGCTCCTTTAACAATTCAGTCATACACCGATCATAATCAATCTTGGCCCGGAACACAATATCAGCGGACGATTCCGGGCGGTGCAGATGAATTACCGGCGGACCAGCAGACGCCGCAGCCTGCCGAGCGTGAGGATCAGGCCGGACAGAACCAGCAGAATAGCCAGCAGCAGGCCGAAGAGGCGAAGGCTGCTGATCCAGGCGGTCTGCGGCGCGGCCAGCCCGTAGGCGGCAGGAAGCGCGCTCCAGGCGGCGAGGCCGGAGCCGGTGACAGGCTTCCACAGCAGCAGCAGCAGGCCTGTAGCGAGCAGGGCATGAACGAGCCGGGCGAGCATGAACGGAATATACCGCAGGCCGGTGCCGTTCAGAATACTGGCGACCTGGGCATGGACGGATAATCCGCCCCAGGAGAGAATGAACGCTGCGGCTGCGGCCTTGAACTGCAGGGGGATGCCTCCGGCCGCTTCCCCGGCCGACCGCGCGCCGAGGGTGACCTCGAACAGCCCGCTGACCAGGGCGGCAGAGAGTTCCTGCGGGAAGCCGGCCAGCGAGAGCAGCCCGCCGGTCATGCTGAACAGCGCGGACATGACACCGGCTTGGGCGAGCAGCTCCATCAGTACATTGAAGAAGACAACCAGGCCGCCGACCACAATAATAAGCTGGAGGGAGGAGGCAACGGCGCTCTTCAGCAGCTCTCCCAGCGTCCTGCCGTCACTGCGGCGGGCTTCGGCCATCGCATTCAGCGCCGTGCGCAGCCTTCCGTGACCAGGCCCCCCGGTGGGAGCAGAAGCAGCTGGAAGAGTGGCATCCCCGTCCGGGTCCCCTGACCCGCTCCGTCCATGGAAGGCCATCAGCAAGCCGACAATCAGCCCGCTTCCGTAGTGGGCCAGGGCAAGCACCAGCCCCAGCGAAGCATCATGAAAGAAGCCGACCGATACCGCGCCCAGCAGAAAAATCGGGTCCGAAGAAGTCGTGAAGGCAACAAGCCGCTCGCCCTCCACGCGGCTGATCATGTTCTGCTCGCGCAGCTTGGCGGTTAATTTGGCGCCGACGGGGTATCCTGATACATATCCCATGGCAGCGACGAACCCGCCGCTGCCGGGTATATTGAAGAGCGGACGCATCAGCGGATCTAGCAGCGCGCCGAAGAGATGGACTATGCCGAAGCCCAGCATTATTTCTGAAATGACGAAGAACGGAAACAGCGAGGGGAACAGCACGTCCCACCAGACGGCAAGCCCGCGCAGCGCCGCATCCAGCGAGCCCATGGGGTGAATCAGCATCAGCATCATACAGCCGGCCACTACGCCCCCCAGCAGCAGACCGGCATGTTTGTTCAGAATCATCGGTTGTCGCCTCCAGTTCTTATGCTTAGATGTATGCCGGAAGCTGGACAAACAGCACAAAAAAACGTGGAAAACGGTTACATTTACCGGTGCTTTTTCATTGAAATTATGATAATATAAACTTAATCAATGCACATTGTTTTGCGAAGATTTTGAGGGATGGAGTGATGGTGATGAGTGTAGTTGCCGGAGTTCTCGTTTGTGCTTTTGTATATGTGATCCGGGTCTCTCTTGTCCCGCCTGGTGATGAAGAATTTAGAACCTACTGAATAGCTCAAGAGCGCTGAACTCCGGTTCGGCGCCTTTTTTTTAGAATTTATATGTTTTGGGGTCCCCGCAAAGTACCTGAGTCACCACCTACGCTAAAGCCTCACTTTGTGGGGTTATTTTGTTTCGCGATGCGGGTCTTTAGGCAGGGATAACCGTAAGGCGCATTTTTTGTTATAATGATTAACGACCGCTGGTTAGTTTAATATGGAAGAAGGCGAAGCCTCCAATGAATCCGAATGCAAGCCTGTATGACAATCTGGGAGGTGCTGAGGGAGTCCATCGCCTGGTTACTGTGTTCTACGCCAAGGTGCAGCTTCACCCCCAGCTCGGCCCGTTATTCCCGGAAGATATTACTCCAGTGCTGGAGAAGCAATATCAGTTCCTGAGCCAGTTCTTCGGCGGCCCTGCACTCTATTCGGAGCAGCACGGCCATCCGATGATGCGGGCCAGGCATATGCATGTGCCGATTACGCCTGAGAGGGCGGATGATTGGCTCGGCTGTATGAAGGAAGCGCTCGAAGAGACCGGGGTGGATGAGCCCCTGCGCTCGTTCGTGCTCAGCCGGCTGGCGGGTCCTGCACATCATTTTGTCAATATGCCCCAAGAATAAGCGTTGTTGTGAAAGGATGAGGGCACCCGTGCCGGAATTAATCCCGCTCTACTCAATTAAGGTTACCTGCTGTAACTGTGAACAGGAATTCTCCACCTCAAGAGTCCGTCCCAGCCTCAAAAAAGCCATCCGCCGCGATGCGGACTTCTGCTCCTATTACAAGGCGGAGAATCCCGATTACTATGTCGTCCGGGTCTGCCCCAAATGCGGCTTCGCCTCCACGGAGAATTCGGCGGACAAGCTGGCGGACTGGCAGCGCAAGTCCTTCGAGGCCCAGGTCGGCAGACGCTGGCAGCCCCGCGACTTCGGGGAAAAGCGCAACTGGGAGGAGGCTCTGGAGACCTATAAGCTCGCCCTGATCTGTGCCCAGAGCATCAATGACAAGGAGCGGATTATCGCCAGCCTGCTCCATCATATTGCCTGGCTGTACCGGTATCAGGGGAATACGGTGCAGGAGCAGCGGTTCCTCCGCTATTCCCTGGATGAATACGTGAAGGTGTTCGAGAATGATTCGTCCGGCGGCAATGATGCCCGCCTGATGTATCTGATCGGGGAATTGAACCGGCGGATCGGCGAATTCCCTGCTGCGGTGCGCTGGTTCTCCCGGGTGGTCAACGACCAGCGGATTGTAGACGCGGCGATGATCCGCGCTTCCCGCGAGCAGTGGGCGATTCTGCGGGAGCAGATGCGCGGGGAGGATACTGATCCGGACGGGCTGCATTCCGTTACATAGGCAGCAGGAAGAGGCGCAGAAGAGTTCATCTCCTGTGCCTCTACCCAGTATAGGGACCGGCGGGCCGGCTGCCTTGAATCAGCGGACCGCCCGGTCGAACAGCAGATAGTCATTGTCGTTGTCGACGACGGTAGGGCTGGCGCTGCAGCAGGGGAAGACCAGCAGCTTTTTTTTGCCCTCACGCACGCTCTGAAGCTCCTTCGGCCGCATCGGCAGCAGGACGTTCTCCCGGCCGCAGAACGGGCAATACTGGACGTACATATCCCCAAGAATGATCTCATAAGGCCAGGTGTGGCTGAAAGGAATCATTGCTGCTCCTGCCCGCCCGGGGAGCTGCTGCCTTCGTCCGGCTCGCTGGCTGTCTTCTTGGATAGTTCAGCAATCTTTTGCAGCAAAATATGCTGGGGCATATGCATCAGGTGCTCCAGCGGAACGCCGAGTTGCTTCGATAAGGTAACCGCCGTCTCCGGCGAGATTTGCAGTGGCTTCACAGGAAGGCCCTCCTTGCTGTTGGTGGAGTATTGAACTTCACTTTACCATGGCAGCACCGCAAACACAAAAGAAAACCAATATAAGCAAAGGAATGGTGAGCATATATGAAACAACCGTTATCGCTGACATGGGAGCTGGATTCGATTTTTGCGGGAGGCTCCGCCTCGCAGCAGTTCGAGAGCTTCCTGAGCCAGCTTGCGTCCGATATTGAGAAGCTGCGCGGACAGGTGGCTGCGGCAGCCGCCCCTGCGGATGTGGACGGGACCCGGCAGCTGGACAGCGTGATTGAGCTGCTGCAGAGCTGTGCGGGACGCCTTACACAAGCAGCGGAGTTCACCGGCTGTCTGGGTGCCCAGAATCAGCTCGACAAGGGGGCGGTCCGGCTGTCGTCCAAGGTGATGGGGCTGCGTGCAGGCTTTGAGGGCATCAGCTCTGCCTTCGACAACGTGCTGCGGGAGACACCGGATGACGTATGGGCCGGATGGATGGCCCGTCCGGAGATTGCGCAGCTCAGCTTCGTCCTCGGCGAGAGCCGGGATCAGGCCCGGGAGAAGATGAGCCCGGAGCTGGAGAGCCTGGCGCTTGAGCTGGCTGTCGACGGCTACCATGGCTGGAGCGAGCATTACGAGACGATTGTCGGCGAGATCAAGATTCCTTTTGAAGATGAAGAAGGCCAGAAGCTGCTGTCCGCCGGGCAGGCCTTTAACAAGCTCTCCGATGAGGACCCTGAGGTCCGCCGCACGATGTTCCGCAAATGGGAAGAGGCCTGGGGCGGTGCCGCTGACTATTGCGCAGACACCCTGAACCATCTGGCCGGCTTCCGCCTGAAGCTGTACAAGGGCCGGGGCTGGGAGGATGTGCTGAAGGAGCCGCTCAGCATCAACCGGATGTCGCGCGAGACGCTTGATGTCATGTGGGATGTGATTACGAAGAATAAGCCGGCGCTGGTATCCTACCTGAAGCGCAAGGCGGAGCTGCTGGGCCTGGAATCGCTCGCCTGGGCTGATGTTGAAGCCCCTGTCGGCAAGTCCTCCGGCAAAATCCCTTACGATCAGGCAGCAGCCGACATCGTGACCCAGTTCCGCAAATTCAGTCCGAAGCTGGCGGATTTCGCCGAACATGCCTTCGACAATAACTGGATTGAGGTCGAAGACCGTCCGGCCAAGCGTCCAGGTGGCTTCTGTGTATCGTTCCCGGAGAGCAAGGAATCGCGCATCTTCATGACTTACAGCGGCACTCCGTCCAATGTGTCCACGCTTGCGCATGAGCTGGGCCACGCCTATCACTCCTTCCTGCTGGACGATCAGCCGTACTTCAACCAGAATTATGCGATGAATGTGGCCGAGACGGCTTCGACGTTCGCGGAGGTCATTGTCGCCGATGCGCAGGTGAAATCGGCAGACAGCGCCGAAGAGAAGCTGGCTCTGCTGGAAGCGAAGATCCAGAACAGCGTGGCCTTCTTCATGAATATTCATGCCCGCTTCCTGTTCGAGACCCGCTTCTACGAGCAGCGCAAGGCCGGGCTGGTCAGCAGCGAGGAGCTGTCCCGTCTGATGGTGGAAGCACAGAAGGAGGCCTTCTGCGGGGTTCTCTCGGAGTACCACCCGCATTTCTGGGCCTCCAAGCTGCATTTCTATATCACGGATGTGCCGTTCTATAACTTCCCGTACACCGTCGGGTATATGTTCAGCACCGGCTTGTACCGGCTTGCTCTGCAGGAAGGCGCCTCCTTTGCCGATAAATATGACAGCCTGCTGCAGGATACCGGGGTCATGACGCTGGAGCAGCTGGTGTCGAAGCATCTGGGTGTTGATCTGACACTGCCTGATTTCTGGCAGGGGGCAGCCGACCTGATTACAGCCGATATTAATGAGTTCCTGAAGATGACGGAACAGCACGCTTAAGAATTTGTCGAAAATAAGGCGGATCGGTCAGCTCACCGTCTGCTTAATAGACAAAAAATATGTGTTAATGCGCAAAGACCCCGGAAAAGGGGTCTTTTAATGTTGTATTTTTGTCGAAATAGGACGATTAAAGTTTGGATTTTGCCGATAGGTTTAAGAAAATTGCGCATTTATAGGGATTATAACCCAATTATGTTGAATAATGTTGTGCATGCTTAATTAGTATCCTATAATGAGCCTAAAGCCTTATATAAGCGCTGCTAAGCTGATCTTCTGCCCACAAAAATTAAGCAACTGCTTAGGACAGCAAGTTTTGTGAGAAGCAGAGCCTGTAGGCTGCATCACCCACAAGACGTTTTTAGGAGGAAATGGTTGTGAAGACGGAACATTTATCGCTGGCGAGACAGATCGATCTCGTGTTTCACGAGCTGCAGGAGGAATTGTCAGGACTGAATTCAGGGACCGTATTTGTACAGATCAGGAACAATATCATCGGCAAATTCGGCATCCGCCATCATCCGCTTGCCGGACGCAGCGGCAGCTTCTCCGCAGAGCAGGGAGGGCTGACCCCGGTGCAGCAATCCTCTTTCCGGGTTATGGCTCTGGAGAGCCTGAAGTACAAGAAAAGGTGGACCCACGGCGAGATCAGCTACGAATTTGCCGTCCGCCAGGGGATGATCGTGGTGGACGCCACGCTGGAATCCAATTACAACATGGCCAATCTGCTGATCCGCAGCCCGCGCAGCAGGGGGGATGTCTCCGGCCAGTCCATCGGGTAATTACTATGCCGATTCCTACATAGACAAAAGCCCCCCTGCGCTTCGACGAGAAGCGCGGGAGGGCTGTGAAGCTGCTCGGTTTATGCCTCGCGGCTTAACCGGATCTTAAAGATAAGACTGCTACTACGAACGACCGGAGAGCTGCTGCTCTGCCAGTTGTACCAGACGTTTGGTGATATATCCTCCCAAAGAACCAGTTTCGCGGGAAGTATAGTTACCATAATAACCGTCTGCCGGAATCGTTACTCCAAGCTCTTGAGCTGCTTCATATTTCAGCTGCTGCAGCGCTGCATTTGCCTGAGGAACGACCAGGTTGTTGGAACGGCTACCACGACCTTGTTGACCTTGACCCATACCCATGTGTGTTCACCTCCTTCGCCCGTTGTGAAGATAGTATGAGCGCTGGGAGAGAAATTCATGCACGGGTTTTGAAGGTTTATAGGATGGTAATTATATGAAATTCACCTACTCCGGATAAATGATCTGCAAGGAGCTGTCCAGCACAATCGTCTGGTCCGGCTCAAGGGTAATCAGCCCGGTAAGGGAAGCATCCTGCGGAAGGTTGGGGGCATCCGGAAGCCAGGTCAGCGGTTCAATGCACAGGAACTGGTCTGCCTCTCCCTTGGTATACAGAATCCAGTGGCCAAAAAGATTCCGGTCAGCCGAATACCGCAGCCCGTAGCCGTCGTCGCGCATCAGCACAGCCTCGGCTGGCTGCTGCTCTGCCAGGTGCAGGACGGTGTCAAGATTCTTGCCTTGCAGGTTCAGTCCGCTGTGAAGGCTGCCTAATTCACCTAGAGGAAGCAAGCGCCCGCTGGAGAGCAGCTCTTCATTCAGCTCGCAGACCGACTCGGCCGGAAGCGTAACGTTCCAGCGTCCGGGTGTGCCGTCAAGCATGAACCATGTATGATAGCCCGCGCCGAACGGTACGGGTGCGCTGCCGAGGTGGGTGACCTTCAGGGTCTGCCGGAGCCGGGCATCCTGAAGGCGGAAGGTCATCTCTAGCTTCAGCGGCTGCGGGAACTGCCTGATCCACCCGGGGTCATCAGAGGTTATGAATTCCGTCGTTACCGCGCAGCCGTCCTCGTCTTCTTCGATATCGCTGACGCACCAGGACTGGGTGCGGTGCAGCCCGTGAATATGGTGGTCTCCCGCGTTGCGGTCGAACCGGTAGCTTGTGCCTCTGAACTCGAATTGCCCGCCGCGTATGCGCCCAGGCGGTACAAGGAGGGGAATGCCGAAATGATAAGGCTTCTGCAGATAAGCGTCCAGATCGCTCTCATCCGGCTGGCGGAGAATTTGCCGCTCCTTGATGTTGTCCCATAACGAGATTACGTTGTTGCCCAGCCGGGGCAGAAGCGTGACTTCGAGTTCCCGGCTATGCAAAATATACGTATCATAACCGTTCCACTGCCCTTTGGTCACCTGTTTCATGAGAGATATGCTCCTTTGGTAAACTGTAATCAGATCACACACACGAATACCTATATCATACCAGATTTATCCCGCGGTGGTTAGGGATTTGACAACTTCTCCGGTTCGCACTATGATGGATGCATCTATAACGGTAACAACGTGATGACAGGGACAAGTAAGCAGGGATTGTATCCTCCAGAAAGCCGGTGGCTGATGTGAACCGGCGGTGCACCTCTGACTGAATGGACCCTTGAGCGCCGCGCTCGAACAGGCTGCAAGCCTTAAGTAGACCGGCCGGCTCTTCCCCGTTAACGGAAGCCAAGGCGGCTAGTCTGTACCCTGCGTGGGCCAGGCAGCAGCGAATAAGGGTGGTACCACGGTCTCACGTCCCTTGCGGATGTGGGGCTTTTTTGCGTACTGCGCAAAGGTATGATCCAGATTAAGATGATGGAGGATAAGAGGATGAAAAAAGTATTATCAGGCATTCAGCCCAGCGGCTCGCTGACCCTCGGGAATTATATCGGGGCGATCAAGAATTTCGTCAAGCTTCAAAAAGAGTACGAGTGCTTCTTCATGGTGGTCGATCTCCATGCAATTACAGTAGCTCAGGACCCGGCAGCCCTGCGCGAGCAGTCCGAGTCGGTAGCCGCACTGTATCTGGCCGCAGGGATTGATCCTTCTATCGCGCATGTCTATATGCAGTCCCATGTGCCGCAGCATGCGGAGCTGGGATGGATTCTGACCACACTGACAGCCATGGGCGAGCTGGAACGGATGACCCAGTTCAAGGACAAATCAGCCGGCAAGGAATCGGTAGGAGCCGGTCTGTTCGTCTATCCCGCACTGATGGCAGCGGATATTCTGGTCTATAATGCCGATCTGGTGCCGGTGGGAGAAGACCAGAAGCAGCATCTGGAGCTGACCCGCGACCTGGCGGGACGCTTCAATCACCGGTTTGGTGATTTCTTCACCATTCCTGAGCCTTACATCCCTGAGGTCGGGGCGCGGATTATGTCCCTGGACGACGGAACCAAGAAGATGAGCAAAAGCGACCCGAATGCCGGCAGCCGGATCGGCCTGCTGGACCCGCCGGATGTCATCCGTAAGAAGATCAGCCGGGCCACCACTGATTCGGGACGCGAGATCGTCTTCGATCCGGCAAATAAGCCGGAGATCAGCAATCTGATGAGCATCTATGCCGAGTGCTCCGGGCTAAGCCTGCAGCAGATTGCCGACAAGTACGAAGGCCAGATGTACGGCGGCTTCAAGAAGGAGCTGGGCGAGGTAGTGGTTGCGCTCCTTGAACCGCTGCAGCAGAGATACCAGGAGATCCGCAGCTCCGGCATGCTAACCGATATTCTGGCGCAGGGTGCCGAGCGTGCGCGCGAGAACGCTGCCCGGACGCTGGCGGAGGTGAAGGAGCGGATGGGCTTCCTGCCTCTCCGTTAAGAAGAGGGTTGCTTGCTCTCGGCCTTGCGTCTCAGGCGGGCCTTCACGATGAAGCCCCAGCCGATGTTCATCACGCACAGGAAGCCGAGCAGCAGCGCGAGCCAGATATTGTAGCTGATGGAGATGGAAGCGGCGGTAAGAATAAGAATTGAAGAGCAGGCGAACCACAGTGACAGACCTTTACCCATTGTCCAGCCTTCCTTTCTGCTGCAATAGCGATCGAATGAATCCCGGTGTGCTTTTTGGCCTGCCGGGATTTTTAATGTTCATTTTTATGTTCAGAAGAGGAATCCACTTTTATTGTAGATTGTGCCTTATGCTCATCCAGACGTCAAGGGAAGGACACCAGCACAGAAGGAGCCACCCCTGGCCGCCACAGCACGGCTTACGGGATGGCTCCTCACTTCCTGATAGCTGATATGAAGTTCATTCCTGCTACAGCTTAACTGTTCCGGGATCAATGGCGAACCGCTCATCAAGCTTCTCGCTGCTGAGCCAGCCGACATACGTATTCAGCGGACGGTACTCATGGTCCATGACCAGCACGGCAACGAACGGGAATTGCTTGCGGTGTAAATAACGGACATCGCCCCAGCGTACAATATAACCGGAGGGCAGCTCTTCAACCTCGGCAACAGCAGATGAGGTGAAGTACAGGAACGCCTGAATATCGGGGTGAGCCTTGGAATGTTCGACTGCAGGGTGAGTGGAGCACACCGCATGCTTGAACCATTCCAGCCGCCCGTTATTCAGCGACCCGACATTGTAGCTGCCGTCGGGCTTGGCTTTGACCACATTCCAGCGGGTCGGCGAGATGGTCGGTATCACAATATAACGGTCTCCGGCATCATGATGAACGTCTTTGTTCTTAATACTGCGTGTAATTCGCGCATGGACCATCGTCCGCCAGATGTAGTACAAGACGATGCTGGCGTACAGCGTAATGAACAAGGGAGCGGGCGGCACGATGCCGGTGATCCAGAGTATAATCGCCGCAGCATGGCTGCCGAAGATGAACGGATCGAAGATATGAATGATGTTCCAGGCGATCCATTTCTCGGTGAACGGGCGGGCGGCCTGGGTCCCGTAGGTATTGAACAGATCAGTGAAGACGTGCACGGCCACGCCGATGAAGCTCCAGAGCGCAATGTGGCTCAGGCTATGCAGGTCTGTCAGCCCGAAGAGGGGTCCGATGACCACCGTAATCAGCGCGGGCCACAGCAGCAGAAAGGGCAGAGAATGGGTGATTCCCCTGTGGTTGCGGATATATACCGCATTATCCTTCAGACGAAGGGCGGTATCGGCATCCGGTGCCTGAGAAGCCAGTACAGTGGCTACCATGACCGCTCCGGCAAGTGTCCCGCTGGAAGCGACGGCAGGATCGACGAAGGACAGACCGGCAAGCCCAAGTCCCATAACAAAATGTGTAGCGGTATCCATTGGTCAGATCTCCTTTGTACGGAAGTTCCCTATTAATAACTACCCAATTTTGTACTTAGTTATTTAGGGGGCAGGAAATTAAGTGTTGTCACGTAATTGTCGAATTAATGAACATCATGGTCAATGATTGTCAAAGTCTTTCCTAGTTTGCTATGATAAAGTTAACAGCGGAGCGAGTAAAATTATCCAATCACCGGATGGTCACTCATGCTCCGGCGGAAGGTTAGAAGTTCCCTAGAAGGAGGAACCCCACACGTGGACAATCAATTAAGATACCAAGCTTCTGATTCCGCATCCATGTCCGCCAAATCGCCGGAAGGCGCAAGCTGGCGTGACTTTATTACCGTAACGAAGCCGGGCATCATCCGCTCCAATCTGATCGCTGCATTTGCTGGCTACTGGGTGGCATCAGGCTGGGAGGTGCAGTACGGCCGCCTGCTGCTGACGCTGCTCGGCACCATGCTGGTGATGGCCTCGGCCTGTGTGTTCAATAATTATTTTGACCGCGATCTCGATATGAAAATGGAACGGACCCGGGAACGCGGACTGCCTACAGGCAGGCTGAAGCCGGGAACCGTACTGGTCTACGGCATATGTCTCGGCATTGCCGGGCTGGCGGTGCTGTTCATCTTCTGCGGTATGCTGGCCGGATGGTTCGGTGTATTGGGCATGTTCGTTTATGTTGTAGTATACACCCTCTGGCTCAAAAGAACCTCCACCTGGAGCACCTCGGTAGGTGCAATCTCCGGGGCTATGCCGCCGGTCATCGGCTATGTGGCGGTTACAGGGAAGGTGGATCTTGGAGCCTGGCTGCTGTTCGCCATGCTGTTTCTGTGGCAGCCGCCCCACTTCTGGGCGCTCGGCATCCGCCGCAAGGAGGAGTACAGGGCCGCAGGCTTCCCTCTGCTTCCGGTAGTGAAGGGGACGCGCCGCACCAAGTTCCAGATGATTCCTTATGTGGCGCTGCTGCTTCCGGTACCTGTGCTGATGTACGCCTATGATTATGCAGGCATTTATTATCTGATTGTATCGCTGGCTCTGTCGGTTGCCTGGCTCTACTTAACCTTAATCGGCCTGAAGGCGAAGGATGATGATGCCTGGGCCAAGAAAAACTTCCTGTTCTCCATTAATTATCTGACACTCAGCCTGATCGCCCTGGTGCTGAATACGATTCACGTATAACACTCCTGCGGCTCCGGCCCCTTAGTTAGTGTACTCATTCTTTGAATTATGGGAGGTTGTCCTGTGCAGACCCTGAAACGCTACAAATGGACCTGGCTTCTTCTGCTGATTGCAGTGATTATGGCGGTCTTTCTGGCCGTGCAATCCTTTGGCTTCGGAGAGAAGAAGCTGCCGGTGATCGGGCAGGTGCAGGACTTCTCCCTGGAGAATGTGGACGGCAAGCAGATCCGGCTCGCGGACACGGAAGGTACGGCTAGACTGGTCTATTTCTTCTTCACCGTATGCCCGGATGTATGTCCTATTACCACTTATATGCTGTCCGAGACGCAGGATCTGCTGGTTAAGGACGGCAGCTTCGGCAAGGATGTCAAGTTCGTCTCGATCTCGTTCGACCCGGAGAATGACACACGGGAAGCGATTAAGGCGTTCGGCGACAAGTTCCATGCGGATTATAACGGATGGTATTTCCTGCGGGGAGACCAGGAGCAGGTGCGCAAGCTGGCGGCCGATTCCTTCAAGGTGCTGATCTACGGCACGAGCAAGGATGATTTCGCCCACGCCAACCTGATCGGGCTGGTGGATAAGAACAATCAGCTTCGGGGTCTATATGATGCCGGGGACACGGAGAATGTGACGCCGGAATTCCTGGCTAAGGCTGTGAAGAAGCTGGCGCGTGAATAGTGAATTGCACAGAAAGAGCGTCCCTGCAGCCGTGAATGGTTGCCTGGGACGCTCTTTTTTTGAGATGGGGAATATATGCGAAAAACCGATTACATTCGGCGTTGCTTGGGCGTGTGGGCCAAACGCCAACACCATTGGCCCACACGCCCAGGTGTCCACATGATAAGCTGCGAGGTTCACACCATTAATTACCCTTCATGCTCCTGGCCGTAAGGCTGCGGATAGATAATGTATTCCTCAAGCCCGGCCTTCTCAAGTTGGGTGATGTTGTATTCATCAGGCGTGCCCTCGACTCCGGCATACCCCTTGCGGGTATACATATGTACTGCATCGGGAAAAGCGTCGCTCAGCACGCCGCGGATTTTTTTGCCCGAGCTGTCATTGTCCATATAAAGGTAGACCTCCCCGTCCCGGATCGTGTTGCGCAGCGACTCCAGCTTAAGAGTGTTCAGGGTGCCGAAGGTGCACAATATGTCAACTTCCGGACGAAGCAGGCGTCTCAGCCGGCTCCGGTCATTCTTGCCTTCTACAATAATCGTGATGGACATCAGCATTCAGCTCCCGGATCTGGTTGATATGAGCTTATTGTACCTAAGCTTCGCTATTTTTAACAGTAAGCGTACTACAATATGTATTCATTCCCCGGGAAATGTCGTAAAAAATATCCCCGCACAGCAAACAATCACCCGCTGGGACAAATGCGGGTGATTGCTGGCGAATCGGGGCTAATCCTCAGGCAGCATGGCCGTTCCAGTCCGGGGCGTAGGCGGCTAACTTGCCCGGCCGGCCCGGCGGCAGAAGCAGAAGGGCGGTCATCAGCAGGAGGAAGGCGATGAAATAAGGGGAGACATAGCCCCTTAGCTGTCCGGCCGCTACCGGCCCGGCGAAGGCCCCGAGAGACATGGCGATGGATTGCAGCGAGAAGGTGCGGCCCAGCCGCCCGCCCCCGCCCAGACTGATGAACAGCGAGGCCATAGCGGGGAATAAGATCCCTTTGGCTGCGCCGAGCAGGAAGAGCACCGCTCCGGCAGGAAGGCTGCGGAAGGCGGCCAGGCTGAAGAAGCAGATGGCCATGAACAGCAGGGCGGCGGCAATACGGATGCCCGGCTCGAAGCGGTTCAGGAAGAACAGGCTTAGGGTTACAAGCGCTCCCAGGCTGAGCAGGGAGAGCAGAATGCCTGTGGACATGATGCCGTCCGCCCCTTGCGAAAGGGGAAGCTCGAAGAAGAGCACGCCCTGTGAGCAGGAGACGAAGAAGGGCAGCAGATAATAGCGCTTCGACACAGGAGCCGGGGCAAGGGAGCCGTCTGGCGGCGCAGCCAGCTTCTGCTGCACGTCCAGAGCAGGCTTCTGTACCGCCAGCGCCGGAGCATGCTTCGGCACACTGAAGAAGGCCATCACGCCGGTGAAGATCAGCAGCCAGCCCAAGGTGCTGAAGGTGCCGGAATATCCGGCTTTGGCTACGATGAAGGCACCGGCGGCCGGTGAGACCACCGAGGCCAGCGTGTGGATGATGCCATGCCCCGACATGTATTTGCCCTGAGTCACCGGATTGGAAGAGAGCGAGGCCAGCAGGGTCATACAGGCAGGTGAGAGGAAGGCCAGGGCGAAGCCGCTCGCTGCGCGGAGCAGCAGCAGATGCCACGGCAGCTGGGCGTGTGCCTGAAGCAGCAGGATGATTCCTGCTGCGGTAAGCGCAAAGACGATATAGCGGCGGCTGCCATTGCGGTCAACGAGGACACCTGCCAGGAGATTGCCGGGGAGGTGGGTCAGCGAATACATGCCCATCATCCAGCCGATGAAGGCTGGGCCCGCTCCCAGAGAGATGGCAAATGGCGTCAGAATCGGGTACTGGGCATGCAGATCGAAGAAGGCCAGGAAGAGGAACAGATACAGCCACAGTGCGGTTTTCACAGATATCACCTCCAAATGGGTAAGCGGCCGGCGGGTCTCACGCGGACAGGTCCGGCAGGAAGATACGGCCTACTTGTACTTTACGTGCGCCTGAGGGGGCTTATACCACTTTCTTGGCCCGGGTCTGTATGCGTTCCGGCAATCCGGTAACCATGAATTATAAGAGGTATTCATGTATAATAATTATTATTTATGTAATGAGTGGCGAAATTTGCGATTGGGGTGTTGTGAAATTGATGAATCCGGAAGTATGGTCACAGTTTATTAGAGAGAATTGGCTGGTTATTGTTATTGCGCTCGTCCTGCTGTTTGCCGTTATTAACCTGGTGAAGACGGTGCTGAAATGGGCTATTGTTATCGTTATTGTTGCGGGGCTGTTCATTTATAGCGGAGTGACTATGGACCAGATCGGTAATGCCGTTAACCAAGTGGCGGACGGAACGGTCAGCACATTGAAGAAAGAAGCGCAGGAGGTCATGCTCAAGGAAGCGCAGGATGCGGTGTATACCTCAGGCGGTGACGGGACCTTCACCATCACTACACCGAATCTGGAAGTGAAGGGCTCCGCCGCAGAGGACAAAGTGGAGGTGATCTTCCGCGGAGTCAGCCTGGGCAAATGGAGCGTGAATGATACCACCAAGAGCTTCATTGATGAAGCCCGGAAGCATCAGAGCAGCAAATAACCGTGCAATGCAATCATTGTGATCCGCAGCAGAAGGAGGGATAGAGATGCTGAATAGCTGGATCGAGAGTCTAAGTGAAGCCAATATCATCTCGATAATTCTGCTGGTGGTGGTCTTCTTCTCCGCCCTCCAGGGCTGGGCCCGCGGCTTCCGGCGGGCTGCCGGAGGGCTGTTCGGGCTGCTCGGCTCAGGACTATTAACCGCAGCTTCGCTGGTCATGGCGGTTCCGGCAGCGGTCTATCTCTCCCCCGAAGTTGCAGCCTGGGCAGCCGGGATAACTCTGCCGGATGCCAAGCTAAGCCAATGGCAGCAGATCTACTATACCGGGGTATCCGTGCTGACGAATTCGCCGGTTGTGCGGTTTATGCTGCTGCTTCTGCTGTGCTACAGCCTGATCCGGCTGCTGCTGTCCTTGCTGTTCCTGCTGCTGCCCGGCCGCCTGCCGCGTCTCTCTGGAGGGGCGTCCGGCCGAATCACAGGCGCCAGCCGGTTAAGCGGAGCGGTCCTTGGGGCCGCCGCCGGGGTTGCCCGGGCGCTGGTTGTGGTCTTCGTCCTCTATATCAGCGTGGCCTTAAGCCCGGACAGCACCTTCAGCCGTTATGTGCAGTCCTCGCCGATCTACAGCCAGAGTGCGCAGGCGGTATTTGAGCCGCTGGCCGGGGAACAGGTCAGAGGGAAGCTGCCGGTGCTGACCAAGGCGGTAGCTGCAGAGATGAGCGATATTCTGCGCCGCAAATATGAAGTGATTGATCATGATATATCGGCGGATATTGCCGGTGCAGCCGAGGATATTGCCGGACAGGCTGACGGGGATGAAGAGAAGGCCCGGCTGCTGTATGACTGGATTGGCTCACGCATTGCCTACGACTATAGCAAGGCCGAGAACTATGAGCAGCGGCGGATCTGGAAGGAGCAGACCCCGCAGGAGACTTTTGATACAAGACTAGGGGTGTGTATTGACTACGCGCGTCTCTATGCGATGATGGCCCGTTCACAGGGGCTTCAGGTGCGGGTAGTTACCGGCAAAGGTTACGACGGCCAGGGCAGCTATGGCCCCCATGCCTGGAATGAGGTCTACCTCAGCGGCAGCAAGACCTGGATTCCGCTCGATTCGACCTGGGCCAGCAGCGGGGACTGGTTTAATCCGGAGGATTTCGATACCACCCATATCAAGGAGAATATTCTTTGAGGTGGAAGCAGGGGCTCTTTCATCTATGGTACAATAGCAGCGGGTAAGAAGAGCACTTTGCCGATAGGTTAAGAACAAACATATGCAAATGAAATAAGGAGAGGACTTTGCTGTGAAATGGTTCGGCAGGCCGGGCTCCCGCCCGGATGATCAGGTGACCCGCAACTCGGTGAGCTTACGGATTAATCTGTTTTTCTTCGGCACTTTTTTTATTTTTGTAATCATTATGATCCGCCTGGCAGGACTTCAGTTTGTGGAGGGTGCAGAGCTTACCGAGACGGAATCCAGCCGTGAGACGAAGGATGTTCCGCTGGCGGCAATCCGGGGTAACATCCTTGCAGCGGGCGGTGAGAAGCTTGCCTACTCCACCCCGGTTCAGTCGTTGTATATCACGTTAACCCAGGAATATACGGCCAGGGCCAAGAATAAGGACACCGGCTTGCTGGAATACACGGCGGAAGCCAAGGCATTGACTGCTTCGCTGGTGGACCGGCTGGCCTCGGTTTTTGAACAGTATGGAGATCCCGCTGCGGCCAAGAAGCCTGCCAAGGAGGAAATTCTTGCTTCACTGGACCTCGATTACAAGAAATCGCCAGGGTATATGCCGCGTAAGATCAAGACGGGCCTGACGCTGGAAGAGGTCGCCCATCTGCTGGAGAACAGGGAGCGCTATCCGGGGATAGCGGTAGTGGAGGAGAGCTTGCGCCATTACGACAAGGATACCGTGGCCGTTCAGACCGTAGGGTTTACGAAGCTGTTCAAGTTCACAGAGGACTACAATCTATATAAGAATATCCGTCATGCCATGAAGCAGACAGGGGCCGACCCGGGGCTGAGCTACAGGGAGGACGAATTCGTCGGCATTTACGGTCTGGAGCAGCAGTACCAGCGTGAGCTTAGAGGCAAGAACGGTTATCTGACCCTCTCGGTGAATGCGCAGAATATGGCCAGGGAAGTTGTCGCTACAGTTCCGCCGGTCAAGGGCCACGATATCTGGACAACGATCAATAAGAAGGTGCAGATGCAGACGGAGCAGGCGATTGCAGATCAGCTCACATGGCTGCATCACAATCCGGTACAGGGTAAAACCCATACTGCCGCACTTACCGGGTACGCCGTAGCGATGGAAGTGGATACGGGCAACGTTGTCGCCATGGCCAATATGCCGGACTATGATACGAATGTCTGGAATACCGAGAGGCTGGAGCCGGAAGTGTACGAGAAGATTGAGGATTTTTACCGGAACGGCACCATTACCCAGATTTCCTCCGGTGTCTCCGGCAATGGCCTGCCCTCACTGATTTACCTTGGTTCAACGATTAAACCGTTAAGCGTATTAATTGGCTTGAATGAAGGTTTATTCACTACCAGCGATACTTATCAGGACAAAGGGATTGCTTATTTCGGCAAAAATGACAGCTCGTCCGTGAGAAATTCTTCCGGTCATGTGCTGGGCAAACTCAGTCCTGCGGAGGCCATTCAGGAATCCTCCAATGCTTTTATGATTGATATGATCGGTAACCCTCTGTATAAGAAGTATCAAGGTGACTCTGTCAGGGTATGGGATAAGTATTTGAAAGACTTCGGTCTAGGAGTGTCCACGCAGAGCGGGCTTCCCGGTGAAAGCGCCGGAGTTGCCGACTACCTCGATACGGAAAGTGCCGGCTCTGTGCAATCGGCAATGGTCTACGCCTCCTTCGGACAGAAGGGGAAATACACGGCGCTGCAGCTTGCCCAGTATACGGCCATGCTGGCTAATGAAGGGAAGCGGCTCAAGCCGCAGCTGGTTAGCAGGATTACAGATGCCGAAGGTAATACGGTTAAAGAGTTTGGCCCGGAAGTGCTGAATACGGTCTCGTTTGCCCCTTCGTATTGGAAGGAGGTCAAGCGGGGGATGAATACGGCAGTGAAGGCGTTTGACGGATTTCCGTATGATTTTGCCCGTAAGACGGGAACCTCAGAGATGGAAGCCTATGGTGCAATCCGCGACAACGGGGTATTCATTGCCTATGCCCCGCGGGAGAATCCCAAGCTGGCGGTGGCGGTAATCATTCCGGAAGGCGGCTTTGGAGCGCTAAGTGCAGCGCCGGTGGCCCGGAAGATTTTTGAAGCCTATGACGCTGAATACGGGCTGGACGGCATTCCCAAGAAGAATGTCCGCGTGTCAACAGCAGACTAACGGGTTATTGGGTAAGAGAAGAAGCATGATGTTTTATGGAATTGAGATGTAGAGGAGTGAAAAACTGTGGGTGTTTTCCGAAAGCAGGCCTCCCCCCCGGACGAGAAGGACAGCAAGAGCACGCTGGGCCTGCGGCTTAACGTGTTTTTCTTCAGCACGTTTATTATTTTCTGCGTTATTATTATCCGTCTTGCTGTAATCCAGTTCGTCGAAGGGCCCACACTGACCGAGGTGGAGACCAGCCGGGACACCAAAAGTGTGCCGCTCGCTTCCATCAGGGGATCGATTCTGGCCGCCGGCGGGGAAAAGTTAGCGTATTCCAGCTCCGTGCAGACGCTATATGTTACGCTGACACAGGAATATACCGCGAAGATGGTCGACAAGGAGACGGGAGTCAGCTCCCTGAAGCCGGAAGCGAGAGCCAATGCGTATGCCCTGGCGAATAGCCTGGTAGCGAAATTCAACGAGTATGGCGATCCGAATGGCGAGAAGCTGACAGTCAATGATGTGATCAGCTCCTTTGACCTGTATTTCAAGAAATCGTCGGGCTATGTGGCCCGCAAAATCAAGTCCGGTCTGACGACCAAGGAAATCGCCTATTTCATGGAGCACAAAAGCGAATACCCGGGGCTTGAGATTGTGGAGGAAGGCATCCGTCATTACGACAAGGACACCGTTGCGGTGCAGACTGTGGGGTACATCAAGCCCTTCAAATCCTCCAATACGCTCGACATTTACAAAAATATTCAGAACGCTATGAAGAAAATCGGCGCAGACCCCGGGCTTAATTACAAGGATGATGAATTTGTCGGCTTCGACGGTCTGGAGCTGCAGTATCAGCGCGAGCTGCGCGGCAAGAACGGCTATCAGGTGATCTCAGTTAATCCGCAGAACATGGCTGAGAAGATCGAGAAGGTGGTTCCGCCTGAAAAGGGGAATGATATCTGGACCACCATCAACAAAAATGTTCAGCTTAAGACGGAGCAGGCCATTCTGGACCAGATCCGCTGGCTGCATTCGAATACCGTTCAGGGAAAAACCCATCCGGATGCCTTAACGGGATATGCTGTAGCGATGGAGGTGGATACCGGAAATATTGTGGCCATGGCCAGTATGCCTGACTATGACACCAATGTCTGGACTGCACCTAAGCTCGAAGCAGATGTCTGGAACAAAATTATGAACAATTATCAGAACGGGACGATCACACCGTATTCTTCAGGACTCTCGGGACATGGCTTCAGTTCATCCGTTTTCTTGGGATCGACCATTAAGCCGCTCACTGTATTGATCGGGCTGGAGGAAGGCTTTATCACTACGCATACCTCCTATACCGATACAGGAAGCACGAAATTCGGTAAAGCCGGGCATGAAACTACCGTCCGGAATGCGGGCGGACACAGTTACGGTTATTTTAGAACACCGGCAGATGCGATTGAGAAATCGTCCAACGTCTTTATGATCGATAAGATCGGAAAGAAGCTGTACGAAAAGTACGGTGGCAAGGGCGTAGAGAAATGGGATAAATACATGAAGGACTTTGGCCTTGGTGTAGCCACAGGAGTAGGCTTGCCTAATGAGTACAAAGGATTCCTGAACTACTTCAAAGAAGCGGAGAGCGGCAGTGTCCAATCTGCCCTTGTATATGCCTCTTTCGGACAGCAGGGAAGCTACACAGCGTTGCAGCTCGCCCAATATGCCTCGACGATTGCCAATCAGGGAGAGCGGATTAAGCCGCAATTAGTCAGTAAAATCACTGATTCCTCCAATAACGTTGTGAAAACCTTTGGGCGTGAAGTGTTAAGTAAAGTGGATTATGATAAGTCCTATTGGAACGAAGTGATTAGGGGAATGAAGAGTAAGGTCAGCAGCTTTGATGACTTCCCTTATGATTTCGCCCGCAAGACAGGGACGTCACAGCAGCAGGGAAAAGGACAATTGCGAGATAACGGGGTGTTTATTGCTTTTGCCCCGCGTAATAATCCTAAGCTGGCTGTGGCTGTGGTCATCCCGGAAGGGGGCTTCGGCTCCAACAGCGCCGCACCGGTTGCACGCAAGATCTTCGACGCGTATGACTGGGAATACGGGCTGGACGGTGTGCCGAAGAAGAGCCTGAAGCCTGCTGATGGCGGAGCTGACGGGGGCAAAGGCACAGATAATACTGCCGCAACAAATAACTGATATAATAAACTGGACGTCTGACGGATTCTCAGTAATACCAAAATATACAGATGCTCTGAGCAAGAAGAGCATACAAGAATGGAGGGGTGGCAGATGACTGCCAAATACCGCCTGCTTGCATTGGATATGGATGGAACCCTGCTGAATGATGAACAGAAGATTACCCCGCTTACAGTGGAATGGATCAAGAAAGCGATGGAGGCCGGTGTTCATGTCTGCCTGTCCACCGGACGCTCTGTGCGCAGCGCAATGCCCTATGCAGAGCAGCTTGGCCTGGAGACTCCGATGATTATGGTCAACGGCAGTGAAGTCTGGCGCGGGCCGGGTGAATTGTACCGCCGGTCATTGATGGATGTGGAGCTGGTTAAGCAGATGCACCGGATTGCCGAAGAATTCGATATCTGGTTCTGGGCGTATTCCGTTGACGAGGTGTACAACCGGGATAGCTGGGATGGAGAGATTGACAGCCGGGAGTGGCTGAAATTCGGCTACTCTACGGAGGATGATGATATCCGCCATGAACTGCTGATGAAGCTGCAGAACCTGGGCGGGCTGGAGATTACCAACTCCTCGCCGTTCAACCTGGAGATTAATCCGCTTGGCGTCAATAAGGCGTCTGGGATTCTGGAGGTCTGCAAGCTGCTGGGCATCAAGATGTCAGAGGTTGTTGCTGTCGGCGACAGCCTCAACGATCTGGCGGCGATTCAGCAGGCCGGCTTCGGCGTGGCGATGGGTAATGCCCAGGAGGTCGTGAAGCAGGAAGCGGATGCGGTTGTCGCTACGAACAATAATGACGGGATTGCGGAGGTAATTCGTAAGTACATTCTTACCGAAGCCGAAGCACCGGCTGGACGGATATCCAAGCGGGCTTAAATGTTGATTCAGTTGTTCATTCTGAACGTTAGGAGTTGGAGGCATTGACGATCCTGGGTTGGATTCTGATTATTGCTTTGTTTGCAATCGGGCTGGCCGGAGCGGTATATCCGATCCTGCCCGGCGCCTTGGCGATTTACCTGGCCTTCTTCGTGTATGGCTGGTTCTTCTCCTTCGACCCCTTCGGTCCGTTGTTCTGGATTGCCCAGACCCTGATTGTGGTTGTGCTGTTCGTTGCCGATTATGTCGTCGGGGCGTGGGGGGTCAAGAAGTTCGGCGGCTCCCGCGCCTCTGTGATCGGCAGCACCATCGGCATCATTGCCGGTCCGTTTCTGATTCCGGCGTTCGGCCTGATCCTTGGGCCGTTCCTGGGTGCTCTGATCGGCGAACTGATTGCCGGTTCTGCGTTCAACAAGGCGGTTAAGGTCAGCTTCGGCTCCCTGCTCGGGCTGTTCAGCAGCACCGTTGTCAAAATTATTCTCCAGATTGCTATGGTCGTCCTCTTCTTTATCTGGATCGGACGGTATTAAATTTATTGTGAAGAAGGCGAAACAGCTTGTCCACCAAGAAGGAATCTTTTGTTAAAGGCACGCTTATTCTGGCTGCTGCCGCGCTTGTCGCCCGTGTCCTCGGGCTGGCCCAGCGGGTGCCGCTGGAGCACTTATTCAATGTAACCGGGAACGCTGCATTCACGCAGGCCAACAATGTGTATCTACTGCTGCTGCCGCTGGCGACAGCCGGTATTCCCAGCACGCTGAGCAAGATGGTATCAGAGCGCTACGCGCTGAACCGCCCGCATGAAGCAGAGCAGGTGTACCGGGCAGCACTGATCTTTGCCGCTGCTGTAGGTGTGATTATGAGTGTAACCCTCTACATAGTTGCTCCGTATTACGCAGAGTCCAGTAAGGTTCCCGAGAGCACACTAGCGATCCGGGCGATAGCCCCGGCCCTGCTCCTGTTCCCCGCAATTGCTATGATGCGCGGCTACTTCCAGGGGCGCAATAATATGATGGCCGGCGGCATCTCGCAGATTGTGGAGCAGATCGCCCGGGTATCCACGGCGATTCTACTGGCCTTCATCCTGCTGCGCCAGGGCTACAGCAATACCTGGATGGCGGCAGGCGCTTCCTTCGGCAGCGTGCTGGGCAGCATCGCCGCCTTCGGTGTGATGCTGTATTACGCAAGAAAGCTGCGGCGGAGCGAGGAGCAATTCTCCCTCTATGAATCGAGCGAAGCCCGGCTGCCGCTGCTGGGGATCTACAAAGATATTTTCAAGCTGTCGATCCCGATTGTATTATCCTCCGTAACGGTGCCGGTTGTGAACTTCATTGATACTACCTTCATTGTTCCACTGCTTAGCGGGCAGATCGGCCTGGAAGCAGCGACTAATGCGCTCGGGATCTTCGGCAGCCGCGCCCAGAGCGTTGCCGGTATTCCTCCGGTGTTGTCGATTGCCCTTAGTGCTTCGCTGATTCCAATCATTTCGGCGGCATACGCGCGTAAAGATGAGCAGCATCTGCAGCGTCAGGTCACACTGGCCATGCGGGTCTCGATTCTTACAGGTACACCGGTTGTAGTCTCGCTTGTGGTGGCTGCCTACTCGGTGAACGGCCTGCTGTTTAAATCCCTGGACGGCAGCGGCATTGTGGCGATGCTGACACTAGGGACGATTTTCCAGATTACGATGATGACCACCAACTCGATTCTGCTCGGCATGGGCAAATCGCGGATATCGATGTACTACGTGCTGGCCGGGCTTATTGTGAAGTTCGCAGCCAACTTCCTGTTCAGCCAGTTGTTCGGCATTTATGGCATTATCGGCTCTACGGCCCTATGCTTCATTGTTATTACATTGCTGAATCTGCGGATGCTGAAGCGAATTGTTCCCTTCTCCATTCTCGGCAAGCGCTGGGGCGGCTTCGCGGTTGCGGTCCTGGCCTCGGCCGGAATCGGCTATGGGCTGAATGAAGCGGGAATTATGATGATCCATCTGATGCCGGCCCGCCTGGCCTTCCTGATTACCTGTCTTGTGGTTGGGGCGGCGGTAGTCCTAGTTTATCTTGTTCTGCTGATTATTTTGGGTGTGCTCAGCAGCCAGGAAATCGCCGGATATCCCCGTCCGCTGCGTAAGGTGCTGGCTCCACTCATGAAGCTGCAGCCTGCCCGTGTGCGTGCCGGAGAATAATGATGTGACAATTGTCTGATTTTGTCTTTTTTATTTGACTTATTCCGTACATTTTGCTTCACTTAAAGAGCAAGCGTCGTGTGTAACCGTCTTAGAGAAGGGAAGGGGTAACAGATGGACAAAATCAGCTCACCTGCCGAGTTCCAGGTGGCCATTCAGTCGCCTCGTCTGACCGTGGCTGTATTCAAGGCTGACTGGTGCTCGGATTGCAAATTCATTGACCCGTTCATGCCTGAGGTAGAGCAGCAATATGCAGACCGGCTTACCCTGGTTGAAGTGGATGTCGATGCGGTAGGCGATGTCAGCCAGGAACAGAATATTCTGGGCATTCCAAGCTTTGTCGCGTATACCGACGGACGGGAACTGGTCCGGTTTGTGAACAAGCTCCGCAAGTCCCGTGAGGAGATCGAGACCTTCCTGAACCGGGCGCTGGAGGTATATCTCAGCATCCACAAGTAACGCAGCAGGCAGCACCGCTTTCGCCCTACCCGAGCAGAAGCGGTGTTTTTTGCTACAAAGATAAATGTTAGCGGTCCCAAGCAGTTGCACGCACTCATTCCTATATAATGCGGGGGATAACCTTGAAGACACTTCAATTGAAATGGCTCAGCTATGTGACCTGTCTTGTTATGTTTATGGCGCTGTTCGGCGGGGTGGTGGTGACCAAGACCGGTTCGGGGCTGGAATGCGGCAACCAATGGCCGCTGTGTCACGGCAAGCTGATTCCGGCGTATACCATAGGCTCCCTGATTGAGTATACCCACCGCTTGTTCAGCGGGCTGGCCGGACTGCTGTCGGTGGCCTCCATGTACGCCTGGTGGCGTTATGCCCGGCACCGCAGGGATATGCTCGCTTACGCCCTGCTGACGCTTGTCTTCGTTATCATTCAAGGAGGGATGGGAGCGCTTGCGGTGGTTAAGTCGCAGTCCGCTGCCGTTATGGCGCTGCATATGGGTTTCTCGCTGATTGCCTTCGCCGGCTCGCTGATGCTGGCGCTTGGGGCCAGACGGCTCTACGGCAGCCGTGTACCGGGCGGGGACAGCGGAGAAGAGCATAGCGTCAGCAGAGGCTTCCGCAACTTAACCTGGTTAATTGCAGTATATTCATATATCGTTGTATATATCGGGGCGTATGTCAGCCACACCAGCTCGCAGGGCGGGTGTTCAGGCTGGCCGCTGTGTAACGGGCAATGGATTCCGGAGATGAGCGGCGGCGTAGGCGTCGTCTTCGTGCACCGGCTGGCCGCGGCCCTGCTGTTCCTTCTGACCGCGCTTCTTGGACATCTGGCCTTCTGGAGATACAAGGAGCTGCCGGAGATCAGAGCGCTTGGAGTGGCTGCAGTTCTGCTATGCCTGATGCAGGTGTTCAGCGGAGCGGCGGTGGTGTATACGCTTGGCAATGAACGGCTCTACATATTCGCTGCGTTGTCCCATATTGTGCTGATCTCCGGCCTGTTCGGGGTGCTGTGTTACATGAGTGTCCGCGTCTGGCAGTTAAGCGGAGGAGCCAGCAGACGATAATCAAACAGATACGGGGAATGGGACAAGCATAAGTTCCTGTTTGAGGAGGAACCCTATATGGCATACGCAAATTTACGACAATGGATTGAACAGCTCCGCAGGGACAAGGATCTTGCTGTGATTGATACTCCGGTTCATCCGCATCTGGAGCTTGCCGAAATTCACCGCCGGGTGGTCCGGGAGGAAGGGCCGGCGCTGCTGTTCACGAATGTCCAAGGCACGCCGTTCCCGGTGGCGACCAATCTGTTCGGCTCTGTCCGCAGAGTGAACAAGGCCTTCGGCACCCGGCCGGAGCAACTGGTGAAATCGCTGACGTCGGCCGTGGAGATCCTGCTTCCGCCTTCGGCAGCAGGACTGTGGCGGGAGAAGAAGGTACTGTTTGAGCTGCTGCGCGCCGGCACGAAGGATATTCCGCAGGGAGAAGCTCCGGTGCTTGGCGTCTGCTCCAGCAATGACCCGCTGAAGGAGCTGCCCCGCATTACCGCCTGGCCCAAGGACGGCGGATCGTTCCTTACGCTGCCTCTGGTCTACACAGAGAATATTACCAATCCCAATGACCATAATCTCGGCATGTACCGGATTCAGATCTATGATGACAGCACCACCGGCCTTCACTGGCAGATTCATAAGGGAGGCGGATTCCATCATTCCCAGGCTGAGCTGCTTGGAGAGACGCTGCCGGTATCTGTCTTCATCGGCGGACCGCCGGCCCTGATTGCCGCTGCTGTGGCTCCCGTTCCTGAGCAGGTTCCCGAGCTGCTGCTGGCCTCGCTAATGCTGGGCGGCAAGCTGCCTATGGTGCAGGACCCGCTGGGCGGCCACCGGATTCCGGCGGAGGCTGAGTTCTCGATCCGCGGCCGGGTCTCGCCGCATGAACGCAGAGCGGAAGGCCCCTACGGCAGCCAGTCGGGCTATTATTCCCTGCAGCATGAATTCCCGGTAATGCATGTCCAGCGGATGTGGCACCGCAAGGATGCCATCTATCCGGCGACGATTAACGGCAAGCCGCGCCAGGAGGATTATTACCTGAAGGATTATCTGCAGCGGCTGCTGTCCCCGGTGTATCCCCTGCTGATTCCTTCGGTCAAAGCGCTATGGTCCTACTCCGAATCCGGTCCGCATTCGCTGGCTGCGGCTGTCGTGCGGGAGAGCTATCCGCGTGAGTCCATGGCTTCCGCGTTCCGCATCCTGGGCGAAGGCCAGCTCTCCTTAACCAAATTCCTGCTGCTGACCAATGTGACGCTTGAGCTTACCGACTTCCCTAAGCTGCTGGAGACGGTGCTGGAGCGGTTCAACCCGCAGGCCGATCTGGTCATCCTCCCCAATACATCCATGGATACGCTGGATTATACCGGACGCAGGCTGAACCACGGCAGCAAGGCGGTGCTGATCGGCACCGGAAGCCCGGTACGCCAGCTTCCGCATGACTATACGGAGGGTCTGCTTCCATCAATCACCGCCGCTGTGCCTTATTGCGGAGGATGTTTAGCCGTTTCCGGTGCATCCTATGAAGAGGACCCTGAGCTGCCGGAGCGGCTGGTAGCCCACTTCGCGGAGAACGGGACGGATTGGCCGCTGCTGGTGCTGGTGGACAATGCCAGGGACGCCGTCAGCACACAGACCCGGTTCCTGTGGACCGTATTCACCCGCTTCAATCCGGCGGATGATATCCATTCAGCCGCCAAGGTGCACCGCGGGGCAATCGTTCATTCGCTGCCGGTCATTATTGATGCCCGTATGAAGCCTGGCTACCCGGAGGAGCTGGCGCCGGACGAGGACACCGCCGGACAGGTGGACCGTAACTGGAGACGCTATTTCCCGCTGGTCTAAAAGGTATCTAAATCAAAGCTTCAAGGAGGCCAAACATGCTGCGGACATTACTGGGAGAACCGCCCCGGGTGAACAGCGGGGTACTCGCCGAAGCCATGGATCACATGGCGAAGACTGCCTCCATGCTGCGCAAGGAGATGAACATGCATGAGGATCATGACCATGAATACCGCAAGCAGGAGATCTGGACGCGGGGCCTGATCTCATCCCTGGATGAGCTGGAACAGAGCTGGTTCGCGGCTGCCTTTTTCCGGAAGTCGGTGGTGGCCGGTTATATGGACGATATGTCTTCCATGGAGCAGGGAGAGTATGCCAGGTACGTGTATTTCTATAAGGATGGGTTCATCCGGGTCTTCTCGCTGCTGGATAAGCTGGGCACGGTGCTGAACAGCCAGTATGCCCTCGATACCGCCAAGGTCAAAGCGCATTTCTCCTACTTCACGGTGCTGCGGCAATTCGCGCTGCTGAAGCCGGAGATTCCGCTGGCGGGGGAGCTTGAGCAGATCAGGAATTCCTACCGTGAACCGCTGGATAATCTGCGCAAGCGGCGCAACGCCGAGATTCACTATATGAACGCCGAGATGACGGATGATCTCTGGCAGCGTCACCAGGGGCTGCATGACAAGATCCGTCTGGAGGATCTGGACAGTCACCTGGAGGATCTGAAGCAGAGTCTGGAGATGGTCTGCAAATCGCTGTCCGCTGTATTCAAGTACAGCAATGAACAATGGCACAGGAATACAGCGGCCCGGGGCCGCAAATCGGGTCATGCCCGTCCGTAAAAACTTACCTTTGACAACAAACCGGGAACTGGAATATACTTAGGCGTACATCAACTTCTGACATATCACGGAATAGTTAACCTTATATTTGATATCTTATCGAGAGCGGCGGAGGGACAGGCCCGATGAAGCCCGGCAACCGGTTTGGCTACAGCATCGCTGTACATCCAAATGTCATGGTGCTAATTCCTACAATGCCGCAGATGGTGCGGTATTTGGCAGATGAGAAGGCATTGTCATTATACACACAGGGCCTCTTGCGATCTGCATGATCGTAAGGGGTCTTTCTTTGTGCATGAGCTGAAGTGAAGGGGGACGGAAAGATTGATAGAGTTGAAGGATCTGACCAAGGTATACGGCAAGGGAAGCAAGCAGGCGGTTGCCCTCTCCGGGCTGAGCCTGTCGATCAGGAAGGGGGAAATCTTCGGGGTCATCGGGCATTCCGGTGCCGGCAAAAGCACGCTGATCCGCTGCATTAATCTGCTGGAGCGCCCGACGCAGGGCGAAGTATGGGTGGACGGTGTGGAGCTTACGGCGCTCAGTCAGGGCCAGCTGCAGGAGCAGCGGCGGAAGATCGGCATGATCTTTCAGCATTTCAATCTGCTCTCTTCGGCTACGGTCTATGATAATATCGCCTTTCCGCTGCGGCTGGCCGGTGCTTCCCGGTCGCACATTGACGGCAAGGTGAAGGAGCTTCTGGCCCTGGTCGGGCTGGAGGAGCACAGCAACAAGTATCCCGCCCAGTTATCCGGGGGGCAGAAGCAGCGGGTAGGCATCGCCCGGGCGCTGGCCAGTGATCCGGACGTCCTGCTGTGTGACGAGGCCACCTCGGCGCTCGATCCGCAGACGACTGACTCCATTCTGCGCCTGCTGCTGGACATCAACCGCAAGTTTCACCTGACCATCGTGCTGATAACCCATGAGATGCATGTGATTCAGAGCATCTGCGACCGGGTGGCCGTGATCCATGGCGGCGGAATCGTGGAGCAGGGCGAGGTGGCCCAGGTCTTCCTGAAGCCGCAGCATGAGGTGACCAAGGAATTCATCCGCAGCGAGACCCAGTCGGACGGGCCGCTCCGGCAGGCGCTGGACGCCGTGAATGACGGCAGCAGCAAGGCGGTTAAGATTACTTTTCTCGGGGCGAAGACTTACGAATCTACCCTCTCCCAAGTGGTTCAGGGAACCGGTGTCCAGTTCGCCATCCTCCACGGAACGATCTCAACGATTAAGGATGTTCCTTACGGCCAGTTGATTGTCCGGTTGGAAGGACCGTCCGGGGCTGTGGAAGCCACACTCACAGAGCTGACGGCGCAAGGGCTTGATGTGGAGGTGATTCAGTAATGGGCGGACTCGATTTCAGTACTATAGATTGGCCGGAGATGCTTGAGGCTACTGTAGCTACACTCAAAATGATGGCAATTTCCGGAATATTCACAATTATTCTCGGTTTGCCGCTCGGAATTGTATTGTATTTATGGGGCAGAGCTGATAACATGATAATCAGGGTTGTTTACTCGGTATTATCGTTCATCGTTAATATCCTGCGCTCCGTTCCTTTCATCATTCTGATGGTAGCGCTGATTCCGCTGAGCAAGACGATTATGGGCACGTCCATCGGGGTGCTCGGGACGATTCCCGCGCTGGTGATCGGCGCAGCTCCCTTCTTCGCCAGACTGGTGGAGACAGCACTGCGGGAGGTGGACCGGGGAATCATTGAAGCGGCGCAGGGGATGGGAGCCTCCACGGGACAGATCGTCATGCGTGTGCTGCTGCCGGAGGCCCGTCCAGGCCTATTGGCCGGTATTACGATTACGATCGTAACGCTGGTCTCGTATACCGCGATGTCCGGTATGATCGGCGGCGGCGGCCTCGGGGACCTGGCCATCCGTTACGGCTATTACCGTTATCAGAAGGAAGTCATGATTATCGCGGTTGTGCTGATGGTCGTACTTGTACAGCTGCTGCAAATGGCCGGCGACCGGCTGGTCAGACATTTTACACGGAAATAAGGTACATCCATATAGAGCCTTATTCATACAAATTATACGGATAGAGGGGGATTTACAGATGAAAAAAGTACTGCTCACATTCTTCAGCCTGACCTTGATTATGGTGCTGGCTGCCTGCGGTAACAACAATGCTGCAAACAACACAGCGGGTTCAGCAGCGACTACCGCACCGACAGAAGCGGCAGATCCAACGGCTGCACCGGCCGCAGATCCGGTGACGCTGGTGGTTGGGGCTTCTCCTGTACCACATGCCGAAATCCTCAAAGCGATTGCCCCTTTGCTTGAAGCTGAGGGTGTGAAGCTTGAGATCAAGGAATTCTCGGACTATATCCTGCCGAATACACAGCTGGCCGAGAAACAGCTCGATGCGAACTTCTTCCAGCACAAGCCTTACCTGGATGACCAGAATGCCAAGAACGGCACTGATCTGGTATCGGTAACAGCGGTTCATGTAGAGCCGTTCGGCGCTTATTCCAAGAAGATCAAGTCGATTGATGAGCTGAAGGAAGGCGCCAAGGTTGCTATTCCTAATGATGCCACCAACGGCGGACGCGCATTGATTCTGCTGGCCAAGAACGGCCTGATTAAGCTGAAGGATGATACCAATATCTCCTCCACCAAAGCTGATATCACTGAGAACCCTAAGAACCTGGACATCATCGAGCTGGATGCAGCGATGCTGCCGCGCCAGCTGGATGAAGTAGATCTGGCCCTGATCAATACGAACTTCGCTCTGGATGCCAAGCTGTCTCCAACGAAGGATGCGCTGTTCATTGAAGGCGGCGATTCCCCGTATGCGAACCTGCTGGTAGCCCGTCCTGACAATAAGGATTCCGATGCGATCCAGAAGCTGGCTAAGGCACTGAACTCGCCGGAAGCCAAAGAATTCATCGAGAAGCAATATGAGGGTTCCATTGTTCCGGCATTCTAAGCTTCAATAACCTGTAAGAACAGAAGAAGACCAGAGGATGTACCGGCAGCCGGCCGGTGCACTTCTGGTCTTCTTGCCGGTTGCCCCGGTCTGTGAAATCCACTATAATAATAAAAATCCCGGCCTGCGAACCGAAGGCCGGGATGGTCTATGAAACGGGATTAGAATACTTGAATAACTTCTTCGATGCCTTCCACTTCTTCAATCAGGGCGCGTTCAATACCGGCCTTGAGCGTGATCGTGGAGCTTGGGCAGCTGCCGCATGCACCCATAAGCTTCAGCTTGACGATGCCGTCTTCCACATCAATCAGTTCCACGTCACCGCCATCGCGCTGCAGGAACGGACGAAGTTTATCAAGCACTTCCAGAACCTCATCATACATGCTTGCGCTTTGTACATTCTCACTCATTTCTCAATCACTCCTTTCGTAGGTTTATTATAGTACAAAAAGTTAAAAAATAAAATGGTTAGGACAGAATAGGGAGATCAACATGAGACCAATTATTGAATTTTGTGCCAGCAATATCGGGCATGGTACTGAACCGCTTAAACTGAAGCTGGAACAAAATCCGGATTATGATGTCGTAGAGTACGGTTGCCTGAACAACTGCGGACAATGTTATCTTCAGCCCTTCGCCATGGTAGACGGGGAGATCATTGAAGCCGATTCCCCTGAGGAGCTGGAGAAGGCCATTGAAGCCGCTATTCAGGAAGCAGCCGCCTGGGACAGCCTGGACATCGATTAAGGCGGACCGTCCCGGGACAGTCCGCCCTACGGGCTAGTCTAACCGAAATGGCGTTTGGACATCCAGAGGACACCGCTCTTCAGCAGACGGGGCACCCGGCCCATGACCGAACGGCGGCCCATCAGGCCGAAGCCGGCATTCTTGCCCAGTGAACCTAAGGTGCCCTTCAGCTTGATCTTATGCAGCTTCGGGGTCTCGCCTCTCCAGAGCGCCTGAATCACCTGGCCTACCTGCTCCCCTTGAGCCCCTGCTGCCTGAGCGCTGGGGGCGAAGGGCAGGCTGGCGCAATCCCCGATCACATACACCTCAGGGTACTCAGCTACATTATAATATTCCCCGACAATGATCCGTCCCCCGCGGTCCTTCGGCAATTCAAGCTCCTGCACCACCTGTACCGGCTGGATTCCGGCCGTCCATACGGTGACATCCGCCGGAATCGCCTGCGTGCCATTGAAGACCGCATCCTTCTCCACATGGGAGACCGATACCTGGCGGATCGTTTCCACCTGATGCTCGCTGAACCATTCCTCCACATAGGCGGACAGCTTGGCCGGGAAGGAGGAGAGGATGCGGTCTCCCCGGTCCAGAATGGAGATATTCAGATCCGGCCGGCTCTCCCGCAGCTCCGAGGCAATCTCAACCCCGCTTAAGCCTCCGCCGACGATGTTGACTGTCCCATAAGGCTTCACATCGTTCAGCCGGCGGTAGGTCTCCCGGGTACCGGAGAAGCTCTGGATACTGCAGGCATATTGCTCGGCTCCGGGGATATTATGGAAGTTATCCGTGCAGCCGAGAGCAATTGCCAGTAGATCATACACAATCGGCTCGCCGGAATCGAGCGTTACGGTCCGGCTCTCCAGGTGAATGGAGCTGACCTGGCCATAGCGCACGGTCAGGCGGGGATGGACAGGGAATTGAATCCGCAAATGATAATCCGTTACTGTGCCTGCGGCGAGTGCATAATATTCTGTCTTGATTCCCTGATACGGCATCCGGTCCACCAGGACGATCTCCACATCAGAGGGGAGATGATGATTAAGCAGTTGCTGAATGAGGGCAAGACCGCCATAGCCGCCGCCCAGGACAAGTAAGGTTCTCATGCGAACTGATCTTCCTTTCGGATATGATTCTTAAAATATAAGAATGTATAGGTTTCAAGCTATAACTTATCCTTATATTCTCGCTGAAACGATACCGTCCTTCAAAAGGACGGCATAGCCGTTTCCGCTTAAAGAAACTATTCGTATACCTTGATCTCGTTATAGAAGGTATCCCGTTCTACCGGAATCCGTCCGGCGCCCTTCACCAGCCAGATCAGCTCTTCCCGGGTCAGGCCTTCCGGCGTCAGTGCTCCGGCAGCATGGCTGATCCGTTCCTTCAGAATCGTGCCGTGTACATCGGAGGCGCCGAAGTTCAGGGCGACCTGGGTCAACTGGGGTCCGATATTAATGAAGTAAGCCTTGATGTGGTCAAAATTGTCCAGCATCAGCCGGCTGACCGCAATGGTCTTCAGGTCCTCATTCGCGGAGTTGCGGCGCATAATCCCGGCATTCTTGTTCTTGGGCTGCATCGACAGCGGGATGAAGACCATGAAGCCGCCCGTTTCGTCCTGCAGATCACGGATCTGCAGCATGTGGCGGACGCGGTCCTCACGGGACTCGATAGAGCCGTATAACATGGTAGTATGCGTCTTCATGCCGAGCTGATGCGCGGTCCGGTGCACATTCAGATATTCCTCGACGTTTGCTTTGTCTACGCGCATTTTTTTGCGGTATTGGTCAGACAGAATCTCTGCCCCGCCTCCGGTTAAGGTCTTCAGGCCGGCAGCGCGCAGCTGCTCCAGCACCTCACGGATACTGAATCCGCTGATACGGGTGAAGAAGTCAATCTCTGCTGCGGTGTACGCTTTAAGCGTGACTTCCGGGAAGGCATCGTTCAGGGCTTGGAGTGAATCAACATAGTACTGGAAGGGCACATTATCATTATGCCCGCCGACAATATGGAATTCACGTACCCCGGGGTGAATATGCTGCTGGACATATTGCACCATTTCTGGACCGGACAGGGTATACGAGCCTTCCTCGCCCTGATCCTTGCGGAAATTGCAGAAGGCGCAGCGCGATTCGCAGACATTGGTGAAGTAGAGGCTCATATTCTCGATGAAATAGACTTTATTCCCGTTCTTCCGCTGGTTCACCTCATTGGCAAGCTGCCCGATGGTCAATAAATCGTTGCTCTCATATAAATAAACGCCGTCTTCCAAATTCAATCGTTCTCCGCCGCGGACCTTCTCAATAATGTTCGCCATCCGGGCATCCGTGTGGGGTGTGATAAGAGTAGACATATGATTCCTCCTGAAGGTTGGCGAGGCGACTGCTTCGCTATAATCTTGTGCTTAAAATGAACCGGGCTCACCGGCATTCCAAAAAGAGGTCTGCTGTAACCCCGTGACAAATTTCCGAATTTTCAAAACTTGCTTCCATCGCTTTTCCTATTATAAACCTCTGCCGTAGGGGGAGCAACCGCCGGAAACCGCTGGTGCTGCGGTGAAATTTGCCTTTTTGCCGCAGATTGCCGACTTGAGGGCTGAAGAATAGTGGAGTATACTGAATTTAGGATAGCCGGCAAATGATTTACATCATATTCTTTCAATCTTTATTTGACTCTTTAGGAGGTCATTCTGATGATTACTATAAGTGAAACAGCAGCAGGCCAATTGCGTACCATGCTTGCTGAGCAGGAAGTGCCCGATATGTTCCTCCGTCTTGGCGTTACGGCTGGCGGATGCAGCGGCTTCTCCTACGCCATGGGCTTCGATGACAACGAGACCGACCAGGATGTATATATGGACGTTCAAGGCCTGAAGGTGGTCGTCAGCAAAGACGACATCCGTTACCTGAACGGCCTGGAGATTGACTTCGAGGAATCCGGCATGACCGGCGGCTTCACCATCCACAATCCGAATGCCACCGTAACATGCGGCTGTGGCTCTTCCTTCCGTACGAAGGAAGAAGCGGGGAATCCTAGCGCGGAGCCTTGCTGAGTAGGGGAATAGAGGAATAGCTGTTATGTAACCCGTTAAGGGTTCAATAGTTGTGATAGGTTGTGCATTACGTACCTCCTAAGCTTGTGTTTGATCGTATCAACACAAGCTTAGGAGGTTTTTTATTACACAAATCGGAAGATGAAAGCCGCCTATTTTAAACGGTTCTTATTAATGAAATCTTCAAAGTCATCATTAACATCAAACTGTTAGATAATTTTTGGCGACTGTAATATCAGCTTTTCTCACTTTATCGCCTTTCCAACTGGTTAATCCCATGTTATCCTTTTCAGCGTTTACACGTTCAACAATCAGTTCTGCAGCGGTATGTCCATGAATAGCAAAGTGCAGCTTGTTTTGTACCGTAGCAAAAAATTCTTTGGACAAGCTTGAATGGGGATCATAGTCAACAGAAGTAGCATATATATCCGTTATTTTACGGTAAAATCTTTTCTCCGATGCACGAATGTCACGAATACGTTGAAGCAACTCATCGAAGTAGTCTTGCCCGAAGTTACGCATGTCTTTCAAACGCTCATCGTCCATAGTGAAACCCTTAACCAGGTACTCATTAAGCCGTTCTGTTGCCCAGCGTCTAAATTGCGTACCTCTATGCGAACGAACACGGTAACCAACGGCAATGATTAATTCAAGATTGTAGTGTTTCATTCGGCGTTCAACTTTTCTTGACCCCTCAATTTGAACTTGTAAGTATTCCTTACAAGTTGAATGTAAAGACAATTCGTTTTCCTCATATATTTTTTTAATATGAATAGTGATATTTTGCGAGCTTGTCTGATACAACTCTGCAATTGCCTTTTGTGACATCCAGACAGTTCCGTTTTCTAGTTTTACGTCAATTCTGGTATTTCCATCTTCTGTCTGATATATTAAAATGTTCGTTTGATTTTCCATAGCATGTTCCCCCTCTAAAAATCGTTTCTACCGTACAATCATACGTTCTCATTTTAACATAATTTTTCACTTCTAGGAGCGCCCCTATATAAAGATTATAATTCACCCATAAATCACACTTGACTAGTTGGATTAATAGGATTATAGTATGAAAAAAAGCTGAAATACATAGCAAATAATATCAACTTAAAATTGTATACAATTATACAGTTGCTGAAGCGACCCGCAAACTAATGGCGAGGAGCAATGAACTTTATGGAAATGAATTCACGAAGATTGTCCAAGGATAATACCTACAGCATTCTGAAGCAAAAGATTATAGACAGCGAGCTGGAGCCGGATCAGGCAGTGAATGAGGAAGGGCTGGCGGCGCTGCTGGGAGTCAGCCGAACGCCGCTCCGGGAAGCGATCCAGCGGCTGGAGCAGGAGGATTTCCTGATCCGCCAGCCTAACGGCCGGCTGCGTGTAGCCCCGCTAAGCCTTACTGAAGTCGAAGAAGTCTTCCAGATCCGCAGTATGCTTGAAGGCCATATCGCCAGGAGCGCGGCGCGGAATGCGACACCCGGGGATATTCAGCGGTTAACGCAGATTTTGGACAGACTGAAGTATTCTTTTCAGACGGGGGAGCGGCAGGATTTCGTATCGTACGGCTTTGAATTCCATGATTATTTGTCGGATATCAGCGGGCTGAAGACTTTCGGGAAGGTGCTGGGGCAGTTAAGGGACCGGTCGCTCCGCTATTGCCGTTACGTCTCCCTCCACGGGGATTGGAATACACAGGCGGATGAAGAGCATCTGAAGATTCTGCGCAGAATAGCTGCCGGAGATGAGGACGGTGCAGAGCAAGCGATGCGGGAGCATATCCTAACCAGCCTGGCTACTGCCCTTGAGCAGATTAGACACATCGGACAGGCATAACGAAGGGAGAAGAACAGGCATGAGTCTACAGTATGAGACAGAAGAAGCGCTGGCCGCCCGGCTGGTTGAAGTGCGGAGGAACCTGCACCGTGAGCCGGAGCTTAGCAATGAAGAGTTCAGAACGACAGAGAAGCTGCGCGGTTGGCTGAGTGAGGCGGGGATACGGATACTGGAGCTTCCGCTGAAGACCGGGTTAATCGCTGAGGTGGGGCAAGGCAGCGACAGCATCGTGGCCATCCGCTGTGACATTGATGCACTGCCGATTGAGGAGCAGACAGGGCTGCCTTACGCTTCCACCATTCCGGGGAAAATGCACGCCTGCGGCCATGATTTCCACTCTGCGGTGATCCTGGGTGCGGCGCTGCTGCTCAAGAAGCGTGAGCATGAGCTGCCGGGCAAGGTGCGGATTTTGTTCCAGCCCGCAGAGGAGACCGGACACGGTGCGGAAGAGGTATTGGCCTCCGGCGGGCTGGACGGGGTTCAGGCGATCTTCGGATTACATAATTCACCGGAGCTGCCTACCGGAGCATTCGGGACAAGAACGGGACCTTTGACGGCAGGGGTAGACCGGTTTGAGATTACGGTAAAAGGCGTAGGCGCCCATGCCGCTACTCCCGAGAATGGGGTAGACACCATCGTTACTGCTGCGCAGATTATTACCATGCTGCAGACCGTGGTCAGCCGTCTGAATAACACGCAGGAGCCGGTAGTACTGAGTGTGACCCGGATCAACGGTGGCTTCACCTGGAACGTCCTGCCGGAGAAGGTAGAGCTGGAAGGAACGGTGCGCACCTACAATGAAGAGATCCGGCGCAGCATTCCGGAGCAGATGACCCGGATCATTGAAGGCATTGCCGCCGCTGCCGGGGCCGAGGCGAAGCTGCATTGGTACCCCGGTCCGCCGGCAACCGTGAACCACGGGGAATGGGCAGACTTCACCAAAGCCGCCGCTGCGCAGGCAGGCTACGAGGTCCATGATATTCCGCCGCAGATGGGCGGCGAGGATTTCGCTTATTATTTGCAGCAGATTCCCGGCGCTTTTGTGAACATCGGGACCGGCCCGAACCATGCGCTGCATCATCCGCAGTTCGATGTCGATGAGGCGGCGCTCCTGCCGGCAGCGGAGTACTTTGCAGCACTTGCAGAACAAGCCCTGGCGAAGCTGAAGCAGCAGGCTTGAATCCTGAATCCCAAATTTACCAGATGATTGAGGGGAACGACCATGATCGAATTACGGGATGTGTATAAGACCTTCACCCGCAAAGAGGTGAAGATTGAAGCGCTTAAGGGCATCAGCCTGAAGGTGGAGCGAGGGGATATCTTCGGTGTGATCGGCTACAGCGGAGCGGGCAAAAGCACGCTGATCCGCCTGGTCAATTACCTGGAACGGCCGACAGAAGGCCAGGTGCTGGTCGACGGGCATGATCTGGGCGCGTATAACGACAGGGAGCTGCGGGCAGCCAAGAAAAACATCGGCATGATTTTTCAGCATTTTAACTTACTGGAGTCCAAAAAGGTGTTCGACAATGTGGCGATTCCGCTCGTGCTGCTGAAGAAGAGCAAGGCGGAAATCCGCAAACGGGTGGAGGAGCTGCTCGCATTCGTCGGATTAAGCGACAAGGCCGGAAGTTATCCGAGCGAGCTGTCCGGCGGGCAGAAGCAGCGGGTAGGGATTGCCAGAGCGCTGGCATCCAATCCATCCATTCTGTTATGTGACGAAGCCACATCGGCGCTTGATCCGCAGACTACCAGCTCGATTCTGCAGCTGCTGAAACGGATCAATGCGGAATACAACATTACAATCATGATCATTACGCATGAGATGTCGGTGATTCAGGAGATCTGCAACAAGGTAGCGGTAATGGAAGAGGGACGGATTATCGAGCAGGGAAGCGTGCTGGAGGTGTTCGGGCAGCCGCGGCATGAGACGACGCAGAATTTCGTGAAGACCGTTATCCAGAACAGCATGACGGACAGCGTCCACAAGACGCTTAAGGCAGAGCATGGCAGCCAGCTGTACAGACTGAATTTTGCCGGAGAGAGCGCCTCAGAGCCTGTACTGTACGAGATTATCCGTACCTACGGGGTCAAGGTCAACATTCTGTTTGCGAATACGACAGAGATTCAGGAGACGACACTTGGCACAATTATCGTTCAATTGCACGGTGAACCGGCCCGGATTGCCGAGGCGTTGGATTACATGAAGCAGCATGAGGTCCGCATAGAGGAGGTGAAGTCCTATGTTCTCAACATCGATCACAAGTGAGCAATTCCTGAAGGCTATTATCGAAACGATTCAGATGGTCGGAGTATCGCTGTTCATCGGCTCGCTGCTGGGGATTCCGCTGGGCATCCTGCTGGTCATTACCCGTCCGGGCGGCGTCCTGGAGAGCAAGTGGCTCTATACCTTACTGAATCCATTAATTAACGTCATCCGTTCAGTTCCGTTCATTATTCTGCTGTTTGCTATTATTCCGCTAACACGGGCAATTGTTCATACATCGATAGGGACCAGTGCCGCCATTGTTCCGCTGATTATCTATATCGCCCCCTACATCGCACGCCTGGTGGAGAATTCGCTGCTGGAAGTGAATCCGGGCATTCTCGAAGCTGCGGAGGCGATGGGCGCAACACCGCTGCAGGTGATCTGGTATTTTCTGCTGCCGGAGGCGGTGGGCTCGTTAATTCTCTCCCTGACTACAGCAACGATCGGGCTGATCGGGGCTACGGCAATGGCCGGGGCAGTAGGCGGCGGAGGGGTCGGCGACTTGGCGATTGTGTACGGGTATCAGCGTTTTGATGAGGTGGTCATGTTTGCGACGGTCATTATTCTGATCATTCTGGTGCAGGGCATTCAGTCCCTGGGCAACACATTGGCGCGCAAGATCCGCCGTTACTAGAGATTACGAGACAAAGGGGATAGGCAGATGAGTGTATGGAGCAAGCAGGACCGTTTTCAGGCGATATTATCCGGAGAACTCGCGGACCGGCCGATTATTAGCGGTTGGCGCCACTTTATAGACAAGGAGCAGAATGCGGACGACCTCGCGGAATCTACCATTTCGTTCACGAAGACCTATGACTGGGACTGGGTCAAAATCAACCCGAGAGCGACCTATCTCGCGGAAGCCTGGGGGAATCAATACGATTTTGCGGATTATCAGACCGTCTTTCCGAGACAGCTGACTACAACGGTTCCGGCCGCCGCGAATCTCTGGGATCTTGAGGTGAAAAAAGCAAGCCAGACCGCTTCGCTGCTGGAGCATTTGGACGCTGTCAGAAAAATTCGTCAGGGCTTGCCGGATACGCCGCTGATCCAGACGGTGTTCTCACCGCTGACTGTGCTGCTGTTCATCGTGGGACGCTCCGCTTACGTAACCAAGACCGTCTTCGGGATTGAGCAGCCGGTAACGCTGGAATCGCTGTTCACGGAACACCGGGCGGCGGCCCATCATGCGCTGCATGTGATCGCCTTAACCTTGGCTGATTATGTGCAGGAGCTGAAGCATGCGGGAGCCGATGGCTTGTTCTACGCCGTGACCGGAACCGCCCATCCAGGCCTGTTCGATGCCGCGAAGTTCGATGAGCTGTCGAGGCCGTATGACTCTATCGTCCTGGAGGCGGCAAGCTACGGCAAGAACATTTTACATACCTGCGGTGCCCATGCCCAGCCTGAGAAGTTCAACGATTACCGCATTGACGGAATCAGCTGGGATACGGAGGCTGAAGGGAACCCCGGGCTGGACGCGGACCTTAAGGCTACCAAGGTGGGCGGAGTGGATCACGGACTGTTCGCGGGCAATGATGTGGAGCAGATTGAACAGCAGGCCAAGGCCGCTCTGGACCAGATGAAGAATCAGCCGTTTATTCTATCGCCTAACTGTGCTATTCCGCTATCGGTTACAGATGAAGCTTTGCTCAGATTCAAGAATACAGTACTTAACTAGGAGATGAAGAGAATGAGAAAATTACTTGCAGTTCTACTGATTAGCGCGATGGCGGTGCTGGCAGCCTGCGGCAACAACAAGGAAGCGGCAAGCTCCGGGGACAAGAAAGAGCTTACGGTCGGGTTCGGGGTCGGTACCTATGAGGAGCAGTTCCGGCAATCCATTCTCCCGATTCTGGAAGGAAAGGGTTATACTGTAGATATCAAAACCTTCTCGCAGAATATGCAGGTCAACCCGGCCATGAAGGAAGGCTCGATTGACGCGAGCATCTTCCAGAGTACGGCCTACATGGAAGCGATCAACAAGGAGATCAGTGCCGATATGGTGGGCATTGCCTATGTTCCAGGCGCTCCGCAGGGGCTGTATTCCGTTAATCATACGACGCTTGACGATGCGAAGGACGGCACTACAGTGGCGATTCCGAACGACCCGGTCAATCAGGAGCGTGCGCTGCGTATTCTGGAGGAGCTGGGCTGGATCAAGATCAAAGAGGGTGCCGGGGTAGCGGACTTCAATGTGAACAGCGTCGAGCCGGACAAGTACAAGATTGACCTCAAGGTGCTGGACCCGGCGCAGATTCTGGTCTCGCTCCAGGACGTGGACTATGGTGTGGTGAACGGGAATTATATTGCCAATTCTCCGGATCATAAGATTACGGATGCGCTGAAGATTGAGAATACGCCGATGCAGCACAGAATCATTGTGTCGGTGAACAAGAAGGACCAGGACACCCAGTGGGCCAAGGATCTGAAGGCTGCCTATGAATCCAAAGAGTTCGAGGAATATATCCTGGGACAAGAGAAATATGCCGGGTTCATTCTGCCGGAAGCCTGGGCCAATAACTAATCTAATCAGGGAGTGACGGAAGTGACGAAGGGCAAGATTCATTTCATTGGCGGCGGGCAGATGGCGGAAGCGATCATCCGGGCCTGCCTGGCAGGCGGTACGCTGGCTGCCGGTCAGATCAGTGTAGCGGATATTCATGAGGGACGGCTTCAGCTATTAAAAAGCAAATATAACGTAGACACGGAGAGTACGCAGCAAGAGGCCCTCTCCGCCGCCGAACTGATCGTTATCGCTGTCCGGCCGCAGGATGATCTGGCTGCACTTGGAGCACAGGTCAAGGAATATGCTGCACCGGCTGCTGTCATTGTATCCATTGTTGCAGGGGTTACCATTGCCCAGCTGGGAGATTATTTCGGAGCGGAGCGTCCGATTGTCCGGGTCATTCCGAATACTCTGACGGACACTGGTTACGGGTACAGCGGTGTAGCGCTGAATGCCGCCGCCTCCCTTGATCAGGTGGAAGCATTCCTGCTGGGCTTCGGCAAGGTGCAGGTTCTGGAAGAGTCTTATATTGATATCTTTACCGGCTTCGGGGTAGCCGGACCGAATTATATCTATTACTTCATTGAGTCGTTCACAGATGCCGGCGTGCTGGCCGGACTGCCGCGCGAGCAAGCCTGGAAGGTTGCGCTGGAGAATATGCGTGGGGCAGTGGCGATGCTGGAGCAGACCGGACTGCATCCGAGACAGCTGCTGGACATCAATAACTCCCCAGGCGGGGTTGGGATGCACGGATTGTACGAGCTGAACAACAGTGACTTCGCGGCCGGATTGCAGCGGAGCGTATTGGCAGCTGTGAAGCGGACTACAGAGCTGGGAGTGAAGAAATAATGAGCCTGCTCAAATGGGATCATCTGGTGCACTACGTCAACGATCTGAACCAGCCGGTGCAGCTCTTTGCAGAGCATGGCCTGACGGCCTTCCGGGGCGGGTCGCATAAGGATTGGGGAACCTATAACGCCCTCAGTTACTTCGGGCTGACCTATCTTGAATTCCTCGGCATCGAGAACCTGGAGCTGGCACGGGCGACCAAGCATAATGTGGTGGTGAGAGATGCCGTTACGCTTTTGCCGGAGCATGAAGTGTTAAGCCGGGTGGTGCTGCGCACGGATGATATTGAAGCGGTTGAAGCACAGCTGAGACAGGCGGGCTTGTTATTATCGCCGATCATTGACGGCCGGCGTCTGGATAACCTTGGGCGTTTAATCGAATGGCGGATGATGACCATTGACGGTGACTTCCAGGGACTGCCCTATCCGTTCATTATCCAGTGGAACGAGCGGGATGAGCAGCGGCTGGACAGTCTGAACAGTGCCGGAATCAACCGCCCTCACCCGGCAGGCCAGGTGGAGGTCGTCAGTGCAGGCTTCCGGGTCAGCGATCCGGCGGCTGCCGCCAGCCACTGGAGTGAATTGTTTGGTCTTCCGGTGAGCGCGCCTGCGGACGGTTCGGATGGCAGCTACAGTCTTAAGGCCGGAGACCAGACGTTTGAGTTCACGCCAGGGGAGGAGAACCGGCTCAGCCGGATCGTGTTCCGCACGGATTCCCCTCAGCTGAAGGGACAGACGCTGACGGTTGGCGAAGGCGAGTACGTGTTTGAATAAATGCAGGACAAGCATAGGGGGACAGGCTGGTTGCCGCAATTAGCGGTAGCGGGCCTGTCCTGTTTTGTGTTAAAGTGTGACACAAGAATGGAGTAAGGGAATATATGGAGAATGGAGGCGGCGGATGCAGAAGCTATTTGAGTATAACTGGCAAGTGCGCAAGGACTGGTTCGACTGGTGCAGCAAGGTGGACAAGGAAGAGCTGATGAAGCCGCGCACCGGCGGCTTAGGCTATATCCTGCCCACGCTGTATCACATTGTAGCGGTTGAGTACGGCTGGATCTGCGGCGGCATTCAGGAGAGAGCCATTGACATTCCAGCGTTCGAGGAAGTCGCGAGCCTGGAGCTTGTGCAGGATTTCTCCGCCCGCTGCCATGCGGAGCTGGCTCCGTTTGTCTATGGCTGGTCGGAGGAGCTGGAGGAGCGGATTATGGTTGATATAACGGATGAAGGGGAACGCGAGCCCCACCCCTACGGGGAAGTGATGCGGCATGTGATCGCCCATGAGATTCATCATATTGGCCAGCTCTCGGTATGGGCACGGGAGATCGGCCAGCAGCCGGTGACGGCGAACCTGATCGGCAGAGGATTGTTTGAGAGATAGAGACGCAGGGAGGGAACCGGAGATGGAATTTGAAACCGCACGGCTGGTGATCAGAGAGTTTACCTCAGAGGATGTAGGACAGGTTCATGAGTATGCGTCCGATCCGGCTGTAGTGACACATTCGATATGGGGGTCGAATTCACTGGAGGATACCCGTGAATATATCCGCCATACGCTGGATTTGCAGCAGGAGGAGCCGCGCCAGGGCTTCGAGTATGCGGTGGTTCTGAAGGAGAACGGGCGGCTGATCGGAGGCTGCGGTCTGCACATTACCGGAGCAGGGCAAGGGGAGATTGGCTACTGCTTCAACCGGTCGTACTGGGGGCAGGGCTATGCGAGCGAGGCAGCTGCTGTGCTGCTGGACTTGGGCTTCCATACGCTTGGGCTGCACCGCATCTATGCCACCTGCCGCCCGGAGAATATTGGCTCGGCCCGGGTGATGCAGAAGATCGGGATGATCTACGAGGGTCATCTGCGGGGACATATGTATCATAAAGAGAAGTGGATGGACTCCTATCAATATTCGATTCTGGAGGGGGAGTATAGGGGGCTGAATCCGAGTGCCGGGCTGTAGGGGTGGAAAATGCCTATTTGCTGAGGGGCTACCTCACCCCGATTAGGGTGGAAGGGGGAAGCTTAATTGCAATTCGTACAACAAAATCGTCCGATGTGCCGCCAAATCTCCGTTTAGATGTAGTTCGTACAATTAAAATGCCTCTATAGCTGGATTTTCGTCAATCCGGGCAAATTTAGTTGTACAGACTACAATTGGAAGAGGAAGTCCACCCGTTTCACTGTTTTTAGTTGCACAGAATACACTTATCCCTGTTTTTTCTCTACGAACGCAGCTTCATCTCTTACCGCATTTATGGAATGAAATCACTTGTTTAATTCTGATGGTCTACTAGCAAAAATAAGGAGGCACATGGGCGCAGGTGTCAGTTGCCAATGGGCATAATATAGCGGCTCAGCCCCCCGCACACAGCGCACAGCAAAAAGCGCCTGCCTTAAACGGCTAGGCGCTTTTTGCTGTTCTTCGAGTGGCGGTTACAGAGGCATCCCCGCCACTTCATTAATTCTTGCCGCTTCTTCCGGGTCAGCAGCGGTCAGCTTCTGATAGACCGTCTGATCCTGGGCGCTCTGCATCCGCTGCTGCACGGCAAGCAACCAGCGGGCAAGCTCGCGGTTAACAGGGTTGCTGTAGTCCTCGCTTAAGCCTTGCTTCAGGGTGGCTTCCGCGGCCTGCATGTCCTCCGACAGATACTGGATTTTACCGGTATTCAGCAGTATTTCAGGTGTTACAGTGACTCCCTGCTGCTGTGCATCCCGGTCTGCAATGGCGTAGGTATACGCATCCAGTCCGGTTTTGAAATACCGTTTCTTGTTAAGCGCCTCCTGGTCCTTGAGCTCCAGCTTGCCCTCGGACGCCGCTTCCAGCGAACGCTGCAGGGCTGCGGCTCCCAGCTCCTGCGACCGGGCCATCACCCCGTTGTACCAGGCGGTTGTCCATAGGCTTCCGCTGTCGGTCAGATCCTCGTATCCGCCCGTGAAGCCCTGCTTCACAGCAGCGGCCGCCGCGTCCTTGTCTCCCGACAGGAGGTGTACTCTCCCTATGTTCAGGCCGATCGTAGGTGTAACGAAGAATTCACGGCCCTGAAGCTGCTCGGGCGGGAGGCTTTTCAAATGGGCAATGCCGTCCGTTACATGTCTGTAGGCAGCGAGTGCGGAAGCGAAATACGTCTGTTGCCCGGCCTCATCCTGCTTGGAGTAAGCTTCCTGTCCAAGGAGCGAAGCGCGGCTGATCAGCCCGGCATACCAGTTGATATCCCACATAAACTTGTCCGCATTGTTCAGATAAACCTGATAGGCAGCATCACTCTCGCCCTTCAGGTCATAGTAGCCGGCGAGTTGGGTCAGCAGCTCTTTGTTGGACGGCTCGTCCTTCAGCGCACGGGTCAATACCGTATAGGCCTCGTCAAGGAACTGCTCGTTCTTAGTTTGCTCATACACCTTCTGATCCAGCAGGGACAGGTACAACGCCGACTCTGGATGGTATGGGCGGGAGCTGAGTGCTTTTACCAAAGGAGCCTTGATCTCTTCATAGGACTGGCTCACTTGGATCAGCTTCTTGGCGGCATAAGCCTCAGAGCTTGACCGGATGTACCCCAGCGACAGGAAGAGCAGGTAGCCCGTGCCGACTCCGAGTACTGTGAAATAGCCCGCTCTGATCCACAGCTTGTTCCACTGAAGGCGGAGCGGCTTGCTCTCCATCGCCACAGCCATGCCGCCAAGAGCGAGGAATACGAGCATCCCCATGAACGCATAACTGAGGTTGAAATCCAGCAGGCTGTGAACGAGAATCGACAAGGCGATGATAAGATAGAAGAATCCGTTGCTGTAGTCATCCGTCTCCCGTTTCAGGTAGCCTCTGCTGAACTTGTAGAAGATGAATAGAATGAAGCCCATGAACACCAGAAAGCCTAAAATGCCGACTTCAATCAGATATTGCAGGAAAAAGTTATGCACCTGGCGGCTGAGATAAGGGTTGTTCTGATAATGCTCATAGAGTGTGGCCCAGCCGCCGCCGCCCGCGCCCAGTACCGGGTAATCCTTGACGACCTTCATGGCATCCTTATAAAAGGTAAAACGCTCCAGAACACTATGCTGCCTGAAGTTGATATTCTCCAGCCGTGTTCCGATATTCGCCGGGAGAATATTGCGTGCACTGGTGCCGATGAACAGGAAGGCGATGATCGCGACGCCAGCCACAGACGCGGCCGGAATCCATAATCCGCTCATGCGGCGGGCTTCCAGTCTGCCGAGCTTGCGGCTCAGCCAAGGCGCCAGGTAACGCTGGACTACCAGACAGAGCACGGCTGCACAGGCTGATGCTCCCAGCAGATAGCCCCAGCCCCTGAGGGCGGCGGACGAGGTGAACTCTGTATTCAGCTCCAGGCCCAGCCGCGTGACCGGGCTTGTGATCAGCAGAGAGCACAGGCCGGCAATGGCGAGATGGACAATCCACAGAATCTGCTGCACCGGCTTCAGGAAGAGCAGCAGGAGGATGAAGACTACCGGCAGCAGCACGAGTCCGCCACGGGATAAGGTAAGCAGCAGCGAGACGATGATTGGCACCAGCATGAAGCCGTGCAGCAGCTGTCCAGCCCACTTGCGGGAGCGGATCAGCGCGAAGACGGCCACGAACAGAAACGCCATCAGGAACGCTGCATATGTATTGGCATACTGAAAAATGGAAGTCAGGCGCAGGCCGTTCGAGTCGGTCATTACCGCAGCGTTATATATGCCGTTAATTACGGTCTTTGAGAACCAGCCCACCAGACTGCCGGCCAGCTCCCCGCTTCCGAGCCAGTTCAATAGCCCAAACCCGACGATCAGGTAAGCGAGGGCCAGCACGCTATGCTGGACGGCGGAATTCAGCCGCTTGTGCCGAAGCAGAACGATACTGATGATGAATACTGCGGCATAGGTAAACTGGGTGAACAGCATGTTCATCGCCATATACCGGGAAGCAGCGCCGAATAACGACAGTGCATAGGTTACAGGAAGCAGAACGGCCGCTACGGTGAGCAGGTCACGCTGACTCTCCAGCTTGAAGGTTCGGAAATAGAGGACGGCAGCGGCCAGCAGGAGCAGACAGCTTAATAATGCGGCAACATAAATCGGCTTCTCGAAATCCGCCGTCATTCCGTTGAACAATCCGATCTGAAAAGCAGACCAGCCCAGGAACAGGAGGAACGCAGCGCAGAGTCCCCAAGCCGCTCCCGGAGGCTTCTCCACCGCTTTGACAGCCGCCGCCTGTTTGCCGTATACAGGTTTTGACACAACATAAACTCCTTTCTCAAAATGTATTTCCAAATTATTGTACATACATATTACGGATATGGAGTAAAAAAGTTGTTGTGTGATGGAAAAATAGCTGGGCTGGAAAGTCTTGCAGCAAGGAGAAGAGGGCGGAGGTTACGGGAAAGCGGGCATGGGCCGGGAACCTGCTCAGCGGATGAAGCGGTCGGTTTGCACAGGCCGGGCAGCCGTATTTTCATAGAATAAAGCAGGGAAGTGAATCTATCAATCAAGAGGCATGAAGAGAGGAATGAACCGGCCTGAGGCAGCAATGACGGGGGAGGTGTGTACAGCTTCCTTAGCCACTGCTGCCGGAGTCAAGCTTCAGGCCGCGAGGATAAATTTCAGGTTAACCATGAAGACAATCAGGGCAGCGGCACCCAGGGAAAAGGCAATGCAGCCGGCACCCAGCCATCTCCGCCGGTCCTTGATGAACTTGAAGCCAATCGCGCAGATGAGGACCGTTGTTCCTGCCAGTACGACAGACATGCCGATCATCGCCAGCCAATACAGGATTTCAAAAAACTGTGCCATCAGGTAACCCTCCCTTTCAGGCTATAATACAACGAATTTTAAGAAGTTTCCAGCTTTGGAATTTGCGAATACCGGGACATAAGGCCCCTGCGGCCATATGCCCTTTTTTGCTGTGGACTGCTAGACCACGGACAATCATACAGGAGGGCGCAGGCTTACGTGAGTACTGTATAGGGTAGGCTGGGAATGCGAAAGGAGAGGGCAAACAATGGCGGGGAGAGAACTGGCAAGCAAGCTGCTCAAAACAGCGGCGCTGCTTAGCGATTCACGGGTGGCCGGTTACATCCCGAGCACACGGGAATATAGTGCAGCCGGATTATCCGCAATGCTGGGGCGATATGGCAATGTTGTGATTAAGCCTGTGGTAGGCGGCGGGGGCTACGGGGTCATCAAGGTTTTCCGGGACCAGAGGGGATACGGCTTTACCTATATGCATAATACGCGTATCTACAGGGATTTCACGACCATGCGTCAGGCGCTGGACCGGTTCAAGGTGAAACGGAAGTATCTGATCCAGCAGGGCATATCCCTGGCGCGGATCTCCGGGCGGCCGATTGATTACCGGGTAAAGGTGGTGAAGAACGGCGATCACTGGGAGTTCCGCTCTATGGTAGGGAGAGTTGCGCGGCCGGGCTTGTTCGTTACGAATCTCTGCAAGGGGGGAACGATGCTGAGCTGCCGCCACGGGCTGAGAAGATCGCTGCCGAGGATCAATACTTCTGCCAAAAAAGCGGAGATGCGCAATCTCACACTGGTCTGTATTGAGCTGATGGAGCGGCATTTTCCGGGAATCGGCCAGCTGGGCTTTGACTATGCTGTCGATCAACGGGGAAAAATCTGGATTCTTGAGGTTAATACCCGGCCGAAATAATTAATAAAAATTTTGTATTTGACGATAAATAGAGTAATGCGCTAATATTGCGTTTAGTTGTGTCACTTCAGTGGTAATATCAACGTAAATATCCCAGCCAATTATGAACATTCTAAAAAAATTTTAGCATGGCGATGTCAGGTTTTGGCCCTGTGTATAACTGTTATCCCCATAGTCCACTGTGTGCTTCCTGACTTTACACCCCTTACTCACATATTATACACAGGATCTCCACAGCAGGTTGTGGATAATGAGAACGCTTGTTCGAAAAATGATAGTTTGCTATGATAGTTTTAGATCCAAATAAAGGAAAGGTAGGTGAACGTTATGGTTGAATTGTCGGATGAGATGCTGCTGGATTCCTATCACAGAGCAATAGAGCTGCATTTGGAGCATGATTTCATCGCTCTCTTACTCGCTGAGATTCGCAAACGGAACTTACACTCTCCAGTCGATGCGGTTCTGCATTAGAGATCTGAGCAGTATATTGCAGCAATGACATCATCAAACCGCAAGAAGCCACAAATAGGGTATCTTTTCAAGTTGAGGTGGAATCAACCTGAAAGGATACCCTTTTATTGTGGTTAATGAGGTTGTAAATGCTAGAGTTTGAGGTTACTGCTGTGTCCCGGGGACAGCTTCGCGTCCGGGTCAATATAGACCTTGGCGTTATTCACAGCCGTAGGCGCTTCTCCGAATCCGACGGCAATCAGCTTCAGCTTGCCCGGATAAGTGGTGATGTCGCCGGCGGCGAAGATACCGGGAATGCTTGTCTCCATGCGGGAATCTACGACAATGGAATTGCCTTCGATATCGATGCCCCACTCGGCAATCGGTCCGAGGGAAGAGACAAAGCCGAAATTGACAATTACGCTGTCTACTTCGATCTCCTGGGTTTCTTTGGTCTTGATATGGGACAGGGTCACCTTGGTGATGAACTCTTCCCCATGCAGTGCGGTAATCTCGGATGGTGTAATTACATTGACCTTGGAGGCCATCAGCTGCTCAACGCTGTGCTCATGCGCGCGGAATTTGTCCCGGCGGTGAATCAGGGTGACCTGTTCAGCGATCGGCTCAAGCATCAGCGCCCAGTCCACAGCGGAATCGCCGCCGCCGCTGATCAGCACCTTCTTGCCCTTGTAAGCATTAAGGTCGCTGACGAAATAATGCAGATTGGCCTTCTCGAAGCGCTGGGCTTCAGGAAGCTCCAGACGGCGCGGCTCGAATGCGCCTACGCCTGCGGTAATGATGATCGCCTTGCTGTGGTATTCCGCTTTGTCGGTAGTGACGATGAAATGGCGTTCATCCTCCTTCACGACAGAGACGACCTTCTCCTCCAGACGGATATCCGACTGGAACAGCTCCATCTGCCGGGAGAGGTTATCGACCAGCTCCTGTCCGGTAACCTTCGGGAAGCCGGCTACATCGTAAATATATTTCTCGGGATACAGAGCAGCAAGCTGCCCTCCGAGCTGGGGCATACTTTCAATAAGGGTTACTGAAGCCTGGCGCATACCGCCGTAAAAAGCGGCAAACATACCGGCTGGTCCTCCGCCTATAATAAGCAGATCGCTCATAGGAACGGATTGCTCAAGTGTCACGTAATATTACACCTCCGAGTTGATAGTTTCAATTTGCCATACAAGCGTACCTACTCATTATAAACATAGTGGCACCCGCCTGCAAAGGCTTTGATTTCAAAGAAAACTGTGACATTTTGTTGTATGATTGTATTTGATTAAAACGATACTAAGGTTTACAATAGATATGGTTATTTTAGAAATCCTTTAAGTTTTATTGGAAATTCCCATAAATTTAAGTGTATAAATTCACAAAAGAAACCTGATTTTTTTACAAAAAATAACACATAGACAGATTCACCTGTTGGAAGGAGCCGGAACATGAGCAGTATTCCCAAAATCGTTATCCTAGGCGCGGGATATGGAGGTATTTTGACCGCCCAGCGGCTGCAGAAAGCCCTGAACTATAATGAAGCGGATGTTACCCTGGTAAACCGCCATGAATATCATTATTTCACGACTCATCTGCATATGCCGGCAGCGGGCACAGACAGCATTGAGCATTCGCGCGTGTCGATCTCCAAATTAATCGACGAGTTCAAAATCGACCTGGTGAAATCCTCGGTACAGGAAATCCGTACCCAGCAGAAGAAGGTTATCCTGGAAGATGGAACGCTGTCGTATGATTATCTCGTCATCGCCCTTGGCGGCGAGCCGGAAACGTTCGGGATTCCAGGACTGGACAAATATGCGCTGACCATCCGCAGCATTAATTCGGTACGGATGATCCGCGAGCATATCCAGTATCATTTTGCCAAATACAAGAATGAGAACAACGCCCAGGAGCATATCAACTTCGTCATCGGCGGAGCGGGCTTCAGCGGTATTGAGTTCGTCGCCGAGCTGGCGGACCGGATTCCTGCACTGTGCAAAGAATTCGATGTCGACCCTAGTCTGGTGAATATCTACAATATAGAAGCTGCGCCTACCGCATTGCCGGGCTTCGCTCCTGAACTGGTGGAACACGCCATGACGGTGCTGACGAAGAAGGGTGTCACCTTCAAGATGGGCGTTGCCATCAAGGAATGTCTGCCCGGCGGGGTTGTTCTCGCCACAGGCGAAGAGATCAAGGCCTCGACCATTATCTGGACCGGGGGCATCCGAGGCAACCGCCTGATCGAGGCTGCCGGCTTCGAAGCGATGCGCGGCCGGGTGAAGGTAGACGAATATCTGCGTGCCCCGGGACATGAGAATATCTTCATTATTGGCGACGGGTCGCTCATGATTAACCCGGAAGGACGCCCTTACCCTCCGACTGCACAGATTGCCATGCAGCAGGGGGAATGCTGTGCCCATAATCTGGTCGCGGCCATCCGCAGCCAGCAGCCGAAGAAGTTCGCCTTCAGCAACAAGGGCACCGTAGCTTCGCTGGGCAAAGGCCAGGGAATTGCCGTAGTAGGCGACAAGACCTACAAAGGCTGGAGCGCCGCCCAGCTGAAGAAGGTTGTAGACATGCGTTACCTGTTCATTATCGGGGGCATTCCGCTGGTCCTCAAAAAAGGAAGATTCCTCTAGATGCGGCACTGCAGCGTACAGGTTCGCGGATTGCTGACGCGTGAGGAGCTGGACCGCTACAATGCGCTGATCGAGGTGGGCACTTACCTGGAGGATCAATCCCGGTATGATCTCGCCTATCCGATCCAGAAGGAGATCGACCTGCTCATCCTCCCGGCCATCGAGCGCCTGAAGGACAAGAGCCGCGCCCGCGACCAGGCGACAGCGGAATATCTGGAGAGCTTGCGGGTAGAGGAGCAGGAGGATTAGACAGTTCGAGCTTAAATGAAGGAAGTCCCGTTAACTTGGCGGGGCTTCTTTTTTTGCGGAATAGGCTGGTGAGTCGGCTCGCATGGAGAATGTGGTCGGAAAACCGACTACAATCGGCGTGGCGTGGGCATGCGAGCGAAATGTGGTCGGAAAACCGACTACAATCGGCGTGGCGTGGGCGTGCGGGCGAAATGTGGTCGGAAAACCGACTACAATCGGCGTGGCATGGGCGTGCGGGCGAAATGTGGTCGGAAAAGTTGCCCGGATTTAGGCGGATAGAGAAACGTAAGGTACAGCCGCCTGTATCTTTCACTAGTGAGGGTGAGGTTTTTATTTTATGCGACATTAACAATATTAGCAATTTTAGATAATCCTGCACTGATGTTTAGCACCTACACTATTCCCTGTGTTCATGCTCCAAATTCAGACAAAATGTAACAACACTGGGAGGGTAAAAGAAGTGCGAAGGCATCAGCGATGGATTCATCAGTTAATTATTGCTCTGCTGTTATTATCTATGTTTCAGCCGGCGATTCAGGCGAATGCGGCATTTGTGGAAGGGCCGGCCGGGGACTACGGCACGGTTATTGATAGACGTCAGGCCGAACTTGCGCCTGGAGCGGTGTATACGTGGACCGAGCTTAAGGATGCGCGGGGCCAGCAGCAGATGCATAGCGTGGAGTTCAATCCGCAGCAACCCGGCCTTAAGCTGCGGGCAGGCACGAAGAACGGCAAGGTCTACGGGATGCAGGGGGTGACCGATATGGCGGCTTATGCCGATGCTCCGGGGAACAGGGTGATTGCCGGGATCAATGGTGATTTCTACGATATCTCCGGGTATGCGACCGGGATTCCGAACGGCCTGTTCATGGATGAAGGCGTTATTCTGAACAGCGGAAGCTCCTATGCCTTCGGCTTGAAGGCAGACGGTACTCCGGTCTACGGCAATCCGAAGCTGTCCATGTTCGTGACCGTTAACGGAACAACTGCTCCGTTGAACAGCATTAACCGCTACCGCACTGCGGATCAGCTAGTACTATATACGAAGGATTATAATACCTCTACCAAAACAACACCTGACGGCGATGAGATAGTGCTGGATATCGTCAGCGGGGAGGTGAAAAGCGGACAGACCCTTAAGCTGAAGGTTGCTGAGGTCCGCAGCAGCCAAGGCGATGCTCCGCTTGTTGCAGGCAAGGTTGTCCTGTCGGCAACCGGTGCGGCCCGCCAGGTGCTGAAGGGGCTGGCTCCAGGAGATGAGCTTACGGCTGACATTGCTCTGCAGGGGGAATGGAAGGATGTCAGCCTGGCGATTGGCGGTCAGGGGCCGCTGATTAAAAACGGAGTTGTACAGGCCAATGTCGGTCCGGCAGGAGTGCATCCCCGTACGGCCATCGGGACCAAGGCGGACGGTAGCGTTGTACTGTTTGAGATAGACGGCCGTTCTCCCGGAATCAGCGAGGGGGTTGAGACGGAAGAACTGGCCCGGATGCTCAAGGATCTTGGCGTCGTCGATGCGATGAACCTGGACGGCGGTGGTTCATCCACGTTCGTAGCCAGAATGCCGGGAACGTCTGGAGTAAAGATGATGAACCGCGGCTCAGACGGCTTCGAGCGCCAGACCGGCAACGGACTGCTGCTGGTGAATACGGCTCCAGAGCTTGACGAGCCTGCCAAGCTGATCGTCATGCCGAATGCAGAGCGGATTTTGGCGGGCTCCAGCTTTGCTTTTACCGCGGCAGGGGTGGACAGTAACGGCCATCCGGCTGCATATCCGGGGGCGCTGCGCTGGCAGGTTGATCCGGCCCTCGGTACGGTGAACGAGCAAGGGCGGTTTACAGCAGGGTCCACCGCAGGAATAGGTAAAGTGACCGCTATAGCGGGAAGTGCGCAGGGTGAAGGGGAAATCGAGGTCGTTGATACTCTGACGGAGCTGAGATTCCCGGATACCATCAAGACCTATACCTCCGGCCAGAAGGCCGAATTGACAGTGAAGGCGTTGCGCAACGGCCAGGTGATTCAAGCGGATAACCACAGCTTCGAGTGGCGTGCCCTGGGTGAGATTGGTACGGTGGATGAGAATGGCTGGTTTCAGGCCAGCAATGAGAATGGCAAGCACGGTAAAATTTACGTGAAATATGGCAGCGTAGAGACCTCTTTTGAGGTCAATGTGGGATTGCCGCCGGTAATGCTGGAGGATTTCGAATCGGGCATCGGCAACTATATAGCATCCAGCGCAGCGGCCAACAGCGTATCGCTGAAGGAGATTACGGATCAGGATTATATCCGAAGCGGAGCGCGTGCGCTGAAGCTGGAGTATGATTTTATCGGCAAAACGGGAACTTCGGGCGCATATGTAGCGGCCTCTTCCGCAGCGACCCGCATCCAGATTCCGGGATACCCGGAGAAGCTCAGCATGTGGATCTACGGAGACGGCCAGAAGCATTGGCTGCGCGGACAGATGCGCGATGGTAATAATGCGGCGGTTCCCTTAAATTACACGGAGCAGGGAGTCGGGGTGAACTGGACGGGCTGGAAGTATGTAGAGGTGGATGTGCCGAAGGGCAAAGCGACTCCGCTCAGTCTGGATATGCCTGTCCGGTATATGGAGACGAGCAATCTGAACAAGACCGGCGGAGCGATCTATGTAGATGATATCCGCGCGCTTTATGGTCCGCTGGAGGAGGATCATACGCCGCCGGTGATCAGCAAGGAGTATCCCGCTGCGGGTGAGATGGTCAAGACAGCCACGCCTACCCTATCGGCAACCGGCGAGGATGCCGGTTACGATCCGGTAACCCATCCGGGAACGACGCTGATTGATGCGGATAAGGTGAGGCTGTATGTGGATGACCAGCTTGTGGAGCATGGCTTCTATCCTCCGAAGGGACAAATTACGTACAAACCGAAGGTGGCATTGGCTGAAGGCCGCCATAAGGTGAAGCTGGCGATCCGCGACCTGAGCGGCAACCAGACGATTAAGGAATGGTATTTTACCGTTAACCTGGGGTCTCCGTTCTACAAATATGTTACGCCGGAGGTAGTCTACGCAGGGAACACGTACACTGTGGACTTGTCGGCAGAGAAAGCGGCCAAGCTGAAGGAGGGCACAGTCGCCTTTGCCTTTGACCCGGCAGCCGTCCGTGATCTGAAGGTGACAGCAGGCGGGAAGCTTACAGAGGGACAGCTGGAATCCTCAATTGACCAGGACAAGGGAATGGTGCAGCTTGTGCTGACAAATATCAATGAAGCAAATCTTGCAGACGATGATCTGATTGCCCGGATCTCCTACACCGTCCGCAATGATTATCTTGGACCGTATACTCTGGAGCAGCTTGAAGGGGGGATCGCCAAGCCTCTGGTGATTGAGAACACAGCAGGAAGTGTGATCTCGACTGAAGGCAGCGGCCAGGCCATCAGCTTCATTGGTGCACCGCTGGAGAGTACGGTGGAGCCGCAGCTGAAGCTGACCTGGGATCATTCCCGCATAGCCAAAGGGCTGGAAGCCTCCTTCTCCGTCACGGAGATGAAGAGCGGGGCAGCGCTCGCGGGAGCGAAGCTGCTGATCGGCGGCGTGGAGGTGCCGGAGATGTCAGATGCAGACGGTGTGCTGTCCACGATGTCCGCTACGGCAGCGGAAGGAAGCTTCACGCTGCAGGCGGTGAAGGGCGATGCCTACAGTCCGGTCATGACCTTCAAGGTCGCGCCGTACACCGGCACGGCAGTGCCGCGTAATGTCAATGTGACGATGGGGGAAGCTGCCGATACCAGCCGCCGGTTCACCTGGCAGACAGAGCCGCTGACTGCGGAGTCTGTTGTGGAGGTGGTGAAGCAGGCGGACTTCGCCGGCCTCGATGGCTTCGGCAGCGCTGAGGTGCAGCGGTTTACAGGGACAAGTGAAATCTACAACACGAATAACGATGGAACGATGCGTGTCCACAAAGCGGAGGCGGCAGGACTTGTGCCGGGAACCGCTTATGTGTACCGTGTCGGTGACGGAGCGGGGAATGTAAGCGGACAGGGGACTTTCGTAACCAGCGGCGGTGACCGGGAGGCGACCAAGCTGCTGTTCATCGGGGATTCCCAGGCGGATTCCCGGCAGGGCTTTGAGTTGTGGAAGAATACGGTGCAGCAGGCCTTCGCTTTCATGCCGGATGCGGAGATGCTCGTACATGCCGGAGATATGGTTGACAAAGGCTTCGAGCAGGAGCAGTGGAACTGGTGGTTTGAGGCGGCGCAGGAGCAACTGATGAACACTACACAGGTTCCAATCATCGGCAACCATGAAGTGATGGGGACGGGCGGAGCGAAGGACTATCTGGCCCAGTTCAATAATCCGCAGAACGGAGCAGCCGGGGCCCGCGGAACCAGCTTCTCCTTCGACATCAAGGATACCCATTTCGTGGTGCTGGATTCAGAGCAGGGAGAGACGGGTTATCTGGAGCAGGCGGAGTGGCTGGATGCTGACCTGTCAGCCACGGACAAGAAATGGAAGGTGCTGTTCTTCCATCAGGGGCCTTACGGCAGCATCTATGCCAATGAGCGGGCGCAGAAGCTCTGGGTTCCGGTGTTTGACAAGCATAACGTGGATCTGGTGATGAATGGACATGACCATATCTATATGCGCTCTTATGCGATGAACGGAGGCCAGCAGGCTGCTGACGGAGGTGGAACACGCTATGTGATCGGCGGCAGCTCGGGACCGAAGTTCTACGCCCTGACTGAGCGTTCCTGGCAGGAAAAAATATTTGATGAGGACGAGCAGATTTATACTGGCGTTGTCATCGGAAACGATGGGATTACCGTTACAGCCAGAACTGTTGACGGGAAGGAGATTGACCGGCTGGTGATCGGCAAAGCAGAAGAGGAGGATGTTATTACCTCCATTACACTTCAGGGCCAGCCTCAATTGCAGGCCGGGGCCAGCGATCAGACGGTGACCAGAGCTGTATATGCTTCGGGTGCGCAGGTGATTTTAACGGAAGGACTGGAATATGCCAGCAGCAACCATGAGGTGGCAACGGTGGATTCCAAGGGGCAGGTAGAGGCCCATGCCGAAGGGACAAGCGTTATTTCGGTAACCTATGGAAATTTATTCTCCTCGTACAATCTGACCGTATTGAATGCGGAGGTGCCTCAGATCACCGCCATCCAGCTCGACGCACCGGATACTCTGGAGCAAGGGGAGAAGGGAACGGCTGTCGTCCAGGCGGTGTACAGCAACGGCAGTGTCGTGAAGCTGAACGAAGGGGTCACATTCAGCACCTCCGACAGCAGAGTCGCCGAGGTCAATGAGAATGGAGAGATCCATGCGGTGGGACGCGGGGAAGCGATTCTCCGGGCCGTATATTCCGGCTGGACAGCTGAGCATAAGCTGACGGTGAATGGAGCGGAGGAGGAGCCGCGACCGGAGCCGTCACCGGTTCCTACACCAGTTCCGACACCGGACCAGACCACGATGCCGGGTCCTGGCACCCTACCAACACCAGTGCCTTCGAAGACGCCGGCGGCATCGGCTGCACCGGAAGCGGGTACTGTAACCGTTACTGCCAGCCAGTTATCGGGCGGACAGAATGCACAGGGTGAGGTGGTCATTGAAGCAGGCCAGGCTTGGAAGGAGGTGGTATTTCCGGGGAATGCTGCTGATTTGCTCGCCGGTGCTCCCGTGCGGATTCAGTCCGATGGACTGTCCGTCCTGCTGCCAGCGGGTCTGCTGGCCGAGCTGGCCAGCCGGGTGCCTGAAGCGGCAGTCCGGGATAGTCTGATCTCCCTGTCCGCAGAGACGGTAAGCGGCGGGCAAGCCTCGGCGTTGCTTACAAAAGCGGCACAGAAATACGAAGTGCAGCTTGCAGCAGTCAGCGGGATCAGAGACTGGAACCTGAAGCTGACAACCAGACAAGGGGAGGTGTTCAGCCTGACGCAATTCAGGCAGCCGGTCACACTTGTCTACAGCGGTATTCCGCAGGATGCTGAAGCGTTGACCGGAATCTACTACATCGGTGAAGACGGTAACCTCGAATATGTTGGGGGAGCGATGCCAGATGGCAGATTCAGTGCAGAAGTCAACCACTTCAGCGCTTACGCTATACTCCGGTATGACAAAAGCTTCAGCGACTTGCCTTCTAGCCACTGGGCGGGCGGGGCTGTGAAGCAGCTTGCGGCCAGACAGCTAGTGCAGGGAGTCTCCCTGGACCGCTTCGAGCCGAAGCGGGCGGTGACCCGGGCAGAATTCGCCGCCATGCTTGTCCGCTCCCTCGGCATCACCGGAGCAGCCGGTACGGACTTCGCCGATGTTCAGCCGGGCAAGTGGTACGCAGAGGCAGTGTATGCTGCGAAGCAGGCCGGTATTGTGAACGGGCTGACGGAAAGCAGCTTCGGCCCGGATAAGGCGGTTACCCGCCAGGAGATGGCGTCCATGCTGGTACGTGCTTATGCCTATGCAGCAGGAACGCAGGCCGGAGCCGCGGCGGCGGACTTCCCCGATACGCAACATGCCCCTGAGTGGGCGAAGACAGCCATCGGGCAGGCGGTGCAGCTTAAGCTGCTGCAGGGCCAGACGTCCGGACGCTTTGCACCGGAGCAGAGCGGTACGCGCGCGGAGAGTGCGCAGATGATTCTGAACCTGCTTGGACTTCTGAAATAGAATAAGAATGGAGCACAAAGAGACTGCAGCGCTGATGCTGCGGTCTCTTTGATTACGGGAAGAACTTTTCCCGCCGGTACAAGCAAGCTGTTACAGCTTCAGCATCTCCTCGAACGATTCCTCGGTCAGCAGGTTGCCGACGTAGAAGGGGCCGAACTCGCCGTAGCGGGCGCTGACTTCATCGAAGCGCATCTCATAGACGAGCTTCTTGAACTGCAGCGCATCCTCGGCGAACAGGGTCACGCCCCATTCCCAGTCATCGAAGCCGACGGAGCCGGTGATGATCTGCTTCACCTTGCCGGTGTAGCTGCGGCCGATCAGGCCATGGGAGTACATCAGCTCGCGGCGCTTCTCCATGTCGAGCATGTACCAGTTGTCGGCAAGCTCGCGCTTCTTGTTCATCGGGTAGAAGCAGATGTGCTTCGACTGCGGCAGCACGGGCTTCAGCCGGGCAGCCACATGCGGGTTCAGCATCGGATCGCTGCCGTCTCCGCCGCTGCCTCCGGCAGCATAGTTGCTGAGCTCCACAATACTGACATAGGAATAGGCTTTCTTGGTATATTGGGCAAAGGCAATCTTATTAAAAGCAGTCTCCAGCGCATTCAGCGCCTCCAGGCTCTCCCGCAGAAACATCATTACGAAATCAGCCTTCTGGCCGACGATGGAATAGACAGCCGTGCTGCCTTCCTTCGCTTCCTCCACAGGTCCCCACTCCTGCATGAACGCATGAAGCTCTTCCAGGGCAACGGCGCGTTCCTCGTCATCGGCCTCGGTCCAGGCTGTCCAGTCCAGCGAGCGGAAGTCATGCAGGGCGTACCAGCCCTCCAGGGTCAAAGCGGCTTCGTTCAAGTTGTTCACTCCTTATAGATTATAGGTGGTATACCTTCGCGTAAAATCTTATCTGTCCGCATACCTTAAATATGTATCAACATAGGTCGGGTGCTATTTGCATTGTAGCGCAGCGGGCGGCAGAGAGCAAACGCAGATGCTGCTGATCACGCTATTTCCCGCCTGCTGCACGATAATGTTCATTGCTTCGCTACATTTTTTCTAGTAAACTTACTATTAAATAAGGCTTGGTGTGCGGTTCTTTATAGAGAGAGGGGATAACGGTACGATGGGATTCATTCCGGTATTTGTGCTGGCCGTATTATTCTTTGTCATGATGTTCGGCATTGGCTTCATCCTGAATATGCTAATGAAGACTACCTGGTTTCCCGCCTACCTGTTCGTGCTTGTCATTCTGCCCGTAGTGGTCTACTCCATCTGGGACCGCAGCGCAATGTCCCTGTGGGAGCATCTCTCGACCTTCCACATCGTTGATTATCTGACCGGCGTGGCAGGTCTGGCCGGAGCGGTGCTGAGCGGCTGGACCATTCAGAAGCTGCGGCTTGGCGGATATAAGATGTTCTGAGAGTCCTGCGGACAGCAGGGCAAGAAACGGCTGACGGCCTGCAGCATTTGGGGCGGGGCCGTTTTTCTTCATTTTTGGACTTTTTTTTACATTTCCGGCCGGGTGTTTTGTGATAGAATAGAAATCTATATGAATTCGTATATCGTATAGCAAAGGGGGAGGTATCCGCAGATGCGTATGAGCAACCTGCATCATTTCACTGAACATCATCGGTACTGCGTATCCCGCGAATTCGGTCTAAGCCATGTGGATGAACGTATGCTAAGCTCGGTCTATCAGCCGATGGTGGGCGCGTTCGCCATCAGTCTGTACCGGCTGCTGTCCGGGCATATCCCGGCGGAATCCATCGGTTACTCCGGTGTGGAGCAGCAGCGCCGGCTCTTCATGACCCTGGGCGTGGAGCCTAACGAGAAGGGGCGCAAATATTTAGTTGACCAGGCCTCCAGGCTGGAAGCGGTCGGTCTGCTCCAGACCAGCCGGATCTATGCCCCGGAGAACGATGATTATATGTATGAGTATGAGCTGATGCCGCCGCTGTCGCCGGCTGATTTTTTTGCCACCCAGCATTTGACCCTGCTGCTCCGCGATAAGATCGGCAAGTTCGCCGTATTGTCGCTGCGCGAGCAGTTCTGGAGCCGGGAACCGGAGGAATGGAGCAGCCGTTCCGTCGGCAAAGAGAATATCTCATTGCCCTTTTATGATATTTTTGAGCTCAATACCCATGTGATCGACTATGAGCTGGAGCAGGCGCTGGCCGAGGTGGCCTCGGTGCGCCAGCCGGGCATAGTTCCGGCCGCTGAGCCGGGGATCGATTACAGCGATATTATTCTGCGCTTCCCGCGTGAATCGGTGAACCGGGCCCATGTGGAGAAGCTGCGTTATGACCATAACCAGATGGGCGTCATCAATTATGTGGCCCGCAAGTACGAGCTGGGGCCCCAGGATGTCTGCCGCCTGCTGGATGAGGACGATGTCTTCACCGCGGACGGGGAGGTTATTCTGGATACGCTCCAGTATAAGGCGAGCCAGCATTACCGCCAGGATCTGAAGCGCCAGGAGAAGCGGGAGATCGCCGCGGCCAAGGTGGTCTCGCTGCGCGCTGCCGCTGAAGGCAATGATCTCTCTGCCGCACCGGTGGAGCAGGCGGTCGAAATGGAATATTATGTCGAGGTGCCGCCGCAATTCCTGTCCAAATGCGACATTCACCAATATAATATGATGCTGCGCAATGAGCCTTATACCCGGCTGCTGCAGACGTTCTTCCCCGGGGCGGTTCCGGGCCAGCTGATGGATATCTTCGAGAAGATCGATTTGAATTACAAGCTGAACGGTGAAGTGATCAATGTGCTGATCCATTATCTGATGACGATGGTGGCTTCCGGCGGCGAGCAGCGGATGAACCGCAACTTCGTGGAGGCGATCGCCTCCAATATGCTGGTCAAGCAGGTGAACACTTACGAGAAGGCTGTGCGTTACATCCGTGACCAGTCCAAGGTGAAGGGCAAGGGAGCGGCTCCGGCATCCTCCGGTACAGGATCAGCAGGGAACCGCCAGCGTTCGTATAGCAAGAACGGCGGGCGCTCCGGCAAGCCGGAGATCCCGATTGTTCTCGATGACGGCAGCGCCGGAACGGTATCGGAGGAGGAGTTCGCGGCGATGATGAAGAAAGCGGCCGAGATTAAGGCCAGTAAGAAGAAGGGTGCTCTGCGGACGCCCTGAAGAAAGTGAGGTGCAGTGATGGAGTCAACGGGCGATGTGCTGCGTTCCATGAATAATCCCGCTCTGCGCCAGCGTTCCCGCGATCTGGAGCAGAAGCTGCTGAACGATCCGCTGGTCAAGCAGCTTCAGGCGGAGCATCCCGAGCTGGATGAGTCCCGGCTGCGGCTGCATTTAAGCCGCCTGTACCAGTATGTCGAGGAGGACAAGCATTGCAGGAGCTGTCCCGGCCTGGCGAATTGCCCGAATGACTTCCAGGGGCATTACAGCAAGCTTACGGTGGAGACGGTGAACGGTGTGCCGGATCTGTATGAGCGCAAGACGCCATGCGAGCTGAAGATTGCCCAGGATACCCAGGACAATATCCGCAAACGGATTCGCAGCTTCTATGTGGATGAGCGGGTGCTGAACGGCGGGTATGATGAGATGGATATTATGGGCAAGGACCCCCGGCGGGCCTCGGCCGTGAATAAGATTTTTGACTATATTGCGGCAGTACGGGCAGAAGGGCTTACTTCGCAGGGGATCTATCTGCAGGGCAGCTTCGGGACAGGCAAAACCTTCCTGATGTGCTACCTGCTCCATGAGCTGGCGATCTCGGGATACAGCGGTGTGATTGTGTATATGCCGGACTTCATCGAGGAATTGAAGCTGATCATGATGGATAACCAAAAGCTCAAAGAGATGGTCGATACGCTGAAGAACTGCGATTTGCTGATCTTTGACGACATTGGTGCGGAGAACCTGAATCCCTGGGCCCGTGACCATGTGCTGGGAGCGATTCTGAACTACCGGATGAACCGCAAGCCGACCTTCTACACCTCGAATTATCCGCTGGACGGGCTGGAGAAGCATCTCAGCATCACCAGCAAGGACGGCGAAGAGGTCTACAAGGGCCAGCGGCTGATGGACCGGATTGCCCCGTTCGTGGAGGTTATTCCTCTGCATGGGGAGAACCAGCGCGGGAAGGCCAGAGGGTAATGAATATAAATAAGGGGTCCCGGTCATGTGAATGGCTGGGGCCCCTTTGTGCTGCTATGGGGAGAGTTAACTAGAGCTAGCCCTTAGCTGGCGCTGAATTTCCACCAGTTGACATTGAACAGATATCCGCTGCCGCCCGTGAATTTCAGGTAGAGGTCGTGCGTGCCGCTTGCTCCGCTGACCGTGCAGGTCTTGGTCGCCCAGGTCTGCCAGCCGCCGGTATTCTGGACCGCACAGGTACCGATCAAGGTTCCGGTGGGGCTGTCCAGCCGCAGTTCAATATTTCCGCCGCTACCTGCCGATGCTACCCGTGCCTCGAAGGCTGCCGCTCCAGCCCCGAAGTTCACGTTTTTGATTTTAAGATAATCGCCGTTCTCGATATAGCCTACATTTAATCCACCATCTGTGTCTGTGGTGGTCTCGGTCTCGACCCCTGCTGCCCAAGCGCTCGTCTCGGCCTGTGTTCTGACATAGGGATTGAGGGTCGTGATTGCTTGCGGACCGGCGGTGGTCATATTGATGACCGGGAAGCTGCCGTCCGCGTTGTAGGTGAATTGTTCGACGGCGACCGACCGGGTGAAGCCCCCGCCTCCCGGCAGTGCGCCATTGTGATAAAAGAAATAAGAGCGTCCCTTGAAATCAATAATGCCGGGATGATTCGTGAAGCTGCCGCCTTGCGTGGGCATAATGATTCCCCGGTACTTCCACGGTCCGGTGGGCGATGAACTGGTAGAGTAAGCGATATTCTCGGGAATGCCGCTTGCCGCATAGATCATGTAGTATAAGCTGCCGCGCTTATAGAACCATGGGCCTTCCTCGTAGAGGGTTGGCCGGTCAGCGTTGCCGTTACGTACGCCGAAGCTCTCCGTGGTCATCGGCACCTGGACAATCCCGGTGCTCTGGTTGTAGGAGATCATATCGGGGTTGAGCTTCACATATTTCAGTGTGGGATTGCCCCAATAGAGATAAGCCTGGCCGTCACTGTCTATATAGACTGTCGGGTCAATGTCGCCCCAGCTGCTGGAGACCAGCGGTTTGCCGATGGCGTCAACGAATGGTCCCGTCGGGCTGTTGGAGACGGCGACGCCAATGGCGGGCCGGCCAAGCGAGGTGCTTTTGGCGGTCACATAGAAGTAGAATTTGCCGTTGCGCTCGATCACCTGGCTGGCCCAGGCCTCTCCGCTCGACCAGCTGAAGGCCTTGTAGGACAGCGGCGACCCGTGATCCGTCCAGTTCACCATGTCCTTGGAGGAGTAGACCCTCCATTCATTCATCGTGTAGTAGGTGGAGTTGTCCTCGTCATGTCCGGTATACAGGTAGACCGTGTCATTGTACACCAGCGGAGCAGGGTCCGCCGTATAGATGGTCTGGACCACCGGGTTATCGGCGAACGATACGGGCGAATAGAGCGCCGATGCTAATAAGCCTGCCAGGGCGATGCCTAGAAGCTTTTTCATCATTTTTGCCTCCTTCATGATTGGATGATAACGGTTTCAAATTAAGGGTATCATGGATGCAGATGGACAAAAATGGGATATTTTATTATAAAAGTATGATATTTTGTGTAGCAGCTGATTTCACCGGACGCGGGCGGAATGTATGCGAAAAATCGTTCTACTTAGATCACCTCTTAGGTCACCTCAAAGCAGGGTTACTGGAAAAGGCTTGAGATAGCGAGGAAAGGACAGGAGTTGTTGTTTAACATAGGTGGTTCGGCTTGGTTGTTATCAAACGGTATGTCAGGATACCAAAGAAACTTGAGGACCACCTCTTTGTAATCCAAGAAGCGTTCTCCTTGGTTGCCGGCTCTGCTTTTAATGGCCCATCCCTCCATTGAGCAAATCAATCATCTGCTTTGCCTACTCATGTCCGTAATGCTCGGCTATTTAGATGCACTTCGATTTCCTCCATCGCGGGAGCGCTACACCTAACGTGTAGGAAGAGTAAGGTATACGTTACATCAGACATCACATGCATACATTGGGTCCGTTGACCTGGAAACCGATTTCTTTTTAAACCATTATGTAAGAAAGTTTGTGTATATGTGATTGATGGTATATAATTTTAAATAATACAAAATATTCATTTTTTTCGCACATCTAGAACTTACTTGATGAATTCCTATCCTAAATTTGAGATTGGAGTGCGATGACTGATGAATGATAGGGGATTACTGGAGGAATTTGATTTTTTTAAAGAGCGTGATGGACGATTTAGAATTTCACTAACAAGTACCTGTAATGCACGTTGCTGGTTCTGTCATAATGAAGGCTCTGCACCTCCAATTGAAGTGGAACATAACAAAGAACTTCAACACAAGAAGCATATTTGCTCGGCAGATGAATATATTATGCTTGTGAAGGGACTTATAAATCTTGGAATTAGCAGACTATATTTTACTGGTGGAGAGCCACTCATTTCTCAGAAATTGAACCCCATTCTGGCAACAATCCCTCCCCATGATCCTCAGAAATTCAAGGTTATATTAGCTACGAATGGCGTGCTACTGAACAAGAAAATACATGAATTGAAAGACAAGCAAATAGATAAGGTTAAGATTTCTTTACATGCATTTAGTGATGAAAGCATGTGGCGTATCGAAAGGTTATCCTGCATTGATGAAGTGAAAGAAAGCATTAGAAAAGCTAGTGGTATTTTCCCAGAGGTCGAAATAAACACTCTACTCATGCCAGAAAATCAGCACGAAATATTGGATATAATTCAGTTTGCCCGTGATCTTAAAATAGATATAGAAATTTTAGAATTAGTATGGACTGATTACAACAGACCCTGTTATACGGATAAAAGGCTGAGTACAAATGATTTAGCTTCTGAGCTTGTACGCCAAGGCGGCACTGAACAGTTAAGTTCTCCAGGAATTGGAGTTAATCTAAAGGTTGTTGATTTTGAAAATAGTTCGGTTAGACTCATGGATAATTCATTAGGAAGCTCGTATGTAGGAACTTGTCAAACATGCTCATTACGAACGGCTTGCGTAGAAGGATTCTGGTCTATACGAGTTGATCCTGAAGGATACGCTCAGCCATGCCTGTTGCGTAATGATCTTCGGGTGGATTTAAAGCCTTATCTTCAAAAGGAGGGTGATTTGGAATCTTTCATTCCTTTATGGGTCGGAGCATTTATGAAAGGTGAACCGATGCTCGATATATTTTTGTGGGAGAGTGTTTTCTAAATGAAAATGAAACACCATTTGAGCCATAATATCCTTTGTATGATTGTTATAAGTCTAATTGCTAACATGAGCGGAAGTATGATACTTCCGCTCTTTGCAATTTATGTAGAGCAATATGGAATTACGGCTTTTAATTTGAGTGTGTTATTTTCGCTTTTTTATGTAGGAAGATTTCTTGGTGGAGGCATTACGGGAAAGCTCTATAATAAAATTGGAGCTAAGCGTATCGGGATAGGATTACTCTGCGCAGAATTTTTATGCATGGTTACTTTCCCATTAGCCACTAGTTTTTGGGTTCTTGCCGTTCTGCGACTTATCCAAGGTTTGGTAGCAATTGGGCTAAGTGTATTTGTGAGAATTACCATTAATAATTTAAGTACTAATGAAAACCGTGGAATCTTGAACGGCTACATGAGTAGTAGTGAAGGGGCAGGAATGATCCTTGGACCAGTTATGAGTGGTATCATTGTTTTATATTTTTCACTCTCTGTTCCATTCTATGTTGTGGCATTCTTCGCTTTTATTTCTCTGATCGCCGTATCTAAAATGATTTTCCAAAAAGACTCGAATTACGTACAAAGTAGAAGTGCAGAAGAAGAACCAGTTCGAAAATTAACTGGGCAGCTTTTTATATATTCGAGTGTCCATTTCATTGAGATAAGTGCATATGCAATTTTCTTAACCTATTTTTCTGTATACGCAAAGTATAAGTTGAATTGGGATACCTTTGACATTAGTCTTGCCTTTGCCATCGTAGGAATAGCTACGTTTTTGTCCGCTCCCTTCATCGGGAAGATATCCGACATTCTTAAAGACAGATTACTTCTATGTATTATAGGGCTATTTTTAATTGTGGTAGAAATTATCTTCTTTTTATTTTTCAAAGAAAAATGGGTTGTTTATTTAGGAATGCTAATTGGTGGAGTCGGTGGAGCGTGTTATCTCGATTCATTTTTTTCGCATATTGGAGATGTTATTCCAGAAAAACAACGAAGCGTTTTTATGGGAAATTTGGCTTCTTTATCAGAATTGGGAGCCATTATCTCGCCACTTATCGCTGGTATACTAATTGAAAAAATCAATATTACCGCTCCGTTCTATTACAATATTATTCTGGTCATCATTGCCATGTTTATTCAGGTAATTGTGCGGTCAAAAATTAAAAATAAAAGAATCAATGACTATACTATAAGGATGTGAACATGACTCAATGGAGCGTTTTTCACTTCACTGTGCAGTGAATTTATTATTATTCCAAAAACAAAATATTTTAATGCTCTTACGCAAAAATACGGGATTTGCAGACGGAATGTTTGGGGTAGTAGGCGGTCATCTGGATGGAGAAGAATCTGCAATCTCTGGATTGATTCGGGAGGTACATGAGGAGATCAATATACAGGTGCAGCCTCAGGATTTAAAGTTAGTAGTAACTGTTCATCGAAAGCTTGACTACTGTGAATATATTGATTTATTTTTCACCTCAAATACCTGGCGAGGAGAGCTAAAGAATAATGAACCCGATAAACACCTTCAATATGCCTGGTTCCCTGTATGCAGTTTACCAGAAAACACCATGCCACTTGTTCAGCATGCCCTTGAAAATTACTTGAAAGGCATGAACTATCTCGAACTAGGATGGCACATTAAAGATTAGTGGGAAATATTGTTACTACTTAGACACCTAAATACAGGGGGTCCATCCCCTCGTGAGAAGATCTTTCATCTGCTTCACCCAGTCATGTTCGTCATGTCCGGCCCCATACACTCTCGGAGCAAATGGGCTACACACAAGACATTGGAATACCCATACTTGTCATTAAAATATCCTTTTATCCAATCATGGATTACGGTTCCGGTATGCCCGTCAATGGCTGGAGGTTGCTGCTGGAGTTGCCGTTCTAACTCATAAATGCGTTTCTCCAGTGTTAGTGTCTGAAACTAAGAGTTCCCGCTTGCACACGAAAAACCGCCAACCCGCCCAGAGGCGGCGTTGACGGATGCTCTGTCCGGCTATTCGGACAAAAACTTGATGATCACCATACCGAAAAAAACCACGGTCATAAATCCCGCCATTCCGAAGAATCCGGCCATCAGATCACCAAGATCGTTGCGGGGCTCCTCATTGACATGCTCCCGCGGGTCACGGACCTGCGCGTTGACATCCATCGCTTCTTCCTCCTTGCTGTTGCACGACTGCATAATGTGAGTTACAGTTATACATGTGAGAGAAGTCATTGACAATTAATGCGCTTTCCTCAAGTATACGAAGATGGCGGGAAGATGTAAAGATAAGTTCGGCGTTTAACCGCATGTCAGCTAACCAAAAGGGTGATTCTATGATACATATAAGACCCGTGGAACCGCAGGATTATGATTTTTTGCTGGATATGCATTATGAGTCGATTCATATGGAACAGGGGAAGCCGCCAAGAGATGAACTGCTGAATTCCCCCGCGATCCGGAAGTATAACGAGAATTGGGGACGGCCCGGCGACCGGGCGCTAATCGCTCTCATCGGCAATATCCCCGCAGGTGCGGCCTGGTACAGGTTATTTAATGAGACGAACCAGGGCTACGGATACGTGAATGCGCAGACCCCCGAACTAGGGATCGCGATCCGTCCAGACTTCAGGCACCAGGGCGTAGGCGTCAGGCTGATGGAGGAGATTATTAACCAGGCGAGGTCGGATGGTTATTCAGCCGTGTCGTTAAGCGTAGATCCGGAGAATCAGGCGGCTGTCCGGTTATACGGGAAGCTTGGGTTTCAGTTTTACGGGATTGCTGGAACCTCCTGGACAATGAAGCTGGATATTACAAATTAATTTTATGCAATATAATTTCTCGAAACACATTACAAATGTATAGTAATTGTGTTATACTGTTCCTGTAACTGGTTATCATATTACATGAAGCATTTTACCCTGCTATATTTCTCGGAGTAATTTCTGCAGGCTTGGCTCAGGCTATAGGAGCAGAAGTGATTTCGTACAACTTAAGCGGATGCTCATAACTTTTAAGGAGGAACAATATCATGGCTATCGTGAATGTGTCAGACCAATCCTTCGTGAATGAAGTGGAAGGTCAAGGTACTGTTGTTGTAGATTTCTGGGCACCTTGGTGCGGCCCTTGCAAAATGCTCGCCCCTATTCTGGAGGAGCTGTCCACCGAGCTGGGTGACGATGTGAAGATTGCGAAACTGAATGTTGATGAGAACCCTGAGACGGCTTCCCGTTTCGGCGTGATGAGTATTCCTACATTGATCTTCTTCAAGGACGGCCAGCCGGTAGATAAGGTTGTAGGGCTGAACTCGAAGGATTCCCTTAAGAATATCGTTGCGAAGCATCAATAATTAATTATAACTGCTGTAGCCGGGGCCTTGCGGCCCCCTCACACAAAGCGCCTTCGGATGTCCGGAGGCGCTTTGTGTGTCCAATAGAAACGGATGTTCTATATTAAAGCTTGAATCCGCACTGCATTCTATTCTAAACTTACCTTATAAAAGTGTAGTAACAGGTGGGGGAGAACTTATGGATTACATGGATAATATCCGCAATAAGCTTGCGCTGCTGCCCGATCTGCCCGGCTGCTATCTGATGAAGAATCAGGAGGGGACGATCATCTATGTCGGCAAGGCTAAGGTGCTGAAGAACCGTGTCCGCTCTTATTTTACCGGCAGCCATAACGGGAAGACGCAGCGGCTCGTCGCCAACATTGCGGATTTCGAATATATCGTAACATCGAGCAACATGGAGGCGCTCATTCTGGAGTGCAACCTGATCAAGAAGCATATGCCGCGCTACAACGTCCTGCTGAAGGATGACAAGACCTTCCCGTATCTCAAAATTACCAACGAAGCCCATCCGCGCCTGGAGGTCACCCGCAGGGTGCTGAAGGATAAAGCGAAATACTTCGGCCCGTACCCGAACAGTTATGCTGCCCAACAGACTAAGAAGCTGCTGGACCGGATGTATCCGCTGCGCAAATGCGGGGTGATGCCGAAGGAGGTCTGCCTGTACTATCATATGGGCCAGTGCCTCGCGCCGTGTGAGAAGGAAGTGCCGAAGTCCGCTTACGAAGAGATTATCCAGAACATCTCATCGTTCCTCGGCGGGGGACATGATGCGGTGAAGAAGGATTTGCAGAAGAAGATGCAGGAGGCGGCAGAGGAGCTGTATTTTGAGCGGGCCAAGGAGCTGCGTGATCAGATTCAGCATATCGATGCCGTGATGGAGAAGCAGAAGATCAATACGGCCGATACCAAGGACCGCGACGTTTTTGGCTATGCGGTGGACAAGGGCTGGATGTGTGTGCAGATCCTGTACATGCGGCAGGGGAAAATGATCCAGCGCCACTCCTCGGCGTTTCCGTTCTATGGGGAAGCCTACAGTGACTTCATGTCTTATGTCACGCAGTATTACAGCGACAACCCTGCCCTGCCGCAGGAGATCCTGCTGCCGGATATGGCAACGGCCGGGACGCTTCCGCCGGAAGCCGGGAGTGTGTCCGGTGAGGGAAGCAGCGGGCCGGCGGCCGGCGTCATGCCGAGCGGCCAGGCGCTGATGGCCGCCTTGGGCGCCGAGGATGAGTCTGAGGCGGCTGAGCCGGAGGGCGGAGCAGTTGAGGCTCCGCAGGAGCAGGAGGCGGCCGCAGAGGGAACCGTGGATGCGGCCGGAGGGGCGGCAGCCCTGCAGGAATGGCTGGGCATCAAGGTCCATGTGCCGCAGCGCGGGCTGAAGAAGCAGATGGTCGGCATGGCCTGCCAGAACAGCCGGGTGGCGCTGGATGAGAAGTTCCGCCTGATCGAGCGGGATGAGGAGCGCACCTCCGGGGCGGCCAGCAGCCTGGGGCAGAGCCTGGGTCTGGAGTCGCTTCACCGGATTGAGGCGTTCGATAACTCGAACATCCAAGGGGCCAATCCGGTCTCAGCGATGGTTGTTTTCATCGACGGTAAGCCAGCCCGCAAGGAGTACCGCAAATACAAGGTCCGTACCGTGCAGGGCCCGGATGATTATGAGACGATGCGTGAGGTCATCCGTAGGCGGTATGAACGGGTGCTGAAGGAGAATCTGCCGCAGCCGGATCTGATCGTCGTGGACGGAGGGAAGGGGCAGATCTCTTCCGCCATTGATATTTTGCAGAATGAGCTTGGGCTGTACATCCCCGTCTGCGGTCTGGTGAAGGATGACAAACACAGAACGGCCCACCTGCTGGTGGGTGACTCGGCCGAGCCGGTACCGCTCGCCCGCGACAGCCAGGAGTTCTACCTCCTGCAGCGGATTCAGGACGAGGTGCACCGCTTCGCGATCACCTTCCACCGGGAGCAGCGCGGCAAGTCGATGGTCACCTCGAAGCTGGACTCGATTCCCGGCATCGGAGACAAGCGCCGGAAGTTGCTGCTGAAGCATTTTGGTTCGCTGAAGAAGATCAAGGAAGCGTCCATTGAGGATTTCAAGGTGCTGTCCATCGGCGAGAAGCTGGCCGGGCAGATTCTGGAGGCGCTCAAGGACGAGGAGCCGTCATTATAAATAGGCTTGAACGGTAACGGAACAGAAGCCGGCCCTATGTGTGGGCCGGTTTTTTGGGGTTTGCTTAGAAAAGGATGGCATCGTCAGCAATCCCGCTAGTCCTCTGGAAGGCAGGCTAACGGACGGCGAAATGTAATCGAAAAACCGAATACATTGGGAGTTGCGTGGGTGCGCGGAGCAAATGTAATCGAAAAACCGAACACATTGGGCATGGCGTGGGTGCGTGGATCAAATGTAATCGAAAAATCGAACACATTGGGCATGGCGTGGGCGCGCGGGCCAAATGTATGCGAAAAACCGAACACAATTGGAGTTGCGGGGGCGCGCGGGCCAAATGTATGCGAAAAACCGAACACAATTGGAGTTGGGGGCGCGCGGGCCAAATGTATGCGAAAAACCGAACACAATTAGAGTTACGTGGGCGCGTGGATCAAATGTAATCGAAAAACCGAACACATTGGGCATGGCCTGGGTGCGTGGAGCAAATGTAATTGAAAAACCGGCTACATTGCGCCAGGTGGTGATGTGCGGGCCGAATGTACATAGTAACCGAACACTATGAGCTGCTGCATAATTTACTTAATCTTTACTTTCTGCATAAAATCGTTGATTTGTATAATTGCAACCGGTTTCGGTAAAGGGTACGCTTATTATGAATCTTTGAAAGCGTTTATATGAAAGGTGCAGACTTCCAGAACCAGGGTAAGGGGGGCTGATGAGGACTCCGGCAAAAGACTCCGACAATAGGACTCCGGGAGAAGTCAGGTTTGACTCCGGCAAAAGGACTCCGGGAAAAAGTCAGGTTTACAGGCTAAAGAGCTGCAATCCAATCGTAAAGAGGAGGATTAAAGGAATGGGATATTCAAAAACAGTAAGACGCAAGAAGGGGATTAACGGGACCGCTCTTGGTCTGAGCATCATTATGCTGCTGAGTCTCGTGCTGTCGCTTCCGCCAGGACCGGCGCATGCTGCGGACTCTAATCTGCTCTCCAAAGACCGGCCGGCGTATGCCTCGGGCACGGAGGGCAATAATACCCCGGATCTGGCGGTGGACGGCAATACGGGGTCACGGTGGAGCAGCTCATGGGGGACGGACCCGAACTGGATCTATGTGGACCTCGGGGCAACTGCCGCCGTAGACCGCGTGGTGCTCCGCTGGGAAGGAGCTTACGCCAAGGCCTACAAAATCCAGGTATCCGCTGACGAATTGAACTGGAGTGATATCTATTCCACAACTACAGGAGATGGCGGTGTGGATGAGCTTACGCTCAGCGGCACCGGCCGTTATGTCCGCGTATTCGCCACGGAGCGGATTCTGACGCAATACGGCATTTCCCTCTACGAGTTCGAGGTATACGGCACCGGCGGCGTTAATCCTCCTCCGGTTGTTCTCGGGCCGAATGTGGCCTTGAACAAGCCTGTGACGGCTTCATCCTATCAGGTGGCCGACTATCTCCCGGCCGGCTCTACCCTGCCGGAGCTGGCAGTGGACGGCGACCTGAACACACGCTGGTCCTCCAACGCTACCGATAATGAATGGCTGAGCGTTGACCTAGGCAGCGTACGCACGCTGGGCCGGGTAATCATTAACTGGGAGGCAGCGGCCGGCCGGATCTATGATATTCAGGTCTCAAATAACGGAACCTCATGGACTACGGTCTACCGGGAGCTTCACGGCGACGGGGGCACCCTTAATCTTCCCGTCTATGCCAGCGGCCGCTATCTGCGGATGAAAGGGATCAGCAGAGCAACCTCCTACGGGTACTCGATCTTTGAATTCCAGGCCTATGATTATGTGGCAGGCGATCCCAAGCCGGTCTATAACATTCCGGCCCTGCCTACGCTAACCACAGTGCCCGTGGGCCAAGGCAGCCATGCCGCGAATGACCTCTCGGTTCCCCAGCCGAAATATCCGCAGTATAAGTCGGATGCGCTGACTGCGCCGCTGCCTTCCAATGACTGGTGGCAGTCCATTATGATCAATCAGCTCGGCAACGGCATTATCACGCTTCCGCTCAAATCGAAATATACCAAGCAGGGCCTAAGCATTCTGAATCCGGGCGCAGGCTACCTGAGCGCTGACGGAAGAGCACAGGAAGCGGCGGGAAGCCCGGATCTGTTCCTGATGGCCGGCAACATTAATACCTCAGGGATGTCGAACCGGATTACCGGTTACGGCGACTGGTCGGCGACGGCCGTGTTAAGCGATGGCGCTGCGGAGAAAATGAAGACAACATTCGTCAAAGGCTCGCCTTATCTCTATTCGCAATTCAGTGATCCGGCCAGTCCTGAAGTGTATCTGCCAGCCGGGGCCCGTTTCTTCGACGGCAGCAATACTACGATTCTCGCTGCAGACGGGGCCACCGTTACAGCAGACCATATCGGCATTGAGGTCACCAATTCCAACGGGGCGCCAACGCCTGTCATGGTGACCAGACACTATGGGCTGTATGCGCCGGCCGGTACAACCTTCAAGCGGGTCGGTGCCAAGCTCAAAATCCAGCTCGGTGGAGGCCAGAACTACCTGTCCCTGTCGGCTCTTCCGGCACCGTCCAATCTGAATTACTTCTACCAGCATGGCTATACCTTCGTGACGGACACGAAGGTGGCCTATACCTTCAACGAGACGACCTCCGATGTGACGACCACCTTCAATGCGGTAACCGAGCTTAAGCGTTCAGGCTTCCCGAATACCGCGCTGATGGCACAGCTTCCCCACCAGTGGAAGGTTACCACAACACCGCTCACCGCTGTCTCCTTCCCGTCCATCCGCGGAACGATGAAGGTGACAGAGGGCAATTCGTTTGCCACGACTGATAAATTCTACGGCATTGTGCCGCAGTTCACCGAGCCGGGCGATTCCACCTATTCCCGTCAGGATCTGCTGAATTACCTGGCGCTGCTGGATACGGACACCGCCACCAATCTGATGCAGGCCGATGCTTACTGGCAGGGCAAGAAGCTGCATCCGCTGGCTATGGGGGTGCTGGTCGCCGATCAGATCGGCAATGAGAGCTACAAGAATCTGTTCCTGTCCCGGATGAAGACCGTGCTTACAGACTGGTATACGTACACCTCGGGGGAAACCGATTATTATTTCGACTACAACTCTGACTGGGGAACATTGATCTATAAAAACAGCGAGTTCGGCGCGAACTCCGGGATCACAGACCATCATTTCACGTATGGCTATTATGTTTTTGCATCAGCGGTGCTTGCCACCTACGATACCGACTTCAGAAATAAATTCAGCGGAATGGTTGATGAGCTGATCCGTGACTACGCCAATCCGTCGAAGACAGACACGAAATATCCGTACTTCCGCAACTTCGATCCGTATGAAGGCCATTCATGGGCCGGCGGTTATGCCGACAATGACAGCGGCAATAACCAGGAGGCGGCTGGAGAATCGCTGTTCGGCTGGGTCGGCCAATATATGTGGAGCATACTGACCGGTAACACCGCTTTCCGGGATGCGTCCATTATGGGCTTTACGACGGAGCTTAGAGCGGTACAGCAGTACTGGTTCAACTTCGACCAGGATAACTGGCTGCCGGGCTATACGCATAAATCGGTAGGGCAGATCTACGGAAGCTCGAACTTCTTCGGCACCTTTTTCAATGGTGATCCGGTGTATGTCTATGGGATTCACTGGCTGCCTACAGCAGAATATCTGACCAGCTACGGGTTCGATACGGCCAAGGCGGCCGGATTGTACAGCGGCTTCGTGGCTGATAACGGCGGGCCGGAAACGGACTGGTACCATATCGTCTGGCCGATTCAGGCGCTGAGCAATCCGCAGGCCGTGCTGAATAAATGGAATCCGGCACTGCCGCAGCAGAACGAATTGTTCAACACATACTGGTTCGTGCACAGCATGGAAACGCTTGGATCACGCACCAAGGACATTTGGGCAGAGAACGGATACAGTGCAACGGTGTACAAAAAAGGTTCGGCCTACCGCGCGCTGGTCTGGAATCCGACCAATGCGGCGATTACCGTTACGTTCCGCAATAGCGGAGGGGTTACAGGCTCGGCTGTAGTCCCGGCCGGGAAGCTGGTGAAGGTGGACCCGACGAAGGTGACCACGGATACGCTGCTTACTCCGCCTGCCTTGACAGCTGACACCACCCAGAATGCTGCCGGCCAGCCGATTGAGCTGATATTCTCGGAGAACGCAGCCTGGAGAAATGCAATTACTGCGGTAAAAGTGGATGGAACTTCAGCAGCAGCAGCGGATTATACCGTGGAAGCCGGTAAAATCACGCTGAACACCGCGTTGTTCCCCGCGGCGAAGACTTACACGGTTACAGTCACAGCAGACGGATATACCGATACTTCGGTGCAGCAGGTGATTACCGGCGGCACGCAGCCGTCCGGGAACCTTGCCCTCAATAAGGCGGTTACCGCTTCGGAGAATCCGAAGCAGCCGGCTGCCGGCGCTGTAGACGGAAACGCAGGCACCCGCTGGGAATCAGACTTCATTGATCCGCAGTGGATTCAGGTGGATCTCGGCTCTGCCCGGACGGTCAGCCGTGTCCTGTTGAACTGGGAGGGGGCATATGGCAAAGCCTACACGATCGAGACATCGGCAGATGGCGAGAACTGGGCAACGGTCTATTCGACAACTACCGGAGACGGGGGCATTGACGATGTCAGCTTCACCCCGGTCAACGCGCGGTATGTGAAAGTGCACGGGACGGAACGCGGCACACCGTACGGGTATTCCTTATGGGAACTGGAGGTGTACGGCAGCGGCAGCGCTGTGACACCACAGGCTCCGCCTGTCCTCGCAGCTGACACTACCCAGAATGCTGTCGGCCAGCCGATTGAGTTGGCGTTCACGGAGAATGCGGCCTGGAGAACTGCAATCACTGCGGTGAGGGTGGATGGAGTGGCAGCAGCGACAGCGAATTATACCGTGGAAGCCGGTAAAATCACACTGAATACCGCGCTGTTCCCTACAGGGAAGACGTATACGATTACAGTAACAGCAGCGGGATATAACGACGCTTCGGTGCAGCAGGTGATTACCGGCGGCACACCGCCGCTTGTAAACCTTGCGCTGAACAAGGCGGTTACCGCTTCGGAGAATCCGAAGCAGCCCGCTGCCGGAGCTGTGGACGGAAACGAGGGCACCCGCTGGGAATCGGATTTCAGTGATCCGCAGTGGATTCAGGTGGATCTCGGCTCTGCCCAGACGGTCAGCCGTGTCCTGTTGAACTGGGAGGGGGCCTACGCCAAAGCTTATACGATCGAGACGTCGGCAGACGGCACGAACTGGTCGACTGCCTATTCCACAACAACCGGGGACGGGGACATCGACGATATTAGCTTCACCCCGGTCAGTGCGCGGTATGTGAAAGTGAACGGCACAGAGCGCGGCACCCAGTACGGCTATTCTTTATGGGAACTGTCAATCTATTAAAGCACAGGTCAGCGACACTCCTGTTCTTGCTGGTTCTAGGCAGTCTTAGTGCCTGCTCGGGCAGCGGCCGCTCCGAAATTACGCTGCCTGCGGGTCCTTCAGCTGCACCGCTCTCGGAGCTGGCCGCCAAGGTGAAGCCGGTTCAGTTCACCGTCTTTGTGAACTATGACTGGTATACCGCGCCGGACTGGGAGGCCGGGCCGCATAGCCGCTGGATCACCGATCATCTGAAGGTGAAGCTTCTGCCGGTACCATCGAGCGGTGCTGCCGCCCAGAAGCTGAATGCGATGATTGTCTCGGATCAGCTTCCCGATGTGCTGGTTATGGATCGCGGCAAGGATGTGGAACGGCTGCAAAAGGCGGGCAAGCTGGTGGCGCTGGATTCTTATCTGGAGCAATATCCCGAATTCGCCCGAACGGTCGGCGAGAACACGCTGAACATGCTGCGCAGTGAAGACGGCAGGCTGTACCAGATTCCGAACTGGTATATTAACGGCAGCGGCGGCAGCGGCAACGCCGGTTTCCTGGTGGAGAAGAGGATATACCGTGAGCTCGGCTCCCCCAGGCTTGAGACATGGGATGATCTCGAAGCGTATCTGCAGCAAGTGCAGAGGAAATACCCGGATATTGTGCCGATTGACTTCGGGGAGACCCGGGACGGCGTGGACATACAGATGATCGGCATGCTGTACAGCGGTGCGGCGGATAACCGGACGCCAAGCTTCATCTCTCCCGGTTCAGGCCAGATCTTCGGTGTGCCCGCCGGCATCCGGCTGACTTCTGTATACCGCGACCCGGCATTCCTGGAGACGCTGCAGCTGGCGGGCCGGCTGGTCCGCCAGGGGCTGACCTCTCCGGATCTGTTGACCGAGACACGGGATCAGGTGCTGGAGAAGCTGAAAAGCGGCCGGATCGCCGTATTCGGCGCTTATGACGCTGTCGTGGAAGGGATCGGCCGGGAAGCGAATAATCAGCTCTCGGCTAAGGACCCGCTGGACGGCTATGAGCTTATCTGGCCGTTGCACCGCGAAGGTGTTGATCCCGGTAAGGTCTATCCCTCCGGGTACAATACGCTGGGCTGGAATGTCAATGTCATTACAACCTCTGCCCGGGACCCGGAGGCCATTTTCTCCTATATGAACTGGGCGACGAGTCCTGAGGGGCAGCGGATTCTTTTCTTCGGGCCGGAGGGATTGTTTTATGATAAAGTAGAGGGTGAAGTTCCCATCCCAAATGATTCCTATATTGGACGTGACTTGAAATGGTATGATGATCTGAAGATCGGGGAATTCAACTGGTACGGCAATACTTCATACATTGATGCTGCCAAAGCACAGCGCGAGAAGCTGCTGCCTGCCGGAGCCCGGGACTGGACAACCCTTGGACAAGCCAATATAACGTTCAAGACTTCGATGAACATCACCGAATTCTCCAATCTTGACCCGGCGCCTGCCTCGGAAGAGGGGCTTATTCTGCAAAGGCTGAGGGATCAATATGCGCAGGTGGTGCCCCGGATGATTTTTGCGGCAAGTGATGAAGAGCTCCGGGAGCTGCTTAAGGAAGCAGACAGGGAAGCATCGGACCTGGGCTATGACAGGCTGCTGGGCTGGAAGACCGGAGTGTGGCAGAGCAATCTGAAGAAGATCAAGGATTACACACCGGAACATTAAACGTTTGGAGAAGAGAGGGATACGTCATGTACCCTCTTTTCCGCATGAAGGAGCGCTGATTGCGATGTACAGAGCTGTCTTGGTGGATGATGAGAATTATGATCTGGAGGGGCTGCGCTGCCTGATTCCCTGGAGTGGGCTCGGGATTGAAGTGGTCTGCAGCGAGAGCAATCCGCTTGCCGCTCTTCAATATATCGAGAATCATGAGATTGATCTGCTGATTACGGATATCCGGATGCCGGCGGTTTCCGGTATGGAGCTGTCCCGCCTGGCGCTGGAGCTGAATCCGGGGCTCAAAATCGTGTTCATCAGCGGCTATCAGGAATTTCATTATGCGAAGCAGGCACTCGACTTGAAGGCCCATGCCTACGTGCTTAAGCCGGTTGATGATGAGGAGCTGATCGGTGTATTGCGCACGGCTACCGCCGGGCTGGAGCTGGAACGGAGCAGAGGGCCGGAGGACGGCGGCATGATCGCTTCCTTCGATTTCATCAAAAATGATGTGCTGCAGCATCTGCTGGAGGGCAGCATTGACGGGGCTACGCTGGGCGCCTTCCTGGCCCGGTATCCGCTGGATCTGGCCTTCTCCAGCGCTTCTGTGGTGCTGATTGAGGCCGATGATGTTCTGATGCGGGTGCAGGAGCAGCCGGAGGATGTCTATGCCGGTCTGGACCGGCTGTTTCAATACATCGGGTCAGAGATTGACGCCGCTTCTGCCGGGAAATGGTGCCGGCTGAACCGTTCACAGCTCGGTTTCGTCTATACCGGGCAGCGCCTGACGCTGGAAGAGCGGCTTCAGCAGCTGGTGCAGAAGGTCCGTGAGCACACGGAGTATACGATCACTGTAAGTTATGGTGCAGAGGTGGGGTCTCCGGAAGGACTGGCCGCCTCCTTTTCCCAGGCGAAGGCTTATATGAACGGCAAAATGTTCATCGGCAAAAACAGGGTGATTCCGCCGGTGATGAGCAAGCCGGGCATGGTCCAGGAGATCAAGGAGCTGAGCGTTGTCCTGGAGGGGATGTTCGGGGCCATGGCGGCCTACAGGCTGGCTGATATTTGCGACTGCCTCGACGAGCTGTTCGAGATGGCGGCCCTGTTCGAGCATCCGGTGAAGGTCTATCATTTCTCCATTCATATCGTTACCCGGCTGGAGGCTTACCTGGGGACACTCAACGAGACCTACGAGAGTCTGCAGCAGATGGACGTCATTCATCATCTGGAGACCGTTGACGATATCAAACGCTGGCTGCGGTGTACCTTGTTTGAGATTTCCGAGCTTCTGTTCATGAAGAAGCAGCACAAGAACCGCCGGCTGATGGAGCGGATTCAAGCCTATATCCGGGAGAGGCTGACGGAGAATCTTACCTTGCGGGCGGTAGCTGCCCATTTTGCCTATTCGCCGAATCATCTCGGAGTCCTGTTCAAAGAGCACACGGGGGAGAGCTTCAATGAGTACCTTGTACGGCTCCGCATGGAGAAGGCGATTCTTCTGCTCGATCAGCCTCAATACAAAATTTACGAGGTGGCTGATAAGGTTGGCTACAAGAACATTGCTTATTTCAGCAGGCAATTCCGGGAATTTTTTAATATGACCGCAGCCGATTACAGAAAGCAGAGCTGATCCGGCATGCAGATGAAGCGTGCGAAATCCGTATACATTCCCATAAGCTACAAGCTGCTTATTTCATATCTGCTGCTGGTGCTGACACCGATCATCGCGATCGGCAGCTACGCCTACCTGTCGTCTGTGCGTTCCACCGAGCAGCATACCAGAAGCAATCTGGAGGTGGCTGTCAAGCAAATAGCCAGCAACGTGGATTTCCGGCTGAAGGATATGGTCCGCAGCACCGATGAGCTATATGCCGACCAGACCCTGGCGCGCTATTTGGCAGGCTATCATTCCGGCTGGGAGAGATACAGCATTATGTCGCAGTATATCCTCCCCAGGCTGAAGAACGCGGCGAATCTGCCGGATCCGGAGGTCGAGCTCTCCGTCTATGTAAGTAATCCTGATGTCGGGGAATTCTATTATAACGATAGTGCAGCAGAAGATGTCCGGAAGTACTCTTTGTTTCATATGGACCGCATTGAGGATGAAGACTGGTACAGAGGGCTCGATCTGCATTACGGCTCCAGTGTATGGCGGCAGACGGGCAATGACAAGGCGGATGGCAGCATCTCCTACCTGCGGCCTTTGATCAACTACGATACTCTGCAGCTGAATGGTCTGATCAAAATGACGGCGAATATGAAATACATCTTCTCGGATGCCGTCTCGGGGCAGCTGGGCGAGGACAGCATCCTGTTCATCGCGGATAACGCAGACCGCCTGCTGTTCACAAGCTCCCCGAACGGGGTTATCCCTGAGCCGCTGGCTTCAGCCGCTTCAGGTTATATTAAGCAGCCAAATTCCTATATGCAGATCAAACAGCCGGTTACCAATATGCCGGCCAGTGTAGTGGCCTGGATTCCATATGCTTCGCTGCAGAAGAATTCACAGCAGGTCCGCAATGTGACCATCGGCATCTGTCTGGTAACCCTGGTGCTGCTCTTTCTGATCAGTCTGGCGATGTCCCAGTATTTCTCGCGGAGCTTCCAGAAGCTGGTGTCTTCCCTGAAATCTTTTCAGGAAGGGGACTTCCACAAGCGGATGCCGGTCCGGGGCAATGATGAGTTTGCGGAGATCGGCAGTGCTTTTAACGAGATGGCTTCAACCATTCAGCGGTTAATCGATGAGGTCTATGTCGTCAGTCTGGAGAAAAAGGAGACCGAGCTGCAGGTGCTGCATTCCCAGATGAACCCGCATTTCCTGTATAACACCTTCTCTTCCATCAGCCGGATGGCCAAGCTCGGGGAGATCGATAAGCTGCATGAGGTCATCCGTTCACTGGCCCGGTTCTACCGGCTGACGCTGCACCGGGGGGAGATGATCATTCCCGTGGAGCAGGAGCTGCAGATCGCGGAATCGTATCTCGACATCCAGCGGATCAAGAATGCGGACCGGATTCATGTCGCCTATGCTATAGCGCCGGAGGTGCTGGAGAGCGAGAGCGTGAAATTTATTCTGCAGCCGTTTGTGGAGAATGCGCTGGAGCATGCCTGGTATGACGATGAAATCTCCCTGGTTATCCGTGCTTACATGGAAGAGGGGGATGTGGTCTTTGAAGTGGAGGATAACGGGCTGGGGATGAAGGAGGAGCTGATCGGGCAGATTCTTGAGCCTGCGGGCCAGGGCATCGGCTATGGCATCCGTAATGTGGACCAGCGGATCAAGCTGCAGTACGGCAGACCGTACGGTGTAGCGATTCACAGCTCGCTTGGTGAAGGCACGCTGATCCGGCTCCGCTTTCCTTACCGTCCGTATCATTCTGTGCCGGAAGAGGCAGGACAGCTATAGCTATACAGCAGCAGCGGCTGCGCTATCCCGGATCAGGGGGCGCAGCCGCTGCAGGTGTTTATGGAACAGGAACCGGTTCTGCCTGCTTCGGCTCCCGTGGAGGGTTGAAGCGGTAGACCAGATAACCGACGATGAACGGCAGGATGATGGTCACGATGCCTGCCCCTACATTTACCTTATCCTGCATGAAAATCAGGGTCGCGCCCATCAGGATGCTGTCGAAGACGACATGGCTGAACATCGCGGCGATGAACCCGTGGCGCAGGAAAATGTAACTGAACAGCAGGCCGATCACCGTCAGTTCAATCGGCCGCGAGATGACCGGATAGATCGGGTAGAGCGTATGCCCGAGCGCCCAGATCAGGGTGGTGATCAGTGAAGCGATGAACGTATTCCGGACCAGCTTTTTCAGCATCTGAATCCCGAACAGCCGGTAGACAGCTTCTTCAGAGAGGCCGGCCAGCCAGGCGACGATTGGGAGCAGCCAGGCATATTTCATATTGTACGGCGACTGCGCCGCATCGGTGGTGGACCAGTTATCCAGCGTATAGGACAGAATAATGAACATGACCGTCTGCACGCCAAGCAGAATGAAGGCCCAGATATAGCCGGCCTGGATGCTGTTCAATACATAACGGCCATATCCCGGCTCCTTCGCCCGGGGCCAGGGGTTCAGCTTCTCCTCGGAGCGCCAGAGGCCGTCGCCGCCGACCAGGGAGAAGTAGAGCAAGAGCGACATCAGCAGGCTGTACAGGACATAGATGATGAACATGACGACCGCCGTAATCCGCGCTTCGGCACTGCCGCTGCCGGATTCGGACACCGCGTTGTAGCTGCTGACCATCATAATTACGAAGTGAACCGAGCTGAGGAAGATTCCGCGCCGCCAGGACGTATGCCGTCTGCGCAGAATGCCGTAGACCAGCGCCAGAATGCCCAGCAGCAGCGTAGGCAGGCCGTAGCCGTACAGAGTCAGCTTCCTGGCCAGTGAGGTCTGCCCGTCCACGTAGGCATCATGCCATGCGGGGGCAGAGAATCCGGCGCGGAAATAGGAGACCGCTTCCCCGTCATAATTGAACTGGTAATACAGCGGGGATTCGCCCACCTTGACCGAGCTGTCGGAATAGACAAGCCCGTAGCCTCCTGCGCTGGCTTCAATCTTCAGCTTGGCGGGGTTGGCTCCCCACTGCTGCAGCCAGGGACGGGCCAGGCTCTCCTTCTTCTCCAGGCTTAAGTCCGGTATGCTGCTGGCGGGACTTGCCTTCCCGCTGCGCCCCGCCGCCGGGGCGGCCGGTCTTTCCCCGTAGTCGTGCCCTGCCGCCGCATCGGCATCGGGCCCGGCAGCGAAAGCGGCAACCTGCCCGGTATACATATTGAGGTCTACGGCAAGCCGGGCATCCGCTTGCCCGGACGTATAGAGCACCGCATGATAGACATCGAACGGATAGCGCTGATCGAGCTTGTTCTTGGAGTAATCGTTCAGCAGTTTCTCCCGGGACATGTAACCGTAGAACGAGGCGTCCGTCTTATACAGAACCACCCATTCATCCCCGGCTGCGGCTTGGTAACCAAGCTGTTTGGCGGCGAAATCAGCAGCCTTCTCCCGGATGTCAGCCTTGGGGAGGGGAGCCGGATTCCCTCCGGAGGCCGGGAGCAGCTGAGGGGCAATCTGGAACATGACGAACAGGATCAGTCCGAGGATTCCGGCAATGATTAGCTTGAGCGCAGGGGGCCGGGACTCTAGGGGCTGGCCGATGGGATTCATGGAATGCCTCCTTGAAATAAAATACTCTTATCCATTCATTATAGTATTAACGGCCGGGCTTATGCTTGTCAAAATGATGCTTTGTGAAGTTCGCCAATAACGTATATAATTTGATATGTTTATTTGAACGCTGAAAGGATGAGAGGTGTGGCTTCACCGTTTCCCAAGAATAATAACTTCCGGTTCCTGAAGCTGGCTCCGCCGCAGATTCTGGTGCTTGGCTTCGCTGCCGTCATCCTCATCGGAACGCTGCTGCTCATGCTGCCCGTATCCGCTGCATCCGGCCATCCGCTCAGCTTCATGGATGCGCTGTTCACCGCAACCTCTGCGGCCTGCGTCACCGGGCTGGCTGTGGTCGACACGGGCACCCACCTGAGCGGCTTCGGGCAAGCAGTCATCCTGGTGCTGATTCAGATCGGCGGGCTCGGCTTCATGACGATGGCCACGCTGTTTGCGCTGGTGTTCCGGCGCAGAATCTCCCTGCGCGACCGGCTGATTCTTCAGGAGGCGATGAATCAGAGCTCCATGGAAGGAATCGTTCGGCTGATCCGCAAGGTGTTGCTCTATTCCCTCGTGATTGAAGCGGCTGGGGCGGTCCTGCTGTCGGCCCGCTGGGCATTCGATATGCCGCCGGGCCGTGCTATATATTATGGAGTATTTCATGCAGTATCTATGTTCAACAATGCCGGATTCGATCTGTTCGGCGGACATGACCACAGCCTGATCAGCTATGTCGGTGATCCGGTCATCAATCTGACCGTGCTGTTCCTGATCATCAGCGGGGGCATCGGCTTCATCGTCATCTCCGATCTGGCGGAGTACCGCCGCACGCGCCGCTTATCCTTGCACAGCAAGGTGGTCCTGTCGATGACCGCCGGACTGATTGTGACGGGTATGGCTGTCATCTTCATCTTTGAATTCACCAATACGCGGACGCTGGGTCCGCTGAACCTGGGCAGCAAGCTGTGGGCGTCCCTGTTCCAGTCTGCCGCTCCGCGCACAGCTGGGGCCAATACGCTTGATATAACGGGCCTGCGCCAGGCGACCCAGTTCTTCCTCGTGATTCTGATGTTCATCGGCGCTTCGCCGGGCTCCACCGGCGGCGGCATCAAGACGACGACCTTCACGCTGATGGTCGGATCGGTCATCTCCATGCTGCGCGGCCGGGAGGATATCGTGCTCTTCCGCTACCGGCTGGCCCAGGAGCGTGTATTCAAGGCGCTGACGATTACGCTGCTGGCGCTGCTGCTGATTGTGACCGTCTCGATGATGCTCTCAACCACGGAGCAGGAGCCCTATCTGATCATCCTGTTCGAGACGACCTCGGCCTTCGCCAATGTCGGGCTTAGCCTGGGTCTGACGCCTGAGCTGACGCAGGTCGGCAAGGTGCTGATCTGCCTGACGATGTTCGCCGGACGGCTGGGGCTGCTGACGCTGGCCTATGCGCTGGGGCCGAAACAGGGTAAACCATTGTATAAGTACCCGGAAGGCAAAATGATAATTGGATAAGGGGTAAACGGAATATGAAAGCACAGCAGTTTGTTGTAATCGGCCTGGGACGCTTCGGATCAAGCCTGGCGCTGGAGCTGATGTCCATGGGCTATGAGGTGCTCGGGATCGACCATCAGGAGGAACGCGTGGAGGATATGACCGGGCAGCTGACCCATGCCGTAATGGCGGATGCTACGGATGAAGGCATTATGCGCTCCCTCGGGGTGCGTAATTTCGACTGCGGCATTGTGGCGATCGGCGATAATATGGAGCGCAGCATCCTGGCCGCGATTCTGCTGAAGGAGCTGGGCGTGAAGCAGGTGGTCGGCAAGGCGATCTCGATTCTGCACGGGCGTGCCTTGTCGAAGCTGGGCGTGGACCGGGTGATTTTTCCCGAGCGGGATATGGGCATCCGTGTAGCGCATCAGCTGGTGACGCCGAACCTGCTGGACTATATCGAGATCTCCAAGGACTATAAGGTCGTAGAGCTGGCTGTGCCTGCCTGCATGAACGGCCGAAGCCTTGCCGAGCTGAACACGCGCGCCAAATACGGCTGCAGCATCATAGCCCTGAACCGCGGGGATGGGATCATCGTCGCACCGACAGCGCATGATTACGTACAGCAGGGGGACATCATGGTGGTAATCGGCTCCAATGAGAGCATCGAGGAGTTTGAGGATGAAGCGGTGAACGTGGAAGGGTAAATAGGCGAATAGCCGCAGCACTGGCCTGGATGGGGGACATCCGGGCTTTTTTGCGTATATTGCATATACTGGCCGGATGTAATCGAAAAAGCGGTCACATTGCCCAGGACGGGGCGTGCGGGTGCTAAAAACTTCTATTCTCCTCATCATGAATTCAATATACATATATGTTAAATGTATCCTGCGATGATAAAATAAAAATGTTGAATTTCTGATCTTAGGGGGATAGGACCATGAAAAAAACGCCGATGCTCCTGCAGCTGGCCTTCATTCTATTCTGCATTATGGCAATTCCCACGGCGGTCCTGACCTGGTACAGCGGGTCGCAGATCATAGAGAACTCCGAGACAGCCATCGGGGAATCCTCGCTGGCCGGACTGAATGCAAGCCGCCGCCTGAACGAGACCGCGCTGGCCAATCTGGCCCAGGATACGTCGCGTCTGGCGGCGACGAATATTTTTGACCGTATCCGCAGCTTCCGGACCTATGAGGACATTAACGCCAATTACAACAATGTAAGCCTGGCGCTCTCGGTGACCAAGGAGCTGCTGAACCTGAACCGGCGGGTGGACGGCGTGTATTCCTCTTTCTTCTATTTGCAGGATTCGGATTATGTCTTCTCCACCGACAGCAGCATCACCACGCTTGCCCGCTATGAGCCGCTCGGCTGGATGGACAAGGCGCTGGAAGGGCACCGGGGGATCAGCGGGGTATGGGTGCCCCGCAGACTGGCGTCAGGGGAGCATGTTGTATCGTATGTGTACCCGCTCAACCGCCTGTCCACCACCACCAGCGGGATTATTGTCGTCAACCTCAAGGAGAGCCAGATTGGCAGCTATCTCCACGGCACGGAGACCGCCGGCAGCAGCAGCCTGCTGCTGGATGCTGAGGGAACAGTAATCTCCTTCGATGACCGGTCCCTGCTGCTGTCGGACGGCCGGAAGCTCCCCTTTCTCCAGGAGATTCTGAGCCAGGAGTCCAGTGAAGGCTATACGTTCCGCGAGCTGGAGGGCAACCGGATGGTCTATGCCTGGAGCCGATCGCCTTTGTCGGGCTGGTGGAATGTAAGCTGGAGCTCGATGGATGAGCTGATGCAGCGGTCCAAGGACATGCAAGGCAAAATCATCCTGCTGACCGGAACCATTATCGTGCTCGGGACGCTGCTGGCTATACTTCTGGCGGCCTGGCTGTCCAGGCCGCTGCGGCAGCTGGTGCAGACGATCCGCTCGAAGAGCGATCTGGGGGTAGTGAACAGGAATGAGCTGGCCTTCCTGGGCCTGGCCTTCAAGCGGATGCAGGAGGAGGAGGAGAGCCTGTTCAAGCTGCTGCAGGAGCGTGAGCAGGATACCCGCAGCCTGGCGGTACACCGCCTGCTGCGCGGCGAGCTTCCACCGCGGATTACGGAAGTGTTCCCTCACAAATGCTACCGGGTAATCGTTGTCTCCATCGACCAGTACCGGCGATATGCGGGCCATACCAATGCTGAGACGCGCAGCTATCACCAGTATCTGCTGGGAGCCAAGTATGAGGGCTTGTTCCCGGAGCGGATCGCGGCCCGCAGTGTCTATCATCATGACGGCTGCAGGGTGATCGTGCTGAACTTTGACCCGCAGGCGGGGGAGCAAATCAGCGGACAGATCCATCAGGCGCTGGAAGCTATCCGGGCGGAGTCGCTGGAATTGCTGGAGCACTCGGTCACGATTGGGGTAAGCGACCCGGCGGATGATCCCGGAAGGGTGGCGCAGCGGCTGTTCGAAGCGATGGAGCTGATCAAGCGCCGGATGGTCAACGGAGCCGGAAGCATTATGTACTGGCAGGAAGAGGAGGAGGAGGGCAGCCGCAAGTATCTCGATTCCGAGAGCAGCGAGCGGCGGATTCTCAACTTCCTGGATGCGGGCGACCTGGCCGCAATCTTCAAGGAGCTGCACAGCCTCCGCAGCCGGATCGCCGCCGAGGACAATATCTCCTACGATAATATTATGTTCATCTATTACCAGCTGATGGGGGCGACCCTCAAGCATCTCCGGGAGAACCATCTCGGGACCGGGCGGATGATGACCAGCCAAGGCAATGTATACTCGAATCTCGCCGCTATGGATACCCTGGATGAGCTGGAGGAGTATCTGTACGGGTTCTATTGCGACATTGTCCAGAGCCTGGACCGCAGCCCGCGGGAGACCAATCATGCGCAGCGAATCGTTAACTATCTGACAGAGCATTACACGGAAGAGATTGTCTTCGAGGACATGGCCAAGCAGCTTGGTATCAGCTACTCTTATATGCGCAAGCTGGTCTATGAGCAGACGGGGAAAAGCATGATCGACTTCGTCAATCAGCTGCGGATCGAGAAGGCCAAGGAGCTGCTGCTGGAGTCGGGCTTAAGCATCAAGCAGATTGCCGCCGAGGTCGGCTATTATAATGTGCAGAGCTTCAACCGCTTTTTCCGCAAATATGAAGGGATGCCGCCGAGCGGCTACAAATCCGCCAAGAGCAAGAGCTCCTAGAGCAGCTTATTGTAAGCGCTTTATAACTTTTGGCAATGCTGATCAGAATTGATTATTTACGCGCAGAAGAAGCCTTGCAGGCCGGGGCTTCATCAAATGTGATAGGCGATCATCAATTGTCATGATATTCAGATCCCGGCGATGCGTTATAGCATAGGAAGCAGGCCGGATGAGGCAAGACCGGCAACAGAACATCCTGCCGGGAGGTGAAACTGTTGAAAGTTGCAAGCGCTTCACAAACGGACCATAGTCCGCTTTTAAGAAGAAAACAAGGGTTCAGGTATTATCTGCAGCGGGACTGGCAGCTCTATCTGCTGGTGATGCTGCCGCTGGCTTTTGTCATCGTATTTAAGTACCTGCCGATGAGCGGACTGGTCATTGCCTTTAAGGATTACAAGATCGCACGGGGCTTCTGGGGCAGTGAATGGGCGGGGATGGAGGTGTTCCAGCAGCTGTTTGCCAAGCCGGATTTCATTAAGGCCGTCCGCAACACGCTGCTGCTGAACGTGCTGGACCTCCTCTTCAGCTTCACGATGCCGATCGTGCTGGCACTGCTGCTCAATGAGATCAGGAGCATCCGCTTCAAGCGCATTAACCAGACGGTGCTGTACCTGCCCCACTTCCTGTCCTGGGTCATTATCGGCGCGATTGCGTACCAGCTGCTCAGTGAGGGCGGCGGGGTGGTCAACAATCTGATTGAGCTGATGGGGGGACAGCGGATTCCGTTCCTGCAGCAGGATAACCACTGGCTGGTCAGCTATCTGGTCATCGGCGTGTGGCAGAGCATGGGCTGGGGCACGATTATCTATCTGGCGGCGATGAGCGGAATCAACCCGGAGATGTATGAAGCGGCTACGGTCGACGGGGCAGGCCGCTGGCGGAAGGTATGGAATATTACCCTGCCGTCCATCCGGGCGACGATTGTTACGCTGCTCATTATGGCCCTCGGCAAAGTGATGGACGGCTCCTTCGAGCGGATCTACGCGTTGCAGAATAAGGCGACCACTGAGTTCACCACTACCATTCCGGTGCTGGTCTACCGCTGGGGGATTGAGAGCGGCAATTTCAGCCGGGCCACTGCCATCGGATTATTCCAGTCCGTGATCGGCATCATCCTGGTCATCTCCGCAGACCGCGTGGCCAAGAAGCTGGGTGAGGATGGAATTCTGTAGAGAGGAGAGGAACCATGAAAGCTGCAACCGGAGGCCCGGCCGTATCCCGTAAAGCAAGAATTGATATCTGGGAGCTGCTGATCCGCCTCGTCATCATTACCGCTTCCCTGATCTGCCTGCTGCCGTTCGTGCATGTCGTCTCCAAATCCTTAAGCGCAGACTCCTTCGTCATCGCCAATAAGGTGTTCCTGTGGCCGCAGGGCTTCACCATCGAGGCGTACCGCAAAATCTTCGCCGATGCCAGCATCCTCCGCTCCCTGTACATTTCGGTGATTGTGACCGTGCTGTTCACGATTCTGGGCATGATTCTGACCACCTGCGCCGCGTATCCGCTGTCCCGGCCCCAGTTCAAGGGCCGCCGGGTGATCACCTTCATTTTCCTGTTCACGATGTACTTCAGCGGCGGCATTATTCCTGATTATATGAACATCAACAATCTGGGACTGATGGATACGATCTGGTCGCTGGTGCTGCCGCTCTCCTTCAGCGCCTTCAACCTGCTGATTATGAAAACCTCGCTGACCAGCAGCATTCCTGTCAGTCTGGAGGAGTCTGCACGCATTGACGGCGCCGGGCATTTCCGCATTCTGTTCAGCATTGTGCTGCCTCTGTCCAAGCCGATCATAGCAACGTTGTCCCTCTTCTATGCAGTCGGCCGCTGGAATGCCTATCAGGACGCACTGTTCTACATCAAGCATGAGACCTCGCTCCGCCCGCTGCAGCTTAAGCTGTATTATCTGGTCATTCAGGCCAGTGAAAGCTTCCAGCTGGAGGCCAGCCAGGTGCAGCTTAGTAATCCGGAGGTACTGAAGGCATCGGTTGTTGTATTCGCTACGCTGCCTATTCTCTGTGTGTATCCGTTCGTTCAGAAGTATTTTGTTCAAGGCGTGATGTTAGGGGCGGTCAAGGAGTAAAGAATATGAATTCATGGGGGAATTGCGATGAACCGAAGAAGTGTGTATTCATTACTGATGGCATCAGTCATGACAGCCGGTCTGCTGGCGGGCTGCAGCGGGGGGAACAAGGCCAAGAATGCCGAAGCCACCAATGCGCCTGCGGAGACAGCGGCAGCTACGAACCAGGCAGAAGGGGCTTATCCAGATTACTCCAAGGGTTTTGAGAAAAAGGTCTCACTCGATATCCCCGTCTACGAACGTGCCTATGAGGGCTGGAACGTGTCCGATAACTACTATACCCGCTGGGTACAGGCAGAGTTCGGCGACAAGTACAATATTCAGGTGAATTATGTGCCGATTACCCGCTCGAAGGAGGTCACGGATTTCGAGCAGCTGCTGGCTTCGCATAAGGCGCCGGATATTATTTTCCACTACGATATGCCGCAAGCGCTTACTTATTATGGTGAAGATGTGCTGCAGCAGCTGGACTGGAGCGAAATTGAGAATTATGCGCCTACCTACTGGAAGAACATGGGCGAGACCATCAAGCAGTACGGGGTGGTGGATGAGAAGAACACCTTCTTCTTCGCTGCCCGCCCGGAGGCTGACAACTTCGTCAACATCATCCGCAAGGATTGGGTAGAGAAGGTCGGCATGAAGGTGGAGGATCTGACCTCGCTGGAGAAATATAACGAGATGCTGGTTAAATGGAAAGAAGCCGGGCTCGGCGTGAGCGGCGGTAACCTGCTGCAGAACTTCTTCAACTTCAACTATGCGTTCCGTGATTGGCCGGTGGATGCCAAATACCGCGCGCTGTACTCCGACCTTAGTGTGGCTGACCTGACCACGAAGGAGACAGAGGAATACCTGCGCAATCTCAATTACCAATATAACAACGGTCTGCTGGATAAGGAATTCTATCTGCGCAATGATGAGCCTAAGGTCAAGGCGGAATTCGTGGCCGGCAAAACAGGCAACTTCGGCTTCTATCTCGCCAATAACACCGACGTGTTCGCAGCAACGCTTCAGAACAACCCGGAGGCTGAATTCGCTGTCGTGCCGCCGTATGCGGGCGTACCGGAAGGTAATAAGCCGCAGGGACGCGCCTACTGGCCGTTCGGCTTCATCATGGGCATTAACTATGAATCCACGCCGGAGGAACGGGCAGCGGTCTGGATGTACCTGGAATGGCTCAGCCAGCCGGAGAATCTGTTCAAGTTCCAGAACGGGATTGAAGGGGAGAACTATACACTGGATGCCGACGGCATTGCCCTGAAGAACCCGGACTACAAAGGCGAAGCGGTGCTGGCCCAGAACAACAACAAGGACTACTGGGGGCTGGTGACGGAGATCGCCCAGTACCCGGATGAGGCCAAGACCCGCAAGGCAAACCTGCGCAACTGGGCTCCGGCCGGCTATGAGCAGCTCGCGGAGGATCTGGTGAAATATTATGACGAGACGGCTGAATTCCGTACGCCGGATGCCCTGTTCAGCACGGTGCTGGAGAAGGTGAACGAATATAAGGCCGACCTGAATACGCTGTTCCAGGAGCTGTACGTGAAGGTGGTGCTGGCCCCGGAAGCCGAATTCGACGCCACCTATGAGGCGGCCAAGAAGACCTATCTGGAGGCAGGCTACCAGGAGATCCTGGATGAGAAGCAGGCCGCCATCGATGCCGGCAAATTCCGTTAATGCGGAAGAGCAGAGGACAATAGCTGATATAACCTAAGTGTATAAAATGACCCGGCAGGCCGATCCGCAGCGATCCGGAGGCTTGCCGGGTTATTACTGTGAGCGGCGGCGGGCGGCTAGTCCCGGCTGTTCAGGAACACATCCTCGGTGACCTGCACCAGGCAGCGGGCCGCTGTGCTGAGTCCGCCGCTGCTCTGGTAGATCAGGCAGGTGGTGCGCTGGGTCTGCTCCAATTCCTTGATGTGCAGCGACACCAGCCCCCCGCCGTTCAGCAGCTCGGGACGGAGATAGGAATTGGGCAGCAGCGCCGCTGCCTTGACGGTCGGCAGCAGGCGGACGATCGCCTCGAACGAGTCGATCTCCATCCGCACATCCGGCTCCACGCCGCAGCGGTGGAACAGATCATCGGTGGTCCGGCGGTACCACGTCCCCTTGGAGAAGAGGATCATCGGCAGCCGGGACAGGTGGTCCATGGTGAGCCGCGGCGTCAGGGTCAGCGGATGCTGCTCCGAGACGACCAGCCGGAGCTGGTCCTCGAACAGGGGGATGGAGCGCAGGCCCGGCTCATGCACCTGGGAGGCGATGATTCCGACATCGCATTTGCCCTCGCTGACCGCCGTCACCATCTCATGCGTCTTCCCTGTGATGAGCTTCAGCTCGGCCGCCGGGTATTTCTCCGTGTAGGCCTTCACCAGCGGGGGCAGCGTTGTCTGCAGCGTGGTCAGGCTCGCGCCCAGCGTTACGAACTGCGGCTCACCCTCCTTGAACTTGGATAACGCCTCCAGGAACCGGGAACGCTGCTGACGCTGCTCCAGCGCATAGGTGTAGGTGAGGCGTCCCACCTCCGTAAGCTCCAGCCGCTTGCCGAAGCGGTTGAACAGAGCGACGCCCAGGCGCTCCTCCAGCTTGGAGATTTTGCGGGAGAGGGCGGGCTGGGACAGATTGAGCTGGCGGGAAGCCCGGTTCAGGCTGGAATGCTCCACCACCGCGGCAAAAGCATCTAAATCATCGTACATACCTTACCCTCCTTCGTACCGCAGATTGTGATAAAAGGCATAGCAAGAGACGGGAAAGTTGTCGGATTTATAGAAAATAAGCAGGAGTATGAAGCCAAATCGATCAGCTAAATGAGAATTATTATCACATTAAAAATATTCTTATGCAGATATTGTATAACGATTAATAATTAGATTGCAATTCCCTTATAAGCGAAAAAAGAGTAACATACAAAGTGACACAAGATATTCACATATTGTGAATGATAGAGCAAAGTCCGGGAAAACAATGATAAGCGGCGCAAACGGCTCATTTCAGCAGTTTTAGGCCAGCTGCCGCCCTGTTTCAACAGTACTTCCGGCTGTGTATGCATCTTAATGAAAACGCTGTTTTTTAATTGGAAAGGGGACACTTTGCATGAGAGGATTTTATTCCAGAAAGATTCATTCCTTGCTCGGCATCATCCCGCTTGGGGCCTTTTTCCTTGAGCACATGCTGACGAACTTCTCGGCTGTGGAGGGTGGTGCTTCCGGTTTCACTGACAGTGTGCTGTGGCTGAACAGCCTGCCGCTGGTCTTCTTCCTGGAATTGTTCGGCATCTGGCTGCCGCTGCTGTACCACGGTGTGTACGGCTTGTACATTGCTTACCAGTCGAAGCCGAACCTGAACCGCTTCAATCTGGAGCGCAACTGGCGGTATACGCTGCAGCGCATCACCGGCGTGATCACCTTTGTCTTCATTATCTGGCATCTGTGGGACACGCGGGTCCAGGTGGCGCTCGGCAAGGTGGAGCATGATGAGCTTGGCGGGGTTATGCATAACATTGTCACCCAGCCGCTGCTGATGACGCTTTATATCGTCGGTATCGTGGCTGCCTGCTTCCACTTCTCCAATGGCCTGTGGTCGTTCCTGATCAGCTGGGGAATTACGGTCGGCCCGCGTTCCCAGAGAGTATCATCGGTTCTCTGCCTGGGAATATTCGTGATTGTCACCTTCATGTTCGTGCTGTCCCTGGTGACCTTCCGCAATGATGAATTTCAAGCCGCAGCCACGGCTGTGCAGTCGCTCGGCAGCGGGGTTTAAGAATACAGACGAAGAAGCGGAGCTTTCTCATGACTTGGGCATAAGCTTCCGCATTACTTTTAGGAGGGAACAATCATGGCATCAGCCGATATCATCATCGTGGGCGGCGGTCTGGCCGGCCTGATGGCTACCATTAAGGCCGCCGAATCCGGCGCGCATGTACATCTATTCTCACTGGTCCCTGTCAAAAGATCACATTCCGTCTGCGCACAAGGCGGCATCAATGGCGCTGTGAACACCAAGGGCGAGGGAGATTCGCCCTGGGAGCATTTCGACGATACCGTCTACGGGGGCGACTTCCTGGCGAACCAGCCTCCGGTGAAGGCAATGTGCGAGGCCGCACCAGGCATCATCCACCTGATGGACCGGATGGGCGTGATGTTCAACCGCACCCCGGAGGGGCTGCTGGACTTCCGCCGGTTCGGCGGCACGAAGCGCCACCGCACGGCTTTTGCAGGAGCGACTACCGGCCAGCAGTTGCTGTATGCACTGGATGAGCAGGTGCGCCGCTGGGAGGCCGAGGGCCTGGTCACGAAGAGCGAGAACTGGGAGTTCCTCTCGGTCATTCTGGATGATGAGCGGGTCTGCCGCGGCATCAGCGCGCAGAATCTGAAGACGATGGAGATTCAGACCTTCCCGGCGGATGCGGTCATTCTGGCCAGCGGCGGTCCGGGGATTATTTTTGGCAAAACCACGAACTCCGTTATTAACACCGGAACCGCAGCCAGTGCGGTCTATCAGCAGGGTGTGCATTATGCGAACGGGGAATTCATCCAGATTCACCCGACGGCGATTCCCGGCGATGACAAGCTGCGGCTGATGTCGGAATCGGCACGCGGCGAAGGCGGACGGATCTGGACGTATAAGGACGGCAAGCCGTGGTATTTCCTCGAAGAGAAATATCCTTCCTACGGGAATCTGGTGCCGCGCGACATTGCCACCCGTGAGATCTTCAATGTCTGCGTGGATCAGGGGCTGGGCATCAACGGCGAGAACATGGTCTATCTCGACCTGTCCCATAAGGACCCGAAGGAGCTTGACGTCAAGCTGGGCGGTATTATCGAAATCTATGAGAAGTTCATGGGCGATGATCCCCGCAAGATTCCGATGAAAATTTTCCCGGCGGTCCATTATTCCATGGGCGGCATGTGGGTCGATTACAACCAGATGACCAATATTCCCGGCCTGTTCGCGGCAGGCGAATGTGAATACCAGTATCATGGCGCGAACCGCCTGGGGGCGAACTCGCTCGTCTCGGCGATCTACGGCGGCATGGTGGCCGGGCCGAAGGCTGTTGAATATATTAAGGGGCTGAAGAAATCGGTGCAGGATATCTCCTCCACAGTATTCGACCGCTTCCATAAGACGCAGACCGATAAATATGAGGCGCTGCTTGGTATGACCGGCACAGAGAATGCTTATGTGATCCACAAGGAGCTTGGCGAATGGATGACAGCGAACATGACCGTGGTGCGTGAGAACAAGCGGCTGGAATCCACCATCGGCAAAATCAAAGAGCTGAAGGAGCGCTACCGTAACATCAACATGAGCGACACCTCCCGCTGGAGCAACCAGGCTGTGGCGTTCACCCGCCAGCTGTGGAACATGCTGGAGCTGTCGGAGGCGATGACGCTCGGGGCGCTGATGCGCAACGAGAGCCGGGGCGCGCATTACAAGCCGGAATTCCCGCAGCGTAATGATGAGGAATTCTTGAAGACGACCTTAGCCGCCTGGACGGCAGACGGTCCGCAGATCTCTTATGAGGATGTGGATGTGTCGCTGATTCCTCCGCGGGTGCGTGATTATTCGAAGGACTAAGTGAAGCCGGCTTGGCGAATGGGATTCGGAGCAGGCCGGACTATCCAAACTTTCTAGGAGGTAACTGACATGGCGGAAACTGCAGCAGCTCCCAAAAATGTAAAGTTCATTATTACCCGCCAGGATGAACCGGAGACAAGCCCGTATACGGAGGAATTCGAGCTTCCTTACCGTCCGGGGATGAACGTCATCAGCGCACTGATGGAGATTCAGCGCAATCCGGTGAACGCGAAGGGCGACAGCACCGTTCCTGTATGCTGGGAATCCAACTGTCTCGAAGAGGTATGCGGCGCCTGCTCGATGGTCATCAATGGCAAGCCACGTCAGGCCTGCGCTGCGCTGATCGATAATCTGGAGCAGCCGGTGCGCATCGAGCCGATGAAGACCTTCCCGGTCGTCCGCGACCTGGTGATTGACCGCAGCCGGATGTTCAATGCCCTCAAGCGGGTCAAGGCCTGGATTCCGATTGACGGAACCTATGATCTCGGTCCGGGACCGCGTATGGCGGAGAAGAAGCGCCAGTGGGCTTATGAATTATCCAAGTGCATGACCTGCGGCGTCTGCCTGGAGGCTTGCCCGAATGTCAATGAGAAGACGAACTTCATCGGTCCGGCAGCCATCTCCCAGGTCCGCCTGTTCAACGCGCATCCTACGGGCGAGATGAATGCGGAGGACCGCCTGGAGGCGCTGATGGAGGACGGCGGCATCGACGGCTGCGGCAACTCGCAGAACTGCGTCCGCGCCTGCCCGAAGGGCATTCCGCTGACAACCTCCATTGCCGAGATCAACAAGCAGACCACCAAGCATATGTTCAAGCGCTGGTTGGGTGTCTAATCTATAACCATAGCCGCAGGCCATTCGGGATTCCTCCTGAATGGCCTGTTTGGCAATGACTGCCGTCCGCTGTAATGTTTCTGTACAGTCTCAAAAAGGGTACACATACAATATCCATAGGCCGCCGGATTCCGAGAAATATAGGCGGATATGTTATAATCTACATGAATCTACATAGCTGATGGCAGCAGTGCTGAAGGCAATAGTCAGGCAGTGGACAACGGGGAGGAATAGACAATGATATGTCGTGAACAGGACGGCGCGCTCGTCATGATGAAGCAGCACGACCACGGGCTGCTGGCCGGGGAATTTGCAAAATGGTTCAAGGAGGAGCATACGCCTGCTGAGGGGCGGCGGGCCGAGGTTCTGTGGGCGGTGAGCCATCATGACCGGGGCTGGATTGATCTCGATGAGACGCCGTTCTGGAATGATGCGGAGGGGCAGCCGTACAGCTTCATCGATTTCCCGGTGGTGCCGAAGCTGACCTTCTACAGACGGGGCATCGATGAAATAGAAGCGCAGACGCCTTACGGGGCGCTGCTGTGCAGCTCGCATTTCGAACGGCTGATTGAGGTATCAGGGGAAGAATGCCCCGAGCTGACGCAGTACCTGGAGGATGAGGCAGAGCGCCGGGCGCGCATCCACCGCAGGCTGGAGGAGGAGAAGCCGCTCCAGGAAGGCGAGCTGTATTATGATGCCAGACTGCTCCAGTTCTGTGATGATCTCTCGCTGTTCCTGGCGCTGAATGAGCCGGGCAGCAAGGAATCCGAGAAGCATCCGTGGTTCGTGGACGGCTTCTCCGGCAGCGAGGAGTTCAGCTTCACCTCCGGCCGTGCGATTCAGGCCAAGTGGCAGGACAGCCGCACGCTTACACTGTCCCCGTTCCCGTTCACACAGGACATCGAGGTCAGCTTCAAGCAGCGGCGGGTCAGCCTTAAAGCGGTACAGGATAAGGGCATTGCCCGGGCCTATCATGAGGCACCGGAGCAGGAATGCAAGATCAGAGTCATAAGCGGACCGGAGGAAGATTCGCGGGCGAGAGCATAGAACAGGAGCGTAAAGCCATGGCATGGTGGATTTGGGCTTTCAATATCGTTGTCTTTGTATTGCTGGTACTGAGGTTTGCCCGGGTGAAGCTGAACTGGATGGGCAGAGGCGTGCTGCTCGCTCCTGTTCTGATCTATGCGCTGATCTCGGTGGAGGATCTGCTGAACCTGATCGATCTGGGTACGATTGTGCCCGGCAACCGGGGCCTGCGCGGACTGATTCTGCTTTTTGTCCTGGCTTCAGTCCTGTTCTATATTCTGTTTATTTTCCATGAAATCCGGGATTCCAACAGCAAGGAAGTCAGGCTGCAGCAGACGCTGGTCCGGATCAGCATCGCTACGTTCACCTGCATTATTTTTTTTACAGTCGTATATACATCGATTTATAAGCTGTTTGGACAGTCCTCGTTCCAGGGAAAGGGCTTAGGCCAGGATCTGCTTAGCCAGTTGGTTACGTTTCTCTATTTCAGTGTGGCTACCTTTACGACAGTCGGTTACGGGGATATAGCTCCCATAGATAATACCTCAAGGCTGGTTGTAGTCATGCAAATCTGCTTCAGCTTCATAACGGTCGCCTATGCGCTGTCCATGCTGGGCTTGTTCCGCAAGATTCTTGGAGGAAATACCACGGAGGAAGAGATTGAGGCGGCCATTGAAGTAGATATTGATGACAAGGCGGATGAAGCCGTACCCGATCGACAATAACCCAATTAGAATTCAAGATAGAAAGGAGAATCTCCTGATGAGCAAACCATCGTTCGGAGGCTCTCCGGGCAAAACGATACCCGCCGCCGGAGACGGCGGGGGACAGGTGCCGCCGCAGCCGGAAGACCCGGGCAGGCGCACGATGACGCGCCGCCAGTTCCTGACCCGCGGGCTGGGGACATTGGCCGGTGCGGCGCTGCTGACCGGCGGATATGCCTGGCAGGGGGAGCCGAACTGGTTAGAGGTGAACCGGCTGGAGCTGCCGCTGAAGAAGCTGCCTTCGGCTTTTGCCGGAACCCGGCTGATCCATTTCAGCGATGTGCATCTAGGGTTCAACAAGGATGCGCGCGATGTGGCCCGGCTGGTGAAGCATATCCGCGAGGAGCAGCCGGACCTGATCTGCTTCACCGGGGATATCGTGGACAGCTATGCCGAGGATCTGGCCGATTCGGTCTCTATACTGGCTGAACTGGAAGCCCCGCTTGGGAAATATGCCATTCTCGGCAATCATGATTACAAGAATACGGAGCTGCTGACCAGGCTGCTGAAGGAGGCGGGCTTCCGCGTCCTGCGCAACCAGGCTTACCTGATCCGGCAGGGCGGCGCAGTGATGGCGGTCGCCGGACTGGATGATATGCTGCACGGCAAGCCGGACCCGGAGGCGGCGGTCAAGGATATTCCGGACGGCACGTTCACGGTGCTGATGATGCATGAGCCGGATTACGCCGATATTGCCGAGGCGTATCCGTTTCACCTGCAGCTCTCCGGGCACAGCCATGGCGGGCAGATCCGCCTGCCGCTTGCCGGAGCTCCGTTCACGCCTTACGGCTCGCGCAAGTACATAAACGGCCTGTATTATACAGAGAATACAGGGATGCCGGTATATGTGAACCGGGGCTTCGGCGAGACGATGATGCCGCTGCGCTTCCTGTGCCGCCCGGAGCTTACTGTCCTGACGCTGCGCCGGGCGTAGTGGACGGTGGATGGTCACGCTCCGGGGAGAGGCCTAACAAGAGCGGAAGAGGGAGAGCTCATGAGCACGTATGAGATGATTATGGGCCTGGCGCTGCAAGGCCAGTCCATCGAACTGAAGACCATGGCACCCGGCGACGGGGCGATGCTGAAGCAGCTGCTCTCCCACCCCGAGGTGCAGCCGCATATTCAGCTCCGCCAAGGCTCGTCTTCACAGCAGGGCGTGCTGGATAAGCTGGTGAAGCGGATGCTGCACGGCTATGATCCCTCTGCGCTTCACACCGGCATCTATCTCAAGGGACAGCCGGAGCTGATCGGATCAGTCTCGCTGCAGAGCTGGAGCCGCCATGAGGGCAAGGCGGTGCTCGGCTATATGCTTAGTCCGCTGTGGTGGGGCCGCGGCTATGCGACAGAAGCTGTCGGGCTGCTGCTGGCTTACAGCTTCCGGGAGCTGGGGCTGCGGCAGATTGAGGGACGCTGCCGGGGAGATAATCTCCGGTCGGCCCGGGTACTGCTCAAGAATGGCCTGACCCTGGAGCGCACACTGCCGATGGCAGACGGCTCAGGCGATGTAATGAAGGTGTACACACTTGTTACACAAATGAAATAAACCCGTTATCAAACTCTAACAGTCAGCGGTTAAACTAAGTACATGACCCCCTTTTGAAAATATAAATGCTGTTGGGACCCGATGCTTCGGGTCCATTTTTTTGTGTTGCTACTTGCATGCGTGGAGCGTAAAGGTGCCTATGCGGATGAGGAGCATAGCATCACATACTGGCGGTCTCGACGGAATTTGGGCTATGATAGTGTACATCGTATATGGATAAGTATATAACTTGGGGAGGGTATGAGCTCTTGAATGATGTAATTAGATTGCTTACGAACCACCGCTCCTACCGGCACTATTCCGGGCAGACGGTGGAGCCGGAGAAGCTGAAGCTGATTATTGAAGCGGCCCAGGCGGCTCCATCGTGGGTGAACGGCCAGCAGGTATCGGTGATTGCCGTGCGGAGCGAGGAACGCAGACAACAGCTGTCGGTGCTGAGCGGGAACCAGAAGCATGTGGCGGAAGCGCCGGTCTTCCTGGTCTTCTGCATGGACTTCCACCGCGCGAAGCTTGCAGCTGAGCTTGAAGGCCAGCCGTTCGAGACGGCTGCGGATGTCGATGCCCTGCTGGTCGGCGCGACCGATGTCGGCATCGCCCTGGCGAATGCGGTGGCAGCGGCGGAATCGCTGGGGCTGGGTATTATCCCGATTGGCGGCGTCCGCCGCAATACCGCCGGGGTAATCAAGCTGCTGCAATTGCCGCAGTATGTTTTCCCGGTCGTGGGCCTCTGCCTCGGCTACCCGGCGGAGGAGCAGCCCAAGCGGCCGCGTCTGCCTATGGCTGCTGTCTATCATGAGGAGGTCTATAACCCAGACCAGCTAGGCCTGATTGAAGCATACAACGCGGTCCACCGTGAATCGCTGAAGGCGCAGGGCCTGACGGAGAGGGACTGGAGCAGCACCATCGCCCGCTTCTATGCCCTGAATCCGCAGTACGGGGATGCCCAGCGGACACTGAAGCAGCAGGGCTTCACCTGCGGGAATCTGAATCAGGACTAAGCACAGTACAGATATACCCCAGCGCAAAAATGCACCGCAGCAAAGCAGGCAGCGTAACGGGACTCTCCCGTCAGGCTGCCTGCCGCTGCGGTGCATTTTCTGTTTGCATGCCGTTATCCGCCTGCTTAACAATTACAAAGCAACAGTAACCTTCTGCCGCTGCTTGTAATAGACCCAATGCTTGAAGCCGATCTCCTTCAGCCGGGCTGCCACCTGATTGCGCTGGTCGGCCACGCGGGCAGGCAGATGGGCATCGGAGCCGAAGGTAACCTCTACACCGAAATGCAGCGCCCGCTCCAGAATCTCATCCGACGGGTACCAGCCGCCGCACAGCTTGGTGCCGCCGGAGGTATTGATCTCAATGGCCGGTCCGGACTCCCCGATCACGCGCAGAGCTTCGTCAATCTCGCGGGGCGCAGAGATCTCCGAGAACGGCGGATAATTGCCCTTCATAGCGTCGATATGGCCAAGGATCTGGAAAATGCCGCTGCGGGCAGATTCGGCGATCAGGCGGTAGTATTCGCTTTTGGAAGCCAGCTTCTGCTCATCCGTCAGCCCCTTCCAGCGGCCCTGATTGAAGATACTGATCTCTTCTACGTGATGCACCGAGCCGATAATATAATCGAACGGATACGCGGCGTAGATCTGGCGGTACAGCTCCGCATGCTCCGGGAAATAATCCGACTCCATACCGAGCAGGACGTCGATGCGGCCGGCGTATTCTTTTTGCAGCGCCAGCACTTCTTCTACGTAATGAACCAGTTCGGACTTCGCCATGGCGATCCGCGGGAAGGCCTGCTCCTCCGGGCTGCCGAAGTAAGGCGAATGGTCGGAAATTCCGATTACATCCAGGCCGGCGGATATGCCCGCTTCAATATAATCTCTGATATTGCCGTCAGCATGACCGCAGCGGAAATGATGGGTGTGCAGGTCGAAATTCATAATAGAAACATCTCCTTAGGCCAAAATGGCGGATTAGGTACTTACTCTGAGCCGATGAATTGGGTCTCGGGCATTCCTTTGAGATCGCTTAAGAATTGTCTCATCGCTGAATTGACGTATTTGCCGGATTTCGTAATGACACCTACAGGGTGAGTCACCTCAAGCTCGATGATCGGAACGATCCGCAGCGTACCGCTCCTGACCTCGGCGGTAACTGACTGCTTCGAGATGACCGCCGCTCCCAGGTCCAGCTCGACCATCCGCTTTACTTCCTCGCTGCTGGTCAGCTCCATAATCACATGGGGATGTATACCGTGCTTAGCCAGCACTTCATCGACGAACTTGCGGCCGACGGTATCGGGCGAGAGCAGGATCAGCGGGATGGTGCCCAGGGCTTCAATCCCGGCCGATTTGACCTGGGCCAGCGGATGGCGGGGCGACACGACCAGTTCAAAAGTATCATAATACAGCACCGAGGTGGTCATCCCGGGATTGCGCCCGATCAGATAGCCGATGCCGACATCCACCAGTCCGTTCTCGACCTGCTGGTAGATTTGGGACGAGGACATGGATGAGATCGAGGTTTTGATATGCGGGAACTGGTCCTGGAAATAAGAGAGCACCCGGGGGAGGATCTGGATGGCAATCGAGGTGGTGGTACCGAGAATAATATGCCCTTGGGGATTCTCTTCGAGATCGGCAAGGCGCTGCTTAAGCTCGTCCACAATACCTACAATCTGCTCAGCATGGGCGAGGAAGACCTTGCCCCTGTCCGTCAGCGTCACCGGCTGGTTCCGGTCCACGAGCTGGGTTTTGAATTCTTCCTCCAGGCTCTTGATCTGCGCGGAGACCGCCGGCTGGGTCAGGTTGAGCAGCTCGCCTGCTTTGCGGAAGCTCATGGTTTTGGAGATGGTAATCAGTGTTTCGAGTTGGCTGATGTTCATGAATTGCCCCCTAATGGCACCGGAATCGTGCCGCCGAATATTTGTACATACAGGGAAAGCCGCTGCTTTCCGGAGGTTGGATACGCTTAAGTTCTGGTTCCTGTCACAAGAGTCTGCAGGCTGCCGGTTGCGGCAAAATACACGGGAGATGTGCTGCTGATGGCTGACTCGGAGGGTTAAGGTGGTGCTGGCGTATCCGCTCGGGTGTCGTCATTTTATTAAATTATAGGAGATTCCTCCCGGGAGGGCAATGTTGCGGCCTCAACTAACTTTAGAAATCATTCGACAAGACCATTAATTTTTGGTGAATAATACCGATATATGAAGTATAATAAATCATTATTTGCTAGGACTTTTGGTGTATGACCAAAGACTGGTCGAGGGGGGACAGCACTTTCATGAAAGCAGAAGTTATTAATCCGTTTCTAGAGTCTGCACGAACCGTAATTGAGCAAGTAATCCAAGTCTCGCCATCCACCGGTATGCTGGGAATCAAGGACATTGAACTGATCGATAATCATATATGGATTCAAGTGGGAATGACAGGTCAGCTCAGCGGGAATATTATCTTCGGGATTGCTGAACAGGTGGCGCTGAAGATGGTGTCGGTGATGATGGGCGGTTATGTGATTACAGAGATGGATGAAATGGGCCAGAGTGCCATCTCCGAGCTGGGCAATATGATCAGCGGCAATGCCAGTACTATTCTCTCCAATCAGGGGGTAGCAGTAGACATTACTCCGCCGCGGCTGGTGAAGTCGGAGGGTATGTCCGTTCTGCCGCGTAAGGCGCTCAGCATTCCGCTGATGATGGAAGGCATCGGAGAGCTTGATATTCAGGTAATGATCTCTTAAGAGGGAACCGGGAGCTGAAGATTCGATGAAGTTGCAGGGCAAGATTGTGGTGATTACGGGCGCTTCCAGCGGAATCGGCGCACTTACGGCGCAGATGCTGAGCGAACGCGGGGCTGTCCCGGTGCTGCTGGCCCGTTCGGAGGACAAGCTCCGGGCGCTTGCCTCAGAGCTGAAGGGCGAATGCAGCTGGTTCGTCTGTGATGTGACCGATGAGGCGGAGGTTAACCGGACGATGGAAGCGGTGCTGGACCGGTACGGGCGGATTGACATTCTGCTGAACAATGCGGGGTACGGCAAATTCGCTGCTTTTACCGGGATGGAGCCGGATGAGTTCGCTGCCATGATGGATGTGAACTACATGGGAATCGTCCGCTGCACCAAGGCTGTAGTTCCGCATATGCTGGCGCGCGGCAGCGGCCAGATCGTGAATGTGGCCTCGATGGCCGGCAAGATCGGCACAGCCCGCTCGGTTGCCTATACCGCGACCAAGCATGCCGTTCTCGGATTTACCAATGCGCTCCGCCAGGAGCTGCGCAAGAGCGGGATTACCGTATCAGCCGTGAATCCCGGACCGATCGCCACCGACTTCTTCAAAACCGCCGATCCTTCCGGCAATTATGAGCGGAGCGTCAGCCGGATCATCATGACTCCGGAGCATGTGTCCGCGAAGATGGTCAAGCTGATGGAGAAGGGCAAGGAGGAAGTGGATCTTCCCGGTCTGGCGGGGTTCGGCATCCGTCTCTATGGCTTATTCCCCCGGCTGGCGGATAAGCTGACCTACAGCATGATGAACAGAAAGTGACGGTCCGGCCCACGAAGCAGCCGCTTGTCCCCCGGTCCGGACAGTAATGTATGGCCTTCCATTTGGTGGAGAGGCCTTTTTGGCATATAATGAACATATTATATTAAGTGTAAAGGATGAAACCCTATTATGAATAAAGCTTCTTTTGCGGCGATCGGCATCCAGGAGGACCTTGCTGCCCGGTTGTCTGAATTCGGCATTACCGAACCATCCCCTGTACAGGAGCAGACGATTCCGCTTCTGCTGGAAGGAAGAGATGTTCTGGCCGCATCCCAGACAGGCACAGGCAAGACGCTGGCTTACCTGCTGCCGCTGCTGCAAGGGATTAACCCGGACCAGCGCTCCCTGCAGAAGCTGGTCCTGGCCCCGACCCAGGAGCTGGCGATGCAGATTCTCCGCGAGGCGGAGCGCTACGGGGCGCACCGCGGTATCCGGGCCATGGGGCTGATCGGCGGGGCGGCGATTAAGCGCCAGATTGACAAGCTGCGGGAGCACCCTCACCTGGTGGTAGGCACACCGGGACGCGTGAGGGAGCTGATCGGGCTGCGCAAGCTGAAGATGCATGAGGTGACTACGATTGTGCTCGATGAGGCAGATCAGATGTTCCAGCTCAGCGGCGCCGGTGAAGTGACGAAGATCGTCAGCAGCGCACTGCGCACCCGGCAATTGGTCATGCTGTCGGCCACGATCGGCCCGGAGACCCGGCTGCTGGCCAGCCGGGAGATGAAGAATCCGGCCGAGGTCGGCATCGATCCCGGCATGATGACGGCCCAGAGCCTGGAGCATCACTACGTCGTGTGCGAGGAACGGAACAAGATCGACATGCTGCGCCGGGTCCTCCGTCATTATAAGCCGGAGCGGGCGATTGTCTTCGTCAACGCCACCGAGACGATTGCCGAGGTAACGGCCAAGCTGAACCATCTGGGGCTGCCGGCCGCTGCACTGTACGGCGATGCGGATAAGGTGACGCGCGCGAGCGTGCTGGCCCGCTTCCGGGACGGCAAGTTCAAGGTGCTGGTCGCCAGCGACGTGGCGGCGCGCGGTCTGGACATTGAGAAGCTGACGCTGGTCGTCAGCTTCGATCCGGCCTTCGACTCCGAGCACTATGTCCACCGTGCCGGACGGACCGGGCGCATGGGCAAGCGCGGGCTGTCCGTAACGATCGTTACGGAGCAGCAGACGTTCATCATGCGCAAATTCGCCCGCGAGCTGGATATCCAGCTGGACGAGCGGGAGATGGCCTTCGGCCAGGCGCTGCAGCAGGGCGAGCGCGCCGGGCTTAGGGGCGGCGGCGGACCTGCGCCGCGCTCCGGCAAGCCGCAGGCGCGGATCTCGGCGGCTGGCACAGCCGCCGGAGGGGCCGGAGGCTTGCCGGCCGGGCAGCCGGGGGAAGCGGCTGCCCGCAGTGAGGGGCCAGTGCGGCGTGAGCAGCACCGGCCGGGACAGGCCGCCGGCGCGCGCGGCGCGGCGGGAGGGCCCGGGGGCGGGGGCAAGGCCCGCAGCCAGGCGGAGCGGGACAGGAACCGCAAGAATAAAGGAGCCCCGAAATGGCTCAAGAACAAAACCCCGAGAGGTGACGGTCAATGAGTACAGCTCCTGTATTGGAGATTACGGGCCTCAGCGGAGGCTACAGCCTGAACAAGCCGGTGCTGCATGACATCGGCCTGCAGGTTCAGCCCGGTGAGATGGTCGGGCTGATCGGCCTGAACGGTGCGGGCAAGAGCACCACAATGAAGCATATCCTGGGGCTGATGTCCCCGCATAAAGGCGAGATTACCGTACAGGGCAAGACACGCAGCAGCGACCCCGAGAGCTATCACAGCGCGTTGTCTTTTGTCCCGGAATCGCCACTGCTCTATGAGGAAATGACGGTCCGTGAGCATGTGGAATTTACCGCCAGAGCCTACGGTGTGGACCGCAGCGATTATGAGTCGCGCACTGTCCAGCTGGCTGCACTTTTCAATATGGAGGACAAGATGGATACCTTGTCCTCCCATCTGTCCAAGGGCATGAAGCAGAAGGTCATGATTATGTGTGCTTTTGTAGCGCGTCCTGCCCTGTATGTGATCGACGAGCCGTTCCTCGGCCTGGACCCGCTGGGCATCCGCTCCCTGCTGGATTTCATGCTTGATCTGAAGCGGTCCGGGGCGTCCATTCTGCTCAGCTCGCATATCCTCTCCACGATTGAGAACTATTGTGACCGGTTCATTGTATTGCACGGCGGCAGGGTGATTGCGGAGGGGACGCTCGCCGAGATGACCGCGAAGGCCGGGCGGCCGGGCCTGAATCTGGAGCAGCTGTTCTATGAGCTGGTGCAGGGAGGGAAATGATATGGATTTGAAGGAGCTGCGCCGGCAGCGGCGCAGCCGGTTCACAGGCAGCCTGATCCCTTATATCGGATACATTATCCAGAGCGGGGTAGCCATGGTGTTCCTGCTGGTGCTGATTATGTTCTCCGCCTGGTACACGGCGCTGCTGCGCGATATTCCGGCCGGCCTGCCCATCCGCTGGATTATGTTCGTTCTGCTGATGCCTGCAGCGGTGCACAGCAGCTTCCGGACGTATCTGCAGACCCCGGATACGATCTTCCTGCTGCCGCAGGGCCACCGGATGAGAGAATATTTCGCTCCGTCCTGGGTAAGCGGCAATGTGTGGAAGATTCTGCGTCTGGCCTTTGTTCTCATTACATTATGGCCGCTGTACATACGCACTGATGTGTCGCCCAAGGGTCTGCTGGCCACCCTGCTGGTGCTGGTTCTGGTCAAGCTGCTCGCCAGCTACGGGCTATGGCGGGAGACAGCGATGCTCTCGCGGCCGGCTGCGGCAGGGTATACCCTGCTGCGCTGGGCGGTGGGCGGGCTGATGGTCTTCGCCTGGTTCTGGCACCCGCCGGTCCGCGCCCTGATCTTCATCCTGATTCTCGGGGCCGCCTATGTTGCGGCGCTGGCTGTACCCGGCCGTCACGCGGTAGCCTGGGAGCGCCTGATCGCGATGGAGAAGAATCAGGGGACCCGGGCGCTGATGGTCCTCGGCTGGTTCGTCGATATCCCCGGGCGCGAACAGCGGGTATATGCCCGGCGGTATCTGTCCAAGTGGGGCAGCGGCATAAGCTGGGCGCGGGATACGGCCTACCGGTTCCTCTTAACCAAAAGCTTCGCCCGCGGCGACATCTTCGGCATCGTTCTGCGGATTGCCCTGCTGGACCTGTTCCTGGTCTGGATGACCCGGGACAGCTATCTCGCCAGCGGCATTTATCTGGTCTTCCTCTTCCTGATGGGCGTTCAGCTGACGGCGCTGCGCAAGCTGCACAGCGAATCCTTCTGGCTGACGGTGTACCCGCTGCCGGAAGGCAGCAAGGGCCGGGAGACGATCCGGTTGGTGTTCCGGTGCCACCTGGTGCTGGCCCTGCTGACCGGGCTGCCCTTCCTGCTTCAGCTTGGAGAGCGGCTGGTGCCGGTCCTTGGAACCTTCGCCTGCGGGCTTCTGCTGGCGTATCTGTTCAGAGCCGCAGCCGTCCGCAGGGAAGCGCGTGCGGATGAGGACGACCTGTAAGCCCATAACAAAAGGCCTCCGCTCTGCAGCCGCAGAGGCGTGAGGCCTTTGTCATTCATTTTTTAAATAAAAGAGAATTCCTCTCTTCATATCCGGTGGAGCAGGGAATGCTGTAACACGTAGAGCGGAGAGAGCACGGGGCTCCCTCCCGGGGTTATTCCCGATTAGACAAACAGTGAACGGCTGATGATAACCAGCAGGATGAAGAGAACCAGGATAGCACCTGTACTTGTGAAAGGACCGTATCCATATCCGCCTCTAACTTCTTCGCTCATGTTCATTCCCCTTTCGCGTGTGAGTTGTTGTACTTGAGTACATCGTATTGTATGTGCGGGGGGAAGAACGTGTATAGGCCAATGCCGCAGCTCTGCTCAAAAAAAATCAGCCCCCCGTCCGGGGGCTGATGAATACACGTAACAATAGGGAATCAGGCCTTCTCCAAATCGCGGATGCCCGCGTAGACCAGATCGAACAGCTCTTCCAGCTGATCTTCCTCGATACAGGAGAAGGCGATGCGCAGATCGCTGTCGCCGAGAGCGATGGTCCCCAGCCCGTAGGTGTGGATCAGGTGCAGCCGCAGCTCCTCAGCAGGCACGGTCAGCAGCTTCAGGCACATGAAATACCCGGAGTTGAACGGATAATAGGTCCATACGTCATCGCCGTATTTGCCGCTGTCCAGCAGCGCCTTCACCTTGTTGGCCCGGCCCTTCATGATCTGGAACTTCTCTTCCTTCTGGGCGGCGAATTCCGGCGACTTCAGAGCGTCCAGCACGAAGGTCTGCGAAGGATGCGCTCCGCTGGAGATGGTTGCCCGGATAATGCCGAGTGTCTTCTGCTCCAGCGCGGCCAGCAGCTCCTTGTTCTCCGAAGCGTAAGTGATGAAGCCGACGCGGAAGCCCCAGACGAATTCCTCTTTGGTGGCTCCGTCAATCTTAACGGCCAGCACGCGCGGATGCAGGTTCGCCAGCTTGCCGAACAGCGATTCCTTCAGCGACTCCTCGAAAAAGAGTCCGAAATAAGCATCATCGCTCACCACCACCACATTGATGCCTTCCTCTGCGGCGCGCGCAATGGCGGCGACAATGGCTTCGCCTTCCTTAAGCCCTGGTGTATAGCCGGTAGGGTTGTTCGGGAAGTTCAGCAGCACAATCGCCTTGCCGCGCTCCTTCTGCGCCAGCAGGGCATCCAGCAGCCCCTCGCTGTTGAAGCTCATGTCTTCGTTGAACAGCGGGTAATTCACCGTCTCGGTCAGACGGCGGATGCCGAAGGTCAGCTCGTAGTTCTCCCAGTTTTTGTCCGGATAGATGACGGCGTCCCCTGGCTCTGCGAACAGATCGGCAACGATGCTCAGCCCGTGGGTCAGCGCGTTCGTGACCACCGGATTGCTGATGGACTTGCCTTCGAGCGACGGATTCTCGCGGATCATCTTCTCCCGCCAGACCGAGCGCAGCTCAGGCTTGCCCGCCGGAGGCGCGTAACCGTACAGGTCCTTGGGGCTGAAGGCGGATAGCTTATTCTGAATCACATCAAGATGCATCGGCATCCCGTGCTCGGTAGCAATCCCGATGGTCGCATTATACTTTTTGGCATGAGCCGCTGCTTCTGCGGACTGGCTCAAGATTCCCTCTTTGGGGAAGTAGATCGCTTTACCAAGACTAGAGAGCATATCGTACACATGTTCATTGCCTGCCTTAATGCTGTCATTCAATTGTCCAGCCAGTGGATTCATCAGTTTCATCCTTCCGGTATTCTTCTGGGATAGATACGTTAACATTGCCTAACATTATAACATCGCCGATTGCCGCCGTCACGAAGAATGCTGTCTTTTCATAAATACTTTTGCAGAAGCCTGATAGAGGGCAGGTATGCAGGGGAAGATGTACAAATAGGAAGCGGACAAGGTATTATGAAAAGTAAGCGTACACTTTAACTATACCGTTATACTAGAAGGAGCGGACTTTCCGCATCAAGTTTAGGAGGGAACGATATGCTTCATGCATCGCCATCCTCTTTTGTCATCCTCCCGGCCCTGGCGAAGATTGTCTGTGAACCCGGCTGGAAGTGGCAGAAAAGAGAGAAGCCGCTGCAAAATTATGACTTGTTCTATGTCTGGAGCGGGGAGGGCACGGTTGTGCGCAACGGGGAGCCCTATCAGGTGGGGAAGGGAAGCTGCTTCCTGTTCCGGCCGGGTGATTATACCAGCGCGACACATAACCCGCAAAAACCGCTAGTCATTACATATATCCACTTCGATGTGACAGAGGCGGTCACGGAGCTTCCGGCCCCCTACCATGAGCTGACCGAGACGGTGGAGTTCGAGCATCTGCTGGCCCGTTATGTCCGTCTGTTCCTGGTGCAGACTTATGCTGCGGAGGAGGAGGGCCGGCTGATTCTGAAGCAGCTCATGATCCATCTGCTGCGGCAGGATCAGGTGGTGCCGGTGGAGCGCCATGTCAGCAACCAGCTCGCCGAGGTGATCCATGAGGTAGCGAACTATGTCAGCCAGCATCCCGGCGCGGCCCACCGGGTTGAGGATCTGGCCTCCCGGGCGGGGCTGTCCCCGCGCTATTTCTCGATCAAGTTCAAGGAGATTACCGGCTCCTCGGTCCAGTCCTATGTGATCCGCGCACGGATTGAACGGGCCCAGCATCTGCTGCTGTACGCGGGCATGAACGTCACAGAGGTGGCGGATGCGCTCGGCTACCGGGATATTTTCTTCTTCAGCCGCCAGTTCAAGCAGCACACCGGGAAGAGCCCGTCGGAGATCCGCTGAAGCGGGGGAGTTGTGCTGGGTGTGCTATAGGTGCTATGAGTGCTGTATGTGCTAGATGTGACAATGTGTGCTATGCGGACTGAGAGGACCTTATTTTGCGAAAAAAGCACTACTTCCGCCCGCTGCGGACTCAGTGGCCGTTATCAGGCGGATTGGGGCCTGAATGGCGGCGTATGGGCCGGCTTAAGCGCATGTGTCCGCAAGGTGTCCAGCACAGCTGGGGATGGGCCCGTTCAACGGGTGAAATCCGGCTTGCCGGGGTGAGTACATCGCATTGGAGCGGCAGGACGGTCGTGAAGTTGAAGCGGGCCCCGCTCTGTGACACAATAAAGGAAAGCACCGCGCAATATACACTTATATACGGGAGAAGGAGAGAGCTTATGTACGAAATCGTTCTGATACGGCATGGAGAGAGTGAATATAACCGGCAGAATCTGTTTACGGGCTGGAGTGATCCCGATCTGACGGAGAAGGGCGTGGAGGAGGCCAAGAAAGCGGGCCGGCTGCTGAAGGAGAACGGATACACCTTCGATCTTGCGTTCGCCTCGGTGCTGAAGCGTTCGATCAAGACGCTGAACTATATCCTGGATGAGATGGACCTGCTGTGGATTCCGGTGCAGAAGTCGTGGAAGCTGAATGAGCGCCATTACGGGGCGCTGCAGGGCCTCAGCAAGAGCGAGACTGCGCTGAAATACGGCGAGGAGCAGCTCCATATCTGGCGGCGCAGCCTCTCCGTCCGGCCCCCGCAGCTGGAGTCGGATGACCCGCGTTATCCCAGACATGATATCCGCTACAAGGAGGTCCGGCCGGGCGACATTCCGCACGGGGAGAGCCTGGAGGACACCGTTCACCGGGTCGGCGACTTCTGGGCCAACCGGATTGTCCCGCTGATCCGCAAGAAGGAGCGGGTGCTGATCTCGGCGCACGGCAACACGCTGCGGGCCTTGATTAAGTACATGGAGGACATCGACGAGACCGCGCTGCTCGACCTCAACATCCCGACCGGCGTCCCGCTCGTCTACAAGCTCGACGACGATGTGAAGCCGCTCAGCCGCTTCTACCTCGGCGAACCCGAAGAGGTGCAGCAGAAGGCGCGTGAGGTGGCGAATCAGAGTAAGGTTACGGAGTAGCAGGGGCAGAGTCATATATAATTTAGCAGGTTTTAAAGCAGGGAGTGTTCCGGCCGTTTCGGTGGGGATGCTCCCTGTTTGTTTTGGTTGTATTAATTTTGTGGTTGAGAAAAAAGTGGCAATCTGGTTATCCTTGTTAAGGTAACAATCTATTATAAGGAGGAACAGATTTTGGAGAAGGAACACTTTTGTCAGATGAGAAGGTACATATGAAGAAGCTCTATTCTATACTCTGCTCCTTATCCCTATTATTCCTTGTTTCGTGTAGCCAGCAACAAATTAATCCGGCATGGAAATCCGATCTGGAGTACGTTAAGTCAGAGATGCTTAACAAAGACATTGGTCTGATTACAAATTCAGCACGGTCTGAGGACTTTACGCACGCTATTGATCAGATTCTCTCCAATCTGCCGAAATACGATAATGATGATCAAATTTTTGTGGATTTATCTCGGGCAATCGCCTCCATCGGGCAGTTACATACAGCATTACAGCTTAAGAATGAAGATGTGCTGCCCTTTAATTTCTATATGGAACAGGGAGATTTATATGTCACCGGCGCTGTTCCAGCGTATACCGATACCTTTTTTATGAAATTAACTAAGATTGATGATACGCCGGCACCTGAAATTATTCAGAAGCTGGAGGGTGTGATTTCGCATGAAAATATCCAGGGCCTGCAATCCAAGGTGCCTACCTACATCCTCTATCCCTCCATCCTGCACGGCCTGGATATTGTTACGGATAAACAGCACATGGAATTGACGTTTCAGCATAAAGCCTCACAGGAAACCAAGGTTTCCGTCCAACCCGTGTCTCCCGAGCAATACATGGCCGGGCTTCAAATCCCCCACGTGGGCAATCCTTATTACGATAAATTCAGAGGGTCTAATTACGGGCTGGAGTATCTGGCCGCAGACAAGGCTCTGTACATTGCGTATAACGTTTGTGCGGAGGATGCAGCATACAGCTTGCAGGCCTTTCAAGAGGATATAAGGACAGCAATCAGGAGTGAAACCGTCGGGAAGGTGATCATTGATCTAAGGGCCAATCCGGGAGGGGATTCCCGGGTGCTCGATCCCTTGATCGAGGAGCTGTCCTCTATTAACCGTCTTCATAAAAATGTATATGTGCTGATTGGCAGGAATACGGCTTCCTCAGCGATTATCAATGCCATCTCCCTACAGGCCTCTCTTGAAGCTGTTCTTGTCGGGGAGCCTACCGAGAGCAGTCCTAATAGCGCTGGCGAAATTCTGCCACTGGCACTGCCGGATACCGGATTTATGATTAGCTACAGTACCAAGGAATTTCATCTGTCCGACACAACCGCCGATGCGCTGTTACCGGATATCCCTGTGGCCTTCACCATGGGGGATTATGAGCGGGGAAGCGACCCGGTGCTGGGAAGGGCTTTGGAAGAGGAATAACCGTATTAAAAAGGACTTCAGGCTGTTTCTGCTGAAGTCCTTTTTAGTATCACAGCATAAGATTCTTATACGATTTACCATTGGTATTCAATATATATTAAGAATTTGAAATCCTTTATAATCTGAATTACGCAAACAAATAAGGTTAAGCAAAAGGGGGAATCTGGGTGAAGAAATACAGATATTTAGGGGTGTCTTTTACAGTTGCAGCTATACTAGTCGGGTCAGGCTGTGGCAACACAGCGAATACCGCCATATCATCCGGCAATAAAGGAGCTTCAAACACGGGATCAGCCGCAGCTGCGGAAGAAGGCGGACTCCAGTGGGATGATGCCGCTAAGGACTATGTGATGGAGCCTGAAATCTCTTCAGGAGAGCAGCCGCTTAAGGTTTGGCTGGAATACGAGGAGTATGCTAAAGCGCTGGTTGAAGCATTTAAGGTGAAATATCCAAACGTGAAAGTCGAGTATGAAATTGTTGCCAAGGTAGACAGTGTAGATCGTATGGCGCTTGACGGCGAAGCGGGCAAGGGGGCAGACGTCTTTATGGCCAACTACGATAAGCTGGCACAAGCGATCGATAATGCCACAGCGGCTCCACTCGGCAAATATGAGGATACCTTAAAGGAAAGGATGCCGGACACGTTTATTGATGTGGCGAGCAAAGACAGCCAGATGTTCGGCGTGCCGGTCTCGACAGAGTCGATTGCACTGTTTTATAACAAAACACTTTTGAAAGCGCTAACAGGAAGTGACAAGCCAGCGGCGACTTGGGATGAAGTTATCGAACTTGCCAAAACGTACAATGACAGTAAAACCAATCAATGGACCATCCGTTTCCTCGCGGGACAGCTCTATTATGCTTACCCGGTATTGTCCTCGCTCGGCTGGCATCTGTATGAGGATAATAACCTGGACGAGCCTCATTTTGACTCGGAGGCGCTCACGAAGGGGTTGGAATATTACAAGACGCTCCGCAGCATCTGGGATGTCAATTCCGCTGATGCGACATGGGATTCCATTGAAAGTGAATTCGTGAAAGGCAAGACGCCTTATGTCATTACAGGACCTTGGGTATTCAAGGATTTTGATAAAGCGGCTGCGGATAACCAATTCGAGTACGGTGTTACGACGTTGCCCAAAGTAGCTTCGGGTGATACAGCAGCCTCCCTGACAGGGATTTCGGTCGCTCTCGTATCCGGCTATTCGAAGTATCCGGCTGCTGCAAGAGTGTTTGCTAATTTCATGGCGTCAGATGAAGGCGCTGCTGCATTGTATCAATCGATAGGAGCCATCCCGGCTCTAAAGGCGGATCATATTCAAAACGTTGAAGGAATCAGCGGCAATGAGCATATCGCAGGGATTATCGCCCAATCCGAGAATGCCGATCTGACGCCGCAGATTCCGGAGTATCTGTACACTTCCGGCAACGAGCTTATCGTCAATGTATGGGATAATCTGCTGCCGGTCGGCGATGCGCAGCAAAAGGCTGAACAAGCTTATGACAACCTGAAAGCACTGGGTCAATAGACTGACATGAATCAATCTCAAAACAAACAGACAGCGCCGGCGTGGGCAGCAGGGGTACTATCCGCAATCGTATGGGGGGGCGGCCAATGGCTGAACCGTCAGTATTTGAAGGGTCTCCTGTTCTTTCTGATTAGTGCAGGCGGCATAACAGCAGAGTTGACAACCGGCCATTACAATGATATGTCAGCAGGCTTCCGCTTGCGGGATAACGGCGGATTTTTTTTGAAGGGACTCTGGGGCCTTGTTACATTAGGGACTCAGCCAAGGAAAATGGGGATATCCGGGCTAACACCCGGGGATCATTCCATCGTCTTAATGGCGAACGGGATCATCGCGTTATTCGTTATTCTGATTCTGGTCTTCTTCTATATATGGAATATTAGAGATGCCGTAAGGGTTAGACGCCGGATGGAAGAGTCCGGCCTCCAGCACAGCTCGCTGCAAGACATGAAGCAGCTGTGGGAATCGATGTATGCCTACATCGTGCTGTCTCCGGCGGCATTGCTGACCTTGTTTATATGCGTGCTGCCGATTGTGTTCGGCGTGCTGATTGCTTTTACTGATTACAGCCGCAGCAATACGCCGCCGACTAAGCTTGTCCACTGGGTCGGATTCGATAACTTTGTAACGGTGACGCAAGTCTTTTCCTGGATGCATACGTTTCTTAATGTACTCTTGTGGACGTTTGTATGGGCGATCTTGGCGACAATCACCACCTACTTCTTTGGCTTCTTTCAGGCGGTGCTGCTGAACAACCCGGCTGTGAAGTTCAAGAAGCTGTGGCGGAGCATTTATATTCTGCCTTGGGCGGTTCCGGCGATGATCTCGGCGCTGGTATTCAAGTCGATGTTTAACGGACAATTTGGCCCGATAAGCCAGTTCCTGCTTGATAAAGGATTTACAGATGAGCGTATTTATTGGTTCACCGATCCGAGTCATGTATCCCTCGCGCGAATACTGGCATTGTTAATCAATCTGTGGCTTGGTTTCCCGTACTTTATGGCGCTTATCGGAGGCACATTGACAACAGTATCAGACAGCTATTACGAAGCTGCCCGGATGGATGGCGCGACCTCCAGCCAGACATTCTGGAGAATCACCTTCCCGATAGTATACAGGGCGACTGCTCCACTGCTGATGCTGTCTTTTGTCAGCAACTTCAATAACTTTGGAGTCATTTACTTCCTGACCGAAGGCGGCCCTGCCAATCCGAATTACAATTTCGCAGGCAACACGGATCTCTTGATTACCTGGCTGTACAAGCTGACGCTCGATAACAGGCTGTACAATATGGGGGCCGTTATGTCTATTATTGTCTTCCTGATTGTAGCGAGCTTCTCACTCCTCAATCTGCGGAAATCCAAGTCGTTGGAGGAGCTGTAAGATGAAACCTAAACGTACAACCCTCGCGGCGGTATTGAAAACTACACTGATCTACATCGAGCTCATCGTGGTAGCGGTTATCGTCATTTACCCGCTGATGTGGATTGTCGGCTCTTCGTTTGGCAGCTCGAAGGGGCTTGCGAATGCTTCGCCTATACCGGCAGATACCACTTGGAATAATTATATTAATCTCTTCCGGAACACAGACTTTCCGGTTTGGTATATGAACACGCTTAAAGTAGCGGCGGCCAATATGGTGTTTGGGGTTTTGCTTTCGACCTTGGGTGCCTACGCTTTCTCGCGGTTCAAGTTTAAAGGGAAAAAGGCGAGTCTGCTAACAATTCTAATTCTGCAAATGTTCCCAACGTTCCTGACCGCCATAGCCGTATATATGCTTTTCCTGAACTTTGGTCTGCTCGATAGTCTGACAGGGCTGACTATTGTAGGTGTTGCGGCACAGCTGCCGTATAATATCTGGCTGCTGAAGGGATATATCGATAACATTTCGCTGAGCTTTGATGAAGCGGCCTTGATTGACGGGGCATCGCGCACGCAAATTTTTATCCGTATTATTATGCCGCTGGCATCGCCGATGCTGACGTTTGTAGCTGTATTGCAATTTGCGGCTCCATGGATGGACTTTATTTTACCAAGGCTGCTGATCTCCAGCGAGGAGAAGAAGACCGTTGCCATTGGACTCTATTCCATGATCAGCGACCAGACCAGAAATGAATTCACCTTATTTGCAGCAGGCTCCGTAATCGTTGCTATCCCGATTGCCATTTTGTATATCGTATTGCAAAAATATCTGATCAACGGCCTGACAGCCGGCGGAGACAAAGGATAGGAAGGATAGATTACAGATGAACCCAACTTTTATTAAAGGTGCAGATGTTTCCATGCTGAAAGAGGTAGAGGAGCTCGGAGGAGAGTTCTTCTTGGGGAATCAGAAAAAGGATTTGTTTGAGATTATGCAGATCAAAGGGCTTAATGTTGTCCGGCTTCGCTTGTGGGTGAATCCCTATGACGAGGAAGGCTGCCCATATATGGGCGGTACGAATGATCTGGAGACAACCATCGAGCTGGCGAGAAGAGCGAAAGAGCAGGGCCTACAGTTCATGCTGAATATTCATTACAGCGATTTCTGGGCTGACCCCAAAAAACAATCCAAACCAAAGAGCTGGCAGGAGCTGTCCTTCGAGCAGCTGGAGGAGAAAGTATACAACTACACTAAAGAAGTATTGGATGTGTGCGGAGCATGTGACGTAATGCCTGAGCTCATCCAGATTGGGAATGAGACAACAAACGGCATGTTGTGGCCGGACGGCAGAACACCGAAGTATTTATTCGAGCAGAACAAATTTGAAGAGACGGAGGCGGACGAGTGGAAGAGCTCCTTTGACCGCCTGGTAAGCTTGTTGAACGCAGGAATTCAGGCGGCAAGAGACTCTGGTCCAATGAAAATTATATTGCACCTCGATGCCGGCGGCGCAAACGTGCTTTATCGCACCTGGTTTGATGAAATGGCGGCACGCAGCGTAGATTACGATATTATCGGTCTATCCTATTACCCGATCTGGCACGGAAGTCTGGAGGAGCTGCGCTTCAATCTTGAAGATATCAGCGCCCGGTATGACAAGGAAGTACTTATCATTGAAACGGCATATGGCCATACGGCGGAGAGTCCGACGGGTGCGGATATTTTCACATCTGAACTGGCTAAGAATGCGGGTTATCCCCCCACTGTAGAAGGACAAGCGCAGTTTCTATATGATTTGATGCAGACGGTCGATCAGGTGCCCGGCGGAAAAGGGCTTGGCATTGTGTACTGGGAGCCGGCATGGCTGCCGGTGGACGGGACAACCTGGGCAAGTCCTGAAGGGATGAAGTATGGCAATGATGTCGCTTCAATGGGGAATCACTGGGCCAATCAGGCATGGTTTGACTTCCATGGACAGGCTCTTGATTCAATAGATGTGTTTCATCAATTTGAATCTAAGAAGAGGGGGGCTAGTTGTGAGGAAGTGGACAAAGGTTAGTTTATTACTGGTTTGCGTTATCACGCTTATTCTGCCAAACATCGGCAGTAAGAAGGCAGAGGCAGCCGGTACGTTCATCATGGGCGGGGATGTATCGATGCTGAACGAGGTGGAACAGAAGGGCGGAAAGTTCTATAAGGATGGTGTGCAGAAGGATGCTTTGCAAATCCTGAGCTCAGCCGGGATGAACTATGTCCGGCTACGGATTTGGGTGGACCCGTATGACAGCCAAGGTAATCCTTACGGCGGCGGTACGAACGATCTGGCAACAACAATTGCCTTGGCTAAACGGGCGAAAGCGAAAGGCATGGGCATTTTTCTTGATTTTCAACTCAGTGATCATTGGGCAGACCCGGGTAATCAGACTAAGCCTAAAGCATGGAACAGCCTAACGTATTCCCAGCTAAAAACGGCCGTTCACAATTATACGCAAAGTGTCATTACATCGATGAAAGCTGAGGGGGTCATGCCTGCCATCGTTCAAATGGGCAACGAAATACCCGGCGGTGTATTATGGAATGACGGTAAGGTTGGAAACGGGATTACTGACTTTACGAAATTAGGCGAGCTGCTGTCCGCCGGTATTGACGGAGTGAATGACGCGCTCTCTTCCGGAGAAGACATTGAAATCGTGTTGCATTTGGATCATGGCGGTGACAACAGCTTATATACGTGGTGGTTTGACAACATTGTTGCGGAAAACGTTGAGTTTGACATTATTGGCTTATCCTATTATCCGTTTTGGCACGGCACCATGGGCGAGCTATCGTACAACCTGAATGCTATCAGCAAGCGGTACAACAAGGACGTCATGATTGTAGAGACGGCTTACGGGTCTACGCTTGACGACGGCGACGGTCTCGGTAACGTATTTTATACAACAGAAGAAAGCGTGGGCGGCTATCCGGCATCTCCTGCAGGACAAGCTGCATATATGCGGGATTTGAAAGAAATTGTACAGGATGTGCCAAACGGTCACGGCCGGGGGATATTCTGGTGGGAACCGGCATGGCTTCCTGTAGAAGGGGCGAACTGGGGAACGGAAGAAGGTGCTCTGTACAATAATGACACGGGATTATTATCCAATCCATGGGATAACCAGATCCTGTTTGATTTTAACGGGAATGCCCTGTCCTCGTTGTCTGCATTCAGTATAGCTTCACCAACGAACCTGTTGACGAACGGCAGCTTTGAAGCGAACGGATATACAAGCACACCCTCCGGATGGGGAGTATGGGCGAATACAACGGCTAACCTGAGTTCCATCAAGACAGAACAGCCGGCCGTCGCTGGTGAGTACAAGCTGACTTTTTGGAATTCAGCAGCCTACAAGGCCTCGGCTTATCAGGTGAAAACGGGACTTACGAATGGTACCTACTCGTTGACAGCTTGGGTATTAAACAGCGGCGGGCAGAATTCAGCCTATATATTTGCCAAAAATTATGGAGGAACCGAGAAGCAGACGGCTCTGCCGGTCAGCACAACATCATGGATGAAGGTCAGAATCGACAATATCCAGGTAACGAACGGGCAGGCGGAGATCGGCATCTACTCGGATGCTAATGCGAATAACTGGATTAACGTGGATAATGTTAAGCTCTATAAATCGTACTAATCTATATTAAAGTCGCCAGATGATTTCATTTATAGCTGGGTGGGGTCATAATTGAAATGGGACGATGAGAACATACGGTGCGTATTTAATTCCTTAGAACGGTCGCTCCCTTTATTTATTGAGACTATTGGATATAGTGCATGGGAGCTAAAGTTTGTCAGACCTGATGGTTATCCGTATTACCACTGGCTGTATACCTTAAGCGGAGAAGGCAGCTTCGAGATGGAAGGCAAGCACTTCGCGCTTACAGCCGGAAAAGGTGTCCTGCTGACGCCATTTACGCCACACTCCTATCATCCATTATCAGATTCAGATCGTTGGTCCACCATCTATATTACTTTTGGGGGTACGGCTGCTTCAGCGATATTGGAATCGCTTAATATGAATGTGTCTGCGGTCTACACTGAGGCAGATCAGGTTTCATTCGCAGATGTAATCGGAGAAATATATGATAAGGCAGACCGGGATGGGGAGTTCTCTGGGCTGGAGTCATCGACGGAGCTATACCATTTTCTAATGTTGCTGCGAAAATACGGGATGCGTAATGATCAGCCCTCGTTGTCGCAATATTACGATAAGCTGCGTCCGGTTGTACATTGGATGGAGAGTAATTGCTCCGCTAACGTCGGACTTCCCGAAATTGTGGAGCAGGCACAGATCAGCGTTTCTTATTTGAACGAGCTGTTTCGTGACGCATTTGGTATGAGTCCATATTCCTTCCTCATTCAATTGCGAATCCGGCAGGCGAAGAAGATCATGGTAACGAATCCCGATATGGCACTTAAGGAAGTGTCATTACTTGCCGGCTTTAATGATGTCAGTCATTTTGTCGCGACCTTCCGAAAAAAGGAAGGAATTACTCCGGCCAAATACCGTGAGCTGCATTTGTCAGCTCAGGTGGACTAAATCCGCATGATAAGCTATAGAGTCAAACAGATGCGAAAAACCGAACACATTACGCCCGCGAGCCGGGGAAGTGACCCGGTGTTGAGCAGGACTCCGAAAGAGGAATAATATTTGCATATTTAAAAGGACTTCAGGCTGTTTCTGCCCGAAGTCCTTTTTGAATGAATTGGCGTTATACCGGCCGCCGCATCTCACCCAGCAGCTCGCCCATCTTCACCTTGGTGTCCGGGGCCAGGCCCGGGCGCGGGGTGAAGGTGCCGCTCTCCATCAGCAGGACGACCGTCGAGCCGAATTCGAAATAAGCCAGGTCGTCGCCCCGCTGCCACTCTGTGGCGGCTTCGTCGGTGTAGCGGATGCTGCTGACATTCATTGCGCCTACCTTGACCACGGCGGTCTCGCCGTAGCTGCCGGCAATATAAGTAATCAGCCGCTCGTTGCGGCTCAGGACACTCTTCATATGCCGCATCCCGAAATCATTCACGGGGTAAGCCCGTCCGCGGATATAGTCGCTCTCCCGCAGCTGTCCGGTTAACGGGGAATGAATCCGGTGATAATCGGTAGGACTCAGGTAGAGGACGAAATAATAGCCCTTTTTATACAGTTCGAGGTGTGGCGAGTGATTAAGCAAATCCTCCAGCGTGTAATCCTGCCCCTTCACATTCATTATTGTTCCGCAGTTGATCTCGCCCATGGCCGTAATCATCGCGTCCACCGGACTGGCTACCGCATGGTCACCACTGGCCACCGGGCGCATTCCCGGCTTCAGGCGGCGGCTGAAGAATTCATTCAGTGTGCGGTATTCGCCCGCAGCCTTCTCTGCCTCGGCCGCCGGAATACCATAGGAACGAATGAATACCGGAATCATAAAGCGGCTAAGTCTGCTGTGGGAAAAAGCCCCCATCAAGCGGGAAAGCCATCTGTGCGAGGACAGCTCGGTCATCAGCCGCAGCAATTGTTTAACCATGCCCATCTCCCTTCCGTCATGCAAGCCGTGTAATCCCGTGCCACCGGGACTCCACCCGCTCTGCATTATATTGACATAGAATAGGAGACAAATCAATAAGAGTTCATTCTTAATGCTGCTTCATGCAGATATCTGGCATAGCCCATAGGCTGCCGGTAGCTGTCTTTCCAGACTCCGCTGAGCCCGGCCTTGCGGAACCCGTAACGCTGGTCGCGTCCGTTGCATTCGATGAAATAGAGGCTCCCCTGCTTCGTCACCCCGATGTCCAGACCGAGATCTGCCAGGCCCGGCAGGCTCTGCTCCAGCTCCCGCGCGATAGCGAGGCTCAGGGAGAGGACGGACATACGGATTCTGGCTGCCTCCTCCCCGGAGAACGCCTTCTCCAGTGCGAGTGACGTCTTCAGGGCCTCCCCTCCCCTGGCAATATTGGAGACGAAGCCGCCCGGCGCAGCGAGCTTGGCGAACATGCCGGTTACCTGCCACGCCCCGCCCCAGCCCCGCTGCACAGATACGCGCAGATCGAAGGGACGGCCGCCGATCTCAGCCAGCGGAATCCGCTCCTGAACCAGATAAGGTACGGCAGCGAGGCGGGCACGGAGAGCCTGGGGGAGCACATCCGGACGAACCGGACGGTGGAACCAGCGCCCTCTGCCGGCAGGGGAATAGCTCCAGATCCACCTTCCCCCGCTGCTGCGGGTCAGACGCATCACGCCGTTGCCGACGCTGCCCCGGCAGGGCTTGAGGATGAGATCGGGATAGCGGTCCATCATCTCTTTTAAGCCGGATAATCCGGATGAAGTGGCAGGCAGTGCCGCCTGCAGCTCCCGGTTCTGCTCCAGCAGGGCGTGGATCTGATCCTTGCCATAGCGGTTGCACCTGTTATAGACCTGAATCCCTTGCTGGAGCAGCCGCTCTACACCGCTGCTGTGCGGATCATAGATCGCCCGGTTGTGGATGATCTCCGGTGTCGGGACCACCTGCCGCCGGTATCCCTGTGCACCCTTTTTTATATAGACACTGCTGAAGCCGGACTGTGTATCGATGTCGGACAGCTTCACAAAGCAAGGGGTTAACCCGTATGCGGCAGCAGCCTCTTCATAGTTGGCCAGAGACTCCTGTCCGGTTCTCAGCCGGGGGACGCCCCCGTGCATAGCAGCATTTAGCAGTATCCCAACGAGCGTTTGCCCCATGTTTGTTCCTCCTGTTATCTAGAAGTAGCTTCCCGGATGATTGACGTCTCCTGTCATTGTATGTATGTACTTGCCCGCCAGGGTTGGACGGATGCGCGGTGGCAGATGCCCTTTTTTACAGTGGAAGGGTAGGTTCCTGCTGGCAGAAAATGGTGTCACCCGCCCATGCCGCTGCATATGATGCCTTGAAGAAACAACAGAGGGAAGGAGGAGACTGCTTATGAAGAGTCCCAAACGAAATCAGCACCGCCGTTCCAAAAAACCGCTTTATTTCGTCGATGATCCCAATACAACTGAACTTAGCATGTTGAACAGCAGTCCCAGAACACAGGAAGACAGAGCTTCTGCTGAGGTGAAGGCCGCTGCAGACCAGGATGAGGCGCTGCAGGTTAGCGGGGTGGCGGCAGAGCTGGTCCGGCAACCCTTGATTGATCAGGAGAATATTCAGGAAACAGCACCGGCAGAGGAACCGCTGAATGAAGGCACAGTGACTATATTTGAAGCAACCGCGGCAGCTCCTGTAGAAAAAGAGCGTCTCCAGCCGGTATACACCGACGACCTCTCCGACGCTGCCGTTACCGGTGCGAAGATTGCCCCCCGGACCATAGACGGCTCCAAGCTGAAGCATGGCATCATTGGCACGCCATGGCTGCAGGACTACGCTGTGCAGAGCATCAACCTTGCGGACAAGGCGGTAACCTCCTCCAAGATTGCGCCGGAATCGGTTACCGGCGAGCATCTGGCGGAGAGCAGCATCAGCGGAGGGAAGCTGCTTGATCATTCGATCGGCGGCGAGAAGCTGAAGGATAGCAGCATCGGTCCCGAGAAGCTGGCGGACCGGATTATCGGCGGAGGGCATATTGCCGACGGGGCGATCAGCAGCAGGCATCTCAGTGAATGCATCATCACGGCGGAGCTGCTGGACGACGGGGCGGTGACCGGCGAGAAAATACTCAGCAGCAGCATTGTCAGCCGCCATATCAGCAACGGCAGCATAGACCGCTCCAAGCTGGCGGATGAAGCAGTATCCGGCGACAAAATTGCCGACGGCGAAGTCAGCAGCGCCAAGCTGGCCGACGCAGTTATCGAGAGCCGGCATGTGGGCGAAGGCGTCATTACCGCTAAGCATCTGGCACCGGGTGCGATCGGACGGGAACAGCTGGCTGCGCGGCTCATCGGCAAGGACCAGCTTCAGCCCGGCATTATCGACAGCGGGCATCTCGCGGACGGAGCTGTCGGCTCACGGCAGATCGCAGCGAAGGGAATCCGCAGCCAGCATCTGGGTCCCGAGAGTGTGACTGCGGAGCATATCGCCGAAGGGGAGATCGGCAGCCGGCATCTGGCCGACCGCAGCATTTCCTTCGTGAAGCTGGCGGAGGGTGCAGTCGGCACAACCCAATTGATCGAGCAGGCGGTCACCTCCTCCAAAATTGCCGACCAGAGCATTCTGCCCCATAAGCTGGCGGACGAAGCAGTTACGACACGCCATATTGCCAAATCCGCTGTACGCGGTCCGCAGATCGCCCTGCAGGCGGTTACCTCCGCACACCTGGCCCGCGAAGCGGTGGATAATTCCCATCTGGCCCCGGAATCCGTAGGCTCAGCCGAGCTGCAGGAGCATTCCGTACAGACCGTTCATCTGGCGAGAGGTGCGGTTACCGAAGAACAGCTGGGCTATGAAGCCGTGACCGGCGAGCATCTGAGCCCGCAGAGTATCACCGCAGCCAAGCTGGCTGACGGCAGCATTACCTCGGCTAAACTGGCCAATGGTGCAGTCGGCGGTTATATCATTGCCAAAGAGGCGGTAAGCGGCGAGCATATTGCTGTCTGTGCTGTGGAAGAGAAGCATCTGGCGGACAGAAGCATCAGCAGCCGGGCACTGCAGGAGGAAGCGGTCGATGCCGGCCATCTGGCGTCCGGTGCCATCGAGCGCCGCCATCTCGGAGACAATAGCGTAACCTCCTCTGCCCTGCAGGCCGGCTCGGTTACGGGAGATAAGCTGTCCTCCGGTGCCGTGAAGGAAGCTCATCTCGCAGCCGCAATCGTGCAGCCCCATCATCTGGCCGACTATGCCGTAACCTCACTCAAGCTGTCGCCGGAGAGTGTCACGACAGATAAGCTGGGCGATCTGTCCGTTACCTCCGTCAAGCTGGCGGACGGCAGTGTAAGTGCGGAGAAGCTGGCAGCATCCGCGGTACAGGGCGAGCATCTGTCGGCAGGGGCAGTGGGCCCGGATTCCCTCAGCAATCTGGCGGTCCAGGGCAGACATCTGGCACCGGGCAGCGTAGGTGGAGCACAGATTCGGCCGATGTCCATCGGCAATGGACATATTCTGCCAAGCTCGATATCCTCCATCCAGATTCAGGACGGCAGCATTGGTGCCGCCAAGCTGGCGGACGGGGCGGTCGCTTCCCGTCACCTGGCCCCGGATAGCGTGGACGGCAGCCATTTGGCTGAAGCATCGGTAGAAGGGCGGCATCTCACAGATGGAGCCATCGCTCTTGCGCATCTGGCAGAGGAGGTGCGCAGCGCACAGATTCTGCCGGACGGCAGCATCGGGCCGGAGAAGCTGGCCCCGGCTGCTGTGGAATCAGTTCATTTAGCAGATGACAGTGTGCAGACGGTTCATTTGGCCCAGGATGTTGTGGAAGGCCGTCATATCCGGGCAGGTGAAATTACGCTTGCCCATCTGGCTGAGGAGACACGCACAGCCGATCTTCTGCCGGATGGCAGCATTACAGGAAGCAAGCTGGGGGCCGGAGCCGTGGGGGCCTATCACCTGGCTGCGGGAAGTGTATATGGCGGACATCTGGCCGCCGGCGCTGTCGACAGCCGTCATCTCCGCTCCGGCAGCATTCTGCGTGAGCATCTGGCACAGGAGGTACTGAGTGCAGAGCTGCTGCCGGATGGCAGTATAGACAGCGTGAAGCTGGCCGCCGGTGCGGTGAGCTCGCTGAATCTGCAGCAGGAGAGTATCTATGGCGAGCATCTGGTCGACGCCATTGTCCAGGAACGGCATCTGCGCCCCGGCTTGATCAAGCTGGCCCATCTGGCGGAGGAAGTGCGGAGCGCCGGATTGCTCCCGGACGGCAGCATTGGCGGAAACAAACTGGCCGCTGGCGCGGTAGGCTCCTTCCATCTGGCGGCGGGCAGTGTGTATGGAGGCCATCTGGCCGCGGATGCAGTCGACAGCCGTCATCTGCGCCCGGGCAGCATCCAGCTTGAACATCTGGCGAAGGAGACGCTGAGTGCAGAGCTGCTGCCGGACGGCAGCATCGACAGCGTGAAGCTGGCCGCCGGTGCCGTGCATACGCAGCATCTGCAGCCGCAGAGCATAGACGGGATTCATCTCGCAGACGGGGCTATACAGGAACGGCATCTGGAGTCAGGAATCATAGGGCTTGCCCATCTCGCGGAGGAAGTGCGGAGTGCAGAGCTGCTGCCGGATGGCAGTATAGATAGCAGGAAGCTGGGCATAGAAGCCGTAGGCTCGCTGCATCTGCAGCCGCAGAGCGTGGATGCAGAACATCTGGCAGACGGGGCTGTCCAGGCGCAACATGTGGGGGCCGGAGTCATCAGGCTGGCCCATCTGGCAGAGGAGGTACGGAGTGCAGAGCTGCTGCCGGACGGCAGTATTAGAGGAAGCAAACTGGCGGCAGGCTCCGTAGGCACTGTCCATCTGGCCTCCGGCAGCGTCTACGGCGGGCATCTGGCTCCTGAAGCTGTGGATAGCTGCCATCTCCGTGCAGGCAGCATCCACCGTGAGCATCTGGCCGGCGATGTTGTGATCTCCGAGCAGCTCCCCGACAGCAGCATTACCGGCGGGAAGCTGGCTCCCGGCAGCATTGGCTCAAGAGAGCTGGCTGAAGGCGCAGTTAGCCATTCCGCGCTGCAGAATGAGGCGGTAGACGGTTCCAAAATCAGCGCCTTCGCCATCCGGTCCCGCCATCTCGGCGAAGACAGTGTGCACAGCCAGCACATCGTCAAAGGGGCGGTGACCAGGGACCATCTGGCGCCGGACAGCATTGACGGGCATCATATCCGCGCCGGCAGCATCCAGCCGGAGCATCTGGCGGAAGATGTAATAACCGCAGAGCAGCTCCCGGACGGCAGTATTACCGGCGGGAAGCTGGCTTCCGGCAGTATCGGGGCCAGAGAGCTGGCTGAAGGCGCGGTAGGCCGGTCCGGATTACAGGATGAGGCGGTGGACGGTTCCAAAATCAGCGCCTTCGCCATCCGGTCCCGCCATCTCGGCGAAGACAGTGTGCACAGCCAGCACATCGTCAAAGGGGCGGTGACCGGGGACCATCTGGCGCCGGACAGCATTGACGGGCATCATATCCGCGCCGGCAGCATCCGGCCGGAGCATCTGGCGGAAGATGTAATAACCGCAGAGCAGCTCCCGGACGGCAGTATTACCGGCGGGAAGCTGGCTCCCGGCAGCATTGGACCAAGAGAGCTGGCTGAAGGCGCAGTTAGCCATTCCGCGCTGCAGAATGAGGCGGTAGACGGTTCCAAAATCAGCGCCTTCGCTATCCAGTCCCGGCATCTGGAAGAGGACAGCGTGCAGAGCTATCACATTGTCGAGGGAGCGGTGACCGGGGAGCATCTGGCACCAGACATTATTGACGGGCATCATATCCGCGCCGGCAGCATCCGGCCGGAGCATCTGGCTGGAGATGCGCTGACTGCAGAGCAGCTCCCGGACGGCAGTATTACCGGCGGGAAGCTGGCTTCCGGCAGTATCGGGGCCAGAGAGCTGGCTGAAGGCGCGGTAGGCCGGTCCGGATTGCAGGATGAGGCGGTGGACGGTTCCAAAATCAGCTCCTTCGCAGTCCAGTCCCGCCACCTCGACGAAGACAGCGTACACAGCCATCATATTGTCCAGGGGGCGGTGACCGGAGACCATCTCGCTCCCGGATCGGTGAACCCGGAGCATCTGAGCTTCCGTCCGGTGCAGAGTGCCGGGAACCGGGATGTCCTGCAGCAGTTTGGTATGACGGCGTTTATGTTTAACGGCGATGCCCAGAGCGTTGAGGTTACGGTATCTTTTGACGAGAGCTTCGGCCATACCGGCTATGTGCTGGTCGCCATGACCAATCAGCCGTACTTCCATGCCTCGCTGAAGAACAGGGCAGGTGCAGAGGCGGTGATTGAAGTGGTGCGGCTGCGCGAGACCCAGCATTTCTATGGCGTGCTGTCCTGGATTGCCCTCGGGACTCCGCTGGGCAGACCTGCAGCAGACCACCGTGCTTTTGACTGACCGGAAACAGGATATACCGATTTGGGGCGCAGCCGCTGGCTGCGCCTTATTGGTATGGCAAGCGCGGAGATAGCGGCATCTGTCCAATTATCTGGTCCCGGGGTGACACTTGCCGTTACCGGGGATGGCCGCATACATAGACTATGGTGTAACCCTCAGCCCGGGAACAGCCCTCTGAAGGAAGGTGAACGAATATGAAGCCTAGACGAACATCTGCCCGCCGCACTGGACGCCGGGCAGCCCGGCCGGCACGGCGGCCGGTGATCCGGCCGATTCCCTCTGCCGTGCCGCCTGCGGTGAATCACCCTGAGCCTTACGTATCGGTGATTATCCCCGCGATGAATGAAGAGCAGACCATTGAAGCAGTGATTGCCGGAGCCAGAGGCGTTCATCCCCGCTGTGAGGTTATTGTGATTGTTAACGGATCTGCTGACCGGACAGCAGAACTTGCTCGCTCCTGCGGAGCGAAGGTCATGGTGTATGAGCAGCCCCTCGGGCATGATGTCGGGCGCAGCTTAGGCGCTGCGGCGGCCAAGGGAGAGGTTCTGTTGTTCACCGACGGGGATCTGGTCATTCCTGCCCCCAAGCTGCGGCCTTTCGTGACAGCGGTCAGCGGCGGGGCGGACCTGGCGCTCAACGATTATTCCGGTCCGGTCCGGGGCAGGCTCCCGCATCCGGTGGTGCTCTCCAAGCATGTGCTTAACCTTCTGCTTGGAAGGCCTGACCTGAAGGGCTGCTCCATTACAGCCGTCCCCCATGCCATCAGCCGCAGAGCCCTGGAGGTTCTGGGCAGCGGGGGGCTGTCGCGGCCTCCGCTTGCCCATGCGCAGGCGGTGCTGAACGGTCTGGCGGTGACGGCGGTGCAGCACGTGCCTGTAGGCAGGATGAACGCCGTCCGGCGGAAGGTGAGCGGCAGCGATCCCCTGCAGGAGATCATCCTGCGGGATCATCTGGAGGCTGCGGCCCTGGTGCTGGAACACAAGGGAGGCCGGGCGGGCTTCGGTGACGGTACCCGGCGAAGGGAATGGGTGAGATGATGGCAGAGCAGGAACTATCCGTCAGCGGATTGTCTTCAGCGGGACGCAGGGCTTCCGGGCGCAAAGGCTCTTCAGGCCGCACCGCGTCCGGCGGCCCGGCGCGGGGGACGGCTAAGGCTGCCAAGCGGTCCGTCCGCCGCAGACCGGCCGGGCCCGGACCGCGGCGCTCCCGGTCCGGGCGGACATCCGGACCCGGGTATGCGGTCCGGATCTCTCCCGCCTGGCGCGGCTCGCTGTCGGTCATTATCTCGGCAAGGAATGAGGAGCAGACCTTGCCGAAGCTGCTGGAGCAGGTAATGCGGCTCCGGCCGCTGGAGATTATTGTGGTGCTGAACGGCTGCAGTGACCGCAGCTTTCAGCGTACCCGGCTGTGCCCGCAGGCGATGGTTGTCTGCCTGCCGGAACCGGCCGGGCATGATGTCGGACGTGCGCTGGGCGCGAAGCTCAGCCGGGGAGAGCTGCTGCTTTTTCTGGACGGGGATATGGTCATTCCTGCCGGGCAGCTGACTCCGTTCGTAGCGGCGGTAGACCAGGGGGTAGATGTGGCGCTTAATGATCTGGACCCCCTGCTGCCGCCATTTGGCTTAAGTGATGCGGTTACCCGCTGCAAGCTGTATCTGAATCAGGTGCTCGGCCGCCCTGATCTCGGGGTCAGCTCTATGACGGCTGTTCCCCATGCATTGTCCCGCCGGGCGCTGGAGAGAATCGGTTACCGTGAGCTGATGGTTCCGCCGAAGGCGCTGGCACTCTCCATTCTGGGAAGGCTGCGGGTGGAAAAGGCCGGAGCGGTGAATGTGATTAAGCAGAACCGGCTCCGCCAGGGCAACACGGGGGCCGGCAACGCTATAGAACGGCTCATAGCAGGCGACCATGCTGAAGCGCTGGCCTGGGTGATTGCCGAGCAGCGGTCCGGCGGACAGCTGACGGCAGAGAACCTGCAGGAGCACCGCAGACAGATCGCTGCCTGGAGGAACGCTCTATGACACTGACCAGCATTATTATTCCAACCTATAACAGACTCGGGCTGTTGCGCTCCTGTGTTGAATCAATCAGGGCCTACACCCGGTCTGCTTATGAAATTATTGTAGTGGACAATGCCTCGGATGACGGTACAGAAGCCTATTGCCGCGAGAGCAAGCTGACGTTCATCTCCCTGCCGGAGAACCGCGGGTTCCCGCAGGCCTGCAATCTGGGGCTGCAGCTGGCGGCGGGCGATGAGCTGCTGCTGCTGAACAATGATGTCATCGTGTCGCAGGGCTGGCTGGATAATCTGAAAAGAGCTTTGTACAGTGCTTCCGATATCGGAATTGTCGGACCGGTGACGAATTATGCCAGCGGCCGGCAGCAGGTGCAGACCAGCTATACGGACATTGCCGGGTATCATGCCGAGGCGGCCCGGGCGAATCTCCCGGATGCGGCGAAATGGATGGAGACCCGGAGGGTGGTCGGCCTGTGCTTTTTGTTCACAAGACAGCTTATGGATACCATCGGCCTGCTCGATGAACGGTATTCGCCGGGCCATTACGAAGACGACGATTACTGCTACCGCGCCCGGCTGCAGGGCTACCGGCTGCTGATTGCCGGAGACTGTCTGGTTCATCACGAAGGCAGCGCCAGCTTCAGGGAGGTCTATTCCGCTTCGCTGCAGGAGCTGGTGGAGCGTAACCGCAGGATTTTTATGGAGAAGTGGCAAGTGGACCCGTCGCAGTTCATCTGAGCCATCCGGCCGAAGGCTAAAGACGTAGATAAAGAGGAGGAAAGTAAGTGAAAGGAGTCATATTGGCGGGCGGAACCGGAACAAGGCTATATCCGCTGACCCGGCTTATGAACAAACATTTGCTTCCGGTCGGCAAATACCCTATGGTGTGCTATGGGATCGAACGGCTGCGCCAGGCGGGAATTACCGATATTCTCCTGGTCATCAGCAAGCAGTCTGCAGGACAGTATACTGACTTTTTGGGCAGCGGCGCGGAATTTGGCGTATCTCTGACTTACAAAATCCAGGAGGCGGCAGGCGGCATTGCGGAAGCGCTGGAGCTGGCGGAAGGATTCATTCTGCCCGGTGAACGTTTTGTCGTGCTGCTGGGCGATAATTTGTTTATAGATGAACTGGGCCCCTACGTGGAAAATTATATGCAGCAGCCGGAGGGAACGGCCAAGGTGCTCCTGAAGCCGGTCGAGGATGCGCGGAGATACGGGGTTCCGGTGTTTGACAGCGCAGATGCCTCCCTGATTGCTTATATTGAAGAGAAGCCGGAGCAGCCGAAGACGAAATTCTGCGTGACCGGCATATATATGTACGATGAAGCGGTATTCGATATTATCCGCCGTGTGTCACCTTCAAGAAGAGGAGAGCTGGAGATCACCGATGTGAACAATATCTATGCCGCCGAGCGCAAGCTGAGCTATGATGTGCTGCAAGGCTGGTGGAGTGACGCGGGAACCTTCCAGTCTCTGCGCGAAGCCGGCGAGAAGCTGCGGGATACGCTGCCCTGAGGGGCGGCGTTTTTTTTTTGTAGTCCCGTAACTTGCCGCGCCTTCTCCGCACCGTCAAGGCGGATGCCGCATATGCTGTAGCAGGGCGTTTGAGCAAAGGAGACATGAAGGTGCAGAGTAAAATTACGAAAGTCCTGCAGCACATGGCCCATACGCACGAACAAATGGCACGGATTCTCGACGCCGAACGCCACGTAGCCGTCCGTATGTCGCAAATAGTTCACGATCTGCCGGATGCGGACCCTGATTTCGGCGGATTCAGTGGGCTGGTCGAAAGCTCAGGTCAGGTCAACAAAAGCATTATTGCCTACTTGAACGCCTTCGCTGATCTGGAAGAGGCGATGGCCGAGGGAGTGGGCAGAGTCATTAAGGAACTCAATGGTCAGGAAGAAGAGTAAGGGTAACGCGTACCCGGGGCAAGGAGGCGGAGGATGAGCAGAGAAAAGGCGTATCTGCAAATGCTGGAGTCAACCGCTGTTATCCAGTGGAACATCGCGATGATTCTTGAGGCCAAGGCGGTGGAAGCGGAAAAAGTGAAGCAGTGGACCCATCATCATATCCACGCTAGAGCATTCGACTCCCATGAAGATCAGCTGAAGGAATCCATCTCCATTCATGATGTTATCGTCGAGATGGTGGAGGGGCTGACGAAGCTGGAGAACGGGCTGTACAGCAATCTCAAGGCCGTGCTGGGCAGCGGTGAGGATGAAGGCGGCGATTTCGGAGGAGACGGGGACGGATTCAGCTTTGGAGATGACAGCAAATGAGCGGCGGGCTGCTCTCCGAACACGCCGTCAAGCTGGAGATGATCCGCTCGATCGCCCGCAGCCAGGCAGCGCTCGCAGCCATTCTGGAGAGTATTGCCGAGGTTACGGGGCAATCGGAGCTGACAGCCCGCAAGCTAAGCGACAATATCAGAATTCTCAGCGGGTACCAGAGCGCGATGTGCCGGATGTTGTCCGGGATCTCGCTGCATGAGCCCAAAGAAGGAGTGCCTGCTGCGCCCTGGCTGAGCAAGGCCTGCTCAGAGGGGAAGGCCGGCAAAAGACGAAGTACAGGAGGCGTAGAGACATGAAGAGAAAGAGACAGGGCAAGCTTCGCTCCACAAGCAAGGGCGCAAGACGCAGACCGCTGCTGTCCCGGAAAGCGCGCCTGCGCAAGAGCACCGGCGGCAAGACGCGCAAAGCCCTGCACGGCAAGGGCGGCAAGAAGCCGCTGCTGCTGCGCAAAAAAAGAAGACTGCGCCGCCGCCTGATCCGCAGACGCCGCGTAGTACAACCGCCGGTGCAGGTGACACCGGCTATCGAGACGCCGCTATCGCCACAGGTGGTGCCGCTCCCCCCAGACCTGGGCGTCCCTCCGGAACAGCCGCCGGGAGACGCCTATCAGCAGGGCTACACCGAAGCATACAACGTGGGGTTCGACGCCGGTTTCGCCAAGGGCTTCGAGGACGGACACAAGCTGGAGCTGGGCTGACAGAGCCGCACGCAGCAAGCGGTTGAACCTGAACCGCTAAGGGATAGGGCTATAGAGGAGGACGCAGCTTGCGCCGTCATCTATAGCCCTAGTTTGGGGATAGCGGCGTGAAGCGGGGCTATCGGATTTTCCGTCCGGATGTGGTAGACTTCTTAACAGAACTTTTACCGGGTTCACCATTCGGACAGGAAAGCGGGGATGTACATGAGCGGAAATGAGATACGGAGAGCGCACAGCGGAGAGATTCAGGAGATTATGAATCTGATTTCCAAATGTGTACAAGTCATGCAGGCCGGCGGAAGCGATCAATGGGATGAGAGCTATCCGAACCGTGAGGTCATTAGCGGGGACATCAGGAACGGAACCTTGTTTGTCTGCACCGATCAGGGAGCGATTGCCGGAATTCTTGTGCTGGACGAGAATCAGGCGGAGCAGTATCAGGACATAGAGTGGTTAGAGACGCAAGGGCCGCATCTGATCATGCACCGGCTTGCGGTCCATCCGGAGATTCAGGGCAAGGGAATCGCCCGGCGGCTGATCGCTTTTGCCGAGGAGTTCGCCCGCAGCGGCGGATACAGCAGCATCCGGCTGGATACCTATGCGAAGAATGATAAGGCCCTCCGGCTGTATCCTTCACTGGGTTACCTGCAGAGGGGAGAGGTGCGTTTTCCCGGACGTACGGCGGATTTTCCTGTATTCGAGAAGGTGTTGACGGAAATTTCCGAGAGATGACAGGGTTTGTGTTATGTAAAATAACATATTAATCGCTGGTAAATCATAATTCGGAGCAGGATATACAACATAAGTATGAATGTGTTAATTTTAGTTACGTATATTGACATGAAAGTTGTCTTCGAAGTATGATGGGATTATTCATAAGCTATCGAATAGTCCTTTTCGTATAACCTTAATAATTGGATTAAGGGTCTCTACCGGGAACCGTAAATTTCTGGCTACGAAAATATGCTATGGCATATTTTTGTGGCTATTTTGCGTTGAAATCACGCCGGACATCAACCAGCCAGGAGGAGAAGACAATGGCCAATATCCTGATCAGACATGCTGAGATTATTACAATGAACAAACAGGAGGATATCATCCACGGAGACATCCGCATCAGGGATAACCTGATTGTGGAGATCGGGAGCGGCCTTGAAGCGCAGGGAGACGAGCGGGTGATCGACGCTGCGAACCGGACAGTTATTCCCGGCTTTGTGCAGACCCATATTCACCTGTGCCAGACTCTTTTTCGCGGGAAAGGGGATGATCTGGAGCTGATGGACTGGCTGCGTAAACGGATCTGGCCGCTGGAGGCAGCGCATGATGAGGATTCCCTGTATTACTCCGCCATGCTGGGGATTGGCGAGCTGATTACCAGCGGGACAACCACAATCGTCGATATGGAGACCGTCCATCACACGGATTACGCCTTCCAGGCGATTGCGGCAAGCGGCATCCGCGCCTTGTCCGGCAAAGTGATGATGGATCAGAAGAACCCGGAGGCGCCGGCGGCGCTCCAGGAGGACACCGCAGCCTCGCTGCAGGAGAGTGTGGATCTGCTGGAGAAGTGGAACGGGTACGGGAACGGCCGGATTCAGTACGCGTTCTCGCCGCGTTTTGTGATCTCCTGTACGGAGGAGCTGCTGAGGGAGGTGGGCAGTCTCTCGGCCCGCTACGGGGTTAAGGTGCACACCCATGCCTCGGAGAATCCGGGGGAGATTGAGCTGGTGCAGGCGATGACCGGGATGCGCAATGTCGTCTACCTGGACCACCTGGGACTGGCTAATGAACGGCTGATTCTGGCTCACTGTGTCTGGCTGGATGCGGAGGAGAAGCGGATTCTGCGGGACCGGGGGGTCCATGTCAGCCATTGCCCGGGCTCTAACCTCAAGCTGGCCTCCGGCATCGCTGATACCCCGGGAATGCTGCAGGAGCATATTCACCTCAGTCTGGGGGCGGACGGTGCCCCGTGTAATAACAACCTCGACATGTTCAACGAGATGCGGCTGGCGGCAATTATCCAGAAGCCGGGGCATGGACCTACGGCGATGGATGCGCGGAGCGTGTTCCGGATGGCGACTATCGGCGGAGCGAAGGCGGTAGGCATGGAGGATCAGATCGGCAGCATCGAGGTCGGCAAAAAAGCGGATCTGGCGATCCTCAATCTCTACAACTTCCATACGTTCCCCTCCTATGATGTGGACCCTATTTCGCGGATCGTCTACTCCGCCACCCGCGCCGATGTGGAGACAACCATCGTGGACGGCGAGATTCTGATGGAGAAGGGGCTGCTGAAGACAGTCGATAAGGAGGTTGTGCTGCGTGAGGCCAACCGTTCCATTACAAGACTCCTGGGGAAGACGCGGTTAGCCTGAGCGGGAGCGGGAAGCTGCCAAGTAACTGAGATTTAAGCTATAGCTTTGCAGGGGACTTCGTTCCTCTGCTTTTTTTGTTGTGTAATCGAAAAAGCGAACACATTGGGCGCTACGTTGGTGCGTGGATCAAATGTAATCGAAAAAGCGAACACATTGGGCGCTACGTTGGTGCGTGGATCAAATGTAATCGAAAAAGCGAACACATGGGGAGCTGCATGGGTGCGTGGATCAAATGTAATCGAAAAAGCGAATACATGGGGCGCTACGTTGGCGCGTGGATCAAATGTAATCGAAAAAGCGAACACATGGGGCGCTACGTTGGCGCGTGGATCAAATGTAATCGAAAAAGCGAACACATGGGGCGGGCGCAGGGGTAAGCGGGCCGGATGTTTACGGGCAGGTGATTGTGTTTTCTGAAAAATGAACCTTTTCCCCCTCTGAATGGTTTAGTACTATGGCCCTCTCTTTTGATTCCTTTTACAAGTATTGCTATACTAGAGCAACGTGAGCTTTTTACAGAAATAAGGAATTATTCTTACACCACTATTTAATGAAGAGAGTAAGAGGGGATTACAATGAGAGAGGGCAAGCCTGCGCCGTGGCAGGCGCATTTCTATATCGTGGCGGGGCTGGTCTGGCTGAAGCTGCTGCTCCTGAGGATGCTGTTCTTCGAGCGGATTGCCTGGCAATGGATCGCGGCAGATCTGGCGCCGGTGCTGCTCATTATGGGTGTGCTGGCTGCCTTGACTCCCGGACGGATGAAGAAGGCGGTCTTCTGGGGCTTCAATGGCCTAATGTCGCTGCTGCTTTTTGCCGCCAGTGTGTACTTCAATCACTTCGGCTCAGTCCCGACGTATCTGGCGCTTTATGAGCTGAATCAGGTCTTCCAGGTAAAAGAGAGCGTGGAATCAACGATTGAGCTGGTAGATTATCTGTTTTTTGCCGATCTGGCAGTCATCTTGCTCTATTCGCTCTTCCGCAGATGGAAGCAGGGGCCGGCGCTGTACCGGAGCAGTCCGTCCTCACGCAGAAGCCGGAGGGTCTACCGGGTAGTATGGCTGGTTGGAATCCTCGGCGGCGGATTGCTCTCGGCCTATTCGATCAATTCAGCCCGGGGAATTACCAATGAGCTGGTCCAGGCGGAGAGCGCCGGCTTCCTGAATTATGAGGTGGTGGCGGCGATCAAGGCCCGGGAGGATAACGGCCTGATCGGCACCGGGGATATTCAGGAGACGATAGAGAAGGTAAGAGCGCTGGAGGCTACTTATCCCTATCAGACCCAGGCAGGCGCAGTGCCGAAATATTTCGGCTCGCAGAAGAACAAGAACGTTATCATCATCCAAATGGAGGCGTTCCAGAACTTCCCGCTGCATCAGAAGCTGGAGGGCCGGGAGCTGACACCGGTGCTGAACAGCCTGGCAGACGGGGGCTTCTATTTCCCGCATGTGTACCAGCAGGTGGGTCCGGGCAATACCTCTGATGCAGAGTTCATGAGCAACACCTCGATCTACCCGATCGCCACACTCGCTATGTCAACCGGCTTCGGCGACCGGGAGCTGCCGGCGCTGCCGCGTCTGGTGCGGGACCACGGGTATGAGGCGTATACGTTCCATATCAATAAGGCAGGCTTCTGGAACCGCAATAAGCTGTATCCCGCGCTTGGCTTCAACGGGTATTATGACAAGCCGGCCTTCAAGAATGACCACTTCAATAACTTCGGGGCCTCCGACGAGCAGCTCTACGCCACCGCTGTACAGAAGCTGGCCGCGCTGCAGAAGAAAGGGACGCCATACTATGCCCAACTGGTCACCGCCTCCAGCCATCATCCGTTCCGGGTCCCGGACAGCTTCAAGAAGCTTCAGGTGCCGGACCGGCTGAAGGATACGATGCTGGGCGATTACCTGACAGCAGTAAATTATACCGATTATGCGATCGGTACGCTGATTGACGGGCTGAAGCGGGAGGGCATGTGGGAGAACACCATGCTGGTGCTGTACGGCGACCACTTCGGCCTGCAGCCGAAGGATGTTCCGGCGGAGCAGGTGGAGGAAGCGCTTGGCATCAAGTATGATGACCGGATCAGCCGCTTCAACATTCCGCTGATTATTCATGTGCCCGGCATGGAGCAGGGGCAGGTCGTGGAGCGGACCGGAGGACAGCTTGATGTGCTGCCTACCGTAGCCAATCTGCTCGGCATTTCACTGAAGGAGGAAGGCTTCACGGCCTTCGGGCATGATCTGCTTAATATTGACCGCAATATCGTAGGCATGAGGTATTATTTGCCGACAGGCTCGTTTTTTAACGATGAAGTGATGTTCGTGCCGGGAACCGGCTTCGCGGACGGCGAGGCGTTCTCGCTGGATACGTATAAGAAGGTAGATGATTTCAGTAAATACCAGAGTGATTATGACTATATCCTGAAGCTGATGGGCTTATCGGATCAATATGTGAAGCTGCTGCCGCAGCGTTAGGAGGAATTATGAGACAACGGTTCAAAGCGGAATACCTGATTGCCCTGGCAGGCTCCGTCCTCATTATTTATTTGCTGTTCACAGGGCCGTTTAGAGGCGTGGCCGACAATGGCGATTTCCTGCGGATGATGAATACGATCGGACTGAATTATTACGATGCTGCGGAGAGCTACGCGGACCGTTTTTTCAGCTTCAGCCATTCCAGGTTTGCCTATGATGATCTGTTCCGGGGCTTCTACCCCTCCTCGCAGATTCTGGTGGTGCTGGTGCCGCGGCTGATTGCCGGGCTGGTGCACGGCAGTTACTTCGATATCCGTATCCTGGGCGCGGTATATGCGCTGCTGCTGCTGTCGGCGACCTGGCTGATTGTCAAGGTTGGGACGAAGGCATCTTATGTAACCGGTCTGCTGCTTGGTGCGGCGGTGCTGTTCGTATTCTATGATATCGGCTATCTCTCCTATTTCAATTCCCTGTTCGGTGAACCGGTGTCTATGGTCTTCATGCTGCTTACGTTCGCGCTGGGCCTGAGACTTGCCGGCCAGGAGCGGCCAACCCCAAGAGGCCTGGTCCTGTTCTTCATCGCCGTGCTGTTCCTGGTCTGCTCCAAAATCCAGAATGCGCCGGTCGGCCTGGCCTTTGCCCTGATCTTCCTCCGCTTGCGGATGCTGAATGGAACAGGGAACTGGCGCAGGCTGGCGCTCTGGCTGGCCGTGAGTACTGCACTGGTGTCGGTCGTCATGTATGCGGCTGCGCCTAAGGAACTGAAGCACATCAATCTCTATCAGACGGTATTCTTCGGGATTCTCAATGAATCGCCGGATGTGAAGGGGGATCTGCGGGATCTGGGCCTGCCGGAGCGGCTTGAGGTGCTGGCGGGCACGAACTATTTCCAGACAGATACGGCGATCAAGCAGGATGATCCGTCATTAACTCCCGATTTCTATGACCGGGTCTCGCATAAGGATGTGCTTTTCTTCTATCTGAAGCATCCTGTCCGGCTGCTGGACAATATGAAATATGCTGCCGAGAACAGCATGGCGATCCGCCCCTATTATCTGGGAAGCTATGAGAAAAGTGAGGGCAAGCCGCCGGGAGCGGTAGCGGGTGTATACAGCGGGTGGAGCGAGCTTAAGAACAAGCATCTGCCGCATTCTCTCGGCTTCCTCGCCTTATTCTATCTCGTATATTACGCCGGAGTGCTGTACGAGTACTTCCGGAGTAAGCAGACCGCCGGGCGGATTGCCGGAGAGCTGATGATGCTGCTGGGACTGATCGGGCTGTTCTCCTTCCTCGTTCCGATCCTCGGGGACGGCCGCGCGGATATCGGCAAGCATCTGTTCCTGTTCAATGTCTGCTTCGATATGATGGCGGTGGCCATGTTCGGCTGGGCCGTGCATAAGCTGGTTCTGGTGCTCAAAAGATAGTCCCTGCTAACCGTTGGATTGACCCATAGCGGATTATAGAATACAATGTGTTTGGAACTTTAGTACAAGAGTGGAAATGGCTTGAAACAGCCTCATCCTATAAGGGGGCCGCTATGGGAAATGATGAATACAAGCATAAGATTGAGCAGGCAAGACAGGAGTTGAACAGACTGGCCCTGGAATACGGGATGCAGGATGTACGGGTACTCCGTCAATCGGTGAAGCTGGATGCGCTCCTGAATGAGTATAGTGACTGCAGTGCAGAGAAGGATGATCAGCTTTATTAGAGAATGAACCCTAAGCTATGCCAATCCCGAAGACACTTTGACGGTTAACGCCGCAGGGTGTCTTTTTTGCAGATTAATATTTATATACTAGGGTGTTCTATTCCCCCAGCAGCTCGCGCAGCATCTTCTGCCGGTCCGTCATGAACGCGCGGGTCACCGAATAATGCTCCGTCTCCTCCAGCGCCACCGTCCTGATCTGTTCTCCCTCCAGCAGGTAGATATCCGCCCCCGGATAGGCCATCAGAATCGGCGAGTGGGTAGCGATGATGAACTGTGAATTCTGCTTCACCAGCTCATGCATCCGCGCCAGCAGCGACATTTGCCGCACAGGAGACAAGGCTGCCTCCGGCTCGTCCAGAATATAGAGGCCCTGCCCGCCGAAGCGGTGAACGAATGTGGCGAAGAAGGATTCCCCGTGAGACTGCTCATGCAGCGAGCTCCCGCCATAGGAATCTTTGACCGGCCGCCCCGCCATTGGATCTTCATCCAGCTCATCAATATAAGAAGCCACATTGTAATAACTCTCCGCCCGCAGGAAAAAGCCGTCCTTCGGCCGCCGGACCCCTCTAGCAATCCGCAGATATTCATAGAGACCCGAATGCGAGGCACGGGTGTTGAACGAGAAGTTCAGCGTACCGCCCTCCGGGTTGAAGCCCCAGGCCGCCGCGATCCCCTCCAGCAGTGTTGATTTGCCCGTTCCATTCTCCCCCGCCAGAAAAGTAACCGGCTGCTCAAAGGCAATCCGCTCCAGCGAACGCACCACCGGCAGCTTAAACGGATACATCCCGAAGGAAGGGACCTGCTCGCGCAGCAGCTCCACATACCGGATATACAGCATCGGACCGTAGATTGAACTTGAACTCATGACAAAATTCCCCCTTTATAGGCTCTTCTCCAGCGAAGGGTTGCTCCTCTGATTGTAAATGATTTCCCTGTCCCCCGCCAAGAGCGTGGACAAACGGCAAGGGTTCGGGCCAAGCGGGCGAATGACAGGGGGCATCTGCCAATTTCACCGCGATACAGACAGATGTCCATGAGGCGGATGCTGACTCCGCATATAGTACTACTGTCTTGAGAATACGACGGGGCAGGGTGAAGGCCGTGATAGCAAAAAAGAGAAGCGGACATCCGCGCGATTACCGGGAGGGTTATCTGCAAGGATACCATCTCGGCCTGTGTGAAGCCGTCAAGCGCATGAGTACCCCTGAGGTAGGAGCCTCCCGGCCGCTGAGGCTGATGTACGTTCCGCAGGGATTTCAGGCGATTGACACAGGAATGGCAGAAGCGCTGCGTCTGCTGGTTAGCGAACTGATTATCTGTTCTCCGGAAACGATGCTGGAGGTGGCGGCGCGCGAGTCGCCGGAAGCGGTGCTGGTGATGAACGGGCTGCATGTGTTTCCTGAGAATCATCTTGACCAGATCGATGCAATTAGACAGCTGGGCATCAAGACGGCGATCTGGTTTGTGGATGACCCATATTTCACAGAGGATACCTCAGTCATCTGCAAGCATTATGATTATGTATTTACGCATGAACTGAACTGTGTGGAATTCTACCGTTCCCTCGGGATGACCTCAGTGTACTATCTTCCGCTGTGTGTCAATCCGCAGATGTTCTACCCCCGCCGGACGGGGCCGCAGTATCACTACGATGTGGTGTTTATCGGCAACGCCTTCCGCAACCGGACAGAGCTGTTCGATCAGCTGGCCCCGTTCCTGCGCGGCAAGAAGGTGCTGATTGCCGGGGGATTCTGGGAGAGGCTGAACTGCTACCAGGAGCTGTTGCCTTTCATCAAAAGCGGGTTCATGCCGCCGGAAGAGACCGCCAATTATTACAGCGGCGCGAAGCTTGTCATTAACATCCACCGCCCCTGGGAAGGCGGGCAGGATAACCGGAATACCTTCCAGCTGCCGTCCCTCTCCATTAATCCGCGGACCTACGAGATCAGCGCCTGCGGAACCATGCAGCTGACCGACATCCGCGGCGATCTGGACAGCCACTACACACCGGGCCGCGATCTGGAGACCTTCGCTTCCGCCGACGAGCTGAAGCGCAAAATTGAATATTACCTGAATCACGAGAAAGAGCGCCGACAGTATGCGCTGCGCGGACTGCGGACCACGCTGCTGCGCCATACGTTTACTTCGCGCCTGCCTCACTTACTGGGAGTTCTTACTGCGCAAGGGTGAAATTCAATCAGGAATAAAAGGAGCGAATAGTTATGAACAACGAGTTTATCATGCCTGCCCCTCCATTGCCGAGGACCCCTGCGGAGGAGGAGAAGCTGCGGGGACGCCTCAACGGCTTCAAGACCGGCTACGATGAGGGGTATCTGCGCGGGCGCCTGGCGATTCTGGACGGCCGGCCCGAGGAGCCGCAGCCGGTGCGGAGCATCCATGTCATGTACGTGGCTTCGGGCAAAGGTTATCCGTATTCTCCGCTGGATGAGGCGGTGCTCTCCTCACTACAAAGACTGACGGCCCAGGTGACCGTGACCGATGTGCGCCAGAATCTGGTGGAGCTGGCCGCAGCCCAGCGCCCCGATCTGGTGCTGGTACTGGACGGCATGGATCTGCCGCTGGAGCAGGTTGCCGTGCTGCGCGGCCAGGGGATCAGAACCGCCATTTGGCTTACGGACGATCCGTACTATACCGACTTCACCATTAAAATCGTTAACCACTATGACTATGTATTCACACTGGAGCGCAATTGCGTGGAGTTCTACCGGGGCTTAGGGTGCAGCGAGGTCCATTACCTTCCGTTCGCCGCCTACCGCGAGCACTACCGTCCGACGACCGGGCGTTCGCCGATCAGCCGTGACGTCAGCTTCATCGGGTCTGCATACTGGAACCGGATCAATTTCTTCCGCGACATTATGCCTGAGCTGATGAGCTACAACACCGTCATTAACGGCATCTGGTGGGACCGGTTGCCTGAAGCGCCGCTCTATGGCGACCGGATTGAGATCGGCAAATGGATGTCTCCGCAGGAGACGGCGGTTGCCTACAGCGGATCGAAGGTGGTCATCAACCTCCACCGCTCGCACATCGATGAGGCCGTCAACAATAACACGCTGATTATTCCGGCGGTATCGCCGAATCCGCGCACGTTCGAGATTGCCGCCAGCGGCACCCTGCAGCTCTGCGATGCCCGCGAGGATATGGGGTCCTTCTACAAGGTCGGGGAGGAGATCGACACCTTCAGCAGCCCCAGAGAGATGCTGGATAAAATCCAGTATTACCTGACTCATGAAGAGGAACGCCGGGAGATGGCGCTGCGCGCCTTCGAGCGGACGCTGAAGGACCACACGTACAGCAAACGCCTGACCCAGATGCTGAACATTATCTACGGCTGACCGGCGAAGTCTGCGGCAGGGAACAAAAATGTGTATTTCACAGGGGTCAGGTGTCGTGCCGGCCTCTTTGTCCCCCCAATATACTGGATTACCGGGCAGAGACGTTAGCCTGTCTAGTTTTACTGCGATGATTTTAATGCAATGTTAAATGCTCTGAAGTGAAGGCTTCGTAGAACTATGCGCTTTGTAAAACTTTTAGGGAGGTGAATGGCTGCTCCACAGCCCTCGCGGGGGAGCGCCGAGACACCATGGCCGACAAAGCTACCATTGTCCTCTTTTCGCATGTATCCAATACACGCAGCATTACGGGTGCGGAGAAGCTGCTGCTGTTCTTCAGCCGGGAGCTGTCAGTCTACTTCAACTGTATTCTTGTGGCTCCGCAGGACGGGAAGCTGACGCGCCTGGCCCGGAGCTACGGGATTGAAGTCCGGCTGATGTCGATTCCGCTGGTCTACGGTATGTACACTCCGTACGCGGGTCTTCCCGCTGATCTCCGCAAGCTTCAGGAGAGCGCGGATTACCAGGAGCTGTGCCGCTGGCTTGCGGTAGTACGTCCCGCCTTCATCATCTCCAGCACCTGCGTTCACGCCCTGCCGCCGATTGCGGCGAAGTCGCTGGGTATCCCGGTGGTCTGGAAGATCTCGGAGACGATGATCGACAATGAGTTCACTCCGCTGAGTGTACAGCTGATCCATCAGCACAGCGATGAGATTCTGGCGATCTCGCAGACGGCGGCGGCTTGCTTCCCCGAGGACATTCGCGAGGGTAAGGTGACGCAGCTCCCGCCGTCCTGGAATGATGCGGATATGATGTTTGAAGCCTGGAGCAAGCTGCGGGGAGAACGGCGGGGTGAGCTTGGGATCGCACCGGGAGAACCGCTGATCGGCTATGTCTCTTCCTTCATTAATAAGGAGAAGGGGCTGGAGCATTTCGTCCGGATGGCCGCGCTGGTGCAAGAGCAGCATCCGGCTGCCCGTTATCTCGTCGTAGGCACCCCAGGTGATAAAAGCTACTATGAACGCTGTGTCCGCAGAGTGAAAATGGAAGGCCTGACCTCCCGCTTCCGGTTCGTCGGATACGAAGAATGTCTGCCCGCCGCTTATTGCGCTATGGATGTTCTCGTCGTGCCCAGCCTGATCCGCGAAGGCTTCGGCATGACGGCGCTGGAGGGGTATGCCTTCAGCAAGCCGGTCGTGGCCTATGATTCCGGCGGCCTGCGGGAGATTCTGATCGCTGCAGGCTGCGCTGACCTGCTGGTGCCTGTGGGGGAAACCGGGCTGCTGGCCGAGCGGGTGAACGCTCTTCTGGCCGACCAGGCTCAGGCGGCCATAGTCGGCAGCCAGGCGCGGGAGCGCATCGGGGCCGCCTACGGCCCGGCGGCTTACCGCGCCCGCCTGCAGGGCTTAGCGGAGAGATGGCATCTCCGCTACTGCCTCCGCCCGCCGCAAGCCGGCGGCGAGGACCTTCCGCCCGCAGCGCAGCCGGCGGGCGAAGAGACACCCGCGGCTGCGCAGCCGCGGGGGCGTTCCGCCCGCCGTGCCGCACGGCTGCGGGCGGCGAAGCTGCGGCGCGGCAAGCTGCGCCGCGCGGGGGCCCGTGCCGGTAAGCGCACGGGCCGCAAGAAGCGCGCGGCAGGCTCCGCGCGCCGGAGGGCCAGCGGCGGCAGCAAGAAGCGCCGCGCGGGCCGGGCTGCGCGCCGCCGGAGCGGGCGGCGGCGCAAGCGGGCTTAAGGTCCGCGCGCTATGCTGCGGACCGGCCCGCGGCGTGCCGTCCTGGCCGGACGGCACGCCAGAACCGCCTGCCCCTTGCAGAAGGGCAGGCCATTATCAAAGGGGAGTGAACCCATGAAGATCATGACGATTTTGGGCACACGGCCCGAGATTATCCGGCTCAGCGTCATCATTCCGCTGCTCGATAAGTATGCTGACCGCCATGTGCTGGTGCACACGGGACAGAATTTCACTGCAAGCCTCAGCGGGATTTTCTTCGCCGAGCTGGGGCTCCGCGCACCGGACTATGTGCTGCAGGATAAGCAGGCCGGGCTTGGAGGCCAGCTCGCCGCCATGTTCGGCAGCCTGGAGGGTATCCTGCTGCAGGAGCAGCCGGACCGGATTCTGCTGCTGGGGGACACCAACAGCGCGCTGTGTGCCATTCTGGCTGAGCGGATGGGCATTCCTGTAGTTCATATGGAGGCGGGGAACCGCTGTTACGATCTGAAGGTACCGGAGGAGAAGAACCGCCGTGTCATAGATGCCGTCTCGACCATAAATATGCCTTATACCCAGCAGAGCAAAAGACATCTGCTCAGCGAAGGGTTCCCCAGCCAGCGGATCGTGCTGACCGGCAACCCTATCCATGAAGTGATTACGCATTATGAAGAGAGAATCGGGGCCAGCGATATTCTGTCCCGGCTTGGGCTGACAGCGGGGCAATATCTGCTGGTGACCGCCCACCGGGCCGAGAATGTGGATGATCCTGAAGCCCTGCTCCAGATTATGTCCGGGCTGAACCTGGTGGCCGAACATTTCGGGCTCCGTCTCATCTGCAGCATCCATCCCCGCACACGCTCCAAGCTTACGGGGCAGTTCCCGCTGACTATGCACCCGCTGGTGGAATTCCATGAGCCGTTCGGATTTTTTGACTTCGTCCATCTGGAACGGCATGCCCTGTGCGCGATTACCGACAGCGGCACCGTCCAGGAGGAATGCTGCCTGATGGGAGTGCCGACCGTGACCATCCGCCGGACAACAGAACGGCCGGAGACGGTCGATTGCGGCAGTAATGTGGTGTCCGGTGTAGAGAAGGACAGCATTCTGCGCTGCACTGTGCTGATGACGTCGCTTAAGCCTGACTGGGAGGCACCGGAGGGCTATCTGGCCCCGGATGTCTCGGATAAAGTAGTTAAATTTCTGCTTGGAGGGAACCTGCATGTTCAATAATAAACGGATTCTGGTTACAGGCGGTACCGGTTCCTGGGGGCATGAGCTGATCCGGCAGCTGCTGCCGCAGCATCCTAAAGAAATCGTTATATTCTCGCGCAGCGAGTCTGCACAGGTAGCCATGAGCCGTGAGTTTGAGGATCAGCGGCTCAGCTTCATCATCGGCGATATCCGTGACAAAGAGGCGCTCGTCGCCGCCTGCCGCGGGATTGATTATGTATTCCATCTGGCGGCGCTCAAGCATGTTCCTGTCTGCGAAGACCAGCCGTATGAGGCGCTCAAGACCAATGTGGTCGGCACGCAGAATGTCATTGAAGCGGCGATTGCCAACCAGGTGGAGAAGGCGATCTATATTTCCACCGACAAGGCGGCCAATCCGTCGAACTTCTACGGCATGACCAAGGCCATCGGCGAGAAGCTGTTCGTCTATGCCAATCTGATCGGTTCGGGCACGCGGTTTGTCACGGTGCGCGGGGGCAATGTTCTGGGCACGAACGGCAGCGTCGTGCATCTGTTCATGAAGCAGATTCGGGATAAGGGGCAGGTACGGATAACCGACATGAACATGACCCGGTTCTTCTTCACCCTGCGCGATGCGATTACGCTGCTGTTCAAGGCCTCCGATGTCAGTATCGGCGGGGAGATCTTTGTCATGACCATGCCGACCTGCCGGATTGTGGATCTGGCCGAGGTGCTGATCGAGGCTTCAGGCCGGCGTGATGTCACTATGGTTGAGGCCGGCATCCGCCCCGGGGAGAAAATCCATGAAATTCTGATGAGCGATTTCGAGAGCCAGACTACAGTTGTCTATGACGAGCAATATCTGGTTATTCTCCCTACCCTGGATATGCCGGAGCTGAAGGAGCATTACCGGACATTCCCTCCGGTGTCCTTCAACAGCTTCAGCTCGGAGAATAACCTGATGGAGCGCTCCGAAATCAAGGAGATTCTGATCCGGGGAGGGTTCCTCAAGTGAAGCTTCTGATTCTCGGCGGAAATGGTATGGCAGGTCACATGCTGGCGGAATATTTTCGCCGCCAGGGCAAGCATCACGTCTTCCATACAACCCGGGATAAGAACGACCTTGGCGGGTTGTATGTCGATGCAGACGACATCGCCGGTGTAGAGAAGCTGGTCGAGATCGTCTCCCCCCATTGCATGATTAATGCAATGGGGGTACTCAATCAATTTGCGGAACGGGACCGGATCGGCGCGTATCATGTGAACGGGTTCCTCCCCCACCGTCTGCGGCGGGCAGCGGATAATATCCAGGCCCGGCTGATTCATATCAGCAGCGACTGTGTGTTTGAGGGGACGCGCGGAGGGTATACCGAGGAAGACATGCCGGACGGCACATCCGTCTATGCGCTGACCAAAAGCCTTGGCGAAGTACACGCCCCCGGCCATCTGACGATCCGCACCTCCATCATCGGGCCGGAAATCCGCCAGGGCGGCATCGGACTGATGGAATGGTTCCTGGCCCAGAAGGGCCGGGTAAGCGGCTATGAGCATGTGATGTGGAATGGGGTCACCACGCTTGAGCTGGCCAAGGTGATCGATTCCCTGCTGAATTCGGAGCTCTCCGGCCTGATTCATCTGGCCCACCCGGAGCCTGTAAGCAAATACCGGCTGCTGCAGATGATGCAGTCGGTATTCCATAAAGAGGATGTGGAGATTATCCCCGTACAGACCCCGGTTCAGGACCGGACGCTGGTCAACACCCGGAGCGATGTAACGGTAGAGCTGCCGTCTTATCCCCGGATGCTTGAAGAGCTGGCCCGCTTTATGTACAGCCGGGAGCTGCCGACATGAAGGGGCGGCGGCTGCTGATTACCGGGGCTGCCGGCTTCACCGGCAGGCACGCCGTGGCTTATTTTGCCGGCACGGGAGCAGAGGTAACTGCCGTCGTGCGCCGCAGCGGCGGGGAAGCAGCCCTGTTTCCCCCCGGTGTCCGGCCCTATGTCTGCGACCTGGGGGACCGCCGGGCGGTAGAGGCCATGGTCACGGCGGTTAAGCCTGACCAGGTCCTGCATCTGGCCGGCAGGAACTCGGTCCCTGAGTCCTGGCGGGACCCGCTGCTCTATATGGAGACTAATGTTATGGCAACCCTGTATCTGCTTGAGGCGCTGCGCTCCCAGCCGGCCGGCCGTATTCTGGTCGCCGGCTCCCGGCTTAAGTACAGACCGGCCAGCGAAGCTCCCCCTCATCCTTACAGCCTCAGCAAGACGCTGGAGGAGATGGTCTCGCTGGCCTGGGGAACCTTGTTCAAGCAGCCTGTCCTGATGGCGGAGCCCTCGAATCTGATCGGGCCGGGCCCCTCCACAGGCTTCTGCTCTCTGCTGGCCGGGCATATTGTGCGCAGTGAGACGGCTGCGGCAGCCGGAGAGGCTGCGCCCGCAGCGTTCCGGCTCTCCTCGCGTCAGGCTAAGCGTGATTTCCTGGATGTGCGTGACGCCGTGCGGGCGTACGGCTGTATTCTTGACTCTGGAGAGACCGGCAGGATCTACCGCATTGATTCCGGCACGGAGCGCGGGCTTGGAGAGATTGCGGAGAAGCTGCTGGCCCATGCCGCTGTTCCGGTTCCCATAGATTGGGGACCTGAGCCTGCGGAAGCAGACCGGGGGAATGGCTCTGCGGCATCTGCCGTTCCGGCGGAGCCATCTTCTGAATCTGCTGGTAGAGAAGCAACGCCTGACGGCTCCGCAGGCTCTGCTGTTGTTCCAGGCTGGCGGCCCGGAATCGGGCTGGACCAGTCACTGGCGGATATTATCGGCTACACAAGGGCCGGCAAGGAAGGAAGAATGTGATGAAGCCCAGAGTCTCCGTAGTGATTCCCTTTTATAATTGCCCTTATATTGAGCAGGCGCTGCAGAGCGCCCTGGCCCAGTCCTGGCAGCCTCATGAGATTATTGTGGTTGATGACGGGTCAACGATGCATACGGACCGGATCACCCCCTATCTGCCTTATATCAATTATCTGGGCAAAGCCAATGGAGGAACAGCCTCGGCGCTCAACCACGGCATTGTCCATGCCTCGGGGGATTATGTGGTCTGGCTTAGCTCGGATGATATGTTCTACCGGGACAAAATCAATAACCAGGTTCTGTTCATGGAACAGAACCGTTTGCTGATCTCGTATACCAATTTCAACTATATCAACGGAAACTCCCAGCTGACCGAGCTGAACGCGGCGGCGGTGTTCCCGAGCCAGCTTGATTACCTGCGCTGCTTCCTCTACGGCAATCCTATTAACGGATGCACCGTAATGTTCAAGCGCGAGGTGTTTGGCGCCATCGGGATGTTCGATGAGGCTCTGCCGTATACCCATGATTATGATCTGTGGTACCGGGCGATTCTGAACGGGTATCCGCCGGTGATGCTCAACCAGTCCTTGACGGCCTACCGGCGGCATGAGGGCATGGGCACGCTCCGGCATTACGATGTCATCATGGCAGAGGCTGCTGCGACCAGTGCCCGTTATCATGCCCCGCTAAGCGCCCTGATCGCTTCGATGGGCGGTTAGCCCCCGGCCAGCGGAGCGGGTCGAACGCTTAGCAACTAATTCTCAGGAGGGAAGCATATGTACCGGGAAATCGAAGTGAAGGACTTCCTGCCGGTCCTGCTGGAGCAGCTGAAATTCTCCGAGAGCATTCTGGATATCGGCAGCGGTACCGGTACGCTGCTGGAACGGTATGAAGCGGCTGTTGTGCTGGGACTGGACATTCACAGACCCTATCTGCTGCACCGGATGTATAAATCGCCTCATATCATTCCTGTTCATGCCGATGCCGGCCATATCGATAAGCTGTTCCTGCCGGGAACCTTCTCTGCGGTCACTTTAATTGATTCCCTGGAGCATTTCCCGATGAACGAGGGTTCGGAGCTGCTGCGGAAGGCGGAGATTATCGCTGCGAACCGTGTGGTCGTATTTACGCCCCGGGGCTTCTTCCCGCAGGAAGGCAAGGACCATTATAACCTGCACGGGGAATACTACCAGCGGCACTGGAGCGGCTGGGAGCCGGAGGATTTCCTGAAGCGGGGATATGCTGTTACTGTACTGAAGGGGTATCACCATGCTGAGAACCCCTCCTTCCGGGAAGCCTTTGGCGAGGATCATGCGCCGCTGGATGCCCTGCTTGCCTGCAAAACAGTCTAATCGTGAATCGGGAAGGAGGCCGGCACATGAGTCGGAAGAACAGGGTCTCGGTAGTGATTCCATTCTATAATTGTCCGTATGTGCATCTGGCGGTCGAGAGCGTGCTGGCCCAGAGCTACCCGGATATTGAGCTGATTGTCGTCGATGACGGCTCTACGCTTCACATGGAGAAGCTGGAGCCGTATAGGTCGAGAATCACCTATATCCGCAAGGTGAACGGGGGGACGGCTTCGGCGCTGAACATGGGGATTCAGGCATCCAGCGGAGCGTATTTTGCCTGGTTAAGTGCAGACGATCTGTTCCATCCGGGCAAAATCAGCCGGCAGATGGAAGCCATCCGCAGCTCCAGGGTCTCCTTCAACCATACGGCATATTATTATATCAATGAGCAGGGGGAGCGGTTCTCCGAAATCGCCCGTATGCCGTCCGGCAGCCGGGCAGCGCTGATCCGGACCATGATGTCGGGCTGTCCGGTGAACGGCAGCTCGGTACTGCTCGATATGAGGATTTTCTCTTCCGTAGGCTTGTTCAACGAGGCTCTGCTGTATACACAGGATTATGATATGTGGCTGCGGATCTTGCCGCATTTTGAGTGGTCCTATATCGACCAGCCGCTGCTGGACTATCGTATACATGGCGGAATGGGCTCTGTCCTGTTCAGTGAAGGGCAGAAGCAGGAAATCGCCCTTGTGCAAGCCAGACACCGGGAGACGCTGGCGCAGGTGCTGAGAAAGGAGGAAAGGAAGTGAGAATTGTCTTTGCGGTGCTGACGTTATCCAAAGGCGGCGCGCAGCGGATGCTGACTGAGCTGGCCAACCGATTGGCTGTGATCGGCCATGAGGTTGCCATACTTATGCCGGGTAACGGAAGAGTAGAATATGAAATGAAATGCCCGATCATAACGGCGCCTGCTACGGTGCTGAAGGCAGAGGATTTTCCCTATAGTGATGTGATTATTTCCAATTTCTACATCACCGTACCCGTGGCGGAGCAGGCCAGCAGGCAGGGCAAAGGGCTGCATCTCCGGCTGGCCCTGTGCTACGAGCCGACCTTTCTGCCGGACAATGCGCTGTCCTTCTCTTCTTATCATATCACCCGCAATCTGTTTGTCTTGTCGCGCTGGCAGCAGGAGATGATCCGGCAGAATCACGGGATTAAGGGCAGAATCGTTCCGGTCGGCGTCAGTCCGGTATTCAGGAATATGCAACTTCGGGATGCACCGGGCAGGCCGCTAATGATCTCGGCGGTTATGCGCCGGCCGGAGGGCGGGTTCGCGGGCCACCGGGAGCAGGACTATCTGCTGGAGCAGCTGGATATGGTGAAGCAGCTTCACCCTGAGGTGGTAATCTGTATCATGGTTCCTCCTGCGGAGTATGCTGCCTCCGAGAGCCTGCAGACAAGGCTTGGCGGCAGGGGATATCAGATCCGGACGCCCGGGAATGACGAAGAGCTGGCTTACCACTATAATGAAAGTGACATCTTTGTCAGCTCCAGCACCTATGACACCGGTTCATTGCCGGGGCTGGAAGCGATGCGCTGCGGCGCTGCACTGGTGACGGTATATTCCGGGGGCAACCTCGAATACGCCCTGCACGGGCAGAACTGCCTGATGTCCTACCGTTATGAGAACCGCCTGGCCGTGGACATAGATACACTTGTTAATGACAAGGAGCTTCGCCTTCATCTGGCGGCCAGGGGGGAGGAGGACTCCTTGCGCTTTACCTGGGAGCGGAGCGTAGAGATTTTCCAGGCTGAGCTGTTCGAGCTGATGTCCAGACAGAGCTTATGATAGCTATGATAACTATAAAACCTTCAACCCCGGGACACTGATGGGATTGAAGGTTTTTTCATGCGGAGCTTGGTGTTTTGGATTCTAAAAAATTGCGAAGGAGTTCATCATTTCACGGAAGGAATGTGCGTACCGGCTTGCGCCGAAATGAGTGACCATATGCTGGCGGCCCTGCTGGCCAATGGCTTCCCTAAGCGGAATGTTGTCCATCAGCTCCACGGCCTCATTCACCGCAGCCTCCACATTGCCGATCGGATAGAATTTGCCTGTAACATTATGGGTGATGAAGGAGCGCACGCCGTCCGAGTCTGTGCTGAGCACCGGACAGGAGCAGCTGACAGCCTCGGCTACCGCATAACCGAAGCCTTCAGTGACTGAGCTGGACAGCAGGAAGCCCCCGGAGCCGGCAATGGAGGAATAGTATAAGGGCATCATCTGATTCGGCACGTTGGTGAATACAATAAGCCGGTCATTCAGCCCAAGGGCATGAAGCTCTTCATTGAACTTCTCCTTCTGCTCCTCCGAGGCCAGCGCCGGATCATGGAACATCCAGAGATGCAGCCCGGGCTTCAGCTTGCGGAGGTGGTGGGCAATCTTCAGGTATTCGCTCCAGTTTTTGTTGGGCTCCAGCCGCCCGACCCAGGCAATTACCGGATCGACAGGCTTATCGCCGGGGATAGGCCGGAAGGTCTGCACATCGACCAGATTGGAAATAATATAGCGCTGAAGCCAGGGGCAGATCTCGATAAACAGCTCCAGCAGATGGTCTGTCGGAGGAATTAGGACAGCATTGCAGAAGGCCTGCAGAAAGGGTACAGCTTCCGTGATTACACATCTGGCTTCGTTCCGTGTTCCCAGCCCCTGCGATTCATAAATAATGATACCGCCGTAACCAAGCCGGCGCAGCCTCTCCAGCATGAAGTAATCTGAAGTGACAACAATCGCATCATAATGATGGGTATTCAGTATCGCTTGGATATCTTCATCCTGTGAAGTGATGAACACAGGGAAGCTTACACTGTTCTGGCTCCCGGTTCCGGGCATGAGATACAGCACATGGCATTCGATGCCATTCTGCTGAAGACTCTCGCACCGCAGCCTGTTCAGGGTCTCGACCCCTCCGCTTGGTACATAGAACGTAAACAAAATCTTCAAGCTACTCCCTCCTGACATTAACCCTGCGGAACACAGTCTGCTGTTCTATAGGATACGCCGGAATTCTCTAACACGTGACTGGAAAGAGCGGTGCCTTGTCAAATCCTTTCAGCATAGCCCGCAAGAGCCGGGGTTATGCTAAGGATTGTCACACTGCACTACATTATTCTGTGATAGGGGATGAATGAATGCTGCGAGCGAAATGGGGGTTGTCGGTTTCTGCGGCCCTGCTGCTGGGTGCCATAAGCATCACCGGATGCGGCGCCAACCACTCAGCCAATGACGGAAACATGCAGACCAAAAATGTACGGGGGACAGATGGACGCATTCATGTGAATGCCGTACAGAACAACCGGGCCGGAGCAGGAGACAATGACTTCGGCAGCATGGAGATCAGCCGCAAGCTGGCTGACCGCGTTGCGGCGATGCCGGAGGTCCGTTCAGCCAACGTTATACAGGTGGGCCGGAGCGTTTACGTCGCCGTCATGCTGGAGGATACATCGGGCGGAATGCATACCCGGAATACGGATGGCATGACCGGAAGAGGAACAGCCGCAGGGACTCCCGGCATGACGGGTACAGGCGGTTCTATGGCCGGAATTCCGAAAAACACGACCGGTACAGGAACCGTTGGCGGTACGGGCAGGATGACGTCAAGCGGCCGGGGAACAGCCCTGACGGATGCAGACACGCTGACCGCAGAGGTGAAGAATAAGATTGCGGCAGAGGTCCATAAGGCTGACCGAAACATTAAGAATGTCTATGTCTCGGCGAACCCTGACTTCGTGGAACGGGCCGATTATTACGCCCGGGAATTCGGGGCCGGTCATCCTTTGAAGGGCTTTGCCAATGAATTCCGGGTCATGGTCGAGCGTATTTTCCCGGCGCACAGCGGATACTAAGCAGGCGCACGATGCTCTGGAATCAAGCTAGTATTCCAGCGGAATATGAGGCTTATTCAACAGACAGGCACCGGCTCTGCACCAAAAGCGAACAGCCATGCCGGCCGGCGCTCCCCTTCAGACGGGCAGCGGGCTGCATGGCTGTATTTGTGTTAGTCCAGCTTCCGCCCGCCAATCCAGATCGCGTGCAGATTCAAATCGCGGTCAAGCTGCAGAATGTCTCCTCTTTTGCCGGCTTCAAGCGATCCAATGAACCGCTCCATTCCAAGGGAATGCGCAGGAGTCAGGCTGGCGGCCTGTGAGGCCTCCAGCAGGCTGAGGCCAACGGTGCGGACCAGATAGCGGAAGCCGTTGATCATCGTCAGGGTACTACCGGCCAGCGCTTCGGGATGCTCCTTCAGCGTGGCGATGCCGTCTTTGACAATCACCGGCAGATCCCCGATGGCATATTCCCCGTCGCTGAGTCCTGTTGCCGACATGGCATCTGTAATCAGCAGCAGATTCCCTTCATTCTTCAGCCGGGCAACGATGCTGATAGCCGCCGGATGAACATGGATGCCGTCGGCGATAATCTCTGCGCGGATTCTCGGCTCATACATAACGGCTCCGGCGGTGCCGGGCTTGCGGTGATGAAGCGGCGTCATGGCATTGAACTGGTGCACAGCCTGATTCAATCCGGCATCGGCAGCGGCAATGACCTCCTCGAACGTGGCGTCGGTGTGGCCCAGTGCGGCGGTGATGCCGCGCTTACGCAGCCAGCGGACCGCTTCCAGTGCGCCTTCGCGCTCAGGAGCAAGCGTCACCTGGCGGATCATGCCCGGATACCGGGCTTCCCATTCCTCCAGCCATTCAATGTTCGCCGGAACAATATGCTCAGGATTCTGCGCCCCCGGCCACCGCTGGCTGATGAACGGCCCTTCCAGATGGACACCCTCCAGCCGGGCATAAGGCATTCCATCCTCACGGCTGCGGTAAGCATCCACTTCTGCCAGCACGCGGTCAATATCTGCCTTGGAGGCTGTCATGGTCGTAGCGAGCATGGAGGTGGTACCTTGGGAAGCATGGAACCGCGTAATGGTATCCAGGGCATCCGCATCGCTGTACATGAAATCATGTCCTGCTCCGCCATGTACATGGACATCGACGAATCCGGGAATGAACAGAGCCTCCGCCTCCCGGGCGGCACACTGCCAGCCTTCACAGGCTGCGGGCAGCCAGGCGGCTTCCCCGGCATATTGAATCAAGCCTTCCGATACGGCAATAACACCCTGCTCAATGATTCCGGCTGGCGTAAGCACTCTGCCGTAGAACAGTTCACCGGCAACTGCGTTTATTTTAGCCATTTGGCAGCTCCTTCATCCAGCAGCACGACTACGTTCGGGTGACTCTGCAGCAGAGAGGCGGGACACTGGGTCGTAATTGGACCCTCAAGCGCCTGCCGGACTGCTTCTGCCTTCTCTTCCCCGCGCACCAGCAGTACAATCTGCTTCGCCTTCAGAATACCGCCGATGCCCATCGTTACCGCCTGGCGGGGCACATCCTCCAGCTTGTCGAAGAAGCGGGCGTTAGCTTCCCGGGTCTCTTCGAGCAGGTCTACGACATGCGTTCCGCTGCTCAGGCTGGCATCCGGCTCATTGAAGCCGATATGGCCATTGCTGCCGATGCCCAGGATCTGCAGATCGACGGGTCCGTTATCCTCAAGCAGCTTGTCATAAGCCAGGCATTCGGCCGCAAGATCCGGAGCATTCCCGTTAGGGACATGGGTGCGGTCCAGGTCGATATCGATGTGGCTGAACAGATGCTCATTCATGAAGCTGCGGTAGCTCTGCGGATGATCGGCCGGCAGTCCGACATATTCGTCAAGATTGTAGGATGAGGCTTTGGCGAAGCTGACCACACCCTTGCGGTGCATTTCCACCAGCTTGGCGTATACCCCGAGCGGCGAGCTTCCGGTCGCCAGACCCAGAACGGCTCTGGGATTGCTCTGCAGCAGACTGGCAATGAGGTTCGCTCCGGTTGCTGCGAAATCTTCTTCGTGCTGGAATTTCAAAATGTTCATGATGATTGGCCTCCCCGTTTGTGCCTATAGTGTTGGACATTGAGATAAGACTGCTCCAGCTTGGGAATGAACTCCCCAAACCGGGTGCTGACCATGCCGGTGAACAGAATATCGATGATGTGCAGCTGTGCGATGCGTGAAGCCATATCCCCGCGCCTCATTCCCTGCTCCAGCGAAGAGGAGAACAGCGGAATATCGGCCAGTGCAGCCAGGGTGCTGCTGCCGTAAGAGGTCAGTGACACGGTAGCAGCGCCGCTTGCCGCCGCGCAGGTCAAAGCGTCGATGGTCTCCGGGGTTTCCCCGGAATAAGAGACAGCGAACGCTACGTCCCCGGCCGAGAGCGAAGAAGCGGAAGTGATCTGCATATGGGAATCGGCAAAAGCGGTACAGTTCACGCCAATGCGGACCAGCTTCTGGTAGAAATCCTGGGCCACGATCGAGGATGTCGCCATCCCGTACAGATCGACCCGGCGTGCCCGGCACAGCAGGTCAATCACGCGCTGCAGCCGGTCCAGGTCCAGCAGCGAGGTGGTATCCCGGATAGAGGCCAGATGATTGGCCTGCATCGCCTCGACAATGAATGGCAGCGGATTCCCGGCCACAATATCCTGGTAAGAGGAGCTGCCATCCTGCGGCGCCCCGTCGCTGTGCGCCAGCTCCTCCGCCAGCTTGAGCTTGAAATCGGGGAAGCCTTTGAAATGCAGCGCCTTGCAGAACCGCGTAATCGTCGCCGGGCTGGTGCCGCAGGCTTCCGCCAGCTCCGTGATGCCCATACGGACAATCTCCCCGGGGGAGGCCAGGATATGCTCCGCCAGCTTGCGTTCCGTTTGGGACAGCTTGGACTGGCCATGCTCCAGGGCGTGCAGAATAGGAGACAAGCACTCACCTTCTTTGCTATAGATTCATGTAGTTTTTACTATGGATGGACCGGACATGCTCCTAATATATGACATGCTTGGTGGTAGTGCGGCTGCTAGGTTGTGAAATTATTTTACATAATAAAAGATAAAAATAAGAAAATGTTTTTCATTCATCATCAGAATAAAACAAATCCGTATCGGTTGCAATAGGGATTTTTGTTTTGGGCTGGATTAAGAGCCCGGTTGGCATATTAGCAGGAGAACAGATGCACCGCGAGCATAATGTTATCGGTTTTTCGATCACATCTGGCACACAGGCCTACAGCTGAGCGAATATGATCGGTTTTTCGATTACATCCTGGCTGACAGGCCTCCGCTGAGCGAATGTGATCGGTTTTTCGATTACATCTGGCTGACAGGCCTCCAACTGAGCGAATGTAATCGGTTTTTCGATTACATCTGGCTGACAGGCCTCCAACTGAGCGAATGTGATCGGTTTTTCGATTACATCTGGCCCACAGGCCTACAGCTGAGCGAATGTGATCGGTTTTTCGATTACATCTGGTTCTGGTGCATTTACAACAAAAGCGAAAATAAAATCCCCTAAACAGAAATTAAGCAGCAACCTGGGCCTATTGATCGGCCATGCAGGTTGCTGCTTCTTAACCGTTCTGTCTGGCGCTTCTGCCGCCGGTGATCCGGCTGCGCAACAGCTCCCAGAGGATGAACAGGAGCATTAGCAGCTGCGGTATCGCGGTCTCCCAGGTTGGGTACAGACCGAGCCACCCGATAGAAGGCAGGCCGGTTCCGGTATGAGCCGGAAGCTGGCCGGCGATTTGCAGCGCATGGATGCTCTCGCCCAGGAAACGGAACACCAGATAATAAATCAGCAGCGCTCCGGCACGGAAGAAGGCGGCAATCGGCAGCCTTACACTCAATGCAATGATGGCATAGCCCAGTACAACCAGGATGGCTAGTGCTGACCCGATTCCCAGCAGCAGCTGGGAAGGCTTAATAGCCGAGGCCATCCCTGCATAGAAGATGGTTGTCTCTGCGCCCTCGCGCAAAATAGCCAGCGCAGCGATGAAGAATAGAGTCCATAGATTGCCCCTGGCGAGCGCACCCTGCATCTGCCGGTCCACATACTTGTTCCAGGCCGCAGTACTGGACTTGCCGTGCAGCCAACGGCCGACGGTAAGCATCATGGCTACAGCCACCAGGCCGGTAATGCCTTCAATCAGCTCGCGCGCCCCGCCGGAGGCTGCCTGCGAGAGGGTAAAGCTTAACGCTGCAGCAAGCCCGATGCTTCCGGCAAGTCCTGCTGCGGCACCCGACCAGACCCACCGCCGGGCGACCGGCTGTGCCTCCCGGCGCAGATAAGCCAGGAGTGCAGCGAGCACCAGGATCGCCTCCAGTCCTTCGCGCAGGAGAATGAGTGCCGCATCCCAGGCGGTGTAAGTCTGCTCCCCGGCCAGCGGGGCCAGCTCGGCGTGCATGTTGTCCAGCAGCGCAAGCGCCTGATCCAGCTTCGGGGGATTGGAGAGCAGGTCACCCGTCACTGCGGTGCTCTCATTCTCGATGCTGGCATAGACCTTGGGCGAGGCCAGTTGGACCTCGCCTTCTGCTGAAGGCCAAGCCGCGATGAATTCTTCCATCACGGCTGCGGCTCCAGCACTGTCTCCGGCCCTGGCAGCGGCTTGAGCCTGGCTCAAGTAACGGAGCAAGCCTTCAATAGAAGCTGGTTCAGCCGGGGATCCTCCAGCATTGACGGTCTTGCCGCTGTTATAATCGGACAGCAGTGTTACCAGCGCTTCCGCTTCCTTCAGCGCAGCCTCTCCGCGGGGCGGCTCTGCCTGCAGCGCAATGCGCAGCAGGCTCATCTTCGTCTCCAGCAGGCTGTAGACGTCGGGATTGTCCGACCGGATGCCGCGCTCCGCCGGCGTCCAGCCGCTCACGACGGCGCGGTAGGCTTCCGCCGCCGCCGTCCAGTCGGCGCTGCGCGCCGCCTCCCGCGTGCGCTCCGCCGCGGGCAGCAGCTTCGCCGCCGCTGCGCGTCCGGCGGCGCTGGTGTCACCGCCGCCTTCGCCTGCGGCGGCGGTGACATAGGCGTCCACGCTGCGGGCGAGCGTGGACAGGGCCGTCTTGGCGGGCGCTCCGCCGCCGCCCGCCAGAGCCTCCGCCGCGGCGGCGAGCGCGGCGTCCACCCCGGCAGCCGGACCGGCGAGGGCCGGGTCCGGCGTGCCTTCGTTCGCGCTGCGCCATAGCGCCGCGAACGCGTCGATATCGGCCGCCGCCGCATCCCAGCGGCTCTGGCCGGCCTCGACCAGCGCGCTGCCTACAGGCGGCAGCAGCTCATCCGCCGGCGCGCCTGACGCTGAAGCCGGCGCGCAGGGCAGCAGCACCAGGCAGAGCAGCAGTAGCGCTGCCCTGAACTGCCGCCATGGATTCTTTTTAACCGTGAGGATCATCGGGATCATTCCCTTCAAGTTTAGCGAGTAGGGGGCACTTGCAACGGACTCAGCTGCGCTTATTTTAGCAATATTAACGTTTCTGCAAGTTGAACGGACTCAGTTGCGCTTATGTACAAATAATTGCGAGGAAACCGCCCGCCGTAGCGGAAATAAGCACCGTGGAGTCCGTTGGAGTAGCTAAATATGCTTGAAAAGAGAAAATAAGCGCCTCTCAGTCCGTAACGATCAGCTACCTGCCCGTCCTCTCCGGTGCCCGAATCGCCGTTACCCTTCCGTCCTCAGAATCCCGTGGCTCCTGCTTCCTCAGCGTCACCCGTCACAGCCTAGGCATTTCATCCCTCAAGCAGCTGCTCCCCGATGGTGCCGCCTTCCCGGACGCCGGGGAAGCAGGCAAAAACGGCGCTGCCGGTATGTACCATATATTCATTCAGCCGGTCGTTTGCGGCGAGACGCTGCTGGATGGTTACGAATTGCTTCAGGTCCTTCTGGAAGCTGATAAAGACCAGCCCGGCATCGAGCTGGCCGGTCTTGAGGTCCATGCCGCTGGAATAGGAGTAAGAGCGGCGGAGCATCTGGACCGAGCCGTCTCCGTGGGCGAGCGCCGAATGTGAATCCGGCGGGATGACCGGTTTGCCCCCGGCATCGGTGGCCGTCAGATCGAGCTTCGCGAATTCATCCCGCGCTCCGAGCGGGGCCCCGCTCTGACGGTGGCGGCCGAAGGTGGCCTCCTGGTCGCTCAGGGAGGAGCGGTCCCAGACCTCAATGCGGAAGCGCACCCGGCGCAGCGCCAGATAGGAGCCGCCGTTCATCCAGGCGGGACCGTCTGTGCCGCCGCTCCAGACAATGCTGCGCATCTTGGCGTCATCGGTAACATCCGGGTTCCCCGTTCCGTCCTTGAAGCCCAGCAGATTACGTGGAGTGCCGCCTGACGGGTCGGCGCTGCCGCTGCGCTGGAAGCCTTCCTGCGTCCAGCGCAGCACCGCTGTTCCCCGGGCGAGGCGGGCCAGATTGCGGATGGCGTGGAACGCCACCTGCATGTCGTCGGCACAGGCCTGGACACAGAGATCGCCGCCGCTCCACCGGGGCTCCAGACTGTCTCCCGGGAAGGCCGGAAGCTCCGTGAAGGAGGCGGGGTGCTTCCCCGCCAGCCCGAACCGCCTGTCAAACAGCGCCGGCCCCACCCCAAACGTAAGCGTACATTTGGAAGGCGTAAGGCCATCGGCCTCGCCGGTATCCGCCGGCGGAAGATTGGGGTTGTCGTTCGCGCTGCCGATCAGCGTACCGGAAGTCAACGCGGCAGCAGCTGTAGTCCAGGCTTGCATAAGCTTCCGGACATCGCTGATTCTGGAAGTGGTCAGATCAAATGAGGCGAAGCACAGGAAGTTCTGAGCAGGTGTAATAATCCCTGCCTGATGCTTGCCGTAGAAGGGAATCGTGTCTGCTGCACCTGCACTCTGCCCGGAGGCTGCGGCGGCTGGAACCGCCCGCCCTGCTGCCTGGCGTGCAGCCATCAAGCCGCCTACTCCGCCTCCGCCGAGCAGGAGACCGAGACCGGAGGCGCCGGTAAGCCGCAGCATATCGCGGCGGCTGATTTTTTGACGGAACAGACCGTTGCCCCCGGCAGGAAGGCTGCCTTCTGCGTCTGCATGGCCCAAGGTATTCTTGTCCTTCTTATTCATCTCGCGGTCACACTCCCAGAATCGTTCCCATATTGGATAGCGGCTCGGCCAAGGCATCGAGATTCTGGCTTAGCTTGCGGATTTCATCTTCCTTCAGTGTCTCATAAGACACGTATCCATCTCCGGACTTGAACGGAGCCAGCTCATTCAGCAAGGCTGTGAACCGGCCGCCGATCGTTTGCGCGAGATCCGGGTCTTTTTTGGCCAGCTCCGGCTTCAGCAGCTCATAGATCTTCTGGGCTCCCTCCACATTTGCCACAAAATCATACAAATCCGTATGCGAATACCGCTCCTCTTCCCCGGTAACTTTGGACGAGGAGACTTCATTCAGCAGTTCTACAGCTCCGGTAACGAGCAGATTAGCGTCAATGCCGGCAGTCTCCACCTTGGCGCGCAGCAATTGCGCGTCCTTCAGCAGACGGTCCGCGACATCTGTCATACCTTCTGTAGTGTTGTTCTGCCACAGCGCTTGCTCCAGCTTATGGAAGCCGCGCCACTGCGCTGCATCTACATCATTCTCACGGGCATCGATGTTCGGGTCCAGGTCTCCGAGCGCTTCGGCGATCGGCTCGATCCGCTCATAATGCATACGCGCCGGAGCATACAGTGCTTTGGCCTCTTCCAGCTTGCCCGCCTTGACGGCATCTGTGAAGCCTTCGGTCTGTTTGACGAATTCATCGCATTCTGCAATGACATATTTACGGTATTCGTCAATCGCTGTGGTGAAATCTGCGCCCATTCCAGTGCCGGTCTTCTCAACACTTTCTGCCCCGCTGCCTGTCTGGGCTGCAGCATTATTCCCTGAGTTGTTGCTGGTATTAACGTTGATGCTGTTATCCTTGCCCGCACATCCGGCGAACAGGAGAGAGGCTGCAAGCAGCCCAGCTGGCACTGCATAACTGATCTTCATTTGGCTGGACACCCCTTCAGGTAAATGATAAGAGTATATGACTTTTACTTATGTAAATGATAATGATTATCAATGATGGACCTATCATAAATCTCCCTACCCGGCCTGTCAATAAAAATGTGATAATTGTCATATTCATAACAACTGCTATACAGATTCACACAATATGCGCAAAAAAAAACGTCCCCGCAGAGGACGCCGTATGTCTATTTTAAAATATAAGAATTTATATGTTGCACACCATAACTTATCCTTATATTTCTCGCTGAAACGATACCGTCCTTAAAAAGGACGGCAAAGCCGTTTCTGCTTGAAGCTTTATCTGAACCACCGCCGCCGCTCCGGTTTATTCTAAACCGTGGACCGCTCAATAATCCGGTAGTCCAGCTTGCGGTAGACCGGAGCAGGATGGTCCGAATGGATCTGTTCATGGATGATGCGGAAGGCAGCGGCTCCCATATCATGCAGGTGGTTGTCGATGGTGGTGATCTCAAGCAGCCGGCCGATCGGCTGGTTGTCAAAGCCCATGACTGCGAGGTCTCCCGGGATGCGGAGTCCGGCCCTGCGCGCCTCAATGATCAGTCCGGCAGCCACATGATCTCCGGTGATAATCATCGCCTCCGGCCGTTTAGCCATCTTCAGCAGCGACTGTGCGACGGCGGCGCCATCTTCCTCCGTAGTACAGTCATAGATCATCCATTCCTCCTCAAAAGCCAACTTGTGCCCGGCAATAAATTCCCGGTAAGCAGCCTGCCGGATCACGGCACTGCTGCCGTTACTCCGTCCTTCGCAATACCCGATGGAACGGTAACCTTTACCGGTCAGGTACTCCAGCCCCTGCCTGAACGCTGCATAATGCTCAATATAGACCGAAGAATAGCGGCGCTCTCCGCTGTCCTGGCATGTGACGACCGGGCCGTAAGCCGTATACTCCTCGATAATGTCCGGCTTCAGCGCAGTGGATATAATAATGACACCGTCAATCTCTTTATGGCGCAGCATCTCCAGCACCTTCACTTCTTCTTCCTCCCGATAATTGCTCTGGCACACAATCAGCCGGTATTGCGAGAGCAGCGCCTCATGGGCAATTCCATTCATAATAATCGAGAAATAAAATGCATGAATATACGGAAGAATCACCGCCACCGCACCGGTACGTCCGGTAATCAGGTGTACGGCGTTCATATTGCGGGTATAATCCAGCTGCTCAATCGTATTCAGTACGGCGGCTCTTTTGTCCTTGCTGACATAAGGATGATTATTCAACACCCGCGAGACGGTGGTGACGGACACTCCGGCCATCCGGGCAATTTCTTTGATATTAGCCACTTTCGCCTGCGCCTCCTGTGTGAGAATCGTATAACATTATTCTAACTATAAATGAGGACAAACGGATACAGTAAATTTCCTAATGGATTCAAGCACATTGCTCAGGGATTCGCTCATTCGACATGTCCGAAACACTATAAGGATTGGAATAGCTATCCCAACTTTGAGGGATTGAAGAGGGATGGCGGGTATCGCTATAATTCGGATATTGGTTTGGAGATGATCCAGATAGCAGCAGGGGTACCGAAAAGGAGGATTCATATGAATAAACAAACATCAATGGCTCAGGGACGGCAAAAAATCCGCTTTGACAGAGTAAATGATTACGTGAAATCGCCGGAGAAGCAAAGGAAGCTGTATATAAAAACGTTATGGCTTGTTGTTATCTCGCAAATATTCGGAGGGGCGGGGCTGGCTGCCGGGCTTACCGTCGGAGCGCTGCTTGCACAGGACATGCTGGGCAGCGACAGCCTTTCCGGTCTTCCCGCAGCTTTGTTTACGCTGGGCTCCGCGGCGGCAGCGCTTGTTGTAGGAAGCTTGTCACAGCGGTTTGGGCGGAGAGTCGGGCTGGCAGCCGGATTTATAGCGGGTGGAGCCGGAGCGGTTGGCGTTGTGTTTGCCGCGCTTTGGGATCAGATAGCGCTGCTGTTTGTGTCCCTGTTGATTTATGGAGCGGGCACGGCAACCAATCTGCAAGCCCGGTACGCGGGTACGGACCTGGCGCAGCCGGATCAGCGGGCCAAAGCAATCAGTACAGCACTGGTGTTTACGACGATTGGTGCGGTGGCAGGTCCCAATCTGGTAGAGCCGACTGGCCGCATGGCGGCCTCCATCGGTCTTCCTGCCTTATCGGGGCCGTTTATTCTGGCGGCAGCTGCTTATTTGATAGCGGGCCTGGTGCTGCTGCTGTTTCTTCACCCTGATCCGTTTATCGTTGCCAAGGCAATTGCCGAAGGGGAGAGCCTGAATACAAGCACGCAGGTGAAAGGCGGAGAAAGTCTCCAGGAGAAGGGAGACGCAAGCCGCCCGCAGAGCGCCCATAACCGGACAGGACTTATTGTGGGAGCAACGGTTATGGTGCTTACCCAAATCGTAATGGTAGGCATTATGGTCATGACGCCCGTTCATATGAAGCAGCATGGCCATGGTCTTGGCGATGCAGGTCTGGTAATCGGCATCCATGTCGCATGCATGTATTTGCCTTCCCTGCTGACTGGCGTGCTGGTGGATAAGCTTGGACGCACCTTTATGTCCTATGCATCAGGTGTAACACTGCTGCTGGCGGGTTTAACCGCAGCTTTTGCACCAGGCGAATCCATGGGCTTGCTTATTGTGGCCTTGGCGCTTCTCGGCCTAGGCTGGAACTTTGGCCTGATTAGCGGAACGGCGGCTATTATCGACTCCACGATGCCAAAGGTTCGTGCGAAGACGCAAGGCACGGTCGATGTGCTGATTGCGCTGGCCGGAGCGTCCGGCGGCGCTTTGTCTGGCATGGTTATGGCTGGTGTTGGCTATTCCATGCTTTCACTTGCCGGAGGCTTGATGTCCTTGTTGCTGATTCCGGTGGTTGCCTGGTCATGGAGGAAAAGTCCAGCTTCTCATTCTGAAATCCAGTCATAAATCGTATTAATACTGGCCGTTATGGCAGACTGTTGCGCCATCTGTTGCGGCATATAAAAAAGCTTGCTATGGAATCCATTTCATACGATACACTTGAAGTGCAACAGCAGCCTCTACCGGAGAAACCGGCGTGACCGCAAGGGCGTGACGGACCGGTAAGGCTTGTGAGCTTGTATCTGCCCCAAGCGGTAGCCGCCTTACCCGCACTATATAACCGCTATAATCCACCGGATTCCGCAGGATTTTCCTGCCGGCTGCCGCCCTTAACGTCTAAGGAGCTGCAGCCTTTTTGCTGTGCACAGGCTCCGTTTTTCCGGGGCTGTCCATATTCCGCCTTTGCCCCCGCCCATTTTCATGCTCTGACAGCACCATTAACTGCCCCACCACATAGTATGGTTTGACTGTATCCCTTTACCTTGTTATACCAAACAAACCCAGGGCAAGGAGGGGTGACACCATTGAAAGGGAACGAACATCATAGCAAATTTTTGTTGACGCATCGTGAACGCGAAGTATTCGAGCTTCTTGTGCAGGACAAAACTACACGGGATATTGCAGGACTTCTGTTCATCAGCGAAAAAACCGTCCGCAACCACATCTCCAACGTAATGCAGAAATTAAACGTAAAAGGCCGTTCACAAGCGGTAGTCGAGCTGATTAAGCTTGGGGAGCTGAAGATCTAGCTGCCGGGCTTCTGAGGTGATGCGTGTAAGCCTTCCTTTGCTCTTCGGGGCGGAGGGAGGTTTTTGTTGTGGAATATTTCTGTTAAGGCGTCAGAATCAAAAAGGGTTGCCGCACCCCCGAGAAGAACTCCTCCACAACCTCAACATCCCTTCTGCTCGTATGAAATACATACAGCTCACGGTTTGGATGAAGCTTATGCAGCTTTTTATAGCCGCTCCAGGCTTCTTGCGGATCGTCGTAGTCCTGTATGACTGCCATATCCTCTAACTGGCGCACGTTGTTGTTTGAGCATGCTTTAATTGCTTCCACCAGCACAAAGCGGCTTGGATGTAATGCAGTAATCTCTGCCCATTTCATCGGCTTCACCTTCAATGAAGTATTTGGACTGACTTATGTGTGTTTCAAACCGCATTACCAACGTAATGTAAAAACTAAACGCAAAAGGCTGTTCGCTGTATGATAAAATAAAAACATCCAAGCCGTTCATAATATAAATAAGCTGGGAGGTAAAGGTATGAAATGGCAGCAGGTAAGAGAGTTGTTTCCTGATCAATTTGTCTTGCTTTCCATACTGGAGTATCGTGAAGATGAGGACAAGAAAATCATTACCGAAGTCGCGCCCGTTCGTGTAATTCCTGAGAAGGATGCCAACAAGGAATTTTTCAAAGCGGAACCAGGCAATATTGTTTATCACACCTCCAATGAGGAGTGTGTCATACATTTGCGCAAAGACCCTCTAATGAGAGTGAGAAGGCGCTAATGAAGATATTTTACGATGGACAACTCCTCGCCGTACAGCTCACAATATATTATCAAGGAAATAAATTACAAATAAATGATGTTATTATCGATACGGGCTCTTCACATACGGTTTTTAGTCCTGATGTTTTGGAAGAAATAGGTGTGACGTATGAAAACGGAGACCCTGTGTACGAGGCGTATGGCGTAGGTGGAACAGTACCTTTTTATACAAAAGTAATGGATAGCATCGAAATTAACGGTTTGTTGATTGCAAATGTTGAGGTAGATGTTGGAGTGCTGCCAAAAACTCATAAAGGTTTGCTGGGATTGGATATTCTAAGAAAGTACGGATTTATTCTTGATCTTGAGAACATGGAACTTCATTCCTCCCACTTCAACGATTAGCTGATCTTTCTATCCAATACCCCCTCCCATGATTGTCCCAATCAGCGGTTTGCCTCATTCCCTACTTAGGGACAGTCAGTAAAAACGGAAAAGCCCCCGGGCGGGGGCTTACCGGTGTGCAAGGATATACTGGATATAATCGGCGGCACTCTGGTCGATGGCTTCGTCACTCGCCTGGAAGGAGGCTCCGAAGACTGCGAAGTAAGGCAGCGGGGTTGCGCCGACATGGATTGCGCTGGCCTTGAACGGAGCGATCACTTCGTCTACGGTAAAAGAAACAGAGCCGGTGGGCAGATAATTCTCTTTTTTATCCCCGATGGACATTGCCAGCCCCATTCTCTTCCCCTTCAGCTTGTTGCCGCTTGAGCCGTAAGCCCAGCCGTGTGTGAACACATCGTCGAGCCACTTCTTTAATAACGGGGGATAGCTGTACCAGTACAACGGGAACTGGAAAATAATATGCTGATGCGCCTCCAGCAGTTGCTGCTCGCTCGCTACGTCGATTTTCCAGTCCGGATACTCTTTATATAACTCATGGATCGTTACTTGGTCCGGGTGCAGCAGCAGCTCCTGTCTCCATCTCCGGTTCACCCGGGAGGCTTCAATATCAGGATGGGCAAGAATTACAAGGGTTGTCATTAGGAATCACCTTTCCGGTAGAGATTTGGCCGATGCGGCTGGTTCTATTATTTTGTAAATCCCTGAAAATGTAAATACACACAATGAAGTAACATGGTTACCTCTAGGTGTGCATTGGTTTCTGAAGCGGGATGTGGCACAATAGGTTCATCAGATAAGCTAGGTAATATGGCTGCGGGGAAGGTGCGGAGATGAAGCAATATCATTTGGGAATTGAAGCAACACTGGAGATCATAGGGGGAAAGTGGAAATCGCTAATCATCTGCAGGCTGATGCCAGGGCCCCAAAGAACCAGCGAGCTTGCGCGCAGCATTCCGGGAATCTCGCAAAAGGTGCTGATCCAGCAGCTCCGCGAGCTTGAACGCGATGGTATCATCGGCAGACAGGTGTACCAGCAGATGCCGCCCAAAGTCGAATACTATATTACAGAGTACGGCATTACCGCCAATGCCATTATTGACCTGATGTGCTCCTGGGGCAGAACCAATATTGCCATCCGGCAGCAGCGGGGCGAGGAGATCATTCTGCTGGAGAATGACTCCAAGCAGGAGTGAATGTCCTGCGGCATTGACAATAGTTTGATATCAAACTATAATGTGGTGTATGGAAACCAGAGATGTAATTTCACTAATGTCCAGAATCAGAGAGAAGGTTAACCGGTTCCTAGTGCAGGAGATGGCTCAGCAGGGGCTGGAGGGCATCGGCACCTCGCACGGGGATATTATCTATGCACTGCTTCATACAGAGAGGCTGACGATGGCTGAGATCTCAGCCCGGATTCATAAGGACAAATCGACCGTTACAGCGCTTGTAGACAAGCTGGTCCGGCTGGGGCTGGTGACGAAGGTAAGGGATCAGGAAGACACCCGGTACGTGTATGTTGCTTTGACCGCCCGGGGGCAGAAGCTGGAGCCGGTATTTGAAGCAATATCCTCTGCCATGCTGGATCAGTTCTACCGCAATATTTCGGAGGAGGAGAAGAAGACGCTGCTTGCTATTTTGCAGAAGATCAATACTAACCTATAAAAAATTTTGTATGATAGTTTTATATCAAACTATATAGGGGGAAGGAACGATGAGAGATTTCACCAAGGAGCTGCCGCCGCATACGCAAAAATACATCGGTGAGCACGATCTGTATCTGGAGGTTTTTGAGGGGGAGGGACAGCCGCAAGGAACGGAGCATAGGCCGCCGCTGCTGCTGATACACGGTGCCTATACGGGAAGCTGGATGTGGAGCAAATACATCCCGCATTTCATCCGCGAAGGCTGGACCTGCTATGCCATGAATCTGAGAGGCCATTACCGCAGCAGGGTGCTGGATATGACAAGGATTACCTTCGAGGACTATCTGGAGGATATACGGGAAGTTATAAAGGAAGTAACCGCCGAGCGCGGGGAGGCTCCAATCGTCATCGGCTTCAGCATGGGCGGAATTCTGAGCCAGAAGCTGGCGGAGACGGAGAGGTTCGCCGGACTTGTGCTAATGGATTCAAGCCTTTGCCGGGAGGTTCATGATCTTGTGCCCTACAGTGGTCTCGTCCCGTCCAGGCCCGTTAATGTTGTACCGGCTCCGGTCCGGGAAGAAGCTGCCAGCATAGATGAGTCCGCAGAGGACATCGCCTTCCAGCGCAAATACCTGACGATGGAGTCGGCCCGGGCGTTCAGCGCGTTCTCCTTCTTCTTCAGTGCAACAGGCATACCGGTGGACAGGAGTGCAGTCCATTGCCCTTGTCTGGTGATCCATGCTGTGAATTCGGATGAGGAGGAGCGCCAGGGACAAGCGAATGCAGACTATTTCCGCGCAGAGTATAGAGGCCTGTGGAATACCACCCATACCGGACTGCTCGTAGGGCAGCGGTATCTGGAAGGGGTGCAGACGGTGCTGGAGTGGCTGAAGAGAGAGGCAGACGCTGCCAGTTGAACGGTAAAATAAAAGGCCGCATGGACCGGGTTGCTCCGGCTTCTCAGCGGCCTTAATTTTTGTGTGAAGTGCTTAAGTGAGATGCAGCTTAATCTATATATGGCCCGGGTGAGCTTAATGGAACTTGATGCTCTTGATGCGGGATTCCTGTTCATAAGTAATCGGGCGCGGCGTTGGCGGCGTGTGCAGATGGCGGTGTGCGCTATACTCCATCTTCCGGTAGTCTTCTTCCCCTAAAGTTATTCCGGGCTGCCACATTCCGGTTACCCAATTCTTCAATTCCTTGATCCCTGCCAGCATTTCATTCATCCTCCTTGGCGATGAAATACAATGATTTGATCTTTCTGTCCTTCATTTGTGGTTACGCTTTCATTATAACATAAAGAATCCAGAAATCAAATGAATGTCCGCCTGAAAAAGACAAAAAGAAGAGCGGGAAGTTGATTTTAATTGGGATTGTATTTTGTAAGGGGAATGATGTCCTTGTGGTGGAGACAATGTATAGGTAACAAAAAAGCGACAGCCGGAGGACAGCGGTCGCTTGCGGGCAGAACGTTATGCGGAAGCGGATAAACGCTTCAACTCCGCTTCGTGATCTATAGAACGCCGGGCCAGTATATCCAGCGTTGCGTCATGTCCTCTAAGGGTCCGGTCGATCCGCTCCAGCGTATCCCGGCCGGCAACGACTTCAGCGTTGACTTCGGACACCGCCTGCTGAATCAGCGGGATCAGCTTCGTATCTTCCTTGATGCTCTCGACATCTTCTTTGATACCCACGACATCTTTTTTGATGCCCACGATATCTTCTTTGATGCCCACGATATCGCCCTTAATCGTACCCAGCTCCGCAACAACTTCCGATTTGAATGTGTTGAATTCTGTCTTTAAAGTACCGAATTCTGACTTTAATGTACCGAATTCTGACTGAAGGCTTCTAACATCTGACTTGATATCTTTGATTTCAGACTTCATCCCTTGCAGCTCAGTTAGAATCTGCTGGAGAATGACATCGCTCATACACACAGCTCCTTAAATAGGTTTGGTATGGGATTGTAATTAAAGAGTGGGTACCTGAAGGACAGGTATACGTCATTATAGCATATTTGCGTCATTTTGGGCGGCTGCTGTAAAAGTAGTTTTATGAAAATATTGTACATTAGAGGACTGATATTTCAATTTATAAATATACAAAATAGGACAATAGGTGTACTATTGCATTACTTGGACTTCCCGGAGAGAACGGTTTGCACAGGGGTGTATGTGAATAAATGCGCATGATTCTGTGCGGACTGCTCACGGAGGCATATGCAAGCAACAGCAACAAGAGTAACCGATATGGAGATGGGGGAATCAGGATTCATGAAGACAAGAAACTGGAAATACCTTACGAAGCTGGTTGTATTGACCGCTGCTGTCAGTATGGCGGCTGCCGGCTGCGGCAGTGCGAATCAGGGGGACAATGCCAAGAACACAGGGTCCGGGAATGCCGCGGGCACGCCTGCTGAGGCCGTTACGATATCGCTGGGGCTGCTGCCTTCGATCGATGCGATTCCTTTTATTATTGCCCATGAGCAGGGCTTTGATAAACAGCATGATGTGAACCTGGATATTCAGACCTTCAAGAGCGCCAAGGACCGCGATGTAGCTTTTCAAGCCGGTAAGGTGGATGGCCTCAGCGCCGATCTGGTCGCGATCTCGATCTATAATGAAGCAGGCCTTGATGTCAAAATCACCAGCACCACCACAGGTGAATTCGACCTGCTGACCGGCAATGACGAAGTGAAAGAGGTTAAGGATCTGAAGGGGAAGACTGTGATTCTGTCCAAGAATACTTCGACCCAATATACCGTGGCCATGATGCTGAAGCAGGCAGGCCTGACGGAAGATGATATTACGGTAACCGAGGTGCCGCAGATTCCGACCCGCCTGGAGCTGCTTAAGAATCAGAAGGCCGATGCGGCTGTGCTGCCGGAGCCTTTTGTAACGATGGGTAAATCTGCCGGTCTGCGTGTCCTTAGCTCGACCCACAGTGCGGGGATTAATCCGTTTGTGCTGGCTTTTCCGCAGAGCGCCATTGAAGCCAAGGGACAGGGCATCCGCAACATGTATGCTGCCTATGACGAAGCTGTTGAATATATGAAGACACATGACCAGTCGGACTATATCGATCTGATTATCAAGGAAGTGGGTTACCCTGACACGCTGAAGCAGGATATTAAGGTGCCGGATTACCTCCCGGCGAACCAGGTCGATGTGAAGGAAGTGGAGGCTGCCTTCGCCTGGGCCCGCGAGAAGGGGCTGCTGACCAAGGATCTGGCAGCTGAAGAAGTGATCTCCGATGTCCAGTTTAAAAACTAGCGGTCTGCACATCCACAACCTGCATGTGGCTTACCAGAACGGACAGCTTGTACTCGGCGGCATGAACCTGGAGTTGCCCGAGCATGGAATATACACGGTCATCGGGCCTTCCGGCAGCGGCAAATCCACGCTGCTGCGGGCGATTGCCGGCCTGCTCCCCGGTTACGGCGGGGAGCTGCTGTTCAACGGCCGCCCGGTCCATGACAGGGATACGCTGATCGGGCTGGTGCCGCAGAATTACGGGCTGCTGCCCTGGAAGACCGTCCGTGACAATCTGCGGATTGCCATGAATATTGCCCGCCCCGGAAGAGGGAGCAGGCACCGGCAGGAGCAGGACCGGCAGATTACCCAGTGGCTTGCCTCTATGGGGATCGCAGAGCTTGCGGGCAGATATCCGCTCTCCCTCAGCGGGGGCCAGCAGCAGCGGGTGGCGATTGCCCGCGCTTTTGCCATCCGGCCTACGATTCTGCTGCTGGATGAGCCGTTCTCGGCGCTGGATGCGATCACTCGGGAGGGACTGCAGCAGATGTTCATCCGGAATTGGCAGGCGCATCCTGTGACCGCGCTGTTTGTAACCCATGATGTCGAGGAAGCGATTCTGCTCGGGCAGAAGATTATCGTCCTGCCGGCAGGGCAGCAGGAGCCGCCGGAGCTGGTGGACAACGCTGGCGTATTCGGGATGAAGCACGAAGACAAGCGGGAGAGCCAGGAATACTTCGAGCAGAGCAAGCGCATCCGGAAGGTAATGATGGAGAAATGGTGAAGCCACGGGTTATGATTTATGTGCTGCGTCTGCTGCTGGTTTTTGCCGGGATGAACGGGGTCTGGTATGTCGCCTATCTGCTGATGAATCATGCCATTCTGCCCAGTCCCGGCGCGGTCTATGAGGCCATGCTCCAGCTCGGGGCCCGCAATGTGGCGGTGAATGTCGGCTACAGCCTGCTGCGGATCTTCGAGGGGGTGCTGCTGGCGCTGCTGCTCGGGCTGCTCGCTGGTCTGCTGATGGGCCGCTCCCCGCGCTGGAACAAGCTGCTTGACCCGGTGGTCTATCTGACGTACCCCATTCCGAAGATCGCGCTCCTGCCGGTGGTAATGCTGTTCTTCGGCCTGGGAGAGACCTCCAAGGTGCTGATGATCATGCTGATTCTGCTGTTCCAGATCATCATCTCGGTACGTGACGGCGTGAAGGCCATTCCCGAGAGCACCTATGACGTCCTGACCAGCATTGGCGCAAGCCCCTTGCAGAAGTTCTGGAATGTTACGCTGCCCGGAGCCTTGTCGGTGATCCTCAGCACGATCCGCATTTCGCTGGGGACGGCGATATCGGTCCTCTTTTTCACAGAGATCTATGGTACCGAGCATGGCATGGGCTTCTTCATTATGGACGCCTGGCTGCGGCTGGATTATCCCGAGATGTATGCCGGCATCATGCTGTTCAGTCTGGTCGGCTTCGTGCTGTTCCTGCTGGTGGATCTGCTCGACTACCGGTTTATGAAATGGCGGAGATAGACGCAAGGAAGCCCGCTTCCCTTATGGGGGAAACGGGCTTTTTTGGCGTTCGTATAGACGTCAGGCTTATTTGCCAAGCTGTTTGTCGACTTCACGTACCGGATTCTCGCCGGTGTTTTCTTCAGTTTTGACACTGCTCATGAACCAGCCGGTTGCAGCGATGATGATCAGCACTACGTAGAAGGTCAGCTTCCACCAGGTGCTGTGGGCGAAGTCCTCGGACAATACACCCAGGGACGGGTGAGCCAATGTGATGACTGCCAGCTTAACCCCAACCCAGCCGACGATGAAGAAGGCAGCAACCTCAAGGCCCGGACGGGTATGAAGCAGCTTGACGAAGAAGGAAGCAGCGAACCGCATAATGACCAGACCGATGAAGCCGCCCGCGAAGATGACGAGGAACTGTCCGCCGTCGAGTCCGCCGATGTGGCCCATTCCGCTTGGAGGGAGGGCAACGGCGAGGGCTACAGCCGCGAGGATGGAGTCAACAGCAAAGGCGATATCAGCTACCTCAACCTTAAGTACAGTGAACCAGAAGCTTGATTTTTTCTTATTAACGACCTCAGGGTTGCCGCTTTCATTAGCTTCCTCGGTCACCGGCTTCTTAAACAATACCTTCCGGAAAATATGATTCCCCGCAATGAATAACAGATAAATCGCACCGATGGCTTGTACCTGCCAGATATCCACCAGATAGGAGATGACAAACAGCGATCCGAAGCGGAACACGAAGGCTCCGGCCAATCCGTAAAACAGGGCTTTTTTGCGTTCCTCATCCGGAAGATGCTTTACCATAATTGCAAGTACCAGTGCGTTATCCGCGGCAAGCAGTCCCTCCAGTGCTACGAGAACGAGCAATACCCATCCGTATTCTAATAGTAATCCCCAATCCATTGCTGTTTCCTCCTCAAGTGGTTTAACTGCTTTTTTTGAAAAAACTGCCGGTGTTACCATTAGTTTAACCAAAAATATATATAAAAAAGACCTTTACCAAACAGATCATCCTCAAAAAATAAAGGTAACCTGGTTGGTAAAGGTCTCGCTAACAATGGTTATTGCCGATAAAACCGGAGAATATCTTCATACTCTCGTATTGACGATTTTATCTAACAGCTACTCCCCTTTACGGGATTATATGAAATTTTGAAGTTTTCGCTTTTGCTAAAAGTATCATATCCGAGTTAAGAGGCGTTGTCAATGCCCTGTGAGAACAAATATCAGTCAAAATAGACGGTACTGAAAACGGAAACATGATAACTGTAAGTCATATAAGTTGACATATGTTATGGCGAAACTGCAAACAAAAGGAAAATCAGGGCAAATCAAGCGCTGGAGTAATTGACGATGCCCGGTGATGAAAATATGATGAAACTAATCAAAGCATACAAGTCAGTTAAATGTTAAGTAAAATAACATTAACCAGACAAGGATTACCTGAAACACGTTGTGCAAGAAAATAGTGAAGCTCTATCCCTTAACGGTAGAGAAGCTTCCAAAGCGGGTTCTGAACTTAAAAGGAGGTGGGAACATGCAGCCGTCATGTCGGTCAAGTGAAGCGGAGGAGGAGATTAGCCGCCACCCGTGCTACAGCGAGGAGGCTCACAGGTTCTATGCCCGGATGCACATCCCGGTTGCTCCCGCCTGCAACATCCAGTGCAATTACTGCAACCGCAAGTTCGACTGTGTGAATGAGAGCAGGCCGGGCGTGGTCAGTGAGGTGCTGACGCCGGAGCAGGCGGAACGCAAGGTGAGGGGCGTTGCCGCTCAATTAATGCAGCTGTCGGTGGTGGGAATAGCCGGTCCGGGTGATCCGCTGGCGAATCCGGAGCAGACGTTCGAGACCTTTGCCAGAGTCAGAAAGCAGGTGCCGGATGTCTCCCTGTGCCTCAGCACCAACGGACTTACGCTGTACCGGCATGTGGAGGAGATTATGGAGCTTGGCATCCGCCACGTCACGATCACCATCAATGCTACCGATCCGGAGGTTGCCCAGGCGATTTATCCCTGGGTCGTCGATGAGGGCATCCGTTATGAAGGAAGAGAGGCCGCCGAGCTGCTGATCAGCCGCCAGCTGCTGGGGCTTGAACGGCTGGCTGCGCTGGGGGTGCTGGTCAAAGTGAACTCCATTATGATTCCCGGGGTCAACGATCACCACCTCCCGGAAGTGTCCAGACGGGTGAAGGAGCTGGGGGCCACGCTGCACAATGTAACACCGCTGATCATCGCCCCGGGCAGCCGGTACGAAACGGACGGGCGTAAGGCGCCCCGTCCCAGGGAACTGCTGAACCTCCAGGAGCAGCTCGGCCGCGGGGGCATGAAGGTCATGCGCCACTGCCGGCAATGCCGGGCAGATGCCATCGGGCTGCTGGGCCAGGACCGGAGCCGCGACTTCCCGCTGGAAGCGATGGAAGCTCTGCCGGCTGTGGACCAGGAAGCGAGGGCGATGTTCCAGCGTGAGCTGGACGATACCATCCGCGAGCGGGTTCGGGCCAGGAAGGCCAGAGCTTTACGCGAAGGCGGGCCGAGGACCAGGGTCGCCGTGGCTACACGGGGCGGCGATAAGGTGAACCAGCATTTCGGACATGCGACTGAATTTCTGGTCTACGATACAGACGGAACAGAGGTGAAGCTGCTCGGTGTCCGCAAGATCCAGGCGTATTGTCACGGCAAGGCAGACTGCAACGGCGATAAGGCCGATACCTTGCAAGAGATCATATCGATACTAAGCGATTGCCGCATTCTGCTCTGCTCCGGCATCGGCGATGCGCCGAAGACCAGCCTGAACCAGGCAGGGGTACTGCCGCTCGTGCGCAAAGGCGGAATTCGCGAAGCTATTCTCGAAAGCGTCAAGTACAGCTCTTATTTTGAAAATATAAACCAATCTGAAGGGATGATGAATCATGAGACAAATCGCGTTCTACGGTAAAGGCGGTATCGGCAAATCGACAACTTCACAAAACACCCTGGCCCAGCTGGCTACCAAATTCGGGCAAAGAGTAATGATCGTTGGCTGTGACCCCAAGGCAGACTCCACCCGCCTGATTCTGAACACGAAGGCCCAGAACTCTGTACTGGAGATGGCTGCTGAGCTTGGCTCCGTAGAGGATCTGGAGTTGGACGATGTTCTGCAGACCGGCTTCGGCGACATCATCAACGTGGAATGCGGCGGACCGGAGCCGGGCGTAGGCTGTGCAGGGCGCGGGATCATTACCGCCATCAACTTCCTGGAGCAGGAGGGCGCTTATCAGGACCTCGATTTCGTCTCCTACGATGTACTCGGTGACGTTGTATGCGGCGGGTTCGCGATGCCGATCCGTGAAGGCAAGGCCCAGGAGATCTATATCGTCTGCTCCGGTGAGATGATGGCCATGTACGCAGCGAACAATATCGCCCGCGGGATTCTGAAGTATGCCACCAGCGGCGGGGTGAGACTGGGCGGCCTGATCTGCAACAGCCGCAACACCGACCGCGAGGATGAGCTGATTACCGAGTTGGCCCGCCGCCTGAACACGCAGATGATCCATTTCGTGCCCCGTGACAATGTGGTCCAGCACGCCGAACTGCGCAGAATGACCGTGGCCCAGTATAACCCCGCACATCCGCAGGCGCTGGAATACGAGCAGCTGGCCGAGAAGATCCTCAATAACAAAATGCTGACCATCCCGACACCGATCTCGATGGAGGAGCTGGAAGAGCTGCTGATGGAATTCGGCATCATTGAAGACGAGGAAGCAGCGATCAAGAAGCTGAAGGCTTCGGGGCTGTAAGCGGCGGTCAGGCTTGAAACTCAACTTTTAAGTAAGCCATTAGATAAAGGAGGGTCAATTCATGGGGCTGAATATCGAAGAGAATCAGAAGCTCGTTGCCGACATTCTGGAAGCCTACCCGAAAAAAGCGCGGAAGGACCGGGAGAAGCACTTCCAGGTTGCTAACGATCAGGCGATCGACTGCGGCACCTGCGCGGTGAAGTCCAATATCAAATCCCGTCCGGGCGTTATGACCCCGCGCGGCTGCGCCTATGCCGGGTCCAAAGGTGTGGTCTGGGGCCCGATCAAGGATATGGTCCATATCAGTCATGGTCCTGTAGGCTGCGGCCAGTATAGCTGGGGCTCGCGCCGCAACTTCGCGAACGGCACGCTGGGCATCGACAATTTCACCGCGATGCAGATTACCAGTGATTTTCAGGAGACGGATATTGTCTTCGGCGGGGATAAGAAGCTGGCCGTCATTATGCGCGAGATTACCGAGATGTTCCCGCTGGCCAAAGGGATTTCAGTGCAGTCTGAGTGTCCCGTTGGGCTGATCGGCGATGATATTGAAGCGGTATCCAAGAAGATGTCCAAGGAGCTGGATATGCCGGTGGTGCCGGTACGCTGCGAGGGCTTCCGCGGAGTCAGCCAGTCGCTGGGCCACCATATCGCCAACGATGCGATCCGCGATTTCGTGATGGGCCGTGCCGAGCTGGCGGAGACCGGTCCTTACGATGTCAATATTATCGGGGACTATAACATCGGCGGCGATGCCTGGGCCTCCCGTATCCTGCTGGAGGAGATGGGGCTGCGTGTGATTGCCCAGTGGTCCGGAGACGGCTCCCTGAATGAGCTGGAGATTGCGCACAAGGCCAAGCTGAACCTGATCCACTGCCACCGGTCGATGAACTACATGGTGGATCATATGGAGAAGGCCTACGGCATCCCTTATCTGGAATACAATTTCTTCGGACCTACGAAGACCTATGAGAGCCTGCGGGCGATTGCGGCCCTGTTCGATGAGACGATTCAGGAGAATTGCGAGAAGATGATTGCCAAATACAAGCCGGTCATGGATGCCGTGATCAGCAAATACCGGCCGCGTCTGGAGAATAAAACTGTCATGCTGATGATCGGCGGCCTGCGCTCCCGGCATACCATCGGAGCCTATGAGGATCTGGGGATGGATATCGTAGCCTCCGGCTATGAGTTCGCCCACAAGGATGATTATGAGAAGATGCTCCCGATGCTGGAGGAGGGAACCATCGTCATGGATGATCCCACTGCCTACGAGCTGGAGGAGCTGACCAAGAAGATGAATATCGATCTGGTCGGCTCGGGCGTGAAGGAGAAGTATGTCTATCACAAAATGGGTGTGCCGTTCCGCCAGATGCACTCCTGGGATTACAGCGGTCCGTATCATGGCTTCGACGGCTTCAAGGTGTTTGCCAAGGATATGGATATGACCGTGAACAGCCCGGTATGGAAGCTGGTAGGCCGCAAGGGAAGCACTCAGCCGGAGGAGGCGGGCGTATGAGCAGAGATGAACTGAATATTAAGGATAATACCAGCCTGTTCAAGGAAGCGCGTTACCTGCAGCAGCGGGAGAACAAGAAGCAGTTCGAAGCGCCCTGCAGCGAGCAGGAGACCGCCGAGGCGCTGGCATACTCCAAGTCTGCCGAATATATGGAGAAGAATTTCAGCCGCCAGAATGTGGTGATTAATCCGCATAAAGCCTGCCAGCCGCTCGGGTCGGTCATGGCTGCACTCGGATTCGAGAAGACGCTGCCGTTCGTACACGGCTCGCAGGGCTGCAACGCTTACTTCCGCAGCCATCTCAGCCGCCATTTCAAGGAGCCTACGCCGTCAGTCTCCACCTCTATGACCGAGGACGCCGCCGTCTTCGGCGGGATGAACAATCTGATCGACGGCCTGGAGAACAGTATTGCGCTGTATAAGCCGGAGATGGTTGCCATCTGTACCACCTGCATGGCCGAGGTCATCGGGGATGACCTGAATGCTTTTATCGGCAATGCCAGGGTTAAAGGGGTAATCAGCGAAGAATATCCGGTCGCATACTGCAATACACCGAGCTTCGTCGGCTCCCATATCACGGGCTACGATGCCATGCTGAAGGGCATTCTGAGCTATCTCTACACGCGTTCCGGCATTGAGAGCAAGCCGGGAAGCGGGGCGGAGAGCGGGGAGAAGCTGAATGTCATGCTGGGCTTCGAGCCATACACCGGCAACTTCGCAGAGATGCGCAAGATTCTGGCCGCCTTCGATACCAAGTATACGATTCTGGGCGACCACAGCGGAAACTACGATTCGCCGGCAACCGGTGAATACGAATACTATTACGGCGGTACCAAGCTGGAGGAGGTGCCACAGGCAGCCAATGCGCTAGGCACGCTGTCCCTGCAGAAGTATACGCTGAAGAAGACACAGGAATATATCAGCGGCACCTGGAACCAGCAGATTGCGGCATTGTCGACACCGCTTGGCATCACAGGGACCGATAAGCTGCTCGAAGCGATCAGCGAGCTGACCGGCCTGCCGGTTCCAGCAATGCTTACGGAAGAGCGCGGCCGGGTGGTAGACGCGCTGATGGACAGCCATCCGTACCTGCACGGCAAGCGGGTTGCGCTGGTGGGTGACCCGGATCTGCTGATCGGCCTGATCGGGTTCTGCCTGGAGACCGGAATGGAGCCGGTGCATATCATCTGCTCGAACGGGGATGTGGATTACAACGAAGTGAAGTTCAAGGAGGAGGCCGAGGCGCTGCTGGCCGCAAGCCCGTATGGCTCCGAAGCCACAGTGCATGTCGGCAGAGACCTGTGGCATATGCGCTCGCTGCTGCTGAATGACAAGGTGGACTTAGCGATTGGCAGCTCGCATCTGAAGTTTGCCGCCAAGGATGCGGAGGTACCGCTGGTGCGGGTAGGCTTCCCGATCTTCGACCGCCATCATATGCACCGGTACCCGATTATCGGGTATCAGGGCACGCTTAACCTGCTGAGCCTGATCGTCAACACGATTCTTCAGCAGCTCGATGATCATAACTCCGGCTTTAACTTTGAACTGGTGCGTTAATTACACAGCATCTTAAGCGAAGGAGAGGATAGCCGATGGACCCTGTTCGGCATGACGAATTCGATTCCCAGGCTTGCGGGAGCATCGCGCCCAAGGTGAAGGCCTGTCCGCGGCCCAAGCCGGGAGAAGCCGCCGGAGGCTGCTCCTTCGATGGAGCCCAGATCACACTGCTGCCGATTATGGACGCTGCGCATCTGGTTCATGGGCCGGTTGCCTGTGCGGGCAACAGCTGGGAGAGCAGGGGCACGCTCTCCAGCGGCCCCTCCCTCTCCCAATACGGCTTCGCTACAGACCTGACGGATTCCGATATTATCTTCGGCGGAGAGAAGAAACTGAAGGACAGCATTGACTATATTGCCGGGCGCTTTGCGCCTCCGGCAATATTTGTATATTCAACCTGTGTGACCGCGCTGACCGGCGAGGATCTGGATAGCGTCTGCAAGGAGGCGGCGGAACGGCTTGGCCTGCCGGTCATTCCCGTGAACAGCCCCGGCTTCGTCGGGAGCAAGAATCTCGGGAACCGGCTGGCGGGAGAAGCCCTGCTGCAATACGTCATCGGTACGGGAGAGCCGGAGCCGGAGACGGTGATGGGGGTCAATCTGATCGGCGAATATAATATTGCCGGAGAGATGTGGGATATCGAGCGCCTGATGGGCAGCGCCGGAATCGCAGTGACCTCGCGGATCACGGGGGATGCCCGTTATAAGGAGATTACCTGGGCGCACCGGGCCAAGGTGAACATGGTGGTATGCAGCCGGGCGCTGCTGGGCCTGGCCCGGGAGATGGAGGGAAGATACGGGATTCCTTTCTTTGAGGGCTCGTTCTACGGCGCGAAGGAGACGACCTATTCGCTGCGCCAGATGGCATATCTGATGAACGACCGCGAGATGGAGCGGCGGGTGGACCGGCTGACCGAGCGGGAGGAGTCCCGGCTCAGCCAGGAGCTGCGGCCTTACCGCAAGCTGCTGAAGGGCAAGCGGGCCGTGCTCTACACCGGCGGCGTCAAGAGCTGGTCGGTCATCTCGGCGCTGAAGGAGCTGGGCGTTCAGGTTGTCGGCGTCGGCACGAACAAAAGCACCCAGGATGATGTGCGGCGGATCGCGGACCGGGTGGGCGACGACACGGAATATATTCCTGAAGGCGGAGCCAGCCGGATTATCAAGACCGTCAGAGAGCGCAAGGCGGATATTATGATCGCCGGAGGCCGCAATATGTACGTAGCCATGAAAGAACAGATCCCCTTCATCGATATTAATCAGGAGCGCCACAAGGCGTATGCCGGATATGAAGGGCTGCTGAGGCTGGCGAAGGAGCTGGCGTATTCGCTGGGTAATCCGATCTGGAAGCTGGCCGCAAGCCCGGCTCCCTGGGATAAGGAGGCGCCGCCGTATGACCGTTAACCGCAGAAAGAAGCCGGTATCGGTGAATCCTCTGAAGATCGGGCAGTCGCTGGGAGCCGTACTGGCCCTGCAGGGCTGTTACCGGGCGATGCCGCTGATTCACGGGGCGCAGGGCTGCTCCGCTTTTCCGAAGGCGCTGCTCACCCGTCATTTCCGCGAGCCGATTGCCCTGCAGACCTCTGCGCTGCAGGAGATGGATGTCATCTTCGATGCGAACCGCAATCTGGAGGAGGCGCTGAACCTGGTGCTGAGCAAGCATCGCCCGGATATCATCGGCATCATTGGAACCGAGCTGACCGATGTGGCCGGAGTGGATTACCAGAACATGCTGAAGTCGTATAAAAGAGAGCGGAATATGCGCGGAGGGCTCGCCTTCACCGTGGTGCTGCCGGATTTTCGCGGGTCGCTGGAATCGGGGTTCAGCGCTACGGTTGAGTCGATGATCGACGAGATGATCCAGCAGGCGGGGCACCGGGGGGCAAGAAGCGTGAACAGCAGGCAGATTACCTTGCTGCCCGGCTCCTTCCTAACCCCGGCCGATGTGATGGAGCTGAAGGAGATGATCTCCTCCTTCGGCTTCGAGGTGATTGCCCTGCCGGATATTTCAACCTCCTTATCGGGACATCTGCTGACCGGCTTCTCCCCGCTGACGCGGGGCGGAGTTCCCCTGGACTCGATGCTGCAGAGCCTGCAGTCCGGGCTGACAATTGCTGTTGGCGGCAGCATGGAGCGTCCGGCCAGACGGCTGCACAATGCGCTCGGCACACCATATAAGGTGTTTGAGGGGGCAATGGGGCTGAAGGCTACGGATGAGCTGCTGCATTTCCTGCATCAGATCAGCGGGGAGCCGGTGCCGCTGCGGTATTGCTGGCAGCGCGAGAATCTGCTCGACAGCATGCTCGATGCCCATTTTCAGTTCGCCGGGATGTCTGTCCTGGCTGCGCTGGAGCCGGATCATCTGTATTCTGTCTCCGGCTGGCTGGAGGAGCTGGGGGTTGAGCAGAAGGCGCTGCTAACCTCCTTCGAGACCCCGCTGGTCGCGGGAATGGAACGCGAGGTATGGGTGGGGGATCTGGACGATGCCGAGGTGCTGGGCAAGGGAGCTGATCTGTGGATCAGCAATTCGCATGGGATTGCCGGTGCGAAGCGGGTCTCCGCAGCCTTCCTGGCTGCCGGATTCCCGGTGTGGAGTGAGCTTGGGGCCTATATGTCCGTCTCGGTCGGATACAGGGGGGCTATGGAGTGGAGCAACAGGGCAGGAAATCTGATCATGCAAAGGGAGGCAGGCAGCCGTGAAAGTAGCGTTCGCCACAGATGATGGAAGCCGTGTGAATGCCCATTTCGGGCAGAGTCCGATGTTTGCTGTATATGAGGTAACGAAATCCGGCGCCTCCCTGGTGGAGCTGCGCCGGCTGACCATAGTACCGGGCCAGGATGAAGCGGGCAAAATTGACAGCCGCCTGGAGGCGGTAAGCGACTGCACGCTGATCTTCATTATGCAGATCGGCGCATCTGCGGCCGCAAGGGTGACGCGCCGCAAGATTATGCCGGTGAAGGTGCCGATCGGCAGCTCCATTGAAGAGCAGCTGAAGCGGCTGACGGAGATGCTTCAGGGCAAGCCGCCCATGTGGCTGGCCAAGGTGCTGCGGGCGGAGGAACTGGAAGAGGGCGAAGGAGGAGATGCAGATGGAACCCATGGCTAATGAGAATGCGGCATTGCTGAATCCGGCGGTGGCGGAAGGGGCGGCCCTGAGACCGCGCAGCCGGAAAGCCCGCGCTGATCTGAATCCCGGGACGGTGGAAGCCCTGACCCGCCGCCTGTGCGATGTGCTGGATGCCGGAGATTTCTACGGCCGGCATGCCTCGCTCCCGGCGGCGGAGAAGATCGGGAAGCTGTTCCTGGCTTCTGCCGGAGACCGGGAGCAATCGGAATTCAATTGCAGCGTCTCACCGAAGGTCCGCCAGCAGGTGCCGCTGCTGTTCCAGGCGATGGCCGGAGTGATGGAGGAGCGCAGCGGACTCCTCATCCAGAGCTCGGCAGAGATTAACGGCGAGGGCTTCGGCCGGGGGCTGCTGTACAGCGGGAGGGTCATCCTGGTGCTGCGCAGCCTGCGGGCCGGCTTCCCCTTCCCGTTCACCTCGGTGGAGAAGACGATCCGGTACGGGGCGGAGTGTATTGAAGAAGGGCTGGCATTTCTGGACAAATATCATGAGTTGACCTCAGAGCATGGCCTGCTTAGTCTTGAGGGCTAAAGGCCGCTGAATTCTTGGGTATAGGAGGCGCCTGGAATGGAGCAGCTTGCCGGAGATGTGGAGCTGAAGCGGTATGCCCGGCAGCTGAAGCTGCTTGGGGAGGACGGGCAGAAGGCCTTGAAGGAAGCAACCGTCCTGGTGGCCGGGGTCGGCGGGCTGGGCGGAACGGCGGCGCTATATCTGGCTGCGGCCGGCGTAGGGCGGCTGATTCTGGCTCATGAGGGGGTCATTGTCCCCCCGGATCTGAACCGTCAGATTCTGATGGATACCGGGCATCTCGGCCAGGAGCGGATGAGTACGGCGGTTGCCCGGCTGAAGCAGCTTAACCCGCATGTGGAGATTGAAGGCCATAATGCCAGAATTGAACCGCATACCGCTGCACCCTGGGTAGAGGCGGCGGATATTGTGATCGATGCCCGGTACGATTTCCCGGAGCGGTATGCGCTGAACCGTCTGTGTGTGGAGCTGGACACCCCGATGGTAGAGGCGGCGATGTACGGTTATGAAATATCGCTCACCACGGTGATTCCGGGGCTCACCCCCTGCCTGGAATGCCTGTACCCGGATGTGCAGCCGGAGTGGGAGCCGCTCGGGTTCCCTGTTCTCGGCGCAACCTCCGGCATGGCAGGTTGTCTGGCCGCGCTGGAGGCCGTAAAATGGATTACAGGGGTAGGGACAACTTATGCGGGCGTAATGCATCGCTTCAGCTCACTCGACTTCGCCTGTTATAGCGTCCGTATTGCCCGTAATCCGAATTGCGCTTGCTGCGGAGAGGGAGGTAAACCGTGAGACGTCTCAAGCTATGTGACACGACACTGAGGGATGGTGAACAGGCGGCCGGGGTATCATTCACGAGGGCGGAAAAGCTGGAAATCGCAAAGTTGCTGTCGGAGAGCGGAGTAGAGCAGGCAGAGATTGGAATTCCTGCCATGGGCAAACGGGAGCAGGAGGATATCGCGGCCATCGCTTCATTGGGATTGCCCATGAAGCTGATGACCTGGAACCGTTCGGTCCTTGCGGACATTGACAAGGCCAAGGCGACCGGAGTGAATTGGAGCCATGTCTCCCTGCCGGTGTCGGGGATTCAGCTGAAGGGCAAGCTGGGCTTGTCGTCCCGGGAGGGGCTGAACAAGCTGCTTCGTGCAGCGGAATACGGACTGCGGCAGGGCATGACGGTGTCGGTCGGCATGGAGGATGCCTCCCGGGCGGATATGGCCTTCCTGACCGAACTGGTGAATACGCTGCACCAGGAAGGCATCCGCAGGTTCCGCTATGCGGATACCGTCTCGGTGCATCATCCGGGGCAGATTGCCGACCGGGTACGCCTGCTGCTGGCGGAAGTGCCCGGGGATGTGGAACTGGAGGTGCACTGCCACAATGATTTCGGGCTGGCCTGTGCCAATACCCTCAGCGGCATCGCCGCCGGGGCGGTGTGGGCCAGCACCACGGTAGCCGGTATCGGGGAGCGGACCGGCAATGCGGCCATGGAGGAAGTTGCCATGGCCTGGCGTTATTTGTACGGCGGGGAGTGCGCCGTCCGGCTGGACCTGCTTCAGGGCCTTGCGGACAAGGTCATTGCCGCCTCGAGGCGTAATGTCGGGGACGCGAAGCCGATTGTGGGGCAGCTTGCCTTTACCCATGAATCGGGTATTCATGTGGACGGGCTGATGAAGGAGCAGGCGACCTATCAGTCCTTCGATCCGGCGGAGGTCGGCCGGGCCCACCGCTTCGTGCTCGGCAAGCATTCCGGCAGCGGCGGGGTGACGCATGTGCTGGAGCAGCGCGGGCTTGAGGTCAGTAACGAGACAGCCGGCCGCCTGCTGGAGAAGGTCCGTGCCTACGCGGAAGCCACCAAAAGCACTGTGCCGGAGTATATGCTGGTGCAATGGCTGATGGAGGAGCAGCAGCGTGCGCAGAATGCGGTGTAGTCGGTATGGAAGGCGGTAGTCCGGTTTAAGGCCGATGTATAAGCAGATAGAGTGAAAGACGGATAGCGGGATGGATTGCGCGAGTGTATATAGTAATGCTGCGGCTGCGGCGGCCTTCCTGGGGAGGGCTGGCGCGGCTTTTTTGATCTTTTTTGATAGATAAGAATTTATTTGTTTTGTGGGGATAGTTTAGCGGGTTCTTCGCATCAATTGTTATTCTCTTCAGCCAGTGTGGTTAAGATATATTAAATATCTTACACAACAGGAACCGAAGAGCGGAGGGAATCTGAAGTGAACCCCAAATGGTGGAAAGAGTGTGTCGTGTACCAGATCTACCCGATCAGCTTCATGGACAGTAACGGTGACGGGATTGGTGATCTGCGCGGCATTATATCGAAGCTTGATTACCTGCAGGACCTTGGTGTGGATGTCATCTGGGTCTGCCCGATTTATAAATCGCCGAACCATGACAACGGGTATGATATCAGCGATTATTGCGACATTATGAAGGAATTCGGCACGATGGCGGATTTCGATGAGCTGCTGCGCGACATGCATTCCCGCGGCATGAAGCTGATGATGGACCTGGTGCTGAACCATACCTCGCATGAGCATCCGTGGTTTATCGAGTCGCGAAGCTCGAAGGACAATCCCAAGCGTGACTATTATATCTGGCGCAAAGGCAAAAACGGCGGCCCGCCGAACAACTGGGAATCCTATTTCAGCGGCTCGGTCTGGGAGCTGGACCCCCGGACGGATGAGTATTATCTGCATCTGTACTCCCGGTTCCAGCCTGATCTTAACTGGGAGAATCCGGCGGTCATCGACAAGCTGCATGAGATGGTACAGTGGTGGCTGAAGAAGGGGGTCGACGGCTTCCGCTTCGATGCGATTGCCCATATTGTGAAGGCGGAAGGCTACCCGGATGCCCGGAATCCTGCCGGCACACCTACAGTGCGGGCTTACGATATGTTCTCGAACCTGGACCATGTGCATACCCTGCTGCAGAATCTGCATGACCAGGTGCTCTATTTCTACGACATTATGACGGTTGGAGAGACCTCGGGGCTCGGGCCGGAGCAGGCGCTGGATTACGTCGGGGACGGGCGGCGCGAGCTGAATATGACTTTTCAGTTCGAGCATATGAACCTGGATGCGGCTTCGCCGGGCAGCGGGAAGTGGGATGTGGTGCCCTGGAAGCTGGCCGACCTCAAGGCGATCATCAGCAACTGGCAGACCGTGCTCCACAACCGGGGCTGGAACGCCAACTACCTGAACAACCATGACCAGCCGCGCTCGGTCTCGCGGTTCGGCGATGATCTCTACTACCGCATTCCCTCGGCCAAAATGCTCGCGACCTTCGTCCACATGCTCGAAGGCACCCCCTATATCTATCAGGGTGAGGAGCTGGGGATGACGAATGTGGCCTTCGAGTCGATTGACGATTACCGGGATGTGGAGACGCTTAATTACTATGAGGAGAAGCGGAAGAATGGCGTGCCCGAAGCTGACATTATGGCTGCCATTCATAAGAAAAGCCGGGACAACGCCCGCACACCGATGCAATGGGATGACAGCGACGAAGGCGGGTTCACGACAGGCGTTCCGTGGATCAGAGTCAACTCCAATTCCCGCGAGATCAATGCGGCCAGCAGCATCAAGGACCCGGATTCCATCTACAATTACTACAAGAAGCTGATTCAGCTGCGTAAAAAGCATCAGGTCATTGTCTACGGTGAATATGAGCTGCTGCTGGAGGACCATCCGGAAATCTATGCCTATTCCCGTACACTGGAGGATCAGCGCCTGCTCGTCATTCTGAATTTCTTCGGGCATGAGCCGGTATTCACGCTGCCGGATTCTTTCCAGCCGGGTGAGAAGCTGGAGCTGCTGATCTCCAATTATCCCCCCGCCCGGGAGGAGGATCTGAGTCAGCTTAAGCTTCGTCCATATGAAGCAAGAGTGTATTTGCAGCGCTTAAGCACAGGTTCATAGAAGCTTTGCTATAGAGGTATGGGGAGCGGCAGTCGCGGTCGGATGACCGGGGTTGCCGCTGTTTGTGCTGCGGAGCCTGCGTTTGAATTCGCTTTTATCTGTTGCAGGTCTGTGACTTAGCTAGGTTTCTAAGGAAAAAAACGGTACAATAGGCGTTATTAGAGATAAGCCCGTGCGGTGAAGCAGGCGGTGGAGGGAGTCCGAGAGATGAGTGAGTGGTATGAAACGAGCTTTGGCGAGGATTATCTGATCGTATACAGACACAGGGATTTCTGCGGCGCGCGCCATGAGGTGGAGCGTATGATTCAGTGGCTGAACCTGCCTCCGGGCGCCAGGGTGCTTGATCTTTGCTGCGGCATGGGCCGCCATTCACTGGCTCTGTCGCAGGCCGGGTATGAGGTTACCGGCGTCGATTTGTCCGAGGTGCTGCTGCGTGAGGCGCGGACGCAGGCCGGTGCTGAGCGAATTACCTGGATACGCTCGGATATGCGTGAGCTTCCGCTTGCCGGGGGCTTCGATGCTGTAGTCAATCTGTTTACGTCCTTCGGGTATTTCGAGGAGGATGAGGAGCAGGTCAAGGTGCTGAAGGAGGTCTTCCGGATGCTCAAGCCGGGTGGCCGGTTCATCATTGATTTCCTGAATCCCGCTTACGTAATCAGCCATCTGGTCCCTCATTCCGTCCGGGAGGACGGGGATACCCTAATCGATGAATCCCGCCGGATCGAGGATGGTTATGTGAAAAAGGAGATTCTGCTGACCTCAAAGCAAACCGGCGGTCCTGCCCGCAAATACCAGGAACGGGTGAAGCTGTATACGCTGGAGGATTTCCGCAGCCTGATTGCCGCCGCCGGACTGAAGCTGGAAGCTGTTCACGGCAGCTATGACGAGAGCAGTTATGATCCGGAGACGTCGCGGCGGATGATTTTTACGGGAGTCAGACCCTGATATGGTGCAGGGAAGAGGACTTAGAGGAGGCGGGGGCAGCTTGAGCAAGGAGATCATTCGATCCTGGGAGGGCGGCATTATTCAGGTATCCGTGCCGATGAGGCCGCCGCTGCGCCAGGTTAACAGCTATATTCTGCCGGACCGGGACGGCCGGGTGACGGTCATTGATCCGGGTCCCCATACAACGGATGCGGAGCTTGCCTGGGCGGGGGTGTTGGAGACGCTGGACCTGACCTGGACCCAGGTGCGGGATATCGTGGTCACCCATCATCATCCCGACCATTATGGTCTGGCGGGCTGGCTGCAGTCCCGCAGCGGTGCGCGGGTGTGGATGAGCGGGCGGGCTCATGCCGAAGCCGGGCTGGCCTGGGGCAGCGGGGCGATTCTCGATGAGGCGCTGCCGCTCTTGTTCCGGCGTCACGGGATGCCGGAGGAGTGGCTCACGGGCATCCGTGAGCATCTGAAGCAGTTCCTGCCGGAGGTGACCCCGCAGCCGGAGGTCACCTATCTGAATGCCGCGGAGCCGTTCGTGATGGGCAGCCGCAAGTGGCAGCCCATCGTCACCGGCGGCCATGCCCCGGGGCATGTGTCGTTCTATCACGCCGGCAGCGGGCAGATTCTGTGCGGCGATGCGGTGCTGCCGCAGATCTCGCCCAATGTCGGCCTGCAGCCGGGCAGCGATCCGCAGCCGCTGCAGACGTTCCTGGAGGGGCTGCGGGAGCTGCGCAGCCTTACGGTTGCGCTGGCGTTCCCGGGCCACCGGGAACCGTTCCAGGCCTTCACGGCGCGGGCGGACAGCCTGCTCCGGCATCATGAGGAGCGGCTGGATGCTGCCGCCGCTCTGCTTGCAGACGGGCCGCGGAGCGGGTTCGCCGTCTGCGAGGGGTTGTTCCGCAGCCGGGTCACAACGGCGCATCAGATGCGCTTCGCGATGAGCGAAGCGCTGGCGCACCTGGCGGAGCTGGTGCGCCGGGGCCGGGCCGCAGAGACCGAGGACGGCGCGGGCGGCGGCCTGCTGTTTGCGGCGGTAGAGTAAGGCGGCTGGAACAACAGCACCACCTGCATCCCAGCGGAAGTAACCCACACGCTCGTAACTCAGCCACAAACCAATGCGGACTGGAAGGACGTTATTTCGGTGCAATCGCCTCTTTTTGCATATCGCGCGGACTCAGAGGCCCTTAACTAACCTGCTTTACTGAAATTTGTGCTCCAAATGGCTCGATAACGGCACTCAGTCCGCAGCAGGCATATAAAGAGTCCTTTTCAACTAAATAGCGTCCTCTCTGTCCGTCTGCGTAACGATGATGAGATGAGGTGCAAGGGGGGCAGCGGAAATGAGGAGCACAAGTGCACCTGAATCCGGCCGGGGAGCGTAGATAGGGCCGCCAAAGCATAGACAACTAGTCCATGCTTGGCGGCCCTATATTTGCTATCCCTTACCTCAGATCCATCCGGCGTTCCTAGCCTTCCGGCGGGATGACTTGCAGCTTGGAGGGGTTGTTAATTTTGTATTTGACCGGGTGCTGGGTGAGCTTCTTGGCTACGATCTTGGCTTCGCAGGAGAGGCGATCGCCCTCCTTCAGCTCCAGCTTCTTCAGCGTAGCGCTATGGCTGGACCAGACCTCTTCGATCGGCAGATCATGGCCCTCGATGGTAATCCCTTCATAAATGATAACTTCGTCGTCGTTATCCGAGAAATGGTTGGGCACGGTGGTGAACTCCTTGACGACTGCGGTGATCTTGAGCTTGTCTTCCGGGAGCTGCACGGCTGCTTTTTTCTTGGCGGCTGGCTTCGCCGGCTTGCTCTCAGGAGCAGTCTGCTTCGCAGAAGCTGCACTTCCTGCTCCAGCTTCGCTCCCTTCGCTCTCCGCTACTTCAGCAACTCCACTCTCCCCGAGTCCATCTCCGCCAACAGCATCCGCATCCAGCAAAGCCCCCTCACCGGAAGCCTCCTCCGCCTCGGTAATCTCTCCGCCCTCTTCCAGAGCCTCCTCCGTCTTCGCCTCGGTTGCCGAGAACCCGCGCTGCCCGAAGCTGGCCGTCTGCATTTCCTTCAGGTAGGCCGGGTGAATGCAGTGGTGCTGCTTGTTCTCGAACTGGATGACCACGGTCTGATTATCTACGTAGCCCACTATCTCGCAAGGCAGGGACAGGCCCTGGCGCTTATACTGATAGGTCTTAGGCCGGGTCGCAGACCCGGACAGCAGATTCCATTCCTTGCACCGTTCAATCAGCTCGTCTTCACTCTCAAAATCCTGGATAGCCAAAGGCTCCACTACGAACGAATAGCTCATGCGTACTACGCACCCCTCTACTGAATATGATGAATCGTCTTATTCCGGTTCCGTGTCCTCCGGTGCACTATGGCGCGCGGCCTCCTCCACATCCTCCGGGGCATGGGGCTGGCCGAGCTCCTGCTCACGTTCCGCCTGCTTGCGGTGGGCAATCCGGCTGCTCGCGGCTGCGGCCACGGCACCGACGATATCGTCCAGATACGTGTGCACCTCGCCGGTAGACTTGTCATTCAGCCTCTCCAGCACGCCCGGCTTCAGCTTGTCCACGTAGCCGTAGTTGGTGAAGCCGATACTGCCGTATACGTTCACGATGGAGAAGGCGAGAATCTCATCCACGCCGTACAAGCCTTCGTCATTCTCTATCATATCCTGGAGCGGGCCGAACAGCTTGCCCTCTTCGGCCAGGACATCCAGCTGGATGCCGGTCAGCACCGCATTCTGCACCTCACGCTTGCTGAGCACCATCTCCACGTTGTGAATACACTCTTCCATGGTCAGGTTCGGATAGTACTTCTTCTGCAGCAGCATGACAAGCTCGGCGATCTCCTCCAGGGTTACCCCGCGCTTGTGCAGCCAGTAACGGGTGGCTTCGGCAACGGCTTTGCTGTTGAGGCTGTAAGGAATTTTGGCATCGGTCATGTGAAGTCCTCCATTTGTGAGTGGGTTATGATCGCTTAGATACCGGTATGTACTAAATTGTACGCAAGCGGCAGACTGATGTCCAGAAGCGCGGGTCAGGCTGAGCTTCCGCTGTCAGACAGGGGCACACTAAGCAACCGGACAACCCTTCTGTAATTTAGGATAAGCTGTTGTTATTTTTTGGACACAGGGCTCGTATACATAGCAGTACAAACTGATCCTAGCCTTGAAAGGGGTAATGAAGATTGATGAAACCTGTGAAACATATCCGCGGAATCTCCGCGGCTTGCCTGCTGGCTGTACCTCTGATGCTGTCCGGCTGCAGTCTGTTCGGCTCGGAATCGGCTGCTGTCGACCCGCCTCCGGCTGAAGTGGAAGCGCAAATGCTGCAGGTCAGCGGCGAGAGCACAGCAGATACCGGAGTGTTCGGGCCGGTCTCCCAGGATGAAGAGCAGACAGCGGCGGAAGTGAAGGATGAGGGAGCCGCGGCTGAGTCCGGGGAGCGGACCACCGTGTACCTGGAGGATCAGAACGGCCTGCTGGCTCCGGTGTCGCTGGCACTTCCGCAAGCGGGAGACCAGGCGATGCTGAAGGATTCGCTTACGGCGCTGGTCAGCAAGGGAGACTACGCCAAGGCGCTGCCGGAGGGCTTCCAGGGCGTACTGCCCGCCGGAACAGAAGTGAAGCAAGTGTCGGTCGGCCAGGATCAGGTGGCGATTGTGGAGTTTAACTCGGCTTTTACAGACTATGATCCCGCAGATGAACGCAAAATTCTCGAAGCGCTCACCTGGACACTGACCGGGCAGGATGACATCAAGGGCGTTCAGCTCTGGGTCGATGGCCGCAAGCTTACCGAAATGCCGCTGCAGGGCACTCCGCTGGACCGGCCGCTGACCCGGACGATGGGCATCAACCTGTCCAAGCACAACGCGCTGATGATGAATTCCAGTGCCGTGACGGTCTATTTCGCAGCAGCTTCGCCGGATGGGAAGCATCAGTATTATGTTCCGGTTACGCGTTTTGTACCCGCAGGCGGAGACAGGGTGAAGGCCGCCCTCAGCGAGCTGATTGCCGGACCGCAGTCGGAGAACGGCCTGGAGATGGTCATGACGCAGGGAACGGTGGTGGATTCCATCAATGCGGGGCAGAACGGGGTCGTTACCGTATCGCTGAAGGATGATATGTTCGAAGGCAGCACAAGCATTCCCGAGGAGATGCTGGAATCGGTCGTGCTGACGGTGGCCCAGAATACGGACGATTCGCTGGTGCAGATCCGCCTGAACGGCAAAGAGACGGTCAAGGGCACCAACAACATCGACTACGGACAGCCGGTTTCAGCACCGGAGTATGTGAACGAGCTGCCGCTGTAGTGCTGGAGAATCAGGTCCGGGGTTTAAAAAGATGCTTTATTGCCTACTCTTTGATAGAATAAAGTATTATTTATCCGAATAGCGTGTCAGGAGCAGCGGTGCCGTTCTCTTCTTACCTGGAGGGCGGCACCCGCTTCTGCGTATATCGCGCTATACAATGTAGGAGGCAGACAGATGAGATCAAACGGACGCAACGAAGACCAGCTTCGGCCGCTGACGATAACCACACAGACGAACAAATATGCAGAGGGCTCCGTCCTGATTGAGATGGGGGATACCAAGGTCATCTGTACAGCAACCGTGGATGAGAAGGTGCCGCCATTCCTGAAGGGGCAGGGCAAGGGCTGGGTAACCGCCGAATACTCGATGCTGCCACGGGCGACCCAGACCCGCAACCAGCGGGAAGCAGCACGCGGCAAGCTGACCGGACGGACCATGGAGATCCAGCGTCTGATCGGACGGGCTCTGCGTTCGGTGGTGAATCTGCAGGCGCTCGGCGAGCGCAGCATTACGCTGGACTGTGATGTGATCCAGGCGGACGGTGGAACGCGGACGGCTTCAATTACAGGCGCTTTTGTCGCTATGGCCTTTGCGATGAACAAGCTTGCGCTCCAGAATAAGCTGACCGTGTTCCCGATTACAGACTATCTTGCGGCGATTAGCGTGGGTGTCGTCGGGGACAAGACGCTGCTGGATCTTAATTATGAAGAGGATTCCAAGGCGAAGGTCGATATGAATGTGGTCATGACAGGAAACGGTGCTCTGGTGGAGCTGCAGGGAACCGGTGAGGAGCGGCCGTTCACCCGCCAGGAGCTGGACGAGCTGCTGGGCCTCGGCGAGAAGGGGATTCATGAGCTGATCGCGGTGCAGAAGGAAGTGCTGGGGGCCATTGCGCTCAAAATCCCTTCCGGCCTCACCGGCCAGGAGGTGTAGGATGAAATCCGGCAGCGGTATTCTGATTGTTGCGACGAAGAACCGGGGGAAGGTGCGCGAATTCCAGCACGCCTTCGCTCCGCTGGGACTGACGGTTAAGAGCATGTTCGACTACCCCTCCCTCCCGGATGTGGTCGAGGACGGGACGACCTTTGCCGAGAATGCCTTCAAAAAATCCCGCGCCGTAGGCGATGCCCTCGGGCTGCCGGTGCTTGCGGATGATTCCGGCCTGTGCGTGGAGGCACTGGACGGAAGACCGGGTGTGTATTCGGCCCGCTATGCCGGAGAGGCTGCGGATGATGAGGCGAATAATCTGAAGCTGCTGAGCGAGCTGGAGCGGCTGAAGCAGGGAGAGGATACGGACCAGCCGCTGCTGAGTCCCGCCCGGTTCGTCTGCGCCCTGTCGCTGTATGACCCGGATGACGGCCGCGAGTGGACGGCGGAGGGAACGGTTGAAGGCTGGATTACCTCGGAGCCTGCGGGCGGGGCCGGGTTCGGCTATGACCCGCTGTTCTATCTCCCGGAGTATGAGAAGACAATGGCTGAGCTGACGCTGGAGGAGAAGCAGGTGATCAGCCACCGGGGAGCGGCGCTCCGCCTGCTGACCGAGAAGCTGGCAGCTGCACAGGGCGGAGACGCCTAGTTGCATAGGGAATACAGAAGAGAGGATGCCTGAAGTTTGCGGGGTATCCTCTTTTTTTTGAAAGCATCAGGGGATATCAGCATTACATTATGACTGCACAAGATAATATTATCCCCTGATTATGGAAATCTCCCCCTAGCAATTCCGCAACCTTTGTATGAGAATAAGAGTGACTTCACCCCTTCGCATCATCCGCATCCTTCCACTAATGAATGCCTTCCACAAGTTTTGCATGACACAGGCGGCTTAACTGAATTCTGCAAAACTTACTGCACCAGCGCTGGTATCAGCAGAAGTTATCCATCCATAAGCAACTGCAGGTTATATATTCGAAACAGATTTGCAGCGGGGCAATAGTCTGTCCGTGTGCCGTTTGCGCTGCGTTATTGGATTGTTGTAGCTCTATTATCAAGTCTTTGTCAATTAAATAGTTTCACAGGGTGAAGGTCAATCCGGTCCGGGAGGTGAGCGCTTCATCCCCATGAGGGGTGGCAACGGCAGAGCACATGCGGCAAGAGGCAGGTATGCAGGTTACGCATAGAACCGGGGAGGTAATATACGAAATGGCCTTTATCACAAGCAAATTCCGTAAAAGCTTTGTGCTTGGCTTGGCGGCAGTCCTGATCCTTACTCTTATATCGGCGGTTGGTCCAAACGGCAAGACTGCTAATGCAGCAGGCGATTACAAGATTGTCGGTTATTATGCCTCATGGGCCGCTTACGGGCGGGCTTATAATGTAACGGATATCGATACCAGCAAAATGAATGTCATCAACTACGCTTTTGCAGACATTTGCTGGAACGGCATCCACGGCAATCCGGACCCGACCGGGCCTAATCCGGTCACCTGGTCCTGCCAGAACGAGCAGGGACAGGCGATCAGCGTACCGAACGGCACGGTTGTGCTGGGCGATCCATGGATTGATGCCCAGAAGAGCTTCGGCGATGACAAATGGGATGATCCCATCAAGGGGAATCTGAAGCAGCTGTGGAAGCTAAAGGAGAAGAATCCGAATCTCAAGACGATGATCTCCGTCGGGGGCTGGACGTGGTCGAACCGCTTCTCGGACGTGGCCGCGACCGCAGCGACCCGCGAGGTGTTCGCCAATTCCTCGGTGGATTTCATCCGCAAATACAAGATGGACGGCGTGGATCTGGACTGGGAATACCCGGTGAGTGGCGGACTTGCCGGCAACAGCTACCGCCCGGAGGATAAGCAGAACTATGTCCTGCTGCTCCAGAAAATCCGCGAGAAGCTGAATGCAGCCGGAGCAGCCGACGGCAAAACCTATCTGCTGACCATCGCCTCCGGCGCCGGCCCCACCTACATCCAGAATAACAATCTTAGCGGAATCGCCTCCGTGGTGGACTGGATCAACATTATGACCTATGACTTCAACGGCTCCTGGAATCCCACCACCGGCCATAATGCACCGCTGTATTATGATCCGGCTGCAGCCTCCTCAGGACTGACCGAGCCGGCGAATTACAATGTCGACAAGGCGGTCACCAGCTATCTCAGTGCAGGCGTACCGGCAAGCAAGCTGGTGCTTGGAATGCCGTTCTACGGCCGGGGCTGGGGAGGCGCGCCCGCTGCGGGCAACGGGCAGTATCAGGTGTCCGCCGGCATCTCCCAGACCGGAACCTGGGAGAAGGGCAACTACGACTTCAGCGATCTGGAAGCCAATTATATCAATAAGAACGGCTACACCCGTTATTGGAACAACACGTCCAAGGTGCCTTATCTCTATAACGCTTCTAATCAGACTTTTATCAGCTATGACGATGCCGAATCCATTGGCTACAAGGCCAGCTATGTTAAAAGCAAGGGCCTGGCCGGGGCCATGTTCTGGGAAACGAGCGGCGACCGCAACAAAACCCTGCAGACCAAGCTCAGCTCGGAGCTGAGCGGCGGAGTGGTAACGCCGACACCAACACCGGCGCCGAGTGCGACAGCTACGCCAACCGCAACGGTGAAGCCGTCGGCCACGCCGGCCGCTACACCAACCGCGACGGTGAAGCCATCGGCCACGCCGACTGCTACAGCTACCCCGACCGCGACACCGGGGCAATGTACGGTCGCCGCGTGGAGTTCAACCGCAGTCTATACGCAGGGGCAGCAGGTCTCCTATGGAGGGCTGATCTATCAGGCCCAGTGGTGGACGCAAGGGGACCGGCCGGATCTCAGCGGCGCCTTCGGGGTATGGCGGGTCACCGGCACCTGCGGCAATGCAACACCGCAGCCTACCGTGACTCCGTCCCCGACGCCAAGCCCGACCGTATCGCCGACAGTGCAGCCTACGAATACACCGGCAGTAACGCCAACCCCTTCCGCAACTCCGGGCGCAGCCGCCTGGACAGCGGGAACCGCCTATAGCGTCGGCAGTGTGGTCAGTTACAGCGGCAAGCTGTACACCTGCCTGCAGGCCCACACCGCGCTGGCCGGGTGGGAGCCGGCGGTCACACCTGCACTCTGGAAGCTGAACTGAACAGGTGGCTGGACAGCAGCGCTTCAGCCTTAATTCATGGACTCATACAGAAACGGTGCCTTCCTGGAGAGGGCGCCGTTTTTTCCGCGCCTGGTTACAGGAAATGGAGGGCAGCCCGCTTCGATCCGTGTTCTTTCTGGTTAAATACAAGTATGTGGTACATAGCTGGCCCTGTTTCACCCTGCCGAAATATCACGGCTTGAATAAGCGGCCTCCCGCTGAAATATAATGTAGAGGCGGACAGTTGCTTTCCGGAAAATATTTTATGAAACGTGAAGCCGAATATTTCGTTATAGTAGTATATAGCGGAAGGTGGTGGGTTCACCGATGAGTATGTGGGTGATGTGGTTGATTGCCGCTGGCGCCTTGTTTGTTGTAGAGATGTTTACGTTTACATTCTATTTGTTATGGCTTAGCCTGGGAGCCCTGGCTGCCGGAGTGGTTGCGCTTGTGCTTCCGGATGCCTGGCTGCTGCAGGTCATAGCGGGCTCGCTGGTGGCCCTGGTCCTGACGTTCTTCACCAAGCCCTTGTCGGAGCGGCTGCGCCATTCACGGGGCTTCAAGGATACCGGGACCGAGATCATCGGGCGGCAGGGTCTGGTGACCGAACCGATTGAGCCCGGCCGTTACGGGCAGGTCAAGGTCGGCGGCGATACATGGACTGCAACCTCTACAGTGGCACTCGGCAAGGGGCAGCAAGTGATTGTGGTAAGAAGAGGCACGACCATTATTGAAGTAGAACGATGGGGGGATATGTACTAATGGAATTGGTGATTATCGGAATTATTATTGTGGTCGTCGTAGTATTTATCGCAATGACAATCAAGATTGTCCCGCAGCAAAGAGTAGGGGTTGTTGAGCGACTGGGGAAATTCAACCGTCTGCTCACACCAGGCCTGAATGTACTGATTCCGGTAATTGATCAGATCCGGGTCTATCATGACCTGCGGATTCAACAGGCGAATGTACCGCCGCAGACCGTAATCACGAAGGATAACGTACAGGTGCAGATTGACACGATTATCTTCTATCAGGTCGTTGGACCGGAAGAAGCAACGTACGGTATCTCCGATTATGTGTATGGGGTACGGAATATCTCCACAGCCACCATGCGTCAGATTATCGGTAAGCTGGAGCTGGATGAGACCTTGTCCGGCCGTGAGAAAATCTCCTCCGACATCCGTCTCGCGCTGGATGAAGCGACAGAGAAGTGGGGCGTGCGCATTGAGCGTGTCGAAGTCATCGACATCAAGCCGCCGCTGGATATCCAGGAAGCCATGGACAAACAGATGAAGGCAGAGCGCAGCAAGCGTGCAATTGTCCTGGAGGCCGAAGCTGCCAAGCAGGATATGATCCTGCGCGCAGAAGGGGATAAGCAGAGTAAGATCCTGAAGGCGGAAGGGGATAAGGAAGCCCGTATCCGTCAGGCGGAAGGTCAGCGTCAGGCGCAGGAGCTGGAGGCGCTCGGGCAGGCCAAGGCGATCGAAGCGGTTGCGGAAGCCGAGAAGAGCCGGATTGCTATGATTGCCTCTGCCGGACTGGATGAGCGGGTGCTGGCATATCAGTCCTTTGAGGCCTTGACTGACATCTCCAAGGGGCCGGCGAACAAGGTGTTCCTGCCAACCAGTGCGGTTGAAACGCTGGGCAGTCTGGGAGCGATCTCCGAAGTATTCAAGGCCGGCAAGGACGGCAAATAAGTATACGGCAATTTACAATTGCTGCATGATCCGTTAGAGTTAATAGTACAATCAGGCCAAGGCTTAGAAGGCACTCCCGCCTCTTAAGCCTTGGCTTATGTAGAACGTTTTGCCGCCGTGCAGAACCTGAAGGAGAAGATACCGTGACGCAAAAAGAAATTTCCCCGCTCGTAGACCAGTTGGGGCTGCAGCCCCACGTGGAGGGCGGATGGTACAAGCGACTGTGGAATGCCCCCTTTGAGATTCCGCAGGAGACATTGGGAGAAGCCTATTCAGGACCGCGTGCCTCCGCTTCCTCGATTTATTTCCTGCTTCATGCGGGTGAGACCTCGGACTGGCACACGGTTGTGTCCTCCGAGATCTGGCTGTATCATTCCGGCAGCCCGATTGTGCTCAGTCTTGGAGGCAACGGGGCCGAGCCTGAGAATGTCACCGAGGTGATCCTGGGCCTGGATATTGCTGCCGGGCAGCAGCCGCAGGTCGTGATTCCTCCGGGCATATGGCAGGCGGCCCGTCCGCTTGGCGAAGAGCCGGCGCTGGTGTCCTGCATTGTATCGCCGGAGTTCCATTTTGACGATTTCAAGCTGATCGAGAAGAAATAAGCGCAATGGGATGGAGTAGAGCCTGAGGACGGGCTGTACTCCATTTTCATGTACAATCTGGTATATTGATTCTGCATTTGGATGATTATACATACGGTAATGCGGTTAAGGAAGCTTGTGATAAGCTCAACAAAATAAGGCTTGGAGGGTAAACATATGACTGAGTGGAACGCACCGTTTACAGGCGGCCCTACGTTGAATGACGGCGAGACGATGCCATGGCTGGGGCTGGGGGTCTGGCAGGCCAAGGACGGCGATGAGGTCATCTCTGCCGTGAAGTCCGCAGTGGAGACCGGATACCGCAGTATTGATACGGCTGCCGGCTACAACAATGAAGAGGGCGTTGGACAAGCGATCCGTGAATGCGGAGTCCCCCGGGAAGAGCTGTTCATTACCACGAAGGTCCGCAATCCGGATCAGGGCTACGAATCAACCTTGAAGGCGTTTGAGACGAGCCGGAAGAAGCTGGGCCTGGAGCAGGTCGATCTGTATCTGATTCACTGGCCGGTGGCCGGCAAATATAAAGATACCTGGAAAGCGCTGATCCATCTGCAAAAGGAAGGCCTGGTCAAATCGATCGGCGTCAGCAATTTCCAGATTCATCATCTGCAGGATATCATCGAGGACAGCGGTGTGGTGCCGGTGGTGGATCAGGTGGAATTCCATCCGCTGCTGACCCAGCGCGAGCTGCTGAAATACACGCAGGAGCATGACATCCAGCTCGAAGCCTGGAGCCCGCTGATGCAGGGCAATCTGGAGCTTCCGCTGCTGAAGGAGCTGGCGGAGCGGTACGGCAAGACGCCGGCGCAGATTGTCCTGCGCTGGGATCTGCAGCAGGGCGTCATTACGATTCCTAAGTCTGTCCATAAGGAGCGGATCATCGAGAATGCCGGATTCTTCGACTTCACGTTAAGTGATGACGACGTTAAGGCGATCGAGAATCTGAACCAGAACCGCCGCTTCGGCCCGGACCCGGATAATTTCAACTTCTGAGCTGACAGATTGAGCATTATACGCTACAGCTGCAAAGAGCAGTCCCTTTCCTGGGGCTGCTCTTTTGCATTCGGCGTCAGCGGGTATTTTTCTATTAAGACTTTTAATTTAAAATTTTTGTGTTATAATCGTAAACATTACGATTAATTTAGTGGAGTTGAATGCCATCATACGATATTTGTTGCAACGCTTATTGCAGCTCATTCCTGTGCTGCTGGGCATCTCAGTTATAACCTTTGCGCTGATGCACTTAACCCCGGGTGATCCAGCAGAGATTATGCTCCGTGCTGACGGTATTAAGCCTACATATGAAGCCATTGAGGCGGCCAGACATGCACTTGGTCTGGACGGGCCTGTATATATGCAATATTTTCACTGGTTAGACCGGGTGCTCCATCTTGATCTGGGGATCTCCTACAGCAGCAACCGTCCGGTATTCACAGAGCTGATGAGCCGGTTCCCGGCTACTGCGCTGTTAAGCAGCTGTTCCCTTTTGGCCGCTATTCTTATAGCTTTGCCTTTGGGTGTAGGCTCTGCATTGTATCCGGGGAGATGGTTTGACCGGCTGGGCAGGTTATGTGCACTGTTTAGCGTGTCAATGCCGGGCTACTGGCTGGGGCTGCTGCTGATTTATTATGGTTCAGTGAAGCTCAGGCTGTTTCCTGTAATGGGAATGGATGGGGTCTCCAGTGTTATCCTGCCTGCATTCACACTCGGGTTTGGAATGGCCGGGGTTTACATCCGTCTGATTCGTTCCAGCCTGCTGGAGGTTCTGGGTTCGCTCTATATCAAAGCGGCGAGGGCCAAGGGGCTGAAGGAATGGAGAGTCATAACCATCCATGCCCTTCGCATTGCGCTTCTTCCGAGTCTGACCCTCCTTGGGGTGAACATAGCAGGGCTGCTCGGCGGTTCGGTTATCGTAGAAACGATCTTTTCCTGGCCGGGGATCGGGAAGTATGTGATTGAGGCGATTTTTGCCAAAGATTATATTGTCATTCAGGGCTATGTCTTATGGATGGCCGTTGTCGTTGTCCTGATTAATCTGGCAGCAGATTCGCTGCAGCTGGTGCTGGACCCGCGGATCAGGCTGCGGTGATGCTGTAAGAAGGAGCAGAGACTCATGTTTCGGAATAGCTTGTTCAAGAATAACGGAGTGAAGCTGGGGGCGGGGATTATCCTATTGTTTATTGGTACCGGACTCTTTGCCCCCTGGCTCTCCCCCTCCGATCCGCTGCAGATTCATATGGAGCATAAGCTGAGCATGCCTTCCTGGCAATATCCGCTCGGTACAGATCATCTGGGGCGCTGTGTTCTATCCCGTCTAATCTATGGGACCAGAACCTCCCTGTATTATTCGTTTGTCATCCTGACGGTTGTTTTTGCCATCAGCATCCCTGTTGGTTTGCTGGCTGGTTACGCAGGCGGTAAGATTGATCATTTGATTATGCGGATCATCGACATCCTGCTGGCTTTTCCCAGCTTAATTCTATCGCTTGCGATCACAGCCATGTTAGGCCCGAGTATGAAGAATCTGCTGATCGCTTTTGCCGCCGTCTGGTGGACTGGCTATGCCAGAGTGATCCGCAGCCTGGTGCTTCAAATCAAGGAGAGCGGATATATTACAGCGGCCAAAGCGTCGGGCACTTCTCATCTGCAAATTATGCTCAGGCATATCCTGCCGGTTGCCGCCCGTCCCATTCTCGTTCTGGCTTCTATGGAGGCGGGGACGATTATGCTTTCGATTGCGGGGTTGTCCTTTCTTGGTCTGGGTGTCCAGCCGCCTGCGCCGGAATGGGGAGTGATGCTGAACGACAGCCGTGCCTATATTCAGACAGAGCCGCGGCTCATGCTTTTTCCTGGATTGGCGATTTTGCTTGCGGTTCTGGGCTTTAATCTCTTGGGGGAAGGCTTGCGCCGGTCAGCGCATGATTATAATACGGTCGGGAGGTGAACATCCGGTACATGATAAACGAATCCGCACTGCTGAAGGTCAGCCGCTTATACACCAGCTTTCATACAGGTGGTCAGCAAGTCCGGGCTGTAGAGGATGTCAGTCTCGAAGTGAGACCTGGGCAGATCGTTGCTCTGGTTGGCGAGAGCGGCAGCGGGAAAAGTGTTACAGCGATGTCTATTCTGGGACTGCTCGGTCCTCCAGGCTTCATTGACAGCGGAGACATCTGGCTGCGCGGCAGCAATCTCCGGGAGTGCTCCCCCCGCCAGCTAAGAAAGCTCCGGGGAACGGAAATGGCTGTTATTTTTCAAGATCCGATGAATGCACTGAATCCGGTACTCCCTATCGGGAGGCAGATCATGGAGACGATTAGCCTGCACCGGCAAGCCACTGCACAAGAAGCCAAGCAGCTGGCCATGGAGCAGATGCGGCAGGCAGGCCTGGGCAATCCGGCAGAGCTGTTTCATAAATATCCTTTTCAAATCAGCGGCGGGATGTGCCAACGGGTCATGATTGCTATCGCACTGGCGTCCGGGGCCAGCTTGCTTATTGCAGATGAACCTACGACGGCGCTGGATGTGACCATTCAGGCACAGATTCTCAAGGAGCTGGACCGGATCAGACGGGCGAATGACATGGGTATTCTGTTAATTACGCATGATCTCGGTGTTGTCGCCGAGCTTGCAGATTATGTATATGTGATGAAATCCGGAAGGATTGTGGAATCTGGAGACGTCTTTGACATCTTTTCGAGACCCGGGCATCCCTACACTAAATACTTAATGGATTGCAGATAACAACCATAATATTACATGATTTGCTGGGAGTGTGGTGATCGGTGAAGCTGTTGGAGGCTGTAGGCCTGAACAAACAATATAGCTTGAAAAGGGGGTGGTTCACACCTGATGCCCGAAGTGTGCATGCTGTGAACAATCTGTCCTTCAGTCTGGAAAGCGGAGAGACCCTGGGATTGGTGGGTGAAAGCGGCTGCGGAAAGAGCACCTTGGCCCGGCTTTTGCTGGGACTGGAGAAACCCTCCTCCGGCAGAGTGCTGTACCGAAGTATGGATTATACAGACTGGAGCTTCAGTGAAATGCGTAAGATCCGCAGCAGGATGCAGATGGTGTTCCAGAACAGCCTGGCTTCCTTCAATCCGTTGTACACCGTAGAGCAAATCATTGGAGAGCCTCTGCGGAACTACGGGGAGAGGAAGGGCAGTGCGCGCCGGGCTATCGCAGCTGACACGCTGGAGCTTGTAGGACTTAAGCGGCAGCATATACACAGTTATCCGCATGAGCTCAGCGGCGGCCAGCAGCAAAGGATCGGAATTGCCAGAGCGATTGCACTGCGCCCGGAGCTGATTATCTGTGATGAACCGTTCTCCAGTCTCGATGTCACCCTGCGCAAGCAGATGATGGATCTGTTGCAGGAATTAAAGCGTGAATTGGGACTATCCTACGTGTTCATTACACATGACTTGTCGGTCGTAAACCGCTTCTGTGACAGTGTAGCTGTGATGCATCAAGGGGAAATTGTGGAGAAGCAATCAGGTGAGCACATCATGCAGCAGGCAGCACACCCGTACACCCGAAGCTTGCTCTCCTCGGTACCCGTGCAAGACCCCCGCTTCAGGAGAAAAGACAGAGAAAAGGAGTACAGAGAATGAGAACCGGCTCAAAGTCAAAAAATCTATTAACAACAACGCTATTCTTCATGTTTCTTGTAATCATTATAGGAATGTCAGGCTGCAGCAGCCCGGATAACAGCAGCACTTCCTCAGCCGGCGTAAGTCCTAATGCAGGGAATGGAGCTGCGCAGGCCTCTGAAGCCCAGGATAAGACGCTCACTGTGGCCATATCGGCTGATGCCGGTCTCTACCAGCTGGATGCCGGGGCCTATAACGGCTCGATGAATGTGCATGCGATGATATATGACGGATTAGTGGAGTATGGCGAGAAGGGGGAAATTCTGCCTTCGCTTGCCGAGTCATGGGACATCTCAGAGGATGGGAAGGTATACACCTTCCATCTGCGCCAGGGGGTTAAATTCTCAGACGGTACGGAATTTAACGCGGCTGCGGTCAAGTTCTCCTTCGAACGCTGGATTAAGGACCCGGCCAATTCGCTGAATGTAGCTACCGCCATGGAATCTCTTGATGTTGTGGACGAGCATACCCTTACTATGACATTCAATAAAGCCTACTATCCGTTCCTGACCGAGCTGTCCTTTGCAAGACCTGTAAGGATAATCAGCCCTACCGCAGTGGAGCCTGCAGGCGATATTAACGGTACATTCGTCCGGGCGGTAGGAACCGGCCCTTGGATGGCAGAGAGCTATAAGACGGATCAGGAGGCTGTGCTCGTAAGAAATCCTAATTACTGGGGAGACATGCCGAAGCTGTCCAGAATCATTATGAAGGTTATCCCTGATCCGCAGTCCAGAATACTGGCGCTGCAGAGCGGGGCTGTAGATATTGCCGGGGGACAAATGGGGAAAATCCCGGTCGAAAGTGTACCTGTGATTGAAGCAGATGCCTCACTAAGCCTGCAAAAGTCACCGGGAACAAGCTCGCATTTCATGATTTTCAACTATAATACGTCTGCGCTGCAGGATCTGAACGTCCGCAAAGCGATTAATCTCGCGGTTAACAAAAAAAGCATTGTAGACGATCTTATGAACGGTATTGGACAGGAGACCAAGGGCTTGTTCCCGCTGACCGTTCCCTATGTCACAGAGTCAAACAATACCTGGTACGGCTTCGATCCCGGGGAAGCAAAGCAGCTGCTGGAAGCTGCCGGGTATAAGGATACGGATGGAGACGGAATTGCCGAGAAGGATGGAAAGCCGCTTGAATTCAATTTCGTGCTGCAGCAAGCGGAATATCCGGAATGGAAGGCCATCAGTGAGCTGATTCAATCCGAGCTTCAGGAGATTGGTATTGCTGTCCGTCTTCAGGTGCTAGAGCCGAATGCCTATTATGATGCCTTATGGACAACCAAAGCCTACGATCTTATCCTGTACCGGACCTATGATGATGCCTATAATCCGCATTCGTTCCTGTTGTCCCTGTTCCACCGGACCGCTGAAGCACCTGCTGTGGTATGGTCAGATGCGGAGCTGGAAGCACAGATTGACACCGCCGTCGGAGCCATGGATCTTCAGAAACGCCAGAGTGCCTATGATGCCATATTCATGAGAATGTATCAGGAAGCAATGTTCGCAGCTGTGTATTTCCCTGATGACATATTGGCTGTAAATCATAGGGTGACCGGATTCAAGCCCGGATACACCACGTTCACACCAATCTTGTGGAACCAGCTGGACGCGGGTACTAAATAATAAGGTAATGTACTAGAAGAGAAGGAGTGAATGACATTGAGTATACAACAAGAGGTAGAACAGTATTGGGAAGGCGAAGCAGAGCTGTATAGTGAAGGTATTCAAAAGGAACTGAACGGGTTCCAGCGTGAGGCCTGGCTGAAGCTTATCCTCAATAATGCTCCGCAGAAGGAAAGCCTGCATGTTCTGGATATTGGCTGCGGCCCCGGCTTCTTCTCCGTTATTCTCTCAAGCGCCGGACATTTGGTTACGGCCATTGACTGTACAGATAATATGCTGGAAGAGGCGCGTCTCCATTCCAGCCGCGAAGGAGTCAACGTAACGTTCCGCAAGATGGATTCGCATAAGCTGGATTTCGCTGCGGAGAGCTTTGATCTAATCGTGTGCCGCAATGTCACCTGGAGTCTTGCCGATCCGCAGGCGGCCTACCAGGAATGGGGAAGGGTACTCAAGCCGGGAGGACGGCTGCTGGTGTTCGATGCCAACTGGAACCGTCATCTGTGGGATGAAGAGATGGCGCGGAAGCATGCAGAGGACCGGCAGGCTTATGTCGATAAGGGCTATGGTGAGCTTCCGCATCACAAGGACATTGAAGAGACAGACCGTCTGGGCCTTGCCTTGCCGCTGACCCGGGAATGGCGTCCGGAGTGGGATGTACGGGCACTTCAAGAGTTGGGCTTCTCCGCTGTCTACACGGAAGAGAATCTTAACGGTAAGGTTATGGACGAGAAGCAGCAGGTCTTGAACCGGTCAACCCCGATGTTCATGATTTGCGCTGAGAAATAAGGCTGGAAAAAACAAAAGCAGCGGTTCTCTTAAAAGAGAGCCCCTGCTTTTGTATGAGCGCATCAGCCGATGGACACATTGTATGTCTTCAGCCACAGGTTGACCTGGGCCAGATAAGCAAATAATTGCGGGCCGGACATCAGCTGGCCGAACCACGGCAGGTTGGTGGAGGACTCCGGTGATGCGGCGATCTCGCGGATTTTGGCCGGATTAATCAGCGGTAAAATAGGTGAGGACGGATCATCCAGAATGTTCAGCATCTGCGAACGCACCCTGTTCAGATAAGCGGGGTTGTGCGTTTTGGGGTACGGGCTCTTTTTGCGGTAGAGCACATCGTCAGGCAGTACACCCTCCAGCGCTTTGCGCAGAATGCCCTTCTCCCGGTTGCCGACCGTCTTAATTTCCCAGGGAATGTTGAATACATACTGCACCAGCCGGTGGTCGCAATAAGGCACGCGCACCTCCAGCCCAACCCCCATGCTCATCCGGTCCTTGCGGTCCAGCAGCGTCGGCATGAAGCGGGTAATATTGAGATAAGACATCACGCGCATCTGTGCCTGTTTGCCGGTCTCGCCATCCAGCTTCGGCACCTCAGCCACGGCGTCACTGTAGCGGTCACCCAGATATTCCAGCGGACGAATCCACTCCTGAATCTCAGGCGATAACAGTCCGGCGCGCATCTTGGGAGCTACCGACCAGGGGAAGGTGCCTGACGAGAGCATATCCTCGCGGTGGAACCAGGGGTAGCCGCCGAAGATTTCATCCGCAGCTTCGCCGGAGATGGCGACTGTGGCCTTCTTCTTGATCTCCTGGCAGAACAGATACAGCGATGAATCCACATCGGTCATCCCCGGCAGATCGCGGGAGTAGAGGGCATTGTCGAGTGCGGCTACCAGCTCCGGTGTGTCAAAAGCAATAAAATGATGGTTCGTCTTGAGTTCGTCGACCATCCGCTGAATCCAGGGGCCGTCTGCGCCGGGCTGGAAGGCATGGCTTTTGAAATGCTTATCGTTGTCTACATAATCTACAGAGAAGGTATCGACCCGGCCCTGGCCGGTCCGGTTGTAGTAATCTACGGCAAGGGCGGTCAAGGCGCTGGAGTCCAGCCCGCCGGATAACAGGGAGCAGACCGGAACATCCGAGACCAGCTGCCGCTCTAATGTATCCTGTAGCAATTCGCGCACCCGCGCCGCCGTCTCCTCCACATTATCCGTATGCTGAACGCTCTCCAGCTCCCAATAGGCATAAGAACGGATGCCGCTGCGGCTATAAATCATGGCATGACCGGGACGAAGCTCGAATATATCTTGGTATACCCCCTGTCCCGGGGTGCGGGCCGGACCGATGATGAAGATCTCCGCCAGTCCTTCCGGGCCGACCTTCGGCTGGACCAGGGGATGCTGCAGCAGCGCCTTGGGCTCTGAGCCGAACACGAAGACATCGTCCACCTGGCTGTAGAACAGCGGCTTCACGCCCAGACGGTCACGGGCCAGGAACACCTGGTCGCGCAGACTGTCCCAGACGGCAAATGCGAAGATGCCATTGAGCTTCTCCGTGCAATCCGGCCCCCATTCGATATAGGCATGGAGCAGCACCTCGGTATCGCATTCGGTGAGAAAATGGTGTCCGCGCTGCTTCAGCTCCTTTTTCAGCTCAGGGGCATTATATAACTCGCCGTTGTAGACTATTGCGTACACCTTATCGTCATGGCGGGCAATCATCGGCTGTGCACCGTTCTCCGGGTCGATTACGCTGAGCCGGCGGTGTCCGAAGGCGATCGGGCCTGAGATCCAGGTTCCGGCAGCGTCCGGTCCGCGGTTCGCCAACGTTTCAGTCATTCTGACAAGCAGTTGCGAGTGCCCGGTAAGATCACCGCGCCACTGGACAAATCCGGTTATTCCGCACATGACTGTTCATCCTCTCTTTTGTGCGATTGTTGTCTGTCCTTTCTTTTTTGCCAAGTAATTCAGATATATGCCGATTGAAGGGATAAAATGTATGTCCTTATCCGAACACTAGGGGAGAGGGAAATTAGCCAGGAGGGATGATGACAAGTGTATTACATTAAAGACGCCAAAATCCGCAGAATGACCGAATACGACGGCGCGCCCTGCGCAGAGGTTGGCGTATTGCCCGGAGCGGTAGGCGATCTTCCGCTGCTCGTGTATATTGTGGAGGACCAGCGCGAGGACGGCTACGAGATTGTGCGGATTCTGACGAATGATGCGGATACGGACACCGACTGGTTCGACAACAATCTTCATGATGCCTTCCAGGATGTTACGGTTACCGGCTTCACCGGCAGCCCTGTGATGAGCCCGGAGGAGGAGCGTTACAAATTCCAGCGCGAGCTGCTGATCTTCGGCAACCTGAAGCGGCAACTGGGCGAGCATTTCCGGCAGCTCCCCTGAAACCATAGATCAATAAGCTTTCCGTGTATGGGGGTCACGGAAAGCTTCTTTTTCTGGAAGATTTTAGGCTTGATAAATCTGGTGAATCAGTTATAATGAATAACGTTGCATTAATACATAGTGTTCATGTCCCGGTAGCTCAGCTGGATAGAGCATGCGCCTTCTAAGCGCACGGTCGGGGGTTCGAATCCCTCCCGGGACGTAAAAAACAGCCTTCCTCTGGAAGGCTGTTTTGTCGTCTGGGGGATGAGAACCCGGGCGGTTAGCCGGGGGCGTTGGAGCATAAGCTTCGATAGGATTACATCGCAATCAGCCCGAAAGGGCTGTATCCCTCCCGGGACGTAAAAAACAGCCTTCCTCTGGAAGGCTGTTTTGGCGTCCGGGGGGATGAGAACCCGGACGGTTAGCGAACCTTACTCGAACTTCGCGGACTGTAAATCCCCTATTTTGGCGGATTCCGGCCTGTCCGCAGGCTGGACGGACTCAGAATCCGTTAAGTAACCAGATTTAGCCCGATTTCAGCTCCAAAGGGTAGTATAAGAGCTTCTGAGTCCGCAGCGGGGAGGAAATCACGCTTTTTCGGCAAATAAGGTCCTCTGTGTCCGCGTAATACTCATTACTGGGCTTACATCCGCTCCGGCTTGGGCAGGCCCAGCACATCCAGCGCCTCGCCCAGGGTGGCGGTGAAGCTGCGGGTCAGCCACAAGCGGAAGGCGATGCTGGCCTCACTGCCTTTGAGGATCGGGCAGGCGGAGTAGAAGTTATTGAACAGCGAGGCCAGACTATGGGCATAATTGCAGATCGTATTCGGCGTCAGCTCCCGGCTGGCTGTGTACAGTGTGTCCTGCCACAAGCTGAGCTGTCTCAACAGGGCAAGCTCAGCGGCTTCAAGCTGCGCCGGGAAGGGCGGCAGCCCGCTGGCTGCTTTGTCCGTGTCCTTGCCCCAACTGCCCGCAGCTTCCACACCCGCATTACCCGCAGTCACTTCGCTCATGTCCACACCGCCCGCACCCTCGGCCGCCAAGCCCTTACTAATTACCCGGCTGGCCCGGGCATAAGCGTACATCAGGTAGACGCCGGTATTGCCGGAGATTTCCATCGCCTGCTTGAAGTCGAACACAATCTCGGTGCCCAGATTGAAGCGCAGCAGGTAGTAACGGATGGCAGCGGTGGCGATGAGCCGGCTGGACAGCCCGTTTTTATCCGAACGGGTCGCTTCGATGGTATCCTCCATAAGCCGGACGAGGTCGGCGACCTTGATGCCGATTCCCTGGCGCCCGGACATGGCGTAGGAGCTTTTGCCGCTGGAGGTATCGATGCCAAGCTCAGCCGCAGAAGCGGGACTCAGCGAGACGACGCCGTAGCTGACATGATGCAGCGAGTCCGCTTGTGCGCCGAACCCCAGCGCCTGGAGAGCCTGCTTCACCATCGCCTGAGGATACTCCTGCCGGTAATCAATGACATTCACCACCCGGTCCGCCTGTCCAAAAGGCAGCGCCTGCCCCGTCAAGCCGGTCGTCCACAGCCCGCTGCTGAACTCGCTATACTTGAAGTCCTTGTCCAGCAGTCCGAATTTCCACAGATGATAAGCGATATCCTTGGCCGTATAGGTCAAAATCCCGTTCGAGCGCACCAGCACCTTATCCTTCTGATGCTCCTCAAGCGTGTCTGCTTCCGTGTCTTCAGCGGATTGCTTCAGAATCCAGCAGCCGGCCAGCTTGCCCTCCGTCTCCTGAACGAACACCCCTGTCTGCGACAGCAGGCTGAATGCCGCTGACCAGAAGCCCTCTCTCAGAATGCTGCTCTCCCACACCAGCAGGTCGTAGTCAATGCCGAAGCCGCGCATCTCCTCAACATGCTCTCTGACGATCTGCCCGGCGACCAGCGCGCCCATCCAGGCGGTGTTGCCGTCCCCTTCCTCCAGCGCGTGGAGAATCTCTGTCCGCTTCTGGACCGTCTCAGGATGCTGTGCATACGTCTTGTTGATCTCAGCGTAAATATCCCAGCAGTAATCGCCGAACCGGACATGCCCGCCCGCCAGCGGAACATGCAGCAGACCGGCCACCGTATCAGCCAGCTGATTGCCGAGATCATCCACGTAGTTGTGCACCTCAACGGTATGGCCGGTGGCCCGCAGCATTCGCACCAGCGCATCTCCGATGCAGGCGTTTCTCAGATGCCCTACGTGCATGCTTTTATTCGGGTTAACTGAGGTATGCTCGACAATGATCTTCGTTCCATGACTCTGCGGCAGCGCAAAATCATCCTTGGCCTCTGCCCACGCCCGCCAATTCAAGTACAGGTTAATGAAGCCCGGCGCAGCTACGCGGACACTCTGTACCAGCCCGTTCACCGAACCTGACGCCTGGAGCTCTGCGGCAATCAGCTCTGCGATGGCAAGCGGTGACTTGCGCAGAGGACGGGCCAGCTGCATGGCGATATTGCTGGAATAATCCCCGTGCTCGGCATTCGCAGGCTGCTCCAGCGCCACGGTTCCCTGAGGGAGCCCGGCTTGGCCGAGCTCTGCGGAGATGATGCGGACAGCCTGCTCCAGACTGTGCCCGATAAGCTCACTTAACAATGACATGTAATAGAACCTCCTGATGATTGGTTAGATAACGACAAAAAAAGCCTGCGTCTCCTAAGAGACGAGGCCTGTGCGCTCGCGGTACCACTCCTGTTGCTGAACCGTTGGTTCAACCACCTTATAGGGTAACGGTCCTGAGCCGGGGCTTCCTACTGCAAGTTCAGAAGTCCATCTCACGGGTGCGCTTCACCGCCTTCATCTGTACCGGCTTACACCAACCCGGCTCGCTGGGGACTAGACTAGAGACGATTACTCTCCCGTTCATCGATTCAATATGAGTTTGTATCAGTATAACGAATTTCCGGCAGAATGCAAGAGTCTATCTCCGCATGGCCGGCAGATTTTCTGTCCGGATGTTAGTCCGCAGTAGGCGCTCCAGTCAGATTCTTGATGTCGGTTGAGCCGTAAATCAGCAGCACAATGGCGATGACCAGCAGAATGCCGCCGGCAAAGCCTTCCCCGTCAAAACTGTCCATATCCCCGCACCTCCCTTTACTGGCGTCCGAATGCTCAGGAGCTGTCGGCTTTCTTTTTCAAGGCGGCCATGATCTCGTTCAGTGTCAGACTGCTGTTGTCATTCAGGAAGCTGACCAGCTTATCGACATTATTGTTAGCCGGATCACCTAGTGTTTTATATTTACCGACCAGACTGACGAACATCGAAGCGTCCGTATACATCTGGATGGAGTCGACCTTCAGTTTGCCGGTCAGCAGCAGTGCGGCGACGGTGTATTCCAGCCCTTTGGGGATTTGCGTTTTGGAGCTGGAGGCTGTTTTTTTGGCGGCCGGCTTCTTTCCTTTTCCAGGAGGGGGCATGGGACTCCCTTCTTCCGTATGGCGTTCTGTAGAGGAAAGTACAGCGGGGCAGACTCTCCTTGTTACCAGGATATGCCATCCGGCGGATATTGGTGAAATTGACCGGAGCTGTGTCCACACCGCGAAGCCTGCGCGTGAATAGAATATAAGGCAATAAATAATCCATTTTTGCCAGTGGATAGGTCCACAAACAGGAAGGAGAGAGGCGCAGAATGGCGATTTTATCAACAGGCCCGATTGAGAACAATGCCGTTTCGGGAGTCAGACCTACACAGACGGTTACTGTAAAGATAGCGAAACGGAATACTGGAGGCAGTACCACCGTCAGTATCCAGGGCTATGTGCTGAACGGAACAAGAACGCTGTATGTCAGTGAGGTGGCTGAGGTCGCTCCCAATCAAGTGCTGAGCCGGGATTATTATGCAGATCTGGACGGCTATGAATTCGTGTTCACCACCGGAGAGGCGGACGATCAGGATATCGGCATTTCAGTCTGGGGCAAAAACGCAGCCGGACAGCTGGTGAACGCCCACCGGGTGGTCTCGCACGAGAATCTCAGCTTGGAGGAAGAAGTGTAGAACTTCGCCGGGAAAAGGTAACACAAGAGCAGGGACCCTCCAATTCAGGAGAGTCCCTGCTTCAGCGTTATACCAGATTGCAGCCTTCGGCAGGCATCCAGTGGGCATCCTGGCCCTCCCATTTTACATTGCAGCCAATCGGGTTGGTCAGAGGGATTCCGCCTCCAAAGCACGCAGTTTTCGGGTAATTGTATTTTGTACACTAGAAACTGTACTTTTGGGCGCGAAAAGCCATTCTGCTGCACTTCATACATTTGATTTACTGAATTTCTGCTCGAAACGGCATATCCGCAAAAATCTAGTGTACAAAATGCAGCAGATCCGATTTTTCAACTAATGGGGCCTTATTCTAGTGTAAAAAGTACAACAGAAGTGCATAAGAGCCGAACGGACTGAGGCTGGCACCGCCGCCGACGCCTCAGAGCGAGAGAATCTCGCGGATATCCTGCTCGCTCAGGCTGGACAGCGCCTCCTGGCCCGGCTGAATGACTTCGTCGATCAGGCTCTTTTTCTTCTGCTGCAGCTCGTACATCTTGTCCTCCACCGTCCCTTGGGCAACCAGGCGGATCACCTGTACAATCCGCTTCTGCCCGATCCGGTGGGCACGGTCGGCCGCCTGCTGTTCGACAGCGGGGTTCCACCACAGGTCGTAGAGAATGACCGTATCGGCCCCGGTCAGATTAAGGCCTGTTCCGCCTGCCTTCAGCGAGATCAGGAACAGGTCCCGCTCGCCTTCGTTGAAGCGGCTGCATAGCTCCACACGCTGCGCGGCAGGGGTCTGGCCGTCCAGGTAGAAATACGGAATCCCCAGCAGAGCCAGTTCCCGGCTGATCAACCCCAGCATCTGCGTGAACTGTGAGAAGATCAGCATCCGCTTGCCGGCACTGCGGCATTCATCGATAATCTCCAAGAGCTGCTCGAACTTGCCGGAGCCGCCTGTGTACCCGTCCACGAACAGGGCGGGGTGGCAGCAGAGCTGGCGCAGCCGGGTAAGCCCGGCCAGCACCTTGAGCCGGCCGTTGCCGAAGCTGTCGCTGTCCAGATGCTTGAGCGCTTCCTTGCGCAGGCGGGCCAGATAGGCGACATAGAGCTTCTTCTGCTCCGGCAGCAGCTCGGAGGCCTGAAGGGACTCGATTTTGTCCGGCAGCTCCTTCAGCACATCGCTCTTAAGGCGGCGCAGCAGGAACGGCTTGATCCGTTTGGCTACAGTCTCCCGGGGAAGGTCATGAAAGGCTTTCTTGCCGGGGAACAGTCCGGGGAAAATCACGCTGAAGATCGACCACAGATCCTCCAGCGCATTCTCCACCGGTGTGCCGGTCAGCGCGAAGCGGTAACGGGCCTGGAGCAGCTTGACCGCCCGGGCGGTCTGGGTCTCGTGATTCTTGATCATCTGCGCTTCATCCAGAATGAGCGTATGGAAGGAGCGCTTCACGTATTCCTCCACATCTCTGCGCAGCAGCGGATACGATGTGATAATGACGTCCTGTCCGGCAGTATTCTTCAGCGTCCGGCTGCGCTCCCCGGCGTTGCCGTCAGCAATGACAGCCTTAATCTCCGGAGCGAAACGCTTCAGCTCATTGTGCCAGTTATAGACCAGGGAAGCGGGTGCAACTACTAGTGCAGGTACGCCGCTCTGCCGGATATCCTCCAACTCAGAGAGCAGGAAGGCGATGCTCTGGAGCGTTTTGCCGAGGCCCATGTCGTCAGCCAGAATCCCGCCGAAGCGGTAATGGGCCAGCGTCTTCATCCACTGGAAGCCGTACTGCTGGTAATCCCGCAGCACAGAAACAAGGCTCTCCGGCATTGGGAAATCCAGATTCTCGGGATTCGACAGATTGGCCAGCAGCCGCCGGAGGGACCGGCCGAGCTGAACGGCTTCCCCCTGGCCGGTCTCTGCACGCAGATGAAGGGTGCGGAGCAGCGGCAGGGAGAACTCCGAACTGCGGATATCCACACTATAGACGCCAAGCTCGTTCATCAGGGCGATGATCTCCTGGAATTCAGCGCCTTCCAGCGGGAGCAGGGCACCGTCCGGCAGGCGGTAATATTTACGCTTTTCCTGCAGCGACTTCAGCACCTCAACAATATCCTGTTCGCCGATCCCCTCCATCGCGAACTTGAAGTCCAGCCAGTCGGTCTTCTCGTTCCAGCTTAGGCTGACCTTAGGCATGGCGTGATCCGTGAGGACTCTCTCCTTGACCGCCGTAGTGGCATAGATCTGCACAAGCGGCTCCAGCAGCGGTATGGTATGGTGCAGGAAGTCGAATTCCCCCTCCTCATCGCGCATGATATATCCGCTCTCGGTCCGCGCGAACGATTCATGCGCCATCAGGTCGAGAATCCGCCGCTCCGCTTCCCCGTCCCGCATGAGAATGACCTCACGGCTCCGCTCCTGCGCCTTCTCCTCCAGCGGATTGATGACAATGCCGCCGTACTGAAATTCAAGCCCGGCCAGCAGCCGGTCCCTCACCCGGTCCAGATAGAGTCTGGCCTGAAGCCGGGTCTGGACGATCCTGTCCGCGATAGCGTCGGCAATGTTTACCCTGCCGAGCTTCTTCAGCCCGGGTATAACACTTTCCATGAAGGGCTCCATCTGCTCGGGCGTAATCGCCAGGCTGTCCCGCCGGCTGCCGCTGAGCATCCGCTTCAGCTCGGAGAGACGGATGCATTCCTGTGCCGGGAGCTTCAGCAGCCTGTCTTCGGTCAAGACCAGCCCATAGTTCTCCAGAATCGTAAGCTGCTCAAGCCCCCGGACATCCAGCCGGTAACCCTCCTCCTGTGCCTGGTCGAACTGGAAGCTGAGCGGCAGCGGTTCATCCGAGACAGCCAAGCGGTCCAGCTGAAGCTGTCCATGCTGAAGGCATACCGCAGGCGCTGCTTCCAGCAGGGGGTACAGACTCTCCCAGAAAAAAGGAGCCACCGGCAGCAGCCGGTCATTTCCCGGATGTCTGAAGCCGGCAGCATACGGATTGTGGAGGCTATTGTAGACCTTCTCATTCAGCATGATTTCGATCAGCCTCAGCAGGACTTCGTTATCCTCCTTGGAGAAGCTATGCTGGGCGGGATCATAGCTGAAGTGCGCTGTGAATTCAAAGGGCTCGCCCCGGCGGACCTGCTCCAGAAAAGGTCTGATCTTCTGAGCGATATAGAGGCGCTTGGGGCCCAGCTTCACTTCGATGCCCAGCATCGTACTGCTGTAGCCGATGTTGAAGGGCCGGCAGATGAACTCGACCTGGAGCGGTGTGCGCAGGTCGATATATGTGCCGGCACCGCTTGGCTGCTGCCGTCCTCCGGTGAACATCCCGAGCATGTTACTTACCAGTTGCTTGTCTACGCTGCGCTCCCTGTGCTCAGTCCCAGAAGGGCCAACTCTGCCTTGCGCCAGCGGCAGACTGCCGATTCTCCCGGGATATGCCACCTCTGTATCTGCCGGCATATCCTCAGTCCGTTCGGCTCCTGCAGCCTGGCTGCGGTAGAGGACCGTCACCAGCGCCGCCGCAATATGCTTGCAGAAAGGTCCGCCGTGAACATACGCCGGGCAGGTACATTCCCCCTGCACATCGCCGTCGCTGTCTACAATCAGCGCAATCTCATGGCTGTCCAGGCCATGGACTTCAGCGCGGTATTTGGAATATTCCTCTTCCTCGTTATGCTCCGTATAGACAAGGTCCACCTTATGGGAATGATAATAAGCCGCCCCCTGATCAAAGGCGGCATTGCCGCACAGCAGCTTGATTACCCGTTCCGGTACCTGATAACCCACGGATTGATCACTTCCTCATCTTCCTTATCTCTCATGATGTAACAGCTTCTATCCGTTAGCCGGGCCTGCTCCGCTCTCCGCCCCGCCGATCCCGTGCAGAATGAAGCGTATGGTCTGTTCAATCTCGGCCTCATCATTCCAGTCATGGTCCGGCATCAGCACCAGCCGGGTCAGCAGATAGCCGGCAATCGCGGAGATGGTGAAGCGGATGATCGAAGGAGTAGGAGCGTCAATAACCTCGCCCTTGGCTTTGAAATGCTCAGTAATGGCAGTGACCCGGGCCAGAACCTGCTCGAAGATATTCTTGGTCAACTGCTCCTTCAGTGCAGGCTGGAAGGGGATTTCCTGAATGAGAATTTTGATGATTTTCAGATTCCTGCGGACGAACTCCAGCCGGTTCACCATGAAGGCCTTAAGAAAGGCCTCGTAGCTATCGAAAGGGACATCCAGCACACCGCTGAAATTGCGCATCACGAACGGAGCGATCATCCGGCTCATGGTGGGCACAACGATGGCGAGCAGCAGATCTTTTTTGGTCCGGTAATAGCGGAAAATCGTGCCCTCAGCCACACCCGCCCTCTGGGCAATCTCACTGGTGGCGGCAGCCGAGAAGCCCTTCTCGGCAAACACATCGATCGCCGCCTCCAGGATGGAGAGCTGCTTGGGCGTCACCTTCTCCTGCTCGCTGATGGCCAGCAGCTCCTGAATCCATTGTTCTTGCTCCGGGTGTCCGGCAGCAGGGTCTTTCTCCATGAATCGAACCTCCAGACTCTTAACAGTTCCTCCTAGTGTACCATAGCCCGGCCGCCGATTACATGCGGCGGTGCTTGCGCAGCGCCAGCACATTCAGCACCATGAACAGCAGGGAGAAGCCGGCCAGCACGAATACATCCAGAGCGATGTCACTCCAGCCTTTGCCGCGGAGCATGATATCCATCAGCGCCTGTGCGCCGTAATAGATGGGCGTTGCCAGCCCTAAGCGCTGGAGCCAGAGCGGAAGGGTATCCAGCGGGAACAGTCCGCTGAGGAAGATCTGCGGGACAATCACCAGCGGGATGAACTGAATCATCTGCAGCTCATTGGCGGCGAAGGCCGAGAGCAGGGTGCCGAGCGTCAGCGCCGACATTGACAATAGCAGAGTCATCAGGAGGACGTAGCCGAAGCTGCCGGTCATCAGGATGCCCAGCACCTGGATGGAGAACCAGGAGATCAGCAGGGCCTGGAAGACGGTGAAGATACCGAAGCCGCACACATATCCGGTGACGATCTCCCAGCGCTTCAGCGGGGTGGAGAGAAGGCGCTCCAGCGTTCCCGTTGTCCGTTCGCGCAGGAAGGAGACTCCGGCAATCAGGAAGACAAAGAAGAAGACGAACACGCCGATCATAATCGGGCCGAAGCGGTCAATCATCTTCATATCCTCCGCACCGTACAGGTAGCTGATTTGCGGCTGAACGCTGCCGGCTGCTCCCGCAGGCTCAGGGCGCTGAGTAGCCTCCTGCAAGGCCCGGAGTACAGCACGGTTCGCATCCGGATTACTGCCTTCCAGCATTACCTCAGGCTGAGCTCCCTTCATGGTAATGAACGCATCAAGGCCACCGGCCTTCAGAGCGGCATTCCCGGCTTCAGCATCTTTGTAGACGGTAACCTCAGCCTTCTGGGACTCTAGAGCAGCACTTAACGCCGTTGCACCGCCAGCCACGCCGATCTTCGGCTCATAGTCCTTGCCGTTGAATACCAGGCTCATGAGGCTGAGCACCACTAGAGGCGCGATGAACATGAGTGCCATCGTTCTTTTATCATGGATAAACTGCTGCAGAATTCTCAGGGTAATCGCCCGGATTCTCATGAGCGCACACCTCCGTAATAGAGAAAAGCATCCTCAATTGTGGCCGTACCGGTAGCCTGAAGCAGACCCTGCGGTGTGTCCACAGCCAGCAGAACGCCATCCCGGATCATAGCCAGCCGGTCGCATTTCTCCGCTTCATCCATCACATGGGTGGTCAGAACGATGGTCGTTCCCTTGCGGTTCAGCGCCTTCAGCTCCTTCCAGATCGACTGGCGCAGCACAGGGTCAATCCCGACTGTCGGCTCATCCAGGAGCAGCAGCGGCGGTTCGTGGAGAAGGGCAATTGCCAGCGACAGGCGCCGCTTCATGCCCCCGGAATATTGGTCCACCCGCTTACGCAGATGCTCCTGCAGGTTCACGAGCTCCATCACATCCCCAATCCGCCGAGTGCGGTTGCCGCCCTTCAAGCCATAGAGGGAAGCGAAGAATTCCAGATTCTCCTTGGCGCTCAGCTCCGTATACAAGGCATCCGACTGGGCCATATAACCGATCTGCTGGAGCATGGCCAGCTTCGGCATCCGCACCCCCAGCACTTGGACCTCCCCGGAGGTTGCTTCGTCAATGCCGGTCAGCAGTCTGACCAGCGTCGTTTTGCCCGAGCCGGAGGGCCCGAGAATGCCGAAGGTCTCTGCCCGGTTCACCTCCAGCGTAATGTCCTGGAGTACCTTCTTCTGACCAAAAGAGCGGTCAACATGGGTAACTTCAATCACCGGATTCGCCTGATTTAATGCCCGACCCATCGTCTGATTCATGGTTATCCCCTCAATCCTCTGAATAATGAGTGAGTACTCACTCATAATATAATCCTTCCTGCTCTCAAAGTAAATCCTTTAATGTACCGCAACACTGCATTACATCAAATTTTATGGATTGTCCGTTTCCTTCTGCCCAGCAGCCGGGTAATAAAGGGTATACTTGATAATCCCCGGCATCCTGAGAAACCAATTCACATAAGGTGGTGGAATCATGGCAGGACACAGGCTGCTCCTGACCTTGGGCGTATTGCTGGCGGCGGGGCTGGGCGGTTGCGGCGGTCCGGCTCAAGAGGCAGGCAGCGGAAGCTTTCACACCCTGGCGGAAGAGAACACGGAGGCCCGGCAATATCTGCCTGGCGATCTGCCGATTCCCGCAGGGGCAGGCATCACGCTGGCTAAGGGCGAGCTGACAGCGGGGAAGACCTCTTCCATGCTGATCTACAAGACGGATGAGAGCATGACCTCTCTAGGCACTGCCTATCAGAGGTATGTCAGAGAGAAGCGGCTGGAGCTTGGGACAGCGATTGTGGACAGCAGCAACATCCTGATTAACGGCAAGGTGAACGGCGCCTACTCCTATTCTATTATTGGAAGCAGCGCGGAATCTCCGGGGGGCGGGAACGAGATTATTGTGACCTGGATTGTGAATTAACATAGCTTTTACATAAGACCTGTGCCGGAGGATATTCCGGGCAGGTCTTTTTCAAATGTTGTCCGCAGTTAATATTTCCATAACATTCCTCCGCAACAGAATTGACACTCGTAGACGACAATAGCTATAGCAGTTACCTATAGGAAAAGGGTGAATCGAATTGACAAACAGTAAATGGATCGGCGCGGCACTGGCATCAGCACTTCTCGTAACAGGGGGAGCCGTTAGCATTCTGGCCACGGGCAGCCAGGTGAACGCCGCCGCTGTGAAGCAAGCCGCTGTCCAGGAGGGCAGTATGACCTGGAGCATTAACGGTACACAGGTTGCACTCAGCACGATCAACAGCGGCGGATATAAGCTCTATTCATTAAGCCAGGTTGCCGGAGAACTGGGCGCAGGACTGGTGCGCGGCAGCAGCGGATTCCAGTTGAATGACAGCAAGGGATTACATAATGTGCAGATTCAGGCCGGTGTCAAAAGCTACCAGGCTGACGGCGAAACAAAGGAATTCACAGCCGCCCCTGTAGTGCTTAACGGTAAAACATATGTGGAGCTCACGAAGCTGGTGAGCTCGCTTGGCGGAGAGCTGAACGCGGAGACCCGCAGCATTCTCAGCTTCGCCCGGCCTTCCGGCCAGTTCGATACGCTTCACTGGACTGCGGACGGCAAGCTAATTGCAAATCAGAGCGATGCGGAGTCCACGGTGCTCTATAAGTTCTCCCAGACGCCGGGTGACTATGAGGTGTTCTCTACTAACGAGAGTGCAGTAGATTATGCGGTATCGCCTGATCAGCAGTGGGGCGTATTCAGCGATGAGACCGGTCAGGTGAAGCTGATGAACCTGTCCACGGGCATCATCACCCCGCTTGGCAAGGACGCCAGCGTCAAGACAGATTTTGTATGGTCCGGCGACGGCAAGACGATCTATTTCATCCAGGGCGACAAGCAGGAGAAGCTGGCCCAGATCTCTGTAGAGACTGGCGAAGTGAAGGCTCTGCTGGAGGATAAGGTGGAGAACAAGTCTGAGCTCCGTATTTCTGCCGATGGCACAAGCGCCGTCTACATCGTCAACATCACAGGCACCGCCAAGAATGATGCGGACAGCACAGAGGATTCCCTCACAGTCGACTACAGCAAAGCCGGGGAGCAGCTGTTCAAGCTGGATCTGACAACGAAAGGCGCTAAGCCTGTTGCCTTAACGGCATCGCCTGACAACAAGCTGTATCCGGAGATTCTGGCCAAAGGCAGTGTAGTCTACCTGAGTGCTGACCCTGACGGCAATGCGGCCAATACGCTGAAGCAGATTGCGGCAGACGGCACTGTCAAAGATATCACCCTCAGTGTGGAGGCGAACTGGGTTCAGCGCATCAGCACAGGGCTGATGGTTGCAGGTACTGCGGCGGACGGAAGCACGGTTATCTACTCCATTGCCGACGGCGCAGCTCCGGTTGAAGTGTTCCGTACCGCAGACGATGTATCCGAAGTGTCTGTATCCGGGGACGGCAGCAAGCTGGCAATTGTCAGTGACGGAACAGTGGTTGTGGTACAGAACGGCAAGGCACTGGAGCTGTCCAGTACACCTGAAGAAGAGAACTAATAACAACATTTATCGGCCAATCGCCGGGAGGAGAAATCAGACATGAAGGTTTTCAGAAAATTAACAGTTACAGCACTCACCGCAGTAATCGCGGTTACCGCATCTTTCGCAGGGGTGGCCGCAGCAGCGGACAGCCTTAAGGGTAAAATCACCGTCAACGGGTCTACAGCACTGCTTCCGCTGACCCTGCAGGCGGCGAAGGAATTCCAGAAGCTGCACCCTAAGGTGAAAATCGCCGCATCCGGCAAAGGCTCCGTGACCGGACCGCAGGCCGTGAAGAAGGGGATCGCCGATATCGGTGCCTGTGACTGGGATGCCAGCGTGGATGTGCCGGGCTTTAAGGCTTTTGACGGACAGGTAGCGAATAAGGTCGCAGTCATTCCGTTTGCCACGATCGTGAACAAGAATGTTGGCGTAGATAATCTGACCACTGAACAGCTGAAGGGCATCTATTCCGGCAAAATCACCAACTGGAAAGAAGTCGGCGGAGCAGACGCGAATATCGTTGTCATCACCCGCGCCTTCGGTTCCGGTACCCGTGTTAACTATCAGGCTAAAGCGCTGGGCGGCGGGGACATCGTGAAGAAAGAGAAGAACTACAAGGAAACCGGCTCCAGCGGCGACATGAAAACCGCAGTAGGCACCACGCCTAACGCCATCGGATATATCGACCTTGTCTATGTAACCGGCAGCGACATCAAGGCTGTGAAGTTCAACGGTGTAGAAGCGACCACGGATAACGTGATCAACGGCTCCTACAAGATCTGGGCTTACGGCTACTATATGACCAAGGGCCAGCCAACCGGCGCTACCAAAGAATTCATTGAATATGTACAGAGTAAGAAATTCCAGTCCGGCTCGCTCAAGAAGCTGAAGTTCATTCCGATTTCGGCAATGCAGTCCTAATAAGAGAGATTCGGCAAGCACATAGACTGATAGGCAACAGCGGCCAGCTCCGGGATTCCGGGGTTGGCCTCTTACAGGAGGGAAAGTATGGGGGCACCGGTTCACGGCCTGACAACACAGACACAGACAAGCGCTCAGAAGGTTAAGCATAATACCAAGCGGCACCGCAGACATCTGCTGGGCAACATCGTATCACGTTATTATTTTCTGTTCAGTATCCTTGCACTCTGTGTGGTGCTTGGGCTCGTTATTATTTTTATCGGCAAAACAGCGCTGCTGCTCTTCAGTCAAATCTCGCCTATGGACTTCTTCTTCTCGTTCAACTGGTCGCCGGAGGAGGACATGTTCGGAGCGGCAGCCTTCATTGTAAATACATTGTCACTGACTGCGCTGACGCTGGTCATTGCTGTTCCGGTTTCGGTCGGCATGGCGGTGCTCTGTGCGGAGATTGCGCCGAAGTGGCTGAACAGCTTCATCCGCCCGGTGCTGGACCTGTTGGTCGGCATTCCTTCTATAGTATACGGCTATCTCGGCCTGACCGTATTGCTTCCCTTCCTGCGCCGGATCAGCGGGGAAGGCCTGGGGGACGGGCTGCTGGCTGCTGCCCTGGTGCTGGCGCTGATGGTGCTGCCGACCATTTGCCGGATCAGCGATGATGCAATCACCGCCGTTCCGCGCAAATACCGGGATGCCGCCTATGCGCTGGGCTCCACCCGGCTCCAGGTCATTATGCGCGTCGTCCTGCCCGCCGCCAGCCGGGGCATTATCTCGGCTGTCATTCTGGGGATGACCCGCGCTGTCGGCGAGACCATGGCGGTGGTCATGGTGATCGGGAACACGCCGCAGCTCGCCAAAAGCTTGTTCGCGCCAACCTCGGTGCTGACCAGCAACATCGTGATGCAGATCTCGAATGTTGAATTCGACTCCACCTGGAACTATGCCCTGCATATGATGGCGTTCCTGCTGCTGCTGATTTCGTTCGTGCTGATTCTGGTGATCCGGCTCCTGGGCCGCAAACGGAGGGATGCCTGATGAACGGATTCACACGCACACGCCACACGGTCAGAGCCCAGCGCCGGAACAAGCTGGCGACGATCGGCTTCTATACGCTAGGCGCTCTAGTCATGCTGCTAATCTTCTGGCTGCTGTTCACCATTCTCAGCAAAGGCCTGCCCACGCTTCGGCCGGATTTCCTGCTCAAGCAGCCCGAGGAGATCGATGCCGGCGGGGGGATCGGCCCCGTCCTGTTCAACTCCTTCTACATTCTGTTCATCTCCCTGCTGATTTCGGTGCCGATCGGTATCGGCGCAGGGATCTATATGGCGGAGTATGCGCCGGACAATGCCTTCACGGGAGCGCTGCGCATCTGCGTGGAATCGTTGTCCTCCGTGCCGTCCATCGTCTTCGGCCTGCTCGGTCTGGCCATCTTCGCCGAGTACTTCGGCGTTGGCCTGACGATCCTCGGCGGGGGTGTCAGCCTGGCGCTGCTGAACCTGCCGATGCTGGCCCGCGTCACCGAGGAAGCGGTGCGCGCGGTTCCCGGCGACATCCGGGAAGCCGGCTATGCCCTCGGCATGACGAAGTTCCATGTCATCCGCAAGGTCGTGCTGCCGGTAGCCCTGCCGGCAATTGTAACTGGCGTCTGCCTGGTGGCCGGACGCGCCTTCGGGGAGTCGGCGGTCATCATTCTGACCGCCGGACTCAGCACCTCCGGCGAGATGTGGGATTTCAATCTGTTCTCGCCGGGCGAGACCCTGGCGGTGCATTTGTGGTATGTACAGTCCGAGGCCATCGTCGAGGACGCGCGGCAGATCGCCGATAAATCCGCGGCGGTGCTGGTGTTTGTGGTGCTGATGATCAACTTTATTTTCCGCTTCCCGCTGTGGCTGGGCAACCGCCGCCGGGGACGCTGAGGCGGCTGCAAGTGGGGGAATAGAAGCTATATCCGGGTGTAACAGGCTGCTCTGCTATGGAAGTTTCATGGCGGGCAGCCTGTTGGCGCAGGTTCCTTTTTCTGGTTGATCGCGGGTATGCTATAATTCGACTATGAAATAGGCGCAGGCTGGACGAGCCTGTGTTCATAATAAGGACAAGGAGGCAGGACGCTGTGAGCGCACAGAAGACCAACCGCCGTAAGCCGAACCGGAAGCAGCCGCCCGAGTATCCGCTGAATACACCGCTGCCGAGACCGGAGATGCTTGCCATATTGCAGGCAGCTGATGAGATTATTGACGCTGGAGGGCGCACGCTTCTGGCCAAGATCCTGAAGGGCTCGAAGGAGAAGAAGCTGCTTGAACTCGGGCTGAATCACACACCCGCCTATGGCTTCTACCGCGAGCTGACGATGGAGCAGATCATGGAGAAGGTGGATGTCCTCCTAGCAACCGGGTACCTGGAGACCGAGCTGTCCGGGAAGCTCCCTCTCATCAAGTTCACCGTCTACGGCTGGACTGTCCGGCGGGAACGGGGGGCGGAAGAGCTGCTGCGGGAGTGGGAGCACTGGCTGGAGCATGGGATAGCGCCGGTCAGTATGGAATATTTGAAGGATCGTAACCGGGGCATGATTCTGTTGTTTCTGTTCAAAATCCTGTGTTCCGGTGACCGGAAATACATCCCCTTCCTGGAGCAGTGGCATGCTGTAGACTACGCGAAGGTAAAGGTCGAGATCCAGAGGGTCGTCACTGATCTGCAGGAGCGTGACCGGCTGGAGGAGAGCGCATGGCATCAGCTGCTGCTGGACCGCGCGCAAGCGCTGATCCAACACACGCGCGATCCGGTGATTCTGCAGTGTGCGGAATGCGGCGATCCGTATGTATTCGATCATCATGATTTGAGCTGCTACCGGGCAGATGGTATTTACTTTCCGGAGAAGTGCGAGCATTGCAGGAATACGGAGGACGGCATGAATGAATAGGCAGGAACTAAACAAGAAAGTCGACCAAATTGTGAAGAAGCTCATTGCCGGGAAGGGCTTTGTCGCTCGGTTAGAAGTGTTCCTCAGACTTGGAGCAGTCCGTCCTGAGCAGGTAGAAGAGTGGCGCTTCGGTAAGGTGCCGTATCTGGAGCGGGTCCTGCGCGGCAACCTGTCGCAGTTCAACTTCATCCTGTCGCTGATCCGTAAGCAGGCGCGGGAGCTTGAGCTGAAGCCGTCCCACACCGCTTATGTCAAATGGGGCAAGGGGCCTAAGCGCCCGCTTCGCTTTTCCAAGTCTGGTGATGCAACGGTTGAGATGCATTATGCTACTCACTATATCAAGGAGTGAGGAGCTGTGGCGTCCAGCCCGGGGCGTGAAAGACAATTGCGGATGGTATGCGGAGCAGAGAGGACGCTATTTGGCTGTAAATGCCCGATTCCCTGCCCGTTGCGGACTGAGGGGCCGTTAATAGGTACGTTCGAGCTCCAAATGATGCGGATTGGGTTACTTAACGGATTCTGAGTCCGCTTAACCTGCGGACAGGCTGGATTCCGCCGAAATAACGGAACTCCAGTCCGCGAGGATTCATGAAGGGTCCTCCACCGTTGAGCGTTCTTCCTAACCAAGCCATTAGCGTACAGGCACGTCCACCAGCAGGGGGATGCGGACTGAGAGGCCGCTATTTGGTTGTAAAACCCCGATCCCCTGCCCGTTGCAGAGGGGCCGTTAACAGGTATGTTCGAGCTCCAAATGATGCGGATTAGGTTACTTAACGGATTCTGAGTCCGCCTAACCTGCGGACAGGCTGGAATCCGCCGAAATAACGGAACTCCAGTCCGCGAGGTACCAGTAAGGTTCTGCCGCGCTGGATTCTCATCCCTCTGGATTAAGGGGCTGTCCCAAAAGTGACAGCCCCTTTTCATCGTGGGAATTATGTATGCGAAAAACAGCATACATTTGCTGGCGCACAGGCGTGTGGCCTGAATGTATGCGGAAAACAGCATACATTTGCCGATGCGCAGGCATCTGGCTCGAATCTATGCGAAAAACAGCATACATTTGCTGATGTGCAGGCATGTGGCCTGAATCTATGCGAAAAACAGCATACATTTTGCTGATACGCCTGGGTTCTCATCCCCCGGACGCCAAAACAGCCTTCCCGGAGGAAGGCTGTTTCTTATGACGTCCCGGAAGGGATTCGAACCCCCGACCGTGCGCTTAGAAGGCGCATGCTCTATCCAGCTGAGCTACCGGGACATGATCAATGACTGAAAAGCAAGCAAAAATTATGTTATCATACATGATAAAACTTTTCAACTTGTTTTTTTGAAACGCTCAGGGGATATGCTATAATCTACAATTGATTAAGGTTCGGAGGCTCACAGTTTGCATAAGAAGGAGGTGCCCTCATGAATGAATTCAATGCCCCGGCCAAAGAGAATATCGTGCTGTTTCCAAAGACGCTGGATTATTACCAGATCCAGCTGACGGTGATGCTGGAGAGCGAGCGTTACAGGGAGGCGATGGAACTGCTGCAGTTCCTGCTCCAGTGCCAGGGACAGGAGGAGCGGCACTACGAGGAGTGGCAGTCGCTGCATGACTGGCTGGCCGCAGCTTTTCCATACGCGGTGCAAGGCGGCGATACAGACGGTGTCTTCCGGGCGGAAGAGCCGGAGCTGCGAGAAGAGGACATGGCCCGGACGCTCGCCAGATCGAAGCTTGCGGAGGATGCCGGTTACTCTGATAAGCTGCTGAAGCGGGTTATGGACGAGCCGTTGTCCGAATCGACCGTGCTGGCCCTGGAGCAGCTCTCTTATCTGGAGGGAGCTCAGGTGGATGAGGCGCTGACCGGCTGGCTGCAGCAGACCGAGGTGCATCCGCTGCTGCAGTTCCGCACGCTGCAGACACTCCGCCGCAGAGGCGTGCAGGGGACGATTACGCTGAGCCGCGGACAGGAGACCGCCGAGGTGGAGATCGAGACCGTGCCGCTGAGCAGCGAAGAGTTTCCGCTGCAGGTCAGCCAGGTGCTGGAGCGGGTGGCGGAGCAGGCGGAGGTGCATGAGCCTACGCTGTACTATTTTGCCCAGGAGCTGTGGGGCCAGTTCATCATGTCGATCTACGGCTCGCGGGATTACCGCACCCTGCTGGACGGGGAGGATTCCCAGCTGGATATCTGGGCGGGGGCGCTGCACCAGATCGTGTCCGAGAGCCTGAACGGCAGCCGGCAGGAAGAAGAGACACGGGGGATGTACGGGATCACAGGAACCATGCGCTTCCAGTTTGAAGGGGCGTACCGCTCGCTCAGGGGATTTGTAAAGAGTTCTCTACTTGATAAATAAAGTAATGTTGGATATAATATAGTGGTTATTCTGTGCGTGAAATGTTGGACTATTAAGTTAACATGCAACCTATTTTTGGAGGGAAAAGTATATTATGAAAGCAACCTGGGAAAAAATAGAGAAGAACCTTGGAGTTCTTGAAGTCGAAGTTGAAGCAGAACGCGTAGCTGCAGCACTCGACAAAGCTTTTAATAAAGTGGTAAAGAAAGCAAACGTACCTGGATTCCGTAAAGGTAAAGTGCCGCGGCCGATTTTTGAATCCCGCTTCGGTGTAGAGAGCCTGTATCAGGACGCTATCGACATCCTTCTTCCGCAAGCCTACGGTGAAGCGGTTGAACAGACCGACATCTTCCCGGTAGACCGTCCGGAAGTAGACATCGAGCAGTTCGCCAAGGGCCAGCCGTTCATCTTCAAAGCGAAGATCACTGTTAAGCCTGAAGTGAAGCTGGGCCAGTACAAAGGCCTGGAAGTTCCAGTCCAGAAGGCCGAAGTTACTGACGAAGAGCTGAACGCTGAACTGAAGCGTCTGCAGGAGCGTCATGCTGAGCTGGTTGTCATTGAAGAGGAAGCAGCAGTGAACGGCGATATCGCAGTCATCGACTTCGAAGGTTCCGTTGACGGCGTTGCCTTCGAAGGCGGTAAGGGCGAGCGTCATTCCCTGGAGCTGGGCAGCAACTCCTTCATTCCAGGATTCGAAGAGCAGGTAGTGGGCATGTCCACCGGCGACTTCAAGGATGTTGAAGTAACCTTCCCTGAGACTTACCACGCTGCTGAGCTGGCAGGCAAGGCTGCCGTATTCAAAGTGAAGCTGCACGAAATCAAGCGCAAACAGCTTCCTGAGCTGGATGATGAATTCGCCAAGGATGTAAGTGAATTCGACACGCTGGAAGAATACAAGGCTGACCTGAAGGCACAGCTCGAATCCCGCAAGCAGGACGAAATCAAAGGCGCGCGCGAATCTGCAGTAGTTGACCTGGCAGCCGCTAACGCTGAGGTTGAAATTCCTGAAGCGATGATCGCCAGCGAAGTGGATAACATGGTGCGCGATTTCGACACCCGTCTCCGCCAGCAGGGCATGAACATGGATATGTTCCTCAGCTTCTCCGGCCAGACCCGTGAAGACCTGCAGAACCAGATGAAGGGCGATGCCGAGAAGCGTGTCCGCAACAACCTGGTGCTTGAGGTGATTGCCAAGGAAGAGAAGATCGAGGTTTCCGAAGAGGAAGTTACGCAGGAGCTGGCTACTATGGCTGAAGCTTACAAGCGCACTCCTGAAGAAATCCGCAGCATTCTGGCAGCCAACGGCTCCCTGAACAGCCTGAACGATGAGATCTCCCTGCGCAAGACAATCGACCTTCTGGTTGAGAGCAGTGTGGAAGTTGAAGCTCCGGCTGCACCGGCTGAAGAAGCTGCTGCAGAAGAAGCAAGCGCTGAGTAATTGTTAACTTTACCTAACGGCTATTTCCATTAGCCTCTATAGAGATATGATAAGGCACGTAAGTTTTTGTTACGTGCCTTATTTTTATCGGGGCTGACGCTTGCAAGTACATATCATGATTCAGCGAATTGGCATTGTCCGTGGAATTGCGATATAATGGCTTGCACACGGGCGATGCAGTTTGGACGCACAGTGAATAAATGACATACCGCTTTGAACGTGTTAAAATATTTCTGAAACGGAAAGACTAATCTGGACACAGAAAAGAGGTTGGTGGCATGAGTCTGGTACCAATGGTTGTTGAAACGACAAGCCGGGGAGAACGCTCATATGATATCTATTCCCGTCTGCTTAAGGATCGCATCATCTTCCTGAGTAATGCGATTGACGATGATGTCGCCAATCTGGTTATTGCACAGTTGCTGTTCCTGGCCGCGGATGACCCCGAGAAAGACATACACTTGTACATCAATTCGCCCGGTGGTTCTGTAACAGCCGGCATGGGTATATATGATACAATGCAATATATCAAACCGGATGTTTCAACGATTTGCGTAGGCATGGCTGCGAGTATGGGTTCACTGCTCCTGACAGCGGGAGCGCCTGGCAAGAGATACGCACTCACCAACAGTGAAGTCATGATTCATCAGCCGCTTGGCGGCGTTCAGGGGCAGGCGTCCGATATCTGGATTCACACCGACTGGATTCTCAAGACGAGACAGAAGCTGAATCAGATCTATGTAGAACGCACAGGACAGCCCCTTGACAAAATCGAACGGGATACAGACCGCGATAACTTCATGAGCGCAGAGGAAGCGAAGGAATACGGGCTCGTTGACCAGGTTCTCTCTTCACCGATTATATCTTAAAGGGGTGGTAAGATGTTTAAATTTAATGATGAAAAGGGCCAGCTGAAATGCTCCTTTTGCGGTAAATCTCAAGAGCAGGTCCGCAAGCTGGTAGCCGGACCTGGTGTTTATATATGCGATGAATGCATCGAGCTGTGCACGGAGATTGTGGAAGAGGAGCTCGGCCACGAGGAAGAGCTTGATCTGAAGGATATTCCGAAGCCGAAGGAAATCCGTGATATTCTCGATCAATACGTAATCGGCCAGGAGCAAGCGAAGAAGTCGCTCTCCGTTGCCGTATACAACCACTACAAGCGCGTGAACAGCCAGAGCAAGATTGAGGATGTGGAGCTGACGAAGAGCAACATCCTGCTGCTCGGGCCGACCGGCTCCGGTAAGACGCTGCTGGCGCAGACGATGGCGAAGATCCTGAACGTGCCTTTTGCTATTGCCGATGCTACTTCCCTGACGGAAGCAGGTTATGTGGGCGAAGACGTTGAGAACATTCTCCTCAAGCTGATTCAGGCGGCTGATTATGATGTGGAGAAGGCGGAACGCGGCATTATCTATATCGATGAAATTGACAAGGTGGCGCGCAAATCCGAGAATCCGTCGATTACGCGTGACGTTTCCGGTGAAGGCGTACAACAGGCGCTGCTGAAGATCCTGGAAGGTACAGTCGCTTCGGTTCCGCCGCAGGGCGGACGCAAGCATCCTCATCAGGAATTCATCCAGATTGATACCACGAACATTCTGTTCATTGTCGGCGGTGCCTTCGACGGTCTGGAGCAAATGATCAAGCGCCGGATCGGCAAAAAGGTTATCGGCTTCAACGCCGCCGTGGAAGGCCAGAAGGACCTCAAGCCGGGTGAATACCTGTCTATGGTATTGCCTGAGGATCTGCTGAAGTTTGGACTCATCCCTGAGTTTGTCGGCCGCTTGCCGGTCATCTCCACTCTGGAGCCTCTCGATGAGCACACCCTGGTGCGTATCCTCTCCGAGCCTAAGAACGCGCTCGTGAAGCAGTATGTGAAGCTGCTGGAGATGGACAATGTGGCCCTGAAGTTTGAGCCGCTGGCCCTTGAAGCGATTGCCAAGGAAGCGATCAAGCGTAACACCGGCGCCCGCGGACTCCGTGCCATTATCGAGAGCATTATGCTCGACGTAATGTACGAGGTGCCTTCCCGTGATGACATCAGAGATTGTGTCATTACCGAGCAGGTGGTTCAGGAGAAGTCCCTGCCTGAGCTGAGTCTGAAGAAGGATAAGAAGAAGGAAGAGAGCGCGTAAGCCGCTTAACAATACATGCAGAGTCTCCACTTTTCTCCGGGCGGAGAGGGTGGGGACTCTGCTCGTTATGGGGGAGAAAACCATGTTCTTGAGACACCAGACCCGTCCGGTTAATGTTGGAGGGGTGATCATTGGGGGAAACAACGAGGTTGCCATCCAAAGCATGTGTACGACCAAAACTGCCGATGTGGAAGCAACTGTAGCAGAGATTCTTCGGCTGGAGGAAGCCGGCTGCCAGATCGTGCGCGTGACGGTCAACAATGAAGAGGCAGCGGCGGCGATCAAGGAGATCAAGCGGCAGATTCATATTCCGCTGGTGGCGGATATTCACTTCAACTATAAGCTGGCCCTGCTGGCCATTGAGAACGGCATCGACAAGGTGCGGATCAATCCCGGCAACATTGGACGCCGCGACAAGGTGGAAGCGGTCGTTAAGGCCTGTAAGGACAAGGGAATTCCGATCCGTATCGGAGTGAATGCAGGCTCGCTGGAGAATCATCTGCTGGAGAAATACGGTTATCCTACAGCGGAGGCAATGGTCGAAAGCGCCTTGTATCATATCGGCATTCTCGAAGAGCTGGATTTCCACGATATTATCGTGTCCCTGAAGGCCTCGGATGTGCCCATGGCGATTGAAGCCTACCGCAAGGCGGCGGAAGTCATTCCTTATCCGCTGCACCTGGGCATTACCGAATCCGGCACCTTGTTCGCCGGAACGGTGAAGAGCTCAGCCGGTATCGGGGCATTGCTCTCAATGGGAATCGGCAGCACTGTGCGAATCTCCCTGAGTGCTGATCCGGTGGAGGAAGTGAAGGTAGCCCGCGAGCTGCTTAAGACCTTCGGCCTGATCTCGAACGCGGCGACACTGATCTCCTGCCCGACCTGCGGGCGTCTGGATATCGACCTCTTCTCCATTGCCAACGAAGTGGAGGAGTACATCTCCAAGCTGAAGGTGCCGATTAAGGTATCGGTCCTCGGCTGTGCGGTGAACGGCCCGGGTGAGGCGAGAGAGGCGGACATCGGCATCGCCGGTGCACGCGGGGAGGGATTGCTGTTCCGCTATGGACAGATGATCCGTAAGGTACCTGAAGCGGAGCTGGTCAACGAACTGAAGAAGGAAATCGACATCATTGTGGAACACTTTGAGCAGACGGGGGAGATCCCCGGCCGCAAGCATGCCGGACTGGCTCCGGCAGTAACCGAACCGGACTGATTTATCCTATTTTCCCTAAATCCTAATAATAACTGCGCTCAAGTATAGATGAAGCGCCCCTCATGCAGAAGTCTGCTCGATTTGACTTTTCGCACAGGGGCGCTTTTTTAAAATATAAGAATGTATATGTTTCACATTGTACATTATCCTTCTATTTCTCGCCGAAACGGTACGGCAAAGCCGTTTCCACTTGTGTGCCAAAAATATATCGCAAAGGCTGATACATAATTCGAGTTACCTCTGTCTTATATATAGTAGGTTTCATTATGAGGAATATCACACAACCAGTCCTACTCTAAAATGGAGGTATGTAATATGGATTTTCAAGGTGTAATCAGCGCACTGCTGCCGATTCTGTCTAAGGTATTGATGATCGGACTGGCGGCTTTAGGAGCTGTTGCTCTCTCTTATGCTGTCTATCGCAAGAAAGGCGGAACCAGAAAGCTCCCGCTAAAGAAGAGTATAACCGTGCTATTGCTCATCATGTGGTTTGGCATCGTAATGGTATTGACCACCTTTAGCAGGGGCCAGAACTTTGAAGGATGGATTAATTTGCGGCTGTTCAGCGGTTACTTCAGTGCCTGGAATCAATGGTCGCTGAGCGAGTTTCAGCTCATTATTTTTAATATGCTGATGTTCATGCCGCTTGGATTTCTTATTCCGCTTCTCGGGATGAGAACCCGGCGTTTGGTGCCTGTGCTTTTGATTTCTCTGGCGGTTACCACTGGTATTGAGCTTATCCAAATGATTAGCCGCAGAGGCATATTTGAGCTGGACGATATCCTGCATAACACGATCGGCAGTATAGCAGGCTACCTGATCATGAACGCTATATTAGACAGTGTGGAGCGGCGAAAGCTGGTTTTTCGTTCGGCAGGGCTTGCCCTATGCATTCCGCTGGTTTTCGTTCTGTTGTTCACCGGTGCGCTGGCCGTCTATCAGACGAAGGAGCTTGGCAACCTATCCATTCGTCCCGCTATTAAGCAGGATATGCGCGGAGTTGAGGTGGAACTTCAGGCCGAGCTTCCGGAGGAGGCAGAGCCGGCGTCACTGTATGTCAGCACAAGGATCTACAATTCGGGGTATGGACAGGAGATGGCGGCACTTGCCCAGCGTTCCTTCGCTCTGCAGCATAAGGAGGGGAAACGGATTGATGGAATGAACCGCATCTGGTCGTTCGCAGACCGTGACGGCAATCCATACACCTTCAACTATAACTTACAGGACGGCGGGTGGCAGTTGTATATCGAAGGCGACCGGAATTCCACGATGAGTGAAGCAGAAGCAGCACAGCATAAAGAATTCTATGAAGGCTGGATGCGGTCTAACCATATTTATCCTGATAATGCCGTTTTCAGTATACAGAACGGAAATACGCTGAGATGGGACATAAGTCAACCGATGGCTGTAATTGCGGAGAACGGGAAGGATTTTGCCAAGGGAATGATTATGCTGGTTCCGGCTTCTAAGGGTCAGCAGGCTCCGCTTGATCTGTTCTATGCGGTGAACGAGAACAAGTATGTACGGAAGGTGGAGTTAATCAGCCCCGCACAGGCTTATGAGGAGATTCTTCAGGGGAACTTCAACATGTATAACGATCTGAAACAAGGCGATGTGCTGCGTATTGAACAGGTTGAGCTTGGGTACATCTATGATTCAAAAGGGTTTTACCAGCCGGTCTACAACTTCACCGGAACGGTGAACGGAGAACAATGGGATACGCAAGTACCGGCTATGTAAAATTCATTTATATAGCAAAAGCCCTGCCCGTTTGCGGAATGTCCGCAGCGGCAGGGCTTTTTGCATGTCCTGTGGACAGCAACGTTATGATTTGGCTGCCGAAGCAGCCAGCTTACGCCGGATCAGCGCAATCACATATACCAGCAGCGGGAGAAACACCAGGTAGATGGCCGAGAAGTTCCCCCATACCTTTGCAATGATTTCGTTGACATAAACGGTGTTGATATAGGTATTCCAGGCGACGATCATAAATAATACGGCCAGGGGATAGATCAGAAGCCTCGGATTCTTCAGCTGGAAGACGTTTTGTACGCCTTGCAGGATCGAGAGGTAGAGCAACGAGATTTTGATAAAAAAGGACAGCACCCATATCGTAATCATAATACCTTCGATCCGTTGCAGTATATTCCCGATATTTATGGTTTTGGCAAGTGCGAAGGCGGGGAAGGTGCTGTTCTCCGTCTGTTCAATGCCCAGGATGAGCAGGCTGAGCAGGACGATGATGCTAAGCAGCATATCGCCTGCGAACGTTCCCAGCAGAAGGGCCCGTTCCCCGCTTTTAGGTTTGCTGACCAGTGGCAAGAATACCATCAGGACGATAAGCTCCTGGTACATGGCGGAATGATAGCCGGCCAGCAGGACAGGGCGTAAGCCCCCTTCCAGAACAGGCCTGATATAATTCCATTCGATCCTGGGAATCAGGGTCAGCACCAGAATCAGGAACAGAAACAGCACCCAGGGAAATAATAATTCCCCTACTCTGGCAAGCACCACAATCCCCAGACTGGCACTCATTACGGCGGCGCTCAGGAAGACGATCTGGATCGCCTCAACCGGTGTCTCGGGCAGGATCTCACTGCTCATGAAGAAGCTGAGGTCGCCGAGCAGCGTGCCGGTAAGAATCAGGAAGTAGAACAAATACAGCAGGGAGATGATTTTGCCGATCCAGCGGCCGAAGCCAGCCTCAAGAATTTCAAAGAGATTCCTGCCGGGATACAGCCGGGCAATAGCGAGATACAGCACGACCATAGCGAGATTGATCAGGAGGCTGCAGAGTGCGGCGATCCAGGCGTCTTCTCTGGCGGTATGCGCCAGTCCGCTGGGGATGACCAGGATGGAGGTCCCGATGGTGAGTCCGAAGGTCATGATATAGAACTGCCGTAAGGAAATACCGGAATGCTTCTTCATGGATTGTCCCTTCCTCTCTGGTGCATGTTATTCAGGTTAGAAGCTCCATGATGCTGCGTACCCAGTCGAGCGGCCTGAACTGAGGCAGGTCTGCTATGTCAAGTATGGTTGCCGCGACAGCAAGGCCCCAGAAGCCATAGAAAGCGGCAGTATCCCGGCGGGAACGGAGCTTGATTACAGCAGGTGTCTTCAGGATCAATACAACCAACAGAAAGAACAGCAGAATCAGATTCCAGTTCATTTTTCCTCGATCTCCTTCCTCAAGGGTTGAATGACCGAACCGATACGCTGGATCACAACCTTAGAGCGCACATTCACCTTGGCCGTTCTGAAGCTGTCATCCCAATGCTCACGGTACGTTCGCCAGGCGCGGGGATACTTCCGGTGCAGTGCTTCGCCGAAGCCGAAGATGTCAGTACCATACTTCTGCTGGACTTCCCGGATATTCCGGGTCAGCCTAAGGTCAAAGTGTTGCTCGATACTCTTCTGGAGGTCTTCGATGCTGGCCGGATTGTTAAGATCAAGCTTGCCCTGAATGGTGGTGAGGTTCGCTTCCATACGGGGCTTCACCGTGAATTCAGGCTTGCCCTGTGCATCAAGCCGGGCTTCCAGCGTGCTGTCCGACCGGGTTACTATGAAGCCTGCAAGACCACCGCCGGGGCTGGGTGTATTACTGATGTTGGAGTCGACCTCATTCAGGACATAGTTGAATGTCTTGCTGAGGGATTCGCCCAGCCAGCCGACCAGCTTGTCTTTCTTGAACACTGCGATTCCCGCATGCTGGATCAGGGTCTTCGGACTGACTGTTTCCAGATTGCCCAAGGAACCGCTCTTCCCTTCATCTCCCTTCAATTCAACACCGGACATCACAGGATTGGAGCCTCCGCGCTCCAGTTCGGTAATGAACTGCTGCAGGGTTACCTTCCCGGTAGCTGCCCATTGCTTATGGGAGACCAGAATGGAAGAATACAGGGAGTTGGCGGGGATATGCTCGAATGGAGTGACGGTTTGCAGTATCTTCGAAGCTTCGGAATCCTTGGCCACCAGCAGGAAGAAATCGGTGCGCAGCTGATGTTCGCGTGAGATGAAGTCCAGCACATCGCTGACCCCGCTGCGGGCAAGAGCCTCCCCGAGGACCAGTACCCGGATATGAGCCAGATACAGCATACGCGGAGTCGTGCTCAGCATCCGCTGCAGCGCATCGGGAACGGTTCTGCCGGTAGCCTGGTACGTAACCACCGGCATCCCCCCGGAGGGGCCGCCTACCTGGTTGCCGGTCTCGCCGGGATTCATCACCTGAACAGTGACGGCATAGCCTTCCGGCACGAGATCAATGCCGAGCGCCATAACGAGGGCCAGCTCATTCAGCTCTTTACGGCTCCAGCATCCGGTGAGCGGCACAAGACTCATTACCAGGAGGACACACAGGAATCTTCTACACATGGACAGCCGTCCTTTCGTATAAGAGCGTTCATGCCACCCTGCTAGTTCTGCCCGAAATACTTCTTCATCGTGCGCCGGGATAAGCGGATGAAGGTATCCTTCTGGCTCTGCCAGCGGACAGGAGCGAAGGAGGTCATGTAAGGGATGCCCATAGATTCGAGGCTGCATAGATGCAGTCCCAGAATAATGAGCGCAATAATCATCCCGAATAGGCCGAAGGAGGCAGCAATCACCATCAGAACAAACCGCAGCATCCGCACAGAGATCCCCACATTGAAGGCAGGCAGAGCGAAGTTGGCAATCGCTGTAATGGAGACGACGATGACCATGGCCGCCGAGACGAGTCCTGCATCAACCGCTGCCTGACCAATGACCAGCGTTCCGACGATAGACACGGACTGGCCGATGGATTTGGGCAGACGGATGCCGGCCTCACGCAGAATTTCGAAGGTAATCTCCATGATGAAGGCTTCAAGGAACGCCGGAAAAGGAATCCCCTCACGCTGCCCGATCAGACTGATCAGCAGGGTGGTCGGAATCATCTCCTGATGGAAGGTAGTGATAGCAATATAGAAGGAAGGGGTCAGCAGGGCGATAGCAAAGCAGAAGAACCGCAGCAGCCGGACAAGGCTGGCAAAATCACTCCGCTGGTAATAATCCTCACTGGACTGGAAGAACTGCACCAGCAGCGCAGGAACCACCAGGACAAACGGGGTGCCCTCTACGAGTATGGCGATCCGGCCTTCCAGCAGTGCGGAGGAGGCAGAATCCGGGCGCTCCGTATTATAGACGGTCGGAAAGGGGCTGTAGCGCCGGTCCTGAATCATCTCTTCGATGTAGTTGCTCTCCAGCACACTGTCGAGCTTAGCCGCATCCAGCCGTCTGCGCAGCTCCTGCAGCACATCGGGATCGGCAATGCCTTCGATATACATTACAGCGATATTGGTCTGGGTCTGCTCTCCCAGCTTCCGCTGTTCAATCCGCAGCTTGGGGTTCTGAATTCTCCGCCGGATCAGCGCGCTGTTCTCCCGCAGGGATTCGGTGAAGCCTTCGCGCGGCCCCCGTACCACCGACTGGGAGACGGCATCCTCCACCGCCCGCTGCTTCAGCGCTTCTGTGCCGGCAGACAGAGCCCTGCCAAGCCCGTTAATGTAGATGACCGAATTGCCGGCCAGGAGCTCGGTCTCTATCTCTGTATAATTAGTAATCCCTCCAACCTTGCCGAGGGAGAGCGTCCGTTCCTGCAGCAGCTTCAGACAGGTGTCCGGCTGCGGCTCGCTTATGCTATTGAAATACCCGGCGTCTTCATGAATGGCCATCATCAGCGCTTGTGGGTCCGCCATTCCTTCAATATATACAACCACTGCGGACAAGGGTCCCAGTGTAATGAACCGGTAGATGATATCTGTGCTTGTACCCAGGCGTGCTTGTATTCCTTCTATAAAAGCGGATAAAGAGTCCGGCAGCTTCTCCTGCGGCGAGCCTGCATGCTCTAGCTGTGTCATATCAATTCGCCTCCTTTCATCCCGTATAGTCTCTCCGGTTGGGGAACAACGTATGCAATAGATAGCCCGGCAGGGCGGGGCGGTTCCTGTTTTTTTGACGCCGGAGTTTACGAATGGTTGAAAAGGCTATACTACCTAGTAGTAGCTCGGAACAGATAGACGGAAGGATACAGGAGGGTGACCTATGGAACTAAGTATATTGCTGATGGTCGTGCAGCTCTTTTTCGCGCTGGTCATCGGCGTTTATTTTTGGAATCTGCTGCGGGGGCAAAAGACGAACAAGACGGCGGTGGACCGGGAATCGCGCAAGGAGCTGGAGAAGCTGCGCAAGATGCGTATGATCTCGCTGACCAAGCCGCTCTCGGAACGGACCCGCCCGGCTTCCATTGATGATATTGTCGGCCAGAAGGACGGGCTGCGCGCACTGAAGGCGGCGCTGTGCAGCGCGAATCCGCAGCATGTCATCATCTACGGGCCGCCCGGGGTGGGGAAGACGGCAGCGGCGCGGGTTGTCATGGAGGAAGCGAAAAAAAGTGCGCTGTCCCCGTTCAAGCGCGATGCCAAATTCACGGAGATCGACGCCACTACCGCCCGCTTCGATGAACGGGGAATTGCCGATCCGCTGATCGGCTCCGTGCATGATCCCATCTACCAGGGGGCGGGAGCGATGGGCGTGGCCGGTGTGCCGCAGCCGAAGCCCGGCGCGGTAACCAAGGCACACGGCGGAATTCTGTTCCTGGATGAGATCGGGGAGCTGCATCCCATCCAGATGAACAAGCTGCTGAAGGTGCTGGAGGACCGAAAGGTGCTGCTGGAGAGCGCCTATTACAATTCGGAGGACAGCAATACGCCTGCGTATATCCATGATATCTTCCAGAATGGCCTGCCGGCCGATTTCCGGCTGGTAGGCGCGACTACACGGTCGCCGGAGGAGATCTCGCCTGCGCTGCGCTCGCGCTGCATGGAGATCTACTTCCGGCCGCTGCTGCCTGAGGAGATTGCGGTAATCGGGCGGGATGCGATCCAGAAGATCGGGCTGAAGCCAAGCCCGGAGGCGGTGGAGGTCGTGCAGCAATACGCCACGAACGGCCGCGAGGCGGTGAATATGATTCAGCTTGCCGCCGGTCTGGCGTTGACTGAAGGCCGCGATACGCTGAGCGCCGCAGAGGTGGAGTGGGTCGCCAGCAGCAGCCAGCTGCCGCTGCGCACCGAGCGCAAGATTCCGTCCGCGCCGCAGATCGGGCTGGTGAACGGTCTGGCTGTGTATGGGCCGGGCATGGGCACGCTGCTGGAGATTGAGGTCTCAGCCTCCCCGGCTGCGGGCGGGCAGGGCCGGGTGAACATCACCGGCGTGGTCGATGAAGAGGAGACCCGCGGCGGCTCGCGCACCGTGCGGCGCAAGAGTATGGCCCGCGGCTCGGTTGAGAATGTGCTGACCGTCCTGCGCACGATGAAGCTGGAGCCGGACCGGTACGACCTGCACATTAACTTCCCCGGCGGGACGCCGATTGACGGCCCGTCAGCCGGGGTGGCGATGGCGGTGGCGATTGTCTCCGCCATCCGGCAGCTCCCGGTGGACAACAAGGTGGCGATCACCGGGGAGATCGGCATCCATGGCCGGGTGAAGCCGGTCGGCGGCGTAGTCGCCAAGGTGGAGGCCGCCTTCCAGGCCGGGGCTACAACCGTGCTGATTCCGAAGGAGAACTGGCAGTCGCTGTTCGCCGACCTTGGCGCGCTGCGGGTCATTCCGCTGGACACAGTGGAGGAAGCCTTCCGCCACCTGTTCGGCACAGACACGGCAGATATCAGAATGCCCGCCGTATCCGGCGAGACCTTCTCTTCTTCGCCTTCTCTGCTGAAGGCGGATGCATCGGGAGAGAGCCTGCCGGGATAGGGCAGGCATAGCGTATATGAATCCTCCGGCGGTGATTGCCGGGGGATTTTTCGTATGCAGCCGGCACGCGGCATAGGACGCCGGGATTGAGCGAATACTAGCGGGTGACTATGCTTAACATGCGGCAGGCGGGGCAGGGGCTGTTGGTGTTTTGATGCCGCTTTTGTTAGAATGAATGCATATGACACTACTTATGAACCATGGGAGGTGCGAAAGCGATGATACAAAGCAAATCCAAAGGTCGTCGTTTTCCTTTATTACCGCTTAGAGGTCTTCTTGTCTATCCCAGTATGGTTCTGCATCTGGATGTGGGCCGCGAGAAGTCCGTCCGGGCACTAGAGAAAGCTATGGTTGAAGATAACCTGATTCTCCTCTGCTCCCAGTCGGAAGTGAATATTGAGGAGCCGGGGCAAGAGGATATATTCCGCGTCGGAACCGTTGCCAATGTGCGGCAGATGCTGAAGCTTCCGAACGGCACGATCCGTGTGCTGGTGGAAGGCGTGGAGCGGGCAGAGATTATTCATTATACGGACAACGAGGATTACTACGAGGTGATGGCGCGCGAGCTGCCGGAGCAGGAGGATGTGGACCAGGAGAGCGACGCCCTGATGCGCAGCGTGCTGAGCCAGTTCGAGCACTATATCACCCTGTCCAAGAAGGTCACCCCGGAGACGCTTGCTGCCGTATCCGATATCGAGGAGCCCGGCCGGCTGGCCGATGTCATTACCAGTCATCTGGCGCTGAAGATCAAGGATAAGCAGGAGATTCTGGAGACGATCGATGTCAGCAAACGTCTGGAGAAGCTGCTCGACATTCTCAACAATGAGCGCGAGGTGCTGGAGCTTGAACGCAAGATCAGCCAGCGCGTGAAGAAGCAGATGGAGAAGACCCAGAAGGAATATTACCTGCGCGAGCAGATGAAGGCGATCCAGAAGGAGCTTGGCGAGAAGGAAGGCCGGGCCGGTGAAGCCGATGAGCTGCGCGCCCAGATGGAGGAGAAGAATCTCCCCGAACGGGTGCAGGAGAAGATTGAGAAGGAAATCGACCGCCTGGAGAAAATGCCGGCAAGCTCGGCAGAAGGCAGCGTCATCCGCAACTACGTGGATTGGCTGCTCGGTCTGCCCTGGAGCGAATCAACAGAGGATGACCTCGATATCCGTAAGGCGGAGGAGGTGTTGGATGCCGACCACTATGGTCTGGAGAAGCCGAAGGAACGCGTGCTGGAATATCTGGCCGTACAGAAGCTGGTCAAGGGCCTGAAGGGGCCGATTCTGTGTCTGGTAGGACCTCCGGGTGTCGGCAAAACCTCGCTCGCCCGCTCCATCGCCCGCTCCCTGAACCGCAAGTTCGTCCGCATCTCGCTGGGCGGCGTGCGCGATGAAGCGGAGATCCGCGGCCACCGCCGCACCTATGTCGGCGCGATGCCGGGGCGGATCATCCAGGGCATGAAGACCGCAGGCAGCATTAATCCGGTCTTCCTGCTGGATGAGATCGACAAGATGGCCGCAGACTTCCGCGGCGATCCGTCCGCAGCCTTGCTGGAGGTGCTGGACCCGGAGCAGAACAACACGTTCAGCGACCATTTTGTCGAGCTGCCGTTCGACCTGTCAAATGTTATGTTCGTCACCACGGCGAACGCAGTCCACAATATTCCGCGCCCGCTGCTGGACCGGATGGAGATGCTGTTCATCCCCGGCTATACGGAGCTGGAGAAGCTCCAGATTGCCAGCCGTTATCTGCTGCCGAAGCAGCGTAAGAACCACGGCCTTGAGGAAGAGCAGCTGGTCATCGGGGACGATGCGCTCCTGAAGATTGTCCGCGAGTATACCCGGGAATCCGGGGTGCGCAACCTGGAGCAGCAGATTGCCGCGCTCTGCCGCAAGGCGGCGAAGCAGATTGTGTCGGAGGAGAAGGAGCGCGTCAGCATCCTGCCGGAGGAGATCAAGGATTATCTGGGTGCTGCCAAGTTCCGCTACGGAATGGCAGAGCTGGAGGATCAGATCGGCACCGTTACCGGGCTGGCCTGGACCGAGGTGGGCGGCGATACGCTGCTCATTGAAGTGACGGTTGTGCAGGGCAGCGGCAAGCTGACGCTGACCGGACAGCTCGGCGATGTGATGAAGGAGTCGGCGCAGGCCGCCTTCAGCTATACCCGCTCGAAGGCGGAGGAGCTGGGACTGGCGCCCGATTTTCACGAGAAGAACGATATTCATATCCACATCCCCGAAGGGGCGATTCCCAAGGACGGTCCGTCCGCCGGAATTACGATTGCTACCGCGCTGATCTCTGCACTCACCAAACGGTATGTCTCCAAGCATGTGGCGATGACCGGCGAGATTACGCTGCGCGGGCGCGTGCTGCCTATCGGGGGGCTGAAGGAGAAAGCGCTGGCCGCCCACCGTGCAGGCTATAAGAAGATTCTCATGCCGAAGGACAACGAGCGTGACCTGAAGGATATCCCGGAGAGCGTGCAGGATGATGTGGAGTTCGTGCCGGTATCCCATATGGATCAGGTTCTGAAGCATGCGCTCGTAGATCCTGCTGTGAGCCATGACGCCGCGCGGAATACAGAAGAAATAAGCATTGAAGCGCCCAGTAGTGTGCATTAGAAAGGAAGTTCTATGAAGGTTAATAATGTTGAATTTGTGATTAGTGCCGTTGGCCCGGATCAATATCCTGCGGATGCCTTGCCGGAGATCGCTCTGGCAGGGCGCTCCAACGTAGGGAAGTCCTCTCTGATTAACCGGATGATTAGCCGCAAGAATCTGGCCCGCACCAGCTCTACACCGGGCAAGACGCAGCATATGAACTATTACCGTGTGAATGAGAGCATGTATTTTGTTGATTTTCCGGGCTACGGTTATGCCAAGGTCTCGAAGACACAACGCGCCTCCTGGGGCAAAATGGTGGAGAAATATCTGGCGGAGCGCGATACGCTGAAGATGGTGCTGCTGGTTGTGGACCTGCGCCACCCGCCGACCAGTGACGACAAAATGATGTTCGACTGGCTGAAGCACTATGATCTGCCGCTCTGTGTAGTGGCCACCAAAGCGGATAAGATTCCGAAGACCCGCTGGCCGAAGCATATCAAGATTATGAAGCAGGAGCTCGGTGTGCTGCCGGGGGACAGCTTCATTGCCTATTCATCCGAGCTGGGACTCGGCAAAGACGAACTATGGGAACTTATCGATAGACATACTCTACCTTCTGAAGAAGAGCTTCCGGCAGAACCGGAGGATCCGCATTCCGGGGATGAACCGCAGCATGAGGCCTCTTCCGAAACTTAAGGGTTAGTCAGGAAGAATTGAGGGATGCTTATGGCTCAGCGTCTGGCGATGGAATATGTAAATGCAACGATGCAAATGACCGAATATCAGCTCAACCAGCTGCTGCTTACCGAAGATACGCGCCATATCAGACACCGGGTCAAGGTGCTGGGTGCGGGCGAGCAGGAGCTTGTGCTGGAGGAGGCCGGGGGTGAGGAGGTCCATCTGACGTTCGAACGCAGAGGCGGCGTCTATATCGGCTCCTTGTCCTGCAGAGTGGAGAATCCTCATCTGATGAATGCAGTGCGCAAGCTATTTTTCACATACAAAGGCACGGGAACTGTAAACCGCATTTATAAGGATATTACCATGATGTATTACTATGAGGGCGGCTCGGTGCGCCGGATTTCCGAGGTTCGGCCGGAAGGCACCAAGCTGATCTATCAGCATAAGTATTCTATTACAGAGATGCAATCGATCTATAAGCGGCAGTCCGTAGAATCCGAGATCCGGCAGATCCGGCTGAAGATTAATAATCTGCTGGATGCCCGCAACCGCTGCGGAGAGGCGACGGCCATACAGGAAGTAGATGAGCAGCTTGCCGCGGCAGCTTTCCGGCTGTTCCAACTGGAAGCGTAAGTGATAATCTTTTAAAAGATGGCAATCATTTCCTAGTGAAATGGTTGTATTTTTTTGACGAAATCTATACATATCCTCTACGAAAGGACCGATAAACAACATATGATAGATATCCATAGCCACATTCTACCCTATATGGATGACGGGGCCGCTGATGTTGACGCCGCTCTCGCCATGGCGCAAGACGCCCATAACGATGGAATTTCAATTGTAGTTGCAACGCCTCACCATGCGAACGGAGTCTACATGAATCCGGCGCAGGAGATTGAAGCAGCGGTGAAAGCGCTGAACGCGAAGCTTCAGGAGGCAGGTAATCCGCTGCAGGTGCTGCCCGGTCAGGAGATCCGGCTCTACGGCGATCTGCTGGATGATCTGGAGCGGGGACAGCTGCTGACGCTGGCCGGCTCCCGGTATATGCTGCTGGAGATGCCTTCCTCGCGGGTGCCGCGCAATATGGAGGAGACCTGCCATGAGCTGATTATCCAGGGATACATCCCGGTGATCGCCCACCCGGAGCGCAATGCGGAGATTGCCGCGGACCCGTCCAGGCTGGAGAAGCTCATCGAGCTGGGTGCACTGGGTCAGCTGACCGCCCAGAGTATAGCCGGTGTATTCGGGAGTAAGCTGCAGAAGCTGTCGCTGGAGCTGTGCAGACGGCAGGCCATCCATGTCATTGCCTCAGATGCGCATGATCAGCAGAACCGGCCCTTTGGATTAAGTGAGGCTTACGGTGTGGTGAAGCGGGAATTGGGCAGCGGGGCCGTCGACTTTTTTCAGCAAAATTCGCGTTCGATTGTGACAAATGAGGAGGTCCTTCGAGCTATTCCTACTCAATCTAGCAGCAAGCGTCATAGATTGTTCGGATTTTTTTCGCGTAAAGGGTGACCTCTCGTGTTATTAATGGTAGAATGGGTATTACTGGATTCTTGCATTACTAGATATTCCAAATACATACAAAGAGGTGGATGACAAGTGACTTTGAAGAAAAAACTGGCAGTATCTACTCTAGCAGTAAGTATGGCAGCGGCATCCGTTGCCGGATTTCCGTTCAGCAGCAAGGGGCTGGCTGAGCATTTCGGAGTGAGCGTTGCTTCGGCAGCATCTGTATCCCAGGCGGATGTGAAGACGAAGGTTGAGAAGATTTATGCTCTGCTGACAGAGGATGAGAGACAAGCTCTGCTAGCTTATGAACAGGAAGCAGGGAATATTAATCTGGATACATTTAAACAGATCTTTGACCCTGTACTGAAACATCTTACCTTCCTGGATGATACTGACGTAGAAACTGCCCATGAAGCTTTCAAGAGCGTATCCAGTGTAGTCTACGATGTGTATGACAAGGATTACACGGCGATTAAGGATATCCGTTATAACGTCAAGAATGTTGAACTTGCGAAGAAGATTGCAGCTAAGGCTGGCGTAGATAATCTTACCGCTGAGGACTTCACTGAATTCTTGTTCGGCGATAAAGGCGTTGAAGCTGAACTTCGTGCATTGATCAGCAGTAAGTCCAAAGCTGATTTGATTAACCTGATCGCTAATGCTTCCAGCACCGATGATGCTCTGAATACATTGCTGAATGAAGCTATTGACAAGGTACTTAACCACAACACCGTTGAGGGTGGCCTGACTGTAAGTCAAGTAGTTTACAATCTTAATATTACCCCTGGCGATATTAAGCTCAGCCTGAAGAACCTGAATGATACAGTTCCAACTGCTAAGCCAGCAGTGAAGGCTCTTGCTTTGGCATATGTGAGAGCTTACATTAACGATGACGGAAGTAACGGCGGCAACAATGGTGGCAATGGCGGCGGCGGTGGCGGTGGCGGCACCGTAACCACTCCAGTTACGAACCCTACAGCTACACCAGGAATCTACGATGTATCCAAGCTGGTAACAATCGTAGGTAACAAGGCTACCCTGAAGCTGGTGGATGCCGATGTGTTGAAGGCGTTCGATGCACTGGTTGCAGCTAACCCTGGGAAGACTGGCCTGACTCTGACCCTGGATCTGGGTACAGTGAATGCAGCAACAGTAGAAGTGCCATTGTCCAAGGCGATCATTGAAGCAGCTAAGGCCAAAGGCATTGCCAACATTGCTATTACCTTCAACGGCCTGACCGTAACGATTCCGGTTGGACAGTTCAGCGAAGCTATTACCCTGACTGCTTCCACCGTAGCAGATACAACAGTAACCTCGGTATCCAGCCTGAAGCTGGCATCCAGCGTATATGATTTCGAGCTGAAGGTTGGCGACGTTGCTACAACTACCTTCAAGGAGCCAATTACTCTGAAGCTGCCGCTTAAGAACACAGAGGGTCTGGACCGCGAATTGCTGTCCGTAGCTAAGGTAGTCTACGGCGCCCTGCAATTCCAGGGTGGTGTGGTAGACGGTGATCACATCGTAGAACCGCGTGACACGTTCTCCTCGTATGCTGTTCTGGAGAACAAAGTGAGCTTCAAGGATATCGCAAGTGTTCAGGCTTGGGCCGGAAGACAGATCTCCGTTGTAGCAGCTAAGGGCGCAATTGAAGGCGTAGGCAACGGCAACTTCGCTCCGAAGAGCAATGTGACCCGTGCAGAATTCGCCAAGATGCTGATCCGCGCACTGAACCTGGAGAACAACTCCGCGAAGCACAGCTTCAGTGATGTAAGCTCCACAGCCTGGTATGCCCCTTATGTAGCCGTTGCTGCTGAGAAGGGAATCATCACTGGACGCAGTGCAGCACAGTTCGATCCTAGTGCAACCATCACCCGTGCGGAAATGGCAACCATGATTGCCCGTGCCGTGAAGGCGCAGAAGCCTGAAGCTGCAACCAATGCCAGCTCCCTGAGCAAGTTCTCCGATGCAGGCAAGATCGCAGCATCTCTGAAGGATGGCGTAGCCTTTGCCGCCAGCAATAACCTGGTGATCGGCAATGCCGGCAAGTTCAATCCGAACAACACAGCTACCCGCGCAGAAGCAGCCGTAATTATCTACCGCACGATCAACTTCAAGTAAGTAAATAGTATTGTGGAGAGCCTCCTCTCGTCTGTTTAGAGAGGAGGCACTTTTTTAGAACAGACTCAATGAACGATTATTGAAACTGCTTGGAGGGAAAAGCACTTGTCAGCACAAGAATTGGATCTGCGCGATTATTTCCAGATTGTCAGGAAGCGGCTGTGGATGATTGTCAGCATTGTTATTGTGGCGTGTGTTCTTGCCGGAGTCTATAGCCTGTACATCAAGAATCCGGTCTATGAAGCTTCGACGAAGATCATCGTCAATCAGACGCCTACCCAAGCCTCGGTAGCGCAGCTGGATCTCAATCAGATCAATACGAACATCCAGTTGATCAACACGTACAAAGAAATTATCAAGACCCCGGCCATCCTCGATGTCGTAGCCAAGAACTATCCGCAGTTCGGCTTGACCGCAGAGGAGATGCTGAAGAAGGTTAACGTGAGTTCTGTAAATAATACGCAGGTGATGACACTTGTCGTTCGAGATAATTCATACCAGAGAGCTGCAGAGATCGTGAATGCCATATCACTTGTGTTCAAGCAGGAGATTCCATCCCTGTTCAACGTACAGAATGTGTCCATTCTCAATGAAGCGAAGCTGAATCCGCCGGTGGCACCGGGACCGGTAGAGCCGAATGTCGTGATGAACCTGGCCATTGCCCTGATTGTCTCCCTGATGATCGGCCTTGGTATCGCCTTCCTGCTGGAGTATCTGGATGATACGCTGAAGACGGAAGATGACATCAAGAAATACCTTGGACTGCCGACTATTGCCATGATTACACGGCTTGGACAGGAAGAGACGAAGGCCACAGAGCAGCAGGCTCAGCTGCAGACCAGAAAGGCGGGAGAACTCGAACATGTCACAGCAGCCAAATAAACAACGCCATCTGATCACCGTGACGAACCCGCGCTCGCCGGTATCGGAGGCTTTTCGCGCTCTGCGCACGAATATTGACTTCTCCTCAGTGGATGAGCAGATTCAGGTCGTAATGGTCACTTCTTCCGGACCAGAGGAAGGCAAGTCCACCGTTACCGCCAACCTGGCTGCCGCCTATGCACAAGCGGACAAGAAGGTGCTGCTAATTGACGGTGATTTACGCAAGCCAACAGCGCATAAGACCTTCTCGCTGAGTAACCGCTACGGGTTGTCCTCCCTACTGTCCCAGCAAGCGGACCTGTCCGATGTCATTCAACCCTCAGGGGTGAATAACCTGTCGCTCATGACCTCTGGTCCCATTCCGCCGAACCCGGCCGAGATGATGGCCTCCAACCGGATGAGCGCAGTGCTGCAGGAGCTTCGCCAGTTATATGATGTGATTCTGATTGATACCCCGCCGCTGCTTGCCGTGACCGATGCGCAGATTGTAGCCTCGAAGAGTGACGGCGTGATTATGGTGGTCAGCTACGGCAAGGTGAAGCGGGATATCGCCGCCAAGGCCAAGGCCGGCCTGGACCGGGTCGGTGCAAGAATGCTGGGCGTGGTGCTGAACAACGTGAAGCGCAAGGCCAGTGAAGGCTACTATTATTACTATTATGGCAACTGAATATGAAACAGAGATAAAATGTTGTTTTTGGAGGCACTGAAAATGACAGCGAAAACTAGAGTGTTGCTATTATTCTTGATCGATATTGCCATCATATGGTTCAGCATCGTGACATCCTACCTGTTCCGCTTCTATAATGAGATTCCGCCGGGATATGTGGTTCAGATGGTCGTGTTCGGAATGATCTCAACCGTGGCGATTGGGGGCAGCCTGGTCTACTTCGGGCTGTATCGCAGAATGTGGCAATATGCCAGCATCGGTGAGATTATCTCGGTCTTGAAAGCTATTGTAGTAGGTTCATTAATCTCCTATGGAGCGGCCTATCTCATCCTGCCGCAACGTGTACCCCTTAGCATTGAAGTCCGGTCGATGGAGACCATTCTGCTGCTGGTTGGAGGGTCCCGCTTCTTCTGGAGAGTCTTCCGCAGTGACCGGAATAACAATAAGGATACGGAGACTCATACACTTATTGTGGGGGCCGGAGATTGCGGTATCCTGATTGCCAAAGAGATGATGGGTCCTTCCTTCGCCCATACGCGGCTGGTCGGATTCATCGACGATAGTGCAGACAAGTATCACATGTCTATCTTGGGCATCCCCGTGCTGGGCAACCGTTATGATATTCCGCGGATCGTGAAGGAGCAGGTCATTCATGAGATTATTATTGCTATGCCTTCCGTCTCCCGCACCCAGATCTCGGAGATCATCAATCTGGCCAAGGCTACCGGTGCGAAGCTGAAGATTATTCCGGCCCTCAATGACCTGATCGCCGGCAAAATCTCTGTCAAGAAGCTCCGCGATGTCAGCGTAGAGGACCTGCTCGGCCGCGAGCCGGTTGTAGCCGATATGAACAGCATCCTGGGGTATGTTCATAACAAGACCGTGCTGATCACAGGAGCAGGCGGCTCGATCGGCTCGGAGCTATGCCGCCAGATTTCACCTTTTGCCCCGGACAAGCTGCTGATCCTGGGACACGGGGAGAACAGCATCTATACCATTGAGATGGAGCTGCGCAAGAGCTTCCCGCACCTGGAGATCGTGACCGTAATTGCCGATGTTCAGGACCGGGCCAGGCTGATGGATGTGTTCCAGTGCTACAAGCCGCAGGTGGTCTTTCATGCAGCAGCACATAAGCACGTTCCCCTGATGGAGCGGAACCCTTCCGAGGCGATCAAGAATAACGTCTTCGGCACACGCAATGTAGCGGACTGCGCAGACAAATATGGCGCAGAGCGCTTCGTGCTGATCTCTTCTGACAAGGCCGTGAACCCTACCAGCGTCATGGGAGCCACGAAACGGATCGCCGAAATGTACGTACAGAGTCTTAATGTAAATAGCGCTACCAAATTCTCGGCGGTGCGCTTCGGCAATGTCCTCGGCAGCCGGGGCAGTGTTATTCCTGCCTTCAAGCAACAGATTGCCGCTGGCGGGCCTGTTACTGTTACGCATCCTGAGATGGTCCGTTACTTCATGACGATCCCTGAGGCGGTCCAGCTGGTGATCCAGTCCGGTTCGTTCGCGAACGGCGGTGAAGTCTTCGTGCTCGATATGGGCGCCCCGGTGAAGATTCTGACGCTGGCCGAAGACCTCATTACCCTGTCCGGGTATGAGCCATACAAGGATATCGATATTACCTTCTCAGGCATCCGCGAAGGCGAGAAGCTGTATGAAGAGCTGCTGACGGATGAAGAGAACCTGACCTCCACCCAGCATGACCGGATCTTCATCGGCCGGCCAGCGGTCTTCACCCAGAGCCAGATGGAGCTGGAATTCAAACGGCTGGAACGGGTAATTTTCGAGGAACCGGAAGCGATCCGTGAAGTGATTAATCAGATCGTGCCGATGCAGCCGGTCATCCAGGCAGCCTTAGCCAATTAGAGATTCGGAGGTACTGAAGTGAAACGATGGAAAAAGGTATTAATCTGGACGCTGTCGGTCATCGTGGTGTTAGGGGCCTGCGGATTATTCGCGGCCAATTATGCAGTCGACAAGCTGATGAGCTCCATGGCTACCGGCTTCGATGTGGAAGCGGAGGATAACGCCAGCGTTCCACAGGGGAAGGTAGTAGACCCTGTAGTCGCAGACAGCGATCCCACTGCCGAGCCAGCCGCTTCTGCAGATCCTGCTTCAAGCGCTGCACCGGGTAGCACTCCTGCGTCCAGCGGAGCGGGAGACCAGACTGCTGCTGGTACGGACAAGCCTGTCAACACAGCCAAGCCTGCTAGTACGCCAGCTCCGACACCCGAAGGAGTGGACGGATTAGCTCATATTTCAACGGACAAGGCTAAGGAAGTGCAAGAGAATGTTACGATCACAGATAAAGCGAATGTGGCAAGCATTGTAGCCAAGCAGCTCAGTGTATCAGATATTAAGAGATTGCAAGAGTTAGCCAAGGGCGGACTCACGAACGAAGAGAAGCGGGAAGCCCGCAGCATTATCCTCGGCAAAGTCACAGAAGAACAGTACAACGAATTAGCTCAGATTGCCAAGAAGTACGGCGTCAGCCAAGGTAAGACCCGGGATCAGATCCTGGCCGAAGAAGAACAGCTCAAAGCTAAGGAAAAAGGAAGTGAGTAAGCATGTTTAAGATAAAAGTTCCAGCCGTAGCACTGCTGACCATGGCCTTGATCGGCTGTACTCCTTTGACCGCATCAGCGCCAACTACTGTGTCAGCAGCAACTACTGCTCCTGCGGTAAAGACTGCCGCTTCGATCAAGGTGCAGAACGCAGATGTGACCCTGCTCTTCGACGGTGTGAAGCTACAGCCTCCCGCAGGACAGCATGTATTCATGTACAAAGACACTACCTATGTGCCATTACGCTTCATGTCCTATGCCTTGCAGAAGAGTGTAAGCTGGGATGCCAAGAACCTGAAGGTGACCGTGGCCGAGCCTAGCGGCTCAGAGCTGGTAGTCATTAAGGAATACCTGATGAACGCCACAGCGGATGCAGCCTTCACCCCGAAGAGTATTGTTCTGAACAATGTGAAAGCAAATTATGTATTCAATGGTACGGCTAAGGCCTTGCCTGCCGGCCAGTCCAGTTACCTGCTGAACGGCTCGATCTATGTCCCCCTAAGATTCTTATCGGAATCTGTAGGAAATTCCATTAGCTGGAATCCGAAAACAAAGACCATTACGGCAAATTCTAAGAGCTACGAAGAGAACAAGCCTACTGTAAAACCAACCGGCAACGGATCAAGCCCCTCTGCAAGTGCTACGCCAGCACCAGCCGCAACCCCAGAAGCTGGCGGAACTGCTGGTGGCGGATCAGCGGGAGCTGGAGGCGGCACAGGATCGGGCAAGGTCTCTTATGAGTCAATTACTAGCGAGACCGAAGCGAAGCTGAGCGCGTTACAGTCACAGAGCCAATCCACACTGATGGGCATTGCCTTGGAATATATTAGTGCCACAGATGCTGCTGCCAAAGAGAGCATCAAAGCGAAGGGCATCCAGCAGCTGGCTTCTTTTACAGCTTCGTTTAACAGTATAATCGCAGACGCTGAACAAAAACTAAACAACAACGGGTATAGTACAGCGATCATCGCCCAATACAGAGCGGCATTTGAGGCAGATCTGGAGAAGGGCAAAGCAATTGCTGAGGGAATAGGCAAATAAATAGTATAGACATCAACAGGTATTATGAATATATGGTTTACAGTTGTACGCGCCCTCCATTCAACTCTAACTGTAAACCATAGTAACTTAAGGACAAGGTGAGCGAATGAAGCCTTATATTATTATCAAACCTATGCTGGATTTCATATTGGCTCTAATCGGAATGCTCCTGTTATGGCCTTTTTTCTTAATTATCGCCGTAGTGATCAAGTCTACCTCCAAAGGTCCTGTCTTGTTCCGCCAAAAGCGCTTAGGCAAGCATAAGAAAGAATTCTATATTCTCAAATTCAGGACGATGCGTACGGATACACCTAGCGAAATGCCTACCCATCTGCTGCAAGATCCTGACTTCTTCATCACCAAAGTAGGCAAATTCCTCAGGAAGACCAGCCTGGACGAGCTTCCTCAGATAATAAATATTCTAAAAGGCGACATGAGCATCATAGGCCCGCGCCCGGCACTGTGGAACCAATATGATCTAATTGCTGAGCGGGACAAGTACGGAGCGAATGACATTAAGCCTGGGCTGACCGGATGGGCGCAGATTAATGGGCGGGATGAGCTTTTAATCGAATTTAAAGCAAAATTAGACGGAGACTACTTTAAACGCATTAGTTTTCAATTTGACTTAAAATGTTTTCTTGAAACAATAAAAATTGTTTTCAAACAAGAAGGAATTGTTGAAGGACAACCAACAGAACTCAATAAAAATAGTGTGGATGCTTAAGATTCTAAGTTTTTGATTTGTAAAATAAGGCGGTGAGAGACTCGACATGACTGCTACTGGACTAAAAAAAGTACTTGTGACAGGTCTAAATAGTTATATTGGAACTTCCTTTATAAAGTGGGTTGAAAATCATTATGAATCACAATCTATTCTAGTTGAGACTATTGACATGAAGGGTGAAGGATGGAGAGAAAAAGATTTATCCGTTTATGATGTTGTTTATCATGTAGCAGGTATTGCACATATAAAAGAAACAACTCTTAATGCATCCCTTTATTTTAAAGTTAACAGAGATTTAACTATTGAATTAGCTCAAAAAGCTAAGAAAAGCGGAGTTAAGCAGTTCATATTTCTTAGTTCAATGAGCGTCTATGGGATTGAAAATGGAAAGATATCTAGAGGAACGGTTCCCAATCCACAATCTAGCTATGGTATTTCAAAATTGCAGGCTGAGGAACAAATTATGAAGCTTCAAGACAATGAATTTAAAGTAACAATTGTTAGGCCACCAATGGTTTATGGGGAGAATTGTAAGGGGAACTATACGAAATTAGCAAAACTTGCAATGAAACTTCCTATATTTCCTAATGTAGATAATAAAAGAAGTATGATTTATATTGATAATCTTTCGGAGTATATCTTTCATTTAATAAATGATAATGCTTCAGGTATATTTCTTCCACAAAACACAGAGTATGTTAATACTAGTGAAATGGTGAAATTAATAGCAGAGGCCAACGGAAAAAAAGTGAAATTTATAAAGGTTTTTAACTTTTTGATAAAAATTTCCAAAAATAAAATCAAGACAATTAACAAGTTGTTTGGAAGCTTAATATATGAACCTATTGATATTTTTGAATACAGTATAAAAGACTTCAAAAAAACCATTTATTTTACGGAAAGAGGCAAATGAAATTGCAAGTATTAGTAAGTATAATTATGCCAGCATATAATTGCGAGAAATATATTGCTCAAGCAATCAAATCTGTATTAACACAAACCTATTGTGATTTTGAATTAATAATCATTGATGATTATTCAGATGACAAAACAGCAGAAATAATAGAAATGATGTGTAAAAGAGACAGTCGTATTAAAATGATCTTTAATAAAAGAAATTTGGGTGTATCTGCCACGAGAAGCTTAGGAGTTTCCTTGGCTAATGGAGAATGGATTGCTTTTATTGATAGTGATGATTGTTGGGAAAGAAACAAACTAGAAAAGCAATTAGCATATACAGCTACTAATAATGCGGAATTTGTTTTTACAGGTTCTTCATTTATTGATGAGCGGGGTAATCCGTATAACTCGATTTTTGAAGTACCAAATAGAGTGAGCTACAAACAGTTACTTAAACAAAATGTAATCTCATGTTCTTCTGTTCTTATTAAGAAGAAGTACATGGAGATGTTTAGTATGAACAATGATAATACACATGAGGATTACAGTGCATGGTTACGAATCTTAAAAATACTTCCTTTCGCTTATGGAATTAATGAGCCTTTGTTGATTTACAGAATTACTAGCACATCAAAATCAGGAAATAAGCTGAAATCGTTGATCATGGCTTACAGAACCTATCGTTATGTGGGTTTAAATGTGATTTATTCTAGTTACTATATGAGTTGGTACATTGTGAGAGGTATTCGTAAATACAAAAAAATTAAGCGAAAGGAGTAGACGGCTAAACAATGGAGAGAGTTCTTCATGTCGTTTCAACTATTGGTATTAATAGTGGGGTTATGAGTTTTTTGATGAGCTATTATCGCAATATAAATAGAGAAGCAATACAATTTGATTTCTTGTTTTGGATAGATGAAGATAATAATTATGCTGAAGAAATACGGGAGCTTGGGGGGGAAGTTTATAAAATTCAAAAGCCCGGATTTTCACGGGCTGCTTTAAATAGCCTACTACTATTTTTTAAACAAAATAATGGTTGTTACAAGATAATGCATTTGCATGAGGTTTACTTAAATATGATAGTATGCCCTGTAGCTCGTAAGTATGGTTTTATACATATTATCTCTCATTGTCATACAACCAAGTATTCAGATAAATGGATCAACTCACTTCGAAATAGAGTATTATGCATTCCTTTAAAAAGAAATGTAGATGAGTTCTACGCCTGTTCAGAAAATGCAGGTGAATTTTTTTACGGGAAAGAAAAATTAAGGAATGGAAAAGTACAGATTATTAACAACGCAATAGATTTCCAAAAATTTAGTTTTGATATTGAAAAACGTAAATGTATTCGAGAAAAGATGAAATTAGATAATAAGTTTGTGGTTGGACATATCGGCCGTTTTAATAATCAGAAAAACCATGAATTTTTAATTGATATCTTTTGCGAAATTTATAAAAAAAATAATAAAGCTGTACTTTTACTAGTAGGTACAGGTCCGCTTGAGGAGAAAATAAAAGAAAAGGTACAAAAAAAATTACCTAAAAATATTGTTTTTTTCTTAGGGCAAATTAACAATATTAATGAGATTTTACAGGGCATTGATGTATTTATTTTACCATCTTTGTTTGAGGGTTTAGGAATTGTATTGATTGAAGCACAAGTATCTGGGTTGAAATGCATTGCATCTGATGTTGTCCCAAAAGAAGCACAGATTACAGAGAATATTAACTTTTTAAGTCTGGAATTAAGTGCTGAGAAATGGGCTAATACTGCTATAAGTAATACAATCGAAAGTAGATATATTGAACGCAAAGAAGTCTCAGAATCGGGATTCGATATTTATATAGAGGCGGAAAAATTGGTTAATCGCTATTTAAATGTAATTTAGTGTTATTTGTTTCAAGGAGGTAAAACATGAAGAGAATATTAATTGTTACTCATTGGTATTTTCCAAGAAATGTTCCAAGAGCTTTTCGTGCGAAAGAGTTAGTGAATGAATTTAGAAATAGAGGATTTTTAGTTGATCTTGTTGTGGGAGACTATAAGCAATTTATTCTTCATAAAGATTATAATCAAAATGATTTTGAAAAAAAGGATGTTAGCAATAGTAATTCTGCTAAGCTCTCAAATAATCCGATTCTATCAAAGTTAAAAGATATTTTCAATTTCTTTCTTGGAGATAGATTTTTTGTGACATCTGGTTTTTTTGTGTATAAAAATATAGATGTTGAAAAATATGATTCTATCGTATCAATTGGTCTACCCTTTTATATAAATTTTATAACAGCGCTTAAAATAAAAAAAATAAAGAGCACTAAATGTATAAGTATATCTGATTGGAGTGATCCGTTCTTTAAAAGTGGTGACACTAAAGTAGCTTTTTATTTTAAAGCGTTACAGAAATATGCATGTTCTGCAGTGAATTATATAACAATTCCTACAGAAAATGCTTTGTATTATTTTGAAAATTATACTGATAAAAATAAAATAAAGGTTATTCCACAAGGTTTTAACTTTGAAAATGTCAAATTAGAGGAGTATAAAAAAAATAAAAGAATTACATTTGCTTATGCGGGGATATTCTATAAAGAAATACGAAATCCAGAAAAGTTGTTAAATGCATTATCAAAAATGAATATCGATTTTCTTTTTGTAATGTATACTATGACGCATGGAGCAGTCTATAATGATGTCTTGTTACCTTACAAAAAAATTCTTGGAGATAAACTCGAGATTAATAGTTTAATTCCAAGAGAAGATTGCATTACAAAATTGAGTAGTATGGATTTTTTAATAAACTTGGAGAACAGCACTTCGAATCAGGTTCCTTCTAAGCTTGTGGACTATGCGCTTACCAATAGACCTATTTTATCTATAAAACATGATGAGATATCAACAGATATTATATATTCCTTTTTTAAGGGGGATTACTCAACTGCTTTGAAAATTCCTCTTGAAAAATATAATATAAAAAATGTATGTCAACAATTTATTGATTTGGTAGAGGGAAACGAGGACTAGAATGAATACGTTGAAAAGAGAAGGGAAGCTAGTAAAGTATTTTACTTTAAATATGTTTTTATATCGCCTCTCACTAGATTTTCTTTATGTGACAGTTCTAAATGAATATCATGAAAAAAGTATATTGTTATCAAGAGGGATTTTTCACTTAGAAATAAATCAAATAAAGTACGGAATATCTTTAATAATATTTTTGATCGCAACGGTATTTGTGAATAAAAGTATATTAAAAACAACCAATAAAGCTTCAGAAATTCTGACTTTGGGCTTATTTGTTATTAGTTTTGTTCCAACTATTTCTTTGTTTGGATTAGCAAATCTTGAATATGAGTTTTTATATAATTTCATTGCTTTTTGGACGGTTTTTCTTAGTTCAGTATACTTTTTCTGTGGGAAGAAAAAAAAAATAACGTTTAAACGTAATTTCAAATTAAATAATAAATCCAAGTATTTTGTTTGGTTAATACTCGTATACATTTTTTGCTTGGGAGTATTTATTATTTCTTATTTAATTAATGGATTGAAATTAAATTTAACTTTAGACTCAACAAAGATATATGAGTTAAGGAGTATGGCTAAGAGTCAAAATTTAGGTTCGACAATAGATTATTTTAGAAACAATGCAATGTATATTATAGTTCCTTTCGCAGGAGTATATTTTTGGCAAAAGAAGAACTGGTTTTTTCTAATTACTTTGATTTATATCCAATTACTTTTATATAGCATTGATAATCAGAAAGCAGCATTATTTATTTTGCCGGTTTCCATAATTGCTTACTCATTCTATAAAAAATTTATATTTGAATTATTACCTCTGCTATTAACTTTACTAAACATCCTTATTTTTATTGAAGCTTTGTTTAATAAAACTTCTTTTTTAGTAAGTACTATTTTAGAGAGAATGTACTATTTACCTGCCATTCTAAGTAACTGCTATTTTGAATATTTCAAAGAAATGCCTTCAGTGATTCCTTTCGTGAGCATTTTTCAAAAGGCTGGTTTTGTAAATGAATACCCCTATACATTGGGAGTACCTTATATAATTGGAAGTGTATACTTTAATAATTCAGCAATAAGTGCTAATACAGGCATGTTTGGTAGTGCTTATTCTTATGGTACATTTGGAGTTTTGTTAATCCCTTTAGCATACGGAGTCTTACTTTCCTTGCTAAATAAGGCTACAACAGGTTTGGAGGTCAAATCATATATTTCCATTTTGATCTTCTTGATTTACGCGATTACTGGAGCTACGATTTTCGTAGTTGTAAGTGTATATGGTTTCATTTTAGCTCTTATTCTGTTGTCTCTAGTTAATAATAATAGTAGATTTCAATTGTGAGACCTACAGTTAAATTTTGATTGAGGAGAAATCATGAGTACTATAATGATCAAAAAAATTAGAAATAGGATACCTAAAGATTTTTTTAATGTATTTGCTTTTGATATTTTGTCTAAAGTCTTTATGATAATAATTACTATTTTATTGATCAGGATGATGCCCCCATCTGAATATGCCAAGTTAGTACAATTCACAGCGCTTTCCAGTTTTATTTGTGGCATATTCGGTGAAGGCATCTCTCTTTCATTTATTCGCTACTCAACTGAACAATATTCCAGGACTGGAAAGTCAAGTTTTGGATTACATATGCTATCTTCAATTTTAATAATAATGTTATCCTTTTTAAGTTTGTTAATTGTTCCTATATTGTCTGGAATTTATAATACCTCTGTAACGGTTGTTGTTTTTGCAAGTTTTTATGGTTTTATATTGTCATTAATTAATATGAATCAAGGCTATTTTCAATCTAGAGAGATGTATATTAAATCAGGTATTACAAATAATCTAAGAAATGTTTTTCTTTTGGCATTTTTATTAATATTGTTGATTTTTATTGGTGAAGCAGATGGACAACAGGTATTTGTTATTTATGTTCTTTGTGGTATTCTTGCCTTCTTTTTCGGTAGCTACTCAATATATAAAGGAGTTGCATTTAAAGAACTCTTAATGGATTTTAGTAATTTTAAATTGATGCTTCATGACAGTATTGGCATTATAATTTATTTAATTATGTTAAATGTAATTAATCAAGTTGATGTTGTAATGATCTCTCATTTAATGAGTGTTGAGGATGTTGCTATTTACGGAATAGCATTTAAATATTACTCATTGCTTTTAACATTATTGCCTTCAATAAAGGCAGTTTTGAGGGTACGGACCTCAAAAAAAGAATATATAGATAATTTTACACAAAGAAAAGATTTCACATTAACTTGGTTGAAGAAGACTTGGATTTTTGTGGTTCCTTTTTCATTAATAATTATATTAGCCAGTGATTTCTTTATGCCTTTACTAAATGGAAGCCAATATGATAATTCCATAGCTACTTTTAAAATTTTGACTATTGGAGTTGGCATTAGTTATATGTTTGCTTCAAATACAAGTATTATGATGGCTGCCAAGAAATACAAAACTCTTTGTGCCCTTGCTGCCGGAGCACTTATTATTGACATAATTTTAGCTTGGATTTTAATACCTATATATGGGATAAATGGTGCTGCAATTGCCACTATAACTGCTCATACACTTATTAATGTATCTGTTACTTTTTTTATCTTGTTCGATAAAGGAGTTCATCGAAGATGAAAACTACTAAAAAAGTGATTAAAATTTTTTTCTCTTCTAACAGTGAAATTAAAAAAATTATAATTAAAAAGGTATTAGCAAAGCTGAATATGAATGGTTTTTTATATAAATATGAAAACGTTCATTACATAAAAAATAAAATTCCGAGATTTGAAAGTTTAATTGATTATAAGAAAATTAATATTCAGGATTTAGATAATAGAAAGTTAAACATATTGAGTGATCTATATATATCACATAGGTTTAACATATTGGGTAGTGGATGGGTATCGGCAGATTATAACGCAAAAGCACCAGGAATAGAGAATATACTTTATAAAACTCGCAATAAGAGACCATTCGAAAAAAAGGTAAGAGAACTAGTCGATAAGAATTATTCTCTAATTGATTGGCAAAGAGATTTAAAATCAGGATATTTGTTTAATGCTGAGGAATTTTCAACATCTTTAAAAAATCTGCCTCAGGGTGTGGATGTGAAAATGCCTTGGGAATTATCGAGGATGCACCATCTTCCTCAATTAGCAATAATGGGGGTTTTAATGAAAGATAAACGTAGTGCTTTAATCAGAGAATTTAGAAATCAAATTTATGATTTCTGCGAAAGCAATCCTTTAGGTAAAGGGGTTAATTGGATATGCACAATGGATGTATCAATTCGCATCATCAATATACTAATATCATACGATATCTTTTTACAGATAGATGAAGAAGGAACTTTGGACTTAAGTTTTAATGAATATCTTCAAACACATATAATTAAACATGGAAAGTTTATCAGAAGGAATTTGGAAATAAATATTGGTAATACAAAATTAAATGGAAATCATTATTTATCAAACCTTTGTGGATTGTTGTTTGTCTCTACTTACTTTAAAAATAAAGCGACTCAAAAATGGTTAAAGTTTGCTTCTAAAGAATTTTTAATAGAGTTTCAAAAACAATTTTTACATGATGGATCTAACTTTGAATGTTCTACTGCCTATCACAGACTAAGTGGTGAAATTTCATCCTATTCTATAGCTTTGTTATTAAGGAACAATATTACAATAGATAATGAAGTACTGGAAAAATTGAATTCTATTGCTAAATTCGCAATTTTAGTTACAAGAAATAATGGTAACATGATTCAAATAGGCGATAATGACAGTGGAAGATTGCTAAAATTAGATTTTAAACAATGTTTTCATTCTTCAAACATATCTAGAAAAAAAAGCGATGAGGCTGTTGAAGAACCATTTCTTGAAAATGAATTAAATAATGAGTCTCTTCCAGCAATGATTTTCGCAATCACTAATCTAAATGGTTTAGAAGATTATGCTGAGAAATCCCCAATTAATTTTAGCATTATGAATGCACTTATTAATCATAGTTCGATTAATTTGCAAGCTGTTCATAATTTTTCAGATTATAGTTGTAATCATAATGTGGATTTAGCGAGTCTACAACTTACCTATGAAAAAACAACAACCATTTTTTTACCTTATGAAGACATTAAACTTAATAATTCATTATCGGAGTTTTCTCCATTTTTTGGATTAGCTGTATTTAAAATTGAAGGGTTTAGATTATATGTACGTACACCAACCGTTTTAAAAAATATGCATACAGCACATGCACATAATGATTTTTTACATTTTGAAATGGATTTTGAGAATGAGAGCTATTTTTGTGATCAAGGAAGCTATATTTATACGCCTTTTATTGATAAAAGGAACCTTTTTAGGAGTGTAAGAGCTCATAATGTACCTTATCATGGTGTTGAGACTAATGATTTTGTAGATTGTTTTCATCTTAAAATTAATATTGAAGGTGAAGTTTTACAAGTAAAGAATAATTCGATTGAGTTATTGGTCTATTTCAGTAATATCATTCATTATCGAAAAATTGAATTGGACAAAAATATGATATTAATTACTGATAAAAGTAATCAATATTTTGATTATACTTGCAAAGATTTTGAATTTACTTCATCTGGGTATGGGCGGTTGTTAACTCAAGACAGTATTCATGGGCTTACTATAACAACAGAATAAACAAATTATCATTTTCATTAAAGAAAAAGGAGAGATACAAATGTTAGATGTGAAAATAAACGTTATAGGTATGGGTTATATAGGGCTTCCAACAGCACTTATGTTTGCTGCCAATAATATTGAGGTAATTGGAACTGACTATGATGAAAAATTAATAACTCAACTTATGCTTGGGAAAGTAACTTTTGAGGAGGATGGACTTACAGAATTATTTGAAAAAGCTGTTTCTCACGGAATTAGCTTCTCCACAACTTATCATCCTGCAGATATATACATTGTAGCTGTTCCAACACCATATAATAAAACAAGTAAAAAGATTGATCCAACTTATGTATTATCAGCTCTCAAAAGTATCATGGAAATTAGTCCAAAAGGTTCGACAATTGTAATAGAATCGACTGTATCACCAGGTACAATTAATAAATTGGTATATCCACTTATAAAGGAAAATGGCTTTATCATCGGAGAAGATGTTCACTTGGTCCACGCTCCTGAAAGAATTATTCCTGGGAATATGATATATGAATTGATTAATAATTCTCGTACAATCGGTTCGGATAACATTGATGTTGGAAATATTGTTAAAGAGTTGTATCAAGTGTTTTGTAAAGGAGAAATTGTATTAACAGATATAAGAACTGCTGAAATGACCAAGGTTATAGAAAATACGTTTAGAGATATTAACATTGCATTTGCTAACGAATTAACAAAAATCTGTCGCTCAGACGATATGGACGTATATGAAATTATAAGAATTGCCAATATGCATCCGAGAGTGAATATTTTACAGCCTGGTCCAGGTGTTGGAGGACACTGTATATCTGTGGATCCGTGGTTTTTAGTAGGAGATTATCCGGACTTAACTAATCTCATTTTGGCTGCAAGAAAAATTAATGATTCTATGCCACAGCACGTATTAAAAAGAATAAGAGATATTATGAAAAATAATAACATTAAAGATATCTCGAGAGTTGGATTATATGGCCTTACATACAAAGAAAATGTTGATGATATAAGAGAAAGCCCGACACTTCAATTGCTAGAAAAAATGGATGAACACTTAGCTTTTGGTGTAAAGGTATTTGATCCTATGCTAAAGGAAGTAGTTGTAGAAAATCAGATAATGGATTTTAATGACTTTTTAAATGAAATTGATATTCTTGTTATTATGGTTTCGCACTCGCATATAAAAGATAACATGGATAATTTGAAGACTAAGCTAATACTGGATACCAAAAATGTTTGTTACTTTGAGGGTGTTTATAAATTGTAATGAAATTTATGATCAACTAAAATAATGATTTATATTTTCATCTTTTGTAAGAAATGGCTAATGCTTGATTGGATACTAGCTTTTAAACATCAACGATTAATTTGAAGTAGTATCATCGTTGATTAATTTAATTATGCAGTCCCAACTCACTGCTTCTCTTCCTAGTTATGCTCTTTTTAAGAGTGTTTTTCTCAATTTTGAGATTGGACTTACAATATTGAAAGATGTGTTTTTATTTCTACATACTTTATTAAGCTGCTAGTTTTGCTTTTATACCTTATAACATTCGAATGATTCTGAGGTGTAACTCATGAGTAGAAAGAAATTGCTGGTTACCGGAGGGGCCGGGTTCATTGGTGAGAACTTCGTGCATTACATTATAGATAAATATCCTGATTATGAGGTCTATAACCTGGACCTGTTGACGTATGCCGGGGATCTGAACAAGCACAAAGGCATTGAAGGCTGGGAGAACTACCATTTCGTTCAGGCCGATATTGCTGACCGTGAAGCGGTGATGTCTCTTTTTGCACAGGAGCGTTTTGACTATGTTGTTCACTTTGCTGCCGAGAGTCATGTGGACCGTTCCATTACTCATCCGGCGGTATTTGTCCGAACGAATGTCATGGGAACCCAGGTGCTGCTGGATGCGGCGCGGACGATTGGCGTTACCAAGTTTGTTCATGTATCTACGGATGAGGTGTATGGCGAGCTGGATTTCGACCCTGCGGTATTCTTCACGGAAGAGACACCGCTTCAGCCGAATAGTCCTTATAGCGCGAGTAAGGCATCCTCTGATCTGCTGGTTCGGGCTTATTATGAGACCTTCGGCTTGCCGATGAACATTACACGCTGCTCCAACAATTACGGCCCGTATCACTTCCCAGAGAAGCTGATTCCTCTTACGATCTCGAAGGTTCTGAATGAACAGAAGGTTCCCGTCTATGGAGACGGCGCGAATATCCGGGATTGGCTGCATGTCTGGGATCATTGTGCTGCGATTGATCTGGTGTTGCATGAGGGCGTGAGTGGTGAGGTGTACAACGTAGGCGGACATAATGAGCGCACTAATCTGGAAGTCGTGAAGACGATTATCCATACCTTAGGTAAATCTGAGTCCCTAATTGAATTCGTTGCCGACCGGCTGGGCCATGACAAGCGTTATGCGATTGATCCAACGAAGCTGGAGCGGTTGGGCTGGAAGCCTACGTATACGTTCGAGACCGGGATCGCCCAGACCATCCAGTGGTATACGGAGAATGCACAGTGGTGGGAGCAAATTCTTAGCGGCGAGTACCGGAAGTAGCTTATGACACATTCAATATCCAAGACCAAGCCGGGCAAGCGCAGAAAAAGAATGCTTTTTCTGTACTTGCCTCTTCTGTTACTAGTCGTGCTGCTCTTCTGTGCGGGGCGCTTCCTTCCCCTCTCTGAAGTTCCCCGGCAGGCTGATGTTATCATCATCCTCAGCGGCGGGGGAGGGCGGGTGGAGCAAGGGGTTAAGCTATATCAAGAAGGCTATGCGCGGCAGCTACTGCTCTCCAACTCCGAAGAGATCACCGGCCCCGCCGGAGACATGCGCGAAACCGCACTCTCCCTGGGGGTGCCGGAGGGCGCGATTCTGACTGAGGACGCTGCGGAGAGCACCTACCAGAATGCGCAGCTCACGCTTCCGATCATGAAGCAGCATGGGTTCAAGTCGGCGATTGTGGTGTCGTCGGATTTTCATATGCGGCGGGTGAAGTTTATCTTCGATCATGTGTATAATAAGTCGGGGATTGCGCTGACTTATATCGGAGCGGAATCGGGTTATGACGCGAAGGCGTGGTGGGGGGACCGGTATAGCCGGGAGACGACGTTCAACGAATATATTAAGATGATTGGCAATGCCTTCGGCTACAATGGCCCGGAAGCGAAAAGCTCGCTGGAGCAGATTAAACGCTGGTTCCGCAGGTAGCGGGAGGACCAGAATCGGTAGTGGGTGAGGCAGGGTAAGCAGCGGAGGCAGCGGCTACGCCGATGTGATATCAGCACGACAGAGACCTTAGGAGACTACTAGGGTCTCTATTTTTTTACCGTCATGGCAAACCGGTTGCCAGTAGTTCACGGATTATACTAATCTGTGGCATTCTACGTTATTGAATATTGGAATAATGTGACATATTATTACATTATATAAACCGAATAATATTTGGATTCCAGTTAGGTGGTGTTTGCGTGGTTCCTACTACAACTATGATTCGCGATCTGTTAGCGTTGTATTTGTCGGAGAAGGAAATGTCTATTCATCAATTCTCGGGTCAATCCGGCATTAATTCAGGAACGCTCAGCCGGATACTTAGTGGCCGACAGCCTATCGCTATGAATCATCTGGAGCGAATCACCAAGGCGATGGATCTGCCGGAGGATCATTTCTACAGCTTGTATGTGGATGAATGCTTCTATTTCTCGTCACCCACCTGGCGGCGTCTGCGGCCTTTTCTGGTGCGTTCGGCTGAGCTGGGCCGTCTGGATTGCGTTGAACAGGTTGTTCAGAATCTGCTGGAGAATCTGGTCTATGCCCCCATGCTGTTCGAAGTGGCTGAAGGACTGTTTCAAGAGGGACTGTGGCAGGCTGCCGAATTGTTGTATAAGAATGTGAGTGCCAGTGAGAAGTATCAGAATTCCGAGCGGCTCGCGATATGCCAATACCGTCTGTTCCGTATCGCCATTGGTGATGACCAGGCACGGAATTTGCAGGCGGCGCATCTCTTCGAATGCTACCTGGACCGGCTGGATGAAGCGGATCAATTGGACGGGTTGAATCATTTGGGTCATGTCTACGGTTCAATGAATCGGTGGCATAAAGTGGATGAACTCGCGAAGAAGATGCAGCAATTAGCAACTATTCGTTATAATCTCCAGCGGCAGTCGAAACGTAGAGAGAATAACGAGAGAAAACCCGAGAAACCCCCGTACTTCTATATCCTGTACGCACAGCTTATCCGATCAAATGTGTGTGAGCAAATAGGAGACTATTCAGCGGCATTAGATTGGGTATCCCTCTATATGGATGGAAGCTGGATACAGGAGGACGATGAAGAAGTGAAGCGGACTGTGGCTCAGTTTCAGGAGTGGGGTGCTGCAAACAGACTGCTTTATCGGGTGATGGCAGGACAATATGAGGCGCTCTCTAACTATGTTGAATATATATCTGATCGACCAGATGAGATATTGATAGCGTTATACAATATTATCTTGTCGGCTAACCGCTATGACTGGAATGTTGATGATATTCTGGAGCGGTTTGCTTCCTATATTCCTTACCGGACGTATTCTACAGCATTTGGCGATTATAATCGGCAGATTATGTTGGACCACCACATTAAATTCCTCGCTGAGTTGGCAGCCTATTATTTACATGACAATCGCAAAGAGGGAATTAGATTTATCCTGCAAAGTTTAGAATCGTCTGTTAGGATCAATAACAAGAGCAATGTAATCAAATGTGTCGATCTGTTTGGACAATATCGGAATCAAGTAGATGAAGAAGAGCATCAACAATACAAAGTTCAAATTGGGGCATATCTATAGCGCATCTAGTCAACTTTTTCCTCTTCCCCTTCCATAATGCGACAAACAAACCAGGTATCCCGGTCTATAATTAGTAGCAAATCTATCTATAGTCTGGGAGATATGTACTATGCCTAATTATTATTTTAGGGAAGTATGGACACCGTTGCGGCTAGTGGGGATCAGGTTTTTCAAGGATGACAGCGGGCGGCTGTGGATCAAGAAGGGGAAGCAGCGGCGGAAGCTGGTACGCAAAGATGAAAGGGAGACGATGGAGACCTGAGGGTCTTCATCTTTTTTTGTATGCTAATCTTCCTTTTTTTTCTTGAGAGGCGGGTGTATGATCATTCAGTAGACTATAGAGAAGGACGGGTGGATATGGAGCCTAGGGAGAAGATACGTCAACTAAGAGAATGGATGGCTGAGCACCGGATGGACGCTTGTGTGGTATTGAGCGGGGATGCGCACATCAGTGAATATGAGGGGGAGCATTGGAAAAGCCGCCGCTGGATCACCGGCTTCACCGGCTCGGCCGGAACGGCTGTGATCACGGCAACGGACGCAGGCCTGTGGACAGATGGCAGGTATTACATTCAGGCGGAGCGGGAGCTGGAGGGCTCAGGTATCCGTCTGTTCCGCATGGCAGAACCCGGCGTGCCGCAATGGGATGAATGGCTGGCCGGGCAGCTGCCGCAAGGCGCCCGGATGGCCGTGGACGGCCGAACCTTGTCCGTGTCCGCTATGAAGGGTTTGCAGGCCAAGTTCGCAGAGAAGGGCATTCAGGCAGTCACAGACCTTGATCCGGTGGGCGCGATCTGGACGGACCGGCCGGCGATTCCGGCTGAGCCGCTGATGCTGCATGATGAAGCGTATGCCGGCCTCAGCCGGGGGGCCAAGCTGGAGCAGGTCCGGCTCGCGATGAAGCGTGCAGGCGCTGATTATTATGTGCTGTCTGCGCTGGATGATCTATGCTGGCTGTTCAACATCCGGGGACGGGATATCCCGTATAATCCGTATGTGACTGCTTTTGCCATTGTTGGTGTACATAATGCATGGTTATTCGCCGGAGGCCATAAGGCTACCCCGGAAGACAAGGCTACGCTAGGCCGGGATGGTGTGGAGATCAGGGAGTACGATGATATTATTCCCTTCCTGCAGACGCTCCCCGAGGGAGTCTCCGTGCTGTACGATCCCAATAAAACCGGGTATAGCCTGGCGGCAGCGGTCCCGGCCACGGTTAGGAGCATTGAAGCGCCGGGTCTTGTGGTGGCTCTTAAGTCGATCAAGAACGAGGTGGAGATCCGCAATATCCGTGATGTCTATCTGAAGGATGCGGCCGCCCTTGTGGGGCTGTTCAAATGGCTGCAGGAGACCGTCCCCGTCCGTCCGGTAACAGAGCTGGAAGCAGACGAGAAGGGGCTGGAGCTGCGGCGTAAGCAGCCTTTTTTTGCCGGGTTAAGCTTCTCCAGTATCTCTGCCTACGGTGCGAACGCCGCGATGATGCACTACTCGCCGTCTGCGGACCATCCGGTTCTGCTGGAGCCTAAGGGGCTGTATCTGCTCGACTCGGGTTCACACTTCCTGAACGGGACGACCGATATTACCCGCACGTTGGCGCTCGGCCCGCTGACAGATGAGGAGAAGAGAGACTTCACGCTGGTGCTGAAATCGGTGATTGCACTGTCTACAGCGAAATTCCTGTACGGCTCGACAGGCTCTACGCTAGATATTCTTGCCCGCAAGCCGATGTGGGACAATGGTCTGGATTATAAGTGCGGCACCGGGCACGGGGTGGGCTATTACTCCAATGTGCATGAAGATCCGCAGCGGTTCAGCTTCAAGCCTAATGCGGTCGTCCTGGAGCCAGGGATGATTATTACGGTGGAGCCGGGGATCTATAAGGAAGGCCGTCACGGCATCCGTACTGAGAACACACTGCTGATTACGGAGGATGTGACGACGGAGTTCGGAAGGTTCCTGCAATTCGAGGACCTCTGCTATCTGCCGGTCGACCACCGGGCGATTGTGCCAGCTATGCTAAGCGGCGAGGAGCTGGAATGGCTCAATCGCTATCATGCGAAGGTGTATGACAAGCTGGCGCCGCTGCTGGATGAAGAGCACCGGACGTGGCTGAAGGGGGAGACAGCGGCTCTGAATTGCTAAGTAAGAGTGGGATTGGAACGGCGGGGACATGAGAGGTCTTCGCCGTTTTTTATATTCGCGTTAAAACGATGCAGACAAAATGTGACAAAATCTCCGGCGTAAAGCTGATTTTCTGAGACCCTATTAAGGAAGTAATAGACATTTTCACTGAAAAAATGTAACATCCTTGTTGTGACTCTTCTTAATAGGATTAACTGGGGAAGGAGTAATAATATAACTATCGATGGCAATGCACGAACTGGGGAGAAGGAGATGGAGTATGTATTCGAAGAAATTAAGAGCAGCGGTTTCAATGGTTATGGTCCTATTGTTATCGCTATTAAGTGTGCTTGAGGTATCAGCCGCTCCGTTCAGAGCAGGGGTTGTCTCTAATGACCGGCTGCCGGACGGCACACAAAAGATTACGGTCAACAGTGTAGTGGATGTGACTTACAGAGATCTTAAGGTTCTGAATGAGGTTAAGTTCGTACTTATGAAAGAAGATGTGGAAATAGCCAGTCAGGTGAAGGCGGGAAGTGAAGCCAAGCTGACTGTGCTGGATGCAGTGTATACTTCTATGACGTACAGCAATCTTTCTTTTGAAGGACTGGCTGCCGGTCAGGAATATTCGCTTCATGCCGAATATACAGGCGGGCAGGGGCTGGTGGTGACACCGCCGCAGAGTATCCGGGTGCCTTCAGCTGCGGGTATTGATATCTCTGTTGAACGGATGACTAAGGATTCCAATACATATGAAGCTGCTGCACAATCGGAGATCCGCAGTGATGATAAGAATGTAAGGCTTACCATCCTGAATAACGGTGTTCCGCTTGTGAATGAATCGGTGGCAATCTGGACGAATTATCAGTCCTATTACTACACCACGGATGAGAACGGACAGATTCATCTTAGGGATAATCATAAATTATTCATGAGCAGTCCGGTTATGTTCGTATTGCTTAAGCAGGGAAGCGAGCAGTATGAAGCCAAGCCGATCTATGTCACTGATCTGGAGCAAGCGGGTACATATATGGTGGCTGTCCGTTATCTGGATGCCAAGGGGAAGTTGTTCACCCAATCATCCCTGAGTTATACCGGGCTGAGAGGAACGGTATATCAGGTAATTGTGCCGGGCTATACAGTGCTGGTGTTAAGAACGGGAGAGGTATCTGGAGACTACCAAGCTTATATCGCAACTGAGAACCGTGAAGCTTACATGTTCCGGCTTCCTGCCTCTTCATTGTACGCTGCCGAAGACGGGGGGCACAAAGAAATCATCAAGGATGCCAGTGACTTCAGCCGGATCAGCTTCCGCGCTGCCTGGGATGGTGAGCCCTTATCTGTAGAGAACTATTCTCTCATTGATAACAGCAGGTACAAACAGATTGATAATGCAAGAGGTTCTAAGCTCTTATTCGGACAAAGTATTTATCTTGAGAAGAATAAGGAATATGAATTTACATCAATTGCTAGAGGGTATGATACCAAGGACAGGATTATATTCCGCAATAAAATCACGCCGACCGAAGCAAAACATGAAGTATTCTATGATGGACACTCCCGGGATTTCAGCAAGCTGCATTTTCAGGTGCCTGCTACGGGTGGGGAACAAGCTAAAATAAACATCTCTTATCTGAACGAAAGATATAACTATAACCAGATTAGTCCTACGGTTCTTGCCGAAGGCGGTAATCTGTATGTACCTAAAGGCGAACAGATTCACCGTCTGACGGCAAACACTACTTTTGGCGGTATGGACAACAGCAATCCGAATGAGCTTGTGCTGAATTCATATTTCACTCCGGTTGACGATGAGTATACGATTCGTGGCGGCAGTACTTATCAGGCCGGGATCAGCTTCCGGGTGCCGGGCTCCAGTTACTATGACGAGGCTGAGCTCCGTGATCAGGTGGTTCTGGGTGAGAGTGTGAATGTTCTGGTGAAGGTGACCGATGAGTATGAGAATCGTCTTGATCTCAGCAGTAATTATAAGCTGGTCATCACAGATGAGAACGGCGCAGTGATCTCGGATGAATCTCTGTATTGGTCCACTGAGGAACAGGACGGGAATATGCAGCGGGTCAACAAGCGGGATTGGAAGCCTGCCAAAGCAGGGACGTATAAAGTTCAGCTATTCCCATACACCTATCAAAGCGGCGGTTACGTACAGGGAAAACTGCTAAGCGAGGCTGAGCTGAAGGTTCTGCCGAAGAACGAAATGGATATTGAGATTAGAGGCAACGATGGACAACTGGTTGACCTGGTAGATAAGCCATACCTGACCGTTGAACAGGCGCAAAAGGTAACCATTACTGTACGCCAGCATGATACAGGTGCCCAGGGGCAGCCGGTAGCCGGGGTACAGATCAGCCGTTATGACGAGGTGCTTGGCACCACCAATGAGCAGGGAACGTTCACCATTCCTGCTGAGAAGGCTGGTTATCTTGGAGAACTGTATTTTAAGAAGGCTGATTATTTATCTAAAAGTGTAAACATAGCGGTTATTGATCCGCAATCACAGGCTGTTATTCGTGTACGCGGCCTCGATAAGGCTGAAGGCGGTAACTATGCGGGCGGGATTCCGCTGGATGATGCGAATATCCAGGCTACAGTGACCAAAAGCGACGGGACCTCTTACGTTGTCAATTCTTACATTCGCACTCCAGGGTCGCAGGGATTCTTGGTGGTGGATTCTCCTTCAGCTGTAGACGTTGACTTCATGCGTTACAACAGAAGCCATGAAGGAGTGGAGGCCAAATATGGTTACTACATGTATGGCTCTATTAATACAGAACCCGGCAAGGATTATTCACTGGTGCTGGACGCAAGACAAGAGCTTCAGGAAGTCAGCAAGGTTATATTAGATCAGCCTACAGATGAGCTGTATGTGGTGCGGCAGGATTTGGCTGGGGCGGATTATATCCCTTATGTTATCGACAGCAATCCTGCAGGTGAGAATTATTTCTACGCCACTCAAGGAACCTACAGTATGCTGGCACATACGCGGGGAGACACTTTTGTATACCGTGATCAGGTTGTCATTGGTGCAGGAGACAATAGCTTGTCGATGGATGACAGTGCGTCTGCGCTGGCTACGCTGGTGGCACCCGAAGCAGGGACCATCTATGCGGTAAAATATAAGACTGCGGGCCAATCGACACTCCAAGGCTATGCGTACAATGCCAATCAGGTGCAAGTGACTCCTGGTGATGTAATAGTATCTGTAGACCAACTGATGGGTGCTATTGAATACCAGTATGATATTCATTTCGCACCTGGAACGCTGCAGGCAGGTACGCTTACCCAGATTACGCCACCGGCCTTGAAAGGGCTGGACATTGTGGGATTGCAGAATGGCAAGCTGATCCGGCCTGCGGGTACGACCTTGCTTGAGATTGGACTGGCCGATACGGCAGGCAACTCCATTGGACAGATCAAGAAGCCGCAAATTCTGGTTGCCAACGGCGGATGGAGCAGCGGCAGTAAGAGTCTGTACCCGGAACAGGCTTCCTATGAGCTTCAGAACGAAGCGGGGAAAGTGTTATCTACAGAGATCATACAAGGCTACCCGCTAATGGCGGTCACTTATAATTATGCAGATAACCAGTTTTTGACGGACGGTACTTACGTGATCAAAGCTTCGATGACCATCGATGGACAGACCTATACCCTGGACAAAAAAGTGATCCTGGAGTCGTCTGGAGGTCCTGTGGTTAATCCGGCCCCGAACCCGCCGGAAAGCAATAATGGAGGCAGCGGCGGCAATGCCGGTACGAATCCTGTGCCTTCACCAGGGGGAAGCGGGCCGGCAGCACCGGGGACTGCTCCGGCTGTGCCTGCCCCAGCTGCGCCAACTGGTAATAACGAGAAGGTTCAACAGCAGAATGAGAAGCTGCAGGACTTGCTGAAGAACACCTCCGGTACCGCAGCAGAGAAAGCTTCGGCGGCCCAGAGTGCGTTGTCCAGCATTGCCGAGTCCCTCAAATCGGCTAACACACCTGCACAGGCTGAACAGAACAGTAAGAGCTTGTCTCAGGCTATGGATACGGCAGCACAGCTCCTGGGTGCTATTCAGGATTCCGCAGAGAAACAGAAGATTGTGAGTTCGATTACGGAGCTAATAGGAAGTGCGCCATACTTACTGAACAAGCTGGATAGCTCCAGCAAGGCAGTAGAGGTTGCACAGACACTTATTAATAATGCTGCTGCAGTGCTGAATAACGCGCAGGGCATTCCGGCTGAAGAGGTTCAGAAGCTAAAGGCTGCTGTTATTCATTCCAGCCAGGCCGCGCTGAACAAAGCTAGTGAAGTCACAATTGCCAAAGAACATGTTAAAGTGGAAGGCAATGCTGTCTCTTCGCAGCTGGATTCGGGATTGATCAGTGCACAGATTGAAACGGCCAAGCAGGCGTTAGGTACTGTCTCCGGGGAACTGGCAAGCAAGCTGGGAGCCGGGGCAGCTGCGGATCTAAAGCTGACTCTAACGGTGAAAGTACCTCCGGTGGATAAAGGGATTCATAAGCTGAATACCACGCTGCCATCCGAGATTCTTACGCTGGTGCAAGAGAATGATATTGCCGGATTGAAGATTCAAATGGACCAGACGGCATTCACTATTGAGCCTGATACCTTCGGTAAGGTTGAGGCAGGCCAGAAGATTAATCTGGCAGCAGAAGTTGTAGAGAATGCTGTTGTTAACAAACCCCGTCAGGCAGAACCGCTGGCCAACATTCCTGTAATGGAATTCAGTGCTTCAGTTGGAGATCAGCCAGTTAAGAGCTTTGCCATGCCGATTGATGTGACTTTTGATGTGTCTTCGATTGATACTTCAAAATACTCCGAGGCTAATCTGGAGAATCTGACTGTGTATGTCCTGAATGAACAGAGTCTTACCTGGGAAGCGGTTGGCGGTAAATATGACCCTGTTACTCAGACCGTAACCGCTCCGAGAGGACACTTCAGCAAGTACACCGTGATGCTTGGAGCTGCTGCATACACGGATGTGCCTGCCAGTCACTGGGCCGTTAAAGAGATCAATTACCTGCTGACCAAGGGAATCCTGGATGAAGGCGGAGTATTTGCTCCATCGGAGAAGATCACCCGTGAGCAGTTCGCGGCAATGATTGCCAGAGCTTACGGACTGAATGGGGAAGGGCTGGCCTTGCCGTTCAAGGATATTAAGACAACGAATCCGTATGCGGATGAGATTGCTGCGGCTTATGCAGCAGGGATCATTAACGGTAAATCGCCGGTAGCTTTTGACCCTGAGGCAACCATCACCCGTGAGGAGATCGCAACGATGCTTGCACGGGCACTTACAACGTATAACGGCAAATCGGCTGTTGCCCAGCCGGAAGCAGTAATTGCATCCTTTACGGATGGAGCCAAAATATCGAAATGGGCAGTTTCCAGCGTTGCGCTGACCAAGAGTACGCATCTATTTGAAGGCTTCAAGGATCAGAGCTTCCGCCCTGCCCAGACAGCTACCAAAGCAGAAGCGGCTGCCTTGATCTACCGGTTGTATCAGTTGAAGCATTAGTCTAATTTAAAAAGCAGCGATTCTCCAATAAGGGGAATCGCTGCTTTTGATTTGAGCGGAATCAGTCGCGCCTCCGCTCCGGAACCACAAACGACACCGTGGTTCCTTCCTCAAGCCGGCTCTCGATGACCAAGCCCTGGCCGTAGAGCTGGGTCAGCCGCCGGTTCGTGTTCAGGAGGCCGATGCCCCGGGAGGGGAGTCCGGGTCCGCGCTCATCCAGCAGGTGCTTGACCTGCTCTTCGCTCATGCCCTTGCCGTTATCCTGCACCGCGAAGGAGGTGTAGCCGTCATGACGGTGAATACGGATCTGCAGAAGACCTCCGGCCTTGCGGCTCAGCAGGCCGTGCCGGACGGCATTCTCCACCAGCGGCTGCAGGGTGAGCGGGGGAAGGAGCAGGTCGATGCCCCGCTCTACGTCCCATTCAATCTCCAGGCGCTCCTCGAACCGTGCCTTCTCGATGAACAGATAGGATTCAACCAGCTCCAGCTCATGGGACAGGACGACAAGCTGCTGGGAGTTCATATAATCGAAGCTGATCCGCAGATAGGAAGAGAAGGCCTCCCCGAGATCACGCATCTTCGGCAGGTCGAATTCACTGAGCGCCAGCAGCGAATTCAGCGTATTGAACAGGAAATGCGGCTGAATCTGGGCCTGGAGGTAAGCGGCCTCCATCCGCAGGCTCCGGGTAATGGACTGCCTCAGCCCGGTCAGGGAACGGACGCGGTACTTCAGCTCCAGCGCATCCACCGGCTTGGCGACATAATCATTGGCTCCCGACAGGAAGCCGGTATAGATATCCGCCGGCAGGTTACGGGCGGTGAGCAGCAGGATGGGCAGCTCGGAGATGGTGAAGCGCTCCCGCACAATCCGGGTCAGCTCATAGCCGGACATGTACGGCATCATCACATCAGCGATCAGCAGATCCCACGGCTCAGTGCCGAGCAGTTCCAGCGCTTCCTGGGCGCTGTTGGCCGTGACCAGGTGTACGTGCTCATCTGAGAGTATACTGGCAAGGACCTTCAGATTGACCGGATCATCGTCTACGGCGAGGATATAAGCTTTGGGACTTAGAGCGGTATCCTGTCTCAGCGGCGGGTCGCTCAACTCAGCGGGAATCGAGAGCAAGCCAGTTTCCCGCTGCCGGAGGAAGCCCTGCTCCTCTGCGGACAGCCCGTCCTTCGGAGCGGGAGGGACCGGCCCGTGCTGTTGAAACTGCGCCTGCTGGGCGATTGCTGAAGAGACCAGCGGAAGCGTGAAGGTGAACACCGATCCCTTCCCCGGCTCCGATTCAACGGTGAGGTCGCCGCCGTGAAGCTCGGTCAGCAGCTTGCTGATGCTTAAGCCCAGACCGATGCCGCCTCCGTCAATAATTCCCTCGCTGCCCTGCTCGTACGGCGAGAAGATGCGCTGCTGGGTCTCCTTATCGATACCCGTTCCGGTATCGGCTACGCTGATCCGCGCATACTCGCCGTCGATGGCGGCAGATACGGTAACGGTTCCGGCCGGTGTGTATTTGATAGCATTGTGCAGCAGGTTATACAGAATCTGCACAATCCGTTTCTCATCACCCCAGACCGGAGGCAGGGAGGCAGGCAGCTCGTTCCTTAATTGCAGCGGCCTGCCTTCGATCATGAATTCGAACATGCCCAGCACCCCTGCCGTCAGCGACCCGATGGCCAGCGGCTCCTGCTGGAGGATGATCCGCTTCTCCTGCAGGCGGGTGACATCCAGCAGGTCGTTCAGCATCAGGGACATCCGGCGGCTGATCGTAATCAGCAGCTGCAGATCCTGATAGCTCTGGCTGTCCAGAGCAGCCTGTTCCTTCGAGGCCACCGTCTGGGCGATGCTGATAATCCCGTGCAGCGGTGTCCTCAGCTCATGTGAGGTATTCGCCAGGAATTGGTCCTTCTTCCGGTCACTTTCCTTGAGCTGCTGGTTAAGCAGCAGGTTCTCCTCTGAATTACGGAAATACCGCTTGAACCAGTACGCAGAGAAGCCAATAATGGCAGCGATCACATCCACCGGGTAATACAGGATGCTTGTCTTGTTGTTTGATTCCAGAGCGCCGCCAATGACACTGGAGCCGATGGCGGCAGCGGCGAACAGCAGGAAGACGGCATCCTGCTGCTGCCGTATGACCATCCGGCCGATATGATAGACCACTCCGGCTACAGGAAGCAGATAGAACATAGAGAAGAACATTCTGGCATACACCACCAGATGAGCCGGCATAACCAGAATATAGACGGTGTAGAGAAGCAGGCCGGCCAGATATCCCCTGAGCAGGCGGCCGGAGCGCTCATGGGCATAGAAGCTGCGCGCCAGCAGCAGCATGAACAGGGAGACCGCCGGATAGGCCAGCATTTTGATCTTCAGCGCCCAAGTGTAATTAATCGGGAGCCAGAGCAGCAGGAGTGTATCGTTGTCGGCGATGATGGAGACCGCTACAGCAATCAGCAACAGAAAGAAGATGAGGAACACATGCTGACGCCGGTTAAAAAAGTACAGAATGCCTGCATATAACGCATGAAGCAGCATAATCACAAAGCTGACCAGCTGGAAGCCAATGGAATACAAGCGCTCGTTATCCACAGCGGCCTGGGAGCCGAAGCGGATCGAGCGGACGATCCCGCCTTCCAGCGGATGGTCGTAGTTGGCCGCCCGGACGAGTAATACTATCTCCTGCTGCCCGGGTGTGTCATAGGACGCCAAATAAGAGACCGCCTTGGGGACATAGCCGCCGGGGCTGTCAGCCAGCTGTCCGAAGCTGGTCTCCTGCTTCTCATTAATATAAAGGCTGGAGGAGGCTTGGATGCGCTGAATCCAGAAGCTGTAATGCAGGGTCTGTGAAGGGTCGACCAGAATACGCAGCTTGTACGTCCCGTACCCCAGGGAGGATTGCTTCCCTTCAGGGAAGCCTGAACGCCAGTCGCCCGGAACCTGGACAACATTCGCCGTCTCCAGCGCTTGTGCGGCAGTATCCTTATCGCTGAGGAATTGGCCGGGATAGAATTCCCATTCCCCATCCAGCCGGATGGAACGGGAATGCTCGAAGTCCCAGCCCCGCATATCCAGCACCCCTTGCCGGGCTTCAGGATGCTCAGCCGCCGCAAAAGCATTAAACCACAGATAGCGCAGCCCGATCAACAGAGTCAGATAGAAGATTAGCAGCAGGGCATGCTTGACATTAAAGCGGGCGAAGAACTGTATGATGTTGTTGTGGATTCGGGTTATCTTGTTCATACGGTTTCAATTCGACAAACAGGAGGGTTATCCTGCCGGAAGAGGCAGGGACTTCGCTGCTAACCCCATATCCCAACAAGCAGAATGCCGCCAAAAATCACCACCGAGCACACCATCCGCCGCAGCCCCTGCCGCTCCTTCAGCAGGAGAATACCCAGGAAGGTAGCGAAGACCGTCCCGATCTCCCGCAGAGGGCTGATATGGGCGAGCGGCGCCTGCTGCAGCGCGAACAGGAACAGCAGGTAGGAGCCCGGGTTAAGCACGCTTCCCAGCAGAATGGTGAACCGGTTGCGCCGCCACTCTTCAAGCAGCTTCCGCGATCTCAGCACCGCCGGAGTCAGACCGGCCACGAAGCCGATATTGGTCACTTCCAGCAGGGCCAGCGGAGACAGATGCTGCAGGTTCAGCTTATCCACGAACACGTAGCAGGTGGTACATAATCCGACACAGAGCGCCATGAGCATTGGTTTATAGCTGGTCAAGCCTGCGCCAGTGCCTGTGCTGTTAGCAGCGGGGAGTGGACGGCGGTTGAATGAGCCGATTCCGCTGAGGACAGCGAAGCCGCCGAGCATGCAGGCGATTCCGGTCCAACCATAGACCGACAGGGATTCCTTCAGAAAAAGAACGCCGATCAGCGGAATCAGCAGCGTGCTCGTCCCCCGCATGACCGGGTAGACCTGGGACAGGTCGCCCATCTCGTAAGTAATAGACAGCAGCCAGGAATACAAGGCCTGGAGCGCAATGGACAACAGCAGCAGGGCATAAGCGCCTGCGGATAGCGGCGGCTGTCTCCACAGCTCCATAATGAGTGTCGGCAGCAGCAGAACTGTGGAGACCATCATGATGGACCAGAGAAAGATGCTTTTGTTCAGGCTTCTTTTGGTGAACATGCTCCATACAGCGTGACACATCCCGGAAGCCAGCACCAAAAGAATGGGCAGCAGCATTAACGGTTCACTCCTTACTGATCCGAGCCGGCGGCAGGTGCATGGACGGGCTGTTCAGACACCAATGAGCCGTCCTCCAGCCGCAGCCAGGTATCGAAGGATGGAGCGCCCTGGTTCAGTCGGATGACGCGTGCGCCGCGCATCATGCCTTCATGGCCATAGGTGTTGTAGCCGGTCGCGCGGCCGTAGCTGAGCCGGATGCCGTGCAGTGTGCCGGTGAAATCATTGACATGGTCATGGCCGCAGAACGTGCCTGCCACATCTCCCATCTCCACCAGGGCGGTGAACAAGCCTGAATTCAGCACCGGAGCGCAGACATTCTCATGCTTTTGTCCATAGCAGACCTGAGTGTTCCACATCTCCAAGTATTCAGGCAACGGAATGTGGAAAAAAGCCAGTGCAGGCCGCTTAGGCCCGTTCTCCCCGGAATTCAGCCGTGCCGACTGCTCCGTCAGCCAACGGATTTGGCTCTGGCGGACCCAGTTATAGCCGGGAATCTGCTTAAGCGGTGTATAAGCGCCGGTATCCAGCATATAGAGCAGCGCTCCGGCGTCATTCTCTATGCCTGCAATCTCCAGGACGTAATTGCCTGAACCGGCAACGTCTTCAGGACCGGCTTCCGCCACGCAGTGGGGATGCTCATGGGCGATCTCCATCAGTTCGCTGTAGCTCACCCCGTTCTCGGTATCATGATTGCCGAAGACGAAGGCCCAAGGTACTCCTGCCGTCTCAACAGCAGCGACTGCATCGCGGAACGCCTGCTTAGGATTCTGGCAAGGCAGCTCGCCTTCGCGGACAGGACCGGTATAGATCGTATCTCCGGTGAAGACAACCAGGTCCGGCTGCTCGGCCTTAAGCACACGCTCCATCAGCGCCCGGGTGCGCTGGTCCTCCTCTCTTCCATCCATCCAGTGCAGGTCGGTGAACTGTACGATGGTGAAGGTGCCGTCAGGCCGGTAAGATAATTTACGAGTCATGCGGGTAAACCCCTCTCTGTTAATAAGTTACGAACGAACGAATGAATGCGGATAGAGCTGAATCGTCTGTTGATTGTTTTTGATTTATGTTGTTTTATGTTGATTGTAGGCGGAGTGTGCGATTCTGTCAATCGGAAAAATAAAGAGTTAACCCGTGGTTACCTGGCTGATTGCAGTTTGTACACTAGAATGCGGTTTTTGCGGCGTAAAATCTCATTCTGTTGTAGTTCGTACACTAGATTTTACTAATTTGGCTCCAAAACACTTTTTACCACAACAGGTAATGTACAAAGTGCAACAGATGCTCATTTGCGGGCGATTTTGGAGTAATCTGCTGTATAAAATACAATCGGGAGCATAGAGAGTGGCGGTTACTCATTCAATTCCGCTATTGTGCGGGGCAGGGGTGGACGGGGCAGAAGCTCTGTGCAGACTCTAGGTGGATGAGAGTGTGATCAATCAGGAGACAGTCAAGTAATAGCCAAACGCCAGACGGCCTGCCCCTACATTGACAAGCTCCGGCCTGCTCCATATACTGAGGAAAACAACAACAAAACACCAGAAACAACATTCGATTCAATAAAAACATATAATGCAAACTACTATAGATCCCATTGAATGGAGGCGGGCGGGCATGTCCCTGACCTATGAAGAACGCAAGCAGACAATTCTCGCTGAGCTGGAGCTGGCGGGGAAGGTGCAGGTGCATTTTCTGGCGGAGCGTTTCGGGGTGACGACGGAGACGATCCGGCGCGATCTGGACCGGCTGGAGAAGGAGGGGCGGCTGCGCAAGGTGTATGGGGGCGCGGTGCGGATTCGTTCAGAGAATCATGAGCCGACCTTCATGAAGCGCTCGCAGATGAACCCGGCCGGGAAGCAGGCGATCGGCAGACTCGCCGCAGCGCTGATTCGTGACGGTGAGACGGTCATTCTGGACAACGGAACCACTACGCTGGAGATTATGCGCGCGCTGAAGGACCGGAACCAGGTGACGGTGATCACGAACTCGGTTCCGGTGCTGAATTGTGCGCTGGAGCAGTTTCAGGGGAAGGTGATTTTTGCCGGGGGCGAGGTGAATGCAGCGTATCAGGCGGCGGTGGGTGCGACTGCCCATGACCTGCTGGGCCAGTTCAAGGTGAACAAGGCGTTCATCTCGGCCGGAGGCCTGTCGCTCTCCGAGGGCATCACCGACTACCATCTGGAGGAGGCGCTCATCTCCCGCAAAATGATGGAGCGGGCCGAGGAATCCATTCTGGTGGCGGACCACTCCAAATTCGGCGTCACGACCTTCGCCCAGATTGCCCCGGTGGAGCATATCTCCATGGTGCTGACCGACAGCGGCTGCCCGGCGGAGTGGAGGGAGACCTTCGCCCGGCTGGATATTGAGCTGCTGACAGGGTCTTAACACGATATAAAAAAATAGCGCCAATCCATTCCCCTAAGGTGGAAGGATTGGCGCTTGCTATTTCCAGGTGATGCTCTCAGCCGATCCAGATCCGCTGCGTGCTGTGGTCGCCGGAGCTTCTGCCCAGCATAATATCGAAGTCTCCAGGCTCGAACACCAGCTGATCGTCCTGGCCGTAGAACATGAGCATGTCTCTGGTGATCTCGAACGTCACCGTCTGCTGCTCATGCGGGGCAAGTGTGATCTGCCGGAAGCCCTTCAGCTCCTTGCAGGGACGGACGACGCTGGCTGTTACATCGCGGATGTAGAGCTGCACCGTCTCCTTGCCGGCAACCTCCGAGGTATTCTCAACTGTGATGGAGGCAAGCACCCGGCCGTCCTCCGCAGTCTCCACCTGGAAGCCGCTGTAGGCAAAGGTGGAGTAGCTCAGGCCGTAGCCGAAGCAGAACAGCGGATCATTCGGGATATCCAGATAGCGGGTCACATACCGCACATTCGGATATTGGGGATCATACGGGCGTCCGGTCTGATAAGCGTTATAATACACAGGAATCTGGCCCACGGAATACGGGAAGCTCATCGAGAGGCGTCCGGACGGGTTATAATCGCCGAACAGCACATCGGCAATCGAATTGCCGGACTCGCTGCCCAGGAACCAGGCCTGAACCAGCGCTGTGCTTGCAGGCAGCACGGGTGCAAGCTCCAGCGGACGGCCGCTGAATACAACGGTGACGACCGGCTTGCCGGTCTCCTTCAGACGGTGGATCAGCTTCTCCTGATTGGCGGACAACCGCAGGCTGGCCTTGCTGCCGCCTTCCCCGGTGTCATGCTGATTCTCGCCGACGGCGGCCAGAATCACATCGCAATCCTTCAGGCGTTCATACGCCGCTTCGACCTCATCCTCCACATCGAAGACACCCTCCAGCATACTGCCTAGCTCGCCGGTCATTGCGGTGACAATGTCGGCTGCCGGAATCTTGCCGGTGATCCCTTCATAGAGCGAGACAGCCGGGTCTTTCTCGGTGCCGGCCCAGCCGCCCATAACGTTAACCGAGGTGGCAAAAGGACCGGCAAGGCCCAGCTTCACCCCAGGCTTCAGCGGCAGCACCGCATTGTCGTTCTTCAGCAGCACGATCGAGCGGGCGCCCATCTCACGCGCAGCCTGGAGATGCTCGGGGCTTGGCTTCTCGGCTTCGTCTGCTGTCGGGTCGGCATCCTTGAACGGATTGTCGAACAGGCCCAGCGCATCCTTCAGCTCCAGCACCCGGGTCACCGCTTCGTCGATCAGGGCGATGTCGAGCAGCCCTTCCTCGACCAGCGCAGCGCCATGGTTCAGGTAGTGGGTGGACATCATCTCAATGTCCAGCCCTGCCGTAATGCTCTTGCGGGCAGCCTCGCGGCCGTCCTCTGCCGCCCCGTGGGGCACCAGCTCGTTCACCGAGTTGAAGTCGGCGATGGTCACGCCATCGAAGCCCCATTCTTCGCGGAGAATACCGCGCAGCAGCTTGCTGTTGCCGCTGGCCGGAATGCGGTCAATCGTATTGAACGCGGCCATGACCATGGCGACACCGGCATCAACCGCCGCCTTGTAGGCGGGCAGGTAGAATTCACGGAGCACCCCGGTGGACATGTCCACGGTGTTGTATTCGCGGCCGCCCTCAGGCGCGCCGTAGCCGGCGAAGTGCTTCACGCAGGCGGCGATCCGCCCCGGCTCCTTCAGGTCCTGGCCCTGGTAGCCCCGGACCATGCTCTCGGTCACGCGGGCATTCAGGTACGGGTCCTCACCCGAGGTCTCCATCACCCGGCCCCAGCGCGGATCGCGTACAAGGTCGGTCATGGGGGAGAAGGTGAGGTGGATACCGGCGGCTGCGCTCTCCCGGGCAGCGACCTCGGCGAAGCGCTCGCAGGCTTCCAGGTCGAAGCTTGCGCCCATCGCCAGCGGAATCGGCAGGATCGTCCGGTAGCCGTGGATGACATCGGCCATGAACAGCAGCGGAATCTTCTGGCGGCTGGTCTCCAGATGGCGCTTCTGCAGCTCGATGACATTGCGCGCCCCGATGCCGTTCAGCACGCTTCCGATGCTTGACATAATCTGCGGCTGAATGTTCAGCTCCTTGAATGGACCCGTCAAATCCACGGTATCATCCAGACCCCAGTAATACGGACCTAGCTGGGTGAGCTGGGCCAGCTTTTCCTCCAGTGTCATATCGTTCACGAGATCTTGGATAAACGGTTTCGTCATAGCTAACTCCTTCATAAGCGTACTGAAAGTGATGGTCCAATAGAATCTATAGGCGTCACATTAGAGCTTATCCTTGTATTTATAGATAGATGTGCAGCTCATCGCCAGGCAGTGCAAGCAGCTGCTCCTTGGTCAGGCTCACCGCACCGGGGCGGTAAGGGTTAGACAGCACTTGTCCGGCAACAGCGGCTCCGCCGGCCTGAAGCTCTGGCGTGCGGGCTGCATCTGCACCGATATGATAGACGAAGGTCAGCTTCCGGCCGAAGCATGTGTAAGTGAAGCGCAGTCCGTCCAGGCTGGCCGGGAGTACCGGGTCAATAACCAGTGCATCCTCGCTGAAGCGGATACCCAGAATCGCCGAGATCAGCTGGTTGAGGTAGATCCCCGGGCCGCTGGAGTACAGGCGCCATCCGCCCTTAACCTCTACGCTGCCGTCGCGCAGCTGGTCGAAGTTCTCCTGATAGCTGTAGCGGTCAGGGAAATCACCGTCCGAGCTGCTGAAGTACATATTGCTCTGGCGGAGCTGGGCATTCGGCACGGTCTTGCGGATGTTGATCGGATTGATCTGGAACAATCCGTCCCAGGCGCGCTGCGCTTCGCCCAGCTTGGCCGATGCCTCCAGATAACGGATATGTGCATGTACATATTGCAGACTGATCTCGCGGCCGACGCTGGCGGCCTGCTCGGCGCGGCGGAAGATCGTGCTGACGCCGCCCTCATAGCGGGCAGGACGGTCCATCAGGCGCACGCCGTCCGGACAGTTCAGATGCTCATCGATCAGGCGCAGGTTGGCTGCGGCCTGTTCAGGAGTGACCAGCTCGGCAATAATGCTGCGGGTCATCGGGAGCAGCCGGTAGTGAATGCCGGTCTGCTGATCCAGCGGGTGAAGCATATAATCAATGCTGCCGTCCTCCTGGAAGTAAGCGAAGCCGGCGATAACGCCGTCCTTGATCAGGAGTGTACGGAACGATTCCTTCATCTCTTCGGCCATCTTGGTCAGACTGGCAGAGAAGTCAGGATCACTGGAAGTAACCTCGGACAGGTTGCGGATTACCTGGAAGGCGAGTGCGACCGTCCAGGCGCTGACCAGCTTGGTCTTCAGCGCTTCATCGGCAGGCTGCAGGGTATCGTCCCAGTCGCCGCCGGCATAGTTAATCAGTGATGTGCCCGGCACGAAGCGTTCACGGATCGTCTCTACCGCAGCCTTCACATGGGCCAGAACGGTCTCGGTCTGCACCGTAGGCTTCGCATCCGCCAGATGGTGGTAGCCGATCTCTTCCTGAAGGATAGAGTAATCTCCGGTAGCCATGATGTAATCGCTGATGCATTTCAGCGGCCAGAGCACCACGTCGCCATGCCATTCATGGGCCTGAACCGGATGCTGGTCGAACATGAACCATTGCGGCCATTCCCGGCTCTCCCACAGCTGATGCGAATAGATCTTCAGCAGGACATTGCGGGCCATCTCATAGTGCTGGGTCATGAGGAAATATTCCATCGGACCCTGGCACACATCCCGGGTGCCCCAGGCGGCTCCGCCCGGCTGCTCCAGGCCATGCGGCACAATGAAGTGGGTCATCGCATTATGGGTATACCACCATGCGGTCTCATTCAGAATATCGGTCCGTTCCTGCTCGCTTCCGTCAATCTGGAGCTGGAAGTTCGAAGTGAACGAGGCATAGAATTCGTTATACAACGCCTGCTCCTTCTCCAGTGAGTATGGAGACGCCAGCGGATGAACGCCGGAGGCTTCAAGTCTGCCCTGGAGCACCAGCTGGAAGCTGGATGACTGCTTTACAGACAAGGTCAGCAGGGTGCCGTTGCGCGGCTGTCTGTCCGCATAGAATTCACGGTCATCGCTGTACGTATACTCCGTTCCCGGAAGCTGGATATCGAAATGCAGGCCCGGATATGGAAGCTTCTGTACAGCGGCCTCATCAGGCAGGATCTGCAGAATACCCTCCTTGGCCTCCACTCTGACCGGGTGCTGGAATTCATGCTCGCCCATCACCAGCTGGTTCGTGATCAGATAATCGTAGGCTCTGCCGAGCTTCGACTGTACCTGAAGAGCGGCATCCGGCTGGCCCGCTGCTGTGAAGACGGTAACGGTCAACACATCATCCTCGATCTGGTAGTGCCATTTGGCAAAATTAACGCCCATCTCGTACGCCGCAGGCAGGGTCAGCATCCGGTAGACTCCATCCAGCCGCACGTAAATACGCTGGCCGCTGTTACGCAGAATGTTCAGCAGGCCGCGCGGTGTGGACAGCCCTTTATGGAAGGAGGTATTGCCTACTACGGTCTGCCCGTTGAAAATCCCGTACATATAGTTGGTCGTTGAAATCAGGTTATTGTCCACCTGCTTGTCGTCCAGCAGCGAGGTGATGATATGGCCGTGCGGGCGCTCTACCAACAGCTCCTTGGGCTGGAGGACTACATGGACATGCTCATCTGTGAAGAAGGAGAGCAGCTCGCCGTTCTCTGTTTCCTCAAGCTTGCGCTCAGGATAAGCGGCTTCAATCTCGGCCTGCGACCATTGTGCAGACACGTAAGGCTGGCCGATCTCCCGGCTCAGCACAGGCACATCCCGGACGGGTTCAGCCGCGTTCACATTCCAGTCGATCTCCGCATAGGCAGCCTGCAGCTCAGCCTGGAATTCAAGCTCTGTTACCGCAGCCGGATGAGTAGGACGGAAGAGTCCGTAGAAAGCGAATTCCACCGGAGCGGACAGGGTCATAGGCTCTGTCTGCAGCGCGGTGTAGGCCAGCTCATACTGATAATTGCGGTTCTGCAGATTGCCGGACAGCGCCTCCGGCACATAGCTTCCCTTGTAGGAAATGCCGAAGAACTGCATGGCATCCGTAGAATAGCCGATAGCCTGCTTGCCGATGATCCCCTGCTGGAGATAAGGGAAGCCGGTCGCCTGCGGCTGGTTCTGGCGGGAGCATACAGCGTAGCCGCTCTCGCCTTCCCAGATGCTGTGGTCGAGATATTGGCTCATGTACAGCTCGTTGGCCAGCAAGCCGCCCTTCTCGGCAACCCCGATATCCTGTCCGTACATCACATCCACCTGCTCGCCGCTGCCGGAGAGCTGAAGCTGCCAGAACCAGATGCCGTCCCGGGCCGGAGCGAAGATGACGCGGTAGCGGATGGCTTCGGCAGTGCCTTCATAGACCAGCTTGTCCTGTGTGCGCGACAGTGTGGAACCGGAACGGATTCCCAGCAGCGGATAGCTGCGAATCCCTTCTTCTGTATGAATGCGCAGATAAATATTATTGGCGGAGCCGTCTGCCGGATTGCCCTGGAACTGATTAATCAGAATAGGAGCATGGGTGAATTCAAAAATATCTCCTGTTGGCAAAAATGTATACGACAGGTCGTCCCGGGTTAAGGTAATCATGTTCATTTGTTGTTTGAATATCATAACGGCCTCTCTTTCCACTGCGAATTAGTTGTTATTTCATAAGGGGGGATTCAATCATCAGAGGTCATACCCAAGGGATGACATGTGTTGTAAAGAATAAATAGAAACGTTTCCATCAGGAATATACATCGAGTTTAGACTTTAGACGAAAAAAAGTCAATTATCAATGAAAAAATCGGCTTTTTCTATAATATGATCAGAAAAATGTAATTTTACTCCTTGTCTTTTGAAAATAAAAAATGTTTGACAGCGTATACAACAAAGGAGTATGCTCTGAGCAAGGGGAATCACAAAGAAATAATGGAAACGTTTCTATATTGTTTTCAGTGGGTAATAAGTTAGGGTTAGGAATGTGCCGGAGTGAGGCTTCACTCCAGGATATGACGCCGGCAGGCTGGACAAGCTGTTGTTCTTGTAGCTGCAAGGCTGATGTGAAACAAGGATATGCATACGTCAGATGTGCGTACGTGTAGAATGCATTGTTCAATTTGGAGGTGGGTTCATTGGCAAAGGTTGTACGTTCGGGCAGAAACATCGCCCGGGAATTAGTGAAGAACAAGGTGCTGTATCTCATGCTGCTGCCCGTCATCGTGTATTTCGCAGTCTTTCATTATGCGGTAATGCCTGGCGCTTACGTTGCATTCGTGGATTACAAGCTGAACAAGGGGATTTTTGGCAGTAACTTCATCGGGCTCAAGAACTTCGAGTTCCTGGTGCAGAACGGGGATCTCTGGAATATTACCAAGAACACGCTGCTCTATAATCTGGTGTTCCTTGCTCTGGGCAATATCATTCAGATTGTATTTGCGGTTATGCTCTCGGAGATTGCCGGCAAATGGTTCAAGAAGATCTCCCAGTCGGTTATTCTCCTGCCGAACTTCATCTCAATGGTTATCGTGGGTGTGTTTGCTTACAATCTGTTCAATTTCAATTCAGGGTTCATCAATACAATGCTCGTCGGTGCAGGCTTCGATAAGGTCGAATTCTACTCCGACCCGGGAATCTGGAAATACATCATTGTGGCCTTCAAGATCTGGGCAAGCACAGGCTACGGGATGATTGTCTACCTGGCAGCTATTACAGGTATTAACCATGACCTCTATGAAGCAGCTTATATGGACGGGGCCACCACCTGGCAGCGTATCCGCTATATGACCCTGCCGATTCTGAAGCCGACCTTCATTCTGCTCCTGCTGTTCGGAATGGGCGGAATTCTCAAGGGCTCCTTCGACCTGTTCTACAATCTGATCGGAACGAACTCCGTGCTGTATCCGCAGACGGATATCATAGATACGTACGTCTTCCGCTCCCTGGTGGGACAATTCAACTTCTCGATGGGTGCCGCTGTAGGCTTCTATCAATCCTTGTTCGGTCTGGTGCTGGTGCTTGTTGTTAACTTTATTGTGCGCAAGGTGGAACCGGACAGCGCGTTGTTCTAAGACAAGATAAGAAACAGGGGTGTTAATATGGCAAGCTCAACTATTAAGCAGGACTCAGGCAGCATTTTCATCAAAGTGATCAGTTACATTTGTATCGCAGTGTTCGCGCTGTTCTGCCTGTTTCCTTTTGCGCTGATGATCTCCTCCTCCTTCATGAATGAGCAGGAGATTGTGCGCGAGGGGTACAAGCTAATTCCGAATGAAGTGTCCTTCAAGGCGTATGAGATGCTGCTCAGCAACTCCAATAATCTGGTGAATGCGTATCAGGTTACCATATTCATTACGGTTGTAGGTACGGTGCTGGGGCTGTTCATGATGTCCATGGCCGGCTTTGTCCTGAACCGCAAGGATTTCAAATACCGTAACTTCTTCTCCTTCCTGATCTATTTCACGACACTGTTCAGCGGAGGACTGATTCCAACTTATATCCTGATGGTCAAGCATCTCCATCTTAAGGATAGCCTATTCGCTATGATCCTTCCGGGGGTAGTCGGAGCTTGGTCGATCTTCCTGATGCGTAACTTCATGAAGGCGATCCCGGATTCCCTGTATGAATCTGCCACGATTGACGGCGCAGGTGACTTCCATATTTACTGGCGGATCTTCATGCCGCTGGCGGTTCCGTCTCTGGCGACCATCGGGCTGTTCTCGGCGCTGGGCTTCTGGAATGAGTGGTACAACGGGATGCTCTACATGGACACGCCGTCCAAGTTCCCGCTTCAATATTTCCTGCAGCGCATGGTCAATCAGGCGAATCTGGGCAGTCTCATCAACTCCGGGGCGGTCATTAATACAGCCGATCTGCCGACCCAATCGATCAAAATGGCTACAGCGGTGCTGGCCACAGGCCCGATTATTCTCCTGTATCCGTTCATTCAGCGTTACTTCGTTACCGGTCTTACCATCGGTGCTGTTAAGGGTTAATAGACGCCTGCTTCATTTCAGGGTGTTTGTTATATATGCAAGATCAATAGTATAGAAGAGAAAAGGGAGGCTTACCGAATGAAAGGGAAAAAGATTGCGTCTTCTCTGGCCGCTGTCCTCATGCTTACTGGAGTGCTATCCGCTTGTTCATCGGACAATAATGCAAACGGCAATACACCGGCAGGGTCGAACGCCCCATCCAATTCAACCAATACCGGAGGCGTAGATACATCGAAAGAAGCAAACCTGGTGTACTACCTCTGGGGCAGTGAAGGGGTTAAGAACAAGGAGATTCTGGCTGAGATTAATAAGAAGCTTAAGGCGGATCTGAATACGACGCTTGAAATCAAATATATTGACTGGGGAGACGTAGCCACCAAGTATCCGCTGCTGTTCGCTTCCGGCGAGTCCTTCGACATGTCCCATGCCTCTCCAGGCGCTGCCGTATCTTACTACACACTGGCCAGTGAAGGTGCGCTGACCGACATTACCGATATGCTGGACAAGGTGGCACCTAAGCTGAAAGCTGAGATTCCTGAATCCTCCTGGCAGAATACCAAGGTGAAGGGCAGAATCTACGGCGTACCAAGCTTGTACAGCGAATATACGCCTTCCGGGTATGCTTACCGTACGGATCTGCTGAAGAAATACGGCATGACCGAGATCAAGACGATTGCCGATATGGAGAAGTACATGGATAATGTGGTGAAGAACGAATCCTTCCCTCCGATCAACGGCAAGGCTGAGGATGCACAGAACATGTACAGAATGCTCGTAGATACTACAGGCATGTGGCTCAACGCGCCTGGTATCTCCCTGAACGAGCTGAACCTGGTGACCAAGAGCCCGGAAGATTACAAAACCGTGTTCCATCCGGCCTTCACCCAGGAATTCGAGGACTGGGCTGTAAAAATGCGTGAATGGGCCGATAAGGGCTACTGGAGCAAGGATGTACTGTCCGCTTCTCTCGGCAGCAAGGACAACTTCAGAGCCGCGAACTCCGCCGGTTATCTGACGCATGCCCAGGACTGGATCGGACAATATGGCGGAGATATCAAGGCATTGCCTGACTCTCCTACAGCCTTCTATACTTTTGCCGAAGCCAACAAGAAAATCAAACGTAAACTGGGTGTAGACAACTCGACCGTAATCAGTGCCAATTCCAACAATCCGGAGCGCGCTCTGATGGTCATCGAGAAGTTCATGACAGATAAGAGCTACTATGATCTGATTCAATACGGTATTGAAGGCCAGCAATATATCATTGAAGACGGCGTGAAGAAACAGCCTCCAGGCTACAATGAGAAAACAGACGGCGGCGGCTTCTCGGCCTGGTCGCTCAGAAACGATAAGTTCGTTATTCCGACAGATACCGAGAATCCGATCCGTAAAGACCTGTTCGCAGAATGGGATAAAGAAGCGATCGATGATCCGTACAACGGCTTCAGCTTTGATCCGGCCAATGTAACGACTGAAATTGCTTCCATCTCGAACGTCAATGCACAGCTTGGTATTCAGCTGATGCTCGGTAAGACCAGCAAAGATCCAAAAACTGCTGTGGCAGAATATCGTGATCAGCTGAAAAAAGCAGGAGTTGACAAGGTCATTGCCGAAGTAGAGAAACAATTGGCAGAATTTACACCTGTTAACTAAAGAAAGCTAGGGGAACAGGGGGGCTATATTCTATAGCTCCCCTGCCTTGTAAATGGGGGAGTAGTGTGGATGTAAACATTAAGGATATCGCAAGGCTGTCAGGTGTCGGAATCTCGACTGTATCCAGAGTCATCAATAATAAAGGCCTGGTGAGCGATGCGACCCGGGAGAAGGTTCTGAGTGTCGTCAAGGAATACAATTATATTCCCAATTCCAACGCGCGCAATCTGAAAACCACGCAATCCAAAAATATTGCACTCATGGTCAAAGGGATCACGAACCCGTTCTTCTCCATTATGATCAAAGAAATTGAACGCCAGGTGAATCTGCGCGGTTATCCGTTTCTCATCCATCAGGTGGAGGACGGAACGGATGAGATCAATGCGGCCATTCAGCTGGTGAAGGAGAAGAACCTTAGCGGGATTATTTTCATGGGCGGTACCTATAATCATTCCGAAGAGAAATTCAAGCAGCTTACGGTTCCGTTCGTACTCACGACGATTACCACCTCGCAGGAAGTGGACCCGTCGATTTTCTCCAGTGTAACTATTGACGAATCTAAGGAAGCCTACAAGGCAACCTCTTATCTCATTTCTCTTGGACATAAAAGCATCGGCTTCCTCGCCAAATCCCCTATGCTGGAGGATACGACAGGCAGCCGGCGGCTTCTCGGATACAAGATGGCCCTGGAAGAGCATAATCTGCCTTACAACGCAGGACTTGTAGAAGATTGTGAATACAGTCCCAGCTCGGGCTTCAATGCTGCGCGCAGGCTGCTTAACCGGGACCGGAGCGTGACCGCGATCTTCTCGGCAGCTGACACCATCGCCATCGGTGCGGCCAAGGCAGTGCTGACCGCAGGCTTGTCGATTCCGGACGATATCTCCATTATCGGGTTCGACGGGATTGAGATGGCTGAGTATTATCACCCGGCGCTGGATACGATCAGCCAGCCGGGCACGGAAATGGCGCTGTCCAGTGTAGGCGTGCTGTTCGATCTGATCGCGAACCGGACCGCCCATCAGCATATTGTCTATGATGCGGTCTTGCTGAAGCGGGGCTCCTGCAAAATGATCAAGGGCCGTTAACACCAGGACGCTGACTATATATGAATTGGAGCTGGTAACAAGGATGCAGGATACACTCAGAATTGGCACGCTGGTCCCTGGCGGTGAAGCCGTCAAGACCATTCCGCAGATTGTACAGCACGGCTTTGAATCGTTTCAGTTGAACTTCTGGCAGACCCTTGGAGAGACGGATCTGGTGGAGACGGCGGCACGGGTCCGCGAGCTTGCGGCCGAGCATGGCTTCGTGATCTCCGCTGTCGGAATCTACGGCAATCCGCTTGGCGGCAGCGAGGGGAGCGAGGCGACTCTGGCAGGCTGGGAGCAGCTGATCGAGCATGCCCACCTGTTCGGCACGGATATCGTCAGCGGCTTCACCGGGCGGCTGCCCGGCTCATCCATTGACGAATCGCTTCCGCGGTTCGCCGAGGTGTTCGGGGAGCTGTCGAAGCGGGCTGCGGACAAGGGGCTGCGGATCGCTTTTGAGAACTGTGCGATGGGCGGCAGCTGGCAGCAGGGCGACTGGAATATTGCCCATAATCCTACAGCCTGGGAGCAAATGTTCAACAGCGTTCCGGCCGATAATCTGGGCCTGGAATGGGAGCCTGCCCACCAGATGACTGCGCTGATTGACCCGGTTCCGCAGCTGCGCAAGTGGACCGGTAAGATCTTCCATGTGCACGGCAAGGATGCGACCATCGCCTGGGATATCATCAAGGAGTACGGAATTCATGGTCCGAGGTCTTATGTCTGGGACCGGACGCCGGGCTTCGGGGATACGAACTGGACGGATATTATCACTATTCTCCGCCAGGGCGGCTATCAGGGCACCATCGATATTGAAGGCTGGCATGATCCGGTCTACCGGGATGAGCTGGAGATGACCGGCCAGGTCCACGCGCTGAATTATCTGAAGCAGTGCCGGGGCGGCAGCCTTGTGCCGAATCCCGTGCTGTAACCAAGTGGAAACGGCTATGCCGTCCTTTAAGGACGGCACCCGTTTCAGCGAGAAATAAGACCTCATGCTCCACGCTGTGGAAGCTGAGGTCTTTTTGTTAAACCAGGCGCTTGATGGTCCAATAAGGAACGGTGAAATTCCCCTTCTTCGTTTCGATCTGGAGCGCGTCCGCGTGGTGGTCGATGGTGCATACACCGCTGTAGGTTTCCCCGCTGATTAAGTGAACGCGCTGCCACAGGTTGGAGAGAAGTGCGTGCTGGATATCCTGTTTAATCATATGGTTCACTTCCCCCTCGAATGCGCTGTGCTTGTAATAATGATGTTACTTATTATTAAACCGGATTAGGAGATTTTAACTGCAAAATTAGTTACAGTTTTGTACCTTTTCTTATATACTTTCCGGGGCTTGCGGTGTATTGTTAATAGCACTGTCTGGAGAGGGGGATACCTGTGAGTGAAGGTTATACAATCAAACTGAATTATCTGGAGATCAGCGAGCGGATCGAATGGCTGCTTGGCATGAACTCACGGCTGGTCCGGGTGGAGAATGCCTCGGAGACCCTTAAAGACAGCATCTATATGTGGGATGAAGCGACCCGGGTCCATACCCTGGCCAAGGCTGCGCTCATCGAGGATTACATGAACCTCGTAACCCGGGTACGCCTGGATCTGGAGGACCAGCAGCATCCGTACCAGATGAACAGCTTCGATCATAGCTGCAAGACGGTGCTCCACTATCTCAAGCAGGATACCTATGTCTGGGAGGCTTCCCCGCAGGCGGTACTGCGGTCGGTGCAGCGGGAGCTTGATTTGCAATATTGCATTCTGACGCAGAGTGTTGAGGTGTAGGAGAGTAATGCCCTGTAGAGAGGGTAAATATATATTCAGGAGGTGTCACCGATGAATTGGAAGAGCAGATTACAGCAGACAGTCACAGCGTTTCTTACTATCATTCTTATCACCTTGCCCGGCTGGGGGGCGGGTTCTCCTGCGGAGGCCGCGGCGGATCCAGCCTGCGGCAGCGGCGACCATGGGCTTCTTCAGCAGCTGCAGAAGGCGCATAGCGGTACTGACGCTGCGCCGCTCAGCATCGCGGATGTGGACTTCCTGAACGCCAATACAGGACGGGCCGCCGGGAACGGCTTCCTGATCGGAACCTCGGACGGCGGCTGCCATTTCCAGCAGATCTATACCGGACAGTGGAATTTCCGGCAGATCGAGTTCCCTGACAATGTGCATGGCTGGGCGCTGGCAACGGTGGATGACGGCCAGGCCGTCTATCTGCTTCGGACGAATGACGGCGGCTCTACCTGGACGCGGCTGATGAACAAGCCGGTCACCTTCGAGCGGGTGGAATTTCTGGATGGCAGCGTAGGCTTCGGCTATAGCCGCGCCTCCACCTACTACACCCGGGATGGCGGGGAGAGCTGGAGCCTGGTCCAGACGCCGGCCAATACCCGAGGCGCGGAGTTCACCAGCCGGAATAACGGCTGGGCTGCGGTTGTTGTACCGGGCAGCGGCTACCGGGTGATGCATACCGCTGACGGCGGGAAGAGCTGGAACCGGAAGCTAAGCGCGTCCGCTCCTGAGGCCGGATATGCACAGCTCTATGCCGAGGGCAATCAGGTATACGCGTTATTCTACGGCGGAGCCGGTATGTCGCAGACGTCTTATTCGTTGTACGGCAGCAGTAGCTCTGGAGCGAATTGGACCCGGATCATTGCCCAGGAGACCGCAGGCGGCGGCCCGGCTCCCGGAAGCGGCCCGGCTAAGGTGAAGAAAGGCCCGGCGGCTGGAACACCCGGCAATCTGGTGCTGACCGGCGACACGGCGGTTCTGGTTGGTTACCAGCCTGCTGCGGAAGAGGTAGGCGTAGGACTTACCAAGGACAACGGGAAGACCTGGAAGAATCAGCCTACAATCCCCGGCTTCGAGGGAAGAATCTCGTTCACCGATTCCAATCACGGCTGGCTGGCGGTGAAGGGGTTGAACGGCTCTACCCTGTATTCCACCAAGGACGCAGGTGCTAACTGGACGCCGAAATTCTCTTTGGAGACAGCGGGACAGTAAGCAGCAGCTGATATAACAATAAAAAGGGGCCGTCCCAAAAGTGACAGCCCTTTTTATTGTGGGAATTATGTATGCGAAAAACCGCATACATTTGCTGGCGCGTCAGCGTGAGGCCTGAATGTATGCGGAAAACAGCATACATTTTGCTGATGCGCAGGTAATATCATCGATGGGAACAACGTTCTGTTGCGAAGCGTCCCCCTCCCTCAAGTGCTCACGCTGAATCTACTCCAGCATAAAGAGCTATCCCAAGCAGCCGGTTCATGGCTTCTGGGACAGCTCCTTTTTGCTGTGCCTATTGTTATACAATCAGCTCGAACTTGTCGCCCAGAATCAGCTGCTTGGAGCGGTGGATCTTACTCCCGTCCGGACTGGATACCGTGCTCTTGATGCTCAGCAGCGGATGGCCTTCTTTGATATTCAGGTAGGTAGCTACATCAAAGGTGGCGTATTCCATGACGATATATTTGCGGGCGTGGCCGAAGGTGACCTTGTATTTGGTTCTTAAGATCTCATACAGAGACTTGTCGTTCAGATCCTCATTCAGCAGGAAGGAATAGGCTGAAGGAAACCGTGAATATTCCACCGAGATAGGAATGCCGTCTGCATAACGGATGCGCTCAATGCTGATCACCTTGTCGCCGGACTTCAGGTCCAGATGCTCCTGATCCAGCAGCGTAGCGTCCTCAATGATACATTTGATTACTTTGGCACCCGGAACCTTGTTCTGCAGCCGGCATGTATCGCTGAAGCCGATCGTCTCGGCCACATTCTTCTTGATCTTGTCTTTGGTAATGAAAGTACCCTTGCCCGGAATACGTACCAGATAACCCTCAGAGGTCAGCGCGTCGAGTGCGGCACGAACCGTTACGCGGCTAACCTGGTTGGACTCGCTCAGCTCAAGCTCGGTGGGCAGCTTATCCCCCGGCTTCAGGGTGCCGTTATGAATGTTGTCCAGAATCTTCTCCTGAAGCTGTTTGTATAATGGCGATGACTCGGAATGGTCAAGCATGTATTTACCTCCAGCATATGATATCAATGATAGTTTTCTATATTATAACAATCCGCTCTAAAAAAATGAAAGCCCTCTCTTGCTTCATGTATTACTTTGTGTTAGTATATCAACATAACATTCCAATACAATTACTGATGTTGGGTGTACACCTAATAATGTATCATACCAGAGAGGAGAGTGGGTAGCAGCTATGAAACAAATCAGGTGAAAATTTAAAGCGTATACATGCAGAAGCTTGGATGAAATAGCTGTGCAATAGAATTGAGCAGTTTTTTAGAGGGGATATGCAAATGAACTCATTTAAAGTAATCGGCATCGGCGACAATGTCGTCGATAAATATGTCCATCAGGGAATGATGTATCCTGGCGGCAATGCCTTGAATTTCTGTGCTTATGCCACCATGCGTGGTGTAGCGTCTGCTTACCTGGGAAAATTCGGCAGCGATGAGGTCGCCCGGTATATCCGGCAGGTGATCGACGAGCTGGGCATTGACCGCAGCGCCTGCCGCAGCTTCGAGGGCGAGAACGGATATGCACGGGTTACCCTGGAGGAGGGAGACCGCGTGTTCCTAGGGTCCAACAAAGGCGGGATTGCCAAGGAGCAGCCCTGGAATTTCACCGAGCCGGATCTGGAATATATGAAGCAATTTGCGGTGATCCACACAAGCCTGAACAGTTACATCGAGCAGGATTTGCCAGTGCTGCGGAAGAGCGGTGTGCCCGTCTCTTATGATTTCTCCGTTCGCTGGAACGATGATTACCTGCAGCAGGTATGCCCGTATATCGATATCGCGTTTCTGTCCTGCAGCCATCTGACGGCTGAAGAGCGGGAGCGGGAGATGCGCAAGGCGCAGAATCTTGGTGCCCGAATCGTGGTCGGTACGGTAGGTGAAGACGGGTCTTACGCGCTGCTCGGCAATCACTGGTTGTATCAGAGCGCCGTCACCACGGATGCTATAGACACTATGGGCGCGGGAGATTCTTATATCACTGCTTTTCTGGTGGAGCTGATTATGAATTCCCCGGAGCAACGGATCGACTTCAGCCGGGAGGATGCGCTTCTTGAACGGATTCAGGCAAGCATGAGTAAGGGAGCGGAGTTTGCAGCCGAAATCTGCCGGGTTAACGGAGCGTTTGGATTCGGCACCCCGCTGGTCTGACAGACCGGGGGGGCCTCTGCCTCCTGCGGGAGATTTGTAAGCGTGTTCAAATTGAGGCCGCCACGTAAATACAGAAGAGCGGCAGAGAATTGGCAACTCAGTACAAACATAAAAGGGGACTTTCTATGTTCTGGTTTGAACTATTAATTATCTTCCTGCTTATTTTCTTTGGTGCCAGAGTCGGAGATGTGTTCATGGGACTGTTGGGCGGCGTGGGTGTGGCGATCTTCGTCTTCCTGTTCAAGGTGCAGCCTTCTTCGCCTCCTGTGGACGTTATGCTTATCATCCTGGCCGTCGTGCTGGCCGCCTCGGCGCTCCAGTCTTCGGGCGGTCTGAATTTCCTGGTCCATGTAGCGGAGAAAATGCTGCACAGGTCGCCGAAGAATGTCACTATTGTCGCTCCGGTGATCTGCTGGCTGTTCACCTTCCTGTCCGGTACAGGGCATGTTGTCTATAGTCTGCTGCCGATTATCAACAAGCTGGCAATCGACAGCGGCATCCGGCCGGAACGTCCGATCTCCAACAGTATTATTGCATCGCAGCAGGCCATCACCTGCTCGCCGGTATCGGCGGCGACCGCTGCCATGCTGGGTCTTATGGCACCGTTCGGCGTGGACCTCGGTACCATTCTGATCATCGCTATTCCGTCCACACTGCTCGGGGTCATTGCAAGCGCTCTCCTGACCATCCGCAAAGGCAAGGAACTGGCGGATGATCCCGAATATCAGCGCAGGCTGGCTGAAGGTCTGATGGATGAAGGGCTGGGCGAACCTGCTCCGTCCAAGCAGCAGGAGAAGCAAGAGCCGCAAGCGGCGTCCAAAGGCGCGCGGGCCGCAGTTATTCTGTTCCTGCTCGGCGTACTGTCGATTGTAGTGCTTGGTTTGTTCAGTGAGCTGCGCCCGTCCTGGACTGTAGACGGTACGACCACGGTTCTGTCGATGGCCCATACGATTGAAATTGTGATGCTCGTCTGCGCTTCCCTGATTATTATCGTCTGCAAGCCGCAGATCGAGTCGATTCTGAACGGCTCTATTTTCCGGGCGGGGGCTCTGGCTATGGTCTGTGCGTTCGGTCTGGCCTGGATGAGCAGCACGTTCATCGGCGGACAGACGGAGTTCATTCAAGAGCATGTTGCTTCTATCGTAAATAGCCAGCCTTGGATGCTCGCAGTCATTATGTTCATTGTTGCCGCGCTTACGACTAGCCAAGGCGCAACCACGCTGATTATGATTCCGATTGCCATTGCGCTTAATCTGCCGACCTATATCATTATCGGAGCCTGGATGGCGGTTAACGCGAACTTCTTCCTGCCGGTGTCAGCCCAGTGTCTGGCCGCAATTTCCTTCGATACCGCAGGCACCACCAAGATCGGCAAATATGTGCTGAATCACAGCTTCATGACGCCGGGTATGATCAACATTGTTATATCTGTCGTGACGGCAACGCTTCTGGGAAGCTTCCTTATATAATTGGGAGCCCATTAAGACATGAAATGAACATTATCAGTCACAAGGAGGAGTTAGACAACTATGATACAGCTAGATCAGGTCGCTGCCGCTAATTTTCATTACAAACGGTATTCCCTGGAGTATTTCCTGGACTCTGCTGCCCGGCTGGGCTTCAAGAACATTGAGCTGTGGGCGTCAGGCCCCCACTTCCACCTGGACTATTACACACCGCAGATGGTTCGGGACCTGAAGCAGAAGATTAGAGACCGCGGGCTGAAGGTGATCTGCTTCACACCTGAGCAGAGCGTCTATCCGATCAGCATCAGCCATCCCGACCCGGCATACCGCAAGGCCAGCGTCGAGTTCTTCCAGCGGCATATTGAAGCGGCGGTGGAGCTGGATTGCGACCAGATGCTGGTGACTACGGGTCTGGCTTATCTGGATGCGGATGATCAGGAGATGTGGAAATGGATCAGGGAATCGCTTGGGGAGATCTGTAAAACCGCCGAACGGGAGGGCGTGAAGCTGCCGCTCGAAGCGTTCACCTCATTCTCGACCCATGTGTTCAATTCGGCAGCGCATATTGCCAGAATGATTGAGGAAGTGGGCAGTCCGAACCTGAAGGGGCTGGCGGATACGGATGTGATGGCGACAACCGGCAAAGACACGATCCATGACTTCATCCGGGATCTGGGCAGCAATATGACCTATGTGCATTTCGTGGACGGCAACCCCGGCGGCCATCTTGTTCCCGGAGAAGGTAAGCTGCCGATGGAAGAGGCACTTCAGGCATTACAGGATTGCGGATACAAGGGGTATCTGGGTCTGGAGCTGCTGGACCGGAGATATGTGCTGGAGCCTGAGCAGGCGATGCGGGATTCCCTGGCCTGGTTCAAGCAGCGGCTGTAGCAGGAAGAATCATCTATAATGAAGGGGGAAGATAGTTAAGATGAAAGCGGATATTTATGAATATGAAGGTGTAGGCATTCAGACGGTCTACAAGAATGAGGAATGGCTCGTCTGCATCAAGAACTGGAAGCCGGATAATGACATTGACGGTCTGCACCGGCTGGAGGTGCATCTGGAGACCGATGAGCAGTTCATTCCGATCCACGGCCGGAGCATTCTGCTGGCGGCAGAGCGCAAGGACGGCAAGTTCGATATTGAGCTGACCGAGATGGAGCCGGGAAAAGTGTACAATATTCCGAAGAACACCTGGTTCTATACCATTGTCGAAAAGGATGCCAAGCTTGCTTACGTACAGCATGCCAATACCTCGAATGACAATAGCGAATACTGCGAGCTGTCGGAGTCTGAGCTGGCGGATGTGCAGGCGAGAGCGCGCAAGCTCTGGAAGCTGTAAGAGAGAATTAGGCTTTACGACGGATTGGCGGGTTACTGCCTGCTTCCGCCTGCCGCGGCATCTAGCTTTATTATTCATCTAACAACTCGAAAACTTCGGGTTGTTTGTTGTGGCTTCTGTTTTTATTTTCTTATTGTGCAGTGTATGTTACTATGATAACAATTAACGAACAATATATATAACAACATATGACATGATAGAGGATCAAGACATAAAAGGAGCCGCAGATGAAATTAAATGTATCCAGTCAAAGTCCGCTCTACCTGCAATTGAAGCAGGTCATTAAAGAGGACATTCAACGAGGCGTCTATAAACCGGGCCAGAAGCTGCCCCCGGAAGCTGAGATCGGCAGTACCTACGGTGTCAGCCGGATTACGGTACGCCGGGCCATCACCGATCTGGTGGAGGAGGGGGTGCTGCACAGCCAGCAGGGCAAAGGCAGCTATGTACGTGAGCTGAAGGAGAAGCGGGAGCTGATCTCGGTCGGCAGCTTTTCCGACATGACTATGGCCTCCGGGAAGACACCGAGCGCACAGATTCTGTCCAATATGGTGATTACAGCCGATGAGAAGCTGGCGGAGACCTTCCGCATCAAGCCCGGCGACCCGGTGCTGAAGCTGCAGCGGCTGCTGTTCATTGACAATGAGCCGTTTATCATCGAGCACTCTTATTTCCACCTGGGCCTGATGCCGGAGTTCGAGAAGTTTATCGGCGAGTCGCCCTCCACGTACCAGATCATGAAGAAGCGTTACGATATCGAGCCCACGTATTCCGAGAAGACGCTTGAGGTCATTCTGGCTACAGAGTTTGAGTGCCGGCTGTTCCATTGTGACCGGGGGACCCCGCTCTATCAGATTGACAAGATTACCTATGACGATCAGGACCGGCGGCTTCATTATTCGCAGTCGGTCTATCTGGCCAGCAAGGTGATCTTCACGATCAACACCGGCAAGCGCGGTCAAGACTAGTACAGCATCAGATTTACGACTGTAAGAATGAACCTCAGCAGTGTTACTCTTACATTCAAATTACATTAGATTCTATTTCAAAGCTTTTTTTGCAGCATTCTATTGTACAAAATACAGTTACTATTGTTCCGGCGCCTACAGCATACGAAAGACTGTTGGGTGAATGAGACGCTGGCTCGTTAAGGTGCGATCTCGGCCATATTCATAATATTAACTCTGACCCTGTACTAGGCATTACATGACAATTAATTTGTACCGGAGAACATTTCATAATCCCGTTCTGCTTCAGTCTGTACAAGCTGAAGCGGAACGGGATTATTAGTGTCTGAAAATATTTACATTGTCGTTTTCATTGACTTGCTATCGCCTAGATGGTATACATTATAATATGACAACATATACAATCTTATTTCTTATGCTGTCTTACTAAGAATGGGGGGACAATATGCGGGTTGCAGGTGTGGGCTTCTGTTGTATTGACGTATATGAGAACTTGAACCGGTTATATCCGACGGGGAACAGCGTCGATTTCGTCATTCACATGAGCCGGTTAGGTGCAGAAGCGTCTATGGTCAGCGTAGTGGGCGGCGATTCCTATGGAACTCTGATGATAGACAAGCTTCGTGAGGAACGGGTTGATGTCTCGCACATGCATACACAGGAAGAAGGGCAGACCGCTATCTTCCGCATGGATCTGAACGGCAACGACAGAGTGCATAAGGAGAAGGTCGAGGGCGTAATGGGCAGCTTCAGCTTAACCGCAGCCGATGTGGACTTCATCACCGGACATCAGGCGATCCATACGAATCTGTCAGGCCGGATTGACCACCATCTGGCAGGTCTCCGCAGCCGCGGCATCCAGGTGATCTATGACTTCTCTACGCGGACGAGCCGCGAGATCGCCGGGCCAATCCTGCCCGATACCGATTATGCCTTCTTCTCTTATGTTCAAGAGGACGACAAAATGGAAGCGTTTATCCGCTGGGCGCACTCGCTGGGTCCGCGTATCGTGGTCGTGACCTTGGGCGAGGCAGGCAGTGTAGCCTTTGACGGCGAGCGCTTCTACCGGGAAGGCATCGTGCCGGCTGAAGTGGTCAACACGGTCGGTGCAGGCGATTCCTTCTGCGCAGGCTTCATGTACGGGCAGCTCAGCGGCTGGACGATCCAGGAGTCCCTGAAGCAAGGTGCAAGAACGGCGGCAGAGGTCATATCCAGCTTTGAACCCTATTAACCGGCCACTTCAGGCCGGAGGAAAGGCGGAAGAACCGTTGATTATTGATGTGCATACCCACCCGATTTTGTATAAGGCAATCAGTGAAGACAAAGAGGTACTTAATTACCGCAAAGAGCAGTTCGGCATCTTCAAGCAATCTCCCAGTCCCCTTGAATCTGTGCTGCAGGAAATGGACTATAACGGCATTGACCGCTCCATCCTGCTCCCTCTTGACCTCACGACACAGAGCGGCGGCTGGATTGTGACCAATGAGGATGTGAAGCAGATTGTTGATCTCGCCCCGGACCGGTTCATTGGCTTCGCCAGTGTTGACCCGCACCGCAGCGATGCTGCTGAGGTTCTGGAGCATGTCTTCCGTGACCTGGGGCTGAAGGGGCTGAAGCTGCATCCGTCCAAGCAGAAGTTCTATCCTCAGGATGAGTTCATGAAGCCGCTCTATGAGCTGTGCCTGAAGTACAACAGACCTATCCTGTTCCATGCCGGGATGAGCTGGGAGCCGGATGCCCCGGCCAAATATTCGCACCCGCTGCATTTCGAGGAGGTTGCAATTGCATACCCGGATCTGCGCATGTGCCTCGCCCATTTCGGCTGGCCCTGGGTCCATGACACGGTGATGCTGCTGCTGAAATATCCGAATGTGTTCACGGACACTTCACTGCTCCATATGGATAACGCCCTGGATTTCTACAAGCAGGTGTTCAAAACGAACATGGGTCCCCTGTGGATCGAACGCAATCTGAACGATAAGGTAATGTTCGGCACGAACAGCCCCCGCTTCAAAGCTAAAAGGCTGCTGCCGGCACTGAAGGCGATGGAATTCAGACCTAAGACGCTGGAGAAGATTCTCGGCGGCAACGCCCAGGTCTTCCTGGGAGAAAGGGGGAATGATCGGCCATGGTTAAATTAAAGACGCTTGTCATCCGGTCGCAGGCAGAGTTCCAAATGATCAAGATTACGGAGGAAATCCGTGCTTTTATAGCGGAGTGCGGCGTGCAGAACGGGCTTGCTGCGGTGATCTCTGCGCATACGACAACCGGCATCATGATTAACGAAGGTCTGGAGTGCGTGGAGACCGATATCGAGGAGCTGCTGGAGCGCCTAGCGCCAAAAGACTTCCCGTATGCCCATGCCCACTTCCTCCCTTCTTACGGGGCTACGGGCAGCAACTCTCCTTCGCATCTGAAATCGATGATCTCCGGCAACAGCTGCCTGTTCGTGGTCCAAGACGGGCAGATGATCTCCGGCGATGCGCAGGATGTCTATCTGGCGGAATTTGACGGGCCCAAGAGCCGTAAGGTGTATATTCAGGTGATTGGGGAGTAGACGGTGTTTGATGCGGAGTGGATGGGAGACGGACATGTTGTCCGCAAGAAAAGGACTTGACTTTTTGCATCAAAAAATGTATAAGAATATATAAGACAACATATAACAAGTTAAAACTAGGAGGACTTATTCATGAGTGTAGCAAACGTACTGCAAACTGCGAAAGATCAAGTGGACCAGATTCTGGAGGCCTACAAAACAAGAACGATTAACCGCGTATTCCTGGTAGCCTGCGGCGGCTCCTCCGCCCTGATGTACCCGAGCAAATATCTCATCGACCAAGAATCTGCTTCCATCACAGCCGAGGTATATAACTCCAATGAGTTCATCTACCGCAATCCGGCAAGTCTCGGCGAGAATTCACTGGTCATCCTCTGCTCCCACAAGGGCAAGACGCCGGAGACCACCGAAGCAGCCAAATTCGCCAAGGGCAAAGGCGCGCTGACCGTCTCGCTGATGTATGTGGAAACTGCGCCGCTGGCTGATGAGTCCGACTACATTGTGAACTATAGCTGGGCGCCTCCAGGCGAGCTGGACCCGCACCCGGAAATCGCCAACTACGCGATCCTGTACCGCCTGACGATGGGTCTGCTGTATGTTAAGGAAGGCAACAAGAAGTATGAGCAATTGCTGAACAGCCTGCCGCATCTGGACGCTGTCATGAAGTCGATCAAGACGAACTACACCGCTCCAGCCAAAGAATTCGCCGCCGAGTACAAAGACGAGTCCGTGATCTACACCATGGCCAGCGGTTCTAATTACGGCATCGCCTACTCGTTCGCCATCTGTATCCTGATGGAGATGCAATGGATCAACTCCCATGCGATTCACGCCGGTGAATTCTTCCACGGACCTTTCGAGATTCTCGACAAAAAAATGCCGTTCATCCTGCTGATGGGCCTGGACGACACCCGTCCGATGGAAGAACGCGCCCTGAAGTTCCTGAAGGAGCATGGAGAGAAGTTCCTCGTACTCGACGCCAAAGAGCTGGACTGGGCCGGCGTAGACGAAGAGATGAAGGGCTTCCTGGCCCCGCTTGCACTGAATTTTATCCTGCGTGTCTATGCCGTTGAGCTAGCCGCAGCCCGCAAGCACCCGCTGGAGCACCGCCGTTACATGTTCAAGGTTCCTTATTAAGGAATAGGGGAAGCGTAGGATTTCACCGAGAGTAAGCAACAAGAGTACCGTAGCTTATGGAAAATGAAGCGGCGGATCTGCAGAGCACCAAGCTTTGCGGGTCCGCCGCTTTGTGCGTGTATTTGCAGGCGGGAGGGGCGCGGGGCGGTTGTATGCGGAAAAACGAACATATTTGGCCGGAAGGGGGTGTGTGGGCAAGGGTAAGTGGACGGATGTTATCGAAAAACCGATCACATTCCGCAGGGTGGTGCTGTGCGGACCAAATGTAATCGAAAAAGCGATCACATTACGCTGGGCGGTGGTGTGCGGACCAAATGTAATCGAAAAACCGATCACATTCCGCGGGGTGGTGCTGTGCGGACCAAATGTAATCGAAAAAGCGACTACATTACGTCGGCTGGTGGGGTGTGGGCCAAATGTAATCGAAAAAGCGAATACAATGTGCAAGTGTGACCGAAGAGGGGCTAATGTGTGTGAAAAACCGAATACAATGTGTAAGCATGAAGGTGTGTAGCATATGTGCGGCACTGGCGAACCTCTGAGTAAGCATAAAAATAATACTTTACCGTTCGTTCTCAAATGTGCTAAGATGGCAAATATCAAGGAATTATTTTTTTTGACAATATTAGAACGAACGGTCTCGAAATAGTCTGGCGGAGCAGTTCTGCAGACGGGCGTTAGACGAACATTAGACGAACATTACAAGTGGAGGAGTGTTAACGATGGGGAAGCTTGACGGGAAGGTTGCTCTGATTACAGGGGGGAACAGCGGGATCGGGTTAGCGGCGGCGAAATTGTTCGTGGCTGAAGGAGCTAAGGTGGTCATTACCGGCCGCAATCCGGTATCGTTGCAGGCGGCGCTGACGGAGCTGGGCGCGGAGCAGGCCCGTGCGGTCCAGGGCAATGTGGCAGATCCAGGCAGCGCTGTACAGGCTGTTAATACAGCCATAGAAGCGTTCGGCAGACTGGATGTCGTCTACGCGAATGCAGGCATCGCCGGCTCGACACCGCTTGGCGGCACAGAGCTGGCTGCCTTCGAGGAAGTGCTGCGCGTCAATGTGACCGGTGTCTTCTTCACCGTGCAGGCAGCCCTTCCCCACCTGAAGGCAGGGGCTTCGGTCATTCTGACCGGCTCGGTGCTGGCCAAGGCCGGAAGACCCGGCAATGCGGCTTATGCCGCGAGCAAAGGGGCGGTCAGCAGCATGACCAAGGTGCTGGCCTCCGAGCTGTCGCCGCTGGGCATCCGGGTCAACAATATCGCGCCCGGTGTAACCCGGACACCGATCTGGGGACAGGCAGCGATGGAGCACTGGAAGCAGGCAGAAGCAGGCATGTCGCTGTCGATTCCGCTGGGCCGTGCCGGGGAGCCGGAGGAAGTGGCCAGAGTGGCGCTGTTCCTGGCCTCTGATGATTCGTCTTATATCCAGGGCGCAGATATCGCTGTAGATGGAGGCGCAGGCAGCTCGCCGCTGGGTGCGCCGGTATACCGGCGGAATGCGTAAGAGGCCCAAGGCAAGAAAAAGCGCAAGCAAATAGCCTGCACACGAAGCACCCGCAAGGGTGCTTTTTGCGTAGGCTAAGGGGAGGGCATGGCAAGTGAGAGAATAGGGATTAGACGGATGGTACGGAAGCGGAAGGCATTATTCCCCGGTCTTCACAATCCAGACCTCCGGCAGGTTGCGGTACTGCTCGGCATAATCCAGTCCATAGCCGACGACGAATTCGTCGGGAATATCGATCCCGCTGTAGTCAATCGGGACATCGACCAGTCGGCGGGAAGGCTTGCTGAGGATGGTGCAGATCCGCACGCTGGCCGCTTCGCGCAGGGCGAACAGCTCCTTCAGATGCTGAAGGGTCAGGCCGGTGTCGATCAGGTCCTCAACGAGCAGAACATGCTTGCCGCGGATATCCAGGTCGATATCCTTCTTGATCGTAATGACGCCGGAGGAGGTGGAGCTGGCGCCGTAGCTGGACACGGACATATAGTCGACTCCCACCGGAAAAGTAATCTCGCGCATCAGGTCAGACATAAATACCGCGCCGCCCTTCAGAATGCCGACCAGCACCAGTTCCTTCCCTGCGTAGTCACGCGAGATCTCCGCGCCCAGCTCCTTTACGCGCTGCTGAAGCTGTTCTTTGCTTACCAGAACCTTAGTAATTTCTGTCATTGTTGACGCTCCTTATGGTGCAGGACGGATCAGGAGGATGATCTGTCCTTTTCCTTAAGCATAACATCATGGGCGCCTCCTTCAAAGATCGTTGTGGAGGAGACCAAGGTAATCTTCGCCTTTTGTTGCAGCTCCGGGATGGTCAGAGCGCCGCAGTTGCACATGGTGGATTTGATTTTGCTGATGCTGATATCCAGATTGTCCTTCAGCCGGCCGGCATAAGGAATGAAGGAGTCAACCCCCTCCTCGAATTCAAGCTTGCTCTTCTTGTCATCATTGCCGAAGTCATACCGCTGCCAGTTGCGGGCCCGGCTGGAGCCTTCCCCCCAGTACTCCTTCACGAAGTTCCCGCCGACCAGCAGCTTGCGTCCCGGACTCTCATCGAACCTTGCGAAGTAGCGCCCGAGCATCACGAAGTCTGCGCCCATCGCCAGCGCCAGCACGATGTGGTAATCATGGACAATCCCGCCGTCAGAGCAGATGGGGATGTACATGCCGGTCTGCTCAAAATATTCCTGGCGGGCCGCAGCCACTTCAATCACGGAGGAAGCCTGGCCGCGGCCGATGCCCTTCTGCTCCCGCGTGATGCAGATGGAGCCGCCGCCAATGCCGACCTTGATAAAGTCCGCTCCGGCCTCGGCAAGATACAGGAAGCCCTCCTTGTCAACGACATTGCCAGCGCCAACCTTGACCTTCTCCCCGTAGGTCTCCTTAATATAGCGGAGGGTCTCCGCCTGCCATTCCGAATAGCCGTCAGAGGAGTCGATGCACAGGACATCTGCCCCGGCCTCCACCAGCGCCGGTACGCGCTCCTTATAGTCGCGGGAGTTGATGCCTGCCCCAACAATCAGCTGCTTGTTGCTGTCATGCAGCTCCAGCGGGTACTCCTGATGGCTGTCATAGTCCTTGCGGAAGACAAGATGTACCAGATGGCCGCTGGCATTCACAATCGGCAGGCAGTTCAGCTTATGGTCCCAGATAAGATCGTTGGCTTCGGTCAGGGTAGTCCCTTCAGGGGCATAGATCAGCGAGGACAAAGGAGTCATGAATTCAGTAATCGGGCAGTCCGGCGGCAGCCGGTTCTCGCGGTAATCGCGGCTGGTGACGATGCCCATCAGCTTGCCGGTCGGCTCTCCGTTGTCCGTGATGGCGATGGTGGAGTGGCCGGTGTTCGCTTTTAGTGTCAAGACATCCTGGAGGGTGTCCTCGGGCCGCAGATTGGAATCGCTGAGCACGAATCCGGCCTTGAACTTCTTGACCCGGCGGACCATCTCTGCCTGCTGCCCGATAGACTGGGAGCCGTAGATGAAGGAGATGCCGCCGCTTTTGGCCAGAGCAATCGCCATATTGTGGTCGGATACGGCCTGCATCACGGCAGAGGTCACGGGGAGGTTCATGGTCAGCGCAGGCGTCTCCCCCTGGCGGAACTTGGTGACGGGGGTTCTGAGATCTACATTGCCCGGAACGCAATCCCTGGTCGTCAGGCCGGGCACCAGCAGGAACTCGCTGAAGGTTCTTGAAGGCTGCTCATAATAGTAAGCCATTGCTTGTCACTCCCCCCTTATACATTAGAAAGAACCCGGATAGGTACACCGATGTCAGCTTCGAGCTGCCGGTAATGCCCGCCTTTGGCCAGGATGGCCTGCACCCCGACAAGCTCGATACCCATAATGGACAGTTGCCCGGCAATGCAGCGGATCGTCGCCCCGGAGCTGATCACATCATCCAGCAGCAGCACACGGTCTCCGGCGGAGAAGCCGTCAAAATAAATGTAATTCTCATTGTAAGCCGTCTCCCGTCTGACACTGATCTCGTAATTCTCATACAGCTCGGTGCTGAGGCGCAGGATATTCATCGGCTTCATCAGCTTGTAGGCCGTCAGCATTCCCCAAGTATGCCCGCCGGGCTCAGGGGAGACGATGTAGTCGAAATCCGGGAATTGACCGGTGACAGCTTCAGCCAGACTATCGGTGATCTCATGAATCAGCTCAGGGGCAATATACGTTCCGCGTTCGCCGAAGGGATAGAGCTTGAAGTCATAGGCGGTATCTTTATTTTTGTAGATCCTCACATTTCTGGCCTGGCTGATTGATTCGGTTAACCGCGCATAAGATGCACTCATTACCCTCACTCCTTCTATTAAATAGATATAAAAAAACCCCAGGGCCAGGAGGCGCAGCCCATGCAGGATACATCATCAGGAGAACGGGCCCGCAGCGGCCGTGTGTCCATCATGAATGCTCCAGTATATGACTGGCCTCTTGTAGCCTGGGGCAATTTACGGTTGCCTGTAGATACGCCCATTCCGGATTAACGGGCTTATACAAGAGTTGAAGTTATTGTTTTGTGATAAAATATGACGCTCGAACTGCGTTAGTTACTTTTAGTTATGAAAACTCATTTGAATGTCACTAAATTTGACTTAAAATTGTTTTTATCATGCTACCATCGCTGCAATGCTCTGTCAATATACATATTTGCGTTATTTATTATGACATATGTTATATACTTCGCAGTAATTTCCTCTGCAGGGGAGTGTTGTGCTGACTGGCGGAAGAAGTTTGGAGATTCGGTTACAGATGAGTAGAAATCCGGGGAACACTGTATTTTAAGCAGACAAGCAAATTGGCTGGGCTTAGTTATAGAAATTTAGGCCGTTCTTGTTTATAATTATTATTATCTGCAATTCATAAATAGTTCAAAGGTTTTGTAAAAAGCCGTATTTTGATGTGATATACTTAACACAGCGTTTTGAGATCCTGTGAAATTGATAATTATATCTGTTGATTAGAAGGAACAGTGCCTACACCAATGAATAGAGATTAGGATGGTGAACAAGCGATGCATATTGTCGTCGTTGGCCTGAATTACCGTACGGCTCCCGTAGAGGTGAGGGAACAGTTCGCTTTTGCCGAGAAGGATCTGCCGGCTGCACTTCATCAGCTGCTGCAGACGAAGAGCGTTCTGGAAGGGGTCCTTGTCGCCACCTGTAACCGGACGGAAATTTATGTGGTCGTGGACCGCCTTCATATGTGCGGTTATTTCATCCGCAGCTACATGGAGCAGTGGTTCGGTGTAAAAAGCGATGTGTTTGCACAACATATGTATATATATGAAGACGAGCAGGCGGTTGCCCACCTGATGCGTGTAACCTGCGGCCTGGATTCGATGGTGATCGGCGAGACGCAGATTCTGGGACAGGTGCGCAGCGCCTTCCTGACGGCTCAGGCTGAAGGAGCTACCGGCACCTGGTTCAACCGGCTGTTCAAGCAGGCGGTGACGCTCGGGAAGCGTGCTCACAGTGAGACCTCCATCGGCGAGAGCGCGGTCTCGGTCAGCTATGCGGCTGTGGAGCTGGGCAAGCGGATCTTCGGCATGTTCACCGGCAAAAGAGTGCTCATTCTCGGCGCCGGCAAAATGAGCGAGCTGACGGTCAAGCATCTGTACAGCAGCGGCGCGGCGGAGGTCATTGTAGCGAACCGCACATGGTCCCGTGCCGCCGAGCTGGCCGAGAAATTCTCGGGCCGGCCCAGCACGATTGAGGATGCGCTGAAGTCGCTCGATGAGGTGGACATTGTGATCAGCTCTACGGGAGCGGATGGCTATGTGCTGACGGCTGCCCAGGTTGCCGAAGGCATGAAGCGCCGCCCGTCGCGGCCGCTGTTCATGATTGATATTGCAGTGCCCCGGGATATTGACCCGGCTGCGGCCAGCGTACCGGATGTGTTCCTCTACGATATCGATGATCTGGAAGGGATTGTTGAGAGCAATCTGGAGATGCGCCGCAGCGAGGCGGCCAAGATTGAAGTAATGATTGCCGCAGAGATGGAGGAATTCCAGCTCTGGCTGAAGACGCTTGGCGTCAGACCGGTCATCCGTGCCCTCCAGGACAAGTCCAACGGCATCTATGAAGAGACGATGGACAGTCTGTTCAACAAGCTGCCCGAGCTGGATGAGCATCAGCGCAAGGTGATCCGCCGGCTGACCAAAAGCATCGTGAACCAGATGATGCATGACCCGATCAATGTCATTAAGGAAATGTCCGGCGGTAAGCAGGGAAATGAGGCTTTGGATTATTTCACTAAAATTTTTGCCCTGCAGGAGCAGCTTGGCTCCAGTCCGTCCGGCGGCAGCGCAGAGCCCGCTCCCCGGGCAGCGGATGAGCGCGCCGCCGCCAGTGAGCTGCGGGTGCCGGGAACGATGCTCGCCCCGGCGGGTCTGCTGGGCGGGTGAGCGACATGCTGTTGCTGAACGGAATATATGATGCCGCTCTGCTGCTATATGCCCTGAGCCTGCTGTTTGTTTTCTCGGATTGCCTGAAGCGCAATCCGGGCGGTAAGCGGCTAGGCACAGGGCTTCTTGCTGTTGTGGGCCTGCTTCAGCTTGCGGGCCTTGGCATCCGCTTCTCCCAGGAGGGCGGGCTGCCGATCTTCACGCCCTATGACTTCCTCTTCTGGTTCGCGTTCAGCATGGTTGTCACCTCATTCGCGGTGACTTTTACCCGCGGCGGTGAATTCACCGTCCTGCTGCTCAGCATGGCCGGCTTCAGCGTGTTCCTGCTGAACCGGGTCTGGCTGAGGGCCGAGGATCATACGCTGCAGAGCTGGAGCGCTGTGCATGGCTGGCTGGCGATGCATGTCATGCTGGCGAATCTGAGCTTTGCCGCACTGACACTGGGGACGGTATTTGCGATAATGTATTTATTCCTGCACAGCCGGCTGAAGCACAAGAAGTGGGACGACCGCATCCGCCGGCTGCCCAGCCTGGAGACGATGGATAAATATTCATTCACGGCCATCCTGGCCGGGGTCCCGCTGCTGCTGGCCTCGCTGGTGCTCGCCGGTCTGTCGATCATCGCGGAAGGGCAGACGTTCCTGTTCCAGGATACGAAGGTGCTGACTACGCTGACGGGCCTCGGCGTCTACATCGTCTACCTCATCCTGAAGGCCTCCGGCCGCAGAAGCGGGTCCGTAATGGCCCGCTGGGCGATTGCCGGGTATGGCTTCATTATCCTTAATTTCCTGCTGAACTCCTGGTCGGAGTTCCATGGGTGGGGCGGGGAGTGAGCGGGATGAGCAAGTATCTGCCGATTATGCTGGATGTGGAAGGCCGGCGGGTGGTGGTCGTTGGCGGCGGGGCGGTGGCTGCGCGCAAGGCGGCTCCGCTGCTGGATGCAGGCGCGGAGCTGGCGGTAATCAGCCCCTCGCTCAGCGGTCCGCTGGCAGCGATGGCTGACCAGGGGCGGCTGGAATGGATCAGCCGCCCGTATGCTCCCGGAGACCTTCAGGGAGCAGTCCTGGTCTACGCCGCGAGCGATGACCGAGCGGTGAATGAGGCGGTTGCAGGGGAAGCCAGGAGGCTGGGGCTCCCCTGCAATGTGGCCAGCCACGCGGAGGCTGGCAGCTTCATTACGCCCGGCGTGCTGCGCCGCGGGCGGTTGACGGTTGCGGTCTCGACCTCCGGGGCGGGACCGTCTGCTGCTGCGGAGATTACGCAGCGGATTGCGGGTTTGCTGGGCGAGGAATACGAGCCCTACCTGGATTTCCTGCATGAGCTGCGGACGGAGATTAAGCGGCTCGTGCCTGACGCAGAGACGCGCGGGCGGCTGCTGCGGCGGCTGGCGAAGCTGCCGGTGCTGCAGGAGATGCAGCAGGGCAGCTTCATCCCCTGGACACCGCAGGAGATTGAAGCCTGGGTGGCAGGCAACCGGGAGGAGTAGGCGGTGGAAGCGCCCAAAGCAGCAGCTGAGCTGGGCGTTTCCACCCCAAGCCGCTCAAAACGGGCAAACCCAGCACAATTGGGGGTAAGAGAACTGACTTGAACAGGACTGGAACAGGGGGAATGGTTCATGCGGAAGATTATAGTGGGCAGCCGGCAAAGTGCGCTGGCGCTGACGCAGACGGGGCAGGTGATTGCTGACCTGGAGCGGCTGAGCGGGGAGCATGGGTTTGCGTTTACTTTTGAGGTGCACAAAATTGTGACCAAGGGTGACCGGATTCTCGATGTTACGCTGTCCAAGGTGGGCGGCAAAGGCTTGTTCGTCAAGGAGATTGAGCAGGCGATGCTGGATAAGGTTATTGATATGGCCGTACATAGCATGAAGGATATGCCTTCCGAATTGCCGGAGGGTCTGATCAACGGGGCCGTGCCGCGGCGCAAAGATCCGCGCGACGTTCTGGTCTCAAGCAGCGGGGCGGGCCTTGACGGGCTGCCGCAGGGCGCGCGTGTGGGCACCAGCAGCCTGCGGCGCTCCAGCCAGCTGGCGGCGCTCCGGCCGGATCTGCTCATCGAGCCGGTACGCGGTAATATCGACTCCCGGCTGAAGAAGCTGGAGTGCGGCGAATACGACGCGATCCTGCTGGCAGCTGCCGGGCTGTCGCGCATGGGCTGGGAGGACCGGGTCACTTCCTACCTGCCGCCTGAGGTCTGCCTGCCCGCTGTCGGCCAGGGGGCGCTCGGCATCGAATGCCGCGAGGACGATGAGGAGCTGCGCAGGCTGCTCTCGCTGTATAATGATGAACATACGGCGCTTACCGTGGCGGCCGAGCGGACGTTCCTCGGCGCCCTGAACGGGGGCTGTCAGGTGCCGATCGGCGCTTACGCTGTCCTTGGGACGGAAGGCGAAGCCGGGCAGCCGCAGATCACGCTGACCGGCATGGTCGGAACGCCGGACGGGTCGGTGATCCTGAAGGAGACCTGCTCCGGGGATGATCCGGTGCAGGTGGGCGAAGAGGTGGCCCGCAAGCTGATTGGCCGGGGGGCGGAGAAGATTTTGGCGGATGCTAAGGAGCAGTAAATGTAGGGGAGACGGAGATAATCGCAACCCGCTGCCAAGAAGCGGCGTGCAGGACCGGAAGAGTATGTGTAAAGGGATAAGGGGATGACGGAGATGGCGGGGAAGGTATATCTGGTAGGTGCAGGCCCGGGGGATGCGAAGCTGATTACAGTGAAAGGGCTAGAGTGTATCCGCAAGGCCGATGTGCTGGTCTATGACCGGCTGGCCAGTCCAAGACTGTTGAAGTGGATGAAGCCGGGCGGGGAGAAAATATACGTCGGCAAGCTCCCGGACCGCCACACGATGAAGCAGGAGGAGATCAATCAGCTGCTGGTCGATCTCGCCTTAGAGGGCAAGACAGTGGTGCGGCTGAAGGGCGGGGACCCGGTGATTTTTGGCCGCGTGGGGGAAGAAGCGGAGCTGCTGCGCCGGCATGGCATCTACTACGAGATTGTACCGGGGATTACCTCGGCCATCAGTGTCCCGGCCTATGCCGGGATTCCGGTGACCCACCGGGAGGCGTCGTCGTCCCTGTCGATTATTACCGGACATGAGAGCCCCGATAAGCTGGATCATTCGATTCATTGGGATAAAGTAACGAACGCTACAGGCACCCTGGTGTTCCTGATGGGGGTCGCCAAAATCGGCTACATCAGCGACCAGCTCATGAAGCACGGCCGTCCGCCGGAGACCCCGGTGGCGCTGGTGCGCTGGGGAACCCGCGCCGACCAGGAGACGCTGACCGGTACGCTGGCCGACATTGCAGCGAAGGTGAAGGCGGCGGATTTCCAGCCGCCGGCGGTCATTGTGGTCGGCGATGTCGTGCTCCAGCGCGAGCATCTGATGTGGGTGGAGGCGCTGCCGCTGTTCGGCAAGCGGATTGTCGTAACGCGGGCGCGGGCGCAGGCTAGTGAGCTGGTCGACCGGATCGAGGAGCTGGGCGGCGAGCCTTACGAGTTCCCGGTCATTGAGACGGTCATGCAGCGTGATGCGGACAAGCAGGCGGAGATCGCCGCAGCGCTTGGCTCGCTTGCCTCCTATGACTGGGTATTCTTCACCAGTCCGAACGGCGTCGACTTCTTCATGCGGCATCTGACGCAGCGGAAGGCTGATATCCGCGCCCTGCACGGGGCGCGTCTCTGCGCCGTAGGACCGGGCACCGCCGCGGCGCTCGCTGAGCGCGGGCTGATTGCCGAGGAGCTGCCGGCGCGCTTCCAGGCCGAAGGGCTGATCGAGGCCTTTGGTCCGGAGCTTATGCCGGGGCAGAAGGTGCTGCTGCCGCGCGGCGATCTGGCCCGCGACTGGCTGCCTGCGAAGCTGAGGGATCTGGGGCTGGAGGTGACCGAGGTGGATACGTATGAGACGGTCATTACCGGCGAGGATGATATAGAGCTGGTGAAGCTGCTGGAAGAGAAGCGGATTCATGCCGTGACCTTCACCAGCTCATCCACGGTGCGCAATTTTCTCGGCATCCTGAAGCGGATGGGGCTGGAAGATCCGCTTGCGCTGCTGGCGGGCGTCAAGATTGCCTGCATCGGGCCGGTCACGGAGCAGACGGCTGTGGAAGCCGGACTCACCCCGGGCCTGCTCCCGGATGAGGCAACCATCGAGGGGCTGGTGCAGGAGCTTTGCCGCTGGAACGAAACCACCAGGCTCCATTAGAGAATCGGTCCGCTGGCGGGTAGAGCCATTTGCTCTGCTCTATGACCGGATTTGCAGCGGACTTGATGATGTGTGTATTTATTTACTAAACAGGAGGTTTACAGATCATGAGCTTTCCAATTACCAGACACCGCCGCTTGCGCGGTTCGGCCGGGATTCGCGGCATGGTGCGCGAGACGGTGCTGAATGTGCTGGATTTCATCCAGCCGATCTTTGTAACCTATGGAACCGGTGTGAAGAATGAGATCAGCTCCATGCCCGGCGTGTATCATTTCTCGCTGGACACCCTGAAGGCCGAGGTGGACGAGATTGCGTCGCTGGGCATTCCGGCGGTACTGCTGTTCGGCATTCCCGAGACGAAGGATGCGGTCGGCTCCTCCGGCTTCGCAGATGACGGAATTGTGCAGGAAGCCACGCGCCTGATCAAAAAGTGGCATCCCGACCTGCTGGTCGTCGCCGACACCTGCCTGTGCGAGTTCACCGACCACGGCCACTGCGGTATGGTGCATACCCATACGGTTAATGGTGTAGTGCACGGTGATGTTATCAACGATGCATCGCTGGAATTGCTTACCCGCACAGCGGTGTCACAGGCCCGGGCAGGAGCGGATATTATTGCCCCATCCAATATGATGGACGGCTTTGTGCAGGCAATCCGCGCCGGACTCGACGAGAACGGCTTCGAGCATGTGCCGATCATGTCGTATTCCGTGAAATACGCCTCCGCGTTCTACGGCCCGTTCCGGGAAGCGGCGGATTCCGCCCCGCAGTTCGGCAACCGCAAAACATACCAGATGGACCCGGCCAACCTGCGGGAAGCCATCCGCGAAGCGGATTCCGATGTGCTGGAAGGCGCGGACATGCTGATGGTGAAGCCTGCGCTGGCCTACCTCGATGTGATCCGCACCATCCGTGACCAGTTCGATCTGCCGCTCGTAGCTTACAACGTCAGCGGTGAATATTCGATGGTCAAGGCGGCGGCACAGCAGGGCTGGATCGATGAGCAGGCGGTTGTGCTGGAGATGCTGACCGGCATGAAGCGCGCCGGTGCCGATGTAATTATTACCTATTTCGCCAAGGACGCAGCCCGCTGGCTGCGCGGCTAGGAGCAGGAGGGGACAAGTATGGGCAATACGCCGCTAAGACGCCGGGAGGAGGCTTCCCGGACCGCTTTTGAAGAAGCCAAGCAATATATTCCCGGCGGAGTGAACAGTCCGGTCCGGGCGTTCAAATCCGTAGGATTAACTCCGGTGTATGTGGAGCGCGGCGAGGGCTCGCGAATCTACGATATCGACGGCAACAGCTTCATTGACTATGTGTGTTCGTGGGGACCGCTCATTATGGGACATGCCCATCCTGAGGTGGTGAAGGCGCTGCAGGAGGCTGCTGTGAAGGGGACGAGCTTCGGCGCGCCTACCCTGATGGAGACAGAAATGGCCAAAGCCGTGGTAGAGCGCGTAGCCTCGGTGGATATTGTACGGATGGTGAACTCGGGAACAGAAGCTACGATGAGCGCGATCCGTCTGGCCCGCGGCTATACCGGCCGCAGCAAAATCCTCAAGTTCGAAGGCTCCTACCACGGCCACGCCGACAGTCTGCTGATCAAGGCCGGTTCCGGGGTGGCGACCCTGGGGCTGCCGGACAGCCCGGGCGTGCCGGAAGGTGTTGCGGTCAACACCATTACGGTGCCTTACAATGACCTGGAAGGGGTCAAAATCGCGTTTGAGCGTTACGGCAACGAGATCGCTGCTGTGATCGTTGAGCCTATCGCCGGGAATATGGGCGTGGTGCCGCCGCTGCCGGGCTTCCTGGAGGGGCTGCGCAAGGTGACTACGGGGTACGGGGCACTGCTGATTTTTGACGAGGTGATGACCGGCTTCCGGGTCGACCGGGGCTGCGCGCAAGGCTTGTTCGGGATGGACCCGGATCTGACCTGCTTCGGCAAGGTGATCGGCGGCGGTCTGCCTGTAGGGGCATATGGCGGCAAAAAAGAAATTATGGCCCAGATCGCCCCGTCCGGTCCGATCTATCAGGCAGGCACGCTCAGCGGCAATCCGCTGGCGATGGCCGCGGGCTACAGCACGCTGTCGCTGCTGACTCCTGAGGTGTACACCCGTCTGGAGGCGCTTGGCGCGAGACTGGCGGCCGGCCTGCAGCGCAATGCGCAGGAGACAGGCGTCCCGCTGACAATTAACCGTGTCGGCTCGATGGTGTGCCCGTTCTTCACCAGTGAGCCGGTGATTAATTTCGATACAGCCAAGACCAGTAATCTGGACCATTTCAACCGCTACTTCGGCAAAATGCTGGATCAGGGCATCAGCATCCCGCCTTCCCAGTTCGAGGGAATGTTCGTATCCGCCGCACACAGCGAGCAGGATATTGATGATACGATTGAGGCCCACTACCAGGCCTTGAAATCGCTATGACGGCCGGACCGGAGGAGCTGTCCGGCCAGCAAGGCGGCGGCGCGGGCCAAGACGGAAGGGATGCCGCCAGCGGCCCCTTCGCCGGAGGCGGCAAGTGGACCCGGCGCGGGGAATGGCTGGAGGTGATGCCGGGCCGGGTCATTACGGGGGCGGCTGACAAGCAGGCCGCTATTGATGCCTGGCTGCTCGGCACCGCCGGAATGCCCGCGAAGCTGCACGCCCGGCTGCTCCGCGGGGGCGGCATCCAGTGGAGGGGCGACCGGCTGCGGCTGGCCCTGTTCCCGGGCAAGGAAGCAGGGATTGAGCCTGTATGGCAGGAGACGGGCATGGAGGTGCTGTTCGAGGATGACTTCTGCCTGGTCGTCCACAAGCCCGCCGGTATGGCGGTTCACCCCGACGGCAGCAGTACAGCGGTCACGCTGGATCATCTTGTGGCAGCGCACTATGCCGCTTCGGGCGGAGGAATCGCTGTCCGCCATATTCACCGGCTGGACAAGGACACCACCGGGCCTGTGCTGTATGCGAAGAACGACTATGCCCAGCTGGTGCTGGATGAGGAGATGCGCGGCAAGGGCGTATCCCGGCTCTATGCCGCGATTGTGGCAGGCACTGTTCCGCCGGAGTTGACAGTGATTGATGCGCCGGTCGGGCGGGACCGCCATAATGCAGCACGCAGGCGGGTATCTCCGGGCGGGCAGGAGGCTGTGACACGAATCATAGGGCGCGAAGCGCTGCCCGGCGGGACGGTAGTGAAGCTGGAGCTGGAGACGGGCCGGACACACCAGATCCGTGTGCATCTCAGCCATGCGGGTCATCCGCTGTTCGGGGACCGACTGTACGGCGGACCCGGCTGGCGTTCAGCCGGTGTTCCAGACAGCACCCCGGAACGCCAGGCGCTGCATGGCGAGAAGCTGGTGTATGCCCACCCCTGGACCCGGAAGCCGGTTGAGGTAGCTGACCTCTGGCCTGAGGATATGCTTCTCTTGCGTGAACGAATCAGCAGCGGAGACCAGTTGTACAGGCTATAAGTTTGATGATAAGCCAAGCCATAACCCTCTAATATCGGAGGATAGGCTTGGCTTTTCTTTTTCTGCCAATTATTTTCATTTTCCGAGTAACATTTGTAACTGACGCCTGTCCAATAACTTGATAAATATAGTATGTAAGCGAATTTCATAACAATCACTGGGGGAATTATTGTGAAAAAAGTTACAAAGTTATTGTTCGCAGCCGGTATCTCTTTGGCCATTGTCGGAGTAGGCAGCAGCGGTGTCCTGAACAACGTTACTTCGGCAGCAAGCGCACCGCTCAAGGTAGGCCGGGTGGAAGCGGCTGCCCATGGCACCAAATGCTTCACCGTAGCTGTGGCAGTGGTACAGAATGGCGTGATTGTCGCTGCTTCGCTGGATGATTATCAGTTCCTGAGCACCGATGTGGCCAAGGGCGTGCCTAACTCCGATAAGGACTTCGGTCAGAACTACAAGGATCCGAGCATGGTGCTGGCCTCCAAGAAGGCTAATGCCAAATATTACAGCGAGCACATGAAGGAAGAAGCCAAATCGACTGTATCCTATGACAAGAACATGGCTGCTATCGAGAAATTCGCAACCGGCAAAACGATCAAATCTCTGGAAGCTACTCTGACTAAGAAGACCAAAGAGCAAGTGGTTGATGCGGTCAGCGGTGCAACGCTGGTGGACACCCAGGGCTACCTGAAGGCTATTCTTGACGCAGCCAAAGCAGCCAAGTAATTCCCCCATTTCAGTTTCCAATGACAAGACCCCTAAGCGGCTGCGGCTGTGAAGGGGTCTTTATCTTATCCTCTTATCCGTATGGAGAGAGTGGAACCCCCGGGATTATGGGTATAACAGTATTAAGTTATAATACAGGAAGCCATCGCAATCGATAACTGGGGGTTAGACTATGAAGTGGCAGGGCAGAAGAGGCAGTTCAAATGTGGAGGACCGCAGAGGCCGCGGAGGCGGAGGCATGGGCGGCGGCAAGCTGGTCGGCGGCGGACTCACCGGGATCGTGGTTATCGTAATTGTTACGCTGCTGAGCGGCGGGAATATCGGGGATATTATGGGGAATCTGATCTCAACGGGCCCCGCTACGAACTCAAGCGCTCCGTATGAGCAGACCGCGCAGGAGAAGGAGCTGTCTGAATTCGTATCTGTCGTCCTGGCTGATACGGAGGATGTCTGGTCGGAGATTTTCCGGGAGCAGGGGATGACTTATCAGGACCCGACGCTGGTGCTGTATAGCGGGAGTGTGAATTCGGCCTGCGGCACCGCCAGCTCGGCGGTCGGGCCGTTCTATTGTCCGGGAGATGCCAAGCTGTATATTGATCTCAGCTTCTATGACGAGCTGCAGCAGCAGTTCCAGGCACCGGGAGATTTCGCTATGGCGTACGTGATCGCCCACGAAGTGGGCCATCATGTGCAGACTCTGCTGGGTGCTTCCGAGCAGCTGAATTCGCTGCGCCAGCGCCTCAGCGAGACGGAATTCAACAAATATCAGGTCCGCTTCGAGCTGCAGGCCGATTATTATGCCGGAGTGTGGGCGCATCATGTTCAGGGCCAGAATCTGCTGGAGGAGGGAGACCTGGATGAGGCGCTGACTGCGGCGAGCGCCGTCGGGGATGATACGATCCAGAAGCGGGCGCAGGGGTATGTGGTGCCGGACAGCTTCACGCACGGAACGTCCGAGCAGCGCAAGCGCTGGTTCTACAAAGGCTATGAATCCGGCACGATTGCCGGCGGAGATACCTTTAAGGCAGCTGATTTATAAGCGGGATGCACACCCGAAGGGCCGTTCTTCCATATCGCGGAGGAGCGGCTCTTTTTGATGTGCAGATGATTAAGCTCCCAGGTCATTGCGGTACGAAAGGCGGTTGCGGCCCAGCTTCTTGGATTCCAGCAGGAGCTGGTCGGCGTAGACATAACCTTTCTCCATAGAGGTCTTGTGTCCGGGGTCCGCCTTGTAATAATAGAGCCCGAAGGAAGCCGAATACGGTACAGAGATCGTCTGCTCCTCGAATTCGGCACTTACGCTATTGCCGTGCAGGCTGTCCAGAATCTCCTCAATCTGCGCCCTGCATTCCTCGAAGGTCTTGTTCCTCAGGAACAGGGTGAACTCCTCCCCGCCGCTGCGGAACAGAATGTCCTCCGGCTGAAGGTGGCGCTCCAGCGTATCGGCGAAATGGACAATGACCCGGTCGCCGACGGCGTGGTTGTAGGAGTCGTTGATTTTTTTGAAGCGGTCAATGTCTGCCACAACAATGCCGATATATTCCCCGCTCTGGTTCAGCTCGTTCATCATCTTGTCCATGTGCGCCCGGTTGTAGGTTCCGGTGAGGAAGTCGCGGTAGGCCATCTGCTCGAACTTGTCGCGTTCATATTTGTGCTGGGCACTCTGCGACTTGGAATAGAACGAGAGGCTGACAATGTAGTTGAGCAGGAACAGCGCAATCAGCATCTCCCATTTCTCCATCTGCAGCAGCCGCAGCAGCAGGGCGTTGGTCAGTGCGACCTTGCTGAAGTCCAGCAGATTCCGGCTGCGGAACAGCAGATTCTCCGCTTCGCGGCGGGTCTTGATGTCTCCCGACAGCGCGAAGGTGATCACCAGGAACGCGGACGACAGCAGCGTAGTGACACAGACCACCAGAAGAAACAGCACCCAGTATCCGAAGGGAAGCTTGTCCGCCAGAGGCTTGAGCAGCGTGTACAAATAATACGCCGCAGACCCGCCCAGTGTGAAGGAGCCGATATTGTAGAAGGTGTCGAGGAATTCACCGGGATCGGCGGTTTTTGTTTTCTTTTTATAGATATATACAATCGACCGGTACACCGTCTCGAATATCAATGTCCCCAGCGGGCCGGCAAAAATCCCGAATGAGGACGTATAGCTGATTGCATAATCAATCGTGGAGTTCCCGCTCCGGGTCACAATGCGCAACTGGAAATAAATGCTGGAAAATATCGTGTAGAGCAGCAGCGCTTTCATATATGTACCATCCAGGACTACAGCATGTGCAGGAATGAAGGCTATAGCCAGGGAGGCGAAGAACAGGGATAGGTCAAATACCCTTGCTTTGGACATGACAGAAGATTCCTTTCAGGATTTATACCGATTATACCCGAAAAGATGATTCCTGATTAAAAGTTATTTCGAAAAATATACCGGACGGACATTTGTCCATTTCATCCGGCCTATACCGTTCATATACTGTTCTGACTAGAAGGGGCAGTCCGCTCCTGAACTTATATGAATCTATAGCCGGGGAGAGGGATGCATGAAGATACTGCTGGTTACCTACTGGGGACTCACCAATCTGGGCGGGATCTGGACGTATATGAAGCAGCTGGCGGAGAAGCTGGGTGCACAGGGCCATTCCGTGACCATGATGGGAAGTCATGTAGAGAGCAATACGCTTTATTTGCTGGACCGCACGGAGTCTTTTGATAAAAAAGCGTTCTACACGCTGCTGCTGCCGCATTTCGATGCGATCCGCTTCCCTTCGATGCACCTGGAGCACGGGATCTTCAGCTTCGAGCTGGGGCGGTACGTATTTGAAGGGGGGGCTGCGGTGCTGGGGCTGGAGGACTATGACGTCATTCATGCCCAGGACCCGATCGCTTCGTATGCGCTGCGCCGGATTCTGCGCCGTCCGGTTCCGCTGGTCACCAGTGTCCACGGAGCGCTCTCCCTGGAGACATTCTATGAATATAGGGGGCTGGAGCCGGGGCTGACCCGGGAAGCGTATGAGCAGCGGCCCATCTGGAGGTATTTCCGCCGGATTGAGACGCTGGGTGCCCGGTCAGCCGATCAGATTCTGGTCTCTTCGCAGTGGATTGGACAGCTTACCCGGGAGCTGGGGGTCAGCCCTGGCCGTATTCATACCCTGCCCTATGGGGTGAATCTGGAGGAATATGTGGCCAGAGCGGCGGAGCCTGCGCCGCTCAAATTCCAGGACGGAATACCGGTCATCATGTATGCCGGACGGCTGGAATATATCAAGGGAGTGCATGTGCTGATCGAAGCGCTGGGCATGCTGCATAAGCGGTGCCAGCGGTGGATCTGTGCTGTAGCCGGTATGGGCAGCCTGCTGGAAGAGCTGCTGGAGCAGACCCGCCGTCTGGGCATCTCGGAGCAGGTCTACTTCACGGGGAAGCTGGATAATATTCCTGCGGCGCTGAAGGCGGCAGACATCTATGTGCAGCCCTCGCTGCAGGATACGCAGCCGTTCTCCGTGACGGAGGCACAGCTGGCCGGAATCGCGCCGGTGGTCGCCGGAACCTCGGGGATGCCGGAGATGGTGCGGCAAGGCGAGACCGGCTGGGTCGTTCCGCCCGGAGATGCCGCTGCGCTGGCCCGGCAGCTGGAGCAGCTGCTGGGCGACGGGGAGCTGAGGCAGCGCACCGGCCGTCAGGCCAGAGCGTGGGCAGTGAATAACCGGTCACTGGATGATATGGCTTCGGGAACGCTGAAGGTGTATCAGAAGGCGATAGAGCAGCAGGCAGGACAGCAGGGCATTCCCGATCCCGTCCGCTTTGCAGGTATGCCCGGAGGCACAGGGGGGCCGCTTCCTGCTGCCTTCCATCCGGCCGATGTGCTGGCCGGGAGCGGGGGCGCTCTTCCGCTGGCAGAGCTTATGCGCAGCAGATTGCCGCAGCATTACTCCGTCCCGGATGCGCGCACCGCTCTCGTCCCGCAGGAATAGGCTTCTGCCTGCAGGAAGAAGCGGCAAAGTTGTCATGCCTTCCTGTTTGAAGCATATACATGAGTCGAGTAACATTTTGGGCTTATGCTCTGGGCTTGTCTCAGGGATAGATTATGCCAAGAAGGAGGACATTTCCCGTGTTTGACCAGTCCCACGGCTTGCGGTTTGATATTTATGAACGCATTCACCTTTCGGAAGAGCTTCCGGGAATAGCAGAACTGGAGGAAGTCGAGCTCGTTCCCGACATCCAGGTGATCCAGCGGGAGGACCGGGCCGAATTGCATGGACAGCTGCTCCTGACCGGACTCTACCGGGGGGAGGACGATCGTACACAGCGTCTGGAGCATGCGATTCCCGTTGAAATTACGGTCCCGCTGACCCGGGTCAGCTCACTGGATGACATAGGGGTGGAGATCGAGAATTTCGATATTGACCTGCTTACGATGCGAACCGTTAATATTACCGGTGTGCTCTCGCTGCGCGGAATCGGAAGCGCCGATGCCCAGCCCGCCTGGCAGCAGGAGGAATACACGGTAGCCTATTCGCCGGAGGCCCAGGATCTCAAGGCTAAGGCCGGGGACCGGGCCGGCAGCTCAGAGACGGATTCCTTATATGAGAATTCGCTCTGGACCTACGGTGAAGGGGTGGCGGAAAACTCTGCGGAAGAACAGCCTGAAGCCGAAGCGGTGGAGGCGGCAGACGCTGCGGCGAATCCGTTATTCCCGGAAACTGCTGTGTACACCCAGCCGGCAGCCCTGGTCACTGCGCAGCCGAAGGACAAGGAACCTAAGGCAAGAACCCATAGCCTGGATGCGGCCCCGCAAGCTGCCCAGAATACCAGCAAACCGGCAGCGGCAGCCCAGAAGGATTCGCCTTCGGATCACACAGGAGGCAGTGCCGGTCAGTCTGCCGCCAGCCCGGTAGATCACTGGAGTCATGCGAATCTCCATGCCGTTCCCGATGCGGAGCCGGTTCTCAATAATGCTGCCAGTGACGCTGCTGCCTTGCTGGCCGGGAAGGAGGGCGGGGAAGAGATTGAAGCTGCGGACAACGACGTCTTCCTGTCATCGGAAGCCTTGCCTCCCCAGGAGGAGAAGCAGGATCTCAAGGTTGCGCTTGGCAGCAAGAAGGACCCCGGCGCTGCCGGGCAGGAGCCGCTGACCTTCTCCTCGCTGCTCAGCTCCAGCCGGGTCAACAGGGAGCAGGAGAATCTGCAAGCGGACGAGGCGGCTTCCCAGGCCGCGGCTGAGGCTCCGGAGGTTGGCAATGATACCGAGTGGAAAAGCCGGTTCATCGGCGGGCTTGGCGGCTCAGAGATGTTCCGCAAGGTACGGCTCTGCATCGTCCAGCGCGAGGAGACACTGGATACGATCGCCGAGAAATATCAGCTCAGCACCCGGGAGCTGTCGATGTACAACCGCCTCTCCGGGCAGGTCGTGGAAGAGGGACAGGTGCTGTATATTCCCTGAGCTTGGCTCGCGTGAGACGAAAATGCAGAATTGTAACAGGAAGGGCCCCTGCCTTATGGACGGGGCTGTTTCTGTTTTTGTGTGTGACGGCGTCTGTTGAGGCGGATAGGTGCTTGTGCGGAATGTATGTGGAAAACCGAACATATTCGGCGTGTCGGAGGTGCGTGGGCGGAATGTAATCGAAAAACCGATCATATTTGGCGTGGCGCGGGTGCGTGGGCCCAATGTAATCGAAAAACCGATCACATTCGGCTTGGCGGGGGCGCGTGGGCCCAATGTAATCGAAAAACCGATTACATTGGGCGTGGTGTGGGTGCGTGGAGCAAATGTAATCGAAAAACCGATTACACCCGGCCAGCGCGAGGTGATGAGCTGTATCTCCGCCCTTGGTTTACAAACCATGTAGCCGGGGGTAATAGTCCCTAACCGGCATTACATACATCACAGAACGTGGCAGCTCTGCGCCGGAATCCCCCACCTCTGAAAGGATGAGAGATCCAGATGAAGAGAAAAGTTACGGCTACTGCGGCCGCACTCGGCTTAACGCTGGCTGTGTCCGCTGGTGCCTATGCCGCCGGCGGTCTGCAGCAGATCAAAGCGGCGCTGAACAACAAGATTGGAATCGTCGTGAACGGCCAAGCCTATACGCCTAAGGACGGCAACGGTAAAACGCTTGCCCCGATCACGTATAACGGTATCACTTATCTGCCGGTACGCTCGATTGGTGAAGCGCTGAACACCCCGGTCACCTACGATGCCGCAACCAGCAAGGTCATTATCGGCGGCGGTTCTGCGTCTACGGGCACTTCCACAGGCGGCACCTCCGCAGGAACGGCCACGGAAGCCGTAAAGCGTCCGAAGAGCCTGCCGGCGGACTTCCCGCTTCCCGCCGATGCCAAAATCTATGATCTGATCGAAGGCTCGGCGACCGGCAAGCCGTCCGCTACCTTCAGCTACACCACCAAGCAGGGGCTGGAGGCGCTGGGCAATACGTATAAGGACTATTTCGCCCAAAAGGGCGCCACGTCCAAATCGGAAGAAGTCTCTGCAGCTGCCTTCCAGATTATTGATTCAGGAAGCACGTTTGCTGTTACCTTGGACGGGGCTCCCGGAACGGGCAGCCGCCAGGGCTTCAATGTGGTTCAGGTGATCTGGAGCGGGGAGTAAGCCTTAAGTTTCATCCGTTGACAGGTTTGTGTATATGCTGGTTGACTAGGGATAATACTGAAGGTATTATTGTACTAAGTAATAACTAGCATAAAGACTGGGAACGGGAAGAGTAGGCGGTCAGCCCTTCAGAGAGCGGAATGGTAGTTGCTGTGAATTTCCGCAGGATGCAGCCCCCGAAGTCGCCCCGGAGTTGCCCTTCTGAGCCTGCCATTGAAGAGCGGGTTAGGATGTGGCCGGATGCAGCCGTTATCTGCATGAGTGTCGCGCTAAGCTTGAAGCGCCCGTCCGGGAGCTTGGAGCAGCTTTGCTGCTTTGTATTGGCGCGAAACAAAGGTGGTACCGCGAAAGAATGGCCTTTCGTCCTTTGAGACGAAAGGTCTTTTTGTATTTCCAGACCATAATGCGTTATTTCATTATCCAAATTGGAGGGTTCACAATGGCTGATAACAACATGGCAGCGGAGCTGCCGAACCAGCAGGAAGCGGCAGAGGCCGCCGGGACGGCTGATCACAAGCAGAGCGACATGCCGACTACATACAACCCGGGGGCGGCAGAGAAGAAATGGTATAGCTACTGGATGGAGAACGGCTTCTTTGAAGCAGGCAAACGGCCGGATGCGGAGCCTTACAGCATCGTGATTCCGCCGCCGAATGTTACAGGGATGCTGCATATCGGACACGCGCTGGATTTCACGATCCAGGATGTGCTGATCCGCACCAAGCGGATGCAGGGCTATGATACTCTCTGGCTGCCGGGTACGGACCATGCCGGAATCGCTACACAGACTAAGGTAGAGCAGAAGCTGCGCGGGCAGGGCATTTCCCGCCATGATCTGGGACGCGAGAAGTTCCTGGAGCAGGTGTGGGCCTGGAAGGATCAGTATGCAGAGACCATCCACGAGCAGTGGGCCAAAATGGGCCTATCGCTGGACTATTCCCGCGAGCGCTTCACACTGGATGAAGGCTTGACCAAGGGGGTACGCCAGGTTTTTGTTGAACTGTACCGCAAAGGTCTGATCTACCGCGGCAAGCGCATTATCAACTGGGACCCTTCCGCCCGGACGGCACTGTCTGACATCGAGGTTGAATACAAGGAAGTGAACGGGCATCTGTATCATCTGCGCTATCCGCTTAAGGACGGCAGCGGCTTCATCACCGTAGCCACCACCCGGCCCGAGACGATGCTGGGCGATACAGCGGTAGCGGTTCACCCTAAGGATGAGCGTTACAAGGATCTGATCGGCAAGACCCTGATTCTGCCAATTATCGGCCGGGAGATTCCGGTGGTTGCCGATGAATATGTAGACAAAGAGTTCGGCAGCGGTGCAGTCAAAATTACACCTGCACACGATCCGAATGACTTCGAGGTAGGCCAGCGCCACAATCTGCCGCAGATCAACGTGATGGATGAGGGGGGCATCATGAATGAGGAAGCGGGGCCGTATCAGGGCCAGGACCGCAGTGAATGCCGCAAGAATATTGTGGCGGACCTGAAGGAGCAGGGAGTTCTGATCTCCATCGAGGATCATGTACACCAGGTAGGTCACAGCGAGCGCTCCGGCGCGGTAGTCGAGCCTTATCTGTCCACCCAGTGGTTCGTCAAAATGCAGCCGCTAGCTGAAGTAGCCATCCAGGCGCAGAAGGATAACAACGGCGTTCAATTTGTGCCTGAACGGTTCGAGAAGACTTACCTGAACTGGATCGAGAATGTACGCGACTGGTGTATCTCCCGCCAGCTGTGGTGGGGTCACCGGATTCCGGCCTGGTATTCGGAGTCAACCGGTGAAGTCTTCGTTGCCTACAGTGAAGAGGAAGCCCGTGAGATGAGCGGCGGCCTTGATGATCTGAAGCAGGATGAGGATGTGCTGGATACCTGGTTCAGCTCCAACCTGTGGCCGTTCGCCACAATGGGCTGGCCCGATGAGAACAGTGCCGAATTCAAGCGTTACTACCCTAACAATGTGCTGGTTACCGCCTATGACATTATCTATTTCTGGGTGGCGCGCATGATTTTCTCCGCCTTTGAGCTTACCGGCCAGAAGCCGTTCGCTGATGTATACATGCACGGTCTGGTACGGGATGCCGAGGGCCGCAAAATGTCCAAATCGCTCGGCAACGGGATCGATCCGCTGGATGTCATCGAGCAGTATGGTGCGGATGCGATGCGCTATATGATTTCGACCGGGATTACGGCCGGCCAGGATCTGCGCTTCCGCATAGAGAAGGTGGAGCAGGCCCGCAATTTTGCCAACAAGATCTGGAACGCCTCCCGCTTCGCGCTGATGAATCTGGAGGGTGTAACCTTTGAAGATATTGACATTACCGGGGAGCTGAGTACAGCCGACCGCTGGATTCTGCACCGCCTGAACGAAACTTCCCGCGATATTACGCGTCTAATTGACTCGTACGAGTTCGGCGAGACCGGCCGCCTGCTCTACAACTTCATCTGGGATGATCTGTGCGACTGGTATATCGAGTTCGCGAAGCTGTCCCTGTATGGCGCGGACGCAGGTGCGAAGGCGAAGACGCAGTCCGTTCTGGCCTATGTGCTGGACCGTACGCTGCGCCTGATTCATCCGTTCATGCCGTTCATTACGGAGGAAATCTGGCAGCATCTGCCGCATGAGGGCGAGACCATTATGCTGGCTGAATGGCCGCGTTACGATGCGCAGCTTGAGAATCCGCAGTCCGTGTCCGAGATGAATCTGCTGATGGATATGATCCGGGCGGTACGCAACATCCGCGCTGAAGTGAATGTGCCAATGAGCAAAAAGGTAGAGCTGATCATCAAGGCGGGCAGCCAGGAGACCCTGGATATTATCTCCCGCAACGAGCATTACATCGGGCGCTTCTGCAACACCTCTTCCCTGGAGTCAGGGCTCGCTCCGCAGGCCCCGGACAAAGTGATGTCCGCCGTGGTTACCGGTGCCGAGCTGCTGCTGCCGCTGTCGGGCCTGATCGATATTGACCAGGAGATTGCCCGTCTGGAGAAAGAAGTGCAGACGCTGAACAGCGAGGTTGAACGTGTGGAGAAGAAGCTCGGCAATCCGGGCTTTGTCGCCAAAGCGCCGGCCAAAGTCATCGAAGAGGAGCGGGCGAAGCAGGCGGATTACTCCGCGAAGCGTGAGACCGTGCTGGCCCGTATCGCAGAGCTGAGAGGATAAGAGATATGGAAGAGAACATCCGGGGCGGCAACACCGCCCCCTTAAGCTCGTACACCGAGGCGGTCGATTGGATTAACAGCCTGATTCCTTTTGGGATCAGGCCGGGTCTTGAGCGGATTGAGCTCATGATGGAGAAGCTGGACTCTCCGCACAGACGGCTTAAGTTCATCCATGTGGCCGGGACGAACGGCAAGGGGTCGACCTGCGCTTTTTTGACCCGGGTGCTGCTGGAGAGCGGTTATACGGTGGGGACCTTTACCTCCCCATACATCACGAAGTTCACGAACCGGTTCCAATACAATGGAGCTGATATTCCTGAGGAGACGCTGCTGACGCTGGCCAACAGGCTGCGTCCGCTGGTTGCGGAGATTGCCGACAGTGAGCTGGGCTCGCCGACGATGTTCGAGGTGTCCACGGCGCTGGCGATTCTCTATTACGGAGAAGTCTGTTATCCCGATGTAGTCGTATGGGAGACCGGACTTGGGGGAAGGCTGGATGTAACGAACATCGTGACTCCGATTGTGTCCGTGATTACCAATGTCGGCTATGATCATACTGATGTGCTGGGAGATACGCTGGAACTGATCGCCGGGGAGAAGGCCGGGATTATCAAGCCGGGGGTTCCGGCCGTGAGCAGTGTACGCCAGCCGGAAGCCGTTGCTGTCCTGAAGGCCAAGGCGGCTGAAGCCCGTTCTACCCTCTATTTAGCCGGGGAACAATTCAGCTACAGCGATGCCGGACTGCGGGACGGCAATCAGCATTTCACCTTCAAGGGGCCCTTCCGCAGCCTTGAACTGGAGATCGCCATGAAGGGCGAGCATCAGCTGGAGAATGCAGCCGGGGCGATGATGGTCCTTGAGGTGCTGCGGCAATACATGGCCTTCATGCTGGAGGACGAGGATGTGCTGGCGGGATTCCGCAGTACGTTCTGGGCCGGACGGCTGGAGGAAGTCAGTGTTTCGCCCCGGATTATTCTGGACGGAGCCCATAATCCGGAAGGTGCCGAGAGCCTGGCCAAGAGTCTTGCCCAGTTCCAGCCCTACGGCAAATTAAATTTGCTCATGGGGATGCTTGCAAATAAGCATCACGAGTCGTATCTCAAGCATATACTGCCTATAGTGGATACGCTCATCCTGACCGAACCCGATTTCCGTAAGCGAATGGACGCGGAAGACCTGCAGGCGATCGCGGAGAGTCTGCGGAGTAAATATGCCAAGGAACACTTGGAAATTATAGTAGAACGTAATTGGGGCCAGGCGCTGCAGAAGCTGCAGACGATCACAACGGAAGACGACCTTGCGGTTGTATCCGGAACGCTGTATCTGATTTCTGATGTGCGCAGTACGCTTTTACGGCAACCCGATTCTGAAAAAGGCTGGTGACGAACTGTTGGATACTACTGAACGTGTGCATTTTATTGGGATCGGCGGCTATGGCATGAGCGCGATTGCCCGGGTGATGCTGGAAATGGGATATACGGTTACGGGCTCTGACGTAGCTGCACAGGAATTAACGGAGAAGCTGATCGCCAAGGGGGCCAAGGTGTTCATCGGACATACGGCGGAACAGGTAAAAGGCGCGGATCTGGTCGTATATTCTACGGCGCTGGCAGCAGACAACGTGGAATGGGTAGAGGCGGAGCGGCTGAAGATTCCGATTCTGCACCGCTCGCAGATGCTGGCCCGGCTGCTGAATGAGCGCAAGGGCGTAGCGGTTGCCGGAGCGCACGGCAAGACTACGACCTCCTCCATGATTGCTCTAATCATGGAAGAGTGCGGCGTCGACCCCACCTATATTATAGGCGGGGAGATCATGAATGTCGGTACGAATGCCAAGGCGGGACAAGGGGAGTACGTTGTCGCTGAGGCGGATGAAAGCGACGGCTCCTTCCTGCAGTACCATCCTTGGCTTGCCATTGTCACGAATATTGAGGCGGACCATCTGGAGAATTACGGCGGTGACTTCGGCAAGCTGAAGGATGCTTATGTCCAGTTCCTGAATCAGCTGCGCGAGGACGGGACGGCCATTGTCTGCGCGGATGATGAGACGGCGAAGTCCCTGCTGCCGAAGGTGAAGGGGAAGGTCATTACCTACGGCATTCATTCAGAGACGGCGGATTACAGAGCGACGGATATTGTACTGGGCGACCGCCAGGTATCCTACACAATGAACCACGGAACGGAAGTGCTGGGCCGGATTAAGCTCTCCATCCCGGGGCAGTACAATCTGTATAATTCGATGGCGGCGGTGATCTCCTGTCTGAAGTCCGGCGTTGCCTTCGAGGCGATTGCCGGAGCGATCGTGAAGTTCCACGGCGCGAAGCGGCGGTTCCAGGTGCTTGGCGAGGTGGACGATATCCTCGTCATTGATGATTATGCGCACCATCCTACAGAGATTCAGGCCACCATCAGTGCCGCCAAGGCTACCGGCAAACGGATTATCGCCGTATTCCAGCCGCAGCGGTACACACGGACCTTCTTCCTGCTGGATGCGTTCAGCCGCGCGTTCAGCGAAGCGGACGAGGTGATTATCACCGATATCTATTCTCCAGCCGGCGAGAAGCAGATAGAAGGTGTCAGCTCTGCCAAGCTGGTTGAGCTGATTGTCCAGAACAGCAACGCCGGAGCAAGGCATCTGCCGACGAAGGAAGCTGTACTGGCTGATCTGCAGAACCGCATCGCTCCCGGTGATCTGGTCATCACCATGGGAGCCGGCGATATCTGGAAGGTTGGCTATGCTCTGGCGGACAGCCTGAAGAAGCGTTAAGTAACAGGTAGCGGTCTCAATTCTCTATTTAGGGGATTGGGGCCGCTTTTTTTGCCGACTGTGTCATTCAACTGCTTCAGGATCATGCAAGGGGAGTAGTGCTTGCGGACTGCGCTCATGAGACGCTGCTGGCCCATTATGAGGAGCAGAGCGTCAGGGAGAAGCTGCTGAGGCTGGTCTGAATTCAGGCTGAGTGCAAGCGCCGGACAGAAAATAATTATTTTCTCCCATAAATCGACAGTCTTCTCCATGGGAATGCGCTACTATAGATCTACATCTTAAGTTTCGTTATTTCTGGGCTGGATGTCATCCAGCCTCTTTGCTGCGTACATATTAGCACATATTTACATAGAGCCAAGGAGCTATAGCCATGAAAGAGAGATTGTTGTTTCTGTCCGCCCGCCGCCATGCCCCGGAACAAGATAAGGAGGAAGACCTTAGAACAAAGAATATTCTTGGAATTCTGCTGGAACGGTTTGATATTGATCTGCTGGAGGATTACCGCTGGCGCCGGGATACGCCGGACCTTCACAGTCCGTCCCTTAAGGCTCATCAGGTGCAGCGGCCCGCCGTCCTGCGGAGAACGCTGCTGTCCCCGCTGAACAGGCTCAGAACAGGCCCGCCGGGGACCGGCGGCAGCAAGCCGCTGCGTACTGCAATCACCGAGATGTGCCGGCAGCACACCTACAGTCATGTTTTTATCTCGAATAACATGCCTGGAACTGCGCTGGATCTGGTAGCCTCGCTTCTGCCGGGCGCGTTCATCATCACCGATGCCCGCCGCACCGGAGGCCGTGAGACAGAGCGGCAGGCGGATGGTGCCAACGGGTTCAGCAGAGGCTATCACAAGCTGAATGCGGCGCTGCTGCGCCGCGAAGAGCGGAGATTGATGAACAGGACCGGCCTGCTGCTTACGGCAACGGAATGGGATGCGCTGTCCTATAAGGCGTTATCCTTCATGGATGCAGGCAAGGTGCATGTCATTCCGCCCTATATCGATTTGAACATGCCGCCTTATGCGGATCAAGGGAACGGATGCAGAGAGAACTTGGTGATTCTGCACTGGAACATGCATACAGTTCAGGGCAGGGAGAAGGCCTTGATATTCATTGAGAACATCTATCCTCTTGTGAAAGCGGCGGTGCCGGATTCAAGCTGCTGTATTCTCAGCGGCAATGTGCATCCTGAGGTGGCTGCAGCCGTGAAGAGGGACACTTCTATTGAAATCATCGGTGAACCTGCTCAGGCTGCCAGTTATATGCGCCGGGCCAGAGCAGCGGTTACATCCCTGGAGGAAGGCTGCGGCCATCCGGCCCGCATACTGGAGGCCTGGGCTCAGCGCACACCTGTGGTCAGCGGCCTGAAGGGAACGGAGGCTCTGTACTGTGAACCCGGCCGGAATATTCTGCTGGCGGAAACGCCGGACGCCTATGCTGAACATCTTGTGCGGTTGTTGACAATGCCGGAGCTTGGCTCGATTATTGCGGAGCAGGCCTACCGTACGCTCAGGAAGCATTACACGGCAGACGGGGTAAAGAAGAAGCTGATGAGTCTGATATGAAAATATTAAAATAGTAAAATATTAAAATAGCATATCCCTCTCGCATCTCTCATATAGTTCAGTATAGAACTGAAGATAGCGAGGTGTGGGCGCTTGAGTAACGGAAGAATGACATTCCGGTTTGACGGTGAGGGTGAAGGGCGGCGGAGCGAAGCCGCAGACCGCCGGACCGTCCGGATTAACGGTAGGGTACTGGAGAACAAGAGTAAGGACAAGCTGCTGCATGAGGAGGCAGGGACACCCGTGGAGCCCCGCCCGCTCCGGCCGGATGAATACATTGTTGAGCTGCAGCGGGTAGAGCTGCCCCGGACGGCTGAGGTCGCCTATATGAAAAACCGACGCCCCAGCCGCTGGGGCCCGAACGTCCAGCAGGATGATGAGGACTTCGATCAGCCTTACACGGTCCAACCGGCGTCAAGGAATTTGTGGGAGCAAGGCAGCCTGCCGGACAGTCCTCTCCGCTATGGAGAGAGCTACAGTGAAGAGGAGGACGAAGCAGACAGGCATTACCCGCTGCTGGATGATGACCTGGATGGGGGGGCGGGCGGATACGGGGCATCCGGCTCGTACGGAGGCACTTATGGCGGCTCTTATCAGACCCGCCGTCCCTCCTATTGGTGGAAGTTCGCGCTCGCCATTACGGGAGCGCTGGGAACCGGGATTCTGCTCGGCTACGCCGCCCTGTCCTTCATCGGCGGCGGTCCGGCGGGAAGCGGCAAGGAAGCAGAGGGCGGGGCGGTGAAGACGGGAATCGTTCAGGGGCAGAATTCCGCGGGCGGCACTGCCGGAGCAGATATCACCGGCGTGCCTGCGGAAGAGGGTGGTGAAGCGGCAGCGGCGCATCTGCCGGTGCAGGTTGCTGCGCAGAGCTATTATCTGCTGCAATACGGTGTCTTCAGCACGCCGGCGGGTGCGGAGCAGGCGAAGCAGGAGCTGCTGGCGGCGGGGCTGGCCGCAGGTCTTGATCCGGCGGACGGCAACCGGGTATACGCCGGCATGTCGCCTGACCGCGAGCAGGCCAAGCTGCTCAGCAGCAGCCTAAAGAATCAGGGCATTGAGCTGTACGTAAGAGAGCTGGCCTTACCTGCTGTGCAGCAGGTGCGCTATAGCGGAACGGCAGAGGCGGTGGACAATTATTTTACCGTCAGTGCCAAGCTCCTAAACGAGCTAAGCAGTCTGTCCGCTTCGCTGCTAAGCGGAGCCGCCGGAGAGAGCAGCACTGCTGCGGTTAGCGATCTGCATATGCAGTGGCTCCAGGCTGCCAAGGCGCTTGAGCCGGGCCTGACCCCGGAAGAGCAGAGCCTTGCTGCGGGGCTTACACAATCGATGAGCCAGGGAATCGCTGCGCTGAACGAATATGGCAAGAATAAGGCTGAAGGCCTGTTATGGGAAGTACAGGAGGCTATGATGAGCTTCCTGACCGGCCAGAGAAGCCTGCTGTCCTCCATAAGCTGATATCGGCAAACCCCCGTACCGGGCCACAGGCCCGGCGGGGGTTTGCCGCATTTCTGCCGGTCATCCTACGGGTGACTCTATCTCCGTCTGAATCGTGGTAAACATTTCCTGACGGGATTTTGCGTTTGTATTGCACCCCGTTTCACCGTATAATAATTAGGGTGTCAAAAAATGGCGAGGGAAGACTTGAATGAAGAAAAAAAATGTAGGCACACTGCTGTTATTTCTTATTCTGGGCTGGCTGGCCGGAGCCTGGATTGCCAAGCTGCTGGAACCTGTTCAAGCATTGTCTTTTCTTACAGCTTCGACTGTTCTGAAGTGGTCGCCGCAAGCCGATTTGGACATCATATCCTATGACATCACTATCCATTTGAAGTTGTGCCTGCTCAGTCTTGCCGGAATCATTACAGCGGTATGGCTGTACCGCAGGCTGTAGCCTCGGCCGCCGGGATCAGGAAGGGAAGTTAATTACTGTGGAGCATAACAACACACGGCATATTATTCTGGCCTCGGGTTCACCGCGGCGGCGCGAGCTGTTGGCTTCGCTTGGCCTCTCCTTTGAGGTGCTGGTCAGCGATGCGGATGAGAGCACACCGCCGGAGTGGACGCCGGACGCCATTGTGCAGAGCCTCGCTCTGCGTAAGGCAGAGGCGCTCATTCCGCAGGCCGGAGACCGGAATGCCCTGATTATCGGCAGCGACACGATCGTTGTGCTAGGCGGCGAGGTGCTCGGCAAGCCGGCGGACAAGCAGGACAGCGCGAGAATGCTGCGCCTGCTGCAAGGCCGGACCCACCAGGTATATACCGGGGTGGCCTGTATCTCCCTGCCGGAGAGAGTTACGCTGGTGGATTACAGGGTCACCTCGGTATCGATGAGAGCCATGAGCGAAGAAGAGATCTCCGCCTACATAGCGACCGGGGAGCCTGCCGACAAAGCCGGCTCTTATGCTATACAAGGACTGGGCGCCACCCTGGTGGAAGCAATTGACGGCTGTTATTTCAACGTGGTCGGTCTGCCGCTGTCACTGCTGAGCGGCATGTTGTCCCGGTTCGGTATTTCGGTGCTGAACGGGCAGCAGGGAAGCTAAGGAAAAGAGGGTTAGGGATGGAATTGCAATCACTTATGTTGCGTGACCTCCCCCATGAAGAACGACCACGAGAGCGCATGATGCATTATGGGGCGGAATCTTTAAGTCAAACGGAGCTGCTGGCGATTCTGCTGCGCACAGGTGCGCAGAGTGAATCAGCCATTCATATTGCCCAGCGGCTGCTGAACATTGCCGGCGGCCTCCGGGGACTTGCGGATCTGAGCATTGAAGAACTAACTACAATCAAAGGCATCGGCCCGGCCAAGGCCGTGCAACTGAAAGCTGGCATAGAACTGGGAAGACGCATGGCAAATTCCCGGCTTACCGAAGCGGTGGTTATCCGCAGTCCCCAGGACGCGGCGGAGATTCTGACCGAGCAGCTTCGTTATTTGCAGAAGGAACATTTCATCTGTCTGTTCCTGAATACGAAGAATCATGTTATTGCGCAGGAAACATTGTCCATGGGCAGCCTTAACGCCTCCATCGTGCATCCCCGCGAGGTGTTCCGGGCAGCCATGAAATGCAGCAGCGCAGCTATTATATGCGCACACAATCACCCGAGCGGCGATCCGACGCCAAGCCCGGAGGACATCTCCCTGACCACCAGGCTGGTGCAGGCAGGCGAGATTGTGGGCATTGACGTACTGGACCACCTGGTCATCGGAGACGGCAGCTATGTAAGTTTGAAACAAAAAGGCTATATGTAATACAATTGTCTAGATTCACAAGGAAAAGGAGCATATACGATGTTAGGTGGTTTTACGAAAGATTTAGGAATTGACCTGGGGACAGCGAATACGCTGGTCTATGTGCGTGGTAAAGGAATTGTTGTCAGAGAGCCTTCCGTGGTTGCTATTAATACGGATACTAAGTCTATTGAAGCTGTAGGGGAATCCGCCAAAAAAATGATCGGACGCACCCCCGGCAACATCCGGGCGATCCGTCCGATGAAGGATGGGGTCATTGCCGACTTCGATACTACGGCAACTATGATTAAATATTTCATCCGCCAGGCCCAGAAGCAGCGCTCGATGTTCCAGCGCCACCCGAATGTGATGGTATGCGTACCTTCCGGGATAACAGCCGTTGAACAGCGTGCGGTTGAGGATGCGACCAAGCAGGCCGGCGCACGGGAAGCCTACATCATTGAAGAGCCTTTTGCTGCTGCCATCGGGGCAGATCTTCCGGTATGGGAGCCTACAGGCAGTATGGTTGTGGATATCGGCGGCGGTACCACCGAGGTGGCTGTCATCTCGCTCGGAGGGATTGTAACCAGCCGCTCTGTACGTGTGGCCGGGGATGAAGCGGATGAGTCAATCATCCAGTACATCAAGCGCCAGTACAATCTGATGATCGGGGAGCGCACCTCGGAGCAGCTCAAGATGGATGTGGGTTCTGCCCTGCCGCTGGAGAAGGCTGAGACCATGGAGATCCGCGGACGCGATCTGGTAACCGGTCTGCCGAAGACGCTGACAATCACCTCTGATGAGATTTGTGAAGCGTTGTCTGATACTGTTAATGCGATTGTTGAAGCCGTGAAGGTGACCCTGGAGAAATGTCCGCCGGAGCTGGCTGCTGATATTATGGACCGCGGAATTGTGCTTACGGGCGGCGGCGCGCTGCTGCGCAATCTCGATAAGCTGCTGGCGCGCGAGACCGGAATGCCGGTAATTGTGGCCGAGAATCCGCTGGATTGTGTAGCTATCGGCACAGGTAAGGCGCTGGAGAATATTCATCTGTTCAAGAGCCGCAGCGGTACAGGTCTGCGCTCCAAGCGCTAGAACAATTCAGACTGTCAATGTCAACCCCTGATATGGGTGAAATACGGTTGTTAGAGGGTGCTTGAGATTGTTTAAGCTGTTCAACAATAAACGTCTGTTTATATTACTTATTACACTGGTTGCCTTTATCGTTCTGATGGGCTTCAGTCTGGGACCGCGGAAGAGCTTGTCCTGGCCGGAGAACTTCCTGAGGGATACGACCGGTTTCGTACAGAAGTTGTTCTACAAGCCCGCTGGATATATAGCGGGCTTCTTCGAAGATATCGGGAATCTGCATAATTTAGCCGAAGAGAACAAGCAGCTCAAGATTCTGGCAGCGCAATATGCCCGGGATAAGGCGCAGTATAATTTTATTAAAGCCCGGAATGAGCAATATGAAATAGATCTTAAATTTACAGAAGCTCAGAAGAATCTGTATAAATATGAATATCATATTGCTAACGTGGTAAGTGTGACAACAGAACCGGGCAATAATACGCTTGTGATTGATCTCGGATCGAAGGATGGAATCAGGCTGAATATGTCTGTAACTTCCACCGAGGGACTGGTAGGGGTAATCAGCAATGTGAGTAATTTCACCTCGACGGTGAAGCTGATGACAATGATGGATATCAATGATCCGAATTCCCAGCCCCCGATAACGGCGACGGCAATGAACAAGGAAGGTAAGACCTTCGGTGTTATTGAGAGCTACGACCAGCAGACCGGGAGGCTGCTTATGAACAAGATCCCAGTCGGAGATCCGATCGCCAAGGATGACATCATCATTTCCTCTGGTATCGGCGGTGTGTATCCGCGCGGAATGACGATCGGTACAGTGGAGGAAGTGAAGATTGGCGAGTTCGGACTGACCTCTACGGCCATTATCAAGCCGGCGGCAGAATTCCAGGACTGGAAGGAACTCTTCGTTGTCTTTACGGAGGAGCGTGTGGAATAGTGAGGATGCGCAGATCCGTTCTTATACTGGTATTGTTCCTCTTATTTATTATTGAAGGCACTATTCTCCCCTGGCTGATCCCTGACGCCTGGGAGATGCGGATCATACCCAATCTTGTTTTTATCGTGATTCTGTTCGTTACCGTGTACCATCACCGGCATACGGCACTTATTCTCGGCCTGTCCTTCGGGATGCTGCATGATGTGGTGTTCTACGGCCGTATTCTGGGCGCGCATTCCTTCACCATGGGCTTGTCCGCATACCTGATCGGCCTGGTGTTTCAGATTCCCCGCGCTCCGCTGCCGCTCATGATGACGGTGGTGCTGCTGGGCAGCCTGCTGGAGGACAGTATGCTGTTTGGCATCTACAGTGTCTTCAATCTGGGGCAGCAGCCTTATAACTGGGCGCTTCTGCATCATATGCTGCCTACTATGCTGTTTCATTTTGCTGCCGGCTTGCTGCTCTATGTTCCACTCCGGCGCCAGCTTGAGCTGCTGGGCAAAGAGACCCGCGATGAAGAGGCTGCGTAAGCGGCTGCGGCACTTTCTTGTCTGCCAAAGGAGGAATTTACCCGGCCCGGCACGAATGAATGAGGATAGGGGGACAGGCATATGACAGTTAAATCCAAGCATGTAAGGATTAAGGGCATCAAAGATGGCCTGGTATTCCTGCTAGACGACAAATGTCCCTTTGACGATCTCTTGAGTGAGCTTCGCTATAAGCTGGAGCACAGCCATCAAAATATTCTGACCGGACCGATTGTGCATGTAGATGTCAAGCTGGGCAGCCGTGTTGTTACCGAAGAAGACAAAGAAGCGGTCCTGGAGATCCTCAAAGGACAGGGGAACCTGCTTATCCGCTCTGTAGAAGCTCTTGAAGATCCTCAAGAGAAGGACCCAGAGGCCTTGTTCCTGATGAGCGGAATGCTCCGTTCCGGCCAAGTGCTGCACCATGAGGGCAATCTGCTGTTTCTGGGTGATGTGAATCCGGGGGGGACGATTACCTGCTCGGGGGATATCTATATTCTCGGGGCGCTCAAGGGAATGGCGCACGCCGGAATCAATGGCAACCAGGACGCGATTATTGCCGCCTCCCTGCTGGCGCCTACCCAGCTGCGGATTGCCGATATTATCAGCAGGCCCCCGGATGAATGGGGAACCCGGGAGAGCAGCATGGAATTCGCCTATTTATCAGACGGTGCTATGCAAATTGACAAGATTCATAATATAGTCAGATTACGTCAGGATTTAAATGTGTTTAAAGGGGTGTAGCCTCCATGGGAGAAGCAATCGTCGTAACCTCGGGCAAGGGCGGAGTTGGCAAGACAACCACAACAGCCAACATTGGGACCGCGCTTGCCTTGCAAGGCAAAAAGGTATGTCTGGTGGATACGGATATCGGGCTGCGGAATCTGGATGTGGTCATGGGGCTGGAGAACCGTATTATATATGATCTTGTCGATGTGGCGGAAGGCCGCTGCCGCCTGAACCAGGCGCTCGTCAAGGACAAGCGCTTTGATGAGCTGTACATGCTGCCCGCAGCCCAGACCAAGGACAAGACCGCAGTGACACCGGAGCAGGTCAGGGATATCATTCTGGAGCTCAAGAAGGAATATGAATATATTCTGATTGATTGTCCGGCCGGAATCGAGCATGGCTTCCGCAATGCGATTGCCGGTGCCGACAAGGCCATTGTGGTCACCACTCCGGAGCATGCGGCGGTGCGGGATGCAGACCGGATTATCGGCTTGCTGGAGCAGTCGCCGGTGGAATCGCCGAAGCTGATCGTCAACCGGATCCGCCACGGGCTGATGAGATCAGGAGATATGCTGGATATTGAGGATATTCTCCAGGTGCTGAATATTGATCTGATCGGAATCGTGCCCGATGATGAGCAGGTCATCCGTGCGGCCAATAACGGAGAGCCTACCGTAATGAACCCGGATTCCAACGCAGCGATTGCTTACCGCAATATTGCCCGGCGCATTCTGGGCGATGCGGTTCCGCTGATGCAGCTTGACCAGAAGCAGGGCGCGTTCAAGAAGCTTAAGAAATTTTTCGGAATGGGCTAGAATCCGGGAAGGCACTTATATATCGCATTCTTCCGCCAAGAGTCCGCTGTGGAGTCATCTCCAGCGGGCTTTTTGCTGTGCTGCGGTCCGCAGGCTTGTTCTAAAAAGGCTTCCGCCATTCATAAAATGGAAGTAAAACAAGCCCGCCGGAGGGATCGATATGACAACCCCTAATAACTTCAACAACCGCCGCCACAAACGAATGGAGCATCTGCTGGAGGATCAGTCTGGTGGCGGCACTGTACCGGAGCTGTTCCGGCAGCCCGGCAGCGGCAGTTCCCCCCCGTACAGGGAGTGGGGGCCGGACTCTGGAGGCGGCGCTACGCCCGAGCCTGATCCGGAAGACCTGTGGAAGCGGCAGCACCGCAATTGGGACGATGACAGCGGCGGAGGAAGGCCGGGGTTCGGCAGAGGTCTGCTGCGGCGCACCACAGCCAGTGTGCTGGTCTTCGGCGCGGTCTGGGGCATCTTCACGGTTCAGGAGCCATGGGCTCTGAAAACGCAGTATTTCATTACGAATGTTCTCAGCAGTGATATGGACTTCGTAGCGGTGCAGGTATGGTATGAGGAGCACTTCAACGGGGCTCCGTCCTTCATACCTATCTTCGGGGACCAGCAGGTGCCGGCGGAGAAGGTGACGGCAGACCACCAGCTCAGCGCCCCGCTGGCAGGCATTGTGGTCAGCCCGTTCACGGCTTCTCTTCAGGGGATTGAAATTCTGCCGTCAGGCGATTCAAGTGCCGGTGTCACGGTGAAAAGTGTAGATACGGGCCGGGTCCTGTCCGTCTCCAAGGAGACTTCCGGGGGCATCCGTGTCACGGTCCGCCATACCGGAGGGCTTACAGCAGAGTACGGCCATCTGAGCGGAACACAGCTTGCGGTTGACGACTGGCTGCAGAGCGGGGAGGCAGTCGGCTGGATTCAGGGGGCGGGGGAGACGGAGCGCCCGCTGCTTTTTCTGGCGATGATGAAAGACAAGTCTTATATTGATCCCGCTGAAGTGGTATCGTTTGATTAGGGTCCTCGGCATTGAGCTGTCGCTGCATCCGCTCTTCGTGCTGATTCTTATGTTCTCCGTGCTTACCGGACAGTTCCTGGAGCTGCTGACCTTATTCATGATCGTCTTCATCCACGAGCTTGGACATGTCTGTGCCGCACGCCTGACGGGAGTGACGGTCCGCTCGGTGCAGCTGCTGCCCTTCGGCGGTGTCGCGGTTATTGAAGACCATGGCCGGCTTACAGCCGGGCGCGAGATCGGTATCGCCCTTGCCGGACCGCTGCAGAACGGTATTCTGATACTGATGGCGCTGGTGCTCAAGCAAGCCGAGTATGGAAGCATAGCTTATCTGAATTATTTCATCGGAGCGAACGCGATGATCGCGCTGTTCAATCTCCTGCCGGTGCTGCCGCTGGACGGCGGCAAGATCCTCCAGGGGCTTCTGAGCCTGGTGCTTCCGTATTATTACACCCTGCTATGGACCGGCAGAGTCAGCATCGGCGCGAGCCTGATGATCATCGTCTTTGCCTTGCTTCCGCTTGGAGCGGGAGGCGGGCTGCGTCTCAATCTGCTGATGATCGGGGCGTTTCTGCTCTATTCGAATGCTACCGACCAGCGCAATCTGCCGTACCGCTTCGTTGCTTTTCTGATGAACCGTGAACGGATCTATGAGCGTTATCTGCAGGCGGAGGGCCTGGCCCGTCCGATAGTTGCCTTCTCAGCGAAACCTTTGGATGATATAGTGCGTCTATTTAAACGTAACCATTATCATTATATCTATGTCATGAACAAGGACAGAGACATTGTGGCCGTAGTGCCGGAGCAGCGATTGATTGCTTCTTATTTCGGAATGTAATACAAGAATGGAATGATTCAAACCAGAGGTGAAGCCATGAAACAAATGATCGTTCACTGCACACAGCATACTACCCGGATGGCACTTCTGGAGAACGGGAGGCTGGTGGAGTATGCGGCCGAACGTGACCAGCAGCAGGGTCTGGTCGGGAGTTACTATAAAGGGCGTGTTATGAATGTGCTGCCTGGAATGCAGGCGGCTTTTGTAGATATCGGCCAGAAGAAGAATGCGTTCCTGTATGTAGATGATGTCCTGCACCCCCATCTGGAGAAGCAGCCGGAGGTCAAGCCCTCCATCGAGACGCTGCTGCAGCCGGGCCAGGAGATTGTGGTTCAGGTGAGAAAAGAGCCGCGGGGCGGCAAAGGCGCGCGGGTAACCACACATTACACCTTGCCCGGACGCTGGATGGTGTACATGCCGTTCGCGGAATATGTCGGCGTGTCCAAAAAAATCAGCCGCGAATCCGAGCGCAGCCGGCTCAAAGCCATCGGCGAGCGGCTGCGCCAGGGCGAGGAAGGGCTCATTATGCGGACGGTCTCCGAGGACGAGCCTGCGGATGCGGTAGAGGGGGATCTGGCCTTCCTGCGGGCCCAGTGGGAGGGCATTACCCGGCGGGCGAAGGAATCGGCTGCACCGGCCCTCCTGCACTCTGATCTCAGCATTGTCCAGCGGTTCATCCGCGATGCCTTCAATCCGCAGCGTGACGAGCTGATGATCGATTCAGCCAAGGCGGTTCAGGAAGCCGAAGCCTTCCTGGACGAGCTGGCTCCTGAAGGGCACAAGCCGGTAGGATTCTACCGGGGGCCGGAGTCCATTTTCACGGCATATGGTGTGATGGAGCAGCTCCACAAGAGCTTCGGCCGCAAAATCATTCTCGAAGGCGGGGCCACGCTGATCTGGGATGAGACCGAGGCGCTGACCGTCATTGATGTCAATACCGCGCAGTATACCGGCGGGACGAATCTGGAGGATACAGTAACGCGCACCAACCTGCTGGCAGCCGAAGAGATTGGGCGTCTGGTCCGGCTCCGGGATACCGGGGGCATTATCATCGTTGACTTCATAGACATGGAGCGGGGAGAGCACCGCAAGCAGGTGACGGACAAGCTGGAGAGCATCATCAGCCGTGACCGGACCAAGACGCATATTCTTGGCTGGACCCATCTCGGCCTGCTGGAAATGACCCGTAAGAAAGCCAGACATGATTCAGCTGGCTTCGCCCCAGTGATCTGTCACTGCTGTGGGGGAACCGGCAAGGTGGGGGAATGGCTGGAATAGTTACCGTTGACTAATACGAATTAGTATGATAATATCTTCAAGTATGTGTTTGGTTGTTCTCTTCCTGCACATGCTGTAACCGCTCCGATCGGGTATCTGAAGCGCAGCTCCTGCGGGGGATGCCACCTTGACTAGGCGAGTCTGAGACATGAGGAGGTGCAAGTACAATGTATGCAATTATCGAAACTGGCGGTAAACAATACAGAGTCCAAGAGGGCGATGTTCTGTTCATCGAGAAGCTGGAAGCTGAAGACGGCGCAAGCGTAACGTTTGACCGTGTATTGGCTGTTTCCAACGAAGGCGGTCTGACTGCAGGAACTCCGCTGGTAAGCGGCGCGTCTGTAACAGCCAAGGTTGAGAAGCATGGTAAGGGTCAGAAGGTTGTAGTTTACAAATACAAACCGAAGAAGAACTACCACAAGAAGCAAGGCCATCGTCAACCGTACACCAAAGTAACTATCGAGAAGATTCAAGCGTAAGAAGGTGCGTTAATGATTAACGTGCGGATTACACGGGCTTCTGCTCAAGGTGTCATTGTCGGTTTTTCCGTCAAGGGCCATGCGGAATACGCAAGGAATGGCAAGGATATCGTCTGCGCAGGTGTCTCAACCGTTACGGTGGGAACGGTGAATGCGATTGAAAGCTTGACCGGCGTGGTTCTGGATACTTCGATGAAGGATGGATTCTTAAGCGGGACCCTGGTTCCCGTGAATGATCCCGAAGTCTCCGCCAAGGTACAGCTGCTGCTGGAATCCATGGTGCTGATGCTCAAGGACATTGCCACATCCTACAGGAAATATGTTCAGATACAGGAAGTCATCATTTGAAGAAGGAGGTTGACAACATGTTGAAATTGGATCTTCAGCTATTCGCATCGAAGAAGGGTGTAGGTTCCACCAAGAACGGACGTGATTCCCACTCCAAGCGTCTTGGCGTGAAACGTGCTGACGGTCAGGCAGTGACCGGCGGTAACATCCTGGTTCGTCAACGCGGAACCAAGATTCATCCAGGTACGAACGTGGGCATCGGTAAGGATGACACTCTGTTCGCTCTGGTGGATGGCGTAGTGAAGTTCGAACGTTGGGGCCGCGACCGCAAAAAGGTGAGCGTGTACCCGGTTGATGTCGCTCCGGTAGCAGCGGCACTGGAAGCGTAAGCTTTCGGACCTGTTTAGATGAGAAGCCTCCGGCATGAGTGCCGGGGGCTTTTTTTGAAAATATAAGAATTTATATGTTGCACACGATAACTTATCCTTATATTTCTCGCTGAAACGATGCCGTCCTTAAAAAGGACGGCAAAGCCGTTTCCGCTTGAGTTAATAGCATCGAAGCTTAAGCCTCACTTTGCGAGGGATTCTGGTGATTGCAGGAATGGCCTGTGTTATACTGAGGAAATGGTACGTTCTAAGCAAGAGAAGCAGCTTCTACATCGGAAATAATTTTGCGAACCAAGGGACGGGGAGAAAGAATGAAATCCTGGAAAAGTATCATCTGGGCAGTCATGTTATCCGCAGTGCTTCCTTTAGGTCTCGTGTATTGGCATACGTCCCTTCTCACATGCCTGCTGCTCGGATTCTGGGTAGCTGCAGTGCTTGCATTCAGCTTTGTTTACAACCGGCGTCATTATGAAGAGGAACTGCGGATACAGGAGAATACTCTGCAGCTGGCGGCCAACCGGACACTGAATCATCATCGTCATGATTGGATGAATGATCTGCAAGTGCTTTACGGATATATCCAGCTCGGCAAGCCTGATAAATCCAAGCAGTGTGTGGAAAGAATAAAAGAGCGTATCGCGCTGGACAGCCGGATTGCGAAGCTCGGGGTTCCGTCACTGGTATTCTACCTGCAGTCCTTCCGGACGAACAGAAGCTCTCTGGAGCTGGACATACAGGTGGAGGAAGGCCTGAATCTGGAGGACAAGCTAAGCTCCGATACAGGCAGCGAGCTGACTTCAGTCATTATGCAGACGGTAAGAGCGTACCAGTACAGCGGAATTACGCCGCAAGGGGAGACACGGAGGCTGCAGCTCAGCTTTTCCCAGGAGGGCAAGGACGTTCTGATCTCCTTCACAGGTGAGGGGACAGAGGGCCACCCCGAACTGCTGCAGGGGCAAATTTATAATATAGTACAAGGGAAAATCATGAAGGCGGAGCAGGTACAGCCGGCCAAAGGCTATGTGAAACTGCGCTTACCGCTGGAGATGTAAGGAAGGTGAACATTCATGTTCGTAGATAAAGCGAAGATTTATGTAAAAGGCGGAGACGGCGGAGACGGCCTCGTAGCGTTCCGCCGGGAGAAATATGTGCCGGAAGGCGGACCGGCCGGCGGCGATGGAGGCCGCGGAGGAGACGTCATCTTCCGGGTGGATGAAGGGCTGCGCACCCTGATGGATTTCCGGTATCAGCGGCACTTCAAGGCCGACCGCGGCGTAAAGGGCCGCAACAAAAGCCAGCACGGGGCGAACGCCGAGCATCTGATTGTGCGGATTCCACCGGGCACGCTCCTGATCGATGACGATACGCAGGAGATCATTGCCGATATGACCCGTCACGGCCAGCAGGTCGTGGTGGCCCGCGGCGGCCGGGGCGGCCGGGGGAACGTCCGGTTCGCAACGGCCTCCAACACAGCGCCGGAGCTTGCCGAGAACGGCGAAGAGGGCCAGGAGCGGTACGTGGTCATGGAACTTAAGGTAATGGCTGACGTAGGCCTGGTAGGCTTCCCGAGCGTAGGCAAATCGACCTTGCTGTCTGTGGTGTCTGCCGCCCAGCCGAAGATCGGGGCGTATCACTTCACAACGATTACCCCGAATTTGGGCGTTGTGGATGTGGGGGACAGCCGCAGCTTCGTGATGGCGGATCTGCCGGGGCTGATTGAAGGAGCGAGTGAAGGTGTGGGACTGGGACATGAGTTCCTGCGTCACGTTGAACGTACGCGTGTTATCATTCATGTCGTGGATATGTCCGGCTCAGAGGGCCGTGATCCTTTTGAAGACTGGGTGTTAATTAACGATGAGCTGAAGCAATATAACGCGGCTCTGATGGACCGCCCGCAGATTGTCGCAGCGAACAAGATGGATATGCCGGACTCGGAGGAGAACCTGGCGGCGTTCCGTGAGCGGGTGGCAGAGCTTCGCCCGGACCTGGAGATTATGCCGATCTCCTCGCTGACCCGTCAAGGGATTCAGGAGCTGCTCTACCGGGCGGCGGATCTTCTGGACAGCATTCCGGTGGCGCCGGTGGTGGAAGAAGTGGCGGAGACCACAGAACGCAAGGTATACAAGCTGGAAGCGGAGGATGATAATTCATTCACGATTACCCGCGATAATGAGGCGTTCGTGGTCACTAGCCCGCGGATTGAACGGATGCTGAAGCGGATGCAGCTAAGCACGCATGACGCTATTCTGAAGCTGGCCCGCACCCTGCGCCATATGGGCGTAGATGCCGAGTTGCGCAGACGCGGTGCGGTAGAGGGAACCATTGTGCGGATCGGCGATTTCGAATTCGAGTTTGTCGAGAACAGCAGTTACTATTGATTGATTAATCAGAGATGTGTCACCGGCTGTATCTTTCCGCGAGGGGGATGCAGCCTTTTTTTTGATTTGTTTTGGGGTTATTTTGTAAAAGTCTGCTTTATCTATTCCTATGAATTGTACTACAATCAGAAGGAGTAATTTCTCCCCGGTTGAACCTTAAGGGCGAAAGCTGCGTATATCATACATACCTGTCAAGAAAGAGGGAATGGACGGATGGCAATTATTGAAGTAGTCAAATATGACGGACCTCCCGGAGTGTTCGCCTGGAAATATCCGAATCAGGAGCTGGGCACCTGGACTCAACTGATCGTCAATGAATCACAGGAGGCGATTCTGTTCAAGGGCGGAGAGGCGCTGGATTCTTTTACAGCCGGCCGCCACACCCTGAGCACAGCCAATATACCGATTCTGTCGAATGTGGTGAACCTGCCGTTCGGTGGCAAATCTCCGTTCACGGCAGAAGTCTGGTTCGTGAACAAGATGAATTCCATGAACGTCAAGTGGGGAACGAGCTCCCCGCTCCAGCTGCAGGACCCGAAGTATAAGGTGATGGTGGCTGTGCGGGCTTTCGGGCAATTCGGCGTCCGTATTGAGGACCCCCGCAAATTCCTGCTCAAGCTCGTAGGAACACTGCCGGTCTTCGATCAGGACACGATGGTGAATTATTTCCGCGGGCTGCTGATGTCCAACATTAACGAATTGATCTCTTCTTATCTGGTTCACCGTAAGATCAGCATTCTGGAGATCAATGCCTATGTCGTCGAGATTTCAAAGCATATCCAGGGAAGGCTGGCTCCGTCGTTTCAGGATAGCGGCATTGAACTCAATAACTTCTATATTGACTCCATCAATATCCCGGATGATGATCCGGCGACCGTGCGGCTGAAGGAAGCACTGGCCAAGAAGGCGGAGATGGACATCATCGGCTTCACCTATCAGCAGGAACGCAGCTTCGATACGATGGAGGAGGCGGCCGGCAATCCGGGCAATGCGGGGGTTGGGATGATGAATGCCGGCCTGGGTCTGGGCATGGGTATGGGTATGGCGGGGCCTGCGGCAGAGATCGTAGCGAGAATCACCCGCAGTATGTCACTGGACGGCGGTACGGGCGGCAATGCAGGCGGCGCCGGTTCCGGCACCTCCGGCAAGTCCTGCGCAGGCTGCGGGACCGTGAACCCGGCGGATGCGCGCTTCTGCACCGGCTGCGGACAACCGCTGCAGCCGGTGCCCGCAGCGGGCGCTGCCTGCCATAGCTGCGGGCAAGCCGTCACGCCCGGCGCGAAGTTCTGCCAGCATTGCGGCGCGGGGCTGGTTCTCAAATGCACGGGCTGCGGGCATGAGCTGGAGCCGGGACAGAAGTTCTGCGATGAATGCGGCACCAGAGCGGTTAGCGGGTGAGCCGTATGGAGAAGAGCAGGTCTTATGCGGGTCTGATTACGGGCATATATATTGCTGTATTGGCAGGGACTGTTATCTCCTTCTTTACACTGGGGCTCTCCGAGCCCATGCGGTTCATGGTGTCGCTGCTGGCCGTATGTATTGCGGAGACGGTGGTGTACGGGTATGCCCTGATGTGGTTGCGCAGCGCACGTAAGGCCAGCCGGACTTCGCCTGTATGGATCAGCGGGGCCATATTCTTAGCCTTGTATGTAGCCAGTGTGCTGGCTTTAGCTATAATGCTGGATTGGATATTGGAGCTGTACCTGCTCTGGTATGCGGGAATACAGTTGGTGGTCCTGCTTGCTGCTGCGACTGTGCTTGCAGCAGTTGGAGTACATGGCTTAAATGCTGCGTCCGGCGAACGGAAGGCGCAAGACGGCGCGCGGCATCTGAGCGCTCACCGTCAGGAGCTGCAGGAAATCAGCATGATCGCCCGTAGCTGGCAGCATCCTGAAGCCGGCCGGCTGGCCTCGCTGTTAGATGAGCTGACGGAGAAGTTCCGTTATAGCGATCCGGTATCCAGGCCGGGGCTATCCGCAACCGAAGACATCCTCCGCCAGCAGCTTTCACTGCTGCACGACCACGTTGCGCTGCTGCTGGTACTGAAGGAGCTGCCAGCCGACTGGGATGTGGAGACAGAGGAATTAACGACTAGTATTGCCAGTACGCTTGCGCGCCGTAACCTGGAGCTCGCAGCGCTTAAATAGGAGGAATAGCAAGCAATGGGGACAGGGAATCAGCCGGGCGGGCTCTTGCCGGGCCGGGCCGGCCAACCATCTGACGGCCTGCCCGTATATGAGGGGAATAATAAGGATATTGTGATCACAGGCATCGGTTATCTGTTTATGCCGCTGGGGTTTGTGCTTGCGCTGCTGCGCATGATTACGAGCCATTACAAAAATTACCGCAAGGCTGCCAACTATAATCTGTTGTATCATGTGTTTGTGGGCGGCTTCGTGCAGCTGCTGGGTTTTGTCTTCTATTCCATCTTCAGTGAAGACGGGATTGATATTGGTACGTTGATTGGAATATTAATAATGATCTCATTGATTACGCTGTTGCCCGCGGCCGTATTTGCCAGAACCGCAGCCAAAGCCAGATTCCGCTTCTCTCAGCTCGCCAATCAGTATGTAAACCTGATCAAGGTTGAGAGAGTGCGCTACACCGGGGATCTGGCGGACCGGACCGGTCAGAGCGAAGCAGATGTGAACAGAGACCTGCTCTATCTTCAAAAGTACGGGCTGCTGGATTCCGGCCTCCTCTTTCACGAAGGGGCGGATGAGGCTGCTCCGGCAGCACAGGGTGGCCAGGCGGCTTCATCCCCGTTCTCACCGCCTGCCGGCGGGCTGCACCAACAGCAGCGGGGGCCGCAGCAGCTGCCGAAATCGGTGCGGTGTCCGGGCTGCGGTGCCCAGAACACTGTAGCGCCCGGCCAGTCCACAACCTGTGAGTACTGCGGCACAACGATCGCATACGGCTGATCCCGGTATAACAGACTGTTCCTCCTGATGATGGAAGGGGCAGTCTTTTCTATACACTTCTCAATAAAAGTTATTGCCATAAAGGCCGGTCATCCCGTATAATGTCCACTATGTACACACAAAAGTCTTTGGGGTGAGGACGTTCGTGAAAGAACGCTATTATTTGGTCCGGGAGGACATATTGCCCGATGCTGTGCTGAAGACCATGCAGGTCAAGCAGCTGCTCGAAGCAGGGGATGCCAAGACGGTTCATGAGGGTGTGGAGCAGGTCGGGCTTAGCCGCAGTGCTTTTTATAAGTACAAAGACGGGATACACTTGATTCATCAGCTCGAACGCGAACGTATCGTTACGATCTCGATTGATCTGGAGCATGAGTCGGGGATGCTGTCCAAGGTACTCGGTTCCGTAGCGGTCCACGGGGCTAACGTGCTGACGATTCATCAGAGCATACCGCTGCAGGGGCGGGCCAACGTGGTCATTTCCATCGAGATTTCCCATCTGAATGAAGAGCTGGGGGATTTGCTGGATAGCCTCAAGGCAATTCCGGGTGTGAAGCGGGCGTTAATTATTGGTCAGGGGTGAGGGATACGAATGAAGCCGGTTAGAGTAGGATTGCTCGGTCTGGGTACGGTAGGAACGGGCGTTGTCCGTATTGTTGAAGGGAATCAGGAGGATCTGAGCAGCCAGGTCGGCTCGCCGATTGTGATTGAACGGATTGCCGTGAAGAATACCGAGAAGCCGCGGGAGGTCGAAGTGGACCCGTCGAGGGTTACCGATGATCCGTGGGTGGTGATCCGTGATCCGGAGATTGATGTCATTGTCGAGGTAATGGGCGGGATCGCCGGCACGAAGGAATACATCCTGGAGGCACTGGAGCGCGGCAAGCATATCGTCACCGCCAACAAGGACCTGATGGCCCTGCACGGCTCGGAGATTCTGGCCAAGGCACAGGAGAAGCAGTGTGATGTGTTCTATGAGGCCAGTGTAGCCGGAGGGATTCCGATCATCCGCACATTGATCGAAGGGTTCTCCTCAGACAGAATCACGAAGATTATGGGGATTGTCAACGGAACCACCAACTACATACTTAGCAAAATGAGCCAGGAAGGCGCTTCTTACGCCGATGTCCTCCGGGAAGCGCAGGAGCTGGGGTATGCCGAATCCGATCCGACCTCTGATGTGGAGGGGCTGGATGCCGCCCGCAAGATGGCCATTCTGGGTACACTTGGCTTCCGCACGAACGTGGAGCTGAGCGATGTCAGTGTGAGCGGGATTTCCGGAGTGAGCAAGGAGGATATCGCTTTTGCCAAACGGCTGGGGTATGAGATGAAGCTGCTCGGCATCGCTGACCGCCAGGATGAAGAATTCAGCATCAGCGTCCAGCCTACGATGATCCGTAAGAACCACCCGATTGCCTCCGTGAACGGCGTGTTCAACGCGGTATATGTCTACGGCGAAGCGGTAGGGGAGACGATGTTCTACGGTGCGGGAGCAGGCGCGATGCCTACGGCTACCTCGATTGTGGCCGATCTCGTAGCGGTTATCAAGAATCTGAAGCTGGGTGTGAACGGGCTCAAGCAGATTGTTCCGTATAAGCAGAAGAAGCTGAAGAGCGATGAGGATATTTTCTACAAAAACTTCCTGCTGCTTCATGTCGACGACAAGGCCGGGGTACTGGCGAAGATCACACAGGTGTTTGCCGAATACGAGGTTAGTCTGGATTCTGTCGTCCAGCAGGCTAATCCGAATAACCCCGATGCCGAGATCATCATCGTCACGCATAATGCCAGCAGAGCCAGCATGAATAAGGTTCTGCGGCATCTGGAGCAGCTGAATGTGATTCACCGCATCAAGAGCCATTACCGTGTTGAAGGGTAAGCGGAGAATGCCCCTTGAATGCAGCAGCTGCGCGCAAATATAATGAAGGAGATTTACCTGCTATGAGCAATTACGGAAGGTCTAGAGTGAAAGTCCCGGCCAGCACTGCCAATCTCGGTCCGGGCTTCGATACGCTGGGCATGGCTCTGACGCTGTATGCCTGGATCGAAATGGAGGAGGCGGAGAGTACCGTATTCCATCTGTACGGAGATGAGATGTCAGGCCTTCCCCGGGACAAAAGCAATCTGCTCTACAAGGTTGCCCAGATGGTATTTGCGGAAGCGGGGGTTCACATTCCTGAGCTGTCCATCTCCATGTATTCGGACATTCCGCTGACCCGCGGGCTTGGCAGCAGCGCTTCCGCCATTGTTGGCGCACTGGCTGCGGCTAATGCTATGATAGGTTCACCGCTTAGTCCGGCGAAGCTGTTCGATATGGCTACAGCGATCGAGAAGCATCCCGACAATGTCGGGGCCTCGCTGTTCGGCGGCATTATTACAGCCGTGTGGGATGGCGGACATGCCGATTATATCCGCATTGAGCCGCCGCAGGAGCTGGAATTCCTGGTGGTCATTCCTGAATTCGAGCTGGAGACCGTCAAGGCCAGAGAGGCGCTGCCTGCGGAGATTACCATGAGCGATGCGGTTCATAATATCAGCCGCACCTCGCTGCTTACAGCAGCCCTGGCCGCCGGCCGGTTGGACCTGCTGGGCACTGCCATGCAGGACCGGCTGCATCAGCCCTACCGCGCTCCCCTGGTGCCGGGAATGGAGAAGCTGCTGGCGGAAGCGCCCGGCCACGGTGCACTGGGCATTGCGCTCAGCGGTGCAGGACCGACACTGCTGTGCATGGTGGACCGCAAGGAGTCGCGGAAGCAGGAGCTGGAGCTGTTTCTGACCCGGACGATGCAGGAGCATGGCATCACTTCCCGGACCGTATGGCTGTCTCCGTGTACAGCAGGCGTTACTGCGGAGCTGCTGGAGCGGAGCGGGAGGTCAAACGGAACATTTTTGGACATGATAAAAGGAGAACTGCATTCATGAAATCGATAGCGTTATTGCCACAGGGCTCTGTCTCGCATGAAGCGCTGCTGCATTTATTCGGCGATACCCCTGTTCAGATTGAGCATCATAAGCTGATCTCCGATGTCTTCCTGTCCACGGCAAACGGGGTTACCGACTATAGTGTAATTCCGATTGAGAACACGATTGAAGGCTCGGTCAGCCTGCATATTGACTGGCTCATTAATGAAGTGGATCTGCCGATGCAGGCGGAGTGGATTTACCCCTCGATTCAGAATCTGATCGGCCATCCGCAGGAATTCACCGGTACAGGCGGGGAGAAGGATTACCAGAAGGTGGTTCGAATTCTCTCCCATCCGGTTGCTATGGCGCAGTGCACGCAGTTTATCCGTAAGGAGATACCGTGGGCTGAGCTGGAGTCTGTAGGAAGCACCTCCGAGGCTGTAGAGATTGTGAAGGCCAATCCCGGCAAAGGCTGGGCGGCTATCGGCACCTTGCTTGGGGCGGCCACTCATGGACTGGAGGTTGTGCAGCGGCAGATTACGGATCATAATAACAACTATACGCGGTTTGTACTCGTCGGTCAGGAGAAGCCGGAGCTTCCGAAGCAGAGCAGCGGCGATAAGACCAGTATCCTGGTCACGCTGCCTGAGGATTTTCCCGGTGCGTTGCATCAGGTGCTGGCTGCCTTTTCGTGGCGTAAGCTGAACCTGTCCCGCATCGAATCACGGCCGACGAAGAAGAAGCTGGGTACTTATTATTTCTATATTGATGTGCTGGAGCCGATAGAATCGGTTCTGCTGCCCGGGGCGATCGAAGAGATCAAAGCGTTGGGCTGTCAGGTACGGATTCTGGGGTCTTATCCCACATACACCTATGAGGAAGAGAAAGCGGAGGTGCAGTAAGTTCATGGCGGAGCAATGGATCTATCTGGATGGACAACATGTAACAAAGGACAAGGCAATGGTGTCCGTATTCGATCACGGCTTTTTATATGGAGACGGGATTTTTGAGGGTATCCGTATTTATAACGGCAATATCTTCAAGTGCAAAGAGCACCTGGACAGGCTGTACGATTCAGCGAAGTCGATTATGCTGGACATCCCGCTGACCTATGACGAGATGCTGGAGGCGATGGCTGAGACCATCCGCCTTAACGATATGCGCAACGGATACATCCGGCTGATTGTATCGCGCGGTCCCGGCAACCTGGGATTGGACCCGCGCCGCTGTCCGAAGGCAAGTGTAATTATCATTGTCGAGCAGCTGGCGATCTATCCTGAGCAGGCTTATCTGAACGGGCTGCGGGCCGTTTCGGTATCCCAGCGCCGCAATCTCCCGGATGCGCTGAATCCGAAGATCAAATCGCTGAACTATCTCAACAACATTCTGGTGAAGATCCAGTCGAATCTGGCGGAAGCCGATGAAGCGATTATGATGAATGCCCAGGGTTATGTAACGGAAGGGTCAGGCGACAACATTTTCATTATCAAAAGAGGGGTTGTCTACACGCCGCCATGCTACTTAGGCGCTCTGGAAGGAATTACGCGTCTGGCCATCATCGAGCTGTGTGCGAAGCTGGGGCTGCCGCTTAAGGAAGAGCCGTTCACCATGCATGACGTGTATATCGCCGATGAAGTCTTCTTCACCGGTACTGCAGCAGAGGTCATTGCCGCCCGTGAGATTGACGGACGTGTCATTGGCTCCGGCCACGCCGGGCCGATCACGCTGCAATTGCTGGAAGAATTCCGCAATGTGGTCGACAAAGACGGCTACAAGGTCTGGGAATAGAGCGGCGCCTGCTAAGATCGTAGAATAGAGCACAATCCTTTCATGCCAAGCATGGAAGGATTTTTTTTGCATATAGGGATGTCATTCGCCTATGGGCTGCATAAGATGTAGTAACGAAGGAGGCGGCTGTACCGCAATTACCGATGCTGGAGGGCTATCATCCCTGAACCGGGGTGCAACGCCGATGAATAGAATACCTAGGAGGTAAATGCTGCGTGAAAATACACATTGTCAAGCAAGGCGATACGCTGTTCGCATTATCCCAGAAGTATGGAGTACCGTTGTCCAAGATCATTGAGGCCAATCCGCAGATCGCGAATCCTGATGTGCTTGCTGTCGGAGACAAGGTCAAGATCCCGGCAGCACCCGTACCTGTACCGGATAATAATGATATCTATTACAAGCACACTGTCAAACAGGGGGATACCCTGTGGAAGCTGTCCAAGGCGTGGGGAATTACGCTGAAGGATATGATTGACGCCAACCCGCAGCTGAAGAATCCCAATGCGTTGATGACAGGTGAAGTGGTGAACATTCCGAAGAAGGTGAGTACTGCGCCTATTCAAGCTCAGTCCACACCACCTGCCAAAGACAACACAGCTTCCATTCTGCCTCAATCTACAGCTCCTGTGAAAGATAATAATGTTCCCGTCAAGCCTCAATCTACTGCTCCGGCAGTTGTAGACAAAACCGCAATTGGCGGAAAAACCTACACAGGTGTCATTGAGAAGCCGGCTCCGGTCTCTCCTGCTGCAGAAGCGGTGCCGGTCCCGATCTCTGCGCCTGCACCTAATCCGGCTCCCAACCCGCCACCGAAAGCACCGGAGGTCATGCCGGTTCAGGAAATCGTCCATGAGAAGCAGAGCTTATATGTACAGATCTCTGTCCCGCCGCAAGAGGCACCGGTCTATGAGAAAACCAAAGAAGCCCATAAAACTAACATTCAGCCCGCTGCCTGGAATGACGGCAAAGGCTCCTCATGCGGTAAGGGTGACGGGTACCCCGGTCTGAACGAGAATCCGTATTTCATGAATTACGCGCCGGTCTATCCGATGTATGAGCCTATGGCGGTAATGGATAATAATAATGCTCCCGGCTATGTTCAGCCTGCGGCATTCATGCCGGACTGCCCTCCTTATCCGGCTAATCAGTACCTCGGAGCATGGTATCCTAATGTTGCGCCGGACTATAACAATGTGAATATGTCCGCTGTCAGCCCTGCAAATGATAATATGTCCTTTGCTCCGCAGTATCAGGGCGAGCAGGTTAGCCTGCCTTGGCCTAATTGCGGCTGCGGTGGCATGGCGGTTCAACCTTATCCGTATGAACAGCCGATGTATAATCCATATCCCATGTATGCCATGCCCCAGACGGGAATGGTGTCGCCATACGCAGGCGGGATGAATTCCATGCCAAATATGGCATCACCTATGTATGAGCAGCCGATGGTCTCAAATATTCCGCCGTATCCGGCATATCCGGGAATGGAGAATTTTGCGCATAACCGTGTACCTGAGATTCAGGTTCCCGAGCTTGCGCCGGAGGAGACGGCTGCAGACAGTCCGGTACAAGCGAGTGCCGAAGCTGTTCCCGCGAAAGAGGCGAAAGCAAGCAAAGGGGGAGCTTCCAAATCAGGAGCGGCAAAAGCGAAGACCTCCGGCCACACAACGGCATCCAAGAACAAAACAGCTTCTAAACCGCGTACATCTCAGAGTACTGGTGAACGTACCAGCACTTCTAAAAAGAATAGTAGTCCTTGGGCGCCCAATTAAACATCCGGGATGGTTAGAGAGCGGCAGGTCCTGCATTATGAGGGGATCTGCTGCTCTTTTGTATGCTGTTTTGGAACGAGCAAGATAGGGGATACAGGCAGGAAGTCATGGGTAGTAATCCTATGGGGTCTATGGAATTACATCCAAAATGGTAAAAATTGAGTATTGTTTAGGGTTGTAACCCATGGTATATTATACATCCAGTCGCAGGATCTATATCCATTAAGCCGATTGGAACAAGTAGCTTTGAAGGATGCAATGAATTTCTTAAATAAAAATATTGCATTCGGATGAGAATCATGGTATATTATAAAAGTTGCTGGTGACGAGATAATGACCGCCGACAACGAGCTTGATCTTTGAAAACTGAACAACGAGTGAGTATCGGAAATCACCTCGGTGATTCCAAATTAGAGAATGTAAATTCTCGTCAGATGTTTCAAAATGAGCTATCGCTCTTTCTATAAGCGCTTACTTCGGTAGGCGTCCTAATTGGAGAGTTTGATCCTGGCTCAGGACGAACGCTGGCGGCGTGCCTAATACATGCAAGTCGAGCGGAGTCTTGTTGGAAGCTTGCTTCCAACTTGGCTTAGCGGCGGACGGGTGAGTAACACGTAGGCAACCTGCCCCTAAGACTGGGATAACTACCGGAAACGGTAGCTAATACCGGATAATCTCTTTCCTCTCCTGAGGGAAGAATGAAAGGCGGAGCAATCTGCCGCTTGGGGATGGGCCTGCGGCGCATTAGCTAGTTGGCGGGGTAACGGCCCACCAAGGCGACGATGCGTAGCCGACCTGAGAGGGTGAACGGCCACACTGGGACTGAGACACGGCCCAGACTCCTACGGGAGGCAGCAGTAGGGAATCTTCCGCAATGGGCGACAGCCTGACGGAGCAACGCCGCGTGAGTGATGAAGGTTTTCGGATCGTAAAGCTCTGTTGCCAGGGAAGAACGTCCGGTAGAGTAACTGCTGCCGGAGTGACGGTACCTGAGAAGAAAGCCCCGGCTAACTACGTGCCAGCAGCCGCGGTAATACGTAGGGGGCAAGCGTTGTCCGGAATTATTGGGCGTAAAGCGCGCGCAGGCGGCTATTTAAGTCTGGTGTTTAAACCTTGGGCTCAACCTGGGGTCGCACTGGAAACTGGGTGGCTTGAGTACAGAAGAGGAAAGTGGAATTCCACGTGTAGCGGTGAAATGCGTAGAGATGTGGAGGAACACCAGTGGCGAAGGCGACTTTCTGGGCTGTAACTGACGCTGAGGCGCGAAAGCGTGGGGAGCAAACAGGATTAGATACCCTGGTAGTCCACGCCGTAAACGATGAGTGCTAGGTGTTAGGGGTTTCGATACCCTTGGTGCCGAAGTTAACACAGTAAGCACTCCGCCTGGGGAGTACGGTCGCAAGACTGAAACTCAAAGGAATTGACGGGGACCCGCACAAGCAGTGGAGTATGTGGTTTAATTCGAAGCAACGCGAAGAACCTTACCAGGTCTTGACATCCAACTAACGAAGCAGAGATGCATCAGGTGCCCTTCGGGGAAAGTTGAGACAGGTGGTGCATGGTTGTCGTCAGCTCGTGTCGTGAGATGTTGGGTTAAGTCCCGCAACGAGCGCAACCCTTGACTTTAGTTGCCAGCAGGTTGTGCTGGGCACTCTAGAGTGACTGCCGGTGACAAACCGGAGGAAGGTGGGGATGACGTCAAATCATCATGCCCCTTATGACCTGGGCTACACACGTACTACAATGGCCGGTACAACGGGAAGCGAAGCCGCGAGGTGGAGCCAATCCCAGCAAAGCCGGTCTCAGTTCGGATTGCAGGCTGCAACTCGCCTGCATGAAGTCGGAATTGCTAGTAATCGCGGATCAGCATGCCGCGGTGAATACGTTCCCGGGTCTTGTACACACCGCCCGTCACACCACGAGAGTTTACAACACCCGAAGTCGGTGGGGTAACCCGCAAGGGAGCCAGCCGCCGAAGGTGGGGTAGATGATTGGGGTGAAGTCGTAACAAGGTAGCCGTATCGGAAGGTGCGGCTGGATCACCTCCTTTCTATGGAGAATCGTCTTCTGCGATGAAGACATTCAAATTTGAAATCTAGCCGGTCGGCTAGTTACTCACTCGTTGGTCAGTTTTGAGAGTTTAAGCTCTCAAAGGTAAGAACCTTGATCCTTGAAAACTGGATACCGAAACGAATTTGCGTTTTAGAACATTCCTTTAAGCTGAACTTGTGTAAGCAAGTTTAAATTTAGTAATGCTGAGCGATTTTCCTACCGGAAAACGCATTGGTTAAGCTATTAAGAGCACACGGAGGATGCCTAGGCGCCAGGAGCCGACGAAGGACGTGGCGAACAACGAAACTGCCTCGGGGAGCTGTAAGCAAGCTTTGATCCGGGGGTGTCCGAATGGGGAAACCCAGCTGTGGTAATGCACAGTTACTCGTATCTGAATACATAGGATACGTAGAGGCAGACCAGGGGAACTGAAACATCTAAGTACCCTGAGGAAGAGAAAACAATAGTGATTCCGTCAGTAGCGGCGAGCGAACGCGGAACAGCCTAAACCAAGGGGCTTGCCCCTTGGGGTTGTGGGACGTCTCACATGGAGTTACAAAAGGTTAAGGTAGGCGAAGAGGTCTGGAAAGGCCCGCGATAGAGGTAAAAGCCCTGTAGCCAAAAGTTTAACCCCTCCGAGACGGATCCCGAGTAGTGCGGGGCACGTGAAACCCCGTATGAATCCGGCAGGACCATCTGCTAAGGCTAAATACTACCTGGCGACCGATAGTGAATCAGTACCGTGAGGGAAAGGTGAAAAGCACCCCGGAAGGGGAGTGAAATAGAACCTGAAACCGTGTGCTTACAAAAAGTCAGAGTCCTCTATATGGATGATGGCGTGCCTTTTGTAGAATGAACCGGCGAGTTACGTTCAACATGCAAGGTTAAGGTGAGAAGCCGGAGCCGCAGCGAAAGCGAGTCTGAATAGGGCGACTGAGTATGTGGGCGTAGACCCGAAACCGTGTGATCTACCCCTGTCCAGGGTGAAGGTGCGGTAACACGCACTGGAGGCCCGAACCCACGTACGTTGAAAAGTGCGGGGATGAGGTGGGGGTAGCGGAGAAATTCCAATCGAACTCGGAGATAGCTGGTTCTCCCCGAAATAGCTTTAGGGCTAGCCTCGGTGAATGGAGTGGTGGAGGTAGAGCACTGATTGGGTGCGGGGCCCGCAAGGGTTACCAAGCTCAGTCAAACTCCGAATGCCACTTACTTCTTGCCGGGAGTCAGACAGTGAGTGCTAAGATCCATTGTCAAAAGGGAAACAGCCCAGACCATCAGCTAAGGTCCCCAAGTGTGTGTTAAGTGGGAAAGGATGTGGAGTTGCACAGACAACCAGGATGTTGGCTTAGAAGCAGCCACCATTGAAAGAGTGCGTAATAGCTCACTGGTCGAGTGACTCTGCGCCGAAAATGTAACGGGGCTAAACACACCACCGAAGCTATGGCTTGATGCTTGCATCAGGGGTAGGGGAGCGTTGTGTATACGTTGAAGGTGTACCGTAAGGAGCGCTGGAGAGTACACAAGTGAGAATGCCGGTATGAGTAACGAAAAGATCAGTGAGAATCTGATCCGCCGAAAGCCCAAGGTTTCCTGAGGAAGGCTCGTCCGCTCAGGGTAAGTCGGGACCTAAGGCGAGGCCGACAGGCGTAGTCGAAGGACAACAGTTTGAAATTACTGTACCACCGTAATCCGCTATGAGCGATGGGGTGACGCAGGAGGGTAGTGACGCGGACTGATGGATGTCCGTCTAAGCAGTGAGGCTGGTGTGCAGGCAAATCCGCACATCATAAGGCTGGGCTGTGATGGGGAGCGAAAATTACAGTAGCGAAGGTCATGATCTCACACTGCCAAGAAAAGCCTCTAGTCAGGAGAAGGTGCCCGTACCGCAAACCGACACAGGTAGGCGAGAAGAGAATTCTAAGGCGCGCGGAAGAACTCTCGTTAAGGAACTCGGCAAAATGACCCCGTAACTTCGGGAGAAGGGGTGCCTCGGTAGGGTGAATAGCCCGAGGGGGCCGCAGTGAAAAGGCCCAAGCGACTGTTTAGCAAAAACACAGGTCTGTGCGAAGCCGCAAGGCGAAGTATACGGGCTGACGCCTGCCCGGTGCTGGAAGGTTAAGGGGAGTGGTTAGGGGTAACCCGAAGCTATGAACCGAAGCCCCAGTAAACGGCGGCCGTAACTATAACGGTCCTAAGGTAGCGAAATTCCTTGTCAGGTAAATTCTGACCCGCACGAATGGCGTAACGACTTGGGCGCTGTCTCAACGAGAGATCCGGTGAAATTTTAATACCTGTGAAGATGCAGGTTACCCGCGACAAGACGGAAAGACCCCATGGAGCTTTACTGCAGCTTGATATTGAATTTGGGTACGATCTGTACAGGATAGGTGGGAGCCGTGGAAAGCGGAGCGCAAGCTTCGCTGGAGGCGCCGTTGGGATACCACCCTGATCGTATCTAGGTTCTAACCTGGTACCCTAAGCGGGTACGGGGACCGTGTCAGGCGGGCAGTTTGACTGGGGCGGTCGCCTCCTAAAGAGTAACGGAGGCGTTCAAAGGTTCCCTCAGAATGGTTGGAAATCATTCGAAGAGTGCAAAGGCAGAAGGGAGCTTGACTGCGAGACCTACAAGTCGAGCAGGGACGAAAGTCGGACTTAGTGATCCGGTGGTACCGCATGGAAGGGCCATCGCTCAACGGATAAAAGCTACCCTGGGGATAACAGGCTTATCTCCCCCAAGAGTCCACATCGACGGGGAGGTTTGGCACCTCGATGTCGGCTCATCGCATCCTGGGGCTGAAGTAGGTCCCAAGGGTTGGGCTGTTCGCCCATTAAAGCGGTACGCGAGCTGGGTTCAGAACGTCGTGAGACAGTTCGGTCCCTATCTGTCGTGGGCGCAGGAAATTTGAGAGGAGCTGTCCTTAGTACGAGAGGACCGGGATGGACGTACCGCTGGTGCACCAGTTGTTCCGCCAGGAGCATGGCTGGGTAGCTACGTACGGACGGGATAAGCGCTGAAAGCATCTAAGCGTGAAGCCCCCCTCAAGATGAGATTTCCCAGTATGTAAGACCCCTTGAAGACGACGAGGTAGATAGGTTGGAGGTGGAAGTGCAGCAATGCATGGAGCTGACCAATACTAATCGGTCGAGGGCTTATCCAATAAACTACCCCAAAAAGTGAAGAAGACGCTGACAAAGCGGATTCCGAGTACTTTCCGGGGGCCCCGTAACAAGGGCAAACGCAGATTTCTGTTTCGGATTCAGTTTTCAGGCGATTAAGCCTGGCAGGAAGTTAAACCGATGGTTTGATATTTTCTGTAGCGATTTCGAGAAGCGTAGGCTTCGAAAAATCATGTTTGGTGGCGATAGCGGAAGGGTTCCACGCGTACCCATCCCGAACACGACCGTTAAGCCTTCCAGCGCCGATGGTACTTGGACCGAAGGGTCCTGGGAGAGTAGGACGCCGCCAAGCACACAAGACCACTGTTGATTAGTCGACAGTGGTCTTTTTGTATGCATGGGCAGCATGGATAATGAGATGGGCGATGTCTGAACGGATCGGATAAACGGGGATGAAAGACACTGGGGAAGGGGAAGCAGTTGGATTTTGTGCACTTGCTGGGGAATAAATGGACGATCTTCGGACAGCAGTTGGATAAACAACACTTGATTTTTTCAATTTTAGCCAAAGTAGCGGTAACGTGCACAAATAGATGCTGTTAATCCAATTGCTTCTGCCGAATGCGCAGAAACCAGCGAATTAAGATACGTTTATCCAATTGCTTCGAATAAATCTTGTAATGATTTTTGATTTTCTCTTGTAATGTTTTTATATATTTGATATAATATATTTTGTTGTCGCGAGATTGATTTTAATTATGGCCCGTTGGTCAAGGGGTTAAGACACCTCCCTTTCACGGAGGTAACATGGGTTCGAATCCCATACGGGTCACCATTTTATGGGATGAGAATTCCCAAGGGTTCGTTGAAGCATAAGCTTCGGAAGGAATACTTCGCAATCTCGTAACGGAGTGGAGAGTATCCCATACGGGTCACCATTTATGGGATGAGAATTCCCAAGGGTTCACAAAGTTATAGTTGTATATTTCAACGATGTGTGATATGATAATTAAGTTGCTTCTTACATGGAGGCTTAGCTCAGCTGGGAGAGCATCTGCCTTACAAGCAGAGGGTCGGGGGTTCGAACCCCTCAGCCTCCACCATGCAGAGCCTGCAAGTGTATAAGAGAATATTTTTACTGACGCGGGGTGGAGCAGCCCGGTAGCTCGTCGGGCTCATAACCCGAAGGCCGCAGGTTCAAATCCTGCCCCCGCAATTACTTTGGAACCGTGGTGTAGTTGGCCTAACATGCCTGCCTGTCACGCAGGAGATCGCGGGTTCGAATCCCGTCGGTTCCGCCATTTTAATGGCACAAGGGATGAGAATTCCCTGGGTTCGTTGAAGCATAAGCTTCGTTAGCACTACATCGCAATCTCGTAACGAAGTGAAGAGTATCCCGTCGGTTCCGCCATCTTCTTGGCACGAGGATGAGAATCACCAGCAGTAATTGAATACATACCGTATGCGGACGTGGCTCAGCGGTAGAGCATCGCCTTGCCAAGGCGAGGGTCGCGGGTTCGATTCCCGTCGTCCGCTCCATAATCTGCGCCCTTAGCTCAGCTGGATAGAGCGTTTGACTACGAATCAAAAGGTCAGGAGTTCGAATCTCTTAGGGCGCGCTAATCAAACAGACTTAAAGTTACTTTATAAGTAATTTTAGTCTGTTTTTTTGTTGCTTAGGAAATGTAATCGAAAAACCGACTACAATGGGACGGGGGGCGTCACGTAAGACAAATGTAATCGGAAAACCGATCACAATTCGACCGGGTGCGCCACGTGGAGGAAATGTAATCGAAAAACCGATTACAATGGGGCCGAGAGCGGCGCATGGACCGAATATAATCGAAAAACTGACCACATTGGGTGCTGCTCCTTCGAGGGATGGGCCCCATGCTAGATAGCCTGTAACACTTTTAAAGAAATCCTGAAAAAAGTGCAACAATACTGCCTCCATAAAAATGGTCTCTGCTGAAATCCTGCACCAAATGCAACAAATCCGGCGCTAACTAGCTCTAAATACTGAGATTTGTGCAATTAATGCAATATTGTACCGGAATTCAATAACATTTATAGAGAAATCCTGCAAAATGTGCAACAATGCTCTCCATGCAAGCGACGAGAACGCGATGAGCACCAGCACCCTTCACCCGCAGGGGGATGTTGTTCTTCAGACGCACTATGTACCATACAAGACCGATACCTGATAGTTATTCAGGAATTCCATCCATTCCTCGGAAGGCTTACGGTCAGTCACAATGTAATCGACTTTATCGAAGCTGAACAGCTTGATGAAGGCGATCCGGTCAAATTTGGAATAGTCGACGAGCAGGACAACTTTGCTGGCCTGTTTTTGCATCAGAATCTTAAGCTCGCTTTCCTCCTCATTCGAATCACTGAGCCCTCCGGTCATGGAAATGCCTTTGCAGCTGAACAGAGCCACATCCACATTGTACTTCTGAATCGTCTGGGAAGCGGTAGGGCCGACGAAGGAGCTGGTCTCCGGACCCAGGGTGCCACCGGTGGAAATAAGCTTATGGCCGGAATGCTGGAACTCGGACAGTACGGCCAGAGAGTTGGTGATAATCGTCAGGTTATGCTTGGAATCCGTTATTTTGCGCAATGCCTCAAAAGCTGTTGTACTCGTATCTGTCATCAGGCTGTCCCCGTCATTAATCAGCTCCAGCACATTGCCGGCGATCACGCCTTTGGCCTCCAGGTTGACCTGGTGTCTGACCGCATACGAGGGGTCTTCATTGGTGTGCGTATTGAGAATGGCACCGCCGTAGTTTTTTTTGGCCAGCCCCTCTTTATCGAGCTTATCCAGATCCCGCCGGATGGTCTCCTCCGATACCTGAAACTTCTGGGCCAGATCGGCCACATGTACTTTTTTATACCTGTAGAGCTCATTAATAATCAGATCCCGCCGTTCGAATGCCTTCATGCCTTATCCACCCTTACCTAATCGTCTATGGAGTTATCCCTTGAATCCCACATCTTTTCTAAATAATATCACAATAATCCACAAAAACATATAATTTTGTGTGGATTATTGTTGACTTTGGGCAATATCGAATCTATTATTAACATGAATTCAGCTTATCCGGCACTTCTGCAGAGGTTAACCATTCATTACGAGGAGGAACAGCAGTGGCAGCAAATTATCCGAAGATTGGTATCCGTCCCACCATTGATGGAAGAAGACGCGGTGTCCGCGAATCACTTGAGGCCCAGACGATGGGGATGGCGCAGCGTGTAGCTAAATTTCTCGAAGAAACACTTTTTTATCCGGATGGTTCTCCGGTACAGTGTATTATCGCTGATTCTACAATCGGCGGGGTCAAGGAAGCGGCAGCAGCCGCGCAAAAGTTCAAAGGTGAAAATGTGGGTGTATCGATTACGGTGACGCCGTGCTGGTGTTACGGATCTGAGACGATGGATATGGATGCCACGATTCCTCATGCGGTGTGGGGCTTTAACGGGACGGAGCGTCCGGGTGCGGTCTATCTGGCAGCAGTGCTGTCTGCTTACGCGCAAAAAGGGATTCCGGCTTTCGGGATTTACGGCGAGGATGTCCAGGATTCAGGCAGTGAAGAGATCCCGGCGGATGTGCAGTCCAAGCTGCTGCAGTTTGCAAAGTCCGCGATGGCGGTTGCTGTGATGAAAGGTAAGTCCTATCTGTCGATGGGCTCTGTCTCAATGGGGATTGCCGGCTCAATTGTGAATGAACAGTTCTTCCAGGATTATCTCGGCATGCGCAATGAGTATATTGATATGTCTGAGTACGTGCGCCGGTTTGAGGAAGACATTTATGATCAAGAGGAATTTGTGAAGGCGCTCTCCTGGGTGAAGGAGAATTGCAGAATCGGAGCAGATAATAACCCGCAGCATCTACAGATTAGCGACAAGGAGAAGGAACTGCAATGGGAGACCTGTGTCAAAATGACGCTCATCGCGCGCGATCTCATGGTCGGCAATCCGAAGCTGGCGGAGCTGGGGTTTGAGGAGGAAGCGAACGGACACAATGCGCTTGTCGGCGGCTTCCAGGGCCAGCGGCAGTGGACGGATCATTTTCCGAACGGGGATTTCATGGAGACGATTCTGAACTCCTCCTTCGACTGGAACGGCAGACGCGCCCCGTATATCGTGGCAACAGAAAATGACAGCCTGAACGGAGTCACGATGCTGTTCAATTATCTGCTTACGAATACAGCGCAGATCTTCGCGGATGTACGGACGTACTGGAGCCCTGCTGCGGTGGAGCGTGTAACCGGCTACAAGCTGGAAGGGGAGGCAGCAAGCGGGCTGCTGCATCTGATTAACTCAGGCTCTGCAGCGCTGGACGGCACAGGAGAGCAGAAAATGGACGGCAAGCCGGCGATCAAGCCGTTCTGGGAGATAACGGACGAAGAAGTGAAGGCGTGTATGGCTCAGACCCAGTTCCGCCCTGCTTCGCAGGAATATTTTCGCGGGGGCGGCTTCTCGACGGATTATTTAACCAAAGGCGGAATGCCTGTAACGATGGCCCGGCTCAATCTGGTAAAAGGACTTGGCCCGGTGCTGCAGCTGGTGGAAGGATTCACGGTAGACCTGCCTGACGCTGTGCACAAGACGCTGGATGAGCGGACCGATCCGACCTGGCCGACCACCTGGTTTGCGCCTAAGCTGACGGGTGAGGGGGCTTTCCAAAGTGTGTATGATGTCATGAATAACTGGGGAGCCAACCACGGTGCCATCAGCTACGGGCATATCGGTGCCGATCTGATCACGCTGGCCTCAATGCTGCGGATTCCGGTCAGTATGCATAATGTGGAGGAAGCACGGATTTTCAGACCTCGGGTGTGGTCATTATTCGGCACAGCAGATCTGGAGAGCGCAGATTATAGAGCGTGCCAGACCTTCGGGCCGCTGTATTAAAACTCAAAGTTAGCAGGTGCGACAATCTATGGGGAGAGTCATAAAGCTATTGGCAATGGATCTGGGAGCCAGCTCCGGCAGAGTGATGCTGGGCAGCTACGATGGTGAACGCATCGCCGTTGAGGAAATTCACCGCTTCCCGAACCAGCCGGTACAATTGCAGGGACATTTGTATTGGGATGTGCTGCGGCTGTTTCATGAAATGAAGCAGGGGATACGTCAAGCGGCTAAGGTGCAGGGTACAATTGCGTCACTCAGTGTGGATACCTGGGGCGTGGATTACGGCTTCATCGACCGTGGCGGCCAGCTGCTGTATGCACCGCATCATTACCGGGACCAGCGAACGGAGGCCAGCGCAGCAGCCCTTGAAGCGCTGCTTCCCAAGGAAGAGCAGTTCCGGCTTACAGGCAACCAACCGGCCAGGATCAATACGGTGTATCAGCTGTATGCCGATCTTCAGGCCAGTCCATGGATCAGGGAGACGGCGGACAAAATGCTGATGATGCCTGACCTGTTCCATTACCTGTTCTCCGGGGCGGTTTACGCAGAGCAGACGATCTGGAGTACGGGCGGCCTGCTCACCGCGGATTCGGCACAGCCTGCTGTGGAGGTGCTGAACCGGCTGGGGCTTCCGGCTGAGCTGATTCCTGAGCTCGTCCCGGCAGGCACTGTGGTTGGCACGCTGCTGCCTGCTCTGCAGGAGGAACTGGGTACCGGTCCGCTTAAGGTCATTGCCGGCGCTTCGCATGACACGGCTTCAGCAGTGGCTTCGGTTCCTTATATCTCCGGGCAAGGGCAGGATGCCGCTTTTATCAGCTGCGGAACATGGTCACTGGTCGGGATGGAAAGTGAATGGCCGGTCATTACGGATCAGGCCCTTGAGCTCGGGTTCACTAACGAAGCCTGCTTCGGCGGCACGAACCGTCTGCTGAAGAATACCACCGGACTGTGGCTTCTGCAGGAAAGCCAAAGAGGCTGGGCGGAAGCGGGAGAACCGGTCTCCCATCAGGAGGCGGTGGAGCTTGCCCGGAGTATCATGAAGACCGGATATGCAGCGCCAACGATTGATCCTAACGATGAATTATTCAGTACACCCGGAGACATGCCGGGACGGATCGCGGTGTATTGTGCCCGGACTAGGCAGCCGGTGCCGCAGAGCAAGGCAGAGATGATTCTGACCATCCTCAGCAGCCTGGCCGCCTCTTACGCCAAGACGCTCAGAGAGCTGGAGCAGCTGACCGGCAGGACCATCCGCACGGTTCATATGGTGGGCGGAGGCATTCAGAATGAGCTTCTATGCCAGCTTACGGCAGATGCTGCAGGCAAGGAAGTGGCCGCCGGGCCAGTGGAGGCAAGTGCCATCGGCAATATTGCTGTCCAATTGGCGGCATTGGGTGAAGTGGAGGCTTCCGGAATCAGAGCGCTTGTCGCGCGTTCCTATGCTTTTACCCGTTATTATCCAGGCTCATAAAAATATATTTAGGATAGGAGATTTCCATGAATAACTATGAACAGGAGCTGCGTGAGCAGATCTGCGATATCGGCCGGAATCTGTTTAACAAGGACTTCATCGCCGCTAATGACGGTAATATCTCGGCGCGCCTGTCGGAGACGGAGATTCTGGCCTCACCGACCGGAGTCAGCAAAGGCTATCTGAAGCCGCATATGCTCGTAAAGGTGAACCTGCAGGGCGAAATCATTGAAGCCGCCGAAGGCTACCGGCCTTCGACCGAAGTTAAGATGCACCTTAGAATCTATAATGAGCTGCCCGAAATGAATGGTGTAGTACATGCGCATCCGCCGTATGCGACTGCTTTTGCCATCAAGGGGGAGCCGCTGAACAAAATGATGATGCCCGAATCGGTCATCGCCATGGGAGATATTCCGCTTGCAGCGTACGGCACCCCTTCTACCGAAGAGATTCCGGATTCGCTGATTCCTTTTCTGGGCCGAAAAACAGCCGTCCTGCTGGAAAGCCACGGTGCGCTGACCTGGGGCAAGGATGTGATGAGCGCCTATATGAACATGGAACGGCTTGAGTATACGGCTAAGCTGACTTTTATTACCCGGATGATTAACGGCGAGCGGGAGCTGCCCCAGAATCGGATTGATGAGCTTGTTGCGCTAAGATCCTTCTATGGAATGTAGTCCTGCGCCGGGAGACCGCTGAAGAAGTGGAGGCAGGGACGGTTATGGGAACCGGGTGTGGATAGGGTTGAAAAGGAGAGGTGCCGGCAGATAGGTATGGTTGCTGAGGCCCCTCTTTTTTCTGTGCAATCTGCCGTCTCTGGACTTATGAACAGGCGGAAGAGTATGCTTGGTGCAGAGAAGTTTGCACAGCCGTAAAGGAGATTTAACGATGAACCAACAACAGTCTACGAAACCGATCAAGTTCCCATCCGGATTCTGGACGGGATTAGAGCAATTAGGCATAGCCTCACAGGATGTAGCCCGGCAGGCTGGTCTGCCGTTGACCATTATTACAGAGGTAAAAGTTACCACTGCAGAATACTTCGCACTTTGGCAAGCTTACTCCGATCTCATAGGGGATGTTGCACATGCAATTATTGGGCTTGTTACTGCCTTTGAAACGTCGCAGTATCCGCCGGATGCCCTGGCCACTTACCATGCCCGCGATTACCGTGATGCCCTTAACCGGATGGCCAGATATAAACAAATGTGTCCCCCTGAGAGATTGCTTATCACGGAGATGGGGGAAGAATGCGCTATAGAGCTGGAGTGGCAGGAGACGGAGGAGCTGGGTCCCGCCGTACTTACCGGCATTACACTGGCCTATCTGCTGGAGCTGGGGCGGAGGGGGACGGGCCAGGCCTTGACTGCATTGGGGGCGGAGTTCTCACAGCCAATGGGGGATGTGGAGGCGCTGGAGAGGTATTTCGGCTGTCCGGTGCGGACCGGTGCCGCGAAGAACAGGCTCGTTCTGCGGCGCAGAGACCTGGATCTGCCTTTTATAACGTACAATTCAGAGCTGCTGGAAATGTTGACACCTGTATTAGACCGGACGGTTGATGAAGAGGCCAGCCGCCGCTCTTTTACCGGGACCGTGAAATGGATCATTAAACAAAGCCTGATGGGCGGGCGTTATGATATTCAGACTGTAGCCAGAGAGCTAAAACTGGGTGAGCGGACGTTGCAGCGGCGGCTGACGGAAGAAGGCACAAGCTTCAAGCAACTGCTGGCCCAGGCCAGACATGAGCAGGCAAAGGCTTATCTGGCTGACCCTCTGCTGGACATTCACGAAGTGGCTTGCCTGGTCGGGTATGAGGATCAGAATTCATTCTACCGGGCGTTCCGGAGCTGGGAGGGGGATACGCCTGCACATTGGCGTGCGGAGCACGCAGGCTTTTAGACGAATGAATCCCTATAATGTGGCGTGTTCTGCAAGAAGATTGGCATGGTAAGCTAGTTACCCCGGTGGTCTGGAGAGGTATTATAGTTCCTGCAGGAACGCAAGCATACTCTTGTGGTTCTATAATACTTCAATAGGAGACATGCATAATGGATATGGGATTGCAGGGCAAAACCGCGCTGGTGACAGGCTCAACCAAAGGGATAGGCAAGGCTATTGCGGCCGAGCTGGCCAAAGAAGGCGTGAATGTACTGATTAACGGAAGAAATCATGATGAGGTGGAGCAGACTGTTAGTGAAATCCGCAGCCAGTTCCCCGCCGTATCCCTTCAGAATGCCGCTGCCGATCTAACGGATGTGAAGCAGAGAGAGGCTTTATTCGGGCAATATCCTCAGGTGGATATCCTAATCAACAACATGGGAATCTATGAAATCATGAGCTATGATGACGCAAGCGATGACATCTGGGAGAGGTACTTCCGCACCAATGTGCTGGCCGCCAACGGATTATGCAGATTCTATCTGCCCAAAATGCTGGAGCACAACGATGGCCGGATTGTTTTTATTGCCAGTGAGGAGGCGGTCATGCCTTCCGGTCAAATGCCGCAATATGCGATAACCAAATCGGCGCTGCTCTCTCTTGCGAGAAGTCTGTCGGGCTTAACCGCAGGGACTGAAGTAACCGTCAATACAATCATGCCAGGGCCGACACTATCTGAAAATGTGCAGCAGATCATCGAGGGAATCTACGCTGCTGATCATCTGACGTTTGCTGAAAAGGAACAGAAATTTATGGCCGCTAATCTGCCCCAGTCTGAGCTTCAGCGGTTTATCAGACCGTCCGAAATCGGCCGGCTGGCAGCATTTATCTGCAGCCCCTATGCCTCAGCCTTCAGAGGCTCTCCCATCCGCATGGACGGGGGAATGGTGCCGACGATTTATTGATACCAGAAAAAATAATGCAGCCGCCCCGAAGCAGCAAACACTCCGGGGCGGCTGCTTTGTTACACCAGCTCAATCACCGCCATCTGGTGGTTCTCCAGATAAGGAACAGTATAAGTAACATCGCCCTCCGCTCCCGCTGTAAAGGGCAGCTCTGTCATCGCCGGAGCGAGATAGACCCGCCGGATGGCTGCATCGGAGGGCAGCCGCAGGCTGACGGAAATGTCATGCAGCGGCACGATGTCCTCAATGACTTCAATTCGGCCCTTCAGCGCGGGGGCGGCATAGAGCAGATGGTGTACATAGCGCCGTTCCTTCTGCTGGTATTGCAGGGTTGTAATTCCCCGCGCCGGCAGATTGGTACGCAGCGCCGGCTGCGGCAGCAGCCTGGACAGCGCATGGAGTACCATCTCCTTCAGGATGAGATGGCCGCCGTCGGCATACTCACTGAACACATTCCAGGCAATATAGATACCGTTCTCGCTCTCGATCATGCCCGGGCCATTGTCTTCCCTGGACCCTGGCGTATGCTGGTGTGAACAGAACGTGAAGACATCACGGTTGAAATACGGGTTCTCCAGGTGGCCGAGGGACTGCCCGCCGTCAAGCTCTACCAGCTGGCCCTCGCCGTACATGACAAAGGAAGCGGGCAGCAGAGCGCCGGGCGTGAACTGCGGATGGAAATAAGACGGCTTGTACGGATTCGCTCCCTGCCAGCGGAGGCCGAGATTCAGGGCAAAGGCATCTCCTGCCGGATTCAGGCCGGAACGCCCGGTAGCCAGCACTTTCCCGCCCCCGGCAGTAAACACTGCAATGGCTTCAGCCAGCTCAGGCCATACCGGAACCTCATCCGGCAGAATCAGCACCTTGTACGCGCTGAAATCCGTCAGCGTATCAACAATGTCGTACAGATAGTGTCCTTCCGTCAGGATGCGTACAGTACCGGGGTCGGTCAGATTGCGCTCACCCTTCAGCGCCTGGCCGCCGGGGCAGGCCTCCCGCGCCGCTTCCAGAGACAGGACGGCAATATCCGCTACAGACTGCACGCCTTCACACCACGGCTCCTTCGCCTCCACCTCGGCGTATGCCGCGCCGATCAGCGCATAGGTTGCTTCATCCATCAGGCCGGAGGGATGGAGCTGGTCGCCGATCGAGCATTTGGCGCCGTGGGCCAGGCTGAGTGCAGCTTCGTAGCGGAGTGCATTCGGGTGCTTGTAGCCGCCGAATTCACCCCAGGAGGTATGGAATTTGCCGGTCATGCCGAGAAATTCCATGCCCAGCGTCTGGGCGTACCGGGCGGACAACGGAAAGTGATCGTACCCCCAGCCTCCGGTCGGCAGAGATTCCAGCTCAAGATGGGTGTTCACATGCACCAGATCACGCCGCCCCCGCTGCTGATGGCCGTTATTGTGATAGACCGGAAGGCCGGGCTTGACGCTGTCGATCGTTTCCCTTACGCGGCGCGCATAGTTCAGATAAGTCTCTTCCCCCAGGCGGGTGACGGCGGCTTCATCGCGCGGGTCCTGGCCGTCTGCCCGCAGCTTGGCTACACAGTACTGGCAACGGCATTTGCGGACACCGACGATATCGAGGAAGATGCCGTCCGTAGCATACCGGGAGACCACTTCGTGAATTTGCGCCAGGAGGATGTCCAGATAAGGCGTGCCCATGCAGAACTCATGATAACCCGGGGTCATAAAGTCCTTCACCCAGCGGGTGCGGTCCTCCGCATCGCGGATCAGCCACTCGGGGTGGCGGCGGGCCAGCTTCTCATCAAGACCGGCGGACAGATATACCGGTGTCTTGACACCGATGTCATGGGCAGCCTCAATCATGGCCTCCAGCAGGTCAAAGGACAGGTGCGGATGAATCTCGTTGGCCTCACTGGGATGATAAGCCCAGCCATGATGGCATTTGGAGAACACGGTGATTGAATCTACATGACCGGTGCGCAGCATGGACTGAAACTGGGCACGGGAGAATTCTGTACCTATGCCGGGAATGGCTTCAGAGGTATGGAAGTCGAGATGAACCTGACGAAAACGCATGGATATACAGCCCCTTATGTCGTGGAATAAAAAGCTTATTCCTTGACAATGTAACCCTTTCCAGCCGGGGAGGCCAGTGATAATATAGACTTGAAATAGCACAAAACCGACTTGAACAGGGAGGGAATGAGATGCTGTGTCTGGAATTCACCATTCCGCCGCTGCCGCAGTTCGTCACTGTGGGCTTTGCCGTCTGGTCTCCGGGAGACCGGCATTTCGCCCGTACGTTTGGTGTATACGATCTGCTGGTCGTGAAGCGGGGAACGCTCTATATGGCTGAACAAGACAGGGAATATGCTGTCGGTCCGGGAAAGATGCTGGTGCTGGAAGCGGGATTGCCGCATGAGGGGTACCGCAGCTGTGAGGAGGATACGGAGATTTACTGGGTGCATTTCATTCATGATGGCAAGCCGGCGTATATCCGGCAGGAGGAGATCCCCTGGTCGTCGCTGCTGTCCAGAGGGACGGTAGAGGATGAAGAGCCTTCGGCCCAGCAGCGGCTGTACCTGCCGAAATTCGCCTCCGTGGATCTGGAGGTGCTGGAGCCGATTCTCCAGGAAATGAACGAAATCCACAGCCGGCTGAACGCCGGGAATGCTCTCCGGCTTCATGTTCAGCTGGCGGCCTTCATGGCAGCACTCCAAGAGGAATGCGCCAGGACTGCGCTGCCCGAACCCGCCGCCCGGCTGGCCCGGGCGGCGGCGGCCTATCTCGATCAGCACTGGAGAGAGCCGTTTCAACTGGCGGGGCTGCAGGAGGAGCTGCATTTCCAGGCGGATTATATTACGCGGTGCATGAAGCAGCACATCGGCACCACGCCGCTGCAATATGTGCTGCACCTGCGTCTGGAAGAAGCCAAGAAGCTGCTGGGCGGTACGGTGCTGGGCATCCCTGAGATTGCCGAACGGACAGGAATCCGCGATCCCAATTATATGACCCGTCTGTTCAAGGCAAGATTCGGCCTGACCCCCGGAGCGTACCGGAGGCGGCTGCGCCATAGGGAATAGGCAGCCACCTCAGCAGGGCTTCCGCAACCTCCGCAGCTTAAGCATGCAGAATCCGCTCGCGGTATGCGCTCGGCGTGCAGTTGAATACCTTGCGGAACTGGCGGGAGTAATAGTTCTGGTCGTGAAACCCGCTGTCCAGGGCCACCTGGGAAATGGAGAGCTCCGGGCTCCGCAGCAGCGTGCAGGAATAGTCCAGCCGCTTACGGATGACGTAATCCATCGGCGTAGTCTGGTAGTTGCGGGTGAAGACCCTCAGGAACTGGCGGGTCGACATATAGGCCATGTCCGCTATCGATTGCAGGGTGATCGGCTGCAGGAAATGCTCCTCGATATAGGTGACCGTCTCGCCAATCCGCAGCGCCTTATTGTCTTCAAGCCCGCTGCTGTTCTGATAATACCGTGAGAGCAGGCCGACCAGGGCGGTAAAATAAGTGCGGATCATCAGCCGGTATCCCTCGGGCTGCCGGTCATGCTCTCCGAGGATGACATCCAGCAGCCGCGTAGCCTCCCGGAGCTGCGCGGCATCCAAGGTGAGCATGCCCTTGAAGTACATCTCCTTCCGGTAAAAGGGCTCAATGTAAAACAAGGCCTGAAAGCCGGGCAGCAGCCTGAGCTCAGACTGCTGCAGCAGCTGTTCGGGCTGGAACATCACGTTCACATATTCGATGCCGTCCACATTCTTGTATCCGTGGGCAACATCCTGATGGATCAGAAACACCTGTCCGGCGGAAACCGGATATTCCCTCCCCTCAATGATATGCACGGCGTTACCCGACAGGATAACAACCAGCTCCGAGAAGTCATGGCTGTGGGCATAGTAATCATGGGTCAGCGGGCATTTCTGGATTCTGAAGGTAAATCCGGGCTCCAGTCCGATGTCCCGCGCGAATAGTTTCGTTGTCATGGCAATATTATGCTAAAAGTGGTCGGGATCGTCAAGGCGGGTTCCTCCGGGCTGCGTTACCCTTAGAGTGCAGAGGCCCTGCCCGGCTTAAGCCAGGCAGGGCTATACTGCACGATAGTCAGGAGGGAACAGCATGCTGCAAATATTAAGGGATATGACGATGATCGGGAAAATACAAGCTTCTGCGGATGTCCGCATTTTGTTTCTCGGAGACAGCATTACGGCTGATGGCCTGTACATCCGGCTGGCGGAGGAATGGCTGAACAAGCACCGTCCGGATACGGAACTAAAGCTGCTCGCACGCGGTGTGCCCAGTGAGACCGCCTCCGGGCTCAGCGAAGCGGAGCACCCTTTTCCCCGGCCTTGTATTCACGACAGGCTGGCCAAAGAACTGGCGGAAGCCGCTCCAGATATAGTTATAGCCTGCTACGGTATGAATGACGGAATCTACCATCCCCTCAGTGAGGGAAGATTTGCGGCCTATCAGAACGGAATGCGGCGGCTCTCTGCACAGATCTCTGAAGCCGGGGCCAAAGTGATTCTGATGACACCACCGCCCTTCGATGCCGTATCGATGAAGGGGCCGCTGCAGCCGGGGACGGCTGCTGATTTCAGCTATCTGAAGCCTTACGAAGAATACGACAAGGTGCTGGAGCGTTATGCAGCCTGGCTGCTGTCGGGAGGCTGTCCTGCGGATGGCGTAATAGATATGCGTACGCCGCTGGTTACACACATCCGTCAAGCGCGGTCGGCTGACAGCTCGTACAGCTATGGGGATGGCATTCATCCGGACGCATCCGGTCACCGGGTGATGGCACAGGTGCTGCTGCAGGAGCTGTTCCAGGCAGGGCCGGAGGTGCCGGCAGATGCAGAGGACCCGGGAGATCCCCGTGCCAAAGAGCGGATTGACAAGCAAAATCGCCCGGGATTATGATAAGTTCACCCCAAGAGCAGGGAGAGAGAACTCATGAATATACTGCAAACGATCCGTTCGCGCAAATATCTGCAGCGGATTCTGCTCAGCTTCATGCTTGTTGTGGCTACATTGGCTGCCGCTTCGCTGCTGCTGAATGCCAGCGCCCGGGGCAAGGTGCTCAGCCTGCAGAACGAAGCCGACGTCAAGCTGCTGACCCAAATCAACTACAATATTGAGAACATGAACGGCATCGTGAAGGATTTGGCCGTATCCCTGTACAATGACGAAGAGCTGATTGCCCTGAAATCCGGTGCCGATTACCGGCAGAGCATTCTGAAGATCGAGCGGCTGAACCGTACGGTGGCAGCCTCCCCGTACCTGCATGCGGCCATTTTCTACAACGGTGCGCAGCACCGGTTCTTCTCATCGCTTAATCATGATATTAACAACAGCCTTCTGTACAGTGCCTTGGAGGACTATATGGCCTCCCGGCCGGATGTGCCGCGGCTGCAGCTCATTCCTCTGGACCTTGACGGAAAAGACGAAAGCATTGACGTATTTGCCTTTTTTATTTACGACGGAGAAGCCCTTGGCTCCATCAATGATAATGTGCTGATTCTGACGGTAAAGCCGGGCTGGATGCTGGATAATATGAAAGCGCTTAACCAAGTGGCTGAGCGGGAGAATGATGTGCTCTTTGTTACCGACAGCGCAGGGGAGGTACTGATTTCAACCGACGGTATGCTTCCTGAAGGGCTTAACATCAGGGCGGATCTGCTGCCGCGGATCGCTGCCTCCGGCCAGGCGCTGGATTCTTTCAATTACACGCATGGCGGGAGAAAGTATAAAGTCACTTATCTAAGCAAGGCACTGAACAACTGGCAGATCATCAGCATGCAGGATTACAATGAAGTACTGGGCAGTGTCCGGCAGATGCGGTGGACAGAAGTGGCCGTCACGCTATCCGTAGTCCTGCTCGCTGTTACGCTGTCCGTACTCTTTGCGCTGCGGCTCTATAAGCCGGTCGGCCAGCTGCTGACGCTCGTACCGCAGGAGGGCCGCAGCCTGCCGCAGGGGAAGGATGAGCTGTCACTGATCGCGGCCAATGTAACGGAGATGATCGGCAAGCTGAAGGGGCTGGAGCAGGAACGGGCCTCGCAGTCGAATATCGCCAAGGTCTACCAGCTGCGGAGCCTGATCGGGGCAAGCCACAGCGTGGACGAACAGACGCTGGTGCAGCTCAGGCAGCAGTACGGAATTGACATCGCTTATCCGTCGCCGCTCCGGCTTGCCCTGGTGCAGATCGATGATCTGCAGGGGCTTGCCGCAGGACAGGGCATGCAGATGGAAGCCCTGCTGTACTTTGCCATTGCCAATATCGGCCAGGAGCTGCTGCGGCCTGCGGGCTCCTGCGAGGCTGCGGATATGAAAAGCGGGCATCTGGTCTTTCTTGTCGGCGGCGGAGCTGCCGGAGAAGGGGCACTTGCGAAGCTGGACGAGCGCTTCAGGGAGCTTCAGCAGACGATTTTTGCTTATTATCACATTACCTTTACGGTTACGCTGAGCGAAGTGTTCGGGGATTACCGCAGCATTACGCAGCATTACAACCTGGCGGTGCGCCGTTCCAATTACCGGATGATCTTCGGCAAGGGAGCGGTGCTTGAACCGGAGCAGCTCCGGGAGAATGAACGGAATGACTCGCTGCGGATTCCGCTGGAGCTGGAGCGGCAGCTGATGGAAGGGCTGAAGGGCGGGGATCTGGCCGAGACGGAGCAGGCGATCACCAGGTGGAGGACGCTGCTCGGCACCTTCAGCTACGAGAATATGTTCTCGGCTGTGCTGCATCTGGCGGTGACCCTGAGCAATACGCTGGGCGAGATGAATAATCACAATATTAATCCTGTGTCCGTCAACCTGCAGGCCGTCAACAGGCGGATTCTGGAGAAGGAAACTCTGGATGAGATTGAGGCCGTGCTGCTGGAGGTGGTGCGTGAGGTGGCGGAGCAGCGCCGGAACGGGCGCGAGGACAAAAACAGGCTGCTGGCGGAAACGGTCAAAGAAATCATCGACAAGCATTACGCCGATCCCGATCTCAATGTGCAGCGGATCGCCGACATGCTGAAGATGAGCTCTGTCTATCTGGGACAGGTGTTCAAGGCACAAGAGGGGGTGACCGTAGTCGACCAGATCAACGCGGCGCGCCTGGCCTATGCCAGGGAGTACCTGGAGCAGAAGGACCTGACAGTAACGGAAATTATGGAAAGGGTGGGTTTCGGGAACGAAAGCTATTTTTACCGCCTGTTCAAACGCCGCTATGGAACAACGCCGAAGGAGTACCGGCTGAAATCAGCCATTGACCGCAGCAAATAAGGCGAATCCCTCATATTTATGCCAGGCCCGCTAATGAATTCAATTCATTTGACGGGCCTTTTTGATGCACCTCCCCGCCTGAACAGGAATCCGGGAACTATACAGCCCCGTTGTACAGCAATCCTGCGATTGTACAGTACCTCTACAGCCTGATTCCGCGCTATTCTTAGGCCATGCAAAGCCTGAACACAGGCAGCCGTTAACGAAGGAAAGGAAGGGGCTTTGGTTATGATGAAGAACGCTTCACTCACGCGGCAAGAGGCACAGGCGGGTGCGCCGCCGGGAAAACGCAGAAGGACCTGGATCGCCCAAGAGCTGCATCATTTCAAGAACAACCGGGAGCTGTTCCTGCTCTCGCTGCCTGGGATATTGTACAAACTGATTTTTGCCTATATTCCTATGATCGGCCTGATTATCGCCTTCAAAAACTACCGCTATGATCTGGGCATCTTCGGCAGCGAATGGGTAGGGCTGGATAACTTCCGCTACCTGTTCACTACCGACACGGCGTGGCGGATTACCCGCAATACGGTTCTATATAACACCGCTTACATTCTGGTGGGGACCTCGGCGGCGCTGCTGCTGGCGATTCTGCTGAACGAAATCAAGGCCAAGTGGAGCAAGTTCTACCAGACCGCGCTGTTCCTGCCACACTTTCTCTCCTGGGTGCTGGTAGGATATGTGGCGTACGCTTTCCTGAACCATTCGGACGGCTTCATCAACCGCACGCTGGAATCATTCGGCCTGGAGCCGGTGAGCTGGTACCAGAATGCCGGACCGTGGCCAATCATCCTCATTCTGGTGCAATTATGGAAGGTCGTAGGCTTCAACACGCTGATTTATTTTGCCGGGATTATCGGGATCAACAGTGACTATTACGAGGCCGCGCGGATCGACGGGGCAACCAAGGTGCAGATGGCCTTCAAAATCACCATTCCGCTCATGGCTCCGATCATCATCATCATGCTGATTCTCTCGATCGGCAACATGTTCCGCGGCGACTTTGGTCTGCATTATTTTATCCCGAACAACTCGGGCTTTCTCTACGGCTCTACAGATATCATTGATACTTATGTGTACCGTGCACTGCGTGAAGTCGGCAATGTAAGCATGTCTGCGGCTACAGGCTTTTACCAGTCAATTGTTGGTCTGGTGCTGGTGCTGACGGCTAACGGAATTGTGCGCAAGGTCGATCCCGATAACTCTCTATGGTAAGGAGGTGCCAGACAGTGGCCCGAAAATTCGAATTCTCCAAATTGTTCATTAACCTGCTGTTCATCGTGCTGTCGCTGGTGGTCATCCTGCCGTTTCTGCTGGTCGTTGCTGTATCGCTGACGGATGAAAAGTCGCTGACCGCGAACGGTTACCAGTTTATCCCTGAATCGTTCAGCCTGGATGCCTACCGCTATCTGCTGGATGCTCCGGATGTTCTGTTCCGCGCTTACGGGGTGACCTTCACGGTGACCATCATCGGTGCGGGGGTTGGACTGCTGCTGACCGCGATGACTGCGTACGTCATTTCCCGGCAGGATTACCGCTATAACCGCGCGACCACCTTTTATGTGTTTTTTACGATGCTGTTCAGCGGGGGACTCGTTCCCTCCTACATTCTCATCACGCAGTACCTGCATCTGAAGGACAGTCTGTGGGCGCTCATTCTGCCGATTCTGCTGTCACCGTTCAATATCATGGTCATGAAGGGGTTCATGTCGAAGATCCCGCTCGAAATTATTGAATCCGCCAAAATCGACGGGGCGCGGGAGTTCCGCATCTTCTTCCGGATTATCCTCCCGTTGTCCACGCCGGCGCTGGCTACGCTGGGTCTTCTGATCTCCTTCACATACTGGAACGAATGGTTCAACGCGATGCTCTATATCGATGATCCGAACAAGGTGCCGCTGCAGCTGCTGCTCGTGCGGACACTCAACAGTATCGAGTTTCTCACCACAAATGCGGAATTTACCGGCCAGCTCGGGATCGATTTGTCCAGCTTCCCTAACAGTTCGGCGCGGATGGCGATTGCTGTGCTGGCCGGCGGTCCGATGCTTGTAATCTTCCCGTTTTTTCAGCGGTTTTTCGTCAAAGGGCTTACGGTTGGCTCCCTAAAGGGTTAACATACAATCATGTACAAAGTACAGGAGGTCACACACATGAGAAAAAGGCTGTCTGGAGTTCTGGCATCTGTATTGCTCACAGCATCGGTGCTGTCCGGCTGCGGTGGCAACGGCAATGGTAACGGGCAAAATGCTAGCGGGGGTGAGAGCACGGGGACACCGGCCGCCCAAAGCGCGGCACCGGATTCGGGAAATGCCGGAGATCTGAAGCCCGTAGAGCTGACGTGGTATTATCCGATCTCACAGCTGCAGGCCGATCAGCAGAAGGTGCAGGATGAAGTCAACAAGATCGTCAAGGAGAAGATCAACGCAACAGTCAAGCTGATGCCGGTGGCCATCGGGGATTATGTGCAGAAGATGAACACGGTGCTGGCGGCAGGCGAGAAATTCGATATTCTCTGGACCGGATACATGCTGAAGCCGGAGGAGTTGGTGCGTAAGGGCGCCATTCAGCCGATGGATGCGCTGCTGGATGAATATGCGCCGGAGCTGAAGGCCGATGTACCGCAGGTCATGTGGGACGGACTGTCCGTAGACGGGAAAATTTACGGCATTCCGAACCAGCAGATTAACGGCTCACGGTACGGATTCATCATCCAGAAGCGTTTTGCCGACAAGTACAAACTTGATACCGCTTCCATCAAAAAGATTGCCGACATCGAGCCGTTCCTGGCCCAGATTAAGCAAAATGAGCCGGATATCATTCCCTTCGGCACCTTCGGGAACTCCTTTATCAATCCGCAGTCGCACGATGACCAGTACTGGGTAGTACCGGGCCTCGACGACCACTTCTATATCAAAACTGATGATCCGGCCTATACGCTGCACCGCTATCCTGAAGAAGAGCTCGACAATTTCCGTCTGGCCAGCAAGTGGTATAAGGAAGGCTATATTTACAAGGATGCGGCTACCGAGAAAATGAACGATTACCTGGCCAAAGGCCGGATCGCCGTAGATTTCAACGTCACGCTGAAGCCGGGGGTGGAAGCGGAGGTTATGGCGAAGAACGGCGGCAATGAGGTCATCACGGTTCCGCTCAGCGACTGGTTCTCGAACGGCTATTCGGCGACCACCAACCAGTCGATCAGCCGCACGGCTCCTAATCCGGAACGGGCCATGATGCTGCTGAATCTGATCAATACCGACAAGGAGCTGTACAATCTGATCTGCAACGGTATTGAGGGCGTTCACTATGAGAAAACAACGGGCGATTACATCAAGGCTCTGCCGGATTCCCGTTATCTGCCGAATATGGACTGGGTTTTTGGCAGCGTATTCAACTCATACCTGAAGGAAGGCCAGCCTGAGAACGTCTGGGAAGAGACCAAAAAGATCAACTCCGAGTCCGAGGTCAATCCGGTCGGCGCCTTCAAATTCAATTCCGAGCCGGTCAATACCGAGATCGCCAACCTGAACGCCGTGTGGGGTGAATATAAGCGCGGGCTTGTGACCGGCACCCTGGATTTTGACGAAACCTGGCCTGTACTGTACGGCAAGCTGAAGGAAGCGGGCGAAGAGAAGTATGTCGCAGAGGTGACTAAGCAATTCGAAGCATTTCTTAAGGAAAAAGGCTTGAAGAAGTAAGCGGACAGAATAGATAACGATAGCACCGGAGGAAACAGGAGAACCTGCTGCTCAGGGACGGCTTTGCCATAGCTTTATATTTGGCCGGGCCGTCCCTATCTTGATTTGAAAGGAAGAGGAGCTATGGTGAAAAAGAGGTTGCTTGCCGCGCTGCTGGCTGGTCTGCTGGTCTTGACGATTCCCGTTCCGCCTTTTAGAGCTACTGTATCTGCGGAGGAGGTATCCCCCGGAATTACCTTTTATGTATCTGTTAATGGAAGCGATTCCAACGATGGGACGCTGAATGCCCCGTTTCTTACACTGGAAAAAGCCCGTGACGCGATCCGCGCACTGAAAGCGGACGAAGGGCTGCCTGATGGTGGAGTCACTGTCTATTTGCGCGAAGGCCGGTATGAACGGACCAGCAGCTTCGAGCTGCGGGAGCAGGACTCCGGTGAGGCGGATAAGCCGATTACGTACACGGCCTATCCTGGGGAGTCCGTCACGTTGTCAGGCTCGGAGAAGCTGGAGAAGTCAGCATTCGTTCCGGTGACGGACAGCTCTGTGCTCAGCCGGATCATCAGCACTGAAGCGAGAACCAAGGTGCTGGAGGCGGATCTGGCCGGTCTCGGGATTACCGATTACGGCGAGCTCAGCCGCCACGGCTATTATCTGGCTAATGACCTGAGTAAGGTCCCGCCGATGGAGCTGTATGTAGCCGGAGAGGGCATGACGTTGGCCCGCTGGCCGAATGAAGGCACGGTCCAGATGGATGAGATTCTTGATCCCGGCCCGACCCGGAAGGACCCGAACGGAGAGGTGCATACACGCGGCGGCACCTTCACCTATACGTATGACCGTCCGCAATACTGGACGCAGGCCGATGACATCTGGCTGGACGGGATCTTCGGCTACAGCTGGGAATGGTCGTACAACAAGATTGCTTCCATCGACACGGCCGCTAAGAGTATCACCCTTCGCTACGGCGAAATGAGCGGTATCTTCAAGAACTGGTATCCGGACTTCCACTTTGCGCAAAATTTGCTGGAGGAGATTGACATGCCCGGCGAATACTATATTGACCGCCAGGCCGGGAAGCTGTATTTTCTGCCGAATGCCGGATTTGCTGCCTCCGCGGACCCGGACATTGAAGTCACGATGCTGAAGACGCCGATGATCAACGCGCTGAACGCTTCTTACATCGACTTCTCGGAGCTGGTGCTGGAGAACGGCCGCGACTCGGCGGCGGTGTTCATGGGCGGCAAGCAGCTGCGTATTCTGAACAGCGAGATCCGCAATTTCACCAACAGCGGGGTGCTGGTCAATACCCAGAGCCGGTTCTACTACAACAACTTTGAAGGGGCTCCGGGTACGGACCATGCTATTATCAGCAGCCATATCCATCATATCGGCGGCACTGCCGTTACGCTGGCGGGCGGCAACAAAACCACGCTTGCGCCGGGAAACAACAGGGTGGAGAATTCGCATATTCATGATTTTGCCTACTATCACAAGGCCTATAATCCGGGGGTTCTGCTGTCCGGTGTCGGCAACCGCATGTCGCACAATGAGCTGCATGACGCGCCCCATCCCGGCGTGCTGATCTTCGGCAATGATCATACCGTGGAATATAACGACATCTATGATGTCTGCACGACCTTCTCGGACCTCGGTGCGATCTATATGAATGCAGGAGAACAGCCCCATGAGCGGGGCACGGTGATCCGGCGCAATTATTTCCATAACATCGGCGAGAGCAAAGCAGGGGTAGAAGGCGTGTATCCCGACAACTTCACGATGGGGCTGACGATCGACGAGAATATTTTCTACAAGATGGGCAATTCGGCTATTAAAAATAACGGCGGTGCGCATATTCTGACCCGCAATAATATTTTCGTGGACAGCAAGGTGCCTTATGATTACGCAGACCTGTACCTTGGCGATGAGCCGGATGATCAGGTGCCGCTGAATTACATGCCGAAGTGGCAGGCGCTGTTCGCGGCGAACAATAATTTCGCGGGAACCCCTTATCTGGCCAAGTATCCCGAGCTGGCGGATTTCTTCACGGAGAACCGGTATTATCCTGACACCAACACGTTCCAGGGCAATGTCGTCTACAACCCGTCGGTTCCGCGCAGTGTAACAACCAATGTGTACGGAGCTTATGACAAATTCGGGCTGGTGCAGTATGACGGGAACTGGGTGACGGCGGCCGACCCCGGCTTCACCGATCTGGCGGGAGGCGATCTGTCGCTGCGGCCGGATGCGGAGGTATTCAGTGCTATTCCCGGGTTCCCGGACATTCCGTTTGCTGAGATCGGCGTCATCGGTAAGGCTGGCACGACAGCCGGTCCGGACAGCTATCCTGTACAGGGAGTTGCCGTCTATGACAATGAAATTACCGTGGACCGCTGGAAAACGGTGAAGCTGCGCACGGCGGTGCTTCCGTGGAATGCGGATAATCCCGCCTTGACCTACACTTCGGCTGATCCGGCTATCGCGTCGGTGGACGGGGCAGGAGCCGTAACCGGCCGGGCGGTCGGGACCACGGTGATCACGGTAGCCTCGGCGGAGAATCCGCTGTTGACCGGCACGGTCACGGTTCATGTGGAGGCCGGCGATGGTGTGATGGACTTCACGGATTTCGAGTCCGGCGCGAACGGCTGGCAGCAGGATGCCAACCGCAGCATCGAGAAGCTTGGCACAAACCGCTGGTACAAGATTCTGAACGGGGCCTCGTCGCTTAGCCCCAAATCCTTCTCGGACTATGAGCTGAGCTTCAAGCTGAAGACCCCGGCGGTGATGGGCGATAACGCGACGCTGTATATCTTCGACCGTCAGGCCGGAAGCGGCTCTACCCGGGTCGGCTATAAGACCCGCGCGGACGGAAGCTCCGCCTGGCTGCTGTACAATTCTGCCTGGACCGTGCTGAAGGAAGTGAAGCTGCCGGGACATGACCTGCAGCCGGAGACGGAATATACGGTCCGCATGCTGGTGAAAGGCGGAGATATCAGCGTCTATCTGGACGGAGCGTTCCGCCTGAAGGGCAATGACCCGGGCCATAACGCGGAAGGGAAGGTCGGCTTCTATGTCAGCAATGTCAGCCAGATGCACTTCGATGACATTCAGTTCAGGGAGCTGACCACTGTGCTGGCCGGGATTATCCCCGCAGAGAATAATGTACGTTTGGCCGCCGGGGAGCAGCGGCAGCTGCAAGTATCTTTTGATCCGTCAGATACGCCGGATACTGGGGTGACCTGGCAGTCCGCCAACCCGGCGGTGGCAACTGTCGACCAGACCGGAGTGGTCAGCGCTGTGTACGAAGGGGATACGGTAATCACCGCTGTGTCAGTGGTGAATCCGCAGATCAAAGCCGATATTGCCGTAACGGTCTCCAATATCATGCATGAGACGGATTTCGAGCACGGCGGCAACGGCTGGCCGATTGACCCTAACCGCAGCATTGCCGCTGACCCGGACGGCAACCGCAGATATAAGCTGCTGAACGGCGCCACCGGCCTGCTTGACCGCAGCTTCACGTCTTATCAGCTGGACTTCAAGCTGAAGACGCCACCTGTGATGCCGGATAACGGCATCCTGTACATCTTCGACCGCCAGGACAGCTCCGGCTCCACCCGGATCGGCTACCGGACCCGGGCGGATGGAACCTCAGCCTGGATCTTGTATGACACGGCCTGGCAGAAGCTTACTGAGAATATTCTGCCGGGGCATGACCTGCAGCCGGATACGGAGTACGCGGTAAGAGTCACGGCCAAGGACGGCGATATCACCGTATCCGTGGACGGCGCACCCAGGCTGTCCGGCAGCGATCCCGGCCACCGGCCGTCCGGCAAGGTGGGCTTCTACACCAGCGGCTTCAGCTATATGCTGTTTGATGACATTACGTTCTCGGTGCTGCCGTAGAGCAGGCTGGTAGAGTGGGTGCTGAAGGCGCTGAACGATAGTAACTGCATTTTATACAATGGAATGCGGTAAAAAAGGCTTCTAAATAGATTCTATTGTATTCGGTACAATTGAATATTGAAAAAAGGCCCTTTTTCACCCAAAACACAACTTTCTACTGTATGAATTACAATAGAATCTCATTTTACGGTCAGCTATGCGTATTCTATTGCAGGAAATACAATCAACAACTTGTATGTAAGAGTAGAATTCGGATGCGAATGCAGTATGAGCCTAATATTAGTTCAATGTTGATGCTTAGACGAACTAGCGCCCTTCCTGGAGGAAGGGCGCTTTTGTGTAATTGTGTCCTAACCTCAACGTATACTCTCTCTGTACTTCTCCGGGGAGATCCCTTTAAGCTTCTTGAACATCTGGCTGAAGTAGGAGGGGGAGAGGCCGCCGACCTCCATGGCGATTTCTCCGACGGACTTGCCCGTATTGGCAAGCAGGATGCAGGCTTCACGGACCCGCCGCTGCACAATATAGCCGGTGAGGGTAATGCCGGCATACTGCTTGAAGACATGGGAGATGTGGTAAGGGGACAGATGCATGCTGGCGGCGAGTGCTTCCAGACTGAAGGGCTCCCTGTAATGCGCGTCCAGCCATTCGGTAATCCGCCCGACATGTGATCCCCCGCGTGACTGGAGCTGGGGGGCTTCGGCCAGTACACCGGACATGTGCTGCTGAAGCAGCCGGATCAGCTGAAGCAGCAGAAACCCGGCCTGCTCTTCTGTGTCCCCGGCAGAGCTGCTCATATATTGATGTAATTCCTCCAGCAGCTCAGGGATGCGGGTGTTCTGCATATCATACATCACCGGCCTCAGCAGGCTGCCCTTCCACATGCTGCGGAAGAACTTGTCCATATGCGGAAAAGCGGACAGATAATGCTCCATAAAACCGGGGTCGAAGGTAAGGTTGGTCCGCAGATAGGAACGGCCTTGTTCCTGCGGAACCTGCACACGGTGCAGCTGATAGGGCTGAAACCAGACCAGCGTATGATCACGGATCGGGTAGGTCTCGTTCTCGGCCATAATTTCGCCGTGACCGCTGTAGATATACAGCATTTCAATTCCCCTGTGCGCGTGAAACCAGTGAGCTTCCGCATCTTCGCTCTTATAATTCATAAACAAACCGGGGCCCAGCTCCTGAGGCGGAGAATCGTTCCTGTTCATGAAAGACTCCTCTATGAATCCATTCTTGCTTCCAGTATATCATACAAGCAGGCAGGCCCCTCCAGGAGCCTGCCTGCCGTTCTAATGTGAAGCTTAACGCCCGTACCAGTACCCCGGTACTCCCCGCTCCAGACGGAGCAGCGCTTCCAGGAAGAAATAATCGCCCCAAATTACGAAATCATCAGGCGCGGAATTTCCTCTGACCGAATAAGAACCGTGGCGGAGGAAGCCTTCCTCTGAGAGATTGCCTGCGGTAAAGTAATTCTGGACCAGGGAATCCATAGACCTCTGTACCGCTTCACCCAGCAAGACGCGATCCGGATGACTCTCCGGCAGATGCTCCAGCAATTCCAGGACACCGCACACAAAGATGGCTGAAGCCGAGCTGTCGCGCGGAGACCCCGCCTCCTGCGGAGCGTCAAAATCCCAGTAGGCCACATAGTCAGACGGGAGATGCTCCAGGAAATGAAGGGCCAGTCTTCTTGAGGTTTCAAGAAAACGTTCCTCCCGAGTATAACGGTAAGCTAAGGCAAAGCCGTAAACGCCCCAGGCCTGGCCCCGTGTCCAGGTCGATCCGTCCTGATAGCCTTGTGCGGTTCCCCCGCGGACGGCATTTCCGTTCTCCTGGTTAAAATAAAACGTATGATAGGAAGAATCATCGCCTCTGACCAGGAACCGGCGGCTCTTCTCCGCATGGATGGTTGCACATTCGGCATAGCGTCTGTCCCCGGTCTGCTCGGCGGCAAAGTAGAGCAGCGGCAGGTTCATCAGGCAGTCAATAATGATCCGTCCGCCGTTATCCGGATCTCCTTCCGGTCCCCAGGCCTGAAAGATCTGTGCAGCCGGACGCCAGCGCCTCATCAGGACATCCGCTGCCTGCAGTGCCAGCTGGCGGGAGGCTTCATCCTGTTCGGCAATCCAGCGGGACATGGCAGACAGCGAATAGAGGAAACCAATGTCATGATGCTCCAATGCCTGCTGTGCCTCCATACGTTTCTGGAAGGAATCTGACGCCTTGACCGCAGCGGCATGAATGTCCGGGTCCTTACTGTATTCGTAGCTCAGCCACAATATTCCCGGCCAGAAGCCTTCCGTCCAATCCGTCTGGTCTGTTAGATGATATTTGCCGTCACCAAAGCTTACAAGCGGAAAAGCCTCCCCAAAACGCTTAATGTTCAGGCGGGTGGTCCTGAGCGTCAGTTCAATCACCGGTTTCCAGTCCATTATAATAACCTCCACAATATCGCTGAATTGTTCTTGAGATTATTATAAATCAGTAACTCTGTTGGTTTGTTGTGATCATCTGTAGCTGTATTGCGGTTTTGTCTCTCCTCTCAGTAGCTATTGTTTTTACTGGTTCTTTACCTTGAATGTGATAAGGAATATCTATTACCATTTTATGTATCAATACTTTACTGAAATTTGAAAGGGGAGGAACCCTTGTGCTCACCCAACTATTGCCCCTTCTTCACAAACCCGCGCTCTGGCAGCGCAGCAGCGAGCCGTTCTGGGATGACGACCACATCTCGGAAAAGATGCTGGAAGCCCATCTGCATCCAGACTGGGAAGCAGCAAGCCGCAGGCACGGGGATATTGACCGTTCCGTACTGTGGCTCAGCGGTCTGATTCCGCCCGGGAGCAGCATCCTTGACCTTGGCTGTGGCCCGGGACTCTATACGAAGCGTCTTGCCGAGCTGGGGTATGACGTAACCGGCCTGGACTTCTCCAGGCGCTCTATCGCCTATGCACAGGAGCATGATAGGCAGAGCCAATACCTGTATAAGAATTATCTGGAGCTGGATTATACCGAAGCCTTCGATATGATTACTTTGATCTATTGTGATTATGGCGCACTTACTCTCAGCGAGCGGTACACCCTGTTAGGCAAGGTTCACCAGGCATTGAAGCCCGGCAGACAGTCATAGCCGCTGAGCAGGAGCTGTATCAGTACTTGATCTGGAACACGGTGTTTACACAGGAGACCCTTGCCGGTGAAGTATTGCCTTGGGGCTTACAGATGGACAGCATTTACGATGATAGCTGCGGCAGTCCGTATACCGGGGAAGCTGATACAATCTGTGTGGTACTGCGAAAAGGGTGAGTTTCCAGGCCGGCAGCGTGCTCACCGCACCTGCCTATACACACTCCAGCTATTCACCAGATGGCCAACCGTGAACAAGCAGGCCGGTACAACGAACAGCCAGGACTGGACCCAGGCGCCAAGCAGCAGGAAATAGAGGGCGGGAAAGACGGACATCGGCACCGGGATACCCAGCCAAGGCTGGAATAATACAGCGAATGTTCTTCCACTCCAATAATAGCGGCCCCAGCAGCCATAATAGATCAGCAGGCAGAGTGCCATACATATCGCGGCCAGTCCCGGGGGCTGGGAGGCAATCAAGCGGCCGAAGACGATCGGCAGCGTGAAGCAGGCCGCCTGGCCGGCCCGTTCCAGCAGGGTGAAGATCAGCGGAGAGGAAGGGAGTGACTTGGGGGTATCTCGGGGCGGGAACAATATAAAGATAAGATTCGGCAGTAATACGAGTATAGGGATGATGAATCCCACCAGATGCAGTCCCATAGCAGAAATCCGCCTTCCTGTGCGTGAAATTGGCCATACCTGACAAATACCGGACTTGACTCTATAATTACATTATATATCTCAGAGAGCCAGAAGCGGGAGGAAGTCATGCAATTTCAAGCGGTATATGAAGACGGCGAACTAGTGCTGCCGCAGGTTGAATTTGATTTGTCCGCCAGTCCAATGACCGGCATTATTACGGATCTGAGGCGCAAGCAGCTGTTGATGGATCAGTTATCCCGTGTCCCCGGCAATTATTTGTCGTGGGCCGGGCAGAATGAATATATGCGTCTGACCGTTGAAGAGCTAATCGCCTTCCTGATCAGAATGTCGGGGCGGGAGGAGCGCGCTACTGTATTAATCGATTATTTTGCGCTGAAAGAGGAACGCAAGGTTAGAATCATGCATCTCAGCTCTTCCAAAAAGGTGTATGTCACCCTGCTGCGGGCTTTTTTTGCGCATCAGCCTGTACTTGTCCTGGAAGAGCCTTATTTCTACCTGGAGGAGCAGGAGCGCCGTCAGTTCAAGCGGGTTCTGGATGACCTGTCTGCGCAGAAACGGATTCTCCTTCTGACCGCCAACCTGGAGGATGCCTTGATCTCCTGCGATGCCATTTACAGGCTGAACGGCTCCGGGCTTCACCAACTGGATATCCGGGATACGGAGGAGGACCGGCAGGAGGTGCAGAAGCCGGATGAGGCGAATATCACCTTGCAAAAGGTCTCGACCAAACGGCAGGACAAAGTGATCTTATTCGATCCGCCGGAGATTGATTATATTGAGAGTGTGGAGGGCTCCATCCTGGTCCATGTCAGCGGGGAGCATTATGACTGTGCCCTGACGCTGACCCAGCTTGAAGCGCGGCTGCTGAATTTCGGGTTCTTCCGGTGCCACCGCTCCTACATCGTCAATCTGCAAAAGGTACGGGAGATCATTACCTGGACGAAGAACAGCTACAGCCTGCGGCTGAACACGGGGCAGGATGCCGTTGTTCCGTTATCGCGCTCGAAATTGCAGGAGCTCAAGGCGCTGCTGAACCTGTAAAAGGTACACTTCAGGCGGAAATGGCTACATTTCACCGTCTTTTGGTGGCTGAATGCCTGTATTCTGGATAATCTTAAGCCATCAACAACGTAAGGAAGTGGTGTGATGGAGGTTATTCAGGTAGAGCAGGTACGTAAGACGTTCGGAGCGAAGGATGCGCTGACAGAGGTGTCTTTCAGTATTCCCAAAGGGGAGATCTTCGGGTTCCTCGGTCCGAGCGGCTCGGGCAAAACCACCCTGATCAAGATTCTGACCGCGCAATTAAAGCCGACCGGCGGGGCGGCCAGAGTATTCAATCAGCCGGCGGAGGCGATGCGGCAGTCGGCCCAGAAGCTGCGCTTCGGCATTCTGACGGATAACAGCGGCCTGTACGAACGGTTATCTATAGAAGAGAATCTGGAGCTGTACCGGAAGCTGTACGATCTTCCCCGCTCTGCGGTTGATCAGGTGCTGCAATTCGTCAATCTAAGCGGTGAGCGCAAAAAGAAAGTGAGCACATTGTCCAAAGGGATGCGTCAGCGGGTGCTGCTGGCCTGTGCCGTTATCCATGAGCCGGAGCTGCTGTTCCTGGACGAGCCGACCTCGGCACTTGACCCGGTAAATACAGCACATATCTACAAAGGGCTACGCTATCTGAATGAGAAGGGCACCACCATCTTCATCACCACGCATGATATGGCGGAGGCGGAGCTGCTCTGTAACCGGGTAGCGATTCTGTATAAGGGGCGTATTCAGGCGATCGGCTCGCCGAAGGTGCTGAAGCGGCAGCATCGGGAGAATGTGATCTCTGTGGAGCTGACCAGCGGGGAAGAGCATGAGCTGCCATTGGACGGAGAGACGGGTATGCGGGTTGCAGACTGGATGAAGCAGGGACTCATTGAACGGATAGAGACGAAGGAACCCAGCCTGGGCGATATTTTTATCAAAATGACGGGAAGTGAGCTGCTATGAATATCTCCTATAAGCGGGCCAGCGCGATCTTTGTGAAGGATTACAAGGAGTTCTCACGCAATTATGCCTTGTCGATTATGCTGCTGTTTCCGATTCTGTTCGCTTTGCTGTTCAAGCGGATGGGGGCTGATGTGCCGGGAACCGCCGGATTTCTGTTCAACAGCTCGTTTGTTCTGCTGACCTGCTTCGCCCAAGCTTGTCTGATTGCGGAAGAGAAGGAGCGTAACACGCTGCGGTCCCTTATGATGACTCCGGCTACAACCATGGATGTGCTAATGGGTAAAAGCAGTCTGGTCTTCGTCATGTCTGCGGTGGTTCTCGCCATTACTACCTTATTATTTGGCTATGAGCCGGCGAATGTAGGGGCGTTCGTCGCTGTGATCGTTCTATCCATTGTTCTCTACACAGCGGCCGGAACCATTTGCGGTCTCTATTCCAAAACCTTGCTCGATGCGTCCTTATCCATCATCCCGGTAGCCTTCATCTTCATGGGTGCACCTTGGGGGGCGGTACTGGCGAAGGATTATCCGGTGTTCCGGGTGTTGGACTACATGCCAAGCAGCCAAATGACGCATTTGCTGAATCTCGGCCCTGCTGGTAATTCGGCGGCAGAGGTGTGGCAGCCTCTTCTGATCATTGCGGCCTGGACGGCCGTGTTAACTATTGTGTCTGTGGTACTGTACCAGAAGCGGCTCCGGGACGAATAGGCCGGAAGAGTCTGCAAAAGCAACATAAAGGAAGCCGCTCCGGCGAGGGAGCGGCTTCCTTGTGCTTGCGCTAAAGCAATGGCCAAGTCGTTACACCATATTAGGAATGTCTACAGCAGGATCGGTCTCGGCTTCATAGTCTACACCTGGAGTGCGGAAGCCGAACAGCTGGAAGAAGTCGTCCTGATAGCCGGCAAGATCCGTCAGTTCAGGGACGTTATCCGTCTCCAGTTCGTTCCAGCGTCTCATGACTTCAATCTGCACATCCTCACGCATTTCCCAGTCATCGATGTGGATCAGGTGGCTGCCGTCGGTATTGGCTTCTCCGCCGTTATACAAATGGTCGCTGAATAGACGGTACATCTGCTGGATGCAGTTCTCATGCAGCTCCTTCTCTTTCATTACACGGTACAGGGTGGAGATATACAGCGGTACAACCGGAATTGCTGCACTGGACTGGGTGACCAGCGCCTTGTTCACCGATACGAAGGCGCGGCCGCCGGTGGCGGCAAGCTTGTCATTCAAGGCAACCGCAGTGCGCTCCAGATCATTCTTGGCCTGGCCGATGGTTCCGTCCCGGTAGATCGGGTGGGTGATCTTGGGTCCGATATAGGAATAGGCCACTGTAGTTGCTCCGTCAGCAAGCACCCCGGCTGCCTGAAGCTGGTCGATCCACATTCCCCAGTCTTCCCCGCCCATAACGGCGATGGTCTGACGAACCTCATCCTCTGTAGCCGGTTCAATAGTTACCGTAGAGACTTCTCCGGTGTGGAAGTTCATCGTTTTGTTCGTGTAGGCTTCACCCACCGGCTTAATGACCGACGAGAAGGCCTCTCCGGTGACGGGATGGGTGCGGCGCGGGGAGGCGACGCTGTAGACAAGCAGGTCTATGGTGCCCAATTCGGCTTTGATCAGCTCAATCGTCTTGGTCTTGATTTCATTGGAGAAGGCATCGCCGACAATACTGAAGGATTTCAGGCCCTGCTTGGCTGCGGCCTGTTCAAAGGCAGCAGAATTATACCAGCCTGCCGAAGCGGTGCGTGTCCCTTCCGCGGGCTTGTCAAAGAATACGCCGATGGTATTCGCGCCTGCACCGAAGGCTGCGGCAATCCGCGAAGCGAGTCCATACCCTGTGGAGGCGCCGATCACCAGCACATTGGCCGGGCCGGTCAGCTTCTTTTGGGCGCGGACATAGTCAATCTGCTCCTGTATTTGTCCGGCGCATCCCTGCGGGTGGGCTGTTGTACAGATGAAGCCGCGTGTTTTTGGCTGAATAATCATCAAGGTTATCCCCTTTGTTTTAGTTTTTAACTTTTTCATTAATATAGAGTATAACAAATGATGGCATAGAAAGATAAGCCTTCTATTAGATGAACAGTAAAATTGTATTGCTGTTGCTATGAATTTGCAACTTTTCCCAATCCGCGGCGTCAGTGGGTAGAGAGGCTACGGATGAAGTCTGGGAGGGGGTACAGGCATGGGCAAAAGATTATCGCTACTTATAATAGCCGTGCTGTTATTGGGCGGCTGCAGTGAAGGAGGTTCGGGCATGAGCTACTCGGAGAGACAAGCTGCTGCAGCAATGCTTGATTCGGGTCTGGCTGAGAGCAGTAACCGGCTGGGGGTGAAGCTGTTCGGCCAGTTATGGAAGGAGGGCGGCGGCAATCTGACCGTCTCCCCTTACAGTGTTGCCGCCGCTCTGGCCCTCGCTTATAACGGCAGTGCCGGTGATACAGCGGAGGAGCTGGGCGGCCTGTTGGGCTATGCGCCTGAAGAGCGGCCGGAGCTGAACGCCGGTCATCTGGCGCTCTTGAAGCTGCTGCAGGATGGAGGACCGGGAGTGGAGCTGAAGCTGGCGAATTCGGTCTGGGGCATGAAGGGGCTGCCGCTGCGTAAGGACTATCTGAAGACCGGCAAGGAATTCTATGATGCACAGATTAAGACCACGGATCTGGCCGCAGCGAAGTCCGTGAAGCAGATCAACGGGTGGGCCGCCGATCACACTGGAGACAAGATTACAGAAATGCTTGCGGAGCCGCCCGGACCGCAGGCGGTTGCCGTCCTGGTCAACGCACTTTATTTCAAGGGCAGCTGGCGGGACGTTTTTCCGGATCGCGCTACGGTACCGGGGAACTTCCACCTGCCGGATGGCCAGAAGGTTCAGGCGATGATGATGGAGCGCGGGGGATTCATTCCGTATGCGGAGGGGGAGCACTGGCAGGCGGTGAAGCTTACCTACGGGGAAGGTCAGATGGAGATGGTGGTGTTCCTTCCGGGCGAGCAATCCTCGCTCAAGGAACTTGTAGGTCAACTGGAGCAGGGGAGCCTGTCGCTGGATCAGGATTTCGACAGCAGCCGTGGAACGCTGCGGCTGCCGCGGTTCACGGCCAGCTACGGCACAGAACTATCCAAGGCCTTGCAGGCGCTGGGTGTGAAGCTTGCCTTCGACCAGCAGCGTGGTGATTTCTCCCGGATGGTCGATCTGGATCAGCCGGTGTACTTTGATAAGGTTCTCCACAAGACCTTCATTAGTGTGAATGAACAGGGAACGGAGGCGGCGGCTTCGACCGTAATTGATGTGCGGGCCGGATCGGCTCCTCCTGCGGATCAGCCTTTTGAGATGACGGTGAACCGGCCGTTTCTGTTCCTGATCCGGGATGCCCAGACCGGGGTAGTGCTGTTCCTGGGAGCGATTGAGAATCCGCTGGGCACAGAGTGAATACAGGCATGCATAAAGACTCCCTTCACAGGTCACAATAGGAAAAAACCAGAATGAAGGGATTAACGTGAACGCTTTTCGCTTGAAGAAACAACTGTGGCGTCGGTGGAGACGCTGGAAGCGGGCCCCCTGGGTGGGGGCGGCCTGCCTGGTGCTGGCCCTGATGGCCTGGTGCGGGATGCAGGTTCCCGGAGAGATCAGCTCGCTCCTGGATCATTCGGCCTGGGCAGGGTCCGGTGCGCTCAGCGATGCTGTAGAGAGAAGCCCCGGACCCGGCGGCAGCATGGCGGCAGTAGCCGCTGTATATTCTCCTGACACCAGCGAAGACCAGGAAGCCGGGCTGATGAACAGCCGTGAACTGCTTCAGGCAGTCAGCCGTGAGCCTGTCAGCCGTATAGTGCACCTGAAGACGGTCTATGTCTCGGGCGAGGAAGTGCAGACCCTGCCCGGAGTACAAAGCCCTGCGCGGCTTAAGGAGCTGATTGCCGGTCATGCCCGTTGGAGCGGCCGGATTACCCGTGAGGGCGATCTGTGGCTGGAGCGCAGCGTCAACGATCTGTCGCCGCTTACCAAGAAGGAAGCTTACTTCGGTGTGGACGAACAGGGTAATCTGACGTTGTTCCAGGGACCGCCCGAGGCTGAGCGGGTCATGAAGACTTTTTTTCAGATGGACATGGGCTCCCTGAAGTCCTCTCTCCCCGAAGGAATCTGGGAGCAGCTGCATCAGGGCATCCGGGTCCAGGATCTGGAGGAGTATAACAGCGTGCTGTCCACCTTCAGCGATTATGCGCGGGATTCCGCAGAACAGGTAATGCAGCCTCATTAAGAGCAGGGTAGAATTGCGCAAGCCTTCGGATTTCCGTTTCCCCGGGACAAAGTTTTTGTCTCCCGGGGAATTTTTTTTGCTATAATGGGTGGAAGGAATACATATGTTCGCTTCAGGGCGGACGGATGAATCCAATAGGGTGCCGCTGCATTCAGCCCTGGCACAGAGGAGAGGGAAGGATCTTGCGCATCTTGGGCATTGACCCGGGGCTGGCGATTGTCGGCTTCGGCTTCGTAGATAAGATTGGGAACAAATTAACGCCGGTTCAATACGGCTCGATCCAGACGGAGGCGCATACCCCGGAGGAGGAGCGCCTGCTGCATGTCTATGAAGGCATGGTACAGCTGCTCGACAAGTATAAGCCGGATGCGGTGGCGGTGGAGAAGCTGTTCTTCAGCCGCAATGTGACTACAGCTCTGCCGGTGGCGCAGGCGCGCGGCGTGCTGATTCTGGCTGCCGTGCAGCGCGGGCTTCCGGTTGCGGAATACACCCCGATGATGGTGAAGCAGGCGGTGGTGGGTTACGGCAAGGCGGAGAAGAAGCAGGTTCAGGAGATGGTCAAGCTGCTGCTCAAGCTGTCAGCCGTTCCGAAGCCCGATGATGTGGCGGATGCGCTGGCGGTGGCGGTATGCCATGCCCATTCCGTGAGTCTTAATTCCAAATTAAATGAGGTATTGCGAAAATGATAGATTATCTTAGAGGGCCGGTTGCGCATCTGGAGACGGAATATATCGTGGTGGATGTCCAGGGCATAGGGTACCGGGTATTCTGCCCGAACCCGTATGCTTTTGCCAAGACGGAGGGTCCGGTAACTGTGTATATCCATTATCAGACCCGCGAGGATGCCACGCTGCTGTTCGGGTTCCCGACCCGTGAGGAGCAGAAGCTGTTCCGCAGGCTGATTGAGGTGAACGGCATCGGGCCGCGTGTAGCCTTGGGTATATTGACCGGAGGTACGCCGGATCAGCTGATCGCCGCCATCTACCAGGAGAATATCACCTTCCTGACGAAGCTTCCGGGCATCGGCAAGAAGACGGCGCAGCGGATGATTCTTGATCTGAAGGACAAGCTTGACGGCTTCGGCGGGGCGGCTCTGCAGACAGGCTTGTTCGCGGTTGCGGCTGAAGCAGAGGCCAAGGCGGAGGCTCTTCCGTGGGAAGAGGCCAGGGATGCCCTGAAGGCGCTCGGATATACCGATGCGGAGCTTGACCGCGTATGGCTGAAGATGAAGCAGGAGGGCACGGATACCGGTCCGGTGGATGTGCTGATGAAGAAGGCGCTGGGGCTGCTGTATATTGCCAAATAGGTCCCCTAGAACGGAGTGAGGAAGAATGGATGACCGGATTATCTCGGCCAATCTGATGATGGATGAGCAGGCGGTGGAGTTAAGCCTGCGCCCCCGGTATCTGGGGGAATATATCGGCCAGGGTCAGGTGAAGGAGAACCTGAAGATCTATATTGAAGCGGCCAAGCTGCGCAGCGAGGCGCTGGACCATGTGCTGCTGTACGGACCTCCGGGCCTCGGCAAGACGACGCTGGCCAATATCATCGCCAATGAGCTGGGCGTGAATCTGCGTACGACCTCCGGGCCGGCCATTGAGCGTCCCGGCGATCTGGCGGCGCTGCTGACCAATCTGCAGGAAGGCGATGTACTGTTCATTGACGAGATTCACCGCCTGCACCGCACGGTGGAGGAGGTCATGTATCCGGCGATGGAGGATTTCGCGCTGGACATCATGATCGGCAAGGGCCCGAGCGCCCGCTCGGTGCGGCTGGACCTGCCGCCCTTCACGCTGATCGGGGCGACGACACGCGCGGGCTTGCTGTCTGCCCCGCTGCGCGACCGCTTCGGCGTGGTCAGCCGGCTGGAGTATTACAAGATCGATGAGCTGAGCTTCATCGTGTCCCGCAATGCCGAGCTGCTCGGCATTGAGATTGTAGGTGACGCTGCGGAAGAGATTGCGCTGCGGGCCCGCGGGACACCGCGGATCGCCAACCGCCTGCTGAAGCGGGTGCGCGACTATGCGCAGGTCCGGGGGGACGGAATTATCACACCGGAGATCGCCGCAGAATCGCTGAAGATGCTCCAGGTGGACCCCCGGGGCCTGGACAGCATCGACCACAAGATGCTGCAGTCCATGATCAGCTCCTTCCGGGGCGGTCCGGTGGGGCTGGATACGATCGCAGCAACGATCGGCGAAGAGAGCCAGACGATCGAGGATGTCTATGAGCCTTATCTGCTGCAGATCGGCTTTCTGCAGCGGACACCGCGCGGGCGCGTGGTTACGCCTGCGGCGTATCATCATCTGGGGCTGCCGCTTCCGCCGCAGCAGAGCTGAGTCTATGGGCTAGCTGGCAGCTGTCACTGTGACTGCAACTGTAACTGTGGCTGTGGCTTCAATTCTGAGAAATGCTGCACATTTTGCAACTTTGTTAATGATAATTCAGTCTATATACCAGAATGTTGCACGATTTGCAGCATTTCATCTGTTTAAGACAGTTTGGCGCTGAATTTCTTGCATTTTTTGCAACACTCTTTCGTACAGTTACCCGTTCGGGGTGGCCAAGTTGCAGTTCGTGCAACAATTCGATGATAGAAATTCTAAGTACTTTTAACTTTCATATCGTTCAAACTTCTAGGAGGCTTATAATGAATCTTGCCAAGTGGAAAGAGACTGGAATAGGGCTGCTGGGCCGGGGAGCGCTTGCTGCGCTGATTGCCGCAGGAAGTCTGCTGGCTCCGGCAGGCAGCATCCGCGCCGAGGGCGGCGGGACGATCCGGGTTGCGCTGTACGCCGATATCGGCAGCAAATATAAGTCTACTGTACCGCTCGTTACGCTGCAGTCCGAGCAGAGCTTCAGCCTGTTGTCTGCTGCGGGTGGGGCCCCTCTGTTGTCGGTCCCCGCCCAGAACCGGGTAAGAGTCAGCCTGGACGGCTTCCGGGTGAAGGTAATGGAGACCCCAAGCTGGCAGACCGCAGCGGATGGGGCGAAGAAGCTGCAGGCGGCGTCTCTTAAGCCGCAGATCTTCATGGCAACCCGGAGCGGCTCCAAGGTATACCAGTTGTATACCGGAGGATATGCCAGCGAGAGTGCGGCCAGGAACGGCCTGAGCTCGGTCATGAAGGCCGGGCTTGCGCTTCCGGACGGGCAGACCCCTGCTGTAGCCGGGACGAAGCGCCTGTCCGCAGGTACTTACCCGACCCTGGAGGAGGCTCAGGCGGCGGTTAATACGTTGACCGGTGCAGGACTTGATGCCTGGCCGGTCTTCGTGTCCGGCGAGGGGGGCAGTGCGCGGACGGAGGTCTGGGTAGGCGAGGCTTCAAGCGACAGCGAGCTTGCGGATATCTCGGCCACAGCAGCCGCGCAGCTGCCGCAGCTGGCATTGACGCCTGTGGCGCAAGGCACGCCTGCGGTTATTATCCGCATGGATGCAGGCTTTGATCTGAACAGTGAAGTCCAGGTCTTTCATTATATGCTGACCGGAAGCAACGCCAAGTTCATGGTATCCGGCAATGAGAAGGGGATTATGCTGACGGAGAGATCGAAGCGGGTCTACCGCGGTGATCTGGAATTAGGCAATCTGAACGGCTCATTGTCCGTTATTAACGTGGTTCCGGTGGAGCAATACCTGTATGCGGTAGTAGGGGGAGAGGTCTCCTCAAGCTGGCCGGAAGAAGCGCTGAAGGCGCAGGCTGTAGCTGCGCGGAGCTATGCGCTGTCCCAGGGCAACCGGTTCGAGGTGGCGAATGTGGTCGATACGACGCTCAGCCAGGTCTACAACGGAATCGGCGCTGAGGCTCCGTCGATTATCAAGGCGGTCGATGCGACTGCCGGTGAAGTGCTGAAGAGCGGCGGCAAGACCGTTGAGGCGGTATTCTCTTCGAACAGTGGCGGGGTTACAGCTGATCCGTCGGAGGTATGGAACAGCGGCGGCAGCAACTTCGCAAGCGTGCCCAGCGCCGAGGATGCGGCCGCGGTAGGCTCCGCCAAGAAGTGGTATTATATGCTGCTGGACAATGGGGTCTCCGGCTATGCCCGGGAAGATAATATTAAGCTGACGGGAAGCAAGACGGCGGCCGGGCTTCCGCTGGCTACGGCCACTGTCAAGGATGTGAATATCCGGCCGCTGCCGGTTGTAGACAGCAGTGCTGCTCCTACAGGCAAGCTGAACCCCGGCCAGAATGCTGTGGTGCTGAACCAGGTCTTTGAATCCGGCAGCTATAGCTGGATTAAGGGACCCTATTCTTCAGCCGACCTGCTGAAGAGTCTGGCCGGCAAAACCAGCGGCACGCTGCCCTCCACCATCACCACCCTGGAGGTTACCCGGCGCGGGCCGTCGGGAAGAGCCGTAGAGGTGAAGGCGAACGGGCAGATTTTACAAGTCAAGTATCCGGATCTGTTCCGCTCCTCCTTCGGCGGATTGCCCAGTACGTTGTTTGATATTGTACCGGCCGGAAGTTATACTGTACTAGGCGCTGACGGCGCTACGGCATCTATAGGCAGTACGGCGTCAGCCGGTGTCCTGTCTGCTACGGGCCAGGTATCGTCCACCGGCAGCGGAACGGTTGTGATGGGGGCGGACCAGGCCACCAGAGTGGTAACCGGCACTCCGGGCTTCTATTTCATCGGCTGGGGGTATGGGCACGGTCTCGGTATGTCCCAATGGGGCGTAAAGGGAATGGCAGACAAAGGGTATGATTATAAGCAAATATTGCAACACTATTTCAGTAACGTTACTATAATTAAGGAATGAAGATCCCATTATGAATGTAGACAGTTATGATTTCCATCTGCCGGAGGAGCTGATTGCCCAGACTCCGCTTGCTGACCGCACGGCCTCCAGGCTGCTGCTGGTTAACAAGGAGAGCGGGCAGCTGGGCCACGGGCATTTCATAGATATACTGGGGCAGTTCCGCCCCGGGGATACACTGGTGCTGAATGATACCCGGGTGATTCCGGCCAGACTGTTCGGCGTGAAGGAAGACACCGGCGCGAAGGCTGAGGTCCTGCTGCTGAAGAATCTCGAAGGGGACCGCTGGGAAGCGCTGGTGAAGCCCGGCAAGAAGCTGAAGACCGGAGCGGTCATTATCTTCAGTGAAGAGCTGAAGGCCGTTATCGAGGATGAGGCTGATATGGGCGGACGGACGCTCCGCTTCATCTATCAAGGAATCTTCCAGGAGATTCTGGACAGGCTCGGCTCGATGCCGCTGCCGCCTTATATTAAGGAGACGCTGGACGACCGCGAGCGGTATCAGACCGTCTATGCCAAGCATGAAGGCTCGGCGGCGGCACCGACCGCAGGGCTGCATTTCACCAAGGAGCTGCTGGAGCAGATAGCCGCGGTCGGGGTGAAGATCGCATATATTACGCTTCATGTCGGTCTAGGCACCTTCCGCCCCATGTCGGTGGAGACGGTTGAAGAGCATGTCATGCACGCAGAATATTATGAGATTTCGCAGGAGACGGCGGATATCCTGAATGAAGCCAGAGCGCGGGGCGGGAGAATCATTGCCGTCGGCACCACCTCCTGCCGCACGCTTGAGACGGTCGGCAGGGAGAGCCAGGGCGGACCGATTGAAGCCTGCAGTGGCTGGACGGATATTTTCATCTATCCGGGTTATGAATTCACTGTCGTCAATGCGCTGATTACCAATTTCCATCTGCCCAAGTCAACCTTGGTTATGCTGGTGAGCGCTCTGGCCGGCCGGGAGCTGATCCTCGCCGCCTATGAAGAAGCGATCAGGCAGCGTTACCGGTTCTTCAGCTTCGGCGATGCAATGTTCATTTATTAAAGCAAGAGGAAGGGTTAAACGAAATGGCAGCAATTACGTACGAACATATTAAGACCTGCAAGCAGTCCGGGGCACGGCTCGGAAGAGTCCACACCCCCCACGGTATCATCGAGACACCGACGTTCATGCCGGTAGGCACACAGGCCACCGTCAAAACGATGAGCCCTGAAGAGCTGAAGCAAATGAATGCGCAGATTATTCTGAGCAATACCTATCATCTGTTCCTCCGCCCGGGACATGAGATTGTCGGTGAAGCGGGCGGCCTGCACAAGTTCATGAACTGGGACCGGCCGATCCTCACCGACAGCGGCGGCTTCCAGGTATTCTCCCTAAGCGACATGCGCAAGATTACCGAAGAGGGCGTGCATTTCCGCTCCCACCTGAACGGAGACAAGAAGTTCCTGTCACCGGAGGTGGCCATGGAGGTCCAGAATGCGCTCGGCTCCGATATCATGATGGCCTTCGATGAATGTCCGCCATATCCGGCAGAATATGAATATGTGAAGAAATCACTTGAACGCACCACCCGCTGGGCGGAACGCTGCCTGAAGAGCCATGCCCGTCCGCATGACCAGGGGCTGTTCGCCATCGTCCAGGGAGGCATGTATGAGGATCTCCGCCGCCAGAGCGCGGCTGATTTGACTTCCATGGATTTCCCGGGGTATGCTATTGGTGGACTCAGTGTCGGAGAGTCCAAGCAGCTTATGTATGAAGTGCTGGATTATACGGTTCCGCTGCTGCCGCAAGGGAAGCCGCGCTATTTGATGGGCGTGGGTTCACCGGATGCGCTGCTGGAAGGTTCAATCCGAGGAATAGACATGTTCGACTGTGTTCTGCCAACCCGCATTGCCCGTAATGGAACAACGATGACCAGTCAAGGAAGACTCGTTGTACGCAACGCGCAGTATGCCCGTGATTTCGGGCCGCTAGATCCGGAGTGTGACTGCTATACCTGCCGGAATTATTCCCGCGCTTATCTGCGTCATCTGATTAAGGCTGATGAAACTTTCGGCCTGCGGCTGACGACATACCATAACCTACACTTCCTGCTGGAGCTGATGCGCAAGGTGCGCGAAGCCATCATGGAAGACCGGCTGCTTGATTTTCGCGATGAGTTTTTTGCACAATACGGATTACATGACAATCTGAAAGGCTTCTAAGACTGTACTTCGGTGGAGTGTTTACGTATTTCTGAAAGGGGGGAATGATATGGCACAGTTTCAGTTGGCAGCAGCCCAAGGCGGCGGTGGCAGCATCTTGGGTCTGGTAGGGCCTTTTGTTCTTATGTTTGTTGTTTTCTACTTCCTGCTGATTCGTCCGCAGCAGAAGAAGACCAAGGCGCGCAACGGCATGCTGAAAGCGCTCAAGAAAGGCGATAAGGTCGTTACTATCGGGGGACTGCACGGAACGATTATGGAGCTTTCGGATGACATCGTCATCCTGCGGGTGAATGATGTAACCAAGCTGACCTTTGACCGCGGCTCGATCAGCCATTCGGTTGTGGAAGCGGAAGACAAGGTTTAAGCTTAAGCTGGACATAGAAATCGGCGTTCTCTCCCGGAGAGAACGCCGATTTTTCGTTGTGTACGTGATTGGAGGCACACATGATCTGTTTACGTCTGCCCGTGAGTACTTTTTACGAATAAGTGTAATCGAAAAACCGATTACAATGGCAGCCGTGAAGGCAACTGGGCCAAATGTAATCGAAAAACCGATCACATTGGCACCTGCGAAGGCAATCGGGCCAAATGTAATCGAAAAACCGATCACATTGGCACCTGCGAAGGCAATCGGGCCAAATGTAATCGAAAAACCGATCACATTGGCACCCGCGAAGGCAATCGGGCCAAATGTAATCGAAAAACCGATTACATTGGCACCCGCTAAGGCAACCGGGCCAATTGCTCTTAGCGCGAGTTGGTTACCCGGCTTCTGACCCGGAGCCGTTCTTCGCCGCCGCGCAAGGTGAGCTTAGCCAGCTGGACACTGGCTGTTACGGACACAATAGCCAGGATGGTGCCGCCGATCATATCGGTCAGCCAGTGGATGCCAAGATAGAAGATGCCAAATACGATAATCACCGCGGAGACGGTGGTAATGATCTTCCAGCGCCGGTTCCCGGAACGGTAGGCCAGCAGAGCCATGGACACAGAGATTGCCGTATGGAGGCTCGGGAAGCAGTTATTCAGGCCGGACAGCGGCCGGTATTCCTGCTCAAACTTCGGAAAAATATCCAGCATGACAAATCTTACCCCTGCCGGCGCATAAGACCAGACCTCGTTGACCGGAAAATACAGATAGAATGGAATAGCCACAGCGTAGGTTATAATAACCGTGTAACAGGTGGCATACAGCATCAGGCGGTTCTTATCCAGCAGGTAAACTCCCAGTGAGGCAGCTAATACGGCCTGCAGCATGAAGATATAGAAGAAGACAATGATTGGCGTCAGCCAGGGCGTATAGAACAGCTCTTGAACCATCCGGACAAAATGCCCCTCCAGGCCAAACACAAACGCCGTGTAATCCGAATTCAGATGCATCCTCTCTTCAATCTGCAGCTCATATTTATTCAGGGCAAGAATGCTGAACATCCCTACAAGGACAAGGGTGAATTTATAGGACCGCAGGAGCTCTCTCCCGATTTCAACCAAAGCCAACAGCGGATTGCGCAGGGAACCGAGCCAGATAAGAATCACAACAATGGCAACGGTATAGACAACTACAAGATTCATCGACTGGTAAAGCAAAGCACTCGAAGCCTCCTTGATAAACGCTCATATGAAGTCAGATACACCCAGTGTAACATATTTTCAAGGTAAGGTTTCAACTTTTCAGAATGATACGATTTAGGATTTCTGTAAATTCACCCCAAACATCCCGCCGAGTGCGCTAATGCCGGCAGCCGCCAGCACCCACAGGAAGTCCATCCCCGCAGGCGAGCTGTCCAGCGCGAGGAATCCGATCAGCAGGACAATCAAGCCGTAGAACAGGCCAGTCAGGGCTCCCTGGTACCATCCTCTGCTGGAAGCCCTGCTCCCTGCGGTCAATCCGCCAAAAGCGGCAGCAACGCCATGAACGATGTAGGTGTACATCGCAAGATCCGCTTCCTTAAGGCTGCTGCCCCAGAGCAGGAGGGAGAGGACGAATGCACCCAGCATCATCCACAGGAAGGAGCGGATTAGACCTGATAATACCGGACTAGTTATTTTCCACGAGAATAGGCGCCTGATCACAGACATGGTAAAACCCCCTAAAAGTTTGTTAACCGGATACTAATTATTGTATGGGGAGGCTTGCCCCAATAGTACCGGAATGGCCGATATGGCTTTTTTACCATTAATTAAACAGCCGGTTTCCGAATGTTCCCTTGGCAGGCAGGCCAGAATAGGTGTACATTAATCCGCCTGGAGGGCCAGCCGCCGGGTGAGAAGCGGAAGGAGAGAGTATGTTGTTTCAGCATATTACAGCCCACATCTTTCTAACCGTCCTGATGTATCTCTTCATCTTCATGAGCATGAGGATCATGGGCAAGCGCGAGATCGGCAAGCTGTCCATCTTTGATCTTACGATTTCCATCATGATTGCAGAGATTGGCGTGTTTGTCATTGAAGATATTGAGCGGCCCCTCTATGACGGAATCGTTCCTATGGCTACCCTGGTGCTGATCCAGGTTATTGTGGCCCAGCTCAGTCTGAAGAGCCGGAAGCTGCGCCTGTTGGTGGACGGCAAGCCGAGTATTCTCATCTCAGACGGGAAGCTGCACCGCGGGGAGATGCGCAGGCAGCGCTATAATATCGATGATCTCCTGCTGCAACTGCGCGGGCAGAATATTGTCAGTCCCGCTGATGTGGAATTTGCTATCCTGGAGACCAGCGGCCAGCTGACGGTCATTGAGAAAAACAAGGGAGTTACCTCATCCAACCAGTCCGGGAACAGCAGCGTCAGCGCGGAGCAGAAGCAGAAGAACAAAGACAACCAGAAGAAGACAGGGAACCAAAAGAACTCTGCCGATTCTAATGATTCCAGTGATTCTAATAATTCCAAGGACTCTAAGGACCAGGAGGATTCCGGTTCTGTGCAGCTGCCCAAGCATAAAATACGCTATGAGGGCTTGCCGATTCCGCTGATCATGGACGGGAAGGTACAGGACGGCAATCTGGAGATGATCGGCAAGAACCGCTTCTGGCTCAGGAACCAGATCCGCCAGAAGGGCGTTTCCGATTTCCGCGATGTTTTTCTGTGCTCGGTGGACCATAAGGGAGAGCTCTATATTGCGCCGATTCATCCGAATAACGGCTGATGGTTTTAACTCCGCCAGCGCTTGAAAAAGGGAACACGCTCCAGATCCCGCGCCGAGATCAGGCCGGACAAGAGGCAGATGCCCAGATAGACTCCCATCCCGCAAGCGGCGGCAGCCAGAAACTGTATCCACTGGGATGAAGACACGGAAACAGAGGTGTAGACATAGGACATGGCAGCAGCCATGATGATTGTAGCCGCTATAATTTTGAGCGGATCGGACCATCTTAAGGACATTGCGGTCAGGCGGACCACGCTAAATCCATGCAGCAGGGTGACCAGAAGGCTGTTGACCATGATGGCGATGATGGCGCCCAGAATTCCGTATTCCGGCCGTGAGGCCAGCAGGAGGATCAGCAGGATTTTGACAACCGCTCCAATCAGCGTATTGATCAGCGCCCGGCCCGGACGGTCCATCGCCTGTAGGGCGGCCTGCAGCGGGGCCTGGACATAGAGGAATACAGCAAACGGAGCCATCATCCGCAGCATAGGCGCCGTATCCGCTGCATTGCCGTACATCAACGTACAGAGCGGTACGGCAAGAATATACATAACGGCAGCAAACGGGGCACCGGTAACCATGGCGAGGCGCAGGGCCTGGTGCATTCTTTTATGAATGGTGGGCATATCATCACGCGCAGCTGCCTCTGAAAGGGAAGGGACGAGGGAGACGGCCAGGGAGGAGCTGAGCACACCCGGCAGGAGCAGCAGCGGGATGACCATACCTTGAAGCGAACCATATTGTGCCGTTGCGGCAGCAGCGGCGATACCGGCCAGCGCCAGACTGCGCACCGTAATAATGGATTCCAGCAGATAAGAGAAGGAGCCGATCAGGCGTCCGGCGGTAACCGGGACGGCGATGCCGGCCAGCCGTTTCAGCACAGGGGTTGTCTCCGGGGACTCGTCTCCGGACGGCAGCGCCCTGTCTTTTTGCACGCTAAAATAATACTGCCCCAGCAGCGCAAGCATTCCCGCGATCTCCCCGACCGTGACCCCCAGCATTGCACCCGCAGCCGCAAAGGCCAGCCCCTTCGGAAGCAGCAGCCAGGAGAACCACAGCATGAAGAAGATACGGATGATGGATTCCAGTACAGAGGAGAACGCGGAGGGAATCATGTTCTGCCGGCCCTGGAAATACCCCCTGTAGATGGAGGAGACGGCAACGATGGCGATCATAGGCGTCATGCTGACAAAGGTATAATAGACACGCCGGTCCGTCAGAAGCACACTGGAGACCCATGACGCGCTGAACAGGGCGATGAAGGTGAACAGAACCCCCAGCGTCAGACTGAGGGCAAGACTGGTATGCAGGATTCTCCGGGACTGCTCCGGACGGTTCTCCCCCTCAGCTTCAGCCACCAGCTTGGCTACAGCGAGCGGCAGTCCGCCGGTAATGACTGTGATCAGCACAATGAAAAAAGGATATCCCAGCTGATACAGCCCCACCCCTTCAGCGCCGATGATCCGCGGCAGGGCAATCCGGGGAATGAAGCCAAGCATCCGGTTAATGATACCGGCGCACAGCAGAATGATGGTTCCTTGAATAAAGCTCTGTTTCCTCAAAGGGCATTCCTTCTTCCCTGAATGAAATGACACTGCGCCTAAGCCGTCGTTCTGCCGAGGAAGGCTTGTATAAGGATATGCAGGTACAGGTGGACTCCATGACAAGCATTCCCAGGACAAGTTTTTGGCGGTAAGCAGGAAAGCGGGAAGGCAGGGTCGAATACGTACCACTGAGCATACATAAATGAGGAATCTTTGGAGGTGCTTACACGTGGAATCGCAGCCATGGACATATGACGAGCTTAGTGAAGAAATCGAGGCCATGTGCATCAGCAAAGCGGAGGAATTCCGTCTCCTCGGCTATGAATATGTGACCGGTAAGGATATTTGGGAGTGTGTCAGCCGGAATTACGGCAAGGAGGGAATGCCTCCCCTGCACCGGCTTGTCAATGATATTTATTCGCTGAAATCAAGCAGTTATATGAATTATCTGACCATTGCCGCCTACAGGGGACTGAATTGAGAACTGCTGTGCCTGAAGACGAATTTTCTTTTTGCAAACGGGTACGCGAAGCAGTAAAGTAAGGAAGGAGTCTGAATAACCTGTCCTATCAAACGGAGGATCTCTCGCCTGCAGCAGACCGGCCGTTTCTTTGTGTGAAGCCTGCGCCGTCATTCCGCCTGAATTGACGGTCATTTCGCACGTAGCTATAATAGGAATATTGAGTAATGAAAGGGGAACTAGCTAGAGCATGAAGAGAATGTTGAGCTTTATCCTTACCGTGGTCGTTCTAACCGGCGTCATGGTATTTACAACTCCCGGGCTGCTGGAGCGGGTCCGTCTGGGTCTTGACCTTAAGGGCGGATTCGAGATTCTGTACCACGCAGAGCCAATGGATACGGGAGGCACTCTGACCCGGGCTTCACTGCAGAAAACGGCAGAGAGTCTGGAGAAACGCGCTAATGCACTCGGAACAAGCGAGCCTGAGGTAACCACCGAAGGGACCGACCGCATCCGTCTGAAGATTGCGGGCGTTACCGACGAAGCTGAGGTCCGCAAGAAAATGAAAGAGCCGGCAGTACTGACGTTCCGCAGTGCCGCTGAAGGCGATGCGCCTGGAACATTCAGCAAGATCGAACTTGTGGGCAGTGATTTTGTTGAAGGTGCGGCAGAGGTGCAACGCGATAATCTGAACCGCCCCGAAATCAGCATCTCCATCAAAAACAAGGATAAATTCGCAGAAATAACCAAGCGGCTGCTGGGTAAACAGCTTGCCATTTATCTGGATGATACATTGCTGTCCGACCCTCCTTATGTGAGAGCAGTTCTTACGGATGGTAAAGCATCCATCTCCGGGGGATACACATTAGATGAAGCCCGTGAGATTGCAGATACGATTAACCTGGGTGCCCTGCCGCTGAAGCTGACAGAGAAGTACTCCCAGAGCGTAGGCGCTACACTCGGTAAGCAGTCCCTGGAAGAGACCGTCAGAGCCGGTATTGTCGGGTCTGTTATTATTCTGATCTTCATGATTGCCATGTACCGGCTTCCGGGCGTACTGGCCAGCTTCGCGCTGATCCTGCACACCTGGCTGCTGATTCTCGTCTTTGTACTGGCTGACTTTACGCTAACCCTGCCTGGTGTGGCCGCGTTCATTCTCGGGATCGGGATGGCGGTCGATGCCAACATCATTACCAACGAACGGATTAGAGAAGAAATGCGCAGCGGCAAGGGCATTATGTCCTCTGTCAAAGCAGGGAACAAGACCTCCTTCCGTACTGTTATGGATGCGAATATCACCACGATTATCGTAGCAGCGGTTATGTTCGCCTTCGGTACAGGTGCGGTAAAAGGCTTCGCGCTGATTCTGATCGTGGAAATTGTGCTCAGTATCGTGACAAACCTTTATTTTGCCCATTGGCTGCTGACTGTGCTGGTTAAAGCCGGAGCACTCAAGAAGCCGAAGCAATTTGGGGTAAAGGAGGGTGACATCAGTGCGCTTTAAGAAAGAGATTGATTTCGTACATTTAAGCAAGTATTTCTATATTTTCTCCATTGCCCTGACTGTGGCAGGACTGGTCTTCCTGGCGACCTTCGGCCTGAATTACAGCGTTGACTTCAAGGCCGGGTCCAATGTGGACGTAGCTCTGTCCAAGAGCCTTACGCTGGAGCAGCTTCAGCCGGCGCTGAAGGATGCGGGTGTAGAGCATGAGCCGACGGTTACTGTCGGCGACAAGCGGGTCAATATCCGCTACGACCAGGAGCTAAATGATACACAGAGCGAGGCGCTCAAGCAGTCGATCAACAAGCTGGATGACAAGGCCTCCTTCGAGATCAATACGGTGGATACCGAAATGGCGAAGGAACTGGCCCGCAATGCGATCTATTCGGTGCTGCTGTCCAGTATCGGGATTATTATCTATGTAAGCATCCGCTTTGAATGGCGTTTTGCGCTGGCATCCATTGTGGCGCTGCTTCATGACGCATTCATGGTCGTGGCTGTCTTCTCCATCTTCCGCCTGGAAGTAGACATCACCTTCATTGTCGCGGTGCTGACCATTATCGGTTACTCCATCAATGATACGATCGTTATCTTTGACCGGATCCGTGAGAATCTGCGCTTCGGCAAACAGAAGACGTATGAGGATCTGAAGCATCTGGTTAACCAAAGTGTCATGCAGACGCTCATGCGTTCCCTGTATACCGCCTTTACTGTATTTATTGCCGCGTTCTTCCTGCTGATTATGGGCGGCGAGTCCATCCGGATGTTCTCGCTGGCGATGGTTATCGGCCTGCTCTTCGGAGCCTATTCGTCGATCTTCATTGCAAGCCCGCTCTGGCTGCTACTGAAGAAGAGCCAAAAGCCAGCGGCGAAGAGCCCGGCCAAAGCCTAACACCCGGTTGTTCCATCAGCCGCGTCAGTAGCGACGCGGCTTTTCGGAATCTTTGGATCAGGATATCAAAGCTTAATCATCATCATGAGTTTACCTGCTAGTGGCAAGGAGGGCCTCGTTATGAATGACAAACAATCACCCCGGAAGGAAACGGTTATCTGGACCGGAATCCTTAGCGATATAGCACTGGCAGTAGCCAAAGGCGGTGTCGGTTATCTGTCGGGCAGCAAGGCGTTGATGGGGGACGCCATCTATTCCGCATCAGATGCCGCCGCCAGGCTGGCAGGGGTTATTCCGTGGCATCCGAAGCAGAATGGCAAGGCTGGTTCTATACGCAGCCAGGCTAAGCAAGGGAACAATGAGCCGCTGGCGGCCATTCTGTTCTCTGTGCTGATTCTGATGGGCGGGCTGCAGGTTGTCTTCTCGGCGATTCGTGATCTGACCAGAGGCCATTTATCCGCACCCGGGCAATCGGCGCTTGCCGCTGTCCTGCTGTGCATTGTATTTAAAGAGGCCGTATTCCAATACCAGTACCGTTATTTCAAGAAGAAGGGCGACGGCAGCCATGCAGCTTATGCTGACAGCCACCGGTTCAGCCTGTATACATCAATTACCGTATTCATCGGAATTGCCCTGGCCATGACGGGAGGGTATATGAACTGGCATCCTCTGGTCTATCTGGACCCGGTTGCCGCACTGCTCACCGGTGGTCTGATTCTCCGCAAAGGCTATTCCTTAATTACATCTTCTGTCTACAGCAAGAAGCTGCAGGAGCTTCCATCCGAGGAAGCGGCCAGCTTCATAGAGACGGTTCAGCGTGTGCACGGGGTTATCCGTATTGAGCAGCTCCGGGCGCTGGAGGAAGGCAGTTATGTGAATCTGCATGTGAAGATCAGTGTGAATCCGCGGATCAGCGTGCTGGAAGCCCAGGATATCTCGGAATGCGCCCGGAAGCTGCTCCAGCACCGGTTTGTGCATGTCGGGGAGGTTCATATGGAGGTTGTGCCGTATGACCCGGGTTATCCGTACAAAAGCAATCATGAGCTTGTGGACAACGATATTCCCACGCTGCTCCAGTAGTCTGCAAGAGAGAAAGGTGTGCTGGCGTGCTTCATTCCAAAACAACATGGCAATCTCCGGCAGCTGATCCCGGCAGGATTCGGGAATTGGCCCGGAGCCTTTCTATTTCTCCGCTCCTGTCCTCGCTGCTGGTGCAAAGAGGCATGGATACCGCCGGCAAGGCGCTGGAATTCATGGATGGCGGAGCGGAAGATAGACATGATCCCTTCCTGCTTAGCGGAATGGCCGAGGCTGTGCCGCGGATACGCAAGGCGCTGGAAGAGGAAGAACATATCCTGGTATATGGGGACTATGATGCGGACGGTGTGTCCAGCACAGCGCTGATGATCTATCTTCTGCGCCATCTGGGCGCGTCGTTTGACATTTATATCCCGCACCGGTCCAATGAAGGTTACGGACTACATAATCATGCGCTGGACTGGGCGCTGCAGCAGGGTGTATCCCTGGTGATTACTGTAGATACTGGTATCAGCGCCTATCATCAGATTGCCTATGCTTCTACGCTTGGAATCGATGTTATTGTTACCGATCATCATGAGCCGCCCGAGCTGCTGCCCGAGGCTTATGCGCTGATCAACCCGAAGCTGCCGCATTGCCCGTATCCGTTCAAGGGGCTGGCCGGTGTCGGAGTGGCCTATAAGCTGGCTGAGGCCCTGCTGGGCAACGGAGTTCCCGAGGAATGGTGCGAGATTGCCGCAATCGGCACTGTAGCTGATCTGATGCCGCTGGTTGGGGAGAACCGCAGTCTGGTGCGCAGAGGCCTGAGCAGTATGAGGCATTCTATGTTCCCTGGAGTCCGGGCCTTGCTTGCAGTCAGCGGAATTACGATGAATACTGTCAGCGCTGTCAATATTGCCTTCGGTATGGCACCGCGTATTAATGCCAGCGGAAGGCTTGATCATGCAGGCCGTGCGGTAACGCTGCTTACGACAGATGCGGCGGAGGAGGCGGAGCAGCTTGCTGCCGAGCTGGACCTGCTGAACAAGGAACGCCAGCAGGTGGTGGAGAGAATCGTTCAGGAGGCAACGGCCAAGCTGGAGGAGCGGATCAGCCGCACCGGGCTGCCGGACATTATTGTGCTGGCTGAACAGGGCTGGAATGTGGGCGTAGTCGGGATTGTCGCCTCCAAGCTGCTGGAACGTTATTACCGTCCGGTCATTATTCTGGATATTCACCCGGATACCGGAATGTGCAAGGGCTCGGCCCGGTCTATTCCGGGACTGGACATCTATGCAGCCTTATCCTCCTGCGCTGAGCTGATGGACCACTTCGGCGGCCACCCGGCTGCTGCGGGCATGAGCCTGCCGCAGGAGAAGCTGGAGGCCTTCGATGAGGCGCTGAATGCCTATGCGGCAGCTGTCCTGACGCCGGAGGACTTCATAGCCGTTACGGCTGCGGACGGCGAGGTGTCCATCGCCGATCTGACGCTGCAGGCCGCGCTTGAACTGGAACGGCTGGCTCCGTTCGGCATGGCCAATCCGCTGCCGCGGTTCATTCTGCGCGGAGCTGCTGTGAAGGAGACCCGCAGGATGGGCCAGGAGAGCAAGCATCTGAAGCTTGTACTCCAGCAGGGCCGGCTGCAGATTGAAGCAGTCGCCTTCGGTAAGGGCCCGCTGGCTGACCTGCTGCCCGCAGGTACAGAGGTGGATGTACTCGCGGAGCTGTCGGTCAATGAATGGAACGGCTCCCGCAAGCCTCAGCTGATGCTGCAGGATCTTGCGGTGCCGAAGGCACAGCTGTTCGACCTGCGCGGCACAGCCGATGCCGTCAAGCAGGCTGTGCAGCTGGAAGCGCTGCTTCAGACCTATAGCGGCAAGCCCGGGAGGAGCGCTGCGGTGTTCCAGAACAGCCGGACAAGCCCGCTGCGTGAGCTGAAGGGGATGTCTCTCTGGGTGTACGAGGAAGGCGGAGGGATTACTCCGCTTCACCAGCCGGAAGGCGGGGGAGGGGCAGCGGAGGTCACGCTGCTCTGTCTGCTGGATATGCCGGAGTCTCCCGAGCAGCTGGAGGCATTATTCACTGCTTTTCCCGGAGCGGAGAATATTGCTCTGCTGCATTCCATCCGTGACGGGCGCGACCGGCTGCAGATTCCGACACGCGAGCATTTCGCAACATTATATAAATGGATTGCTTCGATAGCGGCTACTCCTACGCCTGAGCCTGAAGTGCTGCGGCGGCTGAGCCGCCAGTCCGCATTGGGTGCGCGTATGCTGAACCGGATGCTTGATGTGTTCGCTGAGCTTGATTTCATTGACCGCAGCGGCGGGAAGATTACGTTCGTGCCTCAGCCGGCGGCCAAGAGTCTTACGGCGTCAGAGCATTTCATCAGACTGGGCAAGACCGCCGAAATGGAGCAGTATTTCATGGAAGGCAGCCGCAGCGAGCTGCAGGAGTTCATGCTGTCACGCCGCTTGGGCGCCTCATAGACAGCTTGGAGTACAGAAGTTAGCAGGTTATACTGTAGTTTGAGTAAGTGTGTTCGGAGTTATTTCAGTGAGGCTAAGCTCACAAACTTTTAGGAGATGATGACGTTGGATTTCAAAGACAAGATTCGAGTGATCCCCGATTTTCCCCAGGCTGGAATCAGCTTCAAGGATATTACTACACTGCTGATGGACGGGGAGTCCTACCGCAGCGCCATCGACGAGCTGAAGAAGCTGGTAGCCCATCTGGAGATTGATGTGATTGCCGGACCGGAGGCGCGCGGCTTCGTTGTGGGTGCACCGCTGGCATACGCGCTGGGCGTTGGCTTCGTGCCGATCCGTAAGAGCGGCAAGCTGCCTTACGAGACGATTGAAGCAGGTTATGCGCTGGAATACGGCAAGGATACTCTTGCTATGCATACCGATGCGATCAAACCGGGTCAGAAGGTGCTGATTGCAGATGATCTGCTCGCGACCGGCGGTACGATTGCTACCTCGGTTAATCTGGTGCAGCAGCTCGGCGGCGAAGTGGTTGGCGCTGCGTTCCTGATTGAATTGACGGCTCTGGCCGGCCGGAGCAAGCTGTCAGACATTGAGGTTGTTACGCTGCTCACTTACGAGGATTAATACCGCCGGAATAACTTTTCCCGGGAAATATAAAGCGGACTGCTGTCGAATGAAGACAGCAGTCCGCTTTTTTGCAGCTGAATCTGAATTGAATGGTTCTAGTGAGCGGACTTCTCCGCTTCCTGTTCATTGGATAAGCCCAGGACCTCAATCAGCTTGAAGAGCAGGGCGAGCACCATCCCGACAAGCGTTGCCAACGCCATCCCTTTCAGCTCAACGCCGCCAAGCTTGAGGGAGATGCCGCTGATGCCTACCACGAGGACAAGCGTAGCCAGAATCATGTTGGTTGCCTTGGAGAAATCCACCTTCTGCTCTACGAAGATCCGCAGACCCGAAGCCGCAATCACGCCGAACAGCAGCAGGGAGACACCGCCCATGACCGGCGTAGGAATATTGGCAATGACCGAGGAGAAGGTCCCGGAGAAGGACAGCACGATTGCGATAACAGCAGCTCCGGCGATGACATATACCGAGTACACTTTGGTCAGCGCCATAACGCCGATATTTTCACCGTAGGTTGTATTAGGTGTAGAACCGACGAAGCCCGAGAGTACTGTAGAGATCCCGTTACCCATCAGCGAGCGGTCCAGCCCCGGATCTTTGGTCAGATCCTTGCCGACAATATTACTGGTTACCAGCAAATGGCCGATATGCTCAACAATAACAACCAGCGATACGGGAATGATCGTCAAGATAACCTGCCAGCTGAAGGAGGGGGTAATAATGGTCGGATGGGAGAGGAAGCTTGCTTCCGAGATGGCGCTTGTATTCACCTGACCCAGGATATAAGCGAGTACGTAACCGGTAACGATACCGATGAGGATGTGGATGATTTTGGGGAAGCCGCGGAATAACACGGAGCCGAGAACCGTTACGCCAAGCGTGACAAGCGACAGGGTAATGGCTTTGCCGTCAGGCGTCCAGTCCGCCGCAGCCACGCCTTCAGGAGCGATCAGCCCGGCCATGCGTGCCGCAACAGGAACAAGCTCCAGTCCGATGGTAGCTACGATTGCACCCATAACCGCCGGAGGGAATACGACGTCAATCCAGCCGGTGCCGGCATAACGTACAATTAAAGCGACAAGAATAAAAATAACACCAGTAACAATAAAAGCGCCAAGTGCAAGCGAATATCCGCGCTCATGATCGCCGGCATGGTCATTGAGTACCAGAAGCACCGGGGAGATAAAGGCAAAGCTGGAACCCAAATAAGCAGGGATTTTGCCGCGGCAGATCAGAATATATAGCAGGGTGCCGATACCATTCATCAGCAGGATCATGCCGGGGTCTACCCCGAACAGGTTAGGAACCAGCACCGTGCTGCCGAACATGGCGAACAGATGCTGAAGACTCAGGAGGAAGCCCGGGCCCCAAGGGAGTCTCTCATTAACTTGAATTTCGCGTTGCAATGGAGTTCACTTCTCTTTCTGATCTGAATTTGTGGTTCGCTTGACATTTGTAATTCTGTCTACTTCCAAACCGCCTTTACTAGATTAAATAGATCGGCGGATTTTTACAACAACATTTTTGCCTGCGCCACAAAATTGTCTTTTCTTGGCCCTTTCGCTGACAGGAATCCCACGCTATGCCAAGTGTTGACGGAATCCCTCGCAAGCGTCATAATTATAGACAACTTTAACCTGAGTGTTACTTCCGCCGGGATATATGGAACCTGCAAATTCTGCATCCTTGCGGGTTCATTTTATTATAGAAGGGAAACGGATACGACGAGAATGGGCATAGAGCAATTAACCGAAAAGGCTGGCGCCTATATAAAAGAAAAAGATCTTCTCCGCATCCGTGAGGCTTACGAATTTGCCGACCAGGCACATCATGGGCAGATCCGCAAATCGGGGGAGCCGTATATTCTGCACCCGCTGGCGGTTGCAGATATTGTCGTCAATATGCAGATGGATGTCATCTCCATTATTGCAGCGCTGCTGCATGATGTGGTGGAGGATACGACCGTGTCCCTGGAGCAGATCCGCGAGAAATTCGGCGATACCTGCGCGATGCTGGTGGACGGCCTGACCAAGCTGGAACGCATCCGCTTCCGCTCGAAGGAAGAGCAACAGAACGAGAATTACCGCAAAATGTTCATCGCTATGGCCCAGGACATCCGGGTCATTGTGATCAAGCTGGCAGACCGGCTGCACAACATGCGCACGCTCAAATACCAATCGGAAGAGAGCCAGCGCCGGATTTCCTATGAGACGCTGGAGATTTTCTGTCCCATTGCCGACCGGCTCGGGATCTCTGCCATCAAATGGGAGATGGAGGACATTGCCCTCCGTTACCTGAATCCGCAGCAGTACTACCGCATTGCCAATCTTGTACACAAGAAGCGGGCCGAACGCGAGCAGTTCATCGACAGTGTCATCAGCCGCATCCGCGCCAAGCTGGACGAAATGGGCATTGAAGGCGACCTGTCAGGACGCCCGAAGCATATCTATAGTGTCTATAACAAGATGAACACGAAGAACAAGCAGTTCAACGAAATCTATGATCTGCTGGCCATCCGCATTATCGTGGACAACATCAAGGATTGTTATGCCACACTCGGCATTATTCATACTCTTTGGAAGCCGATGCCCGGCCGGTTCAAGGATTATATTGCTATGCCCAAGGCCAATATGTACCAGTCATTGCATACAACAGTGGTAGGCCCGGGCGGGGAGCCGACCGAGGTCCAGATCCGGACATGGGAGATGCACCGTACCGCTGAATTCGGGATTGCCGCCCACTGGGCATATAAGGAAGGCAACAGCAATAACGTGAACCCGGAGAACCGGATGCCGTTCTTCCGCGAGATTCTGGAGCTTCAGCATGAAGCCAAGGATGCGGAGGAATTCGTAGAATCGCTGAAGATGGATTTCTTCTCCGATCTGGTCTTCGTCTTCACGCCAAAGGGCGAGGTGGTGGAGCTGCCAGCCGGCTCTGTGCCGCTGGACTTCGCGTTCCGCATTCATACCGAGGTCGGCAACCGGACGATCGGCGCCAAGGTGAACGGGCGGATTGTGCCGCTGGACCATAAGCTGAAGACCGGGGATATCGTGGAGATTCTAACCTCGAAGAACTCGTACGGGCCGAGCCGCGACTGGCTGAAGATTGCCCAATCCTCCCATGCGCGCAGTAAGATCAAGCAATGGTTCAAGAAGGAGAAGCGCGAGGAGAACGTGGAGAAGGGCCGCGAGGCGATCGAACGCGAGCTGAAGCGCTTGAACGTGGAGGTCTCCGACTGGCTGACAGAGGATAAATTGTCGGAGGCGGCGAAGAAGTTCGCCTTCAACGATGTGGAGGATATGCTGTCCGCTGTCGGCTTCGGCGGGATTACCGCCGCCCAGATTGCCTCCAAGCTGACGGAGAAGCTGCGTAAGGAGCAGGAGGAGGCCGCAGGCCACCTGGAGCTGACCTCCCAGATGAAGGAGATCAAATCTACCGGGGAGAAGCGTAACCAGCCAACCAACGGAGTGCGTGTCAAGGGCATCGACAATCTGCTCGTACGCTTCGCGCGATGTTGTAATCCTGTTCCAGGCGATGACATTGTCGGCTATGTCACCCGCGGACGCGGCGTATCGGTGCACCGTGAGGATTGCCCGAATATTCCGTCCGAGGGCGAAGGGGAAGAGGCTGCACGTGTGATCGAAGTGGAATGGGAAGGCAGCATGGAGTCCAATTACAGTGTCGATATTGAGATTACCGGCCATGACCGCAACGGCCTCCTGAATGAGGTGCTGCAGGCGGTGTCGGAGAGTAAGACGAATATATCGGCGGTGACCGGACGCTCCGACAAGAACAAGATGGCCATGATCCATATGACGATTCTGATCCGCAATACGGATCATCTGCAGTCTGTGGTCGATAAAGTGAAGCGGGTCAAGGATGTATATACCGTGAACCGTATTATGCAATAGGTGTTAGGGCAAGGAGCTGAACGATGAGATGAGAGTGGTTGTACAGCGCTGCAAGAGCGCGAGTGTGACCGTAGACGGGACCGTGACCGGCGCTATAGGAGAAGGGCTGATGCTGCTGGTCGGCATCACCCATGAGGATACCGAGAAGGATGCCAAGTATCTGGCGGAGAAGGTGGCGGGACTAAGGATTTTTGAGGATGCTGCCGGTAAAATGAACCACAGCGTCACAGAGGCCGGCGGGGCCATTCTGTCGGTCTCCCAGTTCACGCTGTACGGGGACTGCCGCAAGGGCAGACGTCCCAACTTCATGGCTGCGGCGGCTCCGGCGGAGGCAGAGCGGCTCTACGACTATTTCAACCAGCAGCTGCGGGCCGGCGGTCTGCAGGTGGAGACTGGTGTGTTCGGCGCGATGATGGATGTCGCCCTGACCAACTGGGGCCCGGTCACCCTGCTGCTGGACAGCCGGGGCTAACGATATTGGCTTGACGATGAAGGACTCTACATATTTGTAGGGTCCTTTTTGGATGATAAGAATTTATATGTTTTGGGGTCCCCGCAAAGTACCTGAGTCACCACCTGCGCTAAAGCTCCACTTTGTGGGGTTATTTTGCGTCGGGATAGCAGCAACGCTGGATGGTTAGACTATGGAAGTAACCATTATTCACAAGTTGCGGGGAGTTCAGCGTATGAGACAATCACCAAAAGCATGGATATGGAACACATTGCAGGGCCATATGGCAGGTTCAGGGACGGAAGCGGCAGCCACAGCCAAAGCGGTTGAAGGACAGCAGGAGCTGCAGGGACTTCAGGCAATGCGCCGCAGCCTTATGCCCCGTACTTAAGGTGCGGAGGCGCTCCGGGTTTGTTGTTTTTTTGCATGGAACGGGCAGAGCTGGTTATAAAGCGGAGGAATGCGGGTAATAGAATCACGAGAACAGAATAGCACAGAGAGGAGATCATCATCTCATGAGTAAAGTAGCATTTCTGCTCGCAAATGATTTTGAAGACTCGGAAATGAAGGTTCCTTATGAAGAGGTGCTGCAGGCAGGGCATCAGGCAGAGATTATCGGTCTGAAGAAGCATGAGACCCTGCACGGCAAACAAGGAAGCGTATCCTATACAGCCGATAAGGCGATCAGTGAGGTCAAGGCCGGAGACTATGATGCTGTGGTCATACCGGGCGGCTCTTCTCCGGAGAATCTTCGTCTAAGCCCTGACATTCTGCAGTTTGTCCAAGAGGCGGACGGCGCAGGCAAGCCGATTGCCGCCATCTGTCACGGGCCGCAGATCCTGATCAGCGCCGATCTGCTGAAAGGCCGCACACTCACCTCCTATCCGCCGCTGAAGGATGACCTGATCAATGCCGGGGCGGAGTTCAAGGATGAAGAGGTTGTCGTGGACGGCAATTATATTACATCACGCACACCCAAGGATGAGCCCGCATTTGTGCGTGAGCTGCTTAAGGTGTTGTAATACAAGCGTTTACACAAACCTTATGGGAGGGATTAACAATGACTAAGAGAATCCAAGCCTATTTCAGTACGGAAGATGCAGCAGAAGGTGCCAAGACAGCATTAATTCCTTACGGTGTAGAAGGAGTGGAGGTATCCGCCTTAACGGCTCCTCTGGATAACGGAGGACGGAACCGGCGCAATATCCTGATCCCGCTGGCTCCCTATAACACGGCTACAACCGGCGCTGGAGGCGTATACGCGGCAGGAGGCGCTTCCACCCCGGCTACAGGAGCGGCGATTGTTCCTGCCATCGCGGATATCGACGGTCCGGACCGTCCGGATGAGGTACGTGCGGAGGAAGCGGATTTAGAAGGCGAGGTTCGTGACGGCGATGAGCTGAAGAACAGCGACCTGGAGCATCTGAACTATGTGATGGATCTCAAGGTAGCGGAGAACCAGTTCAATGATGTTGTGAATGCCCTGCGCCGCAAGCAGGCGTATGTTGAGGTCTTTGATTAAGCAGCAGCCTGCTTGATCTAGAAATATAATGTAGAGCTCCAGTCTTCCGCTTGGGAGGCTGGAGCTTTTTTTAAATATAAGAATTTATATGTTCCACACGATAACTTATCCTTATATTTCTCGCTGAAACGGGTGCCGTCCTTAATAAGGACGGCATAGCCGTTTCCACTTGAAATAGCCGCTTCTACTTGTAGACAAGGATTAAGAGATGGTGTAACCTATTGTGTAGATTGGATTAGCTTGTGTTCTGGACAACTTTATGAAACGCTTTCTTTTCTGTAATGTAACTGTAATACTACATACATGTTTCCTTAATATAGCGTGTTTATAATAGAAGCATGACCCCCTTTTTTATAATATATGACGATGGACCTGCAGCAATCGGCTGCAGGTCACTTTTTTGTTATGAGGGTTTTGGAGCAAGAGGGAGTGCCAGCACAAGCAGAGTGAAGCGGACTGTGAAGCGCCTATTTGTCCCAAAATCCTTACCATGAGGGCAGAGGAGGACTGACATTCCGTTATTATGTTGATTTGAGCAGATCGTGAGGCATATGTGGGTGTATAACTGAATCAGGGTCCGGTTAATGCGTGAATATGACATTTTTGGCCCAATAGCGGAATCTCAGTCCTTTAAGCTTAACGATCGCTGGGTGGCAGTGGCACAGTGGTTACCGTGGTCCGGTGGGCCGAACTAGGCCGAACTGTGCCGAACTGTGCCGAACTTGGTCACAGCGTAATTAATTCAATCCTTGACTTTAGCGCAGTGGTTCAGTAGAATCTAACAGTATACGGTAAGTTATATTGTATTTGATGACGGGACCAAGTAATCCGTAGCCCACAACCCCAGAGAGGAATCCCGCAGATCGCGTAGCTGTCCAGTTTAGGACGGAACAGACGCTGATCCGCATGGCTGTAAGGATTCTGTTGATGAACGGATGAATGACCTCCCCGAGAACGCACGGCGAAAGCAGGCTGATTGTTGGCCTACAGTCAGTAGCCGGTTGCGCGTAGGCGGGCGTTAACCGCTTAGAGCGGATCTGAAGCAGCAGCTGCTGAAGTCCGGAATGTGGGTGGTACCACGGGTGAATTATCGGTTAGTATAATCCCTCGTCCCTGTTTGCAAGTTGAACAGGCGCGGGGGATTTTTTGCTGTGCTAAGGGGTTATTTTCAGGAGGGATAGGCTGTGGCTAAAGAAAGATTCGAGAAACCTACCGGTACGCAGGATGTGCTTCCGGGTGCAGTGGAGAAGTGGCAGGTCGTAGAGGCCAAGGCGAGAGAGCTCTGCCGCCGCTTCAATTACCGGGAGATCCGCACACCGATGTTCGAGCATACCGGGCTGTTCGAGCGCGGAGTAGGCGAAACGACGGACATTGTAGAAGGAGAGATGTACACCTTCAAGGACAAGGGCGACCGCGATCTGGCGCTGCGTCCTGAAGGGACTGCCGGCGTTGTGCGCGCCTATGTCCAGAACAAGCTCTACGGGGAGCCGGATGTCAGCAAGCTGTATTATATCGGGCCGATGTTCCGTTATGAGCGTCCGCAGGCGGGCCGATACCGCCAGTTCCACCAGTTCGGGATTGAGGCGTTTGGTGCTGTAGACCCGGCTATTGATGCGGAAGTCATCTCGCTGGGGTATCAGTTCTATATTGATCTGGGGCTGAAGGATGTACGGGTGGAGCTGAATTCCGTCGGCAACGCGCCGAGCCGGGCAGCCTACCGCGAGAAGCTGCTGAATTTCCTGAGACCGATGAGAGAGAGCCTGTGCAGTGACTGCCAGCGGCGGATGGAGCGCAACCCGCTGCGCGTGCTGGACTGCAAGGTCGATCAGGACAAGTTCGGCGGGGCACCGTCCATTCTGGACAGTCTGGATGAGGAGTGCACCGAGCATTTTGCCAAGGTGAAGGGGCATCTCGATGTGATGGGGGTAGAGTACAGCGTGAATCCCCGTCTGGTACGCGGCCTAGATTATTACACGCATACAGCGTTTGAGTATAAAGCAGCAGGCATCGGCTCCATCGATACGGTGGGCGGCGGCGGCCGGTATAACGGTCTTGTGGAAGAGATCGGCGGACCGGATCAGCCGGGGATCGGCTTCGGGATTGGCCTGGAGCGGATTCTGCTGATTCTGGAGAATCAGGGCGTGGAGCTGGAAGCGGCGAAGCCGCTGGACGTCTACTTCATCGCACTGGGCGAGGCTGCCGATCTGGAGATTACGAAGCAGCTGTTCCACCTGCGCAGCCTTGGATTCTCTGCCGAGCGCGATTACCTCGGACGGAAGATGAAGGCGCAGATGAAGTCGGCGGACCGCATGGCAGCCCGGTATACAGCGATTCTCGGCGAGGACGAGCTCAATGGCGGCGTGATCGCGCTGAAGTCGATGGAGACCGGCGAGCAGCGGACCGTGAAGCTGGAAGAGCTGGCGCAGGCACTGATTCAGAATTAAGCGAGTATAGGTAATTTTAATCATGAAGGGGTAGGATAAAAGATGACCAGAAGTCATAACTGCGGACAATTAACGACAGCGAGCATCGGCGAGAAAGTAACACTGAACGGCTGGGTACAGACCCGCCGTGACCTTGGAGGCGTGCTGTTCATTGACCTGCGCGACCGGACAGGGATTGTACAGATTGTCTTCAACCCGGACTATTCCGGCGAAGCGCTGCAGATTGCCGATAAGGTGCGCAGTGAATACGTGCTGGCCGTGAGCGGTACGGTGGTGAAGCGCGATGAGGAGACCGTTAACCGCAACCTGCCGACCGGTGAGATTGAAGTGCAGATTACGGATATCGAAGTACTGAATGCGGCCAAGACACCGCCATTCTTCATCGAAGACGGGGTAGAGGTGGACGAATCCCTGCGTATGAAGTACCGCTACCTCGATCTGCGCCGTCCGGAGATGCACAAGACGCTGCTGCTCCGTTCCAAGGCGGCGAAGATTTTCCGTGACTTCCTGGATGGCGAGGGCTTCATTGATGTAGAGACTCCTATTCTGACCAAAAGCTCGCCGGAAGGCGCCCGTGACTATCTCGTGCCGAGCCGTGTGCATGAAGGCGAATTCTTCGCGCTGCCGCAGTCGCCGCAGATCTACAAGCAGCTGCTGATGGTCGGCGGCATCGAGCGTTATTACCAGATGGCCCGCTGCTTCCGCGACGAGGACCTGCGCGCTGACCGCCAGCCGGAATTCACCCAGTTCGACATCGAGACCTCGTTCATGCCGCAGGATGAGCTGCTGGCGATGATGGAGAAGCTGATGCAGCGCCTGCTGAAGGAGACGGTTGGGGTAGAGGTATCCGCACCGTTCCAGCGGCTGACCTATGCTGAAGCGATGGGCAAATACGGCTCGGACAAGCCGGACCTGCGCTTTGGTCTGGAGCTGGTAGAGATGAACGATATCGTTGCCGGGAGCGGCGTGAAGGTATTCGCTTCCGTGATTGAGAAGGGCGGAGAGGTGAAATGCCTCAACGCCAAGGGCTGCGGCACTTGGACCCGTAAGGAGATTGACGATCTCGGACCGTATGCGGCCCGTTACGGCGCGAAGGGACTGGCCTGGATTCAGGTCAAAGACGGCGAATTCAAGGGGCCGATCGTGAAGTTCTTCTCCGAAGAGGAGATCGCAGCCGTGAGAGAGCGTACCGGCGCTGAAGAAGGCGACCTGCTGTTGTTCTCCGCTGACACGAAGAAGGTAGTTGCGGATGTGCTTGGCGCACTGCGCCTGAAGATCGGCCGTCAGCTCGGTCTGATCGACGACAGTGTATTCAAATTCGCCTGGGTGACTGAGTTCCCGCTGCTCGGGTACGATGAAGACCAGAAGCGTTATGTGGCGGAGCATCACCCGTTCACACGCCCGATGGATGAAGACCTGCATCTGTTCGATACTGATCCGGGCGCAATCCGCGCGCAGGCGTATGACCTGGTGCTGAACGGCTACGAGGTAGGCGGCGGCTCCCAGCGTATCTACAAGCGTGACGTTCAGGAGAAAATGTTCAATGCGCTCGGCTTCACGCAGGAATTGGCTTATGAGAAGTTCGGCTATCTGATGGATGCCTTTGAATACGGCACGCCGCCACACGGCGGCATCGCGTTCGGCTTCGACCGTCTGATTATGCTGCTGGCCGGTCGTACCAATCTGCGCGAGACCATTGCCTTCCCTAAGACGGCAAGCGCTACAGACCTGCTGATGGATGCGCCGTCTCCGGTAGATGCCGGACAGCTGGAGCAGCTTCACATCAAGCTGGCGCCGAAGCCGGAGAAAGACAAGAAATAAATCATAGGAGGCTGACCTCATGCTGAATCAGTTCTCGCGTACAGAGCTGGCGATTGGGCCCGAAGGCCTGGCGGTCCTGAAGAACAGCACGGTTGCGGTGCTGGGGATCGGCGGCGTCGGCGCTATGGCGGTGGAGGCACTGGCCCGGACCGGCATCGGCCGGATTATCCTGATTGACAAGGATTCCGTGGACATTACCAACATCAACCGGCAGCTCCATGCGCTGACAACGACCATCGGCCAGAACAAAACCGATCTGATGGTCGAGCGCATCAAGCTGATTAATCCCGAGTGCGAAGCTATTGCGCTTAATATGTTCTACACCGAAGAGACCTATGAGGAGCTGTTCAAGTACAAGCTGGACTATGTCATTGACGCTTCGGATACAATTATCTATAAGATTCATCTGATTAAGGAATGTCTGGCCCGGAAGATCCCGATGATCTCCAGCATGGGGGCGGCCAACAAAATGGACCCGACCCGCTTCCAGGTGGCTGACATCTCCAAGACGACTGTGGACCCGATTGCCCGGGTGATCCGCACGAAGCTGCGCAAGGAAGGCATTAAGAAAGGAGTTAAGGTGGTATTCTCTACCGAGACTCCGGTGAAGCCGCGGGAGGATGTCACGGAGCAGATTGTTCCGGCGAATGCGCCCGACCGGCGCAAGGCGAAGCAGCCTCCGGCCAGCAACTCTTTTGTACCGCCTGTGGTCGGGCTGATTATGGTCAGTGTAACGGTACGTGAGCTGCTGGCTTCCGGCGGCATTACATTTGAATAAAGTCTAATCAGGATTGAAGATAAAAGGGTGTGTAGCCGGCTTCCGGCTGTATGCCCTTTTATTACGGCTTGAATTGGACATTATACAAGATGAACTTTAAGTTTACGTTCAATAGCGGAGGTTAAGACATGAAAGCGAAGTTTTGGCGGAATAGCCTGGGGATGGAGCCCGGCGACAACTGGAAACGGGAAGTGTCGGCCGGTATCCTGGCTTATTTTGCTTCAGTATATATTGTAATGGTCAATGCGGCGATTCTGCAGGATGCGGGGATGCCGCTGCGCGCCGGAATGGTTGCCACCCTTCTGACAGCGGTAACAGGCTGCCTGCTGATGGCGTTTGGCGGCAAAACACCGATTATCGTGGTCCCCGGCATGGGGATCAATGCTTTTTTCACTTATACCCTGGTGCATTCCATGAAGCTCGACTGGCGGGAAGCGCTGGCCGTGGTGGTGGTAACCGGAGTACTCTTTGCCGTCGTGGCCTTCACCTCGCTCTACCGCATTCTTAGCGATGCGATTCCGCATAACCTGCAGCATGCGATTACGGTGGGCATCGGGCTGTTCCTGACATTCATCGGCCTGCAAAAGAGCGGGATTGTCATTGCCCATGCCACCACCTTCGTCGCCATCGGGCATTTCAGCGATCCGGCCGTCATCACCTCGGTGGTTACGCTGCTGCTGGCACTGGTGCTGTTCATCCGTGGCACGCGCGGCGGCCTGCTGATCAGTATGATTGCGGGCACAGCCCTGGCTTATCTGCTGGGAGCGGCTCATCCCCCGCAGAGTACCGGCTCCGGGCATCTGTTCAGCGGGTATGGCGGGGTGTTCGCCGGCATGGACTGGAGCGGATGGATCAGCCTTGTCTTCTGGATTGCCGTGTTCCTGCTGCTGCTGATTGTGGTCTTCGAGAACATCGGCCTGATCTCTTCGCAGACGCTGATGGCCGGACGTCCCGAACGCTTCAAAAGCAGTCTGCGGGCGCTCTCCCTCGCCAACATTGCGGCAGGCCTGTTCGGCAGCAGCCCGGTGGTAGCCGCGGCGGAATCCACTGCCGGGATTGCTGCAGGCGGGCGCTCCGGCTTCACTTCGCTGGTCTCCGGCCTGCTCTTCGGCGCAACCTTCCTGTTCATCCCGCTGCTGGCTTATGTGCCCGACAGTGCCATCGCGCCCATCCTGATCGTTATCGGCGGGCTGATGGTGCAGAGTGTGCGGGAGATGGATTTTGCAGATATGACCGAGCTGTTCCCGGCGTTTCTCATTATGGTCATGATTCCCTTCACCTACAGCATTGTGGACGGGATGGCCTTCGGCTTCATCACCTACCCCGTAGTGAAGCTGGCTACAGGCAAGGGGAAGGAGGTTCCTCTGGCACTGTACGGCATCGCCGGCCTGTTCGTTGCCAACTTCGTGCTCCATGCGCTGATGGGCTGACCGCTGGAAGGAAAAGTATAGCGTTCCCTGTTCTGTTGTGATATGATGGACTGCTCACACAACTTAGGTGCATGCTTCCGAAGCGAGTTATGCTCGTAGTGATTCAGGAAGGGAATGCCCGCATAACTTTTAGGAGGTAACTGAAATTGGAGGACAACTTTCAAAGTGCCTATCAAGAGGAAGAAGACAGGCTTAACGCGACCCTGACGGAGATTGACGCTACTCTGGAGCGGTTGCGCAACACACCGGTGTACACGGGGCACGACTACACGGAGCAGGTCCTGGAGGATTCGCGGGAGCAGCGGCGCAAGGATCTGGCCAAGCTGAGACAGGAGCCGTATTTCGGACGGCTGGATTTCCAGGGCAGTGACGAGGACGAGCGCAAGGCGCTGTATATCGGCAAAATCGGCGTAGACCGCGAGCAGGTAAGCGACCGGCCGCTAGTGATTGACTGGCGGGCCCCGGTGGCGAGCCTGTTCTATTCGTTTACCGGAGGAACGGACCCGGCCTCTTATGAAGCACCGGAGGGGCTGATTGAAGGACTCGTCTATCTGAAGCGCAACGTGGTGATCCGCAAGCAGATTCTGGAGCGGGTGGCGGATACGTATAACCGGGACAGCGATGCCCCGGCGGTATCGGATGAATTCCTGGTCTACCGGCTGGGGGAGAACAAGGATAACCGGCTGCGGGACATCGTCTCGACGATTCAGGAGGAGCAGGACAAGATTATCCGGGCGGCGAAGAATACGGCGCTGATTATCCAGGGCGTGGCCGGCAGCGGCAAGACTACCGTAGCGCTGCATCGGCTGGCCTTCTTGTTGTATCAGTACAAGGAACAGGTCTCGGCGGAGAAAATGATTATTTTCGCCCCGAACCGCATGTTCCTGGATTATATCTCTGACGTGCTGCCGGAGCTGGGGGTCGGCAACATCGCCCAGAGCACCTTCCCGGACTGGGCGGCCGGAGTGCTTGATGTCACCCTGCCGGAGCAGGATGCCTCGGAGGTCATGAGCCGCTGGTTCGAGGCAGCCGGAGCGATGCCGGTCCTCACGGAGGAGACCCCCGGACGCTTCAAGGGCTCCACCGCGCTGATGGGCGTCATTGAAGCCAGCGTGAAGCGGCTGGAGACAAGCGCTGTTCCTGAGGGGGACTTCAGTCCTTGGGAAGGGGCGGTGCTGAAGCACTCGGTAATTCTGCGCTGGCACAACGAGGAATACGCGCCTTATCCGCCGGCTAAGCGCAAGGAACGGGTAATGGCCCGGATTCACCGCTGGATCGAGATGGAGCTGAAGAAAAGCCCTTCGGCTGCGGCACTCAAGGACCGCAAGAAGAAAGGCGCAGCGCGCGAGAAGGCCTACGGCGCCAAGTGGCCGAAATACGAGCCGCTGAATATCTACAAGCAGATCTTCCGGGCGGCGAAAGTGCCGGAGGACTGGCCGGCAGAGGCCCCGGAGGAGATCCCGCCAGCGGTGCTGAAGGAGACCGTGAAGGAGCTGAAGAAGGGGATTCTGCGCGAGGAGGATCTTCCTCCGCTGCTCTATATTCATTATCTGCTGAACGGCAGTGAAGGCACGGAACGCTTCGACCACATCGTTATCGATGAAGCGCAGGATTTCTCGCCGTTCCAGATTGCTGTACTCGATCTGTACGTGAAGGGACATTCCTTCACGATTCTGGGCGACCTGTCCCAGGGGATTCATGCTTATAAAGGCGTACATGAGTGGTCTGAGATGCAGACACTGTTCGACGCGGAGCACACTGCATACCATGCGCTTACCCGCAGCTACCGTTCAACGATGGAGATCATTGAATTCGCCAACGGCATTCTCTCTGCCGGTGTAGGCAGTGAGCTGCTGGCTGTGCCGGTGTTCCGCAGCGGTAATCCGGTGCGGCTGATCGCTTATGACGAGGCGCAGCCGGAAGCAGCAGCGGGAGCGGAGGACAAGCGCTTCCGCGCCATCCGCGAGGCGCTGGCCCAGCTGTCCGGGCGCGAATACCGCACGGTGGCCGTGCTGACCCGGAGTCTGCGGGAAGCTTCAGAGTTATACGCTGAGCTTAGCAGTCAGTTCGATGACCTTCATCTGATCGACGGCAGCATGACGGAATACCGCGGCGGCTTGTCGGTGCTGCCGGTCTACCTGTCCAAGGGGCTGGAGTTCGATGCCGTCATCCTGGCAGACGCGGACAGCACCCATTACGGGGCGGCAGCCTGGGATGCCAAGCTGATGTATGTCGGCTGTACGCGTGCGCTGCATGAGCTGTGGCTGCTGCATGACGGCGCACTTCCGCCTTATATACAGCTGACCGGCGACGAGACTGCCTCCTGATACACACATAAAGAAACCTCCTTTTGGACTGGCAGACGGGATAGCCAGCTCCAGCGGGAGGTTTCTTTGTATTTTTCGTATATCAGTGAATCAGGCCTTGTCCTTCGTATCGAACTGGAACCGTTCCACCTGCCCCTGCATCTCCGCAGCCATGCCGGAGAGCGCTGAAGCGGAGGAGGTGATCTCCTCCATGGAAGCCAGCTGCTCTTCTGTAGCTGCCGTAACGCTCTGGAAGGAATCCAGCGCCGCCCGGGCGATATTAGCCATCTCCTGTACCGATGCGGTCACTTCGGAGCTGCTGGCGGACATCTGCTCCGTGATCGCGGAGACCTCATGGATCTGCTCGCCCACCTGGCGGGTGGACTGTTCAATCTGCCGGAAGGCTTCGCTTGCTTCCAGCGTGAGCGCCATGCCCTGCTCCACATCATGGGCCACCTGATCCTTCATGACCTCGTAGGCGCTGGCAATCAGGCCGACCATCTCGGTGATGGTCTCCTGGATCTGTCCGGCGCTGAGGTTCGTGGCCTCGGACAGCTTGCGCACCTCGCCGGCTACCACCGCAAAGCCTTTGCCGTGTTCTCCGGCGCGGGCCGCTTCAATGCCGGCATTCAGCGACAGGAGATTGGTCTGCTTGGCTATGGCGGCAATCGCCGTGCTGGTCTCGGCGACGCTGGCGCTTAATCCGTTCAGCTTGGCGATCAGGGCGCCGGACTGCTGCACCGACTCGCGGATCGTCTTCATCTGCGTCCCGACCTCCTGCATGCTGGCGCTGCCTGCGGAGACATCCTTCTCCGTCAGCAGGGCTGCATTCACAATCGCCTCGGAAGCGGAGGCAATCTTCTGGATGCCGGTGGACATCTCCTCCATCGTGGTCGCCACCTCAGCAGAGGCGTAGGCCTGGGTCTCCACACCCCGGGTGGAGTCTTCCACCAGCTCTGTGACATACTCGACCGCCTTGCTGTTCTCGGCTGTGCTGGCGGTCAGCTGTTCGCTGGCAGCGGCGAGCTGGCCGGAGGTCTCGGCCACCTCCTGCACCATGGTCCGCAGGGAAGCGACCATAAGATTATAATTGCCGGCCAGCTCGCCGATCTCATCCCGGCGGTCCGTCTGGACTGATTCATCCAGATAGCCTTCGCTGACCCGCTTGGCGGAACGGTTCAGGCGTTCAACCGGCCCGGTAATCCGGCGGATAATCAGGAAGGTGATGATTGCCGCAGCCAGCAGCGCTGCTACCAGGACAATGGCGGACTTGTACACAATCGGGTAGACGGCTCTGGTATATTCATTCTCCGGCAGCACCCCCGCCAGGGTGAAGCCGGTCAGCTCATTGGTGATGTAGAAGCCGTCCATTTGCGTATCGGCGGAAGCATCCCTGTAGGAGATTTTGCCTGCCGGGCCTGAGTCGGTTCCAGCTGTCATTGCGCTGCCCGCTTCCGCCCCAATCTCTATGGATGGATGATAGACCACCTTGTTGTTGCCGTCCAGAATGAACACATAACCGCTGTCACCCAGGGTCACATTCTTGGCCAGCTCCATAAGCTCGTTCATGCTGATGCTGATTGTAATTGCCCCTTTACCGTCCGGGAACGCCTTGGACACCGGCAGGATATAGCTGTTCGTGACTTTGGAGAAAATCGGATCGATCACCGAGGTCTTCTCCGGCGTTTTGAGCGCATCTATGTACCAGTCGCGTACGCGCGGATCGTAGTTATCCGGGTTGGAGTCCGGCGCAAACATATATTTGCCCTCCTCGTTGCCCAGCGCCACGATATCCACTTCAGGATGCTCCTCCTTGAACTTGTCGATCAGCTTCCGCAGTCCGGCCGGATTGGCCGAAAGGTCAGCGCTGCTCATCTGATAGGCCAGCTCATTCACGCCTGCGCTCTCCAGGAGGACCAGCTGCGAGAGTGTTTTATCCAGAAGGTGAATGCTGGAACGGGTGGTATCTTCCATTTTGGAGCGCAAGGCCGATTCCGAGGTCTGGGTGGAGATGCCGACCAGCGCCAGAGAAGGCAGCACAATTGCTGTGATGATCAGGAGCATCAGTTCGGTGCGGAGCTTCGTAATCCGGAATAGGCGCTTGGCAGTTTTTTTCGGTGTTGTCATGGAAGTTCCTCCTGAAATTCTGAATGGATACCCGTTAAAAATATTTCCATATCTCAAAGTAACTAGATAATTTAATATATATTTCGACATTAATCGACTGAATAATAAGTTTTTCGTCAAAATTTTTTGGTATGAAATACGCTCAAATTCCTTGCGCATAAACGTAAGCCCTGCGTTATTTTTCAGGTGGAGAACGATTATAATTATTCTTGAACTTGTAACCCCGGGCGGCCTGTGGCTTAATAATAAGTGTCCGGCCGGGCAAGATTACTTCTGGAAGGAGGCTGATGACGACATGTTTTCAGAATACGAGGTGGTTTCCGTCTAAGACGGAGACCTGATTAACGGGAGGCCGCAAGGCCTCCTTATGTATAAGCAGCGGCGGTGTAATTGCGCTGACTTCAATATATAGAATGACACTGACCAACTACTGACCGACCGCAGATTAACGATGAATGTAGACGCTGCCCGCAGGGTTTAATATAATGAATTTAGGGTTTTTACCAAATATGAGGAGAAGGAAGGAGGCAGGTGCAATGATTAACAAGAATCATGCAGTGATCGGACCTATCGGAACACACCTGTTGAAGGAGGAAACGAAACGTGAGTTACGTCAATGGAAGGGATGTGCTCCCCCCGGGGCTGCTCGAAGAGCTGCAGGGCTACATACAGGGTGAGCTGCTCTACATCCCGAAGAGAGCGGAAGAGCGGGTAAGGTGGGGCGAGAACAGCGGCTCCCGGCAGGAGATTGCCGCCCGCAATGAAGAGATTTTCTGCAAGCACCGCAGCGGCTGCTCGGTGAACGAGCTGCAGAAGAAATATCATCTGTCGGAAGAAAGCATCCGCAAGATCATCTCCAAGATGCGGCTGGCCGTGAACAGCTAGTCTGGGATTTTGCCAAGATATGAGTTCTAGTAAACATATGAGTTCTAATTTATAGAACAAAGAGCATGGCTCCCGCCGGTGGCGGCGAGGTCATGCTCTTTTTAAGGTAAGGTGCAGATATGGTATGATAGAAGAAGTGTAGTTATTCTATCGAAATTTCAGATGACAGCAAGGAAGTGTAGGGATGGATCTATTCTCGCTGGGAGAAGACAACGGGAACGGCCGGCTGCTTGCCGACCGGATGCGGCCCGGCAATCTCGACGAATATATCGGGCAGGAGCATATTATAGGCAAGGGCAAGCTGCTGCGCAGAGCGATTGAGGCGGACCAGGTGTCCTCGATCCTGCTGTACGGGCCTCCGGGCTGCGGCAAAACCACCCTGGCCCATATCATATCGCACCACACTCAAGGTGAATTTGTACGGCTGAATGCGGTGGAGGCCTCGGTGAAGGATGTGCGTGAGGTCATTGAACGCGCCCAGAGCAACAAGGCGCTGTATGGCTCGAAGACGATTCTGTTTCTGGACGAGGTGCACCGCTTCAACAGCTCCCGCCAGGATGCGCTGCTGCCGGCGGTGGAGCAGGGGACGATTATTTTCATCGGCGCGACCACGGAGAACCCGTTCCACTATGTGAACGGGGCCTTAATGAGCCGCTCGACCCTGTTCCAGCTGGAGCCTCTGAGCAGCGGGCACAGCCTGCTGGCCATGAAGCGGGCGCTGGCCGATGAGCAGCGGGGCCTCGGATTCATGGACCTGAAGGCGGATGAGGACGCGCTGGAGCATATCGCCGCGATGGCGAACGGCGATATCCGCCGCGCCCTGAACGCGCTGGAGCTGGCGGCGATGACGACTGCCCCGGAGAAGGACGGCAGCGTGCATATTACGCTGGAGGTGGCGGAGGAGTCGATCCGCCGCCCGATTGTGAAGGCGGACGAGTCTACGCAGTATGATGTGCTGTCCGCTTTTCACAAGAGCATCCGCGGGTCCAGCGATGCGGCCCTGTTCTGGTTCCTCTATGCGGTGGAGAAGCTCGGGATGGACCCGATGACCTTCATCCGCCGCCTGATCGCCGCCAGCAGCGAGGATATCGGCCTGGCGAATCCCCAGGCGATGGTCCAGGCAGTCAGCGCGCTGGAGGCCTACCGCAATAACGGCTGGCCGGAGGCGAAGCTGAATATTGCCCAGGCGATTCTCTTCGCCGTGGAGAGTCCGAAGTCGGACGGGGTGGTGAAGGCGATCGCGAACGTCATGGGCACCCTGGAGGAGCTGAAGTCGGCCGAGGTGCCGCTGCATCTGCGGGATACGCATTACAAAGGGGCCGCCCAGCTCGGCCACGAGGGCTACCAGTACCCGCACAACTTTCCCGGCCATTATGTGAAGCAGGATTATCTGCCGAAGACGATTTCCAGGAGGGTGTTCTATCAGGCCACCGAGCAGGGCAATGAGGCGAAGATTCGCCACAACCAGCAGCTGCGGCGCGGGCAGTAACTCTTACCACCGTATGTTTTTGATACGGTGGTCTTTTTGTGCGGGCAAGTATTGCGGACTAGTAGGCGTGTGAGCGGAATGTAATCGAAAAACCGATCACATTGGGGCGGATGAGGGCGAGCGGAAGGATTGTAATCGAAAAACCGATTACATTGCGGCGGATGGGGGCGAGCCGGCCGAATGTAATCGAAAAACCGACCACATTGGGGCGTATGAGGGCGAGCGGAAGGATTGTAATCGAAAAACCGATTACATTGCGGCGGATGGGGGCGAGCCGGCCGAATGTAATCGAAAAACCGATTACATTGCGGCGGATGGGGGCGAGCGGGCGGAATGTAGTCGAAAAACCGATCACATTACGCCGAATGAGCCTGCGCGGATCGGATGTATGCGAATTTGCGGGAGAATGGAGTAACATGAGGTTTTCTTTGAGTGTGTCTAAGCTCCAGCGTGGTTTACCCGCTTAGGTTAATTTTGTTCTTTTAGAGCCGATTCGACGAACAGGAACAGCCCGCAGATGATAAATATGCTGGATATCGGATGTTTTTGCTGGAATACGTATATTTTTCACAAAAATAATTGTAAATATATAGAATTAAATTCCTGTATGTGGTATATGTGTAGATAGGGATTTGTTTTCCTTAATTTGTAATAAGGAGGCGGTAGATGGGAGATTGCGGCTGAAGGTCTGTGAAGGACACCGGGGAGGTATTTGTTCGTGTATCCAGCAGGGCTGGATGGACGGACAAGAAATCGAAGGGAGATGAGAAAGGATGAAACAAAGCAAACGGAAGACCGGCTTTATCGCAACGCTAAGTCTAATGTTAGCCTGTACGATTGTTTCGGGGACGGCGGTCCGCCCCTCGGTCAGCGAAGCTGCATCGGCAGGATTCAACTATGCAGAAGCGCTGCAGAAATCCATCTATTTCTATGAGACCCAGCGTTCCGGCGAGCTGCCGGAGAACAACCGCGTGGAATGGAGAGGCGACTCGGGGCTGCAGGACGGCGCGGATGTCGGCCATGATCTGACCGGAGGGTGGTATGATGCGGGAGATCACGTGAAATTCGGATTTCCGATGGCCTATACCGCTACGATGCTGGCCTGGTCGGTCTATGAGTACAAGGACGGTTATGTGCAATCCGGGCAGCTGGATGAGATTCTGGATAATATCCGCTGGGCCACTGACTATTTTGTGAAAGCGCATACTGCGCCGAATGAGCTGTGGGGCCAGGTGGGCAACGGAACAGCCGATCATAACTGGTGGGGACCTGCGGAGGTCATGCCGATGGCGCGCCCGGCCTATAAGATCGATGCGGCGCATCCGGGCTCTGATCTCGCTGCGGAGACTGCCGCTGCTCTGGCCTCGGCTTCGATTATTTTCAAGGATTCAGATCCCGTATATGCGGACAAGCTTCTGGTCCACGCCAAGCAATTATACAATTTCGCCGATACGTACCGGGGAGCTTACTCCGATGTTATTACCGATGCCAAGCAGTATTACAACTCGTGGAGCAGCTATGCCGATGAACTAAGCTGGGGCGGGGTATGGCTGTATCTGGCAACCGGCGAGCAGAGCTATCTCGACAAGGCTGTCGCCGCCAGCGATCTGTGGGGCACGAATCAGGCCGGGGACTGGGGCTATCAATGGACCCAATCCTGGGATGATAAGCACTACGGTGCGCAGCTGCTGCTGTCCCGGATCACGAATGACCCCAAGTTCATTGAGTCTACGGAACGGAACATGCAGTTCTGGACGACCGGGGTTAATGGAACCTCTGACCGGGTGACGTATACGCCGGGCGGATTGGCCCATCTGGATCAATGGGGTGCGCTGCGGTATGCGGCGAACCATGCCTTCCTGGCTTTTGTCTATGCAGACTGGGTGACTGATCCTGTGAAAAAGAATACCGCCCAGACCTTCGCTGAGCGGCAGATCAACTATATGCTCGGCGATAATCCGCGCAATAGCAGCTACGTCATCGGCTTCGGTGAGAATGCGCCCAAGCATCCCCATCACCGGACCTCACACGGCTCCTGGGCCGACAGCCAGACCACTCCTGCGAACCACCGCCATGTGCTGTACGGCGCTCTGGTCGGCGGGCCATCCCAGACGGATGCCTATACCGACTCGATCAGTGACTATGTCTCCAACGAAGTTGCAACCGATTACAATTCAGCCTTCACCGGCTCCCTGGCGCGGATGATGATGCTCCACGGGCAGGGCCAGCAGCCGCTCGCGAACTTCCCTGCACCTGAAACGCGCGAGGATGAGATGTTCACCGAGACTTCGGTGAATGCCAGCGGCAGCAATTTTGTGGAGATCCGCGCGATTCTGAACAACCGCTCGGGCTGGCCGGCCCGCTCCAGCAGCCAGCTGTCGTTCAACTACTATCTGGACATCAGTGAAGCCGTTGCCGCAGGGTATGGACCCGAAGATATTACAGTTACTGCTGGAGGCTATAACCAGGGGGCAACCGTCTCGCAGCTGCTGCCTCACGATGCAGCGAATCATATCTACTACACCAAAATTGATTTCTCCGGCACCCCGATCTATCCGGGCGGACAATCCGCTTACCGCAAGGAGGTCCAGTTCCGCATTGCCGGACCGCTGAATACGACCTTCTGGGACAACAGCAATGACTTCTCCTTCCAGGGAGTAGCCGCCAATGCCTCTTCCGCCACGAAGAACCCGTATATTCCTGTATTCGATGCAGGGGTCAAAGTGTACGGGGAGCAGCCTTCCGGCGGCGGCAACCCCGGCCAGCCGCAGGTTCCGGCCCGTCCGTCCGGCCTCCAGGCTGTGCCTGGCAATGCCAGCGTAGCCCTGAGCTGGACGCCGGTCAGCGGCGCTTCCAGTTATACGGTCAAGCGATCGCTGGTCAGCGGCGGACCGTACACTGCGATTGCTACGGTAACCGGGGCGGTCTACAATGACAGCGGGCTGACCAACGGAGTGGACTATTACTATGTGGTGACCGCATCGAACAGTGTAGGCGAGAGTACAGCGTCTGTCCAGGTGACCGCGAAGCCGCGCGAGATTACGGTGCCTGCCGGCGCTCTGCGTGTGCAGTACCGCACCAATGACACGAATCCCGGGGATTCCCAGATCCGCAGCCAGTTCCGGATTGTGAATACGGGAACCGAGACCATTCCGCTCAGCGGTCTGAAGCTGCGCTATTATTACACCTTGGATGGGGACAAGCCGCAGGAATTCCATTGTGACTACGCCCAGGTCGGCAGCGGCAACGTGAGCGGAACCTTCGGGAAGCTGAGTACGCCTGCGGCGCTGGCTGATTCGTATTTGGAGATTTCTTTTGCCGCAGGGGCAGGAAGTTTGGCTCCGGGAGCGGACAGCGGAGAGATTCAGGTGCGCTTCAACAAGACAGATTGGACAGCTTACAATGAGAGCAACGACTATTCCTACGGAGGAACTCAAGCAAGCTTCGCGGATTGGGACAAAGTCACCCTGTACCGCGGAGGAACGCTAGTCTGGGGCCTCGAACCCTAAAACCATTCCAGAGAGGAAGAATGCCGAAATGATGAAGCTGAGTTCATTCAAGAAACCGCTTTCCATCGCGCTGACTGCCGTTCTCACCCTGTCTCTCACCAGCGGGATTATCAATTTCCATCCGGGAACAGCCAAGGCGGCGTCGGTGGAGAAGACCAGATTCCTGCAATTATATGATCAATTAAAGGACCCGGCCAGCGGCTATTTCTCGTCAGAGGGCATCCCGTACCATGCGGTGGAGACTCTGCTGAGCGAGGCCCCCAACTATGGGCATATGACGACCTCCGAAGCGTACAGCTACTGGATGTGGCTTGAAGTGCTGTACGGCTATAATACCGGGGACTGGAGCAAGCTCGAATCGGCCTGGGACAATATGGAGAAATACATTATTCCGATTAACGAAGGCGACGGTGTACAGGAGCAGCCGACCATGAGCAGCTACAACCCGAACAGCCCGGCCACCTACGCTGCAGAGCATCCGCAGCCGGATCAGTATCCAAGTGAGCTGAACGGCAAGTACACTCCGGGCAAGGACCCGCTGGATGCGGAGCTGAAGGCCACCTACGGCAACAACCAGACCTATCTGATGCACTGGCTGGTGGACGTGGACAACTGGTACGGCTTCGGCAATCTGCTGAATCCCACGCATATCGCGAGTTATGTGAATACCTTCCAGCGCGGCGTGCAGGAATCGGTCTGGGAGGCCGTGTCCCATCCTTCACAGGATGACAAGACATTCGGCAAGCCGAATGAAGGCTTCATGAGCCTGTTCACCAAGGAAAATAGCGCGCCATCAGCCCAATGGCGCTACACGAATGCTACAGACGCCGATGCACGCGCTGTGCAGGCGATGTATTGGGCCAAGGACCTGGGCTACAACAATCCGGTCTACCTGAACAAAGCCAAGAAAATGGGCGACTTCCTGCGTTACGGCATGTACGACAAGTACTTCCAGAAGATCGGCAGTGCTGCTAATGGCTCGCCGCAGCCGGGAACCGGCAAGGATTCCAGCCAATACCTGCTGGCTTGGTATACGGCCTGGGGCGGCGGTCTGGGCAGCGGCGGAGACTGGGCCTGGAGAATCGGCGCCAGCCATGCGCACCAGGGATACCAGAACGTGGTGGCAGCTTATGCGCTGTCTACCGCAGCAGGCGGCTTGATCCCGGCTTCGGCCACAGCCGGAACGGACTGGGCCACCTCGCTGACCCGCCAGCTTGAATTCTACAACTGGCTCCAATCCGCTGAAGGCGCGATTGCGGGCGGTGCGACCAACAGCTACGGCGGCTCATACAGCGCTTACCCAGCCGGCAAAAGCACCTTCTACGGCATGGCCTACGAAGAGGCCCCTGTGTACCATGACCCGCCATCCAACAACTGGTTCGGGATGCAGTCCTGGAGTATGGAGCGGATGGCTGAGCTGTACTACATCCTGGCTTCCAGCGGGGATACCACCTCAGATAACTTCAAAATGGCCAAACGGGTCATTGAGAACTGGATTGACTGGTCTAAGGATTATGTTTTTGCTGACAGCCGTCCGGTATCGGATGCGGCCGGCTATTACTTGGATCAGCAGGGCAACCGGATTCTGGGCGGAACCAATGCCCAGGTTGCCACTGTATCCGCACCCGGCGAGTTCTGGCTTCCGGGCAATGTGGAATGGTCCGGCCAGCCGAATACCTGGAGCGGGTTCAGCTCCTTCAACGGCAACAGTGGCCTGAAGGCAGTCACCAAAGATCCGGGGCAGGATGCCGGGGTGCTGGGCAGCTATGTTAAAGCACTTACCTTTTTCGCAGCAGGCACTAAAGCGGAGCACGGCAGCTACACTACGCTTGGCAACACAGCTTCACAGCTGGCCAAGTCCCTGCTGGACACCGCCTGGGGCTATAATGACGGCCTGGGAATCACCACCGTGGAGAAGCGTGCGGATTATTTCCGCTTCTTCACCAAAGAGGTCTATTTCCCGGCAGGCTGGAGCGGTACCTTCGGCCAGGGCAATACCATCCCGGGCAACTCGACTGTACCGTCTGATCCGGCCAAGGGAGGCAACGGCGTCTATGCCAGCTACACCGATATTCTCCCGGACATCAAGAACGATCCCAAGTGGAGTTACCTGGAAGACAAATATAATACCTCCTACAACACAGCAACTAAGATCTGGGACAACGGTGCACCTGAGTTCACTTATCACCGCTTCTGGTCACAGGTGGACATGGCTACTGCCTATGCCGAATATGACCGGTTAATCAACAGCGGCAGCGGTCCGACACCGACACCGACAGCAACAGCTACACCGACCGCGACACCAACGGCAACACCGACACCAACGGCTACACCAACGCCGACTGTTACGCCGACAGCAACGGCTACACCAACAGCGACGGTAACACCGACAGCAACGCCAACGGCTACCCCGACGCCGACAGCTACCCCTACACCAACGGTGGCACCGACAGCTACACCTGTTGCCGCCAACCTGGTGGTTCAATACCGTACCAATGATACGAACGCCACCGATCCGCAATTCCGTCCGCAGCTGCGGATTGTGAATAACGGGACTACGGCGGTGGATCTCAGCAAGGTTAAGGTCCGGTACTACTACACGATTGACGGCGAGAAGCCTCAGCAGTTCAATGTCGATTACGCCACGCTTGGCGGCAGCAACGTGCTGGGCAGCTTCGTGAAGCTGAATCCGGCGGTGACGGGCGCAGACCATTACCTGGAGATCTCCTTCAGCGCCGGCGCGGGCAGCCTCGCACCGGGTGCGAACACCGGCGAGATCCAGCTGCGCGTCAACAAGACGGATTGGAGCAGCTACAATGAGGTGGATGATTACTCCTACGATCCAACTAAAACAGCCTTCACCGACTGGAACCGTGTCACCCTCTACCTGGATGGCACTATGGTCTGGGGCGTTCAGCCGCAATAAGGCTGCCGTCCAGTGCATCAGCCCCGGCGTGACTGCGTAACCTGACCCGTCAATGACGAAGAACCTTCAACTCCACGCGCTGTGGTGTTGAAGGTTCTTTTCTGAATGTACGAGGAAGCATGTATGTGAAAAAGCGAATACAATGGGCCGGGCGTAGGCACGTGGGCCCAATGTATGCGAAAAACCGATCACATTAGACTGAGCACCACGCCACTGTTCACCAGTCAGGCCTGCGCCAGCGGCACGACCTTGTCTGCCGTCTCAATCGTTCCGCCGCCAAGGCAGGTGTCGCCGAGATAGAATACGACGGCTTGTCCCGGCGTAATCGCCTTTTGCTGAACGTCAAAGGCTACATGCACTGTACCATCCGGCTGCTTCGTCAGGGTAACGCCCTGATCCGGCTGGCGGTAGCGGAACTTGGCGGTACACTTCAGCGGCGTATCGCCTAAAGTGTCCGGATCAATCCAGTTCACCCCGGAGGCGATGAGGCTGGTGGAGTAGAGGCTGACATGCTTCTCTCCTTGCACAACGTACAAGGTATTGCTCTCCAGATCCTTCTCCGCCACGAACCACGGCTCGCCTGTGCCGGAACCGCCGATGCCCAGCCCCTGGCGCTGGCCCAGTGTGTAGTACATCAGGCCGTCATGCCGGCCTTTGACCTCGCCAGTGGCGATATCGACCATATTGCCTGACTGTGCAGGCAGGTACTGGCTGAGGAATTCACGGAAATTGCGCTCCCCGATGAAGCAGACACCGGTGCTGTCTTTTTTCTTCGCAGTGTATAGTCCGGCTTCCTCGGCAATGCGCCGTACCTCCGGCTTCGGCAGATGCCCGATCGGGAACATGGCCTTGGACAGCTGGTACTGGTTCAGCGCATTAAGGAAATACGTCTGATCCTTATTGTTATCCACGCCGCGCAGCAGCTTGAACATGCCGTCTTCCTCCACCACCCGGGCGTAATGTCCGGTAGCGACGTAATCTGCTCCAAGCTGAAGCGCCTTGTTCAGGAATTCGCCGAACTTGATCTCGCGGTTGCACATTACATCCGGGTTCGGGGTCCGGCCGGCCTTATATTCTTCAAGGAAATAGGAAAAGACTTTATCAAAGTATTCCTTCTCAAAATTGACGGTATAGTAAGGAATATCGATCTGCTCGCAGACGCGGCGCACATCCTCGGCATCGGTCTCCGCCGTACATACGCCGAATTCATCGGTATCATCCCAATTTTTCATGAAGATGCCGATGACGTCGTATCCCTGCTGCTTCAGCAGCAGCGCGGTAACAGAGGAATCCACCCCGCCCGACATACCGACGACGACACGGATATCCTGGTTAGCTTTTGTCATCGTGATCACCATTCTCTATGCACAGAATACCGGGCTTCCACTGAACACCCGGCTCATTGTGTATTATAACATACCTGTCTACCCCAAACGAGGACACAGCGGCCTTAAGATACGGCAAAAAACCGGCCCAATTTGACAATTTGTCCACCACTGGTGAACAAAATCGTGAATTCTTGCGCTTTGCTGTTTCATATGTGTCCGCAGATATGATAACATAAGCTGAGAGCAGACATCGGAATACGTAGATATGACATATCTCATGTCCAGTCGCAGAGAATCAGCAACTAAACCGAAAGAGGTGTCCCTTTGAAAATATCAACCAAAGGACGTTACGGATTAACCATCATGATGGAGCTTGCCCGCAAATTCGGCGAGGGGCCTACATCACTTAAGAGCATCGCCGAGAAAAACGGACTCTCCGAGCATTATCTGGAGCAGCTCATCGCCCCGCTGCGCAACGCCGGCCTGGTGAAGAGCATCCGCGGAGCCTACGGCGGCTATATCCTGTCCCGTGAGACCAGCACCATTACCGCCGGAGATATTATCCGCGTCCTGGAAGGCCCGATCTCGCCCGTAGACTTCACCGAAGAAGACGACCCGGCCAAGCGCGACCTCTGGCTGCGCATCCGCGACAGCATCGCCGACGTGCTGGACTCCACCACCTTATCCGACCTGATCGACTTCAAGGAAGAGAGCCACGCGGACAATTATATGTTCTATATCTGAAAAATTGAAAGACCCTTCAAGCCTTCCGGCTTTGAAGGGTCTTTTGTCTAGAGTTTAATCACCCAGTTAAGGCATTTCACCGAACACCTTTGTTTTTTTTAAAATTGCTCTTACATACTCCAACGTTAAATAAATGTTTTCTTTATTCTCCATCTGAGTTTTAATGACATAATTGATTTCACCCAACTCATGTTTTTCCTTTATGATATCTGAAAATTGAATTTCCAGCATGAATAGAGAATCTATTGCCCCCGCAAGAGAATTGCGAAGAATTTCTCCGTTTAAAAAGCTTCTCATCACTCGTCCGGCCTCATCTCGAATGCTACTGAGAACTACCCTTCTCTCAACTGTTTTACGCATAACTACCCTCCTGCGTGTGCCCGTCGGCTAATTGTATCATCCAAAAGGTTTGTGATATGATGGGATGGAGAGCAGGGGCCCTAACCCTTACCCTCCGGGAACCTATTTACGTTTGCTGTGCTGGCTGCGTTTGGTTCCTTTTTCTTTTGTCTCTTCTACCTTTTTTTGTCTCCTTTGTGGCCTTCGTTTAGCGTGACCGCTGTTGCTAAGTTGACCAATGCATTGGAGAACTTGCCACCAATCGTTCATAGGCTTGTTCACCTCCTCTCTGGATATCTTTGTATCAACTTCCTGATACAAAGATATCATTCGTGTATCAATTAGTCAATACATTCGTTTTAGTTAGTTGATACATTTTTAAGTTTGAAGTATGCTTCATTTAGGAGGGATGTTAATGATAAAATTTCGCTTAAAAGAAATAATGGATGCACAACATATAGGCATTCGAGAGGCGGCCAGAGAAGCTGGCTTAGCTATCAACACTATCTCGGGAATTTACCACAGCACAACAAAACGTGTGGATACTGATACGCTGGACAAGTTGTGTGATTACTTTGGAGTAGGTGTGGGAGATATAATGGAGCATGTGAAAGAGCCGCCACAGGAGTAAACCCGGACGGCTCTTTTGCTGTGTTTTGTTACCCGTAAATTATCCGTAAAATGCTTTGTAGATGTATGTTTTCCCTTGTAGCTGTAACTCGGTATAAAATGAGATAAACCCAACTTTGGAATTGCTCTTACCCAATCACAGTGGAGGTGATAGCATGAAAAATAATAAAGAATTCAAAACGTGGAGTAACTTCAAAAAAGAACTGGACTATAAGTCTGAGTATGAAAAAAAAGTGATCAGTGAGATGGCGAAACTGGTAGTGCAGATCACCAGCAGACGTAAGTCTTTGGGTCTCACACAAGCTCAGGTTGCTGAACGAGCCGGGATAACTCAAGCTCAGGTAGCACGATTAGAGACATCTTCTTCAGTTCCATCCATCGAAACAGTGATGAAAGTCGCAGTTGCCTTGGATATGACTATTGGCCTTTTCCTTACATCAAAAATTTAGTCGAAAAACGCATCAAAAGACCCCTCAAGCCATCCGGCCTTGAAGGGTCTTTCGTCTATAACTGATTCAGCTTGCTCTCAGGCGCTTCGCCGTTTGCGACACGTTTGATATTAGCGATGAAGAAATCATACCTTTTACGATGAAATTTCCGGGCATCCGGCATGCCTGCGGTATGGGGAGTGAGGATCACATTACCCAGATTGCGCAGCTCACTGTCCAGAGGAAGCGGCTCGGATTCATACACATCCAGGCAGGCGCCTGCCAGTTCTCCGTTTTGTAACGCCTCAATTAAGTCCGTCTGGTTCACAATCCCGCCGCGGGCTGTGTTGATGAACAGGGCACTATCCTTCATTTTCTCAAATGCCGCCTTGTTGATCAGTTGTTTGGTTTGCTCATTTAAGGGAACGTGTACAGTGACTATGTCGGATGTGCTTAGAAGCGTATCGAGATCCGTCATTTGCACCAAACCGTCAGCTTGTACGACAGTCCTTCTGGCATGCGCCAACACCTTCATATCAAAAGCGCGGCAAAATGCAGCCACCTTGTTCCCGATCGCGCCCAGACCGATAATCCCGATCGTCTTGCCCTGTAGCTCACCTCCTGTATACTCCAGTTGATGCTCATCCAGCTTGTTCTTCATGAAGCGGTCCAGGAACGGGATGTTCTTATAATAAGATAAGATCAGGGCCATTACGTGCTCGGCCACCGCCTGTGCATTAACACCTGCCGCGTTGGCTACCCAAATCCCAAGCTCTGTACAGGCAGCAACATCGACATTATCATATCCTGCACCCGTCTGGACTAATTGTAATTGCTTGGCGTTAGCCAGCAGGCGTTGGTCGACTTTAATATGTTCAGGGATGAGGACTTCGCAATCGGCAATATGCTGCAGCATTTCCTCTCCGGGCGGGACCACTACAACGTTCCAGTCTTGCGGAAAATGCCCTGTAATCTTCGAATGCGCGCTCTCGCTGAAATGGCCGACGATGAGAATTTTCATGGCTAAACCACCTTTCACTTGGAAGCAAACCGGATCGGCTGGCCCTTTGTCATTTTTAATGATAATTTTAGACATGAAGAATAATGTTGTAAAACGCAAATATTTAGTGAATTATATTAACTTCTTCTATATTTTGAGGAGGGATTGTATGTATTTCCCTGGGATTGAAGCGTTCCTGGCGATCGTCCAGACCGGGAGTATTAGCAAAGCGGCCGAGCTGTTGCATTTGTCACAGGCTACGGTTAGCTACCGGTTAAAGACCTTAGAGAAGGAAATGGGCGGTCTGCTGGTGGAGCGGAGAAAAGGGGCCGCCCAAATCCGTCTGACCCCCAAAGGGGAGGACTTCTTCAGCATTGCGGAGCGGTGGGATGCCCTGTGGAGGGAAACCCAAATTTTGCGGGCCAGCGGTTCGCAGTTAAGTCTGGCGATTAGCGCTGCCGAGAGCATCAGTCATTTTGTTCTGCCTCCGGTATATCGAATGCTTCATCAGCATACCCCGTCCATCCGGCTGCAGATTCGTACGCAGCATACGCAGGAGGCTTTTGACAGTATTGAGCGGCGCGAGATGGATGTGGCGTTTGTGGTGCGGGAGATCGTGTCGCCGAGTGTCACGGTTACCCCGTTTTTTGCGGAAGAAATGGTGGTGCTGCGTGTGGCCGTCCCGGGGCGGCAGGCTGAAGATCCGGTGGACATGGCGGAACTGGCGGCAGAGCATGAAGTCTTCATCAATTGGAACCGGGAGTTTCAATTCCGCCATGACCAGTGGTGGGACCCCCTGTGCCCGTCCCGTGTTCATCTGGACACTGCGGGGCTCATCACAACTTTTTTGACGGATGCCAGGCAATGGACGATCGTTCCTGCTTCGATTGGCGCACATATGGTGGGGATGGGGGATTTTGTACTTCAAAAGCTGGCGGAATCCGTGCCCCCAAGAATAGGCTATAAGGTCACGCATAAGTTCCCTAACCAGGCGCTGCAAGAGCCGCTTCGTATTCTGGATCAGTATCTGCAGGAGCTATTCGGCTGAGCGGCCCGGTTATTTTATCCTCCGCCCAGCAACCGGTGAAGCCGCGCCGCCAGCTTTTGTCCGGCATTGGCTTCTGTGAGCGTAAGGTCCCACAAGACCGCATGGGTTCGCGGGTCGGCAGCATCGGTTTTGACGGTAATAATCAGCTCTTGTTTGCCTTCAACCGAAACCTGAAAAGACAGCGGCTGATTCTCGCCCGGTGCGATATTCGCATCCAGGGAGTACAGCTCTTCTCCGTCGGCGCTGATGATGACGCTGCTGGTGCCGCTGCCCTTAGCAGGTATAGCATTGTCAGGGACGCCGAAATTCCCGGCTAACTCCTTATACTGTCCGTCCAGACGCAGGGAGAATTCATGGAGTCCCGGATGATCAGGGCTATACAGATTGATAGCCGGTTCGATCTGTTCTTGGGCCATAGTGAAGCTGTTAAGCCTTTGTTCCCACTGTATTTCACCACGCTTGGTAGGGAGCTGATCCAGCGCTCTGATCTCCCCGCGTCCATGGTCCAGATAATAATTGATACCGCTCACGGCGGAGTAGACGAGTAGCGTCAAGACTGCTCCGGAGGACAAAAGCTTGAGTATACCTCTTCGGGTTGTCCGGTCGCGGCGGATCAGCCGCTGGGCGCCGTAGCCGACAGCCGCACCGAGCGTATTAATAACGATATCGTTAATATCGAACGCACCCAAACGGGTCACCATCTGAATCAGCTCCACCCCGGTAATGGCCGCTAAGAAGACCAAGAGGAACGGCAGGAAGCGGCAGCGGACCAGCAGCGGAATCACGAGGCCGAACGGTACGAAGGCCAGATAGTTGCCCAGGTTGAAGACCCAAAGCTCCGAATAACCATAGCCCGGAAATATCAACGGAATCCCGTCAAAAGCCAAGCGGTAACGTAAGCCCGTCTCCGGCAGAGCCGCTGAGCGGTTGAAGCCGGCAAACAGGAAAAACAGGGTGAGGACAGTGTACAGCCCTAAGCCGATCCAGACGGCAGTCCTCGTTTTGCCTTGAAGCATAATGGTTGACCTCTCTTTACCGGTTAGTTTAGTGTCCATCGTAGAGACAACATAGGAAGTATAAGCTATCCCCGTTGGCCCGAGCAAGGCAGGTTCATTGTGTTCAGCTCCCCTATTGTCCCCGCAACAATGTGTTAATCGTCCTTGACATTCATCCAACCTGGAATTGTTTTCCATACATACTCTATTAATAGATTAGAGGAAGGGAGGTGGCTAGATCATGGCACTTGTTATCGATGTAGGACGGAGTACCGCCTCTACAGGGACTCAGACCTTGTCCATTCCAATCCTTGCGCCGGGTCAAAATTTGCTGTTAGCCGAGTTTGGAATAGCAGCCGTGACCAATGGGGCTGTATTGCTGAATGCAACCATCGGTTTTCAGACTACTCTGGGCGTTCCGAATGTAGTATTTACATTATACCGGGACGGCCAGCCGATTTTTAATGCAGGAGCAAGCGGACTCTCCGTACTCGCAATACAGCCGATTAGCATCTCGTATCTGGATTTAAATGTTCCGCAAGGTTATCATGCCTATTCTTTGGGCGCAGCCAATAACAGCACCAATATTCTGCTCAATACTGCCAGCGTTACCGGACCTGTGACCTTCTCAGGCGTTTCGACTGGGTAAAAAGCGAATAATCCCGTCAGCCTGAATTGGCCGGCGGGATTTTTTATACTCTAGTAGAGCATCAGATCTAAACGTGTGAGAATTACTTTAACCCATCGCTTGCTGAGGGTTTACTGCGCCCTGGTTATAGTGCAAGGGGTAGGCTTAATTGCAATCTATACAAATATATCGCCGGTCGTGCCGCCGAATCTTTGTTTAGCTGTATTGGGTACAACTAAAATGCCTCTATACCTGAATTTTCGCCCATTGGGGCAGATTTAGTTGTACGAATTACAGTTAGAAGAGGAAAGTCTTCCAGCTCCCTAGTTTTAGTTGTATAGACTACATTTATCTCTGAGCGTCCGCTACGAACCGAAGCCATTCCTTCCTCCATGGGGTTCTTTACTTGTTAAAGGTGAATTACTTCCATAATATGGGTCGATCCGTCCGTTACACCGAGTCCTTCAGCAGAGGGGAGCCCTAACTTCACTCTTTTAAATCTAATGCTGTACTAGATCATTCCATTTAGCTTCTCTGTTCTTCGTGATTAGTGTTGGCTTGATTTTTAGGTTTGCGTCTCCAGTACATAGTAGCTGATTGTATTTCCTGCAATAGAACACGCGTAGCTGACCGAAAAATGAGCTTCTATTGTATTTCATACAGTGGAATATTGGGTTTTGGGTGAAAAAGGGACTTTTTTCAGCATTCCATTGTACGGAATACAATAGATCCTATTTCAAAGCCTTTTTTACAGTATTCCATTGTATAAAATGAAGTTACTATTGGTTCAGGGTCTTTTAGAGATAGTACTGTTTGCCGGATTGCATCTAGCGAAACACTTTGCTCTGGGGGCATTATATCACCTTCAGCAGCACAGATACATAATTATGGGATTCAAGGAATATACTCATGATTGATTAGGGAACATCTGTTTGGATATAATACAAACAAATGTTCTCACTTTACCCGGAGGCGATCAATCATGAAGATGAGCATCGGCCAAACTATAGAAATCATATATCTCGACAAGGCGGGCCGGATTACGCAGCGGAAAATTGAGGTGCGCGGGATGCGGGACGGCCGGATTCGGGCCACCTGTCTGAGCAGCGGCCAGCCCCGTGTGTTCCTGACCGCCAATATCCTGTCTTGGCGCCCGGTACGGGGGCAACGGTATGCCTAGAGAGCGGATGATTCTGCTCTCCGACTGCCAGTCCTTCTATGCCAGTGTCGAGAAGGCGGCCCATCCCGAATATGCGGGTCAGCCTGTGGCGGTCGGCGACCCCACGCGGATGAACGGGATTGTGCTGGCGGCCTGCCCGCTGGCCAAATCCCGCGGGGTCACCACCGCCTCGCGTGTGGGCGAAGCCCTGACGAAATGTCCGGAGCTTGTGGTGATCCGGCCGCGCATGGGGACCTATATTAAGGTCTCCCTCCTGATCTCCGAGATCTACCAGGTATATACCGATCTGGTGGAGGCGTTCAGCATCGACGAGCAGTTCCTGGATGTGACTGGCTCCCTGCGTGCATTCGGAGGAGACCTGCAGGAGATGATCCACTCCATCCAGCAGCATGTCCTGTTATCCACGGGGGTCTGGACCCGGGTGGGCATCGGCCCGTCCAAAATCCTCGCCAAAATGGCCAACAACTTCGCCAAGAAGCAGCCGGGCGGAACATTCCGGCTGGATTACGGGAATCTGGATACGGAGCTGTGGCCGCGTCCGGTGCACGAGATGTTCATGGTGGCCGGGCGCATGACCCGGAACTTCTACCGTATGGGAATTACAACGATCGGGGATATTGCCCGGATGGAGCTGGGGGAGTTCAAGCAGCGGATGCGCATGACCATGGGCAAGCAGAGCGATATTCAGGCGGAATATTATTGGCAGACGGCCCGGGGGATTGATCCCAGTCCGGTCGTTACCGGCATACGCCACCAGATGAAGTCCGTGGGCCACGGGAAGGCGCTGCGCTGGAACCTGTATACCCGGCTGGAGGAGATTGAGGTGGTGCTGCTGGAGCTGGTGATCGAGGTCTGCCAGCGGGCGCGCAAATACCGGTACATGGGCTCGGTGGTGTCTGTTGCGGTAGTCGAGACGGACGGCAACACCTCCAATTCGTACAGCCGGCAGACGACACTGCCGGAGCCGTCCGCGCTGACCCATGAGGTGGCGGCAGCGGCGTACCGCTTATTCGTGGACCACTGGACCGGGATGCCGCTAAGCCGTCTGGCGGTCACCATCTCCGAATTGACGGATGACCGCGTGATGCAGCTGACCCTGTTCGATGACCGTATCCGTACCCTGGGCAGGGAACGGGCCATCGATCAGATCAAGACCCGGTATGGCAGCCAGGCCCTGATCCGCGCCTCTTCGCTGCTGGAATCGGGGGTTGCCCTGGAGCGGGCCGAGCAGATCGGGGGACATTACAAATGAGCAAGCTGGAGGGGAACGAACGCTGGAAATCCAAGATGCTCATGACAGAGCATGTTCAGCAGTATGAACAGAAGCAGGGGGGAGAGGTGCGAAGAATGATTACGGTCGAGGAACGGACGATGGTGCGTGACCTCATCCTGCTCCCTTACCTGGACACCATGGTCAGCAAAAGCCTGCGGGAAATCGAACTGTCCGGCAGCATTCTCCAGCGGGCCTCTATAATTGCCGGCCAGGCGATTCAGCAGCGCATTATGGATGATACCCACCGGCTGCAGAAGGAGCTGAAGCAGCGCAATATCCGGGTGGTGGCCGATGAGCAGGAGGAGTTCCTGGTATATTACAAAATCTTTTGCCGGGGCTACCAGGAACGCTTCGGACTCACCCGGGATGTGATGCGCACAGAGATCAGCCTGCGGCTGACCCGGTATACGGCAGAGCTCCGGGACTTGCTGCGGAGTCAGCAGGGGAAGGATCAATAACAGCTACAGCACTTTGGTGAACAAAATCTCCAGCGGCTCATTGTCCGGCAGCAGGCAGCCCGAGTCGCGGTAGCCTAGTTTCCGGTAAAAATGCTGGGCATCTTCATTGGCCATTGAGGAGGTCATGACTTGCTTGTGGCCCATCGCCTGCATCGCCTGCTCCCAATGCTGCACGGCCTGCCTGCCGAAGCCGGCTCTGCGGTAAGGCTCACCCAGCCACAGCAGATTCATGAAGGGGATCTGGTCCCAGAAATACCCGAACCGCAGCCAGCCGATCTCCAGGCCGTTCTCGCTCAGAATGTAAATCTCCTGCTGGTTTATTTTGGAGAGAAGAAGTGAATTCAGGACATGATGGTCACGGCTTGCGAGGTAAGCATAATCCGCTTCCGTTGCGGTTCTGATCTGCATGAGAGATTCTCCTGACATTGTATGGTGTGTGAAGAACGATTTTTTCTTATAAAAGAATACCATCTCCGGCCGCCGGGTTCAGTGTAACAAACGGCTATAACCAAACAAGCCCCTTCCCGGGGCTTGTTCGTGTTTGTACTATAGAGTTCTCAGGCTTTGCTGCCCGCTTGTCTGCAATACAGTATCCGGGACTCCAGCGGCCCCAGCGTGATGCGGACCTGCTCCCCGTCCTGCTCCACAGGCCCGCCGCTGAAGGCATCCAGCCAAGTGCCCTCATCCAAGGATTGCGTAAGCGCCAGCGGTTTGTCAGAATTGTTCATCCAGATCGTGAAGCGGGTGCGCTCGTCCCAGCGTTCGTAGACGAAGCCGAGGCTGCCCGGATAACGCTGCAGGAAGCGGAACCGGCCGGTGCGCAGCACCTCATGCTCCTTGCGCAAGGCAATGAGGCTCTGATAAAAGCGCAGCAGCTCACGGTCCTGGCGGTCCTCCTCCCAGATCATACACTTGCGGCAATCCGGGTCGTCCTCACCGGTAAGCCCGATCTCATCCCCATAGAAGATGCACGGCGTGCCGGTGAAGGTGAACAGGAAGGTGAGCGCCAGCTTCAGCCGCTGCTTATCCCCGCCGAGCCGGGTCAGCACTCTCGGGGTATCGTGGCTGGCCAGGAGATTGAACAGCACCTCGTTCGCCTGCCGGGGATAACGCATAAGCAGCCCGTAGATCTCATCGGCGAAGGTGTCAGCATCCATCTCGTTCCCCGGCCCGAAGAACTTCAGCAGCCGGTCGGAGAAAGGGTAGTTCATCACCGAATCGAACTGGTCGCCCTGCAGCCAGCTAAGCGAATCGCTCCACACCTCGCCGATGATGAATGCCTCCGGGTTGATCTCCTTGACCGCCTTGCGGAAGTCCCTCCAGAAACCATGGTCCACCTCATTGGCGACATCGAGCCGCCAGCCGTCGATGCCGGCTTCCTTGAGCCAGAAGCGGGTGATGTCCAGCAGATAATCCTTGACTTCAGGGTTGGCGGTATTCAGCTTGGGCATTCCGCTGAAGAAGCCGAAGGTATCGTAGTTGGCCCTGCCGTCCGCCGCCTGCACGGGATAATCATGGATGTGGAACCAGTCTGCGTACTTGGAATCCGCCCCATGCTCCAACACATCCTTGAATGGGGCGAATTCCGAGCTGGTATGGTTGAAGACCGCATCCAGCACTACCTTGAGCTCCTTCGCATGGGCCTGCTCCACCAGCTGCTTAAGCTTATCCAGGTCCCCGAAGCTTGCATCGACTGTTCCATAGTCAACGGTGTCATATTTATGGTTGCTGGGAGCCTGGAAGATCGGAGTCAGATACAGCGCCGTTACGCCAAGCTCCGAGATATAGTCCAGATGGTCAATCATCCCCTGCAGGTCGCCGCCGAAATAACTGTCATGGGTGGGCGTTGCGCCCCATTCGAGCGTTCCCTCCGGGTCATTCGCCGGATCACCGTTGGCGAACCGGTCAGGCATGATCTGATAGAATACAGCGGACTTGGCCCATTCAGGAACATGCAGCAGATCGGTTTCGTGAAGATAAGGCATTTCATAGTAGCCTCCGGCAGGCTCAGGCGGCCCGTCTGTGTAGAAGCCGGATTCAACCATCCATACCGTATCCCGGTCACTCTCCAGCCGGAAGCCGTAGGAGAAGCGCTTGAATTCGGGAACAATCTCTGCTTCCCAGTAGTCAAACAGGGCATCGGCAGCCACCTTGCGCATATCCAGCTCCTGGTGATGCTGCTCCCAGTCGTATTTATCGCCGACCAGCGCAAATACCCGGTCTACATTGTTTTTTTTGCTGCGGATTCTTAAGTGGAAGGTATCCTTGTCGTACGCATACGCCCATCGCCCCTGCGTTGAATGGTAGAGACATTCCAGCTCGATGGGGGCGGCGGATGAAGAAGTCACTGCTTGTCTGCTGAGAGCCATATGGATTCCTCCTGGTACGTATAATTGAGATATAGAAAGAATGAGCTTTAGTTAATACCCGGGGGATAGAGGAATTAAACGCTCTTAATCAGCTCTGGAGAGTCATTGCGCACATTGCCGACAGCAGCGGACACGGGATATGCTTGCATCTGCTCCGGGTCGTAAGGCTGCAGCAGCTTCAGAAGTGAAGGGATGTCACGGCTCCGGCGGTCCAGCCACTGCCTCTCCTGCTCAGGGCCAAGAATGACCGGCATCCGGTCATGAATATCCTCCATGAGACGGTTGGCGGCAGTAGTGATGATGGTGCAGGTGGAGATTCGGTTGCCGTCAGGAGCGGTCCAGATATCATACAGCCCGGCCATGGAGAAAAGCTTCCCGTCCCGCATTGTAATCCTCATCGGCTGCTTGCTGCTCCCGCGGATCTTCCACTCATAGAAGCCGTCTGCGGGAATCACACAGCGGCGGGTGGCCACCAGTCCTTTGAAGGAGGCTTTCTCCAGCAGAGTTTCGCTCCTTGCATTAATTAGCCTGGCGGCGTTCTTATCCTCCTTCGACCAGGAGGGCAGCAGGCCCCAGCGGAGGAATCCCAGCCTGTTCTGCTCACCGTCATGAATGACGGCCGGGATTGCCTGCATCGGAGCGGCATTGAACCTTGGGATATACTGAATGACAGGGTGCTCCCGGATGAAATACTTGGCGATCAGCTCTTCCAGCGTTACCGTAATGGTATATCTTCCGCACATCTTGCCTGTGCCTCCTTGGAGTGGATAATGGGTACAGCAGCAATTATATAGGAAGAAGCGGAGGATTGCGAAGAAGCCGGGGCTACAGTGCAGCCCATGGACAAATGTTACAATATTGTGTTTATTAACAGGTGGTAAAACCTGCTTGTCAGCAGTATAATCGAGTAGTCCTGTAAGATCATTCTGAATTTCAAGAAGCGGAGAATCTCGCCATGAAACCCATCTATTTGGACCACGCCGCCTCAACACCGGTTCATCCCGAGGTGGCGAAGGTCATGTATAATATATTGCTGAATGAATACGGCAATGCGTCCAGCGTACACCAGTTCGGACGGTCTGCCAAAAGAATTGTGAGTGGAGCGCGCGACAGCATCGCGGGCTTTTTGGGCTGTTCGCCTGAGGAGTGGATCTTCACCAGCGGCGGCACCGAGAGCGACAATCTCGCTTTGTTCGGTGCCGCCCATGCTTCTGCCCATAAGGGCAGACATATCATTACTACAGCCATTGAGCATCATGCAGTGCTGCATACGTGCGGGGAGCTGGAGCATCAGGGCTTCGAGGTCACTTATCTGCCAGTGGACTCTACCGGACTTGTCTCTGTGGAGGCGGTAGAATCGGCCCTGCGCGAGGATACAGTACTGATTAGCATAATGTATGTGAATAATGAAGTGGGAACTGTACAGCCTATAGAAGAGATTGGCAGGCTGGCTGCCGGACGCGGGATCCTTATGCATGTAGATGCTGTACAGGCTCTGGGGACGCTGCCGTTCCGGCTGAATGAGCTGCCGGTTGATTATATGAGCTTCTCGGCCCACAAGATTGGAGGTCCGCAGGGGATTGGAGGCCTGTATGTCCGGCGGGGGGTCCCGCTTGCGCCAAGACAGCACGGCGGGCTTCAGGAGCGCGGCCGTCGGGCAGGCACGGAGAGCCTGGCGAATATTGCCGGTTTCGCAGCAGCTGTAGAGCTGGCTGTACAAGGGATGCAGGAGCATCATGAACGGGCGCTTGAACTGCGCAGTACACTGCTGCAGGAGCTGGACAAGCAGGTTGGAGCAGACGGATATGTGCTCAACGGGAATGAGCAGCATACGGTGCCGGGAATTGTGAATATCAGCTTCCCCGGAGCCGCAACCGATGTGATGCTGATGAACCTCGACATGGAGCGGATCGCAGCGGCCAGCGGTTCAGCCTGCACCTCAGGGTCGCTGGAAATCTCGCATGTTCTGCAGGCGATGAAGCTTCCGGAAGAACTTTTGCGCTCGGCGATTCGCTTCAGTACAGGTTTGGGTAATACTAATGAAGAAATGCAGGTTGTCGCCCAGAAAGTTGGAACCGTATTGAACCGGCTACGTACAAGAAACTAGGCGTCCGTGCATTCTGACAGCCGGTTAAGAGGTCTCTGGCCTAGGGATACCCATTGGCAATTCTTCAGGTGAGGGGACTTTAGATACCATGAAACTTCAAGATATGATAGGCCTCACTGTATACGAAGTTGAAGAAGGTACCGAGGTCGGTGAGATCATTGATATCGGACTGGATTCAAACTGGAATATTACGGGTATTGAACTGGAAAGCAAATCTTTTTTTGCAAGGCTTGTGAAAGTTGTGGCATGGGATAATATTGTAGCTTATGGCGAGGATGCAGTCATGATCCGCGATAAAGAGTCGATCGTCAAGGTCGATGCTGACCATATATCCTACACATTCCTCTCAGGAAAGAACAAATTGAAGGACAGGCAGGTGCTTACTGCATCCGGAACAGTGCTTGGACGTATCTCGGATGTTTATTTTGACCAGAAGTTGGGAAATACAATAGTAGCACTGGAAATCAGTGACGGGCTTGTCACCGATTTGATCGAAGGACGCAAATGGCTGCCTTGTTCTGAAGAGATGTCGATCGGAGAGGATTCTGTGCTGGTTCCTGCGATGAGTGAAGAACGGCTGCAAAAGGCCATTAATATTGTTAACGGATAGGTGGAATGTATTATATGAAGTGTCCAAACTGCAACTCCAAGGATATCGGCAAGATCGGCTCCCACCAATTCTACTGCTGGGGCTGCTTCATCGAGCTAACCGTCAATGGCGAGAAAATGTCGGTGTATCAGGTTGAAGAAGACGGCACGCTCAGTTCGCTGGACGATCTGTTCTCCGGGGAAGAAGTCGTTCAGGATTTCCCGCAGATCCATGCGTCCTCCTGACCATTGCCAGATTCGTAACTTAACTACAGTTACATAGATCCGCTATGCCCAATCACCCGGGTTGCTTATTTAAGCTGCCCGGGTGATTGGGCTTTTTTGCGTGGGGATTATGCAGAAAACCGGACGCAATTGCTCAGTGAGGGCGTGCGGGCCGGATGTAATCGAAAAACCGAATACAATTGGTCAGCGGGAAGCGTGCGGGCCCAATGTAATCGAAAAACCGATTACATTTCGCCAAGTGAGGGCGTGCGGGCCCAATGTAATCGAAAAACCGATTACATTTCGCCAAGTGAAGGCGTGCGGGCGGGATATAGTCGAAAAACCGATTACATTGGGCTCTCCCGAGTGGTGTCTACAGGGAGTCCCAGACAAAGTTGCATCTTTGTTATGCGGGCTAAGGAATTGGTATGTCACCTCCGGGATAGGGCCTCTATACTGAAATCGACTGGCACAAGGCCAGAAATTCGACAAGGTTCTACAAGAGGGGGAATGTTCAGATGTACCGCAAAGGAATATCCAAAATCCTGATTGCCGGGCTCCTGTTGTCAGGAATTCAGGTTCCGGGGCACGCAGGGATTGTGCAGGCGGACGGCAGTAAGGATCAGGCCGGACTGTCAGCAGCTACAGGCAGTACAGCAGTACAAGCGGCAGGGTATGCCGATATGAAGCAGCATTGGGCTTCGGCTGCAGTGAACAGGCTGTCAGCCGCGGGAATTCTGCAGGGTGACGGGGAAGGTCAGTTCAAACCGGGGCAGCCGGTCTCGCGGGCTGAGCTGGCGGCTATCGTCAGCAGAGTATTCCGTTACACGGATGCCGGTTCTGCTGCATTTAGTGATGTAAGCGCTTCTTCCTGGTACTCCCAGGATGTCAGCCGGGTTAGTGCAGCAGGCGTAATCCAGGGGTATGCAGACGGCCGGTTCCAGCCGGGGGCTGCTGTCACCCGCCAGGAAGCACTGACGATGCTTAGCCGGGCGTTCTCGCTTACGGCGGACTCCCAGGCTGCACTGGCCTCGCAGTCTGACGCGGCTGCGGTCAGCGGCTACGCCAGAGAAGCGGTGAGTGCCATGCTGGACGCCGGTTACCTGCGCGGCGATGCGGAGGGCAAGCTGAATCCCAAGGCGCAGATGACCCGGGCCGAGCTGGCTGAGCTGCTGGGACGTATGATCGGCTGGATCAGCACAGCCGGGGGGAGCCAGTCTATTGGCGCCGTCTCCGGGAATGTGATCATCAACCGGGCGGATGTGCAGCTGGACGGGGGGGACGTTAACGGCAGCCTCTATGTCACTGCCGGAGTAGGAGAGGGAGAAGTATCGTTCTCCGGCATCAAGGTGCAGGGAACGGTACATATCACAGGAGGCGGCGACCACTCCGTCATCTTCCGCAAAGCTTCGCTGGGGCAGGTTAAGCTGAATAAGCCGGCAGCTCCGGTAAGGCTGGTACTGGAGGGCAGCTCCGCAGCGCGGATCGAGCTGCTCCAGCCGGCCAAGGTGGAGATCGGGACCGGTTCCCGGGTAGACCACCTGGTTACGGGTGTTAATGCCGCCGGTTCTGAGATCGTGAACCGGGGGCAGATCAGCCTGCTGGAGAACCAGGCTGAGCGTGTGCTGCTGAACGGGCTGGCGCTCCAGAAGGGCGAGACGCTGCGCGGCTTGACCGGCAATGGGGCAACAGCGAAGGCCAGCACTGCGCCAACCGCAGCGACTGGGTCCGCAGCGGGCGGCGGAAGTGCAGGCGAGGCTACGCCTGCACCAACCGCAGCACCTACGGCCGCGCCGACCGCAGAACCAACGGCCGCACCAACACCAACGCCGACACCAACGCCGCAACCCGAGAGCAATCCGTGGGAGCTGGTCTGGAATGATGAATTCGACGGCCACGCGATCGATGAGAGCAAATGGAATGTACAGGATACCGGAACGGTATACAATAACGAGCTGGAATACTATCATCCGGACAACGCTTCGCTGACTACAGAGGGCGGAAATAGCGTGCTGGAGCTGGAAGCCCGGAAGGAAGCCTACGGCGGGAAGGATTATACATCCGCCAAGCTGACCTCCAAGATGAAGGGCGACTGGACCTACGGCAAGTTCACCGTGCGCGCCAAGCTGCCGATTCAGCAGGGCATGTGGCCGGCCATCTGGATGATGCCGACGGACGATGAGACGCAGTATGGACCTTGGCCGGGAAGCGGCGAGATGGACATCATGGAGCTGACCGGACCCGTTGCCGGTGAACCGGAGAAGGCGGACCTGTATCCAAGAACCGTTCACGGCTCGCTTCACTACGATATTCCGCATATGTCGCAGTCCAAGACGTATGTGCTGCCGGAAGGCCAGACCTTCGCCGATGAGTACCACGACTTCACACTGGAATGGCTTCCGGGCCTGATCCGCTATTATGTGGACGATAAAATGTATTTCGAGACCAGCGACTGGGGCACGAAGGCCGAAGGCCAGCCGGATTATTATACGTATCCTGCGCCGTTCGACCGCCCGTTCTACATGATTCTCAATCTGGCCGTGGGCGGCGACTGGCCGGGTGATCCGAAGGCTGACTTCAAGTCGGATAAAATGTATGTCGACTATGTCCGGGTCTACAAATACAAGAACCTGGATCAATTGCCGGATGTAACGGGACAGCGGCCAACGAAGCCGGAGTTATCCACTCCGCAGCGTCCGGCCCTGGAAGACGGCAACCAGATCTATAACGGCGACTTCAAGGGTGCAGCCGCAGCGGACGGCGTGCCGGAATACTGGCAGCTGATCAAGAATGCAGGCGGCAGCGGAACAGCCTCTGTCATTGATGATCAGGACAAAGGCAAGGCAGTGAAGGTTGCCATCCAGGAAGCCGGAACCCAGAATTATTCCATTCAGCTGACCCAGATGCCGCTGCTGCTGGAGAAGGATAAGGCCTACAAGGTGACCTTCGATGCCAAAGCGGATGCAGCACGTCCGCTGATGAGCAAGCTGACGGAATACGGCGGCGGATGGACGGCCTATTCCAAGGAACGCAACTTCCAGCTTACGCCGGACTGGAAATCGTATGAATACAGCTTCACGATGACGAATGCTTCTGACAACAATGCCCGGTTCGAGTTCAATCTGGGCCAGAACGATATTACCGCCTATTTCGCCAATGTGCGGGTGACCGAGACGGAGCCGGAGCCGGTGGTGCGCACACCGCTTGCTGACGGCAACCTGATCTATAATGGAGGCTTCGATCTTGGAGCAGCTCGTCTGGGCTACTGGAGCTTTGCCGTGAAGCCGGACTCCGGGGCAGCGGCACAGGCCAGTGTAACCAGTACGCTGGAGCTGCCGCTGATGAAGCGTGAATTCAAGGCGGACATCCAGCAGGCCGGAGGGTCGCCGGAGGCTGTGACACTGACACAGACAGGCATCCCTCTCTCTTCGGCAGGAGTGTATCAGCTCTCATTCTCGGCCAGATCGGACCAGTCGCAGCCGCTTGGCATCAAGCTGGAGAACAACGGCGGGCAGACCGTCTATCCGGACGGGTCCGTGTTCACACTGACGCCGGACTGGAAAAGCTACACCGCAGAGATCGCCTTGTCCGGCGGCTCGGGTACGGAAGGCACACTATCGTTCCTGCTGGGCCAGGCTGCGGGGCAAACCGGGATTGATAATGTCCGCCTGGTGCGGATGGTTGATCCGCCGGTACTTGGCAATTACCTGCATCTGCGGGGAGACCAGTACTGGACCTCCTCGGGCATCAGCCTCGTGCCAAGCGGTGAAGGCGGCAAGGATGTCACCGGTATGGACGAGGGAGACTCTGTTGAATACAAAGTCGTTCTTCCTCAGGCTGCGGCCGTCGTTCCCGTAATGCGGGTGTCGAGCGTCTCAGCAGATTCAGTGCTTAAGCTATCCGTGCTGGATGCCAGCAAGCAGAGCGTGACTTCCTCTGTGTACAGCATGGCAGTAGGAGATACTGGCGGTCTTCAGACTTACCGCGCGCTCATCGGGACGCCGCTGGAGCTGCCTGCAGGAAGCTATTACATCCGTCTTGGCGGCAGCGGCTATAATCTGGCCTGGCTGGATCTCACCCGCGAGCTGGTGGTGAACGGCAGCTTCAAGGATGCCTCCACCGACAACTGGACACTGTTCAAGAAGGACTGGGAAGACAATGATCCGGGCAAGAGCACTGTAATGAACGCGGTATACGGAGAACTCCAGATTGACCTGGGCGGAACCGGAACAGAGGCCTGGCATGCACAGGTGAAGCAAGCGGGTATCCCTGTAGAGCAGGGCAAGAAATATCTGCTGCGCTTCGATGCCGATGCTTCGGTAGCCAGAGATATTAAAGCGCTGGTTCAGCATGACGGGACTGACGATGGCAATTGGACCCCTTATCTGGAGCAGGAATTGAGACTCAGCCCCGACGGCGGGCATTATGAATACCTGTTCACTGCGAAGGCAACTGATCCTGCCGCTGTGCTGCAGTTCAGTCTGGGCATGATCTCCGAAGAGCTGGGCGCGCACACGGTCAAGCTCAGAAATATCTCCCTGCTCCAGGTAAGTCCGGTGCTGGATGGTGAGGCTTACGGGGAGAATCTGGTTCCGAACGGGGATTTCTCGGCTCCGCTCCAGGGCTGGAGCAGCTATTCCTCCGACAGCGGTGAGCTGTCCATTGATAATGTGGACGGGGCGCTGCAGATGCAGGTCGGCTCCACCGGTACCAACAGTTGGGACCGGCAGGTCTTCTATGAAGGCATCGCCTACAATGAAGGCAATCATTACACACTCACCTTCAAGGCCAAGGCATCGGCTGAACGCAAAATGAACATCAGCATCGGCTGGCTGGATGTTGCGAACAATTACACCTGGCACGGCTATGCCAGCAAGATCGTTGATCTGGGTACCGGCTATCAGGAATATACCGTAGAATTCGATGTTGCCGGAGACAGCACCTCCATCGGCCGTATTTCCTTCGAGCTGGGAAATATCCAGGATGGCGGCGCAGGCCATCTGACGGTGGATGTTGATGATATCGTGCTGATGAACAACGGCGCAGCAGTGACTCCTTAAGCATGCTTTAGATTTTGTTATTCAGACTTGTGATTTGGTATTTAGACTCGGAGCAGGCGCTTTTATAATCAAGACATGGAGGACGGGCCACCGTTCTCCATGATTCACCAAACGAGACATGGGGGAATTCATTGTGAAAAAGACAGCGGTATCCATCGCTGCACTGCTTATGGCCTTCTCGGTAGTAGCCAGTGCATGCGGAAACAACAATACTCAATCAAGTTCTGCTAACAACGGGGGAAAGAAAGATGAGAGCAGCGCTACAGCCGCTCCGGCAACGCCAAGCAATGATCCGGTTACGCTGAATGCCTGGGTTATGCCGAACAGTCCGAAACCGGATGCGGACTTCCTGAAGACGCTTGAGCCTTATCTGAAAGAGCATCCGAATGTGACCATGAAGGTGACTGTACTGGACTGGGGCTCTGCCTGGACCAAGATTACAACAGCGGCTACCAGCGGCGAAGGTCCGGACCTGCTCCAGCTCGGCTCGACATGGGTTCCGGCGATTGCCAGCATGGGCGGTATTGATAAAATCACTGACAAAGTAGCTGATGTGGGCGGTGCTGAAGCCTTCCTGCCGGCGATCTGGAAGACAACCTCCATTGCAGGCGACAGCGAGGTCTACGGAGTGCCTTGGTTCGTGGATGCCCGTGCTATCTACTACCGTACAGACGTATTCAAGCAAGCAGGTGTAGATACAGCTACAGCCTTCAAGGATTGGGATTCCTTCAAGAACGCATTGAAGGCTGTCAACGGACAGACTGTGGACGGCAAGAAGGTTGCCGCACTTGGACTTCCGGGCAAAAACGACTGGAACGTTGTGCATAACATCTTCCCTTGGATCTGGGCTGCTGGGGGCGACGTCCTCTCGGCTGACAACAAGGATGTTATCTTCAACGATGATAAAGGCCTTGACGGTGTAATGTACTACACCGGGCTTGCTGCCGAAGGACTGGTGGACAAGTCTTCCCTGGAGAAGAACTCCTCCCAGATTGAGAGTGACTTCGGTGACGGCAAATCGGCGGTGATTATCTCCGGCCCATGGCTGGCGAAGAACTTTGCCACCCCTAAGGCTAACGGCGGTATGGATGACAAGCTGGCAGCGAAGAATTTCGCCGTGGCTCCGCTTCCGGCCGGTCCGAGCGAACAGGCCACCTTCGTCGGCGGCAGTGAGCTGACCGTGTTCAGCGGCTCGAAGAACAAAGAAGCCACTTGGGAAGTGATCAAATACCTGGCTTCCGATGAAGCACAGAAGGCTTATGCTAACGTATCGGGCCAGCTTCCGGCCAAGCTGTCGCAGCTTGAATCCCCGGATCTGGATGCCAACATGAAGGCCTTCACTGAGGCTGTCAAATACGGAAGAACCTATCCGTCCATCCCGCAATGGGGACCTACAGAGACCGCATTGCAGAAGCACTTCGCTAACGTATGGGATATCGTTGCCGGTGTGAAGGGCACGTACAGCAGAGAGAGCGTGAAGGAAGAGCTGGATTCCGCAGCAGCAGAAGTTAACGCAATCATCAATCAATAGGATCAGGCGGGAAGCCGCCGCAGGGTTAGGGTGCGGCGGTTCTTCCCATAGTAAAGTGAGGGATAAGAGATGGGACTCCATACTGAGAAAAGTCTGTCTGCCAAAAACACCTCCAGCAAGCGTGGAGTGCTGCTCAAGCGGATCAGAGACAATAAATTTGCTTACATGCTGATGGTTCCGACCATCATTTTCATGCTGCTTGTGCATTTGCTTCCGATGATTCAGGGCTTCTGGATGTCCTTCCTGAAGCTGAACCAGTTCACACTGGTCAAATATCTGAAGGCGCCGTTTGTCGGCATCGACAACTACGTGGGCCTGCTGTTCAACACCGACAATCCGGTCCGCCAGGGACTTAATTTCGCTATCCGCAACACCGCGATTTATGCGGTGATCGTTACCATCGGCGTCATGTTCATGGGCCTGATGATGGCCATGCTGCTGAACCGTGATTTTCCGGGCCGCAGTATCGCCCGCACCGCCATGCTGCTTCCTTGGGTCGTTCCATCCTATGTGGTCGGCGTACTCTGGGGCTTCATGTGGCAGCAGAACGGAATTATCAACTATATCCTGGTGGATGTTCTGCATCTGATGAATGAGAAGCCGTTCTGGCTGCTTGGACCCAACACGATCTGGGCCATTATTATTCCAACCATCTGGCGCGGCTGGCCGTTCCTGATGGTCATTTTCCTCGCGGGGCTTCAGACGATTCCTGAGGATATCTACGAAGCGGCCACCATTGACGGGGCAGGCAAGTTCCGCCAGTTCTGGAACATGACACTGCCGATGCTGAAGCCGGTTATTGCCGTACAGCTCTTATTCCAGATTATTAACAACGTCTACTCCTATAACATCGTCTCCACGATGTTCGGTAATGGCGCCGGATATCCTGGCGAATGGGGAGACCTGCTGATGACTGCCTTGACCCGCCAATCCTTCGGGTATTGGGCCTTCGGTTCGGGTTCTGCCGCATCCATTATGCTGATGTTCGCCATGCTGATGGTGGTCGGAGTCTGGTACCGTGTCTTTAGATCGGAGTTGAATGCCCAATGAGTACACACCGCAAACGTTCTGTCAATTCGTTCCTGCTGACTACATTGACCTGGGTGATCGTTATTTTGACGGTCTTCCCGATTCTCTGGATGATCTTCACCTCACTGCACTCCAATGACCAGATTCTGAACGGGATTACCACCTTCAGCCTGCCGAAGCCGCAGTGGGTCAACTATATCAATATGTGGGATACCGTTAACTTTGCCGTCTATTTCCGTAACAGTCTGCTGATCTGCGGGGCCACGACCCTGCTGGCCGGTTCCTTCGCCGTATTGGCAGGGTATGCGCTGGCCCGGTTTGATTTTCCGGGATCGAAGCTGTTCAGTATGAGCATTATCTCCACCCAGCTGATTCCGGGGATTATGTTCCTGTTCCCGATCTATCTGATGTTCCTGTGGATCAAGAATGCCATCGGCCTGCCGATGATCAATACGTACTGGGGCATGATTCTCGTCTATACGGCGTTCTATACCCCGATCAGTATCTGGATTATGCGCAGCTTCTTCGTATCGATCCCGAGAGATCTGGAGGAGTCGGCTTCGATTGACGGATGTACGAAATTCCAGGCCTTCTACAAAATCATTCTGCCGCTCTCTCTGCCCGGCATCATTGCTACAGGTATCTTCATCTTCCTGACCGCCTGGGATGAGCTGCTGTTCGCCTGGGTGCTTACGACCAGCTCGGATGTACAGACGATTCCTGTAGGTATCCGCCTGTTCGTCGGCCAGTACAATACGCGTTATGACCTGCTGATGGCTGCTTCTACGGTGGTCACTGTGCCGGTTATGGTCATCTTCTTCATGACTCAGAAATACTTTATCAGCGGTATGACTGCGGGTGCGGTTAAGGGCTAATCTGCAGATATGCCAGAAAAGAGGAAAAGAGGAGACGTATCATGCTTACATTCAATACTGCAAGACAAACCTCAGCTTCGGCTGAGGATATCCTGCGGCAGGCCTTCGCGGACCGGACCGGCAGCGCGCCGCTCAGCGCTGTCTTCACCGATTCGCAGCGCTGCGGAGCGGTTGGCATCACCGGTCTGCCGCTCCGCCTGCCGGCTATTCAGGAGCTGCTGAAGCTCCCGGCGGTGGCGGCGCTGCTGCCGGCGGAAGCCGACAGCTCCGCGCTGTTCACCCTGGGCGGCGATGGCAAGGCGTTGTCCCTGCATATCCGCCATGCGGGAAGAGCAGAGCAGGCCGTTGCCATTCCGGCGGCCACAGCCAGCGAGATGCTGGCGCTGCTGGAAGCCGCGCCGGGCTGGGCAGGTGCCCTTAACGCTGAGGGCGAGCATGTCATCGATCTGCGGTCGCCTGTTCCGGGCCCGCATTTCGCGGTCAACCTGCTGCTGGGCAACCGGCTGGAATTCCCGCATCCGCTCCAGACGACGCCGAAGAGCGTGGTTGACCGGCTGGGCGGCGGAAGCTTCCGTTCCCATGCCGCTACCCAGGTATTGGCGACCCGCTGGGATATGCGCCAGGAGGAGAACGGTTTCCCGGCCAACCGCCAGTTCTATCTGTTCGAGGACGGGAAGCAGATTTTCTATTCCGCCGAGCCGGGCGGGGAAGGCATTGAATCGGCCGTCTGCCGTCATTCGCAGAATGCGACAGTTATTACATACCGTTTGGACAGCGGACTTGAGATTATCCGCACTATTTTCATTCTGCCGCATGCTGCAGGGATGCCGCTGGCTACAGAGCTGCAGCGGATTGAGCTCGTGAACCATGGGGAAGGCGAACGCCGGCTGCGCCTGGTGTATACCGGGATGTTCGGTTCCGCAGCTCCAGGCGCACTGTTCGAGGATGTCCTGTACAGCAACGTGATCATGCAGGGCGGGGTGCTGCAGGATGAATCCGGCGCGGTCGCTGCGGTCAGCCCGGATTATTACCCGGATGGCGGACGCCATGATCTGCGCTTCCACACGATGATTATCCACGGGGAGGACGGGGCAGTTCTGCCGCGCGAATACTGTGTTAACTACAATGAATTCGTGGGCACCGGCTCGCTGCACCGTCCGTCCGGAGCGCTGAAGCTGAGCAGCATTCTGCACCGCAAGGGGCCGGGATTCTTCGCGGTAGCCGGTGAGATTAAGGTTCCTGCGGGAGCTGCTGCGGCGGTTGACCAGTTCACCGGACTCGTCTCCGATAAGAGCGGTGCAGCTTGGGGCGAGACCGTACTCCAGGATGAAGTCAGCACGCTGATCGCCCGCTTCACCAGCCGCAGTGCGGCCGAGGAAGCCCTGGCGGAATCGCGGGAATTCGTGCGGGATTATGCGAAATTCCTGCAGGTATCCTCCGGCGACGCTGATTTCGACCAGTTCGTGAACCGCAACCTGCCGTTCCAGGTGCTCTACCAGAGCTTCGTCTCCCGTTCCTTCTGCCAGACTCAGAAGGGATACCGGGAGATCGGCTTCCGCGAGATTCAGGATCTGTACGCATCAATGTACTATTTCGTCGGAATGGGCCGCAGCGGCCTCGTTAAGAGCCTGCTTAAGGAATGGACCAGCATGGTCTTCGAGCTGGGCTATGCATACCATAATTTCTTCTGGGTCGGCAAAGAGCCGGGCAAATGGTCCGATGATGCGCTGTGGCTGATCCAGGCCGTCTACCGTTATGTCATGCTGACCGGAGATGTAGAATTCCTCGATGAATCCTGTCCGGTAGCGGGCAAGGACACGACCCGGCCGGTATTCGAGACGCTGAAGGCCATCATTGTGTATTCCGGCCAGATCTCGATCGGACGCCATGGCCTGCCGCTGCTCGACTTCGCAGACTGGAACGACTGTCTGAAGCTGGATGACACCTATCTGAACGGACCGGCTAAGGAAGAGCTGTACCGGAAGCAGCTTGCGGCCGGCGGCGTCTTCGGGGATTCGCTGGAAAGCGACTATTCCGAGAGCGTGATGAACGCCTTCCTGCTGAAGGTGGCGGTGGATGAGCTGTCAGCTCTGGCGGTCCGCAAGGGTGATCAGGAATATGCCGAGGGGCTTGACCAGTTCGGCGAGAAGCTGCGTGAACGTATTCAGGAGCATGCCTGGAAGGGCGATTTCTTCGCCCGTGTACTGTTCAACCGTTATCCGGACGGGGAATATACCTATCTTGGCGCTGCTGGGGACGGTATGTCCGCTGATCCGGCGAAGGATGGCTCGTACTTCCTCAACTCCTTCAGCTGGAGTATTCTGGCCGGCTGTGCAGAGGAGAAGCAGATTGCCATCATGATCGACACCTTGAAGGAACAGCTGATGACACCTTACGGCATGAAGCTGGTCTCTCCGGTGGCACTGGGCCGTGTATCTACACATACGGCATCGGATGAATACTTCCCGGGTGACCGTGAGAACGGCGGCGTGTTCAAGCATGCCTGCATGATGGCTGCTGCGGCCATGTTCAAAGGAGCCAAGGAAGTATCCAGCCCTGATCTCGCTGCCGAGCTCTCCCGACTGGGCTACTGGCTGCTGGACCGGATTGTTCCGTTCAAGACGATGGAAGATCCGTTCGCCATCTGCGGGAACCCGCGGTTCTGCACGCAATACAACAACAGCGAGACTGGTGAGAACATCGGTCCGATGCTAAGCGGCACCTCGACCTGGCTCACCCTCTCGCTGATGGAAGCGCTGGGCATTGAATATACGGCGCAGGGCATCGCCCTGAATCCGGTGCTTAGGGAAGAGCAGACGGAATTCAGCTATACCCTGAAGCTGGGAGGCTCCTCCTACCACATCCGGGTCCGCAAGCCGGAGGGCTTCTGCCGGATGCAGGACGGGACAGCCCGTCTGACGCTGGATGGCCAGGCGGTAACAGACGGCCTTGTGCCGGCAGTAGATGACGGCCTCTCCCATGAAGTGGAGCTGGTCTTCGGGGACTAAGCGCTCCTAGAGCGCCCGGTCCCGGAATTCATGCGGGGTCATCCCCGCATATTCCTTGAACAGCTTAATGAAATAATGGGCATTGGAGTAACCAAGCTCGGAGGACACCTCATATATTTTCAGCGGCGTATGGATCAGCAGATACGCCGCTTTTTCCATCTTGGCCTGGCTGATATAATCGCTGATCCGCTTGCCCGTCTCCAGCTTGTACATTTTGGAGAGATAGACCGGGTGCATCTGGACATGATCGGCAATCGCCTGAAGGGAGACATAGTGCAGATTGCGGTCGATATACTCATGGACCGTGCGGATCAGCTCGGACCGGCTGTTGCGCTGCTCGGATTCGAAATGCTCTCTCAGCAGGCGGATGACCTCCATGGCCCATTCCCGCAGCTTGTCCGGCGTCTGGAAGGGAGCCTGCTCCAGCAGCGGATTGCCGGCAATCTCGCTGAGCATCTTGTTGTTCTTGTGGGCGAAGTAATAGAAGGCCGTCTCCAGATGCAGGCGGGCTTCATGGATATGCTCCAGCGAATGCTCCGCACTGTGGGCCAGCTCGGACACAATGGCATTCAGCTTGTCCTCGATGCCCTGCCAGTTGTTCGCTTCGAACATATGGAACAGCAGCGGCGGCTCGTAGAGCGGCTGGAGAATCTCTACAGACTGTGAGCCGCTGTTGTCGGTCGTATCCAGATAGATCCCGGTCTCACTGCCGATATGCTGGCGGATGGCGGAGATGGCGGTCTGGTAGAGCGTATAGACCTGGCCCGGGAAGTCGCCCCAGCCGGTGGTGACTACCGACAGACCGCCGCCCATTAGCGTGCTGACATGATTCTGCAGCTGGTAGGCCGCCTGGGCCACCGCATTACCCGGATTGCCGTCCTGCAGGGTTTCTTCCCTGGGCTGCAGCAGGAACACCAGATAATCATGCACATCCTTGCAGGACCAGATCAGGAACCGGTCCTGGAACAGCTCCTGCGCGATATTAATGATCGCATATTCGAACAGCAGCATGCTGTGCATATCCTGGCGGCGGAAGAATTCCTCGGGGCGGACTACGGCCAGGCAGACCTGCTGCCCGATTGAGAACGGGAGGTCGAACTGGTCCAGCCGCTCCTGGAGCTGCGGCCCGCGCAGCTTGCGGCCCTGCAGCAGCTCGCCGAGCAGCCGGTCCCGCAGGATCGGCAGATGCTCGCGGAAGGTCTGCATCGTCCGCTGGTGGGAGGACCAGGCCTCCCAGTCGCTGCGCAGCTTCTCCTGCAGCTTGCCGATGACGGAGATCAGCTGGTCATTGGCAATCGGCTTGAGCAGATAGGCGCTCGCCTGCTCTTCAATGGCTTTGCGGGCGTATTCAAATTCGGCGTATCCGGTCAGCATGACCACCCGGATATGCTTCCAGCGGCTGCGGATCGCCGCAATCAGCTCGGTGCCCGAGAGCTCGGGCATATTAATATCGGTCACTACGATGTCGATGGGATGGCGCTGAAGCAGCTCCAGCGCCTCATACCCGGAGTAGGCCTTGTGGACCTGTCCGAAGCCCATTTCCGCCCAAGGAATGGAGATGGACAGATCGTCGACAACATAGGGTTCATCATCAACCAGCAGTATTTGGTGCATCAGGTTCCTCTTTCTTCTCCATAAGGAGAGTTGTAGTTAAGCCGCCTTCAGGGGAAGGGGCGATCAGCAGGCCGGAAGCCTCACCATAATGGGATTTGAGCCGCTGCTGGATATTCCATAGCCCGCAGCCGCCGTCCTCGCGGGTGGTTTCGGAGATGCGGGCCTCAAGCTTGGCAATGGCCTCCCCGGTCATGCCGGCGCCGTTGTCCTCGACCTTAATCTGAAGGAACCCGGCGGTACTTGCGGCGGTGATCCGGATGGAGCCCTGCCCGATTTTTTTCTCAATGCCGTGAATGATACTATTCTCCACCAGAGGCTGGATCAGCAGCCGCGGAATGTACAGGCCCAGCAGCTCCTCCTCGATCTCTACCTCGTAGCGGATGCGCTGCTTCCGCAGGTTCTGGATCTTCAGGTAGTTCTCCAGCAGCTTCAGCTCATCCTGAAGGGTGGTGAGAGAGTGGTCGACCTTCGTAATATAGCGGTAATATTCACCGAGACTCAGGGCCATGGCCTCGACCGAATCGGTGTCGCCGATAGCGGCCTTGCTCTTGATGAAGAATAAGCAATTGTATAGAAAATGCGGATTGATCTGGGACTGCAGCTGCTTCAGATGGGCATCCTTGGCCCGGAGCTGCTCCACATAGACCTGCTCAATCAGCGACTGAATTTTCTCGGCCATGTCGTTGAATTCCTCATTCAGCATGGTGAATTCAGGATTGGTCCGGGTATGGATCCGGGTGGACCAGCGGCCTTCCTTCATCCGGTTGAGCGAGCGCAGCAGCAGGCTGACCGGACGCTGGACCTGCCGGTAGAGCTGGAAGGCAAAGAACAGGCTCATCGCCAGCAGTATGGCCGAGCCGGTCAGGAACGAATAGCGGCTGCTGCGGATCGGCTGCAGAATCTGCTTCAGCGGCGAATAATGCACGACCTGCCAGTTCACAGCAGACGAGGGCACCGAGCTGACGAGGTAGCTGCCCTTCTTAAGATCGAAGATGTCGGAGGTGTCCTGTCCGCCCGTGAACTTCAGCTCTGCGGTGATCCGCTCCGCCATCTCCCGGTCCGAGCCGCGGGAGAGGATGATCCCAAGCGACGGGTGGTAGAGGAAGGTATCGCCCTTGTTCTGCGACTGATAGGCCTCGAACATCCGCTCGATATTGGAGACCGGAAAAAACATCGACAGCAGCAGCTGCGCTTCACGGGGGTGGCTGATGTCCTGTGCGGGGTCGGACAGCACCAGCCGGAAGCCTGCTTCTGAGCCTGCGATGTCGTCTGATATATACTCCCAGCCTGTTACGGGCGGCTTCTCCAGGATAGATGTATCGAAGGAGAGGGAGGAATCGGAGCCCAGCGTCTCCCTGCTGTCCGGCTTGTACAGCACAATCCGGTTCTCCCATGTGCTGGAGCTGGTCTGCAGGGAGAGCTTCTCCAGCACGGTCATAATGGTCTCGGCCGGATCGATGAGATGTCCAAGCTCGGTAATCTGCTCGTAATCCCGGATGGTCGGGTCCCGCTGGAGGGCGTACATGCTGCCTGCCAGCTGGTTGATATTGTTATCCATCTGCTGGGTCAGGAATTCCAGGTGATTGAGATCGGTTGTTTTGATCTGCTCCGTGATGACTCCGATATCCTTCCGGTAAGAGAAGCCGTAGAACAGAAGCGTGGCGGCAATGAGGGAGAGCAGAATGGCCACCATTTTGACAAATAGATTCGGACGCCAAGCCGTCATAAGATCATCCTTTGCAAAGACATTTGCGGTAATATGGAGAAGTGTATCATAAGATCATGAAGTCGATTATAATACAATTTGTCCGCCGCATAGAACTCTAGAATTTAACGAAAAGCAGGTGGTTTCATGAAATTCCGTTTCCCGCTGCTCCTGCTGCTCTTGGCTCTGCCAGGCTGCTCTTGGTACAGCGCTGACGTCAGCCCGCCGCCGGCTTCCCCGCAGAGCACAGCCCCGCATTTCAATGCGGAGGAAGGCAAATACGATCCTCCTGTAGATCTGTATACTGTAGGCTCCGTGAACCCGAATCTGGTCTTCAAAAAAGGGGAGAGCCTGGAGCATAATGTGCATACCATCTGGGCCGAGCAGCGGCTTGGCATCCGTATCCGCTATCTCTGGACCATCTCCGGCACCTCCGAGACCTATGCCAACAAGCTGAGGCTTGAGCTGGCCAAAGGCAATATGCCTGATATTGTCACCACACGGGATGCCGATATTATCCAGCAGCTGATTGACTCCGGCCAGTTCATGGAGGTCGGCAGCCTGTTCGAACAATATGCCTCCAGTGTGTGGAAGAAGGCAGTGGCCGAGGATGCATCGGCCTGGGACCCCTTCGTGCGCAGCGGACGCAAATATGCCATTCCCATCATGGATTATGAATATAACTCCGACCCGCTGCTCTGGATCCGCCAGGACTGGCTGGACAAGCTGAACCTTGAGGTTCCGCGGACCCTGGATGAGCTGGAGCAGGTCATGGACGCCTTCGTCAACCGGGACCCGGACGGCAACGGGATGAAGGATACCTACGGGCTGTCCGTCGGATTCCGCAACGGCCCCAGCACCTGGATGGGCGACAGCAGCTGGATCTTCGGCGCATTCGGCACGGTGCCAGAGCAGTGGAACCGCCGGAGTGACGGCACCCTGGAGTACGGGTCCGTACAGCCTGCTGCCCGCAAGGCTACCCAGCTCATGAAGAAATGGGTACAGAAGGGCTATCTGACTGCCGACAGCGCCTGGCTGGATGAAGAAGGGGCGGCCAACCAGTTCATTACAGGCAAGGCCGGCATCATCGCCGGGCCTTATTGGATGCGCGGCTGGCCCCTGTCGTCCTTGACGGATGCGGACCCGCAGGCCCGTGTCCGGGCCATCGCCATCCCTGCGGGTCCCGGCGGCCAGGTGATGCGCAGAGGCACCCTGCCGGTCAACGGCGCGATTCTGATTAACAAGAAGATGAAGCATCCTGAAATCTTCTTCACCTACCAGAATTATTTGTTTGATTCCTATGCCACCTCAACCGGCGAGTTCACCAACGGACTGGCCGAGGGCTATGATTGGGCGATGCTGGACGGCAGGCCGAGCGCCCAGCCGCCGGCGCTGCCGCAGGGCAGCATCCGCGTCGCTTCCTACACGCTGACCTTCGATGGCGCCCGGATTCCCTCCGAGGTCATCCGGGATGTTCCGAAGGACATCGCTCCTGTGCTGCTCGGCCAGAAGGAGGCTTCACGCAAGGAGCAGTTCACGGGACCGCCAACGGCAACCATGAAGCGTGACGGCGAGCTGCTGAAGAAGCTGGAGCAGAAAAGCCTGCAGAACATTATATTTGCGGGCAGCGGTATCGAGGAATTCGATGAATTTGTCAGCAAATGGAAGGCGTATGGCGGTCTGACTGAGACCTCGGAGGTCAATGCCTGGGACCGCAGCCGCCGCTGAAATGCCGCAGTGACAAGAAACCGCCTCATATAAGGCGGTTTCTTGTCGTATAGACGCCTGAGCCGGTTCTTACTTGTCTGGCGCCGGATTCGGGGTATAGCGGAACTCGTCATAGTAAGCATGGAGCGGAGCGGTTCCGTCATACGGCTCCAGCCAGGAGTCTACGCCTGTCCCATTCCAGAGATTCATCATAATGCGGCCCGGTGTAGACGGGAGATTCTCGGTAGCGGTATGAACCGGTTTGCCGTCGACATACCAGGTAATGGAGTCCTTCTGCCAGTCGAAGCCGTACCAGTGGAATTCCTGGGAGGCATCGAAGCCGAGGTCGATCACCTTCTCATGTTCGCCCTTGCCGTCCGTGAAGTAATTCAGTTGCATCTGCCGGGTGTTTTTGCCCAGGAATTCAATATCGATCTCATCCCAGGGCTCCCCTTCGGAAGGTCCGGTATAGGTGAAGAAAGAGGAGACGATGCCGGGATTCGCTGCAGGCTTCATCCGGATCTCATATTTGCCGTAGCTGTACTTCTCCTGGGTACGGTACTCTGCACCATCGAACACACCGGGCGAGGGGCTGGTGAGCGACAGGGTCAGAAGCCCGTCATCTGTGAATGAGATATTGTCCGCGCGCCAGGTGCAGTTGAACATATCCCCGTTGGAATATCCGTCGGTTTTCTTCCAGAACTCTTCATTGAACACTTTAAAATCATCCTTTACGCTGTCTGCGGCGGATTCCGGCGCGGGCATCAAGGCCCAGATGCCCAGCACGGCCGCCGAAAGAGCCGCTACGGCTGCTGTTGTTTTGATGAACCTGCTGCGTCTCAAATCTGCTCCTCCTGTAATATTTTCTTAAAATATAAGAATGTATATGTTTCGCACGATAACTTATCCTTATATTTCTCGCTGAAACGGGTGCCGTCCTTAAAAGGACGGCAAAGCCGTTTCTACTTACTATATATCGTACTGAAAGCCGCTTACAGCCGCTATACCAATGTGCCGATTGGAATAACAAATTATGAAGATACGCCCATCCCCCGGAACGGATCAAAAAGACCCCGCCCGATGCCGCTTGCTCATCGCCGGGGTCCGCTACCTGTCTGCAGTTAGTTACCGGTATATTTCAGCCAGTCATAATAGGCGTACAACGGATTGGCTCCGTTATAGGAACCCAGCCAGGAATCTACACCGGTTCCGTTCCAGAGGTTCATCATGATTTTGCCGGGCTGGGAGGGAATATTGCTGGTAGCTGTGTGCTTGAGTACACCATCGACATACCATTTAATGTAGCCGGGCTGCCAGTCGAACGCATAAGTATGATAGCTCTGGGAGGCATCGAAGCCGAGATTGACGATTTTCTCATGGCCGCCGACGCCGTTCGTATAATAATTGAACTGGACCTTGGTGGTATCCTTGCCCAGGAACTCGATATCAATCTCATCCCATTGCGTACCGTCTGACGGCCCGGTGTACGTGAAGAAGGAGGAGACAATGCCGGTGTTCTTGGCCGGCTTCATGCTGACCTCATATTTCCCGTAGCCGTACTTGTACACTGAGCGGTATTCGGCACCGTCAAATTTATTGTAGCTGGAGCTGGTCAATGCCAGGCGCAGCTCACCGCCGCCGGTGAAGGAGATATTGTTCGCCCGCCAGGTACAGTTGAACATTCCGCCGTTGGAGTAACCGTCTGCCTTCTGCCAGGTGGCGGAGTTGAAGTACGTCAGAGGTTCGTAGAACACAGTGGCCGCCGACACGGACGGCGCTCCCGCCAGCGCTCCGGCCAGCAGCAGCGTCAGGCTGACACCGAATAACCTGGATAACCTTTTTATCATGAATAAGTCCCTCCTTAAAATGAAAGCGCTTTTACAACTAGATTGTAACGAACCTTGTTGGCGGACTCTATACCAATTTGCGAACTGAAATAACAAAAATCCAATTTTTTGCAGACAAGAGTATTTCACTTCCCTCCCACACATACTAATAGGGCATGACGTTATAGGGCTGTACACGTTCAGGAGGGGGATTATGGAGGAGTGGTACCGCAGTAAGTGGCTCCGCTGGATGACCGGCGTGCTGCTCTCGCTGATTATTCTATATTTCGTCTGGCTGCTCCGTCCGATGCTACATGGTGTATTCGTCTTTCTAAAAGCGATCCTGGCCCCGTTCCTGGCCGCCATGATTATCTCATATGTGCTGAATCCCGTCGTTACCCTGCTCTCCAAGCGGAAAATGCCGCGCAGCGTAGCCGTTCTGCTGATCTATGCGGTGTTCCTGACCTCGCTCGCCGTCATTCTGATCAATCTGATCCCGATGTTCATCGAGCAGCTGGAGGAGCTGAACGAGCATCTGCCCGAGATGACGCTGCACGCCCAGGGGCTGATGAAGGGGATGAATTCCAGACTGATCCCGCCCGGCGTGGAGACAGGGATGAACAACTGGTTCTACCAGCTGGAGAACCGGCTGGCGGAGGGCATCTCGCACTTCCTGGATAATATCGCTTCGACTATCGGCATCCTGTTCAACGCCTTCATTGTGCCATTCCTGGTGTTCTATATTCTGAAAGACTTCGAGGTGTTCGAGCGGACGGTAGTCTCCCTGCTGCCCCGGTCCAGACGCAAGTCCATTGTGACGCTGCTGAAGGATATCGACGAGGCACTCGGCAATTATATCCGCGGGCAGTTCCTGGTTTGCGTAATCATCGGGGTGCTTGCTTATATCGGTTATGCCATCATCAGTATGCCTTATGCGCTGCTGTTCGCCTGTGTGGTGGCCGTGTTCAATATTGTTCCTTATATGGGCCCGTTCCTCGGCGCGGCTCCGGCCATTATCATGGCCTCGACGCTCTCTTGGCGGCTGGTCCTGCTGGTGGCGGTGGTGAATACCCTGTGCCAGATGCTGGAGAGCAACGTGATCTCCCCGCAGGTTGTGGGCCGCAAGCTGCATCTGCATCCGCTGATGATTATCTTCGCGCTCCTGGTCGGCGGGGAGCTGGCGGGCATGATCGGACTGATCCTGGCTGTGCCTTTCTTCGCCGCTGCCAAAGTGGTCATTCAGCATATTATAGGATATTATATCCGCAGGAAACCGGCGTAGAGGCGGGATGCCTGTTAAACCATTGACGATAGATGTATCTTTTGGTTATAATGTGGTGAATATTACGAATAACCAGCCATTTATAGCAGTGCGATGAAGAGGAGTATTAATTCGTGAGACCGTTATTGCAGAGAGCCGGCACCCAGGTGCGAGCCGGTTAACGGACCGCAGTGAACTCACCTCTGAGTAACGGCGCAAGCCGCAGTCTCCGCTTTAACGGAGACCCGCGTGTGAACCGTCGTCGGCTCACCCCCGATACAGGGTGTCAAAGTGAGTGCCGGACAAAGCCTGTCCGCCGCTAACTAGGGTGGTACCACGGGAATTCATAACCTCTCGTCCCTAGCGATTATACGCTAGGGATGGGAGGTTTTTTTGCGGAACGGCTTATCCCCAGTGCCTGGCGGAACTTAACTTTTGTAAGACAGCAGCAGTACTACCTATTACAGCAACACTCCAAGGAGGAGCACAAGATGAGCGACAACCATACCGGTTACCGCGCCCAGACCATCGAGCCGAAATGGCAGAAATTCTGGGACGAGAACAAGACCTTCAAGACCAGCGAGGACCCGGCCAAGCCGAAATTCTACGCCCTGGATATGTTCCCGTATCCTTCCGGCGCCGGACTGCACGTAGGCCACCCGGAAGGCTACACCGCCACCGACATCGTATCCCGCTTCAAGCGGATGCGCGGCTACAACGTGCTGCACCCGATGGGCTGGGACGCCTTCGGTCTTCCGGCTGAGCAATATGCGATGGATACCGGACAGCATCCGCGCGACATTACCTTTAAGAACATCGATAATTTCCGCCGCCAGATCAAGTCGCTGGGCTTCTCCTACGACTGGGACCGCGAGATCAGCACGACGGACCCGGAATACTACAAGTGGACACAGTGGATCTTCATCCAGCTGTATAACCGCGGGCTCGCTTATGTTGCCGAAGTATCGGTGAACTGGTGCGAAGCGCTGGGAACCGTCTTGGCGAACGAAGAAGTTATCGACGGCAAAAGCGAGCGCGGCGGCCATCCGGTCGTCCGCAGACCGATGCGCCAGTGGATTCTGAAGATTACCGAATACGCAGACCGTCTCCTGGAGGATCTGGACGAACTGGACTGGGAAGAGAGCATCAAGGATATGCAGCGCAACTGGATCGGCAAATCGACCGGTGCGGAGGTGACTTTTGCCATTGAGGGGCATGAGTCGGTGCTGGAGGTGTTCACCACCCGGCCGGACACCCTGTTTGGGGCAAGCTACTGTGTACTCGCGCCGGAGCATAAGCTGGTGGATGCCATTACGACAGAAGCACAGAAGGCTGCTGTTGCAGAATACCGCGACAAGGCTTCCCGCAAGAGTGATCTGGAGCGTACCGATCTGGCTAAGGAGAAAAGCGGGGTATTCACCGGCGCTTACGCCATCAATCCGGTGAACGGTGCCCAGGTGCCGATCTGGATTGCCGACTACGTCCTGGCCGGCTACGGAACCGGCGCAATTATGGCTGTTCCGGGCCATGATGCCCGTGACTGGGAATTCGCCAAGCAGTTCGGCCTGAACATCATCGAGGTGGTGCAGGGCGGCAACCTGGACGAAGAAGCCTATTCCGGCGACGGTCCGCATGTTAACTCCGGCTTCCTGGACGGCCTGCATAATGCCGATGCGATTGCCAAGATGATCGCCTGGCTGGAAGAGAAGGGCTGCGGCAAGGGAAAAGTGACCTACCGCCTGCGCGACTGGCTGTTCAGCCGCCAGCGTTACTGGGGTGAGCCGATTCCGATTCTGCACCTGGAGGACGGCACGATGAAGACCGTTCCTGTGGATCAGCTGCCGCTGATGCTGCCGGATGTTGATGCGATCAAGCCTTCCGGCACGGGAGAATCCCCGCTGGCGAATGTAACCGATTGGGTCGAGACCGTTGATCCTGAGACCGGCATGAAGGCCCGCCGCGAGACGAACACCATGCCGCAATGGGCCGGCAGCTGCTGGTATTACCTGCGGTATATTGATCCGCACAACGATCAAGAGCTGTGTTCGCCGGAGAAGCAGAAGCAATGGCTGCCGGTGGATCTGTATATCGGCGGAGCCGAGCATGCGGTGCTTCACCTGCTGTATGCCCGTTTCTGGCACAAGGTGCTCTATGATATCGGCGTGGTCGATACCAAGGAGCCGTTCCACAAGCTGGTGAACCAGGGGATGATCCTGGGCAACAACAACGAGAAGATGAGTAAGTCGCGCGGCAATGTCATCAACCCGGATGAGATTGTGGAAGCCTACGGCGCAGATACACTGCGCGTCTATGAGATGTTCATGGGCCCGCTGGAAGCTACCAAGCCTTGGAACGAGAAGGGTGTCGAAGGCATCCACCGCTTCCTCTCCCGCGTATGGCGCCTGTTCGTGAACGAAGACGGCAGCCTCAGCGCGAAGATCACCGAGGGCGGCGGTACGGATGAATTCAAACGCACCTGGCACAAGACGCTGAAGAAGGTCACCGAGGACTTCGAGCAGCTGCGGTTCAATACGGCGATCAGCCAGCTGATGATTTTCATCAACGATGCCTACAAGCAGGAGAGCTTGTCCAAGGAAGCGGCTGAGCATTTCGTCCAGATGCTGTCCCCGCTGGCTCCGCATATTGCCGAAGAGCTGTGGCAGCTGCTGGGTCATGAAGGAAGCATCAGCTATGTCGCCTGGCCGTCTTATGATGAAGCCTGGACCGTAGACGCTGAGGTCGAGATTGTGGTGCAGGTCAACGGTAAAATCGTCCAGCGCGCACTCATTGCGCAGGATATGGGCCAGCAGGAGATGCAAGACCATGCCCTGGCCCTGCCGAATGTGCAGGCAGCCGTCGCAGGCAAAACCGTACGCAAAATCATTGCCGTTCCCGGCAAGCTGGTAAATATCGTAGTGGGTTAAGCGAAGAACGCAATTCTGCCCGCAGCAACGGAAGCTATCCGTGCTGCGGGCTTTCTTGGTTTCGGGCGCTCTCGCGCACCAGTAAAAGATACATCAGCGGTCATTGCGGCTCTGGGCGATGCTGCCGAGGCCGAACAGCTCGTCGAGCTTTTCCACATCTTCATCGTATTTATCATGCGTGGTGGTAATGAGCCGTTCGAACACCCCTTCGAGACTATTCTGCAAATGGTTCAGCGCCTGGGCCGTAATGCCTCCGCGCACCGCTACCCGCTCCTGCAGCGCCTGCGGGGTGAACGAGCCTTCGGTCAGCAGCTTGCCTGTGCCCAGCAGCATCTCCCCGGCGAGTCGGGTGACCAGCGCCTCCTCGATGCCGGTTGCTTCGACCGCCGCTTCAATCCACCGTTCCAGGAAATAGCTGAGAAACGCCGGACCACAGCTGGAGAAATCCGAGGCTATCCGCGTATCCCGCTCAGGAATTTCTGCCGGCACGCCTATGCAGGAGAACAACTGGAGCAGCAGCAGCCTGTCTTGCTTATTTAACCGGCTTCCGAAGATGCACAGCGAAGTCCCGCTTCTGACCGAATGGGTGATGCTGGGAATGATTTTGGCAATCTTGGAGGGCAGGGCAGATTCCAGATGGTAGAGCTGGACAGGACTTGTGATGGAGACGACAATCTGCTCACTGCGCAGATAAGGGGCGATCTCATCGCAGACCCGCTTGAACTGCAAGGGCTTGACGCACAGGAACACGAGGTCGCTCTCCGAGGCGGCTTCAATATTGCCGGAGCAGACCGTGATTCCGGGATGCAGCTTCTTCAGCTCCATCAGCCTGCCGGGGCTGCGGTTGCTGGCCATGACATCACACGGCTCAAGTGCACCCGATTGGAGGAAGGTATCAATCAGCAGACCGCCCATGCTGCCTGTTCCGATAAATCCCACTTTCATCCTGTAGCTACCTCCTTTCTTATGGTGCTGCTGGCTTACAGGAATACTCTTCGTTATATGTATGCAGAGCAGACTTGGACACATGACATGTATTCATTGCAGTATTGAATAAAATTCCAGTTTATTGAGGGAGGACAACCTGATGGATAAAAGAATGATTGTCTGCGCCATCACCGCAGCTCTGCTGGGCGGCGGTCTGGTGTGGGCCGCAGACCACCGCGCGGACGACGGCATCGCCGGCTGGAAGACGCTGAACGCCGGAATGGCGCAGGCGCTGGGAGTGGGGGTTGACGGGGAGGCGGGCAGTACGGGTGCCGAGGCTGATGGCGGGAGTGAGGCGGATGGGAAGGCGGTAAACGCTGGTGGTGAGGTGGTTGGTGGTGGTATGGCGGGGAATGCGAGTGTTGGAGGGAATCAGGCTGGTGGCAATGGAATAGCTGGCGGTGCGGTCACGGGTGGTGGAACGGCAGGGGATGGAGTGACTGGCGGGAGTATGACTGGCAATGGTTCTATAGGCGGGAATGATGCAGGCGCAGCGGGTAGCGGAATTGTTGGAGGTGCGGCCATCAGTGGAGGAACAACTGGCGCTGGAGCGGCGACTGTACCAGCGGAAGCCGGAGCCGCTGGCAGTGCAGCACCGGCGGCGCCTGATGGCCGGATCAATGTGAACACAGCCGATGCCAAAGCTCTCATGGACCTGCCGGGCATCGGGGAGAAGAAGGCGCAGGCGATTATAGACTTTCGCAGCAGCAAAGGAGCGTTCCGCAGCGCGAACGAGTTGGGCAAGGTGAAGGGCATCGGCCCCAAGCTGCTGGAGAAGCTGAAGCCGCTGGTGGCTTTTTGAGGCTTCGCTCTACCTTAGATTTGCTGTAATTGCACTATGTACATTAGATTAGCCCACAATCCGCCTGAAAACGGAGTCTGCTGCACTTCGTACATTAGAATTATGCAAAAGCAGGTCTTTCGAGGTCAAATAAGAAAATCAATTGTACAAAGTGCAGCAGAATGTAACTTAAGCGCTGAGAATGCAATTTCTATTGTACGAAGTGCAATCACACCCGTTCTGCGGATGAGCAACGAGGTGCCGAAATGGGCGGGATGGGAGAACTATGCGTGAAGTAAGCCAAATGTGTGCTGTTACAGGCCATCAATATCCTAGTGAAAACGCCGCCAGGTATGCTACAATAATGAACAACCATTTAAGAGAAAGTGGAGATTGCTGATGACTGTGGCTTACCGCAAGAACTGGGATACATACTTCATGGATATTGCCTGCATGGTCTCCACCCGTTCGCGCTGTCCCCGCCGTCATGTCGGTGCGGTGCTGGTGCAGGGGAAGAAGCTGCTGGGTACGGCCTATAACGGTGCGCCGATGGGCGTCCCTGACTGCTCGGAGGCGGGTTGTATGGTCTCTGAGCAATATGAGCGTGAGATGATTGAAGGTGTAGAGACGATGGTGAAGAAGCAGCGCTGTATCCGTACGATCCATGCCGAACAGAATCTGCTGCTGTTCACAGACCGGAGCGACCGGGAGGGAAGTACGGTGTATGTCACGGACGAGCCGTGCTGGACCTGCGCCAATATGCTGGCGAACAGCGGAATCGTGGAGATTGTCTACCTGCGCCCTTACAAGAAAGACATGGAGAAGGTGCAGGCGATGCTCGCCTCCAAAGGAATCGTATTCCGCCAATTGGAGAACTACGAGCCGCCGAAGGAAACGATGATCTCGGTATCGGAGTAGCCAGACATGAGTTGAATACGACAGGCTTCAGGGGAAGAACCTCTGTACACGCATTTGTATGCGTATGCAGGGGTTTTTTGGCGTCCGGAGACCTAAGTTGGAAGGAGAGATGATTATGAACAGAAGGCCGCTCTTAAGCTTTACGGTCTGCTGGGTGGGGGGAAGTGCGGCAGGTTGTGTGTTCTCCGGGCGGAGCCTGCTGCTCTGTCTCGCGGGAATGCTGGTGCTGCCAGTAATCTGGGCGGTTAGCGGGAGGATACACTGGAAGGCGGCTGCTGCGTTTATGCTTGCGCTGGTAGTATCCGCTCTATACTGGGAATATGGCGAAATCCGTAATGTGACTCTGCTGCCGGAGGCGCTGGGACAACCCGTAAGCGGGCTGAATGAGGCCTACGTGACGGCCGCTGGCGTTATTGCTTCTCCAGTGGAGCGGGACGGTGACCGGGTTGATTTTGTCGTGAAGCTGTCCGGGATCAAACTGCATCAGCAGGGGGAGCCGGCCGCCGCAGTGGGAACGGAAGGCGAAGTGCAGGCCGAAGTGAATCCGGGTGATACGGCAAAGACAGGCGCAGAGCGTGCGTTGGAGAGGAGTGCTGAAGGTGAACGTGTAACCGTACAGATCAAGCTTCAGGAGGAGAATGAGATTGCGGTGGCTGCGCAGTGGCAGCGGGGAGACCGGATAATCATTGAGGGGGAGCTGATTCAGCCGCAGACCGCGCGCAACTTTGGCGGATTCGACTACCGGGCCTATCTGCTTACGCAGAAGATTCACTGGCTGCTAAAAGGGACGGGAACTGCCAGCGCAACCGTTACGTCCCAAGACTCCTGGGAGCCTTCCACGATCCTGCGCTGGAATGATCGGGCACGCTCCGTGCTTGGTGCAGAGATGAGCCGTTTGTTTCAGGAGCCTCACGCCGGTTATATGAAGGGCCTTGTCATCGGCATCCAGCAGGAGCTGGACCCGGAGACGTTCAGGCAATTCTCCCAGCTGGGGCTGACCCATATCCTGGCCATCTCCGGGATGCATGTGGCTGTCTATGCCGGGGTGATTCTGTTTCTTTTGCGCCGCTGCCGCTTCACCAGGGAAACCGCGCTGACGGTAACTCTGCTGCTGGTTCCGGTCTATGTGCTTCTGTCCGGGGCCGGCCCGTCCGTAATCCGCGCCGGAATCATGAGCATGATCGCTCTGCTGGCAGCCCGGTTCGGCCTGCTCAAGGACGGGCTCAATATTCTGGCCGCATCCGCCCTGATGATGCTGGTCTGGAATCCGTATCTGCTGCTCAGTGTCAGCTTTCAGCTGTCTTTTCTGGTGACGGCAGGACTTATGGTGTATACCCCGCTGGCTGCGCCGCTGTTCCGGCGGCTGCCGGATTGGCTGGGCAGCAGCCTCTCGGTAACCATCATTGCCCAACTGGTCTCGTTTCCGCTGACGATCTATTACTTTAACCAGTTCTCGCTTTTGTCGGTTGCAGCCAATCTGCTGCTCGTTCCCTTCATCACCTTGATGGTGCTGCCGCTGGGAACGCTGGCGCTGATGCTTGGACGGGTCTGGAACGCCGCAGCCCTGTTCATTGCTCAACTGGCGGAGCAGCTTAATAACGCTACCTTTGCAGCCGTAGAGCGGGTGAACAGCTTCACTGCCGGGGTGCTGATCTGGGCTTCGCCGTCAATCCTGTGGATCTGCCTTTATTACGGCCTGCTATTTGGTCTGCTATACGCCTTGAAGCAGCAGACCGAAGCGAGGCTGGTTCCTCAATTCATGGACGATGAGACCCGGCCGCTGGGGGAACTGGAGGGCCCGATAAACGGCCGGGGGAAGCCCGGCAGAAACAGCCAGCCAGATTCACCATCCACTGCAAACAGTAGACGAGCAGTCTTCGCTTTCCAGGCATACCCTCCGGCTGGAGCTACGCACTGGAGCAGCACGGCGGCGATACTGTGCACGTTAGGCCTGACCATCCTGCTCTACAAAGGCTATAACGCCGAAGCTCTACGCGACGGCTCCGGTTCTATCAGCTACCTGGACATAGGCCAGGGCGACAGCAGCCTGATTACCACGCCGGGCGGAGCCCATATCCTGGTGGACGGCGGTGGGACCGTGAGCTTCGGCAACCGGGAGGAATGGCGCATCCGCCGCAACCCCTTCGAGGTCGGGGCCAAGACGCTCCTGCCGCTCCTGAAGCAGCGGGGGATTCACCGGCTGGACGCAGTTATCCTGACGCATGGCGACCAGGATCATGCCGGAGGATTGCAGGCAGTGCTGGAGGGGATGCCGGTATCGGCACTGCTGTTCAACGGGACGCTGGCCGGCACGGAGGCGTACTCCAAGCTGATGGCGACCGCACTGGACGCGGGTGTCCGGCTATACCCGGTGCAGCAGGGCATGACGCTGGCCCCGGACGATGCCACGAACCTCCACTTCCTCTGGCCGGAGCCGCCAGCTGGTGGACAGACCCTGCTGGAGGAAGTGAAGGACCAGAACCACGAATCGGTGGTGTTCTTGCTGGAGATGAACGGGCAGAGCTTTCTTTTCACAGGAGATATGGACCAGGCGGCAGAAGAAGCCCTCCTGCGGTCCGCAAGTCAATCCGGAATTGCGCAAGCCAAGCCCATCGACGTCCTGAAGGCCGCCCATCACGGAAGTAAAACCGCCACCAGTTCAGACTGGCTGGCCTTCTGGAAGCCCGGCGCTGCTGTGATTTCAGCTGGTGTGAATAACCTTTACGGCCATCCGCACGGGATTGTGCTGGAGCGCCTGGCCGATGCGGGAACCCACGTCTATCGGACGGATCAGCAGGGGGAGATTCAGCTGAGAGTGGGCAAGGAAGGGATCACCCTACGCCACAAGCTCACTCCCGCACCGGACTAAACCGCTGGAATCGTATATAATAACCTCATATGAGAGGAGTTGATCGTATCCTTATTGCTCTAGCAGGACTCCTGCTGCTGCTGATCGCCCAGACCATCTACCTGCTGAACTACCGGAGACAGGTCAAGCAGATCAGCAGCCAGCTCTCTTTTATCATGGAGCATGAATCCCGTAAGCAGATAGTCACCCAACTGAAGCCAAGGGAGGTCGGCAGGCTGGTCCAGGATTGCAATAACCTGTTGAGCCGCCAGACCGCGCTGGGCGAGCAGTTCAGCCGCAAGAATCAGGAGATGAATCTGGCGGTCACCAGCCTGTCGCATGATATAAGGACTCCGCTCACTTCCCTGGACGGTTATCTGCAGTTGGCGCTGCGGACAGAGGCGGAGCAGGAGAAGGAGCGGTACGTACGGCTGGCCCAGTCGAGGATACAGCAGATCATCAAGCTGGTGGACGGGCTGTTCCTGTATACCAGGCTGCAGAATCCCGAATATGAATTGGAGCTGCGGCCGGTGGATGTGGTGGAGATACTGAAGCGGAACCTGTTCACCTTCATTGAGGACTTCACCCGGTCCGGGGAGGAGCCGCTGCTCCGACTGCTGGAACGGCCTGTTCTGATCATGGGGGAGCAGAATGCAGCGGAGCGGATTTTTACGAATCTGCTGGGGAACTATTTCATGCATGGGGAGGGTCCGCTTACAATAGAGGTTCTAGAGCGGCGGGATACGTTATGTATACGCTTCACGAACCGGCTTAAGGCAGGCAGCAGCGTGGATACGGAGAAGATATTTACGCGCTTTTACAGGGAAGATCCGTCGCGTACCCGCCATTCCTCGGGGCTGGGACTCGCAATTGTCAAGGCGCTAATGGAGAAAATGAACGGCGGCGCATCGGCCAATTCAGCCAGCGGTATCTTCAGCATTCATCTTGAATTCGCAAAAGCGGGAAAGGAGCATCCCCATGGGCATCCCCCACAATCGTAACAGCAGAAGAATTCTCATCGTTGAGGATGACGAGCATATTAACGCAATTCTGCATGACGGGCTTACCGCCGCAGGGTATCAGTGCACCCAGTCCTATTCAGGCAGTGAAGGGATGCTGAATCTGGCAGAGCGCGAGTATCACCTGATTGTGCTCGATCTGATGCTGCCCGGGTTGTCCGGCGAGGCGTTCATGCACCGTTTGCGTGCGGAGATGAAGTCCCGGGTTCCAGTGATTGTCCTCTCAGCCAAGGATAAGCTGGGGGATAAGCTGGACCTGTTCACGCTGGGCGCTGATGATTATGTGACGAAGCCTTTTGAGCTGGAGGAGCTGATTGCCCGCATCCAAGTCCATCTCCAGCGGACGGCTGCTGTGGAGCCGGTGAATGAGTTCAGGCATAAAAATCTGGTGCTGGATTGCACGGCCTACAGTGTCAGGATTCATGGCAGCGTACTTGCGCTGACCCGCCAGGAATACAGAATTGTCGAGCTTCTGGTCAGGAATCCTACCCGGGTATTCACGAAGCAGGACCTGTATGAGCTGGCCTGGGAGGAAATCTATCTGGGCGAGGACAAGACGATAACGGTCCATGTCAGTAATATCCGTAACAAAATTAAGGTGCATGACAGTGAATCCTACATCGATACGGTCTGGGGCATCGGCTTCCGGCTGAGTCCGTGAGCGGCTTTGAACTTTCTTAACCTTTTGTTGGCGATCTCTTAGTCTTCATGCTGTTAACTTAGAGGTAAGGAGGTGGCAGACATGACCGATTGCATTATTGAAATATGCGGACTTACCAAAATGTATAAATCGAAAGCGGCGGTGCGCAATCTGGATCTGCGGATCTACAGAGGCGAGATTGTCGGCATCATCGGGAGGAATGGGGCAGGCAAATCGACCCTGCTCAAAATGATCGGCGGACTCGTATACCCGACCTCGGGCGAGCTGCATTTCTTCAACCGTGCGGCTGCGGGGGATCAGTCTTTTTTTGAACGGATGGGGGTACTGATTGAGCATCCCGGATTATACCCGAACGTCTCGGCCTATGAGAACCTGAAGCTGCTCGCCATCGCGTATGGTCTAAGTGACAGGGAGCTAACGATCGCGAAGCTGCTGAAGCTTGTCGGGTTGGACCCGAAGAATACGGCCAAAGTCAAAAGCTATTCCATGGGCATGAAGCAGCGGCTGGGAATCGCGGTGGCTCTGCTGGGCAGTCCCGATGTGCTGATTCTGGATGAGCCGATGAACGGGCTTGATCCGCAGGGAATTGTGGAGATCCGGCAGCTGATCCTGGAGCTGAATGCAGCGGGCCTGACGATTCTGATCTCCAGCCACATTCTGGAGGAGCTCTCCAAAATCGCCACCAAATACGCGATCATCCATCAGGGGGAATTCGCCGAGGTGATCTCCAAGGAAGACTTGCAGCAGCGCTGTGAGGAACGGATTGAACTGGAGGTCGAGGAAGCCCGCGAGGTCCTTCCGGTGCTGGAGCACGAGCTGAACATTACGAAATATAAGGTGGTGGACAGCCGGACGGTATACGTATACGACAGGCATGTTCACATCCGGCAGATTGTTCAGGTGCTGGCGCAGCAGGGGATCATGATCGATTCTATCGCGAGGCACAAGCAGAGCCTGGAGCAATATTTCCTGGAACGCACGGAAAGCGCAGGTGAACGCCATGATTAATCTGTTCAAAATGGACTTGTACCGCTTCAGACGAAACAAGGTTATGTACCTGCTGCTGCTCCTGTTCTGTGCGTTTCAGATCTTTGGCATTTATATGATGAAGCAATACGCGCAGCCAGTGGAGGAAGGCGGTGTTCGGATCGAAAATTTAACGGAGATAGACTTCATCCAGTACACGATCTCGCAGCCGCCTTCCTGGATGCTGATTTATATCGCAGTGTTCACGATCTATTTTTACATGAGCGAGTGGAACTCCGGCTTCCATAAGAATTATATCTCCATGCGGCAGGCCAGAAGTCACTCCGTGTTATCCAAAATAACGATTCTCGCCCTGTTCGTGGCCATGATGTTCCTGATACTGCTGGTTGCAGACGGAATCGGCAGGAGGTTGTTTGTGGGGCAGACGGATCTGGGAGACCCGGGCACACTGATTACATTGCTGGCGGGCCAATTCCTGCTGCACTGGGCGTTCTCGCTGCTGATTCTTTGTATAGCTATGGTTACCCGGAACCTGCTCATCAGCTTAAGTGCCAGCATTGTTCTGGCTCTGAATGTGATCGGGATGGTGCTGGGTGCGCTGGAAAAGCTGCTTACGGACATTCATCTGACCAAATATCTGCTGATCAATACGCTTGTGCGGGTCAAGGATCTGGGCAGCACGGCTGATCTGATGCATATGTTCGGAGTGGCGGTTGCCGCGATTCTATTCCTGAGTTATTTTGCTGTCCGCTACAAAATCAAGGAGGATCTGAACTAGCATCACTTCGTGCCTGAGGGATCAGATTCTTCTGCATTCCCCAGGCAGCTCTCCGCCCTGCATCCAGGCCTCAACCAGCTCATTGAACAGCTCCGGCTTCGCCAGAGGGACTCCGTGTCCAATCCGGGGAATCACCACGCCTGTACTACGGGGATTTGCGGCCACCAGATCCCGGGCGGATTGCTTCATGACGGATTTCTCCTGTTCACCTACGGTAACCAGAATCTTGCCTGCGGTCTCACTGAATCCGGCTGGAATGCGGAACGACATATTCTCTTCCAGCACCCGGATCAGCATTTTCAGCTCCATCTGCCGGCTCTCTTCAACATAACGCTCCAGATACTCCTCACCCAGATAGAGCGTCTTGGCCTGGAGCCTCGCGAACCATCTATACTTAATCAGCGGAAAAGACAGCCTGACCGTCGGCCCGATCAGCCAGTTGGCGGAAGGAATCGGCCGCACTAAAGCGCTGTTGATGACGGCATAATGTATCAGCTCCGGCCTCAGGCCCAGCATCTGAACCAATACCTGTGCGCCCAGCGAGAATCCGGTAACAACGACCTTTCGTCCCTGAGCACGCTCTTCAATAACGGTTAATAGCTCCTCCGCGCTGCTGCGGATCGTGAACTCCTGATCCTCCCGGCTGAACCCGTGCCCCGGCAGATCCGGGACCAGACAATGATAACTGGCGAACGCCGCCACCTGCTTATCCCACATCCAGCCGCTCACGCCCCCGCCATGCAGGAAGACCATCAGACAGTCCCCATCCCGGTCCCCGTACTCCTGAATATGTATAGCCAATCTGCCACACCTCTTTTCGGTAAAAAGATCATCCCTACTCCTACGTCCCAAGACTGATATGGTCTCACAAATTAAAGCGACATTGCTATAAATAAATTCCACTTCAACCAAAACGAAATAGCCAGTCGCTGATGTAATATCAACGGCTGGCTACTTTAACCTTTAAGGTCTTGTTTTCCACCTAATAAAGGAGCAGTTCATAAGGTCAAAAGGAAAGTACTCTGAGATTAGGGAATGAAAGTTAGTATGATTTGATTTTAAAAATAAGGATATCCGATGTAATAGAGGAATAAAAAATACAAAATATATAAAATCGGCAATTTTATTTTAAGTTTTTCACAAAACCGCTTAAACTTTTCTGAAGTTCTAGATACATTTTTTAATAAATATCTATATATAAAAAACTGTCCAAAAATAAAAAATAATATTTTAATTGGATAATTACTCATATTGATTTCCGTAAAGATTATGGTAAATGTTACGCCCAAGAAGGTAAAGGATACTATTTTTAGAAATTGTGCATATCGATCTTTAGGTTCCTTAACAGGCTCTTGCCCCCACTTTCTCTCATCAATTTCTGTCATAAAAAACCTCCAACATAAAAGTGATTCCCGCTGAACTCAAATTAGGCTCAGCGGGTGATAATTACATTTAAGGATTGTATTCGCTGGCTACTTCATTATATTGCACACTAATAGGTGTTGTGAATGTGCCATCGGTATAATGTACAAGTGTAAGATAATAGTGGTATAATCCTGGGATTTGTAAGTCCCCAGATCTTGTTGTCCATATTCCAGTATATGTCGGTTTTACTGCACTATTTATAAACCAAGCTTCTGTAGCGGATATAACCCATTTTTTGAACCATGCAGGATTCCATCCACTTTTAGTGTAAATAAAATTGTTTAACCAAGCAGCCGCCATTGATGCAAAAGTGACTACATCTCTGTTTGAATGAGCTTCATATTTTGGACCATACACGATTTCACCAGAACCGCCTATCTCGTGAGAGAATGGAGTTATTATGTTTCTAGAATCGGTTGCTTTTTGGACATTAGCATAAATAGAAGCTAATTCATTTTCGCTTAAGATGAGGGGAGAACTAATCTCAATACCATTGTAGGTATAACTGTTTGATGTAAGTTGTTGGCTAACAAATTCGTGCGAAGGCGCCTCGGTTGGACTTGCTTGATTTGCTGATGCGAAGGGTGCAAAAGTAGTCATTAACAAAGCGATTGATAAAATAGCAGAAAGTTTTTTCAAATTATTACCTCCATTTTTTATGTTATGTATGTTCACAATTAATTATATAGAATAGTGAGGAAAATTTATGTAATTATTTTCCTTGAAAGAATATAGAATATAATGTATGCAAATGTAAATATTTATGAATATATAACGGGATATAGTGGCCTCTTTCCAGGAAGAGAACCAAATAAAAAGCCAGTCGCTAAGGAACTTTCGGCGACTGGCTTTTTATTAACTATACCATCCATTAAATTGAACTTGTTTAATAAATATTAAAGGATGAGTGGTGGAAGGGAATTTTGGAACTGTAGGAGCGTCAGCGTCCGCCTGAAAGCTTTCCGTAGGAAAGCTCGCATCGGAAGCATATGCTTAGTACGGATTTCAACCGCTAACAGCGGTACAATTGAAGAAATCTGGAGACAACAGCGGCCGGAAGTCCAAACATTCTCTGGAGTGACGGCCGGGCTGTGAGCCAGGTTCTTCGATTCAGCTTATCTTAAAACTGAAAATCCTCATCCCGCAAAGGCTCCACATTCATCGCCCGCACATACCCGTTGCCCTTCTTCGAGAAGAAGTCATGCTGCTTCGTGTGGGTGCTGATGCCGTTCTGGACGATCGGGTTGATCTCTTCCTCAGCGAACAGCGGATCATGGCCGAGGTTCATCATCGCCTTGTTGGCGTTGTAGCGCAGGAAGGTCTTCACTTCCTCCACCAGCCCGATCGGTGCGTAGATCTGCTCGGTGTATTGCTCTTCGTTCGCGTGGAGCAGGCGCAGCAGGCCAACCAGCGTCTCGTAGACATCGCTCTGGTCTTCTTCGGACAGCTCCTCGAAGATTTCCTGGGCCAGCACGCCGACGTATACGCCGTGGATGCTCTCATCCCGCAGGATCAGGTCGATGATCTCGCCGCTGCAGGTCATTTTGCCTTGTCCGGCCAGATAGAGCGGGTAGAAGAAGCCGCTGTAGAACAGGTAGCTTTCCAGCAGCACCGAGGCAGCCATCGCCAGATAGAGGTCTTTTTTCGTCTCAATCTTCTGGTAGTACTCCGAGATCGTCTCCGCCTTGAATTGCAGGAACGTATTGTCCTCCACCCAGCGGAAAATCCCGTCAATCTCCTCAGTCGAAGCCAGTGTTGTAAAAATACTGCTGTAGGACTTCGCATGGATTTGCTCCATCATGCCCATGAAGCCGAGGACCGCCTTGCGCTGCAAGCCGTCTACATGCTCCATAATCTGCGGCATCCCAACGCCGCCCTGAACCGTATCGAGCAGGGTCAGTCCGCCCAGCACCTTCATATAAGAGTCCTTCTCGGTCTCGCTTAGCGTGAGCCAGGACATTTTGTCATCGGATAATGGAATTTCATCATCGGTCCAGAACTGCATGATATTCTGGTTCCAGAACATCAGCGAGAAATCGTCATCGGGACGGTTCCAGTTCACGGCTTGAATTGCGCTCATAATTGTATCTTCTCCCTTTCTGTACCCGCGCGGCTCTTAGATAGAGCAGGCCAGGCATTCCTCGACAGACAGCTTGTTGGTCCGGGTGTAATACAGGGATTTCAGCCCTTTGTGCGCCGCATACAGGTAAGAACGGGCCAACTCGCGGGTGGTCACATCACTGTTCACATGCAGGACGGTAGAGATACCCTGGTCGATATGAGGCTGAATTTCCGCAATCAGATCAATCACCTTGAACTGGTCCATCAGGTAGGCGGATTTATAATAGAACACATTGTCCGGACGCAGGTACGGCATCGGGTAGTAGGTGGTCGAGTTGGCATAGGTGCGGGTCTCGATCTGCTCTACAATCGGCATAACGCTGGAGGTCGCATTCTGGATGTACGAGATGCTCGCAGTCGGCGCAATCGCCAGACGGTAGGCATGGTACAGGCCGTGCTTCATTACCTTGTCACGCAGCGCTTTCCAGTCCTCAGTAGTAGGAATGTAGATGCCTGCGAACAGTTCCTGCGCTTTGGCAGTAACCGGACGGTAGTCTGTTGTAATATAACGGTCGAAATAGACGCCACTGGCGTAGTCGGACTGCTCGAATCCATAGAAGGTCTCGCCGGTCTCGGCGGCAATTTCCATGCTTTTCTCAATCGAATGGAAGTTCATGGTCATGAAGAAGGTGCGTGCGAAATCACGGGCCTGCTCGCTCTCATAAGCGATTTTATTTTTGGCAAAATATCCATGCAGGTTCATCACGCCCAGTCCTACCGAGTGCATCTCCTTGTTCGCCTTGGCTACGCCCGGGGCATTGGAGACCATCGTCATATCGCTGACAGCTGTCAGGGCCAGCATGCCTTCATGTACGGATTCACGGATCTTGCCGTGCTCCATCACGTTCACGATGTTCAGGGAAGCCAGGTTGCAGCTAATGTCGCGGCGGATGATATCCTCCTGTCCGTAATCATTAATCTCCGAGGTCTCCTGCAATTGGAAAATCTCGGTGCACAGGTTCGACATCTTAATCTGGCCTACGCCCTTCAGGGCATGAGCTGCGTTGGCGTTGCTCTTGTTCATAATATACGGATAGCCGGATTCAAGCTGAATCATGGCGATCTTGGTCAGCATGTCGCGGGCGTTCATGGCAATCTTCTTCTTCACGCGCGGATCAGCGAGCAGGGTATCGTACATCTCGTCCAGGTCCATATCATCCAGATGCGTGCCGTAGGCCTGGTAGACTGTATAAGGAGCGAACACATGCAGCGGCTGATTGTCCTGCGCCAGCTTGTAGAAGCGGTTAGGCACGATCAGACCGATAGACAACGTCTTCAGGCGTGTCCGTTCGTCGGCGTTAATCTTTTTGCTGTCCAGGAACTCAAGTACATCCCAGCCAAAAATATTATAATAAGCCGCACCCGACCCCTTGCGCTGGCCCATCTGGTCTGCGTAGGAGAAGCCGTCTTCCATCAGCTTCAGGACCGGCATGATGCCCTTGGCCGCATCTTCAACACCCTTAATCGTCTCGCCGCGCGAGCGCAGCTTGGACAGATTGACGGCAACGCCGCCCCCGATCTTCGACAGCTGCATGCAGGTGTTCAGCACATAGTTGATCGAATTGAGGGAATCGTCCATCTCCAGCAGGAAGCAGGAGACCATCTCGCCGCGGCGGCTTTTGCCGGCATTGAGGAAGGTTGGCGTAGCAGGCTGCAGGCGCTGTTCCATCATTGAACGGGCCAGTGTGCGTGCGGTCTCTACATTGCCGCGTCCCAGATGCAGAGCAACCACCGCTACGCGGTCCGGGTAATGCTCCAGGTACTGCTTGCGGTCATTGGTTTTGACGGCATAGTCGGTATAGAATTTGGAAGCCGCCATATAGGAAGGGAAGCGGAAATTATATTCATGGGCAATCCGGTAGACATCCTCCATCTCGTCAGCGGAGTAACGGTCGTACAGGTCCTCGTAGTAATCGTTGGCAATCATATAATCAATCTTGGCTTTGGTATCGCTGAAGGTCAGGCTGCGCTTCTCCACATCACGCATGAATTCAGCTACTGCCTCCTGGTCCTTATCCAATTGGAAAAATCCGGTCTCGTCCCGCTTCATCAACATGTTGTTCAATTCAATATGCCGCAACTTTGTCCACCTCCTGTTTGATCCGCTGTACATCACCGTAAGTGCCTGACAGCTCGAATTTGCCGACAACCGGCACGTTGTAACGCTCTGCAATCAGATCTGCGCTGTGCGCGTATAGCTCGCCCCAGTTTTTGTTGCCGCTGGCGGCGATGCCCTTGAGTCTGGAATGGTTCCGCTCCAGGAACATGGATACCTTCTCTGGAATCTGGCCAAATCCGGTGGTGTATGTAACAAGCACGTAAGGCTCGTCGATCGTCATATGCTCCTCGATTTGAACAGCAGGAAGCTTCAGCTTGTTGATGAATCTTCTCACATTGCCGGTCTTGGAATCGTAAGCAATCAGCATGGTCTCTAACCTCCTGTAACATTAGCTCATTCTTCTGTTCTTTCTACTTGACAAATGAACTTGGGCGAATTCACTAGATTTATGGGCTTAGCTATTATATACACTATATTTAGTAACGTTTAATCATTTTATATACCATATATTGAAAAGTCAAGCGCTGAACAAGCTCTCCCAGCCGCCCAAAATACCCCTTTAAATCGCCAATCCCACGCCCCGCCTGGGTTCTATTCTCTTAGAATTTATTAGACTTTTTTTTAAGGAATTTGCGGGGGCGCAGAAAGGCGTGAACGGGAGGTGAGGGAAGAGGGAACGGCTGTAATTTTTGAAAGCGCTTGGACCTTCGGCGGATTGAATTTTGGTTGTACTTTGTACATTAGATGCTGTTCCAATTCGGTGGAAAATCACATCTGTTGTATTTTGCACACTTGATTTCAGCTAACAGAGGCTCATTGAGCAAAATCTCGCAATTCTAATGCAGGAAATACAATAGAATGGAGATTAACGGCAAATATCGTCCGTTCTATTGCAGAAAATGCAATCAGCGGGAACCGTTTCGCGCGGCAGGAGTCTTATTAGGTGAGAGGGGAGAGCAACATGCAGAGTAAAGAGCTGCCTTACAGCATGGCCTGTGCTTCGCCGGTATCGCTCCGCGAGATGATGGAGACCTACGGATCGGATGTATGGAATTATGCCTTTGTGTTAACCCGCAGCCGGGAGCAGGCCAGCGACATCAGCCAGGAGGTATTCCTGAAGGCCTACAAGAGCATCGGCAAATACCGGGGGCAGGCCACCCTGAAAACCTGGCTGCTGACCATCACCCGCAACACCGCATTCAGCTTAAGACGCAGCAGCTTCTGGCGGAGATTCGCCCCGCTGGGCGACCACCAGGTTCATGGAGCGTCCTTGTCCGCTGAACAGGAAGCTATCGGCAACCAGTATGCTAACCGGATCTGGGAGATTATTATGGCGCTGCCGGACAAGTACCGGGAGGTGCTGGTGCTGGATATTCAGCAGGACCTGTCGGTCGCTGAATTGTCCGAGCTGCTCGGAATTGCGCAGGGAACGGTCAAGTCCCGCCTCGGGCGGGCCAGAGACAAAATAAGAACGGCAATGAAGGAGGAAGACCTGTGAAGACAAGAGATGAGGATGAGCAAGTGAAGGTAATGAGCGGGGCGAAGGACTGGTACAAGCAGGCCGGACGGAACCCGCTGACCGGGCCGGGGTTCACGCCGCAGCTCATGGCGCGTATTGAACAGGCCGCAGCAGCGGGTACTCCGGCGCGAAGAGGACAAGGCCGGTTCGGACGGGCCGCAGGCCTTGGCGCATTGTCTGCGCTCCTGCTGTTCAGCGTGCTGCTCTGGCCGTTTGGCCCGGGGGCCGGGTTTGATCCGGCAGGGAGGCTGGCAGCGGTCTTGGGGCAGGGCTCGGGAGCGGCTGTGGTGGAGCCGTCGGCGTCTCCTTCGGGGTCGCAGAATGCAGCTTCTTCAGCATCGCCGCAATCCTACAACCCGCCGGCTGGTTCTGCGGAGTTCGAGCTGGGGGGAATAAAGTATTACATGCCCCTGCCGCTGAACAGAAACAAAGAACGTGCGCTTGCTATTGAGACCTCAGCCGGAATTGTCTGGTCGCCTCCGCCGCCGATAGTTAACTATAGTAAGCCTAAGTACACACACCCAACAGAGCCTTATACATTGTATCTGTCTCCGAAAGGCCAGACTGAGCTGTCGGAGACTACGGCTAAGCGGATTTACACCCTTCCACTCTATGCCGGCGGGTCGCAGCGTTATTATGAACTTACGGGAATTTGTGATGCAGGTAATTATGTAGTGCTGGGTATCAGCACATTTACATTGGGCAAAGGGGTTGGCATGACACCTGAGAAGGTATCCGCTTTGAATTTAAAGGCGGCGGTTGCCGGAGAAGCTGTAGCTCTGCAGGACCTGTTGGATTTAAGCAGCTTGGGCAAAGAATATTCTAACTATAGATCGTTTGGTGCTTTTGACAAAGTTCAGAGTGAGATGTTGCTTGTTTCTTATAACAATAATAGTGGCAAAGGCTACGAAGCCCACGGCACTCTGCATGATATTACTACAGGGGCAACGCGAAATGTAGCCAGTAAAATCGGCATAGATATTGAGGGTGTTAATTGGATCGCTACTTATGAAGTGGACGGGAAGAAGCGTACAGCAGATATCGCTTTGTTTATGGGTGAGGAGTGGTATTACGATTGGTATTATGAGCAGACCGGTCAGCGTTTGAAACCCGTCCCGACAGGCAAATAAACACCCGCCAAGCTCCCTATAGATAATTTACTAAAAAAAAGCTATACTTTTTGATAATATCAACCAGTAAATTTTGTATAGAAGAGCGGAGCGGGATAGATGAAGAAGCTGACCATTGAGGATGTGGCCCGGAAAGCGGGGGTCTCCAAAAGCACGGTCTCGCAGTTTTTGAATAAACGGTTCAAATATATGAGTGAAGCGACCCGAAACCGCATTGCCGAGGTCATCGATGAGCTGAACTACCAGCCGAACGGACTGGCCCGCAGTCTGAAGCAGAACCGTACACATATGGTTGGCATTATTGTAGCTAACATTGATTACTCGCTGTCCATCCAGTGTATCCGGGCGATCGAGAAGGAGCTGCAGCGCCACGGTATCCAGGTCATCATCTGCAACTCAGACGAGGATGCAGACAAAGAGAATACCTATGTGGAGACGCTGGTGGCCCGTCAGGTGGACGGACTGATTATTTTCCCTGCTGGCGATCAGCCCGGGCCTTACACGCGGTTAATTGAAGCGGAATATCCGCTGGTGTTCATGGACCGGCTGGTCGACGGGATTACGACCCAGAGCCTGCTGCTTGATAATGAGATGGCGGTGAAGACCGCGGTCCGGGAGCTGACCGGCCACGGGCATGATGCGATTGCTATTCTGTCGCTGCCGCTCGGCGCACATGCAATTACCCCGCGCAGGGAGCGGATGAGCGGATACAAGAAGGCGATGGAGGAAGCCGGTCTGCCCTTGCGGGATGACTATATGCGCAGCGTTCCGCGTGAAGAGATTGCCTCGGCGCTGGATGAGCTGCTGGAGCTTCCCCATCCGCCGACAGCGCTGGTTGCCGCCAACGATCTGGTGCTGGGCGAGATTCTGAAGTATGCGAACCGCAATGCAATCGCCATACCCGGCCGGCTGTCGGTCATCGGCATTGACGATGCGGAATTCGCCCGTATCTACAACCCTGATATTACGACGATCCGCCAGCCTGCATATGAGATGGGGGTACAGGCGGCGAAGATCATGCTCTCGTTAATTAATGATACGGATGGTGCGATGCCAATCACCTACAGATTCCCGCCTACGCTTCAGCAGGGCGATTCTGTGCAGCCTCCGGCCAGAGCCGAGTAGCGCCTGCTTTACACAAGAATAGGGTGTCCCAAGCCAAGCTAACTGGCTGCGGGACACCCTATTAATGTTCCAAGGCCTTTAAGCTTTCTTACCCGTGCTCATAAATGCTTCCAGCTCCTCACGGGTTGGCAGTCCGTCCATGTCGCCAGGCGACATAACGGCAAGTGCGCCGATGGCATTGCCCCGCTTCACGGCTTCGGCTACGCTGAGCTTCTCCAGCATCGCGCTGATGACGCCCACGGCGAAGCCGTCTCCCGCGCCGACGGTATCCACCACCTGCTCCACCTTGAAGCCGTCCACATACCCCTCTTCGCCTGTGGAAGTCTTGTAGTAGGCGCCTTCAGGCCCGAGCTTGATCACAACAAGGGATATCCCGCGCTCCAGATAGAATCCGGCGATTTGCTCCGGCGTATCGAGGCCGGTCAGGATTTTGCCTTCGCTGAGTCCGGGCAGGAACCAGTCGCAGCGTGTGGCCAGATCGTTGATCGTGCTGACCATTGTTTCGGTATCCGGCCAGAGCGTCGGGCGCAGATTCGGGTCAAGCGAGACCGTCCGGCCGCGCTGCTTCATGAAATTCATGGCATGTAAAGAGAATTCATGGCAGGATGCTGACAGCGCTGCAGAAATGCTGGTGACGTGCAGATGACCGGCGGAAGCGAAATAGTCCCCGTCGAAGTCAGCCAGGCTCAGCTTGGAGGCAGCGGAATTACGGCGGAAATATTCAACCTTGGGGTCCCCGGTCAGCACCTTGGATTTAATCAGCATACCGGTGGAGAACTCCCGGGTGGTGGTGATGCTGGCGGTATCAATCTTCTCCTTGTTCAGCGCCGCTGTGATGAATTCGCCGAAGCTGTCCTCGCCCAGCTTGGTCACATAGCCGGTCAGGTGCTTAAGGCGCGACAACCCGGTGGCAACATTGCTCTCTGCGCCTGCCAGAGCCTTGGAGAATGAAGTGACCTCAGGCAAGGGGCCGACTTCATTGGCATAGAACATGGCCATCGGCTCCCCGAATGTGACCGCATCCAGCTGTTTGTTCATGAATGGTTCCTCCTAATAGTTATGATAGCATTGAACCGTTTTCAAGCTTTAAGATAGAATGTAAGTTGAAATTATCACATAAAACGGTTTTGTACAATACGGCAACACTCTTTCCGTGTACTTATTTTGACCGGGATTATTGCTGATATGTTGATAAACCATTGGTGTATAAGGATTTACGCATGGAATTTAGGAGGAATACAGCAGCTTTCGTAAATATATATTGACTCTTCGGGGCAATGTCATTACTATTTTCTTAGAAAGTATATAGCTTGGTGTTAGTAAATTAGATAAAAAAGTTTATCTAAATAAATATTCTATTGAAATATAACCAGAGAGGAAGTTCTTACATGAAGAAGATCAAAGTATTGCAGAACATCACAGCTGTTGGCGTAGTAGCCGTAATCCGTGCAGACAATGCCGATGATGCCTATGCGATGTCGGTGGCCTGTATCGAGGGCGGACTGAACAATATTGAAGTGACTTTTACCACTCCGGGGGCTGAAGTTGCGATTAAGCGCCTTGTTGCTGAATATGGAAGCCGCGCCGTTATCGGTGCAGGGACTGTGCTCGACCCGCTTACCGCACGAATTGCCATTCTGGCAGGCTCGGAGTTTGTGGTCAGCCCGTCTTTTGAAGAAGAGACAGCCAAGATGTGTAATCTCTATGGTATTCCATATATGCCGGGCTGCATGACACTGAATGAAATGAAGGAAGCGCTGAAGCTGGGCGTGGATGTGCTGAAGCTGTTCCCGGGCAGCGCGTTCGGACCTGACTATGTGAAGGCTGTGAAGGGGCCGATGCCGCATGTGAACATTATGCCTACCGGCGGCGTGGACCTGAACAATATGGAGAAATGGATCAAGAACGGCTGCATCGCTGTCGGTATCGGCGGCAATCTGACTGCACCGGCGAAGGAAGGCCGCTATGACCAGATCACGGAGCTGGCGGCACAGTATGTGGCGAAGTTCAAGGAGATTCAGGCGCAGTAATCAGAGTGCGGAACAACTAAAGCTACAATTATATAGGGCTACCGGAAATGTCTTGCCTCTTTGGGGCAGGGCATTTTTTGTTGGCGGTTCGTGAGCAGCCGGTCAGGGCAATACTTATAATAGGTAGATTACTTAGGCGTGAGCCTGAATTCAGATGCCTACCTGAAAGGTGATGCCATGCCTGGCGAGAAGATTCACGGCAAGCTGTATCCGGTACTGGTGGTGGACGAAGCTGATTATGTGGGCATCAGGACCACCGTGCCGGGCTGCAGGGTGACGGCAGGAGCTGTCTATAAGCTGTACCGCAGCTATAATCATCCGCAACTTTTTGAGCAGGGGGAAGTATATGTGCTTGATGATGATTTCCGGGAGAATTATGCGGTTCTGCTGGTGTGCAGAGTTACATTATACCGGCTGCAGGAGCCGTCCAATTCCTGAACGGACTGCGCGGCGGCCGGGCTGCTGTTCATGTCATTTCTGTAACCACTTTGGCTAAAAGAGTATTTGAATGATTGCAGCATCCCCTGTATGCTTATTAAGGATTGTTCAATGATTCGAGTATTCTAAAATAATCATTACAGGCTTGCAACAAATCCGCAGTCTTGCGCGTCAGTAAGATTGCATAGAGAGGGGGAACCTTCGTGGTGGAGCAGGGACTCATCAGAGCCGCTCAAGCGGGCGATCGCGACGCTCTAATCACCCTATTGCGCGAAATTGAAGGACATGTATATAAGACGGCCTTCTATATCCTGCATAACGAACAGGATGCTCTGGATGCCTCCCAGGAGGCGCTGATCCGGGTGTACACCAAGATCGGCTCCTATGAGGAGAAGGCTCAGTTCAAAACATGGGTTCAACGGATAGTAACTAATATTTGCATTGACAAATTCAGGAGAACGAAGCCTACCGTTTCTATCGATGAACACGAAATGGTGTTCCAGGATAACAAACATAATGTAGAGCGCGAAGTGCTGTCAGGTTATCTGGCGGAGGATATCCGCGAGGCCATTGACCAGCTTCCGGAGCATCACAGGACCGTGATCGTGCTCCGTTATCTACAGGACTTCTCTTACAACGAGATTGCAGACTGTCTCGATTTGCCGCTGAACACGGTGAAATCATACCTGTTCCGGGCAAGGCAGCAGCTGCAGAACAGACTTCAGGAGTATCAGAAAGGTGGTGTGTCAGGATGAATTGCGCGGAGGTGATGGAATGGATGCACCGCTATTTGGATCATGATCTCAGTCAGGAAGAAATACTGGAAATGTTCCGTCATATCGATGATTGCCCTGCCTGCGCGGAAGTCTTTGACCGGTTGACGATGCTCTCCCAGCAGCTGGAGCAGCTGCCGGATGTGAAGCCACCCTTCAGTCTGGTTGACTCGATTCTTCCCCGGCTGGAACAGCTGGACCGCGGGGTTCAGGAAGAGCCGGTTATAACAGCAGCGGAAGATCCCAAGGTAGTTCCCTTTACCCGTTCAAATACCCGCAGCAAGAAGCAGAGAGGCTCTTCACTGGCGACACGGACAGGCATCGGCGCGGCAGCGGCAGCGGTGATTCTGCTGTTCGCGTTATTCAACAAGCCGGAGAGTATGCCGAATGCGGATATGGATATGGCTGTTCAGACATCTGCAAGTGATGCAGCCACAGAGATGGCTACCGGCAACTCGGGCAATGCGAATAGTACAGCACCTGGGTCCGAACAGACAGACGGCGGAGATGTCTCCTTCATGAAGCAGGCGCCGGCGGAGGATGGTGCAGGTGAGGAGCTTCAGGCTACACCGCCGGTATCGGTCAAGAGTGCGGACCAACCGCCAACTGCGGATCAGGCGCCTGCAACGGACGCTGGTACTGTCCCGGGCAAGGCCCCTGTAGTGACGCCAGCACCGCGGCCTGACAAGCGCAGCGCTACGCCTCAGCCGGCAGAGAGCGGCAAGGGGGACCGTAAAGTCTTGAATGACAAGAGTGCAGCGCCAAGCGCACCTGTTCAGGAGTTCGCAGCGGCGGACCAGCCTCCAGATGAGCGGATTGCGGGAGATCAGCCTGCTGGAGATACTAAAGCCAGTGGCCTGATGGCTGCGGGTGCCGGAGCTGCCTGGGCCTCTCCGGACGGGCATTATTCAGCAGAGCAATCCGGCCAGCAGCTCATTATTTACAGTTCACCCGCAGCAGGGACGGAAGAGCGGACGATATTGGCCTCCTTGCCCATAGAGGGGAATGTAATCTCAGTGACGTGGTCGGAGGACGGACGCAAATTCACTTATGTAACAGCGCTGCCGGATGGTACGGAAGCCAACCAGGAATACATGATTCCGGCAGAGCCCGCAACACCGGCTCCATCGGAGGCTTCAGAGCCTTCCACCTCACCGGCGGAGCCCGCTGCATCTCCCGAATCCAGCCCGGCGGTGACCCCGGACGCGGCAACGTCCAATAAATCACCATAAGCCGGAACGTATTGAGGAGCAGCTGAATATACTAAGGTGTGAGGATAGAAAATATAGGATTTGCGAGTATCATCGGTATGACCGGCGAACGGAAAGTTTCTAGAGCTTCTCCTTCCGCCGTTTATATAGATGCGCCGCTGAAACGGAGCAACTTTGGCCCTGGCTGCCGAGGTTGCTCCGTTTTTGCCTGTCAGGGGGCATTGGCAGCCTGATAAGAGCGGCTATATTCACCGGTGTTTTTTTGTTAGAATGGATGAATGGATAGATTTAAGGCTGATGAGGCAAGAAACTAGCAAAGGAAGTGGCGGGATGGATGCCAAAACGGCGGCCAAAGCAATCAAACAGGGGAACATTTCTCCACTGTATGTGCTGTACGGCAGCGAGAAGTTCCGGATGAATGAATTCGCGGCCATGCTGGAGGAACAGCTGATCCCCAGAGAAGACCGTGATTTCGCCGTCATTCCCTTCGATCTGTCGGAGACGCCGGTTCAGGCTGTAGTGGAAGAAGCGGAGACGGTTCCGTTCATGGTCCAGCGCAAGCTGCTGCTGGTGCGGGATGCGTCCGTGTTCACGGCCGGCAAGGATAAGGCCAAGATTGAACACAATGTGGAGATACTGGCGGCATATATGCAGCACCCGGCTGATTTCAGTGTGATTGTATTCCTAGTGAACGGTGATAAGCTGGATGAACGCAAAAAAATCGTCAAAAGCGCCAAAGCCGTCGGCATGGTGCTGGCCTTTAATCCGCTGGGTGCAGAAGAGCTGGTACGCTGGGTGGAGAAGGGCTTCCGTGAACGCGGCTGTTCCCTTGCGCCGGGGACGGCGGAGGCGCTGATCGGAAGTGCGGGCACCGGGCTTCAGGGGCTGTCGGCCGAGATCGACAAGCTGTGCCTGTTCGCCGGGGCAGGCGGCAAGGTCGATGCGGCCGCCGTGGAGAGTCTGGTCCACCGCGGCACCGAGCAGAATATCTTCACGCTCGTGGAGGATATCGCGAACCTGCGCCTGGACAAGGCGCTGAATACGCTCTATGAGCTGCTGAAGCAACGTGAGGAGCCGATCAAGATTGCCGCGCTGATTGCCCGGCAGTTCAGAATCATTTTGCAGGTCAAGGACTTGTCCGCCCTCAGCTATTCGCAGGGACAGATTGCCTCCCAGCTCGGACTGCATCCGTATGCGGTCAAGCTGGCCGGGGAGCAGGCCCGCAAGTTCGGCAGCCCGCAGCTGCGGCAGATCCTGAGCCGTCTGGCCGATCTCGATTATCAGATGAAGACCGGCGCGGTCGACAAGGTGCTGGGGCTGGAGCTGTTCATGCTGCGTCTCGGGGCCTGAGCCGGAACTTCCGCGGGAGCAAAGTAAAGAGCCTGTCCCCTCCGCATTTGTCTGCGGGTGGACAGGCTTTTTTTGGTATAAATACACACATAACAAAATCACCCTCCGGGTGAAAAATGCAGGTGCCTCATCGCGCTCTGGTGGCATATATCCAGCCAATAGGTTTATTTCTCTCACTGGCCGCTTGCATGGAGAGCATTGTTGCACATTTTGCAGGATTTAATTAATAAATGTTACGGGCTACGCTACAATGTTGCATAATTTGCACAAATTTCGTTGTTTAGAGCAAGCCGGCGCTTGATTTGTTGCATTTCGTGCAGGATTTCAGCATAGACCGCTTCTAGTGAGCAGTATTGTTGCACATTTTGCGGATTTCTCTAAGAATAGAAGAAAATCATAATTTCCTGTACAATAAAAAAACCTAACCGTATGCAGCATAGCGGTCAGGTTCTTCATATGCTCGTTATGATTGTCGCCCTTGGCTTAGGCTTGAGCCTTCAGAGCGTTCAATTTCTTCGCCAAGCGGGATTTTTTGCGGGCAGCCGCATTTTTATGAACCAGGCCTTTGGTTACAGCCTTGTCCAGCTTCTTGGAAGCCGCTTGGAAAGCAGCCTGAGCAGCTTCTACTTCTGTACCTGTCACTGCTACATCAGCAGCTTTCACAGCTGTACGAAGAGCGGACTTCTGGGAAGCGTTAAGTGCACGGCGTTTCTCGATCGTCTTGACGCGTTTAACCGCGGATTTGATATTTGGCATTGCATTCACCTCCTGAAAGACATTCGGAAATCACAAATGATTCACAACTTAAAATAGTTTAGCATGAAGGGTAGTAAAATGCAATACTAAAAGCTTCGGAATTCCCCCGCCACTCTCTGTATAAACCGATGCTTTCTCCCGCACACTATCAGCAATATGCAAAAGGAGGCTGAACTAAACATGGAACTCGATCTTCAGCTGTATTCGGTACGAACAGATCTGGCGGTGGAAGCTAAGGAAATGGCGCAAGGGAGGTCGGGTGGACCGATTCCCGGCGTCAATGAGCAGGTGGAGGAAGCGGACGGCATCAAGGTGACCCGGCTGGCAGTGACTGATCAGGCCGGCTCCCAGGCCATCGGGCGGGCCATCGGCAATTATGTGACCCTGGAGGTGCCTGCGCTGCGGGGCGGAGATACCGGTCTGCAGCAGAAGGTCTCCATCGTGTTCGCCCGTGAATTCGAACACTTCCTCGATCATATCGGGATTGGGCGCAATTCCAAAGTGCTTATTGTAGGGCTTGGCAACTGGAATGTGACCCCCGACTCGCTGGGGCCGCTGGTGGTGGAGAATGCGCTGATTACCCGCCAGTTCTATGAGCTGGTGCCGGATCAGGTCTCACCGGGCTACCGGAATGTGAGTGCCATTGCGCCCGGCGTGCTCGGCCTGACAGGCATTGAATCCAGTGAAGTAGTGCAGGGAATCGTAGACCGCACCAATCCTGATGTCATTATAGCCATTGATGCCCTGGCCTCCCGCTCGCTGGAGCGGATTAATACGACGATTCAGATTGCCGATATCGGCATCCATCCGGGCTCAGGGATCGGAAATAAGCGCAGGGGGCTGACCAAGGAAGTGCTGGGCGTTCCCTGCATTGCGATCGGCGTCCCTACTGTCTGCTATGCTTCGACCATCGTCAACAATGTGCTGGAAATGATGAAGCATCATTTCGGGCAGATGGAGGGCGGCGGAGCCCATACCAAAGAGATCATGGGGCTGCTTGATGATATCAGTGAGCAGGAGCGGCTGACCCTGGTGAAGGAAGTGCTTGAGCCGCTGGGCCATGATCTGATTGTTACACCCAAGGAGATCGATGAATTCATTGAGGAGATCGCCAACATTGTGGCCAGCGGACTCAATGCCGCGCTGCATGAAGCCGTCGATCCCGGCAATGTCGGAGCCTATACCCACTAGCTCTTCCTGTTCGTGAAGAAGACCCGCAGCCATCTGCCGTTCTGGCAGCATAGGCTGCGGGTCTTCTCTGCTTCTCTCTCATTTCTGTGGTTCTAGCATACCTCCTGCGCTCATAGATTTGGAGTATGAGAGATTACAGAGGGCTTAGAGGAGGCTATAACAATCATGAACAGAAAATGGTTTCAGCTATGGAATATTGGGCGGCTGCGCGGACGGCTGATGGATATTCTGTCGCTGGGAAGGACGATGCTGCTGCTGGCCGGAGGTTCACTGGTGCTGTTCATCCTGCTTGGAACCGGCGGCCTGGCCGGCCAGAAGCTGAATTCTTCACCCATTCCCTCAATGAAGGGCCTGGCCGCCTCGCTCTCCAGCGGATTCTTCATGGAACTGCTGGGGATGGAGGTTCCCCATCTGCCGAAGGGGGACGAGCCTTCGGCCTTCTCCGGGGACAAAGTCACCTCCTTCGTCTTCCGGCTGCTGACGAGCGTAGACCCGGGTGATCCGAAGAGCCTGGTCTCGCGTGAGATGCCGGGACTGGCTGCAGATGATCCCTTCCTGCTGCGTGAAGGCTCGGGCGGAACGGCAGGAGCGCCTGCCGACTATCACCCGGGAGTGGATGAGCTGTCAGACGGCGGGGACCCGGGTACGGCTGCCGGTCCTGGAGACGGGCCGGATACGCCAGGCGGCACTGGCCAGCAGGGCGGAGAGGTCCAGCAGCCTGAAGCCACGCCTGCTCCAGACCCGGCCGGGCAGGATGCGGACGAAGGCTATTCCGGCAGCGGCGATGCCGAGAACGGGACAGGGGATACTTCTATCAAGCGTATTCTCGTCTATCATTCCCATCCCCGTGAAGCATACAATCCGCTGCTGGGTGCGCAGAGCGATAATCCAAGCTCGTCAGTCCCCTCCAAGAATGTGATGCTGGTAGGCTCTTATATCGCCAAGCGGCTGGAAGCGCGCGGGATCGGAACGGTTCATGCCCAGGAGGATTATGCCACCTTGGTGCCGGACTATAACTGGAACTTCTCCTATAAATATTCGCGCATGACGGTGAAGTCGGCCATGGCCGCCAATCAGCAGATGAGTGAACTGATTGATATCCACCGTGATTCCCAGCGGCACGGCAAGACAACGGCAACCATTAACGGTAAAAATTACGCCCAAGTGTACTTCATTCTGGGCCATGCCAATAAAAACTGGAAGCAGAATGAAGCCTTCGCCAATAAAATCCACCAGCAGCTGGAAAAAAATTATCCGGGAATTTCACGCGGAATCTGGGGGAAATCTTCGGGAAACGGGAATAATGGGGAATATAACCAGACGTTGTCGCCGAACAGCGTGCTGATTGAGGTCGGCGGCATTGACAACAGTGCGGATGAGCTGAAGCGGACGGCGGATATTCTGGCGGACGCGATTGCCGATGTGTATTGGACCAGCAGAGATGCAGAGAAGGCGGCAGCGCCGCAGCAGGAAGGAGCGAAGCCGGAAGGGGCCAAGCTGGAAGGCACAAGTGCGAAGACCTCTGCAGGCGGGGCCTCCTGAACGGACATTTATTAAAAAGGAGTGAAGTATATGACCCGGTTTGGCAAAAAAATGGTGATGTTCGGCATATGGGCAGGCATCGGTCTGCTGGCCGGCCTGCAGCTTGGAGGCGGCTCAGGAGTCTCCGGCCTGCTGCCGGACTGGACGGTGCCTGCGGGGACGTCTGCGGCCACCGGGCAGCAAACGGCAGGGCAGAGCAGTCTAAGCGGCACCGCCGCGGCTTCCCCGGCGCATACTGCCCAGAACGGCCAGGCCTATATCTACGTGCCGGTTGTCATTGATCCGGCAACCGGAGCCTACACCGTTCTGCCGGGGCAGCAGCCTGCCGGCGGAAACGGACCGGCTGCGGGAACAGGCAGCCTTCCGCAGCAGGAAGTGAAGGAGGACAATACCTCCAGTCTCAGCCCTGAGCAGATTCTTATACCGGAGGAGCAGAAGCCGACGGTGGATGTTCTGGCGGATAAGACAGCCGGGCTGCTTCAGCAGGCTTCCCAGAAGGGCATCCGCTGGGTGGTCTCGCTTTTTGATTCCTCGGAGGAGTAGGGCAGAGGAGCAAGCCGGTTGTCCGCTATGTGCGATTCCGGCTTTTGCCAGGCCGCGCTTAGCGGCTTTTTTTGCATGACCTGGGGCGGGCGGGATTGCTGGGCGCAGCCCGTACTGTTATAATAAATGGATTAACATTAGGCTGTCTGTGGGGGTAAGGAATGACTGACGTTCAGAAACGACAACAACAAATCCGCAATTTCTCGATTATTGCACATATAGACCATGGCAAATCGACACTGGCTGACCGCATTCTGGAATATACGGGCGCACTGACCTCGCGTGAAATGCAGGAGCAGGTCCTTGACCAGATGGATCTGGAGCGCGAGCGCGGGATCACCATTAAGCTTCAGGCGGTACGCCTGACTTACCGTGCTGATGACGGCCAGGAATATTATTTGAACCTGATTGATACACCGGGGCACGTCGACTTCACTTATGAGGTCTCCCGCAGCCTTGCAGCCTGTGAAGGCGCTCTGCTGGTGGTGGATGCCGCGCAGGGGATTGAAGCCCAGACGCTGGCTAACGTGTATCTGGCGCTTGACAACAATCTGGAGATTCTGCCGGTACTTAACAAGATCGATCTGCCCAATGCAGATCCTGAACGGGTGAAGCAGGAGATTGAGGATGTCATCGGGCTGGATGCCAGCGACGCAGTGATGGCTTCGGCCAAGGCGGGGATTGGCATCAAGGAGATTCTGGAGCAGGTCGTCAAGCAGGTTCCGCCGCCGGCAGGCAGCGCAGAGGAACCGCTGAAGGCCCTGATCTTCGACTCCCATTACGATCCTTATAAGGGTGTTATCGTCTATGTCCGCGTCATTGACGGCAGTATCCGTGCCGGGTCCAAGATCCGGATGATGGCAACCGACAAGACCTTTGAGGTTATTGAGGTCGGAGCCTTCATGCCGCGCATGACGATTGTCCCTGAGCTGAATATCGGCGATGTCGGCTTCATTGTAGCCGGGATCAAGCATGTAGGCGATACGCGGGTCGGGGATACGGTGACTGATGCGAAGAACCCGACGCTTGAACCGCTGCCGGGCTACCGCCGGATTAATCCGATGGTCTACTGCGGTCTCTATCCGATTGAGACCTCTGATTATAACGACCTTCGGGAGGCGCTGGAGAAGCTTCAGCTGAATGACGCCTCGCTTAGCTTCGAGCCGGAGAGCTCCAGCGCGCTGGGCTTCGGCTTCCGCTGCGGCTTTCTGGGACTGCTGCATATGGAGATCATTCAGGAGCGGATCGAACGCGAGTTCAATCTGCCGCTGATTACAACCGCGCCGAGCGTTATTTACCGCATTAAGCTGACCAATGGCGAGACCATTCAGATCGACAACCCGTCGCATTACCCTGAGGTTGGTACAATTGACTATGTGGAAGAGCCGTATGTCAAGGCAGCGATTATTGTCCCTAACGATTTCGTGGGAACGGTTATGGAGCTCTGCCAGAGCAAGCGCGGCGAATTCGTGAATATGGAGTATCTGGACACCACCCGCGTCACCATTACGTATGAGATTCCGCTGTCCGAGATTGTGTACGACTTCTTCGATCAGCTGAAGTCCGGCACCAAGGGTTACGCCTCTTACGACTATGAAATCTCCGGTTACCGCCAGTCGAACCTGGTGAAGATGGATATCCTGCTGAATAATGAGCAGGTCGACGCCCTGTCCTTCATCGTTCACCGCGACCGTGCCTATAACCGCGGCCGGATTATCTGTGAGAAGCTGCGCGGCATTATTCCGCGCCAGATGTTCGAGGTGCCGATTCAGGCTTCAGTCGGCACGAAGATTGTAGCGCGTGAGACAGTTAAGGCGATGCGCAAGAACGTACTCGCCAAATGCTACGGCGGCGATATCTCGCGTAAGCGGAAGCTGCTGGAGAAGCAGAAGGAAGGGAAGAAACGCATGAAGCAGGTCGGCAGCGTTGAGGTGCCGCAGGAAGCGTTCATGGCTGTGCTTCAGATTGAGTAGCAGCGCTTAGCTCTAAAGAGAGCTTACCGCTGAGGATAGACCTGGAAGGGAAGCCGGAGGGCTTCCCTTTTGCGGCTTCTTTTTACAATTAGATCATCTATATATTAACAAGAGCAAAGGAGACCGCTATGAACACTGTAAGGAATGGCCGTCCCCCTGAGGCCGTCTATATTCATATCCCGTTCTGCACGAATAAATGTTTCTATTGTGATTTCAATTCTTATGTACTGAAGGACCAGCCGGTGATGGAATATCTCTATGCGCTTGACCGGGAGATGGAGCAGACAGTCAAGAATATGCCCCCGGGGGTAATTAAAACGATCTTTGTGGGCGGGGGTACCCCTACCGTGCTGAAGCCGGATGAGCTGGCGTATTTCCTGGATTCGGTCAGAAGGCATTTCCCGCATTGGGATGAGCAGATTGAATTCTCTATGGAAGCCAATCCCGGCACTACCGACATCGATAAGCTTAGAGTGATGAAGGAAGGCGGGGTCAACCGGGTCAGCTTCGGGGTCCAGGCCTTCCAGAACGAGCTGCTGAGCGGAATCGGCCGGATTCATAATGTGGATGATGTATACCGCAGTCTGGAGAACGCCCGCGCGGTCGGGCTTCATAATCTGTCGGTGGATCTGATGTTCGGCCTGCCGAATCAGACCGTAGATATGCTCAGAGAGAGCGTCGCCAAAGCGCTGGAGCTGGAGCTGCCGCATTATTCGATCTACAGCCTGAAGGTAGAGGAGAACACGCTGTTCCATACCCTGTTCAACAAGAACAAGCTGCCATTGCCAAGTGAAGAGGATGAGCTGGCGATGTATCTGCTGCTGATGTCCACCATGGAGGCTGCAGGATATACGCAATATGAGATCAGCAATTTCGCCAAGCCGGGGATGGAGAGCCGTCATAACATTACCTACTGGCGCAACGAGGACTATTATGGTCTGGGTGCAGGAGCGCATGGTTACGTCGGCCGTCAGCGGCACATGAATATCAAGGGCGTCAATCCGTATATCGAGGCTTCGCGCAGCGGGCTGCCGCGTCTGGACAGCTTCCCTGTCTCCGAGCGGGAGGCGATGGAGGATTTCATGATGGTCGGGCTGCGGATGCGGGAAGGGGTGTCGGGCACAGCGTTCCGCTCCCAATTCGGGAAGCCGCTCGAGGAGATTTTTAAGGCGCCGCTGCATAAAATGCTTACCGCCGGGCTGCTGGAGCAGGCCGGGGACACCTATCGCCTGAGCAAGCAGGGAATCCTGTTCGGGAACGATGTTTTCGGGGAATTTGTCGGTGCTTTGACAGAGGTTTAATTTTGAAATACCTCTTGAATTGTAATTCACTCTGTTGTATATTTATTCGTATTAACAGCAAGGGGTGAGTCAAGTGCTTGTCAAAACGGATCAGTATCGCCAGGTATCTCCTGCGGGAGAGCAGCAAGTCATATGCAGAAATGCTACAGTGGAGGATGTTGAGCCGCTGTATCAAATGATAGAAGAATACGCACAGCAGGGGATTATGCTGCCCCGTTCCAGGCAAGCGCTGACCCGCCAGATCGACCAGTTCGTCATCGCTGAGATCGGCGGCACCTTCGTCGGCTGCGGCTCCTTGTTCAGGCTCGGAAATGATCTGGTGGAGGTACGCTCCATTGGACTGCGTAAAGAAGGTAAGGGCAAAGGCGTAGGCTCCATGATTCTGGAGAAGCTGACAGAGGAAGCCAGACGCCAGAGAATCCCGAAGATTATGGCGCTGACCTATGCGGTCGATTTCTTCCTTAAGAATGGCTTCACTGTGGTGGAGAAGGAGATTTTCCCTGAGAAGGTCTGGACCGATTGCGTGAACTGCAAGAAGCAGCATGCCTGCGATGAGATCGCAGTGCTGAAGCGACTGGACTAAATCCGGCGGGGCATGCTCCGCGGTAAACTATATAATAAGAAACCACTGTACGGGCCGGAAGCTGATGCTTCAGGTGGGCAGTGGTTTTTTGCAGATTACAGGAGCTTGAAGCAGTCAGATTATTTGGCATAAATCAGCTTGCGCTGCTGCTCGATCAGCCCGGCCAGCTCCGGAGTGACATAAGCCGTTTGAAAAGAAGGGGATAATGTATTATAGGTAATTCTGATGGTTGATCCGTCTGTCATCTCCAGCTCCATCCAGTAGTTATCGCCTACCCAGCCCTTGGTCTCCTTGTACAGCTCCTGGAAGGGGATGTACTTCAGCTTGGGAAATTCCCGGATGAAGACGGTGTTGGCCTCCGGGGTGAAGTCCATCAGGTCTGAGCCGTCTTTGCCGCTGATGAACCGGACGGTCCGGATCTTGCCCTCAATATCCATCAGATCGTTGATAGTCCGGGCCGAAGGATTGGTTGACGCCATATAGAGCCTGTCTCCCGCCCAGATTCGGGCAGAGGTCTTGTAGCCTTCTACCGCATAGAGCGGTGTGCCGGTCTTGAGCACCGTTGCATCGCCGTCCTGCATTTCATCGCGGGGGCACTGATGCTCGGATTTGTTGTAGGTGATTTTGCCGATCTCCGGTCCTTTTACAAGGCTGCCGGGATCATTGCCCATAGCATCACCGTACAGGATGCCATCCCATTGCAGGAGGGATAAGTAATCAACGGTTACAAAATTGCAGTTATTCTGCGCGGCTGAACCTGAACAGCCTGTTAACATTAGTGCAGTCAGAAGCATTGCCGAGATTGCGCATATCCATGATTTTATAGAGCGCATTTCATCACCTCTTGTCTCTATGACGTTAAAAGGAAGGAATGGTTGCGGTTTCTTGATCCGAATGTTGGATCTGGCGGAAATAGGCGCCATCAAGATGCCGAACTCACTTGACAATGCTGAGGTGTGTTTGGTATTTTTGTATTAGTGGTTAGCACTCATCTCATTAGAGTGCTAACGAATCGGAGCCACAGCCGATAGGAGGGAATAACATGTTAACTGAACGCCAGAGAATGATACTGAATGCTATTGTAGATGACTACATTTCTTCCGCCGAGCCTGTCGGCTCGCGCAGTATCTCGAAACGCGGGGACGTCGGCTTCAGTCCGGCCACGATCCGCAACGAAATGGCCGATCTGGAGGAGCTGGGCTATCTGGAGCAGCCTCACACGTCGGCAGGGAGAATCCCGTCCCATAAGGGCTACCGCTATTATGTGGATCATCTGGTACCGTGGAATTCCGCCGAAACGGCTGAACTGGGCACGATCCGCGCTTTTTTCGCCGAGAAGCTGAATGCTACAGAGCAGGTTATCCAACATGCGGCAATGATTCTATCCAATATGACGAATTATACTTCCATCCTACTGGGACCGGAGGTTTTTCATACTTCATTGCGCCATTTCCAGCTGCTGCCGCTCGATAACAACACCGCTGTGGCGATTATCGTTACAAGCACCGGGCAGGTCGAGAACAGAACGGTCACTCTTCCGCCGGAGATTTCGCTCTCCGAGATGGAGAAGGTCGTCAATCTGCTCAACAGCAAGCTGGTGAATGTACCGCTCTATAAGCTCAAGAGTCAGCTCTATTCCGAGCTGGGCGAAGAAATGCAGCGCCACATCTCCCATTATGAAGAATTAATGCAGGTGCTGGACAAAGCGCTGGAGAGTGACGGTGAACAGCGCATCTACTTAAGCGGAGCTACGAATATGCTGACCCAGCCGGAGTTCAAGGACGTCGACAAGGTGAAGAATATTCTCGATCTGCTGGAGGAGACCCCAACCCTGCTTGAAATGCTGAATCCTGCTGCAGGCGGGAACGGAATGCAGGTGCGTATCGGTACAGAGAATAAGCATGAAGCCTTTGCGAACTGCAGTCTGATTACCGCTACCTACTCTCTGGACGGGAAGCCGCTGGGAAGCATCGGCATCCTCGGCCCGACCCGGATGGAGTATGCGCGCGTGATGGGGATTCTGGGGATTCTCTCCCGGGATTTGACAGCGATGCTGGCGCACTGGTATAAGTGAACAGAGTGTAATTGATTTGTGTGAATGTTGAGAGGGAGGTGAAGACAACTTGAAAGAGGAAGAGGTTCAGGACATGAATGCACAGCAAGACTCCTCTATGAATGAGAACCAGGCAGCCGAAGAGGCTGAAGCTGTGACAGACAGCGGCTCATTGACGGCTGAAGAGGCCGGCGAGGCGGCTTCAGGCCATGAGGAGGAGCTGAAGAAGCTGCAGGAACTGGCAGATGAGCATCAGGCGCGCACTCTGCGTGTGCAGGCTGATTATGATAACTTCCGCCGCCGTACCCAGAAGGAGAAGGAAGAGCTGGCGCAATATGCGACCTCCAAGCTCGTTACAGAATTGCTTCCGGTGCTGGATAACTTCGAACGCGCACTGGCGACTCCTTCGGCAGGTGTGGATGCTGAGGCGTTCATCAAAGGTGTGAATATGATTTTCCGTCAGCTGGAGGGTGTACTTAAGAATGAAGGGCTGACAGCAATGGAAGCGGTAGGACAGCCGTTTAACCCTGAATATCATCAGGCGATCATGCAGGTGGAGAGCGAGGAGCACGAGGAAGGCATCGTGACGGAGGAGGTCCAGAAGGGCTATCTCCTGAAGGATAAGGTTCTTCGTCCGGCTATGGTCAAAGTCAGCATGTAGTTCTGTTCTATATAAGATAAGATTAACGGGCAAACCATGCGGAATAAGGACACACTATTTCTATAAATGGCTGAAGCCCCGGGCTTCACACTATCTCTGAGGAGGCACATTACTGTGAGTAAAGTTATCGGTATTGACTTAGGAACAACGAACTCTTGCGTTGCCGTTATGGAAGGCGGCGAAGCCGTCGTTATCCCGAATCCGGAAGGCGCGCGTACAACCCCGTCGGTTGTAGGCTTCAAGAAGGACGGCGAGCGCATCGTCGGCGAAACTGCGAAACGCCAGGCGATCACGAACCCTGACCGCACCATCGCTTCGATCAAGCGTCACATGGGTACAAGCCACAAAGAAAGCATTGACGGCAAGGATTTTTCCCCGCAGGAAATTTCGGCAATGATTCTTCAGAAGCTGAAATCCGATGCCGAAGCGTATCTGGGCCAACCCGTAACTCAGGCAGTTATTACGGTTCCTGCGTATTTCAATGACAGCCAGCGTCAGGCTACCAAGGATGCCGGTAAGATTGCCGGTCTTGAAGTGCTGCGTATTGTCAACGAGCCAACAGCAGCCGCTCTGGCTTACGGTCTGGAGAAATCCGAAGATCAGACGATCCTGGTCTATGACCTTGGCGGCGGTACATTCGACGTATCCATTCTTGAGCTGGGCGACGGCTTCTTCGAAGTTAAGGCTACCAGCGGTGACAACCGTCTGGGCGGCGACGATTTCGACCAAGTGGTGATGGATTATCTGGTGGCTGAATTCAAGAAGGAGCAGGGCATTGACCTCAGCAAAGACAAAGCAGCTGTGCAACGTCTGAAGGATGCTGCCGAAAAAGCGAAAAAAGAACTGTCCGGCGTACTGACCACTACCGTTTCGCTTCCGTTCATTACGGTAGTTGACGGCGTGCCTCAGCACTTGGAAATCAACCTGACCCGTGCCAAATTCGACGAGCTGACTGCAAGCCTGGTTGAGCGCACCCTGGGACCTACCCGTCAAGCGCTGAGCGATGCAGGTATGACTCCAGCCGATCTGAACAAAATCGTACTGGTGGGCGGTTCCACCCGTATTCCGGCAGTACAGGAAGCTATCAAGAAGCTTACCGGCAAAGAGCCGCACAAAGGCGTTAACCCGGATGAAGTAGTAGCCCTGGGTGCTGCCGTTCAGGCGGGAGTACTGACTGGTGATGTGAAGGACGTTGTATTGCTTGACGTTACTCCGCTGTCCCTCGGGATCGAAACTGCAGGCGGCGTGTTCACGAAGATGATCGAGCGCAACACTACGATTCCTACAAGCAAATCGCAGGTATTCTCGACCTTCGCCGACAACCAGCCAAGCGTGGAAATTCACGTATTGCAGGGTGAGCGCCAGATGGCGAACGGCAACAAGACATTGGGCCGCTTCATGCTGAACGAGATTCCGCCGGCACCACGCGGTGTACCGCAGATCGAGGTTACTTTTGACATTGATGCCAACGGTATCGTTAATGTCTCTGCTACAGATAAAGGCACGAACAAGAGCCAGAAGATCACCATCACTTCCTCCAGCGGCCTGAGTGACGCTGAAGTTGAACAGATGATGAAGGATGCCGAGCTGCACGCTGAGGAAGACCGCAAGCGTAAAGAGCTGGTTGAAGCGAAGAACGGTGCTGACCAGCTTGTCTACTCCACAGATAAAGTGATCAAAGACCTGGGCGACAAGGTGGATGCTGCCGAGATCGACAAGGCCAATGCAGCTAAGGACAAGGTGAAGGCTGCTCTGGAAACTGACAATCTCGAAGAGATCAATGCCGCTACAGAAGCGCTGAACGAGATCGTACAGCAGCTGTCGGTGAAGCTGTATGAGCAGGCTGCACAGGAACAGCAGGGTGCTGAAGCAGGCCAGGGTGCTGCTGACGGCAATGCCAAGAAAGACAACGTGGTAGATGCCGATTATGAAGTAGTTGACGATGAGAAGAATCAAGGGTAACCTTAGACGATAAGTCCTGTTGAAAGGGAAGGTCAAGACCGGGGCATCCCGTGTTTTGGCTTTCCTTTTAAAATGTAAGGATATTTATGTGTAATGTGGAGAATTGACGATGCACGGAGGTGAAGGCAGTGGCAGATAAACGCGATTATTATGAGGTGCTCGGCATTGGCAGAGATGCTTCAGAAGATGAAGTGAAGAAGGCCTACCGTAAGCTGGCGCGCCAGTATCATCCGGATGTGAATAAGGCGAGCGATGCCGAGGAGAAGTTCAAAGAGGTCAAGGAAGCCTACGATGTCCTCAGCGACGGGCAGCAGCGGGCGCGTTATGACCAATACGGGCATATCGACCCGAACCAGGGAATGGGCGGCGGCTTCGGCGGCGGCGGGGATTTCGGCGGTCTCGGCGATATCTTCGATATGTTCTTCGGCGGCGGCGGACGGCGTGATCCGAATGCACCGCAGCGCGGCGGCGACTTGCAGTACACGATGACCATTGAGTTCAAGGAAGCGGTATTCGGCAAAGAGACCGATATTACCATCCCGCGCACAGAGACCTGTGACACCTGCTTCGGCTCCGGAGCTAAGCCGGGTACGAAGCCGGAGACCTGTTCCGTCTGCCACGGCAGCGGCCAGCAGGAATTCGTGCAGAATACACCGCTTGGCCAGATGCGTAACCGCCGTCCCTGCTCGAATTGCAGCGGTACAGGCAAGATCATCAAGGAGAAATGCCCGACCTGTGCAGGTCAGGGTAAGGTGAAGAGACAGCGCAAGATTCATGTGCGCATCCCTGCCGGTGTTGATGACGGTGCGCAGCTGCGTATGAGCGGTGAAGGCGAAGGCGGCACACGCGGCGGCCCGGCCGGCGATCTGTACATCGTGATCCGCGTGAAGAGTCACGATTTCTTCGAGCGCGAGAACGATGATATTATGTGTGAGGTGCCCCTGACGTTCGCTCAGGCCGCGCTTGGCGATGAGATCGAGATTCCTACGTTGACCGAGAAGGTCAAGCTGAAGATTCCGGCCGGCACCCAGACCGGCACCTTCTTCCGCCTCAAAGGCAAAGGTGTTCCGCGCCTGCGCGGCAACGGCGTCGGCGACCAGCATGTCCGCGTCATCGTCGTAACGCCCAGCAAGCTCAGCGAAGAGCAGAAGGAGCTGCTCCGCCAGTTCGCCTCCTACAACGGCGAGAACACGCACGAGCAGGAGCAATCCTTCTTCGACCGCGTGAAGCGGGCGTTCCGCGGGGACTGAACTTTTAGGTGATAATGAATAATGGCTGTTAGAGCCTGTACAGAAATACCCCGCCTTCATCATTGGAGGCGGGGTATTTCTGTTGACTGAATTTATTCTATATATTGGTTCTGTTGTATTTTATACATTTGAATCCTTCCCAACTTCGCCAAAGAGAGGATCTGCTGCATTTCATACAGTAGAATTTATCCAAATAGGTATTTTCAAGCGAAAAGCTAAAAATCAAATGTATCAAATACAACAGATCGCCTTTTTGGGCGAAATAAAGTGAAATCTATTGTAGGAAATGCAATTGGAGTTAGTACGCGCACTATGGTCGTAGTGTTAATTCAAATATTCAAGCATGTCTTACTTAAGTAAAAGGCTATCCCGAATAGTCATGTTATGACCACTGGGACAGCCTCTTAAACTAATTCTACTATTCGATCAATCCAGTCTTGCTCAGCAGTTCATAGAGAGCAGCGGCTGCTGTCTCACGGGTTGCCGGAGCTGTTGGATTGAAGGCAATTCCCGATTCGCTGGCGAAGATGCCGGCTTTGGTCAGGGCTTGCAGGCTGTCCTTGGCGTAAGGGGCTACCTTAGCGCTGTCGGTGTAGGTCGTGAACGAAGGATTAGCAGTAGCCTTCAGTTCGGTTCCAGTCAGCTTCAAGGCTCTGTCGAGAATGACGGCCAGCTCCTGACGGGTTACCTTCTGGGTTGGGGCAAACTTGCCATTGCCGATACCCAGAATCAGGCCGGCCTTGGAAGCGGCAGCTATATCCTTGGCATACCAGTCAGATGCCTTCACATCCGAGAAGGTTACAGCAGCATCTGTCCGCAGACCCAGTGCGCGGGTCAACAGTGCTGTGAACTCAGCGCGGGTCAGATTGCTCTGCGGCGCGAAGGTTGTTGCCGAGGTACCCTGGATAATCAGCTTATCCGCCAAGGTCTGAATAGCGGCAGCAGACTTGGAGTTAGCGATGTCCGTGAAGGCGGCAGCCGGTTTGCTGACTGCGGCATATACGGAGAAGCCTGGACGGCTAACGGTAACCAATGTTGTTTCATCGGCCTGTGGTGTGAAGACTGAAGCAACCGGAGTCACCAGTCCGTCTTTTTCAAACAGTACGCCAGCAGTTTTCGATTCAATCTTGCCAGGTACAGTGAAGGAACGCTTGATGAACACATTGGTTGGAACGTTAACATAAGTGCTGCTTGTTGCTGTATTCCATGTAGCTTCATAGGATACCGGGGTTCCAATCACCTTGGCACCCGGAGTACCTGCAATCAGCTTGCTTGCTGCATCCGGCTCTTGCTTGATCACAAGCTTGAGGCTCTGGCCCGCAGGAGAAGCGGCCAGCAGGGATACCGGCAAGGCTACAGCAGATCCGGCGATATTTACAATAACGGTGCTGCCTGCTTGAGCACCCGCCAGCAATTTGAGCTGCTCAGCCGTCAGGCTCAGTTCAGCCGACTTGTCTGCGATACTGCCCACAGAAATCACAATGGCTGTCTTGGCCGAAGCGGCTTTGTCCAGAGCAGCCTTCAGATCGCTGTCGCTTACTGTTACAGTGGTTACGCCATCCTTCGAGGCGGTCAGAGGTGTTACAGATACCTGTTGAACGCCTTCTTCCACAAGAGATTTAACCGCTGCAGGTACTGCCACTGGAGTCGGCGTTACTACTGTACCGCCACCTCCACCGCCGCCACTTCCGCCGCTTCCACTGTCAGAAGCAGTGATAAAGCGGAATGAGGTATAAGCGCTGTAGTATTCATCTTTGTTATAGTCAATCTTGATCGGTGTCTTCGTATTATCTTTGGCTTTAATGCCGAGAATCTCAAGCTTGTAGACCCCATCGGTCAGGCTGGCTACTGCCGGGTTGCCGCCAGCATCCAGAATTGGATCACCGTTGTGGTCATACGGATGGTAGGTAGATGATATAACCGTGCTATAGTTTCCAGGCTCGAAGAACTTATCCGGTTCACCGGTCGTGGATACCTGGAAGGAACCTTTCTTGACATCATCAAGACCAATCAGGTTCACTTCGTAGTAGTTAATGTCATCAGCTTTCAATTTGTAGTTCAGAACGGCACCTGAATTGGTGTAAACAATTGGCTGGCTCAGCGTTGCCTCTTGAATGCCTGTGCCCCAATCAGGTTGTTCGGTCGTCTTGTCTACACTGATTGCAAACGGCAAGTGCAGAGTTGGCTGTCCGGCTGCTTCCAGGACGACATTACCTTGCAGCATTTGCGGCACGCTGTCACCCGCAACATTAATCTTCAGGTTGAAGGTGGAAGCACCTTTCGCAGCAGCAGTTACCGATGATTTGTCCAGTGTAGCAGTTACATGCCCTGGATCACCATAGTTCCATTCCACGGAAGCTGAATAGGTAAGCGCCGTATCGCTTAAATTCTTCAATTGCAGCGCTTGGCTAGCTTCAGAACCGGGAAGCAGGGTGCCAAAGCTTGTAGACGGATTATAGTTGATCACATTCTGCGGGACAAAGTTCTTGTCCAGAATGGAGATCGGCTCAATGGATTGCAGCAACGCCGGAGTTTTAATTGCATTCTCTACATTAGCGCGTCCAGGACCTTGAAGATAGAAGTCTTCAGGAGCACCCTTGTAGAACACCGGATCTGCCGTGTTCGCCAGAGCGGCACGAATGTCTAATGGAGTATAGGTTGGATGTGCCTGCTTGAGCAACAGTGCCAAGCCCGCCACATGAGGTGTTGCCATACTTGTACCGCTAATACGGTTGTATGCTTTGGAATAATCTGTTCCTGGATGATCTTTGCCATAAGCCGGCCACGTAGACAGCACTCCGTCACCAGGAGCTACGATGTCCGGCTTAATGCTTAATTTACCGTCGAAGTTCGGCCCCAGCGAGGAGAAGCTGGTCACTTCATCGCCTGCGGTCATATCCATCGGATATTCGGAGTCAAAAGTAAAATAAGCAGGTTTGTCGCCGTTAGCAACAATGGCTCTGGCTAAAGCGCGGCCTGGGGAGCCCTTAAGGTCCAGCGTAGGGATATTGTCATACCCATCGCCAAGGTTGGTACCGATAAAGTCAGAACGGTCCGTATAGTCCTCATCCAGAATAGCTACTTTCTTACCCTCTACTGTCTGGAAATTACCGTTAAAGATGGCGATTGCAATGGCTCCATGAGCTTTTGCATTAGCAATCTTGTCTACAAAGGCTAGATCGCCACGGGATACCAGAACAACAGTTTTCTCATCGAAATTTCCTTCCGGGTAATCTTCATTTGCGCCTAAATTAGCGTAGAACACTTTAACCGGCTCTGTTCCAATGATATTGGCAAAGTCTGTTTGACCCAGTTCATAGGCCATAACATGAAACGGATTATAGGTGTCATAAGTCACTGAAGTGACTGAACCCGTAATCTCTGCCTTGAACTCGCCGGAGAACGCTTTGATAGGGCTGTTAACGGCACCTACCGAAATTCCGAGCTGAGAGGCAGCAGGGGAACCCATAGAGAAATAACCTGCTTCCCCGTTGTTCCCATTGGCAATTACAGCAGTTACTCCAGAGAGTACAGCGTTATTAATCGCAATGACATCCGGGGAATTGACATCTTTCTCGGAATCGGAGCCGAGCGACAGGTTAATGACATCCATGCCGTCCTTCACCGAACGTTCAATTCCGTCAATGACTTGAGCGGATGAACCGGAGGAAGTGTTCGGTTTCTCAATATTGCGTCCCAATACTTTGTAGACGTACAGTTCTGCTCCTGGAGCTACGCCCTTCTGCGCAATATCGCCTGTTGCTGCATACTGGCCGATGATGGTGCCGGCTACATGCGTGCCGTGGTAAGTTCCCGCATAACCTACACCATATTCTTCATCTTCTTCAGGAGTCAGCGGAACTTCTTCATAGGGGTCATTGTCCTGGTAGAAGGAGTCATAACCGCCTTTATAGGCAGGAGCAATATCCGGATGTGTGTAGTCAACACCGGTGTCGATTACGCCTACCTTCAGTCCTTTACCGGTGAGGCCTTTGTCTGCCGCCCAGTCGGCATGAATCTGCTGCAGGGGAGCATTATCGTTTCTGTACGTTGCTTCAGTCACTGTCTGATCAGGAAGCGCGTACCAGGTGCTGTTCGGATAGATGGAAGTTACGCCGGGAATCTTGGCCAGATCAGGAATTTTGTCTGCCGGAACCGTGACCTCGAAGCCGTTCAATACGGTGTCGTACTTGTAATTGACGGACAGGTCGATGCCCTTGGCTTCTGCCTGATCGAGTACTTCAGCCTGCTGGCTCTTCACCGCAGCTTCAGTTGCCGTTCTGGCAAGTGCGCTGATTCCTTGTCTGGCGGCATATTTGCCGACCGCCGCAGGCTGGCCGCTGAGCTGAACGATAACCCGGACCTGATTCGAGGATTTGGTATTGATCTGTGGAGAAATGTAAGGCTGATTGGCTTGAACTAAGGTTGGCAGCTGTTTGCCTGCCACGGGTGTCTTCAAGCTGCTGGCCGCGAAGGCTGCGCCCGGAATCATACTTGCAGCTACACCTAAGGATAATGTTAGTAATGATAGCTTACGAGGTAATTTTGACCACTCCAAATGTAATCCCCTCCACAATATGATGTTGGTTCTGGCTCACATCTCTCCTGCTTCCGACAGTAGGCGGATTCTCCTTTTCTATTAATCCGGTTTATTTCCGTCAAGATTACTAGGAAAAATATTAAGAAGATTTTACCACTGGTTATTTGTAAAATCTACACAAAGTTTAAAGAGATTTGAGAATATTTTTGTGCTTCGTGGAACGTTATGTGACATATTTAAATATTTAAATCTATAAAACTGACCTTAAAAGACAAAAAAATACAAGATAACCGATGAAAAAACAATTTTCGTCATATTTTCTGACATATTCTTTGGGCAGAAAACGAAGGGATCGTATAAAATCCTGCTGCGCAATTTCCTCCATTAAAAGGAACTGGTGTATAAGAAATGTATAAATTTCTGCGCTGTAATCCAAAATATCCAAGAAAGCCAGTGCACAATGCAAACTAGGCAGAAAGCGGGGAATCCGATGTCTGAAAAAAGCATTTTGGCCTATTTCAAAACTCCCGAGGAAGCAGAAGGCGTATCCCGTAAGCTGCAGGCGCTGCGTGCAGAGGAAATCTCCATTGACCGGTTCAGCCGGTTCGGCGGGAGCGGGCAGCAGGCGGGTGTGAATCCGGTTACCGGCAATCTGGCGAGCATGGATTCCATGACGGCCGTGAGTGACCATTCCGGCATTTTATCCGCCTCGCATACAAGCGGCAGCGGGATGAGTCACGGCGGGGATGGCGGACCAACCGGCAGAGATATTCTCCTGACGGTGATTGTAGACTCGGCAGTCCATGAGCAGGCGCTGGCGCTTATAGAAGAAGCCGGCGGGATGATCTGAACGTCTGATTAAATACAAGGAAGGCCGGTGGCAGGAATGGACAGAGAGAACTCGAAGATTTTCTCCAAAACGGAAAAAATGAAAATGCTCTATGAAGCGAAGGAGGAGGATGTTGAATTCTCGGCCGCTGAAGCGGATCAGGATGATCTGGAGGCCATGGACCGTTCACGGGAGGCCGACAAACGGCAGCTCGATGAGATCATGAAGAAGGAGTAGCCAGCCTTATCAGGAGTAGGATGAGATTGGCAGGAGAAATGTACGGTAATGCCCCGCGCGAGCGGGGTGTTTTTGTGCATTGGCGTGTATAATGGAAGGATACAAAAATTGAGATTCATAGGGAGCAGTCAACATGGATAATCCAGCAGGCCAAGTAGTTACAGATGCACTGGTTGTCAGAGCTTTGGAAAAGAACCTCGCCTTGATCCGCTTCGATCTGGACCGGCGTGTCGCTTACGTTAATGAGGTTTTTGCCAGCTCAATGAAATACAAGGTGGAGGAGATGTACGGGATGCAGCACAGGCAGCTGTGCTTCCCTGCATTCGTAAACAGTCCGGATTATGAGCTTTTCTGGGAGAACCTTATGGCCGGGCGGAGCTTTCAGGACAAGATTGAACGGATGGACGCCGAGGGGCATTCGGTCTGGCTCGAAGCTACATATATGCCAGTCTTCGATGAGACCAGTACCCATGTCATTGGCGTGTCTAAGGTCGCAACCAATATTACAGCGAGACAGAATAATATGACTCAAGTAGTGAAGCTGCTGCAGGGGATGGCGTACAGCCTCAATCAGCGTTCTGACAAAGGCATTGAGCGGAGCCAGGAGCTGCTGCAGAGTATTGATAGAATAGCAGAGGTATCAAGTGAAAATACTGAAACGCTGCAGAGCCTGCAGAAGCAGGCGGCAGCCATCCGAGGTGTGGTGCAGACGATCCGTGATATTGCCTCCCAGACCCACCTGCTCGCTCTGAATGCCGCAATTGAGGCAGCCCATGCCGGAGAATTCGGACGGGGCTTCGACGTTGTCGCCAAGGAGGTCAGGAAGCTGTCCGGCATGGTACAGGATCAGATTACCGAGGTGCGGGACAGCGTTCTGGCCATTACGGAGGAAGTGGGCAGAATATCAACCGGGCTGAACCTGGTCCAGGAGAATGTGGAGGTCAGCCAGCAGCAGATCCAGGTCGCCCTGGATGAATTCACGCTGATTGCCAGCTCGGCGCAGGAACTGGACAGCCAGGCGCGCGAAGTGATGAATATGATCTAATAGTTTATCCGTAAGCAGCATGAAGCCGTTAATTGCGGCAGGCATGCTGCTTTTTTGAAATTAAGCCTGGTGCTTAGGGTGTAAATGAACCTTTTGCTGCCCGGGATTGTTATAAGTATTAGATTCTACAAGAAAGGAGGGCGATCCAGTGGACAACAGGGAATTGTTCCAGACCTACAGTAAGGAGGTATACCGTACCTGCTATTATATGGTGCATGATACTGCCGATGCCGAGGACCTGTGCCAGGAGGTGTTTATCACTCTTTTCCGCAGCGAATGGCAGAGCATTGAATACCTGAAGGCCTGGATTATGAAAATTACCGTCAACACTTGTCTGAACCATCTGAAGCGCCGGAGCAGCCTGCAGCAGAAGCTGGCAGACCACCTTCATATGTTCAGGGAGAGTCCGCAGCCGCCGGTTGACAAGCTGGTGGAGCAGAAGGAGACGAAGCTGGAGTGGGCGGGATATATGTCCCGTCTGCCAATAAAGCTCAGAGCGGTACTGACCCTGCGGTACATGCATGATTTCAGTCTGGAGGAGATCCGCCGGATGCTGGACATCCCGCTGGGGACCGTCAAATCGAGACAGCACAAAGGGCTGCGCATGATGAAGAAGATTCTGGAAGAAGAGGGTATTGAGCCGATCACGAGGGAGGATGAAGAATATGGACAGAACCGAAGCGCAATTAAAGCGTCGCTTAAATGAGGATCAGGAGCTGATCTATCCGGATTTTGAGCAGATGTGGGGCAGGATTGAGCAGGCCGGATATGCTTCATCCAAGAACAGCAGCCGTGCCGGAGCAGGGAGTGCGGTCCGCCACCGCAATTGGCGCAAGGTCACAGTGATTGCCTCATTCAGCGTAGTCCTGATGGCGGTTCCCGTATATGCTGCTGTGCAATATGATTGGGGCAGCCTGCTTAATGACCGTAGCGGGGTAGAGGCGGCGCTGTCGCAGAACCTGGGCCAGCCGCTGGGCCAGACGATTACCAAGGATGGGGTAACGCTGACACTGCATACGGCGCTCTCTGATGAGAACCGTACAGTGATTCTCTACAGCCTGGATGTCGGGGGAGACAAGGGCAACGTCATTTGGGATGTAAATGGAATGTCCCTTAAGGATGCCAATGGCAACGGCAATGACATGGAATCCAACTACCAGCAGTGGGACGAGACAACCAAGCGGTACAACGGTTATTTCGAGACAGACTGGAGTCCGGACCAGGAGACGGTCAAAGTAAGCCTGACTGCAAAAGGGATTCAGTCTTACTCCCAGCAGGAGGTAGACTTGAAGCTGGATACGGAATCACCGGAGCGGCAGAGCTTCCCGGTCAACCAGGATGGACTGGAGTCGTTCAGCGTTCAGCCTTTCAAGCAGGATAACGAGCGTCTGATGCTATCCACAGGCACTGTTTTTTCCGACCCTGAAGCAAGAAAGCTGGCATCCCCGCAAATTATGGCATACCGGGACGGGCAACTTGTTAAGAAATCTCAGGGAAGCGTAATGGGCAAACCGGGAGACAATGGAGAATATACCTCCCTTGAGTATTACAAGCCTGCTGATGTGCCGAAGGATGAAACCACGTATAAACTCAGTTACACTAAGCTTGAACGCAATATTGATGGTCCATGGACGTTCGATTTCGAGCTGAGCAAGAAGCAAATGGCCGGTGCTACGATGAAGACCGCTCTGAATTTGCCGCTGGAGGCAGGAGACTCGTTGAACACGATTGAGCAGATGGTGGTAACGCCTACACAGATCCGTGTGACTGCCCGGAGCCAAGATAAGTTTCCTCAATTGCCGTATGTTAATTATGCACTTGAGGTGAACGGCCAGAAGCTGGAAGGCGGATTATGGTATACGGGCTCTAAGGACCCTAAGCAGGTCACACTGCGCTTTGAGCGGCCGGCGGATCTTGAGATTACCAAAGACACACAAATAACGCTTGTGGGAAAATATAAAGTAACCTTGCATGAGGATGACAAGGCACCGCTTGAATTAAAGAACATCTCCAGCGAGAAGCAGACGCTAATCCGGCAAACCGGCGGCTATCCGGTACAGTGGACCTACTATCTGCAGGGTACAGATCTCTACGTGGAGACGAAGAGCGATGATCCGAACTTTGGCGGCGTGAATCAGACTTACATTCGTAAGGGGAAAGACCGGCTCATCGGCAGCATTGTAACCACGAATTTCAGAGGAGAAGGAAAAAACCACAGTATCGATAAGTATAAAGATTTCAAAGGCACAGAGGCTTCAATATACATGTTCTATTACACTACGAACGAGCCGGACAAAGAGACACGGGTACAGCTGCAAGGCCAATAGTAACATTATTTTAACGGGAAGAACCTTGTGTTCTTCTCTTTTTTTCGTATACAGTTAGAAGATACGGCTGTTCAATGCTTATGGAAAATAAGTCAGAGGAGAGATATTTTATGGAACTAAAACGCTGCGATTGGGTAAACACAGACCCGCTATACATAGCTTATCATGATGAGGAATGGGGCAAGCCGCTGACGGACGACCTGAAGCTGTTCGAGCTGCTGATGCTGGAGGGGATGCAGGCCGGGCTAAGCTGGTATACAGTACTGAAGAAACGGGAGGGCTTCCGCGAGGCGTTTGACGGCTGTGATCCGGAGAAGATCGTACAGTATGGGGATGACAAGGTCGAAGAGCTGATGCAAAATGAAGGGATTGTCCGCAACCGCCTGAAAATTAAGGGAGTGATTACCAATGCACAGGTGTACCAGCAGATCTGCCGCGAGGAAGAGGGCGGTTTTGCCGGTTATCTGTGGAGCTTCGTCGGCGGGAAGCCGGTGGTGAACCACTGGAAGAGCAGGGCTGAGGTGCCGGCTACAACGCCGCAGTCCGATCAGATGAGCAAGGCGCTGAAGCGCAAAGGGATGAAGTTCGTGGGCTCGACGATCTGCTATGCGTTTATGCAGGCCTCCGGGATGGTGGATGACCATGCACTGGATTGTTTTTGCCGCACCAGCGGGGCTGTACAGGAGAGCTGAACCGCAGTTTGGCGCTGCATGGGGTAGAAATGCTATACTATCCTAGATATGCTTCATATTTGTTGTTAACCTTTAGGAGGATCTATTAATATGTTATGGCACGAATTGACGGTACATACAACCGAGGAAGCGCAGGAGATGATATCCAATCTGCTCTACGAGGCTGGTGCGGGCGGTGTATCCATTGAAGAATCCGGGACGCTGAATAAAATACGGGACACCCGTTATGGTGAATTATACGATGAGCCGCTGAATGATATCCCTGAGGGGGAGGCGGTTATCAAGGGGTATTATGCCGAATCGGAGGACATGGAGGAGATTGCGGCTGAACTGGCACCAAGGCTGGCGGAGCTGAAGGCATTCGGCATCGATCCCGGCAAAGCGGAAATCTCCTGGAAGACGGTCGATGAAGAGGACTGGGCCCATGCCTGGAAGCAATACTTCAAGCCGCTGCGCGTTTCGAACCGCTTGACTATTAAGCCGGTCTGGGAAGAGTACACCCCGGCCTCTGCAGAGGAAAAGATTATCGAGATCGATCCCGGCATGGCCTTCGGAACCGGAACACATCCGACAACGGCGCTGTGCCTGCGCGCACTGGAGAAGCATGTCGCCCCAGGCGATGAGGTCATTGATGTCGGCACAGGCTCCGGTATCCTGGCGGCGGGAGCGGTGTTGCTGGGAGCGAAGTCGGTACTGGCGCTGGATCTGGACCCGGTGGCTGTGGCCAGCGCCCGCCAGAATGTGGTCTTGAACCGGCTGGAGACAGCCGTTACCGTGAAGGAGAGTGACCTGCTCTCCCTGCTGGGCGGCGAGGGCGCGGCCGATACCGCAGCCGGAGAGATGTGGCCTTCGGCCAGACCCGGTCAGCCTGCGGAACCGGATGCTGTTCCATCGGCTGACGGACTTGGCGTTAGCCTGCCGGTGCGGATCGTCGTGGCGAATATCCTGGCCGAGATTATTGTGCTGTTTACGGATGATGTCTACCGTGCGCTTCAGCCGGGGGGGCTCTATATCACCTCCGGGATTTACAAGGATAAGGAAGAGCTTGTCGCTGAGGCGCTCAAATCTTCCGGTTTCGAGATTCTAGAAATAACCCGTGAAGAAGACTGGGTGGCGTTCACAGCCGGAAAGAGGTAGAGATGGGTTCCCTTGATCAATTTTTAGTATATCCGCTGCAGCAGCTTCCGTTTTTCCTGATTACGATTGTTATTGCGTTTACGGTGCATGAATTTGCCCACGCCTATTTCGCCAATAAATTCGGAGACCCTACAGCGCGCCTGCTGGGCCGCATGACCCTGAATCCGGCGGTGCATTTCGATCTCTTCGGCATTATCCTGCTGCTGATTGCCGGCTTCGGCTGGGCGCGTCCGGTTCCGGTGAACCGCGACAACTTCAGCCGTCCCCGTCTGATGGGCGTAATCGTATCTGCGGCCGGCCCGGTCAGCAATCTGCTGCTGGGTATTCTGGGTGCACTGATCTATGCGATCCTGCTGGGCACCGGCACGATGGATTCGATTAAGAATGAGCAGCTTCTCCGCGCGCTGATCTGGTTCTTCGGGATGTTCATTCACTTCAACTTCTTCCTCTTCGTGTTCAACCTGATTCCGCTGCCGCCGCTGGACGGCTACCGGATCGTAGAGGATATCGCACCGCGTCCGATCCGGGGCAGACTGCAGCAGTATGAGCAGTGGACGGTTTTCCTTTTCCTGCTGATCATTTTCATTCCGGGGCTGCGTGCGTATACGATTGAACCGCTTAGTTACTGGGCGACCCAGACCGGCAATGATTTCATCCGGCTCTTCCTGAGAATGTTCGGGGTCTAAAGGGACTAGGGACTGGTCAGTACCGGACAAACGTTGTAGAATATAATGTGGTTATTAACAGGATGAATCAAGTGTGAAGCGGCGGCCGGGACCTGAGTTTGACGGGAACGGCGCCGCTTTTACGCTGAATAACGGACAGGATGAGGAGAAGAGATGCAGCGTTATTTCGTAGCTCCGGCACAGTTCGGGGCAGAGAAGGTTACCATAGAAGGCGAAGACGCCCGCCACATTGCCAGGGTGATGCGCGGCAAGGCCGGCGACAAGCTGATTGTCAGCGACGGGGTGTCCCGCGAGGCGCTGGCTGAGATTGCTGACATTGAGACCGGTCTTGTGACCGTGAGCATACTGGAGCTTCTGCCTATGACTCATGAGGCGCGTGTCCGGGTGACCGTTGCCCAGAGCCTGCCCAAAGGGGACAAGCTGGAGACCGTCATCCAGAAGTGCACCGAGATCGGGGCAGCAGCCTTCATGCCGTTCCTCTCCGAGCGGACCATTGTCCAATACGATGAGCGTAAGGAGGGCAAGCGGGTAGAGCGCTGGCGCAAAATCTGCAAGGAGGCTGCCGAGCAGGCCCACCGGAACATTGTGCCGGAGGTGCATCCGCCGCTGAGCTGGAAGCAGCTGCTCCAGAGCTTCAGCGGGTATGATGCCGTCTATTTCTGCTATGAGAAGGAAGAAGGACTGCAGCTCCGCAGCGCAGCTGCGCCGTGGCTGGCTTCGCTTCCGCAGGACGCCGCCGCCAAGGTGATGATTGTTGTGGGGCCGGAAGGGGGCTTCAGCCCGGAGGAATGCCGCATGGCTGAAGAGGCCGGAGCGGTAACTGTCGGGCTGGGACCGCGTATTCTGCGCTGTGAAACCGCAGGCATGGTGGCCGCCGCCTGCATTCTATATGAATCCGGAGAAATGGGGGGAGCTTGAACAATGCCATCCGTAGCTTTTTATACGTTAGGCTGCAAAGTTAATTTCTATGATACTGAAGCCATCTGGCAGTTATTTAAGAATGAGGGGTATGAACAGGTCGATTTCGAGGGTAACGCCGATGTCTACCTGATTAACACCTGTACAGTCACCAACACGGGCGACAAAAAAAGCCGCCAGATGATCCGCCGGGCAGTGCGCCGTAATCCCGACGCCATCGTAGCGGTTACCGGCTGCTATGCGCAGACCTCTCCCGGCGAGATTCTGGATATTCCCGGGGTCGATCTGGTCATCGGCAATCAGGACCGCGAGCAGATCATGACCCATGTGAAGAACATTCAAGAGTCCCGCCAGCCGGTGAATGCTGTCCGCAACATTATGAAGACACGCGAGTTCGAGGAGATGGATGTGCCCGGCTTCGCCGACCGCACGCGGGCGTTCATGAAGATTCAGGACGGCTGCAACAACTTCTGCACCTTCTGCATCATTCCGTGGTCGCGCGGCCTCTCGCGCAGCCGTGATCCGAAATCAATCGTCGCCCAGGCGCACCAGCTGGTGGAGGCCGGATACAAGGAATTCGTGCTGACCGGCATTCATACCGGCGGGTACGGTGATGATCTGGAGAACTACCGCCTCTCCGACCTGCTCTGGGAGCTGGACAAGGTGGACGGCTTGGAACGTGTACGGATCAGTTCGATTGAAGCGAGTCAGATTGACGAGAAGCTGCTGGAGGTGCTGAACCGCAGCACGAAGATGTGCCGCCATCTGCATATTCCGCTGCAGGCCGGCCATAACGAGGTGCTGAAGGCGATGCGCCGGAAGTATACGACCGAGGAGTATTACGCTAAAATGCAATTGATCCGCCAGGCTATGCCGGATGTGGGGATTACAACAGACGTAATCGTCGGCTTCCCGGGCGAGACGGACGAGATGTTCCGGGCCGGCTATGAGTTCATGAAGGCGGTCAACTATTCCGAGATGCATGTCTTCCCGTATTCCAAGCGGACCGGAACACCGGCGGCGCGGATGCTGAACCAGGTTGATGAAGAGATCAAAAATGCGCGTGTCCAGGAGCTGATCGACCTCTCCGAAGAGATGCAGCTTGCGTATGCTAAGCGGTTCGTGGGCCAGACCTTGACAGTCATTCCCGAGCGTGCCGCCAAGGGCTCACCTGGACGCAGTGTGCAGCACGGCTTCAGCGATAATTATCTGCAGATTCTGTTTAATGGAGAGGATTCGTTGCAGGGCGAGCTCTGCCAGGTCAAGGTGACCGAGGCCGGCGTGAATGAATGCCGCGGGGAGCTGGTCAGTGCAGGCCGGGCGGTAGCGTCCATCTGACCGGATAGCTTGTTACAGGATGTCTTCCAGGCCCTTCTGGGCGGGAGACATCTTTTTTTGAAGCTTGAACGATGATATAGTCACAAAGACCTGAATTTGCCGGATTGCCGGATAGGGGTTAAGAGTTGGGCTGTATTTGTCGATATAGTGGAAGAGTGTGGAAAAATCCACCGATAATCAGACCGTAAGGAGAGAACAGATGACCGTGTACAGGAAAATGACCAAAACGCTCCTCATTATGATATTGCTCGTGGCTGCAGCTTTTCCGGTAAACGTCTTCGCGGCTAATGGGGACACGATCTCGATTGAATTCGACAGTTCAGCCAAAGTTGAGCTTACCGTCGGCCAGTCGCCGAAGCAGCTTAAGGTATATGCCAATGTCGAGGGCTCCGCGTCCAAACGGGATGTGACGGCAGCGGCCACATGGACCTCTTCCAAGAAGGAAGTAGTTACAGTACTGAACGGACAGCTTAGACCGGTGGATTCCGGCACGGCAATAATTACAGCGACCTATAATAATGCAGTAGCCTCTGTAGAGGTATCCGTCACTTATCCTTTCAAAGAATTGAAGCTGAAACGCAGTACCGATGGCAACTATAAGCTGGGCGATAAGGACGAATTGCTCCTGATTACCGCAACCGCCATCGGCGGAACTACGGCTACAGCGGAGAAGGATGTCACGAAGGATGCGGAATGGAGCAGCTCGAACACAGGCGTGCTGACTGTTGCCGAGGGCAAGATTACGCTGGTCGGCGAAGGGAAATCCACCATTACAGCCAAGTACAAAGGATTAACTGAGACCTTCAAGGCCGTTGTAGAGCTGCCTTATTCCGCCATTGTTCTCAAAGATAAGAACGGCACTGCTGTCAAGGAAATGGAGATGCTGGTCGGGGACAGCCCGGTACAGCTGACTGCCAAGACTAAGACGGGGTCAGAAGCTGAAGAGATTACGCTGGGTGACGGCGTGGAATGGAGCAGCTCCAGTGAGAGCGTGGCTACTGTCAAGAACGGTGAAATTACCATCCTTAGCGTGGGCAAGGCAGTGATTACCGCCAGTTACCTGGGTGTGACCCAGTCTGTTGACGTCTACGTGCGCGCTCCTTACGAAGCGCTTCTGCTGACGCCCTCCGGCGACCAGTCGCTGTTCCTGGGCGAGAGCCTGAATGTAACGGCCGAGATGCGCAATGCGGTTAATACGACCTCTAACGAGACGGCGTCCGCTACCTGGACCTCCGACAACGTAATGAACGCTACGGTAACGGCCAATACGGCTGATGCGTACGCAACTGTAACAGGCAAGGCAATAGGAACATCTATCATTAAGGCCAGTCACCTGGGGATCAGCAAAAGCTTCAAAGTCACGGTTCTTCCAACCCTGACAGAGCTGAAGCTGGACAAGACAGAGCTGGAAATGTATACGGGGGATTCGGTAAGCCTGCCGAAGGTCACCGGAATCAAATATGACGGAACCACGGATATCAGCGATGAGATCGAGTGGACCTCTGCGAACGAGGATATTGCCTCCATCAAGGATGGTAAGCTTGCCGGCGGAAAGGCTGGTACAGTTGTACTGACCGGGAAAATCAAGGCAGGCAACGTGAACTCTGCCTCAGCCGCCGCCATCCGCTCCAAGACGGTTCAGCTTAATGTAACGGTTCAGAATAAGGTGCTTGTCCTTCTCGGACCGGATACGAATCTGAATGTGGTGATTGGGGAAGAAGTTAAGCTGCCCGCAATCCAGGCTGTGCTGGAGAATGGCGATGAGCTGGATGTATCTGACAGCATCAAGTGGGAGCTGAGCGGCAGCAACGCCGTAATTAAGCAGACTGCTGCGTCCAAGACGATCAAAGGGCTGGTCAAAGGGACAGCATCGCTAAAAGGCACGTATTCCAACAAGACCATCACTATTCCGGTTACGATGGAGCAGAAGGTTGTGAAGCTGGTGGTCGAGCCGGCTTCGCTGGATATGAATATCAAGGCCTCGAAGACGATCAAGGTGACCGGATATTTCTCGAACGGCAAATCGGCGAATTTCTCAGGTGCGATGAACTGGGAATCGTCCAACCCTGCGGTTGCCTCGGTCAATAAGACCTCTGTCAAAGCACTGGCTGAAGGTACAACTACGCTGAGCGGCTCGTACCAGGGGATTCAGGCAACTGTTAAGATTAATGTCGTACCCAAGCTGATGAAGCTTACCGTCAGCGAGAACCGGCTGAGCCTTGCACCAGGCGGCGGCAAGGGCGTGGTCGTTACCGCGCTCTACGATACCGGACAGACTGCGGTGGTTACAGGCAGCATGGTGTGGACCAGCTCCAAGACCTCTGTAGCCAAAGTCAATGCCTCCGGAGTGATTACTGCGGTAAGCAAGGGCACTGCATCCATCAAAGGCAAGCTGGGCACGAAGACAGTAACGGTATCTGTCAGTGTGAAATAATTCAGGTTTCTGTACTTCAAGCCGGACCGGGCACAGGATGAGGAAATTCTAAGAGAATTAATCGATAACTACCCGGAGGAGGGAGAAGTAATTATGGAACTCATGCCAGCTTGGAAGCGTTGGGGATATGAAGAGGGTATTGCGGAAGGTATAGAGAAAGGCAAAGCGGAAGGTAAGGCGGAAGGCAAAGAAGAAGGCCAGGCGGAGACAATCCGTAAACTGCTGCTCCACGGATTTGCTCCCGAAGAGGTATCCAAAGCGGTTGATTTGCCTCTGGATGAGATTAAGAAGCTGATGTAAAATACAGACCCGGGTGCACATCATGCTGCCCCGGGTCTTTGTTTGTTCCTGGGTGCAGAGAACGGGAGAGAAATGGATTAGTACTATAGCACAGATTGAAGTATAATGAGTGCGGCGATTACGGTTCTTCCGGAGGCTTAGGGCTGCAGCCGCTGCTCCAGCCTGGACCATACGGGCAGGTAGCATAACGGCAATACAGCAAGTGAGCAGAAGACATTGAATATAGTCTGGGCATGGGCCAGTTGAGCGGCAGGTCCTCCGCCAATCCAGGCGGACAGGGATTGCAGGGGCTGGATGAACGGCAGGAAGAGCAGGGCGCCGCCGACATTGAGCGTCACATGCGACCAGGCGACGAAGACGCCTGAGGGGGTGCTGCCGATAGCGGCGATGACGGCAGTGACGCAGGTGCCGATATTCGCGCCGAGCACAATGGCGATGCCAAGCGCCGGCGGCATCACGCCGCTGGCGGCGAGGCCCATCGCCATGCCGATGACCGCCGCGCTGCTGTGCACCATCGCGGTCAGCACAGCGCCGGCGGCGAGTCCCCACAGCGCGCTGGTGGCTGCGTGGGCGAGGAACCAGCGGAACAGTCCGCTGCCTTCGAGGGCGGGGCCAATCGACTGCATGACCGCGATGCCCCACAGCACCAGCGCGAAGCCGGCGAACGCCAGGCAGATGAACTGCAACGGTCCCGCGAGCCGGCGGCAGGCCTCCGGCAGCCGGCCGGGCGGCAGCTCGCCGGCCATGACGGCGGCGGCCCACAGGCAGAGCGCCGCCGTCAGCAGCGGCGGCGCCAGCGTGCTGATCTGCAGGCTGATCAGCTCCGTCGTCAGGCAGGTGCCAATGTTGCTGCCGAGAATGATGCCCAGCGTGCGGGCATAGGTCAGCAGCCCGGCATTCACCATGCCGATGGTCAGCACCGTCACGGCGGTGCTGCTCTGGAGCAGCGCAGACAAGAGGGCGCTGGCGATCAGGCCTTTGGCCGGGGTGGAGGTAGCCTTGTGCAGGCTGCGCTTCAGCAGCGGGCCGGCCAGCCTTGCCAGCGAGGCTTCCATCACCTTCATCCCGGCCAGGAAGATCACAAGACCGTAGAAGACAGGGAACAGCAATTCACGGATCATAAGGACAGGCTCCTTTGTGAACAAGGGTTGTACCCAATATATGTAGCTGGCATGCAGGACATGTATACGAATCGAACAACAAGAACAGGAGTTGAACGTATTGGCATCGGTAATTCTGGAACGCAACCGTAAAAAAAGACTGGAACAGGGACATCCCTGGGTCTACGCCAGCGAAGTGGCCTCGGTGGACGGTGAGCCGCAGGCAGGGGGCCTGGTGGAGGTGCTGACCCATCAGGGCCGGTATCTGGCTACAGGCTATTACAATCCGGCTTCGCAGATCCGGGTAAGAATTGTATCGCAGCAGAGGCTGGCGGCGATGGACACCGCTTTTTTTGTGCAGCGGTTCGCTGACTGCCTGAAGCACCGGGAACGCTTCCTGCCGGGGGCGGACGCCTACCGTCTGGTGTACGGGGAAGCAGACTTCCTGCCGGGCCTGATCATTGACCGCTTCGGCGAGGTGCTTGTGGTGCAGCTCTTGACCCTGGCGATGGATCAGCGCCGCTCCGAGATCGTGGAAGCGCTGGTGCAGGTGATGGCGCCGCGCGGCATCTATGAGCGCAGCGATGTCAGTGTGCGCGAGCTGGAAGGGCTGGAACAGACCACAGGGGTGCTCTACGGCGAATGCCCGCGCCACATTACCGTAAGCGAGAACGGACTGAAGGTGATCGTGGATATTGAAGAGGGCCAGAAGACCGGCTACTTCTTCGATCAACGGGAGAACCGCGCGTCTATTGCTCCGCTGATGAAGGGCTGGGGCGCCCGCAGCGGGATTACGATGCAGAATGTAACCGCAGAGGACGGATCGCAGCAGCAGCTGCCGGTCAATAAAAGCGGTAAACCGGTCACCTTCCCTTACTGGGACGGGGCCACGGTGCTGGAGTGCTTCGCGCATACCGGAAGCTTCACGCTGCACGCCTGCAAATACGGGGCCAAGAAGGTCACCTGCCTGGATGTCTCCGCCCATGCGATTGAGAGCGCAAAGGCCAATGTGGAGATCAACGGATTCACCGACCGGGTGGAATTCGTAGTGGAGGATGCGTTTGCCTACCTGCGCAATCAGGTCAAGGGCCAGGAGGAACGTGCGGAGCGTGCGGCGGGCGGGTCTGCGGCAGCGGAAGGGAAGCCCGGGAACAAGGCAGCAGCCAAGCCGGATACGGCGAAGCCGATGACGGCCGGGGGCGGGCGTACCTGGGATGTCGTCATTCTGGACCCGCCTGCTTTTGCCAAGACCAAGAGCGCAGTGGCCGGAGCCTGCCGGGGCTACAAGGATATCAATCTGCAGGGCATGAAGCTGGTGAACGAAGGCGGGTATCTGGTTACCGCCAGCTGCTCGTACCATATGCAGCCGCAACTGTTCCTGGATACGATCATGGAAGCGGCCAAGGATGCCGGCAAAGTGCTGAGATTGATCGAGTGGCGGGCCGCGGGCAAGGACCATCCGCAGATCCTCGGCGTGAACGAAGGACATTACTTGAAGTTTGCCATCTTTGAGGTGCGCAGCAAATAAGAACCGGCAGATCCGGCGGTATCGCCGGTATGTGCAAGGAGAGTCTCTGTTATAGAGGCTCTTTTTGTTGTGTCATTTGTAAACAATGGCAAACGTACGTTCTGGAGTGCGGCAGCAGAGGTATGATATACTAGGGAAACGAGAGTTACATATATTCTAAATTCACATAGATTACGAGTGTTCATCAAGGAAGGAGTCTGCTGAAATGACGGTTAACTTTCTGATCGGACGATCAGGCAGCGGAAAGACTACTAGAATATGGGAGACGGTGGCTTCGCGGCTGAAGGCGGAGCCGCTTGGCGCGCCGGTCATTCTCCTTGTTCCTGAGCAGGGCTCGTTCGGCGCGGAACGGGGCCTGCTGGCAGCGGGCCAGGTGAAGGGCAGTCTCCGCGCCCAGACACTCAGCTTCTCTCGTCTGGCGTACCGGGTGAAGCAGGAGACCGGCGGCAGCGCGAATCTGCCGATCAGCGGGGAAGGCAAGAAGATGCTGATCTATAAGATCATCGGCCGCCGCAAGGAGGAGCTGAAGCTGTTTGGCCCATCCGCGGACAGGCCCGGATTCGTGGAGCGGCTGAGCAGCCTGCATACCGAGCTGAAGCGCTGCTGTCTGGGAGCCGGAGATCTGGAGGAACAGCTTGCCCGGATACAGGAGGTCTCCTCCCGGAGTCCGATTCTGGCGGATAAGCTGGGTGATCTTGGGCTGGTCTTCAGTGAGCTGGAGCAGGAGATGTCCCAGCTGTATATGGATGAAGAGGACCGGCTGGCTGAACTGGCGGAGCAGATCAGACACTCAGAATATATTCGCGGCGCAGAGATATGGGTGGACGGCTTCCACGGGTTCTCCAGCCAGGAATTCCTCGTGCTGCGTGAACTGATGCAATACGCGGAGCGGATGACTATTGCACTCACGCTTGACCGGATCTATCCGCCGGGAGCCGCACCCCATGAGCTGGACCTGTTCCATCCGGCAGCGGTAACTTATGTGAAGCTGCGCGGAATAGCGGAGGAGCTGGGTCTTGAGGTATGGGATGAGCTGCTGGCCCCGCCTGTGCTTCCGCGGTTCAAGGACCGACTCGCGCTTGCCCATCTGGAGCGCGGCTATCAGCGCCGGATGCGCTGGACCGGCTCAGCCGGTCCGGTCGAAGAAGCGATAGCGGTCCGCGCTGCAGCTTCCCGCCGGACTGAGGTGGAGAGTGCATTGCGCGAGATGCTGAGCCTGGCAAGGGATTCAGGGGCCAAGTACGGGGAGATGGCGGTATTTATGCGTAATATCGCTGATTATGAGCCGCTGATTGCCCCGCTGTTCCAGGACTTCGGCATCCCGTTCTTCCTCGACCAGAAGAAGAATGAGCTGCATCATCCGCTGGTGGAATTCATCCGCTCCGCTCTGGATATCGTCCGCCGCGGCTGGCGCTACGAGGATGTGTTCCGCTGTGTGAAGACCGGGCTGCTGCTTCCGCTGGACGGAAGCATTACCGCTGAGCATATGGATGAACTGGAGAACTACGTGCTGGCCTGCGGAATTCACGGCTCCCGCTGGACGAACGGGAAGTCCTGGAAGGGCATCCCCCGTCTCTCGCTGGAGGGCAGTGAAGCGGTAGATGAAGCGATGCTGGCCAGGATGGAGGCGTGCCGGGAGGCAATCACGGAGCCGCTGAAGGCGTTCGGGCAGCGGGTCAAGGCCAGCCGCAGCGGGCTGGAGCTGTGCAGGGCCGTATATGATTTGCTGGAGGATACGGCTGCGGCCCGGAAGCTGGAGCAGATGGGGGCAGAGGCCCTGGAGCATGGCCGCCCGCAGACGGCCCGCGAGCACAGCCAGCTATGGGGGGCTGTACTCGGCCTGCTGGACCAGATTGCCGAGATGATGGGCAGGGAGCGGATGGAATTTGAGCTGTTCGCCGGCGTGCTGGAGACCGGACTCGCTGAGCTTAAAATGGGGCTGGTTCCGCCTGCGCTGGACCAGGTGCTGGTCGGAACGATGGACCGTACCCGGGTCTCGGGCGTGAAGTATGCCTTCCTGCTGGGCTTCAATGAAGGGATGGTCCCGGCGCAATTCAAGGAAGACGGGATTTTATCGGAGGGGGAGCGCCTGCTGCTGGAGCAGGGCGGCATGGAGCTGGCTCCCGGCTCCTCCCGCAAGCTGCTGGATGAACGCTTCCTGATCTACAATGCACTGACGGCGGCCAGCAGCAAGCTGTGGATCAGCTATGCCGCCGCTGATGATGAGGGCAAGGCATTGCTGCCTTCGGAGGTCATCCGCCAGCTGCAGGTGATGTTCCCGCAGCAGCTGGAAGAACAATTCATCTCGGGGTTCCCGCAGAGCGGGAATGAAGAAGCGGTGCATCTGAGCTTCATTGGCCATCCCGAGCAGACGTTAAGGATGCTTCTGCTCCAGCTGCGGCAATGGCGGCAGGGGGTGGAGATTCCCGCCCTATGGTGGGACGTCTATAACCGGATTGCAGGGGAACCAGATCGTCCGGCTGACCTTCCTTTGGACAATGAAGGTGCAACGGACCGGCAGGCCTCTTTTCAGCTTAAGCTGAAGCTGGAACAGATGCTGGGTTCGCTATTTTACCGTAACGAAGGCATTAAGCTGAAGCGCGAGACCAGTCTGCGGCTATATGGCGGGTCCACGCTGCGCGGCAGTGTGTCGCGGATGGAGCGGTTCGTAGCCTGCTCGTTCTCCCACTTTGCCTCTTATGGACTGCGGCTGAAGGAGCGCCAGCTCTACAAGCTCCAGGCCCCGGACATCGGCCAGCTGTTCCACGCAGCACTCAGTGAAATGGCCAAGGAATTGCAGAAGCAGGGGAGAAGTTGGGGCAGCATGACCGCTGAGGAATGCCGCACTGAGGCAGGGAAGACGGTGGACCGGCTCTCCCCGCTGCTGCAGGGTGAAATTCTGATGAGCAGCAAGCGGTACGGCTATATCTCGCGCAAGCTGAAGAACATTGTCGGCCGTGCTTCCGTTATTCTCGGTGAGCATGCGCGCAGAGGCAGCTTCGAGCCGGTCGGGCTGGAGCTGGATTTCGGTCCCGGCAAGGAATTGCCTCCGCTGCGGATTACGCTGCCGAACGGCTGTGTTCTGGAGGTTGTCGGCCGGATTGACCGGGTGGACATGGCCGAAGGCGAGCAGGGAATTCTGCTGCGGGTCATCGACTACAAATCCAGCCAGAAGGATCTGAAGCTGCATGAGGTCTACTATGGATTATCGCTGCAGATGCTGACCTATCTGGATGTGCTGCTCACCTATTCGGAGCAATGGCTTGGCCGGACGGCCCTGCCGGCGGGGGCGCTCTATTTTCACGTTCATGATCCGCTCCTGACCTCCGCCAACGGTATGAACCGGGAACAGGCAGAGCAGGAACTGATGAAGCGATTCAAGATGAAGGGCCTGCTGACGGCAGACCGCGAGGTGGTCTCGCTGATGGATACCACATTGGATAAGGGCTATTCCTCTATTGTACCTGTGGCACTCAAAAGCGACGGCAGCTTCTATAGCAGCGCTTCTGTAGCTACACCGGAGCAGTGGGGCGATCTGCTGTCTTCTGTGCGCAGCACGATATCAGATATTGGAACACGTATCACCGAAGGCGATGTGGCGATTCAGCCTTACCGCATCCAGCAGGAGACCGCCTGCACCTTCTGCTCCTTCCGTCCCGTCTGCCAGTTCGATGAGGCGGTGGAGGGCAATGGATACAACATGCTAAGCAAGCCGGGCAAGGATGTCATCTGGGATCTGTTGTCCCGTAAAGGAGGAAATAAACCGTGAGCATGAGACCTGAAGCGGAACCGAAGCCGGAAGGAAGCCTGTGGAGCGACGACCAGTGGCGCGCCATTGCCGAGAGCGGCAGCGATATTCTGGTAGCGGCGGCAGCGGGCTCCGGCAAAACGGCGGTGCTCGTGGAGCGGATCATCCGCAAGATCAGCAATGAGAACGCGGGCTTCAGCGTGGACCGCCTGCTGGTCGCAACGTTCACCAAGGCAGCCGCTTCCGAGATGCGCCAGCGTATCCGCGAGGCGCTGGAGCGCAAGATTGAGGAAGACGGCGAGGCCGGCAGCGAACACTTGCGGCGCCAGCTTGCCCTGCTGGGCAGAGCCTCCATTACAACGCTGCATTCCTTCTGTCTTGAGGTGATCCGCAGGTATTACCAGCTTATTCCGATCGATCCCGGCTTCCGGATTCTGAATGAGCATGAGGCGGAAATGATGCGCCAGGAGCTGCTGGAAGAGCTGCTGGAGGAGAAATACGGCGAGGCCGCAGAGGACGGGGAGGATACGCTGTTCGTGCGGCTGGCTGACTGGTTCAGCGGCGAACGGAGCGATGATGCGGTGCATTCGCTGATTCAGCGGCTGCATGACTTTGCACGCAGCCACCCTTGGCCGGAGCAATGGCTGCTGGATACCGCTGCCGGCTTTACGGTGCCGGATACCGCAGCTCTGGGGCATACACCGTGGGTACAGAGCATCCTGGCCGAAGCCAGACTGACGCTTAAAGGGGCGATCAGCCAGCTGGAGCAGGGGCGGGAGATGGCACTTCAGCCCGGCGGGCCGGCCCCGTATGCGGAGAATCTGGCCGCTGATCTGGAGATGGCGCAGGGCTTGCTGGATGCGGTGGAGTCACAGCCGTGGGCAGAGCTGTATGATATTTTCATGGAGATCTCCTTCGGGAAGCTGAAGCCCTGCAAGAAGGATCTCACTGACCCGGTGCTCCAGGAGAGTGTGAAGTCTATCAGGGACCAGGTGAAGAAGAGCCTGCTGGAGCTGCAAAAATCCTTGTTCGGGCGTCCGGCAGAGTCTTTCCTGGGTGAGCTTCATGAGGCCGCCCCGCTGATGCAGGAGCTGGCGGATACCGTCATTACGTTTGGCGAGCGCTACCAGAAGGAGAAGGCTGGCCGGGGGCTGGTCGATTTCAGCGACCTGGAGCATTACTGCCTGAAGATCCTGCGTCATCCCGACTCCCTGCCGGGTCAGCCGCTGCCTTCCGATGCGGCGGTGGAGTACCGCAGCCAATTCGATGAAGTACTGCTGGATGAATATCAGGATACCAACAGCGTGCAGGAGGAGATCGTCCGGCTGATCTCCCGTGAATCCCCGGGCAACCGCTTCATGGTCGGGGATATGAAGCAGAGCATCTACCGTTTCCGTCTGGCGGAGCCGGGACTGTTCCTGGACAAATACCGCAGGTTCAGCTCCGGGCTGATGACTGAGCAGGCGGGTGACCAGCCGGAAGCTGAAGACGGCAGAGAGAACTCTGTCAGCAGCGGTACGGTTATCGATCTGGCCCGCAATTTCCGCAGCAGACGGGAAGTAGTCCATGCCGTGAATACGGTTTTCCGGCAGATTATGGACAGCAGTGTAGCGGAGATCAGCTATGATGAACGTGCAGAGCTGGTGTATGGCGCCAGCTTTCCGGGGGCGGAGGCGGCAGGGCCGGATACTTACTTCAAGCCCGAGCTGCTATTGATTGATAAGGGGTCCTCCGCCCAAGGGCCGGCTGAAGATCCGGCCGAAGGGGACGAGCTGCCCTTGCAGGAGAATGAAGCGGCGGAGAGTGAGACGGCACTGCTCGAAGCCCGCGCGATGGCCCGGCGCATCTCGCAGATGACGGGGATGACCGGTAACGAGCCGCTGATGATCTATGATAAGGGTCTGCGGATCATGCGCCCCGTGGGGTATAGCGACATTGTCATTCTGCTGAGGGCGGCCCAGCTGTGGACGCCGCTGATCATTGAGGAGCTGCGGAATGAAGGCATCCCGGCTTACGGGGACCAGAACAAAGGATATTTCCAGGCGACCGAGGTGGAGATTGCCCTCTCGCTGCTCCAGATTGTTGATAATCCCCGCCAGGATATCCCGCTGGCCGGTGTGCTCCGCTCACCGGTGGTGAACCTGCGCGAGGAGGAGCTGGCCAAGGTGCGGCTGTGCAGCAGCGGAACCTTCTATGATGCCGTGGTGGCCGCAGCCGGAGCAGATCAGACTCAGCAGGGCTATCCTGCCGATATGGGATTGGCGGGATACGTCTTGCCGGGTCAGGATGGCGGTTCCCGGCATGCGGCGGACGAGACCGCGGCCGCCTATGACCTTTTTACAGCGGCGGAGCCGGGGGCTGTGCGTGAAGTGGCTGCTGCCGGGACCGGAGGCTCTGAGGCGCTGGCAGAGATTTCCCCCAAGCTCCAGAAGAAGCTGAAGCACTTCCTTGGGCAGCTGGAGAGCTGGAGAGAAGCCGCCCGTCAGGGCAGCTTGGGCGAGCTGATCTGGAGAATCTACCGTGAGAGCGGCTATCTGGAGTGGGTAGGCGGCCTTCCCGGCGGCTTCCAGCGCCAGAATAACCTGAAGGCGCTGTATGACCGCGCGGTTCAGTTCGAGAACGAGACCTCCTCCAGAGGCCTGTTCCGCTTCCTGGTGTTCATCTCGCGGCTGCGGGAGAACGGCGGGGATCTGGGCGTGGCCGGGGGCAGCGGAGAGGAAGCCGGGGGAGTGCGGATCATGACGATCCACAAATCCAAGGGACTGGAATTCCCTGTGGTTTTCCTTGCCGGCATGAACAAGCAGTTCAACCGGCAGGACCTGCATACCCCGTTCCTGATGCATAAGGAGCTGGGCTTCGGCCCCCGCTTCGTGGAGCGGGAGACCCGGGTCAGTTATCCGACGCTGCCGTTCCTGGCGATCAGCCGCCGTTCGCGGCTGGAGCTGCTGGCAGAGGAGATGCGTGTGCTATACGTGGGTCTAACCCGGCCGCGTGACAAAATGATCCTGGTCGGAACCGTCCGCGATCTGGCGCGCACCGCCTCCGGCTGGGCAGCGATGCAGAACCGGGAGGAGCTGCTGCTGGCTGACCATCTGCTCGCTCGGGGCCGCAGTTATCTGGACTGGGTGGGACCGGCGCTGATCCGCCATCCCGCAGCTGCTGTTCTGCGCAAGTATGCGGGCAGTGAAGGTCCGGTATCCACGGTGCTGCACGGGGATGAATCTACCTGGAGCATCACGGTGAAGAGTGCGCAGGAGCTGGGCTCCGGCTCCTTCAAGGATGCCGGCGGAGACAGCGATCCGGCCGGACTGCGTTCCCAGATGCTGGAGTCGCTCCGCAAGGGCGCTCCTGTGCCTGTACCGGGAACACCCGCAGCCGGGGAGATTGCGGACAGACTGGACTGGCGCTATCCTTACCGGGCAGCTTCGGCCATTCCGGCCAAAACATCGGTAACTGAACTGAAGGGATTATTGTCGCTGGAGCAGCCGTCCTACGATCAGCTGGAGGACCGGGCGCGTCTTGGCGGAGCGGGTGAGCAGAGCGGCAGCGGATACAGGGAGAACCTGCATCTCCAGCGGCCGAAATTCATGGAGCAGCGTGGGCTGACCCCTGCTGAGCGCGGAACCGCCTACCATACCGTCATGCAGCATATTCCGCTGGAGGGGCCGGTGGACCTGCCGGAGCTGGAGGCCACCGTGGAGCGGCTTGCCCGCCTGGCTATTCTAAGCAGGGAGCGGGCGGATGCGGTGGAGCTGGAGAAGATTGCAGAGTTCTGCCGGAGCGAGCTGGGCCACAGGCTCTTGCATTCCTCCTGGAAGACCCGGGAGCAGCCCTTCAGCTACACGGTACCTGCACAAGAGGCTTACCGGGGGCTGGCTTACCTGGATGCAGCAGCGGCTGGCCTGGCCGGGGGCAGCGGCGGTGATTTTACAGAGACCGTGCTGATCCAGGGGGTGATCGACTGCCTGTTCCGTGAGGAAGGACGCCTCATTCTGCTTGATTACAAGACAGACTATGTTGCGCCGCACGATGGAGCGCTTGAGGCGCTGGCCGGGAAATACCGCTTCCAGCTGGAGCTGTACAGCAAGGCGCTGCTGGATATTCTGGGCGAGCCGGTCAGTGAGGTGTGGTTGTACTTCTTCGACGGCGGACACGCAGTCAGGCTGTAAATAATTCTATTAATCTATGATTGCCGCAGACAGGCGGGGAAAAGAGGGCGTAATGCGCATATTGCATACGGGAGACTGGCATCTGGGGCGGACGCTGGAGGGCAGAAGCCGGCAGAAGGAGCAGGAGCAGTTCGTGGACGAACTGGTGGAGATTGCCGACTCCTCCGGGGCGGATCTGATTCTGATGGCGGGGGATGTGTATGATTCGGTCAATCCTCCGGCTGCGGCAGAGCAGCTGTTCTATGAGGCGGCTGCCCGGCTGACAGCCGGCGGCAGGCCGCTGGTGGTGATCTCAGGCAACCACGATCAGCCGGAGCGTGTGGCTTCGGTATCCCCGCTTGTCCGCAGGCAGGGGATTACTCTCGTTGGGCTGCCGACGGCGGAACCGGTCACCATCCATGCGGCCAGAACCGGCGAGACGGCCAAAATCGCTGCGCTCCCCTACCCCTCCGAGGCCCGGCTGGGCGAGCTGCTTGCCGGGGACAGCGGGGAGGCGGAGCTGCGGCTGGCCTACAGCGCCCGGGTCGGGCGGCTGATGCAGTATCTCGGGCGGGAATTCACCCCGCAGACCGTCAATCTGGCGATGAGCCATATTTACGTATTGGGCGGTGTGGAGAGCGATTCGGAGCGGCCGATCCAGGTCGGCGGGGCTTATACCGTTGATCCCTCTGCCCTCGATTGCGGGGCGCAGTATACTGCCCTCGGGCATCTTCACCGCGCCCAGCGGGTCAAAGGAGGCGGGATGATCCGCTACAGCGGTTCGCCGCTGGCCTACAGCTTCTCCGAGGCCGGACAGGCCAAGTCGGTGGCGCTGATTGACGTTGCCCCCGGCGGCGAGCCTGTGTTCGAGGAAATCTATCTGCGCTGCGGGCGTCCGCTGGTTAACTGGAAGTCAAGCGGCGGCCTGCAGGAGGTCTACGGCTGGCTGGATGAAGGCCGGGACGCCGGCGCTTTCATTGATCTGGAGCTTCGCCTGACCGAGGCGATGTCCATGCAGGATATCCAGCGGCTGCGCAAAGCAAGGGAAGGCATCGTACATATCCGTCCGATTTATCCGCAGATGGAGCAGGAGCTGGAGGAGCTGTCCCGCTCGCGGATGCCGGTGCAGGAGCTGTTCCGCAGGTTCTACCAGCGCCAGACCGGCGGGGCGGAGCCGGAGGACAGCCTGATTGCGCTGTTCCTGGAGCTGGCTGAGGAAGAGCGGCCCGGGGCTGCGGAAGGAGAGGAAGCTTAAGATGAAGCCGATACTGCTGAAATTATCCGGGCTGCAGAGCTACCGGGCGCCGCAGGAGATTGATTTTGCCGCTCTGACCGAGACCGGGCTGTTCGGGATCTTTGGTCCGACCGGCAGCGGTAAATCCAGTCTGCTGGATGCCATTACGCTGGCGATGTACGGCAAGGTGGAGCGCGCTGTGAACGGCACCCAGGGCATCATGAACCATTCCGAGGATCAGCTGAGCGTAGCCTTCACCTTCGAGCTGGCCGCTTCCTCGGGGGCCCGGCGGTTCCGGGTGGAGCGCAAATTCAAGCGTACCGGGGAGCAATCGGTCAGCAACACGATCAGCCGGTTCATTGAGGTGAAGCCGGAGGGCGAAACGGTCATGGCCGACAAGCTGGCCGAGGTCACCCGCTGCGTGGAAGAGCATATTGGGCTGAAGATGGATGACTTCACCCGGGCGGTCGTGCTGCCGCAGGGCAAGTTCGCCGAGTTCCTGTCGCTGCGCGGTGTTGACCGCAGGCAGATGCTCCAGCGGCTGTTCCATCTGGAACAGTACGGCGACGGGCTGGCTCTGAAGCTCAGCCGCCGCGTCAAGGAGAACGATGCGGCGCTGCGCGCGCTTGAAGCCGAGCAGCAGGGCCTGGGCAGCGCCGGCAAGGAGGACGTGGAAGCGGCAGCGCTACGCGTGCAGGAAGCTGTCCGCCATGCGGCGGAGTGCCGCAAGCGGCTGGCCGAGGCTGCGGAGCGGGCGGAGCGCTTCGCCCGCATCCGCGAGCTGCAGGAGGAGCGCGAGCGGCGCGGACAGCAGCAGCAGGCCCTGCTGGCCCAGGAGGAGCAGATTCTCCTCCTGGAGCAGCGTCTCGGCAAGGCCGACGAGGCCGAGAAGCGGCTGCCGCAGCTGAAGGCCTGGCGCAGCGCGGAAGAGACCTGGAAGGCCCGCGCGCAGCACGCGGAGGGCCTTGAGGCACTGGCCGCCGCCGCCGTACAGGACGCGGCGGTCGCTGCTGCAGCGGAAGCAGCGGCTGAGGCCGCGCTGTCCGCAGGCGAACCGGCCCTCCGCGAGGAGGAGGGCCGCTACCGGCGCGCGCTCGAGCTCGAGGGCGAGCTCAGCGGGCTGCGCCGGGAATGCGCCGCCCTGCAGGAGCGGCGCGGGGAAGCCGCCCGGGGCCTGGCCGCCGGGCGGGAGAACCTGGCGCGGGAGCGTGAGCTTTTGGCCCGTGGCCAAAAGAAGCAGCAGGAGCTGCAGCAGAGCCTGCTGCCGCTCGCGGTCCGCTCCCAGGAGCGGCAGGCGCTGCAGGAAGCCATGCAGCGTCTGCAAGGGCTGCGTGCTGCCGAGGCCCAGCGGGAATCGGCAGAGCGTGAGCGCCGCGGGCGTGCAGCGCTGCTCGCGGCTGCGGAAGAGCGGCTGGCCGCGGCCGCTGCCCGGCGGCAGGCGCTGGAGACCGGGCGCGCCGGGCTGCTGGACGCCGCCGCCCGGCACCAGGAAGAGCTGCGCGCGGCCGAAGGGGCAGCAGGGGACGCTGCAGGCCGCCTGGAAGAGCACATCAGCGCGCTTGAGGCAGCGCTGAAGGAGCAGGAGGTTCACCGGCTCTCGCTGGCGCTGGCCCGTGAACTCCGCGAAGGAGCAGCCTGCCCGGTGTGCGGCAGCGAGCATCACCCCGCTCCTGCGCTTCACCAGGAGCAGGGTGAGCAGGAGGAATTGGATGAGCGGCTCCGCCGGGTCCGCGTACAGGCCCGGGAGGCGCTGGAGACGCGCCATCTGCTGCGCAGCCTGCTGGAGCAGGACAGCTCCTGGCTCGCCCAGCTGGGGGGAGCGGTCCCGGAAGAGGTGATGGACCGCTCTGCTGCAACGCTTGCCGGACCAGATGTGGGCGGCAGAGCAGCATTAACGGCCGGAACTCCGCTCCAGCAGGATTCGCTTGCAGCGCCTGCTCCTGGCTCTGAATTTGGGCAGTCCGCCGCCGAAACGCTGGCGCTACCGGAGGATATGGACTTGTCCGGGCTCAAGGAACTGCTGTCGGCCCTGAAGGACCGCTCAGCGGAGCTGCGCCGCGAAGCCGGCAGCTGGCAGCGCTCCATGCAGGAGCTGGAGCAGCTGTACCACAAGGAGGCAGCGGCTGCCGAAGCCGAGCAGACCTGGGTGCAGGGGCTGGCCGCCAAGGCGGAGGAGCTTACCGCAGCGGCGGGCAAGCTGAGAGCAGAATGGGACGGGCGCTTCCCGGAGCTTGCCCCGGAGCAGGCAGAGGCTGCCTATCAGGAGATGCTCGGCAAGGATGAGCGGGCCGAGGAAATCCGCGGCAAGCTGGAGATTGCTGCGAAGTTTCTGGACGAGAAAAGTCTTGCCGTGCAGACGCTGCAGGAGCAGCTTGCAGGGCTCGACAAGGAGCTGGCGCAGTGGGAGGCGCAGCTTGAGGGGAAGGACACGCTTATGCGCGACAAGGAGGAGCGGCTGCGGGAAGCGGCAGGCGGCCGTCCTGCGGCCACACTGCTGGAAGATTGCGGGCGCAGGCTCCAGAAATTGCAGACAGCGCTTGAACGCGGCCGTCAGGGACACCGCCAGGCAGCAGACAAGGCGCAGCAGCAGACCCGTGAGGCTGCCGTAGCCCGCCAGGCGGCGGAATCCGCCAAAGAGCACTATTCGGCAGCCTCGGCCCAGTGGGAGGAGAGCCTGCAGTCTTCGCCGTTCGCGTCTGCCGCCGAGGTGGAGGCGGCATCGCTGGATGCCGCAGAGCGGGCACAGGCTGCCGGGCGGGTGAAGGCCCATCGTGAAGAGGAGGCGGAATGTGCGCTCCAGCTGCGGCTGATAGAAGAGAAGCTGGACGGTGCTGCGCTTAGCAGCGAGGAGTGGGAGGAGAGCCAGGAAGCCTTGCGCAAATGCAAGGAGGACGATGAGTCCTCGCTGCAGGCGCGCGCGCGGGCAGAGCGGGACCTGGAGGATCTGCAGCAGCGCCATGTCCGCTGGATGGAGCTGGAGGGGCAAAGGGCCGGACATGCAGCTCTTCAGGAAAGCCTGTCCAAGCTGCAGACGGTGCTGCGCGGCAATGCTTTCGTCGAGTATATCGCGGAGGAACAGCTGATGCAGGTATGTCAGGCGGCCTCGCAGCGGCTGCGCTTTCTGAGCAAGCAGCGTTATGCCCTGGAGGTAGATTCCGGGGGCGGATTTGTAATCCGCGATGACGGCAACGGCGGTGTAAGGCGGCCGGTGTCCACCCTGTCCGGCGGCGAGACCTTCCTGACCTCACTGTCGCTGGCGCTGGCTCTGTCGGCCCAGATTCAGCTGCGCGGGCAGTATCCGCTGCAATTCTTTTTCCTGGATGAAGGATTCGGCACGCTGGACCCGGAGCTGCTAGACACCGTGATTACCTCGCTGGAGAGACTGCACAATGACCAGCTGTCGGTGGGGATTATCAGCCATGTTCCCGAGCTGCGGGCCCGCCTGCCGCGCAAGCTGATTGTCGTTCCGGCAGAGCAGGGCGGCGGGGGTTCAACCATTCTTTTGGAAAAAATGTGATAACCGGGGTTGGATGTGACGATGATCACAGATACACCTCCAACCCCCTGTTATAATACAGCTAAGCCGACATCATTTGAAACACCTCGGCGGACGTATGACAGGGAATTTTCCTTCTCATACGTCCGCCGCCGAAGCAGCTTATAAGCTGTGAAGGGTGTTTCTTTTTTTTGTCTTTTTAAGGAAAGTCTTCTGTATCCCGCTGAACCGCTACTGTCCGATTGATACTGGGACGTGATACCGGACAAAGGCAGAGGCACGGGCCAATATAATCGAAAAACCGACCACATTGGGTGCGCGGAGGGTGTACGGGTCAGATATAATCGAAAAACCGACCACATTGCGTGCGCGGAGGGTGTACGGGTCAGATGTAATCGGAAAACCGACCACATTAGGCGCCGGGGACAGCGTGTAGGCCAAGTGTAATCGAAAAACCGACCACAATACGCCGGATGAGGGCGCACAGGCCAAATATAATCGAAAAACCGATCAAAATCGGATAGAGCACACATGCCCTGCGTGACTTCCGCATGACCGCTGCCGGATGCCGCTAATAGCCGCCAGCACCGTCCACCCGTAAGGCTGATCTTGTATGGACTGGCCCCCTCAGCCAATCCCTCGCTGTTATAATGCTGTTATAATACAGCTAAGAATCCTCTTCCCCTTTCGGAACCGCATGGAATCCTGTATGATTAGAGGCATTGGATCACCGAAATGAAGCTTCTGCATCACAAATGGACTGGGAGGATGCTTGGAATGGAGACTGTGTTCAGCAAAATTATCGAAGGTTCGATTCCGTCGAACAAGGTGTTTGAGAATGAGCGGATTCTGGCGTTCTATGATATTGAGCCTGCCGCCCCCGTGCATGTGCTGATTATCCCGAAGAAATACATCGCTTCGATGAATGACGTCAAGCCTGAGGATCTGCCGCTGATCGGCGAGATTCACGCGGTTGCACAGCAGCTTGCAGCAGAGCTGGGCATTGCCGAGAGCGGCTACCGGCTGATCAATAACTGCGGGCCGGACAGCGGGATGGCGGTGCCGCATCTGCATTATCATCTGCTTGGCGGAGCCAAGCTGGGCGCCCTGACCGGGAATTCTGCTTCCCACGCATAAGCGGCAATCTGCAAACGGACCGGCCCAAAAAAGAATAGCACGAAGGTTGACACCTTATTTAAGTTTGACCTATAATGAAAGGTGATGAACCGTGTTGTTATGCTCTTGGACGGTCTGGTCGGAGGGAGGGAAAACTGGTGTCTGAAACGAAAGTTCGCAAAAACGAGACAATTGATGCTGCACTTCGTCGCTTTAAACGCTCCATTGCTAAGGATGGTGTCTTGGCTGAGGTGAAGAAACGCAAGCATTATGAGAAGCCAAGCGTAAAGCGCAAGAAGAAGTCTGAGGCTGCTCGTAAGAGAAAGTTTTAGGAGGATTACCCACGCATGAATCTTAGCGAACGATTGAACGAAGATATGAAGCAAGCGATGAAGAGTAAGGACAAGTTCACACTCTCCACCATTCGAATGGTTCGTTCTACCATAAAGTATCTTGAAATAGATTTGAAGAGACCGTTAGACGACAACGAAGTGCTTGATATCCTTAGTCGTGAGATCAAACAGCGCAAAGATGCCCTCCAAGAATTTGAAGCAGCGGGTCGTGAAGAGCTTGCCGCGACTACTAAGGCAGAAATCGAGATTATCATTAAGTATCTTCCCGAGCAGCTTTCCGAAGAAGAAATTAAAGTAATTGTACAGCAGACCATCCAGGAAACCGGTGCTTCTTCGAAAAGTGATATGGGTAAGTTGATGAGCGCGCTGATGCCTAAGGTCAAAGGACGCGCCGATGGTAAGCTTGTGAACCAAGTGGTTCAGCAATTTCTGCAATAATATAACGCTAGCACCCCTAGAAATAGGGGTGTTTTTCGTTCAAATATAAGAATTTATATGTTTCACATGATAACTTATCCTTATAATTCTCGCTGAAACGATACCGTCCTTTACAAGGACGTCAAAGCCGTTTCCACTTGTTCTATGAACTAATATACCGGATATCATGGACCAGGGAGCCGTACTGTCACTAATTATCATATGCAGTGTTCCCTGAAATGATTATTGAAGAAAAGAAAAGGGATACAGCCAAGTCTGAATCAGCCTTGTCAGGAGGCGGTTCAGGCTTTTTTGGCGTCACTTGTTCACATAAAAAAACACCCTCCCGCATAAGGTGTACAGAAGGCAGGAAGGGGGAGCGTCTACTTATGACCCGTATCGGCCGCAGGCTGCGGGGATGGACAAACGGGATACTGGATCTACCGCAGGATGTGCTGCAGGAGATGCCCCGGATCACCCTGATCGGCAATAAGGAGCTGTATATTGAGAATCACCGCGGCGTGCTGCATTTCTCTTCGGAGCAGCTCAGGCTGGCGCTGGCCCAAGGGGAGCTGGAGATTTCCGGCCAAGGGCTGATCATCCGCAACATTCTGGGACAGGAGCTTGCCGTTGAAGGAATGATCGGTGAAATCAGATATAAGGAAAGTGGGGAGAACTCATGAAAGAGCCGCCTCTGGCATCACTGCGGGGGTTCGTTACACTGCATGTGACGGGACCGCAGGTGGAAAGGTTGATCAATGCTGTAACCGGTGCGGGCATCATCATCTGGGATGTGAGGCCTGCCGGGGACGGCGCTTCCCTGAATGTGCTGTTGAACGACTTTTTCCGGCTCCGTCCGCTGCTGAGAAAGACAGGCTGCCGGATGCATGTTACGGCCCGCTACGGGCTTCCGTTCCGAGTGGCGCGCTTGTGGCGGCGGAAGTTTTTTGCGGCAGGTGTGCTGATCTTCGGTGTTGGCCTGCTGCTGTTATGCTCTATGGTGTGGAGCGTCAAGGTGGAAGGAAATACCCGCATCGCGGATGAGGATATCCTGGAGGCCGCCCGCAAGGAGGGGGTATACCCGTTCCAGTGGATCTGGCGCATGAAAGAATCGGACGAGCTCTCCCGGGAGCTGACCAGTCTGGTTCCGGGCCTGACCTGGGCCGGCTTCCACCGGACGGGGACGAGCATTACTATCCAGGTCGTGGAGGCGGACCGCCCGGAGAACAAGCCTTTGCTTAGCCAGCGCCATCTGGTCAGCCGGACCGATGCGGTGGTGACCGAAATCTATGCGGAGCAGGGAAGGCCGGTCGTCACCCGGAATACGCGCGTCAAAAAAGGGGACATCCTCATCTCCGGCGTGCTGGGTGATGAGGAGAACAGACAGTTAGTGGTGGCCAAGGGCGAGGTTAAGGGCCTGGTCTGGCATGAATATAATCTGGAGGTTCCGCTCAAACGGACGGGCAGTGCCTATACCGGGGAACGTAAAGACCGCACGTATCTTGTACTCGGCAAGTGGGCGGTCCAGCTGTGGGGCTACGGGGATTCCGGCTTTGCGAAATCGCGTACGCTTTCGGAGCCGGATATGCTGTCCTGGCGGTCATTCCAGCTGCCGCTGGGTCTGCTGACCGAGAAGGAGCTGGAGATCAAATACACGGCGGAGACGCTTACACCGGAGGCTGCACATGAGGAAGGGCTGCTGCGGGCCCGGAAGGATATTTTCGCGCGTTATGGTGCGGATAGTGTGATTAAAAGTCAAAAAATTTTGCATGAGAAGAAAGAGAATGGTAAAGTTTATATGAAAGTGCTGTTTGAGGTGGAAGAGAGAATTGCGGAAGAACTTCCGATAGTAAACCATTGAGGAGAATGAGGCTACTTGTCAGAACAGACTGCAAGCATTCAGATATCTTTACAGAACGCCGGCGAGGCGCAAGCCTTATTCGGCCCGCAGGATGGATTCCTGAAAATTATCGAAAAAGAAATCCCGGCAGTGATCGACTCCCGGGAAGCTGAAATTACGATACGCGGCGCTGAGCGGGAAGTGGACATGCTCGGCCAGCTGTTCAATGTGCTGCTGTCGCTGGTGCGGGGCGGTTACCTGTTAAGTGAACGCGATGTGCACTACGCCGTGGAGCTGGCGAAGGATTTCCGCGCCGACCAGCTGCTCGACCTGTTCAAGGGCGAGATTACAACCACCTTCCGCGGCAAACCGATCCGCGTCAAGACGATCGGCCAGAAGCATTATGTGACCACGATCAAGAAGCGTGATATTGTCTTCGGCATCGGCCCGGCGGGCACCGGCAAGACTTATCTGGCCGTGGTGCTTGCAGTTGCCGCGCTGAAGGAAGGCTCAGTCAAGCGAATTGTGCTGACGCGTCCGGCGGTGGAGGCAGGGGAGAACCTGGGCTTCCTTCCGGGAGATTTGCAGGAGAAGGTAGATCCTTATCTCCGGCCGCTCTACGACGCCTTGTACGACGTCATGGGGCCCGATCAGGTGGCCAAGGCGCTGGAGCGCGGGCTGATCGAGATAGCGCCGCTTGCCTATATGCGCGGGCGGACGCTGGAGGATGCTTTTATTATCCTCGACGAGGCTCAGAATACCACACCTGAGCAGATGAAAATGTTCCTCACCCGTCTGGGCTTCGGCTCCAAGATGGTCATCACGGGCGATGTGACCCAGATCGACCTGCCGCGCGGCAAGAAATCAGGGCTGATCGAAGCTACGGCGATATTATCGGGCATTGAGGAGCTTGGTTTTGTGTATTTTGCAGAACAGGACGTTGTCCGTCATTCCCTGGTGCAGAGAATTATCGTTGCCTATGACCGCGCTGCCGAAAACCTTCAATAACAAAGGGGATTGTCTTCATGGCCTCCAAGCAACCATCGAAATTAAGCGGATTTGTATATAGTACCAGCGGATGGAAGTATAGCGCGGTTTCGCGCTATGCTCTTTTCCTGTTATTGGGGCTAGTTTTCTACTTCAGCCTGTCCTCTGATCTGTTGCCGAAGAAATATGATATCAAAGAGGGGACACGCAGCGCGAAGGAGATTACAGCGCCCAAGCAGATCCTGGACACCAATGCCAAGCTGAAAGCCCAGGAAGAGGCGGCCGAGAACGTGCCCAACCGGTATGCGATTATACCGATGCGGTCGGAGAATCTCGTAACCATGCTGCTAGACCGGATTGACGGGCTCAATCAGGATGATACGATCTCGCAGAGTGAGAAGACGAAGATCTACCGGGAGGAAATTCCGCGTCGGGCCAATGATTTCATTCTGAATTTCGTGGCTGCCAGTTCCAAGGCCGGAACGTATTCCGAGCATTTGCTGGACGAAATGCAGTCCGTGATCCAGGATCAGGCGTATGTGATTCCCGAAGAGACCTATATCAAAATCCCCCGGCTGACCTCCCAGGACATCATCGAGATGAAGCCGGTGGCCCGGGACATTGTCACCAAGCTGATGAATGACCAGATTACCGATGCCCAGACGGCGCGTGCCAGGGTGGCTGAGCTGGTCAGTGTCAGCTCGCTGGGGCAGCGTACCGCCCGCGAGGTGGTACAGGAGCTGGTGCGGCTGGTCATCACCGCCAACAAGTTCTATGACGAGGATGCCACCAAGGAAGCGAAGGTACAGGCCCGGCAGAACACGCCGGATGTGTTCATCGAGCAAGGTGATGTGCTGGTCGCCAAGAACCAGGAGATTACGCCGGAACTGTACAAGCTGCTGGACGAAAACGGGCTGCTGAGCAAGGAAATCAACTACTGGCCGCAGCTCGGACTGTTCCTGCTGTCTGCACTGCTGTCCTTTGGACTGCTGACCTTCATCCGCTATAACGGCGGAGCCTCGGGATTCAAGTATAATAATTCCCAGCTGCTTATGCTGGTACTGGTATTTATCATAACTATTGTTTTGATGAAGCTGACCGCCTTCCTGCAGACCGATGTCCGGACCTATATAGGCTATCTGGCTCCGGTTGCGCTGGGTGCGATGCTGATCTCCATGCTGCTGGATATGACGCTGGCTTATTTCTGCTCGATTCTGTTCAGCGTTCTGGCCAGCATTCTTCTGAATGTGCAGCAGAATACGGTATTTGATTTCACCTTCGGCTTCTTTGCGCTGATTGTGAGCTATGTCGCCATCTTCTCCACGCACCGTGCGGGGCAACGCTCTACACTCCTGAAGGGCGGGATTATGGTATCCCTGTTCGGCTGCCTGACGGTAGCCATCCTGACGATGCTGGGCGGCGGCGTGTGGAATGAGACCTCTACCCTGTATGCACTGGGCTTCTCTTTTGCCGGGGGGCTGCTGACTGCGGTTCTCGTCATTGGACTGATGCCATTCTTCGAGGTTACGTTCGGCATTCTGTCGGCGCTGAAGCTCGTAGAATTGTCGAACCCGAACCATCCGCTGCTGCGCAAGCTGCTCACCGAGACACCGGGAACCTATCACCACAGTGTCATGGTCGGCAATCTGTCCGAGGCGGCGGCTGAAGCGATAGGTGCGGACGGCCTGCTGTGCCGCGTAGGCTCGTATTATCACGATATCGGCAAGACGAAGCGGCCGTTCTACTTCATTGAGAACCAGAACAATATGGAGAATCCGCATGATTCGATTGAGCCGAAGCTGAGCAAATCAATCATTGTGGCCCACGCCCGCGACGGGGTGGAAATGCAGAAGGAATACAAGCTGCCGAAGCCGATCCGCGATATTGCCGAGCAGCATCATGGTACGACGTTCCTGCATTATTTTTATCATAAGGCGTTGAAGCTTGCAGAGGAAAAAGGGGTGGAGCCTGACTTCACCGAGGAGGATTTCCGGTATCCGGGACCTAAGGCGCAGTCGAAGGAATCCGCAGTGGTCGGGATTGCCGACAGTGTGGAGGCCGCGGTCCGTTCGCTCCGCAAGCCTACTGTAGTGCAGGTGGAGACGATGATCGAGAAAATTATCAAAAGCCGGCTGGATGACCATCAGTTCGATGAATGCGATCTGACGCTCAAAGAGCTGGATATTATCGCACGTACACTCAAAGAGACCGTTATGGGCATCTTCCATTCCCGGATCGAATATCCGGAGGATGTGCGCAAGCCCAAAAAAGAGGAAGGGGCCAGTACACATGAGCCTGAGCGTCGTTTGGAACAATGAACAGGAAGAATATGAAATTAACAGCCGTCTGATCGAGCTGCTGGAGACGATCCTGCAGAAGGCCGGTGAAGCCGAAGGGATTGCCGAGGGTGAAGTGGACCTGACCTTTGTCAATAATGAGCGGATTCATGAGCTGAATCTGGAATACCGGGGCATTGACCGTCCGACGGATGTGCTGTCTTTTGCAATGAATGAAACCGGAGAAGATGAGCTGGAGATCCGGTACGACCTGGCGGAAGAAGACGAGGAGCTGGAGGAAGTGCCCAATGTGCTGGGGGATATTATTATCTCGGTTACCCGGGCACAGGAGCAGGCTGAGGAATACGGCCATTCCCTGGAACGGGAGCTGGGCTTCCTGTTCGTTCACGGGTTCCTGCACTTGCTGGGTTATGACCACCAGGACCCTGAAGCGGAAGCGGAAATGATGTCCAAGCAGGAGAAGGTTCTGGCTCAGGTCGGGTTGACACGCTAATGGTCAAGAATACGGCGGCAGGCCACAAAAAATTCTGGCATTCCTTCCGTTTTGCAGCGCAGGGCATTGCAGCGGCCTTCAAATCGGAGCTGAATATGAAGGTGCACAGCTGTTTTGCTCTTCTGGTTGTGGCCGCCGCCGCTGTGCTCCGGCTTCCTCCGTCCAGCTGGATGCTGCTGCTGCTGGCAATCACCCTGGTGCTGACGGCTGAGCTGCTGAACACGGCGATTGAGGCGACGATCGATCTGGTCTCGCCCGAGATTCATCCGCTGGCGAAGAAGGCCAAAGATACCGCCGCAGGCGCTGTCCTCTTAGCGGCGGTGTTTGCCGTGATTACGGGGATTTATGTTTTTTATCATCCCGTAATGGACTGGATCACAAGACTTATGTCATAATCAGTTTACAACTTCAGCTTGTAGAAGAGGCGGACCCGCTTTGTGCGCTCCGTCATCTTTAAATTAGGGGGATTACTATGGATGCAGCTTATCTGCTTCAGGAAGCAATCAAGGCCAGAGCCAATGCATATATACCGTATTCCCGCTTTGGAGTAGGGGCTGCGCTGCTGGATCAGGACGGTAAGGTCCACCACGGCTGCAACATCGAGAATGCCGCTTACGGTCCGACCAATTGCGGTGAACGGACAGCCATGTTCCGCGCCATTGCAGACGGACATAAGCCCGGAACCTTCAAGGCTATTGCTGTCGTAGCCGACACGGAAGGCCCTGTATCGCCTTGCGGTGTCTGCCGCCAGGTGATGGTGGAGCTGTGCGGCCCCGACATGCCCGTCATTCTCGGCAATCTGAAGGGCGATATTGTGGAGACTACGGTGCGCGACCTGCTCCCCGGCGCCTTCGGCCCAGCTGATCTGGCGCAGGGACAGAGTGCGGAGTGACGGCAGCAGGTTGGTACTGGTATAAGGACCGCAACATATTGCTGCTGTTGGACACTCTACTGTATAACGTACAATAGATTGTGCCGCGAAAGGGTCCAAGACAGGTTCTGTTGTATTTCGTGCATTAGAAATTTGAAATCACCCTGCTTATGCCCTGTTTGCATCAAATCTACTGTACAAAATACAATAGAACCGCTAAAAAACCCTGGATTTGCTGATTCTGCTGTACAAAATACAATTGAGCCTGGAGCTGGAGCTGGAGCTGGAGCTGGAGCTAGTGCTGGTGCTGGTGCTGGAGCTAGTGCTGGTGCACGGGCATGCAGGTGCGAATGGGATGTAGATGCAGGAACAATGGGTCAGGCGAGTGCTCGGGTTTCCAACTAATAATCCGCACCACAGTCAAGCATGTTCCCGCAGGGAACGATAAGCGCTCATGCTCCAAAGTCCCTGCGCCGCGTGAAACGCCAGCTATACTCCAAAGTTAACTGTAAATTGTACAACTAACTTTCCAATATTCCCGCCAAAAGTAGATTTAATTGTAAATTGTACAACTACATTCATCGGATATCGCCCAAAGTAACTTTGATGAGGAAAATAGATGTATGATTTACAACTAAGCCGTCAAAACCGCTGATTTGGAGCAGAATAAGTGTACAAAATACAATTAAGCTAGTAGTTAGTTGTTAAAGTAGTTAGTTGTTAAAGTAACCCGTCTCTTATGCGCGGCAGTCAAGCGTGTTCCCGCAGGGAACAGCAAGCGCTTCATGCTCCAAAAGTTCCTGCGCCGCGTGAAACGCCAGCCCACCGCCAATCCCAAGCGCCACAGTCAAGCGTGTTCCCGCAGGGAACGGCAAGCGCTCATGCTCTACAAGCCGCTTCCCGCGCCAAACGCTGCGCCCACGCTACTTCCGGGTGTCCAGAGGGCCGGGGCCCTTGGGGTCCCCCTTGGCGAAGGGGGATTTAGGGGGATCGAACGCTTTAGGATCGAACGCTTTAGAATTGCCGTTTTGAGATTGACGCTTTAAGCTTTAAAGCTTTTAAACCAGATTCATCTAAAACGCCATGGACGATTTTAACCACGTAGTAGGGAAGGAAGATCATATGAAATTCAAATCAGGGTTTGTCGCCATCATCGGCAGACCGAACGTAGGCAAATCAACACTGATGAACCAGGTAATCGGCCAGAAGATCGCCATTATGTCGGACAAGCCGCAGACCACCCGCAACAAAATTCACGGGGTATATACGGCGAACAATTCACAGATTGTATTCCTGGACACCCCGGGTATTCATAAAAGACAGTCCAAGCTGGGCGACTACATGAACCAGACGGCGATGAGCACACTCCATGAAGTGGAGGCGGTGCTGTTCCTGGTGGATGCCTCTGAGGGGATGGGCGGCGGCGACCGCTTTATTGCCGAGCAGCTGAATTCCATCGAGACTCCGGTGATTCTGGTTATGAACAAGATTGACAAGATTGAGCTGGATGAACTGCTGCCGATGATTACGGAATACAATAAGCTGCACGAGTTTGCCGAGATCGTACCGATCTCCGCCAAGCTGGGCAACAATGTCAATACGCTGCTGGAGCAGGTGCAGAAGTATCTGCCGGAAGGGCCGCAGTATTACCCGGATGACCAGATTACCGACCACCCGGAGCAATTCGTCTGTGCCGAGCTGATCCGCGAGAAGATTCTGCATCTGACCCGCGAAGAGGTGCCGCATTCCATTGCGGTGGCGATTGAGGATATGAAGGTCGAGACTAACGGGGTAGTGCATATTTCGGCGGTGATCTTTGTAGAACGTGATTCCCAGAAGGGGATTATTATCGGCAAGCAGGGAGCCATGCTGAAAGAGGTCGGACGCCGGGCGCGGACGGACATTGAGAATCTGCTGGGCTCGAAGATTTTCCTGGAGCTATGGGTAAAGGTGAAAAAAGACTGGCGCAACCAGGAACGCGTGCTGCGGGATTTGGGCTTCCACAAGGATCAATAAGACTCGGAATGCGGCATCGCTGGCAGGAATTGCACGGATAGATCCCTCAGCATCGCACATCCTATTTTTGAAGAGACATCGTGTTTCCGAAGAGAGGATGAATACGAATGCGGAATTTTTCGTGGAAGTATTTTGCAATGACTGGGGATCTCGATGCGTATTTGCTGTACAGGGAAGCCGGGGATTCGCCGGAGAACAGCAGTCCGCTGCCGGCGGAGGAAGAGATGGCTATTGATGAAGAAGCCCAATAAGGACTGGTTGCTTGCCGAGTGGTTGGGGGAAGAGGCATGTTATACAGGGTGGAAGGGATCGTCATCCGCAGCATGGATTACGGTGAAGGGAACGCCATTATTACGCTTTGCACCGAGAACGCGGGCAAAGTAGGAGTTCTGGTCCGGGGCGCCAAGAAGGTCAAGAGCCGCCATGCTGCTCTGATCCAGCTGTTCACAACCGGAGAATTCGTGTTCTTCCGCAACAACGGGGGACTGGGAACACTGAATGCCGGAGAGATTACGAAATCCCATCATGGGCTGCGGGAGGATCTGGTCAAGGCGGCGTATGCCTCCTATGCCTGCGAGCTGCTCGACCGGGTGCTGCATGATGAAGAGACGGGCAGCTTCTGGTTCCGCCAGCTCAACGCCTGCCTGAATGCACTGGAAGAAGACAAGGAACCCGGAATTATTCTGAATGTATTCGAGATGAAGGTGCTTCAGGCGGCGGGATACGGGCCGCAGTTGGATAGCTGCATTGCCTGCGGCCAGGACAAGCCGGATGAAGAGCTGCGGATCAGTCCCCGTCTTGGCGGCGTGTTATGCCGCAGCTGCCGGCACAATGATCCGCCGGCGATGGAGATCTCGCCGCGGGCTCTGAAGCTGCTGCGGGTGTTTGCCAGACTTGACCTGACCAGACTGGGCAATGTGGATGTGAAGCCGGAGACCCGGGCCGAGCTGAAGAAGATTATGCGGGCATTCATGGATTTCCAGCTTGGGCTAAAGCTGAAGTCGCAGAGCTTTCTGGACCAGCTGGATAAATACAATATTTGACGAAACGCGAAATATCCGTTACTATAAGTTCAGTTTCTTAAATACAGTGCCGCGCTTGACTCCAGTTAATGGAGAGCGTGCAGTGATCGGGAAAGTAGTGGACAGTATTGTCGCAGCAGCGAGCCGGGGAGAGTGGAAGCCTGGCGGGACAACGTTCATGAACAGGGCGCCCGGGAGTACGGAAGCGGCAGAATGAAAAGTGGATTTCGCGTAGCGTAATCAAGTAGGGTGGAACCGCGGGAGAAGATAAGTTAAGCTCTCGTCCCTATGTCTGTATATCAGGCATGGGGGCGGGAGCTTTTTGATCTGCGGCGGAGACTTTGGAACGGATTCCACAGTCTGCCGCTGCGACATAGAAGCCTGTACCGCCTCCATCGCGCAGCAGCAAGCGTCAGTCACAGGGCAAGAGGCAGTACACACTTGTATAGCGAAGGAGACGGTAGTTATGAACTTTCAGCAGATGATTCTGACGCTGCAGCAATTCTGGGCCGCCCAGAACTGCATTCTCGTCCAGCCGTATGATACGGAGAAAGGGGCGGGAACAATGAATCCGATGACATTTTTGCGTTCCCTGGGCCCTGAGCCGTGGAAGGTTGCTTATGTTGAGCCTTCCCGCCGCCCGTCGGACGGCCGTTACGGGGAGAACCCGAACCGCTTGTACCAGCACCACCAGTTCCAGGTCATTATCAAGCCTTCCCCGGACAACATTCAGGAGCTCTACCTGGACAGTCTGAAGGCACTAGGTGTAGACCCTCTGCTGCATGATGTGCGGTTTGTCGAAGATAACTGGGAGAATCCGTCCCTGGGCTGCGCCGGTCTCGGCTGGGAGGTCTGGCTGGACGGAATGGAAATTACGCAATTTACCTACTTCCAGCAAGTTGGCGGAATCGAAACCAGTCCGGTGGCTGTGGAGATTACGTACGGAATGGAGCGTCTGGCGTCCTACATTCAGGAGAAGGAGAATGTATTCGACCTGGAGTGGGTAGACGGAATGACTTACGGGGATGTGTTCCATCAGCCGGAGGTTGAGCACTCTACGTATACTTTTGAAGTCTCCGATGTCAAAATGCTGTTCAGCCTGTTCAACACCTATGAAGAGGAAGCCCGCAGAGCGATGGAGAAGCATCTCGTCTTCCCGGCCTACGATTATGTGCTGAAATGCTCGCATACCTTCAACCTGCTGGATGCGCGCGGAGCGATCAGCGTAACCGAACGCACAGGCTTCATTACAAGAGTCCGCAATCTGGCCCGCAGCGTAGCGGCGACATATCTGGAGGAACGCGAGAAGCTGGGCTTCCCGCTGCTGAAGAAAGAAGGTGCTGACCTTGTCTAAAGATATTCTGTTCGAGATCGGTCTGGAAGAAATCCCTGCACGCTTCATCCGTGCGGCTATGGAGCAGCTGCAGGACAAAACGGTGAAATGGCTGGATGCTTCACGCATCAGTCATAGCGGCGTCAGCGCTTATGCCACACCGCGCCGCCTGGCCGTGCTGGTGAAGGATGCCGCTGAACGCCAGGAGGATGTTAGTGAGGAAGTCAAAGGCCCGTCCCGCAAAATCGCTCTGGATGCTGAAGGCAACTGGAGCAAGGCGGCACTGGGCTTCGCCCGCAGCCAGGGCGTGGAGCCGGAGCAATTCACCTTCAAGGAACTGGCCGGGGTAGAGTATATCTATGTAACCAAGAACAGCACCGGAACCGAGACGGCTTCCCTGCTCTCTGAAGGTCTTGCCGGCATTGTCCATGCCATGACGTTCCCGAAGAATATGCGCTGGGGCGCATATGATTTCAAATTCGTCCGTCCGATCCGCTGGATGGTGGCCCTGTTCGGCCAGGAGATCATTGATCTGGAAATAGCCGGAGTCAAGGCGGGCAATGTGAGCCGCGGCCACCGCTTCCTGGGAGAAGAAGCTGTTATTACGGAGCCTGCGCAGTACGTTGAAGCGCTGCGCAGCCAGCATGTACTGGCAGATGTGAAGGAGCGCGAAGAGCTGATTCTCAGCGGAATTCATAAGCTGGCCGAAGAGAAAAGCTGGAAGATTGCGATTAAGGAGGATCTGCTGGAAGAGGTCCTGTTCCTGGTTGAGACGCCTACGGTCCTGTTCGGCACCTTCGATCCGGCATTCCTGAATATTCCCCAGGATGTGCTGATTACCTCCATGCGCGAGCATCAGCGGTACTTCCCGGTATTCGGTGCTGACGGCAAGCTGCTGCCATTCTTCGTTACGGTACGTAACGGGAATGCAGTATCGCTGGACGTTATCGCCAAGGGGAACGAGAAGGTATTGCGCGCCCGCTTGTCGGATGCCAAATTCTTCTATGAAGAAGACCAGAAGCTGCAGATTAATGATGCACTGGCCAAACTGGAGAATATCGTCTACCATGAAGAGCTGGGCAGCGTCGGCGACAAAGTGCGCCGTATCCGCGCCATCGCAGACCGTCTGGCTGTGAAGCTGGAGCTGCCGGCCAAGGCTGCTGCAGAAGTCAGCCGCACGGCAGATATCTGCAAGTTCGACCTGGTTACCCAGATGGTCGGCGAATTCCCTGAGCTGCAGGGCACGATGGGTGAGGATTATGCCCGTAAGGCCGGGGAAGAGGAGCAGGTAGCCAAAGCGATCTTCGAGCATTACCAGCCGCGCTTCGCCGGAGACGCCGTTCCATCTACCGAGGCAGGTCTGGTTGTCAGCATTGCCGATAAAATCGATACAATCGTGGGCTGCTTCTCCATCGGGATCATCCCAACCGGCTCCCAGGACCCTTATGCGCTGCGCCGTCAGGCGGCGGGCATTGTGCAGATTGTGCTGGAGCATCAGCTGAAGCTCAGCCTGCAGGAGATTTTTGCCGCAGCACTGGAGGTTCATGAAAGCTCACGTCCGGAGAAACCTTTTGCCCCTGAGCTGCGTATAAGTCTGTACGAGTTCTTCGGCCTGCGCGTGAAACGCCTGTTATCCGACAACAATGTCCGTTATGACGTGGTGGATGCGGCCACGGCGGCAGGATTCGATGATATCGTTGATGTCGTTGCCAGAAGCCTGGCCTTGATGAATGCCGTGACTGACCTGGCTGATTTCAAGCTAACCGTAGATTCGCTGACCCGGGTCAGCAACCTGGCTGCCAAGGCTCCGGAGGGTGCCGTTATTGAACCTTCCCTGCTGAAGGAAGAAGCGGAACAGAAGCTGTACGAGACCTGGCAGAGTATACATGAGCCTTACCACGCTGCCCTTGCTTCCAGACATGCTGCCGAAGCACTGCAGATTCTGTCAGGACTTGAAGCTGCCGTCACCGGATTCTTCGATTCGGTCATGGTCATGGCGGAGGACGAGGCGATCCGTAACAGCCGTCTGGCGCTGCTGGCCGGTATCCATGCGGATTCCAGACTGTTCGCCGATTTCGGCAAGCTGGTGTGGTAAGCAGGACGGATTATTGGTATTGTTTGTGAACCGGGTGGTATAGATTGAGTGTTTAGGGTATAAATATACGGAACGGTGCCAATGCGTAAGTTGACATTCGTTCCGTATTTATGCTTTTGCAAAGAAGGATTTTTGCAGCATGGTGCGTAATATATATTAACAGGAATTTGGTGATTGCTGGTGGGAACATCCTGGCTTGGTAAAATTGTCGTTGACGGCGATGCCTGCCCGGTCAAGGCGGAGATTACCGCTGCGGCCCGCAGCTTCGGCGTGCCGGTGCTGATGGTCTCATCCTACGATCATGTGCTGAAGGCCGAGGAAGGTGTCACGGTGGTGCAGGTGGACCGCGGGGCAGACAGCGCCGATCTGTATATTGCCAACCATATTACTGCCGGGGATATCGTGGTGACGCAGGATTACGGGCTTGCGGCGCTGGCACTGGGCAAACGCTGCCGGGTGCTGTCGAACCGGGGGCAGGAATATGAGGATGCGACCATGGATTTCATGCTGGAGGGCAGGCATGCGCGGGCGGTTGAGCGCAGGCGCGGTCACTATTCCAAAGGGCCCAAAGCGATAACCGCACAGGAAAAACAACTTTTTCAACATAAACTGACAAAACTTTTAACAATTTTGCAGGAGAATGTCCAGCTATAGCGAATTATATTTATTTGTTAAGAGATGAAGGTGGTTGAAGTGGCTAGCGGACACGGCCGGGTACCCGAAGAGGTCATTGAGAGCGTACTGGCGCGGCATGATATTGTCGATACCGTCAGTAAGGTTGTCCATTTGTCCAAGCAGGGCAAATATCTGTGGGGTCTCTGCCCGTTCCATTCGGAGAAATCCCCCTCCTTCACCGTCACCCCGGAACGGGGCGTCTTTCATTGCTTTGGCTGCGGTATGGGCGGAAATGCCATCAAATTCAGGATGGAAATCGAAGGATTATCCTTCCCCGAAGCAGTCAGAATTATGGCGGAAGAGAGTGACATTCCGGTTCCCGAGGGCAGAGGCGGGGCGCTTGCTCCACCTGACCCGGAGCGGGACCGGCTGATTCAGGCGTATGAATTAACGGCGAAGTTCTATCATTTCTTGCTGAAGAACACGGAATACGGCACTGCTGCCATGGATTATCTAAGAGGCCGGGGGTTCAGCGACAGAATGATTGACCAGTTCCAGATCGGTTATGCACCTGACCGCTGGGACACGCTGCTGCAGTTTCTGGAGAAGCGCAGCTTCGATCTCGCCGAGATGGAGAAGGGCGGGCTGCTGTCTGCCAGGGGAGAAGGCAAGGGCTATCTGGACCGCTTCCGCGGCCGGGTGATCTTCCCGATTGCCAACCGGATGGGCAAGACGATTGCCTTCGCCGGACGTATTCTCGGGGACGGGCAGCCGAAGTATCTGAATTCCCCGGAGAGCCGGCTGTTCAACAAGAGCCGGATTCTGTACAATCTGCACCAATCCAAAGCATCCATCCGCAAATCGCGGCAAATCGTACTTTTCGAAGGATACGGAGATGTCATTTCGGCTTGGGAGGCAGGTGTGCATAACGGGGTAGCAACGATGGGGACATCGCTCACCGAGAGTCATGTGGCACTGCTGAAGAGCCTCGGGGATGAGATTGTTCTTGCTTATGATGGGGACAAGGCCGGACAAGCCGCAGCGAGCAAGGCGATTCCTATGCTTGAAGAGAGCGGGCTGCGTGTTAAGGTCGCGCTGCTTCCCAGCGGAATGGACCCGGATGAATTCATCTCCCGGCATGGCGGGGACCGGTTCCGGGAACAGGTGATTGACTCCGCAGTGTCATCCATCAAATTTAAGCTTATATATCTCAAAAAAAACCATATACTCCTAGAGGAAGACGGCAAAATTGCCTATGTCAAGGAGGCGCTGGAGGTAATTGCCGGGCTCCATTCTTCGACGGAGCGGGAGGTCTACCTGCGTGAAATCTCCTCCGAACTGGAGCTGTCCTATGACAGCCTGAAGCAGGATTGTAATTTACTTCGGGCCTCCATGCAAAAAAACAACCCCGAAGGGGATAATAACGATAAAAGGTGGAATAATGGTAGGCATAAAAAAGGGCAAGTGCAGACACCTACACTGCTGCCTGCTTACCATGTTGCGGAACGGCGTCTGTTATCACTGATGATTCAGGACCCGGAAGCGGCAGCCTATGTGGGTGAACGGCTCGGGGAAGAGTTCAATATTGATGATCATGCGGCAATCGCCGCTTATCTATATGCTTATTATGCGCAAGGCAAACCACCCGGCATCAGCCGGTTTCTGTCATCGCTTCAGGATGACCGTCTGGAGAAGACCGCAACAGCCATCTCCATGATGGATACCCCTCCGGACTGGAGTCCCCAGGTTCTGGACGATTATATTCGTGAAGTGCGGAAGTATCCTATGCAGCGCAAAATTGAGCTTAAGCGTGAAGAGATGATTCAGGCGGAGAAATCCGGTGACTTTTTGCGTGCAGCACAAATAGCAAGTGAAATTTTAGCCCTAGAGAGACAATGAGCAGTTGACAGGATGTACCTAGGGAGGAGGGAGTCGAATTATGGCGAACGATCAGCACACTGAGCTGGAAGCGGAATTTACTCTGGATCAGGTTAAGGATCAGCTTATTGATCACGGCAAGAAAAGATCATCACTGAATTACAAAGATATCATGGAGAAGCTATCGCCGTTCGATCAGGATCCCGAGCAGATGGAGGAGTTCTATGAGCAGCTCAGCGATCTGGGGATTGAGGTTGTCAATGAGAATGATGAAGAGGTGAACAGCCTCCGGCCCAGCGATGATAATGAGGATAAGGACGGCGATGATTTCAGCTTCGACGACGACCTCTCGCTGCCTCCGGGAATCAAGATTAACGACCCCGTGCGGATGTATCTGAAGGAAATCGGCCGCGTGCCGCTGCTGTCGGCTGACGATGAAGTCGAGCTGGCGATGCGGATCAAGAATGGCGATGAGGAAGCGAAGCGCAGACTGGCGGAAGCGAACCTGCGGCTCGTGGTCAGTATCGCCAAGCGCTATGTCGGCCGCGGCATGCTGTTCCTGGATCTGATTCAGGAAGGGAATATGGGTCTGATCAAAGCGGTTGAGAAGTTTGACCACAATAAAGGCTTCAAATTCAGTACCTATGCCACCTGGTGGATCCGGCAGGCGATCACCCGTGCGATTGCCGACCAGGCGCGTACGATCCGTATCCCTGTGCATATGGTAGAGACCATTAACAAGCTGATCCGGGTATCCCGGCAGCTGCTGCAGGAGCTTGGCCGTGAGCCGTCGCCGGAAGAGATTGCGGCGGAGATGGAGCTTACGGTAGAGAAGGTCAGAGAGATTATGAAGATTGCCCAGGAGCCGGTCTCCCTGGAGACGCCGATCGGGGAAGAAGACGATTCGCATCTGGGTGATTTCATTGAAGACCAGGAGGCATTGGCGCCTGCCGATGCTGCGGCCTATGAACTGCTGAAGGAACAGCTGGAGGATGTGCTGGACACGCTCACAGAGCGTGAGGAGAACGTGCTTCGTCTGCGCTTCGGCCTGGATGACGGCCGGACGAGAACGCTGGAGGAAGTGGGCAAGGTGTTCGGCGTGACCCGTGAGCGTATCCGCCAGATTGAAGCCAAAGCGCTGCGCAAGCTTCGTCACCCGAGCCGCAGCAAGCGGCTGAAGGACTTCCTCGAATAGATCGTACAACCGGACCTTCTGCTGCATGGTGGCAGGAGGTCTTTTCTATGATGAGGGGTTGCCCGGACTTAGAGTTCCTTGTGCTTGAGACAGAATGAAGGCCAGTTCTGGAAAGAGGGATGCCGCTTGAATCTGGAGAAGCGTGACACTATATTAAGAGAAATTCAGTATTGGAGAAGAAGCAAGCTGCTGCCGGAGCAATACTGTGACTTTCTGACCAACCTGTATGATGACCAGGCGGACCTGAAGGACAGCAACCCGGTCTCGCTGCGGAATCTCCAGCAGGGAAGCATCAAAATTTGGCTGTTTGGTTTTGGAATAATTTCCTTGATTTTCTTGATCAGTCTTTATTTTAGCGTTTTTCCCTGGCCTTTGCAACTTGCCACGGCACTCTGTGTCCTCATCGTGTGTTACGGCTATTCGGCTGTGTATCTGGACCGCAACAAGCTGATCAGTCTGCTGCTGGCCGGAATCGGCAGTGTGCTTACGCTGGGCTTCGGCCTCTGGCTGATAGCCCTGCATGAGCTTGATCCCGGCTTCTGGAGGCCGCTGCTCATTGCGTTCTGCGGCCTGCTGTGGTGTGTGCTGGGCTTCTTTTTGCGTATAGGGCTGCTGCATTTCTGCGGATATGCCTTCTGGGCGCTGCTCTATGCCGGATTCTTCGGCCAGGAGCGGCCGGATGCTTCGATCCTTGAGCTGGAGCTGCTCTGGCTTCCGCTGTGTGTGCTGATGATCTGGCTGAGCTGGCTGCTGTATCACCGGGTCAGCGGGGTCTCAGGGGTGTATCTGGGGGTTGGCGTCTGCCTCTGGCTTATGCCGGAGGTGGATGCGTTGTGGCTCCGCTCGGGCTTCCCGGAATGGACTTCGCTTGTATTAATCCTGAAGGTTGCGGCAGGCCTTGCGCTGCTGTTCCTCTTCAGAAAAAAATGGATAACGTGGGTGGCATCATGAACAATATCAAATTATCAGACCGTCTTCAGCTGCTGCTGGAGCAGGTGCCGGAAGGCAGCGTGCTTGCCGATATCGGCTCAGATCATGCGCTGTTGCCGGTGGCTGCCGTGCAGAGCGGAAGAGCTGCGGCTGCTATTGCCGGAGAGGTGAATGCCGGTCCTTACGAAGCGGCAAACAGAGGGGTCGCGGAAGCCGGGCTCAGCAGACAGATTGCCGTCCGGCGCGGAGACGGGCTTGAAGTGCTGGAGCCTGGGGAAGCGGACTGCATCACCATTGCCGGTATGGGCGGATCGCTGATTGCGGCGATTCTGGAACGCGGGCAGAAGCTCGGCAAGCTGGCCGGGGTGAAGACGCTGGCGCTGCAGCCGAACGTCGGCGAGGATATTCTGCGCCGATGGCTGCTGAGCAGGGGCTGGGTGCTGACTGCGGAGCATATTCTGGAGGAAGACGGCAAAATCTATGAGATTCTGACGGCTGTACCGGAGGGCCAGGCTGCGCTGACGAATGAACAGCTGTACAGCGGGCGTGCTCTTGCCGGGGGCAAGGTCCAGTGTGATCAGGAGCTGCTGCTGCAGATGGGACCGTGGCTGCTGCAATCGCCGAACCCGGTGTTTGCGGCGAAATGGCAGGGGGAAATCTCCAAGCTGGAGACGATACTGTCATCACTTGCCCGTTCAGAGCTTGCGGCGGCCGAAGAGAAACGCAGCAAGGTAATGCTGCAGATTAAGCAGATCAGGGAGGTGCTGGAATGTTTGCCAAAGGACAGACTGTAATCGGATATATGGAGCAGCTTGCCCCGAAGCATCTGGCGGAGGAATGGGATAATGTCGGGCTGCAGGTGGGTACTCTACAGAAGGAGATTACCGGCGTGCTGACCGCCCTGGATGTCAATGAGCAGGTCGTAGACGAGGCGGTGGCCAAGGGCTGCAATCTGATCATTGCCCATCATGCGGTGATTTTCCGGCCGATCAAAGGCATTCTCACAGATACCCCTATGGGCCGTCTGTATGAGAAGCTGATCAAGCATGACATTGCCGTCTATATCAGCCATACGAATCTGGATGTGGCCGAAGGCGGAATGAATGACTGGATGGCAGAGGCTCTCGGGATAGAGAACGGTGCACCGATCAAGGATATCCATACAGAGCAGTTGTCCAAGCTGGTCGTGTTCGTGCCGAAGGATCATCATCAGAAGGTGCTGGACGCTATTCTGAACGCCGGGGCGGGCCACATCGGCAATTACAGCCATTGCAGCTTCAATATCGAAGGCTACGGCACCTTCCTTCCGCAGGAGGGGACAGATCCTTATATCGGAAAGCCGGGCAAGCTGGAGCGGGCTGAAGAAATCCGCATTGAGACCATTGTCCCGCAGCCGGTCCGGAATAAGGTGGTCCAGGCGATGCTGAAGGCCCATCCGTATGAAGAGGTAGCCTATGATCTGTATTCCATGGATCTCAAAGGGCGCAGCCTGGGACTCGGAAGAGTCGGGAAGCTGAAGGAGCCGACCACGCTGGGAGCGTTCATTGAGACAGTCAAGTCCGGGCTTAATGTGCCTAGCGTACGGGTAGTCGGGGAGTTGGACCGTCCGGTCCGCAAGGCAGCGGTGCTGGGCGGTTCCGGTGCCAAGTATTACAGCAGCGCGATCTTCAAAGGGGCGGATGTGCTGGTCACCGGGGATATTGATTACCATACCGCCCAAGATGCCTATCTGGCTGGAATTGCTCTGATCGATCCGGGGCATAACGCGGAGAAAATTATGAAGGAGAAGGTGGCGGAGTATCTCGCGGATAAGCTGGCTGCGAATAAATACGGCACTGTGGTTCATGCCTCGCAGCCTGACACCGAGCCCTTTCAATTCCTGTAAAAGTAATTATTAGCCCTTGTGCGGGCTGGCACATCTCTGTATAATATACAATGTTGTATCGGAAAGTTTGACAGACAATCGCCGGTATACGCGAGTATACGGGAGGAAAGTCCGGGCTCCACAAGGCAGGGTGCTGGATAACATCCAGTCGGCGCGAGCCGAAGGATAGTGCCACAGAAATGGACCGCCGATGGCCGCCTGCGGGCGGCACAGGCAAGGATGGAACCGAGGTGTAAGAGACCCCGAGGAACGCTGGTGACTTCGTTCCTGGTAAACCCCATCTGGAGCAAGACCTAATGAGACGCAGCGTCTTCTTCACGGAAGCCGCAGCCTTCGCCTGAGGCGCGTCTAGGTTGGTCGCTGGAGCTATGCAGTAATGTATAGCCTAGATAGATGATTGTCGCTTATGGTGGGAGGGTAGTTCCCGTCTGAACCACAACGAGCACAGAACCCGGCTTACGGCAAACTTTCCCAACTGACAACGCTGAACTGATAAGTACAGTTATATAATGAATGCATCGCATCAATAAAGGGGTGTCCCGCAAGCCATGACAATGGCTTGCGGGACACCCCTTCTTGTTAATTATAGATTTACCGGGCAATCACGCGCTCCTCATACCGGGACAAGGCGGTCCCGAGCTGCTGCACCGCCAGCGGCAGCAGCTCCGGCCGGGTGTGGGTGAAGTTGAGGCGCATGGCATTTCGCTGCGGCTGCTCCGGGTAGAACACTTCCCCGGGAACGAAGGCAACGCCCTCTTCCACGGCCAGCGGCAGCAGCTCTGCGGTATTAATGCCGGGAGACAGGCTCAGCCACAGGAACATGCCGCCGCGCGGTTCAAGGAAGCTTGCATCTTCCCAGCACTGGGCGGTGAGCTCGGCCGAGAGCAGCTTCATCCGTGACTTGTATTCACGGGATATCTTCTTGATATGCTGCTCCAGGTCGAAGCTCAGCAGCAGCTCATACAGGGCGCGCTGGTCAATGGCGCTGGAGTGCAGGTCAGCCGCCTGCTTGGCTCTGGCGATGATCTTGACCAGTTCGGCGGGGCCGGTGAGCCAGCCGGTCCGCAGGGCAGGGGCCACTATTTTGGAGAAGGTGCCGGTATAGACTACACAGGGTTCACCGCCCAGCTGTCTGTCTATAGCTGCCAGAGTGGGCGGATAGGCCTCCGGTGATTCATCGAAGGTAATCTCTCCGTACGGATTATCCTCCAGCAGCAATACGCCGTATCTCCGGCACAGGGAGACTACCTGCTCACGGCGCGCCTTGCTCCAGGTTCCGCCAGACGGGTTGTTAAAGGTGGGAACGGCATACAGCAGCTTAGGGCTGCAGGAGCGCAGCAGCTCCTCCAGATGCTCCGGCACCATCCCTTCCTGATCGCTCTCCACTACCCGGATGTCTGCACGGTAAGAGCCGAGCACCTGGAGAGCCGCCAGGTAGGTTGGAGCCTCTACCAGCACGGTGTCCCCCGGGTCAAGCAGAACCCGGCAGAGCAGGTCGATGGCCTGCTGGGAGCCGGTGGTCAGAATCATTTCCTCAGGGGATACCTTCATTCCCTGCTGCCCGAGTCTGGCGGCAATCTGCCCGCGCAGCGGAAGATAACCCTCGGTCAGTCCGTATTGCAGCGCGGACGCATCGTTCGACAATACCCGGCTGTAGGCCTCGCGGATAGCTCCGGCGGGAAATAATTCCTCGGCCGGCAGCCCGCCTGCCAGGGAGATGATGTCCTTGCCCTGGGTAATTTTGAGAATATCGCGGACGGCAGACGATCCCAGGTGGTTCGTCATTTCCGCAAATCGAATCTTCATGTTCATGCTCCCCGCTTTTGATGAATTTTGTAGTATCATAACGGTATAGCGGTATAACAGTAAAGCGCTGAATATAACAGTCAGGGGGAAGCAGAATGCATATCGAAATTATCCGCAGCAGCGGGCAGACGCTGCCGCAGCAGATCAGCGGAACGATTGCCCAGCGGATCACCTCAGGACTGCTTCAGCCGGGAACCCGGCTGCCGTCGGTAAGAGGGCTGTCATCATCCCTGAAGGTCAGCCAGGTCACCGTAAGCAAGGCTTATGCCGATCTGGAGGCACGCGGGCATATCCTCTGCAGCCAGGGCAAGGGCTGTTATGTTGCCCGGCGGGAACAGAGTGCACAGGGGGAAGGCGGGAGCTGGCAGGACAGCTATGACGACTACCTGCCGCGGGCCCAGCTGTGGCGGAATTTCGATGTGTCTGAGGTGGAGTATCCCTTTCATTTGGCCGCCATTCACAGCAGCCTGCTTCCGCTTGCGCCGATTGGCGCCACGATGGCGGCACTGGTCCGGGAGCAGCCTGAGCTGATGGCGTCCTACGGGAACTTTCAGGGGGATGCAGAGCTGCGCGAGGTGATGCGCCGTCATCTGCTGAGCCGGGGAATCGCGGTCGGTTCCGGAGACCTGATGATTACTAGCGGATCCCAGCAGGGGATCGATCTCGTCGCCCGGACCTTCGTCGGGCCGGGGGATACAGTCTATCTGGAAGCGCCCAGCTATACCGGGGCGATTGATGTATTTGCCGGGCGGGGCGCAGAGATGATCTTCGTTCCGATGGACGGGGACGGCATGAGAGTGGATAAGCTTACAGCGATGTGTGACCGGAAGCCGCCGAAGCTGATCTATACGAATCCGACCTTCCAGAATCCGAGCGGAGCGACAATGAGTTTAGCACGAAGACAGCGGCTGCTGGAGCTTGCCCGCAGCTACCGCTGTCTGATTGTTGAGGATGATCCGTTCAGTGATCTGTATTTCCATAAGCCGCCCCCGCCATCCATCAAATCCATGGATGCCGGAGGGCATGTGGTCTATATGAAAAGCTTCAGCAAGGTCCTTGCCCCCGGCTGCCGCATCGCCTGTGTAGCGGCCGGAGGCAATATCCTCTCCAGATTGATCGCCGCCAAGTCGGCTAGTGATCTGGGCAGCCCGCTGCTGACCCAGCGGGCGGTATTGCCCTTCATCGCAGGCAAGTATGAGAATTACGCAGCGAAGCTGCGGACGGCGCTGCGTCTCCGCCAGGAATCAGCCGCGAGGCTGCTGAAGCAGTACGCCCCGCCGGGTGTAACCTGGCAGCTGCCCGGGGGCGGGCTGAACCTGTGGCTGCAGCTTCCGCCAGCTGCCAAGATCAGCCGGCTGCATGACCTGGCGGAGCAGGAGGGCATCTCCTTCCTGCCCGGCGATGTTTGTTATGCCGGGGATAAGCCCTCCCGGCATATCCGGCTGTGTTATTCGCAGCTCACACCGGAAGGGATGGAGCGCGGGCTGAAGCAGTTCCTGCAGCTGCTGGAACGGTATCTGCAATCATCGGAATAACCGGATTGCGCTGACGGTTACGGCATCGATCTCAGCTGCTTCCCGACATGCTGCGGGAATAGCTGCAGCGGAACCTCTCCGCCGCCAGCCGCCTGCAGCGTGCGGTAGATATCCACCTGGCCCCAGCCGTAATATTTGTCATGCCCGGGAGCGCCCAGGTCCACGGCATTTGAGGTAAGCAGCTCGGTAACCTCCTTATTGGTCAGCGCCGGATTGAGCGAGCGAACCAGCCCGGCCACCGCCGCCACATGCGGGCTGGCCATGGAGGTGCCGGATAATGCTGCATACTGGCTGCCGGGATACGTACTGGCAATGCTCTCTCCCGGGGCCGTTATATCGATGTAGTCACCGTAGTTGGAGAAGGAGGCCCGTTCCCCGGAGGCGTTGGTGGCGGCAACGGCAATGACCTCTTCGTAAGCTGCGGGATAGCCGGGACGCTCGGTGTTGTCATTTCCGGCTGCGGAGACAATCACCACGTCGCGGTCATAGGCATATTTAATGGCATCATGCAGGAACTGTGAATCGGCATAGTTGCCGAGACTGAGATTAATCACCTTGGCGCCCTGGTCGGCGGCCCAGATAATGCCCTCGGCTACGGAGTAGGTGGTGCCCGCCCCGGAGTTATCGAGCGCTTTGACCGGAAGGACCTTGTTGTACCAGCTGATGCCGGCGACCCCCTCCTGATTATTCGTTAGGGCCCCGATAATCCCGGCAACATGGGTGCCATGCCCGACATCATCATCCGGCGCTCCCCCGCTGGCAATCGCATTATATCCGGTTAACAGCCGCCCCTTCAGGTCGGGATGATTAGCCTGGACGCCGGTATCAACCACAGCCACCGTCACGTCCTTGCTGCCTCTGGACAGATTCCAGCCCTGCCCGGCTTCAATGGCCGGAAGGTTCCACTGGTAGGTGGAGAAAAGCAGGTCATTGGGCGTAATGACATTCACTCCGGCATTTTCGCTGACCGTATCATTGGTTAAGTACATATAGTGAGGCTCTTCGTACAGCGGATGCCATTTGTAGTTGAAGTACGTTTTGAGCTGGGAATAGTTCATTTTGTCCGAGCGGAAAATATAGGCATACCCCAGCTTACGCGGCTGCTTGCAGCGGATGTCGGCGGTGATGGTCTGAAGCTGGGCCGGCGTGGGATGCCCGTTCGGGAAGCGGACTACAATCTCATTCTCGTAAAAATGGCTGGCCTTCTCATTGTCATGTCCTGTCTTGACCGTGATATCCTGCAGCGTATCGGCGTGGACTGACTCAATGCGGTATTTGCCTTCCTTCGGATAGGGAATCAGCCGCAGGTTCTTCAGCTGATGCTCCGCAACCTTGTCCAGAATCTTCTGGTTAATCAGCGCGATCACACCAAGCTGTCCCTCCTGATCACGCCGGGCAACGAAGTAATACTTCCTGCTGCCGATGATAAACGAAGGGGATTCGTAGGACTGGTGCCCGCGGATGGCTGATTTGGCCGTCTTGAGGTACTTAAGCATCTGTGCGTTCTCCCGGTCGGTGCCTTCAGGAAGTGAGGATTTATACGTAGTCGTCTTGTGAGTACGGAAATCCACCAGCATCAGCATGGTGATATGCCCGTGTCCCTGCTGCAGGCTGGCGGCATATGCTGATATATCCTCAGGGGAAGCACCGTGGGCGTGAACGAGCAGAGCGTTTAAGTGCCTACCCACATCCACCCGGTTGAGCTTATCGGTGGCAGTCACATCCTGAACAAGAGCGGATTTTTTGAGTATTTTCTCCTGAGCGGGATTAGGGACAGAGGCGGGCTTGAGTGTACTTGCGGTTTCCGGCCGCAGGGCAAAGATCAGCAGCAGTACAGTGAATGCGGCAGTGACCAGACCGGCGACGGTTAGATTTTTACGTGACATGAGTACCGCTCCTTCATCGCTTTATCATCCCTGTTAGGGTTAGAAGAGAGCACCGGATTTATGCATTGCAGAAAAGGATACCGCCGTCCTTGGATTTATGTTAATATCAGAAAGTAAGCGCCTTCTGAAGCTTGTCCCGTTCCGGGTGGAGGCATAAGAGATTTTGTGATACTATCAAGAGAGTACAACTGAAATGTCCAGCTGTCGTTAACGACTACCAAAGCAGGGAACAATAAGGGGGAGCAACCGCCATGTCAGCAGCCAATCTGCAGAAATTGTGTGAATCGACGAGAGAAAAACTGAAATCCGTAATCGTAAAAATGGAGCTGTTCCTGAACGAACATGCACTCCCGCAACTGGTTACCGAAGAGGATGAAGAAACGCTGCACTTCTATCAGGGCTTCCTGTCCGATCTCCGCCATCTGCTGGTGTTCTCGGAAATGTCCTATGAGAAGCTCGGGCTTGCTCTGCGCCGCGCAACCTTTGATGAAGCCTTCGCGCATAAAGCGCTATATAACGTATATCATCTCGGAGTCAATAACTTCTTCTATCCCAAGAATGAGAGCTATTCGGAGGATGGACGCTACGCCTACACCGGGCAGGATGCCATCCGCTTCCGCAAGAAGCCTGTCCGTCCGGCACGCGACATCATTATGGATATTACCAAGGTATACGAAGAGCTGCGTGATGATCTCACCTATTACGAGAATGATTATTTGACAGAGAAACGGATGCAGAACCAGGTATAGCAAGCAGATTCTGCGTAAGACCAGATGTCATCTTAGGATGATGCCTGGTCTTTTTTGATAGGTGAATTTATATGTTATGGGGTCCCCGCAAAGTACCTGAGTCATCACCTACACTAAAGCCCCACTTTGTGGGGTTATTTTTTGCACGAATACCGGTCGTCACAGGGGGCATAATACAAGCCGAGGTGATGATTATGGCAAACGCCAAACCGCTTGTGAGATGCAGTGTAAGCAACTGTCATTATTGGGGAGAACAGAACCTGTGCCGCGCCGACGAAATTGTAATTGAGATCGACAAGCATTCCGGCAGCCATTATAAGGAAGAATATGCCGAAGAGCTGACAGCGGCAGGCAATCATCATGACCATGCCGGATCTTCTTCAGCAACCTGTTGTCTGACGTTCAAGCCGAACGACTGAAGGAGGGCTTATGGACAATCCGAAGGATGAACCTAAAGTGGACCGTTCAGCCCGCCGTAAGGTCGTTCTGCGTCCCCGCAGCAGAGTGGATTACCCCCGCCGGGACAGAAGCCATTCGGAGGAATATGCTGCTGAGATCACGCCGGTTCGTGGGGAGGTCATTAGCAGCAGGGAAGACGGTGAGGTGCACACAAGGGACAGCGTGAAGGAAGCGGAAGACCGGACCATCGGCTACATCGGCCTGGGCTTCGGTGTGGTGTCATTATTCGTCTGGTCCATTATTATGGGTCCGATCGCTGTCGTATTAGGGTATTATGCTTATGCCAAGGGGCAAAAAACAGCCGGCGCCTGGTCAATGGGCCTGGGCATTATATCTGCCTTGAGTTATTTTGTCCTGATTCCTTTTGCCCGTTAGAGCAAGTGATTCCGCACCGCTGGTTTCTCAAACAGGCTCTCAGACCTAAAGTTGCAGGTCTGAGGTCTGTTTTTTGGGCTTGGCAGCTAGTAATTGCTACGGATTAATAGTAAAATGAATCCGAATTTCAAATTTTAATAGAATGTAATGCGATACCATATAAAGTATGATTCAGGAAAGAGGGAATGGAAGTATGGCGATGGATGCCGCCGCAGCCGCTTCAGCGTATGGTCAGCTGAAATGGGTGGATCTCAGAAGTTCAAGCAACAAGGCTGACAGCACTAAGGTCCCGCCAGGAGTCAGCGGCTCGTCATCGGCAGAATTCACTGCCATGCTGCAGCAGGCCTCTCAACCGGCATCTGTTCCAGCAGGCAGCCGTATAGGAGCTGCCGTTGCGATAGCGGATGTTTCTTCACCCCCTAATCTGTTATGGCAGCAGTTAGGCGGAACATCTGAAGTTGCAGCAGGCATTTCCGGGGAAATAACGCAGACGGTGCCAACCGATTATGAGCAGCTGATCCAGACAGCCAGTGCGAAATATGGCGTGCCGGTTGACCTGATCAAGGCTGTAATCGACACAGAATCCTCTTTTAACCCGAATGTCGTCTCCTCTGCAGGAGCCAAGGGGCTGATGCAGTTGATGGACGGGACAGCGAATGGACTGGGAGTATCTGATCCGTTCGATCCGGCGCAGAGCATAGACGGCGGGGTGCGGTATCTCTCTTACCAGCTCAAGCGGTATGACGGGCAGGAGAAGATGGCACTGGCCGCGTATAACGCCGGACCGGGCCGGGTGAACAAGCTGGGCGTCAGCAATGACGCAGAGCTGATGGCGAATCTTACCGCGCTGCCGAAGGAAACACAGAACTATATTGCCAAAATAGAACGCGCACGGGCACAATACGCGCTATAATATAAAGGATCAGACGGAGTTCTGCACCAGCCGCTTGAAGGCGGGGGCAGCCGTTTGGTCCTTTTTGCAACAATACGACTATACATTCCGCGATATGCAAAGGAGAACGCCGATATATGCTGTATTGGGATTATGCTGCGGCTGCTCCTCCTTATGAAGAGGTCGTGCAGACGCTGGAACAGGTCATGAGAACGCACTTCGCCAATCCTTCGTCCCTGCACCGTGCGGGAGAAACGGCGAACGGGCTGATCAGACGGGCGCGGGAAGTATGTGCTGCTGCGCTGGGCGTGCTGCCTCAGGAAATTATATTCACCTCTGGAGCCACAGAGAGCAATAATCTGGCGATAAAAGGGGCGGCATTGCAGCTTCAGGGCAGAGGACGGCATCTGATTACTACGGAGCTGGAGCACCCTTCGGTCTACGAGAGCTGTCTTCAGCTGCAGAAGCTGGGCTGGGAGGTAACCTGGATCTCACCGGACAGTGAGGGTGTGGTCGATCCGTCCAGGATCGCGGCTGCGGTCCGGCCGGACACGGTGCTGGTCAGTGTCATGCATGTGAATAATGAGATTGGCACGGTCCAGCCGCTTCGGGAGATCGGACGGCAGGTCAAGGCGGTGAACAGCCGCACCCTGTTTCATGTGGATGGCGTGCAGGGCTATGGCAAGCTTGAGGTGGATCTGAAGGGCTGGCAGGCCGATCTGTACAGCCTGTCTGCGCATAAGCTGCGCGGGCCGCGTGGAACGGGAATCCTCTACGTCCGGGAAGGAGTCACGCTGTTTCCGCTGCTCAGCGGAGGCTCACAGGAGCAGCAGCACCGCGCCGGAACCGAGAACGTGCCGGGGATTGTCGCCTCTGCCAAGGCGGTGCGGATGAGCGGGGAACAGCGGCAAGAATTCGTGAACCGCGTTGCTCCGCTTAAGAAGCGGCTGGAAGCTGTGGTCGCAGGCATTCCAGAACTGGTGCTGAACAGCCGGGCGGACGGAGCGCCGCATATTGTGCATTTCTCTTACCCCGGGATGAAGGGGGAAGTGATGGCCCGTAAGCTGGAGGAGCTGGGCATGGCCGTCTCCACGCGGTCAGCGTGTTCCTCGCGCCTGGCGGAGCCAAGCCGGGTGCTGCTGTCTATGGGCAGGGATGCGGCCGCCGCGCTGGGCGGTATAAGAATCAGCCTGGGGGACAGCCATACACCGCAGGATGTTACGGAATTAGAGCAGGCGCTGATTGCAGCGGTCCAGGCTCTGAAGATCGCAGAAGGAGGCATGAAGTAACGAATGACAACAACAGATATGGGGTACGCGGATATGCTCCTGCTGCGCTTCGGGGAATTCACCCTGAAGGGCAAAAACCGCAGCCGGTTTGAAAAAACCGTATTCCGTCATGTAAAGGAAATGGTCAAGCCGTATCCGCAGGTGAAGCTGAGCCGGGAATTCGGCCGGATCTACGTGGAGCTGAACGGGGAGCCGGCAGCCGAACTCGCGGAGGCGCTGAAGAAGGTGTTCGGGATAGCTTCGATCAGCCCGGTGAAGGTTGCCCGCTCCGAGCTCGAGGATATTCTGGGAGTCAGCCGGTCCCTGCTCCATAAGATTGCTCCACCGGCGGGAAGCCGGTTCAAGGTCAGCGTCCGCCGGGTGTGGAAGGACTTTCCCCATGGCTCCATAGAAATGAACAAGCTGATTGCTTCTCCGCTGCTTCAAGGCTATCCGGGTCTGCTCGTGGATGTGAAGTCACCGGATCTGGAGCTGAAGATCGAGATCCGTGAAGGTCAGACCTATATTTTCTGTGAGCAGATTGAGGGTGTCGGCGGCTTCCCGCTGGGCACGAACGGCAAAGCCATGCTGCTGCTGTCAGGCGGGATCGACAGTCCGGTAGCAGGCTGGTCGGCGATGCGCAGAGGGCTTGCGGTGGAATGCGTTCATTTCTACAGCTATCCGTATACCAGTGAGCTGGCCCGGCAGAAGGTTGTAGATTTGACGCGGGTCCTGTCCGGGTATGCCGGGGAAATTACGCTGCATCTGGTGCCGTTCACGGAGGTGCAGACCTCCTTCAGCGGGATCGGGCAGGATAATCTGATTATTACGCTGATGCGCCGGGCGATGCTGCGGATTGCTACTGTGCTCGCTGAGCGGGAAGGGGCGCTTGCCCTGGTCACCGGTGACAGCCTGGGCCAGGTCGCCAGCCAGACGCTGCCGAGCATGAACGTGATTGGCCGGGCTACGGACCTGCCTCTGCTGCGTCCGCTGGTGATGATGGATAAGAGCGAGATTGTGGAGCTGTCCCAGCGCATTGGCACCTATGACTTGTCCATCCTTCCTTATGAGGATTGCTGTACGCTGTTCATTCCCAAGTCTCCGACCACGAATCCGAATCTGCGGATCGTGAACAAGATTGAAGCTACCCTGCCCGGATATCAGTCGCTGCTGGATGCAGCGGTTGCCGGAACAGAGACAGTGCGGATTACCCCATACGGCAATGAGAAGCCGGCCGATCTGGTTCCGGTCCAGGCAGAGGTTCGGGAAGAATGGTTCTAAGCCGGGCAGCCTCACAAAAATCCGGACAGGTAGCATAGCTTGTCACTCCCCGACATACATGTAGTACATGGAGTTCGGGGAGGAGAGAGAACGGATGGATTCTTTACTGCTGCTTGGCGAAATATTAATGATTAATCTGGTTCTCAGCGGGGATAACGCGATGGTCATTGCGATGGCCAGCAAGAATCTCCCTGAGAAGAACAGGAAGCTGGCCGTCTGGTGGGGAGCTGCCGGAGCGGTGGCGCTGCGCTGTATGCTGACGTTTGCTGCCGTGCTGCTGCTCAAGATCCCCTACATTGAAGCCGGAGGGGCAGTTCTGCTGCTCTGGATTGCTTTCAAGCTGCTGCTGGAGGAAGAGGGGGAGCTGCGGATCGAAGGAAGCGCAAGCGTCTGGAAGTCGGTGCGGACCATTTTACTGGCAGATTTCGTGATGAGCCTCGACAATGTGCTGGCGATTGCGGGACTGGCCAAAGGGGATCTGGCCCTCATCGTGATCGGGATTGCCATCAGCATTCCGATTGTAGTGTGGGGGAGCGGTATTATTGTGGGCTGGCTGCACCGTTTTCCCGTGCTGGTGTTCATTGGGGCTTACATCCTGGCCTACACGGCGGGCAATATGCTGCTGCAGGATGCCAAATTCGGCCCGGTCATTTCCTTCCTGCTGCCAACGCTTCATTCCATGCTGCCGCTTCTGCTGGGAATTATCGTTGTCGTTACCGGGATGCTCAAGCGCAGGTCCGTATCTGCGGGTTAATACGCGGCAATAATAAAGGCTGTAGCACCTGCCGGAAGGCGGGAGCGCAGTCTTTTTTGCTTTTATAGATGATCCTGAACACCCGGCAAAGCTGCCGCTGCGTTCCAGGTTGTGAGATGAAGGATGGTGTTTTATCCGCCAATCAGATAAAATAAAAGGGAATCCTGTCGCCGAATTTGTCCGTGTAATGAGACAAGGGCCAGTGAAAAGACACGAATTGTGAAGGGATAGGTGAAAGATGTCTTCCAAAAATGACATGAAACTGGGTGTGTTTATCGCTGCCGCCGGCCTGGTTATTTTATTAGGCAAGCTGGGGGTATTCGGTTTTCTTGGCCGCGCCTTATGGCCGCTCATTCTGCTGATTCCCGGACTGATTCTGCATGTGCTCTTTTTCACCCGCCGCGCTTCTGCATCTGTACTTGTCCCTGCGGGCATACTGACGGTGTACGGCCTGCTCTTCGGATTGTGTAACACCTGGGGCTGGGGGCTTATGAGGCACTTATGGCCTGTGCTGCTGCTGGGGATTGCTGTCGGATTATATGAATATTCGTTCTATGCATCACCCCGCTCCGGCGGTTTGACGTCCACCGCTGTGATTCTTGGCTTGCTCAGTATAGTGCTGTTCTTCTTCACCTCAATGGGGACCGGAGCGCTCTATCTGCTCGGTGCGGTGCTGGTGGCTGCGGGACTCTGGCTGATGCTGGGAAGAGGCAGACGGGGAAGCCGGAACAAGTGGAATGGCGGCTGGTAACCTTCAGAATTCAGTTCTAAGGCCGATTTAGCAAAATTAAGCGCAGTTGGCAACGTTTTTTTCAGAAAAATACTTGCTTTTCATAGTACTTTCACTATACTATTAAGGAATGTTGGAGCGTCGGCTTTCTGCCTGGCGCTTCTTTTGTGAGACTGCCGTGACATGCTATAAATTTGAACATTTTCAATTTGATAAATGAGAGGATTTGGATACAAATCATGCATTCAAGAAAAGATATCCGCAACATTGCGATCATTGCCCACGTTGACCATGGTAAAACAACACTCGTCGATCAGCTTCTCCAGCAATCCGGCATCTTCAGCGCGCACGAGCACCTGCAGGAGCGGGCTATGGACAGTAACGACCTGGAGCGGGAACGCGGAATTACGATCCTTGCCAAAAATACAGCAATTACCTATAAAGAGTTCCTGATCAACATCGTAGATACCCCTGGACACGCCGACTTCGGCGGCGAAGTAGAGCGGATCATGAAGATGGTTGACGGCGTACTGCTCGTGGTTGATGCCTATGAAGGCTGTATGCCGCAGACCAAGTTCGTTCTGCGTAAGGCGCTGGAGCAGAACCTGACGCCTATCGTTGTGGTCAACAAGATTGACCGTCCGGCTGCACGTCCGAAGGAAGTTATTGATGAAGTGCTGGACCTGTTCATTGAGCTTGAAGCCAATGATGACCAGCTCGAATTCCCGGTTGTCTATGCTTCTGCCCTGAACGGCACCTCGAGCATGGACGCCGAGAAGCAGGATGACAACATGCTTGCATTGTACGAAACAATCGTTGAACATATCCCTGCTCCAACTGAGAAGGTGGAAGAGCCGCTGCAGTTCCTGGTAACCTTGATGGACTACAATGAATACCTGGGCCGTATCGCCATTGGCCGTGTAAACCGCGGTATCATTAAGCAAGGCCAGTCCGTGACAGTTATTATGCGTGACGGCAAGAGCAAGACGGCCCGGATTGAGAAGCTGTTCGGCTTCCAGGGGCTGAAGCGTGTAGAGACAGAAGAAGCCGGTGCAGGCGACATCGTGGCCATTGCCGGAATCAAGGACATCAACATCGGTGAGACGATTGCTGATCCGCAGCATCCTGAGGCGCTGCCGGTACTGAAGATCGATGAGCCGACCATGCAAATGACCTTCCTCGTGAACAACAGTCCGTTCGCCGGTAAGGAAGGCAAATGGGTGACCTCCCGCAAGCTGCGTGAGCGTCTGTTCAAAGAGCTGGAGACCGATGTCAGCCTGCGTGTGGATGAGACGGATTCTCCGGACGCGTTCATCGTATCAGGCCGTGGTGAGCTTCACCTGGGGATTCTGATCGAGAATATGCGCCGTGAAGGGTTCGAGCTGCAAGTATCGAAGCCTGAGGTTATCGTCAAAGAAGTCGACGGCGTCAAAATGGAGCCGCTTGAGCGTCTGATGATTGATGTCCCTGAAGAGAGCATGGGCGCTGTTATGGAAAGTCTGGGCACACGCAAAGCCGAGATGGTGAACATGATTAACCACGGCACCGGCCAGGTTCGTCTGGAATTCCTGATTCCGGCACGCGGCCTGATCGGCTATAACACCCACTTCCTGACGCTGACCCGCGGCTATGGTGTAATGAACCATGCCTTCGACAGCTATGCGAAGCTGATTGGCGGACAGGTTGGCGGACGTCATCAGGGCGTATTGGTGTCCAGTGAGACCGGAACCTCCACCTTCTATGGCATGATGGGTGTAGAAGACCGCGGAATCCTGTTCCTGGAGCCGGGTACGGATATTTATGAAGGTATGATCGTGGGCGAGCATACCCGTGATAACGACATCATCGTTAACATCTGCAAGGAGAAGGCGCTGACTAACGTGCGCTCGGCTACCAAAGATGAAACGGTCAAGATGAAAACTCCGCGCTTGTTCTCACTCGAAGGCGCACTGGAGTACTTGAATGATGATGAATATTGTGAGATTACTCCAAAATCTGTCCGTCTGCGCAAAAAGATCCTGAACAAGGGCGAGCGCGAGCGTGCAGAGAAACAGCGTAAGGCTGCGCAAGCCAGCCAGGCTTAATAATCCATTCCAGCCGCCGGGTACAAGTACCCCGGCGGCTTTTTGCTGCCTCCGGCCCGGCAGCGGATCTTTCAAATTGCAGGGATTCATTGCGGTACAAATCCGCTGCGGATGGTATAATGTAAGCGATACTATGATCCGGGAGGAGTAACGGGCTATGCAGAGCTGGTTCGCTGAACATCCAATTATCGCTTACATTGTCATTTTCGTACTGCTGACGTATGTGTATAACCGCGTATTCCGCGTCAATCAGAAGCTGTCCCTCGGTAAAGAGATTGTGCTCTATCTGATGATGGCGGCAGGCTCAGGCATGCTGCTGATTTTCCAGCATGACAAGCTGCCGATTATCCAGTGCCTGCTCGTAGCGGTCGGACTGATGCTGCTCGTGCGGGTACGCTACCTGGCGGAGGCCCGCCAGAAGCGGAAGGCTGCGGCTGTCAATGCCGAGAAACGGCCGTAGGCGCAACTTTCTGCGGGTAGAGTCGTCTAATTGATTAGATGTTATACGATACTACCTGAATGCAAAGGAATCAGATCAATTATGAATACAAGCAAGGGCAGTCTGCCGCCCCGGAAGAACGGGCGGCCGGTAAGCACCAATCACAGGCAGCAGCCAAGAGCTGCTGCCAAAACGAATACAAGTTCAAAAAGCTCCAAGAAAAAACCTAAGAAACGCGGGTTCTTCGCCCGGCTGACCCGGCTGCTGCTGACCATTACGCTGGTTGCCGTGCTCGCAGGGCTGGGATACGCAGGATATTTATACTGGAAGGTGGATCAGGGAGGCTTCGGCGTGGACCAGCCGGTTCAGGCGGGGCACTCTGCCTCCGAGAAGCCGCTAAGCATCCTGCTGCTGGGAACGGATAACCGTCCGAAGCATCCGTCCAATCTGACCGATGTCATCATGGTCGCGGCACTGAACCCGGAGACCAAGTCTGCTACCGTAGTATCCTTACCCCGTGATACCTACGTTGAGCTGGACGGCTACAAGAGGACAAAGATCAATGCCTTTTACTCCCGCTTCAAGAGCAAGGAGAAGGAATCCGGCGTACTTGCCAAGGATCAGATGAAGAAGATGATGGGGAAATATCTCGGGATTGACGTCGATTACACGACCGTGCTGGATTTCCAGGGCTTCCGGGATATCGTGGATGAGTTCGGCGGAGTAGACGTCAATATCAGCGCCAATATGTGCTACACAGACAGTGTGGACGGCACGGACATTAATCTCAAGAAGGGCCAGGCCCAGTTGGACGGTGACAAGGCGCTGGACTATGTACGGTACCGCAAATCCAACTGTAAGCCGGCTACGAAGCCTTCAGACGATTTTGAACGCAACAAACGGCAAAATGAGGTCCTAACCTCCCTGGTCTCGCAAATGCAGTCCCTGGGCGGGGTGCTGAAGATCGGCCGGGTGCTGGATGCGGTAGATGATAATCTCGAAAGTGATATTGAAAATGCGCAGATCAAGAGCCTGATCGCCACTTATTGGGACATTCCGAAGGAGAATATCGAATATGTCCCGGTAACCGGAACCTGGCGCAGCCCTTATGTGTATATTAACGATAAGGAGCTGTCAGCAGCCAAGCAGAGCCTGCAGAACCGCCTGTCCGGCGTGCCTGCACAATCCGCCTCCGCCGCCTCCGGACAGCCTTGATCCGCGGACAATCCGTAAATTGAATGCAAGTTTTGTCCTGTGCTATAATATAATAAATTGAATGTATCATGCGTCCTAGGGGGCCTGTTCCTATGTCCGAAGCCGTTGCTCAGCTCAATGAAACTCTGCTAGCTATGCTGCAGTCGGAAACGTTTGTTCTGCTTAACACAGTGGATGCTGAATCCGGCGGCCCTACATCGACGGCGATTTCCTGGATCTATGCCGTGAGTCCCTCTGTGGTGCGGCTGGCGATAGACCACCGCTCCAGACTGGTGAACAACATGAAGGTGAACCCACGGGTGACGGTAACTGTGTTTGGCGAGGGTACGGTTCATGCGATCAACGGCCATGCCGCGGTCAGGCTTGACCCGCTGCCGGATGTGCCTTTTAAGATGTGCTGTTTTGATGTGGAGATTGAAGCAGTCCGCAATGCGCTGTTCTATGGCGCCCATCTGGAATCTGCTCCGAAATATGCGAAGGTATACGATGCGCGTGCAGCTGAGAAGCTGGACGGACAAGTGTTTGCCGCCATGCAAAAAGCCTAGTGACAGCACTAGGCTTTTTGTGTCCCTGAAATCACTTCATGGGAGGTTATGAGCTACCTTGTATTGCCCTGAGGCTCGATATCCTCCGGCAGCTGGGGAATAATCCGGCCGATAATATCAGCCATCTCTGAGGCGAACCCGGATACCGGATGTCCCTTGCCTATGTGCTTGCCCATCTCGGCCAGCCTGCTGTTCAGATCCATATCGGCGGTGACCAGCACTCTCATCCCTTTCGGGTCCTTGCGGATGGCTTCCGCCACCGAATATTTCACGCTTCCGACCCGGGAACGGGTAAGGGCGCCGTCGACATCAATGCCGACCACAGCCAGGTTGTTAATCACAACACAGTGGGCGCCGTTCACACCGGGAACTCTCAGGGCCAATTGTTCAAAATGATCCTTAAGTGCAACATCACTTTTGCCCCCTGCGTCTGAAGGTTGTACCGGCCCGGCTCCAGGCTCAAGGTCCGTCCTGCCATCGTCCGACAAGGTCTGCACCCCGCTGTTCCCCTGGCTGTTTAAAGTGCCAGCTGATTGTTTATCCTGAGGAGAGGGTGATGTCTCTTTATTAGCGATACCGCAGCTTGTCAGCAGCAGCAGTACCATTAGCAGACACATTGATTTTCTCATATGTGCGTACTCCTTTCAGCCTAAGCATCTGTAGTTAACCTTAGCTTGCCCTTGCTGAATAGAGTTATGTATGACCAATCAAACCAGGCGCTGTGGAGGGGATAACATGAAAAAGATATTCGTACTGGACACCAACGTGCTGCTGCACGATCCCAATTCGATTTTTGCTTTCAAGGCGAATGAAGTGGTCATTCCTGCTGTAGTCCTGGAAGAAATCGACTCCAAAAAGCGTAATGCCGATGAAATCGGCCGCAACGCCCGAACCGTGTCACGATTGCTCGACGGTCTCCGCGAGCAGGGCCACCTGCACAGCGGTGTGGTGCTGGAGCATGGAGGCACGCTGAAGGTGGAGCTGAACCACCGCAGCTTCGTTAAGGTGCAGGAAATGTTCGGCGAGGTCTCCAACGACAACCGGATATTGGCTGTAGCGCTCAATTATCTCCACGAGGAGAATGAGAAGGCGGAACCCCGTCCTGTGGTACTTGTCAGTAAAGATGTACTCGTCCGTATCAAAGCGGATGTGCTTGGCATAACCCCGGAGGATTACCTGTCAGACCGCACCGGAGACCTCAATGAGCTCTACTCCGGCTGCCAGTCGCTGATGGTTCATCCTTCGCTGATTGATGAATATTACAGCCACCGTTTCCTGAATCTGAAGCAGCTGGCCTTGTCTTATCCGCTGTATCCGCATGAATTCGCGATCGTGAAGGATGAGATGGGCAGCGGCAAGTCCGCCCTGCTCAAGGTGAACAGCGATGCTACGAAGCTTGAGCCGCTGTATCTCGGCAACGATGCCGTATGGGGAATCAGTGCAAGAAACGCCCAGCAGCGGATGGCGCTTGAACTGCTGCTGAATGATGACATTCCGCTCGTAACCATTACAGGCAAGGCCGGTACCGGCAAGACGCTGCTGGCGCTGGCTGCCGGACTGTTCAAGGTAGAGGATGAGCATAAATACAAGAAGCTGCTGATTGCCCGCCCGGTTGTTCCGATGGGTAAGGATATCGGATATTTGCCGGGAGAGAAGGATGAGAAGCTCCGTCCGTGGATGCAGCCCATCTATGACAATCTGGAATTCCTGTTTGATACGAAGAAGGCTGGAGATATCGATAAAATATTGATGGGCCTGGGAAGCATCCAGGTGGAGGCGCTGACCTATATCCGCGGACGCTCCATCCCGTCGCAATTCATCATTATCGATGAAGCGCAGAACCTGTCGCGCCACGAGGTGAAGACCATCGTCTCCCGCGCCGGTGAAGGCAGCAAGGTCATCCTGATGGGCGACCCCGAGCAGATCGACCATCCGTATCTGGATGCTGCAAGCAACGGGTTGAGCTATATCGTGGAGAAGTTCAAGCAGCAGGGCATCAGCGGACATATCACACTTGAGAAGGGTGAGCGTTCGCATCTGGCCCAGCTGGCTGCGGATCTGCTGTAACCGCTAAACGCTTTTCAAGCTTTGTAATCCAGCCGGGAGCTAACCACTCCCGGCTTTTGTCTGCCTGCCCCCTTACGGCGGGAAGGGAGTTGGCTGTGGTTAACTGAAGCAATAAGGCGACAGCACCGGAGGTGCGGCTACCGCCAGCTTGCTGCATGTTCCTCAGGTATTCCCGCCCCGCCGTTTCCTTCTATTATAAAGAGAACGGTTTCACTAGTCGCAGACAAGCCCGCCCGGGTCTGCTAAAATGGGAGAGAAGAAACTGCCGAAGGAGAGAGAGCCTGTGCTGAAACGCAAAAATTACTGGCTGCTGTTTGCCGTTCTGCTTCTTGCGCTGACGAGCCTGTCGCCAAGCATGGAGCTGGATACAGATGGCGGCACTTATCCGCCAAGACAGCCGCCCGACCAGTCGGAGCGTCCTCCTTCGGGTGAAGCAGGCGAGATTCAGAGCCTGACGATCCGTGTCTCCCTGAACAGCAGCGATTTCAGTGTTCTGGAACAGATCAGCAAGAATTATTCCTTATCTACCGGGGTCAGCGTGGAGCTGAAGAATACAGGGACAGAGGACGAGGCCACGAAGGTACGGCAGGAATTAACGGTCGGGGCCAGTCCCGATATTGTCATGCTTGACGGACACAGCATCTACGACCTGGCATCCCGCGGGTATCTGCTGCCTGTAGATATCTATCAGAGCGCACCGGGCACTACGCCGCTGGCGATGCTGATTCCGCAGATGCAGTGGAACGGATATAACTGGGGGGTGCCGCTGGATATCGACCCTTACGTGCTGGTCTATTCCCCGCAGCGGCTCGCCGGACTGGGCTTGCCGGCAGCGCCGGCCAGTCTGGAGCAGTGGAATACACTGCTGGCACAATTGAAGAATGAACCCGGAAAGGATACATACCTGCTGTCGGTCGATACGCGGAACCCTTATGGTATAGCCGCTGTGCTGCAGAGTATGGGCAGCGGGCTGCAGTCCGCCGGACTGGCGCAGGCGCAGTGGCTGGAGGCGGCCCGCAGTGATTTTTATCTGACCAGCCGCTATAACGCGAATATCTGGGAGCTGCTGCAGGATGGGAAGCTTGCTGTGGCTGCCGTGCCGCTCTCCGAATGGAAGGCGCACGGGAATTCGACGCTGGCGGTGCAGGCGCCGGGGAAGCAGGAGGGGAAGGCAGGGTATGAGATGATTAACAGCCGCTTCTTTGCCTTGCCGGCACAAGCCGGGAATCCGGAAGCAGCCGTCCGGTGGCTGGCGTATGTCACTTCCCGCAGTGCCCAGCTGGAATGGCTGAAGAATACAGACCGCCTGCCTGCGCTGGATGAGCTGTACCGTTCGGAGCTGCCGGAGATGGAGCATCTGCCCGTTCCGGCCGGATGGTTCCTGGCAGAAGGGAACGCCCCCCGGGCAGGCTCGGAGGGTGGGTGGAAGGCCAGGGCGGAAGCTGCGCTTGGCTTACTTACGGGCAAGCTGGACGCTGCCGGGTATGAAGCGGCGGTCAGCGCTTCCTCAGAATGAGAGCGACAGCTTCACATGGAGCATCCCCTCAGTGCTGGATACCTCTGTGGCCTGCAGGAACGATACGATTCTGGACGGATAGAAGCCCAGATCGAACTCCTCCTCCAGGGCCTGGCGGGTCGTATCCGGCAGCTTCAGACCGTTGAATACAACATCATCCACATGGAACATCAAGCCGTTGACCGGCTTCTCTTGAATGGTATAGTGGCCGGTCAGCGCCAGCGATAACCCCCCGCTTTTACCGGTAGCTGTAATTGAATTGTCCTTGAACACAAACCGGAAATCCTGGAACAGCGTATTCTGCGAGACCAGGAAGCTATTGAGATCCTCCTCCGACAGCGCCAGATTGTAAGTCATCCCCTTGCGGACCAGCACGCCGTCACGGCCTTGAACGTACTCCGGCAGATGCTTCATGGCAGAAGCCAGCGCTTTGAAGTATTTCTTCACCTCATGCAGCCCGATATTCTCCCAATACTTGCCGAACTCCTCCAGCAGGCGTTGCATACTCGCAGGGTCGGTGCTGGACTGAATCCCGCCTTCAATCTCTTCATTCAGTGCAAGCACACGCTTCTGCTGCTGCTCTAGTGCTGTTTTGAGTTCTTCAAGTTCGCTGCTGCTGCGCTGGGCTGCTGTGAGCGTGCTGTTCAAGTCCTTGTATTGCGTCTCATATTCCGTGAGTGTACGGCGGTCCTGCCCCATAATGATTTCATAATAATCCACTAGAGCAAGAACTCTGCTGATGCTTTTGGCGGAGAGGAAGGCTGCCAGCAGACCGTCCCGCTCGCCCATATAATAAGCCCGCACTACGGCACCTGCACGCTCCCGCGTCTCAGCGATACCCGCTTGTTTGGCTGCGGCCTGCTGCTCCAGCCCGGCAACCTTGGCCTCAAGCGTCTGCTGCTCTGCCGTAATCCGGGCAATCTCACGTTCAATTTCCGCCGAGGATAGCGTCTGCTCCAGCAGTCTGCGGGTCTCTTCATTATCCGGCATGGGGGGCGGAGAAGCGCCGGACACAGAACCGGCAGACAGGTATACCGTAGAGGCTGGCTGGCCAAGGATGCAGATGAGAATGAGTAATGCTGCAAATAACCGGCGTAAGGATTTACGGAATAACACCACACCACCACCTTGGACAGAGTTAGACAGGTATGTACTAAGCTTATGATTCAGCCTGTTAAAATATCATACCCTGTTTTAGCCCCGGGAGAACTACAATTCTGCAAACAAAAAAACGGAGAGGCTCTCCGGGACAGGGAGAACTTTCCGTTTTGTTACTATAATATGCGTATTTAAACCTTACAGCGGCAAGCCCATCTCGAAGATCGTCCAGTAGCTGAAGCCTGTGAACGTTACAATCATGTATCCCCAGAACAGCAGGATATAGGTTCTTTCGGTAAATTTCATGTAGCCCAGAATCACAAAAAAAGCGGTCTGCAAAAAGAACAACAGCGCCATCTCCGTAAGATCTCCGGCAAAAGCCATAAGTCCTATGGCAAGTGTGAAAAAGCCCAATACACGAAACATGCGGTCCAAGAGAGGGTCCCCCTTCCAGTATGAATCCGGCTACAGCTCTTATCAATCATTATAGCGGCTCTGCAAAACACTGTAAACGAATTCATCAAAAAAATTACAGAAATTTTTATAAATTATGATTTTTATAATTGACACAAGCCATTCTCTCGGGAAGAGAGAAATTATAGCAAAGGTAGTATGAGGTGCGGACAATTTGGAAATACAAATTAGTATCAAATAGATTCTATGAACTCTAATAGAGGCATAGAAATGGAGTAAGCAGCTTTTATCCTATTCACTACCCGGCAGAGCTGCCGGTTCTGAAGATGGTTATTTCAAGATGTTGTTAGGAGGGTTAGGCTTTATGACAGCCGTTAGACAGGATGCTTGGAGTGCGGAAGATGATCTGATATTGGCAGAAATCACACTGCGTCATATCCGGGAAGGCAGCACACAGCTTGCTGCTTTTGAAGAGGTGGGTGAAAAAATTGGCAGAACCTCCGCAGCCTGCGGGTTCCGCTGGAACAGCTGTGTCCGCAAAAGCTATGAGGATGCCATTGGGATTGCCAAAAGCCAGCGGCAGAAACGGAGTTATCTGAAGAAACAGCCCGCATCCCGGGGGGCGCAGGTGGCCGGACTTGTTCTTGGTGACCTTGAAGAAGACTACAGCCGCAGTGAGGGCATAGGCGAGAACAGCCTGTCCATCGATGCAGTAATCCGGTTTTTGAGACAGTGGAAGGGCACCTTCCAGGAGGCCGGCCGCCAGCTTAAGATGCTGGAGCGGGATTTGCGCGAGAAGGAAGATGAGCTGGCTGAGCTAAGAGTGGAGAATGAACGTTTATCCAAGGAAGTGAATCTCGCCCAGAGCGATTACCGTGTGGTCAATGACGATTACAAGGCACTAATCCAGATTATGGACCGTGCCCGCAGATTGGCTTTTCTCAATGAAGAGGATGAAGAGAAGACCCGATTTAAAATGGACGCAAATGGAAACCTGGAGCGGATCGAATAGAAGATTCACTCCCAGCAGCCCTGCAGGCGGTGCAATTTTGCCCGGCTTTGCAGGGTTTTTTGTTTTGCTTTTGAGCGGACAGGCAGGATATAATTAGGAAAATTATTGGAGGGCAGCAGGAGGCAGTACGGACATGATAATCGATATAATAGGTGCGGGCTCTCTGGGCCTGCTGCTTGCCGGCAGGCTGATTCGCGGGGGAGCTACCATACGGATCTGGTGCCGGAGTGAGCGGCAGAGCCGGGCTTTAACAGAAGACGGGCTGACGGTCAGCTATGAAGACGGCAGAGCGTCTATATCAGCGGCCGGCGGCAGCTTCTCTGCCGGACCGGTAACAGCGTATGCGCAGCAGCAACTGGCACTGCCCGGGGATATCACCCTGATTACGGTCAAACAAAAGGTGCTGCATGAAGAGCTTCCTCACATTCTGAGGCCGCTTGGCCGGCAGAAGCTTCATGTGATCGGGTTCCAGAACGGCCGCGGACATCTTGAGCTGCTTCAGGAGCTGCTGCCGGAATCCGGTATCTGGGCGGCGGTAACGACGGAGGCGGCCAAGAGGAAAACATTAACAGAGGTTATTCATGCCGGTGATGGGGAAATATCTATAGGTAAGAGCAGCCAATCCGCGGACGGGCTTGACAGAAATCAGCAGAATTCTTGGCCCGCCGCAATAATAAGTTTCATAGAAGCTCTGAATGCAGCAGGATTTACCGCCTCTCTGTCGAAAGAAGTGGATACCATCATTTACCGGAAGCTCATGATCAATGCTGTCATTAATCCCCTGACCGCTATTTGGCGGGTCCGAAACGGCGAATTGCTGGAGTCACGCGAACGTGTGCAGCTGATGAAGGAGCTGTATGCAGAGGCAGCCGGGATTTATGGGGCCTGCGGGATTCCTGCCGGACCTCAGCTGTGGGATGCCGTCCAGGAAGTGTGCCGGGCAACCTCGGGGAATATTTCCTCTATGCTGGCCGATGTGCTGGCGGCAAGGGAGACGGAGATCCGCTGGATTAACGGAAGCATTGTGGAAATGGGACGGCGGCAGGGTATTGACGCTCCGCTGCACCGCTGGATCTGCGGTCTGGTAGAAGGCATGACTGTGAGGGAGGGGTGAGGCTGTTTGGAATTTCTCCGGAATTCGTTCGGCGTGTTAAGCGTTATTCCGATTGTTCCTTTTTTGATTGTATATTTCGCGGGAATGGGGCTGAATCAGGACAGGAGAAAAACAATGATGCTGGCGATGGACGTAACTACTTTATTTTTACTGCTGTCCGTTTCAGGCCTGTTCAATATTATTTTTGACTCCACCTTCGGCTTCTTTCTTATACTATTAATTGTATTAATATCCGCCGGGCTGATTGGAGGGGCCCAGAACCGGCTCAAAGGAAAGGTGGACGGACAACGGTTACTCCGTGCCGTCTGGCGGCTTTCATTCTTCTTTTTGGGTGCCGGTTACGTATTATTTATGATTGTAGGCCTCATTCAATACATATCACAAGCGATGTAACGTTCCACTGCTCCGGTGAAGCGTCAACGTCACAAAATTTTAAAGAATTAAAAAAAAGTCGTTTTCAGAAAATATTGCTCTAGATTTTTTTGACCACTGGTTGTATAATCATAAACCATATACCACATTCTATTTAGGGGGAACTGCTAGATGAAGAAGAGTAAAAGTCTATTGCTCATGATGGCATTAGTCTTGGTTATCGGCACAGTGCTTGCAGGCTGCGGCGGCAACAAGAACAATGGCAACAGCGGCACCAATGCAGCGGCGACGACTGCACCCGAGGGCAGCACCAACACAGGATCAGGAGATGAGAAGCTGGCTGCTGACCAGACACTCAGAGTTAACCTGACTGCAGAACCACCTACGTTTGACCCGGCGCAAGCTCAGGACAGCCAGGCTAACACCGTCCTGAAGACCATGTATGAAGGCTTGACCCGCATGAATGATGAGACTGGCCAGGCTGAGCCTGGTATTGCCGAGAAGTGGGATATTTCCGCTGACGGTCTGGTATATACCTTCCACCTGCGTGATGCACAGTGGAGCAACGGTGATCCGGTAGAAGCTGCAGATTTCGTCCGCGCATGGAAGATCGTGCTTGATCCGAACACAGACCCTACTGCACCTTATGCGTATCAATTGTACTACCTGAAGAATGGTGAAGAATACTACACTAAGAAAGTTACAGATTTCAATGAAGTAGGCGTTAAGGCTGTAGATGCCAAGACTCTTGAAGTTACGCTGAAGGCTCCAACTCCTTACTTCCTTGGACTTCTGTCCTTCTATACGTACTACCCTGTACACAAGTCCGTTGAAGGTAATCCGAAGTGGGCTACAAACAAAGACACTATGATCACTAACGGTGCATTCACACTGACAGAGTGGACTACCGGCCAATCCCTGCAAGTAAGCAAGAACGACAAGTACTGGGATGCTGCTAACATCAAGCTGAGCAAGATTGACTTCTCCCTGATCAACAGCGGTGCAACTGAACTGCTGAGCTACAAGAACGGCGAGCTTGACCGTGCAGGCGCACCGCATGGTGAACTTCCGCAGGAACAGATTCCAATCGTTCAGAAAGAACTGCCTAACGAATTCCAGAGAAAAGGTATCGCAAGTACCTACTACTATGAATTCAACATCACTGAAAAACCGTTTGACAACGTTAAAATCCGTAAAGCTCTGGCTATGACGGTTAACCGTCAGGCTCTGATCGACAATGTAACCCTGGGCGGACAGCTGCCTGCATTCGGCTTCGTACCTCCTGGTATCGCCGGTGCTGACGGTGAATTCCGCAATGCTGTCAAAGACGATTACTTCAAAGAAGATACAGAAGAAGCTAAGAAGCTGCTGGCTGAAGGTCTTGCTGAAGAAGGCCTGACTTCACTGCCTCCAATTGAACTGTCTTACAACACAAGTGAAGGCCACAAGAAGATTGCTCTGGCTGTAGCTGATATGTGGAAACAAGCTCTGGGTATCACTGTAAACACTGTGAACCAGGAGTGGGCTGTATTCATCGACAACCGTCAGAACCTGAACTACCAGATCGCACGTGCAGGCTGGACTGCGGATTACAATGATCCAATGACCTTCCTGGATATGTGGGTAACAGGCGGCGGTAACAATGATACTGGTTACGCTAACCCTGAGTATGACAAGCTGATCCAAGAAGCGAAAACAAGCTCCGACCTGGCTAAACGTCAAGAGCTGTTCGCTCAAGCCGAAAAAATGATCATTCAGGATGACATGATCCTGATTCCGTTCTACTACTACACCAACAACTCCCTGACTAAAGAGTACCTCAAAGGTGTAACTCTTGACTTCAGCGGTGCTATCGACTTCACCCGTGCTTACCTGCTTGAGCACTAAGATTGACAGAGCCTTCAGTTTGAATAACTGAATAGTGATCTTCTGAAGGTAGCTTTACACTTCGGGATATATATGTGGAATTCCATATATATCCCTTTTTTTTGCATTTCAGGCCTATTGTTAAACATTTCACGAGCTTACAAAATAAGAAATTAGACAAATGGTCAATTTTTTCATAAAATCTAATTATGTGTCTTAAAAAAAGTCAAAGGAGGTGTTGATGGGGATGGTTCGTTATGTAGCCAATAAGTTTTTCTATATGCTTGTTTCGCTGTTTGTGCTGATTTCAGCGACTTTTTTTCTGATGAAAGCTATTCCGGGGGACCCGTTTACGGCTGAGAAGAAGGTACCACCGGAAATTAAAGCGCGTTTATACGAGCAATATGGATTGGACAAGCCGCTCTATCATCAGTATTTCAAGTATTTGGGTGAAATCGCCCAGGGTGATTTGGGTGTATCCATGAAGCGGCTGAACCAGGATGTAACACATTTGATCGGGCAAACGTTCTCGGCGTCTCTGAAGCTGGGGGTTGTCGCAATTATTGTGTCGGTTATTGTCGGAGTCTTCCTCGGCATGATGGCGGCACTCTATCACCGCAAGTTTATTGATAGCGCAGCAATGGTGCTGGCGGTGCTGGGGATTGCGGTTCCGAGCTTTGTAGTTGCCTCGCTGCTCCAATATGTGTTCGCCTACAAGCTTCATCTGTTCCCGGTCTCCGGGTTCAAGGGGCCGATGTATTACTTCCTGCCTGTAGCCGCACTCTCGGCGCAGCCGATAGCCTTCATAGCGAGGCTTACGCGCTCCAGCATGCTGGAGGTTCTGAATGCGGACTATATCAAGACGGCTAAGGCCAAGGGCCTCAGCTGGGCAGCGATTCTGAGCCGCCATGTGCTGCGCAACGGGATTCTGCCGGTTGTCACCTACATGGGACCAATGACAGCTAACATCGTAACCGGTTCGGTTGTTATCGAGCAAATCTTCGGTGTCGGCGGGATCGGCAAGCAGTTTGTTGAAGCCATTGGCGTCCGCGATTACACCGTCATTATGGGGATTACTATCTTCTATGGTGTACTGCTGATGGTCGCACGCTTCATCACGGATATTGCGTATGTGTTTGTAGATCCGCGTATCAAACTAACTGGCGGAAAGGAGGGCTAACGATTGGCTTCTGACAAAAATCTGGTTCCGCAGCATGCGGAGCTGACACCTGATGATTTCCGTAAAGTCGGCATTGATGAACGGCAGGCTGAGGTCATTCAGCGCGAAAGTCTGTCCGCCTGGAGAGATTCCTGGGAGCGCCTGCGCCAGAACAAAATGGCCATGACCGCACTGGGCGTGCTTGGACTGATCGTACTGGCAGCGATCTTTGCTCCGTTCTTTTCCAAGTTCAATTATTACTCTAACGATTTGCTTGCCACCAATAAGCCCCCTTCATCCGAGCACTGGTTCGGTACTGATGATCTGGGACGCGACATCTTTGTCCGCACCTGGTACGGCGCGCGGATCTCGCTGATCGTCGGCCTTGCCGCTGCTGCAATTGACCTCTTCATCGGGGTTATTTACGGTGGAATTATGGGTTTCTTCGGCGGACGTGTAGACAATATCATGAACAAGATTTCGGAAATCCTCTACTCTATCCCTTACCTGCTGGTAGTTATCCTGCTGCTGGTCGTGCTTGAGCCGAGTCTCGGTACAATCATCCTGGCACTGACGATTACGGGCTGGATTACCATGTCCTGGATTGTCCGCGGGGAGATTATGCAGCTGAAGAACCGTGAATTTGTACTGGCCTCCCGTTCGATGGGTGCCGGGTCCAAACGGCTGCTCTTCAAGCATCTTTTGCCGAATGCGGTAGGACCTATTATCGTAACAATCACCTTGTCTGTGCCGAATGCTATCTTTGCTGAAGCGTTCCTGAGCTTCCTCGGTCTCGGTGTACAGGCTCCTGTAGCTTCACTCGGTTCGATGATCAATGACTCACTGACCGGCTGGCTGTATTATCCGTGGCGCTTCCTGTTCCCGGCTATTCTGATCAGCTTAACGATGCTGTCCTTCAATATCTTTGGTGACGGTCTGCGCGATGCGCTCGATCCTAAGCTGAAGAAGTAGAACAGAATCGATTCGCGGCAAAGATATTGGCATGATATTTCAAGACCCGATGACTTCTTTGAACCCAACCATGAAGGTGGGGAAACAGATAAACCGAAGTTTTGATCAAACTATCGAAAATGTCAGCGGCCGAAGCGGAAGGGCTTGAACTGCTGAAGCTGGTGGGCATGTCCAATGCGGAGGCCCGCGTTAACCAATATCTCCACGAATGTTGCGGGTGAAGCCAGGAGCTCTTTAAGAATTCCCGGCTTAAGTATAACCAGAAGGAGGTGCAGTTTGCATGAGTAAGAATTTGAGCAAGAACCTGATTGAAGTAGAAGGCCTTAAGAAGTATTTCAACGTAGGCAAAGGAAGAGTGCTTAAGGCTGTTGATAATATTAGCTTCTCTATCCGCGAAGGCGAGACTCTGGGAATGGTAGGGGAGTCTGGCTGCGGCAAGACTACTGCAGGCCGTACAGTTCTCCGCTTGTATGAGCCGACTGCAGGAAGCGTGAAGTACCAGGGAACCGATATCTACAAGCTGTCGGGCGGCAAAATGAAGGCGATGCGCCGTGATATGCAAATGATCTTCCAGGACCCGTATGCCTCGCTTAACCCGCGGTTTACGGTATCTGATATCATCGGCGAAGCGCTGGATATCCACGGTATGGCTGGAAGCCGCCAGGAGCGCAAGAAGCGGATTGAAGAGCTGCTGGATATGGTAGGCTTGAACCATGATCATGCCACCCGTTATCCGCATGAATTCTCCGGCGGTCAGCGCCAGCGTATCGGGATTGCCCGGGCGCTTGCGGTGAATCCGAAGTTCATCGTCTGCGATGAGCCGATCTCTGCGCTTGACGTCTCCATCCAGGCACAGGTTGTCAACCTGCTGAAGGAGCTGCAGGACCGTCTGGGACTGACGTATCTCTTCATTGCGCATGACCTGTCCATGGTGAAGCATATCAGTGACCGTGTAGCCGTAATGTATCTGGGCAAAATGGTCGAGCTTGCGGAGAGTGAAGAACTGTACGCGAACCCGATCCACCCGTATACTAAATCGCTGTTGTCTGCTATTCCAGTACCTGACCCGGATGTGGAAGCGAACAAAAAGCGGATTCATCTGCACGATGAGCTGGGCAGTCCGATCTATGCTGCCGGCGAGGAAACCAATGACAGTGATTATGAGCTGGTTGAGGTGTCCAAGGGACACTTCGTCGCCAAGCAGTTTGCCTAATCTTAATAGTGACAGTCACCTACAGGCGGGAGCGTTCAGCTCTCGCCTATTATTTTCATTCTGCCGGTTCACACATTTCTTTGACGCCGCACCCAACATTGGATACAATCATAAAGGGTTGTTTACTGAATATGATTTACATACAGCAGGAACATGGAGAACTGGAGGCCACTAGATATGAATGTTGTACCTGAACCGCTGCCGGGCGGATCTGCGCTCGCCGGTGACTATATACATCAATATGAAAGAGTAGGGCATTTGTATGGCGGAGACTTCCGCAGCCGGGAGAGCCGGGCGGAGCGCGCGGACTGGCTGGACCGTACCGGCAGTCTGCGGGCTGACCGGGCGAAGGTTGCTGGAGCCTTACGCGATTACAACGGCAAGCACAATGCCCACGAAGCGGTTCTCCGCTCAATTGAGCTATTGGAGCAGCCTGATACCCTGGTGGTGACGGGCGGCCAGCAGAGCGGCTTGTTCACCGGTCCGTTATTTGTGGCCTATAAGGCCATTACGGTGATTCAGGCGGCCCGTGAGGCAGCGGAGCAGCTCGGACGGCCTGTTGTGCCGCTGTTCTGGATTGCCGGGGAGGACCATGACTGGGATGAGGTCAATCATACTTATGTACTGAACCGCAGCGGCGAAATCTCCCGGATTAAGCTGGATCGCGGCGACGGGCCGCGGTCGCCGGTCAGCCAGATCAGCGTGGATGCCGAAAGCTGGCAGCAGGCTTTGGAGCAATTGGATGGACTGCTGCAGGATAGCGAGTTCAAGCCCCAGCTCATGGAGCTGGTTACCGCTGCGGCGGAGAGTGCCGGGAATATGACGGAAGCCTTTGCCAAGCTGATGGGCTCCTTGTTCGGGCAATTCGGCCTGATCTTGCTGGATTCAGCCGATCCTGCGCTGCGCAGGCTGGAGGCGCCGATGTTCGCTTCTATTATAGAGCGCAATGACGAGCTGGAGGCAGCGTATCTGGCAGCGGCTGAACAGATTACCGCCAGCGGGTACAGCTTGCAGGCCGATGTAACGCCAGGTAATGCGAATCTCTTCTATATACATGAAGGTGCACGGCTGCTGCTCCATAAGGAGGAGGGACGGTTCACAGACCGGAAGGGCACGGTATCCTTTTCCCGGGAAGACTTGCTGCAGCAACTGGAGAGCCATCCTGAACGTTTCAGCAACAATGTGCTCACGCGCCCGCTGATGCAGGATTATCTGCTGCCTGTACTGGCTACGGTGCTTGGGCAGGGTGAAATCGCCTATTGGGCTATTCCGCAGCAGGCCTTCCGGGTGCTGGACGGACAAATGCCGCTGATTCTTCCACGCATGTCTTTTACAATCATAGAGGGAACGCTTCACAAGCATATGGATAAATACGGCCTGTCCTTCACGGATGTGCAAGGGGGCTTGGAGGATAAACGCAAAGAGTGGCTTAGTGCCCAGGATGAGCTGAAGCTGGAAGAGCGGTTCGAGGAGATCCGGAGTGTGTTCTCGGGGCTGTATGAGCCGCTGATTGAACAGCTTGGCGGCATTCAGGCCGGGCTGCTGAAGCTGGGGAACAATAATAAGGAGAAGATTCTTGATCAGATCTCCTTCCTGGAGGGCAAGGCGCTGGATGCGCTGGAGAAACAGAATGAAGCTGCGCTGCGCCAATGGGAACGGATTGAGCTGTCGCTGATGCCGCTGGGTAAGCTGCAGGAGCGCGTATATAATATGATGTACTATCTGAACCGTTACGGCCTTGGCTGGCTTGAGAATGTAATGGCTGTGCCCGCCGACTTCAGCGGAACACACCGTATCATTTATATGTAAGAAGCAGTTAGAACGCAGGCTCGCCCACAATGTTAAAGGAGGGTTTCATCCTATGAGTTCATTATCCAAGGAAAATAGTATTGTCGCTGATATGTCCCTTGCGCCTGAGGGCCATCTCAAAATCGACTGGGTCCGCCAGCATATGCCGGTGCTCAACCGTATCCGCGAGCAGTTCGAAGCAGAGCAGCCGTTCAAGGGGCTGAAGGTATCGATTACGCTTCACCTGGAGGCGAAGACGGCTTATCTGGCCAAGGTAGTGCAGGCCGGCGGTGCTGAAGTAACGATTACCGGCTCCAATCCGCTATCCACTCAAGATGATGTATGTGCAGCACTGGTAGAGGACGGCATCACCGTATTCGCCAAGTACAACCCTTCTCCTGAAGAGTTCAAGGCCCTGAACATCAAGGCGCTGGAGAGCAAGCCGGATCTGATTATTGACGACGGCGGGGACTTCGCGACACTGCTGCATTCCGAACGGCCTGATCTGATGGAGAATATCCGCGGCGGGGCGGAAGAGACCACTACAGGGATCATCCGGCTGAAGGCGCTGCAGAAGCAGGGAATGCTGAAATTCCCGATGGTTGCGGTAAATGACGCTTACTGCAAATATTTGTTCGATAACCGCTACGGCACAGGACAATCGGCATGGGACGGCATTGTTCGCACGACGAACCTGATTGTGGCCGGCAAGACTGTAGTTGTTGTCGGATACGGCTGGTGCGGCAAAGGGGTGGCCATGCGCGCCAAGGGACTGGGTGCTAACGTCATCGTCACGGAAGTGGATGCGATCAAAGCGGTAGAGGCCCATATGGACGGATTCCATGTAATGCCTATGCTGGAGGCGGCGAAGCAGGGTGATTTCTTCGTGACGGTTACCGGCAACCGGTATGTGATCCGCGGCGAACACTACGATGTAATGAAGGACGGCGCAATTCTCTGCAATGCCGGGCACTTCGATGTGGAAGTGAACAAGCCGGAGCTGGCCGAGCGTTCGGTGTCCCAGCGCACAGTGCGCAAGAACATCGAAGAATATCAGCTGAAGGACGGGCGGAAGCTATACCTGCTAGCTGAAGGACGCCTGGTTAACCTGGGAGCAGCGGATGGACACCCGGCAGAGATTATGGATACCACCTTTGCCCTGCAGGCGCTCTCGCTGAGATATGTGAATGATAATTACAAGAATATCGGTGTCAAAGTAGAGAATGTTCCTTACGAGCTGGATGAGCAGGTAGCGCGCTTTAAGCTGGAGAGTCTGGGCATTGCCATCGACGCTCTGACGCAGGCTCAGGTGGAATATCTCGACAGCTGGAATCTGAACGACTAAGCATAAGGATCTGTATGAGCCCGGAGCCAGTCAGGTGGCCCGGGCTTTTGCGTGTTTTCGGGCTGCATAGAGTGCCGCTTGACAAAAAGAAAAAATTACCTCTGCCCGGAAGAAGGTTTTTGATTTTTAACGGCGAATCTATTATGCTTAGGTGGTGAAAAGTGGGGCAAAGTGGGGAATCGGGATTCAGGGGTGGGAAAAGATTATGTTTATGGGGGAATACCAGCATACCATCGACGATAAGGGCCGGATCATTATCCCGGCTAAATTCCGCGACATGCTTGGCGCTTCCTTCGTGGCGACCCGCGGCCTGGACTCATGCCTGTTTGTTTATCCCATGGAAGAATGGGGAATCATGGAGCACAAGCTCAAAAGCCTTTCACTGATGAAATCGGATGCCCGCGCCTTCAGCCGGTTCTTTTTCTCGGGAGCGACTGAATGTGTGTGGGACAAGCAGGGCAGGGTAAATCTGCCGGGCAATCTGCGGCAATACGCCAAGCTCGACAAGGACTGTGTCATTCTGGGCGTTTCAAACCGGGTGGAGATCTGGAACAAGCAGCTTTGGGAGCAGTACTACGAACAGTCAGAGGAATCGTTCAACGAAATCGCCGAGAAGCTGGTGGATTTCAATTTTGACCTATAACACACACAATCGGAATTACTGCCTTGGAGGGATGCAGCTTGTTTCACCACATCACGGTGCTTAAGGAAGAAGCGACAGAAGGGCTGCACGTCAAGCAGGATGGCATATATGTGGACTGTACGCTCGGGGGAGCCGGGCACAGCTCGCTGATTGCCTCCAAGCTTAGCGGCAAGGGCCGGCTGATCTGTCTGGATCAGGACGACTGGGCGCTGAACAATGCGAAAGAGAAATTATCCGGCTACGGGGACAAGGTGGTGACCGTCAAGACCAACTTCCGTGATCTGGAGGCGGTGCTGAAGTCGCTGCCGTTCGTCCCGCAGGTGGATGGAGTTCCGCAGGTGGACGGGATTCTGTTCGATCTGGGAGTATCCTCCCCGCAGTTTGACGAAGGGGAACGGGGCTTCAGCTACAATCACGATGCTCCGCTGGATATGCGCATGGATCAGTCGGCCAGGCTCACCGCAGCGGATATCGTCAATACCTGGAGCGAGCAGGAGATTGCCAGGGTGCTTTTCCAGTATGGCGAAGAGAAGTTCTCCCGGAGGATTGCCCGCAGGATTGTGGAGCGCAGGGAAGAACGGCCAATTGCCAACACCGGGGAGCTGGCCGAGCTGATCAAGGAAGGGATTCCTGCAGCGGCGCGGCGGACGGGCGGCCATCCGGCCAAACGGAGCTTCCAGGGACTGCGGATTGCCGTCAACGACGAGCTGGGGGCGTTCGAGGAAGGGCTTCATGCCGCTGTGCGCTGTCTGGCGCCGGAGGGAAGGGTGTCGGTCATTACCTTTCATTCGCTGGAGGACCGGATCTGCAAGCAGATTTTCAGCAGCTACCTGAGCCGTTGCACCTGCCCGCCTGACCTGCCTTACTGCGTGTGCGGTGCCGAAGGCACCCTGAAGCTGATCAACCGCAAGCCCATCGTACCCGGAGAAGCAGAGCTGGAACAGAATTCGCGTGCCCGTTCGGCCAAGCTGCGTATTGCAGAGAAATTGTAAATGACGATAAAGGAGAATCAGAGATGGCTTATACCCGCGGAAACCTGGCAGTGCAACCTAAAAGGAAAGAAGAGGCAAACCCGCTCTACCGTGAGAAAACAAAAGTCGTCACCAGGCGCAGAGTCCTGCCGTTGCAGGAGAAGCTTTTGTACATGCTGACGCTGGGAGCCTTTGTACTGGTAGCAGCCTCACTGATCTGGCGTTACGTCCATATTTACGATTTGAACCTGCAGGCCCAGAAGCTGGACAGCGAAATTGCCAAGAACAAGAAGGAAATTGCCACCTATCAGATGGAGAAGCAGAAGCTTGAACAGACAGTTGTTCAGCGGGCGCAGGAGATGGGATTCGTGATCCCGCCTGTTGATTCTACAATCTATGTGCCGATTAGCAGCCAGGCTACTGACAAGGCCGGTAACTAACCAGCGATGAACGGCAATCGCAATACTAGAGGTTGTGAGGGTTCCTTATGGTCAAAAGAATAAAACTTCGCACACTGTTTATAGGAGGGTGTATTACCCTCTTTTTTCTTGTTTTGGTCGGCAGGGTATTCTGGATTCAGGTGCTGAATGCTGAGAAATGGCAAGAGACCGCAGCCGAGCAATGGGCACATACATCCACAATTAAGGCGGTCCGCGGGGTCATTGCAGACCGCAACGGCAATGTCCTGGCCAGCGATGTTCCCGCATATACGGTAGTTGTGAACCCGGAGGTCATTGCCGAGAAGAAAATCGGCGATGAGGTGATTCAGGGCTTACATGAGCTGCTTGGCAAGCCGGTAGATGAGCTGAAGAAGCTGGTGGAGGCCAAGGATAAAGAAGGAAAGTATCTGACTAACCGGGAAATCCGCAATGAGGGCTGGAAAGTCGATGAGGAAATGAAAGATAAAGTGACGGCTTTCGTTGAGAAGCTCAAGAAGGAGCATAATACGCTGGAAACCGGAGTGGGCCTCGTCAGGGAGCAGAAACGTTATTATCCGAAGGGTTCGCTAGCTGCCCATATTCTCGGATATACCGACAGGGACGGCACGGCGAGGATGGGTCTGGAAAAGTTAATGGATACGCAGCTCGCCGGAGTCGACGGCAAGCTGTATTACCAGAGTGACGGCAAAGGGGTCAAGCTGCCGGATTCCAAGGATACATTCCAGCCGGTGGTGAACGGAAGCAACTTCAAGCTGACGATTGACAGCACGATTCAGTACTATATTGAAGAGGCGATGAAGAAGGCATATGCCGAGTACCGGCCGAAATCGATCAGTGTCATTGCTGCTGATCCCAAGACGATGGAGATTCTGGGGCTGGCGAATATGCCGACCTTTAACCCCAATGAATACTTTGACCTCAATCAGGACGCCGCAGGCTTCTTCAACCATGCAATCATGACAAGGTTCGAGCCGGGGTCTACGTTCAAGATTGTGCCGCTGGCGGGAGCGGTGCAGGAGAAGCTGTTCGATCCGAATGCTTCCGTCCATTCCGGATCTATCCGGATTAAGGGATACAGCAAGCCGATCTATGATATGAACCGGGCCGGATACGGCACAATCAGCTTCTTGGATGGGGTCAAACGGTCCAGTAACGTGGCTTTTGTTAAGTTCGGTTACGAGATGCTGGGCAAGGACAGGCTGCTGAAGTATATCAATGATTTTGGTTTTAGTGAGAAGACAGGGATTGACCTCCCGGGAGAAATCACCGGGCTGGTTAACCCGGACCCGAACCGTCCGATTGAGAATGCTACGCTTGCTTATGGTCATGGTAAGCTGCTGGTCACCCCGATTCAGCAGCTTACCGCTATGGCGGCAATTGCGAATGGCGGCAAGCTGATGGTGCCGCATGTGGTGAAGGAGATTACCGATCCGAATACCGGTAAGACGACAGTTACCCAGCCGGAGGTTGTGCGTCAGGTACTCTCGGAAGCCAGTGCCCGGGAGACAGGCAGCTATCTGGAGCAGGTGGTGGCTGACCAGCAGATCGGAACCGGCAGACATGCCTTCATCGAAGGATATCGGGTGGCAGGCAAGACGGGGACGGCCATCAAGCCTGACGGCAAGGGCGGATATGACCGGGATAAGGTTCGTTCCTCATTCCTGGGGTACGCACCGGCGAATGACCCGAAGATTGTAGTATTCGTAACGATTGACGAGCCTGCCGATGCGGCCGGCGGCGGTGCGGCGGCAGGTCCGGTCTTCAAGGAGATTGTATCGCAGGCGCTTCCTTATATGGGCGTGCCCAAAGCAGGCGATGTCGCCAATCCTGACAGCAAGAAGACGCCGAAGGCTCAGGCTGTGGTGCAGCGCAAGGCGCCGGACCTCACCGGCAAGACCGTAAAGGCTGCCAGGCAGCAGCTCATTAATCAGGGTTTTGATTTCGAAGCGGTGGGACAAGGGGCAAACGTGGTCAGCCAGTACCCTGAGAAGGATACCACACTTACCGCCGGACAGCGGATCTATCTGATTAGCGAGCAGGGCGATAATCTGACACTTCCTGACCTGCGCGGCCAATCCCTGCGTGATGCGCTGGAGATTCTTAACCTGCTGAAGGTGGGAATTACTATCGATGGAGAAGGTTATGTCACAGAGCAGACGGAATCCAAGAATAACGGCAAAACACAGGTTGCACTGAAGCTTAGCCCGCTTAATGAATATGGGGAGAACATCCCTGCAGCCTTGGCAGAGGATGCCGGTCAAGAAGAGGCCGGGAAGTAACGCTTCTATAAGGCTTGTTCTAACCCCTGTTTGTCCCGAATAGTCATGAAGATAAGAGATCATGTCTATACGAGCGAAAGCGGGGAGAATGCAATGAAGGTGTCAAAGGTCGTAAGTCGGCGGAGAATGCTGTGGACGCTGCTGGGACTGGGCGTATTGTTCGGTGCGCTGGCTGTGCGTCTTGCCTATGTGCAGTTAACCCAAGGGGAGAAGCTGAGTGCCAAGGCGGAGGATTCCTGGCGGCGGAATATCCCGTTTACCGCGAAGCGCGGCGAAATTCTCGACCGGGAGGGTGTGGCGCTGGCTTATAATATCAGCTCGCCTACGGTGTATGCCATTCCGGTACAGGTGAAGGAGAAGGAACAGACCGCGAAACAGCTGGCTCCGCTGCTCGGCATGACCGAGGAGAAGCTGGAGGCGCTGCTGACCCAGAAGAAAGCCTCAGTGAAGCTGCAGCCCGGCGGCCGCAAAATTACGATGGAGCTTGCCGCGAGCATCCGTAATTTGCAGCTGCCGGGCATCGTTGTCGCTGAGGACAACAAACGGTATTATCCCTACGGTGATCTGGCTGCCCATATTCTGGGCTTCACCGGCATCGACAACCAGGGAATCACCGGCATAGAGAGCATCTATGACAAGCTGCTTCAGGGCAGCGCGGGCAATATCTCCTATCTGTCCGATGCCGGAGGCCGGCTGATGCCCGGGTCCTCGGAGAAGTACACTGCGCCGCAGGATGGGCTCAGTCTTCAGCTGACCATCGACAAGCAGATTCAGTCCATTATGGAGCGCGAACTGGATCAGGCAATGGTGAAATACCAGGCCCAGGGTGCCTGGTCCATCGCCATGGACCCGCGCAACGGTGAGATTCTGGCGATGGCCAGCCGGCCGGGCTATGAGCCGGGGGCGTATCAGGAATACGACGCCGAGGTATATAACCGCAATCTGCCGATCTGGATGACGTATGAACCGGGGTCCACGTTCAAGATTATCACGCTGGCGGCTGCACTGCAGGAGGGCAAGGTCGATCTGCAGCATGAGCATTTTTTCGATCCGGGATATATTGAGGTCGGCGGGGCGAAGCTGCGCTGCTGGAAGAAGGGCGGGCATGGAAGCCAGACCTTCCTGGAGGTCGTGGAGAATTCCTGCAACCCCGGATTCGTGGCCCTGGGCCAGCGTCTGGGCAAGGACACCTTGTTCAAGTATATCCGTGACTTCGGCTTCGGTGCGAAGACGGGGATTGATCTTAACGGGGAAGCCAACGGGATTCTGTTCAAGCCCTCCCAGGTGGGTCCGGTAGAGCTGGCGACAACCGCATTCGGCCAGGGGGTATCCGTAACGCCGATCCAGCAGATTGCCGCAGTATCGGCGGCGATTAACGGAGGGAAGCTGTATACCCCTCATGTCGCCAAAGCCTGGATCAACCCGGACACCGGCAATGTCGTCTCCGAGACCGAGCCGGAGGAAGTGCGCCAGGTCATCTCGGCGGAGACCTCGGCGAAGGTGCGGGCTGCCCTTGAGAGCGTGGTTGCCAAAGGCACAGGCCGGCCGGCCTTCATTGACGGCTACCGTGTGGGCGGCAAGACAGGGACAGCACAGAAGGTTGTCAACGGACGATATTCTCCAACGGAGCATATTGTATCGTTCATTGGCTTCGCGCCGGCGGATGATCCGCAGATTGTGGTATACACCGCAGTTGATAACCCCAAAGGAATTCAGTTCGGAGGTGTGGTAGCGGCTCCGATTGTCCAGAATATTCTTGAGGATTCCCTGCTGTATCTGAAGGTTCCGCAGCGCAAAGACCAGCTGCCGAAGACCTACAAATACGGGGAGACTCCGATCGTAACGGTGCCTGATCTCACGGGAGCCACGGTTCAGGACATCTACGAGGACCTGAACATGAATTTCATGCTGGTGCGTTCCGGCACCGGCAATACTGTGATTAACCAGGCGCCCAAGCCGGGAGCGCGGGTGGAGCAGGGCTCCACGATCCGGATCTATATGGGAACCTCCAGTGAGCCTTAACCGATGATTGGTTGAACTTGAAAAGGATTAAATGCAGAGTGAGGGATTGCTATGAAATTGAATGAACTATCTTCTTGTCTGGCCGCTGCCCGTCTATACGGGGAGGGCGGGATTGAAATTTCGGATCTGCAGGTGGATTCCCGGAAGGTGAAGCCGGGTGATCTGTTCATCTGCCTGCCCGGATTCACGGTGGATGGGCATGATTATGCGCCTCAGGCTGCTGCAAGCGGCGCCGTTGCCCTTGTCTGCGAGCGGAAGCTTGATATTGATCTGCCGCAGATTGTGGTGGATGACTGCCGGTATGCCATGTCGGTTCTGTCCAACGCCTTCTTCGGTTCACCCAGCAGCCGGATGAAGATGATCGGCATCACCGGTACTAACGGTAAGACCACGACCTCGTACCTGATCGAACGGATCATGCTCGATCACGGAGTGAAGACCGGGCTGATCGGTACGATCCAGATGCGGTATGACGGGCAAAGCTACGGCATGTCCGGCACGACCCAGGAATCGCTTGAGCTTCAGCGCACCCTGCAGCAAATGGCGCTGAAAGGGGTCCAGTGCTGTGTCATGGAGGTCTCCTCCCATGCGCTCCAGCAGGGACGGGTGAAGGGGACGGACTACCGTACAGCGATATTTACGAACCTGACCCAGGATCATCTGGATTATCACCATACGATGGAGGAATACCGCGCCGCCAAGGGGCTGTTCTTCTCCCGTCTCGGCAACGTGATCTCCCCGTGGAAGGAAGAACGCAAATACGCTGTGCTGAATGCGGATGATGAAGCGTGCAGCTATTTTGCCGCCCAGACTGCAGCGGAAGTGATTACCTACGGGATCGACAACCCGGCGAATGTCCAGGCTTCGCAAATATCGGTCACGGCTAGAGGAACCTTTTTCCATGTCGAGACGTTTAAAGGGGCAGCAGATATTTCGCTACGGATGGTAGGCAAGTTCAACGTCTATAATGCGCTGGCAGCCATTACGGCTGCGCTGCTGGAGGATGTTCCGCTGGAAGAGATTAAGGCCAGCCTGGAATCGGTCCCCGGCGTGGATGGCCGGGTAGAGGCTGTAGACGAAGGCCAGGACTTCGCGGTGATCGTTGACTACGCGCATACGCCGGATGGTCTGGAGAATGTGCTGCGTGCAGTAACTGAGTTCGCTACCGGCAGAGTCATCACCGTCTTCGGCTGCGGCGGGGACCGGGATAAGACCAAGCGCCCGCTGATGGGCAAGATCGCCGCCAGGTACAGCGACAAGGTGATGGTTACCTCCGACAACCCCCGGACCGAGGACCCTCTGCAGATTCTGCAGGATATTGAGGCCGGACTGCGCGAGGACGGGGTGGGCCAGGAGCGGTATGAGATGATCTCCGACCGGCGCGAGGCCATTACAAAAGCTATTGAAATGGCAAGCCCCGGCGATGTAGTATTGATTGCGGGGAAAGGTCATGAGACCTATCAGCTGATCAAGGGCGTCGTTCATGATTTCGACGACCGCATCGTTGCCAAAGAAGTGATAAGGGGCCGAAGCTATTGATTACAAGAACGCTAGAGACTATCGCGGTAATGTGCGGGGGAGAGCTGTCCTCTGCACAGGATAAGAATATAGAGATTACAGGGGTCGTCACCGATTCGCGCAGCATTTCGCCTGCCTGCCTGTTCGTCCCGCTGGTGGGGGAACGTTTCGACGGCCATGCCTATGCTGCCGCCTCCCTGGCTGCCGGGGCTGCTGCCACCCTGTGGCAGCGGGACCGGGGGCCGGCTCCTGCCGGAGGCGGAGTCATTCTGGTAGAGGACACCTTGGCTGCACTGCAGCAGCTGTCCTCCGCTTATCTTCATGAGATTGCTCCCCGGGTGGTTGCAGTAACGGGCAGCAACGGCAAGACCACGACCAAGGATATCATCACGGCGCTGCTGGAGACCCAGTTCAAGGTGCACAAAACCCAGGGGAACTTCAACAACCACATCGGCCTGCCGCTGACGGTGCTGTCCATGGACCCTGATGTTGAAATCGCCGTGCTGGAGATGGGCATGAGCTCACGCGGGGAGATTGCCCTGTTATCCCGGCTGGCTGCTCCTGATGTGGCAGTGATCACTAATATAGGGGAATCGCATCTGCTCCAGCTTGGCTCGCGCAAGGAGATCGCGAGGGCGAAGCTGGAGATTGTAGAGGGACTTCAGCCGGGCGGGCTGCTGATCTATAACGGCGATGAGCCGCTGCTTGCCGAGGTGCTGGCAGAGCCTGGCTTCCGTGCGCCTGAAGGACTGAGAACCTTCCGCTTCGGGCAGTCTGAGGATAACGGCGATTATCCGACCGGCGTGATGGCGCATGGCGGGGGCATGACCTTCACCTCGCATCTTCATGCGGAGCCTGCGCTCACGCTGCCGCTGCCCGGACAGCACAATGTCATTAATGCACTCGCCGCACTTGCCGTCGCACGGCATTACGGGGTGAGCGCGGAGAATATGGTGGAGGGCTTAAGCGGCCTTAAGCTGACAGGCATGCGGATTGAACTGATTGAGGCGGCAAGCGGCCTGGTCATGCTCAATGATGCCTATAATGCTAGTCCGACCTCCATGCGGGCTGCCATCGACGTGCTGCAGTCCATGAAATGCAGCGGCAGCCGGATCGCGGTGCTGGGGGACATGCTGGAACTTGGGCCGGATGAGGTGCTGTTCCACCGGCAGATCGGCCAGTATCTCGATCCCGGGCTGACAGATGAGGTCTATACCTTCGGGCCGCTTGCCGCTCATATTGCCGAAGCGGCGGCAGAGCGGTTCGGGGACGGGCGTGTGTTTGCTTTTAACGATAAGGAAGCCTTAATTCATGCTCTAACCGCGAAATGCAGCATGAGAGATATTGTGCTGTTCAAGGCGTCCAGGGGCATGCGGCTGGAGGAAGTGCTTCACCGCCTGAGGGATTATTCCACGGACGATTCAAACTAATGGAGGGGGTGTACCCATGGATTATCAATTACTTCTGCTGACGATTGCTGTGTCCTTTATCCTTGCGGTCATTGCCGCTCCGCTGATCATACCGCTGCTGCGCCGGCTTAAGCTCGGACAGCAGGTTCGTGACGACGGGCCCCAGACCCACTTGAAGAAGGCGGGAACCCCCACGATGGGCGGGGTCATCATCATGGTGGCGTTCACGCTGTCTTTTCTGAAATTCTCGGTCATCAATCCGGATTTCTATGTGCTGCTTGCGGCTACGCTGGGGTACGGGCTGATCGGCTTCCTCGATGATTATATCAAAATTGTCTTCAAACGCTCGCTCGGTCTGACCGCGCGCCAAAAGCTGCTGGGCCAGCTGCTGGTCGGCATTCTGCTCAGTGTGCTGCTGATTTCGGCAGGCCATAATACAGGCATCAGCGTTCCGGGAACATCTCTCAGCTTCGACTGGGGCCCCTGGTTCTACTATCCGTTCATTGTCCTGATGATGATGGCGGTCACCAATGCCGTGAATTTCACGGACGGTGTGGATGGACTGCTGTCAGGGGTAAGCGCGATTGCGCTCGCCGCGTTTGCGGTGGTTGCGATGCAGGCGACTTCCATTGCCGCCGGTGTCTGCGCTGCTGCGATGATCGGTGCGGTGCTGGGCTTCCTAGTATTCAATGCCCATCCGGCCAAGGTGTTCATGGGCGATTTCGGCTCGTTCGGGATCGGCGGCGCTATTGGCGCTATTGCGATTGTAACCAAGACGGAGCTGCTGTTTGTGGTGATCGGCGGGGTATTCGTGGTTGAAATGCTGTCGGTCATCCTTCAGGTCGCTTCCTTCAAAACGCGCGGCAAGCGGATCTTCCGCATGAGCCCGATTCATCATCATTTCGAGCTGGGCGGCTGGTCGGAGTGGCGCGTGGTCGTCTCCTTCTGGGCGGTAGGCCTGGTGCTGGCCGCTGCTGGACTATATCTCATCAAGGGGTTGTAACGAATGAAACATCCTGATCTGTACCGTGATCAAGAAGTGGTCGTCCTGGGGCTCGCCAAAAGCGGCGTCCAGGTGGCCAAGGTGCTGCATGAGCGCGGTGCTGTTGTGACGGTCAATGATAGAAAAGAAAGAGATCAGAGTCCCGAAGCTTCCGAACTGGAATCTTTGGGAATTTCTGTTATATGCGGCGGGCATCCGGAGAGCCTGATCCATGAGGGTGTACAGCTTCTGGTCAAAAACCCCGGCATCCCCTATACGGCTCCACCGGTACAGCAGGCGCTTGAACTGGGCATCGAGGTAGTGACTGAGGTGGAGGTAGCCTACCATCTCTGCGCGGCCCCGATGATCGGCATCACCGGCTCCAACGGCAAGACGACTACAACGACCTGGGTGGGCCAGATGCTGGAGGCAGCGGGGATGCGCCCCATTGTGGCCGGTAATATAGGAACACCGCTCTCTCAGGCGGCACAGGAGGCTGACGCGGACAACTGGATGGTGGTCGAGCTAAGCAGCTTCCAGCTGAAGGGGACGGTGGACTTCCGGCCCAAGATCGCTGCCTTGCTGAATGTGGCGGAGACCCACCTGGACTACCATGGGGGCATGGAGGACTATGTAGCCTCGAAATCCAAGCTGTTCGCCAATCAGGGACCGGAGGATACCGCTGTGCTGAACTGGGATGATCCGGTCTGCCGCGGGCTGGTACCCTATCTCAAGGCCGGGATTCTGCCCTTCTCGATGACCGAGGAGCTGGTTCAGGGCATCTTCGTCCGGCCATCCTTCGTGCCGGGGAGCGAGGATGAACAGGAGCGGATAATCATCTACCGGGATTACACGGAGACGGAGACCGAGATTGCCGCTGTGGATTCCATCGGCCTGCCCGGCCGCTTCAATGTGGGGAATGCGCTGGCGGCCTGCGGTATCGCCATTGCCGCCGGGGCTGATCCGGCGGTGCTGGGCGGTGTACTGGCCTCCTTCCGCGGTGTGGAGCACCGGCTCGAATACGTGGCAGATAAGGAGGGGGCAGCCTACTATAACAACTCCAAAGCTACCAATTCCAAAGCGACGGCGATGGCGCTCGGCTCTTTCCGCCAGCCGGTTATTCTCATTGCCGGCGGACTGGACCGCGGCTCCGATTATATGGAGCTGCTGCCTGTCCTCAGCGGAAATGTCAAGGCGCTGGTGGCGCTTGGCCAGACCCGGGACAAGCTGGCCGCTGTGGCGGGAATGGCAGGAGTAAAGACGGTGATCTCCGTCGATAATGGGGATAGCGCCGCCGCCGTGCTGCAGGAGGCTGTGCGGGAGGCCGCAGCCCTGGCGGAAGCGGGGGATGTGGTTCTCCTGTCGCCGGCCTGTGCGAGCTGGGATATGTTTAGCTCCTATGAAGAGCGCGGGCGTATTTTTAAAGAGGCGGTGCATAACCTTTAAGTAGGGGGGTGGATAAGCCCCTACTACGGATGCAAGAGGTGTGCTCCTGATGAACAAATCCCGACATGCGCCCGACATCTGGCTGCTGCTTGCTATACTGGCTTTATTGGCCATCGGTATGGTAATGGTATACAGCGCCGGGTCTGTTCTGGGCTTCCGCAATTATGGCGATTCGTTTTATTTTGTCAAAAGGCAGCTGTTGTTCGCAGGCCTCGGCCTCATCGCAATGTTCATTACAGCCAATACCGATTATCTGGTGCTGAAGAGGTTCGCCAAGCCGGTGCTGATTGCCTGCTTCATCCTGCTGGTGCTGGTGCTGATTCCCGGCATCGGCGTCGTGCGCGGCGGTGCGCGCAGCTGGCTGGGGATCAGCTCCTTCGGCATCCAGCCCTCCGAGTTCATGAAGATGGGGATGATTCTCTTCCTCGCGAAATGGCTCGGGACGGAGGAATATGATATCTCCGGCTTCTTCCGCGGGCTGCTTCCGCCGCTTGCGCTGATCGGCTCAGCCTTCGCGCTGATTATGCTCCAGCCGGATCTCGGCACGGGCACGGTCATGTTCGGAGCGGCCCTGATGATGGTCTTCACGGCGGGAGCGCGGATGAAGCATCTGCTCTCGCTCGGCGCTATAGGTGTGGCCGGCTTCGCCGGGCTTATTGCCGCTGCGCCTTACCGTCTGCAGCGGATCACGGCATTTCTTGATCCCTGGTCCGATCCGCTTGGCGCCGGCTACCAGATCATTCAATCGCTGTACGCGATTGGCCCCGGCGGCCTTGGCGGACTGGGACTGGGGATGAGCAGGCAGAAATACAGCTATGTGCCGGAGCCGCAGACTGACTTTATTTTCTCAATATTAGCCGAGGAGCTTGGGTTTATCGGGGGGCTGGCCGTGCTGCTGCTGTTCCTGGTGCTGATCTGGCGCGGGATGAAGGTGGCCATGAGCCTGCCGGACCGGTTCGGAAGCTATCTTGCGGTAGGCATCGTCTGTATGGTGGCGGTTCAGGTGGTCATCAACATCGGTGTGGTGATCGGCCTGATGCCGGTTACCGGAATTACACTGCCGCTGATCAGCTACGGGGGGTCATCGCTGACCCTGATGCTCACAGCCCTTGGCATTCTGCTTAATCTATCCCGTTATGCGAGGTGAAAGACATGCGTGTAGTACTTAGCGGCGGCGGCACGGGAGGACACATCTATCCCGCTGTAGCTGTGGCCAGACAACTGGAATCCGAAGATGACGATTCGGTCTTCTTATATATTGGCGGCAAGCGCGGTCTGGAGAGCAAGCTGGTTCCCCAGGAGAAGCTGCCGTTTCAGGCGATTGATATTACAGGCTTCCGCCGCAAGCTGTCCTTTGATAATGTGAAGACGGTCATGCGTTTTCTGAAGGGGGTCAAGGCCTCCAAGGCGATGCTGCGCGAGTTCAAGCCCGATGTGGTGGTCGGCACCGGCGGGTATGTATGCGGACCTGTCGTATACGCGGCCTCCAAGCTTGGTATCCCGACGCTGATTCACGAACAGAATGCGATTCCCGGGCTGACCAACCGGTTCCTCAGCCGTTATGCCGACACGGTTGCGGTGAGCTTTGAAGGCACGGAACCGGCTTTTCCCGGCGCAGGCAATGTAATCTATACAGGCAATCCCCGGGCCACCTCGGTCATGAAGGCTAACCCGCAGAGAGGCTTCGCCTCCCTCGGTATACCTGAAGACAGCACGGTGGTGCTGGTTGTGGGGGGAAGCGGCGGTGCGAAGGCAATTAACCGTGCGATGATTGAAATGGCTCCATTTGTGGGTAAGGGTAATGGTGTCCATTATGTATATGTTACCGGAGAGGCTTATTTTGAGGAAACACGCAAGGCGGTGCGCGAGAAGCTGGGCGGCTTGCCCAACTGGCTGCATGTCCTCCCTTATGTTCATAATATGCCTGAGGTGCTGGCCTGCACTTCGCTGATCGTGAACCGGGCAGGCGCCTCTTTTCTGGCCGAGATTACCGCGCTTGGCATTCCCTCCGTACTTATTCCGTCTCCCAATGTAACCAATAATCATCAGGAAGCGAATGCCCGGGCGCTGGAGCGCGAAGGGGCGGCTGTGGTGCTGCTGGAGCAGGATCTCAGCGGCGAGGCGCTGTTCGCGGCGGTCCAGAGCATCATCGGGTCAGATGAGGTCCGCAGCCGCATGTCAGAGGCCTCCAGACGCCTCGGCAAAAGAGATTCCGCTTCGCTGGTCGTAGGCGAGCTCCGCAGACTGGCCGCCGGGCGCAAGCGTTAGATTCCGGGCTTACATTGTCACACTCACGCTCCCCCGAACATAGGATGATCCTATAATCGTGACAATCACCCAGAGCACTTCCGGTGCCGGGGGACGGGAAGCGGAGCTCTTCCCGCCCGTATCCGGGATAGGGGGCAGGAAGTGCCGTGGTGGGTGAGCGGTAATCTCGGAGGTGATACATTGGACAAATTGGTGATTGAGGGTGGAAATCCCCTGTCAGGCACCATACGTATCCATGGAGCAAAAAATGCGGCGCTGCCCATTCTGGCTGCTAGCCTGCTGGCCGAAGGAGTTCACTCACTGCATAATGTGCCAAAGCTGCTGGACATCGAGACGATGCTGGATATTCTGGGCCGGCTGGGCTGCAAGACAGTCCATGAAGAGGAGACGGTGACGGTTGACACCTCCGTGCTCCTGACCTCGCATGTTCCGGAGGACCTGATGCGGCAGATGAGATCCTCCATTTTTCTTATGGGGCCGCTGCTGTCCAGATTCGGGGAAGTGACGATCTATCAGCCGGGGGGCTGCGCTATCGGGGAACGCAAAATCGATCTTCACCTGCAGGGGCTGAAGCTGCTGGGGGCAGAGATTGAGGAGGCGGGCAGCATGATATGCTGCCGGGCTGCCAGATTGACAGGCTGTGATATCCATCTGGATTATCCCAGTGTAGGCGCGACAGAGAACATCATGATGGCTGCGGCTATGGCTGAGGGGACCACCACGATCTCGGGGGCGGCCAGGGAACCGGAAATCCAGGATCTGCAGAACTTCCTTAACGCTATGGGCGCGCAGATTATAGGGGCCGGCACGGACACGATCACCATCCAGGGTGTCCGGAAGCTTCATGCCTGCAGCTATGAGGTGATACCTGACCGCATCGTTGCCGGGACGGTGATGATCGCAGCTGCCGCCACGCGGGGCAATGTGACGCTGACCCACACCAATGCGGGGCACTTGACCTCCCTGATCCACATCCTGAGGCGTGCCGGTGTTCAAATTACAGTGCTCAATGATATAATTAATATCAGTTGTATGGGACGTCCCCGTGCGGTAGAGAGAATTGTAACTTCCCCTTATCCGTCATTTCCTACAGATCTGCAGTCACAGGTTATGGTTCTATTGTCCCTGGCGGACGGATTCAGTGTCATCAAAGAGACCGTATTTGAAGGACGCTTCAAGCATGTGGAAGAGATGGCCCGGATGGGTGCCGATATCTCCATTGATCTGAACCGGGCGTTCATACGCGGGGTGAAGCGGCTGTACGGCGCTACGGTAGAAGCCACTGACCTGCGTGCAGGAGCCGCCCTCGTCATCGCCGGGCTTGCCGCTCACGGAACGACCATTGTGGAGCAGGCGCATCATATCGACCGGGGATATGACGGCATTGAGATTCTGTTCCAGAAGCTGGGTGCAAACATCAGCCGCAAAGTGCCGGTACCGGACCCGCTTGATTTGGCCAATTAAAGCTCCCTGTCTCCTTCGGCTGAGCCGCGAAGGAAGGAGACAGGGCCTTATTACGGAGATATGAGAATGCCAAAAACGCGAATCCCTCTTTTGAAAGAGGACAAGCCTAGCAAAAGAAGAAACCGTAGAATGATTATAATCCTGCTGCTGCTGTTTGTGGCGCTGCTGGCTGTTATCTTCTTCCGTTCGTCTATCAGCAAGATTACAGCTATTAATGTTGAAGGAGATAAATATACAGTCCGGGAGAAACTGCTGGCCGCAAGCGGTCTGAGGATTGGCGGACAGTTCTTCGCGGTCTCTTCAGATACTGTGGAGCAGGCGGTAAAGGAACTTGATACCGTCCAGGAGGCGGAGGTCGCGAAGAAATTCCCGGGCGTGGTTACGATCAGCATTAAGGAGTATCCGGCGGTGGCCTATGAACTGTATCAGGCCGGTGTACTGGAGGCTATTCTGTCCAGTGGGGCGGCCGTCTCCGTGACCGATACCGGAATCGCCGTTGAGAAGCCGATCCTGACCAACTGGAAGGCCGATGATCCTTATAAGGCTAAGCTGTGTCAGGCGCTGGCCGGGATACCGAATGAGCTGACCAGTGATATCTCGGAGATTGTACCGTCTCCCACGCCGTCTTTTCCGGACCGGATCAAGCTGTACACCCGTTCGCGGTTTGAGGTGATTACGGCGATCTCCCTGCTTAAGGATAAGGTAGGCTATTTGAACCAGGTCATCGAGACGGAGGAGCCGGGACTTATCCGGATGCTGGAGGCGGATTCCTATGTCCCGTTTCACAAAGAGACCGTAAATACGGGGGATGAAGAGGACACACAAGAGTAAATAGTCCCTACTAATAGAGCGGAAAAAATGCTACAATCAGTTTTACGGGCATGAAGCAATCTCCCTCTTTTTTCTGCGGATTTTTTGGGATGAAACCCTGATAGAACGCTTGTTTCTCCTGATTTCTTCGTACGGAGCTCCAGGCCTTGCTGCTTCCGATTGAAGGCATGGATCTGCATGTGAAAAGCTTGTCATATACTTCCACTCAAAAAATTTGTTGAAAAAAGAGGGAAAGGATTAGGGACGTTGAATATGTACAGAAGATGTTTCCCGGGACCGGGAGTAACTCATGCTTAATATCTATTTATTATCACAACTTATTATGATTATAACAGGAGGTGCCATAGGGCTTGAGCAACAATGACATCATTGTTAGTTTGGACATCGGTACATCCAAAGTTCGGGCAATCATTGGGGAAGTTACTAGTGGGACCTTTAATATTATTGGCGTCGGATCTGCAGATTCGGATGGAATACGCAAGGGTGCGATTGTAGACATCGATCAGACTGTGCAGTCGATCAGAAGCGCTGTGGAACATGCGGAGCAGATGGTCGGCATTCAAATATCCGAGGTGTATGTCGGGATATCCGGCAATCATATCGGCCTGCAATCCAGCCATGGTGTAGTTGCCGTCCAGAATGAGGACCGAGAGATCGGCGAGGATGATATCGACCGTGTCATCAAGGCTGCAGAGGTCATTGCCCTGCCGCCGGAGCGCGAGGTAATCGATGTTGTCGCCAAGCAGTATATCGTAGACGGACTTGAAGGCATTCAGGACCCGCGCGGAATGATCGGGGTTCGTCTTGAAGTGGAAGCCACGATCATTACCGGTGCCAAGACACCCATACATAATCTGCTGCGCTGTGTGGAGAAATCAGGTCTGAAGGTTAAAGATCTTGTTCTTATGTCTCTCGGGGCCGGCGGATTAGCGCTCTCCAAAGATGAGAAATCGATGGGGGCTGTTCTGGTCGATATTGGTGCCGGACAAGCAACGATAGCTGTATATGAGGAAGGTTCCCTTAGTGCGACCTCCACGATTCCGATCGGCGGAGAATTTGTTACCAATGATATTGCATACGGACTCCGTACGCTTACGGATCAGGCCGAGAAGGTCAAGCTGAAATACGGCTGTGCCTGGATTGACGATGCCGCATCTGACGTGGTCTTCAAGGTTCTGCGTATCGGCAGCAATGTCGAGAAGGAATTCAACCAGGAGGATCTGGCGGCAATTATTGAACCGAGGGTCCAGGAGATCTTCCAGCTGATCCGCCAGGAAGTCAAACGGCTAGGTTACAATGAGCTTCCGGGGGGGTATATACTTACGGGTGGTACAGTCTCCATGCCGGGTGTACTGAAGGTCGCCCAGATGGAGCTTGCAGCCTCTGTACGTATAGCCGTGCCTGATTATATTGGAGTCCGCGACCCCGGTTTCACGGGTGGTGTAGGCATTCTTCATCATGTTGTCCGCAGCTACCGCGGACGCAGCAGCGGACCAAGCGCGAACAAGAAGAACGTTAACCGCAACAAGCAGAGCGCAGCACCGGTACAGGATACTTCCAAGAAGCCTGGCCTGGTGGAACGTCTGAAGAATATGTTCAGCGAGTTCATATAAGCGTAGGTCCAGATATACTTGGACTGGCCATCCAAGCACTACTCGAGGGGGAGATGGAAACAATATGTTGGAATTTGATTTTGAAATGGAGAGCTTGGCGCAAATAAAGGTCATCGGCGTAGGCGGCGGCGGAAGCAACGCTGTGAACCGGATGATCGAAAATGGCGTTCAGGGTGTGGAGTTCATCACAGTGAATACAGACGCCCAAGCGCTGCACATGGCCAAATCGGAGCATAAATTACAAATCGGGGATAAACTGACCCGCGGACTTGGTGCAGGCGCCAATCCTGAGGTAGGCAAGAAGGCGGCAGAGGAATCCCGCGATCTGATCTCAAATACGCTTAAGGGTGCGGATATGGTCTTCGTAACCGCAGGAATGGGCGGCGGCACCGGTACAGGCGCAGCGCCTGTTATCGCCGAGATCGCCAGAGAGTGCGGGGCGCTGACCGTAGGGGTAGTTACCCGTCCGTTCACCTTTGAAGGCAGAAAACGTGCCAACCAGGCAGAGCTCGGAATCGAAGCGCTGAAGGAAAAGGTTGATACGCTGATTGTCATTCCGAATGACCGGCTGCTTGAAATCGTGGATAAGAAAACTCCGATGCTGGAGGCCTTCCGTGAAGCGGACAACGTACTCCGCCAGGCGGTACAAGGCATCTCTGACCTGATTCAGGTTCCCGGCCTGATTAACCTTGACTTCGCCGATGTCAAGACGATCATGACGGAGCGCGGCTCTGCGCTGATGGGCATCGGGATTGCCACCGGCGAGAACCGTGCCTCTGAAGCGGCCCGCAAAGCGATCATGAGCCCGCTGCTTGAGACCTCGATTGAAGGGGCCCGCGGTGTCATTATGAATATTACCGGCGGCTCCAATCTCTCCCTGTATGAGGTCAATGAAGCGGCTGAGATTGTTACTGCGGCTTCAGATCCTGAAGTCAACATGATCTTCGGGGCCATTATTGAAGAGAGCATGAAGGATGAGATCAAGGTTACCGTTATTGCTACCGGCTTCGAGCACAAGCCTGCTGTAGCGCCTGTACGCCGTCCGGCGGCCGGCAACAGCAGCAACAGCAGTGAACCAGCTGCCGACAAGAATAACACCAACCTTCGTCCATTCGGCAACCAGACAAGCTCTGATCAGCTGGATATTCCGACCTTCCTGCGTAACCGCACACGCGGCAACAACGATTAGACGGTATTGATAATTTAGACTTATACTTATGGTATACGGAAGCACCGTATCCTGCAGATCGTATAATCTGCGGGGTATGGTGTTTTTTTGTGTTTTCAGGCAGTATAATAACGATAACGGGAGACGATGACATGGAATTGCTGGACCCCCGGGTGGATTTTGTGTTTAAGCGGATTTTTGCCAGCGAGAGCAATAAGGATGTGCTGCTGGCTTTTCTGAACCGGATCTTCATGGATGCCGGCGATCCGCCGCTTGAAGAGGTAGAGTTGCTTAACCCGTATACGGACAAGGATGACCCGCTGGATAAGCAGGCGATATTTGATATCTGGGCGAAGACTGCCGGCGGCAAGCTGATCAATATTGAAATGCAGCTGTTCAACAAATATGATATAGAGAAACGCACATTATATTACTGGAGTAAGCGCTATGCCGGCCAGCTTCAGGTCAGCGGCAAATATGCTGATCTCAAGAAATGCGTGACAATCAATATCCTGAATTACAAGGTATTGCCCAATGAACATACGCACAGTGTATTTCATTTGCGGGAGGACGTGACCGGAGCGCCGCTCACAGACGATATTGAGATCCATTTCCTGGAGCTGCCCAAGCTGAACCAGCCGGTTATTCCCGGCGAGGGCGGTCTGGTTAACTGGCTGCTGTTTTTGAAGGGGGTTCACTACTCAGATTGGGAGGTGTTGCAGATGAACGAGCCGGCGTTGAGGAAAGCCATGGAGACCCTTGAATTTCTGAGTCAGGATTCGGAAGCCCGCCGGAAGTATGAGGACCGCCAGAAATTCCTGCTCGATGAAGCATCTCAGCGGGACGGTGCGCAGCGGGAAGGGTTCGCCAAAGGATTGGCAGAGGGAAAAGATAAAGGAAAAGCTGAAGGCCAGCTTGAAGCTAAGCGGGAGATCGCCCGGAATCTATTGAGTATGGGATTGGATATTGCGTCTGTCCAGCAGGCGACCGGGCTAACCGAAGAAGAATTGAAATCTATGACATGACAACCTTTTCCAAGTTGAAGTCAGCCTTTCCGGGCTGGCTTTTTTTGTAGGTGAATTTATATGTTTTGGGGTCCCCGCAAAGTACCTGAGTCATCACCTACGCTAAAGCTCCACTTTGTGGGGTTATTTTCTATGTAAGCATCCTCCATCAGCCCATAAACCGACAAAAAAACCGCAGGAACGCCTCCCATGTTTAGACAGACTTTGAATGCAGGAGTTTCTATACTAATCTTATCGTCTAAAAAGAGAGCCTGCACCCCGGCCTCCGGACAGAGCTTTCGCTTGCAGGCAGGTGAACGCATTGGTAGTGTATATTGATTTGATCTTTGCCGCCAATCTGCTAATCGACGGAGTCCTGCTATGGCTGACAAGCTGGCTGGTCAAGCAAAAGGTGGCCTGGTGGCGCCTGGCTCTGTCCGCACTGACGGGTGCGCTCTATGTTGTCATGATGTTTGTACCAGAGCTTTCCTTTATGTACACCTTTCTTATTAAGTTCGGGTTGTCGGTATTGATGCTGTGGATAGCCTTCGGCTTCAGAAGTCTGCAAAGCTATCTCCGTGCATTCGGGGCATTCTATATGATTAATTTTGCGGCAGCGGGAGGGATCATAGGCGCTCATTACTTGCTGCAAAGCTCCGGCGACATCTGGAACGGCATGATCTTTACCTCTTCGGGAGGCCAAGCTCACCGCCTGAAGATCGGCTTCTGGTTCGTGCTTGCCCTGCTCCCCCTGGTGCTGCTGCTCTTCCGGCGGATGGTTGCTTCCCGCAGGCACAGAGAACAGCTGGATACCTACATTGGTGAAGTCACCGTGGAGATTGACGGCGTGAGCGTTACCTGCCCGGGACTGCTGGACACCGGCAACCGGCTGAGCGATCCGCTGACGAGGATGCCGGTCATGGTGATGGAGGCTTCCCTGTGGGAGAACCACCTGCCGGCCTCCTGGAAAGGGAGACTGACCCAGACAGCTGCAGATGCACTTGTTCTGGAGACGGACGGGCAGTCATTCGCCTGGCAGGACAGAATACGGCTGGTGCCGTACAGGGGGGTGAACCGCGCAGCCTCCTTCATGCTCGCGCTGAAGCCGGATAGCGTGAGCATCAGGCTTGGCGGTGACACCTTCTGCCATACCAGAGTGCTTATCGGGCTGGACGGCGGAACATTGGCGGGAGACGGCGCGTACCGGGCAGTCATTCATCCTGATCTGACCCGGAGGGAGAGCGCTGCAGAAGCGGCGGCTGAGAAGGTTGAGGTAAGTAACATATAGGAGGAACAATAATGGTCAAATTCAAGCTTGTGCTGCAACTGCAGTATTACCGGATGCTGTTTCTGCTGGGACTTAAGAGCCAGGAAATCTATTATATCGGCGGGAGTGAGGCGCTGCCGCCCCCGCTGACGCGGGAGGAAGAGGAATTCCTGCTCCAGCGGCTCTCCAGCGGCGATGCGGCCGTCCGGGCCATGCTGATTGAGCGCAATCTGCGGCTGGTGGTCTATATCGCCCGGAAATTCGAGAACACCGGCATCAACATCGAGGACCTGGTGTCGATTGGCGCCATCGGACTCATTAAGGCGGTCAACACCTTTGATCCCGAGAAAAAAATCAAACTCGCCACTTACGCTTCACGCTGCATCGAGAACGAAATCCTGATGTACCTGCGGCGCAACAGCAAGACCAGGAGCGAGGTTTCCTTTGATGAACCGCTGAATATTGACTGGGACGGCAATGAGCTGCTGCTCTCGGATGTACTGGGCACGGAGAACGACACCATCTACCGCAACATCGAGGAGCAGGTCGACCGCAAGCTGCTGCAGAAGGCGCTGGAGAAGCTCAGCGAAAGGGAACGGCTCATCATGGAGCTGAGATTCGGCCTGCGCGGCGGGGAAGAAAAAACGCAAAAGGATGTAGCCGATTTGCTCGGCATCTCCCAATCCTATATTTCGCGTCTGGAAAAAAGAATTATCAAGCGGCTGCGTAAGGAGTTCAACAAGATGGTGTAGGTGAGGGGAAAGCTGAGGAATAAAATGGCCTGCCGGGGAGATAATGTACAGTAATGTTTCTCCTTGGGAGGTTAATCATCATGACCCGAAATAAAGTCGAGATTTGCGGTGTGGACACCGCCAAGCTGCCGGTTCTCACGAACGTGGAGATGCGGGCATTGTTCACTTCGCTGCAGCAGCAGGGCGAGCGATCCGCCAGAGAGAAATTGGTTAACGGCAACCTTAGGCTGGTGCTGAGCGTCATTCAAAGGTTCAACAATCGTGGAGAGTTCGTGGATGATCTGTTTCAGGTAGGCTGCATCGGACTCATGAAAGCCATCGATAATTTTGACTTATCGCAGAATGTCAAGTTCTCCACCTATGCGGTCCCGATGATCATCGGGGAGATCCGCCGCTACCTGCGGGATAACAATCCGATCCGGGTATCGCGGTCCCTCCGGGACATTGCCTATAAGGCGCTGCAGGTAAGGGACAGTCTGACAAACCAGAATTCGCGCGAACCGACGATCTTTGAGATTTCCGAGGCGCTTGGCGTTCCGAAAGAGGATGTGGTCTTCGCCCTTGATGCGATCCAGGACCCGGTATCCCTGTTCGAGCCGATCTATCATGACGGCGGGGACCCGATCTATGTGATGGACCAGATCAGCGACGACAAGAACAAGGATGTCTCCTGGATTGAAGAGATTGCCCTCCGGGAGGCGATGCAGCGGCTGGGACAGCGCGAGAAGCGCATTCTATCGATGCGGTTCTTCGAAGGCAAGACGCAGATGGAGGTCGCTGACGAGATTGGCATCTCCCAGGCCCAGGTCTCACGGCTGGAGAAGTCGGCGATTCAGCAGATGCAGAAGCATGTGAAGTCCTAAACCCACACAGCAGATGACCAGGATATTCCGGAGGGCGGCAGCAGCGGCTGTCCGGGATATCCTTTTGTATGTAAGGAAGCGCTCTGTCACCGTGGAAATAGAGTCATGCGGCCAAGCCTTGGGGACATATACTGAGCTATAGGTCTGAATGTACAGGGGTGGCAGGATGAATGAAGAGGCGGCGGGAACGGGGAGAAAAATGAAAATCTCCGATTTCCAGACCAAGGATGTTATCAATATTGTGGACGGCAAGCGGCTTGGCCAGATCAGTGATCTGGAGCTCGATCTGCGCAGGGGAGTGATTGATGCCGTGATCGTGCCGGGCTACACAAGGTTCATGGGCCTGTTCGGCGGCGGTACTGATCTCGTCATCCCGTGGCGGAACATCGTCAAGATCGGAGCAGATGTTGTGCTTGTGAAGCTGGAGGAGCCCCGCAGCGCTCAAGGACAGGAGGAGCGGGAGCTGATGTATCTCGAACGTCCGGACCGCAGTGAACGGCGCACTTATTGACCGGGTGCGTCTTTTTTCTGCTTAAATGGTTAAGTACTTGTTTGAGACACCGGCGTGCTGCTTCATTTTATGGAATGTTTTCGGGGCCCCCGCAAAGTACTTGAATTCACTCCGAAGCGTTACTTCACTTTGTGGGGAAGAGTTTGTGGGGTAGAGTTTATGTTACACTTAGACGGAGGTGAAGAAATGGAACCGTTTATGAAAAGTGAATCCGTACCTGCGCTGCTGCACCTGGAGCCGTGGCGGGAGCCGTACGGTCAGATAACAGCCGGGTTTACGGGCAGAACAGGCGGCACAGGGAAACAGCCGTATGACAGCTTCAATTGCGCCTTCCATGTCGGCGATGATCCGGAGGATGTGCTCAGTAACCGGAGGCTGCTGGCTGCAAGCCTTGGCTTCCGGCTGGAGGACTGGACCTGCGGGGAGCAGACCCACGGTATAGATATAGCGGTAATTACAGAGCAGGACCGCGGCAGAGGCAGTCTGGACCGCACTTCCGCCTTTCAGGCGACAGACGGGCTGCTGACCAGTGTGCCGGGAGTGCTGCTGACCTCCTTTTATGCCGACTGTGTTCCGCTGTTCTTCTATGATCCGGTGCATCAGGCGGTTGGTCTGGCCCATGCGGGCTGGAAAGGGACCGTAGCCGGGATAGCGGCAGCGATGGTGCAGAAGATGGAACAGGTCTATGGAACCCGTCCGGAGGAGATAAGAGCAGCAATAGGACCTTCTATTGGTGAATGCTGTTACGAGGTGGACGATTACGTAATGGATCATGTCCGCCGGATGGAGACAGAGCTGAAGCTGCCGGGCACGGAGGCAGGGGCGCAGGAATTATATAGCCGCTCGGCGAAGGACAGCAGCAAATATATGCTGAACTTGAAAGAAATGAACCAACGCATTATGATAAAAGCAGGAATATTGCCGATTCATATCGAATGTACAACTTGGTGTACAAGCTGTAACAGTGATCAGTTCTTCTCCTACCGGAAGGAGAATGGGGTTACCGGAAGAATGACGAGCTGGATTGGAATAAAGGAGAGTTGAATTTGGCCTCACTACAGGAGAGAAAAGCCATTGTCTTGGAACGTGTTGCACAAGCCTGTGCAGCCAGCGGCCGGGATGTAAGTGAAGTCAAGGTGATTGCGGTTACGAAGTACGTATCGCTGAATACGGTTGCCGCATGTCTGGAAGCCGGACTGACCGAGATCGCTGAAAGCCGCTGGCAGGATGCCGAGCCCAAATGGAAAGCGCTCGGCGACCGAGGAACCTGGCATTTCATCGGGCATCTGCAAACCAACAAGGTCAAGGACGTTATCGGTAAATTTCAATATATCCACTCCCTGGACCGGTTATCGCTGGCCCGGGAGCTGCACAAGAAGGCGGATGCCGCCGGGCTGGATGTGAAGGTATTTCTGCAGGTGAATATTTCCGGAGAGGACACGAAGTTTGGCCTGGCGCCGGAAGCGGTGGAAGAGTTCCTGCGGGAGATTGCCCCGCTGAGCCGCGTGAAGGTCATCGGACTGATGACCATGGCCCCTCACGAGGAAGACCCTGAGGCGACCCGCCCGGTATTCCGCGGACTGCGCCTGCTCCGGGACCGCCTCAATCAGCTGGGCCTGACCCCGGAGCCGATCCGGGAGCTGTCGATGGGCATGTCGAACGACTTTGAAGTGGCAATTCAGGAAGGGGCCACCCGGGTGCGTCTGGGAACGGTATTAGTAGGTCACGAGGAGGGAGATTGATGGGCGTGATGAACCGGTTTATGAGTTTCTTGGGCTTGCAGGAGGAAGAGGAGATTGTGGAACGGGAGCAGATATCCCGGGATGAGGATGAATACGAGCCCGCCCCTGTAGAAACGCGCAAAAATCAGCGGAGCAACGTCGTCAGCATCCATTCCCAGAAGAATGTTAAGGTAGTGCTCTATGAGCCGCGTTCGTATGACGAGGCCCAGGAGATTGCCGACCACCTGCGTTCCCACCGTACTGTTGTTATCAACCTGCAGCGGGTGCGCAATGACCAGGCGATGCGGATTATCGATTTTCTGAGCGGAACAGTCTATGCGCTTGGTGGAGGAATATCCAAAATTGGGGGCAATATATTTATGTGCACCCCGGACACTGTAGAGATTCAAGGCTCCATTACAGAGATCCTGAGCGACGAACAAGATTACAACAAAATGAGGTGATCAGGCTTTGAACGAAATATCTTCAATTATCAACATCCTATTCACAATCTACTACTACATGATTCTAGTGTATATTCTCATGTCCTGGCTGCCTAATCTGCGGGAGAACTTTATCGGCGAACTGCTGGGCAAGCTCGTGGAGCCGTTCCTTGCACCGTTCCGGAAGATTATTCCGCCGCTCTTTGGGACCATTGACATTTCCCCGATCATTGCCATTGTCGCATTGCGCTTTGCTGTAGTCGGGCTAAATTCCCTTGTAGCCATGGCCTTCGGCTAATCCGATGAAGAATGAAATTTACGGGCATTTCCACCCGGACGAGCGGCAGTTTGTGGACAAGGCCTGGGAATGGGTTACGAATGCCGGAGAATACCATGAGACGAAGCTGACTGAATTTCTGGACCCCCGGCAGGGCTATATTCTGCAGAGCCTGGTGAACCGCCATCCCGATGTCATTGTACGGTGGGAGGGCGGTTCTTCGGATGCCGAGCGGAAGCGGGCCATGGTGGCTCCGGATTACCGTGACCTCACAGATGAGGATATGGGGCTGCGGGTGCTGGCCATCACCTCGGGCGAGCAGAAATTTCTCTCACTGGAGCACGGGGATTATATGGGTGCGATCCTTGGTCTTGGCATCTCAAGAGGTAAGATTGGCGACATTCATGTGCTGGAGGACGGCTGCCATGTGGTGGTGGCTGCCGATATTGCGGAGTATCTCGCTATTCACCTGACCGGTGTGCACCGGGTGAACGTCAGCACGGAGATCCTGCCGGTCTCTGCGCTGCGGTGCCGTGAGGTGAAGCTGGAGACAATGGAATTCACCGTGGCCTCGCTGAGGCTGGACGGAATTGCTGCGGATATGACCCGGCTGAGCCGGAGCAAGATTCTTGTTCCGATCAAGGCCGGACGGGTGCGGGTGAACTGGAAGGTGGAGGAGGACCCCTCGGCTCCGCTTAAGGCAGGGGATATGGTGTCGATCCAGGGATTTGGACGGTTCAAGCTGCTGGAGGTCAGCGGATTGACGAAGAAAGGCCGTTACCGGATTTTAACAGGCAAATTTGTCTGAAGCCTTTGCAGGATTACAGCCGTCCTTGTCGAAATTCATAGTCTCAAGGGATGCTGATCATGCAGCGGCGCCGGCGCCGATAACGCCGTTCATCTATTGTCTTCAGGACAGAACCATCGCTCAGGGACCATTGATGTCCGAAATTTCTAGGAGGTGCACCACATGCCATTAACACCGCTCGATATACATAACAAGGAATTCTCCCGGAGAATCCGCGGTTATGATGAAGATGAGGTCAACGAATTTTTGGATCAGGTGATTAAGGATTACGAGAGTGTAATCCGTGAGAACAAGGAACTGCAGAACCAGCTGTTATCCCTTCAGGAACGCCTGGATCATTTCGTGAATATTGAAGAGAGCCTGTCCAAGACTATTCTGGTGGCCCAGGAGGCTGCCGATGATGTGAAGAACAACTCCAAGAAGGAATCACAGCTGATTCTGAAGGAAGCCGAGAAGAATGCTGACCGGATTATCAATGAAGCGCTGTCCAAATCACGTAGAATAGCGATCGAGACAGAGGAGCTGCGCAAGCAGGCTTCCATCTACCGTACCCGCTTCCGGACACTGCTGGAGGCTCAGCTGGAACTGCTGTCCCAGGATGACTGGAATGCGCTGGAGAGCCGCGAGGTCACGGAGAACCTGCTTTGAGTTTGAGCATAGATGACGGATAGCTTACACATGATTCACCAAAAACTCCTTAGCTGAAGGTCGGTCAAGACCTCGGCCAAGGAGTTTTTTTGGTGTGTACGCTAGACGGGGACGATGACTTTGCCTGTAACGTGGGTAGGGCCACTCAGATTGATTTCGCCTTGGAGGTCCTCCAGGTTGGAGGCAAAGACTTGAAACGCATAATAGCCTTCAGGAAGATCGGTAAGGATGGTCTGGAACATGGTCGTCATTCGAACCGTCTCATCTCCATCCGCCGGGATGGCGGATTGTTCAGCACTGCCTACGAGGATTCCATCCAGACGCAATTCAAGCAGGAGCGTGGGCTGAACGGGCGGTGTAGCAAAGACGTTCGTAACCAACCAGCCAACCGTTGTAGTGAGCTCTACGAAATTGGTTGGAGAAGGAACAGGCATACCGAATTCTAGAATCAGGCGTGGGGTCCCGTCGATTGGAATGGTAGGTCCAAATGATAAATTGGTATCGACACTCCTGGCGAATTCAACCAAGGTATATGGCATTTTTTCACCTCCCTATGATGTCATGGTTCCATCCTATGATTTGATTGAATATTATGTCAGAGACAACATCCTATGACTTGGAAAAATACCGGAACTTATGGTGGTGAAACTATGAATATTCTATTGATATCTTCAGGTTTCCAAGGCGTGTATTCCTTTTTTGAACGGCGGATTGCTGGGGCCCTGCAGAAGGCGGGACATCATTGTGCAGCGTTCCAGGCCGGCAGTATGCTGAATGTCTTCAAGCTTAAGCAGCAATTCCGGCAGCCGGATCTGATTCTGCTCATGGCCGGTCTGAAGGTTCAGGAGCCTGTGCTGGAATGCATCAGGCAATCAGGCATTAAATCGGCGGTGTGGATGACGGAGGACCCTTATTATATGGATTGGACCGTGCCGGCAGCCGCTTATGTCGATTACATCTTCACGATCGATGAGGCAGCACTGGAGCAGTACAAGGCGCTTGGCCATCCCCGTGTCTATCATCTGCCGCTGGGCACCGATCCCGCCCTCTTTTGTCCCTCGCCCGTCTCTGCAGAGTTTGAAAGTGAACTATGTCTGGTAGGCGTGCCTTACAGCAACCGGATTGAGATGATAGACTTCCTGCTGGCAGCTACAGATTATCGTATTCAACTCGTAGGCCGGGGATGGAGCCGTTATGTCCAGCAATGGAATCTGAGCGCAAGCGGGAGAGTCGGGCTGGTCAACGCCTGGGTCAAACCGGAGACGGCAGCGGGTTATTACAACGGGGCGAAGATTGTACTGAATATCCACCGCCTTGCTGATGAGAGATACAACCGCAACCGCATGGGAGTAGCCGCCAAAAGCATCAACAACCGCACCTTTGACGCAGCCGCTTGTGCAGCGTTCCAGCTTACAGATGATAAGCCCGGGCTGAGCGGGCAGTTTGCGGCAGGACAAGAGATCATCCCGTACCTGGATAAATATGATTTCCTACAGAAGCTCCATTATTATATGGCCCATGACCAGGAGCGCAGGCACATTGCCGATGCGGCCAGAAGGCGGGTGCTCGCGGCACATACTTTTGAACACCGGATTCAGCAGCTGCTAGGAATTATTCAAGTTTAATAGACGGATTTCCCGGACTGGCCAAACGCCTGACAGCTGATCCTGCCTGGCGTTTTTTGCTGTGTCATTCTGTCCTTCATTTGAAAAGTTAGTTTACTAACCTATAACGTTTCGAGCAAGGAGACATATGATAGCAAGTAAACAGCGAAGGAGGGAGCAGATTGCCAAAAGTCACGATCATCATGACCAGCTACAACAAGGCCGGATATATCGCAAAGTCCATTGAATCTATTCTGAACCAGACGTTAACCGACTTTGAATTCTATCTGATGGATGATAACTCGAATGCAGAAACTCAGAAAGTAATAGAGCCCTATCTCAAAGATAAGAGAATCAAATTCTTCAAAAGCGATATACAGACGCTGGAGCAGCGGGTGGAGAAGGTCCGGTACGCCGCGCTGATCAACCAGGCCCTGCATACGGCAGAGGGTGAGTATATCTCTTATGCCACCGATGATAACTGCTACAGAAAAACCAGGCTGGAGCGGATGGTGGATTATATGGAGCAGCAGCCTGAGGTGATGATTGCCTACTCGGCGTCGCTGGTCAGTTATTTGAATGAACACAATGAAGTGACCAAAACGCTGGTTAGACCGGCGAAGAAGATTGTTCCGGTAGCCCCGTGCGTCATCGATCACTGCTCCATTATGCACAGAAGCTCCATTCTCCCTGTAATCAAGCAGAAATTTGGCTCCTACTGGGATGAGAATCCCGAGTTTTACCGGATTGGGGACGGACGTTTTTTCTGGCGGCTGAATCAGTCCTGGGAGTTCTACCCGGTCGACGAGGTGCTGGACGATAACTATATCACCGAATTATCCATTCACTATCAATTGCAGCATCAGGAGAAAAGCCGGTTCATCCAGCTGCTTCCCCCGCAGCGGACCTGCAAGGAGCTAAGAGAAAGCTTGAGATCCATGAAGCAAAAGAAATAGAATCGCTGTGCACCAACGCGCAATAAAGGAGGGATCGGATTGTCTATCTATCTGGCGAATTACTGGCCGCTCTATAGCGAATTCATCCAGGCAACAGAGGAGCTAACGTACAGGGATGTCCCGCTCGGCCTCATGATCAATTTCTATCAGCTGATTGATGATGAGCTTAGGAGTGAGATGGGAAGCACCACCTTCCGGCAGAAGCTGAAGCACCCCGGCATTGAGGAGCAGCAGGAGATTCAGCCTTTTTTTGCGACGAAGCTCTCTCCGCTCTATCAGCCTGTAAAGTCCAATCTGGAGGGCAAAATACTGATTAATCTGGACTATATCCGCATCTCCGAGAAAACAATCCGTGAGCATTTCAGCGGAGACCAGGCCATGATTCTGTCCCGGTCCAGAGCCCCCGAGCTGTACGGAATCCCCAATATCTACAGCCTTGATTATAAGAAGGATACCCGTTCTGCCGCAGAAGAGCTGATCCGGCGGGCTGCCCTCATCTTCGCCACTTACAAAGGGCATCCAGCCTTCAGCAATAGCTTCTTCTGCCAGACCTTCATTCAGCGCATTCCCGCTATCATTGACGCTATTGAAATGGTATTTAATGTGTATCATCAGATTCCGGCAGCTGCGGTAATGGTAGGAACGACAGAGGATGCAGTCAGCCGGGCTCTGGCCGTTGTGGCAGGGATGAAGGGAATTCCCAGTGTGTGCCTCCAGCATGGCATTCTGATGGGCGAGGAAGCGTTCATGCCTGTGTTCACCAGCTATATCGGCATCTACGGGCAGGTTGAGCAGGACTGGTACCGGAGCCGGGGAGTGGCCACAGAGCAGATCGTGATTACCGGGCATCCGCGGTATGATGATATTTTCACTGCCGGGCCTGCCGCGAGGGATGAGTTCAGGGAGAGGTATCAGCTTGAACCTGACAGAATCACCTTATTATTTGCAACCGGACCCGCGCTGGATGTACACAAGGTCAGGGAGCTGCTCACCGCGCTTGCCGCACAACCGAAATTCCAGCTGCTCATCAAGCCCCATCCCTGGGAGCTCTCCAAGAAGCGGATAACATTATACACAGAGCTTGCTTCAATCTATGACAATATCCATGTAGTAACTGATAAAAAAGCGGATACTCATGCGCTGATTATGCATTCGGATGCCATGGTCGCCACGGTCTCCACTATTGCCCTTGAAGGCCTGTTGTTCAGTAAGCCTGTGTTCGTCTACAACTTCATTCAGGCTAACCGGGAATATCTCTACTATAATGCCCTGGAGCGGTATACCGGGAAGGAGCCGGCTGAATTGACCCGCATTATCACCCGCTACTATTCCAGCAACCTGGAGAAAATGAACTACCGGGCGGTAAAAAACAGATTCTTAGAGCAAACCTATCAGATCAGGCATTCCGGCAGAGTGTTAGCAGATCTGCTGGACGCTCTGATCCATGGGAGAACAGATCTATGAAAAAAGAAAATGGAAGATTCTTTAGAAACAAAAAGATTCTGGTGATTGGCGGAACCGGCACGATCGGGAAAAGCCTGGTAAAGCTGATTCTGGAGCAGGAGCCGGAAACCGTCCGCATTCTCAGCAGGGATGAATACAAGCAATTCAGGCTGCTGAATGAAGTGAACGGACACGGGAAGCTGAGCTGCCTGATTGGCGATGTGCGGGATTATGAGCGTGTCCTGGCTGCGATGGAGGATATCGACTATGTGTTCCATACAGCGGCCATGAAGCATGTCTCCTTCTGCGAATATAACCCGTTCGAGGCGGTGCTGACGAATATTGTCGGCACCCATAATGTGATCCGGGCAGCGAAGCGGCAGAGGGTACAGAAGGTCGTGTTCACCAGCACCGATAAGGCCATTTCACCGACCAATAATTATGGGGCCACCAAGCTGACGGCAGAGAAGCTGATCGCTTCCGCAGAGACCCTGGGGGGCCGGGGGCAGACGGTATTCTGCACCGTGCGGTTTGGTAATGTCATGGGCTCCAGGGGATCGGTGATCCCTTTGTTTGTGAAGCAAGCCCGGGAGGGCAAGGCCATCACTGTCACCGATCTGTCGATGACCCGGTTCATGATGACCCTGGAGCAGGCGACGAAGCTTACCGTCCAGTCCCTTAGAATCGCCAAGGGCGGCGAGACGTTCATTCTGAAGATGCCGGTGATCAGGCTTCAGGATCTGGCTGAGGTGGTGGCCGAGGAGGCTTCGGGGAAATTCGGAGTTCCCGCTGCGGCGCAGATATCTGAGGTCGGACTCAAGCCCGGTGAGAAAAGATACGAAGAGCTGATGACGTATGAGGAATCCCTGAGCGCTTATGAGCTGCCGGATGTCTACATTGTTCCTTCTCCCTATGCCTCTGTGCAGTCCTACGGCGATGCGGGCAGACCGGAGCCGGGCACCTACAGCTCGGAGGGAGCAGCTCCGCTGACGAAGGAGCAGGTAAGGAGACTGGTGCTGGATCAAAATCTAATCTAATGGAGGCTATTATGAATATACTCGTAACCGGCGGTACAGGGTTCATTGGCAGATGGGTGGTCGGGCGTTTGTTACAGGATGGACAAAGGGTATGGGTCGTCGATAATCTGGCCAATTCCTCGCTGGATAATCTGAAGGAGTATGAGGCCAGTGAGCATCTGCAGAAGGTGCAGGTGCTGGACCTCAAGGACAGAGCAGCCCTGCAGCAGCTTTTCCGGGAGACCTCCTTCGACCTGTGCTACCATCTGGCAGCAAGTATAAATGTTCAGGACAGTATCGATGATCCGGAGACTACGTTTAACAATGATACGTTAGCAACCTTTTATCTGCTGGAAGAATGCCGTAAGCACCAGGTGAAAATGGTGTTCATGAGCACCTGCATGGTCTACGCCAGAGCGGACAGTGAGCAGGGGATTGACGAGCAATCGCCCATAAAGCCTGCTTCCCCGTATGCCGGTGCCAAGATTGCCGCAGAGAATATGGTGCTGTCCTATTACTTCGCTTATGGCCTGCCGGTTGTGGTCGTGCGACCCTTTAACACGTATGGCCCATATCAGAAAACCGGCGGCGAAGGCGGCGTGGTGGCGATCTTCATTCACAACAAGCTGAAGGGTGCACCGCTGAATATCTATGGTGACGGCACACAATCACGGGACTTGCTGTATGTGGAGGATTGCGCCGCTTTCGTGGTCGGGGCAGGCTACAGCGATAAGCTGAATGGTGAAATTGTGAATGCAGGCACGGGCGAGGATATTACGGTGAATCAGCTGGCAGCGCTCATTGCTGGCGGGCAGGCTCCCGTAAAGCATGTGGCCCATATCCATCCGCAGAGCGAGATCCAGAAGCTGCTGTGCAATTACCGCAAGGCGGAGGAGCGGCTGGGCTGGACCCCGAAGGTTAGCATTGAAGAGGGGATTCGCAAGACCGAGCAATGGATTGTAGAAACCTATCACCGGAAGGAGCCGTTCCAACATGAAGACAAGCAAACTGGCCATTGACGGCGGAAAGCCGGTACGTGCCCATTATCTGCCTTACGGCAAGCAGGTGATTGATGAGGAGGATATCGCATCGGTGGTGAAGGTGCTGCAAAGTGATTTTCTGACCAGCGGCCCGGCCATTGAGCAATTTGAGGCCGAGATTGCCGCGTTCACCGGCGCAAAGTATGCTGTGGCCTTCTCCAGCGGCACGGCGGCACTCCATGGAGCCTGCTATGCGGCCGGAATCGGTGCAGGGGATGAGGTGATCACCACTCCCATGACGTTTGCCGCCACAGCCAACTGTGTGCTGTATCAGGGAGGCGTCCCGGTGTTCGCCGATATTGACCCGCAGACGTATAATCTCGATCCGGCCCGGGTCAGGGAACGTATTACAGAGCGGACAAAAGCGATCATCCCCGTTCACTTCACCGGCCAGCCGGCTGACCTGGATGAGATTCTGCAGATTGCCCGCAAGCATAACCTGATCGTCATTGAAGATGCAGCCCATGCGCTTGGGGCCAGCTACAAGAATACCCGCATAGGCTCTATCGGGGATATGACGATGTTCAGCTTCCATCCTGTAAAGCACATAACAACGGGAGAAGGCGGAATGATCACCACCAATAGCCCGCTCTTTTATGAGAAGCTGCTCCAGTTCAGAACCCATGGCATTACCAGGGATGAGCGCAGGTTAAGGGAGAATCACGGGCCCTGGTATTATGAAATGCAGTTTCTGGGATACAACTACCGGATTACAGATATTCAGACCTCACTCGGCATCTCCCAGCTGCGCAAAATCAAGAGCTTCATCAAGCAGCGCAAGCAGCTTGCAGCCCTGTATACAAAGGAGCTGAGCGATGTCCAGGAGCTCATTCTTCCCCGGCAGCTTCCCGGTGCTGAGTCAAGCTGGCATCTGTACATTGTCAGACTCCGGCTCTCCGGGCTGTCGGCGACGCGGAGAACGGTTTTTCAGGCGCTGCAGAAGGAGAATATCGGTGTCAATGTCCACTACATTCCGGCCTATCTGCATCCTTACTATGAGAGCCTGGGCTTCCGTAAGGGATTATGCCCTGTCGCTGAGAGCTGCTATGAGGAATTCATTACCCTCCCGCTATATGCGGGCATGGAAGCTCAGGATGTAATGGATGTAGTAGCGGCGGTGAAGAAGGTGATTGGCCATTATTCAAATAAATAGAGAGGAGGGATTGAAGTGGCTAACGTCAACGTAATTGCCGAGATTGCGAACGCCCATATGGGCGACCCCGGACGGCTGCGGGAGCTGATTCTGGCAGCCGCAGCCAGCGGGGCGGATGGGGTGAAATTTCAATGGTTCCACTATGACAGCCTTGCGACACCGGATTTCAGCTATTATGAACTCTACAAAGATCTGGCAATCGACAAGCAGGTCTGGATCAGCTCCGTGCAGCTGGCCAGAGCTTCCGGCCTTAAGGTGTGGGTCGATCTCTACGATGAATGGGGCGCGGAGCTGCTGGCCGAGCTTGCTGACCAGGTGGATGGAGTGAAGCTGCCGACAACCGTGCTGCAATCCGGCTCCTTGATTGAGGCGCTGCAGCACTTCGGCAAGCCGTTAATCATCGGTGTAGGGGGCTGGTATGAGGAAGAACTGGATGACCGTTTGTCCTATATAAGAAGCCATCATGAGGGACCGGTTATTCTGATGCACGGCTTTCAGGGATACCCGACAGACCCCCGGGATTCTAACCTGAGCCGGATTGCACACCTGAAGCATAAATACCAGCTGGAGGTCGGGTTCGCCGATCATGTGGATGGCGATGATCCGCTGGCGGTAGACCTGCCTGTGTATGCTTATCTGCTGGGCGCTGATGTCATAGAGAAGCATATTACCCTGAACCGTGCAGCCAAAGGAACGGATTACTACTCCTCGCTGGAGCCGCAGGAATTCAAAGTGATGGTAGAGAAGCTGCGCAGAGCCGAAGAGGTGCAGGGCAGCCTGGACATCCGCGAGTCGGAGCGAAAATATCTGGAGGATTCAACTCTGCGGGTCGTCTCCGGCAGGGACATCAGACCGGGTGAGATTATCACCGCCGGGAATATCCGTTATAAACGCTCCTCCGTATCCGAGGCCTTCATGGCCGGGGAGGCTTCCGCGTCTTTTCCGCTGATTGCGAGATCCGTAATACCCGCCAATACCCCGGTTACACCGGTCATGGTGAAGACGCCCAAGGTATGTATTGCCGTGATCTGCCGGTTGAAGTCCACCCGGCTCCGCCGGAAGGCGCTGCTCCCGGTTCATGGAATGGCCTCTATCGAGAGGTGTCTGCTTAATTGTCTGGCTATCCCCGGTAACTATGAAGTGGTCCTGGCCACCTCGGATCTTCCGGAGGATGAGCCGCTGACGAAGTTCACCATGAATAACCGGGTGAGGATCGTCACCGGTGATCCCGACAATGTAGCCGCGAGACTGCTGAGTGCGGCGGAAGCGACACAATCGGATATCGTAGTGCGGGTCACCGGCGATACTCCCGCAGTCTCACCGGAGATGATGGCTTATATGATCGGACAGCATCTGCACACGGGAGCCGATTTCACCTATGCCAAGGAATCGACAGTCGGCACCGTAGGAGATGTCTACACCGTGGAAGCTCTCAGACGGCTGCTGGGCTATTCCGGTTCACTTACACATGCCGAGTATCTGTCCTTTTATTTTATGAACAATCCTGAGCTGTTCCGTATTAACAATGTGGCCTTTCCGGAGGAGTGGGTGCATCCCGGCTGGCGGTTAACCTTAGATGAGAAACAGGATCTGGAGCTGCTTAACCATATTTACGAGGCTTTGGACATCGGGGCCAGACCGCTTGGCTTCAGTGAATTATACGAGTATCTGCGGATCCATCCGGAGGTTCTGGAGCTGAACAGGGGAATCCAGCTGAAGTGGCGGGATGATACCCGGCTGGTTCAGGAGCTGAATGCAGCAACCACTCTGCAAAAGAAGCAACCTCCGGTAAACGGGGCGTCGGATGATGCATAACGGACTTGTACCGGGCGCATCCGGCCCTAAGAGCATCTTCATCCGGGTGGATTCCTCCTACCAGATGGGGACCGGGCATGTGATGCGCTGCCTCACCCTTGCCGCTGAGCTTAGGCAGAGAGGGGCGGAGGTCACATTCATTTGCCGTGATCTCCCCGGTAATCTGGCCGGCCATATCCGCAGCCAAGGCTATACGGTGGAGCTGCTGCCCCGGCCGGATGATCCGTCCTATGCGGCATTCTGGCTCCAGACGGACTGGCGGACCGATGCGCTGGAGACGGTGCAGCGGCTTACGCAGGCCTCCCCGGCCCCGGCGGATTGTCTGATCGCCGATCATTACGGCATAGACCGCAGATGGGAGCAGGTCGTCAGCGCACAGGTGAACAGGCTGATGGTGATCGACGACCTGGCCGACCGGCCGCATCATTGCAGCCTGCTGCTGGATGCGAATGCGTCCAGTGCCCGGGACCGTTATCAGGGGTTGGTCCCGGACGGCTGCGTGAAATTAACGGGCACGGGGTACACCATTCTCCGTCCCGAATTCCGCTTGGCGAAGCGGCGGCTGGCGGAGCGGGACGGGAGGGTCCGGCGGGTGCTGGTGTTTTTTGGCGGCACCGATCCTACCGGCGAGACGCTGCGAGCCTTGCATGCGCTGCAGAACCCTGCTTTTGCCCATCTGCACGCTGATGTGGTGGTAGGCGGAATGAACTGCAGCAAGGAGGCTATTGCAGCGCTGTGCAGTTCAATGCCGGGTGTGGAGTATCATTGTCAGATTGATTACATCGCTGAGCTGATGCGGAAGGCGGATCTGTCGATTGGAGCAGGCGGGAGCACCACCTGGGAACGGTGTTATCTCGGCTTGCCCTCCCTGACCATTGTGACGGCGGATAACCAGCGGGAAATTACCGGTCTGGTGCATGATCTGGGGGCAGCTTACCGCCTGGGCGAGACCTCTGACGTTACTGTTCACGATATTGAGCAAGGACTAAGCCTCATGCTGGCTCATCCCTCCCTGGTGAAGGAGATGTCGGACAAGGCGCTTCAGCTTATGGGAGAGGACCGGTGGGATGAGGTTATTACGAGAATTATGGGAGGGGACTGACGATGGCAGACCTTGACGATTACAAGCTGAAGACACTCCGTCAAGAGTACAGCAGCCTGGTATGGGAATGGCGGAATAGCGGCCATATCCGGCCTTTTATGAATCATGACCGGCTGATTCCGCTGGAGGACCATTGCAAATGGATGGATTCCACGTTACAGGATAGCGGCAAGCTGGTGAAGTTATGCTTTTATCAGGAGAAGCCTATAGGTCTTGTTCAATTCACTCAGTTGGACCGCCTGAATGGTACCTGTGATTGGGGCTTCTACATCGGTGATCAGAGCAGTCCGCGCGGGTCCGGGAAGATGATGGGCATTCTGGCGCTGGATCTGATCTTCCAGGACGAGCAAATGCGGAAGGTAAACGCGCAGATCCTCGAATTCAATCAAAAGAGTCTATCCTATCATCAGCGGCTCGGATTCGTGGAAGAAGGCCGCTTAATGAAACAAATTGCCAGACCTCACCGGTACGCCGATGTGGTGCTGATGGGCTTATTCCGGGAGCAGTGGGAAGAACGCAGCAAAGCGCTGAAAGAGGAGGCGGCAGACGCGAATGAAGGACATCACCATCGGTAACCGGCGTATTGGCAGCGGACATCCGCCTTTTATCATCGCGGAAATGTCAGGCAACCATAACCATTCCCTGGACCGGGCGCTTGAACTGGTCGGGGCAGCAGCGCGGGCCGGCGCACATGCCTTCAAAATCCAAACCTATACGCCAGAGACCATGACTCTCCAATCGAAGCAGAAGGATTTCATGATCTTAGACGAGGGCGGTCTCTGGACCGGAAAGTCCCTATATGAGCTCTACCAGGAGGCTTATACGCCATGGGAGTGGCATGAACCGATTTTTGCAGCCTGCCGAGAGTTGGGGATGATCCCCTTCAGCACCCCCTTTGACGAGACCTCGCTCGAATTCCTGGAGACACTGGGCGTGGACTGCTATAAGATCGCTTCTTTTGAGAATATCGATATCCCCTTGCTTAAGAAGGTGGCAGCCAAAGGCAAACCGATGATTATCTCGACCGGTATGGCTTCGCTCGGAGAGATTGAACAGTTGGTAGAGGTCATCACCGAAGCAGGCTGCCAGGAATATGTTCTGCTGAAATGCACCAGCAGCTATCCCGCTTCACCGGAGAACACCAATCTGAACACCATCCCTTACCTGCGGGACGTCTTCCACTGCCAGGTCGGCTTATCCGATCACACCCTTGGCGTAGGGGCCGCTGTCGCCAGTGTCGCGCTGGGCAGCACCGTCATCGAGAAGCACTTCACCCTGGACCGTAAGGAGGGAGGGGTGGATTCGGCCTTCTCCCTGGAGCCCGAAGAGTTCGCTGCGCTGGTGCGGGAGACCGATACCGCCTGGAAGGCCCTGGGCGGAGTCGCTATCGGCCCGACGAAGGCGGAAGAGAAGTCGCTTCAGTTCCGCCGGTCCATCTATGTTGCCAAGGACATTAAGGCCGGCGAAGTGCTGACGCGGGACAATATCCGGGTCATCCGCCCGGGATATGGTCTCGCCCCTAAATACTACGAAATGCTCCTTGGCAAACAAATGAGGCGGGATCTGCCCATGGGAACTCCGCTGAGCTGGGACCTGCTGCTGTAAACCGTATTGACAATTGCTGCAAAAACGTCTATAACTAGAACATATCTGTATCTTTTGTATTGAATTTGATGAAATTCGATGACGGGACAAGTACGTTAAGGTAACGTTCTCCAGAGAGTCGGCGGTTGCTGCGAGCCGATTGTTCACGCCTTGCCGGAAGATCCTCCCCTAGAAGCTAAGCTGAAGCGCTGCTGCGTGTGTAAGCTCTGCCGTCTGCCGGACGTTATCCCGGACCCGCTGGCCTCTTGTTGCCTGCGGACTGAGATTGTACAACAGTGCCTGCCTTGCAGTGCGTGTGGGGTGCAAATTAGGGTGGTATCGCGAGCGCTGTCTCGCCCCTTTGGGGGCGGGGCTTTTTGTTGTTGTCTTAAGCCTCTAACTCGGCTAAGATCTCCCTAAATCGTCTGACATCCCCCTAAATCCCCCTTCCAAGGGGGACCCCAAGGGCTGGCCGCCCTCTGGACACCCGCAATAGGTGCGTATCGAGATTGGAGGGGCGTCCGAGGAAGGGAATGGATTCTGTTTGCGGAGGGAGCGGCCCTTCTTAGGCTCCCCTGCGGGAACGCCTGCGGGGCCTTGACTGCGACAACGGCAAAGGCTGGCCCCCGCCCGTTCGCAGGGTGGGTGGCCAAAGAGTGAAGAGCATGGCCCCCGTCCTGTGCTGCCCTTCGGGTTCGCGGGCCGGGTGGCCAAGAGCTAAGGGCGAGGCCCCCGCCCGGTCTGCCCTTCGGGTTCGCGGGGCGGGTGGCCCAAGAGCAAACAGCGTGGCTCCCGCCCGGTCTGCCCTTCGGGTTCGCAGGGCGGGTGGCCAAAGAGTGAACAGCAGGCCCCCGCCCGGTCTGCCCTTCGGGTTCGCGGTGCGGGTGGCCAAAAAGCAAACAGCGTGGCTCCCGCCCAGTGCTGCCCTTCGGGTTCGCGGGGCGGGGGGCCAACGAGTGAACAGCGTGGCCCCCGCCCGGTCTGCCCTTCGGGTTCGCGGGCCGGGTGGCCCAAGAACCTGGTGCCCTTAACGCTGTTAAGGCCCCGCAGGCGAACCCGTCAGGGCAGCCTAAGAAGGGCCGATCCGCCCGCCGAAGTAATCCTTTCCTGTCCTGGGGCGCCCCTCTCAGCACGATGCACTTGTTGCGGGTGTCCAGAGGGCGGCCAGCCCTTGGGGCCCTCCCTTGGGGAAGGGAGGGTTTGGGAGGGATCGAAAAGGGATTAAAAGGTTCTGAGGGTTTAAAATGTTCGAGGTTTAAAAATTTTTTGTTTTATAAAACAGGCTCGGATGTAATCCGAATAAGGTTTAAGACTAAACGGAGGGATTGACCATCATGCTTAAGGTAGACGTCAAAGAAAAGGCCCGGGACAGAGAGGTCCGGATCCTGAAGAAATGGAACGAGGAGGACACGTTCCGCAAATCGATGCAGAACCGCGAAGGACGCCCGAATTATGTGTTCTACGAAGGACCGCCGACTGCGAACGGGGTGCCGCATATCGGGCATGTGCTCGGCCGGGTTATCAAGGACTTTATCGGCCGGTATCAGACGATGAAGGGCTTCCGGGTCATCCGCAAGGCGGGCTGGGATACGCACGGGCTGCCGGTGGAGCTGGGCGTGCAGAAGAAGCTGGGTATCTCGGGCAAGCAGGATATCGAAGAGTACGGCGTGGAGAAGTTCATCAAGGAATGTAAGGAAAGTGTCTTCGGCTACGAGAAGCAGTGGCGCGAGTTCACAGAAGCCATCGGCTACTGGACCGACCTGGATCATCCATATGTAACACTGGACAATACTTACATTGAAAGTGTATGGAACATCCTGGCGACGGTGCATGACAAGGGCCTGATGTACCGTGGTCACCGGGTCAGCCCGTACTGTCCGAGCTGTCAGACGACGCTGAGCTCCCATGAGGTAGCGCAGGGATACAAGACGGTTAAGGACCTGAGTGCAACGGCCAAGTTCAAGCTGGACGGCAGCGGGGATTATGTCCTGGCCTGGACGACCACGCCTTGGACCCTTCCGGCGCATATGGCGCTGGCGATGAACCCGAAGATGGAATATGTACGTGCGCAGCAGGAAGACGGCGTCTATGTTCTGGCGAAGAATCTGGTGGATGAGGTGCTGAAGGGCGAATACACGATTCTGTCTACCCATACAGGCGCTGATTTTATCGGCCGGAGCTATACGCCTCCGTTCGATTATATCAAGGCAGAGAAGCATAATGTGATCGTTGGTGCCTCCTTTGTCACGGACTCCAGCGGTACGGGGATCGTGCATATGGCTCCGGCACACGGGGAAGATGACTACAAAAGCTGCCGCGAGAACGGCATCAGCTTCGTCAATGTTGTGGATGTATCCGGGAAGTATACGAAGGTTGTCAGTGATTTTGCCGGACGGTTCGTAAAGGATTGCGACCTCGATATCGTGAAGGTGCTGTCCGAACGCGGACTGCTCTACCATAAAGAGAAATACGAGCACAGCTATCCGTTCTGCTGGCGCTGCGATACGCCGCTGCTCTATTATGCGACAGACAGCTGGTTCATCCAGACCACTGCGATCAAGGATCAGCTGATTGCCAATAACAACAGTGTGGACTGGTATCCGGACCATGTGCGCGAAGGCCGCTTCGGCAAGTTCCTGGAGGAGCTGGTGGACTGGAATATCAGCCGTAACCGTTACTGGGGCACACCGCTGAACGTCTGGGTCTGTCAGGAGACAGGCAAGGAATTCGCACCGCACAGCATTGCCGAGCTGAGATCAATGGCCACCCAAGAGGTGCCGGAGGATATCGAGCTGCATAAGCCGTATGTGGACAACATCAAGCTGCGCAGCCCGTTTAGCGAAGGTGCCGTCATGGTGCGTACCCCGGAAGTCATCGATGTCTGGTTCGACAGCGGCTCGATGCCGTTCGCCCAGAGCCACTATCCGTTCGAGAATGAAGACCGCTTCGAGGATCAGTATCCGGCGGATATGATCTGCGAGGGGATCGACCAGACGCGCGGCTGGTTCTACAGCTTGCTGGCGGTATCGACCCTGTTCACGGGCAAAGCGCCGTACAAGGCGGTTATCGCGCACGGCCACATTTTTGATGAGAACGGCCAGAAGATGTCCAAGTCCAAAGGCAATGTCATCGACCCGTGGGAGATCATTAACGAATACGGCACAGATGCGTTCCGGTGGGCGATTCTGGCGGACAGTGCGCCATGGAACAACAAACGCTTCTCGCGCGGCCTGGTCGGAGAGACGAAGTCCAAAGTGGTGGATACTCTGGTTAACACGCATGCCTTCCTGACGCTGTATGCCGGGATTGACGGTTATGATCCGGCGGAGCATCCGTTCAAGGTGTCAGAGCATAAGCTGGACCGCTGGATTCTCTCCCGTCTGAACAGCCTGATTCTGCTGGTGGACAAAGGGCTGGCCGTGAACGACTTCGTGAATACCTCCAAGGCGATCGAGAACTTCGTGGATGAGCTGAGCAACTGGTACATCCGCCGTTCCCGTGACCGGTTCTGGGGCAGCGGGCTGGGCGAGGAGAAGCTGGACGCTTACCGTACTCTTACGCATGTCCTGCTGACCACGGCGAAGCTGATGGCTCCGTTCACTCCGATGCTGTCCGAGGATATCTTCACGAACCTGGGCGGCGGGGAGAGCGTGCATCTGGCCGATTACCCGGCAGTGGATGAGAAGCTGATCGATCTCGGTCTGGAAAAAGACATGGAGAGCGCCCGCGGCATCGTCGAGCTGGCCCGTAACGTCCGCAACGAGAGCGGCATCAAGAACCGCCAGCCGTTGTCCGAGCTGATCGCCTCCATCGATGATGACTTCAATGTGGTCGATTATGAAGAGCTGATCAAAGACGAAATCAACGTGAAGCGCATTGTGATCGAGCATAGCGACAGCGGCTTCGTGGACTTCACGCTGAAGCTGAATCTGAAGGTGGCAGGCAAGAAATACGGCAAAAATGTCGGCTTCCTGCAAGGCTTCCTCAAAGCGATGGACAGCGATGCGACCCGCAAAGCAGTACAGGAAGGCGTAGTTGCCATTGTCTCCCCGGACGGCGAGGAGCTGCAGATTACCGCCGAGGAGCTGTTGGTGGAGAAGCAGGCCAAGCCCGGCTTCGCCTCCGCTTCCGGGTATGGTCTGACGGTGGCTCTCAACACGGAAATCACTCCGGAGCTGGTGCAGGAGGGCTGGGTACGCGAGGTCGTGCGCGCAGTGCAGGATTACCGCAAACGTCTGGATCTGCCGATCGACAAGCGGGTAGAGCTGACCCTGCAGGTGGATGATGAACTGAAGGCGGCACTCACTGCATTCGAGCATGTGCTGCGTGAGAATGTCCTGGTGACTTCCGTTACGTATGGCGGAGATTATACCTATGAGACGGTTGATGCCGGCGGCAAGAGCATCGGCATTCATATCGGCGCTTAAGGAAATACCGTGACCTGCATGACTTGTCCTGCTCCGGCATATACTAGCCGCAAAGGCAAGGCTTCTACGGGTTAGCTGCACAACAACGAGCCCTGTGCTTGAAGAGAGAATCTCTCTTTGACCGGGCTCGTTTGTTTTGCGGCTGACTAGAGAATCAGGAGGTGCAGGAACATGGGCAGAGGGAACGGGAATCCGGATGAACCGCAGACGAAGAAGCCGGATGGGCCGGGCAGAATCTCTATTCGTCCAACGGAACCCAATAAGCAGGATACTCCGGTTCAGCAGACCGCCGGAAGCAGAGTAGGAACACACTTACAGGGCGATCAACCGCATCAGATAACTCCACCTGTAACGCCTGCCGATCCGCTGAACAGCATTTCGCAGGAGGAGAAGCTGAATGCGTTGTACCGGATGACCACGAGTCTGGCCCAGCAGATGGAGAAGTCGCGGATCTCGGAGTATACCGAGCTGCTGTATTCTCCGTTCAAGCTGATCTGGCTGAATGTTCTCTCCGGGGCGGCCAGAGGGCTGGGGATTGCGCTCGGGTTTACCTTTTTTGCAGCAACCATTATTTATATCCTGCAGGTACTCGGTGCGCTGAATCTGCCGATTATCGGCGATTATATCGCTGACATTGTGCGGATTGTCCAGCATCAGCTGGAGCTGAAGACGTTCTAAGGTCCACAGCCTGATTGCTGCAAAATAGCGCTAACGCCGCTTGTTTCTCGTCGGGTCCAGCAGGTAGTCACCTTCCTCATCGTCCATGTAATGGCGGTAGCTGTTGCCTTTGATAATCATCAGATGATTGCCGGAAATGTCGGTGGCGACGAAGTTCTCCCACGGCTCCACGAACCCTTCGGTTTCGTCCGCTTCAATCTCCATATCATTGTAGGAGTCGATGTTATTCCCTTCTGCCATGGCCGGCGAATCCGAGTTTCCCCAGCTCTCGACAATCTGCCAGGCATCCTCGCCGTCGAACCGGTTCTGTTCCTCCCGTTCATCCAGACTGGTGCGGCCAAAAGGCGGTGACAGCAGCTCCTCCTCGGCCGGCCGGGTGAACGGGGCGCTCTGGCGGGGGGCTTGCTCCTTGGTGAAACGGGTTGCGGGAAGGGCGGACAGGCGCTCATATGGAATCGGCTCTCCGCTGGCAGCGCAGATGCCGTAAGTCCCCTCATCCATCGCTTTCAGCGCGGCTTCAATGTCGTCCAGCTCATGCTCTTCCCGCTCCAGCAGGGAGATATCCATGGAACGGTGATACAGCTCAGTGGCGGCGTCACCGGGGTGATTGTCGATTTCGGACAGTTCTCCGGTATTGTCCCGCATGGCCTCCTGCAGCCCGTATTGTTCGTTGTTACTCAGCCTGTGCTTGATCTCCTCCCGCTGCTGCAGCAGGGTGGTACGCAGCGCGGAGAGCTGCTGTGGTGTCAGATGGCTCATTGCAGTAACGCTCCTTTCGGTGGCTTATCGGCGGGGCCGTTCCTTCTACCGATAGCTTGGCCTGTGCTGTGCTTTTTTAGCGATGGAAAATAGTGCACAGACTGGGCCTCTGCATACTCATGCAATAGACGGTATCTTAAGGCCTGTGCTACAATATACAAGTCTTTATACAGTATTCGTACCGCCATTGCCGCGGGAAAAATAAGAACGGAGTGACAACCTCAGTGGTGTACTTTCTGATTGCGCTAATTGTATTTTTGATTGACCAGGGCACCAAATATTTGATTGCCACCCGCCTGGAGCTCGCAGAGCAGATTCCGGTGATCAAGGATTTCTTCATTATTACCTCCCACCGCAATCGTGGAGCCGCTTTTGGCATTCTGCAGGGACAGCAGTGGTTCTTCATTGTAATTACGGTGATCGTGGTGGCCGGTATCGTATGGTATCTGAACAAAACCCGCAAGACCCGCAGGCTGCTGCCGACAGCGCTTGCGCTTGTCCTCGGGGGAGCAGTCGGCAACTTCCTGGACCGGATTCTTAATGGCGAGGTTGTCGATTTCCTGATGTTCAATTTCGGCAGCTATACGTTCCCGATCTTCAACGTGGCGGATTCCTGCATAGTGATCGGGGTCGGCCTGATTATTCTGGATACGCTGCTGGAAGTGAAGGGCGAGCAGGAAGTCATCGAGGTGAAGGAATCACCGGAAGTCAAAGAAGGGAATGAATAATTTGAATCAGGACGTCAAAGGGCAGGCAGATTTCGCAGCACCTGAAGAAGACAGAGACGTCACCGAATGGACGGTTGCCGCGGAGAACGCCAAGGAGCGGATTGACAAATATATCACGGAGTCCTGGGAGGACGAAATCTCGCGTTCCCAGGTCCAGCTGTGGATCAGCGGCGGGCATGTTACCGTGAACGGCGCAACGGTCAAAGCGAATTATAAGCTGGCTGAAGGCGACAAGGTGCAGGTGACCGTCCCTGAAGCGGAGGCTACAGACTTGACCCCGGAGAATATTCCGCTGGAGGTGGCCTATGAGGACAGTGACGTGATTGTGGTCAACAAGCCGCGCGGTATGGTGGTGCATCCGGCAGTGGGGCATCCGTCGGGAACGCTGGTTAATGCGCTGATGTATCACTGCAAGGACCTGTCCGGCATCAACGGCGAGATCCGCCCGGGCATCGTCCACCGGATTGACAAGGACACCTCGGGTCTGATTATGGCTGCCAAGAATGACGCCAGTCATGCCTCGCTGGCCGCTCAGCTGAAGGAGCACAGTGTAACCCGCCGTTATATTGCAATTGTGCATGGTAATTTGTCTCATGACAAGGGAACGGTAGATGCGCCAATCGGGCGTGATCCGCATGACCGCAAGCTCTACACCGTGACGGAGAAGAACAGTAAGCATTCCGTGACCCATTTTACCGTGCTGGAACGGTTCGGGGATTGTACGCTGCTGGAGCTGCAATTAGAGACTGGAAGGACTCATCAGATCCGTGTTCATATGAAGTTCATCGGCCATCCTCTGGTCGGCGACCCGGTGTACGGGCGCAGTAAAGGAACGACAATGAACGGACAAGCCCTGCATGCGGCGGTACTGGGATTTGTGCATCCGTCTACAGGCGAATATAAGGAGTTCAGTGCACCGCTTCCGGCAGATATGGAAGATGTGCTGTTTGCGCTCCGCAGCAGATAAGTGCAAATCAAAAGAGTATAAATCCATGGTGCAGCGGCCGGAATTGCGTCATATTTAGAGCATGGTTTCACAATATAGGCCAGGAGATGAGAAGAAGAATATGAGTATTGAACAATATCAGAATACCTACATTCAGACGAATTTTGCAGACCGCATCGGCGGCGAACGATATGGCAAGGACACCTCCATCTACAAATTCGAGAAGATCAAACGCGCCAAAGCTTCGGCGAAGCAGGACTTCCCTAACATCGAATTGATCGATATGGGCGTAGGCGAACCGGACGAAATGGCGGATGAAGGCATCGTTGCCAGACTTGCGCTTGAAGCGGCGAAGGAAGAGAACCGCGGATATTCGGATAATGGTATCCCTGAGTTCAAGGAAGCCGCTGCCGTGTATCTGAAGGAAGTATTCCAGGTAGAGGGCATTGATCCTGTAACTGAAATTGTGCACTCCATCGGCTCCAAGCCGGCGCTGGCCATGCTGCCGTCCGTGTTCATTAATCCGGGCGATATCACGATTATGACCATTCCGGGATACCCGGTACTGGGCACCCACACCAAATATCTGGGCGGACAAGTATACTCCGTAGAATTGAAGAAGGAGAACAACTTTCTGCCTGACCTGAGCTCCATTCCAGAGGATGTAGCCCGCAAGGCGAAGCTGCTCTACCTCAACTATCCGAACAACCCTACCGGGGCAAGCGCAACCCCTGAGTTCTTCAGCGAAGTCGTGGCCTGGGCTAAGAAATATGATGTTGTCGTCATTCACGACGCTCCTTACGCAGCACTCACTTATGATGGCGTGAAGCCGCTGAGCTTCCTGTCCGTACCAGGGGCCAAGGATGTCGGCGTTGAGCTGCACTCCCTGTCCAAGTCCTACAACATGACCGGCTGGAGAATCGGCTTCGTGGCCGGTAACCCGCTGATCGTCAAGGCGTTCAGTGATGTGAAGGACAATAATGATTCCGGCCAGTTCATCGCTATCCAGAAAGCTGCCGCTTACGGTCTGGCTCATCCGGAGATTACCGAAGCGATTGCCGCCAAGTACTCCCGCCGCCACAACATGCTGGTGGATGCCCTGAACAGCCTGGGCTTCAAGGCCGAGAAGCCGAAGGGCTCATTCTTCCTCTATGTCGCCGCTCCTAAGGGCGTTAAGGGCGGACGCCGCTTTGAATCGGGCGAAGACTTCTCGCAGTTCATGATCCGCGAGAAGCTGATCTCCACCGTGCCTTGGGATGATGCCGGTGCATTCGTGCGCTTCTCCGTCACCTTCGTGGCCAAGGGTGAAGAAGAAGAGAAGCGGGTCATTTCCGAGATTCAAAGACGCCTGAGCGACGTTGAATTTGAATTCTAAGATGAATAAGGGGCTGTCCCACAAGCCATGAAGTGGCTAATTGGGATAGTCCTTTTTGTTTTTTAAGTAGGGTCAACGTGAGTACTAGGGGGAAACGTTATGCGAATGAATGGACCGTTGTTCCCATCGTTTTTCCACAATCGTTGACGAACCAAGGGACTGCTGGATATGTAATTGATCCGCCGGTACGCGCCACCCTTTTTCGGGAATTCGGTAAGAAATAAGCAATACTAGCACTATTTATATCAATAACGCAGAGCAGCGATCCTCCAACAACAGGAGAATCGCTGCATTTTCGTTTTTAACCTAAAAAAACTCTTTTTTTATATTGGGACGTCATATAACAGTTATACACATCTTTGACCTCTTTCATATACGAGCGCCCGATGGGGAATTGATCGCCATTGGACATGGATACCGTGTTGGACGAGATTTTATGGATATGTTCAATATTCACAATAATGGAACGGTGAATCATAAGCAGCGGGGATTCCCTTTCGAATCTGAATTTGTTAAGAACGCCTTTGCTTTGATATTGGCAATCTGCGGTTGAAATTTCGAGTTGATTTCTGATAACGGCATCTTTCACTTTCTTTATGGATAGGACTTCGGTGACTTTTATCAGGCGATATTCTCCCTCTGTCCGGATCGTTAGGTATCGCCCGGATAACGAGACGATATATTCACATAATTTTAACAATTTCATACAAAACAAATCATAGGAAGTAGGTTTAATAATGAACTGAAAGGGTTGTACATCAAAACAATCTAACATAGATTGCTGATCGTGTGTAAGAAAGATGATTTGTAAATCATAGTCTTGATTATTACGTATCCATTTTGCCGTCTCAATGCCATTCATCTTTTGCAGCACGACATCCATAATCAAGATATGAAATGAATTACCGGCATGGCTTTTCACATATTCGATCAGTTCTTCCCCAGAAAAAAAATACTTGATTTGAAAGTAGAATTTAGTCTCTTGTTCGAATCTACGAAAGAAATTTTCAATTTGAGCGTGGCAGAGCTCATCAGCGTCACATACGGCTACGTTGAACAAGGTATAACCTCCTGTCATTTAAAAATTTCTGTAATTCGCGACCTTTACCCCCTTTTTATGCAATTAAAACCCATTTTACACCATAATCTTTATTTTATGTTATGATTTTTGTGTGAGGCAGACAGCTACAACGTTCAGCAGGGAGGTTTGGTATTCATGCAAGTTGAAGAGAAATATCAATTCAAGAGCAATTTGAGAACGCTTAAACACGGTAATCAAGTCGTTATCGGGAACCGGGACGACGGGAAATGGATGAAGATCAGCAAGCAGTGTTTCGATATTCTGAACATGGGTGTGGATCATCAGGCCACTTTTGCTGAATTGCTTCAAGCATTGGCTGATGACGAAGATAGAGCTTATTTCATGAAATTATTTACGAAACTCAGAGCCATCGGAGTGATCCGATTGCAGAGCGACGAGGAGAAGGTTCCAGCGAGGGCTATTGATTTTGCGGTTACGCACCGCTGCAACTTGAACTGTTCCCACTGCTGCGTCGCGGCCAGTTCTATCGCAGGCAAGGAGTTTCTACAGACCGAAGAGATCCTGGGGATACTGGATAAAATCATAGCCCTCCACCCCGCCCAAATCAATTTTACAGGTGGTGAAGTGCTGGTCCGGGAAGATTTCTTGGATATTCTTAAATATGGACGTGAGCATTACCAGGGAATCATCGGCGTAATGACAAATGCCACACTTATTAATGAAGTCAATGTTATAGCATTGGCGAAATATGCCGACTCGATTGACATTAGCATTGATGGTGTTGATGAAGAGACATGCTCCAAAATAAGAGGAGAAGGTGTCTTCCAAAAAGTAGTGGACAGTATCCGGCTGCTGCAAGAGAATGGTCTGGATAAAATATCGTTGTCCATGGTTATCACCAGTGATACCCAACATTTACGCGAAGAATTCGACCATCTGAATGAACAGTTGGGCACCAAAGGGGTAACCAGAATCTTTAGTCCGATTGGTAGAGGACGTATCAATAAAAGTCAATTGGAGGTCAACCTTGATTCCGACTTCAAGTCGAACATAGAGCAGTTGAACAACAGTGAGATTCTTCATAATCTGAAGACCTGTCATTGCGGCGCAATCCAAAAAACGTTGTATATCAACTATAAAGGAAATGTATATCCATGCGGCTTGCTTGAGAAGGAAGAATATCGCCTATGTCATGTAAATGATATAGAGGATTTCGAATCCTTTTACAGTCAGAAATGTTATCAAGATTGCGGGGGGTACCAGTCCTTGATAAACATTCAACCGGAGAACTTCAATAAGTGTGCAGATTGCGATGTCAATCTGTTCTGTTGGAACTGTGTTCATTTCTTGGATCTACTCAAGAAGGGCGATCATGTTGTCGAATTTGATTGCAGTGAACAGAAGCGAGAATTGCAGCAAGCGGTTTGGGGAAGTCATACATAAAAGGGTGGTTCTTATGTTAGCCAGTATATGGGTAACGACAGCTTGCAACATGAGATGTGATTATTGCTACGAAGGCATGGACAAATCATATGAGATGATGAGCCGGGAGACGGTGGATATCGCCATCGATTATATCTTGAGCCAATATAAGCAAATGGCGGATACAACGCTGATCGTACAATTTCATGGCGGAGAGCCATTAATGAATTTTGAGATTGTGAAATATACCACAAACCAAATCAAAGAAGCTTTTATTGGACAAGACGATGTGTTGTTATTTGGAATGACCACCAATGGAACATTATTGGACGCGGAGAAAATGAGTTTTCTGGCTACGAATATTAACTATGGGTTATCAATCAGTTTAGATGGCCGCAAAGACACACACGATCTCCACAGAAAACTGCATAATGGCAAAGGGTCCTATGATCTGGTCACTTCCAACGCTTTACAATTGTTGACTTTAAGAACCGATATCAGAGCCCGGTTAACGTTTAATTCAGAAACAGTGGCCGAGCTGTATGATAATGCTGTCCATCTGGTGAAGCTTGGTTTTGGCAAAGTGGCTTGTATTCCAGACTATTATGATAGCCGCTGGAATGAAGATCATATGAAACTGCTTCTTGAACAAGCCGGGCAAGTACAAATTTATCTTAGAGAAGCGCAAAAAAATCATCCGGACCTGGACATTATTCTATTGAATGTTCCTTACTTCAAATTGGGTGTCTGTACGGGAGGGACCGACAGCTTTCATATTTTGCCCAATGGCGATCTGTATCCATGCAGTTATGGCATCGGTGACAATGAATTTCGAATCGGCAATGTGAAAGACGCAACCCCACTAGATACTGATAAACTTGCCTCTATACTCCGCAGTGCGGAAGAAATCAATCCCGATTGCAAGGGGTGCTCACTGTATACCGGATGTACTTGCTCCCGTTGTAAAATCATCAATAAAGTATTAACCGGCAATGATCTGACACCATCTCCGGTCGTCTGTGCAATGGAGAACACGAAATATCAGATTCTAAAGAAAAACAATACCATTTACACTTGAAAGGAGGTGATAAAAATGAGTTTAGAAATCAAAAAAGTCACTGACAAGATCGAAGAACTTGACGTTCACGGTCAAGGATGTACCGATGATTGCGCAGATTGGTCAGGCAACAAAGGATCTAACCCAATCGGCTGCGTCGTTACCATTTCCCCGAAAGGCTGGAGTGGGTGGTAAGAAGAAATATGAATAACAGGCATTAATAATACTTAATTGAGGAATGGGCAAAGATGTAGACTCTCTATGTCTTTGCTTTTTCCTACTATAAGGTGGATACAGTATGGGACAGAAGCAGAGGATTGTTATCGTGGACAGTGGCATTGATATGGAAAACGCTGACTTCAACATTCGTTCAGGTATAAATTTCTCAAGCAGGGGAGGGCTGAACGATATTCAGGACTCAAGTGGTCATGGCACATATTGCGCGGCTATTATTAATAACGTGTATCCTGGCGCCGAATTGGATATCGTCAAAATTCTCGACCACAACGCGGAGACTAGTTCGTCAAGATTAATCGAGGCATTGGAGTATATTTGTGATCTGGATGCCCGAATAGTCAATCTAAGCTTGGCTACTATGAACAGTATGTACGCTGAACCATTGACAGCTATCTGCAACAAGCTGAGTCATGAAGGGAAATTTATCGTGTCATCACTTGCCAATGGACACAGTTACAGTATGCCCGCTGCGATACCCTCTGTCATTGGAGTAGAAAGTATCCGCTTCAACGATGCCAATTCTTTCTGGTATAACCGGCATGAACGTATCCAATGTGTGGCCGATATTACTCCTGTCATGGTTCCTACGCTAAAGGGTTCGTTCAGAATGTTTGGAGGTAACAGTAAAGCAACGGCCTATTTTTCCGGCTACATTGCAAACCTGTTGTCACGTGAGCAGGACATCCGGTCTTTTAACCAACTAAATACTGCACTCGAAGCTAAAGCCTGTCTAAATCACTGGAACGCTGAAGATATTGAGAATGGCAAACGCCCCGATTTTAAACTCGACAAGCAGGGGATTGTTACCACGAATGAAGAGGTGCACCAACAAATTATACATATTATCCGTCAAACATTCTCTATCCTTGACCATCAGACTGACAAGTTGACGCACCAGACTTTATTCGAGTGGTTGAAGCAAGATGATTATTATCCGCTTATGGAAGAGATAAAAAGACATTTTTCGATTACAGTCAATTACAATTTGCTGAGTCTGAATGTATTTCAATCATCCATGTCGCTATCTGAATTTGTCGAAAGCAGGCTTGAAGCCAATGAAAGTTGATGTTCATTTCAAACCACTGTTTACGCTTATATTCAAATACAAAAAACAGCACGTTCTAGCCAGCGTGTTTATGTTGATAAACTCACTGCTGTCGATCATGACACCCTACATACTCATTCGAATTATTGATGATGTGATTCCCGATAAAGACTATACTTTATTGCTGCAAGTGGTCATTGCTTTTCTAGCGATTATTGTCCTGCAAAATGGAAGTAAATTAATCTCTGATTATTATTATGCAGTAATCGGCAAAAAAGTGGTCTATGATCTGCGTTTGAAGCTTGTGAATCATTTGAATAAAATGTCTGGCAGATACTATTCGGATGCGAACTCGGGTGATTTACTCACAACAATCAATAGCGATGTGGCTACTGTCGAAGACTTCTCCACCCGCATGATCTTTACACTTATCTCCGATATCATCACGGCGGTTGTTATGCTGATTTTCTTATCGATTATGCAGTTCGATTTGTTGCTGGTCTCCGTAGCGTTGCAGCCGCTTATGTTCATCTTGCAAAGAAGATATAACCAGAAGATCCATTCGATAGTGACCCGTCTGCGTAATCACCATGGCCGGTATGTATCTGTAGTTGAAGAATATTTGTCATCCATGTTAACGTTTACTCTTCAAAATGCCAAAAAATTATTTTTTAGAAATTATTATCAATCGGCAAGAAGTTTCTACGAAGAAGGAGTGAGGCTACAACTCCACCTCTCTGCCAGTATGCTAAGTTCCAATATCATCAGCGGTTTCATTACAATCTCTATTCTAAGTTATGGAGGATACAAGGTAATGATTGGCGCCATGACGGTGGGAGTGTTGGTTGCCTTTAATACATATGCACAACAACTTTTAAATCCGATATTTAGAATTGCTCATTTCAAAATGAATATTCAGCAGACGATTGTAGCAATGGAAAAAATAATGGCTGTATTGGACGAACCGATTGACATTCAGCATGACAATGGCGGAATCAAACCAATGGTACTCAAGGGGGACATCGAGTTTCATAATGTGAATTTCTCTTACAACGATCAAGGCGAGACGTTAAAGGAGATAAATCTCTCTTTTGCATCCAATACTGTGTCTGCTCTTGTGGGAACCAGCGGCTCAGGCAAAACGACGGTCACGAACCTGATTTACAGGTTATGGGATGTTGACCATGGGAATATATTATTGGATGGGATTGATATCAGGGAATATAATTTGCACTATTTACGCAAAAACATAAGTATCGTCTCACAGGATACCTTTATCTTTAATGATACGATTCTTAATAACTTGCGCTTAGCTGCGGATCTGCCCATGGACGAGATTATAGCTGCCGCCCAAGCTGCCGATATTTATGATTTTATTATGTCTTTGCCTGCCCGGTTCGACAGCAAGGTCGGTCAGAACGGTGTGATGTTATCGGGCGGACAAAAGCAAAAAATCTCCATTGCACGCGCAATATTAAGAGATACGCCGATTATCATCTTGGATGAAGCAACGTCATCTTTGGATACCCTGTCGGAACAAACTGTTCAAAGCGCCTTCCAGATGTTATTTACAGGCAAGACCGTCATTATCATTGCTCATAGACTCTCTACCATCGAACAAGCGGATATCATCTATGCTATCCAAGACGGGCGAGTTGTGGAGTGCGGAACACACCGCCAGCTCATGGCGCAACAGAGTGTCTATTATCGGCTGTATACTAGCAGTGCTGAAGTTGATACTGTCAAATCCATGTAATTTCCTTTAAATGCAATTAGATGGTATATTGGATTTATTGGGATTATTTGAAAGGGAGTGTATTCATGCCGTTACAGGCCGAAGCTCTTTCCAAAATCTATGGAACGGAGTCGAACAAAGTAATCGCTTTAAACAATGTATCTATTACTATAGAGGATGGCCAGTTCGTATCGATCATTGGACCTTCGGGGAGTGGGAAATCCACACTTCTGCATCTGCTTAGCGGGATAGATAAGCCAACTGGCGGGACTGTGTTATTTAATAATGAAGATATGTATGCTCTGGGGGAGAAGGAATTGTCTGCATTTCGCCGCCAGAAATTCGGATTTGTGTTTCAGCAATTTCACCTGATTCCCATTTTAACGGCGGAAGAGAATATTGGTATGCCGGTGTTATTGGACCGGAAACAGCCCGATCAAGAGTATTTGCGAGAATTAGCCGATTTCCTGGAGATTTCCGGCCGTCTCTCCCACCTGCCCCATGAGTTGTCGGGGGGGCAGCAGCAGAGAGTGGCGGTAGCAAGAGCGCTGATTGCCAAACCTCAAATTATATTTGCCGATGAGCCTACGGGGAACCTGGACAGTAAAAGCAGTAAAGAAGTTATTGAGCTGCTCACCCGCGCAACCAAACAATTTGGGGCCACCTTAATAATGATAACCCATGATCTTGCCTTATCACAGCTCTCTGAACGGCGGTTCACCATCTCGGATGGTGTACTATCGGAGGTTGAGAGCCAATGAAACATTATCTAGGTTATGCTGCCAAGGAGCTGCGGAGCAGCCCGCTGACCTCAGTGTTGATCATCATAGCTATTGTGATGTCCACTGTAATGACAACTGTAGTGGCCCAATCCATTACCACCCTTCAGACATTAAGAACAGAGCAAGCCCGTTACGTCAATGGCGATTATCATGTTACCTTTAACCATTTGAATCAAGATCAGGTTCACAAATTACAGGCCGAGAGCAGAATATCCAATCTCGGATTGTATCTATCTCTGGGGAACAGCACCATCCAAGATTCAGGGATAAGTGCCAGTGTCCTTGAATATAATACAGACGGTTTGCGAAATCATTCCCGGGTTACTCAGATGAAAGAAGGCGAGTTGCCACAGCGGCCCAATGAGATTGCCCTTACCGATAATATCTTGAAATTAATGAAGCTGGAACCGAGAATCGGAATGCCCATCACAATGAAGCTAAATGTTGCATCTAACAACGTAGAAGAGGGTTCCTTCGATTATACGGCCTCCTTTATTTTGAGCGGGGTGCTGGAGGATGATTATACAGGTTATGTGTCGGGGTTGTCGCTGGCTCTCGTGGGTGAAGGTACGGCAGAACGTTATTTACCCGAGCAGTATTTGCTGCCCTCGGCGGAATTCAAGGTTAAATCGTTAAATGCGTTTCAATCAACGGTGGATCAGATCGTCCGGGATTTGCAGCTTGAGTCTTCCTCTGTTTCGTATAATGCCTTTTATTTGGATGCTCTGGGTGTATCGTTTGACACCGGGGAATCTGAGCAGACGGACAATATCACATCCATCACTGTCATCGCGTATGTGGTCGGTCTGCTGGTGCTGCTTGCCTCCGGTCTGGTCATCTATAATGTACTCAAAATTTCAATTGTTAAAAGAATGAAGAATTACGGATATCTCCGTGCCATCGGAGCAGAACCGGGACAATTATACATGATTGTTATCCTTCAAGTATTGATCTACAGCGCGATTGCAATTCCAGTGGGACTTGTTATCGGACTGTTCACTTCCGGGGCCATCACGGAGATGGCATTGACCATCATTCAACCGGACACCCTGATTGTCAAGGATCAGAATGAGCTTCAACAACTTCTCGCCGATTATCCGAACCAGAATGTCACGGCTATCCTGTTTGGAACGGTCATATCGTTCATATTTACATGCGCAGCTTCTTTCCCATCCGCATCGTATGCAGCCAGAGTTTCCCCCAAGACAGCCATAGCCGGGAACCAGACAACCGTTCATCGAAAAAGAAGAAATAGCAAACCGATCAAGAACTTTAACCGCTATTTTGCACTTATCAATCTCAAGCGGAATCCGTCCCGATCCTTAATCACGATACTGTCATTGTTTATGAGTATTACCATCTTTGTAGCGCTGCATTCTTTTGGAGATGTGCTGGACACTACGGGTCAAATCAGTGATTTGAAACAAGGGGATTATTCGATTACGAGCGAAACGGTAGGAATACCAGAGAGTGCCATGGGCCAACTGCAAGCCCATTCCGGGGTGAAAAACATCTCTTATATGAAATATTCCAAATATTTGCCGGGCGAGATTGAAAGTGATCTCACTTTTGGATTAAGCGGGGATATGCTAAAAATTATTGGAGTAGATATGGAAACTCTGAATCAATTATATCCATCCATGGATAATCAGAAGAAACTGGATTTTCAGAACGGCACGCTGTGTATTGTCAAAAATCCGATAGAAATCGCCGGAGTCCAATCCCAGACCACTCAGCTGCAACCGCAAGATACGGTAACGGTTAATAATAACATGCTTACAGTGGAGGCAGTCACTCCCCGGGCTTTGCAACTGCAAGGGACAGGGTGGGTCAACGGGGTTGATATCATTGTATATGACAAGGTTTATGATAAGTTGACAGGCCATCACATGGTGAATCAAATGAATATCTTTATGAACGATAGCGCAGATCATTCACAGGTAGAGTCGTTGATTCAACAGATCGTAGACAAAAACCAGGGTTCTCGCTGGCTCTCATACCAAAAAGCCGATGAGCAGCTCCAGCAATCCTTTGAGCAAATCAAGATACTCATGTGGGGGCTGATCCTGTTTATCAGTTTTATTGGAATATTGAATATAATGAATACTATCTATACGAATATTAATACAAGAATTAATGAAATTGGTATTCAGCGGGCGATTGGAATGGATAAGAGCAGTTTGTACAAAATCTTTTTGTGGGAAGGGGCCTATTATGCCGGCTTTGCTTCTCTCTTGGGTTCCATTGCGGGTTATCTTCTCTCTGTGTTTATTCAATCGGCAACGATGGATGTATGGGATTTTAGCAATATTCCAATTATCCCTATACTTCTGGCTACAACACTGGCAGGGGTGACTTGCCTTGTTGCCACGATCATTCCGTTAAGTAGTATGAAGAGAATGAACATTGTCGAGAGTATAGAGGTTGTACATTAGGAGCATTTTTCGTTTAGCCTGAACCATGTTGACATCCTGCAATCATTCTGTCATAATTCCCTATAGCTAAATAGCACCTTTAATTCAGTCCCGTGAGGCTGGCAAGGTAACGTGAATCGAGGTTCGCGAACAAGCAGAAGGAATCCGTATGCGTACGGAGCGCCTTGTTCTGCGCGCGGACACGCCATCTTTTTGAATCTGCGGATTTCACTCCTTGCCTGCTTCAGGCAAGGAGTTTTTTGGTTTATCCGGGGAAGGGTTGAGGGCAACCAAGCAGGGAGATGGCACGAGGATGGTTACTGAAAAAAATGTCATTATGGACGAAACGGCGATTCGCCGGGCACTGTCACGCATTGCACATGAGATTTTGGAGAAAAACAAAGGTATTGAGAATTGCCTGCTGGTCGGCATCCGCACCCGGGGCATCTACCTGGCCCAGCGGATTGCAGAGCGTATCAAGGAGATCGAAGGCGTGGACATCCCTTACGGGGAGCTGGACATCACCCATTACCGCGATGACCGCGAAGGCGGTGGTGACAACCGGGAGGCCATGGACAAGGCGGTGCTGAACAGCAACCTGATCCTGCCTGCGGGCAGCAGCGGCATCCGGGATAAGAAAGTCATCCTGTTCGACGATGTGCTATACACCGGACGGACGATCCGCGCGGCGATGGATGCGCTGATGGACTGCGGCCGCCCCCGGATGATCCAACTCGCGGTACTCGCGGACCGTGGACACCGGGAGCTGCCGATCCGGCCGGATTATGTCGGCAAGAACGTACCTACCTCCAGGCATGAGCAGATTGAAGTGTCGCTGGCCGAATACGACGGCAAGGACGAAGTGTACATTATTTCAAACCGGGAGGAACGATAACAATGATGACGGCAACGAAAGTGAAGGAATGCAGTCTGCTGGGGATTAAGGAATTGGACGGGTCAGAGATTCACCAGCTGCTGGAGCGGACGGCATACTGGGATCAGCAGAGCGAGAAGCTCACGCCGGTGCTGAGGTCGCATTTTGTTGCCAACATGTTTTTTGAGAACAGTACAAGAACCCGCTTCTCCTTCGAGATGGCCGAGAAAAGGCTGGGCGTTCAGGTGCTCAACTTCACCGCAGCGGCCTCCAGTGTAGAGAAAGGTGAATCGATCTACGACACCGTTCGCACCCTGGAGTCCATGGGAATCGATGCCGGAGTAGTGCGGCTGAAGCCGCCCGGCGTCCTGCAGCAGCTTGCCGAGAAGGTAAGCATCCCGCTGATCAATGCCGGAGACGGCAACAACGAGCATCCGACCCAGGCGCTGCTGGATCTGTATACGATGCGTCAGCATTTTGGCGAACTGAAGGGCCTGAAGGTATCGATTATCGGGGATATTCTGCACAGCCGGGTCGCGCGGTCCAACCTGTGGGCGTTAACGAAGATGGGGGCGAGCGTGCAGTTCTGTGCGCCGGCTAACATGCAGGCTCCTGAGCTGGCGGCCTACGCTCCCTATGTATCTATGGAAGAAGCGCTCAAGGCGGATGTGGTTATGATGCTGAGAGTGCAGCTGGAGCGCCATGCATCGGGGATTATTTTGTCGGCAGAGGAATACCGCAGGGACTACGGATTGACGGAAGAACGGGCAGCCCGGCTGAACCCGGCATCGATCATCATGCACCCGGCTCCGGTGAACCGCAATGTGGAGATCGACGACGCAGTGGTGGAGAGCAGCCAGTCCCGCATTTTCCCGCAGATGGCGAACGGTGTGCCGGTACGGATGGCCGTTATGGAACGGGCGCTGCAATAGCAGCCAGACAGGCCGGATAGGGACAGCAAAAAAACCTGACATCATTCCATTAATAAATATACACAAAGGTGAATTTTTATTATATAATAACTTCAGAGCTTACGGCTGCGGCCGGAAGACACAAAGGAGAATTCGAACCGTGATCATCAAAAACGCCAGTGTACTGAACAAGGAAGGCGCGCTGGAGCGCAAACATATCGTAGTGCAGGACGGAGTGATCTCGAAGATTGTGGATGCCGCCGAGGCGGCTCCAGAAGCCGGGGAGGTCGTAGAAGCGGAAGGCAAGCTGCTGATTCCCGGACTGATCGACATGCATGTGCATCTGCGCGAGCCGGGCTTCGAGCATAAGGAGACGATTGAGACGGGCGCACGCTCGGCTGCCAAGGGCGGATTCACCACCATCGCCTGTATGCCGAACACCCGGCCGGTGACCGACAGTGCGGAGATTGTGCAGCTGGTCAAGGATAAGGCGCGTGAAGCCGGGCTTGTGAAGGTGCTGCCGTATGCGGCGATTACGAAGAATGAGCTGGGGCGGGAGTTGACCGATTTTGCGGCGCTGAAGGCGGCCGGAGCGATCGGCTTCACCGACGACGGTGTAGGCGTGCAGAGCGCCCAGATGATGAAGGATGCCATGAAGCTGGCAGCCGGACTCGATATGCCGGTGATTGCGCACTGTGAGGATAACTCGCTGGTGGAGGGAGCGCCGGTGGCGGAGGGGACTTTTGCCGACAGACATGGCCTGAAGGGAATTCCGAATGAATCGGAAGCCATTCACGTAGGCCGTGACATTCTGCTGTCTGAAGCAACGGGTGTCCACTACCATGTATGCCATGTGAGCACCGAGCAATCGGTACGGCTGATCCGTCAGGCGAAGCAAATCGGGATCAAGGTCACCGCTGAGGTATGCCCGCACCATCTGCTGCTCTCCGAGGAAGACATTCCGGGACTGGACGCCAATTGGAAAATGAACCCGCCGCTCCGCTCCCGCCGCGATGTGGAAGCCTGCATCGAAGGGCTGCTGGACGGCACGCTGGATATCATCGTCACCGATCATGCCCCGCACAGCGAGGAAGAGAAGGCGAAGGGAATGCAGCTGGCACCGTTTGGCATCGTCGGCTTCGAGACGGCGTTCCCGCTGCTGTATACCGCTTTTGTCGCTACAGGGAAGTGGGATCTGTCCCTGCTGGTGCAGCGGATGACCGCTGATCCGGCGAGAGTGTTCAGGCTGGATACCGGGCGGCTTACTGAAGGTGCGCCTGCGGATCTGACGCTGATTGATCTGAATGAAGAGAAGGAAGTTGACCCTGCTACGTTTGCGAGCAAGGGACGGAATACACCTTTTACCGGATGGAAGCTTAAGGGCTGGCCGGTGAAGACCTGGGTGGACGGCAAGGCCGTATGGAGTGAAGCCTAACAGGCAGTACATGCAGCAGGCTGCATGGCTGTGACATAAGAATCAGACTACAGAACAAGAAGGAGTGGAAGGTCATGCAGGCGAGATTGCTGCTTCAGGACGGTACGCTGTTTACCGGCACCGCATTTGGCGCGGAGGGTGAAAAGACAGGCGAGGTTGTATTTAACACAGGAATTACAGGCTACCAGGAGGTACTGTCGGACCCTTCCTATTGCGGCCAGATCGTCACGATGACGTATCCGCTGATCGGGAATTACGGGATTACCCGCGACGATTTCGAATCGGTGCGCCCGTTCGTGCACGGCTTCGTGGTGCGCCGTCATGAGGCGGTGCCGAGCAACTGGAGAGCGGAATACAGTGTGGACGACCTGTTGAAGGAGTACGGCATTCCCGGCATCAGCGAGATTGATACCCGGATGCTGACCCGCATCATCCGCCACTACGGCACAATGAAGGCCATCCTGACCACTTCTAACAAACGTGTGGAAGAATTAATGGAAATGATGGGCGATACCACGATTGAAGAGCTGCGCAATCAGGTAGCACGCACCTCTACAACAGCGGCTTACAGCAGCCCGGGCACCAAAGAACGGATCGTGTTGGTCGATTACGGCGCGAAGACCGGGATTCTGCGCGAGCTGAACAACCGCGACTGTGATGTCGTTGTTGTCCCTCACGATGTGACGGCCGATGAGATCCGCCGCCTGAACCCGGACGGTATTCAGCTGTCCAACGGCCCTGGGGACCCGAAGGATGTGCCGTATGCGGTACAGACGATCTCCGAGCTGCTGGGTGAATACCCGATCTTCGGCATCTGCCTGGGTCATCAGCTGTTCGCGCTGGCCTGCGGTGCAGACACCGAGAAGCTCAAGTTCGGCCATCGCGGCGGGAACCATCCGGTGAAGGAACTGGAGAGCGGACGCTGCTTCATTACCTCCCAGAACCATGGCTATACCGTGAATGAAGAATCGATTGCCAGCACCGAGCTGGAAGTTACCCATATCAATAACAACGACAAGACCGTTGAAGGTCTGAAGCATACCCGCTATCCCGCTTTCTCGGTGCAGTACCACCCGGAAGCGGCGCCGGGCCCGCATGACAGCAGCTATCTGTTCGACCGGTTCCTGCAGCTGATCGCCGAGCACAAGGCATCGCTTCCGGCCGGCTCACGCCAGGCGCAGCTTGCGGCGAATGCCAGAATCACGGCACCGAAATCATCTCACCCCCAGCTTGAAGCCGTGAAAGGAGCTCTATAATAATGCCTAAGAACGAGAAACTCAAAAAAATCCTGGTCATCGGCTCCGGTCCGATTGTCATCGGCCAAGCGGCTGAATTCGACTACGCCGGAACTCAGGCCTGCCAGGCGCTGAAAGAAGAAGGCGTGGAGGTTGTGCTGATCAACAGCAACCCGGCCACAATTATGACCGATACGAATATGGCTGACAAAGTATACATCGAACCGATTACGCTTGAATTCGTCACCGGCATCATCCGCCAGGAGCGTCCTGACGGGCTGCTGCCGACACTGGGCGGCCAGACCGGGCTGAACATGGCGGTGGAGCTGGCCCGTGCCGGAGTCCTGAAGCAGGAGAACGTGAAGCTGCTGGGCACCCAGCTGGACTCCATCGAGAAGGCAGAGGACCGCGATCTGTTCCGCGAGCTGATGCGTGAGCTGGACCAGCCGGTACCGGAGAGTGCGATTATTACCAGTGTCGAAGAAGCCTTGGGCTTCGCTTCCGGCATCGGCTATCCGCTGATCGTGCGTCCGGCTTATACGCTGGGCGGAACCGGAGGCGGGATCTGCGACAACGAAGAGGAACTGGTTGAGACCGTCAAGGCAGGTATCCGCTACAGCCCGATCGGCCAATGTCTGGTGGAGAAGAGCATCGCCGGCATGAAGGAAGTCGAATACGAGGTTATGCGTGACGCGAATGACAACTGCATCGTCGTCTGTAACATGGAGAACTTTGATCCGGTTGGCGTACATACTGGCGACAGTATCGTTGTAGCGCCAAGCCAGACACTGTCTGACCGTGAGTATCAGATGCTGCGCAGCGCTTCCCTGAAGATTATCCGCGCGCTGAACATCGAAGGCGGCTGTAACGTACAGTTCGCTCTCGACCCGCACAGCTATCAGTACTATGTGATTGAAGTGAATCCGCGCGTCAGCCGTTCCTCGGCGCTGGCCTCCAAGGCGACCGGTTACCCGATTGCCAAAATGGCTGCCAAAATCGCCCTCGGCTACACGCTGGATGAGATCGTCAACCCGGTTACCGGGCAGACCTATGCCTGCTTCGAGCCTACGCTCGATTACATCGTCAGCAAAATCCCGCGCTGGCCGTTCGACAAATTCACCTCGGCGAACCGTAAGCTCGGAACCCAGATGAAGGCGACCGGGGAAGTGATGGCGATTGGCCGCACGTTTGAAGAGTCGATCCATAAGGCTATCCGTTCCCTGGAGATCGGGGTACACCGTTTCCGCCTGCCGGGAGCAGAGCAGCTGGAGGACAGTGTGCTGCGTACCAGACTGGCTAAGGCCGATGATGAGCGACTGTTCCTGATTGCCGAAGCGTTCCGCCGCGGCTACGAATTGCAGGAGATTCAGGATATTACCAAGGTGGACTGGTGGTTCCTCTCCAAGATCGAAGGACTTGTCCAATTCGAGGATCAGCTGCGGGCCGAAGAGACCCTGTCGGCGGATACACTGTATCAGGCCAAGCGCAAGGGCTTCACGGACCGGGCGATTGCCGAGATTCGTGCTGAAGGACGTCCGGGCGGAGCATTCACCAAAGAATCGGAAGTGCGCGTAATGCGTCTGCAGCAGGGTCTGGTACCTGTGTTCAAAATGGTCGACACCTGCGCCGCAGAATTCGAAGCTTCTACGCCATACTACTATTCGACTTACGAGACGGAGAATGAAGTCATTCATTCCGACAAGCAGAAGGTGATTGTGCTTGGCTCCGGCCCGATCCGTATCGGCCAGGGGATTGAATTCGACTACTCCACCGTGCATGCGGTATGGGCGATTCAGAACGCCGGCTACGAAGCGGTTATTATCAATAACAATCCGGAGACCGTATCGACGGATTTCAATACCTCGGACCGGCTGTACTTTGAGCCGCTGTTCTTTGAGGATGTTATGAACGTGATTGCCCAAGAGAATCCTATCGGGGTTATCGTCCAGTTCGGCGGACAGACGGCCATTAACCTGGCGGCACCGCTGGCTGCTGCGGGCGTGAATATTCTTGGTACCAGCCTGGAGAGCATCGACGAGGCCGAGAACCGCAAGAAGTTCGAAGCACTGCTGGCCCGTCTGGATATCGCACAGCCGAAGGGTAAGACGGTGGTCAACATTGACGAAGCCGTGGCTACCGCCCAATCGCTCGGATATCCGGTGCTGGTTCGTCCATCTTATGTTCTGGGCGGCCGGGCTATGGAGATTGTCTACAATGACACCGAGCTGCTGAGCTACATGGTGGAGGCGGTTAAGGTGAATCCGGAGCATCCGGTGCTGATCGACCGTTACATGCTGGGCAAGGAAGTCGAGGTCGATGCCATCTGTGACGGCGAGACCGTGGTCATTCCGGGGATTATGGAGCATGTGGAACGCGCAGGGGTGCACTCCGGCGACTCCATCGCCGTCTATCCGCCGCAGACGCTGGATGAAGGACTCAAGCAGAAGATTTCCGAGATCACCATCAAGATTGCCAAAGAGCTGAAGACGGTTGGGCTGGTTAACATCCAGTTCGTCATCTACCAGAACGAAGTGTATGTCATTGAAGTGAATCCGCGCTCCTCGCGTACCGTTCCGTTCCTGAGCAAGGTAACCGGCATTCCGATGGCGAATCTGGCGACCAAGGTTATTCTGGGCGGCAAGCTGAAGGAAGACGGTTATACCGAAGGGCTGTGGCCGGAGAGCGAATATGTATCGGTGAAGGTGCCGGTGTTCTCTTTTGCCAAGCTGCGCAGAGTAGAGCCGACCCTCGGGCCGGAGATGAAATCGACCGGTGAGGTCATGGGCCGCGACAAGCTGTATGCCAAGGCGCTGTACAAAGGGCTGATCGGGGCAGGCATGAAGATTCCGGCCACCGGAGCAATCATCGTTACGGTAGCGGACAAAGACAAGGCTGAAGCGGTTGAACTGATGAAGGGCTTCCATGCGATGGGTTACAAAATCATTGCCACCGGCGGCACCGCCTCCGCGCTGGAGCAGGCCGGGCTGAACGTCATGAACGTCAACAAGCTGGATGAGGGTGAGCCGACCATTCTGGACCTGATCCGCGGCGGCCAGGCGAACTTCGTCTTCAATACACTGACCAAGGGTAAAACCCCTGAGCGTGACGGCTTCCGCATCCGCCGTGAAGCGGTTGAGAACGGCGTCGTATGTATGACCTCGCTCGATACGGTAACGGCGCTGCTGAGAATGCTGCAGACGATTAACTTCTCGTCACAGTCGATGCCCGCTTTTGTCGGACAATAAGATAATAGGGTGAAGGCAGCCTTGACCGGCTGCTACAGGGACGGTTTGCGTTAGCGCAGACCGTTCACCTATGCCCGGGACCTTGCAGCTTGGGGCGATGGATAACATAACGAAGAAAGAAGGTTGGCGAATGGAGCGGACAGCAGCAGAGCAGCAGCAGGGGCATGAGAATGTCGGACAGATTGAGAAGTGGAATGAAATGGCCGGACGCCTGATGGTTGCTCTGGATTACCCGGATGCAGCTCAGGCAAGAGTGCTGATTGAGCAGCTCGAAGGCATTCCCTGTTACATGAAGGTTGGAATGCAGCTGTTCTATGCGGCGGGGCCGGATTTCATCCGGGAGCTGAAGGAGCGCGGCTATTCGGTGTTCCTGGATGTCAAAATGCACGATATCCCAAACACCGTCCGTGGCGGCGCAGAGAGTCTGACCGGGCTTGGTGTGGACATGTTCAACGTCCATGCCGCCGGGGGAGCTGCTATGATGGCCGCTGCACTGGAAGGAGCAGCTAAGGCGGTCAGCCTGAAGCCGTCGCTGCACATGCCGCTGATCATTGCGGTCACCCAGCTGACCAGCACCAGCCAGGAAGTAATGAACAGTGAGATCGGTATTAGCGGAACAGTGACTGATACAGTCGTTCGTTACGCGAAGCTTGCAGCGCAGGCCGGGCTGCACGGCGTGGTTGCTTCGCCGCAGGAATCCGCAGTCATTGCTGCGGCCTGCGGACCGGACTTCCGCACGGTCACTCCGGGCATCCGTCCGGCCGGTGCATCCCTGGACGACCAGTCCCGGGTTATGACTCCCGGACAAGCCATTCAGCAGGGCAGCCACTATCTGGTAGTAGGCCGCCCAATTACAGCAGCGGCAGACCCGCGCGCTGCGGCATTAACTATTATTGAGGAGATGAGCCAAGCATGAGCGAATTCCAGAATCGAAGTGAGCAGGTAGCCAGCCATCTGCTGGAGATCGGAGCGGTGGCCCTGCGCCCGCAGGAGCCATTCACCTGGACCTCCGGCATCAAGTCGCCGATCTACTGCGACAATCGTCTGACTTTGTCTTTCCCGGCCGTACGCAACTACATAGCGGATGCCTTCGCAGAGCTGATCAGAGCCAGCTATCCGGACGCTGAGGTCATTGCCGGGACAGCAACCGCCGGTATCCCGCACGCCGCCTGGGTGGCCGATAAGCTCGGTCTGCCGATGGCATATATCCGCGACAAGGCCAAGGGCCACGGCAAGCAGAACCAGATCGAAGGGCTGATCGCCCCCGGCCAGAAGGTCATCGTCATCGAGGACCTGATCTCCACCGGCGGCAGCTCAATCAAGGCCGCACAGGCTGTGCAGGAAGCAGGCGGCCTCCCGCTGGCCGTCTTGGCCATCTTCAGCTACGAGCTGGACCGCGCCGTAGATGCCTTCGCCGCAGCCGGACTCCCGCTGCAGAGCCTGTCCAACTACAGCACGCTAATTAATGTAGCGCTGGCTCAAGGCAAGATTGCCGAGAGCGACGTAGCGCTGCTGCAATCCTGGCGCAAGGACCCTGCCGCCTTCGGCGTGTAGGGTTGTGGTAGCAGAGAGAAGCCTGGTTCCCCGTTGTTGGGGGATAGGGCTTCTTTTGTTTCCTTGGGCCTTCGGCTTTTGACGACGTGATGTAAGATCCTCCTCTGGGGAAGCAAGTGGAATTAGAGCAACTATTGGATACATACTCAAGCTTTTGAGGATTGTAGTTGGATAAAAGACACTTGTTGCTGCCCGAAACAGACGATAACGAAGAAACCACCAGAATTTAGATAACATAAATCCACTTATTTCCTTGAAACCAACAAATTTCGGCAAAGCAAGTGTGCAAAATCCAACTGTTTCCGATTCGAGCCTCATCATCATCTGCTCCACTCCTGGACTATTCCCGCTTATACTCAGCAGCGTCTGTAATCCAAGGGTTGAAGCAGCACGCACAGAAATTGCCATCCTCTCCGCACGGCAATCCACAGATTTTATTGCAAGACTGGGCATGATAAGTAGCACCGGGGCATACATTATCTGAGATGAAGGAGAAGAAGGCATCATGAATTGGATCTATTTCGCCAAGCTGTTCAGAACTCGGTTTCAAGCAGGCTGTCTCGCCAAAAGATTGGAGCAGGACGGCTGGATCTACGGGTATCATGATCCGCGTTTTGTGGAAATATACCGTTCGCGCAAGGGCCGGTATGGCGTACGTTTTCTGCCTTAGCCCATAAAAACCAAAATCCTCCTTGACTTTATCCCTGTCTATATTGTATATTATCTATTGTCGCTGTTTGAATATTTGTGAACTGACGCGGGGTGGAGCAGCCCGGTAGCTCGTCGGGCTCATAACCCGAAGGCCGCAGGTTCAAATCCTGCCCCCGCAATTACCTTCCCACCGGACAGCACTTGTATATAACGGATATCCTAGTCCGGGCCCTTAGCTCAGTTGGTTAGAGCGGTCGGCTCATAACCGATTGGTCACAGGTTCGAGTCCTGTAGGGCCCACTTCACTTAAACCCTTACTATGTAAGGGTTTTTTGCTGTATGTAGGCTGATAGGATTGAATATACTTGTGCCGAGAAAGGCCGTATTTTTTAGCTTGCTAACGGATTTGCTAACGAAGATTTTTATTCTACAGTTTCGAGCTGTTTTTCTGCGAATTTATTGAGTTTTGAAAGAGCTTGACCCGCCGGATCAAATCATTTGTCTTGGGCCGCCGGATCACCAATCCATCCCGCGTCCAATTCGCTGTTTGAATAACCTTCAGCTCTTTCTTTTCGAAATCAATATCTTTCCATCGGAGCCCCAGAATTTCACCGCGCCGCATTCCAGTGTATATTGCTAATGAAAAAGCAATGTGGTGAACATGATGTTTTGAGAATTGCAAAAAGTGAGTAAATTCCTCAATGGTCCAGAATGCATTTCTTTTTGTTCGTTTACATTTACTTTGCTCCGCATGGACACTTTACTCATGATGTCTTCTGCCAGTAACCCCGATTCTGTATAGGCAAGTCTAAGCGCGCGTTTCAGCACTCCGAGAATGTTCTTCATAATCTTTTGAATATTTCTTTCTGAGTTCAGCATAAAAACCCTTGATGGCACGCGGGGTAAGTGCCTGCAATTTTACTTTGCCGAGTACCGGAATAATTCGGGCTTCGATAATAGTTTTTTCTGTATCGTATGATGTTGGTTTAAAATTTGGTTTTGCGTGAGTCTCAAGATATTCGTAAAGATACTTTTCCAAAGTAATGTTGAAGGTAACGCATTGAATATCACTTTCTCCTCCTACGGATACTCTGAACGGGATATTCGGGTGATCGCAGTCCCGAAGGGGGCTTTTCCGGACTTATCCAAAGTGGTTAGTCTAACGGATGGTAAACTCATTCACACTGCTGAAACGGTCTATAACGGCAATGTAAGCGTGAATGCGAAGGATATCTCCAAAGTCCTCGGCAAAGACGTAGATATCATCGTGGATGATGGTTATGGCCGGACAGCCATTAAGAGCATTACGCTTCCAGATGAGCAAGCATTGGACTTCGTTCCTACCAAGTTGACTCTTACGGACGGTGGACAGCTATGGGTGAAGTTCCGTTATGACGGAGATGATATTATGGCTTCCGATTATGCGAATACGCGGGGGATGCCAATGAATGCTGCAGTCAAGATTGGCGGTGTACTTACCGCAGAGTTTTCGCTGGCTTCGATGAACCAATCTCTTCCTGCGACAATAGTGAATGGGCAGGAGTTCAACTACATGCTCGGTAAAATCGAAATTGGTGATAATCCAGGGAAGTACTACATCAAAGTCGATGCTACGATTAACAATCCGGTGCATCAGGATCGGGCGCTAGAGTCACCGGCAGCAGCGTACAACAACAATAAGCTACATGGGGAATGGATGATTGAACGTGTAGCTCCGAAGGCGGATCTCATTGCGGTATCGATCACAGCATCTCCAAGTTCCATCACCAAGGGAGGCCATTCAAGCATCACCGGCAAGGTGAAGAACGACAGCGAAGTTGACCAGAATGATGTGCTCATTCGCTTATACGATAACGCCAGCAAAATCTATGAGACGCGAAAATCTTTTGCTGCGGGTCAGACGCTAACCGTGGGTCCTTTTAATTGGACAGGCACCTCGACAGGAATTCACAATCTTACGCTCTCCGTTGATCCCGAGAAAGAAAAGGTAGATCAGAATAGGAGCAATAACATAGTCACGACAGGCTGTAGTGTCGTCTCAGGAGCTTCAGGAAGTGGAAGCGAATGTAATCAGCCGGAGGCTGCTGGCGAATGGTCTGTATCCTATCCAGTGATCACTGGTTATCCTACGAAGTATTACACTTCAAGCTACACAACGGCGGATGGTAAGACTCACTATTTCACTGAGTACTACACCGACTACGGTGACCCTAACTGGAGCAATACTCCTGTAACGTACCAGGAGCATCTGAAGATCTCTGCAGAAGTGAACACCAAGCAGGGCATAGCAACAGATCTTAATCGCCCCAAAGAGACGGACAGGGAGAGTCGGGGTTCCTGGGAGATTATACCTTACGCCAAGAGAAGCGGAAAGGATGCCAATACAATTACCAGAGCCGGTTACGGCATTGAGCTTAAAGTGAATACAACGTACAACACTAATTGGGAGACTAAGATACCGACAGGCCTGGAAGGAACAGCCTATCCGTTAGGGGGAACTTACTACGGTCCTGATGCGGTGTACGCTACCTTCTATGACTCGAACTGGAAGTACGAGCGGCAAGTTAAGCTGGAGAAGACTAGCGGGGACCGCAATAACGCTACCTGGGAGTTACCTTTAACGAAGATCACCTCTGACTCTGGAAAAGTCTATCAAAGCAGAAAATACATGACCTCTGTGAATGCGACAGATGGCTATTACCGGATTAAAATTTCAACTGATCCCGCAGGAATGAATAGCTTAGTGACTTGTATTACGAAGCAAGTAGAAATCTACGGCAGCATGTACGATGATGTGCAGAATGTAAGACGGGCCAAATAAATAGCTAACCCCATCGTTCTCGGTGGGGTTTTACTTGTGAAGTAACGGAAAGCTCGTATGAAGGAGGAAAACATGATATCTAACTTATGTACATTGCTGGAGGTAATCGTGATCTGCGGCCTGCAACTGCTATTTCCGGACCTAGGAGTATAGATTGATGGCCACAGTAAATATGTTGCTGATAATACACTTAATCATGCTTTGCTGCTGGTTCAGCTACACGGATATCACGGAGCGGCGGATCTCCAATAAGCTGACGTACCCAGCAATATTATCATTGCTAGTGCTCAGGATAGGATTCAGCCCTGAATATTTATGGGGACTGGTCCCGGCTGCAGTGTTGTTCCTGGTCTTCATGATCAACCCAAGAGCTCTTGGAGCTGGAGATATTAAGTTAATCGCTCTAATTGGAATGAGTGTAGGTTTTGAGCGAACTATTTCGGCATTGTTAATGATGTGTATTTTCGTATATCTGTATCTCGGATATACAAAACTCCGCTCAGGTAAATTACCTAACTCAATTCCCCTTTCCCCATTTCTCAGCTTGGGGTTATTTGTCGTTCTACAAATTTCTATTAAAACTATTGGAGGTTGTTAGTGATGAATGAGACGAAAAATGCAGTAGTTGTTGGTAAAGCAGTTATTGAAGTGGGGGGCATTCCGATTGCTTATTATAGTCGTTATGCTGGTAGTACCTTGCCTGAAAAAACAGTATTAGTGTTACATGGAGCTCTCGGTAATGCTGAAACTACCACTGACATGTGTAATGAATTAGCCTTGCTAAGACCTGATGTTTGTGTATTTCAAATGGATAATCCCGGACATGGAGCATCTGGAGGAGATCCGCTTGAAACAATAAGTAGTTTGTCTGATATCGTGTGTGGATTTGTTAAAGCCATGCAAGATAGTGCTATATTTACAGAGGGGCTTTATGTATTTGGTCATTCAATGGGTGGGACTGTAGCAGCTAAAGCTGTTATAGATGGAATGAAGGTAACAAAACTAGGTTTACTTCAGAGCGCAGCATCATGGCCTAGCATGGCACCTTTTAGTGAAATGTCCGGGGATCAATTAGTAGCAGCATTTCAGCAAATGATGATCGGTGAATTTGAAGCTATCAACAACCAGGAAAGAACCAGAGACTTAATTGCCCGCATTCCGGATATGTCAGTAAGCGCAGCAGCTTGTATTGCAGATATTAAAGCGTTACAATCATGCGACTTAACTGATATGCTACCTAAGTTGGATGTCCCTACTTTAGTAGTGCATAGTGGGACGGATATGACGGCTACAGCTGAGAGTAGCAAGTGCCTTTTAGCAGGTATTGTGGGTTCACTTAGTTATTATTTGGAGTTTGGGACACATACGTCCGTTATCGGAGAATACAAAAAAGTAGCTAAGTGTATTGCTAATTATATTTAATCGTCATTAATATGATATGAGTTTCAAGGGTAAAGCCCGTCAATCTGATATGATTGACGGGCTTTTTAAACTCTAGAGACTTAGCTAAACAGCCGTTTATCGGGTCAGCCGCAGGCTGATCTCTGTGCGAATCAAATCCCTGGTGAGTCCGAAGCTCGATCAGGATCAGCAGATACCTCTGCAATGCCTTTCACCTGTTCCCTCACTTCTTTATCATTCCACATATTTCCTCAATAACCCTTAAGTGTATTGTAAATTGCTGTCGAGAAACAGACTGTTTGTTCGCCTCTTTTTGTTGTAGGCTTGAAGCATACATATTAAAGGAGATGGACATTTGTGAAAAAGAGAATGAGCATTATAAGTAAGTTGGTAATGGCGGTGAGTCTATTGTTATCTATTATTTTAATCCACCCAACAGTTCAAGGGGATGTTTCATATGCTGAGGGCGGGAAAGTAGTTAATGGAATGCAGGGAGTAACACCGCCTGCAGGTACTATAGCATCTGCAAATAAGTCATATCTCGATATGACCCCTAACAATGTAATAGATTCGAATTTAGAAAGTTTTTGGAACAGTGGGGGGTACAATGGCACACTAGATATTATTTTTCCTGAAGAACTATATCTTGATTTTGTTCAGTTATCGGCCACTGCAAATCCTAAATCTGATGTTACCTATAGTTTATACGGTTTAAAGTCCGACACTTGGGTAAAGATAACTGGCAATATTACTAAAAGTGTGGAACACCATGCTCTTAAATCCTATACCATTCTTGATCCGTTCGAAATAACCCCCGGAAAATATAGCGGGATTCGAATAGTAGCTACTTCAAGTCAAACTTGGATCGATATTACGGAAGTTACTATAGGTTCTGTGACACCTGAGCCGACTATAGCACCAACAGCAACGCCTACTATCACACCAGAACCAACCGTTGAGCCAACACCTACGGTAACACCGTCACCGACTCCAGAACAGCCAACAGGTAACCGAGCAATCTTGGTCGTAACGATGACCAATGGACTTGAAAAAGAATTTGATCTTCCTATGTCTGAGGTCAATGCCTTTTTAAACTGGTACGACACTGCCTCTGGATCGGCCCATTATGGTATTAATAAACATGATAACAACAAAGGGCCATTTACCAGCCGTAAAGATTATGTAATCTTTGATAAGATACTTACATTCAGTGTGGACGAATACTCCGCAGAATAGAATATTGTCTTAGCCTATCCCGCCATTACTGGTGGGGTATTTCTTTGTGTTCAGGAAAAGTTCTCTTACCTACATATACATAATGTTCCAAATAAAATATACTGGTCGTATATAAGCAGAAAGCGGGATGAGTTATGAGTCAAACTCCAAAAAGAAGTGAATTTCTCCGCGAAGTTAAAAGACTAGTAGATGAAGCTCGTGAGGCAGGGGCAGAGTATGTAGATGTAGTATCTGGTGAGGTTCATAAAAACCTTGGTGGATACCCTGCGCAAGATGGAAATCACAGGATGCCAATTTGTTGCGAAGCGATGTACGATTATAAAAAGAGAATTGATGAGATTCTTTTCTCTACGCCGAGTGGCAAAAGTAGTACATTAAAGATTCGTTACTATACGTAGGAGTGATTGTTTTGAGTACTACATATAAAGTCCTAGAGAGCGATACAGACTTCATGATTGCGGACATTTCACAAACGAAAGTATCTGTCTGGCACCAATATAATGATTATCCAGAAGTAGAAGGGTATCATCCGTGTATGGTTAAGATTGCATGGAAATGGTTCAAACGAGATCGTTTTGAATTCAGAGCGTACATAAAATAACCCGCCGGGCTTATGCCTGACGGGTCTTTGTGTTTTTGGGGTTAATGCGTGTAAAGTTTCTTTGTTAAATTAAGTTCTTAACCGATAAAAACAACAGCGTCCTTACGTTGAAATGCTTTTGGTAATTGTTCCTCAAATAAGGTTACTCTCGTAAAGAAATGTTCTTTCTCATCACCCTTAAGATTAAGGTCTGCCCATTTTTTCAATTGCTCTAGTTCTGCAAATAAGTTGGGCAAATCTTCCAATCTTGTATCAAGACCTACCTGAAAACAACTCAACCATTTCAACTTTAAAGCTTGAATTCCAGGTACCCAGCATTTATAAAAAAAAGCTTCACCAGCAATTGGAATGAAAAATTTTTCTTCAAAATCATTTTGTGCATTAAGAACAAATGCGCTTACTGTCATATACTATTTACCTCCATAGGTAGCACTGAATTTATAATCAGGATATTCCTCTCTAAGCTGATTTACAACATTATCAGTCGCTTGTATTAAATCTGCAGAATCTCCATCTAGCCTAAAAACAAACTCCTTGAAGTTTCTGATTAGTTCAATATCTGGTACTATTTTAGATCCACTTTTTGTTGCTCGCGTAGCGATTCCAGTTTTGAGAGCTTCATCAATACGTTTTCGTGTTTTGTCTAATATTTGTTTTTCGGCCCATTGTTGCGCGGTTTGGGCTGGTAGGCCTGTTGAGGGATTAATAATTTCAAGACCTTTAGCAGCTTTATCTTCATAAAAAATCTCTTTTTCCATATCAATTTCATCAATTTCGCCAATCGGTTTTCCTTGAGGATTTATGATTTCAACTTCATAATATTTATTATAAGTGATCTCCCATGTCTTAGTATTAAATTTCACCACAGTACCTGTCTTTGGATCTTTATATTCTTTTATAAGTGGAGGAGTAACATCCTCCCAACCTTCAGCTATCGCTTCCTCTGGAGTTTCAGGAAAGTCAATAGGTGGACCGTTGTAGCCATCGTCGTCATCGTCGTCTGGTGATGATGTTGGATTAGGATCTTCCCCACCTATAACAGGAGGATTAGTAGGTTGTGTACTTGGTACTGCTGACGGTGTAGGATCAACATTTGGTGTAGGTTCTATAGATGGACTTGGCTCGGCAGTTGGTTGTGCAGACGGGTTAGGTGTTGATGTAGGCTGCGCGGATGGATTAGGCGCTACTGTAGGCTGTGCAGACGGTTTAGGCTCAGGCACTGGGTTGGTCACAATTTGCGGATTGGCGATTATCGTCGCGGTAGTATCTGGGAAGAAATCCGGATCAGGAAACAAAATCTCAACGCCTTCAGAATCATTAGGCCATGCCTCTTTAAGTTCATCAGGAATAGGAACCAATTCCGGGGCTGTCTTAGCATTGCGATCAATTTCATAGTCACCGCCTTCACTGCTGTTAATCAGTACACTGTACCTGCCAACACCTGTACTCATATCTGCTTCAAGCACAGACTTCGGAACTTTAGCGTAACCATAAGACATGTTAGAATGATAAGCTGCATCCAAAAAACCTTTTCGTTCTACTTCACTCGTACTTGGATTGAGAGCGTAAATAATTTGAGAGCCATAAGGATAAGCTAATGCGATATACACAAAATTCTTATCTACACTTGATGTAGGTTCAGGTGGTAAAGCAAATAAGCTCCAGTAACCATTGTTCCAATCGTACGAGTCTACATAATGAGGATATGTTGCGGTATTCTCATAATCGTAACCATTGGTAAATAGGTAATCCACTCCATGCAACCGGAAATAAAATTTACCATCAACTTTAACAACAATTCCGTCTGCAAAGGAGTGTACTACAGGGTCAAGCCAAGCATATATAGGACGATACTGTTTGAACCGTTCAATTTTATCGGAACTTAAAACCATGCCAGTAAGATCATTTTGTGTATAATCCGAAGTCGTATAGTAAGACACGGAATCAGGAACACCAACATTAGACGGGCGCATATAGTCGTAAATCTCATAAGCTAAATCCGCACCCGAAATCCACATACCCGCACCTACAACTGTCTTAAGCCAACCAGGCGTACCACTAGGGACCGCAAATTCTACAGCCTTTTGCACGCCCGCAACTTCCTCCGCAGTAAGCCTCTGAAACCACCGTTCATTCGCCTTCTCTAACGCCCTTTTTTCTGTTGTTCTTACACCTTGCTTTACCAAAATGGATTCTGCTGCGGATTTTGTCTCTTTTTTGATTAACTCCTTTATTGCCCACTTAACTGGTTCCTTCAACAATGGAGTAGCGTGTACCTGGGGAAGATTTCGAGTACTCGGAATAATTAATAGACTGAAAACTAAGAGTATTACTAATATTTTACGTTTCAATGTTAACCCTCCATTATATAACTTAAGTCTCTGACTTTAGTTCGTATGCCGTTCTTATTGCACGCCTCCTTTTTATAATATAGATTTTTTTATCAAAAAAATTTCAACCTTTGAAATCTACAAAAAAATACTATTATGAAAAAAAGACTATGTCTAAACATTAAAACCTAAAAAATGGATTTATTAGATGTTTTCGATTAATGTACACAATTATGAGAATGAAGGCTGAGTCGATAAAAACAAAACCGCCTGGCGTATGCCAGACGGTTTTGTTTTTACTGAGCTGTGTACTCACTTACTTCAAAGGTTAGGATCTTATCATGTATTACGTATTCAGTTCGTTTACTGAACGGGCCTTTGTTGTTGTCGTGCTTATCAATTCCGTACCGAGCAGATCCGTTCGTCGAGTCGTACCAGTTAAGAAATTCATTAACTTCAGAAATAGGAAGATCGAATTCTTTATCTAGACCAGTGGTTAAAGTGATTGTGAGAATCGCACGACCACCCGAAGGTACTTCTGGAGTTGCGGAAGGTGATGGTTCAGGTGTTACGGTTGGTATAGGCTCAGGTGTTGGTGTTGAAGCAGCATGTTCCTCCCCAAAAAAGTCAACTTCATAAATTCCAAATGCAGAATTTGTAGTATTTGTTATAGCAATTTTAGAGACATTATCAAATGAAAGCCCATCAATTTTCGTGCCGCTAACATCAGGTGAAGCCACATCTCCTATCAAATTACCAGTAAGATCATAAAAACTAAATTTCATTTTATTTGTGATCGCTTTTATCTGATAAGCATTAATTGAGGCAACCTCAGGAAATTTGTACCAAATAGTTTTAATAGAAGGTGAGTTATATCCTCCTAAACTGTAAGATGTAGTTTCATTATTATCTGTAAGTTCTGAAAACGTTCCATTTATCGTAATTTCATTCGGACCGTAATTTATACTCTTCCCATTTAATAATCCACCGGTGTAAGCATACGACGGAGAGGCTGGATAAAGCGATGAAACTAGAGCGATGATTAAAGCCACTGCCAATGATGAAAAAATAACTTTCAATCTTTTAGACACTTATATATTCCACCTTTTATAGAATTAGATGTTGTAATAGTAAAATTAAAGGTGAGTATTGTCTAAACAAAAAATCTTATATATGGGATAAATAGATTTAAGACATCGAAAGTACATAATTATGGAAACAGGTGGTTAACTCAAGAAAAGTTAAAAAGCCTGTCAACCTTAAACGGTCGGCGAGCTCATTTTTTATTCATTAGTTAAGTATTCGGCAAATAATCCGGGTTGTTTAAAATCTGATCAACAATAAAAAGCAAGTCATCATCATTTACATATTCATCGCCGGCTTGGTCTGCATTGTATTTTACCGGATCAACATCAGGCGCAAAATATTTGAAGTACCTGGCATCAATAGCAAGGTCAACAAGAGTATACGTACCAGACTTATTGACGTCTGTTGCCTCGATGATTACACTGTCTTCTAGGCAGTTATCTTTCTCCAGGTCATATTCCTCTTCGGTATCTGCAATCCTCGCTTTGGTTGCATCGACAATGGCTGTACCTTTGGCTTTGGCCTTAAACTTGAGTTTTACAACAACTGTGTCTTCGTTGATGCCGTATTCTTCACCTTGGCTGGCTACTACAAAGCGGACAACGCCGTTTTTATCAACGGGATTATTGTACACCTTAAAGCCGGTTACCTCTTCAAACCCGAGGTATTGCAAGTGTTCCTTGTCGTACTTCACTTCAAAGTCTTCCGCATAAATATCCTTCACATTTTTTAGGGATACATCAGCTGTAAATTCTTTGCCTAAACCAATCTTTTCTGGTGCGATGGCTACATCAAGAGTGGGCTCCAGTGCTGGTGTTGGAGTAGGGCTTGGTGTAGGTTCAAGTGTTGCTGTTGGTGTAGGTTCAGGTGTTGCTGTTGGTGTAGGTTCAGGTGTTGCTGTTGGTGTAGGTTGAGGTGTAGCGGTCGGTGTTGGTGTAGCAGTTGGCGTCGGCGTTGGTGTCGGCGTATCCGATATGAAAGCATGAAACCCTACCTCATAAATCTGATTATCAAAGTCATAAGGATGGTATATCTGCGCACTCTTAACATTGTTGTACCTTGAAACAACAGGATCGCGGTTAGCATTGGTCTGCCCTAAATAAGCACCGTCTTCGCCATAAAAAGCTACAAAAGCCGGATACTGTGCCCGTATCGTTATATACGCAATATTAACAGGCGCAGCAAATTCCACTGTTAATCTACTATTTTTGGTACCATAAGCTTTAAGCGTAATATAAGGATTTGATGTACCGTATTTTTTGTCTGTTAAAATACTGGTTACATCCTGCCCGGTATCAGTCACCGTATACTTAACCCCATCAATATAATTGTCTGGGTCATAGTTGGCTGCAAAAGCCCCCTGCATAGGCAGCGCCGCAAACAATAAAACAATGATTAATAATACCTTTTTCAATTAACCCACCTCACAATAATTTTTAAGTCATCATTAATAGTTTTCTATGTACTCAATATACAACAGTCTTATTTCCCCTTTCGTAGATTAATTTGTATTCAGTTGCCTGGACTATCCTAAGGCAATAATTGGGATATGTCTAAACATTAATTCTTATATTTGGGATATATAGATTTAAGACATTAAAAGTACATAATAATGGGAAGATAGGCATATAATCATGATTGATTAGAGAACATTTGTTTGGGTATAATACAAACAAGTGTTCTTATTTAATTCGGAGGCGATCAGTCATGAAGATGAGCATCGGCCAAACCATAGAATTGATATATCTGGACAAAGCGGGCAAGATCACACAACGGAAAATGAGGTGCGCGGGATTCGGGGCGGTCGAATCCGGGCTACTTGTTTGAGCACCGGCCAGCCCCGTGTGTTCCTGACGGCCAATATTTTGTCTTGGCGTCCGGTGCCGGAGCGGCAGCATGCTTGACGATACCCCGCGTAAGCTGCTTAGGATCATCGTCCAGTTTAAGTATCCTTTTAAAAGGATGCCAACGATCCGGGAACTGGGGAAATTAAGCGGGCGGAGGCCGGCGGATGTGATCAAAGGTTTTAAAGTGCTGGCGGCAGAGCATTATATAGTATGGGATGCGGGTAAGCCCATTCAGACAGCGGTAATAGTGGAGGGATGGGAACGCCATTTATCAGATGATTCAGCACCGCAGGGAGGCGCACAGACGGCGCAGCGTGGGATTACTGGCTATACCATTAGGAGGTTGCTATGAGTAAGTTGGATGGCAACGAGCGTTGGAAGACTAAGATGCTCATGACGGAGCACGTTCAGGCGTATGAGAAAGCGGAACAGGCGGCTGGTGGCAGTAATAGGATGCTCACTGCTGAAGAGCGGACCATAATAAGGGATCTGATCTTGTTACCTCATATAGATACGATGGTCACCAAGAGTCTGCGAGAACTGGAGCACTCCAGCAGCATCCTTAAGCGGGCTTGTCTGCTAGCCGGTGAGGCCATCCAAAGAAAGGTCATGCAGGATACTCAAAGACTTCAGAAGGAGCTGAAGCAAAGGAACATCCGTTTTGTCCTAGACGAACATACCGATTTCGTCATATATCATAAAGTCTTTTGCCGTGGTTACGAGGAGCGATTTGGACTCACACGGGATGTGATGCGCACTGAGATAAGCTTACGACTTACCAAGTATACCTCAGAACTGGGGCGCATAATTAAAAACGGCTTTAGTACATAATAAAACCCCGGATAATTTATTCGGGGTTAAATCTATTCACACGCTTCGCCGTCACTGTCTCGATCAAGTTTTTGAGAGTATCCTGGTTCTCCGGCATACATCGGGGCAGCACCGGCAGCACGAAAAGCTGAACAACTCTACCGAAAATTCATCTCGGTGACGGCTACAGATGGCTATTACCTGATTAAAATTTCCACCGATCCTGCAGGGATGTATAGCTTAGTAACTTGTATCACGAAGCAAGTAGAAAACTATGGCAGTATGTATGATGATGTGCAGAATGTCAGATTGATCAAATAAACAGTAAACATCTAACCCCATCGTTCTCGCTGGGGTTTTACTTGTGAAGTAACGAGAAGGCTCGTATGAGGGAGGAAAACATGATATCTAACTTATGTACACTGCTGGAGGTAATCGTGGTTTGTGGCCTGCAACTGCTATTTCCGGAACTAGGAGTATAGATTGATGGCCACAGTCAATATGTTGCTGATAGTATCCCTAATTATGCTTTGCTGCTGGTTCAGCTACACGGATGTCACGGAGCGGCGGATATCAAATAAGCTGGCGTACCCAACAATTTTATCACTGCTAGTGCTCAGGATAGGATTCAGTCCCGAATATTTATGGGGACTGGTCCCAGGCGCAGTGTTGTTCCTGGTCTTCACGATCAGCCCCCGATCATTGGGGGCAGGTGATGTAAAATTGGTTGGACTGCTTGGATTATGTATAGGCATGGAACGAGCGGTGGTTACTCTATGGTTGATGTGTGTTTTTATTTGGGAGGAAGAAAAGTTGCTGTCAGTAAAGACCCGGATCTCTGTGCCATTGGCACCATTTCTGACCGCTGGGTTGCTATGGCCGTAGCCACTTTATGACTAGAAATTGTCGATTTACAGATTGTTACAATCGTGTTAATGTGAAGCTACACGGATCGGAAGCACCGGCGTGTAGTCCGAAAGTATCGGCGCAATCGCCCTGTTGGCTTAGGCTGGCAGGGCGTTATTTTGTTTGAAGAAAATATACAGAGAGAAACACGAACTATATTGAGGCCGTATCATAGAGAAGTGCTATTGTTGGGGGAACACTATTGATAGTTCCAATTCGTGGTTAGGACTAGAATACGGCGCTCATAGCTGGCGGCAAAGACCGGAAACAGCATTTCGGCTTCCTCTAGGCCAATAAGTAGATATTTCCAATTATTCAGAATAACAAGCTCGGCTTTCTCTAATTCCTCTTAGTCCGTTTCATGGCGCCGGCACGCTTGCTTTTACTCGGGTTAGTCACATGAGACGCTTACATGAAAAGACGGAAAAAAAGCAAAGCTCGAATACTTTACGCCAAGCGCTATGAGCCAATGCGTTTTTCAGGTGCCGATGGGACCATGATGAATTAGCTCATTTTATCAGGACAAATTGAGAAGAGGTTAGCTCATCCCTACTTAGTCCGGAGGTCAAACTCAGAGCGTTTAGTTCATAGCCTTTCAGCGTTTTGCGAATGAAAAGGCATTCCGCGGAAACAGCCAGACCCTTTATAGTCTTTCCTGCAGCTCCAACTCGTCCATGTAATCCCGTACATTTTAGGACATATGAGAGTGCGTGACTATGTTCTGCCAGACGGCATGCTTGGTATAATTAGTTAGCCAATCTATGGTACTTGTCCTTCTATGTCAAACATTAGACTGAGGTGATTAATATAAAGACAATTTTAGTTATTACAAGTTCAATTGATAAGACAGTCGATTACTTAGTTTATAACTTTAAAGAAAGGGTAAACTTCTTCAGAATTGATACTGATAAACTTACAAACTATAAATTCGAAGTACGGACCACTAGCTTAAGGATTACTAGTTCTGTGGGAGTTATAGAAGATAACTCTATTGATGCTGTGTACTATCGAAAACCAATGATGCCTGACATGTCTTTGTATAATTATAAATTCCATTCTTTAATGCAACGTGATATTTTAACTCTTATAGAAGGTATCGCGGAAATAGTGGGAAAAAGAAGCCTTACACGGCCTTCTATTTTAAAACGTGCAGAAAATAAGGTTACTCAGTTACATATTGCTTCTAAGCTTGGATTTCTACTTCCAGCTTCACTTATCACTAATGACAGTGTTTGTGCATCTGATTTTATTAAAGATGAAGTATCAATTGTAAAACCTTTATCTGTTGGAAGAATACTTGAACCCACAAAAATAAATTATATACAAACCAATCTTGTAGATCCTTCTATTCCAGTTCAAAATTTAGAAATAAGTCCATCCTATTTCCAAAAATATGTAAGTAAAGATGCAGAATATAGAGTTACGATCGTTGGAAAATGTGTGTTCACTGTCGAGATTCAATCAAGTGATAAGGTGGATTGGAGGAAAACAACTGCAAATGTTCAATATACTAAAGCCAGTTTGCCTGCAAATTTAATAAATCTATGTTTCAAATTAATGGAAACGTTAAATATCCAATTTGGAGCATTCGACTTTATCTATAGAGATGGCATCTATTATTTTCTGGAAGTTAATCCGAATGGGCAATGGTTATGGTTAGAACAATTACTTTCACTTAACATTTCTACTGCGATAATAAACTACTTGACCGAAGAGGAATCTGCCCATGCCTAAACTTTTGTTCATTCTTATAAAACTTCTTTCATTTTCACCAATTTTTCGGGTTATTGATAAAAGTCATTTTGGTGATTTAAAAAGAAACTCAGAAAGAATTAGTCTCAATATCTTTAGCGTAAGCTTAGGCACTGTAATATATTGTCTACTCTATACTGAAATTAATATACCAATGTTTAAATTATGGATTCATAGATTACCTCGTACTGATAAGATATTTAGTTTTGGATGGTCAGAAATGATATATCTATCAAAATTACAACCGAGAATACCTGATGCAGAATTAGATCAAAAAAGAAATGATTTTGAAATTGATTTAACATCTAAAACTCCTGAGGAAAAGGAACTTTTAACTCAAACTATTTTATTTAAAATTAATGATTGTCAAACAACACAAGGTAAAGTCTTTAATAAATTTTTGGCATATTTAGCGATAATAGCAATATTGATTCCTATATATATTCCGTTTATATCAAAAATAAGTGACATCTTAGAAAAACCGATCCTCCTATCTAATTTATATATTATTTCTGGTATAATTACACTTTTTTCTTTAATTAATATACTATTGTTTGCATATAAGTTTATTAAAGTACAAGGATATCGCAAATTCCTTTTTAGGAGTATTAAAAATGCTCAGAATCCTATGGAGGCATCTACAAAATACCTATCAGGATTGTATTATGATTGGCAGGAATTGCAAAACAATAATGTTTGCGAAGTTAGTCTTATTAAGAATATTGAAAAATATTTGATTTGCATTGTTTCTTGGAATGTAATAATTTTGTTAGCTACCCTCTCATTTAACCTGTTGACAACTACGACTAACTATACACCTACACAAATTGAATCTAAAAGTAATAATAACACTATTCAAAGTCTTGATATTTCATCTAATCCTGAAAATTTTCTAGAAAACAATAAAAAGTTATTATTGCAGCTACAAACACATTTAATAAATAATGATTTTAAAGAAATAATTTTTATAAGAAATAGTAATATTATTTCAAGTAATTATCAGCGACTACTTGATTTTTTGAAAGTCTATAATTATAATAATATTCCAGTTACAGAAGTTTTTACTTCAAATTTTAAACTCTCGCAAAGTGAAATACAAATCATTTTTATAAGGAGGTAACACTTAATGAAGGAACCTTACATATCCAAATACATTAGAACAATTCCTCTCGAAAATACTAAAAAGGATTTATCAACTGGAAATATTGAAGATACTGTTACAAACAGTATAAAGTTCTCAGATTCAACTAGACTTACTGAGACATCGGAAACATCTGATGAAGATGATCTTCCTATATTATTTGATTCTTGTATAGAAACACGTTCTTTAGAAAGTATCGATCCAGACGATAGATTCTTTTTGGTTAGTGACGATTCTACAAGGCACACATTCACTTTAGAAAATACCGATGAAGATGATTCAATAGCAATATTTACATATGATCATTTGAGAGACGCTTCTATTTCGGAAGATTTGGCCTCAGATGATAAAAATATTTAACTAGAGAAAAGCCGATTACTCTGCTAAGTGAGTTACTCGGCTTTTATTTTGTTTAATTCTTAATACTTTGAATTTACTTAGGATCTGGACAGTGGAAAAGTCTTTATCGCTTAGAAGCTAACGAAATAATTGTCAAAAATCAGACTATTTTTTTATTTTATTATTTTGGTTAATATATAAATTTTGATCAAAATTGTATAAAATAGACTTGTGTAATTAAGCTATGGGGAGTTTCGATCTTGCGTCTCTTAATTTTTTTCCAAAAAAAGCAAATACAAACAAATCTTTAGAGGTAACTATACACTTGAAACAAACGTTCTATCCCTTAACAGTCTAGAAAAACCTTAAATAGTTTTGCCTGAGGCACACTTGTAATACGTAGGGCTGGGGTTCAAATTCCCCTGCAAAGCTAATAATTTTTCATTCTTTACTCCGATAAAGTGGATTTTCAGGACTCAATATAGGCACACTATACGCATCACTGAAGCCTGATAGTAAAAATATCAAGTTTATGTTGGGAAGAAGGGGCAAAGTGTTGAAATTACTTTACTAGATGGATTTAGTGGGCAACTCAATGACCCCACTTTCTATATGTTTCCAAACATTTGTGTTGGGGGGATAAAAATGAGCTGGGCAAAAGAGTACATGGCTAAGATTGAGGAACAAGGATTTGAGTGCACAGTAGAGAAGTTTGTATGTCATAATTGTGTAGATGATTATGCTCTAAAATTGTTTATCGAAGATAACGCAGAACAATGTAAGTGTGATTATTGTGGTCAGCAAAGTGATGAGGAAATCTCGGTTCATATAGAAAAACTTCTACATGTTATTATGGATGGTATAAAGACTGAATGGGGAGATCCTAATAATGAAGGTGTTGGTTGGGATGGTAGAGAAGGCGGTTGGCAAGGGGCAAAAGTTATTGATACATACGATCTAATTTGTGATGAACTTAGTGATGAACTTGGGATTGAAAATGAAGATCTAAAAAGAGATATTTATAGCTCGATTAGTGACCAACAATGGTGTCAGATAAGCCCGTATTTACTTAGAGAGTATGAAGAGAATTATGTTACGTGGGAGCTGTTTTGTCAGCAAGTAAAACATGAAACAAGATATGTATTCTTTCACATAGAAGATAATCCAAACCGCTATGGTATTATTTATTCTCAGCCTTCTCAAATACTTGAAACAATCGGACAGTCTATAATAACTTTAGGTTTAATAAATTCAAAAGCAGTTTCCTATAGATTTTACAGAGGAAGAACTCATAATGATTCAACTGGCTTCTCCAAAGTTGAAGAATTGGCTTCACCTCCTAGAGAGTTTTCAATTTATTCCAACAGAATGAGTCCTGCAGGTATACCAATGTTTTATGGAGCAACAGATGAAGCAACAGCTATTGAAGAAATTCGTGATGATAAGAAATATGTGACAGTAGGGATTTTTGAGAATTTAAAAAATCTAAATTTATTAGATCTTTCGAAACATATTCAGTTTCCTAGTCTTTTTGATGAAGAAAAAAGACATCTAAGAAATGCTGTGATTTTTATAAGAAACCTTGTTTATGATTTATCAATGCCTGTTACTAAAAATAATATTGAGCACATAGAATATGTTCCTACCCAAATTGTTACGGAATTTTTCAGACGTGTATTCACTATGGAAAATGGTGAGAAAATTCATGGGATTCTCTACCCCAGTGCAAGAGTGAGTGGTGGAGTATGTTGTGTTCTTTTTATTGAGAATGAAGATTGTACTCAAGATCCCAATGATACTGATAAAATGCTTAATTTGAGTACACTAAATACGTCTCAATTATAAGCAAATATTCTTAATAAAAAGCTTTCACTTCCGGCAAACTAGGGATAAATCTTGTTTCTGCTGAACCATAACGCCCTTTCCCTAAGCTCAGATGGTTAGAGTTGCCAGAACAGCGAATAAATCCTGGATTGCTCCAGGATTTATTGGTCACATAATTGGTCACGAACTCTTTATAATCCAATTTACCTTATAGTCCCGAACTCCAATAAAATCAACGATTCACTAATAGAGTTTAGGGCATATATCCCTTTCCTCTATATCAGTTGGTTAGAGCGGTCGGCTCATAACCGATTGGTCACAGGTTCGAGTCCTGTAGGGCCCACTTCACTTAAGTCTCTTGCTTAGCAAGGGGCTTTTTATTAGCGTTCAACCTCTTTTAAACATAGAAATATGGGCGAATAAGGGGTGAATCAATGAAATTATTAGACGGTCTCTAGCTTCTTTTAAGGAGGTTAGAGCCAAGTTGAGCAGAAGTATGAAGAAGACACCCGTATGCAAAGAGTACGGCAGCCGCTGGAGTAAACGGCAGGCGAGCAAGGCTGTGCGGAGGTACACTGAGGATATCCCGTTTGGGAAGTGCTACCGCAAGATTTATTGTTCTTGGAATATTAGCGATTGGAGATTTTACACGCCTTATGCGCAAGCATTTAAGGAATGGGAGACCACTGGCAGCACTTGGCGCAGACAAGTTAGCTTTCAGGAAATGGCTTTGGACTGGAATAGAAGCTTTAAAAGAAAGTAACAAAAGAAGCCGCCGGCAGGGAAGCGCCGGCGGCTCTTTTTGACATGTAGCTTACCATTCCAATCCACTCCCTAACCCAACATCGAAGGCAAAAAGTACAAGAGAAAAAAAATCAGGACAATCACGCTGGTGATTCGGCTCATCATGAGGTAAGCATCGCTGGGCTCGGAGTCGCCTTGGACCATCCAGCCATATCGCAGATGCCAGCCCATGGCCGGGAAGAAGATATTCAGGACTGCAATGATTACAACTAATATAATAAATAGAACAGCCATATTATTACCAACTCCTTAATCCATGTACGCACACCGGGTGTAATAGGTTGCACAAAACAGGAACTTCTCCCTCCAAGTGACACTACTGTCACATCCTGCTCCCGGATTGTTAGGTGATTCGATGGGGGATTCCTGAGCTGTCCCTTATACTGGAAATAGAGTGATCTATTTCAGAAAGGGGATTATTCACCAGTGACTGATGCAATCAAAGCCATAATATTAGGGATTATAGAGGGACTGACCGAATTCTTGCCGGTATCGTCTACCGGACATCTGGTGCTGGCCGGGGATCTGCTGAAGTTCGAGGGAGATACGGCCGTCACCTTCAAAATTGTGATTCAGCTCGGGGCCGTATTGGCCGTGCTGCTGCTGTATTGGAAGAAGTATCTCCATATTGGTGTCAATATGCTGAAGATGGACTTCTCGAAAAGCAAGGGACTGAATGCCATACATATGTTCCTGGCCATGATTCCGGCCTTAATCGTGTACCTGCTCTTCAAGGACTTGATTAAGACTCACTTGTTCGGCCCTGAGCCGGTCCTGATCGGGCTGGTGGCGGGCGGCATCCTGATGATCTTCGCGGCACGCAGCAAAAGAGCCAAGACGGCGGAGACCGTAGATCACCTGAATTACAAGCAAGCCTTCGGCATTGGGCTGTTCCAGTGTCTGGCCCTGTGGCCCGGCTTCTCGCGCTCAGGCTCGACCATCTCAGGCGGCCTGCTGCTGGGGACCAGCCAGAAGGCCGCTGCCGACTTCACCTTCCTGATCTCCGTACCCGTGATGTTCGGGGCGAGTCTGCTCGATCTGTACGACAGCCGGGATCTGCTAAGCTCAGATGCGCTGACATTAATGCTGATCGGCTTCGTGACATCCTTTGTGGTGGCGCTGATTGCGGTGGTAACGTTCATTAAGCTGATCAAGCGGCTGCGCCTGGAATGGTTCGCGCTCTACCGCTTCGTCCTGGCCGCACTATTCTATGTAATTGTCATCCTGTAATCCCCTAATCCACAAGCTTAACCCTGCCGGACATCCGGCGGGGTCACTTGTGTGCGGGCCGCTTAAGACAGCTCAGCCGTATTCCTTAGGCTCCTGAAGCAGGATGGAGAAGGTCTTGGTTCCATGATCTACCTCAATCGTCTCAATACCCACGAAATCCGGAATTTCAGGATGCACTGCATCCACACTATAATCAGGATGAGTCAGCAGTAATTCGATGACCTGCAAGGCGTCCATGTCGATCTTGATCCCCTTTACAGTAGAATCTCACCATGTATAGAGGTGCTTACTGGTCTATATCTCTATCCCGTATTATCCCCGCATCGCTTAGCGAATATGTCTGTGGATGATATTTCTGTCTTCGCCCCGTTCCATAACGGCCATAAGCTGCCCCTGAAAAATCCGCCGTTGGATCTGGTCAATCCGCTGCACCGCCAGCGGAACCGGGACCTGGAAGGTTACCGCCAGTTCGGCAACGGCATCATCGCGAAGCTCAGGCAGGGTGCCCTTAGAGATCATCGAATAGGGCATGGAGGCGTACAGAATGAACCGCTCGGATTCATCCCTCTGCGCTTGTGTGAACTCAGCGGGCATCAGGGTCGATTTCCCGGCATGGCGCAGCAGGTGGCAGAGCTCATGAAGGAATTCCAGCCGCTGAAGCTCGGGAGGCAGCCTGTTGTCGATATACACGCTGTACATTCCGGCCGCAGCTTCCACCGCCTTGCTTCGGACATCCAGATAGTGGACCCAGATATTCAGCCGGTCCGCTATGTAATCGATGGAGATGTCGGACGGCTGGCGGACCCCGATCCGCTGATAGAGATCCTCTGTCCATTGCTCCAATGCTGTCATCTGATAATAACCTTGCATCATCAATCACCCCAATATAAGATCGTATGTTCGTATTATTGGCCAAAAGAAAAGCCCTAAAGGGCTAAGCAATCCGCCTCCAAGCGGCGGCTGAATGGAACGGGTGTTCCTATGTATGTAAGCATAAAGGAATTACACTCGAATATCAAGTGTTTTTCCCAAGCTGGGGTGCGGGGCCTGGCTCAGCATCTGGACCATACTCTGGGCCTCGCTCTGGGCCTGCTCCTTGGCAAGACTCATAACCTGCAGCCCTGCGGCCTGCTGTAACGCAGACTGGCTCATAACCACGGATAAAGCGGCAATATCCATAACAGCAACCTCCATCAGGGATTTGAACCCGGTCTTTCCTCTCTTATATCGGCCGATGGCCGCCTGTCCGTTAGGTGAATGTGATTTCTTTGCCGTAAGGCCCATGCATCGGGACGGAATTTCACATATTCTGTGCTGTATTCAATATTCAAGAGGAGGAATTAATGATGGGAGCAGAATATGGTTGCGGTTGTGGAAATAACGTTGGCGGAGTAAATCAGGGACCTCCAGTCGTTCCGGTTGTCAGCCCTTGGACTTCCACTGGCGCTATTCTGGTATTGTTCATCCTGCTGGTTATCATCACTAAAGCCTGTCTGTTCTAAAAAGACCTGCAGCGAAACGCAGCCCTGAACGGCCCTGTGCCGGACAGGGCTATTTTTTCTTATTTTTGCGGACTGTGGGCCCGATCTGGCGTTTGATTCTGCCGGTGGCTGCATCGATTTCGACAATATAGAGTTCTTTGATTGTTCCGGCGAGCGCGAACCATTCCTGTAAGGCTTCAGCCTCAGACATCGGTCCATACAGCCGCCTGCCCCGGTAACAGATATAGAACACTTGCGGCTCTCCATCTTCTTTATTAGCTCCCCTTTCATTGTACGCTTCATTCAAATGAAATGGGATAAAACAACAAGAGCCGCTGACGCCTATTTGAACATGAACTCCACCCTGGTGCCGTCGGCAAAGTCCTCCAGCTGATTGCCTACCCAGCTTCCTGCCCCGCGGTTATCGCCGGGGGTTATGTACTTGATATCTGCGCCGGCTCCACCCTCCGCACACATGGCCATCGGCCATTCGTCGCGGTCGTAGCCTTTTTTGACGGGCACGCCCTTCAGGGATTCCTTGCGGTTCTGCTCGGCTTCCTTCCGGTCAATGGTGCATACCGCCGGATGCCCCTTGCGGATCGCCTCACGGATGTGCTTGGCTGTCTCCGGGAACCGCTGTGCCGGGAATTCCAGCTTCACGGCCTCGGATTGGCCTGGTGCGGGCTGCGGCAGCCACTGTCCGTTCTCCCCGAACCCGAACCAGTAGGCAGCCAGACTGAACAGAAGAAGGATGACGAGACGGATGACGGATTTACGCTTTTTCATATCTGCTCCTTGTACGGTGTTGTAATATAGCCTGCGGCTGACATTAGTATAGCATTGAAACCGCCCGGATGGCTGGATATTCGCCGTGCTGAAATTCCACAATTCGTCATAAAATGTACAAACACATGGTAAAGGATGGTGGAAAATGTGGAAGAACGCAATCTGAGGGACCTGCTGGACTCCGCTTCCCGGCTGATTGGCGATGTGCAGTGGCAGGCGGCTTTTCGCAAGGTGCAGATGGCTCCCGCAGATGCGGAGCTGGCTGATCCGGCAAGGAAGCTGCTGGGGACGCTGTACTGGCTGCAGGGGCAGGGGATCATCAGCGGGCTGCATGATTATCTGGAGGCCCCGGACGACCTGAATAACAAGCTGAAGAATACGGCCGGCACGTATGCCGGAGTCCATGGTTATGAGATGGGGCCAATCAGCAATCAGACGGAGCAGCAGATCACCAGCCAGCGCCAGGGGGTGACGGACAGCGCCATCCGCTGGCACAAAGCCGGGGGCATTGTAGCGATGAGCTACCACGCCAATCTGCCGGGAACTGCCCCGGCCTGGACGAATGTATCGATGAGCCTCAGTGAAGCCAATTTTACCCCGTACATCACATCCGGAACGCCTCAGAACAAGGCCATGCTTGCAGAGCTGGATAAGGTCGCAGTCTTTCTCAAAAAACTGCAAGACGCCGGCGTTCCCGTCCTCTGGAGACCTTACCATGAGATGAACGGCGGCTGGTTCTGGTGGGGGCAGAAGTCCTCTTTTGTCACCCTATGGAACCTCATGTTCGACCGCTACACCGTCTATCATCAGCTGCATAATCTGCTGTGGGTATGGAGTCCTAATGCGAAGAACAAGAATAGTGAGGACCCGGCGAAGTATTATCCCGGCAGCGGCAGAGTGGATGTGCTGGCAGCGGATATCTATGACGGGGATTACAAGGATAGCCATCATGACAGTATGTGGGATCTTGGACGCGGCAAGCTGATCGCCATTGGCGAGAACGGCCAGCTTCCGCAGGCTTCTGTTCTGGCAGGTAAGCAGAATAAATGGAGCTACCAGTTAACCTGGGGCAAGCTGCTGTATGAGCAGAATAAGGAGGCGGCGATACAGGCTTTTATGAAAGACAGCTTCGTGCTCTCCAGGGACGAGTATGCAGCCAAAGCAGCCGCCTTCGATGCCTCCGCAGGAGTGCTTCCGAAGCCGGGACTGTACGGGCAATACTACAATAATATTAAGCTTAGCGGCACACCTGCCCTGACCCGGACGGATGCCAATATTAACTTCGCCTGGAGACAGGCCTCGCCCGGCCCGGGGGTCAACGCAGACCTGTTCTCGGTACGCTGGAGCGGCAGACTGAGTGCAGCGTTCAGCGAGACGTATACGATCTACTCCTACTCGGATGACGGTATCCGGATATGGATCGACGGGAAGCTGGTCATTGACAGCTGGATCAAGCAGAGCGGGGAGGAACGGAAAGGCACGGTGGACCTGATTGCGGGGAAGCTGCATGAACTGAAGGTGGAGTATTACGAGAACCAGGGAGATGCGCGTGCGGTGCTGATGTGGGAGAGCAAGAGCCAGGGCAGAAGCGTGATTCCGCTGGAGGCTCTATACCTCCCTGAATAAGCAGATGAAGACAGATCAGATTTGTTCGCGGTAGCTGATGTTGTTGGCGATTTTCTCATCGCGGACAGCCTGGCGCAGAATATCCTTAACCTCATGAGCCCTACGGATTCTATAGAAGGGAAGCTGTGGAGATGAAGTATCATCCGACAAAATAATAAGCGTTCCAATGCCCAGAATACGCTGCATAATGGACTGGGTGACGGAGAAATCGTTGACGCGCAGCAGCTCGATTTCTTCGGCATCCTTACCGATCAGCCCGCTTCTCACCTTGATCCGCTGGGACGTAATCGTGTATCTCGTCGTATTCAGCCCGATCAGCCCCTTGAGACGGTCGGAGATGCCGGCAGGCTTGCCCTGCCATAGCTCGGTTTCCGGCTGGGAGCCGCCGCCTCTGCTTGTAACCGTACGTTGTGAACCGCCCGCCGCAAGATCCCCCGTGTCCGCTCCGCATTCTCCGCAGAACTTGGCACCTTGCTTGTATTCTGAACCGCAGGCTGTGCAATAAGGCATAGGATCGCTTCCTCTCATTTGACAGATAGATTCATTATAATATAACGGAAATCCTCCGTCATCACAGGAACCGGACCGGATTTCTATTCATTGCATACGCTTTACTGCAGAAAGATGTTTCATTTCCTCCGCTTTTACAATAATTTCATTTGCGCTTAACCATAATCGCGATTATTCTGTTAAGTGGAGGGATGACAAGATGAGACAAGCTTTACTGGCGGGTGTGCTATTTGCTGTTCTGGTCCTTAGCGCCTGCGGGAATAACAGTGCTGAACCGGCTTCCCATGAAGAGGTGCAGAACACGGTACTTAACTTTTATAATGAAATGTCGAAATTCGACGAAATGGGTAAAACCTCGCTGGAGAACTTCAATGCTACACTAACCTCGTATTCCACCGGACAAGCCACCGGCAAGGAACTGCAAAAGGCTCTAGATCAATTCCAGAATACTGCCTCCGAGATATCAGATCAGGTGAGCGGGATTAAGATCTCGGGGAGCCTGCCGGACACCATAGAGACATTGCTGAGAGAATCCTTCATTGCCTTCAAGAGTGCGTATGACCTTAAGGAGCAAGCCTCCAAGAGCGCGGTGTCACCGGATGTAACCGCTGAGGAATTCAACGCCATGAACCAGCAGGCAGACGTAGCCATGCTCTACGGCATCTCCAAGCTGAACGAAGCCAGACTGGAAGTGGGACTGATTACGTCAGAGGACGGCCTGCAGACCAGTGTGGGAACCGGAACTGAAGCGGATGCCGGAACCAAGAAGGATGCAGCAGATGCTGGCAGCAACACAGGCTCGGAAAGTGCCCCAGGGACTATAGCAGACTAAAGATAATTGCATAAAAGAAATCGGATGAAGGCGCTTCACAGCTGAACTGTAGGCGTCTTTTTGCTGTGCATAGGCCCTTTGCTCTATTCCTCTTAGCCTGCCGGGATGACATTAATTTCTGCTTGCCTAAGCGGCCGAGCCGCAGCTATAATACAAACATATGTTCTGTGTTGAGTGGAAAGATACATCAGATAGGAGGAACGGAGATGGGCAAGAAGCTGGAGGATAACGGATTAGCAGAGCGCAGACGGATTATTTCCTCGTATATGGAGCAGGCAGGAAGGGTGGAACGGGAGACCTGGCATAGCCTGAGGCCGGTGCTGGATGCGCAGAAGGTGGAGGAGATTGAGCATACGCTGGCCTTGTCGCTTCGGAGTCATGTGCGGGTAACGGTTGAATTGTATAGCCCTTTGGAGCGGAGACGCTTAAGCGGATTTGTGACTTCCATCCACACCCACTCGCGTGAATTCAAGCTGCAGTGGGCGGAGGAATGGAAGTGGCTGCTGGTAGATGATGTGGTGGAGGCTTATATTGTCTAGGGTGAAGACAGGACGGGGAGCTGTGGTGTGAAAAGAATCCGGTTATTCCCCGCTATCCGTCTTCTCATACGCAATAAGTGTGACCTCCGGGATTCCGGTCATCTTGGCAATCGCGGATTCAGCCTCGCGGATCACCTCGACGACCTCCTCCCGGTTGTCAAATGCCGCGATACGGTAGCTGTTGCTGTGAATATCCATATTCATTCCGCCTTTCTGAAGGGTTAGGAGTTTACAGTCTATATGCTTATTCTGGCCGGAGCGGCCGGAATTTATCAGGAAGCGGCGGATGGAATTCGTCGAATCCTATGCTTTTATCGGGAAAATGGGTAGTTCTCCGGGAAACTGGAGCAAGCCGTCCGGCACAGACATGCATATACTGTACCAGGGGGTGAGTATATGCTTACGCTTGAGCAAGTGAAGAGCAAATCGGCAGGAAGGCTTAGCAATCTGCATCCGGCCGTGCTGGCCGGGGCCAACGAGCTGATCAGACGAAGCTATAACCGCGGGGTCCCGATCATTATCACGCAGGGAATGCGCACCATCGCAGAACAGAATGCACTGTACGCACAGGGAAGAACGAAGAAGGGCAATATTGTGACGAATGTCCGCGGCGGCAGCAGCTATCATAATTATGGACTGGCGGTTGACTTCGCCCTGCTCCTGCCGGACGGCAGGAATGTGTCCTGGGATATGAACCGCGACGGGGATGGCGACAAGGTCGCTGACTGGCAGGAGGTCGCGCAGGAGGCGAAGAAGCTTGGCTTCGAATGGGGCGGGGACTGGACCTCGTTCAAGGATTACTCGCATCTACAGATGAGCTTCGGACTGACCACTGCAGAGCTGCGCGCCGGCAAGAAGCCGACCGCCCAGCAGGTGAAGGCCGCGCTGAGCATGATAAACGGAGGTGAGCCAGACGTGAACAAGGATACTCCGGTCAATATCACACTGAACGGCCGCAAGCTGACCACCGGACTCATGGATAACGATACAACCTATGCACCGGTACGGACCATAGCCGAAGCGCTTGGAGCCCAAGTGGCGTATGATCCGCGCACCAAAACCGTGAACATTGTGAAGGAATAAAGTTCTCTGTATAGACCGTGTCCCGGATGGGGAAATTATCAGCGATAAACCACCATCCATGAAGGGGGCACAATATTTTGAACAAGCTGATTACAACGATTGCCTGCGGTACAGTTCTGTCCATGAGTCTGCTCGGAGCCGGTGACATCTCCGCAGCAGCAGGCGGTATGACGACCACGACTCCGGGCGTTATGAGCACCTCTGCTCCAGGCATGAACAGCACCACCACTGACGGACGTATGGGCAATATGGGCGACCACATGATGGACCGCGGCAACACCATGATGAATAATACCCGCGATACCTTGCGCCGGGATGATACCATCATGCGCGACAAAATCCGTACCGGCGACAACAGCTCCGTCTCCCCGCTGTCCAACAATAACACCACGGGCCGCTACCGGGCACAGAGCACCACCACGAACAACAACAACGACAACCGCTCCAACTGGGGCTGGCTCGGTCTGCTCGGTCTCCTCGGCCTGGCCGGCATGCGCAGCAGAACTGGTGAGCGTGACCGGCATTAGACCGGGAAGCACCAACAAGAAATTGAGTAGAGACAAAGCCCGTATCAGCTTCGGCTGGGCGGGCTTTTGTTGCAGTCATTAATTATGTGAAAACTGATTGCGTATCCTTAAGATACGTGATATTATATTCCTTGTCGCGTGAACAACGCACAACTCATGCCGGGGTGGCGGAATAGGCAGACGCACAGGACTTAAAATCCTGCGGTACGTGAGTACCGTACGGGTTCGACCCCCGTCCTCGGCACTAATAAGAAGTAGGGAAAGACGCATTCAGTCGAATGCGTCTTTTCTATACATACAGATCAAAAACAGGAAAATGTGCAGCTAAGCTAGAATTATGCAGGAGAGGAACTACGCAGCTCATTGAAGAGATAGAGCGCATCCTTGAAGCCTTGCAGGTAAATGGAGCGTTCAGTAATAGCGTGAAGGGAAAGCTGCGTGTCTTCATACTGAAAAGCAGCATCCTGATGCTCCTCCGGCAGGGCGTTTCTAAGTTGGTGGAAGTACTGAACACTCTCTTGCAGCAGCATATTATACGTAGTATCGTTATCCAGCAGTTCCCGGTACATCGCTTCAAGCCGGATACGAATCAAGGGATCAGTTAAAGCTTCTAAAGATTGATACAAACCTGACACCTCCCTGTCGTTAACCTTATAAGGTTATTATATAACCTTGTAAGTGATAATGTAAAGTTAATATTTAACTCTATAAGGATAACGGAAAGCGGAGCATAACTATAGATACATAATTAAGTGGAGGGGAGCTGAACCTTATGCTAAAAAGCAACTTAAGAATGCTAATGGCCAAACACCGGATCGACGACATCACCGAGCTGATGGAGAAATCAGGCCTAAGCCGGAATTCGATTAACAAACTATATCGGGAGACCGACTTGGAGACTGTTAAGCTGGAGACGCTGGTCAGGTTATGCGATACGTTTAAATGTAAGCTTTCGGAGTTGGTGGAGTATGTGCCGGGGGAGTAAGGAGAATAAGGGAGTGAATAAAAGAGTGCCTTGGGGTGCTCTTTTTTGTTTGCATTTTTTAAGCAAAAAACGATTGAGCCAATTCCATATGCAGGAAAAAGATTAACTCGAAAAGAATACATTTTATAATACTTACACTTTTGTATGATGGTTTAGGGGAGTGGACATGAAAAGGTACTTATGGGATGAAGTCGCCTGCAGCTGAAATGAATTCTAGTAGTGGCAGTGATGGTATTCCATTGTTTACTCCAAAATCATTGCAAAATGAAATGGAATACAATTTCAGTGAAACGTCTTGGTATCTACTTATTAACTACTACTTAATATCGGATGAGGATAGGACAATTAAAATCATTCTTAACAAAACAAAAAAGGAAGTTGCTAAAGAAAAAGCTCAATCCATTTCAGGCGCTGTAGCGAGTCTTACCTACAATGATGGACGTACAAACTACTTGGTTTATAAAGTGATAGATAGCCACAATCAAGTCGTATATATCTTTGATCGTTTGAAACAAAACGCTGAGAAAATGACAGCAAAGCTAAAAGGAATATATAAGCAAGCGGACGGTGCAATTCTTGAAATAAAACCACGCGATAACGGCTGGAGTCAGATTGACGTTACGATTTCAGATTCATGGTATTACTCTCAAGATTTTCAGAAAGAACGATTTATTGAATCGTACGGAACTTTAATTTCGCAGACTATACTGGATTACAAGTATGTAATTACGGATGATGACAGAGTATATGTTTATTTCATAGATGAATATGGTACAAGGTTTGCTTCTCCGAAGCTTTTTGAAGGTTGGAAGGTAAAGGAATAGAGGGGAATGTTAATGTGGAATAGGGGACAAACGTTGCTAAGAGGACACTAATATTACTATATTAACCAGAGAGTTTATAGTATTATTTATATATCTGTTTTTTATTTAATAGATAATTAGACCTAAGTCATTACAAGAAAGATCAAATACATGGAGGCTAACATGAGTACCCTTACACAGCAGCAACTTGAATCCCATCTGTGGGAGTCCGCCAATATTTTACGCGGAAGTATTGATTCATCTGATTACAAAAACTATATCTTTGGCATGTTATTTCTTAAACGGCTAAATGATGTATTTGTGGAAGTGGCCGAAAAAATAGAGCGTGAAGAAGGCGAAACCTATGGCTGGACAGACCGTGATGAGCACCAGTTCTTCGTACCTGAGCGTGCACGTTGGTCTTATATGACTTCTATTACCAGCAATGTAGGTGAAGCCATTAATATTGCCTTTGAAAGTCTTGAAGAAGAGAATCCGAAGCTGCAAGGTGTTCTTGCTAGTATAGACTTTAATGATAAAGAAAAGCTGCCTGATAAGCTGATCCTAAAACTAATCCAGCATTTTGGAAGCATTAATCTTCGTAATGATAACCTTACTGAACCTGATATGTTGGGACGAGCTTACGAGTACTTAATCAAACAATTTGCTGATGCTTCAGGTAAGAAGGGGGGAGAATTCTATACTCCTAGTAAAGTGGTGGAGCTAATCGTTAAGCTAATCAAACCTGAAGAAGGAATGCGTATTTGTGACCCAACCGCAGGTTCTGGCGGTATGCTTATTCAGTCTGTGGATTATATCAAATCCAAAGGCGGTAATCCTCGTAACCTGACGCTGCACGGCCAAGAACGAAATCTCAACACCTGGGCTATTTGTAAAATGAACTTGCTCCTGCATGGTATGAGCGACCACCGTATTGAAAAGGGTGACACCATCCGTGATCCTAAGTTAACGGAAGACAGCGAACTTATTCTATATGATCGTGTTATCGCTAATCCGCCTTTTTCCCTTAGTAACTGGGGACGTGAAGAAGCGGAAGCCGATTCCCATGGACGTTTTCGTTTTGGTATTCCTCCGAAAGATAAAGGGGATTTGGCGTTTGTTCAGCACATGGCGGCTACGCTTAATCATAACGGTAAAGCTGGTGTTGTTATGCCGCACGGTATTCTGTTCCGTAGTGGAGCCGAAGGCCAGATTCGTAGAGGTCTGCTTGAAGGATTGCACGGTGAAGAAGGATTAATCGAGACGGTAATCGGCCTGCCATCCAATCTCTTTTACGGAACGGGAATTCCTGCTTGTATCGTGATTCTCAATCGGAATAAGGAAGAGCACAAGAAGGGTAATGTACTGTTTATTAATGGGGCGCTGGATTACCAGGAAGGCAAGAATCAGAATGTGCTTCGTGATCAGGATATTGAGATGATCGTTTCTGCTTACGATGCTTGGCAGGATATTGAAAAATATGCACGGGTGGTTAGTCTTGATGAGATTAAGCAAAACGACTATAACCTGAACATTGCTCGTTATATTGATTTAGCTGAGGAGAAAGAAGAAATCGACGTGGAAGAAGCGATTGCGGCACTTCGGCAGATGGAGCAAGAGCGAGAAGAGATTGAAGCGAAGATGTATGGGTTTTTGAAGGAGTTGGGGTATGATGCGTAGTAACAACTGGACTAAAACTAAGTTGGGAGACTTAGTAACATTAATTAATGGAAGAGGATTTAAATCAACAGAGTGGTCTACTCAAGGGTTACCGATAATTCGAATTAGTAATTTGAATGGAGATATACAGTTTAATTTTTACCTGGGGGATTATGAGGCCAAGCATTTAATTACACATGGTGATTTATTATTTTCTTGGTCAGGAAACAGAGGCACATCTTTTGGCCCTTATATTTGGAAAGGACAACAGGGGCTACTAAATCAACATATTTTTAAAGTGACTCCTAAGGACAATAATATTAAGCACTACCTATATCAATTGCTTAAACATTTAACTTCAGAAATTGAAAAAAAAGCTCATGGTGGTTCGGGGTTGGTACATGTGAGAAAATCTGACTTAGAGAATTATGAGATATATTTACCATCGTTAGAAGAACAGCAAAAAATTGCTGATATCCTATCTTCCGTTGATGAAGCCATTGAAAAGACAGAAGCGATTATCGACCAAACCGAAACAGTAAAGAAAGGCTTAATGCAGCAGCTGCTGACAAGGGGAATTGGGCACACGGAATTTAAGGGGACGGAGACAGGGGCGATCCCGACAACGTGGGAAAATGTCTCTTTAGGGGATGTTATTGAAACTCTCAAGGCTGGTGTAAGTGTTAATTCTGAGAACAGAAGAACAATTAAATCGGAACTGGGGATTTTGAAAACAAGCTCTGTTTCAGACAGAGTTTTTAATTCTGATGAACATAAAGCTATATTACCCGAAGAGTACACTAGAGCTGCGGTTAATCCCAAAAAAGATCACATTATTATTAGTCGAATGAATACACCATCATTAGTGGGATCGAGTTCGTATATTGACAAGGATTACCCGAATTTATTTCTTCCAGATCGTCTTTGGCAAGCAACAGTAGCTCATGAAAGAGTATATCCCCTTTGGTTAAGTTTTATATTAACTTGGTCTAATATGAGAGAAAAAATAGGTGGAATTGCTACAGGTACAAGTGGGAGTATGAAGAATATTTCAAAACAGGCATTTCTTTCTTTAAGTATTTGTCTCCCATCATTGGCCGAGCAAAAAAAAATAGCAGGTATCCTTCAGTCTTTAGACAACCGTATATCAACTGAAATGAATAAAGTTAAAATGCTAAAAAATTTAAAATCAGGACTAATGGGAAGTCTATTGACAGGCAAAGTCCGCGTCCACACCGATCAACCTGAAGAGGTACTGGTATGAGTTCAAGCAATTGGAATGAAAAACAACTAGTCGAGAACCGTCTAATTCAGCAACTTCAGGATATGGGCTATGAGCATCTGCATGGCCCTTCCCTGGATACCGAAAGAGAAACAGGCCGTGAAGTGGTCTTAACACAGCGACTAACCAAAGCTATCAGAGACTTGAATCCTTGGCTTTCGTATAACAACCTGAGCAAAATTGTCCGCTCTATTACCCATGTGGAAGCGGCCAGCCTGATGGAAGCCAACGAGAAGTTTCATAGTATATTGGTGAACTACATTTCCATACAGCAGGATCTTGGCAAGGGGAAGAAAGGACAGACTGTAAGATTAATCGACTTTGATAACTCATCTAACAATGAATTCCTAGTTGTTGATCAATTCACAATCACTGGTGGGGAAAAACCGATTCGTCCTGACTTGATCCTGTTCGTCAACGGACTGCCGCTTGTGGTAATTGAATGTAAAAGCCCGATGGTCTCCATTGATGAACAGATCGGTAAAGCTGTTAAGCAAATGCTTCGTTACCAAAAGGGTTATGAGCATCTTTTTCACTATAATCAGATCCTAATCGCTACAAGTAATGACCGTGCTAAAGCAGGAACGGTTGGGGCACAAGTACAACACTTTGGAGAATGGAAAGATCCGTACCCTATAACCAGTGCTGAAGTTGGTATCAGCCCCACACCTCAGGATATTCTTGTCGCAGGCATGTTATCCAAAGCGAACCTGTTGGATCTCATTCAGAACTTTATTGTTTTTGAACCTGAAGGCGGCCGTGTCATCAAAAAGCTGGCTCGCTATCAGCAATTCCGCGCCGTACACAAGGCAGCAAACCGCATCCTGACGGCAAGTGATCCAGGAGATCGTGGTGGCGTAGTATGGCATACGCAGGGTAGTGGGAAGTCACTTACCATGTTATACCTGGCGGTCAAGCTGAGACGAATCGAAGCATTAAGTAACCCGACTATTATCATAGTTACGGATCGTAAAGATTTGGATAATCAGATAACGAATACATTTCGCCGTTGTGGGTTTGCTAATCCTCAGCAGGCTGAAGGCGTACGCGACCTGAAAAAATTACTTCAGCAGGGACCAGGCTCAACCATTATGACGCTGGTTCAGAAGTTTCAAACGGACAAAGACCAGGACAAATTCCCTGTGCTTTCTACCGCATCAAACATAATTGTTATGATTGATGAATCTCATCGCTCCCAGTATAAAGGTCTTGCCATGAACATGCGGACAGCTCTACCAAATGCCTGTTACTTAGGTTTTACAGGTACGCCAATCGATAAAGAAGATAAAAGCACAACACGCACGTTTGGGTCTTATATCGACAAGTATACGATTGAGCAGGCGGTGGATGATGGAGCGACAGTTCCTATCTTTTACGAAGCGCGTATGTCACATCTGCATGTGGAAGGGGAAACGCTGGATCAGTTGTTTGACCGTAAATTCCGCGAATATGACGAAAATACCAGGGAGCGGATTAAAAAGAAGTACGCTGACGAAGAAGCCATTATCGCAAGCCCAAAACGGATTGAGCAGATTGTACTGGATATTATCAAACATTATGAAGAACATATTCAACCAAATGGGTTTAAAGCTCAGATCGTAGCGATCTCAAGAGACGCGGCAGTGACCTATAAGCAGAAGATGGATGAACTCAGCGATCTGGAGTCGGCGGTCATCTATTCATCCAGCAACGACGATGACGAACGTAAGAAGGAATATGCAATCTCTAAAGATGAAGAAAAGCTGCTGATAGAACGCTTCAAAAAGTCGATGGATGAAGATAAGCTGTCCTTCCTGATCGTATGTGACAAGTTGCTGACAGGTTTTGACGCACAAATTGAACAGGTCATGTATCTGGATAAGCCACTTAAGGAGCATAACTTGTTGCAAGCGATTGCCCGTACCAACCGTACGTATGACGGTAAGACTTATGGCCTTATTGTGGATTACTTTGGCGTATCTAGCTTTCTTGAGAAGGCGCTTGATATTTTCTCCATAGATGATATTCAAGGAGCACTTATGCCAATCGGCAGCGAACTTCCCAGATTACAGAGCCGTCATCGTGCAGCAATGAGATATTTTGACTATATCCGTAAAGACGATCTGGAGAGTTGCATTCAAATTCTGGAACCTGAAGATGTGCGGAGTGAATTTGAACATGCTTTCAAGCTATTTGCTAAGAGTATGGACATGATTTTGCCTAACCCGATGGCTCAGCCTTATGTGAGCGACCTGACCTTTCTCGGTAAAGTAAGACAAGCTGCCAAGTCCCGATATAAGGTGGAAGATATGGATATCAGTGACCTGGGTGAAAAGGTCAGACAACTGATTGCTGATCATCTGCGGGCTTCAAAAGTGGAAATTTTGCATGATCCCATTGATATCTTGTCTAGTAAGTTCGAACAGCATTTGAGCCAGTTCCAAGGTGAAGCCAAAGCTTCTGAGATGGAGCATGCCATCCGTCATGAAATTAGGGTGAAGCTTGAGGAGAACCCTGTACTATATACTTCACTGAAAAAGAAGCTGGAAGAGCTGATCGAAGCTCGGAAGCTGAAGCAGATGGATATCTTTGAAATGATGGAGAAGATGCAGGAGATTATGGGTGAAATGCGGGATGCAGCCAAGCAGGGGGCACACCTTGGGCTTACCCGCGAACAATACCCTTTCTTCTTGATGCTGGAAAAGCAGCTTCCTGAAGAGGAGGATAAAGAAGCGCTTAAAGCCTTAACCGAAGTCATCACAGAAAAGATTCAGGAGCTGTCCGTTATTGAATGGACGCAGAAGGATGATGTAAAGCGGGAAATGCGGAAACAAACCAAGCGTCAATTACGGGTATTTAAATGTCCAGAAGACAAGCTGGAGTCATTGACCATTCAGCTCGTCGATCTGGCAGGAATTCATTACCGAAAATAAGGATGCTTAAAGAACATTAATGGGGACGTAATAGTAAGGATCTATAGAGTTAACGAAGGACCGTTAATTCTGAGCCATTCCTTCCGTTCCTCGTAGTCAGGCATTACTGATCTAAGGAAGCTCCAAAATGCTTCGGAGTGATCTGGAATTTTTAAGTGAGCCATTTCATGAACAACTACATAATCAACAATACGCAGGGGAGCCATCATGATACGCCAATTGATCAGAAGCTCTCCTTTTTGCGTACAACTACCCCAACGCTTTTCTTGGTCTTTAAGGAGCAGTGAGGTAGGAGTTAGACCCATTAGTTTGCTGTATTGTTTAATGCGTTCTTTGATTTTCGCTGTACCGTAAGCTTTGTACCAGTCAATACAGAGATTTTTAAGTTCCACCGTTTGCTGTTCTTGGCTGTAATGAATAGGGAGATCTGCGTTAAATCTCCCGTTTTTAAATTGAAGTTTAGCTGTCTTTATGGGTTGCTTAGTAACTTTCAATCGATAAGCTCTCCCAAGGTAAGAAATCTTCTCACCACTTAGGAATTCATGATGCGAAACCTGTTCTTCAATCTCACGGAATCCATACTGCTTCTTTAATATCCAGGGCGCTTTATTGTACATGATCTGATCAATCTGGGCTTGCTCTATGCCTTCAGGAGCAATGACACGAACTCCTTCGTACATATCTACTGAAATGGAGACGTCTCTTTTGTCTGGCTTACGTATCAGGGTATATTCTATGGTGGTAGTTCCGTAAGTCATTTGATGCTGCATTTGTAACGCTCCTTTGAATTCTTGAACTTTTGTGGTCAGTATAAAAAGTATAGACCAAACTTTTGTTTGCTGGCAAGCTGCTACGTTTGAAGGCGAAAGGAGCTATGTTATACAGTAAGGGTCAGTAAAAAGATGGCTATTAATTGGTATAGTATTTTATGTGAATGAAGAATAGGAGTGAGGGATAGGTGCGTATTCAACAATGGAGATGGGAATATATGGAGAGGAATATACTAGAGTTTAATCGTGGATTACATACAAAAAGTTTTGCAACTAAGAAATTCACTATGTTCTACCATTGGTATTATCACCCTATTTTGGATCTGTTTGCTCCGAGTAAATTCATTGGGTATAGTAATACAAATCATGAAAATTATAAAGGGGAGGGAAACGGGGGACAAACCCAAAAATTATTGAAGAACTATTTTGATCCCGTTTCTATTGATGAATATGAATTATATTTAGACAAATTAACTAAATATGCTGACTCATTTGGGCATAAGCTTTCGAAAAGATTATCCACAGCAGGTGGAGGGTGGATTTATATACCTAATAAAATTGTTGAGCGTTTTATTGAACATGATAAATCATATGAGGTTGGTATAGACAATGAAGAAGTTTTGTTTAAAGAGGGAGCGGGAAAAAGAATTACTGTTAATAAATATGAACGAGATCCAAATATAAAGAAGGCCGCCATATTGGTTCATGGTGTAACGTGCATGGGGTGTGGGTTTAACTTCGAGGAACATTATGGTGAGTACGGTAAGGGGTTTATTGAAATACATCATCTTGAATCGCTCGCTAGTATAAAGGGAGAGCACTATGTAGATCCCAAAGAAGATATTGCAGTCCTATGCGCAAACTGTCATAGAATGGTTCACCGTAAAAAGGATAACCCATTAACGTTAGAACAGCTAATCATGATGATAAATAGTAACAAATTATAAGACAATTCTAATTGAGAATGAGAACTTGTGTTCCTGTTATTATGCTGATATAATATACTTAAGCTCACAGGATTTTATTGAGTTTGGTATCAGCGAATCCTGTTAAGCTAACAGCGAACAGATAGCCAAAAGTGTACTCATAGCAAGGGTTTGTGGAAAGGCAAGACAGCACAGGACTTAAAATCCTGCGATGGGTGACCATCGTACGGGTTCGACCCCCGTCCTCGGCAGTACAACAACAAGGGTTTCAGCTCATTAGAGCTGGAGCCCTTGTTTGTTTTTTGAGTGGTTTACTAACATTTTGCTAGCGGCACTTCTTTTTCTTGTAGATTCGAAATCTCCGACACGCTCGAAGTGGTGTTTATACAGACTCCACGACGAGTCGTTTTTGTTCAAACTCTGCGTTCGAGAATTCGGTCATGCTCCATTCTGTGTAGCTGTCATTGCTTTCCCTTAATAATTCAGAAATTTATCCTCCCAAGTGTCTTCTGATTATCCTTCTTATAATATGATTTCAAATTTTGTGATTTGCGATACATTTTCATAATCCCTTAAATAGAACGCAAGTTCGGAAGGGGGATGGTGGATTATTAGCGAATTATCTATTTAGCTTAGTTCAAAAGTCTATACCTGGATTTTTGAACTATAAATAATTTATGGATTATTTTGGAATTTGAATAGAAGATGGTTTAATATAAGGAATTTATTAATTTATACTCGTGTATCTTCAAAAAAAGAAAAAGAGGCGAAAGGTCTGTAAGGAAGTATACTAAGAAATGGGGGAAAATACTGTGATAGAATAGAACAAGCTCGACAAGAAGTATATGAACAAATTAAGCAAAATTCATAATGGATTGGCTTGATAAATTACGTTCAAGTGATAATCAGTACAGCCCGAGAAAATGGGGTTAAGAGCTTTTTATAATGCAAAAAAAGGTAACAAACTTATTTAAGAGTGCTTGGTTATTGGATGGCATTGTGTTAAATGTTCTATCTATTACTGATTTTAATGCACTTAAGAAAATCAGAGAGGGTATTTGATTCGTCGTTTAAAAGAACAAATTTAGAAATGGAAAATTAAAAATAGCCAATAACTCTAATTTGGAAGGAAATAAAATGTCATGTTACAAGAAATATCACTAAGTAAATTTAAAGCCTTTTCAGAATTACCGCCACTAAATCTAAAACCTTTGACTATTTTGTGTGGAGTAAACAGTGCAGGGAAGACTTCTATCTTAAAAAGTCTGCTTTTATTAAAGCAAAGTTATGAGAACTCATCGGCTACGAACGAACTCACCTTAAATGGGCCTTACTCCATTAATGGTACTATGAAAGATGTGTTACATAAATCTAAAGGTGAAAATTTTAGTATTAATAATAAATTTACAATTGGTTTTCATGGGAATAGGTATACATCTAATTCAAAGCAAGATGTTTCAACGGGCAGAGAGTTAGGGAAAATTTCAGGATTATCTAATCGACAAGTATCCTCATTTGAAATAGAAGTGCGGTGTAAGGTTAAAAAAGGAATTGTTTCAGCAATGTGGGATACTAATTTTATAGAAAATTATGAGATATGTATTACACCATATTCAGGGAATGGAGATATTTTAGAAGATAAAAAATATGAAATCCGGCTAGATTATAGTGTTGGAAAAAAAGGGAAATATGATATTCGTTTAAAAAACTTTCCTACTTTGAGCGGTGAAAATCTAGATAAGACCTTAGAAGGATGCTCTTGTTACTTTAGCGGTATGCGTTTAAATAATTTGTATTATGAGAATGCAGAAAAAGGTTTAAAATTAAATGATTTTTTAACAAATGTATATGCAGTTTGCAGAATTGTTGCTAATCAATACAACGGAATGAAGTATCTTGGGCCGCTGAGAGAGAACCCAGAAAGACAATATATTATTAATAGAAATGCTGTTACTGTTAGTAGTACGGGAGCAGATACACCATTTCTATTAGCAAAAAACCAAGAAAAGAAAATAAGTGGAGATCTTTTTCCACCTCAACATGAAGAAAATTTTCCCGAAAAATCAATTGGAAAAAGAAATGATTTATTAGAGTTAGTTGAGGCCTGGATGTCTTATTTTGAGTTGGGGAAATTAGACATCATAAATCAGCAAGATGTATTACAACTTAATATAAGAAACGTTAATATCGCTGATGTTGGATTTGGTGTGAGTCAAGCATTACCTATAATAGTACAAGGTATTTCTCTTGAATATGAACAAGTATTCTTATTGGAGCAACCAGAAATACATTTGCATCCAAGAATGCAAATGAGAATGGCTGATTTTCTTATATCTTTATCACAGACAAACCATAAGGTAATTATTGAAACGCATAGCGATCATATAATAAATCGTTTGGTAAGAAGGGCTCTTGAATCACCAGACAATAATATAATTGATAATATCGCAATCTATTTTGTGAAGAACTCAGTTGAAGGATCGCTTGTTGAAGAAGTTAAAATTGATAAGATAAATGGCATTACTGATTGTCCGCCAGAATTTTTTAGTCAGTTTGCTGCTGAAACGAGTCACATAGTACAGGCTGGGTTTAGTAACCTTACAAAAGGGAGATTGTAATATGCAACGTGCAATTCTATCTCCCTGTTTATTGAAGGTACCTCAAAATAGCTCTAACGAAGAAGAATTTTTACACTATGTGGCATTAAAAGAATTAATAGATGCCCTTTTTCTTTTTACTAAGTTACGATTTGAATATTATAAAAAAGCTCCTTATGAGGGTTTTAAGATGGAAATTCCCCATTATAGTAACAATTTTACACTTAATAATTTGGTCACAGTTAATATTTTTAGTGTAATTCAAAAAATGATGATACATGAATATGTTGACCTAGAGGGTATTTCACCAGCTCGCTGCACTTCTCAAATGAATTTGCCCGAAGGAGATTTAACAGAGGCATTTCTTAGCTATCTTAATTATATTCAAGGAGAAGAATCTTTGTTGTTTATTGGTCATGATAATTTAAACATTGCAAGACCATTACAATTTTTTGCAACAAAAGAATTTAAAATAGAAACTTCAACCTTTATAAAAATTGAGTTAACAAACGTTATGCTTCCATTTCTAAAGGATAATTTCGATAAAGATGATATTTTTCCCAGAAAAAGGTTTTGTGCAAAGTATAATGATTACGTATTAAACAAAATAAAATTTAATGGATTGTCAATAAATGAGAGTATATCTATTTTTCAAGAAATTGGTGCTCTTGTGGCCTTTTATAATTGCTATGAGAAAGATATTGGTCTATCAGCTAAAAATTCTTCAGGTACAAAACTTAGAACTGTTTATAAAAAAACAGTAGGGAAAGTATATTATCTGTCGATTGATGTTGAAAGTGGTGGTTTTGAAGTGTTTGACCGAAATTTTGTGCATTTAGGTCAATATAATTTTAGTTGCGAGCTGGCAAAACAAGCTGATAGCAAAACTCACAAACTCCATCGTTGATAATATTCATAATGCTAATTAATTTTGTTAAGCTTTGATGGGTTTAGTTTTAATAATAAAAGCATCCTATATAAATTTAAAAAAAACATTATATCGTAATACTTGGGTGACCTTTTAGGTCAATGCCCCTTACATCACGTCAGAGTGCATCGATGATAGCACAGAGTTCGCATACATACATAAAGGGCAATAATGTAAGCTTTTGCCCTTTGATTTGCTAACATTTTTGCTAACATTGCTGCATATCACAATCCCTGAACGTAGAAGTGTATTGAACAAAAAATAGCCTTCAACCCGCATGGTTAAAGGATTTATGTGTGATCTTTCCTTAATGTAGATGTGGAGCTAAAGGGGCTACTTCAAGACTTAAAATCCTGCGGTACGTGAGTACCGTACGGGTTCGACCCCCGTCCTCGGCACTAATAGGAAGTAGGGAAAGACGCATTCAGGTGAATGCGTCTTTTCTATACATACAGATCAATAAACAGGAAAATATGCAACTAAGCTAGAATTATGCAGGAGAGGAACTCTGCAGTTCATTGAAGAGATAGAGCGCGTCCTTAAAGCCTTGCAGGTAAATGGAGCGTTCAGTAATGGCTTGAAGGGAGAGTTGCGTGTCTTCATACTGGAAAGCAGCATCCTGCTTCTCCTCCGATAGAGCGTTCCTAAGCTGATGGAAGTACTGAATACTCTCTTGGAGCAGCATGTTATACGACCGTTAAGCTGTGGGAGTTGGTTGAGTATGTGTCGGGGGAGTGATAGTGGGGAGTTGGAGAGTGCCTTTGGGGGTGCTCTTTTTTTATTGAGTGGATTTGTAAGTTGTTTGAAGATTTCGACAAGAAACTTAAACAGGTTGAAAACAAAACATTATAGTATATGAGTAAGTCGTTAATAAAGCAATGATTTGTACGGTATAAAACAATGATTTGCAAGGTTCACAATCAATGTGGGACAAAATACAATGTAGTTAAGAGATTAATGTTCGAAGTGAAATAAGCATAGGAGTGATAAGGGATGAAGGAAGTTTTACCAATAAACTTAGCTAATCTGATCAAAACATATTCCTACCATGCTAATATTTCAGCAATACTTTTAGATGATAAAATAGAAGAAGAAGCAAATGTGTGGTTTTCAAATGTGAAATTAGATCCTGCTTCGGAAGGGAATGTCTGGTTTGAGCGACAAATAAGTCAATTCAGTTCTTCCGAGGAAATAGAAGTGTTAAACAATATAGCTATTTCTAGTCGGACAAGTGCATCGTGCAGCAATGGGGATATTTCATCGTTGAATAAAAACGATGATTTCAGGTATATTTATTCAACAATTGAAGGGGATTCGAGTATAGAAATTTCAATCGACCATATTAAAAACTCGGGTGTTTGGTCAAAAGCGGGGTTAATGTTTAGAGAAGATATCAGTTCTGATTCGAAATATGTATTTATTTTTGCAACTCCTTCTGTAAATGGGATATGCTTTCAAGTGAGAGATTCGCAATGTGAAACACCAAAATTAGAATATATAGATAAATCCAGTTTTCCTATTAGCTTGAAAATTGAACGTGTCAAAGACAGTGTTAATCTTTACTATGGCCGCAGTCCGAATAATCTGAAATTTTTTAAAGAAGTATCTTTTAAGTCAAAGAACAAGCTTTACATGGGATTAGCGATTTGTTCGTCAGAAGAAAACTCATATATGAACTGGTACGCTTCAGATTTCATTCAACTATATTGTTACAAAGATTTTAATATGCATTCGATCCCGATTGATTTCAATGTGGGTCCACATAAAGATGATTTTTACTCTTTTTGTCCGCTTCTTAACGTTCAAAAAATAAATTATTCGTTAATTGGAAAACTGGATATTTCTATTATAGATCTGATAATTAATGCAATAGATGAAGGGAACTACATTGACATTGAGCTAAATGAATTTTACATACCAGAAAGAGAGGCATATCGGGAATATTCCCGCATTCACTCCAGCATGATTAATGGGTATGACAGTGAAAACAAGACATTCGATCTTGTGGGGTATACTCAAGGTAATATTTTTGGAAATAGCAAAGTGACATTTGAAGAGTTTGAAAAAGCTCTAATAAATGATAAAGAACATAATATATTATTAATTAAACCACATATATATAGATCCTTCAGCTTTAACATAGAATCAGTGAAGAGACAATTAAATGACTATATTCATGCTGCTGATTCATTTTCAAGTCTTGTAACCAGCCGTAATTATGATCCGGATATGGTTTATGGAGTAGATGTATACGATTATCTAATACAAAATATTGTCACGAATCAAATTGGCATAAGACCATTGAATCTGATATATGAACATAAAAAGCTAATGCTAATGAGACTGAATTACATGCGAAAGAGGGATCTAATCAGTGAAGATACATTTGAGCTGCTCTTTCCGCCATTCAAATCACTTATGGATCTTGCATATACTACAAGACAGCAATATTTAAAGCATATATTGGCCTACAACATAAAGCTAATAAAAATAATTATTTCTAATTTAGTATCAATGAAAGCTAAAGAGTTAGAATGGATACCTAAATTAATTGATTGCTTAGCAAATGAGGCGCAAATAAGTAATTAACTTACTCTGGTTACCCATGCAAAAAACACCTCCAAGATTTTCTCCCTATCTTACGATAAGGAGGCATTCTCTTGGGGGTGTTTGATTTGTCTCCCATTACTATCGGCTTAGCTCAGATGGCCGCTCCAGTGGCCGATAAATGAATCACCTGGTCAGCCAGCATAATAAACTCCGGATCGTGCGAGACATATACAATCGTACAACCGGAAGCAGAAAGGATGTCTTTAAGCCACTCTTTACCCTGGGCATCCAAATGATTAGTTGGCTCATCCATGAAGATCAGCTGAGCCTTTTTCAGTAGTGCCCGTGCGATAGCAATTCGCTGCTTCTCACCTCCTGAATAGCTTTGTGGCTCAGTACCTTGCTCATGGATTTCGAACAAGCCTGCCTCTTTGATAATTTGAAGCACCTCATCGGCTGAGGCATCCGGATTTGCCAGTTGAATGTTGTCGAGTAGTGAGACCGGAAACAGAAAGGGTTCCTGCTCGATATACGCAATCTGGCGATAATAAGAAGAGGGAGAAACTGCAGATAGACTTTCACCATTCAAAAGCATGCTGCCGGCTGCTGGCGTCAGCATGCCGGAAAGAAGGTGAAGCAGCGTCGTTTTACCGGTACCGTTCGGCCCGACGATCGCCGTCTTTTCTCCAGGCTTAATCGTGATATCAATGTTGTCAAGCAGTGCGACGGATTCACTATAACGGAATTGCAAACCGCGGCATTCAAGTGTCAGCGGGTCGTCCGATAGCACGATTTGTTCTGACTCAGAAGAGCCAGCGGCAATTTCACTGATTTTTGGCATGAACTGCTTGTAAAGGGCATGGCTTTTGATGGCGGAAGCTAATTTCTGATACACATCAGTCAGGCTTGCGGATAATCCCAGAGCACTCATAATGGCTCCAGCCATGATTTCTTGATGTGCTGCAAGCCAGGCTCCAACCAGCAGAAGGAGCAGATTGCCGCAAGAGGATGAGATGAAGCTTACATTGCGGATAGCATACAGGATGCGCATACTCTTTTTTAGCGAGTGGTTCATGTGGTTCGTGAAAGATTCCCGGAAAAGGGCAATCCATTGATCTTTTATTCCATACAATTTAAAATAACCGGCGCCGCTGATGACGTCAAACTCCAGATTCCGCTGTTCCAGCTCAAAATCCCGGACTTGCATTTTGTACACAGCTTCGAGCCGTTTGGTGATACGAATGGCGGCAAGCGGAGTAGCTGCGGCTAAGATGCAAGTCAGAGCCAGCCAGATATGGGTTTCGAAAAGCTTTGTCAAAATAACAGTACCGACAATTAGAGCCACCGGCAGATCCGTCAGAACTCTCACGATAGCCATCCGGTATTCATGAGGGTCCTGCTCCAGCCTGTACTGAATCTCAGCTTCAGTGAATATTTGTATGTCTGGTATCGATTTATGAATGAACTGATTGATGATGTACCGGTCATGCTGCAGGGCGTTGCGGAACATCAAGATATTTTTAACATATTGCAGTAAAGGGATTAACAGGATACTTGTAAGCAAAGCCAAAACTAGCATTATCAGCGATGTCGAAGGGAATGAACGGGAACCGTAGAGGATGTCGTTGGTGACAGACCCGATAGTTTGGTAGATAAAAACAGAAAGAGCGCCTATGGATGCCCCCTCCACAACACCCAGTACAATCGTCCAACGCAAAAAGTATACGGTCTGCAGCAATGGTGATTTAGACATAAGTACGATCCCTTTCTTGTCCTTCTGTAGGTTCTCTATTTATCTGGATGGCCAGATTTGAGCTTGCCTGGAACAGATCATCATGGCTGACTATGATTAAAGCACGTTTGTCATCCTGCAAACATTTCATCAGTGCCGCTTTGGAATTGTGATCCAGGGAGTTATCCGGTTCATCCAGAAGAAGGAGTGAAGCCGAGGGCTTCATTAAAGCAGCGGCAAGATAGACTTTTTTTCGTTCTCCTCCCGACAATTCACTGATGGTATGCTTGCTCAATCTTTCATCATTTAAATTGAGGCTGCTGCACAGTTGAAGGGTTCTCTGGAGGATGTCAGGATGGGCTGAATATAAAAGGCTGAATAATTGGATAGGAGTTATGGATAGCTTCAAATCCGCTTGGGGAAGCAGGGAGAGCTCAAGGAAAAGCTCATCCTCTGGAATTGACGCCAGCTCCGTCCCCCGGAAATAGATCTGACCTTCAGCTAGCGGGACTTGTCTGGTCAGCAGGCGTAAAAGTGTGGATTTGCCTGATCCATTTTTTCCTTGTATCAGCAAATGATCATGCTCTGTTAGTTGGAAATTCCATGATTGATTAGCTACAGCTGAGTCTATCTCCGCCTTTGCATCCATTACTTCGAGTAACAATGGGGGAGAAGACTCCCTTTTTGCAGCAATACGCAAAGAATTAGATGATTCTGATTCTGTACCGTTGATCTTATGAAATAGACTTAATCGTTCATTTACAGCGGTATAAACGGCTCTTTGAGAAAAATGTGAGCATAACGTGCTAACGGCTGAATAGAAGCCGGGGCTCAGCATGAGGAGGGCTAGGCCATTAGTCAGCGTAATTACATCTATCCAGATCAGGTATCCGACAATGCCGTATGTGCCAAATTTGACGGCGTGTTCCACACCCTTCGTCAGCACTTCCTCCGAAGCTAATGTTTTTTCGGCCTTACTGCCTACTCCGTTGTACTCATTATGAATTTTCTTGAGCTGCTGCATAAACCAATGGTGGCAGGAGTAGATCTGGAGAATCCGAAAAGCCTTGAAACCGGATATCAGATGATTGGTAAGCTCGGCTTCAATATCTCGTGTGTCCATATACTGGGTATACATATATTTTCTGATTACGATTGGCGGAATAACATGCAGTATGGATATGAAGGCAAGGATCAGAGCAAATATAGGATTGACTGACAGGAAATAACCCGAATAGATAACAGCAGTGACGGAGGCGCTAATCAAGCCAGGAAGCACAGTGGTTTTATAATCTACCAGTTCGTTCAGGTCATTCGAGAGATGTTCAATCATCTTGCCTTCGCCCATTCGTTCAATCTGTAGCATATCCAGTGACAAGAAACGGTGAAGCATGGACATTTTCAACTGGTTTTTTTTTCGTTCTACCGTGAGTTGTAAAAGTAAATAAAAAAAGTAATCTATTGTATAATACACGATGACTATCGTAAGGAGCTCCAGACTCCCGGTTTGTAACGCTCTGAAATCGGTTCTAAGCGATGCCTCCAAAATATGGGCTAGCTTGAATGCTGTCAGCAAACCAAACGGAATAGCCAAAAGATTTCTTAACGTCAAACCGCAAACCAGTTTTGCAAACGGAACGTTGAACGTCATCAGGGAACCACACGCTTTCATTTTTGGAATATAATCATTCTATTGCAGGTGGAATTTTGCTGACAATTATTCCTATACGAGGTCGTTACTTCATTCCAATCTATCTTTAAATCCCCTTCAATGTACTCTTCCCAGCTTGTAAGATTTAAATTGTATAAATCTTTATAAATGATACAAGGAGTAAAATTGAAAGTTTCAGAAAGTCCCCAGGTACGATTTCCTGCTCCACATGCCAAACAAGGGGATGAATAAATGTTTTGCATTTCTTCTCTGTAATCACTAGCGTTGTAATAAATGTCTCTTTCCCAAGGCAATATTTTAATCTGGTCAGTGTAATGTAATTGAGATTTCTGTATAGTTCTAAAAACTTTATTTAGTTGTGTTTCGGTTAGCTTCCAATCATCAACGGATGCTGATTGAGTTAACCTTCCTACAGAAAGCGGCGCTCCAATGTTTAAAACATTGGCCCCTAAACTTATGGCACATTCAATATAACTATTTATTCCTTGAAGAACTTGTTTATTCATAACCACATTCATTTTGAAGGATTTATTCATCTCTTTTAATAACAAACAACTCTTTTGTAGCATAGAAAATCCCTTTGCATTGCCGGTATTTAGCTTGTATTGCTCATCAGATAATCCGTATAAGGTCAAACTTATATTTGAGATACTAGCTAATGTGCTTTTCTTTAAGGTGTGCAAAAGCGTCCCGTTACTACTAAGCTCTATATGATAGTAATGCTTAAATTCCTCTATTAATTCTTCCAAATAAGGAGCAGCCAAAGGCTCACCGCCTGTGAGATGAATGGCAGGGATTAGACCTTTGTATTTATGCAAAAAGGCAAAAATTTCGTCTTTATTCATAGAAGAGACATTTCCATCATTGGCTTCTTTATAGCAATGTGAGCAATATAAGTTGCACTTATTGGTTAATTCAATACTTATTTTTTTGGGGTAGTAATGTTGAGGTTTTCCAGTGATCTTTAAAATTGAAGCAGATGGTGTCAGCGGGGCCGTTGTAGTAAATAACTTTTGTCCTAATTCGGATTCAATAAAAAATAAAGCGGCCTGTCTGAGTTCATCCCGGTATTCAATATTGGCATCAAGAAGGCTCCATTTTTCAATTTCAATACCACTATTATTTAGTACCATATCCATTACTAAAGATTTAGCAGGGTTTAATATATATTCTTCGTCTTTAAACTCAATAATGCTACATTCTCCAAAATAGTGAATTCCTTTAACATTCGGGTTAATATAAATTGTCATGTTCATTGCTCCTATTTTTTAACTTTATCTCTGATATTAAGGAATTTAAAAAGCTTGTTATATGATTGCGGATTTTTTCTTAAAAGATCATTTAAGGTTACAATGGAATGCATGGTAGTATATTGAACGATTTCGCAAAAGAAAGGATCTGGTTCGGAAATATTGCCTGTAGACAAATAGGAGTTGTGAAAACAATCACCTGAACAGACAAATCTAGCCCAACATTCTTTACAGGAATCCCGTTCATAGATTGACTGATTTTCAAAGTTAGAAAGCTTTGAATGATCCAAACCGTTGTCCAAATCCCCGATACAAAATTCCTCCATGCCAATAAAACTATCACAAGGGTAAATCTTTCTATCCGGGGTAAAGCTCAGTTTTGAACGAGCTGCATGACAACGGTAATCGTAAGGCTTTTTTAATATAATTCTTCGGGTTAATTTACCAAAATGATCATTATCATTCAGAAAAGTTAACCATGGCTGAAGGTTATCCTGAACTGCTTCTGCCAACACATATTCAAATAGTTGAGCAATATGTTCCTTTAAATTAGTTATTTCTGATTTATTAAAATCTACATTTTTATTATCTTGTTGAGATAATCTGACCAGTTTCATTTGAACAGTTTTAAACCCTAGTTTATAATGATGATCTATTATTTCCTTTAAATTCGAATTATGTTTTGTGATAACTGACAGGCCCCATAATTCCTTGCTTTTATTTGAGAAATCAGAAGATAATATCATCTTGATGTTTTCTATTACATCGTCGTAGGTCTCTTTACCATTATGGTATAACCGCTGATTATTTTGTTCTTTATTACCATCAAGACTTAGTCCAAAGAGTAAATTTTGTGATTCGAAAAAAGCAAGGTCACTCTCATCCAACAGTGTTCCATTTGAGCAAAGCCATATAAATAATTCCCGCTTGTTTAGTTTGAACTGGTGTTTGAGAGTCATAACAGAATTTCTAAATGCCTTTTTATTAATAAGTGGCTCTCCGCCACTAACATAATCCAATCTGAATTCATTACATCCAGGCATCCAATTAAAGCAAATGAAATTTGAAATATCTCGTAAGGTATGATCATCATGCATTCTTATTTGGTTAGTATAGTTATTACCTGATGATGCAAAGCAATATCGACACTTTAGATTACAGCCATGAACGGGTGCTAATGAGAAGTAAGCTTTGTCTGCAGGAGTATTCTCGTGCTGATGGGGGATAGAGGTATTAAAAAAAACATTATTATCAGATAGTGATTGTAGGAGCATTAATTCCTCGTCACCTAATAAACTAAGGTCATTAGAAGATAATGCATTGTAAATTGAAGAATTAATTTCACAAAATATCATCTTATAAATATCAAATAAGAAGTACTTATCGTTGTCTTTAAATACGTGGTAGGATTTTGAGTCAATACTAAACATTCGAACCAACTTCCTTATTGATATAATCAATAATGTCTTGGATAACTTTAAATTCAACATTCATATCAATTTCCACATTGAATTTCTCCTCTATCATCACTATTAATTGAACAATTTCCAATGAAGATAAAGATAGATCATTTACTAAACTTGAGTTATTATGTACGTCCTTAGGTTTGCCGCATAAAGTTGTTATCATTTCATAAAGCATGTTCTCAACATCATCTTTCGGTTTATGATTATCCATAAGAGCCTCCTTATAAAAAAGGACGAAAGATTAGCTTTCGTCCCCTCGTTTTTTAGCAACATCCTGTATTAGCTGAGCTTGTTTTCTTTGTTCCGCAGCCACCTAACGGGACAGCTACGCTGCTATTGAGTTGTGCTACCAAATCTGCTAGATTCATTTGTTTCACCTCCTAGCTTGATATATGAGAACATCATAGCTGATAAAAAAGTAAAAAAAAACCTGTCAAATTATACTAAAAATATAGCTTTTAGCATGTTTTTTTATGGCTCATTTTATTGTAGAATACAAAACATTGAGCCATCGCCCACTAGCTCTAAAAGATGACCGGGAGTAAATTCGATGTTACAACGACCTTGCATTAAACAGTAGCAGATGGTAATCTTTGTATTAGCAACTACTGTGTATTGCACAGTACTAAATAAAGCGTGGTGATAAGGTTTGAATGTTCAGTTCAAGAAGGGTGTGCTGGAGCTTTGTGTGCTGGTGTTGACCTCACAGAAGGACCGGTACGGATATGAGCTGGTGGAGCAGATCTCGCAGAAATTTGCCATAGCGGAGGGTACGATCTATCCATTGTTAAGAAGGCTGGCGGCGGATGGATTATTCTCGACCTATCTATCCGAATCGGAGGAGGGGCCGCCCCGGAAGTACTATAAGATTACCGATGAGGGAAGGAGAGTCATGCACGACATGATTGAGGAATGGAATGCTTTTGCCATAGGGGTTCAGGAGATTATTAAGGGGGGATCGGATTGAATAAAGAGGCCTATCTGAATGAATTGGCACGGTATCTGAAGCTGCTTCCTCCTGAGGAATGTGCCGAGCTTATGGGTGAGTTCAAGGAGCATTTCGAGTTTGCCCGGTTAAGCGGACGGTCCGAAGCAGAAGTGATCTCCAAGTTGGGCCATCCCCGGCTGATCGCTCGCGAACTACTGACCCAGTCACAAATTGAAAAAGCAGACAAATCCCCAACCCTCTTAAGCGTGACGAGAGCGGTTATGGCAACGGTGAGCTTAGGATTGTTCAACTTAGTTATCGTTCTGCTACCTTTTATTACCTCTTTAACTGTGATTGCCGCGGTGTTCGTTTTTGCTATTAGTCTGCTTATTTCTCCGGTTCTATTAATGCTTCAGTACCAGTCGGTGGCGTTGTCTATTAATAGCATCTTCCTGATGCTGGGCCTGGTTGGCGTAGGACTGCTGGTAGCCCTTGGAACGTTGAAGCTCACCCGGCTGTATTACCATCTTGTGATCCGGTACCTGAAGTATAATCTGACAGTTATCAAGAAGGATGTGGTTTCTTTTGAAAAATAAATCCCGGAACGTAACCAGACTTGCCCTGCTCCTGATTGCTGCCGGAGTCATTGGAAATGTAGTGCTGTATCTGTTAGGCAATTCACCCTTCGATGTGCATGAGCTATCGGTTGAACAGACTGTCCGGATGGACCAGACCACCAGCGTTCTTCTTCATAACGGGATTGGAACGATTGATGTGGTTCCCGTTCAGGGAGATGAGATCAAGGCAACCTTAAGCGGGAAGACGACCAAGGCATTAATGAAGGATTACAAGCTGGACATCACTCAGGATCAGGGGCAGACCCGGATTAAGGTGGTTCAGGACAACCGGTACCGCTTTTTTGATATCTATACGGACCTTAAGCTCTCGGTTGGGATTCCTGCGACCCGGCTGGACCAGCTTGAGGTGGTAACGGACTCCGGGAAAATTGATGTCGGCCCCGTCCTGGCGAAGGAATACCGGGTGGTAAGCGACTCGGGTGCGATCAAGCTGGATATCGCAGAGGGGATCATCCATGCGGAGACCGATACGGGTAAAATCACCGCCTCACTGGAGCGTATTAGTCAGGATATCCATGCCGTCTCGGATAGTGGAGATATTACCATCCAGACCGCTGAAGCGCCTAAGGCCCTTCGCACTGGGTTCTCTGCCGATTCTGGAACGGTTCAGGTCACGCTGCCGGATTATCAGGATGGTTCTATCGGTGAGGGCGGGCCACTTGTCGAGCTGATCTCGGACACCGGCGATCTTAAGATCGAACAGTATTCAGGCGAAGGTACATAGATATATATTTATCATTCTAAGGAGCGACTACCTCTACTTTAATTCGATCGGGGTCTTCAAAAAATAGAGCATAATAATGTTCCCCGCCTGCAAAAGGATGCCTATCCTCGTAAAGAATATTCATGCCTTTAGCACGAACCATTCTGGTCAGTTCATCTACTTGTTCTCTTGATTCTGCATGGAATGCCAGGTGATTCAATCCAATCTGACTGCGATGATAAGAGGCTTCCAGGTATTTCTCTTTGGTTTGAACGAAGACAAGGTAGGCGTTACCTGATTTCCAGCTGACACCTTCTTCCCATTGCTGATATTGCGTATAACCAAGCTCTGACAGAAACCATCCCCAGAACTCAGCCGAACGTCTAAGGTCTGAAACGTTAATTTCAATATGATGTATCAATGGATTGAACCTCCTTGTTAGTTATCTAGCTTATTCTAACATGAGGATAGGTGGAGCTGAAAAAGGTTCGTCAGGTAAAGCCTGACGGGTGTATCATTTGCTTATGCTCTCCATCAATGGTATTTTTTCGATGCTTGGCTTGGTCGGCCGGATATTGAATGTTAAAGGGGGTTAAGGAACCCGAGCGGGGCACTATTTATTCCTATTGTAAGAAGTTAGCTTGGTCAAAACGCTCGTATATCGATCTCCAACAGAGCTAGGATCTTTGTAGCGTCAAGTAGAGTTCCACCATTAATTTAGTGCTCTACAGAAATGATGACAGAAAAAGCGCCCACTGGGCGCTTTAACATGTAAATATAATATCAGCTATTACAAAATAAATTAAGGATTTAAAGAAGTTGATCCAACTGTAAACGAACTCCCCCATGTCCATTGACTTCCAATAAATGAAGAAAACGAGACTGCAAGAGGACCAATGCTAACTGCTGGAGATAAGGGGGTGTATGGATGGGCATAAGAACTTGAAAAATTAGTAGTTAGTCCAACATAAGTAACTGGGATATTAATGTTGTTTTGCATGTAACCTCTAGTATAGAACTCTGAGTTAAAACTTGTTGATGTACCATATACCGAAGAAACATCAACGGACCCTTGGTATCCAGAATTCCCCCTGTAATTATATGCAGTTGCGCCTGTTCTTGTAACATATGCCTGCCATGCTGTACCTATTTTATCATTACCTGTAGGTATAATTGGAGGCGCTATTGTATAATATGTTACATAAGAATATACAAATTCTTTAGCGTTAGATGTTTTTCCGCTATACATTAATGCGTGATAGGCTGAAAAAGTACCATCGTTTACTGAATTTTTTGCAGTTTGCATTGTTGATAGACCAGATTCTTTTTGAATTTCTTTTAAATCAGCACTTTTAATATTTTGAATAAGTTCTTTGTTTTTCTCATTAACAACATATGTTTTTCCATCTAGTGAGTGATATTCCTCGCTTATATTGGTATTAATTTCAACTTTTACACCACCGGATTCTAACAAATCATTTTTCAACTGTTCTGGCATCGCGTCTATCTCTTCAGAGTTAAATCTCATCTCTTCTAATATTTTTGTTTTCTGGTTTTCGTTTAAAATATCTACATTTTCAATACCAACTACTCTACCATCCATATATTTATCTACCGATAAATAAGGATCAATGGCTTTCTTCTGAACTATGTCGATTTTAGTAAGCGCATTCAATTCAACTTCACTTGTACTTGAATCACTTGCAAAAGCATTTGATCCATTTACAGAAAAACTTAATAGTAATACCAGTGTAGCTAAAATTCCTTTTTTCTTCAATTTCAATTCCTCCATTTCCTTTATTTAGTATAAAATTTACCAATATATCACACATAGTGTATAATAACAAATAAAAGGAGAATATAATGTCAAAAAAAATAAAAATCATGTTGTTGATACTGATCATTTTAGTATTATTTATTTTCTTCCGAAGTATGAAAAGTACTGCTGCTATTGTTCAAATTGCAGAAATAGAAAAACAAAACATTACTGTAACCATGGAATGGGGAGAGAAAATAAATATAAAAGTACCTTCTAAATTTGATACTAGCGAACTAAATAAAACATCTCATTATTTAGTAGTTTTCAATTCTAATATAATTCAAAAAAACACATTAAAAAAAATAGAGGAAACAAGATAAAAATTCGTGATTGTATAAGTGCGATTAAAGTTTTTAACCAACTTTGGAAAGAGAAAATACATTCACTGCATATTCAGTTCTTCTTATAAACGGGCGGGCCTTTGTTATTTTCATGTTTGTCAACAACAGGCACACAAACTATATCTCCAGGACTTCCTGATGGTGTCTACACAATAAAACAAAGTACGTCTGCACCAAGCTACTAAAATGTATAAAGGTGGAGGGAATGACTTTGAGTAAAAGAGGGATAGGGATTTTTCTGTTGGGGTTTGGAATTGGAGCTTATATCATCCGGGAGTCTTTGCATTATATAGCTGCCTTTTCGCTTACTTTTAAGACTACGGGGATTTCAAATACTATGATGGAGAACAACCTTTCCTTGATTCCGCCACCATTTCCAATATTAATTCCACTTGCACTAGTTGTACTTGGGATTTTCTACTTAGTTTGGTCTGAATTTGAGGGGAAATGAATATTCATCAAATTAAGAGTCACTGAAAAGTGGCTCTTTTTGCAGCGATAGTTGTATTAGACCAACACTACTTAACCTACAAATTATTGCGCTTCTCCCCGCTTAAAACCTCCACCACAATCCCCGCTCCCAAGCGAAAGCCATACTTGAAACTAGCCGCCAACTCCATGCCATGACATTGACCGTATAAGTCTAACAGCGCTTCTAGTTGGTCGAATTCATCCGCTGAAAGCCGCTTCTTCCATGTCTCTGTGATGCCAGATGTTCTTTTTCTTAAAATAGAGTACTGCGGGTCATCGGGTATGATTTTCTCATCGGGATGTAAGTTACCGTGATACAAACTCTCTAAAATACTCTCCATTTGCTCATCTCCTTCATCGATAGAAGTACTTTGTATTCAACAAAAAAAGAGATAAACTATTAAATCCACATAGTATACTCTACAGAACGATGGAGATTGCATAAATCCTTCGGCAATCCTAACAGGAACAAGGACTCCAGCTCATCAGAACTGGAACCCTTGTTTGCTCAGCACGGCAAAACAATCTCAAACTCCGTACCTTGCCCGACTACCGAATGTACCTTGATTTCCCCGCCGTGTGCTTCGACGATGGTTTTGGCGATGCTCATGCCGAGGCCGGAACCGTCGGTGGATTCCTCGGTGTTGGTTCCCCGGTAGTAGCGGTTGAATAGATGATGTAGTGTTTCCTCGTCCATCCCTTTTCCATTATCGAGTACCCTTATGCAAGCTTTATCGTTGACTCGGGCAAGAGTGAATGCTGCTAGACGCATTCATGGTCGGCGTTCTGGTGGCATACCTGTTCCGCAAGACAGGCTCGATCTGGCCGGGAGTCGTGGTGCATATCGTGTATAACGGCCTCAATCTTCTCTATTATTCTACGCTATCCCTATAATCTGACAGGTTATTCCTTTCTGATGGAAATGATACTATGGATTAGGGCACGCTTTGCGAGTCTTTCCTATTGCGGCCCTAATATCATTCATTCCAACAAGGAGACTACTACATGCTTACTTCAAGAAAATATACCGTATTCGATCTGATCAGGATTCCACTCCGGGTGATTCCGGTGCAGACGGTGGCGGCAGTGGGGTACATGCTGGTGGATGCCTTGATGCCTGCTTATCAGACGCTGGTGATGGCTTATTTCATTAATACGGCGACCGATATTGTAAATGGCCGGGCGGAGTATTCGTTAATCTATAGGCCGCTTGTGCTGATTATGGGTTATGTAATCATCACTCATTTGCTCCCCAGTCTGATGCAGCTGATTGAGTTGACGGGACGCAATAGGCTGAATGTGCGGCTGAAGCGTGAGATGGTGCTCAAGAGGGCGCGGCTTGCATATCAGCATATTGAGAATAAGGAGACCGCGGAGTTAATCGATAGGGTCTGCGGCGATCCGGTGGGTCATTTCATGGGCGGATTCAACAATATGATGAGTGGACTGAATTTGCTGATTGGGACTGCTTCGCTGCTTGTGATTGTGATGTCGTCCACGTTCATTACGGGGATTGTGATTGTGCTGGTTGCGGTGCCTTTGTTCTATATTGCCATGAAGACGGGCAAGGCGAATTATGTGCTGGGGATGGAGGCGCAGCGGATACGGAGGAGGAGTGCAGATCTGGCCCAACTTTTGACCAGCCGGGAGGATGCGGAGGAACGCACGTTATTCGGGTATAGTCCGGCGCTCAGGGATCGTTACGACAAGCTGTATGATCAGACGTACGCGGTGGAGAAGAAGATACAGATCCGAAGCTTCATTCATCTGAAAAGCGGCTCGATCATCGCCCTGCTAATCGGCATCATTATAGTGGCCTTGCTGCTGCCTGAGCTGCACTTGGGCGAGCTATCGATTGGCCTGTACATCTCGCTGGTGACCGCGATCTTCAGTCTTGTGCAGAGGATGTCCTGGCAGTTAGCCGAGACGATGCAGGAGCATGCACGGATGAAGGCGTATCTGAAGGAATTCTCTGCTTTTGCCGGACTCAGTGAGAAGAAGGATGCTGCTGCTCTACCTGTGGAGATAGACGGCTTCGTCTTTCAATCGCTGGAATTTAGGCAGGTGAGCTTCCGTTACCCGGATACGGAGAGATACATACTGAATCAATGCTCGTTCACAATGGTTAGCGGGAAAAGCTATGCCATTGTCGGCGAGAACGGGGCCGGTAAATCCACCCTGATCAAACTGCTCACGGGGATGTACGATAACTACGAGGGCGAAATATTCATTAATCATAAGAATCTGAGGGAGTACAGCTATCCGGAGCTGAAAAGCATCATCGGGGTGGTCTTCCAGAATTACGCCAGGTACGCGCTGACGATCCAGGATAATGTCCGGTTGGGGAATATCCTGAGGAAGGATGAAGAGCGAATCCGTCACAGTATAAGCAAGATGAATCTGAACGGAATGGTTCAGGGGCTGGAAGCGGGTCTCGATACTTATGTCGGGAAAATCCAAAAGAACAGCCTGGACCTCTCCGGCGGGCAGTGGCAAAGGTTGGCGATAGCCAGACTGTTGTACTCTAATTCTGCCATCCATATTATGGACGAGCCTACGGCTGCCCTGGACCCTATCGAAGAGAGCCGGCTATATGAAATGTTCAGCAGCATCCGCGCAGACCGGTTCACCATATATATCACCCACAGGCTGGGCGCAGCGAGAATCTCGGATGAGATCCTGGTGGTGTGTAGCGGGCGGATTGCGGAGCAGGGCTCCCATGAGCAATTGATGGACATCCCTGACGGGATATACCGGAAGATGTTCGCCAGCCAGAAGTCGTGGTATGAGGCAGAAAGTATGGTGCAGCATGGATAGAATACAGAGAAAGGGGTTCCTTAAGAACGGAGTCAGATGCCTGCGGCTTTTATTCCAGGTGAATCCCGGGATGACATATACATATATCGGAATTGCCTTGCTCCAGGCAGTCTCCTGGGTGCTGCAGGTGTTATTTATGCAGAGGTTTTTAGATGCGGCTGCTGCCTATGCTACAGATCGAATAGACTTCAAAATGATTCTCTTGTCCTTGGGCGTACTGGCGCTTATGTATCTGTTCTATCATGTTATGGACGGGCTCGGGAACTGTTATGAGGAGATTTACGGGCTAAGTGTGGGCAAGCACTTGAACCTGATGATTTTTAAGAGAGTAGATTCGTTACAGGTCTCTGAATTCGAGGACACAGGGCGGCTGGATTATATCCACAAGGCTGTGAACGGGAGCGGGAAGCTGATCTGGATCGGGACTACCTTACTGGACATTCTGTTCTACTATACGACTTATTTCGTGTTCATCGGGTGGTATCTGTTCACGCTCAAGCCGGTGCTTGCGCTTAGTGTTGTCGCCGTATTCGTCCCGGTGATGCTCTCTCAATTGGTGCTGATGTCAGCATTCAAGAATCTGGAGGCGGCATCTGCCCCGATCCGGCGGAAAAGTGAATACTATGAACGGTGCTTGACGGACAAAGCGTATCTCTCAGAGACCCGGTTGCTGGGGGCTACTGCATTTTTCGAGAATCTGTATACCTCTGCCCTGCAACGGTTGAACGCTATTGTACTTCGGACGCAGGTACGCAAGCATCTAGTGCAGCTCATTCTGAATATAGTGACGGTTATGGGCTACGGCCTGATCGTGTATATGCTGTTTGTGTCTGTGATGAGGCAGGAGATTTCGATTGGAGCTTTTGCGGCGGTGCTGGCTTCGATTGGCAGTCTGTACCGGTTCATGAACAAGCTGATCACCGAGAGAATCGCCTGGGCTACGGAGAATATCGGCTCTGTGGAGAATTTTCTGGATTTCATCGACGAACCTGTTCATGTAACTAATAACATGCCAAGGCCCGCAGATAGTGATATTAAGCTAAAAGCTGTCCGGTTCCGCTATCCGCTGGCGACCCGAAATGCGGTGGAGGACATTGACCTGATCATCCCGCATAAGCAGACGCTGGCGATTGTAGGTGAGAATGGAAGCGGGAAGACCACGCTGTGCCGTATTATTATGGGGTTATACCCGCCTACGGCAGGGGAAGTGTGGTACGGGAACGTGGAGGCTTCGCGGACTAGCTATGAGCGAACGTCGGCTGTTTTTCAACATTATCGCAAGTATAATGAGACGTTACGGGAAAATGTGCGGATCAGCCAATATTCCAAACCAGCAGATGATGCTACAGTAGTATCCGTTTGTGAAGAGGCCGGGGTGCTTTTGTCCGTTGAAGGGGTTAAGGAAGGGGGGGATACGATGCTGGGACGCGAGTTCGGCGGCACCGATCTATCCGGCGGCCAGTGGCAGCGTGTGGCGATTGCGCGCGGATTGTTCCGGGACAGTGACTGGATGATCTTGGATGAGCCCACGGCGGCCATCGACCCCCTGGAGGAGACCCGTCTGTATAATGACTTCGCCGCCCTGTGCCGGGACAAAACTGCAATCCTCGTCTCCCACCGCTTAGGCTCCGTGAAGCTCGCGGACCGAATCCTCGTGATGAAGGATGGAAGGATCGTGCAGGACGGCACGCATGAGCAGCTAATGAGCATGGCGGGCGAGTACCGGACGATGTATGAGGCGCAGCGGAAGTGGTATGTGTAGAGGGCGGGGGATTTTTCTAAACTTATATAATCATCTCTGCAAGATGAGACTCCGTCAGTACAATAGAATGATAGGTGTTGTCCTTAAAGGTGATCCCATTCACTTGTGCTCCTGAGAAGTCTGTTGTATCTAAAGAATTACTGATGAATAATGCATGGGTTAGGATACATTTAGTGAATAGACAGGTCTTCAGATTGCAATCAATAAATTGTGTTGACTCCAAATTGGAGCCCGAAAAGTCAATGGAGAATAAACACTCCTTAAATGTAAGGGAGGATAAATCCCGCTCCCTAAGCGAACCATCTTCTACACATATTTTGTAGAAAACCTTCTGCCCCTGCTGAAGCAAGTCAATAAACTGCATTGCAGTAATATCCTGATTCATTTTCAACCCTCGCCAGTTGTTTTTGTTTATATAAATAGTATCACAATTAGCCAAGGGCAGGAGGGATTCGTATAGAAGAAAATGGTATAATTTTAAATACCAAACTACCTCAAGCCACAAACAAGGAGAAAACCATGACCATCCAAATCGTAAACGGTGATCTATTAGCCGCGGGTGAAGATATTCTAGGGCATCAGGTGAATTGTCAGGGGGTGATGGGGTCGGGGATCGCGAAGATTCTGCGGGGGCGTTATCCGAATTTATATCCTGAGTATAAAAAATATTGTAACCAGCACACGTCTGAGAAGTTGCTTGGGCATTGCCAGCTGGTGCAGACGGGGGCGAAGTATACGGCGAACTTGTTCGGGCAGCTTCACTTCGGGAGGAGCAAAACCCGGTATACCGATTATGCTGCGCTGGAGCAGGCGTTGACCACACTTAAGGCAGAAGCGCAGGCCAGGGGGTTGTCCATAGCGCTCCCGTACAACATTGGCTGCGGGCTGGCGAATGGGGAGTGGAGTGTGGTGGAGCAGATGATCGGGAAGGTTTTTGCAGACTATGATGTTACCTTGTATAAGATCTAAAGTGTAACTAGGCATGTAGTCAAAAGCCACTGACAGGACTATAATGGATTTCAATGAAACCCATTACATTGCAGATCAGCCTGGATTGAAGATGGTAAGGACGTTCAGCATACGCTTGTCCCGGCCGGAGCGGAAGTAGCAATAAATGGTTTACTAATACAGAGCTAAACGATAAGATGAAGCCAAAACCAGTTATTGCCGATGGGCAAAGAGAGGGAGCAGAATGAAGCCCGTTACCGTATATGATATTGCCAGGGAAGCCAACGTCTCGGTGGCCACCGTATCCAGAGTGCTTAATAATACCGCCCCCGTCAAAAAAGAAACGAGAGAGCGGATTACTGCGCTGATTGACAAGCACCAGTTTCAGCCCAACGCGCTTGCGCGAAGCCTGATCCGCAAAGAAACCGGGATGATCGGGTTCATCCTGCCGGATATCACCAACCCGTTCTTTCCGGAGGTGCTGGCCAGCTTTGACCGGGAGACGAGAAAGCTGGGCTACACCTGTTTTTTGTGTGATACCGTCTCCTCGGACGAGGAGACAGACCTCCAGTATGCGCGGGAATCACAGTATCTGGGGATATTGATGGAGAAGCAGGTCGATGGCATCGTGATGATTGGCGGCAGGCTGGATTTGTCCAAGCCGGATGCGGCGCTGGTGCGGGAGGTAGAGGAAGCGGCTAAACGTGTTCCGGTGCTGATGATTAACGGGAATCTGCCCAACACGAAGATTCACCGGGTGGCGGTTGACCAGAGGCTGGGGGCGGAGCTGGCGGCACAGCATTTAATCGATCTTGGACACCGGGATATCGCCGTCATTGGCGGTTTCTTGCATATGTCCAATACTCAGCAGCGGATTCAAGGATTCCGGACAGCCATGCGTAACAATGGTCTGGAGGTCCGCAAGGAATGGATGATCCATGGGGGATTCTCTGTCAACATGGGCTTCAAGTTTGCCGAGCAGGTGCTGAAGTTGCCGGACCGGCCGACAGCGATCATGTGTATGAACGACCTGGTGGCCATCGGCGCACTCAAAGCGGCTGACCGGGCGGGGATTGCCGTGCCGGGAGAATTGTCCATCGTTGGTTATGATGATATTCCCTTTGCGTCCTTCAGCATTCCGGAGCTGACCACGGTTTCGCTGATGGCGAACGAGATCGGCCGTCTGGCGGCAGAAATGCTGCACAAGCTGATCGCCGGCAAAAAGGTGCCCCGTTTACATTCGGTTATTCCCGAGCTAAGGGTACGCCAGACGACGGCACCTTTCCAGCAATAATTGATCCACCATTAGAAATTAATAGTTGACTTTGAAATAACGAGGGCTTATTCTGGTGAAGAAAGCCCTTACATTTTACTTTTTAATGAAACCCATTTCATCAATAGTCCGATTACTTGCTCAATGATCAAGGAAACTTCCTGGAAAATTTGCGAGAATACGAGTGACAGGATGGATAACGGGTTTTATTTTTTTGGCTTTAAATGAAATGGGTTTCATTAATTTTACAGTTGAAATCCGCTGACTATTCAACTAAGGAGGGGTCTTATGTCCACTGCTTCACCTGCCCAATTGACAGAGAAGAGGTATGCCAAACCCAAGCGTGGCCGCTGGAAACGTTTTAAGAACAACAAGACATTGCTGCTGATGTGCTTTCCGGCGATAGCGTTTTTTCTTATCTTTTCCTATCTGCCTATGCCTGGGCTGTATCTGGCGTTTATCAAGTACAACTATTCTGACGGCATCTTCGGCAGCGCCTTTGCCGGGCTGGAGAATTTCCGGTTCCTGGTCATGACGGGTGATCTGTGGCGCCTGACGTTCAATACCATCGCCTATAACATCGCGTTTATCCTGCTGGGCAACATGCTTCAGATTACGGTCGCTGTGCTGCTCAACGAGATGCGGTCCAAATGGTTCAAGAAGGTATCCCAAACCATGATGTTCCTGCCGTATTTCGTATCCGCAGTTCTAATTGGTCTCATCGCTTACAACATTCTGAGCTATGATTATGGCATTTTGAACTCGGTACTGCACTCCTTGGGGCTTGATCCGGTGAAGGCGTACTCAAGTCCGGAGGCCTGGCCTTTTATCATAGTTATCACGTATTTATGGCAAAGCACCGGTTATGGCTCCATTGTTTATTTTGCGGCAATTATGGGGCTGGACAGTGAGATTGTGGAGGCTGCGGAGATCGATGGGGCGAATGCTTTTCAGCGTATCCGGTATATCGTGTTGCCTTGGCTCAAACCGACCTTCATCATTCTGCTGCTGTTCTCGCTTGGCGGAATCCTGAAGGGGAACTTCGGATTATTCTTCAATCTGGTGGGTGCTAACAACACAGCGTTATACGCCTCTACGGATATTATCGAGACCTATGTGTTCCGCTCGCTGATGACCAACTTTAACTTCTCAATGGGCAGTGCGGTCAGCCTGTATCAATCCTTGTTCGGATTCTTCGTGGTTCTATCTGCTAACTGGCTGGTCAAAAAGGTATCGCCTGACAATTCACTTTTTTAGGAGGACTTGCCCATGGATGAGACTTTGGTAAGCGCACGCAAAAAAACCGACGCCAGCGGACTTGTCGTTCAGTGGATCGGATATCTGTTTATCGGCTTGTTCGCCCTCTGCTGCCTGTTGCCGTTCCTGCTGGTGCTGGGCACCTCCTTCACCTCAGAGTCGGCCATCAAGCTCTCCGGCTTCAACTTCTGGCCCAAGGAGTTCAGTCTGTTCGCTTATAAAATCGTGTTCGAGAACCCCGATCTGATCATCGGTTCGTATATAGTAACCATATTAATGACGATCGTAGGCACGGCGGTTGGCCTGCTGCTGGTGGCTATGACGGGATATGCGCTGCAACGGCCGGACTTCATGTACCGCAACAAAATCTCTTTCTTCATCTACTTCACTACACTGTTCTCCGGAGGTCTGGTGCCGTTCTACCTGCTGATCACCCAGTATCTTCATTTAAAAGATAACTACCTGGCGGTTCTGCTCCCTGGTCTGCTTAGTCCGTTCCTGATCATTATGATGAAAAGCTTCGTCCGCTCTATTCCTCACGCGATTACGGAGTCGGCGAAGATTGACGGGGCAGGCGATTTTACGATTTTCCTCCGGCTGATTCTGCCGATGACCACGCCCGCCCTGGCCACAATCGGGCTGTTCATCGCCCTGGGGTACTGGAACGAATGGTATAATTCCATGCTGTTTCTGTCGCCGGATATGAAATATCGCACCTTGCAGCTATTTTTGTATAACGTGATTACGAGCGCCGATTTTGTCCGCAATTCCGCTGCCGCCTCGAATGTGCAGCTGCGCGATGTGCCACTGGAGTCCATGAAGATGGCAACAGCTGTAGTGGCCACAGGTCCGGTCATTTTGTTCTATCCGTTCGTACAGCGCTACTTTATTAAGGGAATCACCGTAGGAGCCGTAAAGGGCTGATCTTCCAGAAACTTCTGCTGCAACGATGTGCCAAGGCCATCAAGCCTTCTCACATAGAGTAAATTAACTACAGGGAGGTTGTACAAGAATGGGGATCAAAAAAGCATTAAGCATGATGTTGACGTTCCTCTTACTGTTTACGCTGGCCGCCTGCGGTGGCGGGAATAATGCGGCTAACAATGGGGCTAAGACGACGAATGACACTGGAAACAAAGACAGCTTGGCGCCGGATACCTCTAAGTTTGTAAAAATCAGTTATGTGGTGCTGGGCGATAAGCCGAAGAATGGGCAATTCGAAAAGGTGCTGGCCAAGGTCAATGAAATTATGAAGGAAAAAATCAATGCCGAGCTGGAATGGAAATGGGTCGAATGGGCCGATTGGCAGACCAAATACAACCTGCTGCTGGCCTCCGGGGAGGCGGTTGATCTGATCACCATCGGAACGGATTGGCTCGATACATGGGCCAACGCGCAGCGCGGGGCCTTCATGAATCTGGATGAGCTGCTTCCCAAGTATGCACCGGAAACCTGGAAATCCATTCCGGAGAAGGATTGGAACGAGAGCCGTTACAACGGCAAAATTGTGCTGATTCCTGAGAACGATTACACGCAATGGGTCAATCATGGCTTCTTCTACCGCGGCGACTGGGCGAAGGAAGCCGGGCTGAACGAACCGATCAAGAATTGGGAGGAGATCGGCCAATATCTGCAATATATCAAAGACAACAAGCCGGACGTCATTCCATGGGATATGGCCTCGGGTGCGGTGACATGGGGCGGCTATATTCAGTCCTATACGGATAACCTGGACCTCCCGATCTCTACAGGCTACATGCCAGTATTTACAGCGGTATCGAACGATAAGAAATATACCGTGGCTGAGCCGATCTTCAGCGATCTCTTCCTGAATTATGCCAAGCTGATGAAAGAATGGGCCGATAAAGGATTCTGGCGCGAGGATGCGCTCAATAACAAAAATGACAACCGTATAGCCCTCAAAGCCGGATTATCCGGTCTGGACCAGCATCACACACAGACCTTCTCCACGCTGCGTGTAGAGATGGACAAAGCCCAGCCAGGCTCTGAGCTGCAGATGTTCCCGTTCAACCGGACTGGCGGGAAGAATCTGATGGAGCTGTCGATTACACACGGCGGTACCTCCCTGGGCGCTCACAGCAAGAATCCGGAGCGGGCGCTGATGGCGTATGATTTGATCCGCAACAATGAGGAAATCTATCATCTGATCAACTATGGTATCGAAGGCGTGCAATATGAGATCAAGGATGGAAAAAGAACGCTGCCCGCCAACTACAACGAAGCTTCCGACAGCTTCTATGCAGATTTCTGGGGCGGCCGGGTGGATAAATTCGAAATCCCGAGCGAAACGGTGTGGAGTGAAATCGGCACACTCTATGACGAATACGACAAAATCAAAATTCCGTATCCTTACGGCCAGTTTGTCTTTGACAAATCTCCTGTAGAGAGTGAACTGACTGCGATCTCGCAGGTGGCCGGGGAGCTTGGGCCGGCGATCAACTTCGGGAAGGTAAGTGATCCGGCCAAAGCAGTGGAGGAGTTCAGAGCGAAAATCAAGACTGCCGGATATGATAAGGTCAAGGCTGAATTGCAGAAGCAGCTGGATGCGTTCAAGCAAAAAATGGAAGCAGCGCAATAAACAGCTCATAACCAATTCTTAATTCCGGATAAAGGAGAAGCGCATGAACGAGTCCAGAAGCAAGATATGGCTTAATGCGGTGTGGTGCTTTAATCGGGGCGATGTATCCGAAGCATGGTATAAGGGATATGACGACAAAGCTTGGCGGGAAGTCACACTTCCGCATGACTGGGCCGTCGAGGCTGATTTTTCCAAAGATTATTCCAGCGGCAGCGGATATCTGCCCGGCGGAACCGGCTGGTACCGCAAGCATGTTGTGTTGCCGGACCATCTGGAGGGTAAACGTGCGTACCTTACCTTTGAGGGCGTATACAATCATTCGCAGGTCTGGGTAAACAGCTATTATTTGGGCAAACGTCCTTATGGCTATAGCACGTTCACTTATGAAATCACGGACCTGCTGGCGTATGGCGGAGCCGAGAATATCATTGCGGTAAAAGTGAACCACGCGGAGACAGCAGATTCCCGCTGGTACACCGGTTCAGGGATCTACCGTGATGTCTATCTGACATTAACGCATGACATTCATGTTGCAGAGTACGGTGTTTTTGCCTCGACAGCTGAAATTGGCCGGGAAGGGGCGGAGCTGCAGGTAGAGACCAGGATTCTGAACGAAACAGGGGAACCGGCAGAGATCAGCGTACGTCACACCCTTATAGATGATGATGGCATCAATGCGGGAACCTCGGTGGAACTGCTGCCGGCGGCGGGCGGTACGGAACTCAGTCAACAGGTCATTCAAGTGAAGGAACCGAAGCTCTGGTCGCCGGAAGCCCCCAACATGTATACGCTGCTTACAGAGATTATCTGGAAGGGGGCAACGGTGGATGAGGTCCGCACTCCCGTCGGCCTCCGGAGCATTCATTTCGATCCGGCAGCAGGGTTCAAGCTGAATGGAGAGGCTCTTAAGATCAAGGGAGTCTGTGTACATCATGACGCCGGTTGCCTCGGCGCTGCCGTTCCCGGCGATGTCTGGGTCCGGCGGCTGCGCTACCTTAAGGAGATGGGCTGCAATGCCATCCGCATGAGCCATAACCCGCCGGCTCCGGTTCTCCTGGATTTATGCGATCAAATGGGATTTATGGTGATGGACGAAGCCTTTGATGAATGGGAAGGTGTCAAAAACAAGTGGTCCACCGGACACAATGTTTATCCTCCAAAGCACTTCGGCTATTATGAGGATTTCCCGGACTGGGGCATAACGGATATTCAGGAGATGGTGCAGCGCGACCGGAATCATCCTTCTATTATTATGTGGAGTATTGGCAATGAGGTAGACTATCCTAACGATCCTTACTGTCACCCCTCCTTCCAGACGATGACCGGCAACAATGATGCCAACAAGCCTGCTGAAGAACGTGTATACGATCCGAACAAGCCAAATGCTGAACGTCTTACTGTCATAGCCGGTAGACTGGTGCAGGCTGTGAAGGCCTGTGACAAGACACGGCCAGTAACGGCAGCGCTGGCTTATCCTGAACTAGCCAATCTGATCGGTTATTCCGATGTGCTCGATGTGGTCGGCTATAATTACAGGGAGTCTTTATACGAGAAGGATCGGAGCGCTTACCCGGATCGTGTGCTCTACGGCAGCGAGAATTCGCCGGGATTGCCGGAGTGGCTGGCGGTCCGCGATAACCCCGATATCTGCGCACAGTTTATATGGACTGGAATCGACTATCTGGGAGAAGCGCATGGCTGGCCGATACGGGCCTCGCAGGCAGGGTTCATGGACCTTGCCGGCTTCCCGAAACCAAGCTATTACTACCGCCAGAGTCTGTGGAGTGATACGCCGATGGCTTATCTCGCCGTCCGCAGGGCAAATGAACCAGGCATATCAGATACCGGTGGCCGGTCAGGCGGCGGGCCAAGCTGGAACTGGGAGCCGGGCGAGCGGTTGATCGTAGACGGGTATACCAATTTAGCGGCTGCGGAGCTGTATCTTAACGGCAAGCTGCTCGGGGGAGGACGTCCTGATGAGAGCGGGGAGCTGCTGCTGAGCTGGGAAGTGACCTTTGAACCGGGAACGCTGCTTTTAACGGGGACAGACGAACGGGGCCGAACGGTCAAGCGGGAGCTGCACACGGCAGCAGCGGCGGAGCAGTTAAAGCTGACAGCGGATACTCTGCAGCTGTGGGCAAACCTGCGTGATATCGTCCATGTGGAGCTCGAAATTGTAGATTCGGCGGGCACCAGCGTATATGGCGCGGAGGTTCCTGTCACGGTGACCGTAGAAGGAGCGGGTGAACTATTGGGATTGGAGAATGGAAATGTGCAGGATCTGGAGCCTTACCGCTCCCATACCCGCAATACCCATCACGGCAAGCTGCTGGCCTATATCCGGGCCGGAGCCGTCTCCGGAACGATTAAGGTTACTGCGGTTGCTCCAGGACTACCGCGGGCAGAGCTTGAAATAAGCACCTATATTCAGCCCTAAAGGGAATACCACAATTGGTTCAAATAAAATGACTGCTGCCAATTCCGGCACAGTCATTTTTATTTAAGGCTTCGCCGCCACGGCGGGCGAGTACCGGACGATGTATGAGGCGCGGGGGAAGTGGTATGCGTAGGGGCGGGGGAGTTGAGAGAGTCGTGACCAAATGTATGCCAAAAACCGAATACAATTTGATGTAGGATTGCGAATGGACCAAATGTATGTGAAAAACAGAATACAATTTGATGCAGAGAGAGCACGTGGGCCGAATGTATGCGAAAAACCGAATACAATTTGATGTAAGAGTGTGTGTGTACAAAATGTATACGAAAAAACGCATACAATGTGCAGGTTCATTGCGAAGATCCTGCGGGACCGTTAGTTATGAAGCAGTCCGCCTTAGACGGGCTGTTTTTTATGGATTTTTATCGAATATTACTATAATATAGAATTCTATTATGAAATTAATTTTCATCAGATGAAACTATTGAGGAGGAAGATGGATGGCTTACAATTATTATGGTCTGGATCATGTACAGCTGGCAGCCCCGGAAGGCTGTGAAGCTGAGGTCCGAAAATTCTTCAATGGCTTGTTAGGCTGGGCGGAGATTCCCAAACCGGAACTGTTGCAAAAGCGCGGCGGAGTATGGTTCCAATGTGGGAGTCATCAGGTACATATCGGGGTGCAACGGGATTTTGTTCCCGCAACCAAAGCGCATCCGGCATTTCATGTACAGCACTTGAATGAGTTGCGTGAGCATCTGCTGCAGCATAACATTCAAGTCACGGATGATGAAGCAAGGGCGGAGGAAGGCGTCAGGCGCTTTTATGTCAATGATCCTTTTGGGAATCGTCTTGAGTTCTTGGAATGGCTTTGATTCGTAACTTTTGTCCATTGAAACTTGCTGAAGGGTTACGGTATCCTTATGTATAAATGATAATGATTATTATTATTAATACATAGGGAATGGAGAAATGATTGGATATGAGAACATCATGGTCTTTTACATGGAAAAGTATAGGAGTGCTATCTCTCTTGCTGGTGCTGTGGGCATGTAGCCCGGCGGGTCCGAACCCTTCGGCAACCGGCACTACTCAGGATGCGTCCGGAGCAGCTAAGGAAACAGTTTCTTCTACGAAGGTATATAAGGATTTCAATGGAAAAGAGAGCGTAATTCCTACAGCTCCGCAGCGAATTGTATCTGTGGCCGGCTCCGGTGCGACAATTGATCTGCTGGAGCTGGGATATGAGCCGATTGCTTATCCATACAGATATATGGCAGATTCATCGATTCTGAAGGAGACGCGGGAGCGATTGAATGCGAAGGCCGTGGATATTGGGATGCCGACGAACCTGGAAGCCGTGCTGGACAGTAATCCGGATCTGATCGTGTTCGGGTATGAGACGCAAGAGGGCGAATATGAACTGCTGGAGAAGATTGCGCCGGTGGCCGCTTTTGATGAATCGCTTCCTTTTCAGGACAGGTTGCTGGTGATTGGTGATCTCGTGGGGAAGCAGGCTGAGGCGAAGGCTATTGTAGCTGATATTAATCAGCAGACCGCAGAGATGTGGGACAAGCTTCATGCAGAGGGGACCATCGGCAAGGACGAGACGGCAGCAGTTGTAGTCTATTATTGGAACAAAAAGATGTATCTGATGAAAAACTTCGGTGTCTTCGATCTTGTCAATCACCCGTCCGGGATGAAAATGTCGCCCGAAGTAGAGAAGCTGGCGGCCAGCAGCAGTTCCCCTTATATTGAGGTGAATGAGGAAGCCATAACCAATACCATTGTCTCGGATCATCTTTTCCTGGTCTATGACCATAATGATGAGGCGCAGGAGGGCTTCAAGCAGTTGAAGCAAAGTGCGTTGTTCCAGATGCTTCCGCAAGTCAAAAACGGAAAAATTCATTATATCCCCCTCGAGTACAACGACAGCGATGTCGTTACCGTCCGCAAGCTTATTCAGGACTTCCCTGACCTGCTTAACAATAATCCGTTCTAAGCGGGGTGTCTGATATGGATCAAGAACAGGAGCTGCGGCTGGTGGCAGAAGACGGGAAGGCCTGGGACCCGAGAAGAAGCGTACAGAATTCTATTCTATATCTTGAACAGAATTATGCCTCCGTGTTGTCGGTGCAGAGTCTGGCCGATGCTGCCCGGCTTCCGCGCTGGCAGTATTTGCGGGTGTTCAAGCAGTTAACAGGGAATACGCCCAGCGGTTATCTTACATATCTTCGGATGGAGAAGGCCAAGCAGCTGCTCCGGCAGCCGGAGGGCAAAGTGTGGGAGATAGGACTGCAGGTCGGGTATCGGGATGAGCAATATTTCTACCGGAGGTTCAAGCAGGTTACCGGTATTGCGCCGGGGGAGTATGCAAGGCTGAACCGTATTGCACTTCAGGTAACAGACTGGCGGGGGAATCGGTGTAACGTGCCATTGGCCTCAAGGCGTATTATTTATGATGATGCCAGTACATTAGGCGACCTGCTGGTGCTGGGGATATCGCCGGTTGGGGCCAATATCCGCTGTTACCCGGTCACAGAGCAGCTCCAGGAGACGAAGGAGATCGGATTCCCGCTGGAGCTGGACAAGGTGCGTGCGCTTCAGCCCGACCTGGTGCTGCTGAGCAGATATGGCTACGAGCATGCTGAACCGATCTCGGAGATGGCCCCGATTGTGGGGCTCAATGAATATGCCCCGATGGAGCGCCGGATGCTGAAGCTTGGGGAGATTCTGGATCTGCGCGATGAAGCGCAGCGGTGGCTTCATGCGTATTCTGAACGGCGTGAAGCGATATGGCATAAGCTGCGCTCCCGTATTGAGCCGGGGGAGACTGCTGCCGTACTCTATTACACTGACAACGGCGATCTCTATTTGCTTCATCGGCGCAGGGGACTTGCCAAAATCCTCTATCACCCGCTGGGCTTCCGCATGAGTGAGAAACACGGCCAACTGCGGCCCCAGCGCGGAAGCTATTATATTTCGCTTGATCCCAAGCGGCTGGCGGTGCTGCTTCATGCAGATCGCCTGTTTGTATTTTACCGTTCCAGCTTGAGTGAGGCCAAGGCTAGAAATGAGCTTCACCGTCTGCCGGACTGGGATGGACTGCCTGCGGTAAGAGCAGGTAAAGTCTACTATCTGCATGAGCAATGGAATGGGGAGGATGCACTGTGCAGCGAGGCTGTACTGGAGCATTTTGCTGATTTCTGGGAGTGAGAACTTAAAGCCAGACTGCTGATCAGCGGTTTGGCTTTATTTTGTGCTCCCTGTACTGAGTGGGCGTCTGCCCCGTCTGCTGCTTGAACTGGCGCATGAAGTGGATCTCGCTGGCGTAGCCGCTCATCTCGGCGATTTTTTTGACGGAGATGTCTGTGGTGGTGAGCAGATACTTGGCATGTTCGATCCGGCTGGCAATGACGTCGGCCATCGGGCTTACGCCGAAGAAGTCCTTATAGAGGTGCTGAAAGCAGGACCGGCTCATGGTTAGTTCGTGAGAGAGTCCGTCGATGGTCCAGTTCAGGAAGGGCTGGTTGTAGATTTTGGTGCGGATGAGGGACATCTTGTTGTAGTGGGTGTTGCCTACCTCCTTCTGGGCGGAATGAATCCGGTTGCTCAGCTTAATGAAGAACAGGCGCAGATATAATTCGATCGTCTCGTCCTTATGCGGGTTCCCGGAGTACGCTTCATAGCACAAATGGTTAATGATCATCGACAATTCGTTCAGATCGCCAATCGGGACCACTTCGTTCGTGGGAATCGCCAGCCGGTCCAGCAGCGCTTCATCGCCCGGGTTGTCCAGCCGGAAATGGAACCAGTCATTGGTGAACTGCGGCCCGTATGCCCGGTAGAGCTGAGGCGTATGCTCGCTGTACAGAATGAAGGAGTCCGGCCCCGTTACCCGGCTCTCTCCCTTCAAAGTGAAGATGGCCGGGGTTTTCAGCAGCAATAGCATATAGTCTCCCGAGCCCTGGGGCCGGTTAATGATGAAGTCCGCGTCATGGCTGTGATTGTAGCCGATGTTGTGTATGTTCATAGGAGCCTCCCGCCTAGCAGATAGATCTATTGTAAAAGCAAACAGGCCGCCAAGTAAACTGCGATTGCACAATAAGTTAGTACTTACGCACGATGTGTAATTGTACTGCGGTCCGAGTTTATCTATGCTTAAGGCAGGTAAGCAAGCTGAGTATACATTGAAGGCTGAGGCCGGAGAGGATGATCGTGATGAAAGAATGGACGGGTTATACCAGAGGTGTAAATTTAGGAGGCTGGCTGTCCCAGTGTCCGTATCAGCATTCCCATTATGACAGCTTCATTACGGAGAAGGATATTGAGACGATTGCTTCGTGGGGCCTGGACCATGTCCGGCTGCCGGTGGATTATGAAGTGATTGAGGATACGGGGAATGCTGAGACTTACGCCGGGTTCAAGCATATCGACAACTGCATCCGCTGGTGTGCTGCTAATGGGCTGAATCTTATTATTGATCTGCATAAGACGCCGGGCTTCTCCTTCAACAGTGTGGCCGAGAATTCCCTGTTCGATGATCCGGCGCTCCAGCAGCGGTTCCTGAATCTGTGGACATCGATTGCCAGCCGGTATGCCGGCTATAAGGATACTGTGGCTTTTGAATTATTGAATGAGATTGTGGAAAAGGACAGCAGCCGCTGGAATGCACTGGCTCACCGGACGATTGCCGAGATCCGCAAGCACGCCCCGGAAACCAAAATCGTCATCGGCGGCATCCAGTGGAACAGCGTACATACCCTCGGACTGCTGGATCAGCCGTATGACGAGAATATCGTGTACACGTTCCACTTCTATGAACCGTTCCTGTTCACACACCAGCGTGCGGCTTGGGTGGAGCAGATGCCAAAGAGCAGCATGGAGTATCCGGGGGACCTGGAGAACTACCGCAGCACTTCGGCAGCTATTGGCGCTTTTGGCTCAGGGCTTCATGCAGAAGGGATCAGCGAGATGGGTCCGGTGTATATGACCAGCCTGATCCAGAATGCGATTGATGTTGCCGCCGAGCGAAACGTGTATTTGTACTGCGGGGAGTACGGTGTCATTGAGCAAGCTCCATCGCAGAGCGTGGTGAACTGGTACAAGGACGTGCATGGAGTGTTTGAGCAATACAAGATCGGCCGGGCCGCATGGACCTATAAAAAAATGGATTTCGGCATCTCCGACCGCTATGAGAGCAGCATTACGCCTGAGATTATTTCTTATTTGTAAGCGGTACTATTGAGAACTGGAAATTATACAGACAAGGTAAAGCGGCGGAGGGGAAGTAGATGAAACTACAAATCACAGATAAGCCCGGTGTATCGATCTCCAAGGGGATGATCGGGCTGTTCTTCGAGGATATCAACTACGGGCTGGACGGCGGACTGCATGCCGAGATGATTGAGAACCGTTCCTTCGAGTTCATGAAGGCGCAGGGCGACCGGGGGAGCTACAGCGAGAGCTATGACGGCCTCTATGGCTGGACGGCTTATCCCGCAGAGGCAAGCGGAGCCACGCTGCAGATTGGGGCGGAGTATCCGCAGAATGAGGTCAATCCCCATTACCTGGCGTTTACCGCCGGGGAGACGCAAAATGCTTTTACCAATAAAGCCTATGATGGGGTGTCCCTGAAGCCGGGACTTACGTATGAGGTATCCTTCTATGCCAGAGCGGAGGGGTATGCAGGTAGTATTGAAGTTTCGGTTGAGAAAAATAGCGCGGTTAAGGCGCAGGCTGTCATCGCGACGGCGGTAGGGGCAGAGTGGACACGCTATACGGTACAGCTTAGCTGTGATGAGCCTGTGTCCTATGGAGATTTCGTCATCCGGCTGAATGCTCCTGGCACGGTCTGCTTCGACTTCGTGTCCATGATTCCCTCCGATGCAGTGCTGGGCTTGTTCCGCCGGGATCTGGTCGGACTGCTGGAGGAGATGAAGCCTGGATTCCTGCGGTTCCCGGGAGGATGTATTGTTGAGGGCTATAACCTGGAGAACCGTTACCAATGGAAGCGGAGTGTGGGCGCCGCTGAGCAGCGCAAGAATAACAGCAGCCGCTGGGCACTGCACGGTAATAATGAAGAGAATCAGTTCACCAGCGAGTACAGCCATTATAATCAGAGTCTGGGGATCGGGTTCTATGAGTATTTTCTGCTGTGTGAATATCTGGGCGCGCGGCCGATTCCGGTGCTGAATGTGGGGCTGGCCTGCCAGTTCCAGTCTACCGAGCATGTTGGTGTACACGATGAAGCTTTCCAGGAGTATATCCAGGATGCGCTGGACCTGATGGAATTCGCCAATGGTCCGGTGGATTCACCGTGGGGCCGCCTGCGGAGTGAGATGGGCCACCCGGAGCCGTTCGGTCTGGAGATGATCGGGATCGGCAATGAACAGTGGGAGACGGAGCATGCGGACTTCTTCACCAGGTACGATCTGTTCGAGGAAGCGATTCATGCCAAGTATCCTGCTGTGCAGCTGATTGGCTCCGCAGGGCCGGATGTCAGCTCAGACAACTACACCCGGGCGTGGGAATACTACCGTAAGCGGGCTGAGGGTAACCCGAATTTCGTCTACGCGGTCGATGAGCATTATTATGTGAAGCCGGAATGGCTGTGCGGGAACGTACATTTCTATGATGAGTATCCGCGGGATATCAAGGTGTTCGCCGGAGAGTATGCGGGCCATTATGGCAACGGGATGAATACGCCGCACTTCAACAGCTGGGGGGCTGCGCTGGCTGAAGCCGCATTCCTTACTGGCCTTGAGCGCAATGCCGATGTGGTGGTGCTGGCCTCTTATGCTCCGCTGTTCGCCAGACTCGGCTACGCCCAGTGGTCGCCGGACATGATCTGGTTCGACGGCGAGAGCAGCTACGGCACGCCAAGCTATTATGTGCAGCAGATGTACAGCACGCTGATGGGCACGAAGGTGCTGCAGACGGTGCACGACCAGGAGGAGATTCCTTACACCGTCTCTTATGATGAGGAGCAGCAGGTCCTCTACGTGAAGCTGGTGAATACGCTGGACCGCAAGGTTCAGGTGGAGCTGGAAACCGCGCTGAGCTTGACCGGACGCGGGGAGGCCTATGTAATGCAGGGCGAGGAGACGGATGTGAACTCGATCGAAGCGCCGCGCAACATCGCACCTAATCGTGTGACGCTTGAGACCGCCAGCCGGATGATTTATGAAATGGAGCCGAAGTCGTTCCATGTGCTGCGGATGGAGTGTGGGGCGGAGTGATCTGAGCGGGCGAAATTCTAACCTCTTAAGAAGCTTATTAGAGCTTTTTAAGGGGTTTTTAAATATGTTTAAGGCTCATATTCATCTATTGACACGTGTTTTAATACGTATTATTCTAGCCACATTCCAACAAAGATCTGCCTAAGAAAACCATCATAAGTATCCTCAAACAGGCAGGGCTTCAATAGTTCCATCGAAAGGAGATCATACAAATGAAGGATAAAGTAAAATTTTACCGCTTTTTTGCGACCTTTGAGCAGGACGAAGATGGAATTAATGTAGAATTCCCTGATCTTCCCGGTGCAATTACCTGCGGTCAGAATATAGACGAAGCTGTCCAGATGGCCAAAGATTGCCTGGCTCTGCACCTATTTGGAATGGAGGAGGATGGCGACTTAATCCCTGTGCCCTCTGGTATTGATGCGCTCAATCAAATTACAGCAGGGACTGGGAAAGTTGCTGCCCTTATTGAAGTGTTCATGCCACCCTACCGGAATTCCATATCAGAACGTTCTGTGAAAAAAACACTAACTATTCCCAAGTGGTTGGATGACCTCGCCGCGACAAATAATGTGAATTACTCACGGATTTTACAGGATGCATTGAAGGAGCAACTTGGTGTAAATGAACGCAGATAAACCATAGATAAGAGGATAAGGGGAGACGGGAGGTTGCCGTCTTCCCTTCTTTTTGTGGGGGGGGGAGTTTAATTGTATTCCGTACAGCTAAAAGTAGCCCAAAACCCGGATAATCTTAGTTAAATGCATTCTGTACAATTAAAAAGAGGCAAAATCAGGCTTTTAGATGATTTACTTATAAATAGATGTACGAAATGCAATTAAACCGCATATAGAGGCTGCATTGTTCATTTTAGTTGTACAAATTACAGTTAACCTTCCGACAAGGTGCATTGGAAGTTTGACACCCACCAATCATCTGGTATAAAATAAGCTAAAATGATAGATAAACATATCATTATAAAAACTTAAATATCATTATATTAACAAAGATATCACTCATCCTACAACAGAGGCAGGCAGATGTCCATGAAAACCAGTGTCAAAGATAACAAACGCAAGGCCATTCTGGATGCAGCCACGGAGCTGCTGGCGCTCAAGCAGACGGCTACGCTGCAGGAGATAGCAGATCATGCACGGATCGGCATTGCGACGCTGCACCGCTATTTCTCCACCAGGGAGCTGCTGCTGGATGCGCTGGCGCTGAATGCGATCGGACTGGTGGAGGAAGCGCTGGGGGGAGTTACCGTAGAGGAGCACGATATGCTCCGGTTCCTTACGGAAGTGTTCGAGGTGCTGATTCCTTTGGGCAGCAAGGTGTTTTTTCTCAGTTATGCAGCCTCCGTGGATGAGAATCCGCATATTGTAGCCGAGGAAGCGCGGATTAAGCAGCCGCTGCGGGAAGCCGTGGAGGGCTGGCAGGCACGCGGTCTGCTGAATGCGGGAATGCCTGCCCACTGGATCATAACGGTCATGTATAATCTGTTGTTCGTTGCCTGGCAGGAGATCCAGAAGGGGAATCTGGCGAAGAACGACGCTCCGCAGCTGCTCGTCACTACAGTCATCCAGGGCTTCGGCAGCGGCACAGGACAGAGAGATGGCGGGTAACCGCAAAGAGAACGGGCAGAATCTGAAGCAGGACCAGAAGGGGGATGCGGTATGTCAACGCTGCAAGTAGAGATTGTGAGCCGGCTGGATGAAGAACAGAAACTTGAGGTCGCCAGGCTATTTTATCAGGCGTTTGTCTTGAAATTCAATGGGATATGGATCTTCTCCCGTAAAGAGCAGGATATTGTGAAGGTGCTGAGCCGCTGCCTGCGTTATGAGAACGCTCTGTATGCAGTGTATGAGGGGAAAGTTGTTGGCTTTGCCGGTCTGGAGACGGGAGACGGCTTCTTCATGGCGCTGAGTTACCGTGCGCTCAGGCAGACCTTCGGTGTGCCCGGCGGCGCTTGGCGTTATGCTGCCTACGGCATCTTCCGCCTGCTCCATGGCAGCACTCCTCCGAGCTCTGTGCATATCGATCCGCTTGTAGTGTCCGCCGAAGCGAGAGGCCTCGGCATCGGCACCCGGCTGCTGGAGGCTGTCTTCGCGTGGTCCAAGGAGGCGGACCGCCGCAAGGTGCTGCTGGAGGTTGTCGATACGAATCCGCTGGCGAAGAAGCTGTATGAGCGGGTGGGCTTCAGAACCTTCAAGGTGCAGAATACCCGGCTGTTCTCGGCTCATGCCGGTTTCACTAAAGTGCTGCATATGGAGAAGCTGCTGGATTAGCGAATTGCCCGATGTTGTTCCCGGTTCTCCCGGTTCGCTTGGAGGATCGGGATTTTTGTGCGGCTTGAAACGAATAGGATGGCAGCCGGATGGCATCAATCTGTATGAGAATAAACTCTGGACAATATCAAGCGGAAGCAGGTATATTAAGTTAGTAAAGTTAATTAACAATATAGAAAATAGAACGGAGTATGAGTCATGAGGATGCAGACGGCCGGGACGCCCCAGGCCATGCGTAATCTGAATGAATATCTGATTCTGGACAAAATCATATCCGGCGGCCCGCAATCCAGGGCGGATCTTAGCCGCCATACCGGCCTGAGCAAGCCTACCGTCTCTTCGGCGATTGGCCAGCTGATCGAACGCGGGCTGGTCCGGGAGACCGGCAGGGCGGAGAACGCTCAAGGCCGCAAGGCAACGCTGCTGGAATTCAACCCGACTTGCTTCTATATCATAGGCGCGGAGCTGGGGGGCAGCCGCATGAGACTGGCGCTGGCAGATATGAGCGGCGGGGTAGTGCATGTTCAACAGCTTCCGCTGCCGGAGAACGTTGCAACCGGGACCGCGCTTCAGGATTACCTGGTGCAGGCGCTGGACGGATTGCTTGCCGCAGCCGGACAGGGCTGGGACAAGATCCGGGCGGCAGCCTTCGGAATTCCCGGCGTGGTCGACCCGGCAGACGGCACAGTGTCTGACCTTGTAGCGCCGCTGCAGGGATGCGAGGCAGCGCTAAGCAAGGCTGCTCTGGCGGAGCTTTTCCCTGTGCCGGTCGTGACGGAGAACGATGTCAATCTCGCCGCCATGGCGGAGTATAGCGGCTCCGGCGCAGCGGCGGGCCAATCCCTGCTGTACTTCTCCATTGGGGAGGGAACCGGGGGCGGCCTGATTATCCAAGGCGAGATCTACCGGGGCTATGGCGGCGGTGCGGGTGAGCTCGCGAACCTGATGCTGAGCGCAGGCAGGCTGGAGGAGGTGCTGTCCGCAGACGGATTGCTGCGGCTGGCTGCACAGAAGGCCGGGGAGCACGGCAACCCGGCAGAAACAAGGCTGGCGGAAACGGCAATTACGGCAGAGCAGCTCATCGGGAATGTACGCCAAGGGGAGCCGCTGGCCCTGGCAGTCATCGATGCCTATTGCAGCCTGCTTGCCGAAGCGGTCGGCAGTATCTGCGCGGTGATGGCTCCCGGGACGATCATCCTTGGAGGAGAGCTTGGCCGTCACGGGGATGTGCTGTTGCCCAGGCTGGAAGCCCGGCTGAGCGGGCTTCAGCGGAAGCCGAGGCTGGCCGCTTCCGGCAACGGTGACAGGGATGTTGTCCTTGGGGCGGTGCAGATTGCGGTGCAGTCTGCGTTCCGCCATCTGCGGGACATGCGTGAACAATGAACACGAATTCAGAATCTACTAGAATGCGGGTGAATGCGGAATGGAAATGTATAGTGCCGGAATTGATGTCGGCGGAACCAAAACCCTGATCTGCCTGACCGATGAGGCAGGAGCTGTCCTGGTGCAGCATAAGCTGGAGACCCGGCTGAGCCGGGACCCGGAGGAGTTCTTCCGCTGGTTATTCGCTGAGCTGGAGCAGCTCTGCCAGCGTAACGGAGGCGGACTGTCCTCCCTTCAGGGGGTGGGCATCGGATTCCCGGGCGTTATGAATGAGCAGACCGGGACGCTCACGAATGCTCCGGCCCTGAACTGGCCGCCGGACACCGATATCCGTCCGATTATCGCCTCCTATTACCGGGGGCTGGTTGTGCTCGACAATGATGTGAATATGGCGGCGCTCGGGGAATATTACGCCGGAGCGGCTGCGGGTGCAGAGCATTTCATTATGATCACAGTGGGCACGGGAGTGGGCAGCGCCTTGTTCCTGAACGGGCGGCTGTACCGGGGTGCCGGATACGCTGCCGGGGAGATCGGCTATCTGATCGTGGAGCCCGGGGCCGTTAGCGCCAAATCCGCTGCGGATTACAGTGAATTCGGACCGCTGGAGATGGAGGTATCCGGCACGGGGATCGGGGTCAAGGCCGCAGCCGAGCTGCACAAGCACAGCCGTCCCTCGCTGATCCGCGAACTGGCACAGGGCGGGCCGATCCGAGCAGAGCATGTATTCACTGCCGCGCACAGAGGGGATGAAACGGCAACTGCGCTGCTGGACCGGGCCTATGAGCAGCTGGCGGCGGCAGTGAAGAACATCGCGCTCACCCTTGATCTGGAGCTGGTCGTGCTCGGCGGCGGAGTCGTGGAGAAGAATCCGGGCTACGTGCAGGAGATTGCAAGGCGGGTCTATCGTTATGCTCCCCGGCAGGAGCTGACGCTCCGGCAGGCGGTGCTTGGTAATCAGGCCGGGGCACTCGGCGCCGCCGGTGCTGCAAGAAGCAGGCTGGCCGCCGGCACAGGAAAGAATTGAGGGATTGAACATGAAACGCGGAACAAGCATAATGAGATTCAATGTAAGCAGCAAGGAAAGCAGCACACTCCTGAAAATGCGCGGGCTCTATCTGTTCACGGGCCTGGCGGGAGGCAGCTTCAACCCTTACGTCACCTCTCTTCTGGTGCATCAGGGGATGACCAGCCGGAACATCGGAACGATGATGGCCTTCGGCACCTTGCTTGCGATTCTGTTTCAGCCTTTGTGGGGGATTCTGGTGGACCGCTATCAGCGGACAAGGCTGGTGCTGATGCTCACCCTGGTTGTTCCGGGAACGATAGTCTATCTGTACAATGTCAAATGGCTTGCAGTTATCGTTATGGTATATAGTATATATACGATTTTTCAGAGTACACAGACGCCGATTGCCGATTCCTATGCTGTCAGTGCGGCTACTGCCGCAGGCACCTCCTTCGGGACGATCCGCCTGTTCGGCAGTATCGGGACGGCGCTCGGCGGATACCTTGGCGGATTATATCTGAACTGGCTGGGGGTTACGGAGCTGTGGATTCCGTTCCTGCTCTTCAATCTGCTGGCTCTGATGCTGGTCATCACGATTCCGGTGAATGTGGAGCGGCGGACGAACAATGTCACCTTCACCAGCGGCATCCGGCGGCTGCTGGGTAACCGGGTCTTCCTGCTCTTTCTGGCCGGCTGCTTCCTGGTGAATCAGACGCTGACGGCGTTCAACTCCTTTTTTGTTCTGACGTTCCAGATGGCGGGCGGCAGCTTCGCCTGGTCCGGGATTGCGCTCCTGATCGCTTCGATCACCAGCGTCCCGGCTATGCTCGTTGCCTCCAAGGTTCTCAGCAAATACGGCTATGAGAAAACACTGATGCTCGCCTCCATAGCTTACATGCTCCGCTGGGCCATCCAGTGGCTCATTCCCGTTCCGGCTGTTATGATAGGAGTCCAGACGCTGCACGGCCTGTCGTTCGGCTTCTTCTATATCGCCGCCGTGGAGTATGTGGCCTCCATCACCGGCAAAGAGCTGCAGGCCACAGGACAGAGCCTGTTCAATATGGTGTTCGTAGGTCTCGGCGGCATGGCCGGGAATCTGCTGAACGGCTATCTGCTGGATACCGGCGGACCGCGGCTGATGTATTTCTCGTGTACCGTCAGTGCTGCGCTGGGCGCAGTGCTGCTGTACCGGGTCAAGTCGGCCTCGCGCGCGCCGCAGCAGCATTCATAAGAAGGAGGGGGAAGATTGATGAAACGCAGTTGGTATAGTCGGATGCTATTTTCATACTTCCCTGTCTTTCTGCTGGTAGTAACCGTGCTGATCTTCCTGGCCTTCATGATTGTGACTGAGCTGTCGCGCAGCGAGACCCGGAAGGCCAATTATATCTCGACCAGCTACATTGCCGATACGGTGGAGCGGACGCTTGGCGATATCGAGCTGGGGGTGCTGCAGGAGATCGGGAGCAACTATTCCTATAACGATTACCTGGACGCACCCTCCGGCGGCGCTTCGCCGGTCAGCGGCTCCTACGAGATTGTGCAGAGCATGAACCGGCTCTCTGAGCGCTTCAGCCTCATCGATTCCATCTATGTCTATCGCAGCAAGGACAAGCAGATCCTCGGTCAGAGCGGATATGTGAATCTGGAGCAGTCCGGTGAGGCGGAGTACCTGAACCGCCTCTCCACGGGCAAGGAGACAAACGGCTGGAGCACAGTGCGGAAGGTTCAGCCCAGGAACTCCGGCGAGCTGCGTCCGGTCATCAGCATGGCCGGCAGGCTTCCGATTCCCTGGGGCTCCGAAGGCTATATTGTAATCAATGTCAGCGTATACCGGCTGGAACGGCTGGTGGAGAGCCTGACCAATGAAGACCTGTCCTTCCTGCGCATCAGAGATGCCGCAGGCAACCCGATCTACGATTCCTCGCCGGCCCAGGACGGCGGGAAGAATAGAACGCTGTCTACGATTGAAGCGAAGGATCTTGGCTGGACCTTCGAGAGCGGTCTTCAAGCCGGACGTTTATTCGACTGGATCTCGGTGATCTCTTATGTCTGGTTCGTGATCGGACTGGCCACGATTGCGCTGGGCGTGTTCTATATCATCTATATCACCCGGCGGAATTACAGGCCGATCCATCAGCTGATGGTGCGGATTCAGTCTCTGCAGCCGGAGGCCCGGAAGGCTGATGCAGCCCCGGCTGCAGCTTCGGATGAGCTGGCGCTGATGCATCATGCACTGGACAGGCTGGTTCAGGTCACGACCGACTATGAGCGGGAGCGTTATGAGAATCTGGTCATTCAGCGCCGGGAGCTGTTCATGGACTTTCTGGGCGGTGAGCGGCTGGAGGATGCTGAGGAGCGGCTGGATGCGGTGGACCCCTTCGAGGGCACACGGGACTTCGCAGCCTTCGTGGTCATGACAGCAGAGCTGAACCGGGAGAAGGACTGGCATTCGCTGCCGGTGCAGGATCAGAATCTGCTGAAGTTCGCACTTACCAATGTGATGGGCGACCTGATGGCCGGTCAACAGCTTCAGGCCTGGTCCGAGTGGATCAGCGGCCAGCGGCTCGGAATCATTATCGGCCTGCGGCAGCCCCCGGGAGAGAATAACCCGGATACTCTGCTGGAGCTGGCCAAGGGCTGCCATAGCTGGATTATGGACAATCTGCGGCTCTCGCTGACCTTCGGGATTGGCCCGGCGGTGACGAACTGGCAGGAGATCCGGCATTCCTATACGGCAGCGGCTGAAGTGCTGAGCCACCGGCTCTCGCTGGGCACGGGGGTGGCGGCGGCCCACGCAGACCGGCAGGAGGAATCCGGGCTGAAGAGCTATAAGTACTTCGGCAGCTTCACGCAGCTGGTCCGGGAATTCCGGCTATCCGGTGAGAACTGGCGCATGAGGCTGGAGGAGATCTTCGAATCATTCCGTCAGGACCGCCTGAAGGATGAAGAAATCTATATGCTGCTGGAGGTCCTGCTTCAGGCCCTGGAGCAGGAGCTGAAGGGATTATCGGAGACGCTTGACCGGCAGCTTGCCGCCGCATGGACCGGGGGCATGAAGGAACGCATCCGCAGCAGCACCGATCTGGAAGAGATCAGGGAGATTTTAACGGACTGGCTGAATGAAACCTACCATGTCTATGTATCAGCCAATGAGCTGAAGAGCCACCGTGTCATGATTACGGAGGTTAAGCATTACATTGAAGATCATTATGCCAACCCGGACCTGTCCCTGAACCATCTGAGCGACCGGTTCCAGATCTCTGCCAAATATGCGAGCTATCTGTTCAAGGAAGAGTTCAACATGAAGTTTGTGGACTTCCTCGCCGAGCTGCGGCTAGGGAAGGCTAAGGAACTGCTGGAGAATACCTCAGACAGTATTCAGGATATCGCGCTGCAGATTGGATATGCTAATTCCATCACCTTCGGGCGGGTCTTCAAACGCATTACAGGAATGACGCCGGGGGATTACCGCAAGCTGAGGCTCCAGAACAATGAATAAGTACCGCGTAAGCCTGGAGGGAGAATCCGGGTTTGCGCTTTTTTTTGGTGTTCTTCTGATATAAACGACAATACATGTTATATATGTGTGATATATATCTGCCTTTACAATCATTTTCGTCGATAAACCTTTGCGATAATTGTATATTTACAATGAAAAATGCTGCGTTATTGCTGGTTTTTCATGAAAAAACGACAGGAAACATGTATATTGTACAATTAATCGTTCAGTGTAATAATTCATCACATGGTCAAGCCTGAAACGTAACGTAGAGACAGCGGGCTGATTGAAATACAATTCGAAAGGGATAGGTGATAGGAAATATGACAATTGGCAACGGTAAAAGAAAAGTGGCGCTTGGTCTCTCGACAGTTCTTGTATCTTCCATTGTATTGTCCGCATGTTCATCGGAGAATTCTGCCGCAGGCAACAGCGGCGGCACAGAGAAAGCCGGCAGTCTGAAGATCGAAATTTTTGACCGCGGCAATGCTCCGGCGGGTCTGACCGCCTCGGACAACTTTTTGACCAATTATGTGAAAGAGAACTTCGGCAAGGCCAACAATATCAATGTGGAATTTGTCCCTATCCCCCGTTCGGAAGAAGTCACCAAGCTGAATGTGCTGATGGCCAGCGGAACCGATGTCCCTGATATCGTCTTCACCTATGATTCCGGGACCTTCAACAAATATGCCGAGCAGGGCGGACTGACCGATCTGACCCCGCTGCTGCAGGAATACGGGCAGAACTTGACCAAGTTCCTTGGTGAGGATACGCTGCGCTACGGCCAATATGACGGCGTCCAGTTCAGCATCCCGGCGAAACGTTCTACAGTAGGCAAATACGCTTCCTTCATCCGCCAGGACTGGCTGGATAAGCTGGGGCTGCCGGTTCCGGCAACCACGGAGGAGCTGTACAATACACTGACCGCCTTCAAGACAAAAGACCCGGGCGGAACCGGCGGCAAGGTGATTCCGCTGGGCATGACGATTGCTGCGGCGCAATATGATTCGCTGGTCTGGTCGTTCATCAAGCCGGTCTCCGAGCAGGAGCGCTTCGAGCTGACGCAGAACCTCAGCTCCCGCGATTACCCGGTGCTGCTGCCCGGCTTCAAGGATGCGATTCAATATCTGAACAAGCTGTATAACGAAGGGCTGATCAGCAAGGATTTTGCCCTGGATGAGAATAAAGAGACCCTTACCCAGAATATCGGGAACGGGCTTGTAGGAGCCTTCAGTGATGACAATGACGCGATCTTCTATCCTGACGGAACCTACGACATTCTGTCGAAGAATAATCCGAATGCAGTGCTGACCGCCATTGACCCGTACACGAACAGCGAGGGCAAGACGGCCAAGCCGGTATCCGCTCCGAACGGTATGTACATCATGATTCCGAAGTCCAGCAAGCATGCGGTGGAGGCAGTGAAGTATCTCGACTGGATGGCTTCTGAGGATCATCTGCAATATATCCAGAACGGGATTGAAGGAGAGCATTATAAGCTGGAGGATGGCGTGCCAGTATCCATTCCGGATATGTCCGAGGAGTCTGCCAACAAGCTGATGGGCGGCGGGGATATCGGGATTATCGCTAACGGACGGATTTTTGAGAGCCAGGAGAAGAATAATGAAGCCTTCGTGAAAAGCTTCCGCACCAAGTACCAGGAGATCGTTGCCAAGGCGCTGGACATTTCAAACACGAATCCGATTGAGCAAGTGTACACCAGCCGTCCGATTGAGGCGGAGAGCAAATACGGCACGACCTTGGCTGAGAAGGTGAAGCAGCTCATGGTGAAATCGATCATGGTGTCCCCGGGCGAATTCGATGCCACCTATGAGAGTATGATGAAGGACTATATGTCCAGCGGCGGACAGGCGATTCTCGATGAACGCAAGGCGGCTTACAGCGAGCAGAAATAATTCATGAAGGTAAGGGGGCGGCTGGGCTGCCGGTCTTGCGGCCCCCTACACCTGTGTCTAAGGCCCAGTGGAGGAGGAATCGTTGTGGGATACACCCGTTATTTCCGCAGAAATTGGCAGATGTACGCACTGCTGGTCCTGCCTATGTTGTTCTTTATTATTTTCAAATACGGTCCGATGTACGGTGTGCAGATTGCGTTTAAGGATTTCAACTTTTTCAAAGGGATCGGCGGCAGTGAATGGATTGGCCTAGACGGGTTCCGTGAGGTGTTTGCCAACCAGGATTTCTACATTACGCTGCGCAACACATTGATGCTGAATTTTCTCGATCTGATCGTTTCTTTTCCGGCACCGTTGATTATTGCCATTATGCTGTTCGAGCTTAAGGTGGTGTGGTTCAAGAAGCTGTCTCAGACGATTCTGTATATTCCGCATTTTATTTCCTGGGTAATCATCGGCGGGATTGTGTATCAGCTGTTCGGCAACCAGTCCGGGATGATCAACAACCTGCTGACGGGCCTGGGGCTGGATGCTGTTCCTTTTCTCTCTGATAAAAATTACTGGCTGATCACCTACCTGCTGACCGGTGTGTGGCAGAGCGCAGGCTGGGGAACGATTCTCTATCTGGCGGCGCTGACCGGCATCAATAAAGAGCTGTTCGAGGCGGCCGAGGTCGATGGAGCCGGAAGGCTGAAGCGTATCCTGCATATTACAATTCCGGGAATCAAGCCGACGATTGTTACGCTGCTGATTATTAACCTGGGCAACATGATCTCGATTGGCTTCGAGCGTCCGTTCGTCATCGGCAACCTGGCGGTCATGGAATACTCGGATGTGCTGAGTACCTTCGTCTACCGGATCGGTCTGGAGTCGGGGCAGTACACGCTGGCTACGGTGGTCGGGCTGTTCCAGGCGGTGGTGGGACTGATATTCCTGCTGGCGGCGAACTATATCTCCAAGAAGCTTACAGACGAGAGCATCCTATAATCAACCATTGGATCGGGAGTGTACATTATGAGTGAAAGAGCAGCTAACAAGGCGTTTGATACATGGATTGTGCTCTGCCTGACCTTATCGGTGCTGGCGTGCCTGATTCCATTCGTGCATATTCTGGCTGTATCCTTCAGCGGAACGGTCCCGATTGCTTCGGGCAAGGTGACATTAATTCCTCTGGACTTCAACATCGAGGCTTATAAAAAAGTGTTCAGTGATGCGGCCATGATCCGCTCGCTGATCTTCACGGTCTTCCTGACCGCCCTGTTCACGGCGCTCTGCATGATGATGACGGTTGCTGCCGGTTATGCGCTGTCGAAGAAGGATCTCAAGGGACGCAAAATCTTCATGTTCATCATCGTGGTCACCATGTTCTTCAGCGGCGGCATCATTCCTGAATATATTTTGACGCGGGAGCTGCATCTGCTGAATACGGTCTGGGCGCTGATTCTGCCCGGGCTGATCAGTCCCTTCTATATGATTATCCTGATCTCGTTCCTCTCGGGTATTCCTGACGCGCTGAAGGAGTCCGCAGAGATTGACGGCAGCAGCCAGTTCGGTACACTGCTCCGCATTATTCTGCCGCTGTCCATGCCGGTGCTGGCTACCTTGAGTCTGTTCTATGCGGTGGGCCGGTGGAACGGGTTCCAGGATACGCTGATGTATATCACGAAGCCGGAGCTGTATCCGCTCCAGCTGAAGCTGTACCATATGATTCAGAACAGCCAGGTGACAGATCTGATGCGGATGGAGGGCAATGCGGTCAGCACAGTCGTACCTGAGAGTCTGAAGTCGGCTACCGTGGTCTTCGCTACCGTACCGATTCTGCTGGTCTATCCTTGGCTGCAGAGATACTTCGTGTCCGGTGTAATGACCGGGGCCGTCAAAGGCTAAGGAAGGGGCAGGCAGATGTTCAACAAAATTACGGCAATTAATGACGAGTGGACACAGGAATCCATGGAGCAGCAGATCCTGGACCGGGAGAGCCGGTATTTCGGAGGCGTCCGTGATCCTTACAGCGGCGTAGCCTGGCCTAATCATACCGGAACCGCCCAGTATCTGGCGGCCTGGGCGGCGGCGCTGGTGAATCCGCAGTCGCGGTATGTTCATGATCCCGCGCTGCTGGAGCGGCTGCGGGAGGGCATGGCGTTCATGCTGCGGTTCCAGCATGAGGACGGCACGGTCTCGCCGGGCTGGACGAATTACCACTCGCCGCCGGATACGGCGTTCGTGGTGGTGGGCTTCGCCAATATGCTCACCCTGCTGGAGCGGCAGAGCTGGGCGCCGCTTCAGCCGGTGGCTGAGCAGATCCGGACCTTCCTTGAGCGGACAATTCCGGCCATGCTGAGCGGCGGGGTGCATACGCCGAATCACCGCTGGGTGCTGACGGCGGCGCTGGGCTCCCTGTACCGCATCTTCGGGCTGGAGGCACTGCGGCTCAGAGCGGGTGAATGGCTCCAGGAGGGGATGGACATTACCCCGGACGGAGAATGGACCGAGCGGAGTAACGGGATCTACAATACTGTCAGTGACATCATGCTCTATTATGCCGCGCAGGATCTGAACCGGCCTGAATTGCTGGAGCCGGTCCGCCTGAACCTGCGGATGATGAAATATCTCGTTCACCCGGACGGTGAGGTGGTTACGGATTATTCCGGGCGGCAGGACTTCGGCAGTGTATTCTCGTTGGCTGACTATTATCTCTGCTATAAGCTGATGGCCGAGCATGACCGCGATCCCGAATTCGCTGCCCTGGCGGAGCTGGCGGGCCGTTCGGTTACCCATCCGGGGTCGCTGCCCAATCAGATTATGCTTGGCTTCCTGTTATACCCGCAGATGCAGGCGGATTCCGTCCGTCCGGCGGAGCTGCCGGACCGCTACCGCAAGGTAATCAACGGCGGGTTCAACCGTGGGGAGCTGCTTAGCCTGATCGGGCAGAATGGCTACGGCGGCCCTGTCCGCCACAGCAAGCAGCACACCGAATTCGGCGCACCGGTCGCCCGGGTCCGCAGCGGAGCAACCAGCGTAAGTGTGATGACCGAGGCTTCCTCCCTGTTCTCGCTGCGGCATGGCCGGGCCAGACTGCTGGGGGTTCAACTGGCCTCCAGCTTCGAGCCGGGGCTGGTGACGATGGATTCACTGACGGAGCTGCCGGGCGGCTATCGTCTGGAGTCTGTAGCCGGGAAGGGGTACTACGGCACCATTCCTGCCGATAAGCTGCCTTCGCGCACCGGCTTGCCTACCAGCCCGTGGTATCTGCTGCCCCATGGCGAGCGGCCGCTGACCCATAACCAGACGAGCAGCGTTCAAGTCGGGGTAAGCGAGCGGGAGGACGGCTGGGAGCTGCATTTCACGGCATCGTCTCCGGCCGATGTGCTGACCCAGATCGTGCTGCTGTTCGGCAGTGAGGGCAGTCTGGACAGCCCGGGACTGATTCCGGTGCCGGACATGAGCGGGGCATCCTTCTGGACCTCCGGCACGCTGCGCTACAGCACCGGGGAGGACTGGATGGAGCTGGAGCAGGGCTGCAACGAGCATCACCTGGCAGCGATCCGCGGCATGAATTACCCGGACGGCTGTCAGAAGGTTATCGTCACGCTGATCACTCCGCTGGACTACACGATGAGGATTCGTCTTTCCTGACAGATGCAGCTATAATGGTAGTGTTGTCAGGATAGATTAGAATCTGACGGTTCAGAAATAGAGGTGCATGGAGGTAGCAGGCATAATGAATATATCATTTAATACCCCCGCGAATTATTGGGTGGAGGCGCTTCCAGTCGGGAACGGACGGCTGGGGGCGATGATTTTTGGCGGCATTGAGCAGGAACGTCTGGCTCTGAATGAAGACACCCTGTGGTCGGGGTATCCGACCGACTGGAATAACCCGGAGGCCCGCGAGGTGCTGCCGAGAGTGCGCGAGCTGATTGCAGAAGGCCGCAACGGGGAAGCAGATGAGCTATGCAAAAAAATGATGGGCCCCTACGCGCAGTCCTATCTGCCATTCGGGGATCTGCTGCTGACGATGGGGCACGGGCAGACTGCGGATCAGTACAGCCGCCATCTGGACCTGTCCACGGGGGTTGGCACCGTCTCCTATGTTATCGGCGGCGTCCGCTACACCCGGGAGGTCTTCGCCTCCCATCCCGATCAGGTGATTGTTATGCGCCTCACAGCCGATAAGGAGCATAAGCTCAGCTTCCGGGCGAAGCTGGACAGCCCGCTCCGCTTCCGTTCGGCGGTGGAGGACGGGCATTACACAATTGCCGGACATGCCCCTGAATATGTGGCTCCGAACTACTATGATGTCGACCAGCCGGTCCGTTACGGCGGCGAATCGCCACGGAGCCTGAAGTTCCACGGCCGTCTGGCCGTAGTGCAGACCGGAGGCAGCCTTGAAGCTACTGCTGACGGCATCCAGGTCACAGAGGCCACGGAGGCTGTCCTGTATTTCAGCGCCGCGACCTCCTTCGATGCACAGTCCGGCACGGTGAAGGCGGATTACGATGTAAGGCAGCAGACTGAGGGGGCAGTACAGCGGATCATCAATGAGCCTTATGCAGGGCTGAGGAGCCGTCATGTTGCCGACCACCGTGAGCTGTTTGACCGGGTGGAGCTGCATCTTGGGGAGAGCCTCGCGCCGGAAGGAATGCCGATGGACCAGCGAATTGCTACATATGGCAGTGGGGACCCGGGCCTGGTCGAGCTGCTGTTCCATTACGGCCGCTACCTGCTGATTGCCAGCTCCCGTCCGGGGACGCAGCCGGCAAATTTGCAGGGGATCTGGAACCAGGATACCCGTGCTCCTTGGAGCAGTAATTACACGCTAAATATTAACGCGGAGATGAATTACTGGCCGGCGGAGGTCACCAATCTGGCAGAGCTGCACGAGCCGCTGATTGACTATACCCGGCGGCTGGCAGTCAATGGCAGTGAGACGGCGCGCACGAATTACGGCGCGCGCGGCTGGGTAGCCCATCATAATGCCGACCTCTGGGGACAGAGTGCCCCGGTCGGCGGCTTCGGCGACGGTGACCCGGTCTGGGCTTTCTGGCCGATGGGCGGTGTCTGGCTCACCCAGCATCTGTGGGAGCATTATGCCTTCGGCGGCGATCTGTCCTATCTGCGGGAGACGGCCTACCCGGTGATGAAGGAGGCGGCCCTGTTCTGCCTGGACTGGCTGATTGAGAACAAGGACGGCTATCTGATCACCTCGCCGTCCACTTCCCCGGAGCATAAGAGTGTAAACGGAGACATGAAGTATGCGGTCGGCGAAGCGGCCACGATGGACCTGTCGCTGATCACTGAGCTGTTCACGAACTGTATCCTGGCTGCGGAGCAGCTTGGTTTGGACGGGGAGTTCGCAGTTGAGCTGGAGTCCGCCCGTGCGCGGCTGCTGCCGCTGCAGGTTGGTGCTGGCGGCCGGCTGCAGGAATGGTCGGCGGATGTGGAGGACGAGGATGTGCACCACCGCCATGTCTCCCATCTGGTCGGCGTCTATCCGGGACGATCGGTCACGGCGTCGCTGGTGCCTGAGCTGTTCGAAGCGGCCAGAACGTCGCTGGAGATTCGCGGGGACGGCGGAACCGGCTGGAGCCTGGGCTGGAAAATCGGGCTATGGGCCCGATTCAAGCAGGGCGACCGCGCCAAGCAGCTGATCTCCAACCTGCTTACTCTGGTCAAGCCGGATGCAATCAATAATGAACGCGGCGGGGTCTACCCGAATCTGTTCGATGCCCATCCGCCGTTCCAGATTGACGGGAACTTCGCCGCTACCGCCGGAATCGCTGAGATGCTGCTGCAATCGCATCAGGGGTATCTGGAGCTTCTGCCAGCCTTGCCTTCAAGCTGGAGCGAGGGCCGGGTGAAGGGGCTGCGGGCCCGGGGCGGCTACGAAGTGAGCCTGGTCTGGAGCCAAGGCAGCCTTGGGCAAGCGGAGATCACCGCTCCTCTTGGCGGGGAATGCTCCATTCTGGCAGGCCGCCCGTTAGCGGTGGAACGCGATGAACTCCGGCAGCGTATGGAGCCTGGATCAGACGGATTGGTGCGGGTTCAACTGCAGGCCGGGGAGCGCATTGTTGTGCGGTATGCGGAGTAATGTGGGTAGAGTAAATAAGGAAGAGTAACTCATAGACTGTACAGTTTGCAGCACACTTCAGAGGGATGGAGTGTGCTGCTTTTTTGTGTGGAGTGGGGAGTCTACCGGATTACGGCGGGGCAGAGATCGGCGGGTAAACGAGGGGTTCGCGATGTATGCGGAAAATCGAACACAATGTGCAGGCGGGAAGGCGAGTGGACCGGATGTATGCGAAAAACCAATCACATTTTGGGTTGCGTGGGCGCGTGGACCGGATGTAATCGAAAAACCGATCACATTGCACCGGCTGGTGCTGTGCGGACCGGATGTATGTGGAAAACAGCATACATTCGCGTTGGATGGTACTGTGCGGACCAGATGTATGTCGAAAACAGCATACATTCGCGTTGGATGGTACTGTGCGGACCAGATGTATGTGGAAAACAGCATACAATGCGCTGGCTGGTACTGTGCGGACCGGATGTATGTGGAAAACAGCATACAATGCGCTGGCTGGTACTGTGCGGGCTGGATGTATGTGGAAAACAGCATACAATTGCGCTGGCTGGTGGTGTGCGACAGCGCAACAACCAACTGGGCGCAAGGGGAGCCGGGTGTATGCGAAAAACCGCTATTTCCCCCGCTCTGCTTATCATTTTGTTATCAATCCTATCAAATTGTTATTTGTAAACGATTTCCAATCGGCTATAATCCATTATGTAAGCGCTTTATTATAATGAATCTAAGGAGGGTACAGATGCTTCAACGTAAACGAATGATGAGCTTAGGGCTGGCGCTGGTCGTCCTCGCAGCCTCGGTGCTGCCTATGCGCACACCGGCTCATGCGGCGGCTGAGGGAGGCCCGGCCGTTGTTCTCGCTTCGGACTATGAGGACGGCACCGTGCAGGGCTGGACCAAGAAAGGCGACGAACAGCTTACAGTCACGAACGAGGTCTATCACGGCGGCGCCTACAGCCTGTATGTGGATGGACGGACAAAGGATTGGGAGGGCCCCAATCAGGTCCTGACGGACCATATGGTTCCGAACACAGCTTATACTTTAAGCGCATGGGTGAAATCGCCGTCGCCGGTCAAATTCACGGTACATACCAAAATCGGCGAAGCTGAGGATTGGAAGGCTGTAGCGGAATTGAACGGCGGGCAGTGGTCGGAGGAATGGACTTATCTGGAAGGCACTTATGTTACAGGCGATAAGACAGGTTTCACCGAAATCTACGCGGAAGCTGCAGCAGGAACTGCATTTTACGTGGATGATGTCACAATTACCGCCGCCGCAGTTGAATTCCCGGACGGGGAGGAAGGGCTGCGCACGGATTTTGAGGACGGAACGCTTCAGGGCTGGAAGAACCGGATTGGACCGGAGTCCCTGTCCGTGAGCCAGGATACCGCCAATACCGGGACCCGCAGTATGCTGGTTGAGGGAAGAGAGCGCAGCTTCTACGGGCCAAGCCTGAGTGTGAAGGAGCATCTGCGGCCGGGCAAGAGCTACCGGTTCTCGCTGTATGTCCGTCTGAAGGAGCAGCCGGAGGCCGACAAAAGCCTGCAGATGACCGTGTATAAGAAGGCCGGCTCCGAGAGCTGGAATGCAATCGATAAGGTTAGCATTAAGGCTGATGAGTGGGATCAATGGCATCTGCTGAAGGGGAATTTCCAGTACAGCGACCAGCCGACCGAGCTGAACCTGTTCGTGGAGACGCCTTATATTACAGAGGATACCGTCGATACCTTATCCTTCTATGTGGATGATGTAACCGTTGAACCTGCTCCCGAGCTGAGCATTGAACAGGATATTCCGTCGTTAAAAGACATCTACGCTGACGACTTCGCCATCGGAGCCGCAGCGTATTCCTGGCAGATGGAAGGGGTCTACGGAGAGCTGCTGAAGAAGCATTTCAACAGTATCACAGCCACCTATGAAATGAAGCCCAAGTTCCTTGCGCCTTCCGAGGGCACCTATGTCTTCGACGGGGCGGATAAATATGTGGAGTATGCCCAGGCGAACGGGATGGGGCTGCGGGGACATGCGCTGCTGTGGCACATCGATGCTGCGGAGTGGATGTTCACGGGTCCTGACGGCCAGCCGGCCAGCCGGGAGCTGCTGCTTGAGCGTCTGCAGAATTATATTGAGACCGTGATGCACCGCTATAAGGGCAAAATCTATGCCTGGGATGTAGTCAACGAAGCGATTGCTGACAATGGCGGCGGTCCGGACGGCATGAGAATCACGCCTTGGTATACCCTGATCGGCCCGGATTACATTGAGAAGGCGTTTGAATTCGCGCGTGCGGCCGACCCGGAAGCGAAGCTCTATTACAATGACTATTACACCGAGGTTCCCGAAAAGCGTGAGCATATCTACAAGCTGCTGAAGACGCTCAAGGCGAAGAATCTGATTGACGGTGTGGGCCTCCAATCTCATCACGGACTGTATTCACCGTCCATTCCGGAGATTGAGAAGACCATTCAGCAGTTCTCCCAGCTGGGGCTGGATATTCAGATCACCGAGCTGGATGTCGATTCGGGCATCAGCCCGTCCTCCCCGCTGCCGGCGGATATCGCTGCAAGGCAGGGCAAGCGCTATAATGATCTGTTTGAGCTATACAAGAAATACAAGGACACGATCTCCTCAGTCTCCATCTGGGGCGTGCAGGATGAGAAAAGCTACAATAACCATGCCATGTTATTCGATGAGCAGCTGAAGGCAAAGCCTGCTTTCTGGGGGGCGGCTGATCCCTCCAAGCTGCCGGACATCCATAATGTAGCCGCAGCGCTGGAGGGTACGCCTCAGACAGGCGCAGTCGGGCAAGCGCTGTGGAGCAAGACGGCGGGAATTGCGCTTGAACAGGGCAGTACAGTAACGGCCAAGGTTCATACGCTGTGGGATACGGATAACCTGTATGTCAAGGCAGACGTTACCGATGCCAGTGTGAACGGGGAAGACAAGGTGGAGCTTTTCCTGGATGAGAACAACGGGAAGACCACAGTCTATGAGCCGGATGACCGCAAGATCAGCCTGCAGCGTTCGGGCACAGGGACAGCAGGCATCAGCTTCACCAGCACCGAACGTGAGGGTGGGTATTCTATTGAAGCCAAAATACCGCTCGTTACCGTCAAAGGTTCCGCAGGGAAGGAGCTTGGTTTCGATATCCGTGTCAGCGATGCCGGTGCACCGGATGCTGTTCCTGCCTACTGGAACGACAGAAGCCTGTCCCAGGATACGGATACCAGCCGTTACGGAGTGCTCCAGCTCGCTGCAATGCCTAATTCGGCGGAGTCGGTGAAGGGCGAGGTGCAGATTGACGGGCAGATGGATGCGGGTTGGGAGCAGGCGAAGGCTTTTGCAGTCAAATTGACTTCCGCTCCATACAGCACCACCGCAGAAGCCAGATCGATGTGGTCAGAGGACAGCCTCTATCTGATCGTTGACGTGAAGGATGCCGTGCTTAAGGCAGATGCTGTCGATCCGTGGGATCAGGACTCGGTGGAGATTTTCATCGATGAGAACTTCAATCGGACCCCTTATTATGAGGGAGACGACGGCCAGTACCGGATCAATATCAATAATGTAGCTTCCTTCGGCGGAGGGGCTTCGGATAACAGATTGACCAGCGCGGTAGTCCATACGGACACCGGGTATCGCGTGGAAGCGAAGATCGATTTCGGAACCATTAAGGCCAAGGCGGGAAGCGCGATCGGGCTGGACCTCCAGATCAATGATGACCGGGGCGACGGCACACGCAGTACCAGCAAATGGAATGACAAGGGAGAGAATACGTGGAAGGATACGTCTAATTTCGGGATTTTGACCTTTGTTGCACCTGAGGAGGTACCGCAAACCCCTACAGATGGAACCTCTTCGTCTCCATCCACTTCATCAGGCTCTGCTCCATCCTCCCAGGCCACTGCTGCGGCAGTGAGCTTCACCGGTGGACAGCTTGTCATACAGTCTGCCCCGGATCAGGCCGGACTTGTGAAGGTGAATCTCGCGCCGGATGCGGTGAGCCAGGCGGTGCAGCAGTCGCTGGACAGCGGCATTCTGAGGATTGCCGTCCAGCCTGCGGCAGGAGCTGAAGTGCTACAGCTGGGGCTGCCGCTCCAGAGTCTCGCTGCACAGCCGAAGATTAAGGAGATTCAGATTGAGAGCGGCTTCGGGGCAGTCTTAAGCCTGAATACGGAGCTGCTGAAATTGCAGAACACACAGGCCGGTGACGTGCTTCAGCTGCAAGTGAAGCGCATAACGCAGGATCGTCTGCCGGCAGCGGTAAAGGCCCGCCTGGATGGGGCCGCTGTACTGGACTTCTCGCTTGCCATCCATGGAACAGCGGTCACAGAGGTCAGCGCGGATGCCCTTACGCTTAAGCTGCCTTATGAGCTTAAGACCGGCAAACGCGCGCACCAGATAGCTGTATACCAGCTGCTGGAGAACGGGAAGCTTGCGGCAGTGAAGGACCGTAAATACGATCCGGCTTCTTCTACCGTATCCTTCCAGCCGAAGCAGCTTGGCCAGTATGCCGTGTCTACAGTCAGCATCCCGGAGCAGAAGGACAGCAAGTGGGCTGGAGAGAGCATTGAGGCTCTGGCGGCCAGAGGGATTCTCCCTATCGGGACAGAGGCTTCCTATGCCTCCGGTGCCCTGATGAACCGGGCGGAGTTCGCTCAACTGCTGGTCAATGCCTTTGACCTTCAGGCTGGCGCAGCCGCTCCGGGCTTCAAGGATGTCAGCAAGGATTCGCCTTATGCCGAAGCCATTGGTATTGCTGGCACCCTGGGCATTATCAAAGGCAGAGCCGGCGGGCTGTTCAGCCCGGACGATGCTGTCAGCCGCCAGGAGATGGCGGTTATGATGTACAGACTTGCTGAGCTGCAGCAGATTACGCTGAAGGCGTCTCCTGCAGCAGTGCAAGGCTTCAAGGATCAGAGCCAACTGACGCCTGAGGCCTCGGCCGCTGCCGGGCAGCTGCGGGCAGCCGGGCTGATTCAGGGCACACCGGACGGCTACTTCCTGCCGAAGGCCCGGATGACCAAGGCCCAGGCCGCAGTGCTGGTGTACCGGACCTTCAGCTTGAACGAGTAGTCTATAGAACAAACGGATAGAGTGGACAGAGCAGCGGTTCTCCGAATTTGGAGGGCCGCTGTTTTGTCTGCCTTACCGCTTAGTCCGGCCTCTGCGTCAGGACATAATTGGATTTTAGGCACTTGTTCGCGCGCGGAATAGACCTAGCGGGACAACAGTTGGAAAAAAGACACTTGTTACACCAGGACCAGAACAAAAAGAAGATTTTCTCGAAAATAAATAGCGTAAATCCACCTAATTTCCTCAAATGCTCCAAACCGGCTAAATTAAGATACGTTTTTCCAACTAATGTGTTCTTTAGCAATAATATTGCCCTCCGCTTAAATAGCGAAAAGCACAGAACGATTGTGGAAAAGCGATTCGAACAACGTCTCGTTAATCGCTCCGAGCGTCCACCCAAGCGCCAACAACTCATGCAACTCCAAATCCCACACTTAACCTGGTTACCAAATTGTTATCGATGCTCTGGATTTATCATGTAACTGCCATGCCCCGCTAGGTATGATAAATCTATAAACAAAGTAAACGGATACACGTTGACCAGCAAAGGGGAGCAGAAGCATGAAAAACTTGGTTACGCCAGCGAGCGTAAAAGGCGAGAAACTGGATGTCAATGCGGGGAAGCCCCGAAAAAAATCGAAATGGAAATCGACGATCAGCCTGGACCTGATGGTCCTGCCGGCTCTGATCCTGACCGTGATCTTCGCCTATATCCCAATGACGGGCCTGGCGATTGCCTTCAAAAATTACAAGCCTGGTTTAGGCTTCAACGGTTCCAAATGGGTGGGACTGGAGCACTTCGAATATCTGTTCAGCATTCCCGAGAACGTACAGGTCATCTGGAACACCCTGATTATTGCCGGTCTGAAAATGATCGCGAACCTGATCGTTCCATTCCTGTTCGCGCTGCTGCTGAATGAGATCCGCAAGATGGCGTTCAAGAAAATGGTACAAACCATTGTCTATATGCCCCACTTTCTGTCCTGGGTAATCCTGGGCGGTATCCTCTCCGACCTGCTGGCCCGGGATGGAGGCTTAATCAATCAGGTGCTGGTCAGTGTATTCGGCATCCAGCCGATATTTTTCCTGGGTGACGGGAACTGGTTCAGATTCGTTGTTGTAGTGAGTGATGTCTGGAAAGAGTTCGGCTTCAATACGATTGTCTTCCTGGCCTCGCTGGCCGGAATCAACCCGGCGCTCTATGAAGCGGCTGAAGTGGACGGCGCAGGGCGCTGGCAGCAGACCTGGGCGATTACAATGCCGGCTATGCTGCCGATTACCATCGTAGTTGGAACACTGGCGCTGGGGAACGTGCTTAACGGCGGCTTCGACCAGATCTTCAACCTGTACAACGCGCTTGTCTTCGATAAAGGGGACATCATCGATACATTTGTCTACAGACTAGGAATTGTTGACGGTAAGTTCAGCTTCTCTACAGCGGTCGGATTGTTCAAATCCGTTGTCAGCTTTGTCCTGATCGTAACAGCTTACCGCCTGTCGTATAAATTTGCTAACTACCGTATTTTCTAGAATGGAGGCCAATAGGGCATGTATCATAAAACAAAACCTTACCGCATCTTCACCGTGCTCAACTATACTCTGATGATCGCCATTTCGATCATGTGTCTGGTTCCGCTGATTCACGTTCTTGCTGTATCGTTCAGCGGCAAATCGGCAGCCAATGCCAACCTGGTCGGGCTGTGGCCGGTGGATTTCACAATAGACGCCTATACCAAGACCGTAGCCAATGAGAATTTCACCCGTTCGATCTGGGTGACGCTGCAGCGGACGGTGTTGGGAACTGCTTTTAGTATGGGAATCGTCATTCTCGCCGCCTATGCCTTGTCCAAGGACAGCGCCCGGTTCAGACGCCGGAATCTGTACATCTGGCTGCTGGTGTTCACGATGCTGTTCAGCGGCGGTCTGGTGCCAATGTACATTCTGATTCAGAAGCTGCACCTGATGAACTCCTTATGGGTGTTGATTCTGCCGGGGGCCGTCTCGGTATGGAACGTCATTCTGCTGCTTAACTTCTTCCGGGCTGTGCCGAAGGAAATGGAGGAGGCCGCCTTCATCGACGGTGCCGGCCACTTCAGAACCCTGTTCAGCGTGTATCTCCCGGTATCTATGCCGGCCATTGCTACACTGTCGCTGTTCACGATCGTCGGGCATTGGAACTCCTGGTTCGACGGCCTGCTCTATATGACGGATCACCGCAACTATCCGCTGGCCACCTTCCTGCAGTCGGTTATTGTCCAGCAGGACTTCAGTAAAGTGACCGTGCGTCCGGAGGATCTGGAGAATATCTCGCAGCGGACGGTCAAAGCCGCCCAGATCTTCATCGGAATGGCGCCGATCCTCATCGTGTATCCGTTCCTGCAGCGTTTCTTCGTGAAGGGAATTGTCCTCGGGGCGGTTAAGGAATAGCCGCCCTTCCTACTAAAGGGGGTGATGCACGCGCTGGATGGAAGCTAAAAAAGATTGACTCATATAGTTAATATGATTAAATTTTATCTAAAGGGGTGCAAGATTAAAATGATAAAGAAAATGAAATTCTCGGCCGGGGCAGTGTTATCTACAGCGATGCTGGCGGGCCTGCTGGCAGGATGCGGCGGCGATACCAATAATGCGGCCAAGAGCAACACAGACGGAGCAGACAAGCCTGCGGCAAGTGAAGATTCGATGTATTCCGCTCCTTTTGAGAATGGGAAATACACTGAGCCTGTAACGATTTCCACCGTATTCCCGATTGCAAGCAGTCTGAAATTCAAGAACGGCGAGAACATTGAGAACAACGTTCACACCAAATGGGCCAAGGATACGCTGGGCATTGACATCAAGTATCTCTGGACGGTCAGCGACCAGAACAACGCCTATGAAACCAAGCTGCGTCTGATGCTGACCTCAGGCGAGAAAATGCCGGACATCATCTCCTTCCGTGGAAGTCCTTCCCTGATTTCCGACCTGATCGACAGCGGCCAGTTCACGGATGCGGGCGAATTGTTCGATAAATATGCTTCCGATATCTATAAGCAAGCGATGGCTGAAGAGCCGAGCGTATGGAACCCTTACATGAGAGACGGCAAGCGCATGGGGATTCCGATTCTCGAAAACGCTTATAATAATGACCCGGTTATGTATATCCGCGAAGATTGGCTGCAGAAGCTGAACCTCAAGGCGCCAACCAATCTGGCTGAGCTGGAAACCGTGCTGGATGCGTTCACGAACCAGGACCCTGACGGCAACGGCAAGAAGGATACGACGGGACTCGCGGTAGGCTTCAAAAATAACCTCAATACCTGGATGTCTGAAGCCGGCTGGATCTTTGGGATGTTCGGTGCTATGCCGAACCAGTGGAACAAGACCGCAGATAACAAATTGGCTTACGGCTCTGTTCAGCCGGAGATGAAGGAAGGCCTGGCAACCATGCAGAAATGGATGAAGGCAGGATATATCTCCTCCGAATCCGGTCTGTATGATGAGAACAAAGCGACAGAAGCCTTCACAGCAGGCAAAGCCGGTATCATTGTCGGCCCTTACTGGATGACAGGCTGGCCGCTGCCGGATCTGCAGAAGAACGTTCCGGGTGCTGTGCATAAGGCGTATCCGCTTCCGGCAGGACCTGACGGCAAGGTGGGCAGACACGGTACGAAGATCGCTTCCGGGGCTGTATTGATCAACAAGGATATGGAGCATAAGGATGCCTTCTTCGTCTACCAGAACTATCTGTTTGACAACTGGGCCAACCCGGAGAGCACTACCTTCGTTAATGGCTTCGCCAAAGGCTACGACTATGATATTGCTGAAGACGGAACCGTCCTGAAAGAGCAGGATACGGATAAAATACCGGGCGGCTGGGTGGATGCCATCCGTTACACGCTGACTTATGACGGTGCGATTATCCCGAACCTGATGATGAACACATTGGCTAAGCTGGCTGACGGTGCAGAGCCTGCCAACCAGTACGAGAAGAACCTGTCTGAACGTATTCCAGAGCAGATCCTTGCGGCCAAGATCATCATCGATCAGAAGGACAGCGTAATGCCTGAGATGTTCACAGGTACACCTACAGAAACTCAGCTCTCCCGTGGAGATATGCTGGAGAAGCTGGAGAAGGAAATTCTTAACAAAATCATTTATGACAAAGCATCCGTGGACGAATTCGATACCTTCGTAGAGAAATGGAAAACCACAGGCGGCGATAAAGTAACCGAAGAGGTCAATGAGTGGTACGAGTCCATTCAGAAGTAACAGAATGAACAGATAAGGACGGCCCCTCAGGCCGTCCTTTCATGCGGAGGAGCAAAGTGTGAAATATCGTCTGTCTATCTTTCAGTGGTTATCGTTAGTCCTGATGCTGATGCTCCTGATTATTGTCGGGGCGTTCTGGCTGATCTACAGGCTGAACGTCAAGGACATTCAGAGCGAGCTGAGAAAAAATAAAATGTACGAGGTTGAATTCATGACCTCCCAGCTATCCACGCAGTTTGAACAGGTGCTGACAAATACCATTACTTTGTCACAGGACCAGTCTGTGCGTGGATATCCGTATATTCTGAAGTTCGGTGATCAGTATGCCCGATATGATATGAAGCTGACCATCATTGATAAGCTGGCCTTGAACACGGCCTCCACCTCCTGGAAGAATACGGTTATTCTGTATTATGAGGATGAGAAAGAGACGGTATCCTCCGATTCCTCCTTCTCGTTCAGCACCTTCAGCCCTCCGGAGCAGGCGCGGAGCCGCTGGGTGCTGCACATGGATAAGGACGGTAAAGGCTATTACTCCAATGTGGTCCGCAGCCACATCAGCTCGCTGCTCATAGAAGTCCGCATCTCGCTGGATAATCTGGTGAAGATGCTGGAGCAATATGTATCAGGCACGCCGGTTCTGTATGATGCCTCGCAGCAGAAGTTCATTCAGGGCAGGGCCGAATTCCCGGGTGAGCTGATGGAGTCCATCAGACCTCTGATCAGCGGGGCCAGAGGCACCCTCTCCATGAATGCGAACCAGACGGAGTATCTGATCAACTACATGAAGGCGGATCTGTTGGATTTGTATTTCATTGACGTTTATCCCAAACGCCAGTATATCGAACCGATTAACCGTAATAACCGGCTGTTCCTCTATGCGGTGCTGGTGGTGCTGGTCGGCATTATGTTCTACACGCTGCTGCTCCGCAAGCAGGTTCAGAAGCCTGTGATTACGCTGCGTAAGGCGATTGACCGGTTCGACAGGGGCGATTTCTCCAGCCGCGCCGTCGATCTGGAGGTCAATGAGTTCAAGGCGCTCGGCAACTCCTTCAACCGGATGGCGGAGAATACCCAGACGCTGATTGAGCAGGTGCTGCTGGGCGAGATTGAGGTCAAGGAAGCGAAGCTGAAGCAGTATCAGGCGCAGATTAATCCGCATTTTCTCTATAACTGCCTTAATTTCATCCAGAGCAAGGCCAGCATTGAGGACTATCAGGCGGTGACCGCGATGACGCTTCATTTGGCTTCATATTGCCGGTATATTCACAAGATCGAACAGCTCGATTCCACTTTGCAGGATGAGCTTACGTTCGTAGAGCATTATCTGCACATGGTGCATCTCCGCAAAAAAGAGATTACCTTCGAGATCGATGTCTCGGCGGAGGCGGGCAAATACCGTCTGCCGAGGATGATCCTCCAGCCGCTGGTGGAGAACTGCATCAAGCACGGGATTGAACCGGGCCTCAGGCCCGGAATTATCAAGATTACGGCCAAGGAGGAGGCTTCTTGGCTCCTGATCACGGTGAAGGATAACGGTATCGGCATGACGGAGGATAGGCTGAGCATGATCCGCCGCCATATCGATGACAATATCATCAGTAATGAAGGGCTTGGAACCGGGCTGAGGAATGTGAATCAGCGGCTACGCCTCTACTTCGGCAAGGACTCCGGGCTATCCCTGGAATCCTCACTACCGGAAGGAACCTGTTACTGGATACGAATCGCAAAGGAGGCGGAGGCGTATGCTGCAAATTCTGCTGGTAGATGATGAACAATATGTCGTGGACGATCTGGAGCTTGCTTTTCCCTGGCAGGAATTCGGCATCGACAAAGTATACAAGGCGTACTCCGGGCCGCAGGCGCTGCAGGTTATGGAGCAGGTCCCGGTGGATATCGTCATTACGGATATAGCTATGCCGGGAATGAGCGGCCTGGAGCTGGTGAAGCAAGTGAGGCGGACCCACAGGAGGATCAAATGTATTCTGCTTACCGGCTATGCCGAGTTTGAATATGCGCGCGAGGCGCTTCAGCAAGGGGTTGTCGAGTATCTGGTCAAGCCGCTGGATCATCAGAAGCTGCGCGCGGCGCTGGAGAGCACGATCAAGACGATACAGACTGAGCTGGACCGGACAGCATCCTATCAGCAGGCGCTGCTGGCCTTCAAGGAGCATCTTCCGGCGCTGAAGGACAAGCTGCTGGCTGAGCTGATTCAGGGCAAGGCTTATCCGGAGGAGCGATTGAAGGACAAGCTGGCCGGATATCAACTGAATTTTCACCTGCAAGATCCAGTATTCCTGTTCCTGATCCGTTTGGAGGAGCATTTCACCAATTTCGGGCTGGACAGCCAGCTGCTGTTCGAGTATGCGGTGACGAATATCGCCTGTGAGCTGCTGGAAGAGGGGTTCGAGGTATGGCATTGCCGGGATGCCTATGAGAATCTGGTCTTTCTGGTGAAGAGCAGGGAAGGGGAGACGGCGGACCCGGGCAAAATCCTAAAGCAGCTCACCCACAAAACCCATCAGCTGCATAGCAGCGTGAACGAGTATCTGAACGGCGGCATTTCAGTCATTCTATCCTATCCCGGCATATTCCCGCAGGATATCCGCTCCATGTATGACGATTCCCTGTCTGCGCTCAGGCAGCAGGTGGGCAATGACCAAGGATATTTCATCTCTCTGACGGATAAGCAGAAAAGCTCGCCGGTTCAGCCGCTGAAGGACCTGTATGCTTCCCCGACGCTGATGCACCTGCTGGAGACCGGCCAGTGGCAGGGCTATAAGGAAAGGCTGCAGCAGATGAAGGACTTCAGCAACAGTCTGCCCGCTTACAACGAAGAGTATATCGAGGAGATCCGCAGTATGATCCTGGGCTCTTTTCACTATATTGCCCATAAGAATCATGCCCTGTTATCGGATCTGGTGGGGCGGGAGCTGCTGGAGAAGACGCTCTTCCGTTCGGTCTCCCAGCTCATCACCTGGGGAGAGACGATGGTGGATACCCTGCAGGGCAAGCTTGAACGGGACACCCGCAACAACCGGCTGGACATCATCAAGGATATTCAGAGCTGTATAGCCGCTAATCTGGCTGAAGCCAGTCAACAATTCGTGGCGGACGCCGTCTCACTGCATCCCGCGTATGTCTCCAGGCTGTTCAAGCAGGTAACCGGCACCAGCATCAGCGAGTATATTCTCAACCTCAAGATGGAGCAGGCGGTCGCGAGTCTCCGGGATTCCGATCTGAAAATCTATGAAATCTCGGAGCAGCTCGGCTACGCCAACAGCCAGTATTTCATCAAGGTGTTCAAGGAGCAATTCGGCATGACGCCCCAGGATTACCGGGGGAAGCTGTAGGGGGAAGGCTGATGCTTATTCCGCGAACAGCAAAGGTTTCGGCTCATTTGGGCCGGGGCCTTTTTTAGCTGGATGTATGCGAAAAACCGAACACATTTGGCGGCTGCGGGGGCTGAGGGCGGAATGTATGTGAAAAACCGAATACATTCGGCGGCTGCGGGGGCTGAGGACGGAATGTATGTGAAAAACCGAATACAATTGGGCTGGGGGAGGCGCGTGGACTGAATGTATGTGAAAAACCGATTACAATGGGACCGGGAGCGGCGCATGAGCGTATTTCATTAGCTAAAATTTAAATATGATAACCGATTGACATAAATATGTTAACCGGTTATCATAAAGTTGCATTCAGAATGAATGCGCATTCATTCCAATCGAAAGCAAGGGGGAGTTCACTTGAAATTGAGAAAGGCTGCAAGCTTCGCTATCGCTCTGACGGTGGTCACCGGTTTACTCGCAGGCTGCTCCAAAGGGAATTCGGCAAACAATGCTGTCAAGGAAGACAAGGGGAATGGGGGAACACAGACAGAGCAGGCCTCCAAAGACGTTAAACTTACCTTCTTCAATACCTCCGCAGAAGTGAACACTGTGTTTGAAGAGCTGTTCAAGAAATATCATGAGCTGAATCCGCAGGTGACGATTGAACTGATTCCTACACCGATCGGAGGCGCGCAATTGGAGAAGTTCCAGTCCCTGCTGGCCTCCGGCAATCCGGCCACGATGGTCAATCTGGATGCCGGAACGATTCTCCAGTATAAAGATGATTTTCTTGATTTAGAGCCGGAAAAAGCCAAATATGAATCCCTCACCAACCCGGGTGCTGTTGAAGGCGCGCTGCTGGACGGCCAATTCCTGGGGATTCCCTGGACCGCTCAAGGGTACGGCCTCCTGTACAATAAGCGCGCCGTAGAAGAGGGCATCGGCGGGACCTTTGATCCTGCATCAGTGAAGACCCGCGACGATCTGGAAGCGGTGTTCAAGAAGATTGAAGCGGCCGGCAAGGCGCCGGTCATGGTTCATGGGGCAGACTGGTCGCTCGGCGCCCACTATCTGGGGCTGACCTATTCCCTGCAGTCGCAGAATGTGGATGACAACCGTAAGTTCGTAGAGGAGCTGAAGGAAGGGAAGGTCAATCTGACGGAGAATCCGCAGTTTACCGGCCTGATGGATACCTTCGACCTGCTGAAGCAATATAATGCCCGCAAGAGCGACCCGCTGGTCTCCGATTATAACCGGGACAGCGCCGATTTCGCCAAGGGCAATGCCGCTTTCTACTTCATGGGTGACTGGAGCTGGGCGGTGATCGGATCGCTTGAAGGCCGCGATGCGGAGTTCGGTATTCTGCCGTTGCCAATCAGCAACAACCCGGAGGACTTCGGCAACACGCAAGTCGCTTACAGCGAGCCGAAGCTGTTCGCCATTGACAACTCCAAGTCTTCACCAGAGCAGCAGGAAGCTGCCAAAGCCTTCATCGAATGGATGGTCACCAGTGAAGAAGGGCAGAAGGCCATTATTACCGATATGGGCCTGTCTATGCCGTATAAGGATCTGAAGGCAGAGAGCACCAACATCATGTCGAACGCCGTCAGCGAATACGTGAAGCAAGGAAAGATCATCAACATTGGTGTCATCAATTACCTCCCGCAGGATTACTGGGCTAAGACCGGCGCTTCGATGCAGAAATATCTCGTAGGTAACATTGACCGACAGGGCCTCGCCCAGGAGGTTCAGGATTACTGGAAATCCTACGCCGGGAAATAGAGACTTTAGCTTCATAAGCTTCTGATGGAACAGGATGGACTGAGGGATTCCCACGGCCCATCCTGTAAGCAGGAAAGGGGGCAGCGCCATGAATAAAAAGTTATCACTAAGGAACGCAGGGACCTTTCTGGTCTTTGGCGGTCCTTCTATCCTGGCTTTTACCGCCGTTGTGATCATACCGTTCATTGTCGGCTTATATTTGACCTTCACGAACTGGGATGTGCGGACAGGGGACAGCAGCCTGATCGGGTTCGCGAATTATGTCGAGGTATTCCGGGATAAGGTCTTCCTGAACCAATTGTGGTTCACCCTGAAGTATGTATTCTTCACCGTGGTGATTGCCAATCTGTTCGCCTTCTTCATTGCGCTGGCCTTATCGCGGGGCGGGAAGGGTGAGCAATGGCTGCGCACCGGCTTCTTCACCCCCAATCTGGTCGGCGGGATCGTACTTGGCTATCTGTGGCAGACCTTATTCTCGCAGGTGCTGCCTTACCTGGGCAACAAATACGGCTGGTCACTGTTCCAGACCTCCTGGTTGACGGACACAGGAACCGCCTTCTGGGCGCTGATTATTGCGACCGCCTGGCAGCTTGTCGGGTATCTGATGATCATCTACATCGCCGGATTCACCAGCGTTCCGGGAGATGTGCTGGAGGCAGCGAGCATTGACGGAGCGGGCCGGGCTTCGGTCATCCGCAAAATTATTCTGCCGCTTACCGTTCCGGCGATTGTCATCTGTATTTTCATTTCACTGTCCCGCTCCTTCCTGACGTATGACATCAACCTGGCCTTAACCAAGGGCGGGCCGTTCAATTCAACCGAGCTGGCTACCTACCATATCGTGCAAAAGGCCTTCCTGTCCAATCAATACGGGGTCGGCCAGGCCGAAGCTGTGGTCCTGTTCGCCGTTGTGGCGGTGATTGCACTGACGCAATCCTATCTGCTCAAGAAGCTGGAGGTGGAATCCTAATGACGAACCAGCGCATTTTCGCCGGATTCAAGACAGGATTGTTGTACGTGCTGCTGCTGGCTTTTTTGACACCATTCCTGCTGATTATCATGAACTCCTTCAAGAGCACCCAGCAATTCTTCGAGAGTCCCTTGTCCTTGCCCACATCGATTCACTTCGGCAATTATGCGAGCGCCTTTAAGAATATGGATTTCCTGCAGGGGTTCATGAATTCCCTGATCATCACGGGAGTGTCTGTTGCGATTATAATTATTTTCTCGGCAATGACCGGTTACCTGTTCGTCCGCTTCAAATGGAAGGTGAATGGCGTGATCTTCTTCCTGATGCTGGCCTCGATGGCGCTTCCGTTCCAGGTGCTCATGATTCCTATGGTGATGCTGTACGGGAATATGGGGCTGCTGAATACCAAGCTGACGCTGCTGTTCATGTATCTCGGCTTCGGGGTGCCGTTCGGCGTCTTCACCTTCCACGGCTTCATCAAGGGGATTCCCTATGAGCTGGAAGAGTCGGCTTTTATCGAGGGAAGCTCTACGCTGCGGACGTTCTTCAGCATTGTTCTGCCCTTACTGAAGCCGGTGTTCGTAACGCTGCTGGTGCTGGATGTGCTCTGGATCTGGAATGACTATCTCCTGCCCAGCCTTGTGCTGCTGTCGCCCGACCAGAAGACTCTGCCGCTGTCTACGTACACCTTCTTCTCCTCCTATTCTGTGGACTATGCCCCGCTGATGGCCGGGCTGATCATGACCATTATTCCGGTGCTGATCATCTACCTCTTCCTGCAAAAGCAGATCATCAAGGGAATCACGGAGGGTGCGCTGAAATAAGGGGAGGTCGCCAATATAGCTGAAATTCAGGCAGATTTCCTCTATAATTGGAACTAAAAAAGCAAGGTGGTTCCTATGGCGAATCTGAAGGATGTCGCGAAGCAGGCGGGGCTGTCGGTCAATACCGTGTCCCGGGTGCTTAACAATAGAGGGTATATCAGTGAGAAGACCAAGGAGAAGGTCTACCGGGTGATGAAGGAAATGAACTATCAGCCGAATGAGATGGCCCGGGCCTTATTCCGTAAGAAGTCCAATATGATCGGGCTGATTATCCCGACGATTTCCCATCCGTTTTTTGCAGAGTTAACCAGCTATCTTGAATACTACGCAGACCTGAAGGGCTACAAGCTCCTGCTGTGCAATTCCAACCGCGATGTGCAGAAGGAAGTGGAATACATCGGGATGCTGGCCAAAAATCAGGCCGATGCCATTATCATGGGCAGTGCCGTACTGGATGTTCAGCATTATCTGCATCTCGATCTGCCGGTTGTCTCCTTCGACCGGGTGATCTCGGACGATATTCCGGTGGTCACCTCGGATAATCTCGAGGGCGGGCGGCTTGCGGCCCGGCTATTAATCTCTAAGGGCTGTAAGCATCCTGTCCATATCTACCGGGGGATTGACGGTCCTCAGCATCACTTCATGCTGGCCAGCCTGAGAAGGCAGGGCTATGAAGAGGAGCTGGAGCGGGCGGGACTTGCGCCGGTGAACCTGCAGCTTGAAGTGCAGGACGGCAGCTACACTGGGGGCGACACGGCGATTGCCGCATACCTTCAGGAGCATCCTGAAATCGACGGGGTGTTCGCCAGCAGTGACGTGATTGCCGCCGAGGTCATTCATGCCTGCAACCTGCTGGATAAGCCGATTCCTTCAGCGATGCGTATCGTGGGCTATGACGATGTACAGCTCGCCTCACTGATCTCGCCGCGGCTAAGCACCATCCGGCAGCCGGTTCAAGCGATGAGCGAAGCCATTATCGATCAGGTTATTCAGCAAATTGAAGGCCAGGCGGTGCCGAAGGTGAATACTTTTCCGGTAACGGTGATTGAACGCGGCACAACCTGACCCGGCAGCTGGCAGCATCCCTTACTCATCAAGCGTAGGGAATAATCAGAGATAAGTGTATTCGGTGCAACTAAAAACAGTGAGAAGGAAGGCATTCCTGTCCTAACTGTATTCCATACAACTAAATTTGCTGGAATGGGCGAAAATCCAGGTATAGAGGTATTTTAAATGCACGAAATACAGCTAAACTGAGATTCGGCGGCATATCTGGCGATTTAGTTGTACAGATTGCAATTAAGCCATTCTTATCGTTTTAAAGCTGATACTGGGCTATTATATTAACCGGTTAACATAGAGCCCCGTCCCTTCCTATGAAGCAGAGGCGGCAGGCTGACCCGGGCCAGGAGGGTACGGATGACTGTAACGATCAAAGATGTCGCAGAGAAGGCAGGCGTGTCCGTCACTACTGTCTCCCGTGTGCTTAATAACCGGGGGTATCTGAGCGAGCAGCTGAAGCACAAGGTAAACAGCGCCATGGAGGAGCTGAATTACCATCCAAGCGAGGTAGCCCGCTCCTTGCTGCGCAAGAAGTCTAATATTATTGGACTGATTCTGCCCGATATCTCTCATCCGTTCTTCGGAGAGGTCACGAAGCATATTGAGGCTTATGCCTACGAGCAAGGCTACAAGCTCATGCTGTGCAATTCCCTGCATCATAAGAAAAAAGAAAAGGAATACATCGATTTGCTGCGGGCCAGCCGGGTCGACGGCATCATTATGGGCAGCCATACAATGAGCGTTAACGATTACAAGTCGATCAACCTGCCGCTGGTGTCGTTGGACCGGCAGATCTCGAAGACGATCCCGTTCATTGCCTCCGATAACTATCAGGGCGGCGTACTGGCTACCCGGTTGCTGCTGCGCAAACAATGCCGGAGCATCGCCTATCTAAGCGGGAATCTGCGCCTGAATCTGCTGGCCAAGCAAAGGCATGACGCCTTCCTGGAGCAGGTCAGCGGACAAGATGTTGAATATACCGTGCGGCAGACCGATCTGAACGGCTTCAAATACAAGGATTACGAGAAGCTGGTCAGCAGCCTCTTTCAGGAGCGTCCGGAGCTGGACGGGGTATTTGCCAGCAGCGATATGCTGGCGATGCAGGTGCTGAAGCAGTGCAGACGGCTGGGCAGGGCGGTGCCGGAGCAGGTCAAGGTTGTAGGCTACGACGGCATTGCGGCCCTGGAGGCCGAGGATCTGACGACTATCGTTCAGCCGATCAAGCAGATGGGCGAGCTGGCCGTGCAATATCTGCTGCAGCAGATTGCCGGGGAGCCGGTCCCGCTGGAGACGATTCTACCTGTCCGGTTGTCCGAGAGGGGAACCACTTAAACGGACTGTACACAGCGATTCATTCACACACGAACGATATGGAGGAACCATAGATGGATTTCATTCACCGCATTGCCCCTGAATTACAAGAGGGAGCAGCCGGCTTGCCGCCGCTGCAATTGCCGGAAGGACTGGCCGCCGCCAGAAGCAGTGTTCCCATGCCTGCCGAATCACTGGACGGCGTACGCATTACAGAACGGGTAGTGTCCGTGTCCGGCGCTCAGCCTGTACCGGTTAGAATCTACGAGCCGGCCAACAGAAATGACCATGCGCTGCCTGCTCTGCTCTGGACGCATGGCGGCGGCTATATTCTGGGAAATCCCGGCGGGGATGATGCTCTATGCGGCCGCTTCGTCCAAGCGGCCAATTGTGTCATTGTGTCGCCCGACTACCGGCTGGCTCCGGAGCATCCGTTCCCGGCAGCCATCGAGGACAGCTATACGGCACTGGCATGGCTGGCGGAAGACGGGAATGAGCTTAAGATTGACCGTTCACGGATTGCTGTCGGGGGTGCCAGCGCAGGCGGCGGTCTGGCGGCGGCCCTGGCTCTGATGGCCCGGGATAAGGGCGGTCCCGCCCTCTGCTTCCAGCTTCCGCTGTACCCCATGCTTGATGACCGCAATCTGACCCCCTCCAGCCATGAGATTACCCATCCTGCACTGTGGAACCGGGCGAACAATCTGACCGCCTGGGAGATGGTTCTTGGCGCCGCTGCCGGAGGAGCGGAGGTTTCGCCTTATGCGGCTCCTGCCCGGGCCGGGGATCTGGCGGGCCTGCCGCCTGCCTATATCTGCATCGGGCAGCTCGACCTGTTCCGCGATGAGACGATGGAATATGTAACCCGGCTGGCGCAGGCCGGTGTGGCGGTGGAATTCCATCTGTACCCGGGCGGGTACCACGGCTTCGAGCATGTGGTGCCGGAGGCCGAGGTTAGCCGCAGAGCGATGCAGGAGTATATCCATGCGCTGGCGAAGGCCCTGAACTCTTAAGTCATGCCGTGCTCCGGGAAATTACCCGTTGAATTGTAAAAAGTGCACGGTTTTTTGAAAGTAACGCCTGTCCGGAAACCATAGAATAGAGATGACCACAGGATACTGGAGTGTTAGGGGGAGTACGGATGTTTAATTTTGACGAGGCCATACCGTTTGAAGAGAAGAAGAATGATGTGCTGACAGTAGGCGAGCTGCTCGTGGATATGATCTCCAATGAGTATGGCGATGCCATCGAATGTAACGGCTATACCCGGCATTTCGGCGGGTCGCCGTCGAATATTGCCCTCAATGTGAATAAGCTGGGCATCCGGTCGCAGGTTGCTTCTGCGGTGGGACGGGACAGCCTGGGCAGCTTCCTGATTAACACATTACAGCATGCCGGTATGGACATCAGCGGCATTCAGCAGGTGGAGGAATCGACCAGCATGGTGGTGATTACGAAAAGCCGGGCGACACCGGTCCCGATCTTCTACCGCGCAGCGGATTGCCGGCTGGAGTATAACGAGGCGCTGGAGCAGGCCCTGATTCAATCGAGAATCGTTCACTTCTCCTGCTGGCCGGTCTCCAGACAGCCGTCACGGAATACGCTGGAACGGGTGATTGCAGCCGCCAGGAAGCATAAGCTGCTGATTGGCTTCGATCCTAATTATCATCCGGCGATATGGCAGCAGGGGGAGGACGGGGCCGCTTATGTCAAAGCGCTGATCCCGCAGGTGGACATCATTAAGCCCTCGGAGGATGATGCCGCGCGCCTGTTCGGTCCCGGAACCCCGGAGGAGCAGCTGGCCAGATTCCTGGCGCTGGGTGCAAAGCTGGTCATTCTGACGCTGGGCAAGGATGGCGCTCTGGTCTCCAATGGACATGAGACGCTGGCGTTCCCTACCAAGGCGGACAGAATCGAAGATACGACGGGAGCAGGAGATGCCTTCTGGTCGGGCTTCTACACCGCTGTAGTCAAAGGCTACACGCTTAGAGCGGCGCTGGAGTCCGGGCTTGCCGTCAGCGCTTATAAATTGAAATATACAGGTGCGGTAGTAGCGCTGCCTGCGCTGGAAGCGATCCAAGAAGAATATAACCTGTAGGAGGCTTCTTAAGATGACACTGAAGAATCAAGTACAGCTGATTACCTATCCCGATTCGCTGGGCGGCGGCCTGAAGCAGCTTCATCAGGTGCTGCATGGACCGCTTGACGGCCTGTTCGCCGGGGGGCTTCACATTCTTCCGCCTTTTCCGTCCTCGGGGGACCGCGGCTTCGCTCCTTTGACTTACCTGGAGATTGAGCCTGCGTTCGGCACCTGGGAGGATATACGCCGCATCGGCGCTGAATTCGATGTGCTGGTGGATCTGATGGTGAATCATATCTCCAGGCAGTCACCGTACTTCCAGGACTTCCTGGCTAAGGGCCGGGCCTCGGAATATGCCGATCTGTTCCTTACGCTGGATAAAATATGGGAGGATGGAGTCCCTGTACAGTCCGACATTGATAAAATGTTCCTGCGGCGTCCTCTGCCTTATTCCTCCTACACCCTCGGCAGCGGGGAAGAAGAGAAGGTCTGGACGACCTTCGGCAAGACCGATCCTTCCGAGCAGATTGATCTTGACGTTCATTCTCCGCTGACCCGGGACCTGCTGCGGCAGTTCTTCCTGAATTTCAAGCAGCAGAATGTGCGGATTGTCAGGCTGGATGCGGTCGGGTATGTGATTAAGAAGCTGGGCACTAGCTGTTTTTTTGTGGAGCCGGAGATCTATGAATTCCTGGGTTGGATCAAAGAGATGGCCGACTCGCTGGAGATTGAGCTGCTGCCCGAAGTGCATTCCCACTACAGCATTCAACAGAAGCTGTCCGATTACGGATGCTGGATCTACGACTTCATCCTGCCTTACCGGGTGCTTGAAGCCCTGACCGGCAGAACCAATACAGCGCTGTATGATTATCTGCGGACCCGCCCGCACAAGCAGTTCACCATGCTGGATTGCCATGACGGCATTCCGGTGAAGCCCGATCTGGATGATCTGATCGATACGAAGGAGGCCCGGGAGCTGGTAGACCTCTGCGTAGAGCGGGGAGCGAACTTGAGCCTGATTCTGTCGGAGGAGCATAAAGCGCCGGACGGCTTCGATGTGCATCAGATCCGCTGTACCTATTACAGTGCGCTGAATGAGGATGACGACGCGTATCTGGCGGCAAGGGCGATCCAGTTCTTCGCGCCGGGGATTCCACAGGTCTATTATGTGGGTCTGTTGGCTGGCCGAAACGACCTGGAGCAGGTGGCCCTAACGGGTGAAGGACGGGAGATTAACCGCCATAACTATACGCTGGAGGAGATTGAAGCCGAATCGCAGCGCGAGGTGGTACAGCGGCTGATGAAGCTGATCCGCTTCCGCAATGAGTACGGTGCCTTCGGAGGAAACTTCCGGGTGCTGGATGCGGCCGATGACGAGATCCGGCTGATGTGGGAGCAGGGTTCGGAACATTGCAAGCTGCATATTAACCTGCAAAGTTATCAGACTGTTATCGAATATATAGATGAGCAGGGACAGGAAGCGGTATACTGGGTCTGATTCTAATTCGTTAGGGGGAAAAGATGATGGCTACAATGCAAATCAGCCTGTTCTCGGCAAGTCTGAAGCGGGAAGTCACGATTAGTGCAATACTGCCGGTGGATCTGCCGGAGGGCTGGGGACTGCCGGCCTGGTCGGGCCAGCCTTTGAAATCACTTTATCTGCTGCATGGCTTCTCCGGCAGCCATAACGACTGGCTGAACTTCTCAAGAATCAGGGAGCTGGCGGACAGGCATCAGGTGGCGGTGTTCATGCCGGCCGGGGAGAACCGCTTCTATGTGAATGATGAGCTGCGGGAGGAATACTACGGGGAGTATATCGGCAGGGAGCTGGTAGACTTCACCCGCAAGCTGTTCCCGCTGTCGGCGGCCCGCGAGGATACCTGGATCGGCGGCTTATCGATGGGCGGCTACGGAGCGATCCGTAACGGGCTGAAATATGCGGAGCGCTTCGGGCGCATTATCGCTTTGTCCTCGGCCTTAATTCCGTATAGAGTTGCCAATATTGCCCCAGACTATAAAGACGGAATTGCCAGTTATTCCTACTATGCCAGCGTCTTCGGCGATCTGAGCAAGCTGCTCGGCAGCGACAAGGACCCCGAGCAGCTGGTGCGTGATGTGAAGGCGCAGGGGCTTGCCCTGCCGGAGCTGTACATGGCGTGCGGCACCGAGGACATGCTGCTGGATGTGAACCGCCGGTTCCACCAGTTCCTCCTAGATGAGCAGGCTGCCCATTACTATGAAGAAGGCCCTGGCGACCATAACTGGGTGTACTGGGATAAGCATATCGAGGCTGCGCTGGGCTGGGCGACCAAGTCGGCTAATTAACTAAAACTGCAAATAATACTCTTGTACGCCCCTGGGTCCGGCTGGCTCAGGGGCGTGCTGAATTCCAGGGAGGAAGAGGCAGGCCTATGATCCGAACGAACAGCATCGTATTCAAATTCACCTTACAGATGGCCGTGATTCTGGCGATCCTGCTGTCAGTCCTTGTGCTGAGCAATATCTACTCCCTGGAGGTGCTGCGCAGCAATGCCTTAACAAGCTCGCGCAATACGCTTGCCCTCTATCAGGCGAACATCCACAACAACTTCAATAACTTCTCCAAGGATCTGATCGAGGTGTTCGACCGCAACATTGATGCCGCAGTGAATACAGCAGGGCTGGATGAGAGCAGTAAATACTTCAAGGTCCAGCAGCTCAAAAACAATCTGCAGGCCAAAATGGCCGGCAGCTATTCCAGCGACGGTATGTTCATCCGGCTGCCCGGAGGGCTGGTCCTGGAGCAATTCAATGCCCGGATCGGATCGGAGGACAAGCTGGCGCTGGTGGATTATCTGAATACGCAGGAATTCAGTGCTGCTGCGCCCAGGCAGAACGGGGAATGGCAGGTGTTCCGGCTGCGGGGCGAGTACTATCTGTATAAATATATTACCTATTCGGGGGTCAGCTTCGGCAGCTTCGTCCAGGCCGGGAACCTGTTAGCGATGGTAGACAGAGGGGCGGGCGACCAGAACCGGTATGTGCTGAGCACAACGGAGGGCAGGGTGCTGGCTGCCAGTCATATCGGCCTGCCCCAGGCGGAGATCACACTGGAGAGCTTAACCCGGACGTACCATGGCAGCTACCTGATTGTGTCCGAGCCGATCGGCGAGTTCGGCCGGATCACCAATATGGTCGCCAAGGGCAGTCTGTTCTCGGGACTGAAGCTGATCCAGTGGGGGATTGCGCTGCTGGCCGTGCTCTCCGTCATCGTGGTGCCGCTTGTGCTACGGTTCCTGGCCAGGGATGTGCTGAGGCCGATTCTGGAGCTGGTCAAGGCCGCGAAGGCGGTCGAGCAAGGGCAGACCGAGTACCAAATTCCGCGGGGAGCCCCGTATTCGCTGGAGTTCAGGAAGCTGTTCCATGCGCTGGAGTCCATGGTCAGCGAGATCAAGGCGCTGAAGATCCAGTCGTATGAGGAGCAGATCGAGACCAGCCGTGCGGAGATCAAATATCTGCAGATGCAGATCCGCCCGCATTTTTTCCTGAATGCCATCTCGACCATCACCAGCCTGACCTATCAGAACAAAAATGAAGAAATCCGCAGCCTGATTCACTCCCTGTCGGAGCATCTCCGGTATATGTTCAGGGGCGGGCTGACGGAAGTGACGCTGGAGGAAGAGATCCGCCACACCGAGAATTATATCCGGATGCAGGAGATCCGTTATCCTGAACAAATCTTCTACATGACGGAGATGAGCGATGAAGTCCGGTACGTACCGGTTCCGCAGTTCATCATTCAGACCTTCACGGAGAATATATTCAAGCATGCGATGTTCGTTCAGGAGCTGCTGTCGATCTTCATCCGGGCGCGAATGACCCTGAGAGACGGCATCCTGATGGCCTGGATTGTAATTGAGGATAACGGCGCGGGCTTCGCCCGGGAGTGGCTGGACGCCCAGGAGCAAGCGGAGACAGCGGAGGATGGAGCCAAGGTCGGCATTGCCAATATCCGCCGGACGCTGCAGCTTCTCTACAAACGGGATGATCTGCTTAAGCTGTCCAATAATACAGAGTCTGCAGGCGCAAGAGTGGAGCTATGGATTCCGGTGAGACCGGCAGACCCCCCTATCCAGAAGGAGGAATAAGATGCGTTGTATGCTGATTGATGATGATATCCCTACAGTGGAAGCCCTGCGCGGCATTGTGAACTGGGAAGAATTCGGAATTACCGAAGTGGTAGCCGCCCATAACATCCAGGATGCGAAGCAATTATTCGGGAGCGGCGAGCCGGATCTGATCATTTGCGATATTGAGATGCCCAGAGGCTCCGGGATCGAGATGATCCAGTGGGCCAGAGAGCAGCAGTATGAGGGCGGCTTCATCTTCCTTACCTGCCATGAGAGCTTCAGCTTCGCCTCCAAAGCCATCTCGTATGATGCGGATTCCTATCTGGTCAAGCCGCTGGACAAGCAGGAGCTGGAGGCGGCGCTGCGCAAGTCGATGGATACGCTGAAGCAGAAAATTATGATGGGCGAATACCGCAAGCTGGGCCAGGCCTGGCTGAAAAACCAGGATCTGCTGGAGCGCAGCTTCTGGAGCGATGTGCTGACGGCGGCGATATCGCCAAGGCTTCAGCTGATCCAGAGCGAGGTGCAGAAGCGGGAGCTGTCCGTCTCTGCCCACGCGGATTACCTGCTGCTGCTCGTCAGTGTGCCCCGCTCGGGAATCGAGCGGGAGTGGGACGAGAGTATTTTCAGCTACGCGCTCTCGAATCTGGTCACGGAAATTGTCAGCAGCCGGGTGAGCGGTGGCCGGATCATTCCTTACCAGGTGGACAAGGTATTCTTCATTGCGGTTGTCGCCGAGAGTCCGGTGGATATGAGCTGGCTGCAGGAGCGGGCAGAGGAGATTATTCAGCTGTGCAGAGACTATCTGAAATGTGCAGCGACCTGTTATTTCAGTGAGCCCGCCGGGATCACCGGCCTTGCGCAGCTTAAGACGGAGCTGGAGCAGGCGGATGAGTCTAATCTTATTTTCCGGGGGAGGGTGCATGTGCCGGGCCAGCCCTTCCACTATGATCTTACCGAGCGCTTCACCCTGGATACCGAGCTGTTCACCCTGCTGTTCGTCCAGAAGGAGAAGGCGCAGATTGTGAACCGGCTGAAGAAGGAGCTGGAGCGGCTGGCCAGCCTGAGCAAGCTGGACGCGGGCACTCTCCATTCCATCCGGGAGGATCTGGTGCAGGTGGTCTACTCGCTGCTCTCGCGCCACCATATTCAGGCGCACCGGCTCTTCGCCGACGCACACAGCCAGCGGCTGGCCCAGGCTGCCGAGAGCAGTGTGTTCGACTTCATGAAATGGGCGCAGGCGCTGACCGACAAGACGGTGGATTCGATCAAGGAGGTGCTGGAGTCCGAAGGGGTCGTCGAGCGGGCGAAGCGGTTCATCCAGGAGAACTACACCCGGGAGCTCAGCCGGGAGGACGTCGCCGCCAGCGTGTACCTGACTGCAGATTATCTGGCGAAGGTGTTCAAGAACGGGACCGGGCAGAGCATCAACGAATACCTGAACGGATGCCGCATCCGGGCGGCGCAGCAGCTGCTGATCGAGAGCACAGCCAGCATCGGCGAGATTGCGATGGATACCGGCTTCGATACGATTTCATACTTCTCCACGGTATTCAAGAAGCTGACAGGCGAGACGCCGGCCGCTTACCGCTTGAGGCACAAGGCCGCACTATAGCAAGAAGCTCCGCATCTCCCTGCGTAGAGGCGGAGCTTCTTCCTGTAGTACGGCTTTTTATAAAAACAGCCCGTCTTTTTGAAAGTAAGCCCTCTCTGCGCCCGGTACAATGAGAGTGTAAATACAGAACAGGAGGCAAGAGACATGATGAATAAAAAGGGGTTAGGTTCACTGCTGTTGTCCACAATGATCTGCGGTTCGCTGCTCTCCGCCTGCGGCGGCAATTCCAATACATCCTCCACGGACTCCGCATCCGGGGAAGCTAAGCCCAAGCCGGCTGAGATTGTATTCGCCCTGCCGTCCTTCAACCGGATTCCCGATGATCTGAGTAAGGTCACGGATGCGATTAATGCGATCACTACGGAGAAGATCGGAGTGAAGGTGGACTTCCGGCTCTTCGGGCCTGCGGATTATGCCCAGAAGGTGAATCTGGCACTGCAGAGCGGGGAGAAGATGGATGTCTTCACTACGCTCGGCCAGTTCTCCAATTATGTATCCAAGAGCCAGGTAGCCCCGCTTGAAGAGCTGCTGCCTGAGCACGGCAAGGAGCTGACGGCGATCCTGGAGAAGGATTTTGGCGCAGATATCCTCAAAACGACCACCATGGACGGACATGTCTATGGTATTCCGGTCAATAAAGGCATGGCGCTGCCGACCAATTTCATCTACAACGCGGATATGCTGTCACAAGCGGGCGTAGCGGCAGACGGCATCCAATCCGTCGAGGATCTGTCCAACGTCTTTGCGGCCGTCAAGGAGAAGCTGCCGGATGTGGTGCCGTTCGGCCCGATCAGCGTCAATCCGACAGAGACGGGAATTGTGAACTGGATGAAGGGTGCCAGCAAGGTCGACTACCTGACGGATACCACCGGCGTTGGCGTCGTGATCGGTGACAGCGGCAAGGTCGTTAACTTTTATGAGACTGATGTCTTCCAAAAAGGCATTCAAATGATGCGCGACTGGTACGATGCCGGATACCTGCAGAAGGATACCGCAACTACGACGATTACGGCGATGGAGATGATCTCCTCCGGGCGCGGCTTCTCCTTCCTGGGCGGCTACAGCGGTATGGAGGTTGGCAAGCAGCTGAGCGCGCAGGTCGGCAAAAACATTGAGACGAAGCGGATCGCCCCGTTCTATTTTGATACCAGTGCCGTGAATTCTGTGACCTGGATGGTCTCCAGTACCTCCAAGCAGACGGAAGCTGCGGTCAAGTTCCTGAATCTGCTCTACACGGACAAAGACCTGATCAACACCATTCTCTTCGGCATTGAAGGGGAGGATTATGTCAAGGTGGATGACCATCATGTGAAATTCCCGGATGGCCTGGACGCCAACACCGTTCCTTACACCGCTATGCTGAGCTCCGGGATTGTCGGCTCCGAGTCGCTGCAGTACCAGCTCGAAGGCATCAACTGGTCGGATGTGGAGCTGAAGCTGAAGGAGAATAAGGATACGGCCAGATCACCGTATTTCGGATTTATTTTCGACCAGGGTGAGGTGAAGACACAGATCAGTGCGGTGAACAACGTGGTGAGTCAATATCTGCCGGCGCTGGTCAGCGGCTCGGTGGACCCGGGTGAGATTATTCCGAAGTTCGTCAGTGCGCTGAAGGATGCGGGTGCCCAGGCGATCATTGACAGCAAGCAGAAACAGCTCGATGAGTGGCTGGCTGCGCAGAAATAAACCAATATCTGAATTCGCTGAGGGTGGAGCAGCAACAGCGCTCTGCCCCCGGCCATGGAGGTGAATCCGGCATGACTGCCAGACGCAAGTCCCCGGCGAAGCCGCTCAAAAAAACACTCCCGCTGCTCCTTCTAGCGGCTCCCGGACTGCTATATTTTCTCATTAACAGCTACTTTCCCATGTTCGGTGTGTTCATTGCCTTCAAGGATGTCAATTATGCGAAGGGCATCTTCGGCAGCGACTGGATCGGCCTAAAGAACTTCACCTTCCTGTTCCAGACCAGCGACGCCTGGATCATGACCCGCAACACGCTGCTCTATAACCTGGTCTTCATCGCACTGGGCACGGTGGTGTCGATCCTGATTGCCATTCTGATGTCCGAGCTGCTGACCAAGCTGTACTCGAAGCTGTTCATGACCGGACTGATTCTGCCGAATCTGATCTCGATGATCGTGCTGTCGCTGCTGGTGTTTGCTTTTTTGAATGCCGACAGCGGGTTCGTCAACCATTCGATCCTGCGGCCGCTCGGCCTCCCGGAGATCAACTGGTATTCAGAGCCGAAGTATTGGCCGTATCTGCTGGTGCTGATTCAGCTCTGGAAGACCGCGGGCTATGGCTCCATCGTCTACTTCGCCTCCATTGCCGGGATCGACAAGAGCATCTATGAATCGGCCAAAATCGACGGCGCCGGCAAGCTGAAGCAGATCCGCATGATCACCCTGCCGCTGCTGAAGCCGACGGTCATCGTGCTGGTGCTGATGTCGATGGGGCGGATTTTCAACTCGGACTTCGGCCTGTTCTATCAGGTGCCTATGAACTCCGGTGCGCTGTTCAGCACCACCCAGACGATTGATACGTATGTGTACCGCGCCTTGATGCAGCTGAACGATATCGGAATGTCGGCCGCAGCCGGCCTGTACCAGTCCGTTGTCGGCTTCGCGCTTGTGCTTACGGTCAATGCCATCGTCAAGAAGGTTAATCCCGAAAACGCATTGTTCTAGGAGGAACTACTTATGATCCAAACCAGGGGAGAACGGACATTTACGGTGTTTTCTGCGGCTGTGATGCTCCTGCTGACGGTTTTTGCTTTTGTACCCTTCCTGCTCATTGTGATTGCCTCAATCACGGATGAGACGGCGCTGGTCCGCAACGGATACAGCTTCTTCCCCGAGCATCTGAGCCTGGACGCTTACCGGTATATCCGCTCCTCAGCCTACGTGTTCGTGAGAGCGTACGGGGTGTCCTTCCTGGTGACCCTGCTGGGCACCGCCGCCGGGCTGCTGATCACCAGTATGCTGGCTTACCCGATGTCCCGTTCCGATTTCAAGTATCATAATGTGCTGGCCTTCGTCGTATTCTTCACTATGCTGTTCAGCGGCGGGATCGTGCCTTCGTATATCATGTGGACCCAGTATTTCCATATCAAAAACACGCTGCTCGCGCTGATTCTGCCGAATCTGCTGGCGAACGGCTTCAACGTCCTGCTGGTCCGCAACTATTTCAAGAATAATGTCCCGCTGGAGATTATCGAAGCGGCCCAGATTGACGGTGCCTCGGAGCTGCGGACCTTCTTCCGCATTATGCTGCCCCTGTCCATGCCGGTGATGGCAACCGTGGGGATGTTCATGGGCCTCGCGTATTGGAATGACTGGATTAATGCGTTATATTTTGTATCCAAGCCGCAATTGTACGGGATTCAGAACCTGCTGATGCAGCTCATGACCAATATTCAATTCCTGAATTCCGGCCAGGCCGGCAGTGTGCTGGGCACGGCAACAGTACAGCTCCCGAGTACAGCGGTGCGGATGGCGATGGCGGTGCTGGGCATTGTGCCGGTGCTGTTCGTCCTGCCGTTCATGCAGAAGTATCTCACCCGCGGCGTTGTAATAGGCGCTGTCAAAGGCTAACAACCATTAGGCAAAGGAGAATGAGCGTATGAAAGTGCAGGAGGTAATTGACCGGATTCTGCTCGACTGCTGCGGAGGACGGAGGCTGGAACAGACCTGTGATGTACTCGCCAGCGGCAGTGAGGAGGCAGAGGTCACCGGTATCGTGACCACGTTCATGGCGACGGTGGGGGTGATCCGGGAAGCCATTGCGCTGGGGGCCAACCTGATTATTACCCATGAGCCGACGTATTTTACAGGAAAGGATACGCTGGACTGGCTGCAGGAGGACCCGGTCTATCTGGCCAAGAAGCGGCTCATCGAGGAGCATGGCATTGTCATCTGGAGGTTCCACGACCATATGCATCTGGCGGATACGGACCGGATCTATGACGGGCTGCTGAAGGAGCTGGATTGGGCGGACAAGAAGCTGGATGATAAGGATGCCTGGGGGTATCTGATTGAGGAGACTACGGTGGGCGAGCTGGCAGGCTTCCTGAAGGAACGGCTCGGCATGAAGGTGATCCAGATTGTCGGTGAATTGGAAACGCCCTGCTCCCGTATCGGCATCCTGGTCGGCGGCGGCAGTCTCGGCTTAGGCCGGGAGCAGATGCCGATGGAGCTGATGCAGGCGAAGAACCTCGATGTGATGATCTGCGGCGATATTACCGAGTGGACGCTCTGCGCCTACGTCAACGATGCCGCCATGCTGGGCATGAACAAGGCGATGATTGTGATCGGCCATGAGCGCTCCGAGGAATGGGGCATGAAGTATATGGCCGAATGGCTCGCCCCGCTGGTGGACGGCCTGCCGGTGACGTTCGTGGATGCGAAGGAGCCGTTTGTGTATTTGTGAGATATAGGGGAAAACTGAGGCAGTCCTGGGGATATTTCGTCCGGGACTGCCTTAGTCTGTTGTTGGATAGGAGATCAAAAGGTACGTGGGCCGAATGTATTCAGTAGTCGCAAAGGTGCACGTTAAAGTAACTTTGTCCTTCAGCGTTTGAACGACTTAATGATTACACCATCTTTCTTAGAGATTAAATAGGTTGCAATAGGAACCACTTGATCGTCAAGAAAGGTGACATCATAGCAAGCGATTGGATCCCCATTTTTTTCACTGAAGGAATATCCTTCGTTGGTCTCCATAGAGTAATTGCTGAAGGTTTCTTCGTAGTTGGCCTGGAACTCTGCCAATGCGATTTCATTTGCCTTGTCCATAGTGATCTTGCTTGAGCATCCTGATAACAGCAGACAAGAAATGATGGCTGCTTGTAAGATAAGCCTCATGGCCACTTGTTCTCCACCAAATAATCCACCGCCGCCTGCTCAATAGGCAGTCCGGCGCGGTAACGCTCCAGATACACGTTGAAGCCTTCTACATCGGCGCGGTCAGGAGGCACTTCTTCCCCTTCTGCCTCAGAGAATACCTTGGCGCTCAGGTAATCCGCCAGTTCCTCGTCCGGCTCCTTATGAAGCATATAAGCGGCCAGCAGGGCGATTCCCCACGCGCCGCCTTCTCCGGCGTTGGACATGACTGATACGGGAACGTTCAACGCAGCGGCACAGATCCGCTGGCCGACCTGCGGGGTCCGGAACAGTCCGCCATGTGCCGTAAGCTGTTGAAACGTGACCTGCTCCTGCTGTGTCAGAATATCCATCCCGAGCCGCAGCGCAGCGAAGGCGCTGAACAGATGGACCCGCATGAAGTTGGCCAGCGTGAAGCGGCTCTGCGGCGACCGCACGAACAGCGGACGGCCCTGGGCCAGCCCGGTGATGTTCTCGCCTGAATAGTAGCCGTAGCTCAACAAGCCGCCGCCATCGGCGTCTGCCTCCAGCGCCTGGCCCAACAGGACGCTGAATAACTGGTCCGCATCGGGCTTCTGTCCCATGGCTTCGTAGAATTCGCGGAACAAGCCCACCCAGGCATTCAGGTCGCTTGTGCAGTTATTCGCCAGCACCATCGCGACAGGACTGCCCTCCGGCGTAGCCACGATGTCGATCTCGGGGTAGACGGCGGACACATTCCTCTCCAGTACGAACATGGCAAAAATCGAGGTCCCCACAGACAGATTACCGGTGCGTCTCCTGACACTGTTCGTCGCCACCATGCCGGTCCCGGCGTCGCCTTCGGGAGGACACAGGGGAATGCCTGCCTGTAAGCTGCCTGATGGGTCCAACAGCCGGGCCCCCGCCTCATGGAGATTCCCGGCATGTTCCCCGGCAGTGTACACCTTGGGCAGAATCTCTTGCAGGGTCCATGAGTAGCCTCTGCCTTCCAGCAAGCGGTCAAACTGCTGCACCATATCCTCATTGTATTGCTTCGCCGCTTCGTCCACAGGGAACATCCCGGAGGCATCCCCGATGCCCAGCGCCTTGTTGCCGGTCAGCAGCCAGTGAATATAACCCGACAAGGTAGTCATATACCGGATGCCGGCCACATGCGGCTCATGGTTCAGAATGGCCTGATACAGGTGGGCGATGCTCCAGCGTTCAGGGATTTTGAACTGGAAGGTCTTAGTCAGCTCCGCTGCGGCTTCAGCCGTGGTGGCATTGCGCCAGGTACGGAAGGGAACCAGCAGCTCCCCATCCTGGTCCAGCACAATATACCCCTGCATCATGGCCGAGCAGCCGATGGAGCCGATTCTTTGCAGCGTTACCCCATAACGCTCCTGAACCTCCAGCTTCAGCTGCTGATAGGCCGCCTGTACGCCCTCAATCATTTCCTTCAGATCGTAAGTCCAGTACCCCCCGATTAATTGATTCTCCCATTCATAGGTGCCGGATGCGGCAACAGCATACTGCCGGTCGATCAGCACCGCTTTGATCCGTGTGGACCCCAGCTCGATACCCAGCGAGGTATCTCCCCGCACAATCGCTTCCTTCATCGCAGAATTCCCCATGACAACGCTCCCTCTCTCTCCAATACGAAGTTGAACCGAATATAGCATAGGAGGATGAAATCATACAACTCTTCCAGTCCCACCCAGCTGATCCTTCCCCCGGAATAGGCCGGTTTAGCCCGATTCCACTGTTGCAAATCTGCGAATTCCGTCTGCTGAGAAATAAAATAAAATTTTTTTATGCCAGATTCCCGGGTCAGCACCATGTTCTTCACGGGTTTGCACTATTTGCAGCTTGATGAAGCCTGCCTGCGGGTTGTCTGGATAACGCTCATACCGGGCGCAAGGAAATAGTGTGGATATTTTGCGACTCATGCCCGGCCTCTGGTTGAGGGAAATCCGGTGTGGAACAGCGGGGCGATGGGGGCGGGCTTGTGAATTTTTGACGAACATTACGGCAGAGATTCCAGACGGTCCAGCGGAGACAGTCGCAAATTTACAACACTTAAAAACCTTGATTTTAAGCCATTTCCGCCCTATTGACCGCTGCTTTTTTCTGTATTACGATGACATTGCGAAATATTTCACAAACAAAACGAGGCACCACAGAGCAGCGATAATGAGAGACACAGAAGGATGAGAGAGACACACAGAAGGCCGTTATTTTTTTAACACCTGTAGTGAAAATATTCACATAAAGAGGAGCAGATGAAATGAACAAAGTAATTTCAGCCGCCAAAGCAGCGGAACTCATCAAGGACGGGGACACAGTAGCAGCAAGCGGATTTGGATTATCCTGCTGGGCAGAGGAGATGGGCATCGCCATTGAAGAGCGCTTTGTACAGACCGGACAGCCGAAGAATCTGACCGTGATGCATGCCAGTGCCGTCGGCAACCGCCGCGACAAGGGCATGAGCCACCTGGGCCATGAAGGACTCATCAAGCGCTGGATCGGCGGGATTGCCATTGCATCTCCAGGGATGGCCAAATTGATCGAAGAGGATAAATGCGAAGCCTACAACCTGCCCCAGGGGGTAATCACTCAGCTCTACCGTGAGATTGCCGCCAAGCGTCCGGGCGTGATCACCAAGGTGGGGATGGAGACTTTTGTTGACCCGCGTGTCGAAGGCGGCAGAATGTCACCGTCCACGAAGGAAGATATTGTGAAGGTGATTGAGCTGGAGGGCGAGGAATGGCTGCTCTACAAATCGTTCCCGATTCAGGTCGGCCTGATCCGCGGCACCGTGGCAGATGAGAACGGCAACCTTACCTTGGAAAAGGAAGGCCTGCACATGGAGGTCCTGCCGATCGCCCAGGCGGTCCGCAACTCCGGCGGCATCGTAATCGCCCAGGTCGAGACCGTAGCGAAGAACGGCACGCTGAACCCGAAGGATGTGAAGGTTCCGGGGATTCTCGTCGATTACATCGTGGTGTCCACACCGGAGAATCATTACCAGACCGAGAATACGCAGTATAATCCGGCGTTCTCGGGCCATGTCAAAGTTCCTGTGGAGTCGATTGAAATCTTGCCGCTCGACGAGCGCAAAATCATCTCCCGCCGCACCGCCGTTGAGCTTCAGCCAAGCACGATCCTGAACTTAGGCGTGGGCATTCCGGTCAATGTGGCCAACATTGCTGCTGAAGAGGGCGTAAGCGACCAGCTGATTCTGACCACCGAGGCCGGCTCAATTGGCGGCGTTCCTGCCGGACTGAAGGACTTCGGCCATGCGTACAACTCCGAGGCAATTGTCGATCATGATGCACAGTTTGACTTCTATGACGGCGGCGGCATTGATCTCTCCGTGCTTGGCCTGGCGCAGACCGACGAATACGGGAACGTCAACGTCAGCAAGTTCGGTACACGGGTAGCGGGCTGCGGCGGGTTCATCAATATCTCCCAGGCAGCGAAGAAGCTGGTGTTCGCGGGTACTTTTACAGCTGGCGGGTTACAGATCGAGGTGGAGAACGGCAAGCTGCACATCATCCAGGAGGGCAAGGCCAAGAAATTCATCCGAAAGGTGCAGCAGATCACCTTCAGCGGCTCGTATGCTGCCAAGGTGGAGCAGCCGGTCGTGTATGTTACGGAACGCGCAGTCTTTGAACTGCTGAACGGCAAAGTAACGCTGACGGAAATCGCACCAGGCATCGATCTGCAGACGGAGGTTCTGGATCAGATGGAATTCATGCCGGTTATCTCGCCCGAGCTGAAGGTGATGGACCCCGCCATGTTCCAGGAGAATTGGGGCAAGCTGAAATCGATTATCGCCGATAAGAACCGGGTGTTGCAGGAAGTGTAAGCATCAGCATGCTGTAATCATAAACCATATCAGAAAAGAGATGAGATCATGAACGTACAGTTGAACCGCTGGAGGATCTTGATTGCCTCAACCATTATTAACATCTGTGTAGGCGCCATTTATGCTTTCAGTATTTTTGCACTGCCGCTGACCAAGGTATTTGATGTGACGATGCCGGATATTATGATGGCTTTTACCATTAATGCAGCGATTTCTCCGATTCCGATGATTCTGGGCGGCAAGCTGGTGGATAAAGGAGGGGCCAAGAAGGCGGTCTTCATCGGCGGGGCCATGTTCGGCCTCGGCTTCATCCTCTCGGGTCTGGCGACTGCTCCTTGGATGCTGTATATCACCTACGGCGTGATCACCGGGATTGGCCAGGGGATTGTGTACTCCTCGACGATCGGGAACAGCGTGAAGCTTTTTCCGGATAAAAGAGGGCTGGCAGCAGGTATCGTTACAGCCGGATATGGCGGCGGCACCATCGTAATCGCTCCTATCGCCAATGCGTTGATCAGCAGTAATGGTGTGCAGTCAGCCTTAATCACGCTCGGCGTTGCGTTCCTGATCATTGTTCTGGGCCTGGGCCTGCTGGTGAAGCCCGCGCCTGCCGGTTATGCTCCTGAGGGCTGGACGCCTCCGGCTGCCGCAGCCGCGAGGGGCGGAGTCAACATCCCATGGAATGAGATGATCAAGAAGCCTTTGTTCTATGTGATAGCGTGCCTGTTCCTGATCGGGGCCCTGTCTGGTATGATGGTAACCGCAAATGCCTCGGTCATTGGGCAGAAAATGTTCGGCTTAACCGCCGCAGCCGCCGCTCTGTACGTGAGCCTGTACTCGCTGAGCAATTGTCTTGGCCGCGTATTCTGGGGTGCAGTATCTGATAGAATCGGCCGTGTGAAATGCCTGCTGATGATTTATCTCGTCATTTCGGCGATGATGCTTACGATTGCTTTAACATCTTCCGTAGCCGGATTTGCCGTAGCAATTGCCGGGATTGGCCTGTGCTTCGGCGGAACGATGGGCATCTTCCCGTCGATTGTCGGTGAGAAGTTCGGGATGAAATATTATGGCGTGAACTACGGCGTCACCTTCATCGGCTATTCGGGAGCCGCGTTCTTCGGACCGAGAATTGCCGGCAGTGTGGCCGCCGCGAACAACGGCAATTTCACGAACGCTTTTTATATCGCGCTGGTGATCTCCCTGGTCGGCTTCGCCCTGACCTTCGTCTACCAGGCGATGGAGAAGAAGAAGCCTGAACCGGAAATAGTGAAGGCTGCTTAAGAAGTGATTTTAATCTCAATCTCAATATCAATACAAATTCACATAACACATGGAGGTACATGACAATGTCGATTACACAACTATTAGGAATTAAGTATCCAATTTTCCAAGGCGGTATGGCTCAGATCGCTGTTTCCCCGCTGGTAGCCGCAGTCTCCAATGCAGGTGGACTGGGCATCATTGGCTCCGGCGGCTTCACTGCTGACCGTCTCCGTGACGAGATCCGCAAGGCCAAGGCAAGCACCGACAAGCCTTTTGCCGTCAATCTGATGCTGATGATGAACAATATTCCTGAGCTGATTCAGGTCATTATTGAAGAAGGCGTGAAGATTGTGACTACGGGTGCAGGCACACCGGCCCCTTATATGAAGACATTGAAGGAGAACGGCATCATCGTCATTCCGGTCGTCCCTTCGGTCAAAATTGCCAAGAAAATGGAAGCCCTCGGCGTTGACGCCATTGTCGCGGAAGGAACCGAAGCGGGCGGACATGTGGGCGAGACCACTACCATGGCCCTGCTGCCGCAGGTAGCCAGTGCCGTATCGATTCCGGTCATTGGTGCAGGCGGGATTGCCGATGGACGCGGGATTGCCGCAGCTTTTGCACTGGGAGCACAGGGTGTGCAGGTCGGAACCCGGTTCCTGGCTACGGTGGAATGCCCGACGCATGAGAACTTCAAGCTGGCTGTAGTGAATGCCGATGATACCAGCACCACCGTAACCGGCCGCAGCCTGGGCGGTCCTGTCAGAAGCATCAAGAACAGCATGATTGCCGAGTACCTCAGACTGGAGGATGCAAAGGCTTCGCGCGAAGAGCTGGAGAGCTTAAGCCTGGGTTCCTTGCGCAGAGCTGTATTTGAGGGAGATACCGATACCGGGTCCGTGATGGCCGGCCAGATCTGCGGGTTGGTCAACAAGATTACGACCGTGGAAGAGATGATTACCACCATGTTCGCTGAGGCGCAGGAAGTCATGGAGAAGATGAGCAAAGTATCTTTTGATTCCGCGGTTCATGCCTGATTAAAGTTTGCTCTGCACCGGCCAAATGGTATCATTGATCTAATGATGCTGTTTGGCTTTTTGTCTAACCTGAATGTAAGCGTTAATATCATGGATTGGGACTGATGAATGTGACCAAAAAAAACAAAAACACAGGTAAACCCGCGCTCGACGAATTCGTAGAAGAATATCCTTCGACCCTGTTTGTCACCGACCAGAACGGGAATATCTTAATTTCCAATGAATTTACCGCGCTCACCCTCGGCATTCATCTGGAAGAGTTATTGAAGGCCAACGTTCAGGACCTGGTTCGGGCAGGCTATTACAACAGTTCTATCACAATGGAGGCGATAGCGACCAAGCAGAAGGTGTCCAGGACCGTCAATACCTCCAGAGGCTTCCACGTGTTCTCGTCGGCCATTCCCATTCTGGACAAGGACGGGGAGGTACAGCTGGTCGTCACCACCTCCAATGAATTCAGCCAGGAGCATAACTATTATGAAGCGAATGTGCCGGTCGCCCAGCAGATTAACAAGCAACTCGGCAAAGCGGCAGCGGAGAAGCGGGAGGGCCTGATCGCCGAGAGTCTGGCGATGAAGCAGATTATCAAGGTCTGCAACCAGATTGCCTCCTATGACAGCAAGGTGTTAATCTACGGTGAATCCGGCACGGGCAAAGAGGTCATTGCGAAATATATCCATCTCAAAAGCGAGAAGTGGAAGGGGCCCTTCATTGCCATTAATTGTGCCGCAATTGCTCCGGCCTTGTTCGAATATGAGCTGTTCGGATACGAGAAGGGCGTTCTAGAAGGGCAGACCGAGGTCAAGGCGGGCATGATTGAGATCGCGAACGGAGGGGTGCTTTTCCTCGATGAGATTGCCGATTTGCCGATGGAGATGCAGGCCAAGCTGCTGCGGGTGCTGGAAAATAATGAAGTGCGGCGGGTGGGCGGCCTGACGAATATCCCGGTCAATTGCCGGGTGATCTCTGCGACGAACCGTGATTTGTGGAGCCTGGTCAAAAAAGGGCTGTTCCGCGAGGATCTGTATTACCGGATCAACGTTATTCCGATTCATATTCCACCGCTGCGCAACCGGAAGCTCGACCTGGTGGGGCTGATCTCCAGCTTCATCGCCAGCTTCAATCAGATGTACGGCAAGAAATACGTGCTTAGCGCCGATGAGTTCAACCATATGCTGAACCAGCCCTGGAACGGGAATGTCAGAGAGCTGCGGAATTACATCGAGCGGCTGGTGGTGACCGAGCATGTGAGCCAGAGCCCGCAGGAAGAGGAGCAGATCGGCGACTGGTTCTCCCTTGACCATTTTATCGAGAAGAATAAGCACCAGCTCTCCACCCTTAAGGATTTCACTGCCGTAGCGGAGGGCCATTATATTCAAAAAGTACTGCAGGATTGTGCCGGGAACGGGACGGAGGCGGCCAAGCGCCTGAACGTAGACCGGTCCGTGATCTACCGGAAGCTGAAGAAGATGGAAGAGGTGCTGGGGAATTAAGTGAACCTATTTCCAGAATCAGGCGTATTAACTACTATGCCTATAATTCTATGGAAATGGAGTGAAGTGAATGAATTTGTCATGGTTACGTAACCGCTCTGCCTTGTGGACGAAGACCGTGTTATCCGCTGCACTGGTTCTGACACTGACGGCTCCGGCTGTTCAGGCTGCTGCCGTTCCCCCGGCTGCTTCGGATGCTCCGGCCGCCGCTGCAACAGGCAAGCCGCTGACCGCCGGGAATGTCGATGCTTTTCTTAAACCGTTCTTCAGCTCGAAGGAGGTGCAGGCACAGCTTGCCGGCGCTGTTGTTGTAGTCGTTAAGGACGGCAAGACGGTGGTGAAGGAGGGCTTCGGATACGCCGACAAGGCTGCCAAAACCAAGGTGGACCCTGACCAAACCGTGTTCCGCATGGCCTCCGTCTCCAAAACCTTCAATGCCGTTGCCGCTATGCAGCTCGTGGAGCAGGGCAAAGTTGATCTGAAGGCGGATTTTCAAACCTATACCGGTAAGCTGGACTTCGATAATCCCTTCGGTGTTCCCGTAACGGTTGCGGATCTGCTGACTCACACGACCGGCTTCCGCATCCAGGACCCGCTGCCGGAGGATATCAACCAGGATTTCACCACCAAGGTATCGATTGAGGATTATGTGGTGAAGCATATGCCGCCGGTGGTGCGCAAGCCGGGCACCTCTTACATGTATGACAACTTCGCTTCAATGCTGCTTGGTCTGGTGGTGGAGAAGGCCAGCGGGATGCCTTATGAAGAGTATATGGAGAAGCATGTCTTCGGCCCGCTGAATATGGATTCAAGCGGCTTCCTCCTGGAAGGTAAGCTGAAGGACAATCTGGCAACAGCCTATGACGCTACCGGCAAGGCGCTGGATCTATACACTTTGACGCCAACTGTTATGCCTCAAGGCGGTATGCTGTCTACCGGCGATGATATCGCCAAGTTCATGACGGCTTTTCTGGACGGGGGAGCAGCGGGTACGAACCGCATTTTGAAGGCGGATACGGTACAATCGATGGAGGAATACCGTTCTTCCATTCATCCGCTGCTGCCGAATACCACTTATGGCTTTGAAGCAGCTTTCCAGCTTCCCGGCGCGGGCAGCAGTCCCAAGATTATCACCAAGGCTGGTGATTTGATCGGCTTCAGCACTTATATGGTCCTTATTCCTGAGCAGAACACTGGGGTGTTCATTGCCTATAATCAGCAGAGTGCATTGCGTGAGCAGTTCTATCCGGCATTCATTCAGAATTTCTTCCCGCAATATGCGGCACCGGTGAAGCTGGATGCCTACAAGCCGATGAGCGCTGAAGCGCTGAAGGCCTTCACCGGCTACTATGCGGATCTCCGTATGAAGAGTCTGGTGTCTACCGTCTCCGTGCAGAATGGTGCGCTAATGATTAATGATGCTTTGCTGGGTTCCCGCAAGCTGATTCAGGTAGATGATAATCTGTTTACAGATGAGCTGACCGGCAAACTAACCGCCTTCGACCTGAAAGCGGACGGTCAAAGCGCCTATATGAAGGAGCCGTACCTTAATCCATTCGGCTATGCCCAGAGAGGGCCGGACGGCGTGGGTTATGCTGACGTACCTGCCAGCCATCCTTATGCAACTCCGGTGAAGATGCTCCAGTCGCTGGGGTATCTGCAGAATGATGCATCGCTGAGCTTCCAGCCTGACTCGGGCATTACGCGCGCCCAGTATGTGCGGCTGATGATGGAGAGCAGCGGATTACGGGGCAGCGATTCCGGAAAGCTGGCCTTCCCCGATCTGCAGGGTCATTCCGATGCCGCTTACATCCAGCAGGCTGTTGAGCTGGGCATGATCGAAGGAACGGCAAGCGGAGAGTTCCAGCCCGACCGGGTGATTACCCGCCAGGAGGCTGCGGTCATGATATGGAGAGTCTACAACCAGCAGTACCCGGATAAGCTGTTCGAGAAGGTGAAGCTGTCCGGCACCACGGACAAATGGGCCGTTCCGGCCGTGAAAATGGCTGTGGCCCTGGGCCTGTACGGTCCAGACTTCAAGCCGGATGCCAAGGGCGCTGTGGACTACAAGTCCAGAGCCGCACTGAGCAAGAAAGAGAACGCCGCTATCCTGTATGCGCTGTTCACGAACCCGATCAACCAGAGCGTGACCCAGCTGTCGGCGCAGGCGGATGGTGGGAAGTAAGGCTAAAGGTAGTTAGAGGGGAGGCTGTCCCGGTGGATAGCTTCTATTATAAAGGACACAGGACCGGCCTTGGGCCGGTCCTGTGTCGTTGTGGCGCTCCTGATGTTACGGGAAGCGGGCTGTTGGCGGGGATGAGGTGTATAAGTACACTTGATTTCAAAAATAGTTGGCGGATTGAGCACCAGGCAGATGGCCCGAATGTATGTGGAAAACAGCATACATTGTGCTCAAACACAGGTGAGCAAATGAGGAGCATAAGTGCACCTGATTCCCCCAGTGCAACTTACTTACAGATGTGCGGACTTAGCGCCCTGGCCCTTCAGCCATGCGGCCAGTTCGGTGGCATGGCTGCGCAGAGCGGCATCCAGAGGAGTGAGGCCGTCCCATGGGGAGGGCCAGTTCAGCTCGGCGCCCCGGCCGAGCAGGTATTCGGCGGCAGCGCGTTGTCCGCCGTGGCAGGCGCACCAGTACGCGACGTTTACCTCGTCTGGTGCAGCTGAAGCGGAGCTTGCTCCCCAAGGGTAGCGGCGCGGGAGCGGATTTCCGGCGAAATGTGCCTCCATCGCTTCAAGCAAACCGAGCGCCGCCGCGTGCCATAGCGCAGGCTGCGCGCCGCGCTCTACCAGCCGCTGCGCTGCCCGCCACTGCGCGAATGCCACGGCATCGTCCAGCGGGGTTCCGCCGGCTATGACGGCGCCGGGAGCCTCAATGTCGGCACCGGCATCGAGCAGCAGGTCCAGCACCTCCACGTCATCACTGCTTGCTGCCCAGTGCAGCGGCGTCTCGCGGTGCGGCCCGCTGAACTGCGCATTCACCTCCGCGCCTGCCTCAATCAGCGCAGTAACCACCGCTGCATTATTGGGATAATGCCCCGGCCAATCGGTGGCAATATGCAGCAGCGTACGCGACATCGCGCGAACAGTGCTGCCGCCAGTATTCCCGTTACTTGCCCCAGCGGCTCCACTATTAGCATTGTCAGGGTTCAAGCTGCCGGTTCCAGCATCGCCAGTCTCCCCGCCGCCCGTGCCTTCGTTACTTGTCCGTCCCTCTTCAGCCCCAACAATCCGGGCTGTAGCCAGCCCCGGATTTCCAGCCAGCAGCCGGGTTAATTCCGGAACATCCCCGGTACGAATCGCCTGTACCACCGATTTCGCCAGCGGATCGTAAATTGCCAGCCACATGATGTCTTCATCGCTCATCGTAGAACTCCCTCCGTTCATCCGCTATCACCCCAGTCCCAGGCATCCTGCCAACAGTCTGCGGGAATTAGCTGTGACAGCTCCGATGTTACAGCGATGCATCCTGGCAACAAGTGTGCTATCAGACTGCACCGCTGTACATGGCTATAGTATATCTTTTCTTTATTTTTACTTCAAATTTCACTTACCTCCGGCCCACTCTGCACACCGGTACTCACCGCATCGGTGAAGGTGTCGGTGGTGTGGAAGTAATAGGAGTGCTGGCCCGGGGGCAGCTTGGTGGTATATTGATAGATTCGTCCATCCGAATAATTATTGTCACTTGGATTGGCAGGCTGCATGGTGCGGACGACGCCGTCCAGAATCAGCTCCATAGCGAACGGGGCCTGATTATCGGCATCCGTATATGTGACAGTGAAGGTATAATCCGTCTGTGTGGTGCCGGCAGTGTGATTTACACCGCCTGCGGTCAGGGTAGGTGCACTTCCGCTGACCGTATTGGTCGCTTTAATCTCGTCAACCAGCATTTGGCCTGGCGTGACGGTGTTCTGCTTCAGCCAGATGGACATCTTGAGCGTCCGTTTATCGATGGCAGGCATTAGGGTATTAAGATTGAATTGCAGGTCGGTCCAGTCGGACGGAACCTGGACCCAGCCTCCGGTCAGATTATACGTTCGTTTGCCGTCATTGATCTCAATCCGTGTCCGCAGGTCAGGCGAGGCCGGATTCTTCAGGCTGATATTCAGATATTGATAGCCGCTGAGATCCACAACATCGTTCCAGGGCTGAAACTTCGCTGCTGAGTTCACATTGGCCGGGGTCTGGCTGAACTGGCCGGCCGTACGTCCGTCGACAGTTACCTTGCTGAACGTGCCTGTCCCGCTATTCTGGTTATACCAGTTGACCCAGGTGGTATTGGCCGCTGAACCTCCCCAGAAGCCGCCGCCGCCGAAATCATCATAGAGCAGCGGAGTGGAAGGGTCCGGTAGAGCCGGAGCCACGGTGTAATGCGTGGAGCTGTAGGTGTACCCGCCGGAAGGATCTTTGGCGCGGACATCGACTCTTTTATTCGTGTAAGGCAAGGATTGGCTCTCATCTATGACCGCAGTGTAGACCGCGCCGCTCACTGTGGAATATACGTTACCGGAGACCGTCATCGGCTGATAAGGCAAACCGTTTGCCGCATATTGGGCCTGGCTCAGCTCCTCCCCAGCACGCGCAAATATCGTTACATTGCCGCGTACCCATTCCCCAATCAATGGCGAGAGGACCGGCAGGGCCGGCGGCACAGAGGCAACATCCGCACCTGTCCCCGGAGTGGCGCTCAAGCCCATAACGGTATAGAGCAATCCGGCCTGAATGCTGATGCTGAACTCGTTATACCGCCACTGGTTCGTATCATCCAGATAGAGCGAACGGTCCTGATACCACGGACTTACGCTGCTCTTGTTCTTGGGGTCCTTCATATTGGGTCCGCTGACCATCGCTCCCGGAAGAATGATGCCGGTATCTCCCGGCGTATTGGATTCCTCATTGTAGCGGGTATGCGGGAACATCACATGATGGGTGCCGATACCGGAGACCCAACTGATATTCCACGGATTCTCTCCGAACAGCCAGTACATCCCCTTCAACACCCCTTGCAGCGCAGCCGGATCACCGAACAATTCATAGTACCGCAGCAGATCGCCCAGGTAAGAGGCATGGGGCTCGTTCACCCCGAAGTTTTTGAACTGGTTCAGCACCCCGTACGGGGTATCATCGGCCATGGAGAGGAAGTAATCCGCTTGCCCCTTGAGCAGGCTATGAATATGAGACTGTGTAGCAGCATCGGCAACCGGATAGAGTTCAGCCATGGACAGCGGACTCATATCCCAGTAGTTGGTGGAGGAGATGTCGCCCAGGGTCAGCGCGTTAATTGTAGCGGTGGCAGCATTCTTGTATTTGGCTTCGCCGGTCAGCAGGTAGAGCTCAACATCCGCCAGCAGCTTGGAATTGGGAATTCCGCCTCTTGTGGAGTAGGAGCCAATGGGACCGTCAGGATGGGCAACCACATATTCATAAAAGATGACCGCCGCACTCTCACATGCTTCAGCGAATTCCGTAAGCTCCGCGATCTGCGCGGACGCGATATCCCCTTCGTCAATTGCTGTGCGGATCGCACGCGCGGTAGCAGCCAGCGTACCGGCTGACTTGGCCGAGCCGCCGACACTCAGGTCTGTCAGCTTGCGGTCATCTGAGGTGCCGGAGACATTGTCCGTGGATTTCTCAGGATGGACGAATGAAGCGTTGTTGCGGAGATTGTACATCTCCCCGCCGAGCTGGTTGGCAAACTTAATGAGGTACTCACTGCCGAAGACGGCTTCGTCCACCAGGTCAGGAATTCCGTTGCTGTCATTATCGTACTTCACGCTGTCATGGTCAGCATAACGGATATAGGCCAGGGCAATCTCCGCGCCGACCCACTGGTTGCCGCCGTATTTGCCGTAATCTCCGGCGTCATACCAGCTGCCGGTCAGATCATAATGGGTCAGGCCGTCCGCAGACTGCGCATCATCCAGATGGCCGGCCCCGTGGTAGAGCTTGGCCGAAGGCGCTACACTGCTGTACCCCGCAGGATAAGCATCGCTGGTCGCGACCGAGGCACGCAGCAGCCGGTAGAAGGCGGTCATCTCATCCTTGTACTGATCCCACAGGTTCGGAGCGATCTCAAAAGGATAAGAATACACCTGATTACTCCGCACTCTATAACTGCTACCGGAATCCGTGAGCGGGGTGAAGCCGATCGAGTAGACATGCTTGTTCCAGTGCAGACCCTCGTAGGTCATCGTGCCAGAGTAGACTACGTTAGTTCCGTCCAGTATTTCATAAGTGGCATCTGTGACCGTGGTGTCCGAGATGAATTTGGCATTCTTGATGTCATCTGCGCTGTACCCGGCCTGGCTCACAACAATATCAATCACTGATGAAGCCTGGACAACACTCAGCGTCTGGACACTGGTGGCCACTTCATCGGAGGTCGTGTCGGTGGTGCGGAAATAGTAGGTATGAGCGCCTGCCGGGAGCTTTGTCAGGAAGCTGTATTTTTTGCCGTCTGTATAGGTTACATCCGCCGGGTCGGATTCCCGCATCGCATAGGCTGTATCGTCAATAATGACCTGGACGGCGAAGGGCGCTTCGTTGTCCGCATCGGTATAGACAGCTTCAAAGGTAAAATCCGTATTCTGGTTGTAGCTGCCGTCGGTATTGGCGGTCATCCCTGCCGGGCTTAACTGGGGAGCGCTCCCGCTGGATGCTGTGGTGAACGTGATGTCGTCTACCCACATTTCCCCGTACGTGCCGCCCGCCTGACGGAGCCAGAGCTCCAGCTTGACCTTTTTCTTCTGAATCTTAGGCGACAGGGCATCCAGGTCAAACTGCAGATCGGTCCAAGCCGCGGAGGCAGGCACATACCCTCCGGTCAGATTATAATTGGTGATGCCATCGCTGATGACTACCCGGACAAGGGACTGCGCATATCCGCCATTGTTCAGCGACAGGTTCATATAACGGTAGCCGGAGAGGTCGAAGGTCTCGTTCATCGGCTGAAACTTGGCCCAGGAGGAGGCAGAGGCCGGGGTCTGTGTGAATTTACCGATCGTGCGGATGCCGTCCGTTGTTTTGGCGAAGGTTCCGCTGCCGCCGCTCTGATTGAACCAGTTCGTCCAGTTCTGCGTGAACAATCCGCCGCCGGCGAAGTTATCGTACAGCAGCGGGTGTGCCGGTCCGGGCAAGGGGGCAACCGCAGCAGCGGCAGGACGGGGGGAGAGAGCTGCCGAGCATAGAATTAACAGCAGGCTGAGGCTTACAGACAATACCTTTTTAAGGCTCGCGGAGAATGGGCTTCCTGTGAACATCGTAGAACCTCCTCATATTAGAATATCTTGAATCCGGCTCTCCTTTCATTTTATTGAAAACGCTTGCAAAAGTAGCATAAAAGAGTTACCATCACTAATCGATGATGAATTGCCGGAAATATGTGATCTATACTAGGGCTGTAAAGGCTTTTTTCCTGTGTATAGACAGGTTGCCTAATTTCTGGATGCAGGAATCCCTGATATAGATCACACACTTCATGAAATTGATCATCTACGGTAATTTATAGCGAGTGTAAGGTGAAACCAGGCGGTGCCATGTATAGTGCGCCGTTGAAGCAGCGAAGGGGGAACAGCATGTATAAAATTCTGGTGGTGGATGATGAGCCGAGAGTGAGCGCGGGGATCAGAAATTTTCTGTTATCTTCGGATATGGACATTGTCGCGGTGGAGACAGCCGTGAACGGGTTCGAAGCGATTGATTACTTGCGGATGGATCACTTTGATCTGGTGCTGACCGACATCCAGATGGGCCGGATGAGCGGGATCGAACTCATGGAGAACATCTATATGGAGCAGTGGAATGTTCCGGTGATTGTGATTTCCGCCCATGAGAAATTTGATTTTGCCAAAAAATCGCTCCGGCTCGGGGCCAAGGATTATCTGGTCAAGCCGGTGGAACGGACCGAGCTGCTGCGTGTCGTCCGCAAGGCACTAACCCGGAAGGAGCTCCCGGATACCAGCCCGCAGCCAGAGCATGGTCCGCTCCGCGGGCAGTCGCGGCGGGATGAATGGCTGATGGAGCTGGTGACCGAACGGAATCTGACGCAGCGGGATATTGAAGCGATCACCGGGGAGCTCGGAGGACTGCTGCACGGTCCCTTTTACGGAGTGATCTCCGTCCGTATCGATTACAGCCAGGCAGGGTTCAGCCGCCGGCAGGTATCGCTGCAGGACCGCAAATTATTGAAATATGCTGCGCTTAATATTATGGATGAGACGCTTGCCGAGTGGAATGGTGTTACTTTTAACGGCTTCGGCCATTCCATGATCAGCCTTATCCAGTTATCCGCTGAAGACAGGGACGATCCCCGGGTCAGCGTACACTCCCAGATCCAGATGATCGGGCAGATGATCGCGATGAATCTGAAGCGGCATTTGAATGCCGAAGCGGTTATCGGCCTCAGTACGCTTGGCGAAGGAATTGCCGCGCTTCCGGGACTGCTGGAGCAAGCGGATAAGGCGGCCGGCTGGAATCACGTTCATCCCGGGCATCAAGTGTTCTATTATGGCGATTTCGCTATGCAGGAGCAAATGAGCCGGGGGCAGCAGGAGCCGGATGCGGGGCTTGCGCCGCAGGAGTCCGGGACAGGAGCATCTGGCGTCATCTCACGCATTACCGGCTACATCCAGAGCAACTACCGCAACCCGGCGCTCAAAATCCAGGATATCTCCGAGGAGGTCCACTTCAGCGCGGCGCATCTGGGGTATATTTTCAAGCGCGAGATGCGGATGAATCTCTGGGATTATGTGACAGCCCTGCGGATGGAGGAGGCCAAACGTCTCTTGGCTGCCACAGACAAGAAGCGCTACGAGGTGGCCTATGCGGTCGGGTATGAATCACCCGAGCATTTCAGCCGGATGTTCAAGCGGGTGCTGGGATTGACACCGGCTGAATACCGCAAGCAGGCCAGAGGAGGGGCACGGGGTGAAGCAGAAGCTTAGACAAAGGCTGAGATTCAGACTGAAGCATAAGGTCATTCTGGCGTTCCTGCTGTGCATCGTGCTGCCTTTTATCGTGGTGGGCTGGGTCTCTGCTTATGTGGCGCTGAACACCATCAAGGAGGAGGTCGGCAGTACGACCCTGCAGCTGGTCAAGCAGAATCATGTCACGATTGATAAGACCCTGTCTGCGGTGAACGACCGGACGATCACGCTGCTCGACAGCCAGTTCTTCAGCAACCCGGAGGGGTACAGCTTCTGGACCGGCATTGACACCCTGAATGAGATCCGGCAGGCCGACAATATTCTGGACAGCTGGTCTACCGGAGGGACGGAATATGCCATATATATGAAAAATATTGAGCGCAGGGCGACGCCGTTCGATCTGTCCTACAAAACCAAAGGCTTCAAATACCTGGACGGGTTCAGCGGCGGCTTGCCCGATCTTAACGTCAGCCTGATGGATGTCAGCGGCGCAGGAGCGCTGCGCGTCATGCCGTCCGGGAGCGGCGAGACCACCATCTCCTTCATGCGCAACATTCTGAATCCCCGTAATTATAATGAAGTGATCGGCCTGCTGGCTGTCAACAAAATAGAGGTCATGCTGACCCGTGACCTGGTCTCGGTGGAGCTGCCCGCCGCTGCCGGGGCCTTCCTGTTCAACACCAGCGGGGAGCTATTGATGTCCACCGGCGCAGGCAGCATTATCCCCGGCGAGCTGGGCAAGCACCTCGAACCGGATGTCCCCTATGGCTATACCTTTGCGCAAGAAGGCGGGGAGGAATGGCTCTATGCCTACTCGGACAGCTCCAGATTCCACACCAGATTATTGTACAAAATCCCGTTAGAATCCATCACCGGCAAGCTCATCTGGTTTCAGCGGCTGCTGGTGGTGATTTCGTTCATTTTCTTGGCGTTCGTGCTGACCTTTGTCCTCTATATGGTAAGACTTGTGGTGAGGCCTGTGGTCGAGCTGGTCGCGGTGATGAAGATCTATGAGCCCGGCAAAAAGCTGCTGCTATCCGAGGAACCGCTGCGCCAGGATGAATTCGGCATTCTCCAAGGCTCCTTCGTCCGAATGACCCGCAGGCTGGACCATTCAATTGAAGAGAATTACGGGATGCAGCTGAAGCAGAAGGAATACGAGCTGCTCATGCTCCAGTCCCAGATTACCCCGCATTATCTGTACAACACCCTCGACTCGATCTATTGGTATGCGCTGGACAGCGGCAATACCGAGGTCGGCGAAATGGTCCGCGACCTGTCGATGCTACTGCGGATCGGCCTGAGCCGGGGGCGGAAGATGATTACGGTCGGGGAGGAACTGGAGCACGCTCAGGCGTATACCCGGCTCCAGACGAAGCGTTACCCGGATACCTTTGAGGTCCGGTGGCAGATTGACGATGAATTGAGAGAGTATGAGACACCCAAGGTGATTATTCAGCCGCTGATTGAGAATGCCATTCTTCACGGTGTGCGCGGCATGGACGGAGAAGGGGAGATCCGGGTATCTGCGGTGCAGTCAGAAGGCGCGCTGCGCTTCATTGTCGAAGATAACGGGCATCTGCCGGTAGACCTGGCGGAGCTTGCGGCCATTCTGGAAGCAGAGCAGAGTGCGAAGGGATACGGGATCAGGAACGTGCATCAGCGCATCCGGCTCCATTACGGGGAGGCCTACGGTCTGGCTTATGAGCGGAGCGGGGACGGGTGGACCCGGGCGGTGATAACCTTGCCGCTGAAGCGGGCGGGGGCTGAGGCAGCCGGAACGGACTTATAAAAGATCACAGTTATGCGGGAATGCATCATCGAAGCGGAGGAGGGATGGCTCTATAATAAGTCCATGAAAGGAGTAATGGACATGATTAGAGCCTCTGGATTCTCAAGATTCATCCATGCCCTGTGGAAGTACAAGGCGCTGACGCTGATGCTGCTGCCGGCGGTGCTTGTCCTGCTGGCGCACAGCTATCTGCCGATGTTCGGCATCTTTATTGCTTTTAAAAATGTGAATTATATGGACGGGATCTGGGGCAGCCCCTGGGTGGGACTGGATAATTTCAGCTTCCTGTTCTCTTCGGGGGATATGTGGCGGATTGTGCGCAACACGCTGCTGTACAGCCTTACCTTCATGATTCTGAATCTGGTGCTGTCGGTGACGATTGCGGTGGCCATCAACGAGATCCGGCGGCGGCTGCTGGCCAAGGTGTACCAGAGCTTTATCATCCTGCCGCACTTCCTGTCGATGGTGGTGGTGAGCTACCTTGTATACGCTTTCCTGCAGCCGGATCACGGCTTCATTAACGCTACGATCCTCAAGGCCTTTGGGCACGACCCGGTCTTCTGGTATTCGGAGAAAGAGTATTGGCCGTATATCCTCGTCTTCGTCAACGCCTGGAAGCACGCGGGCTTCGGGGCGGTTATCTATATCGCGGCGATTGCCGGCATTGATCCGGAGTACTATGAGGCGGCGCTGATTGACGGGGCATCCAAGTGGAAGCAGATTACGCATATCACGCTCCCTTTTATCCGGCCGGTCATTATTATTATGACGATTCTGTCGATGGGCAGTATCTTCAGCTCCGACTTCGGGCTGTTCTTCCAGGTGCCTATGAATTCAGGGGCGCTGTACCCGGTAACGGATACCGTGGATACGTATGTCTACCGCGCCTTGATGCAATTGAACGACATCGGCATGTCCTCGGCCACGGCGCTTGTGCAGTCTGTTGTCGGATTCATCATGGTTATTGCGACGAACAGTATCGTCCGGAGAATCGACCGTGAACAGGCGCTATTCTAATGAAGAAGGGAGAATCCTCATGAACAGCAACTCCAGTTATTCCCTCGGCGGCAACTCAGCCGCTTCCAACGTACTGCTGAATCTGGCCTTCGTTATTCTCTCCCTGCTGTGCTTCCTGCCGGTTCTGCTGGTGATTATCGTCTCCTTCACAGACGGGCAGTCGATTCTGACGCAAGGGTACAGCTTCCTGCCGGAAAAGTGGTCGTTCATTGCCTATGAGATGATCTTCAAGGATTGGGTCACGATTGTGTCAGGCTACCGCGTGAGCTTCACCATAACGGTGCTCGGCACAGCGGTCAGTGTGCTGCTCATGGCCATGTATGCCTATCCCATTTCCCGGGCAGATTATCCGTTTCGTAACGTATTTACGTTCTTTCTGTTCTTCACCATGCTGTTCAACGGCGGGATGGTCAGCCGGTATCTGATCTATACCCAGGTGCTGCATATTAAGGATACCTATATGGCCTTGATCCTGCCGATGCTGATCGTGCCGTTCAACGTCATCATTATGCGGACCTTCTTCCAGACCACCATTCATCCGGCGGTGATTGAATCGGCGCGGATTGACGGTGCGGGTGAGCTGAGAATTTTCCTGCGGATTGTGCTGCCGCTCTCGCTGCCGGTGCTGGCGACCATGGCCTTGTTCAGTACGATCGGCTACTGGAATGACTGGTTCAATGCGCTTCTGTACATCACCAGCGAGGACAAATATCCGCTGCAATATCTGATGATGCGTGTTCTGAACGATGTGCAGTACCTGCGCAGCAATGTGGAGCTGGCCGCCCAGAATCCCGGCATGATGAAGAATCTTCCGAATGAATCGCTGCAGATGGCGATGGCGGTGATCGGGATGGGGCCGATTCTGGTGGCGTATCCGTTCTTTCAGAAGTATTTTGTCAAAGGGCTGACGGTAGGGGCAGTGAAGGGCTAAGGTGTGGTGGAACCGGCAATCAGCATCATCTGGCTGCCGTTCTATATATAAGCATGAACATCAAGGGGAGGATTAATATGACAAAGGTAAAAAAACGCAAACCGCTATTCACGGCGATGCTACTGGTGCTTGCGTTATCCCTGCAGGCGTGCTCCGGCGGCAATAACGGCGGGGCGTCCGGGCCGGCGGCTACATCAGGGGAGGGCGGCACGGGTGGTGCGGCTGCTTCAGCGCCTGCGAGTACTTCAGATTCTCTGAAGCCTTATGAGGTGTCCATTATCTACTTCGGTGCGCCGCAGCGGGATGATGCGATGGTAGAAGCTAAGCTCAGCGAGTATTTCAAAGAGAAGTTCAATGCTACCGTCGATCTTCAGCCTATCGCCTCCAGCGAATACAAGCAGAAGACCGAGCTGATGCTCAATGCCGGGGAGCCGATGGATCTGGTGTTTACCGCGTCATGGCTGAATTTCTTCGGCAATGTCGCCAAGGGCGCGTTCCTGGAGCTGGATGATCTGCTGGCCAAGTACGGGCAGGGGATCTCGGAGAATCTGAATCCGATCTATCTGGAGGCTCCGCGCTACAAAGGCAAGCTGTACGGCATTCCGACCAATAAAGAGATTACCCAGGGTAAGGCCTACACGTACCGCAAGGATATCATCGACAAATATAATATCCCGATTGAGGACATCAAGACGATGTCGGACTTCGAACCCTGGTTCAAGCTGCTGAAGGAGAAGGAGCCGGCGCTGATTCTGGACTTCATCAAGGAGTCGGGTGAAGGCATGATGTATGAGACCCGTTCGAACTTCCGCGCTATCGGGCCGACACCGAACAAGATTCCATTGTTCTTATATGACTATACGAATACGGATAACATCCAGATTAAGTCAGTGGTTGATCCCGAGATTTCCGCGATTGCCAAAGCGGAGTATGAGCTGAACCGCAGCTATTACGAGAAGGGCTATATCAACAGCGATGCGGCGACGACAACGACAGAGATCGGCGACCTGCGTAAGCAGGGCAAGATCTGGATGCAGCAGGCAGTCTGGAAGCCGGGCGCAGATATTGAGCTGAAAATCGCCTCGGACAATAAATATGACTTCGTGTCCAAGGTGATTGAAGAGCCTATTGTGACCACGGACCTGGCGGCCGGGTCCATGTTCTCCATCTCCCGCACCTCCAAGGACCCGGAGCGGGCCATGATGGTCCTGAATGCACTGCATACCGATCCTTATGCTGTGAACCTGTTCGTTAACGGCATTGAGGGCACTCATTACAAGAAGGTCGGCGAGAACCGGATCGAGCCGATTGCCGATTCGGGGTACGGCAGTACAGCACTCTTCTGGGTCATCGGCAACCAGCTGCTCAATTATCTCAAGCCGGGCCAGCCGGATGACCTGTATACAAGCTGGAAGACATTCAATGATGAAGCGAAGCGCTCTCCGCTGTTAGGCTTCGTGTTCGACGAATCGCCGGTCAAGAACGAGATCACCCAGCTTACCTCGGTCATTGGCGAATACCGGGCGGCCAGCACGGGGGCAATTCCTGACCCTGCCAAGATGCTGGAGGAACGTAACGAGAAATTGAAGAAGGCCGGGATTGAGAAGGTCAAGACTGAATTGCAGACACAGATTGACGCCTGGAAGGCAGCGCAATAGTTGACGGGGAGAAGAGGCAGGAGGTCTGTTCTTATGAGGGCTTTCTGCCTTCCTCACTGTATAAGAGAAATGGAGCGAATAAACAATGGAAACCTGGATTGACGAAGCATGGGATTATGCCCAGAGCAAATTGAGCCGTACCCGGGGCAGAATCGGTGCTACCTTCCCCAATGCCTCCTACGACGGGAAATATGATGCGCGTGACCTGGACTGCTGGACCAACGGATTCTGGCCGGGAATCCTCTGGCTGGCTTACCGGGCCACGGGCGATGAGGAGTACCGGAGCATTGCCGAGCGCTGCGAGGAGCAGCTGGATGTGCCGCTGCAGGAGTATGAACAGCTCCACCATGATAACGGCTTCCTCTGGAGCCCGTCGGCCGTGGCCGATTACAAGCTGACCGGGGGTAGGCTGTCCCGGAGAAGAGGGCTGATTGCGGCCAGCCATTTAGCCAGCCGGTTCAATCTCAAGGGGAATTTCATCCGTGCCTGGCTGCATGAAGGCAGTGAAGGGCTGGCAATTATCGATTGCATGATGAATCTGGGGCTGCTCTACTGGGCCAGCGAAGAGCTGAGGGACCCAAGGTATCGCCATATTGCTGTCGCCCATTCGGAGATGGCGCTGCGGGAATTCATCCGTGAGGATGGCTCGGTGCATCATATCATCCGCTTCGACCCCGAGTCGGGTGAGCGGATCGAGGCGCTGGGCGGACAAGGCTACAGCCCGGATTCCGCCTGGTCGCGCGGATCGGCCTGGGCGATCTACGGATTTGCGATCGGGTTCCGGTATACGGGCGACCTTCGTTTTTTGAATGCGGCCAGAGCGGCAGCGGATTATTTCGCCGCCCATTTGCCGGAGGATCTGGTGCCGCCTTGGGATTTCCGCGCCCCGGCGGATCAGCTCTGGGCCAAGGACTCAACGGCGGCGGCCTGTGCGGCCAGCGGCATGCTGGAAATCGCCGGTCTGCTGGAGGACGAAGCGTCCGTACACTACCGGCAGCTCGGAGCAGCCATCACGGAATCGCTGTTCCGCCGTTACGCACCGGCCAACCCGGAAGAAGAAGCCTTGATCACTAAGGGAACAGGCAGCTTCCCGGCGAATGCGGAGGTGGAGATTCCGATCATCTACGGGGACTACTTCTTCCTGGAGGCGCTGCTGAAGCTGAAGGGAGAGCGGGAAATCTTTTGGTAACGCGAAGGGCTTCAGGTCTGAAAGGAGGGACATCTTAGGGTGACAAGAAGAGTGGAGTACGTAGATCCTTTTATCGGCGTGGACGGGGAGAATAACTGCCTGTGCGGACCTTATCTGCCGAACAGCATCGTCCGGCTGGGCCCGGATACCCTGCCGCCCCAGCTATCGCACGGCTATGACAGCTCGCGGCCGATTATCCGGTTCAGTCACACGCATGTCAGCGGAACCGGGGGCGGCGGGCGGTACGGCAATGTCGGCTTCACCCCTTATACGGGATTGCCCCGGTTCCAGATCGACCCTTATGTGAAGGGGGAGGAGCATGCCGAAGCAGGCTATTACAGCGTGAGGCTGCTTCCGGCGGCAATCCGGGCTGAGCTTACCAGCACCATGCGGACCGGAATCCACCGCTATACTTATCCGGCTGATGAACCAGCGGGCCTGCTGATTGACGCCGGAGCGGTTATCCAGGTGGGCGGGGATGAGCCCGGGAAGACGACCGGACTCTCGACCGGCGGTTATATTGAGGTGTTGTCTGCCTATGAGCTTGCCGGCCGCTCCGACCTGCGCGGGGGCTGGGGGCATGAATTCCCTTACTCCGTCTATTTCTATATCCGTTTCGATCAGCCCATGGAGAATGTGCTGCTGACGGATGCAGGCGGGGTACGCTTAGGCCACTCTGTGGACGGTCCCCATTGTCAGGCGTCACTGAGCTTCGGACCCTGCGGAACGCTGGTGGCGAAGACAGGCATCTCTTATGTGAGCGTCGGCAAAGCCAGAGCAAGTGTGGACCGGGAGGCATTTGCCGGATTCGATGACATTCGCGAGGCGGCCGGCAGCATCTGGGAGGATAAGCTGAGCAGAGTTACGGTGGAAGGGGGAAGCCTGGAGCATACCCGGCTGCTCTATACCCTGATGACCCGCCTGTTCTGTATGCCCAGTGATCTGGGCGTGGACGATGAGAACTTCGTCTGGAAATCGGGGGTCCGGCATTTTACCGATCTCTACGCGCTCTGGGACAGTGTCAGGAATGCCAATTCGCTGATCACTCTGCTTGACCCGCAGCTGGAAGCGGATATTCTGGGCTGTCTGCTGGACATCGCAGAGCACACCGGCTGGCTGCCGGACGCCTGGATCATGGGGCATAGCGCGATGATTCAAGGCGGAAGCTCCGCCGATATTCTGTTCTGTGAAGCTGCGCTGAAGAAGCTGGAGGGGATCGACTATGCGCAGGCCCTGAAGCAGATGCGCAAAAATAATGAGGTGCAGTCCCCGGACACCTGGCTCTATGGCCGTCATCTGCACGATTACCACGCCTTAGGCTACCTGTCTACGGATGTGAAGAAGAATTGTGTCTCCCGCCATATGGAATATGCCTATCAGGATTGGTGCATCGGCCGGTTGTCCGAGGAGCTTGGGCAGGAGGAGACAGCAGCGGAGTACTATGACAGCTCGCAGAAGCTGTGGAATCTGTGGCGGGAGGAGCTTAAGTGTTTTGCGCCCCGGCGGCCGGACGGGGAATGGGTGAGTTCCTTTGACCCCGAATCCTGCCTGCCGGATTCCTGGAATGATCCCTATTTCTATGAGGGCACAGGACTGCAATGGTCGTTCAGCACCCATCATGACTTCCATGGACTGGTAGAGCGGCATGGGGGAGCGGAGGCTTTTGTCCGGCATTTGGATTATTTCTTTGACGGGGGCTTCTATAACTCCAAGGAAACGATGCTGCATATTCCTTACCTATATATTTATGCAGGCAGGCCGGACCGTGCGGCAGACCGGGTGAGGGAATGCCTGGAGCAATACTTCCGGGCAGAGCGTGACGGATTAGGGGATAACGAGGATATGGGCTGCCAGAGCGCCTTCTTCATCTGCTCGGCGATGGGGCTGTATCCCTTGATGGGCCAGGACCTCTACTTCCTTGTGCCTCCATTGTTCCAGCGGACGACCCTGCTGCTGGGAGCGAAGGGGAAGGAAGTGCCGCTGACGATTGAGGTTCAGGGCGAAGATGGCGGGTCCGGCAGCTTGTATATTCAGTCTGCTGTTCTGAACGGGCAGACGCTGGACCGGGCCTGGGTCCGACATGAAGAGATTGCGGGCGGCGGGACTCTTGTGCTGGAGCTTGGACCGGATGCCGGAAAGTGGGGCAGAAGGGTTCCGCCTTCACCGCTGGCGGAGTGGGGTCAGTAAGACGAACAATGGATTACACACCGGCTCGCGTGCGCAATGTGTTCGGTTTTTCGCATACATTGAACCACACACCAGCTCGCGAGGGTAATGTGTTCGGTTTTTCGCATACATTGGACCACACACCAGCTCGCGAGGGTAATGTGTTCGGTTTTTCGCATACATTGGACCACACACCAGCTCGCGTGCGCAATGTGTTCGGTTTTTCGCATACATTGGGACCACGTACCGGCTCGCGTGCGTAATGTGTTCGGTTTTTCGCATACATTGAACCACACACCGGCTCGCGTGCGCAATGTGTTCGGTTTTCCGCATACATTGGGACCACATACCCGCTCACGGGCACAATGTGTTCGGTTTTTCTCATCTGTTTGGACTCTATAGCTTATCATGCCGATGTCACTATTTTAAATCTGATGCTCTCTACTAACCAGTGCAAGGAGGTGTTACCGTGCAGAGCTTAGGCGGCAAATGGTTGCAATCAGTCGCCGGGTCAACGCTGTCGCCTGAGTCGCTGAAGAGGGTCCGTGATGCACAGGAGGCGATGCTCTATCAACAGGAACTGCTCTGGGCCGATATTCCCTACGCTGGGAATGCGGCGGATACACTGATGATCACCAGCCGCTTGAGAGAAATGGCTATCGCGCTAAATTCTCCCGGATGTCCCTGTTACAAGGAAACCAGATTACGGGATCAGATCACCTATGGCCTGGAATGGCTGTATACGCACAGGTACAACGAGTCCTGCCCGCCTTACGGCAACTGGTGGTTTTGGGAGATTGGCGTCCCCATTGCCCTGCTGGAGACGCTGCTGCTTATGGAGGAAGTGATGGATGCCGAATGGGTTGAGCGTCTGCTTCTGCCCGTAGACAAATATGTAGGAGATCCGGCGGTTCATGCCCGGTGGTTCGCGGCGGAGACCCAGCCGTGTACCGGAGCGAATCTGGTCTGGAAGGTTACAGCGTCCGCTCTTGCAGCGGTGATCAGCCAAGACGGAGCGGGGCTGTCCGCCGCCCGGAATGCGCTGCTTCCCCTGTTCACTTATGCAGCCGCAGGGGACGGCTTCTATGAGGACGGCTCCTTCATCCAGCATGACCACTATGCCTACACTGGCGGGTATGGCGTGTCACTGCTGCAGGACCTCGTCCGTCTGATGGTATGGCTTCACGATACCCCCTGGGCATTGCCCGCATCGGCGCAGGAGATGACGGCCCGGTGGATCGAGCATTCTTTTGTGCCGCTGATGTTCAGGGGAGTGTTGCCGGATATGGTGAGCGGCCGGGAAATCTCGCGGGAGGGGACGCAGAACCATGAGAGCGGACATTCTGTCATCACCGCCTGCCTGCGCTTCTCGCGGATATTGGATGAGCCGGAGCAGCTCCGGCTGCTCTCCAGAGCCAAAGGCTGGATCATAGCAGATACGTATAAGCCATATATCGCAGCAGCGCCGCCGGATACGGCAGCTCAAGCTATCGCTCTGCTGGCAGATGAACATATACCGCCCGCCCCGGAAGAAACCTGCTGCAAGCTGTTTGCCCGGATGGACCGGGCGGTGCTGCGGGGTCCCGGGTTCGTCTATACGATCAGCATGTTCTCCAGCCGGATGTACAGCTATGAATCTATCAATCATGAGAATCTGAAGGGCTGGTACACTTCGTATGGCATGTCTCTTCTATATAATAGCGACCTTGGGCAATATGCCGGCGGGTACTGGCCGACGGTAGATTCGTACCGGCTCCCGGGAACTACCGTGACGAAGGCCTTGCTGAAGGATGGAGCCGGATCAGGCCGTCCAAGCAGCCGGGATTTCGCGGGCGGTGCGGTGCTTCATAACGAGTACGGGGCAATTGCCATGGAGCTGGAGGATGTAGTTCATGAATCCTACGGACTGATTGCGCTGTTAAGCTGGTTCCTGCTGGGAGACAGTATCGTATGCTTAGGCTCGGATATTCAGAGCCGCAGTCCGGCTGCGGTAGAGACGATTATAGACAACCGGATGTGCAGCCCGGGCGGGGACGATGTGCTTACAGCAGACGGAACGGAGATTTGCCGGACCGCCGGGCATACGGAGACGCTTCAGCCTAAGTGGATGCATATGACTGGAAGTAACGAAGGAGCGGATATAGGGATCTTTTTTCCTCTAAAAAGCACGGTATATGCATTGCGCGAGCACCGGCAAGGGAGCTGGAAGGCAATTAATGCAGCGGGTTCAGCTCAGCGCTTGGAACGGTCCTATCAGACGATCTGGTTCGATCATGGAGCAGCGCCGCAAGGCGCGCAGTATGCCTATGTGCTGCTGCCCGGGTACAGTGAAGCGGCAACGGCAAGCTTCGCTCAGTCCTTAGGCCTGCGGATTGTGGAATGCAGCGCTCAGGCTCATGCGGTTGAAGACTCTGAGCGGGGGATTACAGCAGTGCATTTCTGGCAGCCGGGCTGGTATCGAAGCGGGGGGATTGCCTGTAGCAGTCAGGCCACTGTCATTATGCGCAGTCATCCGGCTGGCTGGAGCCTGGCAGTGGCCGATCCGACTCAGAAGCAGCGCCGTCCGGTGGAGATTGAGATCGAGATGGGCAATCGTCTTGGAGCTGGAACAGATGGAGGCCGGGATCATCCCCTTTCCCGGGTCGTCAGCATGTCAGAGCGGATCACGATACAACAGGTTGAAGCGGGCAAGGTGAGACTGCGGTTCGACCCTGAAGGTGCCGGGGGAGCCTCGTTCCAGGTGGAGTTAAGTTGCTGAACAATCTCGGTTTATATCTCTATGAAGTGAAGAGCTATGCCGGATATGGTAGAATAATCCCATCGATTTTAGAGGGGGATAACCATGCAGATGGAGATTACCGATGATTTCACAGATGAACGGTTCAGGCAGTTCGTAAGGGACAGCTTTTGCAGTGGCCGTGAAACGATCCTCAAGGGTGACATTGACACCGTGACCACGCTGGAGCTTGCAGGCCGTGAATTCTCAAGTCTTCAAGGAATCGGACACTTCACAGCGCTTGAGGAGCTGGATTGCAGCAGGAACAGCCTCCGTAAGCTCGACCTCAGCCGGAACACCATGCTGGAGAAGCTGGAGTGTCAGGAGAATATGATATCGAGATTGGACTTAAGCAATAATCCCGGACTCACGGTACTCAAGTGTTGCTATAACTCGCTGCATGAACTGAACCTTGAGCACAATACAGCACTGCAGCAGCTCGATTGCAGCAGCAATTATATCATTACTCTAAATATCGCAGAGTGTACGGAGCTTTGGGAAATCCGCTGCAATCATAATCATCTGACCCGCCTGGATACCACCAAGCATCCCGGACTTACAAGTCTGCGTTGCTTCAACAATCATCTTACCACTCTGGACCTCAGCCACAATAAGCAGTTGACCAAGCTCTATTGTTCAGAGAACAAATTGACGGAATTGGATACGAGCCATAATCCGCAGCTTACGGAGCTGGATTATGCCAATAATCTCATCATCCAGCCGGATCATGAGGTGGAGGGTGTCGGAACCTTGCGGTATGACAATACCTTCACATGCTATAGCGCAGCTTTTTCCTATTCGGGCCATGAGCTTCCCGTGACAGCGGAGGTTAAGACCAAGATGGAAGCGGAGCATCTAACCTCCCGGATTCAAAAGGTATGGGCTGACTTGGACAAGCTGCTTGACCGCGTTTTGCAACAGATTGCAGGGGTCCATCCGGATGAGGATGTGAATGAGCTGGAATTGGCCGAGTTGATCTTCGCTGCTGACGGTTCCTTCCGCATCGGCTATGATGCCGGGGACACGCCGGCAGGCCGGCTCTGTATCTATGCAGCGTTTGACTCTGAGGGAGAGCTTGAGCCTGAGTTGATCTATGAAGTGTATTAGGCAGAGATGCCGCAGGCCACAGAGCGTGCGGCTTGTTTATCAGCACGATTGAAAGCGCTTAATTAAGAGGAGGGATAAGGAATGAGGAGAATCCTGATCAAAAGCTGTCTCGTCATGCTGGCATTGCTGTTGTCGTTCACCGGAATTGGCGGGGTAGCAGAACACGTTCGTGCTGCCGATGAATTCGATGGGATGCGGGAGAACCGGAAAGTGATGCTTACAGGGGGCAGCTCTCTGGATACTGCAGATCCGGACATTGCCGCAGCCTTAACCAGGCTAACGAATGAAGCGAATGGTTATTGGCAGACGATGAACACCGCAGCGGGCCGCACCTATCTGTGGAGCGATAATCCCGGGACCGGGAATTCCATTCATATCCGGGTGACCTATGAACGGCTGAAGACGATGGCGCTCGCCTACGCTACTTCCGGTACCGCTCTCTATGAGGACAGCCAGCTTGGCAATGATATTGTGGCTGCCCTCGATTATATGTACGCTACCAGATACCATGAGGGGATAACGCCGGTAGCCAGCGGAACAAGCAACTGGTGGGATTGGCAAATCGGTATTCCTTTGCAGCTTAACGACATAACGGTGCTGATGTATGACTCCTTAACCCCGGCGCAGGTTACGAATTATATGACAGCCGTGGAACGCTTCTCGCCCGCTGTAACCCTGACAGGGGCTAACCGCACCTGGAAGGCAATGGTGGTGGGTGAGCGGGGCATGCTGGTCAAAGACGGGACCAAGCTCGCCGCCGCCCGCGACGGGCTGTCCTCCGTTTTCAACTATACGCTCAGCGGAGACGGCTTTTACCGGGATGGCTCATTTATTCAGCATAACAATATCCCCTACACTGGAGGTTATGGCATTGACCTGCTGCTAGCCGTCAGCGATCTGATGGGGATGCTTCACGGTTCTTCCTGGCAGGTGACCGATCCCAAGCAGTCTAATGTATGGGAATGGGTGTACAACGCTTATCAGCCGGTGATGTACAAGGGCGCTATCATGGACATGGTACGAGGCCGGGAGATCTCCAGGAATTACAGCCAGGATCACGATGCGGGTCATCGGGTGATGCAGGGCATTTTGAGCTTATCCCGGATTGCGCCGCCCGCGCAAGGGGGGGATTTTAAGCGGATGCTGAAGGGCTGGATATTTTCAGACACCTTCAAGTCTTTTTATGAAGATGCACCCGTTCCAAGCCTTGCTCTGGCCAAAAGCATCAGCAGCGACCCGGCCATCGAACCTGCGGCAGAGCTTACCGGCTACAAGCAGTTCGCGGCGATGGACCGGGCGGTCCAGCACCGGCCGGGCTACAGCCTCGGACTGGCGATGTATTCCAGCCGGATCGCCAGCTATGAAGCGATTAACAGCGAGAACGCCAAAGCCTGGTATACCTCTGCCGGGATGACCAGCCTATATAACAGTGATCTTGGTCAATACAGCGATGATTACTGGCCGACCGTGGATAATTACAGGCTGCCCGGAACAACGGTGCTGTCCCAGACCTCTTCCGGCAGCCACACGAGCACCAAACAGTGGACCGGCGGCACCGATATGCAGAATCTGTATGGCGTCTCCGGCATGGAGCTGAAGTACGGGGATTATGATCTTAGCGCGAGGAAATCATGGTTCATGTTCGACGATGAAGTTGTGGCTCTTGGCTCAGGGATTAACAGCACAGACAATAAGGTGGTAGAGACGATCGTCGAGAACCGGAAGCTGAATGCGGCGGGCAGCAATACGCTCACTGTGAACGGTGCAGTGCAGCCTTCCGTCTTGGGCGGGTCAGGGACGATGGACCAGGTAGAATGGGCTCATCTGTCCGGCAGCACGGCGGGTGCGGATACGGGATATTATTTTCCGCAGACGGTCCCGCTTGCCATGAAGCGAGAGGCTAGAACCGGCAACTGGAAGCAGATTAACCCCCGCCCGGTTACGCCGTCTACACCGGTCACCCGCAATTATATGACTTTATGGCTGGATCATGGGGTTAATCCGGCGGGCGGGGAATATCAGTATGTGCTGCTTCCGGGTAAGTCAGCTCCGCAAGTGGCTGCCTACGCTGCTGCTCCAGATATTGAAGTGCTGGCGAACACCTCTGGCGTACAAGCGGTGCGCGAGAAGGAGCTGGGCATCATTGGCGCGAACTTCTGGGAGGACGGCACAAGCTCTGCTGATCTGATTACCGTCAACAAGAAAGCATCGGTCATGACCCAAGAAACAGAGGATACGTTGGAGTTGTCTCTCAGTGATCCGACACAGGCGGGAACCGGCGTAATCGAAGTGGAGCTGGACCGTTCAGCAAGCGGATATACGGCTGATTCAGGAATTACTGTCACTCAGTTAAGCCCGACGATCCGTTTATCGGTGAATGTCAGCGCAGCCAAGGGCAAGACGTTCAAGGCTTCTTTTGAGCTGGGCAGCGGTACGCCGCCGGTTCTGCCTGGAGAAGAGGTGATCGTGGACAATAACGACACCACCGGGGTGCTGAAGATTGGAAGCTGGAAGACCGCGGCGGTGCAGACCGACCGGTACGGAATCAATTATCTGCATGATGACAACAGCGGCAAGGGCAGCAAAAGTGTAACGTTCACCCCCGACTTGCCCGCCACGGCCACCTACAGCGTCTATATGATGTGGCCCCAGCATTTCAACCGGTCGACAGCGATTCCAATCGAAGTCGTTCATGCCGGAGGAACGGCGACGCTGAATGTAGACCAGACTGCGAACGGAGGAGTCTGGAATCTAATTGGTATCTATTCCTTCACGGCAGGCACTTCGGGCAGTGTTACTATCCGTAATAATGGAACGACTGGGTATGTTACTGCCGATGCGGTGAGGTGGGTGCGAAATCCTTAAATAGACAAAGAGGCCCATGCGATTGTGCATGGGCCTTGTGCTGTTGAGACATAGCGGAGCTTCTTACAGCTCAATCCGCCAATTCCCCAGCCGTTTGGCAACCTCCGGGTCGTGATACGACAGGAACAGGCTCTCGCCGGTATCCAGCGCGGCAATCTGAGCCATATCTTCAGCACTCAGCTCAAAGTTGAAAATATCAAAGTTCTCGACAATCCGCTCTTTGCGCACCGACTTCGGAATCGCTACGATATCGCGCTGGATCAGCCAGCGAAGCACAACCTGGGCGACGGATTTGTTATGCTTAGCGGCAATCCCGGTCAGCACCTCGTTGCTGAACAGGTTGTTGCGCCCTTCGGCGAACGGTCCCCAGGATTCAATCTGCACACCCTGTTTCTTCATGAAAGCAGCGTTATCCGTCTGCTGAAGGAACGGATGGGTCTCCACCTGATTGACCGCAGGCACGACCTTGTTATGGACGATCAGGTCCATCAGGCGGTCCGGGAGGAAGTTGCTGACCCCGATCGCCCGGATTTTGCCTTCATGATACAGCTCTTCCATCGCCCGCCAGGCTCCGTAATAGTCCCCGAACGGCTGGTGGATAAGGTACAGATCCAGGTAGTCCAGCCCCAGCTTCTTCATGGATTTGGCGAAGGAGAGCTTGGCACTCTCATATCCGGCATCCTGAATCCACAGCTTGGTGGTGATGAACAGCTCTTCGCGGGGTACACCACTGCGCTTGATTGCGCGGCCCACCGCCTCTTCATTCAGATAACCGGAGGCGGTATCAATCAGGCGATAGCCTGCCGTCAGTGCCTCATACACCGCATTCTCACATTCTTCGGCATCAGGAATCTGATAGACCCCGAAGCCGAGCAGCGGCATTTTCACTCCGTTATTTAAGGTTACAGTCTGCATGGTCTTGTCCTCCTTGGGATGATGATTTATTGATATAGATGAGCCTAACGCCTTCGTGTTACACGAAGTCAAGCGGGAGGACATTATTTTTTTAAAGAGGCAATGACATCAACAAACAAATAGCAGGACCAGCCCTGGCGGCCGGTCCTGCTTTTATTCCCTCTTGTCTACAGCTAAGCGCGTTTTTTTCTGCACACAGCCACAACATACAAGGGATTCATATCTTTAACTCTTCCCAGATCCATTAGCTCGTATCCGTTAATGACGGGATTGTCATATGGGGTAGTTGTAGGGGGCATCGCTCTCGCATTTCTGACAACCTGGGCTTGGAAGGCTGAATAATCGGAGACGAAGGTTTGCCCGTACAGTCCCAGGATATCATATTCTTTCAGTAACTCCCCCACAAGCTCAGTAATCGTATATTCATATTTGTGATAATGATTTCTTGGCTGTTCCACAAAGTAGGCTGCAGGATTTGCTATGCTGCGGTTAGGTGTAGAGACAATAAAGATTCCATCATCCTTGAGAAGTCTGGCGGATTCTTGTATCCATACACTGCCGTCATCAATGTGCTCAATAGTCTCAAAGGAAACAACAACATCAAAGCTGTTGTCTTCAAGTTCAAGCTTGTTGACATTTCCGTAAGCATAATCAATCTGCTCATGACCATATGTTTTGCGCGCATTGTATAAGCTGGCTTCATCAATATCTACGCCAAGGACGTGACTTGCACCAGCCACCTGCAGCATCTTACTGCCATACCCTGCCCCGCAAGCCGCATCTAGCACCCGTTTGTCTTTGACGAACTTTTGGGCTAATCTGTATCTGTTCAAATGCTCCTCCAGCACATCTCCATGATTCTTTTTGACGGCATCGTTAATAACAACCCGTTCTCCTGTAAAAATTACATCGTTTTGTTCTGTATTCAGTATTTCTGAGTTGATATCTATTGAACTTGAGTCGTTTCCCTCCAATACTTCAGCCTCTAGGTGAGCCTTTGAAGAGGAATTTTCGATTCCGTGGAACAAAGATTCAAAATACTTTTGATTGTATACTAAACTTGGATGATCGGGATTATATTTTTGGGCTATTTTATGATGGTGAAAGGCTTTCTCGTGTTCGCCCAACGATTCATAACACATACATAACTGCAAATGAGGGAGCCAGTTGGCAAAAGCGGCATCATAGTTTACGTGTTCATGTGCAATCGTTTCTTGGGTAGCCATTTTAAACCAGAAAATAGCCGTCTTTATTTGGCCTTGCTCCATAAATGAAGCTCCAATTTTATAACAGATCACGGGATGCGGAATGCCATAAGCAAAGGATTGAAAAGCGGCTAACAAGGCTTTATTGAAATCTCCAGATGCAACATAACAGTCTGAGAGTTTCCCGCAGGCTTCTAGGATTTCTTCATTCATCGCCGACGCTTCCAAAAGAAACTTATCATAAAATACAGCAGCGTTCTCATAATTCGCCTGACTATATAGAAAGTTAGCGTAATTCAATAAATTAGATGGTTGAGATTCTTGTGTATCCTGTTTATGCATACTAAATCCCTCCTCAGCATTCTGCCTGAGCTTTTATACTTGCAATTCGCAGCAGGAAATCTTCGAAATACGGCTCTTCTCCATAAAATTCTCTAAAGAGATCCTCAAAGTTATCAGTAAAAACAGGGGCATGATCACGCATGATTCCCGTGTACCAAGGTAGAATATAACTGTAGAGGGAAACCAGCTTTTCTTGCCGCACATCTTCTTCACTTAATCCTTTACCAATGAAATGACGCAAAATAGTCTGATAACTACGGAAGACGACTTCCCCGAGATTATACCCTGAAGGAGGATTTCCGGAAAAATTAAACATTCTCCGGTTCACCACGCAAAAGCTCGGGTTTTTGTTTAATATTTCGTACTGCATGTAGGCTTGATTCAGCGATAAATCAATATAGCGGAAAGGTTCTTCAATTTGTTTAAAATCTTCCCTTCGTAGAATGATGCCGGAAATAAAGGTACACATAATACCTGAGGTCCGAAGATAGGCGGGTGCACCTTCTGCAGTATAAACCTGGCCATCATGGTTATGCACATTCAAATATATAATTCCGCACTGCATATGATCATGGATGACATCAAGCAGAGAGGGGATTGAGCCCTCCACAAAATAATCATCATCACCCTGCCATTTTATAAATTTGCCTTTTGCCAGTTGAGCTACAAGATATATATTGCGGTCGCCCCCTATGTTCGTGCTGTTTCTGTAGGATTTGAGAGCAGGATAACGGCTGGCATACCGTGCAATCACTTGAGGGGTAGCATCTGTGGAGGCATTGTCACAGACAATGACTTCTACCCGGCTGTCGTCCTGCAATTGACTGAAAATGCAGGAAAGACAGAGATCGAGATAGATTGCACGGTTATAAGTCGGAATACAAATGGACAGAAGTGGAGTAGATTCCTGTATGCTGGATTCTTGATTCAAACCTGCTGTCTCCCGTTGGGGAATAGGCATCTCCTGCTGTAGAATTTGTGCCGGAGATCCGCCTGCCACACAATAATCCGGAAGATCTTGCTCAACCAAGCTTCCAGGCTGAATTACACAGTATTTACCTATTCTGATATTACCTGAAATAACCGTTCCATCGGCTATTTGTGTTCCTTCCCCGATGATAACTTCTCCGGCGTTATCCATCCATCCTTGTGCCAATACTGGTAATCCTATCTGACGATACTCATGCCTGGCATCTGATATACTAACATTACTTCCTATGGTGACATGGTGCTTGATTTCAATCCGGTTTAGGGCATGAAGGGTGAGGCCTTGTTCACATCTGCAATCATCTCCTATAATAATTTTGGGAACAGGCAAAGAATCTTGTGCTGCAGACTGTATACAGTAATCCTCCCTGATTGTTACCCTGTCGCCAATGAGAAGGAACTCGGGATAATGAAGTTGTCCGATGGGAGAGATATCTGTGTTTTTGCCACAGTAAAAGAAACGGGGAACTGGGTTGGGCTCTAAAGAGTGTGACATAACCTATTAACTTCCTTCCTAAATTAGGATTGGCGTATTGCTTCCATGATGGCAAGGCCATCCTCATAGTAGGGCTCATCTTGATAGTATTTTTTGTAAATTTCTTCGAATTCTTCATTGGTCACAGTTGCTTTATTATCGCGAAGCCATGGTATAGTGTAGTGATACAATGTCTCCCTTTTTACTCGGGCGATGTCTTCAGCACTCAAGCCGGCACCTACAAAATGGCTAAGAATAGATGGATAACCATTAAAAAAAACTTCCGCAAAACTGTATTTGGGATTATAAGCTCCCCCATAGCTGAAGATATTACCGTACATAATGCAGAAGTTCGGGTTGTCCTTCAATATAGAGTATTGAAGATATAACTGATTGAATTTGCTGGGTATGAATAACGCTGGGTTCTCAATGTTCTCCAAATCCTCACGTCTTAGAACAACAGAACTGATAAAAGCCGCATAAAGGGTGGTGGCTGCCAGGAAATTACTCATGCCGGAGTCCAGAAGGGTAGGCCTATTTCCGTTGATGACACTAATGTGAAAGACTCCGCATTCCGGATGACTGTGCAATTCATGAAGCAGAGGCATAATTTTGCCGTCCAGGAAATAATCATCATCGCCTTGCATTTTTACAAATTTCCCTCTCCCCAACTGTAATACATAAAGAATATTAGCATCCCCACCAATGTTCGTGTCATTGCGTACTGACTTCATATTGGAGTACTGAGCCATATATTTGTCTATGACCGCTGGCGTGGCATCTGTGGAGGCGTTATCGGACACCACGACTTCGATTAGTTCGTTATTTCCGATTTGTGAGAAAATAGAGTGAAGGCAAATGTCCAGATAAGGTGCGCGGTTGTAAGTTGGGATGCAGATAGATAACAGCGGGAGTTGGCTTCGGGCAGTAAGAATAGCCTGGGCGTGGTCATGATCAGACACATCCACCCAGTTCATGGAGGAGGTCTCATAGATTTGTATAATCGATGCGGGATTACCTGAAACCATGCAGTAGTCAGGAACATTGTCCAAGACTATGCTGTTTGCCTTAACGACGCTCCCTGCGCCGATACGTATATTCCCGGATAGGCGGCAGTTTGCTCCGATCCAGGAGCCTTCTCCAATGGAAATATCCCCTTCCATTTGAACGTTGGGGCCGATCAGAACACTCCGCTCTAAGATAACCTTGGGGTGAGCTGTAATTTGTGCTCCTCTGCTAATCTGACATCCGTCTCCTACAAAGATAGCAGGGCCCGTATGAGGAATTTGCGGGTCTCCAATGGCTGTCTTGATAGAGTGAGGAGCTTCAACAGAAACATTGTTTCCAATAGATATTAGCTCTGGAAACTCAATTAAGCCCCCTTGCCCGATGTAGGTGTTGCTTCCTAACTGAGCAAATCGTGCAGCGAATTCAAGTGGTATTTTTAAGTTCAAGGCAGATTCTCCTTCCATCCATCCTACAGATATGGCTTCGTACCCGTTACGCTGTCTTCTAATGCATATGGGGCAGGTTCGTAAAGTATGATGAGTGTACTGAAAAATAGCGGATTTGCTGGACATTGTGGGTTCTTCAAAGTAGCAGGCTTAATAAACTTTTTAAGGAGGATTAACATGTATACAGTCAAAGAAGCAGCTTCCATGACGGGACTAACTGAGCATGCGGTGCGCTTTTATACAGATAAAGGACTGGTGCCGAGTCTTCAGCGCGACAAGAACAACATCCGGCTGTTCGACGACGAATCGATCAATTGGCTGTATGGCATCAGATGCCTCAAGCAGACCGGCCTTCCCATTGAAAGCATCAAAACCTATGTCGATCTCTGCCTCGAAGGGGATTCGACGGTTCCCCAGCGCTTCGCTATGATGATGGAGTTCAGGGAAGCAGCACTACAACAACTGGAGGAAGCCAAGCAGCGTGTCGCTCATCTGGAAGAGAAGGCTCTTCAGTATAAGGCCATTCTGGAGCAACGCATCCCTGACCTGACCAACCCCGGCAACTGGAGTAAGCTGCTGGAGCAGGGCGTCAAGGTTCCGGCGCGCCGAAAGCGAGTGGTGCGGTCCTCTTAGCAGTCACAGGCATACAATTAACCATCCTAATAGAAAGAGGCGATACGCATGACCACTACTTGTTTCATTTGTGACAAGCACCGGGGGAATACTCCCCAGCCGCCTGGGGGATACATATATGAAGATGAACACTGGAAATTGTGTCATTTTCCTGCGGATCAATCCGTGCCGGGGCAACTGGTGCTGGAGTCGCAGCGGCATCTGCTTGATTTCGCTGAGATGACGGAGGAGGAAGCGGGCTCATACGGGGTTCTGGTCCAAAAAATAGTGTCAGCGCTCAAACAGGCCACAGGTGCAGAACGAGTCTATACGGTGATCATGGTGGATGGGGTTCCCCATTTCCACGCTCATTTCCTGCCGCGGCGGAGCGACAGCGCGAAGGGGATTGCTTTTATTGCGCAGCAGAACTCCTGTACTGAGGAAGAGGCAGCAGAGCTGGCCGGAAGACTAAGGTTTTTGCTGAATTAGGCTGAAGCAGACCCTGCTTTCAATCGACTTCTTTCGTCACCATTCGTCAATTCCTTTACCCGTTTACCTTGACACACTGTATACCCCATGACATAATAATTCCAGACTAAATGACTATGATTTATTGGACATAATGCATGTTCCGTGATCAGACGAGGGGGAATAGATTATAATGAAGAAGAAGTGGGTGTCGGGGGTTATTGTCTTAATGCTGGGTGCCCTGATTGCGGGCTGCGGGAACAAGAATGAGGCCGCAAGCGGTGAACAGAACAGCGGCAGCGCGGATCAGAAGACGATTACAGCCGCGACCAGCGGAGTCAGCAATCCGTTCAGCTATGAGAAGGACGGCCAGCTGACAGGATATGATGTGGAAGTGATGAAGGCGATTTTCAAAGACCTTCCGGAATATAAATTAGAGGTTCAGGCCATTGAATTCGAGGGAATTCTGACCGGTCTGGATAACGGACGCTTCCAGCTTGGGGCGAACAATTTCAGCTCCAATGAAGAGCGGCGCAGCAAATATAATTTCTCACTGCCGATTATTGAGAATGCCAATGTGTTCGTGGTCCGCAAGGATGACAACACGCTTAAGGCGATAGAGGATCTGAAGGGCTACAAGGCGGTAACGGAAGTAGGCAACTCCGGTGCCACGCTGCTGGAGAATTATAATGAAGCGAATCCGGATGCCAAGGCGGAGATTATGTACACGGATGAGAACTTCGTGAAGCAGTTCGAGGGCATTGAAGCCGGACGTTACGATGTGCGCATTATCTCCCGCGTGTCTGCCGAGAAGGCGATCAAGGAGCATGGCTTCACTAACCTGAAGGTCGTTCCGTTCTCCACAGCAAACAGTGACCCCGGTTCGTACATCCTGTTATCCAAGTCGGCGGACAGCAGCCTGCTGGATCTGGTCAACAAACGGATTAAGGAAATGTATGCAGACGGCACCCTGCTGAAGATCAGCCAGGAACAGCTTGGCGGCGACTATCTGCCGAAGAAAGAGCTAATGGAGTAACCGCAGAAAGGTGATCACATGAAATTCTTAATCTCGGGAGATTCATTATTCTCCAGCAGTAACTTAGATAAAACAATGGACCCGGAGCTGCTGGCGCTGCTTCAGAGGGCCGATGAGGCTTTTACCAATGCAGAGTTTGTGACCCCGCGGCCGAATACAGTTCCGGCGGCAGGCCGCGGTTACCAGACCAGTGTGCGCCCCAAGGCGTTAGATGAATTCGGGAAGCTGAATATCCGCTATGTCGGCTTCGCGAATAATCATACGGGGGACTACGGGACCCAGGGGCTTGTGGATACAATGGAAGAGGCGGAGGCGCGCGGACTGGTGCCGCTCGGAGTGGGCATGAGCCTGCATGAAGCCCGCAAGCCGGTGTTCGTGGATACGGCAGACGGCCGGATTGCGATCATCACTATTGATGTAACGAGAAGTGAGGTATTCGCAGCCTCGAATCCGGGGAATGGCGTTCCGGCCCGTCCGGGCGTCAATCCGCTCCGCTGGTCGAGGACCTATGTCGTGAACGATCAGGACTTCAACACGCTGAAGGAGATTAGTGAGCGGATCGGCATTGCCGCCAGCATGGAGGAAGGCAAGCGGATTGAGACCTTCAAGAGCAGATCGGAGAATTACTATGAATTCGGCTCGTTTTTTGAAGGTTATTTAACCTTCGAGAAGGGGGAACACTCCCGCGTCCGGACAACAGCGAACGAGCAGGATCAGCAGGAGATCTACCGTACCATTCAGGATGCCCGCGAGCGCAGTGATTATGTGTTTGTCAGCCTGCATACGCATGAAGGGGAAAACGAGAACTGGTACTCCGATTATCCGGCCGAGTTCATCGAGACCTTCGCGCGGGGTGCGGTCGATGCCGGGGCGAGCTGTGTGTTCGGACATGGCGCCCACTTCACCCGTGGGGTGGAGCTGTATCAGGGGCAGCCGATTTTTTATAACCTGGGCAGTCTGTTCATGGAATTTGAGGCCGGGGAATCGATCATCTCGCCTGAGATGTTCACCGCCTACGGATATCCTGAGAATGAAGCGCCGTCCACTCTGCACAAGAACCGGACCAAGGACAGCGAAGGGAACTGGCAGGGCTTCTATAGCGACCGTAAGTTCTCGGAGAACTTCCTCGTCCTGTTCGATCTGAGTGTGGAGGACAAGCGGTTCAGCTATGAGCTGGTTCCGATCGACCTTCGGCTTACCCATGAGACGGTGACCAAGCGCGGTCTGCCGGTGCTGGCTTCGGAGGAAGCTGCGGGCTCCCTGGTGGAACGGCTGAATGCGGTAAGCAAGGAACGGTATCATACGGAAGTGATCTATGAGGGCGGACGTCTCGTTGTGAGACCGTGTTAACCCGCGCCTGTAAATTGAAGGTGGAAGGAAGTTAGTCTGCATGGGAGAGATTTTTGATATCAACGCGGTATTCACATCCATACCTCGGCTGTTAGAGGTCCTTCCTGTGAGTCTGCAAATTACAGTCATTTCGATGATTGTCGGCCTTGTGTTTGCGCTGCTGTTCGCAGTCATCCGCATGAGACGCATCCCCGTCCTAAGCCAGCTGGTCTCTGTCTTCATCTCGTTCATCCGGGGAACGCCGATCATTGTGCAATTGTATCTGACCTACAACGGAATTCCGTTATTGCTCAAATTCATCAACCAGCAGTACGGGACAGATTATAATATCAATACCATTCCGCCGATGATCTTCGTGCTGGTCACCTTCGCGTTCAATGAAGCGGCGTACAACTCGGAGACGATCCGCGCGGCGCTGCAATCGGTGAACAAGGGCCAGATTGAGGCCGCCGAATCGCTGGGGATGACGTATCTGCAGGTGCTGAGAAGAGTGATTGTTCCCCAGGCGCTGGTGGTGGCGATTCCGCCGCTGGGTAACGCGCTGATCGGATTGCTGAAGGGGACCTCCCTGGCCTTCGTCGCAGGTGTAATCGAAATGACGGCCAAGGGTAAAATCATCTCCGGCAGCAACTTCCGCTTCTTCGAGGTGTATCTCGCGCTGGCGATCATCTACTGGGTCATGACGATTCTGATTGAACAGCTTCTCCGCTTCCTGGAGAAGAGATTCTCGATTCCAGACTCCGCTGCCGGGGCTATGAACCGTGGCTGGTTCTCTTGGGGAAGGAGAGGGATCTGATGATTAAGGTAAGCCATTTATCCAAGTCTTTTCACGGGAATCTGATTCTGGACGATCTGTCCGTTGAGATTAACAAGGGGGATGTCGTTGCTCTCATCGGCTCATCTGGTGCAGGCAAATCGACCTTCCTGCGTGCGCTCAACTGTCTGGAGCAGGCAGATCAGGGCACGCTGGATCTCGAAGGCTTTCAGGTGGACTTCAGCACGATTACGAACAAGCAGCGGCTGGAGCTGCGGAAGCAGACGGCGATGGTGTTTCAGCAATTCAATCTGTTCCAGCACCGGACGGCACTGGATAATGTCAAGGAAGGCCTGAAGATTGTCAAAAAGATGAATGACCGCGAAGCCGCCCAGATTGCCCAGGAGCAACTGGAGCAGGTAGGTCTCGCTGACCGCGCTCATTATTATCCGAAGCATCTGTCTGGCGGCCAGCAGCAGCGGGTGGGCATTGCCCGCGCGCTCGCGATGAATCCGAAGCTGCTGCTCCTGGACGAGCCAACCTCGGCGCTGGACCCCGAGCTGGTCGGCGAGGTGCTGCAGACGATCAAGAAGACCGCAGCTACGGGACAGACGATGATTCTTGTGTCGCATGAGATGAGCTTCGTGTACGAAGTGGCGAGCAAGGTGCTTTTCCTGGACAGAGGCAAAATCGTGGAGGAAGGCACACCAGACCAGGTGTTCAACCATCCGAAGTCCGACCGGGCCAGAGAGTTCCTGCAGAATTATTTCCGTAATAAGACGGGGAACTGACCCGCATAGGAGAACCCCCGGAAGGCGCTTGCGCTTTTCGGGGGTTTTTGGTGTGGGGAAGAAGTTATAAGTCCTACAAGTATGCTCCGATTTGGAGGTTGTATTGTGCCTGCGCTTCCTCATCAGCTTGATCCTGATGCTTCCCAAACAGATCAGCACATTTAATCACTGTACTTTCGTTATTAATCCTAGCGGATGATTCTAAGCTTTGCAGGATGTAGTCGATGCCTTCCTTGCGCTTGTTGTTTAGATGATAGGCTGCTAATTCAGCAAGAAATTTGGTATGTTGGTCTGACATAATCTGCTGATTGTAACCGCCAAACTCTGTATCATATGTCTGGTATGGAATGTAGTCAGCAAACCGTTCCAGAACATGATCTACATTCCAGCCATAACGGTTAGCTGAGGTTAGGATATTAGATAAAGCTACAAATAGTTCATCTCTTTGGGTTGAAATATGTTCAATATACTCTAAAAGGACTTCCTGCTTACCAGACATAACCTGATACAGCAAAGTATTTGCCTTTCCCCATTCTTGAAACTGAGTTACCGTTCGTTTTGCCTCTTTATCATCTTTTTGTATCCAGCTTGTATCTGTATAGAGACTGACAAATTTTAGAGCTGATTTATAATCATTATGTTCCTCACATATACTTGCACGCATGAGATGAGAGTAATAAATATAGAAACATAGCGGTTTTTCAGGTTTTTTCTCTTCACCCGTCCTGCGGTTTGATTGACGTTGAAGATTATAACGAAGAGTAGCCAGATGAAGCATATCCTGAGCTAATTTATCAGCTTTTTCCCATTTATGCAGTGAATAATACACATTTACTAAGTGTTTAATTCCATCCAACTGATCCGCCTCATCCAGCTTATCCAAATAACATTCAAAGATATGAGCGGCTTGGAGATTCCGGGCTTGATCGTCTCCTAGGGCAATGCGAAACAACCGGTACTGGCATAAGGCTAGTCGTTCGGAATTCTGGTATTTCTCGCTGTCGCTCACGTTCTTATACAGCAATTCTGCTGCTTGCCATAGACCCTCCTGAAACAGACCTTCCGCTACCTCGAACAGCATGGGAGCGTAAGTCAGCTTCTCCAGCAATTGCTGAACCACCTGTTCAATGCAGTCCAGACGCCCGAGCTCAGCTGAACGCACAATAAACGGCCGTAACCGCCGCCAGGTTGGTGGGGAATGATCGAAGCACTCTTCCACATAGAGGCTGTAAAAGTGATCCTCAGGGAGACCCATCGCCCTCGTAATCCGTTCCAGATGGTTCATGGCAATGGGCTGCTGACCATGAATCAACCGGCTGAGAGTTCCTGAATTGATCCCGGATTGTCCGGCAAACTGATTAATAGTCATCTTCTGCTGGGCCAGATACCCCGCTAATGCATCGCGAATGGTCGCTATGATTGGGACCATGTACACACCACCTGACTAGATTCCAAGAACTATATTTTTATTGTATAGCTGTTATATTATTCTATAATATTCCAATGGTCAATATTTCAAATGAGTACAAACCGTGAAATAGTGGCAATTGACCGAGAGAAACGCAGCACCTGAGGAAGTTCCAATAGTAGAGTAAAGACAAGTTAAGCACCTGTAAATATTCAGCTTTAAAGGTTAAAATATTTCTGATTGGGAGTTCGTTTTCTAAGCCAATCCGTTGCCATCATCCAGCCAAACCCACAAGAATCGCAGCAAATACCAGCTACCTTCAATAAAGTCGCAATTTTTGCGACTTTTTTGTTTTGAATCCGTATATATAGCTTTATAAAGACTAAATTTGGCCAAAAGGAGTGATGCATCTTGAATTTCATGAATCAGAATGGCGACAATGTGCCGGGGCTCAAGCTGCCGAAGCTGAAGCCGGGGATGTACAAAAGGATTTGGGTGGGGGTAGCAGCGGCGGCAGTGCTGCTGTATATCGGGGCCACCTCCTTCTATACCGTGCAGGAGCAGGAACGTGCAGCAATTCTGACCTTCGGCAAGTATACGAATGAGACCTCGGCCGGACTTCATTTCAAATGGCCTTATCCCATCCAGGAAGTCATAACCGTGCCTGCGGAGCTGACCCAGCGGATACATATCGGGTACCGCCAGGAGGCTGGCGGGGCTGTGCCGGTCGATGATGAAGCGATGATGATTACCGGTGACGAGAATATTGTCTCTGCCGATGCGGTCGTCCAGTGGAAGATCAGCAACATCCGTGACTACCTCTACAACATTGATGATCCGGAGCATTTCCTGCGCAACTCGGCCAGCTCTTCGATCCGTGCCGTCATTGGTGCCGAGAAGCTCGATTACGCTATTACCGACGGGAAAACAGTGATTCAGGATAAGGTCCGTGAGCTGCTCATCGACCTCCAGAAGAAATACAATACCGGCATCCAGATCATCGATATCAAGTTCCAGGATATTGAGCCGCCAAGCGGACAGGTGGAGGAAGCCTTCCGCGAGGTCACGAACGCCCGGGAAGAGAAGAATACGAAGATCAACAACGCGAAGAAGTATGAGAACGATATCATTCCAAAGGCACGCGGGGAAGCGCAGGCGCTGCTGGAGAAGGCGGAAGGTGAGAAGAAGTCGCGTATCCTGAATGCGCAGGGGGATGTGGCGCGGTTTAATGCGATTTTTGCCGAGTATGCCAATAATCAGAATATTACCGAGAGCCGGCTGATCCTGGAGACGCTGGAGCAGATCCTGCCGAACGCCCGCATCTTCATTACCAACTCGAACAGTGATACGGTGAACTATCTGCCGCTCAATGAGCTTATGAATAGTAGCAAGAATAACACCTCTGCTCCGGCAACGGTGAATCCGCCTGCCACATCCGCACCGCAAGGAGGAGATGCCCAGTGAAAAGAAAATCAATCACCACTCTAATAGCTGCCGTCGTGCTGATCATTCTGCTTGCCGGATCTACGTACATCGTGAAGGAAGGGGAGTACAAGGTCGTCCTCCGTTTCGGTGAAGCGATGCGCACGGTGGAGCAGCCGGGGCTGAAGTTTAAGCTGCCTTTTATCGAGAATGTCTCGGAGCTTCCCAAGTATCAGATGACCTATGAGAGCTCGCCGACCAGCATTCTGACCAAGGACCAGAAGCCGATTGTGGTGGATAATTACACCGTCTGGAGAATTACCAACGCCTCGCAGTTCCTGCGGACGGTGCAATCGGTAAGCGGCGGGGTGCAGCGGATTGATGAAGCGGTCTATAACTCGGTGCGCCGCAAGCTGTCGGAGATCAACTATGAGAATATTATCAGTGAGGATACCGGACGCGGCAACATTAACGATGAGATTACTAAGGATGTCAGCGATGCGTTGTCCCGTGACAATTACGGTATTGAGGTCATTGACGTCCGCATCAAGCGTACCGACCTGCCGGAAGAGAACAAGCAGAGTGTCTACAACCGGATGATCTCGGACCGCCAGTCCATCGCTGCGCGTTACCTGTCCGAAGGGGATGAGGAGTCCAAGAAAATCACCTCCAAGGCGGACCGCGCCTCCAGAGAGCTGATGGCCCAAGCCGAAGCCGACTCCAAGAAAATCATCGCCGAAGGCGAAGGGGAAGCGGCCCGCATCTACAACCAGGCTTACGGGAAGTCCCCGCAGTTCTACAGCTTCTACCGTACTTTGCAGAGTTACGTGACCACGCTGAAGAATGAGCCGGTGATCATGATCCCGATTGATTCGCCGTATGCGAAGATTTTGATGGGACAAAAATAGGGTGACTATGAGAAAGGGCAGCACTCCTCCTATTAAGGAAGAAGTGCTGCTCTTTTTTTCGGGGGAGTGCTAGTTCTCTGCTTGGGCCGCCAGGGCGGGAAAATAGTTGGATTTCCGACATTTGCTGACCAGCAAATGGGCGATACGGAAACAGCAGTTGGAAAAACAGCACTTAAATTAACTCCATTCAGCCAAATTGGTGGGGACGGGCTGATTTAGTTGTTGTTTTTCCACTTGCTTCCGTTGATCCTGCATTAATCGCAGAATTAAGATACGTTTATCCAATTAGGCTAAGGATTCCCTGCTACAAGAAAATCAACAGCAGCGTGCCCACCACGAAGCAATAGTACGAAAAGTAAATCAAATTCCCCTTCGCCATAATGCCGATGAACCAGCGCATGGCGAAGTATGTGGCGACGAGGGTGGTGAGGAAGGCGATCAGGTAGGGCACCGCCAGCGCTGCACGGTTTGGATCATGGGCGATATCGGATGCGCCGAGGATCAGGCCGCCGATACTGATGGGAATGTACAGCATGAAGGAGAACTTCAGAGCGGTCTCCTGCTTCATGCCCACCGCAATCGAGGCAATGACCGTTGAACCAGAACGGCTGATGCCGGGAATCAGGGCGACTGCCTGGGCCAGTCCTACGATGATGGCATCCTTCACTTTGAGATTGCCGTCTCTTTTTTGGCCGCGCAGATTGCGAATCAGCCACAGGGCAACCCCGGTCACCAGCAAGCTGATCGAAACGGTATGTACGGAGGTGAAGACACGTTCAATCGTATCCTTGAAGAATACGGCAGCAACGGCTGCGGGGATCGTGCCAATAATGATGTAGATGCAGAACATGAACTCTGACCGGTACTTGGCATCACGAGTCTGCAGGTAGCGGAAGAACCCTGTGATCAAGTCCTTGATATCTTTGCGGAAAATGAAGCAGATCGCGATCAATGAGGCCGTATTCGTTAAAATTTCAAAAGAGAGTCCATTCTGCTTCATGCCGAGCAGCCGTTGGGCAATGATCAAGTGCCCGCTGGAGGAGACGGGGATCGGTTCCGTCACCCCCTGTACCAGGCCTAGCAGCAGGTATTTCAGCCAATCGAAAACAGATTCCATAATTTCCTCCTAAGGTTGAACAACAATGTAATTAAGCCTGCCGTCTCCGGTACCGCTTGGACAGGACGTACAGTCCGAAGCCTACCAGGAAAATGGTAGCTGCCGGTAGAATGTAAGGCTTGACGATCTCGTCCACATGCTCCCACTGCGAGCCTAACTTGTAGCCCAGGTAGACGTAGATAGCAGTAATCGGCAGCATGGCCAGGAACGTGTAGAGACTGAATTTGAACACATTCATTTTGGCGATCCCGCAGGGGATGGAGATCAGGGTTCTAACGCCAGGGATGAAGCGCCCGTAGAAGGCCACCCCGCTGCCGTATTTCTCAAAAAAACGGTCAGACGCTTCCAGATGATGCGAGCGGATGAACAGGTACTTCCCGTATTTGTCCACCATCGGTCTGCCGCCGAACCGGCCCAGGGCATACAGCGTCAGCGGACCGAGGGTGCCGCCAACCGTACCGGCAAGAATCGTCAGAATCAGCTTCATGTCCCCGAGATACACCCAATACCCGGCGAGTGGAAGCACGATCTCGGCAGGCACAAATTCAAACGATAAGGCGATCATAATCCCGGCATACGACAAATCCTTAAAGAAAAGTATGAACTCCGTAATCCACTCTGTCATGCGCTTCTCTCCCTTCTCAAACAAAAAGCCCCCTAATTAAAGGGGGCAGTCTCATCAACTGTCAGCACCCTCTCATCTGTACAAGGCATCCCGGATGCCTCTAGTGCTGTGCCTGATATGCTGTCCGCATTCCGGTCACAGCGGCTTCATCGGGCTTATGCCCTCCGCCGAACTCTGGATAAGAGTAATATTCAAGTCGTTAATATTAAAACATATCTGTATACCCGGAAGCAAGTTTCAGAGAATGGTAGAAAATTTCTATGAAATATTGAAAGCGTTATTTCAACTCAATCTTGAAGACATCGCCCGCCTGCCCGCCGAAAACAATCATCCCGTCTTGCGGCAAAATGGTGGATGGGTCTTTACTGACGATCGAGTAATTTACGAGTGTACCAGCATCATCGTAGACCGCAAATCCCCCGCTGGCTGGAGCGGATACCTTCATGGTGCGGCCAGCCGCTGTCTTACCAATCTTGTACCATACTACGCTGTGGCCGCTGGCCGGGATGGTGGTGACCGATGCATGGCCTCCGTAGACCGGCTTCACCGCATCGCCGCTGATATAATCATTCCCGTCAATCGTTAAAAACTCCGCACCGTTCTGCGTGGAGAATGTCAGATCGAAGGCGTCTCTGCCGTTCATTACGGGAATCTCAGCTGCATTGACGGCGCTGTTCTGATCCACAATCCGCGTCCCGGAAGCATACCCTTGATCCACCGCAATGGTCTTTGTCAGGATGGAAGGGGAGAGGTAGAAGGACGAATTGATTTTCTCATCCAGGGCGTAGTAGCTCTTGCCGTCCCGCTTCGTCCAGGCCTGCTTCACCGCCGCATCCAGCGGGTTAGCGTCCAGCTTCTGGTATTCGTAGGTGACCATCAGCATCTGGCCGAGGCCGGGGAGCTGCAGATGGACGTTCAGCTTCAGATACGTCTTGCCGTTCTTCAGTTGATCAAAGCTGACGATGGCGCTGCCGTCCGGGCTCTTGAACTGCCCTTTGCCGGTGTAAATATACTTTTGTGCAGGAACGAGCCCGCCTTCCAGCTCCGGCAGGCTCAGCTCTCCGTTCTTCAGCGTGACCTCTGTTGTGGAGCCGACAGTTCCGTATAATCCTGAATAGGACTGGAGCTCGGCAGGCATAGCAGCCTTCACCGGCGGCTCAAACGTTGCTTCCGGCCGGATGGTGTCAATCCGCCCGGTGTCCTTCAGGTACGCCAGCAGCACATTCGAGGCGAAGATGCTGTTATAGATCGAGCTTCCGCCTGACGAGAGCACCGCGATGGAGATATCCGATTCCGGCAGGGTCACCAGTGCGGTGTGATACATAATGGTGTCCCCGCCTTTGGACAAGGCCTTGATGCCGTAGTCGCTGAACGGTGCGAGACTGACTGCATCCCAGCCCAGGCCGTAATTGAAGGTGTTGGTCTCCTCAGGAACCCAGAGCCCTCTGCGGTATTCCGGCTGCTGCATCGCTTCGGCGGAGGCTGCGGACAGAACGTCGGGGTGCTTCCCGTTCAGCATCTCTGCGAAGGTGGTCAGATCCTCGGCCGTGGAATAGAGGCCGCCTGCTCCCAGAATGTTGGCGTTCTCGGCAGGCAATGCTGGCGTAATTCCAGGGAAGTAAGTCTTGGCAAGCTTTTGCCGGTCAAAAGTGTTCTGCGGCGTCTTGGTGGAGCTTAACTGAAGCGGGCCGCTCATGTGCTGGTCCAGGAATTCCGTATAGCTGCTGCCGGTGACCTGCTCAATCATCAGCTCCAGCAGCTGGAAGCCGTCGTTGCAATAGACGGAGTATTCGCCCGGATCAGACTTCAGGCGTTCAGATTGCAGCCGGTCCAGCAGCTCGTCATGATTCCGGGTATCGTTATCGTCCAGCAGAATGCTGTTTCCGTAGTGGCTGCCGTACAGGCCCGAGGAATGATTCATTAACATGCGCGGGGTTATCTGCTTGTAACGCTCATCGGCCATCTTGAACTGCGGCAGATACGTAGTCAGCGGCTTGTCGATGTCAATGATCTTATCCTCCGCCAGCATCATGGTTGCTGCGGAGACATGCATTTTGCTGATGGAGCCGATGCCGAACATCGTATCCTGCGTGACCGGTGCCCCGGCTGCCTTGTCGGATACGCCGAAGCCGCCGGACAGGGTAATCTTGCCCTGGTCCCGGATGGCATACTGGAGTCCGCTCACTCCGTAATCGGATAAGATCTTCTGGCCCAGCTCCTGCGCCTTGGCCTGCGCTGCCGACTCCTTCTCCTGGGCCTTGGCCTGCGCTGCGGGAATCAATAATACAGCGGCTAATACTACTGAAGCTAACTTGTTCATTGTCTGTCTCCTCCTGTTCCTGTAATGGCTTACTAACTGAATCCATCATACAGGCGGGAGGAAGAGGATAGAGCGGAATGACCCTGAAACGTCCAATAACGATCCCTAAACGTCAAAAGGCAGCATCACCATGTTATTAAAGGCATTATGCTGGGCCTCGGTGGTCATATTCCCGCCGTACTTCTCGCAGATTCTGGAGATATTGGTCAGGCCAATGCCGTGGTATTCCGGCTGAGGCTTGCGGGTATGCAGGGAGGCGGCCTCCTGAGCAGTATGGTTAAGCACCCGGATGAACAACGCGGAATCGCTCGTATGCATCTGGATCAGGATGTAGCGGTCTTCGGCGAGCTTTATTTTTTTGGAGGCCTCAATGGCATTATCCAGCATGTTCCCCAGCACAACGCATAAGTCATAACGGTCGATGTGAAGCTCACTGGACTGGAGATTAAGCCGGGTATCGATGCGGATACCGTTGGCCTGTCCGATATTCAGCGTGTTGGTAATCAGCGCATCCACTGCCAGATGGCCGGTGTTGACCCGCTGGTAGGCGTCCTCCACTTTATTCAGAGTGAGCTTGATATGCTCCAGAGCCGCAGCGGAGTCATTCCGCCGGATACACTCTTCGATGTAGAGGAACTGCTGGTGCGTGTCGTGAATGATCCGTTTGATTGATTTGAAGCTGTGTACGGTTTTCTCATAGTTGGCGTCCTGGTAATTCATCTGGTCCTGCAATTGCGCATTCTCGTGCATGAACTGGAACTTGTCCGTTATCGTATCGAAGACATAGACGATCATCACATTCAGGAACAGGAAGCCGAGAATCGCAATGAAATAATAGATATCCTTCTTGGTGTCTGTGGCCAGGACATTGATCTGGTACGTGCTGATCAGCGGGACAAGCAGTAACATCACATAGTACCGGTAAGGCAGAGAGACGCTTCGGCGCTTGGAGATCAGGCGGATGATCTGAATGACCGGGAACATAATGATGCAGCTCAGAATCAGCCCCTTGATGAAGGCCGGCCGGTCCACCCCCATACCCGTGTCCATGCTGGTGTAGTCAACGGAATCGATCATGGAGAAAATATACAGCGAAATAAAGCTGACGACCGTCATCAGCACCGCGTACAGTATCGAAAAAATCACCTGGGTCTTTATCTCCACCCGATAGGATTGCGCCATACTGAAGATCATTAGCAAGGCTGTACCGGAGGATAACAGCGGTGACAGCGGGGCGAACAGGTAGACACAGCACAGCCCTCCGTAGATCAGGAAATAGATGCTCCGGTTAGGCTTCCTGGCCGATTTGTCAAATACGGAGCCAAAGTAGAAGTTGGTCTGAAAAGCCATCACCAGCAGCACGCAGAGCACAATGGGCAGGTTGTAGAGCATCATAGGGAATGTTCCTTCATGATCATGAATTTGGTGTAGAAATCCTTGACCTCTTTGATCCTGGAGCGCCCGATGGGGAATTCCTGACCGCCTGTCATCTGCACGGACCCGCTGGAGAACTTCTTCACATGCAGCAGATTGATAATAATCGAACGGTGAATTTGCAGAAAATGGTTCTCCCGCAGTGCAGCAGCATATTCGGCAATCAGCCCTTTGGTTTCATAGGTGGCGGCGGGGGTGATCACGTTCAGCTTGCTTTTGACGGTCAGACTCTTGGCGGCCTCGATTCCGATAATGTCATCATGCTTCAGCACGACCTCCTCGTAACCGGACTTGATGACCAGAAACTTCTTATCCTGCGCCTGGAAGTAGTCGCACAGCCTGAGAATCTTCTCCTCCAGCAGGCCAGGAGCCAGCGGCTTGATCAGGTACTGGAAGGTAATGACGTCGAAGCTCTCCACCATATACTGAGGGTAACTGGTCAGGAAAATAATTTGCTCATCCAGATGCTTCAGACTCCGCAGCCGCCGGGCTGCCTGAATCCCGTTCATGCCGCCCATCTCCACATCCAGGATCAGGATATGAAAGGGGGACTCGCCCTGCTCATAGTGAGCTAAGAACTGCTCCCCTGATGTAAATAATTCGATCTCGAATTCAATATTAGTCTTCATGGACAAGGCCAGCAGAAGCCCCTTGACTTGTTCCCTTGTTGTGGCTTCATCATCGCATATGGCTACTCTGTACATCCCGGACCTCCTTGGCTTCGGTGCAATGAGATATAGTGAACGGTTAATGTTGTACACTTCAGTATACAGCATGATTCACAGGGGATAGCAGCTTAGGGCGTCAAAGGCATGATCTGATCCCTGAAATGCAGAGTATGGCCGGGGCGGAAGATGGATGGGGTTCAGCCGCTCATTCGTCCTTCTGCTTCGGCTTCCACAGATTCAGCAGCGGGCCGTCCTTGCCGAAGACGGGATCTTGCTCCGGCAGCGGAACCTCGCGGATCTCGGGCAGCGCTGCTGCGAAGTCGTCCCGGATAGCCTGGCGCGTGTTATAATCCATGCCGCCGGGATAGGCACCTGCAATGCGGAAGTCCGGCGAAGCCGTAAGCTTCTTATGCGCCGTGCCGGCAGGCAGCACCACGACATCCCCGGCGCTTACCCGAACGGTGCGTCCGGCGTCTCCACCAAGCTGGAGACTGGCGCTGCCGGAGACGACCCCCAGCACCTCATGCGCATTGCTGTGGTAGTGGTGATAGGGGAAGACGCCATTTACCCAACTGTTCAGCCAGCCGTTGTTGTTGAAGATCTGTTCTGTAGCTTCCGGGTGTTCGTTGAGAACGCCCTTATACAGCAGGGCCGGAAGCTCCGGGTTATTCGGCAGCAGCCCGTCCGGCTGGAACGTGAACGTAATGGGGGAAGTGGGTTGTGGTTGGCCAGCAGGCTTTGATATCGGCATAACGATCATCTCCTAAGCGAATTTTGGTATACATAGAATTACCCTAAGGCTGGCAGCAATAAATGTACTCTGTACAATTAAAAACAGTGAAAAGAAGGGTTCTCCTCCTCCAACTGTAGTGTGTACAACTATTTTTGCCGGAATTGTGAGAATCCAGGTATTGATGGTAGTTTAGTTGTACGAATTACAGCTAGAAGGTTGTTTGGCGGCATACTAGACGATTTTGTTGTACAGAGTGCAGTTAAGCCTATCCATACAGCTTGCCCCTTAATACTACCTGCACCTTCATTTGGGTATAGCTTGTCCTCCGCCTGTGATTGGTCACTTTATAAGTGCAATTAATTTATATAGCGGGGCTATTTCCTGCGCTTGACCTGCTTGTAAAAGGGTAATTTATGGCATACAGTGTAACGTAGCTGTTATAGATGGTTGTGAGAGGGAGGGGTTATTGTGCGAATTACCCGTAAAATTAGCATCCTGCTGGCGGCCGCGCTGCTGCTGCCTGCCATTCTGGTGCCGCCGGGGGCAGGGGCTGCTCCTGCACAGGCGAAGACTGCAACAGCCGGGACGACGGTTGCCGCTGCTACTACAGCCGCCCAGAGCCCGGCCGCGAACGGGCTGGTCCCGCTGGCGGGCGCGATCAATGGCAATCTGCCGATTCATATGTCGCTCAAGGCGGATAGCAACGGGAAGCTGACGGGCAGTTATTATTACGACAAATACAAGAAGACGATCAAGCTCGCAGGAAGCGTCAGCGGCAAGCAGGCTTATATGACCGAATACGATGCAAAGGGCAAGGAGACCGGCTATTTCGAGGGCTGGTGGCTGTCCGGCACCGGCTTCTTTGGGGTATGGAGTAACCCGGACGGCACCAAGCAGCTGCCGGTGGAGGCATTGACGGCTTCCGCAGCAGCCACCGCCAAGGTGCCAACGGCTGCGGATTGGCAGGGGGAATGGTATCTCATAAGTCCATCCCCGTTCAGGGGAGCGTATGCCGAGTTTATCAACGTTAGAAGCGATAAGACGGGCTTTTCAATGAATGCTGTCGATGGTGCACATTCCGGGGAGCTGGACAACGAGACGGCATACGTCCGCAAACGGATCGCCATCTATAGAGAGCAGGACGGCTCGGTGGTCTTCTTCTATCTGTTGAACGGCAAGCTGTATGTCACCAGCCCGGCACCGGTATATTCTGCCGGAGCCGGTGTCACATACACCGGGGAGTACTCAAGAGAACCGGTGGAGAAGGTCTACACGCTGAAGGATACCGGGGTATTCAAGACAGCCGCGGAGGACAACGCCTTCCGCAAGGTCGTGGGCGATGACTATGACTACGAGCTGTTCCTGAACAGCATGCAGCTGCTGGATGAGCCGAAGGATCTGGACGGGTTCGGGGCAAGGGTCGTGCATGGCGGCGTTCGGGGGCTGTTCTCCTTCTACGAAGCGATCATTATGTATGATAAGCAGGGCCGCTATTGGGCGGCCGCCATCGATCCGGATGAAGAGGTGTGGGAGGAGGAAGCGATGCCGAAGATCCGCTTCTACACCAACGTTCCGGGAACCCGGAAGCTGCCGAAGACCATTGCCGGATGGGCGGAGGCTTTTCCAGAGTATGAGGTTGTGTTCATGAATAAGTAGAAAATATAGAAGAGGTGTGCCGCCATGGCATACCTCTTCGTATTTACTGCGCTGTTATAGGAAACCGGTTTCAATTATGATTTCGTGTTAAGCCGCTTCCAGTTCGCATACCAGCGCTCGACCTTGGCGGAGGGCTTCAGCTTCAGGTCCCGCCACAGCAGACTGCGGAGCTTCTCGTATTGCTCCTGCACGAAGCTTAATTCACCCAGCCGGTTGTAAAAGTCCATCAGCGCCAGATAACCCGGCTCGTGATAAGGATGAAGCTCCACAATCCGCTGATAGGTGTTGACCGCCTTGGTGATATTGTCCTTGGCCGAATAATAATCGGCCAGCTCTGTGGCGTGCTGCAGCGAGAGATTCCGCAGCCGCTGGCGCTCGCTCTCGGCCCACAGATAATCGTAATCACCGAGGAAATCGCCGGTATAGAGCTTGAACAGCTCCTCGTGCTGCGGCGCATTATGGTCATCGACCGGCTCCAGCGAGAGAATACCCTCTTCCCAGAGAACGAAATCAATTCTGGCGTCTCCGCTCTCCAGCATATAGCCTTCACCCACGCTTGCATTGCTGATGGTAAGGCCGATGTCCGACCGCTTGAGCGACTGCCTGAGCTGGTAGATGGCCGTATAGAGATGGGTGGAGGCCCGCTTGAATGAAGTATCCGGCCAGAGCAGCTCGATCAGCTTGTCCTTGACGACAATCCGGTCGTGATAATAGAGCAGATATGCGAATAACTCCTGCGACTTGGAGGTCCGCCAGCGGAAATCGCGGATCGGAAGTCCGCCGCGCTCGAACTGGATGGAATTGAAGCCATGAATCATGAGCACATCCTGTTGACCTTCCTTCTGAGTAGAAGCCTTCCGGTTCCGGATTCGCTGAATCGTCTTACGCAGCCGCTCCCTGGACACCGGCTTCAGCAGGTAATCCTGGGCACTGGCCTCGAAGGCCTCCAGGGCGAATTTGTTATAGGCAGTGACGAACACAATGGCTGATCCGGGGCAGCGCGCTTCCAGAGCAGCCGCAGCCTCCAATCCGCTCAGGACCGGCATATCAATATCGAGAAAAATAATATCCGCATTCCAGCCGGAGGCCTCGTCCAGCGCTTGCATAGGATTGGTATAGGTGGCTGTTACAATCGTCGATCCCAGCGCCCTGAGCGCAGACTCCAGCTGGATCAGAGCAAGTTTTTCATCATCAATCAGTACTACCCGAAGCACTGTATCACCTCCTTGAACTGGGGATAACCGGTGGAGGGAAGGCTCACTTCCCCCGCCGGAAGGGAACAATAAAGGAGACGGTGGTTCCATATCCGGGACGGCTCTGAATGGACAAGCCTTGCCCGTAGCGTTCAGTCAGGCGCCGGTTCGTATTCCACAGGCCGATTCCGGCAGACATATCTTTATTCTTCTTCAGCAAGCGGTCAATCTGAATCTGCTCCATGCCCTTGCCGTTGTCCTTCACCTCAAATAGCACCTGATCCCCCTGATCTTCAATTCGCACTGTAAGCGTACCTCCGGCAACCTGGCTGAGCAATCCGTGACGCACCGCATTCTCAACCAGCGGCTGAAGGATGAGCGGAGGAATGAGCAGCACCCCGCTGAAATCGAGTTGCCACACGATCTCCAGCCGTTCTCCGAAGCGTACCTTCTCGATATACAAGTAGGCTCTGACCAGAAAGAGCTCCTGATGTATATTAACCAGTTTGCCGGTATTCATCAAGTCGAAGCTTGCGCGCAGATAGGAGGAGAAGGCGTCAATCAGCTCCTTCATCTGGCTGATATCAATTTCACTGAGTGTGGAGATGGAATTCAGAGCATTGAACAGAAAATGCGGACGGATCTGGGCCTGCAGGTAAGCCATCTCCAGACGCAGACTGTGGTGCAGGGTCTGCTTCAGCCGGGCCAGTCCGGTTACCCGGTACTTCAGTTCCAGGCTGTCAACCGGCTTGGTCACATAATCATTGGCGCCCTGCTCGAAGCCGTAATAGATCTCCTCACGCATCGCCCGAGCCGTCAGCAGCAGCACCGGCATTTCCGACATCGAATACTGCTCCCTCACTCTGCGGGTCAGCTCGTACCCGGACATATGAGGCATCATCACATCTGCAATGAGCAGATCCCACGACCCCTCCTCCAGCCGCCTAAGTGCCTCTTCCCCGCTGAGTACCGGGGTCAGCCGGTATTGCTCTTCATGCAGAATGCTGGCCAGCACCCGCAGATTCACGGGGTCATCATCGACGGCGAGAATATGGAGGACATCCCCTTCAGGCTCCCCGCTGCCGGTTAGAGGCAGCGGTACCCCGGCCGGGAACGGGGCAGTGTCCACGCTGCGGAAGGGGAGGCCTGTACTTGCGGCAGCAAAATAGGGCGGTTCTGTCGCCTTCGCCGTGTCCAGATGGTCCGCACTGTCCAGAATGTTCATGCCGCTCAGCGCTGTGAGGGCTACTCTCTCCGCTGCCAGCGGCAGATTGAAGCTGAAGACGGAGCCCTCACCGGGCCGGGACTGCACGCTTAAGCTGCCTCCGTGCAGCTCCACGAGCTGCCGGGTGATGCTTAAGCCGAGGCCCAGTCCGCCCCGGTCTTGTCCGCCTGCCTGTTCATAGGGCAGCAGAATCCGGGCGAGGTCTTCCTCAGACATCCCGGTTCCGGTATCAATCACACTAACCAGCAGCTCCCCGCCGCTCTCCTTGGCCGATACCGATACATTGCCCGACTCCGTGAATTTCAGGGCATTGTGTATAAGGTTGAACAGAATCTGGATCAGCCGCTTCTCATCGGCCCATACGGGCGGCAGAGCTTCGGATACGCTTACAATAAGTGTCAGGTTTCGCCCTTCTGTCAGATGACGCAGCATATCTGCCACACCGGACGCGGTTTTGGATATAGACAGAGGGACGGGATGAAGCACCATCCGGTTCTCCCGCAGCAGAGTCAGGTCGAGCAGATCATCCAGGAGCTGTGACATCTGGCGTCCGATCCGCAGCAGCAGCTCCAGGTCCCTGGAATCTTCTTCCGCAGAGGCAGCCCGCCGCTTAGCGTACTGGGATTCGGCGATGCTCATCATCCCGTGCAGCGGGGTTCTCAGCTCATGCGAGGTATTGATCAGGAAGCGGTCCTTCTGCCTGTCTGTCCGTACCAGCTGTTCATTCAGCCGCTGGTTCTCCTCGGAACGCCGGATATATTGCTTCAGCCCGTAGGCGGAGAACCCGATAATCGCCGCCAGAATATCTATCGGATAGAACGGGAGATTCTTGTGATAATTATTCACTGTAGCACCCCAGACCACGCCGGAGATCAGACAGCAGGCGGTGAAGGTCAGGAAGGCCACGTCTTTTTTGCGCTGGTAGATCATCCTGCCAAAGATAACGAACATCCAGCAGGGCGGGAGCATATACAGCAGATTAAAGAATAAGGTCGCTTGGGTTAAGGCGATATGTATAGGAAATACAGACAGGAAAAGAGTGTACACAGTAAGGAGTAAGCTATAAATCTTGAATCCGCGTCCGGATGCGGGAGTGCCATAGAATCTGTAGGTCAGCAGCAGCATGAAATAGACCATCCACAAGTAGGACAGCATCTTGAGCCTGATCCCCCAACTGTAGTCAAGCGGCAGCACAATATATAGCAGAAGATCATTATCGGTGCCGACAGAGATGGCGATCATAACCAGCATCAGGGCAAACAGCAGCAGGGGCCGGTTCTTCTGGGCCAGCAGGTATAGTATGAAGACGTACAGCGCATGAAGCAGGAGAATAACAATAGTTGCCATTTGAAAAGCAGAGGAATACCACCGCTCCTTAATAATGGAGGATTGTGCGCCGAGACGGATGGAATAGGAGATCCCGCCCTTCTCCTGATGATCGAAATTGGCAACCTGAACCAGAACGAGCATCTCTTGAGTCCCTTCAGGCAAGAGGTAATGAACGCTATAGGGGACGGCCCTGGGCTGGTACAGCTCCTTACTTGCAGCGGGCTGACCCATGGTCCGCAGGGTGCGGCCATTAACCTCGATCCGGGAAGAGGCCTGGATCTGCTGGGCCCAGAAGGTATAGGGTTCATCAAGCGGCTGGTCGACCAGAATACGGAGGGCAAACGTGCCATAGCCCAGAGAGGAGCCGGACAGGGAATTCTTCCAGTTACCGGGGACTTGAATCATCTCCGGCGTTCCAGCGGTCCCTGAACGGATATCGCTATCACTCACCAGCCGTTTAGGATAGAAAGCCCACTCACCGTCAAGCACAAGGGAGTGGGTATTCTTAAAGTTCCATCCACGCAGATCAAGGCTGCCCTGAACGGCACCAGGCTGTTGCGGAAATGCGAAAATATGCTGCCATACTCCCTGTAATCCTAAGAGAATAGACATATATATCAGGACTAAAGTCAGGTGTTTGAAGTAATATCTGGAGTTTGTATTCATCATAGTGTAAAGAGTTCGACAACGGTTAGGCATAACCTGCTAGATGTTCAAAAAAATTCTTTAAAAAATATTAACAAAATATCAAACAATCGGAAACTGCTTCTCCGCATGGTTATCCTCACGGCCTGCGCCGGCTTCGTTCTTCTGGCTTTCCTTCCACGCAGGCCAGTAATGCTGCTTGCACAGCCCCTTGGCATAATGTCTTCTATTGCAGTTCTCAAGCGAGCATTTTCTTTCATTAACGGCTCTCAGTCTGCCCATTTTAGTATCCCTCCCTGCGCGTATCGTTTCAAGTCAAGCCCATTATAGAAACAGTTCATAGACAAGAACTGAACAAAATTGGAAAATTTATTCCATTAATTTTTTGTTCGTATTTTTGCGCTGCACTGCATATAGATGATGTACCGAGTCCAATAAATCCACAAATCAAACAAGATACCACTAGCGAAGGGGGAGAACCATTGCCTACTGAAGCTTCATCCTTGCGTGAGCAAATTCTGGAGTTAACGGGCCAATTCTATGGCAGCCGTTGGCCGGGCCGCTCATTCGTGGCGGGCAGGGACTATGTGCCGGTCAGCGGCAAAGTATTCGACGGGGAGGAGTTAATTAATCTGGTTGATGCTTCCCTGGATTTCCATTTAACGGCGGGCCGGTATACCGCCGAGTTCGAGCGCCGATTCTCCCAGATCATGGGAAAAAAGCATACGCTGCTGGTCAATTCCGGCTCCAGCGCCAACCTGCTTGCCGTCGCGGCACTGACTTCGCCGCAGCTTGGCGAACGCCGGCTGCGGCCGGGCGATGAGGTCATTACGGTGGCCGCCGGGTTCCCGACTACGGTGAATCCGCTGATTCAGCATGGGCTAATCCCGGTCTTCGTGGACGTGGAGCTGCCCACCTACAATATAGATACAGCGCAGCTGGATGCGGCGCTCAGTCCCCGCACCCGGGCGGTGATGCTGGCACATACGCTGGGCAATCCATTTGATCTCGCCACGGTCAAGGCCTTCGCGGACCGGAACAGCCTATGGCTGATCGAGGATACCTGCGATGCGGTCGGGTCACTGTATGAAGGACAGCCGGCCGGTTCCTTCGGGGACCTGGCGACCGTCAGCTTCTTCCCGGCCCATCATATGACCATGGGTGAAGGCGGTGCAGTACTCACCTCCGGCGCCCGGCTCAAGAAGATTGTCGAATCCTTCCGTGACTGGGGCCGGGACTGCTGGTGCCAGCCGGGGGCCGACAATACGTGCGGTAAGCGGTATGACTGGACGAAGGGCGAGCTGCCGCCGGGTTACGACCACAAATATACCTACAGCCATATCGGCTACAATCTGAAGGCGACCGATATGCAGGCGGCCATTGGCGTAGCCCAACTGGAGAAGCTGGGTGGCTTCCATGCTGTCCGTAAACGCAACTTCGAGTATCTGAAGGAGCGGCTTAAGCCCGCAGAAGAATGGCTCATTCTCCCGGAAGCGACGCCGCGCAGTGAGCCGAGCTGGTTCGGTTTCCCGCTGACCGTGAGGGAAGAGTCGCCCTTATCACGCAATGAAATTGTCCGCAAGCTGGAGGAGGCCCGCATCGGCACCCGGCTCCTGTTCGCCGGGAATCTGCTGAAGCAGCCGGCTTATTCCGGCGCGTCTTACCGGGTGGCCGGACCGCTGACCCAGACAGACAGGATTATGAACGATACCTTCTGGGTAGGAATCTATCCGGGGCTCACGCCGGAGATGCTGGACTATACAGCAGAAGTGCTGCTTAATCTGCTTGAAGGCAAGGGGGGGAGAACGTGAAGGTAGTTATTCTGGCCGGGGGATACGGTACACGCATCAGCGAGGAGACCGATGTGAAGCCCAAGCCGATGATTGAGATCGGCGACAAGCCCATTCTGGTGCATATTATGGAGAATTATGCCGCTTACGGCTACGATGATTTTGTCATTTGTCTGGGATATCTGGGCCATGTCATTAAAAAATATTTCGCCGATTTCTACTTGCAGAACTCGGATTTGTCCTTCGATTTTGGCAATGGTAATCAAATGACCCGCCACAACCGCCAGCAGCGGAATTGGAAGGTAACGCTGGCTGATACAGGCAAGGAGGCGATGACTGGCGGAAGAATCCGGCAAGTCCACAAATATATTGGGAATGAGCCGTTCATGCTGACCTATGGGGATGGTCTTGCGGATATTAACATACAGCAGTTGCTGGACTTCCACCGCTCCCACGGGAAGCTGGCAACCGTGACGGCGGTTCAGCCAACGGGCCGCTTCGGTGCGCTGGATATAGTAGACGATGCCAAGGTTACTGGCTTCGTAGAAAAGCCCAAGGGAGATGAAGGCTGGGTGAATGGCGGTTTCTTTGTCCTCCAGCCTGAAGTATTCTCTCTGATCGAGGGCGACAGCACCGTCTGGGAGCAGGAGCCGCTCCGGGAGCTGGCCATCCGGGATGAGCTGAGGGCTTACAAGCATCACGGCTTCTGGCAGCCAATGGATACGCTTCGCGACAAGCGGTATCTGGAGCAGCTCTGGCAAGAGGGAGGCCTCCCATGGATGAGCGCGAACTGACAGCGGCGGCATTCTGGAAAGGCCGGCGTGTGTTCGTGACCGGTCATACCGGCTTCAAGGGAAGCTGGCTCACCCGCTGGCTGACGATGCTGGGCGCAAGCGTGAGCGGTTACGCCTGGGACCGGGATGAGCACAAGCTGTTTCCGCTAATCGGAGACGGGCCGGGGGTTAACACTGTCTGGGGAGATGTGAGGAACCGGCAGCGTCTGGACGCGGCGCTGCGGGAAGCGGCACCGGAGGTCGTATTCCATCTGGCTGCCCAGCCGCTGGTCCGCACCTCCTATCAGTTCCCGGCTGACACCTTCGAGGTGAATGTAATGGGAACGGTGAATCTGCTGGAGGCGGTCGCGAGTGCCGTTGATTCCGGCATTCCAGTCAAAGCTGTCGTTAATGTAACGACGGATAAATGCTACGACAACCGGGAGTGGATCTGGGGCTACCGCGAGACCGATCCGCTGGGCGGCTATGATCCCTATTCTTCCAGCAAGGCGTGTTCCGAACTGGTGACGCAGGCTTACCGTAACAGCTATTTCCATCCGGAGCGCTATGCCGAGCATGGCGTAGCTGTCGCGACCGCCAGGGCAGGGAATGTCATCGGAGGCGGCGATGATTCTCTTGACCGGCTGGTACCCGATTGCCTAAGGTCATTCGGCTCAGGCAGTCGGCCACTTCTGCGCAACCCCGGGGCGACACGGCCCTGGCAGCATGTGCTGGAGCCGCTGGGCGGTTACCTGCTGCTGGCGGAGAAGCTGGTGGAGGGAGGGGCAGAGTATGCTGCCGCCTGGAACTTCGGCCCTGGGGAGCAGAGCGTCCACAGTGTGGAGAAGGTTGCCGTCCGGCTGGCGGCGCTTTGGGGCGAGGGGGCCGGTGTGAAAGTAGCCGCGGCCTCCGGGCTGCACGAAGCCGGGGAACTGCAGCTTGACAGTACCAAGGCCCGCCGTCTGCTGGACTGGCGCTCGCGCTGGAGTGTAGAGCAGGCGCTGCAGAAGACGGTAGAGTGGCACAAAGCACTGGCAGCCGGGGAGGACATGCGGCGGATCAGTGAGCTGCAGATCCGTGAATATATGACAGAGAACCTACAGGAGGGCAATAATGATATCGATCAGTCTATGCATGATTGTACGCAATGAAGAGAACGGCCTGGGCCGTTGCCTGGATTGTGTGAAGGATATTGTCGATGAAATTGTCATTGTCGATACAGGCTCTACGGACCGGACCAAAGAAATCGCTGCCGGATACGGTGCAGTGATCTATGATTTTGAATGGATTGACGATTTCGCAGCGGCCCGGAATGAAGCCTTCAGCAAGGCGACAAAGGAATATATTCTCTGGCTGGATGCAGACGATACGATTGAGGAGATCGACCAGGTGCGCTTCAAGAATCTGAAGGAGACACTGTCGCCGCAGTATCAGTCTGTGACCATGCCTTACAATCTGGCTTTCGACAGCGAAGGCAAGGTGACCACAAGCCTGCGGCGCAACCGGCTGGTCCGCCGGGACTGCGGCTTCCAGTGGATCGGTCCGGTGCATGAGTATCTGGCGGTTGCCGGATATACCTTTGACAGTGATGTCTGTATTACCCATAAGAAGGATAAGGTTCATACGGACCGTAACCTGCGTATCTACCGCGGACGTCAGGCCAAGGGCGAGGACTTCTCGCCGCGCGATCTCTATTACTTCGCGAACGAGCTTAGAGACCATGCCATCTATGAAGAAGCGCTGGAATATTACGAGAAGTTCCTGCAGACCGGCCAGGGCTGGGTTGAGGATAACTATCAGGCCTGCCTGAAGATGGCGGAATGCCACGGACATCTGAATAATAGGGAAGAGAAGAAGAAGGCACTTTACCGCACTCTTAATTATGATATCCCCCGGTCTGAATTCTGCTGCCGCCTGGGTGAGGAATTCCTGCAGGACGGCGAGTACCAGCGGGCTATTTACTGGTTTGAACAGGCGATTTCACTGCCGAAGCGCGCTACCCTGGGTCTGCAGGATATGACCTCAACCACTTGGGTGCCGCATCTGCAATTATGTGTATGCTATGACCGCCTGGGTCAGTACTTGAAGGCGAATTATCACAATGAAACGGCGCTATTCTATTATCCTACGCATCCCAGTATGCTTCATAACCGGAAATACTATAAGGATGTGCTGGGCGAGTCCTTCAGTGAGTTATTTAAGGTTTCTTAAGGGGCAAACATCGCCCTCAAGAGTAGTAGTTCAGGCAGGTCCCGTTCTCCGGAATGGGGCCTTTTTGCTGTTTTGGAGGAGCGAATCAGGAAAATAGGTATTTTTACACATTTATTTGCGGGCACATGAATACCATTAAAGTAAATAAGTCCATTTAATAGAGGAGCGATGTTATGGTCCGCCATTACACTCAACTGGAAATGATTAATTTATCAAAGCTGCCCCCGACTACTGTGAAGCGATGGCTCGATTACTTCTCTTACTTCGTGCAGGGAATCCGTCAGGGCGACCAGATGCTCTATCCCTATGAAACTCTGAAACTGTTAAAACGGATCAGCGAGCTGCGCATGGAGCGCTACCATCTAAGTACGATTGTACGCCTGCTGATCGAGGAAGGCTTCCCGATGTACAGCAAAGGGGAACAGGAAGCTCCAGCCCCAGAGTCTGAAAAGGAGAGCAGCCCAATTGCCGCTGCTGCCGAGACCGATCAACAGCAGCAATTGGTGGCCTCCCTGTCGGCACTGGCCAATGAGCTGATCCGGCTTGCCGGCCACCTGAACCAATGGAAGGTGCAATAGAGGAACAATCCGGCAACGGTGCGGGCGGTTAAGGATCTGAGTAAGGCTTGTCCATTTTGGCGCCTGACAGCTTCAGGTGTTGTCCACGATCCCGGACTTCTCCGGCCTGTCAACCCTGCTGAAGAACAACGGAGGCCCGTTATTCTTCATCCTCTTCTACATCTGTCTCGGTTTCGGTGAGTTCATCTATCAATTTTTCTGAGAGACTTACAGAATCGCCCAGCAGCCGCAGAATCCGGTCCATTTTGCTTAGACTTAACCACTGGCCTCTGGTGATTTCTTCTAGCAGCCTAGCGGTTGTATTGTTTAACTGGATCATATTGCGGAAATTCATATTGCCGGGGTTGGATTGCACGAAGGCCTGCATCGCTTCCGCTTCGGCATTGATGATGTGAGACAGGGACATCTCGTTGATGGCAATCGAGGTTAACAGCAGAGAGATGCTCTCTTCCCGCGTGAGTGAGATATCAGGGGTGATGTTGGGAATGTGGGGCATGGACATGCAAATCTCCTCCAGAAGATTAAAGGTTGCCTTACGCTTGGAACGGTCCGGTTATAGTTATGTATACACCAGGCACAGATTGTCCTATTCCTGTTATTCTCTGAAATCCGGCAAATCCGATATACCTTGGACTATAGGTGATAGGGACAAGTCAAAAGAACATATATATAACAGTAAAGAAATTGAGCCAAGCGGCGGAGGTGAGGAAGCGATGCTAAAGCGGGAACGGTTGATCAAAGCGATTATGATGGCTGCGGCTCTCGAGGAAGAGGCGGTCTCTGCTTTGATCGCGGCTGAAATCCGCAAGCTGGAATATATGGTAGATGGGGATGACGGCTGGGAGGAAGAACTAGACCCGGTACGTCTTGATGCTCTTCAGGAGGCGGTAGCCAGAGTTATCGTTGCCCTGGCGCAGCATCAGGCGATGATCTGCCGGACGCTGGAGATCAGCAGGCGGCTGGCGCGAGAGGTGAATGGGTATGAAGGCTGAAGTCCGCAAATCGGAGGATGAGCTGCTGGTGCAGGCGATTCATAAAACGATGGGGCAGATGGAGCAGTTGAAACAGGCTTGCCTGCGGCTCTCGGTTAATGCGGACGCGGAACTGGAGCTGTTCATGCGCGAGACCGAGCGGCTGCTTGAGCGGGTTCAGTCTCCCGTCCAGGAAGCAGTGAGGCAAGAGCCTGAGCGCTCAATTCAGGCTTCTGCACTCATTAAGAAGACTGTCCGGCCTGCGGCTGCCTATGTCGCCGGGCGTAAGATTGCCTATGCTTCGGGCAAGTCCGGCCGCTTCCCTCAGCGGCGCTCCGAACAGGCCATCCGCAAACGGACGTCCCGCAACAAGCGGGGACAGACCGCAGGAGCGCGTGCATCAGGCGAACACAAGCGGCTACAGCGGCCGCAGACGAAGCCCGTACTTCAGCCTAAGCTGCCGAAGAAGTCTGTGGAGCTCCAGCAGCCTAAGCGAGTGCAATCAGTGAATGCAGCCCAGCCCATTGACTACTCAGGCATCCGGACCTCGTCCAATCTGAAGCGTTCCTTGTAGGCATACTGTATGGGTTGCTGGCCCAAATCGCTCTCAGCCTCCGTCCTCACCGGAGACTTGCCATTCCCCCGCTTCCGGGTCGTAAGTGTCCACCACTCTGGCAGGGTTGCCCGCCGCGACACAGAAGTCCGGTAAATCACGAGTTACTACACTGTTTGGTGTGACTCTGCAGCCCTTGCCAATCGTCACGTTGCCCACAATGACGCAGTGGGCGCCAAGCTCACTGCCGGCACCGATCCGCACCTGCTGGCTAGGGGAGGTAATCCACTGGTCACGGATGGGGATGCCGACTTGACGGTACTGATGGTCAGTGTCGGCGATGTAGACATCCGGACCGACGATGACATTCTCTTCAAGAATGACGCTGTTCGCAGCAGTAATGATCAGATTGCGGCTGCAACTGCAGCCGTCTCCGATCGAAATTGCGGGTGGCTCCCCCTGGCCGGGATGAACAACCGTGAACCAGCTATTCTCTTGAATAAGAACATTACGGCCGATAGCGACTTTCTCCGGACAATTGATATCGGTCTTAAGCATGATGAGACTGCCGGGTCCGAAGGTAATGAAGCGGTTTTGAAATTCCGGGCTGACATTTTCCATGTTCTGATGTCTCCTTTCTGATGGACCGGACAAGCCTGAGGGGGCTTGCCCGGCGGTTATATGGCCTCAAATTTTTAGATGCTTGGCCTGAATCCTATGCAACCGCTCGTGCAGGTCTGGATAATAGGATTCATCCTGGTAGGCTGCAACGAAGATCTGTGCGAAATCTCCGGGCTGCAGTTGCTCAAGATTCTTCTCCAGCATGTAATTGTACCACCAGAGCAGAAAGGTATGGGCGATCTGCTTCTTCTCGGCTGCCAGTACGGCTGCATCCAATCCTGTGTATAGGAAGTGATTAAGAATATCCAGGTATGAATTAATGAAGGTCTGAGCGAAGCTGTATCCTCCTGCAACCTTGTCGCTGCTGGCCAGCAGCTTGCGGTGATACACACAATAATCCGGATTAATCTCCAGTATTGAGAGCTCCAGATAGACTTGGATCAGATTCGAATGTATGAAAAGCTCAGGCGCGGCAATCTGTTCGAATTCTTTCCTCCGCATAATGATTCCCGATAGAAATGTACTGTAGATCGAGACTTGTTCCACATAATTACTGATTCCCGATCCCCGGTTCACGACTCCGGAGTTACTAAGGATATCAAGGAAAAGCAGGCTGCAATCCCGGTTCTGTTCGATCTGATTACACAAGGCATCCATGGAGCCTTGGAGCCAGTAATCCTCGCCGCTATGCAGCTTGATGAATTCTCCCCTGGCATAACCGGCACATTTCAGGGTATTGCCGTCTGCCCCTACGTGCTGTTCATTACGGTAGTAGCGGAGGTTTGAATAATTTTCCTGATACCCCCGCATCAGCTCCTCCGTGTGATCTGTGGAGGCATCGTCGGATACAATGACCTCGAAATCATCCGCCCTGGCATTCTGGCTGTAAATACTCTTCAGGCAAAGCTCGAGCTCTTGTCCGCAGTTATAAACAGGGATGCAAATACTCATTAGCGGCTGCACAGGCGTCTCGTCAGCGGGACGGTCAGCTTCCGTACCGGGCGATACAACGGTCCTTAGCCATTTCCGGGAGCCGGGATCATATTGCTTGATTACTCTGGCAGGCATACCTGCAGCTACACAATAGTCGGGAATTACTGTGCCTGATACAACTACCGAGCCAGCGCCAATGACACAGCCCTTGCCGATCGATACCTCTCCGGCGATAACAGTGTTGGCACCAATCCAGCTTCCAGCGCCGATCGTTATGGTATGGCTCCACGAATCTACCCCTTGCTTCATGATAGGAAGATGGATGTTCTCATAGGCAAGGTTGTGATCGGAGATATGCACATCAGTTGAGATGGCCACCTGTGAGCCAATAACAATCCGGTTCACTGCCGATAGGCTACACCGTCGTCCGATATCACTACCGGAGCCAATTTGGATACGCGGCTCGCTGACAATATTATTGTAGGGCAGCGCGATGCTGCAATCTGCCTGCAGCTTAACTTCATTGCCCAAGGCGATCCCGGCCGCCCCCGATAACTCACAGGTGGGATGGATGTTGCAGCCGCTGCCAAGTCGGTGGAGCCGGTGCTGTCCATGGTTTTTGCCATATCCGTAATATTCCAGAAATATCCGCCGGGCATCTTCATAAGCATCGGTCTGGTCCAGGGTATCAGAGTCATGCAGACACCAAGGCAAATGCTGCTTGGGAACACCTACCTCATAACCGCTGCTGATGAATTCCTGGCAATGGGAAGCATCGTAGAAGTGCCAGCCTGTGAACAAGTCCCTGCGCCAGGGAAGGTCGTATTGTGTAACCATCAATAGTCCGCCGATCGTCTCTACAGCTTCATAATCACCATCCGGCTGCATGAATTCAGTAGACTGAGTCGCACCTGTATGGCTATCGATCACTTTACCGTATTTCTGTGAAGCAGCCTGCCATATCCCGGAAGACGGCAGCATCTTCGCCCCGACAGCCCCGATCATGCCGAGTGAGGGATAATCGGAGAACAGCCGCACGAGGTCTCCAAGAAATTGGGGATTCAGGATATGGACATCTTGATGAAGATATACCTTGTACTTGGCATCCGACTGGCGCATCGCCTGATCGTACCCTGCTGCCAGTCCCGAAGCATTCCTAACGATTTGGAGATCTACGGTGAATCCGTCGGGCTTGATTAATTGCTTTAGACTTTGCTGGCTGCGTTCTGCTAATTCCTCATTATTCACACACATGATGAAACAAATTTTACGGTCATCCATGTCGCTGGTCATTCCTTCCTTGATTCTTTGTGCCAAGCATTTTTTACTGCAAGTAATAATTAGGGAGCTGATGGGGAAGCTTCCTCAGTCTTGGTCAGGGTATAACGGCACAGGCAGAACTGGGGATTTGCTTGTAATAGAGCATGCTGCCGGGATAACCATGGATTCAGATAATGTTTCGCTTGTGCAGAAGCGCCAGTACGCTCCCACTCTCTCCGGTTCAGAATTACCGGAAGAGAAGAAGATGAAGCTGTACGCTTGACGAATTCGGTTAGTCCTTCAAGCCGTTCAGACTGTGGAGTGGTTCGGATGAGCGCAGGCTGAAGCAGGATGACAGCACAGTCAGGATGAGTATGAATTATATTCAGAAGTGGAGTAAGAGTATTAGGATGGAAGGATGTTCCCGGCTCGTGCAGCAAGATAAACTTCCCGCGGGCCATGTCTGCAGCATGCAGGTTAAGATGACTGCTATCAATAGAAGCCGTATTGCGGTGGTAGCAGAAGCTGCGGTACAGATCTCCGAAATGACGCGCCACCTGATCTGCTTCCTCTGCCTGGGCAGCGTCCAGAACACAGACCTCAATTAATCCGTCATCATCCGTCTGGGCATAGATGGACTCCAGACAGCGCCGCAGCTCTCCGGCCTGATTGCGTACCGGCAGGCATATGGACAGCAGTGGTTCCTTGCTTCTGCGTACAAGTACCTCCCTGGCTTCTGCCTCGGTATGTACCTTAACCCACTCCCCGCTAGACGGCTCATAGACCCGGCGGAACTTGGCCGGATTACCGGCGACCACGCAATAATCCGGCACATCCCGGAGAACTACGCTGCCTGCACCGACCACACAGCCTCTTCCAATCCTCACTTGGCCCAGAATAGAGGAATGCGCGCCGATCCAAGAGCCTTCACCGATTGTTACCGTAGAGACACTAGCTTCAGTCTGCCAGGCTTGCATGGTGTCAGATATATACACATGCGGGCCTGTGATTACATCTGCCTTCAATTCCACCTTGCCTGTTGCATGGATCGTCAGGAACCGATTGCATTCACAGCGGTCACCGATCACAATCCGGGGTAAGCCATCCTTGGCGGGAGATGGAATATCCCACCGGTAGCCTTCCCGTACCAGCACACCGGAGCCGATTGCTGTCTGTTCCGGCAACGATAACACACCATCAGAGGAAATCCTGCATCTGGTGCCATAACGGTATAAACGATTATGGAGCGAGGCGGGAATCGTATGCATATGTTCCTCCTTCAATCTTGGTGGACAAATTATTGCAGGGGTATCTGTACTAGCTTATGAACCGGAATGGAATTCATGCGGGGAAATCCGGCCGAATGATCCAGCAAGACCGGCATATACATATACGAGAAATCCGGTAAGTCCGGATATTCAGAATTTGCATGAAGGAGGAGAAGATTTGCCGACCATTAGCTTGTGTATGATTGTACGCAATGAAGAGAAGAGCCTGGGACGATGCCTGTCATCGGTTGCGGATATTGTGGATGAGATCATCATCGTAGACACAGGCTCAACAGATCGTACCAAAGAGATAGCGGCCGAATATGGTGCCACGATCTATGATTTTGAATGGATCGATGATTTCGCAGCCGCCCGCAATTATGCATTCGCCCAAGCGGCTTGTGAGTATATCATGTGGCTGGATGCAGATGATGTCATTGAGGAGATCGACCGGGAGCGGTTCAAGAGGCTGAAGGCTACAATGACTTCCGAATATCATGCCATATCCATGTCTTATATTCTCATAACGGATGAGCATGGGAAGTCACTCTACAGCTTCAGACGCAACCGTCTGATCAGACGCGACTGCGGATTCAAGTGGTTCGGCGCTGTTCATGAGTATATTGAGGTCACAGCGCCTATACTCGAGAGCGACGTCTGTGTTACACATAAGAAAGACAAGGAGTATACGCAGCGTAACCTTAATATCTACCGTAAGATGATCGCTGAGGATAAGCCGTTTACCGCCAGGGACCGGATCTATTACTCCAATGAACTATACGATCATGGATTCTACCTTGAGGCGGTGGAGAACTATGAGCGCTTCTTATCTGAAGGCGAAGGCTGGATAGAGGATAATATTCAGGCGTGCTTGAGGCTGTCGGACAGCCATGGAGCGCTTGGAAACAAGCAGGAGCAGCTCCTCGCCCTGTGCCGCACGTTTGACTATAGTCTCCCGCGCCCGGATGTGTGCTGTAGAATTGGCTTTTATTACATGGAATTAGAGCAATACGAACAAGCAGTCTACTGGTTCAAGCTTGCACCGTCTCTCCCTAAGATCAGTGAACCGGGCACAGAGATTTATTCTGCAAGCACGTGGCTCCCGAATCTGCAGCTCTGTGTCTGCTACGATAAGCTGGGTGATCACACCTATGCTGACTTTAGAAATGAAATTTCTTTTGCACTATATCCAGAAAACGCCAGTAGTATATACAACAGGGATTACTATACGAAGTTGCTGGGAGACAAACATGTCGAGATTAATGTCTACGTGCCTGAAGAACAAAAGGAGTTGGTCCAGTGAAGACGAGTATTATTATTCTCACTCTCAATAAGTTACCCTTAACCATTCAATGTCTGGAGAGCATCAAGCGTAATACACCTGAGGAGCATGAGATCATTATCGTTGACAACGGCTCAAGTGACGAAACGGTGCAATACCTGAAGGAACATTATCCTGAACTGAAGCTAATTGAGAATCAGGAGAATCTGGGGTTTGCCAAAGGCTGCAATCAGGGAGGAGAGCTCGCGGAAGGTGAGGCGATTCTGTTCCTTAATAATGATACCGTAGTTCCTCCCGGGTGGCTGGCGCCTATGCTTCATGCATTGAACAGCGACAGCATGGCAGGCATGTCAGGACCTGTTACGAATTACATTAGCGGACATCAATGTATACCGGTGACTTACAGTGAACTCAAGGATATGGAGGCGTTCGCGGCAGAGTACTGTGAGTCGAAGCGCGGCCAGGTGCAGGAGGTAAGACGCCTGATCGGCTTCTGTCTGCTGGTTAAACGCAGTGTTCTGGAGGAGATTGGCTGGTTCGATGAACGGTATGGCCTGGGGAATTACGAAGATGACGATTTATGTCTGCGGGCACTCCAGCATGGCTATAAGCTGCTGATTGCCTTGGATTCATTCATTCACCATATCGGCCATGCCAGTATGGGGCAGGAATCTTCTTTCGATCTGAATACACTTCTAGAACAGAACAAGAAGAAGGCTTTCCAGAAATGGGGGTCAGATATCCATAATCTGATCTATACTCCGGCCGTAGGGGTATGTGTGGGAATTATTGCACCCGAAGACGAGGCTGCACTGGAAGAGACGCTGGCTTCATTTGCAGGGATAGTGGAACAAATGATTGTGGTGGACCCATCCGGCAATGAACGCATTGCGCAAACCGCAGCCCGCTATACACCGCAGGTCTACACCGTGAAAGGGGAGCATGATATGCGTATGCTGCGGGAATGGATCAGTCATATGGCAACTGAGCCTTATATTCTCTGGCTGCAGGAAGGCGATATCCTCACGCCGGATGAGCGCCGGAGATTCACTGGGCTGAAGCTGTCCTTATTCCATCAATACCAAGTGGTCTCTCTTCGCTGTGGGGAAGGTGCGCGGTACATGATCAGACAGGATAGCGCCATGCTCTATCCGGAGGATATTGAACAGCCGATGCAGAGTCCGTTCTTCGGCTTAGTCAGCGGTGCTACCATCAGTGCCCGCGCGGCCTCTGCAGACCGTGACCGTGAGAATGCTACATCCTCAATAGAAATATAAAGCGAAGCTCATTTCGGACAGGAGGACAATCATGGAACAAGATCTGGTAACGATCGCTATACTAGCAAAGGACAAGGCACATGTACTGCCGCTCTATCTGGAGCTTATTGAGCGGCAGTCATATCCTGCCTCAAAGATCAAACTGTACATTCGGACCAACAACAACAATGACCGGACCGAAGAGATTCTTAGAGAATGGGTCGAACGGGTGGGCGAGAGATACAATGAGGTATGCTTGAATACCAGTGATGTGGAAGAGCCTGTGCAGAATTATGCTCCGCATGAATGGACTTATGAGCGCTTAAAAGTAATTGGCAGGCTGCGTCAAGAGTCTATCGAATGGGCTAAATTAAGAAACACCCATTATTTTGTAGCAGATTGTGATAATTTCATTGCCTCGGATACACTCGAGAGCCTGCTCTTAACAAATCTGCCAGTAGTCGGTCCACTGCTTACTGTCGCTGAATCCCCTTTAAGTCTGTATTCCAACTATCATAATATGGTGCACGAAGATGGTTACTTCAAGAGTAACGATTTATATTTCTATTACTTGTATCAGACTGTGAAAGGTCTGGTGCAGGTTGACGTCATCCATTGCACCTATCTGATACGCCGGGACATTCTGGAGCATGTCCGGTACGATGACGGTACTCCCCGCTACGAATATGTCATTATGAGCGATGGTTTGAGAAAGGCGGGAATCCCCCAATACCTGGATAACCGTAAAAAGTACGGGATGCTGACCTTTTGGGATACCGAAGAGCAGTTCAGCACAGTCAATCTGACGGCAGACGACTTCCAATAATGGAAGGGAGGAATGAACCATGAAGCTGGTGCTTCTATCTGGCGGCTCCGGCACACGCTTATGGCCGCTCTCCAGCAGTATCCGGAGCAAGCAGTTCCTTCAGGTGCTGCCTGCTCCGGGAGGCGGGCGAGAGTCCATGCTTCAGCGGATCTGGCGGCAGTTATCGGCAGCGGGTCTTGACCATGAAGTCTATATTGCAACCTCAAGCGGACAAGAGATGCTGATCCGTAAACAGCTCCGCACGGCTCCTAAGGTTATTATTGAACCGAGGCGCAGAGATACCTTTCCGGCAGTCAGCCTCGCCTCGGTCTATCTATATTCGGTAGAGAAGATTCCCCCCGATGAGACTGTCATAGTGTTGCCTGTTGATGCGTATGTGAACGACGAATTCTTCTTCAAGCTGGCAGAGCTGGACCGGGCGCTGCGGCAGTCCGGTGCGGAAATTGCCTTGCTCGGAGTGAAGCCGGATGGACCCTCAGGTAAATATGGGTATATTGTTCCGTCCCTCCTCTCTGCCGCCATTACAGGGAAGCCCGAGAACCCGGCCTATGTGCCGGTGGATTGCTTCGTGGAGAAGCCAGACAAGAAGGCAGCCGAGGCGCTGCTGGAGCAGCAGGCGATGTGGAACTGCGGCATCTTCGCTTTCCGGTTATGCGACCAGTTGAACAGATTGGAAGCTGCGGGCTATCCAAAGGATTATGCAGAGCTGCAAAGGCAATATCACCGCCTGCCCAAGAGCAGCTTCGATGTTGAGGTGCTGGAAGGCAACAGCCGCCTGATCTGTGTGCCCTATCACGACGGTTGGAAGGACTTAGGAACCTGGAACACGCTCTCTGAAGAATTAGCTTCCTCTGTTCTGGGATGGGGCCAGGTCAGTGCAGACTCTGTGAATTGCCAGATTGTCAACGAGTTGGATATTCCGGTCATGCTTGTCGGGCTGGATGATGTAATCGTGGCAGCAGGCCCCGGCGGCATTCTGGTCGCCCGTAAAGATGCAGCAGACCATCTGAAGCATCTGCTTCCCGGGCCGGACCCGGAGGACCGGAAGGAGTACCTTCCCATCGAATGAGGCAGGCAGTACCTCATTAATTTCATATCTAGATTGTCCGACTTTATCCGACAATGTTCTATGCGGGCGATAACCGTCATAAGGTAAAGGGGTGATGTTAATCGCGATGTGAACATCCACCTGCCCGGTCCGTCCGCATGGTCCGGTAAGTCCATTATGGAAGGGAGGTAGTCCCAGGATGGCTGAACACAGCGAGGGAGAACGTCCCATTAATCTCTCTGTGCATGATCGTCAGGGATGAAGAGCCGTGGATTGCACGCTGTCTGGCGAGTGTGCACGAAGGGGTAAATGAGATAATTGTGGCGGATACAGGCTCCCGTGACAGGACCTTGGACATTGCCCGCAGCTTCGGTGCAACCATTCTTCAATTCCCCTGGAAGGAGAGCTTCGCGGAAGCACGCAACTACAGCCTCGCTCATGCAACAGGGAAATGGATCCTGTGGATGGATGCAGATGAAGAGCTCGCTGCTGGCGATGCACTTAAGCTTCAGATAGTAAGTACCCTGCAGGATTACAAACTGGCAGCTCTGGAAACGATCCACTTCAATGGGTTATACCGGCCCCAGGCAGATGAAGCTTACCGGCTGTCCCAGTGCCGCCTGTTTCGTAACGGAGAGGGGGTTCATTTCACCGGAGTTATTCATGAGCAATTAAGCTGGCCCGGGACGAATAACCGGGAAGATACCAGCACTCCGTTCCAGCTTCCCGTCCGGCTGCTCCATTATGGCTATCTGCAGTCCGTAACATCCCTGAAGTCCAAGCATGATCGCAATCTGAAGCTGCTGCAGGAGGCCGTGACAAATCATCCGAACCCCGATCCGTGGAGTCTTTACCATATAGCAAGTGAATATCAGCGGGTGGGGAAGTATGCACTTGCCTTCCAGCAGGTTAATTTGGCCATTGCCGCTTCGCTGGGGCAGACAAGGTTACCGCCATCGCTTTTTTACAAGCTCAAGTATGGCTGTCTGGTGGCGATGGGCAGCTTCAAGGAAGGCTGGCCAGGCATTGATAAGGCTATCAGCCTCTACCCGGATTATGTGGACCTGCATCTGTATAAGGGCTGCATTCTGATGCATACCGGCCAGATAGAGGCTGCGATCTCCGCTTTCGAGCATTGTCTTACGCTTGGAGAGAATGCTCTTCAGTATATGGTTCTCAAAGGTGCGGGAACCTTCTATCCCTGCTATTATATCGGGAACTGTTATGTGCTGTGCGGTATGTCCGGTGAGGCCAGCATCTGGTACCGCAGGGCGTTAGAGTATTCCCCTTCATTCACGGAAGCGTCGGAGAAGCTATCGCATCTGGAAGAAGAAATGCGGGCGGTAGAAGATGATTCTTCGGGTAACCACAGCTTTTGTTCACTTTATCTGCAGCAAACCTCCCTTCGTTGCAATACAACTCGAGAGAATTCCTGGTCTGTAATCACACTGCTCTGCAAGGAAGATGGTCCGTTATCAGCGCTGCGGAAGTGGGCAGCGAACTGGCAGCTATTCGCAGATCAGTGGATTGTAATCGGTGCTGGAATAGAAGAGGAAGCTAATAAGCTTGCCGGTGAATTGGGGGCGACGGTTCTTCCTCTCCCCTCCGAGGAAGAACCGTCTAAGCTTTGGGAGAGGTTAGAAGGACTATTGACATCCCCTTATGTACTATGGCTGAATCCCTACGATGAAGTGGATGGAGAGGACCGGGAAGCATTAGCTGCAATGAAGAGTTCACAAGCCAGTCTACATTCTATGCTTTCTCTTAATTTATGCTTACAGGAAGGTGAAGTAGAACAGGCATACTGGAAGGTTAGGAGAAATCGGCTGGCAGCACGTGAGACAATTCTAGGGTGTAATCCAATTAGCGGAGAGTTTATTGCATTGCCTGAAGCCTTCATGGAGAGCAGTGAGATTACCCTTGTGAGACGGAAGCCTTCAACAATAGAAGAAAATTGAAACTAAGTGTTGAAAGGGGATAAATAATAATGGCAGTATCAATAACTGGACCGACAGGACCAACGGGTACAACGGGTGCAAGAGGCCCTAGAGGAAGTGGAGGAATAGACGGGGGGTCAGGTAGACCTGGTAATACAGGTAAGACTGGAGTAACGGGTCTCACAGGTTACACAGGCATGACGGGACCAACGGGAGCAGGGAATACAGGAGTAACGGGAGTAACGGGAACAACGGGACCAGCAGGAGTAGGAGTAACGGGAACAACGGGACCGGCAGGAGTAGGAGTAACGGGAACAACGGGACCAGCAGGAGTAGGAGTAACGGGAACGACGGGACCAGCAGGAGTAGGAGTAACGGGAACGACGGGACCAGCAGGAGTAGGAGTAACGGGAACAACGGGACCGGCAGGAGTAGGAGTAACGGGAACAACGGGACCAGCAGGAGTAGGAGTAACGGGAACGACGGGACCAGCAGGAGTAGGAGTAACGGGAACAACGGGACCAGCAGGAGTAGGGGTTACGGGAACAACTGGGCCAGGGGGAGTAACGGGAACAACAGGTGCAGGGTTTACTGGGCATACAGGATTAACGGGACACACAGGTCTTACAGGAGTTACAGGAGTTACAGGAGTTACAGGAGTTACAGGAGTCACAGGAGTCACAGGTAATACTGGAATTACAGGATCAATTACCTCTATTTTCGGAACATATGTAATTAATGAAATCACGTATCCATCTGAGACCCCTAATACTATCATCGAAGGTTTCAACAGATGGATTGCTGATCCGGAAAATTTGATTCAGCTTTACCTTTTCCCTGATCCTGAACTTCAAAATGTAGACAAAGGCAATACATTTATGTTGCCTGCAGGACATATCTACCAGGTCTCATTTAACTTTAATGTTGGCTATACGGATGCTCCGAATGGTGCACCGGTGATTGGAGTAGCTTTGAGTGATGATGTTCCTGATAGTTTTGATGCCGATTCTTATAATAGGTATTCTTCAGGAGCTCAGGTGCCTGGCATCAGTAATCCTGTGACTCCAGTGTCTGCAGTGTTGCTTGTAGATGCTCTAGGCGGCAACGTATATATGCAGTTTTGGCTCGTTGAACCTCTTACTTCTATAACAAACGATATTCTAAATAGCCCGGGCGGTAATTTTTATGGTCAAGTGACTATTTTCGCCTTGACTTAATTGTCAGAGTGTACTTCTCTCTCATTCAAATAATATTGAAACGGATACCTTCCTTTTCTAAGGATGAGTACCCGTTTCTTAATTTATTGATAAAAATGGATAATGTTGGAGGTATTTTTGTGGATTGTAATTCTGTAACAGCGAGGGGTTGACAACTTAATGGGAGTCGGAGGATTAACCGGGCCTACAGGGCCTACAGGAACAACCGGGCCTACAGGTACTTCAGGCGCAAGAGGGACTCCAGGTGCTAGAGGGTCGAGAGGGTTTACGGGAATGACCGGATTGACGGGATTAACGGGATTAACGGGCACGACAGGTCCGATTGGATTGACAGGAACGACAGGTCCAATTGGGCTGACGGGCACAACCGGACCAATTGGGTTGACCGGAACCACAGGACCAATTGGGTTGACGGGAACGACGGGACCAATCGGATTGACCGGCACGACGGGACCAGTAGGGTTAACGGGAACCACAGGACCAATTGGATTGACAGGAACGACAGGTCCAATTGGGGTGACGGGAACGACGGGACCAGTAGGGTTAACGGGAACCACAGGACCAATTGGATTGACAGGAACGACAGGTCCAATTGGGTTGACGGGCACGACCGGAGCAGTAGGGTTAACGGGTACGACGGGCCCAATCGGGTTAACGGGCACGACGGGACCAATCGGGTTGACGGGCACGACGGGCCCAATCGGGTTGACGGGCACGACCGGAGCAATTGGGTTGACTGGAACGACGGGACCAGTAGGGCTGACGGGCACGACGGGCCCAATCGGGTTAACAGGAACGACAGGACCAATCGGGTTAACAGGAACGACGGGAGCAGTAGGATTAACGGGAACGACCGGACCAATCGGGTTAACAGGAACGACGGGAGCAGTAGGATTAACGGGCACGACAGGACCAATCGGATTGACAGGAACGACGGGAGCAGTAGGATTAACGGGAACGACCGGAGCAATTGGATTGACGGGAACGACCGGAGCAATTGGATTGACAGGAACGACCGGACCAGTGGGATTAACGGGAACCACAGGTCCAATTGGGTTGACGGGAACGACGGGCCCAGTCGGGTTAACGGGCACGACCGGACCAATCGGGTTGACGGGCACGACCGGACCAATCGGGTTGACGGGAACGACCGGACCAGTCGGGTTAACGGGCACGACAGGTCCAATTGGGTTGACGGGAACGACCGGACCAGTCGGGTTGACGGGCACGACGGGACCAGTCGGGTTAACGGGCACGACAGGTCCAATTGGGTTGACGGGCACGACCGGACCAGTCGGGTTAACGGGCACGACCGGAGCAATTGGGTTGACGGGAACGACGGGACCAGTCGGGTTGACGGGCACGACGGGACCAGTCGGGCTGACGGGCACGACCGGACCAATCGGGTTAACAGGCACGACGGGCCCAATCGGGTTAACGGGCACGACCGGACCAATCGGGTTAACAGGCACGACCGGAGCAGTAGGATTAACGGGCACGACCGGACCAGTCGGGCTGACGGGCACGACCGGACCAATCGGATTGACAGGAACGACGGGAGCAGTAGGATTAACGGGCACGACCGGACCAGTCGGGCTGACGGGCACGACCGGACCAATCGGATTGACCGGAACGACGGGACCAGTAGGATTAACGGGAACGACGGGCCCAGTCGGGTTAACGGGCACGACCGGACCAGTCGGGTTAACGGGCACGACCGGAGCAATTGGGTTGACGGGAACGACGGGACCAGTCGGGCTGACGGGCACGACCGGACCAATCGGGTTAACAGGCACGACGGGCCCAATCGGGTTGACGGGCACGACCGGACCAATCGGATTGACAGGAACGACGGGAGCAGTAGGATTAACGGGCACGACCGGACCAGTCGGGCTGACGGGCACGACCGGACCAATCGGATTGACAGGAACGACGGGAGCAGTAGGATTAACGGGCACGACGGGCCCAATCGGGTTGACGGGCACGACCGGACCAATCGGATTGACAGGAACGACGGGAGCAGTAGGATTAACGGGAACGACCGGAGCAATTGGATTGACGGGAACGACCGGAGCAATTGGATTGACAGGAACGACCGGACCAGTGGGATTAACGGGAACCACAGGTCCAATTGGGTTGACGGGAACGACGGGCCCAGTCGGGTTAACGGGCACGACCGGAGCAATTGGGTTGACGGGAACGACGGGACCAGTCGGGTTAACGGGCACGACAGGTCCAATTGGGTTGACGGGCACGACCGGACCAGTCGGGTTAACGGGCACGACCGGAGCAATTGGGTTGACGGGAACGACGGGACCAGTCGGGCTGACGGGCACGACCGGACCAATCGGATTGACCGGAACGACGGGACCAGTAGGATTAACGGGCACGACCGGACCAGTGGGATTAACGGGAACGACCGGGCCGATTGGGTTGACGGGAACGACGGGACCAGTCGGGTTAACGGGAACAACGGGACCAATTGGATTGACCGGAACGACCGGAGCAATTGGGCTGACCGGAACGACGGGACCAATTGGGCTGACCGGAACGACGGGCCCAGTCGGGTTAACGGGCACGACCGGAGCAATTGGATTGACAGGAACGACAGGCCCAGTAGGGTTGACGGGCACGACCGGACCAATCGGACTGACAGGAACGACGGGAGCAGTAGGATTAACGGGAACGACCGGAGCAATTGGATTGACAGGAACGACCGGAGCAATTGGATTGACAGGAACGACCGGAGCAATTGGGTTGACAGGAACGACGGGACCAGTAGGGTTAACGGGAACCACAGGACCAATTGGATTGACAGGAACTACAGGACCAATTGGGTTGACGGGCACGACCGGAGCAGTAGGATTAACGGGCACGACCGGAGCAATCGGGTTAACAGGAACGACCGGAGCAATCGGGTTAACAGGAACGACCGGACCAATCGGGTTAACAGGAACAACGGGACCGATTGGGTTGACGGGAACGACGGGACCAATCGGGTTAACAGGAACAACGGGACCGATTGGGTTGACGGGAACGACGGGACCAGTCGGGTTAACGGGAACAACGGGACCAATTGGATTGACAGGAACGACAGGACCAATTGGGTTGACGGGCACGACCGGAGCAGTAGGTTTAACGGGCACGACAGGACCAATTGGGTTGACGGGCACGACCGGAGCAGTAGGGTTAACGGGCACGACGGGCCCAATCGGGTTGACGGGCACGACAGGCCCAGTTGGGTTGACGGGAACGACGGGACCAATCGGGTTAACAGGCACGACCGGACCAGTGGGGTTAACAGGAACGACGGGCCCAGTCGGGTTGACAGGAACCACTGGCCCAGTAGGGTTAACGGGAACGACGGGACCAATTGGATTGACCGGAACGACGGGCCCAGTCGGGTTGACGGGAACGACGGGACCAATTGGGTTGACAGGAACCACTGGCCCAGTTGGGCTGACGGGAACAACGGGACCAATTGGGTTGACAGGAACCACTGGCCCAGTTGGGCTGACGGGAACAACGGGACCAATTGGATTGACCGGAACGACGGGACCAATTGGGTTGACAGGAACCACTGGCCCAGTTGGGCTGACGGGAACAACGGGACCAATTGGATTGACCGGAACGACGGGACCAGTCGGGTTAACGGGAACAACGGGAGCAATTGGATTGACCGGAACGACCGGAGCAATTGGGTTGACCGGAACGACGGGCCCAATCGGGTTAACAGGAACGACGGGACCAGTCGGGTTGACGGGCACGACGGGACCAATTGGATTGACAGGAACGACCGGAGCAATTGGGTTGACAGGAACCACTGGCCCAGTTGGGCTGACCGGAACGACGGGACCAATTGGGCTGACCGGAACGACGGGGCCAATTGGGCTGACCGGAACGACGGGCCCAGTCGGGTTAACGGGCACGACCGGAGCAATTGGATTGACAGGAACGACAGGCCCAGTAGGGTTGACGGGCACGACCGGACCAATCGGACTGACAGGAACGACGGGAGCAGTAGGATTAACGGGAACGACCGGAGCAATTGGATTGACAGGAACGACCGGAGCAATTGGGTTGACAGGAACGACGGGACCAGTAGGGTTAACGGGAACCACAGGACCAATTGGATTGACAGGAACTACAGGACCAATTGGGTTGACGGGCACGACCGGAGCAGTAGGATTAACGGGCACGACCGGAGCAATCGGGTTAACAGGAACGACCGGAGCAATCGGGTTAACAGGAACGACCGGACCAATCGGGTTAACAGGAACAACGGGACCGATTGGGTTGACGGGAACGACGGGACCAATCGGGTTAACAGGAACAACGGGACCGATTGGGTTGACGGGAACGACGGGACCAGTCGGGTTAACGGGAACAACGGGACCAATTGGATTGACAGGAACGACAGGACCAATTGGGTTGACGGGCACGACCGGAGCAGTAGGTTTAACGGGCACGACAGGACCAATTGGGTTGACGGGCACGACCGGAGCAGTAGGGTTAACGGGCACGACGGGCCCAATCGGGTTGACGGGCACGACAGGCCCAGTTGGGTTGACGGGAACGACGGGACCAATCGGGTTAACAGGCACGACCGGACCAGTGGGGTTAACAGGAACGACGGGCCCAGTCGGGTTGACAGGAACCACTGGCCCAGTAGGGTTAACGGGAACGACGGGACCAATTGGATTGACCGGAACGACGGGCCCAGTCGGGTTGACGGGCACGACGGGACCAATTGGGTTGACAGGAACCACTGGCCCAGTTGGGCTGACGGGAACAACGGGACCAATTGGGTTGACAGGAACCACTGGCCCAGTTGGGCTGACGGGAACAACGGGACCAATTGGATTGACCGGAACGACGGGACCAATTGGGTTGACAGGAACCACTGGCCCAGTTGGGCTGACGGGAACAACGGGACCAATTGGATTGACCGGAACGACGGGACCAGTCGGGTTAACGGGAACAACGGGAGCAATTGGATTGACCGGAACGACCGGAGCAATTGGGTTGACCGGAACGACGGGCCCAATCGGGTTAACAGGAACGACGGGACCAGTCGGGTTGACGGGCACGACGGGACCAATTGGATTGACAGGAACGACCGGAGCAATTGGGTTGACAGGAACCACTGGCCCAGTTGGGCTGACCGGAACGACGGGACCAATTGGGCTGACCGGAACGACGGGACCAATTGGGCTGACCGGAACGACGGGCCCAGTCGGGTTAACGGGCACGACCGGAGCAATTGGATTGACAGGAACGACAGGCCCAGTAGGGTTGACGGGCACGACCGGACCAATCGGACTGACAGGAACGACGGGAGCAGTAGGATTAACGGGAACGACCGGAGCAATTGGATTGACAGGAACGACCGGAGCAATTGGGTTGACAGGAACGACGGGACCGATTGGGTTGACGGGAACGACGGGACCAGTCGGGTTAACGGGAACAACGGGACCAATTGGATTGACAGGAACGACAGGACCAATTGGGTTGACGGGCACGACCGGAGCAGTAGGTTTAACGGGCACGACAGGACCAATTGGGTTGACGGGCACGACCGGAGCAGTAGGGTTAACGGGCACGACGGGCCCAATCGGGTTGACGGGCACGACAGGCCCAGTTGGGTTGACGGGAACGACGGGACCAATCGGGTTAACAGGCACGACCGGACCAGTGGGGTTAACAGGAACGACGGGCCCAGTCGGGTTGACGGGAACGACGGGACCAATTGGGTTGACGGGCACGACGGGCCCAATTGGGTTGACAGGAACGACCGGACCAATCGGGTTAACAGGAACGACGGGACCAGTCGGGTTGACGGGCACGACGGGACCAATTGGGTTGACAGGAACGACGGGACCAATCGGGTTGACAGGAACCACTGGCCCAGTTGGGCTGACGGGAACAACGGGACCAATTGGATTGACCGGAACGACGGGACCAGTAGGGCTGACGGGCACGACCGGATCAATTGGGTTGACAGGAACAACGGGACCAATCGGGTTAACAGGAACGACGGGACCATTCGGGTTGACGGGAACGACGGGACCAATAGGGCTGACGGGAACGACCGGACCAATAGGGCTGACGGGCACGACGGGCCCAATCGGGTTGACGGGAACGACGGGCCCAGTCGGGTTGACGGGAACGACCGGAGCAGTAGGATTAACGGGTACGACGGGACCAGTCGGGCTGACGGGAACGACCGGACCAATCGGACTGACAGGAACGACGGGAGCAGTAGGATTAACGGGAACGACAGGTCCAATTGGGTTGACAGGCACGACGGGCCCAGTCGGGTTAACGGGCACGACCGGAGCAGTAGGATTAACGGGTACGACGGGCCCAGTCGGGCTGACGGGAACGACCGGACCAATCGGACTGACAGGAACGACGGGAGCAGTAGGATTAACGGGAACGACCGGAGCAATTGGGTTGACCGGAACGACGGGCCCAGTCGGGTTAACGGGCACGACCGGAGCAATTGGATTGACAGGAACGACCGGAACAATCGGGTTAACAGGAACGACCGGACCAATCGGGTTAACAGGAACGACGGGCCCAATCGGGTTAACAGGAACGACGGGACCAATCGGGTTAACAGGAACGACCGGAGCAATTGGGTTGACAGGAACCACTGGCCCAGTTGGGCTGACGGGAACAACGGGACCAATTGGGTTGACCGGAACGACCGGCCCAGTAGGATTAACGGGCACGACAGGGCCAGTAGGGTTGACCGGAACGACCGGAGCAACGGGACTGACCGGAGAGACTGGAGCAACAGGGCTCACCGGTGAAACAGGAGCAACGGGTCAAACGGGAGAGACTGGAGCAACAGGGCTCACCGGTGAAACGGGAGCCACGGGTCAAACGGGAGAGACTGGAGCAACAGGGCTCACCGGTGAAACAGGAGCCACGGGTCTGACAGGACAGACGGGAGCCACGGGTCTGACAGGTATGACTGGTCCACCAGGGCCTACCGGAACAGTTTTAGGTCAAACGGGATTAACTGGTCCAACAGGAACAACGGGACCCCAAGGCCCAACGGGAACAACAGGTGCAAGAGGCCCTAGAGGCAGCGGAGGAATAGCAGGAGGTGATGGTTTAACAGGGAAAACTGGGCTTACCGGAGTAACCGGCCTCACCGGTCTGACGGGTGAAACGGGTCTGACAGGATTAACTGGCTTCACCGGCATGACGGGTGAAACTGGGGTCACGGGTCTGACGGGATTAACCGGCTTCACCGGCATGACGGGTGAAACTGGGGTCACGGGTCTGACGGGATTAACCGGCCTCACCGGTATGACGGGTGAAACCGGGGTCACGGGTCTCACAGGAGTGACCGGCCTCACTGGCGTCACCGGCTTGACAGGTGAAACTGGTGCCACGGGTCAAACGGGAGCGACTGGTGTTCTATCCATGAACTACGCTCAGTTTGTGTACCAGGGTTGGCAAGATGTAGCAACAAGTGACCATTTCCCTATCCCAGGATTTACCGTTATTTTTCAATCTACTACTGGGGACTCTATTGGACCACAGACTAATAATACTGATTTATTTACGGTAGAGCCAGGAAGCTACTTGATTTTGTATCAAGCTAATGTTCTTTCCACTGATACCAAAGCAGCCGGTCTGGAGTTGCTTATTAATGGTAATTATGATGCTAAAACACAAGTTCTCTCATCAATTAGTGCGGTTCCCTCTAATCTATATGGAACTTGTATTTTAGCGGTTGATGAGCCGACAACCATTCAACTGGCGCTTATGTACGAAGGCACTTCTGTAACTAAAGATGTGAATGGGGCAGATGGCGATTTCCGCGCAGCTAAGGTTACTATTGTTCAGTTGTTATGATCTTTCTCTAGAATGTGACCATTAATTTTTTGCCTACCATGAAGACCAGCCTGATGCAGGCTGGTCTTCACGCATGTGTAGGTGCAGAGCAGTCAAAAAGATTAGTTTTTTCTTACATAGCCTGGACGAAATGCTGAACCAATCATTCGGAGCGGCATATGATGGACTATTCTAATCAAGAAAGGAGAGGATTGATTTGTCTCAAGCTAATCTGCCTAACATTACACCTACCATTACACTCAGCCGTAGCGATGCCATTAACATGATGCTGTCAGCCATCGCCATGGAAGAGTTAGGACTTAGCCATGTAATTAATGCAGAAGGGGAGAAGATGCAATACGCGCTCGGCACTCTTCCTGGAGCAGCCGCTCCGGTGGTGAACATCTCCAATATTCAGGACATCACTGATAGTATCCGCGGTATGCTGGGGGAAACAGTAAAAAGCGCCTGGCTGCAGACCAGCCAGTTAGAGAGTCTGCTTGCAGCGCCCGTTGATTATGGCGGTACCGGAGCGACAGGAGTAACGGGTCCAGACGAGGGGCCGCGCGGTCTACAGGGACCGCAGGGTCCAGCAGGCGATACTGGAGACGATGGTCCTACCGGTACCACGGGATTCAGAGGCTTTACCGGCTTAACAGGACTTACAGGTGAAACGGGATTAACCGGCCTCACGGGTCTGACTGGAGTTACAGGGGTAACTGGTATGACAGGGCAAACCGGAGAGACGGGATTAACTGGCCTCACGGGTCTGACTGGAGTTACAGGGGTAACTGGTATGACAGGGCAAACCGGAGAGACGGGATTGACTGGCCTCACGGGTCTGACTGGAGTTACAGGTGAAACTGGTATGACAGGGCAAACCGGAGAGACGGGATTAACTGGCCTCACGGGTCTGACTGGAGTGACCGGCATGACCGGTATGACCGGAGCAACCGGTGGTACAGGAGTGCCTGCTGATGACCGGTGGTTGTCTTTTTTTAACGGTGCTGAAGCAGGCCCGATCGGAGCAGGGCTTCCAATAAACTTTACCACTCATGCTTATTTCACTGGATCTGCTATCTCCCTCAACCCAGGTGGTTACAATCTACAGAATAACGGTGCTGGAGCTAGTCTGGAACCGGCTCTATACTACGTTCATTATTCAGTAAATGCTAATGCAGCAACAGGGGCGAGTATGAGCGTTGCCCTTACTCTTAACTCAGAACCGATTCCAGCAAGCGAATCGACAGCCTATAATTCGGTGCCTGGAGCTACTTCAACTCTGGCAGTGGGGGGCAGTATTTTTCCGACGGTTACCGCTGATACTGTTAATGCACTGGCTCTGATTAATAATGGCCCCGGGAATATTAGTGATATTACGGGCACGATATCCATTGTTAAATTGCTTTAATCCAATCTAACATAGAGGAGTTGATCTCATGTCTCAGGCGAATCTGCCTAATATCACCCCGACCATAAGCATTGCCCGGGATGATGCTGTTAACCTGCTGCTGTCCTCCATTGCAATGGAAGAATTGGGACTCAGCCATATTATCAATGCCGAGGGGGAGAAGCTGCAATATATCCTGGGTACTTTACCTGGAGTTGACGCTCCGGATGCAACGATTGAAGATGTGCTGGCTATGAATGATAGTGTAAGAAATATGATGCGGGATATTGTCAAGAAGGAATTCATTCTCACCAACAAGCTGGAGACCGTCCTCAATGCATCCATTATGGTAGGGCCTACAGGCGCAACAGGGGCTACGGGTAACCCCGGCGGACCTCAAGGCCCTCAAGGCGACCAGGGAATTCAGGGGATCCAAGGTGCAATGGGAGTAACCGGACAAACGGGAGAGACCGGACTCACGGGACTGACCGGCTTGACTGGGTTGACTGGCTTAACAGGTCTCACCGGAGAGACGGGGGCCACCGGATTCACGGGTCTGACTGGTTTGACCGGACTGACCGGCTTAACAGGGCAAACCGGAGAGACCGGACTCACGGGACTGACCGGCTTGACTGGGTTGACTGGCTTAACTGGACTGACTGGTCAAACCGGTCAAACGGGAGAAACCGGCTTAACCGGTTTGACCGGGCTGACGGGTTTAACAGGCCTGACTGGGCTAACCGGGATGACCGGGATGACCGGGATGACCGGGATGACCGGGATGACCGGCTTAACAGGTCTTGCCTTCTTCGCAGAGTATAACTCGGCTGCATCTCTAGTGGACCAAGTTACCCCTGGAGATGCCGTGACATGGAGCATTACTGGACCGAGTAGCGGAGATATTACTTTAAATGATACAGCTCAATTCTTTAACCTGCCTACTAATGCTACAGTTCTAATCCAATATTATGTCAATGGCGTGCCTGAGCTAGGCGCTAACCCAATGGTCTTCCAGTTATACACTGTAGATCCTGGTAGTGAAACCAGGGTTGCCCCTATTCCTGGTTCTCAATCAACTTCGTCAGTGGTCACCGCCTATTCAACTGTGGCAGGAGCCGGTATCATAGGAACAACAGGAATAGCACCGCAGGTGGCATTGTACAATGATAGTAATGAGACTATTGGCGGTAATCCTGATCAATTCTTTGCCAATATTCAATTGATCAGGATTAATTAAAATATCTATAGTATAACGAGCGCGCCAGAATTGAATTCTGGCGCTTTGCTGCGTCTAAAAGTCCAGAACAGAGAGGTGATTGGCCTCTTTCGAAATATTTAGAGGAATTGTCCAGGCTGGACTGATTTCACAAGCATAGAATATCAGGTGTTGCCGGATCTGCAAGAGGTCTATGAAATATTCTGCATATCGTGGACTTGGACAATCTATAGGCAGCATAAACTGGTATTGGGGGTGTTGTTTAAATAGTACTGCCGTTCGCAAATGGCAAGCAATATAAAGTGAAAGAAGGGTTGTGTTCACATGTCATCCTTAATTCCGGTGCAACTGGGAAGTCCGGGACCGGCCATCCGGCTGGCAAGTCCGGTATTGCTGGAGGAGAGTCATCCCTCCTTCCAAATTGATTTCAGTGTGCCGCTGTCGTTCAAGCCGGCGGGGACCGGCAATTATCACCTGATCGTTGGACTATCGGTGCTGAAAGACGGAAAGATCATTCATACCCTTACCGAACCCTTTATCGGGAGCGGGAATGCAGGGGAAGCTCTCATTGCGGATGTAAATGCAAGTATTATAGGCAGCTTCGGCCAGGGGGGGCAGTCCTTCGAACTGGAGCTGCGGATTCTGTCTTCACAGAATATTGCAGCAAATCCGCTGGCCGGATATCCGGCAGTCTCCGTTCAAGGAGTGGCGGCGGACGAGGAGGAGAGGGGGCCGACAGGGCCAACGGGTCCGCAAGGTCCACGGGGGACGAAGGGTCCTAATGGTTCAACCGGAAGCACCGGCCCAACGGGAACAACCGGCGCTGGCATCCAAGGGGTGAAGGGACCTAAGGGCCCCACTGGACCGACCGGTGTGGTTGTGGCAACTGGAGCGGGGAGCGTAACGGGAGCAACGGGCGTTACAGGGCCTGACGGGATAGGCTCCGCCGGTCCAACCGGAATGACCGGAATTGGAGCCACCGGGATGACCGGATATGGCCCGCAGGGACCGACAGGAACGACGGGAGCAAGGGGCGTGACAGGACCTCCAGGTCCTGGCTCAGGGGCTACCGGCGATACTGGGCCAACCGGTCCCACAGGGGCAACCGGACCCAGCCGGACCTTACCGCTTGTTGTGAGTGATACTTTGCTGTCGAGCAGTCCTATTGAGGGGAACACTGTAGGCCAGCTCCCGCCGGTACTGATTACCTCGACCGATCAATGTGTAGTGATATCGGGCACTCTCGAGGTTAGCTATGGGAATCCGGCAGATTATGATTACAAGAACTATTTGTTTATTTATGTAGAGCGAGATGGTCAGAACGTCCTTCCAACACAAGGTAACGTTCTGGCTTGGCAAATGTATTACAATTATTCAAATAATCCGCAATTTAATTCCATCCCATCAGAGCAATCGTTGCCCTTCTATATGATCGATGAGAATCCGCCATTGGGTCTTCATAATTATACGGTGGCTGTTGGGGTTAATCAGTTAAGTGAAAATACAACAATCAGTTACAAATCATTCAATGCCGCCGCGAAAGTATTCCGTAAAGGCAACTAATGCTATCCATCGTGAAGCCGGGTTAGAGTAACAAGCATCTGAGAAATAAAGGAGTTGAAAGACATGGCCATCTATTCGTCGCTTTCCCTTGAAAGCGGCCGCGAACTTGTGCTTACGGATATCCGGACGGATGTAGAGCAGCCGTATCCATCTGCGGAATTGCTGTTATCGATTCCCCTGCTGCTGGATATCCAGTCCCCCGGTTATTATCACCTGCACTTAAATGTTGAACTGTGGAGGGCTAATGCGCTTGTAGAAACCCGTGATGTGTCGATCGAATCCACAGCCTTGGCTCCCGGGTTCATTCAGACTGAAGCCACAGTCCGGTTCAGTGATGAATTGCCGGTAGGCATTCATCAATACGAACTGCGAATGAAGCTGCTCCATTATCAGAATATCGCATCGGATATCCGGGTCGGATCCCCGTTTATCCGGACAGGACCAGGACCAGTCATATTCAATGGTCCTATAGGACCTCCAGGACCAACAGGACCTACTGGCCTCACTGGAAAAACCGGAATAGCGGGAGGCTCCGGGGGAAGGGGAGCGGCGGGATTCTCAGCTACCGGCCCGACCGGCCTAACCGGCCCCACCGGTCCAACAGGGGAAACAGGTTATGCAGGAGGATTCGCTGGCCCCACTGGAATGACCGGGGCAACAGGAATAGGAATTACAGGAGCAACCGGGCTTACAGGTATAGGGGCCATGGGGGCCACCGGTGTAGGAATTATAGGAGATACAGGACCCGACGGGCTGACAGGTCCTACGGGCTTCACGGGTTCACCTGGGGCAAGCGGTGGGCAGGGGGAAACCGGACCCGAGGGTCCCAGGGGAACTAGAGGTGTACCAGCGGATGAAACGTTTATTCCAACACTGACTTATTATATCTCACCGGGATCGGGTGTGTTGCTTAATGAACCTGCCTTGGTTGCATCTATTCCGGTGGATCCTGGAAATGAGCGCTGCCAGGTAGAAGGCATTTTGGATATTCAGTGTTTTAAACCGGGTCCTCGAATAAATACAAGCGGATTCAGGATAACCATCACACTCACTGATGCTGCTGAACCTGCTGGAAACCCATTGTATCAGTACAGCAATTATTGGCAGAAGCAGTTTTCTGATTTTTTCTCAATGGAAAGCGAATTTCCATTTATGGTAATTTACGAAGGTCCAGCTACTACTCTGAATCTAACTGTATCGGTTACTGGTGATGCACAGGACAGATGGTCTACTATAGTTAACCAATGTATACTGACTTCTACAGTAATATCTAATAATAACTGATATTGCAGTAAATATAAAAGGCGGTGAAATTATGTCGAATTTAACCACTCTTCCCTTGGGGACGGCAGGACCGGCTGTTCACCTGGCGGAGACGCTTGAGATTGTTGCAGCGCAGCCCCAGGCGCATGTCACGTTCCAGATCCCTGTCGTCTTCCAGGGAGTCACTTCCGGTCCATCCTTGCTGCGGGTAGAATTGGAAACAATGCTCTCCGGCAATGTATTGCAGACTCAATTGGTTACACTGTCCCATACCGGAGCGGAGGAGACCGTGAGAACAATGCAGGTGACGGTCAACCATCCGGCATATCCGGGAACGTATGCCTACACGATCCGGGTCCGGATCGTCAGCTATATTAACGTCAAGGCCCATCCATCTATAGGCAGAGCCGTGGCAGGGATTGCTTCTGTGGATACACCTAGAGCTGCGTCAGGACTGACCGGACCAACCGGACCGACAGGAACAACGGGGACCCAGGGTCGGTTGGGCGATGGCGGCAATCCCGGTAATAAGGGTATGACGGGGGCGACAGGCTACGGAGCGACCGGTCCGACAGGAGAGACAGGTGAACCTGGTCCCCCCGCCATTGTCACTGGCCCTGTAGGCTATGGTCCAACTGGCCCGACCGGGACGACGGGAAACACCGGAATCGGCCCAACGGGTGCCACCGGCATAGCGGTAACAGGCACGACAGGGTACAGTGTGAAGGGATCGCAAGGCCCGCAGGGTCCTGAGGGTCCAGAGGGCGCGCAGGGAACAACAGGAACTGGTGGTAAAGGCCCGGCGGGTCCGGCAGGAGCTACAGGTGCAACTGGAGCTACAGGTGCAACAGTATACCCGGTCCAATATCAACATCTTACGGGCCCACAGCCATTGACCACTGATCCACAAACGATTCTCACCGTGAATTCTGTGCAGACTAAGCCTGGGCAACGTGTTCTACTACAGGGGAATGTCAGTGTCACCTATCTTCCACACGCAGACGCTGTAAGAATTCCGTTCACAATTAATATTATTTACCGTAATGCACCTTTCCGCTGGCTAGACTTCCAGACTATAGTCCAGGGTTACGGGAGCGGCATATCTGACCCCGGGCAAAGGGCAAGTGTGGAATTCCCGTTTAGCCTTATCCACACCCCTGACCTTGAAGAGGCAGAGTATTCTATACAAGCTTACACGAATATTACTGTACCTGGCTTCCCGCTTACAGTGGAGGACCGATATCTTGCGGCAGAGGCATTAGGAAGCGGGGCCCCCTATTTTCAAGATGAAGATGTTTATTTCCTTGCTAATGGTGGGGTTCAGATCTTTAACGCTTTGGGCGGTCCCATTCATTTGAAAGCAATGGACCCCAATATTCGCTCTCCGCTGATGGCTGCCTTTGCGGCATCAGATGGCGGAATTATTTACTTCGCGGTGCAAGATAGGTTATATCAGTTTGACACCAATGCACAAGCTGTGGGCTGGGGAGTAGATCTGAATCAGGACATGCAAGCAGCAGATATGTTGCTGACTCCAGATAAGAAATATCTGTTCATCTCGGATGAATCCACTCCCCTAGTTCAGATCTATGATGTGGTGAACAGGCGTTTCGTCCGAAATTTGAATTTGACAACGAAGGTTCTATTTTCGGCTGCTTCTCCAGATAGCAAGTTTGTCTTCTTCTATGTTGATTCAGGCCAGGTTCATGCCTATGAGGTCGCAACCGGGGCGATTACCCGTAATATTTTCAATGGAGCCTATGAACCTATTGAGCATGCGTCTTCTCCAGGATCTATAAATCCTCTTGTGGTCTCTAATGACAGTACGGAGGTAAGGTTTACACCTGGACTTCAAGGCATTCTCTACGCTTACTCCAAGATTGGAGACTTCAATAACAATGGCATCGTAACTACCCCTGATGCTACTCCGTGGGGAATTAAGCTGTTGAGTAATGGAGTTATGTTCATATTATGTTCCTTAGACGGTATTCTGGGAGACTTTGTCATACGTGTTCTTCCAGATGGAAGTGTGCTTAGAATATATTTGCAGCAACATGATCAATTAAGAAGCATGGCTATCTCACCAGATGACCAATGGTTGTGTGCCCAAGACGGTGCGAAAATAGTAATAAGGAATACAAGTACGCTAAATTTTGGGAATACAATTACATTAAATGAGGTTGCCGTACCGGGCGGGCTGAGTTTTACCAGGGATAGCCGTTATGTCATCGTAATCGGAACCCAGCATGTTTACGCCATAGAATTAGAAGGGGAATTTTTCCCAGTCCTATCCTTTGACCTTCCAACTGATCCTGCCGATCAACCGCTATCTTACTCCCTCACTAACGGAGCCTACAAAACGCAGAGTAAATAAAGCAAGATAAGAGCACATGGGAAGTGCTTAGAGCAATCCCTGTGGTTCCTGAAACCGCGGGGATTGTCTTCATTTCATACCAAAGGGACAAGGCGAATGATTAAGTTATAGAAGGGTTGTGTTCAGATGTCAGCATTAATTCCGGTGCAACTGGGAAGTCCGGGACCGGCCATCCGGCTGGCGAGTCCGGTATTGCTGGAGGAGAGTCATCCCTCTTTCCAGATTGATTTCAGTCTGCCGCTATCGTTCAAGCCGGTGGTGACCGGCAATTATCATCTGATCGTCGAGTTATCGGTGCTGAAGGATGGAGATATCATCCATACCCTTACCGAGCCTTATATCGGCAGCGGCGATGCCGGGGAGACACTTATTGCAGATGTGAATGCAAGGATTGCAGGCAGCTTCGGTCAAGGCGGACAGTCCTTTGAACTGGAGCTTCAGGTTCTGTCATTCCAGAATATTGCGGTGAATCCGCTGGCCGGACTCCCGGCAGTCTCCGTCCAGGGAGTGGCGGCGGACGAGGTTGAGGTGGGTCCGCCAGGGCCGACGGGTCCGCAAGGTCCACGGGGGACGAAGGGACCTAAAGGTCCGACCGGAAGCACCGGTCCAACGGGAACAACCGGCGCTGCCATCCAAGGCGTGAAGGGCCCCAAGGGCCCCACTGGCCCGACCGGTGTGATTGTGGCAATTGGAGGCGTGACAGGGGCAACCGGCGTTACGGGACCTGACGGGATCGGACCTGCCGGTCCAACCGGAATGACCGGAATTGGAGCTAGCGGGATGACCGGATATGGCCCGCAGGGACCGACAGGGACGACGGGAGCAAGAGGCGTGACCGGGGATACAGGTCCTGATTCATGGGTTACCGGAGATACGGGTCCAACCGGTCTAACGGGTGCGACCGGGCCCAGCCGGGCATTACCGATTGTTGTGAGTAATGATCTCCTGTTGAGCAGCCCTACAGAAGGCACTGGTGATATAGTGGGCCAGCTCCCTCCTTTACAGATTACCTCACCCGATCAATGTGTAGTGATATCGGGCACTTTACAGATTAGCTTCGAGAATCCCGCTGATCATAAATACACGAACAGTGTTCTATATCGGGTGTATCGTGATGGTTCGAATCTTCCGCCTCCAGCCAGTTTATTTACGTGGGCAAAGTATCTAGAGTATGGCGATAATGCAATATATCAATACAATATTCCTTCTGATGAGTCACTGGCTTTCTATGCCATTGATGAGAATCCGACGATGGGCTTACACACCTATAGTCTGTTTGTTGATGCTAGACAGTTATCTGACGGTACTACTATCAGCTATAAAACATTCTTCGCCACGGCGAAAGTATTTCAGAAAAGGAACTGATGCTAACGATCTGTAAAAGCTGCAATAGAGCAATAGCATCTGAGAAATAAAGGAGTTGAAAAAAATGACTATCTATTCTTCGCTTCCTCTCGGGGGCGGAAATATGTTGGTGCTTACGGATATCCTGACTGACGTGGAACAGCCATATGCATCTGCGGAAGTAGAGCTATTGATTCCCTTGCTGCTGGATATCCAATCCCCCGGTTATTATCATGTGCACTTGAATGTTGAGCTGTGGAGGGGGAACGCGCAGGTTGAAACGCGTGATGTGTCAATCGAATCCACAGCCTTGGCCGCCGGAATGATTCAGACTGAAGCTACGGTTAGATTTGGTGATGAACTGCCCGCAGGCATTCATCAATACGAGCTCAGAATGAAGCTGCTCCATTCTGAGAATATCGCTTCGGATATCCGGGTCGCCTCTCCTCTGATCGGTTCGGGACCAGGCCCTGTGATTTTCAACGGCCCTATAGGTCCTCCAGGACCAACAGGACCCACTGGCCTCACCGGAAAAACCGGAATTTCGGGAGGATCAGGGGGAAGGGGGGCGGCTGGATTCGCGGCGGCTACCGGCCCGACCGGCCTCACAGGCCCCACAGGACCAAGAGGGGAAACTAGCTATGCAGCATTTCCTGGCCTCACCGGAATGACCGGGGCAACGGGAATAGGAATTTCAGGTGCGACAGGACCTACAGGTATAGGGGCCATTGGAGCCACCGGTTTAGTAATTATAGGGGACACGGGTCCCGACGGTTCAACCGGTCCCACAGGCTTCACCGGTCCCGAGGGAAGTGGTGAGAAAGGGGATCCTGGACCAGAGGGTGCCACAGGGCTAACAGGGGCGGCTGCGAATGAAGCGTTCATTCCAACATTGACCTACACCATTCTATCGTCACAAATTGATGAAGCTTTTACTGCGACTCTGGAAATAGATCCTAGTGAGGGGCGTTGGCTGGTAGAGGGGATTGTGGATTTTTCTTTAACTTCATCTATCGAGACTTCTAATATGGACTCTCTTGGAGCTGGAATAACAATCACTCTTAAAGATTCTGATGATAAAGGACTGTATGATTACACTGATTATTGGTATCATATTGGTTCCTTCTATTACAGTAGAGAAATTGCAATTCCAATTTACTATATTTATGATGGGTCATCGACCACTCTCAAGTTACATTTTTCGGTTACTGCTGCCCCTCAGGCTCAATGGAGTGTTTTACCAAAGACAGTTATTTTAACGGCTACAGTAATACCGAATACCCTCTGATGTTGCAGTAAATATAAAAGGCGGTGAAATTATGTCGAATTTAACCACTCTTCCCTTGGGGACGGCAGGACCGGCTGTTCACCTGGCGGAGACGCTTGAGATTGTCGCAGTGCAGTCCCAGGCGTATGTCACGTTCCAGATCCCTGTCGTTTTCCAGGGAGTCACTTCCGGTCCATCCTTACTGCGGGTAGAATTGGAAACAATGCTCTCCGGCAATGTATTGCAGACTCAATTGGTTACACTGTCCCATACCGGAGCGGAGGAGACCGTCAGAACAATACAGGTGACGGTCAACCATCCGGCATATCCGGGAACGTATGCCTACACGATCCGGGCCCGGATAGTCAGCTATATTAATGTCAAGGCCCATCCCTCTATAGGCAGAGCTGTGGCAGGGATTGCTTCTGTGAATACAGGTAGAACTGCGGCAGGACTGACCGGACCAACCGGACCGACAGGAACAACGGGGACCCAGGGTCGGTTGGGCGATGGCGGCGGTTCCGGTAAGAAGGGTATGACGGGGGCGACAGGCTACGGATCGACCGGTCCGACAGGAGAGACAGGTGAACCTGGGCCTCCCGCCATTGTCACTGGCGCAGCAGGCCATGGTCCGACGGGTCCGACCGGGATGACGGGAAACACCGGAATCGGCCCAACGGGTGCCACCGGCATAGCGGTAACAGGCACGACAGGGTACAGTGTGAAGGGATCGCAAGGCCCGCAGGGTCCTGAGGGTCCAGAGGGCGCGCAGGGACCAACAGGAACTGGCGGTAAAGGCCCGGCGGGTCCGGCAGGAGCTACAGGTGCAACTGGAGCTACAGGTGAGCCTGTTCCCCCTCCCTTGTATTATTATTTTGGCGGTATAGATCATATTTCTTTTTATAATACACCAACTGTTACTGTTACCTATCTGGACGCTTTGACGACTAAGGCAGGACAACACGTACAGCTACAGGGATATCTCGGCTTCTCTGATTACAATTTCCCGGGTGATGTAGTCGCACAACTCGCTCTTTATATTTATGTTCGCTACAACAGCGAGGTGATCCGCAGATTTGACTTCCGGACAATTCTCCAACAAGCGGACTCCAATAATTTATTATTCACCCGCACTTTTCCATTCTCGTTCAACCTGATGCATACCCCCGGATCTGGATCGGGAGTCTATGATATTCAGGTGCAGTTCAATCCTGATGTTGATGTACCGAATGCTACTGGTGCTGGGATAATCGTCAGGCAACGCTATTTGGCTGCAGAGGTTGTGGGAAGCGGAACTGTTATTAACACCTGATCAGAGGTATCTCTTCATCCCGGATGGATCAAGTCCACAGGTCCTGGTCTATGACTTGCTGAACAAGCATATGAGCGAACCGCTGGCCCTGAATTCGCATGTTCTCTTCTCGGCGGTGTCTCCCGACAGCAGATACGTCTTCAATAATGAAAGTGTATACTACTATGTTGCTAATATTGAGGATTTTGGTATTTACTCTTATTCTAGGCTAGATAGTATATCTACCGGTTTACTTCAATTAAGCAATGGTGATTCTTATATATTGGTCTGGGTATACCTCGACAAGTCATATAATATCGTTTTGTTAAATAGCACTGGGCAAAAAATCTATAGTGGTGTACCCGATCAATTTTCCATGGTGCTATCCCCAGATGAACAGTGGATATGCATTCAGGGCCCTGACTCTTCGACCAGCTATAAGACCTTACGAACCGTCCCCATGACGGCTTACAAGTTTCAGGGTGGAATCAAATTCACGAGGGACAGCCATTATGTGGTCGTGATTGGAACCAGACATATATACACGGTAAGCGTGAATGACCTTACTGTCCGCACCTTTGACCTTCCGCCTGAAGCTGAGAATCAGCCGCTGTTCTATTCCCTCACCAACGGAGCCTACAAACTGCAAAGTAAATAAAGCGAGGATACCCGCTGCACAAGAAGTGCTTAGATCAATCCTTGTGGTTCCTGAAACCGCGGGGATTGTCTTCAGAAATGATTAGAACTGGGAGGCTGGACGGATGAAGGGAATTATTCTGGCGGGCGGCTCGGGGACGAGACTGCATCCGCTGACGAAGTCGATCTCCAAGCAGATTCTGCCGGTATATGACAAGCCGATGATTTATTATCCTCTGTCTGTCTTAATGCTGGCAGGCATCCGGGATATCCTGATTATCTCCACCGGGAGAGACATCCGGCTGTTCCAGGATCTTCTCGGCAACGGCGGGCAGCTTGGCCTGTCCTTCCAATATGCAGTGCAGGAGCAGCCGCGCGGACTTGCCGAGGCGTTCCTGATCGGAGAAGAATTCATTGGAGCAGATCAGGTGTGCATGATTCTGGGCGACAACATCTTCTATGGACAGAGCTTCAGCTCTATTCTGGAGCGAGCCGTCCGGCAGAAGGAGGGCGCCACGATCTTCGGCTGCCGGGTACAAGATCCTTCTGCTTATGGCGTTGTAGAATTTGACAGCACGGGCAAAGTGGTTGCACTGGAGGAGAAGCCGTTGTATCCCCGCTCCCATTATGCAGTGCCAGGCTTGTATTTCTATGACCAGCTGGTGGTGGAGATTGCAAGACATATTAAGCCTTCTCGGCGCGGTGAAATCGAGATTACGGATGTTAACCAGGAGTATTTAAGCAGAGGCCAACTGAACGTGGAGTTATTCGGCCGGGGAATGGCCTGGCTGGATACCGGGACGCCGGATTCATTGCTGGAGGCTGCCAATCTGGTGGAGACGGTCCAGAAGCGGCAAGGGCTGTACGTGGCGTGCATTGAAGAGATTGCTTTCAATAAAGGGTACATCTCGAGGGAGCAGCTTCTGGAGCTGGCAAGGCCGCTGCGCAAGCTGGCCTACGGGCAATACTTGTCAAGCATAGCAGAGGATAATCCGGCTTGACCAACGGACACATTCCGGACTTGGCGCATATAGTGGTATTCACAGAGCAGAGATACTTGGCGGATGGGGATGAAGCCCATTCTGACGAGGCCATCCACTAAGTCCACACCAAACCTCTATGTATGAATACTACTATAGTAATCATTAAGTATGCTGCTGACCAGGGAATCACGCTGATCATGCAGATTTAGCATGATTCCCGGCGCATACTGGAATGAAATCCAAATCTGTAAGGATGTGACCATGTAATGGCTTTCTTATCAACAGGACCTATTGAGAATAACCCTGTGAATGGAGCAAGACCTACTCAGCAGGTTACTGTCAAAATTGATAACCGCAGCGAGACTTCGGCTTACTCACTCACCATTCAGGGTTATCAATTGACTGGCGGAACGAGAGTAATGTACGTAAGCGAATTGCTCAACGTTGCAGCGAATCAAGTCATTACGAAGAATTACTATGCTGACGTCAATGCTTATGAATTCACATTTATTACCTCACCGGATTCATCGGAGGAAGTTGAGCCGGTGCAGATCTCGTTATGGGGCAAGAATGCATCGGGACAATTGGTAACCGCACACCGGTTAGTATCGGAAGAATTGTTGGGTGCAGACAAAGGTGGCGGTGGTGGCGGAGCAACAGGACCTGCGGGACCTACAGGCCCTGCAGGAGAAAGAGGGCCTGCAGGAGAGAGAGGGCCGGCAGGACCTACAGGAGCGACCGGGCCAGGGGGAGGAGATTCGGGAGCAACAGGAGCCACAGGATCTACAGGACCTACAGGGACTACAGGAGCCCCAGGACCTACAGGGACTACAGGATTCCAAGGACCTCAAGGAACCACAGGTCCCGGAGGAGGAGACCGGGGTGATACTGGGCTTACAGGAGTTACAGGAGTTACAGGAGTTACAGGAGTTACAGGGCTTACGGGAGTTACGGGAGTTACGGGGCTTACAGGAGTTACAGGGCTTACAGGAATGACAGGAGTCACAGGAACGACGGGTCCCATTTTGGCAACTGAAGGCTTCTCTGTATTCTTGCCTACCCTGGTGACTGGAACCACAGCTACATTTACTGGTTGGGAAGAAACAGCGCCTTATTACGGTAATGCGGCATTCGACCAGGCTTTGGGTGAATATACTGTTCCAGAAGCAGGCAGATATTCGGTTGAAGCTACTGTCAACTTTGCCTTTACCGCAGCGATCGTCACAGCATTAGGCCCGGATGTGAATCCGTCTTTAGTGGTACAAAGAACAACACCCGCTCCAGTTACAAATCTGGTTACGGGATTGCTGCCAGTATTGGATGTGAATGTTGGAGGAACGACCCTCAGAGCACCCCTTAGAAGTGGTACAGTCACCTTGGCCGGTGAGGTGGAGCTTGCAGCAGGTGATGTGATCAGTCTGATCTATCAGTCTAATGGTTTGGCGGTTGATGTGGATTTAGGTGCTACAACTTCTGGCGTAGTATGGTCTGTTCACAGATTAACCTGATCCTCGAAGGATCGGCTTCACTTATAAGCAGTTTAAGGCCATCCTTCACGGGATGGCTTCTTTAAGTATATCGGATCATTCTCAGGAGGCGTAAGTGATGGAAGCAGAACAGCAGGGTCTGTTCAGTCTGTGTATGATTGTGAAGAATGAAGAAACTGTCTTAGGACGTTGTCTGGATTCGGTCAGAGACCTGATGGATGAGATTATTATTGTGGATACAGGATCAACAGATAGGACAGTTACAGTGGCAGGCTGGTATACGGAGAAGGTATTTGCGTATCCGTGGGATGAGGATTTCGCAGCCGCCCGCAACTATTCCTACGAGCAGGCGACGATGCCTTATGTCATCTGGATGGATGCGGATGAGCTACTGACCGCGCCGGAAGCTGTGAAGCTGGCCCGGCTGAAGCAGCAGCTTGCACAGGAGCAAGAGGGGGTAGAAGTGATCTGGTTGCGGACCCGCCTATCTCCGCAGTCTTCACAAGCTGCTCCCGCTGCTGTGCCGGTGTATCCGGAGCGCCGTCCCCGTGTTGTTAGGCGCGGGCTTTTCCGCTGGCAGGGACGGGTCCATGAAGAGTTGGTTATTGGAGCAAGCTCCCCTATGAACACGGACATCTGCATTGACCATCGTCCGTCCGCTGTTCATACGGAACGCAATCTGCAGATTCTAAAGCGCTGGATCGCTGAGGAAGGCAAGGCTGAAGGAAGGCTGCTCATCCACTATGCGAATGATTGCTTCGATGCCCGGGATTATCAAGCTGCTGCTGCTTCCTATGAACAGGTAATACGCGAGCCTAGCCGCTGCAAGGAGGAGAGGATTACAAGTTGTCTGCGGTTGTCAGAATGCTACCGGGAGCTAGGTGAAGCGGAGCTCAGGCTGAATAGTCTCTTCCGCTCTTTTGGCTTCGGGTTGCCCCAGGCAGATGTCTGCTGCGCTATAGCCGGATTCTTCGAGGAACGCCGGGAGTGGGAGAGTGCAATCTACTGGTATCTACAGGCAATCGACCGGCAGACTGTACCTCCGGGAGAACGACCGGTCTCCCAGGCCTGTTACACCTGGCTGCCCCATGTCCTGGTCAGCCGCTGCTTCGCCGCCGCCGGAGAATGGCAGCAGGCTTACCGGCATAATGAGCAGGCCTTGGCTTACCTGCCGGGGAATCAGGTCTTGCTGGGCAAAAGAAGCGAATTACAGCAGGTGCTTGAAGAGAAGCGCCAAGGGAAAGAATAATAAAGAAGCAGGCGGCTGGAAGATTACAGTTGCCTGCTTCTTTATATATGAATTCTGGATATGTCAGGATTGCTGTGACAGGGTTAGCGCCGCCTCAAGAATCAGGTCCTCTTGCCCGGCCACAACCTTGCGGCGTCCGAGCTCGACCATAACCGCTTTGGGATCGACATGGTATTCCTTGGCAATCCGTTCCACCGGCTTCACGAAGCCTGAGAACACTCCGGCCATGCCGCTGACAATACTCATGCTGCCGAGCTTGGGAGCCTTGGCGAAGGCAAGCTCCGCTTGTTCGGCTAGCTCAAGCAAGGCATACAGTTCGATTCCCGTATCCCAGCCGGAATGATGCAGTGCCGCCACCAGTGCTTCCAGTTGGGCATTGCCAGCCCCGGCCCCGAATCCGCGTGCTGTACCGTCAAGTATGGTTGCCCCAGCCTCAGCAGCCGCAAGCGAATTGCCGATGGCGAGGCCAAGATTGTTATGCGCATGGAAGCCGACAGGAATATCCAGAATGCTGCGTAAGTATTGAATCTTCGCAGTCACATCCCCCGGAAGATATGCCCCTGCCGAATCCATCAGAATGACCGCCTGGGCACCGTAGCTCTGCATCTTTAGAGCTTCGATGCCCAAGACCTCAGCGGGTGCCATATGTGACATCATAAGAACACCGTAGGCTGTTCGGCCCTGATTGCGCACATATTCGATATGACGTTTCGTCAGGTCAGCCTCCGTACAATGGGAGGCAACACGCACGATATCGACGCCCAGCCCCAGTGCAGCCTGCAAATCCCGGTTAATCGTAGCAAAGCCCGGGATAACATGGATAGACAATAGGGTACGCCGGAGATTGCTTCGGCAAATAGACAGCATCTCTGCATCCGACAGCAGGCTTTCACCAAGCTGAAGAGAGGAGGCGCCGAGACCGTTACCATGTCCCACCTCCAGCACGGCCAGTCCTGCCTTCTCCGCCATCTGTGAATAGAGCTCCAGATTCTCCCGGGTCAACTGGTGCTTCACAGCATGAGAGCCGTCTCTTAATGTAGGATCGCTAATGATAAGTGGATGCATGGTCAACCTCCTTGGCGCACAGCAAGCGAGCGTCTGGCATATTCTTCTGCCAGGGCAATCGCCGCGCAATTGATAATATCCAGATTTCCAGCATGGGTAGGGAGGAAGTCGCCGAGCCCCTGTACCTTGACCATCATGGCGATTCGGCCATTCTCTATGACCGGAGGTACAATGAGCTGATAGCCGGGGACATAATGCTGGATGCGAGTGACCATTTCCTCTACTGACCTGGTAATATTATCCATGTTGGGTTCAGGGACAACGGCGAAGAGTGTGGTCTGCATGTCAATACTGGGAATAGCGGGGTTCAGATTAAGAATAGCTTTGGTCCGTGTGCAGCCGGTATAGCTGCGGAGAGCATCCTCTGTAGATTCAATATATTCATCGAGATTGATTCTTGTGGCAGGCCCTGCGCTCAGGGAGGCAATGCTGGATACGACTTCTATATACGAAACTTCCTGCTGGGATTGGGCAATGGCATAGGCCAGCGGCACAGAAGCCTGCCCGCCGCAGGTAATCATATTTACATTATTACTATGGAGACTCTCCTGTAGGTTCACAGCCGGAATACACGATGTGCCTAGTTGAGAGGGTGTCATATCTATTACGAACTTGCCCAATGCCTTGAGCAAGGGATAATGGCGGATATGGGCAGCAGCGGAGGTAGCATCGATCACAATGTCGCAGCAATCGGGATTGTCCAGAATGGCATCAATACTCCGATAGGATGTTTGCACACCAAGCTCCCTGGCAACCTGGAGTCCTCTAGAATCCGGGTTTCTCCCTGTGAAAAGGGTGCAGGTCAGGTATTCGGAGCGCAGAACTTTGATTAGCAGGTCGGTACCGATATTGCCGCTTCCCAGAATGGCAACCTTCAGTTGATTCGTGCGCATGGCAGTCACTCCAAGCAATTAGATTGGTATTCATCCCTCGGGAGAAAAGGGAACATATCATCATAAGCTGTAGATATCATCGTTCCGTCCTCCAACTGGCGGGAGGACACCCGGGGAATGAGCAGTTGATCGGTTGGAGTCATAATCTCGCAGATCAATGGCCCCGGAAGGCGGAAAAGCTTGTTAAGCTGATCATCCAGTTCGTCAAGCTGCGAGATTCTCAGATAGCCGAAGTCAAACGTCTCGGCCATCCGTTCAAATGGAACGAAGCTTACCCCGGAATCAGGTCCTTCCCCCAGGTAACGTCCACCCATGAAGTTAGACTGAGTATGCCGGATCAGCAGATAGCCGCCATTATTGAACAGAATGAACTTCACAGGCAACTGATGATGACGAATGGTCTGCAGCTCCTGTAAGTTCATCTGAAATGAACCGTCGCCTGTAATGCAGAAGACCTCTCTACAGCCTGCGGCTACCGATGCGCCTATGGCTCCAGGTGTGTAACCCATTGTGGATAGCCCGCCAGTAATAATGTGCCGTTGCCCGGATTTGACCTTGAAGGCCTGGGCATGGACATGGAAGCAGGAGCCGGTGTCCACAACGAACAAGCCATCCTCCGGTGCAAGCTCCGAGAACCGGGTCATGAACCGGTATGAATTAATGCCGCTGCTGTCATTGTCATATTCAGGCAAGTCAACAGGATAACGCTGCTTCCAGTATTGTGTCTGCCGGACCCACCCGGTATAGGAGGCTTCTCCATTCCATAACGCAGTGAGCCTTCTGAAGAAATCGCGGGCATCTCCCTGCACCGGGATGTCTGGAACGACCGAGGGCTTATTCAATTCTCTGGCATCAATATCAACATGGATCTTGAACGCATTCTTGGCAAAATCGGCAAAATCATAACCAACCAGTCCGATGCCCAGCCGGCAGCCCACGGTCAGCAGAAGATCACAATTCTGCACGGTGAAATTCGCCGGGCGGTCACCGTACGTGCCGGGACGGCCGACGAACAGGGGATGCTCATGGTCTATCAGGTCCATTCCCAGCCGGGAGGTCAGCACAGGAATCCCGGTTGCTTGGGCGAATTGATGCATCGCTTCTACCGCATCTCCATGCCGGACGCCAGCACCTGCCAGCAGGCAGGGCCGCTTACTGCGCTTCAGCGCAGCGAGTACCTGGTCCAGCTCAGCATCTGTGATCTCAGGCACCATGGCGGGTGGTTCTATGAATCCCGGGAAGTCATTCGGGTCAAAGGCTGCGCCTTGGAGATCCACCGGCACTTCCAGATAGACCGGACCTACCCGGCCGTTCTTGGCCAGATAGATACATTTCTCCACTTCATAACGGACTTGCGAGATGTCCTCAAGTCTGACTGCATATTTGGTAATCTGGCGGAAAATATCCAGAGAATCGAAGCCTTGCAGGGCAAATTGGCGTGGTCCTTTCACCTGGGCAAGTGCAACCTTAGAGTTCCCCCCGACAACAACCATCGGAGAAGAATCGACATAAGCTCCTGTTACACCTGTAATGGTATTTAGCGCTCCGGGCCCTGCGGTAACATAGGCGACGCCAAGCTTACCGGTCATCCTGCCGTAGGCTTCAGCCGCCATGGCGGCAGCTTGCTCATGATGGCAGCAGACATATTCCTGTTTGCCATGCTGGTACAGCGCGTCGGTCAGATGCATAATCATGCCACCGGTGACCAGAAACACGGTCTCTCCGCCTTCATCATATAAAGAGTGCGTGATATAATCCGCTACTCTCATTCTCATTCATGTCTCCTCCTTCCTGAAACATAGCTATCCCCAACCTGCCTGCTTCACTTGATAAGCTTATTTATATGCGGATTTTTCAGGAATAGGTCCATAAGATTCACTTCATCCTGAATATTTACCGGACTTGCCGGTCCGACATATTGTATAAATTGGCCTGTCTGCGAATATCTTGGTTATTGAATGAACATAAACTGAATCGGAAAGGGGGATCTGAACGGGATGAAAATAAAAATTGCCATCCTGGGAGCCACAGGTCATATCGCCAAAAATCTGATTGTCGGTCTTGCAGCGGCGCAGGAGTATGAGTTGTATTTATTCTCACGGTCCAGAGACAGGATGGCGCTTTTCCTGGCGGAGAACCAGCTTCAGGAGCATATCTGGCTCTGTGAATACAATGAATTTGCCCATGCGGCGGATTATGATGTGATGATTAACGGAGTGGGGATTGGCGACCCGCATGATCTGATGGAGTATCCGTTTCAGGTCTTTCAGGTTACAGAGCGATACGACAATTTGATCCTGGACTACTTCCACAAGAATCCGGCTGCTGTATACATCAATCTGAGCAGCGGGGCGGTGTACGGGTCTGAATTTGATCAGCCTGCCACAGACGGGAAGTGGCTCAAGCTTGATCCCAATCATCTGTCCACTCAGGAATTTTACGGGATTACCAAGCTGAATATGGAGGCTAAACACAGAAGTCTGAGCCAGCACCGTATTGTGGACTTACGGATCTTCGGCTTTTTTAGCGCGTTCATTGATTTGGACTCCCGTTATTTGCTGACGGATATTATTCATCACCTGAAGAAGGGAGAGATTCTGCGCACTTCAGCGGACAACATCATCCGAGATTATGTGCATCCCTGGGATTTCGTTCAGCTGATCAAGCTGTGTATGCAGGAAGATGTCGGGAATAAAGCCTATGATGTGTATTCGCTGAAGCCTGCGACGAAGTTTGAGATTCTGGACTACTTCGCAGATTACCATGGTCTGAAGTATGAAATACAGGATAACTCCTCCTATAACTCTATTACAGGCTCCAAAAATAACTACTATTCCCTTAACGACCGGGCTTCCCTTATAGGCTACCAACCACACTACACCTCGTTGCAGAGCATACAAACCGGCTATGACCATCTGTCCCGAATTTAAATTCATGAATCCCCGCCCTCAGGGAATCATAACCCTGAGAGACCTCTCTAATTCTGACAAGATAAGGACGGAGTTCATGAAGCAGACTTCTGGATCGAAGGGCAAAGACAAGAAACTGAAGTGGTGGCAGCTCAGCCTGCTCGGCATTGCGGGGACGATCGGTACCGGGTATTTCCTCGGCTCGGGTCTGGCTATCTCGATTGGCGGGCCAGCGGTGCTGCTGGTGTATCTGCTCGCGGCGGCGGGAACGTATGCGGTCTTTGATGCTCTGGCCCGGATGACGGCGGCGCAGCCGGAGCAAGGCTCCTTCCGCTCTTATGCCAAGCAGGCCTTCGGGGACTGGGCGGGCTTCGGCAGCGGCTGGCTGTACTGGTTCTCGGAGCTGCTCATCATGGGCAGCCAGCTTACTGCGCTGGCGATCTTCTCGCGGTTCTGGTTCCCAGGCGTACCGTTGTGGATATTTGCAGCGGGGTATGCGGTGGTCGCGCTGGGGATTGTATTCTTCGGCAACAAGGGCTTCGACCGGGTGGAGAACGTGCTGGCCGTCATCAAGGTGGCGGCTATTCTTATGTTCCTGGTGATTGCGGTCATGCTGCTGGCAGGCTGGATTGGCGGCGGCAAGTTCACCCCGAAGGTGCCAATGAGCTACAAGGCGTTGTTCCCGTCAGGGGGCATCGGGTTATGGTCCGCCTTCATCTTCGCGTTCTATGCCTATGGCGGGATTGAGGTGCTGGGGATTATGTCTTACCGGCTGCAGAAGCCGGAGGAAGCGCCGAAGGCGGGGAAGGTGATGCTGCTAGGGCTGGGAACGGTATACATCTTGTCCATTGGACTGGCGGTGATTATGGTTCCGCTTAGCGCTTTTAACCCGAAGGAGAGTCCGTTTGTGCTGGCCCTGCGCAGCGATCATCTGGCCTTCGTGCCCCATATGTTCAACGGCGTGCTGATCATTGCCGGGTTCTCCACGATGACGGCGTCGCTGTATGCGATTACCTCGATGATGATTACGCTGGCCCAGGAGGGGGATGCGCCCAAGGTGTTCTCCAGGAAGTGGAAGGACAAGTATCCGCTGCTGGCGTTGTGCCTGATTGCGGGCGGTCTGACGAGTACGGTAATTATGGCCCTGCTTCTGCCGGGAAAAGTCTATGAATACGTCACCACCGCCGCCGGGCTGATGATTCTCTATAACTGGGCGTTCATCCTGCTCTCCTCGGGCAAGCTGCTAAAGGGGAGCCTGCTGAGCGGCGTGAAGCGGTGGAGCGGACTGGTGCTGATTCTGGCTGCAGTTACCGGCACCCTGTTCCATAAGCTTAGCCGCCCGGGCTTCTACATCAGCCTCTTGATTATAGCCCTGATTGCGCTGAGTGACTGGATACTCCAGCGTTACCGCAGGAAGCACGGGCAGGAGGCAGCAGACAAGGAGCAGAGCGCGGAAGCGCATACAGGAAGCTTCCATTCCTTGCAGGGAGGGCCGGGCTTCCGGATTAAGGGCATCCGGCTGCGGAAGAACAAAATCTAATGGAAGAAGAGCAGCCGGGCGGCCTGAATCCCGAAATAGAAGCCGAAGCCGACCAGCGACAGGCCGGACAGGACGGAGATGGCCTTCAGCACCCGCGAAGTCAGGAATTTGCGGAACATGCTGGAGGCTGCTGCCATGGTCACATCCCAGAGCAGGATGCCGAGGACAATGGCTCCGCTGTAGATCAGGAGCTGCTGCATCGGGTATTCGTTGACTGCTCTGGCTAAAATCGAGCCGTAGATGCCCAGCCAGAACAGGATGGACAAGGGGTTGAACAGCGACATCAGGAAGCCCGATACGAAGGATTTGGACAGGGAGACCCCGTTGCCCCTCGTTTCTGCTGCCGTGATTTTCCCAGAGTGCATGATGCTCTCGATGCCGGTATAGACCAGCACGAAGAAGCCGAACAGCCACAGGAAGGCCTTGACGAACGGGGCATCCAGCAGATGAATCATCCCCAGATAGACCAGCAGCATGTAGATGATATCGGCGCTGATCGCCCCGAGGCCCACTGCCCAGGCCGGCATGAACCCTCCGCGCAGCCCATTGTCCAATTGGGCAGCATTAATCGGGCCTATGGGTGCAGACAGGGATAACCCCAGCACCATATAACCTATGAAAATGTTAATGATGTCCTCCTCCTTTATTCTATATAGAAAGCTTATTCCGCAGGAGGGAAGAATAGGACAACCAGACCTGAAGAAGGCCCGCGAAGAATCGCGGGCTTTTTGTTAAATATGTTTTGGGGTCCCCGCAAAGTACCTGAGTCATCATCGAAGCCAAAGCCTCACTTTGTGGGGGGATGCGGCTGCATCATGATGCAACTATGATACAATTCTGAAGTATAACTATATTTATTCTGCGGCGTTGGGGGAACGATATATATGATTACTATTCTTATTGTGGAAGACGAGCAGAATATCTCCGAGCTGATCCGGATCAATCTGACCGATGCCGGGTACCACTGTATCTGTGCCTATGACGGAGCTGCGGCGGCCGGGCTGATTGAGACCGGCAGCTTCGACTTGATTCTGCTGGATATTATGCTGCCTGTCATTAACGGGTATGAGCTGCTGGAGTATATCCAGCCCCGGGATATTCCCGTGATCTTCATTACTGCAAGAGCGGGCGTGGAGGACAGGGTGAAGGGGCTTAGGCTGGGAGCGGATGATTATCTGGTGAAGCCCTTTGAGATCATTGAGCTGCTGGCCCGGGTCGAAAGCGTGCTCAGGCGCAACAAAAAAAGTGACCGTTACCTCGAAATCGCCGGTATCACCATCGACACCTTATCGAGGACCGTTAACAGAGGAGAGGAGGCGATCCCTCTGACCCTGAAGGAATATGAGCTGCTGCTGCTCTTCGTGCGGAGCAAGAACATCGCCCTGTTCCGTGAGCAGATCTATGAGAAAATATGGGGCGACGAATATATGGGCGACAGCCGGACCGTTGACCTCCATGTGCAGCGGATGCGCAAAAAGATGGGCTGGGAGGATAAAATCATCGCTGTCTATAAGGTTGGCTACCGGTTTGTGGTGAATCCATGAAGCTGTTCTGGAAGTTTTTTTTCAGTACAAGCATCATTGCGCTGTTCCTCTTCAGCCTGGGCAGCACCATCATGATCAACACCCTGTTTCAGTCGGCCTTGAAGCAGGAGACCGGCTATTCCATCCGTGAGAACGATATTCTGCGGGAGGCTCTGAAGCGTGCAGCACGGGGGCAGCCGGACAGCCGGATGAAAAGCGCGCTGGAGTCGATTACCGTAAGCACTTCGGGCGGTACCGTACCGTTCCGGGTCAGCTACAGTAATTATGAGACCCTGTATACAACCGGGGCGCCGGCAATGGATCATCAGCTGCTCCGTAAGCTGGAACGCAATACCCAAGCCCATGAAGTCGTGCCTGCGGGCGGGCAGAAGTACTTCATCCGGGTAGCCAGCTCTCTGGAATCCGGCGGGGAGACGTATTTTCTGGAGACGTACCGCGACATTACCTCCATCTTCACCAGCAGGGAGAACCAATATCAGATTGTCTACGGCCTGATCGCCGGGATGCTGGGAATCAGCTTCGTGCTGATCTCGTTCGTCGCCTATTGGCTGACAAGGCCGATTCATACGCTGGCCAAGGCCACCCTGAAGATCGCAGAGGGGGATTTCCGGCTTCCGTCCTTCCATAACAGCAATGACGAGATCGGTCAGCTCTCCAAGGCCTTCAGCCATATGTCGAAGAGTCTGGAGCGGATGGTGGGGGAGCTGGAGGAGGCGGCGCACCGGCAGGAGAATTTCATTGCCAGCTTCGCACATGAGCTGAAGACACCTATGACTTCCATCATCGGATACGCCGATATGCTGCGTTCGAGGAATATGGAGCAGGAGCAGGTGATCCGGTATGCCAATCATATTGTTCAGGAAGGAAGAAGACTGGAAGCCCTGTCGCTGACCTTAATGGAGCTGATTGTGCTGAAGAAGCAGCATTTTACGCTGAAAAAAGTCCCGGCCACCCGCTTGTTTGAATCCGTGCAGACAGCAATCGCCCCTATACTGGACCAAGAGGGGATCGGGCTGACCATGGCTGCCGAGGAGGCGCCATTATGGATTGAACCGGACCTGATGAAGACGGTGTGCCTCAATCTGCTGGATAATGCCAGGAAATCGATCGAGAGCAGCGGGCATATCTCGTTTACGGGCAAGGCTGAGGCCGGAGGATACCGAATCACTATATCAGACAACGGAAAAGGAATTGAGGAGAAGGAGCTGTCCAGAATTACAGAAGCCTTCTATATGGCGGATCAATCGCGGTCCAGAGCCAAGGGCGGTGCGGGGCTGGGACTGACCATCGCTTCGCAGATTATCGGCATTCATCAGGCCGAGATGGCTTTTGACAGTACTCCCGGTAAGGGAACCTCCGTCTCAATTCTGCTTAAGGGAGGTGGCGTATGAGCGCCTTCAGAAGGATGATCCTGTATCTGGTGCCACTCTTGCTAATGGCCTGCTCTGCGCTGCTTCCGCTGCTGTTCACCAAGATTAATGATCAGCGGGTGCTGGGACAGATCCAGATCCGGACCCTTGAAGAGCAACCAGACGGCCAGAATGTGTCCTACAGCATGATAGACAAGATGCATCTCCTCTATGAGAAAAGTATGGGTTCCCCGGACATCGTAGTCGTTCAGAATGCACAATTATCCGCGGCAGACATGGAGAAGCTTGGCGCAAATTGCCGGACCGAACTGGAGAAGCTGAGGGAGACAAGACTGTTGCCGGGAATAGAAGACGGCTTCGGCAATACTGGATATACGGGAACTTCATATACAGTCTATGATACGACGAACCCGGAGCGGGTCGTGACGTTCTATGCTATAACGCTACAGGTTCATGCGTACCGGATTTCGTTTACAGTGGATGCGGAGACCAATCAAATATACGAGCTGAACATCAATTCAGACGAAGGGGCGCTGGCCATCGATATCGGCAATGCCTATCTGCACTGGCAGACGTATACAGGTCTAAAGCTTGTACCGTCCGATGCAGAGGCTTCCGCCGGTGAGTTAGTCAGACCCAGAGCCCCTGACTCACAGGTTACACCTTTGGCGGTTTATGAGTATACCGATGGTGCGCAGAGTATTTCCTATTCTTTTTTCCTGGCCAATGACGGCAAGCGGTTTACGATTCTCCTGTCTTCATCCTCCTAAAGGGGCTGGACCGCTGAAATGATGCCAAAATGATGGGCTTATGATGAGTATTGGATGCAGACGCCTGATATTCTTGGGTTACAGAGGCGGCCGGCCGTTTCTGAATCATTCACTCAAAGGAGATCACGATGATGAAAAAAATACTTATTGCCTCTACGATTATGGCATCCCTGGCGGTTACTGCAACAGGAGCCTTCGCAGCCTCAGGAGATCTGACAATGCACGCGGTAACCGAAGCTCAGCCTGTCAAAAAAGCAATCACCGCTCCCCGGTCCGCCGCCGCGCAGACGCAACAGGGGATTGAATACACCAAGGAGATTTCCTATCTGGACAATGGCAGCGTCAACGCTGTAGTAGAGACTTGGGTTGATCCGCTTACGCAGGACAAGAGAATCGACATGATGGCCAAAGAAGATGACGGCACGATCCATCCGGTCAGCCATTATCTGAAGGAGAAGGGAACGAAATGGGTAGAGGTGTCAAGAGACAAGAGCGGGAAGGCGGTAAGCGGGAAATTCGTTAAACTGACGGCTGAGGAAGCTCTCCGTGTGGACACCTGGAAATCCTTCGCTGAGCGGCAGGCTGAGTTCGCCCGGGCCGGCTGGAAGAACGAAGGTGTTACGACAGCCAAGGACGGAACGAAACAGGTAAAGCTCTCCGGCAAGGACATGCTGGAGGAAGACCGGCAGCCGGAGGGCAGCAAGGTGGTTGTTCATGAATATGCAACGCTCGATACAGATCTGGGCCTGCCGGTGAAGCTTGAAGCCTTCGCAGAATACAATGGACAGCAGGAGAAGCAGTATTCGGTAGCTTATGAGCATAAATATGTGAATGACAAGGATGTATTTAATACATCTGGCATCCCCATGAAGGAGTATAGCCAATTACAGTGGATTCATGGCGCAGATAAGCAGTGAAACAAGGCAAAGGCCCGCGGCTGACCGCGGGCCTTGTCTTTTGCATCCATCCGGGGACTGCTGCGTTACGCGTGGACCGGCTCCGGTCTCTTGACGAGCAGCGGCGGAGGAATCAGCCAGCCTTTTTTCTTCAGCAGATGCAGGTTCTTCACGCCGATGGCTGCTTTGGTCAGATGATATTTGGCGAACAATGCGCCAATGTCCTCACGGATGGACTGGCCCATCGCCTGGCTGCACGCCACCAGCCCAACCGCCAGATTCGCTGCGATCATTGCAGCAATCTCAGGGTCTGTGAACCGTGCACCGACCGGAATATCCTCCAGTTTGGCTTCTGGCCGGTTCGGGAGCGCCGGAGCAGCAGCGATGCCTTGCTCAGCCAGCAGCGAGTCGCATTCGCTAATCTCCAGCTCCGCCTGGTCGATCATTGCTGCGATGATTTTCTTCAGATCGCTGTCTCCGGCGTGATACATATGAGCTCTGTAGCCGGATAAAGCGCCCTTTGCTGCCGTTGAGGTTTGCCACAGGGTGAAGATCTCACCATAATGCAACGGTTCATCCTTGGGGTTGCCGCCTAGAATTCCTGTCATAAGTAAGCTCCTTTACAGTTGGATTTGAACAAGGAGTAGCATACCCGCAGGAGGAGGAGATATTACAAAGCGTCGCCCTGAATTTGTTTACACGGATAAGGGGCTGCTCTTTAAGCCATAATAGGCAGATGTGAAGCCGGATGGAGGCATCGGAGCAAATGCTTATGAATGTAATCCTCGGATGGATTATTCCTTGGTGTATTGGAAGTTATTTTCTCCGCAAAGACAGCGCAGTCTTCCTTCATATCGCCCCAATTGCCATTGTAATCGCCTTTGTCTTCAACGAGGTGGGGTACCAGATGCAGTGGTGGAGAGTTACGCCAACCGGGTGGGGAGTCTTATCTATTCTTCCGTATAATCTGGGAGTATTTCCGGTGATCCCCTGTCTGCTCATCTATACGGTGAGGAGGTCATCCCTGAACCCGCTGCTCCTTCTCCTGATCTCTACGATCTGCAAAACCTTGATGGAACTCTGTCTAATGCTTGCCGGGAAAGTGATCTATGATCATGGCTGGAACCTGGGCTGGACCTTCGTGTCTTATTTGCTCGCCTGTTCGTTGTGCTTCGGCTGGTATTTAATTGTTAAAGGCAGGCTCCAAGGGTATAAATACAGCGGTTAGACCGACAATAAGCAGGATGCAAAAATAAATGAAGGTGGTTCGTCCATGAATGCGTCTCAAGCGTCCAAAGGGGAAAAAGGCTCAAAAGCAGCGTTAATTGCGCTGGCATCCATCCCGCTCATTATGACACTGGGCAACTCCATGCTGCTGCCGATTCTGCCTCAGATCTCGAAGCAGCTCGGGGTGAGCGCTTTTCAGGTCAGTATGATCATCACGGTCTATGGCCTGATTGCCATCCTGATGATTCCCATCGCCGGCTATTTGTCAGACCGCTTCGGCCGCAAAATGGTCATTCTCCCGAGCCTGATTCTGGCTGCCCTGGGTGGAGCCGGATGTGTGGCCGCGGCCTGGTTCTTCAGCGGAAGCACGGCTTATTGGATTATCCTGGCAGGACGTTTCGTCCAGGGCATTGGAGCAGCGGGTGCCTTCCCGATAGTCATTCCGTTCGTAGGCGATCTGTTCAGAGATGAGAAGGAGGTCAGCAAAGGGCTGGGGATCATCGAGACCTCCAATACCTTCGGGAAAGTGCTTAGTCCTATCCTGGGGGCTTACCTGGGCACCTTGCTGTGGTATGCTCCCTTCATCGCGATTCCTGTGCTGTGCCTAATCTCCTGCGCGCTGGTGATCTTTCTTGTCCGCACGCCCAAGAAGGATGAAGAAGCCGATAAGCAGAGCCTGCGGCAATTCCTGAGCGGAATTAAGGAAATTCTCCGCGAACGGGGCCGCTGGCTGTACGCCATCTTCGCCATCGGCGGCATCTGCATGTTTGCAACCTTCGGGGTACTGTTCTATCTATCGGAGATTCTGGAGTCCAGATATAATCTGCATGGGGCTTCCAAGGGTTTCGTGCTGGCCATCCCGCTTGCCCTGCTCTGTCTGGCCTCTTACGGGAGCGGCAAGATCATCGGCAAGAACAAACCGCTGATGAAATGGCTCGGCTTCGGCGGCATGGCACTGCTGACAGCTGCTATGCTGATCACCGGCTTCAGCCAGAACATCTATTTCATGGTGGGTCTCCTAAGCCTGGCCGGCATCGGGATCGGGGTAGTTCTCCCTTGCATGGACGCCTTGATCACGGAGGGCATCGAGAAAGAGAACCGGGGCACCATCACCTCCCTCTACAGCAGTATGAGGTTCATCGGGGTGGCGCTGGGCCCGCCGGTGGTCTCGCTGCTGATGAACCGGGGGCATTGGACGCTGTTCGGCACGATGGCCGGTGTCGGTGCTGTGGGCGGGCTGCTGAGCTTCTTCGCCGTAACTCCGAGCAAGGAGAATTCAGAAGGCGGGGGGCAAACGGATCGGAGTCCGTTCAAGGCAAAAAAGGGCGGTGTGTTGCGGCAGCGTGCGCGGTAAAGTAAGAAGGGGCGTCCCATATGGGGCGCCCCTTCTTAATGCGGAAAAGTGAATACAATCTACTGCCAGCAAGAGCGTGGGCAAAATCTACGCGAAATACCGAATATAATGGGTGCTAATACGGTGAGCGATGCGCCTCATGCTTCACAGCCAGTAACAGCTGAGAAGAAATCCTGCAACAAATGCAACATCCTACCCCCATAGAAATGGCCTATCCTGAAATCCTGCACAAATTGCAACAAATCCAGCGCTAACTTGCTCTAAACACCGGAATTTGTGCAAATAATGCAACATTACTCCCCAGCCAGTAACATGGATAAAGAAATCCTGCAAAATGTGCAACATTGCTCAGCATAGAAGCGGCTGGAACTCCAAATGTTCAGCACAGTGAAGTAGCATACCTGAAGTCTAATTTGTAGTGTTTCTTCACTCACACCTCGATAATAATCGGCAGGATCATCGGACGGCGCTTCGTGCGCTCATACAGGAATTTGCTGAGCGTGTCCTTCAGCGTCTGCTTGATCAGGCTCCATTGGCCGAGATCGGCACTGCTCATTTTCTGCAGTGTGGTCTTGACGAGCTGGTTGATCTCATCCATCAGGTTGTCCGAATTGCGGACATAGATGAATCCGCGGGAGATCGTATCCGGCTCATTCAGCAGCCGTCCGTCGGCCTGGCTTAAGGTAATGACCGTAATCAGCACTCCGTCAGCCGAGAGCTGGCGGCGGTCCCGCAGCACCACATTGCCGATATCGCCGATTCCCAGCCCGTCCACGAAGATCTGTCCCGCTGTAATCCGGCCCGACTGGCGGACCACACCGTCTGCCGATTCCACCAGATCACCGTTCTTCAGCAGGAAAATATGGTCGCCCCGCACCCCGACCCCTTCAGCCAGCAGCCGGTGATGATGCAGCATCCGGTATTCGCCGTGAATCGGAATGAAATACTCCGGCTTCATCAGGGTCAGCATCAGCTTCAATTCCTCCTGACTGCCGTGGCCGGAGACATGCAGCTCGCTGCGTGAGCCATAGATGACCTTGGCCCCGAGGATATAGAGATTATCGACAATCCGCGATACATTGCGTTCATTGCCCGGGATTGGATTCGCTGCAAGCAGCACCGTATCCCCGGCCTGAATCTCCATCTGCCGGTTGCTGGCATTGGCCAGGCGCGATAAGGCAGCCATCGGCTCACCCTGGCTGCCCGTACATAGTACGGCAACCTGCTCCGGCGGCAGCTTGGCGGCTTCCGCAGGCTCGACCAGCATTCCCTCTGGGATGTTGAGATAGCCCAGATCTCTGGAGACGTTGACCACGTTGACCATGCTCCGGCCCAGCAGGGCCAGCTTGCGCCCGGTAAGTCCGGCAGCATCGACAATCTGCTGGAGCCGGTGGACGTTGGAGGCGAAGGTCGAGACGAAGATCCGGCGCTCGGCGTGCTTGAAGGCTTCCTCCATATGCGCGCCGACCAGCTGCTCGGAGGGGGTGAAGCCGGGCCGTTCCGCATTCGTACTCTCAGAGAGCAGAAAGCGGACGCCTCTGGTGCCGATTTCAGCCATTTTGTGAATATCAGGGTATTGCTTGTTCACCGGGGTCATATCGAATTTGAAATCTCCCGTATGGACAACCGTGCCTTCAGGCGTATCGAACACCACGCCCAGACAGTCCGGAATACTGTGGTTGGTCCGGAAGAAGGTGGCCGTCACCGCACCGAAGGTCAGTGCCGAATCGGCATCAATGCAGTGAAGCTGGGCATCCCGCAGCAGCCCGTGCTCCTTCAGCTTGGTCTCGATCAGACCGAGGGTCAGACGGGAGGCATAGAGCGGGATATTCATCTGCTTAAGCAGATAAGGAATGCCGCCGATATGGTCTTCATGTCCGTGGGTGACAATCAGAGCCCGAACTTTATCCTTATTGTCCAGCAGGTAGGCGATGTCGGGAATGATCAGGTCAATCCCCAGCAGGCTCTCATCAGGGAATTTGGACCCGCAGTCAATGGCGATAATATCGTCCCCGTATTGCAGCATGTACATATTCTTGCCTATCTCATGGACACCGCCCAGGGCGGCAATCCATAAACGTTCTTTTGCCATGGTTACAAACCTCCTCGTAGCGTTCTTCTTATTATGTTTGGAGGAGGAGCCAACTATCCGGGACCGGGGAAGTTTCTTGTTTCTTCACAATCCTAATATAACATGGTATATTAGGTTATGTCTTTCCGAGAGAAAGCGGTAATGGAGGTGCTTGACCATGGCGGGCGACTCAGGCTCGATGCCGATGTACGAGAAGATTTTTCAGACGCTGCGCGAGCGGATCAACAAGAATGAATATAAAGCCGGGGAACGGGTGCCCTCGGAGAAAGAGCTCTGCAATGAGTTCGGAGTGAGCCGGATTACCTCTAAAAAAGCACTAAAGATGCTGGCCGATGAACATCTGATTGTCCGCCAGCCGGGCAGGGGATCATTCGTAGCGGATGCGAATTCCTTAGTTATGAAACCGTTTGAACTTCCGCAGACGGTGCGGACAACCGGCAAGAAACGGATTATCGGACTGGTGATTACCCATTTCAGTGATATGTATGGAACCGAGCTGATCTACGGGATGGAAGAGGCCTCGCGTGACCATGACGCCTTCCTCGTCGTCCGGCGGTCCTTCGGGATTCCGGAGCTGGAGGAGAAGGCGATACAGCAATTGCTGGGACTCGGTGTAGACGGGCTGATTATTTTCCCGGCACAAGGTGAATATTTCAGTGCGGAGATCCTGAAGCTGGTGATTCAGAAGTTCCCGTTCGTGATGATTGACAGGTACTTGAAGGGAATTCCGGCTTCCTCTGTGAGCACCGACAATATTCAAGCGGCCAAGGAGGCCACCCGCTATCTGTTCGGGCTGGGACATCGCCATATCGGATTCCTGGCGCCGCCCCCGGCGAATACAACGGCTATTGAGGAACGCATTGAAGGAATTATCGAAGCCCATGTGGAGCAGAACTTACTGGTGAACCGTGAATTATGGATGGAGACGATCACCTCTACGATGCCGAATGTGTTTGACCCGCAGGCCCGCATAGAGGATGTGGACAGGCTGGTCGAGCATCTCCGCCAGCATCCCCAGATAACCGCCCTGTTCGCTGCCGAATATAACATCGCGCTGCTGGTGGAGGAGGCGGCCGGCCGGCTGGGCTTGCGGATTCCGGAGGACTTATCGGTCATCTGCTTCGACAGTCCCGAGCCGCATGAGGGCTGCCGGATTACGCATATGCGGCAGAATCAGTTCAGCATCGGCAAACAGGCGTTCGAGAATGTGCTTACCATGCAAGGGAATGAACAGCCGATTACCCGCATTCTTCTGCCGGCGGTATTAGTGACAGGCCGGTCTACCGCGCAGGTCCGCAAGTAATGAGCTTACTGCGACAGACAGCTTTAATCATAATCGAAATGAAATGAGCCTTCGTTACGAAGGCTTTTTTGCTGCGTTCACCATCCAATCGAACATTATTAATATACCAATAGAACATACTATTCTATAAATATACCAATAATATATTGACATATTAATATTATTTGTTTACTATGATGAAAGCGTTTGAAATCATGATATATACCATTTGGAGGTGCAACATACACTCTTGAAGCTGCAGAATGAAATTCCCAAGTCTGTACATGATTTGATCGGCAAAGTAAAGGGACAGCTGCCAGACTCTTCCAAGCTGGCCAAGATGTTTGAGGACTGCATTATCAATACTATTGGCACGACTATTTCGCAGAAAGCGGATGGCACCACCTTCGTTATAACAGGTGATATACCAGCTATGTGGCTGCGTGATTCCGCTGCCCAGGTTCGTCCGTATCTGCTGCTTGCTGCAGAGGACCCGAACATGGAAGCGATGATCGCGGGGCTGGTGAAGCGGCAGATGAACTATGTTCTGCTCGATCCGTATGCCAATGCCTTCAATGAGGAGGCGAACGGCCACGGCCACCAATCGGATCTTACCGCTATGAATCCGTGGATCTGGGAGCGCAAGTATGAGATTGATTCGCTGGCATATCCGATCCAGCTCAGCTATCTGCTCTGGAAGAACAGCGGCTGCGTCACGCAGTTTGATGAGGCCTTCCGCAAGGCCGCGCTTGAAATTATCAAGCTGTGGAGAGTGGAGCAGCATCATGAGACGGAGTCGCCCTATACGTTCCAGCGGCTGGATGCACCGCTCACGGATACCTTGACCCGGGAGGGCAAGGGCAGTGAGACGGCTTACACCGGGATGACCTGGTCGGGCTTCCGGCCAAGCGATGATTGCTGTGAGTATGGCTATCTGGTGCCGTCCAATATGTTCGCGGTGGTAGTCCTGCGCTATCTTGAAGAGATCGCCCAAGAGATCTACGGGGATCAGGAGCTTGCGGCCGCTGCCCAGAAGCTGGGCCAGGAGATCAACCAGGGGATTCAGGAGCATGGCATCTATAATCATCCGGTCTACGGGAGAATCTATGCTTATGAGACGGATGGGCTGGGCCACTATAATCTGATGGATGATGCCAATGTGCCAAGCCTCCTGTCCTTGCCTTACCTCGGCTACACCGACGAGAATGACGAGGTGTACCGCAATACCCGGAGATTCATCCTTAGCGAGGACAATCCTTATTACTATAAAGGACAGATCGCTGAAGGCATTGGCAGCCCACATACCCCGGAAGGGTATATCTGGCACATCGCCTTGTCGATGCAAGGACTTACGTCGCCGGAGCGCTGTGAGAAGGAACGCTTACTGCAATTGATCCAGGACACAGATGGTGGAACAGGCCTGACGCATGAAGGCTTCTCCGTCGATGATGCTACAGCCTTCACCCGTCCATGGTTCTCCTGGTCGAATATGCTGTTCAGTGAGCTGATTATGGATGTTTGCGGATTGCGGGTAGTGAAGTAGAATTCCTCGCTGAAACGGCGTCGTCCTTCCAAGGACGGCAAAGCCGTTTCCGCTTGAGGCTTTTATGAAAGCGTTAAAATATAACAATTTATATGTTGCACACGATAACTTATCCACTTGTGAAACTACAATCAAAGGGGCACAGACCAAATGAAAGCAAATAAACTTAAAGTTTCGATGACTGCGGCAATGGCTTCGCTTCTTCTGTTAACAACAGCCTGTTCAAGCGGCAATTCCAATTCCGGTTCGGGCACAGCCGAAGGAAAGCAGGAGGTCACGATTACCTTCCGTTCGTCCGGTTCAGAGGATACATTGACGAAATATTTTGAATCCGGCCTGATTGAGAAGTTCGAAACGGACAACCCGGATATCAAGATCAAGATCGCTCCGGTGCTGGCCAGTGAAGGGGATTACACCTCCAAGATCGTCCTGCAGATGAAGTCGCCCGATACCGCGCCGGACATTGTAGCCGAAGATACCTCCATTATTAAATCGGATGCCGCAGCCGGATATCTGGAGCCGCTCGATACACAGGTGGCGGGCTGGAGTGACTGGAAGGACAAGTTCATTGAGAATCTTAAGGCTGGTGTGACCGGTGAGGACGGCAAAATCTACGGTATTCCTGCGACCTCAGATACACGCGGCATCTGGTATAACAAGGAACTGCTGGCGCAAGCGGGATTACCGGTACCGTTCAAGCCTGCGAATTGGGATGAGGTGCTGGAAGCAGCGCGTACCATCAAGGATAAGCTGCCGGGCGTAACCCCGTTGAATATGATCGTAGGCAAATCGAGCGGTGAAGGCGTAACGATGCAGACGCTGGAGATGCTTCTCTATGGTACGAACGACACGCTCTACAACGATGAAACCAAGAAATGGGTTGTCAGCAGCCCTGGACTATTAGATTCCTTCAAATTCATTGATCAGTTGTTCAATGTAGATAAGACAGGACCGACGATGCAGGTAGCGCTGAACGGACAAGCCGGCAGCATTGCCTTCCAGCAGCTGTTCCCGCAAGGTAAGCTGGCGATGGCTGTAGACGGAAGCTGGGCCGGATCGACCTGGTTCGAGAACGGTGCGGCACCGATTGAGAATGTAGCAGACAAAATGGGCTTCGCGCCATTCCCGACGCAGAACGGACAAGAGCCTGGAGCCATCACCATGTCCGGCGGCTGGGCCTGGTCGATTCCGGCACAATCGCAGAACAAGGAAGCTGCGTGGAAGTTCATGGAGTTCCTGATGAACCAGGAGAATGCGACCGGACGCGTAATGGCCGAGGGGAACCTGAGCCCGCGTAATGACTCTGTGGACGTAGCAGGCTATACCGACCGCACGTATACCGCCGAAGCGCAGGCCTTGCTGGAGGTGGCGAAATTCCGCCCGGCCAATGACGAGTACGCTACCGTATCCGCCCAGCTTCAGAGCATTGTCGAGAGCATTGCTTCCGGCAAGCTGTCACCGGAGGATGCTGTGAAGCAACTGAAGGACAATGTAGTCCGCGCGCTTGGCGAAGATAAAGTAGAAGTCAAATAGAGGAATTGAGAATTCGAGCGCAGAGGAGAAGCGATTCTCCTCTTTCGGATTTGGAGGGGGAGTGACCTATGAAAAGGAAGCCACGGGGCGCATTTTTATTCTTGACGCCTTCTGTCTTGCTGCTGCTGATATTCTTTATCGTACCGATTATTCTGACCATTTGCTTCGCCTTCACCAATATGGCTCTGACGGGCAGTGCCGCCCGTAATCTGCAATTCATCGGCTTCCAGAACTTTACCAATATGTTCCAGGACCCGGATTTCCGGATTAGTGTCTGGAGAACGCTGGTGTTCCTGATTTTCTCAGCGGTCATCGGGCAGGTTGTACTCGGCTTCATTCTGGCCTTATTAATGAAAGAGAAGAATATAACCTTCCGCCGGATCATCGGCATTATTGTAATTGCGGGCTGGGTGACACCGGAGATCGTAGTCGCCTTCTGTATGGTAGCGTTCTTCAGTGATAACGGGACCTTGAATCAGATCATCGGCTGGTTCGGCATTAGCCCGGTCTCCTGGCTGTTCAGCTTCCCGATGGTGAGTGTCATCATTGCCAACATCTGGCACGGCACCGCGTTCTCGATGATGGTCTATCAATCTGCGCTGGATGAGATTCCTAAGGATATTGAGGAGGCCGCCACGATTGACGGGGCAAGCAGCTTCAAGACTCTGAGTTATATTACTATTCCTATGGTCAAAGGCTCGATCGTCACCAACATGATGCTCGTCACGCTGCAGACTCTGGGCGTGTTCACTCTGATCTATACCATGACCGGAGGGGGGCCGGGAACGGCCACTCAGACCTTGCCGGTATTTATGTACAACCAGGCCTTCGTCAATTATCAGTTCGGATACGGCACCGCGATCTCGCTCGTGCTGCTGGTGATCGGAATTGTTGCAAGCTTGTTCTATATGAAATCCATGAAAGTCAAGGTCTAACCCTGAAGGAGGTGCATCACTGTGGTCAAGCATAGGCTTCAACGTAATATCCAATACGGGATTCTGGTGGTTCTGGGACTCTGCTTCCTGCTGCCGTTATTCTGGATTCTGCTCGCTTCGTTTGATACAAATGCCCAGCAGGGTATTAAATTTCCCAATTTCACGCTCGATAACTTCTCGGCAGTGCTCGGGGACAGCGGCAATCTGCGCTCGTTCGGCGTAGGGATCATCCTCTCCGGCGGGCAGGCGACCTTAGTCGTCCTTGCCTCCGTATTGGCTGCGTACCCTTTATCCCGTTATGAGATGCGCTTCAAAAAAAGCTTCCTGCTCAGCATCCTCTTCATGACGGCTCTGCCGATTACAGCGGTTATGGTTCCGGTATTTCAAATGTTCCTGTTCTTCAAGCTGCAGAACTCGATCTTCGCGACCATGCTCTTCCTCACATCCTCCTCGCTTCCTTACGGGATCTGGATGATGAAAAGCTTCATGGATTCCGTGCCGATTGACCTGGAGGAAGCGGCCTGGATTGACGGCGCCTCGGTCTGGGGCGGATTACGGAGAATCGTTGCTCCGCTCATGCTGCCGGGGATCGCGACGATTGCGATTTTCACCTTCTCAGGCAGCTGGGGCAACTTCTTCGTGCCGTATATCCTGCTCCAGACACCGGAGAAGCTGCCGGCCTCAGTTACGATCTATCAATTCTTCGGCAGCCACGGCATGGTCGAATATGGCAGACTTGCTGCCTTCTCATTGCTCTACACGATGCCTTCCGTAGTGCTGTATATGTTCTCCCAGCGGTATATGTCCAAGGGGTTCAGCATGGGCGGAGCAACAAAAGGATAAGGGATAATGGAGGATTACACCAATGGCTAAGCGCAAAACCGCACATATCATCTCGCACACCCACTGGGACCGCGAATGGTATATGCCTTATGAACATCATCATCTGTTATTGATTGAACTGATGGATAAGCTTCTAGATACGCTTGATCAAGATCCGGATTACCGCTATTTCCATCTGGACGGACAGACCATTATCCGCGAGGATTATCTTCAGGTCCGCCCGGAGCAGAGAGAGCGGCTGGACCGCTATATCCGGGAAGGACGCATTCATTTCGGTCCGTGGTACGTGCTCCAGGACGAGTTCCTGACCAGCGGGGAGGCGAATCTGCGCAACCTGCTGATCGGGCATATGGATGCAAGACCCTTCGGGATTATCTCCAAAACCGGCTACTTCCCCGACTCCTTCGGCAACATGGGGCAGGCACCGCAAATTCTCCAGCAGGCCGGGATAACGAATGCCATCTTCGGGCGCGGCGTGAAGCCAACCGGCTTCAATAATGAAGTCAGTGAGACGGATTCCTACGAGTCTCCTTATTCCGAGATGATCTGGCGTTCCCCGGACGGCTCGGAGGTGCTGGGCGTGCTGTTCGCCAACTGGTATTGCAACGGCATGGAGGTTCCGGCCGACCCGGTTGCCGCCAAGGCCTATTGGGACAAGAATCTTGCGGACGCGGAGAAGTTCGCTTCTACCCCGCATCTGCTGTTTATGAACGGCTGCGATCACCAGCCGATTCAGACCGATCTGTCCGAGGCGATCCGCACGGCTTCCAGCTTGTATCCCGATGTAGAGTTCGTACACTCCAATTTCGACGATTACCTGAAGGCACTGGAAGACAATCTTCCCGGCGATCTGGTGACAGTGGAAGGGGAGCTGCGCAGCCAGCATACGGATGGATGGGGCACACTGGTCAACACGGCCTCCTCGCGGGTGTATCTGAAGCAATTGAACCAGTCTGGCCAGACCTTACTGGAAAAGGTGGCTGAGCCATTGGCGGCATTCGCCGCGCTGGCCGGGGTAGAGGCCTACCCGCATCACCTGCTGACGTATGCGTGGAAGACCTTAATGCAGAATCATCCGCATGACAGCATCTGCGGCTGCAGCGTGGATGAGGTGCACCGCGAGATGGTGACCCGGTTCGCCAAGAGCAGCCAGATGGCTGAGGCGATTGCCGCTAAGAGCGCGGCTGCACTTACGGAAGCCATTGATCTGGCTGGAGTAGCAGCCTGGGGAGCTGAGGCGGTTCCGTTCACCGTATTTAATACCAGCGGCTGGTCCAGAACCGGGATGGTTACGGTGGAGCTGATTACGGTCAAGAAATACTTCCCTGAAGGACCTAACCCGCAGACTCTGGCCAGAGCGCTTGCACAGGAGCCGCTGGGCGAATGGCAGGTTATGGACGAAGAGGGCAAGCTGTACCCGGCCCGCATTGAGGATCTTGGCGTTCACTTCGGGTACGAGCTGCCCAAGGACCGCTTCCGCCAGCCTTATATGGCGCGCAAGGTCCGGGTGAGCTTCCCGGCAGCGGATGTGGCTGCGCTTGGTTACCGTACCTATGCGTTGGTTCCCGCTGAGGCAGCCGCCGGAGCGGAAGCAGCCGTGTTGGATAGTGTAAGTGTGCAAGGCAACACGATGGAGAACAGTAAGCTTATCGTTGCGGTTGCAAGTAATGGTACCGTAACTGTTACAGACAAGCAGTCAGGAGCGGTCTATGCCGGACTGAACGCCTACGAGAACACCGGCGACATCGGCAATGAATATGTGTACCGCCAGCCGGAAGGCAGCGGGGTGCTGACCACCGAAGGCTTGACAGCTGAGATTTCAGTCAAGGAGCAGTCCCCGGCGCGTGTGGTGATGGAGACGGTGCTGCGCTGGGAGGTTCCGGCCAGTGCAGATGAGACCTTCCTCACCGAGAAGCGGGAGATGGTTCCGTTCACGGAGCGTACCGCGCAGCGTTCGGCTCGGATGGTGCCGCTTGTGTTGACCACACACTATACCTTGGAAGCTGGAAGCGGAATGGTACAGGTAAGCACCAGCTTCAACAATCAGGCCAAGGATCAGCGGCTCAGAGCCTTGTTCCCTACAGGTCTTGAAGCGGATCACCACTATGCGGATTCTGTATTCGAGGTGGCCAGGCGCAATAACCGGCCTGCGGCGGAATGGATCAATCCGAGCAACGCCCAGCATCAGCAGGTCTTCGTCAGCGTAGCGGACGGAGTCCATGGACTTGCCGTTGCGAACAAAGGCCTGAACGAATATGAAGTGCTGCTGGACGGCAAAAACACCATTGCCGTAACCCTGCTGCGCTCATCCTCTGAGTTGGGGGATTGGGGCGTATTCGAGACACCGGAGGCACAGTGCCTGGGCGGGCAAACGGTAGAATATGCGATCATCCCTTATACGGGTGATGGTGCGGTATCCGGTGCCTATGCACAGGCCTACCAATACCAGATTCCGTGGACCGTCCTTCAAACGCAAGGCCCGGCAACACGTGTCCCGGCCGTGAACGGACAACCGCATTCGGGCGGAGTAACCCTGCCGGTATCCGGGCAATGGTTAAGCTGGAACTCCGAGGCTTCACCGCTGGCCTTCTCAACCCTGAAGATGGCTGAGGAGACAGGCGACCTTGTGGCCCGCTGGTACAATCTGGGCGGCGAACCGGCAGAGCTCAAGGTAGAGCCTGCCTTCAGCGCAGAGGCTGTCTACGAGAGCGATGTGCTGGAGCGCCGGGTCTCGAAGCTTGCTGCGGCGGAGCAGACGGTGGAAGGCTACAAGATCGTTACCCGGGTGTACGAGTTAGAGAAATAGGCCATACAGCTTGAATGGAAATTGAAGATAAGCGGTACAACCTGGAAGCTCATTCAGGAATGAGCCTTGGGTTTGTGCCGCTTTTTTGGTGCGCAATCCGGACAGTCTGAAGATTAAGTGGATTAAGTGGATTAAGTGGATTAAGTGGATTTGACGGATACAGATATCCAGTCCAATCCCACTCACTGTGAATATACTAACGTATATCAATGGGACAGGGGGGGCGTAGATGATGGTATGGAACAGCAGCAGACCTGTGTTTGAGACGGATGAGCGGGGGACGCATCTGAATACCGCTTGGGAAGGGCATCGCAGATTCGGCTATGACTTGGTCCGACATATGCAGCCGAACCGGGTGGTGGAGTTAGGAACTTATTATGGAGCTTCTCACTTCGCCTTCTGTCAGGCAGTCAAGGATCATGGGCTTGCAACGGAATGCTACGCAATCGATACATGGCTGGGGGACCAGCATTCGGGACTGTACGATGAATCCTGTTACCAGTCCGTGTTATCCTCGTCGGGCACCTATTACCCCGGGATCTCCCATCTGCTGCGCATGACCTTCGATGAGGCATTGCTTCAATTTGCTGACGGAAGCATCGACTTGCTGCATATTGACGGTCTCCACACTTATGAGGCGGTCAAGCATGATTATGAGTCATGGCTGCCGAAGCTGGCGGTGAACGGCGTTATTCTGTTCCATGATATTGCGGCGATGCTGGACGACTTCGGCGTATACCGCTACTGGGAAGAGCTGCAGATGCAGTACTATGCAGTACAATTTGAGCATAGCTATGGACTTGGCATTCTGATGCCCAAGGGCTGCTCCCCGGTAACCTTGTACATGCACGCTAACTGGAATGTAATCAAGCCGCTGTATCCTTAAGTTACCCCTAATTTAGCAATGTCCGGGAGCAGCCGTTTGATTCCGTCTCCACACGGGTAAAATAGAGTCAAACAACCCAGAGGAGAAAGGTGGTACATCTTATGCTGTGGGGACTCATTGGACTCGTAGTGGCAGTCTGGCTGTTCGGCTTCATCTTTAACTTCATGGGTAACCTGATCCATTTGCTGCTGTTCGTAGCAGCGGTGTTGTTCGTGGTTAACCTGTTCCGGGGACGCTCCCGGAGATAAGACATCTATTAATGGAATACGTATAGAACATGAGGCATGTGCCCCTGCAGCTTGGGAGGCATGTGCTTTTTGGTGTGGCGGCGGGCAGGTCTGGACACCCATCCCCCGGATGCCTATAATGGATGAAAATGCATTTTTGGAGGACAAGCAATGCGTAAACCGATCATCGCCGTCGATATGGACGATACCATCTGCCATCTCGTCAAACGGGCGATCTACCACAACAATATTGATTTTCCTACGCATCCGCTTCGGTACGAGGATATGACGGACTGGAACACGGACCACCTGCGTCACCCGGACAGCACGATGGAGCTTTTTTTCGGGAGACCCGGCTTATATGAGGAACTGGAGCTGTTCGATGAATATGTAGTGGAAGAGATGGAGAAGCTTCACCATGCGTATGATGTCATCATTGTTACGGCGGCTGCGCCGAAGACGGTGGGTGAGAAATGGAACTGGCTGCAGAAGCATATGCCGTATATCCCGCCTGAGAATTTCTTCACCGCGCGGCGCAAGCATCTGATCGCTTACGATCTACTGATTGATGACGGCCCGCATAATCTGTTACCCGCTGTACAGGCCGGAAGAAAGGTGCTGTGCATTCCGCATCCCTGGAACCTGCGGGCACGGGAGGAGTATGCTTTTCCATTGATGACTTCCTGGCGGGGGGCGAAGGAACGGGTGGATGAGATGCTGCTGGTCTAGCCGCTGCTGCGATTCATCAGGTGTCGAATATTATCATTATTTGCTGTATGATTAAGGCATTATGCTTACAAGGCACCAAGGAGGACCGCAGTATTGTATAGAATGTTAAAAAGGGCGCTTCGTCATAGCAGGAGGCTGAGTCTCACCACGCTGCTGACCGGCATGGTGACTTTGGTGATTCTGTTAACCTCAAGTATTCTTCTGCTAGGTTCCTATGAATCCAAGAAGGAATCCTTGACCGAGACGACGTTACGCCTCAATTATGTCAACGCTGACCGTATGTCGAGAACGATGGATTCCGTATTTGAGTCCATGCGCAACAGCTTGAAGTACAATGCCGGAAGGCTGTCGAATATTAAAGCAATGGTACCCGAGGATGTTAATGAGTCTCTCGATCTGATGCGCAGCAGCAGTAACTTTTTCAATTCCATTACCGTTGTTGAGTCCGGCGGGCTGGTACGCAATGTGTCGCCTGCCAGCCTGGGCACGACCGGCAAGCATGTCACTTCCAGCAACAGCAAGGAAGCGCTGGCGCTCCGCAAGCCGTATATCTCCTCGCCTTACCTCACTGCAAATACCAAGCGGTTAATCGTGTTTTTGAGCCAGCCGATCTTCAGTTCTGCGGGTACTTATCTTGGATTATTGAGCGGTACGATCTATCTTCAGGAGAACAATATTCTCTCTGAGATTTTTGATAACGGCCAGGTGGCGGATACCGGGGCTTACTATTACATAGTGGATTCGGAAGGCCATCTGGTGTATCACCCCGACAAGCAGCTCATCGGCAAGGATGTCAGCAGCAATAAGGCGGTACGGCAGCTCATGCTGAAGAAAAGCGGGAATATGCCCGTCCGCAATACCCAGGGAATTGATATGCTGGCAGGCTACTCCAGTGTTCCAGCCAACGGCTGGGGCATCGTGGTGGTCTCCCCGGTCAGCCAGATTCATCATGAATTGATAGGGCATATTCGCATTCTGATTGGGTATTCATCGCTGCCTTTTATCGTCCTGCTGCTCGGTGTCATTCTGCTGGTGCGCAAATTCACGCGGCCCTTCGTCTATCTGGCGGATGTGGTCAGCCGGATGGGCAAGGAGACAATCAAAATGCAGGATTCGCAGAAATATTGGAGCCGGGAGGCTTATCTGCTGACGGACGGGGTGAAGCTGGCCCTGACAAATATTCAGCAGCAGACCGACCAGCTAACCCACGAAGCCTCGACGGATGTGCTGACCGGGCTTATGAACCGCCGTTCCCTTGAGCATACGATTCATCAATGGATGGACTCCGGGCTTCCCTTCTCGGTAGTAATGCTGGATGTAGACAAATTCAAGCTGGTAAACGATACCTATGGGCATCAGGTAGGGGATGAGGTGCTGAAGCATGTGGTCCGGGTTATCGTTGCTTCGCTGCGCCCTGATGACGTCTGTTACCGTTACGGCGGGGAGGAGTTCGTTATCCTTCTGGCCAGAACGATGCCAACTGAAGCCTTCAGTGTGGGCGAGAGAATCCGCCGGGCGGTCGAACATAGCCAAGCTCCTTCGGCGGGAACGCTGACGGTCTCCCAGGGAATTGCCCATTACCCTACCCACGCGTCAGACCTGGAAGGACTGCTGGAGAAGGCCGATCAGGCGTTATACCTGGCGAAGAGCAGCGGCCGGAACCGGACGGTTGTTGCGGAATAGATGGGGAGGATTTGTGGCATTCGGGCGGAAGGTATCGCACTTTGGCAGCTTTTACGTTATAATCTAGAAAAATTTCTTGAAGGTGGAGCATTGTGAGAATTGGCCATAAAAGATTGCGCCTTCAGACCACCATCACCCTGATGATCTGCCTGATCGTTGTCCTTGTGCTGGTCATTGTCTATGTGATGTTCGGCATGAGGTTCTCCCGTGAGGCGCAGGCCTCGCTGGAGAATAAGGCGGTTACCATTGCCCGGACCGTCTCACGGACGCCAATGGTGGTGGAGGAGCTGCGGGAACCGGCGGATTCCGGCAGCATTCAGCGGTATGCGATGGACATCAGCGCGATTAATGATGTCCAGTTCGTGGTGGTGATGGACATGCAGGGGATCCGCCGTTCCCACCCTGATCCGGGGCTGATCGGAAAGCACTTCATGGGCGGAGATGAGACGGAGGCTCTGCACGGCAAGGAGACCGTGTCCGTGGCTGAGGGCTCGCTCGGCTATTCGGTGAGAGCGTTCTCACCGATCTTCGCCCCGGACGGCGCGCAGGTCGGCGCAGTCGCTGTAGGCATTTCGCTCAGCAGTGTCCGTTCCGCGGTGCAGCAGAACCGCTGGATCATCTACTCAGGGATACTGGTGGGCGGACTGATGGGGACCTTGGGAGCGGTGCTGCTGGCCCGCAAATTCAAGCGGATGATGTTCGGCATGGAGCCGGGCGAAATCGCTAAGCTGCTGGAGGAGCGTAGCGCGATGCTGCAATCCACCAAGGAGGGAATCCTGGCGATAGACCGGGAATCCCGGGTGACGCTGGTCAACGCCGAGGCCCGGAGGCTGATGGGCAGTGTCGGCTTATGCCAGGACCCGCTCGGCAAGCTGGTTGGGCAGCTCTGGCCTCTGCTGCGGATGGAGAAGGTGCTGGAGAACGGGGAAGCCCTGCAGGACAAGGAAGTGGAGCAGAGCGGGATTACACTGCTGGTCAACGTGGTGCCTTTGCGGGTGAACGGGATTATTGAGGGAGCCATCGCTACGTTCCGGGACAAGACTGAGATCACCATTCTGATGGAGCGGCTCTCCGGCATCTCACTGTATGCGGAGGCGCTGCGCGCCCAGACCCATGAATTCATGAACAAGCTGCATGTGATTATGGGACTGAACACGATGCGCAGCTATGACCGGCTGGAGGAGTATCTGACGGATACGCTGCAGAGCATACGGACCGAAGCCGACTCCGTTGTCCGGCAGGTCAAAGACCCGGTGATGGTCGGCTTCCTGCTCGGGAAGCTCAGCAGAATCCGGGAGGCGGATGTGCGGCTGGTGATCCGGGAGGAAGGCGTGCTGCCCGAATGTGCGGATCATGAGGTCTCCCGGGAGCTGGTAACGATTGCCGGCAACCTGCTGGATAATGCGCTGGAGGCAGTCCAGGGTGCAGACAACAAGCAGATCGGGCTTGGCTTCTGTTATGAGGATAACCGGCTGACCTTCCAGGTCAGCGATAACGGTGCCGGGATCTCTGCGGAGGACGGAGCGCACCTGTATGAGCAGGGCTATTCGACCAAAGGCAGCGACCGGGGCGTAGGGCTGTATCTGGTGCGCCGGAGTGTCGCCAAGCTGGGCGGGTCGATTACATATGACAGCCGGGAAGGGGAGGGCACCGAATTCACGGTGCAGATTCCTTATCGGGCGAAGACGGATTAATGCCCGAAGTGTGTGTGAATGATGAAGAGTGTGGATAATTCATGAAAAGGGTGGAGAGCCCACTATGATCAAAGTACTTATCGTTGAAGATGATCCTATGGTGTCGGAGATGAACAAGTTCTACCTCCAGCAGGTGGAGGGCTTCCGCGCGGATGGCTGGGCCAGCTCTGCGGAGGAAGTGCTGGAGATGCTGAAAGAGCAGGCCTATGACCTGATTCTGCTGGACATCTACATGAAAGAGAGCAACGGTCTGGAGCTGCTGTCCGAGATCCGGCGGCGGGGCATCAAGATTGATGTCATTGTGATCTCGGCGGCGAGCGACAAGGAGAGCATCCAGGAAGCGCTCCAGAACGGAGCGGTGGATTACCTGATCAAGCCGTTCGAATTCCCGAGGTTCCGCGCAGCGCTGAACGGCTACCGGGAGCAGAACCGGCTGTTCCGCACCCAGGAGCGGCTGAACCAGTCGGAGCTGGACAAGCTGGCGAGATTCAAGCAGGAACGGACCGCTGTGCCGGAGCTGGCCAAGGGCTTCACCCGCCAGACGCTTCAGACGATTTGGCGGGCGGTGGAGGCCTGCGGCAGCGAGCTGTTCTCCGCCGAGGACATCTCGGCTGTCTCCGGCATCTCCCGCGTCTCTGCCGGCAAGTATCTGGTTGGACTGACCGAGATGGGCGTGCTGGAGATGGACCTCGTCTACGGCAGCATCGGCCGCCCGGTGCAGAAATACCGCATCGCCCCCAGCGGCAAAGGGCTGATTAGTAAGTATTTGTGACAGCTGCGGGCGGATGGGCAAGAGTGAGGGAACCCCGGACGGGACTGGATCATAAGTGAACTAGAATAGATCAGGATTGAACAGGTCTGGACAATCCGAGGCCAAGTTCCACTGCGAATGTTGCGGCGGGGCTTTTTTGCGTTGCGGAGTATGGGGAAATCCTTAGTCTTTGTTCATCGTCGAACTAGACTAACTAGCTTTGAGCGGGTGGAGAGGGGGGGTGAGAGGAGAGGGAGAAATCCCTTTGATGCTGGAGTATATTCAGCTAAGCTGCGTCTACAATATGACGAAATCAACCGCCAAAAGACAGCGCTTACTTTAATAATTTACAAAACCTCTTTATTACTTTCATAAAAACAAAAGCGCTTTCAAAGCCGCTATGATGAGTGTGTAGAAGAGTTAAGGAGGTTAGGTTAATATGCAAAAAGCAATTCAGGCTCCATTATCTGTACCGGAGCAGCAGGTTCAACCTGAAGCTGAGCAAAGCTTCGTCCAGAAGGTCCTGCACTTAAAGGTGGGGGTCATTCCGCTCCCGCTGTATGTGGTCTTTGCACTAATCATCTTTGCGGCATCGGTGTTAGGTGAACTGCCAAATGATATGATCGGCGGCTTTGCAGTCATTATTGTACTCGGGGTACTGCTAAGCGATCTCGGCTTCAAGCTTCCCATTCTCAAGAACATCGGCGGTCCGGCAATTCTCTCGTTAATGATTCCATCGTTCCTGGTGTTCTGGAATGTACTCGACCCTTCGGTACTCGAATCCGTCAACACACTGATGAAGACATCGAACTTCCTGTACCTGTACATCTCGATTCTGGTAGCCGGAAGCATCACCGGGATGAACCGTACCACACTCATTAACGGCTTCATCCGCATTTTCATCCCGATGATGGCCGGAACCATCGCCGCAGTAGCTGCGGGTATGGGCGTAGGGATGCTGCTCGGCTATAGCGCACACCGGACATTGTTCTACATCATCGTGCCAATTATCGGCGGCGGCGTCGGTGAAGGGATTCTCCCGCTGTCCATCGCGTTCTCGCAGATTCTTGGCGGTGAATCCGGCTCGTATGTGGCGCAGATGATTCCGGCGGCGGTTATCGGCAATGTGTTTGCAATTATCGGTGCGGGACTGCTCAAGCGGATGGCTGACAAAAATCCGTCCATCACCGGTAACGGTGTACTCGTGAAGGCAAAGGACGGCCAGAAGCTGGCCGGCAGCACGTATGACAGCCTGAAGCCGGACTTCCTGCTGATGGGCGCGGGACTGCTGTTCGCCTGCGGCTTGTTCATTACCGGACATCTGCTGTCGCCGTTCGTCGGCATTCCGGGTCCGATTCTGATGATCTTCTCTGCTGCGCTGCTGAAGGTATCGAAGCTGCTTCCGGCCAAAATTGAGCAGGGCGCTTATCAGCTCTACAAGCTGGTCTCCGGCACGTTAACCTGGCCGCTTATGGTCGGCCTGGGAATGCTCTACATTCCGCTGAAGGATGTAGCGGCCCTGATCTCGCTTCCTTATATTATTGTCTGTGCTACGGTGATTGTGGCGATGACGATTACCGGTTATTTTACCGGCAAATGGGTCAATATGTATCCGGTTGAAGCAGCGATTGTAACCGGGTGCCGCGGCGGCCTCGGCGGAACCGGCGATGTAGCGATTCTGTCGGCCTCCGGACGCATGGAGCTGATGCCATTCGCCCAGATCTCTACCCGGATCGGCGGAGCGCTGACTGTGGTTTTAGCCACGCTGCTCATCGCTGTATGGGGCGGCTAAGCGGGCTGTCCCAACAGCAGCCCATTCGCATGAAATCGCCTTCAATCGTGTCTAAATCATGGACAATTCGCAGATGTCAGCTTTTGTATTGCCAATCCGTTCATTATCGCGGAGAATGACTACAGGTGCATATGAACGCAGAGTTGACGGGGCTGCATACGGATCTTGAACGGTTCCGGATGCCGGGGAAGCTTCGATAAATATAATGGAAAATCAGAGTAATATGGAACTAACGGTGAACCAGTTGAATGGAGGAGATTAGTATGGAATTATTAGAAGAAATTATGCTGCTGCACAAGGGCGGCAAGCTGGAAACAACCCTGAAGAATCCGATCCGGTCCAAAGAGGACCTGTCCAAGGTATATACTCCGGGAGTAGCGAAGGTTTGCCAGGCGATTGCCCAGGATCAGAATCAGGCCTATGAGCTTACGACCAAGAAGAACACCGTAGCTGTCGTATCGGACGGAACCGCTGTATTGGGTCTTGGTGACATTGGTCCGAAGGCGGCCATGCCGGTAATGGAAGGCAAGGCAGCATTATTCAAGCAGTTCGCAGATGTGGACGCTGTGCCGATCTGCCTGGATACCAAGAGCACTGAAGAGATTATTGCGATTGTTAAGGCGCTGGCTCCGACCTTCGGCGGCATTAACCTGGAGGACATCTCCTCCCCGCGCTGCTTCGAGATCGAGAGCCGGCTGAGAGCGGAGCTGGATATTCCGGTATTCCATGATGACCAGCACGGGACGGCGATTGTGGTCACGGCCGGACTGCTGAACGCGCTGAAGGTCTGCGGCAAGGATATCAAGGATGTCAAGATTGTAGTCAATGGTATCGGGGCTGCTGGAATCTCTGTCTCCAAAATGCTGCTTCACGCCGGAGCCGTGAACCTGATCGGCGTGGACCGGGAAGGCGCGATCAACCGGCAGACGGATTATGAGCGCAGCCACTGGAGCGAATATGCCCAGATCACCAATCCTAATCTGGAAACCGGCGCTCTGTCCGATGTCATTAAAGGCGCGGATGTCTTCATCGGAGTCTCCGCACCGGATGTGCTGAAGCTGGAAGATGTGCTGAACATGGCCAAAGACCCGATTGTGTTCGCCATGGCGAATCCGACCCCGGAGATTGATCCCGTGATTGCCGCGCCGCATGTGAGAGTGATGGCAACCGGCCGCTCCGACTTCCCGAACCAGATTAACAATGTGCTGTGCTTCCCGGGCATCTTCAGAGGGGCGCTGGATTGCGAAGCCACCGATATCAACGATGATATGAAGCTGGCGGCGGCAGAGGCCATTTCCTCCGTGATTGACCCGGCCGATCTGCATGAGAATTATATCATTCCTGATGCCTTCGATCCGCGTGTGGTGGAGAGAATCCGCATGGCTGTAGCCGAGGCTGCATTCAAGAGTGGCGTAGCCCGCAAAAACCTGATGGTCGGCATTAACTGATACAGACACAGATACTATAGAAACACTTAAGGCAGGCTCACGGATGAGCCTGCCTTTTTTGGACCAGGTTGTCCCCGCTTCCTGCTCAGGAAGCCTGCTCAAACTGGCTGTTATACAGCTCGGCATAGAAGCCGTTCTTCGCCAGCAGCTCCGCATGATTGCCGCTCTCCAGGATGTCGCCGTCCTTCAGGACAAGGATTACATCGGCGTTCTTGATCGTGGACAGCCGGTGGGCGATGACGAAGGAGGTCCGGCCTTCCATTAACTGATCCATGGCCTGCTGAATTAAGAGCTCGGTCCGCGTATCCACGGAGCTGGTGGCTTCGTCCAGAATGAGCATCGGCGCATCCTTCAGCATGGCGCGGGCGATGGTGAGCTGCTGCTTTTGTCCGGCTGACAGATTGACCTTATCGTCCAGAATAGTGTCGTACCCGCCGCTTAAGGTCTGAATGAAGTGGTGCAGGCCCACAGCCTTGCACGCTTCCTCCAGCTTGCTGTCCGTAATATCCGGCTGATTATAGACCAGATTCTCGCGGATGGTGCCCTCGAACAGCCAGGTATCCTGCAGCACCATGCAGAACTGGTCATGAATATTCTCTCTGGTCAGGCTGCTGACCGGGACATCATCAATATAGATCTCCCCGCCGGTCAGCTCGTTGAACCGGGTGAGCAGATTCACAAGCGTGGTTTTACCTGCTCCGGTTGGACCGACGATGGCAACCTTTTGCCCGGGCGCCACTTCAGCCGAGAAGTCCTTGATCACCAGCTTCTCCGACCCCTCATAAGCGAACTTCACCCTATCGAACCGCACCCTGCCCTGGGCAGCAGGCAGCTTCTGCGTTTTGCCGCTCTCATCGGCCATTTCCGCCTCCTCCAGAAATTCAAATACGCGTCCTCCGGCGGCGGAGGCCAGCTGCAGATTCTGCGCAGCCTGGGCGATCTGCGACAACGGCTGGGTGAAATAACGCACATACATAATGAAGGCAACGATCACGCCGAAGGAGATGGTGCCCTTCAGCGTCAGCACTGCACCAACGATACAGACGGCGACGAAGCCGAGATTCCCGATGAAGTCCATCAGCGGCGGCATCAGCCCGGAGAGGAATTGGGCCTTGAACGCGCTTCTCTTCAGCCCCTGGTTCAATTCCTGGAAGGTGCTGCGCATCTGCGCTTCACCGTTATAGGCCTTGACCACCTGGTGTCCGGTGTAGACCTCCTCGACATGACCGTTGATTTTGCCCAGGTATTCCTGCTGCCCGGCAAAATACTTCTGCGATTGCTTCATAATCACCGTAATCAGGGCAAAGCCGATGAGGGTCGCCGCGACAGCGGTAAGAGTCATTACAACATTCGTGCGCAGCATCAGAATCATCGAGCCGGTGAACATGGCTGCGGCAGTCACGATCATCGCCACACTCTGGTTCATCGCTTGCCCGATGCTGTCCACATCATTCGTCACCCGGGAGAGGATGTCCCCTGTAGCGGATTTGTTGTAGTAGGAGAGGGGGAGGCGGTTCATTTTGTGCGCGAGATCAGTCCGTAACCCCTTCGAGACCTTCTGGGTCACATACGACATAATCAGCCCCTCCGTGAGCGACAATACCCAGCTGATGCCATAGATCACGGCAAGGGTAAGGCCAATGGCTGCGATACCCTTCATATCAATCGCGCCCGCGAGGCCGGCCGTAATCTTGTCGGTAATGTCCGCCAGCATCTCCGGGCCGAGCAGTGTCAGCACTGTTCCGGCTGCCGCGCTCAGCAGAGCAATCGCGATGACCGGAACATATCTGCGGCTGTAGCGGAGCAGCTTGCTCCAGGTGTTCTGTCCTGTATTCTTGGTTCGCATTAGGCAAGCTCCTCCTTCGTCAGCTGGGAATAAGCAATCTCCTGATAGACTGCGCAGGTCTGCATCAATTCGTCATGGGTGCCCTTCCCGGCCATCCGTCCGGCTTCAAGCACAATGATCGTGTCGGCGTCCTTGATCGTCCCGATGCGCTGGGCCACGATCAGCTTCGTCGCGCTTCGGGCATCCTTCTTCAGCTCGCTGCGCAGCTTGCGGTCCGTCTTGTAGTCCAGCGCCGAGAACGAATCGTCGAAGATGAGCAGCTCCGGCCGCCGGGCAATCGCTCTGGCAATCGACAAACGCTGCTTCTGTCCCCCGGACAGATTGGAGCCGCCCTGCGCGATATGAGCATCATAGCCGCCCTCCAGCTTGTCCACGAACTCTGAGGCTTGCGAGGTGTAAGCTGCATCAGTAACATCGGAGCTGAGGATCTCGCCGGAGCCCTTCCCGCCAAATGCAATATTAGACGCAACCGTCCCGCCAAACAGCACTGCCTTCTGGGAGACATACCCCATGATGCTGCGCAGCACCTGCTGGTCATATTCCTTGACATTAAGCCCTTTGACCAGCACCTCGCCTCCGGTAGCATCGTAGAAGCGGGGGATGAGGTTGAGGAGAGTGCTTTTGCCGCAGCCTGTTGACCCGATAAAAGCCACCGTCTCCCCGCGCTTCACCGTGAAGCTGATGTTATCAAGCACCTCCTCCTCCGCATCGGGGTACTTAAAGCTGACGTCCCTGAACTCCAGCACCGTCTCACTGTCCGCAGGGAAGCGGGTAACCGCTCCGTTCTTCAGGCGGGGAGCCGTCTCCAGCACTTCCTGGATGCGTACGGCCGATACCTGGGCCCGGGGCAGCAGAATGAAGATCACAATCAGCATCATAAAAGCCATCACCACCTGCATCGCATACGATGAGAACACGATCATATCCGAGAATAATCCCAGCCGGGCAGGAACATCAGCGGACTGGATAAGCAAGGCTCCAATCCAATAGATCGAGAGGCTGAGTCCGCTCATGATCAGCGAGATACTTGGCATCAGAGTGGTCAAGACATTGTTCGCGAACAGATTGGTGCGGGTCACCTCGTCGTTCACAGCAGCGAACTTGCCTTCCTGGTACTGCTCGGCATTGTAAGCCCGGATCACCTGAAGGCCGGTCAGATTCTCTCTGGAGGCCCGGTTCAGGTTGTCGGTCAGCTTCTGCAGCCTGGTGAATTTAGGCAGCGCCAGCGCAATGGCTACAGAGACGATCAAGACCAGCAAGCCAACCGAGACGCCTGTAGCGAGCGACCATTGCCAGCTTTTCCCCGTAATCTTGAGGAGCGCCCATACGGCAAGGATAGGGGCCTTGACCAGCATCTGCAGGCCGATGACAATTAGCATCTGCACCTGGGTAATATCATTTGTGGAGCGGGTAATCAGGCTGGGCGTGGAGAAGCTGCTGATCTCCTCCAGCGAGAAGGACTGCACCTTGTCGAACAATTTCGCCCGCAGTCTTGCGGACAAGCCAGTGCCGATCCGGGCGGCAATCCCGGCCACAACGATCGAAGTGGCGACGCTGCCGAGCGCGCATAACAGCATCCACCCTCCGGCGGTCAGAATCTCCCGCAGCTCGCTGCCCGGGGTCTGGACCAGCCGGGTAATCTCGCTCATATAGCCGGGCAGCTCCAGATCCAGCCACACCTGCGCGCTAATAAACAGTAAGCTGATGGCGAACAAGAACCATTCTCCGCGCTCCAGATTCTTCAGTATTCTCAGCATAAGAATGACTCCTTTACTTTAGGTTGCTGTAATCGTAAGGGAGAATGATAAACTGAACATTAACTTTGCGGCTGGTTATAAATACGGAATTCCGGGTAATGAACTGGAGATTTATACAGCATGATTTACCAGAAGTACATAAATTAGATACCGGAGGGAACCAAATGAGCGAAGAAGTGGAAGCGGTCGGCTGGGATGCCATAGAGGAACAGATGACAAGATTGTACGGGGAACAGAAGCCGAAGCATTATGCGGCTATGCTGCCGTATTCGCTGGGGGGCAATGACCCGCTGAACGGAATCAGCGCGTACGAAGCCGAGCGGCCTTATCCGCATTGGCACTTCGTGACCTTTGGCTTCTCTGAGCTGTTCGACAAGGAGTCCGAGGACCCTGAATACAGCGGCTACGGCTTCGAGCTGACCTTCCGGCTGGCGCGCAGTCACGGCGAGCAGGAGCCTCCTGCGTGGGCGATCAATCTGCTGCAGAACATGGCCAGATATGTATTCTCCAGCGGCAACATCTTCGCCTCAGGCCATCATCTGGATGCGAATGGTCCCATCTGCCTGGGGGCGGACACGCAGCTGACAGCGCTGGCCTTCACCGATGACCCGGAGCTCCCAGCCATTGATACGCCTAACGGCCGGGTAGAATTCTTACAGATGGTGGGAATCACCGCAGAGGAGCTGGAGGCGATGATGACCTGGAATACCAACGCCTTCCTTGCGGCCAGCCAGGATGTACTTCCTTACTGTATTACCGATCTTGCCCGGGATTCGCTGCTCCGGCTGCCGGCCATCCAGGAGGCGGTGCGCCAGGGGATAACGCGTGACGGCTCCAAGACAGGGATGCTGTATGTGGATGAATTAGGCTATGAGCCTGCCAAAAACCGGCTGCTGGGCTCTGCCCCGGCAGTCCTGACCATCGGTGCGCGGCAGGCGCCGGTCATTGCCAAGCTGCTGCGCGGCCGTCTGCTGAAGGGCGCGCCGCTGACGCTGACCAGCAAGAAGCTGCAGGTGATGCTGGAGCCAAGACCGCAGAATGAGAGTGTGGTTAACCCGGAATTTGTCAGCATCGGCCTCACAGACGAGGCGGTCCTGGAGCTGGAGACGAAGCTCCAGCCCAAGGAGGGCGAATTCCGGCTGTCCGCCGCCAAAGACCTGAAGGTGCAGATCCGCAAGACGTACATCAAGGACCAGGAGGGCAATGTCGTCGAGACTATCGGCTGACCGATGCGGACGGGTGCTTCGCGGAAGCGGGGAGCAGCAGCGTGAAGGTGGTACCCTGACCGGGAACACTGTCACAGCGGATGCTCCCGCCGTGCAGCTCTGTGATTTTGCGGACAATGGACAGCCCCAATCCGTTCCCGGAAGCCGTATGCGAAGCGTCCTGCTGGTAGAACTTGTCGAAGATCCGGGGCAGAGCGGCCGGGCTGATGCCTGCCCCGCTGTCCTGAAACTTGAATTCAATGTCATCCCCTATTGGCGTCATAGACACCCCAATCTCTCCCTGTTCAGGGGTGAACTTGATCGCGTTGTCCAGCAGATTGAGCCACACCTGATTCAGCAGCTCCTTGTTCCCGTATAACGTATAATCCTTGATATTGGCTTGCAGAGAGAGCTGCTTCTGTTCAATTCTGGAATGCAGCAGCAGAATACACTGGCGGAGCTGCTCTCCGGCATTGAAGGACTCACGGTCGGTCAGGATCCTCTGGGCCTCGACCTTGGACATATTCAGAACGTTCGTAGCCAGTGAGGCGAGGCGGGTGGATTCCTCAATGATAATATCCAGATATTCATCCCGTTCTTTCTTGCTTAGGGCGTCATCCTTAAGAATCTCCGCGAAGCCCTTGATCGACACAATCGGGGTGCGGAACTCATGCGAGAAGTTGTTCACGAAGTCCGTCCGCAGCAGCTCAATACCGCCCAGCTCTTCGGCCATCCGGTTGAAGTTGGCGGAGAGGATCTTGAACTCCGGCGGTTTCTTCAGCTCCAGGCGGGTAGTGAAATCACCTGCTGCCAGCCGCTGCGTCGCGTCAATGAAGCTGCGCAACGTTTTCAGCATTTGACGGCTGGCGAAGAGCGAGGCGACGGTGCCGACGATCAGGCAGGCAATCAGGATTATGAGGGTCAGCATTCGGATGTCCTCGAATACCGCGATATTCAGCACTCCAAAGACGGTTAACAGATAGAGCAAAACTCCGGTGGTCAGCACAATATAGAGGAAGATGATAAATACACCGACAGAAAAATACAGCGAGTTCCCGACCCGCTCTCTCAGCTTCCTGATCATGTCCGCACCGCCTTATAGCCGAGTCCCCGGACAGAGACCAGCTCGAACTCAGGATACGTATCGAACCGCTTGCGCAGGCGGTTGATATGTACATTCACCGTCGTATCCGTAGACTCGCTGTCCATTCCCCAGATTTCGTCCATGAGCTGGATGCGGGTGAAGATCCGCTCCGGGTAGGATAACAGCTTATAGAGCAGGTAGAATTCCTTCTGCGGCAGCGTCTGCTTCTCCCCGTCCCGGGTCACAGTTAACGTGTCATAATCCAACTGAACCTGGCCGATCACCAGCTTGCGGGCGCTCGCGATCTGCGAACGGCGGAGCAGTGCCTGAATCCGCAGCAGCATCTCCTCGGTATCGACAGGCTTGGTCATGTAATCGTCGGTTCCGAGCCGGAAGCCCTTCTTTTTATCCTCAGGGAGCAGCTTGGCCGTCACCATAAGCAGGGGAATCCGGCTGCCGGCCTCCTTAAGCTCTTCAGCGAACGCATACCCGTCCATCTCCGGCATCATAATATCAAGAATAATCAGATCGATATGCCGGACCTCCAGTATCTCCAGGGCCTCGATACCATTTCCGGCGGTGACCACTTCATAGCCTTCGCGCTGCAGAACAGCATTCATCAGCTTCCTGATATGCTTCTCATCTTCTACCACAAGGATCGTAATCATAGGTTCACTCCATAGCTTGCCGTATTTCACCGCTTATGCCCACCATTTTAATAGAAAGCAGGGCAGAAGACAAAATCTTTAGCTTATCTTTAGGCCGGGTTTAGTCTGAATTAAGATTGAGTGACTATATTTATGAGAACAGGTTGACCACACAAAATATAAAAACGGGAGTCGATTATGGCCAAACTGAATCTGTTCATCCGTATCTGCATCGCCGTGCTGCTGGTGCTGGGCATTATCTATGTCGGCACACTGGTGAATTTTATTTTTACTCCGGTGATTTCGTTATTTAATGTAGTGATTGTCCCGTTAATGCTGGCGGTGTTCTTCTATTATCTGCTGCGGCCGCTGATCGACTACCTGGCCTCCCGCAAGCTGAACCGGACACTGGCTATTCTGCTGGTCTATCTGGTCTTTGCGGTGCTGCTGTTTGGATTCACGGTGGGCGTCTGGCCTTCCTTGAGGGACCAGCTGGTGCATCTGATCAATAATATGCCGGGTGTGCTCCGGGCGGTAGGCGACCAGCTGAACCGGCTGGAGAACAGCGATTTGCTGTCGAAGCTGATCCCGGAGGATATGAATCCGGCCAGCCAGCTGATGGAGTATTTAAACAAGGGCTTCTCGCTGGCTACGGGGTATGTGACGGGACTGTTCTCTTTTGTGTCCAACTTTGCCATTGTGCTGTTCACGTTCCCGATTCTGCTGTTCTACATGCTGAAGGAGGGCGGAAAGTTCGGGAACCGGCTGGTGAGCTTCATTCCAAGGCGTTACCATGAAGAAGGCGCGGGGGTAGTAGCGGAGATCGACGGGGTGCTGAGCAGCTTCATTGTTGGCCGGGTGCTGGTGAATCTGGCGCTGGGCGTCCTGATGTATTTCGGGTTCCTGATCATTGGCCTGCCGTATGCGTTAATCCTGACCCTGATCGCGGTCATCATGAATTTCATCCCGTTCATCGGGGCGATTCTGTCGACGGTGCCGATCTTCATCTTCGGCCTGATCGAGTCGCCGTCCACGGCCATCTGGTCGATTGTGGTCGTGCTGGTCGCGCAGCAGATTCAGGATAACCTGGTAGCCCCCTATATCTTCGGCAAAAGCATGGACATCCACCCGATCACGACCATCCTGCTGGTCCTGGCCGGGGGCGACTTCGGCGGCATTATCGGCATCCTGGTTATTATCCCGGTCTACATGATCCTGAAGATCATCGTGACCAAGGTCTACGAGCTGTTCGTCCGTAAGCGGTGGGAGGAGCCGGAGCCGGCAGCGCCTGTGGGACCGTTGGGGCCGGAACCGGGGCGGGAGGCGTGAGCATTGACAGGGCAGGGAAATGTCAGAAAAGGACCGGAACCGCCGTAATGGCGTTCCGGTCCTTTGTTGCGAAAACATATACAGTAAAGCTGGTGCGCGCGCGAAGGCACGTCCGCCAAATGTAATCGAAAAACCGATCACATTCGGCGCTGTAAGGGCGCGCGGACCGGATGTAATCGAAAAACCGATCACATTCGGCGCTGAGTGGGCGCGTGGGCGTAATGTAATCGAAAAACCGATCACATTGTGTTCGCGTGAAGACACGTTAGCCAGCGAGCCTACTCCCGCATCAAAAACGCCCGTGTCCGTTCCAGCTTCGGGTTGCCGAAGATCTCCTCCGGGGTGCCCGCTTCGGCAATTTCGCCGTTGTCCATGAAGAAGACGCGGTCGGCGACATCGCGGGCGAAGCTCATCTCATGCGTGACAATCATCATCGTCATGTTCTCTTCGGCCAGCTGGCGGATGACGCGCAGCACCTCGCCGGTCAGCTCGGGATCAAGCGCCGAGGTCGGCTCGTCGAACAGCAGAATCTCCGGGCTCAGCATCAGCGCCCGGGCGATGGCGACCCGCTGCTTCTGTCCGCCGGACAGGGTGGAGGGGTAGACATCGGCTTTGTCGGCCAGGCCCACCTTGGCGAGCAGCTCCCGGCTTGCCGCCGTGATGTCCTGGACACTCTTCCGTTTCAGGGTCCGCGGGGCCAGCTCCAGATTCCCCCGCACCGTCAGATGCGGGAACAGATTGAAATGCTGGAACACCATGCCCATGCCAGCGGTGATGTCCTTGATCGCAGCGCCGCTGGCATAGTGGCCGTTCTCAACCAATGCTTGTCCGCTGATACGGATGCTGCCCCCGGTCACCTCTTCGAGATGTACCAGACTGCGCAGCATCGTGCTTTTGCCGGAGCCGGAGGGACCGATCACTGCAATGACCTCTCCAGGCTTAATGTCGAAGCTGATCTTATTCAGTACATTAAGACTGCCGAACGATTTCTGCAATTGCGAGACTTCTATTATATTGCTCATGCTGCTCATAGCGGTAACAGCCTTTCTACTCGAATTTGAAACGCTTCTCCAGCGCCTTGAAGAACAACGTCAGCACCAGTGTCATCAGCAGATAGATAACCCCCGCGACGACAAAAGGAACAACAGTGAAATCACGGTTCACCGCCGTTTTGGCGAAGTTCAGCAGCTCGGGCACAGCCACGGCATACAGCAGGGCGGTGTCCTTGACCAGCGTAATCGACTCATTGGCGACCGCAGGCAGCGCCACCCGGAACATCTGAGCGAGAATCACCTTGCGCAGCGTCTGCCACCGGCTAAGACCGAGCACCTTGGCGGCCTCATGCTGGCCTTTGTCGATGGAGAGCAGGCCGCCGCGGAAGATCTCGGCAAAGTAAGCGCCATAGTTCAGAATAAAGCCTAGGCTGGCCGCCACGAAGCGGTCCATGACCAGATATTGCCCGATCACGGGAATCTGCGGCAGGCCGAAGCAGAAGAACAGCAATTGCAGCAGCAGCGGTGTGCCGCGCATGATGTAGATATAGGTGTGGGCAATCCAGGCCAGCGGCTTGAACCGGCTTTTGGCCATTAGGGTGACCGCCATTCCCAGCGGAATGGACAGCACAATCACGATGAGGAACAGCAGCACCGTGGTGCGCGCGCCTTCCAGCATCGGCCCTGAAATCTGGATAATATAATCAATATTCATGGCTTAACCGGCTCCTAAAGAACAATCTAGTTCAATACTTTATTTTCCCCGAACCATTTGGTGGAGATTTCTGCGGCGGTGCCGTCGCTATTCAGCTCGTCCAGCGCCTTCTGCAGCTCATTCAGCAGGGTCTCGTTACCCTTCTTGATCCCGATGCCATACTGCTCAGGGGCCAGCGATTCATCCATCAGCTTGTAGGTATCCGGCTCCTTGGCTATGTAGTATCTGGCTACTACCTCGTCAATGACAACCCCGTCCACACGGCCAGACTTCAGGTCGGTCAGCGCGAGCACATTATCGGTGTATTCGGACACGCCCTTCAGTGAGGCCTTCACCGGATTTGCCTCCAGGGCATCGGCAGCAGAGGAGAGGCTCTGGAGTCCGACCTCTTTGCCGGCCAGATCCTGAAGCTTCGTCAGCGGAGAATCAGCCAGCACGACCACCACCTGGCTGTTCTCCAGATAAGGCTTAGTGAACAATACCTTCTCCTTGCGCTCATCCGTGATCGTATATCCGTTCCAGATCATATCGATGCGCCCGCTGTTCAGCTCCGATTCCTTGGCCGACCAGTCGATTGGCTGGAAGGTGACTTCCTTGCCCATTTTCTCAGCAGCCGCTCTGGCATAGTCAATATCGAAGCCGACAATCTCGTTCTTATCATCGCGGAAGCCCATCGGGGCGAACTTGTCGTCAATCCCGATCACCAGCTTGCCGTCCTTGTTCCCGGAACTGGAGCAGCCGGATAACATGGCGACAGCCAGCACCATTAATAATAGTATCCCTAATCCCTGCTTCTTCATCTCTCTAATCCTCCTAGTAGATTGCGTGCCGCATCCGCCCGCTTTAGTTCGTTAATACGTTATCAGGCTATCATAATAGCATACCATGTGAGCTTATGTCGATAGAGTTCATAGAGACAGATGTGTCCAAAATAAATCCAATTCGCGCACTCCCATAATACGCAAACCGCCCTCATCCCTGCGGAGCAGAGATGAAGGCGGTTACTTGTTACGGCTGAGTTATTTTAGCAGCTTATGTCTATGCTCCTCTAGTATTGCGTATTGCCCGATTGGCTGGTCTTGCCTGAGGCAAAGCCCTTGAATAGGGTAGGGACATTGCGGTAGCGGGTGTTGGTGATTTTGGCGGCGCTGCTGCTGCTGTCTGTACGGAAGATGGAATCCTTCACATTCGAGATGTCGGAGCTGTCCAGCGTGAAGTTGACGGTGAAGGAGGTTCCGCCGTTCTGGCGGGCCAGCTTGCCGATGTCATCCGCCCTGAAATTCTTGATGTTAATCGTGCCCGCAGCGTTGATCTGGAACACTTTATCGTAGGCTTTGTACGCACCCCCGCCGGTAATATTGACGGTGCCGGACGCCTTCAGCGTCAGGGCATCCTCGCCGACATCCAGCCAGGTCACATTGGAGATGGTAGCGTTACCATAACAGTGCACACCGTCTGCGCCGGGAGCGCCGATGATTACATTTTTGAGCGTAGCATTCTTCTCCAGCCGGAAGATCGGCTTCTGGTTCTCGGCCTGGCTGCCGTCCCCAAGCGTATTCGGATTAGCGACGAACGTCTGGCCATTGCCGTTATACGTCTGCTCGGCTGGAACGACAATCGTCGTACTAACCACAATCGGCGAGGCCGCAGAGGCCTTGGGAGGAGCAGCAACATAGAACGAGGACAGCAGGACAGCCGACAGGAGCAAGCTCATTACCTTTTTCAAAAACATTCCGCCCTTCAACATGTAATGGTGATACGATATTAAGGATATTCGGAACACGTGTGCATAGAACAATTTCCTTGTTATGAAATCAATTACCATATATTCGACACATTTAGGCACGGGTGGGAAGCAGGTCTAATAAGGATAACAGCCGGTTAAGGATAACAATGGTAGAATAACAGAATAGCAGTGCAGCAGAAATGGGGGAGATCCAATTGACTCAGGAAGAGCTTATCAACGAGATGATGGAACAGCAAATGAAGCGGGAGAAGGAGGACAAGGTCAAGAAGTACAAGGTGCTGAATACCTATGCCCGCAAGGGACAGACCGTAATGGCGGGGTCGTCGCTGATGGAATTTTTTCCGGTGAATGAATTGCAGCAGACGCTGGACCGGCAGACGATCATCTACAATCGCGGGATTGCCGGGTATGTGACCCGGGAATTGTTGAACACAATGGAGGAATGTATCTTTGAGCTGGAGCCGGCGAAGCTGTTCATCAACATCGGCACCAACGACATCAGCTCTGCGGACGGAGAATATGAGCTGGAGAAGCTGCTGGCGAACTATAACGAAATTCTGACAAAGATCGGTGCGAGACTGCCGGAATGCAAGGTATATGTCATGGCTTATTATCCGGTGAACGCCAAGGCCGATTTTCCTGGAATGGATCAGGCGGCGAAGGACAGCTACTTCCGGACTAGAACGAATGCATCTCTGCAGGAGGCGAACCGTGCTGTGGAGCAATTAGCGTTGAAGCACGGCTATGCGTTCATTAATGTGAATGAGGGGCTGACGGATGACGAAGGGAATCTGAAGGAGGAGTACACGATGGACGGGGTTCATATGTACGGGAACGGGTACTCGGTGGTGCTGCATAATCTTAAGGGGTATTTGTAAAAAGGCAAGAGCGGAGTGGGAGGGCCTTCTGTATTGTGTCAGCTCGTTTCATGATTTTCAGTGTGTTTGTTATAAATTCGTTTGAAATGTAATCGGCTACTTCGATGTTTTCTTAAACATCTCACTTAACACTCGATAAGCCACGTTCTTTTATATTTACTGCTGTGAAAATTTGGACTATTAAAACTGCATCGATGTGAATGAGGGAGGAGTATTTGTAAAAGGCGAGGGCAGATGGGTGGTGCAGAAAATAATATAAAGTTAATTACTTTATTGAAATTTATGGTTACTGGGAGCGATCTGGCCATACCATTTGCGGGTTCTGCCGGAATGGCCGCACTTAAAAGCAGGAATGAAAAAGCAACCTCTGTAAAGGAGGCTGCTTTACCTTCAATAGGGATGGAAGTCCTTTAAATGCACATTTGGGACAGTTAATCCGATAATTTCATAATGGATAATTGGGCTGCAAGCCGACCACCTATTGAAGTTACATTTGCATCGTCGCCATCGTTATATAAATTAATAGTGCCAGTGGCGCCCGTTATGGATACAATTAGATCGGCCCCTAAAGAAATGGTCTGTGGAGCAATAGGAGCAACGCTATTTACTGCTCTGCCTCCCTGAATTAATGTAGTGTTATTCCGCAGGGCGAAGGACATTGCGGTACCTCCAGTGGCTAGACCTCCGCTTATATTCCATGAAACCCAATAGCTTCCTCGTAACAGAGTAACTGAGCTTGGTGATGATAATACGATATCAGGAGCGCCGTTATCGACAAGCGTCTGATTAAACTCAACTTCGGTGTCAGCAGTAAATGTACCGAGAGTGTTATTTCCAATAAACAGGTGGCGGGCCGTAGTTGTAGCCCCAGTGAGTCCAGTAGCCCCAGTAAGCCCAGTAAGCCCGGTAAGCCCGGTGACACCGGTAGGCCCGGGAAGTCCGATACCGGTCGTGCCGGTAGGCCCGGGAAGTCCAGCGCCGGTCGTGCCGGTAGGCCCGGGAAGTCCGATACCGGTCGTGCCGGTAGGCCCGGGAAGTCCAGCGCCGGTCGTGCCGGTAGGCCCGGGGAGTCCCGCACCGGTCGTGCCGGTAGGCCCGGGGAGTCCCGCACCGGTCGTGCCGGTAGGCCCGGGAAGTCCGATACCGGTCGTGCCGGTAGGCCCAGGGAGTCCCGCACCGGTCATGCCGGTAGCGCCAGTAAAGCCCGTGAGCCCTGTAGCCCCGGTAGGCCCGGGAAGTCCTGCCCCCGTCATGCCAGTAGCGCCAGTAAGCCCGGTAAACCCGGTAGGTCCGGTAGCGCCAGCCCCAGCTCCGGCAGGTCCGGTAGCGCCAGGGGGGCCTTGCTCTCCAGCGGGCCCGGTAGCGCCAGGGGGGCCTTGCTCTCCAGCAGGACCGGTAGCTCCAGGAGGGCCTTGCTCTCCAGCAGGACCGGTAGCTCCAGTAGCGCCTGCCTCTCCGCCGTTATTGGCTCCGATTAATTCTTCAGACACCAGCCGGTGTGCAGTGACCAGTTGACCTGAACTGCTCTTGCCCCACACTGAAACTTGAACAGGATTATTCAGATCAGCGAGATTATCCGGTATAACAAATGTAAATTCAAAACCGTTTAAATCTGCGTAATAATTCTTCGTAATAACTTGATTCGCTGCAATCGGAAGGACTTCGTTAACGTACAAAACCCTTGTTCCCGCGTTTAAATAGTACCCCTGAATGGATATGGAGGAAACTGATTCCACGCTGCGGTTAACGATTTTAACGGTAACCTGCTGAGTGGGCCTCGTTCCGTTAACCGGATTATTTTCGATCGGTCCTGTTGATAAAAAAGCCATTCCTTTACCACTCCCTGTCCATATATTTAGGATTTCGTTCCAGGGTGCATCTTGAGTTAGCTGCATATTAAATGATTAATATAAGACTATTCAGAATTAACGCTTTGGTGCAGACTTAGAGGCAGAATATGCTATGAGTCAGTTCTATGGATAACAAAAAAATAGCCCCAGAGGCCAATGTCATTAGATAAACTCAAAGAAAAGACAGGGGATATATTAGGAACGTATTTGTAGAGTTGTCGTGTGGATTTCCTAGATCAATTCCTGTCGCCGCTTCAAATACACATACAGCACAATGCCCGCTACCGAGCAGATGGCTGCACATAGTCCGATAAATCCGTACCCGGCCTGGAGGCCGCGCAGCAGGCCAAGTGCGGTGGTACGGCCATACATGGCTTTGACGGCCTCGATGACCCAGCCGATCATGTAATTGCCGACAACGCTGCCCAGCCCCATAATGGTCACTACGAAGGTAATCGCGGTGTCGCTTCCCTTCGGATAGCGGCGGGCGATAAAGGCCATCACGGTCGGGTAGATGATCGCGATCCCTGCGCCGGATACGGCGAACAGGAAGGCGAGGCGCTCCCCGCCCGCCAGGGCGGCGAAGGTGCAGATCGCAGAGAAGCCCGAGAAAATAATCAGCGACAGCACGAACCCGATCCGGTCGGTCAGCGCGCCGAGCACAAGCCGTCCCAGGGAGAACAGTAGGAAGAACGCCGACAATAAGCCGGAGGCCCGCACCGTGTCCCAGGCGTAAGCTTTTTCCACAAAGTTAACCAGCCAGCCGCCGACGGCAAGCTCAGAAACCACGCCGAAGGTGAGGATCATCACCATCATCCACAGCGCCGGATCACGCATCAGCATGCGGAAGGAGGTGCGGTCTTCGTGCGGCAGATCATCTCCGGGATAGGTGCTGCGCAGCGATGTAATAATCGGCAGCAGGCAGAGCGACAGCATGACCAGATACATGCCCCGCCAGTCGAGCACATGCCCGTAGAAGCTCAGTGACATGACGCCAGTAGCCAGCAGCGGCGCTACGGTTGAGCTTAATCCATAGAAGAAATGGGATAGGTTCATCATTAGCCCGGTGTTTTTGACGAAAATACGTGCTCCCAGAATCGCCAGCCCGATCTCCAGCATCCCATTGCCGATATACATCAGGAAGTAGGAGGAGGCGAACAGCGGATAGGTGTGCGACAGGAAGATCAGCACCCCGGAGAGCACCATGGATGCAAATGAAATAATAGTGACGGCCTTAATGCCCCATTTGCGGACCAGAATCGCGGTGAAGGAGCAGGCGATCAGATATCCCAACGCGTTAAGCGAGAGCAGGGTGCCGAGCTGTCCTTCATCTAACTGGAAGGCAAGCTGAATGCGCGGGATGGCGGGCCCTTTAATATTTTCTGAGATGCCGAATACGACAAAGCCCAGGAAAATAGTCACAAGCTGCATAATATAAACGGTGTTGCGTTTCTTGCCGGGTGTGCCGGCAGAATTTCCGGACGTAGCGCTCACAATAGGGCCTCCTGGATGATAATTCAGACAATAAGTGCATTGTAGCCAGTTTCCGGTGAAAGGGCAAGAGGTAGTTATCTCGTCGTATAACGCATAAAAAGCTCATATTGGCAGGGTTCTCTGACTTCCCTGCCAATACGAGCCAGTGAAATTCAACTGCATTGTTACGTGGCCCTTAGGCTTAGGAGATTTTGACGATAGTGATCATTGCATAATTTGGAGTTCTTCCATCGATAGTGCCGGATAGCATCGTAACACTGGCATTGCCGCCATTGCTAACGGCAATTTTGTCGTTAGCGTTTAAGGAGAAAGTGTCTAACATGGTAACAGAACCAGAGGGACTTGCATATGCGATTGACCTGCTTACAGATGATGGTCCAGGCCCGCTCATGAACTCAAACACCCCGTCCGTACCACTTGCAACAAAAACAGTACATGTTACTTGATAAACCCCATTTTCAGGAACTGTAAAATCTCTTGAAGTGGCATCCCATGTAATACCAAGAGATTGAGCTGGTGGTGCGATGAAATTTATTTTTTCAGTTGAAGCAAGAATAACGGCTGCAGTAGGAGAAACTGCAAAGCTAACGGCATAAGCTGTTGAAAGGGTACCAGTAGCCCCGGTGACTCCTGTGACACCAGTGAAGCCTGTAAGTCCAGTGACGCCGGTAAGTCCAGTCACACCCGTGAGTCCGGTTGCACCTGTCATTCCAGTGATGCCAGTAGGTCCGGTAGGTCCGGTATGGCCTGTTGCCCCTGCCCCTGAGCCTGCTGGTCCTGTTGAACCCCGGGGACCTGTTGCTCCGGTGGGTCCAGTCATTCCAGGAGGACCTTGCTCTCCCGCAGGTCCTGTTGCTCCAGTAGCTCCTTTCTCTCCGCCGTTACGTTCTCCAAGCAGTTCTTCAGATACCAAGCGGTGTGCGGTTACCAGTTGACCTGTACTACTCTTTCCCCATACCGATATTTGAACAGGTTCATTCATATCAGTAAGATGATCAGGCGTAACAAATATAAATTCAAAACCATTAAAATCAGCGTAATAATCCTTCGTAATGACTTGATTCTCTGCAATAGAGAGTACTTCATTAACATACATAACCCTTGTCCCCGCGTTTAGATAATAACCCTGAATGGATATTGAGGAAGCCTGGTCAACGCTGTGGTTAACGATTTTAACAGTAACCTGCTGAGTGGGTCTCATCCCTTTAACCGGGTTATTTTCGATCGGTCCTGTTGATAAAATGGCCATTCCTTTATCACTTCCAGTCTGTAGATTTGGATTTTGTTTCAGGATTCACGCTGAGTCAGCTGGATAATTAATGATTACTATAAGCCTATTCAGGCTTAACGATTTGGTGCAGACTTAGGAGCAGTAGTTGCTGTAGCCAGGTTTATGAATAACAAAAAGAGACAGCTTGAGAAGTTTGATTACTTCTATAACTGTCTCTTTTATTTTTTATACGGGATGCTTAGGAGATTCTGACGATAGTGATATTTGCATATTTGGACGTCTATTGTTGATCTCGCCGGTTAGCATGGTAACAGAGTGATAACCGCCATTTCTAATGGCAATTCTGTCGTTAGTGTTTGGGGGGAAAATTTCAAGCAGAGTAACGGAACCTGCAGAATCTGCAAAGCTAACGGCATAGGCTGTTGAAAGGGTACAGGTAACCCCGGTAACGCCCGTCAGGCCAGTGAAGCCGGTGAAGCCGATATTGGTAGTGCCAGTGGGTCCGGTATGACCTGTAGTCCCTTTCCCTGAACTTGTCGGTCCTGTAGATCCTTGGGGATCTTGTTCTCCTGGTACACCTTGCTCTCCAGCAGGCCCGGTTGCTCCTGTAGCTCCAGTAGGTCCTGCCTCGCCGTCATTATGTTCTCCAAGTGTGCGGTTACCAACTGGCCTTTACTGTTCTTGCCCCACACTGAAACTTGAACAGGATCATTCAGATCAGCGAGATTATCAGGTATAACAAATGTAAATTCAAAACCGTTTAAATAGTACCCCTGAATGGATATGGAGGAAGCTGATTCCACGCTGCGGTTAACGATTCTAACGGTAACCTGCTGAGTGGGCCTCGTTCCGTTAACCGGGTTATTTTCGATCGGTCCTGTTGATAAAAAGGCCATTTCTTTATCACTTCCTTTGGTTATAAACGGATTTCGCATCAGTACACATGTTGAGCCAGCATTATAATTAATGAATAATATAGAAATATTCAGACTTAGCACTTTGGTGCAGACCGGGCGGCAGAATTTGCGATGACCGGGTCTATGAATAACAGAAAGAGACAGCTCCAGAGGCTGAAACCCTCGTGGAGCTGTCTTTGGAATTAGCTTTTATTCAGAGAGCTTGACAAATGTAATCTGGGCCCCTAATCGGGCATTATCTGTAGTTAAGATGGCAGGGTTAGGAGCATCATTCACCAGCGTTATTAGTCCACTGGCTGCAGTTATATTAACGAGGACGGTATTTATGACACCAATGGTTTCGCCAGCGATAGGTTGAGTATTCGTAGCTCTGCTGCCCGGAACAGAATTGTTTGCACCATTTAATCGCAGTTCAAAAGTTAAGGCTTGGCCTTGTGTTGCCACATTGCCGCTTATCATCCAGGTGACTAAATACGATCCCGTCAGTAATTGTACGTTATTACCAGTTACAGTGATATCAGGGGAGCCATTGTCAGGACCGGTATAAGTAAGAGGGACGACTCCATTACTTGCCGCTACAGTTATAGTAGCAGAATTATTCCCGACGGTTAAGTTACGTGCAGTAGCACTTAGTCCAGTGACGCCGGTAAGGCCGGTCATTCCCGTAAGGCCGGTAAGACCTGTAAGTCCGGTCATTCCGGTAACGCCGGTAAGACCCGTAAGCCCGGTCATTCCAGTAATACCAGTCACCCCGGTCAGCCCGGTCATTCCGGTCATGCCAGTCACCCCGGTGAGCCCGGTAAGTCCCGTGAGGCCAGTAAGACCCGTAAGCCCAGTCATTCCGGTCACGCCAGTAGTCCCGGTAAGCCCAGTCATACCCGTGAGCCCGGTAGCCCCGGTAAGCCCAGTCATTCCCGTGAGGCCGGTCACCCCGGTCAGCCCCGTGAGGCCAGTAAGCCCGGTAACGCCGGTGAGCCCGGTGAGCCCGGTCATTCCTGTAAGCCCGGTCATTCCGGTAACGCCAGTCACCCCGGTCAGCCCAGTCATTCCGGTAACCCCGGTAGACCCTGTAAGCCCTGTGAGGCCAGTCACCCCGGTAGCTCCGGTCATTCCCGTAAGGCCGGTCAGCCCGGTAAGTCCCGTCAATCCCGTGAGGCCGGTAGGGCCAGTGGCTCCAGTGTTGCCAGTAACACCAGTCAATCCTGTAGCCCCGGTCAGACCTGTAGCTCCCATACCCGTTGGTCCCGTGACCCCTTGGGCCCCGATGGGAATCCAGGGGGTGTAAGGAGGCCCTCCATTCTGGCTGCTGCGGTAGAAGAGGGCAGGATTGGAAATATAAAGCTGCTGGACATAGTTGCCCACACGGGAGACATAAATTGTCCAGACGGCAGGGTGTGGCAGCGGAGGATTGCCTGGAGCTGGCGGACCGTCCGGGGGGCCCTCGCCTTCCGGGTTATTCGAGCTATAGACGCCGGGTTCAGTAAGCGTGCCCAGGAATCTATTCTGAGGCTCATCATTGGAGATGGGAAAGACGCCATGCTCAGCATTCAAGACCACATCTCCTGTCTGGCCATTGACGCTAGTTACAGCTCCTGCGGCCCCGGTAGTACCGGTAGGTCCGGTAGGCCCGACCAGTGTGGGAACATTGGCCGCTGCATCCAGCTTGAAATCGAGCATCATCTCCTGGCGCAAGATGGTATCTAGCATAGCCTGGGTGCTGTTATTGACATCCAGTACCTGTGCGAGTGTAGCAGGAGTACCGGTGATTCCAGGCAGCGTACCCAGGGCGAACTGGATTTTCTCGCCTTCCGCATTAATGACATGGGCAAGTCCTAACTCCTCCATGGCAATCGAGGAGAGCAGCAGGTTAACGGCATCATCCCTTGTTAACGTAATCGTGGGGCTGATGTTGGGAATGTTGGGATTAGACAATAGAGTAACCTCCTAAAATTAAATTTCAATTACAATATCCGTAAACACTCATCAATATTTAGCCAACTTTATTAGAAGAGGATTAGAAGAGGCTGTTTATACTAATAATCAGACTTTGACTACTGTTATCATCGCTCCAACCCTTTCTGAAGCTGAGCTTATGCGGACAGCTCCTGGGCCAACGTTCACTAAAGTGATACCTATGGGAGTCGGTCCTACGGTAAGAAGGAAAGAAGCAGAAAGATCAACAGTGGTTGGAGAATTAATTGCGGCACTATTAGCTGCTCCACTGCCAATAATTGAATGCAGAATACCATCTTGTTGCATCTCGAGAAACATACCATCGCCGGCTGTTACCGGACCTCCACTAATTTCCCAAGTAATCAAATAGGTGCCGGTTAATAGTGTTATGGTCGAACCGGTCCTCGTAATGTCCGGACTGCCATGATCAAGAATATTTATTGTGAGAGGGAAGACTTGACCTGGTTGTATATTAATGGTATTCGTATTATTTGCGTAAGCTGAATGGCGGACGGTAGCGAGAGATCCCGTCATACCGGTAAATCCGGTTTGCCCTGTCTGGCCTGTAACGCCGGTCAGCCCAGTCAGCCCGGTCAGCCCCGTGAGTCCAGTCAGCCCGGTAGCCCCGGTAGGCTCCACACCGGTCAGTCCAGTCAGTCCGGTCATTCCGGTGAGGCCTGTAACGCCGGTCATTCCGGTAAGACCTGTGAGGCCGGTGACGCCGGTAGCCCCGGTAGGTTCGACACCGGTAACCCCGGTCAGCCCGGTCAGCCCCGTGAGTCCAGTAGCCCCGGTCATTCCGGTCAGCCCCGTGAGTCCAGTCATCCCGGTAGCCCCGGTGGGTTCGACACCGGTAACGCCGGTCATCCCGGTCAGCCCTGTGAGTCCAGTAGCCCCGGTCATTCCGGTCAGCCCCGTGAGTCCAGTAAGTCCGGTAGCCCCGGTAGGCTCAACCCCCGTCACTCCGGTCATTCCGGTCAACCCTGTGAGGCCGGTCAGCCCGGTAACCCCGGTCAGTCCTGTAACGCCAGTCATTCCGGTCAACCCAGTCAGTCCTGTAACGCCAGTCACGCCGGTCAGCCCGGTCATCCCGGTCAGCCCAGTCGGCCCTGTAACTCCCACTCCTGTAGACCCCGTAGGCCCTTGTTCCTCGATGGGAATCCAGGGAGTGTAAGGGGGACCGCCATTCTGACTGCTGCGGTAGTAGAGGGCAGGATTGGAGACGTAAAGCTGTTGCACAAAGTTGCCGACACGGGAGACATAAATGGTCCAGACGGCAGGGTGTGGCAGAGGAGGGTTGCCCGGAGCCGGCGGACCGTCCGGGGGCCCCAGACCCACCGGATTATTCGAGCTATAGACGCCGGGCTCAGTAAGCAGGCCCAGTTCTCTATTCTGGGATTCGTTAAGTGAGATGGGGAAAACGCCATCTTCCGCATCCAGCACTACTGTGTCCGTCTGGCCGTTGACACTTAAGACACCACCTGGAGGACCTTGGGGTCCTGGAGCACCGCCAGGTCCAGTTACAACAGCAGGAAGATTGGCGGCGCTAGTAAGCCTGGAGTCCAGCACCATATCCTGCTTGAAGGTGGTACGCAGCATGGACTGAACATTTTTATTCAAATCCAGTATCTGGGCTACTGTAGCAGGAGGACCCGTTAGTCCTGGGAGTGTGCCCAAGGCGAACTGGATTTTCTCTCCTTCTGCATTTAGAATATGGGCTAGTCCAAGCTCTCCCATAGCAATGGAAGAGAACAGCAAATTGACCGCATCATCCCTGGATAACGAAACGGAAGGGGTGATGTTGGGGATATTGGGATTGGACATAAGATACCTCCTTATAATTGGCCACCTTATACTATATTCGCAGCGTTTCTTACGGGAACATATAGGAGCCTATTTATAGAGTGCTCGGAGACCACACCAAAGGTGAGGATCATGAAGATCATCCACAGCGCCGGATTACGTATCAGCGTGCGGGAGGAGGCGCGGCCCCATGCGGCAGTATCTGCTTCTGGCACCATTTGTGCAATACTTTATGGTTGTTCCGGTCGCTCCTTTATCCAGTTTTAAATAAAGAGGTACGCTGGTCAGGCGTATCTCTCAAGTTATCACCTGAGCACGGGTCATAGACAAGGTTAGATTGAACGGAATTTCGTAACAGTGTGAGGAATAGATTCATTGCAGGGGAGTCCTGGCTGTTTCCTACCGTAATCGTACCAACAACACTGTGGCGCGACCTGGGGGCAGAATTGGCTGGGAGAAGGTCTAGGCAGACAGAAAGAGACAGCTCCACAGGCTGAAACCCTCGTGGAGCTGTCTTTGGAATTAGCTTTTATTCAGAGAGCTTGACAAATGTAACGTGTGCCCCTAATCGGGCACCATCTGTGGTTAAGTCTACAGTGTTAGTAGCATCGTTGACTAGTGTTATTAGTCCACTGGCTGCAGTTATATTAACGAGGATGGTATTCATGAGATCAGTGGCTGCACCAGCAGTGGGTGAAGTTTTGGCAGCTCTGCTGCCCGGAATAGAATTGTTAGCACCATTTAATCGCAGTTCAAAAATTAAGGGTTGGCCTTGTGTTCCTACAGTTCCGCTAATCATCCAGGTAACTAAATACGTTCCTGTCAATAGTTGCACGGAATTTCCGTTTACAGTGATATCAGGGGAGCCATTGTCAGGACCAATATAATTAAGAGGGACGACTCCATTACTTGCCGCTATAGTTACGGTGGCAGAATTATTTCCAACGGTTAAGTTACGTGCAGTAGCACTTAGTCCAGTGACGCCGGTAAGGCCGGTCATTCCCGTAAGGCCGGTAAGACCTGTAAGTCCGGTCATTCCGGTAACGCCGGTAAGACCCGTAAGCCCGGTCATTCCAGTAATACCAGTCACCCCGGTCAGCCCGGTCATTCCGGTCATGCCAGTCACCCCGGTGAGCCCGGTAAGTCCCGTGAGGCCAGTAAGACCCGTAAGCCCAGTCATTCCGGTCACGCCAGTAGTCCCGGTAAGCCCAGTCATACCCGTGAGCCCGGTAGCCCCGGTAAGCCCAGTCATTCCCGTGAGGCCGGTCACCCCGGTCAGCCCCGTGAGGCCAGTAAGCCCGGTAACGCCGGTGAGCCCGGTGAGCCCGGTCATTCCTGTAAGCCCGGTCATTCCGGTAACGCCAGTCACCCCGGTCAGCCCAGTCATTCCGGTAACCCCGGTAGACCCTGTAAGCCCTGTGAGGCCAGTCACCCCGGTAGCTCCGGTCATTCCCGTAAGGCCGGTCAGCCCGGTAAGTCCCGTCAATCCCGTGAGGCCGGTAGGGCCAGTGGCTCCAGTGTTGCCAGTAACACCAGTCAATCCTGTAGCCCCGGTCAGACCTGTAGCTCCCATACCCGTTGGTCCCGTGACCCCTTGGGCCCCGATGGGAATCCAGGGGGTGTAAGGAGGCCCTCCATTCTGGCTGCTGCGGTAGAAGAGGGCAGGATTGGAAATATAAAGCTGCTGGACATAGTTGCCCACACGGGAGACATAAATTGTCCAGACGGCAGGGTGTGGCAGCGGAGGATTGCCTGGAGCTGGCGGACCGTCCGGGGGCCCTCGCCTTCCGGGTTATTCGAGCTATAGACGCCGGGTTCAGTAAGCGTGCCCAGGAATCTATTCTGAGGCTCATCATTGGAGATGGGAAAGACGCCATGCTCAGCATTCAAGACCACATCTCCTGTCTGGCCATTGACGCTAGTTACAGCTCCTGCGGCCCCGGTAGTACCGGTAGGTCCGGTAGGCCCGACCAGTGTGGGAACATTGGCCGCTGCATCCAGCTTGAAATCGAGCATCATCTCCTGGCGCAAGATGGTATCTAGCATAGCCTGGGTGCTGTTATTGACATCCAGTACCTGTGCGAGTGTAGCAGGAGTACCGGTGATTCCAGGCAGCGTACCCAGGGCGAACTGGATTTTCTCGCCTTCCGCATTAATGACATGGGCAAGTCCTAACTCCTCCATGGCAATCGAGGAGAGCAGCAGGTTAACGGCATCATCCCTTGTTAACGTAATCGTGGGGCTGATGTTGGGAATGTTGGGATTAGACAATAGAGTAACCTCCTAAAATTAAATTTCAATTACAATATCCGTAAACACTCATCAATATTTAGCCAACTTTATTAGAAGAGGATTAGAAGAGGCTGTTTATACTAATAATCAGACTTTGACTACTGTTATCATCGCTCCAACCCTTTCTGAAGCTGAGCTTATGCGGACAGCTCCTGGGCCAACGTTCACTAAAGTGATACCTATGGGAGTCGGTCCTACGGTAAGAAGGAAAGAAGCAGAAAGATCAACAGTGGTTGGAGAATTAATTGCGGCACTATTAGCTGCTCCACTGCCAATAATTGAATGCAGAATACCATCTTGTTGCATCTCGAGAAACATACCATCGCCGGCTGTTACCGGACCTCCACTAATTTCCCAAGTAATCAAATAGGTGCCGGTTAATAGTGTTATGGTCGAACCGGTCCTCGTAATGTCCGGACTGCCATGATCAAGAATATTTATTGTGAGAGGGAAGACTTGACCTGGTTGTATATTAATGGTATTCGTATTATTTGCGTAAGCTGAATGGCGGACGGTAGCGAGAGATCCCGTCATACCGGTAAATCCGGTTTGCCCTGTCTGGCCTGTAACGCCGGTCAGCCCAGTCAGCCCGGTCAGCCCCGTGAGTCCAGTCAGCCCGGTAGCCCCGGTAGGCTCCACACCGGTCAGTCCAGTCAGTCCGGTCATTCCGGTGAGGCCTGTAACGCCGGTCATTCCGGTAAGACCTGTGAGGCCGGTGACGCCGGTAGCCCCGGTAGGTTCGACACCGGTAACCCCGGTCAGCCCGGTCAGCCCCGTGAGTCCAGTAGCCCCGGTCATTCCGGTCAGCCCCGTGAGTCCAGTCATCCCGGTAGCCCCGGTGGGTTCGACACCGGTAACGCCGGTCATCCCGGTCAGCCCTGTGAGTCCAGTAGCCCCGGTCATTCCGGTCAGCCCCGTGAGTCCAGTAAGTCCGGTAGCCCCGGTAGGCTCAACCCCCGTCACTCCGGTCATTCCGGTCAACCCTGTGAGGCCGGTCAGCCCGGTAACCCCGGTCAGTCCTGTAACGCCAGTCATTCCGGTCAACCCAGTCAGTCCTGTAACGCCAGTCACGCCGGTCAGCCCGGTCATCCCGGTCAGCCCAGTCGGCCCTGTAACTCCCACTCCTGTAGACCCCGTAGGCCCTTGTTCCTCGATGGGAATCCAGGGAGTGTAAGGGGGACCGCCATTCTGACTGCTGCGGTAGTAGAGGGCAGGATTGGAGACGTAAAGCTGTTGCACAAAGTTGCCGACACGGGAGACATAAATGGTCCAGACGGCAGGGTGTGGCAGAGGAGGGTTGCCCGGAGCCGGCGGACCGTCCGGGGGCCCCAGACCCACCGGATTATTCGAGCTATAGACGCCGGGCTCAGTAAGCAGGCCCAGTTCTCTATTCTGGGATTCGTTAAGTGAGATGGGGAAAACGCCATCTTCCGCATCCAGCACTACTGTGTCCGTCTGGCCGTTGACACTTAAGACACCACCTGGAGGACCTTGGGGTCCTGGAGCACCGCCAGGTCCAGTTACAACAGCAGGAAGATTGGCGGCGCTAGTAAGCCTGGAGTCCAGCACCATATCCTGCTTGAAGGTGGTACGCAGCATGGACTGAACATTTTTATTCAAATCCAGTATCTGGGCTACTGTAGCAGGAGGACCCGTTAGTCCTGGGAGTGTGCCCAAGGCGAACTGGATTTTCTCTCCTTCTGCATTTAGAATATGGGCTAGTCCAAGCTCTCCCATAGCAATGGAAGAGAACAGCAAATTGACCGCATCATCCCTGGATAACGAAACGGAAGGGGTGATGTTGGGGATATTGGGATTGGACATAAGATACCTCCTTATAATTGGCCACCTTATACTATATTCGCAGCGTTTCTTACGGGAACATATAGGAGCCTATTTATAGAGTGCTCGGAGACCACACCAAAGGTGAGGATCATGAAGATCATCCACAGCGCCGGATTACGTATCAGCGTGCGGGAGGAGGCGCGGCCCCATGCGGCAGTATCTGCTTCTGGCACCATTTGTGCAATACTTTATGGTTGTTCCGGTCGCTCCTGTTATCCAGTTTTAAATAAAGAGGTACGCTGGTCAGGCGTATCTCTCAAGTTATCACCTGAGCACGGGTCATAGACAAGGTTAGATTGAACGGAATTTCGTAACAGTGTGAGGAATAGATTCATTGCAGGGGAGTCCTGGCTGTTTCCTACCGTAATCGTACCAACAACACTGTGGCGCGACCTGGGGGCAGAATTGGCTGGGAGAAGGTCTAGGCAGACAGAAAGAGACAGCTCCACAGGCTGAAACCCTCGTGGAGCTGTCTTTGGAATTAGCTTTTATTCAGAGAGCTTGACAAATGTAACGTGTGCCCCTAATCGGGCACCATCTGTGGTTAAGTCTACAGTGTTAGTAGCATCGTTGACTAGTGTTATTAGTCCACTGGCTGCAGTTATATTAACGAGGATGGTATTCATGAGATCAGTGGCTGCACCAGCAGTGGGTGAAGTTTTGGCAGCTCTGCTGCCCGGAATAGAATTGTTAGCACCATTTAATCGCAGTTCAAAAATTAAGGGTTGGCCTTGTGTTCCTACAGTTCCGCTAATCATCCAGGTAACTAAATACGTTCCTGTCAATAGTTGCACGGAATTTCCGTTTACAGTGATATCAGGGGAGCCATTGTCAGGACCAATATAATTAAGAGGGACGACTCCATTACTTGCCGCTATAGTTACGGTGGCAGAATTATTTCCAACGGTTAAGTTACGTGCAGTAGCACTTAGTCCAGTGACGCCGGTAAGGCCGGTCATTCCCGTAAGGCCGGTAAGACCTGTAAGTCCGGTCATTCCGGTAACGCCGGTAAGACCCGTAAGCCCGGTCATTCCAGTAATACCAGTCACCCCGGTCAGCCCGGTCATTCCGGTCATGCCAGTCACCCCGGTGAGCCCGGTAAGTCCCGTGAGGCCAGTAAGACCCGTAAGCCCAGTCATTCCGGTCACGCCAGTAGTCCCGGTAAGCCCAGTCATACCCGTGAGCCCGGTAGCCCCGGTAAGCCCAGTCATTCCCGTGAGGCCGGTCACCCCGGTCAGCCCCGTGAGGCCAGTAAGCCCGGTAACGCCGGTGAGCCCGGTGAGCCCGGTCATTCCTGTAAGCCCGGTCATTCCGGTAACGCCAGTCACCCCGGTCAGCCCAGTCATTCCGGTAACCCCGGTAGACCCTGTAAGCCCTGTGAGGCCAGTCACCCCGGTAGCTCCGGTCATTCCCGTAAGGCCGGTCAGCCCGGTAAGTCCCGTCAATCCCGTGAGGCCGGTAGGGCCAGTGGCTCCAGTGTTGCCAGTAACACCAGTCAATCCTGTAGCCCCGGTCAGACCTGTAGCTCCCATACCCGTTGGTCCCGTGACCCCTTGGGCCCCGATGGGAATCCAGGGGGTGTAAGGAGGCCCTCCATTCTGGCTGCTGCGGTAGAAGAGGGCAGGATTGGAAATATAAAGCTGCTGGACATAGTTGCCCACACGGGAGACATAAATTGTCCAGACGGCAGGGTGTGGCAGCGGAGGATTGCCTGGAGCTGGCGGACCGTCCGGGGGCCCTCGCCTTCCGGGTTATTCGAGCTATAGACGCCGGGTTCAGTAAGCGTGCCCAGGAATCTATTCTGAGGCTCATCATTGGAGATGGGAAAGACGCCATGCTCAGCATTCAAGACCACATCTCCTGTCTGGCCATTGACGCTAGTTACAGCTCCTGCGGCCCCGGTAGTACCGGTAGGTCCGGTAGGCCCGACCAGTGTGGGAACATTGGCCGCTGCATCCAGCTTGAAATCGAGCATCATCTCCTGGCGCAAGATGGTATCTAGCATAGCCTGGGTGCTGTTATTGACATCCAGTACCTGTGCGAGTGTAGCAGGAGTACCGGTGATTCCAGGCAGCGTACCCAGGGCGAACTGGATTTTCTCGCCTTCCGCATTAATGACATGGGCAAGTCCTAACTCCTCCATGGCAATCGAGGAGAGCAGCAGGTTAACGGCATCATCCCTTGTTAACGTAATCGTGGGGCTGATGTTGGGAATGTTGGGGTTAGACAATAGAGTAACCTCCTTAAATGATTTTCATCTATAATATCCGTTTATGCTCAGGGTGCTTATCCTGAATAATCAGACTTTGACTACTGTTACCATGGCTCCACGTCTTTCTGCACCTGAGCTTATGGCGACATCCCCTGGGCCAACGTTCACTAAAGTGACATTTACAGGAGTAGGCCCCACGGTTAGAAGGAAGGTGCAAGAAAAAGTTATTAATTCAGTATTTAGAGCAGCACTATCGGCTACTCTGCTACCAATAATTGAATTTGGAACACCATTTTGTTGCATCTCGAAAAACATACCATCTCCGGCTGTTACAGGACCTCCACTAATAGTCCATGTAATTAAATAGGTACCGGTCAATAGTGTTATGGTCGAACCGTTCCTCGTAATGTCCGGACTGCCATGATCAACAATATTCACCGTGAGGGGGACGGGCTGATTGGGAGGTAAAGTAACGGGAGTTACATTATTTGCGTAAGTCGAATGGCGGACGGTAGCGAGAGATCCCGTCATACCGGTAAATCCGGTTTGCCCTGTCTGGCCTGTAACGCCGGTCAGCCCAGTCATCCCGGTCAGCCCCGTGAGTCCAGTCAGCCCGGTAGCCCCGGTAGGCTCCACACCGGTCAGTCCAGTCAGTCCGGTCATTCCGGTGAGGCCTGTAACGCCGGTCATTCCGGTAAGACCTGTGAGGCCGGTGACGCCGGTAGCCCCGGTAGGTTCGACACCGGTAACCCCAGTCATCCCGGTCAGCCCCGTGAGTCCAGTAGCCCCGGTCATTCCGGTCAGCCCCGTGAGTCCAGTCATCCCGGTAGCCCCGGTGGGTTCGACACCGGTAACGCCGGTCATCCCGGTCAGCCCTGTGAGTCCAGTAGCCCCGGTCATTCCGGTCAGCCCCGTGAGTCCAGTAAGTCCGGTAGCCCCGGTAGGCTCAACCCCCGTCACTCCGGTCATTCCGGTCAACCCTGTGAGGCCGGTCAGCCCGGTAACCCCGGTCAGTCCTGTAACGCCAGTCATTCCGGTCAACCCAGTCAGTCCTGTAACGCCAGTCACGCCGGTCAGCCCGGTCATCCCGGTCAGCCCAGTCGGCCCTGTAACTCCCACTCCTGTAGACCCCGTAGGCCCTTGTTCCTCGATGGGAATCCAGGGAGTGTAAGGGGGACCGCCATTCTGACTGCTGCGGTAGTAGAGGGCAGGATTGGAGACGTAAAGCTGTTGCACAAAGTTGCCGACACGGGAGACATAAATGGTCCAGACGGCAGGGTGTGGCAGAGGAGGGTTGCCCGGAGCCGGCGGACCGTCCGGGGGCCCCAGACCCACCGGATTATTCGAGCTATAGACGCCGGGCTCAGTAAGCAGGCCCAGTTCTCTATTCTGGGATTCGTTAAGTGAGATGGGGAAAACGCCATCTTCCGCATCCAGCACTACTGCATCGGTCTCGCCGTTGACACTTAAGACACCACCTGGAGGACCTTGGGGTCCTGGAGCACCGCCAGGTCCAGTTACAACAGCAGGAAGATTGGCGGCGCTAGTAAGCCTGGAGTCCAGCACCATATCCTGCTTGAAGGTGGTACGCAGCATGGACTGAACATTTTTATTCAAATCCAGTATCTGGGCTACTGTAGCAGGAGGACCCGTTAGTCCTGGGAGTGTGCCCAAGGCGAACTGGATTTTCTCTCCTTCAGCATTTAGAATATGGGCTAGCCCAAGCTCTCCCATAGCAATGGAAGAGAACAGCAAATTGACCGCATCATCCCTGGATAACGAAACGGAAGGGGTGATGTTGGGGATATTGGGATTGGACAATACCATAACCTCCTTCTTTAAGTTTATCCCATCGTATTCTTTGAAGAAGGTTGACGAAATAGATAAGAACCTATCTTGTGAATTAAAAGTAATATAAATAAGGAAGCTGACTACTTGCTGTCGGCTTCCTTGGGTTACGATTATAGAGTAAAAAATTACATATTATATAATCTGAGAACCTGCCACTCAGCTTCATACTTGGCCGGAAGGACCGCTGATTCCAGTCAGAGTCCCCAAAACGAACTGGATTTTCTCACCCTCAGCATTAATAATATGGGCAAGTGCCAGCTCCTCCATGGCAATGGAGGACAACAGCAGGTTAATGACATCGTCCCTTGTTAACGTAACCGTGGGGCTGATATTGGGTATATTGGGATTCGACAATAGATTTCCCTCCTTGAAATAGGGTTCTTTCATCCTATTCTTGGAGATTCCCCACGGAGACGGTGACAACCTAGTACTTATTATATATTTGGCCAACCTCTATAGTAGAGGCAGCGGTGTGCTAACGCAGCTCACTCGGTGTCCGCAGCTTGACCTGCTTGAATACACGGTTGAAGGTGCGGATGTTGGTGAAGCCGCATTCCAGAGCAATGTCGAGAATGCTTTTGTCGGTGGCGAGCAGCAGCCGTTCCGCCTGATTGACACGGATACTGTTCAGGTAAGCGACGAAGCTCATGCCTGAGATGCTTTTGAAGAAGCGGGAGAAATAGAACAGGCTCATGTTAGCGTGCCTTGCGGCGTCGGCCAGGGTGATGGGCTGCATGTAATGGACGTCGAGGTATTCCAGTACCTCCTGCATGATCTTCATATTCGTAATCCGCCGCTTATCCTTGTGGGGATCGATGATATCCAGCGGCATATGCCGCAGAATCAGGGCACACAGCTCGTGCAGCAGCCCGGTTATTAACTGCTCATGATACGGAAGCTTGCGGGTCCGCTCCTTCAACAGTTCCTGCATGATGGTATGCAGACGGACAAGGACAAGCTCTTCTTCAGGACTGGACGGGCGGTTCTCCAGAAAAGGGGACTCCAGCCGCATATTCAGCGGCCACCCGGCCGGATACCCGATCAGCGAAGGGTTGAAAATAATCATCAGCAGCTTGGACTGGCTGTTCTTACTGTCATAATAATGGATGTCGCCGCTGCTGCACACGGCCATGTCCCCGGCGTTCAGCACCTTCGTCTCCGAATTGATCCCCATGCGGATCGAGCCCTCCAGCACATAGACGATCTCCAGATCGTTATGCCAGTGGGCCAGGAAATCGATATTGTGGCTGACGAAGGCAGTGAAGGGGAACGCTGACCCGTAGGTTCTATTTTCATGAAAAGCTCTCATACCTGCTCCTGTTCTCACCATTCCCTGAACTAATCAGGAAGCGGTTTCAATGATTACCTGCTATTAGGATAATGCAATCTTAAATTTAGCAAAAAATGACCACTCCTACAAGCAAAATGGCGAGATGGACTGCCCGCTATCGATTACAATGTTGTCAGGTAGATTTCAGGAGAAAAAAGGAGAACGTGATATGGCGAAGAAGGCACTGATTGTAAAAGGCGGATGGGACGGCCATGAGCCGAATGAGGTGGCGGCGATTTTTGCCGGTGTCCTGATGGAGGAAGGCTTCGAGGTGGAGGTGTCCGATACGCTGGACAGCTTCAATGATGCGGAGGCGCTGAAGGCGCTGAATCTGATTGTGCCGGTGTGGACCATGGGTGAGATCAAAGGGGAGCAGGTGTCAGCAGTGCTGGCGGCTGTCGCATCGGGCGTAGGGATTGCCGGCTGCCACGGCGGCATGTGCGATTCCTTCCGTAATAATACAGAATGGCAATTTTTGACCGGATCGCAGTGGGTGGCCCATCCGTTTAACGACGGGGTGGATTACGAGGTGAACATCGTGAAATCTGGCTCCAGCCCGATTGTCGAAGGGATGCACGATTTCAAGGTGAAGTCCGAGCAGTATTATCTGCATGTGGACCCGGCTGTGGATGTGCTGGCGACCACGACGTTCGTAATGAGCGAAGGCGAGCATTCGGCCAATGGTGTGATCACGATGCCTGTTGTCTATACGAAGAAATGGGGACAGGGCAAGGTATTCTATAACTCGCTGGGGCATCATGCGGATATCTTCGATATCCCGGAAGCCAAGGAACTGATGCGCAGAGGCTTCGTGTGGGCCGCGAAATAAACAAACCGGGACAAGGTGGGAGACAGCGTGCGTAAAGTAAAAGTAGGGATTGTCGGCTGCGGGAATATCAGCGGCATATATTTTGAGAATCTGACCGGAACGTTCGTGAATACGGAGGTCTATGCCTGTTCCGACCTTAATCTGGAGCGGGCCCAGCAGGCCGCCGAGCAGTACGGGGTGCCGAATGTCTGGACCACCGCCGAGCTGCTGGCTTCCGATGAGATTGAGATTGTAGTCAATCTGACTACGCCGAATTACCATTTCGATGTGTGCAAGCAGGCGCTGCTGGCCGGCAAGCATGTCTATGTGGAGAAGCCCCTGTCGCTGACGCTTGAGCATGGAACCGAACTGGTGGAGCTGGCTAAGGAAAAAGGCCTGTTCATCGGCTGCGCGCCGGACACCTTCCTGGGAGCGGGATTGCAGACCTGCGCCAAGCTGATTGCGGACGGTTACATCGGAGAACCAGTGGCGGCAACAGCATTCATGCTCTGCCACGGGCATGAGAGCTGGCATCCGGACCCTGAGTTCTATTATCAGGCGGGCGGCGGCCCGATGTTCGACATGGGTCCGTATTATCTGACAGCGCTGGTATCCTTGCTGGGCCCGGCGACTACCGTATGCGGCATGACCAAGACCTCGTTCCCTACACGGACGATTACGAGCGAGAAGAAGTTCGGCAAAGTAGTGGAGGTCGAGGTGCCTACGCATGTGGCCGGAACGATCCAGTTCGCCAGCGGCGCGGTCGCTACGATGATTACCAGCTTCGATGTCTGGCACAGCACATTGCCGCGGATTGAAATCTACGGCTCGCTGGGCACCCTGATCGTGCCGGACCCGAACACCTTCGGCGGTCCGATCCTGCTCCGTCCGGCTCACAGCGCGGAATTTAAGGAGATTCCGGTGGTGCACAGTTATTCAGAGAATAGCCGGGGCATCGGCGTGGCCGATATGGCCCGCTGCATCGAGACCGGGGAGACCCCGCGCGCGAACGGCGAACTGGCGAATCATGTGCTGGAGATGATGCACGCCTTCCACACCAGCTCTGACTCCAAGCGTTATGCCGAGCTGACCACCACCTGCGAGCAGCCGAAGCTGCTGCCGCTGGGCTTGGTTAAGGGATATTTGGAGTAACTTTGGAGTAATAGACAAGAGATAGCAGCACTATTTGGGCAGCGTTCTGTCCCCGGTTGCCGGGGGATGGGGCGCTGTTTGTGCTGCCACGAAGGGAAGTCGCCAATATATGCGGAAAACTGAACACAATAGGTGCTGCTGTAATGTGGAATGGCCCACTCTGCTCCACAGCCAGTAACATTTATAAAGAAATCCTGCAAAAATTGCAACAATGCTGCCCAATAGAAGCGGCCTATGCCTGAAGTCATGCACGAAATGCAACAATGCCAGCGCTAACGTACTCCAAACAGCGGAAATTCTGCAAATGATGCAACATTGTACCCACAGCCAGTAACATTTATAAAGAAATCCTGCAAGATGTGCAACAATGCTGCTTCAGTTACTTCATGTGTGAGCGTGCGAGCGAAAAACCGAACACAGTGCGCAGCGGCGAGGGTGTGCGGCCGAATGTATGCGAAAAACCGAACACATTGGGCAGTGGTGGGGGCGTGCGGTGCAAATGTATGCGAAAAACCGAACACATTGGTCAGTGGTGAGGGTGTGCGGCCAAATATATGCGAAAAACCAAACACATTGGGCAGTGGTGGGGGCGTGCGGCTAAATGTATGCGAAAAACCGATTACATTGGGGGGCGTCTGAGGCTTCGCGTATGAAATCCCAGCCGCAATTCATGTCCGATTTTCCTCGCTCGCCCGCCTCTTTTTAATTCCCCGCCTGTCCACCTGTTTGAACTTGTATATACAGGTTTAATGAACAGCAACAAAACTTTTATCCATACGAAAAACAAGAACTGCGGAGGTGAGGGGATTGAGCGAGTCCCGGCAAGCGGAATGGTGGCGCCGGTCTACGGTGTATCAGGTGTACCCCAAGAGCTTCAAGGATACGACAGGGAGCGGAACGGGTGACATCAGAGGGCTGACGGAGAAGCTGGATTACTTGCAGGAGCTGGGCATCGACATTGTCTGGCTGCAGCCGGTCTATGTCTCGCCCGGACATGATAACGGTTACGATGTGGCCGATTACGAGCGGATTAACCCGGAGTTCGGCACAATGGAGGACTTCGAGGAGCTGGTGCAGGAGCTGCACCGGCGCGGCATGAAGCTGATGACGGATATCGTGGTCAATCATACTTCAACGGAGCATGAGTGGTTCAGGCAGGCCATTTCCAGTAAAGAGAATCCGTACCGCGATTATTATATCTGGCGGGACCCGGCCCCGGACGGAGGGCCTCCGAACAACTGGCAGTCGAAGTTCGGCGGCCCGGCGTGGCAGCTGGATGAGGCGTCAGGCCAATATTTCCTGACCCTGTTCGACAAGACCCAGGCGGATCTGAACTGGGAGAATGAACAGGTCCGCCGTGCGGTGAACGAGATGATGCTGTTCTGGGTCGGCAAAGGTGTGGACGGCTTCCGCATGGACGTCATCAACCTGATCTCCAAGGACCAGCGGTTCCCGGACGATAACGGAAGTGTGCCGCCGGGAGACGGGCGGAAATTCTACACAGACGGTCCCCGGGTTCATGAATACATCCGGGCGATGTATGACGAGGTGTTCGGCCCGCATCAGATGGTTACGGTCGGCGAGATGTCCTCGACGACACTGGAGGAGTGCATCCGCTATTCCAATCCCGGTCGGCGGGAGTTCTCGATGACCTTCAATTTCCATCATCTGAAGGTGGACTATCCCGGCGGCCGCAAATGGGAGCTGATGCCTTATGATTTCGAGGCGCTGAAGCGGCTGTTCAGCGAGTGGCAGACCGGGATGCAAGAGGGCGGGGGCTGGAATGCTCTATTCTTCAACAACCATGACCAGCCGCGCGCGCTCTCCAGATTCACTGACGATGGTATTTACCGCGAAGAGAGCGCCAAGCTGCTGGCGACCACGCTGCATGGACTACAGGGAACGCCTTATGTCTATCAAGGGGAAGAGATCGGGATGCCGAATCCGAAATGGACCAGCATCGGGGAATTCCGCGATATCGAGTCGCTGAATATGTACCGTATCCTCTGTGAGCAGGGAACAAGTCCCGAAGAGGCGCTGGCGATCCTGCAGGAGCGCTCGCGGGATAACGCCCGGACGCCGATGCAGTGGGATGACAGCCCGAACGCCGGGTTTACTGCCGGTACGCCGTGGATCAAGGTGGATGAGCGGTACCCTGAGATTAATGTGCGGCAGGCACTGGAGCAGCCGGATTCGATCTTTCATCATTACCGTAAGCTGATTGCACTGCGCAAGACCCACAGCATCTTCAGTGAAGGCTTGTACCGCAGGCTCGACGAAGAACATCCCGAGGTGTACGCATATGCGCGGACAGCCGGAGGTGAGGCGCTGGTGGTGATCTCGAACTTTAGCGCGAAGAAACTCACATTCCGATTCCCGGATCATCACTGGACAGACCTAAGTGCTGTAGGCGGGGGCAGGCTCCTGATTGGCAATACCGGGGAGCAGCCTGCTTTTGCCCAAGAAATATCCCTAACTCCATATGCATCATACCTGTGGCTGCTCAGCAAGTAGCCAAGGGATACCCTTAAGTCGCATTAGTCAGGAAGCAGGCAACCATCACTACAAGAGGAGTGAGAATATGGCGATAGACCGCAAGCAGGTGGAGGATATTGTCCGGGCTGTCGGAGGCAAGGAGAACATTGAGGTAGCCACGCATTGTGTTACCCGGCTGAGGTTCTCGCTCTATGACGAGAGCAAGGTGGATTCAGCGGCGCTGGACCGCAATGACCTCGTCAAAGGGCAATTCTCGTCCCAGGGACAGTTCCAGATTGTGATTGGACCCGGGACAGTTGAGAAGGTATATGATGAAATGATTGAAATTACGGGCGGCGCCCGTTCCTCCAAGGATGAGGTGAAATCGGCCGCCGCCCGCAAGCAGAACCCGCTTCAGCGGGCGATTAAGACGCTGTCCGATATCTTCATCCCCATTCTTCCGGCTATCGTTACGGCAGGTCTGCTGCTGGGGATCAACAACCTGCTGACCGGCCCGGGGATATTCTTCAAGGACTCGCTGGTGGATGTCTATCCGCAGTGGAAGGACATCGCCGCCATTATCAACACCATTGCGAGCACCGCCTTCACCTTCCTGCCTGCGCTAATCGGCTGGGCGGCCGTGACCCGCTTCGGCGGCAGCCCGCTGCTCGGGATCGTGCTCGGACTGATTCTGGTTCATCCGGATTTGTTAAGCGCTTACAGCTATGCCAGCGCCTCTACGGAAGGAACCGTTCCAGTCTGGAATCTGTTCGGCTGGGAGCTGGAGCGAATCGGTTATCAGGGGCAGGTGCTGCCGGTCCTGGTGTCGGCGTACCTCCTGGCCCGCATCGAGAAGTTCCTCGATAAGCGGGTCCATGATTCCGTCAAGCTGCTGGTGGTTGCGCCCGTGACGCTGCTGATTACCGGCTTCCTGGCCTTCACGATCATCGGACCTGTGACCTTTGGCATTGCCAATGCCATCACCTCAGGCTTAGTGTATATTTTCGATCACTTCGCCATTCTGGGCGGCCTGATCTATGGCGGTTTCTATTCATTGCTTGTTATTACAGGGATGCATCACACGTTCCTGGCCGTTGACGTTCAGCTGATCGGCAGCGAGGGCGGCACCTTCCTGTGGCCGATGCTGGCGCTTTCCAACATCGCCCAAGGGGCCGCCGCCCTGGCCATGATGTTCGTGGCCAGAGAGCAGAAGACCAAGGGGCTGGCCGTGACGTCTTCTGTCTCAGCCTTCCTCGGAGTTACCGAGCCGGCGATCTTTGGGGTGAATGTGCGCTATAAGTACCCATTCATATTCGGGATGATCGGTTCAGCGGCAGCCGGGATGCTGCTTACCATTAATCAGGTCCGCGCCACATCCATCGGGGTAGGGGGAATTCCCGGCTTCCTGTCGATCTTCCCGAACCAGTGGGGCGTATTCTTCATCGGAATGGCCATCGTTCTGATTGTACCATTTGCAGCCACGGTGCTGTATGGCCGCGCCGCCGTGCAGCGCGCCGAGCGCGCCGGGAAGCAGGCAGCAACAGAAACACAGATGGCGGCAGCGAATGCTACGGACAGCAGCCGGGAGCTGAGCAGCCGCAGTGCGGTTCAGGGCTCGGAGGAGCCGGTAAATATTCTGGAGCTGGCGTCGCCTATCAGCGGAACGGCAGTGCCGCTGGAGCAGGTGCCTGATCCCGCTTTTGCCGAGAAGCAGATGGGAGAAGGAATTGCCATTGAGCCTGCCGAAGGTAAGGTTTATGCTCCCTTTGATGCGACAGTAGCCCATGTAATCAAGAGCAAGCACGCGCTGATTCTGGAGCATTCCAGCGGCGTGCAGGTGCTGATTCATGTCGGAATCAATACCGTATCGCTGAAGGGCAGCGGGTTCACCACCCGTAAGAATATCGGCGATCAGGTCCGGGCCGGCGAGCTGCTGCTGGAATTCGACATGGAGGCCATCCGGGCCGCCGGTTACCCGCTGATCACACCGGTAATTATCCCGGCCGGACAGGAGATGGTGGAGCGGATTGAGGAACGGAGCGGTCCGGCCACTGCGAAGCAGACCCGTATTCTGACGGTCCATCTCAAGGGCTAATCCGTGCCGTGCGGCCACAATGATCAGGAGAGGAGGCAGCCCTGCGGGGCTGCTTTTCTGTAAGGAAGGCGATGAACGATGAGAGAGAATAAATTTCTGCAGATTTATGCGGACTACAGCGGGCAGATTCAATCCGGGGAGCTGGCACCGGGGAGCAAGCTGCCCTCCGAAAGTGAGCTGACAGAGGCTTACAATACCTCGCGGGAGACAGTGCGCAAAGCGCTGAATCTCCTGTTCCGTGAAGGCTATATCAACAAAATCAAAGGCCGCGGCTCCTTTGTGCTCGATACGGCCCGGATGGAATTCCCGGTCACCGGGCTGATCTCCTTCCGGGAAATGTCCGAGCTGCTTGCTCTCCCCGCCCGGACGCTGGTTGATGAGACCGTTCTGGCGCCGGCCGGTGCTTATATAGCCATACAGCTTCAGCTTGCGGAGGATGCGCCGGTATGGAAGGTGATCCGTGCCCGGGAGATTGCAGAGGAACGGATCATCCTCGACAAAGATTATTTTCGCGCTGATATTGTGCCTTTCTTAAGCAAGAGCATTGCCGGGGGCTCGATCTACGACTATCTGGAGCATGACCTGGGGCTGAAGATCAGCTATGCCAAAAAGCAGATCACGGTGGAGCCCGTGACGGAGGAGGATCAGCGTCTGCTCGACCTGAATCAGGATACGCATATTGTCGTGGTGCGCACTTACGTATATTTGGAGAATACTGTACTGTTCCAATACACCGAGTCCAGGCACAGGCTGGACAAATTTCAGTTCACGGAATTCGCCAGAAGGGTACGGAGGTAACGGGCCGGATCACAGTCCCCGGAAAAATATTCCTTTAAATTGTAGATGTCTCTCCTGCAGATAAGCTATACTATGAAGCATGCTGATAGATTATCAGTCCAGTTAATCGTAGAACTTAATCTTAGGAGTGGACTGGGTGTATACTGCCGTAATATTGGAAGATGAGATTCCTGCCCTGGAAGTGCTGGAGCTTCTGGTGGACCGTCATGAGAGCTTCACGGTAGCCGCTACCTTCACCAATCCGGAGGAGGCGCTGGAGCAATTGCCCGGGCTGCAGCCGGACGTGATCTTTCTGGATGTTGAAATGCCGCAGATGAACGGTCTGGAGATCGCCAGGAGATTCCGTCAGATGTCGGAGCGTTCCCATATTGTCTTCACAACAGGTCATACGCATTATGCTCTAAAAGCCTTCGATGTGCAGGCGCTGGACTACATTGTCAAGCCGGTTACCCCCAAAGCGATCGCCCGGGTATATGACCGGCTCACCAGGCAGCAGCTCTCCCGGAATGCGCCGGAGCAGTTCTCTTCCGCTGCCGCCCAGCTGCCAGCGCCGGCGAGAGTCCCAACCGTAACCGGATTCGGGCGGTTGGAGGTTCGTAGTGCTGACCGGGAGCTGATCAGGTTCCCGACCCGCAAAGCGGAGGAGCTGTTTGCATATCTGCTCTGCCATCCCAACCTCGAAGCAGATAAATGGAAGCTGGCCGAGCTGCTGTGGCCGGATATAGACGGAGAGCGGGCGCTGCGCAGCCTGCATACGGCCATCTATAGAGTGAAGCGGGTGATGGAGGCGGCCGGCCTCCCCATGAGAATTATGAAGACCGCAGAGGGCTACACTCTGGATACAGATGCTTTTGTCTATGATATTCTGCATTACCAGCACGCCGGACAGCTTCTGACGGAAGAGAACCCGGAGCTGGAGCAGCTTGACCTGCTGTTTGGACTCTACAAGGGGCCGCTGTTTCATGGCAAGTCTTATGTCTGGAAAATTTCGCTGGAAGAGAGCTACCGGCTGGTGTATGAGAAGCTTACTCTCCGCCTGATCGGCGGGGCGGTGTCCAGCGGGGCCTATGAAGCAGCGGAGGAACGGTTCTATGCCTGTCTGCTGGCTGATCCGCTGAATGAAGAACTTTACCGCCAGCTGCTGGCTTTGTTCCCGGCCAAGGAGCAGAGCCAGCGTATTCAGCGGTTATATACCCGGCTGCTGGAGGATCACTCCCGGCAGTGAAATATGTCATTTCACCTGCCGGAAGACGAATAGAGCTTTCACGAATAGATCGTGGGCTCTATTTTTTTTGGATTTTTGCGTCTTTGGTCGACATTATTCGAGGATTTGTTAGAATTTTGTCAGAATGGTCTGGTTATATGGGGGTGAAGCTGCAATTCAATTAACAAGAATGGAGAGTGGACAATGAAGCGCAACAAGCTGTTGGCGATGTTAATCATTCCTACTATGCTGTTGTCTATGTTCCCTGCAGCTCCTAATTCCGCGTATGCAGATACAGCGGATTGGGGAGCGAGAGCCGCATATGGCGGGGAAGGCGGAACAGAGCTTTTCCTGGGAGGCAAATACATAGAGCTGGGAATCAGCAACTGGGGAGATTTCGGGACAGTAGGGAATAAACCCGCTAATTTCCGTGGAACGGATAGAAGAAATAGTCTGGGTATGAGTGCAGATCATGACGGTTATGGACAAGGTAAAGACCTGCCTGTCGATTATTATTTGCCGGGGTCACCAGAAGAGCGTTTCGTCGTGGGTTATCAGTCAGGCGGGAATACATATGCGAAGACGAATGCCGCTGTGAGAGGTTCCAAAGAAATGCCTACTACTGTAGTAAATACTTCCCGGACGGGGGACGGACTGCTAAGTGCTGTTGTAACCTCCACCTGGGCTGACACGATGGAGATCAAGCAGGTGATCAGCTTCAAGGAAGACCAGAAATTCTACCGTAATGATGTAACGATCACCAATCTGACGGACAAGAACTGGGACGGGGCACGGTATATGCGTTCCATGGACCCGGATAATACAGTCGATCAGGGTGGCGAATTTGAAACCTCTAATATGGTGACACACACCATCGAAGAAGATGGTGCAGCCGTAGTGAGAGCCAATACGATCGGGGATGAAGATCCGCTCTATAAGGCATTTAATTCAAGAGCACCGATCTTCTTCTATTCCAGCAATCCGCGGGCGAAGGCTTCTGTCTTCGGGTTCACCAATACAGACCCTTATGAAAAAGCCGCTTATGATACTCCGGCTGCCAAGAACTTCGAAGTAATAGACGACACGGGGATCACCATCACTTGGGATTCCGGTGCGCTGGCTCCGCTGGAGAGCAAGAATTTCACGTATTACACGAGTCTGGACGAGAGAGATTTCAGCGAAGTCATTTCGGAGATTGAACTGGATGAAGGCGGCAGCACCGAGCTGACGGAAGCCCAGGCTAACGACGGTACAGTTACCGGCAACCAGAAGGTCAAAATTGTCGGGGCCACCCTTGCAGATCCCATTGATCCGAGCCACATCCGTGTGAACAACCTGCCGGCAGGGCTTGACTTCGATGTCACCCGGCTTAGTGATACGGAGCTTAACTTCACACTGACAGGTGCAGCAGTTAACCATGGCAAGGATGCGACCACGAACAATCTGTCTGTTACGGTGGATAAGGAGAATCTGATCGGAACTTCCTCGGGTCTGACAACTAAGACCTTCAGCGTAACGTTCAGGGACCCTGCCGTGCTCAGCCTGAATAAGGGGATTGTATCCGAAGCCGTGTACGGCGCTGGTGAAATCACCGAGACGCTCGGCGTAACGCTTACAGGCGGCAAATTCGCCGCACCGATCAATCCGGGCGATGTGCAGGTGCATGGCCTGCCAGCGGGTCTTGGCGCGACTGTGACCAGAATCTCCGATACCGAGCTGGAGCTGACATTCACCGGTGCCGCTACGGTAACCAGCGATGTCTACGGAGCTTATGTAACGGTGGCTTCCGGCAAGCTGACAGGAGCACCGGCGGATCTCAGCTCGAATACCTTCAAACTCGACTTCATGGAAAAAGAGCCGTATCTGACGGTCAAGTCACCGCTGCTCTATGAGTCTGAGCTGAATGACGGCTCGGTTGAGGGAGCTCTTGTGCTGGAACTGAAGAACGGTTCCTTCGATGAAGCCGTTACCGATGCCATCGAAGCCATCCATTGGCCGCCGGGCCTGACACCGGGCAAGATTACGGTGGACAGCCCGAATCAGATAACAATCGCTATTGCCGGACGGGCAGCCAGCCACAAGTCCGCTGATAGCGTAGACCGGGCAGAGGTTACGGTGGCAGGTATTCCGTCAGGAACCTTCGCCATTCTGTTCCGCTCCCCTCCGGCAGCGATTACAGTGTCACCTGATGTCATTCACGATGCAGGCGATGGAACAGCAGCAGAGAAGCTGACGGTTACCCTGCGTAACGGTGTATTCACCGAAGAGGTTACCGGAGGTATTAACGTCAACAATCTGCCGGAAGGCCTGGACTACAAGGTGGTGCGGATCAGCGACACTGTGCTGGAAATCCAGATTACCGGAGAAGCCACCGGCAAGCTTGAGGCTTCAGCCTTCGCTTCGGTGACCGTAGATCCGTCTGTTATCGTTGACGGGACTAAGCCGGTGACCTCGAATAACTTTGACCTCCAGCTTCCCGGCTCGAACTCCCTGCTGAACCGCGATGCCGCGGCAATCACCTGGGATACGATCCGTCAGGAGAATGTGACGCAGGAGTCGGTTCTGTCCGCGCTGCATCTTCCAGTGGAAGGAGAGGGCGGCAGCACGATTACCTGGACCTCCAGCAACGAAGAGGTCATTGCGGCGGATGGTACCGTAACCCGTCCTGTTTTTGCCGAAGGGGATCAGGAGATTACGCTGACTGCGGTGCTGAAGAACGGAGACCTGGAGCAGACCAAGAACTTCGTATTGGTAGTCAAAAAACAAGCCGGCACCGATAAACAATCGGTAACCGAAGATACTTACCTGCTGACCTGGAATACCATCCGCAAGGAGAATATCGACCAGGCTTCGGTGACTTCAGATGTATACTTGCCGGTGACCGGCGAGAATGGCAGCACAATTACCTGGACCTCGTCCGATGAAGGGGTCATTACACCGGACGGCAAGCTGCATGCACCTGCCTACCTGGATGGAGACCGCACCGTAACCTTGACGGCGGTCATTACCAAGGGGGATGTAACCGAAACGAAAGAATTCGTAGTCACTGTAGTGAAACACCCGCTGACAGACGAAGAATCTGTGAAGGAGAGTCTCGAGGCTCTGACCTGGGACATGATCCGGGCAGGCAATGAGACACCGGAGCAGGTGAAGACCAAGCTGGATCTGATTACACAAGGCCGCTATGACAGTACAATTACCTGGACCTCCACGGAGCCGTCCGTACTGGGAACAGACGGTATGGTGAACCGTCCTGTTGCTGGAGCAGGGGACCGCAAGGTGACTCTTACCGCAACTATTAGCAAAGGCAGTGTCACCGTGACCAAAGAGTTCACTGTAACCGTCAAAGAGACGCGTGAGGGCCTTGACGCCCAGCTTGATGAAGCTGCCGAGCTTCTGGCGATCGGGTATCAGGGACAGGATTCGGCGAAAAGCGTAACGCAAGCCATCACGCTGATCTCGAAGGGCTTCTACGATTCTGATGTTGTCTGGACAAGCCACCGCAGCGATATTGTCAGCAGCACAGGCGAAGTGCAGCGTCCGCTGAAGGATACGGTGGTGCGGCTGACGGCGCGTGTGGCGAAGGAAGGCTTTTTCCGGGAGAAGGAGTTCTATATTACCGTTAAAGGAACCAGTCCGGTCAATCTTCCGCAGGATGAGCTGAATATTCAGGTAACCTATGCTCCAGGCGATTCTGAGGAGTCGGTGACCCGGAATCTGTTCCTGCCGAAGACCGGTGAGACTGGCTCTGTGCTGACCTGGACCTCCAGTAATCCGGATGTACTTACAAATACAGGACGCGTGAAGCGGCCGGGACCGGATGAAGAGGATGTGACGGTAGAGCTTACCGTGAAGCTGGCTGACCCGGATCGTCCGGGTGAGACGCTGGTCAAGACCTTTACCCTTGTGATCAAAAAGCTTAGTGACCAGGAAGCCGCAGAGGATGCGGCAAGAAGCACCGGCATCAGTACAGCGGCCACCTTCGCTCCCGGAGATACGTGGGAGAGTGTGACCGAAGCCTTCGTGCTGCTGCAGACCGGCAAACACGATACGAAGATCACCTGGACCTCCAGTGAAGCTTCGGTCATCGCTGTCCGGCAGAATGCGGATGAGGCGAAGGGCAATATAACCCTTCCGGCGAAGGATACGAATGTCATTCTGACCGCGACCTTCACCCGCGGCGGCAAGAGTGCCGTCAAGAATTATCTGCTGATCGTTAAGGCACAAGGCGTGACTAAGGACGGCGCTGTCCGTCAGCCAACCTCCAGACAGGCTGGCCTGTCTACGCCGAATGACGGCAATCCGCTGCAGCAGGGCGTAACGATTCTTAGAACGAACCTGTCGAACGGCACGAAGATTGACACGATTGTAATGGATGAGAATGAGGTATACAGCCTGGCGGAGGGCATGAATCCGAATGACCCGGATGCGGCCAACCGGAAGGTTACCATTACCCATGTGGACGATGCTGCGTCAGAGGCAGATGAGATCGCAGTGGAGATTCCTTCCGGCGCAGTCTCGGTTCTGGCCGGACGCAACGCTTCACTGGATATTATCACCGCGCTGGGCTCGGTCCATCTGGATGCAGCCAGCCTGGGGCAGCTCGAAGCGACCGCTACAGACCTGTACTTCCGTATTGTACCGGTTAAGAATACACTGGAGCAGCTTAATGTCCAGAGCAATGTGATCCTGAACGGTGTCTCCAAGCTATCACTGACCAGTGACAAGACGCTTCAGACCCTTGGAGCGCCACGGAAGATTGAGACGAACTACAGCAAGATCAGCACCAGGGTACTGCTCCCGCTGTCTGAGATTGCGGCTGACATTCCGCTGCAAAGCTCAGGCGCGCGTGATGCCTTCCTGGACAGCTTGCGGGTATACGTTGAACACAGTGACGGTGAGATTGCTGTCTACACTCCAGCGATTGTGTATAATTCCAGCGGTGAGCCTGTAGCGCTGGAGATTCCGATTAACAAGTTCAGCACCTTCCAGATCGTGCGGATAGCAGACAAGAGTCCTGAGCCTGCACCGGCCACGACACCTAAGCCGGCAGCTACACCGGCTCCGCAAGCTGGCGTTCCGGCAGGCAGAGTAGAGCTTACTGCCGGCAATCTGAAGGACCTGCAGAATAAGGGCGGCGAGATCGTCGTCGAGTCCGATCTGGGTACGGCCAGACTGGCTGCCGCAGGAATCAATCTGGCTGAGATCAGCAAGCAATTCGGACTCGCGAATGTGAATACGGATGACATCGTTATCTATGCTGAACTGGCCGCATCCGCTCAAGGCAATCTTGAAGGCTTCAAGCTTGCGGCCGGCAAGCAGAATGTCCAGGCTGGCGGCATACTTGCGAACTTCTCCATCAAGGCCGAATATCAGGGGCAGACCGTAACAGTAAACAATCACGGCTGGGTGAAATATACGCTGCCGGTATCAGCAGATATGAAGATTACGACTGGCGTGCTGTACCGGGAGGGTAAAATCTATCATCAGCCAACCTATGTAACGGTGAAGGATGGACGTTACTATGCGACGATCAACAGTCTGGAGAACGGTGATTTCGGCCTGATCTGGAATCCGCTCGAATTCGCGGATGTGGCGAAGCACTGGAGCAAGCCGGATGTGAATGACATGGGCTCAAGACTGGTGGTCAGCGGCACGAAGGCAGATGTCTTTGAACCGCAGCGGGCAATCACACGGGCAGAATTCACAGCGATGCTGGCCAGAGCTCTCGGTATTGTCACGCATGAGGAACAGCCGGTTAAGTTCAGCGATGTCTCCGCCGGCGGATGGTACGGGCTGGAGCTTCAGGTTGCGGTGGAGAACGGCCTAATCACCGGATATCCGGACGGAACCTTTAGACCAGGCAACAACATCTCCAGACAGGAAGCGATGGCGATTGTCAGCAGAGCGATGAGCATTACAGCGCTGAAGTCTTCGCGCAGCGAAGAACAGGCTCAGCAGCTGCTGAAGTCCTATGCCGATTCCGCATCGGTAGCGGGCTGGGCGGTTGCTAATGTGAAGCAGAATCTGGCCGCTGGCATTATTCAGGGCAGAGACGAGAAGCGTCTCGCACCGAACGAGAATATTACCCGCGCCGAGGCATCGGCGGCGATCCGCAGATTGCTGATTCAATCGAATCTGATTAATCCGTAAGCAGAAGCATCACGTAAGTAGCGTATGTTACAAGACCAGAGCCGTCCCTCAAGCCAGATTCATGGCTGGGGGGCGGCTTTTTAATATGTAGAGAAAGTCTGTTATAAAGTTTGCGGCCTGTTATAAAACTCAGCAAAAAATGTCCACCCGGGTAAGCAAAATGGCGAGCAAACGGGGGTTATTTCCAGTACAATCGGATGTATGCGGGAATTGTACATTTTTTCGGGGGAAGATCTTTAGTATGCGCATAGGAAAGACCCATCGGGGCCTGTACAATAACATAGAGATTGTAAACGCTTGCTTTGATTTCAGAGGGAGGGTACGATGCATTCCATGAATTACCGTAATCCCATAATCGCCGGATATTATCCTGACCCCAGCGTGGTCCGTGCCGGTGAAGATTATTATCTGATTAACAGCTCGTTTGAATATTTCCCGGGTGTGCCGATCTTTCACAGTAAGGATCTGATCCATTGGACTCCGCTCGGGCATGTGCTGAACCGGCCGTCCCAGCTGGATCTGCGGACCACGAAGAGCTCGTCGGGCATCTACGCGGCGACGATCCGCTATCATGCCGGGCGCTTCTACATGATTACTACGGATGTTAGGGGCATTGGCAACTTCTATGTGACTGCGGACAAGCCCGAGGGTCCCTGGTCTGATCCTATTCTGCTCCCGCACGGAGGCATTGACCCTTCCCTGTTCTTCGATGATGACGGGCGCGCCTATGTGACGGTGCAGAACGGGGCAGGCTATGAATCGCATATCATCCAGTATGAGATTGACCCGGTGTCCGGGGAAGTGTTGTCAGAGCCGGTTAACATCTGGAGCGGGGATGACGGCCCGTGGGTCGAAGGCCCGCATCTGTACAAGATCAAGGGCGTCTACTACCTGATGACCGCCTCCGGCGGCACGGCCGGTGATCACCGCGAGATTATTGCCCGCAGCAGCAGCCCTTACGGCCCGTTCGAGGACAAGCCGGAGCCGATCCTGACCCACCGGGGGCTGAAGGACCACCCGGTTCAATGCCTTGGACATGCCGATCTGGTGGAGGATACGTCCGGGCAGTGGTGGGCGGTCTTCCTGGCCATGCGCCCGGTCGAAGGCCGTTATTCCCCGCTGGGGCGGGAGACCTTCCTGGCCCCGGTCACCTGGACGGAGGACGGCTGGCCGATGATTGACAACAATGAAGGCACCGTTATAGCCGCCGATGAATCCAGCCTGGACAGCCAGGTGGTACGGTTTACGCCAGAGAACGGCTTCGGGCCGGAGTGGGCATTCCTCCGCGCTTATGAGGCGGAGCGCTATTCCTGGACGGAGCGGGACGGCAGCCTGACCGTGCGCGGGAATGCCTACACGCTGGACGATGAGGCGCCTGCCGTGTTCGCGTGCCTCCGCCAGCAGCATCACCGGATGGAGACGGGTGTCAGCCTTGACTTCTCGCAGGTGACCGAAGGCGAGTATGCGGGACTGGCCGCGCGGCTGAACAACCGGGGCTATCTCTTCTGGGGACTGGCCTTGCGCAGCGGCCGCCGGGTGATGGAGCTTGCCGTCAAGAACGGGGAAGACCGGCAGGTTCACCAGTATGAGGTGAGCGCTCAAGGACCCGTTCAGCTTCGTCTCCGCTGCGATGGCCATCATTACCTCTGCTCCTACTCGGCAGATGGGGTGTCCTGGCATGAGGTCCCGGAGACGGTTCATGTATCCGTCCTGTCCCCGGAGGTCAACGGCGGCTTCACCGGTGTCTGCCTGGGGCTGCACGCCTCGGGCAACGGTACAGAGAATGCCAGCCCTGCTTATTATGAAGGATTTTATTATTCCAATACCAAAGGAGATGCCTTATGAACCAACAACAACCACCTAAGCCCCACCAGCCGCTCGTAACCCACATCTTCACTGCGGACCCGTCCGCCCATGTCTATGAGGGCAAAATCTACATTTATCCTTCCCATGACCTCGATCATGATGAGCCGAGCAATGATAACGGCGACCAGTACAAGATGGAAGACTATCATGTCCTCTCGATGGACAACTTCGATTCCCCGGTGGTCGATCACGGCGAAGCGCTCCATCTGAGAGATATTCCGTGGGCCTCCAAGCAGCTCTGGGCACCGGATGCCGCTTATAAGAACAACACTTATTATCTGTTCTTCCCGGCCCGCGACCATGACGGCATCTTCCGCCTGGGTGTGGCCACCTCGGAGTCTCCGGCAGGCCCGTTCACGCCGCAGCCGAATTATATTGAAGGCAGCTTCAGTATTGACCCGGCCGTACTGGTGGATGACGACAACCAGGCATATATCTACTTCGGCGGACTCTGGGGCGGTCAGTTGGAGAAATGGCAGACTGGCAGCTTCGTAGCGGATGCGGAAGGACCGGCTCCCGACCAGCCTGCACTTGGACCGCAGGTTGCACTGCTAAGCGACGATATGCTGTCCTTCCAGGGCAAGCCTGCCGAGATCTCGATTGTCGATGAAGACGGTAACCCGATTCTGGCCGGGGACGAGGACCGCAGATATTTTGAAGGCCCATGGATGCATAAATATAACGGTGATTACTACCTGTCCTACTCAACAGGAACCACGCATAAGCTTGTGTATGCGGTCGGCAAGAACCCGATGGGACCGTTCACGTACAAGGGCGAGATCCTGTCCCCGGTTATCGGCTGGACAACCCATCACTCGATCGTGCAGGTTGAAGACAAATGGTATCTGTTCTATCACGACAGTTCCCTGTCGGAAGGCGTCAACCACAAGCGTTGTGTGAAGTACTCCGAGCTGAAATACAACGAGGACGGCACGATCCAGAAGATCAATCCTTATCCGGATGCGGAGTAGGTTGGCGGACTTATGGAATGAAAGTAAGTAACATATGAGGCAAATAAGAAGCAGCTCCTTGCGGGGCTGCTTTTTGGCGTGGCAAGGGTGTGCGTGGGGCAGATGTAGTCGGAAAACCGATTACAATGTGCTGGCGTGGGGTGTGTGGACGGAATGTAGTCGGAAATCCGATTACAATGCGTCAAGTGGTGCTGTGCGAGCCGAATGTAGTCGGAAAACCGATTACAATGTGCAGGCGCGGAGTGTGTGGGCCAAATGTAGTCGAAAAACTGACTAAATTGTGTTGGCGTGGGGTTCGTGGGCCAAATGTAATCGAAAAACCGATTACATTGAGCAGGCGCGGAGTGTGTGGGCCGAATGTAGTCGAAAAACCGATTACAATGTGCAGGCGCGGAGTGTGTGGGCGAAATGTATGCGGAAAACCGAACACAATGGCGGCAGCGGAGGCGCGCGGGCGAAATGTATGCGGAAAAGCGAACACAATGGCGGCAGTGGAGGCGTCTGGGCGAAATGTATGCGGAAAAGCGAACACAATGGCGGCAGCGGAAGCGTCTGGGCGAAATGTATGCGGAAAAGCGAACACAATGGCGGCAGTGGAGGCGTTTGGGCCAGATGCAGGTAGTTAATAGAGTAACTAGTCAGCACAGTAGGATAGCCATTCCGGCCCCCTACCCTGCACTTTTCTTTAATTTGCCCAGCGAATCTTTAATTTCGCTTCTATCAGTCCCCTCATGAGCTGCTATATAGTAACGTTGATAACCATCAACCAAGAAGGAAGATTCATCCAGTTGTTATGAATGCGTTCTCATCAATCTGAAGAATGAGGAGAGTGAATCATGGTAGCTACATCCCGGACACACAGAATTCGTAAGCTGACTTCAGCGGTATTGGGCGCAGCGCTGCTGGTGACGCTGCTGCCGCAGACGGCGATGGCCGGAGACACCTGGCCGTTCAAGGGCGACAGCGCCCACGGGGCTAATCAGCCAAGTGTACACGGCTATACCAGCCAGCACATTGCAGACTGGAGTCCAGAGAGAGATCAGGATGCGGCGCTGCTGCGCTCCCGGGTTCCCCTGCAGCAGCGGATTGCACCCTTCCAGCCGACCCAGGCCAATCCGGCACTGAATCCGGCGGTGCAGATGATGAATGTGGCGGGCGATTATGGCAATGCTTTTATTGAGAATGCCCCGTACACCAACAAGTTCGCGCAATATCACTTCAACTTCTGGCAGTACATTGACTATTACTCTTACTGGCACGGCACCGCTACAGCCTACACGCCGCGCGAATACTACGACGATCTGGCCCAGTCCGACTGGCAGCAGAAATGGTTCGAATTCGGCATCCTGAACATTCCTAATCCGACCTATACCGATGCTGCGCACAAGAACGGGGTATTGTCGCTGGCCGGGGTGTTCTTCTCGAACAATGACCGGGGGCAGCAGACCTATAAGCAGATGATCGTGAAGGATGCGAACGGGAAATTCCCGGTGGCCGAGAAAATGATTGAAATGGCCGAATACTTCGGCTACGACGGGTATTTCTTCAATCAGGAGGAACAGAATCCGAATGTGGCAACAGCCGATATTCCCGACTATATCGACTTCCTGAAGGTGCTGCAGGAGGGCGGGCTGTATGTGCAGTGGTATGATTCCCTGAATACGGCGACGGGAGCCAATGTCTTCGCCAGAACCTTCAATAATAACAATATATCCATGCTCTATGACAAAGAGGACAACAAACAGGTCTCGAATTCATATTTCTTCGATTACGGCATGGGCAGCTCACAGATCACTTCAGCTGCGAATTACCTCAATACCTTCAACGCGGCTCAAGGAACGGACTACAATCTCTTTGAGACCGGCTTTGCCGGACTTGAAGCCGGGCGCGACCGCTTCACAAGCGTGCAGGGAACAGCGCTGAGCAGCAAGCTGTCCGGCGGTATTCCGCGGCTCAGCCTGGCAACGCTCGGAGCCGACTTCGTCCATGCAGGCCTGGATGAGGATATGAACAAATCCTGGCCTGTCTCGAACCGTTCGGATAACAAATACCAGTGGATGACGAACCTGCGCGAGCAGCTATGGTGGTCAGGGCCGCAGGTGAATCCGAAGAATACAGCCGTATCCTCGTCCAATACGGTATCCGACGTATATGCCGATAACCGGTACTGGCCGGGGATCGCTTCGGTCATTGCCGAGCGCTCGGTGGTGAAGGATTCCAACTTCTATACCAGCTTCAATACCGGCCACGGCCTTGCCTATTACAAGAACGGGGCCGTATCCAGCGGGGAAGAGTGGTCCAATATGAGCCTGCAGGATGTTCCGGTCACCTGGCAGTGGTGGCAGGATACTACAGGCAACCGCCTGAGCGTAGACTTCGATTACGGCCCGGACTATGACCAGACGGCCAATTCGCGCGTGAATTACCAGCAACTTGGCGGCTATAACGGCGGCAGCTCGCTGGCGGTAAGCGGGAATCTGAACAGCGAGAATTTCCTGCGCCTCTATAAGAGCAATCTTGCTGTAAAAGCTGATTCCAAGCTGTCCATCACCTACAACAAGCCGTCAGCAGACGATGCCTCTGTGCTTAGCGCAGGACTCATCTTCCGCGATAATCCGAATCAAGTGGTTAAGCTTCCGGTTGCGGACAGCGGCAAGCACACGACAGGCTGGACAACAGCCGAGCTGAATCTTGGCGCGTATGCGGGACGGGAGATCGCGGCCTTCGGCCTGGTGTTCACCCCTGGAGCCGCTCCAGCAGCCGATTACCAGATCAACATCGGCCAGCTGCGGATTCATGACGGGTCGGCGGTCAAGCCATCTGCTCCTGCCGGTCTCTCCATTGCACAGGCACTGTCCGGCACGGATGAGATGATCGTGAAGTGGAGCATGGACCCCGATTACAGCAAAGTGAAGCAATATAATGTCTATGTGAATGATATCTTCCTGGGCGGGAAGTATGATGAGACCTTCTATATCAAGAAGCTTCCGGCCAAATCCGGCGTTCTGAAGGTAGCGGCAGTAGGCGCAGACGGCTTGGAGGGCGATCCAGCCACGCTGTCCTTCGACCTGAATGCTGGGGTGTCCAAAGTTACTGCCGAGTCTGCTGCGAATGGAGACTTCCTGGTGAAGTGGACCAATCCCGCCGCAGCACAGGGTAATATCAAGGTTACGGTGAAATCGGTCAACTGGACTACCACACCGCAGCCGGTATCGAGAGAATTGACCGTACCCCAGGGAGCAACCTCAGCGCTGTTCCAGAATATGCCGGTTAACGGAGATGAGTATACCGTAACCGTTCAGGCCGGAAATACCGATAAAATAACCTATAACGGAACGTTCACCGACAAGGTGTCCGAGCCTTATGCCGGGAACTGGTCCTGGAACGGGAATACGCTGAATCTGCCGATGCCAAGCACCCGTGACTGGCGGTATATGTACATTAACGAAGACGGCCTGAACCGGTCATTCCCGGTAACGTACCTGTCCGGCACTGCGGGCATGAAGCCGATGATCATCCGCGGCCGCACGACGAAGGCTGCGTTAAGCTTCAATTCTACCGCAGCAGTAGTTACCGTGGTCATGGAGGATTACAGCGGCAACAAGTCGCAGCCTGTATACCTTAGAGGCCAAGCCATGCAGTAAGGCATAATAGGGAATAGATTCCGCCAATTCTGCACAACATACACAAAGCGCTCACCCTCTGTCACCACTCGCAGGGGGGAGCGCTTCTTGTGTAAAGGAGGTGAATGATGCGAAGCCTTTCGCTGTACCGCAAATATTTTAAGGATAATATATTCCTGCGCTTCACACTGATCGTGTCCTGTATCTTCATTGCAACGATTATTGCCTTCTCTTATCTGGTGCTGCTGTTGATCTCGGATTCGGCGGTGCAGCGCCAGATGGACATCCAGCGCAAGAGTATGGAGAGCATCAGCAATTATGTGGAGAGCAAATATCAATCCGTCCAGGATATGCTCCGCGATGTCTACAGGGACGCAAGTCTGGCGAGCAATACGACCTTTCTGCTGGAGAATCCCTTAAGCGATTATATCGAGCACCGGCTGGACCGCTATCTGATGGGAGAACAGTCTACCTCGAACGCCATTCAATATTTCCAGAACAAGATTGACGATGATCCCGATATCCGCGGCCTGATTCTGTACAGCGCCAACCAGCAGGTGATGTATTATTACGACAACCGCAGGCAATTCGAGCGGATCTCCACCAATGCGGCCCATTCCTTCGTTCCCGATTCGATGGTGCTGGGGGAAGAGAGTGTCGTCTCGGTTCCGAATATCTGGGTGCTGAAGAGTATCGGCATGCAGGCAGCCCCCATGTTCTCTGTGAAAATACCGATCAACAACAAGTCCTCGCTGCTCAATATCGGCCAGCTGCTGGTCTACTTCGATTCCGATGCGATCTGGCAGGCGATGAATAATTATAAGGAGGATTTCAAAGGTGACATCCTTGTGCTCTCGGCCCAGAATGAAGTGATCTTCGATTCCTCTGGGAAGGGGTACGGCCGGAAGCTGTCGAAGCTGCAAGGAATGAACGCCGGCGAGGAGGTTACCGTGGATGGAATGGTGGTTACCAGCCAGACCCAGAGCCAGGCCGGGTATACGGTAGTCAGTATGATCTCCAAAAAGGAGCTGGCCGAGACCTACAGCAGTGCACAGAGCACCATTCTATCCATCGCCCTCGTCTGTATTCTGTTCGCTGTGCTGCTGCCCGCAATGTTCATTTCTAATTTTGCCAAACGGACCCACCGCATTATCCGCTTCACCCGCAAAGTCAAGAACGGAGATCTGAATATCCGGATTGTGGACGGCAAGGAAGATGAATTAGGCCAGATTGCCAAAAGCTTCAACAGTATGTTAGATGAACTGAACCAGTACATTGACCAGGTCTATAAGGCAGAAATCAAGCAGAAGCATACGGAGATCGCTACGCTGGAGGCCAGGGTGAATCCGCATTTTCTGTATAATACATTGGAAGTTATCCGGATGCGGGCGATATCGAGCGGCGCGAAGGATGTGGGTGAGATGATCTACAGCCTGTCGATGCTGTTCAAGTCGTACGTCCGTCCGAAGCTGAAATATACGTTCAAGGATGAGCTGGAGGCCTGCCGCCTGTACCTGGAATTATTCCGCATCCGGTACAAGGACAGGTTCTCCTATGTTATTGAATGCAATCCGGAGCTGGAGGAGCTTCCTGTGCTCAAAATGTCGCTGCAGCCGGTCATCGAGAACTATGTGCTGCATGGTATGCGGACCGGACAGTCGGATAATGTGATCCGTATTGTGATTACACCGGAGCCGGAGCATATCCGGGCGGTCATAACAGATAACGGCAAGGGAATTGCTGAAGAGCGGCTGGCCGGGCTGCGCGAGGCGCTGGAGGATCACGGCGAAGTGTCCGGATCTGAGTCCTTCGGGCTGCGCAGCATTCATGAGCGGCTGAGGCTGATGTACGGCAAGCCCTACGGGGTACTGCTGGACAGTGAGGAAGGGGCGGGAACAGAGGTTACGATTATTTTTCCATACCCGCTGAAGGAGGAGAATGCAGATGTATAAGGTATTTATTGTCGATGATGAGCCGTTCATTCTCAGCGGCCTGCAGGATATATTGGATTGGGAGCAGCTTGGCCTCACCATTGTAGGACAGGCGGAGAACGGGCAGGAGGCGCTGGAGCGGCTGCGGGAGACGCCTGCCGATATTCTGATTACCGATATCTCCATGCCGGTGATGACCGGCCTTGAGCTGATCCGCGCTGTCCGCGAATTCCGCCCGGATATGAAGGTAGTGGTGCTGAGCGGCTTCGATGAATTCATGTATGTGAAGGAAGGCCTGTCGCTCGGAATCGAGAACTATCTGTTGAAGCCGATTAATCTGGAGGAGTTCCAGCGGACGCTGGAGACAATTGTGGAGAAGCTGAACGTCACCAGGCTGGATGCGGAGTGGTGGGAATATACGAATTCCGTGCTGAAGGATAATGTGCTGCTGCGCTGGCTGCGGGGGCAGATTGATCCCAAGGAGCGCTCCGAGCGGCTCAATCTGGTCGGCCTGCCGCTTGCAAGCCGTTATGTGCAGGTGGCCCTGCTGCAGGTGGAGCCGGCCACGGAGGCCTTCAGGAAGAGGGTGTCTGACCGGATCGGCGCTGAGGCTTCGTTCTTCATGTTCTGGGACTCGGACAATGATCTGGTGCTGATACATAACTATGAAGAAGCCTCCGGCGGAGCGGCGGAGATGGCGTTCATGCTGCAGGAGATTGCCGGCTTATGCACGGACGGGGAGAGGGTGCGCGCAGCGATAGGCATGCGTGTAGACGGGGTGGACGCTGCACCGTCCAGCTATGAGCAGGCAAAGCAGGCGCAGGAGTTCCTGGAGATCCACCCGGAGCAGAGCACCATCTATTATGAGCAGCTCAAGGACCGGAAGGAGGATCTGCAGGCGGTGCTGCCGGAGGACTGGAGCGAATATGCGAAGCTTATTATGTCCAAGAATCTGGAGGGACTGTCGGAGCGGCTGGAGCTCTATTTCTCGTCTCCGGGCATGGAAGGGTTAACGCCCGGGCTGCTGGAAGAAATGTCGCTGGAATGGATTCTGTTCTTCCGTGTGCTGATCAAGGATATCCGCAGTGAGACCGAGCGTGAATGCATTGCCGAGAGCCTGACGGCGGTCCGCAGGGCGAATTCGCTGCCCGGATTATCCGCTGCGCTCCGGCAGACCGCGGCCAGCATCATTGAGCTGCTGGACCGGGAGCTGAAGAGCCCGGTGGTGAACCAGGTGCTGAATTATATTGAGAAATCGTACAATGAGGACCTGTCGCTGAAGAAGCTGGGCTTCATGTTCAACATCCATCCGGTATATCTGGGACAGCTGTTCCATAAGACGACCGGCGAATCCTTTGCAGAGTATATGAACCGCTACCGCATTGATAAGGCGAAGGAGCAGCTCCGCACGACGAACCTCAAGGTGCAGGAGATTGCGAGGAATGTGGGCTACTGGGAAATGGGCTACTTTTACAAACAATTCAAGAAATATGTGGGCATCTCGCCGACAGAATTCAAGGGGCTGCTGTGAGGCAGCCCTGTTTGAAATTCCGGAAGAAGGATAAACCTGCCTTTACAGGGCAGCTTATTTTCTTTATTTCATACCTGAATATATATAGTTTCTCTTCTATTTGAAACTGCTTTCATCTTATAAAGTTAAGGTATAGCTCACGGGAACGACAGCGGGGAGCACCCGGCAGACCAGGATTCCCGGACAGCTAATTTAAAGGGGGTACAGTAAATGAGTAAGAAAAAGAAACACTTCTCCTTGATGATGACAACGCTTTTAACTGCTTCGCTGGCACTTAGCGCCTGCGGCGGGAACACGAACAAGGCTAATACTGGCGGGGAAGCCGCTTCAGGCAGCAACAAGCCTGCTACGTCATCGGAGAAGCCGGTGGAGCTGATCTGGTACACCATCGGGGCGCCGCAGAAGGATATGGATAAGGTACTTGCCGAGGTAAACAAATACACCCTGGACAAAATCAATGCAACACTTGATATCAAAATGATCGACTTCGGGGACTACACACAGAAGATGCAGGTTATGGTGGCTTCCGGTGAGCCAATGGATATCCTCTTCACCTCCTCCTGGGCTTTCGATTACGTGCAGAATGCACGTAAGGGCGCGTTCCTGCAGCTCGACGATCTGCTGAAGAACCAGGGCAAGGGCATTGTAGATACGATTGACCCGGCGTTCCTGGAAGGCTCCAAGGTGGATGGCCACAACTTCGCGATTCCGGCGAACAAAGAGCTGCCGGCGCAAGAGGTCTTCCGCTTCAACAAAGAGCTGCTGGACAAATACAATCTGGATATGACCACGGTCAAAACGATGGCTGATCTGAAGCCGATGCTCCAGACGATCAAGGACAACGAGCCAGGAATCACTCCATACGCAATGGTGAAGGATTTCATGCCGATCATGCCGTTCGACTATGTGATTGAGAAGATGCCGATGGCTGTATATATGGACACCAAGGATTACAAAGTGGTGAACATTCTGGATACGCCTGAAATCAAGGAAGCGCTGAAGACGGTCCGCGAATTCTACCAGGCCGGCTACATCTCGCCTGAGGTCGCAACTACAAGCTCCGTGGATGACCTGTACAAATCCGGCAAATGGTTCACAGACCGCGCGGCTACGCAGCCGATGGCCGATAATCTCTGGAGTGCCAGCTATGGCTACCCTGTAGTATCGACACCAGCGAGCGAGCCTTACATTTACAACTGGTCCGTTATGGGTTCGATGCAGGCCATCTCCGCCAACTCCGAGTATCCTGAGAAGGCGATGGAATTCCTGAACCTGCTCAACACTGACCCCGTGCTGCGCAACATGATTGACTCCGGGATTGAAGGCGTGCACTACGAGAAGATCAGCGACAACATGATCAAGAATCTCCCGGAAGCGAAGAACTACGATATGCCGACATTCTCCCTGGGGAACATCATGATCAACTACCTGAATGAAGGCGACCCTGAGAACAAATGGGAAGAATTCAAGAAGTTCAATGATGCCGGTATCAATGCACCGCTGCTCGGCTTCAACTTCGATACCTCCAAGATCACCAATGAGATTGCTGCGGTACAGAACGTGAAGGAAGAATTCTGGTCCCCGCTGATGACCGGCTCTGTAGACCCGGATGAGTATCTGACCAAGGCTAATGAGAAGCTGAAGACTGCCGGTCTGGATAAAATCATCGCAGAAGCACAAGCACAGATTGACGCCTGGAAAGCAGCGAACAATAAGTAGTTTTCTTTGACAAGACCGGGCGGGTGATTAGACTTGGCCCGGTCTTTTTCATTCAATGGAACAATTTTCCGGCATAGGAGGAACTGGAAGCATGGGGAAATTAGGAAAGTCCGCCAAGGACATATTAAGAAATAAAGTGCTGCTGCTGATGGTTCTCCCGGGCACACTGTGGTTTTTATTCTTCTCCTACCTGCCGATGGCGGGTACGGTTATTGCCTTCAAGGAGTACCGCTTCAGCCGGGACGGCTTCTGGGCCAGCATTGTGAACAGCAAGTGGGTCGGGTGGGATAACTTCAAGTTTCTGTTCAGCACGAATGATGCTTTTCTGATTACACGCAATACGATTCTATATAATGTAGCCTTCATTGTCTTGGGCCTGATTCTGTCGGTGCTGCTGGCCGTAGTGCTGTCCGAGATTGCCAATAAGAAGCTGGCCAAGTTCTATCAGACCGGCATGTTCCTGCCGTACTTTCTGTCCTGGGTCGTAGTCGGCTACTTCGCCTTCAGCTTCCTCAGCTCGGAGCGCGGCCTGCTCAATTCCTTGTTCGGCAGCAATATCTCCTGGTATTCGGAATCAAAATACTGGCCGTTCATTCTGATCTTCGTCTATCTGTGGAAGGCGGTCGGTTATAACAGCGTGGTCTATCTGGCCGCAATTATGGGGATTGACAAGTCGCTCTACGAAGCGGCGATGATCGACGGGGCCAGCAAGCTCCAGCAGATCCGCAGCATTACGCTGCCGATGCTGAAGCCGATCATTACGATTATGACCCTGCTTGCGATCGGGAAGATTTTCTATGCGGACTTCGGGCTGTTCTATCAGGTGCCGCGAGACTCGGGAACACTCTACAGCGTGACCAACGTTATCGATACGTATGTGTACCGCGGTCTTAAGACAACCGGTGAGATCGGAATGAGTACGGCAGCGGGCTTGTATCAATCCGTAGTCGGATTCGTGCTGGTGCTGACCTCGAATTACATCGTGCGCAAATTTGATAAGGACAGTGCATTATTCTAGGGAGAAAAGAAGGAAAGTGAGGTCATCCAATGTCTGCTAACTCTGTGAGATCGCGCGATTTTCACCGGCTGTCGCCAGTATGGAATATCATCTTCAATATTATCGCCGGGGGCTTTGCCATCCTGTGTATCTTCCCGTTCCTGTTCGTCGTACTGATCTCCTTCACGGACGAAGGGGCGCTGGCGCGGGACGGCTATCAATTAATTCCGGCCAAATGGAGTCTGGAAGCTTATAAATATGTATTTAGCTCGGGGGATACGCTGCTCCGCTCGTATGGGGTGACGATTGCTGTAACGGTCATAGGTACAATTGTCAGCCTGATGATTATTTCCCTCTATGCCTATGCCATTTCACGTAAAAGCTTCAAATACCGCAGTTTCTTCTCGTTCTTTGCCTTCTTCACCATGCTGTTTAACGGCGGTCTGGTTCCGACCTATATTGTGGTTACTCAGATGCTGGGCCTGAAGGACAGCATTTGGGCGCTGGTGCTGCCGCTGGCGGTGAATGCTTTTTACATTATGATTCTGCGGACCTTCTATATTACCAGTGTACCGGATGCGCTGATTGAGTCGGCCAAAATCGACGGCGCGGGCGAGTTCCGCACCTTCCTGAAAATTGTGCTGCCGCTGTCCCTGCCGGGTCTCGCTACGATTGGATTGTTCAGCACCCTGGGGTACTGGAATGACTGGTTCAATGCCCTGCTCTATATTGATAACCCGAATCTGGTGCCGCTGCAGTCGATGCTGATGCGGATTGAGACCAGTATGCAATTCATTCTGCAGAATTCCCAGAACAGCTCCCTGAGCCTGGAAGCGCTCCGCTCCATGCCGCAGGATACCTCGCGTATGGCGATGGTGGTGCTGGCGACCGGACCGATTATTTTCGCCTATCCGTTCTTCCAGCGTTATTTCATCCAGGGTCTTACCGTCGGGGCGGTTAAGGAATAAGAGTTCATAGAGACAGATTCTGAAGGATACAGAAGGATAGCTGGGAACCAGCAGGAGAGAGGGAGTGGAGCCAGGATGTTATATAGAGACCGTACACAGCCCGTCAAGGAGCGGACGAAGCATCTGCTCGGGCTGATGACGCCGGAAGAGAAGGTCGGCCAGCTGGTGCAGCTGTTCGGATGGCAGACCTATAATCATACAGATGGAACCATTGAATTAACGGAAGATTTCAAGCGCCAGATCCGTGAAGGCGGCGTCGGCGCATTATACGGAACCCTGCGGGCCGATCCCTGGACAGGAGTTACGCTGGAAAGCGGGCTGGATGCGCGGGCCGGAGCGGAGGCTGTTAATGCGATCCAGCGTTATGCGCTGGAGCATTCCAGACTGGGCATTCCGCTCCTGATCGGCGAGGAATGCTCGCATGGGCATATGGCGATCGGGGCCACGGTATTCCCGGTTCCGCTGCTGATCGGCAGCACCTGGAATGTCGACCTCTACCGGGAGATGTCCCGGGCGGTCGCGCGGGAGACCCGGGCGCAGGGCGGAGCCGTAACCTATTCCCCTGTGCTGGATGTGGTACGTGATCCGCGCTGGGGCCGGACCGAGGAATGCTTCGGGGAAGACCCGTACTTAATCGGCGAATATGCCGCAGCCTCTGTGGAAGGACTGCAGGGCGAACGGCTTGACAGCAGCTCCAGTGTAGGGGCGACGCTCAAGCACTTCGTAGCCTATGGCAGCTCGGAGGGCGGCAGGAATGCCGGGCCGGCGCATATCGGTAAGCGGGAGCTGCTTGAGGTTGATATGTACCCGTTCCGCAAAGCGGTGGAAGCCGGTGCGGTCTCCATCATGCCCGCCTATAACGAGATTGACGGTGTGCCATGCACCACCAATGAGGAGCTGCTGGAGGATATCCTGCGCGGCGAATGGGGCTTTGAGGGCATGGTCATTACCGACTGCGGCGCGATCGATATGCTGGCCTCCGGCCATGATACAGCGGACGGCGGCGAGGATGCAGCGGTGCAGGCGCTCTCGGCCGGGATTGATATGGAGATGTCCGGCGTCATGTTCGGCGGATATCTGCTTACGGCGCTGCGCTCCGGGCGGCTGGAGGAGAAGCTGGTGGACCAGGCGGCGGCGCGTGTGCTGGAGCTGAAGTTCCGGCTGGGCCTGTTCGAGCAGCCGTATGCTGATCCTGATCAGGCTGAGCAGGTGATCGGCAGCGCGGAGCATGCGGAGCTGGCGCGCAGCGTGGCGGCAGAAGGGATTGTGCTGCTGAAGAATAACGGAGTACTTCCCTTATCTGCGGGTCAAGGAAAGGTTGCCGTCATCGGGCCAAACGCCGATATCGGCTACAATCAGCTCGGCGATTATACCTCGCCGCAGCCGCGTGACCGGGTAACAACAGTGCTGGCCGGTATCCGGGCCAAGCTGGCCGCCGAGCCGGAGCGGGTAAGTTACGCCCCGGGCTGCCGGATCAAGGACCACTCCACCGAGGGCTTCGGGCTGGCGCGCAAGGTGGCCGCCGAAGCAGATGTCATTGTGCTCGCGCTTGGCGGGTCGAGCGCCCGGGACTTCGGTGAGGGCAGCATCGATCTGCGGACCGGAGCCTCCAAGGTAACGGAGAATGCGCTAAGCGATATGGACTGCGGCGAGGGCATCGACCGCATGTCGCTGCACCTGTCCGGCGTTCAGCTGGAGCTGTTCAAGGAGCTGAAGGCGCTCGGTAAGCCGGTAGTTGTTGTGTACATCAACGGACGCCCTATCGCCGAGTCTTGGATCGATGAACAGGCGGATGCCATTCTGGAAGCCTGGTATCCGGGGCAGGAGGGCGGACATGCCATTGCGGATATCCTGTTCGGCGATGTCAATCCGTCCGGTAGACTGACGCTGTCCCTCCCGGAGGATGTTGGACAATTGCCGGTATACTACTTAGGCAAACGCTCCCGGGGTGCACGCTATCTGGAAGGAACTTCGCAGCCGCGTTATCCGTTTGGCTTCGGGCTCAGCTACACCGAATTCAGCTATAGCGGACTCCAGGTCGAGCCTGCGGTGATCCGGGCGGGCGGAACAGCAGAGGTTACCGTGGAAGTAGAGAATACGGGCTCCCGCAGCGGTGCGGAGGTCGTGCAATTATATATTTCTGATCTGGTCAGCAAGGTGACGAGACCGGCTAAGGAGCTTAAGGGATTCCGCAAGATCGTGCTGGAGCCGGGAGAGAAGCGGAAGGTGACTTTTGAGGTGAGTGCAGAGCATCTGAGCTATATCGGAGCAGAGTACAAGCCGGTGGTCGAGCCGGGAAGCTTCCGCATCGGGGTCGGCCGGAATGTGAACGATACGCTGAACACAGATCTTGTTGTCATGGAGGATTAAAGGATGGAGCAGATAAACATCGAACGGATTAACCGGTTCATCCGCGAATGCTCGCAGCAGCAATGGCTGGAATACCGGGTGCTTGAGGACTGGAAGGTCTTCTCCACCGTCTACCGGCAGCCGGGACATTATGACGAACCGCAGCCGTATCCGGGCAGCGAATCGTTCGGACTGTTTCCGAGTGTGCAAGGGACAACGTATTACTTCCGTATCACCCTGGATATCCCGGCGGACTGGACCGACGCGGACACCGGGCTGATCTTCCACTCCGGCGGCGAAGGGCTGCTGCGGGTGAACGGAGCCTCGCGGCAGGGGCTCGACCGCAATCATACCTATGCTTCCCTGATCCCGGAGACGGAGGGAAGACGCCCGGAGATTGAGATTGAGCTGTATGATCCGATTCCTGAGCCGGATGATCCGCTCAATAAGCAGGCGGTGATTCAGCCGCCGGTACGCTCCATCACCGCTGCACTCGTCCGGGTGAACCGGCCGGTGCAGTCGTTGATGTATACATTGACCGTAATCCGCGATTCGGCGCTGCTGTTGCCGGAGCAGGACTTCCGGCGTGTCCGCATGCTGGAGGCGCTGCATCAGGCGATGGATGCTTATGTGAATCTGGGGTCCGATGTTTCGCAGGCTGGTAAGGAGATACAAGCAATTGAACAGGAGCTGGCCGCGAAGGTGCGGGCCATCGGCGGCAACAGCGAAGGCTTCATTCATATGATCGGGCAGTCGCATATCGACATCGCCTGGTTATGGCCGACCCGGGAGACGGTGCGGAAGACCAGCCGGACCTTCTCGACGGTACATGCCCTGATGGAGGAGTACCCGGAATACCGTTATGCCCAGAGCCAGCCGCAGCTGTTCGCGTATCTGAAGGATAACGATCCTGAGCTGTATGCGAAGGTGAAGGCACGGATTCAGGAAGGCCGCTGGGAGCTGGTCGGCGGCATGTGGGTGGAGCCGGATCTGAATATTCCAAGCGGAGAGTCCCTGATGCGGCAGATGCTGTACGGGCAGCGCTTCTATCAGGAGGAATTCGGCCAGCAGTCCGAAATTGAATGGCTGCCGGACACCTTCGGCTATTGCGCCTCCCTGCCGCAGATTCTGAAGCACGGTAATGTCCGTTACTTCATGACTACGAAGCTTGGCTGGAATGATACGAACGTGTTCCCGTATGATCTGTTCCACTGGGTCGGCATCGACGGGACAGCACTGTTATCTTATATGAACCATGGCGTGAATGAGAATACGCTGCCGAAGGATGTCCACGAGCACTGGCAGTCCTACCGCCAAAAAGCCGTTCACAGCGAGCAAATGCTGCTCTACGGACACGGAGACGGTGGCGGCGGCGTGACCCGGGAGATGCTGGAATACCTGTCGCGCTCGGAGCTGATGGTAGGCCAGCCGGCCTCCGGCTACAGCACGGCGGCGGATTTCTTCGCCGGCATCGAGCAGGCAGCGCCGGAGCTGCCGGTCTGGCAGGGCGATCTCTATCTGGAGCTGCACCGGGGAACCTATACAACCCATGCGCGCAACAAGCGCAATAACCGCAAGGCGGAGATCCTCTACCGGGAAGCGGAGCTATGGCAGACCCTGGCCGGACACCGGCTGACGCCGCAGCGGCGTGAAGAGGTAGGGCAGGCTCTGCATGAAGGCTGGAAGCTGATTCTGCTGAACCAGTTCCATGATATTATTCCCGGCTCGTCGATTCCCGAGGTCTATGAGACCTCAGAGAAGGAATATAAGAATATTTTCGTCCTTGGGGAGAGCAGCCTGAAGTCTGTGATGGAGGCTGCTGTAGCGGATATTGATACCCGCAGAGAAGGACAGCCTTATGTGATCCTGAACGGTCTGGGCTGGACCCGGGATATGGTAGCCGAGCTTGCGGTGGCCTCTGATGTGGAGCCTGCCACTGCCGCCGTCTATGACGGGAACGGAACACGGCTTCCGGCAGAGCTGGCTACAGCAGGAGAGCAGGCAGTGCTGCGTGTAAGGGTGCCGGAGGTTCCGGCGTTCGGTTATGCAACCGTATGGCTGCGGGAAGACGCGCAGGGTGCGGATGCATCGGATGCAGGCAACAACTCCATCCCTGCGGCGGACTCCGCTGCGTTCGATGACAGCTGGGAGACCGGCTATTACCGGCTCCAGTTCAACGAGCTGGGCGAGATCATCAGCCTGTATGACAAGGAAGCCGGGCGTGAGATTGTGAAGTCCGGGGAAGCGCTGAACCGGCTGCATTTCTTCCACGACCGTCCGATTCTATGGGATGCCTGGGATATCGACAGCCGTTATGAAGAACAACCTGCCGGAGCGGCGGTGCTGCTGGAGAAGCGGCTGCTGTCCGCAGGTCCGGTCTGCGATGTATTGTTCTTCCGCTGGAGCCTCGGAGAATCGGAAATCCAGCAGGAGCTGATCCTGTACCACGCCGACAAGCGGATCGACTTCAAGACGAAGGTGCAGTGGCACGAAGCCCACAAGCTGCTGAAGGTTGGCTTCCCGATTGATGTAGTGACCAGCAAGGCCACGTATGAGATTCCCTTCGGCGCACTGGAGCGGACCACGCACCGCAACACCAGCTGGGAGCAGGCGCAGTACGAGGTCTGCGGACACCGGTATGCCGATGTGTCGGAGCATGATTACGGCGTCAGCCTGCTGAACGACTGCAAATACGGCTATGACACGCAGGGCAGCACCATCCGTCTGTCACTGCTGCGAGCACCGCGCTGGCCGGACCATTCAGCGGATCAGGGAGAGCATGAATTCACGTATTCCCTCTATCCGCATAGTGAAGACTGGCGCGCAGCGCACACCCAGCGTAAGGCTGCCGAGCTGAATCACGCCTCTTATGCGGTAGCCTGCGCGGCAAGTGCAGGGCAGCATCCGTCCGCCGGTTCCCTCCTTCCCTACGAAGGGAAGCAGGTGGTGCTCGATACCGTCAAGCTGGCGGAAGACGGACGCGGCAGCATCCTGCGGCTGTATGAATCAGCCGGTGGACGCGAGACCGTGCGGATCAGCTGGCCGCTGCCGCATTCGGCTATCTACCTGTCCAATGCGCTGGAGGAAGAGACTGAACTGCTGCCGGATGAAGACGGCGTGCTGACGCTAGACTTCCATCCGTTCGAGATCAAGACGATTAAGATTATTCATCCTACTATAGATTAAGCAGAAGGAGACTACTACCTTGGAACAATTCAGACTTCCCCGCATCGAGATGCCGGAGCTTGCGCTGCCGTCATCCATTCAGGCCGTGCTGGCCGACGCCGAAGCGAAGCTGGCCCACCGGCCCAAGCTGCAGCGGCTGTTCCGCAACTGCTTCCCGAATACACTGGAGACGACCACCAAGCTGCTTGATGACGGAACCACCTTTGTCATTACAGGCGACATCCCGGCCTGCTGGCTGCGCGATTCGGTGGAGCAGGTTATACATTATGTGCCTTTTGCCGCGGAGGATGCTGATCTGCAGCGGATTATCGGCGGGCTGATCAAGCGCCATACGGAGTATGTGCTGATCGATCCTTACGCCAACGCGTTCAATGAATCGGCCAATGACTGGCACTGGAATGCCGCCGATGTGACCGAGATGTCGCCCTGGGTGTGGGAGCGCAAATTCGAGATCGACTCGCTGTGCTTCGTAATCCGGCTGGCCCATGCCTACTGGGAAGAGACGAAGCAGACCGATTTCTTCACCGCCGATTTCAAAAAAATGCTCCGCGTCATCACCGACCTGTTCAAACGCGAGCAGCATCATGCCGAGCAGTCCCCGTACCGCTTCACCCGGAACAACGGGATTATCGAGGATTCCATCCGTAACGGCGGCTTGGGGATGCCTGTGAATTACACCGGCATGATCTGGTCCGGCTTCCGCTCCAGTGACGATGCCTGCGACTTCCATTACAACATCCCGGGCAACATGTTCGCGGTGGTGGCGCTGCGGCAGATGCAGGATTTTGCCGAGTGGGTCTTCCGGGACCTGGATTTCCTGGCTGAGCTGAAGGAGCTGGAGCAGGAGGTCGATCACGGCATCAAGCTGTACGGCATCTACCGCCACCCTGAATTTGGCCCGATCTATGCCTACGAAACAGACGGCTACGGCAATTACAGCCTGATGGATGACGCCGGAACGCCGGGCCTGATATCCATTCCGTATCTGGGCTATCTGAACAATGACGATCCGGTCTACCAGAATACGAGACGCTTCGCGCTGAGCAAGGAGAACCCGTTCTACTTCGAGGGTAAGGCCGCCAAAGGAATCGGCAGTCCGCATACCCCTCCGGGCTATATCTGGCATATGGCGCTGTCGATGCAAGGCATTACGGCAGACAGCAAGGAAGAGCGGCTGGCGGTCATCGCCATGCTGGAAGCGACCGACGCCGATACCGGCTATATGCATGAAGGCTTCCACGCTGACGATCCGTCCGTGTTCACCCGCAAGTGGTTCGCCTGGTCGAACAGCTTGTTCTCGCAGCTGATTTTGCGGGCGCTGAAGGAAGGCATTCTCTAAGACAAATATACTTTTTCACAGATAAAGGAGACCTGAGCATGAGTACAATTATTGGAGAAGCATTACCGAACATCCCTTGGCAGGAAAAGCCTGAAGGCAGCAACTCCCCAGTATGGAGATATTCCGCCAACCCGATCATCCCGCGCAACGCCATTCCGAACTCGAACAGTGTGTTCAACTCGGCGGTCATTCCGTTTGAAGGCGGCTTCGCAGGCGTGTTCCGCTGTGATTCGCGGTCGGTCAGCATGGATATTTTTGCGGGCTTCAGTGAAGACGGTGTGAACTGGAAGATCAACCATGAGCCAATCGTCTTCGAGGGCGATGAAGAGATCACCAAGCGCGAGTACCGCTATGATCCGCGTGTCTGCAAGATTGATGACCGTTATTATGTGTCCTGGTGCAACGGGTACCACGGGCCTACGATTGGTCTTGCTTATACATTCGATTTCAAAACCTTCCACCAGCTGGAGAATGCCTTCCTGCCTTATAACCGGAACGGGGTGCTGCTCCCGCGTAAAATTGGCGATAATTATGCGATGCTCAGCCGTCCGAGCGATACCGGGCATACGCCGTTTGGCGATATTTTCTACAGTGAGAGTCCTGACCTGACCTTCTGGGGCAAACACCGCTATGTGATGGGCACGGTGAACGGCGACGCTTCCGCATGGCAGTCCAAGAAGATTGGTCCGGGGCCGATTCCGATTGAGACCGACAAGGGCTGGCTGCTGATCTATCACGGCGTTATTAACACCTGCAACGGATTCGTCTACCGCATGGGTGTTGCGCTGCTGGATCTGGATCAGCCTTGGAAGGTAAAAGCCCGCTCACGCAACTATATCCTCGGCCCGGAGGAGTTATATGAATGTGTCGGCGATGTGCCGAACGTGACGTTCCCTTGCGCGGCACTGACCGATGCGGCTACCGGACGGATTGCCATCTACTACGGCTGTGCGGATACGGTGACGGGGCTGGCCTTCACAACCGTGGATGAGCTGATGAGCTATATGGATGAATATCCGCTGGAGATTGAGGGGTAACCGGCTATGACCACAAAACAGACGGCACATATTATCTCGCATACGCACTGGGACCGGGAATGGTATCTGCCTTATGAACGCCATCATCTCCGGCTGATTCAGCTCGTGGACACGCTGCTGGATACGCTGGAGCAGAACCCGGATTTCCGCAGCTTTTTCTTCGACGGGCAGACGATTATCATTGAGGATTATCTGCAGGTCCGTCCGGAGAACCGGGAGCGGCTCATGCGGCATATCCGGGAGGGACGGATCTACATCGGGCCTTGGTATATTCTGCAGGATGCGTTCCTGACCAGCCCGGAGGCCAATGTGCGTAATTTACAGCTCGGGCATCAGGATGCGGCAGTCTATGGGGAAGTGTCCAAAATCGGCTATTTCCCGGATACCTTCGGCCTGACCGGACAGATTCCGCAGCTTATGCAGCAGGCGGGCATTACCAACGCCTTCTTCGGGCGCGGGGTGAAGCCGACGGGCTTCAATAATATGGTATCGGATGACGGGTACGAATCCTCGTTCTCGGAGCTGGTCTGGGAAGGGCCGGACGGCTCGCAGGTGCTGGGCATCCTGTTCGCCAACTGGTATTCTAACGGGAATGAGGTTCCTGTTGAGATAGAGGAGGCCCGCCGCTTCTGGGAACGCAAGCTGGGCGATGCCCGCCAGTATGCCGCGACCGACCAGCTGCTGTTCATGAACGGCTGCGATCACCAGCCGCTGCAGACCGACCTGCCGGAGGCGATCCGCACGGCGGAGAAGCTGCACCCGGAGGTCGCCTTCGTTCACTCGAACTTCCCTGATTACATCAAGGCAGTGGAAGCTTCACTGGCCGGCCGCAGTCTGTCCACGGTAAAAGGCGAGCTGCGCAGCCAGCGCACGGACGGCTGGGGAACGCTGGTTAATACCGCGTCCGCCCGCGTGTACCTGAAGCAGCTCAACCAGCGGGGCCAGGCCATGCTGGAGAAGGTGGCCGAGCCGCTGGCGGTTATTGCGGGGCTGCACGGCGGGGATTATCCGCATCACCTGCTGGATTATGCGTGGAAAACGCTGCTGCAGAACCATCCGCATGATTCCATCTGCGGCTGCAGCGTGGATGAGGTGCACCGCGAGATGGTCACCCGGTTCGACAAAAGCTATCACATGGCTGAGGGCATCGTAGCCGATAGCATGCAGGCGATCACCGCAGCGGTCGACACCTCCGGCTTCGCCGCTTACGGGGAAGAGGCCGTTCCGTTCGTGGTCACGAATACCAGCGGCTGGAGCCGCACCGGTACGGTGACCGTAGAACTGGATGCGGCCCGCCAGTATCTGCGCGACGGGCTGCCTCTTGAAGAGAATGCACGGTTGATGCAGGCCGTGAACCTGGCCGGACGGGTCCTGGTCGATGAACAGGGCCAGCCGCTTCCTTGTACGGTGGAGGATCTCGGCCTGTCCTTCGGTTATGATCTGCCGGATGACCGGTTCCGCCAGCCATATAGCTGCCGCAAAGTGCGGCTGACTTTTGAAGCGGCGGATGTTCCGGCGCTTGGGCTGCGCACCTATGCCTGGGTGCGTCCTGTTGGGGCAGCTGCCGTTGAAGAAGCCTCCTCGCTGGTTCAAGGTGAGCGCGTACTGGAGAACGATACGCTGCGGGTAGAAGTAATGGCTGACGGCTCCTTCACGCTGGAGCATAAGCCGAGCGGCAAGATTTACCGTGACCTTGGTGTGTACGAGAATACCGGTGACATCGGGAATGAATATATGTACAGAGCGCCTGCGGGTGAAGTGCCGCTGACGACTCTTGGCCTTAACGCGGATATCGCCGTTATTGAAGATACGCCATACCGGGCTGCCATCGAAATCAGCCATGCCTGGGAGATTCCGGCTTCGGCCGATGCCCTGCTGGAAGAAGAGCAGCGGGCGCTGGTCTATTACCCGGAACGGCAGGCTAAGCGTAGTAGCGCTACTGTAACCCTTAAGCTGCGGACTGTTTTAAGACTGGAGCGCAGCGGCAAAGGGCTGGAAGTGAAGAGCTATATCGATAATACGGCTAAAGACCACCGTCTGCGGATGCTGTTCCCTGCGGATCTGACTGCAGCCTCGCACCGTGTGGATTCGATGTTCGAGCTGGCGGAACGCCCGAACGAGCCGGCACCGGAATGGCAGAACCCGAGCAATGCGCAGCATCAGCAATGCTTCGTGGATGTTGCCGGGGAGAATGCCGGCCTCACGGTCGCTAACCTTGGATTACACGAATACGAGATTCTGCGGGATGACCGCAATACGATTGCCGTTACGCTGCTCCGCAGTGTCGGCGAGATGGGCGACTGGGGCTGGTTCCCAACGCCTGAAGCCCAGTGTCTGGGTGAACAGACAGCGGATATGCTGCTGCTGCCGCACAGCGGGGACACCGTAAGCTCTGGTGCTGCCGCTGCTGCTTACCAGTTCCAGATTCCATGGACCTCGGCGCAGGCAGAGGTTCATACAGGGACGATTCCTGCCGTGTATTCGGCCGTCCGCTGGAGCGGCGTGACCGCTGCCTTCTCCTCCATGAAGCTGAACAAGGAGCGCGGCGATGTGCTGCTCCGCTGGTTCAACCTGACGGAACAGCCTTGCGAGCTGGAGCTGGAGCCTGAGCTTCCGCTTGCCTCTATCTATACTTCGAATATACTGGAGGCAGCAGGTGAAGAGCTTCAGACTGAAGGTACCGCTTCAGTTAAGCTTCCGCTTGGCGGACATGAGATTAAGACAGTAGGCATCCGGCTGCGTTGATCCATGAACAGAAGGAGGAGGTGGGAAGAGTATGGATATGAATGAACCAGTAGAGCGGCGCGCCTCCAATAATGGCCCGCTCACTGTTGTGCAGCAGCAGATTGCGGCGGCATCCGGGGAGCCATGGCGGCTGTCTGCCGGGTCCAAGGCCCGGATTGTGGACAATCCCAGGTCTGAGGGGAACATGGTCCTGAACGATACCATCTTCATTGTTCTCTCGGAGTATGCAGGCAGTCTGACACCCGCTGACCAGCTCTTGCCTGTCGTTTACGGGGAGTGTGAGACACCTGCTTCGGGCGATATCGTTATTGAATTGACGGATCATGAAGCTACTGGAGACCTGGACAGCCAGGAAGCTTACGTCATTGACATCGGAACTTATGCGAAGATCACCGCCTCAAGTGAACGGGCGGTGATATATGGTCTGCGGACATTGCTGCAGCGGCTGGCCGATGACGGTTCCGTGCCCTGCGGCACCATCACCGATTCCCCTGTCATGCCGGAGCGGGCGCTGCATATCGACATCGGCCGCAAATTTTACAGCGAGGACTGGCTGCTGGAGCGGATCAGGGAGATGTCCCGGCTCAGGCTGAATACGTTACAGCTGCATTTTTCCGAGAACGAGGGCTTCCGGCTGATGAGTGAGAGCCATCCTGAGGTGGTGTCGGAGCAGGCTTTAACCAAGCAGGAGATGAAGGCGATTATCCATGCCGCCCGGCGGTATCATATCGACATTATCCCTTCGCTGGATTCACCGGGGCATCTGGGACAGGCGCTCCGCGCTCGTCCCGATTGGCTGCTTAAGGATTCATCGGGAAACCCGGCACCGGGTGCGCTGGATATCACGAATCCGGCAGCCCGCCGGTTCGTGCTGGAGCTGATTGACGAATACGCCGAGTTGTTTGCCGGCAGCCGTTATTTTCATATCGGCGGAGATGAATTCATCAACTTTGCAGAGTTCGACAAGTATCCTCAGCTCGCGGAATATGCTCAGAATGTGCTGAACATCAGCGGCGGTACGGGTGTGGACACTTATATTGATTATCTTAACGAGGTCGCTGAGCATCTGGAGTCTAAGGGCTGGACGGTCCGTGCCTGGAATGATGGCCTCTATCGTGCGGATCAGATCCAGCGGGTCGCACCCAAGCCATCCATACAAATTACGTATTGGACGAAGTGGCACCCGATGATGGCCCCGGTGGAGGACATTCTGGCCAAGGGTCATCAGGTAATCAACTACAACGACGGTTACTTGTATTATGTGCTGGGCGAGCATGCAGGCTACAAGTATCCGACAGCCGGGAAAATCCGTGCCTCCTGGCATCCCGGCCTATTCCCGGCCCGCACCGGGGAAGTCAAGCAGGAATACACCGGAGCCTATCCGCGTGAACTGGTCGGCACCACCTTCTCCATCTGGAGCGACAAGCCGGAAGCGCAGAGCGAAGCGGAAGTGGCGGCTGGCCTCCGCGGCCCGCTGCGGGCGATGGCGGAGTTAGCCTGGCTGGGGAAGCAGGATGCGGCTGAGTAGACAGTGAGTAGATGGCTGAATAGATGGCTGAATAGAGAATTAAGTAAACAAATCGTATATTCTTTATGATTGCAGCAACGGATACCGTCCTCTTTAGGGAGAGGTTCGTTGCTGCTTTTTTGTGTGAATGCGGAAAAACGAACACAATGGACGCGGTGGAGGCGCGGGGTTCAAATGTAGTCGAAAAACAGGCATGACAAGGCAGAGGCCTTGTCACCCCCAGGAATGAAAATAAGTGGTTGGCATCCGTCGCATCCATTCTAAATGAGGCTGTAGTCGTCAACACTTACATATACAAATCAAAGGGCGGAAACGGTTACTGGGACCCACCCCGTTCGAAAAACCGTTCTATTGCGCTTTTCGAGCATCGCCTATTGTAGCCCCCAAAAGTACGTGTATTAAATTACACTCACTCGAGCGCATGATTTGTAAACTGACGATGGAGGATGGTAGGAATGGATGCTGTACGTATGTGTTGCGCCGGTCTGGACGTGCATCAGGAAACCGTTGTAGCCTGCGTGTTAAAAGGACCGATCGAACAGAAACCCCAATATCACCTGAAAACGTTTGGGACGACAACCAAAGAATTGCTCGGCCTGCAAGATTGGCTGAGTGAACACGGCTGCCGGGAAGTGGTGATGGAGAGCACCGGCGTGTTATGGAAACCGGTATGGAACATCTTAGAGGGCAGTTGTGACCTCGTCCTGGCCAACGCCCGGCGGGTAAAGAATACGTCGGGTCGAAAAACGGACATGCAAGACGCGCGCTGGTTAGCGCAATTGCACCGTTGCGGGCTCATTGAAGGCAGTATGGTGCCCGAACAGGACATCCGGGATTTGCGGGATTTGACTCGTTACCGGAGTAAGATGGTGCAGGCGGTGACGGCGGAGAAAAACCGCATTCACAAAATCCTGCAGGATGCCAACATCAAACTAACCACCTTTATGTCCGATCTCTATGGGGTTACGGGACGGGGCCTGCTCCAGAAGATCATGGACGGCGAGGTCGTGGACGAAGTGACCGTTAAAAACCTGGTCAAAACCCGTTTAAAAAAGAAAGTTCCGCAGCTACTCGACGCGCTCAATGGCAAGTTGCGCCGTCATCATCGGGAGATGATTCGAGACCACTGGGACCACTTGGTCTATTTGGAGAAAAGAATCACGGAACTGGAAGCGCGAATCGAGGCGAAGGCAGAACCGTACCTGGAGGTGATTGAACAAATTGACTCCATTCCAGGAATTGAGCGGACGTCTGCTGTGACCATTTTTGCCGAAGTGGGGCCGCATGTCGCGGAAATGTTCCCGAGTGATGCGCAGTTCGCTTCATGGGCGGGAGTGTGTCCAGGGAACAACGAAAGTGCGGGAAAGCGAAGAAAGTCAAAAACGATGCAAGGGAACAAGCATCTGAAAGGTGCGTTGTGTCAGGCGGCTTGGGCGAACGCTCGCTCCTCGAACCGGATCGGCCAATTCTTTCGACGAATCCGGAAGAGACGAGGAGATAAAAAAGCAAACGTCGCCACGGCGCATTTGCTGATTCGAATCCTCCATGCCCTGATGCGGGAGAAGAGGTCATACCAAGAAATAGACGTCTCACTAGGCGATGAGACGTCCAAGAAAAACAGGTTGGATCGGTACGTTCAATATATCCAGCAGTTAGGATATAGCGTGCAACTAAATCCTACCCCATAGTCTTCCCTTTTTCAAAAAAACGAAACGTTTTTTGGGGGCGGTGGGTCTTTTTTTGTCAAAACCCAGTCTGCGGCGCGTTTTCCGGTACTTTTATTTTCGTATTAAACCGACTACATTGGGCGTGACGGAGGCGCATGGTCCAAATGTAATCGAAAAACCGACTACATTGGGTGCGCGCGGCGTCCATGGGCCGAATTTCTCCAGGCTGACACCATTGATGCCTAAATATCTAAAATTCACATTAAATACATTTATGCTATCATATTACTCAAAAAAGACAGGCGGTGCAGGTGTGCAGAATATCAAAGTCTATCATTATGATGCGTTCAGCAGCATTCCAAACAAGGGAAACCCGGCAGGGGTTGTGCTGGACGGCGAGGGTCTGACGGAGGAGCAAATGCAGGAGATCACAGCGAAGGTAGGCTTCAATGAGACAGCGTTTCCGTTAAAATCCAATCAGGCGGATCTCAGAATACGCTATTTTACCCCGGGGCATGAGATTAATCTCTGCGGCCACGGGACGATGGCGTTGTTGTATGCTATGAAGACAAAGGGGCTGCTTGGAGACGCCAGCGAGCTGACCATCGAGACCAAGGCGGGAGTCTTGCCCATCCGCATCACAGAAGACCATGGCGGGCTCTATATGACAATGAGGCAGGCCAGCCCGCAGTTCAAGCCTTTTAACGGATCGCTTGAGGACCTGGCCCGCTCGATTGGCCTCGAACCCGGTGATATAGACGGGACGCTCCCCGTGTTGTACGGCAGCACCGGAACGTGGACCTTACTTGTCCCGATTACAAGTCTTGACGCCTTCACCCGGATGGTGCCGGATAACAAGCGGTTCCCCGAGGTGCTGAAGGAGATGCCCCGCTCGTCCATTCACCCGTTCTGCCTGGAGACGTATGATCCTGAGGCGCATATGCACGCCCGCCATTTCTCCTCCCCCTTCTCAGGGACGGTTGAGGACCCGGTTACAGGCACCGCCTCCGGGGTGATGGGGGCTTATTATTCCAGGTACATCGGCGGACAAGAACCAGCCTCCTCCTTTGAGCTGCTGGTTGAGCAGGGCCTTGAGATCGGCAGGGACGGCAGAGTCAGGGTGTCCGTGTCGGACAACGGCAACACTATAGAAGTGACGGGCAACGCGGTGTATGTGAATGAATTTGATGTGACGCTGTGATCCCTCATTCCTATGATTTGTCAGTTCTCCCCCTTGCCATACTGTAATCCCGCCTGATAGGCCTGTTCCAGCAACGCCTCACGATGTCCGGGTGCGGAACTCGCAGTCTCGTAGAGGAATTCTACCTTGGAGTCTGTGATTCCGCAGTAATCGGCAATTCCCACGTTAAGCAGACGGTCAATCGCTTCATCATAGCTGCGCTTTTTCATCTGCGCCTCGGATACGCCTGCCAGCGCCAGCCATAGCGCACGATAACCCTGCAGATTATTTGTGCCGTAGGCAATCCTGTTGTTCACCACCCGGTCGATATACCCCTTCAGCATGGCCGGCAGATGCCACCACCACAGCGGAAACACAAATGCCAGCCCGTCATGCTGCCGCACCCGCTCCATTTCCCGCTCTAATTCAGGAGAATAGGGCTGTTCCTCTTCACCTGCGGTCATATGGAGTTCCTCCATTCCTTGCAATACAGGGTCAAACCCGATTCCATGCAAATCCAATATCTCATAATCATGGCCGGCCTGGCTCAATCCCTCAGCGAAACGGCGGGCAGCCTGGAAGGTCAGGGAATCCTGTCTCGGATGCGATACGACGATTAATATGCTCATGTTAGTATCTTCACTACCTTTCTTATCTAACAGGTTTGTAGCCTTGTTGCGTGGCTGATGCTATTATATACAGGAATCATACTTACCCGGAAGTACGCACCTTGATGTGCTATAGGAAGATAATCGCACCTTAGGAACCTTGAGGTTCCCTACATAATGGAGGCAGAAGCAATGACCGAGCAGCGTGAAGATCACGTTCCGAAGAAGTACAAAGTTGGCGTAGAGGCGGCGCTGGAAGTGATGGGCGGCAAGTGGAAGCCGTTAATTATCTACCATCTCATGACCGGACAGAAGCGCACCTCCGAGCTGCTGCGGCTCATTCCCGGCATCACCCAGAAGGTGCTGACCGCCCAGTTAAGAGGCCTGGAGAGCGATGAGATTATCTCGCGGACCATCTACCAGGAGATCCCGCCCAGGGTGGAGTATGAGCTGACGGCCTACGGCTGGGGGCTGAAGCCCGCGCTGGACCTGTTATGCTACTGGGGCGAGGAGCATCTGGACAAGATTTATGGCGACAGATCCAGGGTGCTGGAGGATTTTTAGGCAGCAGAGACAGAGACAGACGAGAGGGGTTCAGGCATGGATTTTACAAGTATAACGTCCATTATCACGGTTATTAATATCATTCTGGCGTTAGGGTTTCTGTTCATTGAGCGGAGAGAGGCGGGGTATACCTGGGCTTGGCTGATGGTGCTGTTCTTCATCCCGATCCTGGGGTTCATTCTGTACATCTTCTTCGGGCGCAATCTGAAAAAGAAAAATTTCTACAAGCTCTTCCTAGAAGAGCAGGAATATGTGCAGGCGGAAGCGGATAAGCAATTGACGGCCTTCGCGGAAGGGGCGGATGACCAGTCGCAGCTATTGCAGAACTATGCCCAGCTCGTCAACATGAATATCCGGTCGTCCCACGGCCTGTTGTCGAGCGATAACGAGATTGTGATCTACAGTGACGGCCACCAGAAGTTCGCCGCCTTGTTCGAGGATATCCGCACGGCCCGCTCCGAGATCAACATTCAATATTACATCATTCAGCCGGACCACCTGGGCCGGAAGCTGAGGGATATGCTGATCGTGAAGGCCAGGGAGGGCGTGAAGGTGCGTCTATTGTATGATGAGGTGGGGTCGAAGCGGATTTCGCGGCATTTTTTCCGGGAATTACGTGCTGCGGGGGGAGAGGTGGAGGTGTTCTTCCCGTCCCTGCTCAAGCCGCTGAACTTCCGGATCAACAACAGAAACCACCGCAAGCTGTGTATTATTGACGGGCGGACCGCGTATATCGGCGGGTTCAATGTGGGGGATGAGTACCTGGGGCTGGACAAGAAATTCGGCTATTGGCGTGACACTCATCTGCGGATCACCGGACATGCCGTCAGCCATATTCAGGGCCGCTTCATTCTCGACTGGCATCAGGCCGGGAAGCATGAGCGCGGGGATTACGGGGAGTTCCAGTTTAATACGAAGGAGCACACAGGGAACAGTCCGGTCCAGATTATTACCAGCGGCCCCAATTCGTCCACCGAGCATCTGAAGAATATGTACATCAAGCTTATTTTATCGGCCAAGAAAAGTGTGTACATCCAGACCCCATACTTCATACCGGACACCAGCTTCATGGATGCCTGCAAAATCGCCCTGCTCTCCGGAGTCGATCTGCAGATCATGATCCCAAACAAGCCTGACCATCCATTTGTGTACTGGGCCACCTGGGCGTATGCCGGCGATCTGCTGAATTACGGGGCCAAAATCCTGCTCTACGAGAACGGCTTCCTCCACGCCAAAACCATTGTGGCCGACGGAGAGGTCGCCTCAGTAGGGACGATGAATATCGATTCGCGCAGCTTCCGGCTGAACTTCGAGGTAAATGCGATAATCTATGACCGGCAGATCGCGGAGCAGCTTGAGGATATTTTCCTGAATGATGTCCGGCTGTGTTCTGAGCTTACCCCTGAACGTTATGCGCAGCGCTCGCTGGTGATTAAGCTGAAGGAAGGCATATCGCGGCTGCTGTCGCCTATTTTGTAAGTTGAGATGGGCAGCTGTACCTTATAAGAGGAGGAAAAACAGATGGGGATGCGGGGCCAATATGTGCTGGCCGATGAGGATAGCGGGCTGCTGGACTTCTACCGGAAGGCAGCGGCGGCCGGGAAGCATGTTATTTTCAGTGTAGTGTAAGTTTGGCCGCGCGAAGCCCCGGGCCTTCTCAGGAGGGAGAGGACCCGGTCTTCAGGCTTTTTTGCAGGTAATATTTCGTCTGGCCTTCATTGGGGCAGTCCTTGATTTCCCCGAAGATCTCATACCCCTGTTTCCGATAAAAATGCGGCGCCTGCCAGCTCATCGTGGTCAATTCGCTCACCTTACAGCCGCGCTCTGCTGCTCTGGCTTCCAACTCCTTCAGCAGCGTTCCGCCGAGACCATGCCCCCTGTATCCGGGATCAACGGCCAGCAAATGCACATTCAGGATATTCCAGACGATATCCCCGGTAATGCCGCCAACGAAGACTCCGTTCTCATAGGCGGCTAGAGAGATCACCTCGCGCTGATACGACGGGATGCTGCTGTCCATGCGGCGGCTGTGCTCCTCCAGCAAGCGGGAGATTTCCTGCTGATTCTGTTCAAGCTCCATTTCAATGATGTTCATAGGAATCACTCCTTCTCGAAGTAAATATAACATAACAGAGCCTGCGGCATGAAGCCGCAGGCTCTGTTGGTGCAGGGGAAGACAGGAGAGATTAATGCTGCTTCTGTCCGCTCTCTGCGTTCAGTCTGGCGATCAGCTTATCGCCTTCTACATCAAGGTTCGGCAGCAGGCGGTCCAGCCATTTCGGCAGCCACCAGGCTTTGTCGCCGAAGACGGCCATGACGGCCGGAACGAGCGTCATCCGGATGATGAAGGCATCGATCAGAATGCCGAAGGCCAGGGCGAAGCCGATCTGCTTGATCATCGCGTCAGGGGCGAAGATGAAGCCGGCAAAGACGGATACCATGATGACTCCTGCGGCCAGGACCACACGGCTGGCCAGATCATAGCCGTGAATGACGCTGTCCTTGCCGTGGCGGCCGTGGACATAAGCCTCACGCATCGAGCTGACGAGGAAGACCTGGTAGTCCATAGCCAGCCCGTACAGGATGCCTGTGACCAGAATCGGCATGAAGCTCAGCAGCGGTCCGCCGGTATCGAAGCCGAACAGCGAGTGCAGCCATCCCCATTGATAGACCGCCGTGGTCACGCCGAAGGTGGCCAGAATGCTTAGCACGAAGCCGAGCGTGGCTTTGATTGGAACGATAATCGAGCGGAAGACCAGCAGCAGAATGATCAGCGACAGAATGACTATGATGCCGACATAGACCGGGAAGGCTTCAGCCAGCTTGGAAGACATATCAATGTTGATGGCGGTGAAGCCGGTCACGCCCAGAGTAATATTGTTGCCGTCCGTCAGAGCGGAGGCCGGATCACGCAGCTCCTCTACTAGGTCTCTGGTTGCGGTGTCTGTAGGCCCCGTCTTCGGAATCAGACTGATAATGGCGATATCACCGGCGGGATTCGTGCCCAGCGGTGAGACCAGGGTCACATTATCGTGCATTTGCAGCTCTTGAATCAGTTTGCCCAGGACAGGCATGGAAATTTTGTCGGACGGATTCTTCGGCTCAGCGACCAGCAGCAGCGGTCCGTTGAAGCCTTCGCCGAAGCCCTTGGAGATTACATCATAGCTCTGGCGGGCAGGTGTATCCAGGTTCGCTGAGGCGCCGGACGGGATGCCCAGCTCCATTTTGCTGACCGGGATAGCAGCTGTTCCCAGCACCAGCACGACGAGAATAATGATGGCCCAGCGGAATTTCACAGTGGCATTCGCCCAGCGGTGCGAGAAGCTGTGCTGCGCTTGCTTGGCGGCGGCCGTCTGCTTGGTCCGGGCTTTGGCGGTCACGATCTTCTCGCCGACCAGTCCGAGCAGTGCAGGCAGCAGGGTTAATGCCAGCAGAACATTGACCAGCACACTGGCCGCTGCTACAAGCGCCATCGTGGACAGGAAGCCGATGCCGATAACGAGCATCCCGCACAGGGCAATAATAACGGTCAGTCCGGCGAAGAACACCGCGCTTCCCGCCGTACCCAGCGCCCGGCTGGCGGCTTCCCCGGCGCTTAGCTTCTCATCAAGAATGAGGCGGCGCTGCCGGTTCACAATGAACAGCGAGTAGTCGATCCCTACAGCCAGACCGATCATTACGGCCAGTACCGGGGTGATGTCGTTCATCTGGATCAGGCTGCCCAGCGCGAAGGCGCCTCCGACACTGATGGCCACGCCCAGCAGCGCAGTAATCAGCGGCAGACCGGCGGCCACCACCGAGCCCAGCGTCATGAATAATACGATGGCGGCGACGGCAACTCCGATAGCTTCGGTGGAGCCGATGGCCGGAATGCTTTTGAGCGAATCGCTTGGAATCGCTGTAATCCCGGAGCCGGACTGTTCGACCTCGGTCACTGTGTCGATGATATCATCCGGCACATTGGAGGGCAGCGAGGTCTGCTGCACGGTGAACTGGAACTGGAACAAGGCAATATTGCCGTCCGCCGACAGCATTACGCCGGGAACAGGCATGCCGTCAGCCATCAGCGGGCCGAACGGGACCGCTTGGGCCGCGGCAGCGCCTTGGCCTGCGGCGGCAGCGGAAGGATCGGCGGCAGCACCTTGGCCTGCGGCGGCAGCAGAAGGATCGGTAGCGCCTTGACCAGCCGCAGCAGCTGCTTGGGCAGCCAGCTCAGCAGGGTTGATGACATACTCCATGCTGTACACATCATTGATCGCCTTCAGCAGCAACGCAGCGCGCTCCGGCGTGTCCAGCCGTTCGCCTTCAGGTGCAGTGAAGGCTACACTTGCCTGACCTCCGGCCGCAGCGGGCAGCTCTTTGGACAGCTTATCCAGCACTTTTTGCGACTCGGTGCCTTCAATTTTCATCTCGGAGCTGGACTGAATGCCGTTCACTCCGATAAGGGTGCCGATCACACCGAGTATGACGATCCAGACAGCAATGAACATCCAGGGCCTGGCATAAGCCGATTTGCCTAAACGGTATAGAAAAGTAGACATGAATGGTTTCTCCTCTGTATCTCTAAATTTAGAAGCCGTTGCGTAAGTAAGCGAACATCGAATTCAAATATTGGTCAAACGGCATAGCTTCGGAGTCTGCACTCAGCTGCTCGCCCGGCAGCATCACATTCAGCCGTCCGTCCAGAATGGGCACGAAGGCCCCGTAGACGGCACCGGCCAGCAGGTGGGTATATCCATCGGCATACCGTCCATGGGTGAACTGCTCCAGCGTCTCCTGGGCGGTGATCTGCAAATGCCGGAAGACATTGAGAATGTAAGGCTCCAGGGACGGATGCTGATGCGCCAGGGAGACGAACTGCCGCAGCTTATGCAGGAACTCCGAGGTGAATTGGAGTTTCAGCAGATTGTACAGGACATCGAGCGGCGTAGCATCCGGCGGCTGAGCGGCCAGCGTGTGATCCGCCTCTTCTTTCTCTTTGGCTGCAATATTGCCAATGAAATAAGCGGCGACCGCCTCCTCCTTGCAAGAGAAGTAATTGGCAAAGGTCCGCCGGGAATAACCGGCCTTCTGCACCACATCGTCCACAATGAAGCCGTCCATGCCGTGCTCAAGCGCAAGCTCAAAGGCGGCGGTGGACAAGGCGTAGGCGGTGGCCTCCTTTTTTTTGTCCCGCAGGTTCAGTTTGGAATTCAAGCTTCCTGTTTCCTCCTTTCTGCTGCTATTGCGCTGAATAGCATGGGTTGAATAGTAATAGCTATAGGTTATATTATTGCCCAAAGGGCAATGTTGCACAATGAGCATCTAGTGACGGAAATGTGAATATTTCAAATTTTACGAATAAACCCGCTTTCGCAAAAAGGCGCAAGAACGAGCAAATCCCCGGCCGCATAAGAGCGCAGCGCAAGAATGCGCCTTCATTCGTATAGGGACGGCGGGTTTGGCTTCTTTTGCCAACTGCCGCGTTTTACTTTGCCGGGCCGCAGGCGTAAGATTCAATCATCAACCGAATGACATAACACTGTTCTCACAGGCGGCTGAATTCCGTTACGGGAACGGGGGAACCAACGGGTGAAGCGGCGGAAGTGATGCTGCTGCACTCTGGGGTGAATCCTTACTGCGTGCTGCTATGACACCGGTAAGGTAGGGCAATCTCGCTGCCCGAATCCGTCAGCTAACCCCGTAAGCCTCGAAGAGAGAGGATGAGCGCCATGATCGATTAACCGACCACGGAGAGCCCTGTTGCTGCTGTGGTCTTTTTGCTGTACGGGTAAGGGAGGAAGCCCTCAGGTTGCGCTTGAAGTGGCTGGGGGGAAGGAGCCGGAAGTTTACTGGGGGCGAAGAGTGGACGGGAGTTAGAGTTAATGAAGAGCACTAGTGCACCCGAACCACCTTGCGCCTCCGCTCCCATCTAACCAAGCAGTCCTGCTTGGAAACCCAGGCGGATTAGTAACGGCGATAGTAATACAACATCTTATAACAACAATAATTAATCACTTGACTCATCACCACAATCCACTGAAAGGAGGGGATTACCATCGCTACTGTATTCATCGTCTGCTTCTGGGCGGGGCTGGTGCTCCTGCTCAGCGGCAGTATTCACGGGCATGGCCTGGCGGGACATATCCATGCGGGTGGCAGTGATGCCGGAGGGCCGGGGGTACTGCCGATTCTGCCGCTGATGGTGTCGGTCACCGTCTGGGGCGGCACGGGTTACATGCTGACAAAATTCAGCGGGATGCAATTGCTGCCAGTGGTGCTGGTCTGCACCGTGATTGCCCTGCTGCCGGGCATTCTGCTCTATACGGTGCTGGCCCGGATCATGACCCGGTACGACAGCAGCATGAGTGAATGGGAGTATGACCCGGCCGGTCAGCTCGGATATATTAGCATCGCCGCAGCGGACGGAGCCGTCGGGGAGATGAAATATGTGCTGCTCGGCACCATGCGCTCCATCGGCGTAAGGGCTGAACCCGGACAGGAGCTGAACCGGGGCGACCGGGTGATTATTGTGCGGGTGGAGAAGGGGCTTGCAGCGGTAACGCTTTTTGAACGGGAAATGGGACAAATTGAATAGGGAGTGTCGGAGCTAATGTTAATTCTCTATGTTACTGGAGCAATCGTTGTAGTGATTCTGCTGGTCCTGTCCAGCATCGTGACCGCGTATAAGAAGGTACCGCCCAACCAGGCAATGATCGTATACGGCCTCGGCGGCAAAAGAGTGGTGCAAGGCGGCGGGACCTTCGTCATCCCCGGCTTTCAGAACAATAAGACCATCTCGATGATGCTGATGAGCTTCGATGTCATTCCGGCGCAGGCCATGTTCTCCCGGCAGGGCATCAAGCTCAACCTGGAGGCCGTCGCCCAGATTAAGATCAAAAGCGATCCCACCGCAATCCTGACCGCCAGCGAGCAGTTCATTGACCGGCCGGAGGAGGACCGCGAGACGATTATCCTGCATTCGGTGGAAGGCCATCTGCGCGGACTGATCGGCCAGCTGTCGGTCGAATCGATTCTGAAGACCCCGGATGAGATCAACAGCAAGATGCGGGAGACCTGCTCAGAGGACCTCGACAAAATGGGGCTGGAGGTCGTCAGCTTCACCATCAAAAAGATTACCGATGACAAAGGGTACATCGACAATATGGGGGTACCCGAGATTGAACGTATCCGCCGTGATGCCAGCATTGCCAAAGCGGAGGCAGAGCGCGACATCCAGATCAAGCAGGCTGAGGCGGAGAAGGAATCCTCGATTGCCAAAGCCAATGCCCACCAGGCGACGATAGAAGCGGGAACGGCAGCCCGTGCGAAGGAATCCCTGTTCGAGAAGGAGCTGAATATTAAGCAGGCCGACTTCAAGCTGGAGACCGAAGTGAAGAAGGCGCAGGCGGATCTGGCTTACGAACTGCAACAGAACAAGATCAAGCAATCGCTGGTCACCGAGCAGGTCAAAATCACCCAAATGGAAGCCGAAGCCAACCGGACGGTCCGCGAGATTGAAGTTGAGCTGAAGCAGAAGGAGCTGGAGGCGACAGTGATCAAGCCGGCTCAGGCGGAGAATCAGGCGACCATTATGAGAGCGGAAGCCGCCAAGCAGCGGCAGATTCTGGAGGCGGAAGCTGAAGCGGCCACGACGACCAAGCGCGGGCTGGCAACGGCGGAAGCAGAGCTGGCGAAAGGGAAGGCGAATGCGGAGATCGTTCAGCTCGCCGGGGCAGCCGAAGCAGGAGCTTTGCAGAAGAAAGCGGAGGCCTACAAGCAGTTCACGCAAGCGGCGCTGACCGTGGAATTCCTGAAGATTCTGCCGGAGCTGGCCGACAAGATCGCCTCCCCGCTGGCCAAGGTCGACAAGATCACGGTCATCTCCCAGGACGGCGCTTCTTCAGGCGTGAACAAGATTACGGGTGATATCGCCAAAATTATGGCCCAGGTTCCAGAGCTGACCCAGACACTTACCGGCATGAACGTGACTGAGGCGCTCAGCGGACTGCTTGGCCGGGATAAGGAGCAAGGGTAGGACTTGAGAGTTTAAGAACCTTCAGCCAATGAGGGTTCTTTGCCGTTTCTGCCCGTGAATCTTAGATTGACGAACGAAGGAAGGGAGTGGTAATATAAAAAACACAAAAAACCAAAAAACCAAAAAACCAAAAAACAAAAATTCTCGAGGTGCATCTATGCCACTTACAAAACGACGGCTGCAATTATTGGGGCAGCTGGTTGAACTGTATCAGCGCACCAGCCTGCCGATTCATTATGAGACGTTGGCCCGTTCACTCGGAGTCAGTAAATGGACGGCTTATGATATGCTGAAGGAAATCGAAAAGCTCGGGTTTGTAACCCGCAGCTATGAAGTGAACTCCAAGGACACCGGACGTTCTCAGGTAGTGTTTGCTCCAACCGTCAAGGCGTCCGACCTGTTCAAACAAAATTTGAGCGATTCCTTAAATCCGGCGGACTGGGAGCAGACGGTGGCCCATATCCGCAATCTGCTCCAAAGCGTAAAGAATGGCAATGTTAACGACCTGATTCAAAGAATGATGAACGAAATTCCTTCCAAGTCATCCAGCATTGAATTCTGCGGCTATATTCTCGGACTGCTGCTGGTCTATGTGAAGAAGCTGGGCGGTAGAACTGAAATGCTGATCCGTCTTGTGGTCTCCAAAACACCGAAGAGAGAGAACGGAATGCTGATGTTTGTCGGAACGGTTCTCGGGACGGTTATTCAAGCCATCAATGACGAGCTTGGGGACGAATTCACAGAGCTGGTATCCGAATTTCTCCGCATCATGGATCAGCTGTCGAGTCAAGACCAACAACGCTTGTTGGATCTGCTGCACGAAGCTTTAGCTTGACAAAGCTTCTGCTTTTTGAGTTTTTGGGTCTTTTGTGACTTATTAAAATAAATCCGGATGGAAGTGGAGTGCCATATGGGGAGAACAGGACTTGCATTGGGCGGCGGAGCCGTCAGGGGGCTGGCGCATCTGGGCGTATTGAAGGCTTTTGAGAGACATGGTATCCGGATAGACCGGATTGCCGGCACAAGCATGGGCGGGGCCATTGGGGGCCTATATGCAGCAGGCATCTCTGCCGGGGATATTGAACAGCTGCTGCTAAGAACACCGAAATACCGTTTGCTGGATATAGGAATCCGGCACAGGGGCTTGTTTGCCGGCAATACGGTCCATCATACAATCAACGAATTGCTGCAGAGCCGCGGTAAGCATGACCTGCGAATCGAACAATTTCCGGTGGAATTCAGAGCGATTGCCGTAGATCTGATTCGGGGCAAGCAGGTGGTGCTGGATGAAGGTGAGCTGGGCGTTGCACTCCGTGCTACCACCGCATTTCCAGGTGTTTTTGCACCGCTGATGGCTGGGGATCAAATGCTTGTGGACGGCGGGGTATTGAACAACCTGCCGGTGGAGGAGGTGCTGGGCGGGGATATCGATTATGTGATTGCTGTGGACGTGGCGAGAGAGCATGAGAATAAGCCGCCGCGCAATATGTTCGAAGTGGTCTACCGCTCGTATAGTCTAATGACGGCCGAGCGTAAACATGCAAGCCTGAAGCTGGCGGATTATGTGATCCGGCCTGACGTTGGCTCCTATGCAGCCTTTGACTTTACCAAGACACAGGAATGTATCCGAGCGGGAGAGGAGGCTGCCGAACAGAGCATGGAGGAGCTCAAGCATCAAATTCAAATTCGTATAGCAAGTAAATCATGATCTTATAAGGAGCTGGAGACGAATGAGAACAACATTAGATAAAGCGATAATGCTGGGGATTGGCCTGGCGGCTGCGGGGAAAGAACAAATTGAACTAACCGTCGGGGAATTAGTCAAAAAAGGAGAGGTGAGCCGTCAAGAGGCCCGTTCCCTGGCAGATAAGCTCATTCACCGCAAGGAGGCAGAGGAGCAGCGGATGGAAGCGCGGATTACCGGACAGGTTCAGGCGCTATGGTCCGAACACAACCAGGCGGTCTTGGAGGAGCTTGGGCAGTTGAAGCTTCGTGTGCTTGCACTAGAGCACCAAAAAGATCTACATATCTAATGGGGGTGCTTGATTGGGGGTACAAAAAAGGTTCAGACAATTGCAGCGTTACCGGACGATTACGTCCGCAATCGCCCGCAGCGGATTCGGATTCATTGTCCACAGCAGCATTGGAGCAGACGGTGTTTCTGCAGCAAGTGAAACGGATTGGCCGGGTGCAGGCAAGCATATCCGCCTGCTGCTGGAAGAGCTGGGTACTACATTCATCAAGCTGGGACAACTGGCCAGCACCCGGCCGGATCTGGTTCCGCAACCTGTTGTGAAGGAGCTGATCAAGCTTCAGGATGCAGTGCCTCCGTTTCCGTATGCCGATGTATCGAGAGTCATTGAAGAGGAATTGGGAGCTCCGGTCTCACAGCTCTTTCGCTCGTTTGAGCCCGTACCTATGGCTTCCGCCTCGATAGGACAGGTTCATCGTGCAGTTCTGGCAGATGGCAAGGAAGTGGCGGTGAAGATTCAGCGGCCGCAGCTTTCCGCGCTGGTCGAGACAGATCTGGATATCCTGGCAGATCTGGCGCGGCTGGCTGACCGCCGGGGCAGCTGGATGGCCAGCTACAGCCTGACCGAGGTGGTGGAGGAGCTGGGCAGAGGACTGCTTGCCGAGCTTGATTATAGCCAGGAGGCTGCTCATCTGGAACACTTTGCCCGCACGGCGGGCAGGAAGAGCCATCTGCGCATTCCGGCCGTGTACCGGCCGTATTCCAGCAAAAGGGTATTGACCATGGAATATATCGAAGGTATACGCTTATCGAATGTGGAGCAGCTGAGTGAAGAGGGGATACGGACCTGTGTAGTGGCTGAACGGCTCGCAGGTGCTATTTTTCAGCAAATACTCGTTGACGGTGTATTTCATGCCGATCCCCACCCTGGCAATATTCTCGTTCTCTCCGGGGAAGAGATTGCGTTGCTGGATTTCGGGATGGTTGGACGGTTATCTGCGCATACCCAGAAGCATTTCGCTTCCTTCATCATCGCTCTGCGGAACAGAAGCTCCAAAGGCGTAATGCGTGCCATCGAACAGCTCGGCATGATCCCTGAGAAGGTGGACCGGGATAAGCTGTACATAGATGTAGAGGAGATGCGGCTGAAGTTCTACGATATTCCGCTTAAAGATGTGCGCTTGGGAGATATGCTGAATGATTTGTTTGGCGTGGCGTTCAAGCATGGGATACGTGTTCCTTCCGAGTTAACGATGGTTGGCAAAGCCATTCTTACTACAGAAGGAGTAGTTGCTGAGCTGGACCCGGATTTCAGTATGCTGCATGTGGCAGAGCCGATCGGAAGAAGGCTGTATCTGGAACGGCTGAGCCCCTGGGGTTTTTTGAAAAATACATTTGAGGGTGTCCCGGATTATCTGCAGATTATGGGCGAGCTGCCTATAACAATGAAACGTATAACTGCAATGTTAAACAAGGGGAAGGTGCAGGTGGAGGTAGTCTCTCCACAGCTTGAGCAGCTCATGAAGAAGCTGGACCGGATCAGCAATCAGATGTCCTTCAGTATAGTTCTGCTTGCGCTAAGCCTTGTGCTGCTCGGCCTGATTATAGGCTATTCCATCAATGGGGTACCAACAATACTCTGGAGGCTTCCGGTACTGGAAACCGCAATCGTGATCTCACTGTTAATGTTCGCCTGGCTGCTGTATTCCATCTTTCGCTCAGGTCGCTTTTAAGTCGCGTTATGGCTAGTTTTTTGGTTTTTTGTGTGAAGACAATAGAATTGGAGTGAGAGAATTGTTTCTGAAGAATCTTTTTCATAACGCAGGAATGCTGATCACGAGACGGGCTACTCCGATTGTGATCATTATGGCATTGATTACTGGAGGAATGGGGTATGGATTAACCCGTATTGAGGTAAAAACGAATGTGGATATGCTGTTGTCCAAGGATTCGCCGGTGTCCATTCACAATGACCGCTTTCAGCGGCAATTCGGGGGAGAGAGTCTCGTATTGCTGCTGCGCGGAAGTGACAATCTGCTGTTGAATCACGACATACTATCGACGCTGAACAGTCTTCAGCAGGAGCTTGCCGCGGGTGACAGGGTCTTCTCCGTGACCAGCCCGGTATCGATCGCCGAGGTGTATGCCCGGCAGGCTGAGCAGCAATCGAGTCAACTCCAAGAACAAATGTCCCTGCAAATTCAGCAAGCTATGACGGAGGCAACGGCTGCTGTAAAGAATAAAGGGGGAGATGAGAAGCAACAAGCGCAGGCAGCCGATGCCGCCAAACAGCAGGCAGAACAGGCCATCGCTGCTCAATATGGAGAACAAATCCGTCAAATGAACGAGATTGGCGGATTGGCTTCAACGAATGAGGCTTTTGTGCGCTATGCGCTATTTGATGAGTCAGGTGCACCGCAAACAGCCGTTGCCCAGCTGCTTTCCGAGAATGGCCACAGTGTTCTATTTAATATCCAGCTGGAGAGCGGTTTGAGCTTACAAGAAATGTCGGATGCGACCGATCAGCTGGAACTGATCATTGCGGAGCATTCCATTGCTGAAACCCATTCTTTATTTTCCGGAATACCTGCCATTTCCAAAACCATAGACGACTTCATCTCGAAAGATATTGTTACTATGCTGCTGACCGTTATAATCTTAATGATCATCGTGCTGCTGCTTATATTCCCGGTCCGCTGGCGTTTGCTGTCGTTACCTGTGGTTATGGTAGGAATGGTGTGGGTGTTCGGCTTGATGGGCTACATCGGTATGCCGCTGAGCATAGCAACAATGGCGCTGTTACCTATCCTGATCGGTCTGGGGACAGACTTTGCACTGCAGTTCCATAACCGCTACGAAGAGGAATTGGTCAAAAAAGGGGATTCACCCAAAGCAATGGCTGCTGCGGTAAGACATATGGCTCCTGCTGTGGGTATAGCGGTCATCATTATGTCTGCGGGTTTCCTGACCCTGCTATTTTCGGAGATGCCGATGATCAAGGACTTTGGCCTAATGCTGGCAATTGGCGTATGTATCATGTACGCGGTGAGTCTTGGTCTCCTCCTTCCCCTGCTTATTCTTAGAGACCGGAAGGGCATCAAGCTGCGTACAGGAAAAGCTGACAATGTGGTCGAACGCGCCCTTGGTGGCTTGGCGAAGTACGTAATCGAGCATCCCAAAGCGATGCTGATCCTTCCCCTTATCGTGGCTATTGCAGGCTTCAGTGTGGATCACAAACTGAATGTGGAGAGTAACATTGAGAAGCTCATGCCGCAAAAGGTGCCTGCTCTGGTTGAATTGAATGAGATCCGCGAGGTGATGGACAACTCCTTGACCCTGGATTGGATGATCGAAGCACAGGATGTGACAGAGCCGGAAATTATACAGTGGATGGATATGTTCCAAAAGCAGGCCGTTACCGGGAATCCGGAGATACAGGGAAGCTCAAGTATCATTAATGCCATGTCTGCAATCCAGCCGGAGGTTGTCACAGCTGATTCAGCTACGATAGCGAAGATTCTGGCTCAGCTTCCCACTGAGATGACGGCTCCGTATTTGTCGGAGGACCGGAGAATGGCTCATATCCGTTTTACTATAGATAATATCAGTACGCAGGACCAAGAGCAGCTGCTTAGCCGCTTAGAGAACTATAGCAATCTTCCTGATGGAGTCCGTGCCCATTCCGTGGGTATTCAAGTGCTGCAGGTCAAAGCTCTGAATGGTCTGACGGATAGCCGGCACACATCGTTATTTTCCGGATTACTGGCTATTATGGCAGGACTGTTTTTTGTGTACCGTAATTTAAAGCGGGCCTTTTTCCCGATTCTACCTATCATCCTGGTTAATGGCTGGTCGACAGCATTGCTCTTCATACTGGGTATAGATATCAACCCGCTAACCGCTGTTCTTGGTGCGCTTGTGCTGGGCATTGGTACAGAATTCACAATCCTGTTCATGGAACGGTATCTGGAAGAGAAAGCCAACGGATTGGATATAAAGGCAGCTATAATTACGGCGATGACAAAAGTAGGGCGGGCGGTTACAGCTTCGGGTCTCACTGTCGTAGGCGGCTTCAGCGCACTGATGTTTACTAACTTTGAAGTGGTTAAGCTTTTTGGGGTGACTACTGTGCTGGATACGTTACTGTGCCTGCTCAGCACCTTGATTGTCCTTCCGGCGATTATTGTTCTATTGGATAAAGACAAAGAGCAGGCATTGCTTGATCAAAGTTAACAGAAGGTGCTTGTTCGATGTGAATGAGTATCCACAATAAAAAAGAACTTCAGCCTCTACGGAGACTAAAGTTCTTTTGCTTTGTTAGTGAATCCCCGCTCGGGGGGAGCTATTCTGCTTAGGATTAACGCTGAACTGCTCTTAACCGGTAGGTGCAGCTGGCGTAATCCCCGCGCAGGTCGGAGACCACAAGACCGATACGCATCAGGCGGTCACCGCCCAGCGGTGTGCCGTCAAAGGCGGTCTGGAATGGAGCGGAGCTGACGCCATTTGCAGGTGCAGAGGCTTCTGCGCCGCCGTGGATATGCCCGTTGCTGCCTTTTGCCCCCGTCTCAATGACATAATCCAGTTCGGGATTAAGTCCTTTGAGCGTAAGGCGCGAGATTGGAGGATTCGGTATGGCCAGCACCCGGAAATAAGCGACGAAGGCTTCGGTCTTGTCCTCGCTGACGAACATCCAAGCTGTCTCTCCGCTGCCCTCGAATGGGCTAAGCAAGCGGTACATCTCGCCCTGCTGGACAAGAGTGCGGATCTCCTTGTACTGGGCAATCTGCCGGGCCGCCAGCTCGGCCTCCGCTTCAGTGAATTTCGTCAGGTCCAGCTCATAGCCGAAGTTGCCGCTCATCGCCACATCCCCGCGTGTAGCCAGGGTGGTGATGCGGTCTACCTGATGGTTCGGAACGGCAGATACATGTGCGCCCATGCTGCTGGCCGGATAGACGATACTGGTGCCGTACTGGATCGCCAGGCGCTCCACCGCATCGGTGTTGTCGCTGGTCCAGGTCTGCGGCATATAGAACAGCATCCCCGGATCGAACCGGCCGCCGCCGCCGGAGCAGCTCTCGAACAGAATATCCGGGAAACGGGAGGTCAGACGCTCCAGCAGATCATACAGGCCCAGCATATAGCGGTGGGCAGTTTCCTGCTGCCGTTCGGGATTGGCGCCCGCTGAAGCAATCTCGGTCATGTTGCGGTTCATATCCCATTTGACATAGCTTATCGGTGCACTGGAGAAGACCGTGCTTAATGTCTCATACAGATAATCGCATACCTCCGGGCGGGAGAGATCCAGGATCAGCTGGTTCCGCCCTTCCGTGCGGCGGCGTCCTGCGGCATGCAGGCACCAGTCCGGGTGCTTGCGGTATAGCTCACTGTCGGGCGAGACCATCTCCGGCTCCACCCACAGTCCGAACTGGAGGCCTTCCCGGTTCACCCGGCCTGCCAGATCATCCAGCCCTTCGGGCAGCTTGCGGCGGTCCTCGAACCAGTCGCCGAGCGAGCTGTCGTCCTTGTCGCGCCGTCCGAACCAGCCGTCGTCAAGCACGAACAGCTCAATGCCGAGCGGGCCTGCTGCTTTGGCGATGGTGGCGATTTTGTCGGCATCGAAGTCGAAGTAGGTCGCCTCCCAGTTGTTGACCAGAATCGGCCGGGCCTGGTCGCGGTAGACCCCACGGCAGAGCCGGGTCCGGTAGAGACGGTGGTACGTGCGCGACATGCCGCCGAGGCCTTCGCCGGAGTAGACGAGCACCGCCTCCGGGGTCTGGAAGGACTGGCCAGGCTCCAGCAGCCAGGAGAAGTCAAACGGATTGATCCCGATGCTTACCCGGGTCTGTCCGAACTGCTCCACATCGGCCGTGGCGCTGAAGCTGCCGCTGTAGACCAGGCTGAAGCCATAGACATCGCCCTGGTCCTCATCCGCACCGGAGCGCAGCAGCGCCAGGAACGGGTTGGCCTGATGGCTGCTCGAACCGCGGCGGCTCTCCAGAGAGAGGGCGGCCCCGGGGGTAAGCGGACGGCGCTGAACATGGCGCTCCCGCGCCCAGGCGCCGCTCAGATGCAGCGTGTCATAGGCGGAATCGGCGAAATCGACCGAGGCGCTAAGCGCCTGCTCCAGCCGCAGCGGGACATCCCCTTGATGCTCGAAGCGCACGGAACGGGTGATCGCGCTATGATCGGCGAACACTGTATATAGCAGTCTGACTGTCAGTCCGGCGTAATCGTCCTTCAGGGTAAGCTCAAGGGTCTGCGCTTCCGACTCGTTCTCAGCATATACGGCAGGCAGGCCTTCAAGGGCCGGCTTGCCCGGCGTAATAACATAGCCCACATACTTCAGCTCGGAGATCCGTGTGCCGTCAGCCAGCTGAACCTGGTAAGCCGGACGCCGGAAGTCGCCGCTGCCGTACTGCGGATACTCCTGGGGCAGGGCATCCAGCGAGAGGGAAGGCTTATCCGGCAGCGGGGTCGGCGAGAAGGAAGCGCGTTCGCGCAGCTCCAGCACGCCGGCCAGATTGTTGTCATGGCGAAGCCTAGCGCCCCAGTAGACATGGGCGGGGTAACCTTCGACCAGCTTAATGATGTAGCTGGTGTCTTTGGACTGAAGGTGGAATAAGCCTAGCGTCTCGTCAGCGTAAATGTTCATTGTCATATCGCTCCTTATCGGGTGAGATGCAGGGACAACACGGGTGAGCGGGCGGTCCCGGCTGATTGGGTATTACACAATCCGGTGTACTGCTAAGTCTAAGTCTGGTCCGGTGTGCCGCCGCTGCTCTCCCGGATGACCAGCTTCGTGCCGATGATCGAATGGGAGGGTGCTTCGCGGCCTTCAAACCGCTCGGCAAGCAGCTGGACCGCTGCCTTGCCCATCTGCTCGGGGTAAGCGCGGACTGTAGTCAGCGGAGGCTGGACATAAGCCGCCATCTCAATATCGTCGAAGCCGACGATCGCCATGTCCGCAGGCACCTGTATGCCACGGTCATGCAGGGCGCGCAGCGCGCCGACCGCCAGCGGATCACTGGCCGCGAAGCAGGCGGTCGGCCGCTTGGTGCCGGACAGCAGCTCGCCCATCATCCGGTAGCCGTCTGCGCTGGTCCAGCTGCCGGTGCGGACCAGTGCGGGATCATAGCAGCCCTGGCTCTGCATCACCCGCATATAGTGATGCCGGCGGCGTTCGTCTTCATTAGCGCCGCCGATGAAGGCGATGTCGCGGTGGCCCAGCGCCAGCAGATGGCCCAGCGCCTGATCGACCGCCTGGCGGAAATGCGTCCGCACCGTGTCATAGCCGGGGCGCTCCATATACTGATCCACCAGTACCGTGGTGCCCGGGTCCGGGTGCAGCTTCGCCAGCTCCCCCGGATCGAAGCTTCCCCCTACGGCGATGAGGCCGTCCCCGGCCCGGATCGAAGCCTGCGCGTTCCGCCCGCGCAGCGTCTGGCCGAGCACAAGGCCCAGCTCCTCACAGCGCAGCTCCACTCCGCGCCGGATCGAGCCGAAGTACGGATCTTCCCGCTCCTCTTCGGCGGTGCACCAGAGCAGCAGCGTAACAGTCTTGCTGCCCAGCTCGCTCTCCCGCTTCCGCTGCCGCACCCGGGAGGGCTTGTAGCCAAGCTGTCCGGCCACGGCGAACACCCGGCTGCGCGTGTCCTCACTGACCGCCAGGGACGGGTCATTATTAAGCACTCTGGATACCGTTGCTGCGGATACCCCGGCCTCACGGGCAATGTCTTTGATCGTTGCCAAGCTGCTCCCGCCTTTTTAGTTAATAAATTTACTAAATTACTGCTTTAATCCTATCATCCGCCGAAGGTTCTTTCAAGAGGATTTTTTGAGCGCTTACATAAGTGCTGCCCCCAAAATATGCAGACTGACAGGCCGTTATTTGTCAGCATTCCGCAATCCAGCCGGGCTAGGCGGACTCAGATTCCGCTAATGAACCACATTCCCCTCGTTTTCAGCGCTACAAGGCAGCATAAGCGCTTCTGAGTCCGCGAAACCACCAAAAGTCTGTTTGTTCACACAATAGCGTCCCCTGAGTCCGTCAGATGCCAAACAAGCCAAAAAGGAGCTCTAACCAAGGTTAATCGTCACCGGCTGGGTGGAATTCTTGCGCGCACAGCAGGCTTTGCTTGTTTACCCGGCTCTTGCTCCTTCGGCAAAGGTTACCGCAGCCCATAATCGGAGTTTGCACGCAATTAAAAAGAGGCTGCCTATACCGGCAGCCCCAGCCTTGTCCGCTTTTCCCACGTAGCTAACCTCATTTAATCCAATGGTTCGTCTATTCCCCGCCCGCATTCCCCTCAATCTGCTGCATATAATCCCGGGGAGAGAGCCCGGTGACCTTCTTGAACACCTTGCTGAAATAGAAGGCGCTCTCGTAGCCGAGCTTCTGGGAGATTTCGTAGATCCGGCCTTCGCCCCGGACCATCATCTCCTTGGCGGCGGCGATTTTGGTCTCGGTGATATACTCGACATAGTTCACCCCGGCGACCTTGGAGAACAGGTGGCTCAGATAGTTGGGGCTGAAGTTGAACACATCCGCTACCTGGTTCAGCGAGAGCTTGGTGCCGAGATTTCTTTTGATATAGTCCTGGACATTCTTCACCACCTGCTCCTTATAGCTCTGTCTGCGGGTGGCGAGCATTCCGACGCAGCCGTCGCGGAACTGGATGAGCCAGCCGGCAATCTCTTCAATGGTATGCATCTGGTAGATCGCCCGGTAGCCCTCCGGCTCCTGCTCGAAGATCTGCTCCACCATGTTCTCCCCGTCAGCGAGCAGGGAGGTCGCCATATACAGAATGTTGCAGGCGGCATCGGTGGCGGGAACGAGCAGGTCGTCCCGTCCGGCGAAGCTCTCGATCATCCGGGAGATAATGCTGTGCAGGGCGCGGGTATCCATTTCTTCAAAAGCTCTGCGGATCTCCAGCCGCGACTCCGAGAAATCAAACAGCAGCTGCTCCTGCAACGGGGCCTCGCCCTCCGTAAAGAAGACGAAGGAACGCTCCTTCACAGCGGCGGGCAACGCCTTGCGGGCAGCGAGATAGCTCCCCTGCAGCAGAAACGGGTCCTCCACCGCGAAGCCGATCGCTCCAATGATGGTCACATTGAAGTAGTTATGTAGCACGGAAGCCATATCCGCCAGCAGCTTCTGGATGTCTGGCATCCAGAGCTGCGGGTCCGGGCCCGGCACAGGCAGGGCCAGCGCGAAGTTGCGCAGATCCAGACTGGTGACATAACAGGCGCTGCGCGAAGAGAGCGTATCCTTCGCCATCTGCACCGTGCTGGAGCACAGGGCAACGAGCTTGTCTCCGCGCGGGGGGACGGTGTCCGGCCCGAGAATGCGGCAGGTGCAGACCAGATAGGCCGGCGCGGAGAGGTCCACCTCCAGATCCTCCTTTTGCAGCAGATACTGGTTCTTGTTCTCGAACAGGTTATTGAACAGCCGGATGAAGAATTTATCCCGCTGGGCCTGGAGATTGCCGCGATGCACCAGCTTCGGATAGCTCTCCATCGTCTGGTACTCCTCCAGGATGGCAAGGGCCCGGCGGATGGATTCCGCCAGCGCCTCCGGGGTCAGCTCCAGCTTCACCAGGTAATCGGTCGCCTGGATCTCAATCGCTCTGCGCGCATACTGAAATTCCTCGTAGCTGGTCAGCATGATGAACAGCGGAAGCCGCCCGTATTTGCGGCGGACCGAGCCGGCGACCTCCAGGCCGCTTTTGATCGGCATTTTGATATCGCTGATTACAATGTCCGGGCGGAGGGTGTCGATCATCTCTTCCTCTTGTGCGCCGTTATGGGCGATGCCGACAATCTCAATGTTATATTGCTCCCATTTCAGCATGGACTGGAGTCCGATGCAGACCAGGGCTTCATCATCTGCGATTAATAATTTGATCAAGCTCATCACATCCTTGCTCAGTTTGCAGGGCACACGGGGGTTATTCTCTCAGCCGGAAGGGGAGCAGCAGCTTCATTAAGGTATAGCGGCCGGGCTCGCTCTCTATGGACAAGCCGTATTCCCGGCCAAAAGCGAGCTGCACCCGCTCATTCACACTACGCAGCCCGACATTCTCCAGCATTCCTGCGGATGCGTCCTCGGCAGCGGAGAGAATGGTAGCGATCTGCTCCGGCTTCATCCCGACCCCGTTGTCCTCGATCGTGACGAGGAGGTCAGCGAAGCCGCTTCGCGCCACCTTAATGATAATATCGCCCCGGCCCTTGGGCTCGATACCGTGGAAGATCGCATTCTCCACCAGCGGCTGGAGGGTGAGGCGCGGAATAAGCCCGCCGAGCAGCGCTTCCTCTTCAATCTCGGTGACCATGGTAACCGTGCCGCCGTAGCGGTATTTCTGAATCAGGAAATAATCCTCCAGCAGGCTAAGCTCATCCTTCAGCGGCATCAGCCGCCGGTTATCCTTGGCGATGCTGCGCAGCAGCCGGGACAGGGAGGTCGTCATCTCCGCAATGCCGGTGGCGTTCTGGATCGTCGCCATCCATTTGATTGAATTCAGGGTATTGTACAGGAAATGCGGATTAATCTGATTCTGGAGCATCCGGTATTCCAGCTCCTGCTTCTGCTTCTCATCCGCAAGCCGGCTGTCCATCAGGGCCACGATATCCTGGGACAGGCGGTTAATGCCCCGGCCGACATCCCCCAGCTCGCTGTTCCATTCAATATTGCGGTCCAGCAGGAAGTTACCTTGGGCGATCTTGTCCATGCGCTTCTTCAGCTTCTCCACCGGGAGGCTGATCGTACGGGTTAAATACAGTGTAATGATCGCGCTTAAGACAAGCACGAGCAGACAGACGCCGAGCAGGACAAGAATCCAGATATTGCTCCGGGGCGCGAACTGGTCATTCGATAAGGTCTGCGAGAGCATGACACCGCTGCGTACCGGATACGATACCACGATATGGCTTTCTTTATCATCCTGCAATTTCACCATGGACAGCTTGGTATCCGGGCCGACGGGCTTGTCGCTGGTATAGGCAACCGGCTCATATGGTTCTTCAATGGCCTTCACCTGGTCGCCGTTAAGCTGATAATGATGATCGCCGAGTGTAAGCAGCAGCCGGGAGTGCTCCGGCAGAGCGTACCCCTTCAGCTTATCCGTAATGACGGAGGTACTCGCGAGCAGGTAGACGGTGCCCACCCGGGTGGCCCCCCGGCCATAGATCGGGAACACGAAGGGAATACCGTAAGAATTGGAGAGCGGGTCCTTAATGACCCGGTTCCATTGTTCTTCAGCTTCATCCGTAAGACCGGTGACTTGACCGATATTATGGATCGTAAGCGGAACGGAGGTGCCGAAATTCTCCACCTGCAGGAACTTTCCGTTGTTGTCTGTAGCAATCAGGCGGCGTACATAGCTGTAGGAGCGGTTGATCCGCACATCATCCTGCATCGCATTGAACACATTCAGCGCCTGCTTGGGGCTGGCCTCCGCCGAACCGAAATATTCGGTCAGCAGGGTGTTCGTGGACGAGTTGGTGCTGCTGGTCATCGCCAGCGTAGTCAGGTTAATCAGATCCTGTTCAATAATATGGGAGACGAGCTGAAGGTTGAATTCGGTTGCCTGAATCGTTGTTTTGCGCTGATAATACGTAATCAGTTCGTAGCTGAACCAGGACAGCAGCGAGGCAATCAGCAGCGCGAAGGCGGTCATGAGCAGAATAATGCGGCTCTTAATAGTAGATTTCCGTACCGTGTTGAACACTCCTTCATTATAATAAAGCGTTTTCAATTACCATAGCATATTCCTGCGTTTCAATATAGAGTGAAGAGGAGAAGCTGAGAATTTTACAGGTTTCGGATAAGAATTTACAGGTTCGGAACAGGCTGCGCGGAGAAAAGCACAGAATAGTGAATGAACTGTGTTTAATTTTGCATCCCCATCGGGCTTGAAAAGGCTTACACTGTGAACTAAGGCCGGAGCAACAGAAGCCGGCTGCTGAACTATCATCAGAAGATAAAGGGGATAATCGAATGAACTTGAAAAGATTCTACGGCATGACCCTTGCCACTGCGCTCTCCGTGAGCATGCTGGCCGGATGCTCCGGCAATAACAATACGAAAGACGCCGCTGCCACGAACGCACCTGCTTCGGGCAATGCTGCAACCGCTTCCTCCGAACCGAGCCAGGAGCCGGTAACGCTGAAATGGGCGCTCTGGGACTGGGAAGCTACGGCATACTACAAACCGCTGATCGATGCTTACAAGACGGCTCATCCGAATGTAACCATTGAATACGTCGACCTTGGCTCCACCGACTATATGACTATGCTCAGCACCCAGCTCTCGGGCGGGGCGGATCTGGATGTCCTGACGATCAAAGACATTCCGGGCTACTCGAACCTGGTGAAGCAGAACCACCTGGAGCCGCTGAAGACTTACATGGCGGACAAATCGATCGATCCTTCGGTATACGGCGGTACGGTGGAGCAGATTGAAGTGAACGGCGAGGTGTATGCGCTTCCGTTCCGCAGTGATTTCTGGGTGATCTATTACAACAAAGCCCTGTTCGACAAAGCAGGCGTGGATTATCCGACCAATGATATGACCTTTGACCAATATGATGAGCTGGCCCGCAAGATGACCTCCGGCAGCGGCTCGGAAAAGGTATACGGCGCCCACTACCACACCTGGCGCAGCGCGGTTCAATTGTTCGGCATTCTGGACGGCAAGAACACCGTGGTCGGCGGCAACTATGACTTCCTGAAGCCTACCTATGAGCGGATTCTGAAGGAGCAGGACGACGGCATCGTTATGGATTACGCCACGCTGAAGACCTCCAGCACGCATTACTCCGGCGTATTCTACAACAACTCTGTTGCCATGATGAACATGGGCAGCTGGTTCATTGCCACCCAGATCGAGAAGGTGAAGAGCGGAGAATCCCAGTCCACCGAATGGGGCATCGTGAAATATCCTCATCCGGAAGGCGTTGAAGCCGGAACGACGCTGGGAACGATTACTTCCCTGGCCGTGAACCAGAAGTCCAAGCACAAAGAGGCAGCTCTTGATTTCATGAACTTCGTAACCGGTGCGGAAGGCGCTAAGGTGATTGCTTCGACCGGTACGATTCCGGCGATCAAGAACGACGATGTTATCAATTCCATTACCTCCATCGACGGCTTCCCGTCAGACGAGAACAGCAAGGCTGCACTGAATACGGTTCAGACTTATCTGGAAATGCCGATTCATGAGAAGAGTGCGGACATCGAGGTTATTCTGAATGAAGCCCATGACAACATCATGACCAAAAACTCTACGATCGATGAAGGCTTGAAGGATATGAATGACCGGGTCGGCCAGCTTTTGAACAATTAATGTGAACGTGTAAGGATAGTGTACAGAAGGAAGGGCGGGCGAAGGCCCGCCTTCCAGATACAGATATAGGACAGAGAGCCTGAGTAGGGCTCGATGAAATTCCCACTTTGCGGGGATGTTATATAAGGTTTGGAGGAGAACGAATGCAGAACGAAACCATATTGCGTACAAATAAGAGCCCAAAAAGCCGGTTGTCGCGCGGCCTCCGGGATCACCTGGTCGCGTACAGCTTTATTGCGCCGAACTTTATCGGATTTGCCCTGTTCACTCTGGTACCGATGATCTTTGCCTTTATTCTGGCGTTTGTGAAATGGGACGGGGCCAATCCGATGAAGTTCATCGGGCTGGATAACTTCTCCCGGCTGATCTCGGATACCACCTTCCACAAAGCCTTGTGGAACACGATTGTCTACACGATCGGCGTCGTGCCGCTGACCATGATTGTAGCGCTGGCGCTGGCAATTCTGCTCAATCAGAAGATTATGGGCCGTAATTTCATGAGAACGGTCTTCTTTTTCCCCTATGTGGCATCACTGGTCGCGGTTGCGGCGGTATGGAACTTCATCTTCAGCCCGACCATGGGTCCGGTGAACAACATTCTGCATCTGATCACCGGCATTCCGCTGGAGGAGCTGCCCCGCTGGGCGGCGGATAAGCAGTGGGCGATGTTTACGGTAGTGCTTTTCACGGTATGGAAAAATATGGGCTACTACATGGTCATCTATCTGGCCGGCCTCCAGGGGATCAACCCCGAGCTGTATGAAGCGGCTGAGCTGGACGGCGCAGGCCCGTGGAGAAGATTCCGCAACGTAACTGTGCCGCAGCTTGCCCCAACCACCTTCTTTGTCCTGATGATTCTGGTCATCAACTCGTTCAAGGTCTATGACATCTTCATCAACCTGTTCGCCGGTGCGGATAACCAGCTGAGCGATGCTACACGGGTTATGGTCTATCAGATCTACAACACGGCGTTCCGCTCGCTGGATTACGGGTATGCCAGTGCCATGGCGATTGTACTCTTCCTGCTGGTACTCGGCATCACCATCGTCCAGTTCCGCGGCGAGAAGAAATACGGACAATAGGGGGATCTATAAGATATGGTTGGTAAAAGTAAAGGACTTAGAATCAGCTTAATGGTGCTTGTATATGCCCTGTTAGCTCTGACCGTGCTGGCGATGCTGGTACCGTATATCTGGATGCTGTCGTCATCGCTCAAGCTGAACAAGGATGTATTCACCTTCCCGATGCAGTGGATTCCGGCGAATCCGCGCTGGGAGAACTTCCAGGATATCTGGACCCGGATACCGCTTGGGCGCTTCATCTACAATACAGCGAAATTGTCGGTGATCGTCACTATTTTGCAATTGCTGACCTCCAGCTTCGCGGCGTATGCCTTCTCCAAGCTGCATTTCCGCGGCAAAAATACGATCTTCCTCGGGTATATCGCCACGATTGCGATCCCTTGGCAGGCCTACATGGTGCCGCAGTTCATTCTGATGCGCTATATGGGACTGAACAATACCCACCTGTCGATCATTCTGCTGCAAGCCTTCTCGGCCTTCGGCGTGTTCATGATGCGCCAGTTCTATCAGGGCGTACCGGATGAATTATGTGAAGCGGCCCGGATTGACGGACTGAGCGAATACGGAATTTGGGCAAGGATCATGCTTCCGCTGTCCAAGCCTGCGCTCTCCACACTAACCATCTTCACCTTCGTGTCCACCTGGAATGACTTCCTCGGGCCGATGATCTATCTGACCGATACGAAGCTCAAGACCATTCAGATCGGGCTGCGGATGTTCATCTCGCAGTACTCGGCGGAATACGGCCTGATTATGGCGGCTAGTGTTGTGTCTATCATTCCGGTGGTCATAGTCTTCCTGTCGCTTCAGCGGTATTTCGTACAAGGCGTGGCTGCTTCGGGGATTAAGGGGTAGTGGAGTTTTTCTAACTTTTTGAGACTAGAAAGAGGTTCAGCCTGGCAGTTGCAGCTTTTGCAGTCTGCCAGGTATTTTTATAGGTCTGCCCAAGTCACTCATTCTTCTAACGACATGTTGAATGCGCTTACTTCATTGAGAAAGAGGAGGATTAATGAATGAACAGAAAGAACCGTGTTAAGAAAAGGCTTTTCTCCGTGCTTTTATCGGCTGCACTCGTAGCGGGAATGGTTCCAGCATTAGGTGTGCCTGTAGCCTCTGCCAGCGAGACTGATGCTTCTGCGGTGCGGATTCAGCTGGACGGTCAGGACATCAAGGAGGGGAATGTTAACGGGCTGACCTTCAAGGGGTTCGGCGTATTGAGCGGCAACAGTACCAGCGCCCTGCTGATGGACTACAAGTCCGAGCAGCCGGAGGTCTATGCGCAACTGCTGCAGATTCTGTTCGGGGGCGACCGGCCTTTGATCGATCATGTCAAAATCGAGATGGGCAATGACCGCAATAACTCTACCGGTCCAGACCCAGCGACCATGCGCACCGAGGATGAGGAGGCCAATGTATCCCGGCACCCCGGCTTCCAGCTTGCGGCCGATGCCAAGGCTGTCAATCCGGCGGTCAAGGTTAGCTTCCTGCGCTGGAATGCTCCGGCTTGGGCGGACAATAATGACAAGATTTATACCTGGTATAAGAAGACCATTCTGGCCGCTTACCGCGAATACGGCTATATGGTGGATTATGTGAATCCCCATATCAATGAGCACGCGCCGGATCTGGCCTGGACGAAGGAGTATGGCGAGAGAGTCCAATCAGATACGTCAGACTTCAAGGACGAGCAGGAGAAGGAACTGTACCATAGCATTAAGCTGGTCATTTCTGATGAAGTCGGCATCGGCTCCTTCGGCGATGCGCTGGTGAATGACCTGTCCCTGCGCGAAGCGGTAGCCGCTGCCGGGTATCATTACAACACTGACGACGACAGCAAAGGCAATTTCAAGCGGCTGGCAGATGAATTCGACAAGGAGATCTGGAATAGTGAAGCCCAGGCCACCTTCAGTAACTCGGCCTTCCGTCCCCACAATAATATGAAGGACCCTTCAGTGCCCGGGACGGGGATCGGCGGCACCGGCGGTCCGCTGGAGATGGGCAATACCATCATCAAGGGCTTTGTGAATTCGCGCCGGACGCATTTCATCTACCAGCCGGCGATTGGCTCCTTCTATGAAGGCGGGCAATACTCCTTCAAGGAGCTGGTCAGCGCACGCGACCCGTGGTCGGGCTTCATTCATTATGATGCGGGACTGCTTGTCCTGAAGCATTTTAACGGGTTCGCCAAGACCGGCTGGGAGAACGAAGATAATACGGCAGGCATCTGGCGGGCCGTTCCCCAGGCGAGCTACACCGGAGCCACCGGGACGAACCCGGTCAGCGGGCGCAACGGGACTCCGAGCTATATGACTCTGGCTTCACCTGATAAGCAAGATTTCTCGACGGTCATCATTAATGACAGCGAGACTGAGAAGATATACAAGCTTCAGGCCGTCAACATGGCTTACACCGGCAATCCGTCTCTGGAGATGTGGGAGACGCGTGCGGCGGAGCCAGGTCAGGCTTTTAACAGCAATTATATGAAGGATCTTGGGGATGTTGAGGCAGACGGCAGCGGGGTGTATACCATCCGTGTGAAGCCGTTCTCCATTGTCACGGTCACCACGCTGGACAACCGCAATAAGGAAGGGTTCAGCACACCGCTTCCGGTGGAGGGCGAACGCACCGTGCTGGATACCGATGCCACAGGGTCCGTACAGAATACAGAAGACCAGTGGCTATATGCGGATGACTTCAACTATGGCGACAAGAGCGTTCCCGTGATCGGAGAGGGCGGACAGATTACCGGCGAAGAGAGCTATGTCAGCTCGCGCGGCGGCCCGTATAGTGTCATACCGCGTTATACACATGATCTCAACGGAGCATTCGAGGGCTATTTGGTGGATGGCACGGACAACTATGTGCTGCGGCAGCAGCTGGACCAGACGACCACCGGAGTGGGCGGGGCCTGGAACGGCGGCGACCCGGTCACAGCTATCGGGGATTACCGCTGGACCAATTATAAGGCCAGTGCAGATGTGTCTTTTGAACAAAATAGCACGTATGGTGGGAATAATTACGCTGCGATTGGAGCCAGATATCAGGGCGGGCCGCAGACGATTAACGGCACCCCTTATGCGCTCAAGTTCTGGTTCGATGGCGGTTGGCAATTGCTGTCCAGCGGGACCGTTGTGGCCAGCGGCAACGCAGCTACCGGCTCCGGCGGTGTGAAGATTGCTGATTTCAACACGGCACATGACGCGTGGCATAACATTGCCATTCAGGTGGCTGGGGACACGGTCACTGCCTATCTGGATCAGGTTGAGCTTGCCTCCTATACCGATCCGAATCCGAAGCTCTCCGGGCGCGTGCAGCTCGCCAGCGGCTTCTATCACACCCGCTTCGATAATCTGAAGGTGGAGAAGGTAGACGGGTATACGCCTTATTATGCTGAGCAATTGGATAATCTGGAGATGACGGATCTGGCAGAAGTCCCAGGGACGAAGCTGGTCTATGAAGGTGACTGGGCCCATGAGAATGGAAAAGGCATGTATGTCTATCAGCGTTCCCTCTCTACCAGCCAAGGAGCCGGTGCGGTGCTGAAGTATACTTTTACCGGCACGGGCCTTGATATTCTGGGACCGAACGACGGCTCCGCGAAGCTGGAGGCTGTGGTGGACGGCGAGACTCTGGTAGTCTCGGGTGCTGCTAATGCGGCGAAGGAGCTGTACCAGACCTTCACGCTACGCGGACTGAAGCACGGTGAACATACGGTGCAGCTCAAAGTGCTGAGCGGGACCCTCGCTGTGGATTCCGTTGCGGTTATCGGCGGGGAAGGAGCAGGAAGCCCGGATACCACCGGGCTTAGTCAGGCGGTGAGTGCTGCGCTTGCGGTCAGCAGGGAAGACGGCTACCCGGAGAAGGACTGGGAGATGTTCATGAATGCGCTGGATAACGCCCAGGCAGCGCTGAATGATCCGGCTTCCTACCGGCTGGACCAGGAAGGGGCAGCACAGCTTGTAGAACGTCTGTCCTCCGCTCTTAATCTGCTGCTGCTCGGAGATGTGAGAGAGCTTGCGTCCATTCCCGATAGGGCCACCTATGCCGGGAAGCTGCCGGAGCTGCCAGCCAAGGTAGAAGCCACGCTCGCAGACGGCAAGACCACACAGGTGGCGGTGAAGTGGAATCTTGATGCGGTCCGCTTCGACACGCCATATGAACGGGTAGCGGTCACCGGCACCTATGGAAGCTTGAAGACCATTGCTTATGTGGAAGTGGTTCCTGAAGGGCTGGTATACTTCCTGGACATGGGTGTTGCCGGGGATGGCGCAACCCCGCCGTATACAGCCATCCGGGAGCTTGCAGGTGACAGCCTGCTGAATCACAAGGCAGACCAATTGTCCACAGGAGATACGGTATGGGGACATACGAATACGGGCGCTACCTATAGTGTCAAAGGACTTGGCGGTGCTGTAGTCACCACCGATAAAGCCCAGACCGGAGTGTACGGCTCGAATACGCGGAATACGCCGCTGGTCTACAACCTGCCTCTGAGTGCTGGCAAATACACGGTTACTTCGTATCATCTGGACTGGTGGAATAACGGGAACCGGACGATGGATATTACTCTCAGCTATCCAGACGCTGATGGAGAGATCATGACCGAGACGGTGAAGACAGGGCTTATTGCCGGTGCAGGCGGAGCTGTCGTTCAACACGACTTCACGCTGCCGGTCAGCGGTACGGTGAAATATTCGATAAACAATACGTTCAGCCAGGCTTCGCTGATCAGCTATCTGGCTGTAGAGAAGGACTTGGTCAGCGCGGCCAATGAACAGGCTGTACTTGATGCGAAGAGTATCATTGAAGGAGCGGCTTACAGCGTTAAGATGGCCCAAGCGAATGATGAAGAAGCTGTCCGGGTCTGGCTGCAGCAGACCATTAGCGGGCTGCCGGGTTTCAGCGATACCGGGGTTACCTTGGGCGACATTAGCTTGTCTGCCTTCCAGGCAGCCGCTGAGGAGACAGAGGGCAGCTTCACTTTCTCGGTAACGCTGAGCAAGGGTGAAGCAAGAGCAGACAGCTCGGCCAGCGGAACGATCACGCTGCCGGAGCCGGATACAGTTCCGCCGGTGATTAACCTGATTGGCGATGCCGAAGTGACTCTAGCATTGGGTGCGGAATACACCGATGCGGGCGCTACTGCTTATGACGATCAGGACGGGGATATCACAGACCGCATAGTGACCACCGTGACCAGTGATGTCTATAACCTGGCGGAGCTGGATACGGCACAGGCAGGAGAATATATCTTCCATTATAATGTCAGTGATACAGCGGGGAACGCAGCCGCAGAAGTAACAAGAAAGGTGACAGTGAGTGAAGAGGAGCAGCCGCCGGTGGAGCAGCCAACTCCGACGCCAACACCATCGCCGGAACCGGAACCGTCAACCACACCTGCTCCAACGGATGAACCGGTATGGATACCGGCACCGGCTGTAACACCAACACCTAAACCGGCTGCAACGCCGTCCCCGTCACCCCAGACGGAGAAGGTGCTTCAACAGGATGATTTCAAGGCTGCGGTGGGTGGAATAGTAACTGTTCAGCTTACGGAAGCTACTGAATCCGTGCTGCTTCCGGCAGGCGTCACAAGCATGACAGGCGCAAACACCTTACGTCTTGCCTGGAATTCAGTTGCTGTTGATCTTAGCCCTGACGCCCTGAAGAGCATCCTGGATACCGTTGCCGGTGGTGGAGGTCAAACGGAGGGAGCGGCCATCAGACTGTCGGCGGTGAAGTCAGACGCTGATAGCCTCCAGCAGCGGATCAATGATCCGGCGGTCAACGGGTCTGTCCGGCTAACAGCGGCAAGCGGGGTCATCAGCTTCAGCCTGGAGGTTGTTGCTGCGGACGGAAGCACCGTACCGGTGACGGCTTTTGCCAAGCCGCTGACTCTGACCTTCGCAGTAGACTCTAAGGCGAACCGCGAGCTGCTTGGCGTCTACCATATCGCTGCCAGCGGAGCGGTGGAATATGTGGGCGGTAAGCTGGCGGAAGGTAATAGTAAAATTGCAGCTGATGTCCGGCATTTCAGCCAGTACGCTGTGCTGGAGTATGATAAGAGCTTCACCGATGTCAGCAGCGGCCACTGGGCAAGCTCAGTCATTAAGTCCATGGCTGCGAAGCATATCATCGAAGGAATGCCGGGTGACCGCTTCGATCCGCAGGGAGAGGTCACCAGAGCGCAATTCGCCGCGATGATTACCCGTGCGCTTGGCCTTAAGACGGCAAGCCCAGCCGCATCGTCCTTCACTGATGTGGATGCCACGGCCTGGTATGCTGAAGCGGTTGCCGCTGTGAATGAAGCAGGCATTGTGCTTGGACGCAGCAAGGACGCCTTCGCTCCGAATGAGCTCATTACCCGCGAGGAGATGGCGGTCATGATCGTCCGTGCGTATGATCACTTGAAGGGAAGCAAGAGTAGCAGTGACTCAGCTGCCAGTTCGTTCAGCGATCATACCCTGATTCGTGATTGGGCGAAGAACGCAGCCGTTACTGCCGAACAGGCGGGCCTGATCAAGGGGCGCGGCAATCAGCAATTCGCACCGCAAGCCACCATGACCCGTGCCGAGAGTGCGCAGGTGCTTGCTAATCTGCTGGAGCATATGTAACTTCAGAAGCGGTTCTCCGATATCCGGAGAACCGCTTCTCTGCGTATATTCAAGATTTTGTTACTAGGATTGATTGCTATAACCAATAACAATATTCTTGACAGTGAAGAGATCCATGAAGTTTGTGCCTAGAAATATACCAGGCAGAGCTGTTGCCGTTGCCAGATCAATCGGAGTAATCGAGGTTACATCTCCTACATAGGCCGTGGTATCACCGGCAAACGCTAAATCACCGACATAATCAAGCTCAACTAAATGGGAGGAGCCTTCTTTTAAGTCAATGATTTGCACGCCACCCCTTGGAGAATCAGTAGGTTGAACGGTAATGCCAATGTAGGCTTGCGTCCGTGAAAGACAAATTTTATCCTGCCCTTTGTAGCTGGGGAAATCCGCAAAACTCTTATAGGTGACGATTCCATTCTTATTAATGGCCAGATTATTAATGACTTTCAGATAGTTTTTGTCTTTACGCATAGAGCAGAATAATATTTGTTTATCCGTGTAGACCCCGGATACCGTATTGTCCAGCAGACTTGACGTACTAGAGCCCCCAATTGAATCATTGTCAAAATAGGTAAGCATACCATCAGGTCCAAACGTGACTTGGGTATGCCCATCGGGATGAACGGTCAGAGGATTGCGGCTCCCGTCAAAAGTAAGCTCAATTCCATCTCCATACGGAGAAACGGTGTCGTCGTCTATGGAAATGGCAGCAACATTACCTTTATTCGTATCATTTGATCTGCATGCAACAAAGACATAATTGCTGTTTGGATGACCCGCGAAGGCAAAAGGGTAGCCACTTCCGCTAGGCAAATCCACTTGTTTAATAACCTTATCCGTGACGGAGTCAATAATTGTAACGGTCCTGTCATCAGAATGAGCTACATAGACTTTGTTCACGTTAGCAGCAGCGAAGATAGCAACAGGAGTGCTGTTGGCAGAGGGACCGCCAATGTGAACGGTTTTGATTGTTTTAAAGCCATACGCATCAATGACAGTGATAAAATTCTGATCGATATTCACTACGTAAAGCTTATCCTCCTGGTAATTCAAGCACATAGGCCCGGGCTTTGTGCCCACCTGAATTCGTTGGATGAGCTCATTTTGTCTAGAATCAACGACAGCAACATAGCCCATATTATAGCTGGCATCATAACTCACAAACACGTACGGATTACCTGATGATAAGTTCCTGCTGCGGATTGCCATATTCGTATTCACAAATGCCCCCCCTTTCATGTCATCTAACTCATGGACTCTGTGCATTACAAGGACTGATTGATATAACCGGAAATAATGTTTGCGACGCCGGCTTTCATGTCGATAGGGGGTAGAGCCGTTCCATTTGTCACATCAATTGGTCGAACCGAGCTCTCCTCTCCCACATAGGCCTTGGTGTCACCGTAAAATGCGAGATCACCGACAAAAGGCAATTCAACTAACTTGTTCATTCCATTCTCTTCCGCTATGTTAATGATTTGCACACCGCTCTTATAGTCGCCAAAAGGTCGAATGGTAACACCAACGTAGGTTTGATTACGTGACAGACGAATTTTATCCTGCCATCGATAACTGGGGATTTTCTTAAAATCTCCATAGCTGATGCTTCCATCCTTATGAATGGACAGGTTGTCAATTAATGCCAGATAGTCTAATTCGTCGCGCATGGTGCAGACTAGCTTTTTATTGTCCATGTAGATCCCGGATACTGTTTGTTCCAACGCCATTGGAACTCTGCTGTTCCCAATTTCATAGCCGTCAAAATAGGTGAGCAATCCGTAGAATCCAAACGTGGCTAATGTGTGCCCATCTGGGTGAACAGTGAAGGGGTTGTGGAACCCGTCAAAGGATATATCCATCCCAACTCCAACCGGATAAGCGAAATCTTGGTCAATGTTGATAGCGAAAAGTCTATCCTGTGGCGAACCATCCATACTAAGGCATGCAAGATAGACATAATTACTATTCTTATTGCCTGTAAAGGCGAAACTGTAGTTTTTTTGTAATGGTAATGGCACTGCTTCTGTAACCTCATCTTTGAGGGAGTCAATAATAGTTACATACGTCCTATATTTAGTATCTGCTTTGGATACATAGATTTTATTGCCTTTAGCAGAAGCAAAGATAGTATTAGGAAGGACCTGTGTAGACGAATTGCCAATTTTAATGGTTTTTATATCGATAAGGTTGACAGTGTCAATTACGGTGACTGAGTCACTTTCGGTATTAAGCACATAAAGTTTTTTTTCTGAAGGGTCCATGCACATAGGACCAGGTTTTTTGCCTACCGGAATCCATTTGATGACCTTATCGGGTACAGGATCAATGACAGCGACATAGCCATAGCCATTAGCTTGACAGCTAACAAAGACATAACGATTACCTGATGATAAATTCCTTCTGCGGTGTTCCATATTCGTATTCATGAATGAAAACCCCTTTCATTTGTTTCTAGCTCATGGACTCGCCAGGCTCATCGGACAGACAAGCGGATGGGCAGGCGCGCCGGTTTATGTCCAGATGCCGCATCAGATTGTCTGCTGTATGTTATGTCTGAATGCTCCGGCCCGAATAGTCCTAATATCCAGTAAGGCCACAAAAAGGGCAGAGGTTACCATAACCGCTTCCGCCGTAAATTAGGAGGATTGATAGCTATAACCGGAAATAATATTCTTGACAGTGATGAGATCCATAAGGTTCATGCCAATCAGTATCGAAGGCAGGGCTGTCGCTGTTGCCACATCAATCGGACGAATCGAATTCACTTCTCCTACATAGGCCATGGTATCACCGGCAAACGCTAAATCACCTACATAGGAGAGCGGAACAAATCGTGAGTTAGCAGCGTTTACATCGTAGAGTTGCAGACCACCGGTCGGAGAAGTGGTGGGCTGTATGGTGATGCCAATATAACGTTGATTACGTGAAGCACGGATTCGATCCTGGCCTTTGTAACTGGGGATTTCTGTGAATTGATCATAGGTAATGTTTCCTTGATAGTTAGTGGTCAGGTTGTTAAATTGTTTAAGATAAGCTCTATCTTCTTTGGAGGTGCAAAATAACAATCCGTTGTCCAGATAGACTGCGGATACCGTATTGTCCAGCAGACTTGTAGTTTTGGACGGACCAATTGCATTGATTCCAAGATTAGTCAACATTCCAGTCGGTCCAAGTGTTAATTGTGCCATTCCGCTTGGGTGAATGGTCAAGGGGTTGTGGGTACCGTCAAATTCAAGCTCAATTTCATCCCCAACTGAATAAGCGTTGTTACTGTCAATGAGCATGGCGACAACATTACCTTTATCATTATCTTTAGACTTGCAGGCAACAAAGACATAGTAGGCAAACTCATTAGCCGCAAAGGCAAAAGGGTAGCCACTTCCGGCTGGGACCATATTCACTTGTGTAATAACCTCATCCGTGACAGAGTCAATAATTGTAACGGCTTTGTCACCAGAATGGGCTACATATACATTGTCTACACTAGATGCAGCGAAGATAGCAACAGGAGCGCTATTGTTGGACGAAGTACCAATGTGAAGGGTTTTACTAACTTTAAAGGTATACGCATTAATGATAGTGACTGTATCCTGGCCGATATTCACTACGTAAAGCTTATCCTCCTGGTAATTCAAGCACATAGGCCCGGGTTTAGCCCCCACCTGAATCCTTTGGATGACCTTATTTTGTACAGGATCAACGACAGCAACAAAGCCAAAGTTGGTATATTCATAACTCACAAACACGTAAGGATTAGGACCTGATGCTCGATTTCTTCTGCGCTTTGCCATATTCGTATGCACGAATGAAAACCCCTCTCATATGCTTCTGGCTCTTGGACTCGCCGGGCCCGGTGGACAGACAACCGGAAGGGCGGTGCGCCGGCTTAGGTTCGGATGCCGCATCAGGTTAAAAAGAGCTGTCCCCAAGTCCATTTTCGACTTGAAGGAAGAGACAGCTCAATTTTTATACTAAATATGCATTACAAGGATTGATTGCTATAACCGGAGATTATATTCTTGACGGTGATGCTGTCAGTGGAGTTTGTGCCAATCGGAATAGCAGGCAGGGGTTTTGCGGTCGCTACATCAATCGGGCGAACTGAGGTCTGTTGTCCAACATAGGCCATTGTGTCGGAGAAGAATGCGAAGTCACCGACATAAGGAAGTCGGACATATCTTGAGTTGCCAGTCTCTACATCAATAATTTGCAAAGCCGCTATAGGAGTTGTAGTAGGCTGAATAGTAACGCCAATATATCGCTGAGTACGGGACGTCAGAATTTTATCCTGGCCTTTGGAACTGGGGATTTCTGTGAATTGATCGTAGGTAATGTTTCCCTGCTTGTCAATGGACAGATTCTTAAATTGTTTCAGATAGGCTTTATCTTCGTGGGAGGTACAAAATAACAATCCGTTGTCCAGGTAAATTCCAGATACCGTATTGTCCAGCAGACTTGATGTTTTGGATAAGCCAAAATTATCGATTCCAGTATAGGTTAACATGCCAGTCGGTCCAAGTGTGACTTGCGTCTTTCCGTCGGGGTGAACCGTCAAGGGGTTGTGTGACCTGTCAAAAGCAAGCTCAATTCCGTCTGCAAACTGATGAACGGTATCGTCATCAACGGAAATGGCGGCAACAATACCTTGTTCAGAATCAGCAGACTTGCATGCAATACTGACATAGTTACTATCCGCACGACCCGCAAAGGCGATAGGGTACCCGCTTCCGTGTAGCCACAATTCTACTTGCTTAACCGTATTCGTGAGGGTGTCAATAACTAAGATGGCCATTTGTCCTTGAATGGGTACATAGACTTTGTCCGCACTAGAGGCAGCAAAGGGATAAACAGGACGGGGGGCCGGGCCCGGATTGTCAATAAGAACGGTGTTAAGAACTTCAAAGGTATATGCATCAATGATACTCATCATGCTGACCGTTTCCTCTAAAAAACTCAATACGTAAAGCCTATCCTCCTGGTAATTCATGCACATAGGCCCCGCTTTGGGTCCCACCAAAATCCGTTTGATGATCTTATTTTGTGCAGGATCAATGACAGCCACCTGTCCGGTGTAATTGTCAACTTCATAACTCACAAACACGTAAGGATTAGGACCTGATGCTCGATTTCTTCTGCGGTTTGCTATACTCGTATTCACGAATAAAAACCCCTTTCATGTGCTTCTGGCTCATGGACTCGCCGGCCCGGCAGTGATACTTGAACATATTTAGAGGATTGATTGCTATAACCGGAAATAATGTTCTTAACGATGACACGATCCGTGAGGGAATTGCCAATCAGTATAGGAGGCAGGGCTGTGGCTGTTGCCACATCAATTGGACGAATCGAAGCCGGTTCTCCTACATAAGCCGTACTGTCACTGGCAAACGCTAAATCACCGACATGGGAGAGCGGAACAAACTTTGAACTAGAAGTGTTTACATCGTAGAGTTGCAGATACCCTTTCGGTGAAGTGGTGGGCTGTATGGTGACGCCAATATAATTTTGACTACGTGAAGCACGGATTTTATCTTGGCCTTTGAAGCTGGAAGGTTCTGTGAATTGTTCATAGGTAATTGTTCCCTTCCCGTCAATGAACAGGTTGGTGAATTTTTTCAGATAAGCTTTATCTTCTTGCGATGTACAAAATAACATTTTGTTGTCCAGGTAGATTCCGGATACCGTATTGTCCAGCAGACTTGTAGCTTTGGACGGATTAATTGTATAAAAAGAAAAAGGAGTCAACATGCCAGTCGGTCCAAATGTGACCAGTTCCTGTACGCCTGGGTAAACGGTTAAGGGGTTGTGGGTCCCGTCAAAGTTAAGCGGAATATCATCCCCAACTGGAAAAACGGTGTCATAGGTAGCAGTAATAGCGATAACATTACCTTTATCATTATCTTTAGACTTGCAGGCAATAAAGACTAAGAGGCTATTTTTTTTACCGGCAAAGGCGAACGGGTAGCCACTTCCGTCAGGCAATTTCACTTGCTTACTAACCGTATTCGTGAAGGTGTCAATAATTGTAATAACCTTGTCATCAGAATGGGCTACATAGACTTTGTTCACGCCAGTAGCAGCGAAGATAGCAACAGGAGCGCTGGTACCGGTGGACGAAGTTCCAATGTAAAGGTTTTTGATAATTTTAAAGGTATACGCATCTATAATAGTGACCGTATCCTGGAGGTACTCAATACATAAAGCTTATCCTCCTGTTCATTCAGGCACATAGGACCAGGATAGTTGCCCACTGGAATCCGTTGGATGATCTCATTTTTTACAGGATCAATGACAGCGACAAAGCCAAAACCGGTATATTCATAACTCACAAAGACATAAGGATTAATACCTGATGATAAATTACTGCTCTTTACGGGCGCATGGTTTGGATTCATGAATGAAATCCCCTTTCTTGTGTTTGAATCTTGTAGACTCGCCGGGCCCGGCGGACAGACAAGCGGATGGTAAGACACGCCGGTTTATGTCCGGAAAGCCGTATCAGTTTGTCTACTATAAGTTATGTCTGAATGCTCCGGCCCGATCATCAAAACGTCCTATAAGACCACAAAAGGCGTATGCTATCCCTTCGTCGTGATACTAGAATAGAATTAAGGGGTTTGATAGCTGTAACCGCAAATAACATTCTTCACTCTGAAGCGCACTGTCCCTATGGTGATCGGATGTAGAGGTCGTGCAGTGGCCAGATCAAAGGGAGTAACGTGGTTAAATCCTCCCACATAGGCTTTAGAGTCTGAGAAGAATGCAAGATCGCCAATGGAAGCAAGTTCAACAAACCTGGAAGTGCCACGATCTACATCGTAGATTTGCAGACCACCAAGAGGGGAATCATAGGGTTGAGTGGTGACACCAATATACTTTTGCGTAAGCGAAGTGCGAATTTTATTCTGACCTTTGTAACTGGGGATTTCTTTGAAATCATCATAGGTGATGTTCCCATTCTTATCGATATACAGGTTCTTGAATAATTTCAAAAAATCCCTGTCTTCTCGCATCGTGCAGAATAACATGCCGTTGTCCAGATAAACCCCGGATACCGTATTGTCCAGCAAACTGGTCTCCTTTGAAATGAAATTACCATTAGGATTAATAAAATAAAGGTATCCACTATCTCCAAGCCGCACCACAGTGTGTCCATTCGGGTGAACGGTCAAGGGGTTGGGAGGCCTGTTATTTATACCTTCTAGGTCTGTTCCAATGCCAAAATTAGCCCCACTGTTATTAGTGTCAATGTCAGTGTTAGTGTCAGTGGCAATTACAAGAATAGAATCTCGATCGGGAGGGACTACATTGCAGGCAAGAAAGTAGAAAGGACTGTTCTCATTGCCCGCAAAGGCGAGAGGTGTGTTGTACAAATATACAGTTCCAATTAAATAAATAGTGATGGCATTAAAAACCGTCAAGCTGGCATCTCCATAGTTGACTACATAGCCCTTTTTACCGCTAGGATCTACGAAGATAGCAACAGGATTTATGCCGAAAATTGGAATTTTTCCTATTAGGTTAAAGGTCTCCGTACTATAGACAAAGACTGCAGGCTCATAGGCATCCGCCACGTAAAGCTTATCCCCAGAGGGATTCAAGCACATCGCGGCAGGATTGCGGCCGGTCGTAATCCGTTTGATGATTTTATCGTTAGTAGGATCAATAACAGCGATATACCCAGCATTGCTAGTTACATAAGACACATAGACATAAGAAAGGCCGCTCCGTGTATTCCTGCGTTGTTGTGCTGTTTGATTCATATTCATAGATAAAATCCCCTTTCATACAGCTCAATCTCATGGACTCACCAGGCCCGGCGGACGGACAACCGGATGGGCAGGCGCGCAGGTTTGGTCTGGATGGCGCATCAGGTTGTCTGCTATAGGTTATGTCTGAATGCTCCGGCCCGAATCGTCCTAATGTCCAGTAAGGTGGAAAAAAGAGCTGCCCCCAAGTCCATTTTCGACTTGAAGAGACAGCTCGATTATTATACTCAAATGTGCATTACAAGGATTGATTGCTATAACCGGTAATAATGTTCTTCACGTTGACGCGGTCTGAGGGACTTGTGCCAATCGGAATAGCAGGAACGGGATTACTTGGATCTCCCAAAACAAACGGTTGAATCGAAGTCAGTTGTCCTACATAGGCAATGACGTCATCGTAAACTGCTAAATCACCGACATAAGGGAGCGGAACAAACTTTGAGCTAGCAGCGTCTACATCGTAGATTTGCAGACCACCTGTCGGGAAAGTGGTGGGTTGAATGGTGATGCAAATAGTAGTACTTTCATCACTTGTAACACGGATTTTATCCTGGCCTTTGTAACTGGGGATTTCTGTGAATTGATCATGGGTGATGTTTCCTTGCTGGTCCATGAACAGGTTGTTGAATTTTTTCAGATAGGCTCTATCTTCTCGCGAGGTGCAAAATAACATATTGTTATCCAGATAGATCCCGGATACCGTATTGTCCAGCATACTTGAAGTTTTGGACTTACCAATTGCATCGATTGCAAGGGAAGTCAACATGCCAGTCGGCCCAAGTGTGACCAGCTCCACTCCGCCTGGGTACACGGTCAAGGGGTTGTGGGTCCCGTCAAATTCGAGCTCAATATCGTCCCCGACTGGATAAGCGGTGTTATCACCAGCGGAAATAGCGACAACATTACCCTTATCATTATCGTTAGACTTGCATGCAACAAAGACAAAGGGGCTTTCCACCTTACCCGCAAAGGCAAAAGGGTAGCCGCTTCCGCTAGGCAAATCCACTTGCTCAATAACTGTATCTGTGACGGAGTCAATAATTGTAACGGCTCTGTCACCCGAATGGGCTACATAGACTTTGTTCACGTTAGCAGCAGCGAAGATAGCAATAGGAGCGCTAGAAGAGGTGGATGAAGAGCCAATGTGAAGGGTTTTGATCACGTTAAAGTTAAATGCATCTATGATCGTGACCGAATCATTGCCCGTATTTACTACATAGAGCTTATCCACACTTGGATTCAAGCACATAGGACCAGGGTTAAGGCCTACCGGAATCCGTTTGGTGACCTTATTGTATACAGGATCAATGACAGCGACATAGCCATAATAATGGGAAAGTTCATAACTCGCAAACACGTAAGGATTAAAATTTGATGCTAGATTTCTTCTGTGGTTTGCTATACCCGTATTCACGAATAAAAACCCCTTTCATGTCTTTCTGACTCATGGACTCGCCGGGCCCGGCGGACAGACAACCGGATGGGCAGGCGCGCCGGTGAAGTCCGGATGCCGCATCAGGTTGTCTGCTGTAGAGTATGTCCGGATGCTCCGGCCCGAATAATCCATTTGTCCAAGAAAGCCACAAAAGGGGCTGAGGTTACCCCTTCACCGCTCCCGCCGTAAGTCCGCTAACAATGTACTTCTGGCAGAAGATATACAGGATTAGTACAGGGAGCGAGGTTAGCACAAGATCCGCGAAGATCAAATTCCAGTCCCGGCTGTACTTTCCGTAGAAATTGTATACCGAGAGCGGCATCGTCCAGTCCGAGCTGTCGGTCAGGAAATAGAGCGGAATGGTGATGTCGTTCCAGACAGACATGAACACCATAATTGCTACGGTGGCGTTAACCGGGACGATCAGCGGGGTGACGATCCGGAAGAACACACCGAAGGTATTCGCCCCCTCCAGAAAAGCGACCTCATCCAGCGCCTTTGGAATGGACCGAATGAATCCGCTGTACAGAAACACGCTGAACGCTGTATTCAGCGAAGCATAGATCAGAATGACGCTGGTGATGCTGCCGTAGAAGCCCATCCATTGCACGACACGGATCGTGGTGATGGTCGACATCGGCGCGATCAGGCCCATGAAGAAGAACATATACAGGAAGCCTGACATCTTGGTCTCCCGGCGCACCAGAATGAACGAGGCTGCCGAGGAGGTGAAGATATTCAAGATGGAAGATACGCTGGTAATCAGCATCCCGTTCAGGAATGCGCGTCCCAGGCCGCCTTCGCGGAACACCTCCGTATAATTGGAGAATTGCCATTGCTGCGGCAGCCGCAGGGAGAACCTCAGCACCTCGGAGCTGGTCATGAAGCTGCCGAACAGCATGATCAGCAGCGGCAGAATAATCAGCAGGGAGGCCAAGATCAGGAACCCTTCTACCAGATAGTTGCGCCAGGCCATTTTGCGTGTGAAGCTCATTATTCCGATACCTCCTTGCGCCGCATGAAGATCAGCAGGGGAATGGCAATGATGGTTACAGCAGCGAACAGCAGGGTATTGACGGCGGTACCCAGTCCCCAGCTGCCTTCCCCGAAGGAGCGGAGGATAATTGTTCCGACCACCTGGGAGGCATTGCCGGGTCCCCCGCCGGTGAGCACGAATACCTCGGAGAACACCTTAAGCCCGCCGATCAAGGTGAGCATCAGATTGATGTTGATGGCAGGGAGCAGCAGCGGCAGGGTAATGCTGCGGAAGCTGCGCCAGGAGCCGGCGCCGTCGATGGTCGCGGCTTCATAATATTCCTTCGAGATCGACTGGAGTCCGGCCAGGTAGATCGCCATCTGGAAGCCTGTATGCTGCCAGATGGAGACGGCGGCAACGGTCCAGATGACAATCGCGGGATTGGTCAGCCAGGCCTGGCTCAGCGAGGACAGTCCAACCGCCTCGAAGATGCGGTTAATCGTCCCGTCAGAGCGCAGCATAGGAGTGAAGACGATGCTAATCACCAGTACGCTCAGGATCGACGGCGAATAGAAGACCGCCCGCAGCAGGTTTCTGGTTTTCAGCCGCATATTGAGGCCGACCGCCAGCGCGATGCCGAGCAGATTTTTGCCGATAACGGTAACCACCGCGAAGATCGCTGTATTCTTGATCGCAAGCAGCAGGGTCCGGTCGGTGAAGATCCGCTCGAAGTTATCCCAGCCGATGAACTTGATGGTATCGCGGTCCAGCCGCCAATCGGTGAAGGAATAATACAGTCCGGCCAGCGCAGGCAGCACGAAAAAGATCGAGTAAATCAGCAGCGCCGGCCAGATCAGGTAATACGCGTACAGCTTTTTGGATACATTCATGTCCTCACACTCCTAGAAGCCTTCTACCCCTTTATCCTTCATGAGCTGGCTGAATTTCTCATCCCAGGCCTTGAGTACACCCTTGGCGTCCAGGCCGCCGGCGAATTCATCCTGAAGCAGACGGTACAGCTCGCTGCGGTCCACGATCATGTAAGCGTCGGTGGTCAGCGTAGTTTTCTTCGGGGTGATATATTGATCGACAATCTCCTGCTTGTAATCCGGCAGCTTCGGTGTGGTCACATCGCTGAAGTTCGACACGGAGCCTTGGCTGTCCACCATCTTCTGGGCAACCTCTTTGCTGGCGAGGAACTCCAGGAACTGCTTCGCTTCGGCCATATGCTTGGCCTTCTTCGGAATGAACAGCTGTCCGCCCAGCGGGCTTGCCCCGAGATTCGCATCCTCCGAGGTAGGAATGGCGAACAGGCCCAGATGCACATTCGGGTCCTTCTCAGCCACATTCACAATCAGCCAGTCGCCCATGAACATCATGGCAGTCTCCTTGTTCAGGAATTTGCCCACGGCCATATCGTAGCTGTCGCTGAGAATGTCGGTGTTGGTGTAGCCCTTCTTGTAGACCTCATACTGCTGATCCAGGAAGGTGGCGAACTCCGGAATATCGGACCACTTCTTGCGTCCGGCATTGATGTCATCGAACAGAGTAGGATCATTCTTGGCTGCCCAGTCTGCAAAAGCCGCTGCCGGCCAGATATTCGCCGCCCAGTTATCCTTAAACGGCATGAAGACCGGTGTGATGCCGCTGGCCTTGATTTTCTCGCAGACGGCCAGGAATTCCTCATAATTCTTCGGAATCTCAAGCCCCAGATCTTTGAAGATATCCTTGTTGTAGACGACACCCTGCATCCCGGTATCCTGGCTGTAGTGGAAGCTGTAGATATGATCATAGGCGGAGAGAACATCCTTGTTCAGCAGCCGGCTGACCCAAGGCTCGTTATCCAGAATCTCGAAATTACGCTCCAGGTTAAGGTCTGTGGTCGCACTCGCCAGATTGTATTGAATCAGGTCAGGCACCTCGTCGACGGCCAGTTTGGTCTGCAATACGGTGGCCGTCTGCTCTGCCGGTAGCAGCTGGAGGTTGACCTTGATATTGGTTTTCTGCTCGAACTCATCCAGCACATCCTGGGCGACGAACGCCGAATCCTGCGAGCTTTTGGACAGGGCCAGCTCGATGGTTACCTTCTTGCCGCCGCTCCCGCCGTTATCTGCTCCGCCTCCGCCGTTTGTTGCCTGGGCATTGTTCTTGCCTGTATTGCCGGAGCCGCATGCCGCCAGGGATAAGGTCATGATTCCGGCCAGCAGGCCTGTTGCGATTTTCTTGCTTGTGGTGCTCATCTGATCGCCCCCATAGTGTGATTTATTGTATTGTATCCGCTTGCATGTTTGATTATAGAGTGAGCGCTGCTTAAGGTACATGTTTGTGCTTGACTCTTTCTGTGTAATATCCTGAACTTAGGAGACGGCTTGTCTTTTGGCCCGATTGGTTGTAAAGTAGGCAGCATCTTAAGTTTCAGGGAGGGTCCGGCTTGGCTACCATCTACGACAGATTACGCAAAGGCGGGGTTCAGGCCAGTCTGCAGACCAAGTTCTTCTTCACCTTCATGCTGCTGCTGCTGTTCGTGCTGGGCTGCTTCCTGGTCTATGTGAACTATATGGTCATCCGGCCGCTGAAGGACAAGACAGAGGATGAAATGAAGCTGGCCGCCGTCAACGTCAGCGATCAGCTGAACCTCTATATCAATAACCAGAATCAGCTCTCCCAGCGGATTCTTTCGAACAAGGATGTGTTCACCCTGCTGTCTGCCGGGGATTACTCGCAGCTTACCCTTGAAGGGCTGACCCGCAGCCGCAGACTGAAGGAGATGATGTTCCAGGCGCTGGGTCCAAGTCTCAATATCGAAGATATGATTATCTATGATCTCCAAGGAGACGGAGTCGCCTCTTACATCGGATACGCCGGCAATCCGGCTTCCCTCCGGCCGTTTCTGGCGGAGAGCAGCAAGCTGGCGACCTGGAATGCAAGCGGTTACGCACTGTACCGCCATCAGGGGGAGGCTATCTCTTTTGTGCGGGCCATTATGAATCAGAACGGGCAGGTGTTCGGCTATCTGGCGGTCCGGCTGGACCAGCGGTATCTGGACAGGGCGGCGGGGGGAGTGTCCGGCGGCAAGGTCTACATTATGGATCAGGACCAGCGGCTGGTCGCCAGCTCTGCGGGCCTTCCGGAAGGAGAAAAGCCTCCGGCATTCGCAGTGCCTTCCTCGGCATCCGGAATCTATCTCAGCAGCAGCGAGGATTATGTGGCCTATCACCGGTCTGCCGAGACGGGCTGGACCACCTATGTGGTGAACCCCAGGAATGTGGTACTGGGTCCGGTCAACTCGGTAAAATATATCTCCATCCTGCTGATTACAGCGCTGATTCTGTTCTCGTTCATCTTCATCTACTTCTCGACAAAGAATCTGCTGCTGCCGATCCGCAAGCTGCGCAGCCAGATTCTGCGGATCAACTACAGCAATCTGAATATCAAGACGGATGCGCGTACCCACAACAATGAGCTGATCCAGCTGAATGGCGCGTTCCAGGAGCTGCTGGAGCGGCTGCAGGAATCGATTGAGCGGGAGAAGCTGGCGCTGCATGAAGAGGTGAAGTCACGCAATTCCGCGCTGCAAGCCCAGATTGCCCCGCATTTTATTCACAATGTGCTGTATCTGATCAGTATTGCCGCCCAGGAAGGGAAGAATAACGTGGTGACGGAGATGTGCAAGCATCTGTCGGACAGCCTGCGCTATATTGTCTCCTCGCCTTACCAGCATGTGACGCTGACCGAGGAGCTGAAGCATACCCAGCACTATTTGTCGCTGATTCAGCATAACTTCGAGGACGATCTGGAGTGGGAGATTGATGCAGATGAGGGCTTTGACCGGATTGAGCTGCCCCGGCTGGTCCTCCAGCCGTTCGTGGAGAATTGTATCGAGCATGCATTCAGGAACACCGATCCTCCGTGGAGAATCCAGGTACGGGTGAAGGTGTACAACGGCTTGTGGGCCATTGAGATCCGGGATAACGGGGAGGGCTTCGCGCCGGGCCGGATCAGGGACATTCTGGATCATATTCAGGAATCGGATTCCGGGGTGTACGAGCTTCAGCATCATACTTCCGGGATCGGCAATATGGGGATTGTGAACACGGTGAACCGGCTCAAGCTGATGTACCGGAACCGGCTGTTCTTCAACATCTATAACCACTCGGAGGAGGAAAAAGGCGCCACGGTCCAGATTATCGCATCCATGAGCAAAGACTTCTACTAGAAACCGGGAGGGACAGCCATGTATACCGCTGTTATTGCAGAAGACAGCAAGCCGATTCTGCGGAATATTGAGGCCCTGATGCGCTCCACAGAGCTGCCTGTGCAGATTACCTTCACCGCATCGAACGGACTGGATGCACTGGAGTACATCAAGGCTAACCCGGTGGATATCCTGCTGACCGATATCCGCATGCCCAAGCTGGACGGGCTGGCGCTAATCGGGCAGTGCCGGGAGGTGAAGCCAGCGCTCAAGGCGGTGCTGATCAGCGGGTACAGCGACTTCGAGTATACGCGCAAGGCGCTGAACCTGCAGGTATTCGATTATCTGCTGAAGCCGGTGGAGCGGGAACAGCTGGCTGAGGTGATGCAGCGGCTGGTCGCCCATCTGGAGGAGCAGGGGGGCAGCAATAAGGGATTGCCGGAGGTGTTGGCCGCTTCAGAGCAGCGGCCTAAGAGCAGCGAAGAGCTGTTCCGGCAATTGGAGCAATATTTGCAGCAGCATCTCTACTCCCAGCTCTCTATCACAGAGGTGGCGCTCCAGTTCCATGTCAGCCCGTCCTATGTCAGCCGGATCTTCAAACGGCATTCGCAGCGGACCTTCGTGCATTACTATATGCAGCTTAAGATTACCGAGGCCTGCCGGCTGATTGCCGCCAAGCCGGAGCTGAAGGTGAAGGAGCTGTCGGAGGCGCTGGCCTTCGCGGATCAGCACTATTTCTCCAAGGTGTTCAAGGAATACACGGGCGTCAGCCCGACCGAATACAAGGAAGGCCGGAGCAACAGCGGGTAGCCGGTCTTCATGCACAAGAACGGTATCGCTCCCGGGCGGGGGGCAGTACCGTTCTATTTGCCGTATTTGCCTGGCGGAATGCCCGTGATGTTCTTGAACGTGCGGATGAAATTGGCGTAATCGTTGAACCCGGACAGGTAGCAGGTATCGGATACGGAGGTTCCGGCGGAGAGGAGCTGCTTGGCTAGGGCAATTTTTTTGAGCAAAACATAACGGTAGAGGGTGCCCCCGGTCTGCTGCTTGAACAGATGGCTGAGATAATATTTGTCCAGGTTCAGCTCGCCCGCGATATGCTCGATTGTCAGCTTCAGGTGCAGGTGGTTGTCGATATAGCTCATGGCGGACTGGATATGTGGGGAGATCAGGCTGGGCACGGCGGAACGGGAGCGGCTGTACAGCTCGTTGACCATCACCAGAAGCTGGATCAGATAGGTCAGTGCCAGCACCTCGCTGCCGTACTGCCTGTTCTCCAGGGCCGAGATCAGCTGCAGGGCCAGCTTGGTATATTCCGTGAGCAGCGGCTCCTCCATCTGTGCGAGATTATTCTCCCCCGGCTTACGGTTCTGAAAGCACGCGAGCAGATTCGTGGCCGCCGTACAGAACGGATAGACCAGCTGTGCCTTGAAATGAATCGTGAGCCGTTCGTAAGGCTGGCCGGTGACGTTGAAGATCTTATGAATCTCATGATTGTTGAACAGGAGGACGTTGCCCCGCTGCAGCGGATAGCTGTACTGGTCGACGAAGCCGTTCACGCTGCCGCCGAGGAACAGGAAGATTTCATAGTGGTCGTGGATATGGAAATCACGGGTCGGCGAGACCGGGGAGTTACCCAGGCCGGCCAGAATATCGCCGTCGAATTTCTCGTAATACCGGTTATGCTTCATGGCCGCTGCCTCCCTTTCTGGTAATCACAACATTCGCAATAAATCGTTAATATCCGCAAAGACATTGCAATAATATCACAGGTACACTATATATGAAAACGTATTATTCGGAGGGAGAACCAGCCATGAACAAGCAGGAGCTTACGGACATCGTTGCCGGGATGAAACCGGCTGACTTAAGTCTCTATTATCCGCAGGGGGATGCGGGAGCTTTTTGGACCGGGGCCATGTCCTCCGCAGCCTTGCAGGCAGACATTGAAGAGATCCGCGCGGAGGCGCGCAGGCTGGACGGGCAGCCGATCCCGGTGCTGACATACAGCACCTTCACCCTGTATGCGCGGACCGGTTCGCGGCTGGAGTATGAACGGCTCTATTTTGACCGCCGGAGAAGATTGAACACGTATGCCCTCTTAAGCCTGCTGGAGCCGGAGCGGGCAGACTGGCTGGAGAAGCTGGGTGACATTGTCTGGGCGGTCTGCGATGAGTATACCTGGTGCGTTCCCGCCCATCTGCCCGCAGCGCCGGAGGCGTCCGGGATTCACCGGCATATTGACCTATTCTCAGCGGAGACGGGGTTTGCTCTAAGTGAAATCCGGGTGCTGCTCGGGGACCGGCTTGCCCCGCTGCTTAAGGACCGGATACGCTATGAGCTGCAAAAGCGGATCTTCCAGCCGTTCCTTGCCCATGGCCCGTATTTCTGGGAGACCTCTACCCATAACTGGGCGGCGGTCTGCTCAGGCTCGGTCGGGGCTGCTGCACTGCTGCTTGTGGAGGATAACTCCATGCTGGCGGATATTCTGCTGAAGACAGAACGCAGCATGGATTATTACCTGCAAGGCTTCGGGAATGACGGCGCGTGCCAGGAGGGGCTGGGCTATTGGAATTACGGCTTCGGCTATTTCACGTATTACAGCGATCTGCTCCGCGCCAGAAGCGGGGGCCGGCTGGACTGGTTCAGGCAGGACAAGGTGGCGCGGATCGCCCGCTTCCAGCAGCAGTGCTTCATTGACGGCAGCTATGTCGCCAATTTCTCGGATTCGCAGCCGCAGGTGAGAGTGCACATGGGACTCTCCCACTATCTCGCGGAGACCTGTGAAGGTGTGCTGCGTCCGCCGTCCGCTCTGCGTGCCCCGTTCACGGAGGACCATTGCAGCCGCTTCGCTCCGGCGCTCCGCAACCTGCTCTGGGTGAGAGCAGGCGGGGAGCAGGAGGCCTGGGAGGCGGGCAGCTGTTATCTGCCCGATGCCGCCTGGCTGGTGTCGCGGCATGTATCTGTGGCCGGAGCCTTCGGCTTCGCCGCCAAGGGCGGGCATAACGACGAGCCGCACAACCATAATGACCTCGGCCAATTCATTCTGAGCAGCCGGGGGGAGATCCTCGCCGCCGATCTGGGCTGCGGGGAGTATACGGCCGAGTATTTCGGCGCCGGGCGTTACGGGTATGACTGCAATGGCTCGCAGGGACATTCGGTGCCAATCATTGACGGACAGTATCAAGGGGCCGGGCGGGAGTTCCGCGCTGAGGTGCTTCATGCTTCAGCGGGGGAAGAGCGGGATGAGCTGACGCTGGAGCTGGCCGGGGCGTATCCGGTCAGCGGGCTGAAGTCCCTGGTACGTTCGCTGGTCTGGCATAAGGAGGAGCGGCCCCGTCTGGAGCTGACCGAAACCTACCAGTATAACGGAGCACCGGCAAGCTGGACGGAGCGGTTTGTCACCTGGCGCAGGCCGGAGCTGCTTCAGCCCGGCAGCGTATTGCTGCCCGGATCTATTGCGGGTAATGGCGTTCAGGTTGCCTATGATCCGCAGCTGGTGCAGCCTGAGATTAACGCTCATGTATACAAGGATCATTATGGCCGGGACACGCAGTGGCATAGTCTGGACTTTCAGCTTCTCCGGCCGGAGGCAGAGGGTGTGCTGAGATTTACGTTTCAATTTCTGTAAGTGAACGGCGGGAGAGCCGAATATTGTGACAAAGGCGGGATTATAAGATGAGCGGAACGACACAGCAGGTGTGGGTAGACGAGGCGTGGAACCAGGCGCTGGCCAAAACCAGGCGGAACAGCGCACGCATTGGGGCTGAATTTCCCCATGCCAGCCAGGGAAGCAAGTATGTGCTGGAGGCCCCGAGCTGGTGGACCGCCGGCTTCTGGCCGGGCATGCTCTGGCAGCTCTATGCCGGGAGCGGGGAGGGGGACGTCAGCTTGAAGGCCATTGCTGAAGACTGCGAGCAGCGGCTGGATGAGGTGCTGGACGGTTATGTGAAGCTGGATCATGACCTGGGCTTCATGTGGCTGCTGACCAGCGTAGCCAATTATAAGCTGACGGGTGCGGAGGCATCGCGCGTCCGCGGGCTGAAGGCGGCGAGCCATCTGGCCGCCCGCTTCAACCTGAAGGGCCGCTATATCCGGGCCTGGAATCCCTGGCGCGAAGGCGAGGACAACAGCGGAGTGGCGATTATCGACTGCAGCATGAATACAAGCCTGCTGTTCTGGGCTTCAGCGGTAAGCGGGGACCCGCGTTACCGGCATATTGCCGAGGCGCATATGGACACCGTGCTGGAGCATTTCATCCGGCCGGACGGCTCGGTCTATCATATTGTCAACTTTGACCCGGAGACCGGCGAAGTTCTGGAGAAGCGCGGCGGGCAAGGCTATGCGCCGGAATCGGCCTGGTCCCGCGGGGCGGCCTGGGCGCTCTACGGCCTGGCGCTGGCTTATCACCATACCGGCAAGCAGAGCTATCTTGACGCCTCCAAGCAGGTGGCCCATTTCTTCATCACACGTCTGCCTGAGGACCATGTGCCGCATTGGGATTTCCGCGCACCGGGAGAAGTTGGCGAAATCCGCGATACCTCTGCCGGCTCCTGCGCGGCCAGCGGCCTGCTGCTGCTGGCCAGCCAGACGGAGGCATCCGAAGCACATGTCTACCGGAATGCGGCTCTCCGCATCACTGAGTCCCTCTACCGCAATTACGGCACCTGGGACGATGACGGGGAAGAAGGGCTGCTGCTTCACGGCACCAGCAACTACCCGGAGAACCGGAACATCGATGTGCCGCTGATCTACGGTGATTTCTTCTATGTTGAGGCGTTGGCGCGGATCAGAGACGCCGGGCCATTCTATTGGGAGTAGGAGGGGTGAGGAGCATGAATGCTAAGGCAGCTTCGCCGCAGCGGCGGCTACCGGTTGCTGACAATCCGCTGAAGACCCGGGACGACCTGCGGACAGCGCTGGACCAGCTTACCGGTCCGCTTCGCCCGTTCTATAGCAGCGGAGGCGCGAGACTTGAAGTGGGCGCAACGGGAGCGAGTTATCCGGCAGCGATTGCCGGTATGGAAGGCTTCTCCCGGGTGCTGTGGGGATTGATTCCGCTGCTGAGCGGAGGCGGGAAGAGTGACCTATGGGCCGCAGTGTTGGACGGTATCCGGCATGGGACCGATCCTGGGCATGAAGAATACTGGGGCGAGGTGCAGGACTACGACCAGCGGCTGGTGGAGATGGCCGCCTTCGGGTTCGCGCTCGCCAGTGCGCCGGAGCATATCTGGACCCCGCTCACTGCGCAGGAGCAGGAGCACCTCTATCAATGGCTGAATCAGATTAACAGCCATCCTTGTTATGACTGTAACTGGCTGTTCTTCAACGTGCTGGTCAATATCGGGTTCCGCCATATCGGACGGCCGTATGATGCCGTTCAGCTGGAGAACAACCTCCAGCGGATGGATGCCTTCTATCTGGGCGAGGGCTGGTACAGCGACGGCATTGACGGCCATTGCGATTATTACGGCCCGTTTGCTATCCATTATTATTCACTGATGTACGCCAAGCTGATGGAGCATGATGATCCTGAACGCTCCCGCAGGTTCAAGGAACGGGCCCGGCTGTTCGCCGCCGGATTCATCGGCTGGTTCGCGCCGGACGGCGCTGCACTCCCGTATGGCCGCAGTCTTGCTTACCGGTTCGCCCAATCCGCGTTCTGGAGCGCTTTCGCCTATGCCGGAGTTGAAGGCATTCCGGCAGGTGTGGTCAAAGGTATCGTGCTGCGCAATCTGCGCTGGTGGTTCAGTCAGCCGATCTTCGATGCCGCAGGTGTGCTGACCGTCGGATATACCTATCCGAACCTGATCATGGCTGAGAATTATAATGCGCCCGGCTCGCCGTATTGGGCGCTGAAGACATTCCTGCCGCTGGCACTCAGTGCAGAGCATCCGTTCTGGAGTGAGCCCGAGCTGCCGTTGCCGGAGCTGCCTGCGGTGATGGTGCAGAACCCGCCGCATCTCGTCCTGGTCCGCGAGCCGGATTCCGGCCATGTCGCTGCCTTCAACAGCGGGCATCTGTACACCAATGAGCATACTCATACCTCAGCCAAATACGAGAAATTCGTCTATTCCACCGGCTTCGGCTTCAGCGTGCCCCGGGCTGAATGGGGCTTGGCACAAGGAGCGTATGATTCCATGCTGGCGCTAAGTGAAGGCGGGGACAATCTGTACCGGGTGCGCCGCCGGAACCGGGAGACGGAGATCATCGACAATGTACTGCGCTCCGTGTGGCTGCCTTGGAGAGACGTAGTAGTGCGCACCTGGGTGGTAGCCGGCCTGCCCTGGCACATCCGTATTCACCGGATTGAGACAGGCCGGGCGCTGGACGTCGCAGAAGGAGGCTTCGCGCTGGGCCAGGAGACGGAGCTGGTGCAGCACCTGGACGGTCTGGCTGCGGCAGCAGCGACCCCATGGGGAACGAGCGCCATCAAAGGGTTGATGGGTTATACGAAGGCTCAGCTAATCTCGCCGAATGCCAACACGAATCTGCTTCATCCCCGGACGGTGCTGCCTACCCTGACGGCATCACTGGAGCCTGGAGTTCATTGGCTGGCCTCGGCGGTATACGGCGACCCTTCAGCTGAATATTCTGCTCGTCAGATCAGTGCGTCTGGTAATATTTTGCATGAGTCCCCAGAGACTTTGTTGAAGGTCGATATTGCCAAAGATAAGATCATACTGACAACGGCTGGTGAGGCGAAAATCCATATTCCAATGGATCATGATCAAATGAGATATAATATTTAATGTAATTAAAGGATTTCATTTCCAGAAAAATGGTCTCAATGTGCCTAAAACAAACATAATAATGAATTATAAAAGATGAACTTAAGAATGATGTTTCGTCAGGCGGGGCTTCCGCCCTCTGTTAAGGAAACTTGTTGAACGTATCCAAAGCAGGGGGCTGTTCGCCCACACATGTGCGTGCCCTCAATAATACTATAAAGCACTAACAGAGGAAGGGGGATATTGGTAACACTGTAAGCAAATACTTCATTATTGAGAGGAGACATTATATGTCACAAGCGAACCTGCCCAACATAACGCCAACTATTTCATTATCCAGAGAAGACGCCATTTCGTTACTGATCTCATCTATAGCCATGGAGGAACTGGGCCTTAGTCACATTATTAATGCTGAGGGGGAGAAGCTGCAGTATATTCTGGGAACTTTGCCTGGTGTGAGTGCTCCAGATGTTACAATAAGCGATATTCTCAGTGTCAATGACAGTGTGATCAGCACATTGCGTGAAACGGTAAAGAAGGAATGGTTATTAAGCAGCAAGCTTGACAGCATTCTGAGTACTCCTACGCTTGTTGGGCCAACTGGCGCAACCGCAGCACGTAAATTAGGAAAACGGGCAGTTAGCGAATTATTAGCCAGTTAAACCACCTCAGATTGAGTATTAATCACTACATATTGATACACTCTTTGAATTTCATCTATGAACTTGAATTTTATGCTGATATTTCCGTTCTCATAGATTTTGATCTGCTCTACAAGTTCAACCAGGACATCCCTAGTCAGCTTCTCTATGTTCTGAAACTTCTTGTATGCTTTGAAGAAGGGCTCCGTGGCATCCACTTCGTGTTTAAGTGTTTTCCTTTCCGCTCTCAATGTATCAATGATCTGTTCCAGCTCCTGCATTTGACTGCTGTAACCCTCGGACATTTGGAGATATTCCATCTGGGAGATTAAACCATCCTTCCAGTCCTGCCACACGAGCTGCTTATATCGGGCAATATTTGCAAGCTGTTTTTCTCTCTGCTCCAGAGCATTCTGTAATTTAACAGACGGGCTTTTATACAATGGGGCTTTGTTGATGATGGCAATCGTTTTCCAATAGTCAACTGCCAGATAAATCTGCTGTTGGATTGCATAAAGTACAGCCTTCTCTAATTGGCAATGCTTGAAAGAGTGCTTTGAGCAAGCTGTTTTGGATTGGTCTTTGTAGGTACGGCAGAAGTAATAGATGTTGCCTTTAACCTGGCTGCGCGCCATTGCCTTGCCGCAATCTGCACAGCGCAGATAACCGCTGAATAAGTACAGCTCCTTCTGTTGCGGACCGGTTCGGGTATTTTTCGTCAACAATACCTGAGCCTTTTCAAAGAGTGACCGTTCAATAATCGATTCATGGGTATTCTCGACAATGTACCATTCATTCTCCGGCATTCTTTCCTGCACATGAATTTTATAGCTTTTCTTGCGATAGCGCCCTTGCACCATATCACCGCAATACATACGGTTTTTTAAGATTGTCGTCACGGATGTAGCTGACCATAAAGGTTTTTTTGTTGCATCCAGATTCGGATTTGTATATTTCTGTTTTAGAACCTCCCGCTTATACAAGGCCGGACATAGAATGCCCTGTTCATTTAGGCTCCGGACAATCGCATTTTTGCTCATGCCTCCCAAAAAACTGCTGTAAATATTCCGGACAACAGCTGCAGCGGCTTCATCAATGATTAGAGCATTTTTATCATTCGGGTTCTTCAAATAACCAAAGGGGGCAAAGGAGCCGATATGTTCGCCGTTGCTGCGTTTCAAGTCAAATACCGCTCTGACCTTGTCGGAGGTTTCAGCACAATGGTTCTCATTGATCAGGCCTTGTATGGGAACGGAGATATTACGCATGTTATAGGGGGCTTTATAGCTATCCAGCGTTTGGTGATATAACGAGATAAAACGTATGTTATAACGGGGAAAAAAATCGTCCAGATAATAACCCTGGTCACTATAGTTGCGGAATGAACGGGCCAAGTCCTTCACAGCAACACAATTAATCTTTCCTGCTACAATATAGGCGAGCATCTCTTGGAAATTCTCCCGCTTCTCGTCGGTTGTTCCTGATACACCATCATCAATGAAAATCTTGACTATATGGTATATATCTCCATCTTTTATTTCAGAAAAATGCCTTCGTAAAATTTTTACCTGATTATTAATACTCCCGGAATCGTCATGCTTAAGTAAGTGTTCGTCCTCCTTGGATAATCTGATATAGAGTCCGACATACCATACCTTCCTTGATTGCTTGAATGCAGCTAATTCCGCAGGGTTAACTCGGGTTTTATGCATTTTATCCCCCTCTCATTACCTTTCAGCTCTGGCCATAAATAGCTCTAAAGACCATTCTTGTTACGTTTCAGAAAGTCGGAGAACAAATCCTGCAAAGTGGGGGCATCCTCAGGGAACTCCAATTTAACACCCGTCTCACCTAGGCGAAAGCAGTAGGGGTTTTTTGCAGCCGTTATGACACCTTTTGCACGTTGCTCTTGAATAATAGTGTTATCGAAGGTGAAACCGCTAAGATCAGCCAAATCCTCCTTGTTCACAGTTGTGATATCTACTTCTGCTAACTCTGAAAGCTTAATACGTTTTTTTAGATGCATTTTGTCGCCTCCTCTTAAGCCTAATCTTTATCATACGTATGCATAGCTCGGATTGTCCTATGATTTTGAATCTATAAAGAGGCTTTATTTGAAGCCATATAAACTGCATAACAGTGTGCCTCGGCCTCTTCAATTTTGGTATATATATCTAATCAAGAGGTGCTAAAATTATAGAATGCCTGGTTACTCATTTACCACATAATTCCTGCTGGCGTGATGTGAATCACACTATTCTCTGCATAAACTAAATTGTCTGCCAGACCTTTCTTTCAGATGATCTAATAGCTTTGCTTGTCGAAGTAAGAGGTGTTCTGCGAATTTCTTGGGGGATACCGGTTTTCCTTATTAGTGTGTGACGACCGGGCCTACAGGCCCAGCTGGGGGGCCCGTTGGGCCCACAGGTCCAACGGGAGCCACCGGAGCGACTGGAGCGACTGGAGCAATCGGAGTGACGGGAGCAACAGGGCCTGCCGGAGTGACGGGCCCAACGGGAGCCACCGGAGCCGATGGTGCAGCCGGAGCGACGGGGGCAACGGGGCCTGCCGGAGTGACGGGCCCGACGGGAGCCACCGGAGCCGATGGTGCAGCCGGAGTGACGGGGGCAACGGGGCCTGCCGGAGTGACGGGCCCGACGGGAGCCACCGGAGCCGATGGTGCAGTCGGGGTGACGGGAGCGACGGGGCTTACCGGAGCGACAGGGGCAACTGGAGTCGCCGGTTCCTCTGCCATTATTCCATTCTCATCGGGATTGCCGGTTGTCGTTACGGGACTGCTTGGCAATCTTGTAGGCACAACCACTTTGGTCGGATTCGGAGGCAATTTCCCGGGTGTCTCTCTCGCAGGCGGCAATGTCAATCTTGTCGGCGGTGCCGGAGTTGCGACCAACTATGCTTTTGTAGTTCCGCGCGATGGCATAATTACTTCAATTTCAGCCTTCTTCAGTGTAGTTGTAGGCCTGTCTTTACTGGCGCCTGTAACGGTCACAGCCCAACTTTTTGCATCCACTACGCCGGACAGTAACATCTTTGCTCCGATTTCAGGAGCAGAGGTGAATTTGAGCTTGCCTGGATTGATCAGCATCGGAGATGCGGTCAATGGCAACACACCAGGGCTTAATATCCCTGTCACAGCGGGAACCCGTCTTCTCATGGTATTCTCCGGTACCTCGGCTTTAGCCGTAACGCTTACCGGTTATGCCAGTGCAGGTGTTTCAATAAGTTAACCCGGTCTGCAGACCTTGTCACCCGGCGCTATCCCGCCGGGTGGCTATTATTCATTCGCGGCATGAGTGATGCTTGCAGATGTATTCAAGGGAGGAATTGGCAAAGTGAATAGGAGAAGGTTATCCAGAATTCAGAGGAATGTCATCAGTGAGCTTATCGGGACCTACAGGATGGTCAATCAATATTACGTTAAAAAAAAGCGTAACTCCTATGCAACGGACCCGTCATCATTGCTAAGCTATTCCTCGCATGTCAACAGTTTCGGAAGTAACAATGCAGTGCTTCTTGACCGGCAGGCTGTACCCTCTGCTGCTGATCAGCCTTACGGCCAAAAAGAGCTATCGGAAATATGACGTGTATGTCAACAAAACCAGAGGGCTTGTCCCTGTGCATGATTGCCAGAAATGAAGAAGGGTGTATACAAGACTGCCTTGACAGTGTAAAAGGTATAGTGGACGAAATGATTGTGGTCGATACCGGCTCAGATGACCGGACCATTAAGATTGCCGAAGCTTGTGGCGCTTCCGTGGTATCCTTCGCGTGGAACGGCAGCTTTGCTGATGCCAGAAATATAGGTATAAGCCACGCTACAGGAGAATGGGTGTTATATCTTGATGCCGATGAGACCGTTGATGTGCAGCACAGAAGTACACTGCGTGAAGTATTGCATAGCCAGAAGTGGTTAGGGAGTGTGCAGGTTGTGAATTATTACGGAGCCTCTCCGCCGGTGCCGCATCGTTCGAATCGTATAGCACAGTACCGGTTGTTTCGCAATCATCCCGCACTGCGCTTTCAGAACCCCATCCATGAGCAATTAAGCCCCGGGTTTGGGTTGACTGATCAGGACATTGTTACTCTGCCTGTAACCGTTCACCATTATGGGTATCTTGATGATATCGTATGCAGCAAGCGCAAATCAGAGCGCAACCTTCAGCTAATCAGATCTGTCTGCACAGAGGAGGGGCATGACCCCTGGTTTGACTATCATTTAGGCAGTGAGCTGTACCGGGTAGGCAATTACGGGGAAGCGATGGACTGCATAAATACAGCGATCATCGGTTTTTTGAGCAAGAATAGGCTCCCTCCCTCTCTGCTGTACAGGCTGAAATATTTACTGTTCATTGAGACGGGCAATTATGCAAAGGCCTGGCCGAATATAGAGAATGCTATCCGTTTGTACCCTGATTATGTTGATCTGCAGCTGTATAAAGGTATTATTCTGTTGAATTTGAAGCAGTATGAGCCAGCCATCCAGGCCTTTTACCGTTGTCTGGAGCTGGGAGAGCATAACGTCACCCATCTAACCGCTACAGGCTCCGGCAGCTTCCAGGCCTGGTATTATATCGGCTGCTGTCATAAGCAGCTGGGGATGCTCATGGAGGCCCAGAAGGCCTTTGATATGGCTCAGAAATTGTTGACCGATCAGAACATGGCTACACAAGGCTTCAATTTATAACATGAAAGGAGGCAAGAGGAGATGTCCCAGCCTAATATTCCCAATATCACTCCGAACATAGCCCTTGACCGCAATGATACGGTTAATCTGATACTATCCTCTATTGCAATGCAGGAGCTTGGACTTGGTCATATTATCAATGCCGAGGCCGAGAAGATTCAGTATATCCTCGGTACGCTGCCCAGAGGAGGCACCCTGTCCCGTCCTACCTTGAATGATATTACCCGTGTCAACCGTTCTGTGCGTGATGTGCTAAAGGAGGTATTCCGGACAGAAATGGTGCTGCATTCCAAAATGGATTCATTAAAGGATTTCTTGGGTGAAGACCCGCGAATCATCCGTCCGGCAGACCCTGCAGCAAACCACGATCCAGCCGCCGCACCGGTTCCGGCGAATACGCCAGCTGCTGTACCCGTTCCGGTGATTACTCCGGCTGCTCCAGATTCTTCTGCAGCGGCAGCTGCCCATTCGGCATCCTCGGCATCACTAGTGATGCCTCCAGCGACTGATCTGAAAGAGAGCAGAAATCATCAACGAAGCAGACTGTTTCGGACGACCAAGTGCAAGCAAAGAAAGAAACTCAAGAGACGTCAGCTGTCTCCGCTCAAGAAGAGCAAAGCCAAGCGCAAAAAATGCACCCTTGTCCGAAGCGATAAAAAAATGATCAAGAAAACCCTTACCGTTGTCAGATGCAGACAAAAATCAATGAAGTGCAGCAATACCGCCCAGCTGAAATTCCGTAAAAAGGTTGGAAAGGAACATTCAAAAGCTACAAAAAGTAAGTCTAAACGTTCCTTGGCTTCATACAAGAGGACAGCCTGATTTCTAACTAAGCCGGGCAGCAGGGATAAGCGTTACTCCGTATTGCTGCGGAACTGGTTGGGCGTGACGCCTTTATACTTTTTGAACACCTGGTAGAAGTATTTCGTGTCATTGTACCCGGATTGCAGGGCGATATCCTCGATCCGCATTCCGGGGTCCTTGAACAGCTGGCAGGCGTGCTCAATGCGGACCTTGTGCAGGTAGTCGATGAAGCTGATCTTAAGCTGCTGCTTGAACAACAGGCTTAGGTAACCGGGAGTGATATAGATTTCCCTGGCGACAATCTCGCGGTTGATATCCTTCATGAAGTGCTCGCCGATGTAGCTCTTGGCCGCCTCCAGCAGCTTGTTGCTGTTCTTCTTAGAGGTCAGATGCTCGCTGACCCGCTGGGCCGTCTCCAGCAGCGACTGGAACAGATTATCCAGGCTGGAGCGGGACAGGACATGGATCAGCTCGGTCAGATTCTGCCCGAACACCTTGTTCACGTTGACGTTGTTCTCGATACATAATTTATAGAGCGCGAAGAACAGGGCGAAGCTGGACTTGATCACCTGGTCTCTGGACACCGTCTCGGGCTGCAGAGCCAGGTTGAACTGCGTCAGCTTCGCGGCAATCTCCTCGGAAGATCCCCCGCGTACAGCCTTCAGCACCTCCTGCTCCTCCTGAAGAGGATAGGAGGACTGGGAGGAATCGGCGTCGAATTCGCCGCTGTACTCCACGATTTTAGCGATGCCGCTGTAGTTGGTGGTATTCAGGGCCTGGGAGGCCTCCTGGAACGACTGGCGCAGATGCTCAATACTCTTGTCGATGCTGCCGATCCCGGCGGATACGGTGAACCTCAGGAAGCTGGCGATATTCTCCTGAATAATCCGGATATACCCGCTTAATTCCTCCTGACCGGGCAACTCGTCCATATTCAGAATCAGCACAATATCATCCTGATGCTCGAAGGCAATGCACAATACCTCCGCCGGCAGCGATTCCTCGCAAATATTCTTCAGCCCGTACTTCAGCAGCTCCGTATCCTCATGCTGATATTTCTGGTGAAGCTGCTGAAAGTTGTCAATCCGCAGCAGAATGATGCCGTACAGCAGATAAGGGAAAACCAGATTGTTCATCTTCAGATTAGCCAAGAGGCGCGGATAAGAGGGGTTCTCCGCCAGAATGAGCTGGCTTAAGGTCTTCTCCTTCAGCAGGGGCAGGCTCTCGCGGAAGCCCTGGCGCAGATGCTCCAGAGTGCTAAGCTCCAGCTTCTCCGATTGTATCTGCTCCGTGATGGCCAATACCGTATCGAGAATCTCCTGTCTGCGGCTCGGCTTCAGCAGATAATTGCTGACCCCCGACCGGATGGCCTGCTGGGCGTAGGCGAAATCATCGTAGCCGCTCATAATTACCGACTTGATCTGGGGATACTCCCGGGAGACGATGGAGATTAACTCCAGGCCGTCCATCTGCGGCATCCGGATATCGGTCAGCATAATATCAACATCCCGTTTACCCAGAAACTCCAGTGCCTCCAGACCGTCTCTGGCTTCGGCAATGATATTGATCCCGTGCGCCTGCCAGTCAATCAGGGTGCGGATACCGACCCGGGCCCGCTCCTCATCATCCACAATCATCATATTGTACAAGGGATCTCCTCCAATCCTGTTGTTCACTAGTCCGTTAATCCTGCACCTCATTCAATATCACCGGGACGATAATCTCCACCCGGGTTCCCTCACCAGGAACGCTGGTATAATTCAGGGCGAAGTCTCCCTTATAAAAATGCTTCAGCCGCGCGTACACATTCTGCACCGCATATCCGCCGACATCCCGGGCCGTGTACACATCCGTCTCGTCTGGCATAGTGAGAATCTTTTGCAGCGTCTCGTCGCTCATGCCGCTCCCGTTATCCTCAATCACGAAGATCAGCTTGTCCCCGCTGCGTTGTCCGCTGATGCTCACCCGCCCGCCTCCGCGCTTGCGTTCAATCCCGTGAATCAGCGCATTCTCGATGAACGGCTGCAGGCTGAGCTTCAGAATGACATAGTCGTGCAGCTCTGCAGGAATATCTATGACATACTCCAGCGTCTCCTGGAACCGCATCTTTTGCAAAGTCAGATACAGCTCGATCAGCTCTTTCTCCTTGGCCACGCTGGTGAAGCTTTTTCCCTGATTAAGGCTTAAGCGGAACAGCCGGGAGAGGTTGATTACCATCTCGCTGATCTTGTCCTGGCCGGCCGCCTCCGCCTCCCAGAAGATCGTGTCCAGCATGTTATAGAGGAAATGCGGGTTGATCTGGGACTGCAGCGCCTTCAGCTCCGCTTCCTGCTCCTTCAGCTTCAATAAATAGGCATTGTCCACCAGTGCTTTGATATTGCCGACCATATTATTATAGCCCCGGCTTAACTGGCCGATCTCGTCCCAATACTTGATCTCGACCTTCTCCTCGAACTGCCCGTTCTGGAAGCGGCGCATCGACAGAAGCAGGGTCTTGATCGGAGCGGTCAGGAATGAAGAAAAAAACATCAGCAGGGGTATACTAAGCAACAGGCTGGCCAGCACCATCACCAGCACAGCCGACTTAATGGAATTAAGCTCCTGCGTCAGCGAGCTGAGCGGAACACTGTAGACCGTAATCCAGCCGCTCTCGTTGATATTGTAATTCAGCAGCGTGTCCTTCCCCTGGAGATTGACAATGGTATTGCCGGCCGGAATACCGGCCCGGGCCTGATCCATGACGTATCCGACAGCTTCCTGACTATACGTCTCCTTACCGGCGGACAGCAGCTGCTCGCCGTGTTCATTCAGGATGAGAATGCCGTGATCCTTGTCATACAGATTCGTCAGATAGGTCCGGCGTATCGTCTCCAGATTGATGCCGACGAAGACGAAGCCGATGCGGTTGCCGTTCACGATATCGCGGATAATCCGGGTCATGCCAAGCTTGTCATTGCGGTTGCTCTGAATGAAAACATTGTTCTCTTCCGTCAAGGGGAACCAGTAGGAGGCACCGTTCAAGGCAACCGACTGTTTATAAGTATGGTTTGCCTTGATTTTGTCCAAGCTATACGCACCGCTGCTGTCATCTGTAGCGACCTGGAACAGCGGCTCCGGCAGGCTGCCGTACAGGGCGAGATAATCGAAGCTTCCGGTGACCAGCATCTGGTTCATGATAGACGCGGTGGGCCCGTTATAGAACCGGTTCTCAATCTTCACCGAATCCGAAGGGTTGCTGCGCAGGGTGTCCTGGACCACCGGGGCCAGACTGAAGACGGTCACCCAGTCTGCGAGAGTCTTTTGCATCCGGCTCAGATTGCTGTCAATCTGCTTCAGCACACTCTGGTTGGAGTTGCTCACCTTATTGATGATCTGCCGCTTCGAGATCGTATAGGAGTAACCGCCCAGCGTGCAGGCCACTGCGGTAATCAGCAGGAAGATAAGTATGGTTATCTTGTATCGCAGGTTCATATTCAAGTAGTAGCGCAGCACAGGATCACTAACCTTTTTGTTTTTTATCTTATGCGTAATGTCAGGCAGATACAAGAGAGCAGGTCCTGGAAGTCGACAATATTCAACATTACTCTCTTTTTCTCTACTGACCCTGGCTTAGGGACTCTGGTACGATGTGTTCAGAACAAAGAAGACAAGCGAGATACACAACTTATAGGGGGATGATTACATGAATAAGAAGTCCACACGGAACATCTTGCTGATCACTGCACTGGCCGCAGTTTCGGTCCTCAGCGCATGCGGAGGCGGCAACGATAAGAATAATGCGGGCACCAATACCGGAGGCGGAAATACATCTGGCGGCAATGCGGGCAAGGAAGTAACCCTGCGTCTGTTCTCGAACCTTCCCGACCGTAAATCCGGACAGGGGCTGGCCGAGCAGATGGTCATTGACAACTACGTGAAAGAGAATCCCAACGTCAAAATCGATATCGAAACCCTCGCCGAGGAGCCGTTCAAAAATAAGCTTAAGGCCTACATGGCGTCCAACGAAGCGCTGGATGTGACTATGGTTCACGGCGGAGCGGAGCTGAACACCCTCGTTCAAGCCGGTTATGTGAAAGAGCTTGACCCTAAGGAATATGAAGGCGATAAATACAAATTCCTGCCGGGGGTATACAAATCCTTCACCTTCAATGACAAGCTGTACGGCTTGCCGCGCAACAGTGACTACGAAGTGATCTATTATAACAAAAAGCTGTTCGATGACAACGGCATCAAGATTCCGACAACCTACGCCGAGCTGCTGGAGGCGGGCAAGCAATTCCGCGCCAAAGGCATTGAGCCGATGTCGATGAACGGGAAGGACCTGTGGAGCTTCGCCGCCTTCTTCCAGGATCTGGTGGAACGTGTGAGCGGTGACCAGAACCTCATGCTGGATGCGGTAGCCAAGAAGAAGAGCTTCACCAGCGACGAGAACTTCACGAAGGCTGCTGAGCTGCTGGCCCAGGCCAGAGACACCAAGCTGTTCCAGGAATCGTTCATGACAGCCGACTACGGCGCTTCGCAGAACCTGTTCACGCAGGGCCGGGCAGCGATGTGGTATATGGGCTCCTGGGAAGCAGGTATGGCTACCAATGACAAGCTGCCCGAAGACTTCCGCAACAATGTCAATGTGCTGAGATTCCCGGTTGTGGAAGGCGGCAAAGGCAAGGACACCGACCTGCTGGCCTGGAACGGCGGCGGATATTCCCTGGTAAGCAGCTCGAAGCATCCTGAGGAAGCCAAGAAGTTCTTCGACTACATGATGTCTGCCGATCAGTGGGCCAAGATTGTCTGGGATACCGGCGCGGCTGTACCTGCACAGAAATATGAGCTGTCCGGTAAAGAGAGCGAGCTGCAAAAACAGCTGACCGACGTTCTGACCGGAGCTACCAGCACAGCTGGCGCAATTGCCCTCGACTCCGGCACACCGAAGTTCAAGGATGATGCCCAGAACGTATTCGGCAAGTTCTTCGCCGGCGGATCAACGCCTGAGCAGCTGCTGGCTGAGCTGCAGAAGGCTGCAGAAACTCAATAACAAATAACCAATACAGAGAATGAAAGGAGACGGGGCGGGAAGCATTTCTTGCCCCTCTCTAATCTTAAGGATGGAGCGGTGACTTCCATGCAAAAAGTATTCAATAACAAACTGGCAATCTTCCTGTTCGTCTTTCCCGGTATTCTCCTGTTCGCTCTGACCTTTCTGGTGCCGATTGTGCTCAGCGGCTACTACTCGTTCAGAGATACGCTGTCTCCGGGCACACCTTCGGCATTCATCGGGTTCGCCAACTATACGGAGCTGCTGTTCCATGATTCGCGGTTCTGGCTGGCGCTGAGAAACGCCGTTCTGCTGGGTCTCGGCTTTATCCTGATTCAGCATCCGATTGCGATCTTTTTTGCCATCATGCTGGACCGTCTGGGCGGTAAAGCGGAGAAATGGTTCAGAACGATTTTCTTCATCCCATGTGTTATCTCTGTCGTTGTTATCTCAAAAATGTGGTTATCCCTGCTGGACCCGACCTTCGGCGCCTTCAATAAAATGCTGGATTCCCTGGGACTCGGCTTCCTGAAGCACGCTTGGCTGGGGGACAGCAGCACTGCGCTCGTCTCCATGCTATTCATCCTGATCTGGGCCGGCTTCGGCTGGGGCTTGCTGTTCTATTATGCAGGACTCAAAGGCATTCCCGATGATATGTATGAAGCCGCTTCACTCGACGGAGCCTCCGGCTTCCGCTTACACTGGCGGATCACTGTTCCGCTGCTGTCACCGGTCATTACGGTGCAGATTACTTTGGCTATGATTACCGCCCTGAAGCAGATGGAAACCGTCTTCCTGACCACCAACGGCGGTCCCGGCGATTCCACCCAATTCCTGGCTGTGTATCTCTATAACAAGGCGTTCTCGGCGAGCCAATACGGTTATGCCAATGCCATCTCGATTCTGTTCATCGTCGTCTGTCTGCTGGCCACTTATCTGAGCAACAAACTGACCCGCAGCGATGCGACCGAATTCTAAGGAGGAGCCACCATGAGCAAAAGTACAAAAACCATACTATGGGTGTTCTTCCTGATCGTCGCCCTGGTTCAGCTGTTCCCGTTAATCTGGCTGGTTGATTTCTCATTCTTAAGCAGTACTGAATTCTATTCTTCGAGCGTACTGAAATGGCCCAGCGATCCCCAATGGCAGAACTATATCAACGCCTGGGTCGACGGCAAATTCCTGCGTTATTTCATTAACAGTGCCTTCGTCACTACGGTAACTATTCTGTTGACGGTGATTCTGTCGCTGACCCTCGGATATGCCTTCACCCGGATGCAGTGGAAGCTGCGGTCCGTCTTCTTCACCATCATTCTGCTGGGCATCATGATTCCGATTCATGCGACCCTGCTGCCGAACTTTGCGATCTTCAAGGCGCTGGGGCTGACGAACTCCTATCTGGGTCTGATCCTGCCTTACACGGCTGTATCCGTACCGCTGGGCACCTTCATCCTGACCGGCTTCATGCGGAGCATTCCGAAGGCGATGGAGGAATCGGCAGTAGTGGACGGAGCGAATATTTACCGGATTGTGTTTCAGATCATCGCACCGCTTACCGCACCTGCGCTGGTGACGGTTATCGTTACGACCTTCCTCAACTGCTGGAATGAGTTCATTATGGCTTCGACCTTCCTCAGCAAGGATTCACTGAAGACGCTGCCGTTCTCAGTCATGAACTTTGCCGGCCAGTATTCTTCAGACTACGGCTCACAGTTTGCGGTCATGGTGCTGACCTCGATTCCGGCCATTATCATCTACGCCATCTTCAATGAGCAGATTACCAAGGGCGTCACTGCCGGAGCGGTAAAAGGCTAAATTTCCGTCGCAACCACCATTTTCCCAGGAGGACTATCAATGGATCACTTGTTATACGGCGTTGCTTACTATGATGAATATATGCCTTACGACCGCTTGGCCCAGGACATTCAGATGATGAAGGATGCAGGCATCAACACGGTGCGGATTGCCGAATCCACCTGGAGCACCCATGAGCCGCAGAACGGGGTATTCAACTTCAGCTCGGTGCAGAGAGTGCTGGATGCGATGCATGAGGCCGGCATTCATGTCATTGTAGGCACGCCGACCTATGCCGTTCCGGCCTGGATGGTCAAGGAGCATCCCGAGGTACTGGCGGTCACTATGAACGGGCCGGGCAAGTACGGGGCCAGACAGATTATGGATATCACCAGTCCGGCTTATCTGTTCTACGCGGAGCGGATTATCCGCAAGCTGATGGAGGTGGTACATAAGCATCCGGCGGTCATCGGGTATCAGATTGACAATGAGACCAAGCATTACGAGACGGCCGGACCGAATGTGCAGCTCCGGTTCGTGAAATACATGAGAGAGACCTATGGCACGCTTGAAGCCATCAACCATCAGTTCGGGCTGGATTACTGGAGCAACCGGATCGACAGCTGGGAGGACTTCCCGTCTATGGTCGGAACGATTAACGGCAGCCTGGGGGCGGAATTTGCCCGGTTCCAGCGCGGGCTGGTCAATGAATTCCTGGCCTGGCAGGTCGGAATTGTGAACGAGTATAAGCAGCCGGGGCAGTTTACCACCCACAATTTCGATTTCGAGTGGCGGGGCTATTCGTTCGGCGTTCAGCCTTCGGTGGATCACTTCAAGGCGTCGCAGCCGTTCGATATCGCCGGAACCGATATTTATCATCCGTCCCAGGATCAGCTCACAGGTGCCGAGATTGCATTTGGCGGAGACATGACCCGCTCGCTGAAGCAAGATAATTACTTCGTGCTGGAGACTCAGGCCCAGGCATTCCCGGAGTGGACGCCGTATCCCGGCCAATTGCGGCAGCTGGCGTTCAGTCACCTGGGTTCAGGAGCGTCGATGGTGGCTTACTGGCATTGGCATTCCATTCATAACTCCTTCGAGACGTATTGGAAGGGCCTGCTCAGCCACGACTTCCTGCCGAATCCGGTCTATAAGGAAGCACAGACGATCGGCGCTGACTTCAAGCGGTTAAGCGATCAGCTTATCGGACTGCAGAAGAGCAGCAAGGTGGCCGTGATGGTCAGCAATGAAGCGCTGTCCGCGATGGAGTGGTTCAAGCTTCCCGGCGGTCTCATTTACAACGATGTGGTCCGCTGGATGTACGATGAATTGTACCGGATGAACATCGCCTGCGATTTCATCCAGCCGGGCAGCCCGCGCCTCAGCGAATATGAGCTGGTTGTGGTTCCTGCGTTGTATGCTGTCTCAGATGAGGCGCTACAGCAATTGAATGATTACGTGCACAGCGGCGGACATGTGGTCTACTCCTTCAAAAGCGGGTTCACCGATGAACAGGTGAAGGTGCGTCATACCGCGCAGCCGGGCGTGATCCATGAAGCCTGTGGTGTTGCTTACAGCCATTTTGCTACGCCGAATGCCCGTACCGGCCTTACCGGGAAGCTGTTTCCTCAGGGAGAGGCAGCAGGCGTTAACACCGTCAATACCTGGATGGAGATGCTTGTTCCAGGTTCAGCGGAGGTGCTGGCCAGCTATAATCATCCCCAGTGGGACGAATTCGCGGCGGTCACGCGTAATGCTTACGGCGAAGGAACGGCGACCTATATCGGCTGCATGACGGAGCCTGCCGCGCTTGCCGTGATCCTGAAGGATACGCTGCAGAACGCCGGGCTGTGGGGCCCGGATCAGCAGCTCTCATTCCCGGTCATCGTCAAGTCCGGTGTGAACCGGCAGGGCAGCACGATCCGTTACTATTACAATTATTCGGCTGAGCCGGTTGCCTTCAAGTATCCGCATGGTGCCGGGCAGGAGCTGTTGAAGGGCACTCAGGTGGCTCAAGATGAGGAGATCACCCTTGAGGCTTGGGGCGTAAACATCATCGCGCAGGCATAGCATTCAGATCAGGGAACATTCAGTTAGCATTCAGGAGGCTGAAAGCATGGACGTGACTGGACAAGTCTGGATATCGAGCACAGAGGGTGAGCCGTGGGTAGCCAGAACGCTGGAGAGCACCGCAGGCAGGGGAGCAGATCTGGCCTTTACCGGCCAGGTGCATCAGGATGTGGAAGGGTTCGGCGGCTGCTTCAACGAGTTGGGCTGGGAGGCGCTGAACCTGCTCCCGGAGGAAGAGCGGAAGGCCGTACTGCATTCGCTGTTTCACCCGGAAGGCGACCTCCGGTTCAGCATCTGCCGCCTGCCGATCGGGGCAAGCGACTACGCACTGGAATGGTACAGCCTGAATGAGGCGGACGGCGACCTGGCGATGGAGCATTTTTCGATTGAGCGGGACCGGAAGTATCTAATTCCTTACATCCGGGAAGCGCTCAAGCTGAACCCGGACCTGAAGCTGTTCGCCTCCCCCTGGAGTCCGCCAACCTGGATGAAGTTCCCGAAGGCCTATAACTACGGCACTCTGCGCTGGGAGAAGGAGATTTTGGAGGCATACGCACTGTACTTTGTAAGATTCGTAAAGGCCTATGCCGAAGAAGGGATTACCATCCATCAGATCCATGTGCAGAATGAAGTGGTGGCCGACCAGAAATTCCCTTCCTGTGTATGGACAGGCGAGCAGCTGCGCGAATTCATCCGCGATTATCTGGGACCCGCTTTTGCACAGCATGGGCTGGAGACAGAGATCTGGCTGGGTACGATCAACGCGCCGGAGCCGTGGGATGAGTGGCTGAAGCAGAAGGACAGTAGCTTCGATGCTTATGCGCACACGGTATTAAGCGACCCGGAGGCCTACAAGTATGTGAAGGGCGTTGGCTACCAGTGGGCGGGCAAATACGGCATCCAGCGTACCGTGCAGGCCTATCCTGAGCTGCGTTACATGCAGACGGAGAATGAGTGCGGCGACGGGGAGAATACCTGGTTCTATGCCAAATACGTGTTCAATCTGTATCAGCATTACTTCACGAATGGTGTCAACGCCTATATCTACTGGAATATGGTTTTGCAGCCGAAAGGCCGCAGCACCTGGGGCTGGGAGCAGAACGCCATGCTGACGGTAGACCCGGACGGACCCAAGGCAGTGCAGAATCCTGAATTCTACGTGATGAAGCATTTCTCCTATTTCGTCCCTCCCGGCTCCCGCAGAATCGGCTTGAAGGGCAGATGGTCGGGAAACGGGATCGCCTTCGAGACGCCGGAGGGCAGACGGGTGCTGGTCATCGCCAATCCGTTTCAGGAAGAGCGGACGATTGAGCTGTCCTGTGAGGGTTCGCAATACAAGCTGGGACTTGCTGCGGAGTCTTTTAACACCATTCTTCTATGAAAATCTTCTCTGAACAAGCAGCCTCCCGCCGCTAACCGTCCAGCCGCCGCAGTGCAGAATTGGAATTGTAGCCTTCGTCATTTCCTGCTATAATTTTCGCATGTAAGCGGATAGGGGGTTACAATGATGGCAATGAATTGCTCATTGGCTAGGAAGTCCTCATGCAGAGCCTGATCCGGGGCGATACTTTGCGTGGGGTGCGGCAGGATATTCTTGATCGCCCAAACTGATTTTATCGTTTCTAATCGCAGGCTCTGCCCTTATTGGATTGACCAATATATATAAGGGGCTGAAGAGCTGTGAAGACAACATTTATTAGAAACCATCAATTTAATTACATTAAGAAGCAATCTGATTTTGTACTGAAGACACTGCGTACAGTAGCGGACCGGCGTGTGCTGGAGACCGTACGGGCGGATGCCGAGATGAAGGTGACCGGGGCTTTTGCTTCGCTGAGCACTGAACAGGAGCAACTGCTGCGGCCGATCTCAACGCTTGCTACAGCTGAGGAATTCCAGGAGTATATGAAGAACCTGGAGCCGCATCTGGAGCCGTTCCCGCCGATTACCCTGAAGCAGATTCAGAAGCTGTTTCCGAAGAATAAGAAGATGAAGCTGCCTGATCTGCAATCCGTTGATTTCCGTTATGTGACGTATCTGGCCTGGGTCGATATCTCCAGTAACAAGTTGTTCATTGTCTACCCGCATGAAGGACAATTCATCGGGGTAGAGGGCCGCATCGTACCGACACACAAGAAAGGCTACTGCCTGTTCTGCAACCGGCAGCAGGAGCTGGCCTTCCTGACGGTCAAGATGAAGCCCCAGTTAGCTGCGGCAGATAATTACTCCTCCATAGGCCAATATGTATGCATGGATAATCAGTGCTGCAATCAGAGCATTACCGATATCAGCGCACTGGAGAAGTTCGTATTGTCCGTGCGCAAATAGTCTGGACCTAATGGTACAGACGAATTAATAGAGCAGAGTAGAGCAGCATTCCGCCTGTTGGGGGAGGCTGCTCTATTTTTGTATTAGATTAGGGCGTTATGCTTCCCGTCTGATGCGAGCCTGGAATGTATGCGAAAAAGCGAATACAATGTGCCGATGCGAAGGGGGCTGGCCGATTGTATGCGGAAAAGCGAATACATTTTGCCTATTGGTAAGTCCCCCAACCGGAAGTCCCATTCTCCCTACATTCTTCACGTTGTGACTAAAGATAATCTGGATGAGGTAATCAAATTAATCGATGCCTAGATGGAAAGAGCTTAAACGTTTCTGCGGGAAGATTCCCGCGCTGTTTGTGTTGTTATTACAGAGAAGCAATTGGATTTCATCCACTTGCTAAGGAGTAAACTGGACTTTGAGTGGAAGCAGTTGGATAAACAACACTTAATTCCGCAACATTTTGACCATATGCCAGAAATCCCTGACAGGAGCTGCTCTTTATCCACCTGTTTTCCTAGTGTGGGCCGGAACAGAGAAATTAAGATACGTTTATCCAGTTGTTTGCCGAAGCGAGTTCATTCAAAGTCCATGATTATCCCGCAGCGTGCTACGACCTCTAATCCCTCAAAACAAACATTCCCAGCAACCCTTCATCTATTACTCTAACAGATCCGCCTAAAACCTCTAAGCCCCCGCCTCCCTAACCTCCACCCGCTGCTCGGCGGCATTGCTGTTGATTAAGCCTCTCCGCCCGATTAGGGTGACCGCCAGAATCGCTGCGCCGGAGACGAGCAGGATTACTGAGCCCGGTATGTGGTCGAGCAGCACGCCATAGAGCAGCATCCCCAGCGGGGCGATGGACCCGGCGACACCTTCCACCAGCCCGAAGACGCGGCCCCGGTATTCTTCTTCGATCGTCTGCTGTAAGTAGACCTGCACCGGAATATTAATGACCATAATTAGGGCCCCGATCAGAATCAGCAGCGGTACATACATGAAAAAGGTAGCAGCAGGGCTGAGTTGAAGCAGCAGCGGAATCGCCAGCGCCAGGAACAATATCCCCAGCGCGCTTAATCCGCCGATGATTGGCTTCACCGGGTTCTTGCTCTGGCGGAGAACCGTCAGCAGCAGCGACATCAGTAGCACACCGGCCGCCAGCATCGCTTCCAGCACGCCATATTGCTTCGACGAAAGTCCCAGTGTCTGCACCGCCACATAGGGCAGCACGACATTCAGCGCCACGAAGAAGAAGTTAATCCAGAAAATAACGAGCAGCAGCGAGCGGATCACGGGACGGCGGATGGCATAGGCGAAGCCGTCCTTCAGGTTGGCGCGGACCTCACTGGCTACACTGCCTAGACGTTCACGCAGCGGCTGTTTGGCTAAGGGTTCAGACTCAGATTTGTTCCCGGCGGCGGCTTCGGGCAGCGGCTTGAACCTCAGCATGAACCCCATAAGAGTCGAAATGGTGAAGCCCGAAGCATTCACCAGCATGAAGTCCTGAAGCGGAAGGTAGGCGTACAGCATTCCCGCCAGGACAGGAGCCAACAGTCGCCCGGCCGAGCCGGCCGTCTGGTTCAGTGAGCCGGCCCGCTGCAGGGAGCTGCTGTCCACGAGCAGCATCATCGAAGAGGAGACGGCGATGCTGTAAAGGTTCGCGCAGACCGACAAAAGAATAAGCGAGATATAGATTAGCGGCAGGGACAGGCCTTCCAGCGAGACAGCCGCAAAGGACAGGGCCATAATCACGGCGCTGGCCAGGTCTGAGCCAATCAGCAGCCGGCGGCGGTTCACCATATCGGCGAGTACACCGGCAAACGGCGAGAGCAGAATCCCGGGCAGCAGCCCGCACAGCAGCGTAACGGCGAAGCTGCTGCCTGAACCAGTCTGCTGGAGAATATACAGGCCAACAACGAAGGTATACATGCTGGAGCCTAGTACTGAAGCGAGCTTGCCGGAGAAGAAGAGGAAGATATTCCGGTTCGTAGCGGTCGGGCCTGATAGATGATGGGGCATGATTAGCACTCCTTTTCGCACGAAAGTTAAATTTAATTAAACTTATTGTATGGCTGGTTAACAAGAATTGCAATCAAAAGTTTAATTTTATTTAACTTTACTCGAAATTCGGCTTTTTCTTACCCTCTCATTAGGCTATACTGAAAGAAAAGCTACGGAAAGTTGGCACAGCAGATGAACACGAAACAAACCGCAATCGGCGACAAGGTCAAACAGCTGCGCAAGGCCAAAGGGCTAACGCAGACCGACCTGGCCGGAGAACATATGACCAAAAGCATGCTCAGCCAGATCGAGAACGGACGGGCTCTGCCCTCGATGAACAGCCTGCAATTCCTGGCCGGGCGGCTGGGGGTTGATCCGGGTTACTTTCTGGAGGGGGAGGATGAAGCAGGGCTTGCCCCGCTTGTCCGCGAGCTGGAGGTTCTGTTCAAGGAGAAGAAATACGCCGAGGTCATCAGCCGGGTGGAGCCGCTCAACCCGCATACACTGCCGATGACGATTGATACAGCCCGTCTGCTCGAATTCTATGTCAGCTCCTGCTTCTATACAGGCAGGGGCGGCGGGGAGGCGGAGCTGGAGCGGGCCGCTCTGATCTATGAGCGGTTCGGCTTATTCGTGGAACGGGCGAAGCTGCAGTATATCTCCTATGCCCTGTTGTTCGCACAGAGCAGGTATGCGGAGGGGCTGGAGCTGATCCGCCGGGTACGCTGGGAGTATGAGGATAACAAGGTGGGGAATGATTTTATTTTTGAAATCGAGCTTCATTATGCCGAGAGTATTTGTTTATCTGCTCTGGGTGACTATGCAGGCAGCCGGGAAGCGGCACTTGCGGCACTTCACGTCTCCAGGGAAGAAGGCATCTATTATTTGACCGATCATCTGCATCGGGTGCGGAGTACACTGGCGATTGCTGAAGGAGATACGGCAACTGCTGAGGCAGCTCTGATAAAAGCGAGAGCGTTCGCAGAATTCACGGAGATGCAGGAATCGCTGCGGCTGGTGGAGCTTGGGGAGATCAGACTGGCGGTGGCCCGGGGCAGTTATGCGGAGGCGCTGGCTCTGGCGAAGGCGTACCCGCTTGAAGACGCCGGACATGCTGCGAATGTGCAGCTTCTGTCCGGTATTGCACTGTATCATTTGGGCGAGGACGAGGAGGCGCTGACAGCCTTAAGCCAGGTGGAGCTTGGCAGCCAGGTCTACCATCCGCTTGACCGTGCCAATCTGTTCACCGCTTATGCCTACCGGGCACTGATCTGTCTGCGTCAGGGCAACAGGGAAGAGGCGCTCCGGCTGTCACAGTTTGCCTATGATCAGGTGAAGGAATACCCGCCTTCTATATACACTGATATGATTAACAAGACTTATCAGGAGCTGCACAGCTAATCAATCTTAAAGCGCAGCATGAAGAACACCCGTGCAGCTCCCCGCACGGGTGTTTTTAAGCGAGACCGCTACTTGCTGCTCCACAGCGCGACACGGTCCTGCACATATTTGGTGAAGCCTGCCTCCATTTTTTTGACGCCGGCTTTTTCCAGATCGGCCATATAATCATCCCAGATCTTATCGAAATCTGCCGGTTTGGCCAGAATTGCCTGCGGGATGCGTTTCCACGTAATATCCTTCATTTTGTTGGCCAGAATGGACACCTCATCCTCGCCGGGGATCGCGATGTTCCAGGCTGCGCCGTAGGCTTTTTCCTTGAATTCCTCTTCCTTCGGGAACAGATCCTTCCAGGTCGTGGCGTTGTAAGCCTTCAGCGTCTCCTTCTCCGCATCGCTGTAGCCGATGACCAACTGCTCAGGGAAGTTCTTGGTGTAGTAGTTGCCGGTCGAATCCTTGGCTCCGTCGCCGTAGTGGACCATCATATTCCAGTAAAAGCCAATCCCCGTTTCCTTAGTAAAGGCGGTATTGTCATTGTTGATGCGGTCCTGGACTTCCTTAGGCACTACGCGTTTGCCGTTCTCAACGACATAATGCTTGCCTTCGATCCCCCAGTTGTTGAGGATCTGTCCTTCATCGGAGGCCAGGTAATCCAGGAACTTGATGGTGCGGACCGGATCAGGGTTGGTGGTCGAGATGGAGATCCCGTATCCGCCCATGAAGCCCGTAGGCCAGAAGCTGGTTTCTTTGTAATCCTTAGTTAAGGTGACCGGATAGTGTCCGTACGTCTGATCGAATTTGCCGGCGGTTTTGAGCGCCTGCTGCGCATCGTTGTAGTCCCAGTCCTGGTCAATCAGGCCCAGCACGCGTCCCGTTGCTACTTTAGCCTTGTACTGGTCATATTTCTGCACGAAGCTCTCCTTGTCAAGCAGACCGATGTCATTCATGTGGTTCAGCCAGCGGAAATATTCCTTCTCTTCCGGACGGCGGAAGTGATAGATCGCTTCATGCGTCTCCTGGTCGATGTAATATTCGCCGTCATCGGAGCCGCCGGTAGTAGCTACCGCAGGGTTGGTGACGGAAATATACATATGCCAGTCATCTGCGTTGAGGGAGACGCCGATGTTTTTGTTGCCGTTCTCGTCGGTCGGATGCTTCTCCAGATAGGCTTTGATCACGTTCTCATAATCCTGCACCGTGCGGATCTCCGGATACCCGGCTTCCTTCACGACCCGGTGCTGCAGCTCGAAGCCGCCGCCGGCCACGAATTTCTTCTCGTCTACAGCCGCCCAGGTCGGGATGGCGTAGATGGACTGGTCTTCGTTCGTGTATTTGGACCGGGCCAGATTGTCGCCCAGCACCCGTTTGATGTTAGGGGCATGTTTATCAATGAGATCGGTCAGGTCAATGACGGCACCGGCATCCACCAGCTTGCCGATATCGCCCTTGGCGGATATAATATCGGGATACTCGCCGCCGGCTGCGATCAGGGCGATCTTCTGCTGCGGATCACCGACTGCGAATTCGGCATCAAGGGTCACGCCTGTTTTCTGCGTAATGACCTTGCTGATCTCATCCTGCATGTTGTTCCAGTTCGGATTCGGGTCTTCAGCGAAGAAGGATAAGGTCAGCGGGCTTAAATCCTCCGCAGCAGCCGTGGCTTCACTGCTGGCGGCAGGGGTGCTGCTGTTGGTAGCCTTGGCTCCGGTGTCCTCAGCTGCATTCTTGGAGTTGCCGTTATTGCTTCCGCCGCAGCCGGCCAGCACACTGAGCAGCAAGGTCAGAAGCATCAGCGCCACATACGGTTTCGCCGTCTTTCTTGTCATGAATAGAAACCCTCCCTTTTGTCTGGTGAAAATCATATTGTATGCACAGGCCTCAGCCTGAAGATACCGTGAGCAGACTAGCTTTTGACCGAACCCAGCGTCATGCCTTTGACGAAATAGCGCTGCAGGAACGGATAGACCACCAGAATAGGAACTGTGACTACGATGGTAATCGCCATTTTGACCGATTCGGGGGAGATCTGGGCCATGACCTCAGTCATATTCCGGCCGCGGAAGTTGTCCGCATTGGTGGTTGTGCTCTGAATGACCTTCATCAGCTCGAATTGCAGCGTCGTCAGGGAATCCTTCGAGCCGTTGTACAGGTAGGTGTCAATCCAGGCATTCCACTGGCCGACGGCCAGGAACAGGGCAATGGTAGCCAGCGCGGGCTTGGTCAGCGGCAGAATCACCCGCCAGTAGATGGTGAAGTCATTGGCCCCGTCCAGCTTCGCCGACTCTTGCAGGGCATAAGGCAGGCCGTCGATGAACGAGCGGATGACGAACACATTGAAGGCGCTGACCAGGCCGGGCAGGACGTAGACGCTGAAGGTGCCCATCATATGCAGATCCTTGATCAGGATGTAGAACGGAATCAGACCGCCCGATACATACATCGTCAGCGCCAGGAAGGTGGAGACGAACCTGCGGCCCTGGAAGTCCACCCGGCTTAGGGTGAAGGCCAGCATGGAGCCGCTGATCAGTCCGAGCAGAGTGCCGACAATGGTGCGCAGGATCGAGATTTTGAAGCCGGTCATCAGTCCGGAGTAGGCGAAGATAGTCTCATAGTTCTTCAGGGTGAACATCCGGGGATAGATTGTAATTCCGCCCTTGATGCTGTCGGTGGAATCGTTGAAGGAGATCGCCAGCACGTTCAGAAAAGGGTACAGCGTAGCCACGGTCACCACGGTAATCGCAAGATAGACAACCAAATCGAAGATGCGGTCCGACCAGGATGCGGCGGCCAGTTTTTTCATGGACATATGGGCCTCCTATATGATGCTTTCCTTGGTAATTTTTTTGAAGATGCCGTTGGCTGTAAAGAGCAGAATCACACTCACCACAGAGTTGAAAATATTAATCGCCGTCCCGAAGGAGAACCGACCCATACCGAGCCCGTAATTAAGCGCATACAGGTCAAGCGTCTGGGAATAGTCGCGCACCAGATTGTTGCCGAGCAGGAACTGCTTCTCGAACCCGATGCTGATCAGGTGGCCGATGGACATAATCAGCAGGATAATGATCGTTCCCCGGATGCCCGGCAGCGTAATGTTACGGACCTGCTGCAGCCGGCTGGCGCCGTCTACTTTGGCAGCTTCGTACAGCTCCGGCCCGATCCCCGAGATGGCGGCGAGATAGATAATTGTGTTCCAGCCGGTCTCCTTCCAGACATCCGAGGCGGTCACAATACCCCAGAACAGATTGCCCTTGGCCATGAACTGGATCGGCTCGTTGATGATATGCAGGCCCATGAGCAGATCGTTCACGGCACCGTTGTCGGTGGAGAGCATCTTGGTAATGATCCCGGCGGCGACCACCCAGGAGACGAAGTGCGGCAGATAGGAGACCGTCTGGACGAAGCGCTTCAGCACCTGCAGCCTGACCTCATTGAGCAGCACGGCGAAGATTACGGGAATAATGAAGCCGGCCAGCAGCCCCATAAGGCTCATCGCCAGGGTATTGCGCAGGGCGTTGAAGAACTGCTCATCCTGGAACAGCTCGCGGAAGTACTGGAGTCCGACCCATTTTTGCTCGAAAAAGGATTTGCCCGGCTTATACTTCTGGAAGGCCATCGTCCATCCCCAGAGCGGCAAATAGCTGAAGACGAACGCCCAGAGGACAAAAGGGACAGCCATCATATAGAGGTACTTCTGCTGCCGGAACTTTGCCCAGAAGCGGGAGGGGGATTTGTCCGGCTCGCGCTTCACTGCGGTGGTAATCGCTTTCATTTATGTCCCTCCTTCGATATAGCTTTATCATAAACTCCCGGTAAATCAGGCAACACCCGAAGATTTGAGCGGAAAAACAGGGAGAAATCAGTCATTTTCGTAAGCGCTTTCTGAAAAATTGTCCTCCGGCTCCAGTCCGCGCCTGCGGTAGGCGGAGGGGGAGATGCCCTCGATTTTCTTGAACTTTTCGCGGAAATAGTCGACATCGCTGAACCCGACCTGGCTTGCGGCCTGATGGATTTTGCTGCCCTGGTCCAGCAGCTCCTTGGCCTTCTCAATACGGATCGTATCCAGATACGCATTGAAGGAGCAGCCCATGCTGTTCTTGAAGAGCTTGCCTAAGTAGGCGCTGCTGTAAGTGAATACATCGGCCAGCGTCTCCAGCTTCAGATTCTCGGCATAGTGCCGGTGGATCAGATCGACCATCCGCTTCATCAGCACCTCCATATCATCGCGGATAATGTTCCCGGCATACTGCTCCAGCAGACCGGTGATATAGCGCTGCAGCCCGGGCAGAGAGGTATGCCGGTAGATTTGCTCGACCTGTCCGTCCATCCGGCTCTGCGCCGGACCCAGCTCCTTGTAGTGGACCGAGAGCTTGCCGGAGATGGAGGTGACCGCCCGGACATAGAACGATTTCACCGCCATCTCGGATAATCCGGCAGCGGTCATCAGCTCCCCCGTCTCCTGGATCAGGCCGGAGATTGCAGCAAGGTTACCGGTGTCCATGGCGTAATACAGCCGGTCCATCACCGGCATCAGCCGGCGCTCGGCTTCCTGGGGATTGACGGGCTGTCCCAGCTTCAGCTTGCGGGAATCCGGGCCGATCATCCCCGGCTCGTCATAGAAGAAGTGGTCCTTCATCCGGGCCAGCGCCGATTGATGGGAGACCGGCAACGCCTCCAGACGCTCCACGCGGTCTCCTGCAGTGATGATGCATTCCACCCCCTCTGCGGCGGCAGCCTCATTAATCTGCCGAACCATCATCTGGCTGACCAGCTCCTTCTGGTAAGAAGGCTGAAGCAGCACACCCAGATAAGAGTCCAGCGAGAAGACGATGCCCCGCTCGCTGCCTTCCAGACTGGATGTCAGCCGGGATTTGACGGCGGCGGCCGGACGGTTGTCGGCATAATCCTGCAGCAGCAGGCGGATCAGGACAATCTGGTACGCATCCCAGAGCAGCCCGGCCTCCAGCGCGGAGTCCATCAGAGCGGACGAGGGACCCATGCTGTGCTCCAGCAGCAGGGACTGGACCAGCATCTCCCGGCTCCATACCTTGGCAGCCGCATGGTTCTTCCGCTTGGCGGCCTGCTCGGCCAGCTGTGCAGACAGGCCGGTCAAGTAGCACTGCAGCTCCTCCTCATCCACCGGCTTGAGCAGATAATTATCGATGTCGTATGACAGCGCACGCCGGGCATAGCTGAAATCGGCATAGCCGCTCAGAATAAGGATGTGCATCTCCGCTTCGGCCTCGCGCAGCTCGCGGATCAGCTCCAGCCCGTCCTTCCCGGGCATGCGGATATCGACAATCATCAGATCCGGGGAGTACAGCTCCGCCTTGTGCCGGGCTTCCACCGCATTGGCGGCCGTATCCACTACCCGGTAGCCGAGGCTCTCCCAGTCGAGCAGTGTGGTCAGGCCTTCACGGATGGACAGCTCATCATCGACGATTAACACACTATACATATGAATCACTCCTTAGGGGGATGGCGAAGCTGATTTGTGTGCCGTATCCGCTCTGGCTGGCCAGGACCAGGCCGCATTCCGGGCCGTAGGTCAGCTTCAGGCGCAGATGGATATTGCGCATTCCGATACTGTGGGTCTCATAGCCGTCATTGTTGTCCAGCATCTCCCGGAGCTCTGCCAGCCGGGCTGCCGGTATTCCGATGCCGTTATCGGATACCTCAACCTTGAGCAGAGCATCCTCCACCCGGATGTCCACACGGACCATTCCTCCGTCCATCCGGTCTTCCAGGCCATGAATGACGCAATTCTCGACCAGCGGCTGGATGATCAGCGGCGGGATCAGGACCGCATTGGCGGCCGGATCGACGTAGAGCTCATAGGCAAGCCGGTCATTGTAACGGAATTTCTGGATGACCAGGTAGCAGTTCACCGTCTCCAGCTCGCTTTGCAGGGTGATCCGGCCTCCGGCAACCTCCAGATTCTTGCGCATCATCTTGCCCAGCAGCCGGACGACTTGGGCAATATCGGTCTGCCCGCGGGTATGGGCCTTCATGCGGATCGATTCCAGCGCGTTGAACAGGAAGTGGGGGTTGATCTGGCTGGCCATCATTTTGAATTTGATTTCATTCTGTTTCAGCTCAATCGCGTTCTTCTGGCGGTTGGATTCCTGCACCTCGCTCATCAGCTCGTTGATATTATTCACCATATGATTGAACTGCCGGGCCAGCTGGCCGATTTCGTCCTTGCCGTCAATCACCAGCCTGGCCCCCAGGTTTCCGGAGGCGACCTTGGAGATATGCTTACTTAAGTGCAGCATCCGCCCGGTGAGCAGGCGCGAGAAGTAATAGATCAGGATAATTGCGAGAATGAGGGAGGAGATAATAACAGTGGTAGCGAGCGAGATAATGCGGTTTGGCTCACTCACAATGCTCTCTACCGAGAAAATCGAGATAATCCGCAGGCTGTTCAGACTGCCGGAGGGATGCCAGTCATCGACCAGCATTTTGAAGGATTGCCCGTCAATCGTAATATCTGCCGTTCCGTGGCCGGAGAGCGTGGAGTGCGGCTTCAGGTTGATCTCCTGCAGGTTCTTGCCGAGCGTTCCCGCGCGGTTGGAGGCCACAATATTGTCATTCTCATCGACAATGATCGTCTCGAACGTCTCCTGGTTCAGGATGCTGCTGAGCTGCTCCGAATTGACGTTGATGACCAGTACCCCGTTGGTCCGCTGCTTGAGGAAATCAACCTTGCGGATCAGGCTGAGATAATACTGGCCGTTGCGGGTATCGGGAATATAACTCCAGAAGGCTAGGCCCTTCTGGCTGAGAGCCAGCTGGTACCACGGCTCCTGTGTAACCGCCGGATCGGCCTGGAGGAATTCCCAATTGTTCAGTACCGTCGGGTTGTTGATATACAGCCGGATGCTGGAGATTTCCTTGTACAGCCGGACGAAATCGCGGAAGTCGGGATACTCCCAATAGGCCTGGACGACATCATAGACGGATTCATAGCGGTGGTTCGCGGCTTCCTCCAGCCGGCTGTCGTTGGACAGGCGGTAAGCGATATCCAGCGGGATGTTCAGCATCTCGCTGGTCCGCTTTTTGACCCGGTCCACATTGGCGGCCACCTGCTCCAGCGCATTGTTCATCGCCATGTTCCGCAGCTCACTGGTTAGAAATACCCCCACGATAAGCACCGGAATCAGCACGACACTGCCGAACGAGAGGAAAAGCTTGGTCCTGAGCCTCAGGTTGTTCATCAAGGTGATGATGCGGGTATACACGAATACAATCCCCTCCGTAAGCACATGAGTGTAATAACGCTTACAATAGAGTATAGCGCGAAATGTTTAGCCAATATATGTAATGTTGCGGGGGATGGGATTATTTTTTGATAGTATTTCGTGCTGTAGTTCATCCGCCGCATCCATCCACGCAAAACCCCCAAGCCGCAGTAATCCTCGCCTAAGCCTCGTCCAGACCTCGCTGCCTGCCGTCCCTATCCGCATATTCTCTCGCCGCACCGTCCGCTACCACCATCCTTCGTCGCATCCCGCCGCATCCATCCACGCAAAACCCCAAGCCGCAGCAATCCTCGCCCAAACCTCGTCCAAACGCTGCCTGCGGACTGAGATTCCGCTAATTCGGCCGAACAAGCCGTTTTGACCCTGTTCGCGGACTGAATGCAATTAGAAATGCGCTTATTGCAGCAATTGTTAGTCAAATGGACCCTCCATATGGAGGATAACGGCCTCACGGTCCGCGAACGGTTCATAAACCCGGCAAATCCACAAATAGCGTACTGTGAGTCCGCAGAAGGTAGCAGGATTAGCCTACTAACTCACTAGCCATCAGCACCCCACCGACTAGCAGCCGATCACCTCAACAACTACTCTCCAGCAGCCCAACCGCCCAGCAGCGTTATGTTCTCCCCAACAGATAACCCGAGGACAACTGAGCAGACCGAATGTGTGCGAAAAACCGAACACAATTGGACTGGCTGCGGCGCGTGAATCGAATGTATGCGAAAAACCGAACACAATTGGACTGGATGCGGTGCGTGGACCAAATGTATGCGAAAAACCAAACACAATTGGACTGGCTGCGGCGCGTGGATCGAATGTATGCGAAAAACCGAACACAATTGGACTGGATGCGGCGCGTGGATCGAATGTATGCGAAAAACCGAACACAATTGGACTGGATGCGGCGCGTGGACCGAATGTAATCGAAAAACCGAACACAATTGGACTGGATGCAGCGCGTGGATCAAATGTAATCGAAAAACCGAACACAATTGGACTAGGCGCGGCGCGTGGATCGAATGTATGCGAAAAACCGAACACAATTGGACTGGCTGCGGCGCGTGGACCAAATGTAATCGAAAAACCGAACACATTGGACGCGTGGGAGGCAGCCGGGCCAAGTGTACTCCCCCCACCAAACTGTGCGAAACATCACTTTTTCCGTTGGTCACTTGCACAATGCATTTCGTCCGTTCATCAATATTCTTTTGCTGCTCAAGGGCCGTATAATGAGAGCGTGTTCAACAAGTAGTTAGGGGGATTTTTGAAAATGGAAGGGTTAATCATTGGTTGGTACGGGGCACTGGCAGGACTGGCAATTGCCATTATTCTGATTCTGAAGAAATTGAATCCGGTCTACGCACTGTTCCTGGGGGCCATCGTAGGCGCGCTGATCGGGGGAGCCAATCTCGAACAGACTGTAAGCGTTCTTGTAAGCGGTACGCAAAGTGTTATGGGCACGGTGCTGCGGGTGCTGGCCGCCGGTGTGCTTGCCGGTGTGATGATGGAGTCGGGAGCGGCGGAAGCGATAGCCCAGGCGATTGTGAAAAAGTTCGGCGGAAGCAAAGCTATCCTCGCCCTCGCGCTGGCAACGATGGTCATTACGGCGATGGGTGTATTCATCCCGGTAGCGGTGTTGATTGTAGCGCCGATCGCCTTATCTGTCGGCAACAAGATGGGAATCTCCAAGCTGGCGCTGCTGCTGGCGTTGTCCGGCGGGGGGAAGGCAGGGAACATTATCTCGCCGAATCCGAATACAATTGCTGCGGCGCGCGGCTTCGATCTCGACTTAAGCCATGTGATGCTGGCAGGCGTCATTCCGGCCATCTGCGGATTAATTGTAACCGTTATCCTCGCCTCTATGCTGAAGTCCAAAGGAATTAAGGTCACCGACGAAGAAGCAGCTAACGGCAGCGAAAATGCAAACAACGCCGTGTATCCGCCGCTCAGCAGAGCCATTGTGGCCCCGCTGGTTGCGATCGTCCTGCTGATGATCAACCCGATTGGTTCGATCTCGGGGATTGAGGCGCTGACCAAGCTCAAGGTGGATGCAATGTACATCCTGCCGCTGGCCGGAATTATCGGGATGCTGGCGATGGGGCAGGGGAACAAGGTGCTGCAATATACGTCCTCCGGTCTCAGCAAAATGACGGCAACTGTCCTGATCCTCATCGGTGCGGGCGGGATCGCCGGGCTGATCTCGGCTTCCGATCTGTCCGCCCAGGTGGTACATTTGATTGAGCTGTCCGGTATTTCCGGCACCTTCCTGGCACCGATCTCCGGGATTCTGATGGCGGCGGCGACCGCATCCACCTCAACGGGTGTCATCGTGGCGACCGGCTCCTTCGGACAAGCCATTCTGAACATGGGCACTGCACCGCTGGCTGCAGCCGTAATGGTTCACACCGGAGCGACCGTCATCGACTCGCTGCCGCAGGGCACGTACTTCCATGTCACCGCTGACAGCATGAAAATGACGATCAAGCAGCGCATGGGTCTGATCCCTTACGAAGCGCTGGTCGGCGGCACAATGACGGTTGTGGCTACAATCGTCTACGGATTTTTACTATAATCATAAATTAAGATAGATGAGGTGTGGAAATGAGAGAGAGAACCTTTGTACTGGCGCCCGATTCCTTCAAGGAGAGCATGACCGCGAAGGAAGTGTGCACAGCGATGGAAGCGGGACTGCGCAAAATATACCCGGAAGCAACCTATATTCATGTTCCGATGGCTGACGGCGGGGAAGGGACGGTCCAATCCCTGGTCGATGCTTCCGGCGGAGAGATTCATCATAAAGAGGTTATAGGGCCGCTGGGCCAGCCGGTCACGGCCACATTAGGAATTCTCGGCGACGGACAGACGGCGGCGATCGAGATGGCTTCGGCCAGCGGCATTCAACTGGTGGACAAGGCGGAGCGCAATCCGCTGATCACCACAACCTACGGGACGGGCGAGCTGATTCTGGAGTGTCTGAACCGGGGCATCCGCAAAATTATTATCGGCATCGGCGGCAGTGCCACCAATGACGGCGGGGCCGGTATGGCCGAAGCGCTTGGTGCAAGGTTCCTGGATGAAGCGGACGGGCAGCTTCCGCGCGGCGGCGGTGCTCTGGGCAGACTGGCGAAAGTGGACGTTAGCAGCCTGGATGCCAGACTGAAGGACACGCAGCTGATAGTAGCCTGCGATGTCACGAATCCGTTATGCGGGGAGCAGGGGGCTTCGGCGGTATTTGGTCCGCAAAAAGGAGCCACCCCTGACATGGTGCAGCAGCTTGACGCCAACCTCGCTCATTATGCGGAAGTCGTGAAGCAGCAGCTGCACAAGGATGTGCGCGACCTGCCGGGAGCCGGAGCAGCGGGAGGACTGGGTGCGGGCCTGATGATCTTCACGCAGGCCACGCTGCAGAAGGGAATCGAGATCGTTATCGAATACACCGCTCTCCGGCAGAAGCTGGAGCAGGCCGACTGGGTTTTCACCGGTGAAGGCGGAATCGATTTCCAGACCAAATTCGGCAAAACCCCATACGGCGTCGCCCGCACCGCCAAGTCCGCCGGCAAGAAGGTGATTGCCCTGGCCGGTTACATCGGCGAAGGCATTGATACGCTGTATGCCGAAGGCATCGATGCCATATTCGGCATCGTGCCGGGCGCGGCCAGCCTGGAGCAGCTGCTCGCTAACGGACCGGCTAATGTCGAGCGCACCTGCGAGAATATTGCCAGACTGCTGAAGCTGGCTGAGTAGCACTTGCCATAGAGATAGCCCCAGGAACCCTTATCCCTGGGGCTACGCTTTTTTACAAAAACCGCTACTTATACAGCGCCAGCAGCTCATGCGTCAGCTCGAAGAGCTGCAGCAGATTCCGCGGGTCCTTGCCGGTAATGGTCTCAATCCGCTTCAGCCGGTATTGCAGTGTGTTGCGGTGGATGTTCAGATGCTCCGCCGTCTGCGAGACGCTGCAATTGTGATTGATGAAGCTGCGGAGTGTCTCCAGCAGATCGGCGGTATCCTCCAGCTTAATCACCGTACCCGGCTTGTCCGCCAGCTTCGCATGACTGAGCTTCACCAGGAATTCCGCATCCTCGTAGCGGATGGACCGGACGGCAGGCCGGAGCGCCAGCAGAACGCCAAGGGCGGCTTTGGCCTGGCGGTATCCTTCGGCGATGCTGTTCTCCAGCCTGCCGGAGGCCACCAGCAGCTGCGGCTGGCTGTGCAGCAGCTCGGCAATCAGGCGGCTGCAGTCCGGCCGGTTCTGGACCAGCATCACCCATGTATCCTCATCGAGCTGGAAGGACGGATGGGTGAACAGCAGCTTCGTCTCCTCCGGCTCCGGCCGCACATGCGTGAGATAGAGTACAGTGGTCTTGAGCAGCAGGTCAATCTGATAGAGCGCCGCTTCTTTGCGCAGCTTCTGGGAATAAGCGCCCTGATGGGCGAGCAGCATTTCCAGCAGCGCCTTTTTGCGGTTGGCCTCATTGGCGAGATGCTCCAGCGTGTTCCTCTGCTCAATCAGCAGCGAGACCGTAGTTCTGACAATGTTACAGAAGGGCCGGACTTCCTCCGGACTGCCGGAGATGCCGATTACACCTACGCGGGTGTTGCCGATGACAATCGGTTCGTTGGTGCCTTTTTTCTCATAGCGTCCGTCCTCCATCACCTCGACCATCTGCCCCGTAGACAGCGCCTCAATCGCCCCTTGATGGACCGTGCCGATTCTGGCCTTGTTCCCGCTGCCGATGATAATCCCCTCATGGTTCATAATGTTGATGTTATAGGGAATATCCATCATCATCTTGTCTACAATCTCCTGCGCCTGCTTGCCAGATAGCTGGAACAACCCGGATTCCTCCCTTAGACTGTGCAGTTGTGCATCTGAACAAAAGTATACCCGATCAGGCACAGAGAAGGAAGGTGTACCGCGTCAACGCCGGCGGAGTTAATGAGCAATTCCCGCCCGGCTGAAAATCTGCTTCAGCCTATCCTCATGCTCCGCGCTCCACACCCCGGGCGAAGCCAGACTAAAGGTCGATACCGGCAGGCCGGACAGCCGGACGGCTTCTTTAATAGAAGCTACGAACGGATCATCGATGGCATACAGCGCCGGAATCTCAATCAGACGCTTCTGGAAGGCAAGCACACCGGCCAGGTCGCCCTGCTTGAAGCTGTCGTATACACCCAGCATCAGCTCTGGAGCGAAGTTGGCGCTGGCAGCAATCGCCCCGTCTCCACCCGCAGCGAGTGTAGGCAGCAGGTATTCATCGAATCCGCAGAAGACGGAGAAGTCCGGGCTGACTGCCTTAACCTGCATGATCATCTGGCGGATATGGCTAAGCTGGTCCACGGTATCCTTGATGCCGAGTACATTCGGATAATGGGCGGCCAGGCGGGCAACGAAGGCCGGGGACAGGTCCTGACCGGTCATAGCCGGGAAGTTGTACAGCATGAGCGGCACATCGACTGCTTCCAGCACAGCGGCGTAATGCGCGAACAGAGCATCCTCGCTCAGCTTATAGTAATACGGATTCATGATGACGATGCCCGTAGCTCCATGCTCCGCGGCATGGCGGGACAGCCGCAGGGTCTCGGCAACGGTGTTGCTGCCGGTGCCGATCCAGGCCGGAATGCGGCCATTGGTATACTCCAGACATGCTTCTGCAATCTCTTCGCGCTGCTCAGCGGTGAACAGGGTGAATTCTCCGGCGGTTCCTAAGAACAACATGCCGTGAACCCCCTGCTCAATCAACCGGTCGATCAGCAGCTTCATACCGGCACGGTCGAACTTCCCGGCAGAATCCAGAATCGTCGGGACGGGAGGAAAGACACCTGCGTTCGGGTGGCTAAGTTTCATTTTATTTTTGCCTCCTGGTTTGTTATTATAAACATAAGATTATTATAGTGAACTGATTGGGCTTAAGCAACGCATTTATGAGAGGGGATAGCGTGTGGAGCAGAAATACTGGGTTCCGGCCTTGGAGAGGGCTGATCTGATTCTGAAGGCCATTGCCAGGCAGCCCGGAGCGAACAAGATGACCGACCTGTGTGAAGAAACCGGCATTAACAAAAGCTCGATGTTCTCGCTGCTGCGCACAATGGAAGCCCTGCAATGGGTGGTCAAGGGGGCGAATGAGGGGTATGCGCTTGGAGCGGGGATCTCTTACTATAACACGGTCTACAATGATTCCCTTAAGCAGAATATGAATCTGGTGGAGCGGTTCCTGGAGGAATCGGCCGTAAGTGTCCGCGAGGTGGGGGAGACCTTCCAGCTGTCGGTGCTTGACCGCAATGAGATCATCTATCTGGCGAAGCAGGAAGGGCAGTCCCTGGTCAGACTGGAGTCCAGTCCCGGGATGCGGTTTCCGGCACATGCCACAGCGATGGGCAAGATGATGCTGGCGCTGCTGCCGGAGGGGGAGCTGGAACATCGTTATCCGGCCAAAATGCTGCCTGCGGTCACTGCCCGCACGCTGACAGACTGGTCTGAGTTCACCGCAGCGCTGGCGGCGATCCGTAAGGACGGCTGCGCGCTGGATCAGGAGGAGATTATTCAAGGCATCAGCTGCGTGGCTGCACCGGTACTGGATGCGTCAGGACGGGCAGTTGCCGCCGTCAGCACCTCGATGCTTCAGCACGCATTCGATGCGAAGCGGGAGATTGCGCTGCGGGAGGTAAAGGCGCTGGCAGAGAAGCTATCGCTGTCTTAGCTTAGGCATCCGGGCAAGTTCATTCATACTGAGGGAGAGAAGGGGTTACTGTGAAACTGAGTGTGCAAGAGTTAATGAAGGAAGACATCATTGAGAATGATCCTGTACATACCGCCGCCGAGGGACCGGCAGGCCAGCTGCCGATTACCGGAGAGGTGCTGCGGAATGCGCCGAGCGGTGAAATTTTCGGCATGACCCAGAATGCCGGGATGGGCTGGAATCCGCTGCTGTTGAACCGGCCCCAGTACCTGATTCTCGGAACGATGGGCGGTATCCGCCGCGAGGATGGCAGTCCGCTGGCGCTCGGGTATCATACCGGCCACTGGGAGATCGGCGTCATGATGGAGGAGATCGCCGAAGAGATTACCGCGAACGAAGGGATTCCGTTTGCCGGATATGTCAGCGATCCCTGTGACGGCCGTTCCCAGGGAACAGCCGGCATGTTCGATTCCCTGCCCTACCGTAATGATGCGGCCATCGTGCTGCGTCGGCTGATCCGCTCCCTGCCTACCCGCAAGGGAGTGCTCGGCGTAGCCACCTGCGACAAAGGCCTGCCCGCCATGCTGCTGGCCCTTGCCGGAATGCACAAGCTGCCGGGTATCATCGTGCCCGGCGGCGTAACCCTGCCCCCGGTGAACGGGGAGGATGCGGGCAAGGTGCAGAGCATCGGGGCGCGCTACAGCAACGGGGAGCTGTCCCTGGAGGAGGCGGCCGACCTCGGCTGCCGGGCCTGCGCAACCCCGGGCGGCGGCTGTCAATTCCTCGGCACTGCCGCGACTGCCCAGGTCATTGCAGAGGCGCTGGGCATGGCGCTGCCGCACTCGGCCCTGTCACCTTCGGGCCAGCCGATCTGGAAGAATATCGGCCGCCAGTCGGCCCGGGCCCTGCAGCATCTGGAGCAGAACGGAATCGTCATGAGCGACATCCTTACGGATAAGTCCATTCATAACGCCATGGTGCTGCACGCGGCCTTCGGCGGCTCCACGAATCTGCTGCTGCATCTGCCCGCTATCGCTCATGCTGCCGGGCTGAAGGTTCCGACTGTCGAGGACTGGAACCGGGTGAACCGGATGGTTCCGCGCCTCGTCAGCGTGCTGCCTAATGGTCCGGTGCCGCATCCGACCATCCGGGTATTCCTCGCCGGAGGTGTCCCTGAAGTCATGCTGCACCTGCGAAAGCTGGGGCTGATCGACGAGTCCGTGCTGACGGTAACCGGACGCACACTGGGCGAGAATCTGGACTGGTGGGAGAGCTCGCAGCGCCGGACGGAGCTGCGGCAGCGGCTGCTGGAAGCGGACGGCGTAGACCCGGATTCCGTAATCATGAGCCCGGCAGAGGCCAAGCGCCAGGGCATGGCATCCACGATGACGTTCCCTATCGGCAATCTCTGCCCCGAAGGTGCAGTCATCAAATCGGCGGCGATTGATCCGTCCGTGCTGGACAAAGAGGGCGTCTACCGCCATATCGGCCGGGTGAAGGTATTCACCACCGAGCGAGCCGCCATCCGCAGCATCAAGCTGGGTATGGTTCATGCGGGCGATATTCTGGCCGTTATTGGCCGCGGGCCGAGCGGGACGGGGATGGAGGAGACGTATCAGCTCACCTCGGCGCTCAAGCATCTGCCCTACGGCAAATACGTGACGCTGATCACGGATGCCCGCTTCTCCGGCGTATCCACCGGTGCCTGCATCGGGCATATGGGACCGGAAGCGCTGGCCGGCGGCCCGCTTGGCAAGCTGCGCGACAATGACTGGGTAGAGGTGCGGATCGATACCGTGAACCTGGAAGGAAGCGTGAATCTGGTGGGCGAGGGCGATGAGCCGCTGACGAACGAAGCGGGAGCGCTGATTCTGGCTTCGCGGACACCGCATCCGGGACTGGCGGTCGATCCGGGCCTGCCGGAGGATACCCGGCTGTGGGCTGCGCTGCAGGCGGCCAGCGGCGGAACCTGGACGGGCTGTGTCTACGATACTGACAAAATCATTGCCTTACTGGAAGCAGGACGGCAAGCATTGGAGGAGAAACGATGAGCCACAATCTGATTCATAACCCCATTCTGCGCGGATTTCATCCTGACCCGTCGATTTGCCGGGCAGGGGATGACTATTACATTGCCACCTCTACCTTTGAGTGGTTCCCCGGCGTGCGGATTCATCATTCGCGCGATCTGGTGAACTGGCGGCCGCTGACCTATGCGCTGACCCGCAGCTCGCAGCTTAATATGGAAGGGGACCCCGACTCCGGGGGCATTTGGGCACCTTGCCTCACGTACGACAATGGACTCTTTTATCTGATCTATACCGATGTCAAAAGCCGCCAGGGTGCCTTCAAGGATACGCCGAACTATCTGGTGACGGCCGAGAATATCGAAGGCCCCTGGTCGGAGCCGGTCTATCTGAACAGCAGCGGCTTTGACCCCTCGCTGTTCCATGATGAGGACGGGCGCAAATGGCTGGTCAATATGCTGTGGGATCACCGCACCGGCCGCAACAGCTTCGCCGGTATTGTGCTCCAGGAATATTCGGTGGAAGAGCAGCGCCTAATCGGGCCGGTCACTAACATCTATAAGGGAACGGAGCTGGCGCTGACCGAAGGCCCGCACCTGTACCGGAAGGACGGCTGGTATTACCTGATTACGGCTGAGGGCGGTACGCAGTATGATCATGCGGTGACCGTAGCCCGTGCCAAGCAGATTGAAGGTCCTTACGAGACTGCTCCGGTTAATCCGCTGCTGACCTCTGCCGGCAACCCTGAGCTGGCGCTGCAAAAGGCCGGCCATGCCAGCCTGGTCGAGACCCAGACCGGCGAATGGTACATGGTGCATCTGTGCGGCCGGCCGGTCAAGGACAAGTACTGCAACCTGGGCCGGGAGACATCAATTCAGCGCGTCGAATTTACGGCAGACGGCTGGCTGGCCCTGTCCGGGGGCGGCAATGCCCCGGAGCTGACGGTGGAGGGCCCGGAGCTTCCGGCGCATCCTTTTGAACCCGCCGCTCCGCGCGACGACTTCGAGGCTCCGCAGCTGGATGTCCGCTGGAGCACGCTGCGCGTGCCGGCCGATGAATCATGGCTCTCGCTTCAGGAGCGTCCCGGCTATCTGCGCCTGCGGGGCAGGGAGTCGATGAGCTCCATGCACCGCCAGAGCCTGGTCGCCCTGCGCCAGCAGGCCTTCCGGTGCAGCGCCGAGACCTCTGTGGACTTCGAGCCGCAGCATTTCCAGCAGATGGCCGGCCTGATCGTCTATTACGATACGAAGGATTACCTCTATTTGCGGATCACGTACGATGAAGTCCTCGGCGGCCGAACCCTGGGACTCATCCGCTCCAAGGATGGAGTCTATGAAGATACCCTGACGCCTGAAATTCCGCTGCCTGCCGGAGCAAGCGTAGCGCTCAAGGTCGTCATCGACGGCGAATTCGCCCAGTTCTACTACAAGGTTGGCGAATCCACCTGGGAGAAGATCGGCCCGGCTCTGGAAATTTATCATCTGTCCGATGATTTCCCGGCCTACATCCGCTTCACCGGCACGTTCATCGGCATGTGTGCGCAGGACCTCAGCGGCACGCTGCATCCGGCGGATTTTGATTACTTTGAGTATCTGGAGCAGGAGTAGGGTAGTGGAAGCTTTAAGCAGCACCAAAAAGACCGGGAGCCATTCTCCTGGTCTTTTTGGTGTGATATAGGTAGGTATACGGCCGGTGACAAAGCTGGAAAATTGAGCGAAACCGCCGAAATGAAGAGCATTAATGAACTTGAATTCCTTAGCAGCCCAATTCCCCGGCCTCCAATCAATTCGCCCGCCGGGCCACACTCGCCCACCGCCCACTCCTTAGGCGGTGTACTTCTCCAGCGTCGCTCTTACCGCACCCGGCCCAGCCACCATCTCGGCGAACATCGCCTCTATGGTCTCGCCCAGTCCGGCGGCGTACAGGTCCACGCCGAAGATGGCCTGGTCCTCCAGCACCGCGCGCACGCCAGCGGCCTTCGCCGCATCTGCGCCCAGCGTAATCCCCGCGAGACGCGCTTGCAAAGATTCCAGCAACGGGTCGGGGCTAAGCGTAAACTCAGCGCCTTCATCGTTCACGCCGAGCAGATAGCGGCACCACGCTGCAATCGCCAGTGGTATCGCGGTCAAATCCCTAGGATCAAGCTCCTCACGGCGGATATACGACTTGATCGTCTCGCCGAAGCGGATGCCGACCTTCTGTGAGGTATCGGTGGCGATCCGCTGCGGAGTGTCCGGGATGAACGGGTTGGCGAACCGTTCCTGCAGCACTTCATCCAGGAATTGCTTCGGACTCAGGATGCCCGGATCAACAACAACCGGCAGGCCTTCCTTGTAGCCGATAGTTTCGACAAGCTTCCGCAGCGTAGCATCCTGCATCTCGTCGGCAATCAGCGTGTAGCCGAGCAGACAGCCGGTGACCGCCAGCGCCGTATGCAGCGGATTGAGGCAGGTGGTTACCTTCATCGTCTCCACGTTATTCACTGTGTCGCGGTCCGTAAAGATAATGCCCGCTGCTTCAAGCGCCGGACGCCCGTTCGTGAACTTATCCTCAATGACCAGATACTCGCTGATCTCCGCATTGACGAAAGGAGCGGTATACGTGTTCTTGGAGGTGACGATTACATCCATGCCGCCGATACCCTGCGCAAGCAGTGCGGCCTGGACGGATTCGGACGGGCGCGGGGTGATTTTGTCAATCATGGAGAGCGGGAAGGTAATCTTCTGCTCATCCTCTAGATAAGCTACGAACCCTTCCTCTACATGGCCCTTCGCGGCCCATTCCTTAGCAATGGTGACCACGCCTTGCTTCAGCTTGTCGCCGTTATGCGAGCAATTGTCCATGCTGACGAAGGTCATCGGGTACTGGCCCTTCAGGTAACGCTTGTAGGCGAAGGAAGCCACGATGCTCATCGCGTGAACCGGATGCTCCGGCCCGCCGGCGATGTCCTTTTCCACGATGCCCAGATACTGGCCGTTCGGACCGGTGAGCGAATAGCCCTTTTCCGTAATCGTGAAGCTCGCCATCTGCAGGCTGGGATTCTCAAAAATCTCAGTCAGGCGGCTGTAATCCGCTTCCCTGGTCTTATCTGCGGTGATGCCTTCGACGATGCTGCTGACGATCCGCTTCTGGAAGTCGCCGGCCGCATTCATCAGCACGAGCAGAGTCAGATTATCGTAAGGCTTGTAGACCTTGTCGATCATCTCGAAGTCGAAGGTCTCGGCCGCGATAATGCCGGTGTCTGCTTTGCCGCTGTCCAGCAGCTTCTGGTGGGCATTCGCCACGAAGCCTCTGAAAATATTGCCCGCTCCGAAGTGAACCCACTCCGGCTTCTTCTGCGTATTCGCCGCAACCGCATCGTAATCGAACTGCGGCAGCGCCACGCCTGCGGCTTCCCAGGCCGCCCGGTCCGCAATGCTGCTTCTGCTTAGACTCAGCATTTACTTGGCCCCCTTAACATTCTCCAGGCTGTCCCATACGCCCAGCAGATACATGATGCCCATCGCCCGGTCGTAGAGGCCGTAGCCTGGACGGCAATTTTTCTCCTCGCCCCAGAGATGTCTGCCGTGGTCCGGACGCACATAACCGGTGAAGCCGCTCTCATGGTACGCCTTAACAACCTCGGCTACATCTACGCTGCCATCGCGTCCGCGGTGGGATACTTCAATGAAGTCTCCGTTATCGAACACCTTCACATTGCGGATATGGGCAAAATAAATCCGGTCATGGAATTCACGGATCATCGCCGGCAGATCATTCTCCGGGTTCGTTCCGAGCGAGCCGGTGCAGAAGGTCAGGCCGTTATACGGGCTGTCGACCATGTCCAGGAAGCGGCGGATTGTATCGCGGCTGCGGATAATGCGCGGCAGTCCGAAGATCGGCCAGGCCGGATCGTCAGGGTGAATCGCCATTTTGATATCCACTTCTTCACACACCGGAATGATGCGCTCCAGGAAATACTTCAGGTTGTCGAACAGCTTATCTTCAGTAACGTCAGCATAGGCCGCGAACAGCTCATCCAGCTTGGCCAGCCGCTCCGGCTCCCAGCCCGGCATCGTGAATTCTCCGGCACCCTTCAGGATGCGGTCCACCATCTCGCGCGGATTGTCGGTAATGGCAGCCTTTTCATAAAAGAGTGCGTTTGAGCCGTCCGGCAGCTCCTTGTACAGCTCGGTGCGGGTCCAGTCGAACACCGGCATGAAGTTGTAGCAGATGACCTTGACGCCAACCTTGGCCAGCTTGCGGATTGTATCGATATAGATGTCAATGTATTTGTCGCGGGACGGCAGTCCGATCTTGATATCGTCATGAACGTTGACGCTTTCAACCACCGCTGTGCTGAACCCCTTGGCTGTGATCTGATCGGCAACCTTCTGGATTTCTTCCATCTCCCAGACCTCACCGGCCACCTTGTGGTGCAGCGACCAGACGATGCCCATAACGCCCGGGATTTGACGGATGTGGTCAAGGGTGATATTGTCGTTGCCCTCGCCGTACCATCTCCAAGTCATATTCATTGTCATTTTCCTCCTTAAGTAAGATAAGCATAAATACAAATGGTAACCATCCGAAGCCTTGTGACAATTGACCTTACAGAATCATCGGAACATGTGGCATAATCTTGTATACAAGATTGGATTCGTAATGATCATAGAATATGCGTTCATCTTTGTCAATGAAATTCATATCCCTTTTCTATATAATGGGGGGAAGAACAATCCCGAACAGAAAGTTGGTCTATCCATGACTTCCAAAAAAGAAATAATGGCCTACCTCAAGCAGGAGATTCTCTCCCTTGAGCTGAAGCCGGGGGCGATGATCAGTGAGACGGCTCTGTCCGAGCGCTTCCAGCTGTCGCGGACGCCGATCCGCGATGTGCTGAAGCAGCTGTCCCTGGAGCAATACGTCGATATCTATCCCAAAAAAGGCAATCTCGTATCCTACATAGACCTGGAGTCCGTGGAACAGATTATCTATCTGCGCAATGTATTGGAGAAGGAGATTATGAAATCGTTGGCCGGGAATATCCCGCTGAAGGGGCTGCATGAGCTGAGGGATAACCTGGCCAAGCAGCAGCAGTGTATTGAGCGGGCCGAGGGAGCAGAGGTGTTCCTGCAGCTTGATGACCAGTTCCACCGCACGATGTTCGGCCTGGCCGGGCGCGAATTCCTGTGGGGCGTGCTCCAGCAGTTCAATGTGCACTACATCCGTTACCGGAAGCTGCATATGCTGAAGGACGAGAAGCTGGCTGCCATCCGGCAGGAGCACCAGCAGCTGCTGGACTATATCGTACAGGGCGACACTGCGGGGATCGACGAGCTGCTGCACCACCATCTGCGGGCGGATATCGATTCCAAGAATCTTCAGGAGCACTTCGCTATGTATATCAAAAAATAGAGCAGAAAAAGCCCGCCCTCATCAGCGATGAAGGCAGGCAATACACGCGCTAGGCCATCGGCTTCTCTACTCCAGGCCCTCGCGGTATTCGCGGGGCGACTGGCCGCTCCAGCGCTTGAACTGTCTGCTGAAATGGGCAATGTCGCGGTAGCCGAGCAGGCCGGAGACCTGGCTGACGGACAGGCTGTGGTCATCCAGCAGCACCTTGGCCTCATGCAGCATCTGCTCGGACAGGAAGGCGCGCGGGGAGATGCCGAAGACCTGGCGGAACACCCGGTAGCAATGTGAGGCGCTGATCCCCAGCTCGGAGGCGATGTCGTCCACTCCGTAATGGCTGTCGTCAGGCATGTCCAGCTTGAATTGCTGGTAGACCAGACCCTGCAGACGGCTGCGGATCTGGTGGGCCAGCTCGATCTTCTCATAGGTACCGGGAGAGGAAATGTCGGCATCAATCGAGAAGACATCCCATAGCTGGGCGAACAGCTCGAAGACAGCAGATTGCAGCCTCATGCGCTGGGACATGGTGACGGCGCCCGAATCCGAAGCGGAGATCTCCACCAGCCTGGCGAGAATAGGGCCCAGCCTATGGGCGATACTGCTCTCCGAGGTGAACAGGACATGATTCAGGCGGCTGAGCAGGGAGATTAGCAGCTTGTCGTTGATATCGAAGTGAATGCAGAAATAGGTAAAAGGCCCGCCGTTCCCGCTGCGGCTGGAATGGGCATCGCCCGGCCTCAGCAGCACCAGGTCCCCGGCGCATTGAAGGTAGCTTTGGCCGTTCACAACCAGTAATTGCTCCCCTTCAAGCACATAATTGAATTCATACTGCGGATGGACATGCTGCGGATAATCCCAGTCTCCGCTGACCTTGCGCAGATGCATACCGAACAGGTTAAGTGTAGTTTTTACATCCGGGATGATGGTTTCACTGAGGCTTTGTCCCGGTACGGGCGGTAAGAAAGCTGAAGCCAATGGTACGTCCCCCTGACACCTTGTCTTAAGTATAATGAGTGAAGAAGCTCTACAAGTTAGTATACAGGATTTCTGCTTGATTTGGGTAAATAATAGCCTGATTTGACAATGTTCCGGCCCGGCTGGGGCGTGGTAGGATGAACCTGAACGAGAACTAGTATACAAGATGGATTTGGTTGTCAGGGATGCCTCCCTGTCAATGGACAGGAGGCCGGGCGCAGTGAACCGTTATTGGCCTGCTGGCGCAAGCATTAAGAACTGGAGGAGAGATTACATGAGACAACAATCCGGGAACGGGAATGAAGCTGTATATGAGAGCGGATACAATGCGTGGCTGAGCTATCCGCAGCTGCCGCAGGGCGCTGTACGCGAGCAATACACCAAATGGTGCGGCGCTGTATCGGTCACGGAAGAGCATGATACGGTTCAGGCGGCGCTACATGAATGGCAGCGGGGAATCGCTTCCCTGCTGGACCTTGAGGCGGTATCTGCACCGCAGCCGGAAGGGTTCAAGGTGGCCTTCGGCACCTTCGGCGGGGGGAATGAGCTGATCGCGAAGGTGTTTGATGACAAGACAGCCCTGGCTGTTCAAGCGGAAGGCTTCGTGATCCGTACCAGTGAGTCCCTGAAGTGCATCGCCGTAGGAGCTTCCTCACCGGCGGGCGTGCTGTACGGTGTCCTCCACCTTCTGCGCCTTATTGCAACCGGGCAGGATATCGGAAGCCTGGATGAAGTAGTGAATCCTGTAAATTCGCTGCGGATGATTAATCATTGGGATAACTTCGACGGCAGCGTGGAGCGGGGATATTCCGGCCGTTCCTTCCTGTATGAGAATAACGAGTTCACGAAGGATATGGACCGAATTACGGATTACGCGCGGCTGATGGCTACCGCCGGTATTAACGCTATTGCCATCAACAATGTTAACGTCCATGCCTTGGAAACGCTGTTTATCTCTACTTACCTGCCTGATGTGGCCAGAATCGCTGATATCTTCCGGATCTATGGCATCCGCCTGTACCTGAGCGTGAACTTCGCCGGACCTATGCATGAAGGGGAAGTGGGCACTGCAGATCCGCTGGATGCCGGCGTGCGCGAATGGTGGAAGTCGCGAGCAGCCGATATTTATGCAGCAATTCCTGATTTCGGCGGCTTCGTGGTCAAGGCCGACTCGGAGAACCGTCCCGGCCCGTTCACATACGGACGGAACCATGCAGACGGGGCCAACATGCTGGCTGAAGCTCTGGAGCCTTACGGCGGCATTGTCATCTGGCGATGCTTTGTATACAACTGCAAGCAGGACTGGCGTGACCGCAAGACCGACCGGGCCAGAGCGGCCTATGATCATTTCAAGCCGCTGGACGGCCAGTTCCATGATAACGTCATTCTGCAGATCAAGAACGGCCCGATGGACTTCCAGGTCAGAGAGCCGGTATCTCCGCTCTTCGGGGCGCTGGAACGCACCAATCAGGTGATTGAATTCCAGATTGCCCAGGAATATACCGGACAGCAGCGTCATGTCTGCTATCTCGTTCCCCAGTGGAAGGAAATCCTCGAATTCGATACGGAGGCCAAAAGCGGCCCGGCTCCGGTGAAGCGGATTGTGGACGGATCACTGTGGGGCAACCGCCTGAGCGGGATTGCAGCGGTATCCAACGTGGGCAATGACCGCAACTGGACCGGGCATCTGCTGGCCCAGGCGAACCTCTACGGCTTCGGCCGGCTGGCCTGGAATCCTGAGCTGAGTGCAGAAGAGATTGCGGCGGAGTGGATCGCATTAACATTCGGTACGGACACTGCGGTAGCCGGAGTCATCAGCCGGATTCTGCTCGATTCCTGGGAGATCTATGAATCTTACACTTCGCCGCTTGGCGTTGGCTGGATGATTAACCCTGAGCATCACTACGGCCCGAATGTGGACGGCTATGAGTATTCCATGTGGGGGACATACCATTACGCCGATCATCTGGGCATCGGGGTAGACCGCACCGTGGCGACCGGAACAGGCTACAGCGCGCAGTACATGGGCAGCAACGCCGTGCGTTACGATTCGCTGGAGGAATGCCCGGATGAGCTGCTGCTGTTCTTCCACCATGTGCCGTATACCCATGTGCTGCATTCCGGCAAAACCGTCATCCAGCATATCTACGACACTCATTTTGAGGGTGCAGAGCGTGCCGAAGGATTGCTGGACGCGTGGCGCGGACTGAAGGGCAGCATCGCAGACGGCCTGTATACCCAGGTGGAGGATCGCCTGAAGGGACAGGCAGCCCATGCCAAGGAATGGCGTGACCAGATCAATACGTATTTCTACCGCAAGAGCGGAATTTCAGATGCATTAGGCCGGACCATCTACTAAGGCAGCATCCGTGTACCGGACGGCAACGCCCTGTCTCTTGACAGGGTGAGCCATGGACTCATTTGGGTAACATCAAGGAGGAATAGATCTCATGGCACTGACTTTCAGTGATGTGCTGGAGCACTTGAACGCAGGGGTGCAGTTGCCCGTGAATACGGTAGACAAGCTGGAGCCGGAGGCTGCGGATACGGAAGTACAGGGCATCGTGACTGCCTTCGCCGCTTCGCAGTATGTCATTGAGCAGGCGGCCGCGCTTGGCGCGAATCTTGTAATCACACATGAAGGTGTGTTCTATAGCCATCAGGATCACAGGACCGGGCTGGAGCAGGATTCCGTCTATCAGCAGAAGTCTGCGCTTATCAAAGAGAGCGGGATAAGCATCTACCGCTTCCATGATGGCATACACCGTTATACGCCGGACGGGATTGTGGAGGGATTGCTCCAGGAGCTGGAGTGGGAGCCGTATATCGAGCGGCATCTCCCCGAGGTGTCGATCCTCACGATCCCTGAGCTGACCGTTTCGGAAGTGGCCGCCCATGTGAAGCGGAAGCTGAATCTCTCTTATGTCCGCGCAGCGGGAAACCTCTCGGCCACATGCTCCAGGGTGGGGGTGCTGGTGGGTTTCCGGGGGAACGGCAGTACGGTCATCCCGATGTACGAGCAGGAGTCGCTTGATCTGGTCATCGCCGGTGAAGGCTTCGAGTGGGAGGTGCCTGAATATATCCGCGATGCCGGGCAGCAGGACCGGAACCGGGCGCTGCTGATGCTCGGGCACGCTGAGAGCGAAGCGCCCGGGATGAAGCTGCTGGCCGCGCGGCTGGCCGGGCAGTTCCCGCAGGTGCCGGTACAATACATTCAAGAGAAGCCTGTGTATCAGATCCTATAAGTAGCGTAGCTCAGAGATATCCCGAACCGAATGTATATGAAAAACAACATACATTGTGCTCGCAGCAGGCACACGGCCCGAATGTATGTGAAAAACAGCATACATTATGCTCGCAAGCAGGCACACGAACCGAATGTATATGAAAAACAACATACATTGTGCTCGCAGCAGGCACACGGCCCGGATGTATATGAAAAACAGCATACAGCTCAGGGTTCTATAAACGCGACTAATACAATAACGCTACTGACATTAGGCTGTCAGTAGCGTTTTTTTGAAAATATAAGAATTTATATGTTGCACACGATAACTTATCCTTATATTTCTCGCTGAAACGGGTGCCGTCCTTAAAAAGGACGGCATAGCCGTTTCCACTTGTCAGGGGCAGTCCTGCCTACGCTGTTTATTCTCCGCCAGAATCTCCTTGATCAGATTCGCTTCCTTCCTGGAGGCGATCAGGATACCATCAGGGCCGGCTATGGCAACTATACCGGGGACCCCAATCACATGCAGCGGCACCTCCAGCTCGTTGATTAGCTGACTGTTTCCGCATTCTCCCCATAGTCCCCCTTCGCCAATAACCTGTGAGGGCAGCCGGTCCGCCAGCGTATCCCAGCTCCCCAGATCAGACCATTCTCCTTCATGCCTGACGACAACAGCTCTGGTGCTGCGCTCCGCCACTTCATTGTCGAAGCTGCGGACCGGGAGATCCGGGTACTGGGCGGTCAACGCTGCCAATTCGGAGGGCAGCCCCAGCCGCTCCAGATGCTCCAGCAGGAAGCCCAGCCGCAAGGCGAATACCCCGCAATTCCATAAGGCCTGCTCACGCATCAGCTCCAGTGCTGTAGCCGTATCCGGCTTCTCGGCAAAAGTTAATACCGGTGCATATGCGCCAGCGTCTGCCTGTGCCGGGACGATATAGCCATATTGCTCCGAGGGATAGGCAGGTCTCGTTCCCAGCAGAAGAAGCTCCGCTTGTGAGGTGGCCAGGATCGCTTCAAATTGATGAAAATGACCGAAGAAATCATCATCCGCGAACATGTCCGCCGGAGCGATGCAGATGATGTCCTCCGGCTGTGCCTTGCCGGCTGCAAGCAGGTGCAGGGCGCCTAACGCGGCAGCGGTGAAGGTGCCGCGCTTGCACGGCTCCCCGGTCACCGGATATTTGCCTCCGGTATACCGACGGGTGAGGGCAATCTGCTCCTGATGGGCCACCAGCAACAGGGATTCATCCAGTCCGGCCTGACCGAGCTGCCGGCATACCCGCCCGATCATCGATTCTGTGCCGCCGCCCGGTGCAGGGAGCAGTGGCAGGAACATTTTGGAGCGGATGCTGCCGGACAGAGGCCACAGCCGCTGGCCGGAGCCGCCGCACAGCAGAATAGTATGCATCACTTTCTTGCCTCCTTAGGGCTTGCCCGGAATGGAGTACCCCTTGCGCTGATGGAAGGAGAGCGAACGGTAAGTTCGGGCATACTTGCTCAGCTGCGTTCTTCCCAATGAGCCAACCGGGATCTTCAGAGCTTTATTATTGGCATTCTTGAGCAGCACGGAGCTGCGGTTTGTGCTGTACACATAGTTGGCGTAGGTCTCAAATTCAGAGAAGCCGAACTGCCGCTTTTTGTTAATGGAGCGCAGAATGGCAGCATGCCAGGACATTCCGTGGCGGGCTTCAATTTTTCGTTTGAGGCTGGCCAGCTTCGCGGACTCGAATAGCATGTAATGGGTCACGAACGACTTGGGCGAAGGTGCCGGGGAACCGAGCAGCTTGCGGTAGGTGCGGAAATACTCCGGCTGGCTCCAGCTGCGGCAATAGAAAATGCTTTTCCCGCCGGAACGGAAACGATGGGGACGGATCAGCACCGTATCCGCATCGATGACCAGGAAAAACTTCTCGCGGCACACTTGATCCCCGTTCATCTTCAGCAGCTGCTGATACAGCCAGCCGGAGCGGTTCCAGCGGGAGGAGGAATAGCGGATCGCTTTTTTGGTGAACGGCAGGACGGTGGTTTCATTGACGAAGATACAGCTTTTCCGGGAGCACAGCTGTCTGATGCTGCTGTTCTCCGGCGAGACAATATAGATATTGCTGATCGGGTGCCGGACATAACGGCGGAGACTATCAATGACATAAGGGAGGGTGGCGAGATCTTTAGCAATAGCCGGGATCAGAATATCGACAGGTGGAGCGCTTGAGGTCACGGACATGGATTCATCTCCATACATATATTGACATTCGAACGTCTTCACTAGGGTATGCCTGCGGAGCGCCGGTGGAGAGGGCAATCGTCCAGCACAAGTTAATCTTTTCATACGGGACACATGACATATCCAAGAGCGCCTTCAGCGGCATAAGATGCAGCGTGTATGTAATTTTATGTAAAAAACGGAGCCGAGACCTCCATCCCGGACAGGAGAGTGCATAAGTGACAGCCAAACAGGTTCAATCAGGAGTGAGCAAATGGTATAAGACACAACTGCTGCTTAAGAACGAGGGAATCAAGACCTTCATCCCCGATACCCGGAGATTCAACAGGCGCAATCTGGAGCAGATGATCCACGGTTATGGGATGATCTATATCAAGCCGGAACGGGGAACCTATGGCAATGGCGTGATCCGCGCTGAGCGGGTGAACCGGCAGGGGTACATGTACCAGTATGAGGAGACCGTCCGCCGTTTCGATACGTTCGATGCCTTTCACCACAGTCTGGCGAAGAGAACTGGCAAAAGGAGCTATCTGCTGCAAAAAGGCATCCACTTGCTGAAGCATAACGGGCGGCGTTTCGATATCCGGGTGATGGTGCAGCTCAGTCCCAAAGGGGTATGGGAAGCTACCGGGATTATCGGCCGGCTGGGGCATCCGCGCAAAATTGTGACCAATTACCACAGCGGCGGTAAACCGACTGCAGTGGAGCATTTGCTCTCCACCCATCTGTCTGCGCAGCAGCTTGTGCAGCTTAAGGGGGAAATGAACCGGCTGGGTGTCCGTATAGCCTCGCAGCTGCGGAAGACCTATCCGCACCACCGGCAATTCGGAGTCGATGTCGGCCTTGACCGCGCTCTGAAGCCATGGATTATTGAAGTGAACATGAACCCGGACCCTTATATTTTCAATCAGCTCAAGGATAAGTCGATGTACCGCAGAGTCATGAGATACCGGGGGCTGGGTGTGAAGCGGAAAAGCAAATAGTACAGCATCAGAATTAAACGTCTGAAATGTACTTTAACTCATCTCTTGGTGATTGTTGCCGTGCCCGATTACGGTGCAAGGGGGAGGCTTAATTGCAGTCTGTACAACTAAATCCCCGGATGTGCCACCGAATCTCTGTTTAGCTGTATTTCGTGCAATTAAAATGCCATTACACTTGGATTTTCGCCCATCCGGGTAAATGTAGTTGTACAGAATACAGTTAAAGGAGGAACTCCTTCTGTTTCACTGCTTTTAGTTGTACAGAATACACTTATCTCTGATTATTCTCTACTAACGCAGCTTCACACCTTACTGAAATTATGGAATTGAAATGGTGCGGTAGGCATAAGGAGGCCATAAGGTCAAATGTGTGAAAAAAACCGAACCTATTAGACCCTAACATTCGGCTGGGAACGATGCTATGAGTAAGCGCCCCCAGCCGAGCTTTTCCCTCCGCCATCACTCCACCGCTCCGAGCTCCGCCGCCCTCACTCCATCGCCCCCGGCCCACTCAGCCCCTCCTGCGTGCCCTCTAAACCAGAGGCGCGCCTGCCTGCCCGACCAGCGATAGCTAAATCCGGGTGCTTTATAGTAAAATAAGATAAATTTGACCCCGGACCCTCCCCTCCAAGGGAGGATATTTAAGGCGATTACTAACCATGCAAAGGTGGCAGGACAAGCTCATGAGAAAAAGGGTTGTGTTTAAAACGGTTTCATGTTATTTTATATTCAATAAAAACGTTTTTATTGCAGGGGAACACTAATATGGGGAAGATAACGATCAAAGATGTGGCCAGAGAGGCCGGAGTATCCATCTCCACTGTCTCTAATGCCTTGAATGATGTGGATGTGTTGAGCCCGGAGACGAAATCCCATGTGCTGAAGGTGGCGCAGCGGCTGAATTATGTCCCGAACCTGAACGGCAAGCTGCTGAAGTCCGGTACGACCAAGATGCTGGGGTTCTTCACCACCAGTGTATCAGGCCCTTACTTCTACAAGCTGGTAGAGTCGATGGCCCGGCAATGCGACCGTCTTGGATACGGGCTGAACGTCTTCGTCACCAAGGACAAACAGGTGATTATGAGCAATATTCTCGGCCGGCGTGTGGACGGCGTCATTATCTATGAAGAGCTGGGCATCGACGAACAGGACATTGCGGCTATGCGGAAGGATAAGATCAAGGCGGTTTTTCTGGACCGGGTGCTGGAGAATGAGGGGATGGGGAGCATTATTTTTGATTCCTATGAATCCGGTTATGAGGCGACAAAATATCTGATCAGCCTAGGGCATAAGCACATTGCCTATATCTCCGGGGTGGATACGATGTTCGACAGCGTGCAGCGGCGGGAGGGGTATCTGGCGGCGCTCCGCGAGTATCAGCTTCCGGTGGATGATGATTATATCCTGCAGGGGTACTTCGAGGAAGACAGCACCTACAATGCAGTGAAATCCTTCATCCGCCAGCATCCCGCGAAGCTGCCCGATGCCTTCCTGGCCGGCAATGACATCAGTGCGATGGGCTGTATCCAGGCGCTCAAGGCTTGCGGCTATGAGGTTCCGCAGGACGTCAGCGTCATGGGCTTCGATGATATTGATATCGCCCCTTACTATTCACCGCCGCTCACCACGGTACGGAACCAGATTGCCCGGCAGGGCATGCTGGCGATTGACCATCTGGTCCGCCTGATTCAGGAGAAGGAGCAGGGCGCTGTGCAGAAGCTCCAGGGAGAGCTGATCGTCAGAGGCTCAAGCCATGTGAAGCTGGACCGCAGCGGGCGCAAGTAGCAGGCTGATTTTTACTAAATTTCGTGCAGGGGGGATTTTCTGAAATAGAAGATTTTATAAGCTTCCCGCTATAAAAAATCCTTCTATTTCTCGCTGAAACGATACCTTCCTTTAAAAGGACGGCATTGCGTTTCTGCTTGTCCAAAAATAAAAACGTTTTTATCGAATCGAATGTATCAATTATGCAGCAGGAGGGGAGCCGAACGTGAACAAACCAGCAAGCGCAACATCCGCCCCGGCAGCGCCGGACTCCAGGCCGCCAGGCGCCAAGAAGCCCATGGGGCAGCGCTTCAAAGAATTTGTAACCGATTACAAAAGACAGTGGGAGATTCAGTCGATGGTGCTGCCGGGCGTTATTTTCATGATTATCTTCTGCTACATACCCATCTACGGGCTGACTATCGCCTTCAAGAACTACACGGTCATCGACACGCTGTCCTCCGCGCCCTGGGTGGGTCTCGACAACTTCCGGATTATTATGTCTGACGAATACTTCTGGGATGCGGTCATCAATACGCTGGGAATCAGCTTCCTGAAGCTGGGCATCGGATTCATCATTCCGATTATTCTGGCCATTATGATCTACGAGCTGAACATGGGCCGCTTCAAAAAATTCGTCCAGACCATCTCCTATCTGCCGCATTTCCTGTCGTGGATCGTCCTGGGCGGGATGCTGATCACCTGGTTCTCCACCTCCGGCCTGTTCAATGAGCTGCTGCTCAGTCTGGGGCTGATCTCGAAGCCGGCCAACATCCTGCTGGATGCAGGCAAGTACTGGTGGATTGCCACGCTGTCGGATATCTGGAAGGAAGCCGGCTGGGGCACGATTCTGTATCTGGCCATTATGGCCAAAATCGACCCGACCTATTATGAGGCTGCCCGGATTGATGGAGCCAGCCGGATTCGGCAGATCTGGAACATTACCCTTCCGAATATGAAGGCGATTATCAGCCTGAATCTGATTTTGACGGTAAGCGGCCTGCTTGGCTCGAACCTGGACCAGACGCTGGTGCTGATGAACTCGCAGAACCGCGAGAAAGCGGAGGTCATCAACTCCTATGTCTACCGCATGGGGATGACGCAGGGGGATTTCTCCTATGCCACCGCCGTCGGGCTGGGCGTCTCGATCGTATCGGTGATCCTGCTGGTTGCCGCCAACTCCGTCACCCGTAAATTAAATGACAATCAATCGGTGTTATAAGGGAGGTCTTGCTTGTGAATCGGAAAATGGTTGCAGGAGACCTCGACGGCCGGATCTTCGATGCGGTCAATAAGGTGCTCCTCGGTGTGTTCATGGTCATTATTCTCGTTCCGTTATGGAACGTGATTATCTCTTCATCTAGTTCGGGCCGGGCGCTGGCCGAGGGCGGATTCATTTTCTGGCCCAAGGAATTCTCGCTGGAGAATTACCGTGCTGTGTTCAATGACAGCAGCATCGGGCAGTCCTTTCTCGTCTCGGTGGCCAAAACCTTTATCGGCGTCATCACCCATGTCTTCTTCTGCGCGATGATCGGCTACGGGCTCAGCAAACAGTATATCCGCGGCCGCAAGCTGTATGTGGCGATGGGTGTGATTACGATGTTTTTCTCCGGGGGGATGATTCCGACTTATCTGCTCATCAAATCGCTTGGACTCTTGAACACCTTCTGGGTGTACATTATTCCGGCCTTATTCAGCTATTACGATGTGGTGATTCTGATGAACTTCTTCCGCAATGTACCGGATTCGCTGGAGGAATCGGCCAAGATTGACGGGGCGGGGGACTGGCATATTTTTCTCAAAATCTTCATTCCGCTCTCCATGCCCGCCATGGCCACCATCGCTCTGTTCAACGGGGTGGGGCAATGGAACGACTTCATGACCACGAAGCTGTATGTGACGAATCAGGCGCTCTACCCGCTTCAGATGAAGCTGTATGAGATTATCGTGCAGTCGCAGACCCAGTCGATGCAGAACATCGGAGGCTCTGTCGTGATTGAGACCACCACCAAAGGGGTGCAGCTCGCGACCATTGTCATTACCACCCTGCCGATTGTCGCCATGTACCCGTTGCTTCAGCGGTACTTCATCTCCGGCATGATGGTGGGCGCGGTCAAGGAATAATCGGATGAAGGAAATTAAGGGCTTAACATTCAAAATGATTTGGGAGGTCATACGATGATGACAGGAAACAAGGTTCCGGGACACAAGGCGGTTAAGCTCATGCTGCTTCTGCTCGCGGCGATGCTGGTTGTGGCAGGCTGCGGCTCGGGAGGCGGCTCCAAGCAGGCCAGTGAGGTGTCAATTGAGGACCGGTATACGCCGGACCCGGAGACTCCGGCCTGGCAGCTCGATAAGAAAAGCGAGACCACGGAATTAACCTGGTATGTTAACGCGGACTGGTGGAATACGGATTTTGGCAAGGATGTGGTGACCAAGAAGATTAAGGAGGATCTGAACGTCAACATCAAGTTCATTACCGGGGATGATACGAAGCTGAACACCTTCTTCGCGGGCGGCGATATGCCGGATCTCCTGACGATCTTCGACTCCAACTCTCCGGTTGTGCAGAAGGCGGCGACCTGGGCGCAGCCCCTGAACAAGCTGGCTGAGCAATACGATCCGTATTTCACCAAGGTGGCGGCAGCCGATACGCTGAACTGGTTCCAGTCGCAGGACGGCAATACGTACGGCTATCCTAACTACTCCAATACGCAGGCGGATTATGACAGCGGGAATATTCCGGCGAAGACGGCTTTTGTCATCCGCAAGGATGTGTATGAGGCTCTGGGCAGCCCTGACTTCGCGACCCCGGAAGCGTTCCGCAAGACGATGAGCGAAATTAAGAGCAAGTTCCCGGATATGATTCCCTTTGGGTTCAACGCTGTCGGCGAAGGCACCGGCTCGCTGGGCGATGTGCTCCAGGACTTCCTGGGCGTACCGCTGGAGACGGAGGACGGCAAATTCTACAACCGCAATCTGGATGAGGATTATCTGACCTGGCTGCGGACGCTGAACGCCGTGTACCGGGACGGGGCGATCAGTGATGACAGCTTCGCGGATGACGGTACCGGCTTCGAGGAAAAGGTAAAGTCCGGCAAATACGCGACGATGCTGCTCGACGGTACGCCTCAGCAGGGCGGCAATCTGCAGATTTTCATGAGCGCCAATCCCGGTAAAGAGTATATGGCGGTTGACGGGCCGCACAGCACTGTAGGGCATCAGCCGACCCTGAACCAGTCCGGCATTACCGGCTGGATGATCAGCTATATCACCAAGGATTGCAAGGACCCGGCCAAGGCGATTCAGATTTTCACGTATCTGCTGAGCGAGGAAGGGCAGAAGCTGATGAACTACGGGATTGAAGGCGAGACCTACAAGACCAATGCAGACGGTACGGTGGAGCTGCTGCCGGAGGTGAAGGACCTGCAACTCAACAATGCGGATAAGTTCAAGAAGGACTACCGGATGGGCGAATTCATGTTCTTCGGACATGACCGCCACAAAGCGCTGAGCAAGGATGCCTTCCCGGAAGCGATCAAGCAGATGCAGGAATGGGGCAAGGGCAAGCTGAAGCCGCATTTCATTCTGGAGAATACCAACCCGGATCAGGGAACACCGGAAGCGCGCGGCCTCACCGCGATTAATACGAACTGGAACACGACGCTGGTCAGCATGATCCGGGCCAAGGACGATGCAACCTTTGACAGCGTTCTGGCGGAGCATAAGGCCTTCCTGGATAAGAATAACTGGGATAAGATCGCAGAAGTCCGCAGTGAGAAGATGAAGGCCAACAAGGCCAAGCTGGGCATTCAATAAAAGGGAGGGGACAACATGCCGGACATTATCGTATACCGGTCCAGCGGGGAGAACAGCCTGTTCGTGGAACAGCCTGCTGGGTCGCTGCCGCAGCTCCCTGCGGATGGAGCTACGGTCACCATAGACATTGATCCGGGCCGGACGTATCAGGAAATGGATGGCTTCGGGGCCTCCTTCACCGATTCGGCCGCCTACCTGATCCATCAGGTGCTTGGCGAAGAGCGGCGGACGGAGGTGATGCGGAAGCTGTTCGATCCGCAGGAGGGCATCGGCCTGTCCTTCCTGCGCAATCCGATGGGGGCATCGGACTATGCCAGAACGGTCTACAGCTATAACGATCTGTCTGAAGGCGGGAGTGATCCGGAGTTGTCCGGCTTCTCCATCGCCCACGATGAAGCGGATATTATTCCGCTGGTGCAGCAGGCTGTGCAGCTTAACCCTGAGCTGAAGCTGATGGCTTCGCCCTGGAGCGCACCCGGCTGGATGAAGACCAGCGGCTCGATGATCGCCGGGCGGCTGAAGCCGGAATATTACGGGGTGTACGCAGAGTACTTCGTCCGTTTCATTCAGGCCTATGCCGCGCACGGCTTGCCGATTTATGCGGTCACCGTGCAGAATGAGCCGCTCTATGAGCCGCAGCATTACCCCAGTATGCTCATGCTGCCGGAGGAGCAGCGGGAGTTCATTACGGGGTATCTGAAGCCTGTCTTCAGACAGCACGGTCTGGCCGCCAAAATCTTCTGCTACGACCACAACTGGGACCGGCCGGATTACCCGCTGTCGGTGCTGGAGGGAGCCGCAGCAGACGTGGATGGCGTGGCCTGGCACTGGTACGGCGGTGCGGCTGCTGCACAGTCGGAGGTGCTGGCGGTGTACCCCAATCATGAGGTGCATTTCACCGAAGGCTCCGGCGGGGAATGGATTCCCCCGTTCGAGCAGGCCTTCTCCAATGTGATGCGCACCGGGATTGAAATTCTGCGCAATCACAGCAGGTCGTTCGTGCTATGGAATCTGGCGCTGGATGAGCAGAACGGACCCACCGTCCCGGGCTTCGGCGAGAGCACCTGCCGCGGGGTGGTGACGGTCAACCAGCAGACCCGGGAGCTGACGTATACCCTGGACTACTACGCGCTAGCGCATTTCAGCAAGGTGATCCGCCCGCAGGCGGTGCGCCTGGCCTCTGACGCCAGCCGGGAGCATCTGCGCTCCGTGGCCTTCCGCAACAGGGACGGCTCGGTTGCCGCCGTGCTGTTCAACGACAGCGACGCCGAAGAAACCGTGTCGGTGCGACTGGCGGGGGAAGAGCTGCTGACCCTAACCATCGCTGCGAAGGGTGCGGTATCGGTGAAGGCGGGCGGCAAGCTGGAGTAGAAGTTAGTATAGACGAAGCCTTAGGCTGCCGGGATTATTCCAGGCAGCCTAAGGCTTTTCTTTGAGGAGTAGTGTACTGGTGCGTATGCGGAATGTATGCGGAAAAGCGAATACATTCTGCTGAAGCTAAGGTGTTTGGCCGGATGTATACGGAAAACCGAACACAATTTGCTGGTATGAGTTGCGCGAATGAAATGTGTGCGAAAAACCGAATACATTGGGCCGACACGAGGTGCGTGAGCGAAATATAGTCGAAAAATCGAACACAATTACCGTTGCGAAGGCGCACGAACCAAATGTATGCGGAAAACCGAACATATTGGTTAGTGCGCCAGCGCAATATTTTTCTAACTACTGTTTATCTTTGAAAATACCCGCGATCTCATCCAGCAGCCTGTCCAGCGTAATCGGATCATCGAAGTTATATTTACTGTCGATGGTGTATACGCGGCCCTCCTTGACGGCGGGAATCGACTTCCACAAGCCGGTGTCCATCAGGGCAGCCTGTCTCGCGGCGGTTTCGCTGCTGTTGTCCGTCAGGAGGAACAGGTGGGTGCCGATATACTGCGGCAATACCTCGTCGGATATAGTTACGAACCGTTCATCGGCATCAATCACCTTCTGCACGCCATCCGCCGGCTTGAAGCCGAGCCGTCCGTACAGCGTTTCGTTCAATCCTTTGTTGCCCATGATATACAGATCCTGGCCCAGGACAAGCAGGGAGGTGGCAGTCTCTCCGTCCTTCAGGTTAAGCTGCTTCTTCACGGAGTCAACCTTCGCCTGGTAATCCTTGAACCACTGGTCCGCAGCATCTGAACGGCCGAACAAGTCAGCGAGCTGCCGGACACGCTCCTCCGTCGGGAAGGTGCCGTCCAGTCCTACCACCACGGTCGGTGCAATCTTACTTAACGCTTCAATTCCGGTCTCGTCCCAGTCGTCGAAGATAATCAGGTCCGGGGACAAGGCCAGAATCTTCTCGGCGGAGAACGGATAGCCGATGTCCTCAATCCCTTCGAGCAGATCAGGGTAGGCCACCTGTGTGCCAATGACGCTTAACGAAGCTCCCGCAGGCTTAATCCCCAGCGCCAGCAGGTCACCCGGATTGCTGCCGACATAGACAATCTTCTGAGGATCGGCCGGAATTTCAACCTCCCGTTTCTTGTAATCCGTGTACATCCGTGTTGTAGCGGCGGCCTCTGTAGCTGCTGGACCCGCAGCAGCGGATGCGGTTGGTTCCGCAGAAGCGTTGCCAGCCGATGCCGGGGCAGCGGCGGAATCCGTGCCGGCCGGTTGGCCGCACGAGGCCAGGACAATTGCGAAGAGAAGCAGGGTGAGCGGCCAGAGTAGAGTCTTTTTGAGGCTTGGCATTTGTGGTTCTCCTTTCGGAACAATGGTATGTACTTGCGCAGGGCTGTAAGAACAGCATCTGTTATCCATATCTATGATTATGATAATCATTATCAATAGACTTTATTCTCATATCATAGAGAGGAATCCAGGAGTTGTCAATCAATTAGGAAGCGCTCGCGGCCGTAAAATGATAGAATAGTAGTCATAGTCTTTTACGGGGAGTGAATTTCTTATGAAAAAGATTGCAGCCGGAGTCATTGCCGGAGCAATACTGATGGTGGGGGCGCAGGCGCTGGGCGCTTCGTCATCACTGGTAGGAAAGGCCATCCAAGCGGAGTATACGGTGAATGTGTATGGCAAGAAGCTGGCTGATCCGGCCATTGTCATTGACGGCAAGAGCTATGCGCCCGTCCGGGCGATTGGCGAATTGGCCGGCTTCCAGGTGTCGGTGAAGGGCAAAACGATCAGTCTGGACGATAAGGTGCAGCAGGCTCCTCCGCTGTCTGATGAGAAAAGCTCTCTGGTCGGCCCGGCGCCGGTAAATACCCCAGATCCTGCGCTGACGGCGGCTAAGAGCAAGATCGAGATTATTGACGAGAAGATTGATTCCGTGGTAGATAATATCCTGGCAACCAGCAGCCAGCTCAAGGCCAGCCCCGGCAATGCCGAACTGAAGCAGAAGCTGGAGCAGTACAAGGCAGATTACGCTGATCTCCTGAAGCAGAAGGACCAGGAGCTGCAGAAATAAACAGCGTGCCCCGCAGCCGTGATGCGACAGATCACGGGTTGTGGGGCATTTTTGTCTCTGGGGAAGGCACTTTAGCCTGCTCTCTCAGCAGGTGAAGAGTTGCTATTATTCCGGGCCAGTCTGCGGACCAGCGGGGGCAGGGCGAATCCGTAGTACACGCAAACCAGCAGCGTACAGAGGCCGAGGATGTAGTGCAGCCAGGTGACGGATACGACAGCCGGAAAAGCAAGGGCCATCAGCCCAAGCGCCAGCGAATGGCCGAGCATCATAATGGGCTCGATGAGAGCGTTGACACGCCCCATTGTCTGCGGGACCACCAGCTCCGGCAGCCAGCTGCCGATGGCGATGTTCACCGGAGCGATGCAGAGGCCTTCAATGAGAACAAGCGGAAGATAGACCCAGACGCTATTCGCCGAGCCGAGGGCAACAATGAGCAGGCTGGACAGCAGCAGTCCGGTGATCAGCACCCGGGTCCGCGTGAACCGGCGGATCAGCGGGGAGGCTGCCATGCTTCCGGCCAGGAAACCGATGCCCAGGCACAGCGTAATGAGAGAGGCGTGAAGCATGTAGGAATCGGGACTGAGCTTATATTTCATCGCAAAAATAGGCAGGACCGCAAACACCCCATTCACGACACCGAAGAACAGGAAGCCGGAGATGAGCGTCAGCAGCAGCTTGTGACTGAGAATGTAACGAAGACCCTCCAGGAAATCTCCGATGAGCCGGGGAAAACGGATATCCCGCAGGGCGTGGCGGCCGCCGGGCATCCGCACATCCTCATGGAACCGGCAGCTCAGAATGAGCAGTCCGGAGACGAGGAAGCTGATGCCGTCGATCAGAATGGCGCCCTCAATGCCAAGGAAGCGGTAAGCGAATGCGCCCAGGCTCATGCCGAACAGCATGAACAGTCCCATAATCATCTGGTTCAGGCCGACAGCCTGCACATATTGCTCCTGGCCGATGCTGCCCTGCAGCAACCCCATCTCGGCGGGACCGAAGAACTTCGCTACAGCGCTGCGCAGAAACAGCAGCATGAAGCATAAGGTGAGCAGGTCGAAATGCAAGCTTACCAGCAGCAGCAGCGTTAATCCGGCCCTAATCCAGTCGCTGTATACTGCTATTTTGGCCCGGTCAAGCAGGTCGGCGATAACCCCTACCAGCCAGAATACAGCCAGAGTGGGCAGGGAATACATCAGTTCAGCGGTTGCCGCCAGCGCGGGACGGGTACTGAAATGATCGACCAGATAATAGGCAAAGGCCATATTCCCGACCACCGTTCCGAGCTGGGAAGCGAAGTTGGCCAGGAACAGCCTGGTGAAGACAGGGTTGCGAAAAAGCGCCGCCATATACAGCCTCCTATTCCTGAGCCGCCAGACGGGGCGGCGGATTCAGCAGCTGCTTCAGATAATCCAGCAGCGCTTCTATCTGTAATTCTGTCTGGGCAAGCTCAGGCCCCACAGCCAGGGTATGTGTAAAGATTCCTTCCTGGTAAGCGGCGGCAATTCTTGCTATCTGGGCGGGCGGCAGCACCGGGCTGAATTCCCCGCGCTCCACTCCTGTGCGAAGCAGTCCTTCTAAGCGTGCGAGACCTGACTCATACCGCTTCAACAGAAGCTTCCGCCGCCGCTCATCTCTTGAACCGCCAAGGAAATACTCGTAGAAGGCCGGCATGAAGCTTCCGCCCGGCATCCGCATAAGGTCTGTCTGCTGATCGGCGTACATTCGGGTGATGGCGTCCCAGACCGTAGGGTGCTGCGCTGTCAGCTCCGCCAGATACTGCTCATACTCTATGTCCTGCTGGTCCAGCAGTGCCTCGAAGATTTCCTCCTTGGTCTGGAAATACAGATAGATCCAGCCGCGGCTCATCCCGGTCTCATCCAGGATGTCCTTGAAGGTAGCAGCTTCATAGCCTTTGGCGGTGAATACCAGCTTCGCAGCATTCAGGATCTTCAGGCGCCGTTCCACCTTCTGCTGATCGGAGATTCTCGGTGACATGAGGATTCCTCCTTGTTTATAATGACACATGCGTCATTTTTATTATAGTGACATGTGTGTCATTTTTCAAGAGAGCGCTATACATTATTTGATAACACGTGTTATACTTCCCTTGAGGTGCTGAACTATGGGCAAAAAAAGAGTGACCAGCTTCGATGTAGCCAAACGGGCCGGCGTGTCCCGCAGTGTCGTCTCGGCGGTGCTGAACGATACGCCCGGCATCGGGGTGGGGGCAGACACACGCGAGGCGGTGCTGGAAGCGATCCGTGAGCTGAATTATCATGTGGACGCGGGTGCGCGCAGCATGAAGACAGGAAGAAGCATGACGCTGGCCGCTTACGGGGATACCCGCCATCCGCTGTTCATCCGGCTGCTGGAGGGGATGCAGCAGGAGTGCGAGCTGAGCGGGTATCACATCCTGCTCTGCTCTCCGCGCCCCAAGGGGAATGCGGGCGGCAGGGCCGAGCTGCTGGAATTGTATCACCAGCGGAAGATTGACGGCATTGTCACCCTGGACCACACCAGCTACCGGGACGAGGAATGGGCCTCCCGTGTCAGCAGCGCCGGAGTTCCTTATGTCTCCGTGGAAGGCTATGCGGAAGTGCCTGGTGTGTACTCTATACTGGCTGATTATTCCGGCAGTGTGGAGACCGCGCTAGGGTATTTGATGCGCGAGGGAACAGCGGCGCAGCCCGGACCGGTCTATGCCGAGGTCTATCATGAGGCGGCGGCAGATAACTGGGCAGAGCGGAACCGCCGGGACGCCTACATAGGCTGGTGCAAAGCGCACGGGATGAAGCCGGTGATTGTCCGCATCAAGGAGTATGGCGGCGAGTGGGCAGAATGCCTGCAGGGACTCGCGGGAGATCACGGCCAGCCGTATGCGCCGCTCCTGGTCAACTGGTCGAGCGCGATCCCGGAGCTGTACCGGACGGCCCATCAGCTGGGCCTGCGGATCGGCGAGGATGTGCGCATCATGGCCGCCGACAATACCATCCAGGGCCACCGGCTCAGCCTGCCCTCCCTCAGCTGCGTAGAGATTCCTTATGTGAGCATGGGGGAAGAGGCGGTACGCTGTGTGCTTCAGCAGATGAGCGGCGGAAAGCAAGCTGGCCAGACGGAGAAAATCTGGCTCCCGGCCGTGTTGCGGCCGGGGGAAAGTGCGTAGCGGCTGGCGGGAGTGGAGCTGGGGGTGGCTGGAAGTAGGCTAGTTGAGATGAGCTATACGAGCGAATGAGGAGCACAAGTGCACCTGTTCTCAGCCAGCCCCCACTTTTTGCCCGTTTAATAACACGTGTTATAACATGGGAGGAGAATGTTAATGTTCTGGACAGAAGAGAAGCTTGGCTCGCGGTTGAGAGAGCTTGCGGGGTACAGATACCGTGAGCAGATTGAGTTAGAGGAGTGGCAGGTTACTGAGGATCCGGAGGGGGCTAACGGTGCCTATCCGCCTGCGCTTGACGGGGGCAGGAAGCTGCGGACGGGAGAGTATTGGACCGGCTATGATGCCTATCTGTGGCTGCACCGCAAGGTAACTGTGCCTGCGGAATGGCAGGGGAAGCGGGTTGTGGGTCTGTTCGATTTCGGTCGCACCGGCGGGGGGAATAACAGCGGGTTCGAGTCGCTGCTCTACCTGGACGGGAAGCCGTATCAGGGGGTGGACTCCAACCATCAGGAGGTGTTCCTGGAAGACGGTGCAGCCGGGAGCGAGCTGGATTTCACCTTCCGCCTATGGTCAGGCCTGAACGGTGACGGGCAGATCATCCCGCAGGAGCACAAGATCAAGCGGGCAGAGCTGGCCTATCTCGATGAGTCCGCCGACAATCTCTATTACACCGGGCGGGCGGTGCTTGGGACTATCAAGCAGCTTCCGGACAGCCGGACGGAGAAGCATGAGCTGCTAACCGCCTTGAACAAGGCGTTCAACAGGCTGGACTGGTCCAAACCGGGAAGCGCGGCGTTCTATGCCTCAGTCCGGGAAGCAGAAGCACTGCTGCTTGAAGCGCTCTCCCAAATGGAGCGGGAGCATCCGGTGACGGTAACCGCCATCGGCCATACGCACATCGATGTGGCCTGGTTATGGCGCCTGACCCACACGCGGGAGAAAGCGGCCCGCTCCTTCTCCACCGTACTGCGGCTGATGAAGGAGTTCCCGGAGTATATTTTTCTGCAGACCCAGCCTCAGCTCTATGCGTACATCAAGCAGGATTACCCGGAGATCTATCAGGAGATCAAGCAGCGGGTGGAAGAAGGCCGCTGGGAAGCCGGAGGGGCGATGTGGCTGGAGGCAGACTGCAATCTGACGAGCGGCGAGTCGCTGGTGCGGCAGATTCTGTACGGGACGAAGTTTTTCCGCGAGGAGTTCGGGGTGGACTGCAAATACTTATGGCTGCCGGATGTGTTCGGGTATAGCTGGGCGCTGCCGCAGATTCTGCGCAAGTCGGGCATTGACACCTTCATGACTACGAAGATCAGCTGGAGCCAGTACAACCGGATGCCGCATGATACGTTCCGCTGGAGGGGGATTGACGGCAGCGAGGTGCTGACCCATTTCATCACCACACCGGAGGGACCGGAATCGGGGGCCTGGTATTACACCTACAACGGTCTGATCGAGCCTTTCTCTGTGCAGGGCATCTGGGAGCAGTACCGCGACAAGAACCTGAACCGCGAGCTGCTGTTGTCCTACGGCTACGGGGACGGGGGCGGCGGCGTCAACCGCGAGATGCTGGAGATGCGGCGGCGGCTGGATACGATGCCGGGTCTTCCGCAGGTGAAGACGGGCCGGGCAACGGAGTACTTCGAGCGGCTTCATGAGACTATAGATGCTACAGAAGAGTATGTGCACACCTGGGATGGGGAGCTGTACCTGGAGTATCACCGGGGAACCTATACCAGCCAGGCCTATAACAAAAAAATGAACCGCAAGCTGGAGCTGCTCTACCGCGAAGCGGAATGGCTGCAGATGCTGTGGGCGGCGGAGAGCGGCCAATTTGGCCAATATCCGGCGGACTCGCTCCTCACAGGCTGGCAGACTATTCTGCGCAACCAGTTCCACGACATTATTCCCGGCTCCTCCATTCACGAGGTGTATCAGGATTGCCGGGTGGAATATGCGGAAGCGGAGCAGCTTGGCCTGGCAGCGCGGACGGCTGCGGCAGAGGGGCTGGTCAGCTTGGAGGATTCCACCGGCCAGATCGCCCCGGAAGCCGCCAATCCGGCGGAAGCGCCGCAGGGTACAGCCTATACGCTGTTCAACAGCGCCTTCTTCACCGCGCCCCGGCTGGCCGTTGTGGCTCACGATGCAGAGAAAGCTGTCTGGACAGACGCCAAGGGCAACCGGCTGGCTGCACAACGCTCCGGCGGACAGTGGCTGGTGCAGACAGCGGCGGTTCCGGCGATGGGCAGCACCGTTATTTTTGCCGCCGATCCGGGCAGCACCGGGGCTGGTGAACCAGTGCAGACGGTACCGTTCCGCTGGCAGGATTCCACACTAACGACTCCATACTACATTCTGGAGTGGAATACGGACGGACAGCTGAGCCGGGTCTTCGACCGCAGCGCCGCACGCGAGGTGCTGGCTCCCGGGGAATGCGGCAATGTGCTTCAGGTGTTCGAGGATAAGCCGAAGATGTTCGATGCGTGGGATATTGATTTATTCTATCAGGAGAAAATGCAGGTCATCCGCGATCTGCGCTCCGTCAAGCTGCTCGAATGCGGCCCGCTCCAGGCTGTGCTGGAATTCGTCTGGGGCTACATGGATTCCACTATCATCCAGAAGGTCAAGGTCTATGCCGGAAGCGCGCGGATTGACTTCGAGACGTATGTCGACTGGCATGAGCAGCATCAGCTGCTGAAGGCGGCCTTCCCGGTGGCCGTGCGGGCAACGGAAGCGACTTATGACATCCAGTTCGGCAACGTGAAGCGGCCGACCCACTGGAATACAAGCTGGGATTATGCCCGGTTCGAGAGCGTGGGCCATCAGTGGGCGGATCTGTCGGAGCGGGGCTACGGGGTCAGCCTGCTGAACGACTGCAAATACGGCTATGACATCAAGGATTATACGATGCGCCTGTCGCTGATCAAGTCGGCCACCAGCCCCGACCGGCTGGCGGACCAGGGAGAGCATCACTTCACGTATGCCCTGCTGCCGCATGAGGGGGACTGGGTGGCTGCGGGCACGGTACAGGAAGCATGGGCGCTGAACCAGCCGCTTCTGGCCGTGGAAGGAGCCTACGCCGCAGGTAGTGGCAAATCCTTGATTACCTGCGATGCTCCGAACATTGCCATCGACGCGGTTAAGCTTGCCGAGGACGGCAGCGGATGCATCATCAGGCTGCATGAGTATACGGGAACACGCAGCACAGCTACTGTAAGCAGTGATTATTCGACCGCCTCCTGGCAGCTATGCGACCTGATGGAGCGGCCGCTGGACGCGGAGCCGGTGGACGGACCTGCGATCCGGCTTGAATTCAAGCCTTATGAGATCCATACGGTTCATTTGACTTTTGCCTGATGCACCTCTAAAAAGCCGCCATTCCGGCAAAGGGAGTTTTACTGCACCCTACCGGAATGGCGGCTTGTTTAACATTTAATACTGTTCCCGTAGCCTTACATCCGCTTTATCAATTCTTCCAGCTGGGCGACGAGACTTTTGGCAAGCTCAAAATTGTTATCCTGCAGCGCCAGCTCCACCCGGGTTTCCGCAGCTTGCTTCTGCTGCTCCAGCTCCAGGTAATCCTTATCGAAATGCCGGGCGTAGATCATCTTCTTAAATTTCTTGACCGTCATCTTGCGGATCGTCTTCCCGTCAATGATCAGCACATAATCCATCCCGTTGACCACGGAATAGAAGTCATGGGAGATCATCAGAATCGCACCCTTGTACTCCCGGATCGCTTTGTCCAGCGCGATTTGCGTGTAGGTGTCCAGATGGCTGGTCGGCTCATCAAGCAGCAGGACATTGGCCTTCAAGGCGGATACCTTGGCCAGCTGCAGCAGATTCTTTTCGCCGCCGGACAGGGCAGCTATCCGCTGGTTCACGATCTCACCTTCGAAGCCATAGCTTGCCAAGTGCAGGCGGATCTCATCATACGTGGTCATTCCGGCCTCAATGAATTCTTCGAGCAGGGTGTTGGAATCGTTCAGCACTTCACCCTGAAGCTGGGACAGATAGGCAACTCTAGCCTCCGGGCTGAAGGTTATAGAATCGTGCCGGCCCAGCGCAATATCGCGCAGTAAGGTCGTCTTTCCGGTTCCGTTGGGACCGATCAGGGCGATTTTATCCGTAGCATTCATCTCGAAGCTAACCTGATCGAGCAGCAGCTCATCGAAGGCGGCCCGGTACTCATGGACCGTCACAACAGGAGCGGCAGCGTCCTGCGGCTCATGCACCATCCCGAAATGAATCTGCGGCTGCTTAATATCCACGAACGGCGCTTTAATTCTGCGGGCTTCCAGCCTTTCCTGGAACTTCACTCTCGCTTTCAGCGCCCGTCCTCTGGAGGCTTCGGCATTATAGGTGGCGATCGCGCGGAGATTATCGATGATCACATCGTTGCGCTCAATCTCCTCCTGTTCGGCAAGGGCCAGCTCCTGCAGCTCTATCTTCGTCTGAAGCAGGGAGAGGTTGTACTCCAGATAGCGGCCGTCAAACTCCTGCAGCTCCTTATTTTCGAGATGAATGATTTTGTTAAAACAATGGTTTAGCAGATAGCGGTTGTGCGTAACCACCAGCAGGATTCCCTTATGGGAGTTAATGAGCTGCCTAAGCGCATTCAGGTTGTCGAAGTCAAGAAATACATCCGGCTCATCCATAATCAGGACGTCTGGCTGGACCAGCATTTCCTTCATTACCTGCACCAGCTTGAATTCCCCGCCGCTCAGCCCGGATATCTTAAGATCCCTGTGCTTCATGAGGTCGGCCAGATTAAGCTGCTTGTGAATGAGGCTCTCATAATCATCCCCGCCCAGGGCTTCCAAAGCGTCCAGAGCCAATTGATACTTCTCCAGCAGCGGCTCAATCTCCGCAGAGGTCTCCATCTCTGTGCAGATGGTCTGGATTTCAGCCTGGAGCTTGATGAAGGGGCCGGCTATATATTCAAATACGGTCGTATCCAGAGACAGGTCCGGCTTGGCGAACTGGCTGACATATCCGATGCTGCAACCAGGCTCCACCTCAACGCTGCCGTCGAACAAATATCTGTCCCGGTCCATCAGGATGTCGATCAGGGTGCTTTTCCCGCTGCCGCTGGTTCCGATAAAAGCGCAATGCTGCGCCTCTTCAAGCGTAAACGAAATGTCAGTGTAGAGCTCTTTGTGCGGGAAGGAGAAGCTCAGGTGTTGAACTTTAATCATAGGACTACCTTTCTGTGTAGCTGGAATAGTGACTCTTCCCTATTATACAGATTACACGGGGAATCGGGGGTTCTATAATTGGAATGGAACGCGTTTCCTATGTATAAGGCCAATCTTAGAATAGGGCGGGGTGGAATCCATGATGCGTTCAATAAGGTCTTCATCGCACCAAGGGGGCCGGCAGGTCCGGCTACCCAGACAGCCTGTGTGCTGGCGTTAATGTTCGGTCTGGTGGAGGGGGAAGCGAAAGATCGCACAGTTGCGGGACTTATCGGACTGCTGGAGGCGAGCGGGTATCACCTGACGACAGGGTTTGTCGGGACGCCTTATCTGAATCTGGTGCTTGCTGAAGCGGGCCGTTACGTTGCTGCCTACAAGCTCCTGCTGCAGACGGACTATCCTTCCTGGCTGTATCCGGTCACCCGCGGGGCCACTACGATCTGGGAGCATTGGGACGGCAGCTTTTGGAGTGCGACGATGAATTCGTTCAATCATTATGCTTACGGAGCGGTTGGCGATTTCCTGTACCGCTATGTGGCCGGGATTGAGCAGACAGAGGAGGGGCCGGGCTATAAGCAGTTTCTGATCCAGCCGCATCCGGGAGGCGGACTGACTTCTGCTGCCGCCGGGCTGGAATCGATGTACGGGATGATCCGCTCTGAATGGACGCTTAGCTCCGGCCGGATGGAATTGACCGCCGTTGTTCCCCCGAATACTACAGCTACGGTGCTACTGCCGGACGCCTTGCTGACGGAAGTGTCTGAGAGCGGTGCGGGGAACGGACAGCAGCTTGAACAGGTCCCCGGTATTCATTCCGCCGAACAACTGGCACAGGGCGTGAAGCTTACACTCGGCTCCGGGGAATACAGATTTGCTTGTAACTACACTTGCATTTCCGGAGTATAAAATATATCATAGATAAATGAAGTCTGTAATTAAAAGCAAAGCTTATACGTAAGGTGGAAAAGACATGAAGTATTCCAAAGCAACGAACTACGCGCTGCACACGATGCTGTTCCTGGTCGCGCACACGCCGGATAAGCCGATTGGGGTCCAGCAGCTGGCCGAGCGGCAGAATGTCTCGCCTACCTATCTGTCCAAGATTCTGACCAAGCTGGTCAAGGCGGGGCTGATCGAGTCCACTTCCGGCGCGAACGGGGGGTACCGCCTGCGGCGCAAGGGGGAAGAGATCTCCTTCCTGGATATCATCCATGCCATCGAAGGCACGGCCTCGCTGTTCGACTGCACCCTGGACCATCCCAGCGAGTGCCTGATCCAGCAGGAGATGGTCAAGGCCGAGGGGCAGATGGAGGATTATCTGCGGAATAAGATGATGTCTGAGCTGGCAGATAAGATGCGGGCATGGCAGCAGTAGGCAATGGCTGATACAATGCGGTCATGCAGTAAGGACGGGGGCTGGCGGTGTTTGGCGTTGTTCCTGCTGAAACGGCTGCCGACCCTTTAAGGGCGGCAAAGCCGTTTTTGCCGGATATATTGCGGATATTCAGAGTCTTTTAAGTCTGTGTAATAAGCGATAGCGATAATAGGGCAAGCAAGCCCGCAAGAGAGGATGAATCAGAGATGAATAACGGATTATTTGATGCAAGCGTATGGGAGAAGGCCTGGCAGGAGGACCCCAAGGCGATGGCTAACAAGTTCAAGGCGATGGGGATGAACCCGCACACAAGCTTCGACCATAAGGCGAAGGTTTTCAATGAGGAGGTATTCAGCAGTGCCGGGCGGGAGCGAAGCGAGCGGATTATTACCTGGATGGAAGGCCAGGGGGTGGACTTCAGCGGCCTGACTGTGCTGGATGTGGGGGCCGCCTCGGGCGGCTTCACGGTGCCTTTTATGGAGAGAGGGGCCAGGGTTACCGCGGTAGAGCCTAATGTACCTTTATCTGAGCTTTTTCTGGAAAACACGGCGGCAGCGGCTCCCGGGCAGGTTGAGCTGGTGCGCGAAGCGTTTGAGGATATCGACATTGCCGCCCGGGGCTGGCTGAATGCCTTCGATCTGGTCTTCGTGTCCATGTGTCCGGCCGTATTCGATTGGGAGAGCGCCGAGAAGGTGATCAGCTGTGCCCGTCAGTATTGTTACATCAGCACGTCGGCAGGCGTCCAGGAGCATAGCCTGATGAACGAATTGCTGCCGCTGCTGACCGGCCGTGAGGTCCATGCAGAATCCTCGGATATGGCCTATCTGATGCAACTGCTGTATCTGAAGGGGTATAGCTACGAGTCCATTATATCCCGGGAAGCCAAAAGCAAGGAGGTCTCCCCGGAGGAGGCATTTGCTGAAGTGCTGGAGATGCTGCCTCTGCATCATTTGGACGGGAACGATACGGTCCGCCAGACTGTACAGGATTATCTGCACACTGCTTATCCGGAGCAAAAGGTGATTATCCGCCAGGGCGGTCGGTTCGGCAAGGTGCTGATCCGGCTGCAGGACCAGAGGATGTACAGCCGGGCGGCGGCTGCTTCGTCCATTCAGTGAAGCGCTGAATTCAGGTTATTTCTCCCTTGTCCATGAGATTGTCTTTCTCTGGAAAGATGCTATCATAGAGAGTAGATCCCCACGCGGGATCTATTTTACTATTTGGGAGGAATGAGGGCTATGAGCAGGAACAAGCGTGTTTTCGAGCATGACCTGATGAAAAAGGTAGGTGAAATCTACTATGAGCCATAGTCTCAAGACGATTTCACTGCGGGAGGAACTGGTGCAGCAGCTGGTCTATCTCGATGAGCATAAATTCTCGATTCTGGACAGGGGGACCTGGGAGTCGCCGGCAGAGCGGGCCGAGGTGCAGGCCATGATCCGCAGGTACCAGGAGACGGTGGAGCGGATTCTGGCCGGTGATGACGGGCCGCTTCAGCGTTCAATGGTGCTGGTCGGGTCGCAGGTGTCGCTGCGGATCGGCCAGGAGACGCTGAAGGAGGCATACCGGATTGTGATTCCCGGTGAAGCCGAGCTGGATGAATTCTGTATCTCGCTCTGGTCTCCGATGGGCAGAGGACTGATTCTGGCCTGTCCGGGGGATACCGTGACAATTCAGACCCCGTTCGGAAGTGATGAAGTGCTGATCCTTGATAATGTATATGAGTGAGGCTGAAGATTGAAGAAGAGGCGTCCCCGATCATCCTGTGATGATGGGGGACGCCTCTTTGCTGTTGTACAGAAACTACAATTCTTCGATCTCCTGCAGCCAGAGCGCCGCAGAGGCATCGCTCGGCATCCGCCAGTCGCCGCGCGGCGAGAGGCTGACTGTGCCGACCTTCGGGCCGTCCGGCAGGCAGGAGCGCTTGAACTGCTGGGTGAAGAAGCGGGTGACGAACACCTTCAGCCAGGCGATCAGCTGCTCTCTGGGATAGGCTCCGCCGAAGGCGTGCTCGGCGAGGTAGAGCATTTTTCCGGGGGTGGCCCCTGTGCGCAGCATGTAATACAGGAAGAAGTCATGCACAATGTAAGGTCCGAGAATGTTCTCGGTGAGCTGGACAATCTCCCCTGTGGCCGAAGGCGGCAGCAGCTCGGGGCTGATTCCGGTCTCGATGATGCTGTAGAGCAGCTTATTGACGGTCTCATCGGCTTCATGGTCCGCATACCAGGCGACCACATATTGGATCAGCGTCTTCGGAATGCCCGAATTCACACTGTACATGGACATGTGGTCGCCGTTGTAGGTGCACCAGCCCAAGGCAAGCTCGGACAAATCGCCAGTGCCGATAACAATGCCGCCGTTCTTGTTGGCAAGGTCCATCAGAATCTGCGTGCGTTCGCGGGCTTGTACGTTCTCGTAGGTCAGGTCATGCACCTCGGGGTCGTGGCCGATGTCCTCGAAGTGCTGGAGGCAGGCCGCCTTGATGTCTACGACCTTCAGGGTGGCGCCGAGCGCCTTGATCAAGCCGACGGCGTTGTCATAGGTGCGGCTTGTCGTGCCGAAGCCGGGCATTGTGACCGCCAGCACGTCACTGGCCGGACGCCCGAGTCGCTCCATCGCGCGGACGGCGACCAGCAGCGCCAGCGTGGAATCCAGCCCGCCGGAGATGCCGATGACCGCCTGCTTGGTGCCGATGTGGCGGATACGCTTCATCAGGCCGGAGGTCTGGATCGAGAGGATCTCCTGGCAGCGTTCGTCCCGCTGCAGCGGATTGCCCGGCACGAACGGGTTGACGCCCACCGTCCGCTTCAGCTCCCGGCGGCTGCTGCCGCTGGCCGGTGAAGCGTAGAGCAGCTCGCGGTAATTGCGGCCGCCCTTGCCGGCCCGGAACGTTCCCATCACGGTGCGGGAGTACTGAAGGCGCGGCAGGTCGATGTCGGCGGTGATGATCCGGCTCTCATGGGTGAAACGCTCCGATTCGGCCAGCAATTGGCCGTTCTCCGCGATCAGCGAATGCCCGCCGAAGACGACATCGGTGGTCGATTCGCCGGTATTGCAGCCTGCATAGACATAACCGGCCACGCAGGAGGCGGACTGGCTACTTACGAGCTGGCGGCGGTAATCGGCCTTGCCGACCAGCTCATTGCTGGCTGACGGGTTGAACAGCAGCGTGGCTCCGGCCTGGGCCAGCAGGCTGCTGGGCGGCACCGGCACCCAGAGGTCCTCGCAGATCTCGACGCCGAAGGAGAGATTCCGGTTACCCTTGCAAGCGAAGATCAGATCATTGCCGACCGGCACGGTAGCTTCGCCGATCCGCACCTCATCGGTCTCCAGCTCCTCCGCACCGGCAAACCAGCGCGGCTCGTAGAACTCACTGTAACCGGGAATGCAGGTCTTGACCACAATCCCGAGAATCCGGCCCTGCTGGATGACAGCGGCACAGTTGAACAGCCTGCTTTTGATGGGGAGGGGCAGGCCGGCGATCACAATCATCTGATGCTCCACCGTTGCGGCGGTAATCCGCAGCAGCGCCTCTACGGCAGCATCCTGCAGCCGGGGCTGGAGGAACAGGTCCGCACAGCTGTAGCCGGTGATGCACAGCTCCGGCAGGACCAGATACTCCACCTCCTGGGCATGTGCGGTTTTAATCACTTCTATAATTTGTTCTGCATTGAAGACGCAGTCAGCTACCCGAAGCTCGGGGGATGCGGCCGCGACTCTGGCGAATCCGTAATTCTGCATGCCTGTCACCTGTCCTTTACCTGTCCTGTTGTAGTTACACTATTTAATAATTGTACCCATCAAATGGCATTGGTAACAAGCCGAGGGGCACACAAGTCCACTCGGGGAGGGATCAGCTGCCGGGTACGCCTGCAATCACGCATGTCAGGGAAGCGCGGGCGGGGTGGAGCGGGACTATTTTTCAAAGCCATAATCTCTTTCCACCTTGCACACTCTTGTCTTATAAGACTGATACCATTCCCCGATCCCTCTGCGCTGGGCGACCAGATGCCGCTCGTTCTGCTTCCATTGCCGTATGGCTTCGGGAGAATCCCAGTAGGATACCGTAATCCCCACGCCTTCCCTGGCACTCTCCATGCCGAGGAATCCAGGCTGGGCGGCGGCAAGCTGCACCATTTCTTCTGCCATGTCCGCATATTGTTGGTCACCGTCTGTTCGTTCAGAGGTGAAAATCACTGCATAATAAGGTGGTGCGGGGGTGTTGGCAATCCTGCTCATAGTAGTTCCTCCAGTCGGTAATGAATACCCTAATATACTACATCTATAGTGAATCTGTTGTATAGGGGCAGGGCGGTTCAGGCGGCAGTGCATGGATAGTTATGGCGAGGTGCTGTAATTCAGGCAGCGGGACCTGAAGACACATTTGCGGATGGGGCGGATATGCGTTAGAGTTTGATAGAAAAGACAGGAAGGGAGTATACAGATATGCCATTTGCAGGACAAGAACTGATCGAAGAAGTCCGGGCCACCAAGGTACCCTATGGCTGTGTAGCCGTCTGGTTCCTGGGACAAGCCAGTGTCATTGTTAAAGGGGCGGAGGTGACGGTCTATATCGATCCTTATGTATCGCCGAATCCGGACCGCACCTTCCCGCCGCCGGTTGGACCGGGGGAGATTAATAATATGGAGGTCTGTCTGATCACCCATGACCATTCGGATCATCTGGATGAAGAGGCGCTGCCTGTGCTGGCTGGACTGAATCCGGGTGCGCAGTTCATGGCTCCGGCCGTCTGCCTGGAGCGGCTGCAGGAGCTGGGAATCGGCAAGGAGCGACTGGCGGCTGCCCTGCCCGGCCAGGCGGCAGAGCCTGCGCACGGGCTGAAGGTATATCCGGTGGCAGCGGCGCATGAAGAGCTGGAGCGTGATGAACAGGGCAACCCCAAGTATGTCGGCTACATTCTGGAGCTGAACGGGGTGACGCTGTATCATGCCGGAGACACCGTGCTGTTCCCTGAGCTGGTTGAAGAGATGGGCAGCCGGACCATCGATCTGGCGCTCTTGCCGATCAACGGCCGCGACTATTACCGGAACCGCCGCCACATTGTCGGCAATATGAATTACCGGGAAGCGGCAGAGTTCGCGGCCACCAGCGGCTTCGAGACCGTCGTTCCGCTGCACTACGACCTGTTCGCCGGGAACGCCGAGAATCCGGGCTACTTCGTAGACTACCTGTACCGCCACTTCCCTGAGCAGAAGTTCCATATGATGGCGAGAGCGGAACGGTTCGTGTACGTGTCGCCGCAGGCCTTTAAGTCATAAGAGCCCGTCCCGGTGGCGTCACCTTAGCCATCCAACAAAGCCCCGGCCCGATTGGGTCCGGGGCTTTGTTCTGGCGCAGGGGGAGCGGGCGGGATGTGTGTGGAAAACCGATTGCATTGGGCAGGTGCGGGGGCGTGAGAGGAATGTAGGTGGAAACCCGATTACAATGGGCAGATGGGTGCGGCGGGCGTATGGGGGATGTAATCGAAAAACCGATTACATCGGGCCGGACGTGGATGCGTGGGGGGATGTAATCGAAAAACCGATTACAATGGGACTGGCGGCAGCTCTTAGACCTAATGTAATCGAAAAACAGAACATATTTGGCAGGTATGCGGTGCGTGGGCCAGATGTATGCGAAAAACCGAACATATTTGGCAGGTATGCGGTGCGTGGGCCGGATGTATGCGAAAAACCGAACACATTGGTTAGGTATGCGGTGTGTGGGCCAGATGTATGCGAAAAACCGAACACATTGGTTAGGTACGAGGGTGCGTGGACGGGATGAGGAGCACTAGTGCACCAGAATCCACCAAAACGGCCCACTCAAGCCAATGAGGGGCATTTCTGCCCCTCGTAATCCCTCATGATACCGGATGCCGCCATATATGGGCGAGCACTCCAGATTCTATAGCTCGTTGTACAGACTCCGCAGGAACTGCGCGCTGTCCCGCAGCCCCTCCTCAGGGGTGCTCTCCAGCAGCCCCTGGATATGCGGCCGCTTATATTTCATATAGCTGAGCAGCGGCGCGAAATTCATCAGCCCCTGGCCAGCAGGAACGATCTCGATCCTGCCGTCCTGTATCGTAAAGTCCTTCAGATGCAGCACAGCGATCCGGTTGCCCAGCAGCTCCAGCGCTTCTGCTACAATCTGCTCCTGCTGCAGATAGTTCTCCGGCGTCATCAGATTGGCGACATCCAGTATGATCTGCAGGTTGCCCGATGCCACTTCATCCAGCAGCCGTCTGACCAGCTTCGCCGAATAAAGCGGATGGTTGACGCCTGCCTCGATGCCGACTGTGACCCCAAAGCGCTCAGCCTCGGCCACCATGGCCTTCACCGACTCTACGACTTGTCCAAAAGCCTCTTCCGTGAAATTATCCTCCGTATATCCGTCCCCGACACTGCCTGTCTCTGTGCCGACCAGGCTTGCCCCGAAGTCACGGGCCAGCCGCAGATGCGTCTTGAACTCGTTCAGCGCCTGCGTGCGCTTGGAAGGATCTGGGTCGATGATGTTCACATAACAGCCGAGCACGGCAATCTTAATCCCCGCCTGTCTGAAGGCATCGCCATAGTACGCAGCTGCGCCGGGACTAAGTGCACACAGCTCCGTCACACTCTCCGGAAAAGACTTGTGCAAGGCAAACTGAATCGCCGGGAAGCCGTGCGCCCGCAGCTTGCCGATCAGCTCCGGCAGCGGACAGTGGTTGAAGTCATGGGCGCGCACGCCCAGATTAAATGGAACGGTCATAGTGAAAACCTCCTTGAGTTAAGGCTCATTCATAGCTTGATCCGCAGATACGGATGCAATGCAGTAAGCACCGCACACCGCGCGACCGCCTCCGCCACCAGCGCGGCAATCCGCCGCGCCCCGGCGGTGCAGAAATGCGTGTTATCCGCTATGCCGTCCGGATAGTTAGGCCGCTCTCCCGGGGCCAGATGCAGGAACAGCTCCCTTGAGGCCTCGACACCCAAATCCCGGTAGAGCCGCTGGGAGGATGCGAACAGATCGAGCAGCGGCGTTCCGGTCTCTGCGGCCACCTCCCGCATCACCTGCGGGTAGAGGCCGACCGCCTGCGGGTCAGGCTCCCCGTCCGCGGTGAAGCGGCGGCGGCTCACGGAGGTGAGCAGCACAGGGAACATGCAACGTCTGCGGGCAGAATCAATGAACACCTTCAGATTCCGGCGGTAGTCCGTCTGCGGGTCCGTGTAACGGGCCGGGTCTTCAAGCTTCTGGTCATTATGGCCGAACTGGATCAGCAGGAAGTCTCCGGCCAGGCAGTCCCGCTCAATATCCGCAAGCCTGCCCTCGGCCAGGAAGGAGCGGGTGCTCCGGCCGTTGACCGCCCGGTTCTCGATCCGCAGCTCCGGACTGACATATTCATGCAGGAATTCGCCCCATCCGGCCATCGGCCATTCCCCGCCGCCCTTGCGGGCAGCGGTAGAATCTCCGGCGATATAAAGAGTCGGCATTTTCCGTATCCTCCGCTAGACGGTAAGCCCGGCGGCTTCGCTGCCGGCGGTCTCGAATCCGAAATAGCGGGCCGCATTGTTGTAGGCGATATCCTCGACCATGGAGCCAAGGAGCTCCAGGTCATCCGGTGCCTCGCCGCGGTCAGCAAGTTCACCGAGCAGCCCGCACAGCACCCGGCGGAAATATTCATGCCGGGTATAGGAGAGGAAGCTGCGGGAATCCGTCAGCATCCCGACGAAGTTGCCCAGCAGGCTGCCTTCGGCAAGTGTGGTCAGCTGCTGGCGCATTCCGCTGTACGTATCATTGTACCACCAGCCGGAGCCAAGCTGCAGCTTGCCCGGGGTATCCTTCTGGTAACAGCCCAGCAGAGCCAGCAGGGCAGGGTAATCGCCGGGATTCAGCGAGTACAGAATCGTCTTCGGCAGCCCGCTGCCGCTCTCGGCCCGGTCCAGCAGCCGTGACAGCGCGGCGGCCAGCGGCAGATCGTTGATGCCGTCGTAGCCGGTATCCGGCCCAAGCCGCCGGAACATCGGCGTGTTGTTGTTGCGGAAGGCATGGAGATGAAGCTGCATGGTCCAGCCCTTGTCATGATAGAAGCCGATCAGCGCCGTCAGCAGCTCGGTGCGGTAGACGGTGACCTCCTGCGGGGACAGCTCTGCGCCCTGCAGTCTTTTGGCATAGATGGCCTCAACCGCTTCGGGTTCACCCGCCTCATAACGCAGCACATCCAGCGCATGGTCCGACAGGCGGCAGCCGTTCTCATGGAAGAATTCTACGCGGCCCTGGAGCGCCTCAAGCAGCGCGGCATAGGTCTGAACCGGCCGGCCTGCAGCCTGCTCCAGCTTGCTGATCCAGTCTGCGAAGCCCTCAGCATCAATATTCAGCGCCTTGTCGGGGCGGAAGGTCGGGAACACACGGAAGGCCGTCTCACTGCCCCTCAGCAGCTGGTGGTATTCCAGGGAGTCAGCCGGATCATCGGTGGTGCAGATCACCTTGACCCCGGACCGGCGGATCAGGCCGCGCCGGGTGAAGCCGGACTCCGCCAGCCTCTGGTTCACCTTCTCCCAGATCGCCGGAGCAGAGGCCTCGTTCAGCGGCTCATCCACTCCGAAGAAGCGGCGGAGCTCCAGATGGGTCCAGCTGTACAGCGGATTGCCGACAGTCTTGGGAAGCGTGCGGGCCCAGGCCAGGAACTTGTCATAATCGGAGGCATCCCCGGTAATATGCGATTCAGGCACCCCGTTTGCCCGCATCAGCCGCCACTTGTAGTGGTCGCCGTAGAGCCAGGCAGCGGTCAGATTCTGGAACGGCTGATCCTCATAGATTTCGCGCGGGTCCAGATGACAGTGGTAGTCGATAATAGGCATCGTTTTGGCGTGATTATGGTAGAGCTTCTGTGCTGTTTCGCCGGATAACATGAAGTTCTCGTTTAGAAACATGGATAGGATCTCCCTCTAAAATATAAGAATTTATAGGTTTCACACGATAACTTATCCTTCTATTTCTCGCTGAAATGGAACCGTCCTTTAAAAGGACGGTAAAGGCGTTTCCACTTGTATGAATTAGGATAAGGCCTATAAGGTAACGCCAGTTTTGAAAATAGCCAGCTCACGCACTTCATTCTGCTCATTCCGGGTCTTCTTGCCGCTTGCGACATCGATGATATAAGTGATGAATTCCTCCAGCACCTGCTCCATCGGCGTTTCCAGCAGAGGACCGGCGTTGAAGTCCATCCAGTGGCCTTTTTTGGCAAAAAGCTCATTATTGGTCGCCACCTTCACCGTAGGCACGAAGCTGCCGAACGGCGTGCCGCGCCCGGTGGTGAACAGCACCAGCTGGCAGTCCGAAGCGGCGAGCGCAGAGGCGGCCACCAGATCGTTGCCGGGAGCCTGGAGGAGGCTCAGCCCTTTTTTGCGCAGCTTGACGCCATAATCCAGGACATCCACCACCGGCGACGTTCCGGCCTTCTGGGTACAGCCGAGTGATTTGTCCTCCAGTGTACTGATGCCGCCGGCCTTGTTGCCGGGGGAAGGGTTCTCATACACAGGCTCGCCGTAGGACAGGAAATACTGCTTGAAGTTGTTGATCAGCGAGACGATGTCCTCATACACCTCGCGGCTTTCGGCGCGGGCCATGAGCATTTTCTCGGCACCGAACATTTCCGGCACCTCGGTCAGCACCGATGTTCCGCCCTGGGAGATAATGAAGTCGGAGAATGCGCCCAGCAGCGGATTGGCCGTAATACCGGAGAACCCGTCAGAGCCGCCGCACTTCAGACCGATGTTCAGCTCGCTGAGCGGCACCGGCTCGCGCACATCATCCTTGGCGGCTTCGTACAGCTCATCCAGCAGGAACAGACCGGCCTCCAGCTCATTGCCCACCTCCTGGGCCACCAGGAATTTGACCCGTGATTCGTCATAATCGCCCAGCATGCTGCGGAACTCGGAGACAATGTTGTTCTCGCAGCCGAGGCCGAAGACGAGCACGCCGCCCGCATTGGGGTGATTCACCGCGTCGAGCAGAATGCTGCGGGTCATGCGGTGGTCATCGCCAAGCTGGGAGCACCCGTAAGGATGCTTCAGCACCGTCAGGTTGTCGAAGCCGCCGAGATCGGGATGCTCCGCCTTGAATTCCTGGATCATCTGCTCGGCAATGCCATTCACACAGCCGACGGTCGGAATAATGAACAGGTCATTGCGGATGCCGACCTTGCCGTTTGCCCTCCGGTAGCCCTGAAAGGTCAGATCGCGGCGGGGATAAGTCACCTGATGCACATCCGGCACATACTCGTATTCTTCTTCCCCGGACAGGTTGGTCTTGATATTGTGCGTATGAATCCAGTCGCCTGCGGCAATCGGTTCCGTGGCATGGCCGATGGGATATCCGTACTTGGTGATAACATCTTCTGTGCTGAAGTCCGTCAGCGCAATCTTGTGGCCCTGCGGAATATCCTGGGCAGCCTTAACCGCAAGTCCGTCCACTGTCAGCTCTTCGCCGGCGGTAATCGGACGCAGGGCTACAGCCACCGTATCCCTCGGGTTCATTTTCATTAAGTTCTTCATGTTGTCCCTCCTAAAATAATAGTTTATCGTTCAGCCGACAAGCTGCTGCAATGCTGCGCGGGAGCCTTCCCGTTCAAGCTGCTGCAGATGGGCGGCAATGGCGGCCGGCAAGCCCGGCAGCAGGGTCAGATCCTGGCCCCACAGGCTGGTGTCGGCCAGAATGGTATTCACGAAGCTGTCCGGCCGGCTCCAGGCCTGGTCGAACGCGGCCAGCACCTCGGCGCTGTCCTGCCGGGCGATGCGGTCTCCCCGGTAGGCGAGCAGCAGGGCGGCTAGAGCCAGGGTGATCCGCTCCGGCAATCTGCCGCGTTCCTCCTGGTAGCGGAGCATCACCGGGAGCAGGCGGGCTTTGAATTTGGAGATGCTGTTGAGCAGGATGGAAGTCAGCTCATGACGGATGAACGGATTGCGGAACCGCTCCTGCACGGCACCGGCGTAAGACAGCAGCGCATCCGCAGGCAGATCCAGCATCGGAATCAGCTCTTCTTCAATTAACACCTTCACATAACGGGAGAACGCCCCGTCATTCATTACATCCTCAACGGTCGTAAGGCCTGCCAGCAGGCCCAGCGGAACCATGGCGGTATGCGGCCCGTTCAGCAGATGCACCTTGCGCTCGCGGTATGGCGTCATATCAGGGGTAACCACAACATTCAATCCCGCCTTGGCCAGCGGCAGCCGCTCGGCAAGGGATTCCGGCCCTTCAATTACCCAGAAAAGAAACGGCTCAGCAGTCACCATAACCTTGTCGGTATACCCCAGCTCCGCTTCGAGCTGAGCGGCCTGCCCGCGCGGGTAGCCCGGCACAATGCGGTCCACCAGACTGCAGCAGAAGGTGTTCTCGGACTTCAGCCATTGCAGGAAGCCTTCGCCGAGGTTCCAGTCAGCCGCATAACGCTCCACAATCTCCTGCAGCTTCTCGCCGTTGCGGTCAATCAGCTCGCAGGGAATAATGACGAAGCCCTTCTTGCCAAGCTCATACCGGCGGTGGAGCAGGACCGTCAGCTTGCCCGGGAAGCTGGCCGGAGGTGCGCCGTCCGCGCGGTCACCGGGAAGATAGGCAATGCCCGCTTCGGTGGTGTTCGAGGTAATGAACTCCAGGTCATCATTCTCCGCAAGGGCAAGATAAGCCTCATAATCGGCAAATGGGTTGATCACCCGGCTGACCGAGCTGATAATCTCGCGGGAATTCACCGTCTCATTATCCATGATGCCGTTAAGCAGCACGGTGTACAGATAATCCTGCTCGGCCATAAGGTCGGCAACTCCGCCGGTGTGCTGGGCGATCGGCTGGATGAGCACGGCGCTTCCGTTGAACAGGCCCTGATTGTTCATCTGCTGGAGCTGCCAGTCCACGAAAGCGCGCATGAAATTGCCTTCGCCGAATTGGATCATCCGTTCAGGATGCAGGGTCAGTTCCGGGTGAGTGCTTCTGGATAAGCGGTTTGTCATTGTGGTCATGATCTCCTTTGAAATACAGTGATAAATTGCACACGTTAACATTTTATTTTAAGCAAAATACGGAGCTTCCCGTTCCTCACAGGAATTCCGTATCTGCACAAAATAACGGCTTGGGTCTGAAGCCTGAGTCAGGGCGCACCAACCGTATCGCGTACGACCAGCGAGGTCTTGACGAACAGCTGCTGCGGCGGGGTCTCCGGCTGCTGCAGGAGCTGGATCAGCATGCTGGCCCCAAGCTCGCAGATCTCGGCAATCGGCTTGCGGACGGTGGTCAGTGCAGGGTTCGTGTACCGGGCAAACATAATATCGTCGAAGCCGATCAGCGAGATCTCCTCCGGCACACGGATCTTGCGGGCGTAGCAGGCATTCATGGCGCCGATCGCCATATCGTCATTGGAGCAGAAGACCGCCGTAGGACGTTCCGCAAGCTCCAGCAGCCTGCCCATTGCCTCATACCCGCTCTCAATGCTGTAATCTCCTGAGGCGAAGTAATCTGGATTCAGGCCGAGCCGGCCGGCAATCAGGCTGTCCATGAAGCCCTGCTTGCGCTCGCTGGAGGATTTGAAGCCGGACTTGCCCTCAATAATAGCCAGCCTGCGGTGTCCTTGCAGCGCGGCATAGTCAATCGCTTCCTTCACACCTTCGCGGTCGTTGGCGACAACGTTCATAATGCCGGGGTCCTCCAGCTGGCGGTTCAGCACAACGAGCGGAATGCCCATCTTCTTCACATGATAGATAAAAGCATTGTCTTCGTCACTCTGGCTCATCACCAGGATGCCGTCGAAGCGCTGGGGCAGGATGTTGCTGAAATGCTGCACACTGTCGATCCCGTTCACTGTCAGATTGTAGTTCTCGTCAAGGATATGCGTGATGCCCTTGATGGCATCCACCAGGAAGCTGGCGGACGTTCCCTGCTCGATGCTGGAGAAGAACAGCCCGATGGTGAAGGAACGCTTGGTGACCAGGCTCTTGGCGCTGTAATTCGGTACATAGTTCATTTCGGCGGCGATCCGTTCGATCCGCTCCCGGGTGGCCTTCTTGATCAGCGGATTGCCGTTCAGTGCCCGGGATACGGTCGTATGGGATACACCGGCAACGCGGGCAATATCCTTAATGGTAATCATAGCTTCGCTCCGGGTACATGGAATTGTTAACGATTTCAGTGTAGTTCGCGCACAGCGTCAAGTCAATAGTTATATGAAATGCACACGTTAAAAATTTATGGCGATCCATACCGGCAAGACCCGGGAGACGATCCCGGATCTGTGCATTATCAGGTATAGTGGCCTTAAAGCTTGGCCTTGCCGGTCACAACGGTCTCAGGGCTGGTTGCGCTGAAATTTCGTAATGTCGCGGGCGTAGTGCGAGGTCGTGCCGTCGAAGCGTTTCAGCCTCACGTAGTCATCGGAGAATTTCTCAACTACCCCTGACCCTACCTGTGTATACATTCCGTCAGGATCAAGCTGGAGCGCAGACACGAAGGTCTGTGATAAGGCGGCTACGAAGAAATCGATATTTTTGGCAAGTGTCTGTGGCAATGGTCTAAGTCCTTTCCGCGGATGGTCTGTCCGGGCAATTTACATCCTATTCTACGACAGGCAGGTCATTTTGAAAACAGGTTTTTGTTTGCAGAAAATCATCCGGCGAATATGACACAGGGTTGTCCGGTTCGGTATGGTATGCTGTTCTCACAAATCAGTATGAGCACAATCATCAGGAGGAATTGAGAGATGGCGGAACCGTTAAAAGCAATGTACAACAAGGAATTCCTGCGCGGCTTCGGCAAGAAGGTTCGGGCCGTCTATCCTTCGTTTGACCCGGAGCGCTTCACGGCTGATGTAATGAAGGAGTCTTGGGAGGCGCTTGAGCTTAAGGGCAGAATGCGGCGGATCACGGAGACCCTTGGAAGCCTCCTGCCCCAGCGTTACGAAGAAGCGCTGGACATTCTATATGCGATAGATGAGGATTGTGTGGGATTTCCTTATCTGTTCTTCCCTGATTTCGTGGAAGTGTTCGGCGGAAGGGAGGAGCACTGGGAGCTCTCGATGGCGGCGCTGGAGCGGTTCACGGCCAAATCCTCGGCCGAATTCGCCATCCGGCCGTTCCTGCTGCGTGATCCGCAGCGGGCAATGGCCCGGATGCTGCTCTGGGCGGAGCATCAAGACGAGCATGTGCGGCGGCTGGCCAGCGAAGGCTGCCGGCCCCGTCTGCCGTGGGGCCAGGCGCTGCCGATGTTCAAGCAGGACCCGTCCCCGGTGCTGCCGGTGCTGGAGAAGCTTAAGACCGACCCTTCGCTCTATGTAAGAAAAAGTGTGGCTAACAACCTGAACGATATTGCGAAGGATCACCCGGATATCGTGAAGGCGGCGGCCCGCCGCTGGATGGGCAGCAATGCCCATACGGACTGGATTGTGCGGCATGGCTGCCGCTCGCTGATCCGCAAGGCGGACCCGGAGATCATGGCGCTGTTCGGATATGCTCCAGAGGAGAGCGGGGACCCGCTGGTGTCCGCAGCGGTCCTTGACACAGATCCGGCCGGGCTGCACATCGGTGATAGCTGTGAGCTGAGGTATGCCCTTACTATCCGGGAGGGCGAGCCGGTGCGCATCCGTATCGAATACGGAATCGATTTCGTGAAGGCCAGGGGCCAGACCTCGCGCAAGCTGTTCCTGTTATCCGACAGAACCGTCCCTGGCGGCTCCAGGCTGACAGGCGCCCGCACCCACCGCTGGGCCGACTTGACCACGCGGAAGCACTACCCCGGTGAGCACCGGATCACGCTGCTGGTCAACGGGCGGGAGGTAGCGGGCACTTCACTGCTGCTTGAGCCGCAGCAATAACGCAAACACAACGAAGCGGATGTTCTCCGGCCGGTATACGGCCTGGGAGCATCCGCTTTTGATGTGCATTTTCTTCTAGACTAATCTTTAATGTTTCCGGCCATTTTGAGCCGCTTGGCAATCTCTTTGAATTCTTCCTCGGAGATTCCCGGTGCGAATTCTTCTTTGGATTCGGGGGCTTCAGGAATCGGTACACCCTTGGGCGCACCCTGAATGACCTCAAGCGGAAGCCCGTCCTCCGGGTGAGTGCCCTTCCAGATCTGGCCAATAGAGCCGAAATCCTTGTCGCTCCAGGTGTACAGCTTCGTATGAACGCCTTTCTCTTCATATTTGTGCGCTTCACTGAAGGCCTTGTTGCTCAGCGAAGGAATCGGCACGAGCTTAGTCACATTGACTCCCGTCGCCATCTCCAGCGCTTTGGCATAGGCCACCACATGAACACCCCCGCGGACAAGCAGGAAGCCGACAACGGCACGGGCTGCAGGGTGGTCAGTCATCTCGTAAACCTTCATCTTATGGGTTCTCGCTCCGCACTCCAGGAAGAAGTTATGCAGCAGATCCTCAACGAGATTACCGCTGTTGAACACATTCGCGCCAGTCCAGGGATTGCCCATAGAATCAAAAGGCATGGCTCCCTGGGCTCCGGCCAGGAAGTGGTAGGAGAGCCGCGCATCCTTGGCAGGCCCAAGCGGCGAGTCGTCCGGCTTCTTGTAATCCGTTGAGCCTCTTAGGCATTTGTTCACGGCATGGGAGACTAATTCAACATGGCCCAGCTCTTCTGCAGTGATGCTCATCACCAGATCGTAGAAGGGCTTCAGCTTCTCCTTGGACCGGAAATTAAAGGACTGATACAGGTAATTGTTAAGGGTTGACATTTCGCCGAATTTGCCGCCAAGCAGCTCTTGAACTGCGGCTGCAGCATTAGGGTCGGGTTTCTGGGTCTCTGGGATCTCAATCATAATCTCATCCATGCGTTTGAACAAAATGATCATCTCCTCAGCAATAGGTGTAAGTGCACTTGTCTATCTTGCACCTTTCTCCAGGTATTCAAACATCACGGCTCCGCCAGCCGGGTGTGCAGCCGCCGGTTATTCTCCGGCTGCTGTGCTGCCATCTCCAGCACGTAGCTTCTGGTTCCGCTCGCCGGGGCGGTCTGCCATAGCCGGTAGCCGTCCGTATCGAGTATAGCGGCCAGGCCGGTACTGGTCATGCCTGCGGTATAGAGCGCATTCAGCGCTCCGACCACATCAGCCATCTGCCCGAGCTGGGTATCGGAATATCCGGCGTAAGCCTTGTCTGAAGCGAGCCGGCTGAAGGTCCGCCCCGCCGAGCGTTTACGGAACTCCTGCTCACTGTAATCCTTGAAATGCAGTAACTTCGGATCGGTGATGCCCGCTGTGGCTGCCCACGGTTCCATCCCCAGTGTCGCCGTGCTGTAATCAAGCGTCCGGCCGGCAGAGGAATAGTGCAGGAGGCCGTATTGATGGGGATACACGGACAAGGCACTGCTGGCGATGTCATAGACCGGCTTGCCGTCGCGGGTGGCTTCACTGATATCCTGCATATGGATATGGCCGCTGAGCACGGTGCGGACACCGTTCTTCACAAGAGCATCCATAACCTCTGTGTGATCCTCCACGGTGAAGCCCTCCTGGATGAAGCTGCTGTGATTCATCAGGTTATGATGCATCACTGCTATGAGCTGTGCGCCATGCTCTGCCGCCATCCGGCCGCAGGCGCCGATCCATTCCAGCGTCCCGGCGCTGATTCTGCCTTTCAGCTCAGGGTGGCCGAGCGCCTTGTTGTCCTCATACTGCGCAGTGTCCAGCATGAGCAGCCACAGCTCATCCGACGGGGCGGCCAGATAGCTGAGCGAGTCCTTGTCTGTCAGCAGGGCTTCCCCGTAGCCGAAGCTGCTGTAGATCTTGCGGAATTCTCCGGCGGTAACGGAATCCACGGCATATTGCCTCCTCCCCTTGAACCTCCGGGCCCAGGGATTGCGGATATCGTGATTGCCGGGAATCACATAGACCCGGGTTCCCGTCTCCTGCTCAAGCTGCTTCAGCTGTCCGGCCAGCTCCTTGTGGCTGGCTTCTTCGCCGTTGTTGCTGAGATCTCCGCTGATGATCACAGCATCGGGCCTCCGCAGGGCGACGTCATAGCGGAGCGCCTCCAGCATCTCGCTGCTGTATTCCAGCTGCTTGCCGTCCCCCGCAGCCAGGAACTGGCGGAAGGCCGTCCCATCATCTCTTAGGCCGGGTGACAGATAATGGATATCGCTCGTAGTCAGAAGATTCAGATCATGGCCGGACCGGATACGGTATACCGGCCCTTCTCCAGCCTCATGCCCGCTGCAGGAGCCGAGTGACAGCAGGAGCAGCAGCAGGGGAAATAGGGCTGTCCTGCGGATAGTCATCATAGAGCACCACGGATTACTGCTTCACTTCGGTTACGCCGGTCACCTTGCCCTGGTCGGCTGCGGAGTAGGTGGCCTGATATTTGGCATCGGAGAAATAGACATTGCCCTCAATTGTTGCATTGACCACAGCGAAGCCGTCTGCCTCCACATAGACATCGCCGATGAAGGTGCCGCCCTGTATCCGGGTATTCTCGCTGCGGATCGTCAATTTGGGGGCGGTCAGCTTGAAGCTGTTTGTGATATTGTGGTCAGCGTCCTGGGTGTAGAGCGCGATTTTGCGGGCTGGCTTCTCCTTATTAATGAACTGTCCGTCCACTACCAGTTCCTCGCTGAAGGACAGATCGTTCAAGGTTGCGGCAATCCATGTGCCGTCCTTGCTGATCGCCTTCTTGAAGGCTTCCCCGTTATCTACTACCGAAGCCGATGTTACTGCATCCGGCGCTTGTGTGGCGGCAGCATTGCCCCCGTTGCCGGCAGACGTATTGTTATCGGCCGCCTTGTTGTTGTTGCCGCAACCGATGAGCAGAGTCAAGGTGAATACGGTTAGAATAGCTGCGATTTTTCTCATGTGAATAACCTCCCTCAGGTATGTGTTGCTGTTGATATGGATTTCCTTTAAAATTAATATAGAATGATTGGTGCAGAATTAATGTGAGCTTCTTCACACTGGGGTATAATATTTACCGGTCGTTCTATAAATGGTAAAATAGACCGCGAAAGGAGCATGAGCATGGCGAGAAGCAAGGAATTTGATATCGACGATGTATTGCTCAAGGCGATGAATATTTTCTGGCAGCAGGGCTATGAGAAAACCTCGATGCAGGATCTGGTCGCCGGCATGGGCATTCACAAGCGGAGCATGTACGATACTTTTGGCGACAAGCATACTTTATATATCAAAGCGCTGGAGCGCTTTGCCTCCATTCAGCGCTCAAGGCTGGAGGGCCGGATCGAAGGGGTAACCTCGGCTGCTGCTGCCATCCGCCTGCTGTTTGAGGCTACGATTCACCGCAGTGAAGCTGAGCCCAAGGGCTGCATGCTGGTCAATACGGCCGTTGAGCTGTCCAACCATGATGCTGAGGCTGCTGCCACAGCCAATGAAGCTTTTGAGAATACCGAAGCCTTGATAGAGCAGTTAGTCCGGCACGGACAGGCCGGCGGTGAAATCTCTACCCGGTATACTCCTGAGGCGCTGGCTGCGTCTCTGAATAATGCCCTGATCGGACTGAGAGTCATGGTCAAAACCGTCAAGGACAAAGACAAGCTAGAAATGATTGTGAACACCACGCTTGGAATGCTGGAGTAATGGTGTCCGTCATAGTATGAACGCGCCTGCAGGGATTTATCCAATAGATCATGCTTCATTATCGCTATGGTTTGAATTACAATATGATTTTGGGGCAGAAAGGAGCTGACTTGGTTGGCGAAGCAGAAATACTATGTAGTATGGGAAGGCAAGCAGCCCGGCGTCTACAGCACCTGGGCGGAATGCCAGGCGCAGACCGATCATTATACAGGAGCCAAGTATAAGTCCTATGAGAGCAAGGCCGCTGCGGAGGCTGCCTATAAGGCAGGCTGGAAGGGCAACTGGGGAACAGGGGCGGCATTCGCTGCTTCCGGCAGTTCCGGCCGGGCCAAGGGCAAGCCTGCGTATGCCCGGGGGCGGAGTGCCGCTGCGGAGACTGATGAAGAGATCGATTATGACAGCATCTCTGTCGATGTGGGGACCCGGGGCAATCCCGGGCCAGTGGAATACAAAGGGGTGGATACCCAGACCGGGGACGTGATCTTCTCCTGCGGTCCGATCCGCAAAGGCACGAATAACCTCGGCGAATTCCTGGCCATTGTCCATGCGCTGGCTCTATTGAAGAAGGAGGGCAGCAGCAAGACCGTCTACAGCGATTCCGTGAATGCAATGAAATGGGTGAAGCAGAAGAAGGTGGCTACGACGCTGCCGAGGGATGCTTCCACGGAGGAGATCTGGACGCTGATCGACCGGGCGGAGCACTGGCTGCGCACCCATACCTATGAGAACAAGGTGCTGAAATGGCAGACCAAGGCCTGGGGCGAGATCAAAGCGGACTACGGCCGCAAATAAGTTCCCTGATTAATGGTTAATAACGGGTAATGGATCAATACTAATCATAAGGTGTACGGGAGGAGAACGGGATGTTTGACAATGATTGGGATGAAGTGCTGCAGGAGGAGACAGAGAAGCCTTACTTCCAGGAGCTGCGTTATGCCCTGGCACGCGAGTACAAGCAGTACAAAGTATATCCGCCAAAGGACAAGCTGTTCTCGGCGCTGAAGCTGACGCCTTACAGCAAGACCCGGGTTGTTATATTGGGGCAGGACCCGTATCATGGCGCAGGACAGGCCCATGGCCTGAGCTTCTCGGTAGAGCCGGGCGTCAGGGTTCCGCCGTCACTGCGCAACATCTATACCGAACTACATAGTGATCTGGGCATCGCCATTCCGAACCACGGCTCGCTGCTGCACTGGGCGGAGGAAGGGGTGCTGATGCTCAATGCCGTGCTGACCGTGCGTGAGGGCCAGCCGAATTCGCATAAGGGACTGGGCTGGGAGACCTTCACCGATGCGATTATGGAGAAGCTGAATGAACGGACGGAGCCGATGGTGTTCATTCTCTGGGGCAGCCATGCCCAGCTCAAGGGGGCGGCGATTGACCGCCGCAGACATCTGGTGATCCAGTCTCCGCATCCCAGCCCGTTCTCGGCGCACCGCGGATTCCTGGGCAGCCAGCCCTTCTCCCGGGCTAATCAGTTTCTGGAGGAGCACGGGCTGAGAGGAATTGACTGGTCTATACCGAATGTATAAGTAGCACACACAGCGAGAGGAGCGGAGCCATGAAGCATTGGGTAGGCAGACCGGTCATTATGTACTGCGGGGAGCAGCCGTATACGATTATGAAAGGCGTTCTCCGCCGGTGGGACCCGGCCGCTTCGGTGGCTGTCATCGGGCATCAGGAGATTGCTGTTCCTTTTCGCGATATTGTATTCATCAAGGCCCTGGCTCCCAAGGAGAGGGCGCTGCCCCCGGTTCTCAATTCCATCGGATACATTATGCGCGCGCGCCAGCAGTTCGACAATGCTGTCTATTTCAAGTCAGCGGTTACGGTCTGGCGGGGCGATCAGCTTGTGGCATACAATACGGTCATCGTGGCGCATACCAAAGGCTCCGTGACGCTGCGGGACGGGCAGAATCTGGCCAAGGGCAGTCATATTTTTGTGGTCCGCTCCCTGCGGGGATAGGCCCATTACACAGCAAGGCGGGCAGGCCTCCAGATTGGAGACTTGCCCGCCTTCTTGCGTGCCGGAGGCTACACGTGATCATCCTTGCCGCGCTTGGATGTTAAATCCAGATCCGGGAGAGCATCGGGCATGGGGATAACCGGTTCCGTCCGCTCTGCGATAATAATCTCGTAGATGCGCAGGAACAGGATTTTGACAATCATATATACCGGTAGTGCAATGAGCACGCCGATCAGCCCGTAGAAATCGCCGCCAACGAGGACAAGCAGCACGGTCGTCAGCGGATGCACATCCAGCGACTTGCCGTAGATGATCGGGGACAGCACATTGTCCTGAATCTGCTGCGCGATCAGAATAATGACCAGCGACCAGATGGCCATCGTAGGGGATTCGATGAATCCTACGATTACAACCGGAACCGCTGCCAGCACGGAACCGATATACGGAATGAAATTCAGCGGAATAGAGATCACCGCCAGCAGAAGAGAGTAGGGCAGGCCAATCAGCAGGAAGCCGATATAGAGCAGGATGCCCAGTATCACATTCAGCAGAACGCGCGTCACGATGAAGCCGCTTAGGGCGCTGTCGATATCCTTCAACATCTCCTGACCCTCCTTGCGGTATTTCCGCGGAGCCAGACTTAACAGAATCGGGGACAGCTTGTGTCCATCCTTCAGCATGTAGTAGAGAATGATAGGCAAGGTAGCGATGAGAACCACAATATTGGAGACGACTGCAATCAGATTGGACATGGAGTTGGTCACCCAGGTGATGGCGTTGTTCACATACTCCGTGAGGCGTGTAGTCACATCACTCTCACCGCTGAAGAAGCGGGAGAACGTTGGATCATTCCGCAGCTGATTGAACTGGTTCTGAATTCCCTCTACCAGATATGGGGTATTCTCAATGAAATTCTGAATCTGCTCGCGCAGCGTCGGCCAGACCAGCATCCAGAACAGGACGAACAGCCCGGCGAAGACCAGGTAGATCAGCAGAACTGAGAGTCCGCGGTTCACCTTCCGGGTTCCCAGGTAATTGACAATCGGACGCAGCAGATAATACATGAAGCCGGACAGCATCATTGGTACCAGCAGCAGGTTAATTACAGATAAGACCGGTGTAACCAGGAAGGCAACCTTGGAGCCCAAGTACAGTATGGTCAAAAAAGCGATGATGGCCAGGCTTGTCCGGAAATACTTGCTATCCAGCACAGCAGCTCCCCCTTTCTCTATTAATATGTTTATGTATTCATCTCATTCTATCTTTATAACCGAAATAGAAGAGATTGATTCACTTCGCAGCGTGCAGCGCATTCCACCGGGTTCAAGCACGGGGCAGAGTGGTAATACCCCTGTAACAGGAGGGATGTCATATGCCTACATTGGTACTCGGGATCTTCGCACACCGGAGCGATGCCGCGCTGGCGATCAGCGAGCTGAAGGAGAAGGGAATTGCGGCGAAGCAGATCTCAGCGGTCACGAAGCAGAAAAATACACTGGAAATCATCACCCATGATACCGGAATCGGGGAGACAGAGAGCGGGGCGGGAAATGAGGGCTTGTTCGGGACAGCCCGTGCACTGGGAGTAGGCCTGGACATGATCGGCGACTCAGCCGTTGCCGCAGGTCCCGCTGCACGTAAGCTGGCTGGAGCCGATATAGAGGATGATAGTCTGGCGGTCAGCCTGATCGGGATGGGTATCCCGCCGGAAGACGCGGAAGACTATGCCAGACATGCCGATCTGGAGCATATTATTGTCATCGTGCTGCTTAAGGAGGAGAACTCACGCGGGAGCGTGGAAGAGGTTCTGGCCAGGCATGAGGCCTTGCCGCTTAACCCCGTATAGCACGATGCAGATGTGAGCAGCTTAGAGATAAGAGGGTTTATCGCGGCCGGCGGGATTTCCGTCTGGCTGCTTTTTTATATCTGGATTGAACGAACAGAGCCGGCCCCAGGCCCAGGCCCTCCCCTACCTGTCCTCCGGTTTCCTTGGTGACCTGCTTGGCCTTGACCAGGGACAGAAAAGCAAAGATTTCGCCCAAGGCGCCCAAGCCGGCAGCAATGATTGCATAATCCTCAGCACTTAGCTCCTCTGTCTCCACCGGTCCGCCGCTGCCAGCGCCTCCCCCGGCTATGCTGTTAGAACTGCCATTCCCATTGTTCCTGTTATAGGCCATCTCTTGTTCACCCGCTTTTCCCCATATGTACTATAAAATATGTCGCTCTTCACTAATATGAAATAGGCAATCGGGAGGTTATTTGCGGTTAAGGCTAACGGGCCGGTGCCAGGATAAGAAATAAGCAGGAAATGCTCTTTACAGTTCATGAAAACGCTGTTACAATCATAAATGAGCACAAATGAGCATAATCAGTCACAAATGATTCTTATTCAGTCAACGTTATTTCCAACTCAAACAGACGATGTGCATCGAGGAATCCCTTGCCGGGTGGCTGCACATCCTAAGGAGTGTGCTGCATGTTTGAAGAAGAACGCAAGCGGAAGATTCTGCAGTTCGTTGAGAAGCATACAAGAGCATCTGTACAGGAGCTAAGCCAGGAGCTGTCCGTATCTGAATCGACCATCCGCCGGGATCTCAAGGAGCTGGAAGAGGCGAGGCTGCTGAAGCGGACGCACGGCGGGGCGGTATCCCTGCAGAGCGTGAACTTTGAAGCGGCTGTTGCCGATAAGGAGGACCGGTTCCTGGAGGAGAAGCAGCGGATTGCACGCAAGGCTGTGGAGATGATCCAGGAAGGCGACGCCATCTTGCTGGACGGGGGAACCACTACGCTCCAGATTGCCCGCGAGCTGAGAGCGTTCCGTGATCTTAAGGTCATTACCAACTCGATTATGGCGCTTAATGAGCTTAAGGATTGCCGCCATATTGAGGTCTCGATGACCGGAGGCATGCTGCGGCCCGATACGATGGCCTTCGTCGGGCCGATGACCGAGCGCTCGCTTGACATGGTACGTGTTGACAAGGTCTTCCTCGGAACGAACGGACTCGATATCCGGGAAGGCATTACCACCCCGAATATGCTGGAGGCTGCCACCAAACGCAAGATGATTGCCGTTGCGAAGCAGACCATCCTGCTGGCTGACCACAGCAAGATCGGGCAGATCTCCTTCTGCAAGGTGGCGGACCTGCAGGAGTTGGACCATTGTATTCTCGATACCGCTACACCGGACAGCTTCCGGCGGCAGCTGGAGAAGTTGAATGTGGATTATACGCTCGTGTGAGGCTAAGAAGACAAACATGATAAATGAGGGATGAACAAATGATCTATACCGTGACGCTTAATCCGTCTGTCGACTATATCGTCGAGGTGGAGGAGCTTACACTGGGCGGATTGAACCGGATGAAGCGGGATATGAAGCTTCCCGGAGGGAAGGGGATCAATGTCTCCCGCGTGCTGAAGCAGCTAGGAGTAGACAGTACTGCGACCGGATTTCTTGGCGGATTCACCGGCGGCTATATTGAACAGTGGCTGCGGCAGGAAGGGATAGCCGGCAGCTTCGTTCAGATCGCGGACGATACCCGGATTAATATCAAGCTGAAGGCGGGCGAAGAGACGGAGATTAACGGAGCCGGGCCTGAGATTACCGATTCCGAGACCGCTGCTCTGCTGCAGAAGCTGGATGCTCTGAAGCCGGGGGACATTGTGGTCCTGTCCGGCAGCGCCCCGCCGTCGCTGGGCGGAGATATCTATGCCCGGCTAATTGCTGGATGCAAGCGCAAGGGGGCGGAGTTCGTCATTGATACTACAGGGCAGGCACTGAAGGCTGCACTCTCCGAGGGACCGCTGCTGATCAAGCCGAATCATCATGAGCTGGCAGAGCTGTTCGATACGGAGATCAGCACAAGAGAAGAGATTATTACCTACGGGCGCAAGCTGCTGGAGGGCGGCGCCAGGCATGTACTGGTGTCCATGGCCGGCGAAGGCGCGCTGTTCATTACGGAGCAGGGCGTCTACCATGCCAGCGCTCCGGCGGGTCAGGTGAAGAATTCAGTCGGGGCGGGAGATTCGATGATCGCCGGCTTCGTAGGCACCTTGTCGCTGACCGGGAATGCTCTGGAAGCCTTCCGGGCCGGGGTAGCCTCTGGAAGTGCGACGGCATTCTCCGATGATCTGGCAGACAGGGCAATGATCGAACAGCTCCGGCCGCTGGTTACGGTATCTCAGCTATAAAGAGAAAGTATAAGAAGTTCAAGTTAATCCGGGGAGTTGAGTTCTCATGAAAATTACAGATTTGATGATACAGGAAACGATGATTATGGAGCTGCGGGCGACAACGAAGGAAGAGGCGATCGACGAGCTGATCGCCAGCCTGGCCGACCATGGGCGCATCAGTGATGTGAAGCTGTTTAAAGAGAAGATTATGGACCGGGAAGCCCAGTCCAGCACAGGCATCGGCGGAGGGATTGCGATGCCCCACGCCAAGACGAAGGCTGTGAAGGAGGCAACGGTGGTATTCGCGAAGAGCAGCGCCGGCATCGACTTCGCTTCACTGGATGAAGCGCCGGCCCACTTGTTCTTCATGATTGCGGCTCCGGATGGAGCTGGAAATATGCACCTGCGAACCCTTGCTGCACTGTCCAGGCTGCTCATTGAAAGCGAATTCACCAACCAGCTGATGAATGCCAAGACTCCCGCCGAGGTAACCGCTTTGTTCGATACGAAGCAGGCAGAGGCGGAGGCCCAGGCTGAAGCGGAAGCGAAGACAGCCGCACCTAAGGCCGAACCGGCGAAGGTTATCACCGGCAATCCTGATTCAGAGAGCTTCGTAGTGGCGGTGACGGCATGTCCGACAGGCATTGCCCATACTTTCATGGCGGAGGATGCGCTGAAGAAGAAGGCTAAGGAGCTGGGCATTAACATCCGTGTCGAAACGAATGGCTCGGAGGGTGCACAGAATGTACTCACCGCTGATGAGATCGCCCGGGCCAGCGGCGTAATTGTCGCTGCGGACAAAAAGGTGGAGATGGAGCGCTTCAGCGGCAAGCCTGTCCTCCAGCGTCCGGTTAGCGACGGTATCCGCAAGCCGGAGGAGCTGATCCGGCTTGCATCCCGGGGAGAAGCGCCGGTCTACCGCGGCACCGGACGGAATGAAGATGGAGCAGCGCCTGCAAAGTCCGGCTCCGTAGGCAGCCAGATCTACAAGAACCTGATGAACGGTATCTCGCATATGCTGCCCTTCGTGGTCGGCGGCGGGATTCTGCTGGCGATTTCCTTCCTGATTGAGCAGGTAGCCAGTGTAGATAATCCGCTGGTGAAGCTGCTGCAGACGATCGGCGGCGGGGATGGAGCGTTCCACTTCCTAATTCCGATCCTGGCCGGATTCATCGCGATGAGCATCGGCGACCGTCCGGCGCTGATGCCCGGTATGGTCGGCGGTCTGATGGCCCTCAACTCCAACTCCGGCTTCCTCGGCGGACTGGCCGCAGGGTTCCTGGCCGGTTATGTTGTGATTCTGCTCCGCAGAGTTTTCTCGGGCCTGCCGCGCACACTTGACGGGCTGAAGCCGATTCTGCTCTATCCCGTCTTCAGTCTCCTGATTACAGGAAGCGTAATGTTCTTCCTCTTCGATCCGTTATTCAGCTGGATCAACGGCGGACTAACTGATGCTCTTAACAATCTGGGTACCGGCAACAAAGTTCTGCTTGGCCTCGTGCTTGGCGGTATGATGGCGATTGATATGGGTGGACCGTTCAATAAGGCAGCCTACACCTTCGCCATCGGGGTGTTCACTTCCAGCGGCAATACGAACGGGCTGATGATGGCCGCAGTTATGGCCGGTGGTATGGTGCCGCCGCTGGCGATTGCGCTCGCAACCTCCTTCTTCAAGAATAAATTCACAGAGACGGAGCGCAAATCCGGGCTCACCAACTATGTGCTGGGCTTGTCGTTCATTACCGAGGGAGCTATTCCGTTCGCTGCTGCTGACCCGCTGCGCGTGCTCACCTCCTGTATCATCGGCTCTGCCGTGGCCGGAGGACTGACCCAGCTGTGGAATATCAACGTTCCCGCACCGCATGGCGGGGTATTCGTTGCCTTCCTGTCCAGCAACGCTGCGCTGTTCCTTCTGGCGGTGCTGATCGGCTCGGTCATCTCCGGGCTGATGCTGGGGCTGTGGAAGAAGCCGGTAGATGTGAAGCTGTAAGCCTGATTGAATTGCCCAAGAAGCCGCCTGGCCGCAGAGATAAATCTGCTCCCGGGCGGCTTCTTTGTGTCTTAATCGGGCGGCCCCTCCATTTCGGTGTCGTATTTCGGTATAATTAGCAATACATATACAGAGAAGGCAAAGGAGAATGCGAAATGATTCTGCACAGAGGTGAAGTCTTGTTCCGGCAAGGCGACGGCGGCCAGAACCTGTACCGGGTGAAGAGCGGGCTGTTCAAAGTGACAAGACTGCATGAGAACGGGAATATGGTGCTGTTCAACCTGCTCTATCCGGGCGAGACGGTTCCGCATCATTCCCTCATTTCGCCGAAGGAGGCGCATGGAACCGCGGTGGCGATGATGAAAAGCGAGGTCGAGCTTATTCCGGCTGCGGAGTGGTACCGCGAGCTGCGGGAGAGCCCGGAGAAGGTGATGGAGGTCGCCCTGCTGCTGCAGGAGAAGGTGCGGTTCATGCAGACCCGGCTCGACCACCTCACCGTCGGCACTCCCGGGGAGCGCATGGCGCTATTGACCCGCTGGCTGAACGAATATTCTCATGGCGCACAGCTTACAGATTTGCTGACCCAGGAAGAGATCGGACAACTGATTGGTGTACGGCGTGAGACGGTCAACCGGCTGCTGCGGAATCCGGGCTGATTGCTTATTTTACATTAAAAGTGTTTAGCGCTGCCCCTCCGCGTGGTATAATCTATTCAGAAACTATCACACAAAAGAAAGGATCAGGATACCATGTGTCCCCGAAGGACGATTCCCCAAAGGACGATTTGGAAACGTTATGATCTGTCTTATACTTAGCTTCCCTGCAGAGTATGTGCGAACCGCCATGTAATGACGAGGCCGCCTCTGCGAGGGAAGGAGTATTGTATGCGAAGGAGTAACAGCAACACCTCCGGTTTAACCCGTCGTAGAGGCTGGTGGGACGTCTAGCCGCCATATACGATAAGGGGAGACCAAGTAATGAGGAAACAAGACAGTGGCAGGAATGTGCTGCTCCGGCTGGCGCTTATTTTGACCGGAACACTATTGCTTGCATTTACGTATTATCACATCAATTATCAGAACCAGCTGACCGAGGGCGGATTTGTAGGCTTATCGCTGCTCGGCAAGTATATTCTAGGCATTTCACCATCACTGACCATTCTGATTCTGGACATTCCGGTACTGATCATCGCGATGATCTTCAAGGGACGGTCATTTGTGGTAAAAACCTTCATCTCTGTAGTGGCCTTCACGGTATTCTACGGGCTGATGGAGCGTTATTCCGGCTTAGTGTTCAATCTGCAGGATAACCTGCCGGTTGCGGCACTGTTGTCCGGTGTACTGACCGGTCTCGGAGCGGGAATGGTCCTGCTGGGCGGCGGGGCGAGCGGCGGGGATGATATTCTGTCGCTGCTGATCAGTGAATGGAAAGGCATTAAGGTAGGCACCGTATTCATCCTGATGGATGTCAGTGTACTGGCGTTATCACTATTCTATATGCCGGTAAGGGAGACCTTGTACACCGTGATGGCTGTGGTTGTGGCGGGTTATGTGATCACCTTCACCACTTCTCTCGGCAGACGGAAGCTGGTCCAGGCACCGAAGATCCAGACGGCATTGGCCAAGACCCAGGATGGACCGGTGAAAATGAACAACGCAGTATGAACCCTGCAGCGGCGGGGATAACGAAAGGTCAGCGGACGGAAGTCCGGCTGGTCTTTTTTTTAGGGGAAAATGTGGGGACCGTCTGTGGCGGATACGCGGGTGTGCGGTCCGGATGTATGCGAAAAAAGCGAACACAATGGACGTGGCGGAGGCGTGCGGGCGAAATGTATGCGAAAAAGTGAACACAATTGGACTGGAAGCGCCACGGAGGCCGGATGTATGCGAAAAACCGAACACAATTGGACTGTGCGCGCCGCGTAGGCCGAATGTAATCGAAAAAGCGAATACATTGGCCGGGGCAGCGGAGTTTGGGCCAAATTGTATGAGAGATGCGGGGAATTGGGGTGCTGTTCAGTTCTTCACCGCCGACAGCAGCAGGAACATCGGACGCCGGGTCTCCTCCTGCCAGGCCGGATTCTGCTCCAGCATCTGCGGGGTCGGCTGCAGCTCGGAGATGCGTTTCAAGCTGAAGCCGGATTCCAGCAGTGTATTGATATAAGTCGCAGTGGTCCGGTGGTATTTAGCAACCTCATGGCCGAGAAAATGTGCCTGCCGCAGCCCTTCCAGATGATAGCTGTCCACGGGCCAATGCTGCTTCTCCCCCTCGGGGCCGTAGTGCCAGTCCTGCGCCGCCAGTGCGGTGAAAATCGGATGCTCCACCGAGAAGACGAACGCTCCGCCGGGCTTCAGGCAATGTTCCACCTGCCGGCAGAGACTGCTGAAATCCTCAATATAGTGGATCGCCAGCGAGCTGAGGACGGTATCGAACTGCCCCGCACTGAAGGCGGCATCTTCCATAGCAAGCCTGCGGTACTCAATTCCGGGATCATCTGTCATTACGCGGGCACGCTCCAGCATATTCGCCGACAGATCGATGCCCAGGACAGAAGCAGCCCCCTGCTCCCGGGCATACCGGCAATGCCAGCCGAACCCGCAGCCGAGATCCAGCACCCGCTTGCCCTGAAGATCCGGCAGCAGAGAGCGGAACTCCTGCCATTCCCCGGCAGCCTCAAGCCCCCCGGTAGAGCGCGGCATCACGCTGTAATTCGCAAAAAAACTGGCCTCGTCATACTTGTTCTCCTTCATAGCAGTCCCTCCACATGGACGTTCCCGTCCAGCTGTTTGCTGCTAGTATACCGTATTTCAGCTTTGTTAGCTGCTCCGGTAACGGATAATCAGCAGGACAAGCAAAAAAACCGCCGCCCCTAAGAAGGGACGGCGGGTTCACCCGGCAGGCATCTGCCCGGGTCTAGGACTGCTTCAATTGGATAAGCTGCTCCAGCAACTGCTGCGTGTCCGCCACAGGAAATGCTTCCTGCAGCACCTCGATAACGGTCTGCCGCGCCTGGTCCACCTTGCTCTGACCGATCGGAGTCAGGGACGTATAGATGCTTCTGCGGTCCTCCTCGCAGGACTTGCGCTCAAGCGCTCCGCAGCCCTTGGCCTCGAAACGGCTGACGAGCCGGGACATAGCGCTTTGGCTCAGCCCGACCATGGATTCCAGCTGCAGCAGCTTCAGCTTTTTCTCGGGAGCTTCGGACAGAAACAACAATACATAGAACTCCTTGAGTGATAGCTGATAGTTCTCGGTCAGCTTCGCTTCAAGGGCTGCGGCTACATTCATCTGTATATGAGAGAGAGACAACCAGCTGGTTATCAGGTCATTGGCAGGGGGGATCGTCATGTCTTTCATCCTTCCGTTGCATAGCTGTGATGAATATTAATTGTTATACAGTATACCACCCGCAAGAAGTGAAGGACACCCTGGCCCAGGCTGCTGACAAGCTGTCCTTAACGCGGGAACCCTAATTTATACTGCTTAGGAACGTCTGCGTCTTTGCCCAGCTTCACACCAGCCTCCAGTGTCCAGTAAGGGTTACGGAGCATTCCCCGGCCAACCGCCACCAAGTCAGCTTCCTCATTGCCTATTACTGCATCGGCTAATACGGCTTCATCCAACCGGCCCACAGCAATGACCGGCACATTCAGCTCCTGCTTGATTGTTCTTGCCAGTGATACTTGATAGGCCGCCTGAGTGCCTGGTCCGCCCTCTGCGCCAACCGGTCCCTCACCGCCTGAACTGATATGGAAAATATCCGCTCCAGCTTCCTTATAAGCTCTGCTGATCTCCAGACTCTCGCGGATGCCGTATCCGCCTTCCACATACTCCCGGGCCGAAATCCGCATGATCAGCGGCATGTCCTCCGGCATAACGCTTTTGGCGGCAGAGATAACCTCCCGGCCGAACAAGGTCCGATCCTGGCCGTACTCATCTGTCCGCTTGTTGGTCAGCGGCGAATGGAACTGGTGAATCAGATACCCATGGGCACCATGCAGTTCAATGGTATCGAACCCGGCCTGGACAGCCCGTTGCACGCTCCGCTTGAATTTCTGAACCATCTCCTTCACTTCCTCTGTCGTCAGCGCATGGGGAGTCTTGGAGTTGCTGTCATAAGGAATGGCGGAAGAAGAGACAGGAAGCTTGGCATCCTCTGCCTTGCGCCCGGCATGGGCAATCTGAATTCCGATCTTGGCACCATGGGCGTGGCTGGCTTCAACAATCCGCGCCAGCGCCGGGATCTGATCATCTGACCAGAGGCCCAGATCATAATCTGTAATACGGCCATCAGGTTCAACGTCGGTCATCTCGACAATGATCAGTCCGGTGCCGCCGACCGCACGGCTGACATAGTGGTTGTAATGCCAGTCTGTGGCGATTCCATCTTTATTGGCAACTGAATACTGGCACATGGGCGGCATGACTACCCGGTTCTTCAGTTTCAGGCTTTTATACGTATAAGGCGTGAACAGATCATTCATTGGGGGCTCGCTCCTTCATTATGGCTGGGATTGGCACGCGGCAGATTAAGAGAGAATGAAGCTAATCCGCAAATTAAATGCATGCACATGCATGTAATTATAGATTGTGAATTTCGGCCTGTCAACCTGAATCATTACTTTATGCATTTATTGCAAGTGATCTGCAAGTTTCAGAAATGGCTGCGCGAGTTTACAGTTATTATAATGAAAACAATAAAGGGGGTTAACGATGGAGCTGCTGACCATTATCAAAGCAATCATCCTGGGTATTGTCGAAGGGCTGACGGAATTTGCTCCGGTATCCTCAACGGGCCATATGATCATCGTGGATGATATGTGGCTGAAATCGCAGGAATTCCTCGGCAAGTACACAGCCAACACGTTCAAGGTTGTGATCCAGTTAGGCTCGATACTCGCCGTAGTGATTATTTTCCGCAACCGGTTCATTGACCTGCTGGGACTCCGTAAGCTCAGCCGTAAGGAAATGGCGGTGGTGCCGGAAGGGCAGCCGCAGGTGGTTACAGAGGGAAAGCTTAAGCTGACTCATATCATTGTGGGTCTGCTCCCGGCCGGTGTGTTCGGGTTCCTGCTGGAGGACTACATCGATGAGCATCTGTTCTCCACTTCAACCGTGCTGATCGGTCTTGTCGTTGGAGCGCTATTCATGATCTGTGCGGACCGTTTCGCTCCCCGCAAGGCCAGAACCGAGAGTATCGACCAGATTACATATAGACAGGCGCTATCGGTCGGTCTGATTCAATGTGTCTCCCTCTGGCCGGGCTTCTCGCGGTCCGGTTCGACGATCTCCGGGGGAGTGCTGCTGGGCATGAGCCACCGGGCGGCAGCCGATTTCACCTTCATCATGGCCGTGCCGATTATGGCCGGAGCAAGCCTGATCTCCCTGCTGAAGAACTGGCAGTATTTCACGCTGGACGCCTTGCCGTTCTTCATTGCGGGCTTCATTAGCGCCTTCGTATTTGCACTCATATCCATGCGTTTCTTCCTGAAGCTGATCAACCGGATCAAGCTGCTGCCCTTTGCCATTTACCGGATTGTACTTGCGGGCGTGGTCTATCTGGTCTGGTTCTGAAAAGGGTAGGGCTGCACAAGCTCAAGCTGCTTCTCATTCGTGAGGGGCAGCTTTTTTGGCGTTCTGCTATAGGGAATCTGTATAGCGGAAATCGCCGGAATCTGTTGCCCGCCGCCGGGGGAGTCCAGTAAGATGGCATCAGAATTCGTACACAGAGGAGTGGACTTAATGAGCAAAGGAATCATAACAAGCAGTCTCGGGTATCCGAGAATCGGCAAGAACCGTGAATGGAAGAAACTGCTGGAGTCATACTGGGCCGGCAAAACCGATGAGCAGAGCTTCCGCTCGCAGATGGAGGAGATCCAGCTTCAGCATCTGCAGACTCAGCAGCAGGCAGGGGTTGAGCTGATTCCGGTGGGAGACTTCACCTTCTATGACCATGTGCTGGATACCGCTGTAATGTTCGGAATTGTGCCTGAACGCTATGGGTATAAGGGCGGCGACATTCCGCTGGAGCTCTATTTCGCCATGGCCCGCGGCAACGCTGCAGCTACAGCCTGCGAGATGACCAAATGGTTCAATACCAATTACCACTACATCGTTCCCGAGATCGGCGGTGTGACACCAACGCTGACTGCGAACAAGCCGCTGGCCGCCTACCGGTTCGCCAAGGAGCGGGCAGGCATTGAAGGCAAGCCTGTTATAGTCGGATTGTATACCTTCCTGAAGCTGTCCAAAGGCTTCCCGGCAGCAGAAACCAACGAGGTTGCCGAGCGTTTCCTCCCGCTGTATGTGCAGGTGCTGCAGGAGCTGCAGGCGGAAGGGGTAGCCTGGGTGCAGATCGATGAGCCGGCTATCGTTACCGGCCTGACCGCAGAGGATACCGCGCTGCTGAAGCGCATATACAGTGAGATTAGCGCCGCTGTCCCTGGATTGAAGCTTATGCTGCAGACCTATTTCGAGGCGGCGGAGCCGCTTGAAGCGCTGCTGGTGCTGCCTGTGCAGGGCTTGGGCCTTGACTTCGTCCATGACGGAGGCAAGAATCTGGAGTCGGTTACCCGCCTCGGCTGGCCGCAGGATAAGACGCTTGGCGCAGGGATTCTCGATGGACGCAACATCTGGCGGGCTGACCTGGATGCGAAGCTGGCGCTGGTTGCTGAATTGCAGAAAATTGTGCCTCAAGGTAAGCTGATTCTCCAGCCATCCTCCAGCCTGCTGCATGTTCCGGTAACGGTAGAAGGGGAAGCCAAGCTGAAGGCACCAGTCAAGCAAGCCTTGGCATTTGCCAATGAAAAGCTGGCAGAGCTGGTGCTGATTGCAGCCGCTGCGAACGAAGGAGCGGAGCAGTACGCTGCTGAGCTGGCCCGCAGCCGCGAGGCACTGGCAGAGTTCCGTGCGCTGCCGGAACGCAGCCGCACCGATGTGGCAGAGCAGGTGCGCGCACTGGCCGCGCTGCCGGATTACCGCAGTCTGCCCTTTGCCGAGCGCGTGAAGGTGCAGCAGGAGAAATGGCGTCTGCCGCTGCTGCCGACGACGACCATCGGCAGCTTCCCGCAGACGGCTGAGGTGCGCCAGGCCCGGCTGAAATGGCGCAAGGGAGTCTGGAACCAGGAGCGCTATGACGGGTTCATCAAACGGCAGATTGCTGAGGCCATTACAATTCAGGAGGAGCTTGGTCTCGATGTACTGGTGCATGGAGAGTTCGAGCGTACGGATATGGTGGAATTCTTCGGGGAGAAGCTGGCCGGTTATCTCTTCACATCAGGCGGCTGGGTGCAATCGTATGGCTCACGCTGCGTGAAGCCGCCGGTCATTTACGCCGATGTTGCTTTCACCGAGCCGATGACCGTCAAAGAAAGCGTATATGCCCAGTCGCTGACTAAGCTGCCGGTGAAGGGGATGCTGACCGGTCCGGTAACGATTCTCAACTGGTCCTTTGTCCGTGACGATCTCAGCCGCGAAGCGGTCGCGGGACAGATCGCTTTGGCCCTCCGCCATGAAGTATCCGCCCTGGAAGCCGCAGGCATCGAGATGATCCAGGTGGATGAGCCGGCGATCCGCGAAGGGCTGCCGCTGAAGGCAAGAGACCATGCCCATTATCTGAACTGGGCGGTGAAGTCCTTCCGCACTGCCACGAATCATGTCAAGGCGACTACACAGGTGCATACGCATATGTGCTACAGTGAATTCAATGACATGATTGAGTCGATCTCGGCGATGGATGCGGATGTGATCTCGATTGAGACCTCACGCAGTCATGGAGAGCTGATCGTCAGCTTCGAGGAGCAGGAATACGACAAGGGGATTGGCCTTGGTGTCTATGATATCCATAGCCCGCGTGTACCTGTTGTAGAGGAAATGACCTCAGCCATTGAACGGGCACTGCGCGTACTGGAGGTGCAGCAATTCTGGATTAATCCGGACTGCGGACTGAAGACACGCGGCTGGGAGGAGACGATAGCAGCCCTGCGTAATATGGTGAAGGCTGCGGAGCTTGTCAGAGAGAAGAGCGGGGCAGTCAGCCAATAAAACACTTGATAATAATTCTCATTCTTGCTAGAATGAGAAAAGAAAGAAGGAACCGTGGAGGGCCCCTTCATTCACTTAATAAGTCATTTATTATTTTCTTTCGAAGGTTTTGCAGTCTGTTTCTTCAGCTTCTGTAGGCTGCTTGGAGCTGTGGTAAGCAACAAAGATGGACTCGGCGTTGCATTTGTTCTCTTCAGCCCAGTAGGTACAGGAATTTACTGCACACAATACGTCTTTTGCCATGAGGTTCACCTCCTCTAACCGTTGATGGCCACAACCATCCGTCAAGAACTGAATACAGCTTCCGGTACAAGGTGGAGCTTGTCCGGACAGTGCCTGCCCTTATTCGAGTCGAATAAGGGTATTTGGTGTGGTTTTTTAGCTAAATCAACATTATTGTAACAAATGAATACCCATTTCGCAAACAGGCCAACCGCAGCAGCACGGTTCTGTTGATTATTTTTCCAGGTGACTGCAACCTTCCAGCTTCTGGAACGTCAGAGGGATAAGCGCGGATGAGACCTACAGAGATAACGGCCGTCCGCCGTGAAAGCCCGAACCTTCGGAGCGAGGACCATAACAATGATTTGGAGGAATGAACATGCGCAAATGGGGTCTGCATTATTTATTGTGTATATTTATTACGGCGGTTGTTCTGGCAGGCTGCAGCTCGGCAAATGAAGACTCGGGGGCAGACCGGGCAGTGGAGAATGCCTTCACCTCTGAAGCGAAGACCGAAGGATCATCCGCCAGCCTTCCTGATTCTAAGGTAGCGGAAAAGAATGACAGCACCAGTAACAACGCGGCTGCGGCCAATGATCCGGCTGCCCAGCAAGGGAGCGGCTCTGATGCGGCTGCGGGAAGTCCTGAGACCGCGCAGACACCGGCGGGGTTCACCGGAACTGATGTCGTGGCGGGCCTGAACAAGAAGCTGATCTACAAGGCTAACCTCACTATGGAGGTTGCCGATTACGGGGCTGCACAGACTGAAGTACGCAATATGGTTACGCTGGCCGGCGGATACATTATTGAATTCTCGGAGAGCATGTCTGAATATGAGAAGGGCGGAACCTTTGTGATGAAGGTGCCTGCGTCGGGCTTCTCACCTTTCCTGAATAATCTGGAGAAGGTTAAGCATGAGGAGCTGCAGCGGAGCATTCAGGGGCAGGATGTGTCAGAGGAGTACGTCGATCTGGAGTCGCGCCTCAAGGCGAAGCAGCTGATGGAGACCCAATACATTGATTTCATGAAAAAAGCGACCAAACCGGCAGATCTCGTCCAGTTCGCCAACCAGCTCGGTGAGATCCAGGAATCTATTGAACAGATTAAGGGCAGAATGCGCTATATTGACCAGAATGTCGCCTTCTCGACGGTAGAGCTTCGTCTGTACGAGACACAGGAGAGCCTGGCCGCTACCAAAAGCAAGGCACAGGGACCGCTGGGAGCACGGGCCTCCGAAGCGCTGCAAGGCAGCATGAAGGCCTTATCCGTTATGTTCCAGTGGCTGGTGGTTATACTGGCAGCTGCACTTCCCGTGCTCATCATCGCTGCTGTGGTTGGGGCAATTGTATTCTGGTTACGCCGAGTGATGAAGCGGCGTCAACCGGCGCAGCCGGACCGGATTCGTCCGGGCAACCGTCTGCCGGAAGCAGATGTACAGTACCCTGCCGATCCTCTTCCGCCGCCTGCGGCTCCGGCTGCTCCGGCGGATAACCCGGACCAAGACAATAAATAGACAGCAAGAAGCCTCCAGTCCCGGATTCCAGGGCTGGAGGCTTCTTGTTGCTGCTGGTTCTCAGACCGTCTGGAAAAGAACGCGGTACTCGCCGTACCCTTCCTTCTCCAGGTCTTCCTTGGGAACAAAGCGGAGCGCTGCCGAATTGATGCAGTAGCGCAGCCCGTTCGCCCCGGGCCCATCGTTGAAGACATGGCCGAGATGGGAGTCGGCTGAGGTGCTGCGCACCTCGGTACGGACCATCATATGGCTGAGGTCAGTTTTCTCCTTCACGGCAATGTCCCGGATCGGCCGGGTGAAGCTAGGCCAGCCGCAGCCGGAATCGTATTTATCCTGTGAGCTGAACAGAGGTTCACCGGAGACGATATCCACATAGATTCCGTCCCCGTGATGATCCCAGAATTCATTGCGGAACGGAGACTCGGTGGCGCTGTTCTGGGTCACTTCATATTGCAGCGGAGTCAGGCGGGCCTTCAGACTCTGCGGGTCCTCCTTGTGGGTCCAGTGGGCTTCAATGAACGCTTCCCGCCCGGAGCCCTTGCGGTAACGCTTGTAATGCCCTGGATTCTTGCGGTGGTAGCCCTGATGATACTCCTCGGCCGGGTAGAAGGGCTTGGCCGGAAGAATCGGGGTCACAATCGGCGCGGAGAAGCGCCCGCTGGCCGCAAGCGCAGCCTTGGATGCTTCAGCCTGCTCCCGCTGCTCCTCGGAATGAGTGAAGATGGCCGTTCCATAAGAGGTGCCGCGGTCATGGAATTGTCCTCCGGCATCCGTAGGATCAATCTGCTGCCAGAACAGCTCCAGCAGCTTGCTGTATGGGAAGATATCCGGATTGAAGGTAATCTGCACGGCCTCCACATGTCCTGTGGTCTCTGAACAGACCTCCTCGTAGGTCGGATTAACGGTATGTCCGCCTGTATACCCGGAGACCACCTCAATAATCCCGGGAAGCTCTTCAAACGGGGATACCATGCACCAGAAGCATCCGCCGGCAAAGGTAGCCTTTTCGGTCTTGGCGTTTATAGAATCAGCTTGAAATTCACTCATCGTTATCCCTCCATTTGCGAAAATGCAATTAAATAGATCACAATTTAATTATAAATCAAATGAAGTCTTCCCGCCAGTTCGCCCGGACTTCAGCGGCCGGAAGAAGAGCGCGGGCGCAGGGAGAAGGCGGCAATAGCCAGCACGGCAGCATATACAAGGACGGCAATCACCGCACTTCGCGGATGCTGGAGCATCTGTCCGCCGAGGAAGGCGTAGAGGGCGATGCCGGGGACTTTGCCCAGGGCCGTTGCACTGAGGTAGCTCCAGAAGGGCAGTTCGGCAGCACCGGCATAGATATTCACAGCCATCTGCGGAATGACAGGCGCCAGCCGGGCAAGAACAACCGAAGCAAAGGGACGCTGCTGCACAGCGGAGGTGAACCTCTCCAGCACCGGGATCGAGCTAAGATAAGCGATGGACTGCTCCCGGAACATATACTTGACGCAGCCGTATACTAATGCAGCCGCGATCGTGGTGGCCGTCCAGCACAGAAGCGCTCCGCCCAGGCTTCCGTACGCATACCCGAACAGGCCGATGATCAGCTTGTAAGGCAGCACAGGCAGCAGGGCCAGGACTGTTGCAGCCAGCAGCGACAGGTACAGGTTGTGATCTTTTTTGAGCCAGGACAGGATCTCTTCCTTGTAAATAAATGCGAGTATGATACACAAAATATACACAATTACGGTCAGCCATTTTCTCATATACTATGCCCCTTCTTCACGCCATCCATTTCATGATACTCAAAAAAAAGTGATTATTGAAGCAAAGATCATTGTCCCGGCGGTCTGGGACGGTATAATACATCTAAGAGGCTCAGCAGAGAGGAGAACAGCATGGAGGATTACGATTACAGCAAGTCTATGGAAGAGAGAATTATTGAGAGCTACAAGCGGGATGAGGAGATGATGATCCTGGTCTTTGCCCAGTGGTGTGTGAATAACAGGCTGGACCCGCACGCCCTGTATCTGCAGGCCTATCCGCAGCAGGAGGGGAATCAGGCGCTTAGCCGGGCGCTGGCGTTAACCGTATCGGAGGAAGAGGCCGGATTCATCTCGGATGATACGGTGCTGGGCGTGCTCTCCCTGTACGGCAACGATGATTTGGCCTATGTGGTGACAGAGGCTATACAGCAGCGCGGGCAGGTGGAAGGCACCAAGGATTGACAACGGGGATATAATAGTTATGGTTAATGAACTTTTTTATGGTAAACGATGTTCATTCCGGATTAAATGTGGTAAAATTATATATACTAACTTATCGTAAGCTTCATGAGTGAGAGGTGATAATAATGGAAGAACAGCAACTGACGATGTGCCCGCGGTTTGAAACTGCCTTCTCGTTTCTGGGCAAGCGTTGGAATGGACTGATTATCCAGACATTGATGAGCGGCCCGAAGCGGTTCAAGGACATTTCCGGGCTGATTCCGTCAATGAGCGATAAGATGCTGTCCGAGCGAATGAAGGATCTTGAATGCGAAGGCATTCTGGTCCGCCACGTCTACCCGGAGACACCGGTCCGCATCGAGTATGAACTAACAGTCAAGGGCCGCGCCCTGGAGCCGGTTATGCAGCAGATTCAATCCTGGGCCGAGAACTGGGTCGAGTAATCCGCTCCCTTTCTCGGATGTCAGCCCCTTGCCGCTATGCGGTGAGGGGTTCTTCATCGTTGGGCAGTGCAGGTATAACGGGTATCTAATCCAGCACATAATAACAGCATACGAAGTAATAATATCCCATGCTGAGTCAAATAAATCTTGCACTTCGGCCAAACCAGTGTAATATAATAGAACAAACTAATATTCCGGATGAGTGGAAGCGTTAACAAAAGTGGGAAAAGCCCAGAGGTCTGCTTCAGGTGCAAGTTTTGTCACAGTGAGTTCAGGATGGAACGCTAACAAAACTTTTAGGAGGCGAGGATCATGACCATCACCCTGTTTTCCCGGGAAATAACCTATGGAAAGAAGGATGTCGCCGAGCTGGAGACCGCATCGATCAGAGTACAGCTGTTATATGACAAGGTGCTGTTCATGCTTCATAGCCATCTGCCGGCTTCGCTGTGGGATGCGTGGATTGGTGTCCCTTATGAGATCATCTCTTCACTATACAAAGGGGATAATGACAGCGGCAGCGTGTTTCAGAAATGGATTCAGAGCCCGTCCGGCTGGAAGTGCATCGGCTGTGAACGGCATTGCCTGGAGCCGGTTACGGTTGAAGGGGATGACTCTGCCGCCCCGCAGCGCCGGTTCACCTTTCACAACGGAATCAGCCAGAGCATGGTGCTGCAGGCAGTAATCTGGTCCATGTATGAGAATACGCTGCTGTTTGAGCCTTATCTGGGGGACGAGGCTTTCTTAAGCGTAGAGGATCTGGAGCTGATTGCTGCCTATTTCGTGCCTACTTATCTGACCCCGGCCCCGCTGCTGGAAATGAACAAGCCGGCCAAAGAGTATAAAGACAAGAAGATCCGGGTCTATCAGGAATGGATCTCGGCCCCTGATCTGGTGCTGCAATGGAACGGGGGGCTGACTGAAGGCAGGTGGATGACGGGGGTGTATGTGGATCATTCACGTTTTGCCGGGCTGGGTCCCTATCTTAAGGATGCTCAGGGCAAACGGACTTACATGCAGGCGACAGTTCAGTAGGTCAGGTTGAGGCTTCCCCCATCAAAAGTGCTGCTGCCTACAGGGGTGAATCCCTGCAGCAGCGGCACTTCTCCCTGCGTTACTCCGCCCGGTTGTTCCTCCGTCTGATCAAATACACAGTGCTTAAGATAACCAGTCCTGCCGCTACGGCAATGACCAGAATGATTGGTCCGTTCGCGCCTCCGTCAGCTGCTGATTGAACGGATGGATTCACGAATGTCACAATAATGATACAGGCCGCCACCACTATAGCCAGCAACGCACCCAATACGCCCCGCCCGTTCGCTCCGCTCTGCCCTCCGCCCGGTCCCACATACGCACCGCTCCAGATCAGCCGTACCAGATAAGAACCCACACCAAGCATGAAAATTGTGTAATTGCTTAATGGATACTTCAGCCATACAATCCCGTAATTCTCCAGACCCATGTCCGCCAGAAGCAAGAACGCCATTAGTAGAAAAGCCTGATTCCCCGCCTTATGCCGTTTCTGCAATTGTCTCTCATCCAGATTAGTTCTGCCCATCGTTCGTTCCCTCCCAAAAAAGTTCATCTAGCGTCTTCCCGAGTGTTAAGCAAATGTCAATACATAACCGGATCGTGGGATTGTAGTCACCGTTCTCGATGGCAATAATCGTCTGCCTGGTCACTCCCACAGCGTCGGCCAGCTGCTTCTGCGACATGTCTTTTGCCGCCCTGGAGGCTTTGAGCCTCAGATTCTTTCCCATTCCCTCACCTCACCCATAGTGTAAAATATATAAAACAAAATGTCTAGTATATTTTACATTTAGGCTTAAAGATTGAGATTTCTTGTTCATTAAAATTTGTTATATTTCGTGCGTACAATCACAAGTATGGCTTCCTGCCGGTGTTAAGGTGTAGAAGTGATAAGCAGCAATTAACCACTTAACATGAGGAGGGGCCGATATGGCGTCCAATCAACTAAACGATACAACAGCAGTTCATCCCGGGTTTACCCCGGAAGCAATGGTAAGAGATATTGTCCTTCAGTTCCCTAAGGCAGCCGATTACTTCAAGGCACAGCGGATCGATTTCTGCTGCGGAGGGGCAAAGCCGCTGGCGGAGGCCGCTACTGAGAAGGGGCTGGATGCGGAGGCGATGGCACAGGAGCTCAATCAGCTCCGGCAGCAGCACCCCGTGCTGGAAGAGGATACCGCCTGGAACGATGCTTCACCGGAGGAACTGGTCGATTATATCGTGAACAAGCATCACCGTTATCTGCGGGAGGAGCTTCCGCTGATCAGCCAGAATGTAACCAAGGTGTTCCGTGTACATGGAGAGGATTCCCCGCACCTGGGTGAAATGCACCGTCTCTTCAATACGCTGCGTGAGGAGCTGCTGCAGCATACGGCGAAGGAAGAGGAGAGCGAATTCCCTAAGATGCTGGCTTACTCCCGGAATCCGAGCCAAGAAGGACTCGACGAGCTGCGCGGGCTGCTGCAGGGTCTGGAGGAGGAGCATGACGGGGCAGGGGAGATTCTGCGTGAGCTGCGCCGGGTAACCAATGACTACACACCGCCCGCCCATGCCTGCACAACATACCGCCTGACCTATGCCCGGCTTGAAGAGCTGGAAGCGATGACATTCGAGCATGTGCATCTGGAGAACAATATTCTGTTCCTGCGGTATCAATAGAACGGTTGCCTGTGAGAAGTCCCTTCGGGGATTTTGTAAGGACCATTTTCCACACAAAGGATTTGAGAACAAGCCTTCGATGCGGTATCCTTAAAGAGTCTGGGAGAATACATATTGAAGGCGGTGCCATGGAATGTCCGCGAGATGGATGCGCCTGTTGCTGTGTCTGGTAATCCTTGTACCGGCAGGCGGCTGCGGCCTGGGAGCAGGGGATGCCGGCAGCAGTAACGGGAGCAATGGAATAGAGTTGTCGGTTCTGGTGGGCGAACGTGAGATGGCGGGAAGCTCGGCCAGGCTGTTGAATGAGGCCTATGTTGACGGTATATCGCTGCTGGAGCTGTTCAAGAAGAGCGGTGTGGCGGAATTTTCAGCGGATGGCATGCTGACTGAGGTGAACAGGATCCTGCTGGGTCCGGGGATGGCCTGGAATATCGAGATGAACGGCAAGAAGCTTCCATCCTTGAACAGTACGGTTGATCCGGGAGCATCGATTGTGATGTCAGTGCGGCCGGATACGGTTGGGACAACGCTTCAGCCTGTCATCATCATGGTGAACGGGGGGAGCGAGCAGCCGGAGCTGACCCATTGTCATGTGCTGCCGTTTACCGAGGATCTGTCCGTCAAACTGCTGATGAAGAACAGCGGGATGGTGCGGCTTGCCGAGGATAACCGGACGCTGTTGAATGTCATGGAGTACACTCCGCTCAGCAATGAGGAATGGAGACTAAGGGTCAATGACAAGGCCCTGCTGAGTAACGGTGTGGACATGAAGCTGAAGCCGCAGGACATGCTGGAGATTGCTCTGGTGCTTAGAAATTCATAAATCACTGGGAACTTGAGAGTTACGGGGGAAGAAGTGGCGGATTTCTGTGCTTATGGCATGGAGATCCGTTTTTTTGTATTCAATTTTAATGTGAAAAGTTTCACATCTAATGTGACTGGAATCACCCTTGGTGAGGAATTTCCGGCAGTATAATTCTCCTATCAAGCAAGAGAATGTAGAAATTCATAGTCTCTGAAGGAGGGTCAACCAGTGACAGCAGAAAAACAGAGGTTAGTGCTGATCGGCAATGGCATGGCGGGAGTAGGCACGATTGAGCAGATCCTTAAGCTGGGCGGCGCTTATGATATTACGATTATCGGCAGCGAGCCTCACCCCAATTACAACCGGATTATGTTATCTTATGTCCTTGAAGGCAGCAAAACCATTGAAGATATTATCCTGAACGACCGGCAGTGGTATGAGGATAATCAGATTACTTTGCATACCGGAACGACTGTCGTCAAGATTGATGAGCAGACAAAACAGGTGATGACAGATACGGGCCTTGTGGTTCCCTTTGACAAAGCAATCATTGCCACTGGCTCGAATTCCTTCATTCTCCCTATACCGGGCAGCACGAAGGAAGGCGTTGTCGGCTTCCGCGATATTGCAGACTGCGACGCGATGCTGGCGGCAGCGAAGCAATACCGGACGGCGGCGGTCATCGGCGGCGGGCTGCTTGGTCTCGAAGCGGCAAAGGGCCTGGTCAATCTCGGCATGGATGTCACTGTGGTGCATCTGCTGGAGGATCTGATGGAGCGGCAACTGGATCATACGGCTTCGTCGATGCTCCAGGCTGAGCTTACGCGTCAAGGCGTCAAGTTCGCCATGGGCAAACAGACGGTAGAGCTGACTGGGGACGAACGGGTGAGCGGACTGCGGTTCAGTGACGGCAGTGAGCTGCCTGCTGAATTTGTGGTCATGGCTGTCGGAATTAAGCCCAACGTGCAGCTTGCCACAGACAGCGGAATTACCGTGAACCGCGGGATCGTGGTAGATGATTACCTGCAGACCTCCATGGCGGATGTGTATTCTGTTGGCGAATGTACAGAGCACAGGGGTATCTGTTACGGGCTGGTAGCCCCGTTGTTCGAGCAGGGCATGGTGCTGGCCAAGCATTTGTCGGGTGTGCAGACGGCGGGCTATGAAGGTTCGGTTGTTGCTACCAAGCTCAAGATATCCGGTGTAGATGTATTCTCGGCAGGAGAGTTCACGGAATCTGCGGAGCATACGGTCATTGCGGCGAAGGATGAATGGAAGCGAACCTACAAGAAGATTCTGCTTAAGGACAACAAGATTGTCGGTGCCGTTCTGTTCGGGGATGTGACGGAATCGGCCAGCTTACAGAAGCTTGTAAAAAATAGCACGGAGATGACCGACGGGATCTACGCCGAGGTGATGGGGACAGGCTGCTGCGGCGGAGGTGAAGCCAAGAAAGGGCTGTCCGTTGAAGCGATGGCCGATGAAGAAATTGTCTGCGGCTGCAACGGGGTTACCAAGAAGGCTATTGTGGATGCTGTAACCGAGAATGGCTTCACAACAGTGGATGAAATTAAAGCCTGTACCGGGGCAACCCGTTCCTGCGGCGGCTGTAAGCCTGTGGTCGAGCAGATTCTGCAGTTCGTTCTGGGTGACAGCTTCCAGCAAAGTGCCAAGCAGGGAATCTGTACCTGTACTTCGCTCAGCCGGGATGAGATCGTAGCCGAGATTACGGCGAAAGGCCTTCGCACCACCAAGGAAGTTATGCATGTCCTGGACTGGAAGCAGCCGGAGGGCTGCTCGAAATGCCGCCCTGCCGTGAACTATTATCTGGGCATGATCTATCCTGACACCCATGAGGATGAGAAGGAATCGCGGTTCGTCAATGAACGGATGAGTGCCAATATCCAGAAGGACGGAACGTATACGGTAATTCCGCGGATGTACGGCGGGGTCACCACTCCAGAGGACTTGAAGCGGATTGCGGATGTATCCCTGAAATATGATGTGAAGGTCGTGAAGGTGACCGGCGGACAGCGCCTGGACCTGATCGGGGTCAAAAAAGAGGACGTACCGAAGGTGTGGGAAGAGCTGGATATGCCATCCGGTTATGGCTACGCGAAGTCGCTGCGCACGGTCAAGACTTGTGTCGGCTCGCAGTTCTGCCGCTTCGGGACACAGGATTCGATGGGCATGGGAGCTATGCTTGAACGCAAGTATGAACGGCTGGACATGCCGGCCAAGTTCAAAATGGCGGTGAACGGCTGCCCGCGCAACTGTGCCGAATCCTGCACGAAGGATATCGGAATCGTCGGCAACGACGGCGGCTGGGAAGTGTTCATCGGCGGCAACGGCGGGATCAAGCCGCGCATCGCGGATGCCTTCTGCAAGGTCAAGACCGATGAAGAGCTGGTTGAGGTCTGCTCTGCTGTAATCCAGTATTACAGGGAGACCGGGAACTATCTGGAGAGAACCTCCGAGTGGGTAGAGCGGATGGGCCTGGAGCAGATTAAGACAGTGATTCTGGGCAGTGACGATAACCGTAAGGAGCTGGCGGCACGGATTGATTTTGCCCTGGCCCAGGTTAGTGATCCATGGAAGAGAATGCTGAATGATCAAGGTACACGCACCGCACTGTTCGAACAGACGCAGGTCTAAGTCTTAAGGGAGAGGGAGAGAGCATTATGGAGCTGGGTAACCGCGAATATACCGTAGGAGCAGTGGAAGACTTCCTGCTGCAGATCGGCCGGGTAGTGACTGCGGGAGAGGTGGAATTAGCCATATTCCGCACATCGGATGGTGAAGTTTATGCCATCCGCAATCAGAGTCCTCATCCGAAGGGCGGGCCGCTCGCCGAGGGCATCGTCTCCGGCTATTATTTGTACGACCCATTGTACGACTGGAAAATCGATCTGCGCACCGGAGAGGTTCAGGCACCGGACCGGGGGCAGGCGGAGGTCTATCCGGTCACCGTAGAGAGCGGAGTGGTTAAAGTCACTCTGCCAGCGGCGGCAACCCTAAATTAAAGGAAGAGCAGGTGCGGATATGTTCACGCAGAGCGTAGAGAATATCGTTGAGACAGCTGTAGGCAAAAGAGACAAGATGAATGAGAGCCTGCCTAAGTATTTTCTGGCGGCACTCCTCGCAGGAGCCTATGTAGGTATTGGTATTATTCTGATCTTCTCGCTCGGGGCGCCGCTGGCAGCGATTAAGTCCCCGTTCCAGCCGCTGATTATGGGCGCATCCTTCGGGATTGCCCTGACCCTGGTGGTGTTCGCCGGCTCTGAGCTGTTCACCGGCAATAATATGTTCTTCACAGTAAGCACACTTGCCGGAAGGACTACAATTTGGGATACGCTGAAGAACTGGGCCCTGGTATTCCTCGGCAATGTAGCGGGGGCTGTGGTGCTGGCTCTGCTGATCCAGGGATCAGGCCTCTTCAAGGCCGCGCCTGCCGAGCATCTGATCTTCGCGGCCGCCGCCAAGAAAATGAGCCTGCCGTTCTCGGAGCTGTTCTTCCGCGGCATCCTCTGTAACTGGCTGGTCTGCCTGGCGCTGTGGATGTCCTCACGCGCCAAGAGTGAAGCTGCCAAGCTGGTGCTGATCTGGTGGTGTCTGTTCGCCTTCATCGCCAGCGGCTATGAACACAGCGTTGCGAACATGACGCTGCTCAGCGTAGCGGTGCTGCTGCCGAATCACCCGGAGACCGTAAGCCTCGCCGGCTGGTTCCACAACATGATTCCGGTTACGCTCGGCAACATCATCGGCGGCGGCGTCTTCGTCGGCATGGCCTACTGGCTGATCTCGCCTGTACGGACTCCGCGTGTACAATCTGCTCCTCCGCAGACGAAGAAGGCGAGCTGAATAGGAATGGCCCCGCAGCTGGTAACGGCTGCGGGGCTTTTTTCGTGAAGTAGTGGAGTAATGTATGTGAAAAACCGAATACAATGGACTGGCGCGATGGCGTCCGGGCAAATGTATGCGAAAAAATGAATACATTAGGCTGGTGCTAACGTGCGGGCTCAGATGTATGCGAAAAACCGAATACATTGGGCAGGTGAGGGGGACGGTGGTAAAATGTATGCGGAAAACCGAATACATTCTCCATTCGTTAGGGTAATTTGTTCGGTGGCTATAGAGTATTTAATGGTATATTTATACGTATTTAGCCAAACAGTTCAGAGGAGGGACAGTCCATGTTTCCAGCGCTTAATCCAATTTTTGCTGAAGAATATCAGGGCAGATTATTTACATTTGATGGTGTCGATGGTGCAGGCAAGACCACAATGATTGAAATGCTTGCTGAAAAGCTCCGCAAGGAAGGTAAGCAGGTTCTGTTGACGATGCAGCCCACGCCGGAAATGCGACAGCTTCATATTTTTAAAACCTATATTTATGAGCCCGAAAAACGTCATCTTGTAGATTACAACGCCTTGCAGATGTATATGCTCGCAGACCGCATGCAGCATTATAGAGAAATTATCGAGCCTGCCTTGCGGGAGGGGGCTTACGTGATCAGTGATCGTTACATTTATACTATGCTTGCCACAATGATAGCCCGGGGGCATTCCCCTGAGCCGTGGCTTATTGAGCTGCTTCCATTAATCCGGCAGCCGCATGCAGCATTTCTTATGGATGTCGATTTAGAAACGTGCATTGAACGAATACAACAACGTACAAGCTTTGAAGATTCTTTTGTCGAGCGGGAACATCTGATGAAAAGCCTGAACAGTTACCGGATTGTAGGTGAGCATTATGGAATGCATATCATTTCTTCTGCGGGCTTGGGAATTGAAGCTGCTTTTACCGAAATCGCATTAATTGCAGATAGCCTACTTGATTAAATCCCGTGTAGGTATAGCTCACTGATAAGGAGAGAGACTGTGATGGAAAGCTTTAACCATTTTGGCGTATATGGGATTTGTCAGCGTGACGGCAGACTGCTGGTGATCCATAAAGGAAAAGGCCCATATAGTGGAAGATACGATCTGCCTGGTGGAAGGCTGGAGGCTGGTGAAGCACTGGTAGACGGATTAATTAGAGAGTTTATTGAAGAGACGGGTTACACAGTAAAGGTGCAGCAGAACCTGGGTACCTACGATTTCTTTATCCGGCATAACGAAGATCATTATACGCAAATGCATCATCTGGCAGCCTTGTATCAGGTGGAATTGACCGGGGAAGAGGAGCCTGTTGCTATTTCAATGTTCGAAGAACAGGATTCCCGAGGGGCGGAATGGGTGGATATCACTAGAATAACACTTGAATCAGCTTCTCCTTTTGCCGTATATGCTGCGAGGTTCCTTAGAGGTGAGGAGCTGCCTGTAACACCAGAATACCATGATGACTGGGAAGTAAAAGGTACATAGCATGATCATCGAGCCAGATATTAGGCTGATCCTGCACCTGTTACCAATCTCTGCTCTTATATTCAAGTAGGTGATTGTATTTCCTGCAATAGAAAATGGGTTACTGACCGTAAAATGAGATTCTATTGTATTTCATACAGTAGAATGTTGGGTTTTGGGTGAAAACTGGCCTTAGTTCAACATTCAATTGTGCGGAATACAATAGATTCTATTTCGAAGCCTTTTTAACAGTATTCTACTGTACAAAATGCAGTTACTATCGTTCCAGCGCCTACAGCATCTGAATGAATGCTGTGCGAATGAGACGCTGCCTCTGATGCTATACTTGCGCAGTGAATTCATCGCCAGACATGAAAAAAAGACGCCGTAAAAGGCGCCTTGACCACTCTATTAAATTTCTGGGGTCAGGTATGTTTCAATGAGGTGAATAGAGGGTATTATAGATAGGAATTAAATTCGGCAAATTTCATTAGGACATAGTTCGCAATGGCAGATTTCCTGCAGCATCGGCAGATCCTTAATGACTATCATGCCGTTCTCATACTCCACAGCATCCTTCTTGCGCAGATCGCTCAGCATCCGGTTGACACTCTCACGGGTAGCGCCAATCATGTTGGACAGGTCGGTGTGCGTAATCTTCTTGTTGATGAGAATGCTGTCGCCGGTCTTCTCGCCATAGGTGTTGCCGAGACGGATCAGCGTGGAGCAGAGTGCGCCCGGCTTACCGTACATCATCAGATCGCGGAATTTCGTCTGGGTGAGACGGTGATGAATGCCCATCCACTTCATGAAGTCGATAGCGAAGTCGCAGTGCTGGCAGATGAGAATCTCCAGATCCTTCTGCTCGATCACGCCTACTTCACTCTCTTCAATAACTTCGGCTGTGAAGCTGTGCTTCGTGCTGAAGAACGGGTCAGCCTGACCTACCATGTCGCCGGCCTGATACATATACAGAATCAGTTCCTTGCCTTCATCTGTAGATTTGGTCAATTTCACACGTCCACGCTTGATATAAAACAGTTTATCCGAGAAATCGCCTTCCCAGAACAGGTGTGATCCTTCAGGGACTACACGTTCTTTCATGGTGACCAACAGGCGGTTAAAATTCTGTTCGGAGAAACAGTTTGTATTGCCGCGGGCTTCGATAACATTATAATGTTCCTTTATCATAATCGATATCCCCTTTATTCCCTCAGTTTTTCAGTAAATTTTAAATTAATTATACCTTGAAATTCCTCTTTATGGGTAAGTATTTTCCCCTAAAAGTGTCGAATTTTTAACATTGTGATAATTTTCACTTCATTTGTGTGAGAAAACGCATGTTTTTAGCTCTATCATGGACGAAATCACCTGTATTACAGGATATTATAACAGCTGCCTCTTATTCTGGATAGACCGGAAGAGAAGCAGCTTTTTTTTGCGTACAAATGCACATAACTCGCTTACACGCAGACCTTGGTCCCGGATAGTCTTAGCGATACGCTGGAATGGACGTCCGTGCTTCCGCCGGGAGCGGCGGGGCGGACCGAGCATCTCTTAGCGAAGGAGAGTTCCAATTATGGCAAAAGTAGCAGATCCCTATCTGAAGGTCGATCCCTGGGCAATTATTGAGGAAGGCTTTGATCCGGAACGCAACCGGACTTCGGAATCGATTTTTTCACTGGGCAATGAGTATATGGGGGTGCGGGGGTACGCAGACGAGGGCTACAGCGGCGATTCCCTGCCGGGCAGCTATTTCAACGGATTGAATGAGCAGATGGAGGTCAGCAATCATTATAAGGGCATTATCCGGTCGCTGCGCTACATGGTGAACGGCGTGGACTGGCTGCATACCCGGATTTCAGTGGATGATGAAGCTCTGGATCTGGCGCACTCCCGCATAGAGGGGTACACGCGCAGACTGGATTTCCGGACTGGAACCTACACACGGGAGTTCATCTGGCAACTGGCGGACGGTAAAAAGCTAAAGCTCGGCTTCACGCGGCTGGTCAGTATGACGATGTCCCATCTGGGGCTGCAGCAGATTACCTTCACTCCGCTTAATTTCAATGGTAAGGTAGATATTCGTACTGGCCTTGACTTCGGCATGATCCATGAGGAACACGGTCAGAGTATGTGGAAGGAGCAGCAGCGCGGCGGGGAAGGGTCGGTTACAGCCATTATGGCCAGCACGCTGACAACCGGAAATCAGCTATTCTCGGGCTTTGTCCTGAAGTCTCCGCAGGCGCTGCATACGGAGCTTGTGGAAGATGACCGGTATATCGGGCGGCAATTCTCGCTGAATCTCTCCCAAGGAGAGCCGGCGTCCTTCACGAAGCTTGTGGTCAATGTGACGGGCAGCGGGGCTGCACACACAGCAGACAGTCTCTGGACTGAAGGCATGGAGCTCGCCATGGCCGCTGACCGCCTGGAGGTGCAGGAGGTGTTCGCAGACCAGGCCTCCTACTGGAGCAGCATCTGGACCACCAGCGATATCCGGATTGAGGGCGACCCGGAGAATCAGCAGGGCATCCGTTTTTGCATTTTTCAGCTGTATCAGACGTATCACGGGGATCATCCCGGGTACAACATCGGTGCCAAAGGATTAACCGGCGAAGCTTACCGGGGGCTTGCCTTCTGGGATACCGAGTCCTACTGTCTGCCGTTCTATCTGTTCAATAACCCGAAGGCTGCCCGCAGTCTGCTGGAATTCCGCTATAAAACGCTGCCCCAGGCGCTCCAGCGCGGGAAGGATGTGGATTGCGAGGGCGCATTCTATCCGATTGCCACGATTGACGGGACAGAGAGCTGTGACCTGTGGCAGCATTCCAACCTGCAGCTGCATGTCGGGACGGCGGTCTCCTACGGTATCTGGCATTATGTGAAGAACACCGGCGACCTGGAATTCCTCTACAGCAAAGGCGCAGAGATGCTGATTCAGATCAGCCGTTTCTACGCATCCCGCGGGCAGTGGGGGCAGCGCAGCGGGGAATACGGATATTTCGGCGTGATGGGGCCGGATGAATTTCAGCTCATGGTTAACAATAACTGTTACATCAATCTGATGGCTCAGAAGCTGTTTGAGTTTACGCTGGAAACGGTAGCTCTCATGAAGGCGGAGGCACCGGAGGATTATGCGGCTGTTATAGCGGCAACTGCGCTCCGGGAAGAGGAATTGGCCGACTGGGACCACAAGCGTGCGCATATGAAAATTCCGTTCGATCCCGGCAGCGGCATCTACGAGGAGCATGACGGCTTCTTCGACATGCCGCATCTGGATATTCATTCGATTCCGGTGTCCGAGTTCCCGCTCTATGCCAACTGGTCCTATGACCGCCTGTACCGTTACGATATGATCAAGCAGCCGGATGTGCTGATGTTCATGTTCTTGTACAACGGGCAGTTCTCGCGCGAGGCCAAGCTGGCGAATTATGAATATTATGAGCCGAGATGTATTCATGAGTCCTCGCTCTCGCCGTCTATTCACTCGATTCTGGCCAGTGAAATCGGCAAGCCGGAGGAAGCCTACCGGTTCTTCGAATTCGCTACACGCCTGGATCTGGACAATTATAACCGCAATACCAGAGAAGGCCTGCATACGACCTCGATCGCCGCAGCGTGGATGAACATCGTCTATGGCTTCGGCGGAATGCGCTCTGACGGGGATTGTCTGTCCTTCCGCCCGGTTCTGCCGCAGAAGTGGACCGCCTACAGCTTCCAGGTGACATGCAGGGGTGTACTGCTGGGTATTACGGTGAATACAGATACGGTCAGCTTCAGAGCGGTGAATGGCGGAAGCGCAGAGGTGCTGATCTATGATCAGCGGGTGACCGTAGATGAAGCTGGGATAGAGCTTCCGCTGGCCGAAGGGATGGCTGTGTAATGGACTGGACGGTTAGCGAACAGAGCTTCGAGCCCGGGCGAATTACAGCGAACGGCAACAAATATATGACCGGTAATGGCTACATGGGCTTCCGGGGAGTGCTGGAGGAGTTCCGGAAGGAGCAGCTTGCGGCGGTTACACTCGCCGGGGTATATGACAAGTCGGGCAGCCAGTGGCGCGAGCCGGTGAACGCCCCGAACGGGCTGTATACGGTAGTCAGTGCCAACGGCTGCAAGCTAAGTGTGCTGGAGACCAGGCCGCTGGCTCATACACAGAGCCTGGATCTCCGCTCCGCTATTCACCGGCGGGAGACGGTGTTTGAGATCGGGGAAGGCGAAAGGGTGACTCTGACCGCAGAGCGGTTCGCCAGCATGGATCAGCTCCATCTGCTGGCCGCCAAATGGACCCTGCACTGCACCGCCGATTGCCGGATTGAGATGACGACGGGAATCGATGGCCGGGTGTGGGATATCAACGGCCCGCATCTGCTGGAGCAGCAGAGCGGCTCTGCCGGTGAGGCGCTGCTGTCAACAGCAGTTACCGGGGAGCTGGGGCTGCCGGTGGCGGTGGCGGAGCTTACAGTGTTCGGCTCAGCAGAGCAGGCGAAGCGGGTTGCCGCTGTTATCGAGCTGGATAAGGGAACCGCGCTGCGCCATATTACTATAGAAGCCAAGGCGGGTGAGACCTATACATGGTGGAAATATGCAGCGGTGTACACAGGTCTGGATACGGAAGACAATCCTGCGGAAGGCGGTCCTGATGAGCGGGCGGTGCGGGCCGTCCGGGCGGCCGCCGCTACAGGCTATGCCGGACTGCTGGAGACTCACCGGCGGAAGTGGGAGGAGCGATGGTCGCGCAGCGATTGTGTCATTGAAGGGGACGAAGAGGCGCAGCTTGCGCTGCGCTACAGTATTTATCAGCTGCTGATCATATCGCCTACGCTTTCAGAGAGAGTATCCATTCCGGCGCGCGGACTGTCCGGCCAGGTCTATAAGGGAGCAGTCTTTTGGGATACGGAAATGTTCATGCTGCCCTTTTTCCTGCACAGCGATCCCCGCATTGCCCGCAATCTGATGATGTACCGCATCCACACGCTGGATGGTGCGCGGCGGAAGGCGGCGGAGTACGGATATTTGGGTGCTTTTTATGCGTGGGAGAGCCAGGATTCAGGGGATGATGCTTGCACCCTGTTCAATGTGAATGATGTGTTTACCGGACGGCCGATGCGCACCTATTTCCGCGATAAGCAGGTTCATATCAGTGCAGATGTCGTCCATGGACTCTGGCAATACATTCTTTTCACAGGAGATGACAGCATCCTGGCAGACGGCGGGGCGGAGGTCATCTGGGAATGCGCGCGGTTCTTCTATTCCTATGCTTACTATAATCCTGTGAAGAAGCGTTATGAGATTCTGGATGTGACGGGACCGGATGAATATCATGAGCGGGTGAACAATAACGCATTTACGAGCGCTATGGTTCAGGAGACATTGAAGATCGCGCTCCAGGCCGCCAAGAGGCTGCAGGACAAATACCCTGCCGTGTATAACGGTCTTGCTGAAGCGTATGCGGACGGGCCGTTCCTGGATGAGTTCACCGCGATGCTGGCCCAGCTCTATGTTCCGCAGCCGGACCCGGAGACGCTGGTGATTGAACAATTCGACCGGTATCTGCAGCTGGAGGATGTGTCCCTGGCTGAGCTGAAAACACGGGTCATTCATCCGAATGAATACTGGGGCGGAGGTAACGGGCTTGCTACAACCACAGGAATTCTGAAGCAGGCCGATGTGGTGCTGATGCTGCACCTGTTCCGGGACAGCTTCAGCAGGGAAGTGAAGCGGGCCAACTGGGAGTTCTATGAGCCGCGTACCGAGCATGGCTCCAGCCTCAGCGCGTGCATCTACGCGATGGGTGCAGCGGATATCGGCCTGCCGGACTGGGGATATCCGTATTTCATGCGCACTGCCACCATTGATCTCACCGGGGAGTCGAAGCAATATGTCGGCGATCTCTACATTGGCGGAACGCATCCGGCGGCGAACGGCGGCGCGTGGATGGCAGCGGTGCTTGGCTATGCCGGCCTGCAGTTTGACGGAGAGGCCGCCCGGCTCCAGCCTGCCCTGCCGCAGGGCTGGAGCGCTGTTGAGCTGCCGGTGGTGCTGCGCGGGAACAGCTTCCGGCTGCGGATCAGCCGCGAGGAGATCGCGGTTACGGCAGCGCCGGACAACAGCGAAGCGGTAAGCTTCGCCGGATTCGGCGGTGAGGCTGTGCCTTGCCCGCCCGGTGCTATCCTGGAGTTAGCGCCCCCATCCAATCAGAGAGGAGCATGACCATGATGCTGGAGCATATGAAGGGCGCTATCTTCGATCTGGATGGCGTGATTGTAGACACGGCGAAGTACCATTTCCTTGCCTGGCGCTCGCTCGCCGGAGAGCTGGGCTTCCCGTTCACGGAGGCGGACAATGAGCGGCTGAAGGGCGTCAGCCGGATGCGGTCGCTGGATATTTTGCTGGAGATCGGCGGACGGAGCTTCAGCGAAGCAGAGAAGCTGGCGATGGCGGAGAAGAAGAACCGCCTCTACGTAGAATATATCTCCCAATTGGATGAATCGGAGCTGCTGCCGGGTGTCAGAGCTTATCTGAGCTCGCTTAGGGCGCGCGGCGTAGCTGTTGCCCTCGGCTCTGCCAGCAAGAATGCCGCATTCATACTGGATAAGCTGAATATCGCGGAGCTGTTCGATACGGTGGTGGACGGCAACAAGGTGTCGCGGGCGAAGCCGGACCCCGAGGTCTTCCTGACCGCCTGCCGGGAGCTGGGGCTGGAGCCGCAGGACTGCGTGGTGTTCGAGGATGCGGAAGCCGGGTTAGCCGCCGGGAAGGCGGCCGGCATGTACGTGGTCGGGATCGGCCGGCCGGAGCTGCTGAAGGCGGCGGACCTTGTCATATCCGGATTGCACGAACTGTAAGAGCTTGATAGAATGGCGCTAGAGAGTTCAGTTATTGGCCTCTATTATCTATTCTATTATAGAAGGAAAGCTTGAGGGATGATGATGGAAACGTTGTTGCTATGGCCTGAAGGGGCGCCTGGAGCGCTGGGAGCCGGCGAAGAGGATCAGCCTGCGATTACACCGTATTTAGTGGAAGGCAAGGGGAATGCTGCCGTGCTGGTCTGTCCGGGAGGCGGGTACGCTATGCGTGCCGATCATGAAGGAGGACCGGTGGCCGAGTGGCTGAATACACTGGGCATCTCCGCATTTGTTCTGCGCTACCGTGTAGCGCCTTATCAATACCCGAGTGCGCTGGGGGATGCACAGCGGGCACTGCGTACGATCCGCTTCCGCGCGGACGAATTCGGCATTGACCCGGACCGGCTGGGTATCTTAGGCTTCTCCGCCGGCGGACATCTCGCATCTACCGCCGGGACATCTTATGATCTGGGTAATCCTGAGCATCCTGAGCCGCTGGAGCGGCTGTCCTGCCGCCCGGACTGCCTGATTCTCTGCTATCCGGTCATCTCGATGACCGAGGGTGTCACGCATCAGGGCTCGAAGGACAATCTGCTGGGGGCCGTGCCCGATGCGGAGCTGTCGCTTAAGCTCAGCAGCGAATTCCAGGTGACCCCGGACACGCCGCCGACGTTCCTCTGGCATACCTCGGACGATGATTACGTCCCGGTAGAGAATAGCCTGCTGTTCGCCGCAGCGCTTAGCCGCCATCATGTTCCGTTCGACCTGCATGTCTATGCGCATGGTGTGCACGGGCTTGGCTTAGCCTCCGATGAGCCGCACACCAGAACCTGGACGGAGGCCTGTGCTTCCTGGCTGCAATTGAACGGTTACACCCGGGCTTAAGTATAAGACGGAAGCGTACCAGGCTGCGCCTATGGCGGCGGCCAATCCCCAGTACAGAAGAAGAACGTTCCAGGGCTGCCGGCCGGCGGCGGGACGTTCTTTTTTGTTCAGCTGAAAGTCGATACAAATGAACATCATTTCCATTGAAATAAACCTGTGTAAGCGCTTATAGGTTTGTTAAAATATAAGAACTTATATGTTTCACACGATCATTTATCCTTCTGGAGGTGAATCCAGGGTGCTATCCATGCTTGTGAAGCCCATTGTCAGGCTCAGTGTCAAGCAGCAGCTGATTCTGCTGTTCCTGATTATGATTACGCCTATTCTGATTCTGAACAGCTACGGCAACTACAAGGCGGAGGAGATTCTCAAGCGCCATGTGACCAATGCCTACGTGGAGCTGAACAAGCAGAACTTTGCCATCATTAACAGAGACTTCGATACAGTCAACAAAATCACAACCACCATCATCCAGAATCCGGTTCTGCAGCAGCTCAACATGCGCGGGGACGATACGGTGATGGAGCGCGTGAAGCGTTACGAGACGATTGAGAAGCTGCTTGGCAGCTATTCGCAGGGAGCGGAACGGGGCGACGGCATTTACTACTCGCTGTACGTGTATGATCCGCAGAACTATTACTTCTTCGCTCCCAATTTTCCGCAGGTGAAGAAGGCGGGAGTGTATTTTTTCTCCAAGGAGGAGCGGCCGTTCTGGTTCGACCAGGTCGTGCAGCAGCGGGGGCGCGGCTATCTGATGTTCATGGAGAAGCTGAGCCCGCAGGCAGAGAATCTGAAGACACTGACGTATGTCCGGGCGGTCAATAATATTTACCGGGGGGAAGAGACGATTGGTGTGCTGGTGGTCACGAAGATGGAAGCAAAGATCGGCGAATCGCTGCGGTCGATCTCCCTGCCGGACGGCGAGATCTATCTGACGGATATGGACAACCGCGTGCTGGCCTCGACCACGAATACAACCGGGGAGGTTATCGTGCTGCCGGAAGGACCCGGGGAGGGAGAGCCGGAGGGGACCGAGGACATTATTACGAGTGATTTCATTTATGTCATCAACAACAATCATGCCTTTGAGCAAAAGCTGGTATACAAGGTCCCCGTCAAGTCCCTGCTTCAGCAGCAGAGCGAGATGAAACGTGTGATTCAATACATAACGGTGGCGTACGCGCTGTTCGGGCTGATTATCATCACGTATTTCTGGCGTTCACTGATGACGCCTTTGCAGAAGCTGGCGTTCTTCGTCCGCAAGTATGAGCCCGGCAACCGGGTGCCCGAGACTCCCAGACGGGGGAGCAATGATGAGGTCAGTGTGCTGATTGCCTCCACCTATGATATGGCCCGCAGGCTCAACAGCTTGATTATGTACAAATACCAGATGGAGCTGAAGCAGAAGGAATCCCAGCTGCAGCTGCTCTATCAGCAGATCAACCCGCATCTGTTGTACAACACCCTGGAGAGCATCTATTGGAAAAGCTCGCTGGAAGGCAACGTGGAATCCGCGGAAATGATCAAGGAATTATCCAAGCTGATGAAAATCAGCTTAAGCCGGGGGCGGGAGCTGATCACGCTCGAAGAGGAGCTGGAGCATGCCAGTGCCTACATCAAGCTGCAACAGCACCGCTATGATTATGTGTTCGCCGTCAATTGGACGATTGCACCGGAGACCCGGAGCAATCTGATCCCCAAGATCACCCTGCAGCCCCTGATCGAGAACGCCATTATCCACGGGGTCAAGAATATGGGCGAGGACGGGGAAATCATCATTAGCTCCGTTCTGGAGGAGGACAGGATTGTAATCACCATTGAGGATAACGGGTATAAACCGGTCGATTATCAGGCTATTGCACAGGTCCTTCATGATGACGGCAAGAACCCGGCCGGCGGCTACGGTATCCGCAACATCCATCAGCGCGTGCAGCTGCACTTCGGCGCGGAGTACGGAATCAGCTACGGGCCGCGCGGCGGCGGGGGCACTGTAGTCAAAGTGCTCCTCCCCAAAGTGGAGACAGTAGAGGAACTACAGAGTAGAGGAGAGGAAGACGGTGTTCAATATACTGGTGGTTGATGATGAGCCGCTCATCTGCAAAGGACTCAGCAGCCTGCTGGCTGCTTCCGGGCTGGATATTGACCATATCTACACGGCCAGCAGCGGGCAAGAGGCGCTGGACTGCATTCGTATGGAGGAGATTGACCTGCTGGTCACCGATATTCAGATGGGGGCGATGAGCGGAATCGAGCTGATGCAGCATGCCAAAATGGCGAAGCCCTGGGTGCAGACGATCGTCATCTCGGCGCATGAGACCTTTCAATATGCCCAGATGGCGGTCCGGCTGGGGGCCAGAGATTATCTGATCAAGCCGCTGAACAGCGAGCAGTTCCTGGATTCGGTGCGCAGTGTGGTGCTCAAAATGGATAAGCCGTCGCCGGAGCTGTCCGCTTATATGGACGGCAATGCAGACCGCTTCCGGCTGCAGGAGCCGCTTCCCGAGTACAGCGAGCTGCTGAACAGCCTGCTGACGGACACGGCGGGGGTGTTGGGGGCGGAGATGAAGCTGCGCAAGCTGGATGAGCTTAGGCTGCAGGGGCCGTATTTCGCGGTGATCCGGATCAGACTGCTGCTGGAGGAGGCCCGGCGTGAACAGAGCTATACCGACCGGGATTATGGCCTGCTCCGCTACGCTGCCTTGAATATCGCCAAGGAGCTGCTCGACCAGGAGTGGAATTCTATAGCGTTCTATTCGCCGGAGCAGGAGATTACGGTAATTATTCAGTGGGATGAGCAGAGCTATGACGAGCCGGCAACCGGCCAGCTTAACCGGCTTGAGGTGCTGGGGCGCAGCCTCCATTACAATATTCACCGTTACTTGCAGCTCCGGGCCGTTATCGGCATCAGCCAGATTCTGAAGGGGCTAAGTTTCATGGATGTACTGAACCGGCAGGCCTCGAAGGCGATTCTGTGGAACAAGGAGCATACCGATCATTATGTGTTCTATTACGGGGACTTCAGCTGGAACAACTACGCCGCCGATCCTTCGCCCGAGGAGCTGCATACGCACAATAATCTGATCGTGCAGAAGGCCAAGGAATACATTGACGCGAATTATGCCCAGAAGGGGCTGACCATTCATGAAGTCGCCAGGAAGAACCATGTCAGCCCCAACTACCTGAGCTATCTGTTCAAGAAGAATACAGGCTACAACCTGTGGGAATATGTGATTAAGCTGCGGATGGAGGAGAGCCGGGAGATGATTCTGCATACCGATCTGCGCCGGTACGAGATTGCCGAGCGGGTGGGGTATGAGTCGCCGGAGCATTTCAGCAAGATTTTCAAGAAATACTTTGGGCTCAGCCCCAGCGAACTGAAGAAGTAAGAACGCTTACGATTGCCATAGATATAGACATGTTAAGCCGCTTCCGCATTTCCTACAATGAAGTCAGGCGGCACTTGCTGACAAGTGCTGAAAGACAAGAGGAATGAGGGAGTCCGAATGAACCAGTCTGCTGTATTGCATGACCATCTGCAGGCGGAGCCGGAGCGCAAGGCGCTCAGGCAGAACCGCTGGAAAAAGAATATGTGGGGCCTGCTGTTCCTTGTCCCCGCGCTGATCATCTTCGTTATGTTTATGTGGGTGCCTATTTTCAAAGGGTTCCTGTACAGCTTCTACACGGTCGATTTCGTCAAAGGCAACACCTTTATAGGTCTGGACAATTACGCCAGGGCGCTGACCGACCCCGATGTGCTGATTGCGGTCCAGAACACGCTGTATTATATGCTGCTCTGTCTGGTGATCGGCTTCTGGGTTCCGATTGCTTTTGCCATCGCGATCTCAGAGCTGCGGAGATTCGGCGGATTCGTGCGTGTTGCCGCTTATCTGCCCTATGTTATGCCTGCTGTAGTCCTGTACGGGCTGTGGCGCTGGCTGTATGATCCGGTCGGGCCGATCAATGCCTTGCTTGGCAGTGCCGGGGCGGAGCAGATCGCCTTTCTGACGGATACCCGCTGGTCGATGATCTCGCTGGTCCTCATGGAGACGTGGCAGCAGTTCGGCTCGGGGATGCTGATCTATCTCGCTGCGGTGCTCAGCATTCCCCGTGACTGGTACGAAGCCGCCGAGATCGACGGTGCAGGGGTATGGGCGCGTATCCGCCATATTACTCTGCCGTCCTTGCGCAATCTGATTCTGCTGATGCTGATCCTGCAGATCATTGCCACCTCCCAGGGCTATCAGTCCCAGCTGGCTTTGCTGGACGGAGGACCGAACAATGCTACGCTGACGTATGCTCTGCTTATTGTGAAGTATGCTTTTACCAGACTGGATTATGGTACGGCGACTGCGCTGGGCATGCTGATGTTCGTTGTTCTGGGCGGTTTGGGCATTCTGCAGTTCAAGCTTAACAAGGAGGACAACTAAGATGAAGAGCGCAGACAGAGGCATTCTCTCGGAGCATGACCTGAAGAAGACCGGCAACAGGGTGGCATACGGAATAATGGTGCTGGGCATTCTGCTGATGGTCTTCAGCATGCTGTACCCTATTCTCATGACGATGTTTAACGGATTGAAATCGAACGTGGAGGTCAATTCCTTTCCGCCGCATTTCTTCCCGCAGGAATGGCATTTCAGTAATCTGAAGGACGCGCTCGGGTATATCAATCTGGCGATGTTCCTGCGGAATACACTGTATATTTTCCTGGGCAATATGGTTGTTACCCTGATTGTGCTCGGGCTGGCCGCCTTCAGCATCTCCCGGATGAACGTGCCGTACCGCAGGGCCTTCTATTTCTTCTTCCTGATGACGCTGTTCATTCCGGCTACGAGCTACATGATTCCGAACTTTGTCAATCTGAAGGAGCTTGGCCTGCTCAATCAGTATGCGGCCTTCTGGCTGCCGGCAGGTGCGAACACCTTCTTCTTCCTGCTGCTTAAGAACTTCTTCGACGGGATTCATCCCGAGATTCTGGAAGCGGCGCGGATCGACGGAGCCTCGGAGCCGAGAAGCTTCTTCAGTATTGCGGTTCCGCTGTCGGTGCCGATTTTTGCCACACTGGCGATCTTCATCTTCTCCACCGCCTGGAATGACTGGTTCTGGCCGTCGCTCGTTATGCACAGTGAGGATAAGTATACGCTCGCTACCGCTATTTATAAGTATGTTATTAATGTAAAAGCGCTGAATACGAACATCAAATTCGCCATTCTGTTCCTGGTGTCGCTGCCGCCGATTCTGGTGTTCCTGGTGTTCCAGCGGTTCATTATGCGCGGGGTTTCGCTGTCGGCAGTCAAGGGCTAGGCAGTAAGGATAAGATCCGGCAGAGATCGTAAACCTGCACATGAAGGGAATATAAATACACCTCGTTTGTAAACGGTTTCTCTTTTAAGATGAATTTGTAAGCTCATTATGATATGAAAAGGGGAGTTACCATGCGTAAAGTTTCCAGCGTATTCGCCTGTCTCCTGGTCACGGGAACGTTATTGTCCGCCTGCGGCGGCAATAATAACGGGAACAAGCCGGCGGCAAATGGAGGGGAGGCATCGCCTGCTGCTAGTCAGGCGGCTGAAGAGTCAACTGCTCCGTCTGCAGCACCGGCTGACGATATCACCCAGAGAAAAGTGACGATCAAAATCCACTATCCTACGCCCGACCTGACCGAGGTGAGAGCGCAGGAGGATGACAAGATCAAGCGGTTCCAGGAGGTCTATCCGAACGTTGAGATTGTCAAGGACGACTGGCAATATAATGTGAGCGAGATCGGGGTAAAGATGGCTGCGAACGAAGCGCCGACCTTCTTCAACACCTATGCTACGGAAGCGAAATTCCTGGTCGAGAAGGGCTGGGTGGCCGACATCACCGATCTGTGGAACAACTATGAGTTCAAGGACCAGATCAATCCTGTGCTGCAGAATCAGTTCATCATTGACGGCAAGGTGTATGGGGTAACGCAGAAAGGCTATGTCACCACAACGATGATCAACAAGAAGATGCTGGATGACAAAGGTGTAGCCGTTCCGCCGATGGACTGGACCTGGGAGGATATGCTGAACACAGCCAAGGGTGTGGCCGATCCTAAGAAGGGCATCTCCGGAATTGCCCCGATGGGCAAGGGGAACGAAGCCGGCTGGAACTGGACCAACTTCCTGTTCGAGGCGGGCGGGGAGATTCAGAAGATCGAAGGCGGCAAGGTAGTAGCTACCTTCAATTCTGATGCCGGGATCAAAGCGCTGGACTTCTATAAGAAGCTTAGATGGGAAGCCAAAGCGGTTCCCCAGGACTGGGCGCTCGGCTGGGGCGATGCGGTCGGTGCCTTCCAGCAGGGCCGCACCGCGATGGTGATGGCCGGCTCTGACGGCGTTATTGAACAGGCGCTCAATCAGGGAGGCTTCAAGCCGGAGGATGTGCTGACTTATCCGATGCCTGCGGCTGAGAAGGGCGGCAAGCATACCGGAGTGCTCGGCGGCGACTATCTGGTTATTAACCCGAATGCCAGCAAGGATGAGCAGGAGATGGCCTTCCGCTATATTACCTTCGACTACTTCTCGGATAAAGGGCTGGAGGCGCTCGATGCGATTATCAGCCAGCGCAAAACGGACGGCAAATACTACATCCCGCCACTGCTGGATTACTATGCTGCGGATTCCGAATTCGGCAAGAAGACCAAAGCCATCTATGACAAATACGATATCGTCTATCAGTACAGCCCGGAAATTATGGCACTGCTGGACGGTAAGCCAGAAGCCCAGTACAACACTCAGGATTACTACGCTACGATGTCCAACGTAATCCAGGAGCTGTTCGCCAAGGAAGGAACAGATTCCAAGGCCCAGCTGGATGCAGCGGCTGCAACCGTACAGGAGAAATTCTTCAATTCGATTAAGGTGGAGTAGAGTAAATTAGGAGGGCGTCCCGGATTAGAGGGACAACAACAGGGCGGGGAGAACGCAGCGATGCGCTCTCCCCGCCCTGCGTTTGTTGCGGCTATTGCGGCGCTTCTTGACTTCAGCGCTGATCCTTTGGCATGATCAAGAGAGTAACTACTGAATATTATTTACTTACTAGGAGGTATCGTCTTCATGCTGGATCTTACGCTTGCGCATGACAAAACATTCTGGGCCCGTTATGATTGGCGGCTGCAGGATGATTTTGCCTACCCGGAGCTGGAGGAGGAGCCAATTAGCCTGCCGGTAACGGACGAGGTGAGCCTGGTGCTGGAGACCGGCGACGACTTCAGCTACATCTCACTGCTGCTGGAGGACGGCGAAGGGGAACTGACCGAGATCGCTTGGGATGATGAGGCGCATTTCCACCCGTTCGTCCTGCGGCTGGACGAGTGGCAGCGGCTGTCACAGCAGACCGCTGCGCGGACGGGCGTGCCGGAGTGGATTCCGGCTCTGCTGCTCCAGCGCTTCGTAGGTTATGACTCGCCCGCAGAGCTGGAGGCGATCGTCCGGCAGGGGATGGAGATGCGCCAGCTGTCGGGGCTCTATAGCGCAGATGAGCTGGCCGCATGGCCCGCGCATCCGCTGCTCGCTGAACCGTACCTGTGGGACAGGCTGGACCGGCACTGGCGCGAGCAGCCGCCTTACGGATGGGTGTGCGAAGGGGAGGATGCTTACTCGCTGCGCAGCGCGGGCAATCCCGACTTTCCCTTCGGCGCCTGGAACCGGATACTGGGGAATCTGGATGGCGGCGGCGATGGTGGGCAGCGGTAATAGTGAAGCGGCTCAGGTGCACTGGTGCGCCTGAGACGAGAGGGGAGGCTGCTTTTGGCCTCTTGGTGGAATCAGGTGTATAAATGCACCTCATTCGTCTCGATCGGCTGCGTTCGTTGAAATCAGGTGTATAAATGCACCACATTTGGCTCGATCGGCTGTGTTCGCTGAAATCAGGTGTATAAATGCACCACAATTGGCTTGATCGCCCACATCCACTGAACCGAGGGGCATTAAAGCCCCTCATACTTACCCATTTGGCTACTACAGCGCCGCCCCTCCGTTTCCCGCACCAGCACACTTTCGGCAGAAGCAGCGTGGGAGGGGGACGGCTTCCCGGCCCGATCATGACAGGCACACCCCTGGTCCGATCATGACTCTTCAGACATTCGCTCCCTGTCCGCAGCGCCCAGCCTATCCCCATTCCTCCAACTCTAAGACAAATCAAGCTTTTTCGTACTCAACCGCACGATTTCCGTTTGCAGATTAGACAAAATTCAATTTAATATTGCATAATTATTGGAATATATGGCTCTAAATAATCGAATGAAAGCGCTTTGAAAAAGAATCAAAAAAAACTTTATACTTTGTGAAAGATTTCACTATACAAGGTGAAGGGGATGTGTTAAGATAAGTGTGTAGAGAAAAACAACCTAAAAATTGACAGGAGGACGAGGGAGATGGCAGTTAAAAACGAAGTCGCCGCCCAAGTGAAACAAACCACCGCTGAAGAATATATTCAGACTTTGGTGGATAAAGCAAAGAAAGCCCAAGAAGCGTTCATGGGCCTGGACCAAGAGCAGACTGACGCAGTCGTTCATGCAATGGCACTTGCCGGTCTCGACAAACACATGTACCTGGCGAAGCTGGCTGTTGAAGAAACAGGACGCGGCGTCTACGAAGACAAAATTACGAAGAACATCTTCTCCACTGAATATATCTGGCACGGAATCAAGTATGACAAGACAGTAGGCGTTATTGAGGATAACGCATACGACAGCTTCCAGAAGATTGCCGAACCGGTCGGAATCATCATGGGTATCACACCGGTAACCAACCCAACATCCACCACGATGTTCAAGGCATTGATTTCCGCAAAGACGCGTAATCCTATTATATTCGGTTTCCACCCTTCAGCGCAAGAGTGTAGTGCAGCCGCCGCCAAAATTCTGCATGACGCAGGTGTAAAAGCCGGTGCTCCTGAGAACTTCATCCAATGGATCGAGCTTCCTACAATGGACAAAACAAACGCACTGATGAACAATCCTGACGTTGCACTGATCCTGGCAACCGGCGGTTCGGCAATGGTTAAGGCAGCTTACAGCTGCGGCAAGCCGGCACTCGGCGTAGGTCCTGGTAACGTTCCTGCCTTCATTGAGAAGAGTGCGGATATCGATCAGGCCGTAACCGACATCATCCTGTCGAAATCCTTCGACCATGGTATGATCTGTGCTTCCGAACAGGCAGTTATTATTGAAGAAGCCATCTTCGACCAAGTGAAGAAGAAAATGATTGCGAACGGCTGCTACTTTGTAAATAAAGAAGAAGCTGCCAAGCTGACCAGCGGTGCAATGAACGTTGAGAAATGTGCGGTTAACCCGGCCATCGTCGGCCAGTCCGCAATGAAGATCGCTGAAATGTGCGGTATCCAGGTTCCTGCCGGAACGAAGATTCTGGTGGCTGAGCTTGAAGGCGTAGGTACGAAATATCCACTGTCCGCTGAGAAGCTGAGCCCGGTTCTGGCCTGCTACAAAGTGAAGAACGCTGACCAGGGTATCGAACGCGCAGCTCAGGTTGTTGAATTCGGCGGCATGGGCCACAGCTCGGCAATCCACTCGAACAACGAAGAAGTGATCATGAAGTTCTCGAACCGTCTGCAGACCGGACGTATTCTCGTCAACTCGCCATCCACACACGGCGCAATCGGCGATATTTACAACACAAATATCCCTTCACTGACACTGGGCTGCGGATCTTACGGACGCAACTCGGTATCGCAAAACGTAACAGCCATCAATCTGATTAACGTGAAAAGGGTGAACCGTCGTACCGTGAATATGCAATGGTTTAAAGTACCTGACAAGATCTACTTCGAGAAGGGCGCCACTCAGTATCTGGCCAAAATGCCTGACATTACCCGCGTAGCGATTATCACTGACCCGATGATGGTTAAACTGGGCTATGTTGAAAGAGTGGAGCACTATCTGCGTCAACGCCAGACTCCGGTAGCGATCGAAGTGTTCTCGGAAGTTGAACCGGACCCGTCGACTACCACAGTTGAAAAAGGTACTGCCATGATGAACAGATTCCAGCCGGACTGCATCATTGCACTCGGCGGCGGTTCCCCGATGGATGCTGCCAAGGGAATGTGGCTGTTCTATGAACACCCGGATGCAGACTTCAACGGTCTGAAGCAGAAGTTCATGGATATCCGCAAACGCGTATACAAATTCCCTAAGCTCGGCAACAAAGCGAAATTCGTAGCGATTCCTACAACTTCAGGTACAGGTTCGGAAGTTACCTCGTTCGCGGTTATTACAGACAAGACAACTGCAAATAATACTAAGTACCCGCTGGCTGACTATGAGCTGACTCCGGACGTAGCGATCATCGATCCTGAGTTCGTATACAGCTTACCAAAAACTGCAGTAGCTGATACAGGTATGGACGTACTGACCCATGCGATTGAAGCTTATGTATCGGTAATGGCCAGTGATTATACAGATGGTCTGGCCATCAAAGCCATTCAGCTGGTCTTCCAGTGGCTGGAGAAATCGGCACTGACCGGCGACAAGCTGGCCCGCGAGAAAATGCACAACGCATCGACACTTGCCGGTATGGCCTTCGCCAATGCCTTCCTGGGCATTAACCACAGCTTGGCGCACAAATGGGGCGGACAGTACCACACCGCACACGGCCGCACCAATGCAATCCTGATGCCGCATGTTATCCGCTACAATGCCAAGAAGCCTACGAAGTTCGCTTCGTTCCCTAAATACTCGCACTTTGTAGCTGACGAACGGTATGCTGAAATTGCACGCATCCTGGGATTGCCTGCACGGACAACTGAAGAGGGCGTAACCAGCCTGATCAATGCCATCCGTGATATGAATAAGAAACTGGGTATCGAAGAATCGTTCTCGGCTCTGGGCTTCGATCCTAAGGACTTTGAATCGCGTGTAGATTACCTGGCAGACCGTGCATTTGAAGACCAGTGCACAACTGCCAATCCGAAATTGCCGCTGGTATCTGAGCTTGCCGATGTATACCGCAACGCATTCTACGGAAGATTTGACAACTAATTAACGGTTGGCTGGTAAAGAATAAGTTTAAAGGTTAATATGGGACTGGCTGGAAGTGACAAATATCACCGAAAGAGTGATATTTGTCACAGTCCTTTTTCAGAAAATAAACTAAAATGTTTATATAAACAACGATCCCCGTTATAAAGCTGCGATTGTGAATTTTATAACAACTAATAGCCAAGGGATCACGAGACACGGGATCAACCTTCAAGCCCGCGATCTCTACAAATATACTTAAATATAAATGGAGGGATTTAGCATGTCGGTGATTGAAAAAGAAGTACAGGAACTGAAATCAGGTTGGAGAAGTTTTGTGAAAGGTTCTTGGTCCAAGAAAGTTGATGTTAATAACTTTATTGCTAAGAACATCAAGCCTTATGAAGGAAATGAAGATTTCCTCGTAGGTCCTACCAATAATACAACTGAACTGTGGAAGATTATCTCCCAGCTGAGCAAGGAAGAAAGAGAAAGAGGCGGCGTGTGGGATGTATCCCTCGACACAGTCTCCACCATCACTTCCCACGCTCCAGGCTACATTGACAAGGACAAGGAACAGATCGTCGGCGTTCAGACTGACGCTCCGTTCAGACGTTCCATTCAGCCTTTCGGCGGAATCAAGATGATGATCGATGCCACTAAGGCATACGGCTTCGAGCTTCCGCAGAATATCGTTGATATGTTCACGAACATCCGCAAAACGCATAACCAAGGCGTATTTGATGCATATACACCAGAAATGAGAGCTGTGCGCAAATCCGGCGTAATCACTGGCCTTCCTGACGCTTACGGCCGCGGACGCATCATCGGCGACTACCGCCGCATTGCTCTGTACGGTATCGATTTCCTGATCAAAGACAAGAAACAGCAACAGACTGAGCTTGAAGTAGACTCCATGACAGAAGACGTGATCCGCCTGCGTGAAGAGCTGTCCGAGCAGATCCGTGCTCTGGGCGAACTGAAACAGATGGCTGCTGCTCACGGAATGGACATCTCCAAGCCGGCTGTGAACTTCAAAGAAGCTACACAATGGGTATACTTCGGTTATCTGGCAGCAGTTAAAGAGCAGAACGGTGCGGCAATGTCCCTTGGACGCGTATCCTCCTTCCTTGATATCTATGCACAACGCGATATGGAAGAAGGCACTCTTACTGAAGAACAGGCACAGGAAATCGTTGACCACTTCGTAATGAAGCTGCGCATCGTGAAGTTCCTGCGTACACCTGACTATAACGACCTGTTCTCCGGTGACCCGACTTGGGTAACTGAATCCATCGGGGGTATGGCTGAAGACGGAACTTCCCGTGTAACGAAGAACAGCTTCCGCTTCCTGCACACTCTGTACAACCTGGGACCTGCACCAGAGCCGAACCTGACTGTACTGTGGTCCGAGAAGCTGCCTGAGAACTTCAAGAAATTCTGTGCCAAGGTATCCATTGAGACCAGCGCGATCCAATATGAGAACGATGATGTAATGCGTCCATATTGGGGTGAAGATTATGCAATTGCCTGCTGCGTATCCCCAATGCGCATCGGTAAGCAAATGCAGTTCTTCGGAGCCCGTGCCAACCTGGCCAAAGCTCTGCTGTATGCAATTAACGGCGGTAAGGATGAGAAATCCGGCGTTCAGGTTGGTCCTGAATTCCCTGCAATCACTTCCGAATACCTAGATTACGATGAAGTTATGAAACGCTTCAAACCAATGATGGAATGGCTGGCTAAGACTTATGTCAATACGCTGAACATCATTCACTATATGCATGACAAGTATTCCTACGAACGTATCGAAATGGCGCTGCATGACCGTGACGTTTTCCGTACAATGGCTTGCGGTATCGCCGGTCTGTCCGTTGCTGCCGACTCCCTGAGCGCTATCAAATACGCTAAGGTTAAGCCGATCCGCAACGAAGAAGGTATTGCAGTTGACTTCGAAATTGAAGGTGAGTTCCCTTGCTACGGTAACAACGATGACGCTGTTGACAGCATCGCAGTTGGACTGGTTGAAACCTTCATGACCATGATTCGCAAGAACAAAACTTACCGTGATGCTGTACCGACTCAATCTGTACTGACCATCACTTCCAACGTGGTATATGGTAAGAAGACTGGTACTACTCCTGACGGACGTAAGAAGGGTGAACCGTTCGCTCCTGGTGCGAACCCAATGCACGGCCGCGACAAGAAGGGCGCACTGGCATCCCTGAACTCTGTTGCCAAACTGCCTTACTCCGATGCTCAAGACGGTATCTCCAACACCTTCTCCATTGTGCCTAAGGCCCTGGGTAAGGATGAAGAGTCCCGTAAGTCTAACCTGGTATTCATGATGGACGGATACTTCCACAATAACGCTCAGCACTTGAACGTTAACGTATTTAACCGTGAGCAGCTGCTTGATGCTATGGATCATCCTGAGAACTACCCGCAATTGACCATCCGTGTATCGGGCTATGCGGTTAACTTCATCAAGCTGACCCGTGAACAACAGATGGACGTTATCAACCGTACCTTCCACAGCTCCATGTAAGCTGTGTTCTAGCCCTTGAAGAATTGAGATCAATCCAAGTGCTGCCGCCCTTGAAAGAGGGCGGTACACTCTTGTTCAAAATTGATTAAAATTTTAAGTTTTTTTGAAAGGATGACCCCTCATGCTTAAAGGACATGTCCACTCTTTGGAGACCTTTGGAACGGTGGATGGCCCTGGTATCCGCTTCGTGCTATTTATGCAGGGCTGCCTGCTGAAATGTCAGTATTGCCATAACCCGGATACATGGGAACTCAATGAAGGCAAGGAGATGACCGTCGAGGATGTGCTGGCGGAAATTGAACCTTACCTGAATTATTATAAAACCTCCGGCGGCGGACTTACCGTATCCGGCGGGGAACCGACACTGCAGGCGCATTTCGTCAAGCAGCTGTTCACTGAAGTGAAGAAACGCTGGAATCTGCACACCACGCTGGATACGAACGGCTACAATGACGGCTCCAAGATCAGCGATCTGCTGGATGTGACCGATCTGGTGCTGTTGGACCTGAAGCATATCGATGACGAAGCGCATATCAAGCTGACCGGCAAATCCAATGACCGCACGTTGAAGCTGGCCCGCTGGTTATCCGATCATAACCGCAAAATGTGGGTCCGCCACGTCTATGTTCCCGGCATTCATAATAAGGAAGAGGATCTGCGGAACCTGGGACGGTTCATTGGAACCTTGAACGGCGTCGAGAAGTTTGAAATCCTCCCATACCATGTCATGGGCATATACAAGTGGAAAGAACTTGGCCGGGCCTATGAATTGGAAGGAGTAGAGACACCTTCGGACGAAGAAGTGAAGCGTGCCTACAGCCTGATTGAAGAAGGCCGTCTGGAGACAGCCCTGGTCTAAACTCATACACTATTATTGAACCCAAGCGGAGCTTCCATTCAGAGAAGTTTCGCTTTTTGTTATGTCATCTAATCTTACAGAATCCGCTTACAATAGAGGATTTTATCCCTATTGAAGATGAATCTTAACCTTCCGATTACATTTGTGATTTCCTATAATAAAGCTTGTAAGGGAAACCACTATATAGGGAGGGTCACCCGTAATGAGAAAAAGCCTAACACTGCTGTTGTCCCTGATGTTCGTGAGCTCGGCGCTGCTGGCAGGCTGCGGAGACAGCAAAAATAATGCAGCTAACAAGGAAAGTGAGACGGCCGCGACGAATGAAGCTGCTGCAACGAATGCGGCGGCTACAGAGAAGCCGGTAAGTGATGAACCCTTTGAAATGACCATCCGCCACACGCAGGTCGGGGCAGATAAGCAGAAGCGTCTGGCGATTCTGGAGGATGTGGTCGGCAAGGTACAGACAGATGTACCCGGACTTACCTTCAAGCTGGATGGAGTGGATTCCGATGTGAACCGCAAGGAGAAGCTGCGCGGGGAAATGGCCGCCGGTAATCCGCCGGAGATCTTCGATCTGTTCGGCAGCCCGGACTCCAAAATCTATGCGAAGGAAGGCAAGCTGCTCGATCTGACCCCGATTCTCGATGAATTAGGCATCAAGGATAAATTCGCCAACCTGGACCCGTTCACCTATGAGGGTAAAATCTACGGATTGCCGATTGGCGGCTCGGGTGAAGGCTTCTTCTATAATAAAGAGTACTATACGAGCAAGGGCTGGAAGGCACCGACGACCTTCGCGGAGCTGGAACAGCAGCTGGCAGACATCAAGGCGGACGGCAAGGTGCCGATGGCTGGTGCTTCCAAGGCAGGCTGGGTACCGCTGATGCTGGCCAATCACCTCTGGTCCCGTTATGCCGGGCCGGATGTTACCGCGAAATTCGCCACAGGCGAGGCCAAGTGGAACGATCCGAATGTCGTTAAGGGCTTCGCAAAATATAAGGAGTGGGTCGATAAAGGCTACTTCAAGAAAGGCGAGCTCGGGTTCGAGTATGCGGAATATACGACCCAGTTCACCAGTGGTGAAGCCATTCTGATGTATGACGGCACCTGGAAATCCTCTGTATTCAAGGCCGGACAATCCGGTGAAGGTCTGATCGGCAAGGTCGGATTCTTCAATATTCCGCCGGTTGAGGGCGGTGTAGGCGATCAGACATCGCTGATGCGTGATGTCAACAACGGATATGGCTTCTCGGCTGCGGCAGGAGAAGATGAGCGCAAGCTGGCAGCAGTCAAATCCTTCATTAAGAATATGTTCAATGAGGATATGCAGCTACGCGGACTGGTGGAAGACGGTGTTCTGCCGGCGATGAAGATTGACCAGGATGTACTGAACAAGAACATTACGGATGATCTGATGAGCGAGATTGTTGCCGTGCTGAACAGCTCCAAGTCGTCCTTCCCGGCCTTCGACTCGCTGGTACAGGCGGATGTCACCACTGAAATCAGCAACATCCAGATTCAGAGCCTGATCGGCGGGCAGACGACTCCTGAGAAGATGGGCGATGCACTGCAGAAGATTCAGGAAGAGGCCAACGCAGCCGTTGAATAAATGATCTTAACCGGATGTGCCCTGGTGCTTGCTCCAGGGTGCATTTTTAAAAATAGAAGGATAAAATGTTGCACACACGATACGGCAAAGCCGTTTCCAATTGTGAGATATAGATTTCGGAGTCCCCGCAAAGTACCTGAGTAAGCCTCGAAGCTATAGCCCCGCATTGTGGGGCAGAATGATGTCTTAGCAACCTGGAGGTAGTCATGAATAAGGCCTTAAAAAATCCCCTGGTGTTCTTTCTCTTCGTTATTCCGGCCCTGATCCTGTTCGTTATGTTCTTCATCTATCCCATCTTCAGTTCAATCTACTATAGCTTCACGAATTGGAATGGTGTATCCGATACGGTGAAATATACGGGGCTGAGCAACTACGAGAAGGCGCTGGGGGATGAGCGCTTCTGGATCTCTGTCAAAAATAACGGGTGGTTCATTCTGTTCTCTGTATGTATTCAAGTGCCGCTGATCGTCCTGTTCTCGCTGCTGATTGCCAATGTGAAGAAGCTGAAGGGGCTGTATAAGACGGCTGTGTTCATGCCTTCCATTATGTCGACCGCTGTAATCGGCATTCTGTGGGGCTTCATCTACGAGCCGAACATCGGACTATTCAACCGGATATTGGGCCTTGTCGGCATTGAGCCGCTTTACTGGCTGTCGGATGAACGGTTCGCGATGCTGTCGATCCTGATTACGAACGCCTGGCAGTGGACCGGCTTCTATATTGTAATGGTGCTGGCCGCGATCCTCTCTATTCCCGGAGAATTGGATGAAGCTGCGGCCATTGACGGGGCTACAGGATTCCAGCGCGCCACCCGTATCACCCTTCCGCTGATCGTCCCGATCATCTCAGTTGTAATTATGCTGTCCATTGCGGGAGCGATGAAGGCAGCGGATATTGTCATTGTCATGACCAAGGGCGGTCCGGCCGGTTCAACCGAGGTGATGGCCACCTATATGATCAAATATGCGATTACCAACTTCAAGTATGGGTACGGCAATACCATTGCTGTGCTGATCTTCCTGTTCACACTTGTGGTAACAGTGCTCTATCAGCTGCTCTTCGCCCGTCGAACGGAAAGGATTGAATACTGATGCCGCGCGCCCTGAAGAAAAGTCTGCCGCATATTGCCCTGCTGGGCTATCTGGTCGTTGTTCTGTTCCCGTTTCTTTTCGTCCTGTTCTCCTCGGTGAAGAAGGATAATAATGCGATTGCGCTGAATCCGTTCGGGATTCCTAAGAGCCTGGAATTCTCTAACTATGTGGAAGCCTGGGTGAACGCGAAGATCAGCACTTATTTTTTCAACAGCTTATATATCTCTATCCTGGCCTCGGTGGTGTCGATTCTGCTGGCGTCGATGTTTGCCTTTGCGGTTACCCGGATGCGGCACGGCAGCTGGAACAAGCTGCTGTTCTCGCTGATTCTGGTCGGGATGCTGATTCCCAACAACGCGCTGATGCTGCCGATCTACACCATTGTCCGCAAGCTGCACATCCTGAACACCCACTGGGCGCTGATTATCCCTTATATCGCCAATGCGATTCCGTTCACGATTATTATTCTGGCGGCCTTTATGCGGTCACTGCCCGGTGAAATTGAAGAAGCTGCGGTCATGGATGGCTTGAAGGCTCCGGGTATCTTTGCTAAGATTATTGTACCTTTGACAGTTCCTGCCATGGTTACAGTATTCATTGTTAATTTCCTGGGAAATTGGAACGAGTTCCTGCTGGCTAACTACTTCCTCTCGAATGACGAGCTGCGCACGCTCCCGGTGGGGATGGTCCAGTTCCGCGACCAGTATCAGATGAACTATGCGCAGATGTCAGCGGGCATTGTCTACAGCGTAGTTCCGGTCATTGTGATCTATGCCGTCCTTCAGGAGAAAATTATTGAAGGTGTTACCGCAGGCAGTGTGAAAGGTTAACCTTATTCATGTCAGGAGCATGGGCGGATGAATCTGCGCTATAGATTATTTACGGCATTCTTAGGCCTCATTATCATCCCTTTATTCATTCTTGGCATGATTATGTTCTTCGTGACTTATAATTCGATTGAGAAGAAATACAGCGAGCAGTCCGAATATTCGCTTAAGGCAATCAGCTACAGCATCTCTAATGTGTTCAAGGATATGAACAATGTGACCGACAACGGCATTGCCACCTCGGTGTTCCACATGGCGCTCAGTGCAGATGATCCGTCGAAGCAGGACCTGACCGATGCCGAGCAGCTCAGCCTGAATGCCAGCCAGCGCAATTTCCGGAGCCTGCTCTATAATCATCCGTCGATCAGCTACGCTTTTCTGTACAATTTCAACGGCAAAGGCAGCTCAGAGATTGTATCGGTCTTCACCAAAGAGAATTTCCGCACGCTGCCCTACGACAAGTTCAAGGGTAGTGAGCTGTACGAAGAGGTAATGAAGCTGAACGGGGTGCCGAAATGGCTGGCTCCGCATGAATATCCTGAGCTGACCGGCACCGAAGCGGTGTTCACGCAAATCCGGCTGATTAAGGAGCTTAGCTTCTTTCAGAACATCGGGATTCTGGTCGTGCAGATCAAGAATTGGGAGTTCGAATCCATCTTCCGCAATCTGAAAATTGGGGACAGCAACCAGAAGGTGTCCTTCATGCTGGTCAATGATGACGGGATGATTCTGCTGGACCCCGACCGCAAGCTGGACGGACAGGATTTCCGCAGCTTCACGACGAAGGAGATTGTCTTCAAGCCCGGCTTCCAGAGCTTCAGAACCCAGTTCGACGGCGAGAAAAGCATCCTGTCGGTCTATCACCTTAAGGATTATCCCTGGAGCCTGGTCTCCGTGACCTCTTGGGGCACGTTGTCTCATGAAGTGACGGTGTTCGCCCGCTGGTTTGTGGTAGTGATGTTCCTGTGTCTGCTGGGCGCTGTCATCTTCAACCTGTTCTTCATGAACCGGATTACCGGCGGTATCGCCGTGATCGTCCGCTTCATGCGCCGGGTGGAGGACGGGGACCTCAGCACCCGCGTTGAGGAGAAGGGCAATGATGAGATGACGCTGCTGGCCCGGGGCTTCAATGATCTGATGGACAAAATCAACACGCTGTTTAGCCGGGTCCATATCGAGCAGCGGCGTAAGAATCAGGCCGAAATGCGGGTGCTTCAAGCCCAGATCAAGCCGCATTTCCTGTTCAACACTCTGGAATCGATAAATGTGCTGGCCGTGCAGAATGAAGGGCGCAAGGTCAGTGAGATGGTCTACCGGCTGGCGAGCATTCTGCGGATCAGCATTCAGGACAGGGATGAGATTACGCTGGAGGAAGAGATTAAGCATCTGCGCAATTATCTGGACATCCAGAAGTTCCGGTTCGAGGATCTGTTCGATTATGAGCTGGAGGTTCCAAATGAGCTGCTGGGCTGCGGGATTCTGAAGCTCACGCTCCAGCCTCTGGTGGAGAACAGCATTCAGCACGGCTTCGAGGGAATCAGCTATAAGGGTCTGGTCCGGGTGCGGGTCTGGGAGAACAAAGGCAATCTGATTCTGCGGATTGAGGATAACGGAATCGGCATGACCCCGGCCCAGCTCTCCATGTTCCAGTATATGGTGAACGATCCGGCCGGACAGAAGCCGCCTCAAGAGCCGGGGCAGGGCATTCATCTGGAGCGGCGGGGACTGGGCGTACGCAGTGTCGCAGACCGCATCCGGATTGAGTACGGCGACCGGTACGGCATCTTTATCTGTGCAAGTCCGGGTGAGGGAACGGTCATCCAGTGCATCATCCCTAAATACGGGCAGGGGGAAGATCATTATGCTAAAGGTATTATTAGTTGACGATGAGGCGCCGATTCTGAATAATCTTAACCGGGTTCTTCCCTGGCAGGACATGGGCATGGAGGTGGCCGGGATGGCCCGCAGCGGGATGGAAGCACTGGGCATAGCGGAGAAGCAGCCGCCGGACCTGGTGCTCTGCGATATCCGGATGCCGGTGATGGACGGCCTGACCTTCATCGGCAAGCTGCGGGAGATGGGGCTTACGAGCGAGGTGCTGCTGCTCAGCGGCTACCAGGAGTTCGATTACGCCCGGGAAGCGATCCGGTTGGGTGTGAAGGAGTATATTTGCAAGCCGATTCATTACGGGGAGCTTGGCGACAAGGTGCGGGAGATCGGTGCCCGTATCCGCAGCAGGCAATACAAGGATAAGCTGTATAACAGCATTCCTTTGTTCCAGGAGATGCCTCCGGCTGAGGATTCCGCCAAAAAAACACCGGAGCAGCTTATGCACCAGGCCGCTCAATACATCACGGAGCGGCTTCACTCGGATCTGGGCATCGACGAGGTGGCGAATAGAATCGGGATCAGCAGCAGCTATTTCTGCCTGCTGTTCAAGAACCGCTTCGCCATGACCTTCGTGGAGTATGTCACCCAGCAGCGGATTGAGGCGGCCAAGTTCATGCTGGCGAGCAGCGATAAGAGCATCACCGCGATCAGCTCCGGCGTAGGGTATCAGGAGCGGCGTTACTTCACCAAGGTCTTCCAGAAGCAGACGGGAATGACCCCGAAGGAATACCGCAGCAAGCACAAAGCGGAAGCCCGTTGAATGTTAAGCTGAGAACAACGATTGTCCCTGGCGGGGCGGTCGTTTTTTTTTGCCTGCCGGACCGGATCTGTCCGCCCGATTCTCCCCGGGGATGTGAGGTGGAGATATTTACCGATTTTCTTTTACACAAAATGAAACTTTTCGGGGTTCGTTGCGTCTAATACTATGTTTTGTAAAATGAACGTGGCAAAACATTCTGCCTTCATCAAGAGGGCGGTTCACGTTTTTGAGGGGAATATAAGGTGGAGAGAAGGTAATGAAGAGACTGCCTTATATACTACAAATGGGAGCAGAAGGAGTCGTACAATGAATTTGAAAAGAACGTTCTTGGTGGCCGTATTGGCTGTGACGCAATCCGTAGCAGCGGTTCCGGCATTCGCAGCACCAGTCAGCACGCAGACAACAACAACAGGGAGTGTTGCTTCAGCGGTGAATACCGCAGCAACCCAGCTTCAGCCTGAATCCACAGACCCGTTGCCTCCACTGGTTACGGAGACGCCTGCAGGTTCAGTGACCGCAACGCCAACACCAACGCCGACACCTGTTCCTGAAGCAACACCGGTAGAGGGGATTACGGTACCTGCAGAAACACCAATTCCGGCAGCAACTGCCGTTCCCGGCGATTCTACAGCACCTGCAGACGGTACTATTGACGGTACTGTACCAACCGAAGACCCGGCGATGACTCCATTCACGCAGCCTACACCAACTCCAGGAATAGCTGCTCCAGAAGATGGGGCAGGCAAGCTGATTCTGATGATGAACAGCAACAAGATGTTCCGCAACGGTGTACCGTATACGGCCAATCAGCCGATGGCCGTCAAGAACGGAGTCTCCTACGTGTCCATCCGTGCGATGGTGGAGATGGTTGGAGTAGCCTTCACGTATGATTACAAAACCAAAGAGGTTATTGTAACCAAAGGCACCAGCATCATGCGCTTCAAGACCGACAGCAAGATTTATACGGTCAACGGCACCAAGTTCACCATGAAAGGCCCGGCTTACCAATTCAAAGGCACCTTCATGGTCCCGTTGACTTCCATAACCTATGCGCTTAACATTCCTTACACGGTTGACAATGTGCAGAAGCGGGTAATCCTGTCGCTGAATACGAAGCCGACCGCTTCCTTCACCGTGTCGCCGAAGGAAATCTATGCCGGGGAGACGATCGTTAATTATGTGACCTCCAGTTCTTCGCCGAACGGCACGCCGATTGTGGAAGAACGGTGGAGCGACAACAAGCAGGACATGTATGATCAGCCGGGCTTCTATACAGTCACCTATTCTGTACGCGATGCCAACAATATGTGGAGTGATCCTTATCCGGTGACGATCCAGGTTCTGCAGCCCAACCAGCCGCCTGTAGCCCAGTTCACGACCGATAAGGACGAGTACAAAATGGGTGAGCCGGTTATCCTGACAGATACCAGTTATGACCCTGAGAATGAAGAGCTGACCGTCACCTGGAATAACCGGGCGCTGGCCTACTTCACTCCGGGGCCTGTACCCATCCAGCTGACAGTAACAGATAAGCATGGTCTCACCAGTACTGCCGAGAAGATCATTAATATTACCAGTGAGCAATTGTATACACAGGATGAAGTGACGAAGCTGTTCACCCCTCCGGGCGATATCATCAGCATGGATGGCGGATTGATTCCGGGGCTTCCGAATCTGCCGTACAATCTCTCTTCCGAGGGCTACACGCTCATCCGCAGTAACAGTCCTGAGACTGTAAATACGGAAGGCGTTCTGTACCGCGAGAATTCTGTAGGCAATACCCGATTCCTGGTGCATCATATGAACAATATGGCCACCAGACAGAAGCTCTATGTGATCGCAACGAACAATAACCTGTATCCGACAACCATTACGACCCAGTATCTGGGGATTGCCGGTCCGGTTACATCGCCTGAATATACTGGTAAGGTGTCGGTTGAGAAGTACTATAATTCTATGATTACCGGTCTCGCCCAATCGCAGATTACCCTGCAGCCGGGGCAAAGCCTGCCGATTATGACAGACCTTAACAAAATTGCCATGAAGCCGAAAGACGTAATGTCGCTGAGCGCGGATCTGTTCAGTGATCTGCCGGTCCAGTATAACGTAGTCATGGTGGAGGAGAGCAAAGACCCGGTCGCTGAGCTGCCATATCTGCCTGTTCTTGACCGTGATGGCGTTCACAACCGGGGAACCTATCCGGATTCAACCCGAATCATGAATGTAACGGATCTGGTGGGTGCTACACAATCCAAGCTGATCCTTGGCGACAACAAGAATGACTTGAATCTGGACGGCATTGATCCGATGACCGGGACAACCGCCTCAAACTCCGGGAACTTCGGTGTATTGTACAAAATCGTTCTGGACCGTGTAGCAGCGAACACGCTGATCACCTTCAATCCGCGCGGCGGCGGTTATCTGGGATCAGTGCTGGTGAACGGTACAATTGTAAATCTGCCGAACAAGGGGCAGTTAAACAAGTCCGACATGAACGCAGTCGTTTACCGGACTGGAGAATATGAAGGCCGGGTGGAGATGGTCTTCACCGTCGCTTCCGGCAGTAATCTGCCAGTAAACTTCGTCTTCACGCCGCTACCGGCCAAGAAGTAAACTGAATATATCCCAAATGCGGCAGCCTTCCTCAGGGAACGGCTGCCGCTTTGCTGTGCCTGTAATTCCCGCTGGCCACTGAGCAACAGGCTTTATTGACGGGGACCTTGCTTTTGGGGCATTATAAAGAGAGGGCAATACAAACGACCTATACTATTAGGAGATGAGCGAATGCTATCGACAGATCAAATATTAGAAGCAATGTCGGGGCAGGGGCTGCGAATCACCGATCAGCGCAAGACACTTGCCCGCTTATTCGGCGAGAATACGGGATATTTGTCGGCGAAGGATGTATATGAGCATATGGGCCGCAAGTACAGCGGACTCAGCTTCGATACGGTCTACCGCAATCTGCGGGTAATGGAAGAGCTGGGCGTACTGGAGCAGATTGTTTTTGAAGAAGGCGTCAAGTTCAAGGCCAGCTGCAGCGAGGACCATCACCACCATCATATGATCTGTCTGCAGTGCATGAAGACGTACCCCATCCAATTCTGTCCGATGAATCTAACGGATACCCCGGATCAATTCCGGGTCGTCAAGCATAAATTCGAGGTGTTCGGTTATTGTAAGGAGTGTGAGCAAGGCAGAGAAGAAGAAGCTGCCGCACTCTCCCACGCCAAAGAGGGCCACTGATATGGCTGACCTGCGAAGAACGGTACAGGCGCCGATCCGGGTCTACCGCAAGTTCATTTCGCCGCTGAAGCCGGCGACCTGCCGCTTCTATCCGACCTGCTCCGCCTATGCGCTGGAGGCGATTGAAGTGCACGGGCCGCTTAAGGGGTCCTGGCTGGCGGCCAGGCGGATTGCCCGCTGTCATCCCTTTCATCCGGGTGGGCTTGATCCCGTGCCGCCGGCCAAAGGGCACTCTTCCGGGGACAAGCCGGTGCAGACGACTTGACACGGGGCGTGCCGATGGGTATATTTTGAATAATAAGTATATTCCGAGGAACGGATGAGTAGATGTGGACAACCATTACAGAGAGCCGGGGCTGCTGGGAGCCGGTATGGGATGCCAGATTGAATATGGTCCGGGAGGAACTGTATTCGAGCGCCAGGCCCGGAAGCCTCTGCCTGCGTAAGAGTACGGCGTATTCCAGCGTTAATGGACAGTTCGCATGGAACTGACGAAGCCTGTGCTCTGTGAGGAGCCGGGGAATGTTGGGTGGTATCGCGTGAGGTTACTCTCGCCCCATAATCGGGGCGGGAGTTTTTTGCGTCAAAGTTAGGATAACGAAGGGATGATGAAGTAATGAGCGAGCACAAAACCTTTTATTTAACAACACCGATCTACTATCCGAGTGACAAGCTGCATATCGGCCATGCGTATTCAACCGTTGCCGGTGATGCGATGGCCCGCTACAAGCGGCTGCGCGGCTATGAGGTGCGTTATCTGACGGGGACGGACGAGCATGGGCAGAAGATTGAAGAGAAGGCCGCCAAGGCCGGCAAGACCCCGCAGGAGTTCGTAGACGGAATTGTGGTCGGCATCAAGGAGCTGTGGAAGAAGCTGGACATCTCTAATGATGATTTCATCCGTACAACGGAGGAGCGGCATAAGAAGGTGGTTGCGGATATTTTTGACCGGCTGCTGCAGCAGGGGGATATCTACAAAGGGGAGTACGAAGGCTGGTACTGTATCTCGGATGAGACCTTCTACACGGAGACTCAGCTGGTGGATATCGAACGTGACGCTGACGGCAAGATCATCGGCGGGAAAAGTCCTGACAGCGGCCATCCGGTCGAGCTGGTCAAGGAGGAGAGCTATTTCTTCCGCATGAGCAAGTATGCTGACCGTCTGCTGAAGTTCTATGAGGAGAACCCGGAGTTCATCCTGCCGGAATCGCGCAAGAACGAGATGATCAACAACTTCATCAAGCCGGGTCTGGAGGATCTGGCGGTGTCCCGTACGACTTTTGACTGGGGCGTGAAGGTAAAAGGCGATGACAAGCATGTCGTGTATGTATGGATTGATGCGCTCACCAACTACATTACGGCGCTCGGCTATGGCTCGGAGGACCGCAGCCTGTATGACAAGTTCTGGCCGGCTGATGTACATATCGTGGGCAAGGAGATTGTCCGCTTCCACACAATCTACTGGCCGATCATTCTGATGGCGCTGGGTGAGCCGCTGCCGAAGAAGGTCTTTGCCCACGGCTGGCTGCTGATGAAGGACGGCAAAATGTCCAAATCCAAAGGCAATGTCGTCGATCCGGTGACCCTGATTGACCGCTACGGCCTGGATGCCCTGCGTTATTATCTGCTGCGCGAGGTTCCTTTCGGCTCGGATGGAACCTTCACGCCGGAGAGCTTCGTGGACCGGATCAACTATGACCTGGCCAATGACCTCGGCAATCTGCTGAACCGGACCGGCGCGATGGTCGAGAAGTATTTCGGCGGCGAGCTTCCCGCGTATGCAGGGCAGGTCACCGCATTTGACGGCGAGCTTGAAGCGGCAGTGCAGAGCACCTACGCCAAGGTGGAAGAGGCGATGGAGAAGATGGAATTCTCCGTGGCCCTGACTGCAATCGGCGCGCTGATCAGCCGGACGAACAAATACATTGACGAGACCCAGCCGTGGGTACTCGCCAAGGATGAGAGCCGCAGCGGCGAGCTGGCCTCGGTCATGCGGCATCTGGTGGAGGGGCTGCGTACCGCGTCCATCCTGCTTCAGCCGTTCCTGACCGGCGCTCCGGCGAAGATCTGGGCGCAGCTGGGCATTGAGCCGGGCGAGCTGACCACCTGGGAGAGCGGCAGAACGTTCGGCCTGATTCCAGCGGGCACTAAGCTGGTGAAGGGCGACCCGATCTTCCCGCGCCTGGACGTAGCGCAGGAGGTGGCGTACATCGCCGAAGCGATGGGAGCCGGGAAGCCGGCTGCTGCTGAGGCAGCGCCGGCAGCGGCACCTGCTCCGGCGGCGGCTGCCGACCCGGAGGAAGAGGAGCATAAGGCAGAAATCGGCATTGACGATTTCGCCAAGGCGGAGCTGCGCGTAGCCCAGGTGATCGCCTGCGAGCCGGTGAAGAAGGCGGATAAGCTGCTGAAGCTGCAGCTGGATCTTGGCTATGAGCAGCGCCAGGTCGTCTCTGGCATTGCCAAGTTCTACACACCGGAGGAGCTGGTGGGACGCAAGGTGATCTGCATTGTGAACCTGAAGCCGGTGAAGCTGCGCGGTGAGCTGTCCCAGGGCATGATCCTGGCGGCCTCCAAGGGCGAGCAGCTGACGATTGCTACGGTGCCGGACAGCATGCCGAACGGAGCGATTGTGAAGTAAGCTTCCCCCACATAACGAACTCAGAGTATCCCCGCGAGCCCAAAAGCTGCGGGGATGCTTGCGCTATGCGGCAGCGCGGTTTACAGATCTGCGGTTGACTTATCGTAACGATTACTATTATAATTCTCATAGTAAATTTTACGATTTAAGGGGTCGATAGAGAGATGTTATCTAGAAGGATGGTTAGACGGCTGCTGCCTGCCGTTGCGTTGCTGCTGGTTCTGGTGCTGGCCGCATGTGGTCCGAAGAGCAGCGGGAATATCGTGGAAGGTAAAGTGAATGTTGTTACGACATTTTATCCTATATATGAATTCGCCAGTGAGATCGGGGGGGAGGATGCCAATGTCATCAACCTGCTCCCCGTTGGTGTTGAGCCGCATGACTGGACGCCGCGCAGCCAGGACATTATAAATACGTCCAAAGCACAGCTGTTTCTCTACAACGGCGCAGGACTTGAAGGTTGGGTGCCGAACTTCCTCAAAAGCCTGGACAGTGACAGCAAGGCACAGGCCGTAGAGGTCAGCCACGGAGTGGATCTCATTAAGAGCGATGAAGAGGACGGGCATGATCACGGTCATGAGCATGAAGGTGAAGGCGAAGGGGAGGAAGCCGGGCATGGCGACAGCCTGCATACCGACCCGCACACCTGGGTAAGTCCGAAGTCAGCGCTTGTGATGGCCAAGAACATCAAGGACAGTCTTCAATCCGTTGACCCTGAGCATACTGCCGGTTACGAGGAGCGTTACCAGAAGCTGGCCGGCCGTCTGACCGCGCTGGATCAGAAGTTCACCGAGGAATTGGGCAAGCTGCCTAATAAGGAGATTGTCGTATCCCATCAGGCCTTCGCGTATCTGGCGCGGGATTACGGCCTGTCGCAGCACGCGATCATGGGGCTGTCACCGGATGCCGAGCCGCGGGGGCAGGATCTGGTGAAGTTGGCGGCGCTGGTGAAGGAGGAGGGCATCCGTTATATTTTCTTCGAGGAGCTTGTGTCCGATAAGCTGGCGAAGACGCTGGCCAGTGAAACGGGCGTGTCCACGATGGTGCTGAATCCGGTAGAGGGGCTGACCGAGGACCAGCAGAAGAACGGGGATAACTACTTCACGCTGATGGAGCGCAATTTGCAAAATCTCATTCAGGCCTTACAATAATAAGGAAAGTAATAAGTGAAAGGCGGTACTTCACATGCAACCGGTATCCCTGGACTGCCATCAGCATATGATCGAAATACAGGATTTGTCCTTCTCTTACGGCGAGCAGAAGGTCATCTCCAATCTGAATTACACGGTAAAAGAACGCGACTTCCTCGGAATCCTCGGCTCCAACGGTGCGGGCAAAACGACGCTGCTGAAGATGATTGTCGGTCTGCTGCCTGCCACTAGCGGAGAGATCCGGCTATTCGGCCAGCCTGTAAGGAAGTTCAAGGACTGGGAGCGGATCGGCTACGTGCCGCAGAAGAATGCGTTCAATCCGCTGTTCCCGGCTACCGTGCGCGAGGTGGTGCTGTCGGGCCTCTACAACAACAAGAACCTGATCCGGCGGGTCTCCAAAGCCCAGCACCGGCAGTGTGAGGACGCACTGGAAGTGATGCGGATTCAGGACATCGCGGAGAAAAGAGTCGGCCAGCTGTCCGGCGGCCAGCAGCAGCGTGTGTTCCTGGCCCGTGCCCTGATCAACCATCCTGATCTGCTGATTCTGGATGAGCCTACCGTCGGCATCGACGCCGAGACCCAGGCCGGCTTCTTCGAGCTGATCATGCATATGCACGCCCATCACCATATGACCTTCCTGATGGTGTCGCATGATATCGATATGATGAAGAACTACCTCGGCAGCGAGCCGGTCCAGAAGAACGGTAAAATCAACTTCTACTGCCGCCACTCGCATGAAGCGCAGAACTGCGAAGTCGATAACCTGCAGCACTCGTTGTCCTGATCGCAGCTGCTTGGCAATACTCGTTGTCCTGATCGTAGTTGCCTACCAATTGCATTTTGTACATCAGATTGCTCGTATTGCCGCCACATTCCCAGTTCTGTTGCAGTTTGTACATTAGATTTTTTGATACCGGCTATTTTCCAGCCCTTCTGCCGATATCAATTGTACAAAATACAGCAGAATCAGATTATACGCTCAAAATTGACGATTCTGTTGTACGTTCTGCAATCGAGGGGGAAGGTGTTGGTCTAATCTGTTGTCCGGATCGTCCATTGTGCAACATAGGACGATCTAAATCAGTTGATCGTCCATTGTATAACATAGGACGATCCCTTAGTCTTTTGATCTTAATCTTGTGACGTGAGTAGATCCCTCCCTCTGTAAAGCGTATCCCGCAGGGAGGCAAAGCGATCCTTCCGCCAACTTCTCTAAGCTGCGCCACCCTCTCTCCCTCGCCAATTGCACTTAGCGGGAGTCCAGAGGGTGCAGCCCTTTGGGGCCCTCCCTTGGGGAAGGGAGGGTTTGGGAGGGATCGATAAAGGGCTTGATAAAGCTTTTGAAGTAAAAGGTTTTATACTTTGAAATTGTAGGAGAGAACACCTTGGAAATCCTCTTTAGTGACTTTTTTCAGCGGGCGCTGACCGGCGGGCTGATGATTGGCATTACGGCGCCGCTCATCGGCGTTTTTCTCGTGCTGCGGCGCTTGTCGATGATCGGCGATACGCTGGCGCATGTGACCATCGCCGGGGTAGCGCTGGGCTTCCTGACCGGCTTGTATCCGCTGGGCGCGGGGCTGATCTTCGCCGTGGCCGCCTCGTTTGCGATCGAGAAGCTGCGCAAGGCGTACAAAACCTATGCCGAGCTGTCCATCGCCATCATCATGTCGGGCGGGGTGGCGCTGGCTTCCCTGTTCTTCACCCTGGGCAAAGGGTATAATGCAGATGTCATGAGCTATCTGTTCGGCAGCATCTATACCTTGAATAATACGGACCTTATTGTAGTGGGGATTGTAACGATAGCGGTGGTAGTGGTAGTCAGCCTGTTCTTCAAGGAGTTCTTCCTGCTGAGCTTCGAGGAGGATGCTGCCAGTGTCAGCGGACTTCCCGTCAAGCTGCTGAACATGCTGATCACCGTGCTGACGGCGCTCGTAATCAGTACAGCGATCAAGATTGTCGGTTCGCTGCTGGTCTCGGCGCTGCTTACCATTCCCGTAGCGGTCAGCCTGCTGCTGTCGCGCAGCTTCAAATCTTCGGTTATACTGTCAGTAATCATCGCTGAGATTGCCGTCATCGCCGGACTTGTCATTGCCGGGGTATGGAACCTGGCGCCGGGAGCAACGATTGTTCTGCTGCTGATTGCGCTGCTGACGCTGACGCTGATCGGCAAAAAAGGGCTGCCCACCTAAACTAAAGCTAAAGGCCAGCCCAAGTCAACTACATAACCGGATCATCCCCGAGTATGGAAGGAGAGAAGCGCCCCGTGTCCAATCTGAATGCAGGAATCGCTTTTGCCGCCGGAGTGGCTTCGTTCATTTCGCCGTGTTGTCTGCCGCTGTATCCTTCCTATCTGTCTTATATCACCGGATTATCGGTGCAGGAGCTGAAGAGCGGCAGCAACAGCAAAGAGGTCCGTCTCCGGACCCTCTCGCATACGCTGGCGTTCATCCTGGGCTTCTCGGCCGTGTTCTACACCTTAGGCTTCGGAGCCGGACTGTTCGGCGAATTCTTCAACGGCCAGCGCGACCTGATCCGCCAATTGTCGGCTATTCTGATTATCGTGATGGGCCTGTTCCTGCTGGGCCTGTTCCAGCCGCAGTTCCTGCTCCGGGAACGTAAATTGAACTTGAAATGGAAGCCGGCGGGCTACCTCGGCTCCTTCATCTTCGGCATCGGGTTCTCGGCAGGCTGGTCGCCGTGCATCGGCCCGATTCTGACGGCGATTATTGCGCTGTCCGCCAGCGACCCGGGAACATGGTTCACGATGATTACAGCGTACAGCATCGGCTTTGCGCTGCCGTTCTTCGGCCTGGCCTTTTTCCTCTCCGGTGCAAGGAAGATTCTGAAATACTCCAATCTGCTCATGAAGCTGGGCGGAGGATTGATGGTATTTATGGGAATCCTGCTGTTCACGGACCAGATGTTCCGGATTACGATTTGGCTGCAGGATATGACGCCGAGCTGGCTGATTTTCTAGGCTGACGCTTAAGTGAAATAATCAATCGCCGCCTCGGGAAAATGCTCAAAAATCCGCTCTGTGATGAATTCGCGCAGGGCGGTTTGCTGTTCATCCGGGTAGACATATTTGTTCTGGCCCCATTTGCCCCATTTCTTCTTGCGCTTCTCCATGTCCATCTCCAGCTTCGACTTCGGATAACGCTTCTCGATGACAGCCTTGGCCGTCTTGGTGAACCGGTGCTGGATCATTTCGAAGGTCAGGCCCTTGCCGACTTCTGGCGGGAGTGCATCCTTAAGCTTGGCCAGCAGCTCGGCATAGCCCTCCTCCCAGCCGTCATGCCAGATAATCGGGGCAATGATGAAGCCCAGCGGGTAACCGGCCCGGGCGATCTGTCCGGCAGCCTCAATCCGTTCCTCGAACCGGGCGGTGGCCGGCTCAAAGTTTTTGATAACATAATCGGCATTCACACTGAAGCGGATGCGGGTATGGCCATTATGCTTCAAATGAAGCAGAGGCTCGACATGCTGGTACTTGGTCACGAAGCGCAGCCGCCCGAGCGGTTCTTCGGCCACGAATTCAATCAGCTCGGCCAGGGAGCCGGTAATATGCTCCAGCCCCAGCGGATCAGAGGTACAGGCGGCTTCAAAGGTGGTAATTTCCGGGGAACGCTCCACGATATATTTTTTGGCGGCATCGATGATATCCCCTGTATTGACATAGACGCGGATGTAGGGCTTGGCTCCCAGCGTGGTCTGCAGGTAACAATAATGACAGTGGCCCATGCAGCCGGTCGCAATCGGAATCGCATAATCTGCCGACGGCTTGGACTGGTCAAAAGTGAGCGTTTTGCGCAGGCCGACGACGAGGGTTCTTTTGGCGATTTTGTACTGCTCCAGCTCTGACTCGCCGGGCAGATTCGTGATCCGGTTATGCGAGGTGGTCATGCGGTAAGGGATGTTGCGGGACTTGACCCATTCCATAATCCGCTCGCCTTTGGGATAGTTAAGGGCATCCGGTTCAAAGTAAACCAGCTCCGGGATGAACAGTCCGGTCGGCTTGCGCGGTCTGGCCGCAGGAGGGCGTTCAGGCGTTAGTAAGGACATCTTGTCACACTCCTTAGGATGAGGATGCCCTTATTGTGCCGATTCTCAGGCGGATGGAATCATGGTAATCATCGCTAAGCAGGGGAGCGGCGGACCGGCAGGACTTGCCAAGGGGCGGCAGAAACATGTATCATGGTTAGAGCAAGGCATGGTCCCAACGTTACGTTCATTATAGAAAAGAGGTAAGCCAGAATGCCAACACCCAGCATGGAGGATTATTTGGAGCGCATATACAAGCTGATCGACGAGAAGGGGTATGCGCGGGTCTCGGATATTGCCGAGGGGCTGGAGGTCCATCCCTCATCTGTGACCAAGATGATCCAAAAACTGGATAAGGACGAATATCTCATCTATGAGAAATATCGTGGGCTTGTCCTAACAAGCAAAGGCAAAAAAGTGGGAAAACGTCTTGTCGACCGCCATCAGCTGCTCGAGGAATTCCTCGGGATAATCGGGGTACAGCAAGAGCATATTTATAAGGATGTTGAAGGCATTGAGCACCATTTGAGCTGGGATTCCATCACCCGGATCGAAACGCTGGTGGAGTATTTCCGCCGGGATGAAGCGCGTCTGCAGACCTTATACGATATTCACCATGAGATGGCCAACGATTCGTAAATGTGGCTTTTTTTGTTTGATTAGCGCAACCTTTCCAGTTTATTTACGTCAAAACGGATATGTTCCTTTTTCGGCTTAAGGAAGATTTCCGTTTACAAAAGAACGGCCTTCTCCCTGAACAGAGGATGAGAGGGCCGTTTTTGTACATAAATATATTTTTTACAATCTGGGAGGAATTATGAATTACCGTAAATGGATCATGGCATTACTTGTGGTTATATTGTGTCTTCCGGTGTGGACGCCGAAGGTTAAGGCAGCTGCCGTGCAGATTACGATTGAGTTGGACGGGGAGGCCCTTCGCCCGGATGTACCGCCTTATATTACACGGACGAATGTAACCATGGTTCCGGCCGGAGTGATCAGCCAGGGGCTGGGCGCCGGTGTGAAATGGGATCAGGTTAGCAAGACCGCTACGATCAGCAAAGGAAATGATGTCCTGAAGCTGACCAGCGGACGTACAAGCGCCATCGTGAACGGGGCTTCCGTCTCCCTGGACACCTCAGTGCAGATCACGCAGGGCCGCGTAATGGTTCCGCTGCGGTTCGTAAGCGAGCAGCTTGGGCTGCAGGTAGTGTGGGATCAGGCCGCGAAGCATATCTCCCTGTATTCCAACATCGAGATTGGAGGACCGTCTACACCTGAAGCACCATCGGTCCCTACCCCGGCTCCGGCACCTACACCTGCCGTGCCTATCCCGACGGTGCCGTCGCCGACTATACCGACCCTTCCCGGAGCCAAGAACAGCAAGGCCATGAAGGGAGCCTGGGTATCCACGGTATATAATCTGGACTGGCCCTCCACCTCTTCAGCGGGCAATGCCGACAAGCAGCGCAAGGAGTTCGACACGCTGCTGGACAAGCTGAAGGCCGCCGGATTCAATAGTGTGTTCGTGCAGGTAAGGCCTTCGGCAGATGCGCTCTATGCTTCGCAGCTCGTTCCCTGGTCCAAGGTACTGACCGGAACACAGGGGAAGGAGCCCGGCTATGATCCGCTGGCGTATATGGTCAGCAGCGCCCACAGCCGCGGGATGCAGCTGCACGCCTGGTTCAACCCGTTCCGGGCTACGACCGATGCCTCAACAAGCGGGCTTGCCGCGAACCACGTTGCGAAGCTGCACCCGGAATGGATGGTTAAGGCGGAGAACAAGTTCTACATTAATCCGGGCATCCCGGAAGCTCGGCAGCATATTATCGACACAGTGATGGAAGTGGTCAGAGGGTATGATATCGACGGCGTGCACCTGGATGATTATTTTTATCCGTCCAATGTTACTTTTGCCGATGATGCTGCCTTCAAGTCCTACAACTCCCAAGGCATCGTATCCAAAGGAGATTGGCGGCGGGATAATATAAACCAGTTCATCCAGAAGCTCGGCCAGGAGATTCATGCCGCCAAGCCGTCGGTCTCCTATGGCGTGAGTCCGTTCGGGGTATGGCGCAACAAGAAGATGGACAGCACCGGCTCCGATACGACCGCTGGCGTCTCTGCGTACGATGACATGTATGCCGATGTACGGACATGGATTCAGAAGGGCTGGATCGACTATGTTGCTCCCCAGGTCTACTGGAGCTTATCCTTCAATGCCGCGCGGTACGATAAGCTGGTGGACTGGTGGGTGAAGGAGGTCGCCGGAACCAACGTTAAGCTGTATATCGGTCTGGCCTCCTACAAAGTCGGGGACACCAAGCAGACGGCAGAATGGCAGAGCGGTGAGCAGATTATCAACCAGCTCAAATACAATGAGAAATACGATGAGGTGGCCGGCAGCATCCTGTTCCGGGCGAATGATATCGTTGTCCGCAACCCTTACGGATTGGCCAGCCTGCTGAGCTTTTATTTCAATTCCTGAATGTCATGAATACTCCCCCGTAGACATAGATAACAATAACGCTATGGAACGGGGGTTTGCTATGTATGGAGATTAACGCGGTATTTGAAGGCGGAGGGGTCAAAGGCATTGCGCTTGCGGGCGCGGTAGAGGCCACCCAGCGGGCGGGCCGGACCTTCGGCAAGGTAGCAGGCACCTCCTCAGGCTCGATCATCGCCTCGCTGCTGGCAGCGGGCTACAGCGGGGAGGCCCTGAGCCGGATCATCCGGCAGACCCCGTTCACCGCTTTCCTGAAGCGCGGGGCGCTATTCAATACAGCGTACATCGGCCCGGCCTTGCGGGTGCTGCTCAAGAAGGGGCTGTATTCGGGCGAGGCGCTGGAATCCTGGATACGCGGCCTGCTGCGCGAGAAGGGGGTGGTTACGTTCCGTGATCTGCCGAAGGGTAAGCTGAGAGTTATCGCTTCGGATATTTCCAGCGGGCGGATTGTGGTCCTGCCTGATGATCTGCCGTTATACGGGATAGACCCGGACAGCTTTGAAGTGGCCAGGGCGGTGCGCATGAGCTGCAGCATCCCTTATTTCTTCGATCCGGTAATTCTGCGGGTGGCGGGGGAGGCGGCGCGGGGAAAGCCTTTTGCCGGTCAATGGGTCTATATGGTGGATGGCGGGGTGCTGAGCAATTTCCCGCTTTGGCTGTTCGATGAGCAGCCGGAGGGCTTCAAGTCGCCTGAGCGCAGGACGCCGACCGTGGGCTACCAGCTCATCGGGAAGACTGCGCCTCATCCGCATAACATCACCGGGCCGTTCAGTATGCTGGAGGCGCTCATCGAGACCATGCTGTCCGCCCATGACGAACGGTATATCGAGACCGATAAGTTCGTCCGTACCGTAAAAATCCCGACGCTGGGAATCTCAACCACCCAGTTCCGTATTTCCAAGGAGCAGACCGAAGCTTTATATCAAGCCGGCCTGGCAGCCGGGGAAGACTTCTTCACGAATTGGCGGCCCGGCCTTCCGGCGAAGCTGTGGAAGCAGCCTGCTCCTCCGGCGGCTCCTGTTCCCGGCCGCTAACCAAAAAGGAGCTATCCCAGAAGCCGTGAAACGGCTGCTTGGGATAGCTCTTTATGCTGGAGTAGATTCAGCGTTAGCACTTGGGAAAGGGGACGCTCCGCAATAGAACTTTGTTCCCATCGATGATATTACCTGCGCGTCAGCAAATGTATGCTGTTTTTCGCATACATTCGGGCTACATGCCTGCGCATCGGCAAATGTATGCTGTTTTCCGTATACATTTGGGCCTCACGCCTGCGCGCCAGCAAATGTATGCTGTTTTTCGCATACATTCAGGCCATACGCCTGCGCGCCAGCAAATGTATGCTGTTTTTCGCATACATTCGGGCTACATGCCTGCATCGGCAAATGTATGCTGTTTTCCGCATACATAATTTCACAATAAAAGGGGCTGTCACTTTGGGACAGCCCCTTTTGCAGCATTCAGTGATATTTGGGCAGCTGCTCGTCGTTCTTGCCCTTGCTGCCTTCAATAACCTGGAAGGGATAGCTCTTGCGCTTGCCGGGCGAGGAGCTGGTCTTGCGGATACCGGCAACCTTGGCCATCGTCTTGGCGGAAGGCTTCACTCTGGTGCGCGGCCGTCCGGGACCGCCGCCCATTCTTCCGGGACCAACCTTGTAGGCGTAATAGATCAGCGCCACCAGAATCAGCGGGAAGATGAGGAAGGAGAAGGCCATCAGGCCCCGTGTCATCACATCCACCACCAGCCCCCATAAAGCCAGCACTGTCGTAATCCAAAAAATCAAAGCATGTCTGATCATGGGCCACTCATCCTTTCGCAGGATCCAATATGCCGCCTGACACACTTGCCTCCGAATATCCTCTGGCTTCGATTGCGGCGTCCAGCTCCCGCATCCGGTTAAATGAAGCGATCGATACCTCTACCATATCGTCCTTGGGCTCCTTGGTGGTCAACAGCTGCAGCCACAGTCCCGGATACCCGAGATACTTAAGGCCGGGAACATCTCTTACGGCGTTGGTGCCCTTCAGAACCTCGAACGAAATTCCGATCACCACCGGCAGCAGGACGATCCGTTGCAGCACCCGTTCCATCAGGCTATCCCAGGGAACGACAGAGTAGATAATGACACCGAGGATAATGGTCAGCATCATGAAGCTGCTTCCGCAGCGGTAATGCAGACGGCTGTACTTCTGAACATTCTCTACGGTCAGCTCTTCACCGGCTTCAAATGCGCTGATGACCTTATGCTCTGCACCGTGATACTGGAAGAGGCGCTTGATCACCGGGGTCTGTGAGATCCCCCAGAGATAGATCAGCAGGAGAATCAGCTTAATGCCGCCTTCCACCAGGTTGTGCAGAATGTAGTTGTCAAATACGTTCTTGAATAAAAAATCTTCGACGAACACAGGCACCAGGGTGAAAATCAGCTTGCCGAACAGGAAGGAGAGAATCCCCATGACGGCGACGCCGAAAATCATGCCAAGACTCCAGCCCTCGTCCTTCTTCTTATCCTTGCCCTCTGCCTGCTGCTTCGCCAGTTCTTTTGGCTCCGTCTCGTCCTCAGCGTAGGATTCCGCTGAGTAATTCAGGTGCTTCGAGCCTTTGGCGCTGGAATCTATAATACTGACAATGCCGCGAAGCAGCGGAATCCTGCGCAGCTTAACGACCCAGCGCTTATCGCTCTTCGGCACCTCCAAAAATGTAATCTCCTGATTCTTCCGTCTTACGGCTGTTACGTTGATATGCTTGCCGCCGAACATGACGCCTTCAATGACGGCTTGGCCGCCGTAACTGGGAGTTTCCTGGGACAACCAATTCACCTTCCCGTAATTTGATATGATTTATATAATACATTGTAACTAATTTTAAACTACATTACTAGTTGGATTGCCGTTTGTTGTACATACTAGCTACAGAGAGAGAAGCCGGATCAACCCATATGGAAAGTGAGGCAGCGCTATGCCATCTAGAACCAAGCAAACGTCCGTCCATACGAATCCGTTTTATTTTTCTGTCGAGCTGGGCTTTTTCGCCGGCCTGATCTGGGGTGGTGCCCGCTGGCTCATGTATGTCCTGCATTTCACGAAGGTGCTTCCGGGCTTCCTGGCGGAGCCCTTCTTCAAGCATGATTTCCTGATGACGCCAGCCGGGCATCTGCTCGGATATCTATTCTTCATAGCGTTCTCCGTGCTGGTCTCCATGATCTACGTGTTCATTCTCCGCAGGCTGAACGGGCCCTGGCCGGGGATGATCTACGGGGTACTCTGGTGGTCTGCCCTGTTCCTGGCCGGTTCCCGCCTGTTCCTGCTGCAGCCGCCGTTCAAGCTGCCCTGGGACACGGTGATCAGTGAATTCTGTCTGTTCCTTCTATGGGGGTTATTCATCGGATATACCGCAGCCATTGAGTATACAGATGAGCGGAAGCGGGAGCAGCAGACAAAGCTGGCCTAAGGCCTTCCGAAAAAACTTCTCAGGTGGTATGCCGCTATGTTAAAATACAATGTGGCTATTTCGAGAGGAGAATGAAAATGGGCAACAAGCGCGTCTCCAGGCTGCGCAAGGTTCTGCAGGACCTGGGACTGGATGCGATGTTAATTACCAGCGGTTATAACCGCCGTTATCTGAGCGGATTCACCGGCTCCTCCGGGGTTGTGCTGGTTACCGGTGATGACAGCTATCTGCTGACTGACTTCAGGTATATGACACAGGCCTCGGAACAGGTTAAAGGCCTGAAGGTAGTGCAGCATGACACGAAATTCATCGACACCGTGCGCGGGCTGCTGCCGCAGGGCGGACAAGTCCGGGTCGGCTTCGAGCAGGATGATGTCAGCTTCAGCGCTTACACCGCCTATGCGGAGGCGCTTCAGCCTGCAGTTCTGGTGCCGCTGTCGAAGACGGTCGAGAACCTGCGTATGTTCAAGGATGAGGAAGAGCTGGTGATTATGCAGCGGGCAGCCGATCTGGCTGACGCCACGTTCAGTCATATCCTGAATGTAATCAAGCCGGGCATGACTGAACGTGATGTCGATCTGGAGATGGAATTCTACATGCGGACGCACGGGGCGACCTCGTCTTCGTTCGATACGATTGTGGCTTCCGGCGAACGCTCCGCTATGCCGCATGGGGTAGCCAGCAGCAAAGTGATCGGGAATAACGAATTCGTTACGTTCGATTTCGGCGCGCTGCTGGACGGCTACTGCTCCGATGTCACACGCACCATTGCGCTGGGAACACCGGACCCCAAGCTGAAGGAAATCTACGATGTGGTGCTGGAAGCGCAGCTTCATGCTCTGGCCCATATTAAGCCCGGTATGACCGGACGCGAATGTGATGCGCTGGCCCGCGATATCATTACCCGTTACGGCTATGGGGAATACTTCGGCCACAGTACCGGCCACGGGCTGGGTATGGAGGTTCATGAATGGCCGCGCCTGTCCAAGCTGGCTGACGAAGTGCTGCAGCCCGGCATGGTCGTTACCGTAGAGCCGGGGATCTATCTCTCAGGCCTGGGCGGCGTGCGGATTGAAGATGATATTGTCATCACCGAGAGCGGCATTCAGCTGCTGACACATTCATCGAAGGATTATACGGTGCTGTAAGATTATTTTATCCAAGTTCATTTATCGATTCCAGGAGGGATTATTGTGATTTCAGTTAATGATTTCAAGACAGGCTTGACCGTAGAAGTAGATGGGGACATCTTCACCGTCCTCGATTTCCAGCACGTGAAACCGGGTAAAGGCGCGGCGTTCGTCCGCTCCAAGCTGAAGAACCTGCGCAACGGCAACACTGTAGAGCGCACCTTCCGCGCCGGTGAAACAATTGGCCGTGCGATCATCGAGAACCGCGGGGTACAGTACCTCTACGCCAGCGGCTCGGACCATGTGTTCATGGATAACGAGACTTACGACCAGTTCGAATTGTCGGCCAAGCAGCTCGAATGGGAGCTGAACTTCCTTAAGGAGAACATGACCGTGAACATTGTCAGCTACCAGGGCGAAATTCTCGGGATCAACCTGCCTACCAGCGTAGAGCTGAAGGTTACTGAAACTGAGCCGGGCGTGAAGGGCAACACCGCTCAAGGCGCAACCAAATCCGCTACCCTGGAGACCGGCCACACCGTACAGGTTCCGCTGTTCATCAATGAAGGCGACATGCTCCTGATCGATACCCGCGAAGGAAAGTATATTTCCCGCGCTTAGTATTACGTATTTAGGAGCCTTCAGTTCTTTAGGTGCTGTAGCTCGCTTATGGCCTCCCCGCTTGCTGCGGCGGGGGTCTTTTTGTTGCGGCGGGCTGGAGGAGCAAATAAGGTGCATTAGTGCACCAGAATAGAGCCTAAGCAGGCCGCGGAGGGTTCGGGGTTAAGCCCGGTTTTTTAAAATTGGGCGGTTTATTTTGTGAAACCATTAACGCATGTGATGATTTTCGTATTATACTGTGTTAAAGCGTTAATCAAAATTTGAGCTACTACTTAGAGCGAAATAGGGAGTGAATGGAACTTTGTCACTTTATGTCATGAAATTCGGGGGCAGCTCCGTTGGCGACATTGAACGCATGAAGCGTGTCGCGGGGCGTATCGCGGCCAAGCAGGATGAAGGCCACCGCTGCGTTGTCGTGGTGTCGGCGATGGGCGATACTACAGATGACCTGATCGATCAGGCGAAAGAGCTGAACGGGCAGCCTCCGGCACGCGAGATGGATATGCTGATGACTACGGGGGAACAGATCTCTGTAGCCCTGCTGTCCATCGCTCTGCACGGGATCGGCCGCAATGCCGTCTCCTATACCGGCTGGCAGGCCGGATTCCGTACCGATGAGACCCATGGCCGCGCACGGATCAGTGAGATTGTGCCGCGCCGTGTTCTGGAGTCGCTGGAGCGCGACCAGATTGTCATTGTCGCCGGATTCCAGGGAATGACGCTGGACGGCGAGATCACCACGCTGGGCCGCGGAGGCTCGGATACAACAGCCGTTGCGCTGGCTGCGGCGATCAAGGCGGATGTCTGCGAGATCTACACGGATGTAGACGGAATCTACTCTACCGATCCGCGTATCGTAAAGACCGCCCGCAAGCTGAAGGAAATCTCGTATGACGAGATGCTGGAGCTGGCGAACCTCGGGGCAGCGGTGCTGCATCCGCGTGCGGTGGAATATGCGAAGCGATATCAAGTGAAGCTGGTCGTAAGATCGAGCTTTAACCATAATGAAGGTACTGTTGTGAAGGAGGAAGCAAGCATGGAGCAGGGTGTAGTGGTTAGCGGAATCGCCTATGACAAGAACGTGGCGCGGATTAGTATTCTGGGGGTTCCCGATGTACCGGGGGTACTCGCCCAGGTCTTCGGCAAGCTGGCGGAAGAGGGCGTAGACGTCGATATTATCGTCCAGAGTGGCGTGCAGAATGAGAAGGCAGACTTCTCGTTCACGGTCGGGCTGGGAGATCTGCAGAAGGCCACACAGGTCATTGAAGGCATGCGCAGCGAGCTGCCGTACCGTGAAGTGACCTCTGAAGATAACCTGGTCAAGGTGTCGATTGTCGGCGCAGGCATGGTCAGCCATCCGGGGGTAGCGGCGCAGATGTTCGAGGTGATCTCGAATCAGGGCGTAAGCATCAAGATGGTCAGCACCTCCGAGATCAAAGTGTCCTGTGTCATCGAAGCCGGCAACCTCCAGCAGATTATTCAGGCGCTGCACACAGCATACAACCTGGATACACAAGAGCAAGCCTTCGTTGGCGGACCGCAGGACCGCCGTTAGACTATAGATTTTCCCTCCAAAATAACAAAAAAACAGGGACGTCTCATCAGCATCAGGCTGAGGGACGTCCCTGTTTCATGTCTGGCGGCACCGCGCAACAGCCTCTACGGTCAGCTTAACCGCCGGAACCGGCCCATAATCTCAACGGTCTCCAGCACGTTCACGAATGACTTCGGATCGGTCTCCAGGATGGTCTTGCGCAGATCAGCCAACTCGTAGCGGGTGGTGACGGTCATCAGCATCGTGTTGCCTTCATGGCTGTACCCGCCCTCCGCATTGACCACAGTAACCCCGTGGGGCAGACTGGTCAGCCGGGCCAGCATCTTCTCCCGCTCCTTCGTGACGATGAAGCAGGTCAGCTTCACATGGCGGATGTGGATCATGTCCACGACCCGGCTTTTGACGAAGATACAGAGCATGGCGTAGAGCGCGGAATCCCAGCTTTTGAAGAAGCCCAGACTTAAGATGACAATCCCGTCCAAGACGAACAGCACCGTGCCAATCGGAATATCCCGCTTACGCGTAATAATCGAGCCAAGAATATCGAACCCGCCCGAGGAGCCGCCTGCCCGCAGCGAGAAGCCCACACCCCCGGCAATGATAACCCCGCCGAAAATGCTCGCCAGAATCGGGTCCTTGGTCAGCTTCACCACCGGGATGATCGTCAGGAACCAGGTGGTGGACAGGACGGATAACATGCTGTAGCAGATATATTTTTTGCCTACGGCGATGAAGCCCCAGATCAGGATAGGCAGATTAATGGCGAAATAATACAGAGAAATATACTTGGGATGCGTTAAGTATCCGATGATGGAGGCCGTTCCCGCCACGCCGCCGCTGAGCAGCTGATGCGGAATCAGGAACAGGCGCAGCCCTGCCGCTACCAGAAAAGCTGAAAAAATAATAATAGCAACCTCCTTCACCTGTCTGGCTACTGTTCCTGACACAAGCGGTACTACGAAATTACGAACCTGCATGACTATGATCCCCTCTTTGTCCGATGTCTTTAGATGCTGTCTCTCCGGTTGTCCTCTGGGAGGCTTAGTTTCTCCCGCAATCCGCGCTTCTATTTCCACAAATCCTTCTTTCACTCGCGCAAAAATAATTTTATCATACCGATGATATTTTTTTATAGAGGCTGGTACTATGACTTCTTTCACACCCTCTGAAATCTCTGCGCAGCTCCTTGATTTCTTCTTGTCTAAAGTAGTCTTCTTGCGCATATCCATGGATAACAGCTTGTTTCATTGACAGGAGGTTCCATAGGTCTATGTTCCATAGAACGAATAAGGGAGTTGAGAGGTTTGGACAAGTATGTAAGCTGGATGGCTGCGCTGCGGTTTCTCTCCGGCAGTGTGGAGATTGCAGCGGCCCTGATTATGCTGAGGCTGAACCAGGTGGACAAGGCCCTCGCTGTGAATTCCGGGCTGGCACTGGTGGGGCCGACGATTCTCATCCTGACAACGGCTGTCGGCCTGACAGGGATGGCAGAGCAGCTGTCCTGGGGCAAGCTGGGCTGGATCGGCTGCGGGGTGGCGTTTCTCTTATTCGGGATTCTGAAGAAATGATAGATGATAGGCATAAAGATCAGGTACAAGCATAAATATGGAATAAAGCAAATTAGTAGAGGACAGCTTGGGGGTACTTGGCATGGCGAAGGATTGGCTATTGTTGTTTCCCGAAAGGATCAGGGCGCTGCTCGGCGGCCTCCCCGCTGCGCTTCTGGACAAGTTGGAGGAGGTCCGTGTCCGCGAGGGACGCCCGCTGGAGATTAACTATTCCGGAAAATATCATTTTGTCGGGGCTGGCGGCAGCCTGACCCAGCTTCCCGGCGAAGCCTACAAGCCGGACCGGGAGGATGCGCACCGGCTGCTGGACCTTATCAGCAACCACTCGCTCTATACGATGGAGGAGGAGCTGCGCAAGGGCTTCATCACGATCCCCGGCGGTCACCGGATCGGCCTCTGCGGCCGCACGGTGTTAAGCGGAGGCGGCGTGGAGCATCTGCGCGACATTACCGGCTTCAATGTGCGGATTGCCCGTGAGGTTCACGGCGTTGCTGACGGTGTGCTGCCATATCTGCTCGACCGCGGGCGGCAGCGGATCATGCATACGCTGATTCTGTCGCCGCCGCAGCATGGCAAGACGACGCTGCTGCGCGACCTGGCCCGGCAGATCTCGGCCGGAGGGCGCACCCGGGAGGGTGCCCGGCCGGGGCTGAAGGTCGGCATCGTCGATGAACGCTCCGAGATTGCCGGCAGCCGCCGGGGCATTCCCGCCTTCGATGTGGGGCCGCGGACGGATGTGCTGGACGGCTGCCCCAAGGCCGAGGGCATGATGATGATGATCCGCTCGCTCTCCCCCGAGGTGTTGGTAGCCGACGAGATTGGCCGCATGGAGGACGCGGAAGCCGTGACCGAGGCGCTTCATGCAGGCATCTCGGTGATTGCCTCCGCACACGGCAAAGAAGTGTCCGAGCTGGCCCGGCGGCCGGGGCTGGGCGGTCTGCTGGAGCAGCGGATGTTCGAGCGGTATGTCATTCTGCACCGCGCGGAGACCGGCATGTCCTTCCGGATTCTGGATGCGCAGAAGCGGGCGATGCTGCTGGTCTCACCGGACATGCAGGCAGGAGCGGGCGGTGGCGGACATGCTTAAGCTGCTGGGAGCGGTACTTATTATCCTGGCCGGCACGCTGGCCGGCTTCAAGCGCGCTGCCCAGTATGCCGACCGCCCGCGGCATCTGCGGGGCCTGATCGCTGCGCTGCAGCGGCTGGAGACCGAGATTCTGTACGGCTACACCCCGCTGCCGGAGGCGCTGCACCGGATAGGGCAGCAGACGAAGGAGCCGCTGAGAGCCTTCTTCCTCACGGCGGCGGAGGAGATGAGCCCGCCGCATAACCGCAGTGCCGAGGAAGCGGTGCAGCGCGCAATGGAGGCGCATTTCGGCAGCGCTTCGCTGAAAGGCAATGAGCGGGAGATTATGCGGCAGCTCAGCTGCACGCTCGGGACGAGCGACCGGCCGAATCAGAGCACGCATATTGCTCTGGCATTGCAGCAATTGAAGCAGGAGGAGACAGCGGCCAGAGAAGATCAGGGCAAATATGAGAAGGTGAGCAAAAGCCTGGGTCTGCTGCTTGGAGCATTGATCGTCATTTTGATCTTTTAGCGAGGTGCCAGGAATGAATATTGAAGTCAACGCGATCTTTCAGATTGCCGGCATCGGCATCATTATCGCCATGATCCACACGGTGCTTAAGCAGATGGGCAAAGAGGACATCGCCCACTGGGTAACGATAGTCGGCTTCATCATCGTGCTGTTCATGGTCATCCGGATGCTGGATGGACTGCTTCAGGAAATCAAAACGATCTTTCTTTTTCAATAGGCTGATGTTATGGAAATCATTCAAATTGTAGGAATCGGCATCTTGTCAACCGTCCTCATCCTCGTGCTGAAGGAACAAAAGCCGGTGTTCGCCTTCCTGCTCACTACGGCGGCCGGCATCCTGATCTTCCTGTTCCTGATCGGCAAGATCGGCATGATTCTCGGCACGCTGGAGCGGGTCGCGGAATCCTCCGGGATGGAAATGATCCACATCAAGACTGTGTTCAAGATCATCGGCATCTCCTACATTGCGGAGTTCGGGGCGCAGATTGTGCGGGATGCCGGACAGGAATCCATCGCCTCCAAAATCGAGCTGGCCGGCAAGGTGCTGATTATGGTACTCGCCGTGCCGATTATCAGCATCATTATCGAAACAGTGATGAAGCTGCTGCCAGCCTAAGGCGGCGTTAATGCAGACAAGACCGGGGAGAACAGGGGTGAGGGAGAATGCAGAAGCGCAGTGTGTTTCGTCCGCCGGAAGGCCGCAGGCTGCTGCTGTCCGTTCTGCTGCTCCTGCTTCTGATTCTGACGGCTGCGGGCCCGGTGAGGGCTGATCCGGATCAGGGAGGGCAAGGCTCAGGCGGGGCTGGCGGCTCAACGTCTCCCGTGGACCAGTGGGTGAAGGGGCAGGTGCAGAATCTGCCGAAGGACAAGGTGGAGTCTTACTGGGACCAGCTGATGAAGGAGTACGGCGGATTTTTTCCGGACAGTAAGACACCTTCGCTGATGGATATGCTGCTGCCGGGAGACCAGGGCCTAAGCTTCAAGAGCGTGCTGCGCGGACTGACGAACTTCATGTGGCATGAGGTGCTGTATAACGGCAAGCTGCTGGTGACAATTGTAATGATCAGCGTGCTGAGCATGATTCTGGAGACGCTGCAGACGGCTTTTGAACGGAAATCGGTCAGTAAAATCGCTTATATGCTCTGCTACATGGTGGTGCTGGTCATCGCCGTCAACAGCTTCAACATCGCCATCGGCTACGCCAAGGATGCCATTGACCGGATGATCGATTTCATGATGGCCATGATTCCGCTGCTGTTCGCGCTGCTGGCTTCGATGGGCAATATCGTCACGGTGTCGGTCACCCATCCGCTGATTGTGTTCATGATCCATACCGTAGGCACGCTGATTCATACGCTGGTCTTCCCGCTGCTGTTCTTCTCGGCGGTGCTGCATCTGGTGAGCGCCATGTCGGAGAAATACAAGCTGACCCAGCTCGCCAACCTGCTGCGCAATATCGGGGCCGGACTGCTGGGCGTGCTGCTGACTGTTTTTCTCGGCGTAATCTCGGTCCGGGGAATTACAAGCTCGGTGACGGACGGGGTGACCATACGGGCGGCTAAATATATTACAGGCAATTTCGTACCGGTGATCGGCAAAATGTTCGCGGATGCCACGGACACGGTCATCTCGGCTTCGCTGCTGGTGAAGAACGCCATCGGGCTCTCGGGGGTCATCATTATTCTCTTCCTGTGCGCGTTCCCGGCGATCAAAATTCTGATTCTCGCCCTGATCTACAATGTGGCTGCCGCTGTCATGCAGCCGCTGGGCGAGACACCGATTGTAACCTGCCTGCAGACGATCGGCAAAAGCATGATCTACGTCTTCGCCGCCCTGGCAGCCGTGTCGCTAATGTTCTTCCTGGCGGTGACGATTATGCTGACGGCAGGCAATGTCACGGTGATGATGCGGTGAGGCATCCTGCCGCCGGGTTCACCGCTGGATAACATTCAAGGAGGTGCGCCATGGCCTGGCTTGGCAATTGGCTTCATGAGCTGATTCTGGTAGTGCTGATGGCGGCGTTCGTGGAGATGCTGCTGCCCAGCAAATCGATGGAACGCTACGCCAGGCTGGTCCTCAGCCTGCTGATTCTGCTGGCGATGCTCAGCCCGCTGATCTCGCTGCTGAAGGGCGATGCCAGCAGGGAGCTGAGCGCGGCAGTCCGGCAGCAGGAGAAAAGCGGCTGGGACGCAGGCGGCAAAGGGAAGGGCGGGGAGTCGCTGGACCAGATTCTGGCGGACGGCCGGAGACTGGCGGCCGGAGCCCGCGAGCAGAGCCTGAAGCTCGCCGCCGAGGAGATTGCCGGGCAGATGCGTGACCAGATTGCCGGCAGCACCGGCGTCAAGGGAGTGAAGGTTACGGTGGCGCTGGGGATGGGGAAGAACCCCGAGGCCCCGCTGGGCGAAGAGGTGCCGCAGATCTCCTCGGTTACCGTATCGCTTCCTGCGCAGGAGAGCGGCTCAGGGGGCAGTGCAGCGGGCGCTGCGGCCGGGACTGGAACGGAGGGCAGTGCAATTCACATCGAACCGGTGAAGCCCGTTCAGGTCAGCCTGGAGGGCAGTGGCGGGGATGCTTCAGCCCCGGAGGCTTCACCAGGCAATGCAGAGTCCGTACCGGCCGGGGCCAACAGCCGGGGCGGGGAGACGCAGCAGACTGCTGAGGCTGAAGCCGAAGCGGGCAGTATTATCAGGCTGCTGGAGCAGAACTGGAATCTGGACCCCGGTCAGATCAAGGTGCAGAGCGCCGGGGAAGATACCGTGAAATCATAAGATGAAGGAGGGACATCAATGGGCAAATGGCTGAACAAGCTGGAGCAGTGGGCCGGAGGCGGCAGCCCGAAGCGCAGCCACACCTTCCGCTGGCTAATCATCCTCGGGCTGCTGGGAGTGGCGATTATGCTGTTCAACTCCTTCGTGAATGTGAAGAAGCTGGACAACGAGAATACGGGGCGGGAACCGCCGGCTGGCGGAACCGCGCAGACGGTTCTGCAGCAGGAGCCGGCGAACGCGAATTCTTTTGCAAGTATTGAACAGGCGATGGAGAACCGGACGAAGGAGATTCTGGAGAAGATCGTCGGTGTCGGTACTGTGGATATTATGGTCACCGTAGATTCTACCGAGGAGATTGTCGTGCAGCGCAATATGAATGATTCCCAGCAGCAGAGTGAAGAAACCGATGCCAGCGGCGGAAAGCGCCATACCACACAATACACCCGGGACGGCGAAATAGTGACTTACAGCCAGTCCGGCGACGAGACCCCGATTATTACCAAGCGGATCAAGCCGCAGGTGCGCGGTGTGCTGATTGTAGCCAAGGGGGCCGAGAACAAGGTGGTGCGCAGCCTGATCGAGCAGGCGGTAGAGAAAGGGCTCAATGTACCAGGCTACCGGATTTCTGTTGTCCCGCGCAAGCAGGAATAGTCATGAGGCAGGCAAGTCCGGCATATGCTTAAAATGCGAGGCTTGTACGAAGCACATGACAAAAGGGCTGGCAACAAAATTATAGGAGGAATAAACAATGAAGGGCAAAAGACAAACGATTTGGCTGGTATCGATGCTCAGTTTGATGGTCGTGCTCTCCGCGTATTATCTGTTCACGGAAGATACCGGGACTTCCATTCCCAAGGAAACAGCAGGCAGCATCCAGGTGGACACGGTGAAGGACGGCACAGGCGGCGGCACATCCACTACGCTGGACAGCGGCCTGGTCATCAAGGAAGTCAGCACAGACAAAGGAATCGCGGCAGGAACTGTAGATGAGAGCAGTAAGACCACCAAAGATGAAGCAGCAACGGCAGCTGTGAACGACGACAGCACTACTCCGGCAGTGACAGATGACAGCAGCGCTGCCGCTGCGGACGACAAGAGCAAGGACACCAAGGACACCAAGGACACCAAAGATACCAAAGATACCAAGGATACCAAGGATACCAAAGATACCAAAGATACAAAGGGAACCAAGGATTCCGCAGACACCAAGGACGCAGCACAGAGCAAGGATGCATCGGCCTCGGCTGCCAAGACCCCGGAGAAGGATGATGCAGCCATTCTGGACGAAGTCGCTTCGCAGAGCGTCTCGGCCAGCAGCCTGTTCACCAATTATCTGTACGAACGCGAGCAGAAGAATCTGAAGGACCACAATGATCTGCTGGCGCTGATCAATGATATGGATAAGACACCGGCTGAGAGTGCCGCTGCCCAGGAGCAGCTGAACAAGCTGGAGGAGAAGGAATCGAAGATTACCGGAATTGAAGAGAAGCTTCAGCAGCAATACGGGGAAGCCATTGTGAAAGAGGAAGCGGGAGATGCCTATACCGTCGTTGTGCTCAGCGACAAGCTGGATGTGAAGCAGGCGGTCGGTATCGTGGATTTTGTAATGAAGGAACTCAGCATCACCCAGGACAAAATCAAGGTTCAATATGTCTCGGAGCAGTAAACATCCTGCATAAAAGCATGGAAAACCGAATAAAATGCCGAAAAAGCCCGGGCATGTCCCGGGCTCTTTCCATTTCTAGCGTTTGTGATATAATACATAAAGTTATCGGAAAGCATGAGAAGAAGATTACGAGGCAGCGGTTACACGGACAGCGGTTCCCGCGGTCCGGCCGGACCGGATTACAGAATTGCCGGACGGATGGAAGCGAAGCCCCCTGTCCAAGCTGCGTTTATAATGGCTTCGAGAGAAAGCTGAAGGAGTGAACTATTCAATGTTCAAATTAAGCGAGATTAAGGAATTGATTAAATTGCTGGACCAGACCTCCTCCGTACACGAGCTGGAGATTGAAAGCGAAGGCATGAAGCTGGCTATCCGCAAACCGGACCGCCCTGAAGCTGATGCGGCGGCAATTCAGGCGACTCCTTATGCCTACCCCTTTACGCCAGCCCCGCAGCCGCTTAGCCCGCAGGTAGCAGCCCCTCCGGTTGCCAGTGAAGCACCTGCAGCAGCGCAGCAGCAAGCCCCGTCCGCAGACGGCACGCTACATAAAATTGTCTCGCCGATGGTAGGGACCTTCTACAGTGCCGCTTCGCCGGATTCCCCGTCGTTCGTCAAGGTCGGCGACCGGGTGACTGAGAAATCCACCGTCTGCATCATCGAGGCGATGAAGCTGATGAATGAGCTGGAAGCGGAAGTGAAGGGCGAGATCGTCTCTGTCCTGGCCGAGAACGGCCAGCTGGTGGAATACGGCCAGCCGCTGTTCCTGGTAAGAGCGGATTAATGACGCGAGAATCATGAGGAGCTTGCAAGCTTCGCTAAACTACGGGAGGAAACGCATGAACATTCAAAAAGTGTTGATTGCCAACCGCGGTGAGATTGCGGTCCGCATTATCAGGGCCTGCCGCGAGCTGGGTATTTCCACAGTGGCCGTCTATTCGGAGCCGGACCGGGACTCCCTGCATGTCCGCCTGGCTGACGAGGCCTACTGCATCGGACCGATGCCCGCCAAGGACAGCTACTTGAATTTTACCAATATTATGAGTGTGGCTACGCTGACCGACTGTGATGCCATTCATCCCGGCTACGGCTTCCTGGCCGAGAATGCCGACTTCGCCGAGATTTGTGCATCCTGCAATATTACCTTCATCGGACCGTCCCCGGATGCGATTACACGGATGGGCGACAAGGCGGTAGCCAAAGAGACCATGAAGATGGCCGGCGTTCCGATTATTCCGGGCTCGGACGGGCTGGTCGGCGACATCGAGGAAGCGGTGATGCTGGGCCGGGATATCGGGTATCCGATTATCGTCAAGGCCACCGCAGGCGGCGGAGGCAAGGGCATCCGCATTGCCGAGGATGAAGAGTCGCTGGTGAAGCAGATTACCGCCGCCCAGCAGGAGGCGCAGAAGGCCTTTGGCAACGCCGGGGTATATCTGGAGAAATTCCTGACCGGCATGAAGCATGTGGAGATTCAGATTATCGCCGATAATCACGGCAATGTGGTCCATCTTGGCGAACGCGACTGCTCGGTGCAGCGCCGCCGCCAGAAGCTGGTTGAGGAAGCGCCTTGTGCGGTTCTGACTCCTGAGATCCGTGAGGCCATGGGCCAGGCGGCAGTGCGGGCGGCCCTGGCTGTCAATTACTCGGGCGCCGGTACACTGGAATTCCTGCTGGGTCCTGACGGGAAATTCTATTTCATGGAGATGAATACCCGTATTCAGGTTGAGCATCCGGTAACAGAGATGGTCACCGGGGTGGATCTGATCAAGGAAATGATCTCTGTGGCCGAAGGCAATCCGTTGTCCTTCACCCAGGACGATATCGTCATCAACGGCTGGTCCATTGAATGCCGCATTAACGCGGAGGACCCTGAGCGCAATTTCATGCCTTCACCCGGCAAAATCGGCTTCTATCTGCCTCCGGGCGGCCTTGGCGTGCGTGTCGACAGCGGAGCTTATCCGGGCTATACGATTTCCCCTTTCTATGACTCGATGATTGCCAAGCTGATTGTCTGGGCGCCGACGCGTGAGGAAGCGATTGCGAAGATGAAGCGTGCCCTGGCCGAATTTGCTGTGGAGGGCATACATACCACCATTCCTTTCCACCAGAAGCTGCTGGAGCATCCGGTTTTTCTGGACGGGAATTTCGATATTAAGTTCCTGGAGGAATATGAAATTTAGGACGGCTTCCCATCGTTTGTCATAAAGTTCGCCAAATGATATAGTATGTTTAATAAGAGACGTGCTGTCCGCTTGAAGCGCCCAAATTATCTTTTTGCTGGAAAGGTGTGAAGTCCGAAATGAGTACATTGCCGACAGAATATGAACGTACCGAAATCGGTGAGATCCAGATCGCTCCTGAGGTGATCGAGGTGATCGCCGGTTTGGCGACCGTGGAGGTCAAAGGAGTAGCCGGAATGAGCGGCGGTTTCGCCGGCGGAATCGTAGAGCTGCTGGGACGCAAGAACTTGTCCAAGGGAGTTAAGGTTGAGGTGGGCCAGCGCGAGGCGGCAGTCGATGTGTCCGTGATCATTGAGTACGGCAACCGTCTTCCTGAAGTGGCTGGCGAGATCCAGCGCAATGTCAAGCGTTCCATCGAGACCATGACAGGTCTGACCGTTGTGGAAGTGAACGTGCATATTCACGATGTGCAGTTCAAGAGCAATACCAGCGTTGACAAGAGCGAGGATACTGAAGCGGTTACCCGCGTGAAGTAAAGCGTTCTTCCCCCCATAAACCCCCGACAGTACGTCGAGGGTTTACCTTACTTTATAGGAGGTTGTGAGACTCGTGGCCAAAATTCTGGACAGGCTTCTGCTGTTCCTCTACAGCTTAAGTATTGGAATACTATCTGTTATAGCCATCCTCCTCTTGAGCGGTGTGATCCCTGATGAGTATGAGCTTCAGGACGGACCGGCGGTCTATATCGCTTCGATCACTGTAGCGGTTATTCTGTTCCTGCTCAGCATCCGCTTCTTCTACATCTCCCTGCGCCGCGACCGTGCTTCCCTGCCTTCAGTGGACCAGCGCACGGAATACGGGGATATTCAGATCTCGATGGAGACCATTGAGAACCTGAGCCTTAAGGCGGCGGGCAAAGTGAAGGGCATCCGTGACCTGAAGTCGCGCATCCGCGTCTCGCAGGCGGGTCTTGAGATTATGATCCGTGCCGTCGTCGACGGGGAGCATTCCCTGCCTCTGCTGACGACTGAGGTGCAGCGTAATGTGCATGACTTCGTGCAGGAGACAACCGGAATTCCGGTTGCAGATGTGTCTGTGTACATCGCGAATCTTACACAGTCGCCAAGCTTCAAAAGTCGAGTGGAATAGAGGTGAGTTTCCCTTATGTCCTGGAGAGCAATATGGGAAAGTCACGGGGGTAGAATTACCGGAGTGGCCTTCGGTGTCTTTCTCGGATTGATTTATCTGATTAGCGGGTTTTGGGATATGCTGTTCTTTGCACTGGTAGTGTTCATCGGATATACGCTTGGCAAACGCAAGGATACCGCGCAGGCTCCCCTGTTTCAGTGGCAGGAGCTGATCGAGCGGCTGTCCGGGCGCTGGCGTCCCTTCAAATGAACCGCGATAGTCTTTCTCCCGGAAGCCTGGAACCCGTTACTTTGAGTTGCTGACCTGCGGAAGAGAGGCTGCGCGGTTTTTTGATAGAATTTATATGTTTGGGGTCCCCGCAAAGTACCTGAGTAATCACCTGCGCTAAAGCCCCACTTTGTGGGGTTATTTTGCGGCCTGGGTAGGATAAGAATTAAGCATGTAACACCATTACAAGAATGAATGAATGTTCGTAGGAGGAACCAAATGAAAAGACGTTTAGCGAGAGAGATTATTGTCCAAAGCCTGTACCAGATGGAAATGAACGATGTTGAGGTGACCGAGGCGGTCGATATGCTGATTGAAGAGGCGGCGGACGAGAATGAAACCGAGCGTGTGATTACCGATGAGCATGAGCTGAAGACTTATGTGGTGGAGCATGTAAACGGAGTATGGGAGCACAAAATGGCGATCGACGATATGCTGGAGCATTATCTCAAGGGCTGGCAGATGAGCCGCCTGTCGCGCGTCGACCGTCAGATTCTGCGCCTGGCCACCTTCGAGATGATCTTCGCCAGCGATGTGCCGGCCAAGGTTGCGGTAAATGAAGCGATTGATCTGGCGAAGCATTTCGGCACAGAGGATTCGGGCAAATTCGTGAACGGCGTCCTCGGCAAGCTGATTCAGGATGTGGACAAGCTTAGAGCAGAACGGTAAAATTGAGCATTACATTTTTCAGATACACTTAAATAGACCAAAGGGGAGAGACTTACATGACAGCAGCGGTTATCAGCGGTAAACAGGTATCGGACGACATTCGGAAGGGAATTGCCCGGGAGGTTGCAGAGCTTGCGGAGCGCGGCGTGAAGCCCGGTCTGGCTGTCGTTCTGGTCGGCGAAGATCCGGCTTCCCAGGTCTATGTGCGCAACAAGGAGAAATCCTGTATCGAGCTGGGCTTCCACTCGGAGGTGCACCGGCTGGATGCTGCTACCACCCAGGCGGAGCTGCTGGCGCTGGTCGCCGAGCTTAACAGCCGTAAGGACATTGACGGTATCCTGGTGCAATTGCCGCTTCCGAAGCATATTGAGGAGAAGGCGGTTATTGACGCCATCGCAGTGGAGAAGGATGTGGACGGCTTCCACCCGGTCAATGTGGGGAACCTCGTAATCGGCGATGACAGCCTGCTCCCTTGCACACCTGCCGGGGTGATTGAGCTGATCAAGCGGACCGGCACTGAAATCTCCGGCAAGCATGCGGTGGTCATCGGCCGCAGCAACATTGTCGGCAAGCCGGTCTCCCTGCTGCTGCAGCGGGAGAATGCGACCGTGACCATGTGCCATTCCCGCACAGCGAATATGGCTGAGCTCTGCCGCCAGGCGGATATCCTGGTCGTGGCGATCGGCCGCGCCAACTTCATCGATGCTTCCTTCGTGAAGCCGGGTGCGGTGGTGATCGATGTCGGCATGAACCGTCTGGACACCGGCAAGCTGGCCGGGGACGTGGATTATGAGAGCGCCCGCGAAGTCGCCGGGCATATTACACCGGTGCCGGGCGGCGTCGGACCAATGACCATCACCATGCTGATGAGCAACACGCTGACCGCAGCCAAACGCCTGCACGGTCTGGAATAGGACGGGCTTATGGCGGCGGAGCGGCAGATCTACTCCATCAAGGAGCTTAACAAGTACATCCGGATGAAGCTGGATTCGGATGCCCTGCTCTCCGATGTATGGATTCGCGGTGAAATCTCGAACTTCACCCATCACGGAAGCGGGCATATGTATTTCACGCTGAAGGATGAGAGCAGCCGGATCAAAGCGATCATGTTCGCTTCCCATAACTCGCGGCTGCCGTTTGTGCCGAAGGAAGGGACCAAGGTCATTGCCCGGGGCAATGTGACCGTCTATGAACGGGACGGGCAGTACCAGTTCTATGCCACGCATATGCAGCCTGACGGGATCGGCAGCCTGTATCTGGCTTATGAGCAGCTTAAGGCGAAGCTGGAGAAGGAAGGGCTGTTCGCCGCAGAGCGCAAGCGCCCGCTGCCGCGCTTCCCGCGCTGCATCGGCGTGGTGACCTCGCCGAGCGGCGCAGCGGTCCGCGATATTATCATAACGCTGCAGCGCCGCTATCCGCAGGTAGCGGTGGTGCTCTACCCTGTGCTTGTGCAGGGTAAGGGCGCCGGCCCGTCCATTGTCCAGGCGATTGAGAACCTGAATGCTATGGGTGAGGCCGACGTACTGATCGTGGGCCGCGGCGGCGGCTCCCTGGAGGAGCTGTGGGCCTTCAATGAAGAAGCGGTCGCCCGGGCGATTGCCGCTTCCCGGATTCCGGTGATCTCGGCAGTCGGCCATGAGACCGACTTCACGATCGCCGATTTCGCCGCTGACCTGCGGGCGGCGACCCCTACGGCAGCGGCAGAGCTCGCCGTGCCGAGCGCAGCCGAGCTGGCCGGGCAGCTGCGCATTGCCCGGCAGCGGCTGCGCCAGGGCCTGCTGCGCCGCTCGCAGCGCGGCGGCGAGCGCCTGGCGGCGCTGCAGCGCTCGCTGGCGCTGGCCGGCCCGCGCCGGCAGCTGGCCCAGCACGCGCAGCGGCTGGACATGCTGCGCGCGGCCCTGCTCCGCGCTGCAGAGGCCAGGCTCAGCCGCGCGCAGGGGCGCAGCGCGGTGCTGCACCAGAGCCTGCAGCGCTTCCACCCGCTGAGCAGCATCAGCGCGGCGCGCCGAGCTGCGGACAGCCTCACCCGTGAGCTGTCCGGGGCCATGCAGGCGCACCTGCAGGCGAAGCGGGCGCGCTTCGGGTCCGAGCTGCGCCATCTGGACGCGCTCAGCCCGCTGAAGGTCATGTCACGGGGCTACAGCCTCGTATATGACGAGAAGGAACAGCATGTAATCAAATCGCTGAAGGAAGTTGAACTCGGCGATATCGTGAACATAAAGCTTAATGACGGACAGCTGAACTGCCACGTATGGGGCATGAAGGAGGAGGGCGTAACGGATGACGAAGGAAGCGGAACTGGATTTTGAGGGAGCCATGGAGCGTCTGGAGGAAATCGTGCGTGAGCTGGAGCATGGCGATGTTCCCCTGGAGAAGGCGATTGATCTGTTCCAGCAGGGCATGAAGCTCTCGCAGATCTGCGGCAGCAAGCTGGAGCAGGTGGAGCGCAAGATTGAGATGATTACAGCGGAGGATGGCGAGCTGCGCAAGAAGCCGTTCGGGGCCCGGCTGGAAGGCGATAGCGATGAGCCGTTCTGAGGTTGGCGCATCGGGAACGGGCGGCATGGCGGAATCCTCCGGCCGTGAGCCGCTGGAGCAGTACATCGCCGGGGTTGGCGGACTGATGGCCGATGTGCTGGCGTCGGTGATGCCGGCACAGTGGAGCGTGCCCCAGGCGCTGAAGGAAGCGATGGACTATTCGCTGCAGGCCGGGGGCAAGCGCCTGCGCCCGCTGCTGGTCATTGCCGCCTGCGAAGCGCTTGGCGGCAGCCGTGAGGCTGCGCTGCCTGTAGCCGCTGCGATTGAGATGGTGCATACGTATTCGCTGATTCATGACGATCTGCCGGCGATGGATAACGATGATTTCCGCCGCGGCAAGCCGACGAATCACAAGGTCTTCGGCGAAGCAGCGGCGATCCTGGCGGGCGATGCTCTCCTGACTCACGCGTTCTATAGCGTGGTACAAGCCTCCCGCAAGCACGGCGTACCCGCAGAGAATGTGCTGTCCATCGTAGAGGATCTGGCCGAGATGGCCGGTCCGCGCGGAATGGTTGGCGGGCAGGTGGCCGATATGGAAGGCGAGCAGGGAATGACGGACCTTGAGCAACTGCAGTACATTCATCTGCACAAGACCGGCGATCTCATCATCTTCTCGCTGCTGGCGGGCGGAAGAATCGCCGGCGCTTCTGTGCGCCAGCTGGAGGCGCTTCGCGGGTTCGGTACGCGCATCGGTCTGGCTTTTCAGATTCAGGATGATATTCTGGATCTGGTTGGCGACGAGAGCAAGCTGGGCAAGAGTACCGGCAGCGACATCAAGCAGCAGAAGGTAACCTATCCTTATTTCATCGGCCTTGACGCTTCGCGCGAAGAAGTCGAGCGGCTGACGGAGGAAGCGCGCCGGATGGTTCTTGAGGGCGGATTTCAGGACCCGCAGCGGCTGCTGGAAATTGCCGAATATTTGATGAAACGCGATCACTAAATCAGTTTCGGGAACGGCTGTGTTTCGACAGCCGTTTCGTTTGTGTTATAATGGGGTTTATATTTTACAACATCTAGGAAAGCGGGGAATACTCGTGCTGCTTCCACAAATCAATGATCCTCAGGAGCTCAAATCTTTATCAATCGGGGAACTCACTGCGCTAGCGGAGGAGATCCGCCAGTTCCTCGTGGAGAAGCTGTCTGTCACAGGGGGGCATCTCGCATCCAATCTGGGAGTTGTGGAGCTCACGCTGGCCCTGCACTACTGTTATGACAGCCCACGGGATAAAATGATATTTGACGTAGGCCATCAGGCATACGTTCACAAAATTCTGACAGGCCGGCAGGACCGGTTCGACTCGTTGCGCAAGCAGGGCGGTCTGTGCGGCTTCGTCAAGCGGGCCGAGAGCGAGCATGATGTCTGGGAAGCCGGACACAGCAGCACTTCCCTGTCCGCAGCGATGGGAATGGCCATGGCGCGTGACTTCAAGGGGGAAGACAATAAGGTGATTGCCGTGATCGGCGATGGCGCCCTGACCGGGGGCATGGCCTTTGAAGCGCTGAACCATATCGGTCATGAACGCCGCAAGCTGATGGTCATTCTGAATGATAATGAGATGTCGATCGCGCCGAATGTCGGGGCGATGCATAACTATTTAAGCAAGATCCGTTCCGACCGTCATTACCTGCGGGCCAAGGACGAAGTGGAAGGCCTGCTGAAGAAGATCCCTGCTATCGGCGGGCGGCTGGCCAAGACAGCCCAGAATGTGAAGGACGGCCTGAAGAACATGCTGGTGCCCGGCGTTCTGTTTGAAGAACTCGGGTTTACCTATCTGGGCCCTGTGGACGGCCATGATCTGGAGAAGATGATTGATACCTTCCAGCAGGCGGATAATGTGTCCGGCCCGGTGCTGGTGCATGTGCTTACGACCAAGGGCAAGGGCTACAAGCCGGCCGAGGTCGATTCCTACAAGTGGCATGGGATTTCACCATACAAAATTGAATCCGGCCAGGTGCTCAAGGCCGTCGGCAATCCGATGTACACCGAAGTCTTCGGACAGACGCTGATTGAGCTGGGCCATCAGGATGAACGGCTGGTTGCCGTAACACCAGCCATGCCGGGCGGTTCGGGACTGTTCCCGTTCGCCAAGGAATTTCCGGGACGGATGATTGATGTCGGCATTGCCGAGCAGCATGCCGCTACCTTGTGTGCGGCGCTGGCGATGGAGGGGATGAAGCCGGTGTTCGCCGTCTACTCCACCTTCATGCAGCGGGCCTATGACCAGATTGTCCATGATATCTGCCGCCATAATGCCAATGTCATGTTCGCCATCGACCGGGCAGGCTTCGTCGGCGCCGACGGGGAGACCCATCAGGGGGTGTATGACATTGCATTCATGCGCCATATCCCGAACATGGTGCTTATGATGCCGAAGGACGAGAATGAGCTGCGCCATATGATGAAGACGGCGCTGGATTATAATGACGGTCCGATTGCTTACCGGTATCCGCGGATTAACGGGACCGGTGTGGACCTGGATGCGGAGCTGCGCAGCCTGCCGATCGGAACCTGGGAGCGTCTGCGCCCCGGCGATGACTATGCTGTGCTGGCCTGCGGACCGATGGTGCAGGTAGCGGAGGAAGCCGCAGAGCTGCTGAAGCGCGAAGGCATTCAGATCGGTGTCGTGAACGCCCGTTTCCTGAAGCCGCTGGACAATACCATGCTGCTGGAGCTGGGCCGTGCGGGCACCCAGATGGTGGTGCTGGAGGAGGCCAGCCAGGCAGGGAGCCTTGGCAGCGCCGTACTCGAATTCTATGCGGAGCATGAGATCTATGATGCGCATGTCCACTTGATGGGAGTGCCGGACCTCTTCGTGGAGCATGGCTCCATCAAGGAGCAGCGCCAGCAGACCGGGCTCACTGTAGAAGCGCTCTGTGCGCAGGTGAAGGCCATGATGGCGCGAAGTACTTTTACCTATAAGTCAACTTCCACCTCCTGACAGCCAGGATGGAAGCCGGACCGAAGTGATCGGGAGATGAACATGGAACACCCAAAAGAAAGAATTGATGTATTGTTAGTAGAGCAAGGCTTCTATGACAGCCGGGAGAAGGCTAAGGCGGCCATTATGGCCGGTCTTGTGCTGGCGAACGAAGAGCGGATCGAGAAGCCGGGCATGAAGGTGCAGCGCAGTGCCGTTCTGCGGGTCAAAGGCGCGGTGCATCCGTATGTCAGCCGGGGCGGCCTGAAGCTGGAGAAGGCGTTAAGGCAGTTTGGAATTGACATGAACGGACGGAATATGCTGGACATCGGCTCCTCCACAGGAGGGTTCACCGATTGTGCCCTCCAGCATGGGGCCAGCCATGTCTACGCGATTGACGTTGGCCATAACCAGCTTGACTGGAGCCTGCGGAATGATGAGCGTGTCACCGTGATGGAGCAGACGAACTTCCGTTATATGACCCCGTCCGACCTGGAGGGGCCGGTTCCCGATTTTGCCAGCATTGATGTATCCTTCATATCGCTGAAGATTATTCTACCGCCGCTGATGGCGCTGCTGCGCCGTCCGGCCGATATCGCTGCCCTGATTAAGCCGCAGTTCGAAGCCGGCCGGGAGAAGGTAGGCAAGTCCGGTGTTGTCCGCGAATCCTCCGTTCATCGTGAGGTACTTGTAAATGTGCTGACGATGGCGGCTGAGCTTGGCTATACCCTTGCAGGCCTGACGTATTCGCCGATTACCGGCGGGGAAGGCAATATTGAATTTCTGGCACACTGGAGGCTCCTGCCTGAAGCTGCGGAGAATTCCGCTGCTGATACGCAAGTCTCACGGGCTGAAGCACAGCCGAATCCTTTCGCCGCGCTGGCCGATACGGTCATTAAGGAAGCGAATGCTACCTTTAGCGCTGCGAACACTGGGAACTCATCGCCAAAGCGATGAGTTTCTTTTGCTGCAAATATAAGGTTCCATGTTAGCAGGATTTCGCCTCTCCCCGCGCGAATAGAGTCACCGAGGTGATGGGAGTGGCAAGCTCGGACAAGGCCGTTGTGGCGCTGATGGGCCTGGCGGCGGCGATCTTTATCATTTACAGAATCTATATTTGGCTGCAAAGCTCCCCACGCTCCTTCATCCGGGACCGGGTGCCGCTGAATAAGGTGATCCAGCCTCACCCATCTATCGGGCTGCTGGAGGATGCCGGGTACGAGGTGGTCGGGGGGAAGCTGAAGATTCCGCTGGCTTTTCAGGTGGACGGGGCCCCTATGTACAGCCGGTTGTTCATTGACTATGTGGCCGTAAGGGATGAGGAGCGCTTCTATCTGGTTATTCTGTCCCGCCCCCGCAAGGAGCTTGAGTTCACCGGCAGCGGACTCCGCGATACCCTGCTTCCCTATCTGCTGATCTATCCGGACTGCAGCGGGGTGCTATACGTGGATACGGTGAATTCCAGACTGCATGTGATCGAATTCGGCAAGGACGACGGAGAATCGGGTTAAGGGCAAGCACAACATATATACGGGAGGCAACAATGAAGGGACACAGGCATATCAAGATTAGAGAAATTATCTCGCAAAAGGAAATCGAAACCCAGGACGATCTGGTGGAGGCACTGCGCGAAGCCGGATTTCAGGTGACACAGGCCACCGTATCCCGCGACATCAAGGAGCTGCTGCTGATCAAGGTACCGATGGATGACGGGCGTTACAAGTATTCCCTGCCTACAGACCAGCGGTACAATCCGACGCAGAAGCTGAAGCGGGTGCTGGTGGATAATTTTGTAAGCATTGACCATTCCGCGAATCTGGTGGTGATGAAATGTCTGCCGGGTACGGCCAATTCCGTGGCGGCCCTGATTGATAATATTGACTGGCCGCAGATTATGGGAACGATCTCGGGCGATGACACCATCCTGATTATCTGCCGCCAGCCGGAAGACAGCAAGGACGTCATTTCACAGGTCATGGGTTATATTTCATAAGCCTGATCATGAATCGGGAAGCGATCATCTTGTCGGAGGTGCAGAATTTCATGCTAGAGACATTGTCTATACGCAATCTGGCCGTAGTTGAAGCGGTGGATGTGCATTTTTATCCGGGCTTTCATGTTCTGACCGGGGAGACCGGCGCAGGGAAATCCATCATCATCGATGCGCTCGCACTCATTGCCGGGGGCCGCGGCTCAGCGGACTCCATCCGGTACGGGTGCGATAAAGCAGAAATGGAAGCGCTCTTTAGCCTGCCGGGCAGCCACCCGGTATGGGAGACCCTGGAGCGTCTGGGCATCGGGGCAGACCGGGACGAGCATCTGGTGATCCGCCGGGAGATTACCTCCCAGGGCAAAAGCACATCGCGTGTGAACGGCCAAATGGTGAATCTGAGTATGCTGCGGGAAATCGGCGAGCAGCTGGTTAATATTCACGGGCAGCATGAGCACCAGAGCCTGCTGAAGGCGGAGCGCCACCTGGGGCTGCTGGATACGTACGGCGAAGCCGTAATCGGACCGCTCAAAGCGGATTATCAGGAGAAATATACCGCCTTCGCCAAGGTGGAAAAAGAACTGCGGGAGTTGCAGGAATCCAGCCAAAAGGCGTATCAGATGCTGGATTTGTACCGTTTTCAGCTGGAGGAAATCTCACAGGCGGCACTAAAACCGGGAGAGGATGAATTACTTGCCGAGGAACGGGTAAAACTATCCCACAGTGAGAAAATGATGGATTCGGTATCCGGCGCCTATGAGCTGCTGTATGACAGGCAGGGGCTGGAGTCCATCGGTAAGGTCATTTCCCGGCTGGAGGACGCGGTCCGTTATGATGAGAAGGGCCTCAGAGCGGTGTTCGAGCAGTTGCAGTCGGCGTATTATCAGCTGGAGGATGCGGCCTTCCAGCTCAGGGATTACAGGGAAGAGATTGAATTCAATCCGGCGCGGCTGGAGGATATTGAGAACCGGCTCGATCTGATCAACGGACTGCAGCGCAAATACGGGGACAGCGTGGAGCAGATTCTGGAGTACTACCAGAAGATTGAGCACGAGACCGATCTGCTGGAGAATAAGGACGAATACATTGCCAAATTAATGGTCAAAAGAGATGGCTTGCTCAGTACTCTAATGGAAGCAGCCGCTGCCCTGACCCAAGCCCGGAGACAGTGTGCTACGGAGCTGGCGGCCCAGGTGGAGGGTGAGCTGAAGGATCTGCAGATGGAGCGGACCTCCCTGCAGGTCAAGATGGAGCTGCTGGAGGACCCGCGCGGCATTGAATATGAGGACCGGCGCTACCGGCTGACCCGGCAGGGCATCGACAGCGCTGAATTTATGATCTCCCCGAACCCGGGCGAGCCGCTGCGGCCGCTGGGCAAAATCGCCTCCGGCGGCGAGCTGTCGCGGATTATGCTGGCGATGAAGAGTATTTTTGCCCGGCATGATGCCATTCCTGTCCTGGTGTTCGACGAAGTGGATACCGGGGTCAGCGGACGCGCAGCCCAGTCGATTGCGGATAAGCTGTACAAGCTGTCCTCCATCTGCCAGGTGTTCTCCATTACTCACCTGCCGCAGGTGGCCTGTATGGCCGACCATCAGTACCTGATCGTCAAGAAGGTCGAGGACGGACGCACGATGACCGAGGTGAATTCACTCTCGGACGAAGGCCGGGTGATGGAGCTGGCCCGGATGCTGGGCGGCGTAGAAATCACCGAGAAAACGCTGCACCACGCACAGGAAATGCTCGGTCTGGCCGAGGCCAGCAAGGCTGCTGCAAGCTAAGCGGGACAATGATTGACAGTAATAAAAGCCTGGGGGCAAGGTTATCTTATAGGTACGCAATTGGCGACCACCTTTTTCGTCAAGCGAAAGAAGCAAAGGGGAGCGTGACAGCCATTGAAGCCTTACCTCAGGAAGTTAATGCCCGGACTTATATTTGCCTTCTTTCTCAGTGTATCCGGCATAACTGGAGCCTCACACAGTAGCGCAGCACCACTGGAATACCGGCCGCTTCAGGCGGCAGAGGGAACCGTCAAGGAGCTGAAGGTCATTCCCGGCGGACAGACCATCGGCGTGAAGGTGAAGTCGGCAGGTGTACTGGTTGTAGGCCATCATCTCATTCAAGTCTCAAGTGAGTCCAAGATTTCACCAGGCGAGAACAGCGGGCTGATGCCGGGAGATCTGATGATCTCCATGAATGGCGTGAAGCTGGACGAGGTGTCTAAGGTAGCCAAGCTTGTGGAACAGGCCGGACGAAGCAATAATTCGTTAAGTATCGTGTACAAACGCGGCGGCAAGGAGCATACGGCCCGGCTGAAGCCGGCGTATGACCGTACAGACAAGGTGTGGCGGCTGGGCCTCTACATCCGTGATTCCGCAGCAGGTGTAGGAACCCTTACGTTCTATGCGCCGAAGCAGGGGGTCTACGGGGCGCTTGGACATGTCATCACCGACATGAATACCGGAACTCCCATTGTCGTCGGCAGCGGCCATATCGTGCAGTCCAGTGTCACCTCCATTGCCAAAAGCCAGGATGGCGATCCCGGGGAGAAGCGGGCCCATTTCCTGAAGGAGAGCCAGGTGCTCGGCAATGTGGAGAGCAATACGGATTTCGGCATCTTCGGCAAAATGACCCGCAACCCCGAGCATAGCCTGTACCAGGAGCCGATTCCGGTAGCCATGAGTACTGAAGTCAAAGAAGGTCCCGCGCAAATTCTTACTGTTGTTGACGGCCAGCAGGTGGAGCGCTTCAATGTGGAGATCATCCATGTTGCCCGTCAAGCGACCCCGGCGACCAAGGGTATGGTGCTGCGCATTACAGACCCCCGTCTGCTGGATAAGACCGGCGGCATTGTCCAGGGCATGAGCGGCAGCCCCATCGTCCAGAACGGACGGTTGATCGGTGCGGTAACCCATGTATTCGTCAATGATCCCAAGTCCGGTTACGGCTGCTTCATCGAGTGGATGCTGCGTGACTCTGGTGTAGTCCACCAGCAGCAAGAGCTCCAATATAATCTTAAGGCGGTATAGCCTTAAGATTTTTTTGTCGAAGGGCAGCGATTAACATCGAATCATGAAATAAAATAATTAATTATAAATCAACCCCGAAAAAAAATAAAGAAAAATAATTTTCGACAGAAGGATATTTAAACCAGATGTCGAAAGTTATAGGGAGAGAAGATGATTATGATGTTGTGAATAGCTATATAAATAAGGAGGAAGCAGCCAGTGCAGAATATTGAAGTGTTGTTGGCCGATGATAACAGGGAGTTCACGAACTTGCTTGCCGAGTACATTACGGAACAAGAAGATATGACCGTAACAGGCATCGCCTATAACGGGGAAGAGGTGCTTCAGATGCTTAGCGGAGCCCGCAAAATCCCCGATGTGCTTATTCTGGATATCATCATGCCTCATCTGGACGGCCTTGGCGTCCTGGAGCGCCTGCGCGATATGGATCTGAACCCGCAGCCCAAGATCATTATGCTGACCGCGTTCGGGCAGGAGAACATTACACAACGCGCTGTTCAACTTGGAGCATCTTATTATATTCTGAAGCCGTTCGATATGGAGGTTCTGGCCAACCGTGTGCGTCAGCTGGTCGGCACCCAGGGCAGCATGAGCACTTCCTCCAGCATGACCGGCTATTCCGCTTCCAGATCTGCCAGTAATGTGGTACCTTTGTCCAAAGGCAAGAATCTGGATGCCAATATTACCTCCATTATTCATGAGATCGGCGTCCCTGCCCACATCAAGGGTTATCAGTATCTGCGCGAAGCCATTACCATGGTCTACAACAACATCGAAATTCTGGGCGCAATTACGAAGACGCTATACCCGGCCATTGCCGAGAAATTCAAGACAACGCCTTCGCGCGTAGAGCGGGCCATCCGCCACGCCATCGAAGTCGCCTGGACCCGTGGCAACATCGACAGCATCTCCCACCTGTTCGGCTATACCATTAATATCTCCAAATCCAAGCCAACTAACTCAGAATTTATTGCCATGGTCGCCGACAAGCTGCGCATTGAGCATAAGGTGTCTTGAAAGGGTAAGGATCAGGATACGTGAAGGGATAATGTAGTTCTGAGGCCGTAAATACTGCGAAGCATATCAATACATACCACTTGCTAATGGGGAGAGCGTAGTACCCAACAGCAAGTGGTATTTTGTTTCACGGGTGAGGTATGTGTGGTGTGTGGGCGGATGTAATCGAAAAACCGAATACATTTCGCGTGCTGCAATGATGTAGGGCCTAATGCTCCACAGCTAATAACATTAATAGAGAAATCCTGCTAAAAGTGTAACAATGCTGCCCGATGCAAGAAGTGCAACAATGCTGCTCCCTACATGCTCCTGGTGAGAGAAGGCAGCAGTTGTACGTGACTTCATTTACAAAAGACATAAAATAAGAGGAAGATGTTTACAAATTTATTTTAATTTTATATGATTGTTTATAGAGATTATTAAAATAATGTGGGGGAAGCCTATTGAAGAAAAAAGGTACTGTGGTGTTGGTGAGTGTTGTAATGGTGATAGTTATAGGTATTTGGAAACTTCCCATCACTTGAAGAGTGGGAAGTATATACATGTTACTAACGAAGAGATAGCTGAGATTACCGATAAAGAAAAAATTGAAATTCTAGGAGCTAAAAATCTTGAGGCTGATGGAGCATCAATTACAATTTTACCCTATAAAAGTGATGATGAAGCAGGAATAATAGAAGCCTCAAACAAGGATGGTAAATTGGATTACCGCAAAGCGCAATTCGTTAAAATGATGACGGATAGAGTCTTTACAATGGGTACAAATACAGGCCTTTATTATTCTGTTTTTTTTATTAATGATAAAAAAATATTAGGTGAAATGTCTAAAGTAAGAGTTTATTTTCAAGAAGGAAGTTTTAAAGAAGTTAATAAAGAAAATAATTCAACTTCGGCTTTTGTTATAGAGAAAGAGGAAGGGAAAAGTAATCATAATGGCAACAATCCGAGAAAAATTGAGGTTTTTAATAAATCAGGAAATATCGTTTTTGATTTAGAAAAAATGTAGGTAATCGAAATTAAGGGATAAGCGAAGGAGGTGGGAGAAATCGTAGCACAGATTTTTTTAGGGATGTGGATGCTCACACAAGCGGCTTGTCATTTTTTTGGACAACATGTGTTTCTTCGGCAATCCGTTATGAACAGGTTGAGTAAGGAGGAGCGAGCCTCTTTCCAAAGAGGGATGGTCCTGCCGTATCTCATATTAGGGATAACTTTTATTGGGATGGGGATTGCTGAGCGTAACGGATCCCTGTCCATGCCGCTCTTTCTGGGACTCTATATAATATTGTGTGCGGCATCATTGGCCGGGATATTAAGGAATAACAAAAAACATCTGGGTTATTACATGTGGTGAATCTCTGTGGCGGTGAGTTGCCGGATTGACTGCTCCTGAAGCGTCGGAGGCTGGGCAACAGGCCGGCGTACAATGGGCTTCCAATCCAAACCCCAGTAAGAATGGGCGACCCAGTTCGGATAAGACTCGCTTATGTGCGTATGTATAACCCTGAACCATCCTTATGCACTTCAATCGACCGGGACAGCGGAACGGTGTTGTGTCCGTTCCGTTCAATATCATCAGGCTGTTGGAGGCCTAGGGCTAACGTCTACGACTTTTTGCGGAAGTCTTAGACGTTTTCTTTTTGCATACTTTCTTGCGTTTCTCCATAATTTCAGCAAGGTCTTTGATGAGCAGACGAATAAAGGAAAGTACTGCAATGATGAGTAGTGTAATATGTTAAAAATTATATTATCTTCATAAAAAAGCTGCGGAGATCAAATCTCAGCAGCTTTTAAGCATTAATGTGTCTGTTTCAGTTTGCCCAATTCCTCAACGGAAAGTCCCGTAAGTTCTGCAATGATCGTGAAATCCATACCTTTGTTGATCATGTTCCGGGCAACGTCTAATTTTTCTTTGGTCCGGCCAACGGACTCGCCTTCTGCCCGGGCACCCTCCAACATGGAAGCTTCATCATGGAGAGCTTTTTGTCTCATTTCGTACATACGTCGTGCTTCTGCATTCTGGCTTAAATATTCCAGCGCGGTCATCGCTTTACTCAAAGCTGGTTCATTCACCCGTAACACCTCCCAGTTTGTTGTATCTTCACTTTTCAGGAATAGCAGCCAGTTGAGTAACCCGCCCTCATTTGGAATGTGCTGCAAGTTCAGCTTGGAGAGCTCCATGATGTGGATTTCAATGTCGTCAATCAGTGTGATGCCGCTGTGATCTTCCCGCAGATAAAAATGTTATGGTAACGGTCATTAGGCAGAATAGAGAAATTGAGTATATTGATGGTAACACATTTTCTAAGCTTCTTGTAGGAGTGCCCTTCTTCAAGCTACCCGGCATACTGCTTGCTCCAATAGTACAGTGTGCGCTTTTCATTATCGTACTTATTAAATAACTGCATTTCCACCTCGCTTACTTACCCAAGCTGTTCAAATAAGCATCGGCTTCTTCATAGGTAGGGAAATGGACGGCGAATTTGCCGAAGAGGCGTTTCATTTGCATTTTCCAGACGGGAGAATCGGCAACGTAGGCCCAGCCGCCAACGCCTGCTTCTACTGCGCGGTCACCGGTGGGGGCGAGCATGGCAGCCACTTCAGGCGAGAGAACTGTTGGAGAGCCGGTGACATCGGTTACGCCGGTGAATCCGGGCTTCAGCTGCTTCAGCGCGTTCTCGAAATCGTTTATGTATGAGGGGACATCGCTTTCGGTGAGTCCATAGGCTTTGACAACCACCTGATTTTTGGCTGCATTGACTTCCATTGTGTAAGACATGATCATTCCTCCAGATGTGGTTTTATGTTACATGATGTTTATCGGATAAGATCGGGAAGGATATGAGAGAATAAGGAAATCAGAACAGATTGGCTCACAGTTATGTAAAATAGAACCAGAACTTTACAGCGGATGCGAAGAATTTACACAAACCGCAGGGAATCTGAAACAGAATGTAATCTCCTGTGTTATGATAAAGGAAGAAGGTTGTTCCACCGAACGCCCTCGGAAATGGATAATGTTGCCCTTTCTTGCAGCCATCTATTCATCTTGATCCATAACAACCTAACAAATGGTTAGACAGAAAAGGGGATACCACCGATGAGAATTAACATGAAGTTTACCAGCAAAGGTAAAGCGGCCATCGAGAATTTTAACAATGAAGAGCTGCTGGAGATTTTTGCCCGATACATCAAGACACTGACCAAAAAATACGATATCGAAGTGGATATTCCGCGTGAAGTCAATCAGAATATCGTAGGGGATGGGGCTGTTGTGGCCATGGCCCAGAATGTAAAGTGCGATGCAGAGACCTTCTTCAAGGAGCTGGGACGCGATATCAAGGTTCCGCTGAAGAAACGGCTTGGCGGCAAGCTGGAGAATGTCTTCAAGACGGAAATTGTGGAATAAGGCGAAAAAAAGTACATTGCCCCAGGGTACGGTTCAATGTACTTAAGCGTGTGAAATAAGTAGGGACTACGGCTCAGGCATCGTAACGGTCTGTGTCTGATAGGTTCCGCACGGTGAGGACGTTCCTGATAATCTGGATAAAATCGGGTGATGCCTTGGTTTCCAGCGCCAATTCATAGATGTTCAATAATTGCTCGTCAGACAATAGCTCAAGTGATGAGGGGCGTGGAGAAGGATGAAAGTAAGTGTCCATAGAAATCCTCCATCAGGGTTGAGAGTGTAGAAGCAAGTCTCGTAAGAATCTATGTAAATGGTACCATCTGGAATTTAATCCGTCTGCTGGCATTCGCCCTCTGAATTTTTATTGACATAAGTTGGATGTTATGTAATGATAATTGGTCAGCTTGTTGCTCGTAAAAAGTATAGAAATATAAAAATATCCCGGGCCGATGGGCCCCGGGATATTTTTATGATCCTAGGATGATGTCGTTTCATTCTTCCGTGAGGCCAGAAATCTTCGGATACGTGGTTCATTTGACTCAGATACCGTTGCAAATTGTTCCCCTTGATTGAACAGAACAATCTTCCGTTCCGGATCATAACCGTCAATATTGCCAATGTTCACTACATTGCTGCGGTCAAGACGTTCAAAGCCTGAGCTCCCGTATGCTGCATACAAATCGGAAAGAGTGGTGGGGAGAACAAATTCGCCTTCTTTCGTATGGACGAATATTGTATTCTTGTAATTCGAGAAATACAATATTTCCTCATCCGTGATACTGCGGGATGAGCCGTCGTTTAGTAAGACACGCATGTATTCCCCATCCTTGTGTAATTACTTGCGCAATTCTTTTGGCGCTTCCGGGCTGTGAATCGCTGGTTTCATGATAGATACAAAGAAACGTGCAGAACTGGCAAGAACGGCTGAAGCTTGCTTTGCGATTGCTTTTTTCACTGTGTTCTCCTCCTTGTCCAAGGGATGATTGTTAGGGATTGAACCAGAAATCCCAACCCGACGACAGTTGATTGCAGAAAAAAGTTAGATGATACCATTGCTATAGAAACCAACTTCAATAAAGGGTATATCGAAGTGGGGATCCTTACATTTTTGTCGGGGTTGGGGGCAAACCCAATCATAATAACCAAACTGATCAAATTAGCAATCCATAGCGATGAATCCGACAAGGTAATGAATGAAGGGAGGGTAGTGCTTATTAGGGTGGTGACAATATTGCACGCCAGGGCTGTTTTTAGATGAAAACCGCCAGAGCTGAGGCGCAGAATGCAAAAGCACAAAAGAAAGGTCATACATTCTGCAAAACGGCCCAGAAATAGACCAATGATGGCAGTACATACTATAATTAAGAGAGTATTCAATATAATGCCCAAGGAGTATTCCATAACCTCAACGGAATGAGTCTCTTCAGGGTTTGCTTTTTTGATGCTGACGGCAACTCTATTAGCTAATGAATTCATTGTCTGTTCGATCCTTCTTGTATGAAAGATATAGATAAGCATAGAGTAAAATGGCGTAAACCATAGGCATCAGGAAAAAGTATTGAGAATATTTTTGTGTTAGGTACACCATTAATACAACAAAGATTAGGGATGGTGCACTTAAAATGAAAATTTTAATTTCGCGCAATTCAATCTTTATTTTGACATTTTGTTTATCCGGCACGAAATCAAAGCCTTTTCTCTTTTTACCGATATAAATTCCGATATTAAATGCAATCATTGCAGAAATAAGTTGCAGAATATAAACACCGATTGATGTATAAGACAATTCCAAATAGTACAATCCTGTTATTTTTAAGAGGAAGTAGCATGTGGATTGAATGAACATATAGGTAAGGTATGTTAATGCTGTCATAACAATAGCGTAAAACACATGAATCTTAAACAAAAGCCATAAAAAGCAGAAGGTAAGCAGGTATTGTATCGCTACATCTGTCAGTACTAGTTCATAATCATGACGAAGGAAGTAAGATATAAAAGCCATAAGTAAACCAGCAAATACTATTTCCACGGGATAAATATCAATCTTAAAGACTTTGAAAGCCAAATAAAACATTGCTGAGGTTTCTAGAATGGAGAACACCATATACAGCACAAAATCCAACATGCGTACACTCCCGAAGATTCGATTAACAAATCTGTAACTCTGGTGATATTATACATAATAGGATAAGTTCCAACAACAGGTTTTGACACAATCCGGCAAATTTTTCTTGAAAAATGTATGGGAGAGGGGTTTTACCATGAATCAGCGTCCATCTAAGGAAGAATATAATGAATTTCAGTGGACTTATGTCAAGCTGGTGCCGCCTGAAGGAGAGATGAGGGTGATGCTGCGCGAGCAGACCCAGGCGATGCTGGAGCTGTTCAACGGGCTTACCGAGGAGCAGGGAGCGTACCGCTACGCCCCCGGCAAATGGAGTATTAAGGAAATGATCGGGCATCTGACGGACAATGACCGCATTATGTCATACCGCCTGCTCTGTTTTGCCAGAGGAGAACAAGCGCCGCTGCCGGGCTATGAACAGAATGACTATGTAGCAGCAGGTAGCTTTGACCGTTTCACGCTGCAGGAGATGATTACCCACTACCGGATCGTCAGGGAGTCTACTCTTGCGCTGGTCGATAGCCTGCCCGAAGAAGTATATACCCGCAAGGGGAGCTTCGGCGGCGTTGCCATGTCAGTCCGGGCGCAGCTCTGCGTAATTATCGGACATGAGCTGCATCATCTGCGGATTCTTAAGGAGCGCTATCTGAACTAACCGACAGAGGGGGAGTGCAGATGAGCTGGCTCAAGGGCATCTGGCATTTTTTCGTCCCGCAGGAACGGACCTTGGTGTACACCACTTTCGATCAGAGCCAATACTTCAGAGTCAAAAGCCGCCTGGCGGCGGCAGGCATCCCGCACCGTTCGCGGATTAACGGCGGAATGAAGGCGGCCACCCAGCGCGGCAGCTTCGGCGGGAAGGCTGCAGTACAGCATGATCTGTTCGTCCGCAAGGAGGATGAGCACCGGGCACTCGGGGCAATTCATAAGTCTTGAATGAGGTGGATGAAATATGCACAAGACCTGGCATAAAGGCCGCCGGAACGAAGAGAGATTGCTCCTGCAATTCATGACCATCAGGTGGGAGAAGGAAGTGAGGGGGGCTCCTTTTTCAACGGCGCGCAACAATTACAAGGCTAACTTTACCCTGCCGGACACCATTTTTACATACGATTTGTCCTATGGTCTTCCCTTCCATCGTATACTGATTGCGCAGAACAAGGCAGGGTTCGAGGTTGTTCACAACAAGAGCGTCATCCTGGACCCCGGGGCTGAGTCTTGGATTATAGGCTGCGTCAAAGTGGACAAGATTGAACGGGAATACCTGTTCAGTTACCACTACTCCAAGGATGGAGGAAAGCCAGTCCGGTATGACCAGCGGTATCATCCTTTGAACGAGCCGGCCTTTGGGCTGGGTCCCAATGAATATGGAAGAATCTCCTATAACGGCAGATATCTCTATCAGGATACGGGAGAATGGTATTATGAGCTGAACACGCTGAATGCGCTTGTGAGCGCTCATTCGGAACCGGATGTTTTTATAAGCACTGAACCAGTGAAGGAATATAGGCAGATTGAGATTCTGTACTGATCGGAAGATAGAAGTTATGAAAAAACGCATTTCAGCCTTTCCAGGGCCGAAATGCGTTTTGCTATTCCCAGAGCGGGTATGTTATAAAGGCGGGTTCTTATGGCATTTGCGGCAGACCGGATAGTATGCTTCATTGCCGCCAATCTGAATCTGCTTGCCGCTGTAGACGGGCTTGCCGTTCTCGACCCGCAGCGCCATGGTGGCCTTGCGTTCGCAGAACCAGCAGATGGTCTTCATCTCCTCAATCTTGTCGGCGTAGATCAGCATATATTTGCTGCCCTCGAACAGATTGTTCTGGAAATCATTCTTCAGGCCGAAGGCCATGACCGGAATATTCAGCTCGTCCACAATGCGCACCAGCTGGAGGATGCAGTCCTTGCTCAGGAACTGGCATTCATCGACCAGCACACAGTGGGGCTTCGGCAGACTATTCTTGACGATGCTGTACATATCCGTATTCTCTTCAATCGGAATGGCCTGCTTGCGCAGACCGATCCGGGAGGAGATGTATCCGACTTCATCCCGGTTATCGATGGAAGGCGTAAAGAGCAGCACCGACTTGCCTTGCTCTTCATAATTATGGGCAACCTTGAGAATCTCAATGGATTTGCCGCTGTTCATTGCCCCATACTTAAAAAATAACTGTGCCACGTCCATCTATCCTTTCACGGTTCAGCTTCTCTGTTACACATCCGAAAAATCGACCTTACTAGAGTATCATATTCTGTGCCGGGGTAGCCAGTGCTAACATTCCTGCGGTCCGGGATGTGCTATAATATATCCAATTGTGTGTTCAGCAGGAGAATCCAGTGAACAGAGAGGAAGTAAGGTCAAGTGGCAGAGATGGTGGAGCAATACAAGGAACGGATGGAACGGCTTCGGGAGAAGGGGGAGCTAACCCCGGAGACGGAGGAATTACTAACGGATATGCTGGCCGGGCTGGCTGAGCTGGACCGCAGCAACAAGGCGCTGCGCCGGGTAATCCTGAAATCGGGACAGGGCTCGGCGATGTCCACCCGTCTGCGGGAAGCGCTCTACGAATAAAAAAATGGGGTATCTTCGATGAAGCTAACGATGTCTTATCTTACCAAATATCGTGTAGCCGCCATTGCGGCGCTGGTTATGATGCTGATTGAGCTGGCCGTAGAGCTGTCGCAGCCGCTCCTGATCTCCAAAATTATCGATCAAGGTATCCGCCAGCAGGACAACGCTGTTGTCTGGTTATGGGGCGGTGTGCTGGTAGGGAGCGCGGCTGTAGCGTTTCTTGCGGGCATACTCAGCTCTTTTTTTGCATCCCATGTCAGCCAAGGGTTTGCGTTTGACCTGCGGGATAAGCTGTATGAGAAGGTGCAGTCCTTCACTTATGAGGTCTTCAGCCGCTTTCCCACCTCATCGCTGATCACGCGGCTGACCGGGGATGTTACGCAACTGCAGGATACCATATTCATGGGGCTCCGGTTCATGACCCGTATCCCGCTGGTGGTGATCGGCAGCGTCCTAATGGCGCTCGTTGTGCATGTCAAGCTGGGGCTGCTGCTGGCGGTGACGCTGCCGTTCCTGGTGTTCTTCATGATCTGGCTGATGCGCAGAGCCTCCGCGCTGTTCAGCACCGTGCAGAGCAGGCTCGATGATGTAAATGGTGTGATTCAGGAGAACCTGACCGGCATCCGGCTGATCCGCGTCTTCGTGCGCATGGGCCATGAGATCGGCCGGTTCGCTTCATTCAGCGGGACGCTGATGCGATCGACGGTGAAGGCCCTGAGGCTCACCGAGACGTCAACCCCGTTCATTATGATTATTGTCAATGCGGGGATTCTAGCGGTGCTATGGTTCGGCCGGATTGAGATTTCTACAGGCGATGCGACACTCGGAGAGACCGTCGCCGTCATTAACTATTCGCTGCGTACCATGGGAGCGCTGTCAGCGCTGTCCTGGATTATGGTCAGCTTCTCGCGCGCCCGCGCCTCTTCCGCGCGGATCGGTGAAGTGCTGGCCGCCAGCGAAGGACCGGGAGAGCTGACGGGCGGGAACGGTCTGGTTCCTGTGCAGGAGGAGGGCGGTGTCCGGCCAAGCCTGAGCAAGGGAACTGACCGGGAGAGGGCAGGAAGCAATGCGGCGGCTCTTGAAGGCAAGGTAGAGTTCCGACAGGTGAGCTTCAGCTATCCCGGCAGTGATATCAAGGTCCTGGAGGATATCAGCTTCACCGTACAGCCGGGGCAGCGGGTGGCGATTATGGGCGCAACCGGCTCGGGTAAGTCCTCGCTGATCACCTTGATTCCCCGTCTGTATGAATGCGGCAGCGGAGTAATCCGGGTGGATGGAAAGAACCATACGGAGATGGATATCCAGACGCTGCGCCACTCGATTGGTTATGTGCCGCAGGAGGTGCTGCTGTTCACCGGCTCGATCCGCGAGAATATTGCCTGGGGGAATGAGCAGGCCACCGACGCTGACATTGAGCAGGCCGCGGCTGCGGCGCAGATTCATCAGACCGTTGCTGCGCTCCCGGAGGGGTATGACACCAAGCTCGGGCAGCGCGGAGTCAATCTGTCCGGCGGACAGAAGCAGCGCCTGACGATTGCGCGGGCATTGGTCCGGAAGCCGGCGATCCTCATTCTGGATGACAGCACCAGTGCCCTGGATGCGGTGACCGAGGGGCGGCTGCTGGCTGAACTGAAGAAGCTGTCCTGCACCACCTTCCTGATTACGCAGAAGATCAGCTCTACGGCCTCGGCCGATCTGATTCTGCTGCTGGACGAAGGCAGGCTGATTGCGCAGGGGACGCATGACCGGTTAATGGAAGAGTCCGCGCTCTACCGCAAAATCTATGAATCCCAGTCAGGAGGGGTGCAGCATGTTCAAAGCACTCATTGATCCATTCCGTTATCCGAAGCTGGATGTAGGGCTTGGCGAAGCCAAGGTGTTCGGAGCCATGGGCAACCGTAAGCCAAAGGCCAAGGCTAAGAATTGGTCGGGCACCCTGAGACGGATCTGGGCCTATCTCGCCGAACGCAGAGCCAAGCTGATCCTGGTGCTGTTCATGGTGCTGTTAAGCTCAGGCCTGGCGCTCCTTGGACCCTACCTGATCAGCCGCGCCGTGGATGATTATCTGGGAGGGGCCGGGGGCAGGACCTGGGGGATTTTTCTGCTGGTGCTGGCTCTGGTCTACCTGCTGAATTCTCTGGTCTCCTGGCTGCAAAATGTCTGGATGATCGAAGTGGCCCAGGAGACCGTCTTCCGGATGCGGACGGATCTGTTCTCCCACCTGCACCGCCTGCCGATCTCCTTCTTCAACCGCAGGCAGCAGGGGGAGATTATGAGCCGTCTGACCAATGACATTGAGAATATCAGCTCAACGCTGAACAGCTCAGCGATCCAGATTTTCTCCAGCGTTCTGACGCTGGTCGGCACGGTCGGTGTGATGCTGTGGCTCAGCCCGCTGCTGACGCTGCTTACCTTCATCGTGGTGCCGCTGATGATGCTGGGGATGCGCTGGATTACCCGGCGGACCGGCCCGCTGTTCAAGGAGCGGCAGCGGAATATGGGCGAGTTGAACGGATTTATCGAAGAAACTTTGTCCGGGCAGCGGATTATCAAAGCCTTCTCGCAGGAGGAGCGTGTCATTAACGGCTTCAGGGAGCGCAATACGCGGATTATGCTGTCGGGCTACTGGGCCCAATCGATTTCGGGCTTCATTCCCAAGCTGATGAACGGACTGAACAACTTAAGCTTCGCCATCGTGGCCGGGGTCGGGGGGCTGCTGGCGATCCGCGGGCTGGTGACGGTGGGGATTATTATTGCTTTTGCCGAATATGCGCGCCAGTTCACCCGTCCCCTGAATGATCTGGCGAACCAGTGGAACACGCTGCTGTCGGCCATCGCCGGTGCGGAGCGGGTGTTTGAGGTGCTGGATGAGGAGACGGAAGCCCGTGATGAGGGGGCGGCGGTCAAGCTGGAGCATGTGGCGGGAGCCGTCAAGTTCACCGATGTGGCCTTCTCTTATGAGGGCGGGGCGGACACGCTTCAGGGAATTACATTCGAGGCGAAGCCCGGAGAGACGATTGCGCTGGTCGGGCCTACAGGAGCGGGCAAAACCACTCTGATCGGCCTGCTGTCCCGCTTCTATGATCCGAGCCGGGGAACCATTACCTTGGACGGACAGGAGCTGTCCACGATTACCCGGGAGAGCCTGCGCAGCCATATGGCCTTCGTGCTCCAGGATTCCTTCCTGTTCAAAGGGACGATCCGCGATAATATCCGATACGGCAGATTGGATGCCACCGATGAAGAGGTTGAGGAAGCCGCAAAGCTGGCCAATGCCCACGCGTTCATCATGCGTCTGCAGGACGGTTATGACCGGATGCTGTCGGTGGACGGCAGCGGCATCAGCCAGGGCCAGAAGCAGCTACTGGCCATTGCCCGGGCAATACTGGCGAATCCGTCAATGCTGGTGCTGGATGAGGCGACGAGCAGCATCGATACGGTGACCGAGATTAAGATTCAGGAAGGCCTCCAGACCCTGATGCGCGGACGGACCAGCTTCGTCATCGCCCACCGGCTGGGGACGATCCGCGCAGCAGACCGCATTCTGGTGCTGGAAGGCGGTCGTCTGCTGCAGCAAGGGTCCCATGAGGAGCTGCTGGAGCAGGGCGGTCTCTACCGCGAGCTGGTGCAGGGAAGTAAGGGCGCTGCCGGCGAGTGAGTGAGCGCTGAGTGCGCGGAGTGGACTTTGTACGGAAGGAATGTAGGAAGGCAGTATGTGCGGAGGCCGATAAATGGAATGTACGCTGGCGGTTTAGAGGTGGTTTAGCTGGAATGCTAATGCCATTCAGGTGCTATTCGAGTAAGGTAATTGCAGTTTGTACAACAGAAAACCGGATTTCCCGCGAAAAAGCTCCGTCTACTGTATTTAGTACAGGCTTGTTGATTAGCCAAAAAAAGGTAGCAAAAAGGCCGCTCATTCGGTAAAGTGTTTGTACCCCTACAAACATCCGAAACGAGGCGACCTCATGAAAAAGTCTACTTCAATCTCGAACATTCTGCAATTAGTGATTCCTGAAGAGAAACTCTCACCGTTTCTTCAAGAACTTGAATATGTCGATAAAGCAAGAAAGTTTACCGTCTATGACCTCTTTTTATTCTTGGCGGAGGCTTCGTTTCAGCAGTGGGAGGGATATCGGGATGGTGAAGTACGCATGGATTCCAGCGGTCTTAGACCCGTGGACCATTCTACGCTCTCCAAAAAAGCGAAAGATGTTCCCTTCGAGCTTTTTAAGCAATTGCTGAACCTCATGATTGATCTGTGTAATCGCTCGACCCGAAGACATTTAGGGATTCCCAAAGCCTTACTTCTCGTCGATTCCACCAAAATTACCGTCGGGAAAGAACGGCTTCCTTGGGCTCCGCTGAAAGGCGAACGCGCAGGAATCAAATTACACGTGTCGGTGGTGGCCGATGAAGGCCGGCTCTTTAAGGTGACCGAGACCACAGGGAATTCCCATGATTTTAAAAGCTGTCCCGAGCTGATCGACAAACGGTTTATTATCGTAGCCGATCGGGCGTATGGCAGTCACAAACGATTCGATGAGTATCTGGAGCAGCACCAATGCTTTGTCATTCGGCTTCGGGACAACACGCTCTTTCAGTCCCCGGTTGCCCGGATACGAAGCGAACCCTTCACAGGAACTCTCGAACAAGATTTCACCTGCCAATTAGGAAAAGGACAACGGCTTTCCAAGAACCGTTTTCGCGTAGTAATTCTAAGAGACCCACAAGGCAACCCGGTGATTCTTGCTACGAATCTACACTGGCACTCCGCTGAACGGATTGCAGAAATTTACAAGAAGCGGTGGCAGATCGAAGTGTTTTTTCGCTGGATTAAGCAGCATTTAAACATTCCAACCTTATTTGGGACCACACCCAATGCTGTGTACGGACAGTTGTATACCGCTTTACTGGTTTATGTGTTATTGAAATTCCTCTTTGACAAAGGAAATGCAGTGGTTCATTGGAGCGCCAAACTAACGTTTGCCGATTTTGACCGCTTATTTACGCTGCAACGATTACCCGTAGAATGGATTACTTTTTTGACTAATGATCTTACATTCCCATAATTTAGCTAATCAACAGGCGTGTATTTAGTACAATAGATTTTGCGGAGTTGAGCCTAAAAGCGGGTTTGAGCAACATTCTGCTGTATAAAGTACAATAGCTGCTGATTTCTGCCGGATATGGCCCGATTCTGCTGTACGTTCTGCAATTGCTCTATGCGTATCGTGTCCAGCGGGTAATTAATTGTGGGTAGGATGACCGCGGATTGCGGATGGATAGTTGTATTTTTGCAGTTATTTTGAGTCGAATAGACCCGGACAACCGGTATAGATGTATTCCATACAATTAAAATTAGGCAAATGGGTGTGTTAAAGCAGAATGGGTTTTTATAAGTGTACAAATTGCAATTAAACCTTCATGTGGCTGAAAACCAAGCGTTTTAGTTGTACAAATTACATTTATCAGCTGATCAATCGTTTAGTTAGTCAGAGAGTAGGCTAGAGTACATTGTGAGCTTCAAGCAGGCATTTGGGGGAAACCTGGAGCGCCTGGTTCAGTGTGGATCAGTCTGTAACCAACAAGGGGATGCCTCAGCAGCCGGTCCGTTCATGGCTTGAGGCATCCCCTGCTTGTATGGGGGTAATAGATTAAGAGGATGGAGGCTGCTGGGCCTTCTGCTTCTCCCGGAAGCGGGGGCCGACGTAGTTCTTCTTGCGGTCACGGGTCAAAATCCAGCCGCCGAGGAAGCTCATTCCGGCCAGAAAAAGCACCAATCCGCCGCCGAAATGCAGCCAGTTGAAGACGGGAACGGCGGTCTCATCGCCATGCATGGCGAAATAATCGAAGAGATCATCCTTCATCATCAGGAAGCCCGTCATGGCCAGGAGGCCGGGGATGACCAGGATCAGAATGGCAATGAAGCGTGAAATCAGCAGTTTCATAACAGTCCCTCCTCTGCGCAGCCGCTACGATTCACCCATATGATAACGTTTCCCCGGTTAAAAGTCTACGGATATATGACGTTTGTAAGTTTTGTATTGCGGCCGAATGGGAGTACAATATAATAGGTTAGGCTGAACTTAAGAGGAATGACTGGAGGATACATATCATGACAATGACCTGTGATGTGGCGATACTCGGCGGAGGGACAGGCGGTTATGTGGCGGCGATCCGCGCCGCGCAGCTTGGCAAATCTGTCATCGTGATCGAAATGGACAAGCTGGGCGGAACATGCCTGCACCGCGGCTGTATTCCCAGCAAATCATTGCTGCGCAGCGCAGAGGTATTGGCTGAAATTAACGAGAGCGAAAGCTACGGTATAGAGACGGCCGGCGTAGAGCTGGTCTTTCCCAAGGTGCAGCAGCGCAAGGAAGCAATCGTCGAGCAGCTTCACCAGGGAGTGCAGTACTTGATGCGGAAGCACAAGATTCAGGTGGTGAAGGGCAAAGGCCGGATTATCGGCCCTTCCATCTTCTCTCCGCGCAGCGGCGCGGTGGCCGTGGAGCTGGAGGATGGCGAGATGGAGACCGTGGTCTCTACGAATCTCATCATTGCAACCGGCTCGCGTCCGCGTGTTCTGCCGGGCCTTCAGCCGGACGGCAAGGTGATTCTGAGCAGTGAGGAAGCGTTGACGCTTACGGAGCTGCCGGCATCCATCATCATCGTTGGCGGCGGAGTGATCGGTGTAGAGTGGGCTTCAATGCTGGCTGACTTCGGGGTGCAGGTGACGGTGGTGGAGGCTGCCGGACAGCTGCTGCCGCAGGAGGATGAAGAGGTAGCCCGCGAGCTGCTGCGTCTGCTTAAGAAGCGCGGGGTTACGGTGCTCACCGGAACCACGGTGGATGCGGAGACCTCCCGGATCTCAGAGGCCGGAATTGCCATTGAAGCCCGCAAGGGTGAGCAGGCGAAGACGCTGACGGCGGAGAAGCTGCTGGTCTCGGTTGGACGCGTGGCGAATATCGAGAATCTCGGCCTGGAAAATACGGACATCCGCTTCGACACAGGTGTCATTGCGGTCAACGCCAATATGCAGACAGCGGAGCCGCATATCTACGCTATCGGGGACTGCATCGGCGGATTGCAGCTGGCCCATGCGGCCAGCCATGAAGGCATCCGGGCGGTCAATCACCTGGCGGGCGAGGCGCTGCATCCGTATGAGACCCATCTCGTTCCACGCTGTGTCTATACACGGCCGGAGGTGGCGAGCGTCGGTTATACGGAGAAGGAAGCGAAGCAGCTTGGGCGCGAGACCGTAACCGGCAAGTTCCCGTTCTCGGCCATCGGCAAGGCGGTCGTCTACGGTATGAAAGACGGCTTCGTCAAGGTAGTGGCCGATGCGAAGAACGGCGATATTCTCGGTGTGCAGATGATTGGCCCGCATGTCACCGATCTGATCGGTGAAGCCGCACTGGCCCAGGTGCTTGACGCTACACCTTGGGAGGTCGGTGAGACCATTCACGCCCATCCGACGCTGTCGGAGGTGCTGGGTGAGGCAATGCTGGCGGTGGATGGAAGAGCAATCGGCTTCTAGCGTGCGATACAGGGATTAACAAGAATGCCGGAGGGAGCGGAGGGCGTGTAATGCGCCAATACCGCTCCATACCGGCTATACGTGTCGGTTCCAAAAGACTCCGCCGGGCGGATGGATTTTGGCTTTTCTTTTTGCAGCGAAAACGATTATAATGAATTTAGTACCTGGTTATAGGATCAGGGCATATATATGTATTATTATGGTCAACCCGCCTGGCGGATACATCCTGGACCGGTTAGTGAGCAGGTCCTTGGATGGAGTGCGCTGGCAATACTTTCTAGGAGGTACCTCTTATATGGAATCCCAAGGTACTGTAGAGACCGCTAACAGACATAAGCAGCTTGGACTGACTGATGGCCAGGTAATTGATATGTACAGATTCATGCAGCTCGGACGCAAATATGATGAACGCAGTCTGCTGCTGCAGCGCGCGGGCAAGATTAATTTCCACGTGTCAGGCATCGGGCAGGAGGCGGCACAGGTGGCAGCGGCCTTCGCGCTGGACCGGGAGAACGATTATTTCCTGCCGTATTACCGGGACTATGCTTTCGTCCTGTCGGTAGGCATGACTACGCGGGAGCTGATGCTGTCCGTCTTCGCCAAGGCGGAGGATCCCAACAGCGGCGGCCGGCAGATGCCGGGCCACTTCGGACACAAGCGGCTGCGCATCGTAACGGGCTCCAGTCCGGTTACTACCCAGGTTCCGCACGCAGCAGGCTTCGCCCTGGCGGCCAAGATGCAGAAGAAGCAGTTCGTCTCCTTCGTCACCTTCGGGGAAGGCTCCAGCAACCAGGGAGATTTCCATGAAGCGTGCAACTTTGCCGGTGTGAATAAGCTGCCGATGATTATTTTTTGCCAGAACAACCAGTATGCGATCTCTGTCCCGGCCCACAAGCAGCTCGGCGGCAAGGTCAGTGACCGGGCGCTCGGCTACGGCTTCCCCGGTGTCCGGGTGGACGGCAATGATCCGCTGGAGGTGTACCGGGTAGTGAAGGAAGCCCGTGAGCGCGCGCTGGCCGGAGAAGGTCCAACCCTGATTGAAGCGATGATGTACCGCCTGTCGCCGCATTCCACCTCGGATAACGATCTGGCTTACCGGACGCAGGAGGAAGTCGATGAGAATTGGAAAAAAGACGGCATCGCCGCCTTCCGCACCTATCTGACCGGACTCGGTCTATGGAGTGATGAGCAGGAGAGTGATCTCGCTGCCGAATATAATCTTGAACTGAAAGAGGCCATTGCCTATGCGGAGAATGCACCGTTCCCGAAACCGGAGGACACGCTGCTGCATGTGTATGATGAATCCGGCCTTAAGGGAGGGGTATAAGCCATGGCGATGATGGAATATATCGATGCAATCCGGCTGGGCATGAAGGAAGAAATGGAACGCGATGAGTCGGTGTTCGTGCTGGGCGAGGATGTCGGCGTGAAGGGCGGCGTATTCACCACCACGAAGGGACTGCAGGAGCAGTTCGGCGCTGAACGTGTGCTCGATACCCCGCTTGCGGAATCTGCAATTGCCGGCGTTGCTATAGGAGCGGCGATGTATGGCATGAAGCCGATTGCCGAGATGCAGTACTCCGACTTCATGCTGCCCGCTACGAACCAGATTATCAGCGAAGCGGCCAAAATCCGCTACCGCTCTAACAACGACTGGAGCTGTCCGGTCGTCATCCGCGCGCCGATCGGCGGCGGCATCTTCGGCGGATTGTACCATTCCCAGTGTCCGGAGTCGATCTTCTTCGGCACGCCGGGACTGAAGATTGTCGCCCCTTATTCGGCAGCGGATGCCAAGGGCCTGCTCAAGGCGGCTGTCCGTGACCCCGATCCGGTGCTGTTCTTCGAGAACAAGAAGTGCTATAAGCTGATCAAGGGTGATGTGCCGGAGGGCGATTACACCGTGCCGATCGGTGAAGCGAATCTGCTGCGTGAGGGCAGTGATATTACAGTGATCGGGTACAGCCTGCCGCTGCATTTTGCCATGCAGGCGGCAGAGGAGCTGGAGAACGAGCACGGCATTACCGCGCATATTCTCGATCTGCGCACCCTGCAGCCGCTGGACCGCGATGCGATCATCGCTGCGGTCCGCCAGACCGGCAAGGTGCTGATTATCCACGAGGATAACAAGACCGGAGGGATCGGCGGCGAGGTGGCGGCAATCATTGCCGAGCACTGCCTGTTCGACCTGGATGCGCCGGTCTTCCGCCTGTGCGGGCCGGATGTGCCTGCAATGCCGATCTCACCGCCGATGGAGAAGTTCTTCCTCCTGAGCAAGGACAAGGTGAAGGCGGAGATGCTGCGTCTGGCGCAGTACTAAGTTCAACCGTTCATCCTGCCCGGACACTGCGACCCGAACCCGGGGAAGAATGTTGCAGAAATTGCAACTTTGGATATGAAATAAACAGTGGAACGGGCAGAATGCTGCAGGAAATGCAACAATATGTCCGCTTAGCCGCCTGAATGAAGAGCAATGCTGCATTTCGTGCAACATTATTGATTTTGGGCAGAGTGTTATGGGCGATTGTTGCATTCAGTGCAGGATTTCATGGCTGATTATCCAATTGGGATTACAAAACTAAGCCTATGCTTCCGAAGCCAGTTTTGTACGAAGCAAATTCGAGAAGTCCACGCTTACAAAACTTTAAGGAGTGACATTATGTCTGACAATACAACGCTGACGGATGTAATTATGCCGCAGCTGGCAGAATCGCTGGTCTCGGCGACCATCGGGAAGTGGCTGAAGCAGCCGGGCGACCCTATCGAGCAATATGAGCCGATCTGCGAGCTGATCACCGACAAGGTGAACGCAGAGCTGCCCGCCACGGTGGACGGCACGATGGCCGAGCTGCTGGCCGAAGAGGGCCAGACGGTCAGCGTCGGCGAGATCATCGCCCGCATCGCCGTGGCCGGTGCGGCTCCGGCGGCGCCTGCTGCTGCCGCGCCGCCGCAGGCAGGCGGCAGCTCCGCATCTGCCGCCTCCGGCACCGCGCCGCAGGCGCACAGCGCCGCCGCGCGGCCGTCCGCACCCGCTCCGGCGGTAGACGCCGCCGCGCCAATGCGCTCCCGTTACTCTCCGGCCGTGCAGTCGCTGGCCGCCGAGCACGGCATCAACCTGGCGGCCGTGCCGGGCACCGGCCTGGGCGGACGCATCACCCGCAAGGACGTGCTCGCGTTCCTTACAAGCGGCGCAGCCGCGCAGCCTGCTGCCACCGCACCGCCTGCCGCTGCACCACCTCAGGCGGCCGCACCAATACAGCCGCCCGTCCAGGTGGCCCAGCCGGAGCGTGAAGAGCTGCAGCCGGTGCGCCACTCCGGCCTGCACCTCAGCGAATCGCCGAAGATTCCGACGATTGAGGTCGAGCGCGGACGGGACGGCATGTCGGAGTATCTGATCGACGTCACGCCGATCCGTAATACAATCGCTACCCGGATGCGGCAGAGTGTGTCGGAGATCCCGCACGCCTGGACGATGATCGAGGTTGATGTGACCAATCTGGTTGTGCTGCGCAACAAGCTGAAGGATGAGTTCAAGCGCAAGGAGGGCATTAACCTGACCTATCTGGCTTTTCTGATGAAGGCCGTGGTCAGTGCGATCAAGGATTACCCGATCATGAACTCCGTCTGGGCTGTGGACAAGATCATTGTGAAGCGCGATATCAACATCTCGCTGGCTGTGGGCACGGAGGATTCTGTCATGACGCCCGTGATCCAAAAAGCCGACCAAAAGAACATCGCCGGCCTGGCCCGCGAGATCGATGAGCTGGCGCTGAAGACTCGCGAAGGCAAGCTGCGGCTGGATGATATGCAGGGTGGTACGTTCACGGTGAACAACACCGGCTCGTTCGGCTCGATTCTGTCTTACCCTATCATTAACTATCCGCAGGCGGCGATTCTGACCTTTGAATCCATTGTCAAAAAGCCGGTCGTTATCAATGACATGATTGCTGTGCGTTCAATGGCGAACATCTGCCTGTCGCTGGATCACCGGATTCTGGACGGCGTCATCAGCGGACGCTTCCTGCAGCGGGTGAAGGATAACGTGGAGGGCTATACACCGGATACGAAGCTGTACTAAGTGAAGACGGCCGGGTCCCCCGGGGCAGGGCGAATGAGAAGCGAAGGGGTGCTTATAATCATGGAACACCTGAATTTAGGCAAACTGGAGGTTACTTATCTCCCGCTGCTGGAGTACGGGGTGGCCTGGGAGCTGCAAAAGGAGGCGGTCCGGGCGATCGATGCCGGCACCGCCCCCGAGCGGCTGATTCTGCTGCAGCACCCGCCAACATATACCATCGGCTCACAGAATCATCCTGAGCATCTGCTCCTCAGCCGGGAACAGCTCAGTCAGCAGGGAATTGCGCTGTTTGAGATTGACCGAGGAGGAGACATTACATATCACGGGCCGGGCCAGCTGGTCGGCTATCCGCTGTTGAAGCTTGGCGGGGACGGCAGGGTAGACCTGCACGGCTATCTGCGCAGGCTGGAATCGGTCATTATCGCTTATCTGAAGTCCTATGGGATCACTGGAACGCGCAAGGAGGGCTATACCGGCGTATGGGTCGGCGACGAGAAAATATGTGCCATCGGCGTGAAGTTCAACCGGAGCAAATCCCGCAGGGGGTTCATTACCAGCCATGGCTTCGCCTTCAACATCTCGGCCGGCATCGGGCAGAGCGGATTCGCGGGGATTGTTCCCTGCGGAATTGCAGAGTATGGGGTGACTTCGCTTGCGGAATGCACCGGGCAGACTTTTGACGTAGAAAAGGTTGCCGCAGAGCTGGTGCCGTATTTCCTGCATGAATTTCCCTATGAAGCGGTAGCCGGAGCCTTAAGCGCCGCTGACCAGTGAACGCCTTATTGCGCCCAGGTCAAACAGCGCCCGGGGAACCCGGACGCTGCTATTAGACAACCAGAGATGAGTCCTAACCGGCCATGAACGGCTCGATGACGAACAGCACGGTAGAGGCGATCATGGCGATCAGCATGATGTAGATGACGATACGGAACCATTTTTGTCGTTGCATGAGTGACTCCTTTGGGAATAGTGTAAGTTAAGAATAGAGCATAGGCATGTATTGAACGCAATATTACTATTGTAACGTATCCGTGAAAGAGAGGGAAGTCCAAGTGATATCCGAAGACCGGTTAATCAATGAATTCATGGAGCTTGTCCGCATTGACAGTGAGACCCGCAATGAACGGCAGATTGCCGAGGTGCTCAAGGAGAAGTTCGCGGGCCTTGGCCTGAGCGCAGTGGAAGATGATTCGATGGAGAGAACGGGGCACGGCGCAGGCAATCTGTTCGTAACCTGGCCTGCGGACAGCGGGGGCAGTGCACCGAAGCTGCTGTTCACCTGCCATATGGACACCGTGGTTCCCGGGCAGAGCATTAAGCCTTCCCTGGGAGAGGACGGCTGGATTACCAGCGACGGCACTACGATTCTAGGCGCTGATGATAAGGCCGGACTCGCCGCCTTGTTCGAAGCGATCCGGGTGATTCAGGAGCAGAAGCTGCCGCACGGGCAGATTCAGTTCGTCATTACGGCAGGCGAGGAATCCGGCCTGATGGGTGCACGGGCGATGAACCCGGCGCTGCTGGATGCCGATTACGGCTTCGCGCTGGATTCCAACGGTGAGGTTGGCGCGATTGCTACCTCAGCACCGGGCGTGGCCCGGATGGCGATGCAGATCATCGGCAAATCGGCCCATGCCGGGGTGAACCCGGAGGATGGCATCAGCGCAATTCAGGTGGCAAGCAAGGCGGTCTCGGCTATGAAGCTCGGACGGATTGACAAAGAGACCACCGCCAACATCGGCAGCTTCTCCGGCGGTGGTCCGACGAATGTCGTCTGTGACCATGTGCAGCTCGATGCAGAGGCGCGCAGCATTGTGCAGGAGAAGGTCGAGCGGCAGGTGGCTTCGATGCGGGAAGCGCTGGAGACGACGGCGCGCGAGTATGGTGCGCAGAGCGAATTCCGCAGCGAGCTGATCTATCCGGCCTTTAGTTTTAATGAGAATGATCCGGTAGTCAAGCTGGCGGAACGGGCGGTCACTTCGCTGGGACTGACCCCGCGGCAGTTTGCTTCCGGCGGCGGCAGCGATGCCAATGTGTTCAACGGCCACAAGGTGCCTACAATCAATCTGGCCGTGGGCTACGAGCATATTCATACTACGAAGGAACGGATTAAGGCTGCTGATATCGTCAAGGTGGCGCGGCTGGTGGTCGCCATTGTTGCCGAGAGCCAGCAGGGCTGACCGCGTCCTCACGGCAAGAAGGAGCTGCTTCCGGGTATACCGGGAGACAGCTCCTTTTTGGAAGCATTAAGAAGAACGCTGCGGCATTAACCTGCCTTGGAAGCCTTGATCCGCGAATCCGCCTGGAGCAGCAGAACGTAGGACAGGGGCATATCGGGCCCGTACTGCTTCATCCAGCCTGCGAGGACCGACTTAATCTGCTCCGGTGTACCTACCATTGTTACTGCGGATGAGCTTGCCTGGATCAGGGGGTTATTCATGCCTGCATTCCTTCTTTCTTCATAAGTTTGCTATAATACACCCTATGCATAACGATGCCAAAGGAGACCATAACTCTATGAAAAATAATGAAAAGCACAGCAATCCCGCCCTGGATGAAGAAACGCTGTCGACCAAGCCGATATTTGACGGGCATATCATCTCGCTGCAGGTAGATACCGTGAAGCTGCCGGACGGCAAGACCGCGACCCGTGAGGTGGTGAAGCATCCCGGAGCCGTTGCTGTACTGGCGCTGAATCAAGGTAAAATGCTGGTCGTTGAGCAGTACCGCCAGCCGATGCATCGCACGGAGGTGGAGATTCCGGCCGGCAAGCTGGACCCGGGCGAAGATCCGCTGACGGCTGCGGGGCGTGAGCTGCAGGAGGAGACCGGCTTCCACAGCGGCGGGCTTACGCTGCTGAAATCGTTCTACACCTCTCCCGGCTTCGCCGATGAGATCATTCACCTCTATGTGACCGAGGACGCCCAGCCGGGCGAGATGTCGCTCGATGAGGATGAGTTCCTGGAGGTCTCCGAGCTGACGCTGGAGGAGGCCTACCAGTATATTGCGGATGGACGTATTGCCGATGCCAAGACGATGATGGCGGTCTATGCCTGGCATCTGTATACGCTGACAGGTAAGTGGCACTAGTGGCGGAGCTGCAGAGCATCTACTGCGATCTGCATGTGCATATCGGCCGGACCTCGGAGGGCCAGGCGGTCAAAATCAGCGGCAGCCGCGACCTCACCTTCGCCGGGATTGCCAAGGAGGCAGCGGAGCGCAAGGGGATCGGCCTGATCGGCATCATCGACAGCCACGCGCCGGGCGTGCTGCGCGATATCCGTGCGGCGCTCGATTCCGGGGAGATGGAGCTGGCCGCCGGGGGCGGCATTGCTTACCGGGGGACGACTATCCTCCTGGGGACCGAGATTGAGATCCGCGAGCCCGGGCGCAAAGAGTGCCATGTGCTGGCCTTCATGCCGGACCTTGCGGCAATGGAGGATTTCAGCAAGTGGATGAGCGCCCATATGCGCAATGTGAATCTCAGCTCGCAGCGCCTGTATGCGCCCTCCAGAGTCCTTCAGGACGAGATTACCGGGCGGGGCGGGCTGCTGATTCCGGCGCATATTTTCACGCCCCATAAGGGTCTCTACGGCTGTGCTGCGGAGCGTATGGCTGAGCTGTTCGAGCTGGAACGCATTGCAGCGGTCGAGCTGGGGCTGAGTGCGGATTCGGGGATGGCAGGTTATCTCTCGGAGCTGGACCGCTACAGCTTCCTGACCAACTCCGATGCCCATTCCCTCGGCAAAATCGGCCGCGAGTACAATGTCATCGAGATGCGCGAGCCCTCCTTCCAGGAGCTGAAGCTGGCACTTCAGCGCGCTGAAGGACGCCGGGTCAGCGCCAACTTCGGGCTGAACCCCCGGCTGGGCAAATATCACCGCACCTACTGCGCAGGCTGCGGCAGCATCATTGATGAAGCGTATGCGACCTCGGAGCGCTGCCCGTATTGCGGCAGTCCGAAGCTGGTGCAGGGCGTGCTGGACCGGATTTTGCATATTGCCGACCGTTCGCAGCCGCAGGTTCCGGCCCACCGGCCGCCGTACCATTACCAGGTGCCGCTGGAGTTCATCCCGGGGTTGGGCAAGCGTAAGCTGAACCTGCTGCTGGAGGCTTTTGGCACGGAGATGAATATATTGCACCGGGCAGATGAAGCCGGGCTTGCCGCTGTAGCGGGAGCGGAGCTGGCCGGGCTGATCGCGCTGGCCCGCACCGGGAAGCTTGCACTCTCCTCTGGAGGCGGAGGAACCTACGGCAAGGTGATCAGGACCTAAGGACAAGTCATAGTCCGGGACATTCCCTCATATGGTGTAACATGTGACCGGAAAGGAGAATGTCAGGGTGCGCAGTTTAAAGCAGATGCTGAAGGAACAGACGCCTCTTTATATTTTTGTCGCGGTCCTGTTTCTGGTCGGGGTGGTATTCGGGGCGCTTATTGTCAGCGCGTTGACGCTGGATCAGCAGCAGGAGCTGGGGGATTACTTAAGCAATTTCTTCGTGACCGTTGACCAGCAGGGACTTCCGTCCGCCCAGGATTCGTACTGGAGTATCGCCGCCTTCAATCTGAAGTGGATCGGCCTGATCTGGATTCTCGGCCTGTCGGTCATCGGGCTGCCCGGTATTCTGATTCTGGATTTCCTCAAAGGCGTGCTGATCGGCTTCACCGTAGGCACTCTGGTCAGCCAGTACTCCTGGCACGGGATGCTGTTCGCCCTGGTGTCGGTGGCTCCGCACAATCTGGTGCTGATTCCGGTGCTGCTCGTCTGCAGCGCGGCTGCGCTCGGCTTCTCCCTCTTGATGATCCGCAGCCGGGTGCTGGGCCAGCAGCGCCGGACGAAGGTAACCCATCCGTTCATGATGTATACGCTGCTCTCTCTGGGGATGGCTGTGCTGGTGATGGGCGTCTCCGGCTTCGAGGCCTACCTGACGCCTGCGATGATGCGCTGGGTGACGCCGCTGCTGCTGCGATAATCAGAATAACCAAATGCCGAATAAAGAATTCACCCTACACTGTACCTGCCGGTACGCATGCTAAAACCGTTTGACTTCTTAAATAGACTCCCCCTATAATGGAAGAAGTGGCTTGAAGCCCGGTGCGGTAATTTTCCAAGGGGGAGGGAGACAGGTGGAAGCCCGGATAGACAAGATAAAGCAACAGCTACAATCCCAAGGATATAAGCTTACACCCCAACGGGAAGCGACCTTAAGAGTGCTGCTGGAGAACGAAGATGATCATTTAAGCGCTGAAGATGTATTTATGCTTGTAAAAGAGAAGGCCCCAGAGATCGGTCTTGCCACTGTATATCGTACCCTGGAACTGCTTAGCGAGCTTCATGTCGTGGAGAAGATTAACTTCGGGGACGGGGTAGCCCGTTACGACCTGCGGACGGATACGGCGAAGCATCATCACCACCATCTGATCTGTGTGCAATGCGGCACGATGGATGAGATTCGTGAGGATTGGCTGGGACCGCTGGAAGAGCGTCTGGAGAAGGAATATAATTTCACGGTAGTAGACCATAGACTTGATTTTCACGGAATTTGCCACCGCTGCAAGGAGAAGAATCCTGCAGAAGGCAATACTCCCGAATAAGCTTATAGGGTATATATGAGGATTACCGCGCAAGCTCTCCCCGGCTGACTGGCTGGAGAGGGCTTTTTCATGGTGCAGGCGTTGCGGCTAATTATTACTTAACATACATAACACGGCCCTCCGGCGCATAAAGTGAAGGACGAGTTCTGTGTGCTGGCCTGACGCACAGTTAAGCGGCAAGCAGGATGCAGATGCTGACACCTACTACTAAGGAGGTTGCCTGAATGATTGTATCTCTGCCCAAGACGGTCCGCCGCCTATATTTCCTGACGATGCTTGTTGCGGTGAGCTGTGTGCTGTATTATGTCATGAGCTGGTTCAGCGCGTGGATCAGCCCGGCCCGCAATACTGAGATTCCGGAGGGGACGGCCGTCCGCGCATTTCAGGAGTTCCATTACAGCGAACAGGGGATGAGCGCGGCTGACCGTCTGCGTCTGTTCTACTGGTACGGGGAGTAGCGGGCCGCCTGGAAGGAAAAAGCGAGAAGTCTGTCGAATCACTGAATTAGCATGTCATGGAACCCCTGCCGTTCCGGCTGCTGAACAAAACCCGCTGCGAAGCCGCATACAGCAGCCTGAGTCTGACAGGAGCGTGAATTAATGAAGTCACACTTGCAGCCGTTTATGCAGTACTTATCGGGGGACAAAGGCTTGTCTCCGAGTACGCTGGAATCCTATGGACGGGATATAACGCAGTTTCTGGAGTTCGCCGAAGAACGCGGCCTGGCCGCAGCGGAGGAGATCCGCAGATCGCATATTATGCTCTATCTGGGCGCCTTGCGCGGCGCAGGGAAGGCTGCGGCTACAGTGAACCGGAATACGGTCTCGCTGCGCGCTTATTTTCATTTTTTGCTGAAGGAGCATCTGATTGCCCAAGACCCTACGCTGGGGATGGAGGCCATTAAGCCGAGCAAGAAGCCGCCGATGATTCTCACCATCGAAGAGATTGAGCGGCTGCTGGCCGCACCCGATGAGGCTTCCCCCCAGGGGATGCGCGACAAAGCCATGCTGGAGCTGCTCTATGCCACGGGTATCCGCGTCACGGAGCTGATCTCGCTGAATACCGATGATGTGAACACGGCCCTGCGGTTCGCCCGCTGCAGCGGCGCTTCCGGCAAGGAGCGGGTGGTACCGATCGGCCTGATCGCTGCGGAGTGTGTGGCCCGGTATACCTCCGGAATGCGGGACAAGCTGCTGCGTACGAACCTGGAAGAGCAGGCGCTGTTCCTCAACAGTCTCGGCGGACGGCTGACCCGGCAGGGCTTCTGGAAAGTCATCAAAAAATACGCCCGCGAAGCCGGAATCGGGCAGGACATTACGCCCCATACGCTGCGCCACTCCTTCGCGGCACATTTGCTGGAAGGCGGGGCCGACCTGCGCTCCGTGCAGCAGATGCTGGGCCATTCCGATATATCGACGACCCAGATTTACAGCGGCATCGCCCGCAAGAATATGAAGGAAGTCTATGAGAATCACCATCCCCGGGCGAAATAGCCGGCCTTATTGCGCAGAGGGCAGCCGGTTCGGGGGCGGATGGGGCGGAAAAGATGCTTTTTGCGAGTAAGAACGTTATGATGGAATCATACTGAAGAAACAGCTTCCGGGAGAGGTTCTCCCGGAGTTTCTTCCTGCTTGAAGCAGCGCCCACAGTTTATGCAAACTACCATAAGGAGTGAAGACGGCATGTCCTCATTTAAACGCATCGGATTTATAGTTCTGGATAGTGTAGGTATCGGCGAAGCGCCGGATGCCGCGAGTTTCGGGGATACAGGCGCCCATACCCTCGGGCATATTCTGGAGCGGGTTCCGGGACTTAAGCTTCCCAACCTGCAGCAGCTGGGACTTGCGAATATTGCACCGCTGCCGCCGCTTGAACCCGCAGCAGCCCCTGCAGCCTATTACGGCAAAATGCAGGAGGTATCGGTAGGCAAGGACACGATGACCGGCCATTGGGAGCTGATGGGCCTGAAGATCGAGGTTCCGTTCAACACGTATTTTGACGGCTTCCCGGCGGAGCTGATCGAGAAGTTCGAAGCGGCTACCGGACGGAAGGTGATCGGCAACAAGCCGGCCTCCGGCACCGAGATTCTGGTGGAATACGGCGAGGAGCAGATGAAGACCGGCGCATGGATTGTCTATACATCGGCGGACAGCGTGTTCCAGCTTGCTGCACATGAAGATATTATTCCGCTGGAGGAGCTATATAGCGCCTGCAAAATTGCCCGCGAGCTGACGATGGCTCCCGAGTTCTCTGTCGGCCGCGTCATTGCCCGCCCTTATGTCGGGGAGCCGGGGAATTTCGTGCGCACCCCGAACCGGCATGACTATGCGGTGAAGCCGCCGCAGCCGACCGTGATGAATGCCCTGCAGGATATCGGCAAGGATGTGATTGCTGTCGGGAAGATCAATGATATTTTCACAGGTGAAGGGGTTACGGCTTCTTATCCGACGAAGAGCAATGAACACGGCATCCAGGTGACGATTGACGAGCTGCGCAAGCCGTTTGAGGGGCTGCTGTTCACCAATCTGGTGGATTTCGATTCCCTGTACGGCCACCGCCGTGATCCGGAAGGCTACGGACGGGCGCTGGAGGTGTTCGACCAGGCGCTGCCTGAACTGGTGGGCACTCTTGGCGAAGACGATCTGCTGATTATCTCGGCGGACCACGGCAATGATCCGATTCATGCCGGAACCGACCATACACGGGAATATGTGCCGCTGCTGGTCTACAGCCCGAGATTCAAGACGCCGGGCAGCCTGGGCATCCGCCAGACCTTCTCGGATGTGGCCGCGACAATCGCCGACAACTTCGGGGCGAAGGCGCCGCAGTACGGGACAAGCTTTTTGGCTCAATTAACTTAATCCGGGAGGAACTCAATTATGACCAATGTAACCCTTAGCCATATTCAAGAAGCCGCAGTATATATCAAGGACAAATGTACCGTCGCCCCCGAGATCGGGCTGATCCTCGGCTCCGGCCTCGGTGTGCTGGCCGACTTAATTACGGATGAAGTGGTGATTCCTTACCAGGATATCCCGCATTTCCCGGTATCCACAGTGGAAGGGCATGAAGGCGAGCTGCTGATCGGAATGATTGAAGGCCGCCGCGTGGTGATGATGAAGGGCCGCTTCCACATGTACGAAGGCTACGGCCCGGAGACAACCGCGTTCCCGGTACGCGTCATGAAGGAGCTTGGCGTTACCAGCCTGCTGGTCACCAATGCTGCCGGCGGGGTGAATACGGAGTTTACTCCCGGCGATCTGATGCTGATTACAGACCATCTGAACCTGACCGGACGCAACCCGCTGACCGGACCGAATGACAACGCCCTGGGCGTACGCTTCCCGGATATGTCTTCGGCCTACAGTCCGCGCCTGATTGCCGCTGCTAAGGAAGCCGCCGCTGCCATGAACTTCAAGTTCAAGGAAGGCGTGTACGCCGGCCTGCTCGGACCGAACTATGAGACTCCCGCTGAGATCGTAATGCTGCGCCGCCAGGGCGCGGATGCCGTAGGGATGTCCACCGTATCGGAGACGATCGTTGCCCGCCACGCCGGGATCGAGGTGCTGGGGATTTCCTGCATCACCAACATGGCTGCCGGTATTCTGGAACAGCCGCTGAATCATGCCGAGGTGATGGAGACCGCTGACCGTGTGCGGGAGCAGTTCCTGAAGCTGGTGCTGGCTTTTATTCCGAAAATGTAGTTCCTGCTTCACCCACCTGCTATTTCGTAAACAATTCATAATCCGGGAGGATCAACTTTATGACAACACCATCTACAGTCTCTTACGGCACTCAGGTTCAGGAAGCCGCTGCCTATATTCAATCCCGTCTGGGAGCTTACAAGCCAGTAATCGGGCTGATTCTGGGTTCAGGCCTCGGGGATCTGGGCGACCAGATCGAGGATGCAGTCTATCTGCCTTATGAAGAAATTCCGCATTTCCCGCGTTCCACAGTCGAAGGCCATGCCGGACGGTTCGTCATCGGCAAGCTGGAAGGCAAGGATGTCATCATCATGCAGGGCCGTTTCCACTACTATGAGGGCTATGAGATGCGTAAGGTTGTGCTGCCGGTCTACGTTATGGCTAAGCTTGGCGTAGGCACGCTGGTGATCACCAATGCAGGCGGCGGGATGAACCGGGCCTTCAAGGCGGGCGATCTGATGCTCATCACCGACCACCTGAATATGACCGGCGACAATCCGCTGATCGGACCGAATGATCCCGACTTGGGCGTGCGCTTCCCGGATATGTCCCGTGCTTATGACCCTGAGTATATCGCGCTGGCGAAGAAGCTGGCCGCAGGAGTTACAGGCGTAGAGGGCGAAACTCTTGTGCTCCAGGAAGGCGTATATGCCGGCATCAGCGGCCCTACTTATGAGACCCCGGCTGAGCTGAAAATGCTGGCCTACCTCGGCGGCGATGCCGTAGGGATGTCCACAGTGCCGGAAGTGATTGTCGCCAGCCACAGCAACCTGCGTGTGCTTGGCATTACCTGTATCACCGATATGGCGATCGGAGATGAGCTGGAGCCGCTGACCCATGAGCAGGTGGTTAAGGTTGCTAATCTGACCAAGCCGAAGTTCATCGGGCTGGTGCGCGCCTTTGTCCGTGAGGTACAGGTCTAATGCGTGCCGTTGATCTGATTCAGAAAAAGAGAGACGGCGGCGAGCTGAGCCGTGAGGAGATTGCTTTTCTGATTCAGGGCTACAGCAAGGGGGAAATCCCGGATTATCAGATTTCCGCCTGGGCGATGGCCGTGTATTTCCGCGGCATGAATGCCCGCGAGACCGGTGATCTGACGCTGGAGATGGCGATGTCCGGCGACCAGGTCGACCTTAGCCCGATTGCGGGCATCAAGGTGGACAAGCATTCCACGGGCGGGGTCGGCGACAAAACCACCGTGGTGCTGGCACCGCTGGTGGCGGCCGCCGGAGTTCCGGTTGCGAAGATGTCCGGGCGCGGTCTCGGCCACACCGGCGGCACGCTGGACAAGCTGGAGTCGATCTCCGGCTTCTCAGTAGAGATGGACCGGGAGCGGTTCTTCGCGCAGGTGGGCGAGATCGGCGCAGCGGTAATCGGCCAGTCGGGCAATATCACCCCGGCGGACAAGAAGCTGTACGCCCTGCGTGATGTGACCGCAACCGTGGAATCCATCCCGCTGATTGCCAGCTCCGTCATGAGCAAGAAGATTGCCGCAGGCGCGGACGCCATCGTGCTGGATGTGAAGACCGGCAGCGGTGCGTTCATGAAGACGCTGGACGATTCCATTGCGCTGGCCCAGGCCATGGTGGACATCGGCACCCATCTGGGCCGCAACACTGTCGCTGTCATCAGCGATATGGACCAGCCGCTGGGCTTCGGCATCGGCAATGCGCTGGAGATCAAGGAGGGCATCGAGACCCTGAAGGGCCATGGGCCGAAGGATCTCCAGGAGGTCTGCCTGATCCTGGGCAGCCAGATGCTGGTGCTCGGCGGCAAGGCGAAGGATGAAGACGAGGCGCGCTCGATTCTGCTGTCCCATATTGAGGACGGCAGCGCGCTGGAGAAGTTCAAGCAGATGGTCTCCGCCCAGGGCGGCGATGTCTCGCAGATCGAATCGCCTGATACGCTGCCTGCTGCGCGCCGGTTCATTGAAGTGAAGGCAGCGGCTGCCGGTTATGTGGAAAGCATCCAGGCCGAAGAGATCGGCGTAGCTGCGATGCTGCTGGGCGCCGGACGTGAGACGAAGGAGTCCGTCATCGATCTGGCAGTCGGCATCCAGCTGTCGCTGAAGGTCGGCGATGCCGTCGCCGCAGGCGATACGCTGGCTGTGCTGCATGTCAATGAGGCCAGCGAGAGCAAGGTGCAGGAGGCGGAAGCCAAGGTGCTGGAGGCCTACCGCATCAGCGCCCGGCCGGTTCCGCCGCAGCCGCTGGTGTTCGCGCTGGTTACACGCGATGGTGTGACCCGGTACTAAGCGGATAGGAAGTATATGAACAAGCCGTACGTTTCAGCGATTGCTGGGCGTACGGCTTGTTTTTGCTTATTTTATGTTATAGCACTCCCAAATCCATAGGTGAACTCATCAAAGAGCTAATGTTGAAGTTAATGGCATACGCACCAGCAAATGGGTCTGAATAGTATAGAACACATCGTATTTGATTATATAAAGGAGGGCGGATAATGGCAGTTTGGAATACAGGGCCCATTGAGAATAACGCTGTGAACGGTTCAAGACCAACGGTATCCACTACGGTAAAACTTACGAATCAAAGCACCACTCAGGCTGTGGTTGTTTTAACACAGGGTTACAATCTTACTGGGACCAGGGAATTATATATCATCAGCCAAGATGAGATTCTTCCAAATACAGTGATGTCTAAAGATTATTACAGTAATCTGGATTCTTTTGAGTTTGTTTTTAATGTCACCGGTGGAGCCGTTGAGGATACAGAGATATCTGTATGGGGAAAAGGAAGTTCGGGACAGTTAACCACCCCTCACCGCTTAGTATCGGCCGAATTGGTTGGCTCATATGGAGCCGCTGGAGTAACGGGGGCGACCGGGGCAACGGGCGCAACAGGAGTCACAGGAGCGACGGGTGCAACGGGAGCAACAGGAGCAACCGGAGAGGCGGGCACAACTGGAATTACGGGAGTTACTGGCGGGACTGGTGCGACGGGGGTTGCGGGAGCAACGGGTGTCACCGGAGTGGCCGGTGTAACTGGAAGTACAGGAGCAACCGGAGTAACGGGTACTACTGGAGTGACAGGAGCGACAGGGGCTACCGGTGCGACCGGCATAACAGGTACCACAGGAGTGACAGGAGCCACGGGGGTCACGGGAGCAACCGGAGTAACAGGTGAAACGGGAAGTACAGGAGCAACCGGAGTAACGGGTATAACGGGGATTACAGGGGCTACCGGTGGGACCGGAGTCACAGGGGCAACAGGCACCACTGGTATGACAGGTAGCACGGGAGCTACTGGAGTGACGGGTGCAACAGGAACCACGGGAGTGACCGGCGGGACTGGAACTACAGGGGCTACTGGAGCGACAGGTGTAACTGGAAGTACAGGAGCAACCGGAGTAACGGGTACTACTGGAGTGACAGGAGCGACAGGGGCTACCGGTGCGACCGGCATAACAGGATCCACGGGAGCAACAGGAGTCACCGGAGCCACAGATCTGCCTACTCTTGCATTTGCAAATACTACAGGCTCGTTAGCAATCTATCCGCCATTAAATACAGAGGTTGTGACCGTATCGGTTACCCAGAATGAAGTAATTTCTCAGCAGTTGAAAATTGATTATGCGATATCGCTAGAAGCAGTTACTACGTCCAACTGGTCAATTGTAGCTCAAATCCGGATCTACCGGGATGCTACCCTGATCTCAACCAGAACCCTGAACCGCAGCGGAAATACAGCAGGCAATCAACGGTTTCCAATTGCCGACACCTATGTAGACACAGCTCCTGCTACAGCTTCTGTAACCTATCAAGTTCGTGCAATTGTTACCACGGATACCAATATAACCTCAGCATTAGTTATTAACCGAAACTTAAATATTATCACGTTCACAATCTGATTTGTCTGCCAAATAGCCTTAGCCGGAAATTGAGCTAAGCTATTCCATGATGTGGTACTTGTGCACTTTTGGCGGCGGACCTGAATTCAGACCAGCAGTATTTATTGAATATGAACAAACCAAGCCGTACGTTTCAGCGATTGCTGACGTACGGCTTGGTTTAGCTTATTTTAATATACCGCGCTATTTACGTTTAAAATTATTGCTTTTCATTTTTTTCTTGGGAACCGCAGTGATGTTGTCGTAGTCCAGAGTTCGTTGTACAAAAACTGCGGTCACGATCAGCATGACGAGTAAAGTCAAACCGCCAATAGCTGCATTATAAGAAACGGTTCCTTGTCCAGTGTAACCCCAAATACCAAGCCCGGCTGTAACCGGATAAAAGTCCGTAAGACCTCTGCCGGCAACAAAGATCCCGCAAAAACCGTAAACAAACGCCAAACCGACACCCGCGAAGAAACCGTTTTGTTTGCGGCAGAAAAATGCGATAATCGGCAACACAGCGATGTAGTTGCATACACCTATCCCGACAATTTGATACAGCGACTTCACAATAAGCGGAATAGACATTTCCTTAATTTGAAAAACAAAGCCCAGCAGTAACGTACATACAAAGCTGAGGACAGCAAACAGTATGGTAATCAACCCGATGGCTATCAATTTTCCCGTCAGCATTTTCCGAAAAGAAACCGGCACGGTCAACACTGTTTTTAAGGTACGGTCCGTATATTCACGGTTAATGATAAACCCGCCTATCAGTACGACCATAAACGGGAACACCAGGCTGAAATTGTTCCAGATGATATTGTTATAGAAATTCTCAAAGATGATTGACCTTCCGCCGTTGCCCGATTGAAATACAGCTAACATCGCGGAGAAAAAAACGGCGACAACTCCAATCCAGAGTATGTTATACCGTTTTAGTTTTATAAATTCACTTATAATTAGAGTACCCACAGTATTCACCTCCTATATTTCCTTTCTTGTGTAGATAAAAGCTGTTAAGCAGACCGATACAACCGCATAAATTCCGAATATCCCAAAACAAGCGGACGTTGTTATCAAGTAGGGTTTCACGTAAGCTAATGCGTCCTCAATGGGAAATAGGGGTATATACCACTTTATAATAATTGGAATCGGAAGAATGGAGGCAATGGAGTTCACCATTTGCGGAGTGGATGAAAACATTATGATAATCACAAAGCTAACGACCGCATAAATAAAAGATACGAGGATTGAGAAAATATAGCTTTTGTTAAAATACACGATGACAGCCACAACCGGAAGGGTAGCCACCATAATCAGTATGCCGAGCACTATGCTAATGCCAAGTCTATATATAATTCCTTCCACACCGCCTACAATCAGGCCGCCAATGATGCTTGCCCCTAAAGCTGCTACCGTGTACAGAATAGAAAGAATTGTCATGACTAACAGTTTGGCAAGAACAATTTTCGTTCTTGAAACCGGAACCGTAATCAGGTTCTTTAATGTGTCGTGATCTCTTTCCATAAAAAACAGGATGGAGGCAATCACTCCAAGGATACAAGGCAAAAGTAACAGTTCTCCGAACATCACATTGGCACGGAACAACTGGTCGAAGTTCATCCTGTCTTTGGCCATAAGAATGGTCAGCGGGATGGGAAAGAGAAAGGCTGCCATCAGGGACAGCCGGATAAATTTCTGCCGTTTAATTTTTAAAAATTCGCAAATGAGCAAATCAAGCAATCCCGCCACCTCCGGTGACATGTTTGAAGTAATCCTCCAGCGTGTCATTTTGCGTATGCGCTTCCGATACGTCAAGACCGTTTTCTATAAACTTGCGGATCATCGAAGCAACAGCTATGTCCGTATCATACAGCCGTAAATTGTAATCATCATCAACGCGGAAGTTGGAGGTCTGGAAGTCGCGCTCTATAATCCGGGCCGCTTGGGAGGCAGAAGTCACTGTAAAATGAATATACATGCTGTTCTTCTTTGCGAGCTCCTCCAGACTTTCTTCTTCCAATAAAACGCCGTGGTCAATGATTCCAATATCATCAGCCAACAGAGAGATTTCAGATAGAATATGACTGGAAATGAGAATCGTTTTGCCTTGCTCCGTACTCAACCGCTTAATAAAATCACGGACTTCAGCAATACCGATAGGGTCAAGACCATTGATCGGCTCATCCAAAATCAAGAGCTCGGGATCATGCATGATGGCGTTGGCAATCCCCAAACGCTGCTTCATGCCTAGCGAATATTCGGAAAACAGCTTCTTGTCATTGTATGGGAGGCCAACTACTTCCAAAGCGTTTTGCACAGCGTTCCGATTGGGCACACCGCGAAGCCGTGCAAATATTTTCAGATTTTCGCTTCCGGTCAGATTGGGGTAAAAGCCGGGAGATTCGATCAGATTTCCAATCCGGGAATAAATCTTTTGTTCATTTCCCCGCAGCTCCATACCGTTAATCCTGATCTCTCCGTCTGACGGTTGAGTCAGGCCCAGAAGCATTTTCATAGTAGTGGTTTTCCCGGCGCCATTCCTGCCGAGCAGACCGTAGATACGCCCCTTTTTCACATGAAGATTCAGGTTATCCACGCTTTTCTGTTCGCCGTATACTTTGGTTAAATTTTTGGTTTCAATGATAAAATCACTCAAGATCTAATCCTCCTTTGCAGTTATGAATTTGATTATAGCCGCTTGACCTTGAATGAACCTTGCACGAACCTTGCATAAACCTTGAAATTTCGGCTTCGACAGACACAGCATAGTCCCTGCATCAGCAGGGACTTTCAGCGGCCAAATGAAACTGTATGGTGAATTCTGTTTGCTTGCCAGGCTCGCTTGTTACCGTTATCTTACCGCCCATCCTGGTTACAAGCTGCTGTACGATAGACAGTCCCAGGCCGCTTCCTTTCGCCGAACGCGATTTATCACATTTATAGAGGCGTTCAAAAATATGGGGCAAATCCTGTTTGGAAATTCCCCCGCCGTCATCTGCAATCGTAATCATCACATACTTATCCAGCACGGAAGCACTGATTTGGATGTGTTTGGCCCTGCTATGGGTAACTACGTTCTGAATCAGGTTGTTCAGAATACGGGCATAAGCGCCGGTATCCAAGGGGATCTCAATACGCTTGTCAGGAATATCAATATCATAATCAAGGGAGCTGCTCTCGAAAATCGGTATCCAATCTTTAAGCAGGTTTCGGGTCAGCTCCGCAAGCTCTGTTTTCCGGACCGTAAAGGTTTCTTCACTGGAATTCAGTTTGAACCATTCAAACAGCATATCCACATACTCTTTCATATCATGGGCCCGTTTACGGGCAATCTCAATATATTCTTCCCGCTCCGCACCCGATACAATGCCTTTTTGCACAGCATCCAAATATCCGATAAGAGTCGTTAAGGGGGTTCGCACATCATGGGAGAGGCTCGTCATTAATTGCTTGTTTGTTTCCTCCGCTTTTTTTAAATCAATGATCTGCTCCCGAAAGTTATAGATAATATCATTGATTTGATAGCAGATGGCAGAAGTCATATCCGAAGGCTTTGCCAGTATTTTCAGATTGCTGTTACCCTGTGCGATGTCATCCAGCGTATCCGAAATGTTATTCAATTTTTTCCTGACATTATGTGTTTTACGTAATAACAGCAAGGAAGAAACTACACCGATAACAGCGACAATACACAGAACGATAAACAGTCCTTGATTAATATACATGCGCTCCATCGTTACACATCCCTGCTAAAACGGTATCCTACGCCCTTAACGGTCTGAATATAAGTCGGGTTGTTCGGGTCAGGCTCAATGCTTTTCCGCAGCTTGCTGATGTAGCCCATGATATTGTTGTCATCATAGGCATATTGTTCCTGCCAGACTTCTTCATATATTTGCTGTTTGGTCAGAATCTTTCCCTGATTTCTGGCGAGATAGCAGAGAATATTAAATTCCTTTGCATATAATTCGACGGGTTCTTCTCCGACAGTAATAATCCGGTTATCTATATCAATCCTAAGCCCTTGAAATATAAGACGATTCGCTTTTTCAATGGAGCCGTTATTTAAGGTTGTATATCTGCGGATTAAAGAAAGCACACGCGCAGTAAATTCATCAACATCAAATGGTTTGGTAAGATAATCATCCGCACCTGACCGCAGGCCGTTTACTTTATCGCTGCTTGCTGTTTTAGCCGTCAGCATTAATACCGGAACGCTGCTCATATCTCTGATTTTTTCAAGTACTTGAAAGCCGTCCAAGCCGGGGAGCATAATGTCCAGGACAATCAGATGATAGTTACCTTGCGCGGCTAGATTCAAGCCCTCTGTACCGGTATGTGCCAGGTCGGCAGTGATATGTTCTTTGTCCACGCATTTTTTGAGTAACCGGCATAGCTCTATGTCATCATCAATAATCAATATATTGCTTTGCATCCCGTAACCTCCTAGCTAAGTCTGTATCCAGTTTAGCAGTATTTATTGAACATGAACAAACCAAGCCGTACGTTTCAGCGATTGCTGGCGTACGGCTTGGTTTATTTTGATAGCTTAAATGAGAAGGTTGTCATTTCATTATCCGCACTTGAGGCGGTTAGTTGGCCTCCGAGTTGATCGATACAGGCCTTCGCAATGGATAAGCCCAAGCCATGACCTCCAGTATCTCCTGTCCGGGCTTGATCTATTCGGTAGAATCTGTCAAATATTCTCGTTAAATCCCGGGGCGCAATTCCATCCCCGCTGTTGCACACGGTACAGGTGATAAGCCGGCTGGTTTGTGTCAGGGAGACCCCGATTTGTCCGCTAAACTCCGTGTATTTAATCGCATTGTCATACAAAATGGTAAATACCTGCGTAACCCTGTCCATATCGCTGTTAATCACAATCCCCGGCTCGATGGACAAGGTGAGTGTTATTTTTTTTTCGTGTAAGGCCGCCGCCATGGATTCAATGATGTCAGAGACCTTGCTGCTGATATTAAAGGGTACTTTATTGATTTCCGCAGTTTCACTTTCCAGTCTTGCCAGAGAGAGAAGGCTGTGAATTAGCTCCGTCATCCGGTCTGTACCGGCTTTCATGTATTCGAGCCATTTGATTTGGCTGATAATCGTTTCATTTTGGTTGGATACAAGAACGTCATAGTTGGCGTTGATAATGGAGAGCGGCGTTTTGAGCTCATGGGAAGCGTCCGCGACAAACTGCCGCTGCTTCTCCCACGCCTCTGATACGGGCCGGATCGAGCGGTTGGCAAACATAAGGCTGATCAGAAATATGGCAGCCAGCACAGCGAGGATCACAAAGACAAAGGTTATGGCCAGGGTTCTTAATGTTTCCATGCTGCCGGTTACATCCAGAAACGAAATCTGATAGCTTCCGTCTTGAGCAGCAATAATTGTCTGCATACCGTTCTCATTGATGACTTGGGTGCTGGTGGCGGGTACGACAGCATATTGCCATAGCCTGCCGTTGATGGATATAGGTCCATGACCGTCTTTATGTTTCCACGCTGTTTCTGCGGCCAGATGATAAGAGGCTTCCGGCAGATCGATCAGGGAATCAATATTTTGGAGCTTGCCGTACGGGTCCAGCTTAACATGGAAGGACAATGCGTAGTCAGCGGGCAGCCGCTGCTGCACTGTATCGGCAGCAACCGCATCCTCTGATCCGTCCGTATTCGTCTCTTGAGCGGCAAAAGAAATTTTCCCTTCAGTTATCGCGTCCAGCTTTCTCTTGTTTTCCGCTTGGATCTGGCTGTCCATGACCAGATAAATAAACGCAAAGGCAATCGCCACCACTACAGTTGTCAGCAGCATATTCAGCACAAGAATTTTATTCCGCAGCCGTTTAAGCATTTAGGCTCCGCCTTCCCCGCTCAGGAGCACATACCCTGCGCCCCGGATGGTGCGTAATATAACGCCGGATTGCAGCCGGGTTATCTTTTTGCGCAGGAGTGATACATGGGTTTCGACATGATTATCTCCGGCGTCGGAATCATAACCCCACAATCTATCAATGATCTGCTCCTTGGAAACAGCGGTGCTCATTCTGCGGATCAGCAATTCCAGCAGCTGCGCTTCTTTTGGCGATAAGGTTGTTTGATTTGCGCCGCATGTCAGCAGCAGGGTGTGCGGGTTAAACCGGAGATCGCCAGCCTCCAGGATTCCTTCGTTATTTAATTCGGAAGGCCTCCGCGCTAGTGCCCGCAGCCGCGCAAGGAGTTCATCTGTATGGAAGGGCTTGGGCAAATAATCGTCTGCACCGCAGTCCAGGCCGTACACCTTCTCTTCAATCTGGCCTTTGGCTGTCAGCAGGAGGGTCGGTGTCTTCATGCCGTTTGCCCGCATTTCCCGGAGCAAGGTCAGCCCGTCCTTCTTGGGCAGCATAATGTCAAGAATAATCATATCGTAAATACCGGAAAGGGCACAATCCAGCCCATATTCACCATCATGCGCCAGATCAACGCTATAATTATTTTGCTTCAGTACTTGGGCGATGGCTTCCGCTATATATTTTTCATCTTCAACCATCAGTATCTTCATGGTTCAGCTCCCGAATATAGGATGGGTGGCAAAAGGGACCGCCTGGCCTCCTTGCCATCCATCCTACCGTTTAATTTACCGGGCGTCTACGCTGACACCCTCAGGAGCGTGCTCACTCCAGGTCTGTCCGCCGTCTGTAGAGTAGCGGAATTTGCCGCCCTCCTGGTTCACTACTGCGCTAGCGCCATCTAATGCTGCGGCTGCGGCAGCAACGGCAGCATTCACATCGTTAGCCGCATCATAGGGGGGAGTGCTGGCGTTTACGCTATGCTCTCCATGTTTATCCGTTGTGACTTCAACACTGTCCGGAGCGCTTGCCCCGAATGCGGTCAGCGTGCTGACGGATAACACTGCTACTGCGGCCAGTGCAATGGCGGCGGCTTTTCTTTTACCTGTACGACGCGGGTTTGCCCATTTGTCTGTCACTTCGATTACCTCCATGTTCCTGTTATTTTGCAGGCAGCTGCCTTACAACTCCATCATAATGCGCGAACCTTTAGCGAACCTGTAGGTTGAGGCAAATACAGCAATAAGCCTCAGCCGGGGAACCGGACTAAGGCTCTTAAGATCATTCATGGTTATAGGCAGTCCAGCGCGAACATAATGCTACTTCACCGGCAAATTCGGCTCCACGGCTGCCATCATCCGGTAAGCCCCGTTGCTCTGGTTGCAGATCGCGGTACAGGTTAAGCCGCTTCCGGGATAACAGGCGGAATGGAAGCTGATTCCGGGATCGTAGCCCATGATGTGATATTTGTGTATTTTTGGGCCACGGACCTGAATCCAGACGCCATAGCCATAAAAGCTATCCTCACGCTCATGAATATGCGGCGTTAACAACAAGTCCGTTACCGCTGGCGTCAGCAGCTTGTGTTCAAGCAAGCCGCTCCATAGCTTATGCATATCTGCAGCTGTGACATATGCTCCGCCGTCTCCGCCTCCAACCACCGGAATCGAGTAGATGTTGCTGATCTTTTGCCCGCTGTCTCCGTCGATGTATCCTTGTGCAGTATGGGCCGGCAGCGCATCAAGCGCGAAATAACCGGAATCCTTCATCCCGCACGGTTGAAAAATATGCTGCTCTACATACTTAGTAAATGTCTTGCCGCTTATCGCTTCGATGAGCAAGGCGAGCAGGATATAACCGGCATTATTGTAGTGGAAACGCCCGCCGGGAGCGAACTTCATCGGCTGACCGGCGAACAGGGGCAGGAAATCTGCCGGCCGCCGCAGCGTGTACATCGGGGTCTCCTCCCACAGTGAAGCGAAATCATCCATCGTCTCCTCGTCGAAATAATCCGGGATGCCGGAGCTGTGTGTCAGTACCTGATGCACGGTGATCTCAGGGTCGAATAGAGGGAATTCCGCCTTGGGCAGGATGTCCAGTATTTTGGCGTCAAAGGTAAGCCGTCCCTGCTCTACGAGCTGGCAGACCGCAATAGCGGTAAATAATTTGCTGCCGGAAGCGATAGGAAAGCGGGTGTGGAGCTGGTTGAGCCGCAGTTCCGCGATATTGGCCAGCCCGTAAGCTGCTGCTGCCAGGATATGTTCCCGGTCCGCCACTTGTACGACCCCTGAGAACTTTGAACGCTGCGCTTCTTCACTCATCAGCCCGGTTAATTTTTCATTCATAATCTTATGTTCAGGCTTCACCGGTAAGCCACCTCCTGTCTGAAATAACTGCTGGGGTTATGTAATAGTTCGCGTTTTGGGAGAAATAACCTTTATTTACCGGAGATCCGCCGGAAGAGTGCACGCTGCACGTAAGGTTTATCTGCAAAGGACAAGAAAAGCTGTTCAGGTTTGGCAGGGCGGCACATTGTGGACATTTTGCCGGATGAGATAGTATAAATGCAAACATCACAAACATGAGCTTGGACCGGGGAGGAATCAATATGGCACTTCATCAAACAATTACAGTCTTGAATTCACTGGACAGCGCTTATGTCAATGGTGAGCAGGTCAAGCAGTTATTCGCCGCATATCCAGCGGTTAAGGTTGAGGTACAGAAGGTAGAAGGGGAGAAGGGCAGCACAGAATTCGTCAAAATCTCGATTCCAGGCAGCAGCGGCAAGCTGGGGGGCGGATCTGCACCTACATTCGGCATTGTCGGACGGCTTGGCGGGATCGGGGCGCGCCCCAGCCGGGTCGGTATCGTCTCTGATGCGGACGGTGCAGTAGCAGCTATCGCTTCAGCGCTCAAGCTGGCGGACATGCAGCTCAAAGGGGATATTCTGAAGGGGGATGTGCTGGTCACGACTCATATTTGCCCGGATGCTCCGACCCTGCCGCATGAGCCGGTGGATTTCATGGATTCCCCTGTGGACATTCTGCAGATGAATGAGCATGAGGTGCTGCCGGAGATGGAAGCGGTTCTCTCCATTGATACCACCAAAGGCAACCGCGTGGTGAACCACAAAGGGATCGCAATCTCTCCGACCGTCAAAGAAGGATACATTCTGCGGGTCAGCGAAGATTTGCTGCGCATTAAGGAAATGACAACGGGGCAGTATCCGGTGACTTTTCCGGTGACTACGCAGGATATTACGCCTTACGGCAACGGGCTGTATCATATCAATTCGATCCTTCAGCCTGCCGTTGCGACCTCTGCGCCGGTGGTGGGGCTGGCGATCACGGCCCAGTCGATGGTTCCGGGCTGCGGAACGGGTGCCAGCCATGAAGTAGATATCGCCCAGGCGGTGCGCTTCGCCATCGAGACAGCCAAGGAATTCACACAAGGAACCTGCTCCTTCTATGACGAAGCAGAATTCTCGCACATTAACGGCTTATACGGTTCAATGAAGGTGCTGCAGACGATGGGCAATCCTGCGGTCCTCTCGCAATAACAGAATAATGGCATGGCAGGCAGGCGCTGAGCTTCAATCAGCGCCTGCTCTGCTAGACATCCCGGGGTATCCCATAGCGTCTGGAGGGACAGGAATGAAGAACATCGGACTAATTACGATTGGACAAGCGCCGCGCAGCGATGTGGCGCCGATTCTTGAGAAGTACCTTGAGGGCAAAACCGGGCTGGTGCAGTCCGGGGTGCTGGACGGCTTCACGGCAGATCAGGTGAGGGCACAATTCAGTCCCGGCCCGGGTGAATATGTGCTGACCACCCGGATGACGGATGGAACAGCCGTAGTCATCTCCCGCGAGCGGATACAATCCGTTCTCCAAGGGAAGCTTGATGCTATGGAAGCCGCAGGCATCCGCACGATTCTGCTGGCCTGCACCGGAGTGTTCCCGGGGCTGCATACCTCATCTGCCCATCTGATTGAACCGGACCGGATGATTCCTCCGGTGGTCCGGGCGATGCTGGACGGACGCCGCCTGGGACTGATCGGCCCGCTGCCGGAGCAGGAAGAGGCGATGAATGAGAAATTCGCCGGCGGGGGGAAGCGGATACCGTTCGCAGCGGCCTCGCCTTATACCGGGACGGAGGCGGATTTCCGTGCTGCTGCGGAGCGTCTGCGGGACCAGGCGGATGTGATCGTGCTTGACTGTATGGGATATGTGGAGCAGCATAGAGAGTGGGCGGCCTCCGCAGGAGTGCCCGCCGTGCTGTCTAATGCCCTGATGGGCAAGCTGATTGCAGAAATGGTGTAAATCCGGGAGGAAATGAAGATGAGTGAAGCAAGAATAGCAATTAGTATGAACGTTCTTAAGGATTGTCTGGCGCTTGCCGGCGGAGAACTGCTGGCTGTAGTGGCTGATGATGATAAGCGGGAGCTGGCGGAATCGGTCTATGAGGCCGGCAAGCGGCTGGGCGCGGAGGCCATGCTGCTGGTGATGCAGCCGCGCAGCAAGTCGGGTGAAGAGCCTCCGGCCCCTGTTGCGGAAGCGATGGCGAAGGCGAATGTGGCGGTGTGCATTACGACACATTCGATGACGCATACCGCAGCTCGCAAACAGGCCGCAGCAGCGGGAACCCGGGTAGCCACCATGCCGGGGATCACGGATGATATGTTCAGCCATGGGGCGATCACAGCGGACTATGCCCAGGTAAAAGCGTTGACCGAGCAGGTTGCGGCGCTGCTGTCGGCGGGCAGACGGGTACGCGTGGAGAAGGACGGGCTTGCGCTCAGCTTCTCCATTGAGAGCCGTGAGGGCATCCTCAGTACCGGACTGTACCTGAATCCGGGTGAATCGGGTAACCTGCCTTCAGGTGAGGCGTATATTGCCCCTCTGGAGGGCACGGCTGACGGCCAGATCAAGGTGGACGGCTCGATTGCCGGGATAGGAGCCTTGGACAGCCCGATGGTGCTGACGGTGGAGCAGGGACGGCTGGTCGCTGCCGATGGTGAGCATGGCGCTAAGCTGCTGGACATGCTGGGAGCAGGCGACGGCCGGCTGCTGGGCGAGTTCGGCATTGGGACGAATAACAAGGCCAGAATTACAGGTGTGGTGCTGGAGGACGAGAAGGTGTACGGCACGATTCATGTGGCTTTTGGCAGCAATAATACGTTCGGCGGGGTAGTCGCGGCAGGCGTACATATTGACGCTGTGGTGATGAAGCCGGATGTGTATATCGACGATAAGCTGATTATGCGTGCCGGGGAATTGCTCTAAGCGAAGCCAAGGCAGCGATATTAGGGGCGAGGAGGAGACAGGGATGCTTGGAATCATACGTGTCATCACATTGCAGGACAGCACAGGCCTGAAATTGCATGGAGATCTAATCGGGCAGCGGTATGGTCTGCCGGTGATGAGCCGCTCCATCCCGGATCAGCCCCGGGGAGTGTTCAATGACGAGACGGAGGCAGAATCTATTCCGAAGATTATCGCGCTTGCCCGGGAGCTGGAGCAGCAGGGCTGCACGGCCATCGGCATCAGCTGTGCCGCCGATCCGGCATTGGCGGAGTGCAGGGAAGCGGTGGGGATTCCTGTTCTGGGGGCAGGCTCCTGTGCAGCCCATATGGCGATGGCCTACAGCAGCCGGGTGGGCGTGCTGACCATTCTGGAGGAGGTCCCGCCGCTGATCCGCGGCATTCTCGGTGAGGCCTACATCGGCATGGACCGCCCCGATGGCGTGACGACCACGCTGGATCTGGGCACGCCTGAAGGACGGGCAGGCGCACTGGCCGGAGCCGCCCGGCTGGTGGAGCGCGGGGCGGAAGTCCTGGTGCTGGCCTGCACCGGCTTCGCCACAATCGGGCTGGCCGCAGAGCTGGAAGAACAGCTGGGCATCCGCGCGTTCGACCCGATCCTCTGCCTCGGGGCGGCAGCCTCTGCCACGGCGGCGGGTGCGGCGCGGAGGGTGTAGGCGCAGGTTCACGGCGGAAGCCTAAGCACCGAAGCACAGCCCGGCGGCTATCTTTACGCCACCCTTTTAAGCGTTCCTTTTGGCTTAGGCCGGAGGAACGCTTTTTTTGGCGATTAGGAGTTTATGAGGTTGGGGAAAAACATTACCAATTTCTACCTAATACGCTTTCACACCGAAAATATGCCGTAAATGGATATCTATTTCCTGTGGCTCGGCGGAAATCTCTGATACACTAGCTGGAACACACATGTAGGCTGGCGGCATGCATGTGGCATATTTCAGGAAAAACAATCTAATACTGAAGACAGCAGAGGGAGGCGGAACGTTGAATACACGAGGAATGACGCTACGGGAGCTGATGCAGCTTCCGGTTCTTGGCAAAGCGAAGGTCATCAGCGGCGAACAGGGGCTGGACCGGGTGGTCCGGTTCGTCGATATTATGGAGGTGCCCGATCTGAAGGGCTGGATCAGCGAAGGGGTCATGCTGCTGACCACCGCCTATTCGATCCGCCATGATCCTTCGCTGCTGACCGAGCTGATCTATACGCTCGACAATCTGGGCGCGGCCGCGCTGGCGATCAAGCCGGCCCGCTTCCTGAAGGAGATTCCGCAAGGGGCAATCGAGGCCAGCAATGCCTGCGGCTTGCCGATTGTGGAGATCCCGCCGGAAATTCCTTATACGGACATCACCCAGCCGGTGATGGAGCTGCTGCTCGGGCGGCAGGCGATGCTGCTGCGGCGGGCGGAGGAGGTCTACCGCACGCTGACCACCATGGTGCTGGAGAACAGCGGTATCCAGGCCGTCAGCGACAGCGTGGCCGAGTTCCTCAAGGCTCCGGTGGCACTGGTGGATACGGAGCGGAAGATTATCGTATCCTCTCCGGCAGATTATGACTGGACACGGAGTGAATCGCCGCTGAACTGGAACATTCATGTGGACCGCCGGACGGTCGCCCGGCTGCTGGTGGACAAGGAGCAGCTTGATGATATGGAAGAGGTCGGTATCGAGCAGGCACGGCTCGTCTTCGCCCTGGAGCTGATGCGGCGCAAGGTGGCCGAGGACACCGAATTCCGGCTGCGCGGCAACTTCATCGATGAGCTGATGACGCCGCCGCTGCCGTCGAAGCATGAGGTGCAGCGGCGGGCGCGCCAGCTCGGGATGAACCCGGAGCATAAGTGGGAGGTGGCCGTCATTGAAGGCGAGACCGCGCCGAGCGAGGAGACGGTGAACCGGCTGCTGGAGCGGGAAGCGAAAAGACGCGGCGTTACACCGCACGTGGAATACCGCTCCAGCCGGGCGGTGCTGTTCCTGCCTACCCAGGAGGGGCGCAGGTTCACGCCGGGCGGCGACGCCGAGGAGCAGTGGGAGCAGACGCTGGCCGGCTGGCTGCAGGACAAAGGCGAGGGCTTAAGCGGCTACCGCTGCGGCATCGGAACCCCGGAATACCTGTGGGATATCTACACCAGTTATAACGAAGCGCGCAAGGCGCTGTCGATCTCCAGAAGGCTCGGGCAGAGCCCCGGCGTAATCACCCGCTATGAAGACATGGAGGTCTACCACCTGCTGGAGGGACTGGACGGCCCCGGGTTCGGGCGGCTGTTCGAGCGCAAGCTGGGCAAGCTGCTGCACTATGACCAGGAGCATGACAGCAATATGCTGCTGACCTTCTATCATTATCTGGAGTGCCGCGGCAGCCTGATCGAGACGGCGAACAGCCTCTACATCCACCGCAATTCCGTCAAATACCGGCTGGAGCGGATCAGGGATATTACCGGCTTTGATCTGAATGATCCGCGCGAGCAGTTCGTCTGCCATTTGTGCCTGATCTACTACTACCTCCAGGAAAAATAGGACGGGTTGGAAGTTTTGTGGAAGTCATGTAAGCAAAGATAACATTCATAGGGGCGGATAGTGCACAACCGACAAACGGTTGTGCTTTTTTTTAGCTGAACGGGACGTAGAGGGCTGGTGAAATTGACTGTAGAATTAGCTCAATACTTTAATAAGACAAAGGATTCACGCAGGACCTGACATGAGTAGAGACATTCGGCCGTAAGAGGCACAGAAGCTGTAAGGGGGTTGATTCATTGTTTGCTTATACACTAAAACGGCTTGTGCAGATGATTCCGGCCTTGCTCGGCATTATCGTGATCACCTTCATCCTGTCAAGAGTGCTGCCGGGCGACCCGGCGATTATGCTGGCCGGCGAACAGGCACCGGAGGAGGTTGTGAACAAAATCCGTCAGGATATGGGGCTGGACAAGGCCCTGTATATTCAGTTCTTCGCCTATATCGGGCAACTGCTGCGGGGCGATATCGGTTATGCCTATCATACCGGGCATTCGGTGGCGAGCGATCTGGCCTCGCGCTTCCCGGCTACGATCGAGCTGACCCTGGCCAGCATTCTGATCGCGGTGCTGGTAGCGATCCCGGTCGGCATTATTGCCGCCACCCGCAAGGAGTCGATTCTTGACCATATCTCCCGGGTGTTCTCGCTGATCGGAGCCTGTGTCCCCATCTTCTGGCTCGGTCTGATGTTCATTTACGTGTTCTACTCCATTCTGGGGTGGGCACCGGCACCGATGGGCCGGATCAGCGGGGATCTGAACCCGCCGGTGCATATTACCGGGCTGTACGTGCTGGACAGCCTGCTCTCCGCCGATACCGCCGCACTCAAGAGCAGCCTCGCCCATCTGCTGCTTCCGGCGCTCTGTCTCAGTACCGGCACGATGGCGATCGTTGCCCGGATGACACGCTCCAGTATGCTGGAGGTTGTGGACCAGGACTTCGTCCGCACCGCCCGGGCCAAAGGGCTGCGGGAATCCGCTATTATCTGCAAGCACGCGCTGGTCAATGCATTAATTCCGACACTGACTGTGCTGGGCCTGCAATTCGGCTTCCTGATGGGCGGCGCGGTCATTACGGAGACGCTGTTCTCCTGGCCGGGCATCGGCGGTTATGTCACCGACTCGATACTGGCTGCGGATTATGCGCCAATCCAGGCATTTACCTTAGTCAGCGCTGTGCTCTACTGCGGAATTAACCTGGCGGTAGACCTGATCTACGGCCTGATCGATCCGAGAATCCGCTATGAATAGAACAGCTTGTGTGAGAGGAGGAGATTGCTTGTGAGTACTGCAGCACATTCAGCACAGGGCAGCCCGGTGAAGCCGGTACAGGCGAAGCCCAGGACGATCTGGTCCCTGCTGCTGCACAACCGCCTGGCAGCCATCGGGCTGACCTTCATCCTGATCTGGACCGTGGTTGCGATCTTCGCCCCGTGGCTGGCCCCGCATGATCCATACGTTACGGATATGGCGAGCAAGCTGCAGGCGCCTTCCGGCAGCCACTGGTTCGGCACCGATAACTTCGGCCGGGATATTCTCAGCCGGGTTCTGTACGGCGCACGGATCAGCATCTGGACCGGCCTGATCGCCGTCTCCATATCCTTCCTGATCGGGGTGCCGCTGGGCGGGATTGCCGCCTACTACGGCGGACGCACCGGAACCATCATCATGCGGTTCATGGATATCCTGCTGTCCTTCCCGTCACTGGTATTGTCGATGGCCATTGCCGCCTCAATCGGGGCCGGGCTGAGCAGTGCGATGATCGCCGTCGGCATTGTCGGCATTCCCGAATTCGCCCGGCTGATGTTCGGGCAGACGGTCTCGCTGCGGGAGAAGGAATATATTGAAGCCAGCCGGGCGATCGGCGTGAAGAATACAGTGATTCTGTACCGCCACATTCTGCCCAATGCGCTTGCCCCGCTCCTGGTGCAGGCGACGCTCGGGATGGGCTTTGCCATCCTGACCGCTTCCAGCTTAAGCTTCCTGGGGCTTGGAGTAAGACCTCCGGTTGCCGAATGGGGCGCGATGATCTCGGAAGGCCGGGAATATATCATTTCCGGGCAATGGTGGCTGGTTACTTTTCCCGGGCTGGGCATTGCCACTTCCATCTTAGGCTTCAACCTGCTCGGAGACGGTTTCCGGGATGTGCTTGACCCGCGGTTGCGTTCGGGCAAATGAGGCAGGGCCGGGGATTCTCCCAAGGGCCGCACCGTTCCCGATCTAGATAGATCACGACCCGCCGGAGCTTCAGCGGCAGAGAGGATCACAGCAGCACCATTGTTGTTACGCAGGCAGGATATAGAAAAGGGAGGAATTATTGATGAAAAGAGTTAAGCTGTTGTCCACACTCGTCGCTTTTTCAATCATGCTTGCCGGCTGCGCCAGCAGCGCCAATCCGAAGACCCCGGCTGCCACACCGGCAGAGACAGGAAGCACCGCTACGGCGGCTCCGGTCCAGAAGAACCTGACGGTTGCCTATTCCGAGGGCGGCACCACGCTTGATCCGGCAGAAGCCAACGATTTGACCTCAGATACGCTCGTGCTGGCCGCTTATGATCAGCTGGTTACCTACGGCGTCAAGACAGAGAATGGTGCAAGCATTGCCGACACCGAGGATATTAAGCCGATGCTGGCCGAGAGCTGGGAAGTGAACGCCGACAACACGGTGTACACGTTCAAGCTGAAGTCCGGCGTAACCTTCCAGAGCGGCAATCCGGTGGATGCTGAGGCGGTGGCGTACTCTTTTGACCGGGTGGCGAAATCCAGCTCCGGCAGCTTCCTCTACGGCATGGCCTCCATTAAATCCGTAGCGGTAAAAGATTCTTCGACCGTTGAAGTGACCCTGACGGGTGCTAACCATAACTTCCTGCAGATTCTCGCTATGTACACCTTCTCCATCGTGGACCAGAAAAAGGTCGAGGCTGAGGGTGCCGATTATTTGAAGACAAATGCCGCCGGCTCCGGCCCGTTCACACTGACGAAGTGGGACCCGGCAACGGAAGCGGTGTTCACCGCCAACCAGAACTACTGGCAGGGTGCGCCAAGCCTGGGCAAGGTCACGCTGAAATTCACCAAGGAAGCCTCCAACCGCGTGCTGCTGCTGGATAAAGGCGATGTCGATATGGCGATTGAGATTCCTCCGAAGGATGTTTCCTCGCTGGAGAAGAATACTGCACTGACCGTGGCCTCCAATGCGAGCAACCGGATTCTTTTCTTCGGGATGAATAACAAGGTTAAGCCATTCGATAATGTAAAAGTCCGTCAGGCGATCAACTATGCGATTCCTTACGATCAGCTGCTGAGCGGGGTGATGTACGGCCAGGCCAAGCAGATGAAGAGTGCAGTAGCCAGCAACACGCCGGGCTTCACCGATGCAGGTTATGTTTACGAGCACAATCTGGACAAAGCCAAGGAGCTGCTGAAGGAAGCTGGCTATGAAAATGGGTTCACCTTCGACTTCACACTCGGCTCCGGCTTCGATGACTGGGAGGACGATGCGGTGCTGATCCAGGCCGAACTGGCCAAAATCGGCGTCACGATGAAGATCAACAAGCTGGCCCGCGCCCAGTTCCTGGAGCAGCAGAAGACCAATAATCTGACCTCCTATATCTCGAAATGGACATCATTCGTCAATGATCCCGGCTATCACCTCGGCTTCCTGCTGTACGGCAAGGGCTCTTCCAACTACATCAACTACCAGAATGCCGAAGTAGACAAGCTGTGGGAGCAGGCGAACACCGAAACAGATACAGCGAAGCGCAATGAGCTGTACAAAAAAGCACAGGAAATCATCACCACCGAAGCACCTTGGGCGTACCTGTACGAATACAACCGCATTGTTGGCATGAGCAACAAGATCAGCGGCTATGCGTTCTACCCGGATGAAGTCATCCGCTTCTATCCGTTGTCAATTACAGAATAAGCATTTTGGCTAAAAGAGAGCGGACAGGCCCCTGGCTTGTCCCTCTTTGCACAAATTCACAGGACCCCGTACCTGCCCTAAGGCAGGCCGGCGGGGCCGCAAAGGAGAAGTCGGAACCATGACGGACTGGAGAAGCAAGGTGCTGGATGCGATCGACGCCGGAACAGAGGAGTTGCTGGAGCTGTGCTCCCAGCTGATCCGTTTCCCTTCGGAGAATCCGCCGGGCGATTCGCGGGAGATCAGCGCTTTCATTATTAATTATCTGAAGGAAGCGGGGATCGACACTTCGATCTATCCGGCAACCGAGACGATGTTCAACCTTGTATCGACCTTTGAGGCAGGGGCGGAAGAGCGCACCGGCAAAAAACTGATCTACTGCGGACATACCGATGTCGTTCCGGCGGGAGACCGCTCGCGCTGGGACTTTGATCCGTTCTGCGGCGATATCGTGGACGGCTACCTGTTGGGCCGGGGGGCATCTGACATGAAGGCTGGCCTGGCCGGGTTAATCTACGTCACTGCGCTGATGTCGAAGCTGGGCGTGCCGCTGAAGGGCGACCTGTCCCTGCTGATCGTACCCGATGAAGAGACGGGCGGCCATCTGGGCGTGCCCTGGGTGCTGGAGCGCGGGCTGATTACCGGAACCGCTGCGGTGATTGCCGAGCCTTCCGGCCCGCTGAACCCGACCATCGGGCAAAAGGGCAGCTGCTGGTTTGAATTCACTGTGGAAGGGACACCGGGCCACGGCAGCCTCGCGCCGGTTGTCGGCGACAGCGCCATTGTTAAGGCGGCCAAGGGGATTGAAGCGCTGCAGCGGCTGTGGGACATCAAGGTTGAAGTGCCGGAGGAGGTGCGGGAGATCATCCGGATCTCGCAGGATTATGTGAAGGAGCGTGAAGATGACGGCTCCGTGGCCTATCAGGTGTTCGACCATGTAACAGTGAACATTGGAACGATCCAGGGCGGAACCAAAGTGAATGTGGTAGCGGACCGCTGCACCATTCAGGTCGATTCCCGGGTGCCGTTCGGGGTGGATTACCTCGATGTGCTGGACCGTGCCCGCTCCCTGCTTCTGGAAGCAGGCATTGAGTCTGAAGTGAAGGGCTTCGGCTTCCAGGGCAACGCCAACTGGACCTCTAATGAGGAGCCGGTGGTCAAGGATCTGGTGGAGAGTATCTGCGAGGTCAGCGGGGAAGAGGCATACGGGGTGCTGCAATGGGCCTCCAGCGATGCCCGCCATTTCCGGACGCATAACATTCCTGTGCTGCAATACGGCCCGGCCGAGCTGTCCACGATTCATAACTTTAATGAAAAAGCTCCCGTCTGGCAGATCATCCAGTGTGCGAAGGTCTATGCCTTGACGGCGCTGAAATATTTGGGCGTGGAAGAAGAGAAATAAGAAGAGAAATAATTAGTTGGGGCCCCCGCAAAGTACCTGAGTAAACATCGAAGCAAAACATCACTTTGTGGGGAGTTTTTTGGAGGAGGGGTAATCATGACAGAACTGCTGGAGGTATCAGGGCTATGCACTGAATTTCAGACAGCGGCGGGGACCATCCGTGCGGTGGACGGCATCAGTCTGTCAGTGCGCAAAGGCGAGACACTCGGGATTGTCGGTGAATCCGGCTGCGGCAAAAGCATCACCTCCCTCTCCATCATGCAGCTGCTGCCCAAACGGATCAGCCGGATTGCCTCCGGCCAGATCCGCTTTGAAGGCAAGGATATGCTGAAGATGCCGATGAATGAGGTGCGGAGCATCCGGGGTAACCGGATTGCAATGATCTTTCAGGAGCCGATGACCTCACTCAATCCGGTGTTCAAGATCGGCCGCCAGATCTCCGAATCGGCGCGCTACCATATGAAGCTGAGCAGGAAGGAAGCCGATGCCCGGGCGGTGGAGATGCTCCGCAAGGTCGGCATTCCCCGCCCCGAGAAGATTGCGCAGCAGTATGCCCATCAGCTCTCCGGCGGAATGCGGCAGCGGGTGATGATCGCGATGGCGATGGTCTGTAATCCCCAACTGCTCATAGCTGATGAGCCAACCACGGCGCTGGATGTAACCATTCAGGCGCAGATTCTCGATCTGATGCGGGAGCTGCAAAAGAACGAAGGCATGTCGATCCTCATGATTACGCATGATCTGGGCGTCGTCGCCGAGATGTGTGACCGGGTCGTTATCATGTATGCCGGCCAGATTGTCGAGGAGACCGATGTGGCTACCCTGTACAGCCAGCCGCTGCATCCGTATACGCAAGGGCTGCTGGCTTCCCTGCCTCAGCTTGCCGGGGATGAGGAACGGCTGCGCTCAATTCCGGGTCAGGTGCCGAATCCGGCGAACCTGCCGGCCGGCTGCCGGTTCGCGCCGCGCTGCCCGGTGGCGGTGGACCGCTGCCGCGAGCAGCAGCCTGAGCTGCTGGAAGTGCAGCCGGGCCATACGTGCCGCTGTATTCTGCAGCAGGAGGGGGTACTATGACGACATTACTTGAAGTCCGCAATCTTAAAAAGCACTATCCGATCCGCAAAGGCTTCTTCGCCAAGCAGGTCGGCGCTGTCAAAGCGGTGGACGGGATCACCTTATCCGTGGAGCAGGGGGAGACGCTGGCGGTGGTCGGCGAATCCGGCTGCGGCAAATCGACCACCGGCCGGGCCATCCTGCGGCTGATCGAGCCGACGGACGGCGAGATCAGGTTCGGGGGCACGGATGTACGGGCCCTGAATCCTGAGCAGCTCCGCAAGTTCCGTACCGATATGCAAATGGTGTTCCAGGACCCGTACGCCTCGCTCGATCCCCGCTGGACGGTTCAGCGCATTCTGGAGGAGCCGCTTCGGACCCATGGCTCCGCTCCAGCAGGCGAGCTAAAAAGCCGGGTTGAGCAGCTAATGGAGGTAGTGGGCTTATCCCCCTATCAGGCCCACCGCTATCCCCATGAATTCTCCGGAGGACAGCGCCAGCGGGTCGGGATCGCCCGTGCGCTTGCGCTGAATCCGAAGTTCATTGTCTGCGATGAGCCGGTATCCGCGCTGGATGTCTCCATTCAGGCCCAGGTGCTGAACCTGATGCAGGATCTGCAGGAGCAATACGGCCTGACGTATATGTTCATCTCTCACGACCTGTCGGTCGTGAAGTTCATCAGCGACCGCGTGGCGGTGATGTACCTGGGGCGGATTGTGGAGCTGGCCCCGACCAAGGAGCTGTTCGCGAAGCCGCTGCATCCGTATACGCAGGCGCTGATGTCCGCTGTACCGGTCCCGAATCCGGGGCTGAAGAAGGAGCGCATCGTCCTGACCGGAGATGTGCCGAACCCAGAGACTCCGCCCTCCGGCTGCGCCTTTCACCCCCGCTGTCCTTATGCGGTGGACCGCTGCCGGACGGAGACACCGGAGCTGCGTGAGGTGGATTCGGGCCATCAGGCAGCCTGCCACCTGGTATAAATATAGCAACAGCAAGAGAGGGCCATCCGCCAGCGGGTGGCCCTTACGCTGTCTGCCAGGCTACTAGTGCCACTCCACACTCCCGGCTCTCACTTCTCAAATGTAATCGAAAAACCGATCACATTCGCGTCCCGTCTCCCTGCATCCCCACGCCTAGCCAGCGACCTTTCCATTACCCGCTATCTCCCCGCTCTGACGCCCGACTTTAGCCCTATTTAAGCCCCACCGGGGCCGAAAGGAGCGCTCTAGGAAGATCGGCTTATTTTTGCAGCGGATTTCCCGTTGTTAAGAGAATTGTGTTTCAGAAATTCGGCTGAAAAATTTCATTAAAATTTGAAAAGAAACAGCGGCGCTTTTATAATTATATTAAATTACTGCTGATAATGGGAGGAGATGGAAGGGAACAGTGAATAAACCGCGTGAATTATGGATTGATGCCGCCAAGGGATTCAGTATTATTTTTGTGGTCATGGGCCATTCCGGCGATGCTGCAGCGAATCATTATCTATCGTGGTTCCGGATGCCGCTCTTCTTCATCCTTAGCGGACTGGTCTTCAAGCCCGTGGAGCCCGGCCGGTATCTGCAATGGGCGCTGAAGCGCACCCGGGGGCTGATGACACCCTACTTCGCCTATGGACTGCTAATTGCGGCGGTGCTGCTGCTGTTCACCCTGAATGTAAAAGGCTTCGCCGAGAATATAGCCAGGCTGTTATACGGCGGCATGACGCTGACCGGACCTTACGGGGTGTTCTGGTTCATCACCTGCCTGCTGTTCACTCAATTGCTGTTCGGATACATCATCCGGTATTCCCGCCGCACGCAAATTCTCCTGATCGTCTCCGCTTATCTGCTGTCGCATCTCATCTCACTGACCGTCCTCCGAACGTTCAATATGCCCTGGAATGCCGACGTATCCCTGCTGGCCGTCACGTATTATGCCATTGGCTTCTACGGTAAAACCCTGATCCCTGCGCTGCTCCGCCGCTATTGGGCGCTGCCGCTGCTGCTTCCGTTATCCGGGCTGGTGCTGCTGCTGGAGCGGCAAGGAATCATCCATTACAGCCTGAATATGAAATACAAGGAGTATGACGCGCTGGTGCTGGACCTGGCGGTTCCGCTGATGATCTCCCTGACGATCTGCGCCGCAGTCTACCAGCTCTCGAAGCTGGTGCCGCTGGACTGGATGGGGGCGCTGGGGCGCAACTCCATTGCCATCATGTACCTGCATCTGCCGCTGAACTACGGGCTTAAGTACCTGCTCGGTACAGATTACGGGTTGGTGCCCTTTACACTCGTTGGTGTCGCCGTTCCGCTGTTCGCAGCCATGTGGGCCATGCGCTCCCCTGTGTTGTCCAGGCTCTATCTGGGGCATGGCGGCCGCAGCCGTCCAGTTGTCAATGCGGGCAGTGTACGATAGCGGGCAGAGCAACTCATAGTCATAATAAGCAGATTGAAGCAGGCTTCCTCATCAATTGTCGCTCGGGACAAGGGGAAGCTTGTTTTTTGTTGATCCCCAATGGAATAATTCCCTGCCTTTTGGACGAAACTGGAACACAGTACCTGTGAAATGAAGGTTAAGTTCAGGAGGGGAACCATTGTGAGGAAAATTCGTTATGTTACGCTTGCGCTGTGCATCGCCGTATCGGTTCTGGGAGGGGCAACAGGCGCCTTCGCCGAGGAAAAAGCCAAAGGCAACGCGGGTTCCGGCTCCGCCGGAGGAGCTTCTGCCGCTGATCTGGCCCCTGGAGCACGCTCTGCCATTCTCATGGATGCCAGTACAGGCACGGTTATCTACCAGAAGAATAGCCATGATAAGCTTCCGCCGGCCAGTATTACCAAGATTATGACTATGCTGCTGACGGTGGAGGCACTGGATGAAGGACGGCTGCAGCTAACCGACAAGGTGCGGACCAGCGAGTATGCCGCATCGATGGGCGGTTCACAGATTTTTCTGGAGCCGGGTGAGGAAATGACGGTGGACGATATGCTAAAAGGTATCGCGATGGCCTCCGGCAATGACGCTTCTGTAGCCATGGCAGAGAAAATTGCCGGCTCGGAGAGCGCGTTCGTGGACCTGATGAACGAGAAGGCGAAGGAGCTGGGCCTGAAGGATACGCATTTTGCTAATTGCAACGGGCTGCCGGCAGCGAACCATTATTCCTCCGCGCATGATATTGCTGTCATCAGCCGGGAGCTGCTGAAGCATGAGCAGATTATCAAATACACCGGCTCCTACCAGGATTATCTGCGCAAGGATTCGCCCAAGCCGTTCTGGCTGGTGAATACGAACAAGCTGGTGCGCTTCTATACGGGGGCTGACGGCCTCAAGACCGGCTACACCTCGGAAGCGAAGTTTTGCCTGTCCGCTACGGCGTCGAGAGACGGCCTGCGTGCGGTAGCGGTGGTGCTGGGCGAGCCGAACACCAAGACGCGTAACAGCGAAGTGTCGGCGATGTTCGACTACCTGTTTTCCCAGTACAAATTGCATACGATTCACAAAGCAGGCGATACGATCGGCACCGTACGAGTAGAGAAGGGCGTCAAGAGCCAGCTGCCGCTGGTTGCAGAGGAGGACTACAGTATCCTGCTCCGTAAAGGAGTGACCCAGGAAGGAATCCGCCATGAGCTGGTGCTGAATGAGCATGTGAAGGCGCCGGTGGCTGAAGGCCAGACGGTCGGCAAGCTGGTGGTGTACCAGGGGAACGACATGCTGAAGGAATACGAGCTGAAGGCAGGCGAGAATATCGCCAAGGCCGGCTGGTGGAAGTTGTTCAAGCGGGCTACAGGCTCAATGTTTACGAAGGATTAAGCGGCGGCCGGTGCGTTGCCGTCCCTGAAAGGACGGGAATGCTGTTTCCACTTATTTGTTCCTTTTTGTAGAGTGCTTCTGTGTTTTATGTAGGTTATTAGGGGTTTTCTTCTAGTTTTGTCGTGAGGCAGGAATCCTCATTTGCGGTGTAGAAACCTTGTCCCTGTAGGGGAAAGTTATGAAGTTACAGGGCGGTTGACCCAGCAACGAAGAGGAGAGTGGCAAGAATGAATTCTCATGTGGAGATGGAGCATCACCGGGGTGTGCTGATTGTCCGGTTGTCCGGAGAGCTGGACCATCATGCAGCCGATTACGTACGAATGGATATGGATGAAGCAATTATGCGGGGCCAGGTGGAGCATCTGATCCTTAGCCTGAAGGACCTGCAGTTCATGGACAGCTCAGGGCTTGGAGTCATTCTCGGCAGGTATAAGCTGATCCGCGCCAAGGGCGGGAAGATGGCCGTCTGCGATGCCAATGCGCCGGTGAAGCGCCTGCTGGAAATGTCGGGTTTGTTCAAAATCATGCCCCTATATGACAACGAGAGCGCCGCACTCTCGGATTTGGAGGTTGCGTTATGACGAACAGCAGCAAAGCCCGTAATTTCATGAGTGTCCAGTTTGCCGCATTGTCGGAGAATGAATCGTTCGCGCGCGTTGTCGTAGCAGCGTTCGTCTCCCGGCTTGATCCAACGATGGAGGAGCTGAACGATCTGAAGACAGTGGTGTCTGAAGCGGTCACCAACTGCATCATTCACGGATACGACAGCGATCCGGAAGGAATTGTCAGCATCTCGGCCTCCATCGAGAAGGAGACGGTTCATCTGGTCATCGAGGATCAGGGCCGGGGCATTGAGGATCTGGAGCTGGCCCAGCAGCCGCTCTATACGTCCAAGCCGGAGCTGGAGCGCTCGGGTATGGGCTTCACCATTATGGAGAATTTCATGGATGAATTCGAGGTTACCAGTGAACCGGGACGGGGAACCTCCATCTCCATGAAGAAAACCATCGTCTCGAAAAAAGCTTTATACAATTAGGGGTTGGAGCCATGGATGCCGAAGCAAAAAAAGCTCCGCCGACCTATTTGGACGATGCGGAGGTCAAACGTCTCATCGCGCTCAGTCAGGCCGGAGACCATACGGCCCGCGACACGCTGGTCAACTGCAATATCCGCCTCGTCTGGTCGGTGGTCCAGCGGTTTATGAACCGCGGATATGAACCGGATGATCTGTTCCAGATCGGCTGTATCGGACTGCTGAAGTCCGTTGATAAGTTCGACCTCAGCTATGAGGTCAAGTTCTCCACCTATGCGGTGCCGATGATTATCGGCGAGATCCAGCGGTTCCTCCGCGATGACGGCACGCTCAAGGTCAGCCGCTCGCTGAAGGAGATGGCCAACAAGGTGCGCAAGATGAAGGACGAGATGTCGAAGACGCTTGACCGCCTGCCGACCATCGGTGAGGTGGCGGAGGCGCTGGGCGTCACGCCTGAAGAAATCGTCTTCGCCCAGGAGGCCAACAAGCCGCCGACCTCGATTCACGAGACCGTCTTCGAGAACGACGGCGACCCGATCACCCTGATCGACCAGATCGCTGACGACTCGCAGGAGCGCTGGTTCGACAAGCTGGCGCTGAACGAGGCCATTGGCGCATTGACCGAACGCGAGCGGCTGATTGTGTACCTGCGGTACTACCGCGATCAGACCCAGTCGGAGGTCGCCAGCCGCCTCGGCATCTCGCAGGTGCAGGTGTCGAGGCTGGAGAAGAAGATTCTCGCGAATATCCGCGAGCAGATTGCGCAGTAGGTTCCGGTACAGCAAGCAGCAGTGCAGCAGGCAGGAAGCCTGGCCGCCAGCGGCCGGGTCCGTATTGTAGCATGTTAGGGCAAATGATGTACAGTGACGGGTGCAAGGAGGGGCCGCCTCGGGAGGGGCGGCTTTTTGCGTGCACTTATAGTGAGGCCGGGGAGCACAACCCACAACGCCCCTTGTACTAACCAGACTCAGACGGACTCCGATTCCCTAATTTCGCCGAAAAGGCTCTTTTTGGAGCTGAGACGGACTGAGATTCCGCTATCGTGACTATTCGGCTCCCAATCATGCGGAAATTAGCCGGATAACGAATTGCACTGAGTCCGCACACTCCGCATAACCGCCTGATTAGCAGAAATAGCGGAATGTCTGTCCGTTCATCTGGCTGATGGAGCGCATCAATGGCCTTGTCACGGTTATTCCGGAAGCTTCACCTATGCTAAACTCGTAATAATCGATGACGATTAGCAACAATGGATTAATGAAGGAGCTGAATCCAATGGACTATATGAAGCTTAGTAAAGAGGTGTCATACATTCTGCGTCATGCGCCGTGGGAGTATGAGCTGGAATTGGATGAACAGGGATGGGTGGATATTGGGCAGCTGCTCCATGCCTTGCAGCAGAACAAGAAGTGGCAGCCGGTCCAAGCGGAGGATCTGGATAAGATGATCGCAGCATCGGACAAGCAGCGGCATGAGATTGTGGACGGGCGGATTAGGGCGCTGTACGGGCACTCTGTTCCGCAAAAAATCATCAAACAGGACGCAGCCCCGCCCTCCGTTCTGTACCACGGAACCGCCCGGCAATGGGTGGACACGATTCTGCATGAGGGTCTGAAGCCGATGAAGAGACAGTATGTCCATTTCTCGGTGGATACGGATACCGCCAAGCTGGTGGGAGGACGCAAGGACCCGAGTCCTGTGATCTTAACCATCGATGCCGGACGGGCCGCCGCTGACGGGATCAAATTCTACCATGGCAATCATAACATATGGTTGGCAGACGAGCTTCCGCCGGAGTTCATCTCCGTCCTTGGAGCCGCGGAATAGAAATGTAACCATTCTCTCCCGGAACGGCACTTATGATTAGAACAGAAGAACAACTTACAGAAATGAGGTCCGGGAGACATATGCAACAGTGGATCGAACAGGCGCAGAAGGGTGATGCGGAAGCCTTCCGGCAGCTGACGGAGCATGTGCGGGGGATGGCTTATGTCGTGGCTTATGACCGGCTGGGCGATGTTCAGCTGGCAGAGGATGCCGTGCAGGAAGCATTCATTGAAGCTTATATGCACCTCGGCAGCCTCCAGGAGCCGGCGGCGTTCCCGGGATGGTTCAAGACGATTGTCGTCAGGCAATGCCACCGGCTGCTGCGGCGGAAGGCTCAGGTGCTGCTGCCTCTGGAGGCGGCGGAGCATGTCGCCGGGGCTGCACCAGGCGCTCAGGAAGTGGCGGAACGCCGGGAATGGACGGGAGTGCTGCACCGCTGTGTGGCCGAATTGCCGCCCAAGCTGCGAATTCCGCTTCAGCTGTTCTACTTCTATGGGTACTCGGTGCAGGAGATTGCGGGTTATCTGGGCATTTCAGCCGCTGCACTCAAAAAAAGGCTGTACGACGGCAGACGCAAGCTGAAGGGCGCTTTACCTGTTGCTGATCTGGCCGCCGCATTTCATCTGTTACATGAAGGGGGAGCGCGTATGCTGCATATTGTGAATGGTGATTCCGTAGGCGACAAGCTGAAGCAGGGTATTGTTCAGGGAGAGGTGCTGGTATGGAGAGAGATTTATCCGGCTGGCCCGATATTCATAGATCCGGCGGAAGAGCAGGCACGGAAGCTGCGGGCGGAGGTTCTGCAATCAACAATGGGCATTCCTTCGGCTGAATATATGGCGGGATGCGAGGAGCAGGAGCGCAGGATCAGCGGCTTCCGCCAGTATGATGAGGTGGTGCTGTGGTTCGAGCATGATCTGTTCGACCAGAGTATGCTGGCATATCTGCTAGACTGGTTCAATGGGCAAAAGCTTGGCAAAACGAAGCTGAGCCTGCTCTGCATCGGCGAATTCCCCGGGATTGAACCGTTCCATGGCCTGGGGCAGCTGACGGCAGACCAGCTTGGCGCCCTGCGCGGAACCTGGCAGAATATCGGGCGCAGGGAGCTTACGCTCGGCAGCGGACTGTGGCAGGCTTATGCAGCCTCAAATCCGGGCACGCTCGCCGATTATCTGGAGCAGCACAGGGAGGAGCTGGCAGGCACTGCGCTCGCTTTTGCCTATGACGCCTTCCAGACCCATCTCTCCCGGCTGCCTTCTGTTGAGAACGGCCTCGGGATCGCTGAACAGACCACCCTTCAAGCTGTGGCTAGCGGAACTGATACGCCGCTGAAGCTATTCCGGCAGGTGACGGATGAGCTGCACCGGCTGGGTATGGGCGACACGGAATACTGGAAAATCCTGCGTTCCCTGACGGCTGGCGGGAATCCGCTGCTGCGAATTGACGGAGTGGCAGAGGTTACAGATTACCGGCAAGTCCCGGACTTCCTGAACCGCAGCGTGAGACTGACAGCGCTGGGTGAGCAGGTGCTGGCTGGGGACGCGGACCGGGTGCTAAGACAAGGCATTGATGAATGGTACGGCGGCCTGCACCTGCAGGGGCATAACGCCTCCTGGCGCTGGGACAGCGCTGCGGGAAGGCCCGTACCGGCCCAAGCAGAATAGAATGTAAAACGGAGGTTCAAACGTTAAGCTAACGCTCAGCGGGTGAACCTCTTTTTTTGTTAGATAAGAATTGATATGTTTTGGGGTCCCCGCAAAGTACCTGAGTCATCATCTACGCTAAAGCCCCACTTTGTGAGGGAATTTTGCGTTCATCTTGTGATAGTATAGTTTCATGTGAAGAAGGAGGAGAGCGGCATGAGAACGTTAGTGATTAGTGACATCCACGGCTGTATAGAAGAATTCAACCTGCTGCTCCGCCGCGCGGACTATAACCCCTCCAGGGATCAATTGATTCTGTTGGGCGATTATGTGGACAGAGGGCCGGACAGCAGAGCGGTCGTAGAGGAGGTGAAGCGGCTTGCCGAAGATGAGGGGGTTATTGTGCTGCGGGGCAATCATGACCAGATGGCGTTAGATGCGCTGGCGGGTGAAGATGACAAGCGGGATACCCACTGGATTACGAATGGGGGATTCCAGACCCTGCTGAGCTATTGCGGAGGCCGGGATTCCGTCCTGCTGCACCCGGATTCAGGCTGGAAGGACTATACGGAGATGAAGCAATTCATGCGTACTGAGTATAAGGAGCATCTGGATTTCCTGGGCTCGCTGCCCTTCTACTATGAGACGGATACCCATCTGTTCGTCCATGCAGGAATAGATCCTTCTCTAGCCGATTGGCGGAGCCAGCGGGAGTATGATTTTATCTGGATCCGGGAGCCGTTCTATAATCATCCTGTAACTTCTACGGAGAAGACGGTTGTGTTCGGCCATACCTCTACGGTGGATCTGCAGGACGGGGCAGGTGTCTGGTTCAGTCCGCTGGGCGACAAAATCGGCATCGACGGCGGCTGTGTATACGGTGAGCAGCTGAACTGCCTGGAAATTAGCGATGCAGGATATAAGACCTATTCAGTCCGGCTCGGCGAGCGGGAGTAACGGCTGTGGAGCAGCCGGGATGAAATGGAACCGGGAAATGGTTATAATTGGAATATCAAATTCGAAGAGTTCAGGAGGAAGAGATGTCGAGTTCACTCTTAACCAAGAACGCTTTAGCCCGGTCTCTCAAAAAGCTGATGCTCACCACCCCCCTCAACAAAATAACCATCCAGCAGCTGACCGCAGATTGCGGGGTGACGCGGCATACCTTCTATAATCATTTTCAGGATATCTATGAGCTGCTTGGCTGGATCTACAAATTAGAGGTCATCGAAGGGCTGGACCAATACTGCTGCATTGCCGGCTGGAAGCAGGGGTTCTTAAGTGTGCTGCGCTATACGGTAGACAACAAAACCATGTGTCTGAACACCTTCCATTCCCTGGGGCGCGAGCATCTGGAGCAGTTCCTGTACGGCGTTATCTATCGCGTGATGATCCGGGTGGTGGAGGAGCTGGACGAGCGGGAGGAGACCAGCCGGGCGCTCATTACGGAGCAGGTGAGGATGCAGGCCAGGCTGGATTTTGCCGATTTCTATACGCTGGCGATTCTTGAACAGGTGATTCACTGGCTCCGGGCAGGGGCCAACTCCGATCCGGCGGGACTAGTGGACAAAGTGGGGCGGATTATGGACGGCAGCATCGCCCGGGGGCTTGCGCATTACTGGTCGGCTGCCATTCCGGCTGAGAAATGACACAATCCATAAGGGATGTGTAATCCCTGTACAGAAGCATCAAGGTGTCCATCGTATTCCGGGTTCACGGCGGATATAGTGAAGGCAGTTAGCAGGCACTTATCCCCTGATTAAGGAAGGAAGAGGACACATGGGTACATATCAGAGAATTCATCCCCGGGTGAAGGAAGGCATCGCTTCGCGCAAGGCATATCTGGTTGGAGGCGGAATCGGCTCCCTGTCGGCGGCGGCGTTCCTGATCCGTGACGGGCATATGCCCGGCCGGAATATTCATATTCTGGAGCAGTCGGCGGTATACGGCGGTTCGATGGACGGGGCGGGCAATGCCAAGGACGGCTACAGCGCCCGGGGCGGACGCGAGATTGAGGAGCATTTCGAGTGCTTCATGGAGCTGTTCGGCTTCATTCCATCACTGACTAACCCGGACCGGACGGTGCTGGATGAATTCCGCGAGCTGAATCTGGCCGAACCGATTGAATCGCATTGCCGCCTGGTCGAGAAGCAGGGCACCCCCGCCGATTTCTCCACGCTTGGCCTCTCCACCGCACATTCCCTGCAACTGGGTAAGCTGGCGCTGGCTACCGAGGAGCGGCTGGGGGCGGTGACAATTGAGCAGTTTTTTGACCCGAGCTTCCTGGAGACGAACTTCTGGTACTTCTGGCGGTCGATGTTCGCGTTCGAGAACTGGCACAGTGTGGTTGAGGTCAAGCGTTACATGGAGCGGTTCATGCACCTGATCTCGGGAATGAACCGGCTGAAGGGCATTCTGCATACCGAATACAACCAGTTCGATTCGCTGATTCTGCCTCTCATGAAGTGGCTGGAGCGGGAGGGCGTTCATTTTGACAAAAATCATCAGGTCACCGATCTCACGCTGGACCTGACCGGCGGGGAGAAGGTGGTTACCGCTATAGAGCTGCTGGTGAACGGATTGCAGAGACGCATCGCTGTTGCCCGCGGGGATCTGGTCATGGTTACGAACGGCTCGATGACAGAGAATTCGACGCTGGGTGATCTGCATCATCCGGCTGTGCTGAACCGCTCTGTGACGGAGCGCGGCTGCTGGAGCCTATGGGAAAAGCTTGCCGCGAAATCCCCGGATTTCGGCCGTCCTGAGGTGTTCTGCGGCGATATCGACAAGTCGAAGTGGCTGTCATTCACGATTACTCTGACCGATGATGAGATTGTCTTCCCGCATCTGCTGGAGCTGACTGGAGATGCGCCAGGGATGGGCGGCGTAGTTACGATCAAGGATTCGGGCTGGATGATGTCCTGGACCGCACCGAAGCAGCCGCATTTCATTAATCAGCCGGACAATGTGAAGGTCCTCTGGGCGTACGGCCTGTTCCCGGATGCTGAAGGCGACTATGTTCATAAGAAAATGAGCGACTGCACCGGAGCCGAGCTGCTGGAGGAATTGTGCTACCATATGGGCCTCGCGGACCGCATTCCCGAGATTCTGGAGCATACCGTTAACGTTATTCCGTGCATGATGCCCTACATTACATCCCAGTTCATGCCGCGTGTTGCCGGGGACCGTCCGCAGGTGGTGCCGCAGGGCAGCGTGAATCTGGCCTTCCTCGGCCAGTTCGCCGAAGTCCCGGACGATTGCGTCTTCACGGTGGAATATTCGGTCCGCTCGGCCATGATGGCGGTGTATGAGCTTTTGAAGCTGGAAAAAGAAGTGATCCCCGTCCACCCGAGCAAATACGATATCCGGGTCCTGCTGACCGCTGTGCGTACCTGTCTCGGCAACAAGCCGCTGCCGCTGGACAAGACGCTCGGCGAGCTGCTGGCCGGAACGTTGATCTCTAAGCTGATCTAATTGCCAGGTTTCGACAAGATTCGCCCGCAGAATATGCTACATTAAGACCAAGATGATTCTGTGGAGGAACGTTAATGAAGAAAATGCTAAGCCGGATCGCCCTCGGGCTGCTGCTGCTGACCTTTGCGGCGATTGTAATCTGCTTCTATATCGACCAGTTCACCTATGCGTATGCACTGATTGTCCTGCTGCTGATTATCTTCGGCGCGATGGGCCAGTTATACAGGCTGAAGAATGATGAGTATATGTACGCTAAGCTGAACCGGAGAGAGGAATACGAGGACTATACGAGGTAATGGCAGTGGTGCTGGAGTATCGCGGAAATACCGGTATACAACCAGCAGTCCCACACAGGCAGCTCACGCTTCAGGTTCATCCTTTTGGGGATGGGCCTGAGGAATGGGCTGTCTTTATTTTTTATCCATTGCCAAACATGGATGTCTCTATTACAATATTATAATGATAATGAGAATCAATTTCATAAGAAACAGGTGACATTCATGAATCAACAGGCAGTGTCCGGGAGCGGGCTTGACCGGAAGCCGGAGCCGCTGAAGCTGCGGTCCCGCCCCTTGGCGGCAACCTTGATCCTGATCGGCGGACTGATCGTGCTGGCGCTGGGGATTGCAGTGTCCGTCTCGTTCGGGGCAGCGGATATCAAGCTTTCGGTCGTATGGACCGCAATTTTTCATTTCAATCCGGATATTACAGAGCATCAGATTATCCGGGAGCTAAGGCTGCCCCGGGTGCTGGGCGGGGTGATGGTGGGTGCGAGCTTCGCCGTGGCGGGAGCCATCATGCAGGGAATGACCCGCAATCCGCTGGCGGATTCGGGACTGATGGGCATTAACGCAGGCGCCGGTTTTGCGCTGGCAGTCTGCTTTGCATTTTTTCCGGCTGTGCCGTTTATGTATCTGATTCTGTATTCCTTCCTCGGGGCGGGTGCCGGAGCAGGAATCGTCTACGGAATAGGCTCATTGGCCAAAGGCGGGCTGACCCCGGCGCGCCTGGTATTGGCCGGTGCCGCCCTCAGTGCACTGCTCACGGCGCTGAGTGAGGGCATCGCGCTGTATTTCCGGATCGGACAAGACCTTGCCTTCTGGTATGCCGGCGGCCTTGCCGGAACGAAATGGATCCAGCTCCAGGTAATGTCGCCCTGGGTCATTGCCACCATCCTTGGCGCGGTGGCTCTCTCCCGTTCGATTACGATGCTCAGTCTGGGGGAGGATGTTGCCAGAGGGCTGGGGCAGCGGACCGGGCTGGTCAAGCTGGCCGGGACGCTGATCGTCCTGATTCTGGCCGGAGCCTCGGTTGCCATTGTTGGCGCAGTAGGGTTTGTCGGCCTGATTATTCCCCATCTGACACGCTACCTCGTAGGGGTGGATTACCGGTGGATTATTCCCTGCTCGGCAGTGCTGGGTGCGCTGCTGGTGGTTGCGGCCGATCTGAGCGCCCGGATGATTAATCCGCCGCATGAGACGCCGGTGGGTGCTATCATTGCGCTGATCGGAGTACCGTTCTTCCTGTATCTGGCCCGCAAAGAAAGAAGGGAGCTGTGAAGATGCAGAGTGTAAAGAACCCGTTCTCTGAAGAGGCCAGACTCAGGAAGGGTCTGACCGTGATAAGTGTATTGGCCGTTCTGATTGTTGTTATGTTCATTATAAGTGTGAATACAGGATACATAAGGCTGACCCCGCAGGAACTGCTTCATACCATGCTTGGCCGGGGGACGGAGAAGCAGGAGCTGATTCTGTTCCAGTTCCGGCTCCCGCGGATCGTGATCTCGCTGCTGATTGGTGCCGCTCTGGCAGTGTCCGGCGCAGTGATGCAGGGAGTGTTCCGCAACGATCTGGCTGATCCGGGCATTCTTGGCATTAATTCCGGAGCCGGGCTGATGGTTATGCTGTTGGTCTCGTTCTATCCGACGACCTCAGCCGCCCCCGTCTATCTGCTGCCGGTTATTGCTTTTGCCGGGGCGGCCGGGACGGCTGCGCTGATCTACAGCCTTGCCTATAAGCGGCATGAGGGGATTGCCCCGGTTCGTCTGCTGCTGACCGGTGTTGCCGTCGCAGCGGGAATGAGCGCGGCGATGATCGTGCTGACGCTGCGCCTGGACCCGGAGAAATACCAGTTCGTCGCCACCTGGCTAGCGGGCAGCATTTGGGGCACAAGCTGGAAGTTCGTCCTGACCCTGCTCCCCTGGGTGGTCATTCTTCTGCCTTATGTCTTCTATAAGGCAAGGGTGATGAATGTGCTGCATCTGGGTGAGCAGACGGCCACCGGGCTCGGCGCAGATGTGAAGCGCGAGCAGTTCCGGCTGCTGGCGGCAGCGGTCGGGCTGGCCGCCTCCAGCGTAGCGGTCAGCGGCGGCATCGGCTTCGTCGGGCTGGTCGGCCCGCATCTGGCCAGACGCCTGGTCGGGCCGAAGCATCAGTTGATGCTGCCTGTCTCGGCGCTGCTCGGAGCGCTGCTTGTCATGGCGGCCGATACGATCGGACGCTGGATTCTCCAGCCGTCGGAGGTTCCGACCGGTATTGTAGTGGCGGTAATCGGCGCTCCTTATTTCCTGTATCTTCTGGCCCGTGCCAAATCCTAAATACAACCAGACCTTGGAGGGATAATACATGAACGACGCATTGGAATTATACGACGTAACGATTATTGGCGGGGGTCCCGCAGGTATGTATACGGCTTTTTACAGCGGAATGCGGGATCTGAAGACGAAGCTGATCGAAGCGAAGGAAGAGCTGGGCGGAAGAATGCTGATCTACCCGGAGAAAATGATCTGGGATGTCGGCGGCGTCACCCCCACCCTCTGCCGCCAGTTAATTGACCAGCTGGCCGAGCAGGCGCGGACCTTCGATCCCACGATCGTGCTCGGCCAGCAGATTATTCATCAGGCCCGGCAGGAGGACGGAACTTATATTCTGACCTCGTCCACGGGCGAGCAGCACTGGACCCGGACGATTATTCTGACGATCGGCTACGGCATTCTGCAGATGGCCAAGCTGGAAATTGAGGGTGCAGACCGCTATGAGGTGACGAACCTGCACTACACCGTGCAGGAGCTGGAGCCCTTCCGGGGCAAGCGCGTGCTGATCTCGGGCGGCGGCAACTCAGCTGTGGACTGGGCAAATGAGCTGGAGGGCATTGCCGCAAGCGTTACGGTAGTGCACCGCCGGGATCAGTTCGGCGGGCATGAGAAGAATATTGCCCGCATGAAGGAATCCTCGGTCGAGGTGCGCACGCCGTACGCGGTCAGCCAGCTGCACAGCAGCAATGGCGCCGAGATTGACCAGGTGACGATCAGCCACGTGGAGACCGGCGAGCAGGAGCAGTTTGAGGTGGATGCCGTCATCGTGAACCACGGGCTCAAAAGCGACTTCGGTCCGCTCAGAGAATGGGGCCTGGATATGGGCGAATGGTGCGCGAACGTCAGCGGCAAGCTGGAGACGAATCTGCCGGGCGTGTTCGCCGCCGGTGATTTCGTGAATTATGAGAGCAAGGTAAGACTGATTGCCGGAACCTTCACCGATGCGGTGCTGGCGCTTAACAGTGCGAAGCTGTATATCGACCCGCAGGCGGAGAAGGTAGCCTACGTCTCCTCGCATAATGAACGCTTTAAGGAGAAGAATAAGGCGCTTGGCGTCACCGATGACCACTAGTTTAATTGACTTGTATCACCTATCTAAGCTGTTTCTCCACGGTCGTTCCGTGCGGGGGACAGCTTTTATTGTTGCCGCGAATGGCGGGGCTGCCATATGCTGCATAAAAACAGGGGGGCGGGCAAATAGTAAAAGGCAGGAGGTGCTGATATGGATAAGTCTAAACCGTCTAAGTCGCCTGCCGCGTCTGCTAAGCCAATCTCCCCTAAGCTCCAAGATAATATCAGCGAGATTCAATCCAGACTGGGGAACAGTCCCGATCTTGTCATTCGCACCTATGATTTGATTAATAGAAGCGGACGTGTCGCAGCGATATATATGTCCGGAATTACTGACAAGGATATGGTTGAGCACTTCATTAGTCATGTAATGTCCTTTCAGACCAGGCATGACGGCGAGCTGCTTGCTGTCACCCCGCAGGAGGTCTATGCCTACATCAAAGAGAACGCCCTGAGCATCGGCAAAGAGAAGCTGGTCAGCGACATCAACGGGCTGCTGGAAGCGCTGCTGTCGGGCGATACGATTATGCTGGTGGACGGGCAGGAGGGAGGCGTCAGCGGCAGCACCAGCGGCGGAGAGGTCAGAGCGGTTACGGAGGCGGGAACCCAGGTCGCGATCCGCGGCTCGAAGGAGAGCTTCACAGAGACCCTGAGCACGAATATCGCTTTGGTCCGCAAAATCATCAAGAATCCCGATCTGTGGACCGAAACGATGAAGCTGGGCGATATCACCCACACCGACATCACACTGATGTATATCCGCGGTGTTGCCGATGATGAGATGATCCAGGTGTTCAAAGACAAGCTTAAGAGCATCGAGGTCGATTCAATCCTGGAGTCGGGCTATATTGAGCAGATCGTGGAGGACAACAAGTACTCCCCGTTCCCTACACTGTTCAATACGGAACGCCCCGACAGCGTGGCAGCCAACCTGCTGGACGGCCGGATTGCCATCTTCGTGGACGGAACTCCGTTTGTGCTGATTGCCCCGACCACGTTCTTCATGTTCTTTCATACGGTGGAGGATTACTATCAGCGCTATGATATCTCCTCACTAATCCGGATGCTGCGGTTTGTGTGCCTAATTATTTCTTTGTACGGCCCGGCAATTTTCGTCGCAGCCCTCAACTTCCATCAGGAGATGATCCCGACCCCGCTGCTGATCAACCTGGCGTCCCAGCGCGAAGGTGTGCCGTTCCCCGCCTTCGTCGAAGCAATTCTGATGGAGGTTACGTTCGAGATAATCCGTGAAGCGGGGGTCCGGATGCCTTCGCCGATCGGCCAGACCGTGTCGATTATCGGAGGTCTGGTGCTCGGGACCGCAGCAGTGCAGGCGGGAATTGTCTCTCCAGCCATGGTCATTGTGGTCTCGCTGACCGGGATCTCCAGCTTCGCCACGCCTGCCTTCAATATGGCGTTATCCATCCGGATGCTGCGCTTCGTCATTATGGCGGTTGCCGCGTTCATGGGGCTATACGGCATCGCAATCAGCACCATTATTCTGATCGCCCACCTGTGCAGTCTGCGTTCCCTTGGTGTACCCTATATGACGCCGATGGGGCCGTTTGTCCCCGAGAACCTGCGGGATACCTTCATCCGCTCGCCACAGAGCTTCATGAAGCTCAGACCGCGTCTGCGGAAGAACAGCCGCAACACCCCGGCTTCTCCGGCTACAGGGGCCTCCAAGAGGAAATCCGATGAATCTTAAGCGGCTGTTGCTGTTGTTAACCGTCATCCCGCTCCTGGTGCTGCCGCTGGGCGGCTGCTGGAACAGCCGGGAGCTTAATGAGCTGGCCATAGTGAACGGTATAGGGATGGATCTGTTGCCCGAGACGGATGAATACAAGGTAACGTTCCAACTGGTTAATCCCTCTTCGACCTCGACCAGTGCGTCGCCCGGAAGCGGAAAGCCTGCCGTTGTCGTGGTGTCCGCCACAGACAAAACGATGTTCGGAGCGTTGCGGCGGGCTTCCAAGAATGTGACCCGCCAGCTTTTTTTTGCCCATACCCAGCTTATTGTTCTGGGAGAGAGCCTGGCCCGGAGCGGGATTAACGATGTGTTCGATATCTTCGAGCGGTCCCATGAGCTGCGGCTGAACTCGGCCATACTGGTCGCCCGCGATAGTGACGCCGCATCCGTCATGAGGCTGCTCACCGCAGTGGAGAGCATTCCATCCACGGGTTTGGTCAAGAAGACGCAGAATACCTCAAGGGTGTGGGGGGAGAACCGGACGATCAGCGTCTTCGATGTCATTAACGGCATTACGGGGGAAGGGGATGTGACGATCAATGCGGTGAAGATCAAAGGCAGTGTGGAGGAGGGCATGAAGAGCAGTAATCTGGAGCAGTCGGAGACCCCCACCAAGATGATCATGAACGGGCTTGGAGTTTTCCGGCAAGGCAAGCTGCTCTATTGGATGAAGGATTCAGAAGCGCGGGGAACGCAGTGGCTGCTGGATAAAATGGAAGAGACCGTTATTAACATCGATGCCCCGAAGCGAAAAGATTCAATCGCCGTTAACATCCTCTATTCGAGAACCACGGTAAAGACCACGGTGGAGAACGGGCTTCCTGTCTTTCATGTGACAATCGCTGAAGAGGGGAGCGTCAATGAAACGGACAGCTACGTGGATCTGAGCCGGCGGGAAGAGATCGTCAAGCTGGAGAAAGAGCTGGCGATGCGGACGGAGGAGGAAGTGAAGCAGGCTTTCCGGAGGGGGCAGGAGCTGGAGAGCGATATTTTCAATTTCGGTAATGAACTGAAGCGGAAGAATCCGCAGGCGTGGGCGCAGCTTGACGGCAATTGGGGACGGATCTTCGCTCAAGGGAGACTGGATCTGCATGTGGAAGCCTACATCCGCAGCACAGGCATGAGCCTGAAACCGTATATCCCCGAAGGCAAATAATCGGCTTAGATGCAGAAATCAGGTGATAGTATATGAGAAAAGAAGCGGTGAGCGCGAGCCAATTGCTCTCCATGATCGTCTTGTTTGAGCTGGGAACGGCGGTGCTGGTCCCGATCGGTCTGGAGAGCGGACATGCGGTCTGGCTCGCTGTTCTGTTTGCACTTCCCGGAGGACTTCTTCTTTATCTGGTGTTCGCCAATCTCAACCTTCAATTTCCGGACCAGATCATCAGCGGCTACGCGCGGAAAATTCTAGGCCCGTGGCTGGGCTGGCCGCTGGGTCTGCTGTTTCTCCCGGTGCTGCTGTATAACGGCTCCAGAAATCTGCGGGAAGCAGGCGATCTGCTGATCACAGCATCCTATGACAAGACCCCGATCCTGATTATTAATTCAATCATGATTGTGGCCGTGATGTACATCCTGAACAAGGGGATTGAGGTGTTTGCGAGAACGGCGGAGATTTTCTTCTGGATAACAATATTAATGGGCTGCATTTGCATTATAGCCGTTATTGCTGCCGGACTGGTGGACTACAGAAATCTGTTTCCGCTTCATATGAGCGATTACAGGGAAGCTCTCAAATCTGCCTACCCTAACATTTTGATCTTTCCATACGGAGAGCTGATGTGCTTCACGACTATCCTGCCCCATTTCAACCAATCCCGTAAGGTTAAAAAAGCCGGAATTACGGCCATCATCCTCAGCGCAGTTCTGCTCAGCTTCACCCATGCTATTGAGATGGCTGTCCTGGGAGAGAACCTGTACAGCCGGACGACCTTCCCTATGTTCACAACAATTACACTGGTGAATATTGCCAACTTCATTCAACGGCTGGATGCGCTGGTCATGCTGACCCTGATCATCGGGGTGTTCTTCAAGCTGACGGTCTATTGCTACGCTGCAGTAGCTATAGCCGCTGATCTTTTTAATATCCGTGATACGCGCAAGCTGGTGAATCCGGCGGGGGTAATCATGCTGTTCAGCTCCTTTGTCAGCGCTCAGAATTACTCGGAGCATTTGAAGGACGGGAAGGGTTTTCTGGAGACGATTCTGCCGGTATTCTGCGCGGTGATTCCGATTCTGCTGCTGGTGATCCATATCATCCGGAGCAAATTCGGCCTGTACCGCCGGCAGAACTAAGACGGTTTCCGGCGGGAGTGACGCTTAGAAGCATGATAGGCTACCTGGATGAACGGAAGAAGCAGGAAGATCGTGATACAAATCGATTCCTGCAAGGTTGTAGTGGCAAAGATCGTGGATAGGGAATGAAGGGAGGCAAGCAGGCCGATCCCGGATATTACATCAATGATGACTATTAACGCAAGCGTAAGAAGAGCGAACAGGGCATAGATACCGAGAATCTTCATGGATTGTACTCCTTCTCGCACCGCTCATGTATTGACCGGGTCCGGCCGGCGGGCTACAGATAGTATCCCCGGGTCATGAGGAGGGTAAACGCCAAAAGCTGCCGGAAGCCATTCCAGGCTCCGGGCAGCTTGCTCCTTACTCCATTATTGTTGTATCGAGGTCAGCCAATCGGCCAACTCCTCCGTCTGGGCCAGAACGGCAATCGGATCATAATACCAGGAGCGCTCTTCTTTCCATACATAGATATTCCCGTTCTTGACGGCCGGCAGGCTGCCCCAGATCGGATCTGCCTGGAAGTCTTCAGCAGTCAGGGTATTGTCAGTGATGACCAGATAATCACCGGCATAATTGCCCAGGGTCTCAGCGGATAATTCTGCCCATTGCTTCTCCATGATATCAGCAGCAACTTCAGCCGGCGGCTTGCGCCCCAGTGCCTGATAGACGGGCTGTCCTCCGCGTCCAAAGTTGTCCCCGTAGACCCAGGTGGACTTGTCTGCATGCTCGAAAATGCTGAATGTGGCCCCGGCAGGGATGGCTGCATCTACACGGGACTTGGCGTCAGCGATACGCTTATCGTAATCAGCCAGCCATGCTGCTGCTTCCTGCTCCTTGCCCAGCAGCTTGCCGAAATAGGTCAGCTCTTCATGCGCATTCTTCAAGTCGCCATATGGCACAATAACCGTTGGGGCAATCTTACTGAGCGTTGCATAGTTGTCTGCATTGCCGGAGATAATTAAGTCGGGATTCAGCGCGATGATCTTCTCCGGTGACATTTTACCATAAGTGCCGGTATCGGCGACTCCTGTTAAGAATTCTTTGAAATACATATTCTCCAGTGCAAGCCCGGGCGCACCGACCGGAATCGTACCCAGTGCCATCAGGCTGCCCAGATATTCCTCGGCAACAATCCGCTGCGGTGCTGTCCGCACCTCAATATCTCCATTCACAGTCGTTACAGTATGGAAGGCCGGAGCCGCGGTTGCAGCAGCCTTCTCCGGCTGAGGGGAGGGAGCGGGTGTTCCGTTAGCATTAGCTGAAGCAGCATCACTGCTGGTAGTAGAAATGTTGTTTCCGCAACCCGAGGCCATAAGAGTCAATGCCAGAAGCAGAGAAAGAAACATCCATGCTTTCCGGTGAATGTGGTGTGAATATAAATACGGGATTTTCAAAATGCAGCCTCCTTAATATAGAACGATTATCATTCTCAATAACACTTTACAGAGTTTGCTCTGATTAGACTATGGCTGAATGTGATCTCCGGCTATGTAAATTTATGATGTCAGCGCCTGCATCAGGACCTTCAATTGAGCCTCGGAGGAGAGCGGATCGAAGCCGTAGAACATACCAGGCTGATTCAGGAAATAGATTCTTCCGCCTGAAGAGTCATTGGCAGGAGGTTGCTCTACAGGGTGAAGAAAGCTCTGCAGCGGCTTTAGCGCTTCAGCAGACTCTCTGCTTGAGGTAATGAAAATATGGTCAGCGGGGTAGCGGGCAATGTCATGGAAGGCAAGCTCTAAATAGCCCTTATCCAGCAGACCCTCGGCAACGAGGCCAAGCGGCGGGCGGAAGCCAAGATCATGATACAGAATCTGCGTCCCGCGGCCGTAGCTGCTGCTGAAGCAATAAGCCGTCTCTGCACCAAGCTCCAGGACCATGGCGGTTCCGCGGTCACCGATCCGCCGGTCAAGCAGCTGATTAGCCTGGTGACAATGCCAGTCATAGAGGCTTAGCCAGGCCTCTGCCTGCGGCTGACGTCCGGTCACCTCGGCAATCAGCCGGAATTGCTCCCGCCAGTCCATTTGCATGAAGGGAATCTCAATCACCGGAGCGACGGACAGGAGCTGCTTGCTATTGTCAGGCAAGGAGTAGCTGATAATGACATCCGGCCGGGCGGACGATAGACGTTCATATAGACCTGCGGAGCGGGTTCCTTCATCCGGAAGCTTCTTCCTGGAGGGAACGGGCTGCAGACTCTCCATCCAGGCCGAATAGACCCCCAGCCGGGGAATGACTTCGAGCGCATGGAGGCTGGCCGTGTGATTGAAATTCAGTGAGACTACCGATTTGCTCTTGCGGTGATAGGCTGAAGGCGAAACTCCTACGACCTGTTTGAATTTGCGGCTTAAATAGGTTCCTTCGCTGTAACCGACCTCAAGTGCCAGTGTACTCAGATTCGGCGCTCCGGTAAGGATGCGCTGCTGGGCCTTACGGATGCGCAGCAGCGTGATATATTCATTGAAGGTCTGTCCGGTGAGCTTGCGGAAGGCACGGGAGAAATGCTCCGGGGTGACTCCGGCAAGTCCGGCGGCCTGTTCTCTCGTCAAATCTTCATTATAGTGCGACTCAATATAATGCAATACACGGTCAATCCACTGAGCCTGCGGTTCTATGTATTCCGCAGCACTGTTATACAGCTCAGTCAGCAGCTCCGTGAACAGGAATTGCAGGGCAAACGGCTTGCGCTGTTCCGGCTGGCTCCAGCAGTTAAGAAGCTGCACAGCAAGCGTGCTTATATGGAGGGGACAGCTTCGGACCGGCAGGGCATCGTTCAGCGGGCTGAAGGGCCGGCTGTTGCCGGAGATCACCGTATATTCGATCCACACGCCCTGCAGCTTAGGACTGCGCGGCAGGCAAATATCCGCCGAGCTGTCACTGCACACAATATGACCGGCGGACAGGCGGATACGTTCGCCATTCAGCTCAATGTCTGCGCTTCCTCCGGTGACCACCGCCAGGAATGAGGTGAAGGGGGGAATGGCTTTTTGGCGGTCAAAGGCAGCCTTGTCCAGAGCCGTTACATGAACCGGAATATAAAAGCTGTGAGGATTAGGCAATGAACTGCTGGCATTTCGCGTCTGCATGTTTCGGGTCACTCTTTTCATAGATGATAATCATTCTCAATTATAGTATAACAGTCTTTCCTTCTATTGACGATCCCCGGGATGGAAGGTAAAGTTTAGGGTTAAAGACAAGCAGCGTATTGTTGTATTGAAGGGGGCGGAACGGCCATGACAACCTGGAATCTGCAAGGAACGGTCAGCCATTTGCTGATCTGTAACGGAAGTGACTGCAAGAAGCACAAGGGGGAAGAGGTAGCGGAAGCGATTGAGGATGAGATAACGAAGCAAGGGGCAGACGCGCTGATCCATACAACGGTAACCCGCTGCAACGGAAGATGCTCGGATGCCTGTGTTGTGATCTCCTACCCGGAAGGCGTATGGTACAGGAATGTCACCCCTAAGTCGGCCAAAAGCCTGGTGCGCAAGGTGCTGAAGGGAGAACAGCTCGAAGAGAATCTGCTCTATACGTATGAAGAAGGCTTCAAGGCCGCTACCCCCAAGGGTGCCAAAGGAAAGAAGAAGAAATAATATAATAGACTTAGCACAGCCCGCTGACGGAGTACTTCCGGCTCCGGGCTGTTTATTTTTGCCAAAGGGAGCTTTACAATAGATAGAAAACCTGAGAGGGGGAATATGGATGTTCGTAAGCTTTGGGCCGGGGGATGAGGTGCTGAACAGCAGACTGTTCATGCAGGAAGAGGTGGAATATAATCTGATTCACATGATCGCGGGGAATCAGGAAGACATGCGGCTGAAGACGGAGGAGAATGACCTGATCTTCGCTCATAGCCCCGGGCGTAACTCGTGGTTATGGTTATCACCGGAGCTGGCTGAAGGGAGGCGCCGTTCCCTTGTCCAGGAGCTGGCGGAAATGCTGGCATACCGCGAATTGCCGGGGGTTATCGGCACGCAAGAAACGGGAAGGCTGTTCGCCGATGCGTATGGTAAGCTTACCGGAAGGGCTTACCATGTCCGGATGAGGATGGAGGCCTATCACTGCCCGCAGGTGCAGATGCCGCAGGGGGTCAGCGGGAAGCTGGTGCAGGCGGAAGCGGGCGATATCCCGCTGGTTGCCGGGTATTTAGCCGGATTCATGCAGGATTGTTTCGGCACAGAGAGTGCACCGGAGGATCATTTGGATTATGCCGCAGCGGTTACAGAGTCAGGCAAGCTTCGTCTGTGGATCGACCGGGACCAGCCGGTGTCGATGGTGAATCTGGCCCATCAGTCTGCCAGATATGCACGGATTAATGAGGTGTACACTCCGCATGAGTTCCGCAAGCACGGGTATGCCAGTGCGGCTGTAGCAGCGCTTTGTACTGAGCTGCTCAGCAAGGGCCTAACGCCCATGCTCTATGCCGATGCGGCGAACCCCGATTCCAACAAGGTCTATCAGTCGGTGGGCTTCAGGCGGACGGGAAGTATCACGGATTTGCGCTTTCAGTAAGCTATTAAGCCAAGTACAGGGAGGAGTGTCTAATGATGCTGCAAGGCATGAAAATAATAGTGACCGGAGCCGCTTCAGGCATCGGCAAGGAGATCGTAAGGCTGGGCCTGAAGGAAGGGGCAAAGGTGATAGGCTGTGACCTGGATGCGGAGCGCCTGGAGGAGTTGAAGACTGAGGCGGATTCAGCCAGACTCGTCACCTGCAAGCTGGATGTAAGCCAATACAGCGAGGTAGAAGCCTTTTACGAATACATAGGACAAGAGCATGCGGATGTAAGCGGCCTGGTCAACAATGCGGGGATCTATCTGGGCCGCAGTCTGCTGGATTATACACCGGAGGAGATCGGCAGGGTGCTAGATATTAACGTTAAGGGCTATGTCTACCTCTCGCAGGGCTTCGGACGGCTGCTGCTTGCGCAGAAGCGCCAGGGTGTCGTCGTCAATATGTCCTCCGTCTCCGGTCAGGAAGGCAGCTCGGATGCGGTGTACGGGTTAAGCAAGGCAGCGGTGCTAGGACTGACTAAGAGCTGCGCCATGAACTTTGCCCCGTACATCCGGGTGAATGCAGTGGCTCCGACCATGACGGCCACCCCGATGATGGCCCATATTCCGGCCTGGAGGCAGCAGGAGTATCTGGAGCATCAGCTAACCCCGGAACCGCTGCTGGCGGAGGATATTGCCGGGACAGTTGTTTTTCTGCTGAGCAGCAGGGCAAAGGGCTACACCGGAGCAACCTTCGATATCAACAACGGCTGTTATTTGCGCTAAGCCGGAGCACACAGTATGTGATTTGACTTGCAGCCACCGGGTTACTATGCTTAATAGATAGTGCAAATAATCACACTTCTGATCGAACAAGTTGCAGCAGGGGGGACGGCAGTCTATGGATAGACGTCAGGTATGGCCGGATAAATTCAAGAAGTTTTTTCTGAATAACAAGTTTGTGGTGTGGCTGCTAATCGTCCTGCTGATTGGACTTACAATTCTGGTATTCTCCAAGATTCCGTTTATATTCAAGCCGTTGTCTGTGCTGCTGCATACCGTGGCCGCGCCGCTGCTGCTCTCGGGAATCGCCTACTATCTGCTGAATCCGCTGGTGGACAGGCTGGAGAAGCGCAGCCGCGTGAAGCGGGCTTACGGAATTGTCATTCTGTATCTGGTCATTATCGGCATCATTACGCTGATTCTGCTGACCGTGATCCCGCTCATCCGCACCCAGCTGATGGGGCTGATCGATAATTTTCCCAAATACAGCGCCCAGATTCAGGAGGAATTCCTCCAGCTTACCGGCAGTGAGCTGTTCAGCAAGCTTCAGGCCAATATCGGCACCGATCTGAGCGATATCACCAGCAAAGTGACCGCCTGGGCAACCAGCTTCCTGAATAATGCGGCTACCGGGGTGGGCAACTTCGTGGGAACCCTGACCGAGATTGTGCTGGCCGTGGTGACTACGCCATTCATCCTCTTCTATCTGCTGCGTGACGGCAAGCGGCTGCCTGATTACCTCATGAGATTCATCCCGACGGCGCTGCGGCCGCAGACCCGCATGGTGATGCAGGAAATGAACAGCCAGGTGGCGTCGTACATCCGCGGACAGATTATCGTCAGCTGCTGCATCGGTGCGCTACTCTATATCGGCTACCTGATTATCGGGCTGGAGTATTCGCTGGTACTGGCGATTGTTGCTGCATGTACGGCGGTCGTCCCTTATCTGGGCCCTGCTATTGCGATAACCCCTGCGCTGATCGTGGCAATGGTTACCTCACCATTCATGCTGCTGAAGATGATTATTGTCTGGACGGCGGTCCAACTGATCGAAGGGAAGTTTATTTCGCCGCAGATCATGGGCAAGTCGCTGAAGATTCACCCGATTACGATTATTTTTGTGATTATATTTGCCGGTAAAATGTTCGGAGTGCTTGGCATCATCCTTGCTGTTCCGGGATATGCCGTGCTCAAGGTGGTCGTGACCCACATCTTCCAGTGGTTCCGCTTCCGCTCCGGGCTCTATAAGGTGATTGAAGAGAAGACCGAGGAATAAAGCGAAAAGGATGAGTGCAATGACAGGACTACTGGTGAATACAGCTTATGGGCAACTGCAAGGGGAACAGGGCAACGGGGTGAAGGTGTGGCGCGGGATTCCGTTCGCCGCTCCTCCAGTCGGCGAGCTGCGTTTCCGTGCGCCGGTGCCGCCGCAGTCCTGGAGCGGTGTGCGGGAGGCCCGGGAATTCGGGCCGGTCAGCCTGCAGCCGGTGAGCACCAGCAGCACGCGCTTTGGCGGAACCAGTCCCGTCTATGATGAAGACTGCCTGTATCTGAATGTCTGGTCTCCGGCCGCTTCGCCCGGGGCAGCACTGCCGGTCATGGTGTGGATTCACGGCGGCACCTTCGTGACCGGGGCGGGCAGCCAGCCGATGTTCGACGGGACCCATATGGCGGCCTCCGGGAATGTCGTGGTCGTCACCGTGAACTACCGGCTTGGACCGCTCGGCTTCCTGCATCTGTCCCATCTGGGCGGAGGACTGGGCTCCAATCTGGGGCTGCTGGATCAGATTGCGGCCCTGGAATGGGTGCAGCAGAATATCGCTGCCTTCGGCGGCGATCCGGCACGGGTCACGGTGTTCGGCGAATCGGCCGGGAGCATGAGCATTGCTGCACTGCTGGCGATGCCGGCAGCGAAGGGACTGTTCGCCCGCGCCATTATGGAGAGCGGCGCAGCGCAGACGCTGACTGCGCAGCAGGGCGAGCAGATCGCCGCCGCCTTCCTGGCCGAGCTGGGCCTGCAGCCCGGCGGCGACACCCGGCTGCTGCACACGCTGCCGGCGGACCGCATTATGGAGGCGGCAGGCCGGATGACGTACAAGCTGTCGGGCGACTCCATGAGCATGTACTTCCAGCCGGTCGTGGAGCCCTCCACCCTGCCGCAGGAGCCGGCGCAGGCCGTTGCTGCCGGGGCGGCAAGCGGGATTCCGCTGCTGATCGGAACGAATCTGCACGAAGGCAATCTGTTCTTCCGCGAAGGGCAGAAGGCCGATAACTTCGAGCAATCGCTCAAAGCGCTGGAGCAGCTGATGGGAGTGGATGACCTCTCAGCGCTGACTGCGGATTACAACCGCTCCTGGGAGGGTCAGGCTGAGGTGCTGACCGACCTGTTCTTCTGGGCCAGCTCCATTTCGTTCGCGGAGAAGCAGTGTGCCCATGCTCCCGTCTGGATGTACCGGTTCGACTGGACGGTTGCCGGCCATCCGCTGCTGGAGAAGGCGATTCACGGGGCGGAGATTCTGTATGTATTCAATAATCTGCCGCTGCTGAAGCAGTATGGCCTGAGCGTGACCCCGGACATGGTCCGGGTGGCTGAAGCGATGCAGCGGACCTGGACCGCCTTCGCCCGCCAGGGTGATCCAGCGCTCCCGGAGCTGGACTGGCCGCAGTACACACCGGAGGAACGCGCTACGATGGTGTTTGACCGGATCACGCAGGTGGTGGAGGACCCGGACGGGGTGAAGCGCGGACGGATCTTTGAGCATTATGCGGGATAAATAACAGCAGCCCTCACCGGGGAAGGACCTCCGGGAGGGCTGCTGTTGTATGCTGGCGGAATGTAAGTGGAAAACCGGATACACTGGGTGGCGGCGTGGGTAGGCGGCGGAATGTAATCGAAAAACCAAACACATTAGGCGCTGCTGTGATAAGGAATGAGCCCTATGCTCCACAGCCAGTAACATTTATAGAGAAAATCATGCACGAATTGCAGCAATACTGCTCAGTAGAATCGGCCTATGCTGAAATCCTGCACGAAATGCAACAACTCCAGCACTAACTTACTCTAAACACCAGAATTCCTGCAAAAGATGCAACAATGTGCCCGCAGCCAGTAACAGTTATAGAGAAATCATGCAAAAAGTGCAACAATGCTGCTCCATACAAGCGGTCAGTGAGAAAGAAAACACTCAGATTGGCCCGAGTTAGGCGTACCGCCGGAATGAGTGGAAGAACGCTTTAGAACGTATGCGGAAAACCGGCTACAATGGGCGAGCGCTGGGTGTGCGGTATTCGGGCCAAATGTTTGCCACCAGAAAGCGATGAGGCAGCAGCATCCTTCCCCCAAAGGACGCTGCTGCCTCTGCTTATTTCACCGGTGTATACCCGGTCTTCTCCACCAGCTCCTGTCCTTCGGCTGACAGTATCCAGTTCAGAAACGGCTCGATGTTCGGGTTGGTACTGCCGGCGGTTACGGCGTAAAACTCGGTTGTGAACGGATAGTCTCCGCTGCGGATGCTCTCCTTGGAGGGCGGCACCCCGTCAATGGCCAGCAGCTTGATCTCATCGCTGGCATTCATCTGTGACGCGTAGAACAGGAAGCTGAAGCCCAGCGCATTCTTGTAATTGCGGTAGCTGGCGGTTAGGCTGATGATGCCGCTCATGATGTCTGCGACATTCTCCTTCGGCGGGGCCATGAGCTGGCGGTCCTCCATTATTTTCTGGAGCCGGGTCTGGCTGCCGCTGTCCTCGGCCCGCTGGAAGGCCCGGATGGGAGCGTCCTTGCCGCCGGCCTGTTCCCAGTTGGTCAAGGTGCCTGAGTAGATGTCCTTAATCTGCTCTATGGTCAGGCTGCTGACCGGATTACGCTTGTTGACGAAGAAGACGAATGCTTCGCGTCCGATCGGGGTGAGCTTCAGCTCTACACCAGCTTGCTCCGCCTGCTTCGTCTGGGCCAATGAAGGCGCCGCAACAAAGATGATATCGGCTTCTCCGGTAATGAGCCGCTTGTAGGCCTCGGAGGTACTGGTGCATACCACGTAATCGGTCCCTTCCTTCTGCACGAAGGGGGAATAGTGATCCTGCGGATAGACCGCCTGGGCAAAAGCCGAATACAGCGGGTACAGCGCCGTAGCCCCGTCCAGCCGCGGCAGGTTATCCGTGAGCTGATAGGAAGCTGTACGGCCCAGGGCAGCAGCTTTGGTATCGTCTGCAAAGGGGGCATACTGGGTCAGATTGACCTCGCCTTCTCTAACCTCCGCCAAGCTGTGGATATAAGCCTGTCTGATCTCATAGCCTGCGGCTGCCAGCACACAAAGCCCGATAAACCCTGACAGCATGATCCGGCGTACCCGCGAGCTGAACAGGCCGAAGATGGAGATGACGGAGAGCAGGGCAAGGCCCCCGGCGATTACCAGGACCAGCGGACCATAGAACAGCATTCCTCCGGTAAATGCGGTTATGAAATAAGCAATGAAGGCGGCAGCCGCGATGCCTGCCAGGGCAAGAATGGAATACAGCAGATTCAACAGAAAAGTTCTCTTCAAGTTGACCTCCAAAATTGTAGTTAATGTAATATGAGACCCTTCAATCCTGTTCTATTCTACATGATGCCTGCAAAACTTCCAAACCGAGAAGAATTTGGATGATAGAATGATGTATTTTCTTGAATTTGCATAAAAAAGCTGGACGAAATGCAAAAAGAGAGGTATCCTGAGATTGTGAAAATAATAACAGCATACAAGATTCTCGGGGTAAGGTGAAATTCCTGACCGGCGGTGATGTTCAAGCGAACTAAGCCCGCGACTCGTTACTCTATCACAAGAGGAAGCGACTGATCTGGTGACAATCCAGAGCCGACGGTAAAGTCCGGATGGGAGAGGATCATAAGATAGAGGCGGCGGTGTATTCCGGTTGTCTTTATTGATAATGGCCCCCGGGTGGTACTCCTGTATAGGAGACGCGGGGGCTTTTGGTCGCTTATCGAGGGTTTGTATCGACAAGGAGAAATGAAAGATGAGTAATGTATCGGCTTCATCGCGCGGGGTCCGTACCGCACCGCTGCGCAGCGGCTTCTGGCTGGTGGTTCTGGGGGCGGCGCTCTGGGGCGTTGACCCGCTGTTCCGGATTATTCTGCTCAAATCGCTGACCTCTTCACAGATCGTGCTGCTGGAGCATGTGGTGCTATTCGTGGCGGCAGCGCCGGTGCTCTGGCGCAACCGCGCAGAGCTGAAGGGCATCCGCCTGCGCCAGGCCGCAGCGCTGCTGATCGTATCGTGGGGCGGCTCAGCCCTGGCGACGATTCTGTTCACCAAGGCGTTAACGAGCGGAGACTTCAACGCTGTGCTGCTGCTGCAGAAGCTTCAGCCGCTGTTCGCCATCGGGCTTGCCGCTGTGATCCTGAAGGAACGCCTGCCGCGCAATTTCGCGCCGCTGATCATCGTGGCCCTGGCCGGAACGTATCTGCTGACCTTCGGCTGGACGATTCCCTTCGGCCATGTGAACAGCTTCATCGGTGTCGGCAGCCTGATGGCGCTGGGCGCTGCCGCCCTGTGGGGCGGTTCCACGGTAATGGGCCGCTACCTGCTGGGCTCGATGAAGTATGAGACGGTCACCTCCCTGCGCTTCATTCTTGCGCTCCCGCTGCTGTTCGTAATTACGAGCATGGAGGGCGCTCCCTGGCAGATTAACGGTGGAATCGGCGGATCAGCGGCGGTGGCCGTTAACCTGCTGCTGCAGGCCCTTTTGCCCGGACTGCTCAGTATGCTGCTCTATTACAAGGGTCTGAATACCACCAAGGCCTCCGTAGCTACGCTGGCCGAGCTGAGCTTCCCGATGACCGGGATTCTGATCAACTGGATTGTCTATCACCAGCTGGTGACCCTGCCGCAGCTGATCGGCTTCGCCCTGATCTGGACCGCATTGTTCTTCATCTCCAATCAGCAGAGCAGCCAGGCGGAGCAGCTTCAGCAGAACTAATCTTCGCCTTATATACGAAAGAGGATGCCACAAGCCGCTATTCAACGGCTGAGCATCCTCTTTATTTTTGCTAATCAGAGATTACTTCAAATAAGGTGTTAACTTAACCGCATTATAGCCAAGCTCCTTGATCTGGGCCTGGGTCATATACAGCCTGTTTCCGGAAGTAAAGCTGTTTACGGGCGTAAGGACGGTCTCCTTGCTGCCGTTCGTGATCTTATTGATATATGCGGCGGACGGATCGCCTGTCTGGGTAATATTCATCACTTCAATCTTCCAGCCCAGAGCGGCCGCCAGCGGCTTCACCGGAATCCATTCCTGTCCGCCCTTGGAGAAAATGGTGGAGACATCGACACCTTTGCCGTCCAGATTCACATTGTATTCGTACCCCATAGTGATAGGCACTTCAGCGACCGGCAGATCCTTCAGCACGGTGGTCTTCGGCAGAGAGAGCTCCGCACGGGGGGCGGACCGGGACGGGAACAGGGCTGTCAGCTCACTGTCGTTCTTCACCAGCCGTGACGTTCCATCCTTCAGGTTATAGACCCAGGGAAGGCGCTGCGGCTCATTTTTGGCATATTGGATTATTCCCTTCTCGAGGTTCCAATTGTATAGCGTGCCCTTCACCAGCTCCTTACGTTTCCCGGTTGCCGGATCGTAAGTGCTGATCACATTCTGCTTGCTGGCCTCATCATATCTTCCCTCCAGCAGCGAGTGCTGTTTCATCCATAAGGCATTGTAGCTGCGTTGACTGGAATAATAGACGGTAACTTTACCGGCAGCTGTATCGCGGAGATACTGGTCGTTGAATTTTCCCATATATCTGCTGCTCCCGGCAATCCCCTCCTGCCAGCCATAACGTGAACGCTCCAGATAACCCCAGCGGCCGTCCGGCGACAAGATGTAGTTGCTTTTGCGGACAATGGACTGGCTCTGTGTATCATAGACATAGGCTTGCTCCGGGTCATCGTTGTTTGTCAGCGGCAGGTTACCGGTTCCATTATTCCGGAAAAACAAAAACGGCTCCGGCCACCTCGCGAACGTCCCGTCCGGCTGCCTGGCAATCACCGCGTTGACAAACTGGCTCCCGTCCAGCTGGCTGACCGAATGGAGCTCGACTCCGCTGTTCTTGCTGACATACGAATCGTAGACGTTAATTTCTTCTGCGGCATGTGCGCTCAGCGGGGCGGCAAGCGCCAGAAGCATAGCCGCACTGAGTGTCAGGCGTAAATGTTGACGCAGCATTCTCTTCATTTGTACTTCCATCCTCTCCCTCAACTATATCGCCTATATAGACGGTTCTATTTTCCAAATGTTTCGCAGGTCCCGATTCAAATCTATATGAATTCCGGGTTTCAAGAGTAAAAATAAGCCTTTCCTCCCATACTACCGTTATTCTTGCTGTTTCACCTGCTCCATACTCCAACCTGAGGGAGGCTTCAGCGGATGAACTCTGACCATACGGCTCCGGCCATTTACATTCAGCTCAAAAACCGGGTTACGGTCCCCAAGGGACAAAGTGTGCTGCTGCGCGATGTGGCTTATCTGATCACCCGGCAGGAATGGCGGGAGCCGTTGTATTCACTGCTGCTGCTCCAGCCCCGGGAGAGTGACGGCAATCTGATTCTGGTGGATCTGCTGACCGTCATTCCGAAGATTCAGGAGCTGTATCCCCATGCAGACATCCAGCCGATCGGCGAAGGGCGGACGATTGTGCAGATTGCGGGTCCCGCTACAGCCGGCAAGCCGTCGATTGCCCTGTTTGTGCTGGTGTGGCTGCTGCTGTTCTTTGGCTCCGCGCTGACGATTATGAACTTTCATGCCGACGTCAGTATGCAAGAGGTGCAAATCCGCATTGTGGAGATGCTGACCGGGCACAGGGATGAGCACCCTTATCTGTTTCAGATCGCCTATTCGCTGGGGATTGGGCTGGGGATGGTGATTTTTTTCAATCATCTGTTCAAAAAGAAATGGAACGAGGAGCCGACCCCGCTTGAGGTGGAAATGTTTCTGTATCAGAAAAATATCGACCAGTACGTCATCAATGAGGAGTACCGCAAAATGAAACGCCGCCGGGAGGGGGGAGCATGACCGCCCCTTTATCGCTTGGCCTGCATCTGCTGCTGGGGATTGCCGGGGGCGTTGCTGTGGGCGGCGGGGTGATTGCGTTGTTCGTTGTGCTGGACATCATCCCCCGGCTGGCGCAGCTCACCTCCTCCTACGACAAGGTTCACTGGTATGAAGGCGCCATGGTCGGCGGTTCGCTGCTGGGAACGGTGAGCGACTTCTGGAATTGGAAAATCACAGCAGGACCGCTGGCAGAGCTGGGGGTCGGGCTGTTCAATGGCATTTTTATCGGCATGCTGGCGGCTGCGCTGACCGAGGTACTGAACGTCCTGCCGATCCTGGCCAAGCGGCTGCATATGACCCATCTGCTGTTTGGCCTGCTGATGGCGATGGTCTGCGGCAAGGTAGCGGGATCGTTGTTTGACTGGTTTGTATACCGACAGTAAAAAGGGGGCAAGAGCGTGGTAAGGTACATTCACAGCGGAGATCAGGTGGAAGAGGATCAGAAGAAAGAGAACGCTGCGCGGCAGAACCCGCCGCAGGAGGAGCGGGCGGCCGGTGACCAGCCGCAGGACAGCGGCAGCGGCCGGAGTCAGGAGCTGGAGGCGTCAGCGGACCTGGGGGCGTCAGCCGCTCCGGCGGAGGACGGGCAGCAGGACAGCCCGTCCGGCAAGGATGCTCCATCGTCATCTGCATCTGGTGGGGCGGAGGAACCCCTGGGGGACGGGGAGACTGAAGGGAACGCCGTAGACCACGGCGGCAACAGCGCGGCCGCCGGGACAGGCGGAGACAATGGCGGGAACAGCGCCGCCGGGCTGGGCGGGAATGATGAGCCGTCCGGCGGTGAGGAGACCGCAGGTGCAGCGGATGCGCCGGAGGCAGCGGCGAAGGACAGCGCTGATGCGGATGACAGCGGAAGTCCGGCTGGAGCCGGTGAATACCAGGCGAAGGAGGATACCTCCGCCTCAGACGGCGCGGGCGCTGACGGAGGAGCAGGCCCGGATAGCGGTGCATCCGCCGGAGCTGAGGAGGAGCAGGACTCCTCCGGGGGCGGCATTAAGGGCTTCTTCAGCAGCCTGTTCGGAGACGAGGCCGGGCCGGAAGAGGGGGAAGAAGCTGGCTCCGGGGATGGGCAGCGGCAGGAGATGGAGGCAGCGGATGAGCCGGGCATGACCGGACAGGGAGATCAGGAAAGTGAGGACGGCTCCAGGCAGGAGCCCGATCCTGCGCCAAAGGCGGGCCAGGACAGTGCTGAAGGGCAGGAAGCCCAGGCCATGGATCCCCCGCAGGATACAGAGGCGGCGGATGAGCTGGGGGCAGAGGATCAGGGCCAGGAGAAGAGCCACAAGGGCTTTTTCGCCCGGTTATTCGGTGAGGATGAAGAGCTAGAGGATGACGAGGATATAGCGGAGGGTGCAAGCCCGTCCAGCCAGCCAGAGAAGTCTGAGAATGCTAAGAAGTCTGCCTCCGGGAAAGCGGAGCCCGGACAGGAGAAGAAGGCGGCAGATCAGCCGAAAGACCCGCTGCAGGAGAAGCGTGACCGTGAACGCTCGGATTCTCTGGAGGCGTCTATTGAATATTGGCAGGGCAATGACAAGATCCCGGCATCGCTGGAGGATACCAAGAAGACGCTGACCGAGGTGCTGGGCTTAGGCTCTTCTTTTGATATCGTGTTCAGGGAGATGTCCTTCGGCGGCCGCCGTGCCGCGCTGCTCTGTGTCAGCGGGTTCGCCAAGGATACCATCATTGACGAAATTCTGAAGCGCCTGACCTATCTGACCCCGGATCATGTATCCACCGATGTGTTCGCCAGCTTCATGAGTGAGTATATCCCGCATGTGCAGGTGGAGAAGGGCGAGCTGCTCAGCGAGAGCATCAATAAAGTGCTGTCGGGCATGAGTGTGTTCTTCATTGAAGGCGAAACCCAGGTCATTGTTATGGATACCCGTTCGTATCCTGCCCGCAGCCCTGATGAGCCGTCGATTGAACGGGTGGTCCGCGGTGCGCGCGACGGCTTCACAGAGACGCTGCTGAGCAATGTCGCCCTGGTCCGCAGACGGGTCCGCGACCCCGGGCTGAAGCTGGAGATGCACCAGATCGGGCGGCGTACCCGGACGGATGTCTGCTTAGCCTACATTGATGATATTGTCGACAAGACCCAGGTACAGGCTGTGACGGATAAGCTCAAAAATGTAAATCTCGATGGAATCCCCCTGGCGGATAAGCAGTTGGAGGAAGCCATTGTCGGCGGCGGCTGGAATCCCTTCCCCCTGGTCCGTTACTCGGAGCGGCCGGATATTGTGGCTTCCCATCTGCTGGAGGGCCGTGTCGTTGTGTTTGTCGATACCTCGCCAAGTGTCATGGTGCTGCCGACGACCTTCTTCGACCTCTGCCAGCACGCGGAGGAGAACCGCCAGACGCCGTTCATGGGAACGTATCTCCGCTGGGTGCGGTTCATCGGGATTTTCGCATCGATGTTCCTGCTTCCGCTGTGGATGCTGCTGGTCCTTCACCCGGAGCTGAAGCCGGCGATGCTGGAATTCATTGGTCCGCAAAAGACAGCCAAAATCCCGCTCATCGCCCAGTTCCTGATCGTTGAGCTGGGGGTGGATCTGCTGCGGATGGCTGCGGTGCATACACCAACCCCGCTAGGATCGGCGATGGGGCTGATCGCTGCTATTCTGGTCGGTGATATCGCTGTGCAGACCGGCCTGTTCGTCAACGAGGTGGTGCTCTATATGGCAGTCGCGGCGATCGGGATGTTTGCTACACCGAGCTATGAGCTGGGGCTGGCTAACCGGATTGTCAGGCTTGGGCTGCTGCTGGCCGTGGCCGCGTTCCAGATTCCCGGGTTCATGATCGGCTCGACGCTGCTGGTGGTATTGCTGACCACCCACCGCTCCTACAATTCGCCGTACATGTGGCCGTTTATACCATTTAATGCAAAAGCAATGGCTGAAATCATCCTGCGCATGCCGGTGCTCAGCTCCAAAACAAGGCCGTCCTTCAACAAAACAAGAGACAATACCCGGATGCCTGCAAATAAGGATGCTCCGCGCAAATCGTAGGAAAATACAAAACAACTGCAAATTAGTCCATTCTATGGCGTTCCCATTGTCTGTTATACTGAATACACTAAACCGCCCCGCAATAAGCCGGATTTCGTCTCCGGGACCGGATCTTATGAACGAGACGGGGCGCCAAATCATATACTAGACAGGGTGGAACGGATATTCCACAGAAATTGGAGGACTGCGCAATGTTTTTACACGGGACGAGCCGAATTAACGATGCAGGGCATCTGGAGATCGGCGGATGTGATGTAACCGAATTGAAGGCGGAGTATGGTACACCGCTATATATAGTGGACGAGCAATTGGTCCGCCAACGCTGCCGCGAATACATGGATGCCTTCACCGCTTCCGGTCTGGGCTTCCAGGTGGCCTATGCCAGCAAGGCGTTCTCCGTGATGGCGATGTGCCGCCTGGCGGATGAGGAAGGGCTGTCGCTGGATGTCGTATCCGACGGAGAGCTGTACACCGCGCTGCAGGCCGGATTCCCGGCCGAGCGCATTCACTTCCACGGGAATAACAAGACGCCGGATGAGATCGAGATGGCGATCGATGCCGGAATCGGCTGCTTCGTTGTCGACAACCTGGTGGAGCTTCATATGCTGCAGGCGATTGCGGCCCGCAAGGAAGTTACCGTTAATATTCTGCTGCGCGTGACGCCTGGCGTTGAAGCCCATGCCCATCATGCGTATGCCTCCACCGGCCAGACGGATTCCAAGTTCGGGTTCGACATCGGCAACGGCTCTGCCCGTGAAGCGGTCAGCCAGGCGGACAGTCAGGCTAATCTTAACCTGCTCGGCGTGCATTCGCATATCGGCTCGCAGATTTTTGAGACCGAAGGCTTCCAGCTGGCCGTACAGCGGATTGCTGAATTCACCCGCATGGTCAAGGATGAGCTGGGCATCAGCTTCCCGGTGGTGAACCTGGGCGGCGGCTTCGGCATCCGTTATGTGGACGGCGATACACCGCTGCTGGTGTCGGAATATGTGGCAGCGATCACCGATGCGGTGAAGACGCACTTCGCGGGCATCGGCGACAAGCTGCCGCAGATCTGGGTGGAGCCGGGCCGCAGCATCGTTGGCGATGCCGGTACAACTCTGTACACAGTGGGCACCAGCAAGGAGATTCCTGGCGTGCGCAAATACGTAGCCGTTGACGGCGGCATGACCGATAATCCGCGTCCTGCCCTGTATGAATCGAAGTATGAAGCAGTGCTTGCGAACCGGGCTACAGAGGCGAACGAAGAGACGGTCTCCATCGCCGGCAAATGCTGCGAGAGCGGCGATATGCTGATCTGGGATGTCGAGCTGCCGAAGGTGGACAGCGGCGACCTGCTCGCTGTAGCCTGCACAGGGGCTTACAACTACTCCATGGCCAGCAACTACAACCGTATCCGCCGTCCGGCAGTGGTGTTCGTGCAGAACGGGCAGAGCGATCTGGTTGTGCGCCGCGAGACCCATCAGGACATTGTAGCCAATGATGTGATTCCGGCACGTATCGCGAAACAGGCAGTAACGAAGTAAGTCCTGTCCTTCAGGGCATGTGGAATAGCGGCAAGCGGGGCGGTCCCCGCTTGCTTTGCTTTGTGCCGCGTTTCATAGTAAACTAATGGATGTGTTCTATTTCTGTCAACTCGAAAGGAGTCATTTACATATGGCGAAGCAAGCAAAGATTACCCTTGAGAACGGCGGTGTCGTGCTGATCGACCTGTTCGACCAGGATGCCCCTAATACAGTAGCTAACTTCGAGAAGCTGGCGAATGACGGCTTCTACAACGGACTGGTATTCCACCGTGTTATCCCGGGCTTCGTAGCTCAAGGCGGATGCCCTAACGGCACCGGCACCGGCGGTCCTGGCTACACCATCGACTGCGAGATCAACCCGAACAAGCATGAGCGCGGCGTCCTGGCTATGGCCCATGCCGGCAAGAACACCGGCGGAAGCCAGTTCTATATCACGTATGCCCCGCAGCCGCATCTTGACGGAGTACACACTGTATTCGGCAAGGTGGTTCAAGGCATGGAGCTGGTCGATGCCTTCAAAGGCCGCGACAAGATGACAAGTGTTGAAGTTGTAGAAGTATAATTTACACAACACGCATATACCGTTAACCGGGGAAGGCTTGCCTTCCCGGGGTTAACGCCGAAGCACCCGGCTGGATTATCCAGCCGGGTGCTTTTTTGTACATATACTCTTTAGGTCCGTCTCTGCCTGAACCGCTCCGGCAGCTTGAAGAACACCAGAAGCATCAGCAGGAAGAACATGAACGCGAAGCCTTCCTCGACCAGCAGATAGTAGGGATAAGGTCCGAAATAGTCAAGCACCGACAAGGTACTTGGCTTGCGCATCAGGAACATATAGTTGGAATCCAGCAGCAGATTGGCGGCATAGACACAGGCAGCGACAACGTTCAGGCAGAGCATGGTGAAGAACAGGGAACGCCAGGCAGGCTTATATTCCTCCACCCAGGTCATATACAGCGATGCGAGAATAATTGATCCGTGGGCGATGAAGAACAGCAGGAAGCGGAAATGCGGGAACGGATAGACCAGATTGGGGGTGAGCAGGGCGATGAAGGCCCCGCCGATCCCGGCAAAATAAAGAAAGCTGTACAGCAGCCTGCTGCGCGTAAGCAGCATAACGATGGACAGGAGCAGCGTAATCCCGCATAGCTCCAGCGGCAGGGAGGTACTGCCGGCCCAGGTTCCGTGAGACAGATACCAGACATGCAGCCCGCCCTCGGAAGCAGCGAGCAGCAGCACCAGCAACAGGCGGGTCAGGAGACGCAGGCCGGGACGGTTGCGCAGGGTGAACCGGGCGAAGAACAGCAGCAGGATACATAGCGCGATAATCAGCAGGGCGGTCAGATGGGAGGCGGAGAGCATGACGAAATCACTCTCGCGCACGCGGTCCCAGAATGGATTGCGGTTCATACCTATCTCTCCTTGATGTCGAAATAATCTACGAAAATAAAATTTCATTTTTTTAATAAATCTGATTCTAAAGTTCTACTCTTAGGTGATATAAGTATATATCGTCCGGGATGGGCAGAAAAGGCAAGTTTGCTAGTTGATTTACAGAAGTGGATGCCCGTACCCGTATATACATATGGAAGCCTCCAGGTAAAGTGTGTCTGGTACCGGTGCGGTCAGCAGCCATTCTTCCGGCATGTTGTCTAATCAATATTAAGAACGGGGGCTTATGGTAAATGGTGAAAAAAAGAACAAGCCTGGCAATGGTCCTGATTCTGCTGATGGTGCAGTTTGCCTACGGGCTGGGATTCACCCAGCAGGCTACTGCCGCGGCAATTGAGCAGGACCGGGACATTATTACCAGTGTGTCCATGGCAGTATATGGGCCGGATGGACAGACAGTGACGGGCAGTGTGTATGATGTCGACTCCACAGTGACGCTGGACTACACCTGGTCACTACCGGATGGTCAAGGGTATGGTCAGGGAGACACCTTCACCTTCCAGCTGCCCGAGCAGTTCAGGCTGTTCAATGACATTCAGGGCGATCTTACGTCCGATGAGGGGACCGTAGGAACATTTACGGTCAGCCAGGCGACCCATCAGGTGGTCATGACCTTCAACGATTACATCGAGAGTCACGCCAATGTACAGGGCACCCTGCGTATTAATACCCAGTTTGACAAGCAGGTGATCAGCGGCAGCACGGTCCAGCAGATTCTGTTCCCGGTGAACGGCGGGGTCCAGACTGTGACGGTCTCGTTCAAGCCTACGGTCGGCTCTACCATCACCAAGCAGGGGGTCTCCAGCGGCTTCAATGCGGACCATATTGAATGGACGGTAGATGTCAACAAGCGTCTGGAGGCCGTTAGCCAGGCGGCGGTTACGGATCCGATTCCTGCCGGGCTGTCACTGGACAGCACCGTTACCCTGTCGGTCTATCAGCTGAACGTTCTGCTTGACGGCACAGTGACCCAAGGACCGCTGGTGGACAGCAGCCAATATTCAGCGGTTGTCGCAGACGGTACGCTTGGCCTGAAATTCAATGCCCCGGTAATTACTGGCGCATACCGCATCGTATATACGACCCGGGTTGTTAACGATAATCTGCCGAGCTTCACCAATACAGCGACATTCACTGGAGAAGGCCGTGCTCCGGCAAATGCATCGGCTACGGTGGAGATCGAACGCGGCGGCAGTCTGAACAAGAAGGCAACGCGTTATGACTGGGGCACCCAGACTATCGCCTGGGCCATCGAGTACAACTACAATAACCGTACTATCTCGCCGGAGAATGCGGTGCTGACGGATATTTTCAGCAGCTCCCAGCTCCTGGTTGAGAATTCGCTCCGTGTCTATCCGGTTACACTGAATTCTGCCGGAGAAGCAGCCAAAGGCCCGGCGCTGACCGCAGGTGAGGATTATACGCTTACACCCGTTACCGGCGATGCCGACAAGGGCTTCAGACTGGCGTTCAAGCATACGGTGAACTCGGCTTATCTGATCGAATATACGACCAAAGCCGCAGACCGTGTTTTCAGCGATACGAAGATTACCAATACGGTCTCTGACAGCACCTACAGCAGCGGGGCCACCCAATTGATCCGGCCGATTATCATTTACAAGAATCTGTCGGGCGTAGATTACAACAAACATACCACAGACTGGAAAATAACTTTTAACGGCGATAACTATCCGATGAATGAAGTGGTGGTTACGGACGGGTTCCCGGAGGGCGGCCAGAAATTAATCCCAGGCTCCCTGGTTGTCCGTACGCTGTCCGGAACAGTCATTAACCCTTCGGCCTACTCGGTAATTATCGGTTCGCCGGTCCAGCCGAATGAGAGCTTCAAGGTGAAATTTAATTCACCGGTTAATGGAACTTATACGATCAGTTACCGCACGGAATTCAGCAATGACTGGCTCAATGGCAGCACGGATGAATTCATTAACGTCGCCCGGATTGACTGGAAGGACAGCGACGGCAAAGCGCTGTGGACTGAAGCCAAGGGCAAGTTCATTCCCATTCCCGAGGTGAAGAACAACGGCTTCAAATCCGGGGCTTATAATGCCTCTGCCAAAGAGCTGACCTGGACTGTAGGCATCAACTACAACAGCAAAGCCATTGCGAATCCGCAGGTACGGGATCTGCTGGCTGACGGCCAGTCGCTGGTCCCTGACTCACTCCATATCTATAAGATGAACATTGCTAAGGATGGAAGCCACAGCCGCGGCGATGAGGTGAACCGGAGTGAATACAGCTACAGTGTGGGAAGTAATAATGAGCTGAGGGTTATTTGGGACAAAGCGATCGATTCGCCTTATTATGTGGTCTTCAGAACGAGTCTGGCAGATCAGCTGATTGGAGCCAAGGTGGCCAATACCGCCAAGCTGCTGGACGGGGAGAAGAGCGTATCTAAGGATCTGAAGGCGTCGGTAGACATTCCGCACGGGGACGAATATGTGTTCAAGGACGGGGTACAGAACGGCGATAAGCTGAACTGGACGATTGCAATTAACCGCACCCAGTCCCATGTGAAGGATGCCGTGATTACGGATGTGCCGAGCACGAACCAGATTCTGCTGCCGGACAGCTTCCAGCTGTACAGAACAACGGTCTCTGCTGGCGGTGAGGTGACAAAAAGCGGCCCGGCACTGGTCCGGGATGTCGATTACTATTTGAATATCAGCGCCGATGCTGAAGGGAAGCAATCCTTCGTCTTAAGCTTCCCGGATGATATCCGTTCCGCTTATGTGCTGGAATATCAGTCGCTGATCATGGCGAACACAGGCGATAAGCTGGTCAACGCTGTAAGCTTCAGCGGCAACAATGTGAAGCTGATTAACAAGGAGACGACCAAGGAGATTATTGTTGGAGTCTCCAGCGGCTCGGGAACCGGCAGCGGAGTCAGAGGCACGCTGAATGTCCTCAAGCTTGAAGAGGGCGGTACCGCCAAGCCGCTTGCCGGAGCAACCTATGAGCTATACCGCCTGAACGGCAGCGAACGGGTGCTGGTGAATACCCGCACTACAGATGCAGCAGGTATTGCGGCCTTCAACAATCTCTGGCTGGGCAGCTATGTTTTGATCGAAACTGCGGCTCCGCAAGGCTATGTGCTTGATCCGGGAGAGCATCCGGTTACGATCGGCTCATCGGCAGTGGTAAATCTGACGCTGTACAATAAGCTGGCAGAGCAGCCAACGCCTACAGTGACGCCAACACCAACAGCTACGCCGGTGCCGACGGATACACCGGTTGAGACTTCAGGTCCAACTGTGAACCCGTCACCAGCTCCTACAGATTCAACGGGGCCGGAGTCCACGCCTGTTCCGACATCACCTAGTGGAGGTCCGGTATTCACTCCGGTGCCTACACCAGCAGGGACATTTGAACCGGGTGTCATCATCGATGATCCCGAGGTTCCGGCAGGGCCTGGCGTGCCGGGAACCGCGCAGCCATCGGCTCCGGCAGGCACCGTGACCCCGGAACCGACTCCGGTAGTGGTAACGCCGGCTGACGATGATATCCCGCTGGGCAATGCGGATATAGATGTTGAAGATGATGCGGTTCCGCAAGGGACGGTCTCCGGTACGGATGACGGCCCAGCAAGGCTGCCGCAGACCGGAGAGAGCAGCCCGATGCCGGTCTACCTGACAGGCGCCGGCCTGATCCTGGCGGGCTTCATCCTCAGCCGCGTCTTCCGCAAGCCGCGGAAGCAGGACTAGGCTGGGGCTGGGATGAATGGAATAGAGACTGGGATGAAAGGAATAGAGGTACGGGAGCGCTGCGGCGTTTCCGTACCTCTTTCTTATGGCTGCATCCGGTTGTGCGCCAGAATGTAATCGAAAAACCGACTACAATGGGCATGGTGGAGGCGCGTGGGCCAGATGTAATCGAAAAACCGGCTACAATGGGCATGGCGGAGGCGCGAGGGCCAGATGTAATCGAAAAACCGGCTACATTAGGCATCACGAAGGCGCGAGGGCCAAATGTAATCGGAAAACCGGCTACATTCCGCGCTGCGGAGGCAGGGGGGGCTTGCAGGAGACAGTAGGGGGAACAGGAAATTTTGAAGCAGCAGGTTTCAGCTTGACTCATAAATGCTATAATAATTTCAAATTTAAAAATATAGTATCGGAGGAAGATCGTGATGTGGAAGGAATTCAAAGAATTTGCTATGAAAGGCAATGTACTCGACCTGGCGGTGGCGGTGGTAATTGGTGCCGCATTCGGGAAGATTGTCACCTCGCTGGTGAGTGACATTATTATGCCGCTTATCGGCCTGATCAGCGGAGGGATTAACCTGCAAGGGCTTAGCTTCGGTAGTGGTGAAGCTGCTGTGAAGTACGGCATGTTCCTGCAGACCGTTGTCGACTTCTTCATTATCTCCTTCTCCATCTTCCTGGTGGTGAAGCTGAGCAGCCGGTTCAGACGCAAGGAGACGGTTAAGGTCGAGGTGGTTGAGACGCCTGCTCCTGCACCGGAGGTGGTCCTGCTGACCGAAATCCGTGACCTGCTGAGAGCGGACAAGCAGCGTGAGTCGGGTATATAAGGGAATTAAGTTACATAAATATAGTTAATTTCTGAAACGCACTTGCATTTCCGGCAGTGAAGTGATAATTTTGTTGTAGGCGTAATCTAGAATTGAACTGAATAGATCAATCCTTCAGGGCAGGGTGCAATTCCCTACCGGCGGTGATGCTGCGGGATCTGGCTTAAGTAAGCCGGATCTGCTGCTCAGTCCGCTACCCGTTCCGTATGAGCATTACACGGACGGTGGACCCGGTGCAATTCCGGGACCGACAGTATAGTCTGGATGGAAGAAGGAGAGATTGACGAGCTGCCTTTGGCAGTGCGGCCGGACCGCAGGTTTTTCGGATGATATGTGCCAAGTTTCACAATCCGTAAGGTCTGATGTTTATTGACGCACGCTTTTACAGGTCTATCGTTACCTCTCATATATCCCGTCTTGAACTCCTCCTGGAGATTGAGACGGGTTTTTCTGTTTGGATGGTACACCTTAAGAATACAGCCGGGGAACAGGAGGCAAGACATGGATAAGATGAATGACGAGTTTTACATGTCCCTTGCGCTGGATATGGCGGAGCGGGCACAGGGCCAGACGGGAATTAATCCCGTAGTTGGCTGTGTAGTGGTGAAGGATGGAGTTATGATCGGCATTGGAACCCATCTGCAGCGCGGCACCGGACATGCGGAGGTGCATGCGCTGAATATGGCGGCAGGCAAAGCACAGGGCAGCACCGCTTATGTCACACTTGAGCCTTGCAGCCATTACGGCATCACGCCTCCATGCAGCCAGCGCCTGATCGATGAAGGCGTCGCCAGGGTCGTGGTGGCCTGTGAAGACCCTAACCCGCAGGTCGCCGGCCGGGGGATCGAGATGCTGCGTGAACAGGGGATCGACGTCGAAGTGGGGCTGCTGCGCAGCCGTGCGCTGCGGCTGAATGAGAAGTTCATCAAATACATTCTCACGAAGCAGCCGTTCGTCACCCTGAAGAGCGCCAGCACGCTGGACGGCAAGATCGCCACCCGGACCGGTGACAGCAAATGGATCTCCAATGCGGAAGCGCGGGAGCTGGTACATACGCTGCGCCACCGCCATCAGGGAATTATGGTCGGAGTGAATACGGTTATTGCCGATAACCCTTCGCTGACCACGAGACTGAATGTGCCTGGACTGAATCCGCTGCGGATCATTATCGACTCCTCGCTGAGGCTTCCGCTCGACAGTGCTGTGGTCACAGACGGACTGGCACCTACGGTAGTCGTAACCACCGAAGCTGCCGATCCTGACCGCCGGGCTGCGCTGGCTGCAGCCGGGGTTCAGGTGATCGATGCAGGCTCCGGTCCCCGGGTGGATCTGCAGGCGGCTATGGCTGCGCTGGGGGCGATGGAGATCGGCTCGATTCTGCTGGAGGGCGGCGGCACGCTGAACGGGGCGATGCTGGAGCAAGGACTCGTTGACCGGGTTGTGCTGTTCTTCGCCCCGAAGATTGTAGGCGGCGGTGCAGCGGCGGCCGGGACCTTCGACTTCCAGGGCGTGGAGCTGATGCGCGATGCTGTACTGCTTGAAGGATTGGAAGTAGAGGTGCTCGGGGATAATATCTGTGTCAGCGGCACCCCTGTACGTTAGAAGCGAAGGCATAACGATTAAGGAGGGATGGCATGTTCACCGGCTTAATTGAAGAGGTAGGCGTACTCCGCAGCGTGAGCGGCGGCGGGGAGATGATGGTACTGAGCATCGGCGCCTCCCTCATTATGGATGATCTGAAGATCGGCGACAGCGTGGCTGTCAACGGTGTCTGTCTTACGGCTACCTCGCTCGGAGACAGCCACTTCACTGTGGATGTCATGCCCGAGACATACCGTAACAGCACGCTCAAGGAGCTGCGGCCCGGCAGCCGGATTAATCTGGAGCGCGCCATGGCGGCGGGCGGCCGCTTTGGAGGACATATTGTCCAGGGGCATGTGGACGGTACCGGCGAGATCCGCAGCGTCAAGCGCAATCAGAATGCGGTGGTGTTCGGGATTGCGCCGGAGCGCAAGGATTTGTTCAAATTCATCATTCCCAAAGGCTCAATTACCATTGATGGCATCAGCCTTACCGTGGTTACGGCAGAAGCTGCCACCTTCACGGTATCCATCATCCCGCATACGCTTGGAGAGACCATACTGAACCATAAGCGTCCCGGCGACCGCGTTAATCTGGAATGCGATGTGCTGGGCAAATACGTGGATCATCTGCTCCATTACGGTTCGCGTGCGGGCGATGAAGAGGCGAAGGGCAGCTCGAAGATCAGCCATGACTTCCTGGCGGCCAACGGTTTCGTATAAATATAGATTAGGCTGATTACCGCCCCGGGGCGGACAGCCATTAGGAGGACAGTAAGATGAGCGAGCAGGAACCCAAAGACCGCATCCTTGACCCCATTGAGGAGGCCATCTACGATCTGATGCGCGGGAAGGTCATCATCGTTGTCGATGACGAAGACCGCGAGAATGAAGGAGACTTCGTAGCGTTGGCGGAACGGGCAACACCCGAAGTGATCAACTTCATGATTACTGAAGGACGCGGTCTGGTCTGCGTGCCGATTACGGCAGAACGCGCGGAGGAATTGGAGCTTACACCGATGGTTGCCCAGAATACGGATAATCACGGCACAGCGTTTACGGTGTCGGTGGACCACAAGGACACCACTACCGGCATATCCGCCGCAGAGCGCTCCATGACGATCAAGGCGCTGCTGGACCCGGCGGCCAAGCCGGGCGACTTCCGCCGGCCGGGGCATATGTTCCCGCTGATCGCCAAGAAGGGCGGCGTGCTGCGGCGGTCGGGCCACACTGAGGCGGCTGTTGACCTGGCCCGTATGTGCGGCGCTTACCCCGCAGGCGTGATCTGCGAGGTGGTGAAGGTGGACGGCACGATGGCCCGCCTGCCTGATCTGATTGAGATCTCCAGGAAGCATGATCTCAAGCTGATCAGCATCAAGGACCTCATCCATTACCGCAATGAGAAGGAGCAGCTCGTTAACCGCGAGGTGGCGGTGAATCTGCCGACAGACTTTGGTGTGTTTCAGACGATTGCTTACACCAACGAGGTGGATGACAAGGAGCATGTCGCGCTGGTCAAAGGCGATCTCTCCGGTGACGAGCCGGTTCTGGTACGCGTGCATTCCGAGTGCCTGACCGGTGATGTGTTCCATTCGCACCGCTGTGACTGCGGACCGCAGTTCGAAGCGGCACTGCGCCAGATCGAGGAAGCCGGGCGCGGCGTGCTGCTCTATATGCGGCAGGAGGGCCGGGGCATTGGCCTGATCAACAAGCTGCGTGCCTACAAGCTGCAGGAAGAGGGGCTGGACACGGTGGATGCCAACCTGAAGCTGGGCTTCGCCGCTGACCTGCGGGATTACGGCATCGGGGCACAGATTCTGAAGGATCTGGGGCTGCGCAAGATCCGGCTGCTGACCAATAATCCGCGCAAGATCAAAGGTCTGGAAGGTTATGGCCTTGAGGTGGTGGAGCGGGTGCCGATTCAGATGCCGGAGAACAAGGACAATACGGGTTATCTGCATACGAAGCAGGCGAAGCTTGGCCATCTGCTGAAATTTGACGATATCGAACAGAATGAGGCGTCCAAGAACTGACTCTTGCCAAAGAACATTATCTTATACCAGAAGGGTTGATGAACACAATGCCGAACTATTTAGAAGGACATTTAGTATCCGAGGGACTGAAATATGGTGTCGTGGTTGGCCGTTTCAATGAATTCATTACCAGCAAGCTGCTCTCGGGAGCCTTGGATGCCTTCAAGCGCCATGGCGTGGCCGATGACGAGATTGATGTGGCCTGGGTGCCGGGCGTGTTTGAAATTCCGCTGATTGCCCAGAAAATGGCCGAAAGCGGCAAATACGATGCAGTAGTCACGCTTGGTACCGTCATCCGCGGCTCTACCACCCACTATGATTATGTGTGCAATGAAGTGGCTAAGGGTGTCGCGGCCATTAACCTGAAGACCGGTGTTCCGACAATCTTTGGTGTGGTGACCACTGAGAATATTGAACAGGCCATTGAGCGCTCCGGGACCAAAGCCGGCAATAAGGGCTGGGATGCCGCAGCAGCGGCCATCGAAATGGCCAATCTCAACAAGCTGTTCAAATAATACGCCTCTTGACGAATCAGCCTAAATCGTGCTTATTTATATGTATGAGAAGAAAGCATGAACATAGATCTTTCTACTTGTGTAGCGTCCGTGCGGCGCTGCACTTTACTTTTTTTGGGCTGGAGGAAACCGCGTGACTGTATTGTACAAGCTGGAGACGTTCGAAGGTCCGCTCGATCTGCTCTTGCATCTGATTGACAAGGCGGAAATCGACATCCAGGACATTCCGGTCAGCGAGATCACCGAGCAGTATATGGAATTCCTGCAGGGCATGAAGGAGCTTGAGCTGGAGATTACCAGCGAATTTCTGGTGATGGCAGCAACCCTTCTGTCGATCAAAAGCAAAATGCTGCTGCCGAAGCCGCCGGTCATTGAAATCGAGGACTTCGATTATTATGAGGACGACGGCTATGACCCGCGCGCGGAGCTGGTGCAGCGCCTGATTGAATACCGCAAGTTCAAGAGCATCGCGGTGCAGCTGCTGGATATGGAGAGTGAGCGCAGTCTGATTTTTACGAAGGAGCCTGAGGATCTTGGCCCCTACGTTCCAGCTCAGGCCGATCTGATTCCCAAGGGGCTGCATACCGCCGATCTGATTGCCGCGTTCCGCAAGGCGCTCAGCAAGGCGGCCCGGCGGACCTCATACCAGCGGATCACCCGGGATGAGATCTCGGTCAAGGACCGGATTCGCGATGTGACTGAAGCGCTCCAGCGCACAGGTATAGGCGGCCGGCTGCGCTTCTCGTCCCTGCTGCATGAGGAGATGGACCGGCATGAGATTGTTACGACCTTCCTGGCGATTCTGGAGCTGATGAAGATGCGGGCAATCTTCTGTTACCAGGAGAAATTGTTCGATGATATTGTAATGGAATGGAGAGGGGGAGAAGAGTTCAGTGGACTACAACACGCTGAAATCGATTATTGAAGGCCTGCTGTTTCTCTCCGGTGATGAAGGTCTGTCTGTCCGGCAGATTGCCGAGATTACCGAGCAGCGGCCGGAACTGGCGACCCGCGCGCTGGATGATTTAAGACAGGATTATGTCTCGCAGGGCCGCGGCCTGCAGGTGGTGCAGATTGCCGGGAACTATCGGCTGGCAACTTTGCCGGAGCACGCCCAGTATTTCGAGCGGCTGGCCTATTCGCCCTCCAGATCGTCCCTGTCTCAGGCGGCGCTGGAGACGCTTGCCATTGTGGCTTACCGGCAGCCGATTACACGGGTGGAGATCGAGGAGATCCGGGGGGTTAAGTCTGAACGGGCGATACATACCCTCGGCAACAAGGATCTGATTCAAGAGGTGGGCCGGGCCGAAGCCGTGGGCCGTCCGATTCTGTACGGAACGACCAAGTCGTTCCTGGACAGCTTCGGGCTGGCCAGTCTGAAGGAGCTGCCGGAGCCGTCCAGCTTCGATACCTCCGAAGACCTGGAAGAGGAGACTCAGCTGCTGTTCAGCAAGCTGGACAGCCAGATGACCTTCGATGAGGTCCCTGAGCCTGACACAGAATAACCGCAGCGCACTGCCGCTGTCCCGGTAAGACCGCCAGCCCCTGCCGGGGCGGCGGTTTTCTTTTTGATAAGCATCACGAAGCTAAAGCCTCACTATGTGGGGTTATTTTGCTATAACGGAATGTTATTCTGCCAGAATTGCCATACTAATCCATAGGCTCGATATTTCCGCATTCTACAAGCTGCTTGGAGGTTAAGCGTGTGACGTTATGGCTGGCGATTCCATTGATTCTGCTGCTGCTCGTTCTTCTGATGTTCCTGCTGGTATTGGCCTCTTCGATCCATTTTCATTTTCGGGCATGCAGGAAGGGCAAGGATGACCGGATTGAATTCGATATCAAAGCTGTATTTGGACTGGTCAAGTTCCATTATGAGGTGCCGATCCTGGTGTTCGAGAATCTGGAACGGGGAATTAAGGTCCACATTGAACAAAGCGGCATCGCGCCGGTGAAGCGGGACTCAGACGAGGAGGCGCAGGTGGATAAAGAAGCGGTCACGGACTGGCTCAAGAACGTTCGTATTGCTCTCAAGGCTACCAAGGGCCTCAACAAATGGTTTAGGGACACCTTGTCCCATATCGAGATTAGCACGTTCGACTGGTCTACGGATTTCTCTCTCGGCGATGCTGCTGCTACCGCCACGGCGGCCGGGGCATTATGGGGCATGAAGTGGACGATGATCGGATTCGTCTCCCAGCGTGTAAGACTGCTGAAAGCTCCGAGAATGTTCGTGGCTCCGGTGTTCCGCGACGAATTTTCTTTTGCCACAGAGGCGGTATGTAAGGGGAAGCTGTCTGCCGGGTATGCCCTGTACTCAGGGCTGCTCCTGCTGCGCCGGGCCTCGAAGATCGAAGGCGGTCTGGGCCGGTGGAAGAAATTGCTGAGCCGGGAACGCGCCTAAAAAATCTACATACTCCCATCCATAGTGGGCAAGCTAGATACTGCAGGTACATTTATATCACGAGGAGGAGAATAGCAATGTCAGAGCATCCGATCCAAGGTCTCATGCAGACCGCGATGGAAAATATCAAAGGCATGGTTGATGTCAATACAATTGTCGGAGATCCTGTGGAAACGCCGGATGGCAGTGTGATTCTGCCGATCAGCAAGGTGGCGTTCGGTTTTGCCGCAGGGGGCAGTGACTTCAGAGTGGAAGACGATGCTCCGGGCGTGAACGGCAGCGGTTCCGGTGTCAAAATGCTTCCCTTCGGGGGCGGCAGCGGGGGCGGTGTATCGATTCGTCCAATCGCATTCCTGGTCGTTGGCAGGGAAGGGGTACATATTGTGCCGCTTGACAATCAGACCCATCTGTTTGAGAAAATCATTGATGCCACGCCGCACCTGATCGATAAAATCCAGAGCATGTTCCAGACGAACGGTGTCCATGTAGGGGAAGAAACTCCTGTCGAGGTAACCAAGACTGTAGTCAAAACGGAACCGCACCATAACCCGTCGGCACATTAACCGTTGCTGCGGCCCGAATAAGAGAAGCGGGGTATCGCCTTAGGGGTGATGCCTCTTTTTCATGGATAAGGACGGATTGGACATACCTGCACCGCCCGCCGCATACACTTGTACAACCAGACAAGACTGAAGAACCGTTCCCCCGGGAACGGATAAGAAGCCGGAGGATGAACATGAAGACAATCACGCGAAAATCAATGCTGTCCCTGATCCTGTGTCTGCTGCTTGCGCTGGTCCCGGTGTCTGCCCTCCAGGCTGAGAACCAGTCTGTATCCACCCATGCCCGGGCAGCAGCGCTGATCGATGTGACATCCGGCAGACTTCTGTACAGCAGCCGGGGGGATGAGCCGATGCTGATTGCCAGCCTGACCAAGATTATGACCGCGATTGTGGCGATAGAGAATGGTGACATCACCTCCAAGGTGAAGGTTGGCAAGAATGCCTATGCGAAGGAAGGCTCCTCCCTGTACCTCAAGCTGGGTGAGGAAATGACGCTGGGGGATATGCTGTACGGGCTGATGCTGCGCTCCGGCAATGATGCGGCCACTGCCATTGCAGAGCATGTCGGCGGCTCGGAGCAGGGCTTCGTCTACCTGATGAATGCCAAGGCGCAGGAGCTGAATCTGAAAAATACGCATTTCGCCAATCCGCACGGGCTGGATGCAGAAGGCCATTATTCCAGCGCCAATGATCTCGCCGTATTGACCGCTTATGCGCTGCATAACCCGGTGTTCAAGGAGATTGTGGCCACCAAGGAGAAGACGGCGGACAATCCGTATGAGAAATGGGATTACAAATGGAGCAACAAGAACAAGATGCTGCGCCTCTACGAAGGGGCCGACGGGGTGAAGACCGGGTATACCAAAAAAGCGCTGCGCTGCCTGGTCAGCTCCGCTACCCGGAACGGGCAGCAGCTGGTAGCGGTCACGCTGAACGACGGCAATGACTGGAATGACCATGCCGCGCTGCTCGACTTCGGCTTCAACCACTATCCGCTGAAGACGCTGGTGGAGCGGGGGGAAGCGGTTAAGGGCTACGGCCTGGTGACCGGGAAGACTTTTGCCTACCCGCTGGGGCAGGGAGAGGAAGAGCGGCTGGTGAACAAGCTGGTGCTGACTAACGGGCAGAGTGCAGCTGGAACTGAAGCTGGCTCCAGAGGGAGTGAAGGTGCCAGTGCAGGAGCGGGGGCAGGAGCCAGTGCAAGGACGGGAGCAGGATCAGGTGAAGGTGCCAGTACAAGTGCGGGGCTGGACAGTGCGGGTGCGGGCAGGGCGGAGGCGCGCGCCGCTGCGGGCGACCTCAGCTTCGGGCTTAGGGGTGTGATCATTCTGCAGCTCGGCGGTCAGGAGATCGGCCGGGTTCCGGTGTACACGTCAGGACAACTGCCGCCGGAGACACCTGCTTATGAGCGGAAATACAGCAGTGAAAGTGCAAGTGCCTCCGCTTACCCGGCGGGCAACTGGCTGCAGGCCTTCGGCAGCGCGCTGCGGGCATTGTTCCAGAGTGTGACGGACCGGGGAGCCGCATAGTGGAGGCTGATAGCACACTCAGCTCCATTACCGGCAGAGGCTCCTGACGACCACGGCGGTGCTGATAGAGCTTCATGAATGCTTGAGGAGGAGGGGGAAGCGATGTTAAATGGAATCTGGCTGGGGATGATTCTGATCGGCTTCGGCTTCGCCGCGGCCAACGGGCGGATGAACGAATTCACCGCCGCCGTGTTCGACGGGGCGAAGAGCGGGGTCACGGTAAGCTTCGGGCTGATCAGCGTGCTGGTCTTCTGGCTGGGAATTATGCGGATTGCAGAGGAGGCCGACCTGCTGAAGAAGATTGCCAGGGTGCTGGGACCGGTGGTCGCTTTTCTGTTCCCGGATGTGCCCAAGGGGCACCCGGCGATCGGCTACATCCTCTCGAATATGAGTGCCAATCTGCTGGGGCTGGGCAATGCGGCTACACCGATGGGCATTAAGGCGATGCAGGAGCTGCAGACGCTGAATCCCGATAAAGACACGGCGACGCCGGCGATGTGTACGCTGCTTGCACTGAATACGGCCAGCATTACGCTGATTCCGGCCACCCTGATCGCGATCCGGCTGAATTACGGCTCGGCGGACCCGGCGGCGATTGTCGGCACGACGCTCGCGGCGACGGCTGTCGCTACGCTGGCCGCCATCGCTGCGGACAGGCTGTGCCGCCGTCTGGCCCTGCTGCGCCGGCCGCCGGGAGCGCCGCCTGTTACAGGCTCCGGCCCCGGCCCCGGCTCAGCGCCAGGAAACGCGGCGCTCCCGCCATCTTCTGTGAAAGGGTGACCGTCCTTGTTAGAACTGATCAGTCTTATCTCGGCCTGGGCGATTCCGGTAATGGTCACCTTTATCCCGCTGTATGCATTCACGCGTAAGGTTCCGGTCTATGAATCGTTCGTGGAAGGCGCCAAAGACGGCTTCGGCACAGCGATCGCCATCATCCCCCATCTGGTCGGGATGCTGGTGGCGATCAGCGTCTTCCGCGCCTCCGGCGCGCTTGATTTCCTGATGGGCCTGATCAGCCCGATGCTTACGGGCCTCGGCATTCCGCCCGAGGTGTTCCCGCTGGGACTTCTGCGTCCGCTGACGGGCACCGGGTCACTGGCCTATACCACAGACCTGATCCGTGTCCACGGCCCCGACTCGCTGATCGGGATGATTGCTTCTACTATACAGGGCAGCACGGATACCACCTTGTATGTGCTGACCGTCTATTTCGGCGCTGTCGGCATCCGTAACGGCCGCTACGCCCTCAAGGTCGGCCTGTTCTCCGACCTCGTCGGCTTCGTCGCCGCCATCGCAGTATGTTTGTTGGTGTTCGGGTAGGGTTAGAGTCGGCTGGATGAGCTAACGAGGTGTACTAATGCACTTGATTTCGGAAAAAGTCGGCTTGGTGAGCTAATGAAGTGTATAAATGCACCTGATTTCGGTAAAGTCGTCTTCTGAGTAAAATGGAGGGTATTAATGCACTTGATCTTCTGACTAAAGCCGCCGGAACTCAAGGCGGAATGATTAAGGTTCCCCAAGCGCTGCTGCGCAGCCGCTTGCCCCAGTCCTCACCCCTTCCCAGGTGGTGAGGACTGTTTGTGCGTGCGTTGACGGAGTAACGGAGGGGAAGCTTGGAACTGGAGGAGCGGGAGCGTCCGCCTTTAAAGTTGGATTTCTACTGCCACATGGCAGCGGAATCAAGGAAATCCAACTTTAATAGCGGCCGGAAGTCCAAGCATTCCCCGGAGTTACGATTAAGTCAACGTGTAAGTCAACGCATTTATTTTAAAAACCGGTCCTCACCCACCGCCCCCACCCTTCATATGCTATTTCACCAACACAGAGGGAGCTGACCAAGGGTGGATTACAAAGGCTTCATATTACATCATTCCCGCTGTCCGTCGATTAACGGCAAAGGCTTTGACTTCTGGGTCGGGCTGGGCGGCAACATCTATGCTGCGCCGCTGCTGACTGACCCTGAGCATATTCATATTTGCCTGGAAGGCAATTACGGGGAGGCGGACGAGATCCCGCCGCTTTCAGAGCGCCAGGAGCAGCTGTTCGCTGCAGGCAAGCTGATTCTGGAGCTGGCACGGCGCTACCACATTTCCCCATTAGTTGTGGAACCGCACAGCCCGGGTTGCCCCGGTGCATTTTTTCCGTGGAATGACCTTGTGATTTATGCCGCTGATGGTTATCATTAACCTGAGGTGAGTCATCGACAATGGAAAGATTACAGAAAGTTCTGGCGCAGGCAGGTGTGGCGTCCAGACGCAAATGTGAAGAACTGATTCTGGCCGGTAAAGTGGAAGTCAACGGGGAACTCGTGACTACGCTTGGCACGAAAGCAGACCCGGCAACAGATATCATCAAGGTCTCGGGCAGACTGATCCGGGGCGAGAATAAAATCTACATTATGTTCAACAAGCCCAAGGGTGTAATTACCAGCGCATCCGATGATAAGGGCCGCAAGGTCGTTACCGATTACTTGAAGGGCATCACAGAGCGTGTATACCCTGTAGGCCGGCTGGACTATGATACGGAAGGGCTGCTCCTGCTGACCAATGACGGGGAGTTCGCCAATCTGCTCACGCATCCGAAGCATCACGTGCCGAAGACGTATCTGGCCACGGTCAAGGGGATACCGCATGGCACGGCACTGGACAAGCTGAAGGCCGGCATCAAGCTGGAGGACGGCATGACCGCGCCGGCGGAGGTTGAATACAAGGATATCGACGAAGAGAACAAGGAATCGGTCATCAGCATTACCATCCATGAAGGCCGCAACCGCCAGGTCCGGCGGATGTTTGAAGCGATCTCACATCCGGTAATCCGGCTGAAGCGGATTTCGTTCGGGGATATTCTGCTGCAGAATCTCAAACGCGGCTCTTACCGCCATCTGACCAAGGATGAAATCAACCACCTGCAGCAGATGGCCAGAGCCGGAGCGCTCAGAGAGAATCCTACCCGTAAAGACACATAATGTTCACAATTTCCTCTCCTAAAACTGTGACAAAATTCGTTATAATGTTCATAGGATGTTCACACCTAACAACTAAAGTAATGAGTTGCGTCACAGAAGGGGGCAGGGCGTGTGGGCAAAGCCAGAAAGCCAATCCAAATCGTGATCCTATTTCTAATTCTTCTGCTTGGAGGCTACGCCATCAGCTCCTCTGTATTCGGAGGGGACGGCAAGCCTGAGGAAGGCGGAAAAGCACCGAATTTTGAACTGCTGGGGCTGGACGGCGTGACACATACGCTGGAGGAATACAAAGGGAAGTCCGTGGTGCTTAATTTCTGGGGCTCCTGGTGCGGACCCTGCGTGAAGGAAATGCCTGCACTGCAGACGCAATGGGAGAAATGGAAAGACCAGGGCGTGGTCGTCTTAGGCGTGAATGTGGGCGAGGATCAGATGACTGTGGAGAATTTCGTTAAGCAGGTTGACATTAACTTTCCGGTAGTCATGGATAAGGGACGGGATGCAGTCCGCAGCTACGGGGTCTCCCCGCTGCCCACCACCTTCTTCATTAATACGAAGGGCAAGGTGGAAACCATTCATACCGGCCAACTGAATTTAAGCTCCCTGGATGAGCAAATCGGGAAGCTGGTGGGACGATGAAGGAGCATATGCCGCTGATCAGCAATACCAAATGCGAATGCGGTCACCAGAATCCGGTGGGGACCGTTCTTTGTGAAGCCTGCGGCAAGCCGCTGGACGAGAAGGAGTGGAATTCCACCGCCAACCTTGAGATGCGCTATGACGGGGTAGCCCGCCGTTCTCAGCGGGTGAGTCCGGGGATCATCGACAAGGTCTGGAACTTTTTTTCCTCGGTCAAGGTAGCCATCTACCTGATTGTGCTGACGCTGCTCGGCGCGATGCTGGGAACGATTTTTCCGCAAGAGAGCACGTTTCTGAACATTGATGCTGAGGCTTATTATCCACAAACGTATGGAACTGCCGGGAATATATATTATAGACTCGGCCTTTCGCATACCTATGAATCCTGGTGGTTTGTGACGTTGCTGGTCATGATTGGAGCCTCTCTGGTCATCTGCAGCCTCGACCGTGTGCTGCCGCTGTACAAAGCGCTCACCCGGCAGAAGGTCCGCAAGCACCGCCAGTTCCTGACCCGCCAGAAGCTCACGCTGATCCGGCCGGTAGAAGAGGAACCGGAGCAATGGGTGGCCCGCATTGAAGAGCCGCTCAGGAAGAGGGGATACCGGGTCAAGACAGACGGCGGCGCTCTGCTGGCCGAGAAGCACCGTTTCAGCCGCTGGGGACCTTATGTAATACATATTGGCCTGATTATTTTTTTGCTCGCTGTACTGGCGAGAGGACTGCCCGGCCTGAATATGGATCAGCATCTTGCTTTTCCGCAGGGCGAGGCGGTGAAGATACCGGATACCACCCTGTACCTCAAGAACGAGAAGTTTACAGTGGAGTTCTATACGGACGAAGAGATGCCGGAAGAATTCCGGGGCAAAAAGGTGCTGCCTAAGCTCTACGAGACCAAGGCGGTTCTCTATGAATGTACGTCCGGCTGCAGCGATCCTTCCAAGGAACCGCAGCTCCGTGAGGTAGCCTGGCATGACATCCAGGTGAACTCTCCGCTTAGCTACAAAGGATTGAAAGCGTATCAGTTTGATTATGACCTGACGCCTGTACTGCGTTCTGTGCAGCCCGATCTTGTGAACGCTTCAACCGGTGAGAGCTACGGCAAGTTCAAGCTGGAAATGAAGGGGTCGCAGCGCAGCTTCAAGGCGGGGCCGTACACGCTGGAGCTGAAGGAGAAGTATATGGACTTTGGACTCAACGAGGAAGGCCGTCCGGTATCCAAGTCACCGTATCCGAACGCTCCGGCGTTTTTGTTTCTGATCAGCGGGCCGGACCTGCCTGCAGAAGGGCAGCAGTATTTCTATTTTCCGAAGCAGGTGGATAAGGAGCAGTTCCAGCAGAATGCCATCAACGACAAGCTGGGCGGCGGGGAGCGCTTCCTGGAGCTAGAGGTCGGCAGTATGACGGATGTGGACTTCGCGGAATCCACTACTTATCTGAATGTGCGTGTGGACCGGGCAATGCCGTTCGTCTGGATCGGCGCGGGAATCGTGATGCTGGGGCTTATTCTCGGCTTCTACTGGCAGCATAGACGCATCTGGCTGACTGTTGACGGCGGGGAGCTGGTGCTGGGCGGCCACACGAACAAGAACTGGTTCGGCTTCCGCCGGGAGCTGGTCTCGATTCTGGAGAAAATAGACATGACAGTCGATGAACAATCATTGGACAACGGAGGAGGCCTGGCATGAACTTGCTCGATTTCAGCAGTGATGTCTTTATTGCAGCATTCTTCTTATACAGCGGTGCATTCATGTTGTTCACGATTGCCATTATGGGCCGGAAATGGTCCGGCCGGAAGCCGGAGGAGCATACCGCACGGTGGGGCAAAATCGCTTTTATCGTCTCTTCGCTCGGCCTCTTATGCCATCTGGCTTATTTCATTACCCGCTGGATGGGAGCGGGCCATATCCCGGTCAGCAATATGTATGAATTCATGACCTTCCTATCCATGATGGTGATGACGGCCTTCACCGTCATCTTCGCGATCTACCGCAAGATGATTCTTGGGGTCTTCGCGGTTCCGATCTCCATTATTGTAATGGCGTATGCAGCTGTGTTTCCCCAGGAAGTGCAGCCGCTTATTCCTTCACTGAAATCGATCTATTTGAACATTCATGTCACGCTGGCGGCGCTGGGGGAATCCTTCTTCGCCGTTGGCTTTGCCGCCGGTCTGATGTACCTGCTGCGGACGGTGAATTTCAGCAGCAGGGAACGCAGCGACCGCAAGCAGCAGCGGCTTGTCGAATTTACTCTGTTCTCAATCATTGTTATAATTGGGTTTCTCGGATCTGTATTTGCCTTCCGCGGCGCAGGCTATGAATCAGTTTTCATCCGTACGAACGTAACGATTGACAGCCCCGGGCAGGAAGATAGTACAATAGAGAAAGTGAGTTATAAAATGCCGCCGATTGTGGCACCTTACCATAGCGAAATTGAGAGCTTCCAGCCGTTTCTTGGCATGAAGAAGCCTTTGTTTGAAGCACCCTCCTGGATGAACGGGGTTAATGCAGGACGCAAGTTCAATACGGTGATCTGGTCACTGCTGTCCGGGCTTGTTCTGTATGGGCTTCTCCGGCTGATCGTGCGGAAGCCGCTCGGCCGGGCGATTCATCCGGTGCTTGACGGAATTGATGAGCGCGACCTCGATGAGATTACTTACCGGGCGATTGCCATCGGGTTCCCGATTTTTACCCTGGGGGCTTTGATTTTTGCCATGATATGGGCTGAGGTGGCCTGGGGCAGGTTCTGGGGATGGGACCCGAAGGAGGTCTGGGCACTCGTCACCTGGCTGTTCTACAGTGCGTATCTCCATCTGCGGCTAGCCCGCGGATGGCAGGGGCAGAAATCTGCCTGGCTTGCTGTACTCGGCTTTCTGATTGTAATGTTCACGCTGGTCGGCGTTAACCTGGTTATTGCCGGACTTCATTCTTATGCAGGGACCGACTGAGCAATTCCGTTCTCCGGTCAGGCATAGGCATCAGGGTGGCGTTCTACTGTATTTGATGAAGGGGTTGTTGTGTAAATGGCTGAGCACTTGAATAGAATTCTGGTGGTGGATGACGAAGAACGTATCCGCCGCCTGCTCAAAATGTATCTTGAAAAAGAAGGCTACGAGATTGACGAGGCGGAGGACGGAGAGATCGCCCTGCGCAAAGCAACAGCCAATGACTACGGCCTGATTCTGCTGGACGTTATGCTGCCGGGCATCGACGGCATCGAGGTGCTGACCCGGCTCAGAGGGGTCAAATCGACGCCGGTTCTCATGCTTACGGCTAAGGGTGAGGAGATCAACCGGGTGCAGGGCTTCGAGATGGGCGCAGACGATTATGTGGTTAAGCCCTTCAGCCCGCGCGAGGTCATCTACCGGGTCAAGGCGATTATGCGCCGCTCCTCTGCAACTGCTTTTCTGTCCAAGGAGAGCAATTCAAGCAATAATATCGTGTTCCCGTTCCTGATTATTGAGCATGATGCGCACCGCGTGAGCGCAGGCGGGCAAGAGGTCAGCCTGACGCCGAAGGAATATGAGCTGCTGCATTATCTGGCTATCTCACCGGACAAGGTATTCTCGCGCGAGGAGCTGCTGAAGGATGTATGGAATTATGAATTCTTCGGCGATTTGCGTACGGTGGATACCCATGTTAAGCGCCTGCGCGAGAAATTGAACAAGGTCTCCCCGGAATCGGCGGCGATGATCACCACGGTGTGGGGAGTAGGCTATAAGCTTGAGGTGCCCAAATAAGTGAACTTCTGGAGAAGCCTTGTCGGGAAGCTGTGGATCACGATCATCTGTCTCGTTGCTGTCGTGCTCATCACTCTGGGGCTATTCCTGTTGCCCTATATCGACAGCAACTTCACTAATTCCGGGGCCATCAAACGCCTGTTCATGTATACCTGCATGATCGGGTTCTCGCTGACTACATTTTTTGCGCTGTTCCTGTTCACCAAGATCACGCAGCCGATGCAGCAGGTCATTGAGGCGGCGAACAATATCCGCCGCGGGGAATATGGAACCAGACTGACGCTGGTAACAAGCGATGAGATCGGCCAGCTGGCGACCTCATTCAATCATATGGCGGAAGAGCTGGAAGAGAATATACGCAATCTCAATAATGAGAAGGGGCATCTGTCCAGTGTCCTGCGCAGTATGAGCGATGCGGTGATTACCTTTGATATCGGCGGCGCGATTATTCTGACCAACCCGCACGGGCAGTCCCTGCTGGAAGCCTGGAGCGACCTTGCTTGGGACCAGGAGGAGGACGGCACCACCGGTCTGCCGGACTCCGCTGCCGGCAAGGTGCCGCCGCCGCTGCGCCCGCTGTTCCAGAATACGCTCAGGGAGGGCGGGGACCAGCGCTCGAACATCCATGTCCGGCAAGGGGTATGGTCGGTCCATATGGCTCCGCTCTACTCTGAAGATAAGCTGCGCGGAGTCGTTGCCGTGCTGCGCGATGTAACGGAGGAAGTGCGGCTGGAGAAGATGCGGCGGGACTTCGTGGCCAATGTGTCGCATGAGATCCGTACTCCGCTCTCCATGATGCAGGGCTACAGTGAAGCGCTGCTGGACGGCATGGCTGCCTCTCCGGAGGAGAGCAGCGAGCTGGTGCAGGTCATTCATGATGAATCCCTGCGGATGGGCCGTCTGGTGAAGGATCTGCTGGATCTGGCACGCATGGAAGCGGGACACACAGACGTGCTGAAAGCGCAGGTGGATGTAGACGAGCTGCTGGAGCGGGTCTACCGCAAGTTCTCGGTCAGAGCCAAGGAGCGGGATATTCTGCTTGAGCTGAAGCGGTCTGCGCCGGAATTGCTGCTCCAGGCTGCCGATGGCGACAAGCTGGAGCAGGTGCTGACGAATCTGCTGGACAACGCCTTCCGGCACACTCCGGGCAACCGCAGAGTGTCGATCCTGGCCGATAAGATCATGCAGGACAGCAAGAGCTATGTGGAGATTGTAATCAAGGATGAGGGAGCCGGGATCAATCCTGACGATCTGCCCTTTATCTTCGACCGCTTCTACAAGGCAGACAAAGCCCGTCTGCGCAGCGGAGAGCCGGGGGGAACCGGGCTGGGCCTGGCCATCGTGAAGAATATCGTCGAATTGCATCACGGCAGCATTCACGCCTCCAGCAAGCTTGGAGAAGGAACCACGTTTACCCTGCGGCTTCCTGTCGAATAACAGTAAACCAAGACCACGCATGACAGCGCCTCTGAGAGCAGAGGTGCTTTTTGTTGAAATAACCACATTAATCTTGTTTATCGTGGAACATACTAATCAAGCTGAGGCTTGCAGGAGGCTGGGCATAATGATTTTATCCTTGGACCAAGGCACTACCAGCTCACGGGCGATTCTGTTTGACGATAAGGCTGGTATGATCTCGCAGGGACAATATGAGATCAGGCAGTCCTTCCCCCGTCCGGGCTGGGTTGAGCACGACCCGGAGCAAATCTGGGAGAGCCAGCTTGCTGCTGCCAGAGATGCGGTTGAAGCAAGCCTTACTCCGGCGGAGCAGATCACGGCGATCGGCATCACCAACCAGCGGGAGACGGCCCTGATCTGGGACAGGGCGACCGGGGTCCCTATCTATCCGGCGATCGTCTGGCAGGACCGGCGGACCGCCGGACTGTGCGAGGAACTGAAGTCCCGGGGAATGGCTGAAGAGATTGCGGCCAAGACGGGACTGGTCATTGACGCCTATTTCTCGGCAACCAAGCTGGCCTGGATTCTCGATCATGTGCCGGGTGCCAGAGAACGGGCAGCCAAGGGGGAACTGCTGGCGGGAACCGTCGACACCTGGCTGATCTGGAAGCTGACCGCTGGTGCTGTGCATGCAACGGATGTCACCAATGCGTCCCGGACGATGCTGTACAATCTTCACGAGCGCAAGTGGGATGAGGGGCTCATGGATGCGCTCCGCATCCCGCCGTCCATCCTGCCCGAGGTGAGAATGTCGGGCGGCGACTTCGGGACCTGTGACCCGCAGTGGTTCGGTCTGGAAATCCCTATCCGTTCCGTGCTGGGCGATCAGCAGGCGGCATTGTTCGGGCATACCTGCCTTGAGGCAGGCAGCGCCAAGAACACCTATGGCACGGGCTGCTTCATTCTGATGAATACGGGAACAGAGGCGGTTGCCTCCAGCCACGGGCTGCTCACGACGGTAGCCTGGGGTATGGGGGACGAGCTCTATTACGCCCTGGAGGGCAGTGTGTTTGTAGCCGGAGCAGCGGTACAGTGGCTGCAGGAGGGGCTGGGGCTGATAGCCGCCCCGGGAGATTCAGAAGCGAAGGCCAGTGAGGTGGAGGAGAGCGACGGGGTGGTGGTCGTACCGGCTTTCACCGGGCTGGGAGCTCCCTATTGGGATATGTATTCACGGGGAGCGATATTCGGATTAACACGGGGGACAACCTCCGCTCATCTGGTCCGGGCTACGCTGGAATCGCTGGCCTTCCAATCGCGGGACGTGATCGGAGCCATGGAGAAGGATGCGGGGATGCCGCTCACCGGCCTCCGGGTGGACGGCGGCGCTGTCCGCAATAATCTGCTCATGCAGTTCCAGGCCGACATCCTGGGCAGTGAGGTGACGCGTACCACTTATGCGGAGACCACCGCCCTTGGCGCGGCGCTGCTGGCCGGGCTGACCTCCGGAGTCTGGACCCGGGAGGAGCTGGAGAGCTTCAACAAGGCAGAGAAGGTATTCTTGCCGCAGATGGAGCCGGAAGAACGCGAACGCCGCTATCATGCTTGGCAGGATGCCGTATCGCGGACCATGGGCTGGGAGAAGCATGAGGGCAGGCTTTGAACTTATTCTTATCGGATTGAACCTATAGGTACCAACACAAACGGCCCGCTGGCAGAAATTCTGCTGCGGGCCGTTTGCGGCTGTATCAGTATTCCATTACAAAAGCAACATTCTGCCATCCGGCGCCAACCGTCCAGAACAGCACTTTGTCGCCGCGCTCCAGCTGTCCGGTCGAGACTGCTTTGTGCAGGGCAATGAACGGGCTGCTTGTTGAGGTGTAGCCGAATTCATCGCCTATGTATACGGCGGCGTCCGGGTCGATCCCGGTTTTGCCGGAGACGGCTTGAATATTCGGCAGGGACAGCTGCGAGAAGCAGGCGGCCTTCACCGATTCCGGGGCAATCCCGTTATTGCTGAGCAACGTATTAATGGACTCTGAGGCGGCATCCACACAGATCGAATCATCGAACGGAATGAACTTCACATTGAACTCTCCGGCGGCTACACCGCTGCGTCCCAGCTTGGCTAAGCCTTCTGCCGGGAACAGGGAATTGCCGTATACACAGGTATCCGTCTGGTAGATCGAGTCGATGAAGCCTACTGAATTCTCGTCACGTTCCAAGATAACTGCGGCGGCAGCATCGCCGAAGTTGGCATAGTACACGGCATCATTCTTGTCCGCATGCGGAGCAACATGATCCGAGCCGATAACCAGGGCGCGGCGGATTCGCGGATTCGCCATCATCTGACGGCTGACCTGCTCTACAGAAGCGGTCATTCCCGCACAGTTGGCGTTGCTGTCGATGCAGATCGCATGGGACGGCCCGTTAATAAGCCGGTGGATCATCAATGAATTCGTAGGAAAAATGTATTCAGGCGTTTGGCTTGCATAAGCGATCAGGTCAATGTCTGCACCGGTGAGCCCTGTCTTCTCCAGAACATTGCTCGCGGCTTCATAAGCCATCGTCAAGGAGTTCTCATCCGGGTTGTCGATGCTGTAGCGGTATTCACGGCCCAGAGTGGCCAACAGTCCACGGATATCAATGCCTTTATCATCAAAGTGCTGAATGAAGAAATCATTGCCGATTCTTGTGCTTGGATGGTAGATATCAATGTCCTTAATACGAATTCCCGCCATAGTAGACCCTCCTCAAAGTTATGATAGCGTAAGTGTGCTTAAGCCTGAACGGTGGAGGTGATCTCCAGGTTCTCAAGGCCGGCTTTGCGTCCCAGGCGGGCTAATTGCATCTTCAGAATCGGATTGTTCTCCAGGGTCAGACTTACCTTCTGGAAGCCGTCCGACTTGAACATGATGAAGCAGCCTTCCAGCAGCGGCACGACATCAGGAGCAGTGACGTTCAGCTTGCGGCAATCGATATCAAGGGCATATTCGGCCGGGTTAATCGGATTAATGGTCTGTTGATAGGCTTGGATGGATTTCAGTCCGTCCTCGTTGGAGAAGGTTCCTTCCAGTTCAATATTAATGACTTTCTTAGCAGTGTCTGTCTTCAGAACAAATTGTCCCATGTTGATCTCTCCTATATTTGAAATAACATGATAATTCAGCCGTTAAGGTATGGTTATCATGTTGCAAAACCTAAAGTGAAGTGTTGGTATGACCTCAGCGCTCTGCTATTTGATATCCTCAAGGGTATCCAGCAGCACATTGAAGGCCGAAATAACCCTTGGAGCGCCGATTACCGGCACCAGATGAAGCAGAATGCCTTTGAGCTGATCGACGGTCATGCCTACCCGCAGCGCCATTACATAATGAACGCCAAGCTGTTCATACTGGCCCATTGTGATCAGAGAAGAGATCACTGCAATCTCTTTCCAGTCTGAGCCAATCGTAGTCCGCTGAAAAATATCGCCATAGGCGTTCCCCATAATAAACTCGGCTAATTCCGGGAAATGCTCTTTGATCGGAGCCAGGGCCTTGGCCCCGTAGTCTCCGGAGAGATTGTTGAAATGATCCAGCCCGCGGTTGATGTTCGTATTCACTCGTCTGCCTCCTGATTGTAGGTTACTGGTTATGAATGGTCCGGCTTAACTGAGATCCAGCGTGCGGTGGGCAGTAGGCGGCACTTCATCGCGATCGGTCAGCAGCTCGATAACGGCTGTCCGGTTCAGAGCGAGCGCATCGCTGACTGCGGCGGCGAATTCCTCTTGCGTCTCACAGCGGAAGCCGGCTGCGCCCAGAGATTCAGCAAATTTCACAGCATCCACCGGAACCTCGTATACTGTTCCGTCAATGCGGCCGGTTGTCTTCTCCATCCCTTTCAAGGCCATATCCAGCTGCTTGTTGTTTACAACGATGAAAATTACTGGGATATTCTTGCAAACCGCGGTGTTGATTTCAGTTCCGAGCATCATAAAACACCCGTCACCGGTAATGCAGAAGACGGTCTCTTCGGGAGAGGCAGCCTTGGCGCCGATGGCCATGCCAATTGAATTGCCCATGCAGGCAAAGTAGGCATCAAATATGAAGCTTCCCGGCTTCCTGACCTTGAACCATTTCACCGCATGGAACCCGTGGCTGCCGTCATCGACAAATACTTTGCTGTGATATGGAATCAGCCCGCTCATCGAGCTCATCACCGAAGCCATGGAGAGCTTGGGCAGCTCAGGCAGCTCTTCCTGCGGACGGGGAGGAACCGGGAGCTTGCGTCTGACAACCGCAGAAGGGGCCGTCTTCTGCAGATACAGCTCCAGATTGTCCCGCAGATCGCCGCCGACATAGATGGCAGGGGAGCTGAGGATTTTGCCGACAAAGGTAGGATCTGTATCGAACTGGATCAGTAGCTTCGGATGATTCTCCGGCTTCAGATTGCAGATGGTCATATCGCTGAGCCGGGAGCCCAGTACGATATGCAGGTCACTGCTGTTCATCATTTCATCGCCGTGAGCACAGCCGCCAACTCCGACAGGACCGTGATAGAGCGGATGATCTTCCGCAATCGCGCCTTTGCCTCCGGGGGAGGTCACTACAGGGATGTTGAAGGTCTCGGCGAATTGAACCAGCTCCTTGTGTGCGCCGGAGCGGTTAACCCCTTTGCCGGCAATAATCAGCGGACTGGCGGAAGTCTGAATGGCGGACAGAACCCGTTCATAGTTATGGTAGCTGACGAGCCGCTCCCGCTCGGGCAGAACAACCCGGCACTCCTCCAGGCGCTCTGTCTGAACATCGAACGGAATGCAGAGATGGACCGGGCCTTTTTTGTCACCTAGGGCGATGGACAGGGCATGGTTGAGAATCGTACTGAAATGGTCACCCCGCTCTACCAGCTTGCTGTATAGGGTAGCCGGCCTGAACATTTCCGCCAGATCGGCCAGGTAGGATGTCGAATCCTGACACTGAGGGATGCCCAGCTCCTTAATGGACTGATGCCCGGTGATGAACAGAACCGGAAGATTATTGGCCTTGGCATGGGCGGCTGCGGTGAGCAGATTGGTTCCGCCCGGACCGGAGGTGCCGAAGGCAATGCCGAGTTTGCCGGTCTGAAGGGCGTAGCCGCCGGCTGCGAAGCCGGAGCTGGATTCATGCCTGCCGGGAATGAATTCTATACCGTAGTCAACAAGCTTAAGAGCGATGGGACAAATCGACTTGCCTATGATTCCAAAAGCATGGGTAACCCCAAGATTCCGTAATGCTTCAGCCATATAATCTGCAACTGTCTTCAGAACATCCACCCCGCAAGTTGTTAGTTTGTCTATCTAGCAATAGAAAACCTGTACTCTGAAAAAGGAGCACAGGTCTGTTGCACGAATCACCACAATAGAACGCTAATAGGCGTTCAACGTTGTTCAGCAACCTGGCTGTCATGGTCCCATTGCTGGTGAATGAGACTGTAGATCCATGGCTTTGCGTCATTTCCTTTCGGAGAATTTTGCCCGGTATGTTGTTATATATAAGGCTAAGGGGAATTTTCCTTTACAATATATTCCTAGCTCCGCTTTTGTCAATATACCCCGTGAGAAGAAGCTCGGAATTTGACGAATAATCAGGAGTTAAAACGAATAAATATTTTGATTTTCAAACTTTTGAATGAAGCGCTGTCAGGATGCCAAAAGTCTTAAAATGCAAATAATCAGTGAACCAAGGAATTATGCATTATAAGCCTTGAGACTCATTAACAAGGGGGGGTTATTAGGCTTGTAGAAGGTTTTAGCAGAGGATAGAGGGGAGGGAAGAACGAAAGTAGGGCTAAAGAATCATGCGTTTGGTGGCTGGAAAAGCATTGAGCATATAGCCTCAAAAGGCGGGCAGTCAAGAAGTACAAAGCTCATTTTTATGCGTTATGCACAATCTTAACAATTTGTGAATATTACATAACAATCTTCATTTTGGGGCAAAAAAACAGGCACATCCGCAGGTGAACCTGCAAATATGCCTGTCTCTGACAAGGCTAGAATTTGAAGATTTGAATCGTCTTCTGCAGCTGGAATACAGCCTGGGTCATCCGCTCTGTCTCATCGGCGACGGACTGCAGGGCATGAATCTGTTCGTTCATGGCAGCGGATACCTCTTCGGTCCCGGCTGCCGTCTGCTGGGTAATGGCCGAGATATTCTCGATGGCTCCGGAGATCTTGAGCGCGCTCTCCAGCATCAGGTCGCTCTCTGCCGAGAAGGAGGCGATCTGCTCGGTTATGTATTGGACGCTGTTTACGATCTGGGAGAAAATGTGGGCTGTCTCGGTAATCATCTCATTCTGCATCTGGACAACCTCTTCGTTGATGGCGATATGATCGATGGCCTGCTTGATATCCGCTTCGATGCTGCGTACCAGACCGAACACTTCTTTGGTGGATGCGGTTGATTCTTCAGCCAGCTTGCGGACCTCCTGGGCTACTACGGCGAAGCCGCGGCCATGCTCACCAGCGCGGGCCGCTTCAATCGAGGCATTCAGCGACAGCAGGTTGGTCTGCTCGGCGATTTCAGTAATGGTCTTCGTAATCATCGTAATGCCGCGGGCATTCTGTGAGAGGGCCTCGATGGTATCGGCGACCTTTTGCGTGGCCTGGATGTTCTTCCGCATCCCTTCGGCCTGGGTATCTACAGACTGCCGACCCTTCTCAACCAGTTCTAATGTATGTACAGAGCGTCTGTTCATTTCTTTGGTAGAGTTCGTGTAGTTGGAAACCTTGGTCTCTATATCCTTGATGGATTCCGTCATCCCTGCGATATCGCCGGAGATCTCATTGGCACCCAGCGCCAGTTCATTGGAGGAGGAGGCGACCTGTGCCATAACGATCTTCAAGTTTGCATTCTTGTCTTCGATGCCGCGGCTCGCGTCCATAACATGGCGGGTAATCTGGGAGGCATCCGTCAGGATTTTTTTGAGCTTGTCGATCATGGTGTTGAAGGAACGGCTGATGTCCCCCATGGACCCGGTCTCGTCGGCCCGGCTGGTGAAATCGCCTTTGGCGATCGTGTGGGTCACATTGGAGATATTATCAAATGAGGATGTAAGCGTTCTCTCAATGAAGCGCGAGAGCGGATAAGTCAGCGCAGCCAGCACCGCCACAAGGATGATGCCGACGAACAGCCTGTCCATCAGGATCAGTGTGATCAGCACCGGGACAGCGAATAAAGCGGCGACCAGGTAACAGCCGGTAACGATCTTTTGTTTCAATGACAGCTTACTCATCCAGTCCATCATGAAAAGTTCCCCCTAAAAAATTAATGTGTATTGTAATATTATAGGGGATTATAGGGCGATTGGTCTATAAGAATTCATATAATGCCGAAGCCCTACGCAGAGCCGAAGTCACAGCGGATGTCAGCTCCTCCGGTGCGGTCACCCTGATACCCGGACTGAGGGACAGAATGATCTTGCAGGCCGACTCCAGGGTATGAAATTCGGCCTCCGCCTTGATCCAGCCAGGGTCTGCAGCCGGCTCCTGGTGCAGAATGCGGACATAACGCTCCCGCTCAAGCTCCTTCATGGTGTCCGCCGTCACGAGCAGACTGGCAGGATAACGGGGGAGTGCGGATTTGAACGCGGCGGTGGACGCCTCCCAATATTCCGCCAGGTTGAAATCCGCCGGCCGTACCACCGGCTCGCCGGTGATTTCCGCCCGGGTGATCCTGGAGACCCGGTAGGTCCGCAGTCCTCCTGCGGTATCGGCGGCAACATACCAGACACCGCGTTTGGCGACAAGCCCCAGCGGCGAGATGGTCCGCTCGGCTGTGTCTTCGCCGCGTACATAGGTTATGAGCACCTGGCGTTCCTCCCATACGGCCTGCTGGAGGATGGTGAGGCAGGGATACACCTCACCGGAAGGATGCCAGCCCGCGCCGTCAATATACACCCGCTCGCTGAGGAAGCCCGTAAGCGTGGAGGGCTGACGCATTACGGCTGCCTGAAGCTTGCGGGTTGCCGAGGAGAACTCCTCCTCCATATCCAGCGCCTGCAGGATCGCCGGATCAGCGGGCAGCAGCAGCGCGGCGATCTCGCCCGGGTTCATTCCGGTCAGTGAGGTCCGGTAGCCCTCAGCCAGTCTCCAGCCGCCTTCACGGCCGCGTTCAGCCAGTACGGGGATACCGGCGGTGCCCAGCGCCTCCATATCACGGAAGATCGTCCGCTCCGAGACCTCCAGGCGCTGTGCCAGCTCGCTTGAACTGAGTTTGCCCCGGCTCTGGAGCAGCAGCAGAATAGATAACAGACGGTCAGCTCTCATCACGGCAGCCCCCTTAAACGAATAATTATATATGTCAGTGGTTGTCATATATAAGGTATATATTAATAAAGAATACGGGTTTACGCAAATGAAAGACAAGTCCCGGCGTTCCGGATTGCAGAGTAAAAGCAAAAACACTCCCCGGAGTGCAAGGCCAGCGCCTGCAATCCGGGGGAGTGTTTGATTTTGACTACATAAGAATTAATTCAGAATGATTTCCTCTGCGGTGTTGATCTCAGGCAGTCCGGCCAGCTTCACCAGAACCTCCTGCGGCACCGGCTTGTCAACAGTCAGCAGCATAAGCGCTGCTCCGCCGACGATGGTCCGGCCAACCTGCATCGAGGCGATGTTGACATCATTCTCGCCAAGCAGCGTACCGACATGTCCGATAATCCCCGGCTTATCATTATGCGAGATAACGATCTGATTGCCTTCCGGAGCGATATCCACCGGGAATTTGTTGACCTTGACAATCCGTTCGCCGTAGCCCTGCAGCAGAGTACCGGCTACCAGGCGTTCCTCATCATGCTCTGCCTTAAGCGTTACAGTGATGAGGTTAGTGAAGCCTTTGGTCTTGGAGGCCTTGGTCACTACTACATTTACATCCCGGGTCTTCGCCAGATGCATCGAATTGACGATGTTGACATCGGCCGCGAAGTGGCGGGAGAGCACGCCCTTGACCACATAACGGGTGAGCGGCTGGGTATCCACATCGGAGAGATCTCCGGCATATTCCACATGAATCTCGCGGATCGCCCCGTCGGTAATCTGGCTTGCGAAGCTGCCCAGCTTCTCGCCGAGGGTGAAGTACGGCTGCAGCTTGTTCATCACGCTTGGAGCTACCGGCGGAATGTTAACCGCGTTGATGAACGGCTCGTTGCGCAGAATATGCAGCACCTGCTCCGATACGTCGATCGCCACATTCTCCTGGGCTTCAATGGTCGAAGCGCCCAGATGCGGGGTTACGATAATCTTCGGATGCGTCAGGAACGGGTGGTCGGCCTGCGGCGGCTCCTTCTCGAAGACGTCGAAGGCTGCTCCGGCAACAATGCCGCTGTCGATTGCTTCAACCAGCGCCATTTCGTCGATTACGCCGCCGCGGGCACAGTTGATGATGCGCATCCCTTTTTTCATGACCTCAAATTGCGGGCGGGAGATCATATGGCGGGTCTCCGGGGTAAGCGGCGTATGCACAGTAATGAAATCTGCCCCGCGGACAATATCGTCCACCGATGCCAGCTTCACTTCCATTTTCTCGGCGCGGTCTGCCGTCAGGAACGGATCATACGCGAGAATCTCCATTCCGAAGGCTTTGGCGCGCTTGGCGACCTCGCTGCCGATCCGTCCCATTCCGAGCACGCCAAGCGTTTTGCCGCGCAGCTCGACACCGATGAAGGTCTTGCGGTCCCATACACCGGAGATCGTCTTAGCGTAAGCCTGCGGAATATGGCGGGCCAGTGCCATCATCATGGCAAAAGCATGTTCACAGGTCGTAATCGTGTTGCCGTCCGGCGCGTTGATGACAACGACACCGCGCTGGGTCGCCGACTCCAGCTTGATATTGTCGACACCGACTCCGGCGCGTCCGATTACCTTGAGATTAGTACCGGCTGCGATAATTCTGTCAGTTACGGTGGTCTGGCTGCGGACGAGCAGGCCGTCATATTCGCCAATGATGGCAACCAGCTCATCTTCGCTGAGTCCTGTCTTCTTGTCTACCGTCACATCACTTGCGTCCATCAATTGCTGAATGCCCAAATCACTGATCGGATCCGATACTAATACTTTAAACATGGTCTCTTGTCCTCCTTCAAAATGGAAAAGCTGATAAGTATGCCAAGGATGCCCGGGTAAGGCAATCCGCAATACCAGATGTTGCAAGAGGTGATCCGGCAGCCATAGAAGCAGAAGAATGTCGAAGTAACGCGCTGCCGCACGAAAGAAATTGGATGCAGAAAGGCGGAATTCCGGTGCTTACCGGCTGCAAAAAAACTCCCGACCCCATACTACTGCCGTAGTAAGGGACGAGAGTTGTCGTGGTACCACCCTAATTCACTGCAACGTTCAAGAAGCAGCCTCATTGGCCTGCTAAGGCCACACTGGTAACGGAGTGATCCGATTGTATCTACTAAGGTTCAATACAATAGCTCAGGAGCGCTAAAGATTAATGTCCGCCACCGGTTCGCACCACCCACCGGCTCTCTGAAGACTGCAAGTAATCTTTGTTCCATCATCGGTTTTGCTTGATTAATTTTGTCATAATGTAACATGGTGATGGCGGGTGTGTCAATAGGATTCTTCAGGCGGGTGCTCCGCCTTGAAGTGAGCCGTAATTTTCGTTATGATGCAATAACTGGTCCTACTCATAGAAGAAGGGAAGCTGCGGCATTACTTCCTTGCCGTAATATTGCTCCCGCCATTTGATGAAGTCCTGCTGCTGCACTGCGCCGGTGGAGATCAGCAGGTTGACCGAGGACTGAATATCATTAAGCCCCAGGGAGCTGGCGGTCCCGGAATAGATCATATCGTCAATCTTGGCTGTGATGTCCTGCGGGTCGTAGCCGGCATAAATGCCGCGGTTCAGCATGATATCCGCGATTGTGGCATTCTTCAGCAGCAGCGGCATCTTTTTCCACTGGATGAACGAGATAGTCTTCTGCCCGGCGGCTTGCCCCGGAATGGCCGGGTTCGTCTTGGCTCCCCATTTCAGCATAGCATCGTAGAAGTTCTTCTGGGCGAGCAAGCCGAACTTCACGGCACTGGCCGTGAAGTTATCGCTGCGCAGCAGCTTGGCCGCCTCCGCACCTGAAGAGCCTGCAGTCACCTTGCCTGAGGCCTGGGAGAAGAGCGTGAGACTCTTCAGAATATTGAGCTGGGAATCATAGAGCAGCGGCGAGTTGGTGAACAGGGAGTCCTGGGTAACCTTGTCGTACTGCTTATCGGCCAGAATGCCCAGATTCTTCAGCGTAGCCGCATTCTGCCGCGCATCCGAGCTGCGGGCGAGACTGTCCACCTGTTCGTTCCAGCTGCGCTTGAATTCCCGGTACGGCAGAAATACGTTATGATAAAAAGTAACAAGATCCTGCTGCTGGTAGGAGCCGGAGAATTCCTCGCCGCTCTTGTGGCCGGTCAGCTGTGCATATTTGGCTTCGGTCTTATCTGCCCCAACCTTAACTCCTGTGAAGAAGGAAGCGAATGAGGAAATCAGAAAAAATAAAAATCCTAGTGTGTATAACATCTGAGTGCGGGAGGTACGGCTGTTCATGATTAGGTGCTCCTTCGTAAAGTGAAATGATCTTATGTACAAACATTTAATAGAACAGGCAGGTTATAATGAAAAAATTCAAACTAGGCGAGTTCAAAATAAAAAAGGCCGATCCGCAGCAGTTAACAGACAAGCTGTTACTGGTTAATCTATACATTACACAAGGCCTTACGTTATTTATCGGTTTGATATGGATATTATTACAGAAAAGAAATCCTATTCACATATTAAATTTTCCGGATAGTGTACATTTCGTGTACTGGGGTCTCGGCCTCGCGGCTATTATGCTGGCTGTTGATTTCCTGCTGACCCATATTGTTCCTGAAGACAGCATGGATGACGGGGGGATCAATGAGCTTCTTTTCGGCAACCGGCCGCTGTGGCATATCGTTGTTATTTCGGCTGTGGTTGCCGTCTGCGAGGAGCTGCTGTTCCGCGGAGCGATCCAGCATTCACTCGGGCCATACTGGACAAGCATACTGTTCGCGGTCATCCATGTGCGGTATCTGCGGCACTGGATTCCTACAGGCTGGGTCTTTCTCAGCAGCTATGGTCTCGGGTATATCTACATCCATTCGGGCAGTCTGTGGGCACCGATCCTGTGCCATTTCCTTATAGATCTGTTCTCCGGTATGGTGATTCGTTACAGGAGGGTGTCATGACAGAACAATTAAGCCGGGTAAGGTCCCGCCAGAAACATACCAAGGGTGAAGGACAGAAGCCTTCGTCCAGAGGCTCCGCAAGCTTATCTGCTGCGGACACAGCGGCACAGGCGGGGAAGCCGGCGGTGGCAGCAGCGGGCACATTGTCCAGAAAGGACCGTCTGGCAAGACGCCGGGGCGCTGTGAACACAGAGCAGGAGAACCGCCAGTCGGAGAGTGGAGAGACCCCGTCGCGCACGCAGAGCTATCCGTCTGAGCGGATCAGATTCAGTAAAATGTTCGTAAACTCGCTGATTGTCCTCTTCCTGATGCTGCTGGCGTTCCTGCTGTACTGGGGCATCGAAGGGGCGCCTCCGCTGCGGGAGCTGTGGCCATGATATGGCTGCTGGTTCTTGCGGCTGTATTCCTTGGCGCAGGAGCTGTTATGGCAGCAGCGATGGTTGCGGCTGCCTTCAGGAGCCGGCTGGTCACGCAGGATATCTTCCTGGAGCGCCTGCCGGCCGCCTTCGACGGCTACCGGATTCTGTTCATTACCGACACGCACCGCCGCCGTCTGCCGGAGGAGCTGCTGCTGCCGCTGCAAGGGAAGGTGGATGCGGTGTTCCTGGGCGGTGATCTGACGGAGAAGGGCAGCCCGATGGACCGCCTGCTGAAGAATATGAAACTGGCCGCTTCCATTGCACCTGTGTATGCTGTTCACGGCAATCATGATTACCGGGCGAATATCTCCCTGGTGGATAATATCATCCGGGGAAGCGGAGCCAGGCTGCTGGTGGATGAGAACTGTGTTATAGAGCGGGCGGGAGCGAGGGTGATCCTGACCGGAGTAGATTTCCCGCGGCAAGGCGGCAAGAAGGCCTACGGGCCTTTGCCTGCCACCGGTGCACCTTCTGCGGACACTTGCCGGATCATCCTGGTGCATGATCCGCTCTGGCTGTCCATGCAGGAGGAGGTGCCGGCCGATCTGATCCTGGCCGGGCACACCCACGGAGGCCAGATTGTGCTGCCCTTCATCGGGCAGAGGCACACCGATCCGTTCTACCGCAAGTATCTTGCGGGCATGTACGAGCTTCCCCGGCCGCAGGGCTCCGGTATGCCGCCGCTGAAGCTGCTGATCAGCCGCGGGTTCGGCACGGCGCATCTGCCCCTGCGCTGGGGGAGTCCGGCCGAGCTGCATGTGCTGACGCTGCGCCGGAGTGATAATTCCGTCTCTAAGTAACCTTTTGAATATGTACGTGCACGCAAACAAGGCCGTCCCCGCCGGGGGACGGCCTTGTTTCTGCTTGTTGAAACGGAGGTATCGTTCAGGCTCAGCGCATCTTCAGCTCGATGCTGCGCGGATCGACGAAGCTGTAGCCCTTGCCCTCAAGCGTGGTCAGCAGGGAATCGAGCGCTTCTACGGTCCAAGGCAGCTCGTGCATCAGAATATTGCTGCCGGAATGAAGCTGGCTGGTCACATTGGCAATCAGCTTCTCGGTTTTGCCGGTGTCCTTGGCCTTCATCTCCCAGTCCAGGGAGCCATTGGACCAGGTCATGTAGAGCATGCCGTTCTCGGCGGCGATCCGCTTGCCGACATCACCGCCTGCACCGTGCGGCGGACGGAAGAAATGCGGCGCTTCGCCGATCGTCTCTTTGACAATTTTTTGGACATCCTCAATCTGCTTCTTCACTTCGGCTTCGGGCTTATCCTTCAGCACAATATGATCCCAGCTGTGATTCCCGATAATTCCGCCCCGGCTGTGAATCAGCTCCAGCAGCTCGGGGTGCTCCTTCACCCGGTAGCCATTGACGAAGAAGATTGCTTTGGCCTTATGCTTGTCCAGCGTATCCATCAGCGGGTTGATCATCGCCGCTTCCTTCGGCCCGTCATCGAAGGTCAGCAGGACCACCTTCTTGTTCGTAGCCTCATCGTTAGGCACGATATCGTAATTCTTGTTCATATGGTACAGCAGCGGCACCTCCGCCGGTGCGGCGGCAGCCTCAGTCGGCTGCGGCGCTAAGGTACTCTCTCCGCCTCCGGCAGCAGCCGGCGTAGCTTCAGGAGAAGCCGCAGCCTCCGGTGTTGCTGACGGCTGCGCTGTTGCGGCCGGTTGTACGCTTGCGGAAGGACTTGGTTCATTTCCTGATGCCGTGTTCCCCGAATTTCCGCCCGTGCTGCAAGCTGACAGCAGACAAGCCGCCAGGAGCAGCGTAATTGTTGCTTTACCCACTTTTTTCATCTCGCTTTCTTGTTGTTTGGCTGTATGAGCCGGAATCTTTCCGCGAACACTAAGCATGATTTTACCATACAAGGAGGTTAGAGATATGAATACTTCGTCATTTCTGTGCGGCGTACTGATCGGGGCTGCCGCCAGTATGATTATGTCCAAAAAACGCAGCAGCATGATGTCCTCCCTGCTGAATGCGGGCGGCTCCTCGTACAGCGCCGGCGACAAAGCCAAGGATAAAATTATGGGGATGGCTATGACCGGCTTCGGAAGCACCGCTGCGGACGGCAGACCGGATCATAAAGACCATGCCTCCGGCGGCGAGCACAAAGATGCAGCTTCGCTCAAATCCAGAGAATCCAACCTGAACATGCTGAAGGACTTCATCCGCAGCAACCCCGATGTGAAGCATGAGGTGGAACAGATTCTTAAGGATACGCATACCGCCATACCGGGTTTGTAACCCCGCTGAGCCGCTTCAGAATCATTTTGGCGATGCCGGTCATCGCCGGAATGATTCTTTTTTTACCTCCTGAGGGGCACAGCAGCCGGGTCCGGAACAGAATGGGCCGCGAAATGGGCCGAATCTGTATTTATTTACGTGCATTTGCAGCGGCAAAATGATAACATACATACATAGTAACCATTTTTGGCTCATTACTCGGGACTCATCATACATTAATACTAAATGAGCTTGCAAAAGGAGGATCCTGTCATGAGAATAGAGCGATTAAGTCAAGATAAGATACGGATTTTCCTCACTTTTGACGACCTGAGCGAGCGGGGCATCCAGAAGGAAGATATGTGGCAGGAGGTTCCCAAGGTGCACGACCTCTTTACGGAGATGATGGACCAGGCGTACAGCGAGCTGGGTTTTGACGCCACAGGTCCGCTTGCCGTGGAAGTGTTCGCATTGCCCGCGCAAGGTATGGTCGTTATTGTGACCCGGGGGAAATATGATCACCATCAGTACGGTGGGGCCGGGGAAGATGAATTGCCTGAAGAGATTTACGAAATGGAAGTTACTCTTGAACAAAGCGACTCCATTGTGTATGCGTTCCGCGATTTTGAGGTGCTGGTTGAAGCGGCCCATGTACTCATCGGCAATATTACTTCCCAAGGACAGCTGTATTCTTATAACGATAAATGGTATCTCTACTTCGATCCGAAGGAATTTGAAGAGTCAGCCTTATCTGGACTTGTAGGCGTGCTTGCCGAATTTGGAGATTCCTCTCCGGTCACCGAGGCCGTGCTGGCCGAGTACGGGAAGCTGGTCATGGCAGAGAACGCTATCCAGACCCTGTGCACTCATTTCAAACGCCAGGAATAATCAGCGCGGGGAGCCGGATGAGGACACCCTTCATACAGCAGACATAAGTTTAGGCGCAAGGGAGGCTAATCGGTGCTTTTGTTATCGGTCATTACGTCAGCAGTAGCACCGGGACTTGCGCTGCTGACTTTTTTCTATCTGAAAGACAAGTACGACCAGGAACCGCTTCATATGGTGCTGAAGGTGTTTCTGCTGGGCATGATTATCGTATTTCCGATTATGATTATCCAGAGAGGGCTTGTCCTTGGCCTGGACGGCGGCCCTTATGCAGATTCCTTTCTGATCTCCGCCGGTGTGGAAGAGGCTATGAAGTGGTTCGTGCTGTACCATATGATCTACAATCATACCGAATTTGACGAGCCTTATGATGGAATACTATATGCCGTGGCGATCTCGCTCGGCTTCGCAACAATAGAGAATGTAATGTATGCCTGGTACAGCAATGCTTCATTCGGCACAATGATCGTTAGGGCGCTTCTTCCGGTTTCCGGACATGCCATGTTCGGCGTCATTATGGGCTACCATATGGGCAGGGCCAAGTTCTCGGGCGGTGTCAGGACGCGGAAGATTCTGCTAATCTCCCTGCTGCTGCCTTGGCTGTGGCATGGAATCTATGATTTCCTGCTAACTAACACCGCGAGATATTGGATCTGGTTCATCGTGCCGCTGATGGCTATATTATGGTACAGGGGCATGGGCAAGGTGGCGCGGGCCAACAGCCGCTCCCCGTTTCGTTTTTTGAAGCGTGAGGAAGAGGTTAACCTGTAAACGAGATGGACACACTTAATCCTGAAGGGCAATTCCTCAAGAGCAAGGGATTCCAGGAAGGAGAGAGGTGTCTTTTTTTGCGTGTAAAAGTTCGGATTGTCTGCAAGCAGTGCGGTGAAACCTACATATTAAGAGGCAATAAAGAACAGGGTGTCATCCAGACCGGCTTCAAGCAGTGCCTGTGCAGCAGCGTGAGCGGCTTTGAGATTGAAGAGCGGGCCTAGTGCTGACACTAAGAAGCTGAGATTCCGGTTTGCGAAGGTTTGGCGCTAAGTGCATAAGTCTTCTCAGTTATTGTCAAACTAACGGCAATAAGCTGCTGAAAGGAGTTATGCGGACCCATGTATAAAAGATTAAGTGCTATCATGTTCCCGCTGACCGCCCTCTTGCTGATTGGAGCGCTGGTCTGGGGCTATCAGGAGAATCTGGAGAAGAATGCGATTCTGATCAAAGCGGAGAACCAGTATCAGCGGGCGTTCCACGATCTGTCCTATCATGTGGAGCGGCTGCACGGAGAGCTGGGCAATACGCTGGCCGTGAACACCACCTCCAACGGTATGCACCGTAAGGGGCTGGTCAACGTATGGCGGATTACCAGCGAGGCGCAGAACGAGATCAACCAGCTGCCGCTTACGCTGCTGCCGTTCAGTGAAACGGAGGAATTCCTCTCGAAAATCTCTAACTTCTCCTATAAGGCCGCCGTACGCGACTTCACCAAAAAGCCGCTGACCGAAGGCGAGATGGCGAATCTGAAGACGCTGTATACGAATTCAGCCGAGATCTCGAAGGATTTGCAGGCGGTGCAGGATAAGGTTATCAGCAAGAAGCTGCGCTGGATGGATGTCGAGTCTGCATTAGCCACTTCGGCGAAGGCGGAGGACAACACTATCATTGACGGGTTCAAAACCGTTGATAAGCGCGTTGCAGCCTACCCGGAGCTGGACTATGGCCCCTCGGTTGCCAGCATCTATGATAAGCGGTCAGTGAAGAAGCTGGGCGGCAAGCCTGTTACAGCGGAGGAGATCAAAGCGAAGGCGCTGAAATTCGCCGAGCTTGGCGGCGGCGCCAAGGTGAAGATTCAGGAGAACGGGAAGGGGACCGAATGGGCTTCCTACACGGCTAAGGTAACTTCCGCAGAGCACAAGGAGCCGGTCAGCATGGACTTCACGGCTGAAGGGGGACTGCTGATCTCCTATAATGACAACCGCGAGGTGGGACCGGCCAAGGTGCCGATGAAGCAGGCGGTGGAGAAGGCGGGCAAGTTCCTGGAGAAAAAGGGGTATCCCGGGATGACTGCAGTCAGTGCGGACCGGTATGACAATCTGGGCAATCTGACCTTCGTCAGCAGCCAGGACGGCGTTCTGATCTACCCCGAGAAATTGACGGTGCGGGTCGGGCTGGACAACGGGGAGCCTACGGGCTTTCAGGCCAGCGACTATGTCCATGAGCATAAGGAGAAGCGCGTGCTGCCGAAGCCGCAGCTGTCCCTGGCTGAAGCCAGAGCGATGCTGAACCCCGATTTCAAGGAGCTGTACAACCGGCTGGCATGGATCGAGAATGAGGATGCCGAAGAGGTGCTGACCTATGAATTCGGCGGCAAAATCAACGGCTCCCAGTTCCGCATCTATCTGAACGCCGCAGACGGCCACGAAGAGGCGGTAGAGCAGATCCGCACCTCCTCAGGAGCGCAGGATAAATAAGTTTAAGTATGAGAAGACGCTTTCCGGGACCGGAGAGCGTCTTTTTATTGCAGACGGAGGGTTGATGCACGGGGGAAATAAATTTCTGACCTGGTACGGGGAGCCATGCTATAATCTCCTTAGCATTTATTACTAACTCAAGCGGCGGTGACAGGTTTGTATCCCAAAATCAATGAACATTTATACCTTCAGGTTGCTTCCAGCGATGCGGCGCAGTCTGAGATTGAATACCGGGCCAGGATTGCCGACATGGAGGAGGATAACTTTCTTATTGAAATTCCGATGCAGGAGGGTAACGGGCGGCTCAAAAAGCTGTTTGTCGGAGATGAGCTGTCCGTATACTATATCACTGAGGGCGGCATTAAGAATTATTTCACCACCCATGTGACCGGGTTCAAGGAAGAAGTGATCCGGATGGTGCGGCTGCGCAAGCCTGCGCCCGAAGCGATTTACAAAATTCAGCGGCGCAGCTTCCTCCGCGTCAATGCCGAGCTGGAGCTGGCCGTCAAGGACGCCATGGGCAGCCGCTTTCTGGTGCGGACCGAGGATATCGGCGGCGGGGGAGCGTCTTTTCTGGGCGATGCCAAGATTACACTGAACATAGGGGATAAGCTGACCTGCTGGCTGCTTGTATCCTACCGCAACGGAAGCACCGAGCATGTGAATTTCGAGAGTGAGGTTGTTAGGATCAAGAAGCTGGATACCGGGCGGAATCTGGTGATGATCAAATTCTCGGCCATTTCCGATACGGAGCGCCAAAAAATTATCCGCTACTGCTTCGAACGGCAGTTTGATTTCCGCAACCGCTGATTTTTCGGCAGAAGAATGTTCAAAGGGCAGCAAAAATCCGCTTTTTTCTCCGCAAAAAACCTTGGTCTCATTTTGCACTGATGCATAAACTGTGGTATAATTTCATAAGTCGCAGGCAATGCCTGCTTTTTTCTTGATAATATCAGCAGGTTCCTGGAGAGAGATGTCGATAGGCATTTTCCTGAGGAAGAGTGTTTTGAGGAGGAATGCCCCGTTGGACAGGCAGGGTACACATACTTATGACAGAATTAACGTCGCCATCGACGGACCTGCCGGGGCAGGCAAGAGCACTGTAGCCCGATTGGTAGCACGGGAGCTGTCTTACATCTATGTTGACACGGGAGCGATGTACCGGGCGATTACCTGGTATATGATCCGTGAAGGCGTGGCTGCGGAGGAGCATGAGGTGGTGGACCGGATGGTCCGGAATCTCACGATAGACCTTCTTCCGGAGAAAGACGTGCAGAAGGTGCTGATTAATGGGGAAGATATGACCCCGCATATCCGCAGTCTTCAGGTCAGCGGACAGGTGTCACAGTACTCGAAGATTGAGGGTGTCAGAACCAGACTGAGCCAATTGCAGCGTCAGATGGCGCTCCGCAAGGGGGTCGTGATGGATGGCCGGGATATCGGTACAACCGTACTGCCGGACGCCGAAGTGAAGATTTTCATGACGGCAAGTGTGGAGGAGCGTGCTCTCCGTCGTTACAAGGAACTGAAGGATACGGAAACAGTGACACTCCAGCAGCTTGAGCAGGATATTGCCGCGCGGGACCGGCTCGATGAGGGCCGTGAGATTTCACCGCTGCGCCGTGCCGGGGATGCAATTCTTCTGGATACGACGCATATGGATATTCATCAGGCCGTGGACGCCATTGTCTCCCACTGCAGAACTTATGTGGACAGGGAGAGAAATCATCTATGATTTATGTTGTTTGCCGTGGGTTGCTTCGCTTGATTTATGCCATACTGTTCCCGCTGAAGATTGTGGGAGGAGACAATGTGCCGAAGGAGGGCGGAGTCCTGCTCTGCGCCAACCACATCAGCCTGCTCGATCCCATGACGATCGGCATCAAGCTGAAGCGGCAGGTGAAATACATGGCCAAGGCGGAATTGTTCACCGTTCCGGTTCTGGGCTGGCTCATTAAGCAACTGGGCGCATTCCCTGTCAAGCGCGGCGGCGTAAGCAAAGAATCAATTAAGACATCCCTCAACACGCTTCGCAGCGGCAATGTAATGGGCATCTTCCCTGAAGGTACCCGGAACTCCGATTCCGGTTCAGCGAAGAAAGGGGCAGCAAGCTTTGCCCTCCGCAGCGGCGCAGCGGTTGTACCGGCAGCGATTATCGGCTCCTACAAGCCGTTCCGCCGGATGACTGTAGTCTATGGGGCTCCCATCGACCTCAGCGCGTTCGCGGATGCAGGCAGCGAATCTCTGGAAGCCGTAACCGATGTTATCATGGGACGCATCCATGAGATGATCAACACCGGCAAGCCCAGCTCGCGTTAGGCGGCGGATGTAATTTTATTGTTTTTGGAACATACTAATCTACACAATGAAATTGGTTCAGTAAGAGGCAATGAATGTTTTGAACTCTGCTCTACGCGGGTTTAAATAAATGGGGTTTTGAATCGAGGAGGGTAATCACATGTCTGAAGAAATTAACAATCAAGAAGCTGCGGAGCAAGTGGAGAGCACTGAGACCGCAGAAGCAACCGAAGCTGTGGAAACCGCAGCACCTGTTGCCAGTAACGAAGAAGAAGTGACCAGCCAGGAAGGCCTGGAGATCATTTCTCTCAAAAAAGGCGATACCGTGAAAGGAACAATCGTCAAAATCGAAGATAACCAAGCTTATGTAAGCATTGGATATAAATACGACGGCGTTATTCCTATTCGCGAATTGTCCTCCGTGCAGGTAGACAATGCCGCAGCAGCGGTAGAAGTCGGCCAAGAGGTGGAATGCAAGGTTGTCAGCATCAACGACAACAAGGAGAGCCTCGTGCTGTCCAAGCGCGCCATCGACAGCGAGAAATCATGGGATGATCTGGAGAAGTATTTTGCTTCCCAGGAAGCGTTCGAAGTTACTGTAGCTGACGTTGTCAAAGGCGGCCTGGTCGCTGATGTCGGCGCGCGCGGTTTCATTCCGGCTTCCATGGTAGAACGCCACTTCGTTGAAGATTTCAGCGATTACAAGGGCCGCACTCTGCGTGTCAAGGTGAAAGAGCTTGACCGCGAGAACAGCAAGGTCATTCTCTCCGCCAAGGAAGTTCTTGAGGAAGAATTCGAAGCTAACAAGCAGAAGATTATGTCCGAGCTGTCCGAAGGACAGATCATCGAAGGTACAGTTCAACGTCTGACCCAATTCGGCGCATTTGTTGATGTGGGCGGCGTAGACGGTCTGGTTCACGTATCCGAGATTGCCTGGACTCACGTGGATAAGCCATCCGATGTTGTATCTGAAGGCGATAAGGTTCGCGTCAAAGTACTTAAGGTAGACCCTGAGAAGGGCAAAATCAGCCTCAGTATCAAAGCCGCTTCCCCGGGTCCTTGGGATTCCGCAGCAGGCAAGATCAACATCGGCGATGTGGTAACAGGCGAAGTTAAGCGTCTCGTGAACTTCGGCGCATTCGTTGAATTGCTGCCAGGCGTTGAAGGCCTTGTGCACATCTCCCAGATTTCCCACAAGCACATCGGCACTCCGCATGAAGTGCTCAAAGAAGGACAGGAAGTTCAAGTGAAGGTGCTTGATTTCAATCCTTCCGAGAAGCGCGTCAGCCTGAGCATCAAGGAAACTGAGGAAGCTCCTGCTCCAACAGCAAGACCGGAACGCAGCAGCAACCGCGACAGAGCGCCTAAGGAAGTGCTGAACAATCCTAACGTATCGCTCAGCAACGAAGGTCTCAGCTTCACACTGGCTGAACGCTTCGGCGACAAGCTGGACAAATTCAAGGGTAACAACTAATCCCTTAGTTATTTTTTCATAACGGGTACAGTAATCGGCGAGCCCTCGGTCAGAGGGTTCGCCGATTGTGTTTTACACGGCTTACTGTTAGCCAATTGTATTGTTTTTTGCTATGATGAGTAACGTATAGAGAGACAGGAGGAATGAATATGGCAAGACCCGTAGTGGCTATCGTCGGGAGGCCGAACGTCGGCAAATCAACGATCTTTAACCGGCTGATCGGCGATAGACTGGCTATTGTAGAGGATAAACCGGGGATTACACGTGACCGGATCTATGGCGTATCGGACTGGAACGGCCAATCCTTTAGTGTAATTGATACCGGAGGGATTGAGATTGACGGTGAAGACGCCATTCTGAAGTCTATCCGCGTTCAGGCGGAGCTGGCGATTGAAGAAGCGGATGTTATCGTCTTCATGTGTGAGGCGAAGAGCGGGCTGACCAGCTCGGATGAAGAGGTCGCCCAGATTCTGTTCCGCTCCGGCAAGCCGGTGGTACTGGCGATCAACAAGGTCGACAATATGAAGCGGAGCGAGGACATTTACGAATTCTACAGCCTGGGCTTCGGTGATCCGATCGGAATATCGGGCAGTCACGGCACAGGAATCGGTGATCTGCTGGATGCTGTAGTTGAGCGTCTTCCGGAGCTTAGCGATGAGGAATATGATGAGGATGTCATCCGGGTTGCACTGATCGGCCGCCCGAATGTCGGCAAGTCTTCGCTGGTGAATGCGATTCTGGGCGAGGAACGCGTCATTGTCAGCAACGTGGCCGGAACGACCCGAGATGCGATCGATACACCGTTTGAACGGGACGGCCAGCGTTATGTGCTGATTGATACAGCCGGCATGCGCAAACGCGGCAAGGTCTATGAGAACACGGAAAAATACAGTGTAATGAGAGCTATGAAAGCGATTGAGCGCGCCGATGTGGTGCTTGTCGTCATCAACGGGGAAGAAGGCATTATCGACCAGGACAAGCATATCGCCGGTTATGCCCATGATGCCGGTAAGGCCTCAATCTTCGTCGTCAACAAATGGGATGCCATTGAGAAGGACGACAAGACGATGCAGAACTTCGAGCGCAATATCCGGGATCACTTCCTGTTCATGGCTTATGCTCCGGTGGTCTTCCTGTCTGCGCTCACGAAGCAGCGCCTGCAGAAGCTGCTGCCTGTTGTACAGCATGTCGCACAGCAGCATGCTCTGCGGATCGCAACCCATCTGGTGAATGATGTCGTCTCCGATGCAGTGGCCATCAACCCTCCGCCTACGGATAAAGGACGGCGTCTGCGCATCAACTATGTCACCCAGGTTGCCGTGAAGCCGCCGACCATTATTGTCTTCGTCAATGACCCCTCGCTGATGCACTTCTCCTACGAGCGTTATCTGGAGAACAAGATCCGTGCGGCGTTCAATTTCGACGGCACACCGATCCGCATCTTTACACGGCGCAAGTCCGAGAACGAAGGTTAGGGGAGAAGACAGTGGCGTTAGAACTTCTGGTAATCGTTATCAGCTATTTGCTTGGCTCCGTCAGCTTCAGCGTGTTGCTTGCCCGGTTGCTCAAAGGCATTGATATCCGCCAGTACGGAAGCGGCAATGCAGGAGCAACCAATACGCTGCGGGTACTCGGGAAGGGACCGGCCATTCTTGTGCTGCTTCTGGACGTCCTGAAGGGAATTGCTGCAGTGTGGCTTGGCACATGGATCGGCGGATGGGGAACCTGGGTCGCTGTGGCCTGCGGCCTTGCGGCCATTGCAGGGCATAACTGGCCGCTTTATTTTCACTTTCGTGGTGGGAAAGGCATCGCTACAACGATTGGTGTAATGGCTACACTGGTGTTCTGGCCGGCGCTGATCGCAGGGATCATTGCCATTCTCGCGATTGTGTTCACCCGCTATGTCTCGCTGGGTTCCCTGATCTTCGTAGCCCTTACGCCGGTATTTCTGCTGTTCACGGAGTACACGGCCCCTGAGCTGTGGGGGAGCCTCATTATCGTGCTGTTCGCCTTCTGGCGTCACCGCACCAATATTGTGAAGATCTCGCAGGGCCGGGAGAACAAGATCGGCTCCAAAGCGAAGGAGGGGAACCGCGTTGTCTGATAAAGTAACCGTGCTGGTCGCGGGCAGCTGGGGAACGGCACTGGCTACCGTGCTGGCGGCCAACCATTCGGAGGTTTATCTGTGGACGCGCAAGCCGGAACAGGCTGCTGAGATTAACGGCAGCCATACGAATCAGCATTATCTGCCGGGAATCAGTCTCCCCGGGAATATCATCGCCACCACGGATATGGAGGCTGCGGTCTCCGGCTCCCGGGCGGTCGTGATTGTTGCGCCCTCTTCTGCGATGCGCCAGGTGGCGCGCAGCTTGAAGCCGTTCTGGAAGCCGGAGATGCTCTGTATCCATGCGACCAAGGGTTTCGAGACGGAGAGCATGAAGCGGATGTCGACTGTGATCTCGGAGGAGCTGGGCTGCAGTGAAGGCGAGATTGTCGTCCTCTCCGGGCCGAGCCATGCAGAGGAAGTCGTCCGGCTCTGCCCGACCACCGTGGTGGTAGCTTCGCCGGATGACAACCGCTCTGCGGCAGCGCAGGGGCTGTTCATCAACAATGACTTCCGGGTCTATACGAACCGCGATCAGCTTGGGGTAGAGCTGGCCGGAGCGCTTAAGAACATTATTGCTCTGGGTGCCGGGCTGTCCGACGGACTGGGCTTCGGCGACAATGCCAAAGCGGCGCTGCTTACGCGCGGACTGGCTGAAATCTCCCGTGTCGGCGTAGAGATGGGAGCCAATCCTCTGACCTTCGCCGGCCTGGCCGGACTTGGCGACCTCGTCGTTACCGCGACCAGCCAGCACAGCCGCAACTGGCGTGCCGGTTCCATGCTGGGCCAGGGCCGTCCCTTAGCCGAGGTGCTGGAATCGATGGGCATGGTGGTGGAGGGCATCCGCACCACGGAAGCAGCATATGCGATCTCTCTTAAGGCAGGGGTGCAGATGCCGATTACCGACCAGATCTACCATGTGCTGTTCAAGGGCAGAACGCCGCGCAGCGCGGTGGAGGCCCTGATGGGCCGTGACCGCAAGACAGAGATGGAGGCCATCCCGCAGGAGACCTGGGAGCAGTGGCACACCTGATCACGTTCACCTTTTACCGCTTCCCCTCATATGTTGTAATGGGGATTGACGGAGGAGGGATGAATAGTGAGCAGAGATTTTTCCAAGGATGCACTGAAGGCGATCAACAAGAAGACCGGCAAAAATATTTCCGAGAGTGCCATCAAAAAGCTGGCCGGTACGGTCAAGCCGAGCACTACCCAGAATGAAGCCCAGCTCCGCCAGTTGATCAAGCAGGTGTCAGCCATGGCCAAAGTGCCGGTCAGCGAGTCTACCGTACAGGAGATCGTCAATGCTGTCAAAAAAGGCGGAGCCGGCACGGGCTCGATGGAATCTTTGATGAAAATGATGCTGAAAAAATAGCATGAGTACTAGGGCGTGGCCATTCCTTCTGGGGGTGGCCCTTTTTCGTGTTTCACGCTATAATAGTCGCAATCCGGGTAAAGTGGAATGGAGGCGCATGAGCAATGGACCCGATGACAAAGATGTGGCTGTCTCTGATTGCGGTATTGATTATGGGCTTATCCGTTTTTCTGATTACATTTGCACGCAACAAAACCAGGGGCCTGCTTAGAGTGGTTCTGTCCGTCCTTGCCTTTATATTTCTGCTGATTGGAATTCTGGGCGGGGCCGCTTCAATTATGTAAGCAGTTACAACACGTTAAGACAGACATATTTCTGATTTCTGAGAGAATCGCTTTGATGATTTTACAGGAATGGGGCGTGTGTAGTTCTATGACGGGTTCAGGGATTCCCTTTGCAGTGGAGACGGCGCTCTCCCGCATTGTGGACGAATTAGACTTCTGCGGGACAAGCAAGCCGCCGGTATGGCTGCTCGGAGGCAGCTGCGGCCTGCTGCTGCACGGGGTTCAGCTGTCGGCACCTCCGCGCGATATCGATCTCTATTGTGATCTGGAGGATACCCCGCTGCTTCACCAGGCGCTTCAGAGGTACACGGTAAGCCGGCCGGAGGAAGACTTCAGCGGGGGCTGCTATTCCCAGCGCGGGCTGTATTATCTGGGAGAAGTGAAGGTGGAGCTGGTAGGCGGCTTCCGGATCGGGAGCAGCTCAGCACAATATGCCGTGGATGTCGGTATGCTGCAGGCTCATGCTCCTGTGTACTATTATGAAGGGATTGGACGGGTGCCGCTGATGCCGCTGGCCCACGAGCTGGTCTTCAATCTGCTGCGCGGCAGGGAGGACCGTTGCCAGGCGATCGTCGGAATGATTCGTGAGAATCTGGCCGTTCATCTGCCGCTATTGTATCAGCTCATCGATGAGAATCGGCTGGAGGGCAGCTTGCTTCCCAGACTGGAGCAGCTTCTGAGGTTATCCTCATCTTTACAAAATATAAATACTGCCGTGAATTGAATGAGAGAAGGGAGGGGGTCATATGAACAATTCCGGAGCAACGGTTACTTTCCTGCCGGACAACCGGAGCATCTCTGTTAAGACCGGTGTCTCGCTGCTGGAAGCGGTGCGCCGGGCCGGAATCGTCTTGCCCACCCGCTGCGGCGGCAAAGCGGGCTGCCTGATGTGCAAGGTGTCCGTAGAAGGCGGGGAAGCGGCGGCGCTGCGGCCTCCCGGGGATGCGGAGAGACGCAAGCTGGGCAGCCTGCTGGAGAAGGGAGTGCGGCTGGCTTGCCAGGCAACCGTACAGGGGGATGTCTGTGTACATATTCCCGAGGACCCGCTGAAGGCGGCTGTACGCCGCAGACTGGAGGCAGCCCGGCGCGGGGAAGCGGACGAGCTGTGGTGACTGCCTGGTTAGAGCAGATCCGCAGAGAGTGGAATCAGAGAGGAGCTTGGGAATGAAATTCATGCATCAGCATCAGTTGAAGCACCGTCTCCGGCGGCGAAGGACAGCGGTGCTGCCGCTGCTTGCCCTGTGGATCTTATCCCTTGGCGGCTGCATGTATCCCGGTGATCAGCAGCAGCAGCAAGGCAGCGGATACCGTGAGAGTGTGAAGCGGGTGCAGGCGGCTGTGGACGACTATCAGGCAGAGACCGGCCTGCTGCCGATGCTGACCGCTGATGAGGCCGTGCCTAAATATGAGAAGTTCGTAGTTGACCTGCATAAGCTGAACCTGGAGGGCTATCTGGACGAGATTCCGTCAGCCGCATTCGAGAAGGGCGGCAGCGTGTATTTTCTGATCCAGGACGAGGAGAATGATCCCAAGGTCAAATTAATGGACCTGGTCACGGTCCAGAAAGTTAATGATGTCCAGCGTAAGGTGAACCTCTACAAGTCTGCGCACGGCGGTAAGCTGCCTGCGGGAGAGGAGCTGTACCCCGGCTTGTTTGCGGTCGATGCCAAGCGGGCGGGAACAGAGGCGCTGAAGCTGAGCAGCGTCTACTCCGGCCAGCCGCTGGAGTTCCTGATGGACAAGGAAGGCACAGTCTATGCCGATTACAGCGCCGATATCGCCTCAGCGCTCGGCAAGAACGGCCATGAGCCTGAAGCAGGCCGGGACCTGCGCCAGGAGCTTGAGGAGGCCTCCTATTATGTGCCGGTCAAGTCGCTCCCTTATGAGTGGGAGGATGGCCGTCCGGTTCCGCAGGCCCCCAAGCAATAACGAAGTGATGTATAGCACCGGAATGCCTTTCCGGTGCTGTTTGGTGCGGGCGGGAAATGGCTGGAACCCCCAATAATTAGCAGTTCTACGAATTGAACCCTCTTCATAGACTTGATGAGAAGACTTCCGGGCGAGCGGGCATATGAAATTTCGGAGGGAAAATGCTCGGACGCTGGTCATAAATCCGCTATGGATACATATGATGATACTAGTCCAAATGCATGTCCGAGCATTCGGAGTTTAGCGCGGGGCATCTGCTTCCCGCTCAGGCATCAGCTAGGCTTCGGGCGGGCAAAGCTAGTCCGGTGGTTGTCCTGCAAGGGTCAGTTTGCCGGCGGAACGCGAAGTCGATGCTCTTCAGGCATTTTTTCTTCGGAGTACTATGAGGAGGGGATCTCTTTTGGAAAAAGTGGATATTTTCAAGGACATTGCCGAGCGTACCGGCGGAGACATTTATCTCGGCGTCGTCGGCGCGGTTCGCACGGGGAAATCGACATTCATCAAACGCTTCATGGAAACGATCGTTCTGCCGAACATCACCAGTGAGGCAGACCGGGTAAGAGCGGTCGATGAGCTGCCGCAGAGTGCGGCCGGCAAAACGATCATGACCACAGAGCCTAAATTCGTGCCGAACAATGCGGTGCAGATTAAGGTTACCGAAGGGCTTGAGGTTAACGTCCGGCTGGTGGATTGTGTGGGGTATGCGGTTGAAGGGGCAAAAGGATATGAGGATGAGAACGGGCCGCGCATGATCTCGACTCCGTGGTTCGAGGAGCCGATTCCCTTCCAGGAAGCGGCTGAAATCGGCACACGCAAGGTCATTCAGGAGCATTCCACGCTGGGTGTGGTCGTGACGACGGACGGAACCATCGCCGAGATCCCCCGGGCCTCTTATGTGGAGTCCGAGGAACGTGTGATCGCCGAGCTGAAGGAGGTTGGCAAGCCGTTCGTGCTCGTCATTAACTCCACCCGGCCACGCAGCGAGGAAGCCCAGCAGCTCCGCAGCGAGCTGGCCGTCAAATATGATATTCCGGTCATGACCCTCAGCGCTGCAAATATGACAGAGGACGATGTAACCGGTGTACTGCGCGAAGTGCTGTACGAATTCCCGGTGCATGAAGTCAATGTGAACCTGCCGAGCTGGGTGATGGTGCTGGGCGAGAACCACTGGCTGCGCAGCAGCTATGAGAATTCCGTCCGCGATACCGTGAAGGATATCCGCCGTCTGCGTGACGTGGACCGGCTGGTCTCCCAGTTCACGGAGTATGATTTCATCGACAGGGCCGGCCTCAGCGGAATGAATATGGGGCAGGGCGTAGCCGAGATTGACCTTTATGCCCCGGAAGAGCTGTATGACCAGGTGCTAATGGAGGTTGTCGGGGTTGAGATCCGCGGCAAGGATCACTTGCTCCAGCTGATGCAGGACTTCTCCCATGCCAAGCGGGAGTATGACCGCTTCTCGGAAGCGCTGGAAATGGTCAAAACGACCGGATACGGTATCGCCGCACCATCACTGGCAGAGATGGCGCTCGATGAGCCTGAGCTGATCCGCCAGGGCTCGCGGTTCGGCGTCCGGCTGAAGGCTACCGCCCCTTCCATTCACATGATCCGTGTGGATGTCGAGTCTGAATTCTCGCCGATCATCGGCACGGAGAAGCAGAGCGAGGAGCTGGTGCGCTACCTGATGCAGGACTTCGAGAACGACCCGATCAAAATATGGGAGTCCGACATCTTCGGCCGTTCGCTCCACTCCATCGTCCGCGAGGGCATCCAGGGCAAGATTGCAATGATGCCGGACAATGCCCGCTACAAGCTGCAGGAAACGCTGGGCCGGATTATCAACGAAGGCTCGGGCGGCCTCATTGCCATTATCCTCTAAAGAAAATAGGCATTACCAGTTAAGAGCGGGAGCTATCCCGCTCTTTTGGCGTCCGCAGCCGCAGGGCATCTGCCCGAAAACGCTGGAATCTCTCAGGAAGGGCTCCGCTTTTACGGAATAATTGGTAGTAATAGACTGCGTGAACGAACCCAAAAGAATAGAAACCTGCTACTTTCTGCTCCTTTTTTGAGTAACGCCTTGAAATTATGGATGGGCTGTATTACTATAAGTTTGTTGCGCTTCTAGAAGAGAGGCGCCAGTATCTAGTAATAAACGGGATTATCACGTATATTTTGCGTTGAAACGGAAACAGTGTATGATACCGGAACTTTAATCAGGGAGGTGAAAAGACATGAATAAATCTGATTTGATCAATGTAGTGACCGAAGCAACTGAACTTCCCAAGAAGGATGCAACCAAAGCGGTAGATGCCGTTTTTGAAGCAATCACAAATGCCCTGCAAAGCGGAGATAAAGTTCAGCTGGTTGGATTCGGAAACTTTGAAGTGCGCGAACGCTCCGCACGCAAAGGCCGCAACCCGCAGACTGGTGAAGAAATCGAAATTCCTTCAAGCAAAGTGCCGGCATTCAAACCCGGTAAAGCGCTGAAAGACGGAATCAAATAAAGATTTCTACATATCTGCCCATTGTCTATGAATAACAACGATGCCGCCCTTCAAGGCGGCATTTGTGTTTAACACGTTCCTAACGTTGAGGAGGATTACGATGACGGAGAAGAAGAATGAAGTGAATCCTGCGCCGTCCGGCAGCGACTATATCGTAGTTAAGGCCAAGGAGAACGGTGTTCAGGTCATCGGGCTGACCCGTGGAATGGATACACGTTTTCACCATACGGAGAAGCTGGACAAAGGCGAGGTGCTCATTGCCCAATTCACCGATCATACCTCAGCCATGAAAATCCGCGGCAAGGCTGAAATCTGGAGCAAACACGGACAACTGGAGAGTGAAAGCTGAGAAGAGCAGGCATAGCCTGCTTTTTTTCAAAATATACCTATATAGATTGAGCCGCTGCCGGCCTTCCGCTAGAAGCCGTATAATCCTGTAAAGCAGCGGAAATTATGAGTAAGGGGGCTTATCATGAACCGGAGCTGGCTGATCGGAGCGGTGCTGCTGCTGAGTGCGGCAACCACCCTGGTGCTCCCGCAGCTGGCCGGCCTCGGGCCGGCGGCCAAGGGTGTCTATGGCGATGTAATGATTACCGGGCCGGGCAGCCGGATGCTGGAGGATGATAATCTGGTAGATGCGCTCAGCTCCGTTCCGTTCAGTCTTGCCATTGACAAGGCGGGCTGGGAGAATGGGGTGCTCTCACTGGATCTCAAGGTGAACAGCGATCATCATGAGCCTAAGGAGCTATACCGCAATATGGCGCTGGCGGTCGCTTTTGCCATTCAGGAGACGGATAACGTGGACCAGCTGCTGCTGCGTGTGGTGGCAGAGGATCAATGGCTGGATACCCGCCGTCTGCTGCTGGCCGGAGATATCCGCCGGAGCGAATGGAGCCCCCTGCTGCAGCAAGCGCTGGAGCATGCAGGCAATACACCGCTTCCGGAAGCCCTGAAGACCGGCCTGCGGATCAGTGAAAGCGAGCTGTGGAAAAAGCAGTTCATACATCCGTAAGCAGTGTTCAAGAAACTGCGGGCCCCCACTCGTGCGTGACCAAAAAACATGTGATATAATAGACAAGATTGTGAACAAAGTACTAGTCAAACGTCAATGGCTTCGGAGGCTGAAATGAAACCGTACCGCATACCGCAACTGGCAAAACCCTACACCGACTATGATATGATTCAGCGGCATACGGAACTGCCGCCGTTCTCAGACGGGCGGGGTCATTTGTTATATATTTTTCTGGGCAGAAGCCGGGGAACCGGATTTCAGCAGAGCGAGCTGTTCACGCTGGTGACCGGCCTGGTCCAGCTCGGGCTGGATACCCATGAGGGCATCGACCGTTATCAGGATGAGCCCGGAGGCGACATCATGCGTTCCCGCCAATTGAAGGTGCTGGCCGGTGATTATTTCAGCAGCTGGTTCTATCATCTGCTCGCCAAGCAAGGCCAGGTGGAGATGGTGGGCACGCTCAGCGAGGCAATCGCTGACTATAACGTGATGAAAGCCAAGCTCTACAGCAGGTTCAGCGGCGCGCTTATCCCGGCCGACCAATATTTGAAGCACACGGTACAGCTCAATATGCGGCTGTTTCTTTCATTTACGCCGCTGATTGAGGAATCCTTAAGAGAGAGCTGGCTGAAGCTGCTCGCTGAATTCAGCCTGTGCGAGACTGCGGCGCAGGAATTGCGCAGGGGGGAAACACCGGCGAATGCCCTGGAGGGCTATGCTTACTGGAAGGTGCTCGAATCGGCAACCGAGGAGGAACGCCAGCAGCTTCAGGGACAGACGCTGGAGCTTAAGGACTGGAAGAAGCTGAAGCTCAGGTGCAAATGCGATTCCCTGCTGACGGACAAGCTGCATACCTCGCTTGAATCCATCCGGGGGCTGCTGCAGGACATCAGGGACGAGGAGCTGGCCGGTGAGCTTCGGGCTGCACTGGACCGCCTGCTCATGCGTATGAAAATTTCGAGACAAGCTGCCGTGGAGGGTTAGAGAATGACAACAGATAAAACTTCAGTGACGGCGGAGGGCATCAAACCGAAAGAGCAATTCGTCCATTCCGTATTCGAGAGTATCGCCGGCAAGTATGATCTGATGAACGACATTCTGAGCTTCCGCCGCCATAAAGCCTGGCGCAGGTTCACGATGCGCAAGATGGGTATGAAGCCCGGCGATTCGGCCGTCGACTTGTGCTGCGGCACCTGCGACTGGAGCATCGCCCTGGCGGAGGCCAGCGGGACCGGCAGTGTGACGGGGCTGGATTTCAGCGCCGGAATGCTGGAGGTCGGACGGCGCAAGGTGGAGGCGCGGGGGCTTCAGGACCGCATCTCCCTGGTTCAGGGCAATGCGATGGAGCTGCCGTTCGGCGACAATTCCTTCGATTATGCCACCATCGGCTTCGGGCTGCGCAATGTGCCCGATCCTGTGCAGGTGCTGAATGAAATGAAGCGGGTGGTGAAGCCGGGCGGCATGGTAGTCTGCCTGGAGTTATCCAAGCCGATGAAGCAGCCGTTCAAAGGTATTTATTATTTCTATTTCCAGCGTGTGCTTCCGCTGCTCGGCAAGCTGTTCGCCAAGCGGTATGAGCAATATAAGTGGCTTCCAGAATCACTTGCACTGTTCCCTGACCGGCTTCAGCTTGAAGAGATCTTCCGGAATACCGGACTAGTCAAAGTGGAATCGTTCCCCTTGACCGGTGGCATCGCAGCGTTACATCTTGGGCTCAAGGAGAACTGTAATGTTTAAGAAAATCGGCATCTTTCTACAAATGATTAAATTTGAGCATACGGTTTTTGCTTTACCCTTTGCCTTCATGGGAGCTCTGCTCGGCTCCGTAGTCATGTTCGGCGAGCTGCCCTCCTGGAGCCAGATCGGCTGGGTGGTGGTGGCGATGTTCGGCGCCCGCAGCGCGGCAATGGGGCTGAACCGGCTGATTGACCGTATCAGTGATGCGAAGAACCCGAGAACGGCCGGCCGGGCGATTCCCGCAGGGCTGCTGAAGGTTGGCGAGGTGTTGCTGTTTATCGCGTTCTCCTTCTTCCTGCTGTTCTGGGCCTCCTTTAACCTTAATCCGCTGTCTACGAAGCTGCTGCCGATCGCCGTGTTCCTGCTGGTGTTTTATTCTTTCACCAAACGCTTCACCTGGGCCTGCCATCTGATTCTGGGTCTTACGATTGCCCTGGCTCCGCTTGGCGGTTGGGTAGCCGTAACCGGTACGGTGGACTGGACCGCGATGGTCTTTTATTTCACGATTGTGTTCTGGACCGCAGGCTTTGATATTATTTATTCCTGCCAGGATGTGGATTTCGACCGCAAGGAAGGGCTGTATTCGATCCCGGTGCGCTTCGGAGTCGCCGGCGCTCTTAGAATCGCTAAGGTATTCCATTTGCTAACGGGCCTCGGATTCATATCGCTGCTCTTTATGACGGATTTGAGCTGGTGGTATGTGGCCGGTATGCTGATTGCCTATATCATTTTGTTCTATGAGCATTATATTGTGTCCCCCGGAGATCTCAGCAAGCTGCAGACCGCCTTCTTCACCATGAACGGGGTGCTGAGCATTGTTGTCTTCTCCTTTACTCTGATTGACCTGGTGGTGCAGTTCTACAAATGAGCGAACTTAAGCCTAAGAACTTCGTGGTCGGCATCACCGGCGCAAGCGGCGGAGTCTACGGCATCCGGCTGACCGAAACTCTTCTCTCGCTCGGCTACACGGTGCATCTGGTTGTCAGCAATGCAGGCTGGCGTGTCTTCAAGGAAGAACTGGGCTATGCCGTCTCCGACCGGGAAGGGCTGCTGAACCAACTGTTCGGCGGCTGTCCCGGTTCTCTTCTGTATCACCCGGTGCAGGATATCGGCGCTTCGATTGCCAGCGGCTCCTTCCGGACCGAGGGCATGATTATTATGCCATGCTCGATGGGAACACTGTCTGCTGTAGCGCAGGGCAGCTCCGACAACCTGATGACCCGGGCGGCGGATGTAATGCTGAAGGAAGGGCGGCCGCTGGTCCTTGTTCCCCGGGAGACGCCGCTGCACGCCATTCACCTGGAGAATATGCTGAAGCTGTCCAGGCTGGGCGTGAAGCTGATTCCGGCGATGCCGGCATTCTATTACGGTCCGTCAACAATGGACGATCTGATTAACTTTATGGTGGGCAAGGTGCTCGACAGCTTCCAGATTGAACATACGTTATTTCGCAGATGGGGGGAATGAAGGATGACCCGCACTGAGCACACCATCATCGGCAAAATCAGCTATACCAATTCGTGGCCGGTCTATCATTACTTTGATCCCTCTGCGCTCAGCTTCCCGGCAGAGATGGTGAGTGCCGTCCCGGCTGTGCTGAATCAGGGGATGGCGGCGGGGGATATCCATGCAGGCGCGTTATCCTCCTTCGCTTATGCTGCCGCCAGCGACCGGCTGCTGCTCCTGCCGGGCCTCTCCGTCAGTGCTGACGGACCGGTCCGTTCCATTCTGCTCTTCTCCAGAAGACCGGCAGAGCAGATAGGCAGTGGAAGAATCGCAGTAACCAACACTTCGGCGACCTCGGTCAATCTGCTGAAGATCCTGATGCATAAGGCGCTGGGCGCATCTCCCGAGTATATCAGCGCCGAGCCTGATCTGGAGGCAATGATGAGCCGGGCCGAGGCCTGTCTGCTGATCGGCGATCATGCCATCCGCGCCTCCTGGCAGGATCACGGATACTATGTAACCGATCTTGGCGGACTGTGGAAGGAATGGACCGGACTGAGTATGACCTTCGCTGTATGGGCGGTCAACCGTACAGCGGCGGAACGCAGACCCGGAGCCATCGCCGAGATCTCGGAAGCCTTCGGGAACAGCAAGCTGCGCACACTGAAGGACATGAGTCCTGTCATTCATGAAGCTTGCCGCCTGATCGGAGGTACGGCCTCTTACTGGAAAGAGTACTTCAGCAATTTATGTTATGACTTTGGGGAAAGGCAGCAGGAAGGTCTGAATCTCTATTTCCGCTATGCCAATGACATGGGCCTGCTGCCGCAGGAAGTGAAGATGGAGCTGTGGAACCACAATCTGCTGACACGGGTGAAAGAATGAAGCGAATGCAAATTTTCGGCTTGCTGAACAAAGATATGGATCAGATTGAGAAAGAGCTCTACCGCAGTGTCCAGGGGGACGATGAGCTGCTGACCGAGACCTCGCTGCATCTGCTCAAGGCGGGAGGGAAGCGCCTGCGTCCGGTTTTTGTGCTGATGGGCGGCAAGTTCGGTGAGTACGACCTCGACAAGCTGAAGCGTGTTGCCATTCCGCTGGAGCTGATCCACAGCGCCTCGCTGGTTCATGATGATGTCATTGACGATGCAGAGCTGCGGCGCGGCGAGCCTACCGTCAAGGCGAAATGGGGCGACAAGATCGCCATGTATACGGGTGATTATATCTATGCCAAGGCTTTGGTGATGACCTCGGGGCTGAAGAATCCCCAGATTCATCAGATCCTTTCCAAAGCTATGGTAGAGATGTCCATCGGAGAGATGGAGCAGATCCGCGATTTCTTCAACAGCGGGCAGAGCGTGCGCCACTATCTGCGGAGAATCCGCCGCAAGACCGCACTGCTGATTGCCGTCAGCTGCCAGCTTGGCGCCCTGGCGGCAGATGCGGGGCAGGAGACCGCACGGCTGCTCTATAATTACGGATACAACGTGGGCATGGCGTTCCAGATCCGTGATGATCTGCTCGATCTCTCCGGAACAGAGAAGCAAATCGGCAAGCCGCCGGGAAGTGACATGCGGCAGGGGAATATCACCCTTCCGGTCATCTACAGCCTGCAGGATGAGCGGCTCCGCGCCGGACTGCTGGAGGAACTGGACCGGATTCGCGAAGGCAGCAGGGGAGTGGGCCGGGCGATCGACATGATCCTCTCGGGAGACGGAATATCCCGCGCGGAGGAGCTGGCTTCCAGGTATATTGCCAAAGCGCTGGAGGCGCTGGATCAGCTGCCGGGCAACCGGACCAAGCGCAATTTGCGCGACATCGCTTTTTTTGTAACCGGACGCGCTTACTAGGGTTAGAGATGGCCTCATAAATTAACGTTCACAGATGCCGGGGTTTCTGATAATATCAGACCATACACTCAGCAGAGTCATGAAGATTAAGCGAAAATGGAGAGTGACGTTATGGAACAGACATATCTGATGATCAAGCCGGATGGGGTACAACGCGGATTAATCGGGCGGATTGTCGCCCGCCTGGAGGATAAGGGCTTCAAGCTGGTGGCGGCTAAGCTGATTACCGTAACCGAAGCGCAGGCCAAGAAGCATTATGCCGAGCATGAGGGCAAGGATTTCTTCCCGGAGCTGGTGGGCTTCATTACCTCCGGTCCAGTGTTCGCTATGGTGTGGGAAGGTGATGATGTCATTGCCTTGTCGCGTCTGCTGATCGGCAAGACCAAGGTCGGGGAAGCTCTGCCCGGCACGATCCGCGGGGATTACGCGAGCCATACTCCGCTTAATCTGATCCACGGATCGGATTCGCCGGAAAGCGCAGCACGTGAAATCGCCAATTTCTTCGCTCCGGATGAGCTGGCGCAGTATAACAAAGACATTGCAGCCTGGATGTAACATCCGGCGGGAGACAGGAGAACGATTATGGCTGAACGTGAAGCATCCCCGGTAGCCCCGGACCCGGACTACGCCGGGTTTATTCATAATGTCAAGCAGAGCACCGGAATTGATCTGGCCCAGTACAAGGAAGCCCAGATGAAGCGCCGCCTGACCACCCTGCGCATGAAGAACGGATTTCATACGTTTAATGAATTTTTTGCAGCAATGATGAAGGACAAGGCTCTCTTCTATGAATTTCTCGACCGCATGACGATTAACGTCTCTGAATTCTGGCGCAATCCGAACCGCTGGGAGGTGCTCAGGGATGTTATTCTGCCGGAGCTGCAGCGTTCGGGCCGCCGGTTGAAGCTGTGGAGCGCTGCCTGCTCGACCGGAGAAGAGCCGTATACGCTGGCAATGATTCTCTCGGATAAAAATATTCTCAGCCAGACCGGCATTCTGGCAACCGATATTGACGACGGCGCCTTGGCCAAGGCCAAGCAGGGACTGTATCTGGAACGCTCCCTGAAGGATGTGCCGAAGGATGTGGCTGAGCGTTATTTCACACCGGATGGTCCGGTGTTCAAGGTCAGTGACGGACTGAAGAAGAATATTGACTTCCGCAAGCAGAATCTGCTGCTGGACAAATTCGATGAAGGCTTTGACCTGATTATCTGCCGCAACGTCATGATCTATTTCACAGAGGAAGCGAAGAATAAGCTGTACCACAAATTCTCGTCCAGTCTCAGACCCGGCGGCTATCTGTTTGTGGGCAGCACCGAACAGATTTTCACGCCTGCGCAATACGGCTTCGAGTCTACGGAGACCTTCTTCTACCGCAAGAAGTAAAGCGCTCTGTCTGACTATGCCTTAAGGTTGCGGAGGTATAATTTGGTTAATTATAAGTGATACTGGGAATTAGCAGGAACCTTACGCCAAGTGAAAGGTCGTTAACCCAGATGGACAAAAGCAAGGTCATCACCGCATACCAACGAGGTTTCCTTACGGTCCGCGAATGCGGGCAGATTCTCGGAATGGAGGAGCGGCAGCTGCAGAGTCTGCTTGCCTTGGAAGAGGGCAGATCCGTCCGCCGTCCTGCACCGGAGAATGACAGCCTGGAGACAGGCTCCTGAACGGAGACGCACAGGCAGCGCCGTTGTCTGCTCGATTGAGCAGAAGCGGCGCTGTTCTTATAATAGGGGCAGGCCGGAAGCGTTACTGCTTTCTTGTCAAAGCCGGGAGCCTATACTATAATAAGCAAAGACATTTAAGATTTTAGCGGTTTACAGTCCAAAAGTGTGAAGGGGGAACGCAGCATGAGTTTACGCTATTTGACAGCGGGGGAAACGCACGGCCCCCAGCTTACTGCCATTATTGAAGGGTTGCCCAGTAATTTGACGATTGATTTCGAAGCGCTTAATTTCCAGCTGCACCGCAGACAGAAGGGCTACGGCCGCGGACGGCGGATGCAGATTGAGAAGGATACTGCCCAGATTGTAGGCGGTGTGCGCCACGGGTATACCACCGGGGCCCCGGTTGCGCTTGTCGTGGAGAACAAGGACTGGACCCACTGGAGAAATATCATGAATATTGAGCCCGTTCCGGGCAGCGATGAAGAGAAACGCCGGGTGAACCGTCCGCGTCCGGGACATGCTGACCTGAACGGCGGCCTCAAGTATAATCTGACGGATCTGCGCAACGTTCTGGAGCGCTCCAGCGCCCGGGAGACGGCGGCCAGAGTAGCTGTCGGCGCAGTAGCCCGCCAGTTCCTTGCAGCCTTCGGTGTGAAGATTGCCGGACAGGTAATCCGCATCGGTGAAATCGAAGCGCCGGCGAACCAGCTCTCCGTGGATGAGCTGATTGCGCAGACCGAGGAATCCTCTGTGCGGGTGGTCGATAAGGAAACCGAGAAGAAGATGGAGGCCTACATAGACAAGATCAAGGAGGAAGGCGACTCTGTCGGCGGGATTGTGGAATGTATCGTCGAAGGTCTGCCGGTCGGCCTTGGCAGCCATGTGCAGTCGGACCGCAAGCTGGATTCGGCCATTGCCGGAGCAGTTGTCTCGATCAATGCCTTCAAGGGCGTGGAGATAGGCATCGGCTTCGAGGCGGGCAAGCTGCGCGGCTCCCAGGTTCATGACGAGATCATGTATGAAGCCTCCAGAGGCTACTACCGGGCAAGCAACCGGCTCGGCGGCTTCGAGGGCGGTATGACCAACGGAATGCCGGTGGTCGTCCGCGGCGTGATGAAGCCGATTCCTACCCTGTATAAGCCGCTGCAGAGCGTGGATATCGATACGAAGGAGCCGTTCACAGCCCAGGTGGAACGTTCGGATGCCTGTGCCGTTCCGGCTGCCTGCGTCGTGCTGGAGAGTGTCGTGGCCTGGGAGATTGCCAAGGCGTTCCTGGACAAGTTCGGCGGCGATTCCATGGAAGAGATCCGCGCCAACTACAATCATTACCTGACACAGCTGGAGAGCTATTAAGATGCGCAGCATTACGGTAGATTTAGGCGAACGCTCCTACCCGATTCATATCGGCAGCGGCCTGCTGGAGCATACCGGAGAGTATTGCGGGGAAGCCGGATTCGCGAAGCACAGCCCGCTGCTCGTGGTCAGCGACAGTGAAGTCGCTCCCCGGTATCTGGCCAAGGTGGAGGCATCCTTGCGCAGCAGCGGATATACGGTGGTCAGCCACATCCTTCCGGCCGGGGAAGCCTCCAAATCGCTGGCCGTCTATGAGGAAGTCATTACGACAGCTATTCAGGCCGGGCTGGACCGCAGCTCGGCGGTGCTGGCGCTCGGCGGGGGAGTCGTAGGCGATCTGGCCGGATTCGTCGCCGCGTCTTACATGCGGGGAATCGGGTTCATGCAGCTTCCGACGACCATTCTTGCCCATGACAGCAGTGTCGGCGGCAAGGTGGCCGTCAACCACCCGCTGGCCAAGAATATGCTGGGCGCCTTTTATCAGCCGTCTATGGTGCTGTATGATCTGGATACGCTGGCGACACTTCCGCCCCGGCAAGTCTCATCAGGCCTGGCTGAAGTAGTGAAGCATGGTCTGATTCTCGACCGTGAGTTCGCCTACTGGTGCCGGGAGCATGCGGACGAATTGCTGTCCCTCCAGCCTGAAGCGCTCGGATATGCACTGGAGCGCGGATGTGCCATTAAGGCGGATGTGGTCGGGAATGATGAGCGGGAGCAGGGGCAGCGTGCAATTCTGAATCTTGGACATACAATTGGTCATGCTATCGAAGCCGTCGGCGGCTACGGAACCTTCCTCCACGGAGAGGCTATTGCTATCGGTATGGCCGGATCGGCGCTGCTGGCTGCGAAGCTGGGCCGGGACAGAGCGATCTATGAGGACACGGTGTCGATGCTCTCAGCCCTGTCTCTGCCGACCAGACTTCCTGTGGACGTAAGCGAGGAAGAACTGATGGAAGCGATGATGCATGACAAGAAGTTCAAGGAAGGGCAGTTGACTTTTATCGTGCCGGAAGCGATTGGTGTGGTCAGCATTATTAAGGATGTGCAGCAGGGCGATGTGCGTGAGGTTATAGCCCAGCTTAAGAAGGAGGGGAGCCCATGGTGAACCGGGGCATACGCGGGGCGACAACTGTAACCCGGAATGATGAGACCGAAATTTTACGTGAGACGGTTGTGCTGCTCAGAGAGATCGTGGAGCGCAACGATGTGATTGCCGAGGATATTTGCAGTGTATGGATTACAATGACCGCCGACCTGGATGCAACCTTTCCGGCGCGGGCGATCCGGGAGATCGAAGGCTGGGAGATGGTTCCGCTGATGTGCTCCGTCGAGATTCCAGTGAAGGGCAGCCTGCCGAACTGTATCCGCCTGATGGTGCAGGTGAACACAGACAAATCCCAGCGCGATATCCGCCATGTCTATCTGAATGAGGCTCAGCGGCTTCGTCCGGATCTCTCACAGAGCAAGTAATAAATTACGAATGCGGGGTTGTCAATGACTACCGTCATCATGTATAGTGAAGTTAGCCGAGTGAAGCAGAGTTTAGATGAGTTGAGTGGAGTATAGTTGAGCAGAGTGCAGGACGATTGAACAGCAGACCAGAGATGAGCAGGATTCTTGCAGGGGACCTGTATAGTGACGGTGCATGAGTTGCACATGTGCTATACGTATGTGTACCTGTTTCAGGAATGTGCTGTATTCTATTTGGTGTATGCGTGTCCGTGCTTGAATTTCTTATACTACTAACCAACAGACCTCTACTTCGGTAGAGGTTTTTCTGTATTTCGGACATTACCTATATGACCCTAGGAGGTTACCCGAGTGACGAATCCGAGCATTGAAGAAGTGGTGTCGCTGTCGCGCGAATACAATCTGATCCCTGTCGTTACAAGACTGCTGGCCGATATGGAGACACCGATCCGCCTGTTCCAGCGGTTTGCCGGGCAGGATCGCGCATTTCTGCTGGAGAGTGTAGAAGGCGGCGTTCAGTGGGCGCGTTACTCCTTCATCGGCAGTGATCCGTTCCTGATGATCTCCGGCAAAAAAGGGCTGATCCACGTTGAGACCGGCGGCGAGAAAAGAGAGCTTAAGGGCAAGCCTGTAGAGGAGCTCAAAGCGCTGCTCCGCTCCTACCGCAGTCCGAAGCTGGACGGGATGCCGCCATTCACGGGCGGAGCCATCGGATTCTTCGGATACGATCTGCTGCAGTATTATGAGAAGCTGCCCGCCCATGCGCTGGATGATCTGAATATGGATGATATCCGCTTCATGTTCTGTGACCGGATTATCGTGTTCGATCATGTGAAGCAGCAGATTCTGCTGGTAGGCAATCTGCATATCAAGGACGGCGATACCGATTCGGATATCCGCGCAGCCTATGAAGAACTGAGCCGGCGTCTGGAGAATATGGCAGAGGAGCTGCAGAAGGAAGGGCCGAAGGAGAATGTGAACCGCCGCAGCATTCCGCAGGATATTGAGCTGGGCGAGATTCATTCCAACGTTACCAAGGAGCAGTATATGAGCAATGTGGAGCAGGCGAAGGAATATATCCGGGCCGGCGACATTTTCCAGGTGGTGCTGTCGCAGCGGATGCACATTGAGACAGAGGTCTCCCCGCTGCATGTGTACCGGATGCTCCGCACCCTGAATCCTTCACCTTATATGTATTATCTCAAAATGGATGAGGAGATCATTGTCGGAACGTCCCCGGAAGCGCTGGTCAAGGTGGACGGCGGGCGGGTCGAGACCCGGCCGATTGCCGGAACCCGGCCGCGCGGCGCGACCCCGGCCGAGGATCATCAGCTCGCCGCCGAGCTGATGGAGGATGAGAAGGAACGCGCTGAGCATCTGATGCTCGTCGATCTGGGCCGCAACGATCTGGGCCGGGTGTCGAAGTTCGGTACGGTGAAATGCAATTCCTTCATGGAGATTGAGAAATATTCACATGTGATGCACCTGGTCTCGAATGTTACCGGAACGCTGGCTGAGGATAAGGATTTCTTCAATGCTTTCCTCTCCTGCCTGCCGGCGGGGACGGTCTCGGGAGCACCGAAGCTGCGGGCGATGGAGATTATCGCCGAGCTGGAGCGGGAGGCCCGCGGCGCGTATGCCGGAGCGATCGGGTATCTCGGCTTCTCCGGGAACATGGACTCCTGCATTACGATCCGCACGATTATCTTCCGCAAGGGCCGGGCTTATGTGCAGGCCGGGGCGGGGATTGTCTGGGACTCCGTGCCGGAGAAGGAATATGAGGAGACGGTGAACAAGGCCAAGGGGATGCTGAAGGCGATCCGCATGGCGGAGGCGATGTTCCCGGCCGAGGTCAAAGAAAAGCAGGTCATTAACCAGGATTATATGTACGAATACACCCCGTAAGCCGGCAGCAAGCTGAGATGAGCCGAGCAGAGAATGCTCCATACTATTAAGCAGATGCTTCTGAAGCGAGTTTTGTACGAAGCCGATTCAGGAAGCCCCGCCTACAAAACTTTTAGGAGGATACCCACTATGGAAGCAAGCCAGTTAATACAAACAGGAATCGCCGGATTAATCGAGGGTAAGGATCTTACACGCGCGCAGGCGCGCGAGATCATGGGCACAATTATGGAGGGAGCGGCGTCTCCCGCGCAGATCGGTGCGCTGCTGGCCGCACTGCGGATCAAAGGGGAGACCGTCGAAGAAATAACCGGCTTCGCAGAAGCGATGCGCGGCTTTGGTACGCACGTCGTGACGGAGCGCAGCCAGCTGCTGGATACCTGCGGCACGGGCGGCTCCGGCATCCACAAATTCAATATCTCCACCGCTTCGGCGATCATCTCCTCCGCTGCTTCGGTCCGGGTAGCGAAGCACGGCAACCGCTCGGCTTCCGGCAGAGCGGGCAGCGCGGATGTACTGGAGGCGCTGGGCGTCAATATTCACCTGAACGCGGAGCAGGCGCGGCAATGTCTCGACAGCATCGGCATCTGCTTCCTGTTCGCGCAAATCTATCATCCTTCGATGCGGCATGCCGCTGCTCCCCGGCGTGAGCTGGGTGTGCGGACCGTATTCAATATGCTGGGCCCGCTGACCAATCCGGCAGGCGCAGACCGCCAGCTAATGGGCATTTATGACCGCAACAAGACGGAGACGGTGGCTAAAGTGCTGGGCGAGCTCGGCTCCAAGCGGGCGATGATCGTCAGCAGCCTGGACGGACTGGATGAGATCAGCATCTCGGCACCGACCCAGGTCTCCGAATTGAAGCAGGGCGTTGTCACTACCTATGAGATTACGCCGCAGGAGCTGGGTCTCAGCCAGCATCCGCTGGAGGATGTAATGGGCGGCGATGCCGCCGAGAATGCCGCGATCATCACTTCCGTACTGGAAGGGCAGATGAATCCATACCGGGATATTGTATTAGCCAATGCCGGAGCTTGTATCTATGTAGCCGGTCTGGCTGACACACTGAGAGAAGGCGTGGACCGCGCAAGAGCGGTCGTGGATTCAGGTGCCGCACTTCACAAGCTGGAACAGCTTAAAGCGATGACAAAGGAGCTTGATTATGTATCTTGACCGGATTGTAGCGACCAAACAGAAGGAAGTCGAAGCGTTAGCCCAGACATTGACGATAGAGGAGGCGCAGCGGGCGATTGCCGGGCTGCCGGCCACCAGAGGCTTCCGTGCTGCACTAACAGAGCGGCGGAACCGGGAGATGGGCCTGATTGCCGAGGTGAAAAAGGCATCGCCGTCCAAAGGGCTGATCCGCGCCGATTTCGACCCGGTGGCGATTGCCAGAGGCTATGAAGCGGGCGGGGCGGATTGCCTGTCCGTGCTGACGGACAGCGAGTATTTCCAGGGCAGCGGGCAGTATCTGCAGCAGGTAAGAGAGGCAGTGAAGCTTCCGCTGCTGCGCAAAGACTTCATCATCGATGAGAAGCAGATCTATGAGGCCAGGCTGCTGGGTGCGGACGCGATTCTGCTGATTGCCGCCATTCTGACCCCGGAACAGCTAAGCTCATTTACCGACACGGCTGCCGGGCTTGGGCTCGATATTCTGATTGAGGTGCATGACCGCAGCGAGCTGGAGATGGTGCTGGCGACCGGCAAGGCCAAGCACCCCGGGGTGCTGCTTGGCATCAACAACCGGAACCTGAAGACCTTCGAGACCTCGCTCTCAGCGACAGCGGAGCTTGCCGGGCTGCTGCCGGAGGGCATTCCGGTCATCAGTGAGAGCGGAATCGCCGGTCCGGAGGATATCGCTTATCTGCGGGAGACCCGGGCAACCGGTGTGCTGGTCGGGGAATACCTGATGCGCCAGCCGGATGTGGAGCAGGCGGTCACCGGGCTGCTCGGGCCGCTTCCCGCAGGGAAGGAACGTGCCTAGCATGGCTGATACCCGCATAAAAATCTGTGGACTTCAGGACGTTGAAGTGCTAAAATCTATGAAGAGTTTACCGCTGGATTACATCGGTCTGATCTTTGCCCCAAGCCGCCGCCGGGTAAGTGCTGAAACGGCCGCGCGGCTGACTGCCGAGCTGCAGGACTGGGAGTCCGGGGCAGTGCCGGATGCGGTGGGCGTATTCGTCAATCCGGAGCTGGCTGAACTGGCAGCGGTGCTTGAGACGGTGCCGTTGAAGGTGGTGCAGCTTCACGGGGAGGAGAGCCCGCAGCGTTGCTCAGAGGTACGCCAGGCTTTTCCCCGGGTACAAGTATGGAAGGCCCTTTCGGTTGCCGGCCACGGCGGGAATGGGGCAGGAAGCATTCAGGCTCTCCTGGAGAGCTACGCCGGAACGGTTGACGCGCTGCTGCTGGATACTTATGATCCGCAGGGCAGCGGCGGCACAGGCCGTACGTTTGATTGGGAGCAGATTCCTTTATACCAGCAAGCGGCGGCGGACTATGCGCTGCCTTTATTTATAGCCGGAGGATTGCATCCGGACAATGTGAATGAGCTCGTCGCAGGCTACGCCCCTTACGGTGTGGATGTCTCCAGCGGTGTCGAGACGGGCGGCAGCAAGGATATTATGAAAATGACAGCGTTCGTAGAAAGGGTGAAGCAATCATGATACAAGTACCGGACAAGAATGGCCGTTTTGGTTCTTTTGGCGGCCGCTTCGTTCCTGAAACCTTAATGACCGCATTGATTGAGCTGGAGGAGGCCTACCGTAAATTCTCGGCAGACCCGGCCTTCCAGGAGGAAGTCGATTATCTGCTGAAGCAGTATTCCGGACGCGAGACCCCGCTGTATTATGCGGAACGGTTAAGCAAGCATCTCGGCGAGGCTAAGATCTATCTGAAGCGCGAGGATCTGAACCATACCGGAGCCCATAAGATCAACAATGCGATCGGACAAGGCATTCTGGCCAAAATGATGGGCAAAACCAAGGTCATCGCCGAGACCGGCGCAGGACAGCACGGCGTGGCTACAGCTACCGTAGCGGCCTTGCTCGGCATGGAGTGCAAGGTGTTCATGGGCGAGGAGGATACCCGCCGCCAGGCGCTGAACGTCTTCCGCATGAAGCTGCTCGGCGCCGAGGTCATTCCGGTGACCTCCGGCTCCAGAACGCTGAAGGATGCCGGGAATGAGGCGCTCCGCTACTGGGTGAGCAATGTAGAGGATACATTCTACGTGCTCGGCTCAGCCGTCGGCCCGCATCCGTATCCGATGATGGTCCGCAACTTCCAGCGGATCATCGGGGATGAGACCCGCCGCCAGATTCTGGAGGCGGAAGGACGGCTGCCGGATCTGCTGGTCGCCGCAGTCGGCGGGGGCAGCAATGCCATCGGCATGTTCTATCCGTTCATGGAGGATGAGCAGGTGGCGATGATCGGCGTTGAAGCCGCCGGCAAGGGCGTAGACACCCCGTTCCATGCAGCAACCATGAGCAAGGGAACCCACGGGGTGTTCCAGGGCTCGCTCAGCTATCTGCTGCAGGATGAGCACGGCCAGGTGATTGAGGCGCACTCCATCTCGGCCGGACTCGATTATCCGGGTGTCGGCCCGGAGCACTCCTATCTCAAGGACATTGAGCGGGCCAAGTATGTACCGGTTACGGATGCGGAAGCGCTGGAGGCGCTGAAGCTGCTCTGCGTGACGGAGGGGATCATTCCCGCGCTGGAGTCTGCCCATGCGCTTGCCCACGTGATGAAGCTCGGCAAGACACTGACCAAGGATGATATCGTAGTCGTCTGCCTCTCGGGGCGCGGCGATAAGGACGTTGAGTCCATTATGGCTTATACGGAAAGGGAGGGGCAGCAATGACAACCGAAACGACGAACCGGATGGACCTGGCCTTCGGCAGGCTGAAGGCGGAAGGACGCACGGCGCTGATCCCGTTCCTTACGGTCGGCGATCCCGATCTGGATACGACGCTGGATATCATTGCCGAGCTGGAAGCGGCCGGCGCAGATATGCTGGAGCTTGGCGTTCCCTACTCTGATCCGCTGGCGGACGGACCTGTCATCCAGCGGGCGTCCGCAAGGGCGCTGCGCGGCAGCATCCACCTGCGCACCTGCATGGAGACGGCGCTGAAGGCGCGGCAAGCCGGAAGCGCTCTGCCGTTCATCCTGTTCACCTATTACAACCCGGTGATGCAGATGGGGCTGGACACGTTCTTTGCGGAGCTGAACGCCCATGAGATCAGCGGGCTGATCATCCCGGATCTGCCGGTAGAGGAATCAGAGGATATGCGGGCCCGCAGCCGCGCCGCCGGTGTGAATCTTATTCCGCTGGTGGCACCAACCTCCAATGAACGGATTGCCCGGATTGTGTCCGGTGCCAGCGGCTTCGTCTACTGCGTATCCTCCCTCGGCGTCACCGGAGAGCGCTCTTCCTTCCATAGCGGCATAGATGAGTTCATTGCCTCTGTGCGCCGGGCCACGGACCTGCCTGTGGCTGTAGGCTTCGGGATTTCGACCGGGGAGCAGGTTGCCCGGTTTGCCGAGATCTGCGACGGCGTAGTCGTAGGAAGCGCAATTGTCCGCAAGGTGGAGGAGGTTATCCCTCTGCTGTCCGAGGCGAAGACAAGAGGCGAAGGGCTGTTGCAAATTCGTGAATTTGTGGCACAATTAAGGCCATAACGGTCTTTTATGCAAATATAAGAATGGAGAGCGAGGATCACCCATGAACCCGAAACCGAATATCGTTGGCCTTCCGGTGTATAAGCCGGGGAAGCCGATTGAAGAAGTCAAGAAGGAGCTCGGCTTAAGCGAAGTGATTAAGCTGGCCTCCAACGAGAACCCTTACGGGGCTGCACCCAGTGCAAGAGCTGCAATTACCGCGGAGCTGGATAACCTGTTTCTGTACCCGGACGGCTCTGCCTCTGAGCTGACGGCTGCTCTGGCCAAGCATCTGGGGGTAGGGAATGAACAGATTATTTTCGGATGCGGCTCTGACGAGATCATTGCCCTCATTGCCCGCGCCTTCTTCCTGCCCGGGGACGAGACAATTATGGCAGATCAGACCTTCTCTGTGTATAAGAGCAACGCGGACATTGAAGGGGCGGTAACCATCGAAGTGCCGCTGAAGAACGGAACACATGACCTGGACGGGATGCTGGCCAAGATCACAGACAAGACCAAGATCGTCTGGATCTGCAATCCGAACAACCCGACCGGAACGATCGTGCCGGAGGATGCTCTGGTAACATTCCTGAACGCGGTGCCTTCCGGTGTGATGGTGGTGCTGGATGAGGCTTATTATGAATATGTAACGGACTTAAGCTACACGGACGGCATTAAACTGCTGGATACTTATCCTAATCTTGTAGTTCTGCGGACCTTCTCCAAAATCTACGGTCTGGCCGCCCTCCGCATCGGTTATGGCGTAGCCAGCCCGCAGGTCATCTCCCTCATTAACCAGGTGCGCGAGCCGTTCAACACGACCCGTCTGGCCCAGGTCGGGGCGATCGCCGCTCTCTCGGACCAGGATTATGTGGAGCGGTGCCGTAAGCTTAACAGTGAGGGAATTGTACAGCTGCAGGCTGAATTCAAGCGCCTCGGGCTGGAATCCTTCCCGGCGAACGGCAATTTCATCATGGTGGATGTGCGCAAGCCTGCTGTTGAAGTGTTCGAGCAGCTGCTGCGCAAGGGTATTATTGTAAGAGCCGGATTCCACCTCTATCCGACCTATGTACGGGTGACCGTTGGCTCTGCCGAGCAGAATACAGCTTTCATTGCTGCCCTGGAGCAGGTGATTGCCGAGCAGGAAATACGCGCTTAACTGTAAATAAGAAGCTGAATAGACGATATCACAGAAGGCGGGTAGTTCTAAGAACATGACGACAAAAATAGCCATATTCGGAGTCGGTCTGATCGGCGGCTCGCTGGCCCTTTGCTTCAAAGGCAAGGAGGGCGTGACCGTTGTCGGCCACGCCCACCGGCCGGAATCTGCCGTTAAATATGTGAACAGAGGGGTAGTCGACCAGGCTACCCTGTCGCTTGAGGAAGCCGCACTGGACGCGGATTTCATCTTCCTGTGTGTACCTGTGGGAAGGCTGGAGGAGTATCTTCAGCAGCTGAGCAGGCTGCCGCTGAAGCCCGGCTGCATCATCACGGATGTCGGCAGCACGAAGGCCAGCATAGCCGCCTGCGCCCTTACGCTCGATCTTCCCGGCGTGCACTTCATCGGCGGCCATCCTATGGCAGGCTCGGAGCGCTCGGGGGTTGAGGCGGCCTCATCGCTGCTGTTCGAGAACGCCTACTACGTGCTGACGCCGCCGCCAGGGGTTCCGGAGGCCGCGTATCAGGCGCTGGAGACGCTGCTGCTGCAGACCCGGGCGCAGATTGTCCGGCTGGACCCGGAGCGCCACGATGAGATTGTTGGCGCGATCAGCCACCTGCCGCATATTATTGCGGTGGCCCTGGTCAACCAGATCCATGCCTATGACACATCGGACTCCTTGTACAGTACACTTGCTGCGGGCGGTTTCCGCGATATTACACGCATTGCCTCCAGCGATCCGATTATCTGGCGCGACATTCTGCTGAACAACCGTTCGGTAATGCTGCGGCTGCTGAAGGACTGGAACGATGAGGTATCCACCTTCATCCATCTGCTGGAGAGCGGGGACGGTGCGGGCATCGAGTCGGCCTTCCACGAGGCGAACCAGTTCCGCAGCCAGCTTCCCGAGCGGCGCAAGGGAATGATCACGCCGCTGTTCGATCTCCATATCGATGTTCCCGACCATCCGGGGATTATCGGGCGCATCGCCATGGAGCTGGGCGACCAGGGCATCAACCTGAGCAACCTGCAGATTATCGAGAGCCGGGAGGATGTCCCGGGGATCATGCGGCTGTCCTTCCGCCAGGAGGACGACATGGAGCGGGCCAAGATCCTGCTGCAGCAGAACAACTATACGGTGTATATGTAATCTTGAGCCGGGGCATCCGCCCCGGCTTTTTTGGTGCGCGATGGGCTGGCGTTGGGGCGAGTGTGCTAAATGTATGCGAAAAAGCGAACATATTCGGCGCTGTAGGGGCGCGTGAGGCGAATGTATGTGGAAAAGCGAACACATTCGGAGCTGTGTGGCGCGTGAGGCAAATGAATGCGAAAAAGTGAATACATTCGGCTGGGCGTAGGCGCGTGGTCGAAATGTATGCGGAAAAGCGAACACATTCGGAGCTGCGTGGGCGCGTGGGTCAAATGTAATCGAAAAACTGATCACAACGTGCTAGTGGGGGGCGAGTGGACCAAATGTAATCGGAAAACCGACCACAATAGGCGTGGCGTAGGCGCGTGGACCGAATGTAATCGGAAAACCGACTACAATGGGCGTGAAGAAGGCACAAATGCTTCTGCTGAGTGGGATACATGAGGCTCATATGCAAACTAAGCGCCGCAACCTTTTTACCGTACTCCTCTCCCGCACAAAAAAAGACCGCTTACAAAGTAAGCGGCTACAGTTCACAATCAAGTTGGAACCGTTCAGTGTTTGGATAGGAGTGGAGAGAAACCATACTGTACTTTTATTATATGTATCCGTTTACATTTTGTCAACACTTTATTCACAAAAAAATAACACCGCTTTCATCCCGGGGTGGCGGGTCCTTCCTCAGAGTCTATGAATTTCCTCCTGTTAGAATCTATGATATACTGGGTTAAGTATGTTTATAGATTCCTTCCAGGTATAGGCAGCAGGCTGCCTTGCTGGACAAGGAATTCTCATTGTAAAGCTGCGGTTAATTTTCTGTATTTACATACGCCAAGCCTTAAATTAGGATCGATTGAATATACATAGGATGTATTGAATTTTGAATTGGCAAATTTGCAGCAACACCGCAACTTTTTCCAGCCTGCCCGGTATAAGTAGATACGGACCGGACGGGATAACACGTGCAAGGGCGAGGAGGGCCGGACTCACCATGACGGATTCCCAGTTGATCCAGCTGATCAAGCAAGGAGATACCGAATTATACTCGGAACTGATGCGACGTTATCAACGCAAAATACTGGCATTTGTATATCATATGCTGAAGAACTCCCATATGGAGCTGATCGCCGAAGACCTCTGTTCAGAGACCTTCTACAAGGCGTTCCGCAGTCTGCATTCCTTCCGTGAAGTGGATGCTTCATTCTCAACATGGCTGTATACGATTGCCCGCAATACGGTATTGAGCGAGCTGCGCAAGAACCGGGCCGGGAATGTCTCGCTTGAAGAGAGCGGATATACGCCGGTAGCACCGCCTGAAGTTGCCCCGGAGCAGGCAGCCTTACGCAAAGAACGGATGAACCTGGTCCGTGAAGCGATTAACAATCTGCCGGAGAAGCAGCGCTCAGCGCTGATTCTGCGTGAATATGACCAAATGGATTACCAGGAAATTGCAGTGATTCTGGATCAAAGTGTCAGCTCGGTGAAGTCACTGCTGTTCCGCGCAAGGAGCAGCGTGAAGCTCCAGCTTGAATCCTATTTCTATGAGCCTGAGGCTGAAGAGCAGGCTGAGAGGGTGTAGAGCCGATGAATTGCAGGGAAGCGCAGGATTCCATTCCGCTCTTGTGGGACGCTCCCCCCACGGACCCGCAGCGGATTAGATTGGAGAGACATATTGCAACCTGCTCCTACTGCAGTGCCGAATGGGCACTATGGCAGGAGACCAGTGATCTGATGCAGGATACACGGTTCAACGTCAGCGATGAGCGGGCAGAGGCGATTAACCAGAAGGTTATGGAGCGCATCTACCTGGAGAGCCCGTGGCTAATGCCCGGCGACGGCAAAACCGCAGGCAGCTCGGCAGGCTTCCGCCGCCGCTTAAGCCTCTGGATCGCCTGTTTCCTGGCGGTGTTCATCTCAAGCTTCCTGTATTTCACCGTCTTCCAGACCCCCTCGAATACCACTTCGGCCAAGAGCGGGATTGTGGAGACCGGAGTGGCAGGGTTGACGCTGGACTGGTCCTCATCCTATCCGGTAGAGTCGGAGGGCGGGATTATCGAACCGCTGGTGGCCAACATGGGTCCCGCACACCCGCAGTACTGGATGGTATTATCGACGCTGGGCGTCGGATTGTCTATATTCCTGCTGGTGCGCCTGAACCGCTACCGCAGACAATGAAGCCCCTTCCCTGAATAGCGAAGAGGGCTTTGTTGTATGATAAGCATGTTTTTTCTAAAATATAAGAACTTATATGTTTCACACGATAACTTATCCTTCTATTTCTCGCTGAAACGGTACCGTCCTTTAAAAGGACAGGACGGAAATGCCGTTTCCATTTGTGAAGAAAAGGCTGCAATTTTATTAAAAAAGAAGACAATTGTTTTCATTCATGTTACATTATTAAGCAAACATCAATGGAAGGGAAAGGTGATAGGCGATGCTGATCGGCTTAATACGCCATGGGCTGACGGATTGGAATGCGGAAGGTAGAATTCAGGGACAAAGTGATATTCCGCTTAACGAAGAAGGCCGCAGGCAGGCTGAGATGCTGGGCCAGCGGCTGCTGCAGGAGCCTTACCATTGGGATTACTGTATCACCAGCAGCCTTTCCCGCGCGGCAGAGACCGGCAAGATTGTGGCCGCGAAGCTGGGCATTCCGTTGCTTGCACCGGACGACCGTATCCGCGAACGCGCCTACGGCCAAGTGGAGGGTATGACGGCTGCCGCCCGCGAAGCCAAGTGGGGCAAGGACTGGAAGCAGCTGTCGCTTGGACAGGAGAGCGATGAGGCGCTTCAGGCCCGCGGGCTGGCCTTCCTGGAGGAGATTACGGCGCTGTATCCGGATAAGAACGTGTTGGTCATCTCCCACGGAGGGTTCCTTGCCCAGTTATATACCGCCCTCTACAAAGACAAATATTCGGAACGGCTCGGCAATCTCTCCCTGACGATCCTGGAGCAGAACGGGCCGGAATGGAATCCGATCCTGTACAACTGTACACGCCATATCTTGCAGCAGCAGCATTAACCCGGGCACCTCGGGTTATTTTTTTTGCGGATCAGGAATAAAAAGGGCTGTATTTCCCATAATGGTAGTAAAACAGTGAGGCGATAAAATGATGAATCTGGCGGATATGCTCACATACGCAGATATTGGTCAGCTTACCGCCATTGCGGGGCGCTACCAGTGCGAGTGCAAACGGAATTCCAAACATGATCTGATTCAGAGCATCCTGATCACCTTAGGCAGCCGGGAGTTCATGGAGACTCATATCCGGGGGGCTTCCCCGGAGGAGCTGCGCCTGCTCAATACCCTGCTCTTCGATGAGCGCAGCCACTTCAGTCTGGAGGATCTGCTGGCGATGGCCCGTCAGGCTTCCTTCGATGCTCCGCCCGGAGCAAGCGGGGATTACCGCGAGCTGGTCAGCCGGATCAAGAACGGCGGCTGGCTCTTCAGCGGCACCACCCAGCAGAACAGATATCTGTTCCAGGTGCCGCTGGACCTGAAGCACCGCTTCCGCGACCGGCTCGGCGAATATATGAAGGAACGGATAGAGCCGTGCCCGGAGCCGGCGGTGTACCGCGGTGAAGGGGAGCTGCTGGCCGGAGACTTATTGCTGTTCCTGCGCTATGTGCTGGAGAACGAGCCGGAGCTGAACCAGGAGGGGGCGCTGTATAAGCGCAGTCAGCAGGGATTGATGAATGCGCTGCAGATTGCAGAGCCTCTCCTCGGCAAGGGCGGCTGGAGGTTCGGCTACGGCAGAGCCTGTGAGCATTATCCGCCAAGATTCGCCCTGCTGTACGATTATGCCCGCCACCGCCGCTGGATCTCGGAGGAAGGCTACCGGCTGACGCTGACCGATGCAGGCAGCCGCTTCCTGGAAGAGGGGAAATCGGAAAAGCTGATGCAGTTATTCTCCTTTTGGTTAAGACTGTATAAAGGTGCTATTCCAAATTTGCCTTCACTGGTCTACTGGATCAGCCTGGGGGCGGACAGGTGGGTAACCGCTGCTTCGCTCTCTGAAGGCATCGGCTGGCTGATCAAGCCTTTCTATTACGATGATGCAGGTTCCATACTGGAACAGCGCATTTTAAGGATGATGCTGCATCTGGGGATGGTCAGGCTTGGGGAGGCCGCCGGAGGAACAGCAGTCATGATGACACCCTGGGGATGTGAGGCGGCAGTGCCGAAGCATCTGTTCAGGTAAGGGGGAGAGCGATGCGGATTGCCTATGGGAGTTACATACCGCAGCTTGCGGAATCCGTCTATGTGGCGGAAGGCGCCAAGCTCGTGGGCGATGTAAGGATAAGCAAACAATCCAGTGTCTGGTTCAACGCCGTCCTGCGGGGCGATCTGGCCCCGGTGATCATCGGGGAGCGCTGTAATATTCAAGACGGTGTAGTCGGCCATGTGGCAGAGGGCTTGCCGCTGGTGCTGGAGGATGACATCTCGGTCGGTCATTCAGCAATCATTCACGGCTGCCGGATAGGCAAGGGCACATTAATCGGAATGGGTGCAATTGTACTGAACGCAGCAGAGATTGGTGAATATGCTTTAGTAGGAGCCGGCTCCATTGTTACCGAGAATACCATCATTCCTCCGTACACGCTTTCACTGGGCACACCGGCCAGAGTAGTCCGCGAATTAACGGAGCAGGATTTGCTGAGGATGGCGCGCACAAGTGACAGCTATGTTCATAAGGCAAGGGAATACGGAAACTTTTAAACAGCGGAGGTGTATCGAATGGACAAAATGAAGGCTACTTATGAAGTGATGCTGGGGCTTGCTGCAGAAATGGTGTGGGATGAAGCGTTAAAAAAGCGTCGTACCGACATCTTGTACCGGGAGATCGACACGGCGCTGGCTGCCGGAGATGAGGCGGCTTTCCGGAATCTGACTGAAGAACTGAAAAGTTTGGCATAAGGAAATGCGCCTGGCGCATTTCTTTTTTTGAGTGCAGGTGATTGCCAAGCGTCCTCCGCTTGATTATGATGCTTGTAATAGTGATTAATGTCGCTGCAGCAGCGGCCAGAGGGAGGGCATTCTATGAAATTCAGTGATTTTGACAGAGAGAGCTGGGAGACTAACGGGCACTACTACGACACCTGTGTGATTCCCTACAGCGGACTGCGGGGCACGGAGACGCCGCCAGAGACGGTGTACATACTCGAACGGCAGCGTGATTTTCTGGATCTGGTAGAAAAGCCTTTTCAGGGACGGGTAGTGACTTACCCTGCAATCCAGTATGCGGGGACGGGCAGCATAGCGCTGATGAACGAGATCTGCCGGAAAGTCAAATCCATTGGCTTCCAGTACGCCATCGTGCTGTCTGCCAACGAAGCGCTGCCTGAGGGGGAGATTCATGAAAGCGATTTAGTCCTTTGCATGCCTGTAATTGCAGCCGATTCGCAGGTTCTGGTAAGCGCTTATGTGCGCGGGGAAATCCAGGCTCTGTGGGAGAACGGGAAATGAGTTAAATGTGACGAAAAATCAACAATTTATTAAAAAACAGCCTTGAACGCCTGTCACAATTTAGACAATATTCTTGACGGGTTTTGGACCCCTAAGCTATGATAAGGATGAACTTATATGTCATGTGATTTATTTCATTGAAAACGGATTAATTACCAGAAATGTATTGTGCCTTCTCCAATTTTGAAAAGGGGGTTACACACAGTATGAGCAGCCTTAACGAAGACCAGGATTCCCATCCGCTTAAACCGCCTAGCCGAAAAGAGATGTCGCGCAGACAATTTTTGACCTATACGCTGGGTGGAGCTACTGCTTTTATGGGGGTGGGGGCGCTAATGCCGATGGTCCGGTTTGCCGTAGACCCGATCTTACATAAAAAGGGCGAGGGAACCTTCATCAAGGTGGCGGAAGTGTCCAAAATCACCGACGAGCCGCAGGAGTTCACCTTCGAGCTTCCGCAGCAGGACGGATGGTATGCCAGTACATCGCTGCTGACAGCATGGATCCGCAAAGGTGAGAACGGAGATATTTATGCGCTTTCACCGATCTGCAAGCATCTTGGCTGCACGGTCGGCTGGAACAACAACAAGGCGTATCCCGATGAGTATCACTGCCCCTGCCACGGTGCGCGGTATACCAAACAGGGCAAGCAGCTTGCTGTAGCGCCCAAGCCCCTGGACCAGTACACCACCAAGATTGACGGAGGCTGGGTGTATCTGGGGGAGATCGTTCCGAATACGCAAGCTCAGAAGGAGGCGTAAGGGCGTGTTCAAAAATGTATATAACTGGATCGACGAACGTCTGGATATTACACCGATCTGGAGAGATGTGGCCGACCACGAGGTTCCCGAGCATGTCAATCCGGCGCACCATTTCTCGGCGTTTGTCTACTGCTTCGGCGGCCTGACCTTCTTCATTACCGTCATTCAGATTCTGTCCGGCATGTTCCTGACGATGTATTATGTTCCCGATATTATCAATGCCTATGCCAGTGTGGAATATTTGCAGACCAAGGTAGCCTTCGGTAAAATCGTCCGCGGGATGCACCACTGGGGCGCGAGTCTGGTCATTGTCATGATGTTCCTGCACACGATGCGTGTATTCTTCACCGGCTCCTATAAGGCTCCCCGCGAGATGAACTGGGTGGTGGGCATGCTGATCTTCTTCGTCATGCTGGGGCTGGGGCTGACCGGCTACCTGCTTCCTTGGGACAACAAGGCTTACTTCGCCACCAAGGTAACACTGGAGATTGCCAACTCGGTTCCGTTCATGGGACCGGTGCTGAAGGAGCTGATGCAGGGCGGCACCATTGCCGGTGCGGAGACGCTGACCCGCTTCTTCGCCCTCCATGTATTCTTCCTCCCGGCGGTCCTGCTTATACTGCTGGTCGGACATTTCATCATGATCCGCAGACAAGGCATATCCGGTCCATTGTAAAATACCATTATAGGAGGCACTGTCATGGCACACGGAGACGACTCCAAAGAGAAGGTGGTCTATGTCGGGGATTCCCGGGTCCGCAGGGGCAACGGGTTCATTACCCCGCCTGACTATACGGCTTATCCGGGCAAATCAGAGGCCTTCATCCCCAACTTTCTGCTGAAGGAATGGATGGTGGGCGTAGTAGTGCTGGTGGGGATTCTGGTATTGACCATCTCCGAGCCGGCGCCGCTCGGGTTCCCCGCCAATCCTGCAGCATCGGTTATTCCGATCCCGGACTGGTATTTCCTGTTCCTGTATCAATATCTGAAGCTGCCTTATGCATCCGGTGACTATATTGTGCTTGGAACACTGGGCGTAACAGGGGTGGCCTTCGGGGCGCTGCTGCTGGCGCCATTCCTGGACACAGGCCGGGAGCGCCGGTTCTACCGCAGACCGATTGCATCCTCGCTGATGTTCCTGTCCCTGATCGCGATTATCTACCTGACGAATACGGCCTGGACGGAATACAAGCATGAGATGGCCGAAACGAACCAGATTCCGGAGCACATCCAGCGGGAGGAGAAGGCCGCTGAGAACAAGGCGGCAGGCAAACCGACTACAAGTGCGGTCCAGCCGAAGAGCATTGCCATTGTGGACAAGGATGACCCGGCGATGGAGCTGTTCAAGCAGGCAACCTGTATATCCTGCCATGCCGCAGATCTGAAGGGTGCGAGCGGACCTTCGCTGCGCGGTGTAGGAGACACCCATGATCAGGCCGCCATCCTGGCTATCATCAAAGAAGGCCAAGGGAATATGCCGGCGATGTACGAGACGGCCTTGGGAGCAGGGCTGAGCGAGCAGGATATTGATACGCTGGCCGCCTGGCTTGCCAAACAAAAAAGTGAACAGTAAAATGAAAATTACGCAAGCCTGATCGTTCATGCGGTCAGGCTTTTGCATGTGAAGCCGTAAATGACATCAAGCTGTTATAAGTCGGGAGGAAGAAGTACATATGCCGGGTCATTGGTTTGAGAGGTTATTCAGGGACAGAAGAATTATCTGGCTGCTGTTCATCGTTAATCTGCTGGGGACGGTGTACGGCTATATGTGGTACGGGAACCAGCTCCAGTTCACGGCGGAGACGGAGCCGCTCTGGCTGCTGCCGTTCGTGCCCGACAGCCCTACCGCCAGCCTGTTCTTCACATTGGCGCTGCTGCTGCTGCTCTATCCGCCCAAGGGCCTCACAGGAACAATGGTGCGCCAGCTGATTGAGGCACTTGCCGTTGTCACCTCAGTGAAGTACGGAATCTGGGCAGTCAGCATTATCGTGGCTGGAGGCTATCAGGGGGATTCAATTACCTGGAAGGACTGGATGCTGATCGTCTCCCATACCGGAATGGCCGTTGAGGCGCTGATCTATGCCCGCTTCTTCAATCTCCGCCGGATGCTGCCGGTAGCGCTTCTATGGACATTCGCCAACGATATGGTGGATTACTCGCAAGGGGTGTATCCGTGGCTGCCCTCGGTGCTGGATGATGACGTAGAGGCCGTCCAGTATTTCACCATGGGGCTGACGCTCTTCAGCACCGCGGCCGCCTGGCTGTTCAGCGGCAGGAGCAGGCGGTCTGCCGCCGCGAAGCGCTGAGCATCTGTTCTAACTCTTGTCCTCCCGCCATACATTAAGGTGGGAGGGATGTCTCATGCCGCGCAGAACCATATTCATACTGTCTGGAATGATGCTGTGCTGGCTGCTGGCCGGTACGGCTATTGGCGGAGGGAAGGTGCAGGCGGAGGCGGGTGCTGCCGGTGCTGGTACAATACCGGTTACGGGTGCTTACATCGCCTCAGCAGCAACGTCGCCGGATGCCAGTGATCCGGCCGCACTGACCTCGCGGAGCGGGGCACAGCGGCTGGAAGAGGCAGCGGAGGCCTTATACGGCTATGTGCTGGAAGGCAATATATTGAAGGCCCGCGAGGAGGCGGAGCAGGTCTCGCAGATCTTCATCTCTTCGTCCTTTGAGGGGATGACCTCTGTGGAGGGAATTAATGCCCTCTCGGCAGTGATTATGGATATGAAGTCGGCGCTGGCTGCCGCAGAGCCTTCCCCGGAGAAATGGGAGGCCGCTGCTGCGAAGCTGAGGCTGGCTGCGAACAGTCTGAATCATCCCAGAGCGCCGATGTGGCTGCAGTATTATAAGCTGGTCCGTGAGGATCTGAAGGATATGGAGCAAAGCGCCGCCGCAGGTGATCTCAAAAGCTGGACCGCAGCCCTCTCCAGGCTGCAGAGCCGGTACGCCAACATCCGGCCTGCGGTAATCATCTCCCGTCCGGCTGAAACGGTGAATGCGTTCGATTCCTGGCTGTCCTACGCGGCCGGGACAACGGCCTCCGAGCAGCCGCCGGAGCGCACCCGCCTGGTGGAGATGGTGTCCTACGGACAGGATGCGGCCCGGGTGATGTTCGGCAAGGATCGTGATGAGCCCGCCCTGTCCTTGCCGCTTGCTCCGCCGGAATACGGCGGCTGGGGACTTCTTACAGGTGCATTTATTCTTACCATGCTGGCCTACGCGGCCTACCGCAAGTACCGGGGCCAGCAAAGGGACACGAAGACGGTATAACGAACAAGGGAGGACCCCATCAGCCATTACCGGCTGTGCGGGTCCTCCCTATTTGTATAAGCGGTGAGGTTATTTTATGTTTCGCGGAAGCCTTCGCCGTGCACATCGTGGACATCATTAATGATTACGAACGCCTTGGGATCGACCGACTTGACCAGCAGGCTGAGCCGGCGGATCTCCTGTCTGGAGACTACGCAGTAGACCATATGCTTGGCCTGCTTGGAATAGGCGCCGATCGCCGGGATCATGGTGACGCCGCGCTCCAGCTCGGCCGTGATCAGATCGGCAATCTTCGGCGCTTCGTCGCTGATGATCGTGAACGCTTTGGCGGCGTAGGCCCCTTCCTGGATGAAGTCAATCACCCGGGAGGCGATGAAGACGGCGACGAGGGTGTACAGAATCTTTTCACGGGGAATGTAGAGCAGGGAGGCGCCGATGATGACCACATCCACCACCAGAATGATCTGTCCCATACTCCAGCCGAATCTGCGCCCGAGAATCCGTGCGACGATATCGACACCGCCGGTGGTGCCGCCGAAGCGGAAGACAATCCCCAGCCCCAGCCCCAGGGTGACCCCGGCATATAATGAAGCAAGAATGAAATCATGCTCTGTGCTGAACGGCACAATCCAGCCCAGTTTGATCATCCGCTCGAATAACCAGAGGAAGAAGGACAGCGATCCGATCCCGACCCCCGTGTATACAATCTGATTGGCTCCCAGCACCTTCCACCCCAGCAGAAAAAGCGGAAGATTGATCAGCAGGGTCGTAAGGAAGATCGGGATGCTGAAGGCGTAATTGAGCAGGATGGTAATCCCGGTAACGCCGCCCTCCATCAGCTGATTGGGAACGATGAAATACAGGAGACCGAATGCGTAAATGGCAGCGCCCAGCAGGATGGGGGCCACGGTTTTGCTGATGGTGCCGAGCTTGATTGATGAATTCATATAATCCCTCGCCTACGCCTCAGAATGGGCAAATGTTAACACGCTGTTCAAAAAAGATTTGTCTTCAAAACGTCTTTACGATAACATAGGGGCAAACAGAAGGCAAGAACATACAGGGGGTGAAACAACAATATATGGATAAAAGTCTTGGTGACATTCAACGTGAGGTCGATGCTTACATCTCACAGTTCAAGGAAGGCTACTTCAGCCCGCTGTCCATGCTGGCCCGGATGTCCGAGGAAGTCGGGGAGCTGGCCCGTGAAGTGAACCATCAATTCGGCGAGAAGCCGAAGAAGGCGGATGAAGCCGATAATTCGATCGAGCTGGAGCTGGGCGACATTCTCTTCATTACCGTTTGTTTCGCCAATTCGCTGGGCATTGACTTAACCGAAGCCCATAATAAGGTTATGCACAAATTCAATACCCGTGACGCCGGGCGCTGGACGCCCAAAAACACCGATTAAGCCTATGTTACATATGCTGTACCAAACGAACGGGATTTAGCCGTGAGGATGGTGAGGATATGGATCATAATGATTATGTAAAAGCGGCCTACCGCTCGATTCTGCGCAGTGACTTCGCCGAGGCGATTACACTGTTCGAGGCGGCCATTGCGGCCAGTCCGGATGATGCCGAGGTCCGGTACCGCTGCTCAATCACCTATGCCCGCAGCGGCATGCTGGACAAAGCGCTGGACCATGCGGCTGCGGCGCGCCGGCTGGATCACAGTAAGCCGGAGTATCAGCTGCACCTCCAGCATCTGCAGGCGATGCAATTGGTGCAGGAGGCGAAGCGGCTGCTGGAGGATGAGGAAGCCTTGCCGGGTAATCCGTACCATCCGGTAACGCTGCTCAAAGAAGCTGTATCGCTGGACCCGCTATACGGGGATGCTTATGTATGGCTGGCGATTGCACACAGCCGGATGAATGAGCATCTTCAGGCCATAGCGGTCCTCAAAGAAGTGATGTCACTGCACCCGGATGATGACGGGCTGCATCTGCTGATGAAGGATCTGCAGAAATCACTGCAACAATATATACAATAATATCAGAGCCAGGGAAAGCGGGGAGAATTCATTTGAGTGACAAGATCAGGGTTATTGTCTCAGGAGCAGGAGGCAAGATGGGTAAAGAAGTTGTGAAGCTGGTATTGCAGGAAGATGAACTCGAGCTGGCAGCGGCTATTGACCGCTCTTCGGCCGGCAGTGATGCCGGCCGTCTGGTGGGGCTGGAGGATTGCGGCGTTCAGGTTACTTCAGACCTGGAAGGCGCACTGGCAGGAGCTGCAGCGGATGTAATGGTAGACTTTACGATTCCGCAGTCCGCATATGCCAATACAGCTATGGCCATCAAGTATGGGGTGCGTCCGGTGGTCGGCACGACCGGATTCACGCCAGAGCAGATCGAAGAGCTGGACAAGCAATGCCGGGAGCAGGGAATCGGCGGACTGATTGCGCCGAATTTCTCGATCGGGGCCATTCTGCTGATGAGATTTGCCGCTCAGGCTGCCAAGTATTTCCCTCACTTAGAGATTATTGAATATCATGGAGACCAGAAGCTCGATGCTCCTTCAGGTACGGCCATCAAGACCGCCGAGTTGATCTCGGAGGCGCGCCAGGAGCTGCGGCAGGGACACCCGGAGGAAGAAGAGATTATTGAAGGCTCGCGCGGCGGGTATTATAACGGCTTCCGTATTCACAGCGTCCGCCTTCCGGGGGTATTTGCCCAGGAGGAAGTGGTGTTCGGCGGCTTCGGGCAGTCACTTAAGATCAGGCACGATTCCTACGAGCGGGCCGGATATATGCCGGGAGTGAAGCTGGGGATTGAGAAGGTAATGGGCTATACCGGCATGATTTACGGCTTCGAGCATTTTATAGAATAGACGGGAGAGAGCAAGATGTTAAAAATCGCTTTTATCGCACATGACCGTAAAAAAGATGAAATGGTAAATTTCGTTACTGCCTATGAGCATGTTTTTGAAGGGCATCAGCTCTTCTCCACCGGAACCACGGGGCAACGGATTATGGAGGTCACCGGCCTCTCGATCCACCGGTATATGTCCGGTCCTCTGGGCGGGGACCAGCAGATCGGCTCCATGGTGGCCACAGATGAGCTGGACCTGATTATTTTCCTGCGTGATCCGCTGATGGCCCAGCCGCATGAGCCGGATATTACCGCGCTGCTCCGCTTGTGCGATGTGTACGGAATTCCGGTAGCCACCAATATTGCTACAGCGGAGATTCTGGTGAAGGCGATTGACCGGGGAGACTTTGGCTGGCGTGAGCTGGTACATAAATACAAGCCGGGCGTGGATGAAGCATGAAGCTGGACATCCTCGTATTCGGCGCCCATGCCGATGATGCAGAGATCGGCATGGCGGGAACCATTGCGAAGCATACCGCTGCAGGCTTCAAGGTGGGAATATGTGATCTGACGCAGGCGGAGATGTCCTCGAATGGTACGGTAGAGCTTCGCCGCCAGGAGGCCGAGCAGGCTGCCGGATTGCTCGGAGCGGCTGTGCGCACGAATCTTGGGCTGCCTGACCGCGGCCTCTATCTGACCGAGCAGCATCTGGCGGCAGTAACTGCGGAGATCCGCAGGTTCGCTCCGTCTATTGTGTTCGCCCCTTATTGGGAGGACCGCCATCCGGACCATATCGCCTGCAGCAAGCTGGTGGAGGAAGCCGTCTTCAATGCCAAGCTGCGCAAGTATATGCCGGAGCAGCCTGCGGTGCAAGAACCGCAATTATATTTCTATTTCATTAATGATCTGGGCCGGACGGATCTGATCGTCGATGTCACGGCGCAGTATCCGGTTAAGGAGCAGTCTCTGTCCTGCTACCGTTCCCAATTCGGACTTTCTCCGGGCGAAGATGCGGTATCGACGCCTTTAACAGAGGGGTATATCGACCGCGTCCGTTCAAGGGACATGCTGCTGGGTCAACGGCGGCTGATCCCTTTTGCCGAAGGGTTTGCCAGTAAGGTGCCGTATACAGTAGACTTGTTCAGCCCTGCCCGTATGCTATAATAAATTCACATCATTACCAGAAGTAATAATCTATGCAGAGTGAAGGGGCGGCGTTATGGACCGGCTGAAAATAGGCATTACCTGTTATCCGTCCCTTGGGGGATCGGGTGTTGTGGCGACTGAACTGGGCAAATTGCTGGCCGAGAAGGGCCATGAGGTTCATTTCATTACCCATAGCATCCCGTTCCGGCTGGGGACGTTCCAGAAGAATATCTTCTACCATGAGGTAGAGGTTACCGATTATTATGTGTTCCGTTATCCGCCGTATGATCTGGCGCTGGCGAACAAGATGGCCCAGGTGGCCAAAATGCAGAATCTCGACTTGTTCCACGTACATTATGCTGTACCCCATGCGGTCTGTGCCTATCTGGCCAAACAGATTCTCGGCAACGACATCAAGGTGGTCACCACGCTGCACGGTACAGATATTACGGTGCTGGGCCAGGATGAATCCCTGAAGGATCTGATCCGGCTCGGGATTAATGAGAGTGATGCAGTTACCGCAGTCTCTAATGATCTCATCAGACAGACCCGGGAAGCGCTGGACATCACCCGGGAGATCGATCTGACCTATAACTTCGTGGACAAGCGTGTCTATTACCCGCGGGATGTGTCTGAGCTGCGCGGCGACTTCGCTATGCCGGATGAGAAGATTCTGATGCATATCAGCAACTTCCGTCCGGTTAAACGGGTCAGCGATGTGGTGGATGTATTCGCCAAGGTGAACCAGAAGCTGCCCGCCAGGCTGCTGCTGGTCGGCGAAGGGCCGGATCTGCCGAAGATCCAGGCCAAGATCAGCGAGATGGGGCTGGACGACAGAGTGCGATTCCTCGGCAAGCAGGACGAGATTGCCCAAGTCATCTCCCTGGCCGACCTGCTGCTGCTGCCTTCCGAGAAGGAGAGCTTCGGGCTGGTGGCCCTGGAGGCGGCGGCCTGCGGTGTGCCGACAGTCGGCTCGCAGACCGGGGGCATCCCGGAGCTGATCCAGCATGGCAAGACGGGCTTCCTTGCCCCGGTCGGGGATACTTCATCGATGGCGGAATATGCTGTACGCCTGCTCTCGGATGAAGCGATGGCAGAGCGCTTCCGGCAAGCGTGTCTGGAGCGGGCCTGTCATGACTTCAGCAGAGATATGATTACCAATCAATATGAAGATATATATTACCGTGTGCTTGAACGCAAGGTGCCCGGACTGAACGGTGTCCGGGGGTAAGGAGTGCTGGTATGGAATGGACAATGGCGCCGGCGGGCATGGCAGAAGCTGCCGGTACAGTAATTGCAGGTCTGCTGGCCGATGGCCATGAGGCTTATTACGTAGGCGGCTGCCTGCGCGATGAGCTGCTGGGACGTCCGGTGCATGACATCGACATCACAACCTCCGCGCTGCCGGAGCAGGTCATCGCCCTGTTCCCGCGCTGCGTCCCGACAGGACTTGCGCATGGAACGGTTACGGTGCTGCAGGACGGCCACAGCTTCGAGGTAACGACCTACCGGACGGAGAGCGGTTATGCCGATCACCGCCGTCCCGGTCAGGTCGTTTTTGTCCGCGATGTGAGGGAGGACCTGCGCCGCCGGGATTTCACCATCAATGCGATCTGCTGCGGCCTGGACGGCACGGTGATCGATCCCTTCGGCGGAGAGCGCGACCTGAAGCTGCGGGTTATCCGCTGCGTGGGCCGGGCGGAGGAGCGCTTCGACGAGGACGCGCTGCGGATGCTGCGCTGCGTGCGCTTCGCCTCGGTGCTGGACTTCGCGGTGGCGAAGAACACCTGGCGCGGACTGCTGCGCCAGCGCGACAAGCTGGCGCATATCGCGGTTGAGCGGGTGCGCGCGGAGGTAACGCGCATCGTGGAGGGCCCGCACCCGCAGCGCGGGCTGGGCCTGCTGCTGCGCAGCGGCCTGCTGCCGCGCGGCAAAGCGCCGTTCCCTTGGACCGGCAAGGAGCTGGCGGCGGCAGCCGCCCGTTCAGCCGGTCTGGAGACCCTGCAGGACGCCCGTCTGCGCTGGGCGCTCCTGCTTCATGCCCTGGGATCGTCGGCGCAGCGCGCCGATGAGCTCCTGCGGGCATGGACGTTCCCGGGGGCGGCGCGCACTGGCATCGCCGCCGTGCTCCGCGTCCGCGAAGCCTGGGACGCGGCGCTGTCTCTAGCGCAGCCGGGGGCTTCCGGCGCGCTTGCGGGCCTGCGGCGGCGGTGGATCGCCGCCGTGCTGGCCCATGGCACGTCAGCCGCCGAAGGATGGCTGACGGTGCTGGATGCGGCGGCGGGCGGAGCTGCCGCCGGACCCGGGCAACACGCGTCAGGTGCAGCACATGCTGAACCTGGCGCAACCCCTGCACCCGGCGGACCCGCCTCAGGTGCATCCGATCATGCAGCACCTCCCAGCCCCCTCACCACAGCGCTTCTGCGGTCCTGGACCGCTGAGATGCCGCTGACAACGCTCGCGGAGCTGGCGGTGAGCGGTAACGAGGTGGCAGATGCGCTGCAGAAACGGCCCGGACCGTGGCTGGGCCAGCTGCTGGGGCGGCTGCTTCTGGCCGCTGCTGCGGGCGACCTGGCCAATGACAACCAATTATTGCTGCTTGAAGCACAAAGGATGGATAACGATGAAGGACGTTGATGCCCGTATCTCCGGCGGCTTGAAGCGGGAGAGCTTCGCTGCAAGCTGGTCCGGCAGAATAGAGCATATGGATACAGTGGTGTCTACCCAGGAGGAGGCCAAGCTGCTGGCTGAACGCGGTGTGCCGGAGGGAACGGCGGTCATGGCCGAGGAGCAGACAGGAGGCCGGGGGAGGATGGGCCGCAAATGGCATTCTCCCCACGGCAAAGGCATCTGGATCAGCCTGGTGCTGCGCCCCGGCCTGCCGCTGGCCTTGACGCCCCAGCTGACGCTGCTGGCCGGCGTGGCGGTATGTACGGCCATCCGTGAGGTGACCGGAGTTGATGCCGGCATCAAGTGGCCTAACGATCTGCTGGCCGGAGGCCGCAAAATCTGCGGCATTCTGCTCGAATCCTCGCTCCGCGAGGGCGGGCTTCATTATTGCATTGCCGGGATCGGCATCGCCGCCAATCTGACGGAGGAGGACTACCCCGAGGAGCTGCGCGGCATCGGAACCTCGCTGCTGATCGAAGGCGGCGGGATTCCGGTCGACCGGATGAGGCTGGCAGAGGCGGTGCTGGAGGAGCTTGAATATTGGTACACGCTATACAACCGGGAGGGCTTCCAGCCGGTGAAGGAGCGCTGGGAGGCCATGTCGGTGACATTAGGCCGCCAGGTCAGCGTGAATACGCCGCAGGGCCGCAGCGAAGCGACCGCTGTCGGACTAAGTGACCACGGGGAGCTGCTGCTGCGCAAGGCCTCCGGTGAAATAGCCAGCGTATTGTCCGGCGAGATCGAGATGATCTAGAGACTGGAAGCCGCCGCCTTCAGTTGAATCCTTTCCAAGGCCTGTTACCTTTACCAGCAGGCTTGCTCTATTTTTACGTGTAATTGTTGTATATATTTGTTATACTAGCTTATAGAGGCGGCATCGGCATAACCCGAGCTGTACTCGGCAAATGAATCTTTAACAGGAAGTTGTTTACCGGATGTGCCATCATAACTGCATTGTAACGGTTACGTTGGATTCTGCTCTGAGCCGTAAGGACCGAGACAGAAGGGACGATCGCGAGTGACTCTTTTTTGCCCTTCGGACCTTTTTAGCGGACCTGCTAAAAGGTTTTTTTGTTTGCGCAAAGCCTGCGCACATCACTAATGGACAAGGGGAATGAGAGCAAATGGCAGACAAACATGCACTGAATATTATCAAAATGCGCAAAATGAAAGCAGACGGGACGCCCCTGACTATGCTGACCGCCTATGACTATCCTTCAGCTCTGCTGGCCGAGGAAGCCGGGATCGACCTGATTCTGGTGGGCGATTCACTGGGCAACGTTGTGCTTGGTTACGATACAACCCTGCCGGTTACCATAGACGATATGGTCTACCACACCCGTTCGGTGAAGCGGGGGGCGCCGAATACATTTATAATAACAGATATGCCGTTTATGACTTACCACGGAAGCGTGGACGAGACGCTGCGCGGGGTACGGAGGCTGATGCAGGAAGGCCAGGCCCATGCGGTCAAAATGGAAGGCGGCCTCGAAATCTGCGCTGCCGTGTCCGCAGTCGTAGCTGCCGGAGTACCGGTGCTGGGACATATCGGCTTGACTCCGCAGTCGGTCAACATGATCGGCGGCTACCGGATTCAGGGCAAGGATGCCAAGGATGCGCAGCGGCTGATGGATGAAGCGAAGGCGCTGGAGGCTGCCGGGGCGTTCGGCATTGTGCTGGAGCTGGTCACGGAGGAAGTGGCAGAAGCCATCTCCAAGGCGGTCAGCATACCGACCATCGGGATTGGCGCAGGACGTTACTGTGACGGCCAGGTGCTGGTCTTCCATGATCTGCTGCGCTATGACTCGCCTTACCGGGAGAAGCGGTTCGTCAAGACTTACGCCGATGTCGGCAGCGTGATCCGCGAAGGGATCAGCAGCTACGTCCGGGAAGTGAAGGACCGTTCGTTCCCGGCGGAGGAGCATGTGTTCAAGGCAGATGATACGGTGCTGGAAGCTTTATACGGCAGCGCCGCCAAAGGAGCGAAATAACATGAGAGTGATTCGGACTATTGCGCAGCTGCGTGAAGCGCTTGAATATATGCGTCAGGGGGGCCACGGGCCCATTGGTTTTGTACCCACGATGGGATATCTGCATGAAGGGCATGCCAGTCTGCTGCGCAAGGCAGGCGAGAAGAGCGGAACGGTCGTGATGAGTATTTTTGTCAATCCGCTGCAATTCGGACCGAATGAGGATTATGCCTCTTATCCGCGCGATGAAGCGCGCGACCTTGCGCTGGCGGAACGTGAGGGGGCAGACCTGGTCTTCATTCCAAGCGTTGAGGAAATGTATCCGCAGCCGATCCGTACAGGCGTATCGGTCTCCTCGCTGACTACGCAGCTCTGCGGCGCGTCGCGTCCGGGGCATTTCGATGGAGTGACAACGGTGGTCAGCAAGCTGTTCAATATTGTCCAGCCGGATTATGCCTTCTTCGGATTGAAGGACGCACAGCAGGTGGCGGTGCTCCGCCGGATGGTTTCCGACCTGAATATGAACGTAGAGATTGTCGCCTGTCCTATTGTCCGCGAGGATGACGGTCTGGCGCTCAGCTCGCGCAATGTCTACCTGAGCGATGAAGAACGCAGACAGGCGCTGGTGCTCTCCCGCTCGCTGCGCGAGGTGCGCCAGGGCATCGACAGCGGCACCATCCGTACGGTGGATGAGGCACGCGGTCTGCTGGTATCGGTGATCTCGGAATCTCCGCTTGCTGTGATTGATTATGCAGAGATTCTAACCTTCCCTGATCTGGAGCCGCTGGAAGGCGCAAGCCGGCTGAGTGACGCCGGCGGGGAGATCATTATGGCGCTGGCTGTCAAGTTCGGCAGAACCCGCCTGATTGACAATAACGTATTCATTCCCAAGGAGGCGCACGCCCTTGTTTAGACATATGATGAAATCCAAGATTCACCGGGCAACGGTCACGGAAGCCAATCTGAATTATGTGGGCAGCATCACCATTGATGAGGATCTGATGGAAGCCGCAGACCTGCTGGAGAACGAGAAGGTACAGATTGTGGATAATAACAACGGCTCCCGTCTGGAAACTTATGTCATTCCCGGCCCGCGCGGCAGCGGCGTGATTTGTCTTAACGGCGCAGCTGCCCGCCTGGTGCAGCCCGGCGATACCGTCATTATCATCTCCTATGCGATGCTGTCGGCAGAGGAGCTGGCCGGACACAAGCCGACTGTAGTGTTTGTGGATGCGGACAACAAGCCGGTCAAGCTGGCCGATCATGAGATTCACGCGACCATTGCTTAACTTCGCGGCATAAGCCATGTAATCAATGGCAGGGATGAAGACCTCCGTACTTGCTAAAAATGTAGTCAGGCAAGCTTGACCTGACTTCATTATCAGTAAGGGTGGGATGTCCGGTGTTTCAACATTTATTCGCCGAGATGAACAAGATGCTGCATGAGATCCAAGCCGACTACCCTACTGCGGAGGGGGAGCGCCGCAATGAGCTTTTATCCAAATATAATATGCTCCACCGGATCAGTGATCATGTCATGGATGAATGGCTGCTCTTCGCCGAGAAGCTCAGCGAATTCCGCGGGCAGGCCGATATGCAGACCCAGCCGGAGGAGCTTCCCGGGCAGGAGGCCCCTGAGCTTGGCATGGATGCTTTTGTCAGAGGCCAGGGCTATTACAAGCTGCTGATGTACCGCAAGTGCATCGAGCAGTTCAGTGAGGTCACGGCCAGGCACCCGGACAGTCTGGCCGCCCGTCTGTACCTGGCGATGGCTTATCTGCAGGAAGGCGATGGCTGTGCAGCCTGGGAGCATCTGCACCACATGCTCGGCTTGATCCGCGAGAATAAGCTGAAGGCTATGGTCTATAATGCGCTGGGGTGCATCCGGGCCTCCCAGGAGCGTTATCAGGAGGCCAGTGAGCTGTTCGGCCTCTCCCTGATGCACGACCCGGCGCTGCCGGAGCCGAATGTGAATCTGGAGGTGTGCCGCAGGCGGGGCGGGAAGCTCCAGTTCGGTCAGCAGCTGGTGTCGCTCCTCTAATGCCCTCCATTTCTTTCTAGGCGATGTAACCCGCTTCCCGGGGGTGCATCGCCTTTTTTCGTAACTTCTGTTATGCTGATAAAGAGTCTCAAGTGAAAGGGAATAGAACTTATAATGAAATTTGCCGTGCTTGATTTCGAAACTACGGGAACCCAATCTGTGGGTGAGATCATCCAGGTTGGCCTTGCCATTATTGAAGAAGACGGGTCCATCTCCCGGGTATATGGTTCCTTCGTCAAGCCCGGAGCACCCATTCCTCCTTTTATCACAGGCCTGACCGGAATTACAGACAGCGATGTGCAGGAGGCACCGGAGCTTGAGGATATGATGATGGAGCTGGTGCCGCTGCTGGATGATGTGGTCCTGGTTGGCCATAATGTAGCGTTTGATTTTCACTTTCTGCAGAATGCGCTGGACCGCTGCGGCTATCTGCCGTTTCAGGGCCGGATTCTGGATACGATTGATTTCCTCAAAATCTGCTTCCCGACCCTGGGCACCTACCAGCTTGGAGCGGTCAGCAGCCATTTCGGCCTTGCCCATGATCGGCCCCATCAGGCGGACAGCGATGCGCTGGCTACAGCGCTTGTGCTGCTCAAATGCCTCGAGGAGCTGCGCAGTCTGCCTCTCCTGGCGATCCAGCGGCTGAATGAGCTGTTCGCTGACGAGGATAGCGACCTGGCCTGGTATTTCGACGGTCTGCTGCGGGAGCGGGAGATGGAGACCTTCCAGCCTGAGAACGGGCTGACCTTCTACCGCCAGCTGGCGCTGGCTGCCGGCGACTGGACCGAACTTGCCCCGCCGCGCGGGGAGGGAACCGGCAATCCGCTGGAGAATATTACCTTTGAAGAATATATGGATGAGGTCACCTTGCGGCTGCAGGAGGCTTTTCCCCAATATGAGAGCCGTGAAGCCCAGGATCTGATGATTCATGAGGTGAGCACAGCGCTTGCGGAGGATAAGCATCTGCTGATTGAGGCGGGGACAGGCACCGGCAAATCGCTTGGTTACCTGCTCCCGGCGATCTATCACAGTGTCCGCAATGAGCAGAAGGTCATGGTCAGCACCCATACGATCAACCTTCAGGACCAGCTGCATGAGCGGGATATCCCGCTGCTGACCCGTGTTGTGCCGTTCCCGTTCAAGGCATCCATCTTCAAGGGGAGAGGGCACTATTTGTGCCTGCGTAAATTTGAACATAGATTGATCAAAAAGGATTTCACCAGCACCAGAGAAGAGGCGCTGACAGCCGCGCAGATGCTCGTCTGGCTGACCCAGACAACCACCGGTGACGATGAGGAGCTTAACCTGAGCGGGCGGGGCGGCGACTTCTGGGAGACAGTTGCCAGTGACACCGACTCCTGCCTGGGGCGGGCCTGCCCCTGGTTCCGCAAGTGCTTTTACCACCGGGCCAAGCATGAAGCCGGCATCTCGGATGTGGTAGTTACCAATCACTCCAAGCTGTTCGCGGATGTCAAGGCCGGTCATCAGCTCCTTCCGGCGTATGAGCATCTCGTTATAGACGAAGCCCATCATCTGGAGGATATTGCCGGCAAGCATCTGGGCATGCAGATGAAATATTTCACAGTTGCGCATACGCTGACCCGCCTGTACAAGGACAGCCGCAGCGGCCAGCTGCCTGCGCTCCGCCAGACGCTGCAGAGCTCCGGCAGTGAGCAGGCCGCCGAGTGGAGCGGGGTCATCGACCGGATCTATCCGGACCTGCTGACCGTGAAGGAATCCTGGGATGCCCTGAGCGAGCGTCTCTTCGCGCTGCTGCCTGAGCGCAGCGACGCGGCGGCCGGTGAAGCCGGACAGCTGGTGACGCGTCTGCAGCCGGGCAAGAAGCCTAAGGAATGGGAGGAGCTGGCCGCCCTTGAGCAGACCCTTCATCTGAGCCTGAGCGACATTATCCGCAAGGGTGACAAAATGCTCAGCGAGATGCGTGACACGGACAGCCAGTCCTCTGCGGACAGTCTGGTCACGGATATCGGTGGACTGTTCAAAGACCTGGCCTCGATCCGGGACCAGATCCGCTTCTTCATGACTCTGAATGATGAGAATATCGTGTACTGGCTGGAGGGCAGCGGCAACTACAAGGGCAAATCGCTGCAGATGTATGCCGTTCCGGTAGATGTCAGCGCCCAACTCCGCGAGCTGTTCTTCGACAAGAAGAAAAGCGTGATTCTGACTTCGGCGACCCTGTCGGTGGACAAATCCTTCCAGTTCATGATCGACAACCTCGGGCTTGACGGTGCTGCGGAGCAGGGGCGGCTGATGACCGCATTGCTGCCCTCTCCCTTCAAATACCGGGAGCAGGCACTTCTGGTTATTCCCCGCGACTTCCCAAGCGTCAAGGGAAGCATAGGGGATGCACGCTTCGTGGACACACTGGTGCGCTCCCTTGCGGAGACCGCTGTCGTTACACGTGGCCGGATGCTGGTGCTGTTCACCTCCTACAAGATGCTCCGCCAGGTGTATGACCCGCTGAAGGAAGCGCTGGCCCCTGAGGATATAGCTGTGCTTGGACAGGGCGTGGAGGGCGGCAGCCGCAATAAGCTGATCCGGCGCTTCCAGGACAGCACCGCCTCTGTGCTGCTGGGCACCAGCAGCTTCTGGGAAGGGGTGGACATCCCCGGCGAGGCGCTGACCTGTCTGGCGATTGTCCGGCTGCCGTTCCAGCCGCCGAATCATCCGCTGGCCGAGGCGAAGTCGGAGCTGCTGCAGGCCCAGAAGAAGAATCCGTTCATGAAGCTGTCTGTTCCGCAGGCGGTCATCCGCTTCAAGCAAGGCTTCGGACGGCTCGTGCGGACCGCGCAGGACCGCGGAATCGTTATAGTTTATGATACCAGGGTTATTGAATCTTATTATGGGAAGTACTTTCTGTATTCCCTGCCCGGACCCAAGATGGAGCATATGCGGACCGACCAGATGGTACCGCGGATCGCCGAGTGGCTGGACGAAGGCGGGGTTTCATAATTCACCTGCTGTTGATATTATTAAGAAGACAAGGTTAACCTGAAGTTCCGCTCCCCGGCTGACTTAGCCGTTTCGTTAAGGCGGCGGGGAACGGTTCATATAATCGAGGAGGAGAAAGCATGAAATCGGATAAAATATCGGAGGCCGTAGTCCGCAGGCTCCCAGTGTACCTGCGGTTCCTGAACGATCTCCAAAAACGTGAAATCTCCACCGTTTCTTCCCAGGAGCTGGGACAGAAGCTTGATCTGAACCCTGCGCAGATCCGCAAGGACCTGGCATACTTCGGGGATTTCGGCAGAAAGGGCATCGGTTATGATGTCTCGTATCTGATCGAGAAGATCCGCCATATTCTCAAGCTGGACCAGCAGATCAACGTTGCACTGGTAGGCGCCGGTAACCTCGGGCACGCCTTGTCCAACTACAATGCTTATCTGAAGGATACGATGAAGATTACAGCGATCTTCGATGCCTATCCGCCGAAGGTGGGCCAGAAGATCAACTCCCTGGTTGTACAGCCGATGGAAGAGCTGGGGGATACCATCCGCGAACAGGGCATCCGGATCGGCATTATTACCGTACCGGACAGCGAAGCCCAGAACGTAGCGGATATTCTGGTGGATTCCGGCATTGAAGCCATTCTGAATTTCGCGCCGGTCATTCTGAAGACGCCTGCCAATATCCGGATTCATGCCGCAGACTTCACTACCGATCTGCAGAGCCTGGCTTATTATTTGCATGATGGAAAGGAAGAGGCTGAAGATGAGCAGCAATAAGACAATAATTAAGAACGGACGCTTCCTGGTGCCGGGTACGAAGCAGCCGGTACTTGGCGGATATATGACCATAGAGGATGATCTGATCACTTACATAGGTGAAGCTGAGCCTGCCCATGAAGAGGGGGCTCTGATTGTTGACGGCAGCCGTCTGCTCTTTATGCCGGGTCTGGTTAACACCCACGGCCATGCCGCGATGTCCCTGCTGCGCGGGTATGGGGACGATATGGTGCTTCAGTCCTGGCTGCAGGAGAAAATGTGGCCGATGGAAGAGAAATTTACCGGCGAGGATGTCTACTGGGGCACGGCGCTGTCTGTGCTGGAGATGCTGAAGGGCGGCACCACCACCTTCCTCGATATGTATGACCATATGGACCGGGTAGCCGAGGTGGTAGAGCAATCCGGTATTCGTGCTGTGCTGATGCGCGGTGTTATCGGCCTCTGCCCGGAAGAGGTGCAGAACCACAAGCTGGCGGAGGCGATCGCGTTTGCCCGTAACTGGCACGGCAAGGCAGACGGCCGCATCACAACGATGCTCTCGCCGCACGCTCCATACACCTGTCCGCCTGAGTTCTTCGTGAAGTTCGTGCAGGCCGCCCATGATCTCGATCTGCCGATGCATACACATATGTCCGAGACGCGCCATGAGGTGGAGCAGAACGTAACCGATTACGGTCTTCGTCCGGTCGCGCATCTGGAGAAGCTGGGGATGTTCACCCGGCCTTCCCTGATCGCCCACGGTGTGCACCTGAACGATGAGGAGATTAGCATTCTGGCCCGGTATAACGTTGGCGTATCGCATAACCCGGGCAGCAACCTGAAGCTGGCCAGCGGCGTAGCCCGCGTGCCTGAGCTGCTCGCAGCAGGGGTTAAGGTCTCGCTCGGGACAGACGGTGCGGCCAGCAACAACAATCTGGATATGTTTGAGGAGATGCGGCTGGCTGCACTGATCCATAAGGGAGTCAGCGGTGATCCAACCGCTGTGCCGGCTCCTGAGGCGCTGCTGATGGCGACTGAGTATGGGGCGCAGTCGGTCTTCCTGAACAGCGTGGGCCGGCTTGCAGCGGGTATGAAGGCGGACTTCATCGCGCTGGATATTGACCAGCCGCATCTCCTGCCGCATACCGACCTGCTCTCCCATGCCGTCTATTCGGCCAGCGCCAAGGATGTGGAGCATGTGTGGGTCAACGGCAAGCAGGTGGTGAAGCACGGGCAATGCCTGACCCTGGATGAAGAAGCCATCCGCCGCAGAGCGCAGGAGACATTCGACAGCCTGCTGAAACGTTAATCCAGCAGAACGGGAAAGGAAGCAACGCGGTGAAGAAGAAGAGGAGAAAATGGCTCTGGCTGGGGATTATCCTGGTGCTGCTCCTTCTGTTCGGACTGAGCCAGTTCTATGCCTATATTATGAAGGATCAGTGGACCGAGCGGAACGAAGCCAAGGAACTGGCCAGAGCACAGGCCGGATTAACTGAGATCACCAAGGCCCAGAAGTCGGTCTGGGATGAGAATTCGATCTATTGGGTGCTGACCGGAAGCAATGCGGCAGGGACCGAGCTGATGGTATGGGTACGTTTCACAAGTGAGGGCAAGCCTGCCGGAGGAGAGAACGGCCTCTATGCCGAAGAGCTGAGCAAGGGCACCTCAGAGGCGCAGATGCGCAAGCTGTTAGCCGGCCAGATGCCGGATATTAAGATCAAACGGCTGCTCCCCGGAGTGTATAACGGGGAATACGCCTGGCAGCTCTTTTACCAAAAAGAGGGGCGTTATTATTACAGCTTCTACCGCTTCTCTGACGGCAGCGCCATCGGTGAGGGGTACAGCCTGCCGAACCGCTAGGTTAAGCGCCCGGCGGCTGCGGCAGACAGGAAGTGCGGAGGAACAGGTCATCTGTTCCTCCGTTTTTTGTTTTCATGCGTAAAACCGAACACAATGTGCAAATGGGATGTGTGTAAGGTAATTTTCCGGCGAAAACGATCTGTAACCGTTCTTGGACTGGCGGCTGGGGTGACCCTGTGGCTAAATGGATATATGAGGATTGATATACTTTTTGCTATACCATAATCATGCGGTCAAGGGTCAAACTTATGAATGCTGTCAATCGAGGAGGATGCTGAAATTGGAAACATTACCATATTTAGATCGTGCGGTAGAGCTGTTTAAGCAGGAGCTGGGGGCTAACCTGACGGGGATTTATTTGCATGGCTCGCTGGCGATGGGTTGCTTCCATGCGGATACGGGAGACATCGATCTGCTGATCGTGGTACAGGACAAGCTGTCCCAAGAAGTCAGCCGGAGGCTCGCGAAACGGATTGTAGCTTTACATGACATGCTGCCGAATAAGCGCGGAATTGAACTGTCTATTGTCTTGAAGACATACTTGAGGGAGTTTGTGTACCCGACTCCGTTTGAGTTTCATTTCTCAGAAGCCCATTTAGAGCGGTACAGAACAGACGGACATTACCTGTGCGGCGGCTACGAGGATGCTGATCTGGCGGCGCATTTTACCGTTGTCTATCACCGGGGAGTGAGCCTGTACGGGGAGCCGATCCATGAGGCGTTTCTGCCGGTGGACCGCAGGTATTATCTGGATTCCATAATCAATGATATCGGAGACGCACCCCTGAAGATCAAGGAAGCTCCCGTGTATTATACGCTGAATCTATGCCGGGTACTGTATTATGTGCGGGAAGGTGTGGTGTCTTCCAAAAAGGAAGGCGGAGAGTGGGGACAGAAGCATTTGCCGGCGAAATATCACGGACTGCTTACACGGTGTCTGGAGGTCTATAACGGATCGTCCGGCGGCGAAGCCTACGACCTGGAATTGCTAACTGATTACGCAGCGTATATGATAAATGAAATTGAGCATCAGCGGGAAAATGGTTAATCTATGAAACACCCAGAAATTAGAATCAAAAATTTTAAATATATTCACAACTTTATGTAAAATCGTATATACACCTGTGATATACTACTACTTGTATTAAGACATGCCTAATAGCATGTCAGTCTCGGAAGGGCGCTAGACACGCTGAATCGTTGATTTTTATAGAAAAAGCTGGTTATTTTGGAGAGGAGGACGTTTCTTGAAACTGCGTCTTATGCCTGTGCTGCTAACGTCTCTGCTGTCTGCTGCTGTATTGTTCGGCGGCTGGTATTCCTATCGTCAGTTCGCTGTACAGGAGCCGCTGCAGAAGCTGGTATCATCCTATGAGGGAGTGAAGGATTCCCATATTACTATTAAACGCAATGAAGTGACTTTGAAACTAAATTTGCAGCCGGGCACGAAATTACGTGAGCTGGTGCAGTATGTATCAAGTGAAGGCAGCTCAGCCATCAACGGGCGGACCCTTAAGCTGGATGTGGAACAGCACTCCAGTGCGCTGCTCGATGAATATTGGGACAAAGCGATGTTCTCTGTTGCCGAAGCGATGGAGAGCCGTAAATATACATTAATTCCAGCCAAGCTGGATGGATTGAAGGAACAGAACAGCAAGTACAGCGGAATTACAGCAACCACGGAGATTGATGACAATAATGTATATGTGAGTCTGAGCAGCGGTACAGAGAGCAAGTTCATCATTCTGCCGCGCACCGGTGCCAAGATGGGAGTGTGGGACAATGCCTAAGTACTGGAAAGAGATTATAGCCGGATTTGTTCCGGTCGTGCTGATTTTTATGGTTTTTGTAGGGATTAATATTTTCCCTGTGATCATAGCGCTCGGCATGGTTGCTGCTCTCCTGTTCATTGCCCACGCGCGCGGCGGCCTGGCGGTTAATGCAGGCGCAGACAAGAAGCGGAAGAAGAACGGCCCGTCCAAGCTGACCTTTGAAGAGATCGGCGGACAGGACAATGCCAAGCAGGAGCTGCGCGAAGCACTGGACTTCCTGATCCGGCATGAAGAAATCAGCAAGTTCGGGATTCGTCCGCTCAAAGGCATTCTGCTGACCGGTCCTCCCGGAACCGGGAAGACGCTGATGGCGAAGGCTGCGGCGCATTATACGAACTCTGTGTTTGTCGCTGCATCGGGCAGTGAATTCGTTGAGATGTACGTCGGCGTCGGGGCCGGACGGGTCCGTGACCTGTTCAAGGATGCCCGCTCGCGTGCGCTGAAGGAGAACAAGCAGAGCGCGATTATTTTCATCGATGAGATTGATGTGATCGGCGGCAAGCGTGAAGGCGGACAGCAGCGGGAGTATGACCAGACGCTGAATCAGCTCCTCACGGAGATGGACGGGATTTATAATAATGATACCCCGCGCATTCTGCTGGTAGCCGCCACGAACCGCAAGGAAATGCTGGATTCGGCACTGCTGCGTCCGGGCCGGTTCGACCGTCACATTCAGGTGGATATGCCCGACAAGAAGGGCCGCAAGTCGATTCTCGACCTTCACGCCAAGAACAAGCCGCTGCATGAGACAGTCGATCTGGATAAAATCGCTGAAGAAGCCTACGGCTTCTCCGGGGCGCAATTAGAGAGCGTGATGAACGAGGCGGCGATCTACATGATGCGCGAGAATCTGACCCTGGTGGAGCAGCGCCATCTGTCGATGGCCATCGATAAGGTGATGATGGGAGAGAAGACCGACCGCGAGACGAACCACGAAGAGAAGCGGCGTGTAGCGATTCATGAGCTGGGACATGCCATTATGGCCGAGCTATTGCGTCCGGGAAGCGTCAGCCAGGTGACATTGACTCCGCGCGGACAAGCCCTCGGTTATGTGCGGCATAATCCGCAGCAAGAGCAGTATTTGTACACGAAGGATTATCTGGAGAATCAGATTATGATCGCCCTGGGCGGCGCGGCAGCGGAAGAAATGTATTACGGCGGGCGCAGCACCGGCTCGCGCGGCGATTTCGACCAGGCGCTGAACATTGTGGAGACGATGATGAAGTCGGGCCTGACCTCCCTCGGAATCGCGAATCTGCAGATGGTGACAACCGAAGAGCTGATGAAGGAGAATAGTAAGATCCTGGATGAGTTAATGGTCCGCACCAATGAGCTGCTGAGCCAGCAAAGAAATGTATTTGATTACTGCCTTGACATTTTAATGAAGGAAGAAGTTCTCTCCGGAGAGCAATTTCGTTGTCAATTTCGTGACAGTGTCCTTTTACCGGCATAATTCTTTATGCCGGTTATTTTTTTTTACTTTTCAGACATGCTAAGATATCATTATATGTCGGGCTACTTATTTTTTACGACAGACAAGGTACAATACAGAAGTATAGATACCTGAAAGGATGGAGACTTAAGAATGAATTTTAAGAAGATCGGTGTCATCGGCGGTGGCACAATGGGTCAAGGCATTGCCGAAATGCTGGCAGCCAAAGGCCTGGATGTAATGCTGGTGGAGAAAACTGCTGAAAGACTGAACTACTCCTACGAAATGATCGAGACCAGTCTCGACAAACAGCTGGAGAAATGGGCCATTACCCAGGCGGAGAAGAAGCTGATTCTTTCCCGTATCCAGAAAGTTACTCATTTCGCTGAACTGAGCTCCTGCGATATGGTTATTGAGACCATTGTGGAAGACCTGGAAGCGAAGCAAAAGGTATTCAATCAGCTCGATCAGGTGTGTCCGAGCCACATTATTCTTGCCAGCAACACGTCAACGCTCAGCTTGACAGAGCTTGCAAGCTCAACAATGTATCCGGAACGCGTAATCGGTATGCACTTCATACATCCTGTAGGCAAGGTCGACCTGGTTGAAATCGTGCGCGGACTGAAGACCTCCGACAGCACCTTCGAGGATACCAAGACCTTTGTTGATGAGATTGTTGAAAAGAAAGGCGTAATGATCTACGAATCCCCAGGATTTGTATCTTCACGCCTCATTTGCCTGTTCATTAACGAAGCGATGCATGTGCTCCAGGAAGGCGTTGCCTCCCCTGAAGATATTGACGACGCTATGCGCATCGGCTACCAGTTCCAGAACGGACCGCTTGAAATGGCTGACCGCTTCGGTCTGGACTCCGTCCTGGCTGCGCTTGAGAACATGTTCCGTGAATACGGCGAGCTCAAGTATCGTCCATCGACCATCCTCAAGAAGATGGTGCGTGCCGGACAACTGGGGACCAAATCGGGCGAAGGCTTCTTCAAGTATGACAAGGATGGTGACCGTATATGAATATTTTAGTAATTAACTCCGGCAGTTCCTCATTGAAATACCAGCTGTACAATATGACAGATGAGTCTGTCCTGGCCAAAGGCCTGGTAGAACGTATCGGAATGGACTCCTCCATTCTGAACCACAAGCCGACCGGCAAGCAGGAAGTTACTGAAGTCAGTGAAATTCTGGAGCACAATACGGCCATCCGCAAGGTGCTTGCCTGCCTGACAGACAAGGAGCATGGCGTTATTGCATCCACCGACGAGATTAATGCAGTGGGCCACCGTGTAGTACACGGGGGTGAATTCTTCAAAACCTCCGCACTTGTTGATGCTGATGCTAAGGCTAAGATCCGCCAGCTGTTCGACCTTGCGCCGCTGCATAACCCGGCTGCCATGATGGGGATTACCGCTTCCGAGAATAATATGCCTGGTGTGCCGCAGGTGGTTGTGTTCGATACCGCCTTCCACCAGACTATGCCTGAGAAGGCGTATATGTATGCCATTCCGAGAGTGCTCTACAACAAATACAAAGTCCGCCGTTATGGTGCGCATGGCACCTCCCATGATTTCGTGAGCAAAGCGGCTGCCGAGTATCTGGACCGTCCGCTTCAGGACCTCAAGATTATTACCTGCCACATCGGTAACGGTGCCAGTGTAACTGCAGTAGACGGCGGCATTTCTGTGGACACCTCGATGGGGATGACTCCGCTGGAAGGCCTGATGATGGGTACGCGCAGCGGCGACCTTGACCCGGCTGTTGTTCCTTATGTGATGAATAAGGAAGAGCTGTCTGTCGGTGAAGTGAACTCCATGCTGAACAAGCACAGCGGTCTTCTGGCCATCTCTGGCGTGAGCAGTGACATGCGTGATATCATTGACGGTGCGGAGAAAGGCGAGCCTAATTCGACGCTTGCTTTTGAAATGTACGAGTACCGTCTGCGTAAATATATCGGTTCTTACGCTGCTGCCATGAACGGGGTAGATGTCATTGTGTTCACCGCCGGTGTTGGCGAGAATGCTTCCCTGCTGCGTGAAAAAGTACTGAACAATCTTACGTTCCTCGGAATCCAGCTGGATGCAGAAGCCAATAAGGTCCGCTCCGGCGATCCGCGCCGTATCTCCACGGCTGATTCCAAGGTTCAGGTGCTTGTGGTTCCGACAAACGAAGAGCTTGTCATTGCACGCGATACATACAGTATTGTGCAAGGAATTAACGGCTAAATTAGAGGAGAGATCTTAGGCATGGCCAACAAAAGTGTAATCAAGAACGTGAATGAGCATGTCGGAGAGAGTGTTGTCATCGGATGTTGGGTGAACAACAAGCGCTCCAGCGGTAAAATTCAGTTCCTGCAGCTTCGCGACGGTACTGGTTATATCCAAGGGGTTGTGGTGAAGTCTGAGGTACCCGAGCAGGTCTGGGACGATGCCAAAAGCCTTACCCAGGAGAGCTCCCTGTATGTGACCGGAATTATCCGTGAGGAGCCGCGCAGCCAATCCGGCTATGAGCTGACGGTTACGGGCATTGAGGTGCTGCATATTACCGAGAACTATCCAATTACTCCAAAGGAGCATGGCGTAGACTTCCTGATGGATCACCGCCATCTCTGGCTGCGTTCCACCAAGCAGCGGGCCGTAATGGTGATTCGTGCGGAGATCATCCGTGCGGTTCAGCAGTTCTTCAATGAGCACGGCTTCACCAAGGTGGACCCGCCGATTCTGACGCCAACGTCAGCGGAAGGCACAACGAACCTGTTCCATACGAAGTACTTCGATGAGGATGCTTATCTGACCCAGAGCGGACAGCTGTATATGGAAGCTGCGGCTATGGCGCTCGGGCGCGTCTATTCCTTCGGTCCGACCTTCCGGGCCGAGAAATCCAAGACCCGCCGCCATCTGATCGAGTTCTGGATGATTGAACCGGAAATGGCGTTCGTGGAGCATGAGGAGAGCCTGCGTGTGCAGGAGGACTTCATCAGCTTCGTGGTGCAGTCCGTCCTGACAAACTGCCGTGCCGAGCTGGAGGCAGTGGGCCGCGATGTCTCGAAGCTGGAGAACATCAAGGCACCGTTCCCGCGGATCAGCTACGATGATGCCATCAAGTTCCTGAATGAAAAAGGCTACGAAATCGCCTGGGGCGATGATTTCGGGGCTCCTCATGAGACGGCTATCGCCGAAATGAGCGACCGTCCGGTATTCATCACCCATTATCCGGCGTCCTTCAAGGCCTTCTATATGAAGCCGCACCCTGACCGTCCGGAAGTGGTGCTATGCGCGGATATGATCGCCCCTGAAGGCTACGGGGAGATCATCGGCGGATCACAGCGTATCGATGATCCGGCGCTGCTGGAAGCCCGTTTCAAGGAGCATAATCTCTCGATGGAGACTTATCAGTGGTACATGGACCTGCGGACCTATGGCAGCGTTCCGCACTCCGGCTTCGGCCTGGGTCTGGAGCGGACGGTAGCTTGGATCTGCGGACTGGATCATGTCCGTGAGACGATTGCGTTCCCTCGCACATTGTACCGTCTGTACCCTTAAGGACGGGAAAAGGGGGCCTGGATATGGACGGAACAAGTTGGAATACCTGGGGTGAAGGCGCCGCCTTCGGCCTGGAGAACGGAATGGCCGTCATTCCTTATGCGCTCCTGAAGCACTACCGGAAGCTGAATCTGACCGGCAGCGAGGCGATGCTGCTGATTCACCTGCTCTCCTTCAGACAGGTCGAGGGGATTGACTTCCCATCGCTCGAGGAGCTGCAGGCGGTAACCGGGCGCAGCATCCCGGTGATTGCCGGCGAGCTGCAGAAGCTCATGAAGGAAGGGTTCATCAGCATCGACGGAGATAACGACGAGCTGCGGGACATCCATTATGAGCGTTACAACTTCTCCGGCCTGTACGCCAAGCTGGGCGCGTATCTGGCGAAGGTGAAGCAGGAATCAGGGGGGCGGAGCGGCAGTGAGCGCGTCTCTGAGGCGTCCGGGCACAATGCCCGTTCTGCCGTGCCGGATGACAGCTATAGCAGTCCGGCAGCTGCAGGTGCAGCCAGAGAAAGTGAACAGGAACGCAGCCTGTTCAGCATTTTCGAGAAGGAATTCGGCCGTCCGCTGTCCCCGATGGAATGCGAGTCCATCTCCGGCTGGGTGGACGAAGACCGCTATCCCGAGGAGCTGATCCTGCTCGCATTGAAGGAATCTGTCTTCGCCGGCAAGGTCCATTTCCGTTACATCGACCGCATCCTGCTGGAATGGTCCCGCAACCGGGTGAAGAACGCCCAGGATGTCAAAGCCTATGCCCAGAAGTTCCGGGGCGGGGGCCGATGAGCGAAGCGAGGTAGCTATTGTATTTTACCGGTTCAGGGCATTGGCCCGGCCGGATGAGGTGTCCCCTATAAGTCACTTATGTGGCTTATGGGGGCACCTTTTTTTTCTTTTGCCGCCATTGATTGCGCCGGATGCGGCGGAAGGATGCCTCCCAACCAGCAAACAGCCCGCAGTCCTTCACATCGAAGGAACTGCGGGCTGTGGCGGTAAGTATTCAATAACTCAATAACAAGGCCGAGAATTAATGCAGCTCATCCTCCAGCGCCGCACCCATCTCCCGGGAGCGTTCGGCACAGCGGTTGACCGCAGAGATGACGGTCTCGAAGAAGTCGCCGCGTTCCAGCACCTCGATGGCTGCCTGGGTGGAGCCGTTCGGCGAGGTAACCTTCTTGCGCAGAGCGGCTGGCTCTTCGCCGGTCTGCTGCACCATCCGCGCTGCGCCCAGCACGGTCTGGACCGTCAGCTCACGGCTCTGCTCAAGCGGCAGGCCCCCGCGGATACCTGCGGCAATCATCGCTTCCATCATGTAATAGATGTAAGCCGGACCACTGCCGGAGATGCCGGTTAAGGTCTCCATCCGCTCTTCGTCAATGACCGCTGTTAACCCCACGGCTTCAAAGATATTAAGAGCAGTCTTCCGGCTCTCATCGCCAACCTCCTTGGAGAAGGCAATGCCGGTTGCGCCCAGCCCGATGGAGCTGGAGGTGTTGGGCATCGAGCGCACAACAGGCTGCGCGGTTCCGAGCAAGCCCTGGATCGTGCGGATGGTCAGCCCGGCAATGACGGAAATGATGAGCTGGTCCGGCGACAGCAGCGGGCCCAGGGAGCGGAGAGCTTCGGCGGCATCCTTGGGCTTCATGGCCAGTACGATCACCGGCGCCGAGCGGAGAGCTTCAGTCTTCTGCTCACTGCTGTTATACCCAAGTACGCCATAACGGCTGCGAAGCTCAGCCAGGCGTTCATTGCTGCTGCGGTTCAGCATGATAATCCGGTTCGCTTCGACTACATTGCGGGCGATCATTCCCCGGACAATGGCTTCAGCCATTGAGCCTGCGCCATAAAAAACAATAGGATGATTAATCAACGGAATTGCAGGTTGCTGGCACATGGCTGGCAGTCCCCCTATAAGTTTAAAGTGAATTACCCTCTGATCTGGCCGGAGCCATGAACAAGGTATTTGCTGGAAGTGAGTGCCGGCAGTCCCATCGGCCCGCGGGCATGCAGCTTCTGGGTACTGATGCCGATCTCGGCGCCAAAGCCGAATTCGAAGCCGTCTGTAAACCGGGTGGAGGCGTTATGGTACACGGCAGCGGCGTCCACTTCCTGTAAGAAGCGAGCAGCATTCCCGGCATCCTCTGTCACGATACATTCGGAATGCTTGGTGCCGAATTCAGCGATATGCCGGAGGGCGGCTTCGAGCGAATCTACGATCCGGATATTCAGGATATAATCGTTATACTCGGTCGCGAAATCCTCCGGTGCAGCCGGCTTGGCCCAAGGGACTAGAGCCAGTGTATCCGGGCAGCCGCGCAGCTCCACCCGGGCCTCGCGGAAGGCTTCGGCAAGTGCGGGTAGATGCTCCTGTGCATATGCCTGGTGGACGAGCAGCGTCTCCATGGAATTGCAGACGGAAGGACGCTGGGCCTTCGCATTGATGCTGATCCGCTCTGCCATCTCGGGATTGGCAGTTGCATCCAGATAAGTATGGCATATGCCTGCGCCTGTTTCAATGACAGGAACTGTGGCATTAAGCACCACGTTCTGGATCAGCGAGCTGCCTCCGCGCGGGATGATGACATCCAGCAGGCCGTTCAGCTTCAGCATCTCATCGACAGAGGAGCGGTTCGGATCTTCGATCAGCTGGAGGGCATCCGGCGGCAGCGCAGTGCCGGCCAGCGCGCGGTGCAGCACCTCGGTAATGGCCCGGTTGGATGACAGGGCGGACGAACCGCCGCGCAGGACAACTGCGTTCCCGGTCTTCAGGCATAGTCCCGCTGCATCAACGGTTACGTTCGGACGGGCTTCATAGATGATACCGATGACTCCGAGCGGCACGCGGACCTTCTCAATGAACAGGCCGTTTGGGCGTTCAATGGTCTCCAGATGGTCACCTACCGGATCGGGCAGCACCGCGATCTGCTGCAGGCCCTCCGCGATGCCTGCAATCCGTCCGGTATCCAGCGCCAGCCGGTCCAGCATCGACTCAGCTGTCCCGTTCAAGCGGCCGCGCTCCAGATCCTCCGCATTCGCGGCAATAATGTAATCCGCCTCGGCAATCAAGGCCGCAGCCATTGCCAGCAGCGCTTCATTCTTCTGCCCGGTAGTCAGGCTTGCCAATACTCCTGTTGTAGCTTTTGCCAGCGTGGCCTTGTGTACCACTTCACTCATGACCATTCCCCCTATTAAAAGTTATGTTAGCACAGGTATACATCAGGGCAGCACGGATTATCTTAGGGTAATCCATTCATCGCGGTGGATAACCTCAAGCCGGTGTACCTCCCCAAGCTTGGAAATGATCTCCCGGCTCGGCAAGCCTTGGATGCTGCGGAGCTGGGCATCGTCATAATTAACAATGCCCCGGCCAAGCAGCTTCGCATCCGGGCCGAGGACCTCCACCACATCCCCGGAATGGAAGCTTCCTTCGATTCGCCTTACACCGACCGGCAGCAGGCTGTGTCCTCCATGCAGCAGCGCTTCTACAGCCCCGTCATCGACATACAGCGATCCGAGCGGGGTGGACATGAAGCCGAGCCACTGCTTCTTGACCGGCAAGGAGGAGAGGGTGGTGGCAAAATAAGTGCCTTTGCCCGTGCCCGCAGCCGCCAGAGACAGGTCTCCGGGCTCGGTCACCCGGCCGATGAAGACCGGAACGCCGCCCCGTGTGGCGATTTTGGCGGCATCGATCTTGGACTTCATGCCGCCGGTGCCTACGCTGGTGCCTGCGCCTCCGGCAATCGCATAGATTTCCGGTGTGATCTCGGCAATATGCTGATACCTTACCGCATCCGGGTTCTTGCGCGGATCTGCGCTGTATACGCCGTCCATATCGGTCAGCACCAGCAGGTGCGAGGCCTTCAGCAGATTGGCGACCAGGGCAGACAGGGTGTCGTTATCCCCGAACTTCAGCTCATCCACGGATACCGTATCGTTCTCGTTGAACACCGGAACCGCACCCTGGCGGAGCAGCTCCTCTACAGTCATCAAGGCATTGTTCATCGCCCGGCGGCTGCAGAAGTCGGTACGCGTCAGCAGAATCTGCGCGGTAGGAATGCCATGCAGCGCAAAAGCCTCCTGGTAGGCCTGCATCAGCATCACCTGACCTACCGCCGCTGCCGCCTGCTTCTCATGGAGCAGCTTGGGGCGCGTGGAGTAGCCAATGCCGCGGAATCCGGCGGCAACTGCACCCGAGGTGACCAGCAGCACCTCACTGCCCGCTTCCCGGAGCGCGGCAATCTCGGCGGCGAAGAAGGCAACCGCGTCCCGGTTCAGTCCGCCCTCAGGTCCGCTGAGCGAGCTGCTGCCGATTTTGACCACAATTCTTGTCGTCATTGTCCTTCACTTTCCTCTCGAATTGTTAATCATCTATAGTCCGAAAATGACAAAAAGCCCCCATCCTAAGACTTAGCAAAGGACGAAAGCTGTTTCACTTCCGCGGTACCACCTTCATTGATGAGGGTTCATCCGACTTCATTCTCGTAACGGGAGTATCCGTCCTGCAGTCAGCAGGCCGCTCGGGGGTAGGATTCGGAACGGACATCCGCGGTGAACTCTCCCAGCCTTCCGGAATTCACTCTCTGCACGCGGATCATTGCCTGTTCTTACTGGTCCCGTCTGCACGTTTCACTATTTGTCCTTTAGAATACCATGGGGGCACAGGGTTTGCAAAGAGCGTCTGTAGAATATTTTTGCAGCCGCCTGAGCCTTTCTTCAGGTTAAGACCAGGGTTAATCGTCTGCGAGACTGGCCACGGTGTCTTTGAAGGTTGCGATAAAAGCTTCGGCAGCACGGGATAAGTACCGTCCGCGCCGGTAGGCAATAACCAGGGTGCGGCCGGGCACCGGCTCCGCCAGCGGAAGGTAGACCGGCACGAATTCGCTCCGGGGCGCCCGGGCGATGAAATGCGGCACCAGCGTAACCCCCATACCGGCGGCGACCAGCGACTGGATGGTCTCCATATTATTGCTCTCGAACACAATCCGCGGCTCGAATCCGGCCTCCCGGCACAGATCTACCGTCATTTTACGGAAGCCCTGGCCTTTCTTGAGGACAATGAACGGTTCATCCTTCAGCTCCTCCAAAAGCGTGCGGACCCCCTGCGTCCCGCGCGCTGCCAGCGGATGCTCAGGCGGGACTGCCAGATCGATCCGTTCCTCGCCGAGCACCTCGTAGGCGAGCGTCGGAATCTCCAGCGGCAGGGAGAGCAGGCTGAGATCCGTCTGTCCGCTGGCCGTCAGCTTCTCCAGATTCATGGACGAGTCCTCCAGCAGGGTAATGTCCACATCGGAATATTTGCTTTTGAAGACAGGCAGGACATGGGGCAGCAGATGCGCTCCCGTAATTGGCATACTGCCAACCACCACACGGCCGGTGCGCAGCTGGGAGATATCGGACATCTCCTGCCTCAGCAGCTCCACGGCATCCATAATCACCTGGGCCTGTTCAACGAATTTCTCCCCGGCATAGGTCAGCTCCACCGAGCTGGTATTGCGCTGGAAGAGCAGCACCCCGAGCTCCTTCTCCAGCTTGGACAGCTGCTGGCTGAGGGAGGGCTGGGCAATATGCAGCTTGTCGGCGGCCCGGGAGAAGTTGCGCTCTGCCGCAATCTGCAGCGTATATTGCAATTGTCTGAGTTCCATACTTAAGCTCCTTTATCATGCTAATGATCTGTTTATAAGTATAACCTATGAACCCTATAGAAATCATATCTTGGAATTATAAACACACTGATGTTATATTTAGAGCATTCCAGAGAGACTCCACGCTCTCTTCATCAATGTACGATTCTATTATTATGAGGTGAAATCATGGGCAACAAGACAATGTTTGAGAAGATTTGGGAGAATCACGTTATCCATCAGGAGGAAGGCAAGCCGAGCATCATCTATATCGATCTTCATCTGGTTCATGAGGTTACATCTCCGCAGGCCTTTGAAGGACTGCGTCTGAGCGGGCGCAAGGTACGCCGTCCTGAACTTACGTTCGCGACGATGGATCACAACGTGCCGACCAAGGACCGTTACAATATTACCGATCCTATCTCCAAGCAGCAGATTGATACACTCTCGAAGAACTGCCAGGATTTCGGTGTTAAGCTGTTTGACCTGAACGATATTGACCAGGGTGTTGTCCACGTTATGGGTCCTGAGATTGGCCTGACTCATCCCGGCAAGACGATTGTCTGCGGGGACAGCCACACCTCCACCCACGGAGCATTCGGTGCACTGGCTTTCGGGATCGGCACCAGCGAAGTGGAGCATGTACTTGCCACCCAGTGTTTGCAGCAATCCAAGGCCAAGACGATGGAGGTCCGCTTCACCGGCAAGCGTAATCCGGGGGTAACAGCCAAGGATATGATCCTCGGCGTGATTGCCAAGTACGGAACTGACTTTGCGACAGGCTATGTTATTGAATATACAGGCGAAGCGATCCGTGAGCTGTCGATGGAAGAGCGCATGACGGTCTGCAACATGTCAATCGAAGGCGGAGCCAGAGCGGGCCTGATCGCCCCTGACGAGACTACCTTCAACTATCTGCGCGGACGCCAGTATGTGCCGCAGGGCGAAGCTTACGATGCTGCTGTTGAGAGCTGGAAGACGCTTGTCAGCGATGAAGGCGCCCAGTACGATACCGTTGTGGAATTCGATGTGGAGACGCTCATTCCGCAGGTTACCTGGGGCACCAGCCCGGGCATGGGTACAGATATTAACTCCGCTGTGCCGAACCCGGCGGACTTCGCAACCGAGAACGAACGCAAAGCGGCTGAGAAGGCGCTTGAATATATGGACCTGACTCCAGGTACGCCGATCTCCGAGATCGGGATCGATTATGTCTTCATCGGCTCCTGCACGAACGGACGTATTGAGGATCTGCGCGCAGCGGCTGAAGTAGCCAAGGGCCATAAGGTATCCGACAAGGTTACCGCCATTGTAGTACCCGGCTCGGGCCGCGTGAAGCTGCAGGCAGAGAAGGAAGGTCTGGACAAGGTCTTCACCGAAGCAGGATTTGAATGGCGTGAAGCCGGCTGCAGTATGTGCCTGGCGATGAATCCGGATGTTCTCCAGCCGGGACAGCGCTGCGCATCCACCTCTAACCGGAACTTTGAAGGACGCCAGGGACGCGGCGGACGCACGCATCTGGTCTCGCCTGCCATGGCGGCTGCGGCTGCAATCAAAGGCCGGTTCACCGATGTACGTGACTGGAACTACAAGACGGAAGCCGTCAACTCATAGAATAATCGAGAGAGCAGGAGGACACAGCAATGGAAGAATTCAAGAAGTTAACAGGTATCGTAGCCCCGGTAGACCGGGTGAATGTAGATACGGATGCGATTATCCCGAAGCAATTCCTGAAACGGATCGAGCGGACCGGGTTTGGACAATTTCTTTTTTACGAATGGCGTTTTGATGAAGCGGGCAATGACAATCCGTCCTTCGAGATGAACAAGCCGCGCTACCAGGGCGCTTCTGTATTGATCTCCCGTGCCAACTTCGGCTGCGGCTCTTCACGGGAACACGCACCTTGGGCGATTATGGACTACGGGTTCAGAGTAGTGATTGCCCCGTCTTATGCGGATATCTTCTACAACAACTGCTTCAAGAACGGCATCCTGCCGATCAAGCTCTCCGAGGCTCAGGTGGATGATCTGTTCAACCGTACGGCAGAGCATGAAGGCTACAAGCTGACCGTCGATCTTGAGAACAAAAAGCTTACGGACGATTACGGGCTGGATCTCTCGTTCGACCTGGATGAACACCGCCGCCAGTTCCTGCTTCAGGGATTGGATGATATCGGTCTGACGCTGCAGCATGCGGACGAAATTGCCGCTTACGAAGAGCGCCATGCCGCCAAGCTGTTCGCCTAAATTCTCATACTGCTGATGCGGCAGATGATGAACAACCGGTGAAGAGATTCGTAAACTTTGCATCTTTTACACAAAACTTCTATTTCCGGGTGTCGGAAATAGAAGTTTTTTTGCTATAATCGATATATTCATTGCCTGTGAAGGCAACTTTTGGGGATTTCTGTCGTCTTAATCTTATCTAGGGATCTAACAATGGACTAAAAGGAGAGGAAAGGATGAAGAAAGCCGGACAACGGGTGTTGCTGCTGCTGTTGCTGCCATTATTCTTACTGTCATTCGCCGGCCATGAAGCTGCTGCAGCCGCGGCAAGTTCCGGGAAGATCGTAATGGACAGCAAGGAGCTGGTGCTGCCCAAGGGCGTAATTATTGAGAATGTGAATGGAAGCGTTATGATTCCGCTCCGCGTAGTGGCGGAGAATCTTGGCTTTGAAGTGCAGTGGGAGCAGGCCACCCGCAAAGTAACCGTCCAGCAGGACGGCAAATCGGTTCAGCTGGCCGTGGGGAGCAAGACGGCTGAGGCCGACGGGGTAAGCCTGGATCTCAACGCGGCACCGAAGCAGACCGGCGGTACGGTGCTTGTGCCGATCCGGTTCGTCAGTGAACAGTTCGGGCTCAGCGTCGGCTGGGACAATACGGACAAAACAGTCTACCTCAGCGGAGGTGTGACCAGTGATGAGCCGTTATCCCCAGATCCGCTGCCGAGTGCTACCCCGGCACCTCAGCCTGGGGCAGAGGCTGTCCCGTCTCTACCCGCTCAGCCTAGTACAGGCACCGAGATTACAGAGGAAGTGAATGGCAGCATTACAGCCAGTCCAACACCCCTGGCAACATCTCCTGTGGTGAATGGGGCGGTGTTCAGCGAGAACCGCCTGATCATCTCTGCGGCGGGAGGCGCCAAACCTACGGTTTCGAGAATGACCGGGCCGGACCGGATCGTAGTTGATTTTCAGGGCGCGGTGTTTGCCCCGGATTTCAGCGGGAGCTTTCCCGGCGTATCGACAGGAGGCAGTCCCCAAGGCAAGCTGGACACTACCGGCTATCCGCTAGTTTCTGAGATTCGCTACGCCTTGTTCACCGGCAGCCCTTCGGCGGTCCGCTTCGTCATTCAGACAACGGGTTATCAGAATTATGAACTGATTACGGATGAGAGCACCGGCCTGGTCACGATAGACCTCAATGCGCTGATCAACGGAACCGGAGCACCAGCGGATACAGGGGTGACCGGAAGACCAGTTATTGTACTGGACGCAGGGCATGGAGGCAAGCAATCGGGGGCGGTCAGCCTTACCGGCAAGCTGGAGAAAACCTTCAATCTGGCCGTGATTCTCAAGGCGGGAGTGATTCTGGAGCAGGAGGGCTGGGCAGATGTCGTCTACACGCGTACTACGGATGCTACGCTGGGTCTGCAGGACCGTGTGAAGATTGCCCAGGCGGCAAACGCTACTTTGTTTATCTCGCTTCATGCGAATTCACTCGATAAGGGATATCCGAACCGAGACAAAATCAACGGCAGCGAAACCTACTATTCGCGCAGCGAGAGCCTTCCGCTGGCCCAGATTATGCAGAAGCATCTGGTAGCGGGCACGGGCTTCAAGGATAACGGTGTCCGGTCGAAGAGCCTGCATGTGACCAGAGAAACCAAGATGCCTGCGATTCTGCTGGAAGCCGGGTATCTGACCAATGCAGGGAATGATGCGGCCCTGTTCAGCGAGCAACTGCAGGATAATCTGGCCCGTGAGATCGTAGCGGGAATCAAGGAATATCTAGGGTTATAATCCTGCGTCCAAGCAAGGTGTCTGTTACTGCAATACATACAGTCAGCGATGTGAATTACACAGACATTTCCACTAGCTTTGGTATTTATTCGCAACTTTTAAGTGCTCCAGGCGTCTAAACTATGTCGAAGGCTGTCAGCAGGGAATGCCATCAAGAACGCTCAGGTAGGGCGGAATACTAGAGTCTTAGAGGTGAAGAATGAAGAAATTTGCTTTTATGCTGTTGTTGCTGCTCCTGGTTGTTGTGCTGCCGGGACATGGACAGGCCGCTTCCGCGCAGCCGCAGAGCAAGATCTTCCTGGATGGTCAGGAACTGACTGCCGGACAAGGTGTCCAGGTGGAGAATGTCAATAACTCTATCATGGTGCCGCTAAGAATGATTGCTGAGAATCTTGGGTACAAGGTAGACTGGGATCAGCCCAGTAAGACCGTCAAGATTGAACAGCAAGGGAAGACCATACAACTGATCGTGGACCAGACGGCCGCATCCGTTGACGGCAAGACGGTGATTATGACTACAGCACCGCTGCTTAAGAATAACACCACGCTTGTACCGATCCGTTTCATCGGGGAGCAGTTCGGCCTTACGGTCAAATGGGATAATACGAAGAAGATTGTAGATCTTATTACCCCGCAGATTCCCGATCCTAACACGGACAATGGCGGAGGCGACGGGGGAACCGTTGTAGTGCCGCCTGGTGAAGATGCAAGCGGTCTAAGCATGATCAACGGTATCAGCTTCAATGAGAACAGGTTCTCGATTGCCCTGGAGGGCAACAGCCAGCCGGTTGTTTCCAAAGTGGGTAATCCGGACCGGATCGTGATCGATCTGCCGAATGCCACCTTCTCCGATCTGTTTGGAACGGGCCAGGAGCTTGACCCCGACCTGAACGGCAAGCTTACCGTGACGGACTATCCGGATGTATCAGGCATCCGCTATTCGCTGTACAGTACCGATCCGTATACGGTCCGTTTTGTGATTGATCTTAATACTCCCAAAAATTATAGCGTTGAGGTATCGGGAGATACCTCCAAGCTGATTGTGATTGATCTGAATGCGCAAGGCTCGGGAGACACCTCCACCCAGCCCGGCAACAACGGGCGGAAGCTCGTAGTGCTGGACGCGGGGCATGGCGCCAAGGATTCCGGTGCTGTCGGAGTGACCGGCAAATACGAGAAAAACTTCAATCTGGCAGTTATTCTGAAGGCGGCAGAGCTGCTGAAGCAGGAGAACAAAATCGATGTGGTGCTGACCCGCAGCGATGACACCTTCCTTGAACTGAAGGAGCGGGCAGCCATCGCCAATAATCTTAATGCGGATCTGTTCGTCTCCGTCCACGCCAACAGCAGCGGGTCTTCCGCAGCCAGCGGATCAGAGACCTATTATCAGCGCGAGGCCAGCAAAGCTCTGGCGAATGTGATGCACAAATATCTTGTTCAGGCTACCGGGCTCAGCAACCGGGGCGTAAGGTACGGTAACTTCCATGTGATACGTGAGACGAAGATGCCTGCGGTATTGCTTGAAGTAGGCTATCTCAGCAACAAAAAGGATGAGGCGCTGCTCTTCACCGAAGCGCTTCAGAATAGTGTTGCGGAAGGAATGGCCAAGGGAATCAAGGAGTATCTCGGGGTTCAATAACATCGGGCGGCAGCAGGGGCCGCAGAGTCGGATTAGGGCCATAAATTAGGTCACAAGGACTTTGCGGCCCCGTCCTGCCCGTATTCATCTGAAGGGGGTTCATCGAAATGAATAAGAAATTGACATATGCAGGTATCGCCGCCATGCTGCTCCTGGTAATTTCGGGCTGCGGTGATAAACCCACGGCTGCACCGGCAGCTACAGCGACTCCGGATTCCTCGGTGTCCGGCGGCGCCGGAGGCAATGATGTAATCAGCGCTACGGCTACTCCTGAGGCGACCAGCACACCTGAGCCTACGGCAACTGCGGCCCCTGAAAAGACCGACAAGCCGGCTGCTCCTGAGAAGCAGAGCCTGAGCATCAAGGTGTTCTATACCGATCCTCAGCAGATGGATCTGGTAACGGGAGAAGCCACGATTGCCTTCAAGGATGATAAGGAGAAGTACACAGAGGTCTTCAAGGCGCTGCAGAACAGCAGCAAGGCCGACCAGATTCCGCTCTGGAACAAAATTGAACTGAAGTCGCTGGAGTTCTCCAATGGACAGGTGGTCCTGGATATCCATAAGCCGGACGAGGCACAGCTGGGTGCAGGCGGCGAGGCGCTGGCCATCAGCGCGCTGTCCCAGACCTTTTTCCAGTTCGATGAGGTCAAGAATATTGATGTGCTGGTGGATGGCGAGCAAGTAGAGAGTCTCATGGGGCATGTGGATCTTGTGCATCCGATCACCCGTGAGAACAACGGATTGTAGGCTGCAGGCAGGAAACAGGCAGGCTGCTGACGAAGACACCAACATAGAGCATTCAGAATGAGCCACAGAGAGGGGAATACCGAATTGTCCGGTCCAAAAAAACTTAAGCGTACGGTGCAATCTTATTCTGCAAAAGCGGTATCTGCCCTTCTGGCGGGTACGATGGTTCTGGGCGGGGCTGGAGCTGCATTTGCGGACAACACCTCTACCGGAGCAGGGGCTACACCTAGTCAATCAGCGGTTACAGCTTCCGGAATATTCAGTGATGTTAAGGCAGGCTTCTGGGCCGAGAAACATATCTACAAGCTGGCAGGCCAGGGAATTGTCGTCGGCAATAACGGCCTGTTCCGTCCGGGCGACTCGGTAACCCAGCAGGAAGCCGTGCTGATGGCGCTGCGTTTCATGAAGCTGCAGGGCAATGTGAACACCAATACAGACGTTGCGCTTCCGAATGATTTCCTAGTCACGAATTACTACAAACCTTATGTAATCCTGGCCTTCCAGCAAGGTCTGCTTGATAAGTCCACCGAAATGGCGGCAGATAATCTCAAGACCTCATGGGGAGAACGCAAGGCCAGCCGTGAGTGGGTCGCAGAGCTGCTGATCCGGGCACTGGGCAAGAGTGCAGGGGGAGCAAGCGGACCGACCGGCTTCGCCGATGATGCGAAGATCTCCGCGAACAAACGCGGCTATGTGAATGCTGCGGTGGAGCTGGGACTGGCGAACGGTCTTACCGGTAACCGCTTTGACCCGCAGGGGGCGGTCACCCGCGCCCAGCTGGCTACCTTCTTCAGCCGTGCCGAAGCGCACAACACGCTGGAGTATGACAATACGTTCAAAGGAACGGTCAGCGCATTGAAAGACGGCAGGCTGGCACTGTACACCAATGGCGGCACACTGGATTTCACTCTGAACGCGAGTACCGCTTATTTCACAAGCGCATCCGAGAACCGGATTACCTTGAATGAAATTCAGCCTTATACGAAGGTAACAGTTATTGGAGCGACCTATAGTGCAGCTTATGTAGAGCTGACCGATCCGGCGGTTCAGGTCGAGCAGGCAGAGGGTGTGTTTACCAAGCTGTCCCCAGGTGTGGTCTGGGTGGATTCTGCCAACGGATATGATCAATATCCCTATGATGCGGACACCACGTTCCTGGATGTGAACGGGGCGGCAATCCAGCCTTCAGCTATTACGGCCGGCAGCAAAATTACGATTCTGCGCGAGACCTTCACCGGTTCCCGCAAGGTAGTCAAGGTCCAGGTCACCTCGGGGATTGTCAACAAGACAGCCAAAGGCACCATTCAGACCGTCGACACTGCGGCCAAAAGCATAACCTTCAAGAATGAGGATGGCACAGTGGAGAGCTTCAAGTGGGAGGAAGGAACGACCTTGTTCAGCTCGCAGAACGCAATTGTTCAGCCGGCAGAGCTGAAAACCGGTGCTGCCGCCTCCTATACGATCAAGGATAATGTGATTCGTTCTGTAGAGGTTACCTCCGGGGTAGAGCGCGTAGTGAAGGGCTTCATCTATGAGCTGACGGATTCGACAATTGTCTATCAGAAAAGTGACGGCAGCCGCGAGGCCAAGCTGCTTGCAGCCAATCCGGCGCTTGTCATTCCTAATAACGTCAGCCCGGTGATGGGTGACCTGATTGCCGACAAGACAGGCGGAGACAATGTGCAGCTTACGCTGAACAGCAGTGACCAGGTGACTAAGATCGAGGTGCTGAGCCGCCAGATTGAACAGTACGCCGCCGCTACCGTTGTCGATTATAACAGCAAGACCCAGTATCTGACCTTCACAGACAGCAACGGCAAGGCTCATGTGGTCAAGCTGGACGAGAAGACCAAAATGGCTTACGGCGGACTGGTGACGACTTCGCTGACCACCATGGGTGCAAGACTGGTAGAGAACCGCAAGATTGATGTGACATCCATTAATGAGCGTGCGATGTCTGTTGAGCTGTCTACCAAATATACAGGCGTCCTGACGGCGATAAATACGAATGCCAGAACCATTGTGATGAAGCTCGGCAACGGACAGCTGCTGACGATGGCTTACCCGCAGGCGGTGGATATGTTCGGCAAAAGCTCTCCGGCCATCACGGATGTTCCGCTGAATGTTCCGGTTACTGCTGTGCTCGCCAGCAACCAGGAGCTCATCTCCGTGCTGCGGGTCAGCGGATCGGCCCAGTTCGAGATTGCAACCGTGGATGCCAACCTGAACAAGATGACCGTGAAGCTGGATAGCGGGGCCAAAAGCAGTGAGCTGAACCTGGTCTCTGTGCCGCTTACCAATGAAGCAGGCCAAAAGATTGCGCTCAGCGAGCTGAAATCCGGAGATTTCGTGAATCTGGCCTTCGACGGGTCTACGCCGCTCACTCTGCAGGCAGTGAAGCAATATGCCGGACAAGTTACGGCAGTAGACGCTGCCGCAGGAACACTGACGGTGAAGGATTATTCGGGAGCCGCCCAGACGCTCGCTGCCGGCAGCGGAGTCAGAATTGTGCGGGACGGGGTTACCTCTAGCGCATTAAGCAGTCTCAGTACAGCAGACCGTATACTGGCACGCAAGGATGCCGGCGGTGTCGTGATCATCTCGGTGCTCAGCCAGCAGAGCCGGACCTTCGCCCGCTACGAGAGTGGGACGAATCAAATAATCACCAAGCGCGCTAACCTGAATGACAATTACCAGTTCACACTTGCGCCGAATGTATATATTCATCAAGGTGACACGACTTTATCCGTGCAATCTCTCAAAGAAAATGATAATATTATAATGTATTTCAACAATGACAAGATTGTAGAAATTGTGAAACAATAATTGTTTTGGTGCTTTTCCGTGTGAAACACCGTCTTGAGCCCGGGCTTCGCCCGGGATCAAGGCGTTTTTTTTGAAATATAAGATCAGCCCTGTGTTCGCTTGAACGCTATGAAAGTATACGATATAATGTATATTTGCTTATATTTCACCAGAATAGAGATCATATGCCCGTCAGACTCCAGCGGGTATAAGGACTCCGTGGAGGGGACGCTATGAAAGCTGCAGAGGTCCGCCACATCCTGGATACCATCGGCGGCATGTTCCCTGACGCGCATTGCGAGCTGAACCACAGCAACGCCTTTGAGCTTACGATTGCCGTACTGCTCTCTGCCCAATGCACGGATGCTACAGTGAACAAGGTAACTGAGGACCTGTTTCAGAAGTACAAGACCCCGGCGGATTACATTTCCGTGCCGCTGGAGGAGCTGGAGCAGGATATCCGGCGGATTGGGTTGTTCCGCAACAAGGCCAAGCATATTCAGAACCTCTGCTCGATTCTGATCGAGCAATACGGCGGGGAAGTGCCCCAGGCTCATGATGAACTGGTCACCTTGCCCGGTGTCGGACGCAAGACGGCGAATGTCGTCGTGTCCAATGCTTTTGGGGTTCCGGCGATTGCTGTGGATACTCATGTGGAACGGGTAGCCAAGCGGCTCGCGCTCGCGGGCTGGAAGGATTCGGTGCTGGAAGTGGAGAAGAAGCTGATGAAGGCGGTGCCGCGTGAGGAATGGACGCTGACCCATCACCGGCTGATCTTTTTCGGACGGTATCACTGCAAGGCCCAGAGTCCCATGTGCCAGGTCTGTCCGCTGCTGGATGTGTGCCGGGAGGGCAAGAAACGTATGAAAACAGCGGTTATCAGGAAAGATAAGGTTCATACGAAGCCTAACAAAGAATTAGAGAAGAAGAGGATGGGATAGGGATGAAATGCATTTCTGTATACACCGATAATTTTGAAGCGTTCTCCGATATTTTTGACCGTGTGGTAGACAGTCCGATGGAAGAGAATGAAGAGCAGGAAGTGGAAGGCATCACAATCAGCCACTCCGGCGATGTGCCTGAGCATTACCTGGAGCGTATGTCCGCGAAGCCGGAGGTTGTCGTGATGAAGGACAAGTCCCGCGGTCTTACTATTCTGCAGCACGGCAAAGTGTTTGAAATTCTGCTTCCAGTACTGGAAACAGCTTAATTCTGCAACATCTATTCAGAGGGGTTGTCCCGCAGCCGGAAAGTGGCTGACGGGGCAGCCCCTCTGTTTTGGTTGGTGGTGTGTGGGCGGAATGTAATCGAAAAATCGAATACATTGGGCGTGGCGGAGGCGTGTGTGTGGGCGTTTTGTCGTGTGGGGAGCTTACAGGGGATGTTAGGGGACTGGGAGGCGGCGAAGTCTGGTTTTTCGTGAAGGATTATAGCTGTTTTTGTAAAAGCGGACATTTGATTTGTGACGATCTGATGATAAAATGGTATTATTCTATTCTTGCAGTGAAATAAATCATACAAATGTAGAAATTATGAATTTAATGTGCTGAATTTCATTATAGATCGCAGCGGAGGCGGGGATGTCGTGGGAGCAGAACAGGGAAGAGCAGAGCAGGTTACAGCGGGGTCATCAGCGCTTAGGCTGCTGGAGAAGCAGCTGCGGGAGTGGGGAGAACAGGACAATGCACAGGTGATTGCGGATCTGAACCTGAAGGAGCAGGCGGATGAGCTGACCCTGGCGTTCTGCGGGCATTTCTCGGCGGGGAAGTCGAGCATGATCAATGCGCTCTGCGGCAAGCACGTGCTGCCATCGGGCCCGGTTCCAACCAGTGCCAACATCGTGTCGATCCGCAGCGGAGCACCCAAGGTGCTGCTTCATCCGCAATCCGGCGGGACCCGGGCGAAGCGGCCTGTGATTCAGACCACACCCGACCGGCTGCAGGATTACTGCCGCCAGGGTACGGAATACGCAGCGATCGAGGTCTGGGAGGACATTCCGCTGCTGGGCAGCCACGGTGTGCTGATGGATACTCCCGGGGTCGATTCCACCGATGAAGGCCATCAGGCGGCGACCCGCTCGGCACTGCATCTGGCGGATGCCGTGTTCTATGTGATGGATTACAACCATGTGCAGTCTGAGAACAACCTCGCTTTCGCCAAGAGTCTCAGCGACTGGGGGAAGCCGCTGTATCTGATTATTAATCAGATCGACAAGCACAGGGAGCACGAAATCTCCATTGCGGATTACCGGCAGCAAGTGGAAAGCGCTTTCCGGGAATGGGGGATTCATTCCGCCGGACTGCTGCTCACCTCGCTTAAGGTGCAGGCCCATCCGCTCAACCAGTGGCAGGCACTGATTGGCGTGATTAACGGCCTGCTGGAGCAGCGGCGGGAGCTGGTGGATTACAGCCTGTCCCGATCGATTCATCATACTGCCGATGAGGTGCTGGCAGCGTACCGCGAAGGGCAGCAGGAGGAGCGCGAGCAGCTGCAGGAAGCAGCAGGCAGCAACGGGGAAGCGGCCGTGCAGGCAGAGCTGCAGGGGCTTAAACAGGAGGAAGCGCAGCTGGAGCAGCTGCCTGAGCAGTCCCGCCAGGAGCTGCGCAGCCAGCTGGATGCGCTGCTGGGCAACACGAACCTGATGCCGGCCGATCTCAGAGATGCGGCAGGCGCGTATATCGAGAGCATGCAGCCGGGCTTCCGGCGGGGCCTGCTCTTCACCGCCGCGAAGCGGGAGAAGGAGCAGAGCACGCGCCTTGCGCACTGGCACAGCCTTCAGGCCAGAGAGATTACGGCCCAGCTGGAGTGGCACACTCTCCAGCTGGTGCGCGACTGGGCTGAAGGCCTGGAGCTGTGGCAGGAGGGCGCGGAGCCGCTGCTGAAGCAGGCCTTCCCGGCGGTGAGCCAGCAGTGGCTGGCGGATCAGGTGAAGCCGGGAACAGGGGCTTCTGGCGAGGCGCTGCTTAACTTTTGCCGCTCCCTGGCGGCAGAGATCAAAGCAGGCTTCCGCCGCGCGGTCCTGGCCTTCAGCGAGCAGCTGCTGGACGCGCTGCCGCCGCTCGCGGCCGAGCGGCAAGCCTCGCTGGCGGCCCGCTCGGCGGCGCTGCACAGCCAGCTTCGCGCCTACGCCGCGCTGGCTGCGCTGGACCGCGCGGCTGCCGCCCGCGCGGATGCCCTCACGGCGCTGCTGCCGCCGCGCCGTGCCCTCACCTCCGGCGCACTGCCGGAGGTGCCGCCCCTGGCGGCTGGCGCGCTAAGCGACGCCAGCCCGGAGCCGCCGCAGCGCAGCAGCGCGGCGGCAGGGCCCGCCGCCACGGAGTGGGCGGCGGATACGGCCCAGCCGGCAGGCGGACGCCGCCGGCTGACGCAGGCTGCCGCCGTGCTGCGCGAGGCGGCGGGGGTGCTGCGCGCCGAGCCGGCCATGGCCTCGGCGGCGCGCGCACTTGCGGCGCGGGCGGAGGATCTCGCCGGCGGCCGCTTCACCCTGGCGCTGTTCGGAGCCTTCAGCGCCGGCAAGTCCTCCTTCGCCAACGCCCTGCTGGGCGAAGATGTGCTGCCGGTGTCGCCGCATCCGGCGACGGCAGCCGTAGGGCGCATTCTGGCGCCGGAGGGCGGCTTCGCCCATCGGACGGCGTTCATCACGATGAAGCGGGCGGAGGATTTCTGGGAGGATATCCTCCACTCCTTCAGCGTGCTTCAGCTTCCGCCGCCGCAGCGGGATAACTGGACCGCCGCGGTCGACCGGCTGCAGGGCGGCGGGCTGCACCCGTCCGCGCTGCCGCATATCGGCTTCCTGCGGGCTGCCGCCGCCGGGTGGGCCGAATCCGGGCCGCTGCTCGGCACCGAGCGGACCGTCAGCCTGGAGGAATACCGCAGCCTGGTCGCCGATGAGAAGCGGGCCTGCTTCATTCAGAGCACAGACCTGTATGTAGACAGCCCGCTGACCCGCAGCGGTATCGTGCTCGTGGATACCCCAGGGGCAGATTCCCTGCATGCGCGGCATACCGGCGTGACCTTCGGCTACATGAAGAATGCAGACGCCATCTGCTTCGTGACGTACTATAACCATGCCTTCTCCAAGGCAGACCGCAGCCTATTGGCCCAGCTTGGAAGGATCAAGGACAGCTTCGCGCTCGACAAAATGTTCTTCATCATCAACGCCGCAGACCTCGCTTCGGATGAGACTGAGCTTGCGGAAGTGAAGGCGCATGTCGCGCAGAATCTGCGGGCCGGCGGACTGACCTCGCCGCGGATCTTCAGCGTATCCAGCCTGCTGGCGCTGCAGGGCAAGTCCCGCCGGAGCCGGGAGGCCTATGAGGCCTCGGGGTTCGGCAGCTTTGAAGCGGCGCTCTCGGCGTTCGCGGGTGAAGAGCTGCCGAGACTGTCGCTGGCAGCAGCCAGGGACAGCCTCGGCTCCGTCCGCCTCCGCGCCGAGGAATGGCAGCGTCTGGCGCAGATGGAAGCAGGCCAGCGCGAGGAAGGCCTGAAGCGGCTGCAGGAGCAGCGCGAAGCTGCGCGGCAGCGCCTGGCGGAGCTGGAGCACGAGGAGCGTCCGCTCCGCGACCTGCGCCGCGAGGGAGAGGAGCTGCTGTATCATGTCCGGCAGCGTCTGGCCTTCTCCTTCGGCCGTTCCTTTCAGGAGTCGTTCCATCCCTCGGTGCTGAGGGAGGACGGCGGGAATCTGAAGGACATCTTCACCGCCTGCGGGCGGGAGCTGGAGCGCTCCATCCGGCGGGAGCTGGAGCAGGAGCTGTGGGCAACCACCCTGCGCCTGGAGGCGGCAGGCCGCAGATTCGTCACGGCCGCCGCTGCTGCCGCCGCAAGGGAGCTGGACTTCCCGGAGCAGGAGCTTCAGCTCCTGGAGAATGCGGAGGAGCGCTGGCCGGCACCTGAGAAGCTGGATTGCCCGCTGGCGCCGCTGGACTGGTCCAGCCTGTGGGGACGCTTCAAGTCCCCGCGCCATTTCTTCGAGGGGCCCGGGCGGGCCGAGATCCGCGCAGCCGCCGAGCCGTGGTGCAAAGAAGCGGTAGCCGCCGCTGCGGAAGCCCAGGAGCAGGAGCTGCTGGCCTTCTATACGGGTGCGGCTGCGGCGGGATTATCCCATGCCGCCGGGCGGCTCCGCGAGGCGCTGGCCGAACGGGAGGCCGCTATGGCGGAGCTGCTGAAGGGAGGTGATTCCGCGCAGCATTGGGCCGGCATCGCTGAGGAATTGCAGCGACTGGAGCAGGCCGCAGCCGCATGGGTGAACAGCGATCTGTGAAGTTTGTAGGAAAATGTCGAAGAACACTTGCAATCTGCCGGGCGATGGAAGAAAATAAAGGAGCCTGAAAATTTACAAAGAAAACTGCGACATTTTACAGAAACATAGAAGTCAGCAGACAAATTTGCGAAAAGAGGTTGGAGTCGACAATGTGGGGAGCTCCTTTGTCAGCCCGGAGCAAGAAGCTGCTGCTGCTCGGCAGCGGTGAACTGGGTAAGGAAGTCATTATCGAAGCTCAACGCCTTGGCGTAGAGACCGTAGCTGTGGACCGTTATGAAGCTGCACCCGCGATGGGCGTCGCCCACCGCTCTTATGTACTGGATATGCTGGATGCAGAGGCGCTGAAGCAGCTGATCCGTACAGAGAAGCCCGATTTGATTGTACCCGAGATTGAAGCGATTGCGACCGGAGCGCTGGCCGAGCTGGAGGAGGAAGGCTTCCTGGTCATTCCTACCGCCCGTGCTGCCCGGCTGACCATGGACCGTGAGGGCATCCGCCGCCTTGCGGCAGAGGAGCTGGGTCTGCCGACTGCGGCTTACCGGTTCGCGGACAGTCTGGAGGAGCTGCAGCAGGCTGTGCAGGAATTGGGAACCCCTTGCGTAGTCAAGCCGATTATGAGCTCCTCCGGCAAAGGGCAGAGCATCTGCCGGCGGCCGGAGGATGCCGAAGCCTGCTGGACCACGGCGCTGGAGGGAGCCCGCGCCAAGGGAACGCGCGTGATTGTTGAAGCTTTTGTAACCTTTGAGAGCGAGATTACCCTGCTTACGGTCCGTTCCGTCAGCGGGACCATCTTCTGCCCGCCGATCGGCCACATCCAGCAGGATGGCGATTATGTGGAGTCCTGGCAGCCGCACCCGATGAGTGCAGCACAGCTGGCAGAAGCCCAGGCCATCGCTAAGGCAGTTACCGATCAGCTTGGAGGTTACGGTATTTTTGGTGTGGAGCTGTTCCTCACTTCAGGCGGGGTTCTGTTCAGTGAAGTATCCCCCCGTCCGCATGACACAGGTATGGTTACAATGGTTACGCAGGATTTGTCGGAATTTGCTCTGCATGTCAGAGCCATTCTTGGATTTCCGCTGGAGGAGGTACACCTGCTGGCACCGGGGGCTTCGGCTACCCTGAAGGCCCGGGAAGGCATGGGACAAGCCTTTGCAATTACCGGCATGGAAGAAGCGCTGTCCCTTCCCCGAACACAGATCCGTGTATTCGGCAAGCCGGAGATCCGGCCGGGACGGCGTATGGCAGTAGCACTCAGTACAGCGGAAGAGGTTGAAATCGCGCGGACAACAGCCAAGCAGGCTGCGTCTAAGCTACAAGTGGAGGTATACGGGGATGAACAGTAGTACTCAGGAGCAGGTACTGCAAATCCGCAAATGCGGCATGAATGATCTGGAGAGAGTAACAGCCCTTTTGCGGGAATTCGGTTATCCGACAACGCTTAGCGTGATGAAAGAGAGAATGGAAGGCATGGAGCATGATCCCTATAACTGCACCATGGTCGCAGAGCTTAATAATGAAGTTGTGGGAATGATCGGATTGCGCCAGGTGAAATCCTACTACAAGCATGCCGATTGTATAACGGAGATTACCGCGCTGATCGTAGCAGAGGAGCTTAGAGGACAAGGCCTCGGCAAAAGACTTGTCGCAGCAGCGGAAGATTGGGCACGCCAACAGGGCTGCTGCCAGCTGTTCCTGCGGAGCGGCAACCGCGTGGAGCGGGCCCCGGCGCATGCTTTTTACCGCCATATGGGCTTTGAGAAGGATACGGGCTACCGCTTCAACAAAGCACTTTTATAATCCTATACGATTCACCGAACATCCCCATCCCGGCGTAAACGGGATGGTTTTTTTTGCCCTGGCAGGCGCAGACTTTTGTATATAACCCTCAATTGGGTCTTTTGAATCACACCGGGCGGTAACCCGGCTCTCCCGGATACACACCTTTTCCGCCCCTGTCTCATATTCTATAGGCAAATGCCTTTAGTAAGGGAGAGCGACAGCATGCTGAGAATAAGGCTGAACGAGCTGGGACAAGGGAACGACAGCGGACTGATTCAGACCGAGGTATGGCGGTGGGACGGAATTGGCTGGAACGAAAGCATTCCGCAGCAGGAGGAGGATTTCATCCGGGCGGATGATGATTTATTTGTGACGATCCCGGCAGAGGCGGGGTTATACCGCGTAGACTACTCCAGGAAGCCGCTGGACGCGCTTATTGTATTGCCGGAAGACGGGGACGGACTGCGGGCAGAGCTGCTGCATCCGGCTCCTTTTAAGACGAAGGACGGGACGCTGTGGGGGTACATCAACAATGACGGGCGGACGGTGATCGAGCCCCGGTATGACTATGCCGAGGAATTCCAGCGAAACGGTCTGGCGGTGGTCCAAAAGGGGAATATCAGCGGCCTGATCGACAGCGCCGGGCGTGAGAAGGTGAAACCGGTCTATTCCTTCATCGGCCCCTTCTCGGAAGGGCGGGCGGTGGTGTCGGATGCCAAGGGCTACACGTTCATCAATGAGCAGGGCAAAGAGGTGACGGCGGCGCGTTATGATTATCTGAATTCGCTGCATGAAGGGCGGGCGCTGTACTCGAAGCAGAATACCTCCGGGGGGCCTTCGCTGTATGGCTATCTGGATGCCCAGGGCAAGGAGGTGCTGCCTGCCGTCTATCTGGATGCCGGTGATTTCTCGGACGGTACGGCACTGGTCAAAACCGCCGAAGGCGAATATGCGCTGATTGATCCGGCGGGCCAGGTACTGCACACGTACAAATATCCTTTTGTCGGCTATCCGGGGGATGGGCTGCTCGCCTTCCAGGCTACGGAGAATGGAAAATACGGCTACCTGCGCACAGACGGGACGGTCGCTATCCAGCCGCAGTTCACTGCCGCCTTACCGTTCTCCGGGGGCCGTGCGGTGATTAACACCGCCGAGAATTACGGCAATGCCTACGGCCTGATCGACAAGCAGGGGAAGCTGATTATTCCTGCCACGTATTATGAAGTCCAGCAGCTGGGCGAGAACCGCGTTGCGCTGGGCACCCCGCTGTATGCCGACCAGCCCTACAGAGGCTCCAGCTATGTGATTGCCGATGCGCTGACGGGACGTATTCTCAGCACGCATCCGCTGCTTGGGGTGAACAATTATGAGCATGGGCTGGCTTCGGCCTATGATGCCCAGGACACCTATTTCATTGATACCAGCGGCAAAAAAGCAGCCCAGCCCCCTGTGCTCCCCGGCTCCGGCTCATTGTCCTTCAGCGGCAGCCTGATCCGGGCCGATATTGATCTGCGCACAGCATATTATGACCGCAGAGGGAAGCAGGTGTGGCGGCAGAACGGGGTGATTCCGCTCAGACCGCCGTACTCCGTGCTGGAGAAAAAATATAAGCCGAACCGCGATTATCTGGTCTACTATCCGGTAGTGGAGGGCATTGCCATGATCGAGGTGGCGAAGTCAGTCAATGACCGGCTGCGCAGCCTGTCTCTGGCCGAGGGGGCCGGGCCGGGAGGGGCGAGCCAGGATTTCAGCTATACAGGCGATTTCGCGGTGTCCTTCTTCCGCAAGAACCTGCTGGTGCTGGAGCTGGACGGATACAAGTTCCCGTTCGGGGCAGCTCATGGAATGCCTACGCGCATCTACGAGCATATCAACCTGCGCACCGGCAGATTCTATACGCTTAGTGATCTGTTCAAGCCCGGCAGCAAATATGTTCAGAAGCTCAGTGACATTGTCGGCAAGCAGATTGCGAATGACCCGCAGTATTCTTATGTTTTTCCGGATACGTATAAAGGCATTACCGCCGATCAGCCCTTCTACGTCGACGGCGAGGCGCTGTATCTCTATTTCGCTCCCTATGAGATTGCCCCGTATGCAGCAGGCTTCCCCACCTTCCGCATCCCCTATGCTGAGATTATGGGCCTGATCTCAACGGAAGGCGACTTCTGGCAATCCTATCATTAAAATAGGCCGGCGCAGCGCCGATATATAAGGTAAGACCGGGAACCGTCCTGATCAGGGCGGTTTTTTATATGTTTGGGGCCTCCGCAAAGTACCTGAGTCAACACCTACGCTAAATCCTCTCTTTGTGGAGTTATTTTGCCGTTACCAATCTATCATTTTTTACATAATTTAGAAGAGCACGGCTAATAGTTTTGTGTTACAATGGCTAAGGAACAGATTACAACTTTGTAACAATTCACTCAGGCCAAGACATCAGGATTGGACTACAACCAGAACAAGGAGATGGCAGAATGAAAAGCAAGACACTTAGAGCAATGATTGGTGGAAGCGTAGCCGCTGTTATGGCGCTTGGTATTTCTCTTCCATTGCAGGCAAATGCAGCATCTGGCACACAAGCAGCCGGATCAAATATGGATTTCAAGCAATTCATTGAATACTTCTCACAGCAGAATCCGAAATCCTTCGTATGGGATGGCAACACATTCACTTTCACTAAGACGATTGTCTATACGACACCTGCTGCGGGTACCCCGCAGGCAGCCCAGCCTTCCGCTACAGCGAAGCCGGTAGCTACAGCACAGCCGGTGGCTACGCCAGCGCCAGCTGCTACAGCGGCTCCGGCTCCAACAGCGAAGCCGGCCGCGACTCCAGCTCCGACAGCGGTAGCTGCTGCACCTTCCAGTGCATCAAGCTACACCCAGCAGGTAGTAGCCCTTGTGAACAAAGAGCGCGCTGCCGCCGGACTGGCTCCGGTGTCCGCACTGGACAGCCTGAACAAAGTGGCTGCCGCCAAGGCGACCGATATGCGGGTGAACAATTACTTCTCGCACACTTCTCCAACCTACGGATCACCGTTTGATATGATGAAATCCTTCGGCATCACATATAGAGCCGCAGGAGAGAACATCGCTATGGGCCAGAAGACACCGCAGGAGGTTATGACCGCCTGGATGAACAGCCCGGGCCACAAGGCTAACATCCTGAGCGCCAATTTCAACTACATCGGCGTTGGCTTCGACAATAACTACTGGGTCCAGGAATTCATCGGCAAATAATGGTTGCACTTCGCCCTCCGGCTTAGCCGGGGGGCTTTTTTGCGGGTGAAGGACCGGCTGGGTAGGAGCAGGAGTGTGCCCGGGTCAAAATGTAATCGAAAAACCGATCACAATGGAACCGTGGAGATGGCGCGTAGGCCAAATGTAATCGAAAACCGATCATAATGCGCTCGCGGGAAGGCCCGTGACCAAATATAGTCGGAAAACCGATCACAATGCGCCGGGTGGTGGTGTGCGGGCCAAATGTAATCGAAAAACCGATCACAATGCGCTCACCAGAAGGTCCGTGACCAAATGTAATCGAAAAACCGATCACAATGCGCTCGCGGGAAGGCCCGTGGCCAAATATAGTCGAAAAATCGATCACAATGCCATTAGGAGGCTGCTAAGGTAAATAATCTGCTACAAATACCGCATTCGCACGCCTGGAGTGTATTAAGCGTGGTATAGTTAGAGGGATAGGCAACTGGATTGCCATGATGGATGAAGTTTGCCCAGAATAGTTGGTGCCAGATTGAATGGGGAACGTAGAATAGTTGGATTTTGCACACTTGTTAGGGAGATAAGCAGGCGCGTCCGGGCAACAGTTGGAATGACAGCACTTAATTTAGACACATTTTCTGTACAGTATCAGTTTCCTCCGCAATAGCTGCTGTTTTTCCACTTGCTTGAGCAAATCGCCTGGAATTCGCGAAATTAAGATACATTTTTCCACCTGCTATTTTGTGGGTTGCTTTTTTGCCAAGCTTGGGTTTGCCCATCTCTTTTGTTCTTGCTTTTCCTTTTTATCTCTTGCATTTCGCTCTTTGCTCTTGCTTTTATGCTTTTTTCTTTACGTTTTTTTCTTTAGGCATTTGCCTTTTCACTTGCGCACTATCAGCGCAACGCTATAGTGCCGCTTTACTACTTACATCGTTTAGGTGGGAAGTGGCGGAGGGGATTTTGGAACTGGAGGAGCGGGAGCGTCCGCCTTTGTCTGCGGATTTCCATCGCAAATTGCGGCATAAATCAAGAAATCTGCAGACAACAGCGGCCGGAAGTCCAAAATCACCGCAGCCGCGCCGATCACCAGAACATCCCGCAGCCGCGCCGATCACCAGAACATCCCGCAGCCGCGCCGATCACCAGGACATCCCGCAGCCGCGCCGATCACCAGGACATCCCGCAGCCGCGCCGATCAACCAGAACATCCCGCAGCCGCGCCGCTCACCTGAACTCCCCGCAGCCGCGCCCTCACCTAAACCACTCCCCGTTTGCAAATTCAACCAAGAAGAATTATGTTTATCTACATAGTTAACAATTTAATAAATGGTGAATCATGGAGAACAAGCACGGATGATGGAGGGATAGCCTTGAACGATTCCAAATGGACCTGGAGGGCAGTAAGTCTTGCGTCCATCCTGGCCACTTTACTATTGATTACGGGGTTTGTGTATGCCGCAGGCGATATCCTGAACCCGAAGGGAGAGCAATTCCTGTCCTCTCTTCCGCAGGAGACCACAGCACCAGATGCGGCCGCAAGCGATGAGTTCAGGATTCTGGCGCTGGGCGATTCGCTGGCCAAAGGGACCGGGGACAACTCCGGCGAAGGCTTCGTTCAGCGGACGCTGAAGTCGTTAGCGGAGCACGGCGGCAAGGCTGAGCTGATGGGCAATATGGGCATTAACGGCCTCACAACAGCCGCGCTCCAGAGCAAGCTGAAGGAGGAGGGCGTGCAGTATGCGCTGCGTCAGGCGAATCTCATCCTGATCTCAATCGGCGGCAACGACCTGTTCCGCGGCTCGAATATTCTCGGGACAGGCAGCAGCAGCGGACAGACTGCTTCGTCAGCGGATGCAGCGCAGCACACGGACGGAGCCGCAACACCTGAGACTGGAGACCCAGCGGACCAGAAGGTCGAAGGCTCTACTTCAGTGCCTACAGCCTCAGCAGATGATCTGTCTCCCGAATCGCTGCTCGCTGCCTTGCCGCAGGCTTCGGAGCGGCTGGGCCAGATCCTGAAGACGATATCTGAGATTAATCCGCAGGCCAGAATCTTTTATGTGGGACTGTATAATCCGTTTGGCGATATCCCGGACCTGCTGGTGCCGGGCAATCAGGCGGTTACCGCGTGGAACAATGCCGCCATGGATATTATTAATACCCATAGCAATATGACGCTGGTTCCGACCTTTGACTTGTTTAACGGACATCTGGACAAGTACCTCTCCAGTGATCATTTTCACCCGAACGGGGAGGGGTATCAGCGGATGAGCGAGCGGATTGTCCAGGCGGTACGGTAATCGTCCAATGAACAGGACAGCGTGAAGGTGGAAGCAGAAATGATGTGCAAGGAGCTGGATACAGATGGCGAGACCAACAACCGAGGAACCCGGCGGAGTAGTTCTGTCTGCCCGGGGAGTCCGCAAAAAGATCGGCCGCAAATGGATCATTGATGATGTCACGTTTGACGTCAGGGAAGGGGAAATCTTCGGCTTTCTCGGCCCGAACGGTGCCGGCAAAACCACAACCATCCGCATGCTGGTGGACCTGATCCGGCCCAGTGAGGGAAGCATCACCGTCTGCGGCTATAATGTGAACAAGAACCCAGAGCAGGCGCTGCAATATGTCGGCTCCATCGTCGAGAATCCTGAGGTATACACCTATCTGACGGGCTGGGAGAACCTGCAGCATTTCGCACGGATGCAGCCTGGGGTAGACGAGGCAAGAATTGCGGAGGTCGTGGATATCGTCCGTCTGGATCAGCGCATTCACGACAAGGTCAGTACATATTCGCTCGGGATGCGCCAGCGGCTGGGGATTGCCCAGGCGCTGCTGGGCCGTCCGCGGCTGCTGATTCTGGATGAGCCGACGAACGGCCTCGACCCCAAGGGAATCAAGGAGCTGCGCGAATTCATCCGAAAGCTGGCAGACGAAGGTCTGGCGGTGTTTGTCTCCAGCCATCTGCTGAGCGAGATTCAATTGCTGTGTGACCGGGTGGCGATTATCAGCAAAGGCCGTGTACTGGCTGTAGGCGGTGTAGACGAGCTGGTTGCCCGCAACTCTCCCTATGTGCTGTGGGAGCTGGAGCCGCTCGGGCGGGCCAGAGAGATCATGGCTGCGCGGCCGGATATTCAGCTGCTGGAGCCGGATGAGGTCACGCTGGATGATTCGGTGATCGCAGGCATGGGAGCGAACTCCCAGATTACGGCGATGGAAGAGGACTTGATCCCGGAGATTGTGGCCGTGCTGGTTACGAAAGAGGTAGAAATCCGCGCAGTGCATAAAATCAACCCTACACTGGAACAGCTATTCTTGAAGCTAACGGAAGGTGAATCTATTGACTAACCTGCTGCCGCTCATCCGCAATGAGTGTCTGAAGATCATCAAAAAGAAACGTTTCTATGTCATCCTGCTTATACTGCTGGTATTGGTGCCGATGTTCACCTACGCCCAGATGCGCGTTGCGGAACGCAGCCGTGACAAATTCAACTCGGACTGGAGGCTGGAGATCCAGCAGCGGATTACCGATAACCAGAATTCGCTCGGCAGCGACCGGATTCCGGAGGAGTGGAAGTCGTACCGGCGGATTTTTGTCCAGCAGCTGCAGTATTATCTGGATCATGACGTCAATCCGAACGAGCCGAGCGGGGTTACGTTTACCCGGGAATTCCTCAGCAATTCGGTCTCTCTGTTCATTCCGCTGCTGATCATGGCGATCGCCTCCGACCTGGTGTCCGGGGAGCGGACAACAGGCACGATCAAGATGCTGCTGACCCGTCCGGTCCGGCGCTGGAAGGTGCTGCTGAGCAAAATGACCGCCCTGCTGATGTTCGTGTCGCTGATCGTCCTGGCGGCGTATGTGGTCAGCTATCTGATATCGGGGCTGGCTTTTGGCTATAAAGGGTTCAATGTTCCCGTCTTCACCGGCTTCCAGATCAGCGGCGATACGGTAGATATGTCTACCGTTCATGCAGTGCCGCAGTGGAAGTACTTGCTGATGCAGGGCGGACTTGTCTGGTTCGTGAGCGTTGTTGTGGCTCTGCTGGCCTTCATGGTGTCAGTGCTGGTACGCAGCACGGCGGCAAGCATTGTCGTGATGATGGCGGCGCTGATTGCCGGAACGATTCTGACCAATATGGCTTCCGCCTGGACGGCGGCCAAATATTTATTTATGGTCAACATGGAGCTTACCCGGTATTTAGCCGGAACCCCCGCCCCGATTGAGGGCATGACGCTTGGCTTCTCCATGGCGGTTCTGGGTGTTTGGGGGCTTGCTGCCGTAATCATTTCATTCGCCGTCTTTACGAAACGGGATATTTTGAATTAGAATGTACAAAGTAACCAAAACGTTTGTTTGCATTTTAGAGAGTAAGACAAGAGAAGGAGGAGCATGAATGCTCGAACAGATCGATATGTTTGCAAAAGTCTCCAAGAACGCCGGTGCCGGCGGGTCTGGATACGATGCTGACGACATTCAGGTGCTCGAAGGTCTGGTTGCGGTCCGCAAACGGCCCGGCATGTATATTGGCAGTACGAGTTCCTCGGGTCTGCACCATTTGGTATGGGAAATAGTTGATAATGCCGTAGATGAGCATTTAGCGAAATTTTGCACGAAGATTGAAATTACAATGCGCAAGGACGGATCGGTCACTGTCATTGACAACGGGCGGGGGATTCCGACCGGAATGCATAAGACCGGAGTTCCGACTCCACAGGTCGTATTCACGATCCTCCATGCCGGGGGCAAGTTCGGCGGCTCGGGCTACAAGAAATCAGGCGGTCTGCACGGCGTTGGCGCTTCAGTAACCAATGCGCTGTCCGAGTGGCTTGAGGTGGAGATCTACCGTGAGGGTAAAACCCACCGCCAGCGCTTTGAATACTGGGTTGATGAGAGCGGAAAGGAGCATGTCGGCGAGCCTGTAACAGGCCTTGAGATTCTCGGCAATACGAACAAGACCGGTACGAAGATTACCTTCAAGCCGGATATTCGCGTCTTCACCGCCGGAATCTCGCTTAACTACGATACGCTTGCTGAACGGGTGCAGGAGATTGCCTTCCTGAACTCCGGTCTTAGAATCGTTCTGAGCGATGAGCGGAGCGGACGCCAGGACGAATTCTTCTACGAAGGCGGCGCGAGCCAATTCGTCCAGTTCCTGAACGAGGGCAAGGATGTGCTGCATGATGTCATTCATTTCAGCTCAGAGAAGGACGACATTGAAGTGGAGATTGCGCTGCAATATAATGCGGGGTACACAGAGACCATTGCGTCGTTCGTGAACTCGATCCCTACCCGCAGCGGGGGGACGCATGAGACCGGCTTCAAGACGGCGTATACCCGGGTGCTGAACGAATATGCCCGCCGGACCCAGCTCCTGAAGGAGAAGGATAAGAACCTGGAGGGCAATGACCTGCGGGAAGGCATGATGGCGGTCATCAGCGTGAAGATGTCGGATGTGGAATTCGTCGGACAGACGAAGGATCAGCTCGGCAGCGCCTCAGCGCGCAGCGCCGTGGACTTTATTGTCTCCGAGCGGATGGCGCGCTTCCTGGAGGAGAATCCCCAGGTCGCGCAGAGCCTGCTGAAGAAGTCGATTCAGGCGTCCAAGGCCCGCGAAGCAGCCCGCAAGGCGCGCGATGAGATCCGCAGCGGCAAGAAGCGCAGCGAGAGCTCGAACCTTGGCGGCAAGCTGTCGCCTGCCCAGTCCAAGGATGTGACGCGGACCGAGATTTTCATCGTGGAAGGGGACTCTGCCGGAGGCTCTGCGAAGCAGGGCCGCGATTCCAAGCTTCAGGCCATTCTGCCGCTGAAGGGCAAGCCGATGAACCCGGAGAAGGCCAAGCTGCTGGATATCCTGAAGAATGACGAGTACAAGGCGATTATCTCCGCCATCGGCGCGGGAATCGGTCCTGATTTCACCGTCGAGGACAGCAATTATTCCAAGATCATCATTATGACGGATGCCGACACGGATGGAGCGCACATCCAGGTGCTGCTGCTGACCTTCTTCTACCGCTACATGAAGCCTCTGATCGATGCCGGCAAGGTCTACATCGCCCAGCCTCCGCTCTATAAGCTGACGCGCAAATCCGGCAAGCTGGAGACCGTCCGCTACGCCTGGAGCGATGAGCAGCTGCAGAATTACCTGAAGGAGTTCGGTAAGAATTTCGAGCTGCAGCGGTACAAGGGATTGGGCGAGATGAACCCGGAGCAGCTGTGGGAGACGACCATGAACCCGGATACCCGCACGCTTCTGCAGGTGCAGATCGAGGATGCCGCCAAGGCGGAACGCCGCGTTTCCACGCTGATGGGCGACAAGGTAGACCCGCGCAAGCGCTGGATTGTCGAGAACGTCGATTTCACGGAGATCGTGGAATAAGACAGATTGAGGAACAGAAGGTGAATAGTCAATGAGCAGTTTGTCAGAGCAATTTATGCCGGCTTTTCTGGAAGAGGTCGTAGGCGACCGGTTCGGCCGGTATTCCAAATATATTATTCAGGACCGGGCGATTCCCGATGTCCGTGACGGGCTGAAGCCTGTGCAGCGCCGGATTCTGTATGCCATGTACGATTCGGGCAATACCCCGGATAAGCCGTACCGCAAATCCGCCAAAACAGTCGGGGACGTCATGGGGAACTATCATCCCCACGGGGATTCCTCGATCTATGACGGTATGGTGCGGATGGCCCAGCCCTGGAAGATGGGGCATGTGCTGGTAGACGGGCACGGCAACTGGGGTTCGATGGATGACGACCCGGCAGCAGCCATGCGTTATACCGAAGCGCGCCTGTCTCCGATTGCTATGGAGATGATGCGCGACATCGAGAAGCGCACCGTGCTCTTCAAGGACAACTTCGACAATACGGCCAAGGAGCCGGTTGTCGTTCCTTCCCGTTACCCGAATCTGCTGGTGAACGGAACGAGCGGAATCTCCGCCGGGTTCGCCACCGAGATTCCGCCGCACAACCTGCGGGAAGTCATCGATGCCTGCATCGCCGTGATGCAGAAGCCCGATATTGCCCTTGAGGATATCATGACCTTCATCAAGGGGCCGGACTTCCCTACAGGGGGAACGATTATGGGCGGGGATGGAATTATGGATGCCTACCGCACCGGCAAAGGCCGCATCTATCTGCGCTCCAAGACGGAGATTGAGAATCTGCGCGGCGGCAAGCAGCAGATCGTCATCACCGAGGTGCCGTTCCAGGTCGTGAAGTCACGGCTGGTAACCTCGATGGAGAACATCCGTCTGGAGAAGAAGATTGAGGGCATTGCCGAAGTGCGCGATGAGAGCGGCCGCGAGGGACTGCGGATTGTGGTGGAGCTGAAGAAGGAAGCGGATGCGAACGGCATTCTGGCCTATCTGCTCAAAAAAACCGATCTGCAGATCACCTACAACTTCAACATGGTCGCCATTGTCAACAAAGCGCCGCAGCAGCTCGGTCTGAAGGCGATTCTGGAGGCCTATATCGCCCACCAGCGTGAGGTGGTTACGCACCGGACCCGGTTCGATCTGGAGCGGGCGGAGGACCGCGCCCATGTCCTGGAGGGACTGGTCAAGGCGCTGAACATTCTGGACGAAGTAATCGCTGCCATCAAGGCCTCGAAGAACCGCCAGGATGCGCAGAATAACCTGGTGTGGATGTTCGGCTTCAGCGAACGCCAGGCCGATTCCATTCTGACCCTGCAGCTCTACCGTCTGACCAATCTGGAGATTCATTCGCTGCAGAAGGAGCTGGACGAGACCCAGAAACGGATTGCAACCCTGCAGGGGATTCTGGACAGCGACAAGAAGCTGATCGCCGTCATCCGCAAGGAGCTGCTGGAGATCCGCGACAAATACGGGATCGACCGCCGTTCCCTGATCCAGGGCGAGGTGGAGGAGCTTAAGGTCAACATGGAGGTGCTGGTGAACGCTGAGGATGTGCTGGTGGCATTGTCTGCCGACGGTTATATCAAGCGGACAGGCATGTTGTCCTTCACCCGCTCAGGCGGGGAACGCCATGCCTCAGGCGTCAAGGAAGGCGACCACATTGTTAAGCTGCTGGACCTGAATACCCGGGACAGCCTGCTCGTATTTACCCGCAAGGGCCAATACTTCCTGCTGCCGGTGCATCAGATCCCGGAATTCAAGTGGAAGGAGCCGGGGACCGCGATTGTCAACGTCATCAGTCTGGCCAAGGGCGACGGCGTGGTCAGTGTGCTGCCGGTCGGTAATCTGGAGGACCCTCAGGCCAGTCTGGTCTTCGTCACCCGCAAGGGCCAGGTGAAGCGTACCGAGCTGAAGGAATACTCCACCAGCCGTTCAGGAGCCGTTGCCGCATGCAAGGTGGCTGAGGGAGATGAGATCCTTAACGTGTCGCTCAGCACCGGAGACAAGGATATCGTGCTGGTTACCCAAGGCGGCATGAGTATCCGCTTCAAGGAGAGCGAAGTGAACCCGATGGGCCGGGTGGCCAGCGGGGTCCGGGGGATTCAGCTCCGGGAAGGGGACGAAGTGGTCTCCTGCTTCTGGATCAGCGAGGATGAGGGTGAGCTGCTGGCCGTGTCTGACATCGGCTACGCCAAGCGCTCGCTGATGGTCGATTATCCGTCCCAGAGCCGAGGGGGCAAAGGGATGCCGACCTTTGAATTCAAGGAGGGCAAGCGTGTCCGCCCGAACGGCAGCAGGCTGGCAGGCGCCTTCTACTGCAAGGAGCCGCTGGAGCTGACCGCGATTACCCAGAGCGGGGCCGTCTATTCCTTCTCCTCCGAAGCCGCGCCGATCGGGGAGCGCCGCTCCACCGGGAAGCAGATGGTGGCAATCGAGAAGAAGGACGAGATCGCAATTGTTTTTAAGACTGTGAAGTAACTGGATATTAAGCTACAGGTTCGCATGGAACGGCGCGGGCAGCTCAGGGAGACCGGGCGGCCCGCGCTGTTTTTTATCAAAATATAAGAATGTATATGTTACACACGATAACTGGTCCTTATATTTCTCGCTGAAACGATACCGCCCTTAAAAAGGACGGCATAGCTGTTTCCACTTGTTGGCTTCGGAGAAATTGAAGGGATATGCGGTGACTTTATTTTTTTCTCTTGCAGGAAATGGAAGTTTTCTCGCGAACAAGTAAGTATACCGGATAGAGATCCGCAAGATAACCCCACCAAGTGGGGCTGTAGCGTAGGTGATAACTCAGGTACTTTGCGGGGACCCCAAAACACATAAATTCTTATCGATCAGGAAAGGAAGGAATAAGTGTGCACTCCACTGAATTCAGTAAAATCTGGCATAAGATACTCAAGGACTATAAGCTACATATGGACAGCAAGCTTGCCCCTACACTGACGGATGCCCAGCTTACCGTGCTGGAATTGCTGCAGGAACGTGACGCGATGAAGCCTTCTGATTTGGCTCCTCATCTGGCGACCAGCCCGGCGGCTGTCACGATGCTGCTTGACCGGATGGAGAAGCACAATCTGATTGTCCGCGAACGCGATGCTTCCGACCGCAGAATCGTCTGGGTGAGCATCACCGAGACAGGCAAGCAGGAGACTCAGCGCGGACTGAAGATCCGCAGTGACTTTTTTGCCGAAGCCCTTGATCCGATCTCCTCGCATAACCAGCAGCTGCTGCTCTATCTCATGGGGAAGATGGCCGTAAACCCGGCAGCGGAGGAAGCCTCTTCAGTCCAGTCCTTATAAGACTCATAATGAATTTAAGCCAGAACCTTATTGTTTTTTCGCATCAAAAAAAGCAGGCCGTCCGTTATAGGACAGCCTGCTTTTGAACTTTGGCGGGCCATAGATTCCAGGGATAATCCCGGGGAGGCAGTGAGAGAAGCTCGACCTCTTCTTTGGTGACCGGATGCGGGATGCGGGTGAGGGCCGACCAGAGGGCAATCTGCTGCCCCGGCCGGTTCACGGCGGCTCCGTATTTCTGGTCGCCATAGAGCGGACAGCCGACATCGCTGAGCTGAACGCGGATCTGGTGCGAGCGGCCGGTCAGCAGCTCAATCTTCACCAGGGAATAACCCTCTTCGCTGCCGATGACCGTATAATCGAGAATGGCGTCCTTGCCGCCCGGCGTTCCCCGCCGGACGACCCGGACGGTATTGCTCTTAGGGTCCTTCAGCAGCGTATGCTCCAGGCGCGCCTCTGAGCCCGGCAGCTGGCCATGAATGACGGCCAGATAGACCTTCTGGAAGGCATGGGTGCGGACGCTCTCGGACAGCCGGGAGGCGGCCTTCGACGTCTTGGCGAAGATCATCGCTCCGCCGACGGGGCGGTCCAGCCGGTGAACCAGGCCCATGAATACATTCCCGGGCTTGGCATACCGTTCCTTCACGTCTTCCTTCAGGAGGGTCAGCAGATCCTTGTCGCCCGTAGCATCCTCCTGAACGGGAATATTCACCGGCTTCACGATACCCAGCAGGTGGTTATCCTCATACAGAATCTCGAACCGGGACTGCCCGCTGCCGGGTTGTCCGGCAGCTCCGTGATGCTGATCGGCCATAGCTTACGCCTCCCAGCGGCCCAGAATCCCGCAGGGCAGATTCATGCCGGAGGCTGTAATCGGCAGGCCGATCTCACCGGAGTTCAGCTTGCCGCCATAACGCTTACCCATGGTCATCGCCAGCATATTGCGCAGTACAGTAGGCGAGATCCCGGTCGTGTAGGAGTTAATGAGCATGAACAACGGACGTTCGCTCATAATCTGCATACAGCTCTCCAAGAACGGATAGAGGCTGGATTCCAGCTTCCACATCTCACCGCCCGGCCCTCTTCCGTAGGAGGGAGGGTCCATAATAATGGCATCGTATTTGCTGCCGCGGCGCTGTTCACGCTGGACGAACTTGAACACATCGTCCGTAATGAAGCGGACCGGCTTGTCAGCCAGACCGGACAAGGCGACGTTCTCCTTGGCCCACTGCACCATGCCCTTGGCGGCATCGACATGCACGACAGAAGCTCCGGCGCTTGCCGCCGCCACCGTTGCACCGCCGGTATAGGCGAACAAGTTAAGCACGGAGATCGGCCGGTTTGCAGCGGCGATCTTGTCCATCATCCAGCGCCAGTTGGCCGCCTGCTCCGGGAACAGCCCGGTGTGCTTAAAGTTGGTCGGGCGGAGGTGGAATTTCAGCTTGCCGTAGCTGATTTTCCAGTCTTCCGGGATGGCCTTCTTCATCTCCCATTGTCCGCCTCCGGCAGAGCTGCGGTGATAATGCCCGTGCACATCGCGCCATTTGGCGCTCTCTGAGGCCAGCGGCCAGATGATCTGCGGGTCCGGACGGCGCAGCACAATGTCCCCCCAGCGCTCCAGCTTCTCCCCGCCCCCGGTATCCAGCACTTCATAGTCCTTCCAGTCAGTCGCTATATACATCATTGATCCATCCTTCAAAAAGTCATTTAGCCTATATTGTACAACATTTCCGGCTGCTCCTACAAACAAAATGGCTGTAAAGCAGCAACTATTCTAAGTCTATCCAAGCAGCGGGCAGAACATCATCCCTATTGGCACTTCCTGCAGGGATTGTGTATGATCAGAATACTATTGTTCACCAAGTGATGAGGGAGGGGGATGGCTATGTACAACCTGTCGGAGCTGTATTATCCGATTACGGCTAACCCTGCCGGGGGCGGAGAATATCTGCCTTGCAGGCCGCTCCTGCCGTATATCCGCTGCTTCTGGGAATCCGCGGCTGCGGCACAGCCCCGGAAGCAGCAGACTGAGACGATCATTCCCGACACCTGTATGGACATTATATGGGAATGGGACGGGGAGAACGGAGAGGCGAACGGAATTTTTTGCGGCATCAACGATACGTCCTTTGAAGCCGGACAGACAGTACAGCCCGCTTCCCGGCAGCGGTTCGCCATCCGCTTTCATTTCTGGGCGGTGCATCTGTTCGCGGACGAGCCCATGACAGATGTGCTGAATGTTCATGTTCCGGTGGAGCATTATTTCCACACCTTCCGCCGGGAGCTGGGAGAACGGCTGCAGCATGCCGGGACGATGGCTGAGCGCATTGCGGCGGCTGAAGTCTTCCTGCTGCGGAGATTGGAGCGGGCAGGCCGCAGCAGCGACGGGATGATGAATGCGGTGCATAGACTGCTTCAGTCCAAGGGAAGGGTAAGCTCAGGGATGCTGGAGGACAGCACTGGCATCAGCAGCCGCCAGCTGGAACGGCTGTTCCGCCGCCATATCGGCCTTCCGCCCAAGAAGGTGGCCGACCTGATCCGCTTCCAGAATGTCTGGCTGGATCTGTACCGTTCCCCCCGGCGGCCGGGAGTGATGCAGGATATGGTGTACGCTTACGGCTACAGCCACCAGTCACATTTAATCAACAATTTCAAGAAATTCGCGGGCAGGACGCCGCTGGAGGCGCTGGTGAAGGCCCGGAGCTGAAGTGTCGTTTTTTTGCAATACAAGCCTGACCGCCCCACGTACAATGAGTATAGACAGGCTGATGACGGCCTGCTTAACCTATTACATGCCATGAAGGGAAGGATAATATTATGATTACATCGTTTGACGGCATTAATCTGTACAGCAAGAATCCGGCGGCCTTGGCCGCTTTCTATTCGGAGGTACTCGGCATCCCGGTTCCCTTTGAGGGCTACGGGGAGCACGACGGGGCAAAAATTGCCTTCGAACGTACCCAGCCGGGGATTATCATCTGGAATGCCGCCAAGTGGGAGAACCTGACGACCGGGACGGTGAACCTGGTATTCTCCTGCAGCAGCCTGGATGAGACGTACGAGCAGTTGAAGGCCAGAGGCCTGGATTGTCAGCCCCCGTCAACGATGGAGTACGGCGGTAAAGAAATGAACTTCCGTGACCCGGATGGCAACGGCATCACCTTGCTCGAAGGCGGATACTGATTGTCTGCCCGCCACAAACCTAATCGCACAGCGGCAGCTCTGGAAGGTCAATGGACTCTCCGGACTGCCGTTGTTTGTGTTGCGGGGAGGACGGTATACCAACGGGTTAAGAAGATAAACAGCTATAAATATTGACAATGATAATCATTATCAAATAGAATGAGGGTAGCAATGCTCTGCTTGTGCTTCATAAATCAGTTGACGGGCAGCGGCCGGAGGCCCAAGAGTTCATACTGTGACCGTAAAGCTTACGGCTCCGGCAGCGTTCAAGTTAAATAGACTATATGATTTACCATGGGAGGATAGAGTGATGGCCAAGGTGTTAGTGGCATATGCCAGCTTGACAGGCAATACGGAGGAGATCGCTGAATTGATTGTAGAGGGCATCCGCGAGGCAGGGGGAGAGGCCGTGCTGAAATCGGTCACGGACTGCAATGCCGAGGAGATGAAGGACTACGCGGCGGTCCTCCTGGGCGCCTATACCTGGGGCGACGGGGAGCTGCCGGATGAATTCCTCGATTTCTATGAGGAGATGGATGAGCTGGACCTGAGCAGCTGCAAGGCGGCAGCCTTCGGAAGCGGGGACACCGGGTATCAGATCTACTGCGGGGCGGTAGACGAGATTGAGAAAAAGCTGAAGGAGCGCGGGGCTGAGATCGTTCAGGCCAGCCTGAAGATTGAGTACGGGCCGAATGCCGCCGAGAAGGAGGACTGCCGGAACTTCGGCCGCCAGTTCATCGGAGCCTGCGCGGCGGTATCCTGACGATGGGCGCGTCGGCTGGGGTCATGACAGGAAGCAAGCCTGCCGGCGGGATGAACGCGTACAGGCGGCTTGATGATTACCGCATGGAGCATATTATGCTGGGCGGAGCTCAGGTGGCCGGCAGCGGACCGGCTACCGGGCTTCCACGCTGGAGGCAGCAGGTCCAGTATGCGGTTGGACACACGCTGAACGACTTCTACGGTCTGCCGCCCGAGGTGCGCCGGGAGACTCCGGTACAGTTCCTGCTGGAGCGCCGCTGGCCGCCGAAGGGCAATGCTTTTCCTTCGCTGATGCAGTACTGGGATGTGAAGCAGGCGGTTGCCGATGAATTGATGCGGATTGTTGCCGTTAATCATACCGGAGAGCTTCCGGTGATGCGCTATGAGCAGTGGCATGTGAAGGTTCCTGAGCTGTCGGTTGAGCTGGCGGTGATTTTCCAGCTGGCCTGGAGCCCGCAGCAGAAGGGGCGGAGCCTGAATATCCAGAAATTCATGGTGCAAGGCAGCGACGAAGTCATTACCGGATTCATGCATATGGCGAATGTCTTCTCTCACATGGCTTATGGAGAACCGGCGGACACCATCGAGATCTATTCGCTGCTGGACGGGCGCAGGCACAGGGTGGAGGGTGCGGATCTGCCGCTGCAGGAATCACTTGATTATGTGCAGCTGTTGTCGGTGTTCCTGGAACGGGAGGCCGGGGCACAAGGCTGCCCGTGCTGCGGCGGCGGCAAGAACGAGCGGGACGATTCTGTTCTGCGGGGATACGGGCTGATGTAGCCCGGTTCTACATACAATAAGCATCTCCTCCACAGCCGCGCGGCCGGGAAGAGATGCTTATTATTGTTGTTCCTGATTATTATTCTAGTTCAGCCGGTATTCATAATAATCCTGCTGGTTAAGAACGACGAAGCCGCAGCTCTCATAGAGCCTGAGCGCATTCGGATTGTCCAGCGCAACCTCCAGATTCACGCCGTTATGATGGTGCTGCTCCCGTTCAATGGTCTGCATCAGCGCACTCCGGCCGATCCCAAGCCCCCGCAGCTTCTTGTCTACGACGAATCCGTAGATCCAGGTCTCGTTGTCCTCAGACCACAGCCGAAGCTTGCCGGCCGGCTGTCCGTCCAGCTCAATGATAATATGCTCCTCGGAGCCATCCTGCTCCTGCTGTCCGTACATTTCGGCGGCCTCTTCCTTAGTCATCTGAAATCCGTCACAGTCCAAGGTGATGAGCAGGGGGATCTCCTCAGGGCGTGACGGCCGGAGCGTAACAAGGCCGGCGGCCGAACTGGCTTCTGCGGCTGCCAGGCTCCCGCCTGCCCCGTCCCACTTCATCTGATATTCCGCCTGGCTGAATGCCACTGGCAGAGTCTTCAGAAAAGCGTTGCCGGAGGCTGAGCCTGCAGGAGTGTTCAGCAGCAGTGTCTTCACTGTTCCCTTCCGGATGATGGCCTCTGCCTGCTTCCAAAGAGCGCTGAAGATTCCCCGGCGGCGGTAGCCCGGCCGGACCATGCCGCATACCTCCATTTTATTCCCGAAGCTATACATTCCGATGAATCCCACCAGCATGTCCTCTTCATAAGTCACCAGGTATTGCGTACTGCCTGTCTTGCCGGGTTGCCGGAGCATATCCCAGTTCAGCTTCAGGGTGATGCCCTCATATTGCTCGCAGCGCTGCTGCAGCTCTTCAATCTGGTTCAGTGTATCTGTCTTCGTCAAACGGTCTTCCTCCTATTTGAGCACATCCTTATACTCAGCGTGCTTCTCGAATTGATGTGCCGCATACGGGCACTCCGGTACAATCTTGATCTTCTGCTCACGGGCCAGGTCAACGACCGCCCGCACGAGCTTCTCTCCAGCCCCCTGGCCGCGCAGCTCCTCCGAGACAAAGGTATGGTCAATCACCAGATTCCCTGTGTTCTCTTCGGTTCTGTATGTAATCTCGGCCAGGTCCTTTACGTCACCAGCGATATAGAAACGTCCTTTTCCCTTTGTAATTTTATCCATCTTATACCCTCACTCCATTCCGGTGTAGTGCCTCTATTTTACTACCCTGTCCGGCAAAAAGCGAGAAAGCGAAAAACGCCATTTTCCTGCACGATATGGATATATCTTGAATGGCACCCTATTTTGACTTACCTCTTTCCTGGTGCTATACTGATTCCAAAGCAGGCAGATATGGTTAATAAGAGACTGATTAGACTTAAGAGATCTAATTGGTCTTTGTTTTTTTGCAGCAATGCTGACACTACTTGGCCTGTGCCCGCGGGGCGGCTTGCCTGCTTCCCCGGATCAAAAGGTGCAGTGCTAAAAAACTATTAGGAGGAAATATCATGAATACCACAGTACGCTTGACAGAAAGATCCGGCTCGGCTTCTTCCCAGCGCCGCCAAGGTTTCGTACCGGTCGTTGTCTACGGTGCAGGTTCAGATACCCAGTCCTTTTCAGCAGATGCCAAAACCTTAAATGAGATTCTCAGCAAAAATCCGCGTGCCATCCTGAAGGTGGAATTACCGGGCGCAGGCGCCAAGAATGCCGTAATTCACGAATACCAGCGCCAGCCGTTGTCCCGTACACTGCTGCATGTAGATTTTCAGCAGATTGATATGAAGTCGGAGCTTGACACCAAGGTTGCGTTCCATTTCACCGGCGATCCGGTGGGAGTGAAGAGCGGCGGTGTCCAGCAGGTTGAGCTGTACGAGCTGGATATCCGTACCCTGCCGGACAAGCTGGAGCCAACGTTTGAAGTGGATATCAGCGGACTGGATATCGGCGATCAGTTGCTTGTATCCGATCTGCCGAAGCATGAAGGCTGGGAGATCCTGACCCCGGAAGATACGCTGATTGTGCGGATCTCACCTCCGCTTGTCACTGAAGATCCGGCGGCTGAAGAGGCTGCTGCGCCTGCCGCAGATGAAGCAGGCGAAGAAGCTAAGTCCGAAGAGTAAGCTTCAGTTCCCGGGCGGTTCGGGGAGCTATAGTTGTGATGAACCAGGAGCAGACATATCCTTTTAGGGGAATTGTCTGCTCTTTTTGCAGATGAAGACGTCTATGTATGTCATTCAATAATTGAGAGTGTAGGAGTGTGCAATCATGAATCCGAATATCATTAGGCTTGTAAGCGGTTCGAATGCGAAGCTGGATGAGGCGGCCGCACAGGCGACTGTCAAAATATCCTGCAGCTTCTCACCGGCAGTTCTGGACATCAGCTGCTTCATGGTCGGGGAGAACGGAAAAGTGGCGTCTGATGATTTTTTTGTGTTCTATAATCAGACCTCCGATCCCGGGCGGATGGTTGTATTCAATCCGATCGACAAAACTAGCGGAGAATTTGTGATCGATCTGCATGCGCTGCAGAAATCAGGCGTTGAGAAATGTGTCTTCGCGGCAACGCTGGACGGCCCCGGAACCTTCGCTGACGTCAGGGGCGCAAAAATCAGCGCCGCCGGCAACGGGACGGAGCTGGTCTATGAGATCAGCGAAGCCAATGCCGAGACCTCGCTGGTGCTGGCCGAGCTGTACCGTCACGGCGGGGGCTTCAAGCTGAGAGCGGTCGGCCGGGGCTTCCATGGCGGATTGAAGCCGCTGGCAGAGGCCCACGGGGTTGAGGTGGAGGATGAGGAAGGAGCAGCGGCGGAGCCTGCGGCGGGGCATAGGGAAGCTGCTGCTGCTGTCAGCGGTGCTTCTGCAGAGACTGTACATAATACTGCGCCAAAGCCGGCTCTGAACCTGACGAAGATTGATCTGCTGAAGCAGAAGGTTAGCATTTCGCTGCGCAAGAAGAACCTGGACCAGGAGAAGGCGAGGGTGGCAGTGGTGTTCGATGCGTCCGGCTCGATGGCCGGGCTGTATGCGAAGGGAGTCGTGCAGCGGGCTTTTGAACGGGTGCTGGCGGTGGCGGCCAGCATGGACGATGACGGAGAGATGGATGTCTGGTTCTTCGCCACCAAGTGCAAGCGGATGCCGAGTGTAAATGAACACGGGTATGAGGATTATGTGAAGAACACCTACCCGGGACCCAAGATGTTCGGCGGGCTGGGGATCGGGAACAATGAGCCTGTGGTGATGAAGGATCTGATCAAGAAATATACGAAAGAGGAGCCGGGGCCTTTGCCGGTATATGTCGTCTTCTTCAGCGACGGCGGCATCTATGAAACGCCCAAAATCTCGAAGCTGCTGGTCGAAAGCTCGAAGCATAATATCTTCTGGCAGTTTGTCGGCATCGGCAACGCGGATTACGGCGTCCTGCGCCAGCTTGACGATCTGCAGGGACGCGTAGTGGATAATGCCGACTTCTTCGCGCTCGACGATCTGGATGCGGTCAGTGACGAGGAGCTTTACGACCGTCTGTTCAACGAATATCCCAAGTGGCTGCGCGAAGCCCGGCAAAAAGGCATTGTACGTTCTTAGCATAGAGCCGGCTGCACTGTTAATGCAGCCGTGATACCTTGAACCGCAGCACGGTTCTCAGCTTCTCCGGCTTGGCGCGCCGGGCATCCGAGAGATAGATCTCGCGGTGAAGCTTCGATTCCCGCCGCAGTCCCTGTCCGGCACAGAACTGTTCCATTCTGGCGAAGCTGGCCGGTTCCTCGTCGTAGGGGCCGGTATGCAGCATCTGTACACTGAGGCCGTCTTCCACTATGCCGAAGACGGCTTTTTCCAATAGCGGATGCGGCTTGTTGGCCTTGACCTGCCGGATAATTCCGTCTGCAAGCTCCGGAGTGACGAATTCCGGCTGCCGGATCATGATGGTGTATACCAGCTCGTCCTTGTCCAGAGCAGCTTGGCGGCGCCCCGCTTCACTGAGGTCCCATATGCCTTCCAGAGGGTAGATCGTGTAATCGTAGTACCCCTCAGGGGCCGGACCTTTCCTCGGCAGCATCTTGATCGCATAGGACAACGAATACAGCACACCAACTGCCTCCTTAAAAGCATCCGCATTCGGATTACCCTCCCCGTGCAGCATGAAATAAGGTAAGGCCGGAACCTCAATTAGCGCCGGTTGGGCGGCAGGGAGGTAGAGGGCTTTGTCATGCTTTTTCCACTCCACTTTCAATTAAGTTCACCTCAGTCATAGGATTCTCTCTTTCTTCTCCAGATTACCATGCCAACCGGACAGGTGTATGTCATGTTCGCAGCGGGCCGGGTAGCAACATTACAGGGGGGATATGGAAAACCGAATACAATGGGTAAGCGCAGGGGTGTGCCTGGGTGAAATGTAATCGAAAAACCGATCACATTCGGTGCAGCGGAGGCGGGCGGGGGCGCGTAGGGCTTCTTCCTTATTTTCACAATAAACAAATTCTGGTATTCTATCAATATATTGAAACGCTTCCATGAAGAGGAGATGTCCGGTGCCATGTCTGGAAAAAAGCAGGCAGATGATCCGCCGTCAAGTCCGCCGCCGAAGGTGAAAGCTGTGCGCACAGCACTGGTAATCTATTTGTGGATCGGTACTATTCTGCTGCTGCTGATTGCCGGTTGTGCTTCGTATGCCTCATCTGATCCGAACCGGTCAGGCAGAATCAGCACCGGGATGACCATCCTGTTAGCGCTGCTTGCCCCTCTGCTCGCCCTCGGGTTCGCGGCCCTGCTGGCCCGGCTGCTCTGGAGGCGGCTGTATGCTCCGCTGCTCATTCAAATCCAGCGGTTGAAGGAACAGGTGAGCGGATTGATGGAGACGGCAGCCGCAAGCGAGAAACAGATAAGCCGTCTGGAGGCAGAGAAGCTGCGCAGCCAGATTAACCCGCATTTTCTGCATAATACACTCAATACGGTTCAATGGCTGGCCCGGCTGAACGGGCAGCAGGAAATCGACAGGCTGGTTACTCTGCTGGTGAAGGTGCTGCACTATAATCTCGGCAAACAGAGCATGATCGTGACGATCGGAGAGGAGATTGAGTCGGTCCGCAATTATATGGAGCTGCAGCGTATCCGTTACGATTATGAATTCGAGCTGAATGTGGAGGCTGAAGCTGAAGTACTGTCCGCAGCGGTTCCCAGGTTCGTCCTCCAGCCGCTGGTGGAGAATTCAATCTATCACGGGGCGGGCGGAGGCGGCAAAGTTGATGTCATAGTCGCCAGGCAGGGTGCGGATGAGATACGGCTCATGGTCAAGGACAACGGGACGGGCATGGATCAGGCGCAGATGGATGAGTTACTGGCTGGGGAAGCGGCGCGCGGCCGGGGGCTTGGCATCGGGCTGACTTATGTGCTGCGGGTGCTGCGGATGTGTTACGGCGAACGGATGAGCCTGGAGATTCACACCGGGGAGAGCGGAACAACGGTATCAATCCTGATTCCCATCACAAGCAGGGGGGATTACGATGATTAGAGCTGTGGTTGTAGACGACGAACGGCTGGTTCGCAGGGGCTTCATCTCGCTGCTGGACTGGCCGTCCTTCGGGGTGGTCATCACCGGCGAGGCGGCCGACGGCAGGGCGGCCCTGGAGCTGCTCGGCAGGCAGGAGACTGACCTGCTGTTCGCGGATCTCACGATGCCGGGGATGACCGGGTTCGAGCTGATCCGCGAGGTACGTCTGCGCTATCCCCGGGTAAGCTGCGCGGTGCTGACCTGCCACCATGAATTCGAGTATGTGCAGGAGGCGCTGCGGCTGGGTGCAGTTGATTATATTGTCAAAACCCTGCTGGAAGCAGACAACGCCGCAGCGGTCATCCGCAGGCTGGTGGACCGGGTCCGGCTGGAGAGCGGGCAGAGAAGCGCACTGGCAGGCAGGGAGCGGGAACGGATGGCAGCTGACCAGACGCTGGTCTATGTGCCGCTAAGGTTGGAGATGAAGGAGCAGTGCTATATGCTGCCTTCGGTACAGAGCTATCCGCTGCTGCGTGTACAAGATATGTGGCTGGCTCCGCTCCCGGATGGCAATGAAGCAGCGGCCATCCATACAGCACTTACGGACAGGCTCGGGCCTGGCTGGACAACAGCACTGCTGACCGGAGTGCGCGGCCAGGCGCTGAAGGAGATCGGCGCTGTACTGGGACGGACGGTCCGGCAGGCGCTGTTCTATGCATCAAGCGCAGATGAGCTCCCGAGGCTGGCATACAGTAAATTGCAGGCATTGGCGGCACTGTCCCACCCGGCTTCAGGCGGGGCCGGGGTGCTGGCTGCCGCGCAGGATCTCCGCTGGACACTGGAGCAGGCGGAGTGGGAGCGCCTCACCGCTGCCGTGTTGTCCCAGCAGCCGTGCCAGGAGGCGGTGGCCGCCTTCGGGCTGGAGCTGCTGCACAGCTGGCGCAACCTGCTGCTGAGCCCTGCGGAGGCGCAGCAGCTGGAGCAGGAGGCGGGAGGCAACCGGAGCTGGAGCCATTGGAGCAGCTGGCTGCGCCGCTTCTCCGACCTTGTTCAGCGCCGGATGCTTGCGCTCGGGTTGAACCGGGAGATCATGCTCTGTCTCATCCGTGCAGTGCGCTACATGAGAAGCCATGCCGGGGAGAAAATTAATCAGGGCCAGGTTGCCGCAGCCGTTCATCTGAGCCGCGGCTATTTCAGCAGGTGCTTCGCCCGCTTTGCCGGGGAGTCCTTCGGGGAGAGCCTGCGCGGAATGCGGCTGGCCCAGGCCAAGTCTCTTCTGCTGCACACCCATGCTCCGCTGAGCGAGATCGCTGCGATGTCCGGCTTCGAGGATGAGCGATACTTCCGCAGGCTGTTCCAGGCGCATACAGGCAAGCTGCCGAGCGAATACCGCGCAGAGGGAACGGGCAGCTTGAGTTCTTGCTCGTCCTCCGGGGTGGAAGCATCGAATGATCAGGCTTCTCTTAATGCCCTGCAGTCAGATCTGGCCGTTCAGCCGCTCTGAATTAAGTGTGACCTTATGGAGCAGGGTAATCAGCGTATCCAGCTCTTCTCCGGTCAGACCTGCGCTCAGCTGGCGGTTGAATTCGTCCAGCAGCGACTGGAGAACGGGCGCGAATTCAAGCGCCTGGGCCGTGGGATACAGCAGGGAGGAACGGCGGTCGCCGGGATCGGTCCGGCGTTCGATGTAACCGGAGGCCTCCAGCAGCTTGACGGAGCGGGCCGTTGTAGCCTTATCGCATTTAATGTGGCTGGTCATCTGATCCTGGGTAATCCCCGGATGGTTCAGCACCAGCTTGAGGAAGCTGTGCTGGCCGCCGCTGCCCATGCCGTAGGGGGCCAGCTCTTTGGCCAGCGCTTTCTGATTCTGGCGGAACAGATGGGAGATCAGCTTGCCGATCGGTTCATGATGTGAAGTCACAGGCGGACACCTCGCTCTAGATAATAACGGAAGCTGCTCACTGAACTACCGTCTTGCTCAAAGCTTACCGCAATATTGTTGCGCACGCAACTAATATGCTGTACACTGGATAGTGTTGATTCGTTGCGTGCGCAACTATATTGAATTTGAGACTAGAGGGTGTATGCAGATGAGCAGCTTAGAGGCAACCTACCAGGAGGATGCAGGGATACAGCAGAAGCGCTGGATGATCCTGATCGTTCTCAATTTGTTTACTTTCATGTCCACCCTGGACGGAAGCATTGTGAATATTGCCCTACCTGTGCTGGTGAGGGAGCTGGGCCTGCCGGTAGCGCAGGTGGAATGGGTAACCACCGGTTATCTGATGGCGATCTGTGCGGTGATCCTGTTCTTCGGGAAGCTCGGCGACATTGCCGGGAAGATCCGGATATTCAAGCTGGGCATGGTGGTCTTCACTATCGGCTCCCTGCTCTGCGGGTTAAGCCACAGCCTGCCGCTGCTGATTGCTTCCCGGGTGATCCAGGCTATAGGCGCTTCGATGACGATGGCCAACAGTCAGGGGATTGTTACCGATATTTTCCCGTCCACTGAACGGGGCAAGGCGCTGGGCCTGATCGGAACCTTCGTCTCCCTCGGGAGTATCGCAGGTCCCAGTCTTGGCGGAATCATTGTCTCATCGCTGGGCTGGGAATATATCTTCTTCGTGAATGTTCCGATTGGCATCCTGGCCATCGTTCTGGGCTGGAAGGTGCTTCCTAAGGATTTGGTCCGGGTAAAAGCAAAGCTTGACCTGCCCGGCAGCGGGCTGTTCGCTGTCTTTATTGTTACGTTGTTCGCCGGACTGCTGCTCGGCCAGCAGCTCGGGTATGGCGATCAGCGGATTCTGGCTTCGCTGGTTGTTGCGGCAGTTGTTTTTGCCGCTTTTCTGATCGTAGAGCTCCGCCGCCGGGAACCGCTGCTTCAGCTCACCTTGTTCAAGAATCCCTTGTTCTCTCTGAGCATCTTCTGCGCCTTCCTCGTGTTCGTCTCGAACTTCTGCTTCAATATTATCGCCCCGTTCTATGCGCAGAACATGCTGAACCTGTCACCGTTCGATGCGGGCTTCCTGCTGATGCTCTATCCGATCTGTATGGTCGTGATTGCCCCGCTCAGCGGAGCGTTGTCTGACAAGATCGGCTCCGAGCTGCTGACCTTCGCAGGGCTGCTTGTCATGGTCGCAGCACAGTTCGGGCTGGCCCGGCTGCATGAAGGCAGTCCGGTGCTGCTGGTCGGCACCTGGATCGCCATGCTCGGCATCGGCAGCGGGATGTTCGGTTCGCCGAACAACTCGCTGATTATGTCGACCGTGCCACGCACTCAGCTCGGGTCAGCGGGAAGCGTCAATTCGCTGGTGCGCAATGTGGGCATGGTGGTCGGCATCACCGTGGCCACCACTATCCTGTTCCATGTGATGAGCAGCAAGGCGGGCTACCGGGTGACCGGACTGGTGGAGGGACGGCCGGAGCTGTTCCTCTCAGGGATGCATGTGGTCTTCATGACCTCCTCCGGCATCTGCCTGCTGTCGGCGCTGCTCACCGGCTGGAGGCTGTTCAACTCGCGCAGGGCCAAGAGCCTAAGCGTATAAGTACAGCGATTATCATCAGAATCGGGAGTGCATTTTTATGACTTCCGGTTTTTTATAGTGATTCTGTCACAAACAAGCGCCCCATCTTGTCTACAGGAGTGAAGACCATAAATGGAGGCGTTGTTGAGATGAGTCTAAGAATGAATTATCGTGAGGTTAACGGGCCGGCGTTCCGGGCCATGATGGCACTGGAGCAGCACGCAGGCAGCCGCAGCAAGGATAAAGTACTGTATGAGCTGGTCAAAATCCGGGTCTCACAGATCAACGGCTGTGCCTTCTGTCTGGATATGCATGCCAAGGACCTGATGAAGCTGGGGAACTATGCCGAGCATATTCTGCTGCTCAGTGTCTGGCGGGAAGCGCCGTTGTTCAGTGAGAAGGAGCGGGTGCTCTTGGAATTCGCCGAGCATGTCACTCTGATTAGCCAGGCTGGCGTTCCGCTGGAGCTGTATCACAAGATGCTTAAGCATTTTACCGAAGAGGAAGTAGTGGACTGGATTATGGCGGTTAATACGATCAACAGCTGGAACCGGATTGCAATTACGACGGGTATGTTCCCGGGGTGCTTCAGTTAAGGCAGGAGAGACGCAAGAAGTATAGAAGGAGGCCTGCGGGCAGTGGACAGACGCGATAGCGGCACAATCAAAATTCCCGCTGATCCGCCAGCTGCGGACAACACAGGGATCGAGGAGCTGTATCAGACCTATAAAGGATATGCCTTCTCTATTGCTTACCGGATGTTAGGCACGGCGGCGGATGCGGAGGACGTTGTACAGGACACCTTCGCAGAGCTGCAGCTCCGCGGCCGGGACGGAATCCAGCATGTCCGGGCGTATATCGCCAAAGGGGTAACCAACCGCTGCCTCAATCTGCTCAATACGGCCCGCAGCCGCAGGGAGACGTATATCGGGGAATGGCTGCCGGAACCGGTAAGCCGCGAATATGAGGGACCGGAGGCGGCAGCGGAGCGCAGAGACAGCCTGTCGTATGCGTTCCTGGTTCTGATGGAGCGGCTGGCTCCGGCCGAGCGTGCTGTATTCGTCCTGCGGGAGGCCTTCCAGTATGACTATGCAGCGATAGCGGAAATGACCGGCAAGACGGAGAGCAACTGCCGCCAGCTCTATAGCCGGGCAAAGCGCGTCCTCCAGGGCGAGCGGTCTTCCCGCCGGGCCTCGGGGAACGCCCCCGTGTCCAGGCAGCTGCTGACCCGCTTCACGGCGGCCTTCACGGCCTATGATGTGGACGGTATGCTGAAGCTGCTTGGCGATCATCCGGTGCTTGTGGCCGACGGCGGCGGCCGGGAGGTGCATACGATTCTCCGGCCGATGACGGGCCGCAAGGGAGTGACAGCGCTGCTGACCTCACGCCGGGTAATGCATTATCTTCACGAATGGGAGCATACCGCCGGGCTGGTGAATGGGGGACCTGCCCTGATCTTCACCTGTCAGGGTGAGGTTAAGGCGGTGCTTCTGCTGAGCCCGGACGGCAGCGGGGAGCAGATAGAGCAGCTCTATCTGATGATGGACCCTGCCAAGCTGACCCGTATCGCTCTGCCGCCGGATCATCCGGTACAGCCGGCGCTGCCGGAGGAATGATTATAGGCATGACCAAAAGACACGTTGCCATCCCGAAGGGGGAGACAACGTGTCTTCTTGGTTGATAGGGTTGATATGAAGAATACAACTCACACCATTTTCGCGATGGAAGTCTTCAGCTCCATTGAATTTCAGGGATAGTTGTAGAATGTACACTTAAAAACAGCGAAAATTCACACATGTCACGTTTAAGTGTAGTGTGTACAACTAAATCTGCCTAAAAGTGTGAGTAGAAAGAAAAAAACGAACTATACATGTGCGATATACAACTAAACGCAGAAAGGGTTGAAAATTAGAAGCTATAGATGTACAGAATGCAATTAACTCTGCACACTCGCCTAGTTCTTGAAGCTGTGAATCGGCGCCGGAATCCGTCCGCCGCGGTTGATGAAGCCGGCGCAATTGAACGGGTTGACCGCCATGACCGGCGCATAGCCGAGCAGGCCGCCGAATTCCACCATCTCGCCAACGTCCTTGCCGATGACCGGGATCACGCGGATGGCGGTGGTCTTGTTGTTGACCATGCCGATGGCCGCTTCATCGGCGATGATGCCGGACAGGGTCTCCTTGCTGGTGCTGCCCGGGATGGCAATCATATCGAGGCCAACCGAGCAGACGCAGGTCATCGCTTCCAGCTTCTCCAGGGTCAGTGCCCCGCGCTGGACGGCCTGGATCATGCCGTGGTCTTCGCTGACCGGGATGAACGCTCCGCTTAAGCCGCCGACATAGGAGGAGGCCATGACCCCGCCTTTTTTGACATTGTCGTTAAGGATCGCCAGCGCTGCCGTGGTTCCAGGCGCTCCGGCTTCCTCCAGGCCCATAACCTGGAAGATCTCCGCGATGGAATCGCCGATCTCAGGTGTGGGGGCCAGCGACAGGTCGATAATGCCGAATGGCACGTTCAGCCGCTTCGAGGCCTCCTGGGCCACGAGCTGACCGACCCGGGTCACCTTGAAGGCCGTCCGCTTGATTGTCTCGCACAGCGTCTCGAAATCCTGCCCCTTCACTTCCTCCAGCGCCCGTTTGATGACGCCGGGCCCGCTAACGCCCACGTTGATGACGCATTCCCGCTCCCCAACACCATGGAAGGCCCCGGCCATGAACGGGTTGTCCTCTACGGCATTGCAGAAGACGACCAGCTTGGCGCAGCCGATGGAATCGCGGTCCTTCGTGCGCTCGGCGGTCTGGAGAATGATGTCGCCCATCAGCTTCACGGCGTCCATGTTGATGCCGCTGCGCGAGGAGCCGACATTGACGGAGGAGCAGACTCTTTCAGTAACGGCCAGCGCTTCCGGGATGCTGTCGATCAGAATCCGGTCGCCTGTAGTGCAGCCCTTCTGCACCAGCGCAGAATAGCCGCCGATGAAGTTGACGCCGACCTCCTTGGCCGCCTTGTCCAGCGCCTGGGCGACAGGCACATACGTGTCGGTATGCACGGCACCCGCAGCAATCGAGATCGGCGTAACGGAGATCCGCTTGTTGACAATCGGCACGCCGAACTGGCGCTCCAGGTCTTCGCCCGTCTTGACTAATTTCTCGGCGGAACGGGTTATTTTGTCATACACCTTCTGGTTGAAAATCTTCATATCCGCATGGGCGCAGTCCATCAGGCTGATTCCCATCGTAATGGTGCGGACATCCAGGTTCATCTCCCGGATCATTTTGTTGGTCTCCTGAACTTCTACAAGTGAGATCACTCTGGTCTCCCCCTCTCTCGGCCGGCTAGATCCGGTGCATAATGTTGAAAATATCTTCGTGCTGCAGCTTGATCTCCACGCCGATGTCCTTGCCTACCTGCTGAAGATCCTCAACAATCTCCTCGAAGGACTTGGTAGGGGCGGAGATGTCCACAATCATCATCATGTTGAAGTAATCCTGCACAATCGTCTGCGAAATATCCAGGATGTTCAGATTGTTCTCTGCGAGGTATGTACATACTTTGGCGATGATACCTACTTTGTCTTTTCCCAGTACAGTAATAATCCCCTTCACTTATAAAGCCTCCCGTTCCGTTATATGCTCTGTATTCTTCGCTCACTGCCGCTTTAACGGAATGAACGATTTCAATTATTATGTCAAATGCAGGGCCGGTTATCAACCAAAGCTTTTGTGTCAGTCCGGACACAGATTTGAGCTTGTTTTTGAGGGAGTATATAATATTGTTGACATCATGTGTAAAATATGATTTATTGGAGTTTTAAAGCATACGGCGTGAATTAAGGAGCTATTATGACAACGAGAAAATATAAAGAGCTGGTTCAAGAGCGCACCCGGGAAACACTGCAGAAATGGTCTGAACAGCCGGAGGTCAAGGAGAAGGATATTTACCGTTTTCTGCATAATCTGAAGGGCACCTCCGGCACTGTAGGTCTTGAAGCGGTGGAGATCTTCTCCGGCAATGCGCTGCTCTATTTCTCGGAAGATCAACAGCGGAGCTGGACGGAAGCCGAGTGGGGGGATTATTTGTATCCTCTGCTGGGCTTATTTGACGAGCCTGCAAGGAAGGGTGCGTTCCCTCCGGCTGCTCCTGGAAGCGCACTGTCTCCCGGCATGATAGAGCAACAGTATGAGATTCTGATCATTGATGATGATGTGGAACTGGTTGCCTATCTGCGGGAGGCTTTGGAACGGAGCGCTTATTATGTAAGCATCGCCTTGTCTGCCAGCCGCGGGCTTAAGCTGTTCTATGAGAACAAGCCGGATCTGATTCTGCTCGACATCATGCTGCCTGACCGCAGCGGGATCGATGTGCTGCACCAGATTATCGGCAAGGCCAAAAAGGAGCGGATTCCGATCCTGATCATCAGCGGTGAACACTCCAGGGAGGTACAGAAGCACGCGTATTCGCTTGGGGTGATGGATTACATCCTGAAGCCGGTGGATATCGATCTGTTCCTGGCTCTGATCAAGAACCGGTTCGAGCTGAAGCAGGAGTGGCAGGATTCAATTATTGTCGATGAGCTGACCGGTGCATTCAACCGCAAATATTTCAATCAGACGATGAAGCAGCTGATCTCAGATTACAGGCGCACCGGCCGGATCTTCTCGCTTGCGCTGCTGGATCTGGATTATTTCAAGCATGTCAATGACACATACGGCCATCTGACGGGAGATGAGGTGCTGCAGTCCTTCTCGGAGCTGGTCAGGCAGTCGATCCGCACCGAGGACACCTTCTGCCGGTATGGCGGCGAGGAGTTCGCCCTGTTCATGCCGAATACCCCGGCCGGGCAGGCGCTGCTGGTGATGGAGCGGATTCAGGACAGCTTCGCAGCCAGGGAATTCCGGGCAAGGCGCGACAGCTTCCTGGTGACCTTCTCCTGCGGGGTTACCGAGATCAGCGGCGAGGAGCAGGATGCGGACCTGCTGGTCGGGGAAGCGGACCAGGCACTCTACTACAGCAAGTCTAACGGAAGAAACCAGACTACTGTATATTCCGGGGAGACCATGCAGGGTCAGAGGGACACGCAGCTTAACGTCATCATTGTGGATGATGATCCGCTGATCCGTAGGATTATCACTGGCAATCTGTCTTTTTGGGAGCCGGAGAATATCGCCGGAATCCAAGTGAACAGCTATGCGGACGGCGCACAGTTCCTGAAATCGGACTGGTATATTCCCGAGGAGAAGTACATCATTCTGCTGGACGGGGTCATGCCGGATCTCGACGGGCTTGAGGTGCTGGAGAAGCTGCGTGCGGGCTATCCTGAGGCCGATATACTGGTTGTTATGCTGACTGGCCGCAATGACCAGCGCGATATCATTCATGCCCTGCAGATGGGGGCGGACGATTATGTCATTAAGCCGTTCCATCTGCCGGAGCTGCTGAGCCGGATCGAGCGGCTGGCCCACAGATTCCTGTTCTGAAGCAAGTGCATCCCGGAAGGGATAGTGAAAGGTGAGATTGTGCAATGAGTCAAAAGGTACTGATTGTTGATGACGAAGACGTTCTGCGGATGCTGATCGAGGATACGCTGGAGGAACTGGAGGATGTGGAGATTCATACCGCCGAGAATGGTGTAGAAGCCCTCGGACGGCTTGCGGCGGAGATGTATGATCTGGTGATACTGGATTATATGATGCCGGAGATGACCGGAATTGAGGTGCTCAGCGAGCTGGATGCTGAAGTGAAGCAGCGTACGCCGATTATGATGCTGACGGCCAAGGCCCAGGAAACGGACCGTAACCTGGCAAGGGAGGCGGGGGCCCGCTACTTTATGCCGAAGCCGTTCAGCCCGATGGAGCTGCTGCAGCTCGTGGAGGACATCCTCAGTGAGAAACCGTAAACCCTCCGATCCGAGCATCAAAACCAAGTATTTCCGCACGATTCTCACCCTGTTCGCGGCTGTTGTGGCCGGCGGGATCGGGCTGTTCTTCTATATCAGCGTGCACCAGGAGAAGCTGGAGGATGACCGCAAGGAGCTGATACATAAGACAGAGGTAATTAACGATCTGGCAGCGATGCTGAGCGAGCTGTTCTTCCGGGCCAGAGGGTATGCGGCCACTCAGAGCGGAAATGAGCTTAAGCTGCTGAAGACGGCTGTGGAGGGGCTTGACGGCGTGCTGGAGAGATACTCCCTGCTTAAGCTGTCGCCTGAAGAGATACAGTACGGGGATAACCTGAAGCTGTTCTATAGCCAGTACAAAAGCGAGACTCTGCCAACGGTGATCCGCCTGGTGGAGAACAATGATTATACGGGAATCCGCAAGCTGTCCGAGAGCGGCAGCACCCGGGCTGTGAATGATTATCTAAGGTACACGAAGCAGTTCTTAGCCAATTCGGATACGCAGCTTAAGGATATGACCTCCCGCTCGATCAGGCAGGCGGATCTGTTTACAGGCACCGCCTTTGCTTTTAGCGGCTTGCTGCTGTTATTCTTCACACTCTTGATCTGGCGGATGCTCCGCACGGTGGTTGATCCGGTGGTAAGGCTGGAGGAAGCGACGAATTCACTGGCCGCCGGGGAGGCTGTTCTGCTGGGCAAGCTCCATAAGCGGGATGAGATCGGCCGGCTCTATGATGCCTTCCTGAATATGGCGCGGAGCATCCAGGACAAGGAAGAAGAGCTGACGATGCAGAATGAGGAGCTTCATGCCCAGCAGGATGAGCTGCAGGACCAGCAATTCCGGCTGGAGCGGTCGCTTAGTGAGATCGAGAGCATGATGAAGGCGCTGGATCAGACCTCAGCCGTAGGCATCCTGACAGACAAGGGCGTATTCACCTATGCCAATGATAACCTGAGCCTCTATACAGGCTACAAGAATGCCGAGATTATCGGGTACACCTTCCGCCTGTTTGAGCTGCATAATATTACGGAGCTTCAGGTGGAGGCGATGATCCGCAAGCTGTCGACAGGCGGCGTCTGGAGCGGGGAGACGGAGCTTACAGCGAAGGACGGGGCACCGCTCTGGCTTCAGCTGACGATCATGCCGTATTTGAATGATGAGGGCCGGATCTACCAGTACATTCTGATTGCCAACAACATCACCTCCATGAAAAGCGTACAGCAGGAGCTGGCCGAAACGCTGAAGAGCACGGAGCAGACTACGATCATGCTGGAGCTGAACAATCAGCTGAACCATGAAATCACATATACCCTGGACAAGCAGGAATTCGCGGAGAAGTTCAACCGGTTCATGAACCGGCTGTATTCGTTCGATTCGAGCTTTTTCCTGCTGGTGAAGGATAAGATCGCAGTTGTCAAAGGGGTGCCTCCGGAGAATGTGGAGCGGTATCTGGACGGGAACAGCCAGGAGATGCTGTACCGGCTCAGCCAGGAGAAGTCCTACATTGTGAAGCGCGTAGGCACGCCCAGCGAGCAGGGGATTGCTGCCAAGGAGGTCTATTGCTATGACTTCTACACAACGGTCGTTAATGCGGAGGACGAGATTCTGGCGGTCTTCAGCGGGACACGCATCGGCCATTCCTTCACGGACGAGGAGAACAGTGAAATCCAGGGGATTATGATCCGGGTGGCGCTGGCGATTGAACGCCTGTTCATGTATGAGGAAATTGAGAATGGCCGCGAGCTGAACCGCGATATCGTCAACAATGTCAATGAGGGTATCCAGTTCGTCAACACGGAAGGGGTTATCCAGCATATCAACAAGGCGCTCAGCCAGCTGTTCAGCTATGAGGACTGGGAGGAAGGGATGCTGATTCCGAAGGAGCGCTGGATGGATCACTTCACAGACCGGGTGAATGAGTCAGAGGAGCTGAGGCGCTTTTACCAGATAGCAATGTCGCCGCATACGGTAGATTCCAGCACGATGAAATACTCGCTTGGCAAAGAAGAGATGAAGCATGTAGATGCGTATGCCATTCCGGTCTTCCGCCGGGAGGTCCGTGTCGGGACGTTATTCGTCCACCGTGACATCACCCGCGAGTATGAGCTGGATCTGATGAAGTCGGAGCTGGTCAGCACCGTTAGCCATGAGCTGCGGACCCCGCTGTCCAGTGTGCTGGGCTTCACCGAGCTGCTGCTGTCGCGGACGATGAAGCCGGAGAAGCAGCTCAAGTACCTGGAGACGATCCACAAGGAAGCGAAACGCCTGACCGAGCTGATCAATGACTTTCTGGACCTGCAACGGATGGAGTCGGGCACGCAGCTCTACAATGTGGAGAAGGTCAATCTTAGCGAGACGGTCTTAAGTGTGATTGACCAGTATAAGCTGAGCGGGACGCATCATATTCTGCTGGAGGACGAGGCGCTGAATGCAGAGGTCGAGGTGGACAAGGACAAAATCATCCAGGTGCTGACCAATCTGCTGAGCAATGCGATCAAGTTCTCGCCCGGCAGCAATGAGATCAAGATGATGCTTCATAACGAGCCAGGCTCCATTGTAGTTCAGATTCAGGATCACGGACTCGGGATTCCGAGGAACCAGATCGGGCAGCTGTTCCAGAAATTCCGCAGAGTGGACAACAGCGCCTCGAAGCGGATCGGCGGAACTGGCCTCGGGCTGGCTATTTGTAAGGAGATTATTGAGAAGCAGCAGGGGACCATCGGCATTGAATCTGTGGAAGGCGAAGGCTCGACCGTCTGGTTCCGCCTCCCGGTGCTTGAAGCGCAGAGCGGCCATTCCGAAGACGAGCATCCCCATCGATGGGGGACGGGCAAGGAGCAGAAGCCGGATGTCATGATCGTTGAAGATGATTACAGCCTGTCGCTGCTGCTCTCGGAGGAGCTGAAGGGCAAGGGCTTCCGGGTCACCCACCATTACCATCCGCAGAAGGCCTTCGATCAGGCGCTCAAAACCCCTTTTGTAGCCATTATTGTAGATTTGATGCTGGGGGACGAGCTGGATGGCTGGGATCTGATCCGGATGCTGAAGAATGATCCGCGCACGGAGCAGGTGCCGATTGTGATCTCCTCCGCGCTGGATAAGGACGACAAGAGCATGATGGCCAATGTGCAGAAGTATCTGACCAAGCCGTATCCGCCGGGCGAACTGTCGGGCACGCTGCAGGAGATCGTGGATATTCAGCTGAAGACGGGCGAGGTGCTGTTCCCGGATGACGGGGAGAGCGGGCATGGAGCGCCGTTTGGCTGGAGCCAGAGTGAGTAGTAGGGGAACAAGTCTCTTTCGGGGGGCTTGTTTTTTTGATTTGACTGGTGTGCGTAAGCGGGCCGAATGTATGCGGAAAACCGAACACATTCGGCATTGCATGGGTACGTGGGCCAAATGTAATCCCGAACACATTCGGCGTTGCGTGGGTGGGTCCCCGCAAAGTACATGAGTCATCATCGGGGATAAAGCTCCACTTGGCGGGGGATGTTTCTGGGAAAACTTGCTTTAGAGCCTACTCTAAGGTTTATAGTAAATGTGAAGCAGCCAATCTTGCAGGAATGAAAGGGAGGAATTGCGTTGAAGTACAGTTATTTGGGCAAATCGGGTCTTAAGGTCAGCCAGCTGTGTCTCGGGACAATGAATTTCGGGCCGGAGACGGAGGAGAAGGAAGCCTTCCGGATAATGGACGCTGCACTGGATGCGGGGATTAACTTCTTCGATACGGCCAATGTATATGGCGGCCAGGACCGCCGGGGCTGGACAGAGGAGATTATCGGACGCTGGTTCCAGCAGGGCGGCGGACGGCGCGAGAAGGTTGTGCTGGCCACCAAGGTCTATAATGACATGTTAGATGAGCAAGACGGTCCCAATTCAGGCTCCGGCTTGTCTGCCTACAAGATCAGACGTCATTTCGAAAGCTCGCTGAGACGTCTGCAGACGGATCATATCGAATTATACCAGATGCATCATATCGACCGGAATGTGTCGTGGGACGAGCTGTGGGGAGCTTTTGAGGTGCTTGTGAACCAGGGCAAAGCCGACTACATCGGCTCCAGCAACTTCGCAGGCTGGCATATTGCTGTAGCTCAGGCGAAGGCGAAGGAGCGCCACTTCCTTGGCCTTGTCTCCGAGCAGCATCTGTACAACCTGCTGGAGCGGACACCGGAGCTTGAAGTGCTGCCGGCCTCCAAAGAGCTGGGGCTGGGTGTGATCCCGTGGAGCCCGCTGGCCGGGGGACTGCTGGGACGCAACGCCCTCTCCAAGACAGGTGTGCGCAGCGCCCGTTCGGCCAAGCTGGAGCAGCACCGCAGCCAGCTGGAGCAGTTCTCCGCGCTCTGCAAGGAGCTGGGCGAGCATGAGGATCAGGTTGCGCTTGCCTGGGTGCTGGCGAATCCGGCAGTAACTGCGCCGATTATCGGACCGCGTACCATCCAGCAGTTCGAGGACTCCCTGCGGGTGGTTGACATCGAGCTGGATGAAGCTACGCTGAAGAAGCTGGACGAAATCTTCCCCGGACCGGGCAAGCCGGCACCGGAAGCCTACGCCTGGTAAGCCGGTTTCAGCAGATTCACCTGACTCTACGGGTTCAGTAAATAACAGCCGGAGTGTTCCTGAGGGAATTCTCCGGCTGTTTGCGTGCGCCCGGTAAGCGGTCTCCGGGAGGCAACTGGCAGCCGTCAAGATGAAAATGCCCTTCCGCCTGTGGTAGACTGGTTCTGGGTTAATCAGCAGGCGGAACAGCAGGAAGGGGAGGGGCAGATGTTATTTTACTTTATAGCCGGCTTGGTGCTCGTCCTGGATCAGGCGGCCAAATGGATCGTACGCACCCACATGGAGCTGGGCGAGACGATTCCGTTCTGGAGTCCGCATGTGCAGTTTGTCTATTATGAGAACAGCGGCGCCGCCTTCAGCCTGTTTCAAGGCTACGGGCATTACTTTGCCATTGTCGCTGTCTTGTTCATCGCAGCCGTGTTCTATTACCGCCGCCAAGGGCGAATCCGCGGTCCGCTCCTCGAAGCAGCCAGCGGGTTTCTGGTCGGAGGGGCCGCAGGCAACGGGATTGACCGCGCTATCTATCATCAGGTCACTGACTTTCTGGTCTTCGGAGAGAATGGCGGGATTCTGAATCTGGCCGATCTGGCGATTAATGCCGGCGGCCTGCTGCTCGCCGTTTATCTCTTATGGGACTATGTGCGGAGCAGGATAGCCCGCAGGAGCTTTTAAATGCCGGATTCCGGCCGGGCGGACTATCATTTTATCTGATGCAAGTTATTACTATTAGTAATGAAACCGGCTAAATCATAGCATTTCACTATGATTTAGCCGGTTTTTGTGCATTTTATGCATGTATTTGGCATTTATCCTATTTAATGCTTGTTATAAGCATCGTTGCCCGTTTGGCAGTATTGTGTTAGCCTGAGTTCATGATACGCAGAGGAATGAAGATTGCACGTTAAGGAGAGGTCAATATTGTTGCAATTACAAGTTACGAACAGCCCTTTTAATGAGCGCCAGGCGGAGCTGCTGAACCAGCTCCTGCCGACGCTGAGTCCATCCCAGCAGGTCTGGCTGAACGGGTATCTGTCGGCTCTGGCGCTGCAGAACAGTGTAGCGCAAGACGGCGCAGCGGTTCCGGCAGCTGCTCCTTCCTCCGGCGATGCAGCACCACCTGCGGCAGCCGCCCTGCCGCAGGTATCGCGTGAAGTGACCGTATTGTTCGGCTCCCAGACCGGCAACTGCCAGCGGCTGGCAGGAAGCCTCTCCCGCAAGCTGGAGGAGCAGGGCTTCAAGGTTACAGTGAGCGCCATGAACAGCTTCAAGCCTGCCGGACTGAAGAAAGTCGAGAATCTGCTGCTGCTGGTCAGCACCCACGGGGAAGGGGAGCCGCCGGATAACGCGCGGGCCTTCCATGAATTCCTCTACAGCAAAAGAGCGCCGCAGCTTCCAGGCCTCCGCTTCTCGGTACTCGCACTCGGCGATACCTCCTATGAATTCTTCTGCCAGACCGGCAAGGACTTCGACCAGCGGCTGGAGGAGCTGGGCGCACAGCGTATAAGCCCGCGTGCCGATTGCGATCTGGATTATGATGAGCCGGTTGCGGACTGGTTCGGCCAGGTCCTCAGCGCTCTGAACGGCGTTCAGAATGCTGAGGGAATCGCCGAGGCAGCGGTCCAGGCTGCCGGGACCGCCGGTTCACCGGAATCTGTCTATTCACGGAATCATCCTTTTCATGCCGAGATTCTGGAGAACCTGAATCTGAACGGGCGCGGCTCGGACCGGGAGACACGCCATCTGGAGCTGTCGTTAGCCGGCTCGAACCTGACCTTCGAGCCGGGAGATTCGCTTGGCGTCTATCCGGAGAATCACCCGCAGCTGGTGGAAGACATCATTGCCGCGATGGGTTGGAGCGGAGATGAACGCGTTCCGCTGAACAAGAAGGGCGATGAGGGGACCCTGCGTGAAGCGCTGCTGCGGCACTATGAGATCACTGTGCTGACCAGACCGCTGCTGGAGCAGGCGGCGAAGCTGGCCTCCACACCGGCGCTGCAGGAGCTGCTGGCCCCGGAGCGCCAGCAGGAGCTGAAGGACTATATCCAGGGCCGCGACCTGCTGGATCTGATTCAGGACTATGCGCCATGGACGGTTCCGGCAGCCAGCTTCGTAACGGTGCTGCGCAAGCTGCCGGCCCGGCTGTATTCAATTGCCAGCAGCTTCAAGGCTAACCCGGATGAGGTTCACTTCACCGTCAGAGCTGTGCGTTACGAATCGCACGGGCGTGAGCGGTATGGGGTCTGCTCGGTGCATTGTGCTGAACGGGTACAGCCGGGAGATACCCTGCCGGTCTATATTCAGAGCAATCCGAACTTCAAGCTGCCCGCAAGCCCCGATACGCCGATTATCATGATCGGTCCGGGCACAGGCGTTGCTCCGTTCCGCTCCTTCCTGGAGGAGCGCGAAGAGCTGGGTGCGCAGGGGCGGTCCTGGCTGTTCTACGGTGACCGGCATTTCGTGACTGACTTCCTCTACCAGACGGACTGGCAGCGGATGCTGAAGGACGGGGTCCTCAGCAGGCTGGACGTTGCCTTCTCGCGCGATACGGAGGAGAAGGTATATGTACAGCACCGTATTCTGGAGCAGAGCAAGGAATTATACAGCTGGCTGCAGGAGGGGGCGCATGTCTATGTATGCGGCGACGAGAAGCATATGGCTCATGATGTCCACTCCGCATTGCTTACAGTGATTCAGCAGGAAGGCGGGCTCAGCCCCGAAGCGGCGGCCGCTTATCTGGAGACACTGCAGCAGGAGCAGCGCTATCAGCGTGACGTCTATTAAGAGGGAATCAGCGGAAGGAGAGGATCAGCGATGGCGAACAAGGAATCAGCGGTGAAGCCGATTGGCGGGCCGCCGAGCGATGTTGAACATATTAAGCAGGAGAGCAATTATCTGCGCGGGGCGCTGGTGGAGACCCTCAGCAATCCGATTACGGGAGGACTGCCGGAGGATGATAACCGCCTGCTGAAATTCCACGGCAGCTATATGCAGGATGACAGGGATCTGCGCAATGAGCGGGAGCGCTCCAAGCTGGAGCCGGCGTATCAATTCATGCTGCGGGTGGTCGCGCCCGGAGGCGTGGCGACTTCTGCACAGTGGCTTGTGCTGGATGATCTGGCCCAGAAGTACGGCAATGGCACGCTGCGGCTGACGACACGGCAGGCTTTTCAGATGCATGGGGTGCTGAAGTGGAATCTCAAGAAGACGATCAAGTCCATTAACGACACTCTGATGACTACGCTGGCCGCCTGCGGCGACGTGAACCGGAATGTCATGAGCGCTCCGAATCCTTATCAGTCTGAGGCTCATGCCGAGGTGTATGAGTGGGCCGGACGGATCAGTGATCATCTCGCTCCGCGTACCCGGGCTTACCACGAGATCTGGCTGGATGGCGAGAAGGTGGAGGACAGCAAGGTAGTGGAGCCGATCTACGGGCCGGTCTATCTGCCCCGCAAGTTCAAGATCGGGCTGGCGGTGCCGCCGTCCAACGATGTCGATGTATTCTCCCAGGATTTAGGCTTCATTGCCATTCTGGAGGACGGCAAGCTGGCCGGGTTCAATGTCTCGGTCGGCGGCGGGATGGGCATGACGCACGGCGATACGAGTACGTATCCGCAGCTCGGACGCATTATCGGCTTCTGCCGGCCGGAGCAGATGATTGATGTGGCGGAGAAGACGGTCACCATTCAGCGGGATTACGGCAACCGTTCGGTCCGCAAGAATGCCCGCTTCAAATACACGATTGACCGCCATGGTCTGGACTGGTTCAAGGACGAGCTGCATGAACGCCTCGGCTGGGCGCTGGAGCCTGCGCGTTCGTATCACTTCGACCATAACGGGGACCGTTACGGCTGGGTGAAGGGAACAGACGGCAAATGGAATCTGACACTCTATATCCAGAGCGGACGGATTCAGGACCAGGAGGGCTACCTGCTGATGACCGGCCTGCGGGAGATCGCCAAGATTCACAGCGGAGACTTCCGGCTGACGCCCAACCAGAATGTGATTATCGGCGGGGTTACCCAGGCGAAGAAGCGCAAGATCACGGAGCTGGCCAAGAAATTCGGACTGACTGACGGGGCCCATCATACCGCTCTGCGCAGAAGCGCGATGTCCTGTGTGGCGCTGCCGACCTGCGGGCTTGCTATGGCCGAGGCGGAGCGTTATCTGCCGCATCTGCTGGATAAGCTCGAAGTCGTCATTGACGAGGCAGGCCTGCGGAATGAAGAGATTGTAATCCGCATGACCGGCTGCCCTAACGGCTGCGCCAGACCGGCGCTCGGCGAGATTGCCTTCATCGGCAAGGGGCCGGGCCGCTACAACCTGTATCTGGGTGCAGGCTTCACCGGGGACCGCTTGAACAAGCTCTACAAGGAGAACATCGACGAGCAGGAGATTCTGGCGACCCTGGGGCCGATTATACACCGCTATGCCAAGGAACGCAGCACCGGGGAGCGCTTCGGGGACTTTGTGATCCGCGCGGGATATGTCAAGGCGGTCACCTCGGGACTCAATTTCCACGATTGAGGACTGCCGCCTGTTGAAGAAGAAACGTTAGTCATGAGCCTGTTTTCTGCTCTTTTGCGGCGGAAACAGGCTCATTTGTTATGCAGATTTGGATTTTCTACAGTTTTCTTTCATAATATAGAGTAGCACTACCCCATTATAGACAAGAGCCATTATATACAGTGAGTAATGGATTCTGTACAGAAGAGGCGAATTGAATGATCATTATGAAGACGATGGAAGAAATTGAGAAGATGCGTGCAGCCGGCAAAATCCTGGCGGAATGCCACCGGGAGATTGCCAAGTTGATTAAGCCGGGCATTACCACCTGGGAGATTGACCAGTTCGCCGAGAAATTCATCCTCTCGAATGGCGCAACCCCGGAGCAGAAGGGCTATCACGGTTATCCGTATGCCACCTGCGCTTCTGTGAATGATGTCATCTGCCACGGCTTCCCGAAGCATGAGGAGCTGAAGGACGGCGATATTGTCACGATTGATATGGTGGTCAACCTGAACGGGTGGCTGGCGGATTCGGCCTGGTCCTACGCGGTGGGTACGATTAGTGAACAGGCGGAGAAGCTGCTGGCAACGACCAAAGAATCCCTCTTCAAAGGCATTGAGCAGGCCGTAGCCGGCAACCGCATTGGGGACGTAGCCCATGCCATCCAGGTGTATGCTGAATCGAACGGCTATTCTGTCGTCCGTGACTTCATCGGGCACGGCATCGGCTCCGAGATGCATGAAGCGCCGGAAGTGCCGCACTACGGCCCGGCGGGCAAAGGTCCGCGGATCAAGGAGGGCATGGTCTTCACGATTGAGCCGATGCTCAACACCGGCAGCTACCGGACGAAGGTGGATGCGGACGGCTGGACCGCCCGGACGATAGACGGCGGCTTGTCGGCACAGTATGAGCATACGCTGGCGGTGACGCCGCAGGGTACGATTATTTTGACGGAGCTATAGGCTTAGAAGCGCAGCAAAGGCAGGACTGTCCCGCGGACGGCCCTGCCTTTGCTGCGTCTTCATCATAGAATCAATCGGTAATATTCCGGGTGTAGTACTCGATGATATCCTTGCGCCGGATAATGCCGAGGAAGACTCCGCTGTCATCCACCACCGGAACGAAGTTCTGGTCGGCAGCCAGGGTCAGCATATCCTCCATCTGGGCGTGGATCTCCACGCTCTCGTTATGCACATGACGCTGAATGGTGCTAATGCTCACCCCGGCCATATTCTCGAAGCTCAGGCCTTCGGTGTTCTTCAGTTTCCACAGCAGGTCGCCCTCCGACAAGGTCCCAACATATTTGCCTGCCTCATCAATAATCGGAATCGCCGAGTAATAATGATTCTCCAGCTGTTCGAGCGCTTCCCGCATGGAGATCGAGGAGGTGATGTACGCCACCTGATCCTTGGGCAGCAAGAAAGAGGATATTTCCATAGGTCAGTCTCCTTTACAGAAGGATGGGGTTCATAACTTATTACAATTAAAACATAGAACAGGATGTAAGCGCATCAAAAATCAGGTTACAACTTTGAAATCGTCCGCCAGCAGGCCCACATGAAAAAGGATATGCCGCTCTCCCGGGGGAGAAGCAGACATATCCTGAGCGTGTGTCAAAGGGGCAAACAGCAAGTCTAGCCGTTCGTTCCGTTATCGTGGCTAAGCTGCCAGTGAATGCCGAATTTGTCCTTCAGATTCCCGTAGGCCTTGCTCCAGAAGGTCTCCTGCAGCTCCATGTGCACCGTTCCGCCCTCTTTCAATTTGCTGAACCAGTGACGAATTTTCTCTTCATCGGCATCTGTCACCGTCAGGCTGACATTATTCCCTTCCGTAAAAGGCATTCCCGGGAACACATCAGAGAACATCACCGGGCTTCCGGCAATCATCAGATTGGCGTGCATGACGAGGTGCTTGGCTTCCTCCGGTACAGGATGGGACGGATCAGGCGGAGCCTCGCCGAAGGTCATGATATGCGGGGGTTCGGTCCCGAACACTTCAGCGTAATATTCTACAGCCTCCCGGGTATTGCCATTGAAATTCAGGTACACATTGATTGCCACATCTGTCACTCCTCTTATGTTGAGTTAAGGCAAGCACATTACGGTCCCATTGTATCATGCGCTTGTCTTGAGACAAATATCCGGGAGGGGGTGTGTTATCAGCGCGATGGACAAGCTGGAGGAGCTGCAGGGGTGGTTAGTATATTCTCTACCCAAGTATAACAACGTTCCAGATCTTCTGTGGAGATGAGATCTGAGCGGTGCTCGAACATGATTTTCACTTCGCTGTTCTCGTCACGGATGATGTTGAGATAGTCTTCGATGGGGGTTCAGCCCTCGTCGGTGCTTAATTCGGGCAGGACCGGATAATGGCTGTGCTGGATGCTTTCATTGATCTGAACATTCGACAGATAGATCAATGCAGCATATTTGGTGTATTTTCTCAGAAGGGCACGCGCATCGAAATTGGGATCAAGCTTATCCTGCTGATACAATCGGCTGGTGTGCAGACATAACTTAACATCTGGAAAGGCAAGCAAGAGCTGTTCCAGAAAGTCATGCAGGTAGAAGTAACTGTTCAGTCCGTTAAATTCCAGTTTGGGCTGAAACTGGTACTCCCTGCTCTTTGCGCTAAGCCATTCAAAAGAGATACCTGCTATGCTGTATCAGTTCGTTTAAAGAGAGGTCCCCCTCATAGATATATTCCTTCCGGTCTGCAAACCGCCAATTGCTCCAATCTGCCCGAGGGCCTAAAATAACCGGTTTAGAATAATGAAATAATATGTAAACCGGCCGAAGCTTCACCATATAGTCCAGTTCTTCCTGAATGTGGTGGAACGCTTCGGAACGTTCGTAAGCATCCGATGAGAGGAACAAAGCACCTCTTAGTCTTGCAGGATTGGCGCGGAGCGGAAAATGGACTCCGGTTGAAATCCATACTTCTGTACGGCTTCCAGCAGCGTCCGGCAATCTTCTTCCGCCCTGAAAGAACAAGTCTTGATTCCATAGAATTCAGCTTTGAAATCCTTGTGAAACTTGCTGTAATCAAATCCTCCATATTGACCAATCATAAATCGCTGCATTTCTTACACCTCACATAGTTTAATTCAACATACGTGATAAGTAATTCGCCGTAATACAGTTTTTACATGCAATTCATCATTAGGCAAGCTTAATGTTCACCACCCAAGAAGAAATATTTCTCTGAAATTAATCTCCAGGTCGGTTCATCCACAATACCATCTGCTGCCGGCAATCTCTTTTTGAAGAGTTTTTGAAATTGAATGACTGCTTTCTCGGTTTTTTCGTCAAATAGATTAGATGAATCCAGCAAGGGAATAGAAGTATAGCTTTTGCCGATAACATTCAGATATTTCTTCAATGTACCGACACCTTGGTGGGTCATTCCTTTTTTTAGAACACCCGGGTATGAATTGGGCAGAGTATCGACCCGGTTTGCTGTAAGAATCTCAATGTCAGAGCCATAGAATGCCTTCAAAATCTCCAGATGATTTTTGCCTTGTAATGCATAATGGTTGCTCAGCAGTTGGCCCATCCCTTTATTCTTGCAGGGAGCCTTAGCACAGTACTGTGAAAAATACGGCTGGATCTTTTCTCCTTTGCGGATGTATTTATCGAAATACTGGTCGATGATACGATCAATTCGTTCATTCGATGTCTGCGCAGGCGGATAGTTCTGATCAAAAGCTGTAGAGTTTGTAATATTGAAATTGTAGCCTTTATCTGTATATACCTCCGTATACATCCGATTAAGGGCAAAGGAATTCACTGCCAGCACGTTAGCGATAATCGCCTGCTCCGCCAGATTTTTCATCCCTCCGAATTCTTTCGCACAGACCCGTTTCAGATAATTTTTATACGTATCCTGAATGATTCTTTTATTATTTACATTTATGCGCTCAGCATAGGGATCTACCTTTCCTAAAAAGATATCAATAAAAGCCGGTACAAAGGGCATAATGTACATCGGCATAAATCCTAAAACAGACTCATTAATTCTATCGGGGAGATGCGAAGCTTCAGGCTGCTCCACCATACTTTCTGCATGTTCAGCAGAGTTGTTCTCTGACAACTGAATCTCGAACCCGCTTCTTTGCGTCAGAGCTTCTTCTAACTGAAGGATGTAGCTGAGTTCGTCATTATTGTTCGTTACACTATCAGCATAAATTTGAATACCGATTTTAGTATAAGTGTAGCTGGTTTCTGCACGGTTTCCAACAGGGGGGATCTCTACGGACAGATCATATTTTTTATAAGGTCGCCAAGGATCTTCACTGGAAGAGTGGACGGTTTGCAACTCAATAGCATTGATCTGTCCTTGCCTGTCGGTCTCCAAAATCTTTACAATTCTACTGCTTCGATGTTCAGTAATGGTCACCTTGGCACCTTCAATTGGATCACTGGGGTTACTCCCATTAATTTCGATGTTCAATAAGCCGCTAGCGGATGTTTCTGCCATCTTTTCTTTCACCTCTTTAGAATGATTGTACCAACAAAACAAAATGGATAATCTTATGTTGACGTTCCGCCGTTGCCGGTATACGGAATGTTATATGCCCATTTGTGAATAAATTTGCAAGTACATTTGAGGATTGCTTTTCTTTTTTTGCATTGCTTTTCCTCTTTCTTCTTAAAAAATCTATCTAATTCAGAATCACAAATTCAGCCACTTTTGCATAGCCTGAGCAGGAATAATCTGGTGCTCTATCGAATAATAGCGAATATCAACAAAATTCGACTTTATAACTACATAACTAAGCGGGGTCATGCACAATGAACACATGGAAAAAGACATTATTCTTGATCATCACCTTTGGACTGATCTTCTTGCTGCCTCTGCTCGGGAGTGTGGCGAAATGGAAGGGGATGCCGCCCGGCTACGGTGATTTCCCTGCCCAGAAGGTGGAGGCGGACCCGGGATTCAGCCTGCTCTATTTCTCTTTTGCCTGTGTAGTAGCCCTGATCATCACCCTGATTCTGGTCTTCCCCGGATGGTTCGGCTTCAAGAAGACGGCGGAAGCCCCCCGGAAGGCAGGAGCCCCCGTTCCTTATCCGGTGTGGTTCTGGTGGAGCCTGCCGGTGCTGGCGGTGAGCTGGCTGCTGATGTGGGGCCGGGTGAAGCTGTCCATCTCGCTGGAGTATTACACCTTTGTGCCGCTCTGGTGGTCCTTCATCCTGATTCTGGACGGGCTGGTCTACCGGAGAAACGGCGGAGCCTCGATTATCTCGCGCAAGCCCCACGTGATGCAGCTGCTGGCCGTGGTGTCCTGCTTCAGCTGGTTTGCTTTTGAATACCTCAACTTCTTCGTCATTGAGAACTGGTATTATCCCAATAATGAGGTCTTCTCTAACTTCGGCAATGTGTTCTGGTTCTCCTTGTCGTACACCACCGTGCTTCCGGCTATCTTCGAATGGTATCTGCTGCTGAAGACCTTCCGCTTCTTCCGCAGCCGTTACAGCAGCGGCCCGAAGCTGAATGTGTCCCGCAGCTGGCTGATTGTCTATTACATACTGGGGCTGATTCTGGCCTTCGGGATGGGTTATTATCCTTATCTGCTCTTCTGGGTACTATGGGTGGCGCTGGTGCCGATGCTGTCTGCGGCGATGGCACTGGTTGGCTACTGGACCCCCTTCACCCCGGTGAAGAACGGCGACTGGTCGAAGGTGATTCTCGTGGGGCTGGCTACGCTGTTCAACGGCTTCTTCTGGGAGCTGTGGAACTTCGGCAGCGAGTGGTTCCATGACGACGCCCCGACCAATCCGAATTACTGGAAATATTCTGTGCCTTACCTGGACAAAATTCATATTTTCTCCGAAATGCCGCTGCTGGGGTACTTCGGTTATCTGTTCTTCGGGCTGAATTGCTGGATAATCTGGCTGATTGCCGCCTATGTGTTCAAATTTGATGGAGATATTGAAGTTGCGGGAGAAACCCGCTAGAGGTGGAGTCCAATGATTGCGAATACCAATTACGAGGTCCTGGAGACCATTTCAGATCATCCTGCCAAAGCGGTATACCGGTGCAGCGAGGGTTCCTCCGGCGGAACGGTTATTCTGAAGGTGCTGAAATCGGAGTATGCCGGAACGGAAGCGGTCCTGCGCTTCAAGCAGGAATATAAGCTGCTGGCAGAGCTGAGCGGACAGTCCACTGGCGTGATCCGCCCCTTGAAGCTCGAAGAGAAGAACGGGCTGTACATGATGGTGCTGGAGGACATTCACGGACGTTCGCTCAAGCGGATACTGGCGGAGGAGCAGCCGGACGAGGCGGAATTACTGAAGCTGGCCGTTAAGCTTACGGATATTCTGGCCTCTATCCATGGGCAGAATGTGATTCATAAGGATATTAAGCCGTCAAATATCATCTGGAACCGCGGGCAGGACATCGTGCAGGTTATCGACTTCGACCTTGCCGTCAAGCTGCCCCGGGAGACCAGAGAGTTCCAGAACAGCGGTGTGCTGGAAGGAAGTCTGCTGTACATCTCCCCAGAACAGACCGGGCGGATGAACCGCAGCATTGATTACCGCAGCGATTATTATTCCTTCGGGGTTGTGCTCTACGAGATGATGACCGGCATGAGGCCGTTTCAGTCCCCGGAGATGGTGGAGCAGATCTATTCCATCATCGCCAAAGAGGCAGTTCCGCCCGCAAAAGCAACCGGAGGCAAAGTCTCCGGGAGCCTGTCAGCCATCATCATGAAGCTGCTGGAGAAGTCCCCGGAGGACAGATACCGCAGCGCTCACGGCATCAAGAGCGATCTGATGAAATGTCTGGCCGGGCTTGAGGATTTCGCAGTGGGCACGGAAGACCGCCTGGATACCTTCCGTATCCCGCAGAAGCTGGTGGGCAGAGAGGATGAGCTGTCCCTTCTGGAGGAGGCGCTGCGCAGCAGCGTTAGAGCGAATGCAGAGCTGATGCTCATCTCCGGTGATGCGGGAGCAGGCAAAACAGCCCTGGTCCATGAGCTCCACCGGAGCATCAGCCGGGAGCAAGGGCTGTTCGCCGAAGGCAAGTTCGACCAGTATAACAAGAACATTCCCTACAGCGCGATCCTTCAGGCGTTCCGCAGGCTGGTCCGCCAGCTGCTGGACAGCCCGGATGAGGAGGGGACGCGCGAGGCCGGCCGTTACCTGAGCCAGGCACTGGGCGGCAACGGCGGTGTCATCACCGGACTGATTCCTGAGCTGGCCGCCTGGATCGGTGTGCAGCCGGAGGTGGAGCCGCTGGGACCGGCGGAGGAGACGAACCGGTTCTTCCTGACCTTCGCCAGGCTGGTGGAGGGCATCACCCGGGGCGGCCGCCCGCTGGTCCTATTCCTGGATGATGTCCAGTGGGCCGATTATTCCAGTCTGCAGCTGGTGGAGAAGCTGGTGCTGGATTATCATCTGCAGCGGCTGTTTGTCGTCTGCTCCTTCCGGGACAGCGAGATCCATGACGGCCATCCCCTGTTCACCGTCATGGACAGAATCGGCAAGAACCGCAAGGTGGGCCGGATTCATCTGCAGCCGCTGAAGGAGCCGGATATCCGCAGCCTTGTGGCTGGTACGCTGCACAGCAGCCCGGAACGTGTGCAGGAGCTGGCTTACCGGCTGTTCAGACGCTCTAAAGGGAATTCGTTCTTTGTCACAGAGATGCTGAAGGACCTGTACAAAAAGGGAATTATCTATTTCAGCCAGCCGGACGGGGAGTGGCGCTGGAGCCTGGAGCGGATGGATACGCTGCCTATCCATGACAGTGTAGTGGACTTCCTTGTCGGGCAGCTCCGCCATCTGCCGGAGGAGGTCCGCCGTATCCTGATGCTTGGCTCAGCCGCAGGCAGTGTATTCGATTACGGCATCCTGCCGCTGATCGCTGAGGAGCCGCCGGAGATCATCGCGGCAGCCGTTGCCCGGGCGGTGCAGGACGAGTACCTTGTGCCGGCGGATCATAGATATGCGATGTTCTCCGTCACATTGCCTGAAGCGGGCCTGGAGGCCGTGCAGGCCGGTATCCGCCTGAGATTCGCTCATGACCGTGTACAGCAGGCGTTCTACCAATTGATTGATGCCAGTCAGGGGAAGCAGCTTCATCTTCGAATCGGACGGCTGCTGCTGCTGAATCTCGCGGAAGCGGAAGCCGAGGACCGGATTATTGACATCGCCGCGCACATGAATAAAGGGCTGGAGTTCATCACCGAGCCGGCCGAGGTCAATCAGGTCATAGGGCTTAACCTGCGGGCCGCCCGGAAGGCCAAGGCGGGCTACGGGTATGATACCGCCTTCCTGCTGCTTGAAGCGGCAATTGCGTTACTCCCGGCGGATGCCTGGAGCCGGGAGCCGGAGCAGACGGCCGAGATCTACCGGCTGTATGCTGAATGCGGCTATCTGACTCACCATGCTGCAGAGGCTGACCAGGCTTGCCGGCTGCTGCTGGAGCAGACACGCGGCCGGGTGGCCCGTGCGGAGATCTGCGAGATGCAGGCGACTCATTACATGTATCTGGGCATGATGCCGGAGTCGATTGCTGCAGGACGGCTGGGGCTGAAGGAGCTGGGCATCCGAATCCCGGACAAGGTGGGGATGGCTGCGGTGCTGAAGGAGCTGGTGGTGATCAAGGCCGCGCTGCGGGGGAGAACGCCGGAGACGATTTTTGCCGCGCCGGAGATGAAGGACCCGGAGATGAAGCTGGTCATGCGGCTGCTGATTAACTTCATTCCGCCGTCGTTTATTTCAGGCGAGACCGCCCTGTTCGGCCTGGTAGTGCTTAAGAAGGTAGGGCTGACCCTGAAATACGGCAACTCGCCGGAGTCCGCCCTGGCCTTCATCGGCTATGCCATGCTCCTGTCAGGCTTCGGCGATACCCGGGGCGCCTTCGCCTACGGGCGTCTGGGGATCAGAATCAACGACAAGTTCAAGGACCTCCAGTGGAAAAGCGCGGCGCATGTCCTGTATACGCTGTTCAACCATGTCTGGACCGAGCCCTGGGATACGCTGCAGGACTGGTTCGGGGCTTCGATTGATGCCAGCCTGCGGACAGGGGATCTGCTCTATCTGGCCCATTCGGCCTTCTATCTGAATCTCTGGAACCCGTCGATGGACATTCCCGCCCTGCTCCAGGAGAGCAGCCGTACGATCTCGCTGATTGAGAACACGAAATACAAGGAATCGCTGGCTACCGCGCAGCTGGTCCGCCAGTATTATCTCGGGCTGGCCGGCGAACTGCCGGAGCGCACCTCCTTCAACAGTGAGGCCTTCAGCGAAGAGGCGTATCTGCGTGAGCTGGAGGATGCCCGGTATTATTCCGGCATTGCCATTTACTACATCTACAAAATGAAGCTGTTGTTCACCTACGAGCAGCATCACGAAGCCCTGCAATACATCGACCGGGCTTATCCGGTGGCCGGAACGCTGGCCGGGTCTGCTTTTATGGAGGAATTCGCCCTGTACACCTTCCTGAACCTGGCTTATGCCTATAAGGACTTAGGCGCAGGGGGCAAGGCCAAGGCCAGACTGCGGATGCGCAAGGAGATCAGGCGTGTCCGCAAATGGGCAGGGAATTCGCCGGAGACCTTCCGGCAGCATGAGTATCTCATGAGGGCGGAATGGGCGAGGATCTCCGGGAACGGGGAACGGGCCGCCCATTATTACGATCTGGCGATTGAAGCAAGCGAGCAGAGCGGGTTCGTCCGTTACAAGGCGCTTAGCAATGAGCTGGCGGCCAGATTTTATTATGACAAAGGGTTCAAGGAGTTCGCGGCCTATCTGCTTAGACAGGCGGAGTATTATTACTCGGTCTGGGGGGCGAAGGAGAAGATCCGGTTCATCCGGGAGCGGTACCCGGCGGTCGAACAGAGAATCAGCAGCAAGGAGTTCCTGCATGGACGGACGGTGACTGACTATACCGAGAGCATCGATCTGAACTCGATCATCCTGGCTTCCCAGGCTATCTCCAAGGAGATTGAGCTGAACAACCTGCTGGAGGCGCTGATGGAGATTGTAATCATGAATGCCGGTGCCCAGCGCGGGTGCATCCTGATGATGTCAACAGCCAGCCTGCTGGTGGAAGGGGAGTACAAGGCGGATACCGACAAAATCTCCGTGCGGATTCATGAATCGCCGCCGCCTGATTATTTGCCCGCCGCAGTGATCAGGCAGGTGGAGGAGAGCCGGGAGAGCCTGATCTACAATGACGCTTATTCGGAGACTCCATTCGTGAACGATCCCTATATTGTCAAGCACCAGCCGAAATCAATGGTCTGCATGCCGCTGATCAACCAGAACAAGACGATCGCCATCATCTACCTGGAGAATAATCTGGTCACAGGGGTGTTCACCCGGGAACGGATGAAGATCATCAACCTGCTGTCCAGAGAGATGGTGTTCTCGCTGGAGAATGCCAGCCTGTATACGGAGCTGGAGCGTTCAGAGGAGAAATACCGGCAGCTGGTCAGCAATTTGCAGGACGGGGTGTTCGTGACCCGGAATAAGCGTCTGGTCTACGTGAATGAAGCGCTGGCGGCGATGCTGGGCTATCAGGCGGACGAGATGCTGGAGCAGCCGTTCGAGCATTTCATCAGTCCTTCTGAACGGGAGAAGGTTATGCATTATTATGCCAGAAGAGTCGAAGGCAAGCAGGTGCCCGCAGAATACGAGACCCGGCTGATGCACAAGGACAAGAACCGTGAGCTGATTGTCATTCACAAGGTCATCCGGATCATGTATATGGACGAGCCCGCGATTCAAGGGACGGTCAAGGATATTACCGAGCGCAAGAAGGCCGAGGAGGAGCTGCGGCGGCATAAGGAGCATCTGGAGGAGCTGGTGGCTGAGCGGACGAAGGAGCTGGAATGGAATAACGAGGAGCTGAACAAGTATATCGGCATGATCGAGCAAATCTCCATTACCGATGAATTGACCGGACTGTATAACCGCAGATTTTTCAACAAGGTGTTCCTTGAGGAGGTCAGCCAGGCGGCTGCAGAGCAGCGGTATCTGACCTATCTGATGCTTGACATCGATTATTTCAAAAAATACAACGACACGTACGGGCATTACGAAGGGGATTCGGTGCTGCGCCAGGTGGGCGGGTTACTGAAGAAGCTGGCCGAACAGGCGGGCGGATTCGCCTTCCGCCTTGGAGGTGAGGAGTTCGGGATTGTGGTGTCCGGATATACCCCGGACCGTTCGAAGGAGTATGCAGAATCGATCCGGCGCAATATAGCAGAGCTTGGCATCCGCCATGACCGCAGCCCGGAATACGCCAGAATTACCGTATCCATCGGTGTAGCCTCGGTGCGTGCGGACGGTCTTCGCGAGGGGGATATCTATAAGTTGGGCGATGACGCGCTGTACCAATCGAAGGCGGAAGGCCGCAACCGGGTCACTTTGTTCGAGAGATAGAGATACATAAATATAAATCCAGGGAGCTGTTGAGCTTATGAATACCGAAGAACGATCAGAAATGGACCAGCTGCAGGAGGCGCTTGAACGTTCTCTGCCGCTGGTGCAGCATCTTTTTCCGCTGGATGTCATGTTTGCCCTGGCGGATACGGAGAAATTCATTTATTATCTGCCAGGCAAAGAATTGGATGCCCGGATTGAACCGGGAACTCCTGTGCCGGCAAGCGGCGGAATCCGCGCTGCACTGGACAGCGGGGAAGAGGTCAGCGGTACCATTCCCAAAGAGATCTATGGTTTGCCCTTCAAATCCTCCTCCATGCCGATCCGGGACCGGGACGGCGCTGTTACAGGCGTATTCACGATCGGCATCAGCCTGAGCAATCAGGTGACGCTGAGCGAGGCAGCGAATGCTATGGCAGTGACCTCCGATGAGCTTAGCTCGACATCGATGGAGATTGCCGGTACAGCTTCGGAGCTTGCCGGCACGGTAAACGGCCTGAAGGAGCTGGGGCAGAAGGTGGTGGAGGATCTTCAGCAGACAGATGAGATCCTGGATTTCATCCGCAAGGTTGCAGAGAACTCGAATCTGCTTGGACTGAATGCGGCGATTGAAGCAGCCCATGCAGCGGAGCACGGCCGGGGCTTCGGGATTGTGGCCCAGGAGATCCGCAAAATGTCGGTCTCCAGTGCCTCCTCGGCGAAGGATATCGCCGGTATTCTGCAGATGATCAAGCAGAAGATCAGCCAGATGGATGCCATCCTGACCGATTGTCTGGCCCAGAGCGAGCGCCAGGCGGCTGCGACCGAAGAGATTACCGCCTCGATGGAGCAGCTTGCTGCATCAGCAGTTGAGATTAAGAGCATTGCGCGGCTGATCTAACCGGGAGGCCGGGCTGCAGGGATTTCACGGGAACGGGATTGAACCGTTATGCTGTGAAGTCGGCTAAAGCCCACTTTGTGGAGTTACTTCCGGCTAAGATTCCGGGAATTTGCAGATACTGCTGGTATCTCAGTTCCGGGAGGATGAAGGCTATGAAGCAAGGAAGGCAAGGGAAGCAAGCGGGGGAAGCGGAGCGCGCCGCCCGGGATCAGGGCGGGAAGTCCGGTGCTCACGGCTCAAAAGGATTATCCGTCTGGCAGCTGACGATGCTGGCGCTCGGTACGGTGGTCGGCGGGTCGTTCTTTCTCGGGTCCTCCGTGGCGATCCGGGCGGCAGGCCCGTCGGTGCTGCTGGCCTATGTGATCGGTGGCGTCCTGGTCTACTGCATCTTGTCTGCCCTGTCAGAGATGACGGTGGCGAATCCGGCTTCCGGCTCATTCCGCACGTATACCGAGCAGGCCTTCGGCCGTGGAGCGGGCTTCATGGTGGGCTGGGTCTACTGGACCGGTCTTGTGCTCGCGATGTCCAGTGAAGCGACGGCGGTATCTATCCTGCTGCGGGGCTGGTTCCCGGCCCTGCCGCTGGCCGCAGCCGGTGCGGGAATTATCGTGCTGGTCACGCTGCTGAATCTGCTGGGGGCCGAGCGTCTCTCCAGGCTGGAGAGCGGACTGGCCGCTGTCAAGCTGCTCGCTATTGCCGCGTTTATTGTACTGGCGCTGGTTATCGTTGCCGGAATTGTCGGCATAGGCTCAGGGGCTGCGGGGACAGCGGGGCTGAATGTGCTGCGGGGACAGCGCTTCTTCTCCGGCGGGATTGCCGGTATCGCGGGCAGTATGCTTATGGTGATGTTCACCTACGCAGGGTTCGAGGTGCTGGGGCTGGCCGCCTCGGAGACCGGGAATCCGCGGGTCACCATTCCACAGGCCATCCGGCGCACCATCCTGCTGCTGGTCAGCCTCTATCTGGCCGCTATGGCCGCCTTGTTCCTGCTGCTCCCTCCGGCCCGGGTCTCCGGGGAGGTCAGCCCGTTCGTCTCCGCGCTCAGCCTGTACGGGCTTGGCTGGGCGGGCAACGTCATGAATATGGTGCTTGTATCCGCCATTCTCTCAACGATGCTGGCTTCGGTCTTCGGGCTTGGCCGGATGCTCCGTTCTCTGGCGGAGGAGGGGCACACGCCAGGCTGGATGCGCGACCATGGCGATATCCCCTACCGGGGGATTCTGATCTCCGGAGGCTCGATGCTCGCCGGACTTGGCCTTGGACTGCTGCTGCCGCAAGGCGTCTATCTGTTCCTGGTCAGCTCCGGCGGGTTCTCGCTGCTGTTCTCCTACTTCATCATTGTCGCCAGCCACTACCGGCTGCGGCAGAAGCACGGACGCCCTCTAACCGGCCAGCGCGGCCAGCGCGGATATCCCTACAGCTCATGGTTCGCCATGGGCGGCCTGCTGGCGATTCTGGCCAGTATGCCGCTGATTCCCGGGCAAGGCGGCGGGCTGGCAGCAGGAATCATGTTTGTGCTGCTGTTCTCTGGAATCTATACGATACAGGCGTTACGCAGACGAAGCAGCCTCAGAGACGGGCGCCATCCTGGGTTACAGGTGAATGCTCCCGTTGCCAGGGCGCAAATGGAAGCCGCAGAGGAGCTGACGGGCGGCAGGCCGCAAGCAGAAGCGGACCGGAAACCTGTCGACGAGGAATCGAACTGAAATGACGAACAGCCGGAAGGTCCTGAAGCGGACGTTCCGGCTGTTTTTTCGTGTCAGTACCTAGCTTATTTGGCTTCTTCCAGCTTGGCGGTATGTTCTTTATACTGTGACAGCAATCCGGCCAGCGCCTGCTTGACCGCTGTGGCATCCTTGGATTCTACAGCCTTCAATAACTCGGTCTGTGCCCGGAGGAATTCGTTGTCATCGAACATTGCCACCATGGACGGAGCGGCGGCCTCAATAGCTATGGAGCCGTTAGGTCCGGCGGAAGTGAGGTTCACAGAAACGGCTGCTGCTGTAGCCGCAGAGTCTTGGGCGGTTACGTCAAGGCTAAGTGTTTTTACATTAATACCGGCCGCAGTAGTGTATTTGCTAAGCGTATCGGTCCAATCCTTAACCGTATCCGGTGCGTAGCGTTCTGCCAGAGCCAGCAGGCCGGGGAAGGAGGAAGCACTCACGGTACTGCCCTGCGCAGGTGCAGTGGCGGCGGTTGACGTGACAGCGGGTGTGGGTACCTGTGCCGGGTCGTTACCGGCATCGGCCAACACCGGGGTGGCAATGGAGGACAGCAGCAGGGTGGACAGGGCCATTTTTCTAAAGACTAAACGGTTCATAATTTAACACTCCTCATCTGTGTGATTGTCTTACAGGTCCCAATATAACGTTCTTCTGTGGCAGGAAATGGGCCGCTTTGTGGAAAAACAATGGCAGAGCCCTGCCGCTTCCTGCAGCTTGATATAATGGAGCAGAGAAAACCGTGGAGGGTGCCTGGGATGAATAATGAGACGGTCATTGCCGTTGTGGACGATGATGAGAATATACGCAATCTGGTACAAGCTTATTTACATAAGGAGAATTTCCGCACCATTGGCCTGGGAAGTGCCGAGGAGGCCTGGGAGCTGTGGACTAGTGATCCCCCGGACATGTGGGTGCTTGATATTATGCTGCCGGGGATGGACGGGTATGAGCTGTGCAGGCGTATCCGCGATGAAGCGGAGGTTCCGATTATTATGATCTCAGCCAAGGATAACGAGGTCGATAAAATACTCGGTCTTGAGCTGGGCAGCGACGATTATCTGGTCAAGCCGTTCAGTCCCCGGGAACTGGTGGCCCGGATCAGGCGTCAGCTGGAGAGGTGGGAGCGCCTCCATCAGCCCCGGCCTGCTGCCGCTCTGCCGCTCACCCCGGGGATTGAGCTGGGCGGCTTGCGGCTGCTTCCGGAAGAGCGAAGATGCTTCTGGCACGGATCTGAAGTGGAGCTGACAAGTAAGGAGTTCCTGATGCTGAAGGTGTTCACCGGGCATCCGAACCGGGCGTTCACGCGGGAAGAGCTGCTGGGGCAGGTCTGGGGGGATGATTACTTCGGCAGTGACCGGGCGGTTGACCATCTGATCAAGCGTATCCGCAAAAAAATCAGCGATTTGCCGCTGGAATCGGTCTGGGGACACGGTTACCGGATGAGAGAAGGGAGGGACTAGCATGGTGACGAAGCTCAAAGAGCGGATGAAGCAGATGAAGCTGGTCCATCAGATTAATGCTGCGTTTGGACTGTCTCTGCTGGTTGTCCTGTCCATCACGGGGGTAATGATCCACTTAGTGCTGATGGACCATTTCATTGGTAAGGAGCAGGAGGGACTGCGGACGCTGGGCGCTACGTTGTCTGCCAGTCTGATCAAGCAGTCCCATCCGGCAGTAGAGGCCGGGCAAATGCCGGAGAGTGAACTGTTAACGCCTCCTTATGCTACGCTCTCCAGCGGAGTGCAGGCTATTGTGACGGATCAGCAAGGAAATGTGGTCTCGGGGCCTCTCCCGGATGAAACGGTCATGGAGCACGGAAGGACTGATGTGGCAGCTGCGGAGCCGTATTCCCTCCAGAATCTATGGGATGGCAATGACCGGCGATATCTGGTGCAGGTCAATACGCTTCCCCAGGGGAAGCTGACCCTGCTGACTCCTGTCAGCAGAATCCAGGCCATTGAGCAGGCTCTGCTCAAACGCCTCATTCTTGTCTTTGCCGTCGGTGCGGCCGTAATGTTCCTGTTCAGCCTGTTCATCACCAGGAAGCTGATTCATCCGCTGATGAGCCTGCGTGAGGAGCTGGGAAAAGTGAAAAACCGCCGTTTTGCCGAGGTGAACCTGATCCGGGCGGGCGGCGAGATCGGCTCTGTAGCCCGGACCGTATACGAAATGGCCGGCGAGCTGCACCGGTTCAACCGGGTGCAGAAGCAATTCTTCCAGAATGCTTCCCATGAGCTGAAATCTCCGCTGATGTCGATATCCGGGTATGCGGAAGGCATCCGGGACGGGGTGTTCGAAGGAGAAGATGTCCGTAAAGGGCTGGATATTATTCTGGATGAAAGCGGACGGCTGCGGGATCTGGTCGGGGAAATGACGCTTCTTGCCAAACTGGACAGCGAGGAGGATATCTTCCGGCCGGTGGAGTTCAAGCTGGACGAACTGGTGACGGAAGCCGTAGAGCGGGTAAACCCGCTGCTGGTGCGCAGACAGCTCGTACTGCATACGGAGATTGCCGGAGACGCCGGGCTGACGATGTTGGCTGACCGGGATAAGCTGCTTCAGGCCCTATTGAATGTATTAACGAATGCTGCCCGGTATGCCAGCAATAATATATATATCAGGGCGGGTGCAGGCAAGGGAGAGATTATTTTAACGGTATCGGATGATGGCCCGGGCATTCCGCAGGAGCTGCTGCCCAGCCTGTTCCACAGATTCGTCAAGGGCAAGAACGGCGAGTCCGGGCTGGGGCTGGCCATCTCGCGCGCCATTGTGGAGCGCTGCGGCGGAAGCCTTGCCGCCCGGAACAGCCCCGAAGGCGAAGGTGCGGTCCTCACCTTTCAGTTTCCGCCCGCAACGGGCTGAGCGCCCTCCGGCCAGCTTCACAGACAAAAAGGGTGTCCCGCGCCATTATATGGCTTACGGGACACCCTATTAAGTGTTCAGTACTCGTTGAACATGGCGGCAATCTCATCATAGCCGGTCGTTTGCGTCAAGGCGAGGGAGAGCAGAATTCTGGCTTTTTGCGGGACCAGGCTGTTGCAGGGAATGGAATTGGCGGACAAGTCAATGTACGAGTCCTTGAGCGTGATTCCGCTGGAAATCCGCGAGCAGCGGACGACAGGGATGTTATTGTTCTTGAGCTCACCAACCTTGTCGATCCAAGGCTTGCTGTAGATGCCTCCGCCTGCTCCGGCAATGACGATTCCTTTGGAGATGGTAGCCAGATAATCCAGAATGCCGGGATCCGCATCCACATGGAAGTAGGCTACCGACACCTCCGGAAGTGCTGTCATGCCCGACACATCGAACTGTGCTGCGGTGGTATGACGCTTAAGTGTGCGGGTATAGAAGAAGGCATGGCTGTCGCGCATGTAGCCCAGACAGCCGAAATCGCGCTCATCGAAGGCATTGGCCTTGAAGGTGTTCACCTTCTGGACATCCCGCCCGCTGTAGATGCCTTCGGCGAAGACAACCATTACGCCCTGCCCGTGGGCTTCGGGATTGGCGGCCAGCGCCACCGACTGGTACAGATTCAGCGGCCCGTCCGCACTGATGGCGGTAGCCGGGCGCATGGAGCCGGTAATAATGACCGGTTTATCGGTCTTAATTACCAGGTTCAAGAAATAAGAGGTCTCATCCAGCGTGTCGGTGCCGTGCGTAATCACGAACCCGTGGACATCCTCCCGCAGGGCAAGCGTGTTAATGCAGGCTGCCAGTGTGAGCCAATGCTCGCTGGTGATATCGGCGCTGCACAGATTGCTCACCTGTACGCCTGCACAATTGGCCAGCCGCTCCAAGTGCGGCACGCTGTCCAGCAGATCCTGCACGGGCAGCGCGCCGGGCTCGTAATTCAACGTTTTGTGCGCTTCGCCGCTGCCCGCAATGGTGCCGCCGGTGGCCAGAATCACGACATTTTTGAGGCTGGGATTATAGTAAGGAGAAGCCGTGAAATTCACTTCAGGTATATGATTAATCATCAGTAATTTCCTTTCAAGGTGATATCGGATTTAAGGGGAGAGAAGAACAATCAATGTATTATAACACAGGTTATCTGGAGACAAGGAACTGATTTTGCCGGGGTCTTCCTCTGCGGATAAATCATCCTGAGGAGAATTCCATAATAAGGTATAATGCATATAGGTATTCACAGAAAAGGGGAGAGGACCATGCTTAAGCTGGACCGCCGGGACTATAATCTGGCGCTGCTGCCGTTACGTCAAGTGAAAATAAACACATTGTTCGCGAAAGCCGTGCTCGAAGGGCAGACTACCGGCAATGTATTTGTAGACAATGTGCAAAATCCAAGCACCTTCTATGTCGCTCATGAATACGGGATGTCACTGCTGTATGGGAATTCGGAGAATGAGGCGTTTAACAGGGATTTAACTGATTATATGACCAACGGGACGGGACGCAGGCCTTCGGCGGAATGGCTGCAGGCTGATCCGGCAGGCGGCTGGGAGCCTTTGCTTGAATCTGTCGTGAAGGAGCATAATGCGCTGCTTGATGATGCTGATCCTGGGCCTGAAGCGGTGGACCAACGCCGGATGTACGCTCATACCCGGGTGAATTTTACTTTTGACGCAGAAGTTTACCGGGAGGCCAGGAAGAAATGGTTCCGGCAGGATGCCGATATTGTGCGGATGAACGGTGAGGGGTTCAGCAGTCAGTCCGGGCTGGTTATTCCCCGGTATTTCTGGCGTGATGCGGAACACTTTCTGAATTCAGGTGCCGGATACACCCTGCGTTGGGAGGGGGAGGATGCTTCAAGTGCGTTCTCGGCCTACCGTACAGCAGAGCAACTGGAGATTGGCATTGAATCGGCGGCGGCCCACCGGGGAAAAGGCTTCGCCTTCTCTGTATGCTGTGCGCTCATCGATTACTGTCTGGAGCAGGGATTGGAGCCGGTATGGGGCTGCCGCATGGAGAATTCCGGCTCTTACAGACTGGCGCAGAAGCTGGGCTTCAAGCCGCTGCGGACCATACCCTACTACCGATTGCCCTAGCTTCCTCTACATAAAGAGCAGCAAATCTCCAGTTAGGAGGCTTGCTGCTCTTTTAAGTTTATGAGGGCCTAGGGTGTAATCGAAAAACCGAACACATTGGGATCGAGGGCGGCGCGTAGGCCGAATGTATGCGAAAAACCGAATACAATGGGACCGGGGGAGGGCGCGTAGACCAAATGTAATCGAAAAACCGAACACAATTGGACTGTGCGCGCCACGTAGGCCGGATGTATGCGAAAAACCGAATACAATGGGACCGGGGGAGGGCGCGCAGGCCAAATGTAATCGAAAAACCGAACACAACCGGTGCTAACGAGAAGACGTAGGTGTCCCCCAACAACAGCAGGCATCCGCCGGTAACCTCCACAACCCATCGCACCCCATCGCACCCCATCGCACTCCATCGCAACCCCGCGCTCCCAGCCGCAATTGCTCCTAGACCCGCCGGGCATCCACGAAGCAGTGCAGATGCAGCGGGGACAGTACCTTGAAGGCTTCCCCCAGCCCGAAGCCCCGGCCTTCGGCCAGCTGGCGGGCCTGCTCCCGGAAGTAAATCCGGTACATCGCCAGCATCTCCCCGCTGAATTGGCTGCGGTGGAGGGCCATGGCTGCGAACTTCCGCTCGAAGTGGTCCGTGATGTCAATCACGGTATTAGGCTCGGCCGTCAGATAGAACCCGAGGGCCTTCGCCTGCCAGGGCTGTGTGCTTGTCCCTCTCGGATAGAGCGGCAGCCCGGAGGACAGGAAGGCGTGGGCCGCAGCCCTGCCGGTGACAATATGGTCATAATGCGCTTCGTAGCTCAGCCACGGGTCAGGGCAGAACACGGCATCCGGCTGCACGGTGCGGATCACCTCGGCAATCTCCCCCGCCAGCGCCGGAATATGCTCCAGTGTGCCGTCGCCATGGCCGAGCTGGTGGAACACGGTGGCTCCCAGCGACCGCCCGGCTGCTTCCAGCTCAAGGGCGCGGATAGCGGCGATGTCGGCAGATGATGTATGCGCGTCCGCCGCGCCCAGATCCCCGCTCGTGACGGTCAAGTAATGAATCTCGCAGCCCTTCTCCGCGAACGAGGCAATCGTACCGCCCATGGCCACCTCGTTATCGTCCGGATGCGGCTGGATACACAGGATTCTGCGGCAGCCGCTCAGGTCAGGCGGTGACATCAGGGCAGATATTTCGGATAATTCCATCTCTAATCGCTCCTATAGAATAGTATGATTTTAGCTCTGCTGAGCCGCCTGTACGGACCGGTTATGGTCCAGCTCGCTCTGGATCTGCACCCGCTGCCGGTCGCTCAGGTTGTAGAACAGAATCGGCAGGATCGCAGCCAGGAAGCAGAGCGCAGGCACCAGGAACATGATGAGGCTAAGGCCATCCTGGAGCCTGGGCGTCGCCGGCTGGTTCTCCACATAGCTGAGCAGGCCCAGGCCTGCGCCAATGATCAGCCGCGACAGCGCCCCGCTGAACTTGGTGACGAAGGTGTTCGTGGAGAACACGATCCCCTCGCCCCGGAAGCCGAGCTTCCACTCCGAATAATCTATGGTGTCCAGCAGCATGGAAGTGCTGACAATCGTGGTCATCCCGGTGAAGAAGAAGCTGACTCCGAACCAGATCAGCGTCGGCAGCACCTGATGGTCCCCGAGCAGATAAGGCAGGAGACAGGAGAGACTTCCCAGGATGCAGGAAGCGATGAACAGCTTCTTCTTGGACAGGCGGCGCAGGAGCGACGGCGTAGCTGCCATCCCCAGCAGCATACCAGCCACCAGACTGATACCGACCTGGGTGGCATACCCCGCATCTCCCCATACATAGACCACGTAATAGAGCTGAATGCTCTGCCGGATACCGTTGACCAGATTGATAATCAGCAGCGAGGCCAGCAGGGTGAGCAGCGGCTTGTTGGTGTACACAGTCCGCAGGTTGTGGCGGAATGGGATTGTCCTGCCAGAAGGGGTGACCCGTTCTCTGGTAAGTGCGCCGGTCAGGAAGATGGACAGGGCAGCAATAATCCCGATAATGATGGCCGAGTACAGGTACGCCTGTGAGCTCCGTTCGCCGCCGAAGGCGAGCAGAAGCTGAATGCCGCCTACGGTGATAATGACTGCGCCGAGGGTGCCGCCGATTTTGCCCAAAGTGATAAACAGGTTGCGTTCACCCGGATCGCTGGAGATGACGGACGATAAGGCCCACAGCGGAGTGTCGCAGACCGTATACAGCATGCCCCAGAGCAGATACGATACGGTGGCGATGACCAGCGTCAGAGTGGGGGGACCGCCGAAGTCCCAGAAGCAGACCACTGTCGCCAGTGCAATCAGGAAAGGGGCGAACAGCAGATAAGGCCGGAACTTGCCCCACCTGGAGCGCGTCTTGTCGGCAATCATCCCCATCACCGGATCAAGACAGGCATCGAAGATACTGGCAACCACCAGGATGACACTGGCTGCAGCAGCCGGAATCCCCAGCAGATCGGTGTAGAAGAACAGAATGTACATCGACATGAAGCTATACAGCAGGTTCTGGCCCAGAAGACCGCCGGAGAAAATCACTTTTTCGGCCGCAGGTACTTTGGTTGTCATGGAAGGCCTCTTTTCGCGCAGGATAGGGGTGAGAGTTTTAGCCGTTTCTACTTGCTATGTTTAGTGATAAGCAGCCGTTCTGTCAAGCGGATTTTTTACAAATTTTTCATTGCGAAATTCATTAATAGTTATAAAGAATTAATTCGCAAGCAGACGGACGAAAATAAAATGAAAATTATTAAAAAGATATATAAATTATTTAACGAAAAATGTCGAAATATAGCTGAAGATGTCCCGACGGCTGATAGGAGAGTGCATGGATAACGCCGCATGAGGGACTTAAGTTGTTAACTACAGGGGGAAGCCACATGAAATGGTTCGGTAACTTAAAAACGGCAACAAAGATTATTACCGCTTTCTTAATTGTCTCTTTAATTATGGCGGGACTTGGTATCTATTCGGTCTTATCCCTGCGCAGCAGCAATCAGAATATGAAGGAGATGTACAGCAACAACCTGATTTCTGTCAGAGACCTGTCGGCTGCCCAGATCAGTTACCAGATCAACCGCGTCTATGTGCGGGATATGAGCGTGACTACAGATGAGACGCAAATTGCTTCCTTCCGCGACAAGATTAGCGCCGGCCGCCAGGAGATCAACCAGAAGGTGGATAATTACCGTCCGCTGGCCACTACCCCTAAGGAGCAGGAATTGCTGGCAGACTTCGACAGAGAGTTCGAAGTGTACAGCAAGCTGTTCGATGAAGCGCTCGTTCTGGCTGGTGAGGATAATCCCGCAGCCTTCAATACCTTTCTTAGCACCAAGCTGAATGTACAGGGCCAGATCGTGCTTAGCAGTCTGGATGGTCTGATCAAGGTTAATGTGGACCTGGCGGATGAAGCGAACAACCGGTCACAGTCCGCCTATTCTTCGTCCTTCATTCTTACGCTGACTGTAGTCATCGGCGGGGTCATTCTCAGTGTGATCATCGGTTACCTGATCGCCAGATCCATCTCCAGACCGCTGATGAAAATGCTGCATGTGGCTTCTGAGGTTGCTAACGGCAATCTGACCCAGCAAGCGGATATTTCCACTAAGGATGAAGTAGGGCAGCTCGCTGCCGCACTCAACCGGATGGTTGATAATCTGAAGGAACTAATCAACGGCATTGTGATGAATTCGCAGAGTGTAGCCGCATCCTCCGAGCAGATCTCAGCCAGCACCCAGGAGATTGCCGGAACCAGCACCAACCAGTCTGCGGCAGCCAATAATATCACCGAGCTGTTCAAGGAGCTGTCGCTGGCCATTGATTCGGTCGCCTCCAGCGCGGAGGAAGCGGCAGAGCTGTCTAATGAGACGGTCCGCACGGCCCGGGAAGGCGGATATGTGGTTGAAACCTCGCTTCAGGGAATGCAGACTGTTAATCAGCAGATGAAGCAACTGGAGGACGACTCCAGCAAAATCGGCGACATCATCGAAGTGATCGACGATATTGCGGAGCAGACCAATCTGCTGGCGCTGAATGCGGCTATTGAAGCGGCGCGTGCCGGAGAGCAGGGCCGCGGCTTCGCAGTGGTGGCCGATGAGGTCCGCAAGCTGGCAGAACGCAGCAGTGATGCCACAAAGGAGATCACAAAGATCATCAAGGCGATGCAGGAGAATACGAAGCAGAGCGTACGGGCGGTAGCTGAGAGCGTGGAGCAGTCCTCGATGACGAGCCATGCCTTCGAGCAGATTATCCAGATGGTGAATAACTCTTCCCTGAAGGTCAACGAGATTGCGGCAGCGTGCGAGGAGGAATCTGCCCAGGCGGCAGAAGTGATGAGCTCAGTTCAGTCAATCGCCGCCTCCAGCGAGGAATCGGCTGCAGCATCCGAGGAGACGGCGGCCACCTGCCAGGCGCTGGCTCTGCTATCCGAGGATCTGGCCAAATCCGCCGCCGCATTCAAGACTCATTAAATCCTGCAGACTGAAGGTGAAGCCATGTCATCCTTAACGAAGGAACAATATATCGAGCTTGCTGTAGGAGCCGAGACCTGTGCCATCCGTATTGAAGAGATTCATGAAATTATCAAAATGCTCAGCATCACAGACATTCCCTTCAGCCGGAATGAAGTCAAGGGTGTCATCAACCTGCGCGGCAAGGTCGTCTGTGTCATGAGCCTGCGCAATCTGCTGGGCATGACGGATGAGCCGTATACCCGGAACACCAGAATCATTGTGGTCAATTACCGGGAGGAATTCATCGGCCTGATTGTGGACAAGGTCAACAAGGTGACCACGTACACCGAAATCCACCCGCCGGCAGGCGGCCACAGCCGCAGCCGGGAAGCGGTGTTCCACGGGATGGGGCAACGTGAGGAGCAGCTGGTAGGGATTCTGAAGCTCGAAGAAATCCTGGGCGGCTGAGAAGGGGGCGATCATTATGATGGAGCTGTCTGCTTACCGCGACATATTCATTGAAGAGTTAAATGAACAATTGGAGCGGATCGACCAGTCTCTGCTCGCTCTGGAGCATGCTCCCGCTCCGGAGCTGATCCAGACCATCTTCCGTGCTGCCCATACCATCAAAGGCTCCGCCTCCACCATGGGCTTCCGCGAGATGAGCGATCTCACGCATGAGGTGGAATATGCGCTGGAATGGGTGCGGGAGAAGAAGCCGGAGATCACCGGCAGTCTGATCGATACGCTTTTCCGGGCGCTGGATGCCATGAAGCTGCTGCGTACTGAGTATATCAGCGGCGGTCCCTTTACAGACGTCAGCTCCGTAGTTGCAGAGATCGAGGCGCTGCTCAGCAGGCAGAATGAGCCGCAGCCGGTAAGGCTGCCGGTGCTGAGTGCTACGGAGAGGCAGCAGGCTGAAGAGGCGGCATCTGCCGGGTACACGCTGCTGTCTATTGTGGTAACCTTGAAGGATGACTGCCTCATGAAGGGCGCGCGACATTACCTGCTGCTTCAGCGGATAGAAGAGGTCTGCGGCAAGGTCATCGCTGTTGCACTGGCGAATGCGTCCGCTCCCGGAGCGGATGAGGATGAACGCTACGGCCAGTTTGCCGTAATCGCAGCATCCTCCGCTGACATCCAGGAGGTATCCGGTAAGCTGGCGGGAGAGACTGATGTCCAGCATGCAGCCGTTGCCGGTTACCAGCCCGGACCGCCAGCCGGAAGCGGCACGGCTGCTCCGGCTGATCCGGGACAGGTTGACCCGGCGGCCGCGCCGGGCCGGGAGAAAACCCACGGGGCACAGGCCACGGTCAGAGTTAGCGTCGAACGGCTGGACCATCTGATGAATCTGGTCGGAGAGCTGCTGATCGAGCAGACCTCCCTGGCCGACCTGAGCACTGCGGGGCAGCGGGGCAATGCTGCCGGTGTCCTGCCGCAGATCCATTCCGCCTCGGATCATATGGGCAGCCTGATCAAAGAGCTGCAGGAGGGGGTCATGAAGACCCGGATGCTGCCGATCGACCAGCTGTTCAGCCGGTTCCCGCGCCTGGTCAGGGATCTGTCCCAGAAGCTGGGCAAGGAGATTGAGCTGCGGATTCAGGGAGGCGAGACCGAGCTGGACCGGATGATTATTGAGGAGCTGAGCGATCCGTTAATCCATCTGATCCGCAACAGCGCGGACCACGGGATCGAGAGCCCCGAGGTGCGGGCCCGGGAGGGCAAAGCCCCGAAGGGCGTCATTACCCTGAACTCCTATCATGAGGAGAATCAGGTGGTGATCCGGCTGCAGGATGACGGGCAGGGCATTGATGCCGAACGGATCAAGGCTTCGGCGCTGGACAAAGGAATCATTACGGAGGAGCAGGCCGGATACCTGACGAAGCAGGAAGCGGTAGGCCTGATCTTCGAGCCGGGCTTCTCGACGGCCTCTGAGGTCAGCGAAGTATCGGGCCGCGGTGTGGGAATGGATATTGTGCGCAGCCAGATCGGACGCCTGAACGGGATCATCGATATTGAGACGGAGCCGGGCCAGGGCACGCTGTTCACGATCCGCCTGCCGCTTACGCTGGCAATCATCAAGGGGCTGCTGGTCCAGGTGTCCGGGCGCGTGCTGATCTTCCCGATGTATAACGTGGCCGAGATTGTGCGGATCTCCCCGGAAGAGCTTCAGGTGGTCCAAGGGGAGCAGGTGATCATCAGCCACGGGCGGATTGTCCCGCTCTTCTGGCTCAGGGACAAGCTGCATTATCCGCGCACCGAGCGCGGCTCCAAGACGATTCCGCTGGTGATCGTGAGGTCGGTGGACAAGATTGCCGCCTATGCGGTTGATGAGATTATCGGCAACCAGGAGGTAGTGATTAAGTCGCTGGGGAATTATCTGGGGACGCTGAACCATCTGTCCGGGGCAACGATTCTGGGCAACGGGCGGGTCGCTCTGATCCTGGATGCCGCTTATCTGGTCAGCCATTGATTTTCATAGTAGAAGCTATGCCAAAAACCGGAAGAACGTGTATATCACGCCTCTTCCGGTTTTTGATTTATAACATAGACTTAAGATTTCGGGCCTGCTGCTCAATGGCCTGCTGATTCAAATGCAGCGCCTCCAGGTAGGTTCTGATCTTGAGCTGAAGCGAATCCAGCATCAGGCTGTGCATATCTTCGATCCGGTCCTCGTGGCAGAATGCGGAGCAAGCCAGCATTCCGCCCTGATAAGCCTTGGTATCATCCACCACGGTATGCAGCTTCTCTTTATAGATCCGCTTGACCGGCCCGTTCTCGGGCTTGATCTCATAGTAGCGGCTGGTCTCCACCAGCAGACGCCAATGGCTGACCTCTATGCCGCATTCATCCTTCTCCAGCTGCATGGTCACTTTATAGATTTTGATAGGATTGTTCATGTTGTCGTAACCTCCTGCAGGCTCCCACACTCATCTTATTCGTTGTAGGATTCAGAGATTATAGCATGGCCCAGGCGGCATTGCCCACTGGAAGATTCACTCAAACCGAAAACTGTAGAATCTTTCCTGGAGATCGTATACAATAAGCTCACTATTGTCCAGAAGCGGCAATACACAACCCTGCTGTATAAAGGAGACAAGAGATTGATGAGAACTGCTGCCAAAGAACATCCGCTTATATTCTCACTGGTATGGGGGGTGGTCCTGACACTGGCTGTATCTGTAGCCTCTGCTGTAGCTACCATCCAGGAATTCGGTGATATGGGGATACGCAATGCCCAGGCGTGTGCCTACCTGCTGATGGCTGTCATTACTACCGTCTATATGAAAAGAAAGGACCCCTCGCTTTTAAGCTTCGGCCTGCGCAAGCTTGAGGCAGCTCCGTCCAAAGCCGTGCTGTTCTACATCCCCTTGCTGATTTTAGCGTCAGCCCAGCCGCTGATGAACGGAATCAATGTGAAGCTCGGTGCGCCTGAAGTAATCAGTATCGTCATTATGACCCTGCTGGTGGGGTACGCCGAAGAAGTGGTTTTTAGAGGAATCATCTGGAATTATCTGAGATCCAAGGGACCGCTGTTCTATATTGTGTTCTCTTCTGTATTGTTCGGTCTCCTACATATGTCCAATGCGTTTGGCGGGAATGAACTTATACATACGCTTCTCCAGGTGGTCAATGCCCTGCTGCTGGGCTGTGTCCTCGCGCTGCTGATCGTGGCAGGAAATAATTTGATTCCGCTGATCGCTTTTCACTTCCTCTACGACGCGCTGGCCATGGTCAGTAATGAGAATCTGGAGCATGAAGTCCTGATTGTTTCCATCCTTAATATCCTGTATCTGATCTACGGGGTCTATCTGGTGATAGTATTGAAACGGAAGGCTGCACGCTAACGGGAGGAAATCATTCATATCGTGAGCAATTTTCCGAGATAGGCAGTGTATTCGCTTACATTCAGGATTAATACGGATACAGCGGGAATACGTGCGATTTTAAAAGTTTAAATTTTATCGGGTCCAGGGTATAATGTAGTCATCACCACAGGAACCACAGCAATTCTTCACAAGTGGAACCCAAGGTGATGGCTCATTCCTAAATTTAGCAATGAATGAAGGAAAGGAGAGAATCCCGATGTACTAGCGCTAGCGAAGCATGCCGGAATCGGCTGCTGACAAGGAAGGTGGGTGACAACATCTTCTGGCAGATCGTGGGTATGCGGGACCCCGGAGCAAATCTTTTTTGAAACTGAACCAAATGCTGTTCATTAAGCGGGAGAATACCGATTCTCTTGCGGAAGAAAGAGCGTGATTCCGTTGAAAAAGGTTAGCGAAGCGTACAATTGCGATTCATCACAGCAGGGAAAACGTCCGTGAAAACGTTTTTCGTGAAATCGTGTACGCGGGAATCCACCCCATATGCTGGACATGGAGAGCAACACTCCGGACAGGAGAGAACGGGCAACACGGAACAATGAATATGAGAACAACTACCATGTCAGGGATATGGCTTTTGTTACTTGGAGGAAATGATTGAATTGAATACAGGAATCAACATCTGAATCCCCGGGCCTTTAAGCAACAGGCAGCGGGGATTCAGACGTATATACATAGTTAGCCCCTACTGTCCCTGCCGGGAACGGAAGGGGCTTATTCGGGTTTAGAAGTGCGCCGAATTAGGCAAGACTGAGGACAACAACAATTCGGCGATAGGCAGCAGGGAGACGACATACATGAAATTCCATGACCAGGACGTTAACCAGCATGAACCACAGCAGCAGTGTCTGTACCGGGACTCGCGCGCTAATGCGGAGCTGATCTGCAGCAGGCTGGGCAACAGCTCGGATGTCAGTGTGCGCACCCTGCATCTGAACCGGGGACATTCCGGGAGGGAAATGGTCATCCGGATCATTTTCCTGGACGGTATGGTGAACAATCAGGTGCTGGAGGAGTCCATTATTCCCGCAATTCAGGCGGCTCCGCCTGCAACAGAGGATTGCAGCCTGCCGGAGTACTTCAGCAATCACGTGCTGAGCGCAGGACAGATCAAGACGGCCGGAGAGCTGTCAGGTGTGGTGAAAGATATTTTATCCGGCTGCGCGCTCCTGCTGTTCGACGGCTGCGACCAGGCACTCTCTCTGGCTATACAGGGCTATGAGAAGAAGGGCATCGGCGATACCAAGACAGAGACGGTAATCCGGGGGCCGCAGGAGGGCTTCACCGACGATCTCGGGACAAATATTACAATGATCCGCAGAAGAATCAAGGATGAACGCCTGCGGATAGTGACCAAGTCTGTGGGGCGTGTTACCCAGACGGATGTTTCTGTCGTCTACCTGGAGGGAATGGCTGACCATGAGGTCTTGAAGCAGATCGAGCTTATGTTTGAAGAGCTCGGACTGAAAACCGTGCTGGAAGGCGAGTTCGTGGAGGAGTATCTTCAGCGCGATAAATATACGGTATTTCCTACGGTTTTTAACACAGAGAGACCAGACAGCATAGCGGCGGGGTTATCTGAAGGAAGGGTTGCCATTATGGTCGACGGGACCCCGTTCGTGCTGGTGGTTCCCTCCCTGTTCATGGATTTCATCCAGTCTGCCGAGGACAGCTACCAGCCGTATCTGTTCTCCAGCCTGATCCGGGTCCTGCGGCTCGTTTCAGTGATGATCAGCATCTTCGCACCCGGGCTGTACATCGCGATTACCACCTTCCATCAGGATCTGCTGCCCACCCGGCTGCTGCTGAGTATCATGTTTCAGCGGGAGGGGGTGCCGTTTCCGGCATTCGTTGAAGCTACGCTGATGGAGATCACCTTCGAGATCATTCGGGAAGCGGGCATCCGGATGCCCCGCAATATCGGCCAGGCTGTCTCCATTGTCGGGACGCTGATTGTGGGGCAAGCCGCTGTAGACGCCGGTATTGTGTCGGCAGGAATGGTCATCGTAGTCGCGATTACCGGAATCTCAAGCTTTGTCATTCCCGCCTACAATATGTCCATTCCGGTGCGGCTGATCCGCTTTCTGTTCATGGGTGCGGCAGCATCCTTCGGCATCTACGGAATCACCGTGGGCTTCCTTATTATGCTCGTTCATTTATGCAGTCTGGACTCCGCTGGAGTGCCTTATATGAGGCCTTATGCGCCATATCTGAAGAAGGAGCAGGCAGACGCGGTGTTCCGCAGCCCTTATTGGTCAAGCACACGGAATAAGCGCAGCCGCAGGAGAGCATAGCCATGAGAAGAACGGTATTACTTATTGTAGTGCTGGTGCTGCTGATTACCCCGCTGACGGGCTGCTGGAGCCGCAAAGAGCTTGGCGATCTGGCGGTTGCCATCGGCCTGGGCATCGATAAAACAGACAAGGGCTACCGCGTAACTGTGCAGATCGTGGCACCCAGCCTGGCCGCAGCCAGCAGCGGCGGGGGTACGGGAGGTCCGCCGGCGCTTGCGGTTGCTACGGAGTCAGTCACGATTATGGAGGCCGTGCGCAAATTAACAACGATGCTGCCGCGCAAGATCTATTTATCCCACCTGAGCATCCTGCTATTGGATGAAGCTACGGCGAGGGAGGGCATCCGCAAGCCGCTGGATTTCCTGTTCCGGGATCATGAGGTCCGGCCTGACTTCGATTTGGCTATCGTCCGGGAAGGGACTGCCTATGATGCCTTATCCATTATGACACCGCTTGAACGACTGCCGGCCAGAGATCTCTATGATTCCCTGAACGGGTCGCAGAAGAATTGGGCTCCTACCTCTGCGGTCCGTCTGCTGGATCTTATGAAATGGTTTGATTTGGAGGGTAAGGAGGCGGTATTAACCGGACTTTTCCTGGTGGGGAATCTGGAGAAGGGCAAAACCAAAGAGAATGTGGATGCGATCAACAGCCCGCTTAAATTTGAGTACAGGGGCATCGGAGTGATGAAAAATGATATGCTGCTCGGCTGGCTGGATGAGGACGACAGCAAGGCTTACAACTATGTAACCGGCAAAGTAAAATCTACGGTGGGCAAGGTGGACTGCCCGGGCGGGGAGGGGAACTTTGTGATGGAGGTGCTGGATGCCAAGTCCTCCATCAAACCAGGGATACGCAACGGTGAACCTTACGCCACTGTAAAGGTGAGAATCGAGGCTAATGTCGGCGAGGTGGGCTGCAATCTGGATCTGAACAGCCGGGAGACGCTGCGGCAGATGAAGCTGCAGGCCATCAAGCGGACAAAGGAGCTGATTGCTACCGGAATTAAGGATGTGCAGGATCAATTTGGCGTGGATATTTTCGGCTTTGGCACGATTTTTCATCAGCGGCATCCCCGCTACTGGAGCAAATGGAAGGATCAGTGGAATGAGAAATTCAGCAGGATGGATGTGAACGTGGTGGTGGAATACATCATCAAGGGCAGAGGGAGAATTGTCAATCCTCCGCTTAAGGAGCCGGAGGCATGAGTGTTTTTCTGATCTCGGTCAATGTGCTGCTGTGGATGTGGCAATTCGGCCGGTATCGCAGGAAACAGGGGGGCCTTCGTGAGAAAGTACTGGTGCATATGCTATACGCGGTGGCGCTGGGCTTATTGATCGTGTTGGCCACAGACGGATTCACCCCGGATCTGCTGCGGCCGTTCATCAAGCTGCTGCAATGGCTGAAGATTTAGGGAGTGCGGGTTCAATGAAGGAGACTGGAATAAGGAGGTGATGAGCTGGTGAGCTCCCGCCAGTTAACGATGCTGCTGACGCTGCATTATTGGGGCAGTGCTTTGCTTGGACTGCCTTCCATGCTGATCGGGTTATCGGGTAAAGACGCCTGGATTCCGATTCTGATCAGCATGGTGATTCAACTGCTGGTGATCCGGTTATTTGTGGCGCTCTTCGCTCAAATGAATGGGGAATCTCTGGGGAAGTTTCTGATGCGGACGCTGGGCAGAATGGCCGGCAAAATCATGCTGGCCCTGTATTTGTTCTTCGTACCCTTCCTGATCTTCGTCCTGACCCTGCGCAGCCTTGGGGACTTCACCGGCAATGATCTGTTCATTGAAACCCCGCCATCGGCCATCTATATCGTGATGCTGTTTGCCCTGGTCTATTGCCTGTACAAAGGCATCACGGCGGTGGGCAGGTCTGCCGAAATTGCCTTCCCGGCTGCGCTGCTCCTGCTGCTGCTGCTCTTGCTGTCTCTTGTACATGGAGCAGAATGGACCAGCTTCCTGCCAGTGCTTGAACAGGGGGGACAGCGAGTATTTCAAGGAATCGTTATATTCGTGGGATACCCTAACAGCGAGGTGGCTTTAAGCCTGTTCCTGGTCCCGCTTCTCCAGGATCAATCTGCCTATCGCAGAGCTCTGCTCCATAGCACCTGGATCACCAGTTTGGCCCTGCTCCTGCTGACCGTGCTTGTGATTGCAGTGCTTGGCGATAAGCTTCCGGTGAATATCCCCTATGTCAGCCAGTTTGCCGCCAAGACCGTGACCATCGGCGGCTTCTACGAGCGGATTGAGACTGTAGTGACGGTGCTGTGGTTCATCGTAATCTTTTACCGGCTTATTCTGACCTTCTACATCTCCGCCAGCGGCTGTGCGGAATTATTCGGAGTGAAGCAGTATAAGGGTCTGCTGATTCCGCTGGCGCTGGCCAGTATTCCCTTGGCTCTCAATGCCTGGGACAATCCCTCGGTGGTTGGCGAGCTTAATGAGGTCTGGTATCTGAACGTGTTCTTCTTCAACCTGCTGTGCCCGCTGTTATGGTATATCATCCATAAGCTCAGGTTCAGGACGAAGTAGCCTTGAGCAGCGGTGACAGGTAATCGCGGAAGACATCCGGCGGCGGGTTGTTGCGCCCCCGCTTATTGTCCTGCGTCAGTACAACCACAAGCTGAAGCGCCGGCAGAACATAAACAAATTGCCCGGCGTACCCGCGTGCATAATAGTAGTCTGCTATTACAGACTCATCGCTTCCTGACCGGCGGATCATGGATTCAGTCCACCAGTGCCAGGCATAGCCCCCGTGCCGGGGCGGCTCGGTCTCCATAGCCGGCTGTACCGACTGCTTAACCCATGAACCGGACAGAAGCTGAACTCCCTGCCAGATCCCCTCCTGCAAATAGAGCTGCCCGAAATTCAGCAGATCCGCCGGACGCAGCTTCAGCCCGTAGCCTCCGGTGTGAATCCCCTGAGGATCAGTCTCCCACTCATACTCGCGGATACCGAGCGGACCGAAGAGGAATTCCTCGGCGAACTCCGCCGTGCTCCGCCCCGCAGCCTGTACCAATATCGCCGACAGCAGCTGGGAGATGCCGGAGTTATATTCCATCCTGACTCCCGGCTCCTCGGCGAGCGGCTGCTCCAGGACATAGTTGATCCAGTGGGACGAGCGGGTCATCTTGGGGAAAGAGTTGGCGCCGCCGAACTCGGTCCAGCGGAAGCCGGCGGACATGTTCAACAGCTGTTCCAGGGTAATATGCTGCTTGCGTGAATCCGCATCCCGCGTAAGCTGCGGGAAGAATTCACGGAGCGGAGCCGACACGCCGGAAAGCAGACCCTTGTCTATAGCGATGCCGATGAGTGCGGAGAGGATGCTTTTGGTGCAGGAATTGATCTTCGCCAGCTCAGACGGTATATGTTGATCTCTATAATATTCAAATATCAGCTTACCCTGCCGCTGAATCAGGCAGCTCCGCAGATCAAGCTGTGCCAGGGTGGCCGGTAGTGTGGACAGGTTCATGGCGGGTATCCTTTCCGGGTTTCTGTGTTGTCGATATGGGCCTTGTTCTTTTCGTTCCCTGTATTATCTCAGTCTGTTGCCAGGAAGTCCAATTTGATTATACACATTCATTACCAGCTGCGGATTGCTCTAATCCGTTATTATAAGCTTTAGTAGGTAAAACATTCACGGCAACGGAGGGAAGCAATGTATCAGGATCAGGAATTGATTATCCGGCCGATAGCAGCAACAGATGTACGCAGATTGTGGGAGCTTGTGTATGAAGAAGAAGCGCCGGAATGGAAGAAAGGGGATGGGGCTGTTAAGAGAGGAGTGGGAAGAAGGGATGAAGCTGTAAGATGAGGTGTACATAAAAGCGCTTGTGAAAAAAAGACACAAATTTGTGAAAATTATCACGTTGTATTCATAAAATTTTAATATATAATAAAGTTAATTAAAAGAAACAGGGGGAGTTAAAATGAAATTATTCAAAATTTTAGCAGTTGCAGGGGTAACAGCAGCATTGTTGGCAGGTTGCGGATCGGATAAGGATGCAGCGAAAAATGCGGCAGCTACAGCGGCACCAGCTGCTGAGCAGACAGATGCGGTAACAACTGCTTCCATCGTAAATCAGGCCGATGCATTCACTACCGCAGTTAGCGATAAAGGAACCTGGATTGTGGCTGTGCTGAACGATCTGACTGTGGACAAGGATGTCGTTGTAGCCGGCGAGTTCCACGACAAGAACGATACCTCCAAGCCAATCTACCGTAAGCTTGCGCTCTACGCACAGGACGCTGACCACAAGGTAACCGCTACTTATACACTTACAGCACCGAAAGTAACTGTACAGAGCGAGAACTTCCGTGTGCAGGGCGGTACGATCAAAGGGGATGTCTATGTAGAAGCTAACGGCTTCAACCTCTACAAGGATGCAACCATTGACGGTAACCTGTACTTCTCCAGCGAAGATGTGAAAGCAACAGCGGTTCTTGAAGGTAAAGTTACCGGAGCCACTGAAGTGAAATAATAGAAGCTGCAAACGCAAAGCCGGCAGACGAAGGTCCTTATGGACCTGGTCTGGCGGTTTTTTTGCGGGGCAGTGGAATTTTGAAATCCTGCCATAAATATTTTATAGTTATATGGAAGGTACTGTAAGCGCAAACACTTGGGACAGGGGATGCATGGACTTATGACAACTACCCGGAGATGGGGGCTGGCTGCCGGGGTCATTCTGGCTTCTGTAGCGGTACTTTATCTATTATTATATATGTATGAAAGACCCGGCGGCTGGTCCGACCGGAGCATGTCGAAGTCGCTTGGACTGGGGCAGATACTGGAGATACCGCTTGGCGGCAGCCCGGAGGAGGCCGTGCGTCTGTTCCGCAAATCGGATTCCATGACAGTGATGCATCAGGAGGCTGTCGGCAGAGGGAAGCTTGTATTCCTTACCCGGTCTGGCAGCCAGACGGGGGGCGATCTTCAGGTCGAATATGTCCGCAAAACCTGGCTCGGCTGGAAATGGGTCTGGGGAGCAGGATACGGAACGGATGCGGACCCTGCCGCCTCGGCTATGAATTATATGAGATTGCCGGAGCTTGAGCAGGTGTCAACGCCTTTTCCGCTGGTGTTCGGAGAAGTGCTGAGCCCGTCTATCCGGCATATCACCCTTAGGCAGAAAGAGGCCGGGACGGATAAATCGGAAGCGAAGCTGGTTACGGCGGCGTCCGGCCGGACGATCTGGTTTGCTTTTCAGGCAGCAACTGCAGGGGTCCCGTTTGAAATTCAGGGAACAGATGAGGATGGAAAAGCGGTTGTATCCACAATTGTCACTGATGCCAGAGGCAGCGGTTCGGTGGATTGGAGTAACTGAATCATTTAAGTATAGGATTGGCTCGTGTTACGCCAACTGCAGCATATACTCATAAGCCGCTGCCGTCATGAATCTGCTCCGGGTTGAACAGCATGACGCCGTTTTTGCGCGAGGACTGGAAGCTGCCGTCCAGTGTATATTGCTGAATGCCGCGCAGGGTGACGCCGACGGCGTATTCTGCATGGCAGTGCTTTTTGTAGGTGAAATCTGTCATGCTTGCCGACAAGGCGAGGATATCTGCGGACACGAACCCGAGGGTAGCAGCCGAAGAAGGATGGTAAGGCAGGACGTAACCCGGAATAACGGTCAGTGTGAACAAAAGCACCTTGGGATTCGCGAACTGCATCAGCAGACCGGAATGAAAGCCGGTGGAATACCGGGCGTCCGCGCCGGAGCCACGGCCCATATGGTAGACCTGGTACGCCAGGTAGAGCATGTACACGCTGCCGGTTATCTGCATGATGCGGAGAATCTCCGGGAGTATTCCTGCCAGAAGCTGGTTCAGCAGGGCCGAAGCGGCCAGCAGCAGTCCGAAGGCAAGCGTCGCGCCCCAGACATACACCATGGTTTTTCTGGCCCCGTGATGCTGGACGGAAGACAGGATGACAATATTAGTCGGGCCGGGTGTGAAGGTAACCACTATACAATAGATGATAAAGGCGGATATATTCATGATAACCTCCATATTGAAGTAGTTACCTGAATATACACCCGGCGTGACAACGGCTATAGTACATTATTGCAGCTTTGGCTGTATAGCATCAATTCGCTATTTTAGAGCAAACTCAATATCCCCATAACGATAAAAAATGATGCAATCCAAAATAGTACAGCCCCGGTGAAGCGCCTGGAGCTAATATAGGCGTCGCTCGGTTCAGCATCCCCTTTCGTCTTCCAGCCCTCGCTCATCCGCCAGCCGGAGGTGGGGTTGGTGCGTATATATATTCCTGCTGCGATCAGTGCCAGTCCCATCAGTATTGTGAAAATCCCGCCAAACGTTCCCATCATGACCAACTCCTCTGTATAATTGAATCTGAGGTTCAGTACTAATACGTTTATTATAATGTATATGGTTTCATTAGGTGGGGAAGGGGAATCTGACTTTGTTCAAAATCATGCTGATAGAAGATGATATTACGCTGTTCGGAGAGATCCGGGAGCGGCTGGCCCAATGGTCGTATGAGGTGTATGGGGTTACGGATTTCGGCAAGGTGCTGCAGGAATTCACCGAGGTGAAGCCGGATCTGGTGGTGATTGATATCCAGCTGCCGCAGTTCGACGGGTTCCACTGGTGCCGGATTCTGCGCAATCATTCTAACGTACCGATCATCTTCCTCTCATCCCGGGATCATCCGAGTGATATGGTGATGTCCATGCAGCTCGGGGCGGATGATTTCATACAGAAGCCGTTCCATTTCGAGGTGCTGATCGCCAAGATTCAGGCCACGCTCCGCCGGGTCTACAATTATAGTACGGAACGCACGGAGCTGAAGACCTGGCGCGGGGCGGCCATTGAATTCGTGAAGAATACCGTGACGGGCAGCGGGGGATCGGCACTGCTGACGAAGAATGAGATGCTGATTCTCAAAATCCTCCTGGAGCGCAAAAACAGCATTGTGGACCGCGGGGAGATCATTAAGAGTTTGTGGGACAACGAGCATTTTGTCAGCGATAATACGCTGACGGTGAATGTGAACCGGCTGCGCAAGAAGCTGGAGCCGCTCGGTCTGGATGCGTTCATCGAGACCAAGGTTGGTCAGGGGTATATGGCCACGGAAGAGGCGGCAGAATGATCTGGAAATACATTGTGGAAAAGCGGAGCTGGCTGCTGCTGCTGGCATCCCTCCAGCTGATTACTATTGCCGTAGCTTATCTGGACTCGGCCATTTCGCTGCTGCCGATCCTGTATATTGTCCTGCTGAATACGCTGATCTTCCTGGTCTTCTTCTTCCTGCGCTATCTCCGGGAGACCCCGTTCTACCGGAGCCTGGAGGGCTGGGACCAGATCTATGAGCTGCAGACAGTGCTTACGCCCCGCAGTCCGCTGGAACAGCTTGTCCATGAAGCGGTGAGCGCCCAGACTGACCGCTACAAGCGTGAGTCGTCCATGAATGTCCAGCTGCTGGAGTCGGAGAAGGACGAGCAGCTGGCCTGGATTCATGAGGTCAAGACCCCGCTGACCGCCATGCAGCTTATGATTGAGCGTCTCCCGGATGAGACGCTGCAAAGACAGCTGATGTATGAGTGGCTGCGGATTCACCACCTGCTTGACCAGCAGCTTCACCAGAAGCGGATTCCCTTCATCCAGAATGATTTGTTCATCACGAAGGTGAGCCTTGCGCCTATTCTGAACCAGGAGATCCGGGCTCTGAAATCCTGGTGCTTCTCCAAGGGCATCGGGTTCGATGTTGAGCTTGAGGCCGAGGCGGTGCTGACGGACGGCAAATGGCTGGCCTTCATGCTCCGGCAGCTCCTGACCAATGCTGTGAAATATAGCGAAGCCTCGGATATTCTGATCCGCAGCCGGGAGCAGGACGGTCATGTCATCCTTACCATTGAGGACAGCGGCCAAGGCATCGATCCCCGGGACCTGCCCCGGATCTACGACAAAGGGTTCACGTCATCCCGTGTGCGTCAGGAGGGGGCGGCCACCGGCATGGGATTATATCTGACCCGGCAGGTGGCAGAGCCGTTACAGATCAGGATTGATGCGGCTTCGGTCCCGGGGGAGGGGAGCGAGTTTTCGCTGACTTTTCCGAGGGAGAACGACTTTCAGCGGTTATCAGGCATGTGACAATAGTGTCACATGCTTCTTCATATTGTTCGGCGATAAGCAGGAAATCGGGCCTTCACCCGCTTATGATAGAGATACAGAAAAGGAGTGGGGAACAGATGGTTATATTGCAGGCCAACAAAATCTATAAAACCTATGGCAACAAATTCAATAAGCAGGAAGTGCTGAGAGGCATTGATCTTCAGGTGAATAAAGGCGAGTTCGTCGGCATTATGGGCCCGTCCGGGTCCGGTAAAACGACGCTCCTGAACGTATTGTCCTCCATCGACCGGGTCAGCAAGGGCACGATTGAAATTGAGGGCAAGGAGTTCACCGGGATGAAGGAGAAGCAGCTTGCGGAGTTCCGTAAGCATCATCTCGGATTCATTTTTCAGGATTACAACCTGCTCGATACGCTGACCGTCAAGGAGAACATCATGCTGCCGCTGTCCATTACAGGCATCTCCAAGAAAGAGGCGCATCAGCGGTTCGACCAGGTAGCCGGCGAGCTGGGTATTCATGAGCTGAAGGACAAGTACCCGGCGGAAATCTCCGGCGGGCAGAAGCAGCGTACGTCTGCGGCGCGGGCGTTTGTGCATCAGCCGAGCATTATTTTTGCCGATGAGCCTACAGGAGCCCTGGATTCCAAGTCTGCCTCTGATCTGCTGAACAAGCTGGCCGCTATGAACAGCAAGCGGGAAGCGACCATTGTCATGGTGACGCACGATGCTGTGGCCGCCAGCTATTGCAGCCGGGTGGTGTTCATCCGGGACGGGCAAATCTACACCCAGCTGAACAAGGGCGAGGAGACGCGGCAGTCCTTCTTAGGCGATATTATCAGCACTCAGGGCGTGCTTGGCGGTGTCGCGCAATGAGTCTGAACTATATTATCCTGCGGAATCTCAAGAAGAACATCAAGAATTACTATCTCTACGTCTTCGCTCTCATTTTCAGTGTGGCGCTGTATTTCTCCTTCGTCACGCTGCAGTATGACCCGGCAATGGATGAGGTTAGCGGTTCCGTCAAAGGCGGTGCGGCGATCGGGGCATCTTCGGTCCTGCTGGTGGCCATTGTCGCCATCTTCCTGCTGTACGCGAACACGATCTTCATCAAACGCCGCAGCAAGGAGATCGGATTGTTCCAGCTGATCGGGCTGACCAAGAGCAGAATCTTCGCGCTGTTGAGCGCCGAGAATCTGATTCTGTATTTTGGCTCGATGTTCGCTGGAATCGGCGCAGGATTCGTGATGTCACGGCTGATTCTGATGGTGCTGTTCAAAATCCTGGGGGTTGATCAGCTCGCTGCGCTGCGCTTCTCCCCTGAGGCGTTGCTGCAGACGGTGCTGGTGTTCGTAGGAGTATATATCCTCATTATGATCATGAACTACACTTTCATCCGGGCCCAGAGCATTCTCTCGCTGTTCAAGGTTACGGCGACTTCACAGACGCGTATCCAGAGAATGTCGCTGTGGGAGGTGGTGATCGGCCTGCTCGGAATCGGCAGTATCTGCGGAGGCTACTATATTTCCGGGAAGCTGTTCAACGGTACCTTCTATGGAATGAACGCATTGATGTTTGCGATGATCGCCATACTCGCTCTGGTAATTATCGGAACGTATCTTTTTTACAAAGGCTCTGTCAGCTTCCTGTTCAATCTTATCCGCCGCAGCAAAAAAGGGTACCTGTCCATCCAGGAGGTATTGTCGCTATCGTCGATTATGTTCAGGATGAAATCGAATGCGCTGCTGTTGACCGTCATTACCACCGTGTCTGCATTGGCCATCGGCCTGCTCTCACTGAGCTATATTTCCTATTATTCAGTGGAGTCCTCCGCGCGGGAGAGCTCGCCGCATGATTACGGCTTTCTGCAGAAGGCTGATGAGGAGGGATTCCGGAAGGCGCTGGATCAGGCCGGCATCGGGTATACCACTCTGGAGATTCCAACGGTGCAGATGGAGATCGATCTTAAGCAAGTCTTGGATACCAAAAATACACCGGGCGATGAAACCAGCCTCTTAGCAACCGTAATTAGTGACAGCAGTCTGAAGGATGTAGATGTGCAACCCGGCGAAGCCAGCATTATGGGTTATACGACTACGAAGCAAACGATGTTGAAGCTTAAGAACAAAGGGGAGCTGGACTTCCTCACTAAGGATGGTGTTGTTAAGCAGCAGCTTGCAGGCTTGTCGGAGGAGAGCGTGCTGCCGTATTATTTTGGCGGCGGAATCCTGGGGGTGTTCGTGGTGGATGATTCAGTCTACCAGGAGTTGGCTCAGCGTAAAGATCCGAAAGAGCAGGAACGGGTAAGCGGCGATGGGATCTATTACGGGCTTAATCTGACCCAGTCTTCACAGGTGAAGCAGGCGTATGAGATTTATACACAGCAGAAGCCAGAGCTGCAAAGCTTCTCGCAATATCAATATGAGTTCAACCAGCGGACCAATATGGGCCTGATTATGTTCATTGTCGGCTTCCTGGGCTTAACGTTCCTGATTACCTCCGGCTGTATTCTCTACTTCAAGCAGATGGATGAGAGCGAGGAGGAGCGGGGCGGATACACGATCCTGCGCAAGCTGGGCTTCACTCAGGGTGATCTCCTGCGCGGTATCCGTTTCAAACAGCTGTTCAATTTCGGCATCCCGCTGATTGTCGGGCTGTGCCACAGTTACTTTGCAGTGAAATCCGGCTGGTTCTTCTTCGGAACCGAGATGCTGACCCCGATGTTCGCTGTCATGGGATTATATACCGTGTTGTATTCCATTTTCGGTCTCTTGTCTGTTTTGTATTACAAGCGGGTGATCGGGGAATCACTGTAAAGAAATGATGTGAAAAGGATGGCCTTCGGGCTGTCCTTTTCTATTTGCGTATAGAGGTTGTTTTAATCTGAACGTGCCCGGCTCTTGCCTCACGCAAAACAGGCAGCGATAATGGTATAATAAGACTGAAACACTGAAACGGAGGTTTGTATTGGATGGAGCTGCTGGATCCCCGAAATGACTTCTTGAAATATAAGAATTTATTTGTTTCACACGATAATTTTTCCTTCTATTTTTCGCTGAAACGGTACCGCCCTTAAAGGGGCGATAAAGCCGTTTCCGCTTATTTAAACGGATTTTTGGAAGTGAAGAGAACCGTGACGTGCTGCTGGCTTTTCTGAATCGAACGTTTACTGAAGCGGGCAAGCCCTTGTTAAGTGATATCATTCTCCTGAATCCTTATACCGATAAGGACTCTCCCCGCGATAAGCAGTCGATTCTCGACATTCGGGCCAAGACGACCGAGGGCGAAATTATTAATGTGGAGATGCAGTTGTTCAACAAATACGATACGGAGAAACGGACACTTTACTATTGGAGCAAACAGTATTCTACTCAATTGCAGGAGAGCCAGCCCTATAACCAGTTAAAGCGGTGCGTGACAATCAACATTATAAACTTTGCTTTACTTCCGAATACTTTGTATCATAATGTTTTTCACTTACGGGAGGACCGCACGGGAATTCCTCTGCTTGACGATATTGAGATTCACTTCCTGGAATTGCCGAAGCTGGATGAGCAGGCGGTCTCCCTGGAGCAAGGCGGACTGGTGAATTGGCTGTTATTCCTTAAGGGCGTAGACCAAACCAAATGGGAGGTGCTGACTATGAACGAACCTGTGTTGAAAAAAGCCATGAATACGCTGGAGTTTCTGAGTCAGAATGAAGAGGCCCGCAGACAATACGAAGCTCGTCAACGTTATCTGCACGATGAGGCGTCGATGTATGAAGCGGCTAAGGTGGCCGAGGCTAAGGGCTGGGCTGAAGGGGAGGCAAAAGGTAAGGCTGATTCAAAAAAAGAAACGGCTCTTAAGCTGCTTGCTTTAGGTATAGAGCTATCTGTCATCACCGAAGCAACCGGTCTTTCCGTTGAAGAGATTCAGAAGTTAAAGCCGCTGCAGTAAAAGTAGCAGAGAAATCAGATTAAAGACAGAAGAGGTGGGGGCGTGCCAGTTACAGTTGGCGAGATTAAGGCAATTAACCGTTATCCGGTGAAATCCTTTGCGGGGGAGGAACTGGAGTCTTGTAAGGTTGTATCTTACGGAGTGGAGGGGGACCGGTATTGTTCCTTTTATGATATGACCAAAAAAGACTGGTCGCAGTACATCACGGCCCGGAAGGTTCCCCGGATGATGTCCTACAAGGCTGAGTATAATGGTGGAGCGATTCGCGTTACGGCGGAGGATGGCCGGGTGTTCGGCTGGGACCGGGAGCTGTTGGCGGAAATTCAAAGTTTGACGAAGACTGAAATTACAATGTCGGAGCCTAAAGCTCCTCACCCGGAGGCGCAGTACCCTGAGCTGTTATCGGTAGATGGGGCCAGTATTCTGCTGGTGACCGATAAGAGCCTGAAGAAGCTGGAGGTTCTGTGGGGCAAGCCTATAGACCAGCGCCGCTTCCGGGGCAATTTCCTTGTGGAAGTGAGTGAGGACTCGCTGGGGGAAGAAGAGTGGCTGGGCCGCCGTCTGACCATAGGCAGTGCGGAGCTGCAGGTGGACAGCTATTGTGAGCGCTGCGTGATGATTACGACTGACCCGGATACACTGGAGCGCGACAGCTCACTCCTTAAGCAGGTCTACAAGGAGCTGAACCAGCAGTTCGGCGTCTATGCTTCGGTGATCCGCACAGGAGAAGTCCGGCTGGGCGATCAGGTGGTTATGCTGGAGGACTAGTCTGAGAGAAGTCCATTGATCCTGCCCGGGCGGCGGGAATTACATACTGTGTCAAAACGGGGTGATTGGTATACTGGAATTATCCATGGAGCATGCGGATGAGCTGGTGAAGGTAACACACGCATTGTCTACCGAGCTGAGGCTAGGAATGCTGGCACTGCTCAACAAACGGCGAATGAATGTAGCGGAGCTGGCGGAGGCGCTGGAGATCCCGGTGTCGACAGCGGCTTCCAATGTGAAGGTGCTGGAGCAGGCAAGGCTGATCGAGACAGAGCTGCTGCCTGCTTCACGCGGCGCGATGAAGGTCTGCAGCCGGATCTATGATGACATCAAGATCATCATTAATGCTCCGCAGCCGCTGGCTGAGGCGGGTCAGGGCGAGCATTGCTACGAGATTGCCATGCCGATCGGCAATTTCACCGCCTGTGAGGTAGCCCCGACCTGCGGCATGGTCAGTGAGAGCGGCCCGATCATCACGGAGGACTCGCCGGCGGGATTCTTTCACCCGAACCGGGTACAGGCCCAACTGGTGTGGCTGCGCAAGGGCTATCTCGAATACCGCTACCCGCTGGAGATTCCGCCGGGGGCGGAGATCCGCGAGATCCAGTTCTCGATGGAGATCTGTTCGGAAGCGCCGAATTACGCCAATGACTGGCCGTCGGATATTACGCTCTGGATTAATCAGGTGGAGGTCGGCACCTGGACCTCACCGGGCGATTTCGGCGGCCGGCGCGGGAAGCTGAATCCTGCCTGGTGGATCGATTCGGGCACCCAGTTCGGTGCGCTCAAGACCTGGAGCATAGACCATACCCGCAGCACCATCGACCATCAGGAGCTATCCGCTGTGACGCTGGAGCAGTTGAGCCTCACCCGGCAGAACCATGTGGATCTGCGGCTCGGTGTGAAGGAGGATGCCAGGTACAAGGGCGGAATGAACCTGTTCGGCAAGAAGTTCGGCGATTATGAGCAGGATCTGGTGATGAAGATTTTTTATAGTGTGAAGGCATAGAAGGAACAATAGCTGGTCTTATATGAAGAACCTGCTGCTTATGGCGGCGGTTCTTTTTTGTTGGCATTGACATTTCGGCAGATTCTGTAATAATTGATACATAATTATTGTATTAAAACAAAATTATTGTTTATAAGGAGTGTGCACTGTTCAATGACAACCCGGCACTATATTAAGGATTATCCGCGGCCGCAGTTCGTCCGTGACGCCTGGCAGAGCCTGAACGGACAATGGGACTTCCGTTATGACGATGACAATACAGGGGAGAAGGACAGATGGTATGAGGCGCTGCATGGCGATCTGAAGATTGAGGTTCCGTTCACCTATGAGACAGAGGCCAGCGGGATCGGTGATCCCGTATTCCATCCCTATGTCTGGTATGAGCGGGACTTGCAGCTTCCTGACAGCTTGGGCACCAAGCGGGTGCTGCTGAATTTCCAGGCGGTGGACTACATCGCGAAGGTATGGGTCAACGGCAGCTATGCCGGGGGGCATCAAGGCGGGTATGCGGCTTTTACACTGGATATTACCGGTTATCTGAACACGGGCACTGGTGCGGTGAACCGTCTGACGGTCAAGGCAGAGGACAGCCAGAGCTGCACCCAGCCCCGGGGCAAACAGCGCTGGGTGGACGAGAACTTCGAATGCTTCTACGTGCAGACGACGGGAATCTGGCAGAGTGTGTGGCTGGAGTGTGTATCTCCTTCGTATCTCAAATCTGTCAAAATCACCCCGGATCTCGATAACCGCTCGGTCCACTTTGAATACAACACGCACGGGGCGAATCCTGATCTCCGGCTGGAGACAAGAATCAGCACCGGGGAGAAGACCTTCAAGCAGGTCTCGCTGCAGGCGGACCGCACTTCGCTCCAGCTTGACGTTGAACTGACGCATGAAGCGAATGGCCCATGGAAGCTCCAGTCCTGGTCCCCTGCATCGCCGGTGCTGTATGAGGTGGAATTCATTCTGTACGATAAGGAACAGGTGATCGACCGGGTATTCTCCTATTTCGGACTCCGCAAAATTTCCATCGAACAGGGCAAGGTTCTGCTCAACAACACGCCGGTATACCAGAGGCTGATTCTCGATCAGGGCTACTGGCCGGACAGTCATCTGACCCCGCCTTCAGAGGAGGCGCTGATTGCCGATATCGACGCAATTCTGGCGATGGGCTACAACGGCGTCCGCAAGCATATGAAGATTGAGGATGCGCGCTTCCTGTACTGGTGTGATGTGAAGGGCCTGCTGGTCTGGTCGGAGATGGCGGCGACCTTCGAGTTTAATGATGAGGCGGTGGAGCAGTTCACGAACGAATGGACAGAGATTGTCCGCCAGCAATATAATCATCCCTCGGTGATTACTTGGGTGCCTTTTAACGAATCCTGGGGTGTTCCGCAGGTCTACACGAACAAGCGCCAGCAGCAGTTCACGGTGGGGATCTATCATCTGACGAAGGCGCTGGACCCGGACCGGCCGGTAATTGTGAATGACGGCTGGGAGCATACGGTCAGCGATATTATCACCCTGCATGACTATGAGGAGAGCGGCGCGGCTCTATTGGAGCGTTATGCCGATTCCGGCAGCGTGCTTGGCGGCAGTTCTTCATTCAATAATTGGAAATACGCCATTGCCAAGGGCTACGAGTATCGGGGGCAGCCGGTCATGGTCAGTGAATTCGGAGGAATTGCCTTCGACACCGGCACAGGCTGGGGATATGGGGAGCAGGTACGCAGCACCAAGGCCTTCCTGGAGCGCTTCCGCAGCATTACGCAGGCGATCAAGGATACCCCTTATATCTGCGGTTATTGCTACACCCAGGTGACGGATGTGCAGCAGGAGGTGAACGGACTGCTTACGGAGGACCGGACACCGAAGCTTCCGCTGGACGAGATTCGTAAGATCAACCTGCAGCCGGGGAGATCATCGTAACATTGTAGCCCAAATAGCGGTGAATTATCGGTTCTATGACCAAGGGAAGCCGTTTAGAATCTTTGGTGAAAGCACTTACATTATAAGTGCGGTCAACATACTACATCACTTAAGATTAAGAGGAGGGCTACTGTGTTCAAAAAATGGTTCGTCTCGCTGTCCGCTTCCCTGAGTCTGCTGCTGATCTTTGCCGCCATCCCGGTGAATGCCGCGAATGGCCCGGTGGTCTGGGGGACCACCTCCACCATCACCAACATTAACACGTTCACCGATGCGGGTCCTGATGCCCGCGGCTTAAGGCCAGGAACTTTCGGCTCCGAATATGCCCGGATGATCAAGCTGGCGAACGGGGACTGGCTGGCAGTGGCCGCTATCTACGACAACAACGGCTACACCAAGGTGTCCTGGGGAGGCACCCGGCTGCAGGTGTTCCGCAGCACCGATAATTGCCGCACCTGGTCGCTGATGTCCACCCTGTGGGAGGACGGGCGCGACCTGGATAACGGGCAGCTTCTGCAGCTCCCGAATGGCGACCTGCTGCTGGCGATGCGCTCTGTCCGCTGGCAGGAATCGTACAAGCTCAGAGTGTATAAGAGCGTGAACGGCGGCGCGAACTGGAGCTATCTCAGCACCATCGACGAGAATAACGGCGCTCCCGGTGCGCTGGGGAACCCTGACAAAGGCGTGTACGAGCCGCATATGCAGCTCCTGAATGACGGCTCAGTCGGCGTGATGTATGCGAGCGAGAAGCATGTGACCGAGAATCCGTCCTACAGCCAGATCATCTCCCAGAAGATCTCCACCAATGGCGGCGCGAGCTGGGGGAATGAAATCTATGTTGCCTGGGACCCCTCTAATTCGGGAGCACGTCCGGGAATGCCGGTCTGGACCAAGATGGCGAACGGGCAGTATATTGTAGCCTTTGAGGTGTGCGGGACGCAGAGCTGCAGAATTTTCACCAAAAAAAGCACAGACGGCAAAACCTGGTCCAGCGGCATTGGCACTCAGGTCTCAACCAACCAGCAGGGTGGTCCTTATATTCTGTCCCTGGCCGACGGCCGTCTGCTGCTCAGCTCCAATTCCAATGTGCTATCCCTCAGCAACGATTACGGGAACACCTGGGTAGATAATGACATACCGGCCTTCGGAAATTCATGGTGGAGCGCGATGTACCAGACGGGAGCGAATGAGGTCGCCTTCGTGAATTCAGTGGACCGCAGTGTCGGCGGACATAATGTCCAGGTGCGGTTCGGCACGCTCAGCGGCGCATACACCAATGATTTCTCGGCGAATGACAACGGGTGGGCCCGGTATGGCGGAACATGGGCGGTTAGCGGGGGGACCTATAATCTGAACTCGGTGAATGCCGACAAATCGCTGCTCACCCCGTATCCTTCCTTAATGAGCTATACGCTGGAGGGCGATATCCGGCTGAATAATGCGGGCCAGGGCAGTCTGCTCTTCAATGTAACCAGTCCGGGAACCGGAGCCGATCTGCAAAAGGGCTATGCGGCGGGCATCGATTCTGCCGGTGAGGTGTGGCTTGGGCGGTTCAATAATAACTGGACCTCGCTGCAGACTGTTAATACCCCGATTGCCGTGAACACCTGGTATCATATGAAGGTCGTGGTCAATAACGGCAACATTAAGGTCTATGTCGGCGATATGACGGTGCCCAAGATTGACAAGAATGATGCCGTCTTTACTTCAGGCACGGTTGGGGTGCGCGGCGGCTTCGGCAACAGCGTCAGCTTTGACAATTTTAAAGTAAATTAATAGCTAGTTCATGGGGACCTCAGCAGGGGTCCCTTTTTGTATGTGCAGCCCCAGATTCACCACCTGTCGATTCTCCACCCTCCGTAAGATCGTCTACCTCTCCGGGCTTCCGGCCCGGTTAAAATCTGTCGTTTGTTCACCAAGGAGCGGCGGTTTGTCGGTTCAAGCAGAGCACTGTTCGCGGTAGAGTTAGAGACAAGAAAGCCCTTACATCAAGCGATGGCGGCTTTCGCGGCACAAACTTTACGGAGAAGAGGGTTGTACAGATGAATATGAAACAAGGCTTAACAAGTGTGGTAACGGGCGGGCTGGCGCTGGCGCTGGTCCTGCAGGGATGCTCTTCCGGAAATACAGAGAACGGAGGGGCTAAGGCATCGAACGGGCCCGCAGCAACAGAGAGCGCAAGCGGCAGTCCGGTGGAGATCTCCTTCTGGAATATGTTCGGCGGCGGGGAAGGGGAGTTCGTAGACCAGATTATCAAGGGCTTCAACGACTCGCAGCAAGAGGTGAAGGTGAAGCAGCTCCGGCTGGAATCCAATGAGTACTATGCGAAGCTTGGCACGGCGCTGTCTTCCTCCAAAGGCCCGGATGTTGCAGTGGCCCACGTGGAGCGGATCTCGCCGTTCGTGAAGGCCCAGCAGATTGTGCCGGTGGATGAGTTGGCCTCCAAGGCCGGGTTCGATCTGAAGCAGATCTCCGAGTCCAATATCAAGAGCGTCTCCTATGACGGCAAGCCTTACGCGGTGCCGCTGGATACCCATTTCCACATGTTCTACTACAACAAGGACATTCTGGAGAAGGCCAATCTGCTGAAGGAGGACGGCACGCCCAAGCTGGACGATATGACCCCGGCAGGCTTCGAGAAGACACTCTCCGAGATTCAGGCCAAGGTGCCGGATGTCCAGGCGATGGCGGTGAACACCCCGTATTTCCAGGAGCCGTTCCTCAATCTGTACTATGAAGCAGGCGGCGAGCTGCTCAATCCGGAGATGACCAAGGCGAGCATCAACAATCCGCAGGCGCTGGATGTACTGAACTTCTATATGGATGTCTTCAATAAAAAATATGCCGATCTCAACGACAAAACGCCGTGGGATACCTTCCACAACGGTAAAGCCGCCTTCTGGTTCGGCGGGGTCTGGGAAGCGGGGCTGCTGCTGGGAGATGAATCGCTGCACATCGGCGCTATGCCGCTGCCTTCGATCTTCGGCAGCCAGACGCATTGGGGCAGCTCCCATACGCTGGTCATCCCGTCTTACGTAACGCCGGAGAAGCAGGAAGCCGCAGCCAAGTTCATGAAGTATTTCTCCGAGGTGGGCGGGGAGATCTGGGGACAGGCGGGCCATGTGCCGGCGAACAGCAAGATCACAGAGAGCGACGCCTACAAGAGCCTGCCTTACCGCAGCGAATTCATCGAAGCACAGAAGACGGTGAAGTTCGCGCCGCCGACTGATAAATATACGACGATTATCACTACAATTTCGGAGGGGCTGCAGAACATTATCTTTGGCAGCGAGACACCGGAGGACGGCTTAGCCAAGCTGGAGAAACAGATTAACGAGGTGCTGGAGAACTAGCACCCCTGTCCCGGAGCGGATGGGCTCCTGCCTGAAGGCGGGGCTCCCGCTCCGGCTTATGTATCATTTCAATTGAAGGAGAGATACAACGATGGAGCGGAGCTTGAGTGAGAACAAGGCGGCTGCCACCCTGCGCAGAAGAGAGCCTGTACACCTGCTGACTGAACTGAAGGCTATTCTGTACCTGATCCCGTTCCTGATCCCGTTCACGGTATTCTATCTGTGGCCGGTGATCCGCGGAGCCTGGATGAGCCTGCATGTGTGGGGCATTCAAGGGATGCAGAAATATGTGGCTCTGGCGAACTATACGAAAATTCTGAAGAATCCGGATTTCTATGCTTATCTGTGGAACTCGTTCTATTTCGTGCTGCTGTGCGCCCCCACGGTGATCATCCTGGGGCTGCTGCTTGCACTGATCATCAATCAGAGAATCTGGCTGCGGACCGTGATCCGCTCGGTGTTCTTCCTGCCGTATGTCCTGTCCGTCTCCGTGGTCAGCTTCATCTGGCTGCGGCTGCTGGATGCGAAGAACGGTCCGGTGAATGCAGCCTTACATATGCTGGGCATCAACGCGGACATTAACTGGCTTACGGATCACCGGTTCGTGTGGTGGGCAATTACCCTGGCAACCGACTGGTGGAGTGTCGGCTTCGTCATGGTGCTGTTCCTGGCCGGGCTGCAGGAGATTCCCACCGACCATTATGAAGCGGCGAAGATCGACGGCGCGAACGCGTGGCAGAGATTCTGGGGCATTACCCTGCCGGGGCTGTCCAGTGTGATGAAGATCCAGATCTTTTATCAGATTATCAACTGTCTCAAGCTGTTCGGCCAGGTGCAGATTATGACCGGCGGCGGGCCGGGCGATTCCACCAATACGATGATCCGCTACATTTATGTCACCGGCTTCAAGAAAGACATGTTCGGCCTGGCGGCGGCGCAATCCATCATCTTCTGCATCATCATGCTGCTGATCGCTGTCATTCAATTCAAGGTCACTGACCGCAAGAACGGATAGGGGAGGAGAAGGTTCATGAAAAAGCTTGCTTTGAATGCTGTTGCCATTCTGCTGGCGCTGCTGTTTATTTTTCCGCTGATCTGGATGTTTCTCACCTCCTTGAAGCCTGATGGTGTGAACGTCTATACGGTGGCCGACTGGGTCGACTGGTCCGATCTCAATACAGATAACTATATCAAGGTCATCCGGGACTCGCAGATTCTGCTCTGGACCTGGAACAGTCTGGTGATTGGCGTCCTCACGACCGTAATTTCCATTCTGATCAGCTCGCTGGCGGCGTTCTCGTTCTCCAAGCTGCCGTTCCGCACGCGTGGCATCTTCTATGTGCTGATGGTCTCGGGCCTGCTGATTCCGACGGAAGCGATTCTGATCCCGCTCTATGAAACAGCGCTGCATCTGGAGCTGATTGATACCCTGTGGGCCATTGTGTTGCCGGGGCTGACCAACCCGATCGGCATTCTGCTGCTGAAGCAGTTCATGGACGGCGTGCCTAAGGACTATATCGAAGCTGCACAGATGGACGGCAGCCGCAGCCTGCGGCTCTGGTGGAGTATCTGTCTGCCGCTGACGCGCTCGGCGATGGTGTCTGTAGGGATTTTCTTTTTCATCCTCTCGTGGAACAATTTCCTCTGGCCTTACCTGGCGATTACCTCGGAGGAGAATATGATTCTGTCGGCAGGGCTGCCTACCTTTTTGTCGAATAATAATATGTCGCTCAATCTGATCATGACAGCCAGCGCCCTGGCGGCGATTCCGACGATCATTGTGTTCATCCTGCTTCAGCGCCATATTGTCCAGGGGGTAGCGATGTCGGGCGTCAAGGGCTGACTCTTAAGACAGACAGGAAAGGACTACTGATGCGAATCTCTCATGAGCAATCTGCGGGGCCCCTGCGGCTGCGCCTGAGATCCCGAATAAGTCAAATGAAGAGCAGCATGCGCTATAAGTGGATGCTGCTCCTTGTTCTGTTCTCCTTGACACCGCTGGTGGTCATGGGGATTATTTCTTTTGCCATCTCCAAATCAACCATTAACCACAAGGCCACTGAATATTCCGAGCATCTGCTCTACCAGACCGCCGACAATCTGGACACGCGCCTGGGGATCTACAAGGATATGATGATGCAGGTGCTGAACAATAACGAGATTGTGGGGATGCTGCGGACACTGGACCAGACCGGTCCGGCCAGCTATGATGTGGACAGTCTCTCGCTGACGACGAAGCTGTCCACGATTGTGGCGATTAACCAGGATGTACAGTCGATCTCCTTCGTCTCTGCGCGGCATTATATCAAAGGCATCTACCGCTGGAGCACGCGCACGCCTGCCGAGGTGGAGCCGTTCCTTACGACCCTTGAGGGCGGCAGCAATTTCCGCTGGTATCCGACCCGCTACGGGACTTATGTGGATAGCCTCAATTCGCAGAGCACCCATGTGTTCTCGGTCGCCAAGCAGCTCTACAAAATATCCGATGACAGCCCCCTGAAGATTGTAGCCGTGCTGGATATCCGCGAGGAAGTGATCAAGGAGCTGATCTCGAAGGCGGTCAGCAACAACCGTGATCTGCAGAGCTTCGTGATGGACGGCGCGGGCAGGCTGGTCTCCTACCCGGACAGCCGGCTGATCGGCCGGAGTGTGAGCGAGGTGCTGGGACAGGCCGGCTATGAGCAGCTTCTGCATACGGGCACGGAGGAGACACGGTTTCCCCTGGCGTACAAGGGCGACAGCCTGATCGTCAACGCCAAGAAGCTGCATACCAATGACTGGGTGGTGGTCAACGTCATCTCCAAGGCGGCGCTGTATCAGGATTCCAACCGTCTGCTGCAGATTTTTATCTTCGTCGGGCTGCTCTGCATTGTGTTCTCGGTTATCGCTGCCCTGGTGCTGGCGAACTCGATTACGAACCCGATTCTGAAAATGATCCGGCTGATGCGCCAGGTCATGTCCGGCGAGCTCAGCGTGCGCTACAAAGCCAAAAGCCGGCATGATGAAATCGACATCCTCGGTGACAATTTTAACGCGATGGTTGTACAGCTCGACGGATTGCTGAAAGCGGTGTATCTGGAGCAGGACCAGAAGCGGATGGCAGAACTGAAAGCTCTGCAGGCGCAGATCAACCCGCATTTTCTGTACAATACGCTTGATATTATTAAATGGACGGCACTCATTCAGAAGGCTAATAACGCGGCTGAGATGGTCAGCCTGCTGTCTCGCCTGCTCAGGATCAGCCTGGGGCGGGGGGAAGAGACGGTTACGGTGGAGGAAGAGATCGAGCATGTGCAGTGTTATCTGGGGATTCAGAAATTCCGCTTCAACTTCAATATCGACACTGTGGTTGAGATGGACGAGGACGTCCGCCGCCTGCATACACCGAAGCTGATTCTTCAGCCGATTGTGGAGAACGCGATCATTCATGCTTTTGGCGAGATGGAGTCCGGCGGTATGATCCGCATCACCTGCACCAAGGCGCCGGGCAATCTGTTGTGGTTCGAGGTCACTGACAACGGCAAGGGCATGGAACCGGCGCTGGCTAGCAGTCTGCTGGACGGGGAAGCGCGGGAGGAAGAGAAGCCGGGAGGCATCGGGCTGGCGAATGTGGACGAGCGGATCAAGCTGATCTGCGGCAAAATGTACGGGCTGGACCTGCGCAGTGAACCGGGAAAAGGAACGTCGATCCGGATCAAGCTGCCGCTCATCACAGATGATACAAGGGGGAACCGCTGATATGTACCGGGTCATTATCGTAGAAGATGAATTTATCGTGAGATATGGCATCCGGTCAATGATTGAATGGGACGCCATTGGGATGGAGGTTGCCGGGGAGGCTTCCAACGGCCGGGAGGCGCTGGAGCTGATGGCCGCCGGACTGCCCGACATCCTGATTACGGATATCAAAATGCCCGTCATGGACGGCATTGAACTGATTGCGGAGGTGCGGAAGCTGTCCCCGGACCTGAAGATCCTGATCCTGAGCAATCTGGAGGATTTCCAGTATGCCAAGGAAGCGATCAGGCACAGTGTATCCGATTATATTATCAAGTCGGATATGATGCCGCGTGACTTCGAGCAGGTGCTGCTGAAGCTGAAGCAGGGTCTGGATGAGGCGCTGAAGCCTGCGCCGGTCCAGGCCGGGCCTGTGCAGGCGGAGCCGGTGCATAAGGAGGCCATCCTGCAGGAGCTGCTGGAGCGTGGGGCGGCCCACGGGCTGGCTGCCGGCCATGACGCTCTGATTCAGGCGGGGCTGGCCGGGGTGGAGCCGCTCTATCTGCTGCATGTGGTGATGACAGGCAGCGGTATTGAGCGGGGTTATGCCCAGGGGGCAGCCGCCATCCGCAGTATAATGGCCGGGCTCTGGCAGAATTCTGCCCTTGGTTATGAGCTGGTCCCTGACAGGCAGGGCGCCGTTCAACTGATCGTGACTGCCGGGGCGGGCAGGCAGCCGGACGGCCCTGCTGTTCCCGGGCGCTTGCTGAGCTTGGGGGAACAGCTCATTCAGCACTTGAGCGGACAATACGGCTGGACAGTAACCATTGGGGTCAGCGGGCCTATCGGGCAGTGGGGAGCGCTCAAGGAAGCTTATGAAGAGGCAGCCGGGGCTGCCGGGATGAGGCTGTTCCTGGGCACCGGGCGTGTACTGGTGCACGGGAGCGGGGAGCTGCCTGCGCAAGGAGGGCCGGAGGCAACGCAGCTTCAATCGCTTCAGATCAGCAGCCTGCAGATTCAGTCCATGGTCTATGCGTTTCAGTCCAGAGAGCTGGAAGCGTATCTGGAGCAGCTATTCGGGCAGCTTGCCGTGCGCCGGGATGCGGAGCTGGTGCAGATTATTACGCTGGAGCTGCTGATGATCTTAACCACCCTGTGGCCCGATGTCTCGAAGGATGCCGAGCAGGTGCTGGAGCTGAAGAAGCGGTATTTCGACGAGCTGTCGAGGCTGGAGACGCTGGAAGAGAACCAGCTGTGGTTCCTGCAGGCTTTTCAGGCGCTGGTTGCGCATATGAAAGAGATGTATAACAGCGACCGTAACAGTATCATTAAGGCCACCCAGTATATTCAGCAGTATTATCATCAGGAAATCACGCTGCAGTCGATCAGCCGTCTGGTCCATCTCAGCAAGAACTATTTCGCCAATCTGTTCCGCAAAGAAGTCGGAGAGAGCTTCCTCGAATATCTGACCCGCATCCGCATTGAGAAGGCCAAGACGCTGCTGACAGGAGAGCTGAAGGCTGGCGATGTAGGCAGCCTGGTTGGTATCCAGGACCCGAAATACTTCTCCAAGGTGTTCAAAAAAATCACCGGTGTATCTCCCTCGGAATATCGTGCACTGGCCCGGAAGGAGCAGTGAGGGTAGTCTTGGGCGGAACTAAATGCGAACGCTTACAATATTTAGGCGGCGGGGAGGGGATGGACTGCAAACCATGCCTCTCCCTTTTGTATTGACAAAATAGAGCACCTTAGTGATAATGATAATTGTTATCAAATAAATACATACCAACTGGGGAGACAAGAGATATGAGAAAAGGGTTACACGTACTAATGATTATGATGGCATTTGTCCTGGTGCTGGCAGGTTGCGGTAATGCAGCTACCACATCAGAACCGAGTAAAGATACTGCTTCCGGCGGTGCGCCTGCTGAAGAGACTGCTGGTCCGATTACGGTGCAGCATAAGCGTGGAGAGTTTACACTGGACAAGCCCGCTGTACGTGTTGTCACGCTGGAATGGACGTATACAGAGGATGTTGTTGCCCTGGGGGTTCAGCCTGTCGGCAATGCCGATAATGCTAATTATAAAGTGTATGTAACTAGTGAAGCTGCTCTTGATGACAGCGTAACCGATATCGGAACACGCAGTGAACCGAATATGGAGGCGATTGCTGCACTCAAGCCGGATCTGATTATCGCGAATGCGGACAACAATAAGAATGTGTATGATCAGTTGAACGCAATTGCGCCAACGCTGGAATTTGATCCATACGACGGTGAAGGTTATACCTATGAGAAGATGACGACCATTTTTAATACCATTGCAGCGGCTCTGGGCAAGGAAGATAAAGCGAAGGAAGTGTTGAGCGGTCTGGATCAGCACTATGCCGATGCCAATGCAAAGCTGGCTGCAGCCGGTAAAGAAAATTTCCACTATGCTTTGACCCAGGCATTCACCTATCAAAACGCGGCTTCCTTGCGTATGTTCTCGGATAACTCGGTCGTCGCAGGTACCCTGAGCAAGATCGGCATGATCAATGATTGGCAGCCGGAGAAGCTGGAAAATTACGGTTTCTCTACTGTAGGGATCGAATCCTTATCCGCTGTACAGGACAGTAATTTTATCTATATTACACAACCGGATGATGATGTGTTTGGAGCGGCGATGAAAAATAATTCGGTATGGAACGGGTTGAACTTTGTGAAGGAAAACCGTACGTACCAGTTGGGCAGTACAACATGGACCTTTGGCGGACCGGTTTCTTCCAAAGTGCTGGTTGACGGTGTAGTTGAGGCGATTACCAAATGAGCTCGCTTCAAGGAGCCAAGCCAGCCGTGAGCTGGCGTATGTTAAGCATCTATGGGGGCGGTCTGACCGCCCTTATCGTGCTTTTTTTTGTAAGCTTATGTTATGGTGAGGCCGCCATTTCCTTGCATGACGTCTGGGGTGCGCTTACGAACAGACAAGGAACGCTTGAGCATAATATGGTCTGGGATTTGCGTATGCCGCGTACCGTTATTGGCATCCTTGCCGGTGGAGCACTTGCTGTTGCCGGAGCATTGCTGCAGACGATTACGCGAAACCCGCTGTCTGCGTCAGACACGCTTGGGATCAATGCCGGGGCTTACTTTGTCGTTGTGCTCGGTGCTATACTTTTCCCGGGTGTACTCAGCCAGTCGCCATTTCTTTTTGCTGCCATGGGTGGCCTGTTTGCTGCGTTTGCCGCTTATTTTATGGGGGGCGGACGGAAATCCACTCCGGTAAGGCTGGCATTATCCGGTATGATTGTGTCGATGATCCTTGGTTCATTTACGAGCGCATTACATATTTTTTACTCCATGGAGACACAGGGATTATTTCTGTGGGGCTCAGGAACACTTGTTCAAAATGACTGGACGGGTGTCAAATATGCCTGGCCATGGGTGATGGGAGTAACGCTGCTGGCGCTGCTTCTGTCTAAGCAATGGGATATGCTGGAGCTGGATGAATCTACTGCTTCCTCTCTCGGCCAGCGAGTTGCACTTGCACGGGCGGGTGGACTCATCATTGCGGTTATTCTGGCTGCTGTGATTGTCAGTGTCATTGGACCCATCGGCTTCGTCGGTCTGGTCGCTCCGCATCTGGTCCGTCTGAGCGGTGTGCGCTCCAATCGGCTGTTGATTCCTGGCGTATTCATCTGGGGGGCAGCGCTGCTGGTTGGGGCGGATGTGCTTGCCAAAATGGTACACAACTCCAGCATGGAGCTGCCAACAGGTGCGGTTATGGCCATCATTGGTGCGCCTTGGCTCATTTGGCTGGTGCTTACCCGCATGAAAGCCGGGAATGGCGGCGGCATGACAACATCGATGAGCACTGGCGGACGTGTGCGCCGCTTCGCCTTCATGCCGCTGGCTATTCTTTTCTCAGCGATTACGATTCTGTTGCTGTTGCTTAGTACCATGTTTGGCGGAATGCGTATTCCTCTGGCTGAACTGCTGCCGAGCCTGTTCCAGTCCGATGGCATGTTCTCTACACTTGTGCAGCTTCGCATCCCCCGTACGCTGGTGGCTGCAGGGGCAGGGGCTGCACTCGCCATCAGCGGTGTACTGATTCAGATGGCAGTGCGCAATCCGCTTGCGGATGCTTCCATTGTCGGAGTATCCTCGGGTGCAGGGCTGGGAGCCATGATGGTGTTCATCCTCTGGCCCGGTCTGCCGACGTATATACTGCCTGTTGCAGCGATCGCGGGCGCTGCCATTGCGGCAGCCGTTGTATTTTCGCTCTCATGGAAAAAAGACTTGAATCCATCCGCAGTTGTACTGCTGGGGATTGCCATGTCAGCTATAGCCGGCGCGGGCATTCAAATTCTGATTGTACGCGGAGCCGTCTACGGCAGCAGCGGCTACATCTGGCTCACAGGCAGTACGTATGCCCGCACATGGGAACAGGTCAAGGTCATTGGCCTATTCCTGCTGATTCTGATTCCGGTCGCCTGGTGGCTTGCCCGCAGATTCGAACTGCTGGTGTTTGATGATATCAGCGCTTCCGGGCTTGGTATGAACGTACGGCGTACCCGCCTGCTCGCGATGGCTACCGGTGTTTTGCTTGCGGCTGGTGCCGTCGCTTGTGTAGGTACGGTCGGCTTTATCGGTCTGATTGCACCGCATATGGTCCGGCTGTTAACAGGCCACAAGCTGAGACAGTCCATGTTCCTGTCGGCACTGGCCGGGGCCGTGCTGCTGGTGCTCGCCGATACGATAGGCAGAACGGTAATGGCTCCAACCGAAATACCGTCAGGTATTCTGATTGCCATCATCGGCACGCCATATTTCCTGTACCTGATGTACCGTTCGAACTGGCGCAAAGCGGTCAAATAAAACAGCACAAAACCCTAGTTTCATACCTTACCGCATGAAAGTGGGCTATACGGTGATGAAATCAATGTTTTCCGCCCGGCCGCGTGCCGGGTGGCCTGCCCTCCGGCCTGCCTTATTGTCTGCTGCGCTCCTGTTAGGCCTGCTCCTGATCACCGGCTGCTCGGACTACTCATCTGTGCGTCCTGAGCCGCCGGAGCGAAGAGCACCGGTTACGGTGTCCTTCTGGAATCCGTTTGGGGGAGGGGAAGGCGAGTTCGTCGAGCGGATTATCCGGGACTATAATGCTTCGCAGGCTGAAGTGTTCGTTAAGCAGCTCAGGCTGGAATCGAACGAATATTATGTGCGGCTCCGCACTGCTCTGTCCTTCGGCAAAGGGCCGGATGTGGCGGTTATCCATGCCGACCGGCTGTCGCCGTTCATTAAGGCGCAGCAGCTCATTCCGCTGAATGATCTGGCAGCACAGGCAGGACTCCAGTTCAACCACATCAGGGAACAAAATCTCAAGGATGTCAGCTACGAAGGGCAATATTACGCGGTGCCGCTGGATACTCATTATCACCTGCTCTATTACAACAAAGGCATCCTGTCTGAGGCCGGCGTCTTATCTGCTGACGGACAGCCGCTGCTGGAAGCGAATACACCAGAGGGATTCATCCGCCTGCTGCGGCAGATCGCGGAGCGGGTGCAGGGGGTACAGGCTATGGCGGTCAATACGCCCTACTTCCAGGAATCCTTCCTCGATCTGTATTATCAGGCGGGCGGGGACCTGCTCAGCGGGGACGGCAAGCGGGCAGCCGTCTATAATGAGAAGTCCGTGCAGGTGCTGAGCTTCTATCAGCGGCTGTTTGACGAGGGATTAAGCGATCTGAATGATAATACGCCTTGGGATTCTTTTGACCGGGGACAGGCGGGCCTGTGGTTCGGCGGAGTATGGGAAGCAGGTCATCATCTGGACAATAAGGCGCTGGATATCGGCATGATGCCGCTTCCGCCCGTCTTCGGCAGCAACGGCCAGTGGGGAAGCTCCCACACGCTTGTGATCCCAACCTATGTGAACGGTGAACAGCGCGAGGCTGCCATGGACTTCATGAAATATTTCTCGGAGGTGGGCGGAATGATCTGGGGCGAAGCAGGACATGTCCCGGCCAATCTTACGGTTGTAAAGAGTCCGGTGTACCGTGCGCTGCCTTACCGCGAGCAGTTCCTCCAGGCCAGAGATCAGGTGAAATCCGCTCCGCAGACGGATAAATATGCTGCTCTGTTCACAGCGCTGTCAGAGGAATTGCAGCATATTGTCCGCAGCCGGGCCCAGCCGGAGGCCGGACTCCGCAAGCTGGAGGCGCGGCTGAATGAGATTCTGGCGAACTAGGAGATCAGCTCCGGGACCGGGCAGAAGCGGGGGTTCGCGGCGCACATCGCTTTGGTGAATTCCGGCCGTGTCTGCTTCAGCACAGTGAAATAACTCCGGATGACATGGTTCAGCTCGGGGCTGCCATTCTGGAAGGACAAGGATTTAAGCGTTTTAACATGTGTGTAATAGTATTTGGTATTCTGCTTGGGCACCTTGAAGACGGTTGGCGGGACATACGTAGTAACGTCAAACACATTAGCATAACGGTAGCTGCTGCGGACATACCTGCTGAAGGCTCTGGCAAAATCCGGGTCGCCGACGCGCGGGGAACCGTAAGTATACAGCCTGGGGACGGAGAAGGCCGAATTGGCCGCGATATCCAGCGCACACAGGGTTGCGAGCGCCCCTCCCAGGCTGTGGCCCGTTACATATAGCGTCTTCTCCGGGGATAAGGTGGCAAGCACGGAGAGAATGTCATCCCTGGCGGAAGCATAGATGTCGGTGAAGCCCCTGTGCGTCAGGCAGGGGTCTTTGATGTATTTAAATTTTTCTTGCGCGGCATTGATGTTGGAGAGCCAGTCATTGGTGGAGATGCTGCCGCGCCAGGCCACGACAATCTCCTGCGTTGATTCCAGAATGAAGCCGAACAGCTCCCACACATTCCCCATCGATTTCGCCTGGAAGCTGCGCACGGCCGAGAAGCCCTCCGGGACCACGAACGTACCCTCTGCATTGTCGAATTGGACATAAGTCTGCCCGCAGACCGCCGCCAGAAAAATCGCCCACTCCGCTTCACCTGTCATGGTAGTCATTTTCGCATCCCGCCTTTCTTTTCTATCTGTGTATGATGGGAAGGCGGGATTGGTGCCTAGCGGGCAGCGGGAGCCAGCATTAGAGAAACATCAGCCATTCGCAATGGCTTCGAAATCCACCTGTGTCAGCTGCCGGGAGACCTCCCACAGTCTGGATGCGGCAGCCCGGTCCAGCGCCTGCGGTGCCATCTTGCCGGGCTTCGGCAAGCCCCTCGTCTCTGAGAGTCTGCCGGGACCGTAATAGACTCCGGCCTTGGCCTCCGGTGAGGTGGCGGCAAACAGTGCCGGAAGTGCGCCTTGGGCCGCCGGCTGGAACAAGATGGGTCCAAGCAGCCTGCGGAGAATACCGGGAGCGCTGTTTGGTCCCGCCCCGTTCAGCAGCAGGTCCGTACGTGATATACCCGGATGAACCGGTAGGCTCAGCAGGTTCCATCCGGCCAGGTCACTGCGGCGCTGTAGCTCCAGAGCGAACATAATCATCGCTATTTTGGATTGGGCGTAAGACTGCCCGGCATGATAACGGCGTTCAAATTGCAGGTCGTCAAAATGAATAGAGCCATTCCGGTGGGCAATACTGCTCAGACTGACCACCCGCGGCTCCTTTGCTTTGCGCAGCAAGGGCATCAGGTACGCCGTGAGCGCGAAGTGTCCAAGGTAATTCGTACCGAATTGCAGCTCGAACCCGTCTGCGGTGACTTGGCGTTCAGGAGGAGTCATGACTCCGGCATTGTTAATCAGAAGATCAAGACTGCGCCGCTGAGCGTTCAATCTTGTGCCGAATGCCTGCACTGAAGCCAGACTGGCCAGATCCAGCACCTCAAAACGTATGTTGGCTGAAGGAACGCTGGCGGATATCCTTTTCACCGCCTCAGCTCCCTTCGCCGGATTCCGGCCTGCCAGGATAACCTCTGCCCCGTGCCGCGCCAATTCAAGCGCAGTTTCGTAGCCGAGTCCTCCTGTACCGGTAACAACGGCCGAACGCCCCCGCTGGGAAGGGATCTGGGCAGCCGTCCATTTTGGGAATTTGTCCATTTGATGTTCTCTCCTTTGTTTGTCCGTCAGGTGCTTCAATATATAGTTGACCCGCCGTTTGTTATACTCCATGCTAATACTTAGAGATTTATCGAAGTCAAGCCGTCTTTAAAAACCGATGGTGAGGTGAAAGCTGGTGTACAGTATTAATGAGGTAGCTGCGATTTGTGAGGTAACGGCGCATACGCTCCGCTTTTATGATAAGGAGGGGCTAATGCCCTTTGTTGGACGCAATGAGGCAGGGAACCGCATCTTCTCGGAGGGGGATCTGCTTCTGGTTAAGGTCATCTGCTGCCTGAAAAACACCGGTATGCCTATTAAAGAGATTAAAACGTACATTGAACTGGTAATGGAAGGAGACAGCACCCGGGAAACGCGGCGCGGGATGATGGTTGCGCACCGGAAGGAAGTGCTGCGGCAGATGGAGGAACTCAAGAAAAGCCTGAACATTATTGATCTCAAGGTGGCCATGTACGAGACCCATAATATGGACCTGCTGCGGGAGATTTAGGGCTGGACAGTTAGAGTTATCTCTAACGGATTGACAGATGAATGTAACCCAGAATAAGACGCAACGAAAGTGTGTTGGAACCAAAGGAGTAATCGAAATGGTTGAGGAACGTATCCCACTAGGGGAGATAAGCATTAACGCTAAGTATTCTTTACAAGACAAGCCGGTCATCCTGTTGCTTCATTTCAGCGGCGGAAATCTGCATATGTGGGAGGGAATTCTTCCGCTGCTGGAGCAGGATTACAGCATTATTGCCCCGGATCTGCGGGGACATGGCCGGTCGGACAAGCCGGAGAGCGGTTATCATATTGATGAGATGGCGGAGGATATGTATCAGGTACTGAGGCATTTGCAGGTGGACAAGTGCCACGTAGTAGGAAGCTCCATGGGAGCACAGGTAGCGGTCAGTCTGGCAGCAGCCCATCCGGAGCTTGTATTATCCCTGGTGTGTGAAGGCGCGCTTTATAATGAATTCGGCCAATATGGTATATTTAACGGCACGGCGGAAGAGGTGGAGCAGAGGAAGGCGCAGCTCCGGGCAGAACTGGAGGAATGGAAGGAGCCGGGTTATGCCAGCGTTGAATCGTATGTGGCCGAGCAGCGGGCTGAGCTGACAGCAGAGGGTCTGTGGAATGATTATTTCTGTGCGTTCTATACACATAGCCTGGATCAGCATCAGGGCGGCAAGTATAGCTCTTGTTATCCGCACCGTGTCAGAATCGAATACATTATGAAGTATTGGGAGCTGTCCTTTGAACACTATTATCAGAACATACAATGTCCGGTCCTGTTTCTGCCCAGCGAAGCGGAGTGCAATGATGAACGGGTCCTCAGCAGTATGAATGCCTTCGCAGAGCTGCTGGACAGCTATGAAATTGCGAAGATTCCGGATTCGCTTCATGCGTATGTATGGATGCAGCTGCCGGTTAAGGCGGGCCAGGCGGTTCGGGATTTCCTCACCCAGCAGCGCTAACCTTGGCAATACATACATAAGCCCGGTTCATGAGATAGCTCCCGAACCGGGCTTTGCACATTTACTCGCTTACATCCGTCTCTTCCACTTGCCGGTCCGGCAGCTGGGACACATAGCTGTCGGACATCCGCAGCAGCTCCAGCGCCCGGTTGAACTCATCCTCTGTGGATTGAAGGAGGTCGGTTCCGTCACCGGACAGCGTATAATGCTGGCCGTCCTCGAAGCCGCTGCCGGAGAGGAACAGCTCCTCATTATTGACGAATGATCCGGTAGGCAGGTAATAGCGCTGCGGCAGCAGGTTATATGCGGTCTGATTGAGCAGATCCTGGCCGAAATGGATATGGTAGTCCAGCGGGACCCCCAGCAGATTGGCCACGGTCGGCAGAATGTCCACCTGGCCGCCTAACTGCTCCTTCAGTGCCGGTGTGGTAACACCGGTGGCTGAGATCATCAGCGGAATATTAATCAGGTCGCGCTCATTATACTCATGCTCCAGAATCTCCTGCAGCAGAACCTTATCCGCTTCCTTCAGCGAGAAGATCGGGAGTCCCCGGTGGTCGCCGTAGAGCACGATGACGCTGTTGTCCCACACCCCGCTGCGCTTAAGTTCATCTATGAACTGGCCCAGGGCATAATCGGCATAATTCTCCGCCCGGATGTAGTCGCCGACCAGCGTCCCCTCATACCGTTCCGGCAGGGTCATCTTGTATTTGTCCTCCGGGATGGAGAACGGATTATGCGAGGACATCGAGATGACATGGGCATAGAACGGCTGGCTGCTCTGATCCATCCGGGCCAGCTCCGCAGCGGTTTTGCGGTACAGAACTTCATCCGATGACCCGTAGAAGACGGTATCCTCTTCCCCGAAGTAGGCCTTGTCATAATAACGGTTGAAGCCAAGCGCCTTATACAGCTCCCCGCGGTTCCAGAACTCCACATTGTTCGTATGGAAGGTCGCGGTATCATAGCCCTGGGCCTCCAGCAGCTTCGGCAGACTCGGCAGCTCCTTCGGAGCATAGATCTGGGTTGCCGCACCATCCGGCGGAACATAATAGGAGGTATTGACAATGAATTCGGCATCCGAGGTATTCCCCTGGCCGACCTGCTGTACGAAGCGCGGGAAGTAGAAGCTTCCGGCCGCCAGCTTGTTCAGGTTAGGCGTGATTTCGGTTCCGTCCACCGACAGGTTGATCAGGAAGTTCTGGAGCGACTCCATTTGCAGGATAATCAGATTCTTGCCCTTGGCGGCTCCGAACATCACCGGCTGGGCAACCGGCTGAATCCCCTTGGTCTTGTCAATGCCGGGCTGGGAGATCTCCGAACGGTCTATCGGCTCCTCCTCTGATGTGTCTAGCAGGGCATAGGCTTCATAATTGAGAATCCCCATCTGCTCCGCCTTGACATTCTCATTCATGCTGGCCTTGTTCGGAAAAATATTCAGCATACACATCACGAGCGAAATACAGAACAGCACAGCGACAGCCTTACGGTTGCTGCGGCGGGACATGGAGTGCTTCCAGGCCAGCGCTTTTTTCCGGCGGAGCATGATGAAGCCAATGATAATGATGTCCACGAAAATAAGCATATATTGCGGGTGAATAACAGCGAATATACTCTTTTTGACCGCACCCACCTGCTTGACCTGGCCGAATACCTGGGAGGTTGCGATCATACCAAAATGATTATGATAGACAATAAGAGAGAAGAAGAGCACGGTAATCAGCAGATTGACGAGCAGATAGATGGCGACCTTGTGCTTCGTGGCGAACCATTCGATCAGGCAGAACAGCATCAGCACGAAGGGAATTTCCTTCAGCCAGGTGGTCCAGGTCGGGCCGTCCTCGAACAGGTAATACCAGGCGAAATAGCTCTTCACCAGCATGATCAGCGAGAAGAATAATATCGATCGTTTGCTAAGCGGGCGTGAATCCTTGTAAGGCATTGCGTATACGCATCCTTTTCTATATAATTCATTAATTCTATTACATGGCCGAGTTCAAAATCAACCAGGTTTGTAGGCATTCCGGTGAAAAATAGGTGTAAAATTGTAGCATTTGCGTTATCCTCAAAAGAGCAATCGAGAAAACAAGAATCCATGAAAATACACGCAGGAGGATATTGGAATGAGCAAGCATGATCATTTGCAGGTGCAGCCGCTGAGTGAGGTGCAGCATCTGAAGGTCCATGGCAGAACAACCGGGGAGCTTAACCCTCTGACTCTATTCTGGACAGGCAGTGCCATCGAAGTGAATGTCCGCGCAGCGGAGCTGTGGCTTGAAGTGGAGTCCGGTTATGATCATCACGAATCCTGGATCAGTATAGTGATCAACTCCGTACCGGTCAGCAGACAGATGGTGAATGCCGGACGGCACTGGATCTGTGTATTCCGGGGCATGAATCCCGAACGTGTGAAGAATATCCGCATCGTAAAAGAAGTCCAGGCGATGAACGGTGATCCCGGCGCCTATCTTCAGTTCCATGCCGTGCGGACTGACGGCGTGTTCCTTCCGGTGGAAGCAAAGCCTTACCGGCTGGAGTTCATCGGCGACAGCATCACCTCCGGGGAGGGTGTGCTCGGAGCCAAGGCAGAAGAAGACTGGATTCCGGCCTGGTTCAGCGGCGTCCATAATTATACGGCGCTGACGGCTGCGGCTGTGGATGCGGAATACCGGGTGGTTTCACAGAGCGGCTGGGGGGTGCTCTCCAGTTGGGATAATAATCCTAAGGGCAATATTCCTGACATCTACGAGGAGGTCTGCGGCCTGCTGACTGGACACCAGAATGAAAGGCTTGGTGCGCATGAGCCGAATGATTTTGCCGCCTGGCAGCCTGATGTGGTCGTAGTCAACCTGGGTACGAATGATGATGGAGCCTTCCACTCCCCGGAATGGAAGGATGAGGCGGACGGCCGGGTCTATAAACAGCGGCTGAATGAGGATGGAAGCTATCATGAAGCGGACCTGGCTGCTTTCGAGGCGGCGGTTACGCGGTTCCTGGCGAAGCTGAGAGCCTGTAATCCTGATGCGCACATTCTCTGGGTGTATGGAATGCTGGGCCTCTCGCTGATGCCGGCGATCTACCGTGCCGTGGATGCCCATACCCGGGCCACAAGCGATAAGAACGTCTCAGTATTCCAGCTGCCGAATGTGACTGAGGAGACGATGGGCGCACGCACCCATCCGGGCCTGCTGGCGCACCAGCAGACCGCACAGGAATTGAGCGGTTATATCAAAGGGCTGCTGTAGGAGGCAAGTGCAGTGAATTCTTTTGTATTGTTAATGATTGCCATTGTAAGTGAAGTGTTCGGCAGCTCCATGCTTAAGGCCTCAAACGGGTTCAAGAAGCTGCTTCCTTCGCTTGCGGTCATCGCCGGCATGGGGCTGGCGTTCTTCTGCCTGTCGCTGGCGCTGAAAGAGATCCCCCTTGGGACAGCTTATGCCATCTGGTCGGGAGTGGGAACGGCATTAACCGCCATGGTTGGCGTGCTGGTCTATAAGGAACACTTGAATATCAAAAAAATAGCCGGATTAATCCTCGTCATCGGCGGCGTGGTTCTTCTGAAGCTGTCTACGGGGGTGTAAGAGATGAGAGGTTATCTGGCGCTAAGTATCGCCATTATTTCGGAAATCTTCGGTACGACCATGCTAAAGCTCTCTAGCGGATTCAGTAATGTGCTGCCGTCCATCGGTGTGGTGATTGGCATGGGCCTTGCTTTTTACAGCTTGTCTATCAGTCTGAGAACCATCCCGCTGAGCTTGGCCTATGCGATCTGGTCTGGTGTGGGAACGGCGCTGACAGCGCTGATCGGCATCCTTGTCTGGCATGATCCGTTCAACCTGCTGACCGGCCTCAGTCTGCTGATCATCATCGGGGGGCTGGTGCTGTTGAATTCCTCAGACTCTGCGCAGCAGCAGACAGTGAACGAAGGGCAAGCCGCGGAATAAGAATGCTGTCCCGTCAAGAGCTTCGTTTCTGGTGCATGTACAGCCCCTTGCGGTTCAACTGCAGCTCCTTAGAGATCAGAAGCAGGATGAGTTCCTCCATCGCGGATAAAGTGGCAATGGTGCAGACCACTATGGTCCAACCCTCCAGATTGACATAAGGAAGCAGCAAGGGTGTCAGGAATAAAAGGAGTCCGGCCAGCTTGTTGCCGTAGGTATGGATGCTGCCGTAGGTTCTGAATTTGCACATTGCTGTCAGGATGGAAGCGAGCCGGATCATGGCGATCACCAGCACCCACAGGCCGAGGCCAAGGGTTAGCCCCAGGAATGGATACAGAGTATAGAGGGCAGTGCCTGCCAGCGTCATGTCAGCTGCGGAATCGAGCTTGGCGCCGAGGCGGGTTACTGTTCCTGTCTTACGGGCAATGGGGCCGTCCAGCATATCAGTGATGCCGCACAGCATGTAGACGAGCGTGAAGGCCGGGCCGAGCGGCTCGAAACAGAGCAGCAGCAAGGCCAGCCCAATCCGGCTAAGTGTGATGCAGTTAGGTAGCAGCTTCATTTCCGCCTCCTTATTCTAAACCTGGACCGGTGGCTTTTAACTATTGCATATGTCTCATTATCCCCCAATCGCCGCTGATTGTCTGTGAGCATCCGTTAATCTGGTGCACCAACTGTCGGATCCGGCTTCGGTATCCCTGTTACTCTGGTTATGAGGAAAGGAGGACAGATATGAATCCTATCGAAAATATGAACGCAGCGCTCGCTTATATTGAAGATCATCTGGAGGATGAGGTGGATGTCCGTGAGGCTGCCCGGCGCGCGTTATGCTCGGAGTATCACTTTACGCGGATGTTCTCCTTTCTGGCGGGTATCCCGCTGTCCGAATATATCCGCCGCAGACGTCTTACTCTGGCCGCCTTCAAGCTCCAAAGCAGCCGCCGGCGGATCATTGATATCGCCCTGGAGTATGGCTACAGCTCACCGGATGCGTTCACCAAGGCGTTCCAGCAGGTTCATGGGGTCACGCCGTCTGAAGCCAGAAGCATGGGGACTCCGCTGAAATCCTTTCCTCGGATGACCTTTCAGTTAACGATCAGAGGAGGCAGTGAAATGAATTACCGTATGGAAGAGAAAGAGGCTTTCCGCATTGTTGGTCTGAAGAAAAGAGTACCGATCCAGTTCAACGGGGTAAACCCGGAGATCACTGCGATGTGGCAGAGTCTGAGCATGGAGATGATTACGGAGCTGAAGCAGCTGTCTAATATCTCTCCGGCCGGCATGATCAGCGCATCGGTGAATTTCTCCGCGGGGCGGATGCAGGAGCAGGGGGAGCTGGACCACTACATTGGAGTGGCGACCACGCAGGAATGTCCTCCGTCCTATGCTGTGCTTGAGGTCCCTGCGTTGACCTGGGCTGTGTTTGAAGCGGTAGGGCCCTTCCCGGACACGCTCCAGAACATCTGGGGCCGGATCTATTCGGAGTGGTTCCCGTCTTCAAGTTACGAGTTGGTGGAGGGCCCGGAAATCCTGTGGAATGAGAGCAAGGACACTACTTCACCTGATTACCGGAGTGAGATCTGGATTCCGGTGCGGGAAGTGAAACGCGGATAAGCGCATGGTCCAGGCATGGCAGGCGTTTGAATATTGATTACAGATAAATGAATAAATATACACAACATACTGCATACGCCTGCGAGCGTACATCTCCAGTCCGATCCCAAGGGATCGGATTTCTGTTTGAATAAGGGGTGGGAGCAGCAACCGGACGGAGCAGCTGTAAGTTTATATTCAGTTTAAACAAGTCGGTTACCATCCTAATACAAACCGTTGCTCTAGGAGGAATGCAGTATGAAGTACACACAAACAGCGCAGCCGGGCGGCACCTATGCTATTGAAGCCCAAGGCCTGGCCAAAATCTTCGGCACCCACCGCGCCGTCGATGGAGTCAATCTCAAGGTAGGCACAGGAATGATCTATGGCGTCCTGGGTCCAAACGGGGCGGGGAAGACGACCGTCATCCGGATGCTGGCCACCCTGCTGCGGCCGGATGCAGGCTCAGCGCGGATCTTCGGGCATGATGTGGTCAAGGAACCGCATATCGTGCGCCAGCTGATCGGAGTCACCGGCCAATATGCCTCAGTGGATGAGTCGCTGAGTGCGACAGAGAACCTGGTGATCTTCTCCCGGCTGAACGGACTGGGGCGGGCGGAGGCGCGAAGCAAGGCGGCAGAGCTGCTTGAGGAATTCGGCTTGGCGGACGCGGCCAAGCGCCCGCTGAAGAATTTCTCGGGCGGGATGCGCCGGCGGCTGGACCTGGCGGCCAGTCTGATTGCGCAGCCGCCGCTGATTTTTCTGGATGAGCCGACTACGGGACTTGACCCGCGTACACGCAACCAGATGTGGGAGACGATCCGCCGGCTGGTGAAGACCGGATCAACCGTCTTGTTGACGACACAATATCTTGAAGAGGCGGACCAGTTGGCTGACCGGATTGCCGTGATTGATACCGGCAAGGTGGTTGCGGAGGGGACGGTTGATGAGCTGAAGGGTTCGGTCGGCCATTCTACGCTGCATCTGAAGGTGGCGAATCCGCAGGACATGGCGGAGGCCCGCCGGATGATCGAGCAGGTGCTCCAGGTCCGGTCGAATCTGTCGGCTGAAGCGGCCAAGATTATTGCGCCGATGGGCAATGTAGACCGGGTAACCGACTTGCTGCTTGCGTTTCGCGATGCCGGAATTCCGCTGCTGGAGATGAGTGTGCAGAAGCCGACGCTGGATGAAGTCTTCCTGACCCTGACAGGTCACGGCGTGAAGACAGAGGAGAATACGGAACAGATTACAGATCAGGCAAAGAAAAAGGAGGGTGTGCTGGCATGAGTACTATATTGAAGCCGGGGGCAGAACGTAATCTGAGCCATCGGGCCAGCTTCGGCCAGGCGGTACGCAATTCTTTGACGATGGCCTACCGGGGCCTGCTCCGCATCCGGCGGACACCTGAGCAATTGTTCGATGTAACCTTCCAGCCGATCCTGTTCACGCTAATGTTCACGTATATCTTCGGCGGCGCAATCGCCGGGGATGTCGCCAGCTATCTCCCGGTCATCATCCCCGGAATTCTCGTACAGACCGTAATTACCACCTCAATCGTCACCGGCGTCCAGCTGCGGGAGGATATGGAGAAGGGGGTATTCGACCGCTTCAAGTCGCTGCCGATTGCCCGGATTGCCCCGCTGGCGGGTGCGCTGCTGGCCGACACCATCCGTTATACCATCGCAACGGTATTGACCTTCGTGATGGGTTATCTCATGGGCCTGCGGCCTGAAGGCGGGTTGGGCGGTGTTGCACTTGCTTCGGTGCTGGTTATCGGCTGTTCCTGGGCGATCAGCTGGATCTTCGCCTTCTTCGGCGTCATTGCCCGCACGGCATCCAGTGTCCAGGGCATCTCAATGATCGTATTATTCCCGCTCACCTTCCTCTCGAATGCCTTCGTGCCGGTGGATACGATGCCGAAGTGGCTGCAATGGTTCGTGAATGCGAATCCGGTCTCCCATCTCGTCTCCGCTGTGCGCGAGCTGGTCAATCAGGGGACGGCAGGCAGCGACCTGATCTACTCCTTGGTGGGAGCTATCGTGATTGTGGCGATCTTCGCACCCATCACCGTGCGCGCTTATATGCGCCGGACGTAATTTTCCTCATTAAGACGCCAACGGATGCAGGGATGCATGGGTTGGCGTCTTTTGTATTGTTGAGTAACTTATGGATTATGCCTGAGGCAAGAATGTAATCGAAAAACCGATCACAATGAGCAACCACGAAGCCAATGGGCCGAATGTACTCGGAATGGAATACATTCGAATAAAAGGTATCGATGCTCCCCATAGAACTCTATTCTATATCCCTCTATTTTTTAATCTTTTTCACTTTTTTTAATTATGGCAACCTCGTTATTAATAATTTTCACTTGATATGCAATAATTTTGTCAGCTTCAAACTTTTCACTTACTTCTTTACTGACAGAGTAGTTCTTTTTCGGATTGAGTGTAATTTTAAAATTATGATTTCCATTCTTCATTTTGAACTTCGCAATTTCTCCAACACTAATATTACTGTCGATAAATGAATTAACATGAGTTTCATCTTTTTCTTCAACTGTCACAACTACACTTTTCAAGAATAAAGGGCTGTTATTAGTGATTATCAAGTTATACTCTTCATCTGCTTTGGCATTTTTCGGAGACTCAGAGTTTCCATCGCATCCTGATAAGAAGGCTAAAGACACTAAAAGTACAGCGAACCTTTTATTCAAAGACATGTGCATCTTCTCCAATTTTTATTTTATTGTGATTCCTCGAAATTAAAAAAACAGATTGGTTCAAGAGGTGCTAAACTTTGTTCTTTTTGATCAAAGAATAGTTTGATTTCTGGCTGAAAAACAATTTTGCCTTGTTCCTTAATAATGTATGTACAACGTAATTCATAGACTGCAATGTTTTTTAATTTATTTTCATCCACCTTACCTTTATATTCCTCTTTTAATTGATCTTCTGTGTTTTCATCGCGATAAATATTAACATTAATGATCTCAATGAACTTTTTTGCTTCGTCAGGATAGATAATTTCTGAACGTATATCGTGAGTCATAATATGATTAGAATCTAAAATTTTATACCCGAAAGAATATTCCTTTCCTATTTCTATCTTATTCTTAGGGGCAAATGGTGATTCCATCACGGATAGACCGTTTTGCTTGCCTGAATAAAATTGAATGTATATTGGGCTTATATTCCTTTTATCATCCTTTTGATCTTTATTCTCAATAGTAACTTTATTGAATATAGGTTCTTTTAAATCTGCTAGCTTATTAGAGGAGAGTCTTAGAGAAAATCCATCTTCTAATAAAATTGGATCATAAATCTGCCAGTCAACATTTTCTGCACTAAATTTGATTGCTTCATTTTTGTCATTTAATATGGTTACTGAAGTATTTTGACTGCTTAAATCGTTAAAATTGTTTTTTTTAAGATCATATGTATTCCCAACCAGTAGAATCGAAGGGACCTTGTCCTTAGAGTGTTCTAAATCTATAGAATACACACCAATAGCTTGGTTAAAATCTATCTTCTTAAATAGACTGTTGGAATTTTTATTTCCACATCCTGATATGACTGTTATAAGGAATATGAGTATAACAATTGTATGTTTTTTCATAATAATTCGGCAACCCCTCTAGTAATAATACAAATGAGAGTGAACACTATGTATTCACTCTCATATTATTAAATCTCTTAATTCCATTACAATCGATTCAAGGAAACTTATTTGTTGCTGTTTGCGAGCTATAGGGAAGGTTCTGTAGCTGGAGGAAGGTAATTCGTCATTCTTGTGAAAATCAGCACATGTTAAGATAATATTGTACTTATCGGAACCATGGTGAATGCGGAGGTGTAAAATTGTATTTGGTAAATGGGAACCTAGTCATCCGGGATGCAACTAATGACGATGCTCAACAGCTATGCATATGGTGGAACGATGGCAGGGTTATGGCACATGCCGGATTTCCAAATGGGTTAGGAATCACGGAACAAGAGGTGCTAACAAGACTTCAGACCGGGAAGGATTCTGAGCGGAAAGGACGCCTGATTCTGGAAATCGATGCTGCTCCTGTAGGAGAAATGAGTTACAGTGCAGTTTCGGAGCATGTGGTGGAGATTGGTATCAAAATCTGTGAGTTCAGTCAACAAAATAAAGGCGCAGGCACACAGTTTTTGGAGATGCTGATCCGTTATTTATTTGAAGCAGAGAGATATCGCAAGATCATACTTGATACCAATATTAAGAATACTAGGGCACAGCATGTGTACGAGAAGCTCGGTTTTCGGAAAACAGCGGTGCGAAAGAATGCCTGGACAGATCAACTTGGCGAGTTGCAGACTTTTATTGACTATGAGTTGTCTGTAACGGAATGGGCTCTACGTTAGTGTTTTTCAGGTTTTTTCACAATACTTCTGGAGTTGTGCTCCCAATAGCCAACACCAGCGGGCTGTCATTGTGTTTATTTTAAATTCTAATGCAGAAGCATAAGGATATGTTGTAAGATAATACCACGAAGTTTGCTTTATGAACTGAAAGGATGTTTCTATGAAGAAAATTATATTCTCTGTTGTAATGCTGCTCATACTCTGCTCATGCAGCCAGTTTGACCCGGAAACGTGGCAAAAGGAACCAGAGAAGAGACAAGGTATGATAAACAGTTTAACGAGTAAATATGAACTTAAGGGTATGACAGAGAATGAAATTATTGACTTGCTTGGTGACCCGGGAGAAAAGAGTACCGAACCATCACCACAATACTTGTACTACATTGGGAGTGCTGGATTAGGGGTGAAGGTTACTTTATTACAGCTTCAATTTGATGAGAATGGAAAAGTGGAGACTCATGATATTATTTATAAATGAGCTTTTTTCACAATCCTTCTGGAGTTGTGGCGCGTTAGCCTTTATAATATGACGAGAATATAGAATAAAGGAAAAGGTGTACACTTCATGAGTATATTAAATGTAGAAAAGCTAAGTCACGGCTTCGGCGACCGCGCCATCTTCACGGATGTGTCCTTCCGTCTGCTGAAGGGTGAGCATATCGGCCTGATCGGTGCAAACGGTGAAGGGAAATCCACCTTCATGAATATTATTACAGGCAAGCTGCAGCCGGACGAAGGCAAGGTGGAATGGGCGAAGCGGATGCGCGCCGGCTACCTGGATCAGCATGCAGTGCTTCAGCAGGGCCAATCCATCCGGGATGTGCTGCGCGGAGCCTTCCAATATCTGTTCGATATGGAACAAGAGATGAACGACATGTACGGCAAGATGGGGGATGTAACCCCTGAAGAGCTGGAGACGCTGCTGGAGGATGTCGGCACGATTCAGGACATGCTCACCAGCCAGGATTTCTATATGATTGATGCCAAAATCGACGAAACCGCCCGCGGTCTCGGTCTGACCGATATCGGACTGGACAAGGATGTCCATGATCTCAGCGGCGGACAGCGGACCAAGGTGCTGCTGGCTAAGCTCCTGCTGGAGAAGCCGGACATTCTGCTGCTCGACGAGCCTACGAACTATCTGGACGAACAGCATATCAACTGGCTGAAGCGTTATTTGCAGGAATATGAGAATGCCTTCATCCTGATCTCGCATGACATTCCGTTCCTGAACAGCGTGATCAACCTGATCTACCATATGGAGAATCAGTCGCTGTCGCGTTATGTGGGCGATTACGAGTATTTCCAGCAGGTCTATGAAGCGAAGAAGGCACAGCTCGAATCCGCATTCAAGCGCCAGCAGCAGGAGATTGCCGACCTGAAGGACTTCGTGGCCCGCAACAAGGCGAGCGTAGCGACCCGCAACATGGCCATGTCCCGCCAGAAGAAGCTCGATAAGATGGAAGTCATTGAGATTGCCAAGGAGAAGCCGAAGCCGCAGTTTAACTTCAAGCAGGGACGGACCTCCGGCAAAATGGTGTTCGAGACCAAGGATCTGGTCATCGGCTACGATTCTCCATTATCGAGACCGCTGGACCTGAGCATGGAGCGCGGACAAAAAATCGCCCTCGTCGGCGCCAACGGCATCGGGAAAACAACCTTGCTGCGCAGTATTCTCGGCCAGATCCAGCCAATTTCCGGCACGGCCAGACTTGGGGATCTGCTGGAGATCGGGTATTTCGAGCAGGAGATGAAGGATGCGAACTACAACACCTGTATTGAAGAGATCTGGAATGAATTCCCGTCCTTCACCCAGTTCGAGATTCGCGCAGCCCTCGCCAAGTGCGGCCTTACCACCAAGCATATCGAGAGCAAGATTGCCGTATTAAGCGGCGGCGAGAAAGCCAAGGTGCGCCTGTGCAAGCTGATCAACCGGGAGAGCAACCTGCTGGTACTCGATGAGCCGACCAACCACCTTGATGTCGATGCGAAGGAAGAGCTGCAGCGTGCGCTCAAAGCGTACAAGGGCAGCATTCTGCTGATCTCGCATGAGCCTGAATTTTACCGTGATATTGTGACAGATACCTGGAACTGCGAATCATGGACGACCAAAGTATTCTAGAGAACCGGCAATAAAGCCGGATTAGAGCTTGGCCCGTAAGAGGGGAACTTTGCCCAAAGTGACTCTTGCGGGTCATTTATATTAGAGTGGAGCAGGAAGGGACGCTATGAATGTAATTCAAGAGAAATCAGCTGTGAAGCCATCCAAAGGCAATATCATCAATGTGATTATTGACGGGATCTCCGGTATTTTTCTGCCGATCGTTAATATTCTGAGTGCTGCCGGTATTATGAAGGGACTTCTGGCCGGTGCGGTGGCGCTGGAGCTGCTGAGCAAGACGGAGGGCACCTATACGGTGCTGAATGCGATGGCGGACAGCCTGTTCCATTACCTTCCGCTGCTGCTGGCCTTCACGGCAGCCCGCAAATTCGGGGCCAACCCTTTTACGGCGGTCGTTATCGGCGGGGTTATGCTGTATCCGAGTCTGACCACACTATTCGAGAACAACGAATACATTGATTTTCTGGGCATGAGCATCAAGCCGGTGAACTATCCTGCAAGCGCTATTCCCATTATTCTTGCGGTGGGGTTCCTGGTCTTTGTCGAACGGGCCTGTGTCAAAATACTGCCGGAGGTCATCCGCGGCTTCTTCACTCCGCTAATCTCCGTGGTCGTGGTATCATCGGTGACGCTGCTGGTGTTCGGTCCGATGGGAGGGCTGGCCGGGGATGTGCTGGCAGACGGATACCGCGCCGTGTATGACCTCAGCTCTATCGGTGCCGGGATGGTGCTGGGAGCGATCATTCAGCCGATGGTGATCTTCGGCCTGCACTGGAGCCTGGTTCCGCTGGCGATCAACAACATCAGCACGGGGGGATCGGACACGATTCTGGCCCTGATGGGCCCCGCCGCCTTCGCCCAGGCCGGAGCCGCACTTGCCGTATTCATCAAGTCCAGAGACAAGCAATTCCGTACGCTGTCACTGTCGGCATCCATTTCAGCCTTGTTCGGTGTCACTGAGCCTGCGATGTTCGGAGTGAATCTGCCCTTGCGCAAGCCGATGGTCATTGTCTGCATCGCAGGCTCTATCGGAGGGGGGATGGTTGGAGCGTTTGGCTCGTCTGCGATCTCGTTTGCTTTTCCGGGACTGGCTACGCTGCCTGCTTATCTCGGGGACGGGTTCGGCGGATTCCTGATCGCCTGTGCCACCGGGTTCCTGATCGCCCTGATTGCCACGCTGGCGGTGAAGCTGGGACCGGAGCCGGTGGCGGGACAACCTGCCAAGCCACAGTTATAATATAGGAGGGTTTTTCACATGAGAGCCATTAGAAGAACCAAGACCGTTGAAGGGACTTCCATTCCCGGCATCATCCATAACGGAGGCACTTATTTCTATATTAATGTAGATGTCTATGAAGACGGCATGGTGAACTGCTGGGAGCTGACCGACCTGAAGGGCTTATCCGGCAAAATCCATTCGGGCTGGCTAACGCCATCCGTTCCGGCAGGAGAGCAGTTGTCCATTCACGGTCTGGGGGCGTATACTGTCGAGTCGGCGAAGTGGACTTATAATGAAGCCAGCTTTTATAAGCATGTGGAGGACATTGTTACGCGCCTGAATCCTGAGCTTACGAATATTTATGAGATCCCGCTCCTGGAGCAGCAGCGGAATGAGGCGCGCCGGGTCGCCCTTTCGCCAACAGCTACGGAATTCTATGTCAACAGCGAGCTGTTCTATCAGACCACGGAGGGCAAAAGTGTTCACCTGTTCATGAAATATAGCGGCCAGGTATACCTCATCGATGTTGTGGTGTACAAGGACGGAAGGGTAGCGGTCTATAACCTGCCTGCTGAAGCAGAATATACGCTGGAGGAGCTGGACGGGCTTTTTGCGGAGGAGACACTCTTCACCACCCTGGAGCCTTCCACCCCGGTACAAATTCGGCAATTGGGCGAGGTGACGCTTGGCGCTTCGCTGTATTCCGCCGATGCGCAGGAGAAGCTCAAAGAGCTGTACAACCTTCACAAGCAGCTTAATGGTGAGCAAACGGCGCATGAAGCGTGCCGGGCGGCCTATTACGCCTATCTGGAGAATCCGAGTGAGTACTACCGGGAGCAGCTTAGAATCAAATATGAGCTTGTACCCGAGCATGAACGGATGTATCTGGGCGATATGGATACGAAGGATTGGGATTACCAGCGAATTCTGTATCACCCCGGAGAGACGCGGGAAGTGTGAATGCGGGAGCTGTTTTCCCGGCTATAAGTTTCAGGGATTCAATGCTATACTACTAGAGGCTGTTAGTTAAAAAGTAAGAGGTGGCAGAATGGAGACAATCAGCTTTCATTACGGACGGCATATTCCCAAGGTGGCGCGGGCCCTGTATTTCCACTCATGGAAATCGATCCTTACGATTGCGGTTCAGGTTGTATTTATAGCAGTGTGTATGGTTCTGTACATGAGGAATGATTCGTTAATTCTGCTTGGAATTGCGATTACGCTTGTCCTCACCACGCTGATGTCGTTGGTCATGCGGACCTTGCTGCTGCCAAGAATTCTGGGGTCGGACACCAGGTATAACAAGGACTATGAATACCGGTTCGATGCAGAGGGGATTCGCTTTGATCGTGAGCAGATTCAGCCGGTGGGCTGGGGGAGCTTTACCCGGGTATGGGAGAACAAAAGCTACTACCTGCTGTTCCAGGGGCAACAGAATTACTGGTTCATTGCCAAGCAATCGTTCCAGGATGCCGCGCAGGAGGACAGGTTCAGAGCCTATGTATCGGATCACCGGAAGATCGGCAGCGGTGTGATCTGGTAGATCAATTAGAGGACATGCTAAGGGGCATGTCCTTTTGAATTTATGCCCGCCAGAAGGTAGTGCAGTCCGCTTTATCCGTGATATTGTATTCGATCAGCTGTCTCAGCAGGTCGTAGTCCACCGGACTCGTCCATTTCATACGGATCAGCAGCTTGGTGTGATCTACTCCGCCTTGCTTCAGGACCTCCGCGAAGTGATCCATCCCGGCTTTCTCCGGGGCCACGGCCATATGCCCTTTGGCTACACTGAAGCCGATAATATATGTTCCGTGATCGGTGAACATCGGCTGGTTCCAGGCGATTCTCGGCTCTAGCTGCGGAAATTCCTGAAGCACCCAGGCCAGGACCTCTTCGACTGTTGTACGGTGGACCGGATTATCAATCTTCGCTAAATACTCTGCAAACACATCCATCGTTATCCCTCCAGATTGGTAGCCGCGCTTATGCACCTTATCATATCTTTTACCCTCCTGTTAGTCAAAAATTAAGATATGCAAATTATTGAGACACATGAGATAGTAAAACCCATAGAGGGCTGAATATCTGCCTTCCCTTCCTCATTCCATCATTTCCCTGTATGATAGAAGAAGCTGGTGTTCTGCGATAGGATTGGAGTGGAGGTGGCGGATGGACATCAGAACCGGATTCACAGGCAAACGGCCTGCCGAACGATGGACTGCAATCAGCACCATTCTTCTGATGATTTTCTGGATCAATTACATGGTGTCGTTCAACCAGACAACAACTGTCGAAGTAATCATGGTGTGTCTTGTCACTGGAATTGCAGTATTCAATACAGGAATTATGACGATTCGGCTGCTGACCGCAGGCAGGGTGTTTGCGGTGGAGATTAGGCCGGAGGTTCTGCAGATCAAGAATACTGAGATAGAAGCCTCCAGGGTGAAGAGAATTTACATCAAAGGCTATTTTAAGCCTGTCATTGCCATTAAGCTCAAGAGCAGTCTTTTGGTGCAGCATAAACATTGCTTCTGCTTCACCGGTCAGGAGGATGAAGGGATTGACGCACTTCAGCAATGGGCGGACCAGCATCAGATTGCAGTAGTCCATAGAGGTTTTGCCAGATGATGTGATCTATAGTAAACAAGCAGGCCAAAGGAGGAGCTTCGGATATGAAAGTCACCGGATTCAGTCACATTACACTTCTCGTACGGGATCTACAGGCCTCTCTGGAATTCTACCAGGGCATTCTGGGCATGAGCCTCAGACACCGGGGCCGAACGGATGCTTATCTGGAGTGGGGCAGCGCCTGGGTTTGCCTGGTGGAGCGCACAGAGGCCGGGGAACAGCCGGGCGGACTCGCCGGGATGGATCATGTCGCTTTTTATATTGCAGCGGATGATTTCAAAGAAGCGGTAGATATTTTAAACAATCATCATGTACAGATCGTCAGAGGTCCCGTTCAGCGGGGCACCGGCTGGTCAGTGAACTTCCTGGACCCGGATGGCATCCAGCTGGAGCTGCATACATCCACCCTGGATGAACGAATGGAGGTATGGCATTAGCATGAATCAGCCTTTTCAAGATATTCTTACGTCCGAAGATGAGCTTAGAGCCCTGCTCGGGTATCCAAACGAAGTGGTGAAGCGCAAAGCGATCCATCATCTGGATCATCATTGCCGCGCTTACATAGCGATGTCCCCATTGTTGTTTCTGTCCACAGCCGATGAACACGGCTCCTGCGATGTCTCGCCGCGCGGGGATGCTCCCGGTTCGGTGCTGGTGCTGGATGACGGGCATTTGGTGATCCCGGAGCGGCCGGGCAACCGCAGACTGGACTCCTTGCGCAATATATTGGTTAATCCGAATATCGGACTGATTTTCATCATTCCGGGACTTGAAGAGACGCTGCGGATTAACGGGCAGGCCTATGTCATCAAGGATGAGTCAATTCTGGATCAGATGGTAGCAAGAGATAAGCGGCCTCTGCTCGGCATTGGGGTGAAGGTGGAGGAGTGCTATATGCATTGCGCCAAGGCCTTCAAACGCTCGCAGGTGTGGAACAGTAACACTTGGCCTGAGGAAACGGCGCTTCCTTCTGTGCCGGCCATTATCGCCGCCCATGTGAATACAGCAGAGTTCACGGAGGAAGTAGTGCGGCGGGGGATAGAGGAGAGCTACGCGAAGCGGCTTTATTAAGAACAGGAGTGATCTGCGGGGATGGATACCGAGAAGCTGATCCGGATTTTTGACCGGCAGGCTGCAGACTATGACCGAAGAAGGGAAGATCCGAAGCAGCGGCGCTGGCGCCAGAAGCTGATCGGTTCTGCGCAGGGTGATGTGCTCGAGCTTGCCGTGGGGGCCGGGGCTAACTTCCCGTTCTATCCGCAGGGCGTCCGGATTACAGCGGCTGATTTCAGCAGTGCTATGATTGAGCGTGCAGAGAAGGCGGCACACCGGCACTGCCTGGATGCGGATTTTATCTGTTCTGATATTGAAGACATGAGCTTTCCCGCACAATCGTTCGATACCATTGTCTCGACATTATCTCTATGCAGCTATAAGGACCCGTTAGGCATGCTGGTCCAAATGAATCGCTGGTGTAAGCCGGACGGCACCATCCTGCTTATGGAGCATGGCCTCGGTTCCAGCTTCCTGGTGACCACGCTGCAACGGGCGCTGAATCCGCTGCTATACCGCATCTACGGATGCCATCATACCCGGGATATCATCGGACTGGTGCGGGAGTCCGGGATGCAGATACGCAGAACAGAGAGCTTTTCGCTGAATATGGTTCACCTGATCTGGGCTGGCCCGCAAGGACAACAACTATGATCTGAATGTGAGGAGAATGGAAATGGACAGTATCATTTTTGATCTGGATGGCACGATATGGGACCCGACGGAGACTGTAGTGGGCGGATGGAATCAAGTGATTAACAGCTATAACGGAGCTGCTAATGAAATAACGATACAGGATTTACAGGGGATTATGGGGCTGCCGGTGCCGGAGGTTGGCCGGAAGCTGTTCCCTGACACCGGCGAGGCGATCCGGGAGCGCATCATGAGTGAATGCTGTGAGATGGAGTGTCACGTTCTGGGGCAGCAAGGCGGAAGGTTATACCCGCAGGCGGAGGAGGTGCTTCAGGCATTAGCGGCAAAATATAAGCTGTTCATCGTAAGCAACTGCCAGTCGGGGTATATTGAAGCGTTCTATGAATATCATCAGCTGCAGAAGTATTTCACGGACTATGAGCATCCGGGAAGCACCGGGCTGTCCAAGGGCGAGAACATCCGGCTGGTCATGGACCGCAATCACTTAACCGCTCCTGTCTACGTGGGCGATACGGAGGGGGACAGGAAGGCTTCAGAGTTCGCCGGGATTCCCTTTGTGTATGCCGGGTACGGATTCGGTGAAGTCAGCCGGTATGACTATGTTATCGATCGGCTGGCTGGGCTGCTGGATTTATTCTGAAGTGAATAGTCTGTTCCGGCAAAAGAGGGAGCTGTCTTACCGCCGTTTCATGGCCGGTTAAGACAGCTCCTTGGTCAAAGGATCAGACTGCTGTCCAGCCCCCGTCCACATACAGCGTCTGGCCTGTTGTGTAGCTGGAAGCATCGGATGCGAAATAGAGGACAGCACCGTTTAGCTCATCGGGATTGCCGGGGCGGCCCATGGGGCATAAGGTATTGTACTGCTCCAGGAATTGCTCCTGATAGAGTGCACGCGTCATTCCGCTGGGGAACAGGCTCGGTCCAATCGCATTCACCGTAATTCCATAAGGAGCCAGGGTGGCGCACATTCCGCGGGTCAGATTCACGACAGCACCTTTGGAGGCATTATAGGCGTGAACAGGGGCCAGCTTCGTACCGTTCACCCCGCAGATCGAAGCAAGGTTAATAATGCGGCCCTGGCGTTGTTCCTTCATGGCCGGGATCACAGCCTTGGACATGAGATAAACGCTTTTCACATTGGTATCCATCACCCGGTCCCATTCGGCTTCATCCAATTCCTCGATAGAGCCTGCGGAAGCGACTCCGGCATTGTTCACCAGGATGTCCAGCCGTCCGAAATGCTCCAGAATGCTTGCTGCCGCCGACTCTATCGCTGTGCCGCTGGTTACATCACAGTGGAGCGGAAGCGCGCGGCGGCCCTGGGCCTCAATCTGCTGCCTGGACAGCTCCAGCTTGTCCAATTGCAGATCCAGCAAGGCAACGTCGGCCCCTGCTCCAGCCAGCGCCCGCGAGATTTCCACACCGATTCCCCCGGCCGCCCCTGTGACTACCGCCACTTTTCCGCTTAAATCAAAAGGATTTCTCATCATTCATCCCTCCTCTAGACCCACCAGTCCCAGCGCAAGTTCGAATAGGGAAGAAACTGTGCCGGATCTACTTCAGCCAGCACCTCGCCGCGCTCCAATACAGTATTGCTGACGGTGTAGATGCCGCCCAGCATACGAACCACCTCCAGCTCAGCCCAGGGATCATGCGGAGAGTCATTCAGGTGAATCTCCACTTGTGCCGCCTTGCGTACACTAATATCCATTGAAGCGGTCTGCCGGATCAGCAGCGGTCCCATGTCGAATCCGCGGCCATCCGGGGATTTGGAGTATTTCATGTTGAAGACAGGCAGGCCGGCGCCGTAATGTGCGGAGATGAGGCTCTCTGCATCCGTGGTGTTCATTGTACCGTTAAGCGCGGCTTCAACGCGGAAGAATTCGGTGCCCCGCCGGGAGACGCTGCCTGCCACATGCTGATCTTCCTTGCGCAGACGGATGTCAGCCATTTTCTTGGGGAAGCCGTAAATCTCCCGCCCCAGCCCCATAGCGATGTCATCGCTGATCGGCATGGACAGGCAGTAGGTCCCGGGCTGTCCGTTGTAGGCTGCCAGGATGAAGACCGCCGCTTCCCGGTAAGGCTCACAGAAGCTGGTGCGGGGATAATCGGCTACAAAAGCGTGCACCAGCGGTCTTGGACCCGGCGTAAGCGGGGCGGGCAGAATCCTGCGGATCACTTCGGGAGAGGTCTCCCAATAGACGGTTAATGTCTCGGCATTATAGAAGGTCGTTGGTGTATTGATTCTTTTGGCAATCTCGTTCACATCTTTCACAAAGCTGCTCATCGCAAGCGCCTCCTGTGATATAGGGTCACGAATAATGTAACATTACCATTCCGGGGTTTATATATATGGAAAATATAAAAATAAATGGGAAAATTGTGCGCGGCGCACTATAATAAGCAGTGGGTGAGAGCGATGAGTGTTAGCTTTGAACAGATTAGCAGATATTTTGCCAAGCAGGCTGTACATATCCAGTGGAACAAAACGTTAAGAGCAGATTATGCGGATACGATGCTGATTACGAAGAGCCTGGCTTATTTCGCGCCTGAATTTATCTATGTGGGCTACCGGTCCGGATTGCCGGAGCACGCGGAAGGGTTGGAGCAAGCCAGCCTGATGCTGATCAATGATGGTGCGGAGCCTGCCAGCCAGCTGGGTCAGGGGATGCACAGCGGGCAGAACCGGCTGGAATTCGGGGCGGCGGAGGATGTTTTCGAGCTCTATAATCAGACCCGGGCGCTGTTCCTGGAAGAGGCTGAACGGGAGCAGGCCAAGGGCAGAATGCTGGAGGCCTGTGTCGCCGGCAAAGGTCTGGAGGCCATACTCTCGGCTGCGGCGGAGCTGCTCTGCAATCCGGTAATTATTATCGATGTAAGCTACAGAATTCTGGCCTCCTCTGATTGCAGCAGGGTTACCGACCCCATATGGAATGACAATCTGCAACAGGGCTATTGCTCCTATGATTTCATAGCCGCTGTCCACCAGTTGACCAGTGTGCAGACCGGCATAGCGTCGCAGGAGGCTTACGAAGTGGAATGCAGCGGCAGCGAGGTGACCAAGCTGGTCGCCAAGATCAGGATTGGCAGTAAGCCTGTCGGCAATGTGATTGTGCTGGGCGATACCCGCCCGATCCGGCAGAGGGATCATGAGCTGGCGGGTTTTACGGCAGAGCTGGTGGCGGCGGAGCTGGCGAAGAACAGCTTTTACCGGAATTCCAGCCAGGCTGAATATGAAGAGTTAATCTATCGGTTGCTGGAGGGGGAGGCGAACGGACTGGCGTTAATTCAGGAGAGCCAGCGGAGCGGTGTGCGTCTGCCCAAGGGCAGGCTATCCGTGATGGTGCTGGATCTGGCGGGGTATGAGGCTGCAAGCAAATATAACGGGTATCTGAGGGATCAGCTGCACCTGTATTTCGGGAAGGAGCGGCTGATCTTTTACCATGAGCATATGGTAGGGGTCTGCGAAGACAGCTCTGCTGCGGTCAGTCCAAGAGAGAGGAATCCGAAGCTGCGGGAGTTTCTGGTGGCCCATCAGATCCGCCTGGGGATCAGCCGGGAATTCACCGACCTTACGGACTGCCGCAAATATTATCTGCAGGCGCTTAAGGCGCTGGAGATTGGGCGGATTGTCCGGCCTGCGGAGCCGCGCGTGCTGTATGCTGATGTGCAGCTCTATGATCTTTTATCCCCGTATGCGCGGCAGGATTCCCGGGAGATCAGCCATCCGGCGCTTACCGTCCTGCGTGAATTCGATGAGCAGCACCATGCCGACCTGTACCATACCCTCTATTGTTACTTGAAGAACAACCAGCAGCTGCAAAAAACGGCCGATGAACTATTTGTCCACCGCAACACCCTGCGCTACCGGTTACGCCAGATCGACGAGCTGGTTCAGGTGGATCTGAGCCAGATTGATCAAGTGCTGCGGCTGTATATGTCTTATCAAATGACAGATTATCTGGATAAGCTGAATGGCGGAGGCCACCCCTGGTGTCCCTGATTCAACTTTTGGCTGAGGATCAGTGTCCGCGCATTAGCTTCATACATACCTGAGGCTCGCCCTCTACGGCTCTGCACGGCGCACACTGTTCAAAGCCGAACTTGCGCACGGTTGCCTTCGAGGCAGCATTCTGCGGATGGGTCAGGATATAGATACATTCCGCATTAAGATGTGTGAAGCACGTATTAAGTAGAACAGGCAAGGCCTCCGATATATAGCCCTGTCCCCAATAGTCCTTCCAGATGTCATAGCCGATCTCCACCTGCTTCCGCTCCGGGTCCCAGTAATGATAGCCGCAGGTGCCGATGAAGGCACCGGTCTCCCGGTCAAACATCCCGTAGCGGTGGTGGCCTTTGCCTTCAGGCTGGGCATAGTGCTCAATGATTTCGACAGCTTCGTTATAATCGCATGGCGGCTCACTGAAATATCTGCACATGTCCGGGTCCGAGAATTGCTTGTAGACAGCATCGGTATCCTCCAGATTGAGCAGGCGGAAATGTAGTCGTTTGGTATATAAGGATTCAGATAGATTCATTGTGTTCTCTCCTGTTCATGAAAAATTGTTTTTGATTGAATTATGTATATTTATGGTATAATATGTATTTATGTGGCGAATAAGGAGGGGCTAGAGTGGGAGAGTTGAAACTAGATAACATAGATAACCTTGATTCACTTACAAACATGTTGAGACTAACCTTTGCGAACGAAGATTGGCATAATATGATTGGAGTTGCCGACAGGCTCTACGAAGCGTCTAGTTTTTTGTACTACTATCAGCTTAGCCAGTCCTCCCGCCAATCGCCTCACGACAGGCCCTTAATCTACTACCTTGGTTATTCACAGCTATGCAAGGGGGTTGCTTATGAGAAATTAAAAAGATATTCAGAATCAAGAGATTGCATCCTGAAATATAAAGATCTTTCATGGGTCAAAGGTGTAGAGGAAAATGACAAGTTTATTATACAAGATTTTAGTATATTTGCTCTAGGAAATACATATACCATTGACTTGATGGAAGGCAAAGAGGAGGTGCTCAAAGAATATGTTCAGTATTTAAAGCAATATCCGAGAGAGATTATTGCCGGAATGGTCACAATCTTTGAGTGTGCTATTAAAAAGAGTTTATCCATAGAGTGGATTCTAACAGATTTGTCTGACGAGTTGAACGCTATTGAGACTTATCCGGATAATAAAATAACAGCAAGATATTTAATGAGATATTTGTGCCTGTTTTCACTATATAAATATTATCAGGAAGATTATAAAGATGCGATTGATAAGAACCTGGAAGCTCTAGCGTCAAGTGTAGTTCTTGGAGATAACATATCAATAAAAAAATTGTTAGCTCTTTTTGAGTCGTTTAGAGAATTTGCTAATAGTGAACAGATTCTAAGGTACCAGAAGCAATTGAAAAAATTTCTAGAATACTGATAGATGAAAAAAGACAGTAATAAAGCTCGCCTTGCAGAGATGCAGGGCTTTTTTGCAATAAGTAGGTTGTTAATGTATGGTAAAATATAAGCTGCTTACAAACATTGAAAGGGGTGTGCCTATGAGGTCAACCAGATGGACAAAAAGCCTGGCAGCCGCACTTGCCTCTGCACTGGTATTGACAAGCACCGGAGTTACTGTTCTTAGCGCCTTCCCGCAGAAGATCGGGGCAGCGGCAGTGAAGCCTACACCGGCCTTCAGCTTATTTGAACAGAGATTGCAGAAGCCGTCCTCCCTTGGCCTGGCTCAAGCTACGCTGGTCAACCGGATTAGTCAGATGACGCAGCAGGAGGCCAATCTGGCGGTATTGCATCTGGAGAATGCGCTGAAGGCTTACCTGCCTACGGCAACCAAACGTCTGAGTGCGCCTGTCGTTCAACTGAATATCAAGAGTATATATACTCCGGGGATGCCTATGGCGCTGGCGCGCTCCAAGGTGAGACAGGCTGAGGTGCGTATCGTATTGCAGGACCTGGAAGGGATGGGCTACAAGCTGGTACAGGACGAAGACTTTGTACCCGCTATTCCCTATAAAAGCTTCAAAGTCTTCAAGCCATATGTCAGCAAGGACTTGCAGTCCTATATCGATCTGATGGCCGCAGAGTCGGAGCAGCCGATGGTGGCTGGCGGAAGATTGCAGGCGGACTGGTATGAAGTCATAGAGCGGGCTGTGCAATATGAGGATTTTGTGGAGACATATAAGAGCTCTAACCGCGCTGCAGCGATGACAGAAGCGCTGGATCGGGCCAAGCGGATTGTGTTCAACGGAACGGCCAAGACCCCGTTGTTCGACAAGAAGACACAGGTCATGCTGGAGCAGGCGGCAATCGCTTACGAGAATACCTTGTCTGAGGCTGGCCCCGAGAGAATTGAAGGCAGCCGACTGCTGACTCAGCTGGATGAATTCCTGGTACTGCTGGAGAAGAACGGTGACCGGCGGACGCAAGCCGTCATTCATTTCCTGGACGCCCTGTAGAGCGTCATATATCACAGAACATGTCAGGAATTCCCTTTATAATGTAAGCGTTATCTATTGATGGCGTTCATTACAAGGTAAAGGGAGGAAGACGGCTTGAGTGTCCCGAAGGTTTCCTTTAACATGCTGGTATTTATCGGTTTCAGTCTTCAGTATGCAATGATGCATTTGTTGTCTGCAGGTGAGGTGATCGTGATTTCATCCGCTGAGCTTATCCTTTATATGGTGCTTACCTGTGCCGGGCTGGGCAGGTACTTCCGGAGGCGGAGGCAGGTGCTGAATGAGCGGGGCTGCGGGGCGACTGGGCTTTTTTTCAGCGTGTTATGGACGGTCTCGCTCTGCTCCCAGTTCCGCAAGGAGAATTATCCTGATGCCCTCACTGTTATTAATTCACTAGGCGTGTCAGCGGCCGGGCTGATTCTGCTCACAGAGATTGTGATTCTGTTCAAGGCTTGAGCTTAGTATAGGAAGTGTAAGGGAATGCAACCGGCGGGTCCGGGCATTCCCTTTTTGCAAATATAAGAATTTATGTGTTGCACACGATAACTTATCCTTATATTTCTCGCTGAAACGATACCGTCCTTAAAAAGGACGGCAAAGCCGTTTCTGCTTGGTGTAATGAATCTATGAAATATGTACGGTGCGGCTACAACTGCTGATTTTGATTTTACAATTCCTGAAAGACTATATTCATGAGTTCTATTTTCAGGGTCTGGATCGCTTCTTCCCGCGGCATCATGATGAACCTGGATAAATATTCGATGTCAACCGAGAACAGGCTAAGGATATCCTCCATGGAGGCTTTATCTCCGTTTTGTGCTTTTTTCACAGTCTCGACGAATGGGCAAGAACTTGCTTCAGAACTTCCAGTCCCTTGCGTTTCCATTTGCTAACCCCCTGTTGAGTCATCTGCAGCTCGGCCGCCACCTCATGCTCCGGCATCCCTTCAATCACTGTCCGCTTGATGATATACCTGCACTTGTCCCATGGAATCGTATTCAGAAGCTCATCGACGAACAGATCCGAGACCACCATGCTCTCAAAGCTGTTGTCATAGACTTGATTGTCGTAGAGCGGCTTGCTCTCGCGTATCAGCTGAATGCGAGTCTTGTACTGGATTCTCCATGCGGAGCGCTTCAACAATGTTCTGCAGGTCTCGACGAGTTCATCGTCACAGGTAACCATAACTATATTCCTCCCCATGTTCAGTTGTACTGGATCAGACAGGTTCAGCGGCGCCTGTTCCCCCAGGCCGGACATACCTCCCGCTTCCCCTTGTATAACAAGTAAAATATTCCATAGATTCCACAACTGACAAAAACATAAATTTACATGATTACTATTTTTCTAGCGAAAGTTGTAAGAATAATCTCCTAATTACCATTTACTACGAGAAAGTGTAGGAATAGATTGTCGAATTCTCATTCTGGAGGCGATGGTGATGAAGGATTACAGTACAGCGGAGATGGTCAATACGATTCTAACCGTGCTGGTCATTCCGCTGCTGGGCTTGCTGGCGAAGTCATTGATTACGTATCTGAAACGGGAGATTGCCGGGCTGGAGCAGCGGATCGGGAACGAGTCGGTGAACCATCTGTTGAACCAGGCGGCTGATGCGGTTGAATCCGCAGTGATTGCCGTGAATCAGACCTTCGTGGAGACGCTTAAGCAGCAGGGCGATTTCAATGCAGAGGCGATGGAGAAGTCCTTCCGTATGGCCAAAGAGAAGGCGCTGATTCTCCTGGGGGAAGCGGCCAAGAAGGAGCTGAAGCTGGTCACCGGTGATCTGGAGGCATGGATTGAGGCCAAAATCGAAGTTTATGTGAACCGCAACAAGCAGTTGTAAAAACGGGTCCCGAGTTCCCTTTGATTAGTAAAGGAGGATAAAGCTTCGTCAGAGCAGGTAAAGCTCACTATTACAAAAGTTAGGGGATGCATGATGAAACATTCAAAACGCAAACGGAAGCATGTGCAGCAAGGAAGGTTAGGTGTAATCGGCAGATGGCTGTGTCTCGCCCTTCTGATCCTGATGCTGGCGCCCGGCGCCGTGTTCGGTTCGGAGAAGTGGCCCCCGGACGGGGCACCGCACCAGGAGGCAGGGACAGCCTATGCAGCGGTATACGGGACAGAGCCTCCCGCACCGGAGCAGCTGACCGCACCTTCGGTCAAAAATTCAGTCTACCAGTCCGTCTATCAATCGGTGTATGAGCTGGACCCGACGCTGGGGGTGATTATACACCGTGGAGCATACCAGCTGAACCTGCTGGCTGCGGTCAATGTAGAGGGAACGATGAACGCGGTATCGCCGCTGCTTCAGCAGATGCGGTTGGCGCAGGCCTCGGGTGTCATTCCGGGCGGACGCGGCTTCATGCTTCCGCAGGTCGTTGCGGTCAAAGACCCGGCGGGGAATCCGCTGGCCGGAGTTCCGGTCACGTTCACCGTCTCGGAGGACAGTACCATTACAGCGGTTATGCGCGGGCTGAACAGCACTGCTATTACAGTGTTCACGGATGAGAACGGATATGCCACTGCGGCTAACAACTATACCGGTTATATCGGGGAAGGCTATCAGGTCTACTCCAAAAGCACCGGGGTTATCAAGACGATGGAGGTACGGGCCACCGTGCCGGGACTTACGCCTGTAAGCTTCAAAGTGGAGATCGGGTCGGTTGGCTCCAATCTGGTCGATACCACGCCGCCTTCGATCAGAGCTACAGCCACGACGGATGCAGGTACGCCTTATATTGCCGGGACCTGGACCAGCCATTCGGTGACCGTCCATTACACGGCAGAGGATACCTTGTCGGCGATCAAATCACTGACACCGGATCAGAAATTCACGGCGGAGGGTGCGGGCCAGACCGCAACCGGCAAGGCCGTGGACAGTGCAGCCACCAGTGATGAGGACAAGAACCATTATTCCATAGCCACCTTTGGCCCTATTAACATTGATAAAAGCGCTCCGGTTACAGAAGTCACAGTAACGGGGGCCGATTCCGGGGCCTGGGGCCAGGGAAAAGCAGCCCTGCAGTTCACTGCGGCGGATCAATATTCCGGGGTGGAGGCCGTCTATTACAAGCTGGGTGAGCAGGAGGCCGTGCGGACTGCCGGCTCTAGCGCTGCGCTGGAGCTGGAGGAGGAAGGGGTGACTACCGTCAGCTATTGGGCGGTTGACCATACAGGGAATGCGGAGGCCCCACGGACTGCAGTGGTGCAGATTGACAAGAGCGGTCCGCTCATCTCCAGTATCCTCAGCCCGGAAGCCAATGACAAGGGCTGGAACAGTACGGATGTCACCGTCTCGCTCACTGCTTCAGATGCTCATTCCGGGGTGAAGGACATTCACTACAGACTGGGCGCTGACGGAGAGGAACAGATTGCGGCAGGGAGCCCGGTATCGTTCACGGTAACAGCCGAGGGGATTACCCCTATTGAATTCTGGGCGGTTGACCATGCGGGCAATCTGACGCCTGCCCAGAAGACGGAAGTGAAGATTGACAAGACGGTTCCGGTGATCACGGTTCCGGCAGACATCACAATGGAAGCCAAAGCGGTACGTACGCCTGCCGATATTGGCCAGGCCACGGTCCAGGATATTTCCATCCCGGATGTAACCCTGACGAACGACGCCCCGGCGGATTATCCAATCGGTACAACAACCGTGAAGTGGACTGCGGTCGACCCGGTAGGGCTTACCTCCTCCAAGGTGCAGCGGATCACCGTGAAGGATACCACGAAGCCGGTACTTACGGTACAGGGAGATATTGTAGTGGAGGCTACAGCGGTGAAGACGCCTCTGGTAGTCACGGGAGCATCGGCGACCGACATCTTCCCGGTCATTGTAGTGAACGATGCGCCGAAGGAATTCCCCATTGGCCCGACCACCGTCACCTGGACGGCAACGGATGCCAACAGCAATGTGGTTACCGCTACACAGAAGGTTACTGTAGTAGACAGAACCAAGCCGGTGCTGACGGTTCCGGCCAACATTACGAAAGAAGCGGTAGGCCGGAGAACAGCTGTGGATACAGGGAAGGCAACGGCGACAGATATTTTCAAGGTGAATATTACGAATAATGCGCCTGAGAACTATCCGGTAGGCGTGACCAAGGTGAGCTGGACGGCCAAGGATGAGAACGGCAACGTCTCTACGGCAGATCAGATCATCACAATTACCGATACGACCAAGCCTGTACTGACCATTCCGGCGGATATCACGGTGGAAGCCACGGCAAGACGGACGAAGGTGGACATCGGGCAAGCCGAAGCAACCGATCTGTTCGATGTACTCTTAACCAAGGATGCTCCGGCCGATTATCCGGTAGGAACTACCAAGGTGACCTGGACAGCGACAGACGAGCATGGCAATGTCTCGGAGGCTATTCAGCGGATCACGGTTACTGACAAGACGGCTCCGGTGTTAACCGTTCCGGCAGATATTACGGCCGAAGCGACTGGCATAAAGACGCCGGTGGAGCTGGGAGAGGCGTCGGCTGCGGATATTTTCAAGGTGACCATTACTAATAATGCCCCGGACAGCTATAGCTTCGGGACTACCGTGGTTACCTGGACAGCTACGGATGAGAACGGCAACAGCACGAAGAAGACGCAGACGGTCAAAATTATAGATACCACCAAGCCGCTGGTCACACTGCCGGGCGACAAGACGGTGGAAGCGTCCGCAGAGCGGACCAAGGTGGACATCGGCGAGCCGGTGGTAACGGAAATCTTCCCGGTTACGGTTAAGAATGATGCCCCGGCGGATTATCCGCTTGGCCTGACCAAGGTAACTTGGACGGTGACGGATGAGCATGGTAATGCCACCACCGGAACCCAGCAGATTAAGATTGTGGATACCACGAAGCCGGTCCTGACGGTGCCGGAGGATGTTACGGTGGAGGCGACAGCGGTCCGATCCAAGGTCGATCTGGGCAAGCCTGCAGTATTCGACCTGTTCAAAACCACTCTGGTGAATGACGCGCCTGAGGACTTCCCGGTGGGTACAACGAAGGTGACCTGGATGGCAACGGACCTGAGCGGGAATGTGGCCATTGGGACGCAGAAGGTGACGGTTACGGATACTACCGCGCCTGTACTTCAGCTCCCGGCAGATGTCAAGCTTGAGGCAACGGCTATCCGGACTCCGGTTGTGACGGGAGAGGCTACAGCCACGGATATTTTCCCGGTTACTGTAACCAGTAATGCGCCTGAGGATTATCCGGTCGGTGTCACAGAGGTGACCTGGACGGCGAAGGATGCGAACGGCCTGGTCACTACAGGCAAGCAAAAGGTGACGGTAGCAGACACCACGCTGCCGATCCTGACGGTTCCGAAGGATATCAGCGTTGAGGCTACCGGGGTGAACACACCGGTTCAGATTGGCCAGGCTACGGCTACCGATCTGTTCCCGGTCACGGTGACCAGCAATGCTCCGGCCGGCTATCCGCTCGGCAAGACGATTGTTACCTGGAAGGCAACCGATGCGAACGGCAACACCAGCACGGGAACACAGACGATTACAGTGACTGACACAACTGCTCCGGCCATAGCGGATCTTCCCGATTATGTTGCGGAAGCGACTGGACAGTTGACGCAGGTAGAGCTGCCGGCTCCGGCGGTTACGGATATTTTTGCGCTTGCCGCAGTGACCAGTGATGCTCCGGCCTCCTTCCCTGTTGGCGTCACAGAGGTGACCTGGACAGCGAAGGATGTGAACGGCAATGTGTCCACGAAGGTGCAGAAGGTTAAGGTCGTGGATACCACCAAGCCGGTGCTGAAGCTGCCCGCCGATAAGACGGTGGAAGCGACGGCAGTGAAGACTCCGGTGGAGATTGGCGAAGCGACAGCCACGGATATTTTCAAGGTAACAGTGAAGAGTAATGCCTTGGAGGCTTATCCGCTGGGCGTAACGGAAGTGACTTGGACCGCCACTGACGAGAACGGCAATGTAAGTACTGGTGTGCAAAAGATTACGGTGGTGGATACAACCAAGCCGGTGCTGAAGCTGCCCGCCGACAAGACGGTGGAAGCGACGGCAGTGAAGACTCCGGTGGAGATTGGCGAAGCGACAGCCACGGATATTTTCAAGGTAACAGTGAAGAGTAATGCCTTGGAGGCTTATCCGCTGGGCGTAACGGAAGTGACTTGGACCGCCACTGACGAGAACGGCAATGTAAGTACTGGTGTGCAAAAGATTACGGTCGTGGATACCACCAAGCCGGTGCTGAAGCTGCCCGCCGATAAGACGGTGGAAGCGACGGCAGTGAAGACTCCGGTGGAGATTGGCGAAGCGACAGCCACGGATATTTTCAAGGTGACAGTGAAGAGTAATGCCTTGGAGGCTTATCCGCTGGGCGTAACAGAAGTGACTTGGACCGCTACTGACGAGAACGGCAACGTAAGTACTGGTGTGCAAAAGATTACAGTGATGGATACCACCAAGCCGGTGCTGAAGCTGCCCGCCGATAAGACGGTGGAAGCGACAGCGGTGAACACTCCAGTGGAGATTGGGCTGGCGACAGCCACGGATATTTTCAAGGTGACAGTGAAGAGTAATGCCCTGGAAGCTTATCCGCTGGGCGTGACGGAAGTGACTTGGACCGCCACTGACGAGAACGGCAATGTAAGTACTGGTGTGCAAAAGATTACGGTCGTGGATACCACCAAGCCGGTGCTGACAGTGCCGAAGGATCTGACAGTGGAAGCTACAGCGGTACAGACTCCGGTTGAAATCGGGCAGGCTGTGGCAGAGGATATTTTCCCAGTGACCCTTACATCGGATGCTCCGGCCGATTATCCGCTCGGAACAACGACAGTCACCTGGAAGGCTAAGGATGCGAATGGAAACGAAATTACCGGGGTACAGCGGATTACAGTGAAGGATACCACACAGCCAGTGCTCAAGTTCAAAGGATCTCTGCAGGTAACCCGGGAAGCAACGGCTCTGGCAACGCCTGTAGAACTGGAAGTGCCGGGAGTGCTGGACCTCTTCCCTGTTACACTGACGACAGATGCTCCGGGCTGGGAGGAAGAGCAGAATCTGGCCGTTTCAGAGGACAGTATTACTGCGAATTTCCCGCTGGGTGTAACTAAAGTGACCTGGACTGCCACAGACAGCAGCGGTAACGCTGTGGTTGGCGTGGTGACAGTGACCATTGTGGACACAACGAAGCCGGTACTGAAGCTGCCAGCCGACAAGCTGGTGGAAGCGACAGCGGTGAAGACTCCGGTCGAGATTGGCGAAGCGACAGCGACGGATATTTTCAAGGTGACAGTGAAGAGCAATGCTCCTGAAGCCTATTCACTGGGCGTAACAGAAGTAATCTGGACGGCTACCGATGAGAACGGCAACGTAATCACAGGTGTGCAAAAGATTACAGTCGTGGATACGACGAAGCCGGTACTGAAGGTGCCAGCCGACAAGACAGTGGAAGCGACAGCGGTGAAGACTCCGGTCGAGATTGGCGAAGCGACAGCGACGGATATTTTCAAGGTCACAGTGAAGAATAACGCCCCAGAAGCCTACACGTTAGGCGTAACAGAAGTAATCTGGACAGCCACGGATGAGAACGGCAACGTAATCACAGGTGTGCAAAAGATTACAGTGGTCGATACCACCAAGCCGGTGCTGAAGGTGCCCGCCGACAAGACGGTGGAAGCGACAGCGGTGAAGACCCCGGTCGAGATCGGCGAAGCGACAGCGACGGACATTTTCAAGGTGACAGTGAAGAGCAATGCTCCCGAAGCCTACGCGTTAGGTGTGACTGAAGTCGTCTGGACGGCCACGGATGAGAACGGCAATGTGATCACAGGTGTGCAGAAGATTACAGTAGTCGATACCACCAAGCCGGTGCTGAAGGTGCCCGCCGACAAGACGGTGGAAGCCACAGCGGTGAAGACCCCGGTCGAGATTGGCGAAGCGACAGCGACGGATATTTTCAAGGTGACAGTGAAGAGCAACGCTCCCGAAGCCTACGCGTTAGGCGTAACAGAAGTCGTCTGGACAGCCACGGATGAGAACGGCAACGTAATCACAGGTGTGCAAAAGATTACAGTCGTGGATACGACGAAGCCGGTACTGAAGCTGCCAGCCGACAAGAAGGTGGAAGCCACAGCGGTGAAGACTCCGGTGGAGATTGGCGAAGCGACAGCGACGGATATTTTCAAGGTCACAGTGAAGAATAACGCCCCCGAAGCCTACGCGTTAGGCGTAACAGAAGTCGTCTGGACGGCCACGGATGAGAACGGCAACGTAATCACAGGTGTGCAGAAGATTACAGTGGTCGATACCACCAAGCCGGTGCTGAAGGTGCCAGCCGACAAGACGGTGGAAGCCACAGCGGTGAAGACTCCGGTCGAGATCGGCGAAGCGACAGCGACGGATATTTTCAAGGTGACCGTGAAGAGCAACGCTCCCGAAGCCTACGCGTTAGGCGTAACAGAAGTCGTCTGGACAGCCACGGATGAGAACGGCAACGTAATCACAGGTGTGCAGAAGATTACAGTGGTCGATACCACCAAGCCGGTGCTGAAGGTGCCCGCCGACAAGACGGTGGAAGCGACAGCGGTGAAGACTCCGGTCGAGATCGGCGAAGCGACAGCGACGGATATTTTCAAGGTGACAGTGAAGAGTAATGCTCCCGAAGCATACGCGTTAGGCGTAACAGAAGTCGTCTGGACAGCCACGGATGAGAACGGCAACGTAATCACAGGTGTGCAAAAGATTACAGTGGTCGATACCACCAAGCCGGTGCTGAAGGTGCCCGCCGACAAGACGGTGGAAGCGACAGCGGTGAAGACTCCGGTCGAGATCGGCGAAGCGACAGCGACGGATATTTTCAAGGTGACAGTGAAGAGTAATGCTCCCGAAGCATACGCGTTAGGCGTAACAGAAGTCGTCTGGACAGCCACGGATGAGAACGGCAACGTAATCACAGGTGTGCAAAAGATTACAGTGGTCGATACCACCAAGCCGGTGCTGAAGGTGCCCGCCGACCTTTCTGTTCCCGCTACAGGAGCGAAAACGGTTGTGAATCTGGGCCAAGCGCAGGCCAGCGATATTTTCGGAGTTACAGTGAAAAACGATGCTCCGGCTGACGGCTTCCCGTTAGGCAAAACCGCAGTCACCTGGACCGCAACCGACAGTAACGGCAATGTTACCACAGCCGTGCAGTATGTAACCGTGACTCAGACGTTCAAGGTTCAATCTTATAACGCCAGCAGAAGCAGTAATACCAATACGATTTTTCCGCGAATCAGCTTTGAGAATACCAGTAAAACCACCCTGCAGCTCTCCGGCATCAAGCTGAGATACTACTACACCATTGACGGGGAGAAATACCAGAGCTTCTATACGGACTATGCCAAGGTATCCGGCTCCGGTATGAGGGTCATTCAGCCGTATGTCACCGGAAGCTTCCAGAAGACGGCCGGCAAGACCGGCAGTGATTATTACCTGGAAATTGGTTTCACCAGTGGAGCAGGCAGCCTGAAGCCGGGTGAAACGGTAGAAATCCAGTGCCGGTTCTGGAAGTCAGACTTCTCTAATTATTATCAGCCGAATGATTATTCCTTCAATGCTCTAGCAACAGGGTTCACTGATACGAGCAAAATTACGGTCTACTCGTCAGGCAATCTGATTGCGGGGCTGGAGCCGTAAACGAGGCAGGTATAGCCTATGCCGCTCCCGGGCTGCTTCCGGAAGAACAGTTGCAGCCCGGAGCCGGCAAAAGCAAGCCAGAGATCAACCAGCTTCATTCCGGGGGTACAATATGCCAGACGACATGAATGAAATCCTTCAACGGTTGACCCGTGTAGAGACCAAGCTCGACATCATGAACAGTGCAAGGGATATTGCGCTGGAGGCGATGCAGAGCAGCAAATCCGCCCATTTGCGGATGGATGAGATGCGTGATGAGCTGTCCAGATTGAAGCTTAGGCAAGGAGAGAATCAGCGCTGGCTGGTAGGGACCATCATTAGCAGCGCGGGGATGTGTATTGCTGCAGCAGGACTGCTGATGAAAATTTTAATAGGGTAGGGTAAGAAACGGGATACGGATGAATGATCTAAGGGGAAAGGAGAGGGTGGAATGGCCAAAGGTTTCGATTGTGCAACACCGCTGACGCGGGCAGTGGCCAGGAAATTCCGTGAGGATGGCTACGAGTTCGTATGCCGTTACCTCGTACCGTCCGGCTGGAAAAGGTTAACCCAGGCCGAGGCGGAAGCGATTAGCTCAGCCGGGCTGCAGATTGTCTCAGTCTATGAAACAACCGCCAGCCGGGCGCTGGGAGGACGGACCGCCGGTCTGACGGATGGGGCGATCGCTGCACAGACAGCATTATCGGTTGGACAGCCCGCAGGAAGCCGGATCTACTTCGCGGTAGATTTCGATGCATCTGCGAAACAGATGGATACTGTAATTCAATATATCAGCGCGGCGGGTGAAGCCGCCCGGAATTACCAGTCGGGAGTCTATGGCGGTATAGCCGTTATTGAAGCCGCGATGGCTGCAAGGGCCTGTACCGGCTTCTGGCAGACCTATGCCTGGAGTAAAGGCCGGAAAGCGGAGGGTATTCACATTTATCAATATGATAACGGCCCGAAGGGATTGGGCCAGCCCATCCACGGAGTCAATGTGGATCTCAACCTGTCGAGCGGAGAGGCGGGCTGGTGGAATACATTGTCGGCTGCTGCGCCTGTGCCCGGCAATGCCAACGGGGAGGGGAAGGACTATATGTTGAAGAAAGAGGATGCAGATAAGATGATCGCTTTTCTTCAAGCTGCCTATATGGTTGCGGGCAATGCCGAATCCGGGAAGGAATTTCACCGGCTGGCGAATGAACTGCGTCTGGCTTCCGGGCAAAAAGCGACACTGAATCGTTAGCCGTTCAGTTCATAGCCTAATCATAAGCCGCCTTCGGGTGGCTTTTTTGCCGTACCGGAATGCTGTGACCGGTCGTACAATTATTTAACAAAAATTCAAAAATAGAATTATTTGCACCTCCGGATGTAAAAATCGCTATGGATTTTACTTTATCTATAGGATCGATTTTGTACAGAGGGGGGACTCGATTTGCAGACCCAAGCAACCGTGAATAAGGAACAGGAAAAAAGCTCCGGCAGACGTAAGCCTTACAGCAGCCCGCCGGTGTTCGTTCGTCCGGCCGCTGTGAAGCCGCCGGACCCGGTAGAGATTATCCGGCGCATCCGCCAGAATCCGGCTTCCTTAAGCCGTGAAGACAAGCTGGCGCTCCAGCGCACACTGGGCAACCGGGCTGTTGTTCAATTGTTAGCCAGTCTGAAGGAGGAGGGCAAGAAGAAAGAGCAGGCGGAAGCCGGGGCCCAAGCGGCCGGACAAGGCCCGAGTGGGCCTGTTGATACTAAGACCGAAGCCAAAGCGGATTCACCGGAGCCGGCGCAGGAGGATGCAGAGCGGTCGAGCGCTCCGGCTGAAGTCAAGATGCAGGGCAAGGAGGAGCCGGATGTTAAGGCAGTGAGCGCACCTGTGCCTGTTACACAGGCTAAGTCTTCAAGTGAAGCGGCCTCTTCCGGTCCGGGAGCCGCCGTTAAGAAGACCGTGGCGGCTGTCCAGCCGAAGGCGGCAGCGAAGCCTGCTGTTGCCCGGCAAGCAGCGGACGGGCCAGCAGCAGCCCAAAAAGCTGAAGAGACTACAGAGGCCGCTCCAACTGAAGAAGAAGCGAAGGACGAAGCGAAGGAAGAGCAAGCTACTGAAGCTACACCTGCCAGAGAGGCCAGGAAGTCAGAGGCGTCCGGGAAGGGCGACGCTGCGGGGCAAGGGAAGGCGGCTGCAGAGGGCAAGGGAGCCGGTACGCCGAAGAAGGCGGCCAAGGAGCCCTCGCTGGGAGCAGCGCTTGGCGCCTTGGCCGGCGGCGGGAAGGAGAAGCCGGCGAAGGGCAAGACGGTGAAGATCAGCGGTGAAGACCCGGGGCAGATTCTGGATCAGCTGACCCGGGTGCAGCCCACGGAGCTGGGCGACGCCTATGCCCAGGCGGTGAATGTCTCGGCCGGAGCGTTCGCGAAGCAGAACCAGAAGGCTAAGCAAGGGCTGCCTGCGGTTCCCGTTCCCACCGGGCTGAAGGGAAAGGTACTGCAGGCCCGGAGGAAGCCGGCAGGTTTGAAGCACACGGTGAAGGAAGGCTTCAAGAGTGAGCGCACCGGCGGGGCAGTGAATCCGGGTCACCTGGATACAATGACCATCCGCTCTTCCGGTTCGGGTGACAATCCCGAGGCAATCATGAGCGAGATCCGTTCCGCTGCCGCCCAGCCGCCGGGCATCAGCATGACCGGCGAGGCCGATCCGGCGCAGATGGACGGCATGGGCCAGGAGGCCTCCCGGGAGGTGGGTGCAGCCAAGCAGGCGGAGCTGGGCCAGATCCAGCAGCCTTGGGGCGAGAATGACATCTATCCCGAACCGGATGGCACCGTGGTGAAAGCTGCGGCGGGGCTGAAGGGCGGGCAAGCGCCCGGAGCCAAGAAGCTGCCGGCCCTGGCGCTGCCCGCAGAGATGACTGCCGGTCTGAACCGCAGCCTGGCCCCGGAGATGAAGAAGCAGCTGGGCGCCAAGCAGGCGGAATACAAGAAGGAGCAGGCGAAATTTGACAGCAGCGTGCTGAGCTCCAAAGCGGACAGCCAGGCGCAGATCCGGCAGGCGGAGACGGAGGCCAGGAATAAACAGCTCAGCCAGCAGGCGGGGGCCAAAGCAGAGGTCACCCAGCTGCGGGGCGAATGGAAGAAGGAGCTGGACGCCGCCGAAGCGGATTATTCGCAGCAGGCCGGAGCCGCCGCCCAGCAGAAGAAGAAGGAGATCAACACTGTCCGCACCGACAAAGAGCGGGAAGCGCAGAAGAAGCAATCCGAGGCGGAACGGGAGGCGACCCAGGCCTACAGCAAGGCCAAGAAGGAAGCGGACAGCAAGCATGAGGAGGAAAAGGCCAAGGAAGAGAAGAAGGGGGCTTCCTCGGCTGGGTGAAGGATAAGCTTGAAGCCGTAGTGAATCTGGTCAAGAAAGCGGTCAATTTCATCTTTGAGGGGCTGCGGAAAGCGGTCAAATTCATTTTTGAGAAAGCGAAGCAGGCGGTGCTGGGCATTATTGAACTGGGCCGCCGGCTGATCACCACCCTGATCAAGGGCTTAGGCGCACTGCTGAAGAAGCTGGTGTCCGTGGTCTTTGCCAAATTCCCCGGCATTGCCGCCAAAATCTGCAGCAAAATCGACAGTGTGGTCAACAAGGCTGTCCAGGCCGTGAACCAGCTGGCGCAGAAGCTGAAGACCAAAGTCACACAGGTCATGGATTTCCTGGCCGCCAAGGTGGATCAGGCGCTGGCCGCGGTGCAGAACTTCTACTCCAAGCTGATCTCCACCCTGGGCAGTCTGCTGATTGCCACGTTCCTGGATGTGATGTCCCGGATCGGCGCGCTCGGCCAGGCGGCGAAGCGTTCCTTCAGCCATCTGGAAGGCAAGATGTGGGAGTATCTGCTGGGCGTAGATATTTCGAAGCCGATGGGCGGCGGAGCTGTGGAAGGCGGGGAAGTAGAGCAGGCGGAGGGAGCTGGTGCTGGTGCAGCAGCGAACGAGAAGCTGAGCGCCGAGGACATTGAGATGGAGTCGGTGGAGCAGGGCGAAATGGACCCGGCACTGGTGCAGGAAGCCAATCTTAAGGATGGGGAAACGAAGGAGATGCCCGGCAGCCGTGACCCGGCCACGATGGACAGCATAATGGCCGAATTCGACACCGGGGCAGCGAAGCAGAGCCTTGGCGGCAAAATAGCAGACGGAGCCAAGCTGCGCGCGAACAATGCGAAAATGCTGTTTGACCAAATTAAATCATATGTAATAAAATGGATGAAGGCCCATGGTTTACAGATTATTGCAGGTATCGCGGGAGTATTGGTTGTGGCTGGCGTTGCTTTTGTCGCCACGGGCGGGGCCGTTACGGTTCTCATTCCCCCGATCCTTAATATCATTACGGTTGTCATGCAGGCTCAGGCGATTGTGTCTGTCGCACAGAGCCTGGCGCAAGCCGCCGGCTACATCGGGACCTACCTGAGCCAGGGCTGGCAGAAGATGATTGAGCCTGCCGCGATAGCGCTCGCCGCTGCACTGGCGATGGGACTGGTTGAGCTGGCGATGGCAGTTGGCTTCAAGGCCATCGGGGCCGGCGTGAAGAAAGCCGGACAAGCTGTCAAGAAAGGCGCCGGCGCGGCAGCCAGCGGTGTGAAAAACGCTGTAGGCGCAGGTGCCAAAGGCATCAAGAGCCTGCTGAAATCCGGAGCCAAGCTGGCCTCCAAGAGCGGCAGCATGATCATACGTAACGGTAAAATCGTGATTAAGAGCCTGCAAAAGGGGCTCATGAAGGGGGCCAAAAAGCTCCGGGGCCTGCTGGACCGGATTCTGCAGAAATTCAAGTTCAAGAAGTTCAAGCTGGAGCGCAAGGGCAAGCATATCCGTCTATATGGCGAGGTTAATCCTTGGGTGCTGCTGGCTGATGGAACGATTCAAGAAGTTGATAGTCTGGATGGAAGAAAAGCAGGGATCAGTACTCAGGCTGAACTGGATAAGATTAAGAGTCTGAAACCATCTGAGAGAATTGATATTTATAATAGAGCAGTCGCCAAACCAGATGGTAAGATTGATTTTGATAGTATTAAATTGCCTGATACTGATGTTCCTCCGGCATTCAAACAGACCGAGTTTGCTAGTTCTTATCAAGATAGATTACATCAAACACCTGGTAAAAAGAATGTAAAAGTAAGCTTTGAGGCAACTAGAGGTGAATCATTGGCTACTCTCAAGCAACCCGCAGATCCAAAATTAAAACAAATACTAGATGATGCTGGAGTTAAGGGAATCGAATACAAAAACTCGGTTCCTGACTTCTCGCCTGTTGCAAAAGCTCAGGTGGAAGTAGATCATATGCTAGGGGGAGTAGGGGGTATGGGGAAAAAGGCTCGACGTATTAATTTTGCCCAAGCGGATTTAAAATTAGTTGATCAGCTTAATGCCTCCCCTGAATTAGCACGTCGGTTTGGAATGAAAGCAGGATCAATTAAAAGATCAGATGTAGCAAAATATCGAAATAGAAACGGTTTAACTTGGCATGAGCTAAATGATGTAAAAACTCTACAGCTCGTTCCCACAGAGATCAATGATACATTTGGACACCTGGGTGGGGTAGGGGAAATAAATGCAGGAGCATTTGAGTTTGGTGGATTTGCTAATAAATAAAGAGGAGGCATTGGAATGATTATAGATGATGAGATTTTTGGTGAACTGAACTATGAATTTGGTTGGACAAAAGATACCACTATTGAATTTTTTGGAAAGGAATATGAGATATCAATAATGATTGATGGTGAAGAAGATGAAGAGATTGATGAAGAACAATATGAATCATATTCTTCATTAATGCAACATTGGGGGGAGTTGCAGCATAGTTTCATAGACGCAATTTTGAAATATTATATTCAGAAGAGACATGAGCTTGGTTATGATGTGGAAGTTAATGAAAGTTATCCGTTAATTACATCGACAGATCAATTATTAAATTATATATCATTGTCAGGAATAACTATTCCGTTTCCAGACATTAATGAAGGCAGAGATATAGGGATTACGTTTGATTGTACTTGGGATAACGAGAATGGCTTGGGTCTTCGTGTAGTTAATGAACAAGTTTTAAAAGTCGGCTATCAGGATGTGGCAATTTAACCGTCATATTTATAAAATGGACGAATTTCTGAGATATCAAGGGGAAACCAATATCTATCAAGAAAAGAGTGTATTGTGGGAAATTCCATAATGCACTCTTTTTTATTTATCTCAAAGTTTGAAAATTCTCTCCCCTCCCCCAGTTGTATTCCCCCGTCCAAAACTTACTTTATAGATGAGCAAGAAAATATAGAGTGAGGAACGAAACTGCCGATGAAATTCAAAAGATTGGCCAGAACCTTTCGTCTGGGGGCTGCGGAAGCTGACGTTATTGTTGAGCGGGACGAAGCACCTGCTCTGCAAGTAATCACTCCTGCTGCAGCTCCCGAATCAGACCTTGCACCGCCGTATACCTCGAACCACGAGCATCTGGCCGAGGAGCTGCAGCGGTTGCAGCTGCGGCTGCAGCTCAGGCTGCTGGAGGCGCCGCCGGGTTCTTCTGAGCTGGCGCTGCTGGACAGTGAGATCCATGAATTGCTGGATGACGGTACCGGGAATGAGCGTACAATAAGTCAGCTAACATCGGAAATTAGTCATCTGGAGCAGCGGATCTCTGCCCGGCTGAAGGCCAGCCAAGGGGCAACCTCGGGGCAGTCCGGTGGCACCGCTCCCCGCCTGATGCTCCCGCATGTGGCTTCCAGGCTCAGCCTGTCAGGGCTTGAGCTAAGCATCCTGGTGGCCTGCCTGGCACCGGAGCTGGATTCCAAGTACGGGCGCATCTACGCGTACCTGCAGAACGACATGTCGGACAGGCGGCCGTCGGTGGAGCTTGTGCTGGATTTGTTCGCCGGGACAGCGGAGGAAGAGCGATTGGCGGCCCGCCTGCTGTTCGAGGGAGATGCGCCGCTGATGAAGCTGCTGGAGCGGCGGGGGGAATACGGCGACAGCCTGAGCCCCCTGCTGGCTCGGCCGCTGAAGCTGGAGGACTGGGCGGTAAGCCTGCTGCTTGGCTACGAGGTGCTGGACGAGCGTCTGCGGGAGACGGCAGAGCTCTGCCTGGTGCCGCTTCCGGCGCAGACCGGCTTCCCGCCGGAGCTTGCGCAGAAGCTGCTCCGGTTCGTGCAGCATTACAGCAGCGGCGGGGCGCGCAGCCCCGGCAGCCTGCTCTACTGCAGCGGCCCGGATGAGGCCGCGAAGCGCAGCGGCATCCGCAGGGTCTGCAGCCAGCTCGGGTACTCTGTGCTGACGGTGGATATTGCGAAGCTGCTGCACCCGGAGGCGGAGTTCAGCGGGCGGCTGAGACTGCTGGGACGGCACGCGATGCTTGCGCAGGCGGCGCTTCTCTTTACCGGCTTCGACAGCATCGTCACCGGAGATGACCGCTACAGTCTGCAGATACGCCTCCTGATGGAGATGCTGGCAGCCTGTGCACCGCTGACGTTCATTCTGGGAGAAGCGCCGTGGGGAGTCAGCCTGACCGGGCTGCCCCTGCAGTTCATGCAGCTCGACCTGCCCTTCCCGGATGCGGCCGCCCGCAAGACGATCTGGTCAGACTTCAGCCGGGAATACTGGCTGTCTCCGGAGGTCGACCTGGAGGAGCTCAGCGGCAGCTTCCGCTTCACCGCCAGCCAGATCCGGGGGGCGCTGAACGCAGGTGAGAGCCTCGCGTGGTGGAGAGGCTCCCCGGAGGGGGAGATGAGCGCAAGCGATCTCTACCAGGCGTGTTACTTCCAGTCCAGCCGCAGAATCCAGACGCTGGCTGACAAGATCCAGGCCATGTATACCTGGGACATGCTGGTGCTTCCCGGGGAGCAGTTGAACCAGCTTAAGGAAATCTGCCGCCAGGTGAAGTACCGGGCGCTGGTCTATGGCGAGTGGGGCTTTGCAGGACGGCTCTCCCTCGGCAAAGGGCTCAACATCCTGTTCTCCGGCCCGCCGGGCTCGGGGAAGACGATGGCGGCCGAAGTCATTGCGACAGAGCTGAGCCTGGAGCTCTACAAGATCGATGTCTCGCAGATTGTGAGCAAATACGTCGGGGAGACGGAGAAGAATCTGTCGCGGATTTTCGATGAGGCGGAGACCTCGAACGCCATTCTCTTTTTCGATGAAGCGGATGCCTTGTTCGGCAAGCGCTCAGAGGTCAAGGATGCACATGACCGGTATGCCAATGTCGAGATCAGCTATCTGCTGCAGAAGATGGAGGAATACACGGGGATTGTCATTCTGGCGACCAATCTGAATCAGAATCTGGATGATGCCTTTGCGCGCCGGCTGCACTTCAAGCTGGAGTTCCCGTTCCCGGAGAAGCCGCAGCGCGAGCTGATCTGGCGGGGGATGTTCCCGGCGGGCGCGCCGCTTGATCCGGGAATCGACTATGACTTCATGGCGGAGAAGTTCATGCTGGCCGGGGGGAACATCAAGAACATTGCCTTGAATGCGGCTTTTTATGCGGCGCATGAGGGCTGTCCGATCGGGATGAAGCAGATTATGCTGGCCGCCAAAAGAGAATATCTCAAGCTGGGCCGGACCTTCCTCCAGTCGGATTACGCTCCCTATCACACACTGATTGAGGTGAAATAAGCATGGCCGTGGATAACGGTACGGTAATAAGAGATGTCAGCACCAGCCTGAAGGCGCTGCTCAAGGCGCATGTGCCCGAGCTGAACGATGACAGCTTCATCAGCTTTGGTTCACCGAGCGACATTGACAGCTCCACGATGAAGCTCTCGATGTGCTTGTATTATCTGAGCCATAGCCCGAGTATGCGCAACAGCGAGAAGGAGGAGACCGCCGGGACGAATCAGTTCGCGTATCCTCCGGCTTATCTGGATTTGTATTATCTGCTCACGCCGTATGCCAAGGACAGAGAGACCGAGCAGCTGATTCTGGGCCGGATCTTTCAGCTGTTCCATGAGCATCCGGTGCTCAGCGGCACGGATCTGAAGGGCAATCTGGCCGAATGCGGCAATGAGAAAATCCGGATCTCCTACAACAACCTGACCATTCAGGATATCAAGCAGCTGTGGGAGGTATTTCCGGGGAAGCCGGCCAAGGTCAGCCTGTCCTATCTGGTATCGCCGGTGCGGCTGCCTGCGGATAAGACAATGACGATTCCGCGGGTTCAGGTGAAGGAACTGGGCATCCATCCCATTTAGACTGGCAGGCCCGGGCTCCTGCGGCGAAGGGAGTGATTCATGGAGGGAACTTATTGCACAGCCCGTTCAGAAGCGAGCTCAGATGCAGCGCAGGAAGCAAAATGAACAGAAACACAGGTTAACCAAACTTTAGGAGGGTAAGAGATGGCAAATTATCTGTCGCCAGGAGTGTATGTAGAGGAAGTCTCAAGCGGGGTCAAGCCGATTGCCGGCGTGGGCACCTCAGTAGGGGCATTTGTCGGGATCGCCGAGAAAGGCGTAATCGGCAAAGCGGTGCTGGTCACGAACTGGAGCCAATTCGTCAACGAATTCGGCCAATTCATCCCCAATGGCTATCTGGCTTATGCCGTGTATAACTTTTTTGCGGAAGGCGGCACTTCGTGCTACGTGGTCAGAGCAGCGCCTAAGGACATTCAGCCTGCGGCCCTGACGGTCAGAGACACGGACAACCTGGATCTGTTCAAGGTGGTGGCACGCTCCGAAGGGGAGTGGGGCAACCGGATTTCGGTCAAGATCAGCCAGTCCTCCAACAAGCAGCAGTTCGGCTTCAAGATGGTTGTGCAGTATATGCTGGACAGCGAGTTTGACGATGAATACTCCGGTGAGGATGAGGATGGCAAAATCGTCGAAATTTTCGACAACATGCTGCTGATCAATTTCGAGGAGAAGATCAATCAGGTGTCCGCTTTTGTCAAGGTGAAGCCGCTGGTCGATCTGACCATTCTGGAGAACATGGAGAAGACGCCGGCCTTCAATGAGGCAGCACTGTCGCTGAGCGGCGGGGTGAACGGGATGTCACCGATTGATTTCCTGGGCGATTCGGACAGCCGGTCGGGGATTCACGCGTTCGATACCCTGGACAACATCAACATTGTAGCGGCGCCGGACCTTGCGGATATGGCCTACAGCCGGGGCACGATCCTGGACATGCTGAACTACTGCAAGCTGAGAAAAGACTGCATCTTCATCGTAGATCCTCCGCACGGCTTAAGCCCGCTGGAAGTGAAGGATTTCAAGGAAGGCGCGGGCGATTACTCGGGCAATTCCTTCAACACCTCTTATGGTGCGCTGTATTATCCATGGGTCTACATTAACGATCCGCTCACCGGAAAGCAGAAGCTGGTGCCGCCTTCAGGCGCGATTGCCGGAACCTATGCCTATGTCGATTCCGTGCGTGGTGTCCACAAGGCACCGGCAGGTACAACGGACGGCTATCTGGATTCCGTCGTCGGCATTGAGAAGGTTATCACCAAGGCGGAGCAGGAGCTGCTCAATCCGGGCGGCATCAACGTGATCCGTTCCCTGCCGGAAGGCATTTGCGTCTGGGGGGCCAGAACGCTGTCCTCCGATTCGGAATGGCACTATGTCAACGTGCGGCGCCTGATGATGTACATTGAGGAATCGCTGGACGAGGGCAGCCAGTGGGTGGTGTTTGAGCCGAATGACCCGAGCCTGTGGGGCAAGGTGAAGCGCAATCTGACGGCCTTCCTGACCCGGGTGTGGAGAGACGGTGCGCTGTACGGGACTACGCAGGAGGAAGCCTTTTTCGTCAAAGTGGACGAGGAGAATAACCCGCCTGCCGTGCGGGATGCAGGGCAGCTGATTATTGAGGTGGGCGTGGCCCCGGTCAAGCCTGCTGAATTCGTAGTGATCCGGGTCAGCCAGAAGACCCTGTCCAAATAAGAGATTGAGAGGAGACTAATCCCATGGCAACCGGCAAAAGATTGGACCCATACCGCAATTACCGCTTCCGGGTGGTGATTGACGGGATTCAGACCGCAGCCTTCGCAGACGCAACGATTCCAGATACGTCCACAGAGGCTGTAGATTACCGTGAGGGCATCGACGCCCCCCATTCACGCAAGCTGTCCGGCTTAACCAAATTCGGCAACATTACCTTGAAAAAAGGGCTGACCGACTCCCTGGAGCTCTACAACTGGCGCAAGTCGATTGAAGACAAGGGTGCGCTTAAGAACCGCAAGAGCTTGTCGATCATCCTGGTGGATGAGGAAGGCAATGACAAGGCCCAGTGGGATATCCTTGAAGCCTGGCCGATCAAGTATGACGTCAGCGCCCTCAGCGCCAAGGGCAACGAGGTCTCCGTCGAATCGATGGAGCTGGTGCATGAAGGCGTCCGCAGAGTGAGATAGTCTTCCGGCTCCCCGTCATTTGCGGATTTGATGTCATACGCCAACATAAACGATAGGACGGTATGGACATCAAATTCACAGCGGGGAATACGGAGGGAAAAGCGGAAGCATGCCGGGGCAGCGCCAATGTGCTGAAGAAGAAACGGAGGAAATTATGGAACTTTTGCAAACGGAATTCAACTTCACCCTGCCTAAAGGGTATGTGGATGAGACCGGTACGCTGCATAAGCAGGGCACCATGCGTCTGGCGACCGCAGCCGATGAGATTACGCCGCTCCGGGATTCCCGGGTCCAGCAGAACCCTGCCTACCTGACAGTGATTCTGCTCTCGCGGGTTGTCACCACACTGGGCGGGCTGGGCATGATTACACCGCGGGTGATTGAAGAATTGTATACGGCGGATTTTGCCTATTTGCAGGAGATGTATAACCGGATCAACCAGAGCGGTAGTAATGCGGTCCAGGCGGTCTGCCCCAAATGCGAGCAGCGCTTCGAGCTTGAGCTGGAGCCGCCGGGGGAATAATCGGCTACCCCCTTGACCGCCTCTACGAGGAGGTAGCCTTTCTGACCTACTATCTGCATTGGGACTATACTGCTGTGCTGAACCTGGAGCATGCCGAGCGGGAACGCTGGTGCAGCGAGGTCAGCAAAATCAACCAGAAGCTGAGCGGCGGGGAAGAGAAGAAGAACTTCTTTGAGGTGTAGGAGAGGATAACATGAAGGCAAATATGCTAAATATCGGCGCGAAACGCAGCTGGGTGCCCGGCTACCGGGAGGATCCCTATCCGGCCTTCAACTTCATGGTGGAGATTGACGGAATCTCCGTTGCCGGGTTCTCCGAGGTCTCAGGCCTCAGTGTGGAGACACAGGTGGAGCGCAAAAGCTTCGGCGGGGAGAACCACAGGGAATTCGCATTCCTGGGGCCGTCCAAATACTCGGACCTGACGCTGAAGAACGGGGTGACGAGCGATGAATATCTCTGGAACTGGTATCAGAATGTGGTGAACGGCGTCATCAGGCGGCGCAGCGGGTCCATTTGCCTGCTGGATCATTCCGGCACGCCCAAGGTCTGGTGGAACTTCATTGAAGCCTGCCCGATCAAATGGGAAGGGCCGGCGTTCAGCGCCGGCAGCAGCGCGGTGGCAGTGGAGAGTCTGGTGCTGACCCACAACGGGCTGTACAGGTACCGGTAATGAAGCAGCGTCTTCAGACCATGGCTTCACCGGGAGTGCAGGCGCCTTCGGCATTCATTCAGGCTATTCTGGAAAAATACGGCATCCGCCGCTGGAAGCGCCAGCTTCCCGGTCTAATTCTGCGGCAGTGGCTCTGGCCGTTCGCTGAACCGGAAGCCGCGCAGCCTGCGGACACGGTGATTCAGCAGTTCCATTCTGCCATCTATCATCCTGTAACCCGGATCAGAGAGGAAGCCGGACCAGCCAGCCGTCTTCTGCTGGTCACTCAGGGCGTTGTTGCACCGGGGACCAGTTCCAGGAACGCAAGAGCAGGCAGTGGCGAACGTCTGCAGCGTGTTGTGCTTCCGGCAGCGGAGAGGCTCGGCTCCTTGCACGAATTTCAAGCGGAAGTCCGCAAGCGGCAGGGCAGAGAACATCTTGTAACAACAGTGCAGCGAACTATTGGCCCTGCGGGTAGCACGGAGCAGCCTCCAGATGCAGCTGCTGTTGAAGCGGGGCAGGTGCGGATGGCAGCCGTGCCTCAGCCTGCCGTTCCGCCGCTGCCATCCGGGGCAGCGGCGGCTGGGGAGAACGCGGAGCGGCCAGGCGGTGCTTCTGCTCCCGTGAATTCACGGGAGCAGGCTTACGCCGCCCGCCGCCAGCAGCAGGTGCTGCGGGCATATAGCCTGCACCGGGAAGCTGCCGCAGGGCATGACCGTTCTGCGGGGCGGCAACCGGCCACGCCGGCAGCTCTAGCGGCTCCGGGAGCAGCCGGGGCGCGGGAGCCTTTGAGCGGGGCAGCCCCGGGCGGGCGCCGGACAGCAATGGTGCAGCGGCAGCAGCCTCCGGACTTGAGCATGAGAGCGGATTTTTCCGCTCCGCAAGCTTCTGCTCCGGGCAGCCCCGGGCTGCGCCTCGTATTAGCGCAGCAGCTGGCAGCTGCGCTGGAGCACCCTCCGGCGGCAGGGATATTGGTGCCGCCAGAGGCTATGCAGGGGAACAGCCATCCCCTGCTGCCTGTGTCCGCAGCCTCCCAGCCGAGGCTGCTGCCAGCGCAGCGCATGCAGGCGCTCCCGCCGCCGCTGCGCATGCGCCAGCCGCTGGGGCTATTGCCGCCAACGGCAGCCTCTCCGGCGCTGGCCCGGCATGGGGCCAGCCTGCGGTCCGCCGGAGCCGGGCAACCGGCAGCCCCGGAAGAGCGCCCGGCCGCCGCGCCGGAGGGCGGGCCGGTGTACACGGCCGCAAGGCGGCCGTCTCCGGCGGCGCGGCCGGCCGGAAGGCACCAAGGCTTGCGCCATAGCGCGGGCCTTGTGCCGGAAGCGGAGCTGCCGCCTGCTGGCAGCGCAAGCCGGCTGGTGCTGCGCAAGCCGGAAGCGGCGCAGGCTTCTCTGCCGGAGCCGGTGCAGCAGCAGCTTCAGCGCATGCTCCAGGAACCGCCCCCGCCCCCGGTCCGGGCGGACGCCAAAGCGGCACCGGCCGCAGCACCGATGGATGCTGCGGCGCTGAATCGGCTCGCTGAGCAGGTCTATCAGGTGCTGGAGAAGAGAATAGCCATTCGCAAGGATCGGAGGGGACTTAGATAATGGCGGAGAAAGCGAAGATTATTCCTCTGGATATGCCCGTCGGTGCGATTGAGGTGATGTTCAACCCCAATGAGTACACCGTATCCTACGAAGGCAAATATACGGGGGAGAAGAACAACAAGCAGTTTCAGATTACGGAGACACCGGAGTTCAAGGTCTCCTTATTCTACGATACTTATGAGCAGCGGAAGGATGTACGCAAGAAGACGAGGCAGTTAACCTCGCTGCTGGACCCCAAGGTCAGCGGCAAAAGCACGAAGCGGCCGCCGGTCTGCATGTTCGTCTGGGGCGGGTTCACCTACCGCGGCCTGCTTAGCAAGATCGAGCAGAAGTTCACGATGTTCATGGATAACGGCACGCCGGTCCGTTCGCTGCTTGATGTTACCTTCATCACGGATGAGCCGGACAAGACGGTTGAAGACAGCCAGGGCCTGAATGCCTGCCGGAAGCTGTGGGTGGTCAAGAGCGGTGACCGGCTGGACCTTATTGCCAGTGAGGCGCTGAAGGAGCCGCTGGCCTGGCGCAGGATCGCCGAGCTGAACCGGATTGTTAATCCGGTCGGCTTTCCTGGAACGAATGATATCGGGAGAACCCTGGTGATCCCGGATTAAGGATGAGGGCGGGGATTGCATGAGCACCAGTGTTGCGAAATACAAAATAGAGCTGAACGGAAGCCAGCTGTCCCCTGAGCTGACGGCTGCGGTGGAAGGGGTCACGGTAGAGGATGAGCTTAATCTGCCGGCCCTGTTCTCGATTCAGCTGAATATGGTGAATTCCGCAAGCGGCATGTGGCGGGGCACCGATCTGGGCAGCCTGAAGCCGGGCGATCCGCTGAAGCTGTCGCTCGGACTCGACCAGCCGGAGCTGATGATCAGCGGCGAGATCACCTCGCTGGACCTGAATTTCGGGGAGCACTCTGTGCTGGATATCCGCGGGTATGATCTGCTGCACCGGCTGCGCTCGGGGACGCGGAGCAAGGTGTTCCTGAAGAAGAAGGACAGTGATATTGCAGCCGAGATCGCCAAGGAGCATGGGCTGACTCCGGTGGTGGAGGATACGGGCACGGTACATCCATATCTTTTTCAGAACAACCAGAGCAATTACGAGTTTCTGCTGGAGCGGGCGGCGCTGCTCGATTATGAGCTGTACGCGGACGATAAGAAGCTGAACTTTGTCAAGTCCAGATCGGTGAAGGCGCCGGTGCTGCCGGAGATGAGCTTCAAGAAGGATTTCGAACGGCTGAATCTGGAGCTGCGGGCGCTAACCCGGGGCAGCCAGGTGAAGGTCAAGGGCTGGGATGTGAAGGAAAAAAAGGAGCTTGTGGCCGAAGCCAAAAGCGGTGACGAAACGACGAAGATGGGCGGCCAGGAAAGCGGCTTCTCCTTAAGCGCCAAAGCGGTCGGGGAATCGCCGATTGTGATTATGGCCGAGCATCTGCTGGATATGAACGAGGCGAAGGTGATGGCAGCCGCCGCATATAACAGCCGCCTGCGCGAATTCATCGCCGGGGAAGGCATGTGCTGGGGGAATCCGCAGCTCCGGGCCGGACAGACCGTGAAGCTGCTCGGCATGGGCGAGCGCTTCAGCGGGATTTATTACATTGTATCTACAGTGCACAAATTTGACAGTAAGGGGTATACAACGACTTTTAAGGTGAAGAGGACTGGCCTATGAGTGAGGGACCCGGAATTACCAATTTTATGGACAGCATCATGAACGAAGGACGGATCTTCGGGGTGATGGTGGGGATTGTGATCCATAACGACTCGGCGAACCATGCGGACCAGCCCGGCCCCGGACGGGTGAAGGTGAAGATTCCGCTGATGGGGATGCAGGAATCCAACTGGGCGCGTATGGCCTCCTGGATGGCCGGGAAGGGGCGCGGTGCCTTTTGCCTGCCGGAGGTGGAGGATGAGGTGCTGGTTGTGTTCGAGAACGGGGATGTCAACCGCCCCTATGTGATCGGGTCCTTGTGGAACGGGAAGGATGTTCCGCCGGAGACCAACAAGGACGGCAAGAACAATATCCGGCTGTTCAAGTCCCGCAGCGGGCATGTGCTGCAGTTTGCCGACACCAAGGGGGAAGAGAGCATTACGCTGACCTCCGCCAAGGGCCATGTGATCAAGCTGGATGACAAGGGCGGGGCAGAGCAGATCTGCATCAGCGACAAATCGGGCAAGAACCGGATTATTCTGGATGCCAAGGCGAATAAGGTGTCGGTATCCTCCGGTGCGGAGCTTGAAATCACGGCAGGCGGCAAGCTGTCCCTGTCCGCGAAATCAATTGAAATGAAGTCTGCGTCAGGCACCCGTATCGAGTCCAAGGCCGGCATGGATATCAAAGCAGCTGCCAGTATGAAGCTCCAGGGCGCTGCGATTGATCTCAATTAGAGAGGAGGAGCTCACATGGGACAACCGGCAGCCAAGCAAGGCGACCGGGTTCTGGCTACCGATACTCATATCGTCATGCTTCCGGCCGGAGGCGGCCTGGTGCCGACCCCCCTGCCCCATCCCTTCACAGGTATTCTGGACGGCGCGCTGAGCGCCAATGTCAGAATTATGGGGCAGCCGGCAGCGACGGTGGATTCTACGGCGACCAATACACCGGCGCATGTTCCGCAGGGAGGCCCGTTCCAGAAGCCTCCGGCGAATAAAGGGACCATTACCGCCGGGAGTGCAACGGTGAGCATTAACGGTAAAAAGGCGGCCAGAAACGGTGACCCGGCGCTGACCTGCAATGATCCGGCCGACCTCCCGGCAGGCAAGGTGTCTGCAGCGGGAACGGTCAGTATAGGAGGCTGAGCTATGGAAGTTGTAGATTTCTTGGGACGGGGCTGGAAGCATCCGCTGGCGGTGCAGCGGGGCAGCCTCCGTTCTTCAGACGGAGAGGACTCCATCCGGGAGTCGGTGATGCTGATTCTGTCCACCGCCCGCGGCGAACGGGTCATGCGGCCGGACTTCGGCTGCAGGCTGAATGAGCTGGTGTTCGCGCCGAACACCATGAGCACCGCCACCCTGCTTCGAAGCTTCATTGAAGAGGCGCTGCAGAACTGGGAGCCGCGGATTGAAGTGGATGATATTACGGTCACGCCGAGCTCGGACCGCACTGAGCTTGAAGTGTCCATTGACTATACAATCAGGGCCAGCAACAGCAAGTATAACCTGGTCTATCCATTCTTCCTTGAAAGTGTGGGGAAATAATGCCAAACCATATGCCTGTTATTGACAAGCGGGACCAGGAGCAGATGGTCCCGGAGCTGAGACGCTTAATCTACCGGTACTGCAGCCGGGAATGGAGTGATCTGACCGAGCTGGAGCAGGACCGGAAGGCGGATGCGCTGGTGCATATCTTCACCGGGATGATGGGCAAGGTCATCAGCCGGCTGAACCAGGCGCCTGCAAAGAATTTCACTGCCTTCCTGAACCTGATCGGCATTCATCCGTCGCCGCCCAGAGCCGCCAAAGTCCCGCTGCTCTTCAAGCTGAAGCCGGAGGGGGACAGCTACAACACGATTCCGGCAGGGACCCGGGTATCCGCCCAGCCGGAGAATGGGCCTGAGATCATTTTTGAGACGGAGAAGGACTTGACAGTGATCCGTCCGCAGCCGGTCAGAGCCGTAAGCCTTGATCCCGGGGAGGACCAGTGGAGCAATCACGATTATTTGTTCACCGGGGAGGCTGGCGGCCGCACCGCCAAGCTGTTCCGGGGCGGCTCCACCGTCGTCCACCGGTTATATCTGGGCCACCCGGAGCTGTTCGGATTCCGGGAGGAGGGCAGCCGCCTGTCGGTCTATTTCAACAAGCCGGATGCGGCACTCTCCAGAGCTGCTGAGGAGCAGTCCGGCCCCCGGGAGCTGCTGAAGCAGATGGACTGGTTCTGCTTCAATGAAGAAGGAAGCCCTGTGCAGGTCTTCCCGTCCATAGCGGAGGCTGCAGAGGATTCGGCCTGGAGGGCAGTCGTGCAGTTCAATCCCCTGCCCGGGGTACATGCAAAAACAATTAGCGGGTATGAAGCCTCCGGGACATTGCGGGAGTGGCACAGCGGGTGGCTCTATGCCGAGCTGAACACGCCTATTGCTCCGGGGACGCAGCTGCCGGACATTGAAGAGATCACTTTGGAGCTGGCCGTTGACCGCCAGGAGCGGCGTATGCCAGATGTGGCGGTTTTCAATGGCACTTCCATGGATATGGGCAAGGATTATTATCCGTTCGGGGACAAGCCCAAGGTGAATGATACCTTCTATATCGCCTGCAGCGAAGCCTTCTCCAAGCCGGGCGCCCGGATTACGCTGAAGCTTGAGCTGTCCGGGCCGGAAATCAGCAAGCTGCCGGATACGCCGTATGTGCAGGTCGGCTGGGAATATTGGAACGGCCGGGAGTGGCTGGATATTACCGGCCTTGAGGAGCAGCCGGACGGGGAGCCTGCGACTTCACCGGATGCGGTTCAGCACAGAGTCAGCAGCCTCATGGCGAGCGGAACGTTAAGCTTCGATTGTCCGGGAATTCAGCTGCTGACACTGGGCGGGGAGGAGCAGTACTGGGTCCGCGCCCGGATCACCGGCGGCAACTACGGTGAGGAAGCCAAATATGAATACGAGGATGAAGAGGTTCAGCTGGGCGAAGGCAGCATCCATGTCGCCAAGCTGAAGGTCACACCGGCCACTTATGCACCGCCCTCCATCCGCAGGCTCAGCATTGCGTACAGCTATACGCTGGAAGCCCATCCGCAGACAGTGCTCACCGAGAACAATTTCAGCTTCGCTGACAAAACGGCGGCATGTCTGGCCGAAGGGGAGCAGTTCAAGCCCTTTTATCCCTGTGCGGAGACTGTGCCTACCTTCTATCTGGGCTTTGACCAAGATCCCGGCGATCTGCCGGTATCGCTCTTCTTCCCGCTGACCGGCGGGCAGCAGGGGCGTCCGGTCGTCGCCTGGGAGTACTGGGACGGCCGGAGATGGCTGACGCTAAGTGTCAACGATGAGATTAGAGGCTTCACCCGCAGAGAGATTCTGCAGTTTACCATCCCGGCCGATACCGCTATGCGGCCGCTGTTCGGTACGGCACAATATTGGATTCGCGCCCGGCTGGATGAAGGGGACTTCGAGATCAGTCCGGAGGTTCACGCCATTCTTCCCAATGCCGTATGGGCCAGGAATTCCAATACCGTCAGCGGCGAAATTCCCGGCTCCAGCAATGGCGAAGAGAATCAGCGCTTCCAGCTGTCCCGGCCCCCTGTGCTTCCCGGCCAGCGCCTTAGCGTCCGTGAAGCGGCGGGGCAAGCAGAATGGGTGCCGTGGGAGGAGGTCGATACCTTCTCGGTATCCGGTCCGGACAGCCGACACTATGTGCTGGACCGCAGCAGCGGAACAGTCCTGTTCGGAGACGGGCGCAGCGGGATGGTTCCTCCAAACGGGACTGACAACATCCTGTGCGACTATAAGCACGGTGGCGGCTCCTCCGGCAATGTGGCTGCAGGCACGGTCACCAAGATCTGGGACAGCTTCAGCTGGCTGGACTCGGTGACCAATCCGGTGGCGGCGGACGGCGGCTTCGACCAGGAGGAGGCAGAGCAGGCAGAGCTTCGGGGGCCGCATACGCTGAAGAGCTGGAACCGGGGCGTAACTGCCGAAGATATGGAATGGCTCGTGCGGGAGGCGATGCCCCAGATCGCCAAGGTGAAATGTCTTAGTGCCATGAACCGTGATCTGGCGTTCGTTCCGGGGACGGCAACCGTTATCGTGGTGCCGCAGACAGATGATCCGAAGCCTGCGCCCAGCCCGGAATTATGCAGCGAGATCGAAGCCTATTTGTGTGAACGGATCTCCGCGGTGCTGAACACCAGTGAGCCGGGCATCGGGGTGAGCGGGCCCGATTATGTCCGCATTGCAGTGGAAGCGGACGTGGTGTTCACTTCTCCAGAGCAGCGGAAGGTGGCGGAGGGCCGGATTATCGACAATCTGAAGCAGTTCTTCCATCCGCTCCATGGGGGCGACGGCAATACGGGCTGGGAGCTGGGACAGAATCTGTATGTATCCGAGGTCTATGCCGTCATCAAGAATACACCTGGGGTGGACTATGTGTCTGACGTAGCCGTAAAGGCCTCGGTGCAGTGCTTTACGCTGAAGCTGGCGCCGCTGGAGAACGGGCCTTACAAGCCCCTGGCCGCTTATCCGAAGTACAGTATGGTCCGTTCGGAGGACAACGCGATTCAGTATGCGCTTGCGGAGCCGGTGGAGGCCGGAGCAGAAGTGAAATCGCTGGTGCTCAGAGGCTTCAAGGAGAAGGCGATTCTCCGGCTCCGTTACCGGTCGTTTGAGCCGGTCGAGCTGATGATTCTGTCCATCGACGGCGACCTGCTGGAATGCCGGACCCTGAATGAGGAGCCGCTGGACCGCAGCTACCCCGAGGGGAGTGATCTGGAATACGACCTGACCGGTGATCTGACCGTCCGCACCTATATCCTGAACCGGCTGGATTCCGGTGCGGCGACATTCTATGTGAAGACTGCCGTGTTCCGGGAGAAGGATATCGTCTTCCTGAGCCGGACGGATGAATATATCAACACCACGCCGCTGAAGATCCGCAGTATCGGCACAGACAATATCTTCCTTGAAGAGGATGAGCTGATCTGCGGCGGAGTGCATCTGGTGAACAAACCGGAGGAGCATCTTTTTCCCTACCTGCTGGATAAGCGTTCAGGACTGGTGCATGATTTGACCGGTACGGCCGCAGGGTGCGGGCTGGATGCCATCGCTATGGAGGACCGCCGGTATCTTAAAGCGTTATCCGAATTACCGCCGGAAGCTGCCGCACTGTGCACGTATTGTATGCCCGGGCAGCAGTAAGCATCAACCGGTCTATTCAGAAAGGAGGATGAACCTATGCCGCTTCCAGTACGTGAGCTGGATGATCTTGATTTCGGCCAGCTAGTCGCGGATGCGCTCACGCTGATTCCGCTCTATGATCCGGACTGGACGAACTACAATCCGTCCGATCCCGGCATTACCCTGGTGGAGCTGTTTGCCTACTTCACAGAAATGGTGCTGTACCGGCTGGATCAGGTGACAGATGAGAGCAAGCAGAACTTCCTGAAGCTGCTGGGAGTTACCCTGGGGGATGAGGAGCTTCTTGCGGACGGAATCTACCGGGCCGCGAAGCAGTTCTCCGAGTGTTACCGGGCAGTAACCGCAGCGGATTACGAGCTGCTGGCCAGGCAGAGCCTGCTTGCGGTTCCCGGGATTCTCAGCACATATCCTGATCTTACAGTCCGCACGCTCTGCCTGATCAATACGGATATGGAGAACGGCAGCGGAGAAGACAGGGAAGCCTTCGGGCATGTCTCGGTAATCCTGGTGCTGCAAACTGAGAACCAGAAGGACCTGATGCGGGAGATGACAGCGATCAGGCAATATGTCAAAGCCAGCCTGGATGAGTGCAAGCTCCTGACGACCCGGGTCCATGTGGTGGAGCCGGATTACCGGGAGGTTGCCATTGAGATGGTGGTCTCAGCCAGGAACCCGGGGATCGGCAGCACGGTTAACGACAGGATTGTACAATTTCTGGACCCGGTCAGCGGCGGAGAGAACGGCCAGGGCTGGCCGCCGGGGAGAAAGCTGTATGCCTCGGACCTCTATCATCTGGTAGAGGGGATCACCGGCATCGATCATGTGACGAATGTGACCCTGGATTCTCCCGATTTGCTGCCCTTCCAGCTGTTTAAGCTGAAGGAATTGAAGATTGAGGTGGAAGCATGAGCAGTCAGCAGAAGTACAGCTATGTACAGTATCTTCCCCGGGTGTTCCAGCAGAAGGCGGAGGAGACCGATGAGCAGTTTTTCCTGGGACGGTTCCTGAAGGCCTTCGAAGCGATGCTGTCCGGCAAGACGGGGGCAGTGGGGACAGAATCCGCAGGCATAGAAGCGATGCTGGACGGTCTGCACCATTATTTCGACCCCGGGAAGACACCCGCCCCTTTCCTGTCCTGGCTGGCAGGCTGGGTGGGCCTTGAGCTGGCAGAAGGCGAGGCATACGACGGAGAGCAGGATACCGGCGAGCGCACGCTGGCCCGGGACCAGCTGCTGCCCCTGGCAGAAGCACGCAGCACCGTCAACCGCAAGCTGATCGGAAGGAGCGTGCAGCTCTATCAGAAACGCGGCACCCTGGAGGGGCTTAAGGAGTATATACAGGTCCATGCCGGGGAGGAAGCGTCCATTCAGATCTGCAATTACGAGGAGCCGGTACGGTGCGGACAGTCCCGGCGTGTCGGAATCAATACTATGGTCGGAGCGGCGGAGCCAAGCTACTTCTCCATCCATATCATTCTTCCGGCATACAGCCGGAGCCTGCTGCAGCAGAAGGTGCGGAACCTGCAGGATGTGATCCGGAAGGAGCGGCCTTTTTACACCAATTCCAGCCTGAATATTGAAGTGCCGCAGATGCGCCTCGGGGTGTACGGTCGGGTGGGCATGGAGACGCTGGTCGGGGGCATGACTGAGCAGTAGAGATTATAGATCGGGAGGCAAGCAACTGATGGGACAAGAATTGAAAAGAATGCGTTACTTTGACGGCCTCTTCCTGAATGCGGAGGATTACAAGCTCGATCAGGACTTTTACCTGCGCCTGCAGCGGCTGCATAACCGTTATCTGCACACCTGGGGCATTGTCTGCGGGCTGAAGATCCTTCCCTCCGGGGGTCAATCCGACCCGATGAAGGTAAGCATAGCGGACGGGCTCGCCCTGAACCAGGTATCGGTCCTGGACAAAACTACAGGCAAGGACGAGAGCATCAGCCAGGAAATTCTGATCTATGAGGGACACCCGGATAATCCGGTGAATCTCTCGGAATATAACGCCAATGAGAATATCTATATCTGGGTCAGCTATGAGGAGACGGAAGCCGGACGCAATATCGAGCGGGGGCAGGGGCAGGAGATTCATATCTGGGAGCGGGGCAGAATCAGCCACGGCCTGCAGAAGCCCGAGGGTACGGATACGATCGTCCTGGGGCGTGTGGTTCCCCGCAAGGAGGGAAGCGGAATTGTCATCGACAGTGCGTGCATCTTCGATTATGACAGCGATGCTGCCCGTACGCCGCTGAGAACCTATGCCGGTGCAGCCGGTAAGAAGCTAGTCACCGAGAAGCTGATCATTCCGGCCCGGAGCGAGGACAGTATGGACGGGCCCGGACGGAGCGAGGCGGTGCTGGCTGCGATGCCATCGCTGTATACGCTGCAGGAGGGTAAGTTGCTGGAGATCAAGGCGCCGGAGACCCGCTTCACCGGGGCGATGAGCATTGCCGGGGCGCTGACGCTCGAAGGCGAGCTGATTCTGAAGAGCAAGGACAAATCCCAGAGCGAAATGCGGATTATGAACAGCTTCGTGGAGGTCAACAGCCCCAATACGGATGATCCCAACTATGAATTCCCGGGCCCGCGGGATGGGGGGCTGGAGGTGTACCGGGGTGAAGGCGGCATCCATGACGCGCGGATCGTCTGGGTTGAAGCGGAGAAATGCTTCAAGGCCGGGCTTGGCAGCGATCTGAAGAAGCTAGCCTACGGCAACGAATGGGACAGTCTGACGCAAAAAGATTACGCCGATTCCCTGCACCTTCACAGCAGACTCTCATCGCCAGGCGGCGCTTCCTTCAGCTTCACCGGAGCAGGCAAACTGTACAGTGACTCCGACCTCGCTCTTAAAGAGGACAGCACCCTGTGGCTGAAGGGCACGAACCCGGACACGATTGACAGCTCGCAGGGGCTGGGCTGGTTCGGAGCCGGCAAGCCCTTTGCTGCGGCGGAGGTCGATGGTCCGGTCTTATTCGGCGGCAGCGGCGGAGTGCTGGGCACCCGGACGGTTAATGGCGACGGCTCCCGCACAGATAAGCAGGTGCTCTCCTGGAACAAGAACGGCTATGTCGGCGTCGGCCCGCAGCGGAGCCTGGAGGATTCACTGGATGTCGATGGCAGTGTGCGGATGCTCAGCGGACGCAATCCCATCCGCTTCACCTCTGCCTGGACAGGCTTCCCCGACAACCGGATGAACGGTGCGGAGATCAGCAACGATATTACAGACCACAAGGCGCTGATGATTGTCGGCAACAGCTCCGCCGGGCAGGGCAGGAAGGTAGCTGTCTGGGACCGGCTGGATGTGAACGGGTTCCTGTATGTCAACGGCAGAATGCAGGCCTCCCAGGAGATTATCCCGAGCACCGGGAACGGGGAGCATAACGGGATTATTTTCCCGGCTAATCCGGGCGGCGGCAGCGGCGACCTGGCCTGGATCAAGTACTACCCCCGCACCGGGGAGGATTGCACCCTGGAGATCGGCACCTCTAACGATAAAAGCGACCACATTTCCCTTAACGCTTCAGGCAACGTGGGGATCGGCACGCTGAGTCCGGCGGATAAGCTGGATGTCGCAGGCGAGCTGCGTATCCTGAGCGGACAGAATCCGGTCCGCTTCACCTCCAAATGGTCCGGATTCACCGGCCAATCTGCGAACTACGCCGAGATCAGCAACGACACCGCCAGCTACAATTCCCTGATGATTGCCGGGAACGGGAAATCGGGATCACGCCGGGTCTCCATATGGGATAATCTGGATGTTAACGGCTCGCTGCAGGTGAATGGCGGCGCGGTCATCAAGGGCGATCTTGAGATCAAGGGCAACATCAAGACCGAGGTGTTCAACTTCGGCGGCAAATTCAAGAAGCTGGATGTGGCCGAGGAATTCGCGGCTGTGGTCCGTTGTGCGGACTTCTACATCGGCTATTCCAGCCGCCGCGGCGCCCCCGGCAGGGCGCTGGTCGATAACGGCAGCCATCTGGTGCTGAACTACGGCAATGACTGGCAGTATGCATCCGTTCACAGCAGCCTGGAAGTAAGAAATGCCCTGATTCCCAGCGCGGGCAGCGGCAACAACGGGATCATCTTCCCTTCCGACCCGGGCGGCGGCAGCGGCGATTCGGCCTGGATCAAGTATTACCCGACCAGCGGGGAGAATTGTGTGCTGGATATCGGGGTCTCCAATGATGCCGGGGACCGCATCTATCTCCATGCCAGCGGCGGGGTCTATGCCAACGGCAGCATGTACTGGTGGTCCTCGCGCGAGCTGAAGGACAATATTGCCGATATTCCGGTGCGGGAGGCGAAGCAGCTGCTGGAGGGGCTGAATCCGGTGTCTTTTCAATATAAAGGCGGCAGCAAGCAGCGCACACTCGGATTCATTGCCGAGGAAGTCCCGGCCGTACTGGCCGATCCCGACCAGCGGGCGATCAGCGGAATGGACATTATTGCTGTTCTTACCAGCGTGCTGAAGGATCAGCAGAAGGCAATGGCCAGAATGCAGCATCAAATCGACACCCTGCAGGGTGCCTAAACCATAGGAGGATGAACCCATGAAGGAACAATTGGAAGCACGGATGAACGAACTGAAGGCCGAGCTTGAAGCGGGACGGCAGATGATTCAGGAGCTGGACGATAAGCGCACCCAGCTGGGATATACCCTGACACGGATTAGCGGAGCTATTCAGGTGCTGGAAGAGCTGGCTGCCGCAGAAGAAGCGCCTGTCCAGGCCTGATCAGGCAGGAACCAAGAAGAGCCGGGAGGAGTGGGATTGTGCCAAAGGATATGAAACGGATGAATTATTTCAACGGGCTGCTGCTGAAGGAAGAGGACCTGACGCTGGATCAGGACTACCATAAGCGGGTGCGGCAGCTGCATAACCGTTATTTTCATGACTGGGGGATTGTTGACGGGCTTCAGGTGACCAAGAGGGATCTGATCACGGTTGAGATTGCTCCGGGCTTCGCGCTCAACCGTGTCACCGACCCGGAGAATAATGAGGAGATCAGCCAGGAGATTCTGGTCAGCGACACGCATCCGGGCAGAGTGATTGATCTCTCTGGGTACAGCACCTCGGACCAGATCTATATCTCCATCTGTTATCAGGAAGAGACAGCGGACCCCGACTCGATTAAAGGGGGCGGTCAGCCGATTCATGTGCTGGAACAGGCGGAGATCCAGGTCAGCGCCCGGAAGCCGGAGGATGTGCGCAGGAATATCCTGCTGGCCCGGGTGAATCTGAACCATACCCCGGAAGGGGTGCTGAGCGTGGATCAGATCTACGAGACGGATGTTGACGGCACGAAGCTGGTAACCCGGGCGGTAGGAGGAACGAAGCTGAAGGCGGATCAGATCCTGATCGGCTCGAAGGAAGAAGCGGACACTCCGTATCTCAGCAACTCGAAGGAGATCGACGGTGACGAGGGCAACCGGCTTAACGTGCACGCCGCCCTGACGGAGTTCACCGGAAGTATCAAGGCAGGCGCCATCAGCACCTTCGGTGCCGTGGAGGTTAACGGGGGGCTGGCAGTTACCTCGGGCAGTGAAAAGGTATTCAAGGTGAACGAGTCCGGGGATCTGGAGCTGGCTGGGGCGGCTGCGGTTGAAGGCACGTTCTCCGCCAGGAATGGAATTGAGGTCAGTGGGGGCATGGCGGTGCTGGATGTTCCCCAGGTGGTTGTTGGGGGAAGCAAGGTGACCCTGAATCAGAATGCCAGGGAGGAGGACCGGATCGGTCTGGAGCTGATCCGCAAGGATAAGCCTGCGGCCAAGCTGGAGTGGGACGAGAATACCAAGGGCTGGATGATCGGAACCGATGTGCAGCAGGATGATGTGTCCAGCGGGATGTTCAAGGTGGCTTACGGTGCGGATTGGGAGCAGCTCCATCACGGGGCGAATGCCGACAGCCTCCATAGCCACAGCCAGCTGAAGGCGGCGGACGGCACGCCTGTGCTCCGTACCGATGAGAACGGCACGGTTCTGGCGGACCGGGGGATGAGTGTAACCGGCACGTTGTTATCAAATAGCGGCGGGCTTGAGGTCTTCCGGGGAGCCACCCTGCCCAATGCCAAAATCGCCTGGAATGAAGCGACCAGATCCTGGCAGACCGGAACCGCGAACGGGGATATGACCGATATCCCGGACGGGAAGCAGTGGGAGGAGCTTACCAGCGGGAGCAGCAATGCCGATGCCCTGCATACCCACAGGCAGTTCCACAATGAAGACAAGAGCCTGCTGGCGCTGGAGATCGGGGCGGACGGCAATGTGAATGTTCCCCATGATCTGCTGGTTGGCGAGACGCTGACGGTGAACAAGCTGATTGTCAGGGAAGAAGAGGTGGTCATCCGCAAGGTCGAGCAGGAGGTGGAGGACAGCTTCCTGACGGTGAACAAGGCGGAGAACCAGACTCCGCTAGGCAGCAAGGGCGGCCTTGAGGTCTACCGGGGCAGCCAGCAGCCGAAGGCGCGGATGGAATGGGATGAGACGGACCGCAAATGGAAAATCGGCCTGGAAGGCAGCATGTCTGACATTCCATACGGCACCAAGTGGGACTCGCTGACGAACGGGGCAGTCTCCGACACTTCCCATAAGCACAGCAGACTGTCCACGCCGTCGGGCGGCACCATTCTGTCAGCGGACAGCCAGGGCAAGCTGACCGCCTCTGGCGAGCTGGAGATCGGCGGAGCACTGGTTGCTAAGGGAACTGCTTCGCTTAAGAGTGATCTGAATGTAGGCGGATCGGCGACCATCGAAGGCAACCTGACCGTAAAGGGCACCACCACCTTCGTGAAGAAGGAGGATCTGGTGGTAGTCAGCAACCGGATCGAGCTGAATAAATTCGAAGGCAACAGTTCTACCCTGAAGCAGAGCAGCATCGAGGTTTACCGGGGCAAGCAGAACCCGAGCGCCAAGCTGGTCTGGGATGAGACAGACGGGCGCTGGAAGCTGGGGCTGGGAGACGAGCTGTCCAGTATTGCTTACGGCAGCAACTGGGATGCGCTGACCGGCGGGGTCAGCTCGGATGCGGATGGCCTGCACCGGCACAATTCCTTAAGCGACAGCGGAGGCAGCACCGCCATCCGGGTGAATGCGGACAGTGATATTGAGATCATTAACGATGCCGAGGTGCAGGGCACCCTGTCCGTCAACAACGGCGCTGACATCAGCGGCGGCCTGGCCGTTCAGGGCCTGGTGCGGGTGGACGGCAATCTGATCGTCAAGGGCACGACCACAACAGTGAAGCGGGAAGACCTTGTGGTCACGAATAACGTGATAGAGATCAACAAATATGAAGGGGACACGCCGCCTGCCGGAGAGAGCGGAATTGAGGTTTACCGGGGAGAAGACCAGTCTCCGGCGCGGATGGTCTGGAGCGAGAGCGAGCGGAAATGGAAGGTAGGCATCGGTGCTGCGCTGGAGAATGTGGCCAGCGGCAGCTCGTGGGACAAGCTGACCCAGATGGCAAGCGCGGATTCCCTGCACATCCATAGCCGGCTGTACAATCCGCAGAGTGATGTTTTGGCACTCAGCGCCAGTGCGGAAGGCGATGTGGATGTCCATCATGACCTGACCGTAGGCCAACGCCTGACGGTAGCCGGTGACCTTGAAGTGCGGGGCGATACCGCTAGCATCGCCACCGACGAGCTGGAGATCGGCAGCCCGTGGGTAACGGTCAACAAGGAAGCGGGAGCGGTCAAATCGTTATCCGGCGGCGGGCTGGAGATCTTCCGCGGTACGGACGAGAATTCAGCCAAGCTTGCCTGGGATGAGGCCAAGGGCCAATGGCAAGTGGCCACACCTGCCGACAGCTCGGCGCTGGTGGTGGATTCCACCGGCAATGTTGAGGCCTCCGGCAGTGTGAAGGCTGCGGGCGCTGCACTTAAAGGCGCCCTGACCGCTGCCAGTGCCGCCATTACGGGAACACTGACTGTGGGTGACGGGCTGGAGGTGCCGCAGGGCACCGAGACCAGCGCACAGATTAAGTGGGCGAAGGACCGCTGGAAGCTGGGCACCGCCGGCAGAACAGTGCTCAGCCTGACCCGCAGCGGCCGGATGGGGGTAGGCACCGATAACCCCACCGAGGTGCTGGATGTGGCCGGCAAAGCGCTTTTCCGCACGGAGACGGAGGTCTCAGGGGCGGCTATCTTCTCGGGCAAGCTGACTGCACGTGCTGATGCTATCTTCGAAGGCACGGCTTCATTTACCAACGGCATCAATGCAGACAATGCGGTCATCAGCAAGGATGTCATGGTAACCGGCAGCGTAGTGGCCGGCGGCTTCGAAGCTGCGCGCGGTCTGGACAGCAGCGGGAAGGCGCAGCCGAATGCCCGGATCTACTGGAACCAGGAGCAGAACGCCTGGTTCTACGGGGACGGGAAGACCTTCTCCGAATTCGGCACAGGCAAGGGCGGACAGAACAAGCTGTTCAATTCACTGGGTAACACCGTGGCCGTCTTTTCGGATGACCAGGGCAATGTCGGGATCGGCACTACGGCTCCGCTTGCATTGCTGGATGTTAAGGTGGCCGGCGGAGACACGGCCTTCGGTGTGACCCGCGCCGGCAGGGTCGGAATCGGGATGTTCAATCCGGAAGCCAAGCTGGATGTTCAGGGTGATACGGTGGTCCGGGGCCAGCTTAAAGCCGAGAATGCCGAGATATCCAAAGATTTGAAAGTAGCCGGTAAGCTTAGCGCCGATAGCGCTGTCATCTCCAAGGACCTGAATATGGCCGGCAAGCTTAGCGCCGACAGCGCCGTCATCTCCAAGGACCTGACGGTGGAAGGCAATCTGACCGTGAACGGGGATACTGTGACCATCAACGCGGCTACCCTTGAGGTTGAGGACAATATTATCAGAGTCAACAAATACACACCTCAGACTGCCCCGATTGTCAAAAACGCCGGGCTGGAGGTCTTCCGCGGAGGAACCGCGCTTCCTGCCCAGCTGCTGTGGGATGAGGCCGCCGATGAATGGCTGGCGGGCGTTGCGAATACCCTGATGGCTATTGAGTTCAAAGGCCATACCCATCCTGAATTCGCTGCTCTCTCCGAGGCCTTGACGGTGGTAGACGGCAACATCGGAATCGGTACGGACACGCCATCTGCCAAGCTGGATGTACAGGGGGATGCCGCAGTATCCGGCAATCTGACTGCTGGGGACATTGCTGCCGCCGGATCATTAGCAGCAGCAGAAGCCAGAATCAGCAGCACCCTTACCGCCAAGGATGCCGAGATCACCGGCACACTCACGCTTACCCAGGGAATAGCCGTGGACCGGGCAGCAGATCCGAAGGCCCAGCTTCTCTGGGATGAATCCCTGGATGCCTGGACCGCCGGTGTTACCGGCAGCTTGAAGCAACTCGCTTACAGCGATCATACGCATCAGGAGCTGGCGGAGCTTAGCGGCGCACTGAAGATTGCCTCCGGGAATGTGGGCATTGGCACCGCAGCGCCTGCTGCGAAGCTTGATGTCAAGGGCGATGTAGTAGTATCCGGTACATTGACCGTTACGGAAGCTGCGGTCAGTGCTTCGCTTACCACGAAGGATGCAACCATTAGCGGTGAATTAACGGCCAAGAACGCTGAGATCAGCGGCAGCCTGACTGTTAGCCAGGGGCTTGATGTGGCCAGAGCTGCAGGCGCGAAGGCGCAGATTGTCTGGAATGAGGCGTTGGCCGAATGGCAGCTGGGGCTGGCCGGCAGTCTGAAGCAGCTTGCCTACAGCGATCACACGCATCAGGAGCTTACAGAACTTAGCGGCGCATTGAAGATTGCCTCCGGGAACGTGGGCATTGGCACCGCAGCTCCAGCCGTGAAGCTTGATGTCAAGGGCGACGCCGCAGTATCCGGTAATTTGACCGTTGCAGACGCCGCACTTAGCGGTACATTAACGGCCAAGGATGCCGAGATCAGCGGCAGCCTGACCGTCAGCCAAGGAATTGAAGTGGCCCGGGCCGAGGAGAAGAACGCCCGGATCGCATGGGATGATATCGCCAATGTATGGCAGGCGGGGACCGGGGAAGAGATGCTGAATCTGGTCCTCCAGGATACCGCCTATGACGGGCTGGTCCAGACAGCGGCTGCGCTGACGGTGGATTCCGCCGGCAATGTGGGGATCGGCAGAGCCCCGGCAGATGACTACAAGCTGGATGTCGGCGGCAATCTGCGGGCGGCTAACTTTGCACAGACCTCGTCCAGAAGCTTCAAGGAGAATGTCGCCAGTCTGCCGGTCAAGAAGGCGCTGGAGCTGCTGAACAAGCTGAAGCCCGTGACCTTCAGCTACAAGGCAGAGAATGCCAAGAAGCAGAACATCGGCTTCATCGCCGAGGAAGTGCCGGAGATTTTCTCTACCGCTGATCACAAGTCGGTGGTGCTGATGGACATCATTGCCGTGCTGACAACGGTGGTCCAGAAGCAGCAGAAGGAAGGCCGGGAGCTGCGCAAGCAAATGAACGCTCTCCAGGCTCAAGTGACTGCATTGGCGGGAGTATAGGAACATAACACATTTCAGCCCCTGTAGCATAATCGCTGCAGGGGCTGATTCAGTACACCCGATGCTGCAGGTGAAAATCACCGGGAATTTAAGAAGGGAAGAACGACTACCGTCTCGTAGCTTCCTTTTTTGATGGCTGTTTTCAGATGGCCGCCATAATTGTCGGCTACACGCTGCACATTGCTCAGCCCGGTCCCACGCAGCTTAGGGTCTCTGGGCCGGCCATGAGCTTCGATTGAATTGCTGATGTAGATAACGAGTGCCTTGTTGTTGGCATGGATATGGAGCTGAATGGACCGGTCCTCGCTCTCTCTGACTTGTTTTGCTGCTTCAATGGCATTGTCCAGGAGATTGCCCAGCACAATACACAGATCATAACGGTCGAAATCCTTAGCTTGAGGCGAGAGCTGGATTCTGTGCTCCATGGTGATCTCAAGCTCCTGAGCGAGGCTAAGCGCGTGGCTGACCAGAGCATCGACCGCGAGGTTGCCGGTGGCCACCTGCCTGCAGGAGGCTTCGATGTCCTGCAATATTCTGCTGATATGCCCGGCGCCTTCTGCCGCTTGGCCTTGTTCAATACAGGCACGTATGTATATTAATTGCTTGTTGGTATCATGAATGATCTGTTTAATATCCATGAATGAATGCAAAATCTGCTTGTAGCTGGAATCCTGGGCTTCGATTTGCTGCTGCAGCCTGGAATTCGCCTTCGTCAGCCGGTCGATTGTAGTGGCTTTGTAATGTTCCCTGTGTCTGAGACGGCGGACAATCGCTGAAATCATAGTTATCCTCTCCTTTGCAGGTCTTCCAGCATATATTCCGCATAGACATCCTTGACCGTCTTCGACCGGGAGCGGCCAATCGGATATTCCTCGTCATTACACATCACCACGGTACTTGAGTTGAATCGGCGGACATGCTCCAGATTAACGATGATTGACCGGTGAATCGTCAAAAATTGGGGACCCAGTTTATTTGAGCAGGCCTGCAAGGTTCCATTGATGATATACTCCTGAGTTGATGTGATGACCTTCAGCTTGTTCTGGGCCAGCGAATGCTTAATTTTGATAATTGCAATAATGTCGGGCCGCCGTAACACGACCTGTCCGTCTTCGACTTTGATCGTGACAAAACGGTTGGAACATGAATCGATATAACGGCACAGCTTCAGAATCTTGCTCTTGAATAAGCTATACGGAACCGGCTTCAGCATGTATTGGAAGGTCTGGACGTCGAAGCTGGCCATTATGTATTCAGGGTAGCTGCTCAGGAATATGATCTGCACATCCCAGTCCGGGATCGAACGGATAGCCTGGGCTGTCTCTATCCCGCTGATCCCGGTCATTTCGACATCCAGAATCAGCAGATGATACGCGTATTCTCCCTGCATGGCTCTATACTGCTTAAGCAGTGCTTCACCGGAAGGGTAGTAGTGGACATCGAATGAATAATCGGCCACTAAGGACAACTGGGCAAAATATTGCTTCAGCTTACCCAGAACCTCGGCGTCATCATCACACACGCCTACATGGAACAACGCGATCGCTCCTTTTCAATGTAGTATTTTGTCATAGACCAGCAATAAAAACACCCAATAAATACGTTTGCATGTCTAATTATACCATTAACATACAATATGTTCCATAATATAGGATATTACGTTATAGTGAACTCAAGAGGAAGCTTGATAGATTTCAAAGTGAAACAAATCACGTGCAGAAATTTCCTGTAAGGATGTGAGCCGATGAATGCGAATACGCTTTTGTCCAGAGTCAACGTAATTCATGAGGACCTGGGCGAAGAATCGCTGGTGATGGACAGTAATCGCGAGATGTTCTTTTTGAATCAGACCGCGAAGTATTTATGGGAGCATTGCAATGGAAGAACAGTATCCGAGGTAGCCGGTATGCTCTATGACCAGTGTTTGGAGAAGGAGCAGCTTGAGCTCAGCGATATTGTTACGGACTGTATCGGAGCGTTCGAGGAGCTGGAGCAGAGAGGTTTTGTGAAAATTAGGAAATGAGGTGCTTGTGTGGAATTTTTGTCACCTGCCGAGAGCTTTAAGTTAAACGGATGTTATCTGGAGATCACCTCCAATTGTAACCTGCGCTGTCTGCACTGCTATAACGAATCCGGTGTTCTGCATAGCCAGATTGATAAGCCGGCCTTCATGAGCATCATTAACGAACTGCCGGATCATCCCGATACAAGCATTACGATCTCCGGAGGGGAGCCAACCTCGCATCCTGAATTCTGGGATTTCATGGATGAGCTGAAGAAGAAGAAGTTCGGCATGGTGCTGGTCATTACCAATGGCACCTATATTACCCCGGAGATTGCAGAGAGGTTTGCTTCCTCTAACGCGGCCATTCAGTTAAGTGTCAACGGCTCACGTGCTGACATCCATGACCAGTTATGCGGGCGCGGCAGCTTCGATCAGACGATGCGGGGCTTGAAGCATTTGCTTGATGCCGGGATGAGTGAGCGAATTCTGATCCGCAGTGTGCTGACCGGCTTCAACAAAGATGATATGGTCAATCTGCTGAAGATGACCGCTGGCTTCAAGATTCCCCAAGCCGAAATTGCGAGTCTCAGCAGCCTGGGCCGAAGTGAGAATAACAAGAACAATTTATACCTGGATCTTCTGGAGAAATCTGAGCTGACGGAGCGTCTGCATAGTCATCCGGAGGTGGCGGATCTGATCAGCAGAGGGTTGAAAGTTACCCTGCCCGATGATTTCACAGGGGCCTGCCCCTTGCTCACTGGAGTGACAGAAGAGGATACCAAGATTCCGCTAACACCAAGAATAGACTCTTCAGGTAATGTGTTTCTGTGCCAGCTCTTCACAGATGTCCAGTATTCTATTGGCAATATCTATGAATCCTCTCTATCCTCTATGCTGAAGTCCCAGCGCCTCGTGAACCTGGTCAAGTTCTTTCAGGTGGGCCAGAATTACATGAACAAGTGCCAGAGTTGCATCTGGAATGAACATTGCGGCAAGGGCTGTGTGGCCATCGCTGTAGCCAATGGCGGGTCGGTTCAGGATACGGACGGCTGCTGCCGGGTAAGAACGAAGCATTATGTGTCTGAGCTACAAAAGAACAGAAAAACACTGGTGCCCCAGCCCTAATCCGGCGCTTTACTTGAAAGGAGGTGAGAACATGAGCTATATCAGACCGATGATTGAAAAAGCAAGCACAGATTCCATGGTGACTCCTGCCGCTTGTACTTCAGGCTTCAGCTGTCCAAAAACATTCACCTGCAAGACCTATTCCTGCAAACGCAACTTTAAATGCGGAAATTGGTAAGTCCTGATTCAACTTATACTTAACAAGCTCCATATTATGGACAAGGACATGGTTATTTCACATAATCATGTTCTTTTCATGGAAAGGCAGGGGAGAGCGCATGAAGGAATATAAGTGGGTTCTGGCCACCTTTGTCAGACAACAGCCGGTCACGATGGTCTCCATTCTCCTGCTCTATCTCTTAATGTATTCGTTGCAGCCGCTGGAGCTGCTTCTGATTCAACGCCTGATCGTCAGTCTTGGACAATCCCCCGGGATTCTGGCCATTGCCATGCTCATCTTTGCGTACGTCCTTGTCTATTCGCTCAAGCATATTCAGTATTCGTTCTCGCTGCTGTTCATCGAATTGCTTGAGAATAAGGTAGGTGCGCTGCTGCAACGGCAGATGTTCGATGCGATTGCCAAGGCGGATTTATGCAAGCTGGATCAGGCTGATTACCTGCTGCAAATCGAAAGAGCCAAGGATACGCTGTGGTATAAGCTGACGAACGCCGTTAACGGTTTGTTTCATTTCGCGGGGGCGGTAGCAGGCTTCTGTATCTCTGCGCTCATTATCCTCAGGCTGGGGGCCGGGTATCTACTGGTGTTTATACTGCTTGGACTGCTCTACAACTATTTCATGAAAAAAAATACGGCGGAGCACATTGCTCTGATGAAGCAGCAGGAGCACGAGGACCGCAAGCTGAGTTATTTGAGCCAGCTGATGCAGGACCGCAGCAGTCAGAAGGAGATCCGCAGCTTCCAGATCTTCGGTTGGCTGGAGGCGAAGCGGCTCGGCAAATTTGATGAGATCAGGGACATGAATCTGAGCTTCAGCCGCAAATGGACGCTTATCGGCTGCATGTGGTCTGCGCTCATGCTTGGCCTGGAGAACAGTATGCTGCTGGTCATGTGCTATGGGGTGGCGCTGGCTAAGCTGAGCGTTGATCAGTTAATTGTTCTCACCCAAGGCCAGGGACAGATTATTGAGGGGATTAATGCCTGCGCGGAATTCCTCTCGGAGGCCCGCATGAATACCATTTATATCAAAGAATTCAGAGAGCTGATTACAGAGAAGCAGCCGGATCGTAAGCCTCCTCTTCCCTTACCGCTCTTAAGTAAGAACAGAACGGTCGTTGAGCTACAAAATGTATCGTTCGCTTATGGTGAGCACCCGCCCGTCTTAAAGCATATTAACCTGCGTATTGGCAGAGGTGAGATTATTGTGCTGGTAGGCGAAAACGGTAGCGGCAAAAGCACCTTGGCCAAATTGATGGCCGGGCTGCTGAAGCCTACGGAAGGAACGGTGCGTAATGATTGTGCAGCCGCCACCGCCGCATTTCAGGATTATGCCAAATTTGAATTCTCGATCCGGGACAATGTCGGCATTGGCGATGTAACGCACATAGATGACGTTGATCTCATCCGTGAGGCTGCGGTGAAAGGTCAATTGAACCAGGTTATCGTACAATATCCAGAAGGATTGAACACCATATTGGGCAAAAAATTCGATGCCGGCGGAATCGACATGTCAGAAGGGCAATGGCAGAAGGTAGCGGTCAGCCGGGCATTTATGCGCGATGCCGATTTCATCCTGTTCGATGAGCCCTCCGCTTCTTTAGACGCGCTGTCGGAGATTCAGCAATTCCGCAATATCGGCAAATATTTCCGCGGCAGAACCGTTGTACTGGTATCACACAGAATTGGCATTGCCAAGCTGGCCAGCCGGATTGTTTTTATAAAGCAGGGAGAGATCGTGGAAGAAGGCACCCATGCTGAGCTGATGCAGCGGGGCGGCGAATATTGCAGCTTCTTCGTGAATCAGGCCAAATGGTATGATACGGGGGATCAAGTAATATGACTGCAAAAACGATGACCCATGTCCGCAACATAATAATGATTGTCAAGCTGTTCTGTACGAGGGACCTGACCTTCTCATTGGGGCTTATGGCGTTAACCGCGCTGCTGGCTCCCCTTGGAGCCTGGTTTTATAAGCTGTTGATCGACGGCCTCCCTGCCTTGCGTTCAGTATCCGATGTAACGCACAAGCTGCTCATTCTTGTTGCCGGCTACGCCGTACTAAAGATCATTCTGGACTGCTGTGAGCATCTTACAGCACATGTTAATAATCGCCTGAAATATAACATTAACCGTGAATTCATCAGACAAGTGAACAAGAAGCTGTCTGTTATTACGATGGAAGAACTGGAGAATCCGGCCGTCTATGATCTTCTAGAGCGGGTACAATCCAATGTGAATAAAGGTATATTGGCCTACATCAATAACGCATTGTCCGTGGCGCTTCCGGTGTTCTCCATTTTCTCGTATATTGTTCTGCTCATGAGGATCAACCTTTATTTTCCCCTGATTGCCGTCGCGGGTACAGTTCCGTATCTGCTGCTGATGAATGAACAGGGGCGGCGGAGCTACTTCCAGGCAGTAGAGCAGAGCAAGCCGCTGCGCCGTCTGAACTATATGTACGAGGTGCTGACCAGCCGGAAGTATGCGAAGGAGATCCGTATGTTCGGCTTAATTGATTATTTGAACGACCGTACGGAGACAATCCGCCATGTGGTGTGGAAAGAGAAGTTCAGATTACTTCTGCATTATACGCTGGGCGGAGCGCTCGTCGATCTGTTCCGCAATGTTGCGCTGGGCATCTGCCTGCTGATAACCGTTACAGGTGTTCTGGATCACAGTATGAGCATAGGCGATGTGATGCTGATCATCACGTCTATGCAGGCGATAACAGACGGCCTAAGCAGTATGGTGAATAAAATCAGTTCGATGAACAGCTACACATTGTATATGGAGGATCTGCTGAATTTCCTGAACCTCCCAGAATATGCTGGCGGCGGGCATATGACTTTGACAGACTCTGACGCATCATTCATAAGATTCAGGAATGTGGATTTCAGCTATCCGGGCAGCGCAAATCTCACTTTGAAAAATATAGATATCACAATACATAAAGGCGAGAAGATTGCTCTGGTCGGCGAAAACGGGTGCGGCAAGTCCACGTTTATTCATCTGCTTCTGGGCTTGTACAAGCCCACCTCAGGTGAGGTGCTGATCGGGGAGAAGGCGCTGGGTGACGTCCTGGAGGCGTTCAGGAAGAAGACAGTCTGTGTCTTCCAAAACTTTCTTAGGTACCAGTTCTCGGTAGCAGACAATATCCGGGCGGGCAATTTCGGGCAAGACTTCCAGGAGCAGTCCCTGCGGAACTTAGGCATAGAGTCCTTCATCAGACAGCTCCCACAGGGGCTGGACACCCAGCTTGGACAGCTTGAGCATAATGACATAGAGCTGTCCGGCGGACAATGGCAGAGGCTGGCGATTGCCCGGGCGCTCAGCCGGCCGGAAGCCGAAATTCTGATTATGGACGAACCTACAGCCAGCCTTGACCCTAAGGTGGAGACACAGATTTACGAAGAATTCTCCGAGCTGTGCCAGAATAGGACGGCCATCATGATCTCACACCGTCTGGGCGTAACAAGGCTCTGCGATATGATCTATGTTTTTGACCAGGGAGAGATCTGTGAATCCGGGTCCCATGCTGAACTGATGAAGCACAGAGGGAAATATTATGAGATGTATACCGCGCAGAGTTACTTGTATGCGTAAAGGCGTGGAATATCCAAGAAATAAAAGGATATAATTGACAATGTGTGACTATTGGAGTAGTATTGCATTGTGACTACTACAGTAGTCAATTGGAAGGAGGCTGGTATATGGAGCTGAAATTGTATGATTCCGAATTGAAGGTTATGGAAGTTGTATGGAGGGAAGGCAAGCTGCCTGCCAGTGATCTGGCCGTCATTCTGAACCGGGAAACGGGCTGGAACAGGAATACGACCTACACGGTAATCAAGAAGCTGATCGCCAAGGATGCTATCGAGCGGACAGATCCCGGCTTCATCTGCACCGCCCTGATCCCCAAAGAGCAGGTGCAGTCCTATGAAACGAAGGAACTGATTAACAAGATGTACAACGGTTCGGCAGAGATGTTCTTCTCAGCATTCCTTAATGAGAAGAATCTCAGCAAGGCCGACATCGACAAGCTGAAGAAAATTGTGGAAAGCTTGAGCTGAGGGGATAAGATGACGGACCTGCTACGAATGAGTATGTCAGCAAGTGTGCTGATCATTCTTGTGCTGCTGCTGCGGTCTGTGACGATTCACAGATTACCCCGGCTGTTGTTCCTGGTGCTATGGGGGATTGTCATTGCCAGACTGCTGCTCCCCGTCTCGTTTCCCGTTCTTCCCCAGCTCCCGCTACAGTCTGAGACAGCGGGTGCGGATCATTTCGTGAAGGTACAGCCCGATGCCGCATCCCTGCTGCTCAGTCCGTCAGATTCGGATACTGGATGGCCGTCCAGTCACCCTGCCGTTACAGCTGTATCGGACATGAAGACAGAACATCTGGTGATCCAGCCGGAGCTTCTGCATGCGTTGTGGGCCAGCGGTGCCGTTCTGCTGTTTATGGTGCTGGCGGTCATCTACGTTAGAAGCAAGAGGGAGTTGCGGACGGCGCTGCCGCTGCCAGGAAGAGAGCCGGTGATTGAAGCCTGGCGAACCAGACATCCATTGCGGCGGACGCTGACGATTCTCACCTTTGACCGGATGGATACACCAGTTACCTTCGGGATCAGACACCCGAAGATTATCCTGCCCAAGACGCTGGATACCCGGAATGTATCGGCTATGGAATATATCCTCACCCATGAATACATGCACATCCGGTATTTCGATGCGGTCTGGAAATTGGCTGCGTCTACTGCCCTCTGCCTGCATTGGTTCAATCCGCTGGTCTGGCTGATGGTGGTCTACCTGAACCGGGATCTGGAGATGGTATGCGATGCAAGGGTGATCCGCAGGCTGGGCTCAGAGCACAAGGCGGATTACGCCTTATGTCTCCTGGATGTAGCCGAACAGAAGGGGAGATTCACTCCCCTGTACAGCGGTTTCAGTAAAAATGCGACGAAAGAAAGGATCGTGTCAATTATGAAGCTTCAAAAAATGACGGTTTTGACGGCAGCCATCTCAATCATTCTGGTAGCCGGAGCGGTATCCGCGTTCGCTGAACAGTCCAGCGGAGCTGTGAGCGGTGTACAATCAGACAGCGCTGCGGAGATGAGCGCACTGGAGGACGGAGACAGCAGCGGACCGGATGCGGCCGCCGCTTCATCGGATGGCAGCGGAGAAGTGAGCGATTTCAATTACGATTCCCTGAAGGATTATGTTGCTTACGGCTTGACTTATGACAAGGTCCAGGACCGATTCCTGTATAACGGCAAGCACATCCGCCTGTTCATGGACCCGGATCTTCAGCACGAAGACAAGTTCAACCAATTCTATTATGACGGGAACGGTAATACAGATTTCAAGGTGATCCGGGATAAGGACAATACCATTAAAGAAATCCAAGCTGTGGATGACAGTGAGCTTCAGGCATTGGCCAAAGCGTATGGCTTTGAGCTGGGCAAGGACGGACTGAAGTTCAGCAATGCCAACTAAGCAATCTGTAGGATGGCATCAGTAAGTGAGCGCGCTCCTCAAGTTTCACGTGGGAGTGCGCTTTTGCTATAATAAGAGCGGATTACAGAAGAACAAGTGAAGGGGAGAGGAAAGGCATGACCACGAATGAACCCTCCGATCAACTGGTGAATATGCTGGGCCAGCCGTATGATGCCAAGCGTATCCAGGACCTGCTGAAGCCTTACGGTGTCCGGAGAGTACCCGCGCCCAAAAGCTATTTCAACGACGATATTATCTGGACTTTGAAATCATCCATCCGCATCGATGTGTACCGTGCACCGAAGCTGAACGAGCTAACCGGACTCCAGTATACGAATCAGGATTGGATCATCGGTTCTGTTCATTTCCTCGCGCCCGGTGCGGATGACCGGATCAAGACTCCATATCCCGGGCTGCTTCCCGGGGGCCTTGCCATGAGCAACTCTCCGGTGGAGGCGATAGCGGCCTACGGCCTGCCCGCGATGGATGAGGAATGCGAATGGCCCGGCTTCTCCGGCCGGATTCTTGCTTGGCGGGAGCAGGGCATCAATATCGTTTTAGAGTATGAGGACAGCCGGGACGGGCGGGTGCTGAAAAGCTGTACAGCCTGCCTGATCGGCTGCATCGGCGCCTGGACGAGCGATAATCCCGAGGTTTTTGCCCCGTGAATAGGGAAAGATGCTCTTAATGCGGACAAGCCCCTGCAGAATGGCAGGGGCTTTGCAAGGGGGGAACTCCCGCTGTTGTTAGTGGCGCTCGCTTAAAGTTAAGTGTTCCAGCTCGCTGACCAGCTTCTTCCTGTCTATCTTTCCAGTTAAGGTATAAGGAAATTGTTCCAGGTTTACAACTTCGGAGAGCAGCATATACGCTGGCAGCCGTTCTTCCAGACAACGGTTGACCTCAGTCAGTAATAAGGGGCGGTCAGAATGGATGAAAGCTGTCAATGCTGCCGGTCCGCTGCGAGTAATGGAGCATACAGCACACTCTTTCACCCCTGTGATGGTTAGAATATATGATTCAATTTCCCCAGGTTCAACACGGTAGCCCCGGATTTTTATCAGTGAATCTTTTCTTCCTCTGAATATGAGCCTTCCCGCTCCATCGGGTTCAACCAGATCGCCGGTTCTGTATAACCTTCCAAACTTAGGGGATGTGAAGAAAGCCTGATCCGATAAATATGAATCTTTGTAGTAACCTTCAGCAATATAGGGGGAGGCAATCAGCAATTCAGCGTCCTCGATCCCGTAAGTGCTCAGAAGCGGACAGCTTTCTTGTACCCAATCGCCGGACGGAGAAATAACCGTAAAGCTTCCTGTACCTAGAGCGATAAGCAGCTTCGTACCCGGGAGCGGCAAGCCGACGGCTGAGGCATCCTCAGCTTGCGTTACAATAAGCCCGGATGAATAAGAGGATTCAGTCTGTCCGTATAGGCTATACAACCCAGTGCCCGGCAGTTTCTTTGAACATAGAGTGTAGTCATTGGAACGGAGTGCTTCTCCGCCCAATACAGCAAGGCGCAGTGCAGGAAGCGCAGGCAGCCGCCTGACCGATGTGAAAAAGGTGCGGAACAGACTCGGTACGCTATGCCAGACGCTAATGCTGTTACGGCTAAGCCAGCCGGGTAATCTAAGCAAATTCTCCGGGATGCGTAAATCCAAGGGATACAGGCAAGCGCCAGATAATAGACCTGCAAAAATATCTATGACAGCTGCATCATGACCAAAGGTGGAAAACAGAGTGAGCCGGTCATTTGGAGTGATCTGCAGTTCATGTATGTACGCCTCTGCAAAATGAATAATGGGTTCTTCATGCTGAATTACACCTTTAGGGATTCCTGTTGAGCCTGAAGTATATAGCAGATATACACGCGAGTGATGTTTCTCTGCCAGATCATATTGTCCGGTTGCATTACAGGAAATGTCATCAACCATCGTTATGGAGACCGGATTAGAATGTACAGCAGCTAAAGCTTCTGCAACCGGAAGTGTATCAAAATCTGTTACGAGAATACTTATTCCTGAATGGCGGGCGATATCGGCTAATCGTCCAGGCGGATAAGATGCGTCCAAAGGTACATAGACGAGCCCGGCCAGTACCGACGCTACGACTCCGATAATGCCCGGTATACCGTGACTGAATACCAGCCCGCAGACAGGTTCTTCCGGTGTATTCATTTCAGCTGCTAGCCTCCGAAGCTTCAAGGCAACTACTTTGGCCCGGGTAATGAGCTGTCCATAAGTCAGAGACTGATCATTGTACTTGACGGCAGTCCTGTCCGCGTGGCGCATAGCAGAATTAATGAGTGCTTGTGCAAGCATCAGCTCACTCCTTTTCTCCCGCGATAGAGCCGGATTGGTTAAATGGACTGTTCAGTAGTGGTGACAGGAATAACAGGACCAGCAGAGCAACACTTAGGCAAATAACAGCGGCAAGTGTAGCAGACAGCGACACGCCTCCATTCATAGCAAAAGACAGTAAAGGGATGACAAGCGTAGTGGCTGCTGATATAAAAAACTGCCGGATGCCCGATATCCGCCCATGGAATTCGGCGGGAGCTGTAATCTGAAGATTATAAGTAAAGCTGGATACCGAGAAGGCATTGGATACTCCCAGAAAGAGCATACAGGGTGCCAGCCAGACGGGGGAATACAAGAAACCGATGGAAGCAAGGGTTAATCCTTGCACAATCAGCGCCAGCCCGGTCCTGTTCATATAGAACCTGGAATGATCCATTTTTCCGAATACGTATGCACCGGCTATGGCACCTATCGAGAAGGCTGAATCCCATATCGACAACCACCAGGACGGCGCATCCATTTTGGCCAGAATAGGAGCATAAGATATGTTTATAAAAGAAACGACGATGTAGTCAGCTGTGCATAGGAGAGCCAGCCCCAGAACCTTTTTGTTTTTCCGCAGCACAACCATGATCAGAGCGGTCCATTCGTTCCAAAAGCGTTTTGGGCTGATGGATAGAAGGATAGAGCCTAATCCGCTGCCTTGACCGTTTCTGAGCTTTTGACCGGGAATAGCTGCTATACCGATACACAGCGCAGACAGGAGATAAGACATGCCGTTAAGTGCTATAGCTACTACAGGTGAGAATAAAGAAATGATTACGCCTGCTATCCCTGCACCCAGAAACTGACCAATCTGAAAAAAGGTGCTAGTCCGGGCATTGTAGACTGCCAGCTGCTTGCCGTCGGCAATCATTGGACCAATAGCGAAGCTGGCAGTTCTGTAGAACGGACGCAACAGATTAATTACAATTGCAGCAAGCAGAATGCTTGCCGTATGGCCTGCGAATACAAAAGCGGAAGCTGTTAGAACAGCAAAACCGCGTATCGCTTCTGCTATGACTGCACACTGTTTTGCCCGCCCTCTGTCCACAGCGGAACTGGCGATGGCCTGAGTGGAGAAGGTTAGTATCGCCTCCAACATCAGCAGCATAGCGAAGGGGGTGGAGGAGCCCGTTTGATCATAGAGCAGCTTCCCTACAGCCAGAGTGTACATTCCATTCCCTATGTTAGTAATTAGAACCCCAAGCGGCAATAGCATTCGGGGATTGGTAAACCGAAAGTTCATGATTTTACCTCCGTCATATGTTCAGTTGAAGCCAATCTCAATGGAGGTCTCAAGTCCGGTAAGCATCTCGTAATAATCCTCAGCCGATAATGACTCTGGCAATTGTCCTGTAATCCAGCCGAAATAGGCAAAAGAGTCACTTTCCGGGCAAAGATATTCACCGGTCTTTTTACGGATGACTAGCTTACTGACAAAGGGTTTGGACAAGACCGTCTCGGTTCCGCGGATATTCTGAATAATTCCGGATCCCTTATATCCCATGTTGTACCAGTACATCCGTGCTGTAGGATCAGAAGGTCTGGAAGACATCTCTTTCAAATAACGGATATCCTCCTCATTAGGCATGCCAAGCGAGGCCAATATAAATGCTTGTGAGAAGGGAAGGCCGGAGGCTTGCTCAAATAACTCATAGAAGCTGCCGCCCGCCCCTGGGCGCAATGCTGCTTCCAGCACGTAGCCTTGTTCCTGCCGCATCCGTATTTCCGTATGGCTTGCACCATTGCGTACTCCGGCTGCACGCACGGCAGCGTGAGATAATTCCAGTAAATGCTGTCTTGTCTTGGGATCCAGGGACGGATCGGTGAAATACAAGCGGTCTGGAAAGGTAGGCCCTTGCGGTGTTCCCTTGCTCATAATCCCGTCAAAAAGCGGCTGACCCTGGTACCAGATGGTATCTACGGAGAATTCTTCTCCATCAATATATTCTTCAACCAGCGCTCCGGGCTGCTCTACCGCTTCGCTGCCTAATGTCGTCGCATTGAACCGGAAGATTTGCTTCAACTGCTTCAGCAGCTCATGTTCATTATCTACAATCCGAACCCCTGCGCTGGCCGCGCCATGTGTCGGCTTAACGATAACTGGATAGGTAAGGCTTATTGCTTGAAGCTCTGAAGAACGCTGAATCAGGCGGGCAGCCGGAGTCCGAACCCCGGCCTGCTCCCACACACTCTTCATCCGTGACTTACTTCGCAAGATCTCACTTGCGCTAACCGGGCTTGCGGATACGCCCAGCCATTGCGCTGTCTTGGCTAAATTCACAGCCAATTGTTCAATGCAGGATACAATTCCCGCAGGAGTTCCCATTAATGCCTGGATTGCTTGGCTAAGTTCTTCTGGAGGAAGATAAGGATCTACATGATGCCATGAATGCCTGATTGGTCTGCAGGGAGGTTTGGCAAAAAATAAATGCGGCTCAATGCCGGCACTTTCAGCGGCATCAGCCAGCAATGGGCCGGTTTCGTCGTCCGAAAAAATAGCAACAGATCGCTGGAGCATTAGTCTACCTCGCTTTTAAGTTAGAGTTGAACTGGTGAAAAAAGGTCAGAAGTTAGCTGGGCTGTCTGGAAGCCAGCATGTTCAGGATCAGCCGCGGAGTTGCCACTTCATCAACCGAGAACGTTTCATAATCGATATTCACATCCATTGTTTCTTCAATCCGAAGTACCAACTCCATGATCGCCAGAGAATCCACACCCAACTGCTTAATATGGATATCGGCAATATCTTCAAAGTTACAAGAAATCTGCCGCAGAGTTTCCGGAGATACGAGTCCGCTGAAGATTTCCTCAAGTTTATGATTCATAATGTCTTCTCTCCATTCGTTATGACTCATTTTCTATGAGCTATTGTGTTTAGAAGTGTCTGGTCCGCTTCTGCCGCGAGGCTCTGGAAGCTGCTGAATTCCCGGATTAATTCTGAAAACTCTCTTATGTAGGAATCCAGAAAGTTAATCTGCGGACGCGAGCAAACAAGACTGGTCCATTTAAAAAGAGCTTTTAGCCTTTGGGACAGGCTGTTTATAGATGAAATTATAGACTCTGAGTGCTTGGACCCAAGCACTGCAGAACATTCCGGGTCAGAAAGGATAGAAGACCAGGCCCACAGCAAAGGCTCAATTTTGTTGGCTACATGCTTATGCATTCGTAATTGATCCCGTTTGCTTAAAGGCGGAGTGAGTAACTCCAGCTTCCGTTTTTCAATGTCAGCCAGTAACCCATTTAATCCTTCAACAGTTAATACAGTGGATTCATCTTCGGCGTACAGTAATTGATGGATACTGCGATATTGTGCGATACCCTCTCCCTGAAGACCCTCGAGCAGTTCTGGTGAAGTATTGAGATACTGCAAGCTGACTGTGTTATCCTGATTGCGGGCCATCCGCTCCGCTAATTCCTTAATTGGGAGCGGCAGACATGCGATAGGAGATGTCTCATTCGTTTTGGTGACATACACAGTATCGTTGTTCATTCCCTCAATTAAAGTGCTGGTATAATAGCTGCTTCCGTCAGGACGGGTGAAGCTTACCATTGCACTGGCCTTCCAGCCTTGGGCAAGCCGGGGGCGGAGAGCCTCGGACAGCTGCTGAGGGAGGATTGTAATGGATTCCCCCAAAGCCTCTACAATAACGGCAAGTCCATTATGAATGGGCTGGATTGGCTCATTGGCTTCAGAATATATGAAACCATGGTAGCGGTCCGAGAAGAGCCAGGAGAAGCTTTGGATACCCAAATTTCGTTTGAGAAAATGATAGATTACCCGGTCATAACATACATAGATTAAGCTCTCTTCCATTTCTTCTGCACTTAGCTCTACAGGTTTAAAATGATGCAGCATAGAATTCATACCCTTTTCTCCTTTGCAGTCATGCTTAATTGAGCCTATCGCAGAACCGCCTTCTGCTTTACTTGGGAGCATACTGGACATTCCGGGTCCGGCTTCAATTCTATCTCTCTGACCTTGGCGGATAACAGATCAAAATAGATCATTCTATTCTTGAGGGATTTGCCTATTCCGGCTACATATTTAATTACCTCAGCCGCTTGCAGCGTACCTACAATACCTGGGGTAACCCCGATCACACCAAACTCCTGTTTTTTCGGCGGCTCCAGAGGCTCTGGATATACACACCGGTAACATGCGCTGTCCTCATCGGGCGAGATGAACATCACCTGGCCTTCAAAATGAAAGATGCTTCCTTCCACCAAAGGCTTGCGAAGCTCTACACAGACATCATTGAGCATATACCGGGTATCCAGATTATCTACAGCGTTCACGACAATATCATATTGTGGTACTACAACGAGCGCAGTTTCTCTTGTTAAACGTTCGGCATGAAGCTCATAAGTTAGCTCAGGGTTCAGCCGCTTCAGAGTTTGCTCCGCTGATTGCACTTTGGGAACGCCGGCATTGGCGGAATCATGGATAATTTGCCGGTTCATATTGGTCAGCTCCAGAACATCATGATCATAGATGCTGATATGTCCAATTCCGGCAGCGGCGAGATACAGCAGCAGAGGGGAGCCGATTCCGCCTGCCCCGATGACCAGAACCTTAGCTTGTTTAAGACGTTTTTGCCCTTCGGGGCCGATTTCGGGCAAAATCAACTGTCTTCTATAGCGGGCAAGCTCGTCTTGCGTTAAATCCGTTTCGGAATGAATAGTCATACAGGACACATCCTTTTCGTTATTTTGAGTTCCAATTGTTCAGAGTGCGTGAGAAGCATTAACCGCCTGCGAATTGCAGAATGATACCAAGCTCATCACCTGAAGCGAATTCTGTATTTTCACTATTCGCCGTTTGAAGCAATTCATCGTTAAGTACGAACAGCACACTCCGTTTGGCTTCTCCCTGGTCTGTCCAGATTCTTTCGCTGAATTCCGTATAGCTCTGCTGGAAGAAGGTCTTCAGCTCATTCATACTGCCCGCTTCGACTTGAAGCTCTTGCTTCTGTTCAATCAGGTGGCTTAAGAATTGGGGGATTAATACTTTAATTGTGGACATGGGACAACCTCCATCTATTTTTTTATTACTCTGAAACCCAGGTCATAGGCGTAGAATGAAGCAGGCTCATGATGTCTGAACGCAGAACGGCACATATCTGTAAAGGAGTGAAAGCTTCCGCCCCGGCAGCTTTTGTTGCCATTAGCGGTAGAGTTGATGGGATTTAGTGATTTGGAATTGTGATAAAATTCACTATCATAAGTATCCAGGCACCATTCCCACACATTACCTAGCATGTCGTATAATCCATAGGGATTAGCAGCCAAATGGGCGGTTTCATGCAATACGCCTTTTGAATTCTCGCTGAACCATGCGTAAGCCGTTAACTGCTCTTCTTGGCAGAAGAAAGGACCGTTTGTACCGCCCCGGCAGGCATATTCCCACTCAGCTTCAGTCGGCAGCTCCGTATTACACCAGACCGCGAACATATAAGCGTCGTACCATGTCATGTTTACTGCTGGATTCAATTTATGTGTAACTTTGTGTGCACTGTTATATTCATGATAGATTTCCTCTGTTACAGGAATTGTGGAGATCTTATAGGGGGATAGAAGAACGGAATGCTGAGGTTCTTCTCCGCAATACAAATATTTAGAATTGGCTTCCGAACCCATGTTGAAAGGCAGCGGCTGTATCTCTGTCATATGCGGTGCAATGAGCGCTTCGTAACGTTGCTGCCGGCCCTTGTAAAAGCGTTCATAGAGGATTTCTTCTTCCAGCGGCTTGGGCATCTGCTTCAGTAATTGGTAGCCGTTATACAAAATCTGTCCTTCCATAACAACAGGTTGGCCGAAACGGTCAGTCTTGAAAATCTCTTTCAGCAGCCGGATCAAATCGTCTGAGGCTGTTTGCTGCTCCACAAGCTCAATGGATGCTTCCTTGCTCACGTTTCTATCCCCTTATAATGTATATTGGATATCAATCTCGCCTACCCGCTTGGCAGAACTCACTGAGAAAATACGAATCTGCGGATATTCAAGGGTTCTAAGAGAAATAAGCAGATGCCATACTTCCGGGGAAGGATGCAAATCCACATCAACTTTGGCGAGAATGGCCGGGTGGCGCTGGTGGCTGTGGAAGACGCCGACTTTAAACAAATGATTCGTCCTGATATATTTCTCAACACGAAGCGTTTCTTCGGGAGAGGTTAGGAAGCCCGCATCCTTGTGATCCAGATAATAATTGCCGTAGTCGTAGAATTTATCCATCATATTGTCTCTTTGATCCTCTTGCATAATGATGTATTCCGTCGGAGGCCCGGACATTGTGTCAGACAAAAAAAATCCGAATGCTTTCTTGGGGAATTGTGCTTTTACCTCATTAACAAATTGTCGTACTAAAGTGCGATCCAACACGACTTCCTTAACACCCATCCAATCACTCCTCTTATTATGAAGAAAAATAAAAGAAAAGAAATAAATTCCATCTATTGTTGGATTATAAACCACTTCTAGTTGTGCGTATATAATGAATTGTGAAAACTGTGTTAAATCACCTATTAATATTTTGGCAATGTAAAACCCACAGATAGTTTACAAATTATGGAATACGTGCTATCTTTGCTATGAAAGCGCAACCATGATCTGATAGGTTAAACAAGGTTTTTCCATTTTGTTCATGGGGAGGAAAGAAGAAAATGAAGAAATGGCTCAAAAGAACAGGAACTATGCTGCTCGCTTGTACGCTGCTGCTTGGTGGCTTGGCAGCACCACCGCGTACCGCTCACGCTGATCCGGCACTGTTCACCATCGAAGGCGAGGATGCCCAGCTCACTCCAGATCTGCAAGTGGTCACCCAGATTTATGGAACGCCGAAGCCCGGCTATTCGGGGAGCGGTTTTGTGTGGATGCAGAGCTCCGGCACGATTACTTTCGACGTAACAGTCCCGGAAACCGGCATGTATACGATCTCCACCCGTTATATGCAGGAGCTTAGCGCAGAGGGCAGACAGCAGTCCTTAAGCGTCAATGGGGTGAACAAAGGCAATTTCATGCTGCCCTATACGACCGCGTGGTCGGATTACAGCTTCGGCTATCACAAGCTGACTCAGGGCAGCAACACGATTCAGCTGAAGGCAGGCTGGGGCTTTGCTTACTTTGACGCATTTACGGTAGATCATGCCCAGCTTGATCCGCTGATTGTGCAGCCTGTTCTCTCGGATGCCCAGGCCACGCCGGAAACTCAGCTCCTGATGAATTATCTGACCCAGGTGTACGGCAAGCATATCCTCTCGGGGCAGCAGGAGATCTACGGCGGGGGCAATGACGGGAATTCCGAGCTGGAGTTCGACTGGATTCACAATCTGACCGGCAAATATCCGGCTGTCCGCGGGTTCGACCTGATGAACTACAATCCGCTGTACGGCTGGGAGGACGGCACTACGGCCCGCATGATCGATTGGGTCAACAATAAGGGCGGCATTGCCACCAACAGCTGGCATCTCACGGTCCCGCGTGACTTCACGAATTACCAGCTCGGGGAATTTGTGGATTGGAAGGAAGCGACCTACAAGCCGACCGAGACCAACTTCAATACCGCAAATGCTGTAATTCCGGGGACCAAAGAGTACCAGTATCTGCAACTGGCGACCCAGGATCTGGCGGAGCAATTGCAGATTTTACAGGAGAATAACGTGCCTGTGATCTTCCGTCCTTACCATGAGGCCGAGGGCAACGGCGGTCTGAACGGGGAAGGGGCCTGGTTCTGGTGGGCTTCGGCTGGCGCTGAGGTGTACAAGCAGCTCTGGGATCAGCTCTACACCGAGCTTACAGAGACCTACGGGCTGCATAACCTGATCTGGACCTACAACAGCTATGTGTACAGCACTTCTCCCGCCTGGTATCCCGGTGACGATAAGGTGGATATTGTCGGCTACGACAAATATAATACCATCTACAACCGCTATGACGGCTTGTCCGGCGTACCGAATGAGGATGCCATTACCTCGACATTCTATCAGCTTGTAGATCTAACCGGCGGCAAGAAAATGGTAGCCATGACCGAGAACGACACCGTGCCAAGCGTGCAGAATCTGACTGAGGAGCGGGCGGGCTGGCTCTACTTCCTGCCTTGGTACGGAGAGTACCTGATGAGTACAGCCTATAATTTCCCGGCTACGCTGACCGCTTTGTACCAGAGTGATTACGTCATTACATTGGACGAGCTGCCCGATCTGAACGGGAACCAGCCGAATCCCAGTGCAGTCATATCACCTGTGTACGCAGATTTTGACTTAGGGGCGAATCCTGCCCAGGATATCACCGTAGCCCTTACCCTGAACGGGCACCAGCTGACAGGCCTGAAGAATGGAGCTTACACGCTTGTGTCCGGCCAGGATTATACGGCAACCGGCACGGCTGTGGTCTTATCTCAAGCTTATCTTGCTACGCTTGCACCCGGCCAGCAGAAGATCACTTTTCAATTCAGTGGAGGGAGTAATGCGGTTCTCACTATTAATGTAACGGACAGCAGTATCCCCGCGCCGTCAGGAGAGCTGACCATCCAGGCGTACAACGGCATTACCAGCGCCTCGACCAACGGAATAGCCCCCAAATTCAGAGTTGTGAACACAGGGGATTCGCCCATCCGGCTCAGCGATGTGAAGCTCCGGTATTATTATACGATTGACGGCGAGAAGCAGCAGAGCTTCTGGACCGACTGGGCCAGCATCGGCAGCGCGAACGTGACCGGAACCTTCGTGAAGCTGGATACCCCGGTGACCGGGGCCGATTATGTGCTGGAGCTTGGCTTCACCAGTGCTGCCGGGACTCTGAATCCGGGCCAGAGCGCTGACATTCAGACCCGCTTCTCCAAACAGGACTGGTCCAATTACAATCAGTCTAACGACTACTCCTTCAACTCCACCAGCACCCAGTTCGCCGATCGCGAGCAGATTACGGGATATGTGAACGGGCAGTTAGTGTGGGGGATAGAGCCTTAAGCGCCCTTAAATGCAGTTGTTGACCCATTCTCCGCTAAGTAATAAAATTTATGTTATTTGGCGGGGAATACATTATACCGGAGGTGTTCTTTTGAAAAGAAGGTATGGGTCAACAATAATTCTGCTGTTGTTAAATGTACTTTGTATTTTTGCGGTCGATATTACTACTATTAAATATAGAGCTGGAAAAGGGATATCAGGTAACGGGAATCCCGGAATATTAATTTTGATCCTTAGCCTGATATTGTTTACCATTTTCCTAATACACTTGGTTGTGAAATCTATTGAACATCTAAGAAAGCTGTCTCCAACCATGACAAAGATAGTTATTCCATCTATTGCAACACTCACTTTGGTGCTCACGATATTTGGTGAATTAAACAAAATTAGTGCATTAGCACAAAACCTAAACGGTTTTACAAATGATAAGGATTCCGTAGTTTTTCGTTTCGGCTTGATTAACCAGTATACAAATACACTATTTTATAATGGATACATTCTGATTTTCGGGATTTCCATAGCAATGCTTGTGTCTTGTCTGATCGTTAGAATTCATTCTAAGGAACGGAGGTTCTAACATGCTAACCAAAATCAAAAAATACGGAGCCTACAGCCTAGCTCTAGTATTACTGGCTTCTACCCTGCTTGGCAGCTCGGGTTCCCGTGCCTCTGCGGCAGAGGCGTCAGCTGCGCTGACTTCGGACTTCAGATCCCTGCAGGCTTCACAGATTGTCAGCGAGATGGGGGCCGGATGGAATCTGGGCAATCAGCTGGAGGCTTCAGTGAACGGGATACCCAGCGAGACCGCCTGGAATAACCCGGCCATTACACCTGGACTGATCCAGAAGGTCAAAGCAGCAGGCTTCAAAACGATCCGCATCCCGGTCTCTTACCTGAATTATATCGGGAGCGCCCCCGGCTATACGATCAATTCAGCCTGGCTGGACCGTATCAAGACAGTCGTAGATTATGCCTACAATGAAGGCTTGTATGTCATCATTAATATTCACGGGGACGGATACAATTCCGTGCAGGGCAGCTGGCTGTTGGTCAATAGCGGCAATCAGACAGCCATTAAGCAGAAGTATCAGAAGGTGTGGCAGCAGATTGCGAATAAGTTCGCTAATTATGGCGAGCGGCTGATTTTGGAATCGATGAATGAGGTATTTGACGGGAACTACAGCAACCCGAATCCTGCTTACTACGCCAACCTGAATGCTTATAATCAGATCTTCGTCGATACGGTCAGACAGACAGGGGGCAACAATAACGCCAGATGGCTGCTGGTTCCGGGCTGGAATACGAATATCGATTATACGGCGGGCAATTACGGGTTCGTACTCCCAACCGACACCTACAGATCCTCAACCATCCCCAGCTCGGAAAAAAGAATCATGATCTCCGCCCACTACTATTCCCCCTGGGATTTCGCAGGCGAGGAGTCCGGCAATATTACGCAGTGGGGGGCGTCAGCGACGAACCCTGCCAAGAAATCGACCTGGGGGCAGGAGGATTACCTAAACTCCCAGCTTCAATCCATGTACAATAAATTCACGACCCAAGGCTACCCGGTGGTGATCGGAGAATTCGGTTCGATTGACAAATCCGTCTACGATTCAAGCAGCAACACCTACCGCGCCGCCTATGCCAAAGCCGTCACTGCAACCGCCAAGCAGTACAAGGCCGTCCCGGTCTATTGGGACAATGGCTATAACGGCCAGCACGGCTTCGCCCTGTTCAACCGTTATAACAACACCGTCACCCAGCAAGGCATTATCAATGCCATTATGCAGGGGATGCAATAGCTTTTTCCGTCATCGTCTGCAAAAGATCAAGAAAGCTCCTGTGACGCTCAACGTTCACGGGAGCTTCTTGGCGCGGAAGAGGCGGCGCCCGGATGGCTTAGCTCTCACGGAGTAATTTTCGGATCAGCCAAGGCTTCAGTACCGGCAGAACGGTCTCGGGCTGCATCGCTTTCGTGTGGTCCATCCCGCTGCCCTTTAGAATGGCAACATCCCATCCCAGCTGTTCCAGAACAGACTGATGTCCGACAAGCCTACCGGCGATATCCACCGTTACACCTCCGAAGTTGTCTCCATATACAATCTTGTCCTGCTCCCCGGCAAAAGCCATCCTTGGCATCACCAGCAGATGCTGAATATCACGATCCTTGAAATCGGCCAGACTCTCGTACAGTGTAACGAACTGCTTCATTTGCTCCGGGACCATTTGGATCTGAATGTTGTCCCAATCGACCGTCTCAGGAGCATCGGCCTCCTGTACTGCAGGTTCGGCGGGAGCCGGTTGGCTTAGCGCCATCTGGTACGTGTGGTTGGTTACGGTCAGCATCTCAGCATACGGACCATCCATAGGCGGAAAACCACCCATTACCAGGCTCTCCAGCCGATCCGTGCGGATTGCCAATTGAAGTCCGGCCAGGGCCAGCCAGGAATAGCCGTAATAGCTGAATCTGGTAACGTTCATTTCATTAGCGGTGGTCAGCAGGTCTTGTGCGATACTTGAAGCGGTAAGAGCAAGCGGATTGGAATGGTGCATACGGTGGCCCTCGTAATCGAAATACAGCACCTGAAATTTGTCTTGCAGCCCATCCACGAAATGTTCTCCGAGCTGAGGATCAACGCCCCATAGCCGCAGGTGATCTGCTTCCTGGCCGTATACAGATTCTTTGGCTACTGGAAGCATCAGCACTGGAGCGCCGGAAGGTCCGGTCAGGCCAGCCTTAAGCTGAGATCCGTCTGGTAGTGTAATCATTTTATTCATATGCTCACTCCTCAAATGGTTATATGGTAAGCATATAACATTCATGCAATCTTCCGGCTTGAGCGTCGCTAACCTATATAGAATAGGAAATACCGCTAAGTTATGTTATCGTAGCACTTGAAGGTTACACTTGAAGGAGGGGCTCGTCAGATGGAGAAATATACCCCTAACCAGATTGCCGCTATGCTCCAGGTGAGCACCACCACCCTCAGAAGATATGAGGAACAGGATCTGATCCCCGTTGTACCGAGAACGCCAAGCAACCACCGTTATTATGGAGAGGTGCATGTTCAGGCTTTTACTACGATCCGGGTTCTGTTACAAGGTTATGATATTCCTGTTGCTTATGAAGTGATGAGAAGCATGAAGCAGGGGCAGCCGGAACAGGCGCTATGGCGGATCAATGAACAGCAATACCAGATTCATCTGGAGAAAAAGCGTATGGAAGACATCCTTACCATGATAAGACATACGGTTATCCCAACTACGCTTAATGCGAAATGGAAAGAGCCGATGAATATAGGAGAAGCCGCTGCCATAGCGGGCGTGAGAACCTCAGCAATCCGCCACTGGGAGGTCGAAGGCCTGATCCGTTCAGAGCGCAACCCGGAGAATGGCTTCCGGATGTTCTCCCTCACTGAGCTGCGCAAAATCCTCGTGATCAGCAGCTTGCGGAAGACCGTCTACTACATAGACAATATGAGGAGTCTGTTAAGTACTCTGGACACCCAGGATCATCAGGAGATCGAACGGTCCTTCCAGTACGCGTTGGAGAAGCTGAACACCCGGCTAATGCTTCAATGTGAGGGAATTGCAGAAGTGATGAAATATATGAAGCTACTGTGACAAGCAGAGAAGCTATTGCTATGAATCGTACAACTGAGACTCGACCATCAGCCAAAAAAGAATTTAATCCCAAAGATGCTGTAATGGTCTTTTTCGCCTTCGCCCTGATCAGCGCAGCCGTTATCTTTGCCCTTTACTCCAGAATGCCTTCAAAAGTCAGTTCGTTCAAGCCTGCATGAAGCGCCTGTTCAATGTATTGATTGCCACAAACCAGCTCCAGCCTTGCAGATATGCCTGCCGGGAGATGGGCGGTTATAAGAAGCTTGCGGCAAGCCGTCTTCTCCCAGCGTACCTGTATATTGCCTTGTACCGTCCAGACGGCGGCCTCGGCAAATTCCAGATCAGCGGCCAGATAGGGACGAATGACTGCTTGAGTGAATCCGGGTGCCGCTGGGCGAATTCCCACAATATATTCCTGCAGCAGTCTGCCGGGATAACCGTTCCAGGCGTGGGAATGACTCTCTATATCCTGCCAGCCCTCCCAAAGCGTCAAAGCACCTTGCTCTATCATATACCCCCAGCCGGGATATTCCCGCCGGCTCAGTATGGCATAAGCTTCGGCTTCACAGCCATTGTCGAATAATGTTCGGATTAGCGGCAGGGCTAGGACCGTGCTGCATTCCCATTCCTTCTTCCGGACATAAGCTAATGTGCGTGCCCGCTCTTCTAACGGAACAACATTGGCAAAAAGGGCAAGCGCGCTCACTCCCTGATGCGCCTGGGAAGCACCGATACTGTCCTTGTAAGCCCCTGACTCCGGCAGATAAAGGTGGGCATTCAGGTGTTTACGCATCGCAGCGGCTTGCTGTTCATATCTCTGCTGATCTTCGCTTTTGCCGAGCAGGGCAGCCGCGTATCCCGCGATGTCCAAAGCTTGAATGAACTTGATTTGCTGGACGGTCAAGAACAAGCCTTCATGCTCCACTGCCGGGTACGGCCAGTCACTGATATGCCAGCCTTTACCGACAGGGACCAGTCCCATTGCCGAGTCAATCGTTCCAAGATAATAACTGATCATCCGGGTCAGCGGTTCATAGTAGGCTGCAATTCGCCCAGACTCTCCGGTGGCTTGGTATAATTTCCATAACAAGGTGGCGTAATGCAAATCCCACTCCGGAATCTGGATGTGAAACGACGGGTGCTCGAAGGTTGTCGGCGCGACGAAGGGGAAGGTCCCGTCTTCCAGCTGGGCGTCGGCGAAGTCAGACAATGTCTTCTCAAGCATATCAACCGCATCGAAATTATACAGCAGCAATTCCGCCTGCAATTCGGTATCGGCCAAATACTGCGCTTGTTCCCGGTGCGGACAATCGACCAATTGGCCCAGCATATTATTTTTTTGCGTCCGGACAGCGGCGGCATATAACTGATTCAACATCTCGTTAGAACAGCGGTAATGCCCCCTGTAAGGAAGAGCAGTATGCGCTGAACAGACTACAATCCCGGAAGCGGGGTCAATAATATCGGGATACCCGGTCAGCTCAACATACCGGAAGGACTTGTAAGAGAAGTCCGGCTGCCAGTCCTCTAGTTCATCCCCACGCATCGTGTATTCATCATAATAGGTCTCAGACTCCTCATTGGCGACATTATGTCCGGCCCGGCCCTGCTCATCCAAATTCTCGGAATAGCGCATCCGGATCACAGCTCCGGCGTACCCTCTCAGCCTGATGCGGGGCCAACCGGTGACGACTCTGCCGGCGTCGAAGATTTGGATGTAAGAAGACTGGTCTGGCTCCTGCAGCATTGCAACGCTTGTCAACCGGAGCTCCTCTTCGATCTGTCCCTCAGGTATAGTCTGTAATTGCATGGTCCAAGCGTCATTGCTTATAAGTGCGGGGTGCGCGGAGGTACATAGTGAGCGGAATTCCCCTCCTGCATAACGCCAGAGCGGGTCCAGCTTCCTGGCATCATAGGCCTCGACCGCTGAGATTCTTCTTTCCTGCTGATAAGGGGTGCCTGCCTGATGCGGCATGTCGGCCAGTACTTGCCAACTTGAGTCCGACAGCACTTTGAAGCCATGGCCTCCGGCCGCCTGCCCGTGCAATTCCAGCCGGAATCCGGGGAGTCCATTGACCGAGTTCTGAGCATCTCCCCCCAGATAGTGCGCATCAGCCGTTATACAGTTCATTCCCCTATGTAATAAGCCGGCTACTTCATGGACGGTATACAGCTTTCTTTTGAGAGGATTCGTTGGAGCCGGGGTACCATATCCGCCAAGTCTGATGCCGTTCACATAGACGTGCGCATAATGGTGGCAGGACATATATAACTGTGCTGAATCCGGCTGTTCTGCAAGCTGAAATTCCTTCCGGAAATATGCAAAATCATTGATTTGAACTTCCCTCGACCGCCAGATCCATTGCCCTTCCCACCGCATAACGATCCTCTCCCCGCGTTCATTCTGATGTTCTTGCTCTGAGCATATCATAGCCTTTTCACTTGTTAATAGGGGGCGATCTGTGCTATGAATAGGTCTATCTTATCTAGTTAAGAGGGGGAGGAGTGGAAGAATGATAGCTCGCAAGCGGCTCGTCTTGGAGGGCCGGGATTATTGGGTGGATCAATTTCCCCTGCATCTTACCAGAGAACGTGAGGCGTTCACCCTGCCGCTGCACCTTCATACCTTCACAGAGCTTCAGTACGTGGCTGAGGGCAAAGGATTTCACTATATCGGTGATGATCGGATTGTAGCGGAGCAAGGAGACCTGTTTATTATTCCCGTAGGAACGGAGCATGTGTACCGGCCTTCTTCGCCTTCTGCGAAGGATGAGCTTATTGTCTACAATTGTATTTTTGACGAACAACTCCCCCGGCAACTGGCGCGGGCCTATCCGCTTGCTGAAGGGCTCTATCCGTTGCTTGCTGCCGGAAGCGGCCGCTATTCCCATGTCAGAGATGATCAGGGTACAGCCCGCCGGATTGTTGAACAGATGTATCAGGAGTATTGTACCCGATCCATCGGCTTCGAGGCGGTTCTGTATGCCCAGTTAACCCGGCTGCTTGTCTGTATTTACCGCATGGACACCAGCCAGCCGCATGATCTGCCTGCCGCTTCTGGAATCGGTGCCGTTCTGGCCTATATTGACCAGCATTATGATCAGCCGGTCACACTGGCCCAAGCCGCCCGGCTGATTTCGACCAGTCCCAGCTATATGCAGAAGAGATTCAAGCAGGCCACCGGCCAGACTTTTACAGAATACATCCAGAACGTGCGGATCAAAAAAAGCATAGAGCTGCTGCAGCATCCGGCGTATTCCATTAAGGAGATTGCCGGCCTTGCAGGCTACCGCGATTTGAAATTTTTCCATGCCTTGTTCAAAAAGAAAACCGGATACTCACCGGCCCAATACCGCGCTCATTGGCTCAAGCCGCCGACTGGCCCGGATAATCACCAGGCATGATTTGGCGTTGTAGCTTCACAGAAGGAATTGAGATAAGGTAGGCACTTTAAAGCGGGATAGGCAGGGGAGGCATGGCTACGTGCGATGGAAGAGGCGGCAATTCAGGCATTGGCCGATGGCCTGTAAGCTGGCGATTGTGTTCTCGGTGCTGCTTACGGTGATAATCGCCGTGGTCGGAGGGTTGTCCTACCAGATGGCCCGCCGGGCGATGGAGCGGCAGATTAATCATTATATCCCTCAAGTGCTGGATCAGGTAAATGTCAGGCTGGATAATTACGTGAACGATGTGAAATTTCTCTCCAGAGCGGTTATGGTTGAGCCGTATAACGGGCTGCTTGAAGAAGCCTTCAGCGGCTTCGGGCGATCCGGTCCGGAACCCGGGCTTGCTGATACCCTTTCCCTTCACCGGGCCTTGTCATTTATCAGTTTGAATCCGAACAAAGACTATGTCGCTGTACTGTTCTATACTGGCTCGGGTCAAGTCTATATCCGTCAATCCGCCGGAGGCCTGTGGCTGGACGCGTCCTATAGGGATCAGCCCTGGTTCCGTAATCTGGATCTGGATGAATATACGCCGACAGTTCTCGGAACGATTCCCTTCAGGCTGTTTGGCGACAATCCGTATATCGGCGAGTGGAAGGCATTCTCCGTGGTTCAGCCCCTCCGCCAGAAGAATAGAAAGGCGCTGAAAGGAATCATTCAAATTGTCGGGACGCTTGAGCCGATCCGGGAGATCATGCGCGGCATTGATTTCGGCACCGGCACCAGGCATTATGTATTCGATGACCGGAACCAGATCGTGTATACCTCTGACGATAGCCTTGCCGACGCAATCGAAGAGAGCGCTTACGGTATGCAGGGGGCTCAAAGCGCCACCTCCGACTCAAGCAGCGTCACCTTGGATGGAGAGAGCGTGCTGGTCAGCTACAATCGTTCATCCGCGAGCGGCTGGAGAGTGGTCAGTGTGATTCCGCTGGGCAATATCATGCAAGAAGTCGAGCAGGTCAAAGAATGGATCGTGATCTGGATAACGTCCGGTGTAGCTGCTGTCATTCTGCTATCCTGGCTGCTCTCCGTCCGTATGACTGATCCGCTCCGCCGGCTGGCCCGGACAACCCGTCGGCAGGTACATTTATCCGCTTCGCCATTATTTCCTGAACCCGGAGGGGACGATGAAGTCGGACAGCTTGGGCAGACCTTCCGGCATATGATGAGGCGGGTGCAGACGCTGCTGAACGAGATGCTGAAGGAGAAGCTGCTCTACCGGGAAGCTGAAATACGTACTCTTCAAAGCCAGATTCATCCCCATTTCCTGCACAATACCCTAGAGACCATCCGCATGACCATCCGTACAGGCAACAGCGAGCGGGGAGAACAAGGGCTGGTTGAACTCGGCCAGTTGCTCCGTTACCATGCGTCAAGCCTGCAAGAAACCGTCCAGGTGCAGGCGGAGATTCAATTTATACACAGCTATTTAAGCATTCAACGCTTCCGGTACGGTGACAGGTTAAGCTTCAAGCTGGATGTTGATGAAGAGCTGGGAGAGGTCCGCCTTCCCGGGTTGTTGCTGCAGCCGCTTGTGGAGAATGCGATTATCCATGGCGTCTCGCCGGTTGACCAGCGGATCCGCATCACAGTGCGCTTCAAGCGGCAGGGCCGTTACATGATCTGTTCCGTGATTGACGAAGGTCCGGGAATTCCGCCGGATCGGCTGGACGCCTTGCTTGCATCTCTCCGGCAGGAGGCAAGTGCAGCCGGGAGACGAATCGGGCTGGAGAATGTCTACCAGCGAATTCAACTGATCTATGGAGGCCAAGCCGAATTCCATATGGAGAGTATGGACGGGGCAGGAACGATCGTAGGGTTCTCCATCCCTCTTGAAGGAGAACGGTCTACAGCGAAGGAGGAGTGTCATCATGAAAGTGCTGATTGTGGATGACGAACAGGAGATCAGGGAAGGACTGTGTCACATTCTTTGTTCGCTGCCGGTAGAGGAGATCCGCATTGAAGTAGTCGGGACCGCTCCTGATGCGGCGGCAGCGCTCGAATGGTTACAGGAGTCCGAAGCCGATGTTATCATTACCGACATAAGAATGCCGGGGCTGGACGGACTTGGGCTGTCGGAAGCGATCCGCTGCCGTTATCCGGGCACCCGAATTATTGTGCTCAGCGGACATGGGGATTTCACCTATATGCAACAGGCGCTACGGCTTGGCACGATGGATTATTTGCTGAAGCCGGTCGATGAGACTGAGCTGACAGAGGCCCTGAAGCGCGTCGCTCAGCACAGCAATCATAAGCTGCAGCGAAACCGCGCCATGACAAGAGCGGCATTTGAGGACTTGGAACACTCGTACAAGCTTGTGCTCGCAGCAGACATCGACGATATGCAGAACCCAAGAGTGACCGAGCTGGGAGGGGGACAGACGGTTTCTTGGCTGATGATGAAGATATTTGGGGAGATTGCGGATGAGCTTGGCCATCTCTGTTACCTCTCGGATGCCCTGCGGCCTGGCAGCCCCGTTCTCGTGATCGGCGTGTTTGCCGATTCGCAAGCAGCCGGAGAAGAGATTGCACGAAGCTTCTCCGAGCAGTTCACAGCCTTTTGGCTGGAGGGTATGAAGCTGCCTGCCAGTGTCGGGATTTCTGCTTCATTCTCCGGCCTGAGCTCGGAGGCATCACCGTATAATCAGGCATTCATGGCTTTGTTTGGCCGCTTGTATCATGGCACGGGCATTTACCGGCATGAGGAGACGCAAGGGCAGACGGGCAGCAAGCGGGCAGGCGATGAATTACATCTGGTCCGTGTGGCGCTGGAGACAGCGAATGAAGCATCGCTTGCCTCCGAAACTGCACAGAGGCTGGACGTATGGCTGGAGCGGGCAGATCTTGGACAGCTGGTCAGGGGGCTGGAGACGCTGTTCCTGATGATCTATGAGCGGCTGGAAGCGTGCCAATCCTCAATCCCGGCGTTTCGCGCGCAGAGAACCGCCGATTTGATATCGGAGCTAATACAGGCAAGGAATGCTGCTGAGCTGAGAAGCAGGGTGCTTCAGCAGGTTCAGCAGATGGCGCAAGAGCTCTCCGGAGGAGAACTGGAGGGACATGTGCTTGTCGCAGCCAAGCTGTATATCCGCAGTCATCTCACGGCTTCCCTCACGCTGTCAGAGGTGGCGGGGGCCATCTACGTGAGTCCGCATCATTTAAGCCATCTCTTCCGGGAACGGACAGGCATGACTTTTCTGGAATACGTAACTGCGCTGCGGATGGAGGAGGCCAACCGGATGCTGAAGGAGCCAGGCGCCAAAATCTATGAGGTTGCCGAGCAGATCGGTTATAAAAGCTGGAAGCATTTTAGCCGTGTGTTCAAAGAGTTTGCCGGGATCGGGCCGGCGGAATACCGCAAAAATTCCAGATAATAACAAAAAAATTTCGACATTATTCGCAAGATCCGTTCCCTAATCGCAAGGACCTGTCATTTAGCGGCCTTCACTCCCTTTGTATAATAAAGCTGTCCAAGGGTAACGCCATCAAATGACTATCTCAAACACAATGAGGTTAAGTGATGAACAAGAAGCGAAGGGTATCCTTGGCCACAGGAGCATTATTCTTGACAGTTATGATCACCAGTTGCCCCGGCCAGGAAGAACAAACCGGAACCTCCCGTCCACCGAACCCGCCTTCAACGGATACCGGCCATCCGGCGGAAGGGGATTCTGTGCGAAGTACAGTGAAGCTGAACATGATGGAGAACGGATGGTCTAATACGCCGACTGATGAAGCGGACCCTTGGAGAAAGTGGATCAAAGACCGGTTCAATATCGAAATGACGATGGACGCTGTGCCGCCGGGAGAACTGGAAGCCAAGCTGCTTCTCCGCTTCTCCTCCAGCCAGCCGCCGGACCTCATCTTCTCCTGGGACCGTAATCTGATCATGAAATTGCACAAGCAGGAGGTCCTCCTGGACGACTGGACGCCATATCTGTCCAAGCTTCCGCATGTCATGCAGACGTGGAACAGCCAGATGAGAGCACACGCTACTGTGGAGGGCAGAATCATCGGCTTGCCGAAGCTGCCGGAGGCGTTCACCTGGGCGCTTATGATCCGCAAGGACTGGCTGGACGAGCTCCAGCTATCCCCGCCGGCTACGGACATCGAACTGCTGGAAGTGCTCCGGAAATTCACGTATGGTGATCCTGACCAGAATGGGAGAGACGACACCTGGGGCATCAGCTCCGCCGGCTCCGGCAGCGATGTCGGCGAGATCAGCATTCTGGAATCCATGTACGGCCCATCCGGCTTCCATATCGGCCCGAATGGAACCGTACAGCATTCCGTAGTAGACGGTACGCATCTGAAATTTCTGGCGTTTATGCGGACAATCGTCAAGGAGAAGCTGATTGACCCCGATTGGTATACGCAGAGCTGGGAACAGCGCAAGCCAAAGCTGTTCGGCGGACACATCGGCATCGTCCACTATCCCGGCGCCATTGTGCAGGAAGGGGAGAGAATGAACGGAGCAACCGGCCGTACAGTCAACTGGTGGGATGCGCTACAGGTTCCCAAGGGTGCGGAATTCGGCGGGAGGCGTCCGCCTGCACCGATTGCCGGGGGCCTGCTGGCGGTATCTGCACAGGCGGCCGGAGATGCTGAGAAGATGGAGCGGATTCTCCGCTTTATTGACTCTACCGTCTACCCGACCGAAGGATATTGGGCGCTCCGCTGGGGAGTGGGGGTGAACGGGCAGAAGGTCAGCAATTTCGGCCGGGAAGCCAAGTTCATCAGTCTCAAGGAGGACCCTTACCGTCAAGAGGTCAAAGGGGCGAATGACTGGGGGACATGGGTGGCGACCAGCCAGGACCGGGTGCTGGAGAGCCGCAGAGACAGCCCCGGGCCAGCGGACATCAAGCAACTGGAACTGGACAACAAGGCGATGAGCATGGACAGCTACACCAATTATCATGAATTGCTGCATCTGGACCCGCAAATCTCCTCGGATCTGAAGAAGCTGACGCAGGAGTTCGACCTGAAGTATATACTGGGCGAGGACAGCGATTATGAACGGTTCAAGCAAGAATGGCTGGAGGCAGGCGGGCGGCAACTGCTGGAGGAAGCGTCAAGTCAGTTAAGAGAAAGATTCCACTTTGACAACTGAGGGGAGAAATGACCGGATGAAAAAGAAGATCGCTTTAATATCCGTAGTCCTGGCAAGCCTGATGGGGGGAGCCTCTGTTCAGGCTGCAATACCGAATGTGGAGCCGTTTCCTGTTGGAATTTTTTGGTCGCCCGGCCCGGCGGAAACGACCAGCGCCAAGTATCAGGAGATCAAGGAGCTGAACGCGACCTTCGTGCTGCTGTCCAACGGCATTTATACCTACGCACAGAATGATGCTGCACTTGCCCAATGTGCGGACAAAGGTCTGAGCTGCATCGTGCAGGATGACCGGCTGGGCTCGCATAAGTTCACGGTTGACCAGACGGCAGGCAATGACGGCAAGTATGTGTCTGCCGGCAGTTCACTGGGACAGACCTTTACTACACCTGCCGAGCCGGACATCGCCATTGATACCATTCAGCTCTATATTGACAGAACCCAGTGGACGGCGGGCAGGAAGCTTACCCTTAGACTGTACTCCTCGCCCGGTAAAGAGAATCTGATCGGATCGTATTCCATTACAGGTCCTGTAGCCGATGATTATCCTGTTTTTAAATTGCATAAATGGCTTAATTCCGGCACCAGCTACTATTTTGAGCTGACAAGCGGCAGTGCCGCAGATATCGGCTGGGTGGTAGGCAATTCATCCAATGTTTTTGCCGGAGGAACAGCGTATCAGAACGGTACGGCACTGAATGATTACGATTTCTGGTTTAAGCTCAATTACGGGCAGAAAATGTACAGCGGCGGCGCACAGCCCCCGGCCTCTGTTATTAACGACATGGCTTCCCATTATGCCGGGAACCCGGGCCTTCTGGGTTACAACCTTATGGACGAGCCAGGCGCAGCGGCCATGACCGGGCTGCAGGGGACCATGGAGAAGTTCAGGGCGGCTGATCCGAACCATTTGACATATGTGAATCTGCTGCCGAACTATGCTCAGAATCTCGGCTTTGGTCCCCAGTCCGGAGAGTATGTAACCCCCGGTTCCGCCTTGGGCCAGACATTCAGGACGAATTCCGGGACCACGCACATTTCCTCCCTTCAACTGTACATCGATAAGAATCAATGGGGCAGCAATGAACCGCTGACGCTTAAGCTGTGGAACTCCCCGGCCAAATCAGCTCTTCTCGGCCAGAAGACGTTATCAGGATCGTCTACCAGCTTTCCTGTATTTGAGATCAATGCAGCGGTAAGCCCGAATACGGACTATTACTGGGAATTGACACATGGCGGGGGCGGCGACAACCAGGTCGGCTGGGTCATCCGGTCTACGGGCGGGGTGAAGCTGGAAAAGGACGGGAACGCCTATGTAGCCGGGGCAGCGGTCAACGGAGATTACTGGTTTGCACTGAATCAGAACCTGGTTCCCTTCTCCTATGAAGATTATGTGTACCGCTGGGCCAGCAAGAAGCCGGACTTTCTTCTGTTCGATCATTATCCTTACAGTGCCGGAGGCGGCTTCAGCAGTGAGTATTTTGCGAATCTGGAAATCATCCGGCGGCAGGCTCTTGCCGCTTCGCTAGACTTCTGGGCGTATATTCAATCTGTAGGAGTAACCGACGGACTTCGTCCGCCAACTGAGAACGAACTGAGGTATAATGTCTACAGCAGCCTGGTTTACGGGGCAAAAGGCATTAACTACTTCACCTATGAAACGCCGAGCGGGGAAGGAGAAACATTCCACGACGGAATTGTTCTTCCGGGCGGCTCTAAGGGGCCGCTGTATGCTTCCGCACAAAAGGTGAATGCAGACCTGCTCCAAATCGGCCCTACGCTGAGGACGCTTACTTCACAGGCGGTATATCACACAGGTTCGCTGCCGTCCGGGACATCAGGGGTGCCCTCCGGATTCTTCTGGAAGCCGGAGGATGCGGCGCAGCCTCTGATTATCGGTTACTTCAAGAACGGGAGCGGAAGGGAGTATGTAATGGTCGTCAACAAGGATACAGTGAACGCGGTAACCGCCCGGTTCAGCTTATCCCCGAAGCCGGCCGGCGTGAGTGAAGTATCCAAATCGAACGGAACGGAGACGGGAACCGATTATAATGCTGCAACCGGGAAGCTGACTTCATCACTCGCTCCGGGCGAGGGCCGGATATACGTTCTGCCTTAAGTACCGACTGATTATACTAATTCATCTGAGGTGAGATCCGTGAACACAGAGCATATTGCCAAATACTATACGTCCATTCCCGGTTTAGCGGACAGGTTCGACAGGACCGCCCGACAATGGAGGTTCCAGACTGCCAGCCTGGAGAAATACGAAGCTTGGAAGACAAGCACCCGGGCCAGACTGGGCGAACTCATCGGCATGACCAGAATGGACATGTGCGATCTACGGCCGGAGCTACAGGAATCTGTCCAGCTGGAGAATTACCGTCGTGAGAAATGGCTCATTCAGGTGGAGCCGGACGTGTGGATGCCCTTCTACCTGCTGATGCCGGACGGTCTGCAGCCGGGGGAGAAGAGACCTTGCATGATTGCAGCCCATGGACATGGCACCGGAGGGAAGCTGTCTCCGGCCGGCCGGACGGATATTCCAGCCTTGCGGGAGCCGATTGCCGGCGCTCATCTGGATTATGGTGTATCGTTTGTTCAGAGGGGATATATCGTCCTGTGCCCGGACGCCCGGGGATTCGGAGAGCGGCGCGAATCGTCGGGGCAGGGCGACGAAGAGCCTGTGTTCTTGGGCAGCACTTGCAATCAGTTGAATATGATGGCGATTAGCTTGGGATTATCGCTGACAGGGATGTGGACTTGGGATTTGACACGTCTGCTTGACTACATCGGGACCCGGCAAGAGATTGCACAGGAACGGATAGGCTGCTGCGGATTGTCAGGAGGCGGCCTGCAAACCCTGTGGCTGGCCGCTCTTGATGAGCGGGTGAGCTGCGCTGTGGTCAGCGGGTACTTTTACGGATACAAGGATGCTCTGCTCAATCTGTATAATTGTTCATGTAATTATGTGCCCCGGTTATGGGAGGCTGTGGATATGGGAGATATCGCAGCCTTAATTGCCCCGCGCGCCTTGCTGATTGAGACGGGCGATCAGGACCCTCTGAACGGCGAACGGGGAGTGGACAATGTGAGGGAGCAGGTTGAAATTACAGCCGGCGCTTACCGGTTAACGGGGGCTGAAGACCGCTTCGCACACCACATTTTTGCCGGCGGACATGTCTGGAACGGCGGACAGACCTATGAGTTCGTGGACCGGTGGCTTACCGAATGAAATGCAATTAAAAAGCGGTTGGGCAGTTTTTTCTGCCCAACCGCTTTTTAATTAGTATGCTCTCAGCATTAAAGCGAAACCCTCTGCTCTGCATATGATAAGCTGTAACGCATATATTGTTGCGGGAAAAGAAATAAAAGTATATTATGATATTTGTAAGTATACTTTTATCTTCTTTGGAATGCTTGGAGTGGGAGGGGATTATATATGAACAGTGTGAACTGGCGGGCGGATTGGATATGGGCAGCCGGGGTATCAGAAGAGAATAACGTATACGTGGAGGCACGCAGGCGTTTTGAGCTGACGGTGCAGCCGAAGCGAGCCACGGTGCATATTTCCGCCAATCAGCACTACAAGCTGTACTTGAACGGGAATGAGATTGGAAGAGGACCGGCGCCTGCAGATTTGTCATGGATGTCGTATGACAGCTATGATATCGGGGAACGTCTGCAAGCCGGTACGAATGTTCTGGCGGTTGTGGCTCATAACTTCGGCCGGGAGCCGATTGTGACAGAGCAGCTCCAGGGGCCCGGTGGCATCATCTGCCAGCTTGATCTGTTCGGCTCGCTGGAGAATGCCGATACACCCTTAGGTTCCATTGCCAGCGGGGCGGACTGGAAGTGCCGGCGGTCGCCGAAATGGACAACGAAGGCCAGCCGGCTGCACCTGTGGGGAGGATACCGGGAGATTGCCGATTTGAAGGCGGAGGATGGCTGGGAACGGGCGGATTATGACGATTCCGCTTGGCCGGCTGCCGCCGTTGCCGCCCGGGCGGAGCAGCCGGATTCGCCATGGCCCCGCCTGTTGCCCCGTGAAATTCCGCCGTTGCGGGAGACCTTGGTGCAGCCTGTCTCTGTTGTTGCTGCGGAATCCTATCTTGGCCGGCTGGAGAGTGCCGAAGGCTTGCTGCGTGATCCTGGGGAAGGAGCAGTGACGGTGCTGGACGCTTCGGTCCCGGGTTCGCTTCCGCAAATTACTTATGACTTCGGAACAGAGATTGTGGGCTATCCTGAAATAGAAGTCGAAGCGGCCGAAGGCGGGGTTGTACAGCTATTCTACGGGGAATCATTGGAGCTGGTGCTGACCGATACCTTTTTGCTCCGCAAGGGTGCGAACAAGCTGGAACCATTCGGCCGCCGGGCGTTCCGCTATCTTAAGATAGCAGGGATGGCAACCCCCTCCGCGCTCCGGGTCCGCTCGCTGGGTGTCCGTTTTGTTCACTATCCGTATGAAGGAGAGCCGGTGTTCCGCTGCAGTGACGAGAAGCTGAACCGGATATGGGAAACAGGGCGTTATACGACCGTTGTGAACAGCCAGCATCATTTGGAGGACTGCCCCTACCGCGAAGCCGCCTTGTGGGTTGCCGACGCTGTTGTGATGGGTAAAGTGGTTTACCAGACCTACAGCAACCCGGAGCTTGTCCGTAAATCACTGCTGCAGGGAGCAAGAATCCAGAATGAAGACGGCTCGATTCCCGGCACCGGGCCACAGCGGAACCGGTTTCTGCTGCCGGATTTCTGTGCATTTTGGCTGCTGGGCGCCTGGGAGTACTACTCGTATTCCGGGGACCTCCAGTTTATCCAAGAGATCTGGCCGCATGCCGCCTTGCTGGCGGACTGGTTCGGGCGGCAGGAAGACGAAGCCGGGCTGTTCGCTAAGGCGGACCGCAGCGGATGGTGGTGCTTCATCGACTGGTCGGATGATATAGAACGGAAAGACCGGGTCACTGCGGTGTCCTGCTATTACTACAAGTTCCTGCTGACCCTCTCCCTTATGGCACAGGAATTGCAGGAAGACGGCCGTGCGGCAGAGTTCTTGCGCAAGGCGAAGCGCTTGCGCGAAGCCATCCGGACACGGCAGCGCGTCCCAGGTACCTCCCTCTATGCCGATTGTTTGACGGATGAGGGACTGTCCTCCAGTGTGACTGCTCAGACGAATTTTGCCGCAGCCTGGTCGGGAATTATGGAGGAAGCGGAAGTGGTCGCTTTCATCCGGGAGGAGTATCTTGCAGAGCGGCTGCCTCCGATCCGCGGGGCCTTCTTCTATCACATCGTGCTTGAGACCTTGTTCCAATATGGCTTTGCAGAAGAAGCGGTCTCCATCATCCGCGGGTACTGGGGAGCGATGCTGGACCGGGGAGCCATGACCTGGTGGGAAACGTTCGATTTATCGCTGCCGTTCCCCACCACCCCAAGCCCCTATTTGGGGCACACGCCGACTTACTTGCAGGATTCTATTCCTGTCAGCCTGTCGCACGGCTGGGGAGCTTCTCCTACTTATCTGCTGAGCCGTGAGGTTCTGGGCGCAGATGTATCCGAGGCGGGCACTGGCAGAGTCTCGATCCGTCCCACTCCTGTTGAGGGCCTGGACTGGGCAGAAGGCGTCATTCCGACGCAGCATGGAGAGCTTCAGATCAGGTGGGCGAGAGAGCAGGATGGCAGGCTGCACCTGAAGGCGCAGATCCCCTCCGCGTTCTCCGTCATAGAGGCCGATATGGAGCAGATGACCCTTGTAAACGCTGACAGTCGGACCTGCCTCACCGGCATCATAAGGGTAAGGGGACCTGAAATTCAAGAGGAATGCGGCGTGGGAGCAGATGTCACTATCCTCTGACGAACACGGCAACAACGGCAATACAATCCGGCGAAACAGCGGCCTGAGCAGCCTGGTTTCGCCTCTTTTCATTGCGAAAACGTACCCTCTAAAGTATACTTATGCCATTCGATAGGAGTGATCAGCAATGAATGTGGACAAATCCGATAAAACGCCGATGTACCAATACATCATGAACGATATCAAGCATAAGATTGAAACCGGCGAGCTGAGGCCGCATGATCCTTTGCCGACTCAGATTGATCTGGCGAAGGAATACAATACGAGTGAAATCACCTCGCGGCGGGCGCTCTCCGATCTGGTGCAGGAGGGATACGTATACCGAATCCGCGGGAAGGGGAGCTTTATTCAGGAGAAGACGGCAGCTGCGGAGGCGAAGCCGATCAGCACGCTTTTTTTCGCACATTTGAATCTGGAGCTGAACAATTTCAGCCATCCGTTCTTCAGTGAAATGTTCGAAGGCATCAGGGAAGTGTGCGGCGAGAATGGCGTTGGCTTCCATCTGTGGGACATGGGTACTGATTATCAGTTGCCTGAAGATCCGAATGCCGGAATTATCCTGCTGACGACTACGGCTGCCGATTCCTTCGACATTGAACGGCTCACCGCATGGCGGCAAGAGGAGCGGAGGATGGTCACTGTGCATTTCTACTATCCGCATTTGGGAATTCCCTATGTTATTGTGGACAACCTGACCGGGGGCTATCTGGCGACGCAGCACCTGATCTCGCTTGGCCACCGCAGAATTGGGATCATCGTTACAGGGAAGTCCATTATGGAGATCAATCAGGAATTCTCGCTTCGGCTGCAGGGTTACCGGCTTGCGCTCACGCAGCATCAGATTCCTTTTGATCCGCAGCTTGTTGCGTTCATGGATGAGGAGCAGGAGTCGGTGAAGCTGGGGGCAGAGGGCTTCGAGAAGCTGATGGAGCTGGAGGACCCTCCGACAGCGATCTTTGCAACCAGCGATTACAAAGCGATCGGGGCCATGAATGCAGCCAGGGCGGCTGGGATGAGAGTACCGCAGGATATCAGCATCATGGGTTACGATGATATGAAGCTCGGTGAGATCGCCTATCCCTCCTTATCCACTGTGAACCAGAATACGAGGAAGGTGGGAGAGCGTGCCGCCGAGATTCTGCTGTTCGAGCTGGCAGGAGCGGGACAGCAGCTCATCAAGGACGAGATTGTGCCAACACTGATCCCCCGAGCAAGCACGGGACCGGTTCCACAGTGAACTGTATGGCCGTTGTTGCTGCTTATTAAGGCGGAAGAAGTGAATTGGAAAAGTCATAGGCTGCCGGATATTCCGGCAGCCTATGTTTTTTAAAATATAGAATTTATACGTTCCACACGATAACTTATCCTTATATTTCTCGCTGAAACGGGTGCCATCCTAAAAAAGGACGGCATAGCCGTTTCTACTTGGTTGCAGCAGCCAGCAAAAAAGTGGTTGCACCGCAGGGTGGTATAGAGTATACTTTTCAATGTAAAGTATACATAAAGGATAGAGCATACTTTACGCACTTGTTTATAAAGAAGGACGATTGAAATGGTAAGCGCCTTATCCACATTTTAACATGGGGGGAAAACAACATGCGGAAGAAGAAAGTACTGTTCCTCTTGATCAGCGTGCTGATGATTTCGGCGCTGCTGTCTGCCTGCAGCAAGAATAGCGGCACATCGCCGGAACCCAGTCCGGCAGCCCCGGAGCCTGGCGCATCAGCAGGTCCGCAGCCGTCCGCTGCGAAATGGCAGGGCGAGATTCAAATCTCTCTGCCCAATGCGTCCGCTTCTGTCTGGAACGCAGTGGCACAAGCTTACATGGCTATCAATCCGGGTGTAAAGGTCAAAGTGGACCACAAGCCGCAGGAAGGCTACAAAGAATGGCTGAGTGCCCAATTTGCTGCTGGGACACCGGAGGTTGACCTCATTACCAACAACGAAATTCTAAATCTGGCAGGCGATAAGAAATTCGTCGATTACTATCCTTATTTCGATAAGAATAATCCGTACACCGGCAAAGACTGGAAGGATTCCTTCGACCTGGGCGCCATGGGCATTAACCTCGACGGCATTGGGGTGGAGGATCATCTCTGGAACCTGAATTTTGAATCAGTCCAGATCGTATGGGTCTACAACAAGGAAATCTTCCGGCAAGCCGGGGTCACCGAGACACCGAAGACGTTCAGCGATTTGACCGCCGCGTTCGACAAGATTAAGGCTGCCGGGTATATTCCGCTCGGACTGGCCGGCGATTCCAACTCTATGTGGAGCAGCACAGCGGGCTGGCTGGTGCGGATCTACGCCGACCAGTACATGCGCGATTTCGTCAACATTACCCGTTCCCAGCCGCAGGACTATACGTATTTGCCGGAGGTGGACGAGGAGTGGGTCTTTGATCCTAAAGATCCTTACAATGATTCCAACAGCAAAGTAACCAAAAATGCCTTGCGCGCCTGGAAGGCGATCGAGGATAAGAGCGGACCGTTCAAAGTGGCAGGCAATCCGGCTTGGGCTGCTTACTCGGAGAACCTGAAGAAGCTGTTCTCCTACACCCCGGACGGATTCTTCGGAGTGAAGGATACGCAAGCTTACCAGTTGTTCTTAACCGGCAAAGCCGCGACCATGCTGTCAACCCCGGGCTCCTATTGGAAGCTGCCGAAGGACTTCTCCGATGAGGAAAAAACCGGCGCCCAGGGCGGTGTGAAACCGTTTGAGTACGGATTCTTCAATATGCCGTCGATGGAAGGACCGCAGGTGCAGGGAGCGGCCCGTACGATTCAGATTCCGGTAGGCTCTTATGGGATTGTGAACAAATCGGCTGAGCAGAACGCGCTGAACATGGACTTTATGATGTTCCTGACAAGCCCTGAAGGTTACAAAGTATACGTTGAAGCTATTCAAAAGAGTCCCGACGCCTCCCTGGACGGTGCCCCGGCTCTTAAGGACATCACACTTCCCGATGAAATGACGGCTGCATTCACCGACTTCGCTCCCATCGGGAATACGGAGGGCTACGATAGTGCAGCCAACGTACTGGCCCGCGGGCTCTGGGATTACCAGCCTTCCATACAAGATTGGGTTGGCAGTGTACAGAAGTATTTCGCCGGAAAAATCTCGACCGATCAATATCTCAATGAGCTGCAAGCGAACATAGACAAATATTTTGATGTTGCCTTGAAGGAGAGAAAGATGGAACGCTCTGACCTGGATACGCCGGAAAAACGGCCGCCGGCACGTAATTAAGCCTTCTCATCTGCACCGGCCTTTTTCGGCCGGTGCAGATGAAGCTATACGGCGGCGCGCCCGAAGATCAGTGTGGATTTTGCAGAAGGGTAGGAAGGGCATATGAGGAGAACATCATGGATTCTATTGGCGGTCCTGTTGCTGCTGGGACTTGCTCCGCTGAATGTCTCGGCGCAGGCTCCATGGTCCAGTGAAGGCGCGGAGGAGATTACTTCGATTGCCGTATCGGCGGATGGAAGCCGCGTGGCGATGGGGAGCCACGGGTCGAAGGCGGTGGTCTTCGATCAGGAGGGCCGTGTACTTTTTGAAGTAGAGGCCGGCAATGTAATGAACGCCGTTGATCTGCTGGAAGACGGAACGCTGCTTGCCGCATCGGACGACAGACATCTCTACGCCTACGGGCCGGACGGGCATCTGATCTGGGACCGTGATTTCAAGCATCAGGTGAAAAGCGTATCCGCCTCTTCAGATGGAGCGCTGGTCACTGCCGTGGTGCAGCGGGGCAAAATGGTTATACAGGTGGATGCCGCAACCGGCGAACAGACAGGGTCGTTCCCCGGTGATACGATACTTAAGACAGCTAAAGTATCTGCAGACGGTTCATGGATCGCAGCGGCCGGAGCCGATCAATTCATATTCCTGCTGGACAAATACGGACAGCCTCACAGCCGGTTCGGTGCGAGCGGCCAAGTCCAGTCCCTCGCCGTAACCGGCGAAGGTGATGTGGCCGTCGGCACGGACACCAGGCAAGTAGAGCTGTTCAACAAGGAAGGGACGAGAATTCAGTCGCTGAGCACGCGTGACCATGTGTCTGCGGTTGCATTTTCGAAGGACGGGAAGCTGCTGGGGGTAGCGGATTTATCCGGCTTCTTCTATTTATTCGATTCTAACGGCAGCAAGCTCTGGGAATCGGGGGGAGGGCAGGTGGGACGCGCACTGGCTTTCTCACCGGATGGAACCATTCTCTACGCCGGCCAGACGGACGGAAGCATCCGTCCGCTTGATGTCGGAAGCGTGATTGCCGAGGGGAAGAGCCAGACTCGGATGAGAACAGCGTATTGGACCGCAGGCGCGTTGGCCATAGGCCTTCTCCTTGCCGGATGGCTGTTCTATTTGAAGAAGCAGAAGCGGCTGGTGGTGTTCAAGAGCATTTGGCATTCCAGATGGGTATACCTTGGCCTGCTTCCGAGCTTTGCGCTTCTGTTCACGTTCATGTATTTTCCTGCCTTCTCGGGCTTGTTCCATTCGCTGTACCAGTGGCAGCCCGGAGGCAAAACAACCTTCATCGGCCTTGCTAATTTCGAGCGTATGATCCATGACCCTTATGTCTCCAAGGGGCTCGGCAATCTGCTTCTTCTGATTGTTACCGGACTTGTTAAGGCATTAATTCCCCCGCTGATTGTAGCAGAGCTTATTTACCATTTGCGCAGCAAGAAGCTGCAGTACGGATTCCGTACTGCGTTCACCGCCTCAATGGTGATTCCCGGTGTAGCCGGCCTGCTCATCTGGCAGAACTTCTATGACCCGAATATGGGATTGTTTAATCATTTTCTTCAATTAATCGGGCTTGGCTCGTGGACTCACGGCTGGCTCGGAGATCCGCAGACGGCGCTGTGGTCCCTGATATTCATAGGATTCCCTTTTGTCGGCATCTTGCAATTGCTCGTTCTGTATGCGGGTCTGCTGTCGATTCCGCTTGAATTAATGGAGTCGGCGCGCATGGATGGTGCAGGGCTGCCAAGGATCATCCGTTCGATTCATCTGCCTCTGTTGGCCGGCCAGTTCAAGTTCCTGATTATTATGGGCCTGATCGGCATCATTCAGGATTTCAACGGCATTCTCATTGTAACCGGCGGCGGACCGATGGACTCTACATACGTTCCCGCCCTGCAGATGTATTATGCCGCTACGAAATTCAACGATCTGGGCTATGCTTCCGCGCTTGGCGTCAGCATGTTTGCGGTGATACTGGTCATTACCATCATCAATTTGAAATTCATCAAGCAATCGGATGAGTAAGGAAAGGAGAGCTGGCCTATGTTGCATACCGGCAAGACCCGGCAGCTCGTCAGCATCGCACTGCTGGCGCTGCTTGTCTTCCTGACGCTGGTGCCGATTCTGTTCATGATCTTAAGCTCTCTGAAGAGCAATGCCCAAATCCTGGGCAACTTCTGGGCGTTGCCTTCCCCGGCAAGATGGTCCAATTACGCAGAAGCGTTCACAAGCATTTGGCGGTATATTCTTAATACGGTATTCTACGCGGTGACTGGCAGCGTGAGCGTGATGCTGCTGTCAGCAGTGTCCGGATACCTGTTCGCCAAGAAATCGTTCCCCGGCAAAAATGTTCTATTCCTCATGATGCTGGCTATGATGATGGTCCCTAGCGTACTGACGCTGATTCCCTCTTATGTCTTGTACAAAAATATGGGGCTTACCAATTCGCCCTGGGCGATGATTATCTCCAGTGCAGCCGGCGGTCAGGTCTTCGGCACGTTTCTCTGCCGTATGTATATGGCCGGTCTGCCGGGTGAATTGTTCGAGGCGGCACGAATGGACGGTGCCTCAGAGCTGCGCGTATTTGCGCGCATCGTGCTGCCGCTCTCGCTGCCGATTCTGGCAACGCTGTTTATCATGCAATCCGTCGGCGTCTACAATGATTATATCTGGCCTCTCTTGACGATTCAGGACAGCAGTCTGCAGGTCATTTCCGTCGGACTGACCCTGTTCACCAAGCAATTCGGCATTACGGATATGGGGCCCCAATTCGCAGCCTATGCAATCTCTTCGCTGCCTCTGCTGGCGATTTTCACCTTCGGCATGAAGTATTACATTCAAGGGATGACGCAAGGCGCATTGAAGCTATAAAGGAAGGGGATTGCAGTATGGAGATATCACAGATAGCAGAGAGAATTCCCCAGTGGATTTGGCATGCAGACCGTCACGGCGCCTCGCGCATTGAGCTTACCCGTACATTCGTCTTAGCTCAAGCGATTAAGAATGTGGAGTTCCGCATTGCGCTGACGGGATCAGCCGAGGTGGAGATAGACGGCGTGATTGCAGGGCGGGTAGAAGAGAGCGCAGGCAATGTCTGTGCCTTCCAACGGATCGCCTCGTTCCCGGAGTGTCTGGACACAGGAGCGCACACGATTCGCCTGCGGATTGCTTGCTCTGTATTCATGCCGACAGCGCCAGTGAACATTCACCTGCATGAACGGACGGTTGGATGTGTGGCTTATTTGGCGGCCAATGAATTTTGGCTGCGTACAGATGAGAGCTGGTCGGCGAACGGAGAGGGGGCCGTTAAGGTATGTCTGCTCGGCGAAGAGCCGTTCGGTGATTTGGAGGACGGACTGGACTGGTTCGTTGCGGGCGGCTTCGGTGATATCGCAGTAAGTCCGATTTCCGGTTGCACGGTCTCTCCGCCAGCTCATATGGAAGTAAGCTCTTCTGGAGAAAAGCTCCGAGTCACGGGAAACGGACGAGGCATTTGCCACGTTCCGGTTCCGGCCCGTCAGGAGCTTCAGATATTCTACCATGTGCGCAAGCAGGCTGAATGGCTTGAAATGAACCAATGGTGGCGGAGTATGGACAGAAGCGCCTTGCCTTCTTGTGTCATAGACCTGGGGAAGGAATATAACGCGCGGTTCCAGCTTCACAACCCTTCCCAAGCAGCACTGATTGTGATATGGAACGGCGCGGAATCCCTGGAGGAGCTGGAGCATTATGCCGGACTGATGACGGAGGTGATCCGGCTGGAGCCTGGACAGACGCGGGTGACGCTCCCGCAAGGGCTGCGGTATTTGCGCATGACGATTCTGGCAGCGGAAGGGGAACCGTATGAGGTGGAGTGGTGTGCGGAGGAAGCGGCTGTCCCGCTGAATCAAGCGGGTACTATTAATACGGACTCAGATCTGCTGCAGCGCATCTATGATATTTCGCTGCATACGAACCGTATCTGTCATCAGATCGGATTGTGGGACGGCATCAAGCGTGACAGGCTGAACTGGACGTATGACTTTTACCTGGCGGCCAAAGCGGATTACGTCCTCTGGGATGATCTGACTGTGCTTCGCCGCTCAATTGAGGAGCTGGGCCGGGGAACCCCGGAAGGCTCATGGATGAACGATATTCCTGCGTATACCTTGTGGTGGATCAATAATATATGGGAGTATTATTTGCATACGGGTGACGAAGCGTTCGTCTTGTCGCTTCAGGATGAACTGATGCGGCATAGCCTTCAAGTGGCCGCAAACATAGATGCACAGACGGAGAAGCTTGCAGGCTTCAGCTTTACGCTCATGGAATGGGTTTCGATGGACGCCGGGGAAGCCAGCTTAGGCATGCAGGCGCTCCTGCGTCTGACGGGGGAGAACATAGGCAAGCTGAAGAGTTACATACCGGGCTTGGTGAACCTCCCTGCATGGCGATATCCCGACATTCCCGGGGAGCAGTTTCTGCAGGGAGAGCAGCTCATTACACCGCTGCTTGGAATCCTTAGCGGTTATGTAAAAGAGGCAGAAGCGAAGCGGTTCCTGCAGGGCTACACTGTTGCTGATCCGATTACGCCATTATCCGCCTATTGGCTGGCGGAATGCTGTTCCCGGCTGGGATATCAGGACAAAGCCTGGGAGGCTATCTCCCGGGTATGGGGGACCATGCTGAAGGAAGGCGCAACAACATGCTGGGAGAGTGTCACGCTGGAGTATGACGGTGATTTCCATGATGCGCTGACCACGTACACGGCCTATGATTCTTACCGGATCAGCCTGTGCCACAGTTGGGCGGGAACGCCGGTTCACTGGATCGTCTCACGCGTGCTGGGCGTTGTTCCGGTGGAGCCTGGCTACCGCACCATCGCTTTCCACCCGCAGCCGATCGAAGGCATCTCAACATGTTGGGGGACCCTACCTACGCCGTATGGAGCGATCACTGCAGGGTGGGATAAGACCGCCTCCGAGCCGTTTATGCTTCAAGTGCCGGAAGGCGTTCAGGTTGACGGTCTATAGCAGCTTTTACATCCAGGCAGCCTTGGGATAGGAAGTAGTATCTCTGATATGTTATCCTGGAATTGTAAGATTAAAGGATTCGTATGAGAGGGGAGAACAGTTAACAGCATGGAAGCCAAAGTCATCACATTACCCGCATTCTATGTCGTCGGTTATCAGGTAGAAGCGGATGTCGCCGCATTCGAGTCGGGGCTGGGCATGCAGACCTATCATGCGCTAACCGCAGGCAGAGACCAGGTGCTGAACAAGCGCCATGACCATGTGATTCTGATGCAATTGTATCCGCTGACCCCGGAGTTCGATCCACAGGCAGACCGTTTCGTTCATATGCTTGGGTATGCCGTCTCTCATCCCGACGAGATTCCGCTGAATATGGTAAGCCATGCCGTTCCTGAGAGCAGATATGTGACCTACATCCATAAGGGCCTCGAATCCGAAATTAGCCGCTCCTATGATTATTTGTATGGAGAGTGGATGTATGCGACGGGGAATGAACCGAAGGATTATGATTTTGAGGTATGGGATGAACGGTACAGACCGGATAGCCTGGACAATGAGATTGAGATGTTTATTGCATTAAAATAGTGTTCCTGCCTGAGGCACTGAGGAGAAGCCCGTCCTTGCAAGAAAGAGGTGTTACTGTGGATTCCCTATCTGTCCGAACAGAGATCGAAGAACTAATCAAGTCGCTGAAGCTGGACCGGAGCGCGTTATATGAAGTCGGCAAAGATCAGTGGAAGCCTATTTTGCGTGGAATTGAAGAACGGTTTCTGGTCAAGACCCATCATACGCAGGGCTTACACTGGGGCTGGAACCGGCTGCAGGAGCCCCGGCATAGCGCCAGCTTCGCAGACAAAAACTATGCCAAGCTAAGAGACATCATCCAAGATGACTCCATCTGGTTCATGGCGGAGGACCTGTATGATAAGCTATGGCTGTATGAGGGCAAGACGGCGACGATTCTCCAGGTGATCCCTGAGTTATGCCAGCTTAATGAATACTACCTGATTTCCAAAAAGCTTCAGTGGCTCCTCTGCGAAGATCACCACGACATGCTGCACCTGAGCGGCCAGCCGATCATTGAACGGTGGATGAGATATGAAGGGCTGTCCCAAAAGTGATAGCCCTTTTTATTGCGGGAATTATGTATGCCAAAAACAGCATACAATGGGCTCGCTGAAGTCGCGTGGGCCGAATGTATGTGAAAAACAGCATACAATGGACTCGCTGAAGGCGCATGGGCTAAATGTATGCCAAAAACAGCATACAATGGGCTCGCTGAAGGCGCGTGGGCTAAATGTATGTGGAAAACAGCATACAATGGGCTCGCTGAAGGCGCATGGGCTAAATGTATGCCAAAAACAGTATACAATGGGCTCGCTGAAGGCGTTTGGGCCAAATGTATGTTGAAAACAGCATAGATTTGCACACACGCAGGCCTGATGCCTGAATAGGAGCGTTCCCCATCCCCCAAGTGCTCAGGCCCAATCTACTCCAGCATAAAGAGCTATCCCAAGCAGCCGTTTCATGGCTTCTGGGACAGCTTTTTTCTTCAAAATATAAGAATTTATATGTTGCACACGATAACTTATCCTTATATTTCTCGCTGAAACGATACCGTCCTTAAAAAGGACGGCAAAGCCGTTTCCGCTTGTGCAGATTGCAAATTCCCATCCCGGCTGGCAGGGCATTTATCCAAGATTTTTCGTTATGATGATTTTCCCCCGTTTGGTTGACTCTTCGCTTTTGCGATACGCCTGAAGCAGGCCTTGGGCAGTGAAGGGAAATGCCTCACGGATATGGATCTTCAATTTATTCTCCTGCATCTGGCGGACAATGGCTTCAAAATCAGTACGGTTAGCTCTTGCCTGGAAGAAATAGGCGTTAATGCCGCGGACCTTCGGATATTCATTGAGCGCGAATGCGACCACTGAAATATAGGTCCCGCCATCCCTGATCACCGAGTAGTTCTTCCTTCCGATGTATCCCGGTAACCCGGTACCGAAAGTGGCAGGGTCCATAGCGGCATCCAACACGAAGTCAACAGGCTCTGTGATTTGGGTGGTGAAGTCGGTTTGCGTATAATCGATCACTTCGTCAGCACCTAGTCCTCGGACGAAATCGTGATTATAGTCCTTCGCAGTCGCGATAACATATGCTCCATGTTGCTTGGCCAACTGGACAGCTGCATGTCCCACTCCTCCGGCGCCAGCTTGAACAAGAATGCGTTGTCCCGGTTGAAGATGGCCATGCTCGAAGAGCGCTTGCCAGGCTGGCAGAGCAACGGCAGGCGCGGCGCCAGCCTCTTCGAAGGAAAGACTCTCAGGAATAACGGCCAGGAGATCCTCCTCCACGGCAACATAGTCCATGTAGGCACCTCGCGGAATCATTCCCATGACACGATCCCCCGGCTTGAAATACCGGACTTTCCCGCCAACCTCTTTAACAATGCCGGCTACTTCATTACCCAGAACAAGCGGCAATTGGAATTGATCCGGAAATTTATCGGCTAACGGACCCTCAAGAATTGCACCGCTGCGAAACAGTTGATCTGCGGGATTGATGGATGAGGCGTGCATTTCGACGAGAACCTGAGTGTCGGTAAGTGCAGGAACGGGAACTTCCAGTTCTTCCAGCGCTTCGGGAATTCCAAGGCTTGTCAAAGCAATAGCTTTCATGATCATCCTCCTCTTAAAATAAACATAAGTATGATTCACAGATTGTTTAAGCAACACCTGTTTGATAAGATAATAATATTGCGTGCTTGAGAGTACAACCAGCAGAGTTAGAGGAAAGTTGCATAGGCAACACATTGTGAATATTGATGTTTAACAAGGAGATATAGGGATGGTAAATCAGGAAGATCCGAGGGTATTGCGCACACGGCAGTTAATTCGAACAGCGTTCAGAGATTTGCTGCAGAGCAAAGGCTTTGATGCAATTACGATCAAAGATATCGCTCAGGAAGCAACCATTAACCGCGCCACCTTTTATGCCCATTTTGAAGATAAATATGCTTTGCTGGATGAAGTCACTGAACAGGCTTTTCATGAGAGAATCACTGAGCAAGTGGTGAGTGCAGAGGAGTTTACGGAGGATATTTGTGACCAGCTGATCATAATGACGCACCAATACATCATAGATTTTTACCGGATCTGCCGAATAGATTCCAATCCGATGGCTAAGCTGGTCGATGACAAAATAAAGAAATTGCTGCAGCAAACCATAGAAAGCATTTTTCTTAGAGGTAATACATACTCTGGGGCGGACATTCATCATATAAAAATCATGGCGGCCATGACAGGTTCAGCCATCTATGGTGCAGCGCATTATTGGTTAAATGCCGGGGAAAAGAATCGGACCGATGTGCTTCTAGACATTGTTCGTCCCTATGTAATGAGCGGTCTGGGGCTGTATCACAGCTTGAGTTAAGTGATTTAATAGCTCAATTTAATTTCACCCTTCTCCGAAACAATACTGGCAATTAATTTATTATCGGACTTTATTTTAAAATCCACCAACGATACATATTCAATAGCTGCTTCATTCACAATCAGAGAAGCTCCTGCTTCGCCGGTAGTCAGCATCATATCATGATCAAAATACTGGAAATCAAACACAGTGACCCTTTTCGTAGAAGGATTGAAGTAACCGATTTGTGAGCGATGAATCCCGGAACCCCATCCAACGGTAAAGTATAATTCATACTGGTGATCCCTATCCAGATCGGCAAGCGCTACACTAGTCAACCCGCCAAACATACCAAGAGAGTAAACTTCGCCATCATACAGAAGAAAAGATCCTGAGGAGATAGAATATTTGAAGACAGAGAATTTAGAATTTTCCGCAACAAAGTCGGGGGTGATATTATAGGAAGTATCCGTGTCATAGCTGGAGATGAACTGCCGGTTTCTTGTAAGGAAATCCTCCACTTTGCTTGTGGAAGGTTTGATCTCTAATTCAGTTGTTGCTGCTCTGATCGCCAACGTATCGGATGTAATCTGCTCATTGTTGGAACAACCTGCGATCGTAAGAATTAAAGTGCAAATGATCATCATATAAAAATATTTTCTCATAACCCACCCCGCATCCACTTAGTTACCCTGATTCATTATACAACAAATGGAAAAGAGATGACCGTCATGAACGACATAAGACACGCACAGGCTCTAATAACCTGGCATCGGGATCCAAGCAATTTTTCAAGAAATGAATGGATACGTGATATCGTTGTTGACTATGAGGAAATCATAGGCGGGGGCACGCAAGGGGGGATTTGGACCGTATTGGTTAGGATCACCAGTCAAGTGGAGGGTACTTGGGATACGTATGCGGATGTTGCTTTTATTGTGGACGCCGCACCGTGGCATTTGTGGGTACCGGGGTACAGCTTCAATCTGTGGGCAGGAAAGGATGTCGCCACCGTTCACATTCTATGAAGCCATTTTCATATACTTTACTCATACTTGTTCCACAGAATTCCCGCAATCGCCTGCTAAGATGAAGATACTTTCAAAGAAGAGGTGATTGACATGATCAAATGGACAAGAAGAGTAATCGCAGTGTTGGCAGTAGTGAGTGTTGTAGGCGGCTCAACGAGCGCATTCGCAGCAACGGCACCTGTAGTAAAATCAGTGAAAGAGGTGAAGGTCACTACACCAGCGGTGAAAGCTGCCGCCCCAGCGAAGGTAACTCCTGTGAAAGTCTCCACTCCTGCCAAAGCAGCGGTAAAAACAACAGCGCCAGCCAAGCAAAAAGCAGCAGTAAAGACAGCCGTTACCGCTAAACACAAAGCAACAGTAAAGACAGTAGCCGCACATCCCAAGCACAAAGCAACAGTAAAAACAGTAGCTGCACATGCCAAGCACAAAACGGTAGCAAAGACTATTACACCTGCTAAATCCGGCAATAAGACAATCGTAACAACCAAAAAGAAATAAGCACTCAATAGATTTCGGCAGGCATCAAACGCACAACAATCAAAGGCGGGGCTCATGAAGAGTCCCGTCTTTGATCTATACATCTAACTAACTCTGACCTCCGTCAGCGGCGTGTCCAAAAATGGCTTCTGACAAATTGTTATTTTCAATGAATTGTAAAATGAGCTTCGAGCTGGTAGCAAAGGAGCGGGGTTCACCGAGTATCGTGGAGGAGATGATTCCGACGATTTTATCGCTTGAATCTATAACGGGGCTGCCGCTGTTCCCGGGCCAGGTCTGCACTTTGATCTCCATGGAATTTGTGTAAATGTCGGGGATTGAGGGATTTTTCGATTTACGGAAAACGGCTACATTGTCGGCTGTGAACGATCCATAGAGCGGTGTCCAGGTGTACTTCTTGGTGCTTACAGTATTTGCTGTTCCTAATGGCTTAGTAGGATGCCCGATGACCGTGACCTTCTCACCTGCCGCCGGCTGGAGATTGAAATCCTTGAAATAGCTGTCTTGATAGACCTTGGGGATTTTTTTAGCATCGATCTTCAGCAGAGAGAGGTCCTCCTTCACATCGGTAGCCACCAGTGAGCCAAGCAGATACCCGTCCGATTTTTGGGCGTAAAAAGTGATCTGGAACCGCAATGCCTTTCCATTATAACTTGCGGGGGCCACGTGATTATTAGTGACAATATATCCGCCTGGTAACATAAAGCCTGCTGCGCTGCCTATCTTTTGCTTGGTTCCTTTATCAGACAGGACATACTTTTCTATCATGACAACTCGTGTCAGATTCTTATAATTACGATAGGCTATGACTTGCTGCTCCTTGGATAATGCCGGGTTACTGGTGTAAGGCCGAACCGCAATGCCGGATTTGGTGACAGTCACGGACGTAATGGACACCTTGCTGCTGGCAGAAGCTGCGGCGATATGGATGCCCAATGCAACAACCGCAACAGCCAGTATACTTGAGAGGATTCTGCGAACTCGATCTGTCATATTCACTCCTCCTTTAATTTCATACTATTGAGGAGTGAGACAGGTTGTGACGGTCAGTCTGCGGATATGTAAGATTGTACACGAAAAAGACGAAACACGATTTTGACTTCAATCGCATTTCGTCAACTAACAAAAAGGGATAAATTATACTCTTCCAGCTTCCATAGCAATAAACAATGATGGGATATAGATCATTAAATAGAGTCCAATCGAAGCCAGAATGATATTTCGGATAGAAATTCCTTTCCCGTCACGGAGCTTCTTAAACAGGAGCACAAAGTTAAAAAGAAACAAAAAGCAAGAAATAGGAAGAACAACATGCAACCAGAAAAACACCTAATCACCTACCTAATATAAATTTTGGTATCTTTGTCTATTGTGGGGATTATCGTAACTGTACACCACTTTCTCTGAATTTGCTATTGGGTATAATAGAGCTAGATTAAGGACGGTAAAGGGGTATACATAATGGCGAAAATTGTGGTCGTAGACGACGATCTTTTTATTTTACAGCTGCTCTCGGAATATTTGCGCAAGGAAGGGTACGAGGTGACTTCGTTCTCGAATGGCCGCACGCTGGTCGAGCATGTCCGTACAGAGCACCCGGATTGCCTGATCCTCGACATTATGATGCCTGGGATTGACGGTCTGGCACTGCTTACCGAGCTGCGCACCTTCACCGAGCTGCCCATTATTATGATCTCTGCCCGCGGCGAAGAGAGTGACCGGATTCAGGGGCTGGAGCTGGGCTGCAGTGACTTCCTGAGCAAGCCGTTTAATCCGCGTGAGCTGGTGGGCCGGGTGAAGTCGATGCTGCGTCTGGCTAGAGCGGGCAGTGCTGTGATCGGGGAGAATACGCCAGCAGCGGCGGTGAAGCAGATTTGCCGGTCCGGGAATGTGGAGATAGACGCGGATTACCGGAAGGTTATGGTGAATGCTGAGGAAGTGAGCCTGACCTCGCGCGAATTCGAGCTGCTGCTCTTCTTGGCCTCCCATCTGGAACGGCCCTTCGGGCGCGAGCATCTGATTCAGCAGGTGTGGGAATATGATTTTTTCGGGGATGTCCGTGTTGTAGATGATGTGGTCAAAAGAATCCGCAAAAAGCTCGCCGAACACCACTCCACCCTGCTCATTGATACGGTGTGGGGCTTCGGATACCGGGCATCCGTGCGGAAGGTGTAGCCATGCGGACGATTCGCGGCAAAATGCTGTTCTCCCTGTGCATCGCCATGCTGGTCACGGTTGCGATTACGGTGATGCTGTTCGTGCGCCTGATCGACGACATCCTGGTGAATCAGGTCAAGGCTGAGCTGCATGGACAAGTCGGGAAGGCGCATAAGCTGCTCAGCGATGGCGATATCACCAATCTGAACAGTACCAGGTTCAAATATGTCGTCAAGGGCCTGATGCTGAACGCGGACTACATGATTCTGGGGCCGGACCACCGGATCATTGATGCGAGCGATGAGAAGGAGGAAGGGAAGCAGCTGCACTACACGCCAACGGGGAAAAATGGGATTGCCCTCCTGCACGGCAGGAAAGTACTTTATGCGCAAGAAAAGCTGAGAGGTCTCTCTGATGAGATTTTCATCTATTCGCCATTGTCCTCGCTTCGAGCCTTATACGGCTCATTAATGAGAACCACCTTGCTGTCCATAGGAGCCAGCTTCGTGGTGATTCTCGCCATCGGGCTGCTGGCCGTGTCGCGGGTGGTGCGGCCGCTGAACCGGCTGAAGGAAGCTGTTGGGCGGTACGAGCCTTCTTATGCACAGGGGAATCCTTTTCCACAGGGGGACCGGACCGAGATCGGGGAGCTGATCACCACCTTCCAGTCCATGTCGGGGCGTATCCAGCAGCATCAGCGCAACCAGATTGAATTCTTACAGAATATCTCACATGAGCTCAAAACCCCCCTGATGTCCATCCACGGCTTCGTCTTCGCCATTCAGGATCAGGTGGTTACGCAGGAGGAGGGGCTGGAGGTCATCACCAACCAATCGCAGCGCTTGATTGATATGGTAGACAAGCTGCTCCAGCTCTCCCGGCTGGAAGCCGTTGACGAGCATTGGCCTGCCGCCACCCTTGACCTGCGGATTATGGCTGAAGAAGCTGCTATGCTGCTCATGCCCGAGGCCACCAGGCGGGAGCTGAAGCTCACCGTGGACGGCGAGAGCCTGCAAGTTACCATTCCCGGCGAGCAGTTGTTCCGTATCCTGGTCAATCTGCTCCAGAATGCGGTTAGGCATACCAAGGATCAGGTGGTCATCCGGGTGGACCCGGAGGTTCCGGGAGCGGCGTGGGCGATCCATATTGAAGATAACGGCCCGGGGCTGGCAGAGGAGGAGCGGGAAGCCGTTTTCGAGCGCTTCTATACCGGCATGAACGGCGTCACCGGTCTCGGCCTGGCCATCTGCCGCCAGATAGCGGTACGGCTGAACGGGGAGCTGACCTATTCCCGCTCGGAGCTGGGCGGGGCGCGGTTTAGTTTTGTGAGGAAGGTGGGGTAATAAAGGTGCTAAGGGGATAGCGGAGGGAGTGATTAAAGCGGACTATCTCTTTAAATAACTTCTACAGATATTGATTAATTACAAATATGTGTGGAAGTTACAACATAAACATATCAAGGACCAAGTGCGATAGGAGCCATTTCAGTGTCATGACTATTGGCTCACATTCCGGGAACTGCAGCAAGTGCTGAGCGTTTTTGGATCGCGAACGTTCTACAGCTCTGCTCCCGCATACGCGCTCAGGCCGCTGGCGTTCTCCTCTCAAGCTGTTTCGTCATAACGTTGAAATGGAAATCCTGCGTATGATGGAGAAAACAGGCGAACAAATTATTTTTTAGTGGGAGGAAGTCAAATGGCACAAGAGTCTGATGAGCGTGAGCTGCAACAAATCAAACAAATGCAACAGATGTTTCTGGAGAAAATGAAAACTCAACCTTACCCCATGTACCCTAATTACGGAAAAATCACACGCTATGAAGAAATCCCCATTAATTTACCTGAACAACGTCAGCTTCGTCATCCTGGTATAGAAGGATTAATGGTGCCGCTTCCAATAATTGAAAATCCAAATTACAAAGGGAGTGGCAAGTTAGCGGGTAAGGTTGCCCTTATTACAGGCGGGGATAGTGGCATTGGTGCGGCAGTAGCCATAGCCTTCGCAAAGGAAAGTGCTGACGTTGCCATTGCCTACTTAGATGAACATGAAGATGCTAATAGAACAAAAGCAAGAATCGAAGAACTGGGGCAACGTTGCCTATTAATGCCAGGGGACTTGCGGGATAAACAGCAATGTATCGCCATTGTAGAGCAAACCGTTCAAGCCTTCGGACGCCTAGATATTCTTTGTAACCATGTTGGCATCCAATTTCAACAACAAAGCCTTCTTGACATTACAGATGAACAATTCGATGACACCTTCAAAGTCAACATATACTCACATTTTTACACAACGAGAGCAGCGATTCCTTACTTAAAACCAGGCAGTTCTATTATCGGTACTACTTCAGTCGTGACGTATGTAGGCGAGCAACAAATGATTGATTATACCGCCACAAAAGGTGCAATTGTTGGTTGGACTCGTGCTTTGGCTAAAAATGTTGTGAAGCAAGGAATTCGGGTTAACGCCGTTGCTCCCGGACGGATCTGGACGCCGCTCATTGCAGCAAGCTTCTCGTCAGACCAGGTGGCTGTTTATGGCGCATTTAACCCAATGGAACGAGTTGCTCATCCATTTGAACTTGCACCGACTTACGTTTATCTGGCTTCGGATGATTCGCGTTTTGTTACAGGTCAAGTGCTGCATGTTGACGGCGGGGAATCTACAAATTCCTAATATAAGGAGGTACTTGGATTGAGATATGAATTTAATCCGGTAGTGAAGCTATTACTTGTAAATCATTCGTCGGAAAAAGTCACCATGATTTATATTAATGATTCATGGCTAATGCCTCAAATAGGACGTAGACCGCCTTATTATTGCTACCCAAATTATAAATTGAATTTTCCAATAATATAAAAAAAGGCGTCCTACGGTCTGCGCTCAGGTGGAGAGGTACTTCCGATTGGAGGGAATAGGTTGCTCATTATCATAACCGGAGCATCATCTGCTTCGGTTTTTTGTTGTCGGGCTTTGGCATATTTAATTCCTACATAGGTGCAGTTCAAATCTGGCGCATACACAGCCCCTGCCAGCACTACGCCATCAAGGGCAAAAGCCAACGAAATGCCGTATGTGGCAGGTTCCGGGCGAAATTAACTGTTCCATCTAAAGGATCAACCACCCACACCGGACCGTCAAACTCGAAATTATCCCAGTTATGTACTCCATCTTCCTCCGAAAGAATTCGATGACCTTGAATTTTACTCTTCATGGCTTCTTGAATGAATCTTTCCGACTCTTATGCGAATACTGCATAAAAAACAACATATACCCATTTTATCAAGTAAACTAGGTGGGGAGGAACCGTATTTTCCCAGTCTAGGCATCACATTTAAGGAGGTCTGATGATCATTATTTTAGAGGATTTATATTATGGGAGTTTGCGTCCCAATGAGCAGGTGAAGCCAAACGATCCAGAATCGCGAAGGATTAATCAGCAGATTATTGATTCATTAGAGATGCTTAAAGAGAGACTCTCTCAAGAGGATTTTGATCAGGTCGAGGAACTGCTGGAGCTACATAGTGAATCCTGCTCGCTGCATTCAGCACTATCTTTTACGCAAGGCTACAAAATAGGTGCGTTAACGATGATTGAGGTTTTTGGCGGGGAGAGAAGTTAAATAAACTAAGGAGGTCCACACCATGAAACTAGGAGCAACCTTATACATCAAGAATACCAATGAAGCTGTAGCGTTTTACTCAGAAGCCTTTGGACTTACCCTGGGCTACCATGAGAAATACCTGGATGGCACATTTATGCACGCATCATTACTTAGAGACGGACAAGAAATATTTGCAGTCAGCGAATCACACAATGATAACTTGGTTAGAATTATGCTCGCATCATCATTAGAGGGGTCACGGCCAACTATGAGTTATGGAATTAACTTTGCGAGTTAAGAGGAAGTGAACAAGGCATACGAAATGCTAGTGAAGGGCGGCACGGTGCTAGTTCCGTAAGGAGCCCTTCCCTGGAGCTCCTGCTGTGCTGAAGTCGTCGATAAGTACGGTGTTTACTGGTATATCACGGTAGATCCTTCTTCTCAATGAAGCTCACCGTATTGCCGTCGGGGTCAAGGAACCAGAAGGAGTAGGCGCCCCACGGTCTGCGCTCAGGTGGAGAGGCAATCCCTATAGCGGGGATGGCTTGCTTTAGACGATCATACTCAGCCAAGACATCATGAACATAGAACATTAGAGACATATTCTTGTCATTGACCACGTTCACCTGGCCCGGATTGTAGACCGCAAGCTGGGCGCTGTCGAATCCATAATGCTGTCCTTCAACAACCGGAGACTCTTTAAGCACGTTTTCATAAAAAGCGGCCAGGCGCGGTGCATTGTCAGTCATAATACAAACTCCACAAAGCTTCATGTGCATACCTTCTTCCTTATTTTGGGGGGGCTTAATTTTCTGAATAGCGTGCCTGAAGCTTGTGTTTATGCGCTATTAAGATATCTTCAAGCGATATATCATATTTATTGGCGATGACAATGAGATTTCCTAGAACATCTCCAAGTTCTTCGGTTAATTCAGCTTTATTCTCTTGAAATGTGCCTGCAACCTCGTCTGGACGATCCCTGCCAATCTCTAATGCACGAATCGCGCGGGCGACTTCCCCAGTCTCTTCAGCAAGAAATCCAATACGAACAAATATATCTAAGTCCGACCAGTTACGATTCTTGTAATATTCCCTAACCCATTGTTGAAATTCAGTAATATCCATGTTTCCCTCCGGTATAAGAAGATTGATCGACTCAAAAACTCGAATATATAATACCATAATTACGCTCATTGTACTTTGGCATCGGTGTTAGCTTTTATCTTTCAACTACTTACTCCGCCCAAAGAAAAACGAATACCGGTCTGCCGTCCCCAGCGCCGTAGTCTCTGTACGATCCATAAGCTGTAGTGCTTTCAATAGAGACCCGACTTGTTCGTGCATAAGATTCACATCGAATTTATCCATCTCTCGGTCTGCACTATCTACCAGCAGATAATCTGGGATGGGGATCAGGCCAATCATTGGAATCCCGGCATTGAACAGGGGCTGACTCTCACCGAATTGAAAGTTATTGTGTCCGCGCAGGATAACGGTCCGGGTGTTATTTCTGTCTTCAACGGCTTTCATCCAAATGGCTTTCATTCGTTCATTCCCTGCATAGGTGAATTCTGTGCTTATTTTGCCAGTCGGTCCATATTGTCCGGAAGCATTGTCTTTCCATTCCAAGCCGCCTAGATGCTCTACAGTGAGTCCTGCCACGGCTTTCAGATGTCCATCTTTACCATCCCACAGCTCAGGATGAGCCTGCATCCAGGTTGAGGTTGCCTGCGACGTACCTTTGAATTCGGGCAATCTGAAATGTCCTGTTACAAAGGAGAAGATCATAGTCCGTTCTGGCTGCTCCTGCTGCTGCAGGTAACGAATCATGGAGAGCATGCCAATCGCACCGTCTTCTTCTACCACATTTACACCATCGGTATGCGTATTAACAATGATTGATTCCTTTTTGTTCTTTCCTTCAATTTTCACATAAAAAGATTCGGTCGGCGCATGCTCCTGTTTTTCTGCCTCTAGAATCACTGTGCCCGCCTGATGTGCCTTAGCTGCGTTGATTACCTTCTGCCCATCTGTTTTATTGACCCAAACGGCGGGGATTCCAAAATAATGCTCAGTAAATGGGAGGTACTGCTGTTCAGCCTTTTCATCTGAAACACCATCCCAGACGATAATGACTGCGTTAACGCCGTTTTCCTTTGCTTCTTCCAATTTAGCATGCTTTAGAGCAGTGGTAAGGACCAGATCCCCCTCATCTGATGGAATACCGCCCGGCGCCCGGAATTTGTCACGTATATTCATCACCAGTGCTATAGGGAAGTTCTTAAAGTTCTTGATTTCCACGACGGCTACTTTGCCCTTGGCTTGATCATATTTACCAGGCTTGGTGTAGACCAATTCTCCGGTAACTCCATTTGCATCGGTCTCGCCAGAGTATGGAAACGCAGAGGACACATGAATTTCCTGGTTATCGATGATCACAGAGCTTTTCTTTTCTTCCCAGCGGTCAAAAGTATACTTATCCCGGTATACAGTTAGCCCCATATCCGTCAACTGCTGCTGTAACCATGCAATAAACTGATTGTGACCTTCAGATCCGGTTGTACGGCTGCCAAAGGAATTCATTTTTTTGATATTTTCCAGCATGGTGGCTGGAGAATCGAGCTGGTCATTGTTGATCTCAGCAGTCCATTCAGCGGGCAGAGTAACAGACCTCGTAATAGGTTGAACATATAGGTTAACGATCCAAACCACACTGGCAACTAAAGCGACAATACTGTACAACATTCTTCGCACCACTAGAAAAACCTTTTCACTCTTACGCACAGCACGAGCAGAAAACACATTCCATACCCCAGCGACGATTAGCAGTAAAATAGCAAATGCGAATATCCAGAACTCCTTAGTGGCTAAGAACATAATCTCCGCTACCAGGGCCACTGCATAGAGCCAAAACAGTTTACCTCTTTTGTTGAGAAGAAAAGTATAGATAACTATTTGCGCCAATAAAACGATTATTGCTACTATAGCAAACAACATTTCTTTCCCGATAAACACAGAAGCGCAAAGCGCTAGAATTAGGAATAGAATTCCCGGCAGTTCTCCATTAAATTTACTTCGCATAATTTACCTCTCTCGTTATCTTTAATGAATTTAGTATAAGAGTATCCTTAACTATATTTCACTATAAGGGTTGAAGTATACTGCAAGGTCAAACTAAAAAAATATTTTCTTTATACATCGGTATACGGACTTGTTTTTGTTGGGGTAAAGTATTAATCACCCATAGTGCAGGGAACGGCTGCTTCAAGACGTCCTACTAGATAAGTGCATAATGATCTACACGACCGAACTTGAAGGAGTCTAATCATGAAGAAGACAACGCGAAGAAAAGAAATGCTGCTGAAAGGCATTGCCATGCTGCTAATCCTAAGCCTTGCTGCGGCTGCATGTTGGCAGGAGATTGGAACTCTTTTGGCCTCGGGAAAGGTTGACAGTGAGTCTGCTATGGTGCAGAGCATCATGGACAAGACAGTGACTCCAGGGGTAGCGATTCTATCCGCCACAGGCGGCAAAACAGAATTCAAAACCTACGGCTACGCCGATAAGGAGCAGGGGAAGGAGGTCACAGCGGAGTCGCTTTTTGAGCTAGGCTCAACGACCAAGGCGTTCACAGCGCTGGCTGTGATTATGCTACAGGACCAGGGGGCCTTGGCGTATACCGATGAGGTCTCGCAATATCTGCCAGAGTTCGCTCCGACCTATAAGGAGGAGAAGGCTAAAATCACCATTAATCAACTACTCGCACATACCAGCGGAATACCGTCCTGGAGCATCCGCCTGATCCCTGAAGGTTCAGGTCAGGAGCAGCTTGCAGCGACCATACATAGAATGTCCAGCCTTGCGCTGGATACCCAGCCGGGCAGTGCCTATCAATATGCTACGGTGAATTACGATATTTTGGCAGCGATTATTGAACGGGTGACAGGGGGGAGTTATCAGGATTATGTAACAGAACACATTCTGAAGCCGCTGGGGATGAACGACAGCTATTTCTCGACAGGGCAGGAACAGACGCCGGAGAAGCTTGCTCAGGGGTATCGGGTGTTTTTTGGCAAAAGCATGGCTTACGATGCTCCCAGATATTACGGAAATATAGCCGCAGGGTATCTGGTGACGAGTCTGAACGATTTGCAGCACTGGGTCAACGCCCAGCTGGGAAGCAGCGAGCTCCCGGACGATCTGAAGAAGGCCATTCAGCAGTCGCATGAGCTTAACCTACGTACAGCCGGACAGGAAAGCGGGGATCTGCGCTATGCCTTCGGCTGGAGCCAAGATTTGAAGACGGGGGTGATCCGTCATAGCGGCAGCAACCCGAATTATTCCTCCCAAGTAATCATTGATCCGGAACGGAAGGAGGGGGTGTTCGTGCTGGCTAATCTGAACTCTACCGCCCCAACACTGATTGCCCAGAATATCTATGACCAGATGCAGGGACAGCCGATGAAGACGTTCAAGTATGATGATACTTATATCCTGATGGATGGGGTAGCTTCGTTGTTAGTTGTGTTCACTGTGATTGGTATTGCGTTTAAGCTCATCCGGCTGGCTGGCGGGAGAAGCGATTTTGCCACAGAGAAGGGGATTCGCCGTCAAAAGCTCAAGGCCTGTATTACGCTGCTCATCAGAACGCTGCTGCTGCTATTCGTGCTGGGCTGGCCTTTATTGGCAAATTACAATTATACTATGATTAGTGTATGGATGTCCTATTCCGTATTGCTGTGGATGGGGCTGGCTTCGCTTAGCTGCGTGTTGTCTATGGTTTTAGCAGGCAGAGATTTGCGGCGAGTATAGAGAGGGGAATGATACTTATTAATCGCTGTAGAAAAATAATATTTAGTATGCTTTTAAGTTCATTACTTGTAGCATTTACCGGGTGTGTTGGCAGTCCTAAGAGTAGCGTTACCATTCTTGGCGGAAAAGAAAATATTAAATATGCGACTCTAAACAGTGATCAAAAGGAATCTTTATCCGATCAGAAGGCTTCACCGTTTTCCTATGCGTTCGCGGGTGAGAACATTTCAGACATTCAATATTTGAATATTGGCGAAGAGATTTCAATTGATTTTGAATCGAATCCGCCAGATACACTTTCCATAAGCGATGGATTAATTGATGCTAATGGAGATTATTTATATACTTCCAAAGAAATCACCGATGTTCCCTATGTTGCAAAGAAAGGTGTGTATAGCTTCAATTTAGACACGCACATCGCTTCTGCTTTAAGCTCTTACTATGAAAAAGACAAAAAGGAATTTAGAGGTTTTATCATAAATGCATCCTGGGAGAAGCAGGAGAAGAAATATGCTTTTGTGATTCAATCAAACGCCCTCTGAAAGGAGGAGATTCCATGATCTACATAACAGGCGATATTCACGGCTCCATCAGTGTGGCCAGCCGTTTTAACTCCAGGAACTTTCCTGAAGGCAGGGCGCTGACGAAGCAGGATTATGTTATTATTGTCGGGGACTTTGGCTTGTTGTGGGCAGATGATGCGGAGGATCGCTTTTGGCTCAAATGGCTGACAGAGAAACCGTGGACCACCCTGTTCATTGACGGGAATCATGAGAACTTTGATCTGCTTGAATCGTATCCAGTCTCCGAATGGAACGGCGGCCAGGTGCATCACATTACCCCTAGTATCATTCATTTAATGCGCGGCCAGGTCTTTGAGATCGGAGGGAAAAGCTTTTTCACCTTTGGCGGGGCGGCTTCTCATGACAAGGAGTACAGGAAGGCTGGCGTGTCCTGGTGGGAACGCGAAATGCCAAGCTCCGAAGAGTACCAGGAAGGCACACGCAATCTGGAGAAGAACCAGTGGAAGGTTGACTATGTATTGACCCATACCTGTTCCTATGATGCGCTTCAGTGGATCAAAGAGCGCTATCGTACGAATGTGGAAGCAGATTCAATGCATACGTATTTCAACGAAATAAAGTTTAGACTGGACTATTGCAAATGGTATTTTGGGCATTATCATCATAATGCGGAGCTGCCGGATGAACAGGTGCTGTTGTATGAGGACAGGGTGAGACTAGATGAGTAGAGGAAAGGTGAGCTGAGATGAGCAAAGAGGTTAAGTTGGATTTAAGCCGTATCGTGTTTATTGGAAGGACTTTTGAAGAATATATGTCCATGTTTAATTTAACACAGGCGGAATTGAAGGGACGGTCCATTCTGGATTGCCCCGCTGGAGCATGCTCGTTCACGGCGCATGCAAATAAATTGGGTGCCGATGTAACGGCAACGGATATCGCTTATTATCATGACTATGAGGATCTTCACGCAAAAGGCATGAAGGATTTAGAGCACGCCATGACCAAAATGGAAAGTGCCCAGACGAATTACGTATGGGATTATTTCAAATCCGTTGAAGAACTAAAGCAGTATAGATACCGCGCCCTAGCTGACTGTGCAGAGGGTATGAAAAACCATCCCGGGCGTTATATTGCATCCGCATTGCCCTCGCTTCCATTCAAGGATAAGCAATTTGATATGACACTGTCTGCACACTTTTTGTTTATGTATTCAGACCGGCTTGATTCTGATTTCCATAGGAAGGCGATTCAAGAGTTACTTCGGGTAACCAAACAGGAAATTCGGATTTTTCCTTTAGTCAGCCTTTCAGGGGAGAGATATCGTCAATTAGATGAGCTGCTCACCTTCATACATCAACAGGGTTGTTCAACTGAAGAAATAACGGCCCGATACGAGTTTCAAAAGGGAGCAAACAGCATGTTGAAGATCACGCTGTAGATTACAGATACCCGCTTCTCTACCGGCACCCGCATTTCGGCTACAGCATCCATAAGTTTGCTATGGGTCAGCGCCACCGAAATCGGGTGTCCGGTCCTCCACGAAAGACTACTTATGTACCTCATAAATAGGAAGCAAAATATTATTAATAATATCCTCGCTGCCAGCTTCATTAAGCCTTCCATACAATATAATTTCATTGATCATTAGCAGAAACGGTAAATTTAGAGCCTTCTCCGAAATTGTATCGGTTGAAAGAGAGATTTCCCCGCGCTGATTAGCCCTCGTAATAATAGCTTCCATTGATTTACGGATATCGTTGTCTTGATTCACAAAGCTGAATAAATCGAAATAAGTCGTATACGAAAACATATCCGAAATCACACCCCGCAGATCATCAGGCTTGATGATTTCAAAGATAGGATCTAGAACCCTGAATAGTGCCCTTAAGTCCTCCTTTAAAGAACCCTGATCCCTGATCTCTCCTTCTAATGCTGGAGCTTGCCGGCTTATAACAGCCTGAATCAGGTAGCATTTTTGGGGCCAGCGGCGATAAATCGCATTTTTATTGGTTTTGGCGGCCTGGGCCACGTCATCCATGGTGAGCTTGCTATAACCTATTTGATTGAGCAACCGCCAAGCCTCATCTAAAATTGCATTTTCCAGGATAGCCCCCCGGCGTCGGCTCGCATTTTCATTCATCACAACAACCCCTTATTTTTGGTCCGAATCATTTCCACCATAATATAGTACCACAAACAATCTAATCACTTGCATTTTGTCCGCATTCCCTATAGAATGACCATATAAGGTACTAACGTACCTTATTATTCACCGACATCATCATAAATAAAAAGGAGAGAAAAGACATGACCAATCAAGAAAACAAGCAATCTGCAGCAAAGTTAGCAGGCCAGGCAGTGGCCGAAAACGAGTCGATTTTTCGTCACTCCGTTGGCATGGCCAACAAGTTCGTGTCGCATATGGATTTTCATTTCACCCGTACTTTGGCTAAAGAAGCCTATGGTGGTGTATCCACCGGTGAGTGCTTCGAAGCTGCCTCGCATATTGTGGACGGCGATTTCTCAACCTACGCACCTGCGTGGCAGCCGTTAGCTGAGCGGATGGAGGCCAAAGGCTGGGACTGTCTCGAAAAAGGGCACAAAGTGAGTGCACGTGAAGCCTTCATGCGTGCGGCGGTCTATTGGGGTTGCGTGGGAATGTACACTAGCGATTCGGACCCGCTTACCAGAGAATCATGTATGCGGACGCGTGCCTTGTGGAAAGAAGTAGGAAAGCTGTCTGATCCGATCATGGAACCCGTGGATATCCCCTACGAAAACGGCAGAGTGATGAAAGGTTATTTCATCGCAGGCGGTGCGCCCGGTGAGCGGAGACCGACATTGTTAGGAATGGGCGGCGGCGAGAACTATTTGGAGGAGATCTACTTCCAGTGCGCCGGAGCGGTTCGCCGCGGTTACAATCTGCTGATCTTTGAGGTTCCAGGTCAAAAAGCAGCCATCTGGGAAAATCCGGATCTCTACATCCGCATGGATGCAGAAGTGCCGGTTGGTTATGTTGTTGACTATGCATTAACCCGTCCGGAAGTGGACCCTGATCGTATGGCCCTAATCGGCCATAGCTTTGGAGGATACTACGTGATGCGGGCAGCTTGCTTCGAGAAGCGGATCGCCGCTTGTATCGCCAGTCCTGTGATTTGGTCCATGCAGCCTGAAATCCTGCAGATTCTAGGGTTCAATGCGAGCAAGCCTTACCCCCGTGACATGGAATCCCAGATCGATCCGGCCAACACGACGGCGCAATTCGTCCTGGAAGGCGATTTCCGCGCAAGATGCGGGCATAAGAATACGACGATTGCGGAGTGGATGGATTACCTGGGCCAAGGCTCCTTATTGGGCCTGGAAGAGCAAATCACCTGCCCTGTGCTGAACATGATCGGCGAAGGGGAATTTGGACCTGATCAGCTGGAGGAGGAACGGAAGCATTTTGCCATGCTGAAGAACCCTAAGAACCGATTCAATCTGACCATGGCTTATGAAGGCGGGGAACAGCATTGCACGGAGAACAATCTGCTGCTCAAGAACCAGATTGAAATGGACTGGCTTGATGAAGTATTAGGATATGCCGGACAGTAAATTCCAGGCTTGAGAAGAGGGGCGAATATGCAACCATTAAACACTCAGGATAGTCCAATTCAAGACATCAGGATTGCCGGAAAAAAGGATCAGCTCGGGAATCCCGGACCAGCCTTAACCTTTATTTTCACCATGCTAACTATGGAGTTTTGGGGAATCTACGCCGGTATTTTCACCGGACCCACGATCATGGCAGTTGGGATGGTGCAGATCGCCTGCTTTATCCCTTACCTGATTGGCGCCATCCTGTACTATTGTAAAGGGGATTCAACCAACGGCAATGTGTTCCTGATCTTCGCCACCCTGTTCGGGGGAGTTGGTGGTTTGTCCAACATAACGATTGGTTTCTCAGACATTATAGGTTGGCCGGTCTCTACCCAGATGACAGCACTTCCCTTCATCCTGGGCGGGATCTCCATCCTGCCTGTGGTATGGATTAACCGTACCAGCGCGGATAAAGTGACGGTTATATGCTATATGGCGGCGGCTTGCTTCCTTACTTTTACAGGGCTAGTGAGCCTGAATATTCTAAGCACCCATTGGAATGTGCTCCTCCAGTGGCTTGGGCTTATCGTCACCATTACCGGATTGTATAGCTGCATCAACGGCCTGCTGCTCGGCGGCAGAAGCAGGGGGATTCCTGTAGGCAAACCCTTTTTTAAATAAGGCTAGATACGTTAAAAATAGAGTGAATCGATAAAGACGCTAACTCCATGTTAGTGTCTTTTCGTTTTTTCCCAAGCTTCGCCATACTTCCGCCATGTTCTGGTCCCCTCTACTCTGACATAATACGGTAAAAGAACAGAGGATGGATTTATACCAGACCTTAAGGAGGAAGAAGCATGTTTCATAAAACAGTGACGCTGCAGCCTTTTGCAGATATTTCGGAGTATACCAAAGGATTCAAGATTGTCTCGGCTCAATTAGGTGGAGATGGCTGTGTATATGTCCTGCTGATTAACCAGATCCCGGAACGCAAACGCGGAATGTTCGTCCAACCGGCTTTGCAGCAACCGCATACCTACAAGGTTCTGATGATAGAAAGCCAACATTATATCGATGAAATTACATTTCCGGACCAGCATTTCAATTATCATTATGTTCAGCCGCTTCGCAGACATCTGCTGCTGGTTGGAGCGCGCAGCACGTATTATGGTGCAGGCCAATATGATCTGAACGCCAAAGTGTGTGATTATACAGGACGTACCGTTCGTGAGTTCCTGCTTGGAGACGGGATTCAGAATGTTCAAGTGACGGAGAAGGGCACCATCTGGACCAGCTATTTTGACGAAGGCGTGTTCGGGAATAACGGGTGGGATCAGCCTGTCGGTGAACACGGCCTTGTGGCCTGGGATGAGCATGGCAACAAATTGTACGAAGATCATGTGTCGGATATTGCCGATTGTTACGCTTTGAATGTGGTCCGTGAAGAGGAGGTCTGGTTCTATTATTATACGGACTTCTTGCTCGGCTGCATCTCAGGCGGACCCGGTCAGCCCAAGGTTACGTTTATGAATCCTGAAATTTCCGGTTCGGCCGGGTTCTGCACGGATGGTTGTCACTTCTTGTTCGACGGCGGTTACGGTAAACACGGAGAATATGTTATCAAGAAACTTGAAAAATCAAGCTTGACCAAAGGACATAAGATACAGTTTCTGAATGAAAAATCCGAACCGCTTGAACTAATGTCGCAAGATTTCCGGGAAGACCGCGTGCTGTTCTGTGCAGATAATATGTTGTATAAGATTTCGGTTAAAGAATTGGTCTGATGGTGCGGATATAGATTGACAATAAATGGGGAATGACTTAGAGTAAGTAGTAAGTGATAAGTAGTAAGTAATAAGTGACGCGCCTTGGCTAAATTATGGGGAGGGGTGGATGGTGATGATGGATTTGAAATTAGCACAGAGTTTTGCGCTGATCGCATTAAACGCACAGAGTAGCAGTAATTACATGACTAATGCTAAGAAAGTGTCTTTGCGTGCTATGGCTGCTGCGGTTATTTTGGAGGTCTATTTAGAAGGATGGTTTACACAAACGGATAACGAGTTAACTTTCCGCAAAGAAGTTCTTGGCCAATCCAGTTCAACGCTATATAGAGAAGCTGTTCTATTTCCTTTGCTCCATAATCAGGCTGAGGTACAGGGGGATCTGGGCTGGTGGCTGAAAAAAGCTTCCATGTTGCCCAAGAAAAAATTAAAAAAGTTTGAAATTGCGATGTCGGATGATCTAAAGGCAATGAATTTGCTCGAAGAGATCCCGAGTCTGTTAGGAAGTGACATGTATTTCGATTCAGCGGGTGTTGAAATGAGAGTCTACCGAAGCAGTAACGGGGTATATACAAGCATTACAGAGAATGTCCGGGCAGAAATTCTGGAAGAGGGCACGGTAACGGATGAGGTCATTGGCATGCTCTGGCTGCTTCGCGAAAGTGGATGTATGCATGACTTCTTTTCAGGGAATGAACTGGAGCAGGTCAATACCAGAATGCATGATCTATACCGCAGTAACTTATGGGCCAAGACATTATTCCAAAGCCGAATCCATCAGGGAATGGCGTTAGGGATCAAGCGGTTTCTGCACATGAAGTCGAAGTTTGTGAAGACCTATGCAGGCAGCAGTATCAATTTTATCTTCCCTGTCCTTGAGCGGGCACAAGCTGTCTTTATAGAGACGGAGGCTTGGTTCGATAATTCTGATGCAAGGATAAACGCTGTTCTTACGAGGTTGCAATCCTATGGACATGAAGTTAAGGTGATTGAGAAAGGTTCCATTGCGACCCTCCGAATCGATAATTTGTTATACGATGCAATTCCGCATTATGTGATGATGAGAGTACCGATTCAAGGTGTGCGTCTTGTTCCGAAGCGTCCTCTGTAAAGGAGTAACTAGCTATGTCCAGGCAACGTTCCATGGAGGCCATTCTGGCCTCAGAGTATGTGTCTATAGGTGAATTGGTGAGAATCACAGGTTCCCGTTACAGCACACTGAAGCATTACACCGAAGAAGGTATGCTGCCCTTTGAGCAGGCTGAAGAGAATCTAACACGCAGATATTTAAGAGAGGAGACCGTCGCACGCATTCTTTGGATAAAGGAGCTGAAAGCGAACGGCTTATCGATCCCGCAAATTAAAGAAGCGATCGGACTCCAATGAAACTTTCTTAGCATGTGACACGTACACCACAATATGGTAGGGTTGTTGCATTAAATGGGAACTGAGGGTGGCATACAGAATGAAGGTTAAGATTTTATTTATTTTATTGACAGTTTCATTAACAGTAAATGTAGTGATATTTTATGGATTATCGAAGTATGATTTAGTTGAAAAAGGAAGTGCAATTTCGAGTATCAATAAGTCAGCTTCAACTTCTACTGATATCCCTAACACCAGTAAAACTGGAACAGGCAGAACTAACACAAGTACGGCAGAAGATTCATTGACATTAATTGATGAAGATACCATAGCAGCAACAAAAAAATCGGGTTACGATTATATCTATAGCCTAACTGATGATCAAATTATGAAGGCGATCAATGAAGGGAAGAGAGATCCTGCTTATATCGGTGAAGACTTCAAATTGCCTGTATCATCGTCGGCTAATAGCGATAGTGCATTTGACTACATGGGCGTATTTATTGATACACCTTACAGATATGTAGCCATATATTCAAGCGATCTATACGAGAATTATGGCAGGACGTCATCTATTAATGAAGTGTATAAATTTATCGGTTATGATCACATTTCATTCTCTGCTTACTTGTTCGATGGATGGGCTCAGAGGTTAGCCATGGAATTGAAGCAGGAGGGTGAACTCATACAACCCTATAAGACCGACAATAATGAGAATGGAGATATCAAGAGCATCTATTTTGATGTCAATGATATAGATTTTCGGGAACCCGCTTATTTGAGAATATATGAAAAAAATAATCCTGAAAAGTATGCTGAGTATAAGATCGCATTCGAGGATTATGTGAAATAGTCTGTTGAATGGGGTGAATGATATAACGATACTGCCTGTTATAATTTTTATCTTAGTATTTGTACCTACCATTGTACTCATCGTGAGTATGCCATATTTAACAAAAGAGACGATTAGCTTCGGGACCACCGTCAGCGTTGTACAATTCCACAGTAAGCTGCTGCGCCAGATGCGGAAGTCGTATGCCCGGATTAGTGCTATTTTACATACCATCCTGTTCATAGTTGGCATTCTATGCTTAATCTACAGTGATAAACATTCCAAGCAAGTCAGTTGGGTCATGATCTCCTACGCACTCGCCATGCTCGTAATCTCCTTGGTTATTAACTTTAGGTATCATTTGAGAATGAAAAGCTTACTGCCTACGCTGTCTTCTGCTCCCGAATCATCGGTCATGGAGATGGAACCTGGATTTCGCAAGGGAAAAGTTGGCCTGCCCAGCCAGTGGTTCCTCATTCACGTTTCCATTATTGTTGTTAGTATTGTAATGGTGCTGCGCAACTACGATCTGATTCCTGACCAGCTTCCGGTTCATTTCGACAGCAGTTGGACCGTAGACCGCTATGTAGATAAATCTTATAGTATCGTATTTATACCTACGATCATGCAGGTGTTAGGGACACTTCTGTTCATATTTGAATATTGGAGAATGCGCAGAGGGAAGCAGCAGGGGAGAGAAGACGTATCTTATCGCCGTGCCTGGTCGAATTTCATGATTACAGCAAGCTTCTTGTTCGTTATCCTGATATCGGTTGTGCAGCTAAACATGATAGCTATGCTTAACATTAATTTTGTTATCCCCGTTGTCCTGATCATAATAGCCTTAATCATCCTATACGCCTACACCTTAACGTACTGGGCTGGTCAGCGCGATAGCCACTGGACATGAGCAGATGATTGAGCGCTGGATCAGCCACGCCTCAAATTCTGAGTGCCGCTGATCCAATGCGCTACAACGTAACGGAGCTGCTTCTACCTATAGCGTAACGTTATTTCCTCTTAGTGGAGTCCTCAATCCGCCTTCCGCTTTTCCACCGGCACCCACACTTCGACTTCAGCATCCATAGGGTTGCCATTGGTTAATACCTCCGCAATCGGGTGTCCAGTGTACACATACTCATAATCATCGTTCAGGATACCGCCGAATGCCTCATCCTCCAGCCGGTCAAACGCGAGACGCGATAACCCGCCCTGACCTGACAACACCAGATACTCTCCTCCCGGAAAAAGTACTTCACCCGCAGCCTCCGGCTGGGGCTTGGACGACTGAACGCCTGCAACATACAGAATCTTTCCATCCTCCTGGGCAATCGCGGCGAAGCCGTATGGACTCTCAGACAGGGGACGCAGGGAGGCCATGGAGCCGTTCTCCAGCGTGCTTTTGAAAAAAGCTGTTTTGAGCGGAGAATACGCCGGATCGTGCACAGCTCCACCCTCACTTAGAGTAGTCTTGTAGCCGATCAGGCGGAATGCGTCTTTCGTTTCAATTCTGGTCGAAATCATGACAATGTACCTCCTGGATAGTGTAATTTGTGTTTTCCAAGCAAGCATAATCTACCAACTGTGACACCTGTATGGCATACTTGATTCGAGGTGGTCTTGATGAAAATGGATCGCTTGATTGCGCTCATTATGATCCTGCTGGAGCATGAGCAGATTAGTGCGCGCGAGTTAGCGGAGCGTCTCGAAGTCAGCAGACGAACGATTTACCGGGATATTGATACGCTGAATCGAGCCGGCTTGCCGATCTATACGCTGATGGGGGCATGGGGCGGTGTCGGTCTGATGAAGTCCTACAAGGTGGGCAAAACCGTGTTCACTCCTCAAGAAATCCATAACCTGATGAATGGGTTACACAGCTACAAGCAGCTGTTCGGGAGACGGGAAATGGTGTATGCTGCCGAGAAGCTGAACGCTCTCTACCCCGACAACGCAGTGGACAGACCGAGTGCGCCGTTCGTCATGGATCTGTCCTTGAATCAAGGCAACGAATCGCTGCGCAACCTGTTCGGGATGATCGAGACGGCGATGAATGAGCATGCTGTGCTGGCTTTTGCGTATACGGATGCGCGGGGGCAGATCAGTGAACGGCGGGTGGAGCCGTATCAGGTGGTTTTTAAGGAGAGCAGCTGGTACTTGCAAGGCTATTGTCTGGACAGACAAGACTACCGCATCTTCAAGCTGGCCAGAATGAGCGGTCTCCAGGTGCTGAAGGAGCAGTTCGTTCCAAGAGCGTTCACCCCTCTCCCCATGGATGGGAGTGATTGGCTTAACCAAGGCTGGGTGGAGGTTACGATCCGGCTGGACCGCTCCGTTATGGATCGGGTAATCGAACGGTTCGGTGCCGACCATATCCTGCGGGTGGATGAACACCACTGCTGGGCCAAGTATCCCATTATTGCGAATGACTATGGCTATGACCGGCTGCTTGCTTTTGGAGACAAGTGTGAAGTGCTGGGGCCGCCCGAGATCCGCAGCGGGTTCAAGGCATATGTGCGGGGGATTATGAGTAAGTATGAGGATTAAAGTTAACTGGAGGTGCGGATGATGGCGAACACAGTTAGGGCAGAGAAAAAAATTGGAGCAAGCGATTATCTGGCTTTAGCATTGTATGCGTTTGCAGGGTTTGGCCTGGAAGTGGTATTGTCGATGGTTTTGCCTTCAATCTTGGGAGTGAAAGGCTCCGAATATACACTGCTTCATCAGTGTATTCACTGGGGAATTACCTGCTTGCTGTGGGGCGGTATGGCGTTATTCCTGATCAGGCTCTCCAAGCACAAATATGATTTTGACATCATGAGGTTGAATGCAACACCGGACGCCAGAGGATGGTTGCTTGCGTTGGTGGTATCGATGATCGCCATTGCAGCGACAACCATTGTGTGGGAGGGCTTCAAGCCGGTTCAGGAATACAAGGACGTGGTGAGATTTATTTTTCAGAATGTCTATTACTTGTTCGAAGCTGCGTTGATCTTGTTAACGATTGCGTTTGGGCAGAAATTCGGTGAATCACTATTCAAAAGAGACGGCCTGCCTTACGGCGGGATGTTCCTCGCACTCACCTGGGGCCTGATCCACATTCTGCTCCAGGGCGGAGCGACGGGGGGGTATGCGTTTTTCATGTCGCTTTTATATGGAATGATATACATAATGTTGAGCAAGAATGTGCGGTATGCGTATGTGGTGATTGCGGTTGTGTTTGTTTTGTGAGGTGTACTAAGGACAACAAAATAAAACAAGCAAAGCAACAGCTCATGCGTGACTTGAAAAAATACCGTTCTGAGCGAAGATGAGTAACTAGATGTGACGATAGAGTATTCGGAGAATTCCTAGAGAAGGGGAAAGTAATAGTGTCTAAGCATCCAGTATTTGAGATCAAGTATGAGTTGTTTGAAGATCAGGTAGAGGAACTGAGAACGGTGGATACAGCGACATTTGATAAAGAGTGGCATCAGATCTATGGGGCATTTACTCTGGTTGTAGACGGACATGAGTTCATTCCATATCCATCTCCAGACATGCCTTTATCAGCAAAAGGGCTATATTCTGAGCTCATTCTAACCAATTTAGATCTGCTTGTCGATGCCTGCAACTACTTAAATTCGCATAACTACTTAGCCTTGAAGTATGTTGAGAATTCCTGGACCTGGTTAGAAATAGAAGTGGAGAATGAGATTTTAATCTTAAGCGAGAAAAACGGTGAAATACCTTATAGATATTTAATTCAAACGGATAAGCTCCTTTTAAAAGATGTGCCATATGGGTCATTCTCGAATATTAGAGTACACAAAAGTGAATTTGTTAATGAGATAAGAACTAAAATCATTGAATTTATTAGGGAGATTCAAGCGATAAACAGCGGAATTTTGAAATCTGTTTATTTTTCTAAATTTTTGGGGTTTTGTGATAATCACAACAAAGGAGCTATCACATGCTGCCATCGCTAACGTTCCTGAGACATCAATTAGAGGGAATTCTGCGTAATAAATTTGCACAGGGGCATCAAACCTCCGGTTATTTAGCCCGATTGGAAGAGCTTTCCGCAAGTTATGATGCTTATTTGGAATTCGCTCATAGCTTGGCTGATATGCCAATGCGGGAGAATTGGCCTTATTATGAGCCGAATGAATTGGAGGAGATATGGCGGGAATGCGATCCGGATAGACCTCTGGGCCAGATCGGAGTCTTGAATCTGAAGGACAGCTCCAAGCGTGTAGAGGCAGGCTTCCTCGCTTCAGTCTGTGGTTCAATGCTGGGCAAGCCGATTGAGGTCAATCCCACCTTGTCGGAATTACGTCAAGCGTTAACCGCTGTGGGGGAATGGCCGCTGAATGATTATATTTCGGAACAAGCCCTTCATGCGTTGGATCGTCGTCATTGGTCATGGTTCGAGACGACGCGCGGGCGGATTCGCTATGTGGCACCTGATGATGATATCAACTACACCTTAATAGGAATGATGGCGTTAGAGCAATTCGGTAAGGGTTTTACGAAAAGAAATCTAAGAGATTTATGGATAAATCATCTTCCGATAAGTACAACCTGGGGGCCGGAGAGGGCCATCCTGGTTCGGTCGGGAATTAGCTATTTGGAGCATGACAGAGAAGTATTCAATCATTCTGAAATAGAGGCTTGGCCCGACTTCCTGGTGCAAGATACCGAATTATGCGGGGCAGCGATTCGTGCAGATGCTTACGGTTATGCCTGTCCTGGTCAACCTGCGCTTGCGGCTGAGCTGGCTTGGCGTGATGCCAGTTTTACACATCGCCGGACGGGAATCTATGCCACGATGTTCATTGCCGCTGCAATTGCTGCCGCTCATGTGCTGCGCGATCCGCTTGAAATCATAAGAACTGCACTGCAATTCGTCCCTAGAAGGAGCAGGTTCTATGAGATTACCGAAGATTGCCTACAGATCGTAGCGAATGCAGATCACTGGCTGGAGGCTTATCAGGGGATTCATCAGAAGTACGCGAATTACTGCCATTGTCAGGTGTATCAGGAAGTCGGAACCTTGATCAATACCTTTCGATTTGCTGAGAATACTGGAGACGGAATATGCAAACAGGTCATGCAAGGAAACGATACCGACAGCTTCGGAGCAACTGCGGGCTCTCTGCTCGGAGTGTATTTCGGCCCGGACAGCTTGGATGCGAGATGGCTTGAGCCTTTCCAGGACCGGATTCATACGGGCTTATCTAATTTTCATGAGCAACAACTCTCCCGTTTGGCTGAGCGTATCGGGCATTTGCCAGAGCTGTTGCATACTGACCAGCACCGAATTCTACCCAGCGAGTTGTATGTGAATGAGAATTTGGGGATTTGAATGGTTTTGGAGGATGGGGGCATCGGAATGCAGCATGACAGCGAACATTCAATCATCCAAGTGGAACATGCAAAATGGGGTCGAATTCTGTTTCAATACTGCAATCTATATGGAAGAATTATTCGGAACAGTTTATCTATACCCGAAACCAGCTTTTCCAACAGTCGTGAGTTCAGTTCTGCAGATTCGCGGTACTGAGCTAACGAACAACGATAATTGGTACAAATTGACCCCTGATTCTAACATTGAAGAACTTAAACAAAGAATAACGAAAGACATTTCAGATTTTATATTCCCTCACCTGCGGCAGTTTCAAGAGGTTAAAAATGTCATTCGGGTAATGGAGCTAAGGGAGAAAGCTGGAATATACGAGAACCCGCATCATTTAACTGCACTCTATTGCTTAACAGGTGATATGGAACAAGCACAGGCACGCATGACTAAAGTGTATAACGAACTGAAGCTGGAGTCTCAAAAAGAATTCACCGCTGGATTGGCTTTGTGGTTAGGGTTGGAAGTGTAAACCATGTGTTGATATGAACAGTGTTAATCGCGTAATTTATATTCTCGCCATGCGGTTTCATAATCTTGGCTTTTTATAAAGTAACGGTCTTCGAAGACATTGCTTTTGTAGATTTTAAGGCCAAGTTGAATTCCGTCTTCACTATCAGTTACGTCTCCTGTATCTATTAGTGTGGTCTCATCCATACTCTCATAAGTAGTGGTATAAGAGTATTTCTTTCCATCAATTGTGAGCCAAGTCACGGGATCGCTATTGGACATATTATTGTTGCTGCTTGTAACTTTATCATTTGAACATCCAATTAAAAGAATGCAAACGGATATAATGAAAAGAAGTTTCTTCATAATTTACCCCTCCGAAATTTTTAGAAAGCGCCATAAACTTAGTTTATGGCGCTCACGAATATTAGTTTATGCTAGTACCATACCACCCAACCCTTACGGCAATTTGATTATAATGGTCTGTATCCCAATATGATGTACTATACATGGTTCCGTAATTCATGATGCATAAAGGCGAAGGTCCTGAAATATCGTGTTGAAGTGAATAGAGATGAGAAATTTCATGTTGTAGAGAGTGCCAGTCAGAATAAATATCATTTTGATCCCAGTTTACTGCATAGCTACCATATATGGGATTGCTAGTTACTTCTTGAGCAGTGCCGGAAATTTGAATACCATAATTATCAACGAAATCAGGTTCGGCTGTAAAACCAATAACAAAGTCATAGCTATTTGATGAATAAGAAGACATTAAATTATTTAGAATTTGTTTACCATTGCTGCCACTGGAATTCCAATATTGATAAGCTGCAACTGTTAAATCAATACCAAAATCTCTGTTGAAAGCATCGTCTGCTCCCTCGACTATACTTTCTGTTAATGAAATCCAATTACTATGTTTCGCACGGTATTCTTCATCAACAGCAACTAAGACTCTACATAATCTACCGGAAGAAGCCCGGGAGTTTATATTGTTATCTTCAGTTTCAGTAGTGTTTTTTTCTATAACGTGTGTATTCACAATGTTACCGTTTTCATCATACACCGTAGCAATTGAAGATCTTTCAACAATTGGTGTGTAATTTTCTTGAGAAGTTTTGAACCTATTGTAGTTAATTGGCGGTCCCCCCAATTCTTTATTTGAATAAAGAATCTCCACGTCATTATTTAGGTTTGAAGCTTCTTGTTCATTGTTGCTGGCAAAGCCGGTTGAAGCTAAAGACAATGAGAACAGTAGCAAAGCTGTTGTGGTTAAAAAGAATTTTTTTGTTTTCATCAATACCTCCTGAATTGGGTAATTATGTAACAAGGAAATATTACCATTATGCTAAAGTTACGTATATATATAAATCTAATATTGAGTATAGAAAATTATTGAACTAATAGAAAACAGATTACTTTATAGGCATATAGCAAATGTGAAAAAAACTGTTTGTTATTGAAGAGAAATTTCGGAATTTGAAGAAGAACTTTTTACACTAACAGAAGGTATCGCAAAAAATTACTACTCCATTCCCACAACACTGTGGATTGGTATACATGGGTAGGAAGCTGTAGATGGAGAACGAGCCGATCTTCTTATCTGTAGGTTATTTGACTTGTCATTGATGAGATGTTCATGTGAATCCTTTATCATTAAAGATTATGCTAAAAAATAGGAGGAGCTTTTTTATCGGTAACTAACTTTATAGAACATCTTTAAATGTTCTATAATGAAACTATCTTATAGAAATTTGTTTTTTTGGAGGTTAGTTCCTTGTTAGATGCGAGAACCGTACTTAGGTATTTTATTGAATATGAGAAAATGACAGCCTTAATGGAAAATTCGCTTTCAAAGGTGGAAGGAGAACTCTTTAGTGATGATTATTTGAGTAATACCAGTACTTTAGAAGAATATTCTTTCCGTAAGAAAGTTACCACTATATTCAAAAAGGTTACGGATTACAAGGATATAAAAAATCAGCTTAAGAAAGGAAAGTACAGCGACGTTGAGCTTACATCTAGTATTGAACTTGTTGTTTCAGGAGGAATGGAGATAGCCGACTTTTTATCCTGGATCTCCTTCGTATACGCGGATAATAGGGTGAATACTGAAGAATTTATAAAAAATTTACTAGTGGATACCACAACAATTTGCTATCCACTTTTAAAGAAAAAAACGAAACAAGAGACAACGATAAAGCCCCTGATCACGTTTAAGTGCAGATTTGAGGATCAAAAACTTCAGGTAGATAGTTTTTTTATCAATAGAGAAAGCTTAGAAATAATTATCGCTAAGCTCACAAATTGTTCAACATCTGAGGTTGCTGAGCTTGAAAAGACTAACTTACAGGAATTGCTAAGTGCAAATGACTATACACAACAAACGAATATGTTTGAAATCATAAATATTTTGAATAGAGAGCTATCATCAAGATACGGGAAAGCCCTTGAACACTTTAAATCTTATGAAGGCTGGCAGAAACTTAATCAGGCATTTATTACATATGAAACATTGGAAGACATGACAAGACCGATTTTTCAAAAGGAGATTCAACGTATTATTGATTTAGTTTCAGAGAAAGTAAAGTTTCCAGAGCTGTTGTTGAATTATTTAATAGGGGGACAATCCACTGTAGAGTATAACAACTCAGAAGAAGGTAAGTTATTTCATTATGGAAGTTATTCTGGTTCGTATCCGATCAACGAGAAGCAGTGGCATACGCTTGATGCAGCTCAAAATCACACTCTTCTATCGGTAAACGGCCCCCCAGGTACAGGGAAAAGCACGCTGCTCAAAGAAATTTTCGCCGATAATATGGTTAAAAAAGCAAGGAGACTGATTGAAATATGGGAGCAGCCATGGGAGCGGTTTAAGGAGAGAAGCAGCGAACTATATCGATATCCGATCACTGGTAGCGAACGAACTTACTCGATGGTTCTAACTAGCACCAACAATAAAGCCGTGGATAATATTGGGCTAGAGCTACTTAAAGAAGTGGAATACTTTTCTCAATTTGTAACTAACAAAGAAGAAAATGAGCAAATTAACGGCTTCTTTTGCGCAAGATTAGGCAATGCCACTAATAAAGAGTCATTTATGAAGAATTTTGTTCCTATGTTTATTAAAGGGCTGGAAGCTGAATACAACCAATATCTTCTGCCTGAAGTAAAAACTCAATTTAATGATGCATATAACAAACTTGAAAATATGTATGGTGATATAGAGCGATTCATTGAAGGAAGAGAGGAGCTTGTTCGTTTCTATAGTGATAATAAAATAACATTTATAAGCATAACTGAAGATAGATCAAGATTTTTAAGCGAAAGGGAGGGGGCTGAAAAAAGGATTAATGAACTCGAAATATCAATGAATGATCTGAAGGACAGATATACAGACTCACAACATAATATCAGAAATTTGGAACAGAAAGTGGAAGAAACCAAGTTGCGATTGCGAGTCATACCCGAAGAAATCAAGAAAGGCTACAGTATATTAGAGAAATATCTAAAGTGGAAGAAGAGGAGTTGGTATGGGTGGCTTATTCCAAAAAGAAAAGTTTTCTTCAAGGAATATCCATCTGAAACTTATATTGAAAATCGTTTGATCAAGAATAAAGAGGCCGAGGAGCAAGAATTACTTAATAAGCGATTACCATCATGCATAAACGATCTTAATGTTGTGAATTCGACTGTATTAGAGATTCAGGAACAGCTTGCTGATCAAGAAATGGAGCAACTGGTATTGACACGGAAATTGCAATTTCTTTATAAAACGATTGAAATGTTGGAATCACAGATGTTAAAGGAACAAGAACTCTTTGATAAATGGGAGTTAGAGAAAATCTCATTAAACAGCAGATTTGACTTTTCGTGCAATCCTATTATTCTAAAAAAACGCCACGAGCTGTATCTACTTTCCTTGAGAGTGACAGAACAGTACATCTTACTACATGCAGAAAAAGTGATACATAACTTGAATTTGATATGTGAAGGCAGCTGGTTCAATCCTTTTTTCAATGAAGGAAACAAGAGAGACATTCAATATGCAAAAGGGATTCAGAGTCTCTGGGACACAATGTTTCTTTGTTTTCCAGTCACCACTTCTACCTTACATTCCTTCGGAGAGAGAACCTTTCATTTGTTGCCGCAACTAATTGACACCTTACTTGTTGATGAAGCGGGTCAGATTATGCCGCATTATTTGAGCAGCCCTTTGTTTCGATCCAGAAGAGCTATAATAGTGGGGGATATTGAGCAATTGGAGCCTATAAGGCTCTTAAAAAGCAATGTGATTGAGCAATTCCAGCCTATACCGGAGACACATCATAATACGCTCTGTGTGCAGCGCAATAGTGCTCAAAGTTATGTTGATCTTAATTCGGATATATACGAATGCGATTACCAAGGAAAGAGAAAAGGAATGATCTTAACCGAGCATCGCCGATGCGAGGAAAGTATAATGTTATTTTCGAATCAATATGTTTATGGAAACATACTTACCATCATTAATAAAGACAACCATGACAAGCTGTTTGAACGAAATTTGGTAGCAATAGACGTACGAGGTTTAAAGGATGGCAGAGCCCACTTTAATCTTTCGGAGGTGCAGGTGTGTAAGAATCTGGTAGATGCTTATGTGAAGGAGTATGGTGAAGATATTAAAGGGCAAATCGGTATTATAACTCCATTTAGTAAACAAAAAGAAAAGCTGCAAGCATCCATTGCTGGAGTAGATATCGGCACTGTACATACCTTTCAAGGGCAGGAGAAGAAATATATAATTTTCAGCTCAGTCATCGATAGTAACATTTCAAAAAAACAAGGACTTGCTGCATTTATTGGGGGGCGGTCTAATATGCTAAATGTAGCTTTATCCCGTGCAAAAGAACAGTTTGTGTTAGTTGGGAATCTTGATGTTATTTCCAATCTTAAACATAATCATTTGCATCATGTTCTTAGGATTATTATGGACAAGGGTGTAGGTATTAGCCCCTATGACGAACACTTTCATACTGTAAGTTCCGATTTAGAAGCTATTTCCTTTGCGTTGTTTACTACTCCCACTGATAGGATGGAGAATGAAAATGAAGTATTTTCTACATACATTCGTGAACATATACCGCAACATCTAATTATAACACCAGAAGAACACTATCAGGTATTGATAGAAGCAATTCGTCATGCCACTAAGTCAATAGTCATCTTCTCCCCTTGGATTATGCCGTACGTGGTTAATGAAGAGTTTATTGGTATTGTTGAAGTAGCGATGGCTAGAAGCGTGGAGATCCGAATTGGTTTTGGATATAGAGGGGGAAAAGGGATCGATATCCATAATATCAACAGTATTGTTATGAAGGATTATGCACTTGGAAGAAAATCAGATATTGAACTATCAATTTCAAAGCTTAAAGAGGTAATGGGAGAAGCACTTCAATATATTCCTCCTATTCATTCTAAAATTTTGTTGGTTGATGATAAGTATTTGTTTATAGGTTCTCATAACTGGTTATCCAAGATTGGGAAAGTTAGCAAACGTGATGAAGTAAGTTGTTTGATCGTTGAAGATAGTATGATTCAGTATTTAAAAGAAAGATATATTCATATTAAATTGAAATAGCATTAATTAGAAGCAATGGTACCACCGAACAAAAAGCTCATGGAGTTCGCCACTGAGCTTTTTGTTCGGTGTCTGTTCTTAGATAATCTTGAACCCTACAGTATCTAAGCATTATACTAATTTAACTTTTGGAGTAGGGCTTCTTTTGGTTCGTTCGATTGAGTAAGTAGTCAGTACTCGTCATATGAAAATCTGCCAGCTTGATCAGAATTGCAGTGGGAATATCGACATCACCGCGTTCATAATTACTATAAATCCGCTGGCTGCATTGCAAATACTCCGCCATTTGAGTTTGCGTCAAATCCTTATCTTCGCGTAAATCCCGGATACGTTGATACATATTTGAACACCTCCAACGCAAGCATATCTTAGCGAATTATTCGCTATTGATTTTAGCGAAAAATTCGCTAATGTAATCAAAGAGATGATGTTTTGGGAGGGGTTACAAGTGAGTCTTTTAGAAGATCTATATTACGGTAAAATCTGCCCAAATGAACAAATCTGTTTAAATGATCCCGAGTATGTACAGAACTCTAAGCTAATCTCGGAGCGTATAAACATTCTGCAAGCAAAGCTGTCTTCAGAAGACTTCACCGTGCTCGAAGAAGTCATGGATCTGAACAGTCTCCTGATCTCTATCTCGTCCGCTTCTGCCTATACTCTTGGATTCAGAACGGGAGCTGCGATGCTCATTGAAGTATTGGAACATAAGACAAAACCTATACAGACTAAGGAGAAGTTGATCTTTGAACAAATAAAGTCGGATGGGAGAGAATTATGATACTTTTAATTCTAAATTGCCTATGCTGATTGACGAGCTTCTTCAAGCGGAAAGTTGGGGCATTGTTCAAGAGAAGTGGATTCCTGCTATTAAGGAAGCTATTGCCTTGGGAGAGGTAGAAAAGCTGGTTGAGCTTCGAGGTAGGTTTCCGTATTCTTTTGAGAATTCACTAAAGCAATTGAAGAAAGCGGAGCGGGTATTTGTTCGAAATAGTCTGAGGTAAAGAAGCCAATGTGTCTAACGGTATGCATTGGCCTCTTTTTATTTTGTTAGGGTTTGGACTGATAGTATTGGAGGAAGCTTATTAATTTGAAATCGTAAGATTACCGCTCGTAATATTTTTCCATTACATTGTATAATAAGTATAGCCTATAGGTGAAATTTGAGTCTCGGCAGTTCGTTTAATTAATTGTATTCTTTAGATTGACAAATTTCGTGAATATGACGTTTACCAGAAATCAAATGAAAGGAGTAACAAAATGATACCTTCAATAGAAAACGTTGTACAACTTGATTTTCTTAAGTATCTAAATCAAAAGGAAAATCAAATTTCTTTACGAACTAAACAAAGATACTTGAGTGACATTAATTATTATATAGAAAACTACATAAATAATTCAAATATCATTGATGGATTGGATAAGTTTTTCGTACCAAGAGATATAGCATCATTTCTTAGTTATAGAAGAAGTTCTACAGCCAGAGCTACAGTAGTTAATTTTATGAACTTTCTTAAAGAGTATGGACATCTTAGTACTTTAAAGTATATTGAGCTGAATGATTATCTAAGAACGCTAAAACTAACAAAAGTAGAGAAACAGATGAAGTTTTTCTCTAATGAAGAATTATCTTTTCTATTAAGTGACAAGATAAATTATAGTGACAAGGACTCCGAAGAAGACAAGATCATCCTTCACCTAATTTTAATGATGTCCTACCATTTGATATTTGAACAAGATCACTTAATAAAGCTCAACTGGTCAGACGTTGATTTGGATAAAAAAAGAATCAATAACCTACGAAAAGATAGATTAGCCTACAAGTGGATTTCTTTGAATGATGGATTGTGGGAAAAGCTAAACGAAATGAAGAAGAATATTACAGATATTAACGATGATTCTCCAGTGTTAATCCATAAAGGTGAGCGTCTCAATACTAACAAAATTAATTCGTTGTTATCAATACTTAAGCGTAAACAAAATTTGAGTATTTTAGGTGGTACGACTGATATTCAAAAAATAAATAGAAGTAAAATATTACAGGATTTGAACAGTACAAATGGAAAAGAAACAATTGAAATTATACAAATAACAGGGATAACTAAAAGTACACAATTTGAACATGCTCTAGAAGAATTTTTACTTAGCGAATATTCAAGGATCTCATCTGATAACTCATAACATAATATTATGCGAACCATTTTTCGACCCTACAAAAATGCCGTGATCCCTTGTACAACAAAGGATTATCTCATCTCCTCGCTTCGCTTTTGTTGCTCTGGTTTTTAAGTTCAAATCTGAAGAAGCAAGTTAAACCGAGTAAGGAGCCAATCGAAGTACTCTAAATATAGAGCACCTAGTAATAATCTATTTAGATAGAATGAATGGGGGAGAAGACAATTGATAATAAAAAAAGTGAAAATCCAGAACTTTAAGAGTTTCTGCGGGGAGTTCGTTTTAGAACTTAGTGAAGGAATGAACATCCTAGTAGGCAACAATGAGGCAGGGAAAAGTACGATTCTTGAAGCGATTCATTTAGCACTCACTGGTCTTCTTAATGGCAGACAAATCAAAAATGAGTTAACACAGTATTATTTCAATAATACTGTTGTAAGCGAATACTTAACAAAATTGGAGCAGAGACAAAGTCACGAGTTACCATACATATTAATTGAAATATTTTTGAGTGGTGATAATATAGCGTTGTTAGAGGGTAATGGCAATAGCGATCGTGCGAAGGAAAGTGGGATCTCACTTAAAATTTGCTTCGATGAAAAGTATCAAGCTGAATATGAACAATTAGTTAGTAAAGGAGATGTAAAGACACTACCCATTGAATATTACGATTTGGTTTGGTCTACATTTGCTAGGGAGATAATAACGCCAAAAAGCATACCACTAAAATCGGCCATGATTGATTCATCAAGTAATCGATATCAAAATGGATCTGATATTTATATTTCTAGAATTGTTCGGGATAACCTGGAACCCGCAGATATAGTGGATATTTCCCAATCCCATAGAAAAATGCGAGATAATTTCATGGGTTCAGAGTCAATTCAAGCTATTAATGCGAAAATTCAAGAAACCGCCGTTCTAACCGGAAAGAAAGTCGAGCTTTCTGTTGAGCTGCTTTCTAAGAATGCTTGGGAAAACAGTTTGGTGACGTATCTTGATGACGTACCGTTTCACTTCGTTGGAAAAGGCGAGCAATGTATTGTGAAAACTGAGTTGGCTCTAAGCCATAGGAGAACAAGAGAAGCTGCAGTCGTCTTAGTTGAAGAACCTGAAAACCACCTATCACATACTAAATTAAATCAGTTTATAAAAAAAATAACGGAGAATCAGCAAGATAAACAAATAATTATTTCTACTCATAGTAGTTTCGTAGCTAATAAATTGGGGTTAGGCAACTTGATTTTATTAAACGACAAAAAGGCTATAAAGCTCAATAATCTAAAGCCTGATACAAAAAGTTTCTTTCAGAAGGTCGCTGGTTATGATACCCTTCGGCTGATTCTCTGCAAGAAGGCTATTTTAGTCGAGGGAGATTCCGATGAACTGGTAGTTCAAAAAGCATACATGCTTTCAAATGAAGGTAAATTACCTATTCAAGATGAAATCGATGTTATTTCGGTAGGCACTTCTTTCTTACGTTTCTTAGAGATCGCGGTATTGCTTAACAAACCTGTAACAGTCGTTACAGATAATTATGGAGACGTAGAAGCTGTTAATAGAAAGTACAGTGACTATTTGGGTGATGACAAAAATGAAGGTATTAAAATTTGTTTTGATCCGACTGTAGATGAAGGTAATTTAGTTATTGGAAAGAGCCCCTTTAACTACAATACATTGGAACCAAAACTGCTAAAGGTTAATGAGCTCAGCAAGTTTAATACTATTTTCGGAACAGAATATGCAGACGTTGATGATATGTATAAATATATGAAGTCTAATAAAACCGAGTGTGCATTGAAAATATTCGAAACCGCTGAATCTGTGGTATTTCCTGAATACATCGCAGATGCAATAAGGTAATCAGTATGAAAACTAATAGACTGGTTATCGCAGCTGCTGGTTCTGGAAAAACAACATTTCTTGTAAATGAAGCAATAAGGCTACGAGAAGGAAATGTACTTATTACAACTTATACCCAAGCAAACGAAGCCGAAATTCGTAAGAAGTTTGTTGAATTGAATGGGTGCGTTCCATCTCATGTTACAATTCAAACTTGGTTTTCCACTTTGCTACAACATGGAATTAGACCTTATCAGGGAGGATTATATGATGAGCCAATTCGAGGAATGCTTCTAGTAAATGAACCATCGGCTTTGAGATATGTTCAGGGAACACGTAGGGTTTACTTTGGTGAAATTACTCACTTTAAACAGTACTACTTTACAAGCGACTCTAAAGTTTACTCAGATAAGATTTCCAAATTGGTTGTCAGATGTAATGAAAGAAGCGGCGGTGCCGTTATTAAGAGATTAAGCAGTATCTATTCGCATATCTTTATTGACGAAATCCAAGACCTAGCAGGATATGACTTGGAGATTGTAAAGTTACTATTAAAGAGTGATTCAAGCGTGCTCTTCGTAGGCGATCCTCGTCAGGTAACATATCTAACTCACATTGAAAGAAAGTATGATCGATATAAAGAAGGGCGTATCAAAAGTTTATTCAAACCGAGTGTCGAAGGATAGATTGTGAAATTGATGAAGACTCGTTAAATGTATCCCATAGAAATAATGATCTGATTTGTAGTTATTCTTCAAAATTATTTCCTGAATATAATTCATGCCAATCAAACCAACATGAAGTGACGGGACATGACGGGATCTTTTTAGTAAGAAAACAAGATGTTGAACATTATTTACAAAGCTACACCCCAGTTCAATTAAGAGACAGCATCAGAGAAACGGTAAATAAAGATTACAAGTGTGTTAATTTTGGCGAATCTAAGGGTCTTACATTCGAAAGGGTATTAATATATCCAACTCAACCCATTATTAAGTGGATTAAGAATAACACCTTTGACTTAGCTTCTACGAGCCGCTCAAAACTGTATGTTGCATTAACTAGAGCGAAGTTCAGTGTTGGAATCGTCTTTGACTATAATCAAGCGACTGATTTTGAAGGACTTAATAAGTATGTGACCTAATGCTGATAAGGAATAGGTATGGGAATAAAGTTACCTGATAAGTTAGGGTAGTACCAAGCTCAACTAAGAGTTTGGTGCTTCCGTTTTTTATTCATAAATTTTTTTGAGAGAAAGGTCCTATTTGGCCTCAGAATTGAAATTACTTGATCGATTTGCTGAAAATAGTTCAGAAGGTATTAGTGACGGCATTACCCGTTTAAATGAAGAACCTTTAAAAGTCGATTGCACTGAAATTTAGCGCAGTCGGTTTTTATACGTTAAAGGGAGGGAATGAGATGACAAGGGTAAGTGCCCTGGCTAATCAAAAAGGCTCTGTAGGCAAGACGACAACAGCTGTGAATTTGGGAATCTGCGTGGTTAAGGAGGAAGAGAGATAAACTAATAAATGTGCAAGGGAAATTGAGAGATTCCTTGGGCTATCGGGAGCCGAATAGGACAGTATACTGTTTCATTCGCTAAGCTGCTTGTAAAAATAGATGATGGAGGAAGCCTAAAGGACACAGGAAGAGATTTCCCCCACCAATTTGGGTAAACTAACCCTATACGTACTTTACCCAAATCATCCGAAATGAGGGGACGCCTGGTGACGACTCATAAAACACCCAATAGATTAGCGAACGAAAAATCGCCTTACCTGCTCCAACACGCCCACAACCCCGTGGACTGGTATCCATGGGGAGAGGAGGCTTTTGCCAAGGCGCAGGCGGAGAACAAGCCGATCTTCTTATCTGTCGGCTATTCGACCTGCCATTGGTGCCACGTAATGGAGCGCGAATCCTTCGAGGACGCCGAAGTCGCCCAGCTCCTCAACGATCACTACGTAGCGATCAAAGTAGACCGCGAGGAGCGGCCGGATATTGATGCGCTGTATATGTCGGTGTGTCAGGCGCTGACGGGGAGCGGGGGATGGCCGCTGACGGTGCTGCTGACGCCGGAGAAGAAGCCGTTCTATGCGGGGACGTATTTCCCCAAGCGGCAGATGTTCGGGCGGATCGGGCTGATGGATGTGCTGGAGCAGATTCATACGAAGTGGGAGCAGGATGGCGATGCGCTGGACAAGCTTGGCGATGAACTATTAACTGAGCTGCACACGCTGGACCGTAAGAATGCGTATAACCCTGATACTGCGGGCAGTATTCCCGGAGCGGAGCTGCTGCATGAGGCGTATGAGCTGTACCGTCGGCAGTTCGATGAGGAGTACGGCGGGTTCGGCAACGCACCGAAGTTCCCTTCACCGCATAATCTGTCTTTCCTGCTGGCCTACAGCCAGCTTCATAATCAGCCGGAAGCGCTGCGGATGGTGGAGCATACGCTGGAGTCAATGTACAAGGGCGGCATGTACGATCATGTGGGCTTCGGCTTCGCACGGTATTCGACTGACCGGGAGTGGCTGGTGCCGCATTTTGAGAAAATGCTCTACGATAACGCGCTCCTGGCGAATGTCTATCTGGAAGCCTTCCAGCTTACGGGGAAGCCGCTGTATGCGGAGATTGCCGGGCAGATCTTCACGTATGTGCTGCGCGATATGACTTCGCCGGAAGGCGCCTTCTATTCCGCAGAGGATGCTGATTCCGAGGGTGTGGAAGGCAAGTTCTATGTCTTCTCCCGGGAGGAGATTGAGGAAGCGTTGGGACTGGAGGACATGCATTCGTATTGCCATGTGTACGGGATTACGCCGGAGGGCAATTTCGAAGGCAAAAATATTCCGAATCTGCTCCAAGGGCTGCCGGAGGAGATTGCGGAACGTATGGGCATGAATCCGCTTGGTCTGCGGACCCGGATGGACGAATGGCGCGAGAAGCTGTTCGAATACCGGGAGCAGCGCATTCATCCGCTGAAGGACGACAAGGTGCTGACCTCATGGAACGGGCTAATGATCGCTGCGCTGGCTCTGGGGGCCAAAGCCCTCCAGAAGCCGGAATATGCCAGAGCCGCCGAACGTGCAGCGGACTTCATCTGGGACAGGCTGCGGCGTGAGGATGGACGGCTGCTGGCCCGTTACCGTGACGGGGAGGCGGCGATTCCGGCTTATGTGGATGATTATGCTTTCCTGCTCTGGGGCTTCAGCGAATTATATGAAGCGACAGGCAAAGCGATCTACCTCGAACGGGCGCTGGAGCTGAAAGAAGGGCTCCTCGAACTGTTCCATGATGCCGAAGGCGGCGGGTTCTTCTTCACCGGGCATGACGGGGAGAAGCTGCCGGTCCGCTCGAAGGAATTGTATGACGGCGCGATTCCGTCCGGGAATTCGGTGGCGGCGAAGCTGCTCTGGAAGCTGTCGGTGATTACTCAGGATATGGAGTTAAAAGAGACCGCTGAACGCACCGCTGCGGTGCTTGCTTCGGCTGCTTCGGAGTATCCGCCGGGGTATGCAATGTATTTGCAGGCCCATCTGGCGATGGTCTCCGGCGGCAGAGAATGGGTTCTCTCCGGCAAAAAAGAAGATCCAGTGCTGCACGCTATGCTCGCCCAGGTCCAGCAGGCCTATCTGCCGGACGCGGCACTCATTGTTAACTGGGAAGGGGACAGCGAAGGAATTCTCCGCCTGCTGCCGCATCTGGCTGACAAACCGGCCATCCGCGGCGAAGCCACCGCCTATGTCTGCCGGAACTTCGCCTGCCGGGCACCGGTAACAAACAAGGAAGCGGTGCGGGAGCTGCTGGCTTCCGGCAGCCGTGAGGAATAGTTCACATACGAAGAGCAGTCCGGAGTCTGGGCTGCTCTTTGCCATACCTTATTGGACGAAGGGAGCATAGAACGAATCCGCAGGTATCGCCTGAGCGGCTCTAACCATGTATTCTCTCATGTCTGAGAGGACCTGTTTGCCCGGCCAGTGGTCTGGTAGCAGCTCATCCGGGAGATAGGGGTCGGCCATGAACAGTCCGCTTAACTCCTCACCCATTTGCAAATATAGCAGGAACAGCTGTAATGGTTGCCCCGCCTGAAGGGTATCCGCTAATCTCGGAGCGAATTCTCCCTTCAGCCAGACTGCTTTCTTCCGGTATAAGGCTTCGATGTCGTCCAGGTGCCAGATGGCCTGCGCTTTGAGCGGTGTAATCGTGCCTTCCTGGAATTGGCCTTGCAGGATGGACACCCTGCCATTCAGCTCCAGTTTCTGGATCTGGGCTGTAACCTCATCCTGATAGTTCCATGGTGAGATGTACACACTGTTATATAAAAGCCCGTAACCCAGTTGCCCGAGTGCTGAGCGGAACAGGTCGCGCTTCTTGCGTTCCGATTCGGGAACCTCGAGCATTACTACATCCCAGGTATGGTCCCACTGCTCCTGATAACGGGCCGGCTTGCTGTTAATCGCCTTAATGTAGGCGAGCCCCTCGGCAGTGACGTTATACCTGGAACGTGCCGGGGATGCGATATAGCCCTCTTTTTTCAAACGGGACAGGGCGTTGCGGATATAGGTGGAGGTGTACCCCCTGTGCTCATAGATCTCGACTAACTGCTGGGCGCCCATCTGCTTCACTTTAGATAACAGAAACAGCATTGTTTTCTCAACGGACAGCAACTTCTTCACACCTCTCTTGACAGCTGGCAGGAATAGATATATCATAAAAACAAACGAACGTTATAATTTATGTTATATTCGTCAATCGCACTGCTGGATTTGAATTTAGAGCAACTTGGTGTCATTGTATCGTAAACCTTGGGTTTTTGCACGATGCATTCCTTAGTACCTATTGAAACTAATCAAGAAGAGGAGACGAATTCTATGAAAATTACCTACCACAGCCATTCCTGTGTTCAAATTGAGGTGAACGGCAAATCGCTGATTATCGACCCGTTCATTAGCGGCAATCCGGCGGCGGTGACGAAGGTAGAGGATATTCAGACCGATGCCGTACTGCTGACTCACGCCCATATGGACCATATCCTGGACGCTGTGCCGATTGCTGAGCGGAATCAGGCGGTAGTTGTAGCCAATGTGGAACTCGCAGGTCATCTGGAGGGTCAGGGAGCGAAGAAGACGATCGGGATGAACATCGGGGGAACGGTGGACCTTGGCTTTGCCAAGGCGACGATGATTCATGCCTTCCACACTTCCAGCATCACGCTGGAGGATGGACAGAGAATCTATGGCGGAACGCCGGCGGGCTTCATTGTTGAGGCGGAGGGACGTACCGTGCTTCATGCCGGAGATACCGGGCTGTTCGGTGACCTGAAGATGTTCGGGGAGCTGTATTCCATAGATTTGGCTATTCTGCCTATCGGCGGTCATTTCACTATGGGACCAGAGCATGCCTTGATTGCGGCGAAGTGGCTGGGCGCGAAGCAGGTGCTTCCGGTTCATTACAATACCTTCCCGCCGATCCGCCAGGATGCCGGGGCCTTCGTGAAGGCGCTGGAGGAAGCGGGAATCCGGGGGACAGCGCTTGGTTTAGGGGAGTCGCTGGAGCTGTAAGGTCAACCTTAATCTGCTAAAATAATGCTACAGCCGTTTCCTTGCTCCGGCAAAGAAACGGCTGTATTCGTATAGCGGATTGTCTAGCGGGCGAAGGCGGACAGCTCCCGGTTGAAGCGTTCCCGTTCGTCATAGAAGAGTCCGTGCCCGCTGTTCTCGAACGGTATAAGCACGGAATGCCTGATTCCCTGATGCTGGGCCACTGCCAGCGGATACAGGCAGACCTGATCATGGATGCCGTGCATAATCAGGGTCGGGACCCGGATGCAGGCCAGATCCTGGAACAGCTCCTCGGTGAGCCAGGCCTCGGAGACAGCGATCGTAGACCAGCTTGCCGCTTCCAGCCCGAGCTGGAAAAACCAGTCGGAGAACGGCTGTGAGACCTTGTGATAGAAGAACATGTCACCGAAATCCCGCAGCATCTTCGGCCGGTCCTGCCAGGTGGCCTGAATAATCTGCTCAATGACCTCTCTGATCGTGCCGTACGGGAAGCCCGGGCGCTGAATCAGACTGGGGGCTGCTGCTGCAAACAGTGCAAGCCTGGAGACCCCGTAGCCCTGATGCCGGGCCATATACCGGATGGCGACGGCGCCGCCGGTGGAATGTCCGCCCAGCGTAATGTTCTGCAATCCCAGGGCGCCGATGACACAGCGGATATCATCGGCGAGCCGGTTATAGTCGTACCGGCCGGTTGGCTTATCCGATTGGCCGAAGCCACGCATATCCACTCCGATACACCGGTAGCCCAGCGGGATCAGCTGGTTGTACTGGTATTCGAACATCCGGTGGTTAGCCGGCCAGCCGTGGATGAACAGGATGGTCCTGCTGCCCAGCGGATTGATGTCATTGACATAGATTTTGACGTCCGGTTCAACTCTGATCCAATGCTCCATAATACTTCCTCCATTTGCCGGTTGATGGTCCTATGGGGATATACTATTCAGGGTTGTAGGGAAAGTGCCTAGAGAAGGAATTGTTAACTGAGAGGGGGCATCATCATGAAATACAGGCTTGGCGATATAGACTGGAAAGAACAGTCTGCGGAAGGTGAGAAGCTGCTTAGGAAGGCTGACGGGGCGGTGCTTACTTCCATGCAGGGAGGCTTGGAAGCGGAGGTACAGCGGGTAAAGCTGGGAGATACAGAGCTGGTGCTCAAAAGCTGGAACCGTGAATCCCGGCCGGACATTCCGCTGCAATACAAGGTGCTGGAGCGCCTCTACAGTCAGGGCTGCGCGGTATCCAATCCTTACGCCTGGGGCGTGGATGCGGAGGGCTATCATGTGCTGTTAATGAGTTACGACGGAACCCCCGTCCGCAAGGTGAATGCGGCAGGCCTCGCAGCCATAGCGCATAATCTGCTCAATATACATAAGCTAGATCTTAATACACTGGACGGAGTCCATGTGCCGTCTTATGAATTCATCGACTACTTCTTCCCGGAATGGGGGCAGCAGCCGGAGATCCGGGCACTGGCGGGGAAGCTGATCGCTCAGGCAGAGATAACCCCGGACCGCCTGATTCATGGAGATTATCATCTGGGCAATGTTCTGGAGTCAGCCGGACAATACACCATTATTGACTGGACCAATGTTCAGCTCGGTGACCCACGGTATGACATAGCCTGGTCTATTCTGCTGCTTAGGGTCTATGCGGGCGAGCGGTACGCCGGTATCTACCAGAGGGCATTCCTCACCTCAGGCAGCTGCACTCCGGCAGAGCTTGTGCTGTTCGAGGCACTGGCCTCGCTGCGCTGGCTTCAGCTCCACCGGACCACCGGCGTTCCGCTGCACCGCAACACGCTTACTGTGATGCGGGCGCTAATGCAGCAGAATGTATTTTTGCCGGACGGCCTGCTATGACCTCCGTTCAGGCTTCTGCGGCTTCGTGCGGGCAGGCCGGCTTACCCAATTGCTGCGGTTCATCGGCTTCACGGTATCGATCCGGGCCATAGCTGCCTCATCCTTGCTATTGTCAACCGGAGCCGTCTCTTCGGCGCTCCCGCTCTCCTGCTCTGTGTTGACCGGGGGCTTCTTGGACAGGCCGGCCCCATTATGCTTGCCCCGGTTCCATACGCTGTTCTTGCTCATCAGGGTACACTCCATTTCTGTTCACATATAGTTCAACCATACCATAAGTCAGCCTAAGCACAAAACTCTGATTTTGACAAGTTATAAATTGTACTATTGCCGATCCTGCAGGGTGGCTATAATGATATAGAATTGAAAGGAGATCACCCTGATGCCCATCAAGATTATTACCGACAGCGGTTCCGATTTACCCCCTGAGTACATCCGGCAGTACGATATCTCTATTGTTCATCTTCCGGTTCATTTCGGCCATGAGCTTATGCCGGATGATATGGATACGAAGGATTTCTATGCGCGGATGCATGAAGAGAAGGAGCTGCCGACCACGGCAAGCCCGAGCCCGCAGACCTTCCTGAATAGCTTCAAGGAGGTGGAGGCAGGCACTGATATTATGGTGATCTGCATGTCCTCCAATATCAGCAGTACTTATCAGACCGCAATGATCGCCAAGGAAATGTACGAGGAAGAGGGACATCCCAATGCGATTGAAATTATAGATTCCAAACTGTTCTCAGGCGGACTGTCCCTGATTGTCGCGATGGCAGCCAAATGGTCACTGACGGCAACAAGCCTGGCCGAGCTGAAGGATAAAGTGCTGGATAAGGTTGAAGAGACGATGGCCTACTTCACGCTGGATAGCCTGGAGAATGTAATCAAAGGCGGCCGGCTAAGCCGCATCTCCGGCGCTGTCGCCTCCGTGCTGAATATCAAGCTGCTGCTGAAGATCAGCGACGAGGGTGTCGTTGAAGTGGTGGAGAAGACCCGGGGGCTACCCAAAGCGCTGACCCATCTGCTGGCCAAGCTGGACCACAAGCAGCATGATTATGAACAGGCGGTGATCGCCATTGTTCACAGCAATTGCGAGAAGCTGGCGCTGGAGGTCAAGGCACGCATTCTGGAGAAGCATCCCTTCAAAGAGATTCTGCTGTCCACGATGGGGCCTGTGATGGGAACATATGCCGGACAGGGCGGAATCGGCGTTGCTTTTTAAGTGAAAAATAGTTCAAGCCGTATGTTGGAGGTTCCGGTGTACGGCTATTTGGCGTGCGGTGCAGCGTAGAATGGGAAGTGCAGAGCAGGCTAGGCACCCCGGGCTGGGCAGGTGCATAGAATGGAGCAAATCCACTAATACGGAGGTCTAACGCTCATGTCAACCTATCAGTCCGGCCCGCAAACAACGGTGATCTACCAGGCAGACCCAGCGGCGGTTAAGCATATGCAAGGGGTTCGCGATTCTCTGCATCAGAGTTGCAAGCCATATCTGAATCATCAAGTGCAGGTGCAGACGCTTGACGGACAGATGCATGAAGGCACCCTCGCCGGGATGGACAGCAAAAACCTGTATCTGACCGTAACAGTGACCATGGAGAACGGCCGCGGGTATTACAATCCGTACTACAAGCCTTATCCCGGCTATGGCTATCCCGGTTACCCTTATCCGGGTGCGGTGAGCAGCAATGTGATCGTTCCGCTGGTCCTGTATGAGCTGCTGGCGATTTCGTTACTCTAAGTGAGGGGATTCTCCTTCGGCGCTTGATAACCGGGTCGGCACACGGCTGATCCGGTTATTCGGCTGCCCGGCGCTTGTGCCAATGGAATATTGATCTGTTATACTGGCAGTAAGACAGACAAGACAGGAGCTATGATGGTATGAAAAAAATGTTTTTGGCCTCCTCCTTTATTGACGTTGCCGGCCTGCTCGCAGATTTTGAGCCAGACTTAAGCGGTAAAAGGGTAACCTTCATTCCCACGGCCAGCAAAGTGGAGGAATATGTAGTCTATGTAACCGAAGGAAGAGAGGCCCTTGAGCAGCTGGGGCTGATTGTAGACGAGCTGGATGTAGCCACCGCTCCCGCAGCGGACATTGCTGCCAAGATTCAAACGAATGATTACATCTATGTGAGCGGCGGCAATACCTTCTATCTCCTGCAGGAGCTGAAAAGAAGCGGAGCAGATGCCATGATCGCGGATGCCGTTAACGCCGGTAAGCTGTACATTGGAGAGTCGGCCGGATCGATTATCGCCTCAGCGAGTATTGAATATGTACAAGGAATGGATAGCGTAGAGCCGGCCCCAGAGTTATCGGATTTTACTGCGCTGGGCCTGGTAGAGTTCTATACTGTACCGCATTACAACAGCTTCCCTTTTATAGAAAGTGCGCAACAGATTGTGGACACCTATTCGGCTACCCTCAGCTTGCGTCCGATCACCAACAACGAAGTCATTTGGGTCAAGGGCGACGAGATTAGCGTTAAAAGCATCAGCTAGGCCCGGGCGGTCTGGCCTGTAGCTGAATGTACATAAAGTAAAGGGATGATCCGGCGGATCATCCCTTTGTTTAAAATTACGGCTTATTGGCATTACGCTTAAGCGTTCACAACGGCTGTAATCTCTTCATCGAGCTCCAGCCGCACATCCTCGCGGTAAGCGCGGATGCCGTATTCGCTGTGCAGATACCGGAGAATGGCCTCAATCATATTGGATTCCACCAGATACTGGCTCCGGCCCTGTGTCCAGACCTCTGCGGTGTAGCCGGTGTCTTCATCCCAACTGAGCTCGACCTGGACTTCCTCCACCCGGACAGCCTTGCGCTCCGCCATATGCAGGCAGATCGCGTTGATAATCTCGTCCATGCTGAGAACCGTAACCGCCATCTTAATAACGCCCGTCTCTTTCCTGCAGTCTGCGTCGTTCCTGTCTGCGCTTGAAGAACGACATGATCAGGACAATGACGAAGTAGATGGCCATCATGTTAATCAGGAAGCCGATGATATTTCCCAGTGCGCCCATGCCGGCGAACATGCTGCCGAAGAGCAGGCCGGCGATCCCGCCGATCATCAGGCCCTTCATCAGTCCGCCGCCGCTGAAGAAGCCGCGGTTTGCGTTGGCTGCCGTTCCGGAAGTGCTGCTTTTGGTGCTATCGCTTTTTTTCACGTTGTCAGTAGTGGATTTCTTCGGGGTGGTGGTGAAGCCCCGGGTACCGGACTTGAAGCCTCCGCCGCCGCGGCGGGCATCTGCCATGTCAGGTGCAGCTGTGACGAAGAACAGGGTGAAGGCCATGACAATCATCAATGCGTGTTTCATTAGTTTCATTATAGTACGTGAACCTCCTAGTGATTTGGTAACACCTTACCGGTGTTCCCCCGGTAATACGCAGGCGGAGGCCCAAGGTTTCAATTTTTAATATTCATAAATGTAAACAAGCGGAAACGGCTTTGCCGTCCTTTTTAAGGACGGCACCCGTTTCAGCGAGAAATATAAGGATAAGTTATCGTGTGCAACCTATAAATTCTTATATTTTAAAAAAGGCGCGGGTCCGGGACCCGCGCAAACAGCAGTTATTCAGAGAGTTGTCTTCACGTCAGCGTATCCATCCGAGACAAGCTCAAGCGCTCCGGTAGCCGGGTCGATGACCATGCCGTGGATAGGTACGTTTGGTGGGAGTAGGGGATGGCGCTTGATCAGCTCCACAGTCTGAATTACCCCTTCCTCCACATTGTCAAACCCGCGCAGCCATTTTGTCAGTTTAATCCCCGAATTTTCGAGCGTGTTCAGCACTTCCTCGGACACGCCCCGCTGCTTAATTGAATTAATCATTTTGTCGGCGTTTAGGGAGGCCATGCCGCATTCATAGTGCCCGACGACGATAACCTCGTCTGCATCCAGCTCATACAGCGCAACCATGACGCTGCGCATCACGCTCCCGAACGGCTGGGAGATGACAGCGCCGGCGTTTTTGATGATTTTAACATCGCCGTTCTTGAAGTTCATTGCCTTGGGGAGGAGCTCAACAAGCCTTGTGTCCATACAGGTGATGATCAGCATCTTCTTATCGGGAAAGCGGCTGGTCAGATAACTCTCGTATGCCTTCTCCTCCACAAAATGCTTATTGAACTCCAAAATGTCTGTAATCTGACTCATACATATGCGCCTCCTCAAATTAAACTGTAGTTTATTGTACTGCGTCTTGCGGCGAACATAAAGAGCTTGCTGTGCGTAATCATGATGAGTATAAGCGTATTTCCGCTTCTGCTCTGTAGACCGCCAACCATTTCAAATTTGAAGAGGTGCAGCCTGAATTTGATTATAGCGATTATAAAAAGTATCATCAAGAGGTGTAGAAAAAATTAACAAGGCAGGTGCTTACCCATGGAACAGCAGGTCCGGGAAGAGTGGGAGAAATTCAGTGAGCTATTATCCAAGATTAAAGGTTACTATGAAGCGATCGGGCTTCTCGGCTGGGATCTGCGCACCGGTGCGCCGCGTAAGGGCGTTGAGATCCGTTCAGCTACATTGGGCATGCTGAGTGCCGAAGCGTTCAAGCTTGAGGTATCAGAGGAGATGGGCGCGTTCACCGAGTATTTCAGCCGGCCTGAGGTCATGAGCCAGTTGAACAGCAATCAGAACAAGATTGTGAAGGATGCCCGCAAGGAATACCAGCGCAGCAAGAGCATTCCCGCCAAAACCTTCGAGGAATACTCCGTGCTGACCGCCCATGCGCAGACGATCTGGGAAGAAGCCAAGGACAATGATGATTTCGTTTCCTTCGAGCCGTATCTCAGCAAAATTGTTGAGCTCAAGCAGAAATTCATTGATTACTGGGGCGTGAAGGGGACGCGCTATGACACGCTGCTGGATATGTATGAGCCGGATCTGACGGTGGATAAGGTGGACGATATCTTCAGCCGTCTGCGCAGCCGCCTCGTTCCGCTGGCTGAAGCGATCAGCGCCTCGCCGAACCAGCCGGATACGGAGTTCCTGAGCCAGATTTTCCCCAAGGAGCAGCAGGAGAAGTTCGGTCTCTTCTTGTTGGAGCAGATGGGCTATGATTTCGAGGCCGGACGCCTGGATGAGAGTGTGCATCCGTTCGCAACCGGGCTCAATCCCGGCGATGTGCGCATTACTACCAACTATCTGCTGGACAATGTAGCCAGTGCGATCTTCAGCTCGCTGCATGAGGGCGGACACGCCCTGTATGAGCAGAACTTCGGGGAAGAGCTGATCGGCACGCCGCTGGCGCAGGGCGCTTCCATGGGGATTCATGAATCCCAGTCCAGACTGTGGGAGAATATGATCGGCCGCAGCCTGGCCTTCTGGCAGCGTTATTACGGTGATCTCCAGCAGCATTTCCCTGAGCAGCTTGCGGAGGTTACGGTGGAGGAATTTTACCGGGCGATCAACAAAGTGGGCAATTCCTTCATCCGCATTGAAGCCGATGAGCTGACGTATAACCTCCATATTATTGTGCGCTATGAGATCGAGAAGCTTATTTTCAACGAAGGGCTGGAAGTGAAGGATCTGCCGAAGGTCTGGAATGCGAAGTACCAGGAGTATCTCGGCATTACACCGCCAACCGATGCGCTGGGCGTGCTGCAGGACGTTCACTGGTCTGGAGGTGACTTCGGTTATTTCGCATCCTATTCACTCGGCAACATGTACGCGGCCCAGATGCTGAATACGCTGCGCAAGGAGCTGCCGGAGTTCGAGGAGCTGATTGCCACAGGCAACCTGCTGCCGATTAAGGAATGGCTTACCGATAAGGTATACCGCTACGGCCAGAGCCTGACCCCTTCGCAGATCATTGAGCAGGTGACCGGTGAGCCGCTGAACCCGGATTATCTGGCGGATTACCTGGAAGCGAAGTATACCGAGCTGTACAAGCTGTAGAAGAACCAGCGGCTGGAAGGATGCCCGGAAAACGGCTATAATAGAAGGAAACCGTTAACGGAAGGAATTGTGGTATGGCTAACACTCACACTTACAGCCGCAGGGAAGAAGTGGCCAATGCGGTTACGCATGGAATCGGCGCTGTATTAAGCGTCGCTGCACTGGCGCTGCTGGTCGTATTTGCAGCTCAGTATGGCTCGGCCTGGCATGTCGTCAGCTTCTCCATCTATGGCGCTACGATGCTGCTGCTGTATTTTAATTCAACGATGGTGCATAGTCTCAGGGAAGGCAAGGCGAAGGATTTCTTTGAATTCCTGGATCATTCCTCGATCTATTTATTTATCGCCGGCACGTATACCCCCTTCATGCTGGTGGCGATCCGCGGTCCGCTGGGCTGGACGCTGTTCGGTATCGCTTGGGGAATCGCGGTATTCGGGGTTGTGTTCAAGGCCTTCTTCGTCAAAAGATTCCTGTTCATGTCCACGATCTTCTACATTGCAATGGGCTGGATGATTGTGATTGCCTGGGGTCCCCTGACCCAGGCCGTGGCCAGCGGAGGCATTACACTGCTGGTGCTGGGCGGGGTGCTGTACACACTGGGTACGGTGTTCTACGTATGGCGCGGATTTCCGTACCATCATGCGATCTGGCATTTATTCGTGCTCGCGGGTACGGTGCTGCATTTCTTCGTTGTTTTGTTGTATATCACTCCGATTCAATAAGGGGAAGAAGCCCGGAATAGAGCGGTATTCCAGCTTAGAATCGCCCGTTTGGGACAAAGAAAAAGATGACAAGCAAAAAAGCTTGACATCTTTCTTTGTTTTCGGTATCATAAGGGACGTTGTGAAGCTGTAAAGTGTTTTTCCTTGACGAAGGGAGTGCCCTTAATGAGTCAGGAGAATAGGCTCGAGAAGACGAACCGGATCAACCTGTTATTTGCTTTCTACGAACGGCTGCTTACCGATAAGCAGCAGACGTTCCTCAAATATTATTTCCACGATGATTTCTCCCTGGGAGAGATTGCTGCGGAATTTGAAATCAGCCGCCAGGCCGTATATGAGCACATTAAGCGGGCGGAGCAGGTGCTTGAGAATTATGAAGAGAAGCTTGGACTTCTGTCCAAGCATGAAGACCGTAACAAGTATATCGAAGAACTGCGCAGACTGCCTGACCATGGGACGCTGCCTGAGCCATTTGAGCAGCAGTTCATGGACATCTTGGACCGGCTGCAGAAGTTAGAATAGCATTGAAGGGAGCGAGCCGCCTATGGCATTTGAAGGGTTAACCGGAAGATTGCAGAATGTGTTCAGCAAGCTGCGCGGCAAGGGCAAAGTATCCGAAGATGATGTCAACGAAGCGATGCGTGAAGTGCGGCTGGCCCTTCTGGAAGCTGACGTTAACTTCAAGGTCGTCAAGGACTTCGTGTCTAAGGTGAAGGAGAAGTCGATCGGCACGGAAGTGATGGACAGCTTCACACCCGGCATGGTCATTATCGATATTGTTAATAAGGAACTGACCGAGCTGATGGGCGGAAGCCAGGCGAAGCTGGCGAAGTCGAACAAGCCGCCGACTGTCGTCATGATGACAGGTCTGCAGGGTGCAGGTAAGACTACCACCTCCGGTAAGCTGGCGAAGCTGCTGCAGAAGGGCAATCACCGCCCGCTGCTCGTAGCGGCGGACATCTACCGTCCTGCGGCGATTAAGCAGCTGCAGGTGCTGGGTGACCAGATTAAGGTTCCCGTCTTCTCGCTGGGAGATCAGACGAGTCCGGTGGAGATCGCCAGACAAGCGATTCAACATGCGAAGGATAACAATCTGGATTATGTCCTTATCGATACAGCGGGCCGCCTGCATATAGATGAAGCGCTGATGGAAGAGCTGAAGCAGATTCATGCTGTAACGAATCCTGATGAGGTATTGCTGGTCGTGGATGCCATGACCGGTCAGGATGCCGTCAATGTGGCAGACAGCTTCAATAAGCAGCTTGAGCTTACCGGTGTAGTATTAACCAAGCTTGATGGTGATACCCGCGGGGGGGCAGCGTTGTCCGTTAAGGCCGTCACCGGCTGTCCGATCAAGTTCGCCGCGCTCGGCGAGAAGATCGATGCGCTGGAGCCGTTCCATCCGGAGCGGATGGCGTCACGGATTCTTGGTATGGGCGACATGCTCTCACTCATCGAGAAGGCCCAAGCCAACATCGACAGCGAGAAAGCGAAGGAAATGGAACGTAAGATGCGCAATGCGGAATTTACGTTCGATGATTTCCTGGAGCAGATGGATCAGGTCAAGAAGCTTGGCCCGATCGATCAGATCCTCGATATGCTGCCCGGCATGAACAAAGCCAAGGGCATGAAGGATCTGAAGGTCGACGATAAGCAGATGGGCCGTGTCGAAGCCATTGTTCATTCCATGACCAAGGCCGAGAAAGCCCAGCCTGAGATCATCAACCATAACCGCCGCAAGCGTATCGCTGCAGGCAGCGGCACCAACGTAGCCGAGGTGAACCGGCTCATCAAGCAATTCGATGAGATGCGCAAGATGATGAAGCAGTTCTCCGGCATGATGGGCGGCGGCGGCAAGGGCGGCAAGAAGAACGCCATGAAGCAGCTCAAGGGCCTTGCCGGTAAGGGCGGCATGAAATTCCCGTTCCGTTGAGGTTTTGATCAGACATAGTACAACATCAGAAGATCATGAGGTCTTTGCCTTTAGTCTTTTGATCTTAATCTTTTAATCATTTGGTTTTTAGATCAGACATAGTACAACATCAGATGATCAAAAGGTTTTGACCTTGACCTTAATCTTTTGCCCTTAATCTTTCCTCCGTATCCAGGGGACGCCGCCAGTCGAGCGTATCCCGCAGGGAGGAAAAGCGGTCCTTCACCAAACCCCGCCAAGTCCCGCCAGTCTGAACTCCTACGCTAATTGCACTTAGCGGGAGTCCAGAGGGTGCAGCCCTTTGGGGCCCTCCCTTGGGGAAGGGAGGATTTGGGAGGGATGGAAAAAGGGTTTATCTTAAACAATTCTCTATATTCCGATACTCTATTAAGGAGGTGAATTTCGTGGCAGTACGTATTCGTCTGAAAAGAATGGGTGCACATAAAGCGCCTTTCTACCGTGTAGTGGTTTCCGATTCCCGGTCCCCTCGTGACGGTCGTTTTATTGAGGAAATCGGTTATTATAATCCGGTTGAAGTTCCAGCAGTCGTTAAGATTGATGAAGAGAAGGCTCTTAAATGGCTTCAGACAGGTGCCCAGGCATCTGATACCGTCCGCAACCTGCTTTCCAAGGCTGGCGTGATGAAGAAGTTCCATGAGTCAAAGCTACAGAAATAATGACTGATTGCGAGGGTCCTCTATGGAAGAATTAGTTGGCGTTATTGCTAAGGCTTTAGTGGATCATCCGGAGGATGTGGCTGTGCGGACCGTGGAGAAGGATCACCTGATTGTCTATGAGCTTTCCGTACATCCTGATGATGTCGGCAAGGTCATCGGCAAGCAGGGGCGGATCGCCAAAGCGTTTCGTACCGTAGTCACATCGGCAGCAGTCAAGAGCGATAAACGCGTTACCGTGGATATTTTATCTTAAGGATGCGTACAAGAGGGGCTAGGGATAGTATATCCCGGCTCCTTTTTGTTGAAAATATAAGAATTTATATGTTGCACACGATAAGAACGGCAGAAGGAGAGGAATTTATGACGGAAGAGTTAACGGTAGGCAGGCTGGTGAATACTCACGGAGTCCGCGGAGAGATCAAAATTCTGTCCCACACCGACTTTCCGGAGGTGCGCTTTGCCCCCGGCAAGAAGCTGCTGCTGATTCCGGCAGACGGAAGCCCGAAATTCGAGGTTACCATCGAATCAGCCAGAGAGCATAAAGGGATGTACATCGCGAAGCTTAAAGGGTACACCAATATCAATGAGGTTGAGAAATACAAGGGCAGTATGCTGAAGGTGCCTGTAGAGGACTTGGTCGAGCTGCCGGACAACGAATATTATTTCCATCAGATTGTAGGCTGTGAGGTTTACACGGACGAGAATGCAGAGCAGCCGCTGGGAACCATTAAGGAGATTCTGCAGCCGGGAGCGAATGATGTCTGGGTCGTGAAGCCGGCGAAGGGCAATGATATTCTGATTCCGGTCATTAACGATGTCGTGCTTGATGTGAATATTGCAGCCCGGAGAATCACCGTGCATCTTATGGAAGGGCTGCTTCCATGATGCGGATTGATGTGCTGACGCTGTTCCCGGAGATGTGTGAGGGCGTGTTCGGCACCAGCATTGTCGGCAAGGCCCGGGAGAAGGGAATCGTTACGCTGAATGCGGTCAACTTCCGTGACTTCTCAGGAAACAAGCATAACAGCGTGGATGATACCCCTTACGGGGGCGGGGGAGGCATGGTGCTGAAGCCTGATCCCATCTTCGCAGCAGTAGAGCATGTACTGGCGCAGAGCGCCGCTGACAGCGGGCAGGACGGGGTTGTTGAGGATACCGCTGTGAAGCCGCGCATCATCCTCATGTGCCCCCAGGGCCGGACTTATAATCAGCAGATTGCCGAGGAGCTGGCGCAGGAGCAGCATCTGATCTTCATCTGTGGACATTACGAGGGTTACGATGAACGAATCCGGGAGCATCTGGTAACAGACGAACTCTCGATTGGCGACTATGTACTAACGGGCGGCGAGTTACCCGCTCTGACGGTGATTGATTCGGTAGTGCGTCTCCAGCCCGGGGCACTCGGTAACGAGACCTCTGCGGTAACGGACTCCTTCAGCACGGGCCTGCTGGAGTATCCCCACTATACCCGCCCCGCCGAGTTCCGGGGGTGGAAGGTGCCGGATATGCTGCTTAGCGGCCATCATGCCAACATTGAGGGGTGGCGGCGCGAGCAGGCACTACAGCGTACTTTGGAACGTCGTCCGGATCTGCTGGAGACAGCCGCGCTGACAGAGAAGGACAAGCAGACACTGAAGCGGCTGCGGGAGCAGGCAAGCATTAAGGATAACCAATAAAATTTGGGCTTCGTTTGGAGTCATAACCAGCGTCTTGTTAACGTATATTACGTTAGGGAGGCGTTTTTTGCTGTGTGCCGGGAACCGTATTCGGCTATTAATGAATTGGAAGGAGCAAACAGAAAGAATAGTAGAGTAAGGGAAAGATGAGTATCAGATGCGTCGGCGTCCCTGGATCAGGGTAATAATGAGAGGCGCCGCAAGAATAGATGCAGCTTAAGATACAGCTAGCTTAACTACCGAAAGGAATGACTGAAGTGACTACGAATACGCATGAAACATTCAAGCCTGCCGTGGACACAGTCCACAACAAAGAGGCGGAGCCGCTCCGCACCGTTAGCGATATTATCGATTTCTATAAGAACCGCAAATCGTAATTAAATATAGCCCGGCCATACAGCAGGTTCCACCAGTAACCGCCTGAGTGAGGAAGGACTTAACGTCCTGCCCGCTCAGGCGGTTATTTTATGTCCACTTCGAAGTGAATTTCAGAAGACCAACAAAAAAAGACCGTCCGAAGACGGTCTTTCTACCCGAGGCGCTAACTTGTAACCTTGATCCGTATCCCGCGCCACCAAGGCTAAGAGGTTCAGCCGTTGGTCCGGGTAAGGGATACGTTCAACATGTCATGCTTGATGTGAACGCACCTCCTTTCCTTGTGCCAAGAGTATAGCATAGCTTAGGGGGAATATCCATTGAATTTTAACAAAATCCTCAAAAATAATTCTAGCAAAATATTCTAGCACCGGGTTTGAAACTGAAGCGAATCTGAGGTATATTATAAGTATACATAGAAAGTAACCGTTTCCTGGCATATATTGATTATTGTAGGCGTATGTTAGTTTGTGGGATGCGGTGTATGGATTTCGTCGGGGTATAGCGCAGCCTGGTAGCGCGCACCCTTGGGGTGGGTGAGGTCGCAGGTTCAAATCCTGTTACTCCGATTATAGGAAATGGAGCAGATAAGATCATACCTGAGGGAGTTGGCTCCTGGAGGGCGTGGTCTTATTTTTATTGAAAACAGTATAGGATAAAGAAGCTAAAGAGGATGTTAGTCTTGAATTGTAATACAAAGTGTAATACATGTATTACAAAGTAAATCAAAACATGATATACTATAGTCAACAAAAAGAGTCGTGCGTCACCACGACTCTCCCTGCGCAATAGAGCCGCTTTTAAGGGCGGCCAGCTGTGGTGGAATGACGATGCAAATAGACCGATTCCTTGCCGGGGCGCGGTCTATTTGTGTTTACTGAATGAAAGTATTAGAACCACTAAAGTAGCGAATGAGATCATTAGCATTAAAGTGTCTTTAACTTCCACAAGGCATCCCTCCCTTCTGTAGAGAGGTAGCCGACACGCCCCTATAAGCCTGTTCTATTGCTTCTGTGATTATATCATATTATGTAGATGATTGGCATTTATTGCAAAAAACACTTCCGTCAGAACAACGCTCTGAGGGAAGTGTTTGATTGATGTAGTAATTACGTGCTGTTACATCCTGCCCCGATCCTCGTCCCGGCGGTTAAGCATGATTACTCCGGTGACGAGCGAATATAAGCCAACAGCCAAAAGCAGTACGATGGCCCAAGTATAATTGCGCACGGTGTAGGTGAGCGAAGCGAAAATGATAAACCAGGCGATCCGCAGTACTCCTTCGTTCATAAAACGTCTGCCTGCTGTGCTCATGATTCCTGCCTCCTTAAGAATTGTAGAATAATGTTCATAAACTTTAGAATTTATTTTGAATGGTTACTCTAATATTACCCCTTTTTACACAAAATTGATACACAATGTTCACAAGTTCTTGTTTTCACAGCAAGTTTATTTATTGACAGCCCAGCCATGACGATAGCCGTTGCCGGCTTATCCCTCCCCTCATAAGATACAGAAACACGGTTGAGGAGGAAAGAGCAGATGGATGCTTATTATAATTGCCTTCATTGCAAAAATAAGCGGGTACGTATTCTGACCACTGACGGCAAGCGCCACGAAGGAATTATTGTCGATGTGGACCGGAACAATGTGTATCTGAAAACCAAGGGCAACGGCAGAATGAAAACCTCGGCATTCTATCCGGGAGGACCGGGGGGCTACTATGGCGGGTACTACGGCTACGGCAGCGAAATTCTTACCCTGAGCTTGTTCACGCTGCTGGCAATCGCTCTGATCTAATTGCTGTCAGGCACACCAAAAAAAAGTGGGCCCCTGATGCTCAGGGATGCCCACTTTTTATTGTGATATATTTGATAATTAATTAACCGATATGGCACCAATCTGTGTGTTAAGTGTGATGAGCGGACCGCCGCCGTTGAAATCCCTGGTCTTGCCGTCACCGGTGCCGGAGATGTGGCCAAGCTCACTGCTGGCTTTCACAGTGCAGGGGAGGGAGTCAGCCAGTTCGGCGCTGATTCTGCCTATCCCGCTCTTGGCTTTGAGACTGCTGCCGCTGTCCATTCCGGAAATACCCAGCTCAATGCTGCCTGTATCCGACTCCACGCTAGACTTACCGGTGAAGACGGTGTCTTGCAGGACGATGCTGCCGACATTGCTGCTGACCTCAAACGTCCCTTCAAGACCGCTGAGCTGAACCTTGCCTACATTATTATCAACCTCAAATATGTTCACGGTATCTGGCAATCCTATTTCATAATTAATGCTGAAGTTGGAATCACCGTATTCCTGCTGTGCCCATTCCCAAATATTCTTCTTCCGGTTATCGGGACTGTGTGTTGAGACGATCAGGGCATCTCCTTTATGCTCGATGGATAATTGCGCATGGTCAAGCACACCGGCTACTGTGTCGTGATCCTTTTGCTCATAGACGATAATGGTGGCTTTTACCTCGATCTCATCACCGGATGCCTGGGTTACGCTGACCTCCCCAACGGCATTCTCCAGCTTAAGCACTGAAGCAGAGCCTGCAGGCAAAGAGGTGCTGAATTCTCTGCTGATACCATGGGCATTCAGCTTGTCTTGAAGCTGTTCGGCCGTATTCTGGACAACATCTCCTACGGCTGCAGTAGCATTGCTGACGCCTTGCTTGACAGCTGCTGCCGCTTCCTCACCTAAGGTGCCGGATATACGCTGCTCCAGTTGATTGTCTGCGGCCTCTTTGCCGGGAAGCTCCGTGCATCCGGCCAGCAGGACGATGGAGAATACGGCGGCGGCTGCGATGATGGCTGGGTTATGTTTTTTCTTCACTATATAGACCCTCCTAAAGGTTAATCAGTTGCTTATGTATACTCAATATTATATATTATGGGAAAACATTGAATAACAGGCTGGCGGCGGGTTGCGATACTGGACCATAGTCCAGTAAGCTTGTAACGGAGCGGCACAGAGGCGGACCGGATTCCGGTCAGAGGAAGTCAAAGGGAGCGGACGAGAAGGGAGCGGATGAGTCAAATGGTAGTTGCAGCGGTTGTGATGATTGTGCTCGCGGGTGCAGCTGTCTATGCAGTGTCCCGCAGCCGGATGAATCCAGGGAAGAGTGAGTCGCCGCATTCGGGCAGGAGAAGTAATGTAATCTCTATGGAGAGCCACCGCAGGGCCAAGCAGAATGCCGCTGACCAGATCTGCTCCTCCTGCAGGAAGAAGAACGGCAAGCTGATTTTTTATGCGCAGGATGATGGAAGTGTCGTCGGACTCTGCAAGGATTGCAAGGCCAAGGCGAAGAAACGGGATATGCTGCCGCTATGAGTGCTATGAAAAGTATATGTTGCAGATGCTTGTATTTTGTGTTAATATAACTTCTGTTGTGTGGAATACGGTGGTCCTCTGCGGATAATGAGGGAGAGCGATGGCTCTCCGGAAGAGGCAAGAACACCTGTACGGAAGGAGGAAGTCCTTAATGAATATCCTACAAGCTATTACACAAGAGCAACTTCGTAAAGATATCCCGAGTTTTCGCCCGGGTGACACTTTGAAGGTGCATGTAAAAGTTATCGAAGGAACTCGTGAGCGTGTCCAGTTGTTCGAAGGCGTTGTAATCAAACGTCGCGGCGGCGGGATCGGTGAGACTTTTACAGTTCGTAAAATCTCTTATGGTGTTGGTGTGGAAAGAACATTCCCAGTCAACTCCCCTAAAATCGAGAAAATCGAAGTGGCTCGCCGCGGTAAAGTTCGTCGTGCGAAGCTGTACTATCTTCGTGACCTGCGCGGTAAAGCTGCAAGAATTAAAGAAGTTCGTCGCTAGAAAACGGACAGATGAAAGGGGCTTGAGTTCAAGCCCCTTTCGTTATTTCTTGCAAATAAGAATTTTAGTCTGGGGTCCCCTCAAAGTATCTGAGTAAGCATCGAAGCTAAAGTATCACTTTGTGGGGTTTATGAACCTATGTGCCTTAGGAACAGCTTCTCCGAAAAGGCCTCCTGAAGGAGTAATCACGGGGGAGTTTTTGGCAGAAGTTTTTTTGTGTTGTATAGTGGAGATAACAAGAGCTAGAGAGGACGGTGAACTATGCAGCAGGATATGCAGCAGGGGCAGGGCGAGATTATAGAATCTGGCGGGCAGAGCCCCCGGAAACAGAAGAATGAAGTTCTGGAATGGATTAAGGCGATAGCGATTGCATTGGTTCTGGTTATTCTAATACGCTGGCTGTTGTTCAAGCCGTTTATCGTAGACGGACCTTCCATGAAGCCTAACTTTCATACCGGCGAACGTGTGATTGTGAATGAGATTCTCTATGATATCCGTGAGCCGAAGCGCGGGGAAGTCATCGTGTTCCATGTTCCGTCTGAAGGCAGGGATTTCATTAAGCGTGTTATCGGAGTTGCCGGCGATACCGTCAAAGTAGAAGGGGATGTTGTTACGGTTAATGGGGAGCCTGTTAACGAAACATATATCCAGGAAGCTATTGATGAGTCCCACAAGAATAATGCGTTGTATAACGACAAAAACTTTCCGAATGAACGCTTCACAGACGGCACTGTGCCGGAAGGGCATGTATTTGTCATGGGGGACAACCGTTCTGACAGTACCGACAGCCGGATGATCGGCTATGTGCCGCTCGGTGATATCGTTGGCCGTGCTGATCTGATTTTCTGGCCGGTGAAGGATATCTCCATTATTAACCATTAAACGGACTGAAAGTCTAAGGAGGTGACGGCATTGGCCATTCAATGGTTTCCTGGTCATATGACAAAGGCCAGACGGCAAATCGAGGATAAGCTGAAGCTGATTGATGTTGCAATAGAACTGCTTGATTCCCGTCTGCCGTTGTCCAGCCGTAATCCGATGATTGACGATATTTTGCGGGACAAGCCAAGGCTGATTATTCTGAACAAGGCGGATCTGGCTGATCCGGAATCTACACGCAAGTGGCTGGCTTACTTCAAGGCAGAGGGGCATGTGGCTCACCCGGTGGATGCTTCAACCGGAACGGGAATCAAGGAGATTCCCGAGCAGGTCAAGCTGCTGCTGAAGGAGAAGATCGACCGGCAGCTGGCCAAAGGGATGAACCCGCGCGCCATGCGGGCGCTGATCGTCGGGATTCCCAATGTGGGCAAATCGACGCTGATCAACCGGATGGCTGGCAAGAACATTGCGATTACCGGAGACCGTCCGGGCGTGACCAAAGGCCAGCAGTGGATCAAAACAGGCGGCGATCTGGAGCTGCTGGATACCCCGGGGATTCTCTGGCCGAAGTTCGAGGACCAGGTCGTAGGCTATAAGCTGGCAGTCACCGGAGCGATCAAGGAAGAAATCCTGAATATAGAGGATATTGCCTTCTATGCGGTTAAATATCTGATTAAGGATTACGGCGACCGCTTCCAGGAGCGCTTCGGCATCAGCAAGCTGCCTGAGGACTTGGAGAACCCGGACGAAATCGTAGCCATCATGGAGGCGGTAGGGCGCAAACGCGGCTGCCTGATGAGCGGCGGACGGGTAGATCTGGAGAAGGCCTCGCGTGCGCTGCTGCATGAGCTGCGTGCCGGGAAGCTTGGACGCTTCACGCTGGAAACGCCTGAATAGTAAGGTAATGCAGGTATGGAAGAGCCATCCGTTAGTTGGATAGGCTCTTTTTTGCATTTCGGATGGGAAAAGACGGATTTTCGTTGCGGTATCAGATGTTTTTGTACAACTTTTTGGGATTACGGTAGTAATAATGTAGGTAATGCTGTGTGATGTGTAAAAGGAAAGTTTCCGAAATGAATAGATATAGCTTCATTAATATAGTATGGGACAGGCGGGGATCGGATGAGTACTGTGGATATGCTTGGATATGAAAAAGAAGGCTGGGCGCAATCCTTCCGGCACATCGCTGGGGTGGATGAGGTAGGCAGAGGCTGCCTGTTCGGGGATGTGGTGGCTGCGGCAGTGATTCTGCCAGCCGGGCTGATTATTGAAGGAGTGGACGATTCCAAGAAGCTGACCGCCAAAAAGCGGGACGCCTTGTATGAGCTGATTATGGAGCAGGCGCTGACAGTCAGTGTAGGCTATGTGGATTCCACGGTGATCGATGAGATTAATATTAAGCAGGCTGCCCGTCTGGCGATGCGCAAAGCCGTTGAAGGCTTAAGCCAACAGCCGGACTATATGCTTGTGGATGCGGAGAAGGTGGATCTGCCCGTTCCGCAGTGTGCAATTATTAAAGGGGATGCCAACAGCCAGTCTATTGCTGCGGCCTCGATTGTAGCCAAGGTTACACGCGACCGGCTCTGCGAAGGCTTATGGGAGGAGATGTATCCGGATTACGGGATCAAAATACATAAAGGATATGCTACCAAGCTGCACCGTGAACAAATCAAGCTGCTGGGGGTAACTCCAATGCACCGCCGCAGCTTCATCGGCAATATCCTTGCGGAGCAGGAACAGTTGTCCTTCTTCTGATGCGTCCGCTGGTTCAGTAATAGGCCGGAAATACCGATATAGAGTAGAAAGGGACAGGAGGCGGACAACATGAATATCGGATCGCTGATTCGCGGCTTGCTCGGTGACAGCAGGGCGGGGGAATCTAAGTCGGTAGAGCTTAAGGAAGGACAGGTTGTCCGCGGCGTAGTACTTAGCGTATCGGACTCCGGAAAAGAGGCGGTGGTGCAGATTCAGGGAACGCCGGTACGGGCGGAGCTGGAAACACCGCTGGCTGCCGGTCAGACTCTGAACCTGCAGATTGGGGCGCCCGGAGAGGGCGGGCTTCCGGTGCTGAAGCCCGTATCGCCCGGGGAGGCGGCCCTGGCTTCGCCGCAGAGCATGGGCGAAGCTATTGAAGCGCTGGGACTGGCAGGCTCGAAGGCTGGACGGGAGATTATTCAGGCCATGCAGGCCGGAGGGTTGGCGTTCACCAAGGAGACCGCTGCACAGCTTGATGCGGCAATGAATGCCAAGCCGCCGGGTGTACCTGCTTCCGAATGGCTGGAGGCGGCAGTCGTCTCAATGAAGCGGGGATTGCCGGTGACAGCTGAGACCGTCAAGGGCTTGCAGCAGGCCATATTTGGACCGAAGCTGCATCAGCTGCTGGCCGCTCTGGAGACGGAGCTGAATGTATGGGCGCAGCAGAGTAGCGGTGGAACAGGCACAGGTGAAGCAACGGGGGCAGGAAGGGCGACGTCTGGTGCACCAGGCGCAGCAATTACAGCCGCCGGTGCTTCCGTTTCGGCGAATGCGGCTGGCAATGGTGTCAGTACCAGCGGTAGTGCGGGAGTGGCACAGCCTTCCGGCAGTACCGTGCCGGCGGCAGGAGCGCAAGAAGGCGCCGTGGGTGGAATATTGCGCGAAGGTGAAGGCGCAGGTACAGCGGCGGTAGTACGTGAAGGTGCGGCGACAGTGCCAGGAGTGCGTGAAGGTGCAAGTGCGCCGGCGGGAACGCAAGGAGGCGCAGGTGCTGCGGCGGGAACGCAAGGAGGCGCAGGTGCTGTGGCGGGAACGCAAGAAAGAGCAGGTACTGCGGCAGGGCTGCGCGAGGGTGCAGGTGTGGCGGCGGCAGGGACGCAAGAAGGAGCGGGCGCGGTTGCAGTGCGCGAAGGCGCTGGTGCTGCGGCAGGATTGCGTGAAGGTGCAGGTATGGCGTCGGCAGGGGCGCAAGGAGGTACAGGCGCAGCAGCTGGAGGGCGTGAAGGCGCGGGAGCAGCCTCAGCAGCGGGTGAAGCTGCAGGAACTGCGGCGGTGTCAGGCGAAGGCGCAGGCGAAGGTGCCAGAGCTGCGGCGGGGGTGCGTGATGGTGCAGGTGCGGCGATGGCAGGAGCGCAAAGTGGTGCAGGCGCAACGGCTGGAGCGCGGGAAGGCGCGGGTACGGCCGCTGGAGCGCATGAAAGCGCGGGTGCTGCGCCGGGAGCGCGCGAAGGCGCAGCGGCGGCGGCTGGAGCGCGTGACGCTGCGGGCCTGGCAGCGGGTGTGCGCGACAGCGCAGGGGCGGCCCTGCTGGCGAAGCTGCAGGGCGTCCTGACGGAGCTGCGCGGCGCGCTGCCGCAGCTCAGCGATGCCCCGCCCGCTTCCGGCGCGGCGGGGCAAGACCCCGTCCCCGCTGCGCTGCGCGGGGACACTGCCCCCGCCCAGGGCGAAGCCCCCTGGGTGGGGCAGCTCTTGAAGCTGCTCGGTGCGGAGCACGAGCAGCTGGCCGTGCGCGGCGGCGTGCCGCAGGCCGCGCATGCAGCGTCCGGCGGCGCGGAAGAGGCCGCCGGGACGCTCAAGGGCGTGCTGCTGCAGGTGCTGGGCAGCAGCGATGCCCCGCCCGCGGTCAAGGAAGCCGCGGGCCAGCTCGTGCAGCAGCTGACGGGCCAGCAGCTGCTGCTTAACACGGACCGCACCGCGCCGTTCGCGCAGGTGACGATGTTCCTGCCGCTGCAGGGGCCGGACGGCCGGGAGACGGCCTCGGTCCACATCCAGTCGCGGCGCGGGCGCAAAGGCGAACTGGATGCGGCGAACTGCCGCCTCTGGTTCGACCTGGACATGAAGCTGCTCGGCCATACCCTGGTCGATGTGCAGGTCATGGACCGGATTGTCAGCCTGAAGCTGCACAACAATGAACCCTGGGTGCAGGAGCTGCTGGAAGGGCGCCGCGAGGAGATCCGCACAGCCGTGGAATCCATTGGCTACCAGCTATCCGGCCTGCGGGCCGGACCCATGCCGGAGCTGAGTGCAGCTGCGCCCGAGGTTAAGTCCTCCGATTACGTTCCGCATGAATACAAAGGAGTAGATTACCGCATATGAATGAGCCGGAGCAGAAGGTTCCGCAGAACCTTAAAAAGGCAGTTGCCCTGAAATATGTCCCCGGCCAGACGGAGGCTCCTGTAGTTGTCGCCAAGGGACATGGGGCGGTAGCTGACATCATCCTGCAAAAAGCCAAGGAAAACGGAGTTGCCGTGCAGGAGGATGCAGCGCTGGTGGAGGTGCTGTCCAAGCTGGATCTGGACCAGCAGATTCCTCCGCAGCTGTATCAGCTGGTGGCGGAGATTCTCAGCTATGTCTACCAGAGCGACCGGATCGCCGGGGAACGGAGGGAGAAGTGAACCGCGCTTCCGGCGGCAGCCCCTATACCCGCAGAGAGAAAGGCGCGGCGGCGGAGCAGGCGGCAAGCCTGTATTTGACCTCGCAGGGCTACCGGATCAGAGAGCGTAACTGGCGCTGCCGGAGCGGGGAGCTGGATCTTATTGCAGATTACGAAGAGGGGCTGGTCTTCATTGAGGTGCGCAGCCGCAGCGGGTCCCTGCTCAGGGGAACCGCAGAAGAGTCGGTGGATGCCCGCAAAATCCGTCAGGTGAGACAAACAGCCGGCGTCTACCTTCATCAGCAGGGAATCGCTCAGGCTATCATCTCCTTCGATGTGATTGCTGTGCAGCTTAATGCAGATTTAAGCGTTGCCTCGCTGCGCCATATCCGGGACGCTTTTTAAAAATATCAGATTTATATGTTGCACACGATAACTTATCCTTATATTTCTCGCTGAAACGGGTGCCGTCCTTAAAAAGGACGGCAAAGCCGTTTCTGCTTGCCTTAAGGCAGCAGGGCTGGTGAAATGATACAGTAAACCCTGACATGGGACGGACTTCGTGGGTCATTTCTCAAAAGATGTGGGTAAACATTAGTGTGACTTTTAATGCCACCATGAGGAGGGCTGCCGATATGAGAAATCAACAACCGATGGATATACAGGTGAGCTTTACATGCCAGCATTGCGAACACAAAGTGGTAACAGAACTAGGCGCTGAGCCCTTGTCAGTTGTATGCTGCAGCAATTGTAACAAGACATTTACCGTTATGCGTCCTGCTATAGCGGAAGAGATATTGATTGACTGGGAGAATGAAGCCTTGTTCCACAAGATGCGTGCTGAGAAGACTCAGGACAGCAACAGCAGCCTCTTGTCGCTGGTCATCAATGTTATCGAGCTGCTGACCTGGCGGGACAAGGGGAACGGGCAGGTGGAGGCCATTAAGGAGATGCGGAAGTGGCTGGTTGAGCATGAAGAAGCTCCGCCGGTGGCAGAATTAATTCAATTGAATGTGAACCGGCGCGGTGCCAAGCGGAATTGGGAGAAGTAAGGCCGGTAAGACTCTGAACTGTCCGGTAGACGGGCGGTTTGGAGTCTTTTTGGAAATATAAGAATCTATATGTTCCATACGATAACTTGTCCTTATATTTCTTGCTGAAACGATACCGCCCTTAAAAAGGACGGAATAGCCGTTTCCACTTGACAAGGGCGATCACAAGATTACAGGAAAGGCAGGGGACGGAGTTGTCCAACGTGTACTTTACCTCGGACCATCATTTTGGCCACAAGCTGATTATTGATTTCGAATCACGGCCCTTTGGCAGCACAGAGGAAATGAACCAGACGATGATCACGAACTGGAATGCGGCGGTGGGCAAGGAGGATACCGTCTTTCATCTCGGTGACTTCTCTTTTCTGAACCTGGAGGATACCCGGAGAATTGTGTCTGCCTTGAACGGCTACAAAATTCTGATTCTCGGCAATCATGACCGCGGCCGCGGCCGGGCCTGGTGGCTGGAAGCCGGGTTTGATGAGGTCAGTGAACATCCGCTGATCTATAAAGAGTTCTTCATGCTCTCCCATGAGCCGATGTATATGAACAAGCATATGCCTTACGTGAATGTGCACGGCCATATCCATGGACAGAAATATGAGGGCAAGCATCATTTCAATATTTGTGTGGAGCATTGGAATTACACGCCGCTCTCCTTCGAGCAGATCCGCGACGCCGTTACAGCCAGCGAAGAAGGTGGAGATTAAAATGATGCTTAAGTCATGTCTGCGCAATTATGCAAGAAAGAAGAATATGCAGAATTATGCAGCGGCAGGTGCGCAAGGCCCTCTTGCGTGAAGCAGGAGGTATTGGGTATACTCAAATCAATAGAGCTTGCGGAGAATGAGGAAGCACCTTTTTTCCCGGAAAATGAACGCCCGGCGTATGGGCGGATTTCTGGAGAAGGGGTGCTTTTTGGTGTACGGACAAATGCATAGTGCGTGCCTCTATGGCATTGAAGGTGTAATGATTGGCGTGGAGATTGATCTGGCGAACGGCTTGCCGCAGACCCATATTATCGGCTTGCCCGACTCGGCGGTGCGCGAGGCGGTGGAGCGGGTGAGGGCGGCAGTCAAGAACTGCGGATACAGCTATCCGCTTCAGCGGGTTACGATTAATCTGGCTCCGGCGGACCTGCGCAAGGAGGGCTCGGCGTTTGATCTGGCGATTGCGCTGGGCATTCTGACCACGAGCGGTCAGCTTATCATGCCTGATGCCGGAGAGCTGCTGTTCATCGGGGAGCTTGCCCTGGATGGCAGCCTGCGTCCGGTGAACGGGGTGTTATCCATGGTTGAGACTGCGCGGCGGACAGGACTGAAGGCGGTGCTGGTACCGCCCGGCAATGCCGCCGAGGCGGCGTTGATTACAGGGATGAAGGTGTACACAGCCGGGCATCTGAACCAGCTGCCGCAGCCGGAGCAGCCACCTGCCTCTGGTATAGCAGAGCTAACAGAGACAAGCGGAGAGGAGATGCAGCAATCAGAACTGCCGTTTCCGGTATCCGCCGGGAATGGAGCTGCGTCCGGAAAACGCCCTCCGGTGCTTGCGCTGTCCCTGGAGCATTTAAGGTACAAGCCCCTAGTGGTTACGGATAATCCGCCCCCGCTACGGGCCGAACAGCTGATGCAGGAAGATTACAGCGATGTGCTGGGCCAGAATCATGTGAAGCGGGCGCTGACGATCGCGGCTGCCGGAATGCACAATATTCTGCTGATCGGCCCGCCGGGTACGGGGAAGACCATGCTAATCAAGCGGTTGCCCGGTATTCTGCCTGACCTTACGGATGACGAGGCACTGGAGGTGACGAAGATCTTCAGTGCCGCCGGGATGCTCAGGGACGGGCGGCAGGGCCTGCTGCGCAGCCGGCCGTTCCGCTCGCCGCATCATACCATCTCGGGAGCGGGGCTGATCGGCGGAGGCGGTATCCCGAAGCCGGGAGAGGTCAGCCTTGCACACCGCGGCATTCTCTTCCTGGATGAGCTGCCGGAGTTCTCCCGCGCCGTGCTTGAGGTGCTCCGCCAGCCATTGGAGGACGGATTGGTTACGATCAGCCGGGCCCGGGCAGCGTTCACCTTCCCTGGGAGGTTCCTGCTTGCCTGTTCGATGAATCCATGCCCTTGCGGTTATCTCGGTAGTGGCGGCACCCACCAGCGCTGCACCTGCAGCCCGGCCAGAATCGCCCAGTACCGAGCCAGGATTTCGGGGCCGCTGCTGGACCGGATGGACATGCAGGTTGATGTTCCGCGTCCGAAGGAATGGGATGCGGGCGCACCACAGGTCTCTTCCGCACAGATGCGGGAGGCGGTGCTGCGGGCACAGGCTGTTCAAGCGCAGCGGTACGCACGGCTGCCGGTCTCCTGGAACAGCGAGCTGTCGGGAGCGGCACTGCGCCGTTATGCGGCGCTCCGGCCCGAGGAGGCAGTGCTGCTGAACGGCATTCTGGAGAGCCTGGGGCTAAGCATGCGGGCTCATGACCGGATCATCCGGCTGGCCCGCACGATTGCGGATCTGGAAGGCGCAGATGCAATCAATGCCGCACATCTGGCCGAAGCGGTACAGTACCGTAATCTGGACCGGCAGGTGACGGCGGAGGAGGAGTAAAGAAGAAGCGGGCTTCCTGCCCGGCACTTTTCTTGAATGCTGCTGCGCTTCTTGCTGTTCTATGCAATGCAAAATCCCCTGCCCGGAACTGCCGGACAGGGGACTGGATTACCTGCTATATGAAGGAATAACGTCTTACAGCACGTTCAATTCCACTTCAATATTGCCGCGGGTTGCGCGGGAGTAGGGACAAGCGCCGTGGGCCGCTTCAACGAGCTGTTTGGCAGTTTCATGGTCAACACCTTTGACCAGAACATCCATTTTGACAGCAATGCCGAAGCCGCCGTCTTCCACTTTGCCGAAGCTTACGGTTGCCGTAACTTCACTGCCCTCGATCTTCACCTTGCCCATCCGGGCAACCATGTTCAGAGCGCTGTCGAAGCAAGCGGAATAACCAGCTGCGAACAGCTGCTCAGGATTCGTGCCTTCGCCGCCGGCACCGCCCATTTCGCGCGGTGTGCTGATCGTGAGGTTCAGCTTAGGGCTGTCGGATTCGACAGAGCCTTGTCTGCCGCCAACCGCTTTTACTGTAGTTTCATACATTTTCTGTTGGATCGTCATCATGATTAATCGCTCCCGTTCAATTTCAAATTATATTGTACACAACTTAATTTAACACAATTAAAATAAAAGTCAATCTATTTTCCGCTATTAACATGATATTATGAATGAATTGTGATAAACTAATGTCACAAAGGCAGGTGAAGAAGAAATGCAAAATGAACCGACAACCACCCCTGAGCTCATGCTTGAGAACCAGCTCTGCTTTACGATCTATGCCTGTTCGCGTGAATTCACGAAGCTGTATCAGCCCCATCTGGACAAAATCGGATTGACATATTCCCAGTATCTGGTGATGCTTGTTCTGTGGGAGAGACGGCAATGTACGGTCAAGGAGCTGGGCGAGGCGCTGTTCCTGGATTCTGGCACACTGACTCCGCTGCTTAAGCGGCTGCAGGCCGCAGGACTGATCTTGCGTGAACGTTCCCAGCAGGATGAGCGGAAGGTGCTGATCTCATTAACGGACCAGGGGCTGGCGCTGAAGCAGGAGGCATTGTCTATTCCCGGCAAAATGGCCGCTGGCACGATGCTCTCTCCGGTAGAATTCATCGATCTGCTTGGACAATTCAAAGACCTTCTGAACCGGGTCCACGAGGCGAATATGAATAGCTCCAAATAAACTGTTCGCTTATTGTCAATGCAATCGTTCGCATTTCGGCATGAAACCGAGCGAAAATGTATGTATAAATAGTGAAAGTTTTTAAGGAAAGCGTTTTTAAAACATGTTACAATATTCTGGGTTTCACATTCTGGCATATAGGTAATTATAGATATCACTCTGTAATAGATTCTGTGTGCCAGCAGCAGAGAAACGGGCCGCTTGCTGCTTCAGGGAACAGGCGGGTACGGTCTCTGCTAGTCCCGGGATATTGCCGGTTAACACCGGTCTGGCCCCGGCTTTGGACAATCAAAACGGAATGCGGAGGGCTGCAGGCTGCCTGCTGAATGCCGCCGCAACACTTTAGGAGGCTTCCGGAATGAATATCCACGAGTATCAGGGAAAAGAAGTACTTAAGAAGTACGGCGTTGCCGTACCGAACGGAAAAGTTGCTTATACAGTGGAGGAAGCAGTAGAAGCTGCCGCAGCGCTGGGCACACCGGTTGTTGTAGTCAAAGCTCAGATTCATGCCGGAGGACGCGGCAAAGCGGGCGGCGTCAAGGTGGCGAAGAACAGTGATGAGGTCCGCGCATATGCGTCCGAAATCCTCGGCAAGACACTGGTTACCCATCAGACGGGACCCGAAGGCAAGGTAGTGAAGCGGCTGCTGATTGAAGAAGGCTGCCAGATTGAGAAAGAGTATTATATCGGACTGGTGGTGGACCGCGGCACCGGCCGGGTGGTTATGATGGCTTCCGAGGAAGGCGGCACGGAGATTGAAGAGGTGGCGGCAACGCACCCTGAGAAGATTTTCAAGGAGATCATTGATCCGGCAGTGGGATTGCAGACCTTCCAGGCACGCAAGCTGGCTTACAGCATTGCCATTCCGCCTGCGCTGGTCAATAAGGCTGTGAAGTTCATGCAAGCGCTGTATCTGGCTTTTGTGGATAAAGATTGCTCAATTGCCGAGATCAATCCGCTGGTCGTAACCGCTGACGGCAATGTGATGGCGCTGGATGCCAAGCTGAATTTCGATTCTAACAGCCTGTTCCGCCATAAGGATATTCAGGAGCTGCGCGATCTGGACGAAGAAGATGCCAAGGAAATTGAGGCTTCCAAATATGATCTCAGCTACATCGCACTGGACGGCAACATCGGCTGTATGGTGAACGGTGCGGGACTGGCCATGGCGACCATGGACATTATCAAATATTACGGCGGCGAGCCGGCTAACTTCCTAGATGTAGGGGGCGGCGCGACGACTGAGAAGGTCACCGAAGCGTTCAAAATCATCCTGTCGGATGACAAGGTGAACGGCATTTTCGTTAATATTTTCGGCGGAATTATGCGTTGTGATGTCATTGCTACAGGTGTAGTGGAGGCTGCCAGACAGCTTGGATTAACCAAGCCGCTGGTGGTGCGTCTGGAGGGCACGAATGTTGCACTGGGCAAGGAGATCCTCGCCGGTTCGGGACTGAACATTGTTGCTGCCGATTCCATGGCTGACGGTGCCCGCAAAATTGTTGCTCTTGTGTAAGCAAAAGCTGCCGCTAACGGAGAGCCTGTCTCGTATTCGACAATAATAGTGAGGATGTGACCTAAGGCATGAGCATTCTTGTAAATAAAAATACGAAAGTCATCACCCAGGGAATTACCGGAGCCACCGGTCTGTTTCATACAAAAGGCGCGCTGGATTACGGCACGCAAATGGTTGGCGGTGTAACTCCTGGCAAGGGGGGCACCACGGTCCAGATTACGCTGGAGGACGGCACGGAGAAGAGCCTTCCTGTATTCGATACAGTGGTTGCCGCCAAAGCCGCCACAGGCGCGACTGCAAGTGTAATCTATGTACCGCCGGCCTTCGCGGCTGATTCGATTATGGAAGCGGTGGACGCGGAGCTTGAGCTCGTCATTTGCATCACAGAAGGCATTCCGGTGCTTGATATGGTCAAAGTCTCCAGATATATGGAGGGCCGCTCCACGGTACTGATCGGTCCTAACTGTCCGGGTGTAATTACGCCGGGAGAGTGTAAAATCGGCATTATGCCGGGTTACATCCACAAGCCTGGTTATGTAGGGGTAGTCTCCCGCAGCGGGACGCTGACCTATGAGGCTGTGCATCAGCTGACAGAGCGCGGCATCGGGCAATCTACGGCGGTGGGCATCGGGGGCGACCCGGTGAAGGGCTCGGAATTCATCGATATTCTGAAGCTCTTTAATGAAGATCCCGGCACCAAGGCGGTTGTAATGATCGGGGAGATCGGCGGGACGGCCGAAGAGGAAGCTGCTCAGTGGATCAAGGAGAACATGACCAAGCCGGTGGTCGGCTTCATTGGGGGTGTCACGGCTCCTCCGGGCAAGCGGATGGGCCATGCAGGAGCAATTATTTCCGGCGGCCAGGGGACGGCCAGCGAGAAGATCGCTGTGCTGGAGTCCTGCGGCATCAAGGTGGCTCCGACACCTGCCGAGATGGGCTCAACCCTTGTCAGTGTGCTGGAAGAGCGCGGCATTCTGAACGCTTTTACTACCCACTAGAATCCTAGTTATTATAGTTATTCATGATGAATTTAATAGAATGATGTACAAGGTAAGCAACCTTTTATTCGTGATGATGCGGATGGAGGGTTGCTTTTTTTGCTTGCTATTTTGAGTGTTATATTACAAAATAAGGAAGGTCTGGCCTTCCTCTAGGGAGAGAATGCGTATGGAAATCCGTGATCTGCTGTTTGGACTGCATGAGGTGGAAGGAATCGGCTGGAAGAGCATTGACCGGATACAGCGGGCGGGACTGCTGACGGAGGATGTCTTATCCTGCACTGACGAAGACTGGCAAAGGGCCGGCATCCCCGATAAATTGTCCGCTAAGCTTGCTGCTGTTCTGAATGAAGCATGGATTGTGAAGCGCCGCTCTTTAATGGAAGAAAGCGGTGTAGCGATGGTGACCATTCTGGATGCAGACTATCCTGTTCAGTTAAAAGAAACCGCCCAGCCGCCATGGGTCCTGTATTACCGGGGCCGGCTGGAGCTGGCATCGCGCCCTTCTGTGGCGATGGTCGGAACCCGGGTGCCCACTGCCTACGGGCGCAAGGTGGGAGAGCTGCTGGCTGGTCAGCTGAGCGCAGCTGGTCTAACGGTTGTCAGCGGTCTGGCCAGAGGAATAGACAGCATCAGCCACGAAGCGGCGCTGGCGGGAGCCGGAGGCACGATTGCTGTGGTGGCCACCGGGCTGGACAAGGTCTATCCCCCGGAGAACCGCGGGCTGGAGCGGCAGATTGCGCGTGAAGGTCTGGTGCTGAGTGAATATCCGCTTGGAACACCCAGCCACCCGGGATTATTCCCGCAGCGCAACCGGATTATTGCCGGCCTGACCCTGGGGACGCTGGTGGTGGAGGCCGACAGCCGCAGCGGATCGCTGATTACAGCCGATGCTGCGCTTGAAGCCGGCAGGGATGTATTCGCCGTGCCGGGGCCGCTTACTTCACCCAAGAGCAGGGGGGCGCTGGAGCTGATTAAGCAGGGGGCCAAGCTGGTCACCGCAGCCTCAGATATTGTCGAAGAATACGTGTCCTACCTGCCTAAGGCCGGATCAGGAGCATCCCTGACAGGAGGCTTGGAGCACGGGGAAACGGAAGACTGTCTGCAAAAGAAATTGACAAGTGAGGAGCTGCACCTTTACCATATACTGCATCAAGGGCCGTTTACGCTGGATGAGCTGCTGGTGTCTACAAAGTGGGATTTTGGACATTTGCATTCAGTTCTGTTATCTTTAATCATAAAAAAAGCGGTAGTACAATTACCGGGAGCAATTTATAAGGTAATTTAATATAGAAGTAACTGTGGTAAGCATAGATTCCGTGCTTTCAGGCCTGTCCGGGAGACAGGGGAACGGGCTTTAGCTTATCAACTTTTGGGAGGAAAACCTATGGCAGATGCGTTGGTTATTGTAGAATCACCGGCAAAAGCAAAAACAATCGGTAAATATCTTGGCAGTAAATATATCGTTAAGGCATCGATGGGGCATATCCGCGATTTGCCCAAGAGCCAGATCGGCGTTGAGGTGGAAAAGGATTTCAATCCCAAGTACATTACGATCCGCGGCAAGGGCTCCATTCTGAAGGAGCTTAAGGATGCCAGCAAAAAAGTGAAAAAAGTCTATCTCGCAGCTGACCCGGACCGCGAAGGTGAAGCGATTGCCTGGCATCTGGCCCATGCGCTGGAGCTGGATAATACCCAGGAGTGCCGGGTGGTATTCAATGAGATTACGAAGCAGGCGGTGAAGGATGCCTTCAAGACGCCGCGCAAGATTAATATGGATCTGGTGAACGCCCAGCAGGCCCGGCGGATTCTCGACCGGCTGGTCGGCTATAAGATCAGTCCCCTATTATGGAAGAAAGTCAAAAAAGGCCTGTCTGCCGGACGGGTGCAATCGGTAGCGGTCAAGATTATCATGGACCGCGAGAATGAAATATCTGCGTTCATTCCTACAGAATACTGGAGTATCACCGCCAAGCTTGGCATCCGGGATTCGGAGTTCGAAGCCAAGTTCCATAAGCTGAACGGCGAGAAGAAAGAGCTGAACCAGGAGAGCGATGTCCAGGAAGTGCTGGAGGCGATCAAGAATGCCGCCTTCGAGGTGAAGGAAGTCAAGGAGAAGGAAAGACAGCGGCATCCGTCCGCTCCTTTTACAACGAGCTCGTTGCAGCAGGAAGCGGCCCGCAAGCTGGGCTTCCGCGCAGCCAAGACGATGTCAGTCGCCCAGCAGCTCTATGAAGGGGTTGAGCTGGGCAAGGAAGGCACTGTCGGCTTGATTACCTATATGCGTACGGATTCCACCCGGATCTCCGCTACGGCTCAGGAAGAAGCCAAGGAGCTGATCCTCTCCAAATACGGCGAGAAGTTCGTTCCCGAGACGCCGCGCCAGTATTCCAAGAAGGCTGCGGGCGCTCAGGATGCCCATGAAGCGATCCGTCCCACCTCTGCGCTCCGCGAGCCGGAGATGGTTAAGGAATTCATGAGCCGTGACCAGTTCCGTCTGTATAAGCTGGTATGGGAACGGTTTGTATCCAGCCAGATGTCCTCGGCGGTGCTCGATACCCTGTCGGTTGATATTGCAGCCGGTACAGCGATTTTCAGAGCCGTCGGGTCGAAGGTATCCTTCCCGGGGTTCATGAAGGTCTATGTGGAAGGCAATGATGACGGCACCACCGATGACGAGAAATTCCTGCCGCCGCTTAAGGCCGGTGATGCGTTGAAGGCGAACGAGATCGAGCCGAAGCAGCATTTCACCCAGCCGCCTCCGAGATATACGGAAGCAAGACTGGTCAAAACGCTGGAGGAGCTGGGCATCGGCCGTCCGAGTACGTATGCGCCGACACTGGAGACGATCCAGAAGCGCGGATATGTGGCGATTGAAGAGAAGAAGTTCATGCCGACCGAGCTCGGCGAGCTGATCATCGAGCAAATGGAAGAATTCTTCCCGGAGATTCTCGATGTGGAATTCACGGCCCATATGGAAGGCGATCTTGACCATGTGGAAGAGGGAGCCGAGGATTGGGTTAAGGTGCTGGCAGAATTCTATGAATCCTTCGAGAAGCGGCTTACGTATGCGGAAGAAGAAATGAAGGAAATCGAAATTGAAGATGAGGTCTCCGACGAGCTGTGCGAGAAATGCGGCAAGCCGATGGTCTACAAGCTGGGCCGGTTCGGTAAATTTCTTGCCTGCTCGGGATTCCCGGAGTGCCGCAATACGAAGCCGATTGTGAAGGATATCGGGGTCAGCTGTCCGAAATGCCATGAAGGCAAGGTTGTAGAGCGGCGCAGCAAGAAGGGGCGTGTCTTCTACGGCTGTGACCAGTATCCGGGCTGCGATTTCGTGTCCTGGGACAGACCGTCCGCGAAGCCGTGTCCGGTGTGCGGCGCCTGGATGATAGAGAAGCGCAATAAGCAGGGTACGAAGCTGCAGTGCACCTCGTGTGATCATACAGAGGAAGTGCTGGACAACGAAGAATTGGCAGAATAATAGGTTCACAGGAGGAACGGAAATTGACTGAAATCAAGAAGGTAACCGTCATCGGAGCAGGCCTTGCCGGGAGCGAGGCCGCCTGGCAAATCGCCTCTCGCGGAGTGCCGGTAAGATTATATGAGATGCGCCCGGCCGTGAAGACACCGGCGCATCATACGGACCAGTTCGCCGAGCTGGTCTGCAGCAACTCGCTGCGGGCTAACGGGCTGGGCAATGCGGTGGGTGTACTTAAGGAAGAAATGCGGCGCCTGGACTCGCTTGTGCTGGGCGCTGCCGACAAACATGCGGTTCCGGCAGGCGGTGCGCTTGCGGTAGACCGCGACGGCTTCTCCGGTGAGATTACATCCGTGCTGCATAATCACCCGCTGGTTGAGGTCATAAACGAAGAGCTTACACATATACCGGAGGAAGGGATCGTTGTCATTGCCACAGGCCCGCTGACCTCCCCGGCGCTGTCCTCTGAGATCAAGGAGCTGCTTGGCGAGGAATACTTCTATTTCTACGATGCCGCCGCCCCGATTGTGGAGAAGGACAGCATTGATATGAGCAAGGTCTATCTGGCCTCCCGCTACGATAAAGGCGAAGCTGCCTACCTGAATTGCCCGATGACGGAAGAAGAATTCAATACTTTCTATGATGCCCTAATCTCGGCGGAGACTGCTGCGCTCAAAGATTTCGAGAAAGAGATTTACTTCGAGGGCTGTATGCCAATCGAGATTATGATGAGACGCGGCAAGCAGACGGCCTTATTCGGCCCTATGAAGCCCGTAGGTCTGATGAATCCGCACACCGGCAAGCTGCCTTACGCGGTTGTGCAACTCCGCCAGGACAACGCTGCGGGAACGCTGTATAATCTGGTTGGCTTCCAGACCCATCTGAAGTGGGGCGAGCAGAAACGGGTCTTCTCGCTGATTCCGGGCCTGGAGAATGCCGAATATGTGCGCTACGGCGTCATGCACCGCAATACCTTTATCAACTCCCCCAAGCTGCTGCATCCTACTTATCAGATGAAGGGCCGTGAGCGCCTGTTCTTCGCCGGACAAATGACCGGTGTGGAAGGGTACGTGGAGTCGGCGGCTTCCGGCATGATTGCCGGCATGAATGCAGCGCGGGCTGCGCTTGGCGAGGAGAGCCTGATTTTCCCGGAGGATACCGTTCTTGGCAGCATGCCTGCTTACATTACCTCAGCCGATCCCGAGCACTTCCAGCCGATGAATGCCAACTTCGGCCTGCTGCCGAAGCTGGACACGCGGTTCAAGAGCAAGAAGGAGAAGAATGAACGTCTCGCCTACCGGGCGCTGGACAGCCTCGCCGCATATGCGGCATCCCGCGGGCTGACGTATAAGGAGCCTGAGGCGGCGGAAGCAGAGCATGCCGAAGCGGATGCTCCGGCGCAATAAATTCAGAAGTTCGATCATAACATTTCAGGAGGGTGCCTATTATGTTACCCAGCTTTCATGCGACTACAATTTGTGCGGTAAGACATAACGGCCATGCGGCGATTGCCGGGGACGGCCAGGTTACATTCGGAGAGAGCGTCATTATGAAGACGACGGCCAAAAAAGTCCGCCGCCTGTACAGAGGGCAGGTGATTGCAGGTTTTGCGGGTTCCGTATCCGATGCGATCACACTGTTCGAGAAGTTCGAGGGCAAGCTGGAGGAGCATCACGGCAACCTGCAGAGGGCTGCGGTGGAGCTGGCCAAGGATTGGCGCCAGGACCGCATCCTGCGCAAGCTGGAGGCCCTTATGATTGTAATGGATAAGGAAGGGATGCTGCTGATCTCCGGCAACGGCGAGATCATTGAACCGGATGACGATGTGCTGGCGATCGGCTCCGGCGGGAACTTTGCGCTCGCCTCCGGGCGGGCGCTCAAACGTCATGCCGCTCATCTGGGCGCCGACGAGATTGCCAGAGAAGCGCTGCAGATTGCTTCCGAGATCTGTGTATATACCAATTCCAATATCATTGTCGAACAATTATAGGCACGGTGCCACACAAAAAGGGAGGAACTCCGAATGGCGAATCAGTCGCTTACACCCCGCCAGATTGTAACAGAGCTTGACAAGTATATTGTAGGCCAGAGACAGGCCAAGAAATCCGTAGCTGTGGCGCTGCGCAACCGCTACCGGCGCAGTCTGTTGTCCGAAGAGCTGCGCGATGAGGTGGTGCCCAAAAACATTCTGATGATCGGACCGACCGGTGTCGGCAAAACGGAAATTGCCCGGCGTCTGGCCAAGCTTGTCAATGCGCCGTTCATCAAGATAGAAGCTACCAAGTTTACCGAAGTCGGTTATGTGGGCCGTGATGTCGAGTCGATGGTCCGCGATCTGGTGGAGACCTCTATCCGTATGGTGAAGCTGGAGCGCACCGAGAAGGTGAAGGACCGTGCGGAAGAGCTGGCCAATGACCGTATCGTCGCGATTCTGGCGCCTTCGTCATCGAAGGGCAAGTCACAGCGGAACCCGTTCGAGATGATTTTTGGCGGGAACAGCGGCAGCGCGGAGGATACCAAGGAAGAGGCGGAGGACGGAAGCCTGAGCGAGCGCCGCAGGGGCATTAAGTTCAAGCTGCTGGCCGGCCAGCTGGAGGATGACATCATTGAGATTGATGTGGAGGATACCACGCCTTCGATGATGGATATGTTCGCGGGACAGGGCAACGACCAGATAGGTATGAATATGCAGGAGATGTTCGGCAGCCTGCTGCCGAAGCGGACGAAGAAGCGCAAGCTGCCGATCCGGGAGGCCCGCAAGGTGCTGATTCAGGATGAAGCGGCCAAACTGATCGATACAGACGATATGATCCAGGAATCCGTTGCGCGTGCGGAGCAGTCCGGGATTATTTTTATCGATGAGATTGATAAGGTAGCCAGCCAGGGCAAAGGCTCCGGCCCGGATGTATCCCGCGAGGGGGTACAGCGCGATATTCTGCCTATCGTGGAAGGCTCGACGGTAATGACCAAATACGGTCCTGTGAAGACAGACTATATCCTGTTCATCGCCGCAGGGGCTTTTCATATTGCCAAGCCTTCGGATCTGATTCCTGAGCTGCAGGGGCGCTTCCCGATTCGTGTAGAGCTGAGCAGTCTGACACTTGAGGACTTTGTATCTATTCTGACTGAGCCGGAGAACGCATTAACGAAACAATATGTGCATCTGCTGCAGACGGAGAACATTGAAATCCAGTTTCAGAAGGAGGCTATTCAGGAAATTGCCAAAATCGCCGCTTCTGTGAACCAGAATATGGAGAATATCGGAGCGCGGCGTCTGCACACCATCCTGGAGAAGCTGCTGGAGGATCTTTCGTTTGAAGCGCCTGAGCTGACTTTGGATACTATGGTCATTACCCCCGAGTATGTTCGCGAAAAACTGGCAGGAATCGCCCAGGATCGCGATTTAAGCCAATATATCCTTTAATGTGACAGACTTCAAAACAACAAATCTGGGTAATAAGAATTACAACTATCCGAATTTGATCCTAAAATCATGCGTGAAAAGTTAAATTACGCTATTTTTTAGAAGAATATGTAACTTAAAAGGAAGAAAATTGTAAAAACATGCTTTAAGCCCTCTCTTTTCTGAAAAGATAGGGCTTATTTCTTATTGTAATAATATACAAATTCTAAGAGAATCAATGTATGTGAGATTGACATAAGATGCATTCATCGACATGATTCGACTTTTAAGCGACGATTCAATGAAAAAAATGGCTTTATTTGTCGAATAAGAGCAGGATTTTGGTCGAAGTTGTGGAATTCTTTTCATTATGATAGGTTTGGAAGGGGGATTACCATGGGTTTGCTTAACAGTGTCAGCTTTCAAAGATTACAGGGGGGCCTAGAAGCCGCCACCAAACGACAAAGTGTTCTCGCTAATAATGTAGCAAATGCTGATACACCAAATTTTAAACGTTCTGATGTAAGCTTTGAGAGTATCCTGAGACAACAGGAGCTTGGACTCAAGCCGACGCTGAGCGCTAAAGTATCAGATTCCCGTCATTTCCAGTTTGGGACGGTGACCGGTATGCCGGCTGCTGTTGTCAGCACAGATGAGACTACTTCGATGAATAACAATGGAAATAATGTGGATATGGACCGTGAACAGGCGCTGAGCGCCGAGAACCAGCTGAGGTACAACTCTTATATAGAGCAGCTGAACAGCCAGATCACAATGATGCGTACAGTGGTGCAGGGAGGATAATGAGCGATGAATTTTGGCAGCAGCTTTGGAATCAGTGCCTCGGCCTTAACCGCCCAGCGCCTGCGGATGGATATCATCTCGTCCAATATCGCAAACGCGGAGACTACTAGAGCCTCTGTAGTGGACGGCAAGGCCGTTCCTTACCGCCGCAAGCTTGCAGTACTGGAGACCGGCCAGGGAGACAGCTTCTCTAATATCCTCCAATCGCGAATGGGCGGGGGCAGCGAAGGGGTCAAGGTTAAGGAAATTATCGACGATACTTCGCCGCTGAAGCCGGTGTACAACCCCAGCCATCCCGATGCGGATGTCAACGGTTATGTGTACATGCCGAATGTGGATATCACCAAGGAAATGGTGGACATGCTGTCTGCCTCGCGTTCTTATGAAGCGAATGTTACGATGCTGAACGCCTCCAAATCGATGGTGGTCAAGGCGCTTGAGATCGGACGGTAAGTTGAATTGATGAACTAGGGGGAGAAAAAGTGATACAGAATGTATTAATCGGGAGCCAGGCCGTGCAGCCGCTCGCAATGAAGCCCGCAGCCGCCAACTCCTCAGCCGTTCAGCAATCAGGGCAGAGCTTCGGCTCCTATCTGGAGGATGCCCTTAATCAGGTGGCCGCCCAGGAACAGCAGGCTAAAGACATGAGCAACAAATTTGTACTGGGCGAGGTCAACATTGACGAAGCGATGATATCGTCCCAGCAGGCATTGCTGAGTTTGCAGCTGACTACACAAGTCCGGAACAAAGTGATAGAAGCCTATCAGGAAATTATGAGAACGCAAATCTAAATAATCCTAGCTACGTTTCGGATGGGGTGACACTGTGAATGAAAGATTGGCCCAGTACCGGGAGAAGGTGACCCAGTATTGGAACAGATTCAGCGGTAAACAGAAAATATTATTTTTCTCCACGCTGTTTATCATCATAATAGTAATCGTAGTAGCAACCATGCAGTTAACGAAGGTTGAATATGAAGTGGCCTTCAAGGATCTGGACAGCACGGATTCTGCAGGAGTTATGAATTATCTGGATTCATCCGGGGTGTCTTACCGTCTTAGCCCTGATGGCAAGAGCATATCCGTACCAAGCACAGATGCTGCGCGCATTAAGATTGCTGTCGGCTCGCAGGGGATTGTCCAGCAGGGGTCCATCGGCTACAAGGTGTTCAATGAATCCTCTTCGATGATCGGCACTACAGACAGTGAATTCAATGTGAAGTACAACAATGCCCTGAACGGTGAAGTGGAACAGCTCATGCGGAGAATGCAGGGAATTAAGGACGCCAAGGTGCTCGTCACCCTGCCCAAGGAGACTGTGTTCGCCGCGCAGGAGGATCAGGAGAAGGCTCAGGCTTCCGTTGTGCTAAGCTTCGATCCCGGATTCAGACCGTCGCAGGAGAATATTGACGGATACTTCAATCTGGTGAAGACGGCTGTTCCCAATCTTCCAATCGACAACATTACCATCACCAATAATGAGGTGGAGCTGCGGCCGACAGCCAGAGGCGGTCAGAGCGGTGTCTCCAGCCAGGTTGAAGAGAACTTCGCGCTGCAGAAGAAATTTGAGGAAGATGTCAAACGGGATGTTAAGCAGTTCCTCAGTACACTCACCGGTCCCGATAAAGTCGATGTTCTGGTATTCTCCAAGCTGAACTTCGATAAAGAGAACAGGAAGGAAGACCTCGTAGTTCCTGTAGACGCTGAGAATATGAAAGGGATCGAGATCAGCTCCCAGATCATCAGCAATACGTACTCAGGTAAAGGGAACACATCCGGTGGAGTGGCAGGTACAGGCTCTGAAGATGTTGCAGGTTATCCGGCGGGGGCGAGCACGGGTGATTCTTCTTCTGAGGAAACATCGGAGACCAGAAATTATGAAGTCAGCAGAATCACTAAGGATATTATTGCCAGCCCATATACTGTAAAAGATTTAACCATTAATGTTGCGGTTGAACCACCTGCAGGGCAAAATGCTCTGGATGATGCGACCACGGGAGCAATCAGAAATATTCTGGTCAACATCGTCCGCGCTTCACTGGCGGATTCGGGTGTCACTTATACAGACGCCGATCTTACCAAAAAAGTTTCGGTATTGTCCCAACAATTTGGCAGTACCGCTGCGGATACCGCTTCGGGAGGACTTGCCAACTGGATGCTCTGGGCGATTGGCGCAGCCGCGCTGCTCGTCGGTGCAGGCGGCGGTTATCTGATCTACCGCAGCCGCAAGAACAAGCAGGAGGAAGAGGTAGAGGAAGATATTCCGCTGCAGGTTCCAACCGAGTTTCCGTCTATTAATATGGACAGCGTGACGAACGAGAGTCAGGTCCGCAAGCAGCTGGAAAGTCTGGCGAAGAAGAAGCCGGATGAATTCGTAAACCTGCTGCGTACATGGCTTGCTGAAGAACAGAGGTGAAGGAATGGCAAAGGCTAGCCAGCAGGGACTCAGCGGCCGGCAAAAAGCGGCAATCCTGCTAATCACATTAGGGCCGGAAGTTTCGGCGCAAATATTCAAGCATTTGAGAGACGAGGAAATCGAACAGCTCACCCTGGAAATCGCTAATGTCCGCAAGGTGGACAGCAGTGAGAAGGAGCTGATCATGTCTGAATTCCATCAGATCTGTCTCGCCCAGGAGTATATCTCGCAAGGCGGTATCAACTATGCCAAGGAGATTCTGGAGAAGGCGCTTGGCTCCGCCAAGGCGCTTGAGGTCATCAACCGGCTCACGGCGACACTCCAGGTAAGACCGTTCGACTTCGCCCGCAAGGCGGACCCGAATCAGATTCTCAACTTCATCCAGAACGAGAATGTCCAGACAATTGCCCTTGTACTCTCATACCTGCAATTTGAACAGGCCGCCTCTATCCTGTCTTCCCTGCCTCAGGAGAAGCAGGCCGAGGTTGCCCGGAGAATTGCGATTATGGACAGCACGTCTCCGGAGGTTGTGACTCAGATCGAACGTGTGCTGGAGCAGAAGCTGTCGGCAACCGTTACCCAGGACTATACGAATGCAGGCGGTATCGAATCGATTGTCCAGATTCTGAACGGTGTCGACCGCGGTACAGAGCGTACCATTCTGGATTCCCTGGAAATTCAGGACCCGGAGCTGGCGGAAGAGATCAAGAAGCGGATGTTCGTCTTCGAGGATATCGTCAATGTGGACAACCGGTCCATCCAGCGGATTATCAAGGATATCGACAATGCCGATCTGCAGCTGGCGCTCAAGGTCGCCAGCGAAGAGGTGCGGGACGTTATCTTCCGCAACATGTCCAAGCGTATGGCCGAGACCTTCCGCGAGGAAATGGAATATATGGGTCCGGTACGGCTGCGTGATGTGGAAGAAGCGCAGACCCGCATCGTAGGCACGATCCGCAGACTTGAGGAATCCGGCGAAATTATCATCGCCCGTGGCGGAGGAGATGACATTATTGTCTAAGCTGATCAAACATTCTCAATATATTCCTGTTGATGTGCTGAAGCGGCTGGAGCAGGCCAGACATCATGCAGGACTTGCTGAAGAGCCTGCTCAGGATGAGGCTGCCGGGGATAGCCGCGAGGCGGACCCGGCCGGAGAAGCGGCGGAGCAGGCCCGGAAGCAGATGCTGAAGGACGCTCAGGAGTTCGCTGAAGACCAGGTCCGCAGCGCCTCCCAGGAAGCCGAGAATATTATCGAATCAGCACGGACGGAAGCTGAAGAATGGTGGCGGCAGCGCAGGGAGCAGGACGAGCTGCTGATCGAAGCGGTGAAGGCCGAAGGCTATCAGCAGGGGTATCAGGAAGGTCTGGCTCAGGCCGAGCTGGAGATGTCCCGGCGCATGGCCGAGATGATGGAGGAGGCACAGAGCGTGCTTCAGGAGGCGTACCGGGCAAGGGATGTCATTATTCAGGAGGCTGAGCCGTTTCTGGTGGAGATGAGCTGCAGCATTGCCGAGAAGATTGTGGACAAGCAGCTTACAGTGGAACCGCAGTTCGCCATGGACCTGATCCGTAAGAATCTGGCCCGCAAGCGCGAGCAGGGGCTGATCTCGCTCTGCGTCTCTCCTGCCCAGTTCGCCTTCGTCAACGCAGCCAGGGAAGAGCTCTCGCTCGCTGTGGACTCGCAGGCGGAGCTGCAGATTCTCCCGGACTCCACGGTGAAGGACCAGGGCTGTGTCATCCGCTCTTCCTTCGGCAGCATTGACGCACGCGTCGATACGCAGCTTGCCGAGATCAAGAAGGAGCTGCTGCGCATCGCATTGGACTCGGATGAGCAGAGAAATGGGGACAGCGATGCTTGACACCGGCAAATATAAAGAACAGCTGCGTAACTTCGATCCGGTCCGCATCAACGGCAAGGTTACCCAGGTGATCGGGCTGATGGTCGAGTCGGAAGGACCGGATGCCAGCATCGGGGATGTGTGTTACATCTATCCGGCCAAAGGCACGAAGCCGCTCCAGGCTGAGGTGGTCGGATTCCGCGACAACAAGGTGCTGCTCATGCCGCTGGGGGAACTGCAGGCCATCGGCCCCGGTTGTGATGTGGTTGGCACCGGCAAGCCGCTGAGCGTCCAAGTCGGCTCGGAGCTGCTGGGCAAGGTTCTGGACGGTCTCGGACAGCCGCTCGACGGCTCACTGATTCCGGCCAGAATGCCGCACAGCTCGACGTTTAATATTCCGGCCAACCCGCTAAACCGCCCGCGGGTGGCCGAGCCGATCAGCATCGGCGTCCGGGCGATTGACGGGCTGCTGACCATCGGCAAAGGCCAGCGCGTAGGTATCTTTGCCGGCTCTGGCGTCGGCAAGAGCACTCTGATGGGGATGATTGCCCGCAATACGTCAGCGGATGTGAATGTGATTGCCCTGATCGGCGAGCGGGGCAGAGAGGTGCTGGATTTCATTGAGCGCGACCTGGGGCCGGAGGGCCTGCAGCGTTCCGTAGTCATCGTAGCCACCTCGGACCAGCCGGCGCTGATCCGCATCAAAGGGGCGCTCATTGCGACTACCATCGCAGAATACTTCCGTGACCGCGGTCTGAATGTCATGCTGATGATGGACTCGGTTACCCGCTATGCGATGGCCCAGCGTGAGGTAGGACTGGCTGTAGGTGAGCCTCCGGCGATGAGAGGGTATACGCCCTCCGTGTTCGCCAGCCTGCCCAAGCTGCTGGAGCGGGCAGGGACGGGGCCTACAGGCTCAATTACCGCTTTCTATACCGTACTGGTGGACGGTGACGACATGAATGAGCCGATCGCCGATGCGGTGCGCGGCATCCTGGACGGGCATATTGTCCTGAACCGGAGCATTGCCAACAAAGGGCACTTCCCGGCCATTGATGTGCTGGCAAGCATCAGCCGGGTGATGAAGGATATCGCCCCGGAGGAGCAGATTGCCGCGGCAGAGAATGTGAAGCGTCTGATGGCCGTGTACAAGGACTCCGAGGATCTGATTAATATCGGAGCCTATCAGCGGGGCTCCAATGCCCAAATCGATGAGTCCATTCATTATATCGACAGTATTTGGCAATTCACCCGGCAGAAGGTGAATGAGAAGGTTACCCTTAGTGAAGTCCAGCAGTCTTTAATTTCACAGTTCTCGAGGAGTGAATGATCATGCGGTTCCATTATACTTTTCAAAAAGTGGTGGACTTGAAGGGTAACGAAAAGACACAGGCAGAGTGGATGCTCTCAAGCGCGCTCGGAGAACTGCAGGCACAGGAGAAAAGCCTTGATGAATTAATGAGCCAGCGCAGCGCGCTGATGTCCTCTCTGCAAAGTGCAGCCCAGCAGAAGACACCGCTGGCCAAGCTCCGCGAGATGCAGGATTATGCGGATTACCTGGACAGATGCATTGCCCGCAAGCAGTCCGATATCAGCCGGGCGCATATGGAGGTTCAGAGCAAACAGAACCATCTGAGCACCAAGGTGCTGGATGAGAAGGTATGGCTTATGGCCAAAGACAAGGCACAGACGGCATTTCTGCAGAATATGAGTTTACGGGAACAAAACGAACTGGATGAGATGGCTACCGTCCGCTTCGCGATGAAATCCCTCTAACCCGGGAGGCTTCCGCCAGTGGCAAATCATGAAATGGAATTTGAAGATGAAGGGTCGGCAGGCAAGTTAGAGCGTTTCTTATTCTTGATGATTCCGATCATCTTCACGCTTGTGCTGCTTGGAGTGTTGCTGACTCTATTTAATATGGATATCCGCAATAACGTGTTGGAGATTGCGGGCAAGATTCCTATTGTAGAGAAGTGGGTTCCTGATCCGGTGCCGGACCCTGCAGCCGCAGATGAGGCCGGCGAAGATCCGCAAAAGGAAAGCAAGGAGCAGGCTGCCAGCTCGGAGAGCACGATTAAGGAGCTTAAATCGCAGCTGGCCGAGCAGGCCGAGAAGCTGAAGCAGGCCGAAGACGCCAGAACAGCCGAGGCGGATAAGTCCGCAGCGCTCCAGCAGCAGATTGACAGCCTAAAGGCAGAGGCCGCTGAGGCTGCCGCCGCCACTCCTGAAGAGGAAGATCCTTATCTAAAGAATGTGAAGGATCTGGCCAAGCTGTATGGCGGAATGAAGGCCTCCAAGGCAGCCCCGATTATGGAGAATCTGACTACGGAAGAGATGGTGCAGATCTTCAGCAATATGAGCAATGCCAGCAAAACGGCGATTCTCGAAAAGATGGACCCTAAAAAAGCGGCGGATGTGTCGGTTCTGCTAAAGGAAACAACCAATTCAACCGATATGGCTATTGCAGCCCTTCAATCCAGAATTAAGCAGGAGACAGGGGCTGAGGCTCCCGCGAAGACCTCAGCCAATCTGGACCAGGAGAAGCTCAGTCAGACCTTCACGGCGATGCCGGCTGCCGATGCGGCCGTCTTGCTCGGCTCCATGTACAGCGTCAGCCCGGATAAGGTGATTACTATCCTTAATACAGTAGGTGACACGGTCCGCTCCTCGATTCTGGGAGAGATGACCAAGAAGGACAGCAAGCAGGCAGCCCAAATACTAAACCGTCTGATGGGCGGTAAATAAAACGCTTGAAGGGAGGTGAAATCAATGAGTCTAATCGCACAAACCCTCACAGCAGGTAATGGGGCGGGCGGTGGCGCGGCAACGTCTATTACAGGCGGAGCAAGCGGAGCCAATGTAACAAGCACAGCGGCTTCCAGTTCTGCAGCGCCTTTTGCCCAGACGCTGGTTCAGAGCATGGGCGGCACGCCCGCAGCTGCTCCGGCAACGACGGCTCCTGCTGCTGCTAATCTGGCCGCTTTGCTGCAGGGGCTTCTGAGTGCCGTGCAGACCAAAGCAGAGGATGCAGGAAATGCGGATACGCAGACAGCCCCCCTGCTGGAAGGCATTAAGCAGGATCTGGAGAAGCTGGACAGCAGTCTGGAGGCTGACCCGGGCTTGCTTGCAGCGCTTCAGGGCTGGCTGCTTCAGGTACCGGCCCTCCTCAACAGCAACACTGCTACGGTGCAGCAGAATGGAGCTGAAGCTGCGTCGGAGACAGCCGTTACTTTATCCCCGCTTGCCAGCAACCCGGAAACCCTGCGTTTTGCCGTTCAGGATGAACTGAACAGCCTGGTACAGCTGGTTCAGACGGCAGCGGTCAGCGAAGATCAGGAGACAGCTGTCAAAGGAGCGGCGCTTCTGAATCAATTCTCGGCTATTATGGCGGAGAGTGCACCTGTTAATCACAAGTCCATGGCTAACAAGGCTCCAGCAGTTGTTGATGCTCCAGCGGTGCCACTTAAACAGGCAACGGGAAGCGAGCCTAAGGCGGAAATGTATAGCAAGGCAGATTTGGCAGCGGATGTCCGCAGGCTATTGGGGGCTTCAGCGAGCACTCGTTCCATGCTGGAGGCAGCGGCTGCAGCTGGCAATTCCGCAGCGGTAACTGCACCTGAGGATTCCACTCCTGTTGCCGCGTTAGTGCCTGCCGCATTGAAGGAGACCGTGCTTGCAGAAGATCCTATGCCCGCTGGCGAAGGGGCAACTAAGGAGCCGGAGGTTGTAACGGCGGGCCAATTATCCCTGCGGCACGGAATTACAGCACCGCTCAAGTCAGAAGCCGCGCCTGTGCCGGTCCACCAATTCGCCCGGGAGATGAATTCGTTCATCGGCGGCAAGCTGGAGATCGTCCGCAAAGGCGGAGTGGCTGAAGCTACCATTACCTTGTTCCCTGAGAATCTGGGGCAGGTGGATGTGAAGATATCGATGCATAACGGTAATCTGGTTGCGCAATTCCTGACCCAGCACGCCGGAACCAAGGATATGCTGGAGCAGCAGATGAACCAGCTTCGCCTGGCGCTGCAATCCCAGGGGCTTCAGGTAGAACGGCTGGAAGTATCGCAGAACAGCTCTTCCCCGCAGTCACAGTGGACCGGACAACAAGGCCAGCAGGCAGGGGCAGGCAGCCAGCAGCAGGGCAGAAGATCAAGGGAACGTCAGGAAGAATCCGGAGATGCAGTATTGGCTGCGGAGCTGGGTGGAGAATGGAAGGATTGGGTCTCGGCTCAGCAGGAGCTTGCACAGGACGGCGGCTTCTCAGCCAAAGCATAGGGAACAAGTGAACAGACAAGTGAGGTGAGAAAAGCATGGCAACAACACCCCCCGTATCAACGAGTGATCAATGGAATTATGTAGTCGATAATAAGCCCAAGGCCACCGGCAGTTCTACACTCGGCAAGGATCAGTTCCTGAAGATTCTAATGACTCAGCTGCAGAATCAGGACCCGATGCAGCCGATGGAGGACAAGGAATTCATCGCCCAGATGGCCCAGTTCTCATCGGTTGAGCAGCTTATGAATATTTCAACCCAGCTTACGGCGATGAATCAGTCGCTGGGCTCGGTCTCCGGTCTGATCGGCAAGCAGATCACCTGGACGGATGCCGAGACGAAATTGCCGAAATCCGGCAATGTAGAATCCATTGTTGTCAGCAGCGGTGTCCAATACGCGGTTGTAGGCAAGGAGCGCATTGCGTTAACGGATGTCACGGAAATCCAGAATGCCGTTAGTGAAGCAGAAGCAGGCAGTGACTCTTCATCAGGCGGCGGGGAGAGCGGGGAGACGGCATGAGTGACCGCATAACTATCGGGCAGCTGTACCCCGGAACGGTTCATCCTTCTGCCCTGCAGCGTCCGTCATCCGTTAAGAATGCGGCAAGCTCCGAGGCTTCCTTCGAGAGTGTGCTGCAGAAGAATTTGCTGAAATTCAGCAATCATGCAGCGAGACGTCTGGAACAGCGGGGAATCGAGCTTGGCAGCCGCCAGCTGGATCAGATCTCCTCAGCTGTAGATAAGGCAGCCGCCAAGGGCAGCAAAGAGTCGCTGATCCTCATGAAGGACATGGCGTTAATCGTAAGTGTCGCCAACCGGACCGTGGTCACAGCCATGGACGGCCAGTCGATGAAAGACAATGTCTTCACGCAGATTGACAGTGCAGTAATTATATCTTGAACCGGCTGGTCCGAACTGGAGAGCCGGCAGCGGCCGCCGACCGACTGACGCGGCTGCGCCCATAGCTTCAACAATCCAATTCTTAAGAGTCTGAAGACTCTATATCCGGGAGGACGATAATTCATGTTAAGATCGATGTATTCAGGGGTTTCAGGTATGCGCGGTTTCCAGACGAAGCTGGATGTTATCGGTAACAATATCGCTAATGTCAATACCATCGGCTTCAAATCGGGGCGCGTCATGTTCAAGGATATTATGAGCCAGACCGTATCCGGGGTTACAGCACCTGGGGAAGAGGGACAAGGCGGAATCAATGCCAAACAAATCGGTCTCGGGGTATCGATCGGTTCCGTTGACACTATGCACACAGCTGGTAGTGCGATGACAACGAATAACCCTACAGATCTGCGGATCGATGGAGACGGGTTCTTTCTGGTGAAGCTCTCGGCTGACCAGGAGGTTCCGTTCCTGACCCGTGCCGGAGATTTCCATGTGGACGCCAACCGCAATCTGATTACATCGGATGGCTTAGCTGTCGTTGACGCCGGAGGCGGACCCATTCAGATTGGTGAAGATGTTACGGCATTCTCCATCTCCAGCAACGGTACGATTGTGCAGACGATGGCTGATGGTACTACGGAGAACGGTGTACAGATTGGGATCGGCAAGGTGAGTAATCCGTCGGGTCTGGAGAAGATTGGCGGTAATCTGTACCGGGTGACACTCAACGCTAATGCGGAGGGTGCGCTGGAGCCGACCACTGCCGGCAACGCGGAAGCGGGAACCGGCAGCATCGTTACTGGCCAGCTGGAGATGTCCAACGTTGACCTGACCGGCGAATTCACGGAGATGATTGTGACCCAGCGCGGCTTCCAGGCGAACTCGCGGATCATTACCACCTCTGACGAAGTGCTGCAGGAAGTGGTTAACCTGAAGCGTTAAGCTCACAGATTAGCTTAATACTTGCTTTATCCTGACATACTGCCGCCGGCAGGATTGTCGGAACAGTCGTGGGGGAGGAACTCCTCCCCCTATTTTTATTAGGAGGCCTGTTATGATTTCGGTAACAAGATTGAACGGGACGGCCATGTGGCTGAATGCCCTGTTGGTTGAAATGGTGGAGGAATCACCGGACACGTACATTACGCTGGTAACGGGCAAAAGGCTGATTGTGCGTGAGAAGGCCGATGAAGTCATTAACATGATCAAGGAATATAACAGGGACATAGGCACACATGCTGCCACCATTAAAGTCCAGTCGATGGAGGAGCTTTCATGAAAAAGATGCTGCCGTGGCTCATTACGATACTGCTGGCCATTACGCTTATCGTAGTCGCCGCATTCTTGCTGATGGACAAGATTTTCCCGAGTGATCCGAATGATGCGAACCAGGCTGTCCAGAACGTGGAAGCTAAAAAGCTCTCGGCTGATGAAATCGTCGAATTGACAGCCGAAATCACAGATATCAAAACTAACACTGCCGATCCCGATTACATCCTGTCAGTTGACATCGCGATTCAACTGGATTCAGCGAAGTCCAAGGAAGAATTCGAGAAGATAAAAACAATAAAGTTTGCACCGCTGATTATCAAAGCGATTGCCGATACGAAGCCCGAGGAGCTGAACGGGGCAGGCGGCAAGGACCAGTTCAACAGCAAGCTGGCGAACATGATCAATAAGAACTTGACTAAAGGTTCGATTACCCAGATTGAATTCACTAAATTTATACTGGCACCGATGTAGCTGCAGGCGGGTCGATTCTTTGATGGGGGGTGATTGAATTGGTTGATGTACTATCACAAAACGAAATTGATGCGCTGCTTGCTGCACTTTCATCCGGAGAGATGGATGCCGACGAACTTAAAAAAGAAGAGACCCAGAAGAAGATCCGCTCTTATGATTTCAAACGGGCTGTGCGCTTCTCCAAGGATCATATCCGCAGTCTCACACGGATACATGATAACTTTGCCCGCTATCTTACGACATACTTTTCGGCCCAATTACGTACCTTCGTGCAGATCAATGTCGTTCAGGTAGAGCAGCTCCCTTATGATGAGTTTATCCGCTCCATTCCGAAGATGACGATTCTGAACATCTTTGAAGCCGAGCCGCTGGAGGGCCGGATGGTCATGGAGGTTCACCCGAATATCGCCTTTGCCATGCTGGACCGGCTGCTGGGCGGCTTCGGAACAGCACCCTCCAAGATTAATGCGCTGACCGAGATTGAGACGACGATCATGGAGCGGATCTTCAGCCGGTGCTTTGAAAGCCTGCAGGAGGCCTGGAAAACGGTGCTTGATATCCATCCGCGGATGGAGGCACTGGAAACGAATCCGCAGTTCATGCAAATTGTATCGCCCAATGAGACGATTGCCCTGATCTCCCTCAGCACCAAAATCGGGGATACCACAGGGATGATCAACCTCTGTATTCCTCACGTTGTACTGGAGCCGATCATGTCGAGGCTGTCTGTACACCAGTGGTTTGTCTCCGAGAAGAAGGTGCGCGATGAGGTAGAGCTTGAAGCGATACGGGCGAGGGTCCACCGGGCCCAGCTTCCGATTGTGGCCGAGCTGGGCGAATCCAGGTTATCCATCGCTGAATTTCTCGGACTCAGTGTCGGCGACGTGATATCCCTGAACAAGACTGTGGATTCCGGTCTGTCGATCAAGGTAGGGGACAAGCTGAAATTCATCGGAAGTCCTGGGATGATCAAAGAACGTGTGGCTGTACAAATAGACGAGATTGTCAGCGAAGGGGTTGAAGAGTTTGACGAGTAAAGATTATTTGTCCCAGGAGGAGATCGATGCCCTTCTAAGACAGTCTGCGGAAGGCACCCTGGCTCCTTCACCGAAGACCGTGGATGATTACTTAACGCCGTTTGAACAGGATGCGCTGGGAGAGATCGGCAATATCACCTTTGGAAGTGCGGCGACCGCCTTGTCCACCCTCTTGGGCAAAAAGGTGGATATCACCACACCGAAGGTGTCGATCATAACCCGCGGAGAGTTCGAGGAGGCCTTCCCGAAACCTCATGTGGCGGTTCATGTGCAGTATGTGGACGGCTTCCAGGGGATCAATTCCCTGGTCATCAAGATCAGGGATGCGCAGGTCATTGCCGACCTGATGCTTGGCGGGGAAGGGCAGCCCAAGGATGAGGAGCTCAATGAGATCCATATCAGCGCCGTGCAGGAAGCGATGAACCAGATGATGGGCTCATCTGCTACCTCAATGTCAACGATCTTTAACCGGTTCGTCAACATCTCTCCGCCCGGCATCGATATTCTGAATATGTCCAGCGGTGAAGGGGTCGGCAGCCTGCCGGATGATGAAACTCTGATCCAGATTTCCTTCCGGCTGAAGATCGGTGATCTGATTGATTCGACCATCATGCAGCTGCTGCCGGTGCAGTTCGCCAAGGATATGGTGACCATGCTGCTAGGTGATGTCAGCCAGCCTGAGCCGGAAGCTGCGGCCGCGCCTCTGGAGAAGCCGGCACAGACTCCTCCGCCTGCCGCAGCAGCACCGGAGCCGCCGCAAGCGCCGCCTACAGCGCAGCAGCAGATGCCGGCGCCGGAAGTACCGGGATACCCGCCGCAGTATCCGCCGCAGGGACAGGGAATGCCGCCCTATCCGGGGATGCCGGAAGGCGGATATTATTACCCTCCGCAAGGGATGCCGGCGTATGGAATGCAGGGGATGCCGCCATACGGAATGCCGCCGCAGGGGACGCCGTATCAGCAGGCTCCGCCGCAGAATCCGGCACCGGGCCGCAACGTGAATGTGCAGCCTGTTCAGTTCGCTAATCTGAATGCCGGGGCATTCGGCAATATCGACGAAAATAATTTAAATTTATTGATGGACATACCCCTGAAGGTAACCGTAGAATTAGGAAGGACCCAGAAGCAGATCAAAGATATTCTGGAAATGTCGCAAGGTTCAATTATTGAACTGGACAAGCTGGCGGGCGAGCCTGTTGACATCCTAGTGAACAACAAGCTCATTGCCAAAGGGGAAGTCGTAGTTATCGACGAAAACTTTGGTGTCCGCGTTACCGATATCGTCAGCCAGTGGGACCGTATACAGAAATTACAATAAGCATACTTAGGGAGGATTTTGTAAAAATGGCTAACCGAATTCTAATCGTGGACGATGCAGCATTTATGAGAATGATGATCCGGGACATTTTGTCGAAGAACGGGTTTGAGGTTGTGGGTGAAGCCCAGGACGGTTCACAGGCGATTGAGAAATTCAAGGAACTGCGTCCGGATCTGATCACGATGGATATCACCATGCCTGAGATGGACGGAATCGCCGCCCTGAAAGAGATCAAGAAGGTAGATGCCAATGCCAAAGTCATCATGTGTTCAGCCATGGGTCAGCAGGCTATGGTTATTGATGCAATTCAAGCCGGCGCCAAGGACTTCATCGTGAAGCCGTTCCAGGCTGACCGGGTTATTGAAGCGATCAACAAAACGCTGGGTGTATAGGAATTAAGGTATGTTAGCCACTTCCGAAACGTTCGGAGACGGTAGTAGTGCCCTGCTGAATCTTTTGAAGGTTATCTTTGTGCTTGCAATCATTATTGTTCTTATCGTGCTGCTGATCCGTTTCCTGGGACGCCGCAATCAGACACTGATGAGCGGCCGTTCCATCCGCACGCTGGGCGCGCTGGGGCTTGGCCCGAATAAGTCGATTCAGATCATCGAGCTGGGCGGCAGCCTGTATCTTATAGGTGTAGGCGAGAACATCTCTATGATGGATAAGATTTCGGATCCGGCAGAGGTGGCGCTGATAATTTCCGCTTTTGAAGAGCAGTCTTCGGGAACGGAGAATTTCATTACACCGCTTGTCGCCAAGATCAGATCGAAGCTGCGCGGTGAGATTCCATCCGAGGAAATTGAACTTAGCGAGACTTCGTCCTTCTATGAGACCCTGCAATCCAAGCTGGCGCAGGCCCCTGAGCGCAAAGAGAAGCTGGAGGAGCTGCTAAGGGATGAGGATCTGAAGAAGCCGGGGGAATTATGAAAAAAAAGCTGATTCTTTCTTTACTGCTGCTTGGTGTATTCAGTGTCCTCCTGCTGCATCCGGTACATGCTGATCCGATCCCGAACATCAATATTGAGGTCGGAGGCAGCGGCGGATCAGGCGGAGGGACAAGCTCCATTTCAATTCTGCTGCTCGTAACGGTCCTGAGCATCGCTCCGGCATTCCTGGTCCTGATGACCAGCTTCACCCGGATTGTGATCGTGCTGGGCTTCGTCAGAACCTCGCTCGGTACCCAGCAGATGCCTCCGAACCAGGTGCTGGTAGGACTGGCGCTGTTCCTGACCTTGTTCATTATGTCGCCTACACTGGCCACCGTGAACGAGACGGCCTTACAGCCGTATATAAAGGGCACGCTGACCCAGAGCGAGGCGCTGAACAAGGCGCAGGAGCCGATTAAGGAATTCATGTTCAAGCAGACCAACACCAAGGACTTGCTGCTGTTCATGAACTATACCGGAAGCAAGGCTACGGCCAAGCCGGCCAGCTACAACGATATTCCGTTAACCGTCATGGTGCCGGCATTTGCAATCGGTGAGATGAAGAAGGCTTTTACGATGGGCTTTATGATCTTCATTCCTTTTCTCATTATCGATATTGTGGTGTCGAGCACCCTGATGGCGATGGGGATGATGATGCTGCCGCCGGTTATGATATCGCTGCCTTTCAAAATTATGCTATTCGTGCTGGTAGACGGGTGGTATCTGGTAGTCAAATCGCTGCTTATGAGTTTTAACACCTGATCTTTAAGAGGAGGCATACGGGATGAATCCGGATTTTATTATCGGCCTTGCCGGCCAAGCCGTGTATTTAGTGCTGGAAACCAGCGCCCCCATGCTGATCCTTGGTCTGGTGGTAGGACTGATCGTCAGTATTTTTCAAGCCACTACCCAGATTCAGGAGCAGACCCTGGCGTTTGTACCCAAAATCGTGGCCGTGCTGCTCGCCCTGCTGCTGTTTGGTCCGTGGATCATAACGAAGCTGGTCGATTTCACCAGCCAAATCCTGGGAAGCCTCTATATGTATATCGGTTGAGCTGATGAATATAGAGACCCTGGTGCAAAGTTTTCCTGTTTTTTTGCTGATTTTTTGTCGAATTACCGCCTTTTTTGTTGTTGTTCCTGTCTTTTCTTCGCAAAGTGTGCCGGCAACATTCAAAATTGGCCTGTCTTTTTTTGTATCGATGGTCATCTTCAGCTCTGGCGGCATGAGTGTTACGGTTGCGCAGGATCTCAGTTATGTGCTCCTGATTATGCGGGAGGCGCTGATCGGGCTGCTGCTCGGCTTTGTCGCCTACCTGATGTTCATGACGATTCAGACGGCAGGCTCGTTCATCGATATTCAGATCGGGTTCGGAATTGCCAACGTCATCGATCCGATGACCGGGGCATCCGCGCCGATTATCGGCAACTTCAAGTATATGATTGCGCTGCTGCTGTTCCTGAGCATGAACGGTCATCACTACCTGCTGGATGCCATCGTCTACAGCTACAAATGGGTGCCGCTGGACAATAATCTGTTCCTCACCATGATTGACGGCAGCCTGTCGGAATTTCTGGTCCGCACCTTTGCGCAGTCCTTCATGCTGGCCTTCCAGATGTCGGCCCCGCTGGTGGCAGCCCTGTTCCTGACGGATGTGGGCCTTGCCTTCCTGGCGAGAACGGCTCCGCAATACAATGTGTTTGTCATCGGCGTTCCGCTCAAAATTATTATAGGCCTGGCGCTGCTGCTGATTCTGATGCCGGGGATGGCTGCGCTGTTCCGTAACCTCTTCGACATTATGTTCGAGTCCATGCACAACCTGCTTGGCCTCATGGGGAAGAGCCCTTAGGCAGAGGTAAGGAGAGGGGATCACATGGCGAAGCGGCCACGGTACAAACTGAATCTTCAGCTGTTCGGCGGGGACAAGACCGAGAAGGCTACCCCCAAGAAACGGCAGGATGCCCGCAAGAAGGGCCAGGTTGCCAAAAGTGCAGAGCTGTCTGGTGCGGTCGTGCTGTTCTCGGCGCTGCTGTCCCTGAGTATTTTTGGCGGGTTCATGAAAGAACGGTTTATGAAGCTGTACACGGACGTGTTTCAGCACCGGATGATGCTGGAGGTCACGCCGGAGAATATCTCCACGCTGTTCAACCAGTACGGGCTGCAGATTCTGATTCTGCTCGCTCCCCTGCTGGGCATCACCTTCCTGCTGGCGCTGGTAGTGAACTTCGCGCAGGTGGGCTTCATGGCTTCAGGCGAAGGGATTACCCCGAAGTTCAGCAAGATTAACCCGATTAAAGGGTTCAAGAATATTTTCTCGACCCGTTCGTTTGTCGAATTTCTCAAATCGGTCTTCAAGCTCCTGCTGATTGCCTATCTGGTGTACAGCACACTCTGGGGGGAGAAGGAGAGCTTTGCCTCCCTCTCGCATGTTGATGCGGAAGGGGTCTACCGGTTCGCGGCGAAGCTGACGATGAGCCTGGGCATCAAGATTGCAGCGGCTCTTTTTATCATGGCTGTCCTGGACTATATCTACCAGAAATACGAGCATGAGAAAAGCCTGAAAATGTCCAAGCAGGACATTAAGGACGAGTACAAAAAGATGGAGGGCGACCCCATCATTAAAGGCAAGATCAGGGAGCGGCAGCGCAGAATGGCAATGCAGCGGATGATGCAGGAGGTCCCCAAGGCTGATGTCATCATCACCAACCCGACCCACTTTGCAGTAGCCCTGAAGTATGACGGTTCCACTATGGAGGCTCCGCAGATTATCGCCAAAGGCCAGGATTATGTAGCGCTCCGCATCAGGGAGCTGGCCAAGGAGCATGGTGTTGTTACGATGGAGAACAAGCCGCTGGCACGGGCATTATTCCAGAGAGCCGAGATTGGCGATGTGGTTCCGGCCGATCTGTTCCAGGCCGTTGCCGAAGTGCTGGCCTATGTATACAAGCTTAAAGGCAAGAGGAGATAAGCCGGGGGAGGAAAAGGACATTGAAAGCTAAAGACCTAACAGTTCTGCTGGGCATTATCGGTATTGTGCTGATGATGATTCTGCCTATCCCTGTCTGGCTTTTGGATGTACTGTTAATTATCAATATTTCGATAGCCCTAACTATTATATTGGTGGCTATGAATACGAAGGACCCGCTCCAATTCTCGATATTCCCTTCATTGCTCCTGATCACCACGCTGTTCCGGCTGGCCCTGAACCTGTCCACCACCAAGCTGATCCTTGCCGAAGGGCATGCCGGTGAGGTGGTTGCCACCTTCGGAAGCTGGATTGCGCGCGGGCAGATTGCCATCGGGTTCATCGTCTTCCTGATCCTGGTGGTCGTGCAGTTCATTGTTATCACTAAGGGCTCGGAGCGCGTGGCGGAGGTAGGTGCACGCTTCACCCTGGATGCTATGCCCGGCAAGCAGATGAGTATTGATGCGGATCTGAACGCGGGTATGATCAATGAACAGCAGGCGCGCGAGCGCCGCCGCAATGTAGAGCGCGAGGCGGACTTCTTCGGCGCCATGGACGGTGCGAGCAAATTCGTCAAAGGCGATGCTATTGCGAGTATTATTATCCTCATCATCAACCTGATCGGCGGGTTCATTATCGGAATGACGGTTCACGGCATGACGTTTCAGGCAGCGCTGTCGACCTATTCCGTGCTTACGATCGGGGACGGGCTGGTCAGCCAGATTCCGGCCTTGCTGATCTCTACCGCTGCGGGCCTGATCGTCACCCGGGCGGCTTCGGAGGGCAACCTGGCTGAGGATTTGACCGGGCAATTGCTGTCTTATCCGAAGCTGCTCTATATCGTGGCTGCTACCATTGCTTTCTTGGGCTTCTTCACCCCGATTACAATCATGTCCACCTTGCCGCTGGCAGGTCTGATGGCTTATGCGGCTTACAGCATGGGGCAGAAGGCTAACCGGCAGCAGATTGCCGATGAACAGCTGGTCGAGGAGAAGCAGATCGAAGAGGTGCGCAGTCCGGAGAGTGTAATCAATCTGCTGACGGTAGACCCGATAGAATTCGAATTCGGGTATGGCCTGATACCGCTGGCGGATACGGGGCAGGGCGGTGACCTGCTCGACAGAATCATCATGATTCGACGGCAATGTGCCCTGGAGATGGGTCTTGTCGTGCCGGTCATTCGCATCCGCGACAATATTCAACTGAAACCGAATGAATATGTCATCAAAATAAAAGGAAATACCGTGGGCGGCGGTGAATTATTACTTAATCACTATCTTGCCATGAGTCCCGGTTATGATGACGAGTCGATCAGCGGGATTGAGACGATCGAACCATCCTTTGGCCTGCCGGCTCTCTGGATCGATGAATCGGTGAAGGAACGTGCCGAATTGTCGGGCTATACGGTGGTTGACCCTCCTTCGGTTGTAGCGACGCATCTGACCGAGCTGATTAAGCGGCATGGCCATGAATTACTCGGACGCCAGGAGACGAAGCAGCTGGTTGACAATCTCAGAGAGAATTATCCTGTGCTGGTGGATGAGCTGATTCCGTCTATTCTGGCTGTCGGCGATATTCAGAAGGTGCTGGGCAAGCTGCTGCGCGAGAAGATCTCGATCCGCGATCTTGTGACCATCTTCGAGACGCTGGCTGATTACGGCACTTACACCAAGGACCCGGATGTTCTGACCGAGTATGTGCGGCAGTCTCTGTCGCGGCAGATCACCCAGCAGTTCTCACAGACGGGCGAGACGCTGCGGGTCATTACCGTCGGTCCGGGCCTGGAGAAAAAAATATCCGAAAGCGTGCAGCAGACGGAGCAAGGCAGTTATCTGGCGCTTGATCCGGTATCCACCCAAACCGTCTACCAGCGGCTGGCGGAGCAGATTAACCGTCTTCTGCAGTCCGGCCAGCAGCCGATTGTATTGACCTCCCCTACGATCCGCATGTATCTCCGCCAGGTCATTGAACGGACCATGCAGGATATACCGGTGTTGTCGTACAGCGAGCTGGAGCCAAACATTGAAATTCAAAGCGTCGGGGTGGTGAACTTATGAGAGTGAAGCGTTATGTGGTCGATACGATGCCTGACGCCATGCATTCGATCCGCAGCGAGCTGGGAAGCGATGCTGTCATCCTGAGCACCAAAGAGATTAAAGTCGGCGGTTTCATGGGCATGTTCACGAAGAAGAAGATTGAAGTGGTTGCCGCTGTGGAGAACGGGCCGAAGGCGGCTGATCCGGAACGGGCTCCCGTACAGCCGGTGCATGTGCCGCGAAGCGCTGTGCCGCAGGCCTACCAGAAGGCAGCGTCAGCCGCAGCGCCGCAGCCTGTCACGGTAAAGGAGGCGGCGGCTGGAAGCTCGTACGCCGAGGTAGCCGCTGCACTGGCTGAACTCCCTGATCAGGGAGGCGGAGTTGCGGTGAGTCCTCCTCTGGTGAAGACGGAGCTTCCGGAAGTCCCGGCCGAAGGCAAGCTGACGAATCCGCAGCCGCATCAGCCGGAATCTCCTCCAGGCGAGAGCCTGAAGCCGCTGCCGGCGGCCTATGAGGCGCCTTCGGCTGCTCAGCCTGTGCAGGCGGCAAGCGAGAGCGACGTCCTCCGCGAGATCCGGGATATGAAGCAGTGGATGGAGCGGATTGCGCGCTATTCGTCGGGAGCGGCCGAGCTGCCGGGTGCGCTGGAGAATCTGAAGCTGCGGCTGATCGACCAGGAGACGGATGCTGTGCTGGTTGATGAATGGATCAGCGAGGTGCTGGAGCGTTACCGGGAGGAAGGCAGCGGCTGGAGCCCGGAGCAGTTCGGAGAAGCGCTGCAGGAACAGATTGACGGCTTCCTCGACGGCCGGATTGCCGGCGGCATCTCCCCGGAGACGCGAATCGTATACATCGCCGGGCCGACGGGTGTCGGCAAGACGACAACGATTGCCAAGCTGGCGGCGGAGCAGCTGTTCAAGCAGGGCCGCAAGGTAGGGCTGATCACCTCGGATACATACCGTATCTCGGCCGTTGAACAGCTTAGAACGTATGCCTCCATCCTCAATATGCCGCTGGAGGTGGTCCAGTCGCCCGGTGATCTCCAGCGGGCCATGTTCCGGCTGGAGAGCTGTGATCTGGTGCTGATGGATACGGCAGGCCGGAATTACCGCAACGAGCTGCTGGTCGCGGAGCTGCAGAGCCTGCTGGCCAAGGAGCTGCCCAGCGAGACCTTCCTGGTGCTGAGCCTCACCTCCAAGAGCCGGGATATGAAGAAGATCGCCGAGCATTTCAGCCGCTACCCGCTGGATAAGGTTATTTTCACGAAGCTGGATGAGACGGGGAGCTATGGTCCGCTGTTCAATGTGCTGAACGATTTCCCGCTCAAGCTCTCCTATATCACCAACGGGCAGACGGTTCCTGACGATCTTCTTACGGCAAGTCCGGAGCAGGTTAGCGGGATGCTGCTGGGCACAGGGGGCGGATGATGGATCAGGCGCAATCGTTAAGACGGCTGGTGTCCAGCCAGGATGCCCGGCCGGCCTCCGGCAGCGGCAGCTCCGCCCGCATCATTACCGTATGCAGCGGTAAGGGGGGAGTCGGGAAGTCGAATTTCACCCTTAACTTTGCGCTTGCACTGAAAGCAATGGGGAAGCGGGTTCTGCTGTTCGATGCGGACATCGGGATGGCCAATATCGATGTGCTGATGGGCGTATCCGCAAAGTATAACCTGTATCACCTGCTCAAGCGGGAAGCTGATATCGGACAGATCATCCAGCACGGGCCGCAGGCCCTGCCTTTTATCGCCGGCGGCTCCGGGATGGATGAGCTGTTTACCCTTTCCGAGACCGATTTGAATTACTTTACCGCACAGATCGGCCTCATTGCCGATACGATGGATTACATCCTGTTTGACACAGGGGCGGGCCTCTCAAAGGAGACGATGAAGTTCATTACCTCTGCAGACGACTGCCTGGTGGTGACCACCCCGGAGCCTACAGCGATCACGGATGCGTACGCCTTAATGAAGGTGGTTCATCATTCCCATCCGGAGACGGCGTTCAGGCTGATTGTCAATCAGGCGGGAGATGAACGGGAGGCCCGGGCAACCAGCGACAAAATCTGCATGGCTGCCAGCCGCTTCCTCCAGCTTGAGCTTCCTGTCCTCGGGTATATCAGCAGTGATCCGCATGTTGTCCAGGCCGTAAAGAGACAAATTCCATTCTCAGTGGCTTTTCCGAACAGTATTGCAGCCAGGGATGTGCGCAGGCTTGCGCTGAGCTATCTGGCTGCTGATTCAGTAGAAACCGCTAAAGTGCAGGGCATCAGGGGATTTATCAGCAAGTGGTTGAAACGAAACAAATAATTGTTCTGAATCTGGGGGACAGAGGTGGAAATGATATGAGGCCTTATAAAGTTCTGGTGGTTGATGACTCTGCGTTTATGCGCAAGATCATTTCCGATTTAATAGAGAACGATGCGGATTTCCAGGTGACGGCAACCGCTGCTAACGGCCGCGAGGCGATTCAGAAGGTGAATGAGCTGCGGCCCGATCTCGTCACCATGGATGTGGAAATGCCGGAGATGAATGGACTGGAGGCGCTCAAGCTTATCATGGCCGAGCATCCCCTGCCTGTGATCATGCTGTCAGGCATTAATGAAGAGGGGATGAAGGAGACCATCCTGGCCTTGGAGTGGGGGGCTTTCGATTTCATCCGAAAGCCATCCATTTCAAACTCCCAGGATATCATCGCCGTGGGGGAATCCCTGCGGGAGCAGATGAAGGAGGCCATGCTGGCGCGTGAACAGCGTGCAGCCCGCGCTTCGGGCGTGAAGGCGCCGGAGCCGCCTCCGGCAGCGGAGCCTAAGGCTCCGAGAACGGTGAGGGAACCGGTGGTCCGGAAGCCCGAAGCGTTCAAGAAGGAAGCGGCGCCGCTGCGGGAGCCGCAGAAGGAAGCGGAGAAGCCGAAGCGTGCGCCTCTTGCGCCGCCGGCTGAACCGCCGAAGCCGCAGCCGCAGAAGGGCGGTGCGGACCCGGTGGCTCCAGGGCGCGCAGCCAAGCCGCCCGTGTCTACGCCGCCGGCAGCGAAGCCGGCGGCCGGCAGGCCCGGCAGCCGGAGCACGGAGGCTGCCGGCGCCGAGGCGATTGGCCTGCGGGCGGCTGCCGAGACGGCCGCGGGGGCCTTCATGGAGCCGCCTGCAGCCACCGGGCTGGGCGGCGGGACACGCAACCTGCGCAAGCTGGTTGCGGTTGGATGCTCTACGGGAGGACCGAGGGCGCTGAAGGCGTTCCTGGAGAAGATTCCCGGTGATTTTCCGGCCCCGATTGTCATTGTCCAGCATATGCCGCCTAACTTCACCAAATCGCTGGCCCAGCGGCTGAATACCTTCAGCGCGCTGGAGGTGGCCGAAGCGGAGCACGGCATGATTCTCCGCCAGGGCGCGGCTTATATCGCCCCCGGGGGATATCATCTGAAGGTGGTTCCGGCAACCGGCGGCCAATATGCGATCGAGCTTACCAAGGAAGAGGTCCGCAACGGGCATCGTCCTTCTGTAGATACACTGTTTGAATCGGTGCTGCAGCTTACCTCGCTGGAACGTCACGCCGTGCTCATGACCGGGATGGGCAGCGATGGGGCCCGTATGATGAAAGCACTCTACGATTCGGGTGTAACCTCTACCTTTGCGGAGAGCGAAGAGACCTGCGTGGTCTATGGAATGCCGCGCTCGGCAGTGGAGCTACAGTGTGTGAGATACATTCTGCCTTTGCAAGACATTGCTCCAAAGCTGGTACAAGCCGTTAAATAATGGAAAAGCGAACTCGAAGGGGAGGTGCTCGTTAGTGGACATGAACCAATATTTATCCATGTTTATTGATGAGTCAAATGATCATCTGCAGTCACTGAACGAAAGCATGATGGAACTGGAAGCAAATCCTGAGGACTTAAGCATTGTCCAGGTGATTTTCCGCTCCGCCCATACCTTGAAGGGTATGGCAGCTACAATGGGTTTTGAGGATTTGGCTTCGCTGACGCACCAGATGGAGAATGTGCTCGATCTGGTACGCAATAACAAACTGCGGATGCAGGATTTCATCTTCGACACCCTGTTCAAAAGTATTGACGCTCTGGAATCAATGGTTGAGGATATCACAGGCGGAGGCACGGGCAAGGCGGATGTCTCGGCAATTGTAGCCTCCCTCCAGGCCATTGTGCGCGGAGAGGTTCCTGCGGCGGGCGGAGCGGCTGCCGAGGTCACTGCGGCAGCCGCCGGCAATGCCTCCGGCGCGCAGGTATTCCTGGACGAATTCCAGTATTCCGTACTGGAGCAGTCATTGCAGGCAGGACATCAGGTGTTGTATGTGGATGTAGCGATCCGTAAGGATTGCCAGCTCAAAGCCGTGCGCGCCTACATGGTCTTCGATCTTCTGGAGCGCTCCGGAGAGGTCGTTAAGTCCTTCCCTTCGGTTCAGGATATCGAGCAGGAGAAATTCGATACCGGCTTCTCCCTCTATTACATAACCCAAAAGGATGCAAGCGAAATTCAGAAGATGATTCTGAACCTGTCGGAGATTGAGGCGGTTACAGCCGTGGCTCTTGATCAGGAATCGCTGCGCCAGATGGGGCAGGACAGTGTGGCTGCTACCGCAGAAGCTCCTGCTCCTGTGCAGACTGCGGCTCCGGCAGCAGCCCCTGCGACCGCCGCCGCTGCGCCCGCAAGGGAAGACAGCGGCAAGGCGGCTCCGGCCCGAGCGGGCGGAGCGCCTTCGCCTTCCCGGACCATCCGTGTCGATATTGAGCGCCTGGATGTTCTGATGAACCTGTTCAGCGAGCTGCTGATTGACCGGGTCCGGCTGGAGCAGCTGGCTTCCGAAGTCCAGAACAGCGACCTTACCGAGACGGTTGAGCATATGGGCCGGGTCAGTGGGGATCTGCAGAATATCGTCATGAAGCTGCGCATGGTGCCGGTGGATACGGTATTCAACCGGTTCCCGCGGATGATCCGCGATCTGGCCAAATCGCTCGACAAAAAGGTAGAGCTGATCATCACCGGCGCCGATACAGAGATGGACCGCACTGTAATTGACGAGATTGGCGATCCGCTGGTGCATCTGCTGCGCAATGCGGTGGACCACGGCATTGAATCGGTGGCAGACCGCACCGCCGCCGGGAAACCGGAGACCGGCACGGTTCAGCTGCGGGCCTTCCATAGCGGTAACCACGTCTTCATTGAGATTGAAGAGGACGGAAGGGGCATTTATCCGAAGAAGGTTCTGGCCTCGGCCGTCAAGAAGGGGACGATTACCCAGGAGCAGGCTAATTCGATGTCGGATGATGAAGCCTATCAGCTCCTATTCGCCCCGGGCTTCAGTACGGCAGAGGTCATCTCCGACGTCTCGGGCCGCGGAGTCGGCCTGGATGTGGTCAAAGCCAAAATCTCCTCGCTGGGCGGTAACGTCACGATCTACTCCACGCCGGGCAAAGGCACTAACTTCTCAGTGCAGCTTCCGCTCACTCTATCGATCATTGCCGCGATGCTGGTCCGGCTGGGCTCCGAGAAATATGCCATTCCTCTTTCATCTATCGTGGAGACGGGCATCGTGAAGCAAACCCAGATCCGCACCATTCACGGCAACAGAATGGTAGAGTTCCGGGGCAGTCATATTCCGCTGGTATCGCTGAGCAAGATCTTCGCTATTCCGGACTACGATGAGAGCACGGAGGAGGAGACCGAGATTGTCGTCGTGCGCAAGGGGGAACGGTTAGTTGCCCTGGCAGTGCAGGACTTCATCGGACAGAACGAAATTGTAATCAAGAACCTCGGCAAGTATCTGCCTGAGGTGCAGGGCATCTCCGGGGCAACCATTCTCGGGGACGGGCAGGTAGCGCTTATCATTGATCCGAATGCTTTCATCAAATAATGAGGATAGAACAGGGAGGTTCATTCCATGGCTGAAGATATCAAAGTAATCGTATTCAAGCTTGGCACTGAAGAATACGGCATTGAAGTGGAGAAGGTCCAGACGATTGAACGCATGATGCCGATTACCCGTGTACCGAAGACTTATTCATTCATCAAAGGGGTAATCAATCTGCGCGGAGTGGTCATTCCGGTGATTGATCTGCGCGGCCGGTTCGGGATCGAGGAAGCGGAGCATACCGACCAGACCCGGATCATCATTGTGAATGTCAATGAGATGGAGGTCGGCTTCATCGTCGATTCCGCCAACGATGTCATTGATCTGAACCGCGATATCATTGATGTTCCGCCGGATGTAGTGGGCGGCATCAAGGCGAAGTATCTGGACGGGGTGGCCAAAATTGGAGATGACCGTCTGCTGATTATGCTCAACCTGTCCGAGGTGCTCAACAAGAGCGAAATCGTGCAGCTTGAAGGCCTGGAGGGATAGCCTGTGGAGCTATTCAAGAACTTCAAGGACTTCAAAATGGACGTGCTCAAGGAGGTCGGGAATATTGGGGCCGGCAATGCCGCCACCGCGCTGTCGCAGCTGCTCAATAAACCGATCGATATGGCGGTGCCGAAGGTCCAGCTCCTCAGCTTCGAGGAGATTACCGATAAGGTGGGCGGTGCGGAAGAACTCGTATATGCGGTATTCCTGCGGGTGGAAGGCGAAGCTCCCGGTAATCTGTTCTTCATACTGGCCCCGGAGGCTGCCACCAATCTGCTCAGCCGGATTGCCGGAATTGAAGTGTCCGGCAGCGGCGAGCTGAGTGAGATGGAGCTGTCGGCGCTCAGCGAGATCGGCAATATTCTGGCCGGCTCCTACCTGTCCTCCCTGGCTGATTTCACCTCGTTGTCCATGTACCCTACGGTGCCGGCGCTGGCGATGGATATGGCCGGAGCTATTCTCGGCTACGGGCTGCTGCAATTCGGTCAGATGGGCGATGACGCGCTGCTGATCGACACGACCTTCCTGGAAGGCCAGAATGAAATTGAAGGGCAATTCTTCCTAATACCCGATCCGGAATCATTCCCCAAAATCTTCAAGGCCCTGGGAGTACCGTTCGACAATGATTGAAGAGCAAAGCATCATTAAAGTAGGCATGGCGGATCTTAATGTGGGCGGCCAGGATAGTCTTATCCGTACGACCGGTCTTGGCTCCTGCGTTGGCCTGACGCTGTTCGACCCCGGCAAAAAGCTGGCGGGCATGGCTCATGTCATGCTGCCTTCGTCAGACATCGCGCGGGAAGGGCAGCTGAATATCGCCAAGTTCGCCGATACTGCTGTGCCGGAGCTGTTATCGCGCCTGCTTGCGCTGGGGGCGGTCAGAAGCCGGATTGTGGCCAAGATGGCCGGAGGCTCGCAGATGTTCGCCTTTGCGGGCGGGAGTGACACCATGAGGATCGGGCCTCGTAACGTGGAATCCTGCAAGCTTGCTCTTGACGCGCTTCGTATTCCTCTGATCGCTGAGGATACGGGCGGCAACTACGGACGCACGATAGAAATCTCCTGTAATACCGGAGTGATTTTTATCCGCAGCGTTCAAAAAGGCCAGAAGGAAATATAGCCATGAGCAGGAAGCTATTGCTTAATGTAGCAGCCGGGCTCGCAGGGTTTGTCATTACCTTTCTGGCAAACAACGGGCATAACACAGTGGGAACCAGTCTGATCCGGGGCGTTTACGGATTTATCATCTGGTTTGTGCTTGCTTTTCTCCTGAGATGGGTACTCAGTGTTATTACCGGGAAATCTGCGGCAGCTGAGGATGCCGAGTCCGGTCCCTCCGGTCAGGGGGATGCTCTTGGAGGAAGGCTTGATATCAGTACACCTGATGAAGAGCAGGAGCTGAAGGATCTGCTGACCCCCAAGAAGGACAAGGAGAGCGCGGATCACGGGGATTTCAAGCCGTTACAGCCTCCAAAGCTGGTCTCGATGAAAGATCCTGAAGAATTGGCCAAGGCCGTTCGTCACCTGAAAGAAGAATAAGCGAGTGCTGCGGCATAGGTCCGTATTTCCCGCGCCGCATCAGGCCCGCTGACTACACTTTGGGAAGGGTGAAAGCCGTTGAACGAGCGCAAAGCAGCTCAGTCGGAAACAGATATGCTCTGGGAGCAATGGAAAGAACACGGTGATCCTGAAGCCAAAAAAAAGCTGATTGAGAGTTATCTTCATATTGTTGATTACGTATCCAGCCGTCTGGCGGTAGGCCTGCCCAAAAACGTGTCCAAGGATGATCTGGCCAGCAACGGTGTGATGGGGCTGATTGACGCCATTGAGAAGTTCGACTACAAGCGGGGGCTTCAATTCCAGACCTATGCCTCCTGGCGGGTAAGAGGGGCTATCCTCGATTCACTGCGGCAAAGCGACTGGGTTCCGAGATCGGTCCGGGAGAAAGCCAAAAAAATTGAGGATGCTTACCAGCAGCTGGAACAGAAGTATCTGCGGTCCGTAAGTGACGAGGAAATGAGCCAGTATCTGAATATTTCGGAGACGGAGTTTCAGACCATGCTGCAGGATGTTGCGGTGATGTCGCTCTGTTCATTGGAAGATCCTATTCGTGAAGAAGAATCCGAGACGCGCATGTCCATTCTGGTGGACGACAAGGCCAAGAATCCGGACCGTAAAGTAAATGAGTTCTATCTGCGGGATACACTTACCAAGGGCATCGAGAAATTAACAGTGAAAGAACGGACCGTAGTGTCCCTTTTATATTATGAAGATTTATCTTTAAGCGAGATAGCCGAGGTGATGTCGTTATCGCCTTCACGGATCTCGCAGCTTCATTCCAAAGCGATTTTGCGGCTAAGGGGTACACTTGAGAAGAACCGGGACCTTCTGATGCAAAATGATTAACCGGGCGACGGTGACAAGGGGGAGCAGAATTGATCGGTCAATATGTATTGAGCCAATACCTGAGTATTACATTCTCGGATGATAAGGGAATTGCTTACCTTCAATTCATCAAGAAGGATGAGAATTTCTCCTGTTCGGTCGAAGATCTTGACAGCTTCCTGTACAGTCACAATATTCGTTTCGGCATCCAGCGCGACATTGTCCAGCGGATCAGCAGCAATCCGGAGGAGTATTTCTGGAACAGAGTGCCCATCGCCATCGGGGAGCCAGCAGTGAACGGCAAGGACGGCCGTGTCATTCTGACCGTGGATTTGGAAGAAGACCGCAGGCCTCTGGAGAAGGAGGACGGCAAGGTCGATTATAAAGAGCTGGTGCGGCTGCATAATGTGAGAAAAGGCCAACTCATTGCCAAGGCGATTCCTGCAGAGAGCGGAGTTCCCGGCAAGATGGTCACCGGCGAAGAGATTCCCTGCCGGGCAGGAAAAGATGCCCGCTTCAAGGTAGGCAAGAATGTGCTGGTGGATCAGGAAGAGACCTCGATGTACGCGGCCATTGACGGATTGGTTACGCTAACAGACAAAGGGAAGATTAACGTTTTCCCGGTGTATGAGGTGAACGGGGATGTGGATTACAGCACAGGCAATATTGATTTCGTGGGTACGGTAGTCATTCGCGGCAATGTGCTTACCGGCTTCACCGTCAAATCCGCAGGAGATATCCGGGTGGTTGGCGGGGTGGAGGGTGCTGAGCTTATCTCAGGCGGCTCCATCGAGATCACCGGGGGAATTATCGGCTACAATAAAGGTCTTGTAAACGCCGGACAGAACGTCAAGGTCTCCTTCATCCAGGACGGCAATGTAGTTGCAGGTGAGGATATCATCGTCTCGCAGAGCATTATGCATTCCAATATCCGGGCAGGACGTGATGTGCTCTGCAACGGCTCCAAGGGCCTGATTGTCGGAGGGATTGTGCAGGCAGGGGACCGGGTAGTTGCCCGAACCATCGGGAATACGATGTCCACCGCTACAGCAATTGAGGTGGGAGTTGTTCCTGAGCTGCGAAACGAGATGAATGAGCTGCGCCAGGAGCTGCGCCAGCTCTTAGAGAACGAGGATAAGACGAACAAAGCGCTGTATCTGCTGGGCCAGCTGGCGAACAACGGCCAACTCCCGCCGGATAAGGTTGCCCTCCGGGTGAAGCTCAATGCAACGAAGCAATCCCATCTGCGCGAGGAGAAGAGAATTAAAGAGCGTGTGCTGGAAATTGAACGGATGCTGGAGGATACCGGCAGAGCCAGAGTGGACGTCATCAAAACGATCTATGGCGGCTCCAAAATCGTGATCGGCAGGTACACGCGCTTCGTCAAGGACCCTACTGAGCGGGTATCCTTCATATACAGCGAAGGGGATATCTCCATTACGCCGTACATCTAATCAGGCAGGCAGCTTAGGGCGGCCTGCCATTCCTTGATTCTGAAATCTATCACGGAAGAAGAGGGATCGTATGAGTATGAAGCCGGTGGAACTGCAAATTGCCCTGCCCCGCACCCATGATGCGGGCAGAGTCCAGAATAACCTGCAGCAGCGTCCTGCGCTTGACCAGCAGCAGCTGGCCGGCCAGAACGTCAAGCAGACCCAGGAGATTGCGCAGCGCAGCAGCGAGGTGGACGAGTCTGCAGAATCGGCGCTGCGGGACGGCGGGAAGGGAAGCCGTCCCGGGAGCCAGGCCTATCCCCGCAAGCAGGAGAAGCCGGAGGATACCCATGAAGCCGAACACCCCTATAAGGGGCACCGTATTGATTTCAGTCTTTGAGAGGCTGGCAAGAATTGAACGCAGAAGGAGATTAGACATTTGGAACCATGGGTATACATCGTGCTGGCAGGCGCAGCCGCTATGGTCTATGCCCTGCGGCTGCCGGCCAGAACCGGCAGGGAGGACTCGGAGGAGAAGAAGAGCCTGAAGGAAGCGGAGAAGGCTCTGGAGCTGTATATGGCTGACATTGAGCGTGAGAATTCGGAGCTGATTCAGCTTGTCGGCAGCATCAAAACACAGTCGCAGGCGAACAAAGCCGCCCTGCAGGAAGAGATTAGCGCCCTGCGCGGACAGGTTACCGGGCTGGAGAAGAGCCTGCTGCTGCTGGATGCCAGGCTCACTGCCGAAGAGAAGGGCCTGCTTCAGCTGACGGCTGCCTTCGGAAGAGAGGCGGCAGGCCCCTCAGCCGGTAATCCGCCGGCTGAACAAGCGGAGGCTCCAGCGGAAGCGCCCCCGGCCAAGCCGAAGCCGGTCAGCTCGGTCAAGCTGCGGTATCCGCGGCTGTTCGAGCTGCATGAGCAGGGCAAATCCATCGATTCCATCGCCAGAACTGCCGGTCTTCAGCGGGGTGAAGTGCAGCTGATTCTGCAGCTGGCCGCGCAGGAGGAATCCGTATGATGAAGAACCGCTACTTCATGCTGGGATTGGGCGCCGGCCTGATCGCCGGGGCTCTGCTGCTCCAGCTGATGATCGCCGGCAGGGCCGCGCCGATGACCCGGGAGGAGCTTGTACGTGAAGCAGCCCGCCTGAACCTGACGGTGGTTGACCCTGCGGATGCTGCTGCTCAAGCTACAGCATCGCCGGATGAAGGGGCACCGGGCGGACCGGCCCAAGGAGTCGATGGGGAGCCTGCCGCTGAAGCGACGCAGGCTGCGGTACCTTCGGCGACTCCTGCTCCGGCAGCCACCCCGAAGGCGGCTGCCGCGCCAAGTGCGGCGGCAACGCCGGGAAGCCCGTCCGCCCCGGCGCAGCCGGAGAGCAGTCCGGCAGGCGGGGAGGCCAAGGCTCCGGCCGCGCCGGAATCGCCGGAGAGTGCTGCGAACGGAGCGATATCCGTAAGGATTCCTACGGGCATTACGCTTGCCCAGACCGCAGATGTGCTGGCCGAGGCAGGCGTTATTCAGGACAAGGATAAGTTCCTTCAGGCCGCAAACAGCCGCAAGGTCAACAAAATCATTCAATACGGCAGCTACAGCTTCGCCAAGGGCGAGAGCATTAACTCGATTATTGACAAGCTGATTACGGTCAAAAAATAATCGTGCCCAAAATGAATAACTTTGCAGTAATCGTTGCACAGGCTGTTTTAATATGTTATAGTAATTGACGGTGTTAAAACACACGCCGGTTGATTTCGACAAGGGGTGCTTTCTTCTGAAGAAAGTCTTGCCGAAAGATGACACGCGGCGGAGGAGACACACAATAAACCAAACCTAGGAGGTGTGTGAAGATGGCAGTAATCTCCATGAAACAGCTTCTCGAAGCTGGGGTTCACTTCGGTCACCAGACCCGTCGTTGGAATCCTAAGATGGATCGTTATATCTTCACTGAAAGAAACGGAATTTACATTATTGACCTGCAAAAGACAGTCAAAAAGGTAGAGGAAGCTTACAACTTTGTAAAGAGCGTGGCTGGCGACAACGGCACAATCCTGTTCGTGGGAACCAAAAAGCAGGCACAGGATTCCGTTAAGGAAGAAGCTGAACGTTCCGGCATGTTCTTCATCAACCAGCGCTGGCTGGGCGGTACCCTGACTAACTTCCAGACGATTCAGAAGCGTATTGACCGCCTGAAGAAGCTTGAAGCTTGGGAAGAAGACGGTACCTTCGCAGTACTGCCTAAGAAAGAAGTTATCCTTCTCCGCAAAGAGAAAGATCGTCTTGAGAAATTCCTCGGCGGTATCAAGAACATGAAGGGCCTTCCAAGCGCCCTGTTCATCATTGATCCTCGCAAAGAGCGTATTGCAGTAGCGGAAGCCCGCAAATTGGGTATTCCAATCGTGGCTATCGTTGATACAAACTGCGATCCGGACGAAATCGACTACGTTATCCCGGGTAATGACGACGCGATCCGCGCCGTGAAGCTCCTGACTGGTAAAATGGCTGATGCCGTTGTTGAAGCTCACCAAGGCGAAGATACAACTACAGCCTAAGTAGTAACCGGAACATAAACAAGAACTTAAATGAAAAGGGTGGTTGGCAGGTGGATAACCTCTCACTGCCCTTTTTTTAAGATGCAAGCAAGTATGGCTTGGCGTAAGCGTGCGATAACGACTATGATCTGGAGGGAATAACAAATGGCAGTAGATGCAAAGGCAGTAAAGGAACTTCGTGAAAGAACAGGAGCAGGAATGCTCGATTGCAAGAAAGCGCTGGAAGAAGCAAACAACGATATCACCAAAGCTGCTGAATTGCTTCGCGAGAAAGGCCTGGCTGCAGCAGCCAACAAAGCAGGACGTGTTGCTACAGAAGGTACTGTAGAGTCTTACATCCACGCTGGCGGCCGCATCGGCGTTCTGGTTGAAATCAACTGCGAAACAGACTTTGTAGGCAAAACAGATTCCTTCAAAGAATTCGCCCGCGACATCGCAATGCAGATCGCTGCAGCGAAGCCGCTGTATGTTCGCCGTGAAGAAGTACCGGCTGCTGATGTAGAGAAAGAAAAAGAAATTCTTAAGGCTCAGGCGCTGAACGAAGGCAAGCCGGAGAAAATCGTTGAAAAAATGGTGGAAGGCCGCATCAGCAAGTTCTATGAAGAATACTGCCTGCTGGAACAGCCATTTGTTAAAGACCCGGATAAGACGATCTCTCAGCTGCTGAACGAAAAGATCAGCACTATCGGTGAGAACATCTCCATCCGCCGCTTCGTACGTTTCGAGCTGGGTGAAGGTCTTGAGAAGAAAGTCGACAACTTCGTTGAAGAAGTAATGGCACAAGTGAACCAATAAGAGCTGCACAGCACTCTGGCATGAACTGAATAAAGGCAAGCATCAAAAGAGCGGAACACATACAAGAAGTGTTCCGTCTTTTGTAAGAAAGTGAGGGTATACAGTTGGAACAACCGGTATTTAAGAGAGTAGTCCTTAAGGTCAGCGGGGAATCGCTGGCTGGACAGAACGGCTATGGCATCGATGCCGACACGATTATCTCCATTGCAGAGCAGGTTAAAGAAGTCGTTGAGCTTGGAGTGCAGGTTGCGATTGTCTGCGGCGGCGGCAACATCTGGCGCGGAATCGCCGGAAGCGCAAGCGGAATTGACCGGGCTACAGCGGATTATATGGGAATGCTGGCAACGGTGATGAACTCGCTGGCCCTCCAGGACGCCCTGGAGCAGATCGATGTCCCTACCCGGGTGCAGACCTCCATCGCCATGCAGCAGATTGCTGAGCCTTATATCCGCCGCCGGGCAATCCGGCATCTGGAGAAGGGCCGTGTCGTTATCTTTGCCGCAGGGACCGGGAATCCGTTCTTCTCGACAGATACGACGGCAGCGCTCCGCGCGGCCGAGATCGAAGCTGAGGTCATTCTGATGGCCAAGAACAAAGTGGACGGCGTCTATTCTGCAGATCCATTCAAGGACAGCACGGCTGTGAAGTATGAGCAGCTTACTTATATGGATATTCTGAACAAGAACCTCGGGGTTATGGATTCCACCGCTTCCTCTCTCTGCATGGATAATAATATACCGCTCATTGTGTTTGCTATTACAGAGCAAGGCAATATCAAACGTGTCGTTCTCGGTGAAAGAATCGGGACGATGGTCAAAGGGAGTGTAAATTAATGCCACAATCGGTCAAGAAGAATGCCGAAGAGCGTATGGAAAAGGCGATTCTCTCGCTGAAGCGCGATCTGGCAACATTGCGGGCAGGACGCGCTTCGGCGTCGCTGCTGGATCGCATTCAAGTGGAGTACTACGGTGCTCCGACTCCTGTGAATCAGCTGGCCAACATCAGTACCCCGGACCCCCGGACCCTGATGATCCAGCCTTGGGACAAAAGCTCCCTGTCCGACATCGAGCGGGCGATTATGAAATCCGATATCGGAATTACCCCGGCCAATGACGGCACGATTATCCGGCTGTCGATTCCTCCGCTTACCGAGGAGCGCCGCAGCGAGCTGGTGAAGCTCACCAAGAAATTCGGCGAGGAAGCCAAGGTGGCCATCCGCAACATCCGCCGCGATGCGAACGATGACATTAAGAAGATGGAGAAGAACGGCATTTCCGAAGACGAATCACATGGACATCAGGAAGATATCCAGAAATCAACGGATAAGTTCATAGCTGAAGTCGATAAAGTGCTCTTGTCCAAAGAAAAAGAGATTATGGAAGTATAATGAAATTCAAGAGACTTCAGGCCCCTCCGCTATGGTGGGGTTTGTCTCTTTCTGATAAGAGCTTGGAGGAAACGGAAATGATCAAACGGATTCAAGAATGGCTGAGCCGTAAAGACAGGCAGGAGCCAGTCGAGATTTCACCGGATAATATTCCCCGGCATGTAGCGATAATTATGGATGGCAACGGGCGCTGGGCCAAACGGCGCGGTATGCCGCGGGTGGTGGGCCACCAGAACGGGATGAAGGCAGTCAAGCGTGCAACCATTGCCGCGAATGACCTGGGAGTAGAATTTTTGACTCTGTATGCTTTCTCTACGGAGAACTGGACCCGGCCGAAGGATGAAGTTGATTTCCTGATGCGTCTCCCCGTTGAATTCCTGGCGATTGAGCTGGACGAATTAATCGAGAAAAATGTGCAGGTACGCGTCATGGGCGACCCGGAGGCTCTGCCTTCCCATACCCGTAAGGCCATGGATGAAGCAGTGGCCCGCACCAAGAACAATACCGGACTTATATTGAATTTTGCGCTGAACTACGGCGGACGTAAAGAGATAGAAGACTGTATGCGCGAGATGGGCAAGGATATCCAGGCTGGTACGCTGTCGCCGGACGAGATCACATCAGAGTTGATCGGCAACAGACTTTTGTCCAGCGGATTACCCGATCCTGACCTGCTGATCCGCACCAGCGGCGAGAAGCGGCTCAGCAACTTTATGCTGTGGCAGATCGCGTACAGTGAGTTTTGGTTCACAGATGCGTATTGGCCGGAATTTGACAAAACACATCTGATGCAGGCTGTGGCGGAGTATCAGCGGCGCACACGCCGTTATGGCGGATTGAAGTAGCCTGATGGGAGAGGGATTGTTTGAAGCAGCGATTGATTACCGGAATTGTTGCCGGAGCCTTGTTTATGGGGTTATGCGTGTGGGGAGGCTGGCCGTATCAGCTGATGCTGACTGCCATGGCCCTCATCGGCTATTATGAATTCATCAAAATGACGGGTACAGCACCCTTCGGAATTCCGGCTGTACTCGGCTACATCTCTGTGCTGTGCTTCATGATTCCCTGGGATCTGCTGGGGAGAGACGAGTGGTTCTCCTGGGAGCAGGGCATATGGCTATTAATGCTGCTGTTCCTGCTGGTTACGGTGTTCAGCAAGAATAAGCTGGATATTAAGATCACCGCACTAATGTTCACCGGGATTGTGTACATAGGGATGGGCTTCTCCTATATGGCCATTGCCCGCGGGGCGGGAGACGGCCATGGTCTGTTCTGGACCCTGCTGCTGCTGTGCTGCATCTGGGGAAGTGATGCCGGAGCTTATTTTGTCGGCAGAAGCTTCGGGAAGAATAAGCTGTGGCCTGCTATCAGTCCCAACAAAACCATTGAAGGCGCGATTGGCGGAGTCCTGATTTCCGCTGTAATCTCTGCCGTGTTTGCCTTATTCGTTCCTGATCTGCTGACCATTCCGCGAGCGCTGCTGATCGGAGTATCCTGCGCCGTGCTGGGCCAGCTTGGAGATCTTGTACAATCTGCCTATAAACGGGTGTACGGTATTAAGGATTCAGGCTCGCTGCTGCCTGGTCACGGAGGCATCCTGGACCGCTGCGACAGCTGGATTATCGTATTTCCTTTCGTACATATCGTAATGCTGATGCCTTACTATTAACGACAGGGAGAAGGAAAGCAACTGTGAAAAAGATTAGTATTCTGGGCTCCACCGGCTCCATCGGCACCCAGACGCTGGATGTGGTAGCCATGCATCCCGAGGCTTTTGAGGTTGACGGATTGGCTGCGGGCAGCAATACTTCGCTGCTTCTGGAGCAGGTCCGCCGCTTCAAGCCGCGCCGTGTGTCTGTATCCACGCCGGAGCTTGCCGCAGAGATCAGATCCGCTCTGCCTGCCGGTGTCGAGCTGTACAGCGGCAGTGAGGGGCTGGTGGAGATTGCTGCCGGCGGAGATGCACAGACCGTTGTGACCGCGCTCGTTGGCAGTGTAGGCCTGCAGTCTACACTTGCAGCAATTGAAGCCGGAAGACATATTGGTCTGGCTAATAAAGAGACGCTGGTTACCGCCGGCCATCTCGTGACAGAGCTGGCCGGTTGCAGGGGCGTGAAGCTGCTGCCGGTGGACAGCGAGCATTCGGCGATATTTCAATGTCTGAACGGCGAGAACCGCCAGGACGTAGCTTCCATAACCATCACAGCCTCCGGCGGCTCGTTCCGCGATTCAACCCGCGAACAGCTTAAGGATGTTACGGTGGAGGATGCCCTGCGCCATCCCAACTGGAGTATGGGGGCCAAGATTACTATTGATTCGGCAACCATGGTTAATAAAGGGCTGGAGGTTATTGAGGCCCACCATCTGTTCGCCCTGCCCTATGATCAGATCAATGTGCTGCTGCACCCTGAGAGTATTATCCACTCGTATGTAGAATTCCGGGACAGCAGTATCATCGCCCAGCTCGGAACCCCGGATATGCGCGTTCCGATTCAATATGCGCTGACCTATCCGGACCGCTGGCCGTCGCCGGCTGAGCGTCTGTCGCTGGCCCGCATTGCCAGCCTCACCTTCCGCGAGATGGATTACAAGCGTTATCCGGCGCTGAAGATGGCGATTGACTCCGGGATTGCGGGCGGCACCGCGCCTACCGCGTTCAATGCCGCCAATGAGATTGCTGTGGCCCGCTTCCTGCGCGGCGAGATTCCTTTCTTGCGGATTGAAGAGATTATTGACGAAGTGTTGCAGCGCCATAACAACACGGCTAACCCTGATCTGGAGCAGATCCGCTTCTGTGATCTTGCCTCCCGGGAGCTTGCAGCTTCCCTGTAGACAGTCATGAAGCATGTGGAAATGGCGGTGGCGGCAATACCCTTTTAAAAATAGGGGTGGACTGTTGATTCTCTTGTGCCTTGCCTTGGAATAATGATAAATTAAGAGGACATACTTCGGTCTTACACCTTAAGGGGGAATGTTGCGCTATGGAGATGGTAAGAGTAGTTTTTTTGACAGTGTTCATGTTCTTCGTTCTGGTGACAGTCCATGAATGGGGACATTATTATTTCGCCAAACGTGCGGGAATTCTAGTGCGGGAATTTGCGATCGGTTTCGGTCCGAAACTGTTCTCTTATAAACGGGGGGAAACCCAATTTACGCTGCGCCTGCTGCCCTTCGGCGGATACGCCCGGATGGCTGGCGAGGACCCCGAGATGATTGAGATTGGCCCAGGCCAGACCATTGCCGTCCGGCTCGGCCAGGACAACAAGATTAAGAATATCTACCTGGATTCGCTGGATACCCGCCGCAATGTCATCCGCGGTGAAGCGGAATTCACGGATCTGGAGAATGAGCTGAAGATCCGGCTGAATGTCGACGGCGAAGTCACCACGTATGATGTGAACCCGCAGGCGATGATGATCAGAGGGACCCAGCAGACGCAGATAGCCCCGAAGGACCGCCAGTTTGGCAGCAAGACGGTGGGCCAGCGGGCTATCGCGATCCTGGCCGGGCCGGTGATGAACTTCATTCTGGCCTTTGTGCTGTTCGCGCTGCATTTGCAGATGGCCGGCATCCCGGTGGAGAATCCGTCCTATGTGAAGATCGGCGAGGTCAGCGAAGGTATGCCGGCCCAGGAAGCCGGCCTGAAGAAGGGCGACATCGTGGTCGCTGTGGATGGTCAGGCCATCGGCGGGGATTACAAGAAGATGATCACCCTCACTTCGGCCGCCAAAGGCAAAGAGATGGACTGGACCCTGGAGCGCGGCGGTGAGACCTTCAACGTCACAATGATTCCCCGGAGTATGGAAGGGGAAGAAGGCGGCAAGGTAGGCATCACGCCGGAGCTGCCTACGCGCAAGGCCGGGGCCGGCGAGACCATCACCAAGTCAAGCAAGGCTATGGTGGACACCACCGAGCTGATCTTTGTCGGCTTCAAGCAGCTGATCAACAAATTCAATATGGATGACATTTCCGGACCCGTGGGCACCTTCCAGCTGACTGGACAGATAGCCCAGCAGGGTATTCAATATCTGACCTACTGGGCGGCGATCCTCAGCCTGTACCTGGGCATCTTCAATCTGCTGCCGATTCCGGCCCTTGACGGCAGCCGGTTAGTATTCCTTGGAATTGAAGCGCTGCGCGGCAAGCCGGTAGATCCAAGCAGGGAAGGCATGGTCCATTTTGTGGGCTTCGCTCTTCTGTTCCTGGTAATGATCGCTGTAACTTATAATGATATTTTACGCCTGATTAGCGGCTGATCCACAACAATAGGAGGATTTTTATACATGGCCAAAGACAAGCAGTTTGTTACCGAGATCACGCCGCAAGGCGAGGATTTCTCCCGCTGGTACATCGATGTGATCAAAAAAGCGGATCTGATGGATTATTCGCCGGTCCGCGGCTGTATTGTGTTCAAGCCGGACGGCTATGAAATCTGGGAGCACATCCAGGAGGAGATGAACCGCCGCCTGAAGGCAACCGGACACCGCAACGCCTACTTCCCGCTGTTCATTCCGGAGAGCTTTTTCCAGAAGGAGAAGGAGCATGTGGAGGGCTTCAACCCTGAGCTGCCATGGGTAACTGAGGCCGGCGGCGATGTGCTGGAGGAGCGTCTGGCGATCCGTCCAACCTCTGAGACCATGTTCGGACATATGTATTCCAAGTGGATTCAGTCCTACCGCGATCTGCCGGTGCTGATCAACCAATGGGCCAACGTGGTCCGCTGGGAGAAACGTACTCTGCCATTCATCCGCACCACGGAATTCCTCTGGCAGGAAGGCCATACGGCGCATGAGAATGAGGCGGAGGCCCGCGAAGAAACAATGAGGATGCTGGAGAACTACCGTGACTTCGTAGAGACCTATCTGGCTATTCCGGTTGTTACGGGGCAGAAGACGCCTTCTGAACGGTTCGCCGGTGCGGTGGATACGTATTCGATCGAGGCGATGATGAAGGATGGACGGGCCGTACAAGCTGCTACCTCACATTATCTGGGCACGAAGTTCGCGGTTGCTTTTGACATTCAGTATCTGAACCGGGAGAATGTGCTGGAATATGCGCATACCACCTCCTGGGGCTCCACGACGCGTCTGATTGGTTCATTGATTATGGTGCATGGCGACGACCGTGGACTGGCTCTGCCGCCGAAGGTGGCGCCTACGCAGGTGATTATGATCCCGATCGGGCCGCCTAAGACCCGCGAAGCGGTTATCGCACGTACCGATGAGCTGTTTGCCGAACTGAAGCAGGCTGGAATCCGTGTGCGGGTGGACGACCGTGCCGATCTTACGCCAGGCTGGAAGTTCAATGAATATGAAATGCGCGGTGTCCCTGTCCGTCTGGAGCTTGGGCCGCGTGATATGGAGAACGGCGTCTGCGTGCTGGTATCGCGGATCAGCGGCGAGAAGAAGGTCATCCGGCAGGAGAATCTGGTGGAAGAAGTGAACGCCATGCTAGAGCAGGTGCATCAGGAGATGTTCGAGCGTGCCCTGAAGTTCCGGGAGGATCATTTCTATTCCGTGGATACCCTGGAGCAGATGAAGGATGCTATGGATGAGAAGCGCGGCTTCGCGCTTGCCGGCTGGTGCGGCTCGGAGGAATGTGAATCGAAGGTGAAGGAAGAGACCGGCGCAGGCAGCCGGAACATTCCGTTCCAGCCGTCCGAGACCAAGGAGACCTGTATCTGCTGCGGCAAGCCTGCACAGCATACCGTTGTTTTTGCCAAAGCGTATTAAGCGGTACCCTATATTTGCTAATATCAGCTTCTGGCGAGAGAGTCGGCGGGCCGCAAGTACCCAATGCTTTGGAGCCGGAAGCTTTTTTGAAGCCTGCAAACCTATACAGTTTTACAGTTAATTATTTGCCGAGTTAGGTGGGAGAGCATGGAGCATAACGTGGAGAGAAGAAAAAGGTTCGAGCTGCTTATGAAGCAGGGGGAGATCCCGCCTGCCATTATCGATCCCTACTTCATGGACGGACAGATTGAGCGCGTGGAGATCAGCCGCGGCAACCGTGACTGGCATATTGTCATTGCCAAGCAGAGCCTGATTCCGGCCCAGGCCTACCGGACCTTCATCCTTAGAATGCGCGAGAAGCTGCAGCATATTGCCAAGGTGAGCTTCCTGTTCCTCTATGAGGATACAATTAACCGGGCGGATATTGTCCAGGAGTATTGGGGGATGTTCCTGGAGTGGGTGCAGCGCGAGATTCCGTCTGTGAACGGATGGCTGACGCGCTCCAGCCAGGAGTTGACGGACGGCACGCTGGTGCTTGGCCTGAATGATTCGATGGCGCTGGAGCTGGCCCGCAAAAAAGGCATCGAAGCCGCCATTATCAAATATTATGCCAAATATTTCGGACTCGAGCTGAAGGTGAAGCTGCAGATTGCCGAGGACGAGAGCAAGGCGGATGCCTATGAGGAATTCCAGCAGAAGCTCCAGCAGGAGCAGCGTGAGCTGGTTGAGCTGATGATGACGGCGGTTGAGCCGGAGGAGCCTGAGGAGGCCGGGGACCCGAATGAGGTCATCAAGCTGCAGATCGGGAACGAGATCAAGGAGCAGGCCGTCTCCATTCTGGAAATTCAGGATGAAGAGAAGAAGATCACGATCCAGGGAACCATCTTCGGACTGGAGAGCAAGGAGCTTCGCAACGGCAACACGCTGTTCAGCTTCTGCCTGACGGATTTCACGGATTCCCTGCAGATGAAGATGTTCGCCAAGACCAAGGAAGATCTGAAGATCATGAGCCAGCTGGCCAACGGCAAATGGGTGCGGGCCCGCGGCAAAGTGGAATACGACCGCTTCATGCAAATTCCTGAGCTGGTGATGATTCCGAACGACCTTACTGAGGTGACCGCACCGCCGGCCCGCAAGGATAACGCCAAGCAGAAACGGGTGGAATTCCATCTTCACACGACAATGAGTACGATGGATGCCGTGACGACGATTACCGACTATGTCAAAACAGCGGCCAAGTGGGGCCACCCGGCGCTTGCGGTTACCGACCACGGCAATGTCCAGAGCTTCCCGGACGCGAACCATGCCGCCCACAAGCACAAGCTCAAAATGCTCTACGGCGTGGAAGCCAATGTCGTAAATGATGCGGTCAACATCGTGGAGAATGCACTGCCGCTGGAGCTGAAGACGGCCACCTATGTCGTATTCGATATCGAGACCACGGGTCTGTCGATCACGCGGAATAACATCACGGAGCTTGCTGCCATCAAAATGTGCGAGGGCAAGGAGCTTGGCCGTTATACGACCTTTGTGAATCCGCATGAGAAGATTCCATACCACATTCAGCAGCTGACTAACATCACTGATGAAATGGTCAAGGATGCGCCTGACCTGGCCCCTGTGCTGGAGGAATTCGTGGAGTTTGTCGGTGACAGCATTCTGGTCGCCCACAATGCGCGCTTCGATATGGGCTTCATTCAGGCTTCGCTTACTAAGCTGGGCCGGGCCACGCTTCCGAATCCGTGGCTGGATACGCTGGAGCTGGCGCGTCTGCTTTTCCCGACGATGAAGAATCACCGGCTTAACACGCTGGCCGACAAGTACAAGGTGCTGCTGGAGAGCCATCACCGGGCGGTAGATGATACGATTGCCCTGGGCGGCATTCTGAACGGTCTGCTGGCGGACGCGGAGAAGATGAAGGGGATCACCCGGCTGGACCGCCTGAATGACTATGTGGGCAATGACCTGTCGAATGTGCGGCCGTTTCACTGCAATATTTATGCGCTGAATCCTGCCGGGAAGAAGAATCTCTATAAGCTGATCTCGCTGTCTCATACCGAATATTACAAGCGGGTACCCTGCATTCCCAAATCCAAGCTGGAGGAGTACCGGGACGGACTATTGGTGATCTCCGGCTGCGAGCGGGGCGAATTCTTCGAAACGGTGCTGAACAAGACGGTGGAAGAAGCGATGGAGGTTGCCCAGTTCTATGATGTGCTGGAGATTCAGCCGCTGACCATGTACATGCATCTGGTGGACAAGGGCTTTGTCGCCAGCGCTGAGGACCTGCGGAATGTCTTGCGCAAAATCTGCGAGATTGGCGAACAGATGAACAAGCCGGTTATCGCAACAGGCAATGTGCACTATCTGGAGCCGCGCGACAAGCTGTTCCGCGATATCACTATCCACGGGATTACCGGGTTCAGTCCGCTGAAGGACCAGAATAAGCCGGATGCCCACTTCCGCACGACCGATGAGATGCTGGCCGAGTTCGAATTCCTGGGTGCGGAGAAGGCAATGGAGGTCGTGGTCACGAATACGGTTGAGCTGGCGGAACGGTTCGAGGAATATGATCTGTTCCCCAGCGACCTGTTCACGCCGATCATTGAAGGGGCGGATGATGAGATCCGCAATACCTGCTACAACACGGCCAAGTCGATCTATGGCGAAGAGCTGCCGGAGGTCGTTGTGGCCCGCCTGGAGAAAGAGCTTGCACCGATTATCAAATACGGCTTCTCCGCCAACTATCTGATTTCTGAACGGCTGGTCAAAAAGTCGAACCAGGACGGATATCTCGTCGGCTCGCGCGGATCGGTAGGCTCGTCGGTTGTCGCTACCTTTCTCGGGATCTCCGAGGTTAACCCGCTTCCGGCTCATTATATCTGCACGAATCCTGAATGCAGGCACAGCGAATGGTTCCTGGACGGCAGTGTGCCGAGCGGCTTCGACCTGCCGGACAAGGACTGCCCGGATTGCGGCGGCAAGCTGAAGGGGGAAGGCCAGGATATTCCGTTTGAGACCTTCCTGGGCTTCAAGGGAGACAAGGTTCCCGATATCGACCTTAACTTCTCCGGGGAATACCAGCCGAATGCCCATAACTTCACCAAAACCATGTTCGGGCCGGACAATGTATTCCGGGCGGGAACGATCGGTACGGTTGCGGAGAAGACCGCCTACGGCTTCGCCAAGAAATATGAGGAGCATCACCAGAAGCGGTGGCGCGGCGCAGAGGTCGGGCGGCTGGCTGCCGGATGTACCGGCGTTAAGCGCAGCACCGGCCAGCATCCCGGAGGGATTGTGGTTTTGCCGGATTATATGGAGATTGAAGATATTACGCCCGTACAGTACCCGGCAGATGATGTGACCTCAGAGTGGAAAACGACTCATTTCGACTATCACGCCTTCGACGCCAACCTGCTGAAGCTCGATATCCTCGGCCACGATGATCCGACGATGATGCGGATGCTGCAGGACCTGACCGGGGTGGATCCGACGACCATTCCGATGAATGATCCGAAGGTCATGAGCATGTTCAACTCGACGGATGCGCTCGGGGTGCGGCCGGATCAGATCCGGACTCCGGTAGCCACCTACGGGGTGCCGGAGATGGGGACGAAGTTCGTCCGCCAGATGCTTGTAGAAGCGAAGCCCTCCAGCTTCGCCGACCTGCTGCAGATCTCCGGACTGTCCCATGGAACCGGCGTATGGCTCGGCAATGCCCAGGAGCTGATCAAGAATAATACCTGCAACATCAAGACGGTTATCGGCTGCCGTGACGATATCATGTTATACCTGATTTATAAGGCGGGTATGGATGCCAGTCTGGCCTTCAAAATCACAGAAAGCGTGCGTAAAGGGAAAGGGCTGCCGCCGGAGTGGATTGAAGAGATGAAGAACTGCAAGGTGCCGCAATGGTATATTGATTCCTGCCTCAAAATCCAGTACATGTTCCCGAAGGCCCACGCTGCGGCGTATGTTATCTCTGCGGTGCGGACTGCCTTCTTCAAGCTGTATTATCCAATTGAATATTATGCAACGTACTTCTCGGTCCGCGCGGCCGACTTCGACATCGAGCTGTGCTGCAAGGGCTATGAGGCGATTCTGAAGCAGCTTGTAGAGATTGAAGGCAAGGGCTTCCAGGCGCTGCCGAAGGAGAAAGCAATGCTTCCGGTGCTGGAGATGGCGCTGGAGATGACGGCGCGCGGCTTCACCTTCAAGAATATCGATCTGTACCGTTCCGATGCGACTAGGTTCACCGTTGACGGCACGAGTCTGATTCCGCCGTTCTCCTCACTGGCCGGGATCGGTGACAACGCCGCCATCAATATCGCCGCGGCGAAGGAGGCGGGAGAGTTCCTCTCCATTGAGGATTTCCAGCAGAAATCCAAGGCCAGTAAGACTGTAATTGAGCTGCTGACCGGCATGGGCTGCTTCCGCGGACTGCCGGAGAGCAACCAGCTCTCCTTGTTCTAACCCTTATGTTTCAGGGCTCAAAAAGGGGAGTCAAGGGCTGGTACTTGTCAGTACACACGCACTATGGTATAATTTTTTTGGTAATAATGAGATAAGTCCGTTGTGTAAAGAGTGGGGAAACCCACTCTTTATCTTTGGTATATAGCAAAAGACAAGTTCGTGGAGGTAATTTTCTTTTGAGCACATCTAAATCCAAAATTAAACAAACGGTAGAGCAGCTGCTCGGGTCCTATCTTGAGGACAATGGCTTTGAACTGGTGGACGTGGAATACGTGAAGGAAGGCTCGAACTGGTTCCTGCGCATATTCGTAGACAAAGAAGGCGGCATCGATATTGATGACTGCGGCACCATCAGTGAATATATCAGCCAGAAGCTGGATGAGAACGATCCGTTCTCCGAAGCTTATTTCCTTGAGGTATCCTCGCCTGGAGCTGAACGTCCGCTCAAGAAAGCCGCAGATGTTGCCAAAGCGGTCGGCAAGGATGTCTTTGTAACGGTGTATGAGCCGATTCAGGGACTCAAGGAATTCGAAGGTCGTTTGCTCTCGTTCGAGAACGAGGAACTGCTCATCTCCGCGGGCAAAAAACAGCATGTTGTACCGTATGCCAAGGTCGCCAGTGCGAGATTGGCCATTATTTTTTAACGTCTTGAAAGGGGGACCGGAATTTCATGAGTATGGAGTTTATTGAAGCTATGAATGAACTGGAAAGGGAGAAAGGCATCAGCAAGGATGTGCTGTTCGAAGCCATCGAGGCTGCGCTGATCTCCAGCTATAAACGCAATTTCAATGCGGCGCAGAATGTGCGTGTGGATATGAACCGCAACACAGGCGTTATCAAGGTGTTCGCCCGCAAGCTGATTGTGGAGGAGGTGCTGGACCCGCGGACGGAAATCTCGCTTCTCTCCGCCCGGGAGATCAACCCGCACTTCCAGCTGGAGGATGTCGCCGAGCAGGAGGTTACCCCGCGTGATTTCGGCCGGATTGCAGCGCAGACCGCGAAGCAGGTGGTGACCCAGCGCATCCGCGAAGCGGAGCGTGGCCTGATCTATAACGCTTTTATCGACAAGGAAGATGATATCGTCACCGGCCTTGTCCAGCGTCAGGATATGCGCAACATCTATGTGGACCTTGGCAAAATTGAAGCGGTGCTTCCGCTGAGCGAGCTGATGCCCGGAGAGAAGTTCAAACAAAGCGAGCGTATCAAGGCATATATCACCAAAGTGGAGAACACGACCAAAGGGCCGCAGATCATGCTGTCCCGCAGTCATCCGGGTCTCCTGAAGCGTCTGTTCGAGCTGGAGGTGCCTGAGATTTTTGACGGGGTTGTGGAGATCCGTTCCGTGGCCCGGGAAGCCGGCTTCCGTTCCAAGATTGCTGTATACTCGCGTAACCCTGAGGTGGACCCGGTCGGCTCCTGCGTAGGGCCGAGAGGTACACGCGTACAGACCATCGTAACGGAGCTGCGCGGCGAGAAGATTGATATTGTCCGCTATTCCGAGCTTGTGCAGGAGTACGTAGCCAATGCGCTCAGCCCGTCCAAGGTGCTTGAGGTTCAGGTCTTTGAAGCTGAGAAGATGGCGCGTGTTATTGTTCCTGATTATCAATTATCGCTGGCCATCGGCATCAAGGGGCAGAATGCCCGCCTTGCCGCCAAGCTGACCGGCTGGAAGATCGATATCAAGAGCGAGACCCAGGCGGAGCAGGAATACGGCAGACCCAGATCTTCCAATGATGAAATGCATCAGGATTCCGTCTCCATTGATTAATGAATGCTGACTGACGGGAGGCGTTACTAATGAAGCAACGAAAGGTGCCGCTGCGCAAATGCGTGGCCAGCCAGCAGATGATGCCCAAGAAAGAGCTCATTCGCGTGGTGAGAACGCCGGAAGGTGAAGTGCTGATCGATCTGACAGGCAAGAAGTCGGGCCGTGGCGCTTATATCTGCGGCAAGCTGGAGTATTTCAAGCTGGCACAAAAAAACAAAGCACTGGACCGGGCCTTGAAATGCCAGGTCAGTCCTGAAATCTATGCCCAGCTTGCCCGGGATTTTGCATCCGTGGAGGAGCAGTTTTTGGCAGCGAAGGATAGTGAGGACATTGAGCAAGAGTAAGACACTTTCTTATTTAGGGCTTGCCATGAGAGCAGGCAAGATTGTCACCGGCGACGAGGCTGTGCTTAAGGCAGTACGGTCTTCAGAGGCGAAGCTGGTCGTCCTGGCGGGTGACGCTTCAGATAATACCCAGAAGAAGTTCCGCGATAAATGCGGGACCTACGATATTCCACTAGCAATCGCATTTCACCGGGATGAACTCGGTGCAAGTATTGGTAAAGACCAGCGCGTGGTGCTGGCCGTTACGGATAAAGGATTCGCGGAAATGATCTCCAGAACGCTTGGAGATACTGTCGGAGGTGGAGTTATTGACTAAAGAAGATAACAAAGATAAGCTCCGCGTATATGAATACGCGAAGTCTCTAAACATGAGCAGCAAAGAAATTATTACAATTCTGAAGCGTTTGAATGTTCCAGTGAATAATCATATGAGTGTCATGGAGAACAGCTCCGTGAGCAAAGTGGAACAATTCTTCAAGGATATTAAGACAAACGCTGCAGCCAAGCGGGACACAGGCGCCAGCAGCCGCCCGGCAGTAACTGCCGGTGCGGTAACAGCCGAAGCCCACAGTGCTCAGAATGCCAACAAAATTCAATCGGAAAAGCAGGTAGGTATGAACAGTAACCAAAACAACAACCAATCGACGATGTCACCAAGGCCCCAAAGCGGACAAGATTCCCGCAGAACACAAGGATCAGGCACAACGCAGAACTCGCGCCCTCAGGGCAATTCCGGCGGAGGTAACCGTCCGCAGGGCGGCTCCGCAGGCGGCAACCGCCCGCAAAGCGGCTCCGGCGGCAACCGCGCCCAAGGCGGCTCCGCAGGCGGCAACCGTACCCAGGGCAGCTCCGCAGGCAGCAACCGCCCGCAGGGCAGCACCACTGGTGGCGGCAACCGCACCCAAGGCAGCTCCGCAGGCGGCAACCGTCCGCAGGCTAGCACAGGCGGCGGCAACCGTCCGCAGGGCGGCTCTACTGGCGGCAACCGTCCGCAAGGCGGCTCCGGCGGCGGCAACCGTACCCAAGGTCAAGGCAGCGGCGGCGACTTCTCGCGCGGCGGTGACCGCGGACCGAAGAAGAACACCACCGGCGGCAGACCGGGCGGCAACAACAGCGGCCAAAGACGGTTTGAAGACGGCAAGGGCGGTAACTTCCGCGGCCGCGGCGGCAAGAATAATAACCGTGGCAGAAACCAGCCGACCGTATACCGTGAGAAGATTGACAACACACCGAAGAAGATTATTGTTCGCGGCAGCATGACCGTCGGTGAAACCGCGAAGCTGCTGCACAAGGATGCTTCGGAAGTAATTAAGAAGCTGATCTCGATGGGGGTTATGGCCACCATCAACCAGGAGCTGGATATCGATACCATTCTGCTGCTCTCCGGTGAATTCGGAGTTGAAGTAGAAGTGAAGATTCCGGTCGATGAAGACAGCTTCGAGACCGTGGAAGAGAATGACTCCGAAGAGGATCTGATGACCCGTCCGCCGGTAGTAACCATCATGGGTCACGTTGACCATGGTAAAACCACCTTGCTCGATGCCATTCGTTCCACGAACGTGACCGGCGGCGAAGCAGGCGGAATCACCCAGCACATCGGTGCTTATCAGGTCGAAATCAACCAGAAGAAAATTACCTTCCTGGATACTCCTGGCCACGAAGCCTTCACAGCTATGCGTGCGCGCGGAGCTCAGGTGACAGATATGACGATCATCGTTGTAGCAGCAGATGACGGTGTAATGCCGCAGACTGTGGAAGCGATCAACCATGCCAAGGCTGCCGGACTTCCGATCATTGTTGCCGTCAACAAGATCGACAAGCCGGGTGCAGACCCTGACCGGGTGAAGCAGGAGCTGACCAACTACGAGCTGGTGCCGGAAGAGTGGGGCGGCGATACGATCTTCGTTAACCTGTCCGCGAAGCAGCGCATCAACCTCGAAGAGCTGCTGGAGATGATTCTCCTCGTGGCTGAGGTGAATGAGTACAAGGCGAACCCGGACAAACGGGCGCGCGGTACAGTTATTGAAGCGGAGCTTGATAAGAACCGCGGACCGGTGGCCCGTATTCTCGTGCAGAACGGTACGCTGAAGGTCGGAGACGCTTTTGTCGCAGGGAACTGCTTCGGCCGTGTCCGTGCCATGGTCAATGACAAGGGACGCAAAATCAAGGAAGCGGGACCTTCCACTCCGGTGGAAATTACCGGTCTGACCGAAGTGCCGCAGGCGGGCGATCCGTTCATGGCCTTCGAGGACGAGCGCAAAGCCCGTGCCATTGCCGACAGACGTTCTACCACACAGCGCCAGTCCGAGCTGAACACGAATACCCGTGTAACTCTGGATGACCTGTTCAAGCATATCAAGGAAGGCGAGATCAAGGATCTCAACGTGATTATCAAGGGTGACGTACAAGGTTCGGTTGAGGCGCTCAAGGGCTCTCTGGCCAAAATCGAAGTCGAAGGCGTGCGCGTGAAGATCATTCACAGCGGTGCCGGAGCGATTACCGAGTCCGATATTACCCTGGCGGCTGCCTCCAACGCGATTGTGATCGGCTTCAACGTTCGTCCGGATGCCCAGACGAAGGCTGCGGCAGAGCAGGAGAAGGTGGATGTACGCCTGCACAACATCATCTACAACGTAATTGAAGAAATTGAAAGTGCCATGAAGGGGATGCTTGATCCCGTCTATAAAGAGAGTGTTATCGGCCACGCTGAAGTGCGCAATGTATTCAAAATCAGCAAAGTGGGCAGTGTCGCAGGCTGTATGGTTACCGACGGCAAAATTACCCGCAATGCTGAGCTGCGCCTGATCCGCGGCGGTATCGTTGTCTTCACAGGCAAAATCGACACCTTGAAACGTTTCAAAGATGACGCCAAAGAAGTGGCCCAGGGTTATGAATGTGGTATAACTTTGGAACGCTATAATGATATCGCGGAAGGCGATATCATCGAAGCTTTCATCATGGAAACGGTAGAGCGCTAAGCAAAGAGGTGAAACAACATGTCTAAAATCAGAGCCGGACGGGTTGGCGAGCAGATCAAGAAAGAGCTGAGCCAGCTCATCCAAACCGGGCTGAAGGACCCGCGTGTCGGGTTCGTCACGGTAACAGGCGTAGATGTGACCAATGATTTGTCACAGGCCAAGGTATACCTGAGCGTATTCGGAGACGAGGCGCAGCAGTCAGACTCGCTCAAGGCGATCGAGAAAGCGGGGGGCTTCCTCCGCTCGGAGATCGGCAAGGCGATCCGCCTCCGTCACACCCCGGAGCTGATCTTCAAGATCGATGAATCCGTTGCTTACGGAAGTCATATCGAGAAGCTGCTCGGGGAGATCGAAAAAAACGAATAGGCTACGGAACATAAAGGAGACGGCGAATGCAGAGCTATGAACAAAGTCTCCGGCAGGCGCGTAAGTTTCTGCTGGAACACGACGATTATCTTGTAGTGTCGCATGTTCAGCCGGACGGAGATGCAGTCAGCTCCACCCTCGCGGTGGGCTGGCTTCTCTCATGTCTGGGCAAAAAATACACGATGCTGAACGAGGGGCCGATTCCGAAGCGGATGGAATATCTGTGGCATGCCGATCAGATTGTGAATCTGTCTGCGGAGAAGCTGCCGCGCAAGTTCAGCCATATCATTTGTGTGGATTGTGCTGATTTCCAGCGGGTGGGGCTGACCCAGCACCATTTCGCCAGTGATGCACTCATACTGAATATCGATCATCATCCAACGAATAACGGGTATGGTTCGGTGACGCTGATCAAGCCGGATGCGGCAGCCACAGCGGAGATTCTGTTCGATCTGCTGAAGACGTTCGAGGTGGAGTGGGATATCGATATCGCCACAGCGGTCTATACCGGACTGCTGACAGATACCGGCGGATTCCGCTACAGCAATACCTCGCCTAAGGTGATGGCGGCTGTATCCGAGCTGCTGGCGCTGGGCGTGAATGGTCCTGATCTGGCTGAGACCCTGCTTGAAGAGATGACCCTTCCCCAGGTGAAGGTATTGAACCGTGCGCTCAGTACCCTTCAACTGAGTCCCGAAGGGGACATCGCCTGGCTGTATGTAACGCCCCAGGACATGCTGGATTGCGGAGCTGCGAACGAGGATCTTGAAGGGATTGTCAATTATCCGCGCAACATCCGCGGGGTTGAGGTCGGCATTCTGTTCAAGGTCATCGACGATCAGGCCGTGAAGGCCAGCCTGCGCTCCGCAGGCAAGGTGGATGTAGCGGCGCTGGCACAGGCCTTCGGCGGCGGCGGGCATACCCGTGCTGCCGGGGCAAGGATTAACGGAACGCTCGAAGAGGCGGTTGCCCTGGTGCTGGAGGAGGTTAAGCGTCATTTATGAGTGAGCTGACAGGAGTGCTGGCCGTCTATAAGCCGGCCGGGTTCACTTCACATGATGTGGTGGCCAAAGCACGGCGCATACTGGGCATGAAGCGGATCGGTCACACCGGAACGCTCGACCCGCAGGTTACCGGCGTGCTGCCGCTCTGCCTGGGACGGGCTACACGGGTCGTTGAGTATATTCAGGAGCTGCCCAAGGAATATGTAGCGACACTCAGGCTGGGACTGGCCAGCGATACTGAGGATCTGACCGGAACCATTACCGAATCTGTGGACGAGGTTCAGGTCTCCGAGGCCGAGGTACTGGCGGTGCTGGACTCCTTCAAGGGTGTGATCTCGCAGGTGCCTCCAATGTACTCAGCGGTTAAGGTGGACGGCAAGCGACTGTACGAGCTGGCAAGAGAAGGCAAGACCGTAGAGCGCAAGAGCCGTGAAGTGGAGATTTATGAGATTGAAATGCAGCGCATGGTCTGGAACGGCAAGTACCCCGATATAACCTTCCGGGTATTATGCTCCAAAGGGACTTACATCCGCACCCTCTGTGTGGATATCGGGCGCAAGCTTGGGGTTCCGGGTGTGATGGTGGAGCTGGTGCGGACCATGTCAGCCGGCATCCCGGCCAGTCATTGCCTGACCCTGGAGCAAATCGCCGAGTACAAGAAGGAAGATACGCTGGAGGAGCATCTGATTGCTGCCGATGAAGCGATTTCCCATATGCCCCGGCATACGGTGGCTGAAGAGAAGCGGAAGGCGGCACTCCAGGGCCAGCGTCTTTCCGCCCGCTCGGTTACGCCCGAAGTGAAGGACAGCGGTGATTTCCGGCTGTATGACCAGCGCGGAGAATTCCTTGGAATCTATGCGCTGGAAGCCTCCGGCGCGGTTGCACCGGTCAAAGTGTTCGCCCAGGCCTAGACAGGACTTAGACAGCAGACTCTAATTTATTTGTGAATGTAGGTGAAGAGCAGCGTGAGAACCATAACATTAAGCTATCCGATGCTGCCGGAGACGGCAGCGCAGGCGGCACAGCCTCAGGTTGTGGCCCTCGGCCAATTCGACGGCCTGCATCTGGGACATGCCAGCGTGATTACATCTGCGGTAGAACTGGCCCGGGAGGCAGGCGTTCCGGCCGCCGTGATGACCTTCTATCCCCATCCGAAGGATGTCATGGGCAAAGGGGACTATGAGGGATATTTGACGCCTTCCCGGGACAAGCAGGAGCTGCTTGCCGGCATGGGGGTCGAGATTTTATATATCATTAATTTCAATGAAGACCTCTCCCGGGTCAGCCCGGCGGACTTCGTCTCCATCATGCTCCTGCCGCTGAACATCGTAACTGCCGTAGTCGGCTTCGACTTCCGCTTCGGGTATAAGGGCGAGGGGGATGCCGAGACGCTCCGCGAGCTGGGACACGGTGTAATGAATGTGAAGACAGTGCCTCCGTTCCTGCTTGCAGGAGAGAAGGTCAGCAGCTCCGGCATCCGCAAATGCCTGCAGAGCGGGGAGCTGGATAAGGCCAATGCCTGGTTTGGACGTTGTTATCACCTGCGGGGAATTGTCGGTCATGGCGAGAAGCGGGGGCGGACCATCGGCTTCCCGACGGCGAACCTGCAGCTGGACGACCGCTATGTCATTCCGGCCAAGGGCGTGTATGCCGTAAGAGTGCTGTACAAGGATGAAGTTCTGCACGGTGTGATGAATGTCGGCGTGAAGCCTACGTTCCATGAAGGAGTGACCACCCCGAGCTTTGAGGTGCATTTGTTTGATTTTGCAGCAGATATTTACGGGCATGAGCTGAAGGTAGAACTGGTATCCTATATCCGTTCGGAGCGCAAGTTCGAGTCGATTGATGCCCTGATTGCGCAGATCGGCGCCGATGCCGTCACCGCCAAAGAGCGTCTCCGGGAACATTCCTGATCTTTCGCGGACATGCCGTTTACTTTTGCCTGCGAAGGTGCTATACTGATTAACGTTGCTGGATTGACCAGCATGTGAACCTTAGCTTGGTTGCTTGTTCTCACCGACGGTGACGAGGCTACAGGCGATTATAATGAAGGAGGTGAACAGGATGGCATTGACTCAAGAACGTAAACACCAATTGATCGACGAGCACAAAACTCATGAATCCGATACCGGGTCCCCAGAGGTGCAAGTTGCTATCCTTACGGAGAACATCGTTAATTTGACTGACCACCTGCGTACGCACAAGAAGGATCATCATTCCCGCCGCGGACTGCTGAAGATGGTTGGACAACGTCGTAAACTGCTGGCGTATTTGAAGAACAAAGACATCAGACGTTACAGCGCCCTGATCGAAAAACTGGGATTGCGTCGTTAATTTTCCATAAGATGAACCCTAAAGCAGCCTGGTTGTATACCGTATGTCCTTCTTACGAGCGACAGCGGGACAGCCGGGTTGCTTTTTGAAAATTTAGGGTAAACTTTTACAATTGACAAGCAGATAGGATTAGCACAGAACGGCTAGATCACCTCCGTATGAGGACAAGCCGTTTTTGCTTGTAGAACATACAGAGCACAATGAATGCCATTTAAGGAGGGGTTTTATGGAACAACGTGTGGAAATGCAGCTTGGCGGCAGACGCCTGGTGCTGGAGACGGGCCGTTTGGCCAAGCAAGCGAACGCAGCAGTTATGGTGCGTTACGGCGACACTTCTGTATTGTGTACGGTTACAGCGTCGAGTGAACCGAAGGACCTGGATTTTTTCCCGCTTACGGTGAACTATGAGGAAAGATTATATGCGGTAGGCAAAATTCCCGGCGGCTTCATCAAGCGTGAAGGACGTCCGAGCGAGAAAGCGATTCTGTCCAGCCGTCTGACCGACCGTCCGATTCGTCCATTGTTCCCGGAAGGGTTCCGCAATGACGTTCAGGTCCTCAATCTGGTCATGAGCGTGGATCAGGACTGTGCGCCGGATATTGCTGCTATGATCGGTACTTCCGCAGCGCTGAGTATTTCCGATGTACCGTTCAGCGGTCCAATCGGCGGCGTAGCTGTCGGTCGGATTAACGGCGAGTTCATCATCAACCCGGATGTTGCCCAGCAGGCCATCAGCGATATCTATGTCGTTGTAGCCGGCACCAAGGACGCCATCATGATGGTGGAAGCGGAAGCGAATGAAGTGCCTGAAGATGTAATGCTGGAAGCGATTATGTTCGGACATGAAGAGGTCCGCAAGATTGTGGCTACCATTGAGCAGCTCGTTGCCGTAGCCGGCAAGGAGAAGATGGAAGTGAAGCTGCATGCGGTGAACGCAGACGTTAACACCGATGTGCGCGCCTATGCAGGAAGCCGTCTGATCGAAGCGGTCAGAATTGCCGAGAAGCATGCCCGCCAGGATGCGATCGACCTGATCAACAATGAGACGGTGGAGTATTTCGCAGAGAAATACATAGAGACACCTGAGCTTCTGAAAGATGTCAAAGAAGTGCTGCACGATATCGTGAAGGACGAAGTCAGACGCCTGATCACGCATGATAAGGTACGCCCTGACGGCCGTAAGCTGGATGAGATCCGTCCGATTGAATGCGACACAGCTCTGCTGCCGCGCACTCACGGCTCCGGTCTGTTCACACGCGGACAAACCCAGATTCTCAGCGTATGTACACTGGGGGCACTCGGCGATGTGCAGATTCTGGACGGTATTGATCCGGCGGAGACCAAGCGCTTCATGCATCATTACAACTTCCCTCCGTTCAGCGTAGGGGAAGCCCGTCCGCTGAGAGCTCCGGGACGCCGCGAGATCGGCCATGGTGCGCTCGGGGAACGCGCGTTGTCCAAGGTGATTCCTAGTGAAACTGAATTCCCGTACACGATCCGTCTCGTATCGGAAGCGATTGAATCCAACGGCTCGACCTCCCAGGCGAGTATCTGTGCCAGTATCCTGGCGATGATGGACGCAGGGGTGCCGATCAAAGCGCCGGTTGCGGGTGTGGCGATGGGTCTGATCAAGGACGGAGAGCATGTGTCCATCCTGACTGACATCCAAGGCATGGAAGATCACCTCGGTGATATGGACTTCAAGGTAGCTGGTACAGCAGAAGGCGTAACCGCGATTCAGATGGACATCAAGATCGACGGTATCGACCGCAAAATTCTTCAGGATGCGCTGCAGCAGGCCAAAGAAGGCCGCATGTTCATCCTGGGCAAAATGAATGAAGCGATCTCCGCGCCAAGACCAAGCCTGTCCCCGTATGCGCCTAAGATTATTATCATCAACATCAACCCGGACAAAATCCGTGATGTTATCGGTGCCGGCGGCAAGATCATCAACAAAATCATTGAAGAAACCGGCGTAAAGATCGACATCGAGCAGGATGGCCGCGTCTTTATCGGCTCCTCTGATGAAGCGATGATCCAGAAGGCCCGTGGAATTATCGAAGGGATTGTGAAGGAAATCCAGGTCGGCGAGATTTATGCCGGTACGGTTAGACGGATCGAGAAGTTCGGCGCCTTCGTGGAACTGATCCCCGGCAAAGACGGGCTCGTGCATATTTCCCAGCTGTCGACGGAACGTGTGGCGAAAGTGGAAGACGTCGTAGCCATCGGTGATATCATCACTGTGAAGGTAACGGAGATCGACCAGCAGGGCCGCGTGAACCTGTCACGCAAAGCTGTGCTGACTGCGGAGAGCGGAGCCAAGGCTTAAGCTCATCATAATCGCAATTTGCGTTACAAGCGGATGTAACTTAATGTTCTCAAGGAGAGACAGAAGCCTTATGGTTCTGGCTCTTTTTTTTGGAGATATATGTTATAATTGCAGCGCTTCTGACATAGGCTGGGACAAAGCGTCCTTGCACGGTTACCATTGCTGCGGGGACGGATCAGACCGTTATCGGCCGGGGAGGACATATGTCATGAAGACGGACAAGGCAGCGCTTGTACTGGCCTGTATCGCTGTGGTAATCGGGATTGGCAGCACAGACGGGCCGGTGAAGGAGATGTTTGCCGGGCTCAAGCCGCAGGCGGATGCAGCCGTGATGAGCCGTGCTGTGGAGCAGAGCAGTAATGAATTACGGGAGAAGATCATGGCCAAGGCCAAGGAGCTGAATGCACCACCGGTCGATGCAGTCCTTGACCGCGTATGGAAAGCTATACCGGGATATAACGGGCTTGAGGTCGATGTGGAGGCTACTTACCGCAATGCGGTGCTGCGGGGGCCGTCGGAGGATCTCAGGCTGGTATACCGGGAGATTAAGCCCAAGGTATCACTGAGTGATCTGGGAGCGCAGCCGATCTACCGGGGCAATCCGGCGAAGCCGATGGTCTCGCTGATGATTAACGTGGCCTGGGGCAACGAGTATATTATCCCGATGCTCGATATTCTGGATGCGGAGAAGGTGAAGGTGACCTTTTTTCTGGACGGAAGCTGGCTCAGCAAGAACAAGGAGCTGGCTGCAGAGATGCTGAAGCGCGGCCATGAGGTGGAGAATCATGCGTACAGCCATCCTGATATGAGCAAGCTTAGCCGGGCGCGTGCGACCGCTGAGATCGAGAAGACGCAGAAGCTGCTGAAGGACAGCCTTGGCGTGACCAACACCTGGTTTGCTCCGCCTTCGGGGGATTTCAATCAGCAGACGGTGGAGATCGCCGCTTCGCTGGGCCTGAAGACGGTGCTCTGGACGCTGGATACGGTGGACTGGCGCAATCCGTCTCCGGATTCGGTCATCGCCAAGATCACCAGCCGGGCCGAGCCCGGAACCCTGGTGCTGATGCACCCGACGTCCTCTTCCTCCAAAGCGCTGAGGGGGATGATCCGGGGCATCCGGGCCAAGGGACTGCAGCTTGGCACAGTAAGCCAGACACTCTCTCCGGGCCGGATTGTTCCTAACGGAAGTTGAGTGAACGGCCTATTTCTGATAGGATAAAAGGCGCGAATAACAAATACAGACAGAACCAGGGGCTGTGCCAGGAGGATTGTACTATTGGATAAAATAACATTATCGAACGGCTTGCGGGTAGTGACCGAGCGGATTCCGACCGGAAGATCCGTCTCCTTCGGGATCTGGGTCAAGACAGGCTCCCGCCATGAGAACCCGCTCAACAACGGGATTTCGCATTTCATCGAGCACATGCTCTTCAAGGGAACGGACCGGTACAGTGCGAAGGAGATTGCCGAGCAGTTCGATGCGATCGGCGGCAATGTCAATGCCTTTACCTCCAAGGAATATACATGCTTCTATGCCAAGGTGCTGGATGAGCATCTGCCGATTGCCGTGGATGTGCTGGCGGAGATGTTCTTCCGGTCGCGGATGGACACGGAGGAGCTGGCCAAAGAGAAAAATGTCATTCTGGAGGAAATCGCCATGTGCGAGGACACGCCGGATGATCTCGTTCATGAACTGATGTGTGAGGCCGCTTACGGCAATCATCCGCTGGCGTATACGATCCTGGGGCTGAAGGACCGCCTGCTGGAGATGACGCCGGATGACCTGCGGGGCTACATGAAAGAGCAGTATACCATTGAGAATACGGTAATCAGCGTGGCCGGCAACATTGACGACGGGCTGATCCCGCTGCTGGAGCAGCACTTCGGGGGCTTCACGAATCACGGAACAGCCGCTGCGCTGACTGAGCCGGTGTATCAGGGCGAGCTGGTGTTCCGCAAGAAGAAAACAGAGCAGAACCATATCTGCATCTCCCTGCCGGGCGTCCAGAGCGGCGGCAAGCTGCAGTATCCGATGGCTCTGCTGAACAATGCGTTCGGCGGCGGCATGAGCTCGCGGCTGTTCCAGGAGATCCGCGAGAAGCGCGGTCTGGCTTACTCGGTGTTCTCCTACCACAGCGCCCAGGCCGACAGCGGCTTGTTCACTGTCTACGCCGGAACAGCGCCGAAGCAGACCAAGGAGGTCACGGAGCTGATCAAGGAGATGCTGCATGATCTTGCCGTGAACGGCCTGAGCGAGGATGAACTGCGCAAAGGCAAGGAGCAGCTCAAGGGCAGCCTGATTCTGAGCCTGGAGAGCACGAGCAGCCGGATGAACCGGATGGGCAAAAACGAGCTGATGCTCGGCAGGCTGGATACACTGGATGAGATGATAGCCAAAATAGGGGCTGTGACCATGGATGACATGGGGGCGCTGCTGGATGAAATGTTCGCCCAGCCGTTGTCGCTGGCCATGGTCGGCTCTACAGATAAAGCGATAGACAATGTTAGGAGAGATGATCTTGTCGTACTACGTTCAAATTAACAAGCTTCCGGGGAACGAGGATGTTCAGCTGCCCTGCAAAATGTCAGAGCAGGCCTCCGGGTATGATCTGTATGCCGCTGTAGGAGAAGCTGTGGTGCTTGCTCCCGGCGAGCGGAAGCTGATTCCTACCGGCATAGCCCTGGCGATGCCGGACGGGCTGGAGGCGCAGATCCGCCCGCGCAGCGGTCTGGCTCTGAAGCATGGAATTACCTGCCTGAACACACCGGGTACGATCGATGCCGATTACCGGGGGGAAATTAAGGTGCTGCTGATTAATCTGGGACAGGAGCCGTTTGCGATCGCCCGCAACGAGCGGATTGCCCAGATGGTGTTCCAGGCAGTTCCAGCGGTGTCGCTGGTGGAAGTGGACACGCTGTCCGCAACCGAGCGCGGCGCGGGCGGCTTCGGCCATACCGGCAAATAAGTGTCCTTATCATAGAAGCGGTACAAATAAGCTTGCGGATGTTGCCCTCTCGGGTGCAGCCGCAGGCTTTTTTTATATTCCGCCTGAACTAAAGCTGCACTGAGCGGGGAATTAGAATTCGCTGTGCTCTTCACCCATCGGGCGCTTCCGGCATAAGATGCTTTATAGTCGAATGTGGTTGTGGAAAGGAGCGTCATCCCTATGCTTACTGGCATCAGGATCGTGTTCCTGGGCGGGGACGCGAGACAAATTGAAGTGATACGGAAATGTGTGGAAATGGATGGGTCGGTAAGCGCTGCCGGGTTCGATCAGTGGGAAACCCCATGCCCGGGGGTACACCTGGAACAGCTGTCAACAGAGCTGCTGGGCAGAGCGGATGTGCTGGTGCTGCCGACGGTCGGCTGCGATGATGAAGGTTATATTAATGCGCTGTTCTCCTCGGAACGGCTGCAGCTGCGGGAAGAACATATCGCTGCGCTGCCGCCCGGTGCGGTTGTGTATACAGGTATGGCCAAAAGCTATCTGCGCGGACTGTGTGCCGGGCATTCTCTCAAGCTGGTGGAGCTGCTGAACAGAGACGATGTCGCCATCTATAACTCTATTCCTACAGCGGAAGGCGCGCTCGTCATGGCGATTCAGAATACCGATTTCACCATCCACGGCTCCACCTCCATGGTGCTGGGGATGGGCAGAACCGGCTTCACCATGGCCAGGACCCTGCAGGGAATCGGGGCGAAGGTGAAGGTGGGCGTAAGGAAGCAGGAGCATTATGCCAGGGCAGAGGAGATGGGCTGGAAGCCGTTCATGACCGCAGATCTGCTGCTTCATGCACCTGAAGCGGATCTGATCTTCAACACCGTACCGGGCATGATTATTGATGCCCAGGTTCTGTCACGGCTTCAGAAGCACTGTGTAATCATCGATTTGGCCTCCGCCCCGGGCGGCTGCGACTTCCGCTATGCCGAGAAGCGCGGAATCAAGGCGATGCTGGCTCCGGGTCTGCCCGGAGTTGTTGCCCCCAAGAGTGCCGGATTAATTATGGCAGGTGCACTGGTACAGTCGATCTTGGACGAGACTTTAATCAGGGGGGATGAATGAATGGATTGGCACGGTAAAACGGTAGGCTATGCCATCACCGGCTCTCACTGCACCTTTGCGGAGGTGATGCCGCAGATCCAGCGGTTCATGGATGGCGGCGCAAAGGTGGTGCCGATTGTGTCATCATCGGTACTGAATACGGATACCCGCTTTGGAACCTCGGAAAATTGGTTAAAACAGTTGAAAGATATAACCGGGAATGATATCATTTCTACGATTGTGGAAGCGGAGCCGCTGGGGCCTTCCAAGCTGCTGGATGTGCTGACGATCGCTCCCTGCACGGGGAATACCACCAGCAAGCTGGCGAACGCCATGACGGACAGTCCGGTGCTGATGGCCGCCAAATCGCAGATGCGCAACGGACGTCCGATTGTGCTGGCTATTTCGACCAATGACGGGCTTGGGCTGAATGCAGCCAATATCGCGAAGCTGCTGGTGGCGAAGCATATTTATTTTGTTCCCTTCGGGCAGGATAATCCGGTCGGTAAGCCGAACTCCTTAGTGGCGCAGATGGACCTGATTCCCGAGGCTTGTTATGCCGCCCTGCAGGGCAACCAGCTGCAGCCGATGCTGATCGAGCGCTTCCATTCCGCATAGCTCACAGAATGATAACCGTCTCTGCCCGGCAGATGGCATGTTCAGCTGCTGATCAGATACGCTTCTTTGCTGCCGTCCCCGTTCCGGGGGCGGCACGAACAATTTTACACTATACTTAGATTAGGTTATCGTGAGGACGACGCTTCCGCTGACGGAAGTGATTGTTCTCATGAAGGGTCCACTCAGGGTTGCTGAGAGAAGTAATGGAGGAATTATACATGGGTATTCTAGTGCAAAAGTTCGGCGGAACCTCACTCTCCACCCCGGTGGCCAGGGAGCATGTGGTCCGTCATGTCAAACGCGAGCTCGCCAGCGGGTTCAGCCTGGTCGTGGTGGTCTCGGCGATGGGGCGCAAGGGGGAGCCTTATGCGACCGATACGCTGCTAGATCTGGCCGCTCAGAGCGGCAATGCCCTGCCGGCCAGGGAGCGGGATCTGCTGATGTGCTGCGGGGAGATCATCTCGGCGGCGAATCTGTGCGGCCTGCTGGAGCAGGAGGGGATTCGTTCGACTGTGCTGACCGGCGCACAAGCCGGATTCTTGACCGACAATAATTATGGCAATGCGCGGATTCTGAATGTGCGGACAGAACGCATTCTGCGCGAGCTGCGCGAGAACAAGGTAGTTATCGTAACGGGATTCCAGGGACAGACAGAAGCCGGGGACTTCACTACTCTCGGCCGCGGGGGAAGCGATACCTCAGCGACTGCGCTCGGGGCTGCGCTGCGTGCTGAAATGGTTGATATATATACGGATGTAGACGGCATTCTGACCGCCGATCCGCGTATCGTAGAAGATGCCAGACAGCTTGCCTATGTCAGCTACACCGAAATCTGCAACATGGCGTATCAGGGGGCCAAGGTCATTCATCCCCGGGCGGTCGAGATTGCAATGCAGGCTCAGATTCCGGTACGCGTCCGCTCCACTTTCTCGGAGGCGGAAGGAACGCTGGTAACCCATCCTGAAGGCTTCAACGATATTGCGGGCGGAGTGGTGGACCGGCTGGTTACCGGGGTTGCTTATGTCAGCAATATTACCCAGATCTCGGTGGAATGCCCGGACGGGAACGGAACCGGTGTGCAGCTGCAGATCTTCAAGAGCATGGCGGATAACGGGATCAGCGTGGACTTCATCAATGTCACTCCGACCGAGGCGGTGTATACGGTATTCGATGACAAATCGGAGCAGGCGATTGCCGCGCTGCAGGAGTTGGGTCTGCGTCCCAAGAGCTTGTCCGGCTGCGCCAAGGTCTCGGTCATCGGCGGAGGCATTAACGGCGTTCCGGGGATTATGGCGCGTATTGTGGAAGCGCTCAGCTCGCAGAGCATACAGATTCTGCAGTCGGCTGACTCCAATACAACGATTTGGGTGCTGGTGAAGAAGGAAGATATGGTGCAGTCGGTCCGGGCCCTGCACGGAAAGTTTGAATTGCACCGCTGACAAGGAGGAATTCAAAGTGGATTTCGGAAGATTAATAACCGCAATGGTCACCCCGTTCGGCGAAGACGGAGAAATCAACTGGGAAGCAACTTCAAGGCTGGTCGATTACCTGATTGAGGAGCAGAAATCTTCTGCGCTGGTGGTCTGCGGAACAACCGGAGAATCACCGACCCTGCGGGACAAGGAGAAGCTGCAGCTGTTTTCTTTTGTCAAAAATCAGGCTGCCGGACGCTGCAAAATCATCGCCGGCACAGGCAGCAACAGCACACAGCATTCGATCGAAATGACCCGGGATGCTGAGGCCCTCGGTGTAGACGGTGTGCTGCTGGTCGTCCCTTATTATAACAAGCCCAATCAGGAAGGGCTCTATCAGCATTTCTCGGCTATTGCCGCCGCGACCTCACTGCCTTGTATCCTGTACAACGTGCCGGGACGCACCGGAGTAAGCATGAGTGCGGCGACCACCCTCCGGCTGGCGGAGATTCCGAACATCGTGGCTACCAAGGAATGCGCCTCGGTTGACCAGGTGACACAGATTGTCACTGGCTGTCCGGAGGATTTCTATGTCTATACCGGAGACGATTCTGCCGGGCTGGCATCGCTTGCGGTGGGCGGATACGGAATCATCAGTGTTGCCAGCCATATAGCCGGCGCGCAGATGCACGAGATGATCGAAGCCTATAACGCCGGCAATGTAAGGCAGGCTGGTGCACTGCACCGGCAGCTGTTTCCGCTGTTCAAGGGCTTGTTTGAATGTCCTCAGCCGCTGCCGAATCCTTCTGCCGTGAAGTATGCTCTGGGTCTGCGCGGCATCGATGTCGGCTCGGTCCGGCTGCCGCTGGTCCCGCCGAATGAGGAAGAAGCAGCCTTCATCGCAAACCTGCTGAAATAGAGACTGGCTCCGGCAACCGGTGCGCTCTGAACGAGCGGCCGGTTTTTTGTTGCTATAAATGGAGGCCTCGGGCCTCTATTTTGCCTGTTTTTTGCGCAAATTCGGGCTGTTTGTAAAGGAAAAAAGTGGGGCAGCCACAGGGTGACTTGTCTTTTGCCAAAAAAATCATGTATAATGATCTTAAGTGACTTGGTGCGGTTAAAATAGAATATGCGGTAATCTTCCGTCAATGTGATTGTGCATTGTGAGACAGGATAGGTCCTTGGATAAGTCTGTGCTAAACACGCCGGATTTACGCGCGAGGGGCGCGGTGGTGGAATTTTGACGGGATTTGCCCGCTTCAAGAGGAGATTACTGCCCGGATTCGGGAATTTAGACCTGCGCAATTATACACCTTAATCGGGATATCCTTGTCGAAATATGGAGTTAACAGCATTTTGATGTACATTCCAGCGCCGCTTAAATATTGAAGCTCATGGTTAAACCAATAAAATTTGACGTCCAACATCATAGGAGGGTTAGATTCACTTGTCCAAAAAAAACAACAATGATAAACTGACGATTTTCGCTTTAGGCGGAGTCGGCGAGATTGGGAAGAACATGTACGTTGTCCAGTACGGCAACGACATTGTAGTCGTAGACGCCGGCCTGAAATTCCCGGAAGAGGATATGCTTGGGATTGATATTGTCATCCCGGATATCTCTTACCTGACGGAGAACCGAGACAAGGTTAGAGGCATTGTCCTCACCCACGGCCACGAGGATCACATCGGCGGATTGTCTTATGTGCTCAAGAACCTGAACGTTCCGGTTTACGGAACAAGACTTACCCTTGGCCTTGTAGAGAACAAGCTCAAGGAAGCGAAGCTGCTGGGCGAGACCAAGCGGATTCTGATCAACGAGGATTCCGAGATCAATCTGGGGGCTTCGCTGAAGGCAACCTTCTTCAGAACGAACCACAGTATTCCGGATTCTGTCGGGGTCTGCATCGAAACTCCGGAAGGCAATGTTGTCCACACTGGTGACTTCAAGTTTGACCACACACCGGTTAACGGCCAATTTGCCAACCTGCACCGGATGGCCGAGATCGGCGCGAAGGGCGTGCTGGCCTTAATGTCGGACAGCACCAACGCCGAGAAGCCGGGCTTCACGCCATCCGAGAAGAATGTCGGCATCGTGCTGGAGGATATTTTCCGCAAAGCCGAGCAGCGGGTGGTGGTCGCAACCTTTGCCTCCAACGTGCACCGCATCCAGCAGGTCGTGAATGCTTCTGAAGCTACCGGCCGCAAGATTACCGTCATCGGACGGAGTATGGTGAATGTTGTATCCATCGCCTCTGAGCTTGGATACCTGCATATTCCGGACGGAATGCTGATCGAGCCGGAAGAGATGAACCGGATGGCCGCCAACCGTGTAGTGGTACTCTGCACAGGCAGCCAGGGTGAGCCGATGTCGGCGCTGACCCGGATGGCCCGCTCCAGCCACCGCAAGGTGGACATCCTGCCGGGAGATACCGTTATTATTGCCGCTACACCGGTGCCGGGGAATGAGAAGTATGTCGGACGCACCATTGACGAGCTGTTCCGCCTCGGTGCGAACGTGATCTACAGCGGCTCCAACTCCGGCGTTCACGTATCCGGACACGGCAGCCAGGAAGAGCTGAAGCTGATGCTCAACCTGATGAAGCCGAAGTACTTCCTGCCGATTCACGGGGAATACCGGATGCAGCGCAAACACGCGCTGCTGGCTGAATCCGTTGGCGTTGACCCGAGCAATATTTTCATCACCGAGCTTGGTGAAGTGATCGAAATTGCCGGGGGCGCAGCGCGCAGAGCAGGCAAGGTTACTGCCGGCAACGTGCTGATTGACGGACTGGGCGTCGGCGATGTGGGCAATATCGTGCTGCGTGACCGCAAGCTGCTGTCCCAGGATGGGATCCTGGTCGTAGTGGTCACACTGAGCAAGCAGAACGGGGCCATTGTCTCCGGCCCGGATATCATCTCCCGCGGATTCGTGTATGTGCGTGAATCGGAAGGCCTTCTGGACGAGGCGAACCGGATTGTCTCCGGAACGCTGCAGCGTCTGATGAGCGAGAAGGTCAATGAATGGGCTTCGCTGAAGACCAGTGTCAAGGATTCGCTCGGTCGGTTCCTCTATGAGCAGACCCGCCGCAGACCGATGATCCTGCCGATTATTATGGAAGTATAAGTGAAGCTTCGCTAAGACAATATAGTTTAACTGTAATCCCCTTCTCCCGGAAATATTGGACGGTTTCCTGGGTGAAGGGGATTTTTGTGTTTTTTTTTGGAACCGGACAACATTTGGGGAACCTGACCGTTATACAGGCAAGGAGGTGCAGAATTGGAGCCAAGAGAGATGGAGAGGCTGCTCCAGCCCAAAATGGCGGAAATCCGCCGCTACCTGATCCGCCTGGGCGCCGGAGATGCGGATGCAGAGGATATTGTGCAGGATACGGTATATAAGGCGCTCTTATATCTGGAGGCGATTGATGAACGCAAATTCAGCGCCTGGTTGTATAAGGTTGCGATTAACCGGTATTTCGACTACTGCCGCAGATCGAAGAGATATTCGTACAGCGGTGAGGAAGTGGAGGGGCACCCTGGCCACGAGCTGGAGATGCCGGAGGCGGTGCTGCTGCGCAAGGAGCGGAAGGAAGAAATTGAGGGGGTCTTGGCACAGCTTAATCCGGTAAACAAGCAGCTGATTTTGCTGAAATATGAAATGGAGCTGTCCTACAAGGAAATTTCCGCCTTGCTCGGTATTTCCGAATCAACAGTGAAAGCTACTCTCTACCGGGCCAGACAGCAGTTTCAACAATTATACGGAGGTGAGGGCGAATGACGGCCCCATGGGAAGAAGCAGAAGATCAGAACATCATCCAAACGCTGAAAAAAACCAAGCGGAAGAGCCTGATCCGCAGCATCCTGATTTCAATTACAGTGAGTGTGGTTGTAATCATCGCTGTGTTCATTGGCGCGGCGCAGCTGGTCGACCGGATGTCCACGAATGCGCTGTTCAGTGAAGAGCGGTATATGAGCATTAGCAGTCCGAATGAATATGGGGCAGGCTTTAAGGATAACCGAGGCTTTCTGTCGGGAGTCCTGGAAATGCAAACCTACAAGATCATTGGCGATGTGCCCATCCCCTGGAAGAACAGATGGCTGAATTACAATGCCTGGTGGTTCCCTTTTACTACTGGTGCTTATGGGGGGGCCAGCAACCTGACCGTAGAAGATCCGCGGATGAAGCAGGAGGGATATGAGTACTACCGGGGATATAATTCCTATAACGGGCAGAGAGAGATGGCCTTCTATGTGCCAGGGGTAGATTATAACGGGAAAATGCTGAATGATCTTGCCGAGCTGAATCAGATGAACGGGGATAAGCGGGTGGAGCTGGCGGTATCTTTTGACAGGGATTACTCCTTTGAAGAAGCAAAGAACCTGCTGCCGGCAGGGGTGAAGCCGGTCTGGTACTGGGTGGATACGTATGATGACCGCGAGGGGTTCCAATTTAAGCCGTATCCGAACGAGAATCATCCGGACAAAATGAACTATCCGCTGCCGATGAGTGCGAATTATGGTGTCTATGGCTTCGGCGTCCGGCCGGACTGGGATCAGGCAAGCCCTGAGGATTTCATCGGGTCTGTGACCTTCGGTATGAAGAAGAAGGACATACACCACGGCGAGTACCAGCGGATCTACAATTATCTGCGGAAAGACAAGGCCGCTCCGGAGGCCGGGGATGTGCGGATACTGGGTGTGGTCGTAACCGGGACGGCGGACGGCTTAAAAAGCCTGCAAGGCAAAGCCTATGTCCGGGCGGCTGTCCTGGGGGCAGTGGCGGACAAATACTAAAGGACAGGGCGGAGGCTGCTGCATGATGCGGCCCCGTCCTTCTTGCATTTTATCGGCAGTGGTGAATAAGGGCCCCCTCCAATGTCATACTAAACAGGAGATACTATGGCTGCAGCGGATGATGCTGTAAGCGGTAAGGGAGGCTGCGCGATGGAATTTATAGGAGCAAGTATGAACGGCAGAGGCAGTAATGAAGAGCCCATGCCAGGCGTGAGCAAGCCTGCGCCTGCGGTCAGTGAGCCGGTGCCGCCCGGACCGGTAGGGGTGCTGAAGGAGCTGGGGCAGACGGCGGTGCCGGCGGGTGAGCCGGATATTTTCTGCATGACGATTATCGGCCAGATTGAAGGACATTTCGTGCTGCCGCCGCATAACAAGACGACGAAGTATGAGCATATCATTCCCCAGTTAGTCGCGGCGGAGCAGAATAAAGCAATTAAAGGGCTGCTGATCATTCTAAATACGGTCGGCGGAGATGTGGAAGCGGGGCTGGCGATTGCCGAGATGATAGCTTCCCTGTCCAAGCCGACGGTGACGGTGGTGATTGGCGGCGGGCACAGCATCGGTGTGCCGATTGCGGTAGCTTCGACCTATTCGATTATTGCCGAGAGTGCGACCATGACCATTCATCCGATCCGAATGAACGGCCTGGTGATCGGGGTTCCGCAGACCTTCGAGTACATGGAACGGATGCAGGAGCGGATGGTCAAGTTCGTCACCTCCCATTCCCGGATCAGCGAGACGCAATTCAAAGATCTGATGTTCAAAACCGGAGAGCTGAACCGGGATATCGGGACTGCGGTTGGAGGTGCGGATGCGGTCAAATACGGACTGATGGACGAGGTGGGGGGCATCGGCGCCGCGCTGGCCCATTTGAACCGCATGATTGCCTCAGCCGCACCTCAGCCGATGGCGGATAAGCTGGCGCAGGGAGGGCTGCCCCAATGAGCCTGTACACTGTTTTGGCCATGGAGCAAATCTTCGACGGCGCACTGAGCTACACACGGCCGCTGCAGGAGATCAGTGTGCAGGGGATGCTGCTGCAGGTCGAGCCGCTGGACGGAGGACAGGCGAAGATCGTCCGGCTGCTGCATGGTCCGCTGGACAAATATCTGGATGCGGCATACGCCCCGGGAGCCGTTATTCAGATAAGCTGAAGCTGAAGCGGACAACCCCCTTAAAGATGCATTTTCTGACAAAAGAGAACATAGGTACGCCACGCCATTATATGGTATAATATTGACTCGGGGGTGGCTGGCGTGGCTAAACGGAGAAAGAAAAAGAAAAAAGCGCTGCTGGGCAGCGTTTTGAAATATGAGATCTACGGCATTCTGCTGATCACGATTTCCGTCATTGCGCTGTCCGGGGAAGCGGCGGTAGGACGCTCCCTGTCCAGCATGGCGGGCTATTTGCTCGGCAGATTCTATTTCGTGCTGCCGCTGGCAGGCATGTTCTATGGTCTCATGGTGATGATTCACAGAAAGTGGCCTTCTAACTGGAACAGCCGCTATACCGGCGGGGTGCTGCTGCTGCTGTCCATGTGCCTGATGAGCACGATCTCAGCCATGCAGCAGAAGCTGGGGCCGCTCGGGATGCTGCATCCGGGCAATGTGCTGGCGCAAATACATAATGATCTCTCAGGAGCGCTGTCACCGGGTGCAGGGGACAGCAGCGTGTACATGCTGGGCAAGGATATCAGCGGAGGGTATACCGGCGCACTGGCTTATGCTGCGCTCCTGTGGCTGTTCGGCAATCTGGGGGCCAAGCTGCTGATGATTGTCCTCCTGGCGATCAGCTTCATGCTGATTACCAATCTGTCCTATGTAGAGCTGTTCACCCTGCTCCGGGTGAGGGCAGTCAAGCTGGTGGAGGGTATTAAGCTTAGAGCGGCGAACCGCCCGGCGGCTGTTCCGGTCGTCAGCAGACCACGGAGAACGAACCGCAGTGCAGCGCCGGAGCCTGACGATGATGAGGATTATATCGAAGAAGCGTCAGACTCCGGCCAGCAGCTTCCCAGCCGCGGCCGCCCGAATCTGCTGAGCAGAGTATCGGGCTGGTTCAGCGGCAATGCTGCTGCGCGGAATGACCATCAGCCGGAACTGGACGATGAAGAGACTGCAGTGCCGGACATCATTATTACGGACCCCCGCAGCGGTCCGGTCATCTCCGGGTTTACAGCAGGCAACGATCTGCCGCCGGAGGACTTCTATGAAGAGGACTTCCCGGATGAGGATCTGGAGCCTGTGACCCCGATTATCCGCGATTTCTTCGAGCATATCCGCTCCGAAGGGCTGAATGCCGAGGACCGGGAGGAATGGAGCGAATTCTCGCCCGCTGCCCGCAGCGGTGCGGCTGCAGGAGCCGGCAGCAGCGTTATGCCGGCGGCCGGCTTGAAGGAGACCTCCATGGAGGATGAGGGCCAGGATGTATCCCCGGTAGACTTGGAGGGGCTGCTGGAGACAGGAGAGCAGGGAGACGCCGTACCGGCGCTTCCGGCTGCACCGCCGCCTCCTCCGCCCAAGCCGTACAAGCTGCCGTCCTTCCGTCTGTTATCCAAGCCCAATAACGGGGCGAAGGCGGGGGACCAGAATGACTACATGCAGACAGCACGCAAGCTGGAGGCTACGCTGGAGAGCTTCGGGGTCCGGGCCAAGGTACTGGAGGTAGTCCGCGGACCGGCGGTCACCCGTTATGAGATTCAGCCGGATATCGGCGTGAAGGTCAGCCGCATCGTCAATCTGACCGACGATATTGCGCTGGCGCTGGCCGCCAAGGATATCCGTATGGAAGCGCCGATCCCCGGCAAGTCGGCGATCGGGATTGAGGTGCCGAATGCAGAGGTCTCGGTGGTTACGATGCGTGAAGTGATGGAGACGCAGATCTTCCAGGAGGCGGAGTCGCGGCTGTCGATTGCCTTCGGGCGCGACATCTCCGGTCAGACAATTATTGGCAATCTGGCGAAGATGCCCCATCTGCTCGTAGCCGGAGCGACCGGTTCCGGTAAGTCCGTATGTATCAATGGTATTATTACAAGTATTCTCTATAAGGCGAAACCGAACGAAGTGAAGTTCCTCATGGTTGACCCCAAGATGGTCGAGCTGAATGTTTACAACGGCATTCCGCATCTGCTGGCGCCGGTCGTTACTGATCCGAAGCGGGCCAGCCTGGCCTTGAAGAAGATCGTGGTGGAGATGGAGAAGCGCTACGAGCTGTTCTCCAAGTCGGGCACACGCAATATGGAAGGCTATAACAGCTTGATGAAAGACAATCCGGCAGCTATTCTGCCTTACATCGTCGTCATTGTGGACGAGCTGGCTGATTTGATGATGGTTGCGGCGAATGATGTGGAGGATGCGATCTGCCGGCTGGCCCAGATGGCGCGGGCGGCGGGAATCCATCTGATTATCGCCACACAGCGCCCTTCGGTAGACGTTATTACCGGGCTGATCAAGGCCAATATTCCTTCCCGCATAGCCTTTGGCGTATCGTCGAACGTCGATTCCCGGACCATTCTTGATATGCCGGGTGCCGAGAAGCTGCTTGGACGCGGCGATATGCTGTTCCTGCCGATGGGCGCCTCCAAGCCGATCCGCGTCCAGGGCGCGTTCATGAGCGACCAGGAGGTCGAGACGATCGTCCAGTTCGTCAGCAGCCAGGGGGAAGCGGATTATGATGAATCGCTTGTGCCTGAAGTGGATGATACCCAGACTGAGGATCAGGAGCCGCAGGATGAGTTGTATGACCAGGCGGTTCAGATTGTACTGGAGGCCAAGCAGGCCTCGGTATCCCTGATCCAGCGGCGGATGCGTGTCGGTTATACCCGCGCTGCGCGTCTGATTGATGCCATGGAAGCCAGAGGCGTCATTGGCCCTTACGAGGGCAGCAAGCCGCGCGAGGTGCTGATGTCACTGGAGCAGTACCAGCATGGCAGACTCAGCTCCTGAACTGCAAAAGAGATGACCCAAGTTACGGGTCATCTCTTTTTTTGCACAACTATGAACGGTATTACTTCACCCGTGGTGCTGCAAGTAAATGCTCAACAATGAAATTAAGCTGCGCGTCCAAGGAATAAATATCGCTGTAATAGGATAAGCCGAAGTCAATATTTATAAGGCGGCCTTCTTTGACTGCGGGGATGGCGTTCCAGAGCGGGTCCCCAGTCAGATCAGCCATCCCGTCATAGGAGGAACGGAAGATATAATCCCCGCTGTAATCAGCCAGAACTTCAAAGGATATGGAATCGCCCTCAGCCTCGGTCTTGCTGTCGAATTTGGCCTGGAGCAGCTCCGGTGCCTTCATTCCAAGATATTCATAGATGACCTGCGAACCCCGGCCGTATTGTTTGCTCATAGCCACGACCATGCTGCGCTTTGCGCCGCCTTCCATGATGGAGACCGTCGAGCCGAGAATTCCCGCATCCCGGAGCTTCTGCTTACTCTCCTCCACCTTGGAATTGAAGTCGCTCAATAGAGTGGCGGCCTCGTCTTCCTTGCCGAAAATATGTCCGATGAAGCAGACCCGCTCTTCCGTCGTCATTTGCTCATAAGGAACCAGAACCGTTGGTGCGATACTGTGCAGCGCTTCGTAAGTTTCTTCGGAAGGAACAATGATCAGATCGGGATTCAGCGACAGGATCACCTCCGGATTAGCCTCGAACCAGGTGCCCAGCTTCTGCACATCTTTCAATTCCTCCTCGAAGGCGGCACCTTCGGATACGTCTGACACGCCGATAGGTTTAATGCCCAGTGCCAGAACATCGCCCAGCAAGTAGAGCACCACGACACGCTGAGGATCGGCAGGCACCTCAATGTCTCCTTTTACCGTAGTGATTGTACGGGTCTGTGACTCGGCCGCAGTGTTGTCTGGAGATGGGGTGGCGATTGCAGCGGCACTAGGAGAAGAGGCCGGTGAGGGGCTGGTGTTGCCCGCTGCGCTAGAGCCTGTAGTACCTGGGGAACAGGCACTTAACACTATGGTGAAGCATAACAACAAGGTTAACAGTAGAGATGGCTTGGCTGTTCTGAACATGGATGACGCTCCTTTAAGATCATATTGATAATGATTATCATCATCAATATATCGGAGAGTGTCTTCACGGGCAATGTCATATACGGACAGAGCAGATGGCATATCCCGCCACAGGGGAGTGGACTGCACAGAATTCTTGTACCTCACCGGCGAGCTTCCGAAGTGCTTCTTGAACATTTTGCCAAAAGAATATGCATCCGGGTACCCCACAGCAGCCGCAATATCATGCAGTGTGGCCTCTGTGCCCAGCAGCAGCTCACGGGCCTTATCCATGCGAATCTGGAACAGATATTGGGCAGGGCTGGTCTGAAGCCGCATGCGGAATAATCTCGATAAAGTCCTCGGGCTTGTGCCCAGAGTCTCGGCAAGTGTATCCAGTGTGAACGGCCTGTTGTAAGAATGGTGCATATACCGTACGGCCTGGTCAACCACATCTGCTCTGAGCGGCTGCAGCTCCTGCCCCTGCATTTGATGAAGCAGCTCATGGACCCACTGATAGAACAGGGCTTTGGCATGCAGATGCTCCAGAGCGCGGCGTGTCTGCCAATCATTGTACATCTGGTCCAGAATCTCATACAGCGGCAGGGGATGAGCCGGAATGAAGTGATAGGTTCCGGTAAAAGGCCTGCTCCGTTCCAAAAGCGCCGTTAGGCTGCGCCGGGCAGGCAGGGTTAACGCAGAACGGTACATAATAAGGTAATAATCCAATATTTCCTGTGTTTTCAGCAATTGGATCATGGTGCCTTTGCCCCCGTGAAAGACACTTGCGCCACTGATTTCATATGGGCTGTCATCTATAAGCACACTTGCGCTGCCGCGAACAATATACAGGTATGTACTAGCCGGAAAGCGGTACTTCAGCGGATGTTGTCCGGCAATGAATGAGGCTTTGCGGATATCCATAACTTCTACAGCAGCATGGTTCCACAATACGATATGGTCCTTAAAATCCATGTATCTTCTCAACTCCTGTTGTTTCATAAACCAAGTATATTTGATAATCATTCTCATTTGCAATGAATTTACGCTTCTCTGCTTGGCGGTCATGCATAGGAAGTCCTGCCAGTCGTCATAATAACCGTAGCTATTCATGCAGACTTCCAAGAGAAAGGTAGAGCGAACCATGACCAAACATAAGCAATGGATGATTGCCGTATTGACTCTTGCACTGGCAGCCGTACCGTTTGCGGGTGTCCGCTTAGAAGACCGGGACCGGATGTATGCCGAGCCGGCCCGGAATTCATCGGCAGCAGCGGTTTACCCCGGAGAAGAGGAAGAGGCTATGCCTGTGTTCGGGACAACCCCGCTCAAGCTTGGATCTTCCGGGCAGGATGTCTATGAGCTGCAGGGAAGACTGAAGCATCTTGGGTATTTCGACGGCAAAATTGACAGCCAGTTCGGACCCAAAACCAAAAATGCCGTTACTTGGTTCCAGTGGAAATTCGGCCTGAAGTCTGACGGCGTGGTTGGTGCCAAAACCAAGCTTAAGCTGTACAATGCCACAAAGGCCTGGAAGCCGACTGAGCCTAAGACATCTACCGCCCAGAAGAATACCCAGGGAGGCAACAATACGGCCAAATCGAACACAGCAGAGCTGTCCTCCGGCAATACGATGGGGCTCTCCGAGAATGATTTGAAAATTATGGCCAATGCGGTCTACGGGGAAGCACGCGGGGAGCCGTTTGAAGGGCAGGTAGCGGTAGCGGCGGTGATTCTGAACCGGGTGAAATCGCCCAGCTTCCCCAACACCCCGTCCGGGGTTATCTTCCAGCCGGGAGCCTTCACCGCAGTAGCCGACGGCCAGATCTATCTGGAGCCTAACGAGCAGGCACGCAAGGCGGTGCAGCAGGCACTGAACGGCTGGGACCCGTCCGGCGGCTGTATCTATTATTTCAACCCGAAGACGGCGACCTCGAAGTGGATCTGGTCCCGCCCGCAGGTGAAGACGATCGGGCAGCATATTTTCTGCATGTAACAGCGGGCGCACCGTCTGAGAGCTTACAAGGAAGCGTCACGCATAGAACCTTTACTGCGAGCAACCGGAAGCTGTCCTCCGGTTGCTTCCTTACTTTGGAATGGTTTAGAATGGATAATACTTCATACACTTGAAATACAGCATTGAAATACAGCATCTATCCAGCCGTAACGGGCCGTAAAGGAGTTTTGGAATTGACAAATAACGGATTTCACCACGGCAGCGCTGCCGGTATGCGCATTCATGTTCTGCCGACCAAGGCGTTCAAGACGTTCGCCATTTCACTATATGCCGGCGTTCCTCTGGAAGAGAGTACAGTAACGTCTACGGCGCTGGTTCCTTTTGTCCTCCGCCGGGGGACGGCCTCCTATCCTGAGACCACCCAGTTCCGTGAACGACTGGAGGAGCTGTACGGTGCAGGCTTCGGCTTTGATATTTACAAGCGCGGGGATTATCAGATTGTCCAGTTCAGAATGGATACGATCAACGATTCCTTTGTTCAGAGCAAGGAGAGCCTGCTGGAGGAGTCCTTTGCTTTTCTCGGAGAGGTATTCACCCGCCCTCTGGTGGAAGCCGGAAGCTTCCGTGCCTCCTATGTAGCTACCGAACGTGAGACGATCCGCAAGAAGCTGGAGGCCATTGTCAACGATAAAATCCGTTATGCGGCAGAGCGCTGCATCGAGGAAATGTGCCGCCATGAGCCGTACCGACTGCATCCGCTGGGTCAAAGGGCTGACCTGGACAGCATCACGCCGGAATCGCTGTACCAGACATATCAATCCTGGCTGAACGGTGCCACCCTGGATCTGTATGTGGTTGGTGACACTACCCCTGAGGAGGTTGAAAAGCTGGTAACAGCCCACTTTGGGAGGGATCGCCAGGATCAGCCGGCATCTTATGCTTCCGGGTTCAAGCCTGTGCAGGTTACGGAAGTGCGGACGGTGGAGGAGAAGCTTGATGTCAATCAGGGCAAGCTGAATATGGGACTGCGCACCTCAATCACTTATAAGGATGACAGATATGCGGCTGCGTTAATGTACAACGGTATACTCGGCGGCTATCCGCACTCCAAGCTGTTCGTCAACGTGAGGGAGAAGGAGAGCCTGGCGTATTACGCCTCTTCCCGGTATGACGGGCATAAAGGAATCGGCACGATCCAGTCCGGTATCGAGAGCCAGAATTACGGCAAGGCGGTGGATATTATCCGCAAGCAGCTGGATGAGCTGCGGGCCGGCAGCATCAGCGAGCTTGAGCTTAGCCAGACCAAGGCGATGATCCGCAATCTGCTCTCGGAGATTCAGGATTCCGCGTTTGAGCTGATCTCCTTCGATTTCAACCGGCAGCTGTCCGGCAAGGACCGCTCCGCCGAAGAGCTGATGGACCAGGTGGAGCATATCGGTGCGGCGGAGGTTAAGGCGGCGGCGGAGACTTTTGAACTGGATACGATTTATTTCCTGACAGGGAAGGGGGAATAGCGGTGCGCAAGCTCCATTACGAAAGACTGCAAGAGACACTTTATCACGAGGTTATGGACAACGGCCTGCAGGTGTATGTGCTGCCGAAGCCGGCCTTCCGCAAAGCCTACGCCACCTTCGCCACCAAATACGGTTCTGTGGATAATCACTTTAAGGTGGCCGGGGGGGAAGAAATCAGGGTTCCCGACGGGATCGCCCACTTCCTGGAGCACAAAATGTTCGAGGAGCCGGAGGGCGACATTTTTGCCACCTTTGCCTCCAACGGTGCCTCCGCGAACGCCTTCACCAGCTTTGACCAGACGGTGTATCTCTTCTCAGCCACAGAGAATATTGAGACGAACCTTAGCACTCTGGTGGATTTCGTGCAGCGTCCATATTTCACGGATGAGAACGTGGAGAAGGAGAAGGGGATCATCGGCCAGGAGATCAATATGTATGCCGACAATCCGGACTGGCGGGTCTATTTCGGTCTGATTGAAGCGATGTATGCGACCCACCCGGTCCATATCGATATTGCCGGAACCATTGAGTCGATCTCGACCATCACGAAGGAGACGCTGTATACCTGCTACAATGCCTTCTACCATCCCAGCAATATGCTGCTGTTTGTAGTCGGCGGTGTTGATCCTGAGCAGGTCTTCGAACTGATCCGCAATAATCAGCATGGCAAAAGCTATGAGCCGCAGGGTGAAATCACCCGCATCTTCGATCAGGAGCCGGACGAGGTCGCCTCGAAGCATGTGGAGAGCCGTCTGGCGGTCTCTATTCCCAAGATGATGTTCGGGTTCAAGGAGAAGGTGGATGGCTTGAGCGGAGAGGCGGCGGTGCGCCGGGATCTCACCACCAAGCTGATGCTGGATCTGCTGCTGGGCAGCAGCACGCCGCTGTATCAGAAGCTCTACGATGAAGATCTGATCTCCGACAGCTTCGGCCATGAGTTCAACAGCTCCCCGCAATATGCGTTCTCGGCTATCGGCGGCGACACCAGAGACCCGGGGCTGCTGCTGGAGCGGATTAAGGAGGAGGTTGGCCATATTCTGGAGACAGGCTTCGCGGAGAAGGATTTCGAGCGGGCCCGCAAAAAGAAAATCGGCGGCTACCTGCGGATGCTGAACTCGCCGGAGACCATCGCCCATGAATTCACGCGCTACCAGTTCCATGGCGGCGATCTGTTCGAAGTGCTTCCCCTGTACGAATCGATCACGCTGGAAGAAGTCAATGCCCGGCTCCGCGACCATGTGAAGTGGGAACAGCTGGCCGTGTCGCTTGTGGTGAGCCCCGAATGACGCTGCCGGGAGAGGACAGCAAGCCGATTGGGGAGATGACCGTGCTTATTACCGGAGGCAGCGGGGGAATCGGCGGGGCGATCGCTGAGCGTTTTGCTTCGGTTGGCATGAACATTGTGATCCATTATATGAACTCGCATGAAGCGGCGAATGATGTGGCCCGGCGCTGTATGGCGCTGGGTGCGAAGGTAATGACGGTCGCCGCCGATATGAAGGACCGCAGCCAGCTGGTGCGCATGGCCGAAAGGCTGGAGAGCAGCGGCATGATGCCTGACATCCTGGTCAACAATGCCGGGAAGGCGCATTACGGGATGCTGGCCGATGTGACGGAGGAGGAGTGGGACGACATTATGGCGGTGAATCTGAAGGGCACCTTCATGTGCAGCCAGATTTTCATGCCATATATGGTCTCCCAGCGTTACGGGCGGATTATTAACGTCTCTTCCGTATGGGGAATTTCCGGCGCTTCCTGCGAAGTGGCCTACTCAGCCAGCAAGGGGGGCGTGAATGCGTTCACCAAGGCGCTGGCCAAGGAGCTTGCCCCCTCGAAGGTAACGGTGAATGCGGTAGCCCCTGGGGCGGTGCAGACCGCTATGCTGGCTAATCTGGAGCCGGGTGAGGTGAAGATGCTGGAGGAGGAGATCCCTGCGGGGCGGCTGGCCTCGCCGGAAGAGATTTCATCGCTTGTCTATTTTCTGGCGCTGCCGGAATCGGGGTATATCACCGGGCAGATCATCAGTCCGAACGGCGGCTGGATTACCTAGGCACGCTGGAGAAATGCTCCAGCATAAGATTTTCCGGCTTGAGACATATTATAACTGTTGCTTCTAAATCTCAAAATCACCACAACCCCGAGGAGGATTTAAGATGTCAACAGATTCTGTAGTGAAGAACTTTGATACCTGGAAAAGCTTTTTGGGAGACCGGGTCATTCAGGCGGAAAAAATGGGGATGAGCGACGAGACCATCACCAAGCTGGCTTTTGAAATCGGGGAATTCCTCGACAAGAAGGTCGATCCGGGCAACTATTCCAACCGGGCCATCAAAGAGCTGTGGGATGTCGGAACGGATGACGAGAAGCATACCATTGCCGCACTCATGGTCAAACTGGCGAAGAAAAACGCATAGGTATGCGGAACAAGCTCCCCCTGCGGGAGCTTTTCTGCAATTATTACAATCGTGTCCTTGCCTTTCAATTTTTTTTTATATATCATTAACATGACCCGTGTATTAAGAGCAATATGCAGGGAAAAGGAATCTATGAGGTGCGCAAAGTGGAATATAAACAATGGTATATGGAGTATAAGATACATAAGAACAGACCCGGTCTGCTTGGCGATATCGCCTCCATGCTGGGGATGCTGGAAGTCAACATTCTGACCATTAACGGTGTGGAGGGCAAGACCCGCGGAATGCTGCTGGAGACCAGCGACGACGATAAGATCATGCTGATGGGCGAGATGCTCAAAAAAGTTGATAATATAACGGTCACCGCACTGCGTACACCGCGGCTGGTGGACCGTCTGGCTGTCCGCCATGGACGATATATTGACCGTGACTCCGATGACCGCAAGACCTTCCGCTTCACCCGGGATGAGCTCGGGCTGCTGGTGGATTTTCTCGGTGAATTGTTTAAGAGGGACGGAAATCAGGTTATAGGACTACGAGGTATGCCCCGGGTGGGCAAGACCGAATCGATTATTGCCGGCAGCGTCTGCGCGATGAAGCGCTGGACGTTTGTTTCGTCGACGCTTCTGCGGCAGACAGTCCGCAGCCAGCTGGCTGAAGACGAGATGAACCCGCATAATGTCTTCATTATTGACGGGATTGTCAGCACGATCCGCTCCAATGAGAAGCACTATAATCTGCTGCAGAATGTCATGAGTATGCCGAGCACCAAGGTGATCGAGCATCCGGACATTTTTGTGCGTGAATCGGAGTATACGTTTGATGACTTCGATATCATTATCGAGCTGCGCAATGCGCCGAACGAAGAGATCTTGTACGAGTCGTTTACGACAAGCTACAGTGATGATCTTTAATATATTCTCAATCTGGGAGGTGATGGTATGTCGGAACTGGGCCGGCATTTGAAAGAGGCGCGTCTGCAAAAGGGGATGAGCCTTGATGATGTCCAGGAAGTAACAAAGATCCGCAAAAAATATTTGGAGGCCATCGAAGCAGGTGATTATAAAGTGCTTCCGGGCAGCTTTTATGTACGGGCCTTTATCAAAACCTATGCGGAGGCAGTCGGGGTTAACCCGGACGAGCTGATGGAGGAGCACGGCAATGTGCCCGCGGCTCCCGTAGATACCACCATGGAGACGGTGATTCAGAAGCGCAGCCGCAAGCCCGAAACACAGCGGAACCCCAAGTGGCTGCCCACCCTGCTCATGTGGACATTCCCTGTGCTGATCCTGGTGGTCATCTATTTATATGCATCTTCAACGATGAATGACTCGGAGCCGGAAAAGGCTGATAACGGCAGCCTGACTACGGCAACACAAGACCCGTCCAAGGTTCAGGCTTCGCCAACGGCGGCAGGCGGCGGGGCTGCAACCTCGGCGCCTGAAGCTACGGCTGGCGCGGAGAGTACGCCAACGACTGCACCTTCCGCAACGCCGGAGCCGTCTGCACCGGCGTCTCCCGGATCGGTTACTGTTACCCAGGACCGCAAATCGGGCAAGACTACGATCTACAAAGTCTCTGCGCCTGCCGGCAGCCAGGTCCAGGTAGAGATTGCCGCTTCCGGGGTCAGCTGGCTTGAAGTGTACAAAGGCGAGAACTCCAAAGGGGAGAAGCTTAGCTTCGGGAACACCAAGGCCGGTGACAATATGAGCTTCACTCTGGACAGTGAAGGAATGTACATCAAATCGGGGTATTCGCCGGCTACAGCGATTACAGTGAATGGACAGGTTATCACTGACGGCAAGACCTCTTCACGCCTGCTTCTGGAGCTGGATAACTCGGGTTCCGGTAACGGCGGTCCGGAGAATGGTGCAGCAGAGGGCGGGACTACGGGAGAATAGCGGACAGATCACATGTATAGTCTTTGGCGGATTGGAGAACCTAGGAATGATTTACAGTTCTTTCGCCAAAGCGAGGTGTATTCTCTCATGACCGTCAGCTGGATCGTAACAGGGCTTGGCATTATTGTCAGCCTCCTCGGGTATTATTTGACACCCAGTGCCTGGGGGTATGGCATTCTGGGCTTTGGACTGGCACATGTTCTGCTGGGGATTCTGGATATGTTCCGGGCTCCTGCGCGGAACAGGTAATAGGAAGGTGAGCGTCTCCCGGAAGCCGGGAGACGTGTTTTTTTGCATCCTAAGCGGCGTTCTCTTTCCAGTATTAGACTTCATAGCCCCTATCTCATATAATAGGTACAGACTAATTGTAGATAAAGGAAGTGGAATCATGAGTTCAGAGAGTTCATTTGATATTGTATCCAAGATGGATATGCAGGAGCTGACCAATGCGGTTCATCAGACGGAGAAGGAGATCGCGAACCGCTTTGACTTCAAGAACAGCAAGAGCAGCCTCAAGCTGGAGAAGGATGCGCTGATCATCACCTCTGAGGACGAATATAAGCTGAATGCTGTGATTGATATTCTTCAGACCAAGATGGTGAAGCGTGGAATCACACTCAAGAATATGGATTACGGCAAGATTGAGCCTGCGGCTCTGGGCACGGTGCGCCAGCGTCTGGGTCTGCGGCAGGGGATCGACCAGGACAACGCCAAGAAGATCAACATTCTGATCCGGGACTCCAAATTGAAGGTCAAGAGCACGATCCAGGGCGATACAATCCGGGTAACCGGTAAGAGCCGCGATGATCTTCAGCAGATTATCCAGCTTCTGCGCAAAGCTGATTTGCCGCTCGACCTGCAGTTTAACAATTTAAAGTAAGCCTATGTACCCCGCAGTGTATACATCCCTTACTTTGCGGGGTGCTTTCTGTTTTTTTGACACCCAATTGTGGCTATAATATACTAGCGTAGGCAGTTTTAAAGAAGAATGTGGAATACCGGATTCGTATGGACTAGGGGAGGAACTTCAGTGAATTTGCCCAACCGCATTACATTAGCGCGTATTTGTCTCATCCCGATTATGATGTTTTTTCTGCTGGTGGATTTCAGCTTCTATCCGGAACCGATTCATTGGGGCTCCTTTCAGCTGTCAGTGAACCATCTGGTCGCGGCTGTTATTTTCCTGCTTGCCGCCAGTACAGACGGAATTGACGGTTACATAGCCAGAAAATACAACATGGTCACCAATCTCGGGAAGCTGCTCGATCCGCTCGCGGACAAGCTGCTGGTCTCGGCGGTTCTGATCTCGCTGGTCGAGCTGGGCAGATGCGACTCCTGGATTGCCATTGTTATCATCAGCCGTGAGTTTGCCGTGACTGGTCTCCGTCAGGTGGCACTGCTGGAAGGGAAGGTCGTGGCTGCCAGCCAATGGGGCAAGATCAAGACGGTCGTCCAGATCGTCGCCATTTCGCTGCTGCTGCTGAACAACTTCCCGTTCCAGTTCGTCAGTATCCCTGTGGATGATATTGCGATTTGGGCGGCGGCGCTCATTACGATTTATTCAGGCATTGATTATTTCGTCAAGAACAAGGAATTGCTGGAGTTTTAGGACCGGAAGAGTCGCTACAGCGTGAAATTTTACAGATTTACTACACAGAGGAGAGAACCAGCTATGAAAGCGGAAATTATTGCGGTTGGAACAGAGCTTCTGCTTGGACAAATCGTGAACAGCAATGCGCAGTTTCTTTCAACAGAGCTGGCGGCTTTGGGCATTGACGTGTATTTTCAGACGGTGGTCGGAGATAACAAGAACCGTCTGCTGGAGGCAATCGGGATCGCCCGGAGCCGGGCGGATATTATATTGTTCACCGGCGGAATCGGTCCGACCGAGGATGACCTGACCAAGGATGCTTTGGCGGCGGCCCTTGGCCGCACGCTTCATATTGACCAGCTTGCCATGGATCATGTGCAGCGCTTCTTCGATGAGCGCAAGATTGTGATGACCGAGAATAACCGCAAGCAGGCCCTGGTGATTGAAGGAACCACCCCGCTCGCCAACGATATTGGGCTGGCGGTCGGACTTGCCTATGCAGAGCAGGACAAGTATTACATTGTGCTGCCGGGGCCGCCCCGGGAGATGAAGCCGATGTTCACGGACAAGGCCAAGCCGTGGCTGCAGCAGCATGCCCTTACGAATGAAATGCCGATCTACTCGAAGATGCTCAAGTTCGCAGGCATTGGCGAATCGCTGCTGGAGGATAAGCTGATCGACCTGATCCGCAGCCAGAGCGATCCGACTATAGCGCCTTATGCTAAGGAAGGCGAAGTAACCGTGCGGATCTCCACGAAGGCTCCTTCCGAACGCGAGGCGATGGTTAAGCTTGATGCACTGGAGAAGAAGATTGCCGCTATTCTGCCGGAGCATCTCTATGCCAACATTGATGTGCCGCTGGAGCAGCTGATTGTGGACTGGATGGCGGATGCCGGACTGACGCTTAGCGCGGCTGAGAGCTGCACCGGCGGTCTGCTCATGGAGAGCATCACGAATATTCCGGGCAGCGCCTCCATGTTCGCCGGGGGGATTGTCTGCTATTCCAATGACATCAAGAAGAAGCTGCTGAATGTGCCTTCCGCCATGCTGGAGGGTCCCGACGCTCCCGGAGCGGTAAGCCGGGAGGTGGCCGAGGTGCTGGCGGAGCAGGTGCGCATGATTGGCGATACGGACTTTGGCCTGTCGGTTACCGGTGTAGCCGGACCGGGGTATTCGGAGCGCAAGCCTGTCGGCCTTGTATTTGTCGGGCTGGCAGAGCGGGGCTGCAAGACGGAGGTCTATGAGCTGAATCTGAAGGGAACGCGGGAGAATATCCGCCTGCGCACCGTCAAGGCGCTGCTGTACCGTCTGTGGCGCCGCCTGGAGGAGCGCAAGGTGTCCACCCCGCTGGAGGGCTCGGCCTTGCAATAGCCGCTCTGGTCGTTATATAATTCGGATATGCGGAAGAACCGTGGCTTGAGTAATCATGCTGCGGTTTTTTGTTTATAAATATGGATAAGAATGCTTTCACTGGAAGGAGGCATAATCTTACATTAAAAGGAAGTCCGATCCCGGAACTCAAAAAAAACGAATGTATGTTCTAAAAAATGCTTGGCAAGACCCTCAAAACACGTTATTATAATACTATAAACAGTGAAGGAAGTGGTCTGATTGTCAGATCGTCGTGCAGCGCTTGAGATGGCGCTTCGTCAAATAGAAAAACAATTCGGTAAAGGTTCGGTTATGAAACTGGGCGAATCGACCCACATGAAAGTGGAAGTTGTACCTAGCGGATCTTTGGCACTTGATATTGCACTGGGTATCGGCGGACTTCCCAAAGGACGTATTATTGAAGTGTATGGACCGGAATCCTCCGGTAAGACAACGGTGGCTCTTCATGCCATCGCTGAAGTACAGAAGCAAGGCGGACAAGCTGCCTTCATCGATGCCGAGCATGCGCTTGATCCCAAGTATGCGAATGCGCTGGGCGTTAACATTGATGAATTGCTGCTCTCCCAGCCGGATACGGGAGAACAGGCCCTTGAGATTGCCGAAGCGCTGGTGCGCAGCGGTGCGGTAGACATTATTGTAGTTGACTCTGTTGCAGCTCTGGTACCGAAGGCTGAAATCGAAGGCGATATGGGTGATTCCCATGTCGGTCTGCAGGCCCGCCTGATGTCTCAGGCACTCCGCAAGTTGTCCGGTGCGATCAACAAATCGAATACGATTGCCATCTTCATTAACCAGCTTCGCGAGAAGATTGGTGTTATGTTCGGTAACCCTGAGACTACGCCAGGCGGACGCGCCCTGAAGTTCTACTCGTCCATCCGGCTGGATGTGCGCCGTGTAGAGAGCATCAAGATGGGTAATGATGTGGTTGGTAACCGTACGAAGATCAAGGTTGTGAAGAACAAGGTAGCGCCTCCGTTCAAGCAAGCGGATGTGGATATCATGTACGGCGAAGGGATTTCCAAAGAGGGAAGCCTGGTGGATATCGGAACCGAGATGGATATCGTCAACAAGAGCGGAGCCTGGTACTCTTATGACGGCGAACGCCTGGGTCAGGGCCGTGAGAACTCCAAGCAGTTCCTGAAGGAACATCCGGATGTTGCCCTGCTGATCGAGAACAAGATCCGTGAAGCCAGCAACTTGTCAACTCTGGTTGCTGCACCAACTGAAGCGGAGGCTGCCGCTGAGCAGGAGGAAGAAGAGAAGCTGCTGCTGGAGATTGAATAGAAGATAAGATCAGTGAGCGCCCTGTTAAGGATTTGACAGGGTGCTTTTCTTTTAATGCTGCAAGGTTAATATAAATACATGGGCATTCTGTCTAGGTGATAAGGAGAGTTACAGCATGGTTATACAGTTGAATCCTGAACCGGAGGAACAGGAGGAGCAGGTGCTGGCGGATTTCCCCGATGATGAGGAACTGGTAATTACGCGTGTAGAGCGCCTGAAGAAGTCGAACTACCGTTATCTGATTCATTTCGGAGCCTATAGCATGACTGTTCACGAGGATATTATGATTAAGTACCGGATGATTACCGGAAGCACGTTCGTGAAGGCTGATCTGGAGGACATTGTGGCAGCCGATGAACGCCAGCGGGCCTATGTGGAAGGGCTGAGATATCTGGAACGCAAGCCGAGAACTACTCAGGAGATGGCCCGCCGTTTAAGAGAGAAGGAAATAGGGGAGACTGTTATATCTGAGGTGCTGCTGCGTCTGCAGAGTGAACGTCTGCTGGATGATCCCCTGTATGCCAGACAGTGGGCAGAGCAGCGGATGACCTACCAGCGCAAGGGGAAGATGTGGATTCGCCAGGAGCTGCGCGAGAAGGGGATCGATCCGTCCCTGATTGCTGAGACACTGGAGGAGATCACCCCCGAGCAGGAGCTGGAGAGTGCGCTTCAGACCGGACGGAAGAAATGGAACCTGCTCCGCGGAGACGCGGCCGATAAACGGCGCAAGACGGGAGCCTATCTGATGAGGCGCGGATTCTCCGGTGAGCAGGTGCGCCGGGTGCTCGGAATTCTGCGGGAAGAGGAGGATTCCGGCCCGGATGAGGAGGAGATGTACTTCCCGGATTGATTCGCTTGACTTTCCAGCGGTTATCGACTCTCTTGACAAGGTCTTTTTATAAATAATAAAATATAACATGAATCGGCATAAACTAAGAATCCTTTTTCCTTCCCAAAAAGCAGACTCTTGTGTTCCGGTTCACGTACAACTCATATGAATATGTTAACGCCGTATAAGGCGGGCAGTGTGCATGTGCAGCATGTGCAGTATGGCAATCGGTGTATTACCGGTTTTTTGTATGGTGATGAACGGATAGTTTAACAACTGCACATTTACCCGAGGAAGAGCCTTGGAGGATGTCAACGAGGAGGTGAACAGATGGAACCATTGATCTGGGTCATTATCGTTCTCGTTGTAGCTGCAGCATTCTTTGGATTCGGTTATTTTATTCGTAAATCCCTTGCAGAAGCTAAAATTTCAAGCGCAGAGAAGGAAGCCGTAGTCATCGTGGAGAACGCGAAGAAAGAGGCTGAGGCGCTGAAGAAGGAAACGGTATTGGAGGCCAAAGACGAAGTTCACAGAATCCGTACCGAAGCTGAGAAAGAAACTCGTGAACGTCGGAATGAAATCCAACGGCAAGAGAGACGTTTGCTGCAAAAGGAAGAATCGCTGGATAAAAAAATGGAATCGCTTGAGCGAAAAGAAGAGCAGGTAGCTAACAAAGAGAAACGAATCGATGAGACCCAACAGCAAATTGATGTGATCTACAAGAATCAGGTGACTGAACTGGAGCGTATCTCCAATCTGAGCATCGATGATGCCAGAAGTATCATTCTCAGCAATGTGGAGCAGGAAGTCCGTCACGAAACCGCCCAGATGATTAAGGAGATTGAACAGCAGGCCAAAGAGGACGCGGACAAAAAGGCCCGCGAGATCATTACCTTGGCGATCCAGCGCTGTGCAGCCGATCATGTGGCGGAAACTACGGTATCCGTAGTGACATTGCCGAATGAAGAGATGAAGGGCCGGATTATTGGCCGTGAGGGCCGTAACATCCGTGCACTGGAGACTCTTACCGGGATTGATCTTATTATTGATGATACGCCGGAAGCTGTTATTCTGTCGGGATTCGATCCGATCCGCCGCGAAGTGGCCCGTACGGCACTTGAGAAGCTGGTGGCGGATGGCCGCATTCATCCTGCCCGGATTGAAGAAATGGTGGAGAAATCCCGCAAGGAAGTTGATGAGCGGATTCGTGAGTATGGTGAACAAGCTACCTTCGAGGTTGGCGTTCATGGCCTGCATCCGGATCTGATCAAGATTCTGGGCCGCCTGAAATTCCGTACGAGCTACGGTCAGAACGTACTTAAGCACTCGATGGAGGTTGCTTATCTGACTGGACTGATGGCCGGTGAGCTTGGGGAAGACATCGTGCTTGCAAAACGTGCCGGATTGCTTCATGATATCGGCAAAGCGCTTGATCATGAAGTGGAAGGTTCGCATGTTGAAATTGGCGTCGAACTGGCGAAGAAGTACAAGGAACATCCGGTGGTTATCAACAGTATCGCTTCCCATCACGGGGATTGCGAGGCTACATCGGTGATTGCGATGCTGGTCGGAGCTGCTGACGCATTGTCGGCTGCACGTCCGGGCGCACGCCGTGAGACCCTGGAGACGTACATCAAGCGTCTGGAGAAGCTGGAGGAGATTTCGGAGTCCTTCGAGGGCGTCGAGAAATCCTACGCCATTCAAGCGGGCCGCGAGGTTCGCGTGATGGTACAGCCTGAGAAGATTGATGATGCCGAGAGCTTCCGTCTGGCCCGCGATATTACGAAGATGATTGAGAGTGAGCTGGATTATCCGGGTCATATCAAGGTTACGGTAATCCGCGAGACCCGTGCTGTAGAATACGCCAAATAAACACAGGATTAAAGGCCCCCATGCGGGGCTTTTTTTCTTGAATTGTGTATTTCCCCGTTGGGATCGAAGCGTTTGGAAGAAGCTAGAATAGGTGAAATTATACTTATGCAGCGATTTTTGGTTCTTACTATACAACATAGGAGGAGAAGATCATTAAAGTTTTATTTATCGGAGACATCGTAGGCAATACAGGCAGAAAAGCGCTGCGTGAAATGCTGCCTTCCTTAAAAAGTAAATATCAGCCGCATGTAATTATCGCCAATGGTGAGAATGCGGCCGCCGGTAGAGGAATTACGACCGCGATTGCCAATGAATTTTTCAACTGGGGTATCCATGGGATCACGATGGGCAACCACACCTGGGACAACAAGGATATCTTTGAATTCATTGACGACGAGCCGCGGATCATCCGTCCGGCCAACTTCCCGCCGGGAACCCCGGGCAGAGGATACACGGTCGTGAAGGGAAACGGGAAACAGCTGGCGATTGTGAATCTGCAGGGGCGTACCTTCCTGCCGGCCATTGATGATCCGTTCCGGATCGGCGAGGAGATTGTGGAGGAGCTGCGCAGGGAGCATAAATGTATCCTGGTAGACTTCCATGCTGAAGCCACCTCCGAGAAGATAGCGATGGGCTACTTCATGGACGGCCTGGCCTCGATTGTGGTGGGCACACACACTCATGTGCAGAGCAATGACGAGGTGATCCTGCCCGGCGGGACGGCCTATCTGACCGATGCCGGTATGGTTGGTTCAAGAGAAGGAATTCTGGGTATGGAAAAGGATGCGATTCTGTATAAATTCACAACACAGCTTCCTTCCCGGTTCGTTGTGGATGAAGGCAAGTGGCAGCTGCACGGTTTATTCGCTGAGCTTGATGAAGCTACAGGGAAGGCAACACGGGTGGAGAAAATCAGGCTGCGTGAAGATGAATGGGTGATGAGTTAAGGAATTGAACCGCAAATAGGTAATTCGGTAAAATTGATTTTTGTTTTGGGTAGAGTGTGATATTTATTATATCGAAAAAGAGTATCTTTTGAACTATTTTCTCCGGAGTAGTCCGCAAAAAGAAGGAATTAATTCTTCTCCCGCGAATAACATCTACTGTAGTGGAAGAAGAACACCATCATTTTCCCAGGGGAGGTACTTACTATGGAGGTATTAAAAGTATCAGCTAAATCCAATCCAAATTCCGTTGCTGGCGCATTAGCAGGTGTTCTTCGCGAACGGGGATCGGCCGAGCTACAGGCGATTGGAGCTGGAGCATTGAACCAGGCAGTCAAAGCTGTTGCCATCGCCCGGGGATTTGTTGCACCTAGCGGAGTCGACTTGGTCTGCATCCCGGCGTTCACGGATATCGTGATTGACGGGGAAGACCGGACGGCGATCAAGCTTATCGTTGAACCCAGATAATAATGAGATTGATTAAGATTTAGCCTGTTTACGATTATGTAAACAGGCTTTTTGCTGTTCTGACTGTTTCGGCAGCCGGGGGCATACATATGAGGTATGCGGAAGAAAGGAAGCTGATGAATGATGGAGAACAGGAAGCTGAACGTGGCTGATTTTCACTGCGATGCGCTCAGCAAGCTGGAGGCCTATCCTGGGATGGACTTCAGCAATGATCCCCGGCTGGATGTGACCAGTGAACGGCTGGCGGAGGGGAATGTGGCACTTCAGGTATTTGCAATCTATTTGTCGGCAGAGCGCGGCCGGGCCCGATTCGAGGATATTCTCGGTCAGATTGAAGCTTACCGTGAGCGGGTAGCCTGCCCCGGGGGCCTCCGCTGGCTGCGCTGGAAGGAAGAGGTGAAGGAGGTAGGTCTGGCTGGCCCAGCCTTTGGGATGCTGTCTCTGGAAGGCGTGGACGGTCTGGAGGGCAAGCTGTTCTATGCCCGGCTATGCTTCGAGCTTGGGGTACGCTTCCTGGGCATAACCTGGAACTATGCCAACTGGGCGGCAGACGGGGTGCTGGAGCGGAGAGGCGGCGGCTTCACCGAGCGGGGAAGGCAGCTCATTGACTGGTGTAACGGGAGCGGAATGCTGCTGGATGTGTCCCATCTGGCGCCGGCCGGCTTCTGGGAGCTTGCGGAGAGGAGTAAGCGGCCGTTCATTACGTCTCACTCCAATGCAGCAGCCGTCTGTGGGCATCCCCGAAATCTTAGCGATGATCAGATCAGGGCGATGATTGCCATGAACGGACGTATCGGGCTTACCTTTGTGCCATGGTTCGTCCGGGAAGGAGGCGGGGCGGAACGTGATGATGTACGGAGGCACATTGAGCATATCTGCGGCCTGGGCGGTAGCGGAGTGCTGATGTTCGGCTCAGATTTTGACGGCATTGATGCCTGGGTGAAAGGGCTGGAGCATCCGGGACAGTACGCGGAGTTCGCTGAATTGCTGCTGCGTTATTACCCGGAGGATGAGGTGAGAGGCTGGCTGTGCGGGAATGCGCTCCGTTACCTGGAGGACCAGCTTCCTTCCGTGGCAGACCCGAATCCAGATGCAGCGGGAACGGAATAAAAGGGATGGATAAATGTGGGTAATTCCAGTCACAAAATCGTAATATGTCGAAAAAAAGCGGCTCATTGTGACATGGATCTTTTTATTTTCGGGTAAGAAGAGGTATAATGTTCAGTGGCTTGTACAGATACTAGAGAAAATACAAGGAGTGACTTACAAAATGAGCAAGACTGTACCCGTAGGTGTGTCGGCCCGGCATATTCACCTTACGCAGGAGCACGTAGAAGCATTGTTTGGCCCTGGTTATCAATTGACCGAATTCAAACCTCTGTCTCAGCCAGGACAATTTGCAGCAAACGAGCAAGTTGCTGTCATTGGTACGAAAGGGAAGTTCGACAAAGTAAGAATTCTCGGACCAGCCCGTCCGGCTTCGCAGCTGGAAGTGTCCCGCACGGACGCATTCAGCCTCGGTGTGAAAGCACCTGTCCGTGAATCTGGCAATATTGAAGGAACACCAGGCATCACGATCAAAGGACCAGCCGGTGAAGTTGAACTGGAGACTGGTGTAATCGTGGCTGCGCGCCACATCCACTTCCATACCTCTGAAGCGGAAGCTTGGGGCATCTCTGATAAGCAGCTGTTGAAGGTCCGTCTGGGCGGCGAACGCGGTCTGGTGCTGGAGAACGTCATTGCGCGCGTTTCCGACAACTTCAAGCTGGATATGCACATCGATACTGACGAAGCGAATGCTGCCGGTGCGAGCACTGGCGATACTGCTGAAATCGTAGATTAGTTTTATACCGTAGGGAATGACCAGAGCAGGGGAGCGATCCTCTGCTTTTTTGCGTGCTTGCTGAACAAGAGCTAAAGGAGAGTTGGGGATGGAGTGAGCCTGATTCGGCAGGGCGGGAAACGCGAGGGCCGAATGTATGTGAAAAACCGAATAGCAATAGGCAGGGTGGAGGCGCGAAGGCTGAATGTATGTGGAAAACCGAACACATTGTGCAGTGTGGAGGCGTGTGGGCGGAATGTATGCGAAAAACCGAACACAATGGGCAGGGTGGAGGCGCGAGGGCCGAATGTATGCGAAAAACCGAATACAATGGGCAGGGAGGAAGCGCGAGGGCGGAATGTATGCGGAAAACCGAACACAATGGGCAGGGTGGAGGCGCGTGGGCGGAATGTATGCGGAAAACCGAACACAATGGGTGCTTCTGCGCTGAGGGATGGGGGCCCATCTCCCCAGTCAGTAACAGTTATAGAGAAATCCTGCACGAAATGCAGCAATACTGCCTAATAGAAACGATCTATACAGAAATCCTGCTCGAAATGCAACAAATCCAGCGCCAATTTACTCTAGACACCAGAATTCCTGCAAAAAATGCAACATTACACCGCGGCCAGCAATATTTATAGATAAATCCTGCAAATTGTGCAACAATGCGCACCATGCAAGCGGCCGGTGAGGCAGAAAAGGGAATTTATGTGCTGCTGAGAAAATCTAAATTCTCTTATCGGGCAATCTGTGTTATCATTATGTGTTATGACTTGTTGAATAAATCCATGGATTGAATATGAAGGAGAACCAATGACATTTAATGACTTGAACTTGATACCCCCGATTCTTAAGGCGCTGAGCCTGGAGAATTATACTTCCCCGACCCCGATCCAGGAAGAGTCGATTCCTGCGGCGCTTACCGGGCGGGATATTCTGGGCTGTGCACAGACAGGCACCGGCAAGACGGCGGCCTTCTCATTGCCGATTATTCAATTGCTTAGCCAGCAGCCGGGCAGATCCGGCAGCGCGAAGCGAATCCGTTCCCTGATTCTGACCCCGACCCGCGAGCTTGCGCTGCAAATACATGAGAATATCCAGGCCTACAGTAAGTTCACCCCAATCCGCTCAACAGCGATTGTCGGAGGGGTGTCACAGAAGGCCCAGGAGCGGGCGCTGGCCATAGGAGCCGACATCCTGATTGCTACGCCGGGCAGACTGATTGATCTGATCGGACAGCAGCGTGTGGACTTGCAGCATGTGCAGATTCTGGTGCTGGATGAAGCGGATCGGATGCTGGACATGGGCTTCATTCATGATGTGAAGCGGATTATTGCCAAGATGCCGGCCAAGAAGCAGACGTTGTTTTTCTCGGCCACTATGCCGCCGGAGATCTCGCAGCTGGTGAAGACGCTGCTGGTCAATCCGGTCAGAATCGAGATTACCCCTGTATCCTCCACCGTCGACAGAATTGAGCAGTCGGTCTATATGCTGGAGACAGGGAACAAGCAGAAGCAGCTGAACCGTCTGCTGCAGGACAAGTCGATTGTGTCGGCGCTGGTGTTCACCCGTACTAAGCGCGGGGCTGACCGTGTAGCCCGGGATTTGACCAGAAACAATATCACCGCCCAAGCCATCCATGGCAACAAATCGCAGAATGAACGCCAGAATGCGCTGAGGAACTTTAAGGGCGGGGCAACCAGAGTGCTGGTAGCTACAGACATCGCTGCCCGCGGGATTGATATTGACGAGCTGTCCCATGTGATCAACTTCAACCTGCCGAATATCCCGGAGACTTATGTACACCGGATCGGCCGGACCGGCCGTGCAGGCATGAGCGGTATAGCCATCTCGCTGTGCGAAGCCGAGGAGATTCCGTATCTGAAGGATATTCAGAAGGTCATCGGCAAGGAAATTCCGCAGATAAGGGACAATGCTTATCCGATGTCAGCGGCCGAGCTGGCCTTGCTTGCCGACCGTCCTGGCAGAGCACAGGGCAAAGCGCAGGCTAAGCCGGCGAATAAAGCCCAAGCAGCTCCAGCGAGAAAAGCCCAGGCATCCAATAAAGCTCAAACGGCGAATAAAAGCCAGGGTGCGCCAGTGAAGAAAGCTCAAAGCGCGCCGGCGAATAAAAACCAGGCGGCTCCGGCGAAGAAGCCCCAGGCTTCTCAGGCACGCAAGCCGAATCCGAACCCGAACCGTGACCGGTTCAACCGCAAGATGCCGAAGTAACGGGTAAGCTTCCAAGCTTACACCGATGAATGCTCACCATTAAAAACCCGCCGCTCCAGGTTATCAGCCGGAGCGGCGGGTTCTTTGTGGTGTTTATATTCTTGGCAGGCAGGAGATTACCCTGCCAGATAAGCGCCCAGTTCCTCGCGCAGCGCGGAACTAATCGAGGTCATCGGCAGCCGGAGGGTGTCCGAAGCGATCTCGCCGCGCGCGCTGAGCAGCCATTTGATCGGCGCCGGGTTGGATTCCTTGAACAGCAGCTTCATTAGCGGCACAAGCTGGTCAAATGCGGCCCGGGCTTCCTCCACCTGGCCGGCTCTGTATTGGTCATAGATGCTGAGGTAACGGGCGGTATGCACATTGGCGGAGGCTAACATGCCGCCGGCCGCTCCGCAGCCCAGCATATCGAAGAAATGCAGATCGTCGCCGCAGAGCACGGGCTTAGCGCCGGAGCGGGACAGCTCGGAGACGAGCAGCGGGGAGCCGGAGCAGTCTTTTAACCCGACTACATTATTCATCTCCAGAATCGTACGCGCGGTATCTACCGTCATGCCGACCCCGGCGCGGCCGGGAATGTCGTAAGCGATGATCGGAAGACCGACCTCCGCCGCCTTGCGGAAATGGGCGATAATGCCTTCCTGGGAAGGACGGCTGTAATAAGGGACAACGACAAGGGCGGCATCGGCCCCGGCATTCGCAGCCAGCTCGGTCCGGGCTACCGTAGAGTAAGTATCGTTCGTACCCGTGCCTACAACAAGCGGGATATCGCTGGACTTCAGCAGCTCGCGTGAAGCATCCACCAGCGTCTGTAATTCCTGTATATTGACTGTCGGCGATTCTCCAGTGGTTCCATTGACGACCAGACCATGAATTTTGTTCTTGATGATGGTGTTCACATAACGCTGATACGATTCCAGATCAATCTCGCCAGCAGCATGGAACGGGGTGACCACGGGAACATAGATTCCATAAATCTGTTCTTCTGTTAACATGAATATCGTCCTCCAAGATTGTATAATCCGTTTATTTTACTGTACCATGGATTATTGCATCGCCGTTAGCTATAATAAATGATGAAGGTTATCAATATTATTGATGTTAGGGTGAGACAGATGGACTTAACCTATATGCGGACATTCCGCGAGGTGGCGAAGCGGCAGAGCTTCACCCGCGCGGCGGAAGAGCTGGGCTATGCGCAGTCCAGTGTCACGATGCAAATACAGAAGATTGAGAAGGAGTACGGGGTGCCCCTGATGGAGCGGCATGGCCGCGCCTTGCGGCTGACTCCGCCGGGGGAGGAGCTGCTGAAGCTGTTCGTGGAAATCCTCGACCTGTATGACCGCTCCAAGGAGACGATTGCCCAGCAGATTGGCGGAACGCTGACGATCGGTACGATTGATTCCCTGGCTGCCTTTTACCTGCCGCCGTTCCTGCAGCAGCTGCGGACGATGTTCCCCGGACTCAATATTCATCTGCAGACGGAGCAGGAGGCCAACCTGATGGCCAAGATAAGGGACGGCGAGGTGGATATGGGCCTGCTGCTGGACCGCAGCACCACAGACAGCCAGCTGACGAGAACGGTCATCCGCGATGAGCCGCTTGTCCTGGTCGCGCCTGCCAGTCACCCGTTGGCACGGCTGGAGGAAGTGACGCTGCAGGATCTGAACAACTGTGAGCTGATTGTCTCCGAGGAGAGCTGCATTTACCGCAGCCTGTTCGAGAATCTGCTGCGCGAGCACGGGATTGTGTTCCGGATCGGCTTTGAGCTGTCCAATCTGGAGGCAATCAAGCGCTGTGTCCGCAACGGGCTGGGCATTGCGCTGTTGCCGCGAATTGTGGCTGAGGAGGAGATCGAGCGGGGGAATCTGTCGGAGCTGGCTTTTGCCCACCCGGAGATTCATTTCGATCTGCAATTGCTGCTGCATCCGAAGAAGTGGAAGTCGCTGCCGCTGCAGTCTCTGATTCAGCTGCTGCAGGAGGATGCCAAGGCGAAGGCAGCGGTGATATAAAGCGGTGCTATAAGAGGAAGGACAATGTCACTTGCGGAGGTCTTTTATGAAGATTATCGAATTACCCATCCAGTTTCTATATGAAGGACAGCCATATCTGATCTATCCGAGCCTGATTGTCTCCGGGGAAAAGCTGACGCTGGTCGATGCCGGGTATCCGGGGTTCATGCCTTTAATAGAGGAAGAGATACAGCGCCAGGGTTATGATCCGGCCAAGCTGAGCCACATCATTATCACTCATTACGACGACGATCATATCGGTGCGCTGCGTGACTTCCGGGAGAAGTATCCGGCGCTTACTATTATAGCAAGCGAAGCGGAAGCCCCGTTCATTTCGGGCGCTGCCGAAGCGGAACGGCTCGTTCAGGCTAAAGAGCTGCTGGCGCAGATGGCGGAGGAGGAGCGGGCTTTTGGCGAAAGGTTCGTCGGGGAGCTTCAAGCCTTGCAGCATGTTGCGGTAGACCGGACAGTGCGGGATGGCGAATGGATTCTGGACGCCAAGGTCCAGGTCCTTGCCACCCCGGGGCATACGTCAGGCCATATCTCGTTGTATTGTCCTGAGCTGGACAGTGTGATTACAGGCGATGCGGCGGTGAGTGAGCAGAACCGGCTGGTGGTGGCCAATCCGCAATACTGCCTCGACCTGGAGCGCGCAGAGCAATCTCTGGACCGCTTACAGGCGCTTAATGCGCATACCTATTACTGCTACCATGGCGGACAACACCGTGTCACACGGGAAAACACAGCTCACACAGATGCCTGCTAACCAGATCTTCTTTGTACCTTTCAATGACAGGCCGCTGCTGATCCAGCATATAACCGCTGTGTGACAGCGCCGGAAGGATCTCCGCCCATGCCTGCTGAACGGCTTCTGCCGTGTGGGCGATGGTTACAACTGCGTAGGTTCCGCCGGGCAGGACTCCATAGGTAACGGAGGTATCCGCAGGCGGATGCTCCGGCAGGCTGATGCAGGCATCGTACCGGCAATGCTCCGGCGGTGTAATTGCAGGATTGTCCTGGGGGATGCCCAAAATCACCGCCGGGCCTTGCATCAAGCCTTGCTCCCGGGCCCATTGCTTAAGCTGCTCCATCGCCAGCGCGTTCTCCGGCCCGTAAGGGCCTGTCCGCCTTACATACGCTATGCGTGTTTCGGGAATCGTTTCGAGCTGAATGTTCATCTTCTCATGTTCCTTTCAGCAAGCCAAAATGAAGTACATCCGAATGCTAACATGGACTAAAATAGATTGCATAACTTTTTTCGGCAGCCTATGTTGTGCAGCAAGATATTGACATCAAAAACTAGAATATGTTATATAAAAGGGAGTGTTAGCACTCGGGTGAGTGGAGTGCTAAACCGAGCTCCGACATCCGAAGGTTATTTCTGAAAGGAGATTTATTTATTCATGGCTAAAAAAGAGTTCAAAGCTGAATCCAAAAGACTGCTGGAAATGATGATTAACTCCATCTATACGCAGCGGGAGATTTTTCTGCGGGAACTGATTTCCAATGCAAGCGATGCCATCGACAAAATCTATTACAAGGCATTATCCGATGACAGTCTGGTATTTAATAAAGAGGATTACTACATTAAGGTTACTACCGATAAGGAAAGCCGCACTTTAACCATATCCGATACCGGAATCGGGATGACCCAGGAAGAGCTGGAGAACAATCTGGGGATTATCGCGAACAGCGGTTCGTTTGCTTTTAAGAAGGATAATGAAGCCAAGGACGGACACAACATCATCGGACAATTCGGGGTAGGCTTCTATTCCGCATTCATGGTGGCTGACGATGTGACGGTAATCAGTAAGGCGCTGGGCAGCTACCAGGCGTTCAAATGGGAATCCCAGGGTGCGGACGGCTACACGATTGAGCCTTGGGAGAAGGAAGAGGTCGGCACAGAGATCACGCTGAAGATCAAAGCAAACACCGAAGAAGATAACTACGACGAATTCCTGGAAGAGTACCGCCTGAAATCGATCATCAAGAAATATTCGGACTTCATCCGCTTCCCGATCAAGATGGACATTACCAGCAAACAGCCTAAGGAAGATGCAGAGAATGAGTTCATCGATGTCACCGAGGAGCAGACCATCAACAGCATGGTGCCGATCTGGCGCAAGAACAAGAAAGAGCTGACCGAAGAAGACTACAACAACTTCTATGCCGAGAAGCGCTACGGCTTCGATAAGCCGCTGAAGCATGTTCATATTAGTGCAGACGGCGCGGTGGTCTACAACGCTATTCTGTTCATTCCTGAGAATACGCCGTTTGATTATTACACCAAGGAATATGAGAAGGGCCTGGAGCTCTATTCCAACGGTGTGCTGATTATGAACAAATGTGCGGATCTGCTGCCGGACTACTTCAGCTTCGTCAAAGGGATGGTCGATTCGGAGGATCTGTCGCTGAACATCTCCCGTGAGCTGCTGCAGCATGACCGCCAGCTGACGCTGATTGCCAAGAACATCAAGAGCAAGATCAAGAGCCAGCTCCTGTCGATGCTGAAGGACGAGCGCGAGTCGTATGAGAAGTTCTATAAGTCTTTTGGCAGACAGCTCAAGTTCGGGGTCTACAACGACTACGGCATGGAGAAGGAGACGCTTCAGGACCTGCTGATGTTCCACTCCTCCAAGGAGAACAAGCTGGTGACGCTGGCTGAATATGTGGAGAGAATGCCGGAAGACCAGAAGTATATCTACTATGCCTCCGGCGAATCGGTGGAGCGCATTGAGAAGCTGCCGCAGACCGAGCTGGTTGCCGATAAGGGCTACGAGATGCTCTACTTCACCGATGATATCGACGAATTCGCGATCAAGATGATCATGTCCTACAAGGAGAAGGAATTCAGAAATGTCTCCAGCGGTGATCTGGGTATTGAAGAGAGCGCCGAGGATAAGCCGTCTGAAGAGGAAGAGAATGAGAACAAGGACCTGTTCGAAGCAATGCAGGGCATTCTGTCCGGCAAAGTGAAGGCAGTCAAAGCCTCCAAGCGGCTGAAGTCCCATCCGGTCTGCCTGTCCACTGAAGGCGAGCTGACGATCGAGATGGAGAAAATCCTCAAGGCCATGCCGAACGGCGGCCAGGATGTGCAGGCGGATAAGGTGCTGGAAATCAACATTCACCATGATGTCTTCAAATCGCTGAAGGCTGCGGCAGAAGGCGACAAGGAGAAGCTGGGCCTCTACACCAATCTCTTGTACAACCAGGCGCTGCTAATTGAAGGCCTCCAGGTTAACGACCCAGTGCAGTTCACGAACGATATTTGCAAAATCATGGTCTAAAACCGGCGCATTTCCGGCCTCGGACCACAAAGGTTAATAACCCCCGCTACCAGTGCTGACTGGTGGCGGGGGTGTTTGCGTCTGCCCCGGGATGCAGCCGCCGGGTGCCTGCGGATGATTGCCGCCGGGATTGGACATCCTCCTGAATGCGGGGTCCGGGACCTAGCGGGCCGCTGCTTCAGAGCGACTTGAAGGTCTCGATGAACTTGACCGCGAGCGACGACAAATATTTGTCCTTCACCCAGACAGCGGCCACGCGGGTGCGCAGGGTCTCGCAAAGGATCTCTTTATAGATCAGGTTACTGTGATTGGCCAGCTCAAACGCAGACTTGGGCACAATACCGATTCCGAGTCCCGCATTGGCCCAGAGCAGGGTGGTCCGCGCGTCATCGTTCATACAGAAGATCTGCGGCTCGAAGCCATGCGTAAGGCAGGTCTCGCGGATCAGCTGCTCGAAGCGGCGGTAGATAATCAGCGGTTTATCATGCAGCTCGCAGAGCTGGGTAGCACTCTGGCCACGGGCCCAATCATAATCGGCAGTCATGACCGCGATCATCGGCTCGGAATGGAAATACAGGCATTCCAGATTGCTGGTATTGAACGGGGTACGGATAATGCCTACTTCGACAATCCCTTTGTTCAGCAGGTCGATAATCATAAACGTGTTGCCTTCATGAATCTCAAAAGTAACCCCGGAATAGTTCTTATGGAATTCTACCAGCGGGTCATGAAGCAGCGTAGCGCCAGAGGAGGAGACCGTGCCGATAGCCAGGCTCCCCTTCAGTCCCCGGGCATAATCATTGATCTCTCTGGCGGTTGATTCGGTCAGCTCAAGGATCTGCTGGGCACGGCCCCGCAGAATCATTCCGGCCTCTGTAAGCTGAATGCTGCGCGGGCCGCGTTCCACCAGCTTGACGCCCAGCTCCTCCTCCAGCAGCTTGAGCTGCTGGCTGAGCGGGGGCTGGGCCATCTGCAGCTTCCTGGCTGCGGATGTAATCTGGCCTTCCTCGGCAATGGCCAGGAAGTATTTCAATTGACGGATATCCATGGGTGTCTTGATCCTCCGGTCCGGTTGAATTGTGCTATACGTTATCCATATGGATTGGATACGAAACCAATATTATTAATATGTAAAGAGGTATGACATAATCATAACGGGTCTTAAATGATTTGCAAGAGGGATTACATACTATGCTAAGTTAGGTGTGGATAATTGTGTACAAGATTGCCGGATTCCTGAAACCATACAGAAAAGAAGTGATTATCGGGCCGATCTTCAAGCTGCTGGAAGCAATTCTTGAGCTGCTGCTGCCGACGATTGTGGCGCTGATCATCAATAACGGGGTGGCCAAACAAGACAGCGCCTATGTCTACCGGATGGGCTCCCTGATGGTGCTGATGGCTATTCTCGGCTTCGGCTGCTCTATGATCTGCCAATATTATGCGGCGCGGGCCTCGCAGGGCTTCGGGACCACGCTGCGCAACAAAATGTTCAAGCATATTTCTTCGCTCTCTTATGCCGAGCTAGATATTATCGGCACGCCGTCTTTAATTAATCGGATTACGAACGATGTCAACCAGCTTCAGCTGGCCGTCGCCATGCTGATCCGGCTGGTGATCCGCGCGCCGTTCATCTGTATCGGCGCGATTCTGATGGCGATGATTCTGGATCTGCGGCTGTCGCTGATTCTGATTACCGCTACGCCAGTTATCGGCGTTATTCTCTATTTCATTATTACGCGCAGCTCCCCGATGTACCGTAAATACCAGGCGAAGCTGGATGCCCTGGCCCTGGTGCTCAGTGAGAACCTGTCGGGTATCCGGGTGATCCGGGCCTTCGCCGAGAGCCGCCGGGAGAAGCAGCGGTTCGATGAGGCATCCGAGGATCTGACCCAGACCGCCATCCGGGTCGGCCGGATCTCCGCCTGGCTCAGCCCGTTGACCATGCTGGTCGTGAATGCGGCCATCATCGCCATTCTGTGGGTGGGCGGTATTCACATTGATGGCGGAAGCTTGTCTCAAGGGGAGATTATCGCCTTCATAAACTATGTGACCCAGATTCTGCTCGCCTTGATCGTAGTCTCGAATCTGGTCATTCTGTTCACCAAAGCATCATCGTCAGCGAACCGGATTAATGAGGTGCTCGCCATGGCCGCCTCCGTGCCTGAAGCTGCACCGGATGCGCCAGCAGCCCGGCCGGATGTCAGCGCGCCGGTCATCTCCTTCCGCAATGTCTCCTTCGGTTATAACAAGACCGGCGAGCTGGCCCTGGAGAATATCAATGTGGATATCCGCCGCGGGCAGACGGTTGGCCTGATCGGCAGTACCGGATCAGGGAAAAGCACCTTCGTGAACCTGATTCCGCGCTTCTACGATGCCGTGGAAGGGGAGGTCAGGGTAGAGGGCGTGAATGTGCGCGATTACCGGCTGGAGGAGCTTCGCACCCGGATCGGCATCGTGCCGCAGAAGGCGGTGCTGTTCACCGGAACAATTGCCGACAACATCCGTTGGGGTAAGGCAACGGCTACCCGGGAGGAGATTATGTCTGCCGCAGCGGTCGCCCAGGCGGAGGAATTCATCAGCAGGCTGCCGGAGGGACTCGATACTCCCGTTGCCCGCGGGGGGCATAACCTCTCCGGGGGCCAGAAGCAGCGGCTGACCATTGCCCGCGCTGTGGTAGGACGTCCTTCGATCCTGATTCTGGATGATTCCTCCAGCGCGCTGGATTTCGCTACAGACGCCGCTCTGCGCCGTGCGCTGAACGAGACCAGCAAGGAGATGACGGTACTGCTGGTATCGCAGCGGGTGAGTACGGTCAGACAGGCGGATCAGATCATCGTCTTCGAGGAAGGGCGGATTGCCGGCATCGGCAGCCATGAGGAGCTGCTGGCAGGCTGCGGGGTCTATCAGGAAATCTGCGAGTCGCAGCTCTCAAGCGAGGAGGCTATGCAATGAATACTACGACGACCTGGAAACGTCTGTTTACCTATACGCGCAAGTACCGCAAAATAACCTACGGCGCTATTTTCTGCGCTATTCTAAGCGTCATCGCCAGCCTGATCGGCCCGCTGCTGATCGGCCGGGCGATCGACTATATGATCGGGCCGGATCAGGTGGACTTCCCGGAAATTCTCCGGCTGCTGCTGATCCTGGGGGCTGTCTATCTGACCGGAAGCTTCTTCACCTGGCTGCTGACCTATTACACCAATAAGCTGGCTTACCGGACGGTGTATGATCTGCGCCGCGATCTGTTCGGCAAGCTGGATGTGCTGCCGCTGAAGTTCCATGATAATCATCCGCAGGGCGACAGCATCAGCCGGTTCGTGAATGACATGGATGCCGTCTCGGACGGGCTGCTGCAGGGCTTCTCCACGCTGCTGACCGGCGTGGTGACCATAGCCGGAGCCATCGGGCTCATGCTCTATATCAGTCCGGTGATGACGCTGGTGGTTCTGCTGTCAGCTCCGGCGGCCTTTTTTGTCGCCCGGTTCATTACGATGCGTTCCCAGCAGCTGTTCCGCGAGCAGGCCAAAATTCTCGGCGGGCTGAACGGCTATGTGGAGGAAATCGTCGGCGGCCAGAAGGTGGTGCAGGCCTATCATTATGAGGACCGTTCCTTCGCCAAATTCGCTGAAAGGAACAACGAGCTGTACCAGACTGGAGTCAAGTCACAGTTCTACGGCTCGTTGTCGAACCCGGCCACCCGGCTGGTCAACAATATTACCTTCTCGGTGATTGCGATGGTCGGCAGTGCGCTGGTCATCAAGGCCATGTTCTCGGTAGGAGACCTGTCCAGCTTCCTGATCTATTCGAGTCTGTTCGCGAAGCCCTTTAACGAAATCACCGGTGTCATCACGCAGCTCCAGTCTGCGACGGCATCGGCGCAGCGTATCTTTCACATTCTGGATCTGCCGCAGGAGGCCCCGGATCAGCCCGGTGCTTATGAGATGAAGAGCAGCCAGGGCACGATTACCTTCGACCATGTGAGCTTCGCCTATACCCCTGAACGCCCGCTGATCAAAGACTTTAGTCTGGAGGTGAAGCCGGGCACTCGCGTGGCGATTGTCGGCCAGACCGGTGCAGGCAAAACGACGCTCGTCAACCTCCTGATGCGCTTCTACGAGGTGGACGGCGGTACGATCTCCATCGACGGCCGGGACATCACCACGATCACCCGCGACAGTCTGCGGCGCAATTTCGGAATGGTCCTTCAGGAGACATGGCTGTACGGTGCATCGATCCGCGACAATATTGCCTACGGCAAACGGGACGCCACCGATGCTGAGGTCATTGCTGCCGCCAAGGCTGCGAATGCGCACAGCTTCATTAAGCGGCTGCCGGGCGGGTATGACACGGTCATCAGCCGGTCAGGCGATAACCTCTCCCAAGGCCAGAAGCAGCTGCTGACCATTGCCCGCGTCATGCTAGTTGATCCGCCGATGCTGATCCTTGATGAAGCGACGAGCAGCATTGATACGCTGACCGAGGCACGGATTCAGAAGGCTTTTCTGGCGATGATCTCCGGCCGGACCAGCTTCGTGATTGCCCACCGCCTGTCGACGATCCGCGAGGCGGATATGATTCTGTTCATGAAGGATGGAGATGTGGTGGAGAGCGGAACCCATGACGAGCTGCTGGGACGCGGAGGCTATTATGCCCGCTTGTACAACAGCCAGTTCGCTGCGGTATAAAATATACGGTCTAACACAAAAAAGCTGCGGCTCAAGCTTCCTCTGGAAGCTGGGGCCGCAGCTTTTTTATTGCTTGTCCGGATGCAGCCGGCTTCTCATCACTCCCGGTGTCACACCATAAGCCTTGCGGAAGACACGGATGAAGTAATTGGTCTCCATGCCGAGATTCAGGGCGATGTCCTGCACCGGACGCTCCGGGTCCTCCGTCAGCATCTGCATCGCCCGCTGCAGCCGCAGGTTCTGCAGATACTTATGCGGCGTCACGCCGTATTCCTGCAGGAACAGCCGCTGGAAATGCTGGACGGAGTAGCCGACCGCAGCGGCAAGATTGGTGATCAGCAGCGGCTCGGTGAAATGCTCGTTGATCAGGCTGACCGCCTTGTTCAGCGCATCGTTGCGGACATTCTCGCTCTCCAGCCGGGTCACTGGCCCTGCGGATACTTCGCTGCGGTGCAGCATCAACAGCAGCCGGTAGAGCATCACGGACAGCTCCTGCATCGGCTGCTCCTCCTGGCGGCTGGTAGCGCTGCCGTTCACCTTATGCCAGATGCTGCCCAGCAGCTCCCAGCATTCGCTGAACCGTTCAGGCTGGAACGGGACTGGGGGCAGCAGGCCGAGTCCCTCCAGCACAGCACCGGCCTGGCTTCCGTGGAACCCGATAAAGCCCACATGCCATGGCTCATGGGATAACGGATAATAATCATGCCCCCGGTCGGGCGGAAAAGCATACGCCATACCCGGCTGGAGCACCGTTTCTATGCCGCTCTCCAGATCCCGGAACCGGCCGGTGCCGCTGCGGATCAGGAAAATCTGGTGCACCGGGAATCCCGCAGGACGCACATGGTGATACTGGATATGGCGGCCGACCGAATAAGGGTACAGCGGGAACGCGCTCAGGTCGCGCGGCATTTCAATCAGGGAGAAGGGGAGCAAGTGAACACCTCATCTTCATTTTGTGCTATGGAGTCGCTATGATTATCCTACCAGCGCTCACTGATTATCCTTTATTATTAACAGTATAAACGGTTTCACCCCCAAGGGACAACGCTGAAGAAGAGTTCAGATCAGTGAAAAGTCTCATTCTAACCTTACACACACAAGAGAGGATGAAATATAATGAGCAGCAAAGTTCCGGCAATCAGCAGCAAGGTTCCATTTATGCTACACGGTGCCGACTACAACCCTGAGCAATGGCTGAAATACCCTGAGGTATTGAAAGAAGATATCCGCATGATGAAGCTGGCGGGCTGCAACGTAATGTCTGTGGGGATTTTCTCCTGGGTATCGCTGGAGCGCGAAGAAGGCGTCTTCAATTTCGATTGGATGGACCAATTGCTGGATTCGTTCCAGGAGAACGGAATCTATGCCTTCCTGGCAACTCCGAGCGGGGCGCGTCCGGCCTGGATGTCCGAGAAATATCCTGAGGTACTGCGCGTGGAACGCAACCGGGTGCGCAATCTGCACGGCGTCCGCCATAACCATTGCTTCACCTCTCCGGTCTACCGGGAAAAGACCGCTCTGATCAATTCCAAGCTCGCTGAGCGTTATGCGCATCATCCGGCGGTTATCGGCTGGCATATCAGCAATGAATTCGGCGGCGAATGCCACTGTGATTACTGCCAGAATGCCTTCAGAGACTGGCTCAAGGCGAAGTACAACGGCAACCTGGATGAGCTGAACCATGCCTGGTGGACAACCTTCTGGAGCCACACGTATACCTCCTGGGAGCAGATCGAATCCCCGGCTCCGCACGGAGAGACACAGGTTCACGGCCTCAACCTGGACTGGCGCCGCTTCGTGAGCGATCAGACCATCAACTTCTGCCAGCATGAGATTGATTCGGTGCGCCGCTTCAATCCTGAGCTGCCGGTCACAACCAATATGCATATGATCGATGGCGTGGACTACCGCAAGATGGCGAAGATTCTTGACGTGGTCTCCTGGGATGCGTATCCGGACTGGGGATACACAGAGGACGATGACGATGCCCGTCTGGCGGCGTGGACTGCAATGCACCATGATATGTACCGCAGCTTCAAGAATAAGCCGTTCCTGCTCATGGAGAGTACGCCTTCCCTGACTAACTGGCAGTCGGTCAGCAAGCTGAAGCGTCCGGGCATGCACAAGCTGTCCTCACTCCAGGCCGTGGCGCATGGCTCGGATTCCGTACAATACTTCCAGTGGCGCAAAAGCCGCGGCTCCAGCGAGAAGTTCCACGGCGCGGTCATCGACCACAGCGGCCATGCGGAGACACGCGTCTTCCGCGATGTGGCTGAGGTAGGCCGCACACTTGCTGGGCTGACCGATGTTGTAGGCACGACTACACCGGCAGAGACGGCGATCCTGTTCGACTGGGACAACCGCTGGGCGGTGAAGGATGCCCAGGGCATCCGCAATTCCGGGCTGAAATATGAAGAGACCGTGCTGCAGCATTACCGGGGACTATGGGAGCTGGGAATTCCGGCTGATCTCGTAGGCTCTGGGGATGACCTGTCCGGCTACAAGCTGGTGATTGCTCCGATGCTGTACCTGATCAGCGAGGAGAACGGCAAGCGGATCGAGAAGTACGTGGAGCAGGGCGGCACGCTGCTGGCGACCTATTGGTCGGGCGTGGTCGGCGAGACGGATCTGTGCCATCTGGGCGGCTTCCCCGGACCGCTGCGCAGAACGCTGGGCATCTGGGCCGAGGAGACTGAAGGGCTGCACAGCCGCGATCTGAACGGCCTGGTTATGGACCCGGGCAACAGCCTGAAGCTGAGCGGTGAATACGATGCGCATGAGATCGCCGAGCTGATCCATCTGGAAGGCGCCGAGGCGCTGGGCCATTACCGCAGCGACTTCTACGCCGGACGTCCGGCACTCACTGTGAACAAGCTGGGAGCCGGTAAAGCGTATCATCTGGCCACCCGCGTCAAGGACCTGCAATTCTATGTGGACCTGTATGCTGCCATTGCCGGCAAGGAGCGGATCAGCCGCACGCTGAACAGCGAGCTTCCAACAGGCGTGACTGCCCAGCTGCGTACTGACGGCGAGCATGATTATGTATTCGTGCAGAACTTCAGCGGCGAGGAGCAGGTAGTGACACTGGACGGCCGGGAGTACACCGATGTGGAATCCGGCGCAGCCGCACCAAACGAGCTGAAGCTGGCCGTGAACGGGCTGGCGATTCTGAAGCGCGGGGCAGCGAAGGTTTAGATATTTGAAAAGTGCATAATTCAAACAACGCAGCGATTCTCCTGTTGATGGAGGGTCGCTGCGCTGCGTTTACCGGGATGTAATCGGCCTGGTGCTCTCCCGCCCCGCAGCCGACCCGCGAAACGGCCACATGGTTTAGCGATATAGCGCCTCAATACCTTCAATCACCCGCATATAATATTCACGCTCATGCGGAACGAATTGCGTGAAGTCCACCTGCTCGTCCAGCATGATTCGTTCGCCGTTATCAGCAACCCGGAAGCCTTCTACATGAAGCTTGCTGCTGGCTCCGTTGATGATGAAGCTGCGCAAGTCCGCGAAGCGGGCCTGGACGATTCCGGCGACCTCTTCCTGCTGCAATGTGAACTCACTCAGCGCATAGCGGTTCTCGTAGACAAATACATGGGCCCGCTCACGGTCAATGAATCCGGCGGTATCCATCTGGTAGGGGATAACCCCCAGCGGCTTCAGCCCGTCAAAAGCAACCGCGATCCCCAGCTCCTCCTGGACCTCACGGACACCGTCCCTAACGGTCTCATCCGCCAGCAGATGTCCGGCAGCGGTGATGTCGAGCAGACCGGCGTAGTCTCTTTTTTGCAGGCTGCGCAGCTGCAGGTAGATCATTAGCCCGCTCACATCCATGCGCACAAACCAGCAGTGGAAGGTCTCATGCCAGAGGCCGCGGCGGTGAACCTCGTCCCGGGGAGCAGCCCCGGTGCGGTTGCCTTGCTCATCAAACGTAGCCAGTAATTCTTCATTCATACCGGTAGGCTCCTTCGTATAGATAAGTTACATTTTCCGGGAATAATAGACCGCCAGCACAAGGTACAGCGCCAATAGTGCGGCTAAAATAATAAAAATGGTTAAGAAAACAACCTTGCTGATAAGGGAAGCGGCAACGGCGGAAAGAGATAACAGGAGGATGGTAAGTGTCATACTGGCCTTGGCCGTTCTGAGGACAATCATCCGGTTGCGTTCGTCTTTCTCGGCAATATGTAAGGCTTCCAGAACCTCGGAGCTGCGGAGGGCTCTGCGGAGCCGGGCAATGCGGAGGGAGACTGTGATTCCCGTACCGAGCAATAATCCGGCAAGAATCCCGGTGTCCCAGCTGTCAAGCGAACCGGTGCTGCCAACCTCAAACATTTTAAGTACAAACGCAGCAATGATGGTCATTCCGATACCAACTGCGTAGAGAGTCATAATACGTATCCGCCGTCTTAGCTCCTGTTCAAAAGATGTCATAATCGATATCCTCCACATCTGAGAAATCAAAAATGTCCTCAATCGGCAAACCGAAAAACCTGGAAATCTTATAAGCGAGAGGCAGGGAGGCGGTATATTTCTCGTTCTCAATCGAGGTGATGGTATGGCGCGTTACGCGCAGGGCCTTAGCCAATTCCTCCTGGGAGATCCGCCGCTCTTTGCGCAGCTCGCGTATTTTTGTTTTCACCTGGACGCCACCTCCTTTGGATCAATAACAGTTCACCTTAACTCTAATATTATGGTGTACATACCAGAGAATAGTCAAGTATACTACACCAATTATGTATAGTTGACTACACCAAAAATGTGCAGTAAGCTATACATAAAGATGATCTTAAAGTGGGGCGGGGAGTATGGGCGATATACGGTTTGAAGGGGTCAGCAAGTCTTTTGGCGAAGTGGCTGCCGTTAACGGGCTTAATCTTGCAATAGCAGAGGGGGAGGTCTACGCGCTGCTTGGGCATAATGGAGCGGGTAAGACGACAACCCTGCGGTTGCTTCTGGGGCTGCTGGAGCCGGACGGTGGAGCGGTCACGGTGTTTGGATGCGATCCGATTAAGGACGGGAGTACAGTACGGGGGATGTGTGGCGTTTTATCTGAGGATGTTGGGCTGTACGAGTCCTTGACTGTCCTGGACAATCTGATATATTACGCAGACATTTACGGCATGTGCCGTGCAGAATCGGAGAGACGCATTGATGAGTTGTTGCGGACGTTCGCGATGCAGGACAAGAAGCATTTCCTTGTAAAAGGTCTTTCAACCGGTATGAGCAAAAAGACTGCCCTGATCCGTGCCATGCTTCACAGCCCGCGCATACTGATCCTGGATGAGCCGACGAACGGGCTTGATCCTGTCAGCACAGCAGATCTTAGAACGATGTTATTACGGCTTGCCAAGGAGCAGGGCACGACGATCATCATGACCACGCATAATCTGGAGGAGGTCCAGAAAATGTGTGATCAAATTACGATTTTGCGGCATGGGCGCAATCTCTTTACCGGCTCAATTGCAGCGCTCCAAGACAGCGGGCATTATATGGAGCACGGACAATTCAGTCTGGAAAAGCTGTATATGGAGCTTGAACAGGGGGCAGGACGGCAATGACACGATCCTATCCTGTTTTTCGTGCAGCATGCGCAGAGTTCAGCAGTGAAAAAGGAATGCTTCTCTTTTACGGCCTGTCTATCGCCATTACCGGCATCATTGTTCCCATCGTCACGCGAGGGATAGAAGCTGCCTTAACCATAGGTGCTTTGCTTACGGCAATCTTATTAAGACCTCTGCTCTCCGACAGCCTGGCGGGTGAACGGGAGCACCGGACCCTGGAAACACTACTGTCGAGTCCATTGAGCGGGAGCAGCATTATCTGGAGGAAGTTTCAATTCTGCTGCTTATTTGCGGTCAGTTATTTCACCTTAACCCTCTTTTGCTCCGCGTTAACATACTTTCTGGTCAGGGGTGAACCGGCGCTGCTTCCATGGCAATGGCTTGGTGTTATGGTCCTGGCAGTATTGAATTACAGCGCAATCTGTTTTGCGGGAGTGTATGCTTCTTCAACATCGGGGGATATGCGGGCCGCCAACAGCCGGGTGTCGTGGATGGCTTATCCTCTAGGTCTGCTGTTCGTGGTGTGTCTGGGGGTTATCGCGAACGCTGACTGGTTGTCTGCAATGGCCGTGGGAACTGTATGTGCACAGATTTACCTAAGTGTCCTGACGGTATATTCGGTGAAGGTCGCGCGAATGAAGCAGCCGGATTTCTTCAAGCCGGGAACAACCCGGAGGCCGGAGAGAGGGTATAAGCATCGTGCTTCATCCATGTTGCCGAGGCCGAAGTCGCAGTATGGCATTGTGCTGAAATTTGAATGGAAGGCACTGATGGCTCTAAAATCATTGCTGCTCAGCTTTGGACTGCTGTGCTTCTCGCCGGTTGCCCTGGTGTGTCTGCTGCTGTATTTTACAGGGACGTTCGACCTCAATTATGCGGTGATTCTGACGGTTCTGCTCATTCCGAGAGTGCCGTCCAACTTAATCGCCTACTCCATTGGCGGTGAGAAGGTCTATAAGACAGGAGAAGCCTTGTTATCCACGCCGCTGCAGCTCCGGCCGGTCTTGCTTGCCAAGTGTACCGTTCCGGTCCTGGTGACTGCGGCCATGCTGGCCGTCTCCTCCTTGCTGACATGGGCGGGCATCCGGATGATCCCGCTCCTGATGCCTGAGCTGGCCCCCATCCCGGGCTATACGGTCCTGCAGCTTATCCTGCTGTTCCCCGTCAGTCTCCTGTCATCCATGTCCATGATCTTAATCGCGGCTATTCTTTCTGTACGCTTGCGAACTCCGCGTCACGGCTTGTATGCCACAAGCCTGCTGTCGTTTCTGTTCGTCCTCCCGGTGTTGGCAATTCTCTACCTGGCCCCGGACCCGCTGCTGTGGGCGTTAATCTATTCCGCTATCCTGCTGCTTGGCGATCTGATCTGCCTAATGAAAATTTCAGACCATATTACGCGTCCTCAAGTCATGAGCAGATTATAAATGGACGCACCAAACCCCCGGCTGCGCTTCATAAGAAGCAACCGGGGGGTCGTATTAGAGGGTGTTATCTGGCCATCCAGCCGCCGTCTACGTTCAGAATGTGGCCGTTCAGATAGTCGGAGGCAGCGGAGGCAAGGAATACCGCCGGGCCCTTCACATCTTCAGCGGTGCCCCAGCGTCCGGCCGGAATGCGGTCGAGGATGGCATCGGAACGGTTCTGATCCGCGCGGATCGGAGCCGTGTTCTCGGTTGCCATGTATCCCGGAGCGATGGCGTTGATGTTCAGGCCGGAGCCTGCCCATTCATTGGCGAACGCTTTGGTCAGTCCGGCTACGGCATGCTTGCTGGCCGTGTAGCCCGGCACGTTGATGCCGCCCTGGTAGGAGAGCATGGAGGCGATGTTGATGATTTTGCCGCTGCCCCGTTCCAGGAAGTGGCGTCCGGCAATCTGCGACAGCAGGAACACCGTGTTCTGGTTGAGGTTAATGACATCGAACCAGTCCTTCTCGCTGTGGTCCTTAGCCGGTGTCCGGCGGATCATGCCCGCGCAGTTGACCAGGATGTCCACCTTGCCGGTGAACTTGACCGCCTCATCGAATACCGATTGAAGCTTGGAATGGTCGCTCAGGTCGGCAGCGATGCTGAGCGCCTTCACGCCATAGCCTTCAGCCGCAGCTACGGTCTCGTCGCTCGGGTTCAGGGAGACGCAGATTACGTCTGCTCCGGCTTCTGCGAAGGCAAGGGCAATGCCTTGTCCAAGACCTTGGGCGGCGCCGGTTACAATAGCAGTTTTGCCTGCCAGACTAAATAATGAGGATGACATCTGAATATTCTCTCCTTTGAGATCAGTGATAAAATACTGTAATTAGCCGCATTCAATGTTGACGCCGGCCTCGCGGAACTGCTCGGCGGTCTCCTGGGCCAGCCCGCTGTCGGTCAGCAGGACGTCGACCTCCTGGAGGGAGGCGAAGGTGCGCAGGGCAGAATGCCCGAACTTGTGATGATCGCAGGCAGCGAACACCTGGCGCGCGGTAGCGACCAGTGCCTGCTTGAAATCGATTAAGTCGCCGGTATAGATGGACAGGCCATGCTCGATATGAACGGCGGTGGCCGAGAGGAAGGCTTTTTGAATATTAAGCTTCCGGACATAGGCTACGGCCTCGGGACCGGCCAGCATGTTGCGGACACGGTAGCCGCCGGGCACGACCAGCCGGATGTTGTCCTTGGGCGCCAGCTCGCTGATGATGTAGACATCATTGGTGATGACGGTGAGCGGCATATTCGTAAGGCTTCGCGCGATCTCCAGCGTTGTGCTTCCGCCGTCCAGGGCAATGATGTCCTCCGGTTCGATATGCTTAAGGGCGCGCTCCGCAATCTCCGCCTTCTCCTCGGCATACTTATCCAGCGGATTCCTGGAGGGGAGAATGCCGAACTGGTCGCTCTGGGCCAGCACGGCACCGCCGTGGACACGCAGAATCAGCCCCTGCTCCTCCAGCTTGCTTAAGTCCTCGCGGATCGTTTTGCCGGTAACCCGAAGCTTCTCGCTGAGCTCGTTCACCGTTACATCCTTCTGGTTCAACATCACTTCCATAATCATCTCATGCCGCCGTATCGGGTTCATCCGCCTGCCTCATCTTTCCGTAGTTGATTTGCTTCTATTGTAATTCCTTCATGCCTACGGGGTCCATATCGTCATACCGCTTGTTATCTCCGGCCATGCTCCAGATGAAGGTATAGTTATGAGTGCCCACACCGCTGTGGATGGACCAGCTTGGCGAGATGACCGCCTGTTCATTATGCATGACGATGTGGCGCGTCTCGGTAGGCTCGCCCATCAGGTGGAAGACGATGGAATCGTCCGGCAGGTCGAAATAGAAATACGCTTCCATCCGGCGCGGATGTGTGTGGGATGGCATCGTGTTCCACATGCTGCCCGGCTTGAGCTGGGTCATCCCCATAACAAGCTGTGCGCTCTGTACGCCGTTTGTATGGATGAAGCGGTGAATGGTACGTTCATTGGAATTCTCAAGACCGCCCATGGCGCCGGATTCGGATTCAGCCAGGGTAGTCTTCACAGTCGGGTAGGACTGATGCGCCGGAGCGGAGTTCAGATAGAATTTGGCCGGCTTGGCGCTGTCCGCGCTTTTGAATACAACGTCCTTCGAACCTTGCCCTACATACAGGCATTCCTTGAAATCAACCTCATATTCAGTTCCGTCTACAACAACCGAACCTTTGCCGCCGACATTGATGACCCCCAGCTCCCGGCGCTCCAGGAAGTAGGTGACGCCCAGCTCCTTGAGATCCGTGGTCAGCACCACTTCGCCGTTCACCGGATTGGCGCCGCCGATGATCATCCGGTCTTCATGGGTCAGCACAAGCTTCAGCTCGTCCGGAGCGAAAATCACCGGGATATGAAACTCCTTGCGCAGGCGTTCTGTGTCAAACTGCTTCACTTCATTCGGATGTGATGCAAAACGTCTTTCCATCGAATATTCAGTCTCCTTAGAAAAACATATTTTCGTTCGTATAGGTACAATTTAATTCATTTACGTTCACTTTGCAAGGCATAATCTTTTTTAGTACGTTTATTTTAGTTCATTTATTTGCTGAAGTGATTGCCATATGAACGGAAAGTGTGCACAATAGAGCTGAAACGCCGGGAGCTACAGACAGCATCCAGGCAGGAAAAATACATGATGGAGTGTGAGCAAAATGATAGCTTATACAAGCCGCCGGCAGGAGATCATCTCCGCCATCGCGGCTGAGGCATGCCGCCGCCCGCTGCTGGACAGCGGATTATGGTTCCATGATGATGTGCGGAATAACTTCTATTATGCTTCCTATTTATTTGCTGCTGCGGCAGATGATGCACGGGAGCTTCCGCTTGGCCGGGAGGAAGCCAGGCAGAAGGCGGAGGCGGTGCTGCTGGAGACGGTGCTGCTCCAGAACCGCAGGCCGGGGACTGCGCTCTATGGACACTGGCCGCTGAGCCTGTCTCCCGTGCCAAGGGAGGCCGCTCCGCATGAGCTGCCGGTGGAGATTATGGGCAGTCTGATGGTGTGGTTCTGCAAGCGGTACTCCGCACAGTTCAGTGCCGGGCTGCGGGTGGCCTTCCATACCGCGCTCGGCCATATCTACCGCAGCGGCTTCTTTCGGAAGCAGGTAGCGGAATTCAGCCATCATGAAGCGAAATATACAGCGGCGAAGCTGATTTTCGGCAGGCTGTTCGGGGACGAAGAGCTGCTGGAGGACGGAAGGCACAGTCTGGAGATTACGCTTGCGCATATACGGACGAAGGGGATGCCTGAATATGGCAGCCTGCCATGGTTCTGGCACTGGGTGCAGGCCTTCACCTGCGCCTGGGAGCTGGAAGAGGACAGCGATACCAAAAGACTCCTTGGCGAAATGCTGGACTTCCTGTGGACCGAACGGAGCCGGTGGTATCTGCGGGGAGCGTGGGCGGGGGCCCATTCCAGGGGTTGGCCGCATGATGTTCCGGCAGACGGCAATCTGCTGCATGACTATGTACAGTTCGGCGATTTCGCGCTGCCCGCAGCGATGCCGCGCACTGAATATGCGGGCTTCCTGTTCTATGAAGCGCCTGAGCAGGCGCGTCATACCGCTGTGAACCGCGACTCGCCGGTGGAGGTCCGGGCCACAACGGAGAAAGTAATTGCCGGATCACAGGTGCGCCAGCCAGCGCTGCATTCTTACGCCTACATCTGCCGGGATTATGCGGCAGGCGGCATGTGGGAGCGGGTGGAGGAGTTCGACAATGAACAGCTCCGCTGGTCCTTCTCGCTGCCGGTAGGAGCAGCTGAAGGCGTGAACCGGCTCTACTTCTTCCATCCGGGGCAAGGCTACAGCGCGGGCGATCCGCGGCATCAGAGCCGGTATATGGAGGTGCTGTATCACCGGAATACCATTATGTCGCTGTTCCCGGTTCCCGAAGACGAGACCGCCGCAGTTACCGGGGTTCTGCCGTTAGGCCAATGGATCAGACAGCCGCAGGCGCTGTTCGGATATGCGGGTGGTGTATATTTTGCCGTCTACCTTATGCACGGATATTCGCTGCTGGAGCGGCCGGATTATCTGGAGATCGTGTGCGAAGGCAAGGGCGGCGGAGCCGTGGTTGAGGCGCTGAGTGCAACGCAGGCGGAAGCACTGGGAATCTCCGGGCCTCAGGCCTTCGCCGCAGCCGCCGCGCAGCGGGCACCTGTATTTGCGGACGGGAACGTGCTGTCGGCCGGATATGAATCGTGGCTCTCCGGGGACCGGCTTGAGCTACGGGCTGCGGGACCGGGTGAGGCCCAGGCGCAGATCTACGGGAAGCCGGTTTCTTTTGACGAATATTCAGTGTAAGTCCGCAGTTCAGCATTGCTTCCATTATTCTTTGTACTTTCAGCACCCCATAGGGTATTATGAGGGCAGGCAGCTGTAAAATTGTGATTATTGTCATATCCTTACAGACGCCAGGGAAGAATAAGACAACTATAGACAGCAGAGCAATCTGCTGCGCATGACTTGAGGGGAGCAGTGTGACAGAGATGGAATACCGGCTGGAGAAGGATTTTCTAGGCAGCAAGCAGGTCGAGAATCAGGCTTATTACGGGATACAGACGCTTCGGGCGGTAGAGAATTTCCCGATTACCGGCTACCGTGTGCATCATGAGCTGATTAAGGCTATGGGGATTGTCAAAAAATCGGCCGCACTCGCCAATATGGAAATCGGACGGCTCTATAAGGGGCTTGGTGACGTTATCGTGGCTGCTGCGGATGAGGTGATCGGCGGGAAATGGGATGACCAGTTCATCGTTGACCCGATTCAGGGCGGAGCGGGCACCTCGCTGAATATGAATGCGAACGAAGTGATTGCCAACCGTGCGCTGGAGCTGCTGGGCAAGGCCAAGGGCGATTATCTGCAGCTTAGCCCCAACACCCATGTGAATATGGCGCAATCGACCAATGATGCATTCCCGACAGCGATACATATCGCAACGCTATCACTGCTGGAGCAGCTGCTTGTCACCATGCGCAACATGCATGAAGTGTTCCGGCAGAAGGCCGTAGAATTCGATCCGGTGATCAAAATGGGCCGCACCCATCTGCAGGATGCCGTGCCGATTCGTCTGGGCCAGGAGTTCGAGGCGTACAGCCGGGTGCTGGAGCGTGATATTCAGCGTATCGAGCATACGCGGGGCCATCTCTATGAGGTGAACATGGGCGCGACCGCGGTCGGTACCGGCCTTAATGCCGATCCCCGCTATATTAAGCGGGTGGTGGAGCTGCTGTCCGAGATCAGCGGCCTGCCGCTGGTCAGCGCAGAGCATCTGGTTGATGCCACGCAGAACACAGATGCCTACACCGAGGTCTCGGCGGCGCTGAAGGTCTGCATGATGAATATGTCCAAAATCGCCAATGACCTGCGCCTGATGGCCTCCGGACCGCGCTCGGGCTTGGCTGAAATTACGCTGCCGGCCCGCCAGCCGGGCTCGTCCATTATGCCGGGCAAGGTGAATCCGGTGATGGCCGAGGTGATTAACCAGGTGGCTTTTCAGGTGATTGGCAATGATCATACGATCTGTCTCGCCGCCCAGGCCGGCCAATTGGAGCTGAACGTGATGGAGCCGGTGATGGTGTTCAATCTGATCCAGTCAATCAGCATCATGAACAATTCCTTCCAGGTCTTCACCGACTATTGTCTGGCGGGCATCGAAGCCAACAAGGAGAAGCTTGCCCGTGAAGTGGAGCAGAGTGTCGGGATCATTACGGCTGTGAATCCGCACCTGGGCTATGAGGTGGTCTCGCGGATCGCCCGTGAAGCTATTCTGACCGGAGAATCCGTGCGCGCCCTGTGCCTGAAATACAATGTGCTGAGCGAGGAAGAGCTGAATCTGATCCTTGATCCGTACGAAATGACCCATCCCGGGATTGCGGGAGCGGCGCTTTTGCATAACGATTAAGGGCCAGTAGTTACTGTGAACGCACAAGTAAGCCATACATCATCACGATTCGTGTAAAATCAGGCTCCCGGACATGGTATACTGTTAAGGAGCATTTACACCAGCGTTATCATATATTCTGTAATGGCTTACTGGAGGCATAGTGTGGCGAAGGCAAAAGTGGCAAAACGGCCCACCCGTGACGAGTTCGTACTGGAGGAGCTGGGCAACCAGCTCGTGGAGGCACAGCAGGAGGAATCTGAGATTCTGCTCACGGTCTGGGGAATGGAGGAAGCGGTCCGCGGCGTAATCGTTACGATGGACTCGCGTACCGGCAAGGTGCATCTGAGGCAGAATGAAGTCATCACCAAGGTTCCGTTCATGGATATTATGCAGGTCAATTATCCGCGGGATTAACCGCCGGGAGGGAACGGGACATGCAGGTGAGCAAAACCAATGCAATGCGTATTCTTGATGCGCATAAGACATCCTACACCATTCACAGCTATGACAGCGGGGATGGGGAGATCCACGGGAATGCGGTGGCCGGGAAGATCGGCCTGCTTCCTGAGACGGTATTCAAGACCCTGGTCGCGCACAGCGGCCCGCAGGCTTATGTGTTTGTGATTCCGGTGGCGGAAGAGCTGGATCTGAAGAAGGCAGCGAGAGCTGCGGGAGTCAAGAAGATTGAGATGCTTCCACTTAAGGAGCTGCTGAAGTGGACCGGGTATGTGCGGGGAGGCTGCTCTCCGGTAGGGATGAAGAAGCTGTATCCGACGTTCATTCACAGCAGCGCGGAGGCCCTTCCGGCCATCGCTGTCAGCGCAGGCCGGATCGGCGTGCAGATGGAGCTTGCGCCAGGTCTGCTGGCTGAAGCCGTGTCTGCCGTATTTGCGGATCTCATCAAGGATGAGCAGTAACGTCAAAAGGCCGGAACACCTATGGTTATAGGGTTCCGGCCTTTTTGATTGATTAGGAAATGATGAAGAGCCGGGCATGTATATGAAAAACTGAATACAATTTGCAGCTACAGAGGTACGTGGGCCAAATGTAATCGAAAAACCGAATACATTGGGTATGGCGGGGGCGTGAAGGCCGAATGTATGCGAAAAACCGAACACATTGGGCGGTGTGTGGGCGTGTTGGCCAAATGTATATGAAAAACCGAATACATTCGGCGTTGCAGAGGCGCGTGGTCCAAATTTTGTTCTTGTTCAGTGCAGCATTACGGCTGCTTATTCGCGGCCCAGGTCCGGTGAAATCCATTCTCCGTAATGGCTGGAAACGAACTCAATCTCGCGCTCATAATGGGCCAGGTGGCCCTCCTCCACCATGGTGACGAAGGCGGGATGGCCTTCGGCAGCGCCTTTGCGGAGCGTATCGCACATAGCGTGCAGCCGCCGGATGACCCAGCTCTGCAGATCCTCCGGGACGGGCAATCCGTAAGCTTCAAAGAACAGGCTGATCCGCCGGCCGCGGTCTGCCCCATGAAGCCCGCTGTCATAGGCCACTGTGGACCCTGTAGCATAATCGGGCGCAAAGCCCGCCAGCGGCACTGAGGTGTAGAGGGAATAGGCGATATCCCACATGCGCGGGCCGGGTCCGGCCGTATCGAAATCAATCAGCGCTACCGGCTGCTCATGCTGGAACACCATATTGTACGGGGCGGCATCATTGTGGCAGATGACCTCCTGCGCCTCGGCCCCCGTATAGATATGCTGCCATTGCCTATCCGCCTTAGGGACGAAGCCTTGGGTGGCGTCATGATACCGGCGGAGCAGGCGGGCAATCCCGGTAAGCACTCTGTCTGACCACATGTAGGGCGCAAGCTCCGGGTAATCATTCCCGGCAACCTCTCCGGGCAGGAAGGAGACGATCTCGCGTCCCTCCTCATCCAGACCGAAGAAGCGCGGCGCTCCGGCGAACTCCTGCTGCTCCAGATGGAGCAGCAGTTCATGAACATTGGGACTCCAATATCCTGTAGGACGACGCACGGTGTCGCCGATCCGCACAAGCTCATTCACATTTCCGCCGGTCAGGCGTTCTTCATTCGTCTGGTTCATTTGAGATCCCTCACTTACTAATCAAAATTACGTTTGCCCGCATTGCCAGCCAGCAAATGTTAAGGCAGCAGCTTCGCGGCCAGCAGGCCGAGATATTCCTTCAGCGCCAGGCCTGTCGTGGAGACGGACCCGGCCGTGGGGGTGAATTTGCCCGCGTAGAGGGACATCGGACGGCTGGCCTGGTAGTCCACAGGGAACGGCTGAGGCTCAAGACCGGCATGCTCGAACTGCACCATGCTGCGCGGCATGTGGAAGCCGGAGGTGACGAGCACCGGACGGCTGAAGCCATGCTCCTGCATGAGCTTCGCGGTGTTGACCGCGTTCTGCTCCGTATTGAGCGAGCGGTTCTCCGGCAGGATGTCTTCCGCCGGAATGCCAAGGCCGATGAGCTGCCGCTTGGCGATGTCGGCTTCATTGCCGCTGTCCGCGAACACCTGGCCGCCGGAGAAAATCACCGGCAGCCCGGTCTCCCGGTACAGCCGCGCTGCCGCCAGCAGCCGGTTCGACGCCGGGCCGGACATATTGCCCTGCCCGTCCAGGTCCGGGGTGCCGGAGGTTGCTCCGCCGCCCAGCACGACTATGACATCCCCCTCGGGGGCGGAGGGCTGAGCATATTTGCGCTCCAGGCTGCCGATCAGCAGGTCGCTCACGACCGGGGTCATCGACAGGTAGAGCAGCAGGGTGATGCCGAGCAGCACCAGCGCGGGCCGGCGGGAGCGCAGTCTCCATAGCCAGACCGCCATACCGAGCAGCAGGATGACGAAGAGGCCGGGCGGCAGCACAAAGCTGTAGACGAATTTAATGAAATAGATCAAGGGTTCACCAACTTTTACATATAGGATACAAGATATTTAACAAAAAATTCATCCGCATAGCAGCTCGATTCTAGTTATATGGTACCACAAGTCCGGCTGGAGCTCTCAATTGGACTTGCTGATTCGACAAGTCGTGGATCGGGGCTGCGCTGCTTCGTGCTTCATGTGTCCTCCATGTGCGCTTTCGGTGGTTTTCCAAATGAAGCGGAATCCCAGTCCTCTTCATTGTCAGTCAGAGAGTCATATAGGCGGCAGGGTTCAGCGAATCACCTTCAATAATAATTGCAGTCAATCCTGAATCTGTCCGGGTCTCGTGCCATTCCCCTTGCTCCCAAAAGACGGCTTGACCTGCACTCACAGCTGTAAATTCAGCTTCCTCTCCGCGCACATACCCCTCACCGTTCAGAATTAACAGCAGCTGCGGACATGTCGCCTGATGAAAACCTATTACTCCCTGGTGTCGTAGATATACGCAGCCGATATGCGTTCTCTCCTCAGTCTGGATGATCCGGGATAGGATGAAATTGGAATTGAAGGCTGTTACGGGTTTGCCGGATTCTAGTTTGAAATTGTATATCTTCATTGGGGTCCTCCTCCTAAGCGGGGGAGGGGCGCTCCCTCGTTCGTCTTCCCCGGCTCCTCCGCCAGCTGGCGGTAGCCCATCGGAGGCAGGCCGGTCCAGCGCTTGAACTGCTTGCTGAAATGGGAGACATCGCGGTAGCCGAGCTGGTAAGCGATGCTCTCTACCGACAGGCTGTTGTCCAGCAGCAGCAGCTTGGCATGGCGGATAATGAGCCCGGAGAGATATTGCCTTGGCGGCAGCCCGTAGATCTGCCGGAAGGCACGGTTACAGTGGTTCGGGCTGTAGCCGAGCCGGGCCGCGATATCCTCGATGCTGCCGGCTCGGCTGCCTTCTGCTGCAGCGGTGAAGACCGATTCCTGCAGCAGCCCTTCAATGGCATTCGCCAGGGCAACCGTCTTCTCGGTGACACCCGGCAGCGTGCTCCGGGCCGGGGAAGGCAGGGCTGCCAGCACCCAGCCGCTGAGCGCGGCGAAGAATTGCAGCGAGGCATTCAGCGCCACCAGCCGGCCCCTCTGGGCGTCGCTGGCATCCGGGAGGATCGTCGAGCTGATGATGGCATCCAGCGAGGAGCGGATGGCCGCCAGCTCCGGGGTGTCTCCGCTCAGGCTGACGGTATCCATTGTCAGCAGCGAGCGGCGCAGCACCAGGTCATCGATGTCGAAATGCAGGCAATAATAGGACATGTCCTCCCCGGAATCAGAGCCCAGGCTGGAATGCTGCACACCGGGGCGGATGAACAGAATCTCCCCGCTGTGCTGAAGATAAGACTGTCCCCCGACCGTCATCCGCTGGGAGCCCTGCAGCACGATGTTGATCTCGAACATCGGATGGGTATGGGCCGGATATTGCCATTCCCTGTTCACTTTGCGCCAATGGGCGGCGAAGATATGGAAGGCAGCCTGAATATCCGGGGACATGCGTCCGTCCACGGAGTGCTGTGTACCGGGATCTAATACATTCATAGTCAACCTCTTCTTCTGTATGGCAAGATGGCTCTATTATAGCATAGGCCGCAGGGTAAGGCAGATTTGTCCAAATAAATGGCGGCTTTGCGCCTGTTGCCCCGGCGGAAGCCGCGCTAACATAGAGCTATAGCCCGGCAGTCTGCCGGGAGACAGCCTGGAGGGAGTGCATTTACGTTATGCCAACGAATAAATTCTTCAACGCCCATCATTCACCGATCGGGTCTTTCTCAAGCTTCACCCTCGGATTCAAGGGAGCATCCGGCGGCTTCGACCTGGAGCTGGGCAGACCGCCCAGACAGAATATATATATCGGCCTGGAGCGGAGGGATGGCCGCGGTTACGATACGCTGCCGTTCCATGAGCAGGGCAGCGATGATGAGAGCAAGCGCTACGACATTGAGAATCCCGACCCGAACCCGGATAAGCCGCAGATTCTCTTTCACTACGGGGATGAGGAGATTACCCGCGATTTCCGCCTGGCGACCGATACCTGGCAGGCCGGGGATCTGACCTTCCGCATTCTCTCGCCGGTCCGGCCGGTTCCAGACCCGCAGTCCGCTTCGGATGCGGAGCTTCAGGAGGTACTGCTGCCGGCGGTGCTGGTAGAGCTTGAAGTGGATAATACATCCGGCAGCTCGGCCCGCCGCGCCTTCTTCGGCTTCCAGGGGAATGATCCCTACAGTGCGCTGAGAAGATTCGACGGAGGACAGGCTGAGCTGACGGGCGTCGGCCAGGGCCGGTTCCTGGCGGTTGCCGCCGAGCAGGGAAGTGTGAAGGCGGCGATGCATTTTACAATGGAGGATATTCTCGCAGCCGAGCTGGAGGAGAACTGGACCTTCGGTCTGGGCCAGGTCGGAGCGCTGATTATGGATGTTCCGGCAGGAGAGCGGAAGACGTACCGTTTCGCGGTCTGCTTCCACCGTTCCGGCTATGTGACGTCGGGGATGGATGCCGGTTACTACTACAACCGCTATTACAGCAATGTGGAGGCGGTGGCGGATTACGCTCTGTCACAGTTCGATACGCTGAAGCAGCAGGCTGAACAGGCGAATGCCATGCTGGAGGGAACGGGCCTCAGTGAAGACCAGACCTTCATGCTGGCTCACGCCATCCGCAGTTATTACGGTTCGACACAGCTGCTGAGCCACAAGGGCGAGCCGTTCTGGATTGTCAATGAAGGCGAATACCGGATGATGAATACGTTCGATCTGACGGTTGACCAGCTTTTCTATGAGTTGAAGATGAACCCTTGGACCGTACGCAATGAACTCGATATGTTCGTCGACCGGTTCAGCTATGTGGATACCGTCCGGTTCCCGGGCGATGAGACCGAATATCCGGGCGGACTGAGCTTCACCCATGATATGGGGGTAGCCAATGCGGTGTCGCGTCCGGGGTATTCCTCTTATGAGCTGTATGGCATCGACGGCTGCTTCTCGCATATGACCCATGAGCAGCTGGTGAACTGGATTCTTACAGCGGCCGTCTATGTGGAGCACACAGGCGACCGCAGCTGGATGGAGCGCAATCTGACCGTGCTGGAGAGCTGTCTGCAGAGCATGGTGAACCGGGATCATCCCGATCCGGCGAAGCGTAACGGCGTTATGGCGCTGGACAGCTCGCGGACAATGGGCGGCGCGGAGATTACGACCTATGACAGTCTGGACGTCTCCCTGGGCCAGGCGCGCAACAATATTTATCTGGCGGGCAAATGCTGGGCCGCGTATCTGGCCATGGAGCGGATCTTCCGCGAGAACGGCAATGCCGAGCTGTCACAGACGGCGGGCCGGCAGGCCGAGCTCTGCGCGGCCACGATTGTGGCCAGCGTGACGAAGGACGGCTATATCCCGGCAGTCATCGGGGAAGGGAACGACTCGAAGATTATTCCGGCCATCGAAGGTCTGGTGTTCCCGTACTTCACCGGCTGCAAGGAAGCACTTGAGCGCGGGGGACGGTTCGGAGAGTATATTAAGGCGCTGGACACTCACCTGAAGGCGGTGCTGGTTGAAGGGGTCTGCCTGTTCGCCGACGGCGGCTGGAAAATCTCCTCCACCAGCAATAACAGCTGGCTGAGCAAAATCTATCTCTCCCAGTTCATCGCCCGGCAGATTCTCGGTCTGGAATGGACCGAGCAGGGACGCGCCGCCGATCAGGCCCATAGCGCCTGGCTCACGCATCCTGAGCTCTCAATCTGGAGCTGGAGCGACCAGATTATCTCCGGCGAGATTACCGGCAGCAAATATTACCCGCGTGGGGTCACGGCCATTCTGTGGCTGGAAGAGCAGCGCGCATAGGCAGTTGAAGCCGGATAAATGTCCGGCGGCAACAAAACAAACAGCGAATCTCCCATGGCGGGGATTTGCTGTTTGTTTTTTATATTGTTATTTTTGTATAATATAATAAACAAAAGTAGAGGTGCTAATATGGTCGAAAAAGTATTTTGGACAGACCCATACTTAACAAAATTAGATACTCGTGTATCCAGTGTAAATGGCAATGACATTACAGTGGAAAGAACCATCTTGTATGCTTTCTCTGGAGGACAAGAGAGTGATACAGGATTAATTCACGGGTATTCCGTCCATCAAGCCCAAAAAGAGGGTCATGAAATCATTTATACAATAGAAGAAGGGCATGACTTAAAAGTTGGTGATCAGGTGACGATGACTGTAGATTGGGAACGTCGTTACAGACTTATGAGGCTGCATTTTGCTGCGGAGGTTGTACTAGAATTAGCTTATAAGCAGTTGACAGGTATAGAGAAAATAGGCGCTCATATCTCTCAAGATAAAGCCCGCATAGATTTCGCATGGCATGAGAACATTTCAAAATCCTTTCCTTGGATCGGGAAAGAATTCCAAGAGATCGTTGAGGCAGATCTGGACATTATTAGTGCCTTCAGCGACGAAGCAAATGGACGAAGATATTGGGAGGTTAAAGGCTTCTCAAAGGTCTCCTGCGGCGGCACTCATTTGAAGAAAACAGGTGAAGTTGGAGAAATAAAGCTGAAGCGGAATAATATCGGGAGAGGGAAAGAAAGAATCGAAATCTATTTATGTGAATAAAACAACTGTGCCCACGCAGCACCGAATGTAATCGGTTTTCCGATTACATTCGGCTCACGCGTCCAGGCAAGCTGCCTGAGCCTGTTGCAGCCTGCCTGGAACTAGAACACCCGGTGCTTCCAGCCGTTCAGCTTGGCTACGGCTTCGACATAGTAGTAGTCGCCGTAGATCAGCGACACATCGGTGAGCGAATCGCCGCTGGCCGCGCCATGCAGCAGAATGGCCTCGTGCTCCGGCTGATCCCAGGTGGCATAGTGCTCTGTCAGCGAGCGCAGGATGCGCTGGGCGGCATCCGCATACACGCGTTGCTCGCCCGTCGGTACCAGCTCTGCCAGCTCCAGCAGGCCGGAGGCGGCAATCGCGGCAGCCGAGCTGTCTCTGAACATACGCTTGTCATCTGCCAGCCTGAAGTCCCAGTGTGGCACGTGGTCATCCGGGAGAGCGGCGATGAAATAATGGGCTATGCGCTTGGCAGTATTGAGGAAGCGCGCGTCCCCGGTGTTACGGTAGGTGTTCGTGAAGCCGTATAGCCCCCAAGCAGATCCCCGGCTCCAGCAGGATTCTGGGGAATAGCCCTGTCCGCCAAAGTTCTCGATATACACACCGGTCGCAGCATCGAAGGAGAGAATATGCTTGGTGGACCCATCCTCACGCACGCCATAAGTCATAGCTGTCTCGGCATGGCTTACGGCGATATGGCTGTAGCGCGGATCACCGGTCACCCGGCTGGCCCAGAACAGCAGCGAGATGTTCATCATGCAGTCGATGATCACCCAGCCGTGCTTGTCCCCGTTCCAGGCGCGGATGAACCGGCCCGCCGGATTGTAGCGCGCTGCCAGATAATTAGCGGCTTCAAGCCCCAGCCGGAGGCCGTCCGCATCCCCGGTCAGCGTATGCTTGAACACCGCTGTCGCCAGGAACTGAAATCCGACGTCATGATGCAGCTCTTCGGTCGGCTTCGCGAACCATTGTCCAATTCTCCCGTCCCAGGGCCAGGCAGCATCCTTATAGGCTTCGTTGCCGGTCATATCATACATGACCCAGAGCATGCCGGGCCAGAAGCCTGAGGTCCACCAGTCGGTTGCGGGATTATCATATTTACCGTCTGCTCCGGCAGCATGCGGACTCCGCCCGTCCATCTGTGCGTTCATGCCGGATACCTTCTTGTCCAGACGGTTCATTACTTCCTGCCAGTAGGCTGTGTTCATCGCTGATGCCTCCATAGAATATAGGATATGGCCTCAGTATAGCGCTTTCGGATAATAGGAAGTTGCACTTTAATATGAGAAAATGTTGTTTTATTGTCCTGATTCTCAACGTTCCTTCCGGTATTTCAGCGGCGTGGTGCCGAGCACCCGCTTGAACAGCTGGTTGAAGTAGGACGGATTCGGGAAGCCGGCAGCGGCTCCGATCTGTTCGACAGATAAATCCGTTGTCTCCAGCAGGCGGCAGGCTTGCTTCAGCCGCCGGGCGGTGAGGTAATCCATCAGCCGGCTGCCCGTCTCCTGATGGAAGATCCGCGAGACATAGGATTTCGACAGATGGGTCAGCGCGGCAAGCTGCTCCAGTGTGATCTCCTCCTGGTAATGGGCTTCAATCCAGCTCATCATCTGCTCAGAATAGCGCAGATTACGCCGCTCTCCTGTTCCTTCAGGCGCTCTCCCGCCTGTCCCGATGCAGTCAAGAAGCTGCAGCAGCAGGAGGGTGATATCCTCGGAATCATCCCCTGCTGCGGCCCGGCGGCCCATATTATAGTTCCGGCAGGCCCACTCTGCCGCCTCCGTGCTGTCCCCCAGGTTGAACCCGCAAGTACTGCTGCTGTCCTGCCATAATGCGGTGAAGACGGCCTTGCGTTTGCCGAAGCCCTGCAGCAGGTGCTCTGCCGTCAGCGGGTCGATATAGAAGAGGGTACGCACGAACGGACTGTCCGGAGATACCTCGGAAGAGACCCGGTGAAGCTGATATGGCTGGAAGAAGAACAGCATGCCGCGGTTAATGTCATACATCTGCTGATTGACCACGATGCTGCCCTGCCCGCTGTGGACGAGCATGATCTCACAGCACTGGTGCCAGTGGTAGTAGCCCTTGTAATGATCATCGGTATAGAGGCGGTACTGCCAGATCAGCGATTGCCGGTCCGGGAATCGAATCGGTTCAAACAGCTGTTTCATCATGCTGCAAGCCAGCTCCCCGTAATGACAAAATAGAAACATTTCATTGCTCCTATTATAATAGTCATTTGCCGGAGAGGCTACCCGGGGCAGCTTCCTTTTTATTGTTGCGGGGATGCTCTGGATTGTCTCACTTTATAGACGATGAGGATGGCCAGCGGGAGCACGAAGGCGACTGTGAAATCCCAATCAACCCAATAGACCGGGATTTCCTTCACATAGAAGACGATATTTTGAGCGCTCAGCTCTGACAGTCCGTAAATCAGAAACGCAGTGGGAAAGATGAGCGGACGGTGATTTTTCAGCTTGAACAATTGGGCAGTTCCCAGGACGAAGGCATAGAAATATACCGCAGTTTTGAAATAAGTAGTAATAATCCAGGCAGTCGCCATCAGCGCCTCCAGCCGCTGCAGAAAGTTGGCGATATTGATTTTTTGGGCCAGGATGTAGGCGGCATAGAAATTATGCTCTGAGAAATAGACACCCAGCACGGTCAGGGAGAGGAACAGAATCAGATTCAGCCCCACCGCCCCCAGGAACATGGACAAGAAGATATCGCGGTTGACCTTGCTGCTCTTGCGGGCATACGGATAGATCATGAGGAAGACACACATCTCTCCGAACGGATAGAACACGCCGAACATAACAGTATGCAGCATCTCCGGCAGAGGTGTAGTCATCATCGGGTAGAGCCGGTCGACCCGAGCCTGCGGGAACAAGAGAACCATCAGCGAGACCAGAAATAAGGCAAACAGCGGAAAAAACACCTGTGCGGCTCTGCCCACCGACTCCAGTCCCAGACGCAGGCCGTACACCAGAATCACAAGACTCATGAAGCGGATGACTCCGCCGGGCGTTCCCTCATAAATCTGGGTCGTCAGGAAATCCTCCATCTCGCGGACATATGTCGAGGCGGCGAGGATGAAGAAATTCAGATAGAATACGTTTACCGGAATGCTCACCCATTTGCCCAGCACCATCTGGGCGATTTCAATAATGCTCCGCTCCGGATTGATATTTGCGACGGTGACCAGCAGGAAGATGAGCGCCAAGCCGAGCGGTATGCTGATCAGTGCGGCGATCCAGGCATCCTGATGGGCTCCGGTGGTCATGGTAGTCGGATAGACGAGCGCCATGTCACCAATCAAGGTGAAGAGACCGAGAATAACCATCTGCGCTGTGCTGATACGTTCCTTTTCAATGCTCACCCCTAGTTCTCCTTTCCATCAAATGGACACGATCAGGTCTTGCTGCAATCTTCTTAGTATGACAGCTCCTTCCAGAAATATGTGCCGGATATGCAGGCTCTCCCTCAGGAATAATTATCTAACCCTCCAACCAAACTATCACCGTACAGAATTGCTCAGAAGAAGAGGTGGGGCTGCAGATGACAGACGATACGAACGGCAAATTATCCACCCGGCTGGAGAACAATGCGGAACAGCTGTCCCGCCAGCTGGGCCAGAGCACGGATCTGGTAAGCAAACGGCTGCAATTGGGTGAACATACGGAGCTTATTGTTTTCTATATTGACGGCCTTATCGACAATCAGCTGCTGCATAATTCTATTCTGTATTCACTGCAAGAGGGGCGGATCTGTGCTCTGCTGGAGGAAGAGAATCCGCAGCGGAAAATAGAGATTCTCAGCAAGCGCGTATTGTTGGCCGGTGATGTGACCATCGTCCGGGACTTTACTCCCTTCATTCATGATCTGTTGTCCGGCAACGTGATGATCATGGTTGAGGGCTCGGCGGAGGCGCTGCGCATCGGCCTGCCCGGCTGGGAGGACCGCAATGTCAGTGAACCCAGCTCGCAGTCTGTGGTGCGCGGCCCGATGGAGGGCTTCACCGAGAACCTGCGGACGAACACCGCCCTGCTCCGCCGCAAAATCAAAGACAGCCAGCTGTGGCTGGAGACCATGCAGATCGGCCGGGTGACCCAGACCAGCGTATCGATCATGTACCTGAAGCACATTGCCAGTCCCGATCTGGTCGCTGAGGTTAAGCGCCGCCTGAATGCGATCGATACCGACAGCATTCTGGAGAGCGGTTATATTGAGGAGTTCATTCAGGATACAGCGGTTACGCCGTTTCCGACCATGTATAACAGTGACCGTCCAGATACGATTGCCGGAGGGGTCCTGGAGGGGAAAGTCGCCATTCTTGTGGACGGCACTCCGTTTGTCCTGCTTGCGCCAACGGTGTTTGTCTCGTTCTTTCAGTCGGCGGAGGATTATTATCAGCGGGCGGATATCTCTACATTGCTGCGGGGGATTCGGTTTCTGGCCTTTTTCCTGACGATGTTCGCACCCGCCTTCTATGTGGCAGTCACTACCTACCATCAGGAGATGATTCCAACCAATCTTGTGATCAGTCTGGCCGCCCAGCGGGAGACGGTGCCGTTTCCGGCCTTTGTCGAAGCGGTGTTAATGGAGGTGACCTACGAAATTCTGCGCGAGGCGGGAGTGCGAATTCCGAAGAATGTCGGCCAGGCGGTCTCCATTGTCGGTACGCTGGTCATCGGGCAGGCGGCAGTTGCCGCCGGCTTCATCTCCTCGGCCATGGTGATCATTGTATCGATTACTGCAATCTCCAGCTTTGTCATTCCGGAAGCAGGGATGGCTGTTGCAGCAAGAATTATGCGTTTTGTAATGATTGGGCTGGCCGGATTCATGGGACTGTACGGGATTCTATGCGGTGTGTTCGTGCTTGTTCTGCATCTCGTCAGCCTGCGCTCGTTCGGCGTTCCCTACATGAGCCCGATCGGCCCTTACATCCAGGAGGATCTTAAGGATTCCATCTTCAGGCTGACCTGGCCGCGGCTCAGAACGAGACCCAAGCAGAACCGCACACAGAACCTCCGGCGGCAGGCTCCTCCAAAGAAGCAGGGAGGGTCTTAAGATGAAGAAGCGGATGATGAAGGTCCTGTCGGTCTGCTTGCCCTTATTGCTGCTTCCTGTGCTGCTTACCGGGTGCTGGGAGCGCAAGGAGCTGAACGAGCTGGCTTTTGTGCTGGGGTTAGGTCTGGACAAGGTGGAGGATGGATATATGGTCACCATGCAGGTGGTGATCCCTTCCTCTATCACCTCACAGAGCGCCGGAGGCTCAGGGGGAAGCGGTGTACCCGTCGTGCTCTATAGCTTCAAGGTCAAAACAATCTACGAATCGCTGCGCAAGTTCAATCTGCTCAGCCCCCGCTCCCCGTATCTGGGACATATCCGTGTAATGGTGGTCGGGGAGGAACTGGCGCGTGAAGGCCTTGCCGAGACGCTCGATGTGATCAAGCGGAGCCGGGAGCCGCGCATGGATTTCTATGTCATGGTGGCACGCGGGACGACTGCCGGGAACGTGCTGAAGGTGCTTACCCCGCTGGACCGTCTGCCCGCGAACAAATTATTTAATTCACTGGACAAGTCCTATAGAATCTCCTCCACAACCGTAGCTGTTACGCTGGACGATTTCATTGAGGATCTGCTGTATGAAGGGAGAAATCCCGTCCTGACGGGTGTGGAAATAGAAGGAGACCCCGAAGCGGGCGGCGACAAGGCCAATGTGGAGCGGACCAATCCAAACACAAGGCTTCAGTATAAAAGCGTTGCTCTCTTTCAAAAGGACAAGCTGATCGGCTGGATGGATGATGGTATCACGGTGGGCTACAACTATATCATTGATAATGTGACGAAGAACACAGGATACTTCAAAGACAAGAATGGAAGCCTGATCGTGATGGAGGCTCTAGATACTACAACCAAGCGCAAGGTGAAAATCATAGAGGGCGAGCCGCATATTTTTCTGAGTGTAAAGGCGTTATGTAATGTGCAGGAAATCGAAGGGCCGGACAAGCTGGATAACGAGAGGAAAATCCATGAACTGGAGCTGAAGACACAGGAGCGGATTGTAGAACGGATGGAGGAGGCGGTAAAGAATATTACTGAAAATTATAATGTGGATTCGTTTGGATTCGGCCAATCGGTCTACCGGAAGAGCCCCAAGGCGTGGTACAAACTGAAAGAGCAGGAGAACTATCTCGCACACCTGCCCGTGCATTACAAGGCTGAGGTAATCATCAACCGGGTAGGAACGATCGATAATTCTTTCATTGATGAAATCAAGGAGTGATCCCGCGTGCTGATGGTGACGATGTTCTTCATTCTGGCTGTAGGCTGTATGGCGATTGATCTCCCATCCTTGAAGGGCAGGCAGAGGCGGCGGGACCGCCTGGTGTACTTCGTGCTCTGGATTGGCGGACTAGCTGCCTCGGTCTGTACGCTACTGGGAATCAAGGTCCCCAGCCCTTTGCTGTTTCTTGCAGTGCTCTATAAACCGTTTAATGATCTGGTCTCTTCCTGGTTCTGAGTTTCTCAGCAGGTCTTCTGATGGAAGGCCTGCTATTTGGCATGTTTGGGTAATTATCGTAAATGTCGAAATGAGATTGACGAATTGATTTTATAGTCGTATGATGTAATTTATAAAGTTCATTAGTAATAATAAGTAACTATATATTAAAAAGATAATAACGGGAGGAATGAAAGTGGAATCATCGACATTTGTACTTTTTGGCGCAACCGGGGACTTGGCGAAGCGAAAAATCTTCCCCGCTCTATTCAACCTGTTCGCTGACGGTAAGCTTTCCGGTCCTCTCTCTGTCATTGGGCTGGGCAGAAGGGAGCTCTCAAGCGAGACATTCCGGCGTCAGGTGCTTGATTCCCTGCGTACCTTCTCGCGCCGGACGGTAGAGGATACAGAAGTGCTGCAGAATTTCCTGCGGGCTTTCGAATATAGTGTGCTGGATGTGGGACGTCCTGAGGATTATGTGAAGCTGCTTGGACATGTAGAGCGCCGCGAAGCAGAGCTGGGACTCCCGCAGAACCGGATGTTCTATCTGTCGGTCGGTCCCGAATTCTTCGGGGAGATTGCCGGTAATATCAATGCCAGCGGACTCGGGGATACCAAGGGCTGGAAGCGTCTGATCATCGAGAAGCCGTTCGGACGGGATTTGCAGTCGGCACGCATGCTGAATGAGAGCTTGAGTGCAGCTTTTGCAGAGGAGGAAATCTTCCGCATAGACCACTTCCTCGGCAAGCCGATGGTGCAGAACCTGGAGGTACTGAAATATTCTAACCCTGTGCTGCGGGCCTTGTGGCAGAACCGGTATATCGCGAATGTCCAGATTACCGCCAGTGAGACGGTGGGTGTGGAAGAGCGGGCGGGTTACTATGATAAGGCTGGCGCGCTGCGCGACATGTTCCAGAACCATATGCTGCAACTGCTCATGATGATGGCGATGCAGCTTCCGAAAGGGAGTACACCAGAAGACGTCCGCAGCAAAAAGCGGCATGTCATCCGTTCCGTCCGGCCCCTGCTCCCCGAAGAGGTAGCACAGCATGTAGTGCGCGGCCAGTACGCAGCGGGGGAGATGCGCGGACAGCAAGTGCCTGCGTATACCGCTGAACCGGGAATCGCAGCCACTTCACAGAATGAGACGTATATTGCAGCACGCCTATGGATCGATGATCCGCTGTGGAAGGATGTGCCGTTCTACATTCGTACAGGTAAGCGCATGAAGGAGAAAGCCACACGGATTGTTATAGAATTCAAAGAGCCGTTTAATGATGTGCATAACATGAACCGTAACAAGCTGCCGCTTGACCCTAACCTGCTGGTGATTGATATTGGCCCGCATGAGGGCATCTCCCTGACGCTGAACACTAAGAACCCGCTTCAGCACGGTGAGCTTGAGCTGGTTAGCATTAAGCATGAGCCGGGCAATTCCGATGTGCCGGAGGCTTATGAGAATCTGATCTATGATGCGATGCTCGGCGATGCCACCTTCTTCGCCCATTGGGAGGAAGTAGAGTTGTCCTGGCAATGGGTTCAGCCTATAATCGAAGCAACAGCAGAAGGCAGCCTGCCGCTGGAACTGTATCCTGCCGGATCTAATGGCCCGGCCGCGGCAGATCAGCTCCTTGGCGAGTTCCACTGGTGGCTGGATGAACCGGAGAATGCAGAAGAGCCTGCACGTGTCCATCGGACAGCCGGGATCGAGCCGGATGTCATCCGGCCGGGAGCATAAGCGGCAAGTTGTAACAGCAAGCGGACAGAGTTAGCTTATATATGACTACACTTTTTCGGAGGGATTCATAATGAAAGTTGGTTTAATCGGACTTGGCAAAATGGGCCTTAATCTGGGCCAGAATCTGTTAGAGCATGATCATGAGGTCGTGGCGTATGATGTAAACCCCGCTGCGGTGCAGGAGCTGGCCGGGCACGGGGCGTCTGCGGCTGGAAGCCTTGAGGAGCTTACCGGCAAGCTGGAATCTCCGCGCATCCTCTGGATTATGGTGCCCCATACGATTGTAGATACGGTCATTGCTGAGCTTAAGCCGCTGTTGTCAAAGGGGGATATTGTTATTGAAGCCGGGAACTCCCATTATAAAGAGTCGATCCGGCGGCATGAGGAGCTTGGTGCGGGCGGCGTTTACTTCCTGGATGCGGGAACGTCCGGCGGAATGGAGGGCGCACGCCACGGCGCCTGCTATATGGTCGGCGGTGATGAAGAGGCATGGACGGTGGTTGAACCGCTGTTCCGTGATACCGCTGTAGAGAACGGGTATCTGTATGCAGGCAAATCGGGCAGCGGGCATTTCCTGAAGATGGTGCATAACGGCATTGAATACGGAATGATGGCTGCAATCGGTGAAGGCTTCGAGGTGCTGGAGAAGAGCGGATATGACTTCGACTTCGAGCAGGTGGCCCGCGTCTGGAACAACGGCTCTGTCGTCCGTTCCTGGCTGATGGAGCTGATCGAGCGCGCCTTCTCCAAGGATGCCAAGCTTGAGGAAATCAAGGGCGTCATGCATTCCTCCGGGGAAGGCAGATGGACGCTGGAGACGGCATTCGATCTGCAGGCGGCCACTCCGGTCATCGCGATGGCACTGCTGATGCGCTACCGGTCACTGGAGACCGACACCTTCACCGGCAAAGTCGTCGCCGCCTTGCGTAACGAATTCGGCGGTCATGCGGTCGAGACGAAGTAAACAACTGCCCGGCTGAGGCTTGAGCTGGAACTAATGCACCCGAATTCCCCGGAAGTGGTGTGGGCTTGACGAGCGGAGGAGCAGCATTTTTCCATTAAAGGAGAGGTGCTGCTCTTTGTCATGGCTGTGGATGGAGAATCAGGGCCTGTACGGAAGGGCTGAAGCGGCCGGTGAAGCTGGGCGGGTGATGGTTAATAACGGGAGTTCCCCGGGCTGTCTATCTGATGTACTATATAGTAATAACTACAGACAGATAGACAGAGGGAATGGTGATTGGTGAATGGTGAACCTACTTGAAGTATTACGGCAGGAGATTGCTCCGGCCGAAGGCTGCACAGAGCCTATTGCGGTGGCTTATGCAGTCTCCCTGGCTGCCGAGCTGGTAGAGGAAGAAGTGACGGCGATTGAATTGCACCTTAGCGGCAATATTATCAAGAATGCCATGGGTGTCGGGATTCCGGGCACTGGTCAGACCGGGCTGCCGATTGCGGCGGCCTTGGGGGCGGTAGTGCGCCGCTCGCACCGGAAGCTGGAGATTCTGTCCGGGCTGACCCCGGAGGAGCTGGCTAAGGCCGAGGACATTCTTAAGCGGAAGCTGATTAAGGTAGAGCTGAAGGATACGCCGGAGAAATTATATATTGAGGCTACAGTACGCAGCAGCAGCCATACTGCAACGGTAATCGTGGCCAAGGAGCATACCAATGTGGTCTCCGTTGCCAAGGACGGCAAGCGGCTTGAGCCAAAAGTGGACAAGGCCGACTGCGAAGACCCTCACACGCTGGCTGATGAGGTGTACTCGGTCTCCCTGGAGGACATCTATGCGTTCATCCAGACTACCGATTTCGAGGATCTGCGCTTCCTGCTGGAAGGGGCGAATATGAATAAAGCCATCTCCGAGGAAGGATTGCGCGGGGAGTATGGCCTGCAGGTGGGCCGGAAAATGAGCCAGCAGTCTGCCGTCAATCTGTTCGGCGGGGATGTGGCCAACCGGATTATTGCCGCCACCGCAGCGGCCTCGGATGCGCGGATGGACGGCAGCGCCATGCCGGTCATGACCACCGCCGGCAGCGGGAATCAGGGCATTGCCTGCACCATGCCGGTCATCGCCCTTGCCGAGCTTCTCGGCAAGGATGAGGAGACGCTGGCCAGAGCGATGGCGCTCAGCAACCTGATCACCATCCATGTCAAGCATTACATCGGCCGCCTCTCGCCGCTCTGTGGTTCAGGCATTGCCGGGGGCGTAGGGGCAGGCAGCGGTATCGTCTATCTGATGGGCGGCAGTCTGGACCAGATCAAGCACAGCATCCAGAACACGATTGCCTCTACCTCCGGAATGATCTGCGATGGTGCCAAGCCCACCTGTGCGCTCAAAATCTCAACAGCTACCAATGCAGCCATCCAGTCCGCGACCCTCGCTATGAATAATATATCGCCGAGTCTCAATGATGGCGTGATCTTCGAGCAGGTGGAGGATACGATCCGCAATATGGAGACCCTGGTCCAGGAGGGCCTTGCCGCAACGGACCAGGCGATTCTCAACATTATGCTGTCCAAGGGTTCGTCCTCCTGACACTTGCTTCACGCTGAAAGCTTGGGCATCAGCGCTCGTAATCCGGCTCCGGCAGCGGCACGGGCTGCGGGTTGGCAATGACCCACTCCACCGCCAGCTCGCATAATCCGGCGGGTTCATCATCGCCGTAGCCGCTGCGCAGCCGGGCAGCAAGCCGGGAGGCTGCCTCCAGGCGGGCAGGGGCCAGCGGAGTGCCTGAGCTCAGATGCCGCAGCAGCGCATCCAGCATTTGGCGGTAAGCGGCATCCCAGTTCCCGCCGCCGTTATGCAGAATCTCATGAGACACCCGGCCTGTAATGCGGATGACCTCGCCCTGTACGGTCCGGGCATGTCCTGAACCGGGCACAAGCATCTCCCAGAGCGCCTGATGCTGCTCCTGCCAGCGGGCAGCGGAGACGCGGATCGGGGAGACTCCGTCATGGATCACCCGTTCCGCAACAGCGTCAACATGGTAGATCGCATAGAGCCTGCGCAGCCCCGCTACCGTTTCATCCAGATACTCTTTATTGAAATCAGCTTTGATGAATTCGAAATTCTTGCCAATCTTCTCGACGGCTGCCTTCATCTCCGGCGTGACCTCCGCTCCGGCTGCAAGCAGCAGCTCCGAGATGTCCGCCATTTGGACGATATCGATGTTGCGGCATTGCAGCAGGGCTTTGGCGAGCGGGGTATAGCCGCGCTGGTTCTCTGCATGGACATTCGCTCCCCGGGCCAGCAGCTCCCGGACGGCGCTGACCTGGTAAGCAGAGGCCGCCGCGTGCAGCGGCGTCTCGGCCTGATAATCGAGCGCCTCCAGCTCGGCACCCAAGTCAAGCAGCAGGGAGAGATTCCCTGACCACGTTCCGGCCTGCGAGTGCAGCGGTGTCCGCTGGTAGCTGTCTCTGGCGTTGATGTCCGCGCCTTGCTCCACCAGCCAGCGGACCAGCTCGTCCGGTACTTGCCGGAAGCTGAGTGCGGTGCCTTTGCTGTAGCCTCCGTACGCATTCCAGTCACATTTATCAAAAACCGCCTTTAACGTACCGATATCCTCTGACAGCACCAGTTCGCCGAAATCGGCGGGCAAGGTTTTCCTCTTTTTCCCCATATACGGCTTCTCCTCTCTAGAATCATTGCAATGACATTAATAGAGCACTTCCACGTTCTTCTCAGCCAACAGCTTCATCCAGGCATCGGAAGGCTTGCGGTCCGTAATCAGCACATCGATCCGGCTCAGGTCGGCGAGTCCGGCGAATGCGGTCTTGCCGAACTTAGTATGGTCAGCCAGCAGCACGACCTTCTCCGCCTGGCGCAGCATATGCTTCTTCAGCTCACATTCCGGTTCATTGGAATCGGTCACCCCGCGCTCCATATCGAGGGCCTTGCAGCTGATCACGGCAGTGTCCACATTGTAGCGCTGAACGGTCTCATGGGCTACCGGACCCACCAGCGACAAGGAACGGTGCCGCAGGGAACCGCCGGTGGATATAATGTTGAGACTTGAATTTGCGAACTCGTGCAGAATATGGATGGAATTCGTGATGAGCGTCAGATTGCTTTTGTTGACCAGCAGTTTCAGCACCTCAAGCGAGGTCGAGCTGGGGTCGACCATCAGCGTATCGCCGTCATTAATCAACTCCAGCGCTTTAATGGCGATGTCGCGCTTCATATCTGTATTAAGGGCACCCCGGGTCAGAAACGGCAGATCCTCATTGGTATGCCTGTTCAGCATCGCACCGCCATAGGTCCGGCTGACGATCCCGTCCTTCTCCAGCTTCTCCAGATCCCTGCGGATCGTCTCCTCTGTAACCTCAAACATCCGGCTCAGGTCGGATACAAGCACCCGTTTGTCCTGGTGGATCAGGTCGATTATTCTTTTGCGTCTTTCGGCAGCGAGCATACATATCACCTTTCCGGTTCAGATCAAGTCCATTCAGATTGCATCATCTGTGTTGTACAATAAAGTTAACAGAAATCTCCGCCAAAAACCACATTTACACTAGACTAAATCTGTGAAACGGACAATAAACAAATAAAATCAACATGTAAAATATTATATTTGTTGACAACAAAGATATATCCCATTACGATGAGAAGAGCAACGATATGCATAGTCCACCTATTATCTAGACAGGAGATTCCCTATGAACAATCATATCGCCGTCGATATCGGCGCCTCCAGCGGGCGGCTTGTACTTGGAAGGCTTGTGGACGGCAGTCTCAAGCTGGAGGAGCTTCACCGCTTCCGCAACGGCTTCAGCGAGCAGGGTGGCTCCTGCTACTGGGACATCGATGCTCTGCTGCAGGAGATACTGACCGGTCTGCACCAGGCGAAGCTCGCCGGTATTCACGAATGCACACTCGGCATCGATACCTGGGCCGTTGATTATGTGCTGCTGGACAGCGAAGGCAAGCGGATCAGCGAGGTCTACGCTTACCGTGACCGCCGCACGGACGGGGTGATGGAAGAGGTCGGGCGGCTGCTTCCGCCGGAGAAGGTCTACGCCAAGACCGGCATCCAGCAGCTCAGCTTCAACACGCTGTATCAGCTGTATGTGCATGACCGGAAGGAGCTGGAGGCGGCAGACCAGATTCTGCTGGTGCCGGACTATCTCTATTACCGGCTCAGCGGGCGCAAGATGAACGAGGTCACGAACGCATCCACGACGCAATTGCTGAATCTTGCGGCCCGTGATTTCGATGCTGAGCTGCTGGAATTCCTCGGGCTGCGGCGGGAGAAGTTCGCTCCGTTGACCGAACCAGGTGAAGAGCTTGGCTTCATTACGCAGGAGCTGCGGGTGAAGCATGATCTGCCCGAGTGCCGTCTAATCTGCGTAGCGACACATGATACCGCTTCCGCAGTCCTGGGTGCGCCGGTGCCGGAGGGACGGTCCTCTGCCTATATCAGCAGCGGAACCTGGTCTCTGCTGGGCGTAGAGCTGGATCAGCCGATCAATGACTGCAGAGCGATGGCCGCCAATTATACCAATGAGTGGGGCGCTTACGGTACGTACCGGTTCCTGAAGAATATTATGGGGCTGTGGCTGATCCAGGAGGTGCGCCGGCTGGACGGGTCCAGGCACAGCTTCGCTGAGCTGGCGGAGCAGGCCGGAGCGTGCGAAGGCTTCCGCAGCCTGATTCCGTGCAATCATCCCCGGTTCTTGAACCCGGACGATATGATCCGGGAGATCCGCCAGGCCTGCCTGGAGAGCGGCCAGCCTGTGCCGCAGACGCCGGGCGAGCTGGCCCGCTGTATCTTCGATAGCCTGGCCTTGTCTTACCATACGTATCTGGCCGAGCTGGAGGGGCTGACCGGCAGAAGCATAGACATGCTGCAGATCGTTGGCGGCGGTGCAAATAATGAGCTGCTATGCCAGCTGACTGCCGATGTCACCCGCAGGGAGGTGCTGGCCGGGCCGTCCGAATCGACGGCGCTTGGCAATCTGGCCGTACAGATGATCGGGACGGGCGGGCTGACCGGTATTCAGGAGGCCCGGAGGGTGATCGCCCGTTCCGTTCCCGTAAAGTCCTATCTGCCCCGGGCGGTCCCCGGACTGGAGACGCTCCTGGCCCGCTGGGAACAGCTTCAGACCGCCGGCAATTGATGAAGAGCATCACCATACTTAAGGAGGCCACAGCATGGATCAGAGCATTACAAGCAGTTATAACGAAGCCAAGAAATTATATGCCGCTCATGGCATTAATACGGATGAGGTGCTGGAGAAGCTGGCCCGGATCAAAATCTCTCTGCACTGCTGGCAAGGCGATGATGTGCAAGGCTTTCTGTTCAAGGACAAAGCGCTCAGCGGCGGCATTGCCGTCACCGGAAGCTATCCCGGCCGCGCTGGAACGCCGGAGGAGCTGCGCCGGGATCTGGAGAAGGCGCTCTCGCTGATTCCCGGCAGGCACAAGGTCAATCTTCACGCCATCTATGCCGATACCGACGAGCAGGTCGATCTGGATGAGCTTGAGCCGCGTCACTTTGCAGGCTGGGTGGAGTGGGCGAAGGAGCAGGGCCTGGGCCTTGACTTCAACCCGACCTGCTTCTCGCATCCGCAGGCGGCCGACGGCTTCACCCTCAGCCATGCGGATGAAGCCGTCCGCAGCTTCTGGATTAAGCATTGCAAGGCTGCCCGCCGGATAGCCGAGCATTTCGGCCGCGAGCTGGGCCAGCCGTGTGTCACCAATTTCTGGGTGCCGGACGGCTACAAGGACACGCCGGTGGACCGGCTGGCACCGCGTAACCGCCTGAAGGAATCGCTGGATGACATCTTCAGTGAGGAAATCGACCCGCAGTACAATATCGATGCGGTGGAGAGCAAGCTGTTCGGCATCGGCTCCGAGAGCTATGTCGTCGGCTCCCATGAATTCTATATGGGATATGCCCTGACACGCGGCAAGGCCATCTGCCTGGATGCCGGACATTTCCATCCAACGGAAGTGATTTCTAACAAACTCAGCTCCATCCTGATGTTCAGCGACCAGCTGCTGCTGCATGTCAGCCGGCCGGTCCGCTGGGACAGCGATCATGTCGTTACGATGGATGATGAGCTGCTGGAGATTGCCCGCGAGCTGGTTCGCGGAGATTTACTGCCGCGCACGCATATCGGCCTCGATTTCTTCGACGGCAGCATCAACCACCTGGCCGCCTGGGTCATCGGCACACGCAATACGATTAAGGCTCTGCTTCGCGCCATGCTGGAGCCGGTAGAGGAGCTGCGGGCCATTGAGCTGGCCGGTGATTACACTTCACGGCTGGCCTTGGTAGAGGAATTCAAGTCCTATCCGTTCGGTGCAGTCTGGGATTACTACTGTGCTTCGCAGGGGACCCCGGTGCGGGAGCAATGGCTGGCTGAAGTGAAGCGCTATGAGCAGGATGTTCTGGCTAACAGATAAGGAGAGAGAGCATATGAGTATTTCCGTAATCGAATCCAAAGGTTATATTTCCGGCGTCACTGCGCCGTTCATCGGGGAAATGGCTGAAATCACCCATCACATGTGGTCCCTGGGCTGGGATGAGCTGAACGGGGGGAACGTCAGTTACCTTCTGGATGAAGCTGAGGTAGCTAAGTATATCAATATCCGCGAGCCGCTGCGTACAATCAGCCTCACCTTCCCGGTGGCTGAGCTGGCGGGCAAATACTTCATCGTTACCGGATCGGGCAAGTATTTCCGCAATGTCATCAAGGACCCGGAGGCCAATCTGGGGGTGCTGCGGGTAAGCGCCGACGGCGGGAGCGTTGAAGTGCTGTGGGGCCTGCGTAACGGTGCTGTACCGACCAGTGAGCTGGCGTCGCATTTCATGAGCCATATCGAGCGGCTGAAGGCAGACCCGGCGCACCGGATTGTGCTGCATACCCATGCAACGAATGTCATAGCTATGACCTTTACCCACGATCTGGATGAGCTGAAATTCACCAAGACCCTGTGGGAGATGTGCACGGAATGTCTGGTGGTCTTCCCGGATGGCGTCGGCGTCATTCCCTGGATGGTTCCCGGCAGCAGTGAGATCGGGCGGGCCACCGCGGACAAAATGAAGGATTACCGCGTAGTCATCTGGCCGCAGCACGGCATCTTCGTGACCGGCCAGACTATGGATGCGACGTTCGGTCTGGTAGAGACGATTGAGAAGGCCGCTATTGTCTATAATCTGATCGGCGGAAGAGAAGTGAAGCAGAAGATTACCGATCAGCAATTGGCTGATCTGGCCGCTGCCTTCCGCGTGACGCCAAGAGCCGGCATTCTGGACTTATAAATATATAATTGCTGTTCTGCTCAGCAGCCCATTTGCATTTGATGCCGGGAAGCGTCATAATATTGCTTACTAAAAGTAATCATCATATGAAATGGAGGCTGATTATGAACGCTGCAGCATTGTTTGAACCGTTTGAAGGCGGGGGCCTGTCACTGGCTAACCGCGTAGTCATGGCGCCGATGACCCGGGTGCATTCGCCGGAGGGTGTGCCGGGGCCTGAGGTTGCGGCATATTACCGCCGACGCGCGGAAGGCGGGGTGGGGCTGATCATTACCGAAGGCACCGCCATTGACCATCCGGCGGCAGTCAGCCATCAGAATATTCCGAGCTTCCACGGCGAAGCGGCTCTCGCGGGGTGGGCGCAGGTCGTGCGTGAGGTGCACGCAGCCGGAGGCAAAATCATACCTCAGCTATGGCATGTAGGTATGGCCCGCACCATCGGTGAGCTGCCGAATGCCTCAGCGCTGCCTATCGGCCCGTCCGGGCTTAACCTGGCCGGAGAGCAGATTACGGAGCCGATGACCAAGAGCCAGATTCAGGGCATTGTCAGCGCCTTCGCCAAGGCGGCTAAGGCAGCCAAGGATATCGGCTTCGATGGGATTGAGCTGCACGGAGCCCACGGGTATCTGATCGACCAGTTCTTCTGGGAGAAGACCAACCGCCGGACCGATGAATACGGCGGCGACCTGGAGGCGCGGACCACCTTCGCCGTGGAGATTATCGATGCCTGCCGCCGCGCTGTTGGACCGGACTTCCCGATTGTACTGCGCTTCTCCCAATGGAAAGCCGGAGCCTATGACGCTAAGCTGGCGGAGACTCCCGATGAGCTGACCCGCTTCCTGACCCCGCTCAGCAATGCGGGCGTGGATATCTTCCATTGCTCGACCCGGCGCTTCTGGGAGCCTGAATTCGAAGGCTCGCCGCTTAATCTGGCGGGCTGGACGAAGAAAATCACAGGCAAGCCGACCATTACGGTAGGTTCTGTAGGGCTGGACAGTGCATTCACCAGTGCGGTCACGGAGAAGAATCAGGAGGATAATATCGACCGTCTGCTGGAACGCCTCGAGCAGGCCGAATTCGATCTGGTTGCAGTTGGACGGGCGCTGATCAGCGATCCGGCATGGCCTGCCAAAGTGCAGGCGGGCAAGACGGATGAGATTATTCCGTTCACCTCCGAGGCGACCAAGACCTTGTACTAATTTGTACTAAACTAGATAGTGGTCAAAGAAAATCACCCTGTGCTCAACAGCATCAGCCTAAACATAAACTTGTGTTTATCCGCTGATGACCGTGGGCATGGGGTGTTTTCTTTTGTCCGTGAAGCTGGAGATCCGATGACTGAGGCCTTGTCCCTTATCCCGGCCCCAATTGGAAGGTCTTCTCGCATACGGCCTTCGCCGTATCCCCTCTGGATTTGTGAGTGGCGACCACCTCTCCGTCATACAGAATGGTGCAGCTTATCCAAGTGGCCGCTTCATCTTTTTCTGCCTGCACCTTGGTGGAATTCAGCGGAATGAAGGTGTCCTTGGGGACAGTAAATTCCTCTCGATACGGAAGTTCAATCGTATCCAGATACACACTTTGCGGGTGCTTCCGGGCATCGATGTCCACCTCATAATTTACGGCCGAATCGCTGTCGCTTTCAATTAGCACCTCGACCCGTATGGCCTCAGCCTCCGGTTCAGCCTGTATAGGGGAGGGCTCAGCGTTCATTCCTTCCTTGGATTCTGGTGTTATTCCGCAAGCCGTTACTAGAAGCAATACACCGGCCAGCAGCGCTGTCATTCCTTTTTTCCTAATTCTAATTCCTGTTTGTCGTGCCTTGCTCATGTCTGCTCTCCTTTCTTCGTTTGCAGATAATAGCGGATCATCTCATCTACGAAGGCCATGAAGGCCTGGTCCATGCCCATCACGACAGGCTCTGCCCCGTCAGCGGGTCTGATCTGCTCCCAATACTTATCCAGCAGCCCGGCATCCCCATCGAATAGCTCCAAGGCCTTGCCGTACAACCTGCCTGCCAGCGTCTGTGCTTCTGGAGAATAGGGAGAGGAGGACTTCAACCGTACTGCCTGCTCCAGAATGTCTACAAGCTCCTCCATCCGCCGGCTGCCGCTGCCAAGCACAGGGAGATGCTGAAGAACCGCGGTTTCCTTATGGGTAAAAGGGGAATCCTCCGTGAATTCGGCCGGTATGATTCCTTCAGTCAAAGGGCGGTCATTCATGGCATGAATGATGCGTGTCAGATCCTGCAATTGCTCCGTTCCCTTGAGCCGGATGGCATGAATGGTTGATCGGAGATAATATTGCTTACGGCTCAGCTCTTCCTTTTTCTGTTCAATCAGCTCGATCTGTTCGTTTAATGAAGCGATCCAGTGATCATTTTCTTGGGCAGCATGCTTATTCGCTAACAGCTCTTTAATCTGCTCTAAGGTATAGCCAATCGATTTCAATAAAAGAATTTGCTGCAGCCGGAGGATGGCCTGGGCATCATAATAGCGATACCCGTTCTCTGTAATAAGTGTGGGCTGTAACAGCGCAATTTGCTCATAGTGATACAGGGTTCTTTTGCTGATATTTGCTGTCTTCGCTAACTCTCCGATGCGGATCATCGTTACGCTTCCCTCCTCAACAACACTATAAACGATAACGTATACGTTACAGTAAAGCTTTTAAATTCAATTTAGCCTCAGACATAGAATGGTATCTATTGGGAGTCTTATGATATAATTTTACCTTAGAAAAGCTCTGAAAATACGGGGACATCAGCAGAGGATGTGACTTAAGCGTGGCGAAGGGGAGCAAGGATTACGGGCAATATTTTGATTTCTCAGATGCCAGAATCATCAGCGAATCCGACGGGAAAACCACCTACCGGATCAAAGGCAGAAACGTGCAGATCAACAGCCAGCCCGATTATAGAGAAGGCAAGCGCCGGGGCAAGGAAGAGATCGAGGTCCACTATCATTTCGAGATTCCGCCGGAGATGGAGGATTTCGGGCGCGGCAAAAGCTATCATATTACCACCTACGGCTGCCAGATGAATGAACATGATACAGAGACGATAAAAGGGATGCTGGAGCAGCTCGGCTACCGGGCGGCGGCTGACCGCAGCGAGGCGGATATCATCCTGCTGAATACCTGTGCGATCCGCGAGAATGCGGAGGATAAGGTGTTCGGCGAGCTGGGTCATCTCAAGACCCTGAAGCTGGAGAAGCCGGGCCTGCTGCTCGGGGTCTGCGGCTGCATGTCCCAGGAGGAAGGCGTGGTCAACCGGATCATGGCGCGGCACAGCTTCGTCGATATGATTTTTGGCACCCATAATATTCACCGTCTGCCGGAGCTGATCAAGGAAGCGGTATTCAGCCGGGAGATGGTCATCGAGGTGTGGTCCAAGGAAGGCGACATCATCGAGAACCTGCCGAAGAAGCGGGAGGGGCTGCGTGCCTGGGTGAATATCATGTACGGCTGCGACAAGTTCTGCACGTACTGCATTGTGCCGTTCACACGGGGCAAGGAGCGGAGCAGACGGCCCGAGGATGTGCTGGCTGAGGTGCGGGAGCTGGCCCGCCAGGGGTTCAAGGAGGTGACGCTGCTGGGGCAGAATGTCAACGCCTACGGCAAGGACTTCACGGACATCGATTATACCTTCGGCGACCTGATGGACGATATGCGGAAGATCGATATTCCGCGAGTGCGCTTCATGACCTCGCATCCGCGCGATTTTGACGATAAACTGATTCATGTGCTGGGCAAAGGCGGCAATCTGGTCGAGCATATCCATCTGCCGGTGCAGTCGGGAAGCACGGCGGTGCTGAAGCGGATGAGCCGCAAATATACGCGGGAAGCGTATCTGGAGCTGGTGCACAAGATCAGGGCAGGTGTGCCGGATGCGGTGCTGACGACCGATATTATTGTCGGTTTCCCCGGTGAAACGGAAGAACAGTTCGAGGAGACATTGTCGCTGGTGCGCGAAGTAGGGTATGATATGGCGTATACCTTCATTTATTCTCCGCGTGAAGGGACACCGGCCGCCGGGATGGAGGATAATGTTCCGGCTGAGGTCAAGAGCGGACGTCTCCAGCGCCTTAACGATCTGATCAAAGAGCAGAGCCGGCAGGGCAACGAGCGGATGCTGGGCAAGCTGGCTGAGGTGCTGGTGGAAGGCGAGAGCAAGAACAACCAGCAGATTCTCGCCGGACGGACGCGTGACGGGAAGCTGGTGCATTTTGCAGGCCCGGCTTCACTGGTCGGCACGATGGTGCAGGTTAGAATTACCGGAGCGAAGACTTGGTACATCCAGGGGGACTATCAGGCGGAAGCCGCTGCAGTCCGTTAAACTTATAGAAATGGGGCGAGAAGCTTGAGCCAGGAAGAGGCGCGATTGAATGCATATGGGATGGTGACCCACAACACCCGTGATTTAATTGTACGTGAAGATATTATGGGCAAGGCCAAGGAATTGGCTGCGCTCATCTCCACCAGCGAGGAGGTCCGCCAGTTCCAGCAGGCTGAGCAGAAGATTCAGCAGCATGAGCGTGTGCAGGGGCTGATCGCTGCCATTAAGAAGAAGCAGAAGGAGATTGTCGCCTTCGAGAGCTTCAAGAACCAGGCGATGGTTGCGAAGATTGAGGGAGAGATTGCCGCCCTTCAGGATGAAATCGACAGCATCCCGCTGGTGAACGAGTTCCAGCAGAGCCAGAGCGATATTAATTATCTGCTGCAGCTGGTCATTTCTGTGATTCGGGACACCGTCTCGGACAAAATCAATGTGGAAGCAGGCACAGAAGCGCCTCCGTCCACTTGCGGCGATTAAGTGACGGACCCGGGGGGCGGATGTCCATCCGTCCCTTTATGAACAACCAACAATAGTTGCGGCAAAGGATGATCTATAGTGAGTGATAACGCGGAACAAACCTATAACGCCAAGAAATACCGTACGCCGGATGGCGTTCCGGCCGACATTGTCATGTTCACGCTGACCAAGCGCGAGCGCAAGACAGTGACGAAGACCCTGCCCCTGCGGGAGCTGAAGGTCATGCTGGTCCGCCGCAAAAAGTGGCCGTGTGCCGGCATGTGGGCCCTGCCGGGCGGCTTCTGCCAGGAGGACGAGTCGATCTATGATGCGGCCACACGCGAGCTGAAGGAAGAGACCGGCGTGGACGGCGGACATCTGGAGTACCTCGGCGTCTACAGCCAGCCGGGCCGTGACCCGCGCGGCTGGATTATCAGCCATGCTTTTTTTGCGTTGGTGGAGGAGTGGATGCTGGAGGAGCGTCAGGCGTCGGACGATGCCGGCGAGGTCGGCCTGTTCACGCTGCAGGAGGCGCTGGAGGAACTGGAGCTGGCTTTTGACCATCATGACATTATTACCGATGCCTACCTGCGGATTCAGCAGCAGATGCTGCAGACTACGATTGCCCGGCAGTTCCTGCCGCCCCACTTCACGCTGAGCGAGCTGTACCAGGTGATTCAGACGGTGGTGCCGGAATTCAAGGAACCGAATTTTATCCGCAAAATTACGTCAACCCGCAGCAGACAGGGTATATTAAAAGAAGTGAGCGATGAAGCGGGCAACCCGCTCAGCTCGAACCAGTACTCCCAGCGCCCGGCGCAGCTCTATATGTTCACGGACCATGAGCCGCTGCTGTCGATCTATACTTAGGCTGCCGGGGGGCTTGGCCATTTCTTTAATAGGAGGCTACTGTGATGAGAGCATTGATCGTTATTGACTTCACCAATGACTTTGTGGACGGCAATCTGCCTGTGGGCCAGCCCGGCATTGACATTGCCCCGAGAGTAAGCGCGCTTACGGAGGAGTTCGTGCAGAGCGGCGATTATGTTGTGATGGCTGTAGATCTGCATGAGGCAGACGATGCGTATCACCCGGAGACCCGGCTGTTTCCGCCGCATAATCTGCGGGGAAGCCAGGGGCGTGAGCTGTACGGCAGCCTGAAGGACGTCTACGAACAGAACCGTGAGGCCATCTATTGGATGGACAAAACGCGCTACAGCGCCTTCTGCGGCACAGATCTGGCCCTGAAGCTGCGCGAACGCGGCATTACCGACCTGCATCTGATCGGGGTATGTACAGACATCTGTGTGCTGCATACCGCAGTGGATGCGTACAACCTCGGATTCAGCATAACCGTCCATGAGGACGCCGTGGCCAGCTTCAATCCCGACGGTCATGTGTGGGCGCTGGGACATTTCCGCGGCAGCCTGGGTGCTAACGTCGTCACTGCCTCCAAGTAGGGGGTTAGGGTCTAGTCCGTTCGATTGAATATTCTATACAGCAGCAACTACAGAGTCAGATACAGCCATGCAGCGATTAGGAGATGAGGACTTGAGGAGAGAACTTGCTCTACATACAGACAAATATCAGATCAATATGATGTATGCCCATTGGGTGAACGGCACACACAAGCGCCGGGCGGTATTCGAAGCCTACTTCCGCAAGCTGCCGTTCGGCAACGGGTTCGCCGTGTTCGCCGGGCTGGAGCGGATCACCCAGTACATTGCGGACCTGCGGTTCACGGAAGAGGATATCCGCTATCTGTCGGAGCAGGAGGAGAATTATGATCCAGCCTTCCTGGAGGAGCTGCTGCAGTTCCATTTCCAGGGCAGCCTTCATTCCATGAAGGAAGGGGCGCTGGTCTTCCCGGATGAGCCGCTGATCCGGGTCGAGGGCACAATTATGGAGGCCCAGCTCGTGGAGACGGCCATCCTGAACTTCATGAACTACCAGACGCTGATTGCCACCAAGGCCTCGCGGATCAAGCAGGTGGCCCCGGAGGACACGCTGCTTGAATTCGGCACGCGGCGGGCGCAGGAAGCGGATGCTGCTGTATGGGGCGCGCGTGCGGCCTATGTCGGCGGGTTCCATGCGACCTCCAATATGCTGGCCGGCAAGAGGTTCGGCATTCCTACGAAGGGCACCCACGCCCACTCCTGGGTGCAGAGCTTCCCCAGCGAGCAGGAAGCCTTCGATGCTTATGCCAGAGTGATGCCGGATAACGTTACGCTGCTGGTCGATACTTTCGATACGCTGCGCAGCGGGGTGCCCCATGCGATCCAGACGGCGAAGATGCTGGAGGCGCAGGGCAAGCGGATGAACGCCATCCGGCTGGACAGCGGCGACTTGGCGTACCTGTCGCGCAAGGCCCGCGAGATGCTGGACGAAGCCGGGCTGGACTATGTGAAGATTGTCGCCTCCAATGACCTGGACGAGAACACGATCATGAACTTGAAGTCGCAGGGGGCCGCCATCGATACCTGGGGAGTCGGAACCCAGTTAATCACCGCGGCGGATCAGCCTTCACTGGGCGGGGTCTACAAGCTGGTAGAGATTGAGGCGCCGAACGGGGAGATGATTCCTACCATCAAGATCTCCTCCAATCCTGAGAAGGTCTCCACTCCCGGCAAAAAAGAGGTCTACCGCATCATCGGGCAGAACGGCAAGGCGTTGGCCGACTATATCAGCTTCGCGGATGAGCCAGCTCCCCGCAGCGGAGTCCGGCTGAAGCTGTTCAACCCGCTGCATCCCTATTTGCGCAAGCATGTAGAGCGCTACGAAGCGCTGCGGATGCTGGAGCCGATTGTGGTGAACGGCTTCCAGGTCTACACCCTGCCGGATCTGGATGAGATCCGCCGTTATCATCAGGAGCAGCTGGATTTGTTCTGGCCGGAGTACCTGCGTAAGCTGAACCCGGAGGTCTTCCGCGTGAATCTCAGCGAGCAGCTATGGAACCGCAAGCAGCAGCTGATCGCCGAGCATATGATTACGGATATAGAGTAGTTCGGGCGGTAAGCATATATAAGCCCTCTCAGGCCGCAGGAATTCTGCGGTGTGAGAGGGCTATTTGCGTATAGTTGGGTTTCATGCCTTTGCTGTTGAGCGAGTGGTCCTGTACCAGCTTCTTTTTCCAGCGGCAGGACCATCTGCTCATTGACAGCAAGTCCCAGAAATCATATATTAAAAATATTCCAATTGACAAAATTGGAAGAAAGAGATTTATTTTGCAATGAAAGTTTAAGCGCTTTAATTTTGGTCCGAGCTCATGATAACCGCTACGCTTTGTACTGTAGCCGCCACTCTCGAACAAGGAGGTGACTTTGCTTACAGTTCTCCGTTAGTAAATACAGGCAATGCCAAGCCATACCCACTAACCTGTGAGGAGTGAGAATGTTATGAATAAGCAAGCCGCACGCAAGCTGCAATGGACCAGTCTGATGCTTCTCTGTCTGGCTATTTTTATCGTGCCTGCCGGATCTGCCTTTGCTGCCGTGAACAAGCCTTTTCCGCAGCATACCACCTATACCAGCGGAACGATCAAGCCGAATAACGTCACCCAAACCGCCATGGATAATGTGGTGAAGAGCAAATGGGATGCCTGGAAGGGCGCTTATCTCAAGCCAGCTGGTACCGGTAAGTATTATGTCAAATATAATTCGGCGGGGGAGACAGTCTCTGAAGCGCATGGCTATGGCATGTTGTTCACCGTGCTGATGGCCGGCTATGACTCCAATGCGCAGACGTATTACAACGGACTCTATAATTATTACACAGCACATCCAAGCGCCATCAGTCCCTATCTGATGTCATGGAAACAGAACAGCAGCTTTCAGAATATAGAAGGACAAGACTCCGCAACCGACGGCGATATGGATATTGCCTTCTCGCTGCTGCTGGCCCACAAGCAATGGGGAAGCAGCGGAACCGTCAACTATTTGCAGGCAGCGACAAATATGATTAACGCCATCATGGATAAGGAAATTAATCAGACTCAGTGGACGATCCGTCTCGGAGACTGGGCGAATAGCGGTTCATACAATACGGCTACCCGGCCTTCAGACTTCATGCTGAATCACTTGAAGGCTTTTCAGACCGCAACCGGGGATGCCCGCTGGCAGAATGTAACGAACAAGACCTATACGATTATCAATAGTCTCTATACCGGCTATAGCTCAACCACCGGCCTGCTGCCGGATTTCGTAGTCTACTCCAGCAATACCTATAAGCCAGCCGCCGCGAATTTCCTGGAGGATGCCAACGACGGCAACTATAATTATAATTCATGCCGTACACCGTGGCGGATCGCCACCGATTATCTGCTGACAGGCGATAACCGGGCCTTAGCCCAGCTGAATCAGCTGAACAGCTGGATCAAGACCAAAGTAAGCAGTACACCGGGGAACATCAAAGATGGCTACAAGCTGAACGGAACCACCTTCGGCAGCTATAACAGCGGCGCGTTCTATGCCCCCTTCGGCGTAAGCGCCATGATCTCATCCGCCAATCAGAGCTGGCTGAACTCCCTCTGGAGCCATACGGCAGGCAGCGCAGCAGAGGATTACTATGAAGACAGCCTCAAGCTGTTCTCGCTGATTGTGATGTCAGGTAACTGGTGGACCTATTGAGCAGATCAATATTGAACACGAAACTCCTGTCCGGATGGACAGGAGTTTTCTTTTCCGGAAATATACTGAACAATCGTTATCCATTACCGGCTACGGCAATTCCACTGAAGCTTCGCGCACCTAAAGTGGCGGTTCGAATGGCTGATGCAACAATCGTATACTGAATCTGCCCTGCAAGCACATCACCGGCCGGAGGAAAGTCAACAGCGGTTATTCCTACCATTTCGTACTGAGGCACCGTGTTATTAATGTTCCCCGGGTAGGTGGTACTGAAGATTAGAGTGCTATTGCGGTAGACAATAAAAGTAACATCATTCTGGACGATAGCGCTAACATCAACGCTAAGCTTAACGTAAGCATTTAATGTGACTCTGACCAGGCCGACATTGGCAGGTGTAACATTTACCGTTTGCAGTCCAATATCACCGAAGACCGCACCTGAACGGACCAAGTTTATCACTGACATATCCGAGGTACTACCCTGTGAAATGCGCATATCCAGAAACTGAATGCTCAATCTGCTCACCCAACCTCTCTTAATTAAATACTACATTTTATGAGAGGAAAGGTAGAATGCTTGTGCACAATCTCCGTAGTGGAGGCCATTAATACTCTTCTTTGCCCCAAATTTCTGTGATATTTTTAACATCTTAATTTTTAATTTTATTGCTAAATTAAGGATGACATTGATTCCACAGCATTCTGGGGAAAACGCGGAATTTCACAGGATTTTCACAATTTGTCGTTTTCGTGGAAGGTTACCTTCTATTGAAATAACACCGCGTTGTCGCGTATAAAGAAACCGGTCCAATTCAATAAATTATTGTGATTCCCCAAGTGTGGATAATGCAAGATATGTCACTTCGCGGCTGGCAAAATCAAGTTACAATCGCTCTAAAAGTCAAAATGATGCACTAAGAAAGGGGTTATGTCGGTGGTACAATTGCCAAAAGTAAATGAGCTCGGCTTCTTTGAGATTCGTCTCGAATCGATTGGTGGCCTGGGCGCGAACCTCGCAGGGAAAATGCTGGCGGAAGCGGGAGTGGTCGGCGCAGGACTGAACGGCGTCAGCTTCTCATCGTACGGGTCCGAGAAGAAGGGGTCTGCGGTTAAAGCGCATATCCGGTTCTGCGACCTGGATACCCATATCCGTGATACCTCCCCGGTCGAGCGTCCGCATGTCGTTGGCGTTTTTCATGAAGCACTGGCCAAGACCGTCAATGTAACCAGCGGAATTCAAGAACACAGCACCGTTCTCGTGAACTCGGCCAAGACGCCGGAAGAACTCAGAGAGCTGCTGAAGATGAAGGCCGGCACCATTGCGGTAATCGATGCGACCAGCATTGCGCTGAAGGAGAAGAACCGGGTGAATATGGCGATGCTCGGCGCGCTGTTCCGGCTCTGTCCGTTCCTCGATACCGAAACCATGAAGGGCGTTATCGAGAAATCTCTCGGCAAAAAATACCCGCAGGCCGTCCAATCGGCCATCACGACCTTCGAGCGCGGCTACAATGAAGTGCAATTCATGGAGTTCGAGCTGGCACCGGGCGACAGTATGCCGGAATATGTCCGTTCTGACATCTCGGCACTGGGCTATGAGACCCAGCCGATGGGCGGAACGATCACGGCTCCGGGCAACAGCTTCCTGAAGAACCTCAGTATCTCCCGTTCCGGTATGCTTCCGGCCTATGAGAATGAGTCCTGTATCAACTGTGCACAGTGTGACACGGTATGTCCCGACCAATGCTTCGTATGGGAAGAGCGCCTCGACCGCAAGGGCCGCTCGCAGATGTTCCTGCTTGGCATTGACTATCAATACTGTAAAGGCTGCCTGAAATGCGTCGGAGCCTGCCCGACCTCGGCGTTGTCCAGCATGAGGGAGAAGGAAGGCTACGCGGACAGCCATACTGTGAAGCATCAGTTCGATCTGGTCACTCAAGTCTAAATACCGGAAGGGTGGAATGAATTGTGGCAATTGATTATGAGAAAGAACTAGGCTCTGCCAAGGTAGAGCAGAAATTCCTATACGAGTCCGGCAATGAGATGGCTGCATATGCTGCCCATCAGATTAACTATCATGTCATGGGGTATTTCCCGATCTCCCCGTCGACCGAGGTAGCCCAGTTCCTTGATACGATGAAAGCCAGCGGCCAGCACGACATTATGCTGGTGCCTTCCGACGGGGAGCACAGCTCCGCAGGGATCTGTTACGGGGCTTCAACTGCGGGCGGCCGTGTGTTCAATGCGACCAGCGCCCAGGGTTATATGTTCATGCTTGAGCAATTGCCTGTACAAGCAGGTACGCGGATGCCGATGGTTATGAACCTGGTCTGCCGGTCGATTTCGGGACCGCTGAATATTCACGGGGACCATTCGGACCTGTACTTCGCGCTGAATACGGGCTGGCCGATTCTGATGTGCCGTGATCCGCAGTCTGTCTACGACATGAACCTGATGGCACTGAAGCTGGCGGAGCACGCCAAAGTCCGGCTGCCGGTTATGGTCGCCTCAGACGGTTATTTTACCTCTCACCAGAAACGCCGGGTGCAGGCTTTTGCCCACCGCGAGGATGTTCACAAGTTCATTGGCGAGCAGCCGCCGGCCGGCTTCACTGATACGCTTGACCGCAATAATCCCGTAACCGTAGGACCTTACATGAATGAACCGGATTACATCAACAACCGGTATCAGCAATCCGTGGCGATGTACAATGCAGGTGAAGTCTTCGAAGAGATCGCCCAGGAATTCGCCGAGCTGACCGGACGCCATTATGAGATGATCGAGCAGTACCGGATGGAGGATGCGGATGTTGCGGTGTTCCTGATGAATTCCGCTTCGGAGATTATTAAGGATGTAGTCGATCAGCTCCGTGAGCAGGGCATCAAGGCAGGGGCCATCTCCCCGAACATGATCCGCCCGTTCCCGCAGAAGCAGATCGCCGAAGCACTGAAGAATGTCAAGGCCATTACCGTAGGCGACCGCGCAGATTCTGTCGGCGGACACGGCGGCAACATGGTGAACGAGATTAAGGCTGCGCTGTTCACTTACAGCAACACGACTACGAAGGTCATCAGCCGGATCTATGGTCTGGGCGGCAAAGACTTCTACGCTGAAGACGGACATCATTTCTTCCAGCTCGCGATGGATGCTGTGGTTGCCGACCGCGTTGAAGTGCCGTTCGATTACTATGGCCATAACCCGGGAGCGCCGGAGAATGCACCGAAGCGCCTGCTGAAGCCGATGGACTTCGATAAGCTGAAGACCGGCCTGATCACGGTAACCCGGAATGAAGAGACCGGCAAGCTGAGCGTCAAGGTTCCGCCGGTACGCTCCCTGATGAGGAAGCCGAGACGCCTGTCTCCGGGACATGGCGCATGTCCGGGCTGCGGGATTTTCTCCGGTCTGGAGCTGTTCTTCAAAGGGATCGAAGGCGATATCGTAGCTCTGTACCACACAGGCTGCGCGATGGTAACTACGACAGGTTATCCGTATTCCTCGCATAAATCGACCTTCATCCATAACCTCTTCCAGAACGGGGCAGCCACCTTGTCCGGTGTAGTAGAGATGTTCTGGGAACGCAAACGCCGCGGCGAGCTGGACGGTCTGGGGCTGAAGGATGACTTCACGTTCGTCATGGTGACCGGCGACGGCGGGATGGACATCGGTATGGGACCGGCCATCGGGGCAGCGCTGCGCGGCCACAAGATGATTATTGTGGAATACGATAATGAAGGGTACATGAACACTGGTGCTCAGCAGTCCTACTCCACACCGCTCGGACACCGGACATCGACATCCAGCATCGGCAAAACCCAGCAGGGCAAGGTGACCCAGCATAAGGATACAGCGCAGATTATGGCAGCCACCAACATTCCTTATGTGTTCACCGGCTGTGAAGCTTATCCGCAGGACCTGCTGAAGAAAGCAGCGAAGGCTCAGTGGTATGCGCAGAATGAAGGCCTCGTCTATGGCAAAATTCTGATCGCCTGCCCGCTGAACTGGATGAGCGAGGACAAGGACGGAACGGATATCGTATCCCTGGCCGTGGAATCCTGCTTCTTCCCGCTGTATGAAGTGGAGCAGGGGATTACGAGCATCACGTATAATCCGGAAGACAAAGACAAGCGGGTAGAGGTATCCGCCTGGCTGAAGACGATGGGCAAAACCCGCCATCTGCTCAAGCCGGAGAACGAACCGGCCCTGCGCAGCTTCGAGAGCGAGGTCCAGCGCCGCTGGAGCCGCCTCAAGGCCAAGCACGAGCACCCGGACTTGTAAGTCAAGCACCATCCCGCCCGGCAGAGATCCTCTGCCGGGCTATTTATGTTAACTGGGCCAATGGAGGGCTGGTGCGGATCACGGGGCTGTGGCGAATATAATCGGAAAACCGATTACAATAGGACTGGCGCGGGTCACGAGGGCGAATGTAATCGGAAAACCGATTACAATGGCAGGGGCGGAGGCGTGAGGGCCGAATGTAATCGGAAAACCGATTACAACAGACAGGCACAAGGCGCGTGGGCCAAATGTATGTGGAAAACCGAATACATTCGCCCACCTAGCCCCAGCTCCTCTTAAACTCCTAAATAAATAATTCACCGCCACCTATTTATTAAAATACTTTTATAAAGTATTATAATATCCAGGTGGTGAAGGCAAATGAAAAAGATTGGCGGAAACGCGCTGGTCATCCGCGAGGTGAACAGCAATCTGGTGCGGCAGGTGCTGAAGGAGCGGGGGCAGGCAACGAAACGGGAGATTGCCGAGAGCTGCGGCCTAAGCGTGGTTACGGTGGGGACGGTGCTGCAGGCGCTGGAGGAACAGAACGAGGTGCTGCCGGGAGAGCTGCTCTCATCCAGCGGCGGGAGGCCGGCGCAGCAGTACATATACAATGACGAGTATGCGCTGGCCCTGATTCTGTTTACGCATGAGGAGCGGGAGATGATCTATATTCACCGGACGGTCGTCACGCTTACCGGCCGCAAGCTGCTGGCGGACAGCGTGGAGATCCCGCGGGTGGAGCTGGAGGCGCTGGAGACGGTAATTGACTCTTCGCTGGCGAGCTACCCGTCCATCCAGGCCATCGGGCTGGGCCTGCCGGGCGCTGAGACAGACGGTACGCTGACGGCATCCGACTATGAAGCGCTGCGCGGGGTGAAGGTGGCGGAGCATTTCCGGCTGCGTTACGGCAAGCCGGTTGTGATCGAGAACGATGTGAATGCGGCCGTTATCGGCTATTGCCGCCGGATGCAGGAGGAGGACGCTTCGGTGGTCTATCTCTATTTCCCGGACCGTTTTCCTCCGGGGGCCGGTATTTTCATAGACGGCAAGCTGTATAAGGGCACCCGCGGCTTCGCTGGAGAGGTGGCGGGCCTTCCGCTGGGAATTCCTTGGGGGGATGGCGGGCTCATGGCTTCCTTCGATGCGCTGACCGATGCGATTGCCCGGCTTACGGTTGCGGTAAGCAGTGTGCTGAACCCGGATATAGTTGTGCTCTACGGCAGTTTTCTTGGCAGCAAGCATCTTGAAGCGGTGAGGCATCTGTGCAGCATCAGGCTGCCTGAACCCGCATTCCCGCAGGTAGCCCTCTCGGACGATTTCGCCGCTGACTACATCCAGGGCATGATCGTCCAGACGCTGGGGACATTAGAGCAACGGCTGTATTTAACGAAAATAAAAGGTTAGGCGGGGTTTAGATGGCAACGGTATTTCTGATTATTATTTATTTGGCATTCATCAGCCTGGGGCTTCCGGATTCCATGCTGGGGGCGGCCTGGCCGATTATCCGGCTGGACTTCGGAGCGCCGGTTGACGCGGCGGGGCTGCTGTCCATGATTGTAGTGGCCGGGACCATCATCTCCAGCCTCGCCAGCAGCGCCGTGCTGAAGCGGCTGGGTACGGGGATGGTGACGTTCATCAGCGTGCTGGTAACGGCGCTGGCCCTGCTGGGCTTCGCCTATTCCTCCTCCGTGCTGTGGGTGGCAGTGCTGGCCTTGCCGCTCGGTCTCGGGGCGGGTTCGATCGATACCGGTCTTAACAATTTCGTGGCGACTCATTACAAAGCGCATCATATGAGCTGGCTGCACTGCTTTTGGGGCATTGGGGCGATGCTGGGGCCGATTCTTATGTCGCGTTATATCGCCGGCGGGGAATCCTGGAGAATGGGCTTCCTGGCCGTCAGCATCATTCAGTTCGTTCTTGTGGTGGTGCTGTTCTTCAGTCTCCCGCTGTGGAAGCGGGCGGGCAAGGGCAGCAGCCCGCAGCCTCAGGAGACACTGGAACCGGCGGAAACTCCCACCAGTACACCTGCCTCAGCGGGCAGCAAGGTGCTGCGCATCCCGGGAGTGAAGCTTGCGATGCTGACCTTCCTGTTCTACTGCGGCGTTGAAGCCACGGTAGGGCTATGGGGCAGCAGTTACCTGGTCAACGCCAAAGGCGTCCCTGCGGCCACAGCCGCCGGCTGGGTCTCGCTGTATTATGGCGGCATAACGGCCGGGCGGCTGATTACCGGCTTCATCACCTTCCGCTTCAGCAACCGGACGCTGATCCGCGGCGGGCTGGTGATATCCCTGCTGGGAGCTGTTTTGCTGGCGTTGCCGCTGCCGGATGTATTTTCACTGATTGCCTTTATTCTGGTTGGACTGGGCTCGGCACCGATCTTCCCCTGTATGCTGCATGAGACGCCGGCCCGGTTCGGACAGGAGCACTCCCAGCGGATTATGGGGTATCAGATGGCTCTGGCCTACACCGGCGGGGCGTTTCTGCCTCCGCTGCTCGGCTGGGTGGCGGCCCGCAGTACGTTCATGATCCTTCCGCCGGTCCTGATCGGGTATATCATATTGATGATATTCAGCTCTGAGCGAATTAACGGCATAATGAATAAACATAAAGGAAAGGTGAGTCTTTGATGAGAAGAATAGCGTGGGAGGCAGGAGCCTGGAGCAATGAACCGGTATCCAGCGGACTGGAGCCGGAGCAGCTTACTGTAGAGGCAGCCGAGGGCAGCGATTATTGGCAGAAGACGATGTACGGCTTCCAGCATGATAACGGCCATGCGCTGCTGGCGCCATGGGATGATAATGAGGCCATTGAGGTCAGCTTCGCACTGGACGGATTCACCGAGCTGTACGACCAGGCAGGCATTATGCTGTGGCACGGTGAGCAGCAGTGGATCAAGGCCGGCATTGAGCTGAACGACGGGGTTCCCCATATCGGAGCAGTTGTGACAGACACCTATTCCGACTGGTCGCTGTCCCCGGTCCCGGAATGGACGGGAGAGGTGATCACGCTCCGGGCCTCACAGATGAAGGATGCCGTGATCCTCAGAGCGAGAACGGAGAACCATCCCTGGCGGACCATCCGGGTCGCCCGGTTCCCCTATGAGAGCGGGAAGCAGGCCGGACCATTCCTCTGCGCTCCGACGCGCGCGGGCTTCCGGGTGACCTTCACGCGCTGGGCGGCAACCGCCCCCGATGCCGACGTCCATACAGACCCGCCGGTCCGCTAAAAGGCTGCTTACAGTCCAAAAAGGCAAACCGCCGCCCCGCGCTTCGTTCAGGCGCGGGCAGCAGGTTTGCCTTTTGCAGCTGTCAGCTTATCTTCTTCTGCTGCTGCGCATAATGTCTGCGGTTCCGCACATCTCATCCCGGACGGAATAAGTGTAGATATGATGGGGGACCGGAACACAGTGATGGCGTCTCACTACCTCAACATGGTGGACCACCTGGACCACCTGGGGATGATAATGGTCTTCATAGACGACCTGGGTGGGATCTGTAACCGTTTGAGCAGGGCATTGCGGACAGTTTCTCATGACACTCAGCTCCTTCGTATTGGACTTATGCCAGTATACGCATGTTCCGGTAGCCTGTTTGTACATTCGTCTATCCGGTGGAATAAATGGGTATCTGCCGCCCTGCTCTAGGACCGTTTATAAATCTCCCGCATCACATGGCGCAGCTCGGGCAGAATCAGCCGGTCCATGGCCAGCCTGATCGCGCCGGTCGAGCCGGGCATGGAGAAGACAGCCGTGCTGCCGATCGTACCGGCAATCGCCCGGCTGAGCATGGCGGCAGAGCCGATATCCTCCTGGAAGCTGAGCAGCCGGAAGATCTCCCCGAAGCCCGGCAGCGACTTGTCGAGCAGGGAGGCGACGGCCTCATAGGTGGTGTCACGCGGGGAAATTCCGGTTCCTCCGGTCAGCAATACAGCTTCGATGCCGGGGTTGACCGAGTTCTGGTAGATCAGCTCACGGATATCATCATAATCGTCTTTGACAATAGTACGGCCTATAACTGTATATCCAGCGGCCTCCAGCAGCTTCTGGATCAGCGGTCCTCCGGTATCCGTATCTTCGGTCCGGGTATCAGACACGGTTATAACATAACAAGCAACGGACTCCGGGGCCCCGCTCCTGTGTTCTTCAACGGATGACATACGCACCAGCTCCTTCTGGATAGATTCTATCCCCATGATAGGGGAAGAAGAGGGCGAAGACAAGCTGGGGGACACCGCGCATTTAAGCATCCGCCGGCAGCTGCACCTTGCACAGAGACGGCCGTTGTAGTACACTCGCTACCATACACGATTGACACAGGGAGAGAGAGTATTTGAAACAGTCATTACCCGTCTATATTTTGTCAGGCTTCCTCGGCAGCGGCAAGACCACCTTACTGCAGCGTCTGCTGGATCATTGGAACGGGCAGGGCCTCCGGCCGGCTGTCATTATGAATGAGCTGGGCGAGGTGAATCTGGACGGTCTGCTGGTGGAGCAGTCTGTACCGATGGCCGAGATGCTGGGCGGCTGTATCTGCTGCACCAGCCGCGGGGATCTCAGCACTGAACTGATGACACTGGTCAAGAAGGAATCGCCGGATGTGATCGTCATTGAAGCCACCGGCGCAGCCAATCCGCTGGAGATTGTCGATGCGGTTACAGAGGCCTCGCTGTACTTACAGGTGGAGCTCAAAGGGCTGATTACCGTCGTTGATGGCGCCCATCTCCTGGAGCTGTACCGTTCCCAGCAGGGAGCAACCTACCGGCTGATGCAGGAGCAGATCCGCTGCGCTTCGGTGCTGATCCTGAACAAGACGGACCGGATTAGTGCAGAGGAGAGCACCGAGATTGCAGAGGTGCTGCGCAAGTGGAACACTTATGCAGAGATTCTGCCGGCGGTTCGCTGTGAACTGGAGCCTGGCCTGCTGCTGGGCAACCTCGGAAGCGTCCACCGGGAAGAGCGGACGGACGGTGAGGCTGCGGACAGTGGAAGCGGTAGCGCGGAAGGGGCGGTGCACGCTTCCCATGATCATGTGATGGCATATACCCACTATTTCGAGCAGCCGGTGAACAGCGAGGAATTCGAGACGTTCGTCAAGGAGCTGCCGCGTGATGTATACCGGGCTAAGGGGATTGTGACCTTCAATGATACGTCCAGCCGCTTCCTGTTCCAGTATGCCTACCGGGAGGCGGATTTCATGAAGATTACGCCCCAGGGGGAAGTGCCGGATGTCGCTGTATTTATCGGGGAGCATTTCTCCGCCAGCAACCTGCGTACAGGACTGCTGCGGCTGGAAGGGCGGCTTCCGGCAAGACCGGCCGTCGTGCGGAGAAAGCTTTAACCGGATTACGCCTGCTTCTCACGGCTGGTTCGCTCCTAATCTTGCAGGTTAATACATAGGCATACCCTATAATAATTGCAGGAGGTAGTAAGGCTATGACCCGAATTCAATATCAGGAATGCATTGATGCTTGTCTCAAATGTATGGATGCCTGTAACTATAGCTATGTCTCAAGCCTGAAAGAATATAATCTTGCCGATCTGAGGGAGAGCATCCAGCTGGACCGGGAATGTGCAGACATCTGCTCCTTCGCAGTCCAGGCCATGACCCGCAGAAGCCCGTTCGTGGCGGAAATCCTCCGCTTATGCGCTGAAATCTGCGACCGCTGTGCGGATGCGAGCAGCAGACATGAACATACCCACTGCCAGGATTGTATTGATGCCTGCCGCAATGCGGCGATGGCCTGCAGATTAGTCAGCGAAGCCGTTGAAGTGTATGCCTGATCCGGGCTGAAGCACTTCCATCTTCTGAATACGATATGTACATGAACCAGAGCGGCTGCGGAATCTCGCACGCTTCTGGTTTTTTGGTATGTAAGGAAAGAATCGTCATCTGCAAAAAGGAGAACAGGGGCGTTCCGGCGAATCTTACCAATAGGAGTTGAAGGGGGCTTGGAAGTTACGAACACATCACCATTACTCACAATAATCAGGGGCAGCAAGAGGTATGGAGGCCGCCCGGTTCTGAATGACGTCTCTATGACGGTTCACCCCGGCTCGGCAACAGCCCTGATCGGCCGCAACGGCTCCGGCAAAAGCACACTGCTCTCCATACTCGCCGGACTGCTGAAGCTGTCCTCCGGAGAGCTTAATTGGCATAGTAAGGGGATCACCGCCGGTTATGCGCCGGAAGCTTTTCCCGGCCTGAAGCTGACGGCAGAGGATTATCTGCACGCCATGGGCCGCATCGCCGGACTCCCGGAGGGGGAGGTCCGGTCCAGGGTAAGCGGGCTGCTGCAGCGCTTCGGTCTGGAGGCCTTCCGCAGCCGCCCGATGGAGGGCTACTCTAAGGGAATGCTGCAGAAGGTCAATCTGATTCAGGGCGTGCTGATCCGGCCGCAGCTTCTGCTGCTGGACGAACCGATGTCCGGCCTGGATCTGCCGGCACAGGATACACTTATCACACTCCTGCAGGAGCTGAAGCAGGAGGGTACGGCACTGGTCTTCTCCGTTCACGAGCCGCAGATCATTGAGGCGCTGGGTGATGAGGTGCTGGTGCTGCAGGAGGGGCAGGTCATCCGTACAATTCGCGGACCGGAGAATCTGCGGAGTGCTCCTGTGATGCATATCGTCTGCACCGGGCTGCCGGAAGAAGCACAGCAGGCGGTCAAGGTGTTGCCCGGAGTGTTAACAATGCAACCTGCGCCGGACCGCGCAGGGACCGCCAGTATAGGGCTGACCGTAGATCAGCAGATGTCAGATATCTGCCTGCAGCAGATTCTTGCCGCAGGCGGTTCCATAGCTGAGGTGAAGCCGCTCGGAGGTCTGAGTGATCTTACAGAGTGGATGGACCCGAAGAAGCGGAACGGAAGTGAGAGCAGATGAGAGGGCTAATTGGTTACTTTTTAAGGAGTTACAGTGTCTCCCAGCGGTACTTCGGCCCGGTCGCCGGGATGATTATTGCGGTCCTCATTCTCTATTCCTACAAGCCTAATCCGGTGATGAGCAGCTACTCCGCCACGGCTGTCATTGTATACATAGGTTCTGCCTGGCTGGGCCTCAGCTTCCTGAACCATGAACATGCCGTGCAGAAGCAGGTGGCCATCGTTCAGCTGCGCAGTGCCCGGCGGTACAGCCTTGGTGCTATTCTTACCCTAATTCTGCTAGTCCTGCTGCTGGCTCTGGCCATTGTCCTGTATCCGGTTGTGACCGGAAGCTTCAATGAATCCGCAGGGCTTCAGCGGATATTGCTTGCTTACACAGGCCATGTTCTTCTGGGGATATTAGGGATCACCATCTCCCTGTACCTGCAATCCTCCTGGGTGCCGAGAAGGAGCTATGCTGCCGGATTGCTGCTAATTGTCCTCATCTTGTCGGTAAGCGCCGGCAAAGTGGCGGAGATTGTTCCAGAACCGCTGGTTCAAGTGCTCCTGCCGCCCGTATATCCGGTCATGGATAAGCTGATGAATGCCGATGCACTGACGGTGTGGCCGGTGCTTGCTGCTTATAGCCACGCGCTCGCGTACATATGCCTGCTGGCCGCTTACTATCTGTACCGCTGCGGCCGAATGGATTATAACAAAACCAATTAAGCTCTACGACAAATAACCAGATCAAGAACGGGGAGGAACGATGAAGGATACACAAATACCGGAGAGTGAACAATCCAAAGAGCTATTTGCTTATTTCGGGCTGGCCGTCTATTATTGCCAGGCGCTGGAGCAGCAATTGACGAATCTGCTGCTGCTGACGAAGCTGTCGCAGGGCAGAACGCCGACAGACGCCGAAATCGCAGAGTTGTATCAACGCAAGCTTAGCAATTCACTCGGCCAGCTCATCAAAGAAATCCAGCATCACTTCCCATTCTCTGAGGAAGAGACGGTCCAGCTGCAGGCCGTGTGGAAGGAGCGCAACCATATTGTTCATGATTACTTCAAGGAGCGGATTCAGGAGACCTTCACACCGGCCGGAAGGGCTCATATGATCCGTGAATTGAAACGCTTCAAGAACAAGGCCAGCCGGCTGGAGATTAAGCTGCAAGGCTACTGCACCGAAATGTACAGTAAGCTGGGACTGGAAGAAGAGCAGCTTCGTTAAACGGCCTTATCTCCTTATCTGCAAAAGAGACCCGCTCTTACGCACCAACAAGGCTGCGTTCGAGCGGGTCTCTTCATGTTATTGCACAGGCAGCGGCGCAGGCAGTCCAGCCTCAAGCTCCTGCAATCCGCAGTCCCGGACAAGATCAGGGGCGAAGCGGATGCCGGTAGCGCCGGTGGAGCGCATCAGCGCCGTGAAGGCTTGCAGAAGTGCAGGAAGCATTCCCCGGTCCAGGGCTTCCCCCGGCTCCCACCACCAGCGGATGATGTCGAGAATACCGGTCTTCTTATTCATCACCGGCTCCAGCCGGGCGATGAAGCGGTCACCGTAGAGCAGAGGAAGCACATAATAGCCGTATTCCCGTTCCAGCACCGGCTTGTAGACCTCCCAGCGGTAGTGGAAGCCGAACAACTGGCGGATCAGCTCCCGGTCCCACAGCAGGTTGTCAAGCGGAGCCAGCAGCGCGGCGAAGGGGGTAACGCCAGATGCCGACTGAGGCTGCACATCAGCAGCAGATTCCGGTAAATGGCCGTAATCCTCCTGCAGCACCGCCTCCAGCACGGGGGTATCCGCTGTACGGACATAGAGCGGGAGCTTGATTCCTTCGACCTGCACCTCCCGGAGCAGATCGTCCTGCAGCAGGCGCTGGATGGAGGCTGTCCGCTCCTTGCTCTTCAGCCCGGCGATGCCGAGCCAGCCGTCGCCGGCCCGGTTCCATTGCAGGCCGATGCTGCCGACCCGGCGCAGCACATACCAGTCATAATGCTCCTCCAGGGTCGCATTGGGATCGCTTGCGCTGAGGAGCTCAGCGGGAAGCAGCTTCGCGGTATAGTCATAATACCGCCGCGTATGCACCCGGTGATGGATGGACAGCTCCCCCCAGAAGTACATGCTCTCCATAGCCGCCCGGGAGAGCCGGGCCGGAGCCCAGGCCCAGTCGATCTTCTCCCGGCTCTCCAGGTCCAGCGAAGAGAGCGGCCCGCGCGCTTCCAGCTCCTCGCGGACATGGGCAACCATGGCTGCCATGGCCTCGTTGTGGCGGTGTCTGGCTGCCGCTTCCCGGCGCCGCTGGAAGTATGGCCAGTCCTCTGTACAGTAGATGGACATATTCTTGTCCCAGCCGTCAAGCAGCAGCCGGTCCTGGTAGAGCAGCTCATTCGCCATCGCCGGCACAAAGTCCGGGATGCGGGCCTGCAATACAAGCTCATGATTATGACCGGCAATGCTGAGCGGGTCGTACTGTATGCAGCCCACATGGCGCACATAATCATAAATGCCCTGCTTGCCTCCGGTTCCTCCGTCCGCCACCAGCCGCTGATGGCGCAGCAGGAAGAGCCGCGCCTGCCGCTTGCTGAGCTTGTAGGTTATCACCGCTATCACCTCATCCAATATTATGTATTGCCTACCATTATACAGAACAAATGTTCTGAGTTCAAGCACAAGAAACCCCCTGAGGCTTAAGCAGCTTCAGGGGGCAGAGCATCAGCGGCTTTACGGTTAGCCTGGAATTATACCTCCAGGGAAGGGCGCAGTCCGGCTGCGGCAGTATCAGCAGAGGAATTACCTGCTGCCGGTTCTGCAGCCGGTTCACCGGCGCCTGCACCAAGCTGGAGCTGGTACATACGGAAGTATCTTCCGCCTAGCGCCATCAGCTCATCATGGCTGCCGCGTTCAACAATCTGGCCGCGATGGAGGACCAGGATCTGGTCGGCGCTGCGGATCGTCGACAGACGGTGGGCAATGATGAAGGTGGTCCGGCCCTTCTTCAGCACCTCCAGTGCCTGCTGGATAACGCTCTCCGTCTCGGTATCGATGTTGGAGGTCGCCTCATCCAGAATCAGGATCGCCGGATCGAAGGCGAGTGCTCTGGCGAAGGAGATCAGCTGCCGCTGTCCGGCGGACAGGGTGCTGCCCTTCTCAATCACCGGCTCATCGAAGCCCTGCGGCAGATGGGACAGTAATTTGTCGGCCCCTACCTCGCGCAGCGCCCGTTCTACCCGTTCGCGGGAGATCCGCTCGTCACCGAGGCTGACATTGGAAGCAATCGTTCCGGTGAAGAGATAAGGGTCCTGGAGCACGATGCCCATATGGCTGCGCAGCCACTGCTTGGGCAGGCCGGTAACCTCCTGGCCGTCGATCGTAATGCTTCCTTTTTGCGGATCATAGAACCGGAACAGCAGGTTGATGATCGAGCTTTTGCCGGAGCCGGTATGACCGACCAGGGCCACCGTCTCGCCCGGACGCGCCTCGAAGGAGATGTCGCGCAGGACGAAGTCCTTTTTGTAAGCGAAGGAGACATCCTTAAATACGACATTGCCCTTATAGCGCGGCATGGAGCCGTCAGTGACCGGCTCGCCCGGCTCATCCATCAGCGTGAATACCCGGCCGGCTGAGACCATGGAGCTGTCCAGATTCGCCAGTTGGTTAACCATACCTGTAATCGGCTGGAACATCCGGCCCAGCACATCGACGAAGGCGTACAGGACACCCAGAGAAACGAAGGTGGAGCCGTTCATGCTGCCGAAGCCGAAATACCACAGCACCAGCACGAAGGAGAGGTTACGCAGCGAGTTCACCAGATTGTGCGAGGTGAAGGCGTTCAGATTCAGCATTTTGTTCTGGTATTTCAGATAATCGTCATTCAGCTGTTCAAACTCGGCACTGCTCTGCTTCTGGCGGCGGAAGATGCGGATAATGGACATCCCCTGAATGGATTCATTGATAATCGCATTAATCTCACTTAGCCGCGAGCGGATAATCGTGTTGTATTTGGTCGCGATTTTGCGGTACAGCACAATCCAGATTATAATGACCGGCACGATGAACAAGCTCACCAGCCCCAGCTTCACATCAAGCAGGAACAGGGCGACATAGACACCGGTGATGTTGATAATCCCAGTAGCGAAGTTGGACAACACCGCAATGAACAGATCCTTGACCGCTTCCGTATCGTTGGTGACCCGGGAGACGACCTTGCCCGCCGGCAGATTATCGAAGAAATGCACCGGCAGACGCTGGATATGAGCGTATACATCGGTTCTCAGCTTGCGGATAACCTGGTTGGCAGAGGACTGGAGCCAGTAGGTTTTGCCGAACTCGGCAATGATCGAGATGACCAGGAACAGGGCATACAGGCCCACCAGTTCATAGATTCCGGGAAGCTCCGGCTGGTAAAAAGCAAACAGCTCGCCCGCCGACAACTTCACCGCCGGATAGACGGCAATCTGGTCGCCGTATTTGACCTGGACGCTCCCGTCCGCGAAGCTTCGCTCGCCTTCGGCCTGCGTTACGGCCTCATTGATGAAGTAGAAGCTCCGGCCCACCTGGAGAAGGCGGACCTCCTGTCCCTTGGCTTCATCAGCGGCGAACCGGTCACCGCGCTTGTAGTAAGTGTTATTATATTCAGCAGCATCCTTGGGCGAAGCCGTCTGGAAGTAGGGCTTCTCAATCGCCAGCAGATGGTTGTCAATCATGCTCTTGGCGATGAACGGCCCGGCCAGCTCGGCCGCTACCCCGATCGTGAGGAGCAGCAGGGCTGCGATGAAGGTCTTTTTGGCGGTCAGTGCATATTGCAGCAGACGTTTGCCGGTGCTCTGTGTCAACGGTGACACCTCCTGTTGGTTGTTATTCATTCGTCAGGTTATTCTCCACCTGCTGGCGGTCGAACTGCTCGCGGTACCAGCCGTTTAGCTCCAGCAGCTCCTGGTGGGTACCCCGCTCGGTAATATGTCCGCCGTCGAGCACGACGATCAGATCCGCGTGTTCAATTGCCGAGAGGCGGTGGGTGGAGATGAGCGTGGTTTTGCCGCTGCGCTCTTCGCGGATATTCTCGATGATCTTCGCTTCCGTCCGTGCATCCACGGCGGACAGCGCATCATCCAGAATCAGGATATCAGGATCGGCAATGAAGGCTCTGGAGATCGATACCCGCTGCTTCTGCCCCCCGGAGAGGGAGACGCCGCGTTCGCCGACCATCGTATCGAGCCCGTCAGACAGGGTGCCAAGGTCATTCTGGAAGGCGGCAGCAGTAATCGCCTGCATGATCCGCTCATCGCTGGCCCCGGAGCGGCCGAACTGGATATTCTCGCGCACCGACTTGGAGAACAGAATCTGCTCCTGCGGCACATAGCCCATCCAGCTGTGCAGCTGATCCAGGGCAATCTGGGTAATCGGCACACCTGAGATCAGGATCTCGCCGGTGCCCGTAGGGTATTCATGAAGCAATTGCTTCAGCAGCGTTGATTTGCCGCTGCCGGTCCGTCCGACCACGCCCAGCGTCTGGCCCTGGGAGAGGGAGAAGCTGACACCGCTCAGATTGTCGACGGTTGAGGTTGGATACCGGAAGGTCACATCCTTCAGTTCGATCGAAGCCGGATTAGCGACCTTCACCGGATGAGGCACATCCTTGACATCCGGCTTGGCATTCAGCGTCTCGTCGATCCGCTCCAGCGAAGCGCCGCCGCGCTGCATGATATTGATCAGCTCGCCGATGGCGAACATCGGCCAGACGATCATGCCGAGATACATATTGAAGGAGACCAGGTCTCCCAGTGTGATCTGGTTGCGGAACACCAGATAGATGCCGTAGGTCAGCGCAATGATATAGCTGAGACCTACGCAGAAGCGGATGGTCGGCTCGAAGAAGGCATCGACCCGCGCTACCGCCATATTCTTGCGGTATACATCCTCAGTAATGTCAGAGAAGCGCTTCTCATCGAGACGTTCCTGCACATACGCCCGGATGACCCGGATACCGGAGACCGATTCCAGCACCTGGTCGTTCATGTCGCCGAAGGCATCCTGGGCCAGGCTGTACCGGTCATGAATAGCTTTGCCGTAGAACACCATCGCTATCGCAATCAGCGGAAGCGGGATAACGGCAGCCAGCGTCAGCTTCCAGCTGACCAGGAAGCCCATGGCGAACAGCACGACGGTGAGATAGACGGTCGAATCAACCAGGGTCAGCATCCCGAAGCCTACAGTGACCGCGACCGCACGGATATCATTCGTGGCCCGGGCCATCAGATCGCCCGTCCGGTTGCGCTCGAAGAAGGCGGGAGTCATGGTCATCAGGTGATTCATGAAGCGCGAGCGCAGCAGGCGCTCGACCAGGTTGGAGCCTCCAAACAGCTTGTGCATCCATATGTAGGTGATCCAGTAAATCGTCAGCAGAAATATCACGATCATACCGATGTACTTCATAAGGGAACCTGTGGTGATGGAGCCGCTGACGATGTCGTCAATGGCGTTGCCCAGCAGGCGCGGAGGCAGAAGCTCCAGCACGCCTACTACAATTAGCAGAATAAGGCCTATGGTGTAGCGCCTTTTTTCCCGGCGGAAGAACCAGCCGAGATCGCGGAGTACAGAGAACAAGGGAAATCCCTTCCTTTCGTGTGTGGAATAATGTTGGCCGGCTTGATTAACGGAACAGATTCAATGGTTACAGGAGCGGGTTACTCTAATACAGCACACAAAAAAGCGTACCATCCATAAACGGATGATACGCCTGTAATTGCGACGATCATGTCCACGGTGCTGTAGGCAGCACAGAGACATGGAAGAGATAAATCCGGACTGGGACTCATACGGTACGCGGAACACGCATGATTCTCAGCAATTCTCCACTGCTCGGGCTGCTTCGGTATTCAATTGAAACTTGCTGTCAGTATCCATGGGGAAATGCACCAATTCAATGTTAAACACCGAGATCACCCTTTCTTGATTTTGGTAATTAATTGAAGACGTTTCGTTATGTTCTAGAGTTTATCATCACCGTTTGAGAAATGTCAAATGTATTTTTGAACAAACGGCGAATATCGCTTATGATATACAAACCGGATGCCGTTCTGAATCAGGGGATTTGGTAAACTGATGTTTTTTGGGTATGATGGAGAGATAGGGGAGGAGGGTATAGAGATGAACATATTGATTAGTCCGCAGGCGGCAGCCTGGTTCAAGAGGGAGCTTAGCCTCGGGGACGGGGCCCATATCCGTTTATTTCCCCGGTACAGCTCCGGCGGCGGCCTGCATCCCGGCTTCTCGCTGGGCATTGCAACAGAGCAGCCTGGACGTCCCGCCGCAGCGTTCGAGCAGGACAGCCTTATTTTCTATATGGAAGAGCAGGACCTGTGGTATCTGGAGGGGTACAACCTGGCCATTGTCTATTCGGAAGCTGAGGATGATATCGAATACCGGTATGAGCCGGTTCCGGTAACCTGAGAGCAGCCAATAGAAACGCGGCAGCTCCGGTACGGACCGGGAAGCCAAGGAAGCCCTTGCCGGACGGCAAGGGCTTCTGCATGAGATCAGAGAGAATCACCGGGCGGGCCGGGGCATCAGGGTGAGCTGCGGAAGGTCTCTTCCTCCATCGCGAACTCGAAATCGTCAATGTCATACACCTGGACGGGGACGCCGCCTTCGATAATGCGCTGAATCAGCTCGAACTGGTCGGTCAGAATCGGCACCTTCTCGCGCTGGGATGCAAGCAGCAGCTCGGTCTCAATCGGATCGAAGGCTTCCCCGTAGGAGGCGTTATCCACGCTGTTGATAATTGTTAGCTGCGCCTGGCTGCCCAGCAGAATGCCGGAGCTCTTGGCCCAGGGAATATTCAGGCAGCGGTTGATCTTCTTGGCATTCAGCGGTTCCTCGAAATAGTCAATCAGCTCACGGATTCTGAGTCTGACATGCTTATCATCATCCGCCTGGCTCATCACCGGCTCATTGCTGTCCCGCAGCTCGTACAGCTCCATGATCGTGGTGTAAGGCACTATATATTCTACAGGGCTTCGCGGGTTAAGAAGCTGGCCGTAAATCGCCATCATGACGGCTTCCGTCACAAATTGTCTGGGCATCATTATCCTCCTGAATTTCGGTACTGCACTCCTTGCTAATAAAAATATCAAAACATTGCAGCGCGCAAATGTCAACTGTGCCCTGTTAAAGAACGAATTGGAAAGGACCTGAAGAGCTGTGAAGTCATGGAAATCATATTTTACTTTCGTAAGGCCCTACCTGAAGTGGATTATCCTTACCCTGATCATCGGGATGGTCAAGTTCAGCATTCCGCTGACGCTGCCGATGATTCTGAAGTACGTGGTCGATGAGCTGCTGGGCAATCCCGCATTGCCGGTCGCAGAGCGGATATCGAAGCTGATGATGGTACTGGGCGGCTCACTCGTGCTGTTCGTGCTGATCCGCGGCCCCGTGGAATATTACCGCCAATACTTCGCCCAGCTGATTACCAGCAAGGTGTTATTCGATATGCGCAACCGGCTCTACGCCCATCTGCAGCGGCTCTCCCTGCGCTATTACCAGAATACGAAGGTGGGCGAGGCCATCTCCCGGTTCATTAACGATGTGGAGCAGTCGAAGAACCTGGTGGAAGTGGGCATGATGAACGTCTGGCTGGATATGTTCACGCTGCTGTTCGCGCTGGGGTTCATGCTCTATCTCAATCCCATGCTGACGCTGGTAGCAGTTGCGGTTCTGCCGCTCTACGGCATCGCTGTGAACACGCTCTACAAACGGCTTAAGGTGCTGACCAAGGACCGGTCCCAGGCGCTTGCCGTCATTCAAGGCTATCTGCATGAGCGGATTCAGGGGATTGCGGTGATCCGCAGCTTCACGATGGAGCGTGTAGACCAGCGGCAGTTCGAGGACATCAACGGCAGATTCCTGCAAAAAGCGATGGCTCAGACCCGCTGGAACGCCTTCACCTTCGCGATTATCAATACCTTGACCGATATTGCGCCGCTGCTTGTTATCGGTTACGGGGGCTATCAGGTCATCCAGGGCCATCTGACCCTCGGGACCTTCGTAGCCTTCTTCGGCTACCTGGACCGCATGTATGCACCGCTGCGCCGTCTGATCAATTCCTCGACCGTGCTGACCCAGGCCTCCGCTTCGCTTGAACGTGTCCTGGAGCTGCTGAACGAGCCGTATGATATTGTTGATGCGCCTGGAGCGGAGCCGCTGCGGGATGCTGCCGGGGAGATTGAATTCCGTAAGGTGTGGTTCAAATACGGGGAGGAGCACGAATGGGTGCTGCGTAATATTGACCTCAGCATTGCTCCGGGACAGACGGTGGCGCTGGTCGGAATGAGCGGAGGCGGGAAGTCCTCGCTGATCAGCCTGATCCCGCGCTTCTATGACATCAGCGAAGGCAGCCTGCGTCTGGACGGCCGGGATGTGCGGGAGCTGACTCAGGAGAGCCTGCGGCAGACCGTGGGGATGGTGCTGCAGGATAACTTCCTGTTCAGCGGCTCGGTCCGCGACAACATTCTGTTCGGTAATCCCGGTGCCGGGGAAGAAGAGATCATAGCGGCAGCGAAGTCCGCGAACGCGCATGACTTCATCATGCAGCTGCCGGAGGGCTATGATACCGAGGTCGGGGAACGCGGGGTGAAGCTGTCCGGGGGACAGAAGCAGAGAGTGGCGATCGCCCGCGTCTTCCTGAAGGACCCCAAGGTGCTGATTCTGGACGAGGCGACTTCAGCGCTCGACCTGGAGTCCGAGCATCTGATCCAGCAGGCACTGCAGGCGCTCTCCAGTGAGCGGACCACATTAATTGTGGCCCACCGGCTGTCCACGATCACCCATGCGGACCAGATTATTGTAATGGAGAACGGGGAGATCACCGAGCGCGGAACCCATGAGGAGCTGATGGCGCTTGCCGGAAGCTATGCACGGCTGTTCAATGTGCAGCATCTGAATGCTTAGGAACCGAACGGCCCCTGGTCAGAACCCGTATAGGCAAAATAAAACAGGCTGCAAAGCTCACCCGGAGGTGGCTTGCAGCCTGTTTGGTCTGGCTAGTAGGAGGCATCTGCCTACATCCGGCCGATCAGCAGCGACAGAATGCCGGCGGCAATCAGCGGGCCGACCGGTACGCCCTTGAACAGGGCGACCCCCAGGACGGTTCCGATGAGCAGTCCGGCGACAATGGTCGGCTGGCTGCCCATCAGGGCGGCCCCGCGTCCGCCCAGGTAAGCGACAAGCATACCGACGCCGATGGCGGCCAGCGACTTCCAGTGCAGGAACGATTGGCCTATCGTCTGCAGGGAGATTTTGCCGCTGGCAAGCGGCGTCATGACCCCGATGGTCAGGATGATCACACCGGCGGTCAGCCCGTATTTCTCCAGCCACGGAAAAGCCTGCTGCAGCCCCAGCACCCGGATCAGCAGCAGCACCACCATCGCGATGGTGACCGGTGAATTGCTGCTGATAATTCCGAGTGCCGCCAGACCGAGCAGCAGTAATGAGGTCATATCCATAAGTGAGGGACTCTCCTTCTCTATTTCAGCTGTCTGCCTACAATATGGTCAGCAATCAGCTTGCCGTGCCCGCGTCCGCTCTCGATGAATACCTCGTTGGCATTGCGGCCCGAAGCGATAACCCCTGCCACATAGATGCCGGGAATATTGCTCTCCATCGTCGAGGGATTGAAGGCCGGCTTATCCAGCGAGTCATCCATGAGTACACCGGCGGAGGACAGCAAGGCTCTGCTGGGACGGAAGCCGGTCATGGCGAGGACGAAGTCATTGTCAAGCTCGCGGGTCTCCCCGCTGCCGGCAGTAACGGTCACAGAGGCCGGGGTGATCCCGGTCACGCGGGATTCCAGATGCAGGGTGATGCTGCCCTTCTGCACCATACTCTCGAAGACCGGACGCACCCAGGGCTTGATATTGTCCGAGATGCTGCTGCCCCGGTAGACCATATCCACCTTCGCGCCAACCCTGATCAGCTCTAGAGCAGCATCCACCGCTGAATTGCTGCCGCCTATGACGGTGACCTTCATTCCGGTATAAGGATGGGCCTCGCCAAAATAATGGGTCACCTTGGGCAGCTCCTCGCCGGGAATGCCGATCAGATTCGGCTGGTCGAAGTAGCCGGTCGAGATGACCACATTCCTGGCGCTGCGGGTCTGCTCCTCGCCGCGCTTATTGACCGTATGTATCAGGAAGGTTCCATCCTCCTGAGGCTCTACGGACAACGCCTCTTCATATGAAGCGATATCCAGCTGATGCTGCGCGGCGGCCCGGCGGTAATAGACAAGCGCTTCATGACGGTATGGCTTATCGTTCGGGGAGGTAAAGGGCACATCCCCGATCTCAAGCAGCGGGGCGGTGCTGAAAAACTGCATATTCGTCGGATACAGATAAATGGAGTGCACAATGAAGTTCTTCTCGATAATCAGGCTGGACAGCCCCTGGCGCTGGCATTCAATGGCGGCCGACAGCCCGCAGGGGCCGGCGCCGATAATAATAACGTCTTTCATCACTATGTCCTCCCAGGTTAGTAGTCTATTCAGTAAATGGTACATTATATTTTATTTTTTTGCCATTGCCCGGCGGATACCGGCAAATGACGGTTGCAGAATGCCTGATATGGGTATATAATTAGATATATATCTAACATTAATGTTTTGGATTATTTACTGGAGTGTGGTCCGTTTGCAATTAGACAAAATCGTCGCCTATCACAAGGCCTTGTCCGATCCGACCCGGATGAAGATGCTGCTCCTCTTGTCCAGAGGCGAGCTGCACGGCCATGCACTGGCCGAGAAGCTGAATCTGTCCCAGCCCACGGTGACCCATCATGCTGCCAAGCTGCGCGAGGCCGCACTGATTTCAGAGCGCCGGGACAAGAACATTGTATATTTCAAGCTGAATCCCGAGTTTATTCAGGCAGGCTCAGAGGCCTCACTGAAATTTATTTTTGCCAAGGGGGTGGAAGAGATGGAAGAGCAGTCGCCTGAACACAGTCTGAAGGAATCCGTGCTCCGCAATTTTTTTGCCAAAGACGGCCGCCTGCGGCAGATTCCCTCACAATACAAGAAGAAGCTGATTGCCCTGCAATACATGGTGGAGAAGCTGGAGCCCGGGGTTGTCTATTCCGAGAAAGAAATCAACGAATTCATCAAGCCGTTTCACGAGGACTACGCTACGATCCGCCGTGAGTTCATCATGCATCAGTTCATGTACCGCGAGAACGACCGCTATGAGCTGAACCCGCCAGAGTTGTGGACTCACTGGGAAAATGTCAAATAATGATCTAATTAATGGGGATTTTTTGTGACAAGTATGAAACTGCTGATTAATTGTTAGAATAACGAATAAAATGTAATTGTAAGCGTTATCTGACAGATCCTTAGGAAAGGAGTTTTTCAGTATGCTATTCAAACGTGCCAAAAAAAATAAATCACCCGTAGCCCCTGTCGTTACATTGCCGCAGATCAAGCAGGCTGTGAGGCAATTTGAAGAAGATATGCCCGCTCCAATTAACCGCACAGTTCTGATTCAGGAAGATAAAAGCATTGATCTGAGCCGGCTCAAGCGGTATCTGGGCGGCGTTCCGGAGCAGAAGTTCTATATGTCGAGCGAGACATTTGAGATTTTTGAAGAGGCTGACAAGCTGGTTCCGTATTATCTGGATATGGTCCAGTCGGCGGTAGATCATTATATCAGTGACACCGGCAAGCTGCCGCTGCTTGAGGATGCCTGGCTGCCGGAGGTGCATTACCGCCTGCTGGCCACGGAGCGTTATCTGAAGGAGACCCCGCCGTTTCCGCTCTATATTACCGACGAGGAAATGATGCTGACGCATCGCCCGGAGCATTTTGAATCCTAATGTGCGCTGAGCTTATTCTGAATATACAGGCTATTCTGTACAAGGAGGCGGTTATGTCTCTGAAGCGGAATAGCCTTTTCTTCGTTCCCCCGGACGTAGTACAATGAATCTCTGATGCTAGACTGGCAGAGTTGATTACATAGGGGGATGTAAGCATGAGAGAGGTACAAGGCTTGCTGTTTGATCTGGACAACACACTGATGGACCGGGACCAGACCTTCCGCAGCTTCAGCAGGGCGTTTGTCGGGGAGTTCTTAAGCCATCTGAGTGAGGAGCAGGCCGCACAGGTAGTGGAGGATATGATCGTCCGGGATGCGGACGGTTATCGCGATAAGGACGGTTTCTTCGCCGAGCTGAGCGGGGTGCTTCCCTGGGAGAAGGCGTTGTCAGCGGCAGAGATCCGCGAGTATTACGATGAGACATATATCCGTCACGGGGCGATCATGAAGCATGCGGTGGAGACACTGGAGTACTGTAAGCAACGCGGGTATCCGCTCGGGCTGGTCACTAACGGCAGCAGGGACATCCAATATGGCAAAATCGACCTGCTCGGGCTGCGCGGCTACTTCCGCACCATAGTGATCTCCGGCGAAGTGGGCATCTGGAAGCCGGCCCCCGGCATCTACCAGTTAGCCCTGGAACGCCTCGGGACGCCTGCAGACAAGACCTTGTTCATCGGCGACCATCCGGTGAATGATATCGAGGGGGCGGCCCGGGCTGGTATGAGAACCATCTGGCTGAAGCGCAACCATGCCTGGGATGCTTCGCTTAAGGCTGAGCCGGTTGCAGCCATTGATGAGCTGGATGAGCTGCAGCGGATGATTTAATGAATTTGAGGCGGGCTGTTGACAAACAGCCGCAGCTATGATTATTATTACAGCATATTCTACTCGGAAGGAGACGATGTAATATGACAGTTCATACAAGCTTTGTTGTGGTGGTTGCAACTGTTGTGGATACGTGTCTTCCGGGAACGGGTGCTGTGGAGTAAGCTTGTCCAGCACCGCAGGTAAGCTCTGATTAGCGATCTAGAGCCGCCGGGAACCGTATCGGTTCCGGCGGCTTTTTTGGTGTGTGCAGAATAGCACCGCACCAGGCAGGCTACAGGCTGCGTTCTCCGGTTGGAGCGCGTGCCTGGGCTTGCTGAGACTGCCGCCGGAACCATTGGTTTCCGGCGTTTTTGTGTGGAGTTAGAGCGATAACTGCCCGGGGAGATACAGTAGGAGTCATGAAAATTAGACGGATAATAACGATTCAGGAGGAATTGGATGATTATTGAACAATATGGCTGGAACGAAGAATGGAAGAGTAAATGGACAGAGAAGCTGAAGCAGCTGGATGCCGGCCGGGAGCTGGTGCCCGGCAGAATCTCAGGTGATTTCGGCAGCAAATACCGGGTGATCAGCGGAAGCGGAGAGATGTGGAGTGAGCTGTCAGGCAAGCTGCGCCACTCGCTGACCGGGTCCGGCGAATATCCGGCGGTAGGGGACTGGGTGGTCCTGGCTGTGCAGGACGGCGGAGCCCATGGCGTGATTCATGCCGTGCTGCCCCGCCGCAGCGTCATCTCGCGCAAGGTGCCGGGTCCGAACCAGGAGGAGCAGCTCGTAGCGTCCAATGTGGACACTCTGTTTCTGGTCAGCGCACTGAATGACGATTTCAATGTGCGGCGGATGGAGCGGTATCTCATCATGGCCTGGAACAGCGGGGCGAACCCGGTAATCCTGCTGACCAAGGCAGATCTCTGCACAGATGCCGATGTGAAAATCGCCGAGATGGAGCGGACCGCGCCCGGAGTTCCTGTCCATGCGGTCAGCGCTGTGCAAGGAGAAGGCCGGGAAGCGCTGCTGCCTTATCTCGGCAGCGGCCAGACGGTAGCCCTGACCGGCTCGTCCGGGTGCGGCAAATCGACGATGGTCAACTGGCTCAGCGGCCGGGAGCTGCAATTGACCCAGGAGGTCCGGGAAGGGGACAGCCGCGGACGTCATACGACGACACACCGTGAGCTGTTCGCCCTCCCGGACGGCGGCATCATCATCGATACGCCGGGGATGCGCGAGCTGCAGCTGTGGGAGGATGACGGCGGGCTGGAGCTCGCATTCGGAGAGATCAGCACGCTTGCCGCAGACTGCCGCTTCAGCGATTGCAGCCATACCCGTGAGGAGGGCTGTGCCGTGCTGGCCGCCTTGGCCAGCGGAGAGCTGGAGGAGAAGCGGCTGCTGAGCTACCGCAAGACGCAGAAGGAGCTGCAATACCAGAACAGCAAGGAAGCGAAGCAGAAGCGCAAGACGATGGCCGCAGCAACCAAGGCTAAGCCGCCCCGGGCTAAGGGGAGCAGCTGGCAGCGGGTGCTGGAGGAGTATTGAGCGGAGAGGAAATATCCGCATCATTCTGACTATAAAGTTAAGGCCCCGCAGCTATGATAGCTGCGGGGCCTTAACGTGCTGCTTCCAGGCAGGTGCCCGGAGGGAACTTCTGCGGGAAGCTATATGTGAATAAAAGTCCGGTTCAAGTCATGACGGATAGCTGATAAAGGTACGGTCTGTAAGGGAAGAACCGGACGTTTAACGCGCCTGTCTTAGAACGATGCTGCTGCTGTCTTCGCCAGCTGCAGGCCGGATGCGATAATGTCAGCGGATTTATCAGGGTTCTGGTTGTGTCCTTCGATGATGACCTGTGTGATCTCTTTGAAGCCCCAGAAGTTCAGGTTGCCCAGGATGAAGTTAACAGCCATCTCAGCGCTTGCTGCCGGGCCTTCGGAGTATACGCCGCCTCTTGCATTCAGCACAGCTGCCTTCTTGCCGGTCAGCAGTCCTACCGGACCTTCAGCGGTATACTTGAAGGTAGTACCGGCCTGGTTCAGGTAGTCGATGTAAGTGTGCAGTACAGCCGGAACGGTCATGTTCCACAGCGGGAAGGCAAATACAACCTTGTCAGCAGCCAGGAACTGGTCGAGGTATTTCTTCACCAGTGCGGCGCCTGCAGCTTCTTCAGGAGTGGCTTCGAAGCCCTGAGCAGCCTTGTAAACACCGGTAATCAGTGTGTTATCGTAGTAAGGCAATTGTTCAGCGAACAGATCAAGCTCGGTAATCTGATCCTGCGGATGAGTCTCCTTGTAGCTTGCCAGGAATTCGTTGTAGAGCTGAACACTTACAGCCTGCTCGGCAGGGCGGTTATTTGCTTTGATAAACAGTACATTCGACATTATGATTTCTCCTTAGGTATATATTTAATATTAACTATCGATAATATAGCATTTAGTTTTTTGTTTGTAAATATCCCGGCGGATAAAAATTTTTTTGCGACAGAAAAAGCCTTGTTTTTGCATTCCTACTATATCTTCGGTTGCTCCGTTTCATTTGCAGATTCGCTGTCTATATGTAGTCGGCTTATTTCGACATGGGATTTTGGCTGCTGAAGGGACGGGTTTAGGGAATCTGCACCCCGGTTATATAGGAAATATAAGGATAGAGCCCCCATTCAAAGGAGCGATTGACATGTCCATTGACCGGTTCATCATCAAGAAACTGGACAACTGTCACGAAGAGCATACCCGGCTTAACCTGGTGAAGTTGTTCAAATTGCGAATTCAGAAGGCGGAAAAGCAAGAGAAACAGAATCTGCGGATCGGCTGACGGCGCCTGCCTTAGCCCTTATAAACAAAGCACTCCCTGCCCGGCAGGTGTGTGCTTTTTTAAGCTCAAAAAAAATCCCTCTGTTTAGTAGAGGGATAATGCCAATGTATCATTTTCACTGTAACTGTGCAATATAGCTTCTGAGCCTTTGATTTCAATACTGATTAGAGAATTCAGACATTTCTGCAGGGCGTTTTTTCCCTTTTGGATTTTAAGCTCCAGTGTGCTGTTTAGCAGTCGAAGTACTTTTTGGGTCGGCTGTTTGTTTTCGGTTGTGAAATATACAGGTACACGCTTGTTTTGAAATGTGATAAGCATTGTCATCGAAATCACCTCGCTAAAAGTATTTCATGCTAATGATCTTACCCTCTCTTTCTTAATTTTACCTTAAAATTAGCTTATGATAACATAAAGATTGTAACTTTCATAGGTTCACTACTTACCTGCAGCTGCTTATTTATATAAAATATATAAAAACATGGATTCAGCGATAAAGGAAGGGATTATGAATGTGAATAATCAGGATGTGGCCTGTTTGGCGGCTTTTCTGTTCCCGGGCGCAGCCGGGCGGCACAAGATTGACAGTCTGATTCGGGCAGCCCCCGGCGCCTTGCGGATCTGCAGGCTGAGGTTCGATGAGGGCGATGTCCTTCAGGATGTCTGTATGCAGGTTCTGGAGGACCGGACGATCATTACGGGAGTGCAGGCTGAGGACGCCTTCGGCTATGAACTGAAACTGTCTGAGGAGACGAAGGGGGCCTGCGAATATCTGTTCAACTGCCTGGGCCAGCCGCAGGCCCGGACGTTGTCTGTTCCGGCACTCTTTCTGTCCAGACGGCGGTTCGAGGAGATCCGGGAACGGGCGGAAGGCTGGACCTTATGTGTGCTGGCCGAATGCCTGGGCGCGGAGACCGGCGATCCTGACAGCGCTGCCCGGCTGGCCGGAACGCTGAAGGCGCAGACGGCTTCAGGAGAGCTGCGTTTATGTTCACGGGAAGGCGGAGACTGGAATCTTCAGCAGGCCTCGTACATCGAAGCGGAGACCGGCGGCTGGCTGCTGCGCAGCAGCTGTGAACCCGGAGACGATTATATCATTGCCTTCCCGCTCACCCGGGCGGAGCTGTGCCATGCCTTTGGCGAATGGCTGCTTCATGACTCACCGTTTAATATGGGAGATTAGCTCCCGGCCAGACAGACTATGTCAGCCTTCCTTTGAGAAGACTGGCTTTTTTTATGGATTTAGGATGCGATACGGCTCTTTAACCTTTCTATAGGCTCCCGCATATGCTTAGAGCAAGGGCGGAAGACCCGGAAAGAAAGGAGAAGATCGCATGAAATACAAGCTTAAGCTGTTATTGCCGTTCCTGATCATACTTTTGAGTCTGTCGGTCATTGCCGGTTGCGGCGGGAGCTCGGCTGCCGTCAAGGTGAAGATCGGCGAAGTAACCCGTTCCGTGTTCTATGCGCCCGAGTATGTGGCCTTGTCGCAGGGCTTCTTCAAGGACGAAGGGCTGGATGTGGAGCTGCAGACGATACCCGGCGGGGACAAAACGATGACTGCACTGCTCTCCGGTGCCATCGATGTAGCTCTGGTCGGCTCGGAAACCTCGATTTACGTGTACCAGCAGGGGGCGGATGATCCGGTCATCAATTTCGCCCAGCTTACCCAGCGGGACGGAACCTTCCTGTTCGCACGTACGCCGGATAACCACTTCACATGGGACAAAGTCAAAGGGTCAACCTTCCTCGGACAGAGACAAGGGGGAATGCCGCAAATGGCCGGCGCTTTTACCCTGAAGAATAAGGGGATCGACACCGCGAAGGATATCAAGCTGATCCAGAATATTGACTTTGCAAACATTGCCGGCGCTTTTGCTTCCGGAACCGGGGACTATGTGCAGCTTTTTGAGCCGCAGGCTTCAATCTTCGAGAAGGAAGGCCGGGGTCAGGTGGTGGCTTCCTTCGGGGTGGAGAGCGGTTATCTGCCGTATACCGTATTTATGGCGAAGCAGAGCTATATCGGCAAGAACAAAGAGACGGTACAGAAATTCACGAATGCAATCCAGCGGGCCCAGCTCTGGGTGAAGGCTCATAGCGCCGAGGAGATTGCTGATGCGGTGATGCCGTATTTTGACAAGACGGACCGGAGCATTGTGGTCTCTGCCATCAGCCGCTACAAGGAACAGGATACCTATGCGGTGAACCCGGTAATCGATGACAAGGAATGGAACAATCTGCTGGATGTAATCGACTACGCGGGTGAACTCAAGGAACGGATTCCGGCAGGCACCATCGTTGATAACAGCTTTGCGCAGCAGGCAGAGAGCAGCGTGAAGTAGGCAAGTCCGGCGTCAGCTATACTACACAATCCGTCAACAAAGAACTTATAGGAGGGCCAATATGCTTCCAGTAGTGGAGTTGAAGGAAATCACACACGCCTATCTGGGAGACGGCGAGGCTAATCTTGCGATTGAGGATCTGAATCTCACTGTCGGAGCGGGCGAATTCATCAGCCTGGTTGGTCCGAGCGGCTGCGGCAAAACGACGATACTGTCGATCATCGCAGGGCTGCTGCAGCCGTCACGCGGCGAAGTGCTGCTCAGCGGCCGTCCGGTCACGGGACCTTCACCGGAGGTAGGCTATATGCTCCAGCAGGACTATCTGTTTCCCTGGAGGACCATCCAGGATAATGTGCTGCTCGGGCTGGAGCTGACCGGCAGGCTGACCGGGAGCTCACGCGCCCAGACGCTGCAGCTGCTCGCCGATATGGGGCTTGAAGGCAAAGAGCAGGCATATCCGGCCCAGTTCTCGGGAGGCATGCGCCAGCGTGTGGCCCTGGTCCGGACCCTGGCGACTGATCCCGGGCTGCTGCTGCTGGATGAACCGTTCTCCGCGTTGGATTACCAGATCAAGCTTCAGCTGGAGGATCTCGTCTCCGAGACCTTGCTGCGCAGGGGAACAACGGCGATTCTGGTGACCCATGACCTGTCTGAGGCGATTGCCGTCAGCAGCCGGGTCATTCTGCTGCAGCGGAATCCCGGCAGAATCCGCAAGGTGTTTGAGGTGCCGGAAGCGATCCGGAGCACCCCGCCGCTGTATGCGCGTGATCTGCCGGGATTCGCGGAGCTTTTTCATGAGATATGGAAGGAAATGGAGCTGGCGGGGAGGGATGAGATGTGAGTACAGAAGCGCCTGCGCAAGCGGACTCCCGTGCCCATTGGCTGAAGCAGAAGCATGACGACTACCGGAAGCAGAAGCGCCGCCGCCGGAGCCAGGTCCTGATTGTCCGAAGCAGCCTGCTGGTGCTGTTCTTTGTGCTCTGGGAAGCGGGCGCCAGACTCGGCTGGATCGACGAGCTGCTGTTCAGCTATCCGACGAAGGTCTTCCGGCAAATCTGGGAGGACATGGCCAGCGGCAGTCTGTGGCCCCATCTGGGCATCACTGTGGGGGAGACGGCGGTAGGATTCGTTCTGGGCACCTTGCTCGGCACGCTGCTTGCGGTCATCATCTGGTGGTCGCCTTTTCTGTCCGCAGTCCTTGATCCTTATATGGTCGTCTTCAACAGCATGCCCAAGGTCGCCCTGGGACCGATCTTCATTGTGATGTTCGGAGCAGGCTTCACCGCGATTGTCGTCACTACGTTATCGATCACAGTGATTATTACGACGCTGGTCGTATATAACAGCTTTTGCAGCGTGGACCCTAATCTGGTGAAGGTGGTCCGGTCCTTCGGCGCATCCAAAAGCCAGGAATTCAGCAAGGTCATCCTCCCCGCTTCCTTCCCCACAGTAGTCTCCACCCTGAAGGTGAATGTCGGGATGTCCTGGGTCGGGGTCATTGTCGGGGAGTTTCTGGTGGCCAAATCGGGGCTTGGGTATTTGATTATCTACGGCTTTCAGGTATTCAACTTCACCCTGGTGATGTCCAGTCTGCTTATCATCGCTGCGGTGGCAACCGCAATGTATCAGCTCGTAGTGTATGTGGAGAAGGTGCTGCTGTCGAGACGGTAAGAATCATGTAATATTGTGTCTATTGGCAAAATCTTGTACCATGACTATATCTTTATCTGAATTATGAAGCTGTAGGAGAGGTATTCACATGGGATTTCGTATTATCAAAACGGCGGCTGCAACTCTGCTGTCCATTCTGCTGGCAGCCGCCGCAGGCATTCCGAATGCGCAAAGCGCGGGACTGCTGGCTATTCTCGGGGTGGAAACCACCCGCAAAAGGAGTCTACGTACCATTACGGCACGCTTTTTTGCCTCTTTGGTAGGGCTCTTTTTGGGTTGTATTCTGTTCTACCTTCTGGGTTTTCATTATTGGGTGCTCGGACTGTATGTACTGTTCGGCTTCCCGCTGATCGTCCGCTCCGGCTTCAAGGAAGGAATCGTTACCAGCTCGGTTATTGTATTCCGCGTATTCGGACAAGCTGAACTCACGGTACATATTATACTGCAGCAGGTTGAGCTGCTGGCGGTCGGACTCGGCTCGGCCGGTCTCGTGAACTTCATCTATATGCCGCCCGCGGGCGACAAGATGGCCGGCATCCGCAAGGAGGTGGACGGCTACTTTTCGGTCATCTTCAGGCAAATGGCGCGCACGCTGCGTGATCCGGGTTACCTGTGGGACGGGAAGGAGCTGATCGGCGCGGGGGAGGCGGTGCAGAAGGGGCTGAATGCCGCAGCGCGGGAAATGGAGAACCATGTGATTCACCCGGATGAAGCCTGGAACGTCTACTTCTATATGCGTAAGGAGCAACTGGAGTCGATCCAGAACATGATGCAGCTCCTCTCCCAGGTCTACCGCCAGCTTCCGCACGGGGATATGGTGGCTGAGCTGTTCGACCAGCTTAGCGGGGATGTGCTGGCAGAGGAGTATACCGGCCGGACTGAGCGGCTGCTGCAGAGCCTGGAGCAGGAATTCCAGGAGATGGAGCTGCCGGATTCACGCGAGGAATTCGAGATCCGCTCGGCGATACTTCAGCTGTGCCGGGAGCTGGCGCTGTATCTTAAGATTGCGAAGCGCTACAAGAGTCCGGTGGAAGGGCGTCCGGTCAAGGACAAGCTGCCTGCCAAAGGCAATGAAGTGTGAAAAGGTCGGATAGCCTATCCGGTAGGTATTCACATTCCGGTGTAAAATAACGATAAGAAATATAAGCACAAAAAGTGAGCGTGCCTGTTCCGTTATGCCCGGGTGCTCCGTGCTCCAGCACTTATTTCATAGTTCTATTAGACGGCGCAGCTCATGCCGCGAAGCTTTCCATTACAGCGGGGTTCACTCCGGTGGGCCACTGCACTGGCAGGTGAAGAAATATGAACCACAGCAATGAACAATATATCGGAAAACAGCTTGCAGCCAACCTCTTCAATCACAGCGGCGTATTTGTGCTCCCGGCGCTGACGCTGCTGAGCAGCGAGCATATCCGCCTCATCACCCAGCACAAGATCGTTCTTACCCCCCAGGATGTGCTGCAGCTGGACAGCGCCGCCTTCTATCAGCTGGCAGTGGATGAGTGTACGGCGGCGATGGAGAGCATTTTCGAGCAGCTGCGTTACACCAAGACCAAGAGGCTGCCGATGCTGGAAATCCGCAATGAAGTGATTCCGTTCATCCAGCAGGTCAGCGAGAAGAATGATTTCTATGGCATACTGGCAGCATTGCAAACGAAGGATGATTATACATACCGGCACAATGTCGCGGTGGGGATTATCTCTACCCTGCTGGGCAAATGGCTGAAGCTGAAGCCGGAGGAGCTGAGCATGCTGACAACCGCAGCCACGCTTCACGACATCGGCAAGGTGATGATCCCCGATGAGATTCTGACCAAGCCCGGCCCGCTGGACGATGAAGAATATGAAATGATGAAGAAGCATACCACGCTCGGCTATGAGATGATCCGGGACACGCCGGGCACGACACATATGCAGGCGCTGGTGGCTCTGCAGCATCATGAGCGGATGGACGGCAGCGGATATCCTTTTGGCGTGATGGGGCACCGGATTACCGACTTCAGCAAAATCGTCGCGGTCGCGGATGTGTTCCATGCGATGACCTCTGACCGCTTCTACCGCACCGCCGCACCACTCTATGAGGTGCTGAGACAGATGGATGACAATGTCTACGGCAAGCTGGACCCGTATATTTGCAGCGTGTTCATCCACAAGCTGATGCAATCGATGATCGGCAACGATGTATTGCTCACGGACGGACGGATCGGCAAGATCATCATGATTCTGGCCCATGATCCGCTGCGGCCGCTGGTGAACATCGGAGAAGACTTCATTGACCTGAGCCGCAACCGCCAGCTCGGAGTGGTCCGGGTGCTGCCGCAGTAGGCGCTTTAATATGATGGAGGCCTTATATAACAGGAAAGCAGCGGTTCCCTTGGGCGGGGCCGCTGCTTTTATTTTCCGGGCGGGGCACTCATAACAAGGGGATTCCGGCAATAAAATGAACCAGAGGAATGAATAAACGGCCTCCGGGGGCTTACCCAAATTTATTTCTACTCTAACAATCAACAAATGCCCAGAACGTGCATACACTTGATAGTGAATGATTGTATGGAGGAGGTTCAAAGATGTCATTAAGCCATAAACGTCAAACAAGGGAGATCATTACGAAGGCAGTTTGCGGCAAAGGTCGTAAGTTCTCTACAGCAACTCATACCGTGACTCCGCCACATCATCCGACGAGTATTCTGGGGGCATGGATTATTAACCACCAGTACGAAGCGGTTGCCGCCGGGAACGGAATCGAAGTAATCGGTACCTACGATGTGAACATCTGGTACTCTTACGACAAAAACAAACAGACCGAGGTCGCCAAGGAAACTGTCTCCTATGTGGAGCTGATTCCATTGTCGTATCTCGATCCGAGACACCGCGCTTCCACTGCGCAGGTCTCTGCGGAGGCAACGCAGGAACCTAATTGCGTGGAAGCCGGGGTATCGCCGGGCGGCGGCAGCGTGACGCTGCGGGTGGAACGCGAGTTCGAGGCGGAGCTGGTGGCTGAGACCAAGGTCCGCGTGTATGTCAGCGATCAGAGCGATGATCCGGAAGACAAGGATTATGATTTCGAAGGTGAAAGCTTTGATTACGATGATCTGGACCCTGACGCCCTGGATGATGAGTTGTAGGATGCAAAGCGCCGCTTGCCGCTGTCACTGTGCGGGTTATGATCCATTATATGTAGAGAGGGCAGCGGCGAAGAGGGCGAATGCCCTCTTTTTTTTGAAAAAGGGGGAAATATTTATTCAGTGATGGGATGGGGAGGCTGGCAGGCTCAATAAAGGATGTGTGTAACTGGGGCTGACGGGAGAACAATGGGTCTCCCCGCAGCTATCAGCCATTGTGCTGCACTCCGCTGCCGGATTTCCAATTATTAACCAGCCCGCGGCCGCGGTCACCCGTTTCTCTCACTCCCCGGCGGGCGTGGATGGAAGAGAATGAGGTGTAATCGTGCACTTGAACGTGGCGGATGTAGATGAAAAGAGGGAATGAAGGGTATTAATGCTATTGTGCGAAATGTGGGTTTGAGCGGGAATGAGGGGTATTTATGCACTTGAATGTGACGGATAAGGGCTGGAGGAGAGTATGAGGGTTAGTTGTGTACTATAATGTGCCGGGTAGTATGGGTAAGAGGTGAAGAAAGGGACGTTGTAGATTTGAACGCGACGGATATGAGCCAAGGAAATTATGGGCAAGAAGAGGTATAGCGGGTGTGGGTAATCGGCTTGCTCTGGGAGGATTGTATGGTGACTGCTTAGGTGCGTTCGGAAAGGTAGTTGGCACTGGACGCGGCTTGAACATATATTGATGGACGGAGGCCAAGGCATGAACGAGGGGCTTCATATATTCCGGGGGCTGGCACCGGTTCAGGTAGAAGGCAGGCTCCGGCGCTGCGGGATTGAGGTTGACCCCGGTGCACTAACCCGGCAGGCCAAACGTAAGGAAACTGGAGAGAGCCGTACATATATTCATGGACAAGACCCCGTAAGCTACAAACAGCATTACCGGGTCATTATCTTCAACTTGGCAGTGCTGGAATGCCACCCTCTCGGCGCAGGTGCCGCTATGGGGAGTGTGCTCCGGGGTGCTGGAAGGTTATGGAATGGTGCAGACGCAAATGGAAGGATAGAGTATGGGACTAGCCATGAGCATACTGGAGAGCAGGCGGGAAATGGACGTGAAGAAAGAAGTGGCAACGGGCACGGTGGGTATGAATATGAGCGCGAGGAAAGAAGTGCTGGCAGGCATAGTGGGGATGGAAATGAGCAAGAGGAAAGAAGTGCCGGCGGGCACAGTGGGGATGGAAATGGACGCGAGGTAAGAAGTGCCGGCGGGCATAGTGGGGATGGAAATGAGCGTGAGGAGAGAAGTGCAGACAGGCACGGTGGGCATGAAAATGAGGAGGTAGGTGAGTCCAGGAGAGAGGTGCGGGGGGCGGCTGGAGTGCTCCAGACAACGGCGGTGCGGGCGCTCTACAGCCTGGGGCTGGACAGCGGCGAGGTGGAGCTGCGGGCCATGGGCGGGCGGCGGTATGCGGTGACGGGCATCACTCCGCTGATGCCCGAACCTGGCGCGCCGCTGCCTGAGCCGTACCGTTCCGCTTCCGCTGAGCTGGACCGGCGGCTGGGCCTTGAGCAGCCCGGACGTCCCGGGCTGCTGATGGGGATGGACCCGGAGTTCCTGCTGCTCCGGGAATCCACGGGCCGCGTCGTGCCGGCGTCGCGGCACCTGCCCACGGACGGCATCGCGGGCTGCGATGCCGGACCCCCGGGAACGCGCGGCGTGTTCCCGGTAGCGGAGCTGCGCCCCGCGCCGCGCGGGAACCCGCGGGCGCTGCTGGCGCAGCTGATGTCCGCCGCGCGCGAGGCGGACCGGCTCATTGCCGACCGCTCGCTGGGCTGGCGGGCGGGAGGCATGCCGCTGCGGGGCTGGGCCCTCGGCGGCCACCTGCACTTCAGCGGCGTGACGCTGTGTGCGCCGCTCCTGCGCGCGCTCGACAATTATCTCGCGCTGCCGATGTTTTTGCTGGAGGACGTCCGGGCTGCGGCCCGCCGTCCCCGCTATGGCGTGCTCGGCGATTTCCGCCTCCAGCCGCATGGCGGCTTCGAGTACCGGACCCTGCCGAGCTTCCTGGTCTCCCCGGTCATCGCCAAAGGCGCGGTCGCCCTGGCTCACCTGATCGTGAGCCATTATGAAGACCTGCCGCTGCGCCCGCTCGACCGGGAGGATCTTCATGCCGCCTATTACAACGGCGACAAAACCCCGCTGCGCGCAGCCTGGCCTCCCCTGGAGGCGCAGCTGCGCGGGCTGGGCGGCTACGCGGAGGCCGCCCGTTGGATCGGTCCGCTGCTGCGTGCCATCGCCGCACAGCGGACCTGGGATGAGTCGCGGGATATCCGCGGCTCTTGGCTGGGCAGCGCCCCGTCCGTCTCCGGGGCGCTGCCCCCTTCTTAACCAGACCGCCGCCGCTCACGCTCCGCTGCCGCTTAAGCGGAGGAGCCTGTGCAGGCGGCTGTTTTTTAGCTGAATGCCATAATGAATTATCCTCTCTGACACCCTCGAAATATATTTCTTATTGATTTCATGGGACTGTAACTTACATAATTGTCATTGAGAGGAATGATTATGAATTGACTAATCCGAATATCAGCACAACCGTTGCAGGCGATGTAATTGTAACCCGTTTAACTGGCAGGATTGGATTAGAGGAAGTAAATGAATGGTTTGACGGCTTCGGGCAGGTATGTGAGCAATTTATATCCGGGGGCCGGAAGTTCAAGCTGCTGGTGGACCGCCAAGGATACGTGCCGGATCATTTTTCGGTGCAAAAAGCATGGAAAGATAAGTTCTTCAATGAGTCCATTCTGAATTACAGCAAGGCCATTGCGTTTCTTCTGGAAGAAGGGGAGATCCTGAAGCATCTACAGCAGACAAATACCAAGGAATCTGTGAAATTTTTCGATGATTATGAACAGGCGTTGACCTGGCTAAGTGATTATCCGATTTAACACTTTGATTGAATCGTGTGCACACAATCAACTGCTGTGCGAGGCACGTGCCCAAAATGTAATTGAAAAACCGATCACATTCGGCGCTGCGGAGGCGCGTGGACCAAAATATAATCGAAAAACCGAACACATTCGGCGCTGCAGAGGCACGTGGACCAAATGTATGCGGAAAACAGTATACAATGGGCCTGTGTGTGGGCGAGCGGACCAGATGTATGCTAAAAACAGTATCCATTCGGCTCAACGGCGGCGTGTGGACCAAATGTAATCGAAAAACCGAACACAATCTCACCCCACGCGCCTCCACCACCACACCCCATGTGCTCCCCTGAGCTTAGTCACCCCATCAACAATTTATTTCCTGTACCTCCCAGATAAAATGCTTTTTTACCGGCAAATCCCCTCCAACCGTCCTCCCAGCGCTCACCCAGCACTCACCCAGCACTCACCCAGCACTCACCCAGCACTCACCCAGCACTCACCCAGCACTCACCCAGCACTCACCCAGCACCCCCTCTTTCCCGCCCGCACCAGCTTTTAGCAGAAGCCCCTGAGTCTAGCGGGTAACGTTACCGGTGAAGTTTCTGCTATAATAGAGAACAGTATGAAGTAGGCATGGAGGTAGACGATGGCAAATTATACGCCGATGATTCAGCAGTATCTGAAAGTGAAGGAAGGGGCCAAGGACGCTTTCCTTTTCTTTCGGCTGGGCGATTTCTATGAGATGTTCTTTGAGGATGCGCTGCTGGCGTCCAAAGAGCTGGAGATTACGTTAACGGGCCGCGACGGCGGTGTAGGAGAGAAGATTCCGATGTGCGGGGTGCCTTATCATGCCGCGGAAGGATACATACAGCGCCTGATTGAAAAAGGCTACAAGGTCGCCATCTGCGAGCAGCTTGATGATCCCGCAGTCACCAAAGGGATGGTCCGCCGCGATATTGTCCGGGTGATAACCCCCGGTACAGTCATGGATGGCAAGAGCATTACGGACAAAAGCAACAACTATCTCGTCTGCGTCACCGAAGAGGACGGGATGATGGCGCTGGCCGCCTGCGATTTGACGACAGGGGAGCTGTATGTCACCTCTGTGCCGGGCAATGAAGAGTGGCTGCGCGATGAGATCGGGGTCTATGAGCCTGCCGAGATTATGGGCGACCCGGGCCTGCTGGAGCTGCTGCGCAGCGAAGCTTCCATACTGGCCAAGCCGGTGGTCTACACGCCGTGGGACAAGCTGGAGGAAGGGCTGGCCCGCCGCCAGTTCGGCGAAGCGGCCTGGGTCCGGCTGGAGAAGGAGCGCGGCCGCGCTCTGGCGCTGCTGATCTCCTATCTCAGCGAGACCCAGCGCCGGTCACTCGGGCAGCTCACGCAGATCTCTCCTTATGAGCCGGGCAACTACATGATTCTTGATCCGTTCACCCGGCGGAATCTGGAGCTGACCGAGACTGTACGGGAACGTTCTAAGAAAGGCTCACTGCTCTGGCTGCTCGACCGCACCGAGACCTCGATGGGCGGACGCCTGCTGCGCCGCCGGATCGATAAGCCGCTTTTGCAGCGCGCGCCGATTGAGCGCCGCCTGGAGGCGGTCGATTATCTGTATAACCAGTTCATTGTCCGCGAGGATCTGCGCGGGGCGCTGAAGGAAATCTACGACCTGGAGCGTCTGGTCGGACGCATTGCCTTCGGCAGCGCGAACGGCCGGGATATGAATGCGCTGAAGCTGTCGCTGGCCCAGATCCCTGTGCTGAAGGAGATGTGCCTGTCCTCTGGATCCGCTACGTTAAGGGAGATCGGCGCGTCAATGGATGAATGCGCAGAGCTGCGGGAGGACATCGAGGCGGCGATCGTTGAAGATCCGCCGGTGTCTGTCCGTGACGGGGGGATTATCCGCGCAGGCTTCCATAAGCGGCTCGATGAGCTGCGGGAGGCGAGCAGCAGCGGCAAGCGCTGGATTGCCGAGCTGGAAGCGAAGGAGCGCCAGGTGACCGGAATCAAGTCGCTGAAGATCGGGTACAACAAAATCTTCGGATATTATATAGAAGTAACCCGCTCCAACCTGTCGTCACTGCCGGAAGGACGGTACGAGCGCAAGCAGACGCTGGCGAACGCCGAGCGTTATGTGACCCCGGAGCTGAAGGAGAAGGAAGCGCTGATCCTGGAGGCCCAGGACAAAATGACCGATCTGGAATACAGCTTGTTTATCGAGCTTCGCGAGCAGATCAGCAGCCAGGTTCCGCGTCTGCAGGCGCTGGCTGAGAAGGTGGCGGAGATCGATGTGTATCAAGGGCTGGCCGCCGTGAGCGCCGAGCAGCGCTTCGTCAAGCCGAAGCTGTCTGACAGCTATGACCTGCGGCTTGAAGGCGGACGCCATCCGGTTGTGGAGGCCGTGCTGAAGGACTCCGCTTTCATTGCCAACGGCAGCACGCTGAGCAGGGATGAAGGCAATATCCTCCTGATTACAGGACCGAATATGGCCGGTAAAAGCACCTATATGCGCCAGGTGGCGCTCATCTGCATCATGGCCCAGATCGGCTGCTTCGTCCCGGCGGACAGCGCCGAGGTTCCGCTGATCGACCGCATCTTCACGCGGATCGGCGCGGCGGATGACCTGATCGGCGGTCAGAGCACGTTCATGGTGGAGATGGCCGACATCCAGGTCATGACGGAGAAAGCCACCGCCCGCAGCCTGATCATCATCGACGAGCTGGGCCGGGGAACCTCGACCAGCGAGGGGATGGCTATCGCGCAGGCGGTGATCGAATATGTGCATGATACCATTGCCTGTAAGGCACTGGTCTCGACGCATTTTCATGAGCTGGCTCATCTGGAGCAGAGCCTTAAGGGCCTGCGGAACTATTCGATGGCGGTTCAGGAGAGCGGGGATAAGGTCAACTTCCTGCGCAAGCTGGTGCCGGGTGCTGCGGACAGCAGCTACGGCATCTACTGTGCGCGGCTGGCCGGGCTGCCGGAAGGCATTATTGACCGGGCTTACGGCCTGCTGCAGAGCATTGAACAGGCCGTCCCTCCGGGCAGCGCACAGCTGAACTACGGCACGGGGGGAAGAGAGGCTTCCGGTCCGGTCCTCCGGGAAATTCCGGCAGCCAGTGGTGTATCTTCGGATGCTTCAGCGCTTCCTCTTAATGGCTCCGCAGCCGTTTCATTGACTGCCGGCCAGCAGGAGGCAGCCGCTTCCCTTGCAACTTTGGCCGAGGAAGAGGACAATGAGGTTGTGCAGCTTTCTATTTTTGGCGAGGAAGAGCCGCGTAAGAAGGGCAAGGGCGGGGCGGCATCAGCTCCGGCCCGGGAGAATCCGCTGCTCAAGGAACTGGTTGCAGCCGTTCAGGACGCGGATCTGATGAACATGACGCCGCTGCAGGCGATGGGCCTGCTGAACGAGCTGAAGCTGAAGGCACGGGACCTGTAGGCCACAGCCGGTAATGTTTTGAAATTTTCCATTATTCCATTCTATATCAGGCGAGGTGAACGAATATGGCCAGAATCCATGTGCTGGACGAGCATATTGCCAACCAGATTGCTGCCGGTGAGGTGGTGGAGCGCCCGGCTTCCGTTGTGAAGGAGCTGGTGGAGAATGCGATTGATGCCGGAAGCACGCGCATTGAGGTGTCCGCGGAAGAGGGCGGCCTCCAGAGCATCCGCGTGAAGGATAACGGCTCCGGCATCGAGCCGGAGGATTGCGAGACGGCCTTCTACCGCCACGCCACCAGCAAAATTATGAACGGCCGCGATCTGTTCCAGATCACCAGCCTCGGCTTCCGTGGCGAGGCGCTGCCCAGTATCGCGGCGGTCTCCAAGCTGGCGCTGCTGACCGCAAGCGGGGAGGACGGCAAGGGCAGGCGGCTTGTCATCGAAGGCGGCAAGCTTATTCAGAATGAGGATTCGCCCTCCGGCCGGGGGAGCGATGTTACCGTCTCGGAATTATTCTACAATACACCGGCAAGGCTGAAGTATATGAAGAGCATCCAGACCGAGCTGGGCCATATCTCGGACGCGATGTACCGGATGGCGCTGGCCCACCCGGATATCTCCTTCACCCTGCATCATAACAGCAACCAGCTGCTGCGCACGCTGGGCAACGGTGATCTGCTGCAGGTTATTGCCGCCGTGTACGGCACCTCTGCCGCCAAGGCGATGCTGCCGGTTGCCGCAGAGGACCCGGATTACAAGCTGTCCGGCTATATCAGCCGTCCGGAATGGACCCGCTCGAACCGCAATGCGGTGACAACGATTGTCGGCGGACGGTATATCCGCAGCAACGGTCTGAACGCAGCGATCATGCGCGCGTACCATACCCTGCTGCCGATTAACCGCTATCCGCTGCTGGTTCTGGAGCTGGACATGCATCCGTCGCTGGTCGATGTTAACGTGCATCCGGCCAAGCTGGAGGTCCGCTTCAGCAAGGAAGCAGAGCTGTATGCCTTCGTTGAGCAGCAGCTCCGTGCGCTGCTGATGGGGCAGACCCTGATTCCGCGTCCGACCAAGGAGATCATTGGCGGCAAGAACAGCAGCTCCTTCATACAGGAGCAGTTCGCCTTCCCTAGAGGCACTGCTCCGGGTGCGGGGCAGCAGGATACAAGAGCAGAATTGCCGGGCCAGCTCAGCTCCGGCCCGGGAGCGCCCGGCCAATCTGCTGCCAGTCGTCTGAACCCGCCCGGCAGGGGGGATTGGAGCCAGGCTCCGTTCCCGGGCAGCACAAGCCCGGCCGCTTCTGCTTCGGCCGGCAGCTATTCCCCGGCGCAGCCGCAGGCCAGAGAGTCGGCGGCAGCCTATAGCGGCGGGAATGCTCCCCCGGCTCCATACCGGAGCGGGACTCAAGGTCCGCCGCCCGTCCGCCCGCAGGGGAGCTACCGTCCGCAGCCGGGTGCCGGGGAGCTGTATGCTCCGGCGGAGCATACCGAATCCGGATTGCCGCAGTTCCCGGAGCTGAATTATATCGGGCAGCATCACGGAACGTATATTATCGCCCAGAACGACAGCGGTCTGTATCTGATCGACCAGCATGCTGCGCATGAGCGGGTGAATTACGAATTCTATTATGAGAAGTTCGGCAAGCCTGAGGATGCCTCGCAGGAGCTGCTGATCCCGATTACGCTGGAGTTCACCCCTTCGGAGAGCAAACAGCTCAGCGAGCGGCTGCACTGGTTCGAGCAGGCCGGGGTTGTTCTGGAGCATTTCGGCGGTCAGACCTTCCTGGTCCGTTCGCTGCCGTACTGGTTCCCGGAAGGCGATGAGAAGGCGGTTGTCGAGGAGATGGCCGAGTGGGTCTTAAGCGAACGGTCCATTGACCTGGCCAAGCTGCGCGAGAAATCCTCCATCCTCTGCTCCTGCAAGGCTTCGATCAAGGCGAACCAGAAGCTGACGGAGCTGGAGGTAGAGTCGCTGCTCAGCAGGCTCGCTGCCTGCCGTCAGCCTTATACCTGTCCGCACGGCCGTCCAATCGTCGTCTCCTTCTCGGCGTATGATCTGGAGAAGCTGTTTAAGCGCGTGATGTAGAGGTTATATTGTATATTTGACAAGAGCAAGATCGGAGGCAACATGATTATAACAACGGGCTTTGACCCGATACCTGAAGTGACAGGCCGGGCGAAGCGGCTGGCCGAGCGCACCGGCTGCGCTTATATCCCGCGGGCCAGATTCTCCATCACGAAGCTTGCGGAGCATGCCGGAGACGGAGAGATTCTGGTTGTGCTGCAGGAGGCGGTCCGGCTCATGACGCCAGGGATGCCTGACATGGAGTTTCATCCCAGCATGGGCTTCGTGCGGGCGAAGCGGATCATTCGCGGAGAAGCCGACCCGATGATTGAGGCAGCCGGAATGCAGCGCGGAGACAGTGTGCTGGACTGCACGGCAGGCCTGGGGGGAGACGCGCTGCTGTTTGCCGTCGCCGGCGGTGAGCATTCCCGGGTGACGGCGCTGGAGAGTTCCCTCCCGCTGTACGCGCTGCTGCTGGAGGGAATGGCGACCTATGTCTCCGGCCAGACGAAGGTGAATGAGGCGCTGCGCCGCATTGATGTGCAGCATGGCGACCATCTGGATTACCTGCGGGCGCAGCCGGATAACAGTGTCGATATCGTCTATTTCGACCCGATGTTCCGGGTACCGCTGACCGGCTCGGCGGCGATCTCGCCGCTGCGGCAATTCGCCAATCCCGCCGCGCTCTCGGCCGCCAGCGTAGCTGAAGCTTGCCGGGTGGCGCGCAAAACCGTGCTGCTGAAGGAGAAGGCGCTGAGCGGAGAATTCGCCCGCCTGGGCTTCACAGAGCTGCTGAGATCCAGCGCCAAAACATCGTACGGGGTGATTACCATTGACAACAGAGACTAGACGCAAGGTGCTGGTGCTGCTGGGTCCGACAGCGGTCGGCAAGACCCGACTCAGCCTGGAGCTGGCCGAAGCCCTGGGGGCGGAGATTATCTCCGGGGATTCCATGCAGGTCTACCGGGGGATGGATATCGGGACGGCGAAGATCCCTCCGGCAGAGATGAACGGCATTCCGCATCATCTGATTGATATTCATAATCCGCACGAGGCGTATTCCGTAGCCGAATTCCAGGAGCAGGGCGCCCGGCTGATCGAAGAGATCAGCGGCAGGGGCAAGCTGCCTTTTATTGTGGGCGGAACGGGCCTCTATATTGAATCCCTGTGCTACGGCTTCCGCTTCTCGGAGGCCGTCGCTGATGAGGCATTCCGCAGCGAGCAGGAGGCATACGCCGAAGCGCATGGGGCAGAAGCCCTGCATGCCCGCCTCGCGGCAGTGGACCCGGTCAGCGCAGAGCGGCTGCACCCCAATGACCGGCGAAGAATCATCCGCGCGCTGGAGATTCACCACCAGACGAATGTTCCGTTATCCGACTCGCTGGCCGTCCAGAAGAAGGAGTCGCCATATGATTTATGCCTCATCGGTTTGACAATGGACCGGCAAATACTATATAAACGTATTGAAGACCGAATCGACCAGATGCTGGCGGAGGGGCTTGTCGCCGAGGTGCAGGGGCTGCTGGAGAAGGGCTACGGCAGGAGCCTGGTCTCGATGCAGGGCCTGGGCTATAAGGAGATTGCCGCCTATCTGGAAGGAGAGACTACGCTTGCCGAAGCTGTGGTGCTGCTGAAGCGCGATACCCGCCGTTTCGCCAAGCGGCAGTTGTCATGGTTTCGACACATGAAGGAGATTCAGTGGGTTGACGTACTGGAGAGCGGAAACTTTTCTGAGAATTTTGAAAAAATACGTGCTATAATAGCAGGAAAGTTTCTCTCAGGTCTTGAATATACTTCTGAACAATCTAATTGAACCATTGGGGGTACGTCATATGAACAAGTCCATTAACATTCAAGATACGTTCTTGAACCAGCTGCGCAAAGAGAATATCCCTGCTACAGTATATTTGACCAACGGCTTTCAGATCCGGGGCATCATCAAGGCCTTTGACAACTTTACCATTGTCATCGACAGTGACGGGCGCCAGCAGATGGTGTACAAGCACGCGATTTCCACCTTTACCCCGCAGCGCAGTGTGTCGCTGATGCAGGACAACACGAACGAGGTTTAAGATTTTCCAGTCTTGAAGCGAAACCTTTTTGCTTATAAATCGTTTGAATAGAGAGTGCGAGAGAGCAACCTGCGAGGGTTGTTCTTTTCATTCGTGAACATCATTCATGTTTTTTCCGTTAAGGGAGTCAGGAGGCAGCATGTCGAGAGACCAACTAACCAGGAGCGGCGGAGGCAACAGAAACAGAGGCAGCCAGCCGCCGTCCAAACCAAAGCCCAAGAAGAAGAAGAGATTCTTAACCAAAAAGCGTGTGCTGTGGAGCCTGTTTTTCTCCGTGGCCCTGGCTATTTTCTGTGCGCTGGGCGGCTATCTGTTCATTATGCTGAACGGCCAGAAGCTGCTGGAGGAGAACAGGGATAAGCTGACGGTGAATCCGCCGACGCAGATATTTGACCGGAACCGGAACCTGATCGGCGAGCTGGCCTTGGAGAAAAGCGATCCGGTGGAATACGAGGATATTCCCCAGATGCTGATTAAAGCATTCGTAGCCACCGAGGATAAACGGTTCTTCGAGCATAACGGGGTGGACCTCTGGTCCATCGGACGCGCGGCGGTCAAGGATATTGCGGCCCGGAGTATGGTAGAAGGCGGCAGTACGATTACCCAGCAGCTGGCAAAGAATATCTTCCTGAACCGTGACAAGACGTTCTTCCGTAAAGCAACCGAGGTATCGATTGCAGTGGCGTTGGAGAAGACAGAATCCAAAGAGCAGATTATCACGATGTACCTGAACCGGATTCCGTTCGGGGGTACAATCTATGGGATCAAGGCGGCATCAATCCGTTATTTTGGCAAAAGTAATCTAAATGACCTTAAGCTGTGGGAAATGGCGACCCTGGCTGCAATGCCAAAGGGGCCGTCCCGCTATAATCCGCTGCGCAATCCCGAGCTGTCCAAGGAACGCCGCGGCGTAGTGCTTCAGCTCATGTATGATCAGAAGCTGATTACCAAGGAGCAGATGGACGAGGCGAAGGCGGTAGATTACAACTACAAGCCGCCGGAGAAGAAGCAGCGTTACCAGGCGTTCATTGATTATGCGATTGACGAAGCCGAAGACAGATTCGGACTGACCGAGGACGATCTGAACATCGGCGGATACAAGATTTACACTACAATGGATAAGCATGCCCAGGAGACCGTTGAAGATGCTTTTGCCGACAGCGATAACTTCGAGAAAAGCGTAGACGATGAGCTGGTGCAGGGCTCCATGACGATTATCAACCAGGAGAACGGCAGCATCGTGGCGCTGCTCGGCGGACGCAATTATGAGAAAAAAGGCTACAGCCGCATCGAAGGCAGCCGCCGCTCCCCGGGTTCCGCCTTCAAGCCGCTGGTATCCTATGCGCCGGCGCTGGAATCCGGCAAGTTCACGATGGATTCCACGCTGAGCAATGAGAAGCAGTGCTTCGGCACCTACTGTCCGAACAACCTGCACGGATATTCGCGATCAATCAGCATGAGCGATGCGCTGACGAAGTCGGAGAATATTCCGGCGGTCTGGCTGCTGAATGAGATTGGCGTAAATACCGGCTTCCAGTTCGCCAAGAAGCTGGGGATTGATCTGAAGGATGAAGACAAGAATCTGTCGCTGGCCCTTGGCGGTATGAGCAAGGGGACTAATACGATGGAGATGGCCCAGGCCTACAGCGCGTTCGCCAATGGCGGCGAGCTGCGCCAGGCGTATTCCATCAAGTCAATTGCCGACAGCGACGACAAGACCGTCTACAAGGCGAACACCAAGCCGGAACGCGTGATGAGCGAGCAGACAGCGTATCAGATGACCGAGATGATGCAGCGTGTCGTACAGGACGGCACAGGGAAGCGGGCCAAAATCAACCGTCCGGTTGCCGGCAAGACCGGTACGACACAGAGTGGATACAAGGGCATCAGCTCCAACCGTGACGTCTGGTTCGTCGGCTATACGCCGGAATGGACGGCGGCGGTCTGGATGGGCTATGACAAGCCGAGCAAGACCCATCTGCTGAAGAACAGCAGCCCGCTGGCCGCGGCCTTCTGGGGCAAGGTGATGGAGAAGGCGCTGGAAGGCGTTCCTGCCAAGCAGTTCCCTGTTCCGAAAGGAGCAGAAGAACCGGAGGCTACCCCGACTCCTGAAGCGGTGTCTGCGGTAGCAGGCTTCCAGGCCGCTTACGATCCGAACACCATGACGGTCAACATGAGCTGGACTCCTGCTGCGGACAGCGGTGTAGAATACCGCATATACCGCCGGGAATCCTCGGAAGCGGACTTCACCCAGCTATTGAGCACGATGGCGTCCACCATTGGCGACATCAGTGCGATGCCGGGACTGTCCTATGAATATTATGTGACCGCCTATTACCAGGAGCTGGGCCAGGAGAGCGAGCCTTCGGAGACCGTCACGGTGTCCGTACAGGATGAACTCCAGACACCGGAGCCGGAGCCGACGATCGATCCGAACCTGCCGACCGATGATCCTGGGAACATTGACAATCCCGGCAACGGAGATAACGGGGAGAATCCCGGGGATAACGGTCCGGGCAATAACGGCCAAGGCAACGGACCAGGGAACAACGGGCCGGGTAATAATGGTCCGGGCAATAACGGTCCGGGCAACCACGGTAATGGTAACGGCAACGGTAATGGCAACGGTAATGGCAATGGCAACGGTAACGGGAACGGTAATGGCGGAGGTCCAGCAACAGCGCAGCCTGAGGTGACACCGCCGCCACAGTCCACACCGCCGCCGGAAGCGACCGCTGATCCCGGAACGAACCCTGATCCGGGCGCTGTCACAGACCCGGCCGGTGATCCAAGCAGCGGCTTCGTCGAAGGCGTTGGCACACCGCAGTAAGGTGCAGTCTTCTGAAGTCTGCTGCTTGCAATGATAACCCCGCCAGCCTGTAGAATTCTGCGATGAGCAGAGCTCCCGGCTGGCGGGTTTTTTCCTGTTGCGGCTGGCCTGGACGTTCTTTGCCTGCGGCCTTGCGGAATATTCCGCTATAGTTCTTTTTGAGTGTGTCTGCGAAATGTGTTAAGCTGAAGGCACTATTATCAGAAGAGGGTTAATCATATGAAACGTAAATTCGGAGACCGGGCCAACTGGCGCCGGATTACGCGCCGCCACTTTGCCTGCCGCTATGTGGAGACCCGGGAATTCAGCGGGTATATCACGCTCTACACGATATACGGGCTGAAGGAGCCGCTGTGGAAGAGCTACGGCAGGCATACATACCGCATTGCGGACAAAGGCTATTCATGGCTGCAGTATTTTCCCAAGGACAGCCACTATATTGTTACGGCCATGTTTGATGAACGGCAGAACATCGTGCAGTGGTACATTGACACCTGCAAGGTGCAGGGCGTGACCGATCAGGGCGTTCCCTGGTTCGATGACCTGTATCTCGATGTAGTAGTCCTGTGGAACGGTGAAGTGTTTCTGCTGGACGAGGATGAACTGGAGGAAGCGCGGGAGCGGGAGGATATCACCGATGGTGATTATAATCTGGCCTGGTCCACAGCAAGTGCAATTCTGCGAACGATAGACGCCCATGCCTTTCCCTATTTCGCCCTCTCGCTGAAGCATCGTGCCGAATTGTTTCATCACGGAGAATTCAGGAGGAAATAATCATGGAATGGTATGTGTATCACCGGGGATCTTCCCCGATCCGCAAAGTCTCCCGGAAGCGGGGGCACCGCCGCAAGCGGGTACTGCTGGCGGGTCTTGCAGTATTAATTGCAGCCGGACTCCTCTGGTGTGCAGTCGTCTTTAACCGGATTAACAGCGCTGAAACCACTGCACCGATGGTGAAGGCGGACGCAGGTGTCATTCTCGGCATGTCGATGTGGGGAGATGAACCGAGTCCCGGACTGAAGGAGCGGCTGGATTACGGGCTGGAGCTGTACCATTCGGGTGCGTTCAGCCATTTCGTTGTCTCCGGAGGGCTGGACCAGCCGGATTATAAGTACACGGAAGCTGAAGGCATGAAGCGGTATCTGGTAGCCAAGGGAGTGCCGGAGAATGTGATCGCGCTTGAAGACCAATCTACCAGCACCTATGAGAATCTGCTGTTCAGCAAGTCCGTGATGCAGCAGAACGGCTGGTCCACCGCAGTGATTATAACGCATGACTTCCACGGCCGCCGTGCCCTGGAGATTGCGCGTGAGCTTGGGTACAGCAGCCCGCAGCTCGGCGTTACGGAGTCCAAGGTCATGTCGATGCTGAAGTATAAGAGCCGCGAGATTCTGGCCTACACCAAATGGAAATTCCAGCAGCTGAGCTTATAATTCTGCTAATTTCCGAAACTGCTAATAACCCCTTATATACCGGAATAGACTGGTTAGAGCAAGTCAGACCTGTATAATGAGGTGAACTAGGTGAACGGACATGTAGCGGCGGCAAGCAGCGGACGTGAGGAACGCAGACCGTCCAGACAGATTAATATTGTGCTGAACCATCCGGCTCCGGCGCCGGTGTCAGGCTTGCCGGCAGAGAACGCAGGCAGTGCGGCCCCCCCGAGAGCCGGCACCCACAGCGGCCTGTTTCAGGAGCTGAGCCGGGAGCTGGATGCACTCGTAGGTCTGGATAACATCAAGGAGCTGGTATTCGAGATCTATGCCCTGCTGCAGGTGGCCCAGATGCGCAGTGAAGCGGGACTTGCCAGCGGAGGCCAGGCCTACCATATGGTGTTCAAGGGCAATCCGGGCACAGGCAAAACCACCGTTGCACGCATAGTGGCGAAGCTGTTCCAGCGCATGGGCGTCCTCAGCAAAGGACATCTTATTGAAGTCGAGCGCGCCGACCTGGTAGGGGAATATATTGGACATACCGCCCAGAAGACACGGGATCTCGTCAAAAAAGCGCTCGGCGGCATTCTGTTCATCGACGAGGCTTACAGCCTGGCCCGCGGCGGAGACAAGGACTTCGGCAAGGAAGCCATCGATACGCTGGTGAAGTCTATGGAGGACCACCGCAGCCAGTTTGTCCTGATTCTTGCCGGGTATTCCGGCGAGATTGATTATTTTCTGATGAGCAATCCCGGTCTGCCTTCGCGGTTCCCGATTCAGGTTGAATTCCCCGATTATACGATAGACCAGCTGCTGCAGATTGCCGAGCTGATGGCCAAGGACCGTGATTATATTCTGATGCCGCAGGCCATACTCAGACTCAAGCAGCAATTGCTTAACGAAAAAACAGAGAGTCTTCACGCCTTCAGCAACGCCAGGTTTGTACGCAACAGCATTGAGAAGGCTGTACGTGCCCAGGCTGTGCGCCTGCTGAACCAGTATGAGAGCTCAAGTCCCGGCAAGCAGGAGCTGATGACGCTGCGGACGGAGGATTTCAAGGGGTAGCCGGCATGAGATGAAGAACAGAGACAAGGAGCATAGAGTGAATGGCAAGCACAACACATGACACAGAGACAGAAGCTAAGGACCGGGCGATTCTTGTCAGTCTGGTTACGGACAAAATCAAACGCACGGGCATCGATCCCGAGCTGTCACTGCAGGAGCTGGTGCAGCTCGCGGAGACGGCCGGGGTCGAGGTGCTTGATGTGCTCAGGCAGAATAAAGAAACCCCGGATTCCAAATGGTTCATCGGGAAAGGCAAGGTCGAGGAGCTGAGAATGGCCGCGGACGGTCTTGGCGCGAACACTGCGATCTTCGACCAGGAGCTGTCCGGGGCGCAGGTGCGCAACCTGGAAGAGGCGCTGGATCTGAAGATTATTGACCGTACCCAGCTGATCCTGGATATTTTTGCCGGACGGGCCAAGACACGCGAGGGGATCATCCAGGTGGAGCTGGCCCAGCTCTCTTATCTGCTTCCGCGTCTGTCCGGGCACGGTAAGAACCTGTCCCGGCTCGGCGGGGGGATCGGTACCAGAGGCCCGGGGGAGAGCAAGCTGGAGACGGACCGCCGGCATATCCGTGACCGTATCTCCGAGCTGAAGCGCCAGCTGGATGAGGTCGTCAAGACCCGGGAGCTGCACCGGGAACGCCGCCGTAAGAGCGGCGCGGTCCAGGTTGCCCTGGTCGGCTACACCAATGCAGGCAAGTCCACGCTGCTGAAGCAGCTAACCGATGCCGATGTATATATTGAGAATCAGCTATTCGCTACACTCGACCCGACTTCGCGGGTGCTGCAGCTGCCTGGGGGCAAAGATGTGGTTCTCACCGACACGGTCGGATTCATCCAGAACCTGCCCCATGATCTGGTTGCCTCCTTCCGCGCTACGCTGGAGGAAGTGAATGAAGCCAATCTGGTGCTGCATGTGGTGGATGCCTCCTCCCCGATGCGGGAGGAGCAGATGGAGGTCGTCCAGGCGATTCTCCAGGACCTGGGCGCGGCCGGCAAGCCGCAGATCGTCTTGTTCAACAAGAAGGATCTGTGCCAGCCGGAGCAGCTGGAGATGCTGCCTGCAGGAGATGGCTTCCTGAAGATCAGCGCATTCAATGAGGATGACCTGTCGCGGATTACCAGCACGATTGAAGACGGGCTGGCCGGGGACACGCTGGTATTCCGCATTCCGGCAGACCGCGGAGACCTGACTTCGCTGCTCTACCGTGTCGGCGATGTCATGGAGCAGGATTATGAGGAGAACGATGTGCTCTATACCGTCCGTGTGAACAAAGAAGATTATGCCAAATGGAGCTACAAGCTGGCTGAATTCGCGGAACAGAAGTAAGACTGTCTGTTGCCGCTTGAGCAGGATGGATTGAAGATCTGTGTTCTGCGTCCCCCGCACCGCATCTGCGCTGCGGGGTTTGTTGCGGCGGCGGGTCAGATAGCCCTGAGGCAAGTGGCAGGCTCAGATTATAAAGAAGAGTAGGAGAGATCAAGGGGACATGGCAGGATTTGCAGAGGATTTATTACAGGCGGCGGAAGCTGCAGAGCATGAAATCGAAGCGGCCGTGAAGGCGCTGGACCGGATCGTGGATCATAACCAGTGGAAGGTCATAGAGGCGTTTCAGCGCCAGCATGTCAGCGATTTTCATTTTGCCGGGTCCACGGGCTATGCCTATAACGATAGAGGGCGTGAGGTGCTGGATCTGGTCTATGCCGAGGTGTTCGGCGGCGAAGCTGCGCTGGTGCGCCCGCATTTCGCTTCAGGCACACATACGATATCCACAGCGCTCTTCGGAGTACTGAGACCCGGAGATGAGCTGCTGTACATAACAGGGCGTCCCTACGATACGCTGCACAAGGTCATCGGCAAGCCGGGGGACAGGACAGGCTCCCTGGCGGATTACGGAATCGGCTACCGCGAGACTGCATTGACCGCTGACGGCAAGATCGACTGGGATGCGGTCGCAGCAGCGATTAATGACAAGACCAAGGTGATCGGCATTCAGCGGTCAAGGGGCTATGACTGGCGTTCTTCTTTTACGGTGGCAGAGATCGGGGAGATGGTGGCGAGAGTAAAAGCCATCAAGGCGGATGTCATCGTATTCGTAGATAACTGTTACGGGGAGTTCACCGAGACGCTGGAGCCGCCTCAGGTAGGCGCTGACCTGATCGCCGGTTCGCTGATCAAGAATCCGGGCGGCGGCATCGCCGAGACCGGGGGCTATATCTGCGGCCGGGCAGATCTGGTGGAGCTGGCCGCTTACCGCCTGACCGCGCCGGGGATCGGCGGCGAGGTGGGCGCCATGCTGGGCACGACACGCGGCCTGTATCAGGGGCTGTTCATGGCCCCGCATACGGTTGGACAAGCTGTGAAGGGCAGCATCTTCGCTTCAGCTGTATTCCAGCGCTGCGGCTTCACCACCAAGCCTGCCTGGAATGAGCCGCGGACGGATCTGATCCAGGCGGTGGCTTTTGACAGTGCTGAGCATCTGATCGCCTTCGTACAGGGCATTCAGCGCGCAGCGGCTGTAGACAGCCATGTTGTGCCGGAGCCGTGGGACATGCCGGGGTATGAGCATCCGGTCATCATGGCAGCCGGAACATTCATCCAGGGAGGCAGCCTGGAGCTATCTGCAGACGCGCCTATCCGCGCGCCTTACATCGGTTACATGCAGGGAGGGTTAACCTACTCCCATGTGAAATACGGCGTGCTAATGGCTCTGCAGAGCATGAGGGAGCGTAAGCTGCTGTAGGCTATCACGTAATATAACCGTACAACATGCTGATGATTGTACGGTTGTTTTTTTGAATATCAGCTCCTCGCCCGGCTTGGTACCGTATCAGAATTTCTGTGGATCTGTGACCTTCATGGAAGCCACTTCGCCGCAGCGTTTGCAGAAGGTTAAGGTGAGAGCCGAGCCGAAAGAGAAGAATTTGTCTACGGGTCTTACTGCGGCGTAGCCTTCCAGCTTTCCTTTGGCAAAATGACTGTGTCCGCATGTCTTGCATACCAGATTATTATTATCCATAAGACTCACCCCGTTCGTTATTGTTATAATCACCAATACGAAATTACCGGTGGAAGCGTTTCGGTATTCGGAGCTTATAGGAGGAGACTTCCATGCACGAAGCAGAAGCTGTTGAAGCATTGATAGAGATCAAGCGTTCGGAGCAAGCACCGCTGGTTGTCATGATGTGCGGTGTAGCGGGATCGGGCAAGACGACCTTTGCACTCAAGCTGGAGCGGGAAGGATTCGTCCGGCTGTCCATCGATGAGGACATCTGGAGTACACATGGCCGGTATGGCCTGGATTACCCGGAAGAGGCTTATGAATCCTTCAAAGAGCAGTCGGAACGCAAGCTGCGGAAGGAGCTTATGGAGCTGCTTGCAGCGAAGCGTCATGTCGTGGTGGATTTCAGCTTCTGGCAGCTTCGCCGGCGTGACGAATACAAACAGCTGATTGAGCAGCATGGCGGACAGTGGGTCCTGGTCCACCTGAAGGTAGAGCCGGAAGAGCTGCGCCGGAGGCTTCGCATCCGCAGCGAACGGTTTGATGCTAATGCGGCATTCACCATTACCGAAGAGATTCTGACCCGTTTCCTGAACGGGTTTGAGACGCCGGATGGAGAAGGAGAATGGCTTATTGAAGCATAATATGACATAAAGCGGGATATTGCGGCTGTGTTGCGGAATAGTGGCTTGCCGCTGGTTTTGCAACTGCCTGTATTTTTGCGTGAGGAATGGTCTGTGTGATATACTGCGGGAAGCTGAAGCCTATGAATCTGGCCCTTAATTCTCTTAATTTCCGGTGGCGTAAATAAATCTTGTAAGAAAAACTTACACACCATTGACACGCCATATAAGGAAATGTACAATGAGATGAGAAAAAGATCATTGGAAGGTTGGATGAGTCATGGGTGATGAAATCCGCAGAAATATGGCATTATTCCCTATTGGAATCGTAATGAAGTTAACTGATCTATCGGCCAGACAAATTCGTTATTATGAGCAGCACAGCCTGATCGTACCCGCACGTACATCCGGTAACCAGCGTTTGTTCTCCTTTAATGATGTCGAACGGTTGCTTGAGATTAAGGCGCTGATTGAGAAGGGCGTCAATATTGCCGGCATCAAGCAGGTGATGAATCCTGTCTCGAAGGAATCGGAGGAAGCTACGGTCATTACCCCTGACACTGAGGTGCGCCGTAGGGAATTGTCTGATTCACAGCTTCACCGTCTGCTGAAGCAGGAGCTGGTTTCCGGTAAAAGACCGGGACAAGTGTCTCTAATTCAAGGTGAGCTATCCCGGTTTTTTAATAAATAATATAGAGCTTTTGAAAGGGAGAGGGTAAAGTGAGCTATTCGAAAGAGGATATTCTGCGTATTGCCAAGGATGAGAACGTCCGGTTTATTCGCCTGCAATTTACCGATTTGCTTGGAACGATCAAGAACGTTGAGATTCCTGTAAGCCAGCTGGAGAAGGCGCTTGATAACAAAATGATGTTCGACGGATCTTCCATCGAAGGTTATGTCCGTATCGAAGAATCCGACATGTATCTGTACCCGGACCTGAGCACCTGGGTGATCTTCCCTTGGGTAACAGACAGCCGTGTAGCGCGCCTGATCTGTGATGTATACATGCCGGACGGCACGCCGTTTGCCGGAGACCCGCGCGGCATCCTGAAGCGCTGTCTGCAGGAAGCGGAAGAAATGGGCTTCACTGCTATGAACGTTGGACCGGAGCCGGAATTCTTCCTGTTCAGAACTGACGAGAAGGGCAATCCGACAACAGAACTGAATGACCAGGGCGGATACTTTGACCTTGCCCCTATGGACCTTGGTGAGAACTGCCGCCGTGAGATCGTGCTGACACTGGAGGAAATGGGCTTTGAAATTGAAGCCTCCCACCATGAAGTGGCTTCCGGCCAGCATGAGATCGACTTCAAATATGCCGATGCCATCAAGGCAGCGGATCAGATTCAGACCTTCAAGCTGGTCGTGAAGACGGTTGCCCGCCATCATGGCCTGCATGCTACCTTCATGCCTAAGCCTCTATTTGGTATGAACGGCTCCGGGATGCACGCTCACCAATCCCTGTTCAAGGGCAATGAGAACGTGTTCTATGATGAGAGCGATACCCTGGGTCTCAGCAAGACCGCCCGTTATTACATGGCTGGAATTCTGAAGCACGCACGTGCTTTTGCAGCGATCACGAACCCGACCGTTAACTCCTACAAGCGTCTGGTTCCTGGTTATGAAGCACCTTGCTATGTAGCCTGGTCTGCAAGCAACCGCAGCCCGATGATCCGCATTCCGGCTTCCAGAGGGCTCAGCACCCGCGTAGAGGTTCGTAACCCGGACCCTGCAGCTAACCCTTACCTGGCACTGGCTGTAATGTTGAAGGCAGGTCTGGACGGCATCAAGCGCCAGCTGGAGCTTCCGGCTCCAATCGACCGCAACATCTATGTGATGTCTGAGGAAGAGCGCATCGAAGAAGGCATCCCGAGCCTGCCGGCCGATCTGAAGGAAGCCCTGAACGAAATGATCCGCAGCCATGTCATCACCGAAGCCCTTGGCGAACACGCCCTGGCCCACTTCTACGAGCTGAAAGAGATCGAATGGGACATCTACCGCACCCAGGTTCACGAGTGGGAGAGAGATCAGTACATGACGCTTTACTAGGATACAGCAGCCCCTGGCGCTTTGAGCGCTGGGGGCTTTTTTGAAATATAAGAATTTATTTGTTTCACACGATAACTTATCCTTCTATTTCTCGCTGAAACGGAACCGTCCTTTAAAAGGACAGCAAAGCCGTTTCCACTTGTATGATGATTGATATCTGCTGACCGTGGATAAGTGCTCTTTATGTGTGTGTGGGTGGAATGTATGCGGAATACCGAATACATTTGGCGGCCGCGAAGAGTTAAGTCAGATTGTGGTGAAGACATACAAGAAAAAATTGAACTGAATGTCTCTGATAGGTTAATGCATGATTAGTTATTTTGGTGGCCCTTATGAAGAAGATCCCTATATTCATCCTTTGTTAAACCAAACAACATACAATCATGATAACTACCATTGATATAGAAGATTTGACGTCGGACTCCTTCTTGAACGCACCCTACTTTTCTTAGCATAGCAGCCGATGCCTCGTTTCCGTCCAGAACATAGTCATTGAATTTATTAAGTCTACGCTCGAAAAATGCATATTTTAAGAGCAAATGCACTGCCCTGGTGCCGTAGCCCTTACCTCGATAGGGGTGATCAATTACAATACCTATGCTGAAAGTACCATTCCTCTCGTCAATGCTGTTTAAATTAATACCACCTACCGTTTCACCGTTTATATTTTCAATAGTAAACATGATTCGGCCATTAGTGGATTTAAATTCAACATTCTCTTCGATGAATTTCTTCGCACCCGAGATAGTAGGCGGCAATTCAATGGTACATTCCAGAAAACGACGGGCAGGGGTATCAAATGCAGTTAAATATATACTTTCCCAATCCTCGGCCTCTATTGAGCGCAATCTAATTTCATCATCTTGCCAATAATAGTTTGTATAATCTATATTTCGCATAAGTACACCTCCAAATAATATCGCGACTCTATAAGTTTATCGTATGAAATATATATTTTGGGGGTACTTTTTGATTCTAAGTAATCTTAACATGATGACAATACTTAGATGGTGTAGATCTAAGACAATTAATTATATAAGTTATTCCGAAGTATGTTTATTTTAAGGCGTCTACTCCCACCAAACGTAATACGTGCCTAGAAGCTGTTTTAGTTGGTCAATCGTAGCTAGATAGTCTGGTGAATATTCAGTAATCATAACGCCTTGGACGAGCGGCATCGCGAGATAGAGTTTGTTCAAAACGGCTGTTTCCGCTGGAAAAGCAGGCTTATTCCGGGACACGCGAATCCGCCATGATTCCATAAGCAGCTTTTCATACTCAACCTGTGTGTCCGGATTATTAAGAAGTAACTGCTCGATATGCGTATCCGTCATGAGCGGCAGCTTAGCTGTTTCAAGCTCATTTTTATGTACTAAGCGGCCAGCCAGTTTCCTCATGATCGCGTTTACGCCGATGTTAGCCAGGGAAGCTTGCATGTGGGCCTCTTCCCATATGAGCCCGGTGACACGCTTGCCAGCTTCCAATGTGAACTGAAGACTTCCATTACTATAGCTCATCGCTTCAAAAAGTTCATCAGTAGTAATAGTCAGATAACCACCGATAAATGCACTTCTGACCAAGGAGTCCAAATGATCTGCATGAAGAACCCCGTCCTTGTTCCTCAAGATGCTCCGCTTTGAACCATCTATATAGTCCATGACATCTGTAGCGCAAATATCCGAATGAGACAGGATGTCAACAATCTCCTCAGAAAATAAAGCTTCCCTGGTCCATTCGTGATGATCCACTTCTGGAAGGGATTCTAGTGTATGACTAAAAGGCGCATGTCCGATATCATGCAGCAATGCTGCTGCCCGCAACGTACGGTTGTCCGGCTCAAAATGGGCCGTAAGCGCAAATACACCTAACGTATGTTGCAAGCGGCTATAGGTATGGTGGGTATTAATGAAAGAAGCTCCGCCATGCCGGATAAAATGAAGCCGCCGCACCTTCTTGCTTCTGAGCAATGCTTTTTCAGCATCAGAGAGCGGAATCCGTAGCTTCCACAGAGGTTCGTAAATTTCGTTCAAAGCACCATCAAGTCTTAAGCGAAAATCCATGCAATGTTACCTCCTGGGATTTCATAGATTATTATTCTTACCGCTTATAAATTCACTTCTAAAGCTGAAGGGAAAGATTGGGCAAAGCCCTCACGTAATAATATAAGGGAAATTCCCAAATTTGTTAAGTTTTATCTCCCGGGATGATTCTTTTTGCAGGAAGTTGAATGCTATACGCTCCAATACTCATAAAGATCAGGTCTATGAACCCTAACGTACTCCATGAAACATGACATTAAGTTTAGATTCTTGAGTTCAGCAAGAAGGAGATGAGGTTTAGGGGAGTGCGTATGCAGCGAGTGCACATGATCGATGACTATCAGTGACTGTGAAGGAGTAACAATAATGTGTCTCAATGCGGCGTCAATCCGTGTCAAACCCAAGCGTTTCATCTCGTCAAGCAAAGCAATTATTTTGTTAGCAAGAGTATCGTCAAAGCAATAGTGATGTAAATACCCATCTAATCCCAAGCCCTGTATGAATTGCATCACATTATAATTGAAGCCGGAACCATATAATTTTGGAAAGAATGTCGAGGAGCCAACGTGTCTAAGTACATCGGCCTCCTTTTTTGCATCATCAGGCAGAGCATAGATTTTTATGCATTTGCTGGGATCTAATAGAAAAACAGCTCCTTGCGCACCCGCGCCAATGAAAGGGAGGGAAGTAGGATTGTAAAAAGCTACCTGATAATTTACGCCTGCCTGTTGAATTCCAGGATAAACTTGGATAGCGGTGAAGTCATCCATCAGTTACACCTCCGTTTGACGGAAATAATAGTTCCAAACCGGAAAATGAATATGAACCGCTTCAATTGCGCGAGGTAACAGAGTTAATCTGGATAACAGATAATTGACAAGCGCATGACCCGATTGTGCCGGGAATCCCCATTCTTGCGGTAAATCGGATACAACCTCCGTTAAGACAGAGCTATTCAGATTCTCATAGTTAGGTAGCGAGTTCTTAAAGGGAAATTCTTGATCAAGATAAGGTACAAATTTCTGGTAGACTTCACCCCAATATGTAGAAATATAAGGCTGATGAGCTATGATGGAATGCTCATCCCAATGCGGGCCGTTCAAGATGTTGGCCTGGTCGATCATCCATAAATGCGGTGTTCCAGAGTTAGTCACTAAAAGGTTGGTACTTGCACCGTTGAATAAATGCCGGTCATTATTGTTCACCCAATAATCAAATAAGATTATATCAGCTGCTTTCACAATATTATCAACCCGGGAAAGATCAGTTCCATGTGTTAAATTGACTGAATCCGGAATAAATAAACTTCCGAAATGCAGGCCTGCTTGAGCATTCGCCGTTTGGAGCTGTGGAGTTTGTGAGATGAAGTGCTCTTCCAAGAGAATTACTTCTCCTTTAGGTACTGGGAGATCCAGCAATAAGGCTAACCGGTAACTAATAATCTCATTGACCAAAACCATATTTCCTTGAGGATTAGATCTTAATTTTAGAATGTAAAACTGCCCGTCTGTGCATAAGATTAAGTGTGGGCGGCTGAATCCTGATTGAATAGGCTTAAAATACTTCTCTCCACGGATCACTGGAATCACCTCTACAAAATAAAGTATTCAATGTAAAATTATTGGTATGGGTAGAGGGATAATATCATTAAGCGGAAGAATCCTCGCGGCAGGCATAGGAGGGGATTATAAGAAGGTTGTCATAGTGCTAATGCTTGTCCTGAATGAATCCGCTGGGGGCATGCTTCAAGAGATGACTTATATTATTTAGCCGAGGGGGAAAAGAATGAATCCGCGTTATGATGCGTCCGGTCCGGCTCGGAGAGTCCGCAGGAGATCGGGCGGTAAATCGTTTCTGGTCCTGATACTGATACTGATACTTATTCTGGTGGTGTTGGCGGTTACCAATCCGGGGAAGGAAGAGTTCAGTGAATATGCGGTGAAAAATCTGGAGAATACGATTGGCCAGGAGATCGGCGACGGAATCACCAAGCTGGTGGCCCAGCCTGTCGTTGAGTCGTTGACGAAGAGGGATAACTACATCTTCTTCTCTGTTTTCAGCGTGCCGGACCTTAAGAATACGAGATTTTTTACCGGGGATGGCGAGGCGGCCAAGAAGTATATTGGGTTGTTCAAAATCATCTTTGTCAAGCTGTAAATATGGTTTACATATTGTTCCAGAACCCGGTATAATTGAATAGATTCTAGCGGAATCTTTAATTACGGGTGTGGAACAAGGAGGAACGAAGTTGGATACGGCTTATAAAGTACTGTCCAGTGATGCTGACTTATTCGCTGCTGCGCTGGCTCAGGTTCAAGTCTATGTGATTCAGCTGGAGGACGGCAAACCGCATGTCATCGCTGATTATGCCGGACCTGTGCAGAAATGGACGCCGGAGTATATTCTGCTGGCTGGCATGACCTATAGACGGGACGAATACGAGTTCCGGGTGCAGCTGAATAACAAGTAAGTGTAAAGTTAATGCCGGGTCACACAGTTTTCGGAGCGGCTTATCGTATCTCTTATACTATGAAACGTAGAAGAGGTGTAATGATAACCCAAAGAGAATGTAACCGGATTCGCAGAGCCATTAATGTCCTGATTGCACAGCGGGCCATCCTGCTGGAGAGACTGGAAGAAATCAACGAGAATCTGCGCAGAGTCCCCAGAGGTTCTCGGGCCAGAAGAGAGCTGCTGGCTGCCAGAGCGTCTATCCGTGAAGCCATTCGCTTAAATACAAGGCGCTCCGTCTGTTGAGAAGCGTGCTTTAGTCCATAGCATCCATTCCAGTCTAATGTATACCGAGACAAAGAACCCTTGTGGCGTATCCGGCGTCAGAAGGGTTTTTGTGTCGGCGGCGGCTGGACTCATACCGGCCAAATTCGGCGCAGGTAATCTGCCGGGGGCTTACTCCCTGATGGTGACCCGGGTGCCGACCGGGACTAGCGCAGCCAGAGCCAGGACATCTGCGTTATACATGCGGATACAGCCATGGGAGACCATATGTCCGATCGAAGCCGGGTCATTGGTGCCGTGAATGCCATAATGCGGCTTGGACAGTCCCATCCAGAACGCGCCGAAGGGTCCGCCCGGATTAGGCTGCTTGTTAATAATAGTGTATTCGCCGACCGGCGAGACCGTCAGCATCTTGCCGATGCCGACCGGGAAGCCCCGGGTGACAACATCATTGTCGAGCAGATAGAGCATCCGCTGCGAGAGGTCTACAATGATACGGTAATTGGGCATAGGGATCAGCACTCCTTTTGTAATCAGGATATGTGCGGAGGAATAGAGAGGTTCACAGAAAATATGCCAAAAACGCCGTAACAGAACAAATGTTCGCTATTGGTGTTTTTGGCATATTCATAAACAGAGAACAGGCTGCTTCCGCATGATGCGAAAGCAGCCTGTTCTTGGAGGGGGAGATTAATGAATATCGCGGAACAATCCGATGACTCTGCCCAGTATGGTCACGCGGTTAAGGCGGAGAGGCTCGTAAGCCGGGTTCTCCGGCTGCAGCCGGATGTGGTCGCGTTCCTTATAGAAGGTCTTGACCGTAGCTTCATCTTCTTCAGTCATGGCAACAACGATGTCGCCGTTGTCGGCAGTCTGCTGCTGGCGGACGATAACGTAATCGCCGTTCATAATCCCGGCATCCACCATACTGTCGCCGAATACGGACAGCATGAATACCTTGTTATCGCCTACATAATGAGTCGGCAGCGGGAAGTAGTCTTCAATATTCTCTGTAGCGGTAATAGGAACACCGGCGGTAACCTTGCCTACAACCGGGATGCGTGTAACGGTCTGGACGAATTGGTGCACATTCTCTGAATCCTCCTGGCCCAGCAATTCAATCGCACGGGGCTTCGTAGGGTCGCGCCGGATCAGGCCTTTCTTCTCCAGCCGGTCCAGATGACCGTGTACTGTAGAACTGGAGGCCAGTCCGACAGCTTCGCCAATCTCACGGACAGACGGAGGATAACCTTTGCTGCGGACTTCGTTACGTATAAATTCCAGGATCGCCAGCTGACGACTTGAAATCTTGGACATCGGAATCAACCCCATATAGTATGTTTGGGAAAATTATAACATAGAACTGCCGTTCGTACAAACATAAGTTCTAAAAAGAGGAAAATATATCTCCGAAAATAAACAGAACGAATGTTCGAGAAAAGTATTGATCAAAACACATGTTCGTGTTATATTATTGGCGAAAGTAAGAACAAGTGTTTGGAGGATGATTTCAATGCTAAAATACAGTACATACCAAAGCATATATAAAGATGATAACAAGGTAGCGGCTCCAGAGCGTAATTCTGCCCGTATTCAGATGATGATTGAGAAGCGGAGACTTCAGAGGCTGGCTATGTTCTCATCCCTGTTCCGCCAGATCGGCTTCATGAAGGTTGCGCTGGTGCTGCTGCTCGTTATCTCCGGATTTACGGTAGTGGGTAATGTCTTCGCCGGTTCTGTTCCGGTGCTGAAGCAGGAGAAGCGGGTTGTGGTGGAACCGGGCGATACCTTATGGAGTATTGCGTTGAAGAATAAGCCCGAGGATATGAGAACCGCTGTATATATAGAAGGAATTATGAAGAGCAACGGCCTGGAGGGCAGCAGAATTAAGGCCGGAGATGTACTGACTGTGCCGGAATACTGACAGAATGAAGAAGACTTGTGACAGACCTTAAGAGCTTTCAGGGGGAAGACCTTGACAAGCTCTTTTTCTCATGGCAAAGTTAGAATGAATTTAAAGGGAGGGGTTCGTATTGAATATTGACGAAGTGGTCGCACGCATCAATGAATTAGCACGCAAGGCGAAGAACGGCGGCCTGAATGAGGAAGAACTGGCGGAACGCGCCAAGCTCCGCGAGATCTATCTGGGCAACATCCGGAAGAACTTCCGCGCCCAGCTTGAGACAATTGAGATTGTCGATAAACCGGAGGATGAAGAAGGCAATTACGGGCTGAAGCATTAGTCCGGTGTCTTTTCATAGATGAATACAGGATGACTAGGGGGAACTGACATGTCCCGTTCTTGGGAAAGAATGGTTCAACGCAACACGAAACAGGTTAACCAGCAACGAAAGAAGCAAGGGAAAGAGTCCATCTATGCTACAGGCTCTAAGGCTGCGGCCAAGAGCTTCGAGCTATTCAAAGGGCGCAATATCGTATTTCCGTTCGTGCTTGTTCTGCTCGGCATAATGTTCTGGGTAGTAGGCTCGATAGATGAGGCCCAAGGCAGCGGAATTCTGGCCAATTGGCTGGGGGTAGTGCTGTATTTCCTGCTTGCCGCGCTGCTCTTCTTCCGCCGTCCGTTCCTTAAGATTGAACGCGCCCGCCTGTCTACCATCAAGTTCAACCGTGAACGCTTCCTGTCTGCGGCAGAGATCGAGAAGATTACGCTGTCCCGTGGTATGGTTGCCATCAAATATAAGGGGAAGCGCAAGCAGTGGATTTTCTCCAGACTGATCAACCGTTATGACACCGCTGCAATGGGAGAACATCTGGAGCAGTTCGCTAAGAACAACAATATTGAAGTAGTGCACGAATAGGATAACAGACCAGCATAGGGAGTGGGAGAACGAAATGCCGATTACCGCCGTACTATTTGACCTTGACGATACACTGCTGTGGGATGACCGGAGTGTGGAGGAAGCCTTCCGCTACACTTGCGAGGCTGCCGGAGATGCTGTTGATCCGCAGGCGCTGGAGGCTGCTGTCCGCAGGGAAGCGCGTGAGCTCTATGAATCGTATGAGACCTATCCGTTCACGAAGCTGATCGGCATTAATCCGTATGAGGCACTGTGGGCTAACTTCACTGCCGGAGAGCAGCCGGAATTCCGCCAGCTTGAACAGCTGGCCCCGGTCTACCGTACCGAATCCTGGCGCCGGGGACTGGCCGCGCTCGGGGTGGAGGATGAAGCGCTGGCTTCCCGCCTGGCGGACAAGTTCGCTGCTGAGCGCCGCAGCCGTCCTTATATATATGAAGAGACGCTTAAGGTGCTGGACGAGCTGCGCGGCAAGGTGAAGCTGCTGCTGCTGACGAACGGCTGCCCGGCACTCCAGCAGGAGAAGCTTGACGGTGTGCCTGAGCTGACTCCCTATTTTGACCACATTGTCATTTCGGGAAGCTTCGGCAGAGGGAAGCCGGACAAGGGAATCTTCGAGCATGCGCTTGGGCTCCTGGATATCGCCCCTGAAGAAGGAATCATGGTTGGAGACAAGCTGACCACGGATATTCTCGGCGGGCTTGGCGCGGGGCTGACTACGGTCTGGATTAACCGGAACGGCAAGGCTGCTGACCCGGAGATTACTCCGGATTACCAGATTAGCCATCTGACAGAGCTTTTGCCGCTTGTACACTCCCTATAATAGAAACAGAGAGAGCCGGTGTCCCGCGAGGATATCGGTTTTTTTGTTGTATTCCTCTTGTATATGATTATTCTCATGGGAAATCAGAGTTTATCAAGCTTCTTTCTGACAAAATGAATATAATGTGTATAATAGGAACAAAGCAATCTGACTTTCATTGTAAGCATGGGGAAGAATCTATTGATGAGCCGGGAGGACTTCAGATGAGGAAGCTATGGTTACGCAGAGGACTTATAGGATTGATAATGGGAATGACACTGACAGGATGCTCGAAGGATGAACATGGTGACATGAATATGTCTGCTGCGGGGTCCTCGATGCAGCCGATCAAGGTGGAGCTTAGCTGGAGCCCGGAAGAGGTTGCCGCGGGCAGCAAGGTTAGCTTCAAGGCGGTTGTGACCCAAGAAGGGAAGCCGGTGGATGACGCGAAGGAAGTCATGTTTGAAATTACAGATGCGGCGGACAAGAGCAAGAAGATTGAAATTGAAGGGACAAGCGCTGGAGAGGGAGCCTATGTCGGGGAGAATACTTTTGAAGAGGCCGGCACATTCACGGTGACCTCCCACGTGACAGCCAGGACGCAGCATTCCATGCCCAGCAAGGAACTGGTGGTCCAGCCCTAACCGCAGGCAAGTATGCAATACAGATAATGCAGGGTGGAAAGGAAGGCTTTCGCAAATCCCTTTATTCTGCTAAACTAACTCTAATGTTTCACTAGGGGGATTGAACGTGGCCAAACAAACACTTGCTGAGAGCTTGCAGCAGCGCATATTGATTCTGGATGGAGCTATGGGAACCATGATTCAGCAGGTGCCGCTTACCGGTGCTGACTTCGGCGGAGAAGCGCTGGACGGATGTAATGAAATGCTGGTGCTTACCCGGCCGGATGTCATTCAGGATATTCATGAGAAATATCTGGAAGCCGGGGCTGACCTGATTGAGACCAATACCTTCGGCGCTACCTCTGTGGTGCTTGCCGAATATGATATTCCTGAGCGTGCCCGGGAGATTAACCTGGAGGCGGCCAGGCTGGCCCGCAATGCGGCGGACAAGTACGATACGCCGGAGCGTCCGCGTTATGTGGTTGGCGCTATGGGTCCGACCACCAAAACGCTATCCGTTACCGGAGGGGTTACGTTCCAGGAGCTTGTTGACAGCTATGAGGAGCAGGCAGTGGCGCTGATTGACGGCAAGGTCGATGCGCTGCTGCTGGAGACCTCCCAGGACACACTGAACGTGAAGGCCGGCAGCATCGGTATCCGCAAGGCTTTTGAGAAGAGCGGGATTACCCTGCCGGTAATGATCTCGGGAACCATTGAGCCAATGGGAACCACGCTGGCCGGACAGAACATTGAGGCCTTCTATATCTCACTGGAGCATCTGAAGCCGATCTCTGTCGGCCTTAATTGTGCGACCGGTCCGGAGTTCATGCGTGACCATATCCGCTCACTGGCAGCGATCTCTTCGTCTGCGGTCAGCTGTTATCCGAATGCCGGGCTACCCGATGAGAACGGGCATTATCACGAATCCCCGGATTCGCTGGCCCGCAAGCTGGGCGGCTTCGCCGAGAAGGGCTGGCTGAATATTGCCGGGGGCTGCTGCGGAACTACGCCGGAGCATATCCGGGCGATGGCTGAGGTGATGGCGGCTTATCCGCCGCGTAAGCTTACCGGCCAGCATCCGCCGGCGCTCTCCGGGATTGAGCCAGTGTATGTGGAGAGCGAGAACCGTCCGTACATGGTCGGTGAGCGGACCAATGTGCTTGGCTCCCGGAAGTTCAAGCGGCTGATCGTTGAAGGGAAATATGAGGAAGCCTCGGAGATTGCCCGTGCCCAGGTGAAGAGCGGGGCGCAGGTCATCGACGTCTGCGTACAGGACCCGGACCGCGATGAGACGGAGGACATGAAGCGCTTCCTGGAGCTGGTGGTGAAGAAGGTCAAGGTCCCTTTGATGATTGATACTACCGATCCGAAGGTCATTGACCTTGCCTTGCAGTATTGCCAGGGCAAAGCGATTATTAACTCCATTAATCTTGAAGACGGCGAGGAGAAATTCGAGCATGTCACCCCGCTGATTCACAAATACGGCGCGGCGATTGTCGTCGGTACGATTGACGAGACCGGCCAAGCCATTCTGGCCAAGGATAAGCTGGAGGTCGCCAAGCGTTCGTATGACCTGCTGGTTAACAAGTATGGCCTGGCACCGGAAGACCTGATCTTCGATACCCTTGTCTTCCCGGTAGGAACAGGGGATGAACAGTATATCGGCTCCGCCAAGGAGACGATCGATGGCATCCGTCTGATCAAGGAAGCTATGCCTGCTGTGCATACGATTCTGGGGATCAGCAATGTCTCCTTCGGGCTGCCGGAAGCCGGCCGTGAGGTGCTGAACTCCGTGTTCCTCTATGAGTGTACGAAGGCGGGGCTGGACTATGCGATTGTGAATACCGAGAAGGTGGAGCGGTATGCCTCGATTCCTGAAGAAGAACGCAAGCTGGCGGAACAGCTGATCTACAACACCAATGATGATACGTTGTCTGCGTTCGTTGCGGCCTTCCGCGGCAAGAAGGTTGAGAAGAAGGAGAAGATCTCTAATCTGTCGCTGGATGAGCGCCTTGCCTCCTATGTGGTGGAAGGAACCAAGGAAGGGCTGATTCCGGATCTGGATGAAGCGCTGAAATCAGCGGCTCCGCTGGACATCATCAACGGGCCGCTGATGGCCGGCATGTCCGAGGTGGGCAGGCTGTTCAATAATAATGAGCTGATTGTCGCTGAGGTGCTGCAAAGCGCTGAAGTGATGAAGGCCTCTGTCAGCCACCTGGAGCAGTTCATGCAGAAGGATGAGACCTCGGTGAAGGGGCGGATTATGCTCGCAACCGTTAAGGGCGATGTGCATGATATCGGCAAAAACCTGGTGGAGATCATTCTCTCCAACAACGGTTATGAGATCATTAATCTCGGGATCAAGGTTCCCCCGGAGAGCATTATCGAGGCCTTCCGCCAAGAGAAGGCCGATGCGATTGGCTTGTCCGGCCTGCTGGTGAAGTCCGCCCAGCAGATGGTACTGACGGCGCAGGATCTGCGCTCTGCGGGCATTGATGTGCCGATTCTGGTCGGCGGTGCGGCATTGACGCGTAAGTTCACCAAGACCCGGATCCGCCCGGAATATGACGGACTTGTATTATACGCCAAGGATGCGATGGACGGCCTGGATATTGCCAACCGGCTGATGAATCCGCTGGAGCGGGTGAAGATCGAGGAGGAGGTCCGCCAGGAGGCTGAAGCTGCGGTCGCTGTCGCTCCCCAGCAGCCGCTTCCCGAACTGACCCGCGCGGTCCGCTCCAAGATCTCCGCAGATGCGCCAGTGTTTATTCCGCCGGATACGGAGCGTCATGTCCTGCGCAATTATCCGCTCGGCCATATCATTCCGTACGTGAACATGCAGATGCTGCTCGGCCATCATCTGGGGCTGCGCGGCTCCGTAGAGGCACAGCTCGCAGCGGGTGACCCGCGTACGCTTGAGCTGAAGGAGACGGTGGATGATATCCTGCACCAGGCGATGCTGGAGGGCACGATTACTCCGCATGCCATGTACCGTTTCTTCCCGGCGCAGTCGAGAGGGAATGACATCCTGATCTATGATCCGCAGGATCACACTCAGGTGCTGCATACCTTCACCTTCCCGCGGCAGAATGTCGAGCCTTATCTCTGCCTGGCTGACTTCCTGAAGCCGGTCGACAGCGGAATTATGGATTATGTCGGGTTCCTGGTGGTGACCGCAGGCCACGGGGTTCGTGAATTGTCGTCCGAGCTTAAGGATAAAGGCGATTATCTCCGTTCCCACGCTGTGCAGGCGGTGGCGCTGGAGGTCGCGGAAGGCCTGGCTGAACGTGTCCATCATATGATGCGTGATACCTGGGGCTTCCCTGACCCGGCCGAGATGACGATGAAGCAGCGGCACGGAGCGCGTTATCAGGGCATCCGGGTATCCTTCGGCTATCCGGCCTGCCCGGACCTGGAGGACCAGGGTCCACTGTTCAAGCTCATGTCGCCGGAAGATATCGGCGTTCACCTGACGGACGGCTTCATGATGGAGCCGGAGGCTTCGGTATCGGCGATGGTCTTCGCCCACCCGGAAGCCCAGTATTTCAACGTGGAGAAGGCTTAAGCACTCTGCAAGTCTGCACCGGCCAGAAGGGGCTGTGCCTCGTCTTTTCGGAACCTCCCGGCAGCGGGAGGTTTTTTGCTGGAAATATAAGAATGAACCTGTTTCGCGGCAAATCCGTTTCCATTTGGACAAAAAGATGCTTTTGCAGCCAAAACAGAGTAGAATTCTTTTCATAAGAAATGGCAAGATAACATGAAGTGATATGATGCGGCTAAGAATCGAAGAGAGGAGGGGGACATCAATGGAAATCTATTTCTTGGGAACAAATGCCGGGGTGCCTACGCTGCAGCGTAATGTCACCTCGGTTGCGCTGAGGCTGCTTGAAGAACGGCGCACCTTCTGGATGTTCGATTGCGGGGAAGGCACGCAGCACCAGGTTCTCCGTTCACCGCTGCGGCTGGGCAAGCTGGAGAAGCTGTTCATTACGCATCTGCACGGTGACCACCTGTTCGGCCTGCCGGGGCTGATCTCCAGCCGGGGCTATCAGGGCGGGACTGCACCGCTTACGGTATACGGGCCGCCTGGGCTTAAGGCGTATCTGGAAATCTCCCTGTCCGTCAGCCAGTCCCGGATTCCCTATAAGCTGGAGATTGTGGAGCACAGCGGCGGGCTGATCTACGAAGATGAGACCTTCAAGGTGGAGGCGGGGCTGCTGGAGCACCGGATCCACAGCTACGGCTACCGGATTACGGAGAAGGACAGCCCGGGCAATCTGAATGCTGAGCTGCTGAAAAGCTACGGGCTGAAGCCCGGACCGCTGTACGGCAGATTGAAAAAGGGTGAGGATATCACCACCGACGACGGCATTGTGATCCGGGCGGCAGAGGTCGTTCATGCACCCAAACGCGGACGCGTGGTGGTGATTCTCGGGGATACGAGGCCTACGCCGGGGGCGCTGCCGCTGTCACAGGACGCGGATCTGATCATTCATGAGGCCACGTTCGCTCATGATCTGGCGGATATGGCGTATCAATATCATCACAGCACCGCGCGGCAGGCAGCCGAGCTGGCAAGGGACGCAGGGGCGCGTGAGCTGCTGCTGACCCACTTCAGCTCCCGTTACACCTCTATGGAAGAACTGGCTCCGCTCCTTCAGGAGGCGCAGGCAATCTTCCCGGACACGCTGCTGGCAGAGGAATTCTGTACCTTCCCGGTCTACCGGAGAAGCCCGGGAAATTCCCCGGGGCAATAAATTATTTTCCGGGAAAGCGCAGGAAATGACAGGGCTGTGCCAAAAAAAGCCTGCCCCTGCACCGGTTCGCTACCGTTCGACGAAGAATGTTAAATTTTAATTAAAACCGAAGGGTTACAGGAACGAAGGGCTGGAGAAAATGCCGAATGGAAGCGTCTTGGAACGGCGCTGGAGGGGCGTGAAGCTTGCAGCAGCGCGCTTTCCCGGGAAACGTTCCAGAGCTTCGGAATTTGATTCATAGCATTAATGATAAATGACATAAAATAATATTTGCTGATCTGCAAGGGGGAGTTATGGAGAATATCAAGGGCTTGTTAATCGATCTGGATGGAACGCTGTACCATGGACGGCATAAGATTGAAGGAGCCGAGAAGCTGATAGAGGCACTTCGCCAGGCGGAGCTCCCGTTCCTGTTCGTTACGAATAACTCCTCGCGGACGCCGGAGGGGGTTGCCGCGCATTTGCGTGCTATGGGCATCGAAGCGAGAGCGGAGGAGGTCTGTACCTCATCGCTGGCAGCCGCCCGTTATATTGCCGGGGAATCTCCGGGGGCATCTGTGGCGATACTTGGAGAAGAGGGTCTGGTGCAGGCCTGCACAGAGGCAGGATTAAAGGTGGTTACGGAGAATCCGCAATATGTTGTGCAGGGAATTGACCGCTCTTTTACATATGAAGCGCTTGCCCGTGCTTCCCGCTGGATCAGGGAGGGGGCGGGGTTCGTATTGACCAATCCCGATCTGATGCTGCCTTCGGATGACGGGGTGATGCCCGGTGCCGGAACGATCGGTGCTGCCATTGAAGCAGCCAGCGGCGTCCAGCCCGTTGTCATCGGGAAGCCGGAGACTCATCTGGTCACCTATGCCGCCTCTCTGCTGGGCATTAAGCCGGAGGAGGCGGTGATGGTCGGCGACAACATGCGCACAGACATTGCGGCAGGGGCCAATGCCGGCTGTAAGACGGTGCTGGTGCTGACGGGACTCACCACCCGGGAGAACCTGGAGCACTATCAGGAGCTGACCGGGGTCAAGCCTGATGAGATTTGTGCTGATTTAGCTGAACTAATGACACTGCTCGGTGTATAATGACAGAGGTATGAGCATTTTTATGAATCTTGAAGGGACGATGACACTATGCCGGAATTGCCGGAAATGGAGAATTACAGGAAGCTGCTGAGCCAGCACATTATAAATGTACCGATTACGGGAGTAACCGTGAACCGGGCTAAGACTATCAATATGGAAGCTGCAGATTTCGTAAACGCTCTGGTTGGCGCACGGATCGTGTTCGTGGAGCGTCGCGCCAAGCATATCCTCTTCCATCTTCATGACGGCAGACGGCTGCTGCTGCATCTGATGCTGGGCGGACTTCTGTTCTACGGTACGGAAGCGGAGCGTCCGGACCGGACCACCCAGGTAGAGCTGGCCTTCGGTGAGCATATCCTCTACTTCATGGGGCTGCGTCTGGGATATCTGCATCTCTTGTCGGTTAAGGAGAGCGAGGCGGCCATGGGCAAGCTTGGGCCGGAGCTGCTGGACCGGCGGATGACCGCAGAACGGTTCGCCGGACTGCTGAAGGGACGGCGCGGAGCGCTGAAGAGCCTGCTGGTCAATCAGCATGTGATGGCCGGCATCGGCAATTGCTACGCTGACGAGATCGCCTATGAGGCAAGATTGCTTCCGTCAACACCGGTGCAGAACCTGACACCGGAGGCGGTGTCCAGGCTCTATGACAGTGTGCGCAAGGTGCTGACGGAGGCGACCGACATCGGCGGTTACATGGAAATGCCGTTCATGACAGGCGATACGGTAACCGGGGCTTATAACGATGCGTGCAAGGTATATGACCGTGAGGGCGAGCCTTGCCTGCGCGGCGGGGGAACCATCGTGAAAACGGAGCTGTCCGGGCGCAAGGTGTTCTATTGCCCGGATTGCCAGCATGACGCATAGCCCCTTCATAGGGGCGCATGTCAGCATTCGCGGCGGATACGGGCAGGCCGCCCGGTCTGCCAGGGAGAGCGGGGCGGCATGCTTTCAGTATTTCCCGAAGAATCCGCGCAGTCTGAAGCTGAAGCCGGTAGACTACCGCGATGCGCAGAGCTGTGCGGATTATTGCCGTGAACAAGGGATGGCTTCCATCGCCCACACCCCGTATCCGACGAACTTGGCGGCCGGCCCCGGGGAGCGGGAAGGGATGGTTGCCTCGCTGCGCAATGATCTGGAGATTGCCGAAGCCTGCGGATCGGCGGGTATTGTGGTGCATTTCGGGCATTTTGCCGGAATGGAGCCCCTGCAGGGGTATCAAAATATTATACAATGTATCAACGACACGCTTACCGGCTGGGAAGGCCGCTGTAAGCTGCTGATCGAGAATATGGCGGGCAACCACGGGCAGGAGGGGATGACGCTGGAGGAGCTGGTCAAGGTCCGTGAACTCAGCCGTTACCCCGGGAAAATCGGCTTCTGCTTCGATACCTGCCACGCCTTCGCATCCGGGACCTGGAATCCGGAGCGGACGGGGGAGCTGCTGGAGCGCGGAGAGCGGCTGGGATATTGGACTGAACTGACGGCTGTGCATTTGAATGATTCCTTGTACCCGTACGGCTCGCGGCGGGACCGTCATGCCGGGATAGGTCATGGATGCATCGGGGCACCGGCGCTCAGGGAGCTTCTGACCCAGGGGCCCCTGCGGCACAAGGTGGTTGTCATGGAAACAGAGAAAGGCCCGGACGGCATACATAGGGACGAGATTACTGCTGTACGCGGCTGGTTCGGGGGTGACGAATGAAAGAGATGAACCAGACTGAGCTGCTCGCGCTGCTGGCGCAGCCGGGAGAGCCGCTCGTCGTGTTTCTGTATACGCCGCTGTGCGGAACCTGCAAGGCTGCGCGGAGGATGCTGGAGGTGGCGGAGCATCTTTTGCCGCCAGACCTGCGAATTGCCGAAGGCAATGTGAATCTGCTGCCGCAGCTGGTGCAGAGCTTGAAGATCTCCAGTGTCCCGGCTCTGCTGGCCGTGCCTTCGGACCGCAGCGCCGAACCGAACATCCTGTATTCTATCGGCTCGGTGGAACGTGTGCTGGCTTTTATAAGAGGAGTGAACTCATAATGATATCTTTACAACATCTGTCGCTCCGCAGGGAGCAGACCCAGATTCTTGACGATGTCTCGCTTGAGATGAAGCCGGGGGAGAACTGGGTGATTCTCGGACGCAACGGCTCCGGCAAAACGACATTGCTGGAGATGATGACCGGCTATCTTTTTCCGAGCAAGGGTTCGGTTGAGGTGCTGGGCTACAAATACGGTCAGTGTGATCTGCGTGAGGTGCGCAAGGAGATTGGTTATATCGGGCCGTCCCTGATGGAGAAGCTCTCGCTGAACGATCCGGTATGGGAGGTTGTGGCGACAGGCGCTTATGCGTTCCTGCGATTCTATCAGACGATTCCGGAAAGCGTGAAGGAGCGGGCGCTGGAGCTGCTGGAGGGAATGAATCTCGGCGGGCAGGCGTATCATCCGTTCGGGTCGCTCTCCCAGGGGGAACGCAAAAAAGCAATGCTTGCCCGCTGCCTGATCGCCTCACCTAAGCTGCTGATTATGGACGAGCCTTGTGCCGGTCTTGATCTCTATGAGCGGGAGAAGATGCTGCACGAGATCAACAAGCTGGGAGAGCAGAAGGTGGCGGTGGTGTATGTCACGCATCACGTAGAGGAAATCGTCCCGCTCTTCACCCATGTGGCGCTGATCCGCGGCGGGAAGCTGGCGGGAGCCGGCCCCAAGGAAGCGGTGCTGACACAGGAGGGGCTGATGGACACCTTCGGGGTTCCTGTAGCTGTTGAATGGGAGCATGGACGTCCCTGGATTAAAATAAGACCTGGAGGCTCATCGATTTGAACGATTTCACAGAAGCAATACCGGAGCAGGACGCTCCTTCGCAAGACAGAATCACCTCAAGATACATCTGCACGGCGAATCACGGCTTCGCCCCTTATGCCCAGGAGGAGCTGCGCCGCCTGTTCGGAGCGGTGAAGAGCACCCTCCTGCTGCCGGGTGAGGTCTTCCTGGCTACCCTTGAGGCGGAGCCGCAGGAGGTCTCGCGTAAGCTGGGGCTGCATCCGCCGGTCTTCCTGCGCCATATTCAGCCGGTGGACTTCCAGGATACAGGCGGTCTTCCTGCGCTGGAGCGGCTGGCGGTCTACCTGAGCCGCCGCCCGGAGCTGGAAGGGGAGAGGGTGTCACTGCAGGTCCGCAAAGGGACAAGCTCCTTCTGGGAGGACAGCCCCGGAGAGCTGCGCGAGTGGCTGCAGGCCCGGCTGGAGAGCCTGGACGCCGAGTTCACTGTCCAGGACCCGGCCCGGGTCATCTCCGTCTATGCTGACGGTGAAGCCCTCTATGCCGGCATCTCCCGGCCGGAGGACAATCTGTCCAGCTGGAACGGCGGGATGATCCGCTTCCGTAAGGAGGACGGGCAGATCTCGCGGGCTAAGTTCAAGCTGATGGAGGCGGAGAAGGAGTTCGGCATTCCGTTCAGCAGCTTCAGGAATGCGCTGGATATCGGCGCCTCGCCCGGCGGCTGGACCTCGTTCCTGCTGGAACGGGGCCTGAAGGTTACCGCCGTTGATCCTGCGCTGATGCATGAATCGCTGCGCAGCCATCCGGGGCTCAAGATTCTGCGTAAGAATGCGGGTGAGGTCAAATTCCGCGAGAATGAATTCGATCTGCTGGTCTGCGATATGAGCTGGAGCCCCAAGCTGATGGCCAAGCTGGTCACAGGGCTGCTGTACAGCCTGTCTCCGGGCGGGACGGCGGTGGTGACGGTCAAGCTGATGCACAAGAAGCCGATGGCGGTGATCAAGGAGATTATCGCTATGTTCGAGGGAGAGCGGATGCAGATTCAGCGCGCGAAGCAGCTGTTCCACAACCGTGATGAAATCACACTTTATATGATTAAATATTAATATCAATCCAAGGGAAAGCATCCCATAATCTGCACCGCCGGCTTAAGGCCGGTACAGGGCGGGTTATGGTGTGCTTTTTTTTGTTGGCAGGTACGAGGGGGCGATGAGCAAATGTAGGCGAAAAACCAAACACAATTGGACTGGGTGTGGCGCGGGGGCCGAATGTAATCGAAAAACCGACCACAATTGGACTGGGTGCCGCGTGGGGGGCCGAATGTAATCGGAAAACCGAACACAATTGGATTGAATGCGGCGTGCGGGCCAAATGTAATCGAAAAACCGAACATACTGGGCAGGTACGAGGCTATGGGGGGGTTGTTTAGGGCGTACTTACAACAATACAGGGCATTTATGAGGAGGACAACGAAATGGAATTTGCAGCAAAATTAGAGGTAGGACAAGTCCTTGGAGGGCGCTATGCCATCAGGGGATTGCTCGGAAGAGGCGGAATGAGCCGGGTCTACCTGGCGGAGGACTTGCGGCTTCCGGGGGTCTTGCGGGCGGTAAAAGAGAGCGTAATCCTCGAAGGGCAGGCGGGGGCAGGAGCCATCCTGGCGGAAGCGGAGCTGTTAAGCACGCTGCGGCACTCTCTGCTGCCGCAGATCGCGGATTTCTTTCCGTCGGACCCGGACGGCTACAGCTACCTGGTGATGGAATATATCGAAGGAATCACGCTACAACAATACATGGCCGAGCAGCCATACGCCATGCCCGGCGGGAGAATGGTCAGTTATGCCCGGCAGCTGCTGGAGGTGCTGGAATACTTGCACAGCCATCAGCCGCCGATTATCTACCGGGACCTGAAGCCGTCCAACATCATGCTGACCGGGGAGCATGAATTGAAGGTGATTGACTTCGGCATCGCGCGGCGGCTGAGAAGCGGAAGCGTCGCGGATACAGAGAAGCTGGGAACAGCCGGCTTCGCCGCGCCCGAGCAATATGGAGGCGGGCAGAGCAGCCCGCAGTCCGATTTGTACGGTCTGGGCGCACTGCTGCTGTATATGGCCTCGGGCGGCCAATTCAGCGCCTGGCAGCCGGGGCTGGAGAACAAGCTGCGGGGGCAGCTTCCAGACCGGCTGATTCCCGTTATCCGGCGGCTGCTGCGGCAGCATCCGGAGGAGCGGTACGCCAGCGCGGAGGAGGTGAGAGAAGCCCTCCGGCTACTGGAACCGCACCGTGCTGCAGGAGTTGCCGCCCCGTATCAAGCACGTCGGCGTCCTGGCGGGCAGCCGGTGCACTCTAAGAGTCTGCCCGCCCCAACGGTAATTGCTGTGCTTGGCGTATCCCCCGGACTTGGGGTTACGCATACTTCGCTGGCGGCCGCCAGCTGCCTGTCCCGGGCAGGATTGACTGCTTGGGTGGACTGCAACCCGGACTCGGAGGTATTTAACCGCATGAAGGGAATGGCGGATGCTGCTGAACCGGGGGGCAGGCTGGGAACACCGTACCTTCCGTTTACCTGGAATGAGGTGGACTTCTGGAAGCTTTCATCCGCTGATGGGCTTCCGCTGCGGCCGGATCAGAACTATGCCTTCGTCGTCCTGGATCTGGGAACAGGCAGCTTCGAAGGGGCGCTGCCTCTATTCACGGGCAGCGATGTACCGCTGCTCGTTGCCTCAGGCGCGGACTGGCGGCTGGAAGAAACGCTGCACTGGCTGCGCCGCAGGCAGCTTGTTCCCGGGCCGCAGTGGCGGGTTGGCCTGCCGCTGGCCGGAGAGCAGGCCGCCGGACTGCTGGCATCGGCACTGGGAGTAGCCGGCGTGTACTGCCTGCCGTATCAGCCGGACCCTTGCGTGCGCAAAGGGAAGCTGGCTCATACGCTTTGCAGTCTGCTGGGCCTGGAAACCGGCCTGCGGCTTACTGTGAAGCGCAGGTAGCATGGTCCAACTCTATGACAGACCTGATAGACCCGTTTAATCGGCTGTTTTACTGGAAAGGGCTGGCTTATGGACTTCCTGTGTCTGCTGCAGGTATGCTACAATGGAGCGAAATCCCATATCGGGCGCAGCTTCAGGAGCCGGGATGGGGAGGATCGGTTACGGCCGGACACAACATTGGGGTAATAGACTTATATAGGAGGGCTGGTCAGAGATGGGTCCTGACAATCGTATGCCGGCGCCGGCTTCGTCCGCCGGAAGAGATGGCAGATATTCAAGACAAGTGCGCTTCACGCCGTTTGGAGCCGCAGGGCAGCAGGGGCTGGCTAAGTCATGTGTGCTGATCGTGGGCATGGGCGCGCTGGGAACAGGAATCGCTGAGACCCTGGCCCGCTGCGGGGTAGGGCGGCTGATTCTGGTGGACCGCGATTATGTGGAGTGGAGCAATCTGCAGCGGCAGCAGTTATATACGGAAGCGGATGCCCTCCAGCGGATGCCGAAGGCAGCTGCGGCCCGCATCAGACTGGCAGAGGTTAATTCGGAGATTGAGATTGAAGCCCATGTGCTGGATGGGCGGGCGGAGGAGCTGGAGAGCCTGCTGCCGGGGGTGGATCTCATCATGGACGGAACGGATAATTTCGATACCCGGCTCATTATGAATGATCTGGCCCAGAAGCACGGAATCCCATGGATCTACGGCGCCTGTGTCGGCAGCTACGGGCTTACATATACGATCCTGCCCGGCGAGACTCCTTGTCTGAACTGCTTGCTTGGTACGGTACCTATGGGCGGGGACACCTGTGATATCGCCGGTATTCTGCCGCAGGCAGTGCAGCTGGTCACAGCCAACGCTACGGCTGAGGCGCTTAAGCTGCTCGGCGGATACAGGGAGAACCTGCGGGGCCGGCTGCTGACCTTCGATGTCTGGCGCAACGAGCAGCAGGAGATCGGGGTGAAGTCAGCGAAAAGAATAGATTGCCCTTCCTGCGGAGATCATCCGCTCTATCCTTATCTGACAGCGGCGAATACGGAACGCAGCGATGTGCTGTGCGGCAGGGATACGGTGCAAATCCGCCCGGCCGGCAAGCGGAACCTTAATCTGCCGGAGACCGCCGCACGGCTAGCGGGACTGAACAGCGGCAAGGTGGAGAGCAACCCTTATCTGGTGTCCTATACCGAAGAGCCGTACCGTATGGTCGTATTTGCGGATGGCAGGGCATTGATACATGGAACCAGTGATGTAGCGGCTGCCCGCAGCTTCTATCACCGGTATTTCGGATAAATGGAGGAGATACGAATGAATAATGGAACCATCAGGCATATGGCGGTGTTCACGCTGAAATCGGCACCGGATTCAGAGGAGACCCAGAGCTTTCTGCGGGACGGGGCCAGAATTCTAAGCGTTATTCCGGGTGTGGACAACTTTGAGGTGCTGGATCAGGTCAGCAGCAAATGTGATTTCCGGTACGCTTTCTCGATGGAATTCGCAGATCAGGCCGCTTATGATGCATATAATGCTCACCCTGATCATCAGGCATTTGTGGCTGAGCGCTGGGAGACCGAGGTGGCGGCCTTCCAGGAGATCGATTTCGTGAATGCTGCTGTATAAGCTCCGGAATGCTTAATTCACAAGAATAGGTTCAGCAAAGAGACCGTTCCTCCGAATGGTCTCTTTGCTGTGGGGGAATTCTATCCTGTATCTGCGGCGGCACAGCCGGTGCAAGGCTGATCGAGGGAGACAGGGCTTGTGAATGAATTGATTGCATGGTACGCGCCGGTCCCGGATACAGAGGACCGGGAAGCTAGCCGTGCCGGGCTGGAGGAGGCGCTCCGCAGTCTCGGCATGACAACAGCACGAAGCGAAGACCCGGAGAGTCTTCGCTTCGTGCTGTCAAGCGGTGAACCTGTGCTGCTGGTTGCGGAGCTGGATGATCCCGGAGGGTGGGCGGGCTGGGAGGAAGTCGCAGCTGCCCGGAAGGGTGGGATGAGGCTGCCGGTGATGGTTATAACCGGACCATCCGAGGCGCGGGGGGAAGCAGCGGTTACGGCTTTTGAATCGGGGGGCAATGAGTGCATGGAGCGGCCGGTACATACCGGTGAATTCAGTTGCCGGGTCGTGAATCTGCTGAAGCTTACGGGCCGCAGGCGGGATACGGCCACTCTGCTCAAAGTGGACGGACTGGTCCTTGATCCCGGCCGCCGGCAGGTCAGCCGCGACGGAGCAGAGGTGAGGATGACCCCGAAGGAGTTCGACCTGCTGCATTATCTCGTGGTGAATCAGGGTGAAGTCTGCCCCCGGGACGAGATTCTGCGGCAGGTCTGGGGCTATCATTTTCATCCGGATACCAATGTGGTGGATGTATATATCCGCCACATCCGCTCGAAGGTGGACAAGGGCCGCCGGACGAAGCTGATTCATACCGTACGTGGGGCAGGGTATGTACTACGGGTACCGGAGAGCGGGTCTTCATAAAGAAGGCCGCTATAATGCTGCTCCCCGGCTGATAGGCTTGACTAGAGTACGCGTCTTGCCTTCAGGTAAGTTCTTTTCCAGTTGCCGGAATTCAGATCCGAAATCGTAACACCAGGTGATCCGTAGGTGTGAAGAATTTTGCCATTTCCGGCATACACTGCGACATGGGTTACGTTCTTGCCGTTCGCCCGGCTGCCGCTGGAGAAGAACAACAAATCACCGACCCGCAGGTTCGCTTTGCTGACGTAGGAACCGACTTTGGATTGGGCGACAGAGGTGCGTGGCAGATCTACGCCGTATTTTTTGAAGATATATTGTGTAAACGACGAGCAGTCGAAATAACGTGTAGTTGAAGTCGAAGCGCCGAACTTGTAACGTGTGCCCAGGTACTTTTTGCCGAAGCTGATGATGCTCGATCCTTTCGCTGAAGCGGAGACCGAGTCGGCCGATACCGCTGCGGCAGCCGCTGGAGCGGTTCCTGCTCCGGTGGCCAGAAGTGCGCCGAAGCCGATTGATGTGCACAAACCGATAGTAAGGGCCCGTTTAACCCAAGGATGCTTATTCATGTTGTTACCTCCAAAGTTGTAATTACTAGTTTAGTAGTTTCGTTCTCTGATTCGTAGTATAGCAGGTTACAACATCCCTAAAATATGGAACAGACCTCTCAAATGCAGGCAGGGACTACATTGTAAGCGTTTTATTAAAATCTCATTAAAAGTTACAAAAAATTAATATTTATCACTCCAGCGAAATGAAAAAAACCGGAAAACCCTTGCTGCTCTAAGGGATTCCCGGTTTATTCGATTTGAATCAAAAGTTACAGCGCTGTCTCCAAAACTCTATGTACTTAGTCCTTGCTCTGAATAATTAACAGCAGTCCGCTCTCAATCGTGACGGTTCCGCTGCTCTCTATAAGCACATTGCTCACGGCCAGCGACTGGCCCAGCTTCAGGGTGGCGTGATCCAGGGGATACTGGAAGCCCTTAAGTGTGATGCCGGTAACCTCGGGAGTGAGGGGCAGCAGAGAGACATAGGTGTAGCCGCGCTGCTCGACCACAGCCTGTGAGCCGGTAAGCGTAATATAATTGTTGGGATCGATGATCGAGCAGGCCACCTGCCGCTGCAGCGCCCGGGTCATCATCTGGATGCTGGCCAGAGTCTGGTCCATACGGGTGCCGGTCACACCTATCATTACAATAGACTGCGGCTGGAGGCCCAGCGCGTAATCAAGCGCCAGCTCACTGTCGGTCAGGTCTTTGTTCACCGGATCACAGCTGATGGTCTCGTTGCTTCCGGCCTGAATCCGCTCTAAGGCTTCCTCAGGGACGGAATCGAAATCGCCTACAGCCAGAGCGGGCCTGAAGCCGTGCTCAATCAGGAACAGCGCTCCCCGGTCAGCGCCGATAATATAATCTTTTTCATCTAAATAACGCAGGCATTCCGCTGTCACCTTACCGCCCGCTACAATAACGACACGCCCTGCTGGCAAGATATTCTCCCTCCTTGTTCATTGCAATGAAGTGTTATCACCCTGAACAGTATATAGCAGTTTCTGAAGTTGTACAATTGCCCCACGGACGCTAAAATAAAGACAGTGCGCATCGCCGCACAAACCCGGTGCAGTGATTATTGTACCAGATCAGGGGGTGAGAGAGATCGTAAACGTGTTATTTGTGTGTCTGGGGAATATCTGCCGTTCGCCGATGGCGGAGGCGGTACTGCGCCATAAGGTGTCTGAGCGCCAGTTGGCGGATCAGATTAGCGTGGATTCTGCCGGAACCGGAGACTGGCATATCGGCAATCCGCCGCATGAAGGAACCAGACGGATTCTCGATCTGCACGGAATCAGCTATGAGAACATGAAAGCCCGTCTGGTGAGCGGTGATGATTTTGAGAAATTCCAATATATTATCTGCATGGACAAGTCCAACGGCGATAATGTCCGCAAGATTCCCGGAGGCGAGCACTCCGAGCTGCTGTTCTTCATGGATCTGCTGCCGGAGGCGGAGCTCCGCGAGGTGCCGGACCCGTATTTCACCGGAAACTTTGAACAGGTCTATGAGCTGATCGATGCCGGTTGTGATGTGCTGCTGGAGCAGATCATTAAGGACAAGCTCCAGCAGGCCTAGAATTGCCCGCCCGCAACGGTTGCCGTCCTTAGCTCTTAAGGACCGGCACCGCTGAGCCATACGCTAATGAAAGCGCGCACACTCCGGGGACATACATAAGTTCGTAAGATGTTCACTTTTGAGGGGGTATTCGCTGTTTCAAGAGTTGAAGAAATAGAGTAATGATTCCGGGAGCTCTTTTTGCCAAAATCCCCAAAGATGCTGTCCGTCCTTCTCACGGTAGGAGACGGTAGCTCCCCGGGATTCCAGCATATCTCTGGTAAGCCGGTTCATCTCTACGAAATCGTAGACGCCGGTGTCCGTCTTGTATTCTCTCTCCTGCAGGCCGACTACCATGTTGATCTGCAGCCAGGAGAGATCGTCTTCCTTGGCCAGCAGCTCGCGGGTCTCGGGATAGTAAGCGCCCGACAGGCTGAGCACCCGGCTGAATAATCCGGGATAGGCCAGGGCGAGATGAAGGGAGACACTGCCGCCGAGGGAGTCTCCGGCAATAATCCGCTCCCCGGGAGTGCGCCGAACCGGATAATTATGTTCAATGAAGGGAATAATCTCTTCGGCGAAGCATGACAGGTACTGCCGGAAGCGGCTGCCAAATGGAGCATATTCTGCGGTGCGGACAGCAACGTTCACTTCAACGCCTACTATAATGAAAGGCTCCACATCCTGCTCCAGAATCAGCTGGCCGGCCAGTGTGGCAATCCGTCCGAAGTTGAAGAATTCTTCACCGTCCTGGCAGTAGACGACCGGATAGCTGAGAACTTCATTATAGCCGGGCGGGAGATAGATGCGCAGCTTGCGCTCTTCCTGCAGATGCTCGCTCCAGAGGGTTTGTTTCACGATTGTTCGTTTCAGAAAAACAGGCTCATTCATTGTCGGATCGTCACCTTTCATGTCGGATTTTTTGCATAAGACGTAGTGTTGCGTTAATATTACCCAAGCGGTAAATGTGGGAAATATCATTTACTTGATCAATTTCCTGCAATCTGTTATATAATTTATAATACCCTGTTATACATACAAAATTTATGGAAGCATAAATTTTATGCGTATTTCTTTGACGAAACAGATACAACAGGTGTATAATAATTCTATAACAGAGACCACTGATATTCAAATTTTTTTATTGAGGTGAAGATAATGACCAGAGTTCCTTATGAAGTGTATACAGAGGACGTTGAGGCCCTTTCGGTACTTTCCCCGGATGGAGAAATTATCAATAAGGATATGATGCCTAAGCTGTCTGATGACCAACTGAAAGAAATCATGTACCGTATGGTATTTACCCGTACTTGGGATGACCGCGCAGTTAACCTTGGCCGCCAGGGCCGTCTCGGTTTCTATGCTCCGGTATCCGGGCAGGAAGCAACAATGATCGGCAGTGAGTTCGCTCTGCAAAAAGAAGATTTCGTATGCCCGGGCTACCGCGATATTCCGCAGCTCGTCTGGCACGGACTTCCATTATATCAGGCATTTCTGTATTCCCGCGGACATCAGCATGGCGGACAGATTCCTGACGGCGTCAATGTGCTGATGCCTCAGATTATCATCGGTGCGCAGATCCTCCACGCAACCGGTATTGCTATGGGCTTCAAATTGAAGAAGCAGCCGAACGTTGCTATCACCTATACCGGTGACGGCGGTTCCTCGGAAGGCGACTTCTACGAAGGCTTGAACTATGCGGGAGTATACAAGCTGCCGGTGATTTTCTTCGTTCAGAATAACGGCTATGCGATCACGACTCCGTTCGCCAAGCAGACTGCTGCCAAGTCCATCGCCCACAAGGCAGTTGCCGCAGGCATCCCTGGGATCAAGGTTGACGGTATGGACGTGTTCGCTGTAATCTCCGCGGTTCAGCAGGCTGCTGAACGGGCACGCAAAGGCGAAGGTGCAACGCTGATCGAAGCGGTAACCTACCGTTTCCGTCCGCACTCCCTCTCCGATGACGCCAGCAAGTACCGTACGAAGGAAGAAGAAGGACAATGGAACGAGAAGGACCCTATTGCCCGTCTTGCCAAGTACCTGGAGAAGAAAGGCCTCTGGACCGAAGAGGACACTCTGCGCGTGAGAGAAGAAGCGAAGGCTACTGTCAACGAGCAGATTAAGAAGGCAGAACAGACCGAAAAAATGACCATTCCCGGCTTGATCGACAGCATGTTCGAGGTAACTCCGAAACATCTTGAAGAGCAAAAAGCCGATTTTGAATAAGGGGGATATCAGGCAATGGCACAGATGAATATGAAAGAAGCAATTCGTGACGCGATGCGCGTTGAACTGACTCGTGACCCTAATGTCCTTATCTTCGGGGAGGATGTTGGTAATGTTGGCGGTGTCTTCCGTGTAACGGAAGGCCTGCAGAAGGAATTTGGCGAAGAGCGTGTCTTCGATACCCCGCTGGCAGAATCCGCAATCGGCGGTCTGGCCTTCGGTCTGGGTGTACAAGGCTTCCGCCCGATTGCCGAAATCCAGTTTGTCGGCTTCATCTTTGAAGCACTTGATCAGATTGTTATCCAGGCAGCGCGTCTGCGCTGGCGTTCCGGGGGCAAATATAACGCTCCTGTAGTATTCCGTACACCATTCGGCGGCGGCGTTAAGGCTGCTGAACTGCATACCGACTCTCTGGAAGGTTTGATTGCCCAGAGCCCGGGGATCAAGGTTGTTATTCCTTCCAATCCATACGATGCCAAGGGACTGCTGATCGCCTCGATCCGCGATAATGACCCTGTATTCTTCATGGAGCACCTCAACCTGTATCATGCTTTCCGTGCAGAGGTTCCTGAAGGTGAATATACCGTTGAGCTGGGTAAAGCGAATGTAGTGCGCGAAGGTTCCGATGTATCGATCATCGCTTACGGCCTGATGGTACATACTGCCACCAAAGCCGCTGAACAGCTCGAAAAAGAAGGCATCAAGGCTGAAATTATTGACCTGCGCACCGTAAGCCCGATCGATATCGACACAATTGTAGCTTCAATTAAGAAGACCAACCGTGCCATCGTGGTTCAGGAAGCACAGAAGAGCTCCGGCGTAGCCGCTGAGGTTATTGCCCAGATTAACGAAAAAGCACTGCTGCACCTGGAGGCGCCTGTGCTCCGTGTAGCCGGTCCTGATACTGTATATCCGTTTGCACAAATCGAAGATACCTGGATTCCTACACCAGCACGTGTTATTGCAGCTGTTAAGAAAGTTATGGAATTCTAAACTTACACTCGGGAGGTTATCAAGGTGGCAAAATTTGAGTACCGGTTCCCTGAGCTGGGCGAAGGTCTGCATGAAGGCGAAATTATCAAAATGCATATCAAAGCCGGCGACAAGGTAACCGATGACGATATCGTAATGGAAGTTCAGAACGACAAGGCTGTAGTGGAAGTGCCTTGTCCGGTCAACGGCACTGTGCTTGAAGTCTTCACCAAGGACGGCCAGGTCTGCCGCGTAGGCGAAGTGGTAGCTATTATTGATGCAGAAGGCGATATTCCTGAGCAGGAGGGCGGCCATCCGGCAGAGCATGCTTCCCAGGAAGCTGACGCAGCCAAGGGCGGAGCAGAGACAACCTCTTCACCGGCAACCAGCGCACCGGCCAGCGGCGGAGCATCGAACTTTGAATACAAATTCCCTGAGCTGGGCGAAGGCCTGCACGAAGGGGAAATCATCAAGATGCACATCAAGGTCGGCGACAAGATCACTGACGATGATATCATCATGGAAGTTCAGAACGATAAGGCTGTAGTGGAAGTTCCTTCCCCGGTCAATGGTACAGTAGTTGAAGTGTTCGCCAAAGATGGCCAGGTCTGCCGCGTGGGCGAGGTTGTAGCAGTTATTGCCGCTGAAGGCGATGTTCCGCATCAGGAAGGCGGCCATGCTGAAGCCTCCGGCGCGCAGGGCGCAGCTCCTTCCCAGGCCGCAGCACCGGCCGCAGCAGCTGTTCCGGCTCCTGACCGCGAAGTGCTGGCTACGCCAAGCGTCCGCAAGTTCGCCCGTGATAAGGGCGTAGACATCTCCAAGGTGAACGGCTCCGGCAAGAACGGCAAGATTACCCTTGAAGATGTGGAAGCCTTCCTGAAGGGCGGATCAGCAGCACCGGCAGCGGCAGCTCCTGCAGCAGCGGCACCGGCGGCAGCAGCTGCACCGCAAGCGAAGGCCAAAGAAGCCGCAGCACCGGCAGCTTCCGGCAATGCGAACCTGGAAGAAGAGCGTGTACCGTTCAAGGGTATCCGCAAGGCCATCGCCAATGCAATGGTGAAATCGGCTTACACCGCGCCGCATGTTACCATCATGGACGAAGTGGATGTTACCGAGCTGGTAGCCTTCCGCGCCCGGATGAAGCCTGTAGCCGAGAAGAAAGGCGTGAAGGTCACTTACCTTCCGTTCATCGTGAAGGCACTCGTTGCCGCTTCCCGCCAGTTCCCGGCGCTTAACGCCATGATTGACGAAGCTGCGAATGAGATTGTCTACAAGAAGTACTACAACATCGGTATCGCTACTGATACAGACAACGGTCTGATCGTTCCTGTGATCAAAGATGCCGACCGCAAGAGCATCTGGATGATCGCCAGCGCGATCTCGGATCTGGCTGTGCGCGGACGTGACGGCAAGCTGGCACCGCATGAAATGAAAGGCAGCACCATCTCGATCAGCAACATCGGTTCGGCCGGCGGCATGTTCTTCACCCCGATTATCAACTTCCCTGAGGTTGCGATTCTGGGAACCGGACGGATCACTGAGAAGCCGGTAGTTAAGAACGGTGAAATCGTGTCTGCGCCTGTAATGGCCCTGTCTCTGAGCTTTGACCACCGTATTATCGACGGAGCAACAGCACAGAACTTCATGAATTACATTAAGACCCTGCTTGCAAATCCTGATATGTTAGTTATGGAGGTGTAATTAATGGTAGTCGGAGACGCTTCAATTGAAATCGACACATTGGTAATTGGTGCAGGTCCCGGCGGGTATGTGGCGGCAATCCGTGCCGCCCAGCTCGGCCAAAAGGTCATCATTGTAGATAAATCGGAACTCGGCGGCGTGTGTCTGAACCGCGGCTGTATCCCTTCCAAGGCGCTGATCTCCGCAGCTCATCAATATGAGGCTGCCCAGCACGGCGAGGTATTCGGCGTAACTGCCGAGAACGTGAAGGTGGACTGGGCCAAGACCCAGGCCTTCAAGAACGGCGTAGTCAAGAAGATGACTTCCGGCGTAACCAGCCTGATGAAGGGCAACAAGATTGAAGTATTCAGCGGTGAAGCGATGTTCATTAGTGCAAACGAAGCCCGTCTGTTCAATGACCATGAATCCCCGCGCTACAAGTTCAACAACTGCATCATCGCGACAGGCTCCCGCCCGATTGAGCTGAAGCCGTTCCCGTTCGGCGGACGTATTCTGTCCTCCACCGAAGCGCTGGATCTGCCTGAAATTCCGAAGAGCATGATCGTTATCGGCGGCGGCTACATCGGCGCCGAGCTGGGCCAGATGTACTCCAAATTCGGCACCAAAGTTACGATCATTGAAGGTCTGGACACTGTTCTGCCTGGCTTCGACAAGGATATGACCCGTCTGGTAGCCAAGAACATGGCGAAGACCGGCATTGAGATTGTAACGAATGCCAAAGCGGAATCCGCTGTGCAGAACGACAAGGAAGTTACTGTGAAGTACTCCGTTGGCGGCGAATCCAAGGAAATAACTGCGGAATACCTGCTGGTAACCGTAGGCCGCCGTCCGAACACTGACGGTGAGCTTGGCCTGGATCTGATCGGCGTTGAGCTGGACGAACGCGGTCTGGTCAAGGTTGACCATCAGGGACGCACCAACATTCCTAACATCTACGCGATCGGCGACATCGTGCCTGGCCTGGCTCTGGCGCACAAAGCTTCGTATGAAGGCAAGATTGCTGCCGAAGCTATCGCCGGACACAAGTCGGTCGTTGATTACAAAGTTATGCCGGCTGTCGTATTCACTGATCCTGAATGCTCCAGCGTAGGCCTGACTGAGAAAGAAGCCAAAGAGAAGGGCTATGCCGTGAAAGCCGGTAAATTCCCGTTCGCAGGCAACGGCCGTGCCGTCTCCCTGAATGCGCCTGAAGGCTTCATCAAGATTGTAGCGAAGAGCGACAACAATCAGGTGCTGGGCGCGCAAATCGTCGGCATCGAGGCTTCTAACCTGATTGCTGAGCTGGGGCTGGCAATTGAGATGGGTGCAACCCTTGAGGATATCGCTCTGACCATCCATGCACACCCGACTCTCGGTGAGATCGTTATGGAAGCGGCTGAGCTGGTAGAAGGCCACCCGATTCATGTAATCAGATAATAGCTGCGAAGCTATTTCCGCAATAATTCAAGAGGATGTTTCCTGAGCCATGTAGAATGGCGGGGAACATCCTTTTTTTAGCCGCAAGGAATCTGAATTTATACAAAGGGAATTACAAGCGTGGTCAGCTCATGGTAAACTGGTATAAGAAAAAGAGAGTGGGGTGCGATACAACTTGCGTAATTACTTGGATCTATTACAGGATATATTGGATAACGGCACAGCGAAGAGCGACCGGACCGGCACGGGCACCATATCGGTATTCGGACGGCAGCTTCGCTTCGATCTCACGAAGGGCTTCCCGCTGGTAACCACCAAGCGCATTCATCTGAAGTCGGTGGTGCATGAGCTGTTATGGTTCCTCAAGGGGGATACCAACACCTCCTATCTGAAGGAGAACGGGGTCTCAATCTGGGACGAATGGGCGGATGAGAACGGTGAGCTGGGACCTGTCTACGGTTCGCAGTGGCGGGCCTGGGAGGCCAAGGACGGACGTCATATTGACCAGATTGCGAATGTGATCGACTCGATCCGGAACAACCCGGATTCCCGCCGTCATATCGTCAGTGCGTGGAATGTAGGCGAGATTGAGGAGATGAAGCTTCCGCCTTGCCATTTTGTATTCCAGTTCTATGTGGCGGACGGCAAGCTGTCCTGTATGCTGACGATGCGTTCTGTGGACACGTTCCTGGGGCTTCCTTTTAACATTGCCAGCTATGCGCTGCTCACCCATATGGTCGCCCAGCAGACGGGCCTGGAGGTAGGAGAATTCATCTGGTCGGGCGGAGATGTGCATATCTACACCAATCATCTGGAGCAGGTGGCTACACAGCTGGCCAGGGAGCCGTATGCGCTGCCGAAGCTGGTCATCCGCCGCAAGCCTGACAGCATCTTTGATTACACCTTTGAGGATTTCGAATTCACTGATTACGTACATCATCCGGGGATCAAGGCACCGGTAGCGATATAGAGCATTCTTAATGCGGATGTATGACAGCTTGAAGAAGGAGGCGGGTAGATGAGCATAACCATGATCTGGGCCATGTCCTCGAACAGGGTCATCGGCAACAATAATGATATCCCTTGGCATTTGCCGCTGGATTTTGCCTATTTCAAGGCGGAGACGCTGGGCAAAAGAATGCTGATGGGGCGCAAAACCTGGGAATCCCTCGGCAGCAAGCCGCTGAAGGGCCGTACCAGCCTGATTCTGACCCGGGACCGCAGCTTCGCGCCTGAAGGCGCTGAGGTGGTGCATACGCTGGAAGAGGCGCTCGCAGAAGGCCGCAAGGAGGATGAGCTGATGGTGATCGGCGGCGCTGAGATCTACAGTCTCATGCTGCCCTATGCGGATAAGCTGCGTGTTACGCGGATCGAAGCTGAGGTCGAGGGGGATACCATTTTCCCGGAGGTGGACTGGAGCCAGTGGAAGGAAGTTTCCAATACGCCGGGGCTGAAGAATGAGCAGAATCCTTATGATTACCGTTTCTATGTATATGAACGTAAGGGCTGACAATGAAGCGTTTTCTCTGACATCAGATGTGAAATAGTACAAATAATCAGCAGATTAATCCATTACCGTGCAAAAGTATTGAATGCTACTATAATTAAAATTAGAAATGTTAGTTAGTATAAAATATGCAGAACCTTCATCGCGCTGTATCCTTATTGAATTATGCCGCGGGTATGCAATAGTGTACTATACATCAACACGAAGAGAACGGATGGGGGAAACGTAAATATGTCTACACCTACTGGATTTATGGAGTATAAGCGCCAGCTCCCAGGAGACCGGGCACCCGAGCAGCGCGTAAAGGACTGGGAAGAATTCCACGAGCATCTGTCTGAAGAGGAGCTTCGCACCCAGGGTGCCCGCTGCATGGATTGCGGCACACCTTATTGCCACACAGGCGTGGATATGAGCGGAGGTACGTCCGGCTGCCCTGTGCATAACCTGATTCCCGAGTGGAACAATCTGGTCTACCGCGGGTTGTGGCGGGAAGCACTGGAACGGCTGCACAAGACCAACAATTTCCCGGAATTCACCGGCAGTATCTGTCCGGCGCCATGCGAAGGCTCCTGTACCGTCGGTCTGATTGGACAGCCTGTGACGATTAAGACGATTGAGCTGGCGATTGTGGACAAGGGCTTTGAAGAGGGCTGGGTTGTTCCGAGCCCGCCTGAGAAGCGTACCGGCAAGCGGGTGGCTATTGTTGGGTCAGGTCCGGCAGGCCTGGCTGCGGCAGCGCAGCTCAACAAGGCAGGGCACACTGTAACGGTATTCGAGCGCAGCGACCGCATCGGCGGACTGCTGATGTACGGCATTCCGACCATGAAGCTGGACAAACGTGTGGTACAGCGCCGGGTGGATCTGCTGGCGGCAGAAGGCGTCGAGTTCGTGGTGAATACCGAGATCGGCAAAGACATTCCGGCCCAGCAGCTCGTAGATGAATACGATGCCGTTGTCCTGTGCGGCGGAGCGACCAAAGCCCGGCGCTTCAATGTGGAAGGCAGTGACCTGAACGGGGTCATGTACGCTATGGATTACCTGACCGGAACGATCTCCAGCTATCTGAATTCCGGGCTTGAGGACGGCAAATATGTGTCAGCAGCAGGCAAGGATGTTGTCGTGCTGGGCGGGGGCGACACCGGCTCCGACTGTGTGGCGACCGCACTGCGCCACGGATGCAGCAGCATCACGCAGTTCGGCACACATGACAAAGCGCCGCTGACGCGTGATCCGATTGCCAACCCGTGGCCGCAATTCCCGAATGTCTATACGCTTGATTATGCCCAGCAGGAGGCGAAGGCTGTATTCGGTGAAGATCCGCGGGAGTTCTCGATTATGACCACGAAGTTCGTCGGCGATGAAGCAGGCAACCTTAAGGAAGTGCACACGGTGCAGATCCGCCGCATGGTCGATGAGACCGGGCGGAAGATCTACCAGCCGGTTCCGGGAACCGAAGCAGTATTCCCGGCCCAGCTTGCGCTGATTGCCATCGGCTTCGACGGGCCGGAACAGGACCTCATTCAGGAGCTGAAGCTGGAGACGGACCGCCGCACCAATGTGAAAGCCCGTTACGGCAAATACAATACGAATGTGGATAAAGTATTCGCCGCCGGCGATATGCGCCGCGGACAGAGCCTGGTTGTCTGGGCCATTAACGAGGGCCGTGAAGCCGCGCGTGAAGTAGACAAATACCTGATGGGAACCACTGTGCTGCCTTAAGAAGCATAAGGAACTTCTGCATCAGTATCAAGGAAGCCGTTACCCGGCAATTGCTGGTGTAGCGGCTTTTTGTGTGGAAGCTACTTGACGAACGCCCAAATATCGGATAGATTAGGAATCAATATTTATAACGTCAATAGTGTTGACCAAGGATCTATGTTTCCTGTAACTGCCGGAACAGAGAGGGGATTCACCGGCTGAAAGGTCCCTCAAGTGCGGATGGAGCATACCCTGCCTTGAAAGCTGCAGCTTAGTAAGCAGTATGCCATTATTCTAAGCTTGCCGGCTCCGGCCGTTATTTCGGATTAGAGAACTGCAAGGCCTTAGGGCCGGGCGGTTGAAACAGGGTGGTAACACGGCACATTCGTCCCTGACGGATGTGTCTTTTTGGCGTTGTATGCATTGCGGAATCATGAAGCTGAATACACTTAGTCTGAAGAAAGAGGTCGATCGGTATGCGCCAAAGTCAACTGTTCGTCACCACGCTCCGCGAAGCTCCTGCGGAAGCTGAAACAAGGAGTCACCAGCTGTTGCTCCGCGCCGGATATATCCGTCAGGTGGCTGCCGGGGTATATACTTATATGCCCCTCGGGCGGCGGGTCCTGCGCAAGCTGGAGATGATGGTCCGCCAGGAAATGGAAGGCTCCGGTGCCCAGGAGGTGCTGATGCCTTCGCTGCAGCCTGCCGAGCTCTGGCAAGAGTCCGCACGTTATGACGTCTACGGCAAAGAGCTGATGAAGCTTAAGGACCGTCATGAACGGGAGTTCGTGCTGGGGCCGACACATGAAGAGGTGGTGACGGCGCTCGTACGGGGCGAGATCAGCACCTACCGCAGACTTCCGGTCACCGTGTTCCAGATTCAGACGAAATTCCGCGATGAACGCCGGCCGCGTTCAGGGCTGCTGCGGGGCAGGGAGTTCCTGATGAAGGATGCGTATTCGTTCGACACAGGCTGGGAGGGGCTCGGCCAGGCTTATGAACGGATGTACCAGGCTTATGAGCGGATCTTCAGCCGTTGCGGCCTGACGTATAAGGCTGTGCTGGCCGATGCGGGAGCGATCGGCGGCAAAGGGCGCAATCATGAGTTCATGGCGCTGTGTGAGGCTGGTGAAGATACGCTGCTAATCTGCCCGCACTGCGGATATGCTGCGAACCTGGAGGTGGCTGAAGCAGAGGCCTGCCCGCAGTGCGGAGCAGGCTCCCTTGAACGCTGCCAGGGCATTGAGGTGGGCCATGTCTTCGAGCTTGGCACGGTGTACAGCGAGAAGCTGGGCGCGAGCTATCTCGATGCCGCCGGACGCAGCCAGCCGGTGGTCATGGGCTGCTATGGAATCGGCATTTCCCGGCTGCTGTCTGCGGTGGCCGAGCAGAACCAGGATGAGCAGGGCCTGATCTGGCCGGAGGCGATTGCTCCGTACAACGTGCATATCCTGGTGATGTCGGTCAAGGAAGAAGCTCAGCGGGAGCTGGCCGAGGCTTTATACACACAGCTGAGCGCTCTAGGCATCGATACCCTGCTGGATGACCGCGATGAGCGTGCGGGAGTGAAATTCAAGGATGCCGGCCTGCTTGGCATTCCGGTTGTTCTAGTGGCTGGCAAGCAGGCTGCTGAGCAGAAGCTGGAATACCTGGACCGCCGGTCGGGCAGCAAGGAAGTGATTGAGCTGGAAGAGGCTGTACGGCGGGTGAGCCGATTTAGAGCTTAAGAGAGGAGGAAACAGCATGTTGCGACGCTTAAGCCGCCGGGTGGAGAACTTCAGGCGGATGCAGCAGATGAGGAAGGAGCATCCCGATGAAATCCGGCGTCTGCTGGAGGAACAGAGGAGGGAGAGGGAGAAGGAGGCTCCGCCAGAGCCCCGCCCGGCGAAGACCGGGCCGTGGATTATCTTTTTCCGGTGTCTGCTCTATCTGGTGACAGCGGTCATAATACTTGTTACCATTACCGGAGCGACGCAGTCTGATACCCCGGTGTTCTCGGTACTGGCCTTTGGCCTGCTGCTGAACATCCTGTATATGGGGGCGGCGCTGGCCCAGCCGGCAATCGTCTTCTTCCGCAGACATTGGTCCCGGGAAGATGTGCTGGAGCTGTTCGGCCTGCTGACGCTGGTGCTGATTGTGCTGATGGTAATTTTCCGCCCGTAGATCCCCGGGTTCATATGCAAAGTCCTCTTCCGGCCGGGAAAATGGTATAATAGAATACTGGACATATTTTTCATGTAACCAAGGGTAAGGAGCGATTATTTTTGAAGACACTCATTATTGCGGAGAAACCGGACATGGGGCGGAATATCGCCGCCGCAATAGAACCGAAGGCCAAAAATTACCGATCCTATCTGGAAGGGGAGCAGTACATCATCACCTGGGCCATCGGCCATCTGATCGGCCTGGCCGAGCCGGAAGCCTATGATGCCAAATACAAGAAATGGAACATCAACGATCTGCCGATTATCCCGGAGCAGTTCAAGCTGGTGCCGAATGCACGTACGCTGGATCAGCTCAAGGTGATCGGCGAGCTGGCGAAGCGCAGCGATCTGCTGGTCAATTCCTGCGATGCCGGGCGGGAGGGCCAGCATATTTTCTCGCTGATCCAGCGCCATTTGAAGCTGAGCCAGCCGGTGAAGCGGCTGTGGATCTCCGACCTGACGCCGGAGACGATCCGCAAGGGCTTCCAGGAGCTGAAGGACGGCTCGGAATACGAGAATCTGACCAAAGCGGCCAGAGCCCGCAGTGAAGCCGACTGGCTGATCGGGATGAACGGGTCGCGCGCTTTTACCACCAGACATAATGTTCTGCTCTCTGTAGGCCGGGTTCAGACCCCGGTTCTTGCGCTGATCTATGACCGGCAGAAGACGATTGAGGCGTTCTCATCGCTGAAGTTCTTTGAGGTGGAGGGCCATTTCACCCAGAAAGAGCTGACCTACAAGGGCATGTGGCAGGGGGACCGGTTAACGGATTCTGCCAAGGCTGAGGCGCTTGCGAATAAGGTCAAGGGCAAGCCGGCGAGAATTGGCAGCTATGAGGTGAAAGAGACTAAGGAATATCCGAACAAGCTGTACGATTTGACGCTGCTGCAGCGTGAAGCGAACGGGAAATACGCCTTCTCGGCCAAAAAAACGCTCGATCTCGCCCAGGCGCTCTACGAGAAGCATAAGGTGATCTCATACCCGCGTACCAACTCCAACTATGTCACGGAGCAGAACATTCCCCAGATGCACAAGACGCTGTCGTCCCTGCAGGGGACGCAGTATGACGAATGGGTCAAGGGGGCGAACCGCAGCCTGGTTCATACCGGCAATAAGTTCATCTGCAATCCGTCCAAGGTAGAGGATCACCATGCCATTCTGCCGACAGGGCGCAAAGCGAACGGGCTGAGCACAGACGAAGCCAAGCTGTTTGACCTGATCGTCCGCCGCTTCCTCGCCCAGTTCTATCCAGCTGCCGAATACAAGGTACATACGGTAATTACCGAGGTGGAGGAGGAGAAGTTCAAGACAACCGTCAAGGAGCTGCTCAGCCTCGGCTGGAAGGTAATCTACGCGGACCAGAAGAAGGACAAGCCCAAGGCCAAAGGCAAGGGCAAGGAGGACGAGGAAGAAGAGGAGCTGGAGGTCAATGAGCCGTTCTCGATTGATGCCGGCGGTGATGTTCTCTGCAGCGATGCCGTCGTGAAGGAGAAGGATACCCAGCCTCCTAAGCATTATACGGAAGGAACCCTGCTGAAGGCGATGGAGAGCGCGGGCAAGCAGATTGAGGATGAGGAGCTGCGCGATGCCATGAAGGACTCGGGGCTGGGCACTCCGGCGACACGTGCGGCCACGATTGAGCGGCTGAAGAATGTCGGCTATGTGGAGATGCAGGGTAAAAAAATCGCCATCACCCAAAAGGGCCGGACGGCGATTGAGCTGATCCGCGGAGCCGGTGTGGAGCTGCTGACCTCCCCGGAGATGACCGGGCAGTGGGAGCGCCGCCTGAACGAAATCGCGCGCGGCACTGCAGCGGACGGCCAGTTCATGGAGAACGTGAAGCGGTTCGCCTCCATGATTGTGGATAAGGTCCGCGTCCAGTCACGGGCAGCCAAAACCTCCTTCGAGGGGGACACCCCGGCGAAGGGCAGCGGGGGCAAGGGACGGAGCGCGGCGGCTGCACCGCGCAAGACGGGCGAGCGCCAGGCCGCCGCCGATAAGCGGGCAGCTTCACGCAAGCGCAGTGCACCGGCCGCATCGGATGGGCCGAAGATCATCGGCAGCTGCCCGCGCCCGGGCTGCGGCGGCATGATCTTCATGGGCCGCAAGGGCTACGGCTGCTCCCATTATAAGGAGGGTTGCGCCTTCGTTATCTGGAAGGAGAACCACGGCCGGACGCTTACCGATTCCCAGGTGAAGGCCCTGATTGAGAAGGGCCGGACCGGCAAGCTGAAGCTGACCGGGGCGGACGGCGAGCCGTATGAAGGCAAGCTGGTGCTGGAGAACCCGGACACCGGCCAGCTCGCAGTGGAGTAACATAACGAAGCGCCCCGCCAGGTTCTTCCCGGCGGGGCGCTTCGTCCAATCATGGTGCAGCGCTTAAGGCTGCTTCAATTGCGGCGCTTAGTCCCTCATATGAGGAATCCGGCAGCAGCACGCCGTTCACCATGAACTTCGGTGTACCGTTCACGCCGTAGGCGCCGGCGATCTTGAAGTCTTCCTTAACATCGTACATATATGTGTGATTCTTCAGATCCTGCTTGAATTGTTCGTAGTCAATGCCGTCAATATTGTCCTTCACGAATCCGAGGATGAACTTCTGGGTGGCCCAGATCTTGCTCTCATCGCCCTGATTGGCGTAGAGCTTGTGCAGGTATTCCCAGAACTTCTCGTTGCTCTGTCTGTAGATAGCTTCTCCGGCACTGGCCGCGAGATAGGAATCCCGGTCAATGAAGGCGAAATTCATGAAATAGAGCTGGGCTCTGCCGGTGTCTACATAATCCTTAATGAAGGTATCCAGATAGGTGTCTGTCCAGTTTTTGCAGGCCGGGCATTTGAAATCGGCGAATTCAATCACCTTCACCTTGGCCTCATCGCTGCCCAGACGCGGCTGCTTCTCGTATTTCAGCCCGTCCACTACAATCTTGCCTTTCACATCGGTGTAATTCGGAAGGTTGTCCAGCTCAGCCGTGCCTGAGGACTTGCTGCCGGTCAGAACGAAGACCAGAATCAGGGTCAGCAGTACAACAATGACGGCAAGCAGCATAGGGAGCAGCCGCCCGTTCCCCTTGGTATTTCCGGATTGCTTGGGTTTGTTCATGAAGGAGCCTCCTGCGCGATATGGAAATCTACTCCAATAGTATAAACATACCGCGGCAGGCTGCCTATGCCATTTGTAACAACACTGCTCCGGCTGCTCAGCCGTGATGCTCGCGCAGGGCGGCCATGCGGATGACCGGAGGAACCTCGTTAATGGCGGAGATGGTCATGACCGACTGCTGCATTTCGCGCTGAAGCTCAACCAGATTGTAGAGCCATTCGTTCTGCTGCTTCAGATAGATGCTGTTGATGCCGGCCGTCAGGGCGGGAAGCACATCGGTCCGCAGGGAGTTGCCGATCATCCAGGTGATGCTCCGGTCGAAATGGTAAGTATTCAGAATCTGCTCCAGAGATTCCACATTTTTGTGCTGGCGGATATAGATCCGGTCATCGAAGTATTCGTCCAGCTTCATCTGGGCGATTTTGCGCTGCTGGATGGCGTCATCGCCGCCGGTATACAGGTAGAGGGAATGCCCGTCCTGCTTCAGTGTATCGAGCGTCTCGACCATCCCGGGATAGGCTTCGACCTCCTGGTCATACACGCTCATGCCCAGCTTCATCAGCTGCTGCTCTTCAAGAGCGTCAGGCTTACGGTTATATTTGCCGCAGAAGTAGCGGTAGGTAGCAATCAGGGATTTCGGGAAATTATCACTGGCCAGCCCGCTGGTGCTGACGGTCTCCACGTCGATTTCAACCTGCTTGCTGCGGAATTCACTCATCGAGGGGCCGTAAGCGCTGAACCAGCCGTTCATAAGCTCGAAATAGCGCCCCAGAATGAGATCGAAATATTTATTGCAGTGCACCAGTGTGTCGTCCAGATCGAAGATGATTTGTTGCGGCAAGTATTTCATGAGGCTCACTCCTATAGTTAGTCGTTAGATGCGGATGTAGGACTCCAGGAACATCTGGAGCTCGGAGGCCCCGTCCGGCCGGATGCTGTAGCGTTCGGTGCCTTCACCGCGCAGATGCACCCGCAGCAGCCCTGCGACGCGCAGACTGAGCAGATGGTGCATCAGCATCTCCCGGGACTGGTTCAGCTCAGACTGCATGTCCCACAGCGACTTCGGCTCGCCCGCCACGAAGCGCAGCAGCTTCAGCCGGGTCGGGTCAGAGAGCGCCTGGGTCAGGCGGAGCAGTACCATCGGCGGCTCTTCCTCATTCTCTGAGGGGACATCCACCGGATATTGTACCAGCATCATATGCTTGTAGAAGCAGTAGGTATTGATCGGACGGTTATGGACCGTCGGCAGCAGGACAATGGTTTTAAGTTCCGGAATGTCCTCGATGACAATGCCTCCAGAGGCATATTCAATCAGCGGGACCATGTCCATTTTGCTCTCCAGTATCTTTTTCTCCGAGGCGTCTTCGATCAGTAGCGGCAGAATAGTATGCTCCACATGGCGGAAATAGTGCTCATACCATAACCGCAGCAGCGGTGTATATCCGTGCTTAATCCGGGCGCATTCTTCAGCAGAGAAGTTATGGAAAAAAGGCTCGGTCCGCGCCAGGCATTCCTCCAGGGAGGAGACTTCCAGCTCATTCAGGAACTGTGTCACCTTGGACGCTTCCCCCCGGCTGTAGGCCCAGGCATAGAGCACATCGTAATCGTCAAAAGGCCATTCGGCCGCCTGCCTTAATGCAGCCAGCTGCTGCGGGGTGAAGCGGCCGTCCACCTCCCGGATCCAGTCGGTGCCGATCTCCAGGTTGGAGGTCCATTTCTTGGTCACATATAACATGAAGCTGTCGAGCAGTTCATATACAGGGGAAACATCAATTTCGAGTTCATATTTCATCAGGCCGGTCACCTCCATCAATCAGTCACTTCTATATATTATCTCTTGTTTTGAAGAAGGTTGTCCACTATAATGTTCCGTGTTTGCCTATGGACGTAAGGATTCTGTTCACCGCAGCTGTACACAGGAGGATGTATTCGTGCCACTTACAAGTACTAGGCCGCTGAAGGACAGCGGCAGAACGAACTATCTAATCTTAATTACTGTCATTATTCTCGCCGGACTGAGCCAGGGAATGCTGCTGCCGGTCCTGTCGATTCTGCTGGAGCAGCAGGGAATCTCCTCTTCGCTGAACGGGCTGAATGCAGCCGCGCTCTATGTAGGCTCCTTCGCCATGACCCTGGTTGCCGAACGGGTGCTGGGCGCTATCGGCTTCAAGAAGCTGATGGCCGCAGGCCTCGCGCTGGTGCTGGCCTCTCTGGTGCTGTTCCCGCTGCTGCCCGGCGTCAAAATCTGGTTCGTGCTGCGCCTCTTGGTCGGCATCGGCGACTCTGCCGTGAACTACGCCGCCCAGCTCTGGGTGCTGCTGATGACACCGGCGGAGCACCGGGGGCGGAATCTCTCGCTCTACGGGATGTCCTATGGCCTCGGCTTCAGCCTGGGGCCGCTGGGCATCAGCCTGCTGCGGTTCGGACAGGCCGCCCCGTTCCTGATCACCGCGCTGCTGTTCGTGCTGGCGCTGCTCCTGGTCGGCTGGAAGCTGCCGGATTCCCGCCCGGAAGCGATGGACCACAGCGAAGGGCAGGCGAGCCGGTTCGCCCGCAGCTACCGGCTTGCCTGGTATGCGCTGATTCCGGCGCTGCTGTACGGCTATATGGAAGCCAGCCTCAACAGCAGCTTCCCGGTGTATGGTCTGCGCACCGGCTTCAGCGCCGACCAGATTGCCGCGCTGCTGCCGTTCGCGGGCATCGGGGGTCTATTGCTCCAGCTGCCGCTCGGCATCTGGAGCGACCGCTACGGCCGCAAGGCCATCCTGATCAGCGCTGGGACAGGCGGCGGCCTGGCCTTCGTGCTGCTGCCGCTGGCGGGCGGCCATTTCTGGCTGACGCTGGTGCTGCTGATGGTGTCCGGGGGACTGGTCGGCTCGTTTTTCTCGCTTGGCCTGAGCTATGCCGCTGATATCCTGCCGCGCAACCTGCTGCCCGCAGCCAATGTTGTGTCTTCTTTCCATTATAGCCTTGGCAGTATTGCGGGCCCTGGCATCGGCGGCCTGCTGCTGCAGTTCGGCTGGGGCGGAAGTGTCTTTGCCGTAATGGGCGGTCTGTATATTCTGTTCGGACTGGCCGGGTTATTATTCTCGCCACGGAAGACGATTTGAGGTAAGATAAGAACGAGTGCTCGCATGGAATTTGATCCCGCTTTCAGAGTACACTATAGAGTATAGTCGAAGACAGGAGAGGCTGACCTATGATTACAGTTGAACATTTGGCCAAAGCGGTCGGGGAAGATAAAGCACCGGTATTACAGGATATCAGTTTTCAATTGGAGCCCGGGGAATTTGTGGCCCTGCTCGGAGCGAGCGGAAGCGGCAAATCGACACTTCTGAAGTGCCTGGCCCTGCGGGAGAAGTGGGACCGGGGGAACTTCCGGGTAGACGGCAGCGATATTATGAAGAGCCCCTTCACCGGCAAACGCAAGATCAGCCGGGAATGGGCCTATCTGGAGCAGAACGCGGAGCTGAATCCGAACCGGACCGCACTGAAGAATGTGCTGATCGGACAAGCGGCACAGACACCGCTGTGGCGGATGGTTACGGGCATGGTCCGCTCCGATGATTATATGGGCGCCATGGACCAGCTGGAGCTGCTCGGCCTGCTGGACAAGGCGAAGCTGAAGGCCGGCCAGCTCAGCGGCGGCGAGCGCCAGCGGGTGGCGATTGCCCGCGCGCTCGTTCACGGCGCGAAGGTCATTCTCGCCGATGAGCCGGTCACCGGCCTGGACCCGAAGAGTGCGGAGAACGTGCTGGAGACCCTGCGTGGATTATGCAAGGAGACCGGCCTGATCGTTCTGACCGTGCTGCCGATCGAGCTGGCCGAACGGTTCGCCACTAGGCTGTGGGTACTGGAGGATGGAAGAATCAAGCATGATGTCAAGGGACGCCGCCTGACCTCGCAGGAGCGGCTGCACCTGTGAACCGGGCCGGGCGTTCAGTAAGGAGAGGTTCATGAAGCTTAATATACGGTTACTCGGAGGATTGGCTGTTGCCGTTCTGTCGCTGCTGGCCCTGTCGGGCTGTACCTTCCTCAGTGATCCGGTCTCCCAGATGAGGGTGCCGCAGCTGCCCGCCGACAAGGCATCGCTGATGGCAGCGATCAATTCCTCGCTGAAGGCGATGGATGGCACGCTGATCCGTCCGACCAATGATGATGACAGCTCGATTTTTACAGAGGATCTGGACAAGGACGGCATCATGGAGACTCTGGTCTTCTATAGGACGGAGAACGAGGCTGTGGTTATCCACGGCATGATCCTGGAGAAGCAGAAGGATGCCTGGGTGAAGAAGCTCGTCTTCGACGGTGACGGCATGAATCTGGATTCTGTCGAGCTGAAGGATGTGACAGGCGACGGCAAGCTGAATATTGTGGCCGGTTACTCCCGCGGCGAAGAGAAGGGCATGGTGGTCTACAGCTATTCCGGCGGGGCACTGGAGGAGATTCTGACCAAGCCGTACACAGAATACATCATCGATGATCTAAACGAGGACGGGATTCCGGATATAACCCTTGTTTACTTTAGACGCAATGAATTCGCAACCTTAACTACTTACCAGTATAAGGACAGCTTCAAGGTGCTGGATGAGCTTGATAATCTGGACCCGTATTTCAGCAGTTATTACAATATTGTCTCAGGAAAAGTAGCTGCGAACAAAGAAGGTATAGTCTTGGATTCTGCAGTTGACTCCCATTCCGCCTATACTACCCTTGTGGTAATGGAGAATAACAAGCTGCGCGTTGCCGTTTCGGGGAATGACCGGACGTTCAAAGACCGGAAAATTGTCAGCGAGGATATCGATCAGGACGGCATTATCGAGATTGGCCTGCTGGTTCCGCCCAAAGGCTGGGAGTATTTCGACCCTGAGACGATTCCTTACTTCAACTCTTATTATAAATGGGACGGCAAAGAGGGGCTGACCTTCAGCACCCAACTGTATAATGATCCGCTGGACCGGTTCACCATTAATTTTGCTCCCGAATGGCAGCAGCGCGTAACTGTAGACACCAAGTCCGTGCTGAATAAATCGCTCAAGTTTATTATGTCGGATACCGGGGAGACCGTTGCCGAGGTCTCGTTCTTCTCAGCAGCGGAGTGGGACCGGGTGAAGAATTCCGGCTGGAAGCTGCTCGGCCGTGATTTGGACAAGATGATCGGATACCGGGGGGAACTGGAACAGAATACCATCGCAGAAGAGGATGGACGAATCAAATCCTCTATTGAAAGGAAGGGAATCGATGAGTAAGGTACTGATACTGGAGGATGAAGAATCCATCCGCAGTTTTATTGTCATTAATCTCAAACGCAACGGTTTTGAAGTGCTGGAGGCGGCAGACGGCAATGAGGCGCTGCATAAGCTGACAACCATCCATGATATTGATATCGCCCTGCTGGACGTCATGGTTCCCGGCATCGACGGCTTTGAAGTGTGCAGACGCATCCGCGAGACCAATGAGCGGCTGGGGATTATTTTCCTCACGGCCAAGGTTCAGGAGCAGGATAAGGTCTATGCCCTGTCGGTAGGAGCGGATGATCATGTCAGCAAGCCGTTCAGCCCAACCGAGCTGATTGCCCGGATCCAGTCGCTGCTGCGCCGGGTGAATGTTCACCGCGAGCAGGCGGCCAAGGTATCCTTCCATTCGGGACCGTTCACGCTGGATCTGATCTCCAAGCAATTCAAGCGGAGCGGGGAGGCGATTGAGCTGACGCCCACGGAGTTCTCGCTGGTGCAGTTCTTCCTGGAGAAGGAGAATACGCCGCTCAGCCGTGACTCGCTGCTCGACCATGTGTGGGGCAAGGAATATATGGGCGATCCCAAGATTGTTGATGTGAATATCCGCCGCCTGCGCCAGAAGATCGAGAATAATCCGTCCGAGCCGGAATACCTGCAGACCGTATGGGGTCACGGATATAAATGGAAGGGCCAAGCCCAATGATCAAGAAGGGGATGCGCAGACAGATTGTACTGCACTATATTCTCGTAGTCTTTGTGGCGCTTCTCCTCGTTGAGACGATTATTTTGCTGGCGATCCGCACGTATTATTATGACAGCATCTACAGCAAGATAACAACCTATATCAGTGTGGCCGAGAACTTTGCGAAGTTCTCGAATGAGCCGTCGGGGAACCAACTGCAGGGAATGCTGAAGTACTTCAATCTGGAAAATACCGAGCTTGAGATTCTGACCCTCAAGGGAGACATTCTAACCAGTTCCACCGGCTTCCAGCCGGACCGGACGATTACGACAAGTGATGTTCCCGAGGCTGTCGGCGGCAGTATCGGGCGCTGGGTTGGCCGCCAGGCCGGCACCAATGAGAGCGTGATGGCCGTCTCCAAAATGGTGCAGATTAACGCTCATGATACGTATATTCTGCGGTATGTGACCTCCATGGAGGGAATTAATGCCGATCTGGTTAATCTGACACTGGTATCCATCGGCATCATGGTGGCGGTATTGTCCATTGTGCTCGTGCTCAGCTTCGGGCTTGCCAATTCTATTGTGCGGCCGCTGAACATTATTACGGCAGTATCGGCCCAGATGGCCAGGGGCAAGTTCACGACCCGTATCAAAGGGAATTACAAATACGAGATCGGGGAGCTGGCCTCTACGCTGAACTATATGGCAGAGGAGATTGTCCGCAGCAACCAGATCAAGGATGATTTCATCTCCTCAATCTCCCATGAGCTGCGCACCCCGCTGACCAGCATTAAGGGATGGAGTGAGACGCTGGTCTCCGGGGGCTATGATCCTGAGGAGACGAAGCTCGGTGTGGGCATTATCTCGAGGGAGAGCGACCGGCTGATCGGACTGGTGGAGGAGATTCTCGACTTCTCCAAGCTGCAGCAGAACGAAATGAAGCTCTCCTTGGGGCGCGTAGATATTAAGGTGCTGCTCCAGGAGACCCTGCTGAATATCTGGGCCAAGGCCGAGAAGAAGCGGATTCGTCTGCTGCTGGAATGTGAGGAGACCCTATTCACTAAGGGAGATGCGAACCGCCTGAAGCAGGTATTCCTCAACCTGGTGGATAATGCTGTGAAGTTCTCGCCGGAGGATTCCAGTATTGTTCTGCTCGCAGAGCGCCTGTCGGATACCGAGATGGCGGTGGTTGTCCGTGACAGCGGCATCGGGATTAGTCCAGACCATCTCTCCAGAGTACGGGACCGCTTCTTCCAGGTGGATTCGCTTAATGGCGGTACCGGGCTGGGACTGGCTATCTCCCAGCAGATTGTCGAGCTGCATCACGGCAAGCTGGAGTTGGACAGTGAGCTGGGCAAAGGGACGCAGGTTACGGTCATTCTTCCGCTGGACGATTCGCCGGAGACGAAGGCTTAACCAGCTTCCGAAATAGACAAAAGGGATACAGCACAGTCCGGATGGACGAGGCTGTATCCCTTTTTTAAAATATAGAATTTATATGTTGCACACGATAACTTATCCTTTAACGCTATAGTCCGTTCGGTCAGGAAGGCATTCCTTCTGCCCGCAGGCGGCCGGTCTTCTCATAGACCTCCTGAAGCAGCCGGGAAGGCTGGGTACGGATCAGCGGCTTGGCAGCTACGATCTCATGCGGGCCGACAACTACGATGTTGTCTGCACTGCCTTTAATGACCGCGCCGTCCTTGATGACCGCACCTTCACCGATAATCGCATTCTCAATCAGCACGCCGCGCCCGATGCGCGCACCCGGCATTACCACGCTCTGCTTGATCCGGCTCTGTCTGCCGACCTCAACGCTGCCGAAGATGACGGAGCGCTGCAGGCTGCCTTCAAGTGCGCAGGTCTCATGGATCAGGCAATCATCCGGAGGGGTCTGAACCCGGGGCCGGATGGCAGCCAGCTTCGTGCGCGGAGCCCGGCTGTACATCGGCCAGCGGGAGTTGTCGAGCTTGAAGCCGTCTTCGACCTGCAGCAGATCCATATGGGCTTCCCATAAGCTGTCAACGGTGCCGACATCTCTCCAGTAGCCTTCGAAGCGGTAAGCGAACAGCTCGTCATTCGCATCCAGCATGGAAGGAATAACATCCTTGCCGAAGTCATGAGCGGACTCGGGGTTCGCAGCATCGCGCAGCAAATGGTCTTTGAGGTACGCCCACTCGAACAGATAGATGCCCATGGAAGCCAGGTTGCTTTGCGGTACCTTAGGCTTCTCGGCGAATTCGGAAATTTTGAAATCAGCATCCACGTTCATCACGCCGAAGCGGCTCGCTTCGTCCCAAGGGACCTCCATGACGGAGATCGTGGCTTTCGCTGATTTGCCGATGTGGTAATCGAGCATTTTGCGGTAGTCCATATGATAAATATGATCGCCGGAGAGAATGAGCACATGCTCCGGATTCTGACTGTCAATATATTCAATATTCTTATAGATCGCATCTGCGGTTCCTGTATAACTGTCTCTGCCGTCCACTCCTGAAGGAAGCAGCTTCACACCCCGATCACTGCGGCTATGCAGGCCCCACGGCTCGCCTTCACCGATATGCTGATGCAGGGATTCTGCTTCATACTGGGTCAATACACCGATCGTATCGATCTTGGAATTCACACAATTGCTCAGGGGAAAATCAATAATTCTGTACTGTCCGCCGAAAGGGACTGCAGGCTTAGCCATGCTGGAAGTGAGGGGGGCCAGTCTGCGGCCTTCGCCTCCTGCCAGGAGCATAGCAATACATTCTTTCTTACTCATTTGTTATCCCTCCCATTTTTTTGTCAATGCTTGTAATATACACGCTAGGCGGGCGCTTGAAACGACATAGGGGAATTATATTGCTGTATATCTGAAAAAATTACATAATCATTTTCTTTATTTTGAAACTGCCCATTTTGTTCTCAAAATCATTTTCAAACGCCCCGGATTCGGGTAATGTAATAGGTGCATCCTATATCCTAAGGTGGTGATGATTTGGCCGAATCTGCAAAAACAATTAACCTCCCGTCCGCTGAAGATATTTATCTGTTCCATGAGGGCACGAATTATCGCAGCTATACGATGCTTGGCGCGCATATTGCCGTCCAGGAAGGGCAGGAGGGCGTTCGCTTTACCGTGTGGGCTCCTCATGCGGCATATGTAGGACTGGCTGGTGATCATAACAGCTGGGATGGAACAACGGATCTTGACACGTTATATAAGATACCCGATTCGGGAATTTGGAGTCGTTTTTTTCCGGGCATTCAGCCGGGAACTTTTTACAAATACAGGATTATAGGGGCAGATGGTACAAGCTTCCTCAAAGCAGACCCCTATGCCTTTCAGGCAGAAGTACGTCCGGCCACCGCATCCGTTGTAGCGGATCTCGATGGATACCGGTGGGGAGACGCGGCGTGGCGCCGCAAGAGCAGAGGGCCGTACCAGTCCCCGGTTAACATCTATGAGATGCACCTGGGCACCTGGCGGCAGAAGGAAGACGGCGAACTCTATACCTATAGAGAAATAAGCAGCCTGCTGATCCCTTATCTGACTGAAATGAACTATACCCATGTGGAGTTCATGCCGCTCGCGGAGCATCCTTACGATCTGTCCTGGGGATACCAGGGAACAGGCTATTATGCGGCAACCAGCCGCTTCGGGGAGCCGAAGGAGCTGATGTACCTGATCGACCAGCTTCATCAGGCCGGCATCGGTGTGATTCTTGATTGGGTACCGGCCCATTTCGCCAAGGATGCCCACGGCCTCCGAATGTTCGACGGCTCGCCGCTGTATGAGTATGCCGACCCGATGCTGGCCGAGAAGCCGGGCTGGGGCACGTTGTCGTTCGATTTCAGTAAGCCGGAGATTTCATCGTTTCTGATCTCCAACGCTCTGTTCTGGTTCGAGAAATTCCATATCGACGGCATGAGGGTCGATGCGGTGACCAGTATGCTGCGGCTGGATTTCGAGAAGGAGCATCACCAGTTCAGAACCAATAAGAACGGCGGGCTGGAGAATCTGGAAGCCATCCGCTTCATTCAGCAGCTCAACCAGACAGTCTTCCAGTATTATCCTAGAGCGCTGATGATGGCTGAGGAATCCAGCGCCTGGCCGGGCGTAACCGCACCGGTGCATGAAGGGGGCCTGGGCTTCAATTACAAATGGAATATGGGCTGGATGAATGACACCTTGGGCTACATAGAACATGATTTCGGGGCACGCCCTTACCATCATAATCTGTTGACCTTCCCGATCTGCTATGCCTATTCCGAGAATTATACGCTGCCGCTGTCCCATGATGAGGTCGTTCACGGTAAGAAGTCCCTGCTTGACAAAATGCCGGGGTCCTACGAGCAGAAATTTGCCGGTCTGCGGGTGCTGCTCGGGTACCAGATCAGTCATCCGGGTAAAAAGCTGCTGTTCATGGGAGGAGAGTTCGGGCAATTCATCGAGTGGAAGGATCAGGAGCAGCTGGACTGGCTGCTGCTGGATTATGAGAGCCACCGGCGGATGCTGGCCTATACGGCTGCGCTCAACAAGCTGTACCTCAGTGAGAAAGCCCTGTGGGAGCTGGATCATGACATGGAGGGCTACCAGTGGATTGATGCCGATGACAGCGGCCAGAGTGTGGTATCCTATATCCGCCGCGGGAAGCGGCCGGTCGATACGCTGCTCATCCTAATTAACTTCCAGCCGGTGGAGCGCCGGGACTACCGGATCGGTGTGCCGCGCCCGGGCACATACGAGGAGCTGTTCAGCTCAGAGAGCGTGGAGTACGGCGGCTCAGGTATCCATAACGGACCGGTTAAGAGCACAAAGACACCGTGGCATAACCAGGAGAACAGCGTGGAGCTCACCCTGCCGCCGCTTGGCTTCATAGTGCTTAAGAAGTCGGGACGCAAGTCCGTGAAATAAATCAATTATTTATTGAAGGGGGACAACGGTATGAAAGTCTTGTTTGCCGCAGCGGAGGGCGATCCGTTCATCAAAACAGGCGGGCTGGCGGATGTCATCGGCGCACTGCCGAAGGCGCTCAAAGCCGCCGGAGTCGATGTCCGGGTCATTCTGCCCAAGTACAAGGGAATCAAAGAAAAGTATGTATCCCAGATGGAGCATATCGCTGTGACGGAGGTGCCGGTAGGCTGGCGCAACCAGTATTGCGGAATTGAACGCATCGTACTCGACGGCATACCGGTATACTTCATCGATAATGAATATTACTTCGGGCGTGACGGCATTTACGGCTATATGGATGACGGCGAACGGTTCGCCTTCTTCAACCGGGCGGTACTGGAATGCCTGCCGGCGATTTCGTTCCAGCCGGATGTGGTGCATTGCCATGACTGGCACGCGGCGGTCATTCCGCTCCTGCTGCAGGCGCATTACCGCCATAATCCGTTCTACAGTGAGATGCGTACGGTGTTCACGATACATAATCTCCTGTATCAGGGCGTCTTCCCGTATGAGGTGCTTGGTGAGCTGCTCGGTCTGGACGACAGCTATTTCCTTGGCGTCGAGTATTATGGCAACATCAATTACATGAAGGGCGGGATTGTCTACAGTGACCATGTGACAACCGTCAGCCCGACCTATGCCGACGAGATCCGCACCCCGTATTACGGCTATGGCCTGGATGGGCTGCTGGCTTCACGCTCAGAGTCGCTGAGCGGCATTGTGAACGGAATTGACACCAAGAGCTATAATCCGTCGAATGACCCGTCTATTTTCACCAAGTACCGCTCCAATCTGGCCAAAAAAGCCGAGAACAAGCTGGGTCTTCAGCAGGAGCTTGGTCTGCCGGTGGCACCTTACGTTCCAATGGTAGCTATGGTTACACGGCTGGTCGACTCCAAAGGGCTGGATCTGCTCACCCGCGTGTTGGACGAAATCCTGTATTACGATGACATTCAGTTTGTCCTGCTCGGCACCGGGGATGAGACTTACGAGCGCTGGTTCCGTGAGGCGCAATGGCGTTACCCGACTAAGCTGAGCTCGCAGATTCTGTTCAATGATGCCTTATCCCGCAAAATCTACGCCGCAAGCGACATCTTCCTGATGCCGTCCAAGTTCGAGCCCTGCGGCATCAGCCAGCTATTGGCGCTGCGTTACGGCAGCATTCCGGTGGTCCGGGAGACCGGCGGGCTGAACGATACCGTTAAGGCCTATAACGAATTTACCGGCGAGGGCAACGGCTTCACGTTCAAGGACTACAACGCCCATGATATGATGCATACGCTCCGCCGCGCCGTATCGTTCTACCACAAGCCGGAGCACTGGAAAAAAGTAACCAAAAACGCTTTCTCCGGCGACTACAGCTGGAATGTATCCGCACAGCAGTATATCGACATTTACAACAAAATTACAGCTAACGCCGCAGAGTAACGCTGCATACGAAACAGGCATTCCCCGATCTGATGATGGGTGGAATGCCTGTTTGCTGTATATTGTGAAAGTAACGTCAAGTATAGGGATAGTAATGCGGGAGCTTCGACTGAAATTCTTTTAGACTAACAATCAGGTTCTCCGCATTGAATTCGATCAGGGATACACCGTCAAAAGCATCGGCCGTCCCATCATGCTCGTACTTGAAGTACCATTCGACCACTGTCATATTGCCCTGATGGATGAATTGCTTGATCGTCCATTGCAGTACCGTACCCCGTGAAGTCCAATCCTTAAACCACTGCTCCACGATGGCTATGCCGTGATATTCAGGTCCATAGCTTTCGGAGTATAGAATGTCTGGGGCGAAGATGGTTCTTAGAGTGGAAATTTCCTTGTTAATCCAGGAGTTGAAGTATTGTTCAATTCTCTGTTCCCGTTCCTTCATAAGCTCTCTCCTCTACAATATGACGGTATAGAATCCGGTAACCGTAAGGCTCCAGCGCAACGTTCATCATTCCCTGTTCAGGGATGACCGCTTCACCGGTCAGCGCATCCAGCCAGTCGCTGGTCTCCATCGGGTGGCTGAGCGTGCAGGGTTGCGGCGAATTATTCATCCAGACGGTGAAGTGAATCCGCTCATCCGCACGTTCATATACGATGCAAGGGTCGTTCTCACAGGCCCGGAGAATGCGGAAGCGGCCTTCCCGCAGCGCATTATGATCCTTACGCAGCGCAATCATCATCCGGTAAAAGTCATACAGCTCGCGGTCCTGCTTCGCTTCATCCCATTCCATGCATTTGCGGCAGTCCGGGTCCTCATGGCCGGTCAGGCCGATCTCATCCCCGTAATAGATGCAGGGGGTGCCCATGAAGGTGAACAGGAAGACTACGGCCAGCTTCAATTTTCGCTTGTCTTCCCCCAGTACGGTCAGCAGGCGCGGTGTGTCGTGGCTGCCGAGCAGATTGAAGACCACCTCATTTGTCTGCTGCGGATACCGCATAAGCAGGCCGCCGATCCGCTGGCCGAAGGTGATGCCGTCCATTCCGCCGTTGAAGAATTCCAGCACCGTTCCCGAGAACGGGTAGTTCATCACCGAATCGAACTGATCGCCGAGCAGCCAGGTCAGGGAGTCGCTCCACACCTCTCCGACGATGTACGCATCCGGGTTCGCCGCCTTGACCACCTTGCGGAAATCGCGCCAGAAGTGATGATCCACCTCATTGGCCACATCCAGCCGCCAGCCGTCCACCTTGATCTCCTTAATCCAGTATTCGGCCACCTCCAGCAAATAGGACTTGACTTCATGGTTGGCAGTGTTAAATTTTGGCATATTTCCATAGAAGCCGAACGTATCATAAGTGGGAATGCCGTCAACCACCCCGGCCGGATATGACGAATTCATGTGGAACCAGTCGCGGTAGACCGAGTATTCGCCCTTCTCCAGCACATCCTGAAACGGAGGGAATTGATCGCTGCAATGGTTGAAAACGGCGTCCAGCATGACGCGGATACCGCGTCTGTGGCATTCCTCGACGACCTTTTTGAGCAGATCATTATCGCCGAAATGCGGGTCGACTCTTTTGTAATCCACGATGTCATATTTATGGTTGGAGGGGGAGACGAACAGGGGAGTGAAGTAGATCGCGTTGATGCCGAGGTCTTGCAGATCCTCCAGATGGTCCAGCACCCCCTGAAGATCGCCTCCGAAGAAATTATCCAGCTTCGGCACTCCGCCCCAGGGCTCAGTACCTTCAGGGTTGAGCGAGGAGTCGCCATTCGCGAACCGCTCGGTCATAATCTGGTAGAATACCGCTTCCTTGGCCCAGGCCGGGACCTTGAACAGGTCAATTCCGTGGATGTAAGGGAATTCGTAGTAATGATTGGGCGGGAGCGGACACTCGGAGCGGATGCCGTTATCCAGCAGATACACGGTTTCCATTCCCTTGCTGACCCGGAAAGTATAGCTGAGGCGCTTGTATTTCGGCCGGACTGCCGCTTCCCAGTAGTCGAATTTATCGTCGGAGGCAGCCTTTTCCATAACAATGTCATAAGCGGTATGCTGCCAATCATATTTGTCGCCGGTGAGGGCAACAACATAGTCCACATCATCACGCTTGGTGCGCACCCGCAGATGGATCGTCTGGGCATCGTAGGCGTAAGCCCATTTGTCACGGGGAACATGGTACATCGCTTCCAGCAGCATGACAGCACCTCCTGTAAGTTGGGTGATTTTGCGGAATTCCGCTATAGGCAATCTGTGGATGGTTCCGGCGGGATATGGGGATAATCTATAGTAGATAGTATTATATACCTCTTTTCATAGGATGTGCAAAAGGAGGTTTGGCATTAACAGGATTTGTCACAAATTCGTCTTTGCATATTCATACGATGTGATTTATAATAAGTCGGTCAAAGGGACGAACAGAAACAGAACATAATATGAACAGGAGAGAAAGAAACTAATGAACAAATGGGCTAAACTTTCGATGGGGCTGCTGCTGGCAGCGGGACTACTGGCCGGATGCGGCTCCAATAACGATAAGAACAACACAGCTGCCAGCGGCGATGCCGCGGCCACCAATGCGCCAGCAGCTAAGAAGCTGATCATGGGCACAAGCGCGGATTTCCCGCCATATGAATTCCACAAGATGGTGGACGGCCAGGATACGATTGTCGGCTTCGACATTGAGATTGCCAAGGAGATCGCCGCTGATCTGGGCCAGGAGCTGGAGATCAAGGATCTTCCGTTCGACTCTCTGCTGAATGAGCTGTCCAGCGGACGGATTGACATGGTGATCTCGGGCCTTAGCCCGACACCGGAACGTGCGGAAGCCGTCGGGTTGTCCGAGATTTACTACAAGGCTGAGCAGGCCGTAGTGGTCCGTGAAGCGGACAAAGACAAATTCGCAACGATGGACTCGCTGAAGGGGGCCAAGATCGGCATTCAGACCGGTTCGATCCAGGAAGATATCGCCAAGGGCATTGAAGGCGCAAAGCTCACTTCCCTCAGCAAAATCTCCGAGATCGTCCTGCAGCTGCAGTCCAACCGCGTTGACGCTTCTATTATGGAAGGGCCGGTTGCCAAGTCCTTCGTCAAGAACGTCAAAGGCCTGGTCATTACCGATGCCAAGCCTGAAGTGGAAGATGACGGCTATGTTATCGGCGTGAAGAAGGGCAATAACGAGCTGCTGGATCAAGTGAATAAGACGCTTAGCCGCCTGAACAGCGAAGGCAAGATCGATGAGTTCGTAACGGCAGCCAGCGAGCTGGCCGAGAGCAAATAAGACGCGGCATCACAGAACCAACCGGTTAGCAGAATGGACACAGGCCCGCAGGCAACTGCGGGAGCTGGTTTCTTTTTTGGGAAAATGGCGGTGATCCGCTGTTTTCTATTTTTTTGAGTAGAGGAGGGTAGTAGTTAATGAGTGTATTTGATATCGCTTATGAATACCGTAATTTCTTCTTATCCGGTCTGCAGTATACCCTGCTGCTTGCCGTGATGGGGGTATTCTTCGGCTTCGTGCTGGGGATTGTGATCTCGCTGCTGCGGATGTCGAAGTGGAGAATTCTGCGCTTCATCGCCACCGCCTGGGTGGAATTCTTACGCGGGACGCCGATGCTGGTGCAGCTGTTCCTGATCCATTACGGCTTGCCGGAGTTCGGCATCTCCCTGACCCCGATCCAGTCGGGTGCAATCACGCTTACGATTAACAGCTCGGCCTATCTGGCGGAGATCTTCCGCGCCGGGATTCAAGGGGTGGACCGCGGACAGATGGAGGCGGCGCGTTCGCTTGGCATGAAGCAGGGGATGACCATGCGCTACATCATTCTGCCGCAGGCGCTGAAGAACGTACTCCCGGCAATCGGGAACGAATTCATTACGATTATCAAGGAGTCGTCCATCGTTTCGATGATCGGTGTTGCCGATCTGCTGTTTGAGGCCAGAACGATCACCACGATTACTTATGAAGGACTCAGTCCGCTGGTGGTGATTGCTGTCATGTATTTCGTACTGACCTTCACCTTATCGAAGCTGCTGGGCATATTGGAACGGAGGCTGAATACCGATGATCGAGGTTAAGAACCTGCGCAAGAGCTTCGGCAAGCTGGAGATTCTGAAGGGCATTGATCTGAACATTCACAAGGGCGAGGTTGTGGTTGTCATCGGTCCCAGCGGATCGGGCAAAAGCACCCTGCTGCGCTGCCTGAATCTGCTGGAGCAGCCCACCGGCGGCGAGATCAAGTTCGAGGGAGCATCCATTACCGCGAAGAAGCATGATATTAACGTGACCCGTGAGAAAATGGGTATGGTATTCCAGCAGTTCAACCTGTTCCCGCACAAATCCGTGCTGCAGAACATCATGCTCGCTCCAATTAAGGTACGCAAGCAGCAGTCCTCGGAAGCAGAGAAGATTGCGCTGGAGCTGCTGCGTACGGTTGGTCTGGAGGATAAGCGGGATGCCTATCCGGCTCAGCTCTCCGGCGGCCAGAAGCAGCGGATCGCGATTGCCCGGGCGCTGGCCATGCAGCCGCATGTGATGCTGTTCGATGAGCCGACCTCGGCGCTCGATCCCGAGATGGTCGGGGAGGTGCTGGAGGTCATGAAGCAGCTGGCCTTGGGCGGCATGACCATGGTCATTGTGACGCACGAGATGGGCTTCGCCCGTGAAGTCGGCGACCGTATTCTGTTCATGGACGGCGGAGTCATTGTGGAGCAGGGCTCGCCTGCCGAGGTTTTCGGCAATCCGAAGCATGCCCGTACCCGTGATTTCCTGAGCAAGGTGCTGTAAGATTGCGCTGCAATAGCCGCTGAAGCCTGCTTCAGCGGCTGTTTGTTTTGGGGTCCCCGCAAAGTACCTGAGTCATCGCCTACGCTAAAGCTTCACTTTGTGGGGGTGTTTTGCTTTTCTGGCTCCATAATCCCACATTATGGGGTTATTTTATTTTGGCTGAGCCCAGAATGGGTGATATAGTATACAAATGATCAGTCTACTAGAAAAGGAGTGCACAGAGATGAGAGAGGATCTGCGCCGGATCGGCATTATCGATATTGGCTCCAACTCCATCCGGCTGGTAATCTATGATACGACACCTGCCGGCGGCTACAAAATCATCAAGGAATGCAAATACTCTGCCCGTCTGAGCGAGAAGATTACGAAAGAAGGCAGACTCGAACAAAAGGATATGGACACGGTAGTCCCTGTCCTCCGCCAGTTCAAGCAGATATGTGATGAATTCGGGGTGGAGCAGATCCGCGCCGGGGCCACCGCGGCCATCCGCAATGCCGCGAACTCGGCGGAGATTATCAGCTACCTGTCCGAGGCTTCGTCTGTCCGGATCGAAGTGGTCAGCGGGCATCAGGAGGCTTATTTCGGCTTCCTCGGGGTGATCAATGCGTTCGACGTTCAGGATGGCTTCGTCATTGACATCGGGGGCGGCAGTACGGAGATTACCCTGTTCCGCGGGCGGCGGCATCAGCACAGCATCTCCTTTCCGTTCGGGGCGGTCAACACCAATCTGATGTTCAGCCAGAGCGGCAACTGGAACGCGGAGCAGATCCGCAAGCTGCAGCTGTACGTAACCGGCAGGCTGGTGGAGCATGACTGGCTGACAACGGGGACAGGCCTGCCGCTCTACGGGCTTGGCGGTACGCTGCGTTCACTGGGCAAGCTCGACCAGAAGAGCCGGGATTATTCCCTGCCTAATTCTCATGGGTACGTGCTGGAGGGGGAGACCATCGAGCGGTTTATGGAGGTTCTACCTGCGACCCCGTATGAGAAGCGCAAGGATCTGGACGGACTGTCGAAGAGCCGGGCGGATATCATCGTATCCGGGCTGATTATTTTTCATACGGTCTACCATTACATCGGGGCCAGCCAGGCACTGATCAGCGGAGAGGGCCTGCGTGAGGGGATGCTGCATGATCTGCTCAACCCGGAGCAGCCGGTGCGGGACAGTGCGCTGGAGTACAGTCTGGACACCATTATCCGCTTTGACATCCGCACATCGAAGCGCCATCTGGAGCATATCCATAAGCTGGCGCGGAGCCTGCTGGGCGCATTCGGGCCGGAGGGGGACCGGGCGGAGCAGGAGAAGCTGATCTATGTCGCCGTGATGCTGCACCGGACCGGCTCCAATATTAACTATTACCAGTCCAAGCGGCATACGCATTACTGGCTGATGAATTCCCCGATCCGCGGGCTGACGCACCGGCAGCTTATTCTTAGCGCCTTCATTGCCTCGTACAGCACCAAAAGCCGGAAGCAGAAATTGTCCCAGATTCATAAGGACATTTTGCTGGCTTCCGACGAGGAGTGGGTTCATAAGCTGGGCACACTGGTGCAGTTAAGCATCGCCCTGGACAGCACCGAGATCGGTGTGGTCAGCGGTCTGAAGGCCCGTCTGCACAATCATACGCTTGATCTGGAGCTGCAGGGCGGAGCGGTGCTGATCGGCCTGGAGGACATTGAGAATGCACTCAAAGCGTTCAGGAATGCTTGGTCGGTGAAGGTAAAGCTCGGCTACCCTTCCAGCGGGTAACCTCCATAGCGGCGAACTGGCTCCTTAGCGGGGCCTTTTTGTCGTCTGCGCGTTCATAATATCCGTTGGGCTGCAGGAAGCTGGACTTCACATTGTCCATCAGGGACAGCTCCAGAATCTTGACGATCTGCCCCCGGATCACGTTGTCCTTCACCGGGCACATCAGCTCAATCCGCCGGGTCAGGTTGCGGGTCATCCAGTCGGCGCTCGACAGGTAGACCTCCGGGTTCCCGCCGTTCTCGAAGTAATAGATGCGCGAATGCTCCAGGAAGCGGTCCACAATGCTGCGGACGGTAATCCGCTCGCTGAGGCCTTCAATTCCGGGACGCAGGCAGCAGACGCCTCTGACGATAAGGTCTATGGATACCCCGGTCTGGGCTGCGCTGTACAGATAGTCAATGACCTCCTGGTTGGACAGCGAGTTCATCTTAGCAATAATCCGCGCAGGTCTTCCGGCAGCGGCATGCTCCGCTTCACGGAGAATCAGCTTCTGCAGAGAGAGGCTCATATTGGTCGGCGCTACGATGAAGGAATTCCAGTTGTGATTGGCTGAATAGCCTGTCATCTGGTTGAACAGCTCCGAGGCGTCCAGGCCGATGTCGTGGTTGGCCGTGAACAGGCTGAGGTCCGTGTAAGCCTTGGCTGTGCTGTCATTGTAATTCCCTGTGCCCACATGCACATACCGGCGCAGCTCCGGGCCTTCCTGGCGCACAATCAGCGTGACCTTGGCATGGGTTTTGAGGCCGACCAGGCCATAGACGACATGGCAGCCCGCCTGCTCCAGCTTGCGCGCCCAGGCAATATTGCGTTCTTCATCGAAGCGGGCCTTCAGCTCCACGACAACCGTAACCTGCTTGCCGGATTCGGCAGCGTGGGCGAGCGCGGTGATCAGCGGGGAATTGCCGCTGACCCGGTACAGGGTCATCTTAATCGCCATGACCTGTTCATCCTCAGAGGCCTGGATAATGAAGTCGGTCATAGCATCAAAGGATTCATAAGGGTGATAGACCAGCACATCACGCTCGCTCAGCACCTCGAAGAAATCCTCATTCTCCTCGAACTCTGCCGGATACATCGGTTCAACCGGAACGTAATGCAGATAGCTGAAGCCCTTCAGGCTGCCGACAAAGCCCCGCAGGAAGCCGAGATCCAGCGGGCCCTCGATCTCAAATACGAAATCCTCCAGCTCGAATTCAGCCTGAAGCTGCTCCAGCGCATAAGGGTGAATGCCCTTCTGCACCTCCAGCCGGGCAGGCACTCCGCGCCGCCGCTTGCGCAGCTCCTTCTCAATCTCCTCCAGCAGATCCTCCGCGCCTTCTTCATCAATCGTCAGGTCGGAATTGCGCGTCAGCCGGAATTCGTTGACCGCTACAGGGTCATAACCGCTGAACAGGGTGCGGATATGATGGCGGATCACATCTTCAATGAAGACGAACTGCCGCTTCTTGCTGTTCGACCGGTGCGGCAGCGGAATGCAGCGCGGCAGATTGGACGGAATCTGCAGAATGGCGAAATAAGGCTCCTCCTCCTGGCTGTTCTTGCGCGTCAGTACAACCGCCAGGTAGATGAATTGGCTGTGCACCAGCGGGAACGGACGGCTCTGGTCAACAGCCATCGGAGTAAGAACCGGAAAGATAATATCACGGTAATATTCTTCAATGGATTGCTCCTGGGCCGGGGTCAGATCCTCATAATCGACGAACACGATGCCCTCTTTGTGGAGATTACGTTGAATATCCTTAAAAGTGCGGTACTGGTCGGTGACAATTTTGCCTACACGCTTGATCAGGCGCTTGTACAGGCCGGAGGGGGTGTAGCCGGTGAAATCCTTTTTGGTATAGCCTGCCCGGATCTGATCCTGAATGCCGGCAACCCGGACGCTGATGAACTCATCCAGGTTGCTGGAGACGATAGCCAGGAATTTGGCCCGCTCCATCAGCGGGTTCTCGGGGTCCTGGGCCTCGCCAAGCACCCGGCGGTTGAACTCAATCCAGCTCAGGTCGCGGTTAAGATAGGCTGTTGCAGGACTGATATGATTGTTTTTTTTCTCATCTGCATTCACGATCGTGGACCCTCCAAATTTGCTTCAATGTCTGTTGTGGTGTTCATATTCTATTATTCTACTATTTGCCCGGGGGAGAAATGTTAAATCTGTGTTAAATTTTCGCGCTGAACACAAAAAAACTGTCTGCCCGCATTCGGGACTTCCCGAATGATTAACATTATGTAATATTTATGGTCGGAAAAACAGCCGAAAATGCATAAAATATTTCCAAGTGGTAACAAAAGCATAGCCAAAGGTTACAAACTTGTGATATATTCATAACTGTTAGTTTACAGACCGCAGCATTTAGCGTTACAGAGACCTGAAACCCAAGCAATGATAGGTCCAGCGTTATCTTGGCGCCGCCGAAGGGATGCTTGAGCTGATCCCGGCGCCCACTAATGAAGGAGGCTATTCATGACCATCAGATTCAGAGCCATTACAGCCCTGGCGGCTGCACTGGGACTCGGCGCCATGCTCCAGGCCGCTCCCGTTCAAGCTGACAGCGTACATATCGCTGGAGAGACTACTACTTATTATACTCTATCCAATCATTATGGCATCAGCGTAGAAGAGCTTATGAATGCGAATCCGCAAATTCCGGCCAATAACATCTATCCGGGACTGAAGTTCACAATCCCCGGCGATGTTCAGGCCAAGACGGTCGCAGTGGCAAATGCCGAGGCTGCTCCCGCTGCCGCAGAGGCGCAGGACCTCCCGGCCTTCAGCGTACAATCTGCTACCAATACCGTTCAAGCCTGGGGCAAGGAATTCAATTATGCCAAGGTGCTGCAGGTGAAGGCATCCGCCTATTCCTCGGCAGCGAGTGAGAATGGGAAATGGGGGGCCGTCGATTATTTCGGCAATGCGCTTAAATTGGGGACTATCGCTGTTGATCCTAGTGTCATTCCGCTTGGTACGAAGGTGCTTGTTACCGGCTACACCCATCCCGGACTGCCGAAGCAGGCCTTCCTGGCGACAGCATCGGATATGGGCAGTGCCATCAAGGGCAACCGGATCGATATCTTTATTCCGGGCAGCCAGAGCTTTGTAGCCGATTTCGGCTACCAGTATGTACAATTGTATATTATTCAATAAACCAATAACCGCATATTGCACCATTCCTTCAGGAAACAAAACCGGCAGAACGCCGGATTTTGTTTCTTTTTTTGAAATATATGAATTTATATGTTTCACACGATAACCTATCCTTCTATTTCTCGCTGAAACGGAACCGTCCTTTAAAAGGACGGCAAAGTCGTTTCCACTTGTAGAATTAGCTACACAATCATTTGCCCTTGCTGACCTGGAGCATCTGCGGGACGGTAACGAAGCTATAGCCCTTGCTGCGGATCGTGCGGATGATGTCCGGGAGCGCCTGCAGGGTGCCCTGAAGATTGCTGCCCCGGCCGCCGCCGCCATGCTGGAGGATGATGGCTCCTCTGCCCGCCCTGGAGAGGATATTATGCTTCACCTGGGCTTTGGACAGTCCTCTCCAGTCCAGGGAATCCACATTCCAGTTCACCAGCTTGTAGCCGTGCGCTTTCGCCCACTTCAGCTGCTGCTCATTGATGTCGCCGTAAGGCGGGCGGATCAATCTTGGCTTGTATCCGGCCAGAAGCTGAATTATATTCTCTGTCCGGATAATCTGGGTGCGGAACTGATTTACACTCAGCTTGGTGAACTGTGGATGATTATAAGAGTGATTGCCGACGGCATGGCCTTCCCGGATCATCCGGGCGACCAGCGCCGGGTGCTTCTCCGCACGGCTGCCGACCACGAAGAAGGTGGCTTTGACCTTATATTTGCGCAGGACATCCAGAAGCTGCGGCGTAAAGCGCGGATCAGGCACATCATCGAAGGTCAGTGCGACCATTTTCCTCCGGGGCCCCTGCGTCTTGATTGTGTCCGGGTATTTGTGCAGCAGCTGGCTGAGGGAGAGCCCTTTGCTGCCTGGATGACGTTTATGCTTGGCCGCAGAAGATTGGGCCGCCGAGGAGCCGGCAGGAACCGCCTGTTCTTCTGCGGGGGATTCCCCTGGAGGTGACAACGGCGTCACGGCCGGTGCTGCAGAAGCGTAGACTAATCCGGCAGCGGGCGGGGAGCAGGGCAGGGCCAGGGAGATGAGGGTGATTAAGAGTAAGATTCGGCGGAAGGTTAATTGCTTCATTAAGGTACGCCTCCTGTATCCGCGATTCCGGTTATTTTGCATGATAAGGGTTGTTATTTCCAAGGCACTGTAAATTTATGCTGTTTGCCGGTCAGCCCGGCGATTCGGAGATGTCTCACACCTATAAATCGTTGTATACTTAACCGTACGGGCAACTACCCGCCAATCAAAATAACGGAAAGGATGGAGACCAGAATGACCGATTTGTTTACCCCTTATGAGTTGAAGGCTCTTACGCTGAAGAACCGTGTGGTCATGCCGCCCATGTGCCAGTATGCGGTGGAGAAGCAGGACGGTATTCCAACCGACTGGCATCACGTGCATTATGTCAGCCGGGCTGTCGGCGGTACTGGCTTCATTATTGTAGAGATGAGCGGAGTCCACCCGGAGGGTCGGATTACGGACAGGGACACCGGAATCTGGGATGACGCACAAATCACCCCGTTCAAGCGGATCACCGACGCCGTTCATGCCTATGGTGCCGCAATTGCCATCCAGCTCGGACACGCCGGCCGTAAGGCTGTTGATGCCAAGCCCCCGGTGGCCCCTTCGGCCATCCCGTTCGATGAGACTTACGCCACGCCCAGGGCGCTGACCCGGGAGGAGATCGCCGGACTGGTGACGTCCTACAGGGAGGCAGCCCGCCGTGCGGTAGAAGCCGGTTTCGATACCGTCGAACTTCACGGGGCGCATGGCTACCTGATCCACCAGTTCCATTCGCCTCTCTCTAATGTGAGGGATGATGAGTACGGCCGTGATCCTATTCTGTTCGGCGAGCAGGTGGTGAAGGCGGTGCGGGAGGTGCTGCCGGCTGAAATGCCGCTGCTGATGAGAGTCTCCGCCCGTGAATATGTGGATGGCGGATATGATGAAGCGTATGCGCTTGAATTCTGCCGCCGCTACCAGGCGGCTGGCGTAGATATGTTCCATGTCTCGTCCGGCGGAGAGGGCCCGATCGGATCAAATGGCGGGCCGGGAGCCGGACCGGGGTATCAGGTGGAGCTTGCGGAGTACATACGCAGCGGACTGCAGGTTCCTGTTATTGCAGTAGGGCGTTTGGAATCGTATGAGGACGCGCAGGCAGTTATTACGGAAGCGAAGGCTGAGCTTGTGGCTGTAGGCAGAGGCATGCTCAGTGATCCGTACTGGGTGCTTCATGCGGCGGAGGCGCTAGGCGGAATTGATCCGGCTGATATACCGAAGCCTTACGAGCGCGGAGTCTGGAACAAGAAATAGAAGGCCCTAATTGTGAAGAATGTCACAGATTTTAAGCTCCTTCTAAGGCATGGTTAATAAGATAAAATTTGAAGGAGCTTGATAACGTGGCGACGGTGATTAGTAATGAGCGGCTGGCGGATGGAGTCTACCACCTTGTAGTGGAAGGCGGTAACGGCGGGGAGATGGGGCAGTTCTACATGCTGCGGGCATGGGGAGCCTATCCGCTGCTGTCCAGACCGCTCAGCATCCATCAGGTGAATGACAGCGGTGTGGATTTCTTGTATCACGTAGTAGGGGAAGGCACGGAGATTCTGGCCGGGCTGAACCCGGGCGACAGTCTGGAGCTGGAAGGGCCATTCGGCTCCGGCTTCCCGAAGGTGGAGGGCCGGGTGGCGCTGGTAGGCGGCGGAATCGGTATTGCTCCGCTCTATTACTGCGCTCAGGAGCTTCCGGACAGCGATATTTATCTCGGCTTCAGCCGGGAGTCTTACCGCACCGAAGCCTTCCGCCCCTATGCTGCCGGACTGACCGTTGATGTAGGCGGGCTGATTCTGGACAGTGTCGATTTCACCGCTTATGATCATATCTTTGTGTGCGGCCCGCATCCGATGCTGAAGGCTGCACAGCTCAAAGGGATTGCCGCCGCTGCTTCGGGCAAGCGTCCTGACGTGTATTTGTCGCTGGAGAACCGCATGGCCTGCGGAATCGGCGCCTGTCTGGTCTGCAGTGTATCCTGCAAGGACGGACAGCGCAAAGCTTGCGCAGATGGTCCAGTCTTCCTGGCAGAGGAGGTGCTGTTCCATGATTAATACCTCAGCTGTAATCGCCAGTGTATCCTTCAAGAATCCGATTGTGATGGCTTCGGGGACGTTCGGCTTCGGCCGTGAGTACGGCAGACTCTATGATGTATCGGCTCTTGGCGGAATCTCCGGCAAGGGCCTGACCCTCCACGCCAAAGCCGGGAACCCCGGTATTCGCGTCTATGAGACAGCTTCCGGTATGCTGAACAGTGTAGGGCTGGAGAATCCGGGGGTCGAGGCCTTCCTGGCCAAGGAGCTGCCTTACTGGGAGACACTGGACACCGCGCGGATCGTGAACCTGGGCGGCAACACACTGGCGGATTATGTACTGGGAGCGGAGCTGATCCAGCGCGATGCGGATACCCGCGGGCTTGCGGGCAAGCCTGCGGTGGACATGATCGAGCTGAACATCTCCTGCCCGAATGTGAAGGAGGGCGGCATCGCCTTCGGCGTGAAGACACCGGCTGCGCAGGAGGTGGTCCGGGCAGTCCGGGCGGCGACCTCCCTGCCGCTGGCCGTCAAGCTGTCGCCGAATGCGGAGGATATCGCGGAGATGGCTGTCATGTGTGAGGCTGAGGGCGCAGATGCCGTCTCGCTGATCAACACCATCTCAGGCATGAAGATCGATATCCGCCGCCGCAGCAGCGTGTTCAACAATCTCTACGCCGGTTTGTCGGGACCGGCCATCAAGCCGGTAGCCCTGCGCATGGTGCATCAGGTGTCCAAACGGGTTACCATTCCGGTTATCGGGATGGGCGGAATCACTTCCGCGACGGATATCATAGAATTCATTATGGCCGGAGCTACTGTAATTCAGGTGGGAACCTACAACTTCATGAATCTGCGGGCGGGCCACACGCTGGTCGAAGAGCTGCAGCAGCTGATGGCGGAAGAGAATATCTCCTCACTGGATGAAATCCGTGGTATTGTGTAGATAATGGTTAATATATGGGGGAGGGGGAATTCTATCATGACAATGGATCAGCCGCATCCTGATGACATTAAGCTGACCGAGGTGGAGGTGGGCCGGGACCTGCTGCTGCTGATTACCGGAGGAGTCCGCCACATCGGTGCGGCAAGCACGGCTTACATGGACGGGGATACAGCCCGGGTCATGACCTCCGCCGTCCCCCATCATAAGGAGCATACGATCAGTGAAGCCATTGCGTTGAAGGCTGCGGCTGCGCTGAACCGGACCGTCACGGTAGTAATGGGCATTCATTACGACAACCTGAGCCGCGAGGGCATCAGAGAAGCCGTAAATATTGTGGACCGCAAAGTGGAGCAATATTTATTGCAGAAGACGCGAACATTTTTTTGAAACGAATTTCTTCTCTCTGCGTAAAAGATACCAAATGAGCAACTAACTTTTATTTTGGAGGAATGAACCATGTCTATCTTCAAAAGATTGCGTGACCTGACCATGTCAAATATTAATGCGATTATCGATAAAGCGGAGGATCCGGTCAAGATGACCGACCAGTACATCCGTGATATGACAGAGGATCTGGAGGACGCCGAGAAAGCGGTAGCCGCGCAGATCGCCATTGAGAAGAAGTTCAAGCAGCTATACGAAGAACAGGAAGCTCTGGTGAACAAGCGTAACCAGCAGGCCCATGCTGCCGCACAGGCCGGTAACGCCGATCTGGCGCGCCGCGCACTGGAAGAGAAGAAGTCGGCTGAGGCTAAGCTTGTAGAATACAAAGCCAGCTTCGACCAGAACAAGGCTTCGGCCGATAATCTCCGCGGCAAGCTGGAAGAGATGCGTAAGCAGCTGAACCAGATGAAGAACAAGCGGGAGACGCTCGTGGCCCGTTACAATGCGGCGAAGGCCCAGACCGAAATCAACAAGGCGATGAGCGGATTCAGCACCGATTCGGCTACCGCTGGTCTGAAGCGGATGGAGGACAAGATGCTCCAGGCCGAAGCCCAAGCTGAGGCCAGCAACGAGATGAGCTCGGGCAACCGTTCACTGGACGATGAGTTTGAGAAGCTGGGCAAGGACCAGGCGGTAGAGGATGAACTGGCAGCCCTGATGAAGCAATACGAGAAACAATAACATATTGGCATAAGCCGGACTTCTGGTGGTTGTCCACAGGCGAAGGGGAGACAGAACGAACAGTTTCCCCTTCGCTTTATGTTTGTCATCCTGATTAAGGAAATATGAACGCGGGGGCTGAAGCAATGGATTTCGATACCCTGGTGTCCATGGTAGTGTGGACGGTCAGCGGCGCGGTGCTGCTGTGTGTGCTGATGCTCGTGGATTCACAGTTTACCCGTTATAATGATATGGAGGAGCTGAAGGCAGGCAATATGGCCGTGACGACCCGGCTGGTCATGAAGCTGCTGTCACAGGCTTATATCCTGTCGGCATCCATAGCGGCGGCGAACCGGCTCGGGACCGCATTGATCGTCTCTGTTGTATCTTTTATCCTGTTATTTGTGCTGGAGAAGAGTGTGGAGCAGCTGATGGCCAAGTGGGGCAAGCTTGAACTGGACCATGGCACACAGCTGGGCAAGGTGGGCTACGGCCTGATGGCAGGCTCACTGCATGTGACAGGAGCATTAATAATCGCTGCATTTATACGTGGATAAGAGAGTTAAGGAGGAGTGGTGGCACTTGGGTCTGTTCAAAAGAATCGGCAGTCTCTTCTCGAAGCCGGCAGCACCGGCGGCGCCTAAGAGCATGTTAGATCTGGCTCCCGGAGACATCTGTGAGGTATCGCTGGTCACCTATGAGGTGACCGGACGGACCAAAACCAGCGGCCGAAATGCCGCTGTGCTGACTCTGCGGGACGGCAGCCGGATCGCCTATCTGTATATCGAAGAGCGTGAGGAGCTGCAATACAGGCTGTACCATCCGATCGACGGGCGGCTGGACAGTCCTTCCGAGGTACCGGCAACGCTGGAGCTGGATGACCGGATGTTCTATCTGGAGGAAGAATATGAAGGATATGCGGCGGTCACCGGCCAGACGCCTTACATGAACGGCGGGGAGCAGCATGTCTGGCAATACCAGTCGGATGACTCCCGACTGCTCCGGGTGGAATGGCAGAACGGCCGGTTCATGCTCTATGAAGGAGAAGCTGTCATTTCAGCGGATGTCCGGGTCATCCGTGCGTCTTAAGCAGAAGGAATATGTTTGCAGACAATTGAAGGTTGAGTAAGGAAGGGATGCATGGTCCTGGGTTCAGGCCCGTGCATCTCTTTTGTTATACCTTACCGAAGGAGGAATCAGACAAATGGCTAACCAGGAGAATGAGAACAAGGAATATACCGGCGGCAAATTTCAACGCACAGTGCTTCAGGTGGCAGAGGCACAGGCGCTGCTTAAGCCCTACGCGAAGCTGCTTGCGACCGAAGAGGTGCCGTTGAATGCCAGCAGCGGACGGATTCTGGCCTGTGCTGTTCAGGCGCCGCATCCTTTTCCGGCGTTCGACCGTTCGGCGATGGACGGTTATGCCGTGATCGCGGCCGATCTGTCTGAGGCTGATGACCATAGCCCGGTGTGGCTGGAGGTTGCCGATGTGATCCCTTGCGGGGCTGTGGCCTCCAGAGCGGTTACATCAGGAACGGCTGCGCGGATTATGACGGGTGCACAGTTGCCGGAAGGAGCCGACACGGTAGTTATGCTGGAGGCCACGGAGAGCCGGACCAGGGAGGGGATCCAATATGTGGGGATACGCAAACCGGCAGCACCGGGACAGCATATTACCCCCCGCGGGTTAGAGTTAAGCACAGGTGATCCTGTTCTTCCTGAAGGCCGAATCATTGGGCCCGGCGACATTGCGGTACTGGCTGCGCTTGGGGTGGCGGAGGTGCCTGTGCGGCGTAGACCAAAGGTCGCGGTGTTCGCGACCGGCTCGGAGCTGCTGGAGGTGGACGAGCCGCTGGTGCCGGGGAGAATCCGCAACAGTAATTCTCCCATGCTGGAGGCGCTCATCCGCGAGGCAGGCGGAGAGCCGGTGATGCTGGGTGCGATCGTTGATGATCTGGAGCTGGCCCGCAGCAAGGTGCAGATGGCGCTGGAGAGCTGCGATCTGGTAATTACAACAGGGGGCGTCTCTGTCGGAGATTATGACATTATGGGCGACCTCATCCGCGAGCGGAGCGGAGAGATGCTGTTCAACAAAATCGCCATGCGCCCCGGCAGCGTTACCTCGGCAGCGGTGCGCGGCGGGACGATTCTGCTGGCCCTGTCCGGTAATCCGGGAGCGTGCTTCGTCGGATTTCAGCTGTTCGCCCGTCCGGTGATCGGCATGATGCAGGGCACGGACCAGCCGGAATTACCGGAATGGACCGCTCACTTAGGGGCAGATTATACTCGCACGAACAGCTTCACCCGCTATGTTCGGGCCCGGCTGGAGATCAGGGAAGGACGGCTCTTTGCTCATCCTGCCACTGTTGACGAGTCCTCCGTGACGGTGACGATCAAAGACAGCGATGCCCTGATCGTAATTCCGCCGGACAGCGAACCCTTCCGGGCAGGGGACATGGTCCAGGTGCTTAAGCTTCCCGGGGAGCTTAGGGGGTGACAGAGCAGTAGCCCGCCTCCGGCAGATTCTTGAGGCTCATTGCTGCTTATAGGCGGGATATATGCGAAAAAGCGAATACATTGGGTTGGGGCGAGGCGCGTGGACGGAATGTATACTAAAAACCGCACACAATGAGCAGGAATGGGGCGCGTGAGCGGGATGTATGCTAAAAACCGGACACAATGGTCGGGCACGAGGTGCGGGAGCCAAACGTATGCGGAAAACAGCATACAATTGGCTCGCTGAAGGCGCGCGGGCCAAATTGTAATCGAAAAACCGACCACATTAGGCATGGCGGAGGCGCGTAGGCCTAATGTAATCGAAAAACCGACTACATTAGGCCTGGCGGAGGCGCGCGGGCCAAATGTAATCGAAAAACCGACCACATTAGGCATGGCGGAGGCGCGTGGGCCAAACGTAATCGAAAAACCGACCACATTAGGCATGGCGGAGGCGCGCGGGCCAAACGTAATCGAAAAACCGACCACATCGGGTGCGGCTGAGGCGCGAAAGTCGAATGGCGCGGCACGAAGCACCAGCAACCTTCAACCACAACGCCATCATTCTGTAATTTCATCATATGAAAAATTCACAATAATGAAGCACAAAGTTACCCTGCCGCCTCCAGCAACAGCACCAAATGACCACCCGGCAGCGCATCAGCTCGACTTAGCAGCACAACACCCGGTTACAAAGCAACCCCCTCCAGTGCTCTCAATAAGAGACAGGAGGGGGCTATTGTTATTGTGCCGTTAAAATCAGCGGACCGTCAGCGGTGACCGCAATCGTATGCTCGTATTGCGCTGAGAGCTTACCGTCTGCCGTTCTGGCCGTCCATTCGTCATCGTCTATCGTGATCCGGTAAGTGCCTTCATTGATCATCGGCTCGATGGTGAAGACCATGCCTTCTTTGAGGCGGACGCCTTTGCCGGCGGTGCCGACATGCTCGTAGCTGGGCTCCTCATGTAGGCTGCGGCCGATGCCATGCCCAAGCAAATCGCGCACGACCGAATAGCCGTGAGCTTCCGCATGTTGCTGGATGGCTGAGGTGACATCGCCCAGCCGGGCTCCGGGAACGGCCTTAGCGATTCCGAGGTCCAGGCACTCCTTGGTCACCTGCATTAACCGCTGCGCCTCCGGCGTGATCCGGCCGACCGCATAGCTCACGCACGAATCCCCGAACCAGCCGCCGTATTCGGCAACGATATCCAGCTTCAGCAGATCGCCGTCCATCACAATCCTGCTCTTCGATGGGATGCCATGGGCCACCACATCGTTAATCGAGATGCAGGTCTCGGCAGGGAACCCGTTGTAGCCTTTGGTAAACTGCTTGCCGCCCAGCTTGGTAATATGTCTGGCCACGAAATCATTGATCTCCATGGTGCTAATTCCCGGCTGAATCAGCCTGGATACCTCCCGGTAGCAGTCGGCAACAATCTGCCCTGCCAGCCGCATCTCTTCAATTTCTCTGGCTGATTTCAGAATAATCATGGATGTAAACGCTCCTTATAGTTTCTACAGATTCAGGACCCGGACAATCTCCAGGGCTTCTTCAGCCAGCTGTCCGCGGTGCAAGGGCAGTGAAGCGCAGCCGGCAAGGGCGGCCAGCAGCCATTCCGTCTGCTGGAGCCGGGCCGGCGATGGAGTTGCATCTGCGCGAGCCTCAACCGCTTCATCTGCCGCAGCACTCCTGCCCAGTACCGCAGTCAGCGGAGTGAGCAGCTCCTGGCGATACGCAGCCGAGAGCGGGGAGGACCGCGCTTCAGGCAGCGTCGGGAAGCCCTCGGCGGCCTGCTTATAGAGCAGATACACGGCGTGATCCTCTGCCCAGAGTTGCAGCAGCAGAATCCCTAGAGACGCACCATCCGGCGGCCCCGGGCGGATCGCCTGTCCCGGCCCGTTTTTCAGCCATACCCCGGCCCGGCCCAGCGCGTCCCATAACAGATCATGCAGCAAATCCCCTTTATTGCTGTAATAATGATACACCGTGCCATAGCCGAGACCGGCCTCAACAGCCACATCCCGGATCTCCAGCAGCGGGCCTTTTGTTAAGAATACATCGGCCGCAGCCATCCGGATTTGCGCCAGACGCCGCAGCCGGATTTCCTCGTTTTGTTCCTTCGTGCGGGGAGTCATTCCGTCCGTTCACCTCATTTATTTTTGACCTGCTGTAATGTCAATATAAAACATTGGCTGTTAAATAACAAGGAATTTGTCCAGAACGCATAAGATGCCCAGCACAAACAAAGCCACCTGGGAGATGACTCTCCCCGGGTGGCTTGTCTAATAGCGGCTTGCCGCTATAGCCAATGTTCAGGATGTGTAAGACCCTCCGGCAGCCGGGTGGCCGAATTGCCCTTGGCGGCCTGGAGCTGCGCCTGGGTAAGGAAGAGGCTGCCCCGCAGATCCGCACCGCTCAGATTCGTGTCGCGGAAGTCTGCGCCGATCAGATCGGCATGGCGCAGGTCCGCACCGCTGAGATCGGCGGCGATCAGATACGCCCCGCGCAGGCTGAGGCAACGGAGATCCGCGCCGCGCAGCTTGGCGCCTATTAGGTCTGCGCCCCGGCCGTAGTTCTTCTGGCGCTTGGGCGCAGGCCGCAGCTGTGCGCGGCGAGCCTCACGGGTCTGTTCACTGGCCCGCAGCAGCAGCTCATTGACCTCCGCCCGGTGAACATGCACCTCAAGCTGGAGCAGTTGCTCAGGGCGGAGAAAGGTCAGCTCCTGCGTCTGCTCCACCATGCGCATTAGCGGCTCCTGCAACTCCTCAGTGCCCGGGAAGGAGAGGGCCTCCAGCAGATACCACAGCAGCTCATGAAGCTGGCGCATGACCAGGAAGACCTCAAACATCTGCCCGGCGGTTTCGGGGGCCTGCCGCCAGTCCCGCCCGTTATAGGTCAGCCTGGAGACCTTCTGGCCGGCCCCGAAGCAGTCGTACACCGTGCAGCCGCGGAAGCCGCGTTCCCTCAGCCCGGTGTGAATGCCGCAGCGGAAATCCGCACGCAGATTAGGGCAGGGCTGTCCGGCATTTTTATCGATCGCGAAGTCGGAGGAAGCCGCGAAAGGGAGAGCGGCGCAGCACAGGCCAAAGCAGCTCATACAATCGGAATGAAGCTCTTGATGCTGGATCAAAGCAAAATACCTCCATAACATTATTCAGTTCTAATTCAGGTCGAAGATTCATTCTCCAGCCGCCGTTCGATCGCCTCAGACATCGTTTTATCGGTAAGATGGGCATAAATTTCGGTTGTTTCAGTTGAGGCATGGCCCAGCTGCTCCTTGGTGCGGTAAATATCATTCTGCAGATAATAGTCAGTGGCAAAAGAATGCCGCAGCTTATGCACCGTCAGGTACGGCTTGCCGAACCGTTTGGCATATTTGATGATCATCTCCTGGATCGCCCGTTTGGTCATCCGTTTGCCTTCGTTGCTGCCGTTGCGCAGGGCGATGAAGAGCGCTTTTTCCCGTTTCGGTGTCTTGTACCTGCTCTGGCGGAGGCTGAGATACAGGCTGAGATCATCCTTCGATTGCTCGCGGAAATACACGGGGGTCTTGAAGGTCTCGTCGTTATGCCCCTTGCGGAAGACATAGAGCAGCTTGTTGTTCAGGTCCAGATCATCCACGTTGAGGTTGACCACTTCAGATACGCGCAGGCCGGAGTTCAGGATCAGACTGGCGATGCAGGCATCCCGTTCCCGGTTGAGCTGCCAGGAGTAATGAGCCTGCTTGTTAGCCTCCACATCGGTGCCATATCCTTCATAGATGTAGCCCACGAATTCCAGCAGCTCCTCATCCTCCAGAATTTTGCCCTTGAGCTTGGCGGCGGTGTCCTTCGGCTTATGAATCCGTTTGATCTCCACCTTGGCCATAATATTGCGCTTCAGCAGCGGGTAGAAATTCTCGTCCTCGGCGATCTGGCTTAAGTAATGGAACAGCGAGCGCAGCGCAGACAGCTTCCGGGAGACCGTCACGCGTGAATTGGCATTCTCGGCCCGGGTGGTCAGATACAGGCGGTAGCCGACAATGCTGTCCATATGCAGCGTCTCCAGCTCCAGCAGGGTAATCTCAGCGTTGCTGGCTGCTGCGGACAGACCTTCACCCCGTAGCCAGCCGAAAAAAGACTCATAATCGCGGATATACTCCAGCAGGGTGGAAGGAGACAGGTCCGGGCGTTTATAATCAATGAACTGCTGCACGAACCACGGCATCTGCGGCAGCCGCTGATCCAGGTGCTTGCGGTCCGCAGCTTTTTGAATACTGATCGTTCTCACCTTCTTTGTAGTTTGCCGGCAGAGGGCTGTCTTTCTATTTTATCATGTTTTGGGCAGACCTTGCTCCTGATGTGACAAAGTTATATGATGTGAAGTAAACGAAAACGGCAGAGGTGAACCTTGATGGAACTTGGAATCGAGCTGGTTCCTAAAGAGCAGAAGCAAGTGATTAGCAGTTTGATGCAGTTCTATTTGTATGACTTCACCCGATACCTTGAGCTGGAGGTGGGCCGTAACGGGCTGTTCCCGTCCTATCCCGGCTTGGAGGCTTACTGGAACAGCGGCAAGAATAAGTTCCCCTACCTGTTCACTGTTGACGATAATATTGCCGGCTTTGCCCTGGTGGACCGTCTGCTGCGCGACCCGGAGGGGGAGTTCTATATGACGGAGTTTTTTGTGCTGCAAAAATACCGCCGCAGCGGCGTAGGAACCTGGGCGGCCCACCGGCTGTTCGACATGTTCCCCGGCAACTGGAAGGTGTCGCAGATCCGGGCGAATACCCCTGCGCGGGACTTCTGGCACCGGGTCATCGGAGCCTATACCGGCGGTGATTTCCAGGAGCGGTTCAACGCCCGGCAAGGCAATCCCAGCCAATACTTCAGCACATTAAATACTAATAGGGTTAAAAAATAATCCCGCTCCAATTAGCCAATTCCGGCCAGTCTTCAGCGCAACTTTCGCCTGTTACCAGCGTCTGGTAACTGAGGTGATGATTGTGTCCAAGCATACAAGCTTATGGGGAGCGGCCTGGATCGTTCTTACATTGACGCTGAGCACAGGCTGCAGCGATGAGGCGAGGCAGGGCGCAGCCAGTCTGCCCGAGCGAACCGCAGGTCAGCCGTCCATAGCGGCTACGGCCGCCGCAGATTCAACTACAGCTCCTGCAACGGCGGCTCTCCCGCCAACTGCAACAGCAAGTCCGGCAGCGAGGTCGGTCAAGCTGATTCCCGAGCTCCGGGACTATTCGGAGAGCGGGATAGAATATGAGGTGGATGGAGTCTATATCCACACGGCCTTCTCGGCAGATCAGAACTTACCGCTAGGAGTGTTTCTGCCAGAATCCATGGTCCGCTACGAACAGGATGGAAGAACCGCCTGGGGGACAGCGGACAAGCGGAATTATATTACTTTCGTTAAGCTTGACCCCGCCAAGGGTGCAGCAGGAAAGAATGAGCTTCAACCCGGCTCGGACCCGGAGCTGCTGAAGTACAAGGAGTACGCCGGGAGCAAGCGTGAAGATGACCAGCGGATAGAAGTGTTTATCTTCAAAGCCAAGAAAGATACTTACCGGGCCGAGATTCATATGCTGGAACAGCAAGCGGAAGCATTGCTGCCGCTGTTCATATCCATGGTTAGTAATGTTGAATCCTTCGTGAAGCCGCCGCCGATCCAGCCGGGAATATTCTTTAAGGCCCCGGATGTGGGGAATAACCCGGGTAACAAGCAGGCGCTGCGGGAGACATTGGCCTGTATTGAAGCCTGGTCCGCGCGCGATAAGGAGAAGTTCGCAGCCACGATGATAACTCCGATGCTTGACGATGCGTTGCAATTCCTGCTGGATGAGAAGAACAGCTACCGGTTCGATGAGTTGACCCTGGCTGGAATTCCCATCGAAGGAACCCAGCGGGCAGGCTTCTACATCAGCTTCACCCGCATGACTTCGGAGGGCTATATTACAGATGGAACCTACGAAATTTCCTTGCTGAAGAACAAGCAGGGAGAATGGAAAATTGCCAATATCGATTAACCGGGCGAAAAAGATGGCGGTCTCCTGATAATTGTGCTATGATTTGCACATTAATAGCAGCGAAGGAGCCACTAGATCTCATGGCAGAGCTCAAACGGTTTGGTTATGGATTGCAGGCGCTGGTCGTGCTCGCTACAGTACCCGGTCAATACTCCAGTGCGGAGATCGCCGAACAGATTCACTGTGAGCCGACGGCGCTGCGCAAGATCCTATCACGGCTGACAGAAGCCGGTTATATTAAAGTCCGCCAGGGGCGGGGAGGGGGCTATAGCCTGGCCTGTTATCCTGGTGAGATTACTCTGGCAGAGGTCTATCTGTCCCTGCACGATGATATTCCCATGCTTGACGGAATGCTGGATACGACCGGCAATCATCTGTTCGGGCATAAGGTGCGGCAGTCCTTTGACCGGATCATGACGGATATCCGTGCTCAAGTCGAGCATGTACTGAAATCCTATACCCTTGCTGATTTAGTAGAGCAGCGGCAGACAGAATAACGGCAACGTGCAAGTGGCCGTTTATTTGCATTTTTTTGATTTTAAATGTGCATATTTTTGCACAGTTAAATAAAACATTATACTTTGGAGGAATGTATATGAGAATTCACTGGTTCGGACATTCAGCTTTTCAGCTTGTGACGGAGCAGGGGACGGTTATCCTGATTGATCCTTACGGGCGGTTCCTTGGGTACCGGATGCCGAGTATCAGAGCGGATATCGTGGCAGTTACCCACAACCATAAGGATCACAGTCAGATTCACGTCGCGGAAGGGAGCTACGAATTGATTGATACGCCCGGGCACTTCCATGTGAAAGGCATTGAGATTGAGGGGATCTCCACCTACCACGATAACGTCCAAGGCGCCAAAAAAGGAACAAATACCGTCTTCGTCTTCACTGTGGACGGACTGCGGATCTGTCATGCCGGGGATCTCGGTCACACCCTCTCGAAAGAACAATTGGAGCAGATCGGAAAGATTGATGTGCTGATGATTCCGGTCGGCGGCAGGGTAACTCTGGACGGCGCCGGAGCAGCGGCTGTAATGAAGCAGCTTCAGCCGGCCATTGCGATTCCCATGCATTACCGGACGAAGGCGCTGGGGGTGGCTGGCCTTTTCTTTTTTGCGGGAGTATCATCCTTCTTGAAGACTGCGGGTCAGCCTGTTCGGGCAGTGGATGATCTGGTGATCACCCGTGAGACACTTGACGGCCGGCAGGGCGTGTACACACTGCAATACTAACGAAGCTGAGACGGGCTGGAAAAGGGGAAGTTAAAATGTCATTACTTACAGAAAATTCTCATCAGGCAAAAACGATGCTCTGCACCCTGATTACGGCACTTGCTGGCGGGGGAATGTTCACATTACTGCATCTGCCGCTGCCCTGGCTGCTTGGTCCGATGATTGCAGTCCTGATCGGTTCAAACCTGTGGAAACCATTGTATAGCTGGCCTCCGCAGATTCGGAATACCGGAATGATTATTGTAGGCTATACCATCGGCCTGTCTCTGACGGCGTCCGCACTAAGCCAAATCGCCGGCCAACTCCCTTATATGCTGCTTATGACGATGCTGCTGCTGCTATTTTGCGCTGGTGTGGCATTTGCAGTATCCAGATTATCCGGAACCAATTATAAGACTATACTGCTCGGGAGCATTCCCGGCGGATTGACGCAAATGCTTCTGCTGGCGGAGGAGTCGGAGGATGTGAATCTTACGGTGGTAACGGTCATTCAGGTGATCCGGCTGATGATGATCATTATCTGTATTCCGCTGCTGATCTACAGCCCGCTATTTGCAAGCCACCTGGACGGGGGCGGGGCAATGCCATTGCCGCAGGGAGCTTCCGCCGGATGGGGTGGGCTGTTCCCCAATATCCTTTATTACGGTGCAGCTTGTATCTCTTGCGCAATCGCCGGGCAGAAAATCAATTTTCCCACCGCCTATCTTCTCGGCCCCGCTATCATTACCGCCATTCTGCAGCTAAGCGGCCTTCAAGGACCGGTGCTTCCAGGTACCCTGATTAATGCTGCGCAGCTGATGATCGGAGTTTATGTCGGACTGCTGCTTGACCCGCGCAAGCTGGAGCATAAGCTGCTGACCCTGTCGCTGGCTGTAGGCAGCGGGGTGATTCTGATCGCCGGAGCCTACGGCTTCAGTCTGCTATTCACAGCTCTGGAGCATGTGACAGCCGCAACGGCGCTGCTTAGTCTTGCACCCGGAGGGATGGACCAGATGAGCCTGATTGCCCATGAGACAGGTGCGGACCTGCCGACCGTAGCGGGATATCAGCTGTTTCGGACATTTTTCATCTTCTTTGCCGTTCCGCCATTGTTTAAGATGATATTCCGCAGGAAAAAAGGGGCTAGAATGTATCAATAATCACACCCCAAACCCCTCCAGACCCTTATAATTTTCATTGAACAGTGTTCAAAAATAATACAGTGTTCAATGAACGGCCGTTACACCATTGGAGGTGCCTGGAAATTATGAGCAAGGAACAGCGAAAAGCGCAGGAACGTGAAGCGATGCGGAATCTGATTCTGGCCACAGCTGCAGAAATCGTCAAGGAGAAAGGCATTCAGCAGCTGTCGATCCGCAAAATAGCCGAACGTATGGATTACTCAGCGGGAAGTGTTTATCACTATTTTGAGGGGAAGGACGATATTGTAGAGCAGCTCCTCCAGCAGGGCTACGCCGAGTTCATGGTCGGGCTGGTTACCGGACCGGAGCCGCTGCCGGAGGAAGAATCTGCCGAAGACCGTTTGAGACGCTCGCTGGCCCAGTATTTCCGGATGACCACTGCGGAAGGTTCTCCCTACCGGACTGTGATGCTGAACGATTCACCGGCTGTACTGAGTCACACGGCGGTATTGCACCAAGGCGCGGCAATGGAACGCAATGCAATCAGTATGCTATGCAGCACCCTCAGGGAGTTCAAAGCAATGGAGTCCCGCAGTGAGCAGGAGATTGAGCTGACTGCCCAAGTCATCTGGAGCGCGGCCTTTGGGCTGATTCTGAGGCTGACAGTGGAGAAGGATCTCCCGGAGGCGCAGAGGGAAGCGCTGATTGCCCGGCATATTGAAGCTATGGTGCATATTGCCCGGGGACAGGAGGATCAGAATGAAGCATAGACGATCCATAAGCTTTTTAACGTTGATTGTCATAGCTCTCAGCATTGTTGCTTCCGCAGCCGGGCTGTTCTCCGGCAGCAGGGCTGAAATTGAAGGGAAGGCTCCAGTCTATACCTCCATCCGGGGGGAACAGATTGAATTGTACGGCAGCGGAATCTATAAGGATGACTCTTTGTCAGCGGCTTCGCAGGCGATTGCCCAGGATGGTGTTACGCTGTTCGTTGGCGTTCCTTTGCTGCTTATATCACTGCTTATGAGCCTCAGGGGACGGAGCAGAGGGCGTCTGCTGCTTGCCGGGATGCTCGGATACTTCACGTATACGTACGGATCTTACTCTTTCATGGCTATGTATAATAATCTGTTCCTAGTTTATGTGATGTTGTTCTCGGCAGGGTTGTTTGCTTTTATCCTTGTTTTTCGCTCACTGGAGCGGGACGGGGTATCGTTCAGCACGCAGCTTCCGGCCAGAAGCATCGGTTTCATTCTGCTGCTGATTGCCTTCCTGATTATTATGTTATGGCTGGGCCGGATTGCCGGAGCCTGGCAGCAGGGAGCTATGCCTGAAGGGCTTGAGCATTACAGCACATTGGTGATTCAGGCCATGGACTTAGCCGTTTTGCTACCGGTCATGGTCCTTACCGGGGTATTGCTTATCCGCAGACAGTCCTTCGGGTATCTTCTGGCTGCTGTTGTCCTGGTGAAAACCGCAACCCTGCTGACCTCCATCTCCTCCATGATTATTGGAATGCTGAGAGCGGGAGTCCATGTCTCCATGGCTGAGCTGATCTTGTTCCCGGTGTTCAATCTGCTGGTCATCGGTTGTCTCATCCTTGTACTGCGTAACACGCAGGAATCCGGACGGCCTGGTGGCCCATTACCTATAGAATAGAGGCGGAGCTAATGAGTAATCGGATATTGATTCTCTATGCCGGCAAATATGGATGTACCGAAAAAGCAGCGATGCAGCTGCAATCCAGGCTCGATGGGGCGGAGGTGGTGAATCTGCGGTACGCCAAGGTACCGGAGCTTGCTGCCTATGATACTGTAATTCTGGGCGGTTCCATCTACTATGGCAGAATCCGCAAGGAGATGGCCGTTTTTACGGCCAAGCACAAACAGGAGCTCCTCAAAAAAAGGCTGGGACTGTTCATCTGCGCAGGAATGTCAGGGGAGAAGGGGGAGCAGGAGCTGAAGCAGGCTTATCCCGAGATCATCTACAATAAAGCGCTGGCCAAGGAAGTGATGGGGGATGAGATCTACCCGGACCGGATCTCTCTGCTCGACAAATGGGTGCTGCGGATGGTCAAAGGCAAAGGGCACAAGACGGGAAGCGGCCTGTCCCAGGATAAGCTGGAGCGCTTCGCGTTCGCGATGTCGGCAGGAGAGTGAGGTGAAGGGGGGACGAAGGTTAGCGGAGATGGAACGAAGTGTAGCAGCAGTGCTTTGAAGCGACAACGTTAAGCCAAAGGGAAGATTAAATAATTAGAGACATAATATATATTATGTTAACTAATAGTCGATAACGAAAGCGTACCAAAAACGAAAATACACCAATCTCAAATCTTTAATTACAATATTTCAACATATGAAAAATTCATAATAGTAAAAACAAAAAAACTCTCACCCTAATCACTACTACTAACTGCAAACCTTCACCTGAACTTTGTAACTAACAAACGGAAAAAGAGAGGCAAACCCTTGCCAAAACAAATCATCGATGTCAACCTGCCGGGCAGGCTACGCACCAGGCATGAGGAATGCGTACGAAGCGGTTTTGGTGATAGAAATACGTGGAAAATTGTATCTTGTTTTACCGGTTTTCGATGGATTTACTGAAGTAATTGGAAAAACAGCATCTACTGAAGGCGATATTACGAATTTGCCGGGAATGCGCCTGAAGAAGTGCCATTTTTCCAACTGTTGCCCCATAAGGAGCGGTTATTACATCAGTAGGTGGAGTAAATCCAACTATTTCTCGCCCCCGGTGGCCGTGCCCGCTGTGAGCATATCCGTTAACTGAAAGGCCATGTTTAGAGACTTCAGCGCCTGTCGCAGCGACAAACTGGAATCCGTCCCGTCCCGCAGACTCAGGAGAGCATGGCGCAGGCTTTTGGCATAGGGATCACTCGGAATCAGTGGAATCGCCATCTGTCCCTCGGAGGTATAACCGGTAAGACTGGCCTGGATCTCCCCATTTGCACCACTGCACTCGCGAAACTCCAGCTTCCCCTGCTCGAAGTAGGCTTCATACCCGATAGTAAAAGGATAACTCCCCGGCATCTGCGAAGATACGGTGAGCTGTGCGCTCCACTCAGGCTGGAGGAAGGAGGCCAGGACCAGCGCCTGCCCCTCCTTGCTCCCGGAGGTTCCCCAGACCGAAGCAGGTACAGGTGAATCCATCAGCCAGGCGATGACATCCAGCTCATGAATCATCAGATTGGCGGCGATGGCCGTAAGGCCGAGATCTCCCCACAGCGGAGCGGTCTCCCGGCGCATATTCAGATGCAGCAGCTTCCCGCAGGTCTCCTCGCGTACCGCCTGCTCCAGGTATTCATAGGCATAATCGAACTTGATGAATTGGTTGACGAGAATTCTGCGGCCGGTCCGCTGTTCCGCCTGAAGCAGTCTATGTCCATCCTCCGGTCCCAGTACAGCCGGGGTCTCGCAGAAGACATCTTTTCCCCGGTCCAGGGCTTCCAGTGCATAAGCGGTATGAAGCGCAGACGGCAGACAGATATCCACTACGTCAATCCCGGGGTCAGACATGATGTCCTGTACCACCGTTGTCACCTCAACCCCCAGCTCTTCCCTCAGCTTCCGCAGCTTGGCTTCATTCCTCCCGAACACCACAATCCGGTCAACAAACTCCATCTGCTTCAAAAGCGAGGCGTGATACGCCCCAAACCTTGTTCCCAATACGCCAATATTCATTTACAGCAGCTCCTTAGATTTGATACATTCATCATAATGCGTCATTGTTGACAACAGAGTGGCAAGAATATTTGGTCTGGTAAAAAGGTTAGGAGGCATGTGATGAGGCTGCACCGATTGATTGCGATCCTGTTACTGGTTGAATCCCGGGGCAAAATAAAGGCCAAAGAGCTGGCCGAAGCGCTGGAAACCTCCGTCCGTTCGATCTACAGGGACATTGATGTTCTGGCGGAATCAGGCATTCCACTGGTTGCCACCACCGGGCCAAACGGCGGGATTGCGCTGATGGAAGGGTACACGGTGAATCTGCGGCGGCTGCATGGGGAAGAGGTGGTGCAGCTTTTTTTGACGGGAAGAGGAATGCCTGCGGGCGGATCAGAAGGGACAAGTCTGCTTCTGCAAAATGCACTATTGAAGCTGGAGGCCAGCTTGCCCGCTCCCTATCAGGAGGACATCCGCACGGCGTTAAGCCGTTTCCTGTTCGATGCTGCCCCTTGGTGGAACACACAGCCGGTGGTGCCGTATCTTGAGGCGCTTCGCACGGCGGTATGGAGGGGGAAAATGCTGATGGCGGAGTACCGCAAGGTAAACGGGGAGACCTCGCTACGGAAGCTGCATCCTTATGGGCTGATCATAAAGCAGGGCGAGTGGTATCTGGCGGCCTATTGTGAGCGGGCAGAGGAGGTCCGTACATTCAAGTGTGAGCGGTTTACCGCTGTAACGGTGTTGGACGAGACTTGTGTAATTCCTGAGCAGTTCTCCCTCCAGGCCTACTGGAGTCAAGCGGAGCAAGCCTTCGTTCATACCAGCAGGGTGCGGGAGTTCTACCCTGTGATTCTCCGTATGCACATTGCGAACGAGGAGATGCTGCAGAGGCTGGAGGTAATGAACATCGAACCGGAGGGAGTCTCCCGGCTGGTTACTGTGAATATGTATGATTATAGCTCGGCCTGTGCGAAGGTGCTGCCGCTATTGGTTCAAGCTGAAATTGTGGGGCCGCCGGAGCTGAGAGAGTACGTCAGCAAACAGGTACAGATGTGGAATCAATTGTATAACAGTAAATGAGTGACATAATTAATATTATGTTAACTAATCAAGGCTCAAAGAGTGAAGAGGCTAAACCCCAACCCCGGCTTTCCGGCAGGTCTGGGGTTTATTGACTTTGTGGTTCCGTACCTTTTCCAAAAAAGAGAGGATAGAATTCATTCGCAGACCGTTATACGATAAACTGTACACAGGTTTGATGTCAGCTTACATAACAAAAGGAGGACTTGAGATGCTGAAGCGGCTGACCGTCCGTTTGAGAAGCAGTAAAATGCGCACCAGGCTGCTGCTCCTGTTCACTATGCTGACGCTGCTTCCGTTAAGTGTGCAGGGGATGGTGACGTACCGTCATTTCTCATCCACCCTGAACGTTAAGACCAGGCAATTCACGGTGGATATCGCCGGACAGGTCAATGCCAATCTGGACCGGCTGCTGAAGGATATGGAGCGGTTGTCGCTGATGCCTCTGTATGATGAGCAGGTGTTGTCCATTCTGGCGAAGTACGATGGTTCGATGGGCTCAGGAAGATGGGCGCTGTCCGACGATTATCAGAAAATGAAGCTATACACCTCGGCACAGGCGTACGACCGCCCGGAAATCCGGGGCATTCATCTGCTGAGCAACAGCGGCACTCTGTTCTCTAACGTGGAACCGCTGGCCGTCAACACATCATGGGATGCCAGAGGCGATGAATGGTTCAGCAACCTGGAGGGCTCGGACGGCGAATGGATCATTCTTCCTCCCCATCATCCGTCTTATTATGCCGGGACCGATCCTTCCTTGTATATCTCGATAGCCAGGGTGATCAAAGAACCGATAACACTGAGGCGCTTGGGATATATGCTTATCGATGTCAAGCAGGAGGCCTTCGGCTCTGTTTTCTCCAAGCTGAAGATTGAGCAATCCACGAGCCTGATTATTATCGATGGAGAGCAGCGGCTGCTGTATGAGCGGAAGGCGGATGACGGGCCTTCGGCTTACGGCGGGCTGATTGACTCCGGGCGGATCAAGGAGCTGCATAGCGGGGAGCGGGAAAGGCTGGGAGGGACGGATTATCTGTTTGTCAGCCATAAGTCGCCGTATTCGGGCTTGTCGGTCATCGGTTTGACCCCGATTGGAGTCATTCAGAAGGAGTCGCGTGCGTTGATGATTTTTACGTTATGGCTGGCCCTCTTTTGTCTAGTAACGGTGCTGCTATTGGCTTATATGGTATCGTACCGGATCACCCTTCCGCTGGTGGAGCTGAAGAGCAATATGCTGAGGGTGGAGCGGGGCGATTTCAACAAGCGGATCAGTCCGCTGGGAGGAGATGAATTCGGGCAGCTCGGGCGCGGATTCAACAAGATGATGGACGAAATCAACCGTCTGTTTCATGAGGTGCTGGTTACCCGTCTCCGGGAAAAGGAGGCTGAGCTGTCTGCCCTGCAGAGCCAGATCAACCCGCATTTCATCTACAACACGCTGGAATCGATCAATATGATGGCCGTCCAGCGCAGGCATGATGAGGTATCCGATATGGTATCCGCACTGGGCAAGCTGCTTCGCTATACAATTGACAAGGCCGGCCGGCTCGTCTCGCTGGGGGAGGAAATCGCGTTCGTGGACTCCTATATCCGAATCCAGCAGATCCGCTATGGCGGCAAGCTTACCGTTCATAACGAGATTGAAGAGGAAGTACTGCATTTGCATATTCCGAAGCTTACCATTCAGCCGCTGGTGGAGAATGCCATCGACCACGGCCTGGCCGGGCGCGAGGAAGGCGGTACGATCTGGGTGTCGGCGCTGCGTTTTGACAATGAGCTATTGATTACGGTTCGCGATGACGGAAATGGATTGGAGGAAAAGGAGCTTGCGGCGCTGAACCGGGAGATTGAACAAGACCCCTCCATGGAATCGCTCAGACGCAGTGACGAAGACAGTCTCGGGCTGCGGAATATCGGCCAGCGGATCAAGCTGCTGTACGGGGAAGGCGGGAGCCTCACGGTTGACGGAAGTCCGGGGCAAGGGCTCGCCGTGACCATTATGATAACGATACCGGAATCAGGGGGAGAAGAGGATGTATAAGGTGCTGCTGGTAGAGGATGAAATCGTGATCAGACAGGGGATGCGTGAGCTGATTAGCCGGTCGGCACCTTTTTTTGAGGTGACGGCAGAAATGCCGGGCGGACGGGAAGCGCTCCTGTACTTAAAGTCCGAGCTGCCGGACGTGATGATTACCGATATCCGGATGAAGGAAATGGACGGACTGATGCTCGCCGGGAAGGTGAAGTCGATGTATCCCGGGCTGCTGGTCATTATTGTGAGCGGATACGGCGAATTTGAATATGCGCAAAAAGCCATTGAATACGGCGTTCTCCATTATCTGCTGAAGCCGGTGGAACGTCATGAACTGGTAAGTGTACTGGAAAAAGCACGGCTGCTGCTTGATAAGCGCCATGGCCTGTCTTCCCTGGAACAGACGCCCGAACCGCTTCAGCTTGAAGGCGGAGGCGATACACGCAAGATCATACGGGATGTTAAAGAATATGTCAGACTGCATATTGACGGAGATTTGCGTCTGCAGACGGTAGCTTCACATGTCAATCTGAACGCTACGTATCTAAGCCAGCTTTTTAAGGGGGAGGCGGGCTGTAATTATTCGGACTATGTGACGGATTCCCGGATGGAACGCGCGAAATGGCTGCTCAGCCATACACAGCTGAAGATTTATGATGTCGCCCGGCTATCCGGCCATCAGAGCCCGAAGCACTTCATGCTGGTGTTCAAGCAGCAGACCGGGATGACGGCGGGGGAATACCGCAATCAATTCAATCCTCAGGAATAAACGTTAATTAATCTAACATAAATCATAAACAAAACGAACCTTTCCTGTATTCTGGGTGATTTATCCGTCAGATTTGTCTCCTGTATACTTGAAGAGTCATTAAAACTAACATGTCAAAGGGGGATATTCATGAAAAAAGCAGGAGCAGTGCTTCTCTCCGCCTTGCTGCTGGGCTTGACGGCAGGCTGTGCCAAGCCCGAAGCCAGCGGAAATGCAGAGAGTTCCGGGAAGCAGGAAGAGGTCGAATTGAAGTTTCTGATGTGGGGCAATCAAGGGCATATGGATGTGTACAACAAGCTGATCGAGCAATTTGAAGCAGATAACCCGGGGATTAAGGTGACTATGGATTCCGTTCCCTTTACTGACTATCAGCAGAAAATATCGGTACTGGCTGCCGGGAAATCACTTCCCGATATCGCCTGGGTCTCGGAGCGGATGATTCCGCAGTTCAAGGCCAACGGCATTCTGGCGGACGTCTCCTCCTTCCAGGACGATGCCTCCTTCAAGCTGGACGATTACATTCCGAGCACGCTTGATTTGTTCCGGGACGGGGATCAATTGCTGGGCCTGCCGTTCTCGACTCCGCCGGTGGTCATGTTCTACAACAAGACGCTGTTCGACAAGGCCGGTCTGTCAGACCCCAATACGCTGGCCGCTCAAGGAAAATGGACCTGGAAGGCCTTTGAGGATTCCGCCAAAGCGATCTCGGTCAAAGATGCCGGGGGCCGGGTGTACGGCGCGAATTTCTTCCGTGACTGGAAGACCTGGGCCATACTGTCCTCTTACTCCTGGTCGTATGGCAGCGGCCCGTTTAATGAGGATCTGACTGCATTTACCTGGAATGACCAATATGGCGTGGAAACGATGGAGCTGCTGGAGCGGATGATGTTCGAGGACGAATCCCACCCCAAGGCAGGCGAGCAGATCAGCTTCGATGCCGGGAATCTGGGCATGTTCTTTGATAACTACAGCTATGTCTCCAAAGCGCGTGAAATCAAGGGATTTGAATGGAGTATTGCGCCGATGCCGTCCGGCTCCGCAGGCAGTGTTCCGATGCTGGGCCAGGCGGGCTATACGCTGTTCAAGGACAGCAAGCACCCGGAGGAAGCCAAAAAGCTGCTGAAGCTGTTCGCCAGCCAGGAGGGCATTGAGGCAACTTCTACTTATTTCGTACCGCCGCGTACATCAGTGCTGAATTCCGATGCGTTCCTGAATCAGCCGAACAACCCGCCGGCCGAGCATATCGTGCAAGCCGTTATCGATGAAATGCCGAAGGCGCGCATCATTCCGGGTCACATCCGCTGGCAGGATATCGACAATGCGGTGCTGCAAGGCTTTGACCGCCTGTTCGGCCAATCAGCGTCCGCCAAGGACAACCTGGCGCAAATGCAGAGCGATGTCGAGGCGATTCTGAAATAAGATTCCGGGCTGGGAGGAGCAAATGATATGGGGAAATTGAAACAGACACTGGCGCAAAACGGCTTGTCCTTGTTCGTGAGTCTGCCTGCCAATGATGTGAGACTCGCTAAGGCGGCACTTGAGGAAGGCGCAGATGCGTTAAAGGTTCACTTTAATGTCGGCCACCGGGCCAGCGGCAATCAATTTGGTCCGCTCGGCAGCTATGCAGATGTTTTCGGACAGATCCGTGCTGCCTTTGACGGTCCGTTTGGCGTAGTCCCCTCCGGCAGTCTGGAGGGGGTAGCGGAAGAAGACATTCGGCAGCTTGGTCCGCTCGGGTTCGACTTTTATTCGATATATGCCCATCATCTGCCGCCGTTTATGCTGGAGGATCACGGACTAGACCGGACCTTTGCCATTAACGAGAGCTATGATCTCAGTCAGGTTCAGGCAGGGGCGCAATTCGGAATTACGGCGCTTGAAGCGTCCATTGTGCCTGGCAGTGAATACGGTACGGGCCTAAGCCTCGCGGACCTGCTGAAATACCGGTATCTGGCCGACTATTCCGGTCTTCCCGTGCTGGTACCGTCCCAGCGCAAGCTGGTGGCGGGAGATGTCCCTTCCTTGCAGCGTGCCGGAGTGAAAGCGATCATGCTTGGGGCAGTGGTGACGGGCAAGACAGAAGATGAGCTGCGGCGCGCGGTTAGCGCGTTCCGTGGTGCGATAGACAGATTGAGCTAGAGGCGGTGAATTCCGGCATGAACAGAAAGGTTAATACACATAGGAGAGGTCCGCTTGCCCGTGAGGCACAGGTAACCGGATGGCTTTTTATATCGCCCATGCTGCTCGGATTCACGTTGTTATTGCTATTTCCGATGGGCAAAGCGCTCTATATGAGCTTAAATGACTGGCCGCTGCTTGGCGGGCACCGGTTTGTCGGTCTGGATAATTATAAAGCAATTGCGGGAGATCCGCTGTTCTGGAAGGTCTTCGGCAACACGGCGTATTTCACGCTGGGGCTGGTGCCGTTTAACATTGTGCTGGCTCTGATGCTGGCGCTGCTGTTATCGAGAAGCCTGAAGGGCATCGGCATCTTCCGTACCGCTATTTTCGTTCCCGTGATGACTTCGCTGATTGTATGGTCCATCGTCTGGAAGTACATGTTCGCCACCGATTCCGGGCTGATCAATCAGCTCTTGATGATGTTCAACATTAAAGGGGCTGCCTGGCTGTATGACGAGAGGCTGGCGATGCCGGCCGTCATTGTGACGAGCGTGCTGAAGAACGTGGGGCTGAACATGGTATTGTTCATCGCTGCCATCCAGCAGGTCTCGCGTTCGCTTTACGAGGCGGCTGAGCTGGATGGTGCGGGGAAGACCAAAACCTTTTTCAACGTGACTCTGCCAATGATTACGCCCACCGTATTTCTGACCGTTGTGATGACCGTGATCGGCTCGCTGAAGGTGTTCGGGCAGATCTATGTCATGACCCAGGGCGGGCCGAGCAACAGCACCAAGGTGCTGGTCTATTACATTTGGGAGAAAGCGTTCAAGCTGTTTCAGATGGGCTACGCTTCGGCGCTGGCATTTGTGTTGTTCTTTGTCGTGTTGATCTTGACTCTGCTGCAGTGGCAGCTGCGAAAGAGGTGGGTATTCAATGAAAGCGACGCTTAAGCCCAGCCGAAAGTGGTCAGCAGCAGGAGTGTATGCCGCGTTAACAGTGATATCGCTGATTATGCTCGTTCCGTTCCTGTGGATGCTGTCCACATCCTTCAAACAGCCGCAGGATATTTTCACCTACCCGCCGCAGCTGATTCCGCCGGTGTTCCGGTTTCAGAACTATGTGGATGTATTTACGCTGATCCCGTTTCACCGCTTCTATTTCAACAGCGTCTATATCTCGTTTATCGTCGTGGCGGGAACGGTGTTTTTCGCTTCGCTGGCCGGTTATGCGTTTGCCAAAATCCCCTTTACAGGCAGAAATGCCGTGTTCCTGGTGCTGCTCAGCGCCATGATGATCCCGCATGAAGTAACGGCTATCCCGATGTTCCTGTTCATGCGCGATCTGGGCTGGATTGACACGCATTTGCCGCTGATTTTGCTGCCGATCTTCGGTGCAAGCGGGGTGTTCGGCATCTTCGTAATGCGGCAATTCTTCATTACCGTACCCACCGAGCTTGAGGAGGCGGCGATGATCGACGGCTGCAACCGGTTCCGCATCTACTGGCGGATTATGCTGCCGATTGCCCGTCCCGGCATGGCGACACTGACGATTTTCACGTTCGTAACCATCTGGAATGAGTTCTTCGACCCGCTTATTTTCATTAATACACGGGAGCTGATGACCTTACCGCTTGGATTATCGCTGTTTACAGATGAAGTGGGTACGGCTTGGCATTACCTGATGAGTGCCACCGTCATGGCAACCGTGCCGCTGCTGATTGTCTTCTTCCTGGCGCAGAAGCGGTTCATTGAGGGCGTGGCAATGACGGGTCTGAAGGAATAGAACACACCGAGAAGGAGTAGCACATATCGAAAGGGAGTAGATGATATGAATCCTGCAATTCAGGCGGATGTAGTTGTCGTGGGCGGCGGACCCGCGGGCATCACGGCGGCCATTGCTGCCGGACGGCTGGGGGCACAGACGGTGCTCATCGAGCGGTACGGGTTCGTGGGCGGGATGTCCACCGCAGCGATGGTCTATCCGTGGATGACCTTTCATACGGATAGCGGGGAGCAGGTGATTAAAGGGATCGCCCAAGAAATCGTAGACCGGCTGCAGGCCAGCGGCGGTTCGCCGGGCCACCTGCGGGATACGGTCGGATTTGTGCATACACTGACGCCTTACCATCCTGAGATTTATCAAGTAGTGGCGGCAGATATGCTGCGCGAAGCCGGGGTGAAGCTGCTGCTGCACAGCTTTGTGGACGAGGTGAAGACGAGTGATGGCGTGATTGAACATGTAGTGGTGACTAACAAATCGGGGCGTACGCCTGTAACGGGGCGCATCTTCGTGGATTGCAGCGGAGACGCCGATGTAGCCAAGCTGTCCGGGGCTGAAACGCTGCAAGGGCGGGAGGGGGATAACCGTTCCCAGCCGATGACGATGAAGTTCAGAATGCGCGGCGTCGATTTGCACAAGGTCAAAGCTTATATGATCAGCCATCCCGAAGAGTTCTACAGCAAAACGCCGATCGCCGAGCTGCCCGACCTGCCGCTTACAGGGGTAAGCGGATTCTACTCGCAATGGAAGCGGGCGGAGGTGCCGATTAACCGCGATCAGGTTTTGTTCTTTGCCGGACCGGCAGACGATGAGGCACTGATCAACTGCACCCGCGTCCAGGGGCTGGACGCAACGAGTGCAGAGGATCTGACCTTGGCGGAGCAGGAGGGCCGCAAGCAGGTGTTGCTCATGGCCGAGTTCCTGAAACGCGACGTTCCGGGCTTTGAACGGGCCTCGATCTCAGCGGTTGCGCCACAGATCGGCATCCGCGAATCGCGGCGGATTAAAGGCTATTACCTGCTGACTAAGGAGGATGTTGTGGAAGGCCGGAGGTTCAGTGATGTCATTGCCCGCAGCGGCTACCCGATCGACATTCATGATCCGTCCGGCAAGGGGGTCACAGCCTCCTTCATCGCCGGAGACGGCGCTTACGACATCCCGTACGGCTGCTTGCTCTCCGCCAATGTGCCGAATCTGCTGGCAGCAGGCAGATGTATCTCGACCTCGCACGAAGCGCTGGCCACGACCCGGCTGACGCCAAGCTGCATGGCCACGGGCCAGGCGGCCGGAACGGCGGCTGCACTCGCAGCGGCGGCAGGAGTGAAGCCGCAGGCGCTCGATATCCCGCAGCTGCAAAAGCAGCTGAAGCGGGATGGGGTTGTGTTATAGAGAAGTGAAGGCGGGCAACACGTATCGTTAGTTATGGTGTGTGTTGCCTGTTTTTTGCTGAACGGGGTGGTAGGTGAACCACGAGGAGCAGGAGTATCCCCCGTTTCCCGGGACACAGACCGAAGGTATGCGAAAAACCGAACAGATTGGTCTCTGTGAAGGGGAATGGTCTGAATGTATTCGGAAAACCGAACACATTAGGCTCTGTGATGGCGCATGGTCCGAATGTATGTGAAAAACCGAATACAATGCGCTGGGTGAGGGTTGGTTGGCCGAATGTATGCGAAAAAGTGAATACAATATATTGGTGTGATAGTAGGTGCTGCTAGTGGAATGTATTATTCGTTTCTTCGGTGACATAAAAAATATTATGTTAACAAATCACGATTATATAAATTGAAGACAATTATAAGCGCAAATAAAATACCCCAAACCAGCTTACAGCAGGTCTGGGGGTATTCATGTGTTTTAACGTCTCAAGCGCCAACCTGCCGGGTCACATTGGCTTCAGCGGCCTCGCGGATGCGGAGTCTTTTATGCGCAGTAATCAGGAATGGCAGACCAAACGCCGTGGTCAACGCCAGCGGTACGAACACAGCAGGGCCATTTCCGGCCCCGAACTGGTCGAGCAGCAGCCCGCCCAGGATCGGCGCCATGACGTTGCCGAGGTTGTTGAAGCCGATCGTGCCGAAATAGGTACCTTTCCATTCCGGCTTGGCAATCCGGTCGATCAGCATATCCATCATAGTGAAGAGCAGGACCTCTCCGACAGTGAAGAGCACGACGCCGAACATCAGCAGCGGGACTCCGCCGGGCAGGCCGAACAATAGCAGACTAAGCGCGACACAGGCGTTGCCTAGAATCAGCGGAACGAGCGGCTGAAAGCGGCTGAATATACGCACAAGCGGGTATTGCACAACCAGCACTGTCACAGCATTGAGCGACAGCATGTAGGAGAAGACCTTGCCTCCATTACTGAAATGCGTATTCATCGCCAGATACTGCGCCAGGGTAGAACTGAAGTGGCCGTAGCCCAGTACGCAGAAGATCGTTCCCAGCAGCACGGGCAGAAAGACTTTGTCCCGGCCGGTCGTAGCGAGCGCTTCAAGCAGCTTTGGCGTCCGGGCCTCTCCATGGACCGGCAGGCTGGCACGGTGAACCGAGAATTGCAGGAACAATACAATACCATAGGCCACATAGACCACTCCTGCGATCAGGAACGGGAAGGTGGACTTGGCAGAGCCGAGCTGGAGGCCGATAATCGGGCCGAACACTACACCCAGGTTCACCGCTGCATACCGCAGATTGAAGACCAGCAGCTTCTGATCTGGAGGCGTAATATCCGATAGCAGCGCCCGCGAGGTCGGTTCAAATACAGCCCGGCACAGCCCGTTCAGCGTGTTCACCAGGAAGAAGACCCAGATATGCTGCGCTGCCGAGAAGCCGAAGAATACGCATGCCCAGCCGAAGACCGACACCAGCATCACAATTCTGCGCCCAATGATATCAGAGATATAACCGCCGTAGAAGCTGATTAGCACCCCGGCCAGCGAGCTGACAGCTACCGTGAATCCGGTCTGAGTGGCGGAAGCGCCAAGTACCTGAGTCAGATAAATGGATAGAAAAGGAATGCTCATCGAAGTTACGAGCCGCCCGAACATCGTCCCGATGATGATGGTCCAGGCCAGTGGATGAATGTGCCGCAGATGTTGTTTCATAGTCGTCAGAGTCTCCTAGCAGATGTTGAATTTGGTTAACGGCGTTAATGCTTGTTGCCGGACTATTAGGTATAATTGTATAGATCAAAGGGGGAAATAAAAGTGTAAGATTCACCCGAGACTTTTCACCTTTACAAAGGAGCAACGAGATATGGACACCAGCAGCACACATTATCTCTGTCTGGCTGCGGCGCTGGCCCAGAGTTATTCAATCCAGCAGCCGATTCCGGTAACGATTGAGCAATTGACCGGCATCCTATGCTGCACTCCGCGCAATGTGAAGTTCATCCTGCGCAGGCTGGAGGAACAAGCCCTGATCGAATGGGTTCCCGGCAGAGGAAGAGGTAACTATTCACAGCTAACTTTACTGCGCGGACGGGATGAGGTGCTGGAGGAGCTGTTTCAGGATATGGTCAGCAAAGGTAATATGAAAAGCGCCACCCAACTGATGGCTGAATATCCAGTGAGTGAGCCGCTGAAGGATCGCCTGCTGGCGGTGCTTGATAAGCAGATGGGCCTGCGGAGTGAGCCGGACTCGGCATCCGGCCAGGAGGTACTGCGCATCTCCCGTAACCGCTCAATGGAGAAGCTGGACCCGGCGACCGTGTATACGGCATTCGAGACGTATCTGCTTGGACACATTTGCAGCACATTAATTACCTATGATGCGCAGAGCAGAGTATTTCAGCCGGGGCTTGCCCATACGTGGGAGTACAACGAGAGCCGCACCAGTTATCTGTTCTATCTGCGCAAAGGCGTAAGATTCCACCATGGCCGGATGATGACCTCACGGGATGTTAAAGAGACCTTGCAGCGTCTAATTAACTTTGGGAGTCCTGCGGCCTGTCACTTCAAGGACATTGCACATGTGGAGCTGGAAAGTGATTACCGCATCCGCTTCGATCTCCGGCAGCCTAATCTATTCTTCCTCCATCTGTTCAGCTCGATCTATATGTCTATTCTGCCTTATGATGCCGATTTCTCACAGCATCCGGTCGGAACAGGGCCTTATCAAGTGCTCGATCTGAGCTCAGATGTGCTGGTGCTTGGCGCATTTGATTTCTACTATGGAATCCGTCCGTTGCTGGACCGGGTCGAGATCTGGTATTTGCCGCACTTAGCCTCAAGCGTCCGCCAGTACCAGCTTAAGGATGCCAGCACTGGCCAAGGGCAAGGGGGGCTTACCGCTGCGGAGGAGGTTCAAGGCCACAGCATTGAATATCCTTCGCTCGGCTGCCGCTACATTTTGTTCAACTTCAGAAGAGCAGGGGTGCATCATCAGCTGGCTATCCGTCAGGCGCTGAGAATCCTCTATAGCCCGCTTGCCCTGATCCGGGAGCTGGGAGGGAGCCGGAGTCTGCCGGCAGACAGCTTCCTTCCCTGGCGGAGCAGCGGGCATCTGTTCACAGAACCTCTTTTGGAGGAGGCCAAGGCGCTGCTGCAGGCAGGCGGATACCGGGGGGAAGAGGTGAAGCTGGCTTACCGCACCCGCAAAGAGGAGCAAGATGAGGCTCTATGGCTGCTGGAACGCAGCAGGAAGATTGGACTGAAGCTTGAGCTGTATCCGGTAACCGAATATGATCTGCCAGAGCTGATTGACCATGCGGATCTCTTCATCTGCGAAGAAGTGCTTGAGGACGACTGGCAATGGGGAATGATTAATTACTTCCACAACGAATCCAATTATCTGCATGATCTGCTGCTGGACAGCCAGAAGTTAGCATTAGCTGAGATATTGGCGCCTTTCAGCCGGCTAACGGAGGGGGAGAGAGCAGAGCTGCTGAATCTGGCAGAAGACAAGCTGCGCGCGAACTGTTGGGTGCTATACGGCTGTCATATGAACAAGCAGGCGCAATTTAGCCAGAGCCTGTTCGGGCTTGAGGTCGGAGCCTTCGGATTCCTGGATATCTCCAAGCTGTGGGTGAAACCGGAATTTCAGTAGGTACAAAGAAACGGCTGCTCTCCTAAGAGGAAGGGCAAGCCGTTTCTTTGCATGTTGTACAGTTGGCGCCTAAGCCTGACTCATACCGCTTTTTGCTGCTTGCCGTCACATTTCTTGCAGACGGCAAGCTGCTTTCCCGCCGGATCCTTACCCAAATAAAGCAGTTTAATCCGGGTACTGCCGCAGACCGGACAGGTGCCTCTTGCCCTGGAAGGCATGCGCCAGAGGGCTTTACCGCGTTTGTTTTTGGACATGTGTATTCCCACTTTCGTCTGTAATAATCTATCCTATGCCCGGGTGGCAGCGGGGATTCGAAGTAATGTAGTCTAGAGAATTTGTTTTAGGTATTCTATTTTAGACAGCCAAATAATCATTCAGGGGAGGGTATTATGAAAAAGCTCGTGATCGTAAATGGGACTATGGGAGTCGGAAAAAGTACAATTGTCAGTGAGGTATACAAAGAATTACAAAATTCAGTATGGCTTGATGGTGATTGGTGCTGGCAAATGAACCCGTGGAATGTTACGGAAGAAAACAAATTGATGGTAATGAATAACATCCATTATATACTAAATCAGTACCTTGAAAATTCGATGTTTGAGTATGTCTTCTTCTCTTGGGTGATTCATAAGGAAAGTATATTAGATGAAATTCTTGCAGGGTTAATAGGAAAGGAATATCAACTAATAAAAGTTACGTTAATGTGTTCTGAAGAAAATTTGGTAAAGCGTATGCGTCAGGATGCGAGAAGCGAGAGTCAAATTGAAAATAGCATCAAACGGTTAGAGAATTACAAAGAAATGAATACGAAAAAACTGAATACGAACGGCAAGGAGATCGATCTCATCATAAAAGAGTTCCTCCATATGATTGTTGAGGGGAACTTGTAACGCACACAAGTCCACCAATGGGAACGCGAACAATATATCACGTTGTACTAATCCCCGAATCCCCTGCGCCACCTGGCGTGAGGGTTTTTCTTTTTGTAGGCAAAGCATTATAAATTCAAATAATACGAGAGTTCCCACAAAATGCCCATAAAAATTTTAATTTTGAAGAATACCTTTAGTGAATACTTCAAACTTGCCCATGTTGTTTTTCTGGATTTTAGAAGAAATGTGAGCATATACATCCGACGTAATTTGAATGCTGCCGTGGCCTAATTGCTCTTGTACGAATTTCATATTTGCTCCAGCCTCAAGTAACAGCACAGGTATGTCGGAGTGAATGAATGGGGAGGGAGGGGAGGTCGCTTCGGTCTAGTATCCGAGAGATAGCATTGAACAAGGATGATTTCGGCATATATTTACCGTCTTCTCTGCATAACACTAGATCAAGGTCGAGATGATATCGTTTCCCTAAAACCCCCTTTATTCTGTTTTTTCCAATCTAGGTGATACTTTAAATCATTAGCTAATGATTGGGATATTTTAATCGTTCTCTCTGATTTGATGATCTTGGTATCTCCGAATAATTGAAGGGGCTATTATGTCGGTAGTCGAGGGCAGTTCAAGAGCAATTCGCCGAGCAGCCAGTCATGTTCCTGCGATTTTCCAATCATAAATGGATAGATCCAAGACAATGATTATTAATCATTGTCTGTCTAAATTATATAGGAGGTCTATATAAAAACATGAGAGAAATAGAGGAGTGGAACTTTTCAAGCTTCAGCATTAACAGGTACGGATTTTGAAACAACCAAGAAGGATTACAAAACATTTCTAATGTTGGACCTATTCGCCAGTTGAAAATGACAAAACCGCTACTTGATTTGCGTGTTTTTAAGCACCCAATGTTTGCCATTGGATCACTATTGGTCGGTCTGTGCTTTATGATCATTCTATCTACAATGCCTGTTCTTCCGATGTATTTGCAAACAGCCTTGGCTTTTTCAACGCTTAGGACAGGTTTAATTCTATTACCAGCGAGTGCATTAAACGGTGTTCTAGCTCCGGTTGTTGGGAAATTGTTTGATAAATTCGGACCGAAATGGATCGTCCTACCAGGTTTTGTTTTGGTTTCTATTGCACTATGGATGTTCTCAACGGTAAGTCTGAGTTCGACAGTTATCTTCATAATCAGTGTTCATATTCTAATGATGATTGGTGTTTCAATGATTATGATGGCATCACAGACGAACGGACTTAACCAGTTTCCACCGCAGCTTTACACGGATGGTACGGGGTCATGGGACAAGAACATAATCCCATTGAGGTCGCTATTTTAGCGGCTTTTTTATTTTACAGGGAGCAGAACCATGATCTGGCTCTCGACTTCAGATGTTTTATCAACATGGTCTTGTGTAGGAGAAGTCAGGACACGGTCATTCAACCCATTCTTGAACTTAAACGGGCAACTTGTATTTCACGATTTCTAGTATGATGCATATTCATATTAGATGAGCTCAATTCACCGACAGGAGCTGAGGAAAGGAGGCATCTAGTATGGCAGTTTTATCAACGGGGCCAATCGAAAATTCTATTGTTGCAGAAAGTGGTTTGCGGTCTACCCAGAGAATCACCGTAAGAATGGTCAATCATAATTTAACCGATGTATATCATATTTGGGTTCAAGGATATCATTTATCGGACGTCCGCACATTATATGTTGAAGAGTTATTTAGTGTTTTGCCTAATCAAATGATAACGAAAGATTATGATGCGAATTTTGATGCAGTTGAGTTTAATTTTTTATTGGGTGATGCTGCTGTGGCAGACGCCAAAATTTCGGTATGGGGAAGAGATCAGAATGGAGAGCTGGTGACTGCACATCGTCTGGTGTCGAGTGAACTTATAGGAGCTGGAAATAATACTCCAGGCGAAATGGGAGCAACAGGAGCCACAGGCGAAACCGGAGCAACAGGACCCACAGGTATAACCGGAACAACAGGACCCGCAGGCGAAACCGGAGCAACAGGACCCACAGGTATAACCGGAACAACAGGACCCGCAGGCGAGACCGGGGCAACAGGAGCCACAGGCGAAACCGGAGCGACAGGAGCCACAGGCGAAACGGGAGCAACAGGAGCCACAGGCGGAACGGGAGCGACAGGAGCTACAGGCGAGACCGGGGCAACAGGAGCCACAGGCGAAACCGGAGTGACAGGAGCTACAGGCGAAACGGGGGCGACAGGAGCCACGGGGGATGCGGGCCCGACTGGTCCAACGGGGGCCACCGGACCGACGCAAAGTATGCTTGTTGGCTTGTTCACAAGAACATCAGCAGACACAGATCCTCCTTCAGTGATTACAATGAATACGCCAATACCGCTCATTAATATATCACAAAACATTCCTGGTTCTTTTACTTTGACAGATAATGTTGTAACCGTTAATCAAGCGGGATATTACTTGATTGATGCAAGGTTAAGAGTGGCCGCTGGCAGCTCTAGCAGCAACTTTCGAATCCAAAACCTACCCAATATTCCTCCTCCTAGGACCTGGATTACTATCTCCACAACGGCAGTAATTCCTGATCAAACCGCTGTCATATTCGCGTTCAGTCAATTGAGTGCTGGTGATCAAATAAGATTAGTTCCGTTTAATGCTAATGTGGAAGTGGATATGAGTCAAATTATTCAGGCAATATCCGTCAATACAGAATTACGCTTAACCAGAATTGTTGAATAGTATGAGCCTTTAGTAGTTTCAACAAGGGAAAAAGTATCCTTACTGTCACAATTCGGTATAGCTCGATAAAGTAAGTAATAAACCTGGAAACTAAATAGAAAATAAGCAGGCGTACCTCATTACAGCTTAAAGAGTATAAGGGAAATCGAATAAATAGTATACGTAATATGAAGGCTGTGGATGTCCGTTAGGAGCCACAGGCAACCGGAGCGACAGCAGCTCCGGCAGTTTCATCGCTGTTTGTTGACAGTCGGCCAACGTTTCAGAATCTTGCATTGACAGCAACGAACTCGATTAAGTCCAATGTAGGACCCCTATTATAGAAGGTCAGATGGTGAAAATTGATTATGTTATGCAGATCTTAGTGGTTGTGGAAGATGACTGGAGCTTCGATTGTGATATTATCCTGTTCACGACGGAAAATGGGGGTATTAGCCAGTTGAAGTACACCAAATGGGGTGATGCTGGAGCTACAATAAGGTTTCATTCCTAGCTCTTGCAATTTACAACAACTACAAACCTTACGAGCGCAACGGCAGGAGTAAGAAACATGAGTGGTACTCGTTTCAGTTGATATGGAGTTTAAACATGTTAGACGTTACTTTTTTGACATATTGAAATTAAACATTAAGCTATGGTAAGGACATGACCGCAAATTTATCTTGGATTGATTATATTAAGATGATGCTTAGCCATATGGAAAGAAGCATAATTTTCGAATGGATATGTTCGGGGGTTATGCTTTTAGCTATCTTTGTCTTGGGCCAGCGCAATGATCCATTAATTCGATGAGCTCGTCCATGGAAGGGAGTTACTGTGGCAGCCAGCATGTGCGGTGCTATCGAGTTGATATCCCCAAGCCCGCTGTCGAGGGAGAAGAACATATTCCCATTGAAGTCGCTATTTTAGCGGCTTTTTTATTTAAACGAAGATCATTTACAAAAAAAGTTGAAATCGTTTTATAGTTGTGATAATCTCTTATCAAGATAATAATTTATTATTTAAAAAATAAAAAAACATTGTTGAATGAGAGAGGGGGATTCAAATTGATGAGGAGTGAGAATTGGCAGTATCTTGAGAGATTTTTTCCGATCGCTTCATTTATTGCGGCAATTATAGGACCTAAATGTGAAGTTGTTGTACATGATATCAGTGATCCGGAGCACTCAATTGTTTTTATTGAGAACGGTTATATTAGCGGACGTGAAGTAGGTGATGCATCCACTGACCTTGTTTTGAAAATTCTCAAATCGGAAGCTTATCATGAGGAACAGTATATAGCCAACTATAAAGCGTCAGGCAAATTCGATCAGAGTTTCCGATCGTCTACCTACTATATAAAGAATGATCAGAATAAGCTGGTTGGTCTGCTCTGCCTGAATATAGACGTTACTCATATGGAAGTAGCGGCTGAATGGGTTCAACATATTTTACAAGGAGGAACTAACCCGTATGTAATGCCTGTTGCTGCTGTTGAAAAGTCGAAGGAAGAAAAGCAAACAACGGAGTATCTGCAGGGAAATGCAGATGATCTGCTGCAGCATATGATAACTTCGGTTATTGGCAAATTAAAAATTTCGCCGGAACGTTTGTCATCGCAGGAGAAGATTGAAGTTGTCCGCGAATTAAACGAGCTTGGAGTTTTCTTACTGAAAGGCGGCGTTTCCCAGGTTGCAACTTCTTTATCAATATCTGAACCTACGGTATATCGCTATTTACAAAAGCTGAAATAAACAGAAATCCAGATGGAAAACAAGAAGGTGAGATACATGAGCTATAACTTTGATCAAGTGATTAGCAGAGTAGGTACCAATAGCGCGAAGTGGGACGGGGTTGTGAACAGTTTGGGGGACGATATGATCGTTCTCTCTGTTGCGGATATGGATATCCAAGCGCCTCCTCAAGTCGTGAATAAGGTGAGCGAGATGGCGCGGCACGGAATCTACGGATATACAGATGCGTTCCCTCCGTATTATAAGGTCGTACAGCATTGGCTTGATAAAGCTTACAGATGGGATGTGCCTCAAGAATGGATTGTGTTCTGCCCGCGTATTGTACAGGCCGTATCGATTATAATCGAAAGATTCACAGAACCTGGTGACCGGATTTTGATACATACTCCGGCATATCAACCTATCGCCAATGCTGTTGAGATTAATCACAGAAAACTAGTGGAAAGCCGACTGCTGCTTAGAGATGGACGATATCAAATCGACTTTGATGATATGGAGCGCCAAATGAGTGCAGGGGTCAAGATTGTTCTGTTAATCTCTCCACATAATCCGACAGGGCGTGTATGGACAAAAGCGGAATTGGAACGTATAGCCGAGCTCTGTATTCGTTATGATGCACTGCTCGTATCGGATGATATTCATGCTGATTTTATTCATGAAGGACATGAGCATACAATTATCGCGAAATTATCAGAGCAGATTGCGGAGCGTTCCATTATTTGCACTTCGCCAGGTAAAACCTTTAACTTAGCAAGTCTTGAAATCGCTAATATTGTGATCCCCAATATGCAGTTAAGAGAGCGATTTAAACTTGGGTTACGACAAGCTGGTATTCATAATCCTACTTTTTTTTCCATCCCTGCTTTGGAAGAGGCTTATACGGAGTGTGATGATTGGCTCAACAAGCTTCGATCTTATATTACGGACAATATTTCATTTACGGAAGATTTTTTTGCTGAGCATATGCCTGAACTGAAAATCGTGAAAGCAGAAGGAACCTACCTTATGTGGGTAGATTGTACGGCTCTTAGCAGGAATGAAAGCGATTTATTGGAATGGATTCAAAAAAAGAGCCGGGTTAGCGTCAGTTTTGGTTCGTCCTTTGGCGTGGATGGCGAAGGATTTATTCGCCTGAATCTCGGTGCTCCCAGGGCACTATTGCAAGAGGCTTTTGAGCGAATGGCCAGCAATTACCCTTTAAAGTAGCGGATAACTTCTTACATCATCGATAGGGGGAACCTTACAATGGCTGTGCCAAATAAGGAAAAGACGGTTAAGCAACCTACTCTGTTTTTAGCTTTATTGCCGATTGTTACTATGGTTTTAATGTTATGTATAGGATATGTTCTATTCGAATTGCCACCTGAGCCGCTAATCATTATATCCACAGTGGTTGCCGGAATCATCGCTATTAAGCTTGGTCACAACTATGACGACATTATGAATTCAATCGCACAAAAGATCGCTAAGACCATGCCGGCTATCTTGATCCTGATTACTGTCGGTTTTATGATTGGCGCCTGGATGATCGGCGGTACGATACCGATGATGATCTATTACGGACTTGATATTATTAATCCGCAATTTTTGCTGATTACGGCATTCATTGTCACTTCCATTGTCTCCTTATGTACAGGAACCTCCTGGGGATCAGCAGGTACGATCGGCATAGCATTTATGGGGGTAGGAGCTGGCCTTGATGCGAATCTAGCTGCTGTTGCAGGTGCAGTCGTAGCAGGGGCATATTTTGGAGACAAACTGTCCCCTTTATCAGATACAACAAACTTAGCCGCGCTATCAACAGGAGTTAACTTGTATGAACATATAGGTCATTTGCTATATACCACGGTCCCATCATTTATCGTGGCTGGAGCGGTCTTCTTGATCACTGGTTTTAATAGCGGTGGCTCGGATGTGGCTATTCCTGAGAAGGTTGTTATGATTATGGATACTTTAAGTTCAGTGTTCAACTGGAATTTACTATTACTGCTTCCGGTACTGATCGTATTGTATGGGTCGATTCGCAAGAAGCCTACAATCCCGGTTATGTTAATCTCCTCTTTTGTAGCGATGGCGAACGGTATGATCTTTCAAGGGTTTGCACTGTATGATGTAATTGCTTCCGTCATTAACGGCTTCGATGTAGCTATGGTTCACATTCAAGGCTTCGATGCAGCTGCTGTGATTCCGGATATTCCTCGCCTTCTGAATCGCGGTGGTATGAACTCAATGATGGGTACATTGTTGATCTGTTTCTGTGCCATTACATTTGCTGGTGTAATATCGCTGACGAAGTCTCTGGAATTGATTGTAGGTAATATTCTTAAATTTGTACATTCGACAGGATCGCTGATTTTGGTAACAATTGCTACCGGTCTGACTATGATCGGGGTAACGAGTAATGGGCAGGTATCGATCCTGATGCCTGGTGAAATGCTGCGAGAGGCTTACATTCGCCGCGGACTGCATCCGAAGAACCTGGGTAGAACCATTGAGGACTCCGCTACCATTATTGAACCGATCTTGCCGTGGACCGCAGCAGGGGCTTATATGGCTGGTACGCTTGGCGTCGCAACTCTGTCATATTTGCCTTGGGCAGTTCTCTGCTGGACAGGTATTATCTTTGCGATCATATGGGGTTTTACAGGCTTTGGTATCACCAAGCTGACTCCGGAGCAGCAGCAGGAAATGCTCGAGGAATATGATGATGCAAAAGCAGCTAAAACATTATAAGAGGGAGGATCACACCCCTCGCTTGTGAAAACAGAAAAAAAGCATATTAATGCGTGGATAAAGGGAGAGAATTTTTATGGTAAAACAAGAGAGAAAAACAATTGCAACTTCAAACGCTCCAGGTGCTATCGGTCCTTACTCACAGGCTGTACAATTTGGGAATATGATTATTACTTCCGGGCAGCTTGGAATGAATGCTGCAGGAGAGTTTCCGGATTCTGTATCGGAGCAGGCGAAGCAATCGCTAACTAATGTGAAGGCAATTTTGGAAGCGGCAGATTATGCCATGGAGCATGTAGTGAAAACGACGGTATTTCTAAAGGACATGGGTGATTTCCAAATGGTTAATGAAGTCTATGCCACTTTCTTTGCGGACCCTTATCCGGCACGTAGCGCAGTTGAGGTTGCGAAGCTGCCGAAAGGCGGACTTGTGGAGATTGAAGTGATCGCGGTAAAATAACCAATACCGATGAGCCTCCGGGAAACCGGGGGCTTTTTTATTATGGCTTTAGCCAGTTGAGGTCGAGGTCTTCCTTTAGGAGAGGGATATCCGCCGCGGCAGCATTTTCCTCCAGCTATTTCTTTGATTGTGAATGTCACTGGCCGGATCACTCCTTATGGGTTATTTTCAGACGGAATAGGCGGCTTCTTCCTTATCCTGTACCTTAAAGAGCTCTTTAAGGCAAGCGTTATTTCGGAGACCTTTTTTAATAAGAAGGCAAATAAAAACAGCGTATAACATAAATTATACGCGGTTTCACTTCAGACCGATTTTTATATGACTTCTCGTACAGTTTGCCATCTTAAATAGGGGCTATTTGGTAGAATAATATAAGATTAATGGAACTAATATCCATCACCAGGATGAACCTGTTCTTTCTTCACTTCAGACACCGGAGCCCATGCTATACTATTGAAAAAAGATATGCTGGAGGGAGTCCAATTGATACATAGCAGCAAGCAGCATAAATGGAGATCAGATAAGCTGTCTCATCTCGGATCATCGATCTTCGCGGAGGTGGCCGCGTGGAAGGCCGAGGCCCGGCAATCGGGACTGGAAGTTATCGATCTTGGAATCGGGAGTCCCGACCGGGCGCCTCTGCCCGAGATTCGTCAGGCATTAAGTGATGCAGTGCTGCGGGAAGACAGCTACGCTTATCCGTCATCCAAGGGCAGTGCAGCGTTTCGGAATCAGGCGGCTAAATGGATGCAGTGGCGTTTCGGTGCAGAAGTAGATCCCGAAGAGGAAATCGTGTCACTAATGGGCTCGCAGGACGGGCTGGCGCATCTGGCGCTTGCGGTCTGCAATCCGGGCGATCTGGCGATTGTGCCGGACCCCGGTTATCCCATCTATTCAGGGGCGTTGGCACTGGCAGGCGTCAGGGGCTGGCCGCTGCCGCTTTTGGAGGAGAATGCGTTCCGGCCTGATCTGGAGAGTATTCCCGATGAGGTCTGGCGCGAAGCTTCTTTCATTCTGCTCAGTTTTCCCGGGAATCCGGTTTCGGTTACGGTCGATCTGGCTTACATGGAGCGGCTTGTGGAGCTTGCCCGCAAATGGGAGGTGCTGGTTGTCCATGATCTGGCTTATTCCGAGATGGGCTTCGATGGGTACCGGCCGATCAGCATTCTTCAGATACCGGGCGCGCGGGATACTGCCGTTGAATTTCATTCCTTCTCCAAAAGCTTTAACATGGCCGGCTGCCGCATCGGCTTCCTGACCGGCAATGCCCAGGCGGTTGGAGCGCTGCGGGAACTGAAGAGCAATGTGGATTACGGCGTCTTTGAGCCGGTTCAGGAAGCGGCGGTTGTGGCGCTGGAGCAGGCTATAGTCTCCGGGCCAGACCACGGCGTTGCTAAGCTGTATGAGCGGCGGCGGAATCTTTTGGTGGAGGCCCTTAAGCGGGAAGGGTGGACGGTGCCCGCGCCGGAAGCCACTATGTTTATTTGGGCAAAACTGCCGGAAGCCTACGGTGCTAAGAGAGAAGCTGGAAGATCGCGCCGTTTCGCGCATGATCTGCTGCTGAGCGCCGGGGTGGCGGTCATTCCGGGAGATGCTTTTGGCAGCCAGGGGGAAGGGTATGTGCGGATTGCGCTGGTAGAGGAGGAAGAGCAGCTCCTGGAAGCTGCCCGGAGAATCGGAGAGTTCCTGCGTTCAGGTACGATAAGTTAACATAATCAATATTATGTTAACTAATATAATTCGTTTAACGGAATTCGGGGTAATAAGGAACAACTACAGCTATTCAGGAGGTTGACCTTATGGGATTTAACATTGGAGGATTGGGCGATAAATTGCAAGGATTAGTCGGCTCCCTCAAAGAAGGCGGAGTAGGAGAGCTGCTGCAGAAATTACCGCTGGACAAGCTGCCTCTTGATCAACTGCTGGAGAAGCTGCCGCTGGATCAATTGCTGTCGAGTCCCTTTCTGCAAAAGTTCACTCCGTTCGAATCCTTGAAGGACCTGCTGCAACAAGGAGGCTTCACTGCCGGCTCGGCAGAGGAAATGAAGTCGCTCCCGACGGATCAGCTCGATGAGCATGTATCGAAGACGACCTCCTTCGGTTCACTCAAGGATATGCTGCTTAAGGCGGTGGAGTTCTACTCCCAGCGTAAATAAAAAGGTTATCCACGAAAAGAAGCCCGCAGCGGAGTGATGCTCCGTTACGGGCTTCCTTATTATGCCGCAGGAGATTATTGCTTCAGCCAGGCGGTGGCCAGCAGTAAAGCTCCTTTGTTGGCGTTAGTATCTGCCAGGGCATTCAGCATCACGAAGTCGTGGATGATGCCCTGGAACCGCACAGCTGTGACAGGGACTCCGGCTTCGCGTAGCTTGTTCGCATAGGCCTCGCCTTCATCCCGAAGAACATCGGCTTCCCCGGTAATAATCAGGGCCTCCGGCAGACCGCTAAGCTGGTCCAGACTGGCCCGCAGCGGAGAGGCCGTAATCTGGGCCCGCTCGTCAGGATCGGTGGTATATTGATCCCAGAACCATTTCATTCCCTCGCGCTGGAGGAAATAGCCTTCCGCGAACTGATGATAGGATTCTGTGTCGAAGGAAGCGTCTGTTACCGGATAGAAAAGCAACTGCTTGGAGATGGCCGGACCGCTGCGTTCTTTGGCCATCAGGGTGATGGCAGCGGTCATGTTGCCGCCGACGCTGTCTCCGGCTACACTCAGTCTGGAGGCATCCAGACGATGGACGGAGCCTTCTGCAGCAATCCATTCCAGCACGGCATAGATTTCTTCAATGGCTGTAGGGTATTTGGCTTCGGGGGACAGGCTGTATTCAGGGAATACCGCCGCCGCTCCAGCGCCAACTGCCAGCTCACGGATCAGTCGGTCATGGGTGTGGCTGTTGCCGAAGACCCAGCCTGCTCCATGAATATAGAGAATGACCGGCAGGGGAGTACCGGAGGTGCCGGGCGGACGGACAATGCGGATCTTCACTTCGCCGCCGGGGCCGCCTGAGACGGTCAGATCCTGAAGCTCCGCTTCGGGCTTCGTAATGTCGCCGGACTGGACGGTATTCACCGTTTCACGGCCTTTTTCCGGACCCAGATCGGGCAGAAAGGGAGGCTTAGCGTTGTCGTCGGCGAATTTCTGTGCTGCTGGTTCAAGAACAATTTTCTTATGTTCTGGCATGAATCACACGCTCCTTCTTCGATCTGATTGAGGTCAAGCTCTCCTTCATCCATAACCGCCATACACTTGTCTGAAACGTAAATCGAACGGATCGCCCGGGTCAAAGCGTATATCCAGTAAGAAAGGGGAGGAAGAGAGCGTGAAGGATTATCCCATCACAGAGCAGCAAGCCAAAGATATGTTTGAAGCCCACTCCTCCTACATTTATGGTATTGCCCTTATGATGACCAAGCAGCGGGCGCTGGCCGACGATATTACCCAGGAGACGTTTCTGCGTGCTTTTGCCAAATACCATTTGTATGATTCCTCCAGGCCGCTGAGGCCATGGCTGTACCGGATTGCCATCAATATGGCCCGCAATCATCTGCGCCGATTCACCTGGATGAGATTGGTTGCCGGGGTCCCGGAGAAGGGCGCGGAGCATTCGGCAGAGAGCTTTGCCCTGCACAGCGAGAATCAGCTGGAACTATGGAGTGCCGTCAGCAACCTGTCAGCGAAGCTGCGGGAAGTGGTCACTCTACACTACTATGCCGGACTGTCGCTGCCCGAGACCGCCGAGGTGCTTGGCATTCCGCTGGGGACCTGCAAGTCCAGATTACATGCGGCGCTGAACAAGCTGAGAGACTGCGGCGAGCTTGACCCGGCTTTGGTGATGATGAAGGAGGGAATCAAGTGACAACATCTAAGGACAGACTGGATGCAGAATCGGGCGGATTATCCGCACAATTACAGAAGGAAGCTGAACATATGATACACAGTATGCCTTCTTCTGTTCATTTTGATGAATTATGGAGACTACATACTGAAGGGATTGCGGAAGGGAGAAGAGATAACCGCCAGTTCTCACTGTTTAAAAAGTGGATCATCGGTGCCACAGCTGCGCTGGCTGTTACTGCCGGATCAATCACGGGGATTGGATTCATCTCGCCCCCGGTTGCTGAAGCACTGCGTGTCATTCCGTTCTTCGATTATTTGTACGCGAAAGATGTGTACACGGCGAATTTCAAAGTCATTGAGCAGAAGCAGCTTAGCAGTCCTGTTGGTATAAAGGCTTCGGATCAAGGAATTACTTTTGAGATGGCAGAGGTGTATTATGACGGTATTCAACTGGTGCTTAATTACGAGGTGACTTATCCGGAATCGTCACCGCCGATTACAGACCAGGACGCGGAAGTCTACTATAGCCTCAATCTGAGGGGACATGAACCGCAGTCTATTTCCACACACGATTTCACGATTACAGGAGACCACACTTTTATAGGGACCACCAGGCAATCTTTTGGAGATAAGGACCTGCCCGGTCAGTTAACGCTGGATATGACCATTAGTGCAATCGGTGTTACCAAAGGAAATTGGGATCTCACTATCCCGCTGGATGCAAGTAAGAGTGAGGCACTGACCTCTACGGTGTATCCGAAGGATCTGAATTTTACCTACAAGAATTCATTATATACGCTGGAGAAGCTGATTCTTGGTCCGGTTAATACACAGGTGATTGTGCGGAATCAGTATCCCCGTGAGATGCTGAACGTGATGCTTGAAGATGATATTGGAACCTTGTATTCGGAACAGGGTGGAGGAGCAACTAATGACTACTATTATTTCAACTTCTCACCGCTGACAGCGTTCAATCCTAAGCCGGCATATATGACCCTGATCGTTACCGAACCCCCGAAAAATGGAGAAGCGAAGCAATCGGAGGACCGTCAGCGCCTGAATGGATCTTTCCCTATAATATTGCAGGGAGATGAAGGAGGAACGGTAAAGGTTACTTCTGTTGATTATGAGGAGAAACAGACCGTGGTGTACTATGAGGCCAGTCAGTTCATGAGCCAGAATACTCCGGTAAGATTGAAGGAAAAAGAGGGGCAAGCGATCTTCCCCAAAGGACAGCCGGTGCGCATTAGCCGGGATAAATTAGCCTTTAAGCTGATTTTTCCGCCGGTACAGCCATCCGATCAGCTCGAAATTGTGGCTAATTCCTTCTCTTATACGAAGGATACACAGCAGTTCCGTCTTCGTATCCCTCTTCAGTGGAACAAATAACTGTTAAATAGGCCGAACTCTCCAGTATAGACGGGTTCGGCCTATTTATCGATAGCAGTGAAGTTACTGTTCTATTATTCCCCGGCTTTTCGCTCCATCCCTCAGATAGACCACTCCGGCAAAGATTACCGTAATTACCAGCGGGTACAGAATCGCCCAGCCGGTGAACGGAAATACGCATACCGTGGCGGCAAAAGAAATCCAGCTGATCGTGACTCCCCGGCGGCTGCCGCGCAGCAGGCGGATACCGGCAGCGCAGCCCCCGATATAAGTGAGAATGAAGGTGGCGTTGGGAAAGGTGATCAGCGTGGTGATGGAGACCAGACCGCTTCCATAGAGCGATAACACCAGGGTGAAGCATCCGGTCAGGAAGCTGATTGCCCCAACGGGAGTCTGATAACGCCGGGACAGGCGGCCCATCCATTTTGGCGCATTTCCCTGCCGGGCCAGGGCATAGGCTACCCTAGAGGCAGCGCCGGCATAGGCAATAATCGTGGCCGTACAGATGAACAGCCCGGTCAGTCCGGCGATGAAGCCGCCCCATGCACCCAGCGGCTGGCTGATGATCCAGAGCAGGGAAGCGTCCGCCCCGCCGTGCAGATAGCTCTGCGTGCCGACTGTGGCCAGCGCCGACAGGAAATAGAGAACGCCGACAATGACGGCGGCAATACTCACACCCTTGACCGCAGCACGCTGCGGGTCCTTGAATTCTTCAGACAGATGCGACACAGCCTCCCAGCCGATGAAGCACCAGAAGAGAATCGCGGCGGCCTGACCGACACTGATCCAGCCATGAGGGGCAAAGGGGGTAAAGTGAGCGCGTTCCATCCCAGGCAGTGCAGCGGCAAACGAGAAGACCAGAACCGCAACAATAGCTATAACTACGGCGATCTGCACCTTGCCGGCAACCTTCATGCCCAGCCAGTTGGTGACCAGTCCGGTGACCAGCATGCCTGCGGCGAGGGCGATTCTTGCCGGGTTGCCCCAGCCCATGGCCGCGGTCATGTATCCGGCTCCGGTCAGGGCGGCCACAGGAGCGCCAATCGGAACGGACATCAGAAAGAACCAGCCGACCAGTGCCCCGGCCCTCGGGCCGAAGGCCAGGGTTACGAAATGCGAGACCCCTCCGGCATTCGGAAACTTCGCAGAGAGCAGCCCCATCGACAGGGCCAGCGGGAGAATCAGCAGTGACATGAAGCCCCAGGCCAGCAGGGAGGCCGGGCCGGCCATTTCGGCTGCCAGACCGGGAACGATCAATACTCCTGAACCCAATACAGCACCGATATAAAGGGCAATGGCCTGAGGCATCCCGATATTGCGCTGTAATGATAGTTTGTCTTTCATAAGAATAATCCTGCTTTCCTTGTATTTGATCCTAGAGTATCAGATAATAGATCCATTGGAAAAACGGAATTATTCTATAATATCCATCTGCTATTCCGATGGATGGAAGGAGAGCGCTATGGAGTCCAAGCATCTGTTCACCTTTCTGGTAGTCGTGGAGACCGGCAGCTTCACCCGCGCGGCCCAGAAGCTCGATTACGCCCAGTCCAGCATTACAGCCCAGATCCAGGCGCTTGAAGCAGAGCTTAAGCAGCCGCTGTTCGACCGGATCGGCAAAAAAATCATCCTGACCGATGCCGGCCGCCGTCTGCTGCCGTACGCCCAGGAAATTCAAAGCATCCACACCATGGCGGAGAAAGCGCTCCGGTCAGAGACGGAGATTGCCGGCTCGCTGCGGATTGGCGCGCCAGAGTCGCTGGCCGCCTTCCGGCTTCCCGGAATTATCAAAGACTTCCGCAGCCGCTATCCGCAGGTGCAGATTATGCTGAAGCCGGGCGCCTGCTGGGAGCTGACGGAGTTCGTACGCTCCGGGGAGCTGGACCTCGCTTTTCTGCTGCAGCCGGAGACAGAGTATAAGGATCTGTACTCAACCACACTGATCCATGAAGCGATGGCGCTGGTGGCACCGCTGGATCACCCGCTGCGGGAGCTGGCAGAGGTAACCCCGCCTGATCTTAAGAATGTAACGATCCTGCATACGGAGAGCGGCTGCACCTACCGCACCTTGTTTGAACGACATCTGAACAGCCATGGTGTATTTCCTGATCCCAATCTGGAGTTCTGGAGCATCGAGGCCATTAAGCAGTGCGTCATTGCCGGGCTTGGCATCTCCTTCCTTCCGCTGATTACGGCGCAGCGGGAGCTGGCGGAAGGCAAGCTGGCGCTTCTGAACTGGGATGACCAGTCACAGCGGGTGGCGACCCAGGTCGTCTATCACAACAAGAAGTGGCAGTCACCTGCGCTCAGCGAGTTTCTCAGAACCATAGAGCAACACGCAGCGCTATGGAGATCGGCGGACTTAAGAGGGGCTGAGGGAGAGGGGGTTATACAGGGATGAATGAGCTGGAGCAGAATTATGAAGAAGAGCTGGAGGCTTTTGTCATCTGGATGAAGGACGCCGGATATACTGCGTATACCCGGAAATCTTACCTCGCGGATGCCCGGGAGTTCCTGGCGAGCCTGAACGGAAAAGAGCTGGCGAGTGTCAAGAAGCTGCATGTGGTATCTTACCTGACCTCGGTCCGCGAACGCGGGGTAAGCGATGCCACCCGTAACCGCAAGCATGCTTCGGTAAGCTGCCTGTTCAAGGCATTAACCGAGCTGGAGCTGCTCGCCCATAATCCGGCCGCCGGAATCAAGAAGTCCCGGACCGAGAAGAACCGGGAGCCGGTCTATCTGGAGGAGGCGGAGCTGCAGCGCTTCCTGTCAGCAGTGGACGGCAAATACCGGAGCCGCAACCTGGCGGTCTTCCTGCTGATGTCTTATATGGGACTGCGGGTGGGGGAGGTCCATACCCTGAATCTGAGTGATTATAATATAGACAGACGCACCCTGCGGGTCTTCGGTAAAGGGCGGAAATGGCGGAATGTTCCGGTCCCGGAGGATATTGCCCCTTATCTGGACCAGGCGCTGGCCGACCGGCTGACGCCTTGGCGCAGTAAGGAGGAAGCGATGTTCATCTCACAGAAAGGCCGCAGGCTGTCAATCCGCGGAATCCAGGGCATCGCTGCGGATACCTTCAGCCGCTTCCAGCGTGAGGTCCCGCCGTCCCAGCAGCGTGCCTATTCGAGCCATAAGCTGCGGCATTCCTTCGCCACCATGCTGCTGCGCAAGGGAGCGGACCTGCGGACCGTTCAGGAGCTGCTGGGCCACTCATCTATACAGACGACTACTGTCTACACACATATAACCAGCCGGGAGAAGGAAGAAGCGATGTCGAGATTGCAGATTAGCTTCACGGACCAGGGCGGCGGCAACGTATAACAGGTTTTGTCTGTCCGCCCCCCTTTTCAACTATGAACTTTTGTTCATAACCTCTACATAAATTGTGCCGTGTGTGCATTTTGATGATGACAACCACCTTATGAATTGCTAACATGGGTAAGGGCCAAAATCACGACGAAAAATGCAGGATAAATGCAGGAACCATGTGGGGGATTTGCCGATTTTTGCTTCAATCGGTTAACGCGTCTTCGCGGCTGATTGAAGGGAGCATGTTCGTGAGCAGCACTGGTAGCCGCCAATCTGAATAGATTGGCGGCTGGTCTGTCCATGCCGGGCAATTAGAGCTCCTAGAGCTCCAGCTTGGCAATCTCGCTCTTGAGCTTGTCAGCTGACTGCTGGAAGAGGCTCTGCTCTTCCGGACTGAGCGGAAGATCCAGCACCTCGCGGACGCCGGTGCGGTCAACGACACACGGTGCGCCGAGGAATACATCGGATACGCCGTTATAGTTGTTCAGGAGTGTGGATACATTCAGCACAGAGCCTTCATTGTTCAGGATGGAGGCTACAATCCGGTCCAGGGCCAGGGCGATGGCGTAGGAGGTAGAACCTTTGGCATCGATGATCTCGTATGCTGCATTCTTCGTGTCCTCGAAGATCTCCTTGCGCTCGGCTTCATCGAAGCCGAGATCAATGCCTGCGACATTGGCCAGGCTCCAGACCGGCAGCTCGGAATCGCCGTGCTCCCCGATGATCTGTCCATGGATGCTGCGGGGGTCGATCTCCTTATGCTTACCGATCAGATAACGGAAGCGGGCGCTGTCGAGCACCGTCCCGGACCCGATGACCCGTCTGCGGTCGAAGCCGCTGATCTTCAGGGTGGCATAGGCCAGAATATCGACCGGGTTGGTAGCAATCAGCAGGATGGCATGATGATTGAATTTCGTAATTTTCTGGATAATGTCTTTGAAGATCGAGATGTTCTTGCGGAGCAGGTCGATACGGGTCTCACCGGGCTTCTGTGAGGCTCCGGCTGTGACGATAATGATGTCGGCTTCGCGGCAATCCTCATAGGTACCTGCCCACAGCTTGACGCCTCCCACAAAGGGCAAGCCATGATTCATATCCAGCGCTTCGCCAAGCGCCTTCTGATGATTGACATCGATCAGTACAAGCTCGGGCATCCGTTTGCGCAGCAGCAGTGTGTAGGCGGTTGTCGTTCCGACTGCGCCGGTGCCGATCACTACGACACGATTGGGCTTAAATGGGGCCATGGTTGAATCTCCTCCAGCATTTGTAATTTATTTGGGTGATCAGGAAGGCAGAGCCGTTCCACTTGCGGTCCAATCTTATCCATCATAATCTCTAGGGATAGTGTTTTCAAGCTGTCCGCATTTAATCCATTACCCCAAAATGGACAAGCTAACAAAGGTATTTATGTTGTCTACTCAACCATTTGACAGGAGCGAACTGAAGTATGGATTTATTCCGCAAAAAACCGCTGGCCATTCCCCAGAATGCAGGAGCGGAGAAGCTTAGCAAGACCCTCGGCGCACTTGATTTGACCATGCTCGGAGTCGGGGCCATTATCGGCACCGGGATCTTTGTTATGACAGGTGTGGCGGCTGCGGAGCATGCCGGTCCCGGACTTATTCTGTCCTTTATCATTGCCGGCATTGCCTGTGTGCTCTCCGCACTGTGTTATTCTGAATTTGCGTCCACCCTGCCTGTATCCGGCAGCGCTTATGCTTACAGCTATGTGGCTTTCGGTGAATTGCTGGCCTGGGTGCTGGGCTGGGATCTTGTGCTGGAATACGGGGTTGCGGCTGCCGCAGTCAGCAGCGGCTGGTCCGGTTATTTCCAGGGCTTGCTGGAAGGCTTCGGCATCCATTTGCCCACAGCTTTGTCTGGAGCGTATAATGCGGAGAAGGGAACCTTTATTAACTTACCGGCCGTCATCATTATTCTGCTGATCTCCTACCTGCTGACACGGGGAGTCAAGGAGACCGCCCGCTTCAACACAGTGATGGTAGCGATCAAGATTTCCGTGGTGCTGCTGTTTATCTTCACCGGGATTTTCTATGTGAAGCCGGAGAACTGGACGCCTTTTCTGCCGTTTGGATTTCATGGTGTCATGAACGGAGCGGCCACCGTGTTCTTTGCTTATATCGGATTCGATGCTCTCTCGACGGCCGCCGAGGAAGTGAAGCGCCCGCAGCGCGACCTGCCGATCGGGATCATCTCATCGCTTGCCATATGTACCGTGCTGTATATAGCCGTCTCCCTGGTGCTGACGGGAATTGTGCCGTATCAGAGCCTGAACGTCAGTGATCCAGTCTCGTACGCGCTGCGGTTCGTAGACCAGAATATGATCGCGGGTTTAATCTCGGTTGGAGCGATCGCAGGGATGACTACGGTTCTGCTGGTCATGCTGTTCGGTCAGACCCGGCTGCTGTTCGCCATCTCGCGTGACGGTCTTCTGCCGCAGAGCTTGTCCAAGGTCAGCCCCAAGACGCATACCCCGGTGCGCAGCACCTGGATGGTAGGCAGCATTATTGCTGTGCTGACCGGCTTCGTCCCGCTGGACCGGCTGGCGAACCTGACCAGCATCGGAACGTTGTTTGCCTTCCTGGTCGTCTCGCTTGGCGTCATTACGCTCCGCCGGACGAAAACTGATCTCAGAAGAGGCTTCCAGGTTCCTTGGGTTCCGCTCATTCCGCTCCTCAGTGCCGCAATCTGCGGCTACCTGATGTACAGCCTGGGACGGGAGACCTGGATCGGCTTCGTGATCTGGGTGGCCATCGGGCTGTTCATCTATTCGTTATACGGGTATAAGCGAAGCAATCTGAATACGAAGAAATAAGGAATTAACGAAGAAGAGGAGAGAAAAGCATTGTCATTCAAAGCAACAGGATCCAAGGTATTGTGGACGGTGTTGATGCTGCTTATGGCGCTGTTTGTTCTCTCAGCATGTTCATCGTCCCCTCCGCCGGAAGCTACGCTTCCTCCGCAGCCGACTGAGACACCGGAGGAAGGGCAGATGATCACAGTCATCACCCCTGACAACAAGAATGTAACGAACGAGGTTGCGCCGAAATACCAGATTCAGACCCGGCTTACCGATTTCAGACTGCTCAATTCTTCTGCAGGGCTGGCCTGGGGGGTTACCCGGAACGAGCTGCGCATGTATATGACGCTGGACAACGGCAAGACCTGGGCGAATATATCCCCGGCCACCAATGTGCAGTTTCTGACCAATCCGGTGTACGGCAAAGAGATCTTCTTCACCGATCCCGGCAACGGCTGGATTATCAGAAGCTCGTTCGGGAGCACCGAAACTGTGGTGCTGCGCACCAGGGACGGGGGCCATACCTGGCAGATCTCTGCATTCCCGGATTCCAATCAGCTGGCCTCCATCTATTTCAGCTCACGCTCGGACGGCTGGCTGATGACCCGATGGGGGGGCAGCGGCACCAAAGAGAACAAAGCGCTGTACGCAACCAAGGATGGCGGAGCAACCTGGAATCAGGTCATGCAGAACGAGCAGTATAATCCGAATCTGCCGAACACCTCGATTCCGCTTGCCGGTGTGACAACCGGTATGATCTTCAATAATGCGGAGCGCGGTTTTGTAACTCTGCAGACCGGAGCCTTGCCCAAGATCTTCATGACCCGGGACGGCGGCGCAAGCTGGGTAGCCGGACCCGAGTTTCTCGTCAATGACAGCTTTGCCGGTTGTGACCGGGTGGTTACCGGGGTTCCCGAATTCTTCGGGGGGGATGCCACCGGGGGATGGATGCCGGTCGGGTGCCAGAAGGATAAGGAAGGCAGCATGACCTACAACGGTTATTTTACCGCCAACGGGGGAGAGAACTGGAAGTTCGTCCAGTTCGGACGGCCGGCCCAATCCGGCGTGAACCGGCATATGACCCCGGACTTTCTGAACTCCCAGGTCGGCTGGTCGCTCGAAGGCAACATACTGTATAAGACGGTGAATCAGGGGCAGAGCTGGACGGCGCTTCCTCCAAGCAGCGTGCTGCAGTCCAAGCTTCTGGAATACCCTGAGATTGTGAAGCTTCAGTTCATCACCAAGGATGTGGGCTGGCTGCTGATTGCCAAGGAAGAGGAGCGCAAGTCGATCCTGCTGCAGACCACCAGCGGCGGGGAAAGCTGGCGGGTCATGTAGTTGCAGTTAATGTAGTAATATAGCCAAGGGAGGCTGTCTGTTTATGCAGGCAGTCTCTTTTTAATAAGAAAAAATCTTATTTAAAATTTTCTTTAAAAATGTGAAAAAAATCACATGACAAACTTTGAATCCTGTGATATATTTAACACATAGAAAACAAGTTCATTTTTTCACAAACTTTCATCCCGAATAGGAGAGATTAAAATGACAACTTTTGAAACGGATTATATGACCAGAAACCTGCTGCAATTGTGCTATAACTGCGAAGACGCCCACCTGTGCCAGACTGAAGAGCAATGCAGAGCCTGCTGGGCAGACAACGGTATGCTGCCGGAAGAAGCTAATGAAACCAAACAATTGTTAGACCTTGTACATGCGTAATCTAACCGCTCCGCAGGCAGCAGAGAAGACCATTTAGGCCTCCGTACAACCGGAACCTGAATGGTCTTTTTAGTATGTATACTGTCTCGCAGTCAAGAGGCATATACATTAGTGACACCTGCCGAGGCAGGGAAGTCAATACTTGGGAAAAAGGGGGAAGAGACCTATGGGAAGTGATCCGTCCTGGATGTTCGATTTTACCGGAACGGTGCTGCCGGTCTTTCTTGTGCTGGTCCTGGGGATCATTGCTGTGTCGGCTGGCAAGGGACTGCTGCAGTGGAGCCGTAACAATAACGCCCCCCTGCAGTCCATTCCCGCCCGCATTGTAAGCAAGCGGACCGAGGTGCGCCAGCAGCAGTCGCAGGAAGACAATCTCTCCAGCCGGACCAGCACGACCTATTATCTGACGTATGAGGCAGAGGATGGGGTGCGGAGGGAGTTCAAGGTAGACGGCCAGGAATATGGCCTCAGTGCAGAGGGCGACCGGGGGCTGCTGACCTACCAGGGCACGCGGTACCGCGGCTTCCAGCGGCGCCCTCATCATTATTCTACGGCGGAGTAGCCAGATCATCGGCATCCTGATTAAGTTGCATGTACCCCGGCTCCATTATGGAGGTGGGGTATTTTTATAGCTGTCAAATTAAACTGATAACGCTCAGACAAGCGAACAAGCAGTTTAATGAAACTTATTAATTCGTTGACTCGTATAATAATGATTCTCAATGTAGGGGGAACTTGATAATGAATAAGCGCGAGCATTTGGAGGCTTTTTTGACATCTATTCGTGAGCAGAATGCTATTAACGGTGCATTTTTAATCGCAGATCAAGGAGAAGTGTTGCTGAAGGAGAGTATCGGACTGGCGGACTTTCGAAACGGCCGAAAGCTTACTGTGGACTCTGTATTTGAGCTGGCTTCACTTTCGAAGCCTATAACAGCCTTAGGGATTGTATTCCTGCATCAGAGCGGTAAGGTTGAACTTGATGATTTGGTGACGGCCTGGATTCCCGATTTTCCTTATTCGGATATTACAATACGGCATTTGCTGGGGCATACATCCGGGCTGCCGGATTACATGGAATTGTTTGCTAAGCATTGGGACCGTTCTGCCATCGCCACGAATCAAGACGTGTTAAACATGTTGATTCAGTATAAGCCTAAGTTATTATTCCCGTCTAACACTAGATGGATGTACTGCAATACAGGGTATGTAATCCTGGCTCTATTAATTGAACTAATTTCCGGACAGACCTTTGCTGTTTTTTTAAAGGAGCAACTCTTCATACCCTTAGAAATGAACCATACGAGAGTATACAACCGGCGCATTGAAGAAGAGGAGATTCCCGGCTACGCCTATGGTTTTGTTTATTCCTTTGACGATGCGGCTTTTGTACTACCTGATACTCTGAAGGAACTGGATTATGTAAGGTATTTAGACGGAATTCAGGGGGACGGCACAGTCAATAGTACTCTGGATGATCTTCTGAAATTAGACCGGGCTCTGTACAGGGATGATTTCCTGGTTGCTTCATTACGTGATGAGTTGTTTACACCAGTACGGTTGGACAGCGATGAACCCTGCGAGTATGGATTGGGATGGATTATTGAGACAAAAGAGGGAATGGGGCGCGTCGTAAGCCATAATGGAGGATGGCCAGGCTATGCTACCCTCATGAAACGTTATATTGATCAAGACATGACGCTCATTGTTTTGTTAAACACCGACAAAGACCTTCAGTATATCCAGCAAGTAGTTGGTGCGATGGAGCATATCCTGTGCGGTGAGGATTACGAGCCTCCGCTGCCCTCGGCAGAGAGAATTATCGCTGAAATCGATCCCTCTGTGTACAAGCATTATACTGGGAGGTACCGGTTTAACAATGAATTGGGGGGGCAAGTTATAATCGCTGATGTATTTGTGGAACACGAACGGCTTTATATGCGATTCAATAACGGTATGACTCTCACAATGTATCCCATGACCGACACCCGTTTTTTCTTTAGTGAGGACTTAGTAGAAGTGGAATTTGTGAGGGAAGAGAACGGAAGAGTTCAGTCTTTATACTTTGGCAGCAATGGTGAGATGGAACGGGCCGATCGTGAGACCTGAACCCTAATGGAGTGCTGCTGACGAATAACACCATGGATAAATTTGGGCGGGGACTGTCACCACTTGGGCGGATGCACATACAATACAGCGTGCAGGAAACAGGGCGCAGGCTTGCGAAGTTGGCTAGGTTCCATGACTGCCAATGAAAAAAAGGTAAGGAGGAGAACGCGTGGCCGTCATCAAAGCAAACTCGGAGGATGTAAGGGTGCTTGCCAGGCTGATGCGGGCAGAGGCTGAAGAGGATGGGGATCTGGGGATGCTCATGGTGGGAAATGTCGGTGTGAACCGGATTCTGGGCAACTGTCTGGATTTCAACAACATCCGCAGTGTGAATGACATGGTGTATCAGAGCCCTGGGGGATTCGAGGCGCCGCAGAAGAGCTACTTCTATCAGCGGGCCCGGGAAGCCGATATCCGGCTGGCCAGACGTGCGATTAACGGGGAACGGACTTGGCCGGCCTCGAATGCGCTGTGGTTCTTCCGGCCGGTCGGGGATTGCCCGGCGACCTGGTACAATCAGCAGAACACCGGCCGCTTCAAGGCGCATTGCTTCTTCACCCCGACACAGGGAGATTGTCCGGCAGTATATTAGAAGAAACACCTTTACTTACAATTAGGAGGGAAATTGGATCATGATCACTCAACCGTACCGCCCCGCAGCGTATATGATGGGGAGCAACCCTGCTGACACCATGAACAACATGAATAATATGAATAACATGAATAACATGGGACATATCGGAAATATGGGTAAAATGGGCATGATGCCAGGCATGGGCACCATGGGTACTATGGGCTCAATGAGCGCGGTACCGCCGCAGGTGAGCAGCGGCAGCCCGATGACGCCAGGTGGCATGGTAGTCTCTACAGCCGCTCCGGCATACGAACAGTCATACGTCGAGAACATTTTCCGCCTCAATCTCGGCAAAGTAGGCACCTTCTACTTCACCTATGAGAACAACAAGGACTGGAATGCCAAAGTCTATACAGGCGTGCTGGAAGCGGCCGGACGCGACCACATCATCATCAGCGACCGCGCAACCGGACAGCGGATTGTACTCTTGATGGTGAACTTCGACTATGCCACCTTTGATGAGCCGCTGGTGTATCAGTATCCCGGAGTTATCGGAAATCCGGTAGGCGGACGAAAGGGCTAAACGCCCCATATCCTGCATATTTCGCCGTTTATCCATGGAATCGCCCAAAAACGGCTGTCCCCCTTTGTTTAAGGCGGTCAGCCGTTTCTTATGCTTGCGTACTTACATATGCTGTATTTTTCGAGGGGACACGCATGGTTGCTGTTTCACCTAATATATTTATATAATGAAAGTATTATTTATAATTCGTGATTCAGTCAGGAGCTGAGGAACTTGGGAAATTGATCCGGAAAGGAATAGCTGGCGGTAAGATCCAGTCTAACATTTTGTGTAAACGAAGGAGGTGGGCCTATCCGTCCGCACAGACTGCGGCGGATAGGAGTATAATTTGAGCGACCCTTTACCCGGTATATTACATGTAGGACTTATTATTTTGCTTGTGCTGCTTAACGGTTTTTTTGTTTCGGTTGAGTATGCGATGGTGAAGGTGCGCATCGGGCGCATTGAGTCGCTGATCGAGGAAGGCAGCAAGAGAGCACCGGCGGCAGGTTATATCGTGCATAATCTGGATGGCTTCCTGTCGGCGTGCCAGCTGGGAATCACACTGGCTTCCCTGGCGCTGGGCTGGCTGGGAGAACCGGCCGTGGCCACGATTGTCGGACCGCTGATTACCGGCCTGGGCTTTGGCGAGACCACAGTGTTCGTCATCTCCCTGATTATTGCCTTCATGTTCATCACCGTTCTTCACATCGTGCTTGGTGAGCTTGCTCCGAAGACGATTGCCGTGAATAAGGCGGAGGCAGTGCTCCTGCTGACGGCCGGACCGATGAATGTGTTCTACCGTATCATGTATCCCTTCATCTGGGTAGTTAACGGATTAGCGCGCGGCCTGCTGCGGATCTTCCGTCTGACGCCGGCTTCGGAACTGGCAACGGCCCATACTGAGGAAGAGATCCGCATTCTGATGCAGGAGAGCAACAAGAGCGGCCTCATTGATAATACGGAGATGGCCCTGGTGGACAATATCTTTGAATTTGCTGATACCATGGCCAGGGAGATAATGATTCCGCGTACCGAAATGATCTGTCTGAACACGCATCTGACGACGGAGGAGAACCTGGAGATTGCCTTTGACGGCATGAGAACACGTTATCCTGTCTGCGACGGCGACAAGGATCATATTCTCGGCTTCATCCACATCAAGGATATGATCCGTGACCAGGCGCCGAGGTATAACGAGCTGATCCGTCCTATCCTGACCGTACCGGAATCCATTCAGATCAGCAGTCTGCTTAAGGTGATGCAGCGTGCCAAGACCCAGATTGCCATTCTCATTGACGAATATGGCGGCACTTCAGGGATGGTAACGCTGGAGGACATTATGGAAGAGATCGTCGGCGAGATTCAGGATGAGTTCGACGAAGAGCGCCCCGGAATCGAGCAGCTGGGGGAGGATGAGTACTCCGTAGACGGCCTGATGCTGATTGAGGAGATCAACGACAAGCTTGGCATTCATATGGAGACCGATGACTACGATACGATAGGCGGCTGGCTGTATTCCAAGCTGGAGGTCAATCCCCCGCAGAAGGGGCAGACGGTCGAGTTCGACAATCATCTGTTTGTTGTAGAAGAAACAGACAATAAGCGGATTTCGCGGATCAAGCTGCTGAAGGTGCAGTTTCTGACCGAGGAAGCCGGAGCATAACACTACATTTTGCAAGCATGGCGCCAGGTTGGCGCTGTGCTTTTTTGCTGCCCCTGTTTCTTACAGAATCTTCCTGCCTAAAAGCGGGATTTAGCGATTCGGGAGGATAAGCGGCGGGTAAGGAAGTGTAAAAGAGAACCTTACATCAGACTACGGAAAGGGGCGGGAGCGCTTGGAGCATACACTGAATACGTACAATGATCTGCTTGTCCTTTGTTCCGTGGTCGTTGCATTCTTGACCTGCTTCACCGCTCTGGACCTGACAGAACGGATGCTCCGCGGCCGGCGGGGGTCCCGTTATATTCTACTGATATCCGCAGTGCTCGGCACAGGCTTGTGGAGTATGCATTTTCTCGGAATGCGCGCCATGCATATGGACGTTGCAGTGTCTTATGATCTGCTCCTGCTGGCGTTCTCCCTGATTATTCCTGTGGCCGCTTCTTATATGCTGCTGGTGATGCTTAATAATCCCCGGACCCGCAGCCGGACTTATCTGGGGCTGGGCGGTCTTCTGTTCAGCAGCGGCATTCTGATCATGCATTTCAGCGGCATCTGGTCGATGCGGATGGCTGCCAGCTATGAGCAGGGAGCGTTCTCGCTCATTCTGGCGGTGCTGTTCGCCCTGATTATTCCGGTCGTTACTGCGTCTTATGATCCTAAATGGCTGGAGAATTCCTATAACATGTTCAGTGTCAAAAAGCTGCTGCTGGTGTTCACGCTGACCGGTTCGTTCGCCGGCATCCATTATGTAGCCATGGCCGGGTTCGTCTTCAAGGCTGATGAATCGCTTCTCTACACCGGGCAGACTCCGCTGCTGAAGGATTCAGTATTAGGCTTGATCCTGGGAGGAGCCTTTCTGTTCATTGTGTCGGTGGTCCTCGGACTTCTATATAGAGACCGCCAGCGGATCATCCAGTCGGCAGCATTTCATGAGCAGCGGTATACCGCCTTGTTCGAGCATAGCCCGGATATGGTGATGTGTATCGACCCGGCCCGCAAGAAGATCATCAGTGCCAATCCTTCCTTGCGCAGCTTGACAGGGTATGGAAGAGAGGAACTGGGGGATTATAAACACATCTTATACAGTGACCGGGACGAGAACGCAGTCAGGGAGGCTGTGCTTCGTGCATCGCGCGGCCAGTCGTCCAAGCTGGAGCTGAAGATCCGTACCAAGGGCGGCGAGCAGATGGTCTGCAGCGTGACCGTCTTTCCCTTGCAGCATCATGCCGATCAGCTGGTCTATATCGTAGCCGAGGATATCACCGCCCTGATGAAGTATCAGCAGGAGCTGATTCAGGCCCGGGATGCCGCAGAGAGTGCGGTTACGATGAAAAGCGAGTTTCTGGCCACCATGAGCCACGAAATCCGTACCCCGCTGAACGGAATTATCGGCATCAACCAGCTGCTGTCCGATGAGCTGACGGACCCGGGGCTGCTGGAGCTGCTGCAGCTGCAGAGTACAAGCAGCCATGCGCTGCTGCATGTGATGAGCGACATTCTGGATATCTCCCGCCTGGAGGCGGAGGGGCTGACGCTTGCGAAGGAGCCCTTCCAGCTGAAGGTACTGCTGCAGGAATGTGTAGATCTGTTCGTGGTCAGTACCAAAGACAAGCCGGTATCGCTTCATCTGGAGATTGAAGAGGGGCTGCCTGACCATTATGCCGGAGACAAGGCAAGAATCCGCCAGATTCTGATTAATCTGGTCGGCAATGCCGTGAAATTCACTCCCTCCGGCTCTGTTACGGTCAAAGCGGAATCCTACGGCATCCGCGGGAGTGCGCAGGCGCTCCAGTTCACGGTGCGTGATACCGGGATCGGCATTGCGCCGGATAAGCTGAAGCTGCTCTTTCAATCGTTCACTCAGGTGGACGGCTCGCACAACCGCAAATACCCCGGCACAGGCCTGGGGCTGGCAATTTGCAAGAAGCTGGTCGATCTGATGCAGGGTGAGATCTGGGCGGAGCCGGCAGAAGGCGGCGGCACCCGGTTCATCGTCCGGATTGTACTGCAGTCGCTGGAGCATTCCCCAGAAGTGTTCTTTGGAAGCCACAGAGGGGATGACGGAGCCTCCTCGTCCGGGGCCACAGAAGCCGGATAATGGGTTTGCCAACAGCAGAGGTTTAATTATATACTAATGAAAAGTAACTGAACTTTAATCACCTTAGTCCAGAGGACGGAAAGGAACTCTCTTTGAGCAAAACGAAAAAGAATAAAGTCACGGTTCCCCAAATGAGCAAGCAGGACAAGCGCAGGGCAGAGCTGGAGCAGCAGAAGCAGAAGACGAGAATTGTGATCGTGAGCACGATAGCTATTGTCATCATTATTTTTGTCGGATTATATCTGCTCGCCTCCAAAGACACGGACTCAGATTCCAATGCTGCTCCGATTTCGTTTAATTACAGCGAGATGATGCGGCTCGGCAAGGAGGATGCTCCGGTGAAGATCGTGGAGTTCGGCGATTATAAGTGTCCGGCATGTGCCCAGTTCACTGGAGTGATTAAGCCGCAGATCGTTCAGCAGTATGTGGAGCAGAATAAGGCGTCCTTTTACTTCGTGAATCTGGCCTTTATCGGCCCTGACTCCCGTACCGCCTCACTCGCTGCGCTGTCGGTCTATCACCAGAACCAGGAGGCCTTCTGGAAATACTTCGATGCCATCTACGCGAATCAGGGTGCCGAGGATAAGGAATGGGCCACTCCTGACTACATGGTGAGTCTTGCCAAGCAGCTGGAGCTGCCGGTAGATTACGATGTCCTCCGCAAGGATATTGACGAACGCACCTATGAGAAGGAGCTCGACCGGGATATTCAGTTAGGAACGGATTCCGGGGTAACGAATACACCTTCATTGTTCGTGAATGGAGTCAAGGTGAAGGAGCCGTTTAATATGGAAGAGATTGATGCACGGATTCAGGAAGCAGCGGGAGCTGCGGCAACCCCATGACCGGCTTCTCCGCCTTCTGCCGCCGCAATTGTCTCTATCTGGCCTGGTTCGTCTGTGTAGTGGCTGTAGCGGGAAGCCTGTATCTCAGTGAGGTGCTGCACTATGAGCCCTGCAAGCTCTGCTGGTTCCAGCGGATCTTCATGTACCCGCAGCTGTTCCTGCTGGGGATCGCGACCTACCGGGCGGACAAGCGGATCATTCCGTACGTGCTTCCCCTCAGTCTGATCGGCGGCAGTATTTCCATCTATCATTACGCCGAGCAGAAGATTCCTGCACTCAGCAAGGTGATTCCCTGCACCATCGGCGTCCCGTGCAACAAGGATTATCTGAACTGGTTCGGGTTCATCACCGTCCCTCTGCTGGCCCTCATCGCATTTGCATTAATTGCTGTTCTGCTATGGACTGGCCGCGAAGAGGAAACGGCAGAATAAGTGCTGCACAAATATCTTCACAAACCCTGTAAAATCACGTCTTAAAGGGATAATGAAAGAGAATGAAAGATCTAGACTTACCGGATCATTGATTTGGTGGTTTTGGATGCTTTTCATTCTTTTTTCATTTGTTTCACCGCTTTACGGAAGGGGCATTGTAGCTTAATATTAGTCCTTGTGAGAAGTTGAATACGCGCTGAATTTTCCGGAAGGAAGAACGGGGGAACCACACTTTGGCCTTGGCCAAAAGGGGTGAATCGGGAGCGGGTTTCAGGACCTGTAACCGTAGGGCTGCCACAGCCCGAATCCGCCAGCTAACCTCGTAAGCAACAGTGGGATAATGACCATGCACTCTTAGGCATGCGGATCATTTCCGTATGCTTATTTTGGTGCCTGCATTTATGAAATCCACTTATGAAAACAGCGCACGGAACCCCGATTCAACTCAACCAAGAGAGGAACTGTTACTACAATGGTAAGCAAGGTAAAACGACTATTGATCGGGCGTCCGATGAAGTCGAACGAACTCGATCATGAAAAGTTATCCAAGGTGAAAGCACTGGCTGTCCTGTCTTCTGATGCGCTCTCGTCGGTAGCCTACGGAACAGAACAAATCTTAATCGTACTGGTCGCCGCCGGATTTACCGCGATCTGGTATTCCCTGCCAATTGCATTAGCCGTATTGGGCCTGCTGGCCATTCTGATTCTGTCTTACCGGCAGACGATCTTCGCTTATCCACAGGGCGGGGGGGCCTATATTGTCGCCAAAAGCAACCTCGGGGTTCATACCGGCCTCCTGGCCGGAGGCTCGCTGCTGGTCGATTACATCCTGACGGTGGCGGTAAGTGCCTCGGCGGGTACGGATGCGATTACCTCCGCTTTTCCGAGCCTGCATGGTCATAGTGTACTTATTGCGGTATCCGTTATTCTGCTCTTAACGATTATCAACCTGCGCGGGGTAACCGAATCGGCGTCCTTCATCGCCATCCCGGTCTATCTGTTCGTAGTCTCGATCTTTGTCCTGATTATCTCAGGGGTCTTCAAATACATGACCGGCGGCACCCATGCCAGCGTTCCCGAGATTGGCTCGGCCGTCTCGAACGTGAGCATGTTCCTGCTGCTGAAGGCGTTCAGCTCCGGCTGTTCTGCGCTCACCGGGGTGGAGGCGGTCTCCAATGCCATTCCTAACTTCAAGGCCCCTGCGGAGAAAAATGCAGCAAAAACGCTGATGCTGATGGGCCTGATTCTCGGCATTATGTTCACCGGAATTACGCTGCTGGCCTACTGGTACGGGATTGTACCGGATGAGAAGGCGACAGTGGTCTCGCAGATTGCCGAGTCCACGTTCGGCCGCGGCGGGTTATACTTCTTCATTCAGGGAATTACGGCGGTGATCCTGTTCCTGGCGGCCAATACAGCCTATTCCGCCTTTCCGCTGCTGGCATTCATGTTCGCCAAAGACAAATATCTGCCTCATGCCTTCATGGTGCGCGGCGACCGGCTGGGCTTCTCCAACGGGATTATTTTCCTCGGCATTATGTCCGCGTTGCTGGTAGCTGCGTTTCACGGGAATACAGAAGGCCTGATTCCGTTATATGCGGTCGGGGTATTCATTCCGTTCACCCTGTCACAGCTGGGGATGATGGTCCAGTGGTACCGGACGAAGCCGCAAGGCTGGCAGAGCAAGTTCGCCGTGAATACGGTCGGGATGCTGACCACGTTAACGATTACGCTGATCTTCATCATCACCAAGTTCTCCAGCGTCTGGATGGCCTTCATCTTCCTGCCGGTCGTGATCTTCGTGTTCCACCGGATTCACCGCCATTATATGAACATTGCCGACCAGCTGCGGATCTGTCCGGCTACCGACAAGCCCTGCATTAAGGGAAGTACTGTGGTCGTGCCGGTGGCCGGGGTTACCCGGGCCGTACTGCATTCGATCAGTTATGCCAAGTCGCTGACGGATAATGTGGTTGCAGTATATGTAGGCTTCGATGAGGAAGAGATTCATAAGATGGAGCAGAAGTGGGAGGAGTGGAACCCGGGCGTGCGCCTGATCGTGCTGCGCTCCCGGTACCGCAGCATCATCCGCCCGCTGGTGAAGTTTATCGATACCGTGGAGTGGAAGACCGCTGCTACAGACCATATTACCGTTCTCATTCCGCAATTCGTGACCAAGCACTGGTGGCAGGCGGTGCTGCATAATCAGACCAGCTTGTTCATCCGCTCTTATCTGATGAATCAGAAGGATATAGTTATTGCGACTGTACCTTTCCATTTGCACAAATAATATAGAAGATTCGATGAAGACGGCTGTCTCTGCGTGGTGCGGAGGCGGCTGTTTTTCGTTTTTATAGTTGACAGAGAGAATGAGAATCAATATCATCAGTATAGACAAGGTAAAGGTAACAGGACTTTTGCCATTCATGAGGGGAACATACAACAGGAGGGGTACTCAATGTTTTCGTTCAACCTGCAAGGATCAGGAAGTGTGAAGCTGGCGGTGGCCGGACTGATGACCACAACACTGCTGCTGTCCGCTTGCGGAAATAATAATGGCAATGCAGGCAGTAACGATGCAGCAGCCACCGCACCTGCGGCAACAATGGAAGCTGCTGCGGAGGCTTCAGCGGCACCTGCAGCAACTGCCGCACCCGCTGTGGAGAAGACCGTAACGGATGCCATGGGTCATCAGGTGACTGTTCCCGCTAATCCTCAGCGCGTCATTGCTTCTTATCTGGAGGATTATCTTGTAGCGCTTGGCGTGACTCCGGTTGCCCAATGGTCTACTAAGAATGGTACTCAGAAATACCTCGCTGCTGAGCTTAAGGATGTTCCGCCGATCAGCTATGATCTGCCGCTGGAAGCAGTCACCAGCTTCACGCCGGATTTCCACATCGTCCAGTCGGAAGGCACAGTTCAGAACGGTCTCTATGACCAGTTGAACAAAATCGCACCAACCTATGTACTTGGCGATGAAGTCAGCGGTGACTGGCGAGCAGCCTTGCTCAAGATCGGTGAGCTGCTGAACAAGACTCCGGAAGCTGAGAAGGTCATTGCAGACTATGATCAGAAAGCTGCTTCCGCCAAAGCTGCCGTCTCTGCTGCTATCGGTGATGATTCAGTAGCTGTTCTATGGTTGGTGTCAAAGAACTTCTTCATCGTAGATGAGACCCGCAGCAGCGGTGCGGTATTGTATGGCGATCTTGGAGTGAAGCTTCCGAATCTGGTGACTGAGATTCCTGAGGAGTCCAGAGCACCGTGGAACCCGATTTCACTTGAGAAATTGTCTGAGCTGACTGCTGAGCATATCATTCTGGTGAACAGTGACAAGGCAGACGGAGCTGAGATTACGGAGGGGGCTGTCTGGAAGGGGATTCCGGCCGTCAAGGCAGGGAATGTTCACGAGTTCGGCAAAGATACCAGCTGGCTGTACAGCGGTCCTATAGCCAATTCCAAGACCATCGATGATATTCTGAGCAGCTTTGTAAAATAAGTTCTTTATCTGCGGAGCATTGTGCAGGCTTTTATATCCTCAGGATATAGGAGCCTGCCTCTTTTAAATGTTGAACAATATCCATATCTTTGCGATAATGAGAATCATAATCATCTATAATAAGGAGACGGGTAATGGCTTCATCCACAGATTCTGCTCTGAAAGCTCCTTCTGATGAAGGAAACACACGTGTCCGCTCGCGGCCGGCTGCCGCAGCAGCGATTCTCGTGCTGGGAATAGCGGCGATTCTCTTCGGACTGATGATATCTGTATCGGTTGGCGCAGCGGATATCCGGCTGGCTACCGTATGGGAGGCAGTCTTCCGGTTCAATCCGGAGCTGCCGCAGCATCAGGTCATCCGGGAGCTGCGTATTCCCCGGGCTGCCGCTGGAGCACTGGTGGGCGCATGCTTTGCTGTGGCCGGGGCAATTATGCAGGGTATGACCCGCAATCCGCTGGCGGATTCCGGACTGCTCGGGCTTAATGCCGGGGCGGGCGTCGGCTTGGCCCTGGCCTTTGCCTTCGCACCTTCGTTATCCTTCACGTACATCATGATGTACTGCTTCATTGGAGCGGCTGTGGCCTCGCTGCTGGTGTTCGGAATCGGTTCACTCTCTCACAGCGGTCTGACTCCGCTCCGGCTTACTCTGGCCGGTGCGGCAGTAAGCGCCTTGCTGCTGGCGGTCAGCCAGGGCATCGCCATTCTGTTCAGCCTCTCCCAGGATATCGCATTCTGGATGGCCGGCGGGGTTGGCGGAGCGAGCTGGAAGCAACTGCAGATTATATTTCCTTGGGTCGCGGCAGCCCTCATCGGTTCGCTGATGCTATCGCGCTCGATTACGCTATTGAGTCTGGGGCGGGATGTCGCCGCAGGCCTCGGCCAGCGCACCCGTCTAGTACAGGCTGCAGGGATGATTATCGTGGTCATCCTCGCAGGAGCGGCGGTGTCCACGGTCGGTCCGATCGCTTTTGTCGGATTAATGGTTCCTCATATTACGCGTTATCTCGTCGGGGTAGATTACCGCTGGATTATTCCCTGCTCCGCGGTCCTTGGCAGTATTCTGGTCCTGGTTGCCGACATTGCGGCCAGAATGATTAATGCGCCTTATGAAACACCGATAGGTGCCTTGATTGCCGTATTCGGTGTACCGTTCTTCATCTATCTGGCCAGCAAACGCAAGGGGGAGCTGCAATGAACAGGACCCTGTCAATCCTCCCGGCAAAACAACGCCGTTCCAGAGATATCAGTATTCTAACCTTACTTGCCGTACTTATCTTCATTCTGTTCCTGGTCAGTATGAATACCGGATTTATGCGGTTATCACCGCTCGAAGTTCTACATACTCTGTCCGGCAACGGCACCAAGCAGCAGCAGCTGATCCTGTTTGATTTCCGGCTGCCGCGGATTGTGATCTCCCTGCTGATCGGTGCAGGCTTTGCGGTATCCGGGTCTATTCTGCAAGGCTTGTCGCGGAATGCGCTTGCCGAGCCTTCCACCCTGGGGATCAATGCCGGAGCCGGATTCGCCGTACTGATCTTTATCTCCTTCGTGCCGGCTACTACAGCAGCCCCCATCTTCGTGCTGCCGCTGCTGGCGCTGGCCGGGGCTTCGCTTACCGCAACACTGATCTATTTCCTGTCTTACAGGAGTGAGGAAGGGCTCTCGCCGACGCGGATGATTCTGATCGGGATTGTCGTGAGCGCCGGAATTAATGCTTTTCAGCTTATTTTGTCGTTAAGACTGGACCCGCAGAATTATCAGTTCGTAGCCATCTGGCTGGCCGGCAAAATCTGGGGCGGAGACTGGCGGTTTGTACTGGCTTTGCTTCCCTGGATCTTGATTCTGCTGCCCTTCGCGTTCTACAAAGCCCGGGTGCTCAATGTGCTGAACCTGGGGGATGAGATCTCCAAAGGACTGGGCTTGCCGCTCGAACAGGAACGGCGGTGGCTGCTGGCGGCAGCTGTTGCGCTTGCGGGAGCCTGCGTGTCGGTAAGCGGAAGCATTGGCTTTGTCGGACTGATCGCACCGCATCTGGCCCGCAGGCTGGTCGGCCCGCGCCATCAGATCATGCTTCCGGCTGCTGCCCTGATTGGAGCCTTACTGCTGCTTGCGGCAGACACTATCGGGCGCTCGGTATTGCAGCCTGCTGAAGTACCAACAGGTATCGTGGTAGCGATCATCGGAGCCCCGTACTTTTTATTTCTTTTGGCAAAATCGAAGGCCTGACAACAGTTATTTATAAAATCAAAATACTAAGGAGTGTACACCATGTCAGAACGTTTAAATACAGACCAGCTAAGCATTGGATATGCGGAGGCCATGATTGTGAAGGAATTGAATCTGGCACTGCCCACCGGTAAAATCACCGCCCTTGTCGGGGCGAATGGTTCGGGAAAATCAACGATTCTCAAGACGATGGCGCGGATTATGAAGCCGAAGAGCGGAAGCGTCATGCTGGACGGGAAGTCCATTCACCAGCTGTCCACCAAAGAGGTGGCCCGCCAACTGGCGATTCTGCCGCAGAACCCTACTGCACCGGACGGCTTGACCGTCTCCGAGCTGGTAAGCTATGGCCGGTATCCGCATCAGAAGGGATTCGGGAGCCTGACACCGGAGGACCGCAGCATTATCGCAGAGGCGATCACCTTAACGGGGATGAACGAATTCCGCGACCGGCCGATTGACCGGCTCTCCGGCGGACAGCGGCAGCGGGCCTGGATTGCAATGGCGCTGGCCCAGCAGACGGATATTCTGTTCCTCGATGAACCGACGACCTTCCTCGATATGGCCCATCAGCTGGAGGTGCTTCAACTGCTGCAGCAGCTGAATGCCTCAGAAGGACGGACCGTAATCATGGTGGTCCACGACCTGAACCATGCCTCACGCTATGCGCATCACATGGTAGCCATTAAGTCCGGTAAGGTCATTAGTGAGGGCTCCCCGCAGGAGGTTATGACTCCCATCGTGCTGCGTGAGGTGTTCGGCATTGAGGCGGACATTGTACCCGATCCGCGGACAGGGGTGCCGCTGTGTCTGCCCTATGAGCTTGCGGCCTACAAGGCAGCCGGGCTCTAGTCCCGCCGGTATGGGTATAATCAGAAGCATCGTGGAATAATATGGATGTAAACCATCGGCTCCTGTCATTGTCATTGACAACGGAGCCTGTTCGTTGTTAAAGTTGTGGTTGCGCAAGCGTAAGCTTACGGCCTGTAGAGGCCCGCAATCCTCATCCATATGAAGTTAGGAGCATGAACAATGAATATTGATCACATATATGAAGAGCTGCAGCCGCTCATCACTGCCGGCTCATTGAAACGCCATGAGGCGCTTAAGGATCTGGTCTATACCCGTATGGGCGGGGAAGCGGATATTTGGGCGGCTCCTGTTACATATGAAGAAATTCAGAGCATCTCTGCTTATGCCCACAAGCATCAGATTCCGCTGACGGTGCTTGGCAACGGCTCGAATGTGATTATCCGCGACGGCGGCATCCGCGGGATTGTATTGCAGACCTCAGACCTTACCGGAATGGGCATCCGGGACGGATTGCTGTATGCACAGTGCGGGGCGAAGATTATCGAGGTCTCCGGCTATGCGCTGGAGCAGGGGCTGACGGGCCTTGAATTCGCCTGCGGCATTCCGGGAACGGTAGGCGGAGCACTCTATATGAATGCCGGGGCGTATGGCGGAGAAGTAAAGGACGTGCTGCACAGTGCGCTGGTCATCGATCCGGACGGGCAGCTCCTTACCCTTCAGGGCGACCAGTTTGAATGGGGTTACCGCAAAAGTGTCTTTGCCAGCGGACATTATATTGTCCTGGAAGCCCGATTCGCGCTGCTCCCGGGCGATCCGGCGGCTATAAGAGCGAAGATGGATGAGCTGACCTACCTGCGCGAATCGAAGCAGCCGCTGGAGTATCCTTCCTGCGGAAGTGTATTCAAGCGGCCTCCAGGCCGGTATGCCGGCCAGCTGATTCAGGAGAGCGGACTTCAGGGAACCCGCATCGGCGGAGCAGAGGTGTCCCGCAAGCACGCCGGGTTCATTATCAACGCCGACAATGCGACCGCCAGCGATTATATCGGACTGATTCAGCATGTGCGCTCGGCTGTGAAGCAACAATTCGATGTGGAGCTGGAGACGGAAGTCGAGATCCTCGGGGAAGAATTATAGTTAATTCCCGCTATAGTCAGGATAAGGACAGCGTATATTTTGCCCGGTCGGTCTGCAGGTCTACCTGGTCTTCAGCCACGTTATGGAGCTTCAGTCCGGCTACGGCAATCTCATATCCCGGCTGCGGCAGGGGTACCAGTTCAGCGTCATCGTTCATTGTGCTGCCCGAGCCGCGCAGAATTACGGCGCTGTCCAGATAATCATCGATGACATCCTCAGCATTGCGGTAGTCTACAGTCTCTACCGTGAAATGTACTGTATCCAGATCCTCCAGCTCTTGCTTCTGAATAACAAGGGTCGCTTCCTTGTGCGCATTCAGCCATTCCATAAGCTTCTCTACATTTGGTTCCATTGATGATCCCATCCTTCAGTTAAGGTATGATTGTTAATTTTAAGTTACCCCTTTCTGTGCAAATGAATCCAAGTGTTTGCGTCTGATGATTCCTGTGTAAACTACTTCTGTACGTCAACATCCGCTGAGAAGGTGAATGAAATGTGGAACGCATTGTTATGGGGGGCAGTGTCCGGGTCTGCCGTTCTGATCGGTGCCCTGCTGGCCTTATTCCTGCGGATTCCGGCCAAGCTGACCGGCTTCGTCATGGCTTTCGGGACCGGGGTGCTGATCGGTGCGGCGGCTTATGAACTCTTGGAGGACTCGGCAACGGACGGCGGGCTGATCCCGACGATCATCGGCTTTACTGCCGGCGCGCTGGTGTTCACGGTGTTCGACTGGCTGATTTCACGCAAAGAGGAGAAGGGCGGCGGGCTGGCTATTTTTGCCGGAACCGTTCTGGATGCTATTCCTGAGTCCATTATGATTGGCGCGAGCCTGATTGCCGGACAAGGTGTCAGCGTGCTGCTGGTGATTGCGATCTTCATCAGCAATATTCCCGAAGGGCTGTCAAGTACGGCCGGACTGAAGGAGGACGGCTATGGCAAAAGTAAAATTATGCTGCTGTGGCTGGGGGTACTGGTGATCTCCACCATCGCTTCAGGATCAGGCTATCTGTTCATGGATCACGCGGGCGGATTCACCAAGGCGTTGATCGCTTCTTTTGCCGGAGGCGGGATTATTGCCATGGTCTCCTCCAGCATGATGCCGGAGGCTTATAAGGACAGCGGGCCGCTCACCGGCTTCATCGCAGCCATGGGGCTGATGTGCTCGCTAATTCTGGATCAGCTGTGAGGGTTGTCAAGGCTGCTGCAATCATGATATAGTTCAAGACGCACCATTAGCATCCTAAGCATCATTATAAGCACAAAGAAGGAATCTGCGCCGCGCGCAGGAGAGGTTCGCAAACTCCCTCTATAAAAAACTAAGACCGCTTCAGGTAATTCCATATAACGGAGACGTACGGCAGCAGCCTGTACCTCTGTTTTGGCGTGCCCGGCGTGTCTCAACTTCGTAGAGCCAGGTTTACGGGAATCTCGTTCTTCTTTCCAATTCAGGCCAGGGGCCTAGGGAAAAGAGAGGGGTTTTTTGTCATGTCAGAAGGCAGATTGAAAGAGGAAATGCAGGAGGTTACCCTGCTGGGCAACCAAGGCACACAGTACAAGTTCGGTTATGATCCGCAGATTCTGGAGGCGTTCGATAACAAGCATCCCGGGCGTGATTACTTCGTCAAGTTCAATTGCCCGGAGTTCACCAGCCTGTGTCCTGTGACCGGCCAGCCGGATTTCGGGGTGATGTACATCTCGTATATTCCTGATATCAAGATGGTAGAATCCAAGTCACTGAAGCTCTATCTGTTCAGCTTCCGCAATCATGGAGATTTCCATGAGGACTGTGTCAACATTATTATGAATGATCTGATCGCATTGATGGAGCCCCGTTATATTGAGGTCTGGGGCAAGTTCACGCCGCGCGGCGGCATCTCGATTGATCCTTACTGCAACTGGGGGCGTCCGGGAACCAAGTATGAGGCTATGGCCGAACACCGGCTGATGAATCATGACCTGTATCCCGAGAAAGTGGATAACCGTTAATCGGAATCCGGCAAGACACGCTCACAGAGTATAAGGAGGAGATTATAGATGAATAGACAAGCACTGGTCGTCTTCAGCGGCGGCCAAGACAGCACAACCTGCCTGGCCTGGGCATTGCAGCAGTTCGAGGAGGTTCAGGCCGTGACCTTCAATTATAACCAGCGCCATGCGGCAGAGATTGAGGTAGCCAAGGAAATTGCTGCCGACTTCGGCGTGAAGCAGCATATTCTCGATCTGGGCCTGCTGAACCAGCTGGCTCCGAACGCCTTGACGCGCGAGGATATTGCGATTACTCCAGGGGAAGGGGAGGAGCTGCCGAGCACGTTCGTGGACGGGCGGAACCTGCTGTTCCTGTCGTTCGCAGCCATTCTGGCCAAGCAGCTCGGATACGCCAACATCATTACGGGGGTCTGCCAGACGGACTTCAGCGGATACCCGGACTGCCGGGATGTCTTCATCAAGTCCCTGAATGTCACGCTTAATCTGTCGATGGACTATGAATTCGTGATTCATACCCCGCTGATGTGGCTGGATAAGAAGGAAACCTGGAAGCTCGCCGATGAGCTGGGCCAGTTCGACTATGTCCGGGAGCGGACCTTAACCTGCTACAACGGGATTACCGGCAGCGGCTGCGGAACCTGCCCGGCCTGTCTCCTTCGTCAGCGGGGGCTGGAGCAGTATGAGGCGGAGCGGCGAAAGGCGGGGGTGTAATGCAGGGCGAAGTGACTGTCTGCAAAATCTTCACCTTCGACGCCGCCCACCAGCTGATCGGGCACAAAGGCAAGTGCAGTAATCTGCACGGGCACACCTATAAGCTTGAAGTGGTGCTGAAGGGTATTCCGTCCGCCGCAGAAGGCGAGTCGGATGAGGGGTTCGTGATAGATTTCAGCGATATCAAGCAGGCGGTGCAGGAGGCGGTGGTGGACCGTCTGGATCACGCCTTCCTGGCGATGGGCAATGAGCCTGTGCTGGAGACGCTGCTGGCGACCCGCTCCAAGGTGGCGATGCTGTCCTTCCGCACAACCGCAGAGAATATGTCAGCTTACATTGCCTATGAGCTGAAGCAGGCTTCGCTGCCGGTGTATTCCGTGAAGCTGTGGGAAACGCCGACCTCGTGGGCTGAGGTGCTGGCTGCGGATATCCCGCAGGAGGGGCCGGCCTACCGCCTGTACGGAGGCTGCGACTATGAGTAGAATTCCGGTTATCGAAATGTTCGGACCGACGATCCAGGGCGAAGGGGCAGTCATCGGCGTCAAAACAATGTTCGTCCGCACCTACGGCTGTGATTACCGCTGTTCCTGGTGTGATTCTGCCTTCACCTGGGACGGCTCGGCCAAGGATAAGGTGACGATGCTTACGCCGCAGGAGGTGCTCTCCGGATTGCTTGAACTGGCTGGGGAGAATTTCGATTGTGTTACGATTTCCGGCGGGAACCCGGCACTGATCGGGGAAGCGATGGGTGAATTCATCCGCCTGCTGCACGAACGCGGTATCCAGGCGGCTATTGAGACGCAGGGCAGCCGCTGGCAGGAGTGGTTGGGCGAGGTGGATGTGCTGACGATTAGCCCCAAGCCGCCCAGCTCCGGGATGAATACCGACTGGGGCAAGCTGGATGAGATTATAGATAGAGTGCATATGAATGGCAGGGCTAACCATAGCTTGAAGGTGGTCGTCTTCGATCAGGCGGATTATGAGTATGCCCGCAAGGTGCATTTCAGGTATCCCGGGGTTCCGCTGTTCCTGCAGCCGGGGAATGACAACGTGACCGAGGAGGGCGACATCTCGGGCCGGCTGTTAAGCAGGCTGGAGTGGCTGTTCCAACTGGTGATTGCTGACCCGCAGATGAACCGGGCCCGGGTGCTGCCGCAGCTTCACGCCTTGGTCTGGCATAACAAGCGGGGGAAGTAATTTTCTGCCAATCTGGTATAATCGTCATTAATAGATTCTGATACAGGAGGACATCTTGCAATGAATCAGACGATGAATGCCATGAAGCCGATCCGCCGCTCCAGGCTGAGGCTGTTTGCCGGCAAGCGTTATTTTACCTGGAGAAGATACTGGAAATGGATGATGTCACGGGAAAAGCTCGCCCGGGAGCATCTGTCCCAGCCGTTGTCCTATGAGGCCGCCAGTCACGCGACCCCGCTTCTGCGCAAATTGCGCAATGTCGATATGCAGCTTCAATATAACAAAATCACAAATCTGAAGCTGGCCGTAGCGAAGCTTGACGGACTGCTCATCCGGCCGGGTGAGACTTTCTCCTATTGGCGCACAATCGGCAAGCCGACCCGCCGGAAGGGGTATCTGGACGGGATGGTTCTGCATTACGGCGGGTTCCGCTCGGGAACCGGCGGCGGATTATGCCAGTTATCCAATCTGATCTACTGGATGACGCTGCATACCCCGCTGACCGTAACTGAACGGCACCGGCACAGCTATGATGTGTTCCCCGATGAGCAGCGGACCCAGCCGTTCGGCAGTGGTGCCACCTGCGCGTATAACTATCTGGATCTGCAGATCCGAAATGATACGGAGCAAGTCTACCAGCTTAAGCTGTCACTGGACGAGACTCATCTGCACGGAGAATGGCGCTGTGACGGTCAGCAGCTCTATCAGTATGAGGTCTATGAGGATGGACACCGTATCAGTCTGGAGCCGTGGGGCGGGTACATCCGCCGCAATGCGATCCGCCGCAGGGTGCTGACCCATACCGGGGAGCTGGCGGGAGATGAGGCGGTGGCAGAGAATCACGCGCTGATGATGTATTCTCCGCTGCTGCATGGGTAATTCCGGCTGCTGACTTCTGCGGCGGACATACAAGTTCATGTAAGGGCATAGGACCCGTCTGGGGACGGATTCTATGCCTTTTTGCTGCGGGAGGAGAATATTATGAAAAGGGCTGCTTTTTTCGGCAATTTGCGTTAAATTAACATAATGAGTCTTACAACATACGAAGGGGCATTCTTATTATGAGTACCAGTAAACCGCCTGTTCCCGTTCCTCTGCTGATGGTCATCGGCATTGTGGCAATCTCGTTCTCCTCGATCTTCATTAAGTGGTCCGCCGCCCCCGTATCGGTGCAGGGCATGTACCGGCTGCTGTTCACCTCGCTGCTGATGCTGCCGTTCGCCCGGCCATACACCGGCGCAGCCGCGCAGCTCCGGCTGAAGGACTGGCTGCTGCTGGTAGCCTCGGGTGCGCTGCTGGCTCTGCATTTTCTGCTCTGGATGGGCTCGCTTCGCTACACCTCAGTAGCCAGCTCAACGATGATTATGGCGCTGGAGCCGTTATTCATTATGATCGGTGCGTACATCCTGTTTAAAGAGCGCAACAGTTTTCTTGCGATGCTCGGGATGGCGGTTGCCATCTTCGGCGTGGTCTTTATCGGCTGGGGGGACATCGGGCTGTCGGCCGATAATCTGAAGGGAGACCTGCTGTCGGTCGGCGGGACCATAGCGGTGGCCGGACATCTCCTGCTGGGCCAGCGGCTGGTGGTACGTATGCCTTCTTATCTGTACAGCCTGATTGTTTTTGTCTCTGCCGCCCTTGTCTTCGCCGTGTACAATCTGATCACTGGGACAGCGTTCTTCGCCTATCCGGCCCGCGAATGGGGCATCTTCGTCCTGCTGGCGGTAGTGCCGACGGTCTTCGGCCACATTCTGTTTAACTGGCTGCTGCAATATGTATCCGCGACTACCGTGTCCATGAATATTCTGGGTGAGCCGGTGGGCGCAAGTATTCTCGCTTTCCTTCTGCTGGGCGAGCATCTCAGCGGGTTACAGTGGGCGGGCGGCGTGCTTGTCCTGGCCGGACTTGGCGTGTATCTGTATTCAGGGCGCAAGAAGACGCTGGAGCTGGAGGAAGCGCTGCCCAGTGCGTCATAGTATGACTACCATATATAAAGTAAAGGGAGAACAACAGCAATGAATGAGCATGATTACAATCAGCCGGAAGGCGGGGAACAACCTGGCTATCCGGACCGTCAGGGGGCTCCGATCAGTGAAGAGCTGTGGAACGAGGATACCTATGCAGCCTGGACCCGCCGGTTCGGCACGCCTGCCGAAGCAGCCGGGAAGCTGGCTAAAGACCCCGCCGGGAAGCTGTTCCCGCTGAATGCCTATTTCGGGGAAGTGAAGGGACGCCGGATTATCAATCTGATGGGCTCTAACGGCATGAAGGCCGTGGCGCTCGCCCTGCTTGGGGCGGAAGTCACCGTAGCGGATTTCTCGGAGGCCAATGCCCGGTATGCCCGCGAGCTGGCACAGGCTGCCGGTGTGCCGCTGGAATATATCGTATCGGATGTGCTGGCATTGCCGGAGGTGCTCCCGGACAGCACCTATGAGCTGGTTTTTGCGGAGATGGGGATCGTCCATTACTTCACGGACCTGAGCAGGTTCATGGCTGTGGCCCGGCGTCTGCTGGCACCGGGCGGGACGTTCGTCCTGCGCGATTTCCATCCGGTGACGACCAAGCTGATCTCCTCCAAAGGCTCCACGGCCAAGGTGCGCAAGCACAAGGTAAGCGGAGATTATTTCGATACCGCGCTTGAAGAGAAGCAGGTATCTTATTCCAAGTACATGCCGGACGGAGGCTCAACCGCAGAAGCTGCCAAACCGAATGCTGTCTATTGGCGGCGCTGGACACTCGGCGAGATCGTTACCGCTGCTGCGGCCAGCGGGCTGGTCATTCAGCAGCTCGTTGAGGAGCCGAACCTGTCGTCCGACGTATACGATAAGGGCATCCCCAAGACCTTCACATTGGTCGCTGTCTCACCGGAATAGACTTAAACATATAAACGGTATCTCCAAAGAGCGCAGCCAGTGCGCCTGGGGATACCGTTTTTTTAGGAAATTGGAGCAAACGTATGCGAGAAACCGAACATATTGAACAGGAGTGGGGGGCCGGATATAGTCGAAAAACCGATCACATTCGGCGCTGTATGGGCGTGTGAGCCCAATGTAATCGAAAAACCGATCACATTTGGCGTTGCATGGGCGCGTGGGTCAAATGAAAACGAAAAACCGATCACAATTGGCTGCGTGAGGGTGCGTGGGCCGAATGTAATCGAAAAACCGATTACATTGGGCGACGGCGGAGGTAGGCGGGCAGGTTATATGAGCATTAGCACCAGCATCAGCCACCTGTTAGGGGGGAGTTCTTCACCCGGACGTCCCCGCCATCTGAGCAAACGCCTTCTGCAACGGGGACAGCGTGTAATCCTTCCGCCAGGCCAGCACGAATGCCCCATCCCCGGGTTGAATTCCCGGCAGCTTCGCATAGGCTAGACGACCTGTCGCGGCCTCGGCTGCAATCCCTGCCATAGAGTATACTCCGACTGCACCGCCTGCACACAGCATGCTTTTGACGGCCTCGGGTGAGCCCAGCACCGCATGGTTCCATACCCTCACGTTATTGAGCTGTGCCCACTGATCTGCGGCCCCCCGTAGGAAGGAGGCGGCCTCATGCTGCACCCAAGGCTCCCGCGCTACCGCTTCCACCGTAAGCTGCTCCATACCGGCAAACGGGTGGTCAGGCGTAAAAGCCAGCACCATCTCATCCGCCGAGATCACCTGTGTCTGGAAGGAATCGTCCTGGCCCTCTGCGCTATGCAGTACCGCCAGTTGAATCTCCCGGCTGCGCAGGCGCTCGCGAATGGTCTCATCCGGCAGCACGGATAAGTAGACATTGATCCCTTCATGCTGCTGCATGAATCGGGACAGCAGTTTGGGCACAAGATAATTACCGGGTATGCTGCTGGCAGCAAGCTCCAGATTGCCCGAAGCCAGGGAAGTAAACTGCTTGACCGCACGCTCTGCTTCGGCAGCCAGGGATACCATGCGGACAGCATACTGGTGCAAGGCGCGTCCGGCATCCGTCAGCAGCACACGGCCGCTCCGGTACTGGAACAGGGAAGCGCCCAGCTCGCTTTCCAGGCTTTTCATATGAAAGGATACCGTGGGCTGCTTCAGGCCCATCTCTGCGGCGACATCCGTTACTTTTTTATATTTTTCGATCAGGACCAGGATTTGCAGCTTTACAAGGTTCATGAAAATTCCTCCGGGTGCGCGGCGATTTGCTGGCGATTGTTGTTTGAATATAGAAATTATCTATACCTCCATACAATTTATATTATAACTTTTATCTTTCGTTTTACAAACTCTGTACTTTTATCTAACGAACGGGTCCTAGAATAAGAAGAGTCAGAAGAGACGCTGATAGATAAGCAATAATGCTTCCCGAGTGCGTTTTGTACGAAGCAGATGGAACATGGCACACACTCACAAAACCTTTAGGAGGAAAACAAACAATGCAATTCAGAAAAACGTGGCTCATGGCTTTGGCGCTTACGGGCGTAGTAGCACTTTCAGCATGTGGCGGTAACAACGGGGGAAACAAGGCAGCATCCAATAACGGAGGAAACACACCGGCTGCAACAAACACAGAAGCCAGCAGCGGTGCTAACTTAAGCGGATCGATCCTGGCATCGGGCTCCACAGCACTTCAGCCGCTCGTTGAGCAGGTCGCCGAGAAATTCATGGAAACCAACAGCGGCGTGGACATTCAGGTCCAAGGCGGCGGCAGCGGAACCGGGCTGACTCAGGTCTCGGAGAAGCAGGTTGACATCGGGAACTCCGACGTATTCGCCGAAGAGAAGCTGAAGGATGCAGCAAAAGCGGCTGAGCTGAAGGATCATCAGGTGGCGGTTGTTGCGATTGCAGCAGTAAGCAACCCGGCAGCAGGCGTGGACAGTCTGACGAAGCAGCAGCTGGTTGATATTTTCACCGGTAAAATCACGAACTGGAAAGACGTTGGCGGCGCTGACCAGGCCATCCAGATCATCAACCGTCCGGCAAGCTCCGGAACACGCGCTACCTTCGAGAGCTTCGCTCTGGGCACCAAGACTGAGGACCTGAAGGGCTCAATCCAGGAGGATTCCTCCGGTACGGTTAAGAAAATGATCGGCGAAACTCCGGGAGCCATCGGTTATCTGGCGCTGTCTTACCTGGATGATACTGTAAAGACCCTCAACTATGACGGCGTAGAGCCTTCTGTTGACAACGTAGTCGCCGGTAAGTATCCGGTATGGGCTTACGAGCACATGTACACAAACGGTGAACCGAATGGGACGGTAAAAGCCTTCCTGGACTACTTCATGACCGATGAAGTACAGACCGGCGACGTTGTGGAGCTTGGCTACATCCCGGCTTCCAAAATGCAGGTATCGCGCGATGTTGCAGGCACTGTAACTCCTAAATAATTCACACAGGGTTGATGAATCAGAACTTTAATGTGATTAGAGGCGGATACCTTCTGCCTCTCTTTTCACTTTAGAAAGAGGGAGCATTCTTGAGGGGACAACCAACAAACAAGCGGCTGGAAAAACATCATATAGAAAATTTAATCGGACGTATTTATATGTCCTTTTGCGTGCTGCTGCTCATTGTCATCATTATTTCCATGGTTTATTTCGTAGCCTCCAAAGGCATTGCCAACTTCGTGAGCGGTGAAGTGAAAATATCTGAATTCCTGTTGGGCACAAGGTGGTCACCCGAAGCGGAGACGCCGTCCTATGGAGCCTTACCGTTCATCTCGGGGTCCTTCCTGGTCACCCTGCTCGCAGCGCTTATCGCCAGCCCGCTGAGCATTTGCGCGGCACTGTTCATGACAGAGATTGTCCCAGGCTGGGGTAAAAAGCTGCTGCAGCCGGTCATCGAGCTGCTGTCAGGCATCCCGTCCGTTGTCTACGGATTCGTAGGCTTAAGCGTCATTGTTCCATTCCTGCGGGATACGCTGCCCGGCCAGGGCATCGGGGTGGCTGCAGGCGCGCTAGTGCTGTCGGTCATGATTCTTCCGACGATCACCAGCGTGGCTGCAGACGCGCTTGCATCGCTGCCGCAGAACCTGAAGGAATCCTCCTTCGCGCTCGGTGCCACCCGCTGGCAGACGATCTCCCGGGTGATTCTCCCGACTACCTTTCCGGCGATTATGACCGGGGTGGTCCTTGGCATGGCCCGTGCATTCGGTGAAGCATTGGCAGTACAGATGGTTATCGGTAACGCACCGTTTGTGCCTCATTCCCTGTTCGAGTCCGCGTCTACACTTACCAGTGTAATTACGCTGGGCATGGGGAATACAACGATGGGTTCACCGCAGAACAATGCGCTGTGGAGTATGGCGCTGGTTCTGATGCTGATGACCTTTATCTTCGTCCTGCTGGTCAGAATGCTCGAAAGGAGAAATAAAATTTGAAGCCGAGAACTGCTGACAAAATAGCCACTGTTGTTATTGTAACCTTCGCATTACTGATTGTAGCTGTGCTTATAGGCCTCTTGGGGTATATTCTGATCCGCGGCTTTAACCATATCAGCTGGGACTTCCTGACCTCAGCGCCGCAGAAGATCCGCGCAGGCGGGGGCGTGGGGCCGCAGCTGTTCAACTCGCTGTTCCTGCTGGTGCTGACCTTGATCATTACAGTGCCGCTCGGTCTGGGCGCAGGGATATTCATGGCGGAATATGCCCGTCCCGGCAAGCTGACCAATTTCATCCGGCTGATCGTGGAGGTGCTGTCGTCCTTCCCGTCGATTATTGTCGGTCTGTTCGGCCTCCTGCTGATCGTCAACACCTTCAATCTCGGCTTCTCCCTGATCTCCGGCGCACTGGCGCTGACGGTGTTCAATTTGCCGCTGATGGTGCGTATCACGGAGCAGGCTTTCCGCACGGTGCCCAAGCAGCAGAAGGAAGCAGGGTTCGCCCTTGGCTTGTCCAAATGGAAAATCGTAACCAGTGTACTATTCCCGGTCGCGCTTCCGACTATTATCACGGGTACGATCCTGTCGGCCGGACGCGTCTTCGGGGAAGCCGCCGCGCTGATGTTCACTGCGGGGATGAGCAGCCCGCGGCTGGACTTCAGCAACTGGAACCCGCTGAGCCCTTCATCGCCGCTCAACCCGTTCCGTCCGGCAGAGACACTGGCGGTGCATATCTGGAAGGTTAACAGTGAAGGCCTGGCGCCGGATGCGGTACAGATTGCTGCCGGAGCTTCGGCCGTACTGGTACTGACAGTGCTGATCTTCAATCTGGCTGCCCGTTACTTCGGCAGATTCATCTACAAGAAGCTGACCGCCTCCAAGCGGATGAGCTAAGGATTTGACAAGCCGCATTACAAAAAGAGCCTGTAGGAGGAATTAAGATGGGAATCGCGGAGCCAGCAGTACGTGAGTCGTTTCAAACGGAGGACCTGAGTATATTCTATGGAACCTATGAGGCGGTGAAGGGGATTAGCCTGCCGTTCGCCCAGAATACGGTAACCGCGCTGATCGGGCCCTCGGGCTGCGGGAAGTCCACCTTCCTCCGGTCACTTAACCGGATGAATGATGATATTTCCGGCTCGACCACCAAAGGGAGCATCTGGATTGACGGAGTGGACATCAATGCGCCCGGAACCGATGTGATTAAGCTGCGCCAGAAAATCGGCATGGTCTGGCAGAAGCCGAACCCTTTTTATAAATCGATCTATGACAATATCGCCTTCGGTCCCAAGTACCATGGCATCAAGGGCAAGCAGGCGCTGGATGAGATTGTAGAGAGCAGCCTGCGCCGCGCCGCCCTGTGGGATGAGGTCAAAGACCGTCTGAAGGACTCGGCACTGGCCCTGTCCGGCGGACAGCAGCAGCGGCTGTGCATCGCCCGGGCGCTCTCGGTCAATCCGCAGATTCTGCTGCTGGATGAGCCGGCCTCAGCCCTGGACCCGGTATCGACCGGCAAGGTAGAGGAGCTGATTAAGGAGCTGAAGGAGGAGCTGCGCATCGTCATCGTCACCCACAACATGCAGCAGGCAGCGCGTATCTCGGATTACACAGCGTATTTCTACTTAGGCTCGCTGGTGGAATACGACAAGACCGAGAAGGTCTTCAGCAACCCGGAGAACCAAATGACCCAGGAATACATTATGGGCCGGTTTGGGTGACGCATATATATTAGAGGAGAGGCACCACCCATTGCGGGTGGTGTTTTTTTGGTTCCAGTTTCTTAAGGTGGAGCTGCGCAAGCAGAATTGTCGTCGGTTCATCGATTCGGATAATGCGGTGGCTGCTGCGTTATTGGCGAAGAAGGGGTATACTACAAGAGAAGCGAGAGAGGTGCGCCGGGAATTCCTGCGGATGTTCATGAAGCTGAGGACGCGGCTGGATCAAGGCAGGTTGGCATTGATTATGTCAGTAGCGGACCTGTACTTCAAGCCGGACCGGGCACAGGATGAAGAAATTTTAAGAGAATTAATCGATCACTATCCGGAGGAGGGAGAAGCAATTATGGAGCTTATGCCAGCTTGGAAGCGTTGGGGTTATGAAGAGGGTATTGAGAAAGGCAAAGAAGAAGGCCAGGTGGAGATTATCCGTAAATTGTTGCTCCACGGATTTTCTCCCGAGGCGGTATCCAAAGCCGTTGAACTGCCACTTGATGAGATTAAGAAACTGATGTGAATGTGAATACAGACCCGGGCAGATGTTGCCCTGGGTCTTTTTTAATACCTCTTGCAAAACTAACCTTATTAGTTTATATTTAAACTAATAAGGTTAGTTTTTAGGGGGAGAACGAATGAGAGTGACTCAGGAAGGCAATTTGTTTCAGCTGACGTGGCTGCCGAGTGTGTTTCCGGTGAATTGTTATTTAATCGAAGAAGAGCAGGAGCTTACACTTATAGATGCGGGAATGTCCTATAGTACGAAAGGAATTCTGCGCCAGGCGGCCAAGCTTCAGAAGCCGCTTACCCGGATCGTGCTGACGCATGGTCATATGGATCATGTCGGGGCGCTGGATGCCTTGAAGCAGCATCTTCCACAGGCGAAGGTCTACATCTCGGAGCGGGATGCTTCGCTGCTTGCCGGTGACCGTTCGCTAAGACCCGGTGAGCCGCAGGCTCCGGTTAAGGGCAGTGTGCCGTCTAAGATCTTAACGAGACCCGATGTACTGCTGCATGAAGGTGACCGTATCGGATCACTTGTTGCTGTTAGTACGCCCGGGCATACGCCGGGTTCGATGTCGTTCCGGGATCAACGCAGCGGAGCTGTAGTTGCGGGGGATGCCTTCCAGACGTTCCGGGCTACAGCGGTGTCCGGCAAGAAGGTGCCCTGGTTCCCTTTTCCGGCGATGGCTACCTGGAATGTGGAGCAGGCGCTGGCCAGCGCGTATAAGCTGATTGAGCTTGACCCAACCTTGCTGGGGGTAGGACACGGGGATCTGCTGCGGGACCCGGTAGCAGCTATGAAGCGCGCGGCTGCTGAGGCGGAAGTGCTGGTCAAGGGAGGAGGGACGGTGCATGGCTAGAGCAGGGCTGGATACACACACGCTGGTGCTGGCTGCGGCAGAGCTGGCGGACGAATACGGGATTGAAGAAGTGACGCTGGCTGCATTAGCTGCGAAGCTGGGTGTCCGTTCTCCGTCGCTCTATAATCATATTAACGGACTCTCGGGGCTGCGTACCCTGCTCGCTATTTATGGCCAGGAGCAGTTGTATAAGGTCATATCGGAGGCGACGAAGGGGCTGAGCGGAGCGGCAGCGGTCCATGCCATGAGTAAGGCTTACATCGGATTTACCAGAGCCCACCCGGGGCTATATCAAACCACGCTAAAAGCTCCGGAACAAGGCAACACCGCTCTGGAAGCAGCCAGCGACAAGATTCTGTCGCTGGTCATCCATGTGATATCCGGTTTCGGATTGGACGAGGAAGGAAATCTTCATGCTGTCCGTGGATTACGGAGTATCTTGCACGGATTGTCCACCCTGGATCATCAAGGCGGATTTGGAATGCCGCTGGACCTGAATGTCACGCTTACCCGGCTGATTAACACCTATATTGCGGGAATCCGCTGTATGGGATCAGACACTTATGATAAGCTTAACTAAGTGTACAAGCCAGAGTGATGAGGAGGCTAGGCCAAGTGGGCAGAGCAGATAAACTAGAGAGCGTGACTACCTTTGAGCAGATGGCAGAGGTGGTGGAGAGACTGGGCATCGTTCCGCTGGCGGACCTGATACCCGGGCATCCTTCGGTGAACGGACTAACTCTGAAGGAGAACTGGCATACTGATACAGAGCTCGACCCTTGGGGATGGCGGGTCAGATTTCCCGGGGAAGGCTTAGCCGGATACGGTAAATTTATTAAGAAAAAAGCCGTACTCGTATCACGCGAATGGCTACCGGCCTATGTGGCGGCGGCCGGACACCGGCGGTCCCTGGAGGAACGGTATGCCAGCGGTCTGGCTTCAAGAGAAGCGCTGACCCTGCTGGAGATTATCCGGGCGGAGGAAGGCATCGAGACGCGTAAGCTGCGCACGGTGGCAGAGATGAAGGCGAAGGAGAAGAAGACTGCTTTTGACAATGCTCTAACGGAGCTGCAAGGATCACTCGACATTGTGATCTCGGGAGTCAAGCAGCGGCTGAATGCCGACGGGGAGCCAAACGGCTGGAATAGCACCTCCTATGAAACGATAGAGCACTGGATGCGGGAGGCGGGAATTCCGCCCTTCGAAGGAACGCGGGATGAGGCGACCGCCTGGTTGCGCGCGAGGATGGAAGAGGCCTGGACACCGGAGGCCACTGCCTGGATCAGCAAGGTCCTTGGCTGGAAATAAAAAATAAACGAAGAACGGCAGTCCTCAAGCTTAACGGGGGCTGCCGTTTTGGTGACCGGTTATGGCAATACAAAAACGGCTCATCCATCTTCCCGCAGGAGCAGATCAGCCGTAAGCGCTTACGCAGAAGCGGATACTATTAATGTATTGCATTATAGCATGGGGCCGAGGTAGGCAATCAGGAAATACAAGAACCCGAACAGAAGCATAATATAAGCCGTGTATTTGATGGCGTCGGAAGCAACGATACTTAAGTCTTTGGGGGCCTGGACGTCCAGACGTTCTTGTTCAGTCTGCTCTGTCTCTTCATGATTCAAAGAATCTCTCATCTGAATTCCCTCCTTGTAAATGCTATCCTTAATTGTATTGTGACATATTTGTGAACTAATTTCAACAATATTGTGAATTAACTTTGAACAAACTTGCAATTTGGGCGAAAAGCACTTCATAGACAACAAAAAGACCCCGCGCGCTCATAGCTGAGCATCGCGGGGCCTTTTATCCAAATGAAACGCAGTCTACGCCCAATCTCCATTCCGGAAGATCGGGTCAATGGAGCCGTCGTCGGTAATTCCGTCGATATTCATCTCCGGGGAGCCCATCATGAAGTCTACATGAGTGAGACTCTGGTTCATGCCGCGCTCGGCCAGCTGCTCCTTGGTCATATTGATGCCGTCCTCCAGGGTGAAGGCATAGGCAGCGCCAAGAGCAAGGTGGCACGAAGCATTCTCATCATAAAGTGTGGTGTAATAGAGAATGCCGCTCTCCGAGATTGGAGAGTGATACGGCACCAGCGCCACTTCGCCGAAGTAGGCAGCCCCTTCGTCCATAGCCAGCAGGGAGGCCAGCGCTTCCTGGCCGACTTCTGCGGTAAAGTCCGTGACTTTACCGTTCTCCAAGGTCAGCGTGAAGCGGTCAATAATGTTGCCGCCATAGCTGAGCGGTTTCGTGCTGCGGACCGTACCGTTTGCACCGGTCTTCAGCGGAGCGGTGAACACTTCCTCGGTCGGAATGTTCGCCAGGAAGGACATGCCGCGGCTGTTGACTGCGCCAGCCTGACACCAGATATGGCCTTCCGGCAGTTCGAGCGTCAGATCGGTGCCCGGAGCCGTGTAATGCAGCTTGCGGTATTTCTTCGCATTGAGCTGCTCGCAGCGCGATTTCAGGCCGGCCAGATGGTTGCTCCAGGCTTCCACAGGATTCTCCTGATCCGCGCGGACAGCCTTGAAGATGGCGTCCCACAGCAGGTCAATCTGCTGTTCGGGTGCGGCATCCGGGAACACTTTGGCGGCCCAGGAAGGGGAAGGGAAGGCCAGGCCGCTCCAGCTGACATGGTTGGACATCAGCATCTCGCGGTATGGGGCCATGGCCTGGCCGGCTGTTTTCTGATGGTTGGTGATCCGGGTGGGATCGACGCCGTTCAGAAGGTCGGGATCGGCCGAGATAATCGTCAGGAATGCCGCGCCGCTGCGGGCAAGATCCTCCAGCTCATCCGCCTGCCACTTCGGCGGCTCCAAGAAGCTCTCGGAAGGCGCGAGATCATAACGGGTCCGGGTGACGAATTCATCGGAATAGTTCACCTTGACGAGCTTGGCTCCTGCTTCATAGGCCTGGCGTACAATCAGGCGTACCAGTTCTGCTGCGACGATGTCCGCGTTGACCACGAGGGTCTGTCCGGGTTGAATATTTACGCCGATCTTAACAGCGAGCAGCGCGTAATTCTCCAGCTTTTGTGTGAAATCCAACATGAGTTCAGCTCCATTCATTATCTATTGAAAGGCAGAATAGGTCCACAAGGGCCTCAGAATGCCCAGTTGCCCTTCAGGAATACGGGCTCACGTGTACCGTCAGCCGTGATACCGTAAATATCCATCTCCCCGGAGCCGATCATGAAGTCGACATGGGTTACACTGTTATTGAGGCCGCGGGCGGTCAGCTCCTCCTGATTCATCTCCTTGCCGCCTTCCAGGCAGAAGGCATAGGCTGTACCAATCGCCAGATGGTTGGAGGCATTCTCGTCAAACAGGGTGTTGAAATAGAGGATACCCGATTCGGAAATTGGGGATTGATGCGGTACAAGGGCGACTTCGCCCAGGTACTTGGCGCCTTCATCCAGGCTGATCAGATATTCGAGTGCTTCCTGGCCCTGTTCGGCAGTTACACTGGTAATCTTGCCCTGTTCAAAGGTAATAGAGAAGCCGTCAATAATATTCCCGCCGTAGCTGAGCGGCTTCGTGCTTCTTACCGTTCCGTTCACGCCGGTCTTCTTCGGAGCGGTGAACACTTCCTCGGTAGGCATATTGGCGACAAAAGAGTGGCCTTGCGCATTGATGCTGTCGCCCTGTGCCCAGACATGACCTTCAGGCAGCTCAATGGTCAGGTCGGTTCCGGGTGCTATGTAATGCAGGCTGTGGTATTTCTTGGAATTCAGAACATCGGCTTTCTGTTCAAGCGTGTCCAGATGCTCCTGCCAGGCAGCTACAGGATCTTCGCGGTCCAGCCGGACGGTATGGAAAATAGCTTCCCACAGCTTGTCGACGCGCTCATCGGCAGGCAGCTCAGGAAAGACCTTGTCCGCCCATGGCTGGGAGGGGATGGCTACAATGCTCCAGCTTACCTTGTCGGACATTTGCAATTCGCGGTATTTCGTCAGTGCAGCGCCCCGGGTCTTCTGGAAGTTAGCAATCCGCTCAGGATCGATGCCTTTGAGTGCATCGGGATTCTCGGCGATGACCGACAGGAAGGCAGCGCCGTTCTCGGCCAGCTCGGTCATTTCGCCTGCAAACCAGGTTGGTGGCTTGGTGAATACTTCCGGCGCAGCATGTTCAAACTGCTGGCGGGTCACGAATTCGTCACTCCAGTTCACCTTGACCTGGCTGGCGCCGATGGCATAAGCTTTGGCTGTAATCAGATGGACGAATTCAGCCGCAGTGATTGGGGCGTTCACGACCAGAATTTGGCCAGGCTGAACATTTACACCGATTTGAACAGCCAAATCCGCGTATTTGTCCAGCTTGGATTGATACTCTGTTTCCGTCATTTGCAAATTCCTCCAGTACCATAATTTTAGCTCTATATAAGCATTGTACTAAATTATTAACCGCCGGATGAAAAAAGTCAATTAAAGCGCTAAAGTAAAGGAATTGCTTACATATCAATGTTATACTGGATGGTGTGGGCATGATCCGATGAAAGGAAGGAAAGAGGATGAATCTAGAAATCATCAAAGCCGAATTAAAGCGTGCGGAGGATCAAAGTTACGTGGGAAGAACCGTGTTTACAGTGGACAAGCACCGTTCCCCTTACGAGATCACGTTCTTCAGCACCCGCGGCACCGAATGGGATTACAGCCTGAGCTTCGCCGGCGAGCCGGGGAGTGAGGAGCAGTTCCTGGAGATCGATGCGCTGCTGGAGCAGGATGATGAGCTGTACAATCAGCTGCTCGATGCGGCACTGGATACTCAAGAGTTACCCGAAGAGTAATTGAAATTAAAAGCGACCCCGTAACGCCAGGCTGCTGGCAGTGCGGGATCGCTTTTTTGCTGTGATATCCTTAGCCGATGGTGATGTTGCCTTCAGGATAACGGTACAGCTCCTTGCTGTTCTTCGGCTTGAGGGCATAGGCCAGGGTAAGCGGGCCTGTCCGGCCTACGAACATCAGAATGATGACCAGCACCTTGCCGATGGTTGTCAGCTCGGTGGTCAGGCCCATGGTGATCCCGGAGGTGCCGAAGGCCGAGACCGCCTCGAACAGTACGCTGAGGAAGTCAGCGCTCTCCGTCACGGACAGCAGCATAGTAGAGATGACGACCAGCATCAGCGACAGCAGGGTCATCGTAATTGCCCTGTAGACATTCTCCTTCGAGATACGGTGGCGGAACATGACGATATCCTCCTTGCCCCGGAGCTTGGCGTAGGCGGTGCTGACCAGAATCGCGAAGGTGGTAATCTTGATTCCGCCGCCGGTGGAGCCGGGAGCGGCCCCGATGAACATCAGCAGGATCATCAGGAATTGGGTGGATTCCCGCAGCAGCGGAATCTCAATAGTCGTCACGCCGCCGGAGCGGGGCGTAATGGCCTGCAGGAAGGAGGCCATGATCTTGCCTCCGGCATGAAGCGGCTTCAGGGTAGAGTTCAGCTCCAGCCAGAAGAAGACGGCAGCCCCGATCAGGATCAGTGCAGCTGAAGTGGACAGCACGACCTTAGAGTGGAGCGTCAGCCGCTTGCGCTTCGGGTAGTCGATGACATCTGACAATACGATGAAGCCGATCCCGCCGAGAAAAATCAGCAGCATCGAGGTAATATTCACGATGGGGTCTTCGACATATCGGGTCAGACCGCTGAACGGCCCGTGCACATCGCCGAACAGGTCGAAGCCCGCATTATTGAAGATGGATATACTATGGAACAGTCCGTAATATATGGCTTTGCCGGCAGGCATATCCGCCAAGAATCTCGCAGCCAGCAGCAGAGCCCCGCTAAGCTGGATCACGAGTGAATAGATCAGAACACGGCGGATCAGCTTCACGATCCCCTGCATGGAGTTCTGGTTCATCGACTCCTGCATCAGCAGGCGTTCCTTCAGGGAGATCCGCTTGTTCAGCACCAGCGTAATCAGTGTGGCCATCGTAACAAAGCCGAGGCCCCCGAACTGGAACAGCACCAGCAGCACTATCTGCCCGAAGGTGGAGAGCTGGGTGCCCGTGTCGATGACCGCAAGGCCGGTCACACAGGTCGCTGAGGTTGCCATGAACAGCGCATCAATGAACGAGATGCTTGCGCCGGTGGAAGCGGCAGGCAAGGACAAGAGCAGGGTTCCGGTCGCGATCAGCAGGATGAAGCCGAGTGATAGGATTTTGGGCGGCGTCAGCCGGAGATGCCCAAAGAATAGGTTAGCCAAGTTCATTCTTCTCCTGACAATGGGATAGGATCTGACAAGATTATAGCATATCTTATAATCCCGTCACCAAACAGGCAGGAAATTGGCAGATTGTATCGAAATGGTTACAGACCTTATCCCATACTTGCATCTATATAGAGGAGGCTATCTTAGCTGTGACAAGTCCGATACGCAATCAGGTTGGCGCTGTCTTCATTCCGGTCAGTGATATTGAGAGGTCCAGAAGCTGGTATTGCAGCCTGCTTGGACTGCCGAATGACGGTGAAGTATTGTTCGGGCATCTGTATGAGGTGCCGATGCAGGGACCGGGCATTGTGCTGGACAGCAAAATATTCACAGCCGAGGCCGTGCTGAAGGTGCCATCTTTTCATCTGCTCACAGAGGATATCGATGCTGCCTACGACTATGTCAAAGCCAGCGGTGCTGAGATTCTGACCGATATTGAGCATGACCACTGGTTCAACTTCAAAGACCCGGACGGGAATGTGCTGATGATTTGCCGCGCCATCATCTAGTTAATAAGGTTAATTGTTATAATTAATTGCATTAATTATATATTTCTATGAATTGCAGGAGGAAATTGAAATGAACGTTACATTGAGGGAACTGGTTCAGGAGGATGCTGCTGCACTATTGAATCTCCAGCACCGTCTTGACCGGGAAACCTCATATATGCTGCTGTCCCCGGGCGAGAGACAGAGCAGTATTCTGCAGGTGGAAGACATGATTAGAGGCTTAGGCCAAGCGGAGAACTCGCTTATTTTGGGAGCGGAAGCAGACGGCGAGCTTGTGGGATACCTGTCTGCCGAAGGAGGGAGCTTCAGCCGCAACAGACACAGCGCTTATATCGTGACCGGCATTCTGAAGCGGTATCAGGGCATGGGAATCGGAGGCGCGTTGTTCAGGGAGATGGATCAGTGGGCGAGGCAATGCGGCATGGTGCGTCTGGAGCTTACTGTGATGCGGCATAATGAAGCAGCCGTCTCTTTGTATACGAAGCAGGGCTTTGCTATTGAAGGCACGAAGCCAAAGTCGCTGCTGGTGGATGGGGAATGGGTGGACGAATACTATATGGGCAAAATATATAGTTAATTGCATTAAATATAGGGGAAGAATCATTTTAACGAATTCGCGCGAACACAATATATGCTGTTTTTCACATACATGTGGTCCAATTGCCCGCTTGCAGCACAATGTATGTTGTTTTTTACATACATTCAGACCGTGTTCCTGTTTGCGAACACAATGTATGCTGTTTTTCACATACATTTAGTCCATATGCCCGTTTGCGGCACAATGTATATTGTTTTTCACATACATTTGGTCTATAGGCGCTGTACCAGCCAATTTTATTCGGTTTCCACTGTAGTAGGAAACTATAATTTCCTATACAAGAACAAAGTAAGGCGCTCCCCATTACCTCCAGGGAAGCGCCTTATTTATTACAGCTTATCTACACACCTTACTCGCTGTGAACTGCAGTATCCTCTAAGGCCGGAAGATCAATCTTGATCTCGACCCGGCGGATGCGGTGGCGGTTCATCTCACGCACTGTGAGCGTGGTATGCTCGTAGAGCATGCTTTTGCCGACAGCCGGTTCTTCCAAGTGACTGTAGAGCCATCCGCCGATGGTGGTGACTTCCTCATCGTGGAGATCCAGGCCTGTGACCTCTTTGACCTCCAGCAGAGACACATTGCCGTCGAACAGGTAATGGTTCTCGCTCAGCTTCTCTACATTCTTGCGTTCATCCTCGTCGAATTCGTCACGGATCTCGCCGACGATCTCTTCCAGAATGTCCTCAATTGTAATCAGGCCGGAGGTGCCGCCGTATTCATCGAGCAGCAGGGCGATATGCACGCCTTCCTTCTGCATACGGGTCAGCAGAGTCTTCACCGGTGTGACCTCCGATACAGTCAGCAGAGGCTGGATCAGGCTTTTGAAATCGAAATCCGGGTTGTTGTCATATTGCAGGTAGAGCTGCTTGGTGTTGATCATACCAACGATATTATCTTTGCTGCCGTCTGCAACAGGGAATCGCGTATACTGCTCCTTGCGGATGATTGCGATATTCTCCTGCAGCGAATGATCGGTGAACAGGCAGACCATATCGGTGCGGGGCACCATAATTTCCTTGGCCAGCATCTCATCAAAGGTGAAAATACGGTTAACATAACCATACTCCGCTTTGTTGATTTTGCCGCTCTCATAGCTCTCGGACAGGATCAGGCGGATCTCGTCTTCGCTGTGGGCGTCGCCGTGTTCACTGGCAGGCTTCATGCCGAACATACGGACGAGCAGGTTGGCGGAACCATTCATGAACCAAATCAAAGGGTACAATATTCTGTAGAACCAAATAATCAGCGGTGCGGTAAATTGACCAATTTTCTCCGGAATATTAATAGCGGCGGTCTTCGGTGCAAGCTCACCCACCACGACATGCAGGAAGGTGGCAATGATGAAGGCCACTCCGAATGCTATGGGTTCGCTGACGCTGTGCGCAATACCAAAGAGATCAAACAGCGGGATGATGAGCTGCTCAAAGGCAGGCTCAGCCAAGGCCCCGATCCCGAGTGCAGTAATGGTGATACCGAGCTGGCAGGCGGACAGATATCCGTCCAGGTTAGCGGCTACCCGCTGTACCGCCAGTGCATTCTTCTTGCCGTCCAGCACCATCTGGCTGACCTGGCTGCCCCGCAATCTCACTACTGCAAACTCCGTCGCTACAAAAAATGCCGTTAAAATAATCAAAATTGCCACGAGCGTCAAACTAAGTCCTATACCCATATAATCTTTACCATCCCTTTCGTCCCTAAAATAGGTTATACTCATATTATGAGTTCATATGAACCTATTGTACGAACTTTTCAGTGAAATATCAAATGGTGGAGGGTTGCCATCTATGGAAGCTTTTACACTAAGCCGGATAGAAATGTCTGGACTATTACTGTCTCTAAGCCCACACTCGGAGCAGAGGCCGCTCCATATTCTGCAGGAGGCCTGGACCAAGTTCCACCGGGACGAGGTGCGGGAGGGGACGAGCCTGCCGGCGTTTCTGTCAACCGACATTCCCCCGATTCTGCAGAAGCTGATCAAAGGCGGCGCCGTCAAAGGCCTGTCGCTAGGCGAGATTGCCTCCCTCGGCAGTCTGATTGAGTATTCCACATTATCTGTGACGGCTATGCAGAATTGGGTCAAACGGGATTTCAAGGAGTATCTCGGCTCGCCGCGCGAAGGCAAAAAGTACTCCATTAATCAGGCAGCGATGCTGTTTATTATTGACGATCTCAAGGCTGCCCTCGATTTCGAGAGCATCCGCCAGCTTTTCCGCGTGCTGTTCCTGGTGCCTGAGCGGGATGACGATGATCTGGTTGAGCCTGCACAGCTGTACCACGGTTATGCCGAGCTGTTCGAGGAGATCAAGACCCGGGCCCCGATGGCGGCCCAGGCAGCGGCAAAGCCCCCGTCCGGGAATCCGAAGGAGTTCCAGTGGAAATCGGACAGCGGGATCAGAGCGGCGATGGAACGCATGATGAAGCGGCTTAGCCACCTGACCAGGCCGCAGCGGGATGCGGTGCAGAATATGCTGCTGATCGCGGCGATCTCGGTGCAGACGTGTTATTTTCAGGCGATGGCCCGGCAATATTTCAATGCGGTGTTATTCCTTGATTTTTGAACCGTCCGATTCTAGAATGTGTAAGAAGAACTAGTCTTCAGATGAGGAATTCAGCGGGAATCGGAGAGGGGCCTTAGGAATGTTTAAACAAATGTCGCTGCTGCAGAACCGGAAGCAGAGGAAGCTGCTCTTCAGTGCAGGTCTCAGCTGGATGTTCGACGCGATGGATGTAGGGATGATCTCTTTTGTAGTGGCGGCACTGGCCAAGGAATGGTCGCTCGGGCCGGAGAAGATCGGTTATTTAACCAGTATTAATTCGGTGGGGATGGCTGTGGGCGCGGCTTGCGCCGGTATTCTGGCCGACCGCTTCGGCCGTAAGTCTGTACTCTTATGGACGCTGCTCATCTTCTCCATTGCCAGCGGCCTGTCGGCCTTCGCCACAGGGTATATCATATTATGTGCGCTGCGCTTCATTGCCGGCTTTGGGCTGGGCGGGGAGCTGCCGGTAGCCTCAACGCTGGTGTCGGAGAGTATGCCGGCCAAGGAGCGGGGCAGGGCAGTTGTGCTGCTGGAGAGCTTCTGGGCGCTGGGCTGGATTCTGTCGGCGCTGATCGCTTTTTTCGTAATTCCGGATTACGGCTGGCGGGTGGCCTTTGCCATCGGTGCAGTTCCGGCGCTCTATGCGCTCTATCTGCGCAGGGCGATTGATGACTCGCCGAAGTTCGCGGAGATCAAGAAGGCTCCTCCGGTGTCTCTACAGAAGCGTGTGGCGGCAGTCTGGTCGGCAGAGCACCGCCGTTCCACGATCATGCTGTGGGTGCTGTGGTTCACCGTGGTGTTCTCGTATTATGGCATGTTCCTGTGGCTGCCGACCGTCATGGTGCTGAAGGGCTTCAGTCTGGTCAAAAGCTTCGAGTATGTGCTGATCATGACACTCGCCCAGCTCCCCGGTTACTTCACCGCCGCTTATTTCATCGAGAAATACGGCCGCAAGTTCGTGCTGGTCATCTATCTGCTGCTGACTGCGGCCAGCGCGGCCTGGTTCGGGAATGCCACCACCGAAGGGATGCTGATGGCCGCCGGGATCTGCCTGTCCTTCTTCAATCTGGGCGCCTGGGGCGGCATGTACGCTTATACGCCTGAGCTGTATCCGACCTCCATCCGGTCTACCGGAGCGGGGCTGGCGACTTCATTTGGCCGGATCGGGGGCATTATCGCTCCAACCCTGGTCGGACTGATGGTCGGCAAAGCGGTCGGAATCAGCACGATCTTCATGCTATTCTTCGTGACGATTGTGATCGGCGCGCTCGCGGTGCTGTTCCTGGGCAAGGAAACGAAGGGGCTGGAGCTGGAGTAGAGGCATAACGAAGAAGCTTGCAACAATCTGGCCAGCCGGAGAATTCCGGCTGGCTTTTTGTCTTACTTATTTGATATAACCCCTTACTTTTCTGGATTTACCCTACACAGAGCGGTCCGTATAATCATTAATGTAACCGCTTACTTATTGGAATGAACACTGCCCGGACATGTACCGTAGCAATTGGAGCCGAGGGACATGCCGGAATAAATTCGAGGAGGCAACAGATGAGAATCAAGGGAAGACGAGGGGTTACGCTGCTGCTAAGTGCAGCATTGCTGATGACGACGGCTGCATGCTCATCCAGTGGAACGAATGCGGGGGAGGGGGCCAAGGCTGCCTCCGGGACAGCAAATGAGACGCCTGCAATCGAGCTGCGCATGACCTGGTGGGGATCACAGACCCGCCATGATCTGACCGCCAAGATGATTAAACGTTTTGAGGAGAAGAACCCGGGGATTACGATTAAGCCGGAATATTCCGGCTGGGACGGCTACTTCGATAAGCTGTCCACCCAGGTGGCAGGCTCCAATGCGCCGGATATTATTCAGATGGATTATGCGTTCCTGTCCGATTACGCCAAACGCGGCACATTGCTTGACCTTACGCCCTATACCCAGGATGGAACGCTGCGTACTGAGGACCATGACCAAAGCATGATCTCGGCCGGCAGCATTGACGGCAAATTATATGCCATAACCCTTGGAGTGAATGCGCCCGGCGTTATCTATAATGCTTCCGTATTGCAGGAGCTGGGGATTGCTGAGCCGCAGGAGTCCTGGACCTGGATGGACTTCGCAGACATGGCCAATACCATCGCCGATAAAAAAGGCGGCGGCTACTACGGGACACCGGATATCTCGGGAACCACCAACATCTTCGAGGTATTCGTGCGCCAGCACGGAACCGGATTATTCGAAGGGGATAAGCTCGGTGTCACGAGCGAGATTCTCCATGAATGGTTCAAGTACTGGCAGGGGCTGCGCGACAGCGGAGGCGCTACAACCGCAGAGATGACGGCGGCCATGACGAATGCCCTGGAGACGCGGCCGCTCTCCGTCGGCCAGTCCGCACTTGACTTCACCTGGTCCAACCAGCTGATGACCTACCAGAATGTCCTGAAGGATCAGAGCCAGAAGCTGAAAATGCAGGTCATTCCCCATCTGGAGGGGGAGCAGGCCATCGGCGAATATCTGAAGCCCGGCCAGTTCATCTCCGGCAATGCCAAGACCAAATATCCCAAGGAGGTAGCGAAGCTGATCGATTTCATGGTCAATGATCCGGAAGGCACCGCAATCCTGGGTGCTGAACGGGGCGTGCCGGTCAATTCCGCCGTCCGGGAGCAGCTGAAGCCGTCGCTGACCGCCGAGGAGAAGTTGGTGTTTGATTTTATCGATGTAGTCTCCAAGCATTCCAGCGATATCGACCCGCCGTACCCGCAGGGCTTCTCAGAGATCGATAAGAACTTCAAGAGCGCGAGCGAACAGATCGCTTTCGGCCAGGGCAGTATCGAGCAGATCAGCGGGCAGTTCATCTCAGGCTCTAATGCCATACTGGACAAAGCCAAATAAAGGGAGCGGGGGGAAACTATTGAGTTCAGATCTGGTTACGGTACAAAGCCCGGCAGGGACGAAGCGGCGCGGCGTAAGGCTGCTACGCAATCAGAACGCGACCGCCATGCTGTTTCTGTCGCCCTGGCTGCTGGGGCTGATATGTCTGACACTGGGGCCGATGGCCGCCTCACTCTATTTTTCTTTTACCGATTACAGCATTCTGGAGAGCTCCCGGTGGATCGGGCTGGACAATTTCAGAGTCATGCTTACCGCCGATCCGTTGTTTATCCAATCGCTCAAGGTGACCTTTATCTTCGTGTTCGTGTCGGTGCCGCTGAAGCTGATGTTTGCCTTGGCGGTCGCGCTGCTGCTCAACAAAGGCATCCGCGGCCTTGGCATTTACCGGACGGTCTATTACATCCCGACGCTGCTTGGCGGAAGTGTGGCTATTGCTATGCTGTGGCGTAAGATGCTGGGCGGCGACGGACTGCTGAACCAGCTGCTGGCCATGGCGGGAATCCAAGCGCCCGATTGGGTGTCCAACCCGAAATACTCTCTGTATTCGTTAATCCTGCTGGCGGTGTGGCAATTCGGTTCATCTATGATTATCTTTCTGTCCGGGCTGAAGCAGGTACCGCCGGAGTATTATGATGCGTCTTCAGTGGATGGTGCAGGTAAAATCGGCCAGTTTCTGCATATTACGCTGCCGGTATTGTCTCCGGTCATCTTTTTCAATGTGATTATGCAGACGATTACAGCCTTCCAGTCATTCACGCAGGCGTTTATTGTCAGCAACGGCAGCGGGGGACCGGTGAACTCCACCCTGATGTATTCTCTATATCTGTATAAAAAAGGGTTCTCCTTCTTTCAGATGGGCTATGCCTCGGCGATGGCCTGGGTGCTGGTGCTGCTGATCGGAATATTTACCCTCCTGCTGTTCGGCAGCAGCAAGCTATGGGTTCACTATGAAGACGGGGGGAAGTAAGCTATGGATACTGGAAGTTCATCCAGAAGTACCCTTTTGCTTAAGCATGTCATCATCTGTCTGATCGCCTTCGTCATGCTGTACCCGGTGCTGTGGATGGTTGGCAGCTCGTTCAAGCCGGCAAATATGATTTTCTCGGAAATCTGGTTCTGGCCGCGGCAGTGGAATTTCCATAATTATGTAACCGGCTGGTTCGGGTTCCAGGGCAGCTCCTTCGCCCGTTTCCTGCTGAACTCCGCTCTGGTCTCTCTGGGGGCGGTGCTCGGCAACGTCATTACCTGTTCGATGGCGGCTTATGCGTTCGCGCGGCTTCATTTCCGGTTCAAGGCGGTCTTCTTCGCGCTGATGCTGATGACCATTATGCTGCCGCAGCATGTGACCCTGATTCCCCGGTACATCCTGTTTAATCATCTCGGCTGGGTGAACACCTTTGCGCCGCTGATTGTGCCGAAGTGGATGGCGACGGATGGTTTCTTCATCTTCCTGACCGTCCAGTTCATCCGCGGTTTGCCGAAGGAGCTGGACGAAGCGGCAACGATCGACGGCTGCGGGCCGGTGCAAATATTCAGCCGGATTATTGTTCCTCTGGCGCTGCCTGCGCTGATCACGACGATGATTTTTACCTTCATGTGGACGTGGGATGATTTCTTCAGCCAGCTGATCTTCCTTAGCGATATCAGTAAATATACCGTGCCGCTTGGGCTGCGCCTGTTCCTTGATTCCAGCTCCCAGTCGGATTGGGGACCGATGTTTGCCATGTCGGTATTGTCGCTGGTGCCGTGCTTTATTCTCTTTATCACTTTGCAGAAGTATTTTGTCGAGGGAATTGCGACATCCGGCTTGAAGGGATAGAATCTGTGGAAAAGCATAGGGATGAGGCAGATGCAAAAAAGGATGCTAGGCAGATGGCTGCTGCGGATCAGGAGGAGTAAGCTCTCCACGCTGATGGCGGCCAGTATTATTTTCTTCAATCTGATGCTACTCGGCTTCATTGTGCTGCTGGCCTACCGGACCTTCTCTTCCGTCACCTTCAGCGAGATCAGCAGCACCCGGCTGGCCCTGCTGAATGAAAGCACGAAGCGCGGCTTCGATTTCATGACCAATGTGTCGGGGACCGCTTATTCCATTGCCGCCAACAAGGACGTCATTGAGGGACTGGAGTCTGTGCCTGCCTCCAAATACGAGATGATCTCCAGAAAGCGGGAGATTACAGAGATTCTCCAGCATTCGCTGGTGCTGAACGAAGGGGTAAGCTCGATTGAGATTTACAGTGATCTGTTCAATGAGGTGCCGCTGAGCTCCACAGATCTTGTCTTTCCGGTCACCTCGCTCCGCAGCGAGAGCTGGTATCCCCGGCTGAAGCAGGCGGACGCGCTCTGGGTTCCGCTGGACAGCAGCGGCGCAGACAACGGGCCTTACCTGATCGGGCATATCCAGCATTTGTTCAGTAATGAAGGCAAAACGGTCGGGTATCTCTATATCCGGCTGACCGCAGACGATATCCTGAAGCAATTCAAGGATATTCCGGCCGTACTGGACGGCCAGATTCATCTGGTGGATACCACAGGCAACCTCCTGCTGCTGGTCAATAATGAGAAAAGCACTGCGGACAAGGCTGTTCTGGAGGCAAAGTGGCTGAACCAGCACACGTACGAAGGCAATGAGGGCACGAGTTGCTGAAAAAGGACGGGCAGACCTATCTCGTTCTGTTCTCAAAGCCCAGCACAATCTCTTGGCGTCTGGTCCAGGTGATCCCGACCCGCTCGCTGCTGCAGGAGGTCCGCAAGGCGGACAAGGCAGGTGATCGGGATCGGCCTGTTAAGCCTGCTCCTGTCGGCGCTGCTTGCGTACTTCTTCATCCGGAGCATGATTCGTCCGGTGCGAAGGCTGATCCAGGAGATGCGGAAGCTGGAGCGCGGAGATTTCCGGGCCCATATGAGCGAATCGCTGACAGAGGAATACACGCAGATGTCTTACGGCTTCAATCATATGGTTCACCGGCTGCAGGAGCTGATGCAGCGTGAGCGCGAAGCGAGCGCGGCCAAGCGGGAGGCCCAGGCCGGTCTGCTGGAGGCCCAGATCAAGCCGCATTTCCTCTACAACACGCTGGATATGATTCACTGGAAGGCGATGGATTACGACGCCGAGGATATCAGCTACATGATTACCCAGCTCGGCAAAATGCTGCGGATCGGCCTCAGCGGCGGCCGGATGCTGATCCGCCTGCGCGATGAGCTGGAGCACGCCCGGTGTTATGTCAGCATCCAGCGGGAACGGCTGCCTATAGCCATAGCGTATACAGAGTCCATCCCGGACCCGGCGGTACGGAGTTATTTCATTCCGAAGGTGATTCTCCAGCCGCTGATTGAGAATTCCATTATTCACGGCAGCTGCGAGACTGGCTCCGGCCCCCTGGAGATTCATTTGGAGGTCCGCGAGGTCAAGCCTCAAGGCGGCCCGCCTTACCTGCAGATCAGGGTGCTGGATAACGGCCGTGGCTTGGCGGAGGACTGGTCGATAGAGCAGGCCGGCGGAATCGGCATCCGCAATGTGATGAGCCGCATTCAGCTGTATTGCGGGGAGCCTTACGGACTATACCTGGCCAACCGGCCGGAGAAAGGGGTGGCTGCTATGATTACGCTGCCGGTCATCGAGACGGAAGCGCAGCTGGAACGGCTGCTGCGGGATCAGATATGAGCAGGTCCATTCTGCTGGTGGATGACGACCCGCACATTCTGAAAGCCCTTACGAGACATGTGGGCTGGGAGAAGCTTGGCCTGACCATAGCCGGAGCGGCAGTCAACGGCAGTGAGGCGCTGGAGCTGTTCCGCAAGGGTACCCCCGATCTGGTGATGACCGATGTCTATATGCCGGGGATGAGCGGATTGGAGCTTACGGAGGCACTGCGGGAGCTGTCGCCGGAGCTGCCAATCATTATATTGAGCGGGTACGAGGAATTCGAGAATGCCCGCCAGGCGATGCGCTGGGGGGTGAGCCATTTCCTGCTGAAGCCGGCCCGGGTCCAGGAGATCGAAGCGGTACTCCGTGCGGTGCTGCTGGAGCTGGAAGCCGGCGAGCAGCAAAAACAGCTGGAGGAGCGCTACAAGCAGGAGATCGGCCGCACGCTTCCTTTTCTGCGGGAACGTCTGCTGCTGGAGCTGCTGACCACACGCTACAGCGCGGATGAATGCTCCGAGGAACGGCTCGGTTACCTTCAAATCACACATCCGCAGCGGCTGGCCGCAGCCAGCATCCAGCTTAACCGCCCGTTGCCGCTGCATAAGCTGAAGGAACGCGAATGGCAGCTGCTGCGCTTCGGAGCCGGCAATATCTGCAGGGAGACGCTCCAGCACAAGCTGGCCGGACATCCTTCGGTGCAGGGTCATGTGCTGGACTATTCCGACGATCTGCTGGTGGTGCTGCTGCTGGACCGTGAAGCGGGAGAGCTGATCCCGGTTCTGAAGGAGGCGGTGCAGGAGATGATGGATAAAATTCGGAATTACGTTCAGCTTCAGGCCTATGCCGGCATCGGTTCCGTCAAAGCGGCCATCCATGAGCTGATCGATGCTTATCTGGAGAGCAGAGAGGCGCTGGCCGCTGCAGAATTTCAGGAGACCAGCCCCATCTATGCTTATGAACCGTGCAGAGCTGACAACCTGTGGACTCTGGAGGATTATTCCCGGCTGCTTCAGGAGTGGAATGAGGTGCTGCTGCGCAAGGAGACGCCAAAAATATGGGAGACCTGGGAGATCATCTACGGCAGGCTCCGGCAGGATGAGCTGCAGCATCTCCAGGATATACAGACGGTATGTGTCGGGCTGTTCACTGCGCTGATGTATTATTGGAATGCCTGTTGCCCGGGCCGGACTCCACCGATGAGCATGGCCGAATTTCTTCAGGCGGTGTCGGGCTATTACAACGGCAGAAGTCTGACGGAGTGGATGGGGCAGACTTTTCCCGAATTCCTGCGAGCAGCCTTCACGGAAATGAATGTTAAGAAGAACCGGCTGGTAGAGAGCGTCAAAAGCTATGTGGAGGTCCACTATAACCAGGAAATCAGCTTCATGGGCCTGGCGCAGGAGCTGCATGTGCATCCGAAATATCTGAGCCAGCTGTTCAAACGGATCAGCGGTGAGAATTTCGTCAGCTACCTGAACCAGTACCGGATCGGCCGGGCGATAGAATTCCTCCAATCCGGCCAGCACATGGTGTATGAAATCAGTGAAATGGTGGGCTTCAACAATCCCGCGTATTTCAGCCAGGTCTTCAAGATGGTTACCGGGCGCAGCCCGAGTGATTATATGAAAGGATGAGGGTGCATAGGCTATTGCAGCCTGCGGGCGGAGTATAGTATATTCTTAGGGAGACACAAACGGACGTTCTTATCCAAGATCTTGAGGAGCCAGTCTCTCAAGGTCTTTTTCTGATGAATCGGGGGTTTGTGCGGGGAGTGCTGGATGTGCTGGACGTAATGTCTGGAAGTATCCGAAACGCTGGTCGATTCGTTTGTTTACAAGTTATGCGGACTCACAGGCCGTTATTTGTTCAAAAAGCCGCTTCCTGGAGTGTGGGCGGACTGAGAGGCGCTTAATATGAGGTGTTGGGTTCCGAAATGGGCGTCAGCGTGCAATTAAGCGATTCTGAGTCCGCTTGGTTAGCGTAATGGCTAGATTTGTTGAAAATAGCGGAAGCTCAGTCCGTCTGCACTATGCTGAGAATGAGATTAGGACGGGTACGGCTGCATCGGCTGGCTTGGGTATATGATATAATGTGGGAATTACCATGACTTACGGGTGGGGCGATGAAGGATGGCTAAAGACAAGCAGGGGCTGCATTTCACGGAGCTGGTCTGGGAGAGCACGGAGCAGAATATGGCGATACCGCCGCGCGGAACAGCCGAAGCGGAGCAGCCGGAGACCCGGGCGGCAGCGGAGCAGAAGAAAGCGGAGAAGCCGGCCGTGCAGCTTCAGCTGTGGGATATGGAGGAGAGCACTGAGCCGGTAACCACCACGGAGAGCCAGTTCGTTCATCGTGCCCGGGAGCTTGTAGACCATAAGGAGCCTGCGGCGCTGTTCGTCCCGTTCAAGAGCTATTGGCCGACCTACGGGCATATGACGGGAGCGCAGAGCAGATGGTATTTCTTCTGGCGGGATGAAGTGCGTCAGGGAAGATACCCGAAGACGGATCTGTCATATATTTTCCTGCATACGTATGAGTTGATTAACGGTGTCGGCTGGGACGAGCCGCAGGACGGATACCGGCAGCTGAGTCTGCTCTGGGAAGCCTACCGGGACAGCTATAAGCGTCTGGATCAATATCTTGGCGGGTGGCTGGCGGATTTCTCTTTTGTACATAAGCTGGATGTGCCGCTCGCTGAGATTGTGGCCCGTTCGCGCGGGCTGGCCGGTGATCTGGCGGAGCTGGAGCTGGTCCGCTGCCTGACATCCGCCCCGGAGCAGCTGAGCATTGAGGTGCTTAGCGTGATGTCGGATTATGATATCAGCAAATCGAAGTTCTATGCCGGTGAAGGGAAAGCGGCGGCTGAACGGTATATTCCCCAGGTCGTAGCCTTAATTGATGCCTATGTGTCGCGCAAGCACGACTCGAATCTGATCACGATGTTCCCGCCCGGACCGCCGGTGATGCGTGAGCGGTATCTGTTCCGCAGTGCCGTATACGATATCTCATTGTATGGCTACTCAGTCCTGGTGCCTGTGGTGCGGATCAGCAAGTCCCCTCCGCTGCGCAGCTTGATTACCCGCCTGTTCCGGCTGACCGAGAATAAGCTGCGCGCGCTTCTGGGATACAGGGGAAGGCTGAAGGATATTAAGGTCGACGCCGATATGGACGAGCTGATTACCCGGTTCCTGGAGCGTGAATTCCGCAAGGCCGAGAAGGAAGAGAAGGGGCCGGCAGTTGTGATTGATCCGCAGAAGCTGGAGCAGCTGGAGAATGATTCTGAGGTGGTGCGTTCGCTGCTCACGGTGGAGGAATCTGTGGAGCCGGAGGATGAAGCAGCGGCTTGGAGTCAGGTTGGAGCAGTGGCGGGGATAGAGGAACCGGGCGGTGGCCGGGTAGAACATGAAGAGGCTAGAGTTGAAACTCTGAACAACGAAGGAGTTAGAGCGGAAGCCGGACATGTATCGGAAGCAGTGGTGGAGACCAGCCTGTCAGCCGTGGCTGGCGAAGCGGAGGCTTGGGTTCACTTTGCTTCTGTACTGAGTCCGTTGCAACGGGAGGTCGTGCTTGCATTGGCCGAAGCAGACGGTGCGTTGAAGGCCGGACGGCTGGCTGCGGAAGCAGGAACGATGGCTGAGCTGCTCTATGATGAGATTAATGAGCTGGCCATGGACAATCTGGGAGACCTGGTTATTGACGGCGAAGAGCTGACGGAAGAATGTATATTGATGCTGGACTATCTAAAGAGGTGAATGAAGCAATGAACGCACTCAAAATACCGAAGCGGATGACCACCGCACTCGTGAACTCCCTGACAGCGGGGGTTGTGCCGCGGATTGGCCTGGAGCACATCGCTGTCGGCCGCCGGCCGGAGGTGGAGGCGATTCTCCGCGATATGGAGAATATCGCCGAGGGCGGAGCCGCCTTCAAGCTGATTACAGGCAAATTCGGCAGCGGCAAAAGCTTCCTGCTTCAGATCATCCGCAATTACGCGATGGACCGGGACTTCGTGGTCGCCGACGCCGACCTCTCGCCGGAGCGGCGGCTGGTCGGCACGAAGGGGCAGGGACTCGCCACCTACCGTGAGCTGATGAGCCATCTCTCCACCAAGACCCGCCCGGATGGCGGGGCGCTGGAGATTATGCTCCAGAAGTGGATCATGACGCTTCAGCAGGCGGTGATGCAGGAGAAGGGCTGCGGGCCGGGTGCGCCTGAGCTTGGCAGCTTCGTTGAGCAGCGGATCTATACCGTTGCCTCCGGGATGCGCGGGCTGGTGCACGGCTTCGACTTCGCCAAGGTGCTGGCATCCTACTGGAACGGGCATCTGCTGGCGGATGACGGGTTGAAGCAGGATGCGCTGCGCTGGCTGCGCGGGGAATTCCCGACCCGGACGGATGCCCGGAAGGCGCTGGGGGTCGGTGTCATCATCGACGATGACAACTGGTATGACTATATGAAGCTGTGGGCTGAATTCACCGGAGCCATCGGCTATAAGGGCCTGCTGCTGTTCATCGACGAAGGGGTCAACCTCTACAAGATTACGAACAGCATCTCCCGGCAGAGCAATTACGAGAAGCTGCTGACTATGTTCAACGATACGATGCAGGGCAAGGCTGAACGGCTGGGCATCTTCATCGGGGGGACGCCGCAGTTCGTGGAGGACCCCCGGCGCGGCTTGTTCAGCTACGAGGCTCTGCGCTCCCGGCTGGTGGCCGGAAGATATGCCGAGTCCGGACGGAATAACTTCACCGGGCCGATTATTGCGCTGGACATGCTCTCCCATGAGGAGATTCTGATACTGCTCCAGAAGCTGCGTGACATTCATGCCCTCCATTACGGGTATGAAGCCAGCCTTACCCAGGAACAGCTTGTGCACTTCATGGAAGAGGCGGTCAACCGGCTGGGGGCGGACGAGCTGCTTACTGCACGCGAGGTGGTGCGCGACTTCATGGATCTGCTGCATACCCTGCACCAGCATCCGGACGTAACCTTCGAGAAGCTGGTCGGGGAGCAGACCCCGCGGCCTGCTGCGCAGGAGAACGAGAATGAGCTGGACGGCTTCCTGGCGGAGTTCGACCTATGAGCGATAACCCGTTCTACCGGCTCGCTCCGTTCATTAAGGAATTCATCTACAAGAACCGCTGGGATACACTGCGCGAGGCGCAGGTCGATGCCTGCCGTGTGCTGTTCGACACGCCGCATCATCTGCTGATTGCTTCGGGGACCGCTTCTGGCAAGACGGAAGCGGCGTTCTTCCCGGCGCTGACGGGGCTGTATGAGCGTCCGTCTGCCTCAGTCGGCATTCTGTATATCGCGCCGCTGAAGGCGCTGATCAACGATCAGTTCGCACGTCTGAACGATCTGCTGCGCGAAGGCAATATCCCGGTCTGGCATTGGCATGGGGATGTGCCCCAGGCGGATAAGACGAAGCTGATGCAGAACCCTTCGGGGGTGCTGCAGATAACCCCGGAATCGCTGGAGGGCCTGCTGATGAACCGCCCGAATGCGATTCCGGCGCTGTTCCATGATCTGCGCTTCATCATCATCGATGAAGTGCACGCGTTCATGGGCGCGGACCGCGGCATTCAGGTGCTGAGCCAGCTGGCGCGGATCTCGCGGATGGCGGGCTGTTATCCGCGGCGCATCGGCCTCTCGGCGACCTTAAGCGACTACGCCTCCGTCACGGAATGGCTGGCGGCGGGAACACGCGAGAGCGTGGAGGTCAGCGCTCCGCAGGGCGGGCGCAAGCTGCGGCTGAGCGTGGAGCATTTCTCGTTCCCGGATGCGCGGAACGAGGAGGAGGCCGAACACCTGGAGCGGGCGCGACAGGCGTATTACGGGTTCATCTACGATCACACGCATATCAAGAAAGCGTTGATCTTCACGAACAGCCGCACCGACGCCGAAGAGGCGATTCTGGAGATGCGGCGCATTGCCGCGAAACGCGGCGAGCGGGATGTCTTCCATGTGCATCATGGAAGCATCTCCGCGATGCTGCGCGAAGAGACGGAGGCCGCGCTTAAGCAGGGCGCAGGGCCGGCTGTGGCGGCGGCGACGCTGACGCTGGAGCTGGGCATTGATCTGGGCGAGCTGGACCGGGTGCTCCAGCTCGGTGCCCCCTACAGCTGCGCGAGCTTCGTACAGCGGCTGGGCCGTTCGGGGCGGCGGGGGGATGCCGCCTCGGAGATGATCTTCGTCACGCCCGAGGAGGAGGACGAAGAGGCGCAGCTGCCCGCGCGGATGCCGTGGACGCTGCTGCGGGCCATTGCCGTGATCGAGCTGTATGTGCGCGAGAAATGGGTGGAGCCGCTGGCAGTGCGCCAGCTGCCTGTAGGGCTGCTCTATCATCAGACGATGAGCATCCTGAAGAGCATGGGTGAAGCGGAGCCGGAGGAGCTGAAGGAGGCGGTGCTCAGTCTGCCCTCCTTCCGCGGCATTGACCCTGCGGATTATGATGCGTTCTTGGAATATATGCTGGGCATGGGGCATATTGAGAAGATGGATGAGGGCAGCCTCTTGATCGGACTGGCCGGAGAGAAGATCGTGAACAACTTCCGGTTCTACGCGGTGTTCAAGGATGACGAAGAGCATGTCGTCTATAACGGCACGGAGGAGATCGGTTCGATTACGACAGTGCCGCCTCCGGGCTACTGCTTCACCTTGGCAGGCAAGCTGTGGAAGGTGGAGGAGGTCGACAACCGCCACAAGGCTGTCTATGTCAAAGGCTCGCGCGGCAAAGTAGACACTCTATGGCTGGGGGCCGGCGGTGATGTTCATACCCGGATCATGACCAAGATCCGTGAGGTGCTGGGCTCTACAGCGCTGTATCCGTATCTTGCGCCCAGCGCTGCCGCCAGACTGGAGCGGGCAAGAAGGCTGGCCAAGGAGAGCGGCCTCCTGACACGTCCGGTACTGCCGGCTGGAGGGGACTCCATGTTCATCCTGCCATGGGCAGGCAGCCGCCAGTTCCGCACGCTGGAACGGCTGCTGAAGAACAATCTGAAGGGGCCGCAGGGACTGCGCTCCGTCATACCGATGGAGCCGTATTATATGGTGGTTGCCGGCAAGACGGAAGCAGAGGAGCTGGAGGAGGCGATCATCGCCGAAGCCACAGCAGCTACAGATGCCTTGGCGCTGCTTGGCCCGGATGAAGCCCCATATCTCGGCAAATACGATGAGTTCATTCCGCATGATCTGCTGCGCAAGGCTTTTTCGCTTGACGGGCTGGATGTGCCCGGCCTGCTCAGCGTAATAAAGCAATGGAGGCAGCCGCCTGCACAAGTATAGAACAGATTAGCCCTCTTTTACGTGGATCGTAGAGAGGGCTTTGCTTGTTTATTAGGAAATCATGATTCTCTTCTGTCGTGGATAAGGTGTGTATATGATATACCGAATACAATAGGCGAGCGGCGGGTGTGTGGACCAAATGTATGCGAAAAACAGTATACAATAGGCTCGCTGAAGGCGCGTGGGGCCCAATGTATGTGGAAAACAGTATACAATAGGCTCGCTCAAGGCGCATGTGTTCAAATGTATGTGAAAAACAAAATACAATAGGCTCGCTCAAGGCGCGTGTGTCAAATGTATGTGAAAAACAATATACAATAGGCTCGCTGAAGGCGCGTGGGGCGAATGTATGCGGCAGTCGATCCTATGGGGACCCGGCTGCCTTTTTTAACAATCCTAAACGAGGTGACTGGAAAATGAACTCCGCTCCACTCGCAAGACTCGCAACTGCAACCGACGCTGAAGCACTGTCCAGACTGAATCAGGAATTTAACGGCGGCGCACCAAGGCCTCCAGCGAAGATCATTGAGCATTTACATACTAACCGTAACGAGATAATTGCTGTAGCCGAGCTGAACGGTGCTATCGTAGGGTTTGGCTGCGCCCAAAGCCTATACTCCTTCTGCTATGATGAGCCTTACGGTGAAATCACGGAACTCTATGTGCAGGAAGCCGCCAGGAGGCAAGGGGTGGCCCTCACCATTATTGACTGTCTGGAAAAAAATCTCCGGGAACGCGGAGTGACACACATTCGCATTTTAACCGGCAGAAGAAACGCCGCCGCCATTCAATTCTATGAGCATTGCCATTACGTTAAGGACGATGAGCAGCTGCTTGAGAAAACGCTGGAATAATACTCATACCTAGAAAAAACAAACCTTTCTCCTGCAGTTCCTACCTTGCCCGGAAGCCCTCTGCGCGATGATAATTAGCTTATCACAATTAAGGGGGCATTCATTTATGGTTAACAGAAAAATGAAGCAGACAGCCACCATCGCACTCACAGCAGTGATGGCGCTAAGCCTTGCCGCATGCGGGAACTCGAACAGCAACACAGGCGCGGATAAGAAGGACAACGCAGCACCGAACGCGGCCACCGGCAGCGGGAATTCAACAGCGACAAACGCGCCCAGCGACAAAAAGGTAACGCTTACTTTTCAGAACATCTATCCTGACCCGGCGACACCCAACTACAAAATGATCCGTGAGCTGACCGACGCGTACATGAAGGAGCATCCGAATGTCACAATTGAGCTGGATACGCTGAACACCGACCAGCAGAAGGTGAAGCTGAAGACCCAGGCAGCGTCCAAGGAAGTGCCGGACATCACCATCGTCAACCCGGCGGCCCAGATGAAGCCGTTCGTCGATGCCGGTCTGCTCGCTCCGCTGAACGACATGCTTGATCAGAATGGTCTGAAGGACACCTACCAGAAGGGCTTGCTGGATTATTACAGCTTCGACAATAATGTATACGCTATCCCGGACGGCAACAACATCGAAGTGGTGTACTACAACAAAGATCTGTTCGCCCAGGCCGGAATCGCCGCTCCGCCAACGACGTTCGAGGAGATGCTGCAGGATGTCAAGATCCTGAAGGATAAAGGCATTACGCCGCTGGCCATCGGCGAGAAGGATTCCTGGACCGGTTCGTTCCTGTTCATGAACATTCTGCTCCGCACCAACGGCGGCCCGGGCTTCCTACAGGATGTCATTGACGGCAAAAAGACATTCGAGGACCCGGCCTTCATCGAAGCGGTAGATGCCTTCCAGGCGCTGGTTCAGGCAGGCGCATTCCCGGATGGCGCAACCTCGATTGATGCTACAGCCGGCGGCAACATCTTCAGAACAGGCAAAGCGGCCATGTGGTGCATCGGCTCTTGGGAGACCGGCGCGATCGACGCATCCCCTGTGGCGGGTAAGGTTGGGGCCTTCCAGTTCCCGACCGTGAACGGCAAGGGCGACCCCAACGAATTCATGCTGGCCCCCGGCAGTGCCTTCGCTATATCGGCGAACAGCGAGCATCTGCAGGAAGCCAAGGATTTCCTCAACTTCTTCGGTACCCAATATCCCAAGAAACAGTTTGAGCTGAAGAATGCGGTAGGGATCGGCCAAAAGGTAGACGGAGACCTCAAGGCGGCCGGTTACTCTGATCTGGCGGTTAACATTGCCGGACTGTTCAACCAGGTGAAGGGCGGAGACCTGGCCTTCGATAACACGATGAATCCGGCCACAGCCCAGGTCCATCTCAGCAGCATTCAGAACCTGTTCGTGCAGAAGATGGATTCCGCTGCAGTAGCGAAGGAGCATCAGGCTGCTTTTGAAGCTAATAAATAAGCCCGTCATATAACATTCTTCCCGATGCGAAGCCGCCTCCCCTGCTTGCTTCGCATCGGGTTTGTTATGCTCCATTTATAAATTAATGACATTAATGATTAATCTAATGAACAGATAAAGAATCTGCTTGATAGGAGGCGGGAAAGATGAAAGTTCTTAAGGTGCCGGCACGCACAATCGCTGCCTTCATAGTGCCATGTCTGCTTTTGTACGTGTGCCTGGTATTCGTTCCGATCCTGGTTTCGTTCTTTACAGGCTTGCTGAAATGGGACGGCTTGACTTCTTCGCAGTTTGTTGGCTTCGGCAATTTCAAGGAGATGTTCTGGCATGATCCGGTGTTCTGGCCCTCTGTACGGAGAACTCTGCTGTATGCTGTCGCCTCGATGCTGGAGATTCCGCTCTGTCTGGGCATGGCTATTCTGCTGAACCGCTATGTGCGCAAGGGAAACACACTGGTGTCGATCTACTTCACGCCGGTTATTCTGTCAGTCGTCATTATCGGACAACTCTGGAAAACGATCTACAATCCCACCTCCATGGGAGGAATGCTGAACGGTGTGTTCGTCTCCCTGGGCCTGGAGAGCTGGACCCATAACTGGCTGACCGAGCCTGCTATCGCCATGTATGCTCTGTATCTGGTATCCCTGTGGCAATACTTCGGCTACCATCTGCTGATCCAATATACCGGCGTACAGAACATTCCCGACGAGCTCTATGAAGCGGCCAAAATCGACGGGGCAGACGGCTTCAAGGCCGACCGCTATATTACGCTTCCGCTGATCGTGCCTATTTTCAAAATATCGATCATTCTGGCCTTTATCGGTTCACTACAGGCGTTTGATCTGGTCATGGTTATGACCGGGGGAGGACCCGCACATGCTACGGATGTTATCTCCACCCATATGTACAACAGCTCGTTCCTGTCCTTCAAATACGGCTACGGCAGCGCGATTGCCACGTTCCTGGTCGTGGTCTGTCTGCTCTTCACCGGGGTCATCAACACGATCTTCAACCGGCTGGAGCGCAAATTCAACTAGCAAAGGAGTGCGCGGACCATGCGTAAGCTCAAAAAAGGAATCGTGTATCTTCTTTTTGCCATTCCTGTGATCACCCAGCTCTACCCGCTGCTGTGGCTGCTGTTATATTCACTGAAGACCAATGAGGAGATTCTGGATGGAAGCTTCTTTTCCCTGCCCCATAAATTGCAGTGGCATAACTACTATGAGGCTTACACCTCGGGCAGTTATCTGAAGTATCTCTCGAATAGTGTGTTCGTTACCGGAGTTACGATGCTTTGTGTCATCATCCTGGCCTCAATGACGGCCTATGCCATCTCCCGGTTCCGCTGGAGGTACGGCAATGTGGTGATGACCATTTTCCTGATGGGGATGATGATCCCGATGCAGGCCACGCTGCTGCCGCTGATGATTATTTTCAAAAATATGACGATCCTCAACACTCACCTGTCGCTGATTCTGCCGTACATCGCGTTCTCAACTCCCATTGCCGTGTTCATCTTGAGCGGCTTCATGCGAGCCATTCCACATGAGATCGAAGAATCGGCGTTCATCGACGGGGCAAGCGTGTACCGGATCTTCCGCAGCATCATTCTGCCGGTGTCGGTGCCGCCGGTCATGACCGTGTGCATCCTGACCTTCATTAATATCTGGAACGAGTATATTCTGGCCGCTACGTTCATCTCCTCGGAGAAGCTGAAGACCCTGCCGTTCGGCGTCTACACCTTCGTCAGCCAGTATTCGGTCAACTATGGCAATATCGGGGCCTTCCTGGTGATGGGTGCGCTGCCGGTGATTCTGATCTACTTTTTCCTGTCAAATCAGATTACCAAAGGGATGGTGGCCGGAGCGGTTAAGGGGTAAGCGGCAGACGGACGAATTCTCTCATTGCATAAAAATGGAAAGGTTCTATAATAAGAAACGGCAGAACAGGGTGCGGGAAAGGGGAGAGTCTATGAAGATCGGCTTTCATTCCATTCATCATCGGTTGTTCTTGCTGTTTCTTTTTTGCATGTCCAGTATTCTGCTTATCGTCAGCCTGCTGTACTATAACCGGACTACGGATCAGCTGCATGAGAAGATCAGCGAGTTATCACGCAAGAATGTCGCCCAGACCGCAGGCTTGTTTACGCTGCTCTATAAGGGGTATGACGCTTTGTCCAAATCGCTCAGCAATAACTTTGAGATGATCCGCCTGATTAACGAGAAGACGGACGGACCCGCGGTGGCGTATATCAATGAGCAGACGGTGACGAATATTATCGGCTCGATTTTTTATTCGCGGGACGATCTGGTTGGCATCCATGTGATCACGGACAAGGGTAAGATTTATAATTACGGCAATTCCATGAATGTGGTGGACCCGGAGTATAGGCAGGAGGACTGGTACCGGCAGCTTCAGGCATCTTCGGGCAAAATGGTCTGGCTCGGCGTGTACGCACACTCCCTGATCGACCAGGTGGAGGACAGTCCGGTCTTCGCCTTCGGGCGGCAGCTCTATGATCTGAATGAGCATAAGCCGATTGGCATCGTGCTGTATGAGACCGACCCGCAGCCGGTGCTGGAGGCTCTGGAGAATCTGAAGCTTGGCGCGCATAGCCAGGTCTACCTGATGTCCCCCGACGGACGTTTCGTCACCTCGGCAACGGACCCGCAGCCGGACGCCGCAGCCTTGCCGAAGCTTCCCGCTGATGAGGATGTGATGGTTCAGCAGAAGGGCGGACAGCTGGTTATAGCCTCGAAGCTAAGCTTCTCGGGCTGGTGGATCATGAGTATTACCCCGGACAAGGATCTGAACGTGGAGCTAGTGGAGATGAAGCGGTATCTGCTGATCGTCATCTCGGCGCTGATCCTGGTCTCCACGCTGATTGCTTCGGTTGTGTCGCAGACCATCTCCTCGCCGCTGAAGAAGCTGATCCGCGAGATGCGGCAGGTGGAGGTCGGGAATTTCCGCGGGCTGGTCAACGTATCCTCTTATCAGGAGATCAATATTCTGGTCGCTTCCTTCAACCGGATGGTCCGGCGGATCGAGGAGCTGATTGAGCGGGTTAAGCTCGCCTCGGTCAGCGAGAAGAATGCGGAGCTGCATGCTTTGCAGTCCCAGGTGAACCCGCATTTTCTCTACAACACGCTGGATATGATCTACTGGATGCTGGATGAGGAGGGCAATGAGCAGCTCGGTGAGCTGGTGCTCTCCCTGTCCTCGATGTTCCGTTACAGCAGCCAGTGGGAGGACGGAGCGGATGTCAGCCTGCGCGAAGAGCTGGAGCAGATGGGGCATTATCTGAAAATCATCTCCATCCGGCTGGAGGGGCGGCTGCAGATCATTACGAATGTGGATGAACGCTGGCTGACGATCCGGGTGCCGAAGATGACCGTCCAGCCGGTAATTGAGAATGCCGTCAAGCACGGGCTGGAATCCTTAGGCCGCCAGGGCATTCTGAAGGTGTATACCCGTGAGGAAGGCCGGATGCTGAAGCTGATTGTCGAGGATAACGGAACCGGGATGGATGCAGAGCAGCTTAGCCGGCTGCAGGCATCGCTGGCCGGGGACAGTGCGGGTATGAGCGGTAAAAGCGGAATCGGGCTGCAGAACCTGCACCGCCGCCTGCAGTTCATGTTCGGGGAAGAATACGGCCTGCAGATCGAGAGCTTCCCCGGCGAAGGCACCCGGGTGGCCATTGTGCTGCCGGTTCCAGCAGAAGGAGGACAGCCTTAATGAATATTCTGATCGCCGATGACGAGCGGGTCATCCGTGAAGGGGTCCGGCGCACGATCCGCCAGATCTGCCCGGAGCATCAGGTCTTCGTGGCCGAGCGGGCCGAAGAAGCGGTGAAGATTATGGAAGAGCAGCACATCCATATCGTGCTGACCGATATTCTGATGCCGGGCATGAACGGCCTTGAATTCATGAAGATTTCAAAGCGCCGGTATCCGTATGTGAAATGGATCGTTATTTCCGCCCACAGCGAATTCTCGTATGCCCAGGAGGCGGTGCGGCTGGGGGCGCGGGACTACCTGCTGAAGCCGATCGGCAAAACCAAGCTGACCGAGCTGATCGGCAGCCTCACCACAGAGATCCGGCATGACCACCAGCTGTCGCAGCAGGGTGAACGGCTGAAGGCCAGCCTGCGCTTCCTCCGCGAAGGGGTATTCCAGCGGCTGGCCTCGGGCCTGGATACGGGGAATCTGGAGCTAACGCCTTTTATTGAAGATTACGGCCAGTTCTATCTGGTCATGGTACAGCTGGAGCCCGGGGAGCGAAGTGTCCGGCTGGAGCATTTCATCGTTGAGAATGTCCTCTCCGAGCTGATCGAGCAGCATGGGCGGGGCTTCGTGGTCAGCTATGACCGGCAGCATCTGCTGGGCCTCATCACGCCGGGCGAGAACGTCCGGGTAGAGCTGTTCCTGGCGGAGGTGAAGAAGCATCTGTCGCAGGTTTTGCGGATTCCTTTTCAGATTATCCATTCCGGGCTTAGCTGTGACTTCCATGAGGTGCCGCAGATTGTGAAGCGGATGCGGGAGGCTTCGGCGTTCCAGTCGCTGCCGCTTGCTCCGGCGAAGGGGAGCGGGGAGAAGGCGATTGAGGTGGCGCTGCAGTATATTAAGGAGCATTTCCATGAGGAGCTGTCGCTGGAGAGGATCGCCTCAGTGGTGTTTCTGAATCCGGCCTATTTCAGCCAGCTGTTCAAGCTTAAGACCGGACAGGGGTACAAGGAATATGTCACCTCGCTCCGGCTGGAGCAGGCGAAGCTGCTGCTGCTCAATCCCGGGCTGAGGCTGGCGGACATCGCAGAGCGGGTAGGGTATCAGGACATGCGCCATTTCACCCAGATGTTCCGCAAGAAATACGGGCTTACCCCGACAGAGTACCGCCAGCAGGAGAATATCAGCATTCTGATGAGCAAGGGAATAACACCGCCTCAATAATTAAGCCAGTGCTCCAGCGTGACTGCACGGGTAAGCCCGATGGACTCGGCCAGGCGGATGGAAGCGAGATTACTCTCCAGTACCTGATAGCGGGGAATATAGCCCCTGTCCAGAGTGTGGACTACCGCTGTCCGGACGACGCGCTGCGCCAGTCCGCGTTGTCGGGCTTCTTCAGCGGTATGGACGGCACCAATCTCCCAGACGCGCTCCTCATTGCGGTACACGATACATGTACTGAGGGGCGTATCCCCGTCAAATAAGGAGACCGAAAAAGCCCCTTCCTCGAAATAATGCCTTAGCTCTTCCATTGTATAGTCGTTCGCCATCCACAGCGGCAGCAGCCGTTCATCGACAGACTCACTGAGGATGCAATCCTCATCCACGCGGAAGCCCGGACCGCCGTCCGTGGAATAGGAGTAGAGGCTACGGACCCGGCGCAGCGTGAAATAAGGCTCCAGCGCCTGCCGGTACGCCTGCTCCTGCAGCTTGAAGACCAGCTTCGCCTCTCTGGGCAGGCGCTCCAGCAGAGCGGGGAAGACTTCAGGACTGCTGTAATCCATAAGGACAACCGTATCTGCTTCGGGATAGGTCCGTTGATCGTAGCCGAAGGTTCCGGCACGCATGAGCAGCAGCACGCCCCAGTCCTGCTCTTGTTCAATTAGTACGCTATCAATCTGCGCATGATAGGCAGTTAACATTTTGAGCAGCGTGATATTCTTCAGCGGATTCTGGCGTAATCTTCCCATCATGGCTTCGTAGTGACTCATATGAACTCCCCCTCAGAGCTGCGGTCCGGTATGTCAGCCGCTGCTGCTTCCATTACATCCAGCCGCTTGAACAGGCCGTCATACTTAGATAATAACGCGGAATCGTCTACCTCAACACCTGATCTGTAGTAGCGTATATTGCCTGTACCCTGGTTGATCTCACCTTTGGTTCCAAGGAGCTGCTTCAGGTGTCTGGCCGTGCCGCGGCTGCCGGAGATGAACTTCACCCCGGGCGGAAATACCTTCCGCAGGCTATCCTCGAAGTAGGGGAAATGAGTGCAGCCGAGGACCACGGTGCTGTAGCGCGCAAGGTTCAGGTGAGCCAGCTCCTTCTGGAGATAAGGGATAATCTTCTCTTCACGGAACTCAAACTGCTCGGCATACTGGACCAGCCCGGGCAGCGGCAGACTATCCACCCGCTCACCAGGGTCTATGCGGTGGACCAGATCATGATATTTCTTCTCCTGCAGCGTCAGGCGGGTAGCTAACACTAGCACTCTTTGCTGCTGGCCCTCGGATTGTTCAACCGCAGGCTTCACGGCCGGCTCGATCCCGAGCACAGGGAAGGTATAGCGGCTTCTAAGCTCCTCGATTACGATACTGGTAGCTGTATTACAAGCGATGACCAGGGCTGTGATATCCTGCCGGGCAATGAATTCCACCGCTTGCAGGATATATGCTCTGACTTCCTCTTTTGTTTTCTCGCCATAGGGAACATGGTCGGTATCTGCATAGAAGAGATAATCCTCTTGCGGCATAAGCTTCAGCACCTGATGCAGCACAGTTAACCCGCCAATGCCCGAGTCAAAAAATCCTATCGTCATACGTTCACTCTTTTCTGGATGAATGGGTTTCCTTAAATGGATAATTCGAAGCTAAGGTTAAGCTCTCTTATTCTATCATTTCGTTTTATAGTATAACTGCTCTGCCCGGCAAAAGACCAGGCTGCCACCTTTAGTATAGGGGACGCCTGGTCTGAAAAGCATGGGGAAGCGGGAATCAGGTTTCGTTCTTGGTTACGCCGTTTAAGCTTGGCACGACATTGGCTGCTTTATTCGGAGTCACCATCTGTGGGATTTCAGTGATACTGGCGTGATTCTGCTGATTATGCTTGCTGTCGGCGCGGTTGTCCTCACGGTCAAGCTTCGCGTCTGCGTTATTCTTGGGCACACTGTTCACCTCCGTCTCTGTGGGTTAGTATGAGATAGCGGGGTGTCTTTTATCCTGGAGTACGGAGTAGTTACCCGCTGAAGGAGGCGAAGAATCATCGCTGAGAAGACGAAGGTTGTTGAAGTCGTTCCCTATGATCCGGCCTGGAAGGAGGAATACCTCCGGATTGAAGCCCGGATGCTTGAAATTGCCGGTGACCTGATTATCGGCTCGGAGCATGTTGGCAGCACCTCTATTGAGGGTTTATGGGCCAAGCCGGTCATTGATATTGATCTGGTGATGGAGAGCTATGATAAGCTTCCGGAGATCATCCGCAGACTAGAGTCGTTCGGCTATGAGCATCAGGGCAATCTGGGCATTGAGGGCAGGGAGGCCTTCAGGAGCAAGCACGACGACAGCTTCATGAAGTATCACCTCTACGTATGCCCGCAGGACGGCAAAGGCTACCTGGAGCATATCGCGTTCCGGGACTATCTGCGCGCCCATCCGTCTGCACGTGACGAGTATCAGGCGGTCAAGCAGCAGCTCGCTGGGCAGCACCGCTACGATATCGATGCGTATTGTGAGGGTAAGACTGCGTTCGTGCGGTCCATTCTGCAGAAGGCGGCAGAAGAATAAGGACTATGCTTATATGCTAACGGACAGGGTCCCAAAAGCCCGCAGCGGACGGCCGGTCCGGCAGCACCGCGTCATATTCCCGTAACCCGGCCGGATCACGGAACCCGAACGTCCTCCAGGCGTTAAAGAGGGGATTTGGGTCCATGTGTAAGTTCCTTCCAAGGTTAATCTCTGCGCAGAGTAGGTCCATTATAATGGGCACATCCCTTAGCCGGCAAAGTCCGGCCGGGACGGTATTCTTACCCGTGCAGGCCTGCAGAGCAGCGCATCCATGATTTGTTCACATTTACGCTGGAATAGAAGGAAATACTTGTATTAATGTCATTTTTAAGGTAAATTAATGGTATACCTTCCGGATTACAAATCGTCTGGAAGTGCAGCTTAACAGATGGTATATGCAAGCCGAAGAGGAGCATTTCCCCCAAATGCTCCTTTTTGCATGGCAGGATTCAAGGCTCTAAGGTGCAAAGGATACGGTCTGCAGAAGATACCGGATTACGTAGAAGGCAATGATCAGTATGGAGAATACACCCAGAAGCAAAGAAACCAGGTCTCTGCCGGAACGTCTGTATCGTCTCATCTTGGTCACCTCGGATCATGGGCTGTGCGTGTAATGGCTTACCTGACAGCCTCCTAAGATTATGCCCTATCCCTAATAATTATACCTGATCGGGATTCCTGTAACACATGATCAGCGTTATCTATTTCAATTGGTTGTGCGTGGTCTGATTGTTATTTCAGCCTGAAGTACGTTAGAATGAGTCTACGCAAAAAATGCTTTTGAAACAAATACATCACTGGAGGACCATCACCTATGGCAGATTTCAAAGCACAAAACGAGAATCAACCGCTCAACCGGACGTTACTGAACGAGACCGGACTAAGCCCCAAGGAAGCCGTGGATCTGACGAACTGCGAGAAGGAGCCGATCCATATTCCCGGGCTGATTCAACCGCATGGCGTACTGCTGGCCGTAACCCAGGATCAGGACAATCTGATCGTCCAGGCCAGTTGGAATACAGATGTGCTGCTGGGAACCGCTGCTGATGCGCTTCTGGGAACACCGATGGCGGATCTGATCGGCCCCGGACAACTGGCCATGCTGCTTGTACGCAGTGTTAACGCGAAAGAAACCGCAGATTTACAATATACGGTCATACAGATTGAAGTTAGAGGTGTGCCGGAGGATTTCTTCTGCATCATTCACGAAAGCGAGGGCCTGATGATTGTCGAACTGGAGCCGGCTTCAATCAGTGAGAGCGACAGCGCCAATGATTACGACTGGATTCGCACGTTCTTCGGACGGCTGAAGCATACCTCGAACCGGCTGGAGGCCAGCCAGGCTGCTGCCGAGCAGGTGAAAGAGATGCTGGGCTATGACCGAGTGATGATCTACGAGTTCGATGAGCAGTGGAACGGCAAGGTCATTGCCGAAGCCAAGGAAGAAGGGCTGGAGCCGTTCCTGGGGCATCATTATCCGGCATCCGACATTCCTAAGCAGGCGCGTGAGCTGTATCTGCGCAACTGGCTGCGGACCATCGTGGATGTGAACTATCTCCCCGTGCCGATTACCCCTGTGCTTCAGCCGCTGACCGGCAAGCCGCTCAACCTCAGCCTCTCCATCCTGCGCAGCGTCTCCCCGCTCCATATTGAATACTTGCAGAATATGGGGGTGGGGGCGACTACAACCATCTCCCTGATTAACAACAATAAGCTATGGGGACTGATCACCTGCCATCACTATTCCCCGAGATATGTGCCTCACCGCATCCGCAATCTGTGCAACTTCCTGGGGGCTTTCTTCTCCAGCGAGCTGTTCCAGCGCCAGCAGCTGGATAACTATCAGACTGAGCTGGAGGTACGGACCAAGGCAATGCGGATTGTCGATATTTTCACAGGCCATACCAGCTCATCCAGTATCATTGAGCAGCTGGTAGAGGAAGAACAGACCCTGCTGGAGCTGATGGAGGCTTCCGGTGCAGCGGTCTGCTACCAGGATAAGCTGATGCTGTTCGGAGCGACGCCTTCGCGGGAGCAGGTACGGGAGCTTGCCGGCTGGCTGTCCGGCAAGGCGAAGGATTACACCTATTGCACCTCCAAGCTCAGTCTGGAATATGAGTCCGCGAAGGCTTACAAGAACACGGCCTCAGGTGTCATCTATCTTGCCCTGACCCCGGGCCATCAGAATTACATGATCTGGTTCCGCCCGGAAGTGGTGGAGATTGTAGACTGGGCCGGCGATCCGGCCAAGGCGGTCATCCAGGAAGGTGACACCATGCGGCTGTCTCCACGGAAGTCATTCGAGAAATGGCGGCAGGTGGTCCAGTCGACCTCTCTTCCCTGGAGGGAGCAGCATCTGAATATTCTGCCGCAGCTCAAATCCATCCTGCGCGCACAGACCGAGAACCAGCTTCGTCAGGCGGAAGAGCAGGCCCTGCAGAATGCCCGTACGCTCCGTCACAATGAACAGCGTTATCTGCAGCTGATGGAGCTGTCTCCGGTAGCGTTCCTGATGATCACGGATGATGTGATTACCTATTGCAATAACCGGGCTCAGGAGCTGCTTGGTGAAGAGAAGGGCAGCTCCCTGGTCGGGCAGCCGTTCCTGAATTATGTGCATGGCACCTACCGCCCTGACCTGCAGCAGCACTTCCAGAACTTAAGCAGGAATGTGACCCAGTTCGTATCCGGCCAGGGCCAATTCGTGAACGGGGAAGGAGCGCCGCTGGAATTATCCTTGAGCCTCGCATCTGTTGTCCATGGCGGCAAACCGTCGGTGATGGCAGTCTTAAGTCCTGGGACAGGGGCAGAAGCGAAGGGCGAAGCGTATGCTGATGCGGCCACTCAGATGCAGAGCTACCTGACTACAGATTCTCTGACCGATCTGCCGAACCGGCAGGCGCTGGAGAATGAGCTGGATCAGCGCTGGGAGGATGAGAGGAACCTGCAGGAGCCGCTGCTGCTGCTGTCCATCGACATCGATGACTTCCATGCCTATAATGCTGTCCACGGATTAAAAGGCGGTGATCTGTGCATCCAGTCGGTGGCTGACGTACTGAACATTATTGGAATGAGCTATGGGGGCTTCGTGGCCCGGTTCAGCGGCGCGAACTTTATCGTGACGATGGCCGGAGCCTCGCAAGAACAGGCAGAGGAGCTGGCTGAAGCCGCCCGCCAAAGCGTCCAGGAGCTGCAGATTCCCCGTGACCGCTATGAAGAGGAAGGAGTCGTTACCGTAAGCATCGGCGGAGTGCTGAAGGTGCCGGTTCCCTCAGACCGACCGTCTGACTTCATCGCCAAGGCAGAGAAGGCGCTCTATGAAGCGAAGTCCACCGGGAAGAATAAGGTTGTATTCTATTAGTATTTAACATATCAAGCCAATGAGCCGGAATGTCCTTACAGGACATTCCGGCTTTTTTGGGTTGTATAGCGGGCCCGAAAATTCTGTTCCTGTCCTATATGTCCAATCCCCTGTGAGTAATCCGCATACAGTACTGTGTAACCATTGCTGTTGTCCTACTTCATGTATTCCATCGTCCACATGATCCACAGGAGGTGAACCACAGTGTCAGTAGAGAAGCATACGCTGGCAGCAGGAACGCCATATGCTACACCTTATTATGTCATCAGCAGCGGGGCTCCCGGTCCTGTATTCATGATCCTCTCTGGTGTCCACGGGAATGAGCCGGCAAGCAGCCGCGCCGCCCAGGGCATCGCCGGAAGGTTCAGCCGGGGGGAGATGAAGCTGCGCCAGGGGAAGCTGATCATCGTTCCGCTGGCGAACCAGATCGCACGGCGTAAGGGAATCCGCGGACAGCCCGATCTGAACCGTACATTTCCGCGTGGCCCCGGAAGCCAGGCCAGACATCCGCTGTCCGCAGCGATATGGCAGCTTGCCTTGCGTTACCGCCCTTCCTGGGTGCTTGATCTCCATGAAGCCAACGGGCTGTCCCAGCTGAACCCGAAGCGGGTCGGCCAGAGCCTGATTATCAGCCAGGCCAGCCGGGCCGGGGGCACGGCGAAGCGGATCATCGGGCGGATGAATCTGACTATTGCCAATAAGGCATACCACTTCAACCTGCGGCACCGGGAACGCGCCGGAACCTTCCGGATGGCCTGCCAGCGCCTGGTTGACGCCAGGGCAGTGACAGTGGAGACCTGCTGGAGCCTGGATTATTCCTTAAGGGTGAAATGGCAAAGTGAGATCGTCCGTCAATTCCTGCGGTCGGCAGGGCTGATGTAAGCGCCTGCCGACCGCTTTTCTTAACTGGGGTGAAATCATGAATTGACAGAATTGGTTATAGTGTATATATTAAATATATACACTAAACACAAAGAACACAAAGGAAGCTGATGCTGCTGCATGAATATTCTGATATCAAGTACATCCGGCGAACCGATCTACGCCCAGATTGTCGGACAGGTCCGCCAGATGATTCTGCAAGGCGAGCTGGTCTCGGGAACGCCATTGCCGTCGATCCGCTTGCTGGCTAAGGAGCTGCAGATCAGTGTAATCACCACGAAGCGGGCTTATGAGGAGCTGGAGCGGGAGGGACTGATTAACTCGATTGTCGGCAAGGGGTCTTTTGTATCCGGGGCGGATCAGGAATATATCCGGGAACAGCGGCTGCGGATGGTGGAAGGCAAACTGAAAGAGATTATTGATGAGAGCAGGCAGCTGGGGATGGAATACGCCGAACTGGCGGAGATGCTGAAGCTTCTCTATGAGGAGGAACAGGAATGAGCAATGTCATCCAGTTAGACCATGTAACCAAGAGCTACGACCGGTTTGAGCTTAAGGATATTTCGCTATCGATTAAGGAAGGGTTCATTACCGGGCTGATCGGCCCGAATGGTGCAGGCAAAACCTCGCTGATCAAGATGATGATGGGCCTAATCTACCCGGATCAAGGCGACATTCAGATGTTCGGACACAATAACCGGCAGGAGCAGACAGCGATCCGGGCGCGGATCGGCTACGTTTCGGATGAGAGTATCTATTATGAGAATATGACCGTGAAGCAGATGAAGAATATTATCGCTCCGTTCTATCCGGGGTGGGACAACGATACATATCTGAAGTTTCAGGAGCAGTTCAAGCTGTCGCCGGGAAAGAGAATCAAGGAGTTGTCGAAGGGGATGAAAATCAAGTTCTCGCTGGCTGTAGCTCTATCCCATGGTGCTGACCTGCTGATCATGGATGAGCCGACCTCGGGGCTTGATCCGGTCTTCCGCCGCGAGATGCTGGATTTGCTCAGTGAGCATATCCAGGATGAGAAAAAGTCGATCCTGTTCTCCACCCACAACACTACCGATCTGGACCGGATTGCCGACTATATTGTATTCATTAACGAGGGACGAATTGTGTTCAACGAGATGAAGGAGAGTCTCAGTGAGCGCTATCTGCTGGTCAAAGGCGGGAAGGAGCTGCTGGACCGGGATGTCCGGCGGTGGTTCGTAGGGCTGCGGGAGAACGGGCTGGGGTTCGAGGGCCTGATCAGCAACCGGGCGGAGGGCGAAAGATATTTCAAGGACACGGCACTCTGCGAGACGCCTACGCTGGAAGAGATTATGTATTTTACAGTAAAAGGGGGTGAAGGGGTTGTCTAATTCCATCGCTCTGATCCGTAAAGACTTCATGATAATCCGGAAATTTACGCTGCTGCTGATTCCCTATTTCGTGCTTATGATCTATTCCAATGCAGAATCTTATACGGTATTCGCGTTGCTGCCGGCACTATTGCTGCTGATTAACGCCTGTACGATTGATATGCAGCATAACAACCAGAAGTTTCTGGCCACATTGCCGGTGCCAAGGCAGCGGCTGGTTCAAGCGAAATATATGACACTGCTGCCGCTCGCGCTGTTTAGCATCGTATGCACCATTGGAATGTACTATGTTGCTGTCGCGCTGGGCAAGCTGGACGAACCGCTGCACTGGAAAGAGCTGGGTCTGGTTACGGCCCTGATCCCCCTGCTGGCCTCATTCTATCTGCCGCTCTATTACTGGCTGGGGCAAAAAGGGATGCAGATCACCAATTTTATATTTTTGATGGTTATTATGTTTATTTTCACCATCTTTGCAAGCTTGAACAAGGAGTATCCGGCTCTCTCTCAGTGGATTCAGAACGGCAAAATAGAAAATATGCTGCTGGTGGTCATCGGCGTGCTCGCCTACCTGATCATTATCTACGCCTCTTACTTGATCTCTTCGCGGATTTATATGAACAAGGATATTTAGTCTCATTACCAGTATAGGCGTCATCACCAAAATGACCTCAGCTTCCACCGCCTGGTGGAGGACTGAGGTCATTTGCTATAGGCTCACTTAACGGAAGGTTCCGCCCCGCTCCAGGCTGTCGATGAAGTCCTTCGCTTCCTTCAGCGTCAGATTCCGCGCTTCGCGCATAACCTTGATCGCCTGTATCTTCTTGCCTTCGGCCAGCAGCAGGCGTATTCTCCGCTCCAGATCGGGCGGCATCTCCGGGTTCTGCACGAGCATCGGGACCGGGTTACCGGAGGATTTGCTGGCGGCTGGAGATACAGGTGTCCCCCCGTAAGTATCCCTTTGCATCAGCCGGGATTCCAGCTCATTCACCCGCCGCTTCAGGCTGAACACGCTCAGCATCAGCAATAACGCCAGCACCAGCGCCAGTACAGCAATAATATCAGAGGTTTGAATTTGATCCATAGACGATGGCTCCTTTCCTAATAATCTACTACCCGTGAGAAGAAAGAATGAACACTTAAGCACGGAATGTTAATTGCTTCCATATTAATCTTCGTATTTACCAAAAATGAGATCAAATGGTGTATAATTATAAAAAGGGAGGTGATTCTGATGACTGAATTCCCAACTGGCGGTGGACCCTTTGGTGGACCACCTATCTATTCGAATGACCCCGGCGGGCACAAAGCCAATCATGACTTCAAAGCACAGGAGCTTCATACCAAAGGGCCACTGGGATTGTGGCGGCAAATCTCCGATACGTTGATCGCAGTTGCTATTATTGCTTTGATTATTGTTGTGTTAATGTGGATTTTCTAAGGAGAATACGTATGATTTACAATCAAGCAGAGCGGACACTCGAAACGGACAGATTACGGCTGCGCTTATTCAAGCCATCGGATGCAACCGCTGTCAGCAGTTTTTGTAACAATTACAATATATATAAGAGCACCTTGACCTTGCCGTATCCTTATCCTTTGGAGTGTGCGGCAGACTGGATCGCAAATATTGAACAGAACTTTGAGCAGGATAAAATGTATGACTTCGCGATTACACTCAAGACAGACGGTCAACTGGTTGGGGCGATTGGGCTATCCCATCATCCGTCTTATCGTAATGGGGAGATGGGGTATTGGATCGGTGAAGCCCACTGGGGGCATGGCTACGGATCGGAAGCAGCCCGGGCGGTTATTGAATTTGCTTTTACCGTAAAGAATTATCACAAGGTCTATGCCCGGCATTTCGCCTCCAATCCCGCCTCAGGCAGAGTGATGCAAAAGTGCGGAATGAGCTATGAAGGCACACTGAAGGATCAGGTATATAAGATTAATGCCTTTGAGGATATGGTTTATTACGGTATTGTTAATCCGGTGGCCTAGAGAAAGCCGTATCAGCCCTTCCCCCTATACTCACTTGGCGTCTGCCCGGTGAACTTCTTGAACTGCCGCATGAAATGGACATCGTTCTCATAGCCGCAAATGGCTGAGATATGGCTGATCGTATACGTGGTGCTCCGCAGCAAATAAGACGCATATCCCAACCGGCCCAGGATGATGTCGCTGACCACCGGGATGCCGAAGATCTGCTTGTAAATCTGTTGGAAATAAGATGGGCTCATATTCATCCGCTCCGCCAGCTGCTCGACAGAATACCAAGTGGAGGGGGAGCTCAGCACTTCATTTCTCAGGTTCAGGAACGCATCATAGTATTTGCTGATCGGCTGGCTGGCCTCCACATGATGACGGATATCACTAAGCTTCATGAACAGGCCGCGCAATATGGAGTCGATAATCTCCTGGCGGAAGGTACCGTTCTGCAGATTCTCCCAATGAAGCTCATGAACTTTTCTGGAGATATATAGAGGGTCATGGGCCTTCATTAAGGTGTCCAGCGGCAGCTTTAGGCGGTCCCACCAAGCATCTTTTTCCTCCATCTCAAAGTGAAACCAGTCATGCACCAGCGGAAGCTCCGCATCCTTATAGAAATAATCGCTGGTTTGGTTATAGATGATATAGGTATTCGGTTCAGCATAGACACTCCGCTTCTCAAGCCTCAGCTGCATCCTGCTGCGAAAGAATACAAACACATAATCGCCGGAGCCTTCCGGGCGGTCTATTGTCATGCCCTCCGGATGAATTACATTCGCACCGCACCGCTTCAGGGTGATCATACATATTTCCACCTTTTTATATAATAGATCAGTCAATAGATAGGATAAATCATTTTCTTTCCCGGGACAAGGGAGTACTCTGTGATAGTAAATATGGAGAATACTTCAGTAACGAGAGAGAGGGCTACAACTGAGATGACTAGAGCAGCAGCTACGAAATTCTATATTCCGAACTACCCGAGACCCCAATTTGTCCGCAGCCAGTGGCAGGAACTGAACGGAGAATGGGAATTCAGCTTCGATGATGACCAGACAGGCGTTGCAGCGCGCTGGATGGACCATTTCCCGTCCACGCACACGATTAACGTTCCATTCACCTACGAGACAGCGGCCAGCGGTATCGGCGACGAGACCTTCCACCCGCGGATCTGGTACCGCAAGCAGCTGGTTCTGTCCCCGGAAGCAGAAGGGAAGCGGACTGTGCTGCATTTTGAAGGCGTGGACTATCAAGCGGTCTGCTGGGTGAATGGCAGCTATGCCGGAGAGCATGAGGGGGCATATGCCCGGTTCTCGTTCGATATTACCGATCTGCTGGGGCCGGATGGCGTGAATGAGATTGTGCTGATGGTGACTGACAGCGACAGCTGTCTGCAGCCCCGGGGCAAGCAGCGCTGGGCGGGCCGGAATCACGATTCGTTCTATGTGCAAACCACTGGCATCTGGAAAAGCGTCTGGCTGGAGCATGTCCCCGCTGCCCGGCTGGATTCAGTGAAAATGACGCCCGACATTAACCGCCAGATGATTCGGCTGGACTATCGCGTACATGGGCTCACAGAAGCACAGAATCTCCGGCTGGAGACGGAAATTACGTATCAAGGCGAAAGAGTGAATAAGCTTAGCCTGGCGGTAGACAGAGCATGGATGACAGTGGAAGTCAGCATGACGGGCGGTATTAACGGGCCTTGGCTGCAGAACCTGTGGTCACCGGGGAATCCGAATCTTTTTGACATTGAGTTCGTGCTGTATGCGGGGGATCAGGAGATTGACCGGGTGGGCTCTTATTTCGGCATGCGCAATATCTCGATCAAGGACGGCCAGATCCTGCTGAATAACATCCCTCTGTACCAGAGACTGATCCTGGATCAGGGCTACTGGACCGGCAGCCATCTGACCCCGCCGTCAGAAGAAGCGCTGATTCAAGATATTGAGGCGATTATGGAGATGGGCTACAACGGTCTGCGCAAGCATATGAAGGTGGAGGACGCCCGGTTCCTGTACTGGTGTGACGTCAAGGGGTTATTGGTCTGGTCGGAAATGGCGGCCGCTTATGAATACAACGACGAGGCGCTGGAACGGTTCACCAGGGAGTGGCTGGAGGTTGTGCAGCAGCAGTATAATCATCCGTGTATCATCACCTGGGTGCCTTTTAACGAATCGTGGGGTGTGCAGAACATCCTTCATGACGTCCGGCAGCAGACCTTCACGGAGGGCATCTACCTTTTGACCAAATCTATCGATCCCTATCGTCCGGTGATTACAAATGACGGCTGGGAGCATACGGTGTCTGACATTCTGACCCTGCATGATTATGTGGAGCGGGGCGAAGCGCTATATGAAACTTACAAGGATAAAGACTCTATTACGGGCAGCGGCGGTACGTATAATGAGTGGAAGTTTGCTTTTGCAGAAGGTTACAAATATAAGGGACAGCCGATCATCATCAGCGAGTACGGAGGGATTGCCTTCACTAGCGAGCACGGCTGGGGGTATGGTCAACAGGTGGATAGCGAGGAGGCTTATCTGGAGCGGTTCGGCAGCTTAACCCGGGCGATTCAGGCCATTCCGTTCATCTCCGGGTACTGCTACACACAGGTTACTGACGTCCAGGATGAGGTGAACGGCATACTGACTGCGGAGCGCAAGCCGAAGGTGCCGCTTGCACGGATTAGGGAGATTAATCTGAAGCAAGGCATGTAAACTCTTTCAAAAAATCATAGAAGGGGTTGACGAACGGAAGATATTACACTATCATTCATAATAGTTACAAAAAATTAATAAATGTCAGGCAGCATTAGCCGGCAAGAAAGGAGACTGAGTTCTGTTTGAAGAAAGGAATCGTATGGCTGCTGGGTATTGTGCTATTGCTATCGTTTGGATCTGAAAGAGCATCTGCGGATGACGGTTCCAGGCTTAACCAAGAGATTGATGAGGTCATGGGAACTCCATACAAATGGGGGGGCACCAAGGCATCTGAAGGGTTTGACTGTTCCGGGTTTATCCTATACATATTTGGTAAGTTCGATCTGGATCTTCCAAGAACCTCTAAGTCTCAATCCACTGCAGGCGATTATGTCGCCAAGTCCGATTTGCGTCCAGGGGATCTGGTCTTCTTCGAGACCGGGGGCAACGGCGTCTCCCATGCAGGCATCTATGTCGGCGACAACAAATTTGCTCATTCCTCCAGCAATAAGGGTGTGACCATCACCAGCCTGTCATCAGGTTACTATAAGGACCGCTATGTTACCGCAAGAAGAACCATCTCGGAGAGCATGTATCAGAAGATGACCGGGAATTAATATAAGATAATCAAACGGCGACTTTGCCCTGGAATACCGGGGTGGGGCGCCGTTTTTTATGCCTGATTTTATCCTCATAAGCATCATGCCAGGCTGCAAGAGAATTGATATTTGTATATTGCAAGAGGGCTCAAGAGAGCTAATGATTAATCTAATCCCCAAATCTTCACCAACAGGAAGCCTAACCCGGATAGCAGGACAGACCCGATCAAGCCGGCTCCAAATGCCTTAAGGCCCATGCGTCTAAAAGCAGCCATATCCACGTTCAAGCCGAGTCCGGCCATCGCCATGGCAATGAGGAAATAAGCGGCGAATACAAGCTTATCCGTGATTGCTTCAGGGATGATATGAAGGGTGTTGACGGTGCTCATCAGCAGGAAGCCCAGGATAAACCATGGAACGGGAACAGATCTCCAGTTGGATGGCCGGCTTCCCGGGTTCGCCTTACGTTCTTTGTGGTTGGTCCAGATTCCGATGATCACAGCGATGGGCACCAGCATGGTGACACGGGTTAATTTGACGATGACTGCAAGATCAACTGCCTGCTTGCCGGCCGGCTCCGTTGCTGCTATCACATGAGCAATTTCATGGAGCGTGGCACCAGAGAAGATGCCGTAGCCCAGCGGGGTCAGGGTAAGGACGGGATAGAGAAGGGTGTACATCAGTGTAAAAATAGTGCCTAAGATCGCTACAGTTGCCGCACTGATCGCCGTTTCCTCGTCACTGGCCTTGAGCTGTGGAGCGATGGCCACCACCGCTGCCGCTCCGCAGATCGCTGTCCCGCAAGCCGTAAGCAGTCCCAGTCTGGATTCTACCTTGAACAGCCTCGCAAGACCAAGTACCGTACAGATTGTGAAACCAATACACACCAAGGCGATTAGTACCACCTTGGGACCCGCCTGAAGGATATCCTTCAGGCTAAGCCGCATGCCCAGCAGAATGATGCCATACCGCAGAAGCTTCTTGGAGGTAAAGGAGATTCCCTGTGTTAAATAACCTGGAACGCCTAGTGTTGCTCTCCAGATCATTCCGAGCAGAATAGCTATTACTAATTGTCCCATAATGCTGAGGATGGGGGCAGCAGATGCGTATTTGGCGAGCAGCGCCAGCATTAGAGGCAAGGCGATGCCGAGCGCAAAGCCCTGTTTTTTCTTTTCCGCTATTTGCCCGGCGAATTGTAGATTCATCGAAGTCACGTCCAATAGGTTGAATTTGGTTTCTTTAATCACTATATTCAGTTATGATTGATTAGGGAAATACGGATTCTAAATCTATATCATAATAAAAACTTATCTTACAGGCGGTGAGCTATCTATCATGCTGGAATCTCTGGTGGTGTATGTAACGGTTGTGGAGCAGCGGAATTTCTCCCGGGCGGCCGAGCTGCTGCATCTGTCACAGCCGGGAGTCAGTCTGCAGATCCGTAATCTGGAGAAGGAATTCGGCGTAAAGCTCATGAACCGGTCACCCAAATGGGTGAAGCTGACGGAAGCGGGGGAGCTGTTCTATAGACGGGCGAAGGAGATGCTGAATCTCTATGAGTCCGTTAAGCTCGATCTGGCCAGGCTGCATGATACCGTTAGCGGAAGCCTGCATATCGGGGCAAGCTTTACGGTTGGCGAATATGTCCTGCCCCGGCTGTTCACATCCTTCGCCAAGCAATATCCTGACGTGGAGATGGGGATGACGATTGCGAATTCATCGGAGATTGTTGCGGCCTTACGGGACAATAAGATTGAGGTGGGGCTGATTGAAGGAAATATCGAGGCGGCAGATCTGCATGTTGTTCCCTTTATGCAAGACGAGCTAATCATCGTGGCTGCTGAGAATCACCCGCTCTCACGAGCGGGTGCAACGGAGGTGGGCTCACTCCAGGATCAGATATGGGTGCTGCGTGAGAGCGGTTCGGGGACGCGTTCGTTTAGTGATATTTTTTTTGAACAAACGGGCTTAAGACTGAAGCGCTCCTATGAAATCAACAGCAGCCAGGGCGTGAAGGAGGCTGTCGCAGCCGGACTGGGAATTGCCATGCTCTCGAAGTGGGTGGTCCGCAGGGAGATCGAGACCGGTAAGCTCATAGAAATTCCCGTACAGGGCCTGAGACTTGAAAGAGACTTCACGGTTGTGCGGCTGACCGGTCATGTTCCCAGCAGAGCGAACGAAGTGTTCGTGGAGAGGTTGATTAAGCTGGACAGTGCATTTTAGATATGCAGATCTTTTTTATTGAAATAATAGATACCTGAAGCGTACAGAATGACAGCAAGTCCCGCAAAAATTCCCATCGCTGCATAAGCAAAGCTGTCCCCGGCGAATAACCGTTCCGGGCTGAACAAAGCAAATATACGGAAGCTTGGAAATCAATGTTTACGGTTGGGGGTAGGTTTTTTGAGTGCAATGTGATAGGATGAAATGGAATAAAGTGGTTCCTATGAACAGGAGGTGGGCTATTTGAGTCCTGGGGTGAAGTGGTCGGCCTTTATCTTATCCCTACTGGGTATTGGACTAAGTTTCCTTTTTCTGTTTTTTAACCCTTACAGTGAACATGCGGTATCCAGCAGCACAAAAGTGATTGTGGTCCTCATGCTCACATTACCTTCAGCCTTCATGGCCGTTTCAATCTGGCTTGGTCTTCGCTTGCTTATGGCCATTTCTTTGATCTGGCTGGCACCCTATTCCTTCTATATCTCCATTGCTTCCATTCCGAGCATTTGGAACGTATTTTTACTGATCCTATTGATCCAAATCGTAGCTACCCTTTCATTTTTCAGACACAAAAAAAACGAAGGCCTTCCCAGCTAGAGGAAGGCCTTCGTTTTTAGTTGGCATCGATACCGAGATGAAGCAGGTTGCCGGCTATTCCATCTGTCTCAAGGTCTACATAGTAATGATACATGCCGTTTGGCCGTGGCGTTATACTTATGTAATGCTCGGCATATGTCGTTCCGGCGATGCCGCCTCCAAAGTTATAATTTACGTGCTGGACAGAAGCACTTTGTCCAGAATCGGAGCCGCCGCCCCATGAATGGTTAGAATAGTACCAATACGTTCCTAAAGATGTAGGCTGGGCATCCCACCATGTCAAAGAACGTGAGTTGGCTGTATACGGATATCCCGTTGTACTGGTGTTCTCGGACCAGGACCACTGCAGTGTGGACGAATTACATAAAATATTTACTGGATCGAGTGTTTTTGCGGTGACTGTAGCTGTGTAGTTGTATATTGCCTTTGTGGTAATGGGATCATTTTCGACTTCTGTAGTTGCTTCATGCGAGGTATAGTTTTGAACGCTATAAATTCCAGTTTGAAAGTCAACTTCGATATTGTAGGATTCTTGTTGTCCATTTGCAGGGCGGGATTTTCCGACCCGCACATGGTATTTTCCGTTTTCCTCATAAGCTTGCAGACTATCAAGAACGATTTCACTGTTGGGGGCGGCTTCGAATGTTCTGTACAATTGGAGATTGGGCGGTGACCCTTCGGCGGGCGGTAATACTTCAGCAGCATAACTCGGAATAGCTAAACTCATGACCAAAGTGACAGTGGCAAAAAATGAGGCGAGTAGCTTTTTCATGCCTTTAAATCGCTCCTCTTCACAATAGTTTGGTTACAACATATTCCAATTTGTACTCTATCATTCTAGTATTTTTATGAGATAAAAGTCAACTTATATTAGTTTTAGAATATACAAGTGGTCTAGGGGGCTTGCAGTATAGAGGTTCTGGTAGTGGATCATCTCCTTTTCATCCGGCACTCATCGATTCTGAGGTCCACCAGACGGTCCTGAAGGATCATGAAAAGAAGAACGTCGAGGCCACTCGACAAAAAAATCAGGAAAGGGGGAGAGCTCGAGGAACATCACCTCTTTTTTGTTAAGTTTACATTGATTCCGGAGGGGCACGGAGCCCGCTAAACGATTTTGACGGTAACTGCAACCATGAGGGTGAGCAAATAACCACAGCCGCCATAGCATCGCAAGTTGCTGCCGAAGGTGTGTCTGAAACTATAGATTGCGTGATAGCCGACGATATAGCATAATTTGGAAAAGGTAAAACCATAATGAAATCATATCTCCAAAGCCAAACAGTAATTCGATCAGATATAAAAACGGCCCCAAAACCAGCTTAATTAAGCTGGTCCAATTTATTTGCTTACTACTTCTTCACAAAACCCGTATTTTGTACATATGTATATAAGTCGACTTATACCTTTGTTTGGCCACAAAAAAACAACTCATTATGTCGGTGGACAAGAAATCCAGTAGAGTTGATCTCCATGTACACATACTTTTTTAAAGCATTCTCAATTGTGAATGAGAAATATGCCATGGGTATTTTCAACGTTGCAGAAACCCCGTTCTTGTCTACCGACATTAGAAGTTCATCGTAACTCCCTTACGAATTTATAATTAAAGCGTGTGGCAAAGCTATTTATCAACAGTTCTCTATTCCTTAGCGTAATCAAATGCCTTCTCCCACTCCTCCTTCTTAATCTCAATTTCTTCAAATACATTTTTCACAATTTTAATTTTTCCCTCTGTCCACTTCTGGTTGTTGTTCTCCAGAATTTCTGCAAAAGGGAGATTAGGTTCAACCGCTGTAACCTGTGCACCTCTTTGTGCAAAAGGAATGGAGAACCCTCCAGACGCTGCGCCAATATCCAACACGGAAGCACCTTCAAATGCTACTCCTTGTTCTTCCAGCCAACCTATAATCCGTTTTGTACGCTGCATTCCCTCTTCGGTAAAGCATTGATGATTATACTTTTGAGCAGTCTTGTCAAAGGCACGTTCCGGAACAATCCCCGCTGCTTTCATCATATTTACGCCTGTTGATTCATCCTCCCGCCAAGCTTTTTCCCAATTCAATTCATCAAAAATGTTGTTCAGCATTAAGATAACCTCCGTCATTTATATTCACTAATTGGAAACCAGCCTGGAGGGCTATTCACAATCGTTTTCCACATCGGATCAGGTATAACTAATGCTTTCTGTGCCTCTTTAGTTAAAGAAAGAGTAATATCCACTTCTTGCCCATCTTGAGTTTTCTGTACCCAATCAGGGTCAATGATGAGTTCTCTTCCTAGTGCAATTAGTGGGATTCCCGTTTCGAAAACTTTTAAGGCTTCCTCTGCTGTCCGTATTGCTCCTACACCGATCAAAGGAACTCTTCCATTAATCTTGTTATTTATAATTTCAATTCTTGGGCGATTCAGATCATTTCCACTACGGGGGTGCGACCAGATATCCATTAATGAAATATGAAGGTAATCTAGTTCCCGTGCTGCGAGGACATCCACAAACTCAAGCGTATCTGACATCTTGATCCCTGGAGATTCTGCTTCCTCCGGAGAAAATCGGAAGCCTACTGCAAACGCGCCTTTACTATGCTCAGCTACTACACGCTTCACCTCATCTACAACGGCCAGTGGAAATGCCATTCGCTTCGTTAAACTGCCTCCCCATTGATCATCACGATTGTTGGCATGCGGCGAAAAGAATTGTTGAAATAAATAACGGTTAGCCCCATGGATTTCAACACCGTCATAACCGGCTTCAATAGCTCTTCTCGTCGCCTCTCCAAAATCCTTGATAATGGAAACAATCTCCGTACGAGTTAGTGCTCTTGGAATTACTGTTGGGTTTTGGACGCTGGGCACATTACCTGCGCTAACCACATCTCGTTCAGGTACCAATTCTGCCGGACATTCGCGCCCTCCATGATAGATTTGCAAAATCGCTTTTGATCCTTTTGCTTTAATCGCTGATGCTAATTGTTGTAGACTGGGGATTAATTCGTCACGATCGGCAGCAATTTCACCATGAAATCCTTTGCCGTTAGGCGTGACATATGCACATGCTGTAATGACCATTCCCACTTGGCCCGAACGCCGCTCGTAATAACGAAGTTCTTCATCTGAAACGGAACCGTCAGGAAGAGAAGACCAGTTGGTCATTGGAGCCATTACGATTCGATTATGAACTTGCAGCCCGCTACGAAACGTTAGCGGTTGGAAAAGCGGATTATACATAAGGTTCATTGATATTTCCTCCCAATATAAGTTGAAATTAAGCTACTGCTGTTCAATACTGGATACGTTCACCCGCTTAATAAAGAATGAAAGTATAAGACCGATTAATGCAATAAACATGGCGAAAAGGAATACATTTTGAATCCCTGCTACAACAGCTACCGCCTCAATATCTTCCCTACCTTTCATTTGTTTCATAAAATCATTCATCCCTAACGTCATAATACTCACGGCAACTGCCGTTCCGATTGCTCCTGCCAACTGTTGAATCGTATTCATGATCGCACTGCCATGTGAGTAGAGCTGTGGCGGTAATTCATTTAGCCCATTTGCCTGTGAAGGCATCCATACCATAGCTATCCCAATCATCAAGAAAGAATGCAATATGATAACCTGAAGCAAAGTAGTGTTCACTGTAACTCCAGAAAGGAGCCATAATACAACAACTATAATTAACATACCTATTGGAACCACCCACTTAGGGCCATATTTATCAAAAATTTTTCCCATAAAGGGCAGCATGATCGCATTTACGATTCCACCAGGCAGCATGACAAGTCCAGCTTCAAAAGCATTTAGACCAAGCCCTCTGATCAATAGCATAGGCAACATGATTGTAGCGGCTAACATCATCATCAGATTTAAGAAAATCATGACTGCACCAACAGCAAACATTTTATGCTTAAATGCTGTTATATCCATCATCGGCTGCTTCATATTCAATTGCCGTATAATAAAGACCATAAGAGAGGCAATACCCACACCTATTGGTATAATGACAGTTGGTGTAGCTAATCCTCCTTCACCTTCTCCTGCACTGCTAAAGGCAAATACAATCCCACCAAACCCGAGAGTAGAAAAGAATAGGGAGAGAATATCCAGTTTAGGTTTCGTAACCATCGAAAAGTTGTGCAAATATCGCAGTCCTATCATCAAAGAGAGCACTAAGATGGGAAGAGTTAACACAAATATCCAGTTCCATCCTATTTTCTCCAGTAACAAGCCTGAAATGGTTGGTCCTATGGCTGGCGCAACAACCAAAACCAATCCAATTAAGCCGTATGCTCCCCCTCTCTTCTCTGGGCGAATGATGATTAGTACCGTACTGTACATCAGTGGCAGCATAATCGCAACCCCCGCCGCTTGAATGACACGCGCAATCATTAGGATACTGAATCCAGAAGCACTTATTGCTACCAGTGTCCCGATAATCGATAATGCAAGTGAAGAAATGAAAAGCTGACGGGTAGAAAAACGTTGCAGCAGATATCCCGAGATGGGAACTAAGATCGCTAATGTCAACAAGTATCCTGTGGTTAGCCACTGGCCAGTTGCATTCGAAATTTGAAATAAGTGTATAAGATCACTCAAAGCTATGTTTAATGATGTTTCGTTAAACATTCCGACAAATCCGCTTAGCAGCAACGCTGCCATTATTGGTATCACTTTATATCCCTGATTCTGTTCTTCCATCACATTTTCAGCCATTTCTGCATCTCCATCCTGTCTCAATATTTTCCCGGAGTTTATAGACTCCTTTTGTCTGTATTTATAGCAAAAAAAAATTATTGAATCTCTTTATCAAGATCAGCCAAGGTCATATTTCTAAAATAACTTTCCATCTTATTTTCTCCTTGCAATATTATCCTTTGAATGGGACATTGGGGACCATGGTCAAAGCTGCAATCAAACAATGAAGCAGTACCTTCAATGGCTTGGATGACATCCAGGAATGAAATATCTGCCCAATTCCTTTTTAATTTATAGCCACCGCTCATGCCTGGTAAGGATTCGATCATTCCTGCCTTAACAAGTTTCGTTAAAATTTTGGAAAGATAAGTAGGAGATACGTCTTGTAGTTCTGCCAGCTTATTTACACTCATTGTCTCTTTAGGGGTCGCCTGTACTAGAAAAAGCATTGTATGCAATGCGTAATCGGTAGCTCTAGAATATTTCATTTATTCCTCCTTATATCAAAAACAGACTATATTTATCTATAATATCTGTATTTATTTAAATAGTCAACATAATTAAAACTTTTAAAGGATTAAAAAGGCCTCCGAAAATTAGGTAGGCCGAAGAATAGGCGAGCTGGAGCATACGTCCTAAATCCTAGTTGCATCCCAAACTTTCGGATAGTGTTTTGATTAGATTCTACCCCGGGTGATCCTCAAACATGATGTAACGAAGAACCATACTTCTGTAGCCTTTACTTTGTTAGCTGATGAACCGACAGGTTGACTTGATCGTTAAAACGTAAAGAGCTTTCTCGGTATTTTGAACGATGTTGGCATCTGAATTAGAATTATTTATGTAAAAAATAAAAAAACTGATTTCCTAAGTTATACAGTGAATCTCGGAGTAGTCAATGAAGATGGGAAAGATGCATTGATTATCCGGCCTAGATAATACGCAATGTACAGCCTGAGCTGGAAGCCACTTCTTATATATCTAGAGAAGTCCTTATCCAGCAACTCATCACTCCCAAAGATGATATCCATCAAATCGGTAATAGTACCAAGTTCTTGTCCCTTAAAACAGAAAACCCGCGCTTGGCGCGGGCTCTTATGGGACTATGTTCTTGTACACCAACATCCCTTTTCATTAATGATCAACTCAAAAATGCATTTCATATCCTTTACATATTACTTCAACGGGTTCATCTTCTTACACCGGGAGTCCGGCAGCGGTAAATACACGGTCGAACCCTGCCTTGGAGCGGAGAACCAGCTGCTCCGGCTTATCTTCCGGCTGGTCTGCCGTCAGAACCTCCTGGGATACAATTCCGTCATAACCAATATGCTGCAGTCCTCTTAAAAAACCTTCCAGATTGATGACACCTTCCCCGGTGTACAGGCGTTCGTTATCCCGCACAGCCTCCAGAGGGATATCCGGCGCGTCGTTAATGTGCACATGAACGATTTGCTGCGCCTGCAGCCGCTCAATGTCACCTGGAGCCTGGCCATTCGTGTACCAATGAAACGCATCCAGCAGCAGACCGACATTCGGCTCTCTGATCGCGTCTATCCAGTCCAGCGTCTCATCCATCGTCCAGATGAAGGGGTATTTCCAGGCTGTCCGCAGATGATGCGGTCCGACAAATTCGAGTCCCAGCCTGATACCATAGGCACCCAGTATTTGCGCGCAGAGCCGCAGGCGCCGGGTGGCGACTGCTAAAAAGTGGGCAGGTTTGGCTTCGGTTGATGGCAGGATGTAAGTACAGCAGCGTGTGCAGCCGAGCGAATGTGCAGCAGCAGCAGCTTCCGTCAAGCCGGTCAGCCCTGCCCGAAACCGGTCCTCATCAGCTCTCCATTCCACAGGCAAACCTATTGCACCAATCACAACGCCGTGCTGCTGTAGCTTTGCACGGGCCCCATCTATTCCAAGACGTTGTATCAATCCTCTGGCATCCAGGTCAACCGCCTGAAAACCGCCGTTGCCGGCCAGTTCGATGAACCGCTCGTCACTTTCCACTGCCCCCAGACCGCTTAGGGTCAAACCTCTCAGCATTTCATAATCCCCCTCAATGAACAGAAGTTTTAGTCAGTATCCATTAGTCTGACTTCATTATCACTTGTTCCTTGAACCGGCGCAAGTCCAAGCTCCGGGTTGGCCAAGAAGGCTCGTCTTACGGCAACAAGAAAATCATGCTGCCTACAAGCCTGGTGATTCGTGACACGGTTAAGCCAGTGTAAGAAAAAAAGCCGCCCATTGGCGGCCTTTTGTTTTGGGGGCCCCACAAAGTATCTGAGTCATCACCTACGCTAAAGCTCCACTTTGTGGGGTTATTTTGCTAAGAGTTACTAACCTCAGCTGCCATTTTCATCGTCTGGACCATGTTATATTCTTTCTTCACAATCTCTTCGAGTTTTACGAACGCTTGATCATGAACGCGATTATTTGATGCGATCATTTTAATAACTGTCGTTCTATAAATTTCCCATAAATGACTTAGCTCCACGCTCTGTTCTGCTAACTTCTTATAGAGATTTGTATGGGACGATTGATCTTCCAGTAACTTAAAAAGCCTGTGATTCTTCTTATGATTCTGTGCAAAAGAACTGCTTCTCAAGGCAAATATGCTAGTCTCGTTCAAATTACCTACAAGTTCTTCGAATTCCTCTACATAATCGGTCAACGCTTGTAGTCCCAACTGGTAATGAAGACCATATTGTTCAAGAAAAACGACCTTATCATCCAATAGATTGCTTCTGAGTTCTGAGATAAACGAGTCCTGTACTGAAAATTCATGGTTAAAATTCCTGATCGATCCTTCATGCACAGAAACCATTATGAATCTGACTTTTTTGCCGCTTTGAATTAGATTTTGGGTAGATTCCATAATGACTTCAAGTGGAGTTTGATAATCGTGCATTCGCCCTGGAGATAGGCAATCTTCAATTACTGTGTATGCCTCCCCACTCGCACATTTTCCATGAATAAATGTCGGATGGATAAAATGGATTTTACCGGATTCTCTTCCACTGGAATAAAAAAAGCGGTCCACATCGAGAAAGACATATTTCTGCTTGTCTAAAGCGCCTTGAATCATCTCATCCAGGAAAGGTATATCCGATTGCTCAATAAGCTGATCCTCAAAGCGAAGATAATGATAGAGCTGTTCCGTGTCATATTGAACTTTCGGCAGCATTAATCCTTGATGAAGCAAGCTTTCAAAATTGTCTTCGGGGAAGGTCTGGTTGATGAGTTTTTTCCAGTACTGCGTTTTAAAAGTCAGAGGCAGCTTCTCGAACGATGAATGATGACTAATGAGAATCGACATCAAGTTATTATTGACACAATCAAGCCAAATGTCATTATAAGGCAAAATCCGATGGGCAGGTGTCATATGGTCAACTCCCTATGATGAACTCACTGATTAGGTGGATAGCCAGCTCACATCATTTAACGTACCGTCAGGGCGAAGAATAACTTCTTTCGGAAGAGCATGAGACAGAAAATGAACATTGCCGCAGGTTAAGCCATATGCTCCCATATGGGGAAACGCGATCCAATCCCCCGGCTCTAGAGGGGGAAGCATGACGCTGCCTTGCAGCACATCTGCGGGAGTGCACAATTTACCGCAAACATTGTAGGAGATTCGGCCTTCTCCTTCACCGGATTCGTATAGCCTGCGCTCCCCCGCCTTCCAAAGCTGAAGAGGCAGAGGCTGCTTGAAGCTTCGTCCCATCAGGCTGGAGAAAGCCCTATGGTGGGTTCCCCCATCGACAATGGCGAAGGCTTTGCCTCTGGAGAGCTTGGTGTACAGCACTCTGACCGCATAAATCCCCATCGTTGCGGCAATCCGCCGCCCTGATTCTACGAATACCATTTTGAGTTCCAGATCCCGGTTGCGCTCTAACTCCCCGGCAAGGTACTCCCCGAAGGCTTCGACAGGAAACGGCTCATCGCCTTGAAACATGGGAACGCCGAAACCGCCGCCGAGCCCTAAGCATCGAAGCTGCAGGCCGAATTGGTTCCGCACCTGCCGGGTGAGACCGAACATCATCGGAACGCTCTCCCGGTAAAAGTCGAGGTGAAAATTTTGCGTGCCCTGGTACGTATGCAATCCGATCAGCTCTAGCCCTTCAAGGGTAATGGCCGTTTGCACCGCTTCATTAATTTCACTGTCGTCGATCCCAAACTGGGAGGCAAGTCCGACCGATGACATACGCGAGCCTTTGGCTCCAGTAGATAAATTGACCCTTAACATAACGGGAGCGGTCATACCAAGCGCAACAGCTTCATCGTGAATGACGAATAGCTCCGGGATGGACTCCGCATTAATCGCGTAGATCCCATGACGAAGCACATGATGAATCTCGTCCGCGCTTTTGCCCGGTCCGGTAAACACGATGCTGTTCGGATGTACCCCGTTAGAGCGGGCCATCTCATATTCCCCCACCGATGCGACTTCGACCGGCGAACCCCAGCCGTTGATGAGACGGCATATCTCCGGATTGGGGTTGACCTTCATGGAATAATATAGCGTCACATCCTTGGGTAAAGCGTCCCGCAGCGAAAAATAATCGGAGGCCAGCTTGCCCTCGTCATATACATAAACGGGTGATCCAAACGGCTGGGCTGCTTCCAGCCAAAAGGGTTGGCCCACTTCCTGCTGATTAGACAGTTGTTGTGAAACCATAGTCATACGACAGCTCCCCTCCATTCCATGATTGCTTCCTCCAGCCCTTGACGGGCAAGCTTCTCAGCTTCATCGTCCACACCCCAGCTCAGAGTCGAGATCCTGCAAGGCCGGATACGGTCTGCCGATTCCCCATCACGGTGGAAACCATACACGAATGCCCCGCCTTGTTCTGCAGAGATCCTTATCGATGTCACCTTTTCGGCAAATTCTGCAAATGTGGCTCCAGGGTGGAGCTTGAAATCATAGGATTGAGTCTCCATTCTAGGAAACCCGCGTTCGAGCAAGTGCTTGCGGATCTTTAGCAAATACGTGACCATGGTAAGACGGGCGTTGATCTCTATAACCGGTATTAAAGTTCCGTCTTCATCCAGTATGGAGTCTACCCCGATGAAACCCTCGTAGCCCCGGGAATGTAAAGATTTACCCAGCTGTTGCAGCTGTCCGGTATAAGCCACGGTCAAGGATTCAGGCAGGTCCGGGTGCAGAAGGCTCCCCCTGTAAACTCCTGCATCCGTAATCCTCTGCTCGGTCATAGCCAGGATCTCGCAATTGGTTCCCCCCAGCCAGAGCTGTGCCGTCAGATGGCGCTCGACCGGATGCCAGCGTTCCACCGTCACAACCGGTTGCCCGCCACCCCGGGAGATCTGCCTCTCTAAATATCCAAGCAGCATCTCCAAATCGGAGCCCCGATGGATATGGAACAGCGCTTTACCGGAAGAACCGTATGCGGTTTTTACAACCAGCCGGGCTCCAGGATGCCGTCTCTCCAACTCGGCGCAAGTACGGCGGATCGCGTCAAGCCCCTCGCATATCCTGCCGTCGCTGACTGGAAAGCCGATTTCTTCGCATAATTTACGCGTTGCGATCTTGCTGTTCAGTTCCACGGACAATCGGGCTGGCGGGCCGATCCATCTCCCTCCGTTTTCCTTGAGAAACTGCTCCTCTTGCTCGTCCATCAAATAAGGAACAGCAATCCGGTTGCGAAACTCACCCGTATATTCAGACCGTGCGCCAATCGCGATGGAGGGTATGGCTATCTTCTCTTCTTCCAAATAAGCTAGGAATTCAGGATCTGGAGCCTCTTTCAGGAGAACAAGATCATCCCGGTCAGCCAAATAAATTTGGTAGAGATCCATTTGCGAGACGAGCCGATCTCCGGACGCATTGTTAATATGGGGTAAGCGAAGCTCTTGAGCGGCTTTTCCTTGTTCCCAATTAATATTGGAGTACCAGAGCTTCGGTGCACGCGTTCCGGTCAGATGCTCCACATAAGGTGCGTTATTCATGTTCCCGTCACCTCCACTTTCTCCAGCTTGCGATCGGACTCCAGCCCTTTAAGCCAGTCTAGCTCCGACTTTAAGATTTGAAAGGGGTTGGCTCCGAACCATTCCAGAGATACCGGGACTTGGGTAGGGTCCAGGATAAGGCGCTTTATTATGGCTTGGCAGTCCATTTCTCCATCGGCCAAGGGTACGATACCTCTGCGGCTGCCGCTCGGAGAATAGATATTGTCAGGAGAGAATACTTCGAGCCATTGCCGGGATTCCACATTCTTCAGATGGATATTGACCATCCATGGCTTCAAGCGTTCGTAGGCGGCAAGGGGATCAGCACCCGATTCCCAAATGTGCAGAAAGTCCAAATTCAGCTTCAAGGCAGGGTGGCCGGTTTGCCGGAGCAGTTGAAGTGTGGAATCTAAGCCGTCGGCAGCGGTTCCCGGATGAGTCTCAACCACTGTATAGACCCCTTCCCTCTCTGCTATGGCGCAAAGGATATTTAGACGTTCGCTGCAGAGCTCCCAGTCCTTCTCATCAAGAGATTGACTGCTCCGGTTGCCGGCGAAAATCCTCAGCTTATTGGTGTGGAACGCTTTGGCCGCCTGTACGGTTTCCTGCCACTCCTTAAGCAGAACGTCCATTGGGATATTCCCCATGAGAGGGATATAATCGCTCAGCATGTTGATCTTGAGCCCGTAGCTGAACATTTCGTCCAGCATACCGCCCAGCTCCGTTCCCCGTTGGCGCAGCAAAGCCTTGGCATGCACGCCCCACAGTTCTATACCGTTGAAGCCCGTATCATGAGCATAACGAAGCAGCTCCCGGAAGGATACCAGCTCGTGCCGAAAAGAAATCGTGCATAGATTATACCGCAGTCAGATCACCGCCTATTCCATTCATCCAGGCCAGGAATTGAAGCTCCGTATCCCGAATTTCCCGCAGCCTGGCAAGAGCCGAGCGCAGCAGCGCTTCGTCCCCGATGTGCTTGCGGTATTTCACAAGCAGGAAATTCAGTGTCGTCCATAACTTCACGATCCCGCTGATCCGGTTCGTCCCTTCCAGCACCTGCCCCTTGTCCATCACACCCAGCTGGGCAAAGCTGTTCCATATGGAAGATCGGAGCTTGGTTAAGGAAGCAATGGCGATCGAGTTCTGGTTCAACCAGTTCGAGGTTTGTTCCGGGCTTAAAGCTAGAGATTCCTGTAAATCCCGGGCAAAGCTGTCCAATGCGGCGGTACCCGAACTGTATTGAGAACGGACATACATTTCGTAGTTTCGCTTGGCTGCATAGGCGAAGATATCACGCTTGCCGGGAGCTTCGAACCCCTTCCCTTCTTGATCCGGCTGAAGCTCATAGAAAATGATTTCCTCCTCTTCCGGCTCCGCCGATGCCCGCATAAGCTCTTCTCCGGTCAGGAATCCGTTGAAATCGACAATGGGATCGAATACTCTGAAGGCGTTACGCGCTTCATCGAAGCTGTCTGCGAGGATATAATGCTCGAATCCGCTCTCCGCCATGATCAGCATTTGGGGTGGGAAAAAATCCAGATCGGATGGGCGGCATTTCACTACCGCACGGTTCCCTGACTGAACAGACTGCTTTAGCGCCTCAGGTCCACATCCCTTGTAAACCAGATGGATGCCGTACAGAAAGGGCAAGCTTTTGTTCAATCGCACATGCTGGCTCGCCGTAATAATGCGCGAGACATAGTTGACATTCCAGTAATCCAGCAGAAACAGATCAGGGTTGGCCCCGGACCGGTATAAGTGGGTCAAGATGCAGGAAGCTGCACATTCCATCGCCGCCAGCTTCATCATTTCCGGCTTGGCATCCGGCGTATCCGTATGAGACGTCATATCTTCATTCTCCTTCTTCATTTGAGGAAATAAGGCAAACAAAGGACGGTATTTTGCCGCTGACAGGATCGGCTTCGAGCCTTGAGACGGTTTCTATGGACAATGTCACCGGCTTGCCCGCCGCCTGGTGAAGAAAAGCGGATAGCTTGGTCTGCACGTCCCCGAACTCGCTTGGCGAGGCTTCAGTCGCCAGCCGGACGGAAAAAGAGGTGTACGTATTCTGCACGATCTGAAATTGGCGGACGCCTCTGGCTGCAGCAAGCTCCCAAAAAAACTTGTCCAAATACCGGAAAACGGCGGAATGCACCTGCGCTCCAGGCACCCGGATCTGGGAGGTTCGAACGGGAAGCAATTGAAGAAGGAGACGGCCGGTTTCAGGGTCCCTGCGCATACTTCCGATATCCCCTGTCCGGTAACGGACATAAGGCAGACTCCTCATGATCAGCGAGGTGACCAGCACTTCGCCGAATTCCCCCTCCTCTATATGGAGTCCGGAGGCCGGGTCGATAATTTCCACATATACGGCTGACTCATCGACTTCGAGTCGGCCGCTCTGGCCTGCGAACGCGATACACCAGAACTCTTCCAGACCGTAATAGTCTACACATGGAACGCGGAATACCTCCTCGATCACTTCTTTCTGGGAGCCATGCAGCGTTTCGCCCCAGTTCTGGGTAAACAAGAGGGAAGACGGCAACGAATATCCCCCGTCACGCATATATTCGGCCAACGCGCAGAGAGCGGAAGCTCTCCCCTGGATAAAATGAGGATCCTCCCTGATCATCAGCTCTGCATAATGTCTAAGGGACCTGGGCTCCGCCAGCAGACGGTTGCTCAGCAGCAGCATCCGATGTCTGGACGGCAGCCCCCACTTTTTTCTATGCTTATACAGGGTCAGCGAGAGCTTCCATTTCTCCTCCGGGGTTTTCACGCAGCGGAACGGGACTCCGGTCGTTCCCGAGGTGAACGATTCGATCACCCGCCTTGCCTCGGGATGTTCGAAAAGGGCGCGGTTGCCTGCGATCAAGTGTTTGTCTGTAATCGGCAGCTGATGGAAATCAACGTCCGTATAAGGGTTATAAAACGGGTACGTCCGGCGCAATTCGCCGGCCAGCTCTTGCAAATGGCCCGGGGTGAACACTTTCATGAAGCCACCTTGCGTTCTACAAAATGCAATACGGCCTGGACGCTTCGGAACGATTCCGGGCGAATATCGTCCACATCCAGCTCAAAGCCGAATGTATCCTCCAGAGCCGACAGAAGCTCCAGGATTTGAATGGAGTCGATTCCCAGATCATCTACCAAAGCATGGTCCAGCTCGACCTCGCTTGTTAGCCTCTTGGCCACAGCGGCTATCGTTTCTCTCACCTTAAAGAATAGATCCTCATGCTGGGTGGACATGCTCTTCCTCCTTCACCATAGATTTCAGGGCTTTGCGGTCCAGCTTTCCGCTGGCTGTTCTGGGGAGAGCCGTAACGAAGCGGAATTCCCTGGGGCGCAAGGCCGGGGATAACCGCTTTACGCACCAGGCATGCAGCTCCGGGCTGCTGACAGGCTCTGTGGAAGCTTCGGATACGACCACGGCAATCAGACGATGTCCCCATTGAAGGTCTTCGACGGCCGACACAGCAGCGTCCGCCACCCCAGGCAAGCTTAATAGGACGCTTTCGACCGCTTCCGGGTACACCGTATGTCCCCCGACAAGGAGAGCGTTATCGGTTCGCCCGGTCAAGTGCAAATATCCATCCTCGTCCAGATACCCGGTATCCCGCGTATGCAGGCCGAGAGGGCCCAGGATCTCGCGGGTGCGATCCGGATCGTCATAATAGCCGATCATCACATTCGGCCCTCGGACGACCACCTCTCCACTCTCCCCTGCTGCCGCCTCCCTTCCGTCCTGAACGATGGCCAGCTCGACGCCGTTAATGGGTATCCCGGCGGATTGCGGTTTCATCCTCAACTGAGCGTAGGGCAAATACGAGACGCGCGGAGATGCTTCGGTCAGTCCATAGGAGGGCGTCAGCCGCACGTGAGGCAGACGGTCAGCCAAACGAAGCAGCATGACGTCAGGCATCGGGCCGCCGACAATGAGCATCTGCCGGAGCGTGAGCAGATCCTCCGCCGCCCATTTGGCGGAATGGACTAGAGGCAGGATCGCAGACGGCACAGTGCATAGGAAGGTCACCTTGTTCGTACGGACGCACTGGATCATCTCGAAGGGATGCACGAAGCCCCCGCTTAGAACAAGATTGGCTCCGCAGGCCATGGCGGCGAACCATTCCCCAACAATAGTCGAGCAATACCCCAGTGACTTCGAGAGCAGGACGGTGTCCTCGTCGCACAGAGTCGTGTAGTCCAGGATCGCGTTCACATTGGACAGCATGTTGTGGTCGCTCAGCATGATCCCCTTCGGCTCTCCCGTCGAACCGGAGGAGAGGAATATCATACGCGCGGCCTCTGGCGGCGTGTACCGGCGTACCGGCCGCGGAGCGGCGCCGATTCCTGCAACCGGTCCGCTTGCGGTGCCTGCATACAGGCAGAATGGCAGCTCTTCCCCTTGCATGTTCCATTCCGTAAGGATGGGTAGCTTCTCTTCCGAGACGAACACAGCTTCGGGTTCAAACTTGCGGATGAGGCGAAGCATGTCTTGTCCCGGCATGTAGCTGTGGATGGGGAGCGGAATGCCTCCTGCCAAAATGACGGCCCCGATGACAGCCAGACACTCCGGCGTTGGAGCCATCCAGACGGCCCCGATGAAATTCGGTCGCAGCTGCTCCTGCTTCAGCCGTTCAGCGAGCAGGTCCATGCGGTTTCCGAGTTCCGCATAACTTGTAGAGCCGGACTCGCCGCTTCGTGCCGCGTAAGTGATTCCCCGGTCATGCCTTCGTGCATGTTGAAACAATTCCCTGAGGGTGCCTGTGCCATTCATGCCAAAACCTCCTCTTTATGAGATGCCTGTCCGGCCACAGATGTATCGCGTTCGAAGGTCGATGCCATAGCATAATACTCAGCCGATTGCTTCATGAGTTCTTCGTGGTCGCCTTCCGCCACCAGACAGCCGTTCTCCATCACCAGAATACGGTCCGCGTTCATAATGGTTTGCAGGCGATGGGTGGCTACGAGAACCGTCTTGCCCGCCATGGCGTGACGTATGGAATCCATAAGTTCACTCTCCGTAAGCTGGTCCAAGGCGGAGGTCGGTTCATCCAGGATAAGAATATCGGGATTGTGCAAGAGGGCACGCGCAATAGCCAGCCTTTGCCGCTGTCCGCCGGATAGCTGGAAGCCTTTATGGTCAATCTTCGTGTGGAGTCCTTCCGGCAGTTGATCCAGCAGAGATCCGAGCCGCGCACTCAGGGCAGCTTGCAGGACCATCTCCTCCGTCGCGTCCAGCTGCCCGACAGCAATATTTTCCATAAGGGTACCCCGGAACAAGTAAGGCTCCTGGAACACGATGCCAACCTTGCGGCTGATCGCGCTGCGGGTCATCTCCTCCAGATTCTGTCCGCCGATGCGAATTTCACCTTCGAGAATGGGCATCATCCCAATAAGCGCCCGGAAAAGGGTGGATTTCCCTGCCCCGCTTCGTCCGACGAAAGCATATACCTTGCCCGGAGACAGCGACAGTGATACATCCTTCAAGATTTCCGTTCCACCGTACCCGACGCGCAGATTGCACACTTCGATATCGGACGGCGTTGCTTCAAGCTGAGGCTCCCTTGCAGGTGAAACCTGCTTCCTCTCGTTTTCCGAATAGAGATCGATCGGGGTCTGGATGAATTGCTCGATTCTGCCCATTGCAACTTCCGCGCCTTGTAGCTCTCTGAAAAAGTTGTTAATCTGCTGTACCGGATTCAGAGCGTTTTGCAGATAGGTTACGGAAGCAACCATCATGCCAACGGTCATAACTTGCTGGAGCACCTGGTAGCTGCCGATCCAATAGATGGCAGCCAGGATCAGGCTAATGACGAAACCACTGATTTGAAACGACATAACGGCATACAGCGTTTCCAGGGTGCTGGCCTTCACCAGCCCCTTGTACATCGTTTCATTCCGCTTCCGTTCCCATCCCTCCAGTCCTAAAGCCCGGATTTCCTGCGAGCTCTCGATCGCTTCATAGAGATAGGCTCCGATCTCTTCATTGTGGGTTCGAACATCGGACGAATAACGCACCACAGCGTTGCGGAACAGCCCCGGCACCCATAAGAGAAAGGGGATGCTAAGCGTCGCAACGATGCCAAGCCGCCAGTCCATATAGTACAGGATTCCGAGGGAGATCAGCATCATAAACAGCTGTGAGGTAATCTCGACCAGAATATGGTTGAGGAAATTTCCCATCGTAGCTGTATCCATCCCGAGCAAGGCCGTGAATTTCCCGGGTCCATGCTTCTGAATCTCCGGAATGGGAATCTGCCGGACATGCTTCAACAGCTCGTCCCGGATATCCAGCATATTACAGATGCCCAGATAGCGGAACAGACCTACCCGGATAAACAGGAACACGATGGAGAGAACACCGATTCCCAAGGAAAGGCTAAGCAGCGGGACAATCAGGTCACGGTTTCCTTCAATCAGCACGTGGTCGATCAGATAGGCGAAGATTAAGGGCTGAAGCATGACGAGTCCTAACTGCAGGAACGTGCAAGCATAAGCGATCAAGGTTAAATTCCATTTGATCTTCACGTAGGGAGCAAGACGTCGGAAGAGTTTAAACGTGTGCATGATGGTTCCTCCCGGCAAAATGTTGAATAAGCGGCTTCACCCTGCGCATCCATTCCTCCGTGTCACCGGGCGGCTGCCAATCCAGAACCGACAGCGGCGATTCACTCAAACAGCCTGTCGCTTCCAAAAAGCCGCAATGATAGATTTCGTTCAGCGTTCTCATCGAAGATTCCAGCAGGGCGGTATCCTCCGCCTCACCCGCTATCTGTCCAAGCGGAGCATTCAGGAGCCTCCTGATCTGCGGCATAATGGTTCGATAGTCGTACATTAGAGCGCCAAGCCGCGCTCCTTGCGAGAGATTGCCGTGAAGCTTCTCATCCAGCAGAACCTTGGTGCAGCTGCGAACCAGCCCGTCCAGATCGATCTTCGGATGTTCACCAGACCAATCTACCTGGACGAAGGAACCGTCCCCGCCGTCAACAAGCAGCTCCCGGAAACCGTCCCAGTTGGTGCAGACCACAGGTAGACCGTGGGCTTTCGCTTCCAGAAGGTTGAAGCCAAACGTCTCCCCCGGATCGGTGGAGAGGTTGACCAGAAGCCTGGATTCCTGGAACAGGCGGTCTTTCTCACTCCCGTGGACGGGACCTGTAAACTCTACGGTTTGCTCCAGTCTATATTCCGCTACGATGGCTTCAAGCCGTTCTTTATACCGGTCGGCTTCCTGCAAAGCCCCTGTATATTCTCCGGCAATCGTCAATACCGTGTCCGGGACACGCTGCTTGATTTCCGCCATAGCCTCTAAGAGCACATGAATGTTCTTGACCTCTTCCAGCCGGCCGATGGATAACAGACGTTTACCGGGAAGCGGCCGAACCGGCTCAGCAGCCAGCAAGGTGTCGATGCATAATGGGATCTTATGGGCATGCGCATACCGGGGGGAGAGATTAACCAGCGCCTGTCTGCAAGATTCCGTACTGGCAAGCAGCACATCCTGTTCTGTAATCCAAGGCGCACAGGACAGCCAGGTTGTCAGCCAGCGGGCGGATGCGACGGAATGGGCGATCACCATGAAGCGAAGCGGAAGCTTGGCGAAGCTCCGAACCAGCATCAAGTAAGGCATGAAATAAGGAGCATTCACATAAAGCGTATCGATTCCGTATTCCTTGCATAGTCGGGCCAGCCGCTCCGATGCTTGCGGAAGCGAAGCCACTGGCTGCTTGGAGAACTGGCGAAGCGAACCCCCGAAGATCTTGGCAAAGCGCACCGGTGGAATGCGGACCAGCTCCGTATATTCAGCCAGATACCCTGTCCATTGGTCATCAATCACCCGTTCGTTTAACCGGGGGGAATGGCCGTCGAAGCAGCCCACCCTGGGTCTGCACTCAGCAGGCAAATCGAGGTTTCCAGCGATGATAGACATCGGTCAATTCCTCCTTCAGCTGTTGCTCCGTCCTGTGCAGCTGCTCCACCTTATCCACCAGCAGTCCGATTTCCCCGGTTCGTCCCGGCATGGACGTACGGATCGCCAGGTAGGCGAGCGTGCTCCACATTCTTATGAATCCTTCCAGCTGCTCCTGATACTGCTCCGTGCCTTGATTAAGCGCTTCCGAAAAATACTGATACAGCAGCCCGTAGCTGTATTTGCGTTTGGCGAGGATGCCGAGCTGGGATACAGCATCCTTCAAGGCCCCGGGCGGATAAATATCGGGCGATTCCACCGTCTGCATAATCCTCCGCCTCACCGTGCCGGTTAGCGACCGTTCACCCGGATCAGTCTCGATCGTATCCTCGAAGATTCTCGCCACCTCATGAGCGTCCGGCGCATGGAGCCATTCGGGATGAAGCAGCAGTCCCCCGCCCAACTCATTGCTCAGAAAAGCATCGTGTACATAGCTCGCGGCCACTACCCCTTCCCACTCAAAATAGCGGTCGTATACCATGAATTGACTGCCCCGCATTCCGTGTACGATGACAAAATGGGGCTGATGCATGGTTTGAAACGTTCTTTTTTGATAGGGCATATGAAACAGGTCGAGCTGTACCAATACAGGAAGCTCTGGATAACGCCGCAGGACCTCCAGAAACTTCTTCAGGTTGACGAGCTTTTCGGCCCCGTAATCATACCACTCCACGGCCCCTTCCCCGTACAGGCGGGTGAACATCTGCAAATATTCGGACGGGGTGATGTCCGCTGAGAAATAGGTCAGCTTGCCGTCCTCCGTAACGCTGAATGGCGCGTCCCAAGCACCGATATAGAGCGGACGTTCATCCCATCCGGCTTGCTCCAAGCCATAACCGAGTCCGTTCAGAAAGCAATGGGCTTGTTTCACGTCAAACCCCGGTTTTAACGGCCCGTTTGGCCAAGATGCGTTGTGAGATCAAGCGCGCGGTGGCGAAGTTCTCCTGCAGAAGCTCGTCGTCCTCGTAAAAAATGTCGTACTGCTGTTCAATCTGTATCATCAGGTTGACCAGCAGCACCGAATCCACGCCTGCATCCTCCAATGGGGAGTCCCCGTTCAATTCCTCCGCCAGCTCCGGTCTGGAGGTTAAATCGGCCACCCGGTCAATCACGAATTGTATGATATCCTGTTCATTCACGTTCATCATCATATCCATCCTTTTCTATGATCTTAAGATTTGGTTTCCACTTGGGCGATGGGCTCCCCCTTAAGGGCGTGGATGAAATCGACTAAAGAACCGACCGTTTGGAAGACGGCAGGATCCATCTCCTCCTCGGGCACAGTTACGTTGAACACTTCCTCGATGTAGACCACCAACTGGAGTACCATGATCGAATCTACGTTTAAGTCTTCGTACAGCCGGTCTTCCTCTTTAATGACGTCCGGGAGAGAGAGCTCCAATTGTCCGGACATGAGCTGCCTCAATTGAGATAACGTTTGTTCCTTATCCATGAATACCATACTCCTCTTCTACCAATTGTTTTCGCATAACCTTCCCTGTACCCGTCTTCGGAATGTCCTCCGTAAAAGCAATAAAGCCCGGAACTTTATAAGCAGGCAGAAACCGCGCGCACCACCTCTTCACCTCCTCCTGAGACAGCGCATCGCCCTTCCGGACGATTCGGGCTTTGACAGCCTCCCCCCAGACGGGATGCGGAGCCTTGTGCACGACAGCCTCCTGAACGCCGTCCAGCCTCCGGATGACATCCTCCACCTCGGAGGGAGCTACCTTCAGTCCTGACACATTAATCAGATCATCCATCCGGCACTGAACATGAAGCCTGCCGCCCGACCAATATCCCATATCTCCGGTATGAATCCGGCGTCCGCCTGTGGCAATGATGATTTCATCCGGCTGCTCCCGGGTTCCGGCCTTTTCCATTGCCATATGCTCCAGAAGCATTCCGGCATCCGTAGGATCGGAGAGCCGGTCGCCAAGCGAGATGCAGCCCGCCTCAGAGCACCCGTATTGCTGGATCACCTCCACACCTGCACCCCCAAGCCTGTTCAGCAGCTCTGCAGACATCGGGGAACCAGAGGATACCAGCTTTCTAAGAAGCACCTTCTCTCTCATCAGGCTGAGCAGAATTTGAAAGAGGAAGGGCACCGCATATACCACATGGCGATCATGCTGCTGCATGAGATGCAGGGCGAACTTGGGGTTCTTGTCCGTCACGATAACCGGCTCTACGCCGCGCTTAAGTGCGGAAAGCGTGCCTGTGATGAATCCGAAGGAATGGGACACGGGCACCAGAATGATCGGTGTATCCTCCCCGCTGCAGGGCAGCAGCTTGTTGTAGGCCTCGATTTCCATTTGCACATGAGACCAAGACCGTTCCACTAACTTGGGAGCGCCGGTCGTGCCGGAGCTGAATTGAAGCAAGGACGGCTCCCCATTCATCCGATCCAGGCGTGAGTGCAGAGGGTGAAAGACGGCGCTGCCTCCTGCGTCGGTCAGTAGACCCGTACACTCTGCGTCTTCGGCTTGACGGAGAGCGGTTTCAATCGGAGTATCGCCGTTGATCAGAAGCACCGAACCCTCATTCCTAATCATCAGCTCCGTGGCGGCCAGAATATTTGCCGGTTCCTTCATGCATACAGCTGTCCGCCGTTCCTTCCAAACAGAGGAACCCAATAATGCGTATATCGCGTTTATTCGACGTTCCAGTTCAGGCTGGTCATAATGTTCTTTATTAACAATGAACATGGGGTCTCCTTTCCCATGAGATTTTTTTACTTCTTTAGGTATTTTCGCCACATAACGACGTTTTCCTTCTCTTATAGTCAGGATTGCTAAAAAGAGACCCTTCCGGCTGGATCTTGCCAGCCGAAAGGGTCCGCATGTTTCTGTTTAAGCTTTTACTTAGCCAGATATTCGATGAACTTTATAAAGATAGCAGCTACTTCAGCGCGGGTGGCGGTGGCTTGGGGGGCAAAGAGGTTGCCCGGCTTGCCTGATACAATTCCGATGCCCTGCTGTGCCTGAACGGCCTTCAACGCCCATGAGCTGATCTGACTCTCATCCGCGAAGGACTTAGATTGACTTTCAGGTATCGCATAGCCCTTGTACTTCATGTAATTGTACAGCATCACCAGCATCTGCTCGCGTGTCATCGGTGAATTGGGTTCAAACAGGTCTGCGTTTATACCGTTGACTATGCCGTTTTCGGCCGCCCACTCGATTGCCGCCGTGTACCACTGCCCATCCGCAACATCGCTAAAACGGGAATTCGTGTAGCCGGAGCGGTTGACGTTCTCAAGATTGGCCAGTACCTGCACGTACATCGCACGCGTCATTGAGGTGCCCGGTGAGAACGTCGTGGACGTCGTGCCGTTGAAAAGACCGTATGTGTAGGCGGAGTTTACGTAGCTGTAGAACCAGTCGTCCATGTTGACATCCCTGAAAGGATTGCCAGACACCACACGGAAGCCCAGCGGGGTGTCGTCATCGAACACAAATTCCGTACCCTCATGGATGTTCAGTGACATGCCCTTGTCTAAGCCGGCACTCGCGCCGCCGTGTAGTGTCACTTCGGCGCTCTTGCCCGCCGGAATGGTGACCTTACCTTTTGCGTCTATAGTCGTGCCTTCGGGTACCTTAATCGTCGTCCCGCCCTTGGTCACAATCTCGCCGCCGGGCAGGGTGGTGTTGCCGTTCTTGTCCGTGACCGCGGGCTTATCCTTCGGTGTGTTCACTGTGTAAGTCGGCTTCAACGATCCAGTGACTGTCCCGGTGCTGGTATTGCCGGTATTGCCCGAACTGTTGGTATTGCCCGAACTGCCGGTATTGCCGGAATTGCCACCAGAAGGATTGGGTGCGCTCGATTTTCTCTGCGCGAACATCCAATCAAAGACGTCAGTGTAGTCATTGTTCCAAGTCGGCAACTTAGAGGACTGCGCCGTAGGTTTAAGGCTCCACTCCTTGTTGGAACCTACATTGGACAAAGTATCCGTGTACCCTGAAATATTGTTCCACAGAACTGAAGCTTCCATCTCATGGCCGGAAGGAATCCAATTGGTTCCATTAACAGGTGCTTCCGCCTTTGTCCATTGGTCATAAGGCCACACGAATATTTCATTTCTGTCGATGAACGTGTGTCTAGCGTTGTCCAATAGGGGCATTATATTCGCTATATGAGTTTCCGCCCCTGTTTTTATTATTGCAGAATCAGTGGTGTTAACGAATGACCAGTATGCAAAGTTTTTAAGAGTTTCGGCTTGTTTCGCGTTGATTGATGGTGGATAAGACATAGGCGCCGCGGCTGCGAGCAAATCGGGATATGTCGTCAAGAAAGTATTCGTATAAGCGGCTCCCATAGAGAAGCCTGCCATGTAAATACGGTTGGGGTCAACAAGACCCTTACTTACGAGATCATCGATATAAGCCTTTAAGGTAGCGGGTGTTGCCTGAACGTTGTTTTGCGCCCGCAAAGCGATGATATGACTAGCGTATTTAGCGTTCTTCTCCATTTTTTTCATAAGCGCGGTGGCTCCGTTGGCAGACCTGATGGGCGCATAGGTATCCCCGTCCTGTGTACCGCCGCGGGTAGAACCGTGAGCATAGATGTAAAGGGGAAGCCCTTTTACCGGAACGCCGTTGCCGTCCTTATGAATATAGAGTCCATACTGCATGGCTTCCGCTTTGTCAATTTTGGGACCCACTTCAAATTTGTCGATGATTTCATTGACGGTACCTGACTGTGCGAAAGCCGACTTAACAATGGCAGCCTTGCCATCAAGCTTGATATCGCCACTAGATACAATGTTGTAATTCTGGACGGTGGATTTGGATGCTTCCAAAGTGGACTGTCCGCCGGTTAATGTCCAAAATTCCAATTCTACAACGATGTAGCGGCCTTTCGTAAGTCCAGCTTGATAATCAGGGGAGTTCTGGTTCACACCCTTATACCCTCTGGGTCTAGGTTCGTCATTGACGTATACTCTACTGACGTTGCGTTTGCCTTGATATGCCGGGTCACCGCCCAACAGAGTATTCCGCGCCGAGACTGTAAACAGGTTTGAACTAAGGCCGGCACCCACAGCTTCATTTCCCGCACCCAGATCAATGATAACGGCTGTGGTAAATTCTCCGGTGGCAAAGTTATCGTTATATACAATAAAGTTAAGTAACGTTGCGGCCGGATCGGGTTTGAAGGTAACATGGATTACCTTGTCATCGGTGTTCACGTTATTCAAGGTATAGGTATTGTTTGCAATCTCTACAGACTCTCCATTTACAGTTACGGTATCCACGACATAACCGCCGATCGGAGTGAATGTAAAGGATTGGCTTCCGCCGTCAGCTACCCGAATCAAGCCGGATGGCGAGATGGTGCCGTTTAATCCTGCCGTGGCGTTAACGGGGTGTCTGGTTACCGTGGAGCTCCCAAGCAGCAGCAAGCTGTTCTTGAAGCTGTCAGAACTGCCATAACCCGCGTCGGGCTTACCTAAAGCGGATACAACCTCATAACGGTCATTGCCTGCACCAGTTGAGTTATTGATGTATACATCAAACGTAATCGGGGAATTGCTCGTGAATTCAATGGTTCTTCTAGGTATCTTTACTTCCGCGATATACCCGGTGTCCGTTCGTGTAACTGAACCGTCGCGGCCCGCAGCAGCTTGACCTGAGAAAATACCGCTTGCACCAATACGCCACTGGTTTGAGCCACTTTTTCCGTCACCGACATAAAATTCCACGCTGTCAGTCATGTACTCAGTGCCAGGCGTGTGCCCGACGCATACATTCGGGTCTGTAACCACAACACGTGCATACAGAAAGTCTTCGTCCCAAAATACTTTAGCTTTGCCGGTGGCCTTGGGGCCTATCTTCTGGTCGGGTGCGCTACTGTTGTTGATGTCAAACGCTGCAGCTTGTTCCCACAGCTTGTCGTTAGTGCTGAGTACAGGTGAACCGTACCCGGCAACAGGCCGATGGTTTGCAGCGGTCTGCGCGAACATCCAATCAAAGACGTCAGTGTAGTCATTGTTCCAAGCCGGCAGGTTAGAGGACTGCGCTGTTGGCGCTATGCTCCAAGTCCCCATCGTTATGTCGTTGTATAGAACCGCCGCTTCCACTTCGTGTGCCACCGAATCACTCAGGACAGGTGAATGGTTCGGATTCGGTTTCTGATTCGGCTGATCATATTGATTGTAAGGCCATGTAAGAGCCTCATTGCTCTCAAAGCGCGAAGCTCTCGCGTTGATCATTTTCGGCATATTGGTGCTTATGAAGTTAGCGAGGTTAGTCTGGTATACTCCAACGTTATACTCATTGATAAACATCCAATAGGCCAGGTTGGTGTGAACGTAGTTGGCGTTCGCGTTCGGTGAGCCGCTTACCGGAGACATAGGTGCGGCGGACGCGAAGAAGCCGGGATAAGCGTTAACTAAGCTATTCGTATACTGACCGCCCCATGAGAAGCCCGCCGCGTAAATGCGGTTAGGGTCTACTGCACCGCTGGCAACCAGGTCGTCTATAACCTTCTTAACATTGGCAGTGGAGGGAGTACTCGTGCCATTATAGGAAATATTCAGGATATGGCTGGCGTATTTCCCGGGATCTTTTTCCATTTTCTTCATCAGAGCGACCGAGCCGTTCGCGGATTTCATAGCCGCTTTTGGGTCAGTTGCAGCGCTTGTGCCGCCGCGCCCCATACCGTGGGTATACACATACAGCGGCAAGCCCTGCGACACCTCACCGTTTCCATCCTTGTGAAGGTAGAGCGCGCGATTGACCGAATTGCCCGTAGGTGCTGTAAATTGGTCAAGGATCGGATTCACAACTTTGTCCTGTTCAAAAACCACGTAGTTAAGCGGTTCCCCTTCTGTCAGTACGAGCTCGCCGTTTTGGACGACGCTGTAAACCTGTTTTGTTGAGTTCATGTTGCCATCCAGCGTTATATTGCCGCCGCTCTCTGAATAGAACTCAAACTCAACTACGATGTAACGTCCGCGTTCCAGTCCCTCCTGATAATCCGGTGAACGGCTTACTGTCCCCAGATAGCCGCGTACCTTCGGTTCGTCATTGGCGTATACCCTAGTGATCTTGCGCGTCCCTTCAAAGGTTACCGAGTCGCCGTTCAGGGTCGTGTTCCTGGCCGAGACGGTAAACAAGTCCGGATTAAGCTTGGAGCCTTCCGCCGCCCTCCCTTCGCCTAAGTCAATGATGACAGCCGTCGTGTACTCGCCACGGGCGAAGTTGTCATTCCATACAATAAAGGGGAGCAACTCCGCGGTCGAATCATTTTTGAATGTCACTTGAAGGGTATGGTTAGCGGCAACATTTGAAAAGGTATAAGTGCCATCATCGGATAGAGCTGCGTCCTCTCCGTCTACCTTTACGGTATCAACAATTTTGCCGTAATCGGGGGTAACCGTAAAGGTTGTGTCTGATCCGCTGGCTATTCTCAGAACATTGCCGGGTGCGTTCGGCGTTATTCGGCCGCCCGATTCCGCCGTGGCGGTGATTGAGAATCTGTCATCCGCTCCACTATCGGCAATGAGATTCAGGCTGTTTGTAAAAGAAGCAGCATTGTTGTAAGCCGCGTCCGGAGTTCCGAAACTGGAAACGACTTCATAGCGGTCACCGCCCTTTTCCGACGAGTTATTGATATAAACTTCAAAGGTAAACGGGCCTGCCTGCAAGTTCAAGGTTCTTTTAGGTATTCTCATCTCCACGATATATCCTGTGTCCGTGATCTCAGTCCACGCAGCTCTGCCTGGAGCGTTCTGCCCTGAAAACACGCCCGTCGCGCTGATGCGCCATTGATTCGCGCCTTGGGTTCCAGCGCCGGCATAAAACTCCAGACCGTCGTACTGATAATCATTGCCGGGTCCCTGATATAGATTGCTATCCTCCACGACTACACGGGCATATAGGTAATCTTCGTCCCAGAGGATTCTGGCTGTGCCTGTGGAATGGGGCCTGGGGTCGCCGGGCACAGTGCTTTTGTTGATGAGATGCTCCATTGTCAGGGCCCACAGCGGGTCGTTTGACCCGAGTTCAGGAGTTCCAAAAATGGCGGTAGGCGTTTCATTTGTCTGCAAGCTTGTAAGATCTGTAGAACTGCTGTCGCTATTAGGTGCTTCTGTATATTCGTTGTTGTCAGTGGCGGCGGCAAAGCTGGCAGGCATTAGTGACACCACCATTAGCAAGCAACATAGGAACACGAGCATTTTGCCAAATCGTTTTGACATCATTGAAAATCCTCCTTTTTCGATCCGTGCACCCACGGCTCACCCATAACGTAAACACCAAGGCTTCAACAGCTTACTTCATCGTAGCGAATATAACAGCGCTTTCATAATTTCCTCCTCCATAAATTTGTTGTTATTTCACCCTATGTAGAATTTCACAATTTATTCAAGGATCAATCAACAGTGTTGTTATCGAATGTTTATAATCACTTTCTGTATGTTTTTTTACAAAGTACTAAAGAACTTCAGAATAAATGACTTACGCAACCATATTTAATCATGGTTGACATAAGTCATCTACGAACAGTTAATACGTATTTACTTGGATGGATAGAAGCCCTTCAGCCTCTTCTACAGTTGCAATCTCATCAGCAGTTACTCCACTATCTCGGGAATCATTATATAATTATATATTTATATAATCAATTGAAAACGATCATTCGCAGCAAACGGCATTAGACGGCTTATTTAAATGCGATAGAAGGTCACTGGCATCCGGGGTGAGATTTAAGATCGCCTTAACATGGGGTTTATTTTCAATGTTTAAAGAATAGTACACCCACTGCCCCCTTTTCTGTTCCTTTACCAGTCCGCTGCTTTTTAGTTTACGTAGATGCTGACTAACGGCTGGCTGAGAAATGTCAAAGAGATCCACGAATTCACATACACACCACTCTCGCTCTTTAAGAAGTGTAAGGATCGTTAGACGTGTCTTATCTCCAAGAAGCTTTAAATCTTCTGCAAAATCATCAAGTGTATCCAATTAATAATCCCCCTCTCGGTATATAAGACAACACTTATATTCTAAGACCTTTAAGATGAATTATCAACTGATCTTTCCGCTACCCAAAGTCATCTGTTATATGAGATTGATCGGAGTCACAATCCTTTGCTGCGCACTTGTAAAAGAGTGATTTCTCTTCACTTAATATTTGCACCACAAACTTCATAAATTCCTTCGTTTTTATACCAGTCCTTCTTCATTTGAGTCCTGTAGTATGACATACATCAGGATTACAAAGGAGCAGAACGAATGAAAAAGACGATTATGGTGAGAATACTTATAATTATTACGGCAGGGATGATCTGGATCAACTGGGGGGTTGTTTGGTCAGGTGAGAATAAACTAAGCTCTTCAGCTGGCAACAGCGGCTGGCAGGAAAACAAGCTTATTGCACATGCATTTGGAGGAATCAACGGTGCTAGCTACACCAATTCTTATGAGGCATTTATAACCAATTATAAAAGAGGATACCGTTTGTTCGAGGTTGACCTTGTGCAGACGACAGACGGGGAGCTTGTAGCAAGACATGATTGGTCGCACAGGCTACAGCCGGATTTGACAACTCACCGCGGACAAAACGTATCCACGCTTCAGTTTGCAAATTCGCTTATAATGGGTAAATTTCACCCTTTAACACTGCCAGACATATTGAAGCTGTTGCAACAATACCCTGATTTTGACTTGATTGTGGATACAAAAGCAAACAGCAAAGAGCAAATTCAACAGCAGTTTTCACACCTGGTCAATGAGGTGCAGCGTACGGATCCTGCACTCCTCGACCGGATCATACCTGAAATTTTCAGCCCGGAAATGTATGACACTGTTATGGGAATCTTCCCCTTTCCAAATAAAATGTACTCACTTTACAAAACTGGCGCCTCTGCCGAAAGTATAGTAGAATTCGTAAGGAACAAAAATTTCACAGCGGTTGCCATGCCTGTATACCGTGTGTATCTAAACCCTAATTTAGTCCCGGCACTAAATAAGTTTGGGGTGAAAAGTTATGTTCACACCGTCAACAGCAAACCGGTTATGCAGATTCTATCCAGCTTCGGTGTGCATGGATTTTACACAGATCAGGAAGAAACACCGGAGGAGTTGATGCTGGCAGGCGCTTCCCCCGGCCATGACTTTATGGAATACTTGAGTTCCAGATTGGTAAATATAAGAAATGTCGTAATGAAGGTGAGAAACAATGGCTATAAATAACATTCTTGTTGTAGACGATGAACCGGAAATTCGGGAAGCACTCGTTATTTACTTAAAAAGCGAAGATGTGGATGTATTAACTGCGTCTAACGGGCTGGAGGCGCTGGAAATCCTTGAACAAGAGACCATTCATCTGATTATCATGGATAACATGATGCCACAGCTCGATGGAATCAAAACGACATTCAAAATTCGTGAAGACAAAAATATACCGATCATTATGCTATCGGCCAAGTCAGAAGATAACGACAAGATTTTGGGACTCAACGTTGGGGCTGATGATTATCTTACGAAGCCGTTCAATCCTCTAGAGTTAATCGCCAGAGTCCGATCTCAACTGCGGCGGTTTACGAACTTAGGTTCTTTCCAGCCCAACGGGGAAGAGATTATTCAAGTAAGAGGACTCGTACTGAACAAAAGCTCAAAGACTGTTGAGGTAGATGGAGAGGACGTCAGATTAACTCCGAAAGAATACAAAATTTTGGAGTTGTTGATGGAGAATAAAGGTAGAGTTTTTTCGATCGAAGAGATTTATGAGCGCGTGTGGAATGAACAGATCTTCAATTCAGAGAACACGGTTGCTGTACACGTGAGGAACATTCGCGAAAAAATAGAAATCAATCCCAAAGACCCGAAATATTTAAAGGTGGTATGGGGAATTGGATACAAAATTGAGAAAAAGTAAAGCTGATCGGAAGGTTCCAATCGACCTTATTGTCATTATTATTGCCGTTATCTTATGGGGCCTAGTATTCATAGACGGGTATTCATACCGGTCGTTGGGCTATTTAGCTTCAATTTACATTCAAGCACTGCTTGCCTTTATAATTTTATGCTTACTGGCAAGCAGACTGTTTTTTTATTTTAAGCAACCCCTCAGTAGGCGTTCCTTTTGGCATGGCAATCTGCTGATGGATTATTTTCAAATCTGGAAAACGGGCCTTAGAGCCAGTTTGCAAAACTGGAGACTAACGTTTGGCCTCATCATGATAGTTTTGCTAACCGCGATAGCCGGAATTTGTATTTGGCAGGCACCGCTGTATTACAACATATACGATCAGGGTTTGTTCATACTTTATGTATTACTTTATATGCTGTTCTTGGTCCCGTATTTACTTTCCAAGCTTGGACGCTTCATGGCCATCATGAAAGGGAGTAAAGAAATTGCCGAAGGAAACATTCAGAATACGATTCAGGGAACCGGCAAGGATGTTCTATCCCAGCTTGCTGGCTATATTAACAATATGAAGGTTGGGTATCAAAGCGCGCTGGAGAATCAGATGAAGAGCGAACGGTTAAAAACGGAGCTGATTACCAATGTATCGCATGATTTGAAGACCCCGCTTACTTCTATTATCAACTATGTCGATTTATTGAAAAAAGAAGATCTGTCTACGGAAGCAACCCGAGCATATATTGAAACACTGGAGCGGAAGGCGCTACGTATGAAGCTGTTGATTGAAGACTTGTTTGAAATCTCAAAGATGGTAAGCGGTACAGTAGAACTGGATATTGAGTACGTCGATGTCGCGACATTGTTGGCACAGGCCATTGCCGAGTCCACCATCAGCAGGGAGCAAGCGTCGCCTGTGATTCGGGAGAAAATCGCAAAATTTCCGATCCATGCCCATTTGGACGGCAATAAAATTTGGCGTGTATTTGAGAATTTAATTGGCAACGCGCAGAAATATTCACTTCCAGGAACCAGAATCTATATTTATTTGGACGAGTCCGATGATCTGGTATTATTTAAAATTCAAAACACTGCTGCTTATGAGATTAATTTTGCTGCGGAAGAATTGTTCGAACGTTTCAAAAGAGCAGATGAATCCCGCCAGACAGAAGGTTCAGGATTAGGGTTGTCCATTGTGAAAAGCATCGTTGAGCTACACGCCGGGGAAATTAAAATCGAAATTGATGGTGATCAATTCAACGTTATCTTGCAATTGCCCAAGGAGCGCTTAAATTAAGAGATCATAAAACTACGTAACCCTCAATGCTCGCCATTACTTTGTTATTTCCCACCAGACCAGCCCATGCGGCTGCCATGTTTTTGTTTGTCAGTAAAAAGTATTTTCGTATAACTTCCCCGTATGCGCATCAAGCACTTCGGGCGTCCGCCCGTGCTCGTTACCAATCATTCGATACACTAGTTCATACGGGGCCTCTTCCGCCCTAGCATTGTGCATCCGTTCCCATTGCAGACGCAGCTTGGTCTGTGCCGTCCATCGGTGGATGGCTGTCCGGGAATCAAATGAAGGCACGGCCTCCAGCTTCTTTAACTGTTCTGGCCTAATGGAGGGGGACATCAAACTTATGACCCTCCCATTAGAGCGGTCAACAGCAAGTTGATAGCATTCATCCCTGACAGATACGTCTTGAACATATACACCAAAGCGAATGATTTCCAAACGATCTTCGCCGTCGGTCTCTGCAGTTAGAAGCTTGAGATACGGCAACATTTCGGCTGCTAATCCCCGGATATAGTCCATAGCTACTTCTATACATGCATCCCGATCCCAGGTTAATGGAGCTAGTTGATCTAGCTTACCATGCGAAACAAAGTCAATCAGTTGTCTGGTTTGGCTGTCTACTCGGGCCTTGACCGCTCCCTCCATCTGATCAGCCCAATAGGCCTTCCAAGACCGGTCATTCTTGGCTGGACGCTCTTCATTCTGTTGCTTCCACACCATCAACTTGGTGTTCGAGCCAATATTGTCGTCTTGTACTAACTGAAATTGTTCGTTGTCTACGCCAATCCACTCTTCTAGGCTTCGTGCGGGCGGGAGCTCACCTGGCCACTCGTCCAGAGTTCTTGGATCAGAGGGGACAGCTTGTGCCCTATAGGCTGTCGGAACCTCCTCCTGTGATGATGCAGTATAGATTAGTCCTCTACTTCGGGGGGCGTAAACAAGATGGACCTGATCGTCACCATCCGTGTACACGGCTTTGTCCAATACGCAATATTCCACATGTAGCAAAAAATTCTCCTTTATACACGTCATCTGTTCCTCTTCTGCTGTGATCATGGTTGGGAGTGCTGGCCCTGGAACGGTTCCGTAGTACCTAAATCCGACCACACGGCCGCTGGAGTGAACCATAATCAGGCATCCCGTCTCAGGAAGCGGCAGCCCCATCGCCTTCTGCTGTCGTGTGTACCCAAACATCCCTTCCATCCACTCCATTTCACAATACGGAAAATTACGCAGTGCGCCGGGATAATGATCTTCCAGGAATTGCTCTGCCTGCTGTTTGAGTTCCTCCTCAGATAGCCGTGTCCCGTTGTCCAATGAGGCCCAGGAAATGGCATAGTCTAGCAAGTTGCCGTCCCTGGAGAGCGTGGCAGAAACGGCGTCATCACTCCCCGTTTTAACCCATAAGAATCCCGCTTCTCCCTTCCCTGTTCCCCTCATGGTGTTCTCTTGATAGTCATTGACGATCAGGTCATAATCCGCTGAAACGGCAAACTGGTGCTCTGCCTGTTGTCTTAACTGCAGGCGTAATGTATCCAGGTCTCGTTCGGGAAAATCTTGAGCCATCTCGTTGCGCAAATGCTCCAGCCCCTTCCGTAATTGTGTTTTTACAGTACCTAATGGCATATCCAGAAGATGGGCGATTTGCTGCTGGGTCAGGTCCTTCTTATATTTTAAGAACAGGAGCTGACGCAGCTTCGGATTCAGACTGGCCAATGCACGCTCCAGATCCAGGGTTTGATCGATATCATTAACGACCAATGACTCTTGCGCCTGCGGGTCTTCGATCAGGTGAACACGCTTGGACTTCTTCAAATGATTGAGCGCCCGGTTCACCACAATTCTGGTAAGCCAGCTCTCAAATGCTTCGGCTTGCTGCAGCGTATGCAGTGACTCATAAGCCTTAACCAAGGCATCCTGAACGATATCCTCCGCATCTTTGGACTCCCGTACATAATGGCGAGCCACTCGGTGCAGCTTATCCGTCCGATCCTTTATAAGAGAAACGAAGGCATCGTGATCTCCGTTTTGGGCGGCGTTGATTTGTTGCTGTGCATCGATCATTGTTGTTCACCTCCTGTTATATAGACAGCTAACTCGGGGGTTTGGATTTAATTAATGTAACATAATTCTGGAACTGACCGATCAAGTGACCATCCGCATGCGGCAAGCACGGGAAAGCGAAGTTTGAGGCATTGTTTCTTACAGAGCGTGCTTGAGATTGTTAGTTAATAAGCTGCTCTTGAGTACTGTTAAATGTCTGGGTCAGTGTGTTGAACTTTTCTTGTATTCCAGTCAATTTACCATATAGAACATTTCGTTTCTGAATAGCAAGCTTGATTTCTTTAAGATCCGTTTCAGTACGCCCTCTCATGAGTCCATATACCTGCTCTTCAGCATCCAAACCCAGCCCGTAAGCTTCAACAAACATCTGAAGGGTTTGGTTTCTTGACTCATATTGTTTGAGAGCTTCTCCTGCGCGGGAAAGTGTTTCTTCTTTTTCAAACGAAAGCTTTAGTAGTGATTGTTGAAGTGACTTCGTTTGTTCATCTGCCTTCTGACTAGCTTGTTCTATTTGTTCAAGAATAGCTCTTCGCGCCTGAATATGAGTTTCCGCTTGATCCAGGAACCCTGTAATGTTACTGTTCTTCTCTTTCCCTTGACTCAGAATAGCATGATATAATCTCATATCTTCTTGTTCATGATTCGTAAGGGACTCCAGAGCTTTGTCGATCTCCTGACTATCTTGAGCCAGATGATTAATCTGATTAACCGCAGGCTCCTGAGGCTCTCCACATCCGTTAAGCAGCAGGAGTAATACGGTAATGAGGACAGCCTGTGTCCGTTTTGCACTTATCATTTTCACGGGTCTTCCCTCTTTACTGTTAATTTATCTAAGTTGAATTACAAGCGAGTATCTCGGCTGAAATTAACTACTACATGCTCATTCGGATTGTAAACCTCAAACTCATAGCCTTTTGCTTTCAGCAGCTTTAAAATCTGTGGCAGAGCTTCTACAGTCTGTTTCCGTTCATGCATCAGAATAACTTCTATATCCCGGTGTACGCCTCTGTGTATCCGGGATATAATTTTATTGGGCTGACCGGGAAGTTTCCAGTCAAGTGAGTCCGTAGTCCAGTCCCACATTTTAAACCCTGCTGCCGCGATATCCCCTCTAAAAGCCTCACCAATCTGCGGGCTGCTTCCATAAGGTGCACGGATCAAATGTGGCTTAAACCCAATCAAAGCCGCGACCTTATTCTGTACTTCTTTAAACTCATTCAAAAAGTTGTCTGAGTTTCCGCTCTTATATAACTTTTTATAACTATGCGTCATACTATGCAGCCCGGGATAACTGCCTTCGTGCACCAAACGCTTCACCGCTTCCGGGTAGTCATCCAGATTCTCTCCAATCATAAAAAAAGTAGCTTTAGCATCATACTGGTTCATAATATCCAGCAGCTGCCCCGTGTATTTGCTAGGGCCATCATCAAAGGTAATATATGCCACTTTGCTGACTTGACCCAAAAATCTCGTCGGCTGTTCTTTTGAGTCTAGCGAACCCTGAATGGTTTTTAGTTGAACAGGCTCTTTAATCATAGAAATGGGCGGAGGTGCAACCATCGTCTTTATCCAATATGTCATATTGCTTAATGCATACGTAATCCCCATGACCAGGAGAATCAAAACCATAAGTACCAAACTTAACTTTCCATAACGAATTTTTCTTCTTCGTTTGTGAATTTCAGCGCGAATTGTACTTCCGTTCACTTGTGTTAATTCATGATGTAATTTCAAGCCTCTCCACGTCCTATCCTCTCGTAATGAAGTTATGCTAGCTACGGTAGCAAGACGGGCGAGTTGTTCGAAAAGTTTGATTTGTAGAGAAAAAAAGACCGCCGACGCAAATGATTGCGGGCGGTCTTTTGCTGCTGTAATTGAGAAGCCATTGCGCGGTGCAAACGGCTCTTATTGGACATACTTGTTGCTGACAAGCAAGTCCTGAATCGCCTCCGTCGGAATCGTAAACTCGACAACGCCCATGTATCCAGGAGCTACATCATATTCATCGAAGCTGATGACCAGCTTGCCGTCCTGATTAATATAAAAATTCTGGTCCTTCGTGATGCTGCGGAACAGCTCCTCCTCCGGTATATCCGGCTCAATCCCGGACTGCTCAACCCAGTACATCTTGCTTGGGTCATCCTTCATCTGCTGGCGCATTTGCTCCTTAATATTGTCGCTGATCACTTGAATATAGTGGTCATCGCTGAAGAGGCTTGGCAGCGTGATGACAATATGGTTGATTTTATCAATCGTATCGTATTTGCGGAATTCGGCGGCGGATCCGGCTGATTCGACGACATAGCGCGAGAGGGTCAGCAGCCGGTACGTATCGGTGACGACTTCATAACCGCTTTCCAGGCTGAGATGTCCTCCCCCGCTTTTTTCCAACTGGGCCACCTCATCCTTGAAGCCCTCATACAGCTTCTTATTTTCCTCCAAATACTTGGTATTTAGGGAATGTTCCAGTTCAGGATCACCGGTTCCGGCAATGCCGGGCGTTTTAAGATGTACATCGGTCTTTTCATTCTGTTCGGTATATTCCTGAATGGTGATCACCTTCACAATCTGCCCGAGCACCGGCATCTCAGACATCGCCTTGGCGAAGGCTGGGCTGGCGTTTACGCTGACAAACAGCAGGATGCAGGCAGCCGCAGCGCCAGCTAACCAGGGCATGGCCTTTATTTTTGTTCGCCTGGAGGCGATCGTTCTGTTCACCATCTTATCTAATTCATCGGGAATAGGAATGGACTCATACTCCTGCTTCATCCGATTCAGCTTGTCATGCATTATCATCACTCCTCCTATTAGCCTTCTTCGCTCATGTTCAGCCGAAGCTTCTGCAGCCCTTGATAGAGCCTTGTTTTCACGGTACTGAGCTTCTCGTCAAGCACTTCGGCAATTTCTTCGATCTTCATATCTTCAAAAAATCGGAGAATAATCAGAATGCGGTATTTTTCCGGCAGCTCATCCAGTGATTTTGCCAAATCCAGGTCGGCATAACGGTCTTGACTGCTTGGCAGCACGATCTCCAGTGTTTCTTCGTCCATGAGTTGGATCTTTTTCTGTTTTCGTATGAAATCTAGGGACGTGGTCACAACGATCCGGAAAAACCAGCTTTTTAGTGAACTCGTATTCTTCAAGCTTTCAATGTACATGAATGCTTTGTGGATGGCATCCTGCACGATGTCGAGGGCATCCTCTTTGTTGCGGACATAGCTGTAAGCCAGTCGATACGCCCTTTCCTGGTTTTCGGTGATGCATTGGATAAGAAGCTTTTCCTGCTTCCGGCCGACTCTCATTTAATCAGACACTCCTTTGGGCCCGCGCGGGTAACCATCAATTGCAATTGTCTTACGGAAGCAAGACGGGCGAGTTGTTCAAAAAGTTTGATTTGCCCACAAGAAATTTCAGCCCCTGTGATTTGATCTGCGATTTGGCGGGCCAATCAAGCCGCGCAACAGATAGAAGACCCCAGCTTCACCGGGGTCCTGAGCTCATTTCTATTCACTTACCTATTTTCGGATAGGTCTTGCGAAATTATACCCGCCGATGCCAACGTTGCTAATATACGCGTTTGTTTGATTCGCTTATTTATCGTGTCGTCTCTCTTTTCAATAAGACCTCTGATGACATTCTGACTTGTGCCCGTTCTTTGATCATCACTGGTGGCTATAACGGTTTCAGCTATGCCGACATCGCTAATGTGGTGGGGATTCGTAAGGCGAGCATCCATCACCATTTTCCAAGTAAGGTCGATCTGGTTCGCACACTGGTTGCGCGATACCGGGAAGAAGCTGAAGCAGGGCTGAATCACATAGAGCTCAATGTATCCGATGCTCTTGAACAGCTTCGGTCCTACATTGGCTATTGGGAGGCCTGCATCGCGGACGCTAGCGCTCCGATATGTGTCTGTGCGCTATTGGCAAGTCAACTGCCCGCCCTGCCCGAAGAGGTTGCGATGGAAGTTCGGGCTCATTTCAGCTACCTGTCCACATGGTTGACATCCGTACTGGATCGCGGATCGAGGCTTGGGCAGCTTCAACTTAGCGATACTCCCCATGCCGAAGCCGAAGCATTCATTGCGACAGTTCACGGAGCTATGCTTTCGACGCGGGCCTACAGCGATCCGAATATGTTCAGCTTCGTAACAGGTCCGCTGCTGGACAGACTCGCACCTCTATCGTGATTGATCCTGAGGATATTGAATGAAAAAGGAGAATCAAAACATGTCACTAGCTCAAGCTTTATCCACAGCAAAACAGGAATTTATAGTGCACACCCCTTTGGAGATTCAAGCGAAGATGTTCCGACAAATCAAGGAGCAACAGGAGTCCGGCATAACTTACGGCCGGCAAGAGGGGCAGAAAGCCAAGGACTTCACGCTCAAAAATGCTTTGGGAGAAACGGTTAACCTTTATGATAAATTGTCCAAAGGACCTGTAGTACTCACTTTCTACCGAGGCGGATGGTGCCCGTTCTGCAACACTCAACTTAAGAGCTATCAGAAGCTTCTTCCGGATATTGTGGCCCTTGGGGGTCAACTGATCGCAATCAGCCCGCAAAGCCCCGACAACACGCTTTCCCAGCAAGAGAAAGAGGGGTTGTCCTTCGAGGTGCTTAGCGACACCAATGGTCTCGTGGCAGCCTTCTATAATATTCTTTACGACGTTCCGGACTACATCCAGAACATTATGGAACAAGCAGGTATGGACCTGGCGGAATACAACGCGATGGACCGTTGGGTTCTGCCGATCCCTTCCACCTTCATGATCGATGAATCCGGTATTATTCGTTCCGCCTATGTCAATCCTGATTTTATGCAGCGGTTCGATCCAGACGATATTCTGCAGGAATTGAGAAAGCTTTAAGGATGATTTGCGTAATACGAGTTAAGTTGAAAAGGTGCTGCACTCTTTACTTAGAGGACAGCACCTTTTCCTTCAGATTGGTACAAAGAAGAATAAGCCGCCATCATTTGTGCTCGTTTATCAAAACTCCAATTGGTCAAAAATCTTAACGAATATTTTCGCAATGTTCTTGGCATCGTCGATACCTCTATGGTGAGTACCTTCAAGCGGCAGTTTAAGCATAGTCAAGGCTCTTTCCATGCCTACTCCCCTCTCCTTGCCAATCATTCTCCCGTGCTGATGCTTTAGACTGATATGGTTATCCGTCCATTCACTAGCGATTTGATGTAGTGCGCAATCCTTCTGCAGCTGGTTTTTATCATAAAACCCCCAGGAGCAGAGGACATGAGGTTCATTGCCTATCCACTCTTGAAATTGACTTATTGCCTGGGGAAAATACATTGCAGCATCCACATCCGCCTGAGAGATGGAGGTAAGCCGCTTACAAAAATCAGAAAGCTGCGGGCTTAATGCAGGCTTGACAAAAATTTGGAACTCACTCACAGTCTTTAGCCTTTCATTGAGCTTTACGGCTCCGATCTCAATAATTTCGTTTTGCCTTTTGCGGTCATTATCCCAACAGGTGGCTTCCAGATCAAAAATGACATAGTTCATACCTGCTCCTATTCTTTAAAAAAATTTGATTTATCGAAAGCTGCTAGATAATTATACACATGAATAAAGAAAAATGGATGGTTGCATGGTTATCCAATGTAATTGGAATCGATAGACCCATCGATCCGGGACTATGTCTTTTGTTATACTTCCAAGTGAGGTTTCAAATACTTCATTTCGTACTTTAATATAAACCCACACAGAGGAGCGCAAAGACATGAACTTTTTCAAAAAACTGTTTGGCGGCAAGGAAATGGGCAAATCGGAAGACGGTACCACCATTTATGGTTATGACGCTTCGGATGAGCAGCAGGTTACGCCTCCCGCCAATATTTTGTACATGGAAGATTTAAACGAACATTTCAATCGGGTCTTCCCGAACCGGGAAACTGGCGTGTTCCATGAACTGATCTCAGACATCGTACATATTGATGTGAATATTATGGAAGCTACACCCGATGAGCCATACCGTGTGCTGTACACCAATGGGATGAGCGATTTGCCGCTGACACTCCCACAGGAGATCCGTGAAGAGTATAAGCATCTGGAACGCGCGGAGCTGATGATGTTTTTACCGGCGGACTGGCCGCTTACGCAGGAGGATTTCGAAGCAGAGGAGAACTACTGGCCCATCCGGATGATGAAGATGCTTGCCCGGTTCCCGCATATGTATCAGACATGGCTTGGCTACGGCCATACGATCCCCAACACGGAGGATTACGAGCCATATGCGGCTAACACGGAGCTGTCCGGCGTGATCCTGTATGCTCTGCCGGAGGAGGTCAGCACCGTCCATGCGAAAGATGGCAATCAGGTTCAGGTCTATTTCCTGGTTCCGCTGTACCGGGAGGAAATGGAGTTCAAGCTGGAGTCCGGTATGGATGAACTGATGGCCAAACTGTTCGAGCTTCCAGAGGATTTCCTCATTCTGAATCCGAATAGACACAACGCGTGTAAATAACTGCCCGGATGAACGGGCTTGCAACAGCTTGAAAAGGCTGAGCCTAAGTCAAGAATATGACTTTGGGCTCAGCCTTTTTAGTTCCTAATATCGCTCATTGATCTGTTCTCCTAACCATGCGCCTTGGCGGACAAGTCTGCGTTGCAGGTCCGTAATGTCGATACTGCGCGTTTCCCGTGTGCCTTTCTCAGTCAGAATTGCCGCAGCCGTACCGGAGGCTTCGCCCATGGCAAAGCAATTCGGCATGACCCGGGTGGAGCCTTGGGCCGCTCTATCGGTTGATATCGCTCTGCCGGCTACGATTACGTTCTGAATACCGACCGGAAGCAAGGCGCGATAAGGAATGCCGTGGGACTCTCCAGGCGATAGACGTACCATCGTCATGCCGCTCGTAGGCTTTGCCATATGAATGTCAATAAAGTAGGCATTGCGGGCAATGTCGTCCGGGAACGAACGGCAGGCCAGAAAATCATCGGCGGTGACGATATAATCGCCGACGATCCGGCGGGTTTCCCGAATGCCGATCTGTTCGCCCGTCAACGTCAGGAAAGCGTTCTCGAATCCGGGAATCGCTTCCCGCAGCCAACCGGTAATGTGTTCAACAAGCGCGCGGCCTTCGATGGCTCCGCGGGTCAGATCATCCGTATTTGAACCATCAATCCCGAATACATGCCCGAAATTGAACCCTGCCGTATGATCGTTTAGCCAGGAAATACCGGCCCAATCTCTGGCGACGCGTAATCGCCCTTCAAGCTTCGCCTTGTTGATCGCATGTTTCAGATCGTGGCCGTGCGTCTCAGCACTTGAGCGAAATTTGTTCCGGTCCAGGTTATTCAGGACGAAGCACATCGTCCCCGGCTGCAGCTCTCCATCATCTCCGCCTTTGGCGAGCTGCCCGCCCGCAAGATAGGTGAGATCCGCATCGCTTGTTGCATCAATGTATATTTTCCCTTTTACCGCCTGAGTTCCGGTCTTGTTGTTAATGATCGCCGCTTCAATGATGCCGTCCTGCCCAAGAACTTGACTGACGAAGGTATGATACAGCACTTTAACGCCAGCCTCCATCATCTTCTCGTCCAATATGCGCTTTAGAATTTCCGCATCAATCGGCACCCAATCCAGCCGATCCTTCCATGCCTCCTGAAACGTCTCCTCCATCCTGCTCTTCATAGCAAGCAGAATTTCCAGCCCAATTCCGCGGATTACCGGCTTGATCTGATCGGTATACGGGCAAAATGCAGGAACCTGAGAGACCGTCGCCATGCCGCCCAGATATCCTCTTTGCTCTATCAGCAATACGGATGCCCCGTTTCTTGCCGCTGCGAGCGCTGCCGCTACTCCTGACGGTCCGCCTCCGGCAACGACAACATCCACTTCCGTGTAGACAGGAATATCGCGCTCGGGTATTTTAACGGTTTGTGCCATATCGGTCATTCTGACCACCTCCACCAGATTTCTTCCATTGCAGCTTTAACTTACATCGAACGCGGTGAGACCGAACGCTCTTGTTTCTTTAATTCACTCGGGGCTACGCCCCAATATTTACGAAATACTCTGGCAAAATAGCTGACATCACGATATCCTGCCGCTTCTGCTGCATCATATACCTTAACTCCGCTGTATAAGAGCTCTTTGGCATGCTCCATACTCCGCTTCAGGAGATATTCCGAAATGGATTTCCCTTCCTCCCGCTTAAAGAGCCGGCTAAGGTAAGAGGGATTGACATATAATCTTTCGGCCAGCGTGTGCAAGGTCAGCTCTTCTTTCCCCAGCATTTCCTCCACGGCCTCGATCATTTGTTTAACGAGCCGATGGCTTGAATGCTTTCGCTCCCGTTCCCGGTATTGGGTAATGCGGCTGGCCACTCTTTTGGACCATTCCACGATTTGCTCTTTGGAGAGCAGGGATTCAAAGGACAGAAACATCGAATAATCCTCTTGCAGCACCTCCTGCATCGACCAGCCCCGCGACTGAATAATACGTGTAAATAAGCTGCTCAAATACAGCAAATGCTCGTATACCTTTTGAGTTGAGACCGCTTGGGAGTATACGTCCTTGAAATAGCAGTCCATCAGCTCAGCAACCGCTGCCGCGTGATCCGTATGAACCGCAATCTCCAGCTGTTTTTCGAACTCAGCGTCATAATGAAACGGCTGCTCCTTGTTGGTTACGTCCAGGTAAGGAACGAACACCTCATTTCCGTAAATGGCCCGCTCCTGCAGCGCACGGCGTGCCTGCCGGTAGGACAGCGATACATGCTCCCACGAGCCTGGGGTCCCGAGTCCGGCGCTGGCGGTAAGCTTCAGACACTCTTTAACAATATTGAAGAGACGGGGAACGTGAACATTGATCCGCTGGATGATATCTGGAACCGGTTCTTCCGGTCTTCCCAAAAAGAGCAGCACGGTTGCTCCGTCCGCATCATTAAAGACCCGGCAGCTTTCATGCTGTAAACATTCAGCCGCTATGCATTCCAGCGAAAACTGCAGCAACGCCTGATCCGAAGAGGTAAACCGTTCTCCTTGCTCGTGAATCGGATCGATTTCACATACGGCTACAGCAAACGAAGTATAGTGGGCAAGCTCCAGATTCAGCTCCTCCATATGCTTCTTGAGCTCCCAGTCCGCATACCGGCCCTGTAACCAGCTTCTATAAAAATCATCCTGGAGCTGAGGCAGGCGATCCTGCCATTTCCGCTCCAGCTCAATCATGCTGTGCTTTTCCAGCAGTTCAGCTCGAATCTCTTCCGCAGCCGCAAGAATAGCATTCAAAATTTCATCGTCTCCGGCCGGCTTCAGCAAGTACTTCATTACGCCAAGCCCCACAGCGGCCTGCGCATACGGGAAATCGTCATGGCCGCTTAAAATCACGAATTTCATGTGTGATTCCTGCTGCAGCACCGTCTTCACCAAGGACAACCCGTCCATCTCCGGCATTTCGATATCGAGCAGCACGATATCCGGCTTCCTGCGCCCGATCATGGACAGCGCTTCCAAGCCGTTCTCGGCAAGCGCCACCACTTCGATGCCATGCTCATTCCACGGTATATTATTGGCCAGGCTATTCAGAATTCGAATTTCATCTTCAACAATCATGAGATTCATGTTCCGGTTCCCCTCTCTCCTCCCGGCAGCGGTCTGCCGGTAAATCGATGATCGCCGCCGTTCCGCTCCCTTCCCCGCTAACGATCTTCAATTCCGCCGTCTCCCCATAGTAAATGGCGATTCGAGCCTGGACATTGAGCAGCGCAAAAAACTCGGAGTTCTTTTCGGGGGGTGTCGTGTAATCCCCAAACCTAATTCTTGCCAGGGCCTGTTGAATCCGCACAAGCCTTGGCCCTGGAATCCCTCTTCCATTATCGGTTACCTGGATGATTAGCCGGTCATTAGACACATCGGTGCGAATGCTTAATGCTCCGCCTTTTTTACGTTTCTCCAAGCCATGCAATATGGCATTCTCAACCAGCGGCTGAAGCAGCAGCTTCAGAATATGCAAATGGTGGCTATCCCCGGAAGCACAGTACTCCACCGTAAACCGCTCGGCAAAACGGATTTGCTGAATTCGAATATAGTATTGAAGGTGCTTGAATGTTTCCTCCACCGTAAACGACTCCTGCCCTTTGCTCAAGCTTAGCCTGAAGAAGTTCGACAAGTTGAGCACCATCGTACTGATCTCTTCCGCTTCATAATTTTTGGCCGTCCAATAAATCGAATCCAGCGTGTTGTACAAGAAGTGGGGATTAATCTGAGCCTGCAGAAATTTGAGCTCCGTCTTGGTCATTCTGAGCTGTTGCTCATAGATATCCTTGATCAGATGACGCTGCTGGCTCGCCGTTTCGTTGAAAGCCTCCGTTAAATACCCCAACTCGTCCTGCCGCCCGTTCTCCAGCCTGATATTCAGATTACCTTTACGCAGCTGCCGCATGCCGGACACCAGTCTTGATATCGGAGAGGCAATTCCGCTGTAGATAAACCAGGCAATCCAGACGGCAAGCACGACACTGAGTGCAATAATGCAGTACGCAAAAATTTGCAGCGGCCTCGACTTATTGTAAATCTCACGCTCGGGCTGGATCAGCAGCAGCGACCATCCGCTTCGGGGAGAAGTCACCCGCAGAATCAAATGCTTCTCATCCGTTTCCGGGGTCTCCCGGACCAAAACACTGCCTGGCTGGACGTCCTTCCATTCAAAAGACAACGTTTCTGAAGACGCATTCGTTACGATCAACCGCTCCCGGGCATCAAACAGATAGACCTTGGAGCTGCTGTTCGCCAGCAAATGGGACAACGAGCGGAGCAGCTGATTCTTCGAAATGGACAGCATGAGGACATTTTCGCCTTGTTCGCCGCGATAGAAATCCATAAGTCTCATCATAATAAGCTGATTCCGGTTATAGATGGGATCCGGGAGTCCGGACAAATTCTCTTCATGGCGTTCTGATAAGTAGTATATGCTTGCGCCATTTGCCTTCACAGCCTTATCGTACCATGGCTCAGAGCCTTGGGATTCACGGTGCAGCAGCCCGAGCTTGGTTGTGACCAGCGAGTTGGAAGGACGATGATAAATCATGGTGTCGCTTAAATATTCATTGACCATGGTTATATTCGTAATCTCTTTCATGACACGAGTGAAGTCCATAATCGCCCCGGAGGTCAGGGTCTTCTCCTGATGAGACAGCAGGGCGGATAGATTGGTATCGGTGGCGATTAGGGTGGACAGATTATGGATGCTCTTAATTGTCAAGTCAACAAACTCCACTGCGGAGCTCATGGCACTGAGCGTGCGCTCGCCAAGCTCCTGCTCCAGAATCCGCTGAGACTTTACATTGGCAAACATACTGAACGCCACCAGCGGCAGCAGGATGAGCAGAAAATAACAGGTAAGCCTAAACTGAATCGACTGCTTCAAGACATTGCGGAATTGCGTCAGCCACTTCATACGATTCCCCCACGATTCTGCATGCCTTCATTATAGCTTAGACCCCGTTATCCGTCCTGTTCATTGCCCGTTGACTTCCTTCGTCATTTCCTCGCCGCCGTTTTTCTTCCAGTCTTCAACAAATTGATCAAAGCTGTCTACCGGCTGCTGGCCTATGATGATTTTCGTGAATGCTTCGACCTCCATTTTGGACAGCTTCGGCCCGTATTTACCCATTCCAGGCGTCGGTACGCCCAGATATTGATTACGGATGGCAACCTCGTTAACCTTGTCGACAATCTCATTCAGCTTAAACTCCATCCCGAGCGAGTCCAGACGTTCTCTGGATACTTCAGAATTGAACGGCACAATCGCTTCGCCGAGCGTTAGCCGGTAAATATGCTTGTTGTGCTCATCAAAGTTCGTAACCACCTTCCCGTCCTCCATATTCCATACCTCGCCCTCAAATCCGAGCATGAGTGTGCGGTATCCGTCTCCGATCATGAAATCCATCATCTTAATGACAGCCTCCGGATGTTTGCTCGTAACCGGAATCACATTAAACCCGGCAACATAGCTGTTGCCCCAGGTTCCCTGCTTCCCGTCAGGTCCGGTTGGATATTCGAGGGTAATCCACTCTGCATTGGGATCATTCTTCTGGTTGGTCAGGATCGGGCCGCGGGTATCATACCAGTTCCCGGAGAACAGGCCCACTTTGCCGCTGGCGACTTTCTCGTCAACATTAGCCATCTTATTTAAAGCCCACTCGGGATCAATCAGCTTTTCCTTATAGAGATCTGCAAGATAGCTTAGTGCTTCCTTCATTTCCGGCAGTGTGCTGGAATTCACCAATTGCCCGTCCCGTTCAGTCCATTGGCCCCGCTGGATTCCCCATGCCCCGATAAACGGAGCTACTCTGCCGAGGTTTTCCTGCAGGATCAGGCCAAACGTATCGTCTTTGCCGTTTCCGTCCGGATCATCCTGTGCAAAAGCACGAATCACCTCTTTGTATTCTTCCAGCGTTACCGGCGGCTTGAGCCCCAGACGGTCCAGCCAATCCTTGCGTGCAAACATGATTTCATTGCCCGGGATCGGGTTCAGGCTGGGAATCGCATAGATCTTTCCGTCCACAGTGACGACCTTCCAGGCTTCCTCCGGGATACTTTTCTTCAGATTCGGTCCGTATTCGTCGATTAGATCATTCAGAGGGGTAAGGGCCTTCTGCCGGACATAGCTTTCGAACCAATTGGCATCATAGGACAGGAGCATATCCGGCAGATCATCGGAGGCCATAATCACGTTCAGGGCATCCCCGTAACCGTCCGCAGGAGGCGTGATCAGCTTGATGTCCAGTCCCGTGTTCTCGCGGATGTAATCAATATAAGGATTATTGTTCTCGTCCATCCCCGGCGGGAACTTCCGTCCGGCATTGCTTAATACGATATCAATGGCCTGGCGTTGTTCCTTCCCTTCGCCTCCTGCTTCCTTCGTACCGGATGAACACGCGGACACCAGCAGCATGGAGGTCACCGCCAGAATGGATACGCATCTTTTTACCAAGATTGAGACTTTCATATGACAATCCCCTCTCTTTTTTCATGTTACATACAGTTCTAGCCTTTTACGGATCCAAGCGTAATCCCTTTGACAAAATGCTTCTGCAGAAACGGGTACACGAGCAGGATTGGAACTGTGCTGGCAATCAGCGCCGCAGCCTTCAAGGACTCCAAGGCCAGCAGGGTGCTGTCGATATTGGCGGCGTACCCGTTGTTATTGCTGATGTTCGATTGATTGAACATGATCAGCTCACGCAGATACACCTGCAGCGGGAAGAGATTCCGGTCCGTCACATACAGGACGGTGTCAAAGAAGGCATTCCAATGTCCGACCGCATGGAACAAGGTAATCGTTGCAATGACCGGCATGGATAACGGAACGACGATCCGGACGAGCGTTCCGATATTGGAGGAGCCGTCAATCTTGGCGGATTCCTCCAGTTCGGGCGGCACGCCTTGAAAGAAATTTTTCATAATAATAACATTGAACGCACTAACCGCTCCAGGAATGATATAGACCCAGAAGGAATTCAGCAGCCCGGTCGCTTTCACGACCAGAAAGGTTGGAATCATGCCCCCGTTAAACAGCATCGTGAACACAATCAGGAACATGATGGCGGATCGTCCTTTAATATAAACCTTGGACAGCGGATAGGCCAGCATACAAGTGATCACCACATTCACCAGCGTGCCGATGGCCGTGCGCAGCAAACTGACCTTGAAGGCATTCACAAAGGCGTGCTCGCGCAGTACCTTCATATACGCCTCAAAACTGAAATCCACCGGCCATAATGTCACCCTGCCCGATGTTATCGCCTGATGACTGCTGAAAGACTGGGCCACGATATGCAGGAATGGCAAAAGCGCAAGCAAAGCAATGAAACCCAGGATCAGGTAATTAAGCCTCGATGCCAGACGTTCTCCCCTAGTAAGCCTCATAGATTCACCCCCTCTACCATAAGCTGTTCTGGCCAAGCTTTCTGGCGGCTTTGTTGGCGAGGACGACTAATATCAGACTGATAACCGATTTGAACAACCCGACAGCGGTTGTAAAGCTGAATTGACCCTGCGTGATTCCGGTCCGGTAGACATAAGTCTCGATCACATCGGCCACATTGTATACCAGCGGATTGTAGAGCACAAAGATCTGCTCGAAGCCGACATCCAGAACGCTCCCCAGGCGCAGTACGAACAGGATCACGATGGTCCCGAGCAATGATGGCAGGGTAACGTGGAGCAGCTGCTTCCATTTGCCCGCGCCGTCTACGACAGCGGCCTCGTAGATCTGCGGATCGATCGATGCCAGCGCAGCCAGATAGATGATGGCCCCCCATCCCGCTTCTTTCCAGATGTCGCTGACCACCAGCACCGTTCTGAACCATTCCTGACTGCCCAGGAAGAAGATCGGCTCCAGACCGAGCATGCCCAGAAACTGATTGACGATCCCCGTTGCCGGGGACAGCACGTTGATCAGAATGCCTCCGATGATGACCCAGGACAGAAAATGCGGTAAATAGACAAGCGTCTGGACCCCGCGCTTATACAGCATGTGCCGGACTTCATTCAGCATTAAGGCCAGGATGATCGGACCCGGAAATCCCCAGATCAGCTTGTATAAGCTGATCAGCAGCGTATTTTTGAATACTGTGTAAAACTCGCTGTCCATAAACATATTTTTAAAATGCGCAAGTCCCACCCATTCGCTGCCGCGGATGCCGGCAAAGGCGCTAAAATCCTGAAAGGCAACGATGATGCCCCCCATCGGCACATACTTAAAAATGATAAAATACGCGAGTCCCGGCAGCATAATCAGGTATAAGTCCCAATACTTTTTCAGGGCCTGAAACCGCTCCCATTTTACCGTACGAAGGGGATGGTTCTCGGGCTGCCGATCCGCCGCTGCCAAATCTGAATCCATAGGCTACCTCCTTTACCCTTAGTCATAATGTCTTATCCGTTGTGACATTCTCATTGTACCTGCCGTCCGGCATTGGCTTTAAGGGCATTTGCATGACCTTTTAGGTGAATTTCTTGACCACTTGGCCGGGAACGACAAAAAAAGCAGCCGGACTATTCACCGGCTGCCAAGTTGTGTTTATTCAACTAACGTTTCCAATTGGTTCAGTCATATGCTTCCACAGGCTCAACGCCCTGCGAAGCGGCCATATTCGCAATTGCACGGTACAGATTCGGCGGATATTCGGCGATCCGGTGGCATAAGTACAAGTACCACTCCTGGCCATAGGTCAGATAGATCTGAACCGGATAACCGGCTGATTTCAGCCTGCTGCCCAGCTCCGGGCGGATGCCGTACAGCATCTCCAGCCTCGCGCCACCTGCCGTCAATAGACCCCGCTGTATCGCTTCCTCTATGATAAATTCATCATGCGTAGCCACTGAAACCCGGTGTCCGTCTCCAAGCGCCTGTTCCACTAGCTGCAAATATCGCTCATTCAGCGATTCGGATCGGGATATCGCGACTTCACCCGGCTCCTGGTAGGCGCCTTTCACGATTCGTATCCGGCCTGGCGAAGCGGACAGCGCGGCCAAATCATCCGGCGTCCGATGTAAATGCGCCTGCAGTGTAATGCCGATATTCGGATACCTGGACGCGGCCCGCTTGTATACCTCAAGGATCTGCTCTGTCTTAGCGGACTCTTCCATGCTGATGAACAGCTCCAGTTCTGTTCCCAGCGCCCGTTCCGCTAATTTGGCTAAGTTCGTATAAGCGAGCTCGGGTTCCAGCATGAGTCCGATATGGGACAAATCGAAGGATACGCGGGCGGGTGCCCCCTGTTCACCAAGATCATCGATTAGCGCTGTGAATTCCAGAGCAGCCGCCTCGCATTCTTCGGCATTTACCGTATTCTCGCCAATGTACTCTAGCGAAACGGCATAACCTTTGGCTGTAAGCCTCTGTCCCGCTTCAAGCCCGTCATTGCGGGATTCGCCTGTTACATACTGTGAAGCAGCCTTTTTCAGTAGGCCGTACAGCAATGGCGATTCCTCCACATAAGCCTTGATATCCATCCGTCTGGCGACCGACTTTAATGCGTCTGCAGCTTGCTGTTCCCAGTCTTTGTTATCATGCATATTACGATTCCCCCTTTAACAAGTAGTTCAAGTGTACTTGCGCAGAGGGATGTAATCTTGTAAAAAATTGCTCTTCTAAATCGACATCGCATATTGCCGGGGCGTTGTCCCTACAATTTTCGAGAAAGCCTTGGTAAAATGGCTTTGGTCATAATAACCGGTCTCCGCCGCGATATCAACGATCGGACGCTGCTTCGCGAGCTGGATTTTGGCATGATTGATGCGCAGCAGGTTTTGATAGGCATGAGGGGGCAGATGGCTCCCTTTCTTGAAGAGCCGGATCAGATGAAAGCGGCTGATTCCGGCTTCCTGTTCCAATTGCTCAAGCGTGACCTGCCCGGTAAAATTCGCCTGTAAGTAGTCTTTGATCCGCTTCACATATTTGTGCTCCTGAACACCTGGTGAGCTTGCGTGCCCCAGGTCATCCTCATTAGGAGCTACCAAAGCTTGAACCAGTTCAATGAGAGCCGTCTCGGTTTCAAGCGGAGTACCGCCGGCTGCGAGCATGCCCACCGTGTGATTGAATCGTTTGCGGCACGCTTCATTCTTGCCTCCGCCCAGCAAGAACGGGATGTGCAGCCGGTTAAGCTCCCCCGGTTCAAGCTTGTGCAGCCAGTCGGGGCGGACAAACAACATCTTATACCGCCATTCCACGTCCGGCTCCGGATGGCAGGCATGCAGCATCATCGGCGGAAAACTGATCATTTTCCCCGCTTCCACCTGAATCTGTTCGCCGTCGCACCAGGCGTTCGTGTGGCCTGCATCTATGAGCCCGACCGAATATTCTTCGTGAAAATGCCTATGGTAGGCCAGGTCATCCGCTGTACAGTACTTCCCCTCAAGAAAGGGCAGCGCTGCATCCCGGTAAAACGTAACGTCAGGCATGCTTACATCCCTCCCTCCTGATCGCTCTGACCGATGTTCTAGTCTATATGATACTGTGGGCAGGCTCCGGCGGCAATATTATAAAATATCAGTCACTGCACCTTTAGATGCAGAGGAAACTAATTTTGCATACTTGGCCAGCACGCCTGATTTTACTTTTAGCGGAGGCTGTACCCATGCTTGAGCCCTGGCAGCCAGTTCCTCTTCTGTCACATCAAACATAATCTGCTGCGTTTCGCTGTCGATGGTGATCATGTCTCCGTTTCTCAGCAACGCAATCGGTCCGCCTACCTGCGCTTCAGGTGATACATGGCCGACTACGAATCCATGCGAGCCTCCTGAGAACCTTCCATCCGTAATTAGGGCAACTTCCCCGCCAAGACCCTTACCTACAATTAACGCGGTAACAGACAGCATCTCCGGCATGCCTGGGCCGCCCTTGGGGCCACAATAACGGATAACCAATACATCTCCTTTTTGGATCTCATTCCTCAAAATGGCTTCCGTTGCGGCCTCCTCACTGTCATACACCTTTGTTGGTCCGGCAAACCGAAGCTTCTTCATGCCTGACATTTTGGCTACGGCGCCTTCAGGGGCCAGGTTACCTCTAAGCACAACTAATGGTCCGTTAGGCTTCAGCGGCTTCTTCAATGGACGAATAATCTCCTGATCGTTGCTCAGCGGTGCCGCTTCCGCCAGATTCTCCGCCAGCGTCTTACCTGTGACTGTCAGGCAATCACCGTGAAGAAGCCCCTCAGCAAGCAATAATTTCATCACGCCGGGAATACCGCCAATTTCGTTTAAATCCTGCATTACAAATTGGCCGCTTGGCTTCAGATCTGCCAGATGGGGAACACGCAGGCGTATCCGCTCAAAATCATCCAAGGTTAAATCTACGCCTACTGAATGCGCAATCGCAAGCAAATGCAGGAACGCATTGGTTGAACCTCCCAAAGCCATAACAACTGTAATTGCGTTTTCAAACGCCTTTTTCGTCATGATGTCTTTCGGATAGATCTCCTGTTCCAGCAGCGCTATGACCTGTCTGCCCGCCGCAGCACATTCTGCCGCTTTATCAGGCGAAACGGCTGGCGTAGAGGACGAACCGGGAAGGCTCATGCCCATTGCTTCCGCCGCAGCGGCCATTGTGTTGGCGGTGTACATGCCGCCGCAAGAGCCCGGACCCGGGCAGACGCTACACTCTACCTTATGAAGCTGTTCATCTGTTATTTTGCCCTCGTGATATTGACCAACCGCTTCGAAGGCCGTTACAATATCGACGTCTTTACCGTCAAGCTTTCCGGGCAGAATCGTTCCGCCGTATACGTACACGGAAGGGATATTCAGCCGCCCAATCGCCATCAGACAGGCAGGCGTGTTTTTGTCGCAGCCACCGATGGCCACCAGGCCGTCAAAGCGCTCAGCTCCTGTTACAATCTCAATAGAATCCGCAATGGCTTCCCTGCTTGGCAGTGAGAACAGCATGCCTCCATGCCCCATTGAAATACCGTCTGAGACTGTAATCGTATTGAAAATCAGCGGAGCCCCACCATGGTTACGCACCCCTTGCTTGGCTTGAACCGCCAATTCATTGATATGCATATTGCATGGGGTTACCTCACTCCAGGTGCTGGCTACGCCAATCATCGGCTTTTTGAAATCCTCATCTGTAAAACCAACAGCGCGCAGCATCGCTCTGTTCGGTACCCGGTTGACACCCTCGCTAATGACCTTGCTGCGAATACGCAGATCTTTCCCGTTTGCCATTTGTCCCCGCTCCTGTCTGTTTTAAAGTAATTCGTGCAGCTCCTGCATCGGACGGATGAAATTTTGCTTCATCATTGCCTGAGCGCCGTCACCATCATTCTTCTCGAAAGCTGCAATAATTAAATCATGCTCATCGACTGAAGCTTGTGTTGCATTAATCGGCTGCTTCAAGAACACGTATTTAAAGCGCCGGATATGAATCTGAAGGGATGCGCTGAATGAAGCGGCATAAGGATTATCAGAAAGCTCCATAATCAGATTGTGGAACTGTTCATCTGCCTCCATGGCCTGGTAAGCTTGACCGCTATTAATGGCACTTGCAAATTCCAGATTAATCGCTCTCAGCTGCTCGATTTGTTCCGGAACAATCACTTTTGCGGTAACTTCAGCTGCCAGAGCCTGAAGAGCCGCCATCGTTGAATACAGCTTGAAGATGTCATCCTTCTCAATTTCCTTTACCTTGGTTTCTTTACCGGGATGAGTAGCTACGAGCCCTTGTACTTCGAGTAGCTGAAAGGCTTCCCGAATCGGTGTGCGGCTTACGCCAAGCGACTCAGCCAATTCGGCGTCAATTAGTTTCTCCCCGGGCTGCAGCGTACCATCGATAATCCATCGTTGAATTTGGGAGAAGGCTCTTTCTTTGGCAGACATCCGTGCAGGCGAAACAAAATTTTTAGGCACTGGCATAGTTATGATCCTCACTTCTAAATTATCTTATATGCAATATATCGCATACATATATTTAAAGCAAGAGTTATAATTCGATCCTGCTCAAATGCAAACAAAAAAAGCTGGCTTATACGCCAGCTTCTAGTTCCTCATATCGTAGTCTTTCTCTTGTTCTTTCAGGCCTCGCACCTGATATCCTCTTCCCAGGAACGGTAATAATCAATTTTACCCCGCAGAATATCCAAGGTTTGCTGAATCGTCTGCACCTGCTCGATTAATTTCCGCTCATGCTCTTCCAGAAGCTTTCTGCGCTCGGGAATCCCTTCATTGCCAAGCCGCATCATATCAGCGAACTGTTGCATAAGTGCGATCGGCATTCCTGTAGTCTTAAGTTTTGCGAGTAATATGATCCATTCAAAATCATGCTCCCGGTATACCCGATGACCATTCTCGGCACGAGGTATGGGGTCCATCAGACCGATCCTTTCATAATAACGAAGGGTGTGAACGCTTAACCCCGTCATTTCAGCTGCCTGCTGGATGGTCAACTCTTTACCGGTCATAACAAGTCCGCTCCTTTTAACATCAGTTCATAATTTGTTTCAATTGATCTAGCTGATCTGAGTTCATCTGGAGCTTAAGCGCCCCCAAATTTTCTTCCAATTGCGTTAGACCACTTGCCGCAACAACTGGAAGAGCTCTCGGCTGATTGTGCAGCATCCAGGCAAGGATAAGCTGATTCGGTGTTGCTCCCAGCTCTCCGGCGACCTTCCTTAGCGTATGCAATCGGGTGATCTGATCCTCTCTCCGGTATGCATCGGGTAGGACAGCTTCCTCTCTGTTGTACATGCCTCCAAGGAGGGGGGAATAAGCCAAGAGCGTAAAATCATCGTGTTGACTGCAGTAAGCAAGTAAATCCTCATCGGCACTGACCTGCACTCCGAAATCCGCATCCGCTCTAGGCTGCAAATATGTATATCGCTGCTGGATGCAGCAATAGGATTCCCATCCTTTGGACTGACTGACCGCCTTGGCCTCAAGGAGCCTGGAAAGCCGATAATTACTACAGCCTATAGCCCTTACTTTACCAGATTTGACCAAGGAATCAAAGGTCTCCAAGGTTTCCTCAAGTTCGGTTTCGCTATCGTCCACATGAGCATAATATAAGTCCACATAATCGGTTCCAAGCCGCAGCAGACTTTCGTCAATGCCCTTCTCAATCGCTTGGCGGCCTAAGCCTTCCCATTTTTCGCTTTTCGGCACTACCGGTTTCGCTCCCACTTTGGTGGCCAGGATAATCTGATCTCTGTTGTTTCGTTCTTTCATCCATTCGCCAAGCAAAGACTCGCTTTCTCCGCCAACACAGCCTTCGTTCCATATCGCATAATTATTGGCTGTATCCAGAAAGTTCCCCCCTGCTTCAAAAAAATGATCAAGCAACTGAAAAGAGGTTTTTTTGTCGGTTCGCGATCCAAAATTCAGACAGCCCAAAGCATAAGCACTTACCAGCATTCCTGTATTCCCCAACGTAAAATGTTTCACACGAAATCCTCCCTTTAATAACTGTATGAACTTCCACTCACTTGCATCTACGTGACCAGTATAGAAGTTTAAGCGCACTCTAAGTCAATACTGTTAATCAAATATTTTTTCTATTTTAACAATACAAAAACACCTTCAATGCTCCATATCTTACGACAGGAGTGCTTCTCTTGAAGGTGTTTTTAATGCTACATATTCTTATTTCACTCTTCACAGTAATACTCGTTCAAGGCCGGATAAAGCTTAAGGTACCGCGCATACAGACGATTGTAATTCTCGTGACGGGTCTCAGAATATGGAATAGGTGCAGAGGTGCTTACCATAGACAGGGCAGCCTTTTTGGCAGAAGCATACACTCCTATCCCGACTCCTGCGAGAATTGACGCCCCGACTGCAGCGGCATCCCTGTTGCTCAGAATGGAGGCCTCCTTGCCCAGCACCTCACTAATCATCCGGCACCAGACCGGATTCCGGCTCCCGCCGCCGCCGATCATGACCTTCCGCACTTCAAGCCCTCCTTGCTCGAACTGATCCATATTTTCCCTAATATTGTAACTTATACCCTCCATAATGGAATGAAGCAGCAAGGCTGGACTTTGGCCTGTAGATAGACCCAGCCAGGAAGCACGATCATGCGGATCAAAATACGGAGTGCCGCTGCCAAGCAGAAACGGCAGAAACAGCAGCCCGTTGCTTCCCGGCGGAATCTGTTCCATCTGGGCAGACCATTTGGCAAGCTCTTCATAGTCGGCGGGTTGCATGGTTCCTTTGCCGGTTAACAGCCTGTAGCCCCAGTCAACACCAAGCCCGCCGGTGAAGACACTTCCCATTGCATAGGTAGAGTTCAGGATTGCCGAGGGATGAAAGGTTACCCGCCCAGCCATGGCAGGGCTGATCCCCGGCACGCTCATCACAATTTGGGCCGACGTACTGAGGGTGAGCGCAAGCGTCCCCTCTTCACCCGCCCCGCTGCCGAGCTGGCTGCAGGCCATGTCCGCCGCGCCGGTAATGACCGGGGTTCCCGCCGGAATCCCTGTGGCGCGTTCAGCTGCTGCGCTTACGGTGCCGAACCGCCCATGGGGAGCATGAAGCTCCGGAAATACGGCAGGGTCCAGCCCCAGCTCAGCGATGAAGTGCCGGTCCCAATCTTCAGCCGCCGGATTATACACCAGGCTGTTGCCTGCATCCGTGCGGTCCGTTCCCCGTTCCCCTGTAAAGAGAAACCGAACATAATCCTTGGGGAAAAGAATACACCGGGTCCGCTCCAGCACCCCGGGCTGCTGCGCTTTGATCCAGAGCAGCTTCGGGATGGCGAAAGCGTCAACAGGCTCGTTCCCGGTCATTTCAACACACTGCTCCAGATAGAATTCCCGCAGGAAACGGGTCTGCTCCTGTGAGCGTGTATCTGCAATCAGGATGCTGGGCAATAGTGGAACACCATCTGCGTCAAGCAGGACCGGAGCACTCATATGGCCCGAGAACGACAAGGCCGAAATCTCCGCATTCTCCACCTGCTCCAGACATTGCCTGACCGCCTGAAATGCTGCGCGGCCCCAATCCTCCGGGTCCTGCTCCATCCAGCCCGGACGGGGTGAGAACGTTGTATAGAAGGCAGAAGCTGAAGCCCGGATCACTCCCTGTTCGGTCATCGCTATCACTTTAACCGCCGTTGATCCGATGTCTATGCCCAGCAGCAGCTTGTCATTCACCAAGTCTTCTCTCCACCTTTCTTGAAATATAAGAATTTATATGTTGCACACGATAACTTATCCTTATATTTCGCGCTGAAACGGAGCAGTCCTTATAAAGGACGGCAAAGCCGTTTCCACTTGTAACAGCGAGCCTTACAGATGCTTGATCCGCTTCCGGTACTGCTCGATATATTCTGTATTCTGCTCTGCTCCACCGGGAATATTGCCGCTGACATATACAGGCGGGGTAATCCCGCGTTCTACCAGCTTCTGTGCCGCATTCGTCATGACCATATTCAGGATCACACTGCCGACGATGGTTGATCCCGAAGCCATCTTCATGGAGGAAGAAGGGATTTGCACGAGCGCATCGCCGTGCGGCAGGTGGTTGTCAATAACCAGATCGGCGATCTGGTGCAATTGATTGCCGGAAGGGTGGCGTGAAGCATCCCCGAAATAGGAGGAGGAGCATAATGCAATGACCTTCAGACCCTTAGCTTTCGCAGCGAGAGCCATTTCAACCGGAAGGCTGTTGACCCCGGAATTGGAGATAACGATAATGACCTCACCCGCAACGACTGTATAGTTGGCAAGAATATGCTCGGCGTATCCTTGCATACGTTCAATCTTAGAGCTTTTGACAGCACCTTCATGAAGCATGATACTGGTTTCAAAGATGGGATTAACCGGAACTATTCCTCCGGCTCTGTAGAAGAAATCCTCTACCAGAAGATGTGAGTGGCCGCAGCCGAACAGATGGATAAGCCCATCCCCGGCGATTACGTCCGCGACCCATTCGGCCGCTGTGTTAATAGAGTCCTGTTCCTGTTGTTCCACGATGTGAATCTGATTAATAATCTGATTGACGAATTCATCAGCTAGCATAGTCATACTTGTATCCCCTCTCACCCGGTTGTGTAACTGTCTCTCCCTGTTGTTCTATGCGATGTTCTGCGGAATGCCCAAGCTGCTGAATATATGATGAGCCTTAAGGACATGCTCCGCGGCTCTGGACAGGGCGGGCTGCCCATGGCCCGGCAGCAGAATTTCCGGCTGCAGTTCCGCTAGCTGCTCCATACTGGCCGCAAGCCGGTCCAAGCGGAAATCATGCGTGTTCAGCATGGAGATGCGGCCGCCGTACATGACGGTATCTCCGCTGATCAGAACCGGTGCCCGCCTCTTTCCTTCCATATAAAAGCAGGTATCGTAGCTGGAATGCCCCGGCGTATGCATCACCTTGAAGGTGTAATCACCGATCAGCAGCGTATCCCCGTGATGAAGCGGCAGCTCCACGCTGCATGGATTCCAGCGGTAATCCTCAGGATAGAATCCGGCTGTCACCGCCTGCGGAAGATCTATCTCTGCTCCGTCCCCCGCTTCCAGGATTGCAGCTCCCTCAGCCAGAACAGCGACCTTTGCTCCCGTACGGCGCTTCAATTCCGCCGCTCCCCCGGAGTGGTCGGCATGCAGATGGGTCAGCATAATATGCGAAATCTCATGCAGGCCGAAGCCGCAATCCGAGATATTCCGGCAAATCTGATCCACCGACAATCCGGTGCCGCTGTCAATCAGCAATGCGCCTGCTCCCGTATGAATTAAGTAACAATTGCAGTCTGCTTCGTGTGTCCAGTCAAAGCCGAGCTTGCCGCTTCCGACTAAATAGATATCCTGGCTGATCCTCATTCTGCAGATTTCACCTGCACGATCATCTCCAGCTCCACCGGCGCGCCGAAGGGCAGCTCGCTTGTGCCGAGCGCCGCTCTGGCATGACGCCCGGCCTCTCCAAATACCTCAATTAAGAGCTCTGAAGCCCCATTAATGACCAGCGGCTGCTCTCCGAAATTGTCTGCCGAGCGGACATACCCGATTACCCGCACAATACGCTGCACCCGTTCCAGTGATCCGAGGACTGCCTCGATCTCGCCCAGACAATTGAGCGCTGCCAGGCGGGCCGCTTGTTTACCGGTCTCTATATCCAGATCTTCCCCTAGCCGGCCGGAGTATTGCATGATGCCATTGATTTCCGGAGTTTGCCCTGAGATAAACAGCAGCTCTCCAACCTGAACACCGGGAACAAATTGAAACCTTGGCTCGACTGCCGGAATCTGTATCTGAAGCCGCTTCAGAGTTTCAGCTATAGACATTCGGTGCACCTTCTTTCTCTCCAAGATGAATGACCTTCTGCGTTCGGGCCGACTCCACGATAGCATCCGCGATTTCAATCCCATGAACGGAGTGGGATAACGGCATTACCGGTGAAGCCGCGTTCCGCGAAATGCTCTGCACAAAATGCTCCAGCTCAGCTTGTATAGCTCCCCCGATTCCCGTGAGTCCCGCCGGCCATAGCGTTGTCTCAGGGTATTGCATTCCGGTGCCGGTAATAATGGCCAAGCCCTGATGGGCCAGCTGATACTGCGCTGTCGCCGCTTCTCCGACAACCTCAATATGGGCGTCAATGGTACCGTCCAGCTCCAGCGTCTCCACCAGGTTCTGCGGTGCTCCCTTCGGTATCATCCAGCTGGAATTCAGCGAGCCCATAATTCCATTCTCAAAGTACAACAGGGCTGAGAAAAGATCCGGATAGGTATACCCGCTGATGCTGCTCTCAAAAGCCGACACTTTAACACAGCGGGCCCCGGCATACCACAGCATCAGATCCAGCTCATGCACACCGGATTCATATACCGGATGAATCCGGTTACCGAAGCCTTGAAACCAGCTGCGGCTGAAATCCCGTTTACTGCGAATGGCAGCAATTCGGCCAAGCTGCCCTGAATCAATGGCCCGCTTGATGGTGAAGTACGGCTGGCTGAACCGTGATATATTTCCCACCATAACCTGCTTGCCGGCTGCCGCTGCCGCTTGCTCTATCTCCTGCGCCTCGGCAAAACTCACCGATAACGGCTTCTCCACGATGACATGCTTGCCGTGGCGTAGAGCGGATAACACCAGAGCTCCATGCGATTTCTCATCGGATACGATATCCACCGCATCCAGATCACTGCGTCTGATCAGCTCCAGCGGATCACTGTAGCAAGCCTCAGGAGCAAGATGGCATTCAGCTGCGGCGGAGTACAACGCCCCGCTATTGATGTCCGCAAGCGCCGCCACCTCTGCGCCCGGAATCTGCTGCAGCACCTTCACGTGCAGTCTGCCGAACCGGCCTGCGCCGATCAGCCCTATTCGTAATTTCTGCATGTTCCCACCTCACTCTGGAGTTCTACTTCACAGCGCCTGCTGTCAGACCTCTCACGAAGAAGCGGCCAACAAAGGCAAAGAATACTACGACGGGGAGCAGGGTCAGCACAGCTCCGGCGGTCGTCCAGCCCCAGCGCACCGTATACTGACCCATAATGGCATTCAGTCCGATTGGCAAGGTCCGCAGCTCCTCACTCGTAATGAGCACTGAGGAAAAGGCGAATTCCGTCCAAGAAGTTATGAAGGAATATATCGAGATCGTAGCGATACCGGGTCCAATCAGCGGAAGAATAATTTGCAGCAGTGTGCGCATCCGCCCCGCTCCATCAATTGCCGCGGCCTCATCAAGGGCAACGGGCACGGAGTCGAAGAACCCCTGCATCAGCCACACTGAGAAGGGGGCAGCGAAGGTCACATTAATTACGATGAGCCCCCACAGCGAGTTGACCAGATGCAGATCCGACATCATTTGGTACACGGGAACAAGCAGGAGTGTGCCCGGGAAGATATAAGTGGCCAGAATCAGCCGGGAAACAAACTTCCGGCCGGCAAATTTCATCCGGTAGATCGCGTAGCCGGCAGGAATAACGATTAGAACGGAGCAGAGCATCGTACCGAGCGCGACCAGCACGCTATTGGACAGGTTGGTCAGATAGGAAGTCTGATCCAGCAGTTCCCGGTAGTGCTGCAACGTCAGCGCCTTGGGGAACAGGTCCGGCTTCAGAATCTGGTCCGCTGGTTTAAGGGAGGACACGATGACCCAATAGAACGGGAATACGATCAGGAAGATAATCAGAATGCCAAATAGATAGCGCACTGCCTTCACGCAGGCTCACCTGCTTTCTAAGTTGAAATATCGTGTTTTACGCTTAGTCTTCCTTGGGAGTGCCGTACTTGATAAACACTGAGACGAACACAATCAGGAAGAAGGCGGTAATAATGGAGGTTGCTGATGCTTTGCCGATCTGGAACGACTCGAAGGCCTGCTGATAGATAAATACCGGAACTGTAGTGGTAGCGCCAGCGGGACCCCCTCCGGTGAGAATATAAATCGTGTCGAATATATTGAATGACCACAGCGTTCCGACTACTCCGAGAGCGAAAGTAATGGGTCCAAGTGACGGGAAGGTGACCTTCCAGAACTGCTGCCATTTGTTCGCACCGTCAACATCAGCAGCCTCATAAATTTCGTGTGAAATGGTCGACAAGCCCGCCAGCACGATAACAGCCATGAATGGAAACCAGTGCCAGGTATTGATAAAAATCGTAACGGGAAGCGACCAGGTATTGTCCCCAATCAGGTTGACCGGTTTGTCGGCAAGGTTCAGAGACATCAGCACATGATTGAAAATCCCGTAAGAGCCGTTGAATATCCATTGCCAGAATATCCCCACCACGATGGTTGGAATCACCCAGGGAATGATCATCCACGTTCTCGCCCAGTTGGCAAAACGCGAAGGCTTGTTGAGCAGCAGGGCAATGGCAAAAGCTAACAATGTCTGTGCTATGCTGTTGCCCAGCACCCAGACCAGACTTTTGGTCCAGGCCTCCCAGTAAGCAGGAGAAGTGACAGCCTCCTTATAATTGTCCAAGCCTACATAAGAGCCTTTGGTCCCGACAAATCCGGTGTTATAGAAGCTTTCTTTAATGACATTAAATAAGGGGAAAAAGATAGTGACTGCGATCCAGATGACGATCGGTGCGACCAGCAGGTAAGGCACCAGCTTGCCGAGTACATTATTCTTGCCCAGCACTTCCATATTCTCACTCCTCCAAGCCAGCATACATTCTTGTAGAAATAAAGCGGGAACACCGTTCCCGCTCTATTCAAAAATATAAGAATTTATATGTTGCACACGATAACTTATCCTTATATTTCTCGCTGAAACGGGTGCCGTCCTTAAAAAGGACGGCAAAGCCGTTTCCGCTTGTCAACTCATGAGTCCTCTATTTCACCGCAGCTTCAATTTGGGCCTGTCCCCATTTCACTGCATCGGCAGCTGACAAGCCCTTGCTCGTCATTTGCTCCAGGGTTTGGGCAATGTAATTCGGCCCGGCCACTTTGCCGATTTTGCTGGATACACCATCCGTGAACCCGAACAGCGCACCTTTACTGGCAGCTTCAATCAGAACCTCAACCTGGGATTTATACTTGCTGATCACCGGATCATTCCAGAAGCTGTCCGCTTGGCCGCCATCCTCCGTCACGGGCAGGAACAGCCCTGGCTCCGCATTAACGAAGCTTCCGTAAGTCTCAGGCTCGAACAAATACTCGAAGAATTTAGTGATGGCTGCTTTCTTATTCGCATCGTCTGTCAGAACCATAATGCCGTTGGAGTAATAGATGCTGCCTGCCTCGCCGCCATCAGCAACCGGCATTGGCACTACACCCAGATCACTGGCCGGACGGCCGGATTCTGCCTCGAAGGTAGAGAGGTATTGGCCTTTTTCAATCGCCATGGCTGCGGTGCCTGCATTAAACTGTGCCTGCGGCTCACCCCATTGGTAGGTGTTGCTGTCGGGCGGGGAGAATTTAAGCAGATCACTGTACATTTGATAGGCTTCCACTGTCTTCTCATTGTCAAACGTGACCGTATTGTCGCCGCTGAGAATATTTTTGGCACCTGCTGTTACCAGGAAGCTGTAGAGCACCTGATCGGTTGCCATGGACTTGGAGGCCGGCAGGGCAATGCCGTATTTATTGCCGGATGTGAGTGCTTCAGCGGCCGATTTCAGCTCATCCCAAGTGGTGGGCGGCTGAATCCCCGCTGCGGAGAGAAGATCACCCCGGTACCAGAGGGCCTGAACCATTCCGAATACCGGAACCGCCCAGGTATGGTCTTCATATTGGTAAGGTGCCAAGGAAGAGGCCTGGAATTTATGAGCAGCATTTAGAGATTCGATAATGTCATCCACGGGCTGAACCACACCCAGCTCTTTGATTAGAGTCGTATAATCGGGAATCGTGAAGAGCAGATCAGGACCATTGCCGGCTTGAATGGCCGCAGGGAATTTGGAATAGGCATCGCCCCAGCTTTGTACCTGAGCCGTGATTTTGATATCCGGGTTGGCTGCATTGAAGCCATCTACAATTTCCTTGAAGCGCGCTACCCGGTTGGGCGGCTCTTCCATATGCCAGAGCGTCAGTTCCGTTACGGCTGCGCCGGTATTGACGCCTGTGGTATTTCCGTTCTCCGCTGCTGCATTGGTCCCGTTATTTCCCCCGGACGAACATGCGGCAAGCACAACCTGCATCGCTGCAAGCATTCCAACCAGCGTAACCCAACCCTTTGATCCCTTTTTCATCTTCTACTCAACTCCCGTTTTCTCAAAATTTATCGCTGCGGTCATGTCTTTAATGCCATGGCCTGTTACGACTGCGGTGACAAGTTCTCCGGCTCGTATGGCACCGGAATCGTAGAGAGCTTTCACAGCTGCTACGGCGGTAACAGAGGACAGTTCGGCCAGAATGCCTTCTCTCTCTGCGAGCATTCGGCGGCAGTGATGCATATCCAGATCACTTACGCCTATGGCTACACCGCCTGACTCCCGGATCACGGCCAGGGTGCGCGTCCCGTCCTCAGGATAGGTGGACAGCGGATCGGCGATCCCTGAAGCCAGTGTTGCGGTGCTTCCGCCCCAGGGGCGGACCTCCTGCCGTCCTTCCTCGAAGGCCTGGAGGATGGGCGCACAGCCCGAGGCTTGTACTCCAACCATACGGGGCAGCTGGTCAATAACTCCTGCGAGCAGCATTTCACGAAATCCTTTGTAGCAGCCTGACAGCAGCGGTCCGGCACCGACCGGAATGACGATCCAGTCGGGAACGGCCTGCAAAGAAGTGAAGATCTCATAAGCCAGAGTCTTGTTTCCCTCAACAGCATGTGGATTCAGATAAGTGGAAGTCAGATTAAAAGCTCCAAGCCTTAGTGCTTCATCTGCCGAGGTCGCATAAGCATCACTGAAGCTGCCGGAGACCATCTCCAGACGGGCCCCATAGGCCTTCATAGCTTCCAGCTTCTCGGGAGGTGTGGTGGCCGGAATATACACTGTACAGCGTAACCCTGCCCGTGCAGCATAGGCGGCAGCGGCAACGCCGGTATTTCCGGTGGACGCGCATACCACTTCTGTCATCCCAAATTGGCGGGCAGCGGTTAAAGCTACAGAGAGTGAGCGGTCCTTAAATGCGAGTGTCGGATTGGCCGACTCATTCTTAAGGTAGAGCTGGAAGCCGCCTTCCGTACTACCCATGCGCCAGGAGGGAAGCAGCGGTGTCCCTCCCTCTCCAAGCGTTACAGGATCTGTGCCAGGAAAGACCGGCAGCAGCTCCCGGTACTTCCAGATGCCTGAAGCAGTTCTGGCGGACATTCTGTCAAACGGCAGCCGGCTGAAGATTCTCTCATAGTCGTAAGCCACCTCCAGACTCCCGCCGCAGGCACGGCATTGATAGAGCGGCAGGGCCGGGTGGCTTGTCCCGCAGCGGGTACAAACCAGCCAGAAATCGTACACTCTGCCAGCTCCATTCATGACACTCCTCCGCATATGGCGCAGGCACTACGGATATACATCCGGCAGGCCTTGAATAACTGCGCCGTATCGATATATTCTTCATCGGAATGGGCTTGCTCAATAAAGCCAGGGCCACAGACTACGGTATCGGGGCAGAATTGCTGCAGCAGCGCTCCGTCAGTCCAGAACTGCAGGCCTATAGGCCGGGCAGCTTCACTTGCAGTGTCACCGCTGAATTCTTCCTTGTACGCTTGCAATAAAACCGTGACTACTTCGCTGTTAGGGGAAGTTTGTAAAGGCCCATGTGGTACACCGCGGAAATTATCCAACATTCGCACCTCGCCTTCGAAGTCAGGATATTCGGTCTTCACCTCTTCGAGAGTCGCTCTAAGCTCTTCCAGAGCCGATTCGGCACTTTCACCCGGAAGGAGCCGGCGTTCGAATTTTACTACCGTGCGGCCGGGGACAATTACAGGCCGTGTCCCCCCTTCTATCATTCCAATATTTAAGGTGGGCGAACCCAGAAGCGGATGCTTTCTTTTTTGGAGCAGCGGGAGGTAGTGGTCCTGGATATGATTGATCCAGCGGCTGGAGCGGTAAATGGCATTAATTCCAAGCTCCGGAACGCTGCCGTGCACCGGCACCCCCGGAAATTCTGCTTCATACCAGGCCACCCCTTTATGGGCAATGCCCACCTGTAAGCCCGTAGGCTCGCCGACGATGGCGTAATCGGCCGGGATTCCGCAGCCCGCCAGATGATAGGCCCCCGGGCTGTACGTTTCTTCCCCCACTGTGGCTGCAAAAAGAAGGTCACCCGCAAGCTGGACACCGCTTCTGTGAATTCCGGCCAACGCCAGCATCATGGCTGCAAGCGCACCTTTCATATCTGTGCTGCCCCGGCCATAGATTCTGCCATCCCGCCTTATCGCCTTAAACGCATTGTTCATTTGATACCCGGGTACTGTGTCTAAATGACCGTTCAGAAGTAAGGTCGCGCCGGAACCGGTACCCGGAATGCGGGCAATGACGTTTGGCCGGTTCGGCTCTATTTCCTCCACTCTGCATTCAATTCCAAGCTCCCGGAACCATCCCGCGATGTATTCAGCCACTTCGCGTTCCTGATCCGGAACATCCTGATGGCCTTCAATTTCAATCAGACGGCACAGCAGGCTTTCGATTTCTTCCAGGCTGACGGCCTCCACAATCGCAAGAACTATACCTTCCTGCCCCATCCGAATTCCTCCAGGTATTCTTTGGACTCTTCCGCTACTCTGTCGAAATCAGTCATGCTGACTCCGGAAGGATCACCTACACCATATAGCCCCCCGGTCTGGAACCCCTCCCATTCAACGGAGTTATAATGCTTATAGCCCACTTCCTTTAGAGCTTCCGCCATCTCGCGGAAATCCACGAACCCGGCGCCGAACCACACATGCTGCGATTGCATGATATTCGGAAAGCCCACCTCATCTTTGACATGAGTGACCCGGATGCGGTCTCCCAGCTTGCGGATCGCCTCTTTAATCGGCATTCTTGGCTTAACAGTGGTATAGAATGTCCCTACATCGACACAGGCATATACGTTTTTACGGTCCACCAGCTCGAACAGCTTGAGCATATCGTCGATGTTGTTAATCAGCGTTCCCTGAATGAGTTCGATGCTGACATCAATGTTCTTGCCGGCCGCATAATCAGCGACCTCCTGTGTTGCCGTGACCACCTGTCTCCAGGCTTCCTTACGGGTCATCAGATTGTACAGCGGCGGATCATAGTATCCGTCTCCGATCAGCGTGACCACTGTTCCCGCACCCATATCAGAAGCTGCATCAATCGCTTTTTTAAATTTGGCTATTCCGTTTTCACGGTCAAAATATCTGGGGGTGACAAAGGTGGTATGACAGCCGATTGAGGAGAATTCGAGTCCGGTCTCATCCATAGCCTTACGGATCTGCTTCACTTGTTCATCATAGTCGTGAGGGTAAATCTCCTGAATCTTAGGATAGATTACGTCAAAGCCTTCATAGCCGTAGGAAGCAATCTTGCGGATGCACCAGTCAAGCGGCTTATCTCCCCAGGAGTTCCAGGCGGGACCGGCGATTTCCAATCTTCCCCAAGGCATGTTGGGCCAGATCTCGAAAGACAATTTCAAATGCTCTGTCATTAGGCAGCCTCCTTAATGTCGTTAGATATTCATCTCGATAGAGAATTTGTAACGGTCCCCACGGTACAGTGACCGCACATACTCGACCGGACGGTCCATGCCTTCTGTATAGGTTGTGCGCTCCACCAGCATGATAGGATCATGTTGGTTGATATCCAAGACATTGGCTTCATCCTGCCGTGCCGAGGCTACCTCAATACTCTGTATGGCTTTTACCAGCTTCAATCCGCATATATCCTCCAGCATCTGGTACAGTGACGCATTCTCCATATTCATGCCGTAAAGCTCCTTCGCCAAATCATATACCAGATAGGAGCTCTCCAAAGCCAGAGGCTCACCGTTTGCTGTACGGACACGAACCAGCTCAATGACTTGTTCAGCTTCGGCGATCCGCAGCTGCGTACTGATCTGCTTGCTTGCCGGGATAATATTCATGCTCACCACCTGGGCACCCGGTGCAAGGCCGCGGCTGAGCATATCCGAGCTGAAGTTGGTCAGCTTCGTCAAAGGCTGCTCAATTTTCGGCTGGGAGACAAAGGTCCCTACTCCGCGCTGGCGGTATAAAAGCCCCTCTTGTACAAGCTCATTAATGGCCTGCCGTACGGTTAGCCGGTTAATCTCGAAATCCTCGGACAGCTCCCGCTCCGAAGGGATCATCTCGTCCACTTTGTATACATTCGAATCAATCTGATTCTTCAGATATTCCTTCACCTGATAATAAAGCGGAACAATACTGCTCTTATCAATCGCTCCTTTGGCTTTGTTCAGGGGGACTCACCTCACTTCTAAGATATGGAATAGACAGTTAGTTGTCTATACCAGTTGATGTGTTAATTATATTAACGGCATAAAGCTTCGTCAATCATTAATTTAAAATTTTAGTTTAAAATAACGATTACATTGAAATTGATGATTTTTCGGTGTCACATAAAATAACATTGAAAACCATTAATAAACTTAATTTGATTAATTATCTAGTTAAACTCCTAATGCAAGCTGCTTTAGCCGCGAAGCGGGCCGATAAGGATCAGATCCGCCGGCTGCGGGCCCTTAAGAAGTAAATAGAATTCGGCAGCCCTTTTGATTTCAAAATAAAGACGCCGGGCCTCTCTCCCCGGCGTCTTCTTCGATGAGCAGTTATTGCATGATGTCATAATGCGCTGCCAGCTGAGCTGCTGTCAGCTCATAGTTGTAGACGGCAACTTTACCGATGGCTCCTTGAAAGAAGGAGGACAGGTCACGGGTGCCGACACGCATCGGGGCTGTCCCGTTCCCGGGAATAATGCTGTAGCCCGACAAGCTGTCCTGATCCCGCAGCACTCCGTTTTTGTATATTTTGGTATAGCCGGTCGGATAAGCCGGCCTCGTATCCACGGTGTTGATGACCAGGGCATAATGAATCCATTCACCTGCGGCGACCGGGTCCTGAAAGTAAGAGCCCGCTCCCAGCCCGCCGCTCAGGTTAAACGAATAGCCGCTGATCCGGTTCGGCCTGTTCTCGGCGTTAGTGTAGTTGTACATGCGTGCCACCCAGGAATGCTGGCCGGCCGTGCCTTTGCCCATCCAATGCACATAGCCGCTGCCCTCGCTGTCAGGGAACTCCAGTGTATCCGGGCGCATCCAGGCTTCAACGGTCAGAATACCTGTGGTTGTCACCTCCAGCAGATCATGGTCGGGGATGGTGAAGTATTGGTCGACCCCATTGAATACAGCCGCCGGATCGCCATTAGGCAGGAATGTGCTGCCGGGACTGCCGCTGAATGCGCCATCCATTCCGCTTGAAGTATGATCTTCTGTTGTACCAGGTGCGATAGGCCAATAACCGGCCGGACTGTCAGCGAGCACAGCCGTATCGTAAACGGATGCTGCATATGCTGAGGGCAGGCGGTCACCCGGAACGAACATCATCCATAGTCCCAATACGACGCTTAACCCGGCAACCCCTTGTCTTCTGTGTCTCCAAGCCATGATCTTCATCTCTCCTTTATGACATTCATATTATAGAATTACCGAAGCCATTCCTCCAGATGACGCGCCACAAACTCATCGTCATGCAAATGCGGGTAATCCCTGTAGATCCGGTCTATCTCCTCAGCCTGTCCGGCTGACAGCTGCTCCTCCGGGTTCAGACACCAGGTTCCCCTGAGCAGTCCCTGCCGCCTGAGAACCTCATGGATACCGGGGATGCAGCCCTCAAACCCATGCGCCGGATCGAACACAGCGGCGTTGCTCTCCGTAATCTCAATATTGCGGGTCAGCCAATCGAGCGGAACACGGCCTGACTGCCGTACCTGCTTGATCTCCTCCAGCAGTGCCACGGCTGCATGCGTCCATACCGCCCAGTGCCCGAGCAGCCCTCCCGAGACTGGCTTCTCCACCAGTTGCCCGTCCTTGCGCCGGAACCGGTACACCGTAAGTAGATCATTGACGATATTGTCGTCATTGCCGGTATACAGTGCAATCTGATCCGCCCGCTCTGAGCAGCATACCGCGCGTGCAACGTCGATCGACTGGTAGCGGTTGAACGGGGCGATCTTGATGGCAATAATCCCCGGAATCTCAGCGAAGCGACTCCAGAACGTGTAGCTGAATACCCGTCCGCCCACACCCGGCTGAAGATAGAAGCCTATCACCGGAATACGCCGGGCAATTAACCTCGTCCGCTTCAGGATGTCCTCCTCGCTCCACCCCTGCAGACCGCCCATGCTGAGCAGGCCGGCATCGTAGCCCAGCGAAACGGCCAGCTCTGTCTCGGACAGTGCCTGCTCCGTCGGTCCGCAGATCCCGGCTACCTTGAGGAACGGACGGGAGAGGCCGGCCCGTTCAATCTCTTCGGCGGCCAGGGACAGCACCCGCTCCAGCAGACCGGCTTCCCTGATCTCAAATTGGGTGCTGTGCACCCCAACTGCAATTCCTCCGGCACCGGATGCAGCATAGTACCGCGTAAGGGCACGCTGGCGGCGTTCATCCAGCCTGCGCTCCTCATTCAGCGCAAGCGGATGCGCCGGAATCACCAGTCCTTCATGCAGGGCGCGCGTCATCCCGGCGGACAGTTCCTTGCGCGCAGCTCCAGCCTCCATCAGTACGCCCCCTTTCTCTCCTGATAATGCGTGGCCTTATTCCATGTGGTTCCTCCGCCAGCCACCCAACCGGCAATCCAGTCCACCATCTCCATCAGAGCTACCCGAGGGTAGCCGAACATCTGATTGGCCTTGGAGGCATTGTTCAGCAGCGCATCCGCCGCCTCCTCTCCCCGGAAGCAGGGCTCCTTGCCGAGGCGGCGTCCGAACTCACCGGCAATCCGGCGCACGGAGACCGTCTCCGGTCCTGTCACATTCAGCACATTGGGCGGACTCGTGCATACCTTCAGGCTGCGGAGGGCGATCTCATTGGCATCGCCTTGCCAGATGCAGTTGAAATGGCCCATGGACAGATCGATTTCACGCTCCTCCTGAACCGCTCTAGCGATCTCCAGCAGCACCCCGTACCGGAGATCAATCGCATAATTCAGGCGGTAGATCACCATTGGAGTACCATTCGCATGGGAGAAATATTCAAAGATCCGTTCGCGGCCCAGTGTGGACTGCCCGTATTCTCCAAGCGGAAGCGGGGAATCGGACTCTGCCGCACCGCCCTGTCCCACCGGTGTGAAGGGATAGACATTGCCCGAGGAGAAGACTACAATTCTGGAGTCTCTGAACTTGCCGGCAACCCTTCCCGGGAGATACGCGTTCATCGCCCAGGTGAAATGCTCCCGCCCGGTCGTGCCGAACTTGTTGCCCGCCATGTAGATAATATTCTTGACCTCCGGCAGCGCCGCCAGCTCCTCATCCTTAAGCAGGTCGCAGACGATCGTGCGGATGCCCTCACGTTCCAGCTCCTCCCGCAGCCCGTTGTCCGAGAAGCGGGACACGCCCCAGACCGTCTTGACGACTCCCGCCTTGCGCAGCGCATTCATTGCCAGCCTTGCCAGGCTGGGCCCCATCTTGCCGCCGATGCCAAGCAGCATGATATCGCCGTCAAGGTCCGCCAGATCGCGGACCAGCTCGTCCGACGGCTCCGCCAGCTTGCGTTCCAGCTCTTCAATCGTTTGAATCATCAATCATAAGTCCCCCTTAGCAGATAGGTTGGTTCAGCCGGAAGTCTTGCTTCAGCTGAAGGGATAGGAGTCCCTGTCCAGATAGAGCGTACAATCGGGATGCCTGCGCAGGACCGATGCCGGACAGGACGGCAGCACCGGCCCCCGCAGCGAACGGGCTACCGCTTCACGCTTCGCCTGCCCGGGCACAATGCAGTACATATGGGCGGCTGACAGCAGTGCGGGAATGGTGAGTGTCAGCGCATGCGCCGGCACCTCGTCCAGCGACTGAAAGCAGCCGTCATTGACCTGCTGCCGGCGGCACGCAGCTTCCAGCTCGACCGGCTTCACCAGGAGCGGGTCAAGGAAGTCTGCAACCGGCGGATCATTGAAGGCCAGATGGCCGTTCTCGCCAATGCCGAGGCAGACGATATCCAGGGGACGCTCCGCGAGCAGCTCAGCGTACCGCTTGCATTCTTCTGCCGGAGGAGCGTTGCCGCGGAGCAGATGCACCTGTCCCGGGTGGACGATATCGAACAGCCGGTCCGAGAGGAAGCGGCCGAACCGCTGGGGCGCTTCCTCAGGCAGGCCGATGTATTCATCCATATGAAATGCGGTAATACCGGCCCAGTCGATCCCGGGCTGTGCTGCCAGCGCCTCCAGGAACTCATTCTGTGAAGGCGCCGCGGCAAAGATCATTCTTACCCCGGCCTGGGTCCGCTGCAGGGAGCGGATGCGCTCCGCCGCTGCAAGCGCAGCTGCCCTGCCCATGCTTGTCCGGTCCGCATATACCTCCACGGACAGGCCATCGGCTTGCTCCCGTTTCAGCGGTACAGGCAGAACGCCACTGTGCCCGGTCTTGCCGGAATGATGCATTTCCAAGTAAAGCCCTCCTTAATCCAGTTAAAAATGATATAACCGGTTCCCCGGTGCCTCCCTTTACAGGCGCACCCGCCTTCCTGTCGCACGGCTCTCGTTGGCCGCTTCCAGGAAGCGGATGATTTCAAGCGTGGCTGACAAGGACACCTCAGGGATACCGCTGCGGAAGAAGCGCAGCAGCGCCCGAAGGGTGCCGGCATATTTGTCCTGCGGGTCAGGGCCGTCGCTTAGCGTAAGGGTGCGCTGCCTCCCATGAAGTGCTGCTCCGAATCCCGGATTGCCGGTGCGGCTCCCCCGGATCGTGCCGAAACGGCCTCCGCTCCAGCTGCCGGTTACGAATTCATGCTCCGGGGAGGTGAAGGCCTGGACCTCCGTGCAGCCTGTCCCCAGCGCTGCATACAGCATTTCTGCAGCATGGATGCCATACCAGAACAAGCCCGGCTGGGAATCCTCCAGTTCCATCGGCCCGTAGGCATCGGCTCCGCATATCCCTTCCGTCTTCAATTGCCGTGCCGCCTCCAGCAGCGGGGGACTGAAGCGGAGCGAGGAAGCGCTCATCACTGGAGTGCCGTATCGCTCAGCCAGCCTGCCAATCTCTTCGGCATCCCTGACGGTGAGCGCCAGCGGCTTGTCGATAAACACAGGCTTCCGGAAGGGGGCTACCGCCTTGAATTCCTCCAGGTGCTTCCGTCCGCTCACCGAGGTAATCATGACCGCATCGCTGCGCTCTGCCAATTCCTCATACGTAGCGAGCAGCTCCATCCCCCACTCACCAGTCAACCGCTCCGTGACTGCGGTAATCCGGCACCGGCTGATGGCCAGCTCCGGGTCGCCGCCCCTGCATCCGTAGCGGATGACACCGCCGGGCACATGGCGGGAGTGCTGCGGGTCATTGCATAATCTGGCATAGACCGGACAACGCGTCGTATCCAGGCCGATCATCCCGATCACTAGCGGCTGACCGCCGGATGCTTCTCGATCAGACATTGTCCTGCCCCCGATCATAGACCATTACACCGCCTTTATACGTGCGGTGAACACAAATGCCGTTCGGACCGGGAGTGAACAGTACTACGTCTGCCGGTGCACCCGCTGTGAGCCCGGCCTGCCCGGGGAGACCCATCATTGCCGCCGGACGGAGAGAGGCCATCTCCCAGGCATCGGCAAGCGAAGCCAGTCCGCTGACCGCCAGATGGTGAATCCCGTGGGGAAGCGGCCGGGCGGAGCCGGCAAGCAGCTCCGCATTGCGCTTCAGATGAAGCCTCCCGCCCGGCTCCAGCACAACATCTCCGCCAATATGCGTATGATATTCGCCCGGCTTCAGACCGGCGAGGTATACACTATCGCTGACAAGCACAGCCTGATGGCCCTTTACCTTCAGGATGACCTTCAGCACCGCATCCGGCAGATGGAAGCCATCCGCAATCAGACAGGACCAGAGCTGGTCCCGGGCCAGCTGCTCCCAGATGTAGTTCGGATGCCGCGGCAGCGTCAGATGGGCGCCGTTGCCCAGATGCGTGGACATGACCGCCCCCGCCTCCACGGCCTCCCCGATCTGCTGCGGCGTTGCTGCTGTATGACCGATAGCAGCCTTAATGCCATGCCGGGCACAGCGCTCGATGAACCCCGTGGCCTCCGGCCATTCCGGGGAGAGCGTGACGATACGGATCAGCCCCCGGGCCTCCTGCTGCCAGTACTGGAGCAGCTCCCAGTCCGGCGGACGGATGAAGCGTCGCTCATGGGCCCCGCGCGGTCCCTCCTCCGGCGAGAGGAACGGCCCCTCCAGATGGATGCCGGCAATGCAGGAGGCTGCGAGGCGGTCCTCCCGGCAGGCATCAGCTATGCTGCGCAGCAGTGCAGCCGTCGCTTCCGCCCCGTTCGTAATTACGGTCGGGTAATAAGCCGTCACGCCCTGGCTCAACAGTAATAAGCTAAGTCTTGCTATATCCTTCGTTGTTAGCAGAACTGAATTCAGGTCGATGCCTGCGTAACCATTGATCTGGAGATCGGTGAGTCCCGGCGCGATGAAGGGTAGAGCTCCGTTATCTGCTGAACCCGCAAGGGTGGCTGCATAAGGATAAGGATGGATGTCCAAGATCCTCCCTCCTTCGCAGACCAGCTCAACCGGTTCTCCCGTCCGGTACATCCGCCCCCGGATGAATGTGCTGTCCCCGGCAGATACACCTTCCATACAGGTTCCTCCTTCCTTATTCACACGGTATAACAGATCAGTTGCCATCCCCTGCCGCTGTTATAGAAGCCGTGCCAACAGCGACCGCCTCCTCCTTCCCGCTAATGTGGGAACGGTAGACGCTCTCCAGCACAGCGATGACGGATTGCGAATACTCGCCTGAACACTCAGGCTCCCGCCCTTCCCGCAGACATTCCAGCAGCTCGCGGAACTGCAGTACGAGCGGCGGCTCCAGCTCTGCCGCAGGCACCCGCCCGTACGGGCCTCCCCGGCTGAGATACACGCCGTCTCCGGCGACGATCCGAATCATGCCCCCGGTATAGATCAGCTCGGTTTCACTGCGGGAGGCCCCCGCATATCCCGACTGGACGATTGATGCGGCGGCTCCGCCGTCCAGCTCCATCATCAGCATCCCTGAGCCCTCGACATCTCCGCGGTTCCCCAGATAGCTGAGCGCCGCTTTGACCGAGAGGATACGCGAGCCGGTCAGCCACTGGATTTTGTCAATGGAGTGCGCCCCCAGGTTCATGATGATGCCTCCCCCGGACATCTGCCGCTCAAAAAACCAGTCCGGACGGTCATCGCGGAAATACGGGACATGCCTGACATCGTTCACCATGACCAGCTGCCCAAGCTCCGTACCGGCAATTAACTGTCTGGCGGCTCTGTTCTCCGGGAGATAATGCTGGGTGTGTCCCACCATCACCACTCTTCCCTGGCGCCCGGCTGCGGCAATAATCTCGCTGCACTCGGCCACGGTGTTGGCCATCGGCTTCTCCAGCATGAGGTGGCAGCCGCTCTCCATACAGCGGAGCGCCACCGCCGTATGCAGATGATGCGGCAGCGCGATCACCGCAATATCCGGCTTCTCCGCTTCCAGCATCTCCTCAAGCCTGGTGTAGACCGGAAGATCGAAGCGGGACGCCAACGCTTTGCCGCGCTCTAAGTTCAGCTCTACTACCGCGCATGCACGCAGTCCATCAATCGTCTCCAGTGCCTCCAGATGCTTGAGGCCGATGGCTCCGCCACCGATCACTGCTGCTCTCATCCCTTTCCCTCCCTTGATATCCTGACTTGTATCCTCTATTTCTCAGACAACATCCGCTCATATGCCTTCTTATAGGTTTCCTTCACCTGCTCCAATCCCAGCTTGTCAGCTTCCGCCACATATTGCGCCCACTCGCTCAAAGGACGGATGCCCATGATGAATTTGGAAATATTCTCTTCCCGATGCTTATCGACTGCCTGGCCGGTGGTGGACAGTACCTCCTGCTCCTCATCAGTGAAGGAAGGAATCGGACGGAACGGTCCATCATAAGCAGCAGCCTGCTCATATGCAGCCTTCAGTTCATCCGAAGCCAGGGCAAGATGAGCGTCATAGTCGATCCAGGTATACGTTCCGTGCGTGGACAGTCCGGTTTTTTTGCGGAAATCGGTAATATCTGTGAAGTCGGAGTTGAGCTTCTTCAAGCCGTTCTCTATCGTATAGGTCTCCCCCTCCTTGCCCCAGCTGGCCAGCGTGCGTCCTTCCTCGGAGTAGAAGAAGTCGATATACTGCATCACCGGCCCGATCTGCTTCGAATTCGAGGATACGGTCATACCGGACTGCAGAAATGAGGTGTATGGATTGAGCTGCTGACCGCCGGGGCCTGCCGGAGGAGCCATGAACGCCAGTGTGAATTCAGGATTATCAGCCCGAAGCGGCTTGTTGAAGAAGTCAATCCGGCTCAGATAGTCAAAGGTAATAAACGATTTGTTGGTCGACATCAGATCCTGCCACTGCTTCGTATCCACCGTCAGCCAGTTCGGCGGGATCAGCTGCTCATTCGTGAATTTGTTCAGATACTCTACCATCGTACGGTAGCCTTCTTCCGTCGGGCCGTACCCTAGCTCCCCTGTAGCCTGATCGTAATAATAAGTATCACTCGTGCCGAAATTCGGTCCCAGAATCCGTGTGAGATTGGAATTGAGCGATTTGCCCATGCGGAAGCTCAGCGGGTAGCTGTCCGGATACAGCTCCTTCAGCTTCTTGAGCACTGTGTACAGCTCATCGTAAGTCGCTGGAACCGCCAGATTATTCTGCTTGAAGATATCCTCACGGTACATCCAGCTCATCCGGTTCGTCTCCCCGAAGCCTTGATTCGGGAACATGTAGAGCTTGCCGTCCGGGGCCATATTCGACTGGACCAGGTCAGGATACTGCTCCATCCATTTCTTGAAATGGGGCATCTGCTCTGTATAATCCAGAATATTGACAAAAGCGCCCTGCTGGCCGAACTTATTCGCATCGCTCAGATTGAGCAGCATGGAGATGTCGGGCAGCGAGCCTGAGGCTACATTCAGCTGTACCGTCTCCTCCAGCTTGCCGGAAGGAACGGATACCTTCAGGGAAGCACCTGTCGCTTCCTGAAGCCATCCCCATACCGGCCAGTTGGCATCATAGGGCCAGCTCGGATTGGATTCCACCAGCATGGTGAAGGTCTGCCCCTTAAGCGGGCTAACCGGTGGCGATGCAGCCGCTGCGCCCTCCCCTTCCGCCGCAGCGTTGCCGCTTGGCGAATGGTTTCCGCCGGAGCAGCCTCCGGCAATCAACGCACAGACCAGCAGCAACAGCGGGAGCAAAGTTCTTTTTGTCATCTTCCATCCATCCCTTCGTTATTTGTGTAAGTTCGTTAGCCGCCAAGCTGCTACCCTTTTACCGCACCGATCATAACCCCCTTCACAAAGTACTTTTGCAGCATCGGGTACAGCACCAGAATCGGAATCGTCGATACCATAATGGTGGCGTATTTCAGCGATTCATCGACAACCATGGCATCGCTGCCGACATTCATGGAATCACCGTTCGCATTGACACCGGCCAGAACGATGTTCTGCAGCACCACCTGTAGCGGGAAGAGATCAGGATCGCGCAGATACAGCAGCGGAAATGTGAAGTTGTTCCACATCGCCACAGCATAGAACAATCCGATCGTGGCGAATACAGCCTGTGACAGAGGTGCAACAATCCTGACAAAAATTCCGAAATCATTCAGCCCGTCCACCCGGCCGGCTTCCTCCAGTTCCGTCGGGAAATTGACGAAAAACGTGCGCATCACCAGCAGATTCCAGGTGCTGACTGCACCGGGAAGCACCATGGCCCAGACGCTGTCCATAATTCCGAGTGATTTTACCGCCAGAAAGGTAGGGATCATCCCGCCCTGAAAGAACATGGTGAAGATGATCAGCAGGGTGAAGCCCTTGTGGAACAGCATGTCCCGCCTGGACAGCGAGTAAGCCCCGAACGCCGTAATCACCAGGGACACCAGAGTCCCCAGGGTCACATAGAGGAGTGTGTTCATATAAGCCTGGCCGATCCGGGGGTCGCGGAGGACCAGCTTATAGGTGCTGAAGTCAATTTCTTTGGGGAACCAGGTGACCTCGCCCCGCATCACATAGATGTTTTTGCTCAGGGATACCGAGATCATGTAGAGAAACGGGTACAGCATCACAGCGACGATCCCCAGCAGCACAACCGCTATAAGGATGGACGAGACCGACCAGCTCTTTCTTCGCATCAGACTGCCGCCTCCCTTACCATAGACTGTTGTTGCTGACCTTGCGGCTGATGTAGTTGGCCGAAATAATAAATACGAGCGACACAATGCCCGTGAACATATCAATCGCTGACGCATAGCTGAAATTGCCGTTGGTCATCCCCACTCTGTACACATAGGTGCTGAAAATATCTGCCGTCTCATAAGTGGTAGGATTGGCCAGCAGATACACCTTCTCAAAACCGATCTCCAGAATCTTGCCTACGTTCAGCAGAAGCAGAATGACAATCGCCGAAGCAATTCCGGGAAGTGTTACGCTCCAAATCTTGCGCAGACGGCCCGCTCCATCCATCTCCGCCGCCTCATACAGGGATGGATCGATGGAGGATAACGCAGCCAGATAGATGATCGTCTCCCAGCCCAGATGCTGCCAGATTTCGGACAGAACATAGATGGGTCTGAACCATTCTGGCAGGGTCAGGAAGTTAATGGACTCCATCCCGAGCGACTGGAGCAATTGATTGATGATTCCCCCTGTCGGTGACAGGAACATCATGACCATACTCGCCACGATTACATTGGAAATGAAATGCGGCAGATAGGTGGCCGTCTGCACAAACCGCTTGAATAAGGTGTTCTTGACTTCATTCAAGAGCAGCGCCAACAGGATGGGGGCCGGAAAGCCGAACACCAGCTTGTACAGCCCAAGCAGGAATGTATTACGGAATAACAGCCAGAAATCCGGATTATGAAAAAACATGGTGTAATACTTGAAGCCGACCCAGTCACTCTCCCAAATTCCCTTGTATAAGTTGTAGTCCTTAAAGGAAATTACAATGCCGGCCATCGGATAATACTTAAATAGTGCGTAATAGAGCAGGCAAGGCAAGAACATCAGAATCAGCAGCCTGCTTCTGGACAACCGCCGCCGCAGCCTGCTGCGCGGCAATTCAGCTGCAGCGGCCGCATGTAATTTGGGTACCGCCTGTTGGATAGCCATGTTATTCCCCCTTCCATCTGATTGGTAGAAGCCTGTGATATGTAAGGTTACCTCACCCGGCTGCCATTTCACTATACTTCAGCTTTCCGGCAGTGAGAATAGAGATTATGTTGAATTCTCCTTAAATTTATGGATAAACGGCCGAAATCCGCAATAATCAGCATCTCTGTAAAAAATGTATATTGGTGAAACCGCCGCATTACGTTACAATATACGCTACAGCCGGCTGCAGCTTTAATTTTTTCGCCATATCATGTAAGGTTAACTCACTCACACATTCTCTACCGGGAGGTGCACAATGAAGAGATTCGGAACGGACTCCATGTTCTATCGCCTGTTCGGCAGCTTTCTTATGGTTATTGTGCTGCTGACCCTGTTCATTGGCGTTGCCTTCACGTTCTTCGTGGATACCATTCGCGGTGAAATTACCAAGAATAGCAGCCTGAACCTGGATTCGGCGGTCAGCAATTACGAGGAGCATTTTGAACAGATCCGGAGTCTCGGTCTGTCTCTTCAATTCAACGAGCAGATTGCTCTGCTCTCCCGGAGGATGACGTTCCCGGTAGAAGCGGCGGCGGGGGTGCGCGATCACCTTCAGGCCAGCATAAGCAATCCGTACCTCTATCTGGACAACATGATTATTTATATGAAGCACAACAACTATGCGATTGAAAAGGACAGCAGCGCAAATGCCGGACTGCTGTTCAGCAAGCTGCTCTACAGCGAAGACTATCCGCTGTCGTTCTGGGAGGAGGAGATGAAGAAAGACAGCAGCTTTGCGATCTACCCCGTCTCCTACTTCTGGGAGAATTCGCTTGGCACCCCAGTCCGCAAGGGCAGCTACATTCCCATATTGATCAAAAAAGTCAATGACGACCAAACGGCAGTACTTGCTTTGATGGACAGCGCCCGCACCTTTAAGGATTTCTTCGACGCCAAGCAGAGCAATCCGTTCGCCATTCTGGACCCGCAGGGCAAGACACTCTTCCTCTCCTCGGAGACCCCGCTTCCGGACACTCTTGCAGCCGCAGGCGGCATTCAGGATAAAGGCTACCTGGTCCGGGACAACCAGTATTACTTCTATCAAAAGGGGCTGCACACCGGATTCACCTACGTAAGCGTCATTCCCTATAAACACGTCAACCAGCAGCTTCTTCAGCTCACCGTGGTTCTGGGTCTCCTGCTGACACTGTCGGTACTGATCAGCATAGCCGTATCAGCCTGGATCAGCCGCAAGCTCAATGCGCCCGTCCGGCATTTGGCGGAATGGATCGGCTCCGTTCAACCCGGCCCGCCTAAGAGCAATATCAGGGAATTACAGATCATCAGTGAACGCATCATCCTTATTAAGGAAGATATCAATCATAAGAATTCTGTACTGAACCAGTATGCCTATGCCGATCAGCTGAAAATGCTGGACCCGTTATCGGGTGAGTTCCAGCCGCCCGCCGAACCGTTCATTATGCTGCTGTTCCAGCTCACACCTGAGAATGAAGCGCAGCAGAGGGATGACCTGAGCGGACTTCAGCAGCGGACAGCCCTGCTGCGGGACACGATCAGCAGCCGGCTGTCCTCCCGGTTCAGGCACACGATTACGCTGCAGCTGGAGCAGCGGGAAATTCTGACGGTGCTGCATTTCGCGGAAGGTGAGGAGCCGGAGCTCGGCGGGTTTGCCGCAGAGCTGATGGAGCTGTTCGACAAGGAATCCAGCGGCTTCATGCTCACCCTGGGCATCAGTCCGCCCTATAGAAGCGCTGAGAATTTCAGCCGCGCTTATGCGCATGTCTCCGCACTTGTGAAACAGCGGCGTCCGGGAACAGGCGCCCAGTTGATCACGCAGCTGCAGGAGCCGCCGTCCCAGCTTACCTTCAGCCACCAGGAGGAACAGGAATTCTACATAAACCTGACCGAGGGGAATGAAGAGATCGTCCTCCCGATTATCCGGCGTGTGCTGGCCAGGCATGAGCACAAGATGGGCTATGCCTATCAGTACCGGGAGTGGGCCAATGAGGCGGTCAACCGGGTGATGAAAACGATGTATACGCACAATATCGATCCGGACAAGTTAACCAGGGGTCTGTCACCTTACGATGAGATCAAGTCCTGCCACACCTATGATGCATATTTATCAACGCTTGAGGCCCTGGTACAAAGGGCATGCCGGCTCGTGAAGGAAAAGAAGGCAGCGACCGATCCGATTACGAGCTTTGTGATGAACTATATAGAGGAGCATTATGCGGAGGATATTTCGCTGGATATGCTTGCCGATCGCCTTCATATTACTCCGGGGTATCTGTCTACCTATTTCAAGGAGAAGAACGGTATTAACTTTGTAGACTACATGATTACCTACCGGATGAATAAGGCCAAGGACATTCTAAGCCGGACCGATCTGAAGATTCAGGAGGTCGCCCAGCTTGTCGGCTACGCCAATGTGAGCACCTTTATCCGGGTATTCAAAAAACAGACAGGCACCACGCCGGGAGACTTCAAAAAGCTGAAAACCGGCTGACCCAAAGGAGAGCATTATGTACAATTCTGAATATAAAGGCAAACAGGTTCTCGTCGCCGCAGATCACGGAAGCTTCGCTTCGGTTGCCGCAGCCGCCCAGGCAGAACAGCAAATCGACTGGTGGGACCGGGACTCCGCCGACGCGGACATTTGCACCGCCTGTTACGCCGCAGTCGAGATTGCAGAGCACTTCCGGCTTGCGCTGGGTGACCCGCCGCCGCTGCTTGTGAACAGGGATGAAGCCGCCCGGATACGGGATTGCCGGCTTGTAATCTGGGTGGGCCCGCCGCCCGCAACGGCTTCTGCGGGTGCAGCCTGGCAGAACTGGCTTATGGCCCGCGAAGCGGAATGGGAGACGCTCCCCGAAGAAGGTTATGTGATTACTTCTTATGTGGAGGAAGCTGCCGTTCACTGGATTATCGCCGCAAAGGACCGGCTTGGTCTTCTCTACGGCGCATACGCTCTTCTTGAGGAGCTGGGCTTCCGCTGGTTCGGCCTTGGCGCTGCCGGAATGCACCTCCCCCCGCCCAAGCAGCTGGAGCCCCGCATGATCGAGCTGCTGGACTATCCGCGCTTCCATACCCGGGGAGTCTACAGTGAGCATATCAACGACTCCAGTACCGAGCTGCTGGATTGGCTGGGGCGAAACCGGGTAAACTTTGCCTCGCTTGACCATATCCGTAACCCCCATGCGCTGCAAAAACGGGGCATCCGCATCTGTATGGGAGGCCATAACATCCTCTACCGGTTCCTGAATCCGCATGCGGAGTATCCCGGCTCTTACGATGACAATGACAGCAGCCTGACGATGGGGATTGCGCCAGCCCAGGCCCGTCCGCTCACATATGCGGAGGCGCACCCGGAATGGTTCGGGTTCATTGACGGCAAGCGCAGCTTCAATGTCGGCGAGGGAGACCGCGAGGGCTTCGGCGACAACTTCTGCACCACTAATCCGGATGCCGTCCGCGAGCTCTGCCGGCGGCTCACGGATGACCTGACCGACGGAGAATGGAAGCATGCCGACTATCTGAACTTCTGGATGCTGGATAATGGCAACTGGTGCCAATGCAGCCATTGCCGGGATGCGGGCAACTGCTCCACCAGGATGATTCTGCTCGTCCACGCGCTGCGGAAGCATCTGGACACTGCGGTGGAGTCGGGGCGCTTGAAGCGGAGGATCAACATTATTTTTCCGATCTATCATGAAACGCTGCCTGCACCGGACCGGCCTCTGCCGGAGGACTTCGATTACAGCAGCTGCTATCCGACTTACTTCCCTATCGAACGGTGCTTTCTGCATCCCCTCTCCGATCCGCGCTGCACCGAATCGAATCAAGAGCTGATGGAGACCTTCCTTCCCTGGACCACGGACGGGGACCGTTACTACCGCGGCGAGGTCTTCATGGGTGAATATTATAATGTAGGCTCCTTCGCCGCCTGTCCTGTGCCGCTTATGACCATCATGAAGCAGGATATTCCCTTCTATTACGAATCCGGCATCCGCCATTTCCACTATATGCACTTGACGGGCGGACAATGGGGAACGCTCACGCTGACTAACTATCAGCTGTACCGGATGCTGTGGAATCCCTCAGCCGATACAGAAAGGATGCTGGAAGAATACTATGAACTCTATTACGGCTCCGAAGCCGAGCGGGCCAGAGGCTTCTATGAGACGCTGGAGGAGGCGATGCGCAACAGCAAATACCTGAAGCATTATCAGTATTCCCGGGGGAGCCGCCACTCCCTTACCGGATATCTGCGTGAGGATGCCGCAGAATTGTTCCCGCTTCAGCATATGCAGTATGATGCACGGGCGGACAGCAGCAATGCGGGGATCAGTCTGACCGAATGTGTTCAGCTGCTCTCAGTCTGCCGGCGGCTGCTGGACAGCGCTCTGGATCATGCCCGGGATGAAGTGGTCGTTGCCCGGCTGCTGGAGGACGAGCTCCGGTTCGCCTATCTGGAGGATATGGTGCACTACATCTACGGATTAGTCCGCATCCACAGCTTCGCCAAGAGCGGAGCGGACAGCCGGGCCCGGCGCGCCTTCCAGCGGGTGCGGCGGTTCGCTGAGTCGCTGGAGCACAATACCATTGCCGTCTCGCCAAGCACCCGGTTCCGCCTGTACGACAACGGACTCAAGGCAAGCTGGTGTGAACAGGCCTATCTCCGTTACAAAGCCCGTTACGAGTAATCCGAGCAACGGTTAGGAGCTCATGCAGAACAGCCTGCCAACTGAACACGCTCATTGGGCGCGTTGTAAGCTGGTAGGCTGAAAATTTGTGTTGGTCAAAACGTGTATTACAGTTCCTTCGTCATAAATGAACTATTCGGATCTGGGATATAATCTGCGAATGGCTCGCAATAGGTGAAACCGAAATCTTCATACAGCTTGCGGGCCGGGAGGAATGAATCCATAGAGCCAGTCTCCAGACTGATCCGTTTGTATCCGCGGCTTATCGCTACTTCAATAATATGAGCAAGAATATTTCTGGCTACACCCTTGCGCAAATGCTTCTTAGCGGTCCGCATCGATTTGAGCTCAGCATGCGCTTTGTCCAATTCCTTGATCGCCCCGCAGCCCAGAAGCTCCTCCTCCTCCCAAGCGCACCAGAAGGTAATTTCGGGCTTCTTCAGCCCGTCCAAATTAAGGGCATGAATGCTTTCTGGCGGAGAGTTATCGGCCATTCCCTGCAGATGTTCTGCAATTAATCCAATCACTTGTGCCCCACTCAAATCATCTACAAGAATCTTCACTGCAACCACTCCTACGTTAATGTTAAGTATGAATTCTATCTGTTAAACTTCTGTATTTCATATTACATCAATGTCAGGTATTCTGACAAATCAATTATCAAGGTATTATGAGGTTAACATTGGTCATCTTTAGATCCATTTTTGATGAATTTTGACCATACCACTTTAGAAAGAACGGAGAACTCAAAAAAGCCGCTAAAATAGCGGCTTCAAAGGGACTATAAATGTTTAACCTTACCACTCTGCTATGCTGCCGTCACGATGCCGCCAGACCGGATTTCTCCAGCGGTGGCCCTCCGCCGCCATCCTCCGTACATACTCCTCGTTCACGGTAATGCCAAGGCCTGGTCCGGAAGGAATGTTGACATGCCCGTCACTGTAGGCAAAAACGGACGGATCGGTGATATAATCCAGCAGGTCATTGCCTTGATTATAGTGGATGCCCAGGCTCTGTTCCTGAATGATTGCATTGTACGACGTTGCATCCACCTGAAGACAGGCAGCCAGAGCGATCGGCCCGAGCGGGCAATGCGGAGCGACGGCGACATCGAACGCCTCGGCCATGGCGAATATTTTCTTGCATTCCGTGATCCCTCCTGCATGGGACAGGTCGGGCTGAATAATGTCGGCCACCCCGTCCTTCAGCAGATTTTTGAATTCCCAGCGCGAGTACATACGCTCACCCGTGGCAATCGGAGTGCTGGTATGATGTGCGATCTCCCGCAGGACCTCATTGTTCTCCGGCAGCACCGGCTCTTCTATGAACATCAGGCGGTAGGGGTCCAGCTCTCGGGCCAGTCCGCGTGCCATCGGCTTGTGCAGCCGTCCGTGAAAATCAACAGCAATCCCGAACTCCGGCCCGCAGGCCTCCCTGATGGCGGCGACCCGCTCCACGATAGCATAAATTTTGTCATGGGTATCAATGAACTGCATCTCTTCCGAGGCATTCATCTTAATCGCCGTGAACCCGGCGGCCTTCTTCTCCAGCGCCGCTTTGACCACGTCGATCGGACGGTCTCCGCCGATCCAGGAGTACACCCGCATCGAATTGCGGCAAGCGCCGCCCAGCAGCTGGTACACAGGCGCATTGTAGATTTTCCCCTTAATATCCCATAACGCCTGATCGATCCCGGCGATCGCGCTCATCAGAATGGCCCCGCCACGATAAAAGCCTCCCCGGTACATCAGCTGCCACAGATCTTCAATCCGCTGGGGGTCCTGCCCGATCAAATAATCCATCAGCTCTTCCACTGCGGCCTGCACCGTATGCGCCTTGCCTTCGACCACCGGCTCCCCCCAGCCGGATATACCTTCATCGGTTTCAATCTTCAGAAACAGCCAGCGGGGTGGAACGATAAAGGTCTCAAATCCGGTGATTTTCATGGGTTATTTTGCTCCTTTGGTGTTGTTCATTCTGGCCTTGCGGACTTCCTTGGCGAATTGGCGGGCCGTCTCTGTGATCTTCCCATAGTTGCCCTGCTCCACCGCCTCCCGGTCGACGAGAGCGCTTCCAAGACCGACGGCAACGGCTCCGGCGGCAATGAAGGCTCCGGCATTCGCAAGGGTCACGCCTCCTGTCGGCATCATGCGAATGTGGCCAAGGGGCCCCTGCAGCTCCTTGATATAGGAGGCACCGAGTGAACCGCCCGGGAACACCTTAAGCAGGTCTGCACCCGCTTCATGCCCTCTGACCACTTCGGTCGGTGTCATTACACCTGGAATCGAGATTCGTCCGTGCTGTAAGGTCAGTTCCACAATCGCCTCATTCAAATTGGGGGAGAAAATAAAATCGGCTCCCGCCGCGATCGCCTGCTCGGCCTGCGTCAGCTTCAGCACGGTACCCGCTCCCACCAGCAGGCGGTCTCCATATTTCGTCTTCATGTCCGCGATCAGCCGGTAAACTTCCGGGGTATCGGCTGTAATCTCCAGCGCTCCGACCCCGCCTTCTGCCAGTGCCGCAGCAATATGCTCCACCCGTTCAGGCGGCGGTCTGCGGATAACGGCGACCAGACCGGAGGTGATCAGCTGCTCAATTTGCGTTTCTTTGTCCATGTCCTTCCTCCTCCTTGGGACTGTGCCTCACTTACCGGATAATATCCTCCATGCCGGTTCCTCCGGCCAAGAGAAGATCCACATCCTGCCGGGCGGGGAGACCTTCCACATCGCCGCTTACCCCGACCACAATGGAACCTACAGCGTTGCCGCGCCGCACGGCAGAAGGCAGCTCCTCCCCAAGCAGCAAGCCGCTTATAAATCCTGCGGCAAAGCCGTCACCGGCCCCCATCGGATCAATGAGCCTCTTCACGGGAAACCCTGGCTCAGTTCCAGAGCTCCGTCCGTTGCTGTAATAAGCCCCGTCTGCGCCGAGCTTGATTACGGCAGCCCCGGCCCCGGCTTTCAGCAACCGCTCTGCGATCACTGCAGGATCACTGCAGCCTGTCAGGAACTGTCCCTCCTCCATACCGGGGAGCACGTAGTCGGCTAGAGCCGCGATTTCGTTAAGCACATGATAGGCCTCTTCTCTGTTCCACAGCTTCCAGCGGATATTGGGGTCAAATACAATGGTTGTACCGTGTTTTTTGGCTGCTCCGAGGGCGCGAAAGGTTAATTTCCTGCACTCCGGGCTAAGCGCGGGCGTAATGCCGGTAACATGCAGGATGCGGGCACCTCCTACATATGCCTCATTAAGCTCCTCCGCCTGCATCAGGCTGGCCGCCGAATGTTTGCGGTAGTAGTAGACCTGTATTTTGTCCGGGGAGAGTTGTTCTTTGAAGAACACTCCCGTCGGCGCTTCCGTTGTAAGCCTGACTTCGGAAATATCAACGCCATGTCCTCTGACGAACTGCCTGATATACCGGCCAAACGGATCATTTCCGAGCTTGCTGAACCAGCCAGCGGTATGCCCCATCCGGGCGAGTCCAATAGCCACATTGGTCTCAGCTCCGGCAACATGCTTCTGAAAACCGTTCACATACTCCAAGGGAACCATCCGGTCCGGCGCCAGAAGCACCATGGTTTCCCCAAAGGTTACGACCTCCATTGCCCCTCCTCCTTCTGCTGCTTTACGAATCTTGTCTCTCCTTAAAGATCATATCTTTATCTTGATTAAATAAAAATAGATACGATCTTTACGGTATGATCATATTATCTTGTTCTTCGCCAGTCAATACTAAATCCATACTCAGGCGTATCTGTTTATCGCCACGAAGCTCTTATGCTAAAATGAGTGTATTCTAAATCAAAGGGACGGCTAACCATGAAACAGAATAAACAAACCGCGTTTCAAGCGACAATAGAGCTTATGAAGCAGAAAATTCTCGCTGGGGAATGGGCTCCGGGTGACCGGCTCCCTACTCTGCAGCAGCTGGCCGTTGATTTCTCTGTAAGTGTCACTACAGTACGTGAGGCGCTGCGGATTTTAGAGAGTCAGGGGAATGTCAGCATTGAGCACGGGCGCGGAATGTATGTGCGTAACGATCCGCTCCTGCTGGATGATCCGGCGGCTGGCTTAGAGGAATTAGACAACATTTCGATCATAGATCTGCTGGAAGCCCGGCTGCTCATTGAGCCTGAGCTTGCCGCTTTAGCCGCGCAGCGGGCCGATGAGGATCAGATCCGACGGCTGCGGGTACTGGCTGACCGGATGGTGCAGCAAATGGAGGAAGGCGGCTCCTTCTTCGAGACCGACCTCGCCTTTCATCAGCTAATCGCCGAAGGGGCAGCCAATCCGGTGGTGGCCCGGATGCTCCATTCGATTCTTCCGTTACTGGCTGAAGGACGCAAGCAGACCAATACGCTGCCCAATATGCGGACCAAGGCCTCCAATTACCATGTTCTGATCGCTATTGCCATCGAGGAACGGCAGAGCGAAACAGCGCGGCAGCTCATGGAAAGCCATATTCAGAGTATGTTGACCACCCTTAAGCAGTAGAAGGAGATCTCTCATGCAGCCAGGACGAAAATGAAACGAAAACGAGACAAGTATACTCTTTTTTAAGAGACCGAATGAATGGTTTAAGTACCACTGGATGCATTTTTTTGGCATACCAATGTTAATTAAAGTTGTGGAAACAGCAGAAACGCCAAGAAACCCAGAGTCTTTAAAAGACCCGGGTTTCTCGACAATCTGACGTCTCTGGAATCAGCAGGTTTCCCCGGGCCGCAGAAATTCATCAATCCTGGCTTTGTATTTGTCCAGATTGTATACGTTATACATCCGGGAAGTAAGCGTGCGGGTGTTTCCGAAGAAAAAGCGCTCAAACTGCTGCTGTCTGCCGCCGAAGGGACCGATAGCAAGCTCCCAGGCCAGCCGGAAAAGCGAAATCCGGTCGCTGGCAGATGACTCCTGTCCTTTAAGATAAAGACGGATAAAGCCGCCGGCGTCAGATTCCAGGTCTGCCCCGGAAGGAAGCATCACCAGATTGCTGGAGCTGATGTCCTGGAGCATACCCAGCATCTCCTGATAGAAAGAGGAATACTGCATTGTAGCCGCGATCAGCGGCTTTGGGGCCGGCACATAATAGCCCTTGGCATCCGGTTCTGCCATCATTTCCGCAGCCAGGCGAAGGGATTTCAAATTCTCAAGCATGGTCACAATCCGGGAGATCCGCTCCATCGTAACTGTTTCGAGAGCGATATTCTGTTCATCCGACAACTTAGCAATCAGGCCGAGCAGAAATTCCGTCTTGGCAATGTAGCGTGTGAGCACCTGATGACCGGCATGGCTGTGGAAATTCCCTTCGCTGAACAGCCGCTCGCCAATCTCTTCATCCCCTAAGAAAAAGATACGGTTGCGCGGGATGAACACGTGATCGAAGATAACCATGGCGTCCATCTCTTCATATCTGCTGCTCAGCGGATGATCGTAATGAGACGAGCCTGAATAACTCTCACGGCAAATGAAGGTCATCCCTTCCAGATCATTGGGCACGGCAAAGGCAAAAGCATAGGGATTATCCTGCTCCAGCATGGACGGAAGAACTGAAGGGAACACCAGGATTTCATCACAGGTTGCCGCCTGTGTAGCCATCATAAATGCACCGGTTACCACTATTCCGCTCTCCTTGCGTTCGATCACTTTAGCTGTAATGGAATCCTCGACCTCGTCCACGAGCTCGGACAACCGGCTGGCAAACGGCTGAATGAACGCATGGGATAATGTGATGTCCTGACTGCGGCAGTGATCATAGTACTTTTTGAGATTATCTTCATATTCCGGATTGTATTCTTGTAACAGATGAGCCGCAGTATATAGAGACATCAGCGTCGTGTTCATATAATCGGGTGATCTCCCTAAAAAACCATGGTGCTGCTCTGCCCATAATTCCATCATGACTCTCCTGCGGACCAGGTCTTCCTTGCTTCTCGGGGCCAGGAAGGAAAGTCCGTAACGCTCCCCGTCCGTCCCGCTTTGAAAGGTCATTTGTTCGATGGTTTCCTTCTGATGCTGCATATCATACATTTCAGCCTGGGTCTTCATTAATCCGTTGAAGGGGGGATGGCTGGATAAAGGCCCTTGAATGATTTTACCCTGATACCATAACTTGATCTGCTGGCGGTTGATACGCTCGATATATTCTTTGCCGCTCTTGACTGCCATGGTCCACCACCCCATTCATGAACATTCAACGGTTTAGCCAAAATTTGACTAATCCAGTTTCTCTAATCTACGTTGTGCCGTTAAAAGCAGTACATTGTCCATGTTCAATTTCACTATAACAACGCATTTTGGAATGGTGCGCAGATTGTTTTCGGTGATGGGGATGGATCTACCTTTGCACTGCTGTCCGGTGATCTGGACGTGGTAGGCCATGAGCTGACGCACGGTGTGACTGAGAAAACAGCCAACCTTGAATACTACGGAGAACCAGGGGCACTCAATGAATCCTTCTCCGACATCATCGGGAATTCAATTGAAGGCGCAAACTGGCTGATCGGTGATAAAATATATACACCGGGTATAGCGGGTGACGCCCTCCGTTCACTGGCTAATCCGCCATTGTACGGCCAACCTGACAAATACAGCGACCGTTATACCGGCTCGGCTGACGAAGGCGGTGTGCATACGAACTATCTTACAACCTCATCCAACTTCTCTGCTGCACGTACAGCAATCATTCAATCGGCAACTGAATTGTTTGGCGCAGGCTCGGCTCAAGTAACTGCTGTTACCAAGGCTTACAATGCGGTAGGCGTCTACTAAGAACAGCATAACAGGCCAATGATCCTGAGGATCATTGGCCTGTATGATGTAAATCAACAATAATAAGCTCTGGATTGAGTTACTGGTTACTGTATAGCTCTGTAAATCATCATCGCGGCTTCCGCCCGGGTTGATGACGATAGAGGTCTTAATTTGGTCCCGTCTCCGGAAATAATGCCATTAGCAACTAGTTTAGAAATACTTTCCAGTGCATATTGGTCGACGTTAGCCCCATCCGTAAAGCGTTTCAGCACATCCTGGCTTCCCGGAACCGATTCCTTGCCGAGATGTTTAAGCGCCCGCTCCATCAGCACCATCATATCTTGTCTGGAGATTTCCGACCCGGGATGGAATTGATGATTATCCTGATCTTTTACGATTCCCAGGCTCTTCGCAATGCGCAGCGCATCGGCATAGTAAGCGTTGGGATCGACATCCGGGAAGCTGATACTGGTATCCGCGGACCCGCTGTTCCCTGATTCTTTAAGGTTCAGTGCCCTGACCAGCATCGTGACATAGTCCGCCCGATGAATTGCAGCAGAAGGGTTAAAGCGGTTCTCTTTTACATTATCAAAGACACCGCTGGCGGACAAAGCTTCAATGGGCTCTTGCGCCCAGCCAAAGCTTTGGCTATCCGCAAACTTTTGCGGCTTTTTGATCATTTCTACGTTCTTAAAATTGAGGGTTTCGATTTTAGTTGCTTTTCGCAACAAATATCGGTCAAAAAATTCCTTGGTATAAGAGGACAGGATGTTGCGCTGTTCCATGGCATCCCGGGTTCCTCTTGGGGCATTACCGCCAGTGAATAAGGAGTCGGAGAAGTCACTATGAACTGTATTATCGATAACAGCAAAAAAGCTCTCCCGGCTGTTCGTTTCAAGAAGGAATGCATTCGTATTATAGGACTGCACGGTGCCTAATTGCATATAAGGCTTCTTAAAGTCGCTATTCAGGGCTCCTACCATATTGCCGTCAAGATTAACAGCCCCGACGAACCGGTCATCATTGCCGCTAACGATTGCCGCCGTTGTTCCTCCGAAGGAATGCCCGAACACTCCCATACCGATATCAAGCTTCAATCTGTCCTTAAATATCGACTCTATGACACCTGAATTTATTTCGGATAAACGATCGGCTACATATCTAATATCCTCGCTCTGCTGGACAGCATATTGTCCAAATTTGAGGGCTTCAGGTGCTGAAGTTAACTGGCGGGAAACCTCAATGGCTTGTTCCTCCGGCAGCTTCTCTGTCATAATCGACATCTGAGGCGCAATCAAGCCGGCATACTCTGTGGTGTACTTTGTGACGTCCTCCATAAACTCAGTTGTTGTCCCCTTAACCCGTCCATCCTTAAATTTGAACGCACCGCTTCCCGGATGCCCGATGGCTATCACAATATAGCCGGAGCTTGCCAGGTCTTGAGCGTAAACGGTGCCTTGCTGCGGGTAAGCGCCTGCGCCATGAGAATAGAATACAACCGGGTATTGCTTCTCTTTTTTGGACACGGCCAAATCGTTGTAGGACCAAGTTTTAAAATTAGGGTCAAACAGCTTTTCCCCGGCTGGTGCTCCTAATTTGGCCATAAGCTCATCCCTTATCGACTGAAACTCCTTGAATGCATATTCTGCCGTTGGCTTGCCTTCACTGCTGTCGGACGGATAGAAAATGAGCGCCGTGAGTTCCCGCTCTGAGTTGTCTGATGCCTTGTACTTGAAGTCCATCTGTGTCCGGCCGACGGTATAACTTCCGGTTGGTTTAGGAAATTGGTCAAATGTAGAAATTACATTTTTTTCCTGTTTCAGGAGCTGCGCTTGGGCCGAAATGATACTATTGGGATCGATGGCGGAGAATAAGGTGGTTAGGGTAAAAGTCGCCGCGACTGCCGTTAGTAGTTTCCTCATGCTTGTATCCTCCAATATAAGTTATGGAATGTGATGACTTCTTGTATTCCTGAACTGATTATAATTGGATGTGAACCTAAAAAAATCGTACAAAAGGGCAGCTCCCTATTGTACGATCGGGCAAATTGTTGAGGCTTCGATTATAAATCTGCTATAAATCTAAAATTCCCAGCTCCATCGCTGCTGTGACAGCCTGCATTCTAGAGTCCACGCCTAACTTGTTATAAATATTCGTTAAATGCGCCTTAACGGTCCGCTCGGATATTCCCAGCTCATGGCCGATCTCTTTACTTCGGGCGCCACGGGCAACGGCTTGCAGAACAGCCAGTTCTTTGTCTGTAAGAGGATTCTTCGCCGGGAGTGTTTTGTGTTCCTCTGCCAGCATCCCTTTACCGAATACTTTTTCAGTGATTGCAGGAAGCAGCAACGTTTCTCCCCTTACCGCTGCATCAATGGAGCGGAATATCATCTCCCTTCCCGTATCCTTCAGCAAATAACCCTTAGCGCCTAACGCCAGTCCGCGTGTCATCAATTCATATTCCGTATAGGTGGTTAAAATAATGACGGGTATGTCAAGTCCTTTGGCCTGGAGAGCTGTCATGGCATCCAATCCGCCCATTTCAGGCATGTTCAAATCCAATAAGATAATGTCGGGTCTGCTGGCTTCAGCGAATTGGACCGCTTCCTTACCGTTGGTTGCTTCTCCGATGATCTCGTACTTGGGGTTGGTTTCAATAATCAGCTTAAGTCCCTCACGAACGATCAGATGGTCATCTGCAATAAGAATTTTAACCTTCATATGTTGACGCCTCCTGCTGTAATGGAATGCGGATGGAAACGCTGGTTCCTTGCTGTCCGCTCTCAATCTTGATCTTCCCGCCAATAATTCTAGCCCGTTCGTATAGACCCACTAATCCGTAGCTGCCGGATTGTTTCTCGATCAGCCTGGTATCGAACCCTATTCCGTCATCTGTAATTGTTAGCTCGATTACGTCTTCGTTTGAGGCAACCACAACTTCAACATTTGTCGCATTAGCGTGTTTAGCTGTATTTGCCAAGCATTCCCGAATGATATGTAAGCTATGTTCGAAGATCAACTTGGGGATCACCGGATGGCGTATCGATAATTTTGTGGTAATTCGAATCCCTGTCATATGGGAGAAATGCTCAGCTTCATCCTGTACGGCTTTCGTGATATCTATGGCCTCAACGGAATACAGCCTTAGGTCGTCTATCGCACTTCTCGCCTCCGCAAGCGCGCGTTTGGCCTGGGCCTTTGACAGCTGAACAATTTCATGAGCACGTTCTTTATTTCCGTTCTCTAGGTGGGCATCCACGGCGTCAAGCTGCATGATGAGACCTGCCAACCCTTGGGCCAAGGTATCATGTAAATCACGCGCCATCCTTTGACGCTCATTGGCGATCGTCAGCTCCTCTACTTTGCTGTGCGCCTGCTCCAATTCACGCAGAAACGACTGGGTCTGCAATTTAGCATGAACTTGTTTGTAGAACAAAGTGGCATAGCTTATTACGAAAAACATCGTGAAGAAGAGTGACCGTAAGGTAGAAGTTAGATCCTCGTTGGTCTCGAACCAAATCAATGAACAAGCAAAAAAAACACTATAAAGCATAAAGATCCAAAATACCTTGAGCTTCTGCGAATAGACCCCAATACTCTGCCCGACTACGACTGTTAATAAACTTACGAAAATGACGGAATAAACCTGAGGCATGAATATTGCGCAGCCCCAGACCACGATTCCTTGCACTACAAAATAAATCCAGTGCTTTCTATGAACAACAGATCCGGCATACCAATGCAGCAGGATATGGATCATCATGAGTACTGTAAAAGCGATATAATCTAATGGTCTCGCAGTCATTGGGATCTGGGCGAACAATACTGTGAAATATACAAAAATGCTCCATATGAAAAGGGGCAGACGAGATTCCCGCAGAACATTCTGAGTATCGGACCGGAGTCCTGGATACGGCTTGTTTTTAGAATAGTTTAGAACACTCGGCACCCTATTTCACCACTTCCCAAATGTAGATACACGAAAAAGCCTTCCCCGAAAGGATAGCTTGTTCGCGCAAAACGATCATGTTGTCACAATCGCAGCCCCTGCCTGCACTTATCCGCGTCTGATCCTGGAGCTTCTTCGTTCAATCAGTGTGGGCGGCATGAGAATATCCACACGGCTGGTAGGGACCTCCTGATCCATCCGGCTGAGCAGCACCTCCAAGGTGGTCTTGACCATGTCGCTGATCGGCTGGTGGATGCTGGAGATCTCCATGACCTTGGACAGGTAGGTATCGTCGAAGCCAATGACGCTGACTTCCTCGGGAATGCGGATCTGCCGCTCCTGGGCAGCCCGGATGAATTCCAGCGCCATGACGTCATTGCCCGCGAACAGGCAGGTGAACTCAGGGCGGCCCGCCTGGTCGAGATATTGCTCGATATCCCTGCGGATCATGAAGCTGTTGCTGGACGTATCATGGACCTGGATAAAGTGCCTGGAATCAAAGGCAAAGCCGTTCTCCTGCAGCACGGTCTCGAAGCCGTAAAACTTCTCCCCGCTCTGCTCCTCCCCGATGTATCCGAAGGTCTTGTGCCCGGCATGGACGAAGCTTTCACCCGCCAGCTTGCCGGCCTGAATATGATTGACCGCCACACTGTCGAGCATGGCCGGACTCTGGGTGATCACAACTGCAGGGATATCCAGCTTGGAGATCCGCTCCAGGTTGAAATCGCCTGTGGGCACGATAATCATGCCGTCTACCTGCCGGGATACGAAATTCTGAATATTCTCCCATTCCGTCACCGGATTGAACTTGGAGTTATGGAACAGCACGCTGTAGCCGTGCTTCCTTGCTTCCAGCTCCAGAGAATCGATAATTTCCACGAAATAGGGATTGTAAATCTCCTTCACGCTGATGCCGATAATGTGGGCGCTGCTCCGTTTGAGCGTCTGCGCCGCTTTATTGGGGACATAGCCCGCCTCTTCAATCACCCGCATCACGGCATTGACGATCTCTGCGCTGACGCCCTTATGCCCGTTAATGACCCGGGATACTGTAGGCTGGGAGACCTTCGCCCGTCTGGCAATTTCCTTCATCGTCAGTTTGGCCATCGAGTAAACTCCTTTCAGAGTTACTATATCATAAAAGCGGCTAATTCGATAATATATTCTGAATATTCTAAGGAATAATTGGAATTCGTATTCATATATATTATCTCTTGAATAAGAAAACCTCTCTCAAATATAAAATTCTTACTCGTTAAAAACGAACTACTTCTATATATGCACCGAAAAAATGGTGTGTAATCACTGGAATTTTCGCTTTTGTAAGCGTTGACATCACATAAAAATGGGTGTTAATATAAAATCGTTAAAAGTTAAGCTTTTGCGAATACGTATTCAATAATATTCAGAAAGAGGTGAGAGCAATACGTTATATCTGCGCCAGCCATGCTAACGAGCTTCAAGCAGGTTCCGTGCTTACTGCGGCGGAACGACACACGGGAGGAGCATAACCATGAGGAATAGAATTGCGCTTCGCCAAGTTATCAAGAGCTGGCAATTGTATGTACTCCTGCTGCCTGCTTTGCTCTATCTCTTCCTGTTTCAATATGCGCCGATGTATGGAATCATCATCGCCTTCAAAGATTTCAATCCGGTCCAGGGGATACTGGGCAGCCCCTGGGCGGGGTGGAAGCACTTTGAGACCTTTTTTCAATCCTATATGTTTACGGATGTCCTGGTTAATACGCTGAAGCTGAGCGTCTTCTCCCTGCTGCTCGGCTTCCCCGTCCCGATTCTGTTCGCGCTGCTGCTCAATCAGGTCCGCCGGCAGTTTTTCAAACGCTTAATACAGACGGTGACTTACGCGCCGTACTTCATTTCGACGGTCGTCCTCGTCTCTATGCTGAATGTGTTCCTGGCGCCGAGCACCGGCTTTGTCAACAATCTGATTACGATGTCCGGCGGTGAGGCGGTCAATTTCATGGCCCGTGCCGAATGGTTCCGCACAATCTATATCACCTCGGGCATCTGGCAGAGCATGGGCTTCAGCGCCATCATCTATCTGGCCGCGCTGAGCGGCGTTAATCCCGAGCTGCATGAGGTGGCAACAGTAGACGGCGCGTCGGCTGTACGGAGAATCTGGCATATCGACCTGCCCTCCATCCGGCCGACGATCATCATTATGCTCATTCTCGGTGTGGGCAGCGTGATGGCTGTCGGCTGGGAGAAGGCGTTCCTGATGCAGCAGGGAATGAATCTGCCGGCCTCTGAGATTATCTCGACCTATGTATATAAGGTAGGGCTGCAGAATGCCCAGTACAGTCTGGCTACCGCCATCGGGCTGTTCAATTCGGTCATCAATTTCTCGCTGCTGATCGTGACCAATCAACTGTCCAAAAAAATGACGCAAAACAGTCTCTGGTAAGGTGGTGTTACCATGAAAGGCCTAACTCTCGGCGACAAGCTGTTTCATATTTGCAATTATGTGATCATGAGCGTCATTGCTATTGTCATCCTCTACCCGCTTTACTTCGTCCTGCTGGCCTCCTTTACGGACCCGGATCAGGTGAACCAGGGCGGCCTGCTGCTGTTCCCCACCTCGGTCTATCTGGACGGCTTCAGGAAAATTTTCGAATACAAGCCGCTGTGGGACGGTTACCTCAATTCCATTCTGTATACCGTGATCGGTACCTCGATCAATCTGGCGGTGACGCTGCCCTGTGCCTATGCGCTGTCCCGCAAAGAGCTTGCGGGCAAAACGCCGGTGATGATGCTGTTTGCGTTCACTATGTTTTTCAGCGGAGGGCTGGTTCCGACATATCTGCTGATTTCCAATTTGGGGATGCTGGATACCCTGTGGGCCATCACCTTGCCAACTGCCGCGTCGGTGTGGAACATCATTATCACGCGCACTTTTTTCCAGAGCAATATCCCCGATGAGCTGCTGGAGGCCTCGGTTATGGACGGGTGCTCGGATTTCCGCTTCTTCTTCTCCATCGCCTTGCCGCTGTCGAAGGTGATCGTTGCAGTGATGGCGCTGTTCTACGGGATTGCCCACTGGAATTCCTTCTTCGAGCCGCTGCTGTATCTGAGCAGTACGGAGAAGTTCCCGCTGCAGGTCATTCTGCGCAATCTGCTCATTATGAATGAAGCCGGGTCCCGGATGGTGGTTGATCCGATGTCCCTGGCGGCACAGCAGCGGATTGCAGAGCAGCTCAAATACGGGGTCATTGTGGTGGCCAGCCTGCCGCTCCTGGTCATCTATCCGTTCCTTCAGAAATATTTCACCCAAGGCGTCATGATTGGTTCGATTAAGGGATAGAGCATCACGGAATACCGGTTCACATTCTTGCACCGAAGGGAAGGTCAGAAGAGATGAATTCAAGACAATGGACGAAGGGTTTACTGGTGTCATTCGTGTCTGCCGGCTTAATCGCAGGCTGCTCCGGGAACAACGCAGGCAATGCCGGGGGCGCGGCTGCTCCCGAATCCACCGATCCCAATGCACCGACCAGCATTACGATTGTACGCGGCAAGGACCCCCGCAATCTGCCGGTGGAGGAGATGCTCTGGTACAAGAAATACAGTGAGATCGCGCCGAAGAACGTGACCATCAAGTGGGAGGAAATCCCGAATGAGTCGGTGGATGAGAAGACCAATCTGATGCTGGCCGGCAACAACCTGCCGGAGGCTTTCCTGGGCACGATGAGTGTCGGCAAGGTCATGAAGAACGTCAAGTCGGGGATCTTCCTTCCGATTGAGGATTACATTGATGATATGCCTTATTTCTCCAAAGTGCTGGAGCAGCGGCCGGAGTACCGGGCTCTGATTACGGCGCCGGACGGCCATATCTACGGGCTGCCCTATATTGAAGAGATGTTCGGCCTGATCACGAATCAGGGGATTCTCTCCATCTATAAGCCCTGGCTGGATCAGCTCGGTCTGCCCGTGCCCACCACGATTGATGAATACCGCGATACGCTGAAGCAATTTGTGGAGAATGATATGAACGGGAATGGGCTAAAGGACGAGATCGGCCTGGCCCTGGCGAATAAAGGGGCGAACTCGGGGATTGGCTCCTGGCGCAACAACGCTGATTTTGGGCAATTCTTCGGATTATGGGGTCAGATGGACCGCGGGGACAGCATGTTCCTGGATGAGAACGGCAAGATCTTTAATACGGCTTCCACTGAAGCTTACAAGACAGGGATCCGCTACCTTCATGACATGTATAAGGATGGACTGATTGATCCCGAATTCACCATTACGGACGGGCCCAAGCTTCAGGCCAAGCTGCGCAACAAGACGGTAACGGTCGGCTCGGTGGTCCATTTCTCGGTGTTGGATGTGGCGGGTGAGAAGGTCGCAAATGATTATGTGCCTATTCCCTATCTGAAAGGTCCCGGAGGCGAGTACGGCGGCCGGGAGAACCTGGTGGAGATGCATAACCCGCTCGCCTTCGTATTAACAACGAAAACGAAGAATCCGCGGGCGGTGCTGGCCTGGGTGGATTCCATGTATGCTCCCGAATGGTCCGTGCAGACGAACTGGGGACCGCTGGGCTATCAGTATAAGAAGAACGACAAGGGCGTGATGGTGTTCGATACGCTCAAGGACGGCCTCGACACCTATAACGATATGCGGGTGAGAAATACCATTGCAGGCAATTCACCGGTGGCCATCCTGAAGGAGTATTACGATACCGTCGTGGAGTATCCGCAGGATGCACAGGATATTCTGAATGATATGAAGACAGTCGGCTATCTGGATAAGCATCTCGGTGACCCGTATATCCCGCATACCCTGTTCTATGATGCAGATACGGCGGACCGGATGGCCCTTCTCTCTCCGCAGATTTATGGCCTGATCGATACCAGCCGCAAAAAATGGATCACAGACGGCGGCGTGGACAAGGAATGGGATGCCTATCTGAAAGAGCTGGAGAAGGCGGGGTTACCGGAGTTCATTGGTTATGTGCAGGAAGCCTACGACCGTTATCAGGCAAATCAGCAGCAATAATAGACATGGGATGGGATGTGGAAATATGGAAGCATTTAGACCGAACTATCATTTTACACCGCAAAAGCATTGGATGAACGACCCGAACGGACTCGTGTTCTTCGGCGGGGAATATCATCTGTTCTATCAGCATCATCCGGAGAATGCCCTGCCGGGGCCGATGCACTGGGGCCATGCGGTCAGTACCGATCTGGTGAGCTGGGAGCATCTTCCCATCGCCTTGTACCCGGATGAGCATGGGGTGATCTTCTCAGGGAGCGCGGTGGTGGACTGGGAGGATTCCACCGGCTTCTTCGGTGGCAAGCCCGGATTGGTGGCAATCTTCACCCATCATGACCGGGTGCCGGGAACGGATACGGTTAGAGAGCGGCAAAGTCTGGCCTACAGCCTGGACTCCGGGCGGAGCTGGATCAAGTATGAGGGGAATCCGGTGCTGGCGGGCGGCCGGTTCGTGGATTTCCGCGATCCGAAGGTGTTCTGGCATCCGGACACGAAGCGTTGGGTCATGATTCTGGCCACGGGTCAGACCGTCTGCCTATACCACTCCCCGAACCTGAAGGAATGGACATTCGGCAGTGAATTCGGGCAGGACCAGGGACTGCACAGCGGGGTCTGGGAATGCCCGGACCTGTTCCCGCTGAGCGTGGACGGCGATCCTGCCCGCACAAAGTGGGTGATGCTGGTCAGCGTCGGCAGCGCCGGGCTGCCGGAAGGCTCCTGCACCCAGTATTTCATCGGGGAATTCGACGGCATCACCTTTGTCAATGACAATCCGCCCGGCACTGTGCTGAGGCTGGATTACGGCCGGGACAATTATGCCGGTGTGAGCTGGTCGGATATCCCGCAGGCGGACGGACGGCGGATCTATCTGGGCTGGATGAGCAACGGCCGGTATACTACGGTTACGCCAACGGCGGAGGAAGGCTGGCGAAGCTCCATGACGGTGCCGAGAACACTGGCGCTGGAAACCCGCGCCGGCCGGATCAGGCTGATCCAGCGGCCTGTCCGTGAGCTGGAGCGCCTGCGGACACCGGTCCTATACCTGGGTAATGTTCCGGTAACGGAAGCCGCGCAGTCCCTCGCGGAGCTTGCGCTGGACAGCTTCGAGCTGATTGTGGAGACGGCCTCACTTCCGGCAGCGGATTTCGCCGTGAAGGTCCGGGTGTCCGCTTCGCGGCAGACGGTGATCGGCTACAACGCAGAGCGGCACGAGGTGTATGTAGACCGCACACAGTCCGGCCTGTCCGGATTCCATGAGGACTTCGCCGGGGTTCACAGGGTGAAGCTCGCGGAGGATTCCGGCCCGGTCCGGCTGCAGATATTGGTTGACCGCTCCTCGGTGGAGGTGTTCGCAGGTGACGGCGCGGCGGTGATCACCGACCTGATCTATCCCGAGCCGGAGGCATCCGGACTTGCGTTGACGGTTTCCGGGGAAGAGCTCCTGCTCCGGCGGCTTGCACTGTACAAGCTGGAGTATACGGAGTAAGCTTGCGGAACAATCAAGTAGTCGGCTGCCCTTGAACTGAGCAGCCGACCTCTCGCACCACTGTTCGGTATACGGTGGTTCAACCGCTTAAGTGTAGTTTATGTAATTGCTCGTACTGTGCCGGGAAGTCATAATTCCCGGCCTGTGCGAGCTTTTCGTTGGAATAAATGCCGTTGACCGCCCCCCTTTAACGCTGCCGACAATGATCAGCCCCCGGTTCAGCCCGGGATACGGGTGTTACACCTGAATGCATTCAGTTCGTAGCGAACCATCAGAGATAAGTGTATTCTGTGCAACTAAAAACAGTGAAAGGGAAAGCGTTTCGCTTCTAATTGTATTCCATACAATTAACTTTGCCCGATTGGGCGAAAATCCAGATATAGTGACATTTTAATTGCACGAAATACAACTAAACATAGATTTGCCAGTACATAGGGCGATTTAGTTGTACAGAGTGCAATTAAGGCTACCCTGTGCACTCTAATCGGGGTGCACAAACCTTCGCCAAGCGACTGGTTAAAGTAATTTTCACGAGTGAAATCTGATGGGCTATTCATAACTATAATAAAGGCCATCGTAATCGATGGCCTTTAACCGTTCAACGGGACCTTCCCGCTTATTTCACATAAAATGTAGCGTCCTGTTGATCTACAGACGTTGATATCGTCGATATCTCCAGCAAGCCGTTCCGGTGTCTCATATAAGCTCCCGGAATGTTGTAGGATTCAAAGGAAGCCGCCCATGAGCCTGTCAGTCCGGCGTGCAGCTGCCAGGTGGCATCATTCTTGAACAGGGTAGAATTGTCGTTCGCCTCCAGCCAGACCTTCCCGTCCCTGTGACGGAGATAGAAGCCCGGTTTGGTAACGGATTCGATCGATACAGAGGATTCATTCGCCAGTCCCTTGACCAGTCTCCACTGGGATTCTGCACTGTACTGTCCTCCGTCGATTCTTCCTCTCCCGTCCTGATATTGCACATAGCTGTGCATGTTGAAGCTCTCCAGCTGATTGACCGGAAGCTCCGTATCTACCCGGACCAGCTTCCAGTTCTGCGTATCCAGATTATTGGCTCCCCACTGTATGACCTTGGTTCCGGCCGGCGAGCCGCCCCCGGCATTATCCAGCATCAACCCGCTGTGCCCGTTCATGACCGTGTAATAGCTGCTGCCTTTGTAGGCGAATTTCCAGCGCTGGATGTCCAGGTCATTGTTCGCCGAGAGGATGACCTTGGTCCCCGGAGTCGTCACTCCGTTTGGGTCCTCCCAGACCAGATTGTTGTTTACACTCATTCCCCGGAAAAAGCCGTTATTCCGGTAATCCAGTCGCCACCATTGGGTATCCGCGTTAAGCTCACCCCACTGGATGATTTCGGTACCGGCCGGTGAACCGCCTCCGGCATTATCCAGCAGCAGGTTATTATTCTGATTGATCAGCTTGTAGATTCCGCCGGATACAATCGAGGAATCCCCGTTCACCTGAGCCACATTGGCGCGGACTTCATTCCGGTCCCCGACCTTCACCGTGTTGACTTCCAGCAGCATTGAATTGCTGAGGGGCAGAAGCGTTCCGCTCCAGGCCGCAGGTGTGTTCTGATTGGAGCCTTTTACCGTAAGCGGCGCATCGACCTGGGTCCAGGTGGCACCGTAGTCACCGCTTGTAAACATTTTATTGGCGGAGGAGACCACATCGGTCATGCCGCGCACATATAATCTGCCGTTTGCCGTCCCGTCATCGATATAAGCAATCTCCGGCGTCTGGGAGGCGCGGTAGATCCCTGTACCGACTACGTTCCCCAGATCCGTTGCACTTCCCCAATCCACTCCGTTGGCTGACGTTTTATAGCGAACGGCGAAATTCGGGGCCGCCCCCAGCATCTCGAAGAACATGAAATAGGTTCCGTTCTTCACCTTCACGACCCGCGGCATCCCCGGACGCCAGTCCCAGTTCGACGAATTGCCGACGATAATACTGTAGTTCCCCCAAGTCAGGCCTCCATCACTTGAAATCTCCCGGGCGATGGCCTGATTATAGCCCGGCTGCCGTTCATCCGAATAATAACAAATCAGGCGCCCGTCGCTGGTAACTGAGAATTCCGGCTCCCATGTGCGCTGGGTTCCCGCAGTTCCCCGTGCAGCCAGATTGCTATGGAACTGCCAGGTAGCCCCATTATCCGTGCTTCTCCAGATGTGGATCGTGTACGGAACCGAATTGTTCCAATCCGTCGACGCGAACAGCAGCGTTCCCGCCGGATAATCTCCGACCTTCTGCGGCAGCACATATAACGTGGTCATCCCTTGCTGATTCCGGTCCAGCCCGTAATTATTGGGATCAATCTCACTGAGCAGAGACCAGGTCGCCCCGCCGTCCGTGCTCTGGTAGAACGGAAAAGGCTTCATGCCTGTCCAATCGGCAGTTCCGGGGAATCTCCGGGTGAAGGTGCTTAGCAGATTCCCGTTCTCCAGCTTCACTGCTCTCGCATAATACGGCTCCGGCTCCGCCGCACTGCTGGAGATTACCGTTCCTGTCGTTGCCGCCTGTACAGGCGCTACCGAAATGCCCATGACGAGCAAGGCTGCGATTAGCGTCAATAGCATAGCTTTTTTCATACCGATCCTCATCCCTTCGCTATAAAATTAGATAACAAGAAATGAATGGCCGCTTGCCTACTCTCCTGACGGTGCTGCAATATCCTCAGCCGCACTCACCGGAATGCCGAAATCCGGGGTTCCATCCTCCTTCCAGGTGAACTTTTGAATACAGGTTGCCCGCAGGCCCGCATCCGCACCCGGAGCGGGAAGGGCGTGATAGACGATCCAGTCCTCCTCCCCGTCCGGCGACACGGTAAAGCTGTTATGACCGGTGGCATAGACTCCGTTCTCGGCACTTTTGCGGAATACAGGGACTGGAGATTTGGTCCAGGAGGACGGTTCCATCGGGTCGGCCGACTCCTCCATAGTCAGCATGCCCAGCGCGTAATCCTCCGACCAGGTGGTGCTGGCCGAATAGACAAGATAGATGCGTCCATGACGGTGCAGCGTCACCGGCCCTTCATTAATGGCCATCCCCCCCTGCTTCTCCCAGTCCAGCGTTGGAGCTGTAAGCAGAACGTGATCCCCTTCCAGGGTCCACGGGTTACTCATGCGCATGATGTAGATCGCCGAACCATAATCAGGGAAATGTCCATATCCGGCATACAAAAAATAAAGCTGCTCATGCACGGTAATCACCGTTCCATCCAGGCCGGGAACAGGAGTCGGCAGCGCGCCCCTCCACACCCATTCCCCTTCCAGCGGATCGGCTTCCCCGTTCTCCAATACACAAATGCGCCGCGACTCATCGCCTCCGCCGTCATTGGCGGTGAAATAGATATACCATTTATCGTCCAGATGATGAATTTCCGGTGCCCACAGGTTGTAGCTGTACCGTCCATTAGGCTCCGGTGACCAGATGATCTTCTTCCGGCCTTGGGCAAGCCCGGTCAGGCTGGAGGACCTTGTAAGCCCCAGCCCTCCGGCCTGCGTGTGCATGAAGTAATAATTCCCGTCGGTGTGCCTCAGTACCCAAGGGTCGGCAGCGCGCGCGACGATGGGATTGCGAAAGGTTTCTGTACCTGCCATGTTCTTTTTCTCCTTATCTTATCGGTGTTATTGTTCAGCCCTTCATCCCTGTTAAGGCAATGCCCTCAACGAAATATTTCTGTGCGAAAAAGAACACCAGCAGCGTGGGAATCAGCGCCAGCACGGAGCCGGCCATAATATAGGTCCATTGCGAGGTATAGAACCCCTGAAAGGACGCAAGCACCAGCTGCAGGGTGTACTTCTCGGGCGAGTTGATATAAATCAGCGGCCCAAGATAATCGTTATAGCCTGCTATAAAGTTCAAGAGTCCTTGCGTAATCAAAGCCGGCTTAGATAGCGGCAGCATGATCCGCAGGAAGGTGTGGAACGGATTCATTCCGTCTACCTTGGCCGCATCCTCCAGCTCCTTCGGGATCGTCATGAAGAATTGTCTCAGCAGAAATACGGCTGCTGCCGCCCCGAACATCCCCGGTATGATCAGCGGCATCCAGCTGTCAATCCAGCCGATGGTTTTGAACAGCATGAAGGTCGGAATCATTGTGACCACACCGGGAATCATCATGGTAGCCAGTAGCAGTCCGAACAGCAGATTCCTGGCCGGAAATTGAAGCCGCGCAAAGGCATAGGCTGCCAGCGCGCTGGTAAACAAGCCTACCAGACATGGCAGCAGGATAATGAGTAAGGTGTTCACAAACCCTTGAACAATATCAGATTCAAACAATACGAAATGATAGTTACTCCATTCCAAATGCTGAGGTATCCATTTCGGCGGCATTTCAAATTCCATTCCCTGCTGCTTCAGCGAGGTGGACAGCATCCACAGAAAGGGAACCGCCATAACCAGCGCTCCGGCCGACAGGAACAGATAGGCGAAGCCTTTGAAGGTACGCTCTTTGGCCTGTTTGTGGCTGACCCAGGGGCCGCTTGCTGTTGGTATTCTCGTACTCACGCGTATCCTCTCCTATTCATAGTGCACCCAGCGCCGGGAAAAGTAGAAATTCAGCAGTGTGACGGCCAGAATGATGAACCCGAGAATCCACGCCATAGATGAGGCAAACCCCATATTCATATACCGGAAGGCATTCTGGAACAGATAGTAGACAATCGTCGTTGTAGAATAGTTCGGCCCGCCTTCGGTCATAATCTGGAACCGCGGGTAGTCCTGAAGCGCCCCGATGATGGCGGTGATTAGAATATAGAGTGTGGTAGGCGAGATGCAGGGAACCGTGATATGGCGGAACCGTTGCCAGCCGTTTGCTCCGTCAATCTCTGCCGCTTCATAGAAGCTTCTGGGCACGCCCTGCAGCGCCGCGAGATACAGCACGATATTGATGCCAAGGCCCGACCATACCCCTTGAATGATCATGGCCGGCATCGCCCACCGTTCACTGCTGAGCCAGGCCGGCCCCTGGATGCCAATCAGCTCAAGCAAATGGTTCAACAATCCGTAGGTATCATTGAATATCCATTTCCAGAGCAGTGTAAGTGCGATGACCGAGCTGATCGTCGGCAGGAAAAACATCGTCCGGAAAAAGCGGATACCCCGGATTTTCTGATTCAACGCGGTGGCAAAGCCCAGCGAGCAGATCATGCCAATAGGGATGCTAAGCGCCGAATAGAGCGTATTGCGCAGGGTTTTCCAGAACAGCTCGTCCTGAACCAGCTTCACATAATTGTCCCCGCCGTTGAAAACGGGCGTCTGGTACCCGCTATAATCCGTGAAGCTTACATAAACTGAATAGCTGAGCGGGATGAACGCAAACAGCAAGAATCCCAGGATGGGTGCAGCAATGAATGAATAGGCCCATAGATATTCCCTTTGCTTCATTTGAACAGACCTGAGTTGCCCTCTTTAATGGCTGCATCGATTTTGGGCTTCAACTCATTTAATACATCAGCTGCGGACTTCTTGCCCTCCCACATCGGAGCCAGCCCTTGGGCGAGCAGATCGTACCATTTGGCGTTAGGCAAGGCCGTCCATGGTCCTGAGACTTGTTTTTCGACCGCCTGGATGAACACCTCGGCATGCTCCGGCTTCTGACCCGGCTGCAGGAAGACATCCGTTGACGCCATCGACTTGAAGCTTGGGATGGAGAAGCCCATCAGGGATTGCTCCCTCTGCCCTTCCGGTCCGCCAAGATACTCCACTAATTTGTAAGCCGCTTCCACATGCTTCGTCTTGCTGTAGATGGCCAGTCCTACCGAACCGCTGATCCCGCCCCAGTCCTTGCCGGACAGCGGCGCTACATCCCAGTCGAAGCCCAGCTTGCGGAATTCCGGTACCATCCAGCGGCCGCTGACCATCATCGCCAGCTTGCCTGTCTTGAACATCTCACTGTCGTTCAGATCCTTGAGCGCAGCCGAGCTTGGAACGACACCATGTTTGTTGGTAAGATCCGCGGCAAACTGCAGAGCATCGATGGTCTCCTGGCTGTTGCCGGTGAATTCCTGTTTGTTGTCGCTGAGGAACTTGCCGCCGTGTGCCAGCACGAAGTCCTCCCACCAGACAGGTCCCATCCCATATTGGGTGGTCTTGCCATTCTTGCTGACCGTCAGCTTCTTGGCCGTATCCAGCAGCTGCTCCATGGACATTGGCTTCTCTGCGGACAGGAACGGAACATTCATTTTGCTGAAAATATCCTTGTTGTAGTACAACACATGAGGACCAATATCCTTGGGCAGCGCATACAGCTCACCTTGACCATTCGCCGAGCCGTCATAGCGGTAACGGTCAAGGCCTGAGGCCCACATGTCGGCGGTATCAATGCTGCTGTTCTTCACCAGATCCCCTATAGGCAGCAGCAGATCCTGGCTCACCCAGCGGCCAAAGTCGCCGTCCGGCACATACAGCACATCGGGGGCATTGCCTCCGGCCAGAATCGTATTCATCTTCCCTACATAATCCCCCGAGGGTATGTGCAGATAATCGACTTTAATGGTGGGGTTCGCCTTCTCGAAGGATTGAATCAGCTTGGTGAATACCTCCTTCTCCGACGGATCGCCCCATCCGGCGAACTGAATCTTCACCTGACCCCCGGCATCAGGGTTATTTCCGGCTTCCGCCTCCTTCTTGCTGTTACCACACCCGGCCAGGCCGCCGGTTAGTAGTGCCACGGATAGAGATAAGAGCAGAACCTTGCCGGAATTTCTTTTCGGTGCATTCATTTGATTTGACACCCCTTAACGATTAATTTATTTCCTGCTCTTTAATTATTAGGGGAGACGCTGTCCGGAACAATTGTGAAACCGCTTTAGTTTGTAGCCAAAAAAATCTTAACTAGAAGCGTTTTCGACGGTCAAAAAAAACAACCACCCTTATGAGTGGTTGTTGGTCAATGTCTGTTCACCGGCTTTTTTACGCCATTCCAGTGGCGTGGTTCCCTCTGCTTTGACAAAAAAATGATAAAACCGGCTGGAGGAAGTAAATCCGACCTCATGTGAAATGATCTCAACGGCCTTGTCCGTCTGCAGCAGCAGGCGCTTCGCTTCACGCAGGCGGAGATTGATCATATACTGTTTGGGCGAAACACCCATCAGCTCTGTAAATTTCTTACGCAGATTGCTCTCGGACAGAAAATACCGTGCAGCCAGCTCGCTGACCGTAATCTGGGTATGATAGCCGGCGTGGATCTCCTTCAATACCTCCTGGATGGTGAGCTGGTCATCTAAAACATGGGGCATTAACGTAGTCACCCTGTTCCGCTGGAACAGCAGCAGGATCGTCTCCATGGCTACCCGCATTAAGACATAGGAATCTGCATTATAACTGTCTAATTTCCATTCCTTCTCCAGTTGAAGGAGACTCATCTCTGCCCAGCGCATATCGTCTTCACTAAGGTAAGCACTGCGAATCCGGTCCTGCTCCCGCTCTGCGTTATGAAAGAGATACTGGCAGTATGCCGGCAGCTTGTCATGATAGAAATGTACAGAGATCCCCTGCCAGGGCTCGGTACAGACAAAACCATGGTGAAGCCCGGACGGGATCAGAATAAGATCCCCTTTGGCCACCTTGATATTCTGGTCCAGCGAGCTGTAATATCCTTCACCCTCCAAAATAAGAGTCAGTTCATCGTAATTGTGGGAATGCGACATAAAAAGGCCTTCACCCTTCTCCGCCTGGAAGGTATGGGGCATAAAACGCTCCATGCTGATTACGAAGTTTTTAGTATCATTTTGCATTGTATACTCCCCTTTTTGGCTGTACCTGTGAATAATCGCTTCACCATGTTCAATACACAGGTATATTTTAGCACGAACACAGATTTGTGAGAGAGGGGAGTGTAAGTAATACTAAGCAGTTAGCTCACCGGCCGCTTGTAGGGAGCAGCATTGTTGCACAATTGCAGGATTTCTCTGTATCTGTTACCGGCTGCGGTACAATGTTGCATGATTTGCATAAATTCCGGTGCAGAGAGCCAATTAGCGCTGGCTTTGTTGCATTTCGTGCAGGATTTCAGCATAGAGCGCTTCTAGGGGGCAGGATTATTGCATAATAAAAGCAGATAATTAGCAGCCCGGCGGTCAATTCTTCCCTTGCACCCAGCTATGAAAATTTCACGTATTCAGGCAATGCTTCCTCCTCTCAACCGAAAAACCTGCAACTTGCGCAGGTTTCAAAGATGTGAATTCCCTGTCTCCATCCCCATGATACGTGATCACTTTTTTAATATCCAGCTCTAGCAGTTTGGCTATCGACTTCAGCGCAGTCGGGTGATCCAACGAGTAATAGTTGTCGAAGGACAGGAGCTTACCATTTTTTGAATTTAATGCATCGCCGGCAATCAACGTCTTCGTTGGGATATGATATTGCGACAGCGGAATGGCTCCCGTCATTTCTCCTGCAACAAGGAGCGTTGGCTGGTTGTCTTTTAGATAGAATGGACCGAGCGGCCCGCTCAACTGCCCTGCTTTCCAGGTCATATCTTTATCTTTTTCAAAGACAAAAGAAAATACATTCTCGGAAAAAGCCCAATTACACCATCTCCTGAAATTGAATTTTATATATCTAAATGGAGAGCCTTGCGCAGATACGCCCCAGTTAATGAATGTGTAGCATCAGCAAGCTGGGCAGGTGTGCCCTCGAATACGATTTGGCCGCCCCGGTGTCCGCCTTCGGGGCCCATGTCAATAATCCAGTCAGCACTCTTGATCACATCCAGATTATGCTCGATGACTACCACTGAATTGCCGCTGTCGACCAGGCGGTTCATAATGTCCATCAGACCAGAGATATCGGACATATGCAGTCCGGTTGTCGGCTCGTCCATAACGTAGAGGCTGCCCTCCTTGTGAAGCTCCTCAGCCAGCTTGATGCGTTGGCACTCACCGCCCGACAAAGTGCTCAAAGGCTGGCCCAGCGTTACGTATCCAAGTCCCACATCCTCCAGTGTCTGCAGCTTGCGGAGCAGCTCCTTCTTGCTGAAGAACTTCGAAGCCTCCCGCACGGTCATAGCCAGGACGTCGCTGATGGATTTTCCATTCAGTTTGTAGGCCAATACTTCATCGCTGAACCGCCTGCCCCCACACGCTTCACAAGTCATCCGTATCGGCTCCAGAAACGCCAGATCTGTGTAGATCATGCCTAGTCCCTGACAGTTGGCACAGGCTCCCTTGGAATTGAAGCTGAACAAGGAAGCGCTTACCTTGTTAGCGGCTGTGAACAGCCGGCGGATGTCGTCCAGTATTCCCGTGTAGGTAGCCGGATTAGAGCGGATGGATGTGCCTGCGACCGACTGATCGATGACGATGGCTTCCGGATGTGAGGACAGGAAGGCTCCGTTAATCAGCGTACTTTTGCCTGAGCCCGCTACTCCCGTTACCACAGTCAATACGCCAACGGGTATATCAACGGTCACCTCCTTCAGATTGTGCAGGCTGGTGCAGGCTACGGTCATGTGTCCCTTTGGCACTCTGACAGATGTCTTCAAGGGCAGGCTTCGCTTCAAGTACCGTCCTGTTAACGTATCCGCATGGAGTAAGCCGGCAAAGTCGCCATTATAGACGATTGTACCGCCGCGATCACCTGCATGAGGTCCTACATCAATAATATAATCGGCGATTTCCATCACTTCGCGGTCATGCTCAACAACAAGTACCGTATTCCCTTTGTCCCTGAGCTGGCGCAGCATGCCGTTCAGACGATGAACATCCCGCGGATGCAGCCCGACGCTTGGTTCGTCAAAAATATAGACCATGTCGGTAAGACTGCTGCTCAGATGCCGGACCATCTTAATCCGCTGCGACTCCCCGCCTGACAACGTTGAGGTCTGCCGGTCCAGACTGAGATACTCCAGCCCGATGGCGACCAGATGATTCAACCGGGTCAGGATTCCCTCCTTCATGGGCCCGGCAACGGGGTCCTGAATGGCCTCGATGATACGAATAAGTTCGCCAATCTCCATTGCCGCACACTCTGCAATGTTGTATCCGTTAATTCGGCAGCCTAAGGCCGCTTGATTCAGCCGGCTTCCCTTACACAGGCTGCATTCGCTGTAGGACAAGAACCGGTCAATGGATTCACGTTTGGCTTCGGACAGCTCGCTGCTGTCCCGCTTCAGATACAGGCGTGTGAGCTTGGGCAGCAGACCTTCGTAATCCGATTCAATGGCTCCTCCTTTGGTGTTGTACACGATTTTGCTCTTTTTGCCATGCAGGAGGACATCCCACTCTTCGTGTGTGTAGTCAGCGAGCTGCTTATCGTTGTCGAACAGCCCGGAATGGGCATAGGTATTCCACAGCCAGCCCCCCACTTTAAAAGCGGGGAACAGGATCGCGCCACCATTCAGCGACCTGGACCTGTCTAGCAGCTTCTCTACATCGAACTGCACCACATGCCCCACTCCGGAGCACTCCGGGCACATACCGGCCGGGTCGTTAAAGGAGAATACATGCGAATTACCAATGTGCGGTTTGCCGATTCTGGAGAACAGCAGCCGGAGCATCGCATAAATATCCGTGATCGTGCCAACCGTTGAACGGGAGTTGCCGCCGAGCCTTTTCTGATCGATGACAACGGCCGTAGACAAGTTCTCGATGAGATCGGCATCCGGCTGACTAAACCGGGGCATCCGGTTGCGGATGTATGCGGAGAACGTCTCACCCAGCTGCCGCTGAGCTTCGACACTGATAGTGTCGAAGACCAGCGATGATTTGCCCGAACCCGAGACGCCTGTGAAAATCGTGATTTTCCGTTTCGGAATGCGGACATTGACGTTTTTCAGGTTATTCTCTCTCGCACCTTTAATGACGATATCATTAGCGTGCACCAAGCTCACCATCCCAATGGTATATAAGCTGTACAAGTCCGGAGGAGAAGGTTCTGGTGTCAGCCAATTTTAGATTCAACCGATCTTTGATATCCGCAAACAGCGGTTTTCCTTCTCCAAGAACGACAGGGTGTACGGATAATCTGAACTCATCCACAAGTCCTAATTGGATAAACGTTGTAATCAGACTTGCACCGCCATATAACCAGATGTCTTTACCGGGTCTCTGTTTGATTTTGTTTACTTCTTCGAGAATATGGTCGTTGATAAAAATAGCTTCATGCCCCTCCCCCTGCTGCGACCTGGAGAACACATATTTCTCTTTGCTATGGACCAGTGCCCAGATTTCTTTGTCATCATCTGAATCTTCAACCTTCGGAATGTATTGTCCAAATTGGTCATAGCTTTTTCTGCCATAGAATATGGTATCTACTTGATTCAAAAATTGAGTGAACTCCAGCTCAGGGTCCATAATGCACCAGTCCACTTCACCATTCTTCCCTTCAATGTAACCATCCAAAGTTACTGCCAAGTCTAAAATGATTCTTCTGCTCATGATTTATTGCTCCTCTCGTTAATCTATAATCATTATAGAGCTTAATCATGTCACCTTATGTCATATTAAAACTAACTGAGAAACGTTTGAACACAACTATTCTCTCCAAAAAGTGGAGCAATTAGCTTTTGATGCTATATTGAAATTAATCATTTTCTCAATTAGCGTGTAATCAATCGGACTCTTCCAAGGGAAACGAACCAATTCTTTAGTGTAATCAAGTCCAGCCGTCACAATGTCATCCTCTAAATGCGTTATTGTAAAACTTTCAGGAGATACTGCTAAATGTTTTTTAGAAGCGCTAAATCCAATAATAAATGTTCCGTGATCCGTAAACATCGGTTGTTTCCATTTTATCACTTCATTTAGCTGGGGATACTTTTGTCTAATCCAATTAAACATTTCCTCTATTTTTTCTCTGTGATTAGGGTCATCAATCCCGACTAAAAAATCCGAAAAATCTTCCATTATGATTCCTCCCTGAAATGAATAACTTAGTATGGAAAGTTATCTTCTATTATTGTTTGGGTATTGCTCTCCCAATCTTCTCTTATCATGGCATATCCAACAGAATCAAATAGTTGTCCGCCTTGTCTCCAGGATCTGCGGGTATAAGATTCTTTCACAAATCCGCTGTTAAAGAATGTTTTTCTCATAGCGAGATTATCGTATCTGGTATGGCCTTCAATTCTAATAATATGAGGATAATTATTAAATATATAAGTACTTAACCAATTAAGCACATGCTTTGCTATTCCTTTACCTCTAACCTTTTCTTTTAAACGCAAATCGAATAGACACGTAGGATCCTCTAGATCAAAAACTCTGATCAAACCAATTTTTGTATGACCGTCCATGATCCAAAAGGTTTGATTCCCGTTTTGGTTATAATTTCCGTTGGAAAAATTGTGTCTTATAGACTCTTCAGTAGGATTCTCCTGTCCATGAAAATTCCATGTTTCTGATGTTAAGAATTCTACTAATTCATCAATCATTTTATTTTCAAATTCTATATATGCGTACATATGCATGCCTCCATTTTCCCAGCAACTACCCAGTCTAATATGATTCTCTGATTCATAATTTATCGCTCCTCTCGTTAATCTATAATCATTATAGAACTTAATTATGTCACCTTATGTCATATTTAAATGCCTCTATTCTAACTCTTTTAAATAAAGTTTGAGCTGTTGATACAGTTTTCCGCTTGCCAGCTGCAACGGATGTGCCGAAGCTTTGCACAAGATCCCGAAGGTCATGGATATAAGGCTTCCACTGACCATCCTGACTGTAGTCCCGTTTATTCCGGGTTCAATCATAATTTTAGGAACCAGCGCGATCCCTAATCCATTCTCCACATAATGTTTTAATGCCGTCATGCTCCCGATCTCCATTGTATCCAGCATAATATTTCCGCTTTCCTGCAATATCATCTCCAGCTTCCTTCGATACGGACAGGTTGCTGATGTGATAAGCAGACGATATCCCCGAAATTCCTCAGGCACAATCACCTCTCGCTGAGCAAGCGGATGATTCTCGGGCATCAATACGGCGAACTCTTCCTGGAATAAGGGCTCGAAATGTAGCTCGGATCCCAAGTCAGGTGCCGTAGAAAGCGCAAAATCAATTTCTCCTTTGAGGACCCGCTCTCTCAGGGTCGGGGTGTTCGATATTTCCACGGAGATGCGGATATTCGGATGCTCAGTCATAAAATCCCTCAGAAAACCAGGCAAACGATAGCTAGCTGTTGGTTCCGTTACCCCTATGCGTATATGTCCTGCATCACCTGATTTCAAATTGGATAAACTGGTCTGAAGGTACTCCATGTTTTTGGTAATTTGTAAGCTCTGATCGTGAAACAGCCTGCCGGCTTCCGTCAAGCTGATTTCTTTCCCGCGCTCTATTAGCTTAACGCCCAATTCAGACTCAAGCTTTTGTATTTGCATCGTGACAGTTGATTGCGCATAATTCATTTCTTCTGCCGCGCGGTTAAAACTTCCGTATTGCACAATCAAATGGAACGTTTTTAGCGTTTTAAGATCCATAGTCCATCCCCCTGAACTAATTCATTTTTTTTGAATCAAACCTTCAATTAGTTCAATTATACAAATGTAAGATCAGCCTTTACAATAAATACATAAAAAGCATCGAAGGAGTGGAGTTATTATGGAATTAAAAAGTAAGGTAGGCCTTGTTACTGGTGGCGGTACGGGAATCGGAAGAGCGACAAGTCTCATGCTGGCCGAACGGGGGGCAACTGTTATAGTGAATTATTCACGTTCTCAATCCGAAGCGGAAGAAACCGTTCAATGGATCAATGATAAAGGCGGGCGGGCTATAGCCATACAAGCTGATGTTGCCCGGGACAAGGAAGTAGAAGCCATGGTTCAGACCGCTGTACAACAATTCGGTACAATCGACCTGCTTGTAAACAATGCCAGCATCACCAGACATATTCCGATGGATGATTTGGCATCAGTAACAGATGAGGTATGGGATAATTTGTTCGAGGTGAATGTGAAGGGCATGTTTTACTGCGCGAGGGCTGCCGCTCCCTTTATGAAGGAGAATAACCAGGGGGCAATTGTAAATGTTGGCAGCATTGCCGGGCAGACAGGCCTAGGCTCCTCCCTTCCGTATGCTGTAACCAAATCAGCGGTTCATGGACTTACGAAGTCCTTAGCCCGGGCTTTAGCACCAGCTATTCGGGTTAACTGCGTCGTGCCGGGAGCCGTTGCGACAAGATGGTGGGACGGAAGGGAAGAACAAATGAAGCGATTGGCTCCCCATCTTCTGCTGAAGCAGATTTCAACGCCCCGAGATATCGCTCAACTGATCTGTGCTGCTCTGGAACAGGAAGCAATGACCGGCCAGATCATAACCGTGGACAGCGGTCAGACCTTATAAGTCAGCAGAAGGGCATCTAATCTCCAATAAAGGAAGAATAGATGCCCTGCTTATTTGGTCTATTGAGGCTGGCTGTCTTTATTTATGCTGCGAAGCAGAAAGCGCCGGAAGCCCCGGAAGCCCCGGTCTCACTTGGCCTGTAACTCATCACCGGTTACCCATTTGTGATTTCTTACCGGATCTCCGCCTGTTGTCGGGGTATAGTCTACCATGTATACGGTTGTTCGCTCACCTGTATCTACAGTTGCGGAAGCTCCTTTCATACCAGGCATATGATCCGCGTTAAGCACCACTTCAGTGCCAGGTGCATAGAGCTCGTCTCCTGCATCTTGTAACTCCTGCTGAATAACCCATTTATGATTGGTAACCGGATCTCCTCCCGTTGTGGGTGTATACGATACCGCATAGACATTAGTCTCGTAAGCCCCTACAATGGTTGCGGCAGCACCCTTCATTCCGTCCATATGTCCCTCAGTAATAATGACTTGATCGCCGACCTTGTACTCCGGATTAGCGGCTTCCTGTAATCCTGCAGGTACTTCACTTGTCATATTCTCATGTTCCATCTCCGAATGATTCATGCTGGATGCAGCCTTACTGGATGTATCGGACGCCTGCTTTTCCTTATTCACGGTATTTCCGCAGCCACTGATGACAACCACCAGCGTTGCAGCCAGAATGAACAAACCTTTTTTCATGAGCTAGAATTCTCCTTTCGATATTTGAATGAGGTGAAGCTATCTTCAATTAACCAGAAAATATGAAGAATTAATGTGTTTTTTGTGAAAAAGGACTTATCCTTCAATATTTTTTCCGGGCTTTATAAATTCTAATCAAAGCGAAACTTAACAGTCCGATAAAAAGAAAACATATTCCCCATTGTATAATCCCGCTTGATAGTATGAAGGGACTTCGAAAGGATACCGCGGATACCGTCATACAACTTATACCCATTGCGATTAAAAGAACAGCTAACAGCCATTCCACTTTCTTCATTTTACTGCCTCCTAACGTGATGACTGCCGGATAAACTCAATTTCAAACCGTGTGCCTTGACCTGCCTGACTGGTCACTTTAATTTTCCCGCCCTGCAATTCAACCAGTTTTTTCACTATGGAGAGTCCTAAGCCCGTTCCTCCGAATTGGCGTGATCTTGACTTTTCCACCCGATAGAAGCGTTCAAAAATGTATGGAATTTCGTCCTCTGGAATACCAATCCCTGAATCCTCCACGACGAAGAGGAAAGCACTGCTGGTATATGTAAGGGAGACGTTAATTTCGCCTTTTTCGGTATAACGGACGGCATTCTCCAAAAGATTAAGGATTATTTGCTCCATCCGCTTTTTATCTGCGCGAATCTTTTTCATCGTACCGTTTTCGGTGTATTTCAGGCTAAGCCCCTTTTCTATTGACTTGAGCTCCGCTTTTCGCACTACCTGTTGCGTTAACTCAGACATATTCACCCAGTCCAGCTCAAGATCAATCTTTCCTTCTTCCATTTTTGCTAAATCAAAAAGATCCTCAACCAAGTGCTGCAACCGTAAGGCTTCATCATGAATGATTTCAAGGTACTTGTTTTTTTCTTCTGCAGTATCATAAAGTTCCTGCCGGAGAACCTGAGAATAGCCTTCCAAATAGGTAATCGGTGTCCGGAGTTCATGAGAGATATTAGCGAAAAATTCTTGCCTTGTATCCCGGTATCGCTGAAGATCCGCGGCAAGATCGTTAATCGCCTGCGCCAGGCTGCCCAATTCATCATTGCTCTTCATATCAAGACGCGTTTCCAGTTCTCCTGCGGCGATCTTCCGTGTAGCCTGCTGCATTACGAGTAAAGGTCGCGATAAATACTGAGCTATAATCCATGTAATACCGAGAGCCAAAAGAAAAGCGCCAATTCCTGACAAGATCAAAGGTTTACGGACCGCTTGTAATGACTGTTCCATCTTCTTGGTGGAGGACATGACATACAGGGCAGAGGTCGCTATATCCTTTTCATAAATCGGTTGTCCGGACACAAAGTAACGAACTCCGGAAGGTTCGGAATATAAGAAATTGACTGTCTCTCCTGCTAAGATTCTGTCCAGATCCGAGCTTCGAATCATATTCCGGTCGGAAGAATCGTGTGTTCCTGAGTGTAGAATTACTTCACTATTGGCGTTGACGTTAAGTATACTGACGTTCGAGAATTCGGCAAATGTCTTCATCATCTCACCGGAGGTACTATCCGATTGGGCCATGACCGCAAAATGGGAACCCAATTCCTCATTCTCCGTTCGCATCCGCTCGAAATAAAAACTTGTGAATAAACGGTCTATGCTCAAGCCAAGAAACACCAGTACGATAAGAAACACCATGATAATAATAAATCCTAATTTTAAAGCGATACGGTTATTTTTCATTGGCGTCTCCAGGAACATAAAATTTATAACCAACCCCCCATACTGTTTGGATCGGGTTGTATTTTAAACCTGCTAAATGCATCTTTTCCCTGATGTTTTTGATATGCGTATCGACGACTCTGTACTCACCTTCGAAATCGTAGCCCCATAGCCGTTCCACCAATTCTTCTCTTGTAAATGCTTTTTGGATATTCTGCGTAAAAGCCACCAATAAATCGAATTCTTTTTGGGTAAATTCTACATATTCATCACAAATTCGTACTTCACGGGCTTCAGGAATAATAACGAGGTCTGGATAATGAAGCATACGCGACGGTTGAGGAACTACCTCTTGGTTCATCACAGATCTGCGAATCAACGAGAACATTCGGGCCAGTAATTCGTCAGGATCGAAGGGCTTGGTCAAGTAATCATCCGCTCCGATATCTAAGCCCTTAATCTTATCTTTGGTCTCTGTTCGTGCAGACAGGAATAAAATTGGTGTTGTTACAAGTTCTCTGATACGCTTACAGATTTGCCAACCATCCATATCAGGCAGCATTACATCGAGAATAATGACATCGAAGGAATGGGCTTGTACCAACGCTAAAGCTTCTTGTCCCGTTGCTGCTTCTTTAATCTCAAAACCTTCTTTCATCAAATAAATCCGCAGCAAATTTCTCATATTCCATTCATCATCTACAATCAATACCTGAAGTTTAGACACTGAATATCCACCTCAAATTTATCTGTTTTTTTAATGTTATATAGAGTGAACTTAAGAATCTAACTTGCCGCATGGACGAAATCCTTGCTATCAAGGGGTTTTGTTCATCTGCGGTCCATCATTCTTAAGTTCATCTTATATAGAATGCCGTAAGCGGCACTCGCTTACGGCATATTCTCTACATCTATTATATTATTTTTTTAAGCTTTGCAGTTCTTTGCTGATTCGTTCATTTTCAGCTTTCAGATCAACCAGCTGGTCTTGCAGGCTTTCAGCTGCAACACGGTGATTATGAAAGCCGTGAGAGTGCCCGCCTTTCATTGTAAACATCATAACAACCATCATGACAGGACATACCAGTACGAGTAACGTAGACCATTCCATTTGAAATCCTCCTGTAAAAGTTACTTTAATTTATATTTCTATCTTAAAGTTTAAGTGTGTGGAATTTATGTTGAAAGCATGCGTTAATCATGAATAATAAAAGGTATTTCAATTGCAGCACCCAAATGAAAGCGCTATAATAAAATATTGCCAGCCTATTGCTTCTTTGAACACTATACTGCTGCTGATTGGAGCCGATGATTATGGCCTTATTGTTCATTAATGCAGGACGGAAGCTCTCGACGATTAATAAAAACATCTACGGGCATTTTGCGGAGCATCTGGGTAACGGAATTTATAATGGTATTTATGTCGGAGAGGACAGCATAATCCCCAATGTCCGGGGAATACGGAGCGATGTTGTGGAAGCCCTCCGTAAGATCCAGGTTCCCGTGCTGCGCTGGCCCGGCGGCTGTTTTGCCGAATACTATAACTGGAAGGATGGAGTCGGACCGGACCGCAAACGTATTGTAAATGCAGGCTGGGGTGCGGTTGTGGAGGATAACTCCTTCGGCACGCATGAATTTCTTGATCTCTGTGAGCAGGTCGGATGCTCGCCTTATATTGCCGCCAATGTCGGCTCCGGTACTCCCCGGGAGGTTAGCGAATGGATTGAATATATGACCTTCAGCGGTGACTCCCCTATGGCGGATTGGCGGCGGCAGAATGGCCGGGACAAGCCCTGGAAGGTGGAATTCGTAGGAATCGGCAATGAGAACTGGGCTTGCGGCGGAAATATGCGCCCTGAATATTATGCAGATGTGTACAGACGCTTTGAGACCTATGTACGGAATTATGGTGAATCCAAGCTGTACCGGATTGCCTGTGGAGCGAATGGCGGCGATTATGAATGGACCGAGGTTTTGATGAAGCAAGCCGGTAAGCAGATGGACGGACTTTCACTGCATTATTATACGATGCCCGGTTTTTATGATACTGAAGAATACCCCTGGGAGCAGAAAGGCCCCGCCGTCGGATTTGATGCCGGAAGCTATTACCGCACGTTACGCCGGGCGCTGTATACCGATGAGCTGATCCGCAGACATAAAAGTGTTATGGATCAGTACGATCCGCAGGGGCGTGTGAGCATTATTATGGATGAATGGGGCACCTGGCACCAGGTGGAGCCAGGCATGAATCCGGCGTTCTTATTCCAGCAGAATACGATGCGTGACGCGATTGTCGCTGCTGTTTCGCTGAATATTTTCAACAGCCACAGCGACCGGGTGCACATGGCCAATCTCGCGCAGATGGTCAATGTGCTCCAGTCCGTGATTCTGACCGAAGGAGATAAGCTGCTCCTGACTCCTACGTACCATGTATTTGACCTTTTTAAAGGTCATCAGGATGCCACGTTAATCGAAAGCTATGTGCAGCAGCAACAGCAGACCGGTCCGGAAGATGCTCTGGTCCCTACTCTGCATGTCAGTGCCTCTGAACGGACAGACGGCAGGATTCATGTCACTCTGGCTAACCTGTCCATGGATGAAGCTCAGCATACCCAATGGAAGCTGGACGGTAAAATGTTCTCCAATGCCTCCATCCGCTACATCAGCGGTGATATGAACAGCCATAATCAATTCGGCCAGCCGCCTGAGGTAGAAATCCAAGCTTTGCCGGACATGAAGATACAGGATAATTCACTGGAGCTTGCCCTTCCTGCCTGCTGCGTAGCAGAGATTATTTTGGAATGACCTAACGGAGAGCCCGGCATGAGCTGAGCCTAAGCCATACTCTACGACTTAGGCTCTTTTTTTCATTTTTTATCCGCTGGTTCTGGGCTTATATTCCGAATAAGCATCTTTAAGGTGTACAGGTTTGAGGGGGCTGTCATCGATAATGGCCTTTCGCTTCGCCTTGAGAATGATTTGTTCCATATCGGCAAAGCTGCAGCCTGCAAGCAAAGCTGAGGTTATCCCTTGAAGCGGTTCGGCTTGCTCAAAATCGTCTATAAGTAAACGAATGAATTCGCTTCTTCCGTTATCATCCGGCATCCCGTAAGTCATTTTCGTATCAAATCTGCGCCAGATTGCCTGGTCCAATTCCTCCTCCAGATTGGTAGCGGCAATGAACACGCTGCTCCCCTCAAATTCATCCAGGCATTGCAGCAATGTATTGACGGCTCTGGCCATTTCCTTGACTTCATCATTGCTGTCGCGCGTTCTGCCGATCGCGTCGAATTCGTCAAGGAACAGGACACACGGCGTTGTTTTGGCGTAATCAAAAACTTTGCGGATGTTGCTCCCCGTCTCTCCCAAATGACTATGAATGATCGCGTCCAGCCGGACTAGAATCAGCGGCAGCTCCAGGCGCGCGGCAAGATAAAACGCGGTTAGTGTTTTTCCTGTACCCGGCGGACCGAACATGACAATTTTATTGGGTACCGGCACATCATAGGTTTCGAACCGCTCTTTCATTCCGATAATCGTGATGAACTCTTCCACGATCAGCCGGTTAGCAGGCGCAAATACGATCCGCTTCACTTTTTTTGCGCATTCTTTAGGTGTATATGACGTCGCCACATCTATACCTTTGGACTTGGGAAGGCGGAAATTGGTGCTATTTTTACTCATTCAGTTAGGCCCCTTTGTCAACATTAAATCGTAATATTTACGATGTAAACAGTATAATGTGCTCTGCTTCTTTAATCAACCTTAATCTCCTTCTTGTCCAAAACAAATAGCCCAAACCGTGGAAGAACAGTTTGCGCTACGAGCCTGTCATACAGGATTCCTAGGCGAAGACCAGAAGGCGGACTTCTGCTAAGTACCTGATTTATACGGTGTTTCCTGATCCAGCACATCTCTGATGTAATCTTTTCCCCATTGGTACATAGCATCCAAAATCGGAATAAGACTCTCTCCATATTCAGTCAATGAGTATTCAACTTTAGGTGGAACGACAGGATACACTTCCCGGTGAACGATGAGATGATCTTCAAGCTCGCGTAACTGATTCACAAGCATTCGCTGGGTGATATCCGGAATGAGGGATTTTAATTCACCAAACCGTTTGGTTCCCTCTTTGCCCAAATGCCATAAAATCAGCATTTTCCACTTACCGCCAATGACGGAAAGCGTCAGCTCCTTCTCGCAGTTAAATGTTTTCTCTCTCAAATTTGGCATTTGATGCGCGCCTCCCTTATTTGCTCCATAGTATACTTTTTAGCACTATATGCGATTAAAGTGCGTACTTTTAATTCAATAACATACTCAGTATACTAAAAAACATGCTTGAGGGTAAATAAAACTTGATTAGGAGCGAAAAATAATGAAATTACAATTAGCGTTAGATCTTGTCGATATTCAGGGTGCCATTGCATTAGTGAAAGAGGTAGAAGAGCATGTAGACGTTGTAGAGATTGGTACTCCAGTAGTTATCAATGAAGGTCTTAGAGCAGTAAAAGAGCTTAAAGCTGCCTTCCCTAACTTAACCGTATTGGCAGACCTGAAAATTATGGATGCAGCCGGATATGAAGTAAGCCAGGCCGCAGCTGCAGGCGCGGATATCATCACCATTCTTGGTGCGGCCGAAGACGAATCCATTAAAGGTGCTGTAGCGGAAGCTAAAAAACAGGGAAAGCAAATCCTTGCGGATATGATCGCCGTGAAGGATATTGCCGCCCGCGCTAAGCAACTCGATGAACTTGGTGTTGATTATATCTGCGTTCACACCGGTTACGATCTTCAGGCCGTTGGAAAGAATTCCTTCGAGGACCTTTCAACCATCAAAAGCGTTGTAAAACATGCGAAAACCGCTGTTGCAGGCGGTATCAAATTAGAAACTCTTCCTGAAGTTATCAAACAACACCCGGATCTGGTTATTGTAGGCGGCGGGATTACGAATAAAGAGGATAAGAAAGCTGCGGCACGCGAAATGCAAGCTCTAATCAAACAAGGTTAATCCACTGCCATGAAGACTACTCAATATATAGCGGAAATCGTTCAAGAATTACATCAGACCGTTCATCTCATTAATGATTCAGAGGCTGAGAAGCTGGTACAGCAAATTTTAGCATCCAAGAAGATTTTTGTGGCGGGTGCCGGCCGATCCGGACTCATGGGTAAAGCTTTTGTGATGCGAATGATGCATATGGGGATTGATGCCTATGTAGTCGGGGAGACCGTAACCGCTAATTTGGAAAAGGATGATTTATTAATCCTTGGTTCAGGATCAGGGGAAACCAGAACCTTAGTTGCCATTGCCGAAAAAGCTAAAAGCTTAGGCGGCACAATCGCGGCTATCACCATTTCTCCTGAGTCAACTATTGGACAGTTAGCCGATATTATTGTTAAATTACCGGGAGTCACCAAAGACCAGTCTGAAGGTGATTACCGGACGATTCAACCCATGGGATCGCTATTTGAGCAAGCCATGCTGTTATTGTATGATGCGATAATCCTGCGTTTCATGGAGGAGAAGAATCTGGACTCTAATAAAATGTATGGAAAACATGCGAATCTTGAATAGTGCGCTCATTCATGCATTCTTAAAAACGCCGGGCATCTTCCCCGGCGTTTTCTTCGCGATGCTTAGGTTTGTCCGGGTGCTCAGGTACGTCTGTTCTCCACCGATTTCATCCGGTTCTGATCATCAGGCAGCCGGTCGTTGCTGAATTCCTGACCAGCTTCCACTTCTCCGTCGGCAGATACCGCCCGGGCAAAGTTCGTGAACTGTCTTTTCTCCTCGTCCTGCTCGTGTTTATGCCTTAGAAGCTCCTTCGGGTCCTGAGTTGTCATAGTTAACCTCCTGGGAAATCAAGTCATGCTGTTTATGTGCACTATAGAAGTTTTCCCATGAACTCGTGGTGCTTATGCAAGAAATTCCCGGTAGTACTAGCGGTTGGCCTTATCCATCCTGCTGTTTGTGCAATATCCCCTGGAGTATCACTTCGATTGCCCAGAAGAATCTTTCCTTGGAGGCGGTATCCCCCGAGAATAAATCGGTCTTCAGACTGTTCATCAACGGAAAACGTACCGGATCTGCATCATTATAGTAACTCTGGGCAGTGGCCATCAGTCCGTTTGCTCTCTTAGCCTTCTCTAATGCAATAGAAGACACATACAGGAGCAGCAGATCTGTTCCCCAGGCAGCAGACGTAGAGTTGATTCCGCCCTTTTGCAGGACGTTAAGTAAATACTCATTCAGACGAAAGGCATTATTCCCAATAGGAATCGTCTGCAAAGACAGCTCGGCTAATCCGGGTTGTCCGATAAGCAGCTCTGCATAAGCATGGAGTGCTTGAAATAACTGCTCCTTCCAGTTCTCTTCCGTAAGCTCAGGCAGGTTCAACTCACCGAGACCCAGGTCAAGCACATAGGAGCTCAATTCCTGCAGATTTTTAACGTAAACATACAGGGAGGAAGGTCCAGTGTCCAGTTGCTTGGCTACCTTCCTCATGCTCATGCCGGAGGTTCCTTCCTGCTTCAGCAGCTCATACGCCGTCTTGACAATGATTTCATGACTAAGGGGTTCTTTGGCTGGCCGGTTACGGCGGCTCACAATTTCACGTTTAGGTTTCATCATACTTTTCTTATAACATGCCGGAAGCCAATAGTAAATATACCGCGGAAGATAACCTCAGTCTTGCTGGTCATACTGATCTTGATAAGATTGCATGAGTGCAGCAAATTTTGGAGCCGCATTCTCTGAGAAGCTGAGGATGAGATTTTCGTTAGACACATACGCTTTCTCTGAGGCATACTGGAACATTTTCTCCTCATATTCTTCAATCGCCACAGAGGTCTGCTCGTTCCTTACTATGGCCAGCGCCAGCTCCAGCGCATCCAGCATTGCAAGATTCACTCCTTCTCCGGCAAAAGGAGACATGACATGTGCTGCATCTCCAATCAACGTGACACCAGCGCTGCGTTCCCAGCGAAACCCGACTGGCAGCATGTAGATCCGTCTGGGTACCACCGCATCTTCCGCATACCGGATATAATTCTTAAGCGGCTCACTCCAATCGTGAAACAGCTCAAGCAGCTTTGCCTTTATCTCCTGTGGCTTATCATTTCGAATGTCATCTAACCAGTCCCGGCCGACCTTGAAGCTCGCATATACTTTGATCCTCCCATTGCCGTTCAACTGGCCCAGAATCCCTTTGTGATCATCCAGCGCGAACATCTTGCCACGAGCATTGAATGCTGCTAAGTCCGGGTGATCGGCGGCAATCACATTAAGCTCCAGCATCGTCAGACCTGAATATTCCACATCTGTATCCGAGAGCAGAGGACGAACACGGGAAAAGGCACCGTCCGCACCAATGACAAGATCAGCCACAGCGGTATGTCCATTCTCAAAATGAAGCTCCGTCTTGCCTTCTCCCAGAGGTATAGCCTTCTCCAGTTTATAGCCATATTGTATAGTAGCCGGATCTAATTTGCTTAAAAGCAAGTCACACAGCACACCACGGTCAATCTCCGGGCGTCTCTGCCCTTCCGGACTCTCTTCATCGGCCACTTCATCCAGGTATAGGGTCCCCGTCTTATCCATGAGCCGGAAGTCTTCGCCTTCAAACCGTGCGGCTTGCAGAAAAGCCTCATATAATCCCGCCTCCTTCAAAGCGAGCTGCCCGGATTCTTCATGGATATCTAACGAGCCTCCGCGTTCATGGCTAAGATCCTCATGCTCACGCTCGTAAACGATCGAAGAAATACCATGCTGCTGCAGAATCAGGGCAAGCGTTAGCCCCCCTGGTCCCCCTCCAATAATGGCGATCTTGCGTTGTCCGGTAGAATGAACAGTTGTCATGTGTAGACATCTCCTTTTGTATAGATAGTTTTTTTCTTAAGAAACCTGCTTCTTGCCTGCAAAAAACAAAGATAAAATCAATGCGCTAACTGCAAAGCCTAAAGTAATCCAGAATGTGGAGCCGAAGGCATGACCTAATTGATCGAATGAATGCTGTGCGGGAAGTCCCCTGATTTGCTTGGTCAGAAAAGCCATCGTGATAGTAACGCCGAAGGAGGACATGATTTGCTGGGCTGAAGTCGTTATGGGTGTGACACGGCTGATTAATTCCTTGGGAGCTGATCTGAGGACATGGGTATTGATCTGCATCATCGTTAATCCTTGCCCAAGCCCAGCAAAAGCAAAGCTGCAAATGATGTATAACGTACTGGTATGGGCATCAATCTGCGTCAGAGCAAGTAAGGACCCGCAAAGTGACAGAATACCCATGACGGCGACCGGGCGGACACCGAAACGGTCAAACAACCGGCCGCCGGCATTAATCCCGACTGTGGATAACAGGGCTTGCGGGATCACATATAATCCAGCCTCAAGAGGCGTTAGCCCCCTCACTTGCTGGAGATACAGGGGGAATAAAAGAATACTTCCGAATAAAGCGATCTGATTCAGCCAGGCGACAGAAATACCATGTACAAAGGTAGGCGAGCGGAATACCCGCAGCTCCAGCAGTGGATGCTTTTGCCTAAGCTCATTCCAGATAAAGATGGCCAGTATAACCAGGCCCCCTGCCAGAGGAGCTAACGTCCATAGATTAGACCACCCCTTCTCTCCTGCTTGATGTACAGCAAACACAATGGAAGTAAAGGCAACCGGAGCCAAAAGTGCCCCGATTACATCCAGCTTGTTGTTGGCTTTTGCACCCGATGCAGGTAAGTACCTCCAAGCCATCAGTAAAGCCAAAATGCCAACCGGCACGTTGATGAAAAAAATCCAGTGCCAATTGATGTACTCGATCAGCCAGCCCGACAATAAAGGTCCCAGAATGGGAGCAAGCAGCATCGGGATACCGAGAATGCCCATCACAGATCCTCTTTTGTCAGGTGGAGCGACCATGAATACCGTAGCAATTCCGATGGGAGCCACCATGCCCCCGCCCAAACCTTGAATAATGCGGAAAACGATAAGCTGACCAGGAGTGGTTGCCATTGCACACAACACAGAAGCGAGCACAAATAACACAATGCTGATCATAAACATCCGTTTGGGCGAGAAACGGTCAGAGAACCAGCCAGCGAGCGGAATGACTGCCGATAAAGACAAGGTATACGCCGTTATGACCCACTGAATCGTACTAAGATTGGTATCGAAGGCATTCACTAATTTCGGTACAGCCACATTCATGATGGTGCTGTCTAAGATCACCAGGAACATCCCTGATGCCACTGCGAGAAGGATGGGCAATATCTGCTTTAAGGAAAAGGCTGCCTGCATACTGTGGCTATTATTTGTATCTGACATACACGCTCTCCTCCTTTCCCTAAATAAGCGTATGAATTAGTAAAGTTGATACATTTATAACATAACGAACAGTGTTCGTCAAGAACGATGTTCGTTATTAATACAAAAAGAGCCCGCCGACCTGTTCAGGTTGACGGGCTTTTCATTGGCCCAAATGATATGAATTTAGACAAAGCATGCACTAAGAATAATAACCAGTAAGATATAAAGAACTAGAATCGCAGCTGTAGATGTAAACCCAACAGGGTGATGGCCGACACCCCCAACATTTTCACTCATAAATTAACCCTCCTCTGCAAATAAATTCAAAATAACATATGTAGTTACTTCGCATCTTGCTTGGGTGGGATCGTATATTATTTCAGGCTAAACCGCCCTGCTCCATGCCTTGCGATCAGCGGAAATGCGCTAATGAAATAAATGACAGCGAGCAGTGCAATGGTAACCGCTAAACTCCATGGGTCCGGGCGCAGCAGGAAGGCTATAAGGAATCCTATTGATCCGAGGCTATTCAGCAGAGTGAACCAGGGGTTACCCGTCGTCATGTCTGAGGTGTAAGGCTGGAGCAGATAATACAGCAGTAAATGATACACCGAGAAAAACACCGACAACGCCAGCGTTAGCAGCCATACCGGAAGAAGGATTGAATGGAACTTCCCGTCTGTGATGTTCAGGATAAACACACTTAGTACAGCCGCCAGGCCTGCGCCGATCAGCATATTCCGCCCCAGCAGCCACCGCAGGCGCAAGCGGAAATGCTGCACTGCATCCCTCCGGTAGAAGGAATAGCGCAGCAGCGGCAGATCACAGTGATGAAACAGCATCCGGCACAGCTGATTGCCCATCGTCAATTGAAACATCGCCAGAATGATACAAGCTACATACCGTTCAAGCTGTGTAACATTCAGGTGATCGGCAAAGATCAGTGCGGAAAGCGCTAAAAGGACACCGATCACACTAATAATCACTAACCTTTTATGGAAAGGCGTGGTTACAAGTCCCTTATGTCGTTTAACAAATACGGAGTGCAGGTAAGCGTAACCCCTCTTACCCGCAACAGGAAGAGGCCCATTACTATCGCTGGTGTGATCCGCCTGAACCTGGGCACTTTTGTGCTGAATCTCCATCATCAACCGTTCCATGTTTAACAGCGGATCATCATAGCTTGTCACCGCTCTTACCGCATCCGTATAATTCGTTCTTTGCAGCAGTACATACCCGGCGGTCATGCCGCTGAGCAGCAGCACTGCCAGAAGCAGCGGTTGACTGAGGACAGCGGCACCAAACAATGGGATATCCAATCCTGTGAGTGGCAGATAAGCCGCAGCAAGAGTGATCAGCATGACCAGTGAGATGAGCCCTGTCTTTTTCACCAGTATGATCTGGGAATTCCGGAAGAGCTGCAAATGCAGCAGTTCACATAATACCCTCCACAGGGTCACAGCGCCAACCAGCATAAGAGTCTGCCCCACCGAAATGCCTAAGCTGCCGGCAATCACCATCATGGCTATCCCTTGATACACCAGAAAAGTCACATAGCGGTTAGCCAGGACGGCCCGCATATACCTTGTAGGCGCAATCCGCATCAGCCGGACAGCCGTGTATTTCATTTTACTCGATTCCAGCACCTTTGCACTTGATACTCCTGCCAGTACGACGCTCATGCAGAAATACATATGAATAAACAAAGCTTGCCGTTCCTCCGCTGTCCAATCGTCTGCCCACAGAGCTATTGGCAATGCAAGCAGCACTCCGAAATAGAGCAAGCTCTCAGCTAAACCGCCCAACAGGATCAGAATGATGGCGATTCCGCCAGCCCGCCGCTTGGCCCGCACAGCCCCATACGCCTGCTCTGGAACCATCCCCCCGATTACAGGCAACCGCAGGGTATAAAAGATCAGCTTGTTCACCAAGATCGCCAGCTGCAGCTGCCACATGCGGACAATGGTATTAAGCATCTCCGTCATGGGCATCCACCTCCCCTTTTCCGGGTTCATTGGCGTCATCTTCACTCAATAACTCAATCACCTGCTGCTCAAAATCCGGCTGTTTCAGCAACCCGGCTGATACGCGCGTCAGCTTGCCTCGATGAAGCAGGGCCAGCTCATCGCATAAATCGGCGGCCAGTTGCAGGATATGCGTGGAGAAAATCAGCACATGATCCTCTTTCATTTTCCGTAATAGCTGCTTCATCTCTAAGGCAACGACAACATCAAGCGAAGTCAGCGGTTCATCCAGGAGAATGACAGGAGGCCGCATGAGCAGAACGAGCAGCATTTGCAGTTTGTTTTTCATTCCATGTGAATAGTGCTTAATCAGCTTGTGGCGGTCACTCTGTTCAATAGACATCAAGTCGAATAGTGCGTCTATATCTCCGCCCCGGTCTGCCACCGCCGCCTGATTCACATCAATATAAAAACGGATAAATTCATATCCGGTCAGAAATTCCGGCAAAATGGGCAGTGAATACACATAACCCACATCCTCCGGCTGCAATTCGCGGCAGGTATTGCCCTGTACCAGCTTGAACCCTCCGCGATCCGCTTGTATTTCCCCGCTTAAGCAATTGAACAATGTCGTTTTTCCGGCTCCGTTGCGGCCAAGCAGTCCGTAAATCTTCCCCTGCTCAAATACCAAATCCGCACCCGTCAATACCTGCTTATCGCCGAAGCTTTTTTCTAAGTTCTCTACAAGTAACTCCATTCTGCCAGATTCTATCCTTTGATTTTCCGTTGTGATCTTTAACACACACCTTCTTGTAGTTTTAGTTAAGGATAACACCGGCTTTTGGTGGAGGGGTTGTAGAGAATTTTTTTAATTATGTTGTACTACATGCAAATCGTTCAGAATCCCTTGGAGCAGCGGCTTCTCTTTCTCCTTGAGGGTCTCGACCATCATGATCATGCGATTCAAGATTTCCTGTTCGTTCTCCATTTCCAGCCGCAGACAGAGATTCCGCAGCGACAAGGACTGCTGGACCAACTGCTCGTAATCTGCAATATCATATTTGGATAGTGGAATGCCCTGTTTCTCGACCAGGAAGAGCAACCGGTCATGCATAACTTTTTTATGCTCATACAGGATGTGGAATATTCTCACGTCTATCCCATGCTTGCGTATATTGCGTAAGTATTCAACAATCCCGTCGTAAACGGCCAGCCCGAATGAATAATACTGCTTGGGGTTGTCGAACATCCGGAAGCGCTTGGACGAATCCCGGCAGTATACATACTCTTCTAATTGCTCTATCACAATGTTTAGGTCAAATTCAAATTCAGCCGAAGCTCTTACATCCAGCAAATGCATTCCATCTACCCATTGTGTTAAGCTGCCCCTGGACTGGCCGAATTGGAGAAGTGCCTGTTCCAGCAAGCCCCCGCTAACTTCGCCGGTGCTGTAAGCAAATCGCTCGTTGTAACCTGCAGTGTAGAATTTATCCTGCTGCGCATCATAGCCGTACAGGAATAGATCATGTGCATTATGGCGCTTCTCATAACACACCCGATCCGGGATATAATATTCATTCACAAAGGTAATGATATATTTCTCTTCCTCCATCCGGTCCTGAAGAAATGGAATCAAGGAGGTATAACCTGTGATTATGGATTTGGGAACATATATTTCTCTCATTAACGGGCTAATTTTTTGGAATTCATAGAAGTCCAGTCTGGGGATAGGTAAAGATCCCCTTACAAGTGCTAACTGAATATAGTTGCAGTAGAACCAATTATAGAAATCCGGATGCAGGGCCATAACGGACAACCTGTACGCCAGGTGCTGGTATCCGTTAATCGGAGCTTCTCCTAATGGAAGCTTCACCGCTTGTGGTGTAACCATAGATTCACGACACTCCCTTCTGTATTCCCCCGGTATAGAGCCTGTTATAATATCCTTCTAATCGAAGCAGTTCAGCGTGTGTCCCACATTCGGCTATAGCTCCTTGATTCATGACAAAGATCTGGTCCGCATGCTGGATGGTAGTCAGCCGGTGAGCAATTACAATAATTGTCTTGCCCTCGGGCATGGCCTGAATAGCCTCCTGCAGCAAGCCCTCTGTGTTGTTATCCAGCGCGGAGGTTGGTTCATCGAGCACAATGACCGGAGCATCCTTCAGAAACATGCGGGCAAGCGCAATCCGCTGCTTTTGTCCTCCAGACAGCAGTTGGCCGTTCTCGTTCAACCTAGTCTGATATCCTTCAGGCAGCTGCATGATATAGTCATGGATTTGCGCTTTCTTGGCTGTCTGAACTACATCGTCAATGGATGCCGATTCATTACCCGCCCTTATATTATCCTCAACAGTTCCTTCAAAGATATAAGAATGCTGCGGAACAAATGCGACATGCTCTCTTAACTGATGTACCGGCCAATCTTTTACTTCCATTCCGCCAATGGTGAGACTACCTGAATAATCCATGTACAGACCCATAATCAACTTGGCCAGAGTGCTTTTCCCTGACCCGCTTAAGCCGACAAAAGCAACCGTACTTCCCGCAGGTATGGTTAGGTTCAGCTCATTTAGCGCCCTATTCTGCCGGTTATATGAAAAGCTAAGATTGGTAAGCTGAATCTCCGGCTTCATCTCCAGCTTCAGAGAATCCCCGGACAGAATCTCTGTTTCACTGGTCATGAGTCCGCTGATTCTGGCTTGGCTGGACAAGGCTCCCTGTAGTCCGGCAATGAATCGGCTCCACTGATTAAAGGCGAAGTTAATATTGGTCTGCAATTGAACGATAGCTACAACCTTCTCGATGGTTACACTTTTCTCCAGGACAAGCATCGCTCCAATGGCAATAACACCGCCAAAGCTTAAGAAGTTCACCAGATAATTGATGGCCTCCAGCCACCCGCTCTTCTTGGCCAGAGATGTTGATAACCGCGCCACTTTCAGGCTGTCCTGCCCGAACCTCTGCCGGAATCTGGCTGCTCCCGGAAATAATCTTAAGACGAAGGCGCCCGACAGCAATTCACTGAAGGACTGGCTTGCCGTCCCCAGCTGCTGCTGCAGTTCATCGCTATCCTTCCGGATGCGCTTGGAGAGCGTGGTATTCACCACATAGGAGACAATGCTTAAGATTAACAGGACAGCAGCAAATCTCCAGTTCAGTACGAACATCGACAGGACCGAGCCCAGGCCGAGAAATATGGTATAGCAAGCCGATGTGGTATGCTCGGTAAAAGCCAGCTCCACCCGGTTAATGTCATTGTTTAACGTGGAGCTGATATCTCCCTTGGACACGGAATCCATCTTGCTCATCGGCAGATGAAGCAGCTTGTTGTAGCCTTCCCGCCGGAGCCGCTCCATGTTCTTTTTGACACTGGTTTGGTATCCGTAGCTGAACATTGGAGAGAAGACGCTTACAAGCAGCGCTAGGATACCTATTCCTCCTAATGCACCATAGAGTGAATGCAAATCATTATTCATGACGGCTTCAATCATGCCCATCAGCGTAAACGCCATGACGATTGACATAAGCGCATTCCCAAGACTGCTGCCAAGTACGCCTACCAGGTATGTGCCCCGCTTCTCTTTCAGCAAGGTATACAGATTTTTGTACTCCCTTTTACTATGTCTGCGCCCGCTCATGCTTCTCCCTCCCCTGAAGCTGAGCGGACCGGACCGGCTCCACTCTCCTGTAAACGGTACATGCGGGCATATTCGCTGCAAGAGACCAGCAAATCTGAATGAGCCCCGCCGGCCAGCTTCTTGCCTTCTTTCATGACGATGACCTCATCCGCGATTTCGCAGACCTTGAGACGATGTGCAATAATAAGAATGGTTGTGCCCCCGGAGGCTAATGTTAGCAAGGCTTCGTATAGTTTCTGCTCAGATTCTGCATCGAGAGCTGATCCAGCCTCATCCAAGAGAAGCACTGGCGCATTCTTCAGTATGGCTCGGGCCAGGGCAATCCGTTGCCGCTGCCCGCCGGATAGTGTGGTTCCACCATCGCTAAGCATCGTCTGATAACCTTCGGGGAGCTGCATAATGAAATCATGCGCATTGGCCTGATGTGCGGCCCGCCGGACATCGATCGCTTCAGTGTCGGCCCGGGCCAGAAGAATATTATCCTCGATGCTCAGCGGAAACAGATACGGCTCCTGCTCGACAACGGAGTATTGCTTGCGGATGTCAGCAAGAGACAGGCTGCTGAGCGGTTGACCATACAACAATATCTCACCTTTTCCATATTCATACATACCGGTCAGCAGTTTGAACAGAGTAGACTTCCCGCTGCCGCTCTCTCCCACAATGGCATAGATTTTACCGCGTTCGAAGCTTTGGCTGACCTCTTCCAGCACAGGCGTATCCGCTTCATAGGCAAACCCGACATGGCTCAGCACCAGCGGGAGCTGATCACCGGGTTCCAGTCCGCCGCCATCCTTGCGCTCCTCGCCCTCCATAAACAGCTCATTGATCCGCTCAACCGAGGCTCCGGTCTGTCTGAATCTCGCAATTAAATACGGAATCTGGACACTTGGCTGTACAATGTAATTAATTAAATAGATAAAAATCAATAGCTCGTCAGATGTGATATGCTGGTTTAATGCACGGTACCCGCCCACCAGTATACACAACACAAACGGCAGGACCCTCAGGATAATATCCAGCGGAATAATCCATCTCCTTCTCTTCTCCATCCGGATTACGCTGCGGAGCCATTGCTGAAGGATGCTGCCTGTCTTTCCCATGAGATAAGGCTGCATATTGTTGCTTTTAACGGTTACTGAGCCGTCAATGGTCTCCTGAATAAGGGAGTTGTATTGCGACAGGTTGGTCTGCACCTCTAGGTTTAGTCCCCGCAGCGGCCTGCTGATGTTGATAGACAGCAGTACCGTGAGGGGAATGATTACGCTGCAGATAAGGACAAGCTGCCAATCAATGCTAAGCAGGTAGCTGAAGGCTGCAACAAAAATCAGAGGCTGGTAAACATAGTTGTACAGATCACCGACGATGAAATTCTGCAGCGCAAAACCGTCGTTGGACAACCGCGATAACCAGTCGCCGGAGTGCCGTGACTCCAACTGCTTAACAGTAATGTACTGGGTTTTCTCAGCCAGTGAAGTCCGCACCTGGTGCATCGTCATTGCCCCATACCGCCCAAGCAGGTACTTCTCCCCATATTTAAGCAATGCACCCACCAGGACGAGCGTGAACAAGAGACTGAGTGAATGCAGGAGCAGCTCCCGCTGCCCTCTGAAAGCAAACTGCATGGACTGCTGGATCAACAGAGCCAGCCCCATTTCAACACCTACCAGAATAAAGGCAACCATTGCGCCGATTCCAAGCAGCCACACATACTTTCCCAATAACAAACGAGTGACTAAGCCGGTTTGCACTTGCATACCTCCTGTGTGCTACATCATTTCAGATGGATGACAGCCCCCAAATAATGCGCGAACCCCTGAAATAAATCCGCTGTGCGGTTCGATAACTTCATTGCGTTGTATTGCAGCTCAATGGTCATTGAATCGGGGTGTTGCCGGTAAGAGAGCCTCAGATCATAACGCTCCTTCAGTGAAGCTGCCGGCAGCCCTCCAGATTCCATCTCTATTAATGGATAAATATGGCCGATTGCTGATTCAGAGAACAGGGTATCTTGTAATCCGGGTTGGTTTTTATGAAGCTCTAGCTCCTTGTTTAGCGCGCCCAGTAACTGCGGAAAATCAGAAATTCCGGCCATGCTTAGCTCAATAAGCTGTAATTGGCGTCCAATACTTACCACCAGAGGAATCCGGGTCTTCCCGGATATTTCGGCCAAGGAATAAATATACACCCCGGCTAAAAGTTTACCGGCTGTTACTCCGTATCTGGTACAGCAAGCGTGGAACTCCATCCAATCTTTGCTTGAGAGCTTCATTATCCATGTTTTCTCCATCCATCCGAGCAATCTGCCGGTATAATAGGCTTCGGGAAGCTCAAAAGAAGGAGCAAGGACCGGTTTATCCATTTTGGCATGAGCCTTCTTATCAAGGAGCTCAGCCTGGAGTCTGATCGTCGGGTAAGCAAAGATATCAGTCATTTCTATTTCACCGGGAAGCTGCTTATCCAGCCGGTCAAACAGCTTCATCGCCAGAATCGAACTGCCTCCGGCATCAAAGAAGTTATCCTGCGGTCCGACACTGCCCGTGTGAAGCACTTCCTTCCATATCGAAGCAACCATGCTTTCGGTTTCGGTGGCAAATACAGGCTGCGCCCGGGCTTCCTCCTGCTGCAAAGGAAGATTCCGCAATAGGCTGCGGTCCAGCTTGCCGTTAGCCGTAACGGGAAGCCTCTCCATACGCGAAAAAAATCTGGGTACCATATATTCCGGCAGATTCCTCTTTGCGAGAGTGTGGAGCTCTGCGGCAAGCTCCGTCTGAGCCGAAGTGTAATAAGCTGCCAGGAACCGTTCCCCGTTAGAATGCTTACCGTCAACTATGACGACCTGACCGACCTCTGGAAGCTGCATCAGCACTTGTTCGATTTCCCCAGGCTCGATGCGGTGTCCGCGGATTTTGATCTGATCATCAGCACGGCCGAGATATACCAGTTCTCCCGATGCATTGCGGCGGGCGAGATCGCCGGTCTTGTACATCCTCTTGCCGGGATCGAATGGATTCGGTATGAATTTCTCTTGAGTCATTGCTTCTTGGTGAAGATATCCCTTGGCAACTCCGACCCCAGCGATATAGATTTCACCGGCTGTGCGCGGCGGTACGGGTTGCAGGCCTGCATCCAGTACATAAATCTGCATGTTCCCTGCCGGTACGCCGATTGGAACGGACCCTTCCTCTTCTCCCTGCACATATTCATAAATCATACATCCGACAACCGTCTCGGTAGGGCCGTACTCGTTAAAGATGCGGATCTTTCCGCCCGATTGACGAACAATGCTTGCTGCGAGCGCATTCTTAAGATCCTCTCCACCCACGATCAGCTTCTGTATTCTCGTATGACTCAGGTCCATCTCCTCGATCAGCTTCAGGTGACTGGGTGTCAGCTTAACGATGCAGTGCTGATTATCCTGAATAATATCGCGGATCAGCAAGGATTTATTCGCTCCGCTGTATAGCCATATCCGGTTGCCTGCGATTAAGGGTGTAAATAAGGAGGTGATGGTTAAGTCAAAAGCAATGGAGGAATAGCATGCAAAATCAACAGGCTCTTCTCCGGCGTAAACTTCATTCGCCCAGCATATATAGTTGGTCAGTCCCCGGTGATGGATCATGGTGCCTTTAGGCTGCCCGGACGTTCCTGAAGTATAGATTACATAAGCCAAGTCGTCTGGACGCTGAAGAGACGGAAGATTATCAGTGCATTCCTGCTCATACCCGGCCCCGCTTAATTTCACGATCTTGAGCTGCTCCGCAAAAGCCGCAAAATGTTCCGCATGATCCGTCAGCAGAATACGTGCCCCGCTATCGGCAAGCATATATTCCGCCCGTTGTGTTTGGTCTGGGTCGATGGGGAGAAAGGCTGCGCCTGATTTCAACACTCCTAATATGGCAATCAGGAGCTCAAAGCCATGATCTGCGCATATGCCAACAAGTTCATTCGGCTGAATGCCCTGTTTACGTAAAAAGACTGCGATTTGATTGGCCTGCCCGTTCAATTCCTTATAAGTAAGATGTGTTCCGCGATGTGTCAATGCAATCCGGTCTGGCGTAAGGTGTACCTGCCGTTCAAACAATTGGTGTACCGAAAGGCCCAGCGGATAGTCTTTGGAGGTCTCATTGTACGTTATAACATATTGTCTGTATTCTTCTTCAAGCAGATTGGGCAAGTCCTGGATAAGCCCGTCCCCCGAATGCTTCACGATATACTCCAGCAGCATCCGGTATCGTGCAGCCAGTTCCTCAGCGTAGCGTTCGTCCATTCTTGACGGGTTGTAATCCAGCTGTAAACGTAAGCCGCTGCCGGTATAAAAAGCCTCCATCATGAAATCGAATTTCGTAGCGGCATAATCAGGTGAGAGCGGCGTCAGGGACAAAGCTCCAAGAGCAGACGGCTGTAGAGAATAATCCTGAAATGCAAACACTGTCTGGAAAAGAGAGCGGGATGCACCATTCCCAGGTGAAGCTTCTCTTAATACATGGGATGTAATATCCTCCAGCGGAACATCCATATTCTCATACATCTGAAGCGACAGCTCCCTGATTTCTTCCAGGTACTCTTGAATGGTTTTATGATAGGCAGGCCGGGAACGCAGAGGCAGCGTATTTACGAACACCCCCATAACGTCCTGTAGAGCTTTCTTACTGCGCAGGCTTACAGGTGTCCCTGTAACAATGTCAGTGTGGCCGGTCATTTTTGCAAGAGTTAGATGATAGACAGCAGCAAGCAGCATAAACAATGTAACCTCTGACTTCGCTGCATAATCCGACACTTGTGCAAATAGCCTGTCTTCCAGGTGCCATATCATTCTCCGTCCCTTATTGCTGAAGACCGGCTGCAAAGGATCGGCGCACGGATATTCAAGCACGGGAACTTCATCGTCAAACAGGGATTTCCAGTATTCTAACTGGTTATCATACCTTCCTATGCGCAATTGCTCATTGGACCAGGCGGCATAATCTTTATATTGTAATGGTGCACAAGCAGGTTCCCCGCTCTCCTCCCCGTATGCAGCCACGATCTGCTGAAGCAGCCGTTCAATCGTTACTGCATCGCCGATCATATGGTGCATATCAATAAACAGCCAATGAAGTTCTGCATCTCTGCGGATCAGCTTCAAGCGAAGCTGAGAGGGCTGGTTGAGCCGGAACGGCCGGATGAACTGGCGGAACGACCCGTCAAGTTCAGAATAAGGGTCCTCCTCAAAAATAAAGTCAGGATTGACGGCACTATGCACCTTCTGCACCGGTAGACCCTCAATTAAATGAAAAGAGGTGCGGAGTATTTCATTCGCGTCAGTAACCTTCTGCAGAGCGTGCTGCAAACGGCCCACATCCAGTGTTCCTGTGATTTCTACAGCTCCAGGCATATTATAGGCAGTCTGCACATTCATAAAATTCTCCAGCAAAAACATTTGCTTTTGTGTAGATGAGGTCTCGTAATATTCCTGAAACCCAAGGTGCGGAATGGGTTCCAGAACTGTTTGTCCCGCAGATTCGAGAAGTGCAGACAGCTTGAAGACAGTGGAATTTGAATAGAACTCCCGGAAGGCAGGCACCGCAAAGCCCTGGTCCTGCAGCTGCTGGAGCAGGATCGAAGCTGTAATGGAATTACCCCCATGCTCAAAAAAAGAAATGGAGGGATCCACCCGCGGGAGCTTCAGCACCACAGAATACAGATTTGCCAGTCTCTGTTGCAGCGGAGTCAGAGGGGAATCTGCCTGATGCTCTTTCTCTTCTGGGGGATATGATTCCAGAATTTTATAATCTACCTTGCCCTGAACGGTAACGGGAAGCTGCTCCAGAACAATGATGCGCTCGGGAATCATATATTCCGGGAGCAGCCTCTTTAAGAATTCCTGTAGTTCCTGCTCTTTTCCCTTACAATCGCCTTCAACATAAGCAATTAATCTTTGCCCCGCACCCTCGGGTCCTCCAGAGACGACCACGGCTGCATTGGCGACTCTGGAGGACCCGGAAAGGCTTCGCTCAATTTCGTCCAGCTCAATCCGGTAGCCGTTTATTTTGACCTGCCTGTCTCTTCTGCCCCAATATTCAATCTCACCCGCTTCGGTCCAGCATCCTAAGTCTCCGGTACAATATAACCGGGTTGCCGGATGGCAGGGGTTCGGAATGAAGCGTTCCTGCGTCAGCTGTTCATTATTTACATATCCCGGTGATACACCGATGCCGCCGATGCATATCTCTCCGGTGACTCCTGCCGGGACGGGCTTTCCATCCTTCCCCAAGATATAAATATCCGTATTCCGCACCGGCTTGCCTATCGAAGTATGGCTGCTAACCGAACGCAGACAGGTAGCAACCACTGTGCATTCGGTCGGACCGTATTCGTTAACCAGCTCAAAGGAGAGCTGCGAGCACTGGTCCAGAATGGATTGGGTCATCCGTTCACCGGCTAAGGTAACCATACGAAGCGAATTGGCCAAATGCCCTTGTGCTTGTTCAAGAAGGTGAATGAACATCGATGGAATGCAGATGAAATGGGTCACCTGATGCTTTTGGAGCAGCCGGACAATCGCTTGCGGATTCCTTGCTTCGGCGTCCCCGCATTGTACAATGGCTGCGCCGGTGATCAGGGGAGTAAAGAAACTGGTCAGGAATCCGTCAAAATATAAGGGAAACCATTGCAGGATGCAGTCTGTCTCTGACAAGCCGTATTCCTCAGACCTCCAAATGATCCGGTCAGCGAAGGCTTCCTGCGTAATCATGACGCCTTTGGGCTTCCCTGTAGTTCCAGAGGTATAAATAATGTACGCCAGATGCTCCAGCCGGTCCGGGGCTTCGTCCTTGACATTGAAGGCTGCAAGCCGTAATCCCCATCTGCTGACTGATTCCAGGCCGATTGTCCAGGCCGATACCAGATCTTCGCGCTTCTGGTACCATAGATTGGCGGCAATCAGCATATCCGGCTTGCATTCCTCAACAATGTACAAGAATCTCTGGGAAGGAATCTCAGCATCCAGCGGAAGAAAGGCGGCGCCTGAAGCCATTACACCCAGTATTGCCGTGATCGACTGAAGCGAGCGTTCAGCGGGTACGGCAACCAGGCTACCTTTGCCGATTCCCTGTTGGCGCAATCCTCCGGCAATCTCTTGAACCTCATCGTAGAGCTCTCCGTACGTAACGGACACATTGTCAAAAATAACTGCTGTGTGATCTCGGTAGACTCGTGCTGCATCTTCAAATAGTTCGAAGATAGTCCGCTGCTCTTGTCCGGCATTGCCGGGACTGCCCGCCTTCACTAACCAAGCTTGCTCATCCGGATGGATGCGGATGCCGCCGATCTGCCTTGAAGGGTCGCTAAGTCCGACTCCTAACACAGAAAGAATACTTTTCAGCATACGGTTCAGGATTGCTCTGTCGTAATAATCCTCTATGTAGAATAAATGAAGAGCAGCCGTATGTTCCTCCCATCTCCACTCGATAACTAAGGATGACGGATTCTCCCTTATATGACCAGCAGGTTCAAAGTGACGATGCAAAGAAGGAGAGCAAAGTGTAACAGCTGACAGCATGTGCTGCTCCTGCTCTCCCAGAAGTGCAGCAGCCGGATAATATTGATACTGCAAAGCCAGCTCCAGCTTTTCTTTTACGTGCAAGACGACCTGCCTGAACTCGCTCGAATCCTTGATCGTACTGCCAATATATAACAGATTACTATTCGTTTCTGTCTCCGGGCGATCGATCGCGGGGATAGCCGTCACCACTCTGTCTTCCTCGGCATAACCGTACAGAACGGCTTGTACGGCGGATAGCACCAGAGAAAAGACCGCCAGCTCACTCTGTACCTTGCGCTTCAATAAGTCTCTCGTCCCGCCGTCGAGGCTGATCGCAAGCTCACACAGCTCTCCGGCTGTAACCGGCCGGGAGCCTCCCTTTCCAAGCGCCATTTGAAAAGTGTGGTCCTGTAATTCACCGGCCCAATAATTTCTCGCTTCCACCATAAGCGGCTCATCATGGTATTTTGGCTTCAAGCCCATATAAGTCCTCCTATTCCATAATAACCCATTCGGGTTGCTTGCGCATCCTCCTTGTCCTATAAATCAATCGGTATGCTGACGATCATCGACTGGCGTTCAATGGTCCGCTTCAGTTCAGCCTGCTCCTCCGGGAATCGGATGCGAATCTCGTCCAGACTAAGTGCTGGGTTGGCACATACCTGTTCCAGAATAAATATGTACCGTTTAAGCAGCAGAGAAGCTTCCGGCTGTTCTATCTGGTCTGCCTGATAGTCCAATCCTATGCACATCCCGTCAGTACCACCCAGACATTCAAGCGTATAGTCAAACTTAGCCGCCCTCTCTGCAAGAGGCACCGGATGAAGCGTCACTTGGTCCGGCAATGTCGTATCTTCCGGTAATCCGTTCTCTGAATAGACAAACATGGTATGGATGAGGCGTGTATATTCCTCCAGCCGGTATTCCTTATGCTCAAGCGAACGGGCCACCTGGTTCATCATCTGTTCCGAGAAACCGGTGAAATCCTGTCCGGAAGGAATCTGGATGCGTAATGGCAATGTATATACAAACATCCCTGCCACGTTACTTAATTCTGCCGGCCTTGCATTGACTGCAGTGCCTAACCCGAAATCACTCATGCTGAGGTACTTGCTAAGCAGAATAGCGTAAGCATTCAGCATGAATACATGAACAGACAGCCTTAGTGTCTGTGCAGCGTCCTGAATTTGCACCAACATATGGTCATCAAGCATAGTCTCAACTCTGGCGCCTGTAGGCTGATTGTTGTCCCCGTCCAGCCCGCTATACTTCATCTTCGTACCACCGATCCCGGTGAATTGCTCACGCCAATGTTTCTCATGCTGCTGATATGAAGCCGTCTCCTCATAATCTTCCTGCCATAAGCAATAATCGGCAAACCGGTGTCCGGGCAGATCAGGAAGCTCTGCCACTGCATATAATGAGAATAAGTCCCGTAGTAGATACGCCATACTCTCACCGTCACATACCAAGTGATGAAGATCCAGCAGCAGCAGCACATTTTCGTTCTCATCCGAAGCGATGCCCATTCGCATCTGTACCGCCTTGGTCAGATCAAACGGACGCACAAACCTTGCAAGCAGCTCACTTATTTCGCCTTGGCCTACATCTTCCAGGTCTGGGACTGCGGGGGTGGAGGAAATTAGCATTCTGGGCTCACCTTGTACATAGTGGAAGCTTGCACGCAGAAGGTCATGCCGCTGAACCAGACCGGAGAATGCATTGTACAGGCGCTGCCGGTCCAGCTTTCCATTTACACTGAACACGCTTGGCATATTGTATTGATATGATGCAGGATATAACATTTGCTGTATGAAGATCGGCCGCTGTTGAAAGGACAAGGGATAGCTCTCCCTTTCGCCATAACGTGCAATAGGGATTACAGTGGCCTGCGAGCTCTCTATATATCCGGCCAATTGTTCAATGGACGGATGATTAAAGATCGTGCTTACCGACACAGGCAAGGCAAAGCGCCGCTGTAGTGCCGAAGCCATAGAAACCGCATTAATTGAATGGCCGCCTGAAGCGAAAAAGTTGCTTCGCACAGATGCCTGTGCGACTCCCAGAGTTTCGCACCATATCTCATGGACTCCCTTCTCCACCGGGGTCTGCGGGAGCTTATGATCACCCTGCTGCACCAAGTCAGTGAATTCCGGCTCAGATAACCTTCTCCGGTTAATCTTTCCATTCGACAGCAAAGGCAGCTCTTCCAAACGAATGAAGGAAGCGGGGATCATGTATCCGGGAAGGTGTTCCTTCAATTGGTTCCAGAGATCTGTTTCAGGATCTTTCCTGAGATTCTTACCAGCCTCCTCCGTATAAAAGGCAATTAAGCGCGCGATTCCATAAGCATCCGGCGATACAACAGCTACGGCTTCCTTGAGCCCCCGAAGCTGTATCATCGCCTTCTCAATCTCACCAAGTTCGATCCGGTAGCCTTTGATTTTGACCTGATAATCCATACGTTCTACAAAATGCAGAATTCCATGTTCATCCCAGCGGCATAAATCTCCTGACCGGTACATTCTCGCCCCTGCTCTAAAAGGATCTTCTAGAAAGGAACCTACACCTTTCGCAGCGGGATGCATATAACCTCTGCCAACGCCTGGGCCCGATATCCACAGCTCTCCGGTACAGCCTGAAGGGACCAGTTCCGATTCATTGCGCAGAATGTACAGATTCCCTTCGCCAAGGGGGCGGCCGATGGGGACGATGCCTGAAGAGGAATCCTCCGTACCGATATGGAAGAAAGAGCAATCGACGCAGCATTCTGTTGGCCCGTACACATTTGTAACCGTCGGAGGAACGCGGCTGAATTTGGACCTGAATGCACGAACATCCTCGAAACACAGCGCTTCCCCTCCAATCACCAGCTGCTTCAGAGCCAATACGTTATAATCATCCTCAACCAGCGACAGCATCTTTAAGTGCATGGGAGTCCCGTCCGTATATTCGATAGCATGCTTACGGTAGAACGCATGGAGCTTGCGGCCATCTACCCGCACCTCGTCTGGTGTTATGTACAGCGTTGCACCCGAGAGTAGTGCAGGATAGATCTGCTGTACAGAGGCATCGAAGAAGAAAGGAGCAACAAGTGCTAATTTTCTCTCCTGGAGCTCTTCTTGAAAGACATCTGTCTGCAACGCTTGAACCAAATGCAACACATTGCGGTGCTCGATCATTACTCCTTTGGGATGGCCTGTGGAGCCTGAAGTGTACAGAATATAAGCCAGACTTCTGCCATCATGCTCACTCTGCACAGGGGCGGGGCTGGAACAATCGAACGGGGGATGCTCCGCCCGGATAACCGGTAATCCGAGATTATTAAGGTCCTGAGTTCTGCTGGCTGCAATTACAAATCGGGCATGACTGTCTTGTAAAATATAATGCAGGCGCTCCCCAGGCAGCTCCAGATCCAGCGGAACGTATGCTGCTCCGGCTTTCAGCACAGCAAGCATCGCTACAAGAGTCTCGCAGGAGCGGTCTGCCGCGATCGCCGCCGCTTCGCCAGGCTGAAGACCCTGACGGATCAACTGGTGCGCCAATTGCTCTGACAAATGATCGAGCTGTTCATAAGTCATGGAGGTGCCGCTGCAGACGGCTGCTGTCTGCGGGCCGTACCGGGCAGCCGCCCTGCGGAAACTTGCATCCAGGGTCAGGGTGTTATCCCAGGCAAGTGTTGTACCCTGACCCGTCTCCAGCAGGCGCCTGCGCTCGTTCTCTTGCATAAGCCGCGCTGCTTCAATCGGCATTCCCGGACATTCAGAGATCCATAACGAGGCTTGAATCAGCCACTGTGACAGGGATTCAACAACGGATGACGCAAGACTCTCATGATGCATCACTTTAACTTGTATACGATCTCCCGAGCGTTCGAACAGGAATTGCAGCAAAGGTTTACATGTTAAATTATTAATGTCATGTATATTATTCAGGGCAATCCCGATGGAGCAAGACTTGATAAATGCTAGGGCATCTTCACCATACTGGTGCGCCAAAAAGGCTTCTAACGGAAAATTGCAATGCTTTATTCCTTCTTGATAGGCGGTGTGGGCTGCTTGAGTGAGCGACTGATACGTCTGTTCACTCATGGCTGACATATTCATTAGGATAAATGTATTTAACAGGCCGTCCGAAGCGGGCATGCGCTCAAGCGGTACCGCAAAAAGAAAACGGGAATCCCCTGTAAATTTCGCCAGCATGACTTCCGTAAGCGCCGCAAGTGCTGCAAATAATCTGCGGTCCGAATGGTTGCTGACCCGAAACAGCCAGGCTGTCGCCTGCTCCGGTAAAGACAGGATACGCTCAGACCATTGCCCGACCGCTGACTTCTTCACACTGGCGGAAAGCAGTAAACTGCGTTCAGGGAGCTCACTCCATAAATTCTCCCAATACTGCCTTTCCTCCCGCAGCCGCGGATCGTGTAACCACAGGCTTGAATTCAGATCCATGACATCACCTACTTAATAAAATTCAAAGCTTCCCTCTTCATCAAGCAGTTCAACCTTCTTGAAATTCACCGGCAGCATCACTTGTTCCATTGCAGTATCAAGTTTATCGGCCATCTGTTGTACGATGGCTGCATAATGACTCAGCATAAGCTCCATCGTCTCAGCCTTGAACAGCTCTGCTGCATACACCGTTTCGATTACCAGCCCTTCGGCTCTATCGTACAAGTTGAAGCTTAGGTCGAAGAGTGTACTTCTTTGAGGAATATCCATCCAGCTTAACTCCACCCCATGAAAAGAATAGATGCTATGCTCTTTATTCATCCAGGCAAAGCAGGTATCGAACAAGGGATGACGATTGGGCTCACGTTTCCAACTGATTTGATCCAACAGCTCATGGAGCGGGTAGTTTTGGTTGGCAAAGGCAGCATAACTGCTGAATTTAACAGACTGTATGATATCTCTGACCGTCATGGAACCATTTATACGATTGCGTAAGGCTAGTGTATTAGCGAACATTCCAAGCATTCTGTCCGCGCCTGTCCCCACTCTTCCCAATACGGGAGTGCCCACTACTAAATCTTCGCATGCCGTATATTTGTAGAGCAGGACCAGATAGGCGCTAAGCCCAATGACAAACGGTGTAACGCCGCACGCTTCAGCCAGGCCAGTTATCTGCCCGCTCATTACCGTAGAAGGCTGACTTTGAAGCTTGCCGCCAGCATAACTTGGGGATATAGGGCGCTCATAATCAAGAGGCAGCGACACCGGGGTAACGGGTGAAGAAAACTGGCTTACCCAGTATCTCTCCTGTTTCCTAAATACGGCTGTTTCATGGAAAAGCTGTTCCCAGCAAGCATAATCCTTGTAATGCAGGGGTACCGGCGCTGGAGTCTGTCCATTGTATAAGTCCACCAACTCACACAGCAAAAGATCAACCGTTGTACGGTCTGATATGATGTGGTGCATATCAAATAACAGAACCGGGTTGCGCAGGTGACGCTGCACGATTCCGATCCGCAGCAGTGGCGCCTTCCCCAGATCAAACGGTCTGATGAAGCGGTCCAGAATATCCTCTAACGATTCGTATTCTTCTAAGCAGTAATATTCCGGGAGAAGCTGTATGGTATCCTGGATATACTGGCGCGGCGGCCCGTCCCCGGCTTCAAAGGCTGTCCGCAGAATTTCATGGCGGTCTACCAGACACTGGAAGGAGTTTATCAGCTTGGGCAGATCACTTCCTTCACCAGCTTCAACTGCAGCGGGCAAATTGTAGCTGACAGAGTTCCCTTGCAGACCATGAATGGCAAACAGCCGGGTCTGATTGGCTGACAACGGGTAGCTGCCTTGGGTATCCGCCGGCTTCATCTCAGGCAGCATAAGCAGCGAATCGGCATCCACCTGCTGGTTCAGTGCGCTTTGTACCAGTTCAGACACGGTGTTAAGCGTCGGATTCAGCATGACTTCTTCAATGTTTAATGTGATCTGGAACGTCTTCTGGATCAGGCTCAGCATTTGGAACAGAGAAATAGAATCGCCGCCCAGTTCAAAAAAGTGATCCTCATCCCCCAAACCTTCCCTCTGGAGTATAGAGTGCCATATCCCCTTAATCTGACCGCCGATTGAATCTGCATCAACATTGTGGTCGGCTACTGCAGCAGCAGCTACTTCCGACTGCATCTGGTTGGATTCTCCGCTTGCTGCACCGAGATGGGTATACCAGCAAGCGCTGGTGTCAAACACATAGGTAGGCAGCTCCGCTTTGTTAGGCTTGTCTTTAGAGTAGAAGACGTCCCAAGGCACATCCGCCCCTCGTGTATAAAGATCACATAGAGTATGCAAGAGTTCTTCCCGAACAGTCAGCTCTTCTATTAATTGCTCTCCCAGCACCCGGGCTTGTACAGAGAGCTGTTTGCACTCCATCCGGGTAATGTCCTCTGCCCTGCTCTTGCTTTGTTTAGCTGTGATGAGGTGATGAGTGCGGAGATAGATTCCATTAACCTCGTTGCCCTGCTGAGTGCGTATCTTCGCTTGAAGATTCAATAGCTTGCCAAGCAGATCTTCCCGGCTCCGGAAAACAATGGCCAGCCGCTCCTCATAATGACCTCTGCCCCTCTGCAATGTATAACAGATATCCCTGAGATTCAGGGTTTGTGCAGATTGGAGCATAGCAATATACCTATCCACAAGGGAATACAGCGAACCCTTGCTCATAGATGACAGAACAAATATGTAGCTTGCCGGGCCCGCCATCTCTTGGCCGGGAGACTTAGCGATGAATGGAGCTTCAGCAACGATCACATGACTATTCGTCCCGCTCATCCCCATCGTATTAATGCCGCAGATCAGGGAGTGCTCTGCTCCCTTCCATTCCCGGGTACGGTCGTTCATATAGAATGGTGAATCCATGAAATTAAATAGATTGTTCGGATGCTCAAAATGGATGGAAGCTGGAATTTGCCTGTGTTTCATTGCCATAATGATCTTGATCAGCCCGACGATCCCTGAAGCATGGACCGGATGACCTATATTTGCTTTGAAGCTGCCGATTCCGCAAAATTGTTTTTTGGAAGTATAATGGCTAAATGCCCGATGCAAGCCAAACAGCTCCATAGAGTCAGACATTCGGCTGCCGGTCCCGTTCGTCTCCAAATAACTAATATCCTCTGCATTTACACCTGCCGATTCCAGCGCTTGAAGAACAACGCGCTCCACCCCTTCAAAGGAAGGGGTGACGACTCCCATGGTTCCTCCGCCATGCAGGCAGGCACTAACTTTGATGACAGCATGTATGAAATCCCCATCTTGAGTTGCGGTATCCAGCGGTTTCAGCAGGACAACCCCGGCAGCTTCACTCCGGGCGTAACCTGTCGCATTCTCATCAAACGGCATCGTTCTACCATTCTGCGCTTCAAACCCGTGTCGGCGAAATCCGCTGTCCAGAGGATTCAGCTCCAGCTTGATCCCGCCGGCTAATGCCATCTCTACTTCTCCCCGCTGAATCGCGGACAATGCCTGGTGAACGGCTGTCAAAGAGGAGGAGCACAAGGTATCTATAACAATCCCCGGGCCCTGCAATCCCAAGAAGTGACATACGCGTCCAGCCACCAGTGATCCTAAGCTGCCGATGACCCCGGACATCTTCAAATCAGGAGACGAGGTTAACTCTCCTCCCATCTCCTGCTTCATAAATTCCAAATAATCTGGCCCGTCACCATAACCTACGTATACGCCTGTCTTAGAACCGCTCAAAGCAGAGCCGCCGTAACCTGCATGTTCTACAGCGGTGTAAGCTGTTTCGAGAAAAATTTTCTGGTAAGGATCTGTCAAACACGCCTCTGTAAAACTCATATGAAAGAAGCTGTGATCGAAACCAGTTATGTCCTGGAAGTAAGCTCCCGGTAAAAAGCCATCTGCAGCTTCCTTGGACTGAATGAAGGGCAGAATTCCGTTAAGGTCCTGTATCCTGGAAGACGGGAAAGTTGAAATCCGGTCTTCCTCGTTTTCCCAAACACGCCAAATCGCTCCCTCTTCAGAAGCCCCCGGAATCCTAATGGCGTACCCAATAACCGCAATATCCTTACCCGTAACTCCGGATGGATGCCTCTCAGCCAATGCCCATCCCTCCGTCCAGCACCAAGACTCCTCCAGTCAAATAAGCAGGACTGTCCAGGGATAAGTAGGCAGCCACATTAGCCACTTCATCCGGGCGGCCAAATCTTTTGGCCGGAATCGCTGCAAGCAGCTCATTTCGCCCGCTATCCTTCATCTGCTGTGTCATCTCTGTATCCACTCCTCCCGGAGCGATAACATTGACCGGAATCTCGTAGGGGGCGAGTTCTTTGGCTAAAGCCCGGGAGAACCCAATAATTCCAGCTTTTGTTGCCGAGTAATTGGTTTGTCCCGCCAGCCCGTATATGCCACTAATTGAACTGATATTAATAATTCTGCCCTTTTTTTGCTTCAACATATAAAAGCTAACTTGCTTTGAGAAATGGAAGACGCTGTTTAAATTCGTATTAACTACGTTGTTCCAGTCCTGCTCTTTCATCATCAGGAGCGGAACATCATGCTTGATTCCCGAGTTGTTGACAAGAATATCAATTGAACCATATCGGTTAATCAGCATCTTAATGAAGCTGCTGATTGCCTGGCTGTCTCTTGAATCCACTGAATGCCCTTCAGCGGAACCCCCCAGCTGCGCGGCTTCCGCAACCAATTGCAGTGACAGCTGCTCATGGTTTAAGAAGGTGAAAACCACATGCACCCCGCGGCGCGCCAGTTCCAATACAATCGCCTTGCCGATTCCCCGGGTTCCCCCCGTCACCAATGCAATCCCCTGACCGCTCATTTGTCCTCCCATCCATTCCTGTTTCTTCTGGCAAACGACAGCTTGCCTTCAGCTACAAGCAGTCCGTCAACATGTACTTGACCTGAGACCAGGCAAGCGTCCGGCACCCTTTTAATGATATCGATCCGGATCTCCATCTGATCCCCGGGGAAAACCGGATGGAGGAACCTTGTATTGCCAACACTGCCCAGCAGGTACAGGTCATCTTCACTGGGAGCTTCGTCACTGGCAAATAATACAGATGCCGATTGAGCCATCGCTTCGATGATCAGGACCCCCGGGAAAATCGAGAAATGCGGGAAATGGCCAAGGAAGCAGATCTCATTGCCGCTGACATTTTTAACGGTCCGTATGTAACTATGATCCTCCGCAAGTTCCCGCACCCGGTCAACCATCATGAGCGGAAATCTCTGCTGAAGCTTGGTTTTGAGATATTCATATCCGCCTTGGACCATTATTGCGCAGCCTCGCAAATTTCTTTCGCAACTGCTATTGTTCCGCGGACATCCTTCAGCTCAGTAAGACGTTCAGGAGGAATCTGAATGCTATACTTCTTCTCCAGTTCGGCCAAGATTTCAAGCACTCTTAATGAATCCATGCCCAGATCCTCTACAAATAAAGCATCCTCAGAGATAACGTTCACATCTGTCTCCAGAATCTCCGATAACATATCCTTGATTTCATTCTCGTTAACCATCATTCATTCCCCTTTCAGTTTCAACACGAAATTGAGTTTCATTAATACTGCTGATAACTTTCCGCTGCCTGAGGTTTCAAACAACAGTCTGTACGGATATGCTCTGCCGTCAGCACCTTGTACTGTCATGGCATGGATCAAGCTCATTATCCCGTTTGCGGCCAGACGATTCGGATTGCTGTTGTAATCACGGTTCCAATAAGAAATTGCTAGCTCAGTTTGTTCAAGTAGTCCTTCAAGCTCCGTCTGGATTGCTTGGTAAGGTCTGTATGTGGTGGCAGCCAGAATATCTCCCGGCTCAACTTCATGTTTATGAAGCAAGCTCCTGATTGCCCCCAGCATCCTGTCCGCAATGTCACCCCCTTTACTGAAATTCAAATTTACATAGCCGATTATTTCTGCCTTATAACGGTCATCCTCCGGACCAATGGCCGACACAAGTGCTGCGCCCGCTCCATCCTCCAGATGCAGACCTTCCAGCTGACGATCGGCCCCGTAACACTCGGCATAACCTTCCTCTACCCCCGTAGTTAACTGATCTGCGCCACCCGCCATGAAATAGGGGTACCCGTTATACTTGATTTCATCATAAGCTAGGGCTATGGCGTCTAACGCAGATGAATCCCCATTGGATAGAGCAATGCAAGGCCCCTTCAATTTGAACCAGATCCCGACCAGGCTGCTGGGAGCATTGGCTACCGTCGACGGGAACTCCATCGGACTCACCATATCCGGTCCCGATTCAATAGCTACTTTATGGAAATCAGCTATTTTTGCAGAGGAACCGAGCGAGCTTCCCATAATTACTCCCAGTTGTTCTGGCTCCGGCTTCAGGAGGGATTCCTCCATGGCCGCTTTGACGGCCACTCCCAAATTCCGGCTTAACTGGCTGGTTGATTTTAGGCTTATGCCTGTTAGATACTGCTTCTCCCCATCTTCATTCCATACATTTTTACGGTCCCCGACATATAGCGCTGAATCTGTTACTACTGCATATCCGTAGATTCCGACTCTGCTCACGACGGCTGCACCTCCTCTTGGAAACGGGACAGAATTATACAGGCAGTATTTCCGCCAAAGGCAAAGGCGTTAGAGGCAATATGCCGGATCTCGGCTTCTCTAGGTATGTTCGCTACGCAATCTTGAATACAGTTCGTATCGGGTTCTTCAAAATTAATCGTCGGCAGCATCACCTGATTCGTGATCATTAAGCATGACGCTGCCGCTTCAATCGCACTGGCAGCTCCCATCGCATGTCCCAGCATAGACTTGATCGAGCTTACCGGAGGCAGATCACCTTGTTCACCGAACACTTTCTTGATCGCATAAGATTCTGCTTTATCGTTAGCCGGAGTGCCGGTTCCATGCGCCGAGATATAATCAATATCCTCCGGCTTTAAATGTGCATTCGCCAGCGCTGTCTCAATACTGCGAAGCGCACCTTCCCCTTGAGGATGGGGGGCTGTTACGTGATGGGCATCCATCCCGAGTCCGTAGCCGCTAAATTCAGCATAAATGTTTGCGCCGCGCTTAAGTGCATGCTCCATCTCCTCCATGATCAGGACGGCCGCACCTTCACTGACTACCAGCCCTTTTCTGTTCTTGTCGAAGGGTCTGCAGCGTTCCGGATCAAGAGAGAGCAGACGGTTAAATCCCGTAAAAGCCACTTCGGATATAACATCCACTCCGCCTGATACCGCGATGTCCACTTTGCCTCTGCGGATAAGATCGGCCGCCATCCCGATCGCATAATTGCCGGCCGCACAAGCATTATAGAAAAAATTCGAAGGACCGTTCAGTTTGAATTCATCCATTACGGTTGAGATCATTTGATGGCTTGGAAAATGCATGTACTCCTGTCTGGGGACCGGCCTGCCTAATACTTGATTCTTAACGATATTCTCCAGAACCTGCGCCTCTCCCATGGTGGAGCCCAAGTAGAAGCCAACCATGGAGGAAGTTAACTCCCCTATGGAGAGCCCGGCATCTTCAATAGCCATCTGGGTAACGGCATAGGTATATTGCGCCCCTCTCCCCATACGATCTTGCTGTGTAAGGGACATGAAGGTACGCGGATCGAAATCCTTGACCTCGCCTGCAATTTTCACCCGGAATTTGGACGGGTCAAACGATTGGACCTCCTGCACCCCGGATTGGCCGGACAGCAGGCTGGACCAGCTTTTGTCCATGCCGGTGCCGACAGGAGTAATCATACCAATACCTGTAATAACAACCCTTCTCATCATCAATCACTCCTTATCTTCTCAGAACATCAGCTTGTCTGCTTCGCTCATCAATATGTTCCGCGAGCCCCGCCACCGTCGGGTCATGGATGAGGGCTACTCCATCCTCAAGCAGGCCCAGCTTCTCCAGCTCCATACCTAGCCTAACCATTAGAATGGAGTCGCCTCCAAGAACTGAAAAGGATTCATTCACATCGATAACAGGGTGGCCAAGGAGCGATGCCCAAATGCCTGCCACAAGTTGCTCTGTCTCTGTGAAGCTCTCCTTGCCTGACAGAATGACGGTCTGTTCAGAAGGCTTATCTACTTCACTGCTGTGTCTTCGGGCATTGGCTAACCGGGTGCTCATTCTTCCGGATAAGGTATACGGAAGCGTCTCGCTGATCAGATGAATGCTGCTTGTCCAATTGAACTTGCCTAGTACCGCATGGCTGATTTTTCTGTTTAACACCTGGTGCAGACTCCGTTTTGCTGCAGGGGGCCTGATCCCCATAAACAATTGATTATTGTCCGCGCCGGAGTCAGCATCAGGTTCCGTAACCCACACTGGCCAGTTAATAGAAATTGTTTTCCGGCCATTCAAATTTCTCTGTTCCGCAAAAGCATCCAGAAAGGCATTGGCGGCCAGATATTTACCGGCATAGATTCCTCCAACCAGCGTGATTGCACTTGAGCACAACAGCATAAAATCCAGGGAGTCCTCGCGGGTATACTTGTCCAGCAGCAAGGCCCCGTTCATCTTGGGCGCCAGCATGGCTACTACATTAACCGGATCTTCATCGATCAACAGACAGCTTCCGCGTTCCCCGATTCCAGCACCTGCGGCGTGGATAACACCGTGGATCATTCCGTATTTATTGCGGATACGGTCCAGAGCTAAGCGGACATCAGCTTCTTGTGTAACATCAGTCTGCATGATCTCAATAGTCGATCCGTTCGCTGCAAGCTGCCGGAGCCGATCGAGCTTATCTCTGTTCCCAGGCTGTTCTGTGACAGTGCCTACAATGCTATCCGGGAGTGTCCTTTGCAAGATGATTATTCTCACGGCCTGGCGTGAGGTTAAATAACTTGCAAGTTCCAGGCCCACCTTCCCGGTTCCTCCTGTCACGACATATACACCATTGCTTCGGATCTGTGTCTGATCTTCCTCAATTTCAGAAGGATGCAGGCTCGCGATGACTTCCTTATAACGGATATCATTTCTGTACGCGAGATGGATATGGTTGTCATATCCCGTCAGCAGCTCCATAGGAATAATGCGTGACACCTCGGATGTGCCAATATCAAGCGACTGAACATGCAGGCTGGAATGCTCGGCCATCATGGCCTTCAGCAGGCTCACCATAAGCGCATTTGCCGGGTTCAGTTCATGGTCTTCTCCGTTTACTTGATGTGCCTGCCTTGTAATTAGCCGGAAGTGTGTACCCGCAACATCGAGATGTTTGTGGATTGATTTCACAAGTTGGGGGAGCAAGTTCAGTCTTGCGTACAGGCCAGCCGCCATTTCTGCGTGCAGATCCACCTCATGTCCGAAATCATTGAAATAGAAAAGATGACGGAATGTCTTTCCCAGCCTGCTGATCTCACTGAAGCATCTGTCAAAATCTTCTTCGCTGCCATCAATGATATAGTCGATTGGGCCCAATTGTTGATACCCTGCACCATAGCGGATAATCACCGGATCTTTGCAATAGCCGCTGAACAAGGCGGCTGTCTGGCTGCCGGAATCCCAGTGCTGGCAAAAAATCAGAACGTCGCCTTCCAGAGTCTCCGCCTGCACGTTGCCCGGACACGGCTCCCATAAGCGGCTGTAGAGGCTCATATCATCCTTGACTTCCGCGGCTCCGACTGGCTGCACCCAGCAGGAAGCAGGTTCAAATGCATAGGTTGGCAGGCTTACAGTGTGACACCGGGCATTCCGGTATAGCTGCAGCCAGTCCAAATCCATTCCGGCGATATACAACTCACACAGCTCCCTGGCAGATTCATGACTCAAACGATCCATAGAACAATCCAGGATTGCAGGATCGAGGTATGCATAATACGGAGTGTGAGCACTGTTACCGGACAAGGTGGTGTATATTCCGATTTCCTCCCGGCTGCGGTCCGGTTCACCAACAATTAACCGCAGCTTATCAGTCAGATCGGCAAGGTTATTGACCATCACAATCATTCTATGCCCGTAGTGTCCTCGTCCGGCAGTGGCCGTATAACATACATCTGCCGCCGAAAGACTGCAGTTCGCTTCCAAATAATCTATATATCTGGATAAAAGGGTTAGCAGCGATTCCTTGCTTTTGGCCGATGCCGCAAAAAGATAGGGCGGACTACTCTCTCCGCTGTCTTCCTCTGTATCCCCCGCCTCTTCAAGCACAACATGACAATTGGTGCCGCTTAGTCCAAAGGAACTGACTCCACATCTTCTGGGTTGGCCGTCCCTGCTGATCCATGGCCGCAACCGGTCGATGACGTACACAGGAGAATCCATAAATGCAATATCCCGGTTCGGCGTGCTGAAGTGCAAATTGGCTGGTAGGCGCTGATGCTTCAGGCTTAAAACAGCCTTGACCAGGCCGGCGATTCCTGCGGCATGATCCAAGTGGCCCGTATTGCTCTTAAGCGCTCCAACTCCGCAAAATTGCTTGCGAGATGTGTAACGGGCAAATGCTTTTTCGATGGCTCTAATTTCAATCGGATCACCAAGCCGTGTACCCGTTCCGTGGGTCTCTATGTAACCGATGGTCTCAGGGTCAATTCCCGCGTCTTCCCATGCCCGTACAATTACTTCTTCTTGTGAAAAAACGTTGGGTGCGGTAATTCCGACAGACGTGCCGTCTTGATTGACGCTTGTCCCCTTGATTACGGCATAGATATGGTCCCTGTCCGAGACCGCCTGTGAGAGCGGCTTCAATAACAGGGCTACTGAACCTTCTCCCCCTCCTGTTCCGTCGGCCTCGTCGTCAAATGTCCTGGCCCGTCCTCCGGGGGATTCAATCCCCAGATGAAGCTCGTTCTTCAAGGGAATAATATGAAGCTTGATTCCGCCGCATAAGGCTGTCTCACACTCTCCGCGGCGAAGCGCCTGACAAGCATAATGCACAGCAACAAGTGAGGACGAACAAGCGGTATCAATAACTACGGCAGGCCCCTTCAAATCCAGGAAATAGGCGATTCTGCCGGGAATCATGGACGTTAAATGGGCAGTAGGGTACTGGTATATCGCCTCAGGATCCAGGACATTTGTCAGTCGCTGATAGGAATAGGCTTGAGAATCTGCATATCCGACATAGATTCCCGTTTTGCTGCCGCGTAAGCGCTCCCCGCCATAGCCTGCATCTTCGATTGCTCCGAGAGCCTGCTGCATAAAGATGCGCTGGGCAGGGTCTATATAGGAGGCTTCCTTTGGTGAGTATTTGAAGAATTGATAATCGAACGGGTCGATCCTGGGCAGGTAGGCAATTGTTTTGAACTGCGTATCGTCCAGACCGCCCCGCTCCAGTACCGGCTGCAGCGCTTCTTTTCTGATATGAGGTATGGGACCAATCAGATCTGTCCCCTTCTCCAATTCACTCCAGAACTCGTGATAGGTCTCACATGCTCCAATCGCCGCTGACAGCCCTATGATGGCAATATCCTCCGTAGCTGATTTTTTCTCGGCAATAGTGAAGCTATCGCTTATGTATCCTTGCGTATTCATTTTAAATACCATGCGCAATCCCCGCTTTTGCTCTGAAACGGGCTAGGACTGGAGCGTTCCACTCTCCAAGAAAGGATACAATTTCACTGAATCTTACTTCAATTTCCCCAGTATCCACCTGCTTGGTTCTCCAGATTAATAGAATGGCCTCAAGCGCTTGAGTAATCTGTTCTTCGGTAAATCTGTGTCCTTGTTTGGCTTCATGTGATAATTGCTGCAGCACCCGGTAAGGTCTGGTCACCCCATTTATATATTCCGATTCATTCCAATTGGTGTTAGGTGTAGTGACAGCGGATTTAATACAGGCTGAGATGAATGCGGAATCATCCACTCCCCTTTCTGCCAAATGCTGCAACAACAACTGATCATCATCAGCCCAGTCGACTGCAAAGGTCTTAATCCCAGGGTAAGCTTTGTTGATCATGCTGCTAAGTACGTTTTTGGGTCCGATTTCCACGCAGGTGCTTACCTGATTATGCATTAGATAGTTCAGAGTCTGATTCCAGCGGACCGGTGAGGTTAGCTGACCGGCCAAATCATCGTGTATTCGGCTAACCTCGAAAGGTAGTCCTTTGCAGTTCGATATTACCGGAATAGAGGGGGCACTAAAATGATACTGCGACAATACTTGCCTGAATTGCTCGGCAGCCGGCTTCATCAGCTCGCTATGGAAAGGTCCGCTCGTCGGCAGGACCATACCATTGCCTCCGTGAGCCTTCACAAGATAAAGGGCAGCCGATAATGCAGCTGAATCTCCGGAGATCACCTGCTGAGTTGAGGTATTATAGCAGGCGACAACCAATGGAGTCCCTTGCGATTCTGAAGCCTCCCGGCAGATCCCTTCAACAATTGATTCATCCAGGCCGTGTATTGCTGCCATAGAAGGACCGGCACCGGCAGAAGCCTGCTGCATTAATCTTCCCCGCTCACTAACAATCCGCAGCCCATCCTCAAACTGCAGAGAGCCTGCAAAGGTTAGTGCCGCATACTCTCCCAGACTATGACCGGCGGCATAAGCGGGTTCGGGCCGCCAATGTTCGTTGGCATACACAGACAGAGCCACAGATGCCACGTAGATCAAAGGTTGAACAATATCGGTCCCGAGAGCTTCTCCCGGGACATTCTCTAAACACAGCTTTTTAAAATCAACCCCGGTTAGATTCCTAGCCTGCTCAAAAATACCGGTTACTGAAGCTTCATTCAGGTAGCGGCGCAGCATACCGACATATTGTGAGCCTTGACCAGGGAATAACAATGCCAATTTTTTCATTAATCCCCCTCATCCTGCGCTATAAATTAAGCGCTATCATTTTAAACTGATTCAAATCCAGTCTTTGAAAACCATTGCTCAGGATATTTTTACTACAGATGTAATATCATTGTATTTGATTTGTAATTGTATTAAATATCCATACTAAAGCTTTTATCCTAAATATTATAGATAATTGTATGACGATATGATCGAAGATCTGATGTTTTATTACAAAAAAAAGCGACCCGGTATGGATCGCTTTTAAATCTCCTCCAGCAGCCGCTTCAGCTTCTGGCGTTGGCGCTTGTCCCGTTGACGGCGCTCCCTGTCCTCCTCCTGAAGAGCCTTGAGCAGGGAGAAGCACATGCCGATCAGGACAATGGCGAAGGGCAAGGCAGCTGCAATGGAGGCGGTCTGCAGGCCGCTTAATCCGCCGCTGATCAATAGAACTACAGCGATGGAGGATTGCAGAATGCCCCAGGTTAATTTCACTCTTGCACTGGGATTGAGCTTGCCGTCTGTGGTCAGCATGCCCAGTACAAAGGTAGCCGAATCCGCTGAAGTGATGAAGAAGATCATAATCAGGAGCGTAGCTATAAAAGATACGATAGTGCCTAAGGGAAGATGCTCCAGCATGACAAACAGAGCGGTGGTCGTATCGGCTTTTACCGCCTCAGCCAGCTGGGCAGCATCGAACAATTCCAGTTGCAGGCCTGTCCCGCCAAATACCGAGAACCAGATGAAACCGAACAGGCTCGGTATAATCAGCACGCAAATGACAAACTCCTTGATCGTCCTTCCTTTGGATACTCTTGCAATAAAGGTCCCGACAAAGGGTGCCCAGGCAATCCACCAGGCCCAATAGAATAAGGTCCACACTCCGACCCAGGTTCCCTTGGAAAAAGGTGTTAACCGCAAGCTCATATTGATAATGTTCTGCATGTAGCTGCCTAATGTGGTGGTAAAGGTCTCGAAAATAAACGAGGTCGGCCCCGTCAACCATACGAACAGCATCAAAAGCACGGCGATGACCAGGTTGGTGTTGCTGAGGATTTTGATGCCCTTGTCCAGGCCGCTGGTAGCGGAGATAAGGAATAGCACGGTTACTATGGCGATAATTACAATCTGAGCAGTTACGGTGTTGGGAAGCCCGAATAAATAATGCAGCCCGCCGTTAATCTGCAGAGCCCCGAGACCCAGCGAAGTCGCAACCCCAAATATAGTGGCAATGACCGCCAAAATATCGATGGCCTTGCCCAGCCAGCCGGAAACGAGCCTTTCTCCGAGTAAAGGGATGAAGGCCGAGCTGATTAAGCCTTTGTAGCCTTTGCGGAACTGGAAATAAGCAAGCGTCAACCCGATCACTGCGTAGATCGCCCATGGATGCAGTCCCCAATGGAAAAAAGAATACCGCATGGAGATCCGCGCGGCCTCTGTCGTCCCTCCTGCTACACCCTCTGGCGGTGACAAGTAATGCGACAACGGTTCAGCCACTCCCCAGTAGACAAGCCCGATCCCCATCCCGGCGCTGAATAACATCGACAGCCAGGATACCGTGGAATATTCCGGTTCATCGTCGTCGTCCCCCAGACGGATACTGCCAAACCTGCTGAAGGCTAAATAAAAGGTGAAGATCAGGAAAAACAGTGTGGCCAGCAAATAAAACCAGCCAAAATTATGGATAGAGAAATTGTATGCGGCATTAGCGGCCTCTGCCATCTGGTCAGGCGCTACGGCTCCCCATATGGCAAAAATCGCTACGATGGTAATTGAAATGATGAAAACCATGAGTGAACCTCCATGTGGTAGTATATTACAGGTTTTTCTTTAAGTATGTGTTAAAAAGAGCCTGCTCTATGCAGGCTCTCTTCTGCATCCGTTCAATGTTGAGCGGAAGGCCGGTAATTAAATGTAATATTCGATATGTGCTTCATCGTATTTCGTCCGGTTCGGCTGCGGAATACAGGTAATTGCCAAAGCCGCCAGTCCTATAACGCCTACACAGAGAAACGAAGCCCGAAACGCCATAAGATGCCCAGCCTCCGGAAAAAGCTTCATGGCCAGCCGGTAAAGCGTGCCGCCCAGCGTTACGCCCATCCCCATGCCGATGGTCCGGCTCATATTGAGCGTCGCTCCGGCCACGCCGAGCCGTGCCGCCGGTACATTGCCCATGACATTGCTGTTGTTCGGCGGCGTAAACAAGCCCATGCCTCCGCCGACCAGCGCCAAGCCGAGCAGCAGCATGACAATGTCGCCGTTACTGCGGATCGCCGTCAGACAGGCACAGCCAAGCAGAAGTGTAACCATTCCGGTGAGAGACGGCAGCCGGATGCCGAAGCGATCCGCCAGATAGCCCGAGACCGGCGTCATGATCGTCATCCCGATCGGAACAAACGACAGATACAGTCCCGCACGGATGGAATTAGCCTGGAAGACGGTCTCCATCAGAAAAGGACTGAGCAGCAGCACCCCGTACATGACAGTGAACGACAAGAATCCGGTCAGGTTTCCGCGGATAAAGACGCTGCTGCGGAACAGCGCCAGATCCATAAGCGGAACAGGCGTATGCTGTTCTTCACGGATGAACGAGGTCAAGGCCAGCAATGCGGTAAAGGAGCCAATCAATATAACCGGTGAAGCCCAGCCGAGCGTGGTTCCATTATTGAGGATATAGACCAGGAACACCAGAAACGGAATGAGGAACAGCATCCCCCAGAGATCGAATGCTTCCTTCTTCTTGGCGTTATCCTGCGGGAGCAGCAGGATTCCGAGAATCGTGCCGATGATACCAATGGGAATGTTAATGTAGAACAGCCAGCGCCAATCTCCCATAGCCAGAAGTCCGCCGCCGATGACCGGACCCAGACTGAGCCCGATGCCCTGCGCGCTGGCCTGAATACCGATCGCCTTGCCCCGGTGCTGCGGCGGGGTTGCCGCTGTAATGATCGCTACGCTGTTCGCCTGGAGCATTGCCGCCCCTACAGCCTGAAGTATCCGGGCAAGCAAAAGAACGCCAAAGGTCGGCGCCAGCCCGCAGAGTAGTGAACTGATAAGGAATACTGTGAACCCGCCGGTGTACATCCACTTACGGCCCAGCATGTCTGCCAGACGGCCGAAGGGAATGACGAGCGATGCGAGCGTGAGCAGATATACGAGGCTGATCCATTCCACCGTTGCCATGGATACATTCAGCTGCGTCACCAGGGACGGCAGAGCCAGATTGATGATGCTTGCGTCGAGCGCCGCCATAAATGCGCCGATGCATACGGTTGACACGACAAGCCAGTGATAGCCCTTGCGGGCGGACAGAGACTCAGGAGGGCTGTTGTGGATGAACTGAGATGGACTGAACAAGAGGTTCTCCTCCTTGTTGTAGTGAAGATATCACTCGGATTGTTTTCACACTTTAATGATTTTAACATGATTTGCTTCGCAGCAGGGCCTAACAAGGGATAAAAGATTGACTATTCCTTCACTTTTAGCAGCACGCCATCCCTATTCTCATAGATTCTCTTTTCATTTTTATCGATCTTATTCATGATCTCTTCTTCCAGATTAATCCCCAGAATCTCCGCCAGTCCAATCAGGTAGATCGCAACGTCCGCCAATTCTTCGCCGAGATCGTCTTTCTTCTTCCGGTAAGCATCACAGGCTTCGGACAGCTCGCCGTGGGTCAGACAGAATTCCTGGTAAATATCCGTTACGTTGAACCCCTTCTCAATCTTATTCTGATATACCCTTTTCTGGAGCTGTACTAAATCAATCATCGCATTCTCTCCTATCCTCTCAATTATTGATCCATCCCTATATGCTTGCGTAAATGAACGAGCGACATCGGCTTGATGTGCTGATCATCAGGAATATTCTCATATAAAAGCTGGCTCTTGCCCGCTTGGGCAAACCATTCACGTAACTTGGTAATCCTGCCTTTATTGAAATCAATGTATTGGAAATCCACCTGCCGCAGATGCTCCATTTCGGTCAGAGGCTCTAAATCCTTCGCCGTCACTGCTGCAGAAAGCTCTCTGAGCTCTAACATTTCAAGCTGCGGCACGGCCCACAATGGAGCGACATGCTCCAGGGCCTTCATCTGATCCAGTTCAAGCTGCCTGAGATTCGGCATGTTCGTGAAGTCACACAAAGCCTTCACCTTAGGCAAGGATAAGCGCAGGTAAGCAAGATTGTGCATGTCCGCTAACACATCCAGCTCGGTGAAGTTACGGATAGCCGCCAGGCTTAGCATGGTCACTGAGGAATCTGCAAGGGCATCCATGGAGCCGTCTAAGATGGAATCATGAATGAAGAGACATTGCAGCTTCGGCAACCGGCGGATGAAATCAAGCTCATGAATTGTAGTACGCAAGATTAAGGTATCCAGCCGGGCAGCACCGCCGATTGGCGTTAAGTCTGCGAATTTGCCGTGCAGCGAGAGATATTGCAGCTCCTTGAGGCTGGAGATGAAGCTGAGGTCAACCGGCTTTTTGGCCGTAATGGACAGATACTGCAGCCGCTCCAGCGTTCCGAGAACGCTCAGATCAATGCTATGATACAGGTTGAGCTGCAGGGCCGTGATGTGCTGTAACTCCGCAAGGGTCTGCAGCAATTCTTTGGTATACCGTCCTTTCATGTCCGCTTGGCTAACCGACAGGACCAGATCGGGACGTTTCGCAAACACATGCCGGTCCAGCTCCCTTAAATCTTCAAGCTTGTCTACATCAATCACATACGAAATAAGCGCCCGCTCGCGCAACTGCTTCACCGACTGATTCATTTTACTTGTGGTCCAAGGTGCACCGTTCATAGAGCTGGTCCATACTCCCATCAAATTACTCCTCCCTATAAAATAACCCCACAAAGTGGAGCTTTAGCGTAGGTGGTGACTCAGGTACTTTGCGGGGACCCCAAAACATATAAATTCTATTAAAAAGCCCGCCTGTTTGCAGCAGACGGGCAGTAATTATAACTTGCGCACTACGTAAATAAGATTCATGCCGCAATCCAGCGTGCCCGGCAGTTTGGTGAACGCGATTTCCTGTTCGACAATCAGCTTCCAGAACTCCTGGTCGCCCCGGGCCTTCTCCAAGTCAGCGTCTCCGGCTTGCGTATATAGTCCGGCAGAGCTTCTCTCCAGAATATTAACCGGAAACTGGGCAAATAAAGCATCCAGTTCAGAGCTTCTCATCATGTGGACGTAATGCTTGCTGGGTACGGGATAATGCTCTTCGTCCTGAACCCCTGTGTTCATAAGCCATCTGGTAGCATCGATCCCGAACTGGTCCTTCTCATAGCGGATGCCTTCGAGATAATACATGGAAGCGCCGATGAAGCTCATCGACCCGACAATCAGGAGGCCGCCCGGCTTAAGTACTCTTAGCAGCTCCCGTACGCCATCCGTCTCTTTGTCCAGCAGATAGTTGATGACCCCGCCGATACATACCACAGAGTCGAACGAGCTATCTGCAAACACGCTCATATCCAGCACGTCTAACACATGGAACGCGTTGATTCTGTCATATAGCGACAGCTCTTGCATCTTCGACTTATTGAATTCAATCTGATGGCTGGACAGATCGGCAACAGTCAATTCAGCACACATGGTAACGATGTCCTTGGTGTACCTGCCCGAGCCTGCGCCAATCTCCAGCACCTGATCCCCTGGCTTGAGATAACGCTGAAGAATGTCCAAATGGACCTGATACAAAAGCTCGCCTGGCCCATCCTTTTCCAGCCGTGTCCATTCACGGTCGCCATAGTTGTCGTACCGGGTTCTCGGGATTTCGGGGTTGTAGCTCATGAAAGCCTCTCCTTTTCATATTCAATTGGGGAATCGGACTAATATCGCTAATGTCGCTAATACCGCTCTCACTCATACAACCACCTCCTAAGAATCCGTCTGCCCTCTATTATACTAAGCTTCGGCTATTTTGGCATCCTGAATTTCCCAAACTGCTCAGCCGGATTTAATCGGGCTATCCAAGGAACAGATGTGAGCCACCTGCCGCACTCTCTCCAGTACGAGTGGAGAATGGCTGTCGCTAGTCAGAATGACCAGGGAATCTCCGGCCTGAAGCACCAGGCTTCCGGTAGGGATGATTTCCTCGGTCCCTCTTTTGACGGATACGATCAGGCAATGGGCGGGCCACTGGTATTGGCCTATGCTGATACCATCCAGCTGCGAGCCTTGATGGACAGGAATCTCCAGAATAATTTTATTGACATCCGTATGATCTACCGCGTCCTTCCCGTGCAGGAATCGCTCCAGCAGCACCTCATAGACCGGCAAGGAACGGAACCCTTCGGCTGTCATATAGGCGGTTAGACATACTATGCCGATCGGCAGCAGGTTCGTGAAGGAGCCGGTCATCTCTGTAATCAGGATGATGCCGGTGATCGGGGCCTTTAGGCTTGCCGTCAGCAGGCCGGCCATGGCGGCAATCAGCAAATAAGCCTCATCCAGGGAGCCTCCTCCCGGCAGGCTATTGGCAATTTTACAGTATAAGGTTCCGATTAGTCCTCCGAGAACAAGCATCGGCAGGAAGATCCCGCCGGGTGCAGAGGAACCGTAACTGACGAGGGTGAACAGGAATTTCACAACAAGCAGCACCAGCAATACCCTTATAGGATAGGGAGTTGCAACCAAATCGTTGATTAAGCCGTTACCTCCTCCCAGGACAGCCGGGAATGTCAGCCCAAGCACACCTGCCAGCACGAAAGGGATCATCGGCCGTGCGTGTGCAGGCAGCCACTTTATTCTGGCGTACAGATCCTGAAAGAAATATAGGCCTTTATTAAAGACAATGCCGGATACGCCAACCAGCAGTCCCAGCAGGACCAGATGATAATAATTGGACAGCGGAAGCGATCCTATCCCTGAGAAGTTAAAGACGGGGGTGAGTCCGAAGAACTCCTTGGAGATAAAATCTGCCACCAGCGATGAGGTTAAAGCGGAGATCATAATCAGCGGAGAGAAGTTCATGTGCACCTCTTCCAGAGCGAAAATAACGCCGGCGATCGGTGCATTAAAGGCTGCTGCCAGCCCTGCACTTGCCCCGCATGTGATCAGAATGTGCGCCTCCGTCTTCGATTTGCGGAACACCCGGCTGAAGCCCTCCGCGATTAGAGCGCCGATCTGGATCGAAGGGCCTTCTCTTCCCAGGGAGAGACCGGCTCCGATGCTTACCGCTCCTCCGGCGAACTTGGCGGTGACCGCCTTCCACCAGTTAAGCTGAAGCCGGTTCTGAAGCACCGCTTTGACCTGGGGAATGCCGCTTCCCGAAATCCCCGGCTGCTTCTTTACAAGGAGCCCCGTACACCAGCCCGCCAGAACCAGAACCGCCATCCAGATAGGGACCGCCCACAGATGGCTTCTCTGATACTGATAGAAAACTAAAGATTGCTTAAGTGACTCCTCCAGCACAAAGCGGAACATGACAACCACCGTACCCGATAGTATGCCTACGGCTATGCCGCCTGCCAGAAGCCGGAACTTGAAGTCAAACCAAGTATCCAGCTGTTTGCGGATCGAATGCTGATTCAATGCTAGGACCTTCTTTTCAATTTTTTTGACATAGCTATTATAGTAACAGTATGGGCTGATGATTACCATGACTTTTGGGGCTGCAACATTTCCATAAGGTGCCGGTCAGCAGCACAAAGAAGGAGCCCGCTGCTAGCAGGCTCCTTATGCTCATTCTAGCTCATTTCGCCGATCCGTCCCGGGCTGCTTCATCCTGCTTAAGCAGGTCATCGCGGATACTGTCCTTCCACAGCGGCACTCCCGAACGGTAGGCCGCCCGGCCATTGAGATGACCTGCCACCGGCGAAGTAATGAACACAAACAGAATCGCGAGCAGCAGCTTGACACTGATGCTTCCATCCTTGAACCAGAAGTACAGGAATCCGCCGCCCAGCAGGCAGAGTACCCCGAAGGTGGCGCTTTTGGTAGCGGCATGTGAGCGCAAATATACATCCGGCAGCCGGATTAAGCCAAACGCGCTGATCGCACAGAAGATGGCGCCAAGCACCACCAGAATGGAACTGATCAATTCACCTGTCACGGGTTCTCTCCCCTTCCTCCATTACCACGCCACGCTCAATGTATCTGGCGAGTGCGGTTGTTCCAATAAACGTCAGAATGCCGATAACCAGAATGACCTCCAGGAAATCCTGGGTATCCAGCAGCATACCGATCACGGTAATCATCGCAAGGATGTGAATCCCTATCGTATCCAGAGCGGCCACACGGTCTGAGCGGGTCGGCCCCTTCAGCAGGCGGAACAGGCAGGCCAGCAGCGCGCCTCCCAGAATGACCAGTGCCGTTGTTAACAATGTCTGGACCATCAGCGGGTCACCTCCTGGATGGCTTGCTCAAAGCTGGTTCTAATCTGTGTGACCATTGTTTCAGCATCCTGAATATCAATGGCATGAATATATAAGGTGGTGCCGTCTGCGGACACATCCAGCGTCAGCGTCCCTGGAGTCAGACAGATCAGACAGGATAACAGCGTAACTTCCCAGGCTGAGGTCAGGGAAGTCTCATAGGCAAAGATACCGGGACGGATCGCCAGCCTCGGACGGAGAATATGCCAGATTACCACAAAGTTTGAAATGGTCAATTCGCGGATAAAGATCAGCACCAGCTTCAGAATCGACCACAGCCGGCGCAGATAAAAGGGACGGGGCTGAGGCCGGGATCTTCTGAACAGCAACAGTATCCCGATGCCGAGCAGGAAGCCGGTCAGAAAGCTGGAGAAGGAGCCATCGTTATTAATGCCCATCCACAGGAATGCAATTAACAGGTTAAATAATAATTGTAAGGCCATCTCCTCTACTCCTTTATCTTCATTATGGCTTGGATATATTGCTCAGGTGAAGCCAGGACCGAACCCGCCTGCGAGACATAGGCAAAAAGAGCCTCCGCCCCGATTCCTATCGCGGCGACGAGCACCAGGAGTCCTGCAGCTACGGCTAACGATCCTTTCATGCTGACCATAGGCCGCTCTGCCTCCACGTCGATTCCCCAGAAGGCCTGCCGGAACACCTTGATCAAGGAATAGAGCACCATGAAGCTTGAGCCCAGCCCGATTAGCGACAGGGTGAGCAGCTTCGCATCCAGAGCGCCGCGGATAATCAGCAGCTTCCCGGCAAAGCCGCTCAGCGGCGGAATTCCTACCAGGGCAAGCGCCAGGATAAAGAACATCCAGCCCAGCAGCGGATATCTGCGGATCATGCCGCCCATCCCGCTTAACCGGTCTGTTCCTGCCGCTGAGATGATTAAGCCGCCCAGGATGAACAGCAAGGCTTTGGCCAATATATCATGCAGCAGATAGAAGACCGCCCCGTCCAGCGAATCCCGTGTCCCAGCGGCCAGTCCAAGCACTACGAACCCGACACTGATAATCACATTGTAATTCAGAATCCGCGGAATATCCTTGTAGGCAACAGCCCCCAGGCTGCCCAGAATCATCGTAGCCGCCGCCATCCAGAGGATCAGGCTATGGGGAGGGCCGGCATTGTCAACGAACAGCAGCGTGAACGTACGGATGATGGCATACAGCCCCACTTTGGTTAGCAGAGCACCGAATAAGGCCCGGACCGCTGCCGGCGGAGCGCTGTAGGAGCCGGGAAGCCAGAAGAACAGGAACAGCCCGGCCTTCAGGGAGAATACGATCAGAAAAAGTACGGCAATGACGTTAAGCACGCCCCCCTGCCCCGCTTCACTGATCCGCAGGGATAAATGGGCCATGTTAAGCGTACCGGCTGCAGCATAGAGATAGGCAACGGCTGCTACAAACAAGGTGGAGGAGACAATGTTGATGAGCAGGTATTTGGACGTCTCCTTGAGCTGAAGCCGGGTTCCTCCCAGGGACAGAAGCGCGTAGGAAGAGATCAGCATCACCTCAAAGAAGACGAACAGATTGAAGATATCTCCGGTGAGGAAGGAGCCGTACACCCCGGCAAGCAAGAAATGATAGAACGTGTAGTAATAATAATGCTCCCGCTTCTCACCGATGGTGCTTATGGAGTACAACAGGATGGCTAAGCTTGCTAGTGAAGCCGCCGTCACCAGTAAGAGTGCGAACATATCGCCGGCAAAGACAATGCCGTAAGGAGGAGCCCAGCCCCCCATCTGCAAGGTCAGGATGCCCTCCTTGTGCACATGTTCAGTCAGCAGGATGGACATAAGAACCGTTAGCACGCTGCTAACCACGCTGATCCCCCGCTGCAGGCGCAGCTTACCCCTGAGGAAGATCAGGAGTACTGCTGTGCACAACGGAATCAGAATGGGCAGCACCAGTAGATTGCTCATTCCATAGCCTCCTTGATGCTGTCCATTTCATCTGTGCCCAGCACCTGATAGGAGCGGTAAGCGAGTACGAAGAAGAAGGCTGTCACCCCGAAGCTGATGACGATTGAGGTCAGAATCAGAGCCTGCGGCAACGGGTCCACATAAGATTCTGCCTTGCCCAGTATAGGAGCCGAGCCTGTCTTGAGACCGGCCATGGTCAGGAGCAGCAGATGCACGCCATGGGTGAGCAGCGAGGTTCCGAGCACAATCCGCAGCAGGCTCCGCGACAGAATCAGATAGACACCTATAGTAAAGAGAATGCCGATAGCCAGCGCCATTACGAGTTCCATCGTTTATCCCCTCCAATCGTTAGAATGATATTCATCGCTACTCCGACTACCGCCAGATAGACGCCGAGGTCAAACAGCACGGCAGTTGCCAGCTCGACATCGCCAAGAAGCGGCAGATGGAAGTGGTTGAAGGTATGGCTTAGAAAAGGAGCGCCGAACAGGAACGAGCCTGAGGCGGTCACAATCGCCAGCAGGAGTCCGGCTGCGGTAAGCAGGCGGTAATTCACCGGAAAAGCCTTACGGATCTGGTCCATACCAAAGGCAATGGACAGCAGCACCAGCGCAGCGGAGGCCATGAGTGCCCCGATGAAGCCCCCTCCCGGATGGTTATGGCCGGCCAGGAAAAGATACAACGAGAAGGTCAGAATGATGATAATGATTCCTTTGGACATCGTCTGCAGTATGACATCATTACTGTGTAAAGGGACGACCAGACGGCGTTCTTCCTGCTTCGGCCGGGTCAGATCTTCGTCCATCCGCAATTGGATCAGGCCATAGATTGCCAGCGATGCGATACCCAGCACCATGATTTCAAACAAAGTATCAAATCCGCGGAAGTCGACCAGGATGACGTTGACCACGTTTTTGCCTCCGGCCAGATTATAGCTCTCCTTCAGGAAGAACTCAGAGATCGGCTTGAACGGGCTGCTGCCCATCGCGGCCAGAGCGAGCAGCGTGACCGTGCCCCCTACGCCAACTGCTATGATCAGATTCGGCAGCTTGAAGGGCAGCTTCTCCTTCTGCAGCTTCAGCTTCGGGAGGTACCGGAAGCAGAGCAGGAACAGGATAACGGATACGGTCTCGATAATCATCTGCGTGAGCGCCAGATCAGGCGCTCGGAACAGGACGAACAGCAGAGTGACCATGTACCCGGTACCGCCGGTGAACAGGATCGCATTAACCCGTGACTTGGCAAAAGGAACGGCAAAGGCGGAGAGCAGCATAACTGCTATGACGGCCAGTTCATAGAACGATAGCTTCGCATAATGATCCATACCCAGGCGGATCCCAGGCTCCCGCAGCAGCGCCGCCAGCAGGGTGACGATGAAGAAACTGAAGATATACAGCAGGTAATGGCGGTTAGAGCCCGTCATATAGGCATTCGTAAACCGTCTGGAGCCTCCTTCAAGCAGCTTCAGTGAACCATCATATATCCGGTTCAGCGTATTGCGTCCTCTCGCTTCACGGTCCAGCACCCTTAGCCGGGTATAACCCTTGAACAGAAGCAGGCCTGCTGCGATTACGCCCATTGTCATGAAGAGCTCGGGTGTCCAGCCATGCCAGAAATGAATAGATACCTCCAGCGCCTCCACAGGTGTAAGGCGTCCGGTATGGATGGAAGAGAGCGCCGGTTCGACCAGGTTAATGGAGACCAGCTCCGGCCAGAAGGCGAACACCAGCGTAAGCAAGATAAGGATTACGGGCGGCAGGAGCAGGCCGGCCGGGGCTTCATGCGGAATTTTATCCAGCTTGGCCCGCTGTAGCTTGCCGCCAAAGGCTTTGAATACAAGAATCATACTGTAGACAAATGTAAACACACTTGCAATCCAGGCAATCACCGGAAACAGCTGAATCCAGTATGCGGAGCTCAGCAGATGAAACTCCCGGATATTCAGCACTGCCGTAAAGAACATCTCCTTGCTGAGAAATCCGCTGAACGGCGGCAGCCCTGCCATGGAGAACGCCCCCATCAGTGCGATGGTGAAGGTAACGGGCATCAACGCCATCAGGCCACCCAGCTTGCGCAGGTCGCGCGTTCCCGTCTCATGGTCAATGATGCCCACTACCATGAACAGGCTGCCTTTGAAGACGGCATGGTTAATCAGGTGGAAAAGTGCGGCGGATGTAGCCAGGGTATAGAACATGGCCTCCTGCGTCCCGCTGTAAAAGCCGGCGGCTGATCCAAGCCCCAGCAATGACATGATCAGTCCCAGCTGGCTGATGGTGGAGTAGGCCAGCAAGGCTTTGAGATCGGTCTGGCGTATAGCTTTGAAAGACCCGTAGATTAAGGTGAGCAGGCCAGTTACCGACACCAGCCAGAACCATACGGACTGTCCTGCGAAGACAGGCGTCAGCCGGGCGACCAGATAAATCCCCGCCTTCACCATTGTAGCGGAATGGAGATATGCACTAACCGGAGTCGGCGCTTCCATGGCGTCAGGCAGCCAGATATGGAACGGGAACTGGGCCGATTTCGTGAAGGCGCCCAGCAATATAAGCAGAATCGCCGGGAGCAGCAGGGCGTGATCTGTCAAAGTCCCCGAGAGTGCAATAATATCCCGTACACTGTAAGTACCGGTCATCACATACAGCAGATTGAAGCCCGCGAACATGGCCAGGCCGCCGAACACTGTGATCAGCATGGATTTGACGGCCCCATACCCGGAGCGTTCCCGGCCGTACCAGAAGGCGATCAGCAGGAAGGAAGAAATGCTGGTAAGCTCCCAGAACCCGTACAGCACGATCAGGTTATCGGACAGCACGACACCCAGCATTGCCCCCATGAACATCAGCAGATACAGATAGAACCGCCGGAGCCCTTCCGTCTGCTTGTTAAGATAGAAAATGGAGTACAGCACGACAAGTGCCCCCATTCCCGTAATCAGCAAGACCAATATCAGGCTGAGGCCGTCCAGAATGAAATCCAGATTCATACCAAATGATGGCATCCAGGCCACTTGGTCGATCAGGGATTCGCCCGCGCGGATCTCCGGGATTTTCGTCAGCACATACAGGAATAGCGCCGCCGGAACGGGCAGAATGATCCATCCCAGATGAAAGCGTGAGGTCTGTCTAACCCCAAGCAAGAGTGCAGACCCTATCAATGGCAGCAGAATAACCATAAGCAGCACGGCTCAATCCCCCTTCTCTTGTCTAGTTTGCTCATTCAGGTTTCACCCATTCGCTTTGTACAATTCGTAGATACTGCGCTTCACCGTTTTTAACGATTTTAAACAGACCGGTGTCGAAATCCGTATCCAGCTCCCGGAAGAAGGTTCCCTTCAGGACTTCATCTCCATCAGGCTCATCCTCCAGGATATAACGGTTTCCCTTCTTCACCAGATAGGCGTTAAACCCGCGCTCATGCGTCTGTTCCAGCAATTCGGGATAACGCTGCACAGCAACGATATGAAGATCTATTGTGCCGACCAGCTCCATCAGCTCATTGATGAAGTTCCCCCGTGTAATCTCCTGCCACAGCGTTTGGGTAGACTGGCCGATGACGATTTGGGTTACTTGGTGTTCACGGGCAGCTTCCACAATAACCTGTGCGGGCTTTCTGCCGCCCGAGCTGCGGGTCAGGAATTGTCCCCCGGCCTCCTTCGTCTGATTCGCCCAGCCGGACAGGTACAGCTGCTTCTCCGGGCTATACTCCTGGTCTCCATCTGAACCCGCATCCACCGTCAGGACAACAAGCGGCGCCTGCAGCTTCATGGCCAGCTCACTGCCCCTCTGGATCAGCCGCTGCCCATGGGGGCCGTAATGTACGCATACCATGATACTTTCCTGTTTCGTTTCCAGATTCATGTCCAACATTCCTTTCCTACGCAACAGTTAATTTTTTCCATTTCACAACACAAAAAGAGCCCGCTGTTGGCAGGCTCCTCCGGTTACTCCCATATACAATTGGTCTTATTATATAGTCCCCGGGAATGAAAGTAAAGGATGAGGCAGGGCAAAAATAGCACTTAATCCGGATTCAAAATCTTAAACTCGCCCGGAGTATAGGATTGTTCTGCGTAATTTCCTCCCCAATTACAAAGCAGTCTCAAAACGGGTTCGAGGGATTGACCCAGCTCTGTCATTGAGTATTCCACCTTAGGCGGTACTTGATTGTACATGGTTCTGCGGATTAATCCGTCCGTCTCCAGTTCCCGAAGTGTTTGAATCAGCATCTTTTGCGAAATATTATGAACAAGCCGCTTAAGCTCCCCTGTCCGCTTCGGTCCTTGGATTAAATAGTACAGCACAAGCCCCTTCCACTTCCCTCCGATGACCTCTAGTGTAACTTCCAGTTCACAGTGAAAGATTTTCATAACAATCCATCATCTCCTGAGTTGATACACAAACGTTAAGTTGATTTAGATTTGAGCCACTCCGCCGTCTGCGAATAATTCAATGCCGTTCAAATAGCTGCTCTCATCTGAGGCCAGGAACATGACTGCATTTGCAATCTCTTGTACCTGTCCTACTCTGCCGAGCGGGACATCTGTTTTGGCCTGTTCCAGGTAATTGTCAAGTGCGGAGCCGAACAATTCATCGTACGCCGGTGTGACGACTGAACCCGGACTAAGGACGTTCATCCGAATCTCTGTCCCTTTCGTATCCAGAATCCAGTTGCGGACGAGTTGTCTGATCGCTGCCTTGGAGGCGCCATAGATACTGAACGCAGGTACCCCCATTGAGCCGGCCGTAGAGCCTGTCAGGATAATGGAACCTTTTTGATTAGGGAACAAGGGTAATGCTTTTTGTACGGTGAAAATAGTTCCTTTGACGTTGACATCAAAAGTCTTGTAGTAGTGGGCTTCCGTGATTTCGCCTAACGGCAGGAATGACCCTAGTCCGGCATTTGCAAAGAGAATGTCCAGGTGTCCCTTTTCCCGCTTGACAGTATCAAATAAGGTGTCCAGATCTTCCAGCTTGGAGATGTCACCTTGAACGCCTGTAACATTCTGACCGATCTGCTGTACCGCTTCATTTAATTCACGCTGTCTGCGTCCTGTGATAAACACGTAAGCCCCTTCTCGTAAGAACTGCTCTGCCGCCGCAAGCCCGATGCCGCTTGTCCCTCCAGTTACAACTGCCACTTTCCCGTCAAATCTACCCATACTATTATACACTCCTTTTATGATTGATAGTTCCTACGAACGCTAGTATGGAGGAAAAGTTACAAGAAAAATAGTACCCACTTTTTTGTGATATAGTCACCAAAAGGTGATAATTGAAGAGGCTTAAGGGAGGATGCTGACACTCTATATTTTCTGCTTCTCCACCATCTTGTAATACATTCCCTGCTGAACCAGTAATTCAGCTGGACTGCCCTGTTCTACAATCCGGCCCCTATCCACCACCAGGATGATATCCGCATTCTTCACAGTGGACAGCCGGTGTGCGATCACCAGGATCGTCTGCTTGCCCTTCAGGCTCAGCAACGTATCGCTCAAGTCACTCTCCGTCAAGGCGTCCAGAGCGGAGGTGTACTCATCCAGCATCAGGATACGCGGTTCACTCATGAATACCCGGGCCAACAGAATCCGCTGGATCTCTCCGCCGGAGAGATTGTCACCGTGGTTCTCCACTTGCTTGTCATACCCTTCAGGCATGGCTTGTACGAATGAATTTACATGGGCAAGATCAACAGCAGTACTGAATTTGCGCCAGGCCTCTTCGTGCATGTCTTCCTTTTGCAGCGGGTAGATGATGTTGTCCAGAATGGACTTGTTCCAAAGCACTCCCTTTTGCGGGGAATGGCCAACATATCTTCTTAATTCATGAATGTCCAGCTCTTGGATCGGAACTCCGTCCAGGCAGATCTCCCCTTCGTCCGGCTCTATGAACCTGTGGATCAGCTCGAATATCGTAGATTTACCTGATCCGCTTATTCCAACAATACCTACGAATGCACCTGGTTGGATGTCCAGATTAAAGTCAGTGATGCCAAAAGAATCGTCTGGAGCGTACCTGTACGAGACATTCCTCATCTGTAGGAGGGGGATGCGGCTATATTCAGGAACCTTAGCTCCTGAATCTGTTTTTTTCAAGTTCAGGATTTCATTCAGGTTGCCCATAATGACCTTCATCCGGCTCGTATCGGTATTCAGTGAAAACAATGTTTTGAATATGCTGTACAATCTTGGAAGAATAACAATGAAGGCCAGCAAAGTACCTGGTGAGATGCGGCCTTTCAGGATCAGGTACAGGCTATAGCCATAAATGATACCCGTAATTAAGGATATAATCGTATCCGCAACTAGATTTAAAACCACATGATGAAACACCCGGGATTGCCGGGATATCCTCCAAGCATCGTCATTCCAGCCGCTCCAACGCTTCCGCTCTGCCTGATGTCCATTACACCTGTGGACTGCCCCCAGATTTGTGAAGAAATCATTTAAATAATTTATGCCTTCTTCCAGAACGCAATAATATTTCTTGTCCAGCGTCTCCGTCCTGTTCCTGAAGCGTCTGAAGCCATACATAAATAGAGGAAAGGATAGTAGAGTCACGAGTGTAAGCTCGACGCTCATTGAGAACATGATCCACAGGGTAACGAGCAGCAGAATACCGTTCGCGACCATAGTCATAAGCGTATCTACTACAAAGACCTCACATAGCATTCCCACCTGCGAGGTAATCCGGTTGATGATCTCCCCTCTTCCGATGCTGTCCACATTCCTTGGCCGGATCTCCAGCAAATGAGAAAACAGCCGCAGGCGAAGATTCTTGGATAAATGGTTCCCGAGTTCATTGTTGTAATAGGAGGTGGCGCTGTTCAAGGCAGCATATGCAATGGGGATTAGAATGAGCAGAACAATATAGAGCGCAGCCTTCCCCATCTGCCGCTCTGGCAGGATATCGTCGAATAGGTCTTTGAACAGGAGGGGCTGAAGCGTTGAGACGACTGCGGCTAAAATATTGAAGAGTAGAATCATAACAAGGATTCGCTTACTGTTAGACAATATTTCCTTAATCAACGTCCGGGTTGGATTCATAAGCCCGCAGAACCTCCTTCAAGAGCGCAGCTTATGTAAGCATAACGAACAGGGAAAATGAAGTTAACCTGTCTAATAATAGACAATCACCTGTCAGATTATAGAATTTTTTTGTAGTAAAACGCAACAAGGTCACTCTGCGAACTCTTATCCACCAATTAACATGCACCTTGTCCAATCCAGAAGGAAATTATAGTTTCCTATCCAAAGAAAAAGCCAGCGTCCGTTAGGATTCACTGGCTTCTTACTATCATGAATACTTACTTGAACCTACTTCCAATATCCTCTACTGAAGGCAATCGAGCCGTCATAATCGATGTAAACCCCGCCAATCCGCGGATCGCGCAGAATATCTGCGATGTAATTATATACCGGAATGATGACTGCTTCTTTCATCAGCAATTGCTCTGCTTTGGCGTACAGCTGAACCCGCTTCGCGGCATCGAAGGTCTGCTCCGCCTGCTTCACAAGCTGATCATAGGTCTTGTTCGACCAGCCTGAATCGTTGTCGGCACTGTCTGTACTGAAGAAATTCAGGAATGTCGCCGGGTCATTATAATCAGCGGTCCAGCCGGCACGGGTAACCTGGTAGCTCCCGCTAAGCCGCTTAGCCAGGTAGCTCTCCCACTTCTGCGATTCTATCGTGGCGGTTATGCCCAGCTTTTCCTTCCATTGCTCTGCAACCATTGTTGTCACTGCCGCATGAGCCTTACCTTCATTGACATGAATGGAGAACGGCGGAAGCGCGCTCAGTCCCTCCTGCTTGAGCCCTTTGGCCAGCAGTTCCTTGGCCTTGTTCGTATTAGACCGGTCGAAGGCGGTATCACTAACCTCTGCACGGTACTGTGCTTTGGAACCGAAAAGGGTCCAAGGCACGAAGCCATAAGCTGGGATGGCCATCGGCATCTCATCCTGATCTATAGCCAAGGCCAGCGCCTTGCGGATATTGATGTTGCTGAAGGGCTTCTGCTTCAGATTGAACTGATAATAGTAGGTAGAAGCATAAGGAGCGTAAGTGAAGTCATCCTCATCAATCTGAGCTTCATAGGTAAGATCAACCGGAGTGTTGCCTCCCCCTACCCAATCCACCTGTCCACTCACGAAGGCTTCGGTCGAATTCTTCCATTTCTGACCCAGCGGAGACAGTAGAACCACCTCGCTCAGCCGGATGGTTGCAGCCCCGTAGTAGTAAGGATTTTTGACCAGCTTGATCTCTGTAATGCTCCGTGATTGCAGCTGAAACGGTCCATTGGTGATACCAGCAGCTTCCTTTGCCTCTTGCGACACCGGGAAGTAGACCGGCTCGGCCAACAGCGAAGGGAAATAGGCGTATTTCCCTGTGAGTGTAACCTGAAGGGTGCTATCATTGATGGCCTTCACCCCAACCTTGGCAAAATCCTTTAGCTTGCCGGTATGATAGTTCTCCGCTCCAGCCACATAGTACATTTTGTACAGATATCCTGCCTCCCGCCCCGGCGTAAGCGCCTGCTTCCAGGCATACACGAAATCGGCAGCCTTCAGCTTCTTGCCATTGCTCCACTTGGCATTCGCCCGCAGCTTGAAGGTATAGGTCTTTCCGTCTTCTCCAACTGTCCAGGACTGGGCAACTCCGGGAACAGGTTTGCCGTTCTTGTCGAGCCGGACCAGACCCTCGTACAATGCCTTGATGACACTTGCCTTATCCTGATCTCCGGCCTCAATGCTCGGCGGGTCCAGCAGAATCGGTAATTCGTCCATCCCGATGCGCAGCACCTGCTGCTCTGCCGCCGCTGCTATCCCGCTGCCGGGCACACTCCCGAGCACCGCCAGCAGTATGACGAGCGCGGCTAACCAAACTTTTCTCATCTGAATTTCCCCTTAGCTATGTAATGTCACGCCCTCTCATCTTAGCATATCCGGTAATATTTACCGCACCAAATTTGTGAGTTCAGATTGAAAATTTAGCATATAGCCAGCTGTACGTTATAATGGGAAAAGCCCACTTTTGGCCATGCCTACATAAGGAGAGATTAAAGACATGCAGCATTCGAACAAGGTCTATGCCGCTACAGAGCGCCTGATGCTCCGGCATTTTGAAATACAGGATGTTAATGCACTGTATCAGTACCGTTCAGATCCTGAAATCGCGCGGTTTCAATCGTGGGAGAATTATACGTATGAGGCGGCTGAGGCGTTTGTCCAAGCGCAAATCGCGCAGAAGCCCGATGAGCCGGGCACCTGGCTTCAATACGCCATCGCTCTGGCGGATTCCAATCAGCTCATTGGGGACTGCGCTGTTCACACCCTGCAGGCGGAGCCGCGGATGGTAGAGATTGGCTACACCCTGGCACCGGAGCACCAGGGAAAGGGTTACGTTCATGAGGCGCTCGGAGGTTTGTTCGGCTATATTTTCGATACGCTGGACAAGCACAAGATTATTGCTTTTACTGATGTGCGCAACGGCAAGTCCATTCGGGTGCTGGAACGCAAGGGGATGAGACGCGAAGGACATTTGCTGCAAAATTACTGGTCCAAGGGAAGCTGGACCGATGAATATCAGTACGCCCTGCTTGCATCAGAGTGGCGGAACAGGTGAGCAGATTCCTGGAAGACACATTCTGATTCTAAGCATCCCGCTTCCGGTACAACACAAGCGCTGCTGTTATGAAGAGAATGATCCATAGTATGGATATGCCTGTCCCTTGCAATCGTGATAGAGCATTGTGGGGATATGCGGCAGGCGGGGCATACATGTAATAGCCAGCTACATCTGGAAGATAGTCTGGCAGGTACGCTCCGGCCATTGGACTGACAATGAAATAATAACCGAGCAGGATCACCAGGGCGGGAGTGGTTCTTCTCAAAATAGCGCCTGCTGCTGCACCAAGCAGTGCAGTTAAGGTTAAATAGCCCGTGCCTCCTCCCAGGCACGCAGCGATTTGATCTGGCTCAAGCCCAACGGTAGTGTCCCTCAGCATCAAGCCGGCGTATAGCACTCCAGATGCGGCCATAAGGAATGCCGCAGGTACAGCGATTATAACTAATGCCAGATACTTCACGGATAATTGCAGCCCGCGCCACGGGAGTACAGTAAGCGTCGTCCGAATTTGTCCCCCTGTGTACTCTGAAGCCGTGGCTGTTATTCCAAGCATCATGAAGCCTGCTTGAAGATACCGCATCGAGGCCAGTCCTGTATTCAGGAACGTATACGTCCCCGGCTCACTCTGCAGAGCCACAGAAGTATATGCTGCAGTCACTACGCACTGAGCGACGAATGTCCCCGCCAGAATAAGCCATATCGCAGGGAGGGTGACTAATTTAACCAGTTCTGCACCAAGGATCCTTGTGAATTTCCTGCCAGCCGGGATATTCATGCTCCAACCTCCCTTCTACGGAAGACAACTGCTGCAATAGTGAGAAGGACGGCTGTCCAGGCCAGCATCACCAGCCCGCCTCTGAGCGGGGTATGATAGGCGTCGTTCATAGACATGAACATATCAATACCCGCCCTATCAGGTAAGTAATAGGCCAGCTTCGTTACCTTGGCGAGCAGGACGCTGAAGGATACCAACGATGAATTGATCATCAGCACAGTGAGCGGGATCATACCGTTCTTCGTCAGAACCGTGAAACTGAAGGCAATTAGCGCAGTGAAAATCCAGTAACATACGGCTCCGGCCAGTCTGGTCCACTCCATGGCCGGGGCGAATTCTCCGAGAATCAGGTGCGTTATTGGCAGGATAGCCGCTATAGCCAAGATACACAGCAGGATGGTGACTACGCTCACCGCCGCTGCTTTGGCCAGGAGTACATGAAGCCGGGAGGATACCGCCGTTAAGCTTGTTATGATCTGCTGCCCGTGTCCGGCCTCGCTGCTCTCTACCGCATACTCACTGCTGACCGCCAGCACCCCCAGAAGAATGACTCCCTGTACCCCGAAGCCTAATCCAAGAAACCCTACTTCCGGCAGCCGGGTGCTGATACCAGCTAGAATATCCTCCTTCTCAGCGATACAGTCCAAAGCGGCAAAGGCCGCAGGTCCCAAGACTCCTATAAGGAATGCCAGCCAGATGCCCGGCAGGGAGAACAGCTTGGATAACTCTGTATAAAAAGCCCTCATCGCAGATCACCTGCATGTCCCGAGGTCAGGGCGAAGAAGGCCTGCTCCAGCGTGGAGTGGCTGCCGGTCACCTCTTGGAGTGTTCCATCCGCAACGATTCTCCCCTGCTTAATGATCACCACATCGTCCACCGTCTCGGCAAGCTCACCCATAAGATGACTGGAGAGCAGCACCGTATTCCCTGCCTCTGCACGTTGCCGCAGAAATGTCCGAATCCAACGGATGCCTTCCGGGTCAAGTCCGTTCACAGGTTCATCCAAAATCAGGATCTCCGGGTCTGCAAGCAGCGCAGCCGCGATTCCCAGTCTTCTCCCCATGCCGAGAGAATACCGCTTCACTCTAGTGCCTGCTGCCTTGGTAAGACCTACGATATCCAGCACCTCCTCGACACGGGAGCGGGGCAGGCCGGCGGCGCAAGCGATCCAGTGCAGGTGTGCCCGTCCTGTCCGCATCGGATGTGCTCCAGATCCGTCCAGTGCGGCACCTACGGTTTGCAGCGGATGTTGTAATTCTGCGAAGGGCTTGCCATGAATCAAGGCACTCCCTGAGGTAGCATGATCCAATCCGAGCAGGATACGGAGGGTGGAGCTTTTGCCGGCCCCGTTGGGTCCGAGGAACCCCGTGACTCTTCCTGGTCTGGCCTCGAAGGTGATTCCAGATAGAATCTCCTCCGTTCCGCGGCGTTTGACTAAGTTATTGATGGTGAGCAACCATAACACATCCTTTCGTTATGGTGCTAAGTATACAGATGCAAGGTTACATCCCGGTGGGCAGGCTGTTTACTTCTGGGTTAACTTCAGGTTACACTCTGCCAAATGACTACACTTGTTCCCTCTCCGCTTGAGTTAAATTGAGCCTTCAGCTTCATGGTGTTCAGCATATAATGGACCGTCGACAGCCCCATTCCCGCTCCGCCATCGTATGTGGAATGATTCATGCCCTGGCCTCTGTCAGCGACAAGAATCCGTTCCTGCTGCACATCTACAGCAATAAAAATATATTTCCCGTCTATTGCATGGCGAATGACATTCTGAAACAAATTATCCAGCACCCGGGTCATCCATTTGGGATCTGCTGTCCAGTGGAAGGTCTCTTCTGCGGGCAGGTCAACCTCGACCTGAATGCCGTGCTCCTCAAATACCGGATACCATGCAGCAACCGAGGCTCTTACCAGGCGTCCCATGTCTGTGAATGCAGGCTCAAAGGGATATTTGCCTGAGGTAAGCAAGGTATACGAGAGCAAATCATCCATCAGCTCACCGGTCCGTGTAATAGTCTGATTGATCTCTGCTAAGGAGTTCTGTCCCTCTGGACTCATCGGTTCTTTGCTCAGCCGGGTAACATGTCCCCGAATGACGGTCAGCGGCGTCCGCAGGTCGTGGGACATGTTGGCAATAAGCCGTTGCCGCAGCCCTGCCTCTTGCTGCTCCCGCACGCGGCTGTCTTCCAGTTGCCGGATCATCCGGTTGAAGGAACCGCCTAACTGGTCTATTTCATCCATGCGATCCTTTTGAACCAGGACAGGCTCAGGCCATGAATCCGCAGTGGGAGCTGCGGACATAGCTTGCTGTAGACGGGTCAGACGTTTGCGGAGTCTCCAGAAGAACAGCCAGGATAGAGCAACGAAAGCCACAATGATACAAGTGAACATAAGCACTGTAATGTAAAACAGGTTCAGCGTATTGAACTTTGGCCATGTCCCGGAGGTTCCGAAGAACGATGAGAAGACCATCAGCGCGATGGGCGGAAGAAGGATGAACAGGAAATGCAGCTTTAGGAAATGGCGAAACAAGGATCGGGGCTGCTTCATAGCTTCACCCGGTAGCCGATTCCCTTCAGCGTCTCAATAATCTCCGGAGTCTCCGGGTCACGCTCCAGCTTCTGCCGCAGCCGGTGGAGATGTACCAGTAAAGTCTTGTCTCCAGGAATATAAGCTTCTTCCCAGACAGCTTCATAGAGCTGTTCCTTCGGCAGAACCTGATTCGGATGGCGCAGGAAATACATTAAGATCTGGTGCTGCTTTCCTGTCAAAATAATCTCTTCGCCTGTACGCTTGTCATAGATGGTCTGGAGCTTCTTGTCCACTTCAATGTGAGTGCCCAGTGTAATGCGGTCCGAGGAGACTCCGCCGCTCCGGCGGATTAAAACCTCCAGCCTGGCCACCAATTCATCGGTATGAAAGGGCTTCGTAACGTAATCATCTGCAAATTGTAAGCCCTCCACCTTATCGTCGACGGAGGTCCGGGCGGTTAACAGCAGCACAGGAACGGCGGGTGCCGCCTTCTTTAGGCGTTTGCCTACTGTGAATCCATCTAATCCCGGTAACATAATATCCAGAATAACGACATCAACCTGCGCGACCTCAGCCTCGGCTCCTTCTCCCGACAGCAGCCACTGTACCGTATATCCCCGCTGCTCCAGCTCCTCTTTTACCCAAGTGCCGATTTTCTCATTATCTTCAATATAAAGTATGTTTGTTCTCAAGTGATCTCCTGCTCTCTATTAATCTCTTCTGTTCTCCCTTCTTATTATACTGGTTAATTAATTCATCCAATACCATAGATTGCTTAAGAACAGCGGGATGCTGTAGATCATGGTGTTTCTCCGCCAGCATGTGAAGCTGGTTCCGGGCACACTCAATGCGGGCTTGTACAAGCATATTTCTGTTCACCATAGAATCCTCCCTTTATGCTATCTTAGAATTTTATGACAGATAATAGGATGTTCGTTTAATTGCACAAAAAAGGCGCCTCCCGAAACTTCAGGAGCGCCCCTGTATATTTTCGCGAAAATGATTAAGTTCCCCAGCCATGCGCCAGTGTAGTCACTAAGGTTACCGTAGAAATAACAAATGAAACACTACAGAACGTCAATAAGCTGATCATCTGTCTTGCCCGATTCATAAGGTATGTATGGCGCGAACCGCTCTAAGATGCTGTCGACATTAAGCTTGAATACATTCGCCGCTTGAACGATATAACGCACTGCAATAAATATTTCATTCTCTTGAAGTGCTATATAATCAGCGTACTCATGGATTACATCCAATTCTCCGGACATTAACCGGTACAGATAGGTGTCAGCAACGGCTCATTCAGTAAATCGATTGTGTCAGACCGGCGTCCTTCCAGCCCATATATGTGAGCAGATCATTCCGGATAGAATTTACCGATCCCAAACCACGCACCTCCTTCCATAAAATAGGATTAAAAGCATACATATTAGCGGATACTAAAGTGAATCTAACGACGCTCAATAATAAAGGGATATTTTACTATTTAACCCGTTTACATCTATTATTATATACTGAAAAACATTTAACGCAATATATTTCGTGTATTATAAATCGTTAAATTAACTTGTTTCCTCCCCTATCATAAAAACATACCGAAAAGTTGAGGGAGATATTGCATTTTGAGGATAAAGGATGCACGGAAAGCTGCAGGGTATACCCAAGAATCCATCGTTCATCAGATTAATAACACCATGAAATGCACCTTGCGCAACTACCAGAATATTGAGTACGGTGTGGTACTCCCGAATGTTACATTGGCGCTTCTAATCAGTCACTTGTTTGGCGTTGATCCCCGTGAAATAGATGAATGGAAATACTCAAATCAGCGTACAGATGCGGAGAAAAGTGGCAATTGAATTTCCATTGTCCTATTTTTTCACGGCAAAAAGGTTCATTTTACACGCAAAAAACCACCGATGAAGGTTGTAAATCTGCACCGGTGGTTTTTTGTTTTTTATGAGTACAACGCATTAATCCTTATATATTCTTCTATAACTATCGCGCAGGCGCACTCCGTCACCTTCTAACACACTGACAGCATAATCCCCGAGTTCTTCCGAGTAATTAAAATGCACATTGGCTCCCGTGTCCAGGAACACAATCATCACATCATGGCTGCGGCATTGCTCGATGATCTGAATACCGTTGTGCCGGGCAAACGCCTGGAAATCTTCCCATGTGCGGAATTCAGTATCCTCCCCGATGAATTTCATATTCTCGCCGGTGAGTTGCCCTTCCTCATCATAAAAAATCTCCAGCAGCCAATGCTTGAACTGAAAGCCCAATATCGTTCCTGTGATGCTGCTGTGGCTTTCTTTGGTCGTGCACAGCGTAACCAGCTCCGGGAACTGGAGTTTCTGCTGATCCGGAAGCTTGAAGAAGCCGCCCTGCTTCAGGTATTCGCTGACCGTACAGCCCATGCTCTCCATCTCCAGGATCATTGGCTCGGCTATGATGCGGTTCATTTTACTTGAGTTGCCGTAACGGGTGCTAATCTGATCCAGCAGATAATCGCCATGGTCCGCCGAATACTGGAAAATTACCCGCATTCCGTTGCTCAGCTGCGTTCTGATGCTCTTCCGGGTCTGTGTGCAGCTGACCGATGTCAGCCCCAGCCCGGCCACGTAACCCCCGAAATTCTGCCATAGGTGCATGTCACTCTCCGTAACTCTCCGTCCTCTGCGGCTGAAGTCTAACTGTGATCCGAAATAGCCTTTTTGTGTGTAAATCACCGTTAACCTGCATTGCCGGAACTCAAATTCCAGGCTGAGGCCGTGCTCACTTCTATAGCTGGCTTGACAGTCAAGCAGCAGCTCCTGAACCGTCCGTCCGTGATTCTCCGGTATCTCGATATAACCGCCATATGTTATGAAACTGTCTAGCTGGTTGAAGCTGCTTAATTTCTTAGAACGACTTATGATCATCACCTCGTAGCTCTAACATCTATTCGTTTCTCACCGGGAAATACACCTGATAAGGCTCATACCCGATGTCGCGGATTCTTCTAAGCTGGATGCCCGGGTCCTGACGGGTGGTCTTGAAGAAATAACGCCAGCTCCCCCACTCCCGCTCGTTCTCCATGATGATCTCACCAGCGGCATCCGCTAACGGGGTGTACAGAATCCGCTCATGCTCGGTAATGCCGGCCAGCACTTCAGGACCGTAACGGAATGCGCCTGTCTGCTCATCATCCGGCAGGGGGATGAAGCGGATACCCACCGGCAGAATGATGCTGATCCGGTCGCCGTCCTGCCAATTCCGCAGCAGCGTGTAGAATGCCGTGTGGTCCGCAGATTTACCGTGCAGCTGATCGTTTACATAGATGACGGCCTCCGACATGATCCAGTCCGGTATCCGCAGATGGATGGCGAATTCTCGGGCAGCGCTGGTATGGACGGTGAAGTCATATTTTCTATAATCCGGCATATTCTCGTGCAGCGCTGTAATCTCATTCAATTCCTGCTGTCCTGCCGTATTCGAGGAGTTCAGCATACTTCCGCTCATGTAATCCTGCGCCTGCTGAAGCCGTATGCTCCCGCCCTGAATCTCTGTTGTCAGCTCTGAGCGGAAATACTGGCAGACATAGAGATTATCCTGCTCCTGATAATAGATACCTCTATTCAGCGCCGCATTGGCCTGGACCATCGTTCCGTGGCAGCAGAAGAAGCTGTCTGTCTCGGTGCTCCAGTCCTTGCGCAGCCCGGCCTTCATCGGCAGGAAGTAAGTGAGCAGCCCGGTTGCCGGGTCGCTGTGCTTATTGCCGGTCAGATGATATTCCTGATAATAAGCCTGGGCCATAATCCCGTTATACATATTATATTCAATATACTGCGCATAGGCGGGGTCTGAGGTATGCCGGAACAGGAACTCTGCCAGGCGGATCATATTATATACCGTACAATGCTCCTGATTCTTGTCGCCCAGGCGGGCCTTGATCTTCATCTTCGGCATCCACACCTCACCGGCCGTATTGCCGCCCGTAGCCAGCATTCCCCGTTCGGTCACCGCACACTTCCAGTAAGCCGTAACAATGTCCATCCAGCGCTGCTCGCCGGTGACCTCGTAAGCTCTGGCGCAGCCGAGCACCTCAGGAATGGTTGTATTGGCGTGCATGTTGGTCAGCGGGTCTTTATTCTCTAATAGCGGCCGGAAAAGTCTGCTGCGGTAATAGCGCTCCAGCAAGGTCGTATATTTGGCATCTCCTGTAATCTGAAGCAGATCCGCCCACGCCTCCAGCATACCGCCGGTCTCCATATCGAGAATGTCGTCGAATTTCTCTCTGGTGAAGCCCGTGCTCCAATTTACGAACCAGTCCGCATAACGATTGGCGATGTCTAGCGCCTTGCTGCTGCCGGTGAACTGATACATATCCACAAGACCCATAAACAACTTATGAATATTATATTGCGGAGCCCAGATTGCCTTGCCTTGAGCCACCCAGTGCAGATATTTCTCAGGAATCGCCCCGGCCCATTGCCCGCCGTTGTCCTTCTGGCATTCAGCCAGCTCGTCCAGAATAAGATCGGCCTTCACCTTAATTTCTATGTCCCCTGTCTCATGATACCGGATCGCTGCCGCAGACAGCCAGTGTCCCAGAAAATGTCCGCGGATCTGGCAGACCGGCGTCTCCCAGCCTCCGTGGGCATCCTCCGGAATCTCCCTGCCATCGAATCTTCCCGCCTCTACCTTATAGTTAAACAGGAGATTATCATTCGTCAGCTTCATCAGATAGCGCCGGTTGGCATCCTCTCTGCGCTTCAAATCACGGTCATGAAGAACGACTTGCTTCCCCTTCAGCTCGATCATTCGTACAGCTCCTTCATTATAATGACTTTGATTTCACACTGAAATTATAAAGAAGCCTTCCGCTGAATCCAATGATGGATACGAATATAAAGTTGATTCATACGGCTTAATTACGTCAACTTCGTTTTAGGAGAAAAATATTACTGCCTCAGATTTTCATCGGTGATGAATACGGCCTTATGCTTCTTGCGGTTGTAGCTGATGCGGACCGGATCACCAGTCTTAAGCGGGTTGAGGAAGGAGATAACCTGTTTGATCTCTACCTCCTTGAGCCGCCCTTCATCCTCGAACTCTACCACGAAGCGTACCATAGGCTGTTCGTTAACGTAGAGTCCTGTCTCCTGCATACTTCGGATGCGGCCGTGAACAGGTATGCCCGCTTGGATCTGTCTGTTTATGGCATTCGTGAGCATTCGGGGGACAACGGCAAAGCCCAGTAGCATGAATAAGGTAATCACGACCCATACTGCCCAGTTGATAACGAGCGCTCCCCCCAGTTTGGCATAATTCCAGAAGCTTTCCAGGGAGACCCGGGTATCGTTGTCCGTCATAAGCCACCCTTCTGCCTGCTGATTGGTGTATATCTTGGCCTGCCCGAGCTCCAGATCGGTGTACCCTGCCAGATCTTCGCTGCTATAGTACAAGGTGCTGCTTCCTAACCGTTTATAGAACCCGGTGTCGGAATCCTTGATCTGGTCGTAGGCCAATTGCTTCAGCAGCAAGGTGGCGTCCTGAAATTCTCCGTTCCGCTCATTGAAAATATATCCGGTGACCGCTCCGTCCAGTTCATCCTCCGTTGTCGACCCTGCAATCAGCAGCTCGTCGTCATTCAGCGGGAAGACAAGCGCTTGATAGACCGGCTCCGGCGTGGGCACAGCGGCTCCCCATTTCTTCTCAATATCATTATAAAAAGCAGCGAGGCGCGGATAATCCTCTTGTACGCGGACCTGCTTGGCGTTATTGATGCCGAACCTCTTGGCGAATTGCAGGGTGGCCTGGTCCTCAGCCTTGAACGAAGACTCGTCCTTCTGTATAAGCTGCACGGCAGGCTTGCCGGATGAGTCGAGAATGCCGCTCACCAGCGCTGTCCGGTCGTCCTTCAGGCTAACAGTGAACATGGGCACGGATTGCCCGTCCCCGAAGGCGCCCGTCACCTCGGACAAACGGACAGGCCGGGCCGGAAGCAGCTTCTCCTGCAGCAGGTTCACCTTGACCAGCTTGCCGTCCTTCACCTGGGCCATTACCCATTCCGTCTCGGAGAGATTCCCCGCCGTCAGCAGTCTGCCCCGCCAGGAGAAGAGATTTGAGCCAATGGCGGACGGAAGCGGCAGGGTGCCTTGGGCCAGCTCATCGATTGTGCCGCCAGGGTGAATCAGATTCAGCTGGAGTCCCGAGGCCTTGCTGTTAAAGGTGGGAATGAGTATACCGTCCTGCTGGTATGTAGTCGGCCCCAACCATCCCTGGAAATCAGTAGGGATTACAGTATGGGCCAGCACTGCCTTGGTTGCAGTGTCCCACAGATAAACATCATACTCTTGATCCAGCGTTTCGTCCTTGGAAAGGCCCAGCAGCTGCTTGCCCCCGTCCAGCAGATAGATCTGTTCCATGGAAGGGAAATAGTCTGTAACATTCCTTAGATAATGTCTGTAATCATTCCATGTGAAGAAGCTCAGGATAATCACCGGAACTAAAAATATCAGATTTAATAATGAGATGATTCGTTTCTTGCCCATCCCCTGTCTCCTCCTCCTCTGTCTTGTACTGTATTCCTCCAGGAATTGGGTTTCCTATTCTAAAATATTACTATGTCTAACTCCCCCGGCACAAATAAAAGCAGACCTCATTTATGAAATGAGAGTCTGCTCTTGATAATTAATATAGGACAAAATCCGGACTTATTTTTTGTATGCGCCCTTAACCAGCACTTCCGCCAGCGCCTGAAGCGAATAATCCGAGGTGGAGCATAAGAGAATACTTCCGGCGTTCTGCGGCAGGTACGCATCGTCATACGGGTTACGCAGCACCAGGTTCAGGAGCGGACCGGCCGCCGCAAGCTGCGCGGCAAGTTCGAGCTGGCCCTGGAACAGATGGGCATTCAGTGTCCCCTGAATGACGGTGCGGCCGACGGCCTTGGCACACAGGTTCGCAATTTCGGCGGCGTCCGGCTTCATGCTGCAATACTCTGTCTGCACGGACAAGCCCCGGGCTTCCAGCAGCGCGGTCAGGCCGATCTCATTACCCCCGGAATTGTCGGCGATCGTCAGCTGCTCCTGGCGCGGCAAGATCAGCAGATATGAGCGTTCAGCAGACAACGGCAGCAATTGCTGCGGGTCGCGGCTGACCTTGACCGTGCGGCGCGCATATTGTAGGGCCGCCTCATTCCATCCCTCACGCGGAATGGGATGGGCCGCCGCCCGGTATTGCCGGAATTTCGCATAGAGGCGGAGGATGCGGTTGACCGATTCATCAATTCTGGATTCAGCGATGACACCATCCAATACAGCCTTGTGGATGCCTGCGATGACCCGCTCCTGGAACTCCGGCGTATGACACATCAGAATCATGTCGTTGCCGGCCAGCACGGCCAGTACTCCTATTTCATCGGGATTGAAATTTTTCTTAATCGCGCCCATCTCGATGTCATCGGTGCAGATGATGCCCTCGAAGCCAAGACGCCCCCGCAGCAGCTCTCCGGCGAAGAACGGACTAAGCGAAGCAGGCAGGCCATCCGACTCGGGAATGTTAGGGAACAGCAGATGGCCCATCATAATCGAATCGGCCCCGGCTTCGATGGCAGCGATGAATGGAAGCAGCGGTCCGTCCATTAATTCCTCTATTGAGAGTTCGCACTCTGGCAGAACAACGTGGGAATCGCCGCTGACCTGTCCATGGCCGGGGAAATGCTTGGCCGTTACCGCTACCCCTGCCTCATGCATCCCCTGAATATAAGCCTTGCCGAAGGCAGCCACCACTTCAGGGTCCTCGCCGAAGGAGCGCACCCCAACAACCGGATTGTCAATGTTCGTATTCACATCCAGCACGGGCGCCCAGTTCATCGGAATGCCCAACGCGTGGAGCTGGCTGCCGATGATTTTACCCTGGAGATAAGCCGTTTCGGGGGCCCTGCTCAGCCCTGCTGCCCGGTTGCCGGGGATGTAGGGATAGAAGGTCTTGAACTTGGAGAGGGTGCCGCCCTCCTCGTCGATCGATACATAATAAGGCTGCGGAATGCCGGAATTGCCGGTAATGGCCTGCACCTCCGCCATCAGCTTCAGCGTCTGCTGTTCATCCTTCACATTATGAGGGAACAGGCCGATCCCGCCGAACCGGTTCCCGGACATCCGTTCACGGAACTCCGGCTCTGCCGCTATAGAAGGGGTGCCGACTACGCACATAAGCGCTATTTTGTCCTCCAGGCTCATGGCAGCCGGATCATGCGGGGATGCCGCCAGCCCGATCTCCCGGTAGAGCGTCCGCTCCAGGTAATCATGCAGATAGAAGCGCGATTTCACAAAATGCTCAGCCATATCCCGGGGCTGGTATTGCCGAAGCGCCTCCAGCATCCGGGGCCGGACCGCTTCGCGTCCGTTATGGTTACGGGTGTAATTGTTCAACAGAGAGCGCCATTCCGCGCTGTCGCCAGGGTACAGCTCCCAGCGGTAGGCGTATTTGTGGATCGCTCTGGAGCGGTCGGTGGCCACCTCGAAATCATGCATAATTGCGATTAGCTCGGCGTAGCCGTGATTCCGCTGTACCTCCTCCCGCAGCTTCCAGATGATATCGTAGTAATCCTCTAGTTTGTAATTGCCAAGCTTAGAATGGCCGGTCTCGGGTGATATACCATGGAACAGCTCCAGGAAGCGGTCGATGAACGTATTGGCATCCGCCCGCCGGTTCCAGGCGAGATCGGCATGAAGCAGCATCGGATACCAGGTGGTCTCGAACACACCATAAGGAACGCCCAGGCTGAACGGCCCGGTCCAGTTCGTTGCCACCATACAGCGGATGTCCAGCTTCTCGGCGGTCTCTGCCCACTGCAGCAGATTGCCGGTCCGGTTGTCAATGACCGGGTAGTTCTGATGCTCCGCCCAGTCGAAGCTGCGGACCGCCGGTGCGCCCATCACCTCAATGCCGAGCGCCCTGAATTTATTGGTCAAGGAAGTAACTTCTTCTTGTATGTTCCGCCCGTTATAGATCCAGATCATCGCCGCACTGCGCGGATCAAGCTTCGCCAGCTCTTCGGGCGGGCATTTGTCCAGCATGTCATGCCAGAAGATCGGCTGCCGCCCCCGGCTGGCTGTGAATTCGATCAGGCGGTTCAGGAAGGAGATGAAGGCCCGCTCCCGCACGCCGCCGAATGCCTCCCGGCACGCTTCACATTCACACAGGCTGTACACCTCGTCACAGCCCAGATGAATGTAACGTGATTCAGGATGGGCATCTATCATCTCCGCAAGCAGTCCGGTGATCAGTTCATACGTCTGCGGGTGGGACGGGCAGATCTCCCCGGTGGATTCCTCGGTCTCCCTTAGGTGCTTCCAGGCGTCATGGCGCAGCACATACTCCAGATGGCCAAAGCTCTGCTGCAAAGGAATAATCTCAATATAATGCTCATGCGCCGCTGCCTGGAGCGCCTCCAGCTGTTCCCGGCTAAGCGCGTGCTGCGGATGGGCGAACTCCCGGTGTGCCCGGAACGGGAACTTGTCCTCGTATTCTATGAGCACCGCATTTGTTTTGAAGCGGGAGAATTCAGCCAGATATTCGATCAGCCGCTCCGGCTTCGAGAAGGTCTGGCGCAGATCAAAGTTCATCACCCGAAGCTCCGTATCGGGCCAATCCGTAATGGACACCGCCGGAATATCGCCGCCGTGCAGTCTCTGCAATTGCAGCAGCGTCTGCAAGCCGTAATAGAGTCCGGGGGCGTCCAGGGCGCGGATTACCGCTCCGCTTGCGGTAACGTCCAGAAGGTAGCCGTCCGCCCGGCCCTTCAGCGGGGACAGGTCTGCTTCATCGGAATCGGGAGCTGAAGCGAAACTCACAATCTCCTCAATCAGCAGCGAGTATCCCTCGCCTGCCCCCGATACGCTGGTTGTAACCTCCCGGCCGGGAAAAGCCCGCTGGCAATGAAGCGCCAGCCGGGGATCATCCTGCTCCATGGTCAGCTGCAGACGGACTTCCCCGCCTGTCCGCCATGGCTCCTTCTCTGTACTCCTCACCTGCTTCGGCTCGGGTATCAAGCTAAGCATCGCTCTCTCCTCCTAGTACCTCGTGTGGTTAAATTTTATGGATTGGATCAGTAAGGTACATATTAATGGCTCACACACTGGCTCGCGGGCGCAATATGTTCGGTTTTTCGCATACATTGGCTCACACACTGGCTCGCGGGCGCAATATGTTCGGTTTTTAGCATACATTGGATCACACACCGGCTCGCGGGCGCAATATGTTCGGTTTTTAGCATACATTGGATCACACACCGGCTCGCTGGCGCAATGTGTTCGGTTTTTCGCATACATTGGACCACACACCGGCTCCCAGGTGCAATATGTTCGGTTTTTCGCATACATTGGATCAAACACCGACTCGCTAGCGCAATATGTTCGGTTTTTCGCATACATTGGACCACGCACCGGCTCCCAGGCGCAATGTGTTCGATTTTTCGCATACATTGGATCAAACACCGGCTCGCTGGCGCAATGTGTTCGGTTTTTCGTTTACATTTGGCCTCCGCGCTTCCCTGCCTACCACTCCTTACCGGCCGCAGCCAGCCGGCCGTTTTTCCATACTGCCTGGAGCTCCAGGTCCCCACCGCTTATCTTGCGGAAGCCGATCAGGTCCGCAGGCGCACCTGCGGTAAGTCCGGCAGCCTGCGGCAGCTCCAGCAGCCGGGCCGGATGAAGCGAAGCGCAATCGAGCGCGTCCTCCAGCGGCACCAGCCCGGCCCGGGCCAGGTAAGTCACCTGGTCCGCCAGCATCATGGCCGATCCGGCCAGCAGCTGCGGATGGCCGGCCAGATGCAGCCGCCCTTCCGGCGTCAGCACCACGTCGCCGCCGATGTGGAGCCGGTAGGCGCCCGGGGCCATGCCGCTCAGCGAGACGGCATCGCTGACGAGAATCGCCCGGCTCTGCTTCACCCGCAGAATCACCTTCAGCAGTGAATCCGGCAGATGGCAGCCGTCGGCAATCATGCAGCCGTACAGCTCATCGGCAGCCAGCTGCTCCCACAGATAGTGGGGATGGCGCGGAAGCGTAAGATGCGTGCCGTTGCCCAGATGGGTGGACATCACCGCGCCTGCGGCCACTGCTTGCCGGATCTGCTCCGGCGAAGCAGCCGTATGTCCGATGGAGACCCGGACGCCGGAGGCGCTGCACCGGGAGATGAAGGCTGCCGCGCCCGGCCATTCGGGCGACACGGTAATGATCCGGATCAGCCCCCCCGCCGCCTCCTGCCAGCGGCAGAAGGCCTCCCAGTCGGGCGGACAGATATGCTCTAAGGGATGCGCCCCGCGCGGACCGTCCTCCGGCGACAGAAAAGGCCCCTCCAGGTGGATACCAGCGATCTGCCCGGCAATATCCGGCAGAGTCCGTACCGCTTCAGCAATCGCGGACGCCGCCTGGGCGAGCGGGTCCGGCCCGTTCGTAATCAGGGTCGGGCAATATGAGGTGACTCCCCGGGCCAGCAGGCGGCGCGAGAGCCCGGCCACGGTCTCCGGCTTAAGCGGCAGTGTATTGAGGTCCAGGCCCCATCCGCCGTTGACCTGCAAATCGACCAGCCCCGGCGCAAGCCAGGGCCAGTCTGCCATATGCGGGCTTTCGGCCAGCGTATGAACCGCTTCAATGACGCCACCGTTAACGTGGACCTCAAGCGGCAGGCCGGTTCTGTAATGTCTTCCCGAGATCACGCCGTTCATGAGCCGAAGGCATCCCGGTCCGTGAACAGTGTAATGGCGGGATGGGTCCGCAGTACGCTCGCCGGGCACACGGTACTGAGCGGGCCATGAAGCGCAGCCTGAAGCGCGGCCCGCTTGGTCTTGCCGGGCACGATGGCGAACAGATGATGTCCTGCCATCAGGGCAGGTACGGTCAGCGTCAGCGCATGGGTAGGTACTTCACCCAATGTGGCGAAGCAGCCGTCATTCACCTGCTGCGTCCGGCAGGCTTCGTCCAGTTCAACGGCTTTAACCGCGAGCGGATCAGCGAAATCGGCTACAGGCGGATCATTGAACGCAATATGCCCGTTCTCCCCGATGCCGAGGCAGACGATATCAATGGGGGCTTCATTCAGCAGCGCCGCGTATCTCCGGCATTCCTCTTCAATATTGCCAGTCAAGCCCAGCAGCTCAATCCGTCCGGGATTGACTCTGCTGAACAACCGTTCCTGCAAGTAGTTCCCGAACCGCTGAGGCGCGTCTGCCGGCAGGCCGATATATTCATCCATATGAAAAGCATGCACCCGGGACCAGTCAATCCCCTGCTCCCGGACCAGTCCTTCATAGAGCTCATTCTGTGACGGGGCTGCGGCAAATATGATGCGGACTGGAGCAGAAGATTGCGCCTGCAAGTCTCTGATGCACTGCCCGGCTGCTCCTGCTGCCGCAGCTCCCATCTGGCTGCGTTTCTTATAGACCAGAACGCGCATACGTTCCGCTAGATGCTCCGCCGGTATCAACCTCTCTTCCATGATGAACCCTCTCCTCCTTATAGGGGCGGAATGACCGCCCCCTCTCTCTTAATTCCCGTCGTTAACCAGCAGATATGGCTTGTTATCCGAATCCTCTGAACTGGCCAGCGTTACAATGATTCCTGAAGTATTAGGGTCGCTCCACTGGAAGGTCGGTGTCAGTCCGGCTGCTGCTGCCGCAGCAGCATAAGAGGTTACATCCACGCTGTACCAGCCGGCCCCGGTAACCTGGACCGTTCCCAGATTCGTTCCGCCGCTGACAGGCCGGTTATTCCAGGTGATGCCGCTCTCGGTCCACTGCGCTCCGGTGTAGCCCTTCAGAGCAAGCGTAACCGGGGCAGCCGGAGCAGCGGTGACATACACGTTCAGGGTTACAGATTGCACCGCTGTCCCGGAAAGATTCAGCTCCGCCTTCATGAAGGCGAGGCGGTCCCCTCCACCCTGTGCGTTCGGCAGATCGGCAACCTCCAATACAGGCTCCTGCCCGAAATTGGTTGAGGGCTGATGCTCATATACATAAGCATCCACGGTCACCGGAATTACCGGATCTGCCGGAGCGCTTCTATTGATATGCAGCAGATACAGATCCGCAGTCCCATCCCCGTGATAGACCAGGACCGATACCTCGGCAGGCTCTGATCCGATTGTGATAGAAGCAGCTGTCCCCGAAGCCACAGGCATACCATTAATCCGCACTGCATCCGACGCTTTGGCGGTAACCGGGGTGACCTGTAGCGTAGTTATATTGCTGTTGACAGTTACGGTATAGGCTTTCTCACTTGCAGCAAAAGGTTTGTCCCACGCACCTGCCGACAAGGTTAATCCGCTAAGCCCGCCATGCGGCAGCAGTGCCGTGGTATGCGGCAGGTCATGGGCGCTGGCGTAATAATATCCGGCGGCCTGGACTCTTCTCGGCTCGAATCCGGCCTGGCGTCCCGCGGGAATCGCCTCCGAGGTGAAGGCAGCCCGCCCGTCCGCTCCGGTTACAGCCGCCGCATAGCGGCCTGCGGAATACGTGAACCGGCCTTCAATTGCAGCGCCTGCAAGCACTTCCTCTGTCGCATAGTCACGCACCTTCATCGAAGCGGCTGCAGCAGTTCCAGTGTAGGAGAGCTGCATATCCGTCACAATCATCGGCTTCAGCGCCGTGCTGCCGGTTACCGCAGACACCTCACTGGAGAGCGGTCCGATATTGCCCGCCAGATCGCGGGCAGCGATGCGGTAATAATAGGTGGTGTCCGGGAGCAGCCCCTTGTCCTGGTAATTCAGGCCCCGGGCAAGTCCGGCAATATCCGCAGAGGTTGGTGTGAAGCCGGAGACTGTGCTGCGGTAGATAATATAGCGGTCTACCTCTAAGTTGTCAGCAGCCATTCCGTAATTCAGCCTTACACTCTGATAGTCGCCGGCAACAGCGGTTGGTGTACCCGCAGGTGCAGACGGTGCTTCATGATCCTCCGGTGCTGTCCAGAAGACGCCTCCCGGTCCCCAGTACGAAGGCAGTGCCCGGTAAGAATCATAGTGATGGACAGCGATGCCGCCGAAGGCGCTGCTCTGCCCGGAATCGGCGTGGACCTTATCCAGCTCGGCTTCCATATGGGTGCGGCCTTCCTCCTGGAAGGTGATGGTCTCCGGGTCGCCGCTGTTGGCAATATCCAGCGTCTCTACACCAATGACTACTGAATTCGGCTTACCGATGGTCTCGGCATAAGCCAGCTCACCGGCAGCCCCGGCAATGATGCCGGCCGTTCCTTCAGCGGAATCCCGGTAATCCATGATCGAGATATAATCGGAGATATCCTGGATATGCTCGGACAGCCATTTTGTTGTGCCGTTCCACTGGATATTCGCCCCCTGCTCGGAGGAGTCGTACCATTTCGGCACAGCCGGGCCGAAGGGCAGCCGGATACCGGCCGTATCGCGGCGGTCGATCATTTTTTGCAACCCATCCAGATACTCCTTCTGCAGGAACTTGCTTGGATCTTTGAAGTCCGGGGAAATATACGGCTCGATGTCCACATTGATCCCGTCGAACTTCTCATCCGCATCTACCGCAAGATTGTAATTGATAATCTGCTCAATCTCGCGGACGGCATGGCTGTGATAACGCTCATATGCCCCCATATAAGCCGGGGAGGTTCCGCCCGCCACCAGGGCATGGACGCTTAAGTTCCGCTCATGCGCCCAGCGCATGAAGGATCGCAGCTCCTCCTCCTGCTCCTCCAGCGCCCGGTAGCCGGCGTAGTTGCCTACGGCCAGATACAGTGTCGTGACCGGCTCAGATCCGAAGGTCGCCGTGTCCGTAACGAAAGACTCCAGCACCTCCCGTGAGCCCGGATTCAGCAGCAGCTTATAGCTCTCCGGCTCCCAGATCCACATCGCCCGGTCCTGATCCGGCAGAGGAACCGCCGGTTCATGTGTACCGGCACCGACCTGTGCGTAGACGGTCGGGCTATAGCCGTAGCGTCCCGGCGCATTCGTGGCCCGGGCCTCCAGGCTGACGGTCCGGTCACCGATTCCGGCCGTATTCCACGAATATACATAGTCTGTACCGTTATAGGCGGCCTGCTGCCATGGTCCCCGGTTCACCCGGACCTGCACGCCCGAGACCGGCGTAGCCGATTCTGCCTGAACGGTGACCGCCACCTGTCCGGTCACAGCAATCCCTTCGTCCGGGCCGGTAATCGTCACCACTGGCGCAACCCCTGCGGAGTTGTTCACCTCAAGGGTGACGGACGGACTCCATACCCCGTAGCGGGTGGAGGTATCCAGCCCGCGGGCCACCAGCTCCACCGGACCGTTGTACCGGGAGGTGTCGAGCGTATAAGACCAGTTGCCGCTGTCATCCCCGTCCGGGTCATCCAGCAGCGGCTCGAACTGGGCCGTCCCGTTCACATACAACCGGACATCGTACAGTCCGGAATAGGTTCCGCTGACCTCCACCGGCCCGCCGGAGGATACATATCCACCGGGCGGTTCGTCAAGTGTAATGGTGCCTGCGGCCCGGGCTGTGCCCGGGACCGCCAGTGCTGAGAGTATAACCATCAGACCTACCAAGGGTAGAATCCATCCAAGCCGTTTGCCAGAGCCTTGCAGCCATTGCTTCATAAGCGCCGCCTCCTTGTAATGGTCAAGCGAATACCCTGATTGCCTTGCCTGAGCTTCAGCGGTTCTTGCCTGTGGTCAGTACCGGTTAATTGTTCAATTGAATGTTCTGAACGCGGTCATACGCCTCTTTGTACGTCTCCAGCAGCTTGTCTACGCCCAGATTGTTGATCTCCTCGACATATTTATCCCAGTCCTCCAGCTTGCGGGAGCCGGTGACGAACTTGGCGAAGCTCTCATCGCGGTGCTTCTTGATCGCCTGTCCGGTGATCGAGATGACCTCATTCTCCTTCTCTGTGAAGGCCGGACGCGGTTGCATGTTGGCCGGATCGTATTTGACCGCCTCTTCATAAGCGTGCTTCAGGTCATCCGAGAACAGGGACAGATGGGCATTGAAGTCAATCCATGTATACGTTCCGCTGGTCTGCAGCCCCGTCTGCTTCCGCATTTCAATCACATCGGTGAATTCCGGCTTGAACTTGATCGTGTCGCCTTCCTTCACATACGTCTCGCCCTCTACACCCCAGCTGCTGAGCGTGCGGCCGTCCTCCGAATAGAAGAAGTCCATATAAGCCATGATATCTTCGATATTCTTAGAGGTCGATGCAACCGTCAGGCCGCCCTCCATGTAGTGGAAGTAAGGGTTCAGCTGCTTGCCGCCTTCCAGTCCTGCCGGAGGAGCCATGAACTGCATATTGAATTCAGGATTCTCCTTGCGCATCGCATTATTGAAGAAGTCCACCCGGCTGATATAATCCACGGTCACAAAAGACTTGCCGGTAGACACCATGTCCTGCCACTGCTTGGTCTGCAGCGAGAGGAAATCCGGCGGAATCAGCCCTTCATCATAGAACTGCTTCCACATGCCAACCATTTCCTTATAGCTGTCCTCTGTCGGCCCGTAGCGCCATTCTTTTGTATCGAAATCGTAGTAAGCCCCTTCGCCTGTTCCATAGTTAACCGTCATATTGTTGTTCATCTCATCGGGAATCTGCCCGTAACGCAGCGACAGCGGGTAGCTGTCCGGGTATTTCGCCTTCAGCGTTTTAAGAGCGGTATGCAGCTCATCGTACGTCTTAGGAGCCTGAATGCCTTCCTTCTCAAAAACATCCTGACGGTACATCCAGATCATACGGTTCGTTTCCCCGAAGCCCTGGTTCGGGAACATATACATTTTGCCGTCAGCGGAGAGTGCGGCCTTCGCCTCTTCCGGGTACTGCTTCATCCAGGCGGTCAGATTCGGCATTTTGTCCATGTACTCCATCAGGTCCACGAGCGCCCCCTGCTGGCCGAACTTGTTCGATTCCTTGCGGTTCGGCATATACATCAGATCCGGCAGTGAATTGGAGGCTACCGCCAGATTCAGCGCTTCGCCCAGCTTCCCGGAAGGTGTCTGCACCTCCAGGGTTACACCGGTTCTATCCTTGATCCATTTCCACACCGGCCAATCCTTGGAGTAAGGAAAGGTGGCATTGTTATCAAGCAGTGCGGTGAAGGTATGCTCCTGCTTCGCCCCCGCCGTAGCGGCGGCTTCTCCGCCCGGTGCAGCTGTGGCAGCAGGTGAAGCGCTGTTGCCCTTGTCTCCGCTACATCCGGTGACCAGCAGTGCGGCGGCCGCGAGGGGCAGCATTACAGACTTCCATTTGATCATTCATCATCTCTCCCTTGATTGTAATTATGGCATATACCGGCTCAGCCTTTCACTGCACCAATCATTGCGCCCTTCACAAAATACTTCTGAACAAACGGATATACGGTGAGAATCGGCAGTGTGGATACCATGATCGTCGCGTATTTGAGCGACTCTTCAACGACCTGGTTATCTCCCCCGATGCCGGTCACATCCCCGGAGCTTGCGCTTCCCGCCAGCACCAGATTGCGGAGCAGCACCTGGAGCGGGAACAGATCCGGGGTGCGCAGATACAGCAGCGGGTAGATGAAGTTGTTCCACATGCCCACGGCGTAAAACAAAGCAATCGTAGCGAAGGAAGCCTTCGACAGCGGAACAATGATCCGCAGGAAGATGCCGATATCATTCAATCCGTCAATGCGCCCGGATTCCTCCAGCTCCTTGGGAATGCCGGAGAAGAAGGTCCGCATCAGAATCAGATTCCAGGTACTGACCGCTCCCGGCAGCACCATCCCCCATACCGTATCCACCATGTCCAGGGAACGGACAACGAGGAAGGTCGGGATCATCCCGCCGCTGAAGAACATCGTAATGACGATCAGCATGGTGAAGGTTTTACGCAGCGCCATATCCCGGCGCGAGAGCGCATAGGCTCCTGTAGACGTAACCACCAGCGAGATCAGAGTGCCGAGCACGGTGTAGATAATCGTATTTTTGTAGGCCGTCCAGATCTTCGGGTCTCCAAGCACCAGCTCGTACATGTTCACATTGAAGCCCTTGGGCCAGAACGATACCGTATTCTTGATGACATTGACATCGCTGCTCAGGGAGACCGCCAGCATATGCAGGAACGGATAGAGCGTAATGACTACAACGATCAGCAGAAAGAACGTGCTGATAATGTTAAACCAGGATATTCTCGGTGATCTCATCACCACACCTCTTCTCTACCATAGACTTGTCTCGCTGACCCGGCGGCTGATGTAATTGGCGCTGTAGATGAAGACCAGACTGATGATCCCCATGAACAGGTCAATGGAGGCCCCGTAGCTGAAGTTCCCCTGCTCCATCCCGACCCGGTACACATACGTACTGATGATGTCCGCCGTATCGTAGATCGCCGGGTTCTGCATCAGGAACACCTTCTCGAAGCCGATCTCCAGCACCTTGCCGATGTTCAGAATCAGCGTGATGACAATCGCGGGTGAGATGCCGGGAAGGGTGACATGCCAGATTTTGCGCATCCGGCTCGCCCCGTCCATATCGGCCGCTTCATAGAGCTGCGGATCAATCGCCGTCAGTGCAGCCAGATAGATGATCGTCTCCCAGCCGATGTGCTGCCAGATTTCCGACAGGACATAGATGCCCCGGAACAGCCCGGGCTCATTCATGAAGTTGATCGGCGAGATGCCGAACGTGCCCAGCAGATTGTTAATGAGGCCTCCAGTCGGTGACAGGAACATAATGACCATGCTCGCGACAATAACGTTGGAGATGAAATGCGGCAGGTAGCTGACCGTCTGTACGAATTTTTTGAACGCAGCCTTGCGCACTTCATTGAGCAGAATCGCCAGAATGATCGGTGCCGGGAATCCGAAGACCAGCTTGTACAAGCCCAGCAAGAAGGTATTCTTCATCAGCGGCCAGAAGTCAGGGTTGTCGAAGAACATCCGGTAATACTTCAGCCCCGCCCAGTCGCTCGCCCAGATTCCTTTGAACAGATTGTAATCCTTGAACGTAATTACGAGGCCGAACATCGGCGCATACCGGAAAATCAGATAATACAGCAGGCACGGCAGGAACAGCAGCCAGAGCGCTTTATTGTGGTGCCAGGTCCGCACCAGCCGTCCTTGCCGCCGGTAGGGAAGCTTCACTTCCTTTCGCATGTTGTCCTGTACTGCACTCGTTTGAGCCATAGGCATCCCCTCTTGTTCTGATTGATAGCAGCTCACTTATATGTCAGCTAACTTCCCCTGTGTTTCCGGGGTTTGTCTCCGAATTATAGACGGATTGCTTTGGAAAGCGCTATCTACATGTTATATATCTTTTCGTCATATCTGCATATTTCATGGTATTGGCGTATAAATCGGTAAAAGTGCATATTGTGCGTGTCAGCTTTGGGCCGCTATGATAGGATAAAACCATAGAAAAGCGGCTGCATCCGAAGGGGGATTACCTATGAAAAGACCGCTTACCAGCCAGTTTGCCCTGAGCAGCTTGTTCGTCAAGCTGATGCTCAGCTTCCTGAGTGTCATCCTGTTATTGGCTTCATTTAATCTGTTCTCTCATCTATATCTAAGCGGCAAGGTCTATCAGGAGGTGGTGCGGCAGAATGAGCAGAGTCTCAAGCAGACCGTCGAGGGATACGAGAATCACTTCCGGCTGACCCAGAATATGATTCTGGCGCTGACCCAGTCCGATACGTGGACGGCCAACCTGGGTATTCTCAGCCATCTGAAGGAGAACCGGCGTTACGATATTGTTAACGAGGTGAAGTCTGATCTGATGACCATTTACGGGAATCCTTTTCTGCATATTGAGAATTTCATTCTGTACTTCAAGGGGGAGGATTATGTACTTGAAAAAGAGGGCCTCAGCAGCACGGAGGATATGTTCGGCAAATATTATTACAGCCAGGACTATCCCGCAGACTTCTGGCGCAGCCAGACGGTGGGCAACCAGTTTCTGAAGGTACTCCCTGCCGCTTCGTTTACGGAGACGACGATGAACTCCACGCGTGCGCTTGGACGGCTGATGCCGGTGCTGGTCAAGGCCATCCCTTATGAAGAGGTGTACGGGCTGGTGATGCTCAATCCGCAGCGGATGGAGAAGGCTTACGGGGATGCCGGCAAGAATCCCTTCTATATATTGGATGCCCAGGGCCGGCGGCTCTTCTCCACAACGGAGACAGCTTTGCCTGCGCTGAAGGATGCTGCCAGTACAAGCTCGCATGAGCGGATCGGAGACCAATATTATTTCTATGAAAAAGGGGCCCAGACCGGCTTCACCTATATCCGCGTAACCGAGGTGGCTGCCATTGCCAGCGGACTGCGCGGTATGCGGCTGCTGCTGGCGGTGCTGCTCACCGCTGCGGTGCTGGTCAGCCTGCTGTTCTCCTTCCTGTTCAGCTTCCGGCTGAACCAGCCGCTTCAGCGACTGGTCGCCGCGCTCGACCGCAAGAGCGGCAGCAGCCCCGGCAAGCTGAGCAGCGTCAAGGAATTCGCCATTATCGGCGACCGGTTAAGCTCGATTCTGGAGGACAACCGCTTCATCCAGAACGATCTGGAGCATAAGAATTCGCTGGTCCGCCAGTATGCGTACACCCATAAGGTGAAGAATATTCCGCTGCACGCAAGCCTGAGCGAGCTGGACGATGCGCTGCACTCCGAGCAGCCCTATGCATCCATTCTCTTCAAGCTCAGCTTCACCCGCCCGGCGGAGGAGCCCGAGCAGCATACACTGGCTTTGTGGCAGCTCATTCAGCGCCTGTTCAGCGGTGAGGAGAGCGAGAACGTTGTCCTCCAGCCGGAGCAGGATCTGCTCCTCCTCCTGCTCTTCAACCCCGGCCCGCAGAGCGGTATTCTCCAGGTGCTGGGCACCCTTCAGGAGCTGCTGGCAGCGGAGGATTCGCTCTTCCTTACCATAGCCGTGAGTCCGGTATACTCCGGAGAGACGCCTTTTACCGATGCTTACCATAGTCTATCGGAGCTGCTGAAGGAACGCAGACTGAACGGGGAGACACAGATTATCGTGGAGCCGCGGGCTTCGTCGGCCAAAACGTTCCATTTGAAGGTCACTTACGGGGAGGAACTGCATAATCTGCTGCAATCCGGCAGCGAAGATGCCGTCTTCGGCTGGCTGGACCGCCAGCTGGAGCAGCTCCAGAGCAAGGATGCTACCGCCGAGGATTTCCGGACGTTCGCCCGCGGGGTGGCTGAGCAGACCGGCAAAACCGTCATGAAGCTCAATCTGCCGGAGCTTGAAGCAGGCCTGCTCTCTGCCCTCTCCGGCGAGCCGTTCGCTGCCTTCCATACTGCCGATCAATATAAGATATGGCTACGGGAGCTGACGTCCCCTGTGCTTGCTGCTATCCGCAGCGGCTCGGAGACCCGGGACCCGGTCATCAGCTTCGTGCTGGAGTATCTGGACAAGCATTACGGGGAGGACATCAACCTGAATATTGTAGCCGACAAGCTGAATCTGACCTCCGGCTATCTGTCGAGCATCTTCAAGGAGAAGACCGGCATCAACTTCAGCGAATACCTGAACACGCTGCGGATCGAGCGGGCCAAGGAGCTGCTGATGAACATCGACCTGCGCATCCAGGACATCGCGCTTCAGGTCGGCTACCAGAATGTGAATTCGTTCATCCGCATGTTCAAGCGCGCCTCCGGCTTAACGCCGGGCGAGTACCGCAAGCGGGCTGGCGGGGAGAATCAGGGGCTGGGTTCGGCGGCCGGGGAGGAATGAGGGAATATCGCGGATTGCATCAAGGGCGCATCAGTACCTTCTTCTTCAATTCAGCCGTAGCTTCCTTAGTCAGCGTATATCCGGTATGCGTATCTCTCATGTCCATAATCATGGCTTGCTCGATCTCCTCATTGATCCATAGCTGGAACGCATATTTCTTCTTTGCGGATTCGATTAAGATATCATAGTTGGCATTAGACACATTCAGAATCCCCGGTATAGGTACAGCGCTATGGATAGTTTGGACAAACATTTCTATAGATTCTTGATCTGTGTATTCCATGGGGGCTTCAGGATTCTCCTGTGTCTTGTTGAGTAATTTCGTGACCGTGATTTTCTTGACGGACTCAAAGTCGTAGTTTGTGATGGTCTGCGTGCTGCTGTCTTCATTGGGGTTGGACACGGGATGAACAGAGTTGTTACCTTGTAGGGATTGGTCTTTGTTATCCCCGCCGGTACAGCCCGCCAAAGATAGAATTATAGAAATAGCTGCTGCGGGGACTAGAAGTTTTCGCTTTATCACATTGAACCCTCCTTCATTCTTCTATCATTTATAGGACGACAGAAATGGGAGGTAGTTGCATATTTTGCGGGATTTCTCAAAAATATTACTGGCTGTGAAGCACAGGGCCTAGCCCTCAGGGCAGCGGCACCGATTGTATTCTGTTTTTCGCATACATTAGGCCCGTTACTAGTAGCACGAGCAATTGTATTCGGTTTTTCACATATAATTAGGCCATCTGCCTTCACGGTCGTCCATTGTATTCGGTTTTTCATATACATTTGGCCCGCCCGCCTCTTCGTCAGCAAATGTATTCACTTTTTCGCATACAATCGCAATTGGTCCACTTACCGACTATGGGCGGGGAAGATCCCCGCCCATATAAATACGAATAGCCGCATCCATATATTGCATGACTTCAGCGGTCATTCCGTACATCCGTGCGGGCTGGCCCTCCTGCGGAGTGATGTAGTCCCAATATTTCTGGATGAGCTGCTCGTCTCCGCCAAACATTTTATCGGCGTATTCGATAATAGAGGCCGCAAGCTGCTGCGCTGCCGGTGAATCGGGCGGTTCGGCCAGCAGTCCCGAGGCCCGCCTGAGAATATCGGCCCATTCCATCGTCAGCGGATTGCTCATATCGTTGACCGGCAACTGCTCAAGCTCCTCTGGTGAGAAGTACTGCTCCCGTAGCGCTTTACCTTGCAGAGGCTGCTCAAGCTCACGGATAAATCGAAGCATCTCGTCTATATTCACCTGTTCGCTTGCCCGCATGGCGTATAGGGTTGAATACAGCAATTGCTCTACCGCTTGCAATTTCTCCTGCTGCTGCTTGACGATAGCCATCTGCTGCGTAAGGGCCCGGCTCCAGACGGCAACATCGTTGTGAGCCGTCTCCCCTTTGTCGAGGATGACCTTGATCTCACTCAGCTTAAAATGCATTTGCTTCAGTACAGCAATCTTCTGCAGGCGTAAAATATCATCCTCACTATATGAACGGTATTGGTTCCCGGTATTCCTGTCCGGCTGGAGCAGGCCCTGCTTCTCATAGTAATGCAAGGTGCGGACAGACACACCGGTGAGCTTGGACAACTGCCCTACAGTATACATCGGCTCCCTCCCTACATTCACAGGTGTAAGCGGCGCTGGCGTAACACCAGATTGAGCAGCGCCAGCAGCACAGCGCTGCCGATAATGATTATACCAAATTGTATGACAACCGGTCCTGTCCCCGTCTCCAGCTCATTGTATGTTAGTATCCTCCGCTCTCTCTGCAGAATAACAAACCGCGCCATTGTCAGATACGCCAGATGAAAGCCGATGGACGCCCACAGCGATCCGGTCAAGCTGCGCCAGAGCTGAAGCACCGTGCCGAAGCACACCAGCATAATCACATAGTCTGCGTTAATAATATTTCCGCGGCCCATTCCGCTCCAGGCTTGAAGCTGGTTCACCGTGACCGGCACCAGCACAAACAGCAGCACCTGAGCGCCATAGGCAGCATAGGCAGGCAGCCGCAGCCGCAAGCCGCTGTAGACGATTCCTCTCATCGACAACTCCTCCGGGAGCGCCTCGTACAGAAAGGCAATACAAATATTGAAGGCTACCGCTATTAATAGATCCACGGAGAAGTGCCATTCAATAATGGTGGTCCAGCCCAGCGCACCGGTAATCATAAAGCCTAGTCCACCCAGCAGCAAGGCTAACGCTCCGCCGCTCAGCAACTGCAGTAGTGCGGCTGGAGTTACTGACAGCAGACGGCCGGTCAGCTGGAACCGGCGCTGAATAAGATAGACGGCAGGTACAATGAGCAGCGCTGTAGTCAGAGCCTGTACGACAGCAATGGTGTTGTCCGTGCCGCCGGAAGCCCGGACAGCATTCCCGGCAACTGTGGCTGTGAACAGGCCCAGGGTCATCGCCAGCCATCCAAGCGCCGTAACCGCCAGCCAACTGCTTGTCGACCCCCGGCCATAGCTGTGACTTGCAGGCAGTGTTATTTTATCCATTATCCATCCCTCCTGCTGCCATTATAAACCCTCTACTATACGTCAGGGTCAAGCATGGAATCGCTTAAGTCAAATCATCCCGCAGCGCATCAATGATATTCTCTCTCTTGATTGTGCTGACCGAATACAGCATGGTGACGAACACAACCAGCAGTACGCTGAATATGCTGATGCCGACACTCGTCCACGGGAAGACATAATCGATGTTATCCGCCCCGCCGGTAAGCATTCCACGGTAGATCAGCCAGGAGACGGCCAGCCCGATAGGAAGACCGAAGCTCAGCGCCCTCATCCCGTAAAAAGCACATTCGAAATTCATCATCCGCTGGAAGCCGCGTTCGGACATGCCCACGGAGCGGAGCATCGCCAGCTCCCGGCGGCGCAGCTTGATATTGGTGGAGATCGTGTTGAACACATTGGCAATGGCGATCAGCGAGATCATGACAATGAAGGTATACGCGAACACATTGATGATAAAAATCGTATTGCGGCTCTCGTCCATCATTTTGTACACATTGTACAGCTTGTAATCGGCCGTGACTTGCGATGCTTGTATCATTTTGTCCATTTCAGCCACCGATTGGGCCGGGTTCCTGGAGAGGAAGGTCAATCCTTTCACCACCGCCGGGGTATCCGGGGATTCAAACCTCGCTATAAGCGAATACGGAGCGATCACACTCAAAAAGTACGGATGCCTGGAGCCCCCATCACCCGGGAGAGGGAGAGTATCCGGCGGTACTGTGTCCACGAAGGTAACGCTAATAGGCGAGCCTGCAAACTCATAAGCGGAACCCTTGAACAAATTACTAAACTGATCCACTTCTCTCTTCCGGTTATTATCCGCCATATCCGTCATTTTGGCCACCGAGATGAATTTAGCCTGCGCACCAGTATACTCTTCTTCAGGCAAGCCCACATCCTGGAGAATCTTCAGATAGGCTGCATCATCCAGAAACTGGAGATTTACATCCAGATCAATCAGCTTATCAGGCGAGTACGGTACAGAATTCCCTGAATTTGCCCAATACGCATCCGAAAGATCGCTGGCCCGAACCTTGGCCGGATACTTCAACAGCGCCTGGTAAGAGCTATCGTACACCCCGTCTGCGGTTCTGAGCTTATCATAGAGCGCTATCATCTCCTGATATGTCATCTCCTGCGTGGCGAAGCCGATATCATAGGTTGTAAACGCCACGGCCCGCTCCGACATCTGCCTCATATCCGTTACGAAAGCGTTAGCCGAAATAAACAGCACTACGCTTAACATGAGGGACAGCACAATGCTGCGGTAGCGTTTCTTGTTCCGTTTGAAATTCTTAAGCGCCAGTGTTCCCTCCAGCCCGTAGATTCGCTGTGCCCACCCGGACGTCTTGAGCGCCTTGGCTTCCACCTTAACCTCGTTCGTCTGGCGGATACTCTCCATCACTGGGGTGTTTGCCGCTTTTCTGGCCGGAATATAGGCCGAGATTAGAATGGTAACCAGGCTGAGCGCTGCCGCACAGACAATGGACGGAACAGACACCTTTAAGCTCAGCGGAACACCTGAATAGAGAATATTTCCGAAATTACTGGATACGGCGGACAGCACCAGTCCCATGCTGCCTATGCCCGCGATCACGCCAAGCGGAATGCCAACCGCACCGATACATAGCCCCTCGAACAGAACAGAATTCCTTAGCTGTCTGGCTGTCGCTCCCACGGACGAGAGAATGCCGAATTGGCGGGTGCGTTCGTTCAGGGAGATAGTGAAGGCATTATAGATCATAAATACGGAGCCGGTTACAATAATCAAGGCAACGATTCCCCCGGCTGTATACAGCAGCATGGTGAGCAGGCCATCGCTGGATACGCCCATGAAGCGCAATACAGAATCGTTGTAGACGTAAGCATGGTTCCCGGCAAAGCTGCCGGCATAAGCCTTCACCCCGCGTGGATGCTTAAGGGTTACAAACAGGCTGAAGCTGTCACTTTGGTCTGCGGAGGAGGCTCTGGTGATCAGGGTGTATCCTGGTGCGGCGACTTCTTCAAAAGCAGGTCTTTCGCAGATGCCCACTATCTTGTAGGTGCGCTCAACAGTCGGCGACAGCATCTCTCCGTCCTGCCCCGGTCCGCCTCCGGCAAGATACGGATCATGTTGGCTGAGCCTCTCATTGCCCTTTATGCGGTCTCCGACAGCCAGGGTAAGCGTATCGCCTTCTGCGAATCTTACCCCGCCATTGGCCGCTACATGCGCCGGGACGACAATCTCCCCGCTGTTCTCCGGCATTCTGCCGGAGATCAGGGTAACGGGCAGGCTATTCATGGTGTCCTCATTAAACCCGGCTATGAAAAGATAAGGCTTATCGGGGTTCTTCCCCCCGGCCAGCTTGGCGTACCCTACATTATGATAGGCTGCGGTATGGGTAACTTCCTTGTCGCCTGTCCGCTCCTGCACGAAAGCGGAATTCACCGCCGGGAATTCAAGATGCCAGCTGCCGTATTTCACCTCTGCCCCATTGATCATATAGCTCTGGAGGGACACGGCGAAGGTGGCAACGGCGGTAATCATCGCGGCCGACAGCATGACTCCGATGATGGTAACGATGGTGCGGGTGCGGCTTTTGCTCATTCCCTGCAGGGTAACCTTGTGAAAAATATTCATGGCCGTACCCGCTCATCCCGCACGACCTTGCCGTCGGAGATGCCAATGATCCGGTCGGCCTGCAGGGCGATGTTCTCGTCATGGGTGACGATAAGCAGTGTCTGCCGGTACTTCTGGTTGCTTAATTTCAGCAGGTTGATGATCTCATGCCCGTTGCGGCTGTCCAGGCTGCCTGTCGGTTCATCCGCCAGCATGACCGCCGGGGCATTCATCAAGGCGCGGCCGATCGAGACACGCTGCTGCTGCCCGCCCGAGAGCTGGTTCGGCAGATGCGACCTGCGGTCCTTCAGACCAAGCAGCTCCAGAAGGTCGTTCAGCCGTTCCTCATTCACCTTGCGCTTGTCCATCAGGATCGGCAAGGTGATGTTCTCGACCACATCCAGCGTAGGAATGAGGTTGTGGAACTGGTAGATCAGTCCGACTTGCCGTCTGCGGAAGATCGCCAGCTTCTCGTTGCTCTGGGCATAGACATCCTGTCCGTCCAGATAGACCTTGCCGCTTGTTGGTACATCCACCCCGCCGATGATATGAAGCAATGTGGATTTGCCGGAGCCGGAGGAGCCGATAATGGCGGTGAACTCCCCCTTCTCAATAGTCAGCGACACGTGATCCAGCGCAGTAACCTGGCTGTACCCCTTGCCGTAGACCTTGCATAGATTGTCAATTCTCAGAAATTCCATCCTGTAAAACTCCCTTCACCTGATCTATCCCTAGCTTAGAACCTCCGCCTTACTTCTCGGTGACTTTCAGGTGAGAGATCCGTCACTTAGGGAAGCGAAGGGTAAAAACTGCCCCGCCCAGCGGATGATTCTGCGCGGTGATGCTCCCTCCCTGGCGGGTGATAATCATCCGGCTGAGTGCGAGTCCTATCCCGTAACCGGCAGCTGCCGGGTTCTTGCCGCGGTAATAGCGGTCGAACAGATGCGGAATTTCTTCCGGGTCGAAGCCCCTGCCGCTGTCGCGGATGTTGATTCCGGTATACAGCGGATTGTCCGTGCAGCGGATCTCCACCCTCCCGTGCTCGCCGGCGCTCTCCAGGCAATTTTTGAGGATATTCTGAATCGCCTCCGAGAGCCAGGCTTCATCTCCCTGGAGGACTATCCCATCAGGACAGTCGAGCTTCAGAGCGATATTGCGCAGCTCCAGCGGGATCAGGAACGGACGGAGCGCAGCGCGGACCAGATGGTCTACGGCAATCTCCCCGCTCTGAAATACTACAATGCCCGCATCGAGGCGCGACAGCTTCAGCAGAGAGGTAATCAGCCAATCCATCCGCAGCAGCAGCTCCTCACTCTCGCGGATAAAGGCTCTCCGCTCCTCCTCCGAAGGGTTATTTGCCAGCAGGGACAGAAGCAGATTTACAGAGGTAAGCGGAGTACGGAGCTGGTGCGCAATGTCGGCCAGCGAATCGGCCAGATGTTCTTTGTCACGCTTCAACGCTTCATTCTGCTCCCGGATGCGCAGCGTCATTTTGGTGATTTCACTATGTAATATGGAGAGCTCGCCTTCGTCCGCTTCCCCGATATACAGGTGATCGGCATTATGCAGTACGAGGTCAATCTGACTGGAGATCCGCGCAATGCTCCGGTACCGGGCACGGGTGAACAGCACGAACAGAGCCCCGCAAGCCGCCGCTGCCGTAACGGTAAGGATACCCGCAGCCGGACTAATAGTGAATCCCAGGATCACTGTGACGGCGGCCAGCAGCACGAACCACAGAATGAAATGCTTAAATTCTCTATTGCGCAGCATCGCTGCCTCCCAGCCGGTAGCCCGTTCCGCGTACGGTCAGTATAAGCTGCGGGCTTGCCGGATTATCCTCAATCTTCTCGCGTAAGCGTTTGATGTAGACCGTCAGCGTGTTGTCATTCACGAACTCACCCGCCGCGTCCCATAATTCGTCAAGCAGCCGGCTTCGCGTGATGATGCTGCGGGGATTGTTCACAAACACCAGCAGCAGGCGGTATTCCAAAGCGGATAAGTAGAGCTCACGGCCGTCTTTGCTGACGATACCGCTGGCAGTATCCACATGCAGACCACAATGATCCCAAGCCGGTTCCGTGCGCTTGCTCTGGCGCAGAGCCGTTCCAATCCGGGCAATCAGTTCACGCGGGCGAAAAGGCTTGGTAATATAGTCAGCCGCCCCCATATTCAGCCCGGTCACTACACTGGCTTCATCGCCGGAAGCCGTAAGGAAGATAACAGGAGCTTCGCATACTGCCTTCAGCTCGGTGTACACCGTAAAGCCGTTGCCGTCCGGCAAGGAAATATCGATTAGCGCCAGGTCAAAGGGATTCCCGATGGGCGCCTGGGCAGCCTCACCCCGCGTTGCGGCACGGGTAACGGTGAAGCCTTCCGAGCGGAGCAGCAGCTCCAGATTTCTGGCAATAGCCTGATCGTCTTCAACTAGCAGAATGTGTGGCATTGTTTGAACCTCCGTCTTCAACATTCCCTACATTATACAGCAGACGCATCTTTTAGGCAGTGCCGGAGAGAAGATCCTGCCTCACGCCCCGGGAACGCCAAAAGCTGCGGCACCACTTTCGGCACCACAGCTTCCTTATCATCCATGCCCTATTGAGCTGGCTTCAACTGTATTTTCGCTATATACTCCTTAAACTCTGCAGCGATTTCCTTGTACTTCGTATGGTGCAGGTAATGGGGGCCTTCCATCGGGATCAATTTCCCCTGTGAAGACTGCTTCGCCTGCTCCTCATGCAGCGGAATCCACTGCTTGTTATGCTCGTTGTTCGATTGCGCAAACAGCAGCACTGGCAGGTCCTTGGGATAAGTAAGCTGCTCTGCATTCTTGAAGTTCGACCCCAGATGCTTCAGCTCATTGATCATGGTAGGGTTGTTGCTCACCTGGTTGGAGATCAGATTCAGCTGCTCCTTGGTATGTTCATCGAAATCAAGTGATTTGTATGGATTACCGCTGACAGCTTTCAGCAGCCGCATCAGCCCGGAATCCTGCAGAAACTTCATGGACCGCAAGGGCAGCTTGGCATCCATGCCCGGTTGATTGGGAACACTGCTGTCAATTCCGACGAACGCTTGCACTTCATCCGGGTAAGCCTTGACATAAGATACGCTATAGAGTCCCGTAATGGAATGCCCCATCAGAATGTAACGCTTAAGTCCAAGCTGCTGCACAGCTTCGTGGATCTCACCAATGATATTCTCTGTCGTTCTTTCCTTGTCCGTCCGGTCGCTTAACCCGTAACCGAAGGGCTCGATCACTACAACCTTATACTCCGGAATTAATTCATCGATTAAAAGCTTGAAATCCAGTGCAGGTGAAGCCGTCCCTTGCCCCGGCAGGAGAACAATGGTCTGCTCCCCGCTCCCCTGAATCAGCACATTCATCTTCTTCCCGTCAACCTGTACATACTGGCCGTAAGCATCAATCCGCTTCTGCTCGGCCTTGGTGCTGATGACATTTACAATGAACATAATTCCTATGAACAGCACCAGCGCCCCGAGCAGGCCGCCGATGATTCTCACCCAGAGCTTCCGTCGCTTGCCGTTTCTTCTTCCGTCTGTCTTTAGTTCAGCCGTGTCTGCCATATCGATCTTCTCCTGTCCTCTATCTCTACAGCCGCCTTAGCAGCTTATTTGTAGTATAGCCAGGCCAGATGTCCTCAGCATGACGGCAATATGAACGGAAGATGAACAGGCAGACGATTATACTGCTACAGTTCAGACAGATTAACAGCTATAGACTTCATCACCTCGATTACCTTGTCCGCAGACGGCTCCCGGTAATAGAGCAAATCATAGGACCGGGGAATGAGCTGAATCAGCAGGTCCAGGTCCGTATCCGAATAATCTAGCACCAGCACATTATGCGTTTCCAGCGCAAGCTTAATCCGGGCCAGCCATTCCTCTGCGGGAAGAGATCCGTCAGGAATCACCGCCACTTTGTACAGAGTGTTTAGCTGATTATATAAGCCCTTTACGGACCGGACGGCCAGCTCATACCGGATAAAAGCATCCTTCCAGGGCTTTCGCCGTGCCGGGTCGAACCAGTCCCCGAGAATGCTCTGAAGCTCAACCTCCAGCGTGGGGTGCTTTTGCTTGAATAATTCCAGATTAGTGAACCAGCCCAGGTATTTCTTCGCGTCGTAAGTCGTGGGATGATACTGGTGCAGGACAATACATTTCGTGTTCAGGACGAATTTGGCGCCCTGCTGGTATAAGCGGTATCCGAGTTCACAATCCTCAAGGCCCCACTCGATAAAATCTTCATCGAAGCCTCCGGCTTCGGTATAGCTGCTGCGGGGAACCGAGAAGTTGCAGCTGTAGAGTAGCGCCCATATATTCTCAATATTCCCCGCATTCTCCGAGAATCGCCGGATGATCGGCAGCCGTGGGTCTCTGCGTTCCAGAATTAGAGACGAGCGGTTGCCGTCCTCCACTTGGCTGAACGGTATCCGGTTCTCCTCGGCCAGAAAATCCCTCAGCCCCATCACGACTAGAGGCTCATCGCAGAGCTGGTGCACCTTCCAGTGCTGATAGATGAAATCCCGTTCAACCACCTGATCCCCGTCCAAAAAGAGCAGAATGTCGCCGTCCGCGTGCGACACGCCCAGATTCCTGGCCGCTGATCTGCATTTTGCCGCATCCGGCGTTTTGTATATGTAGTTCAACGGATAATCCAGATTAAGCGCCGTGATCCGCTCCTTTGTCCCGTCATCTGAACCGTCGTCAACGAAGATGACCTCGAAGCAGCCTTCCGGCACCTGAACCTGGCGGTTCAGCGACAGCAGACATTCGGTTACCAGATTTTTGATATTATAAGCCAGCACCAATATGCTGATCTTCATATTTTCCCAGCCTCCTTATGGATGGTACTCCGGTTCACTGCGTTAACCAGTCCGAAGATGGACAGCGCGGCAAGAGATAAGGTCATACAGGCCACGAATACGGAACGGTAGCCGAACAATCCCGATACGGTCCCGGAGACCACGCCCCCCAGCGAAGAACCGATTCTGGAGGTGTTGCTGTAGAGAGTTGTAGCGGTTCCGGGCTCCTCCGGCAGCAGCTCCTGGAAATAACTGATCCCGTAGCCCATGATAATGGACACGGAAATAGCGCTTAGTACCTGGGCGAAATAGAGCAGCACAATGGAGTGCGCCATGGCAAAAACCAGGAAATACAGCACATTTGCGATGATACCAATCAGGATAATCGCGGTTTTGCCCATTTTGCGGGACATGACGCCGACGACAATCATCAAGGGCAGCTCGACAATCGCCGTAATGCTGAAGAGCCATCCCAACTGCTGGTAATTACCATGCAGCGAGGTTGTGAAGAACAAGGGCAGGACGATGCTGCTCATTGAAGACGCAATGCTTAACAGGATGAATGTACCCAGTACGGAGGAAATCTGCGGCTGCTTCATGAATTTGCCCAGATGCACGGGCTGTTTGTCTTCCTGAACAGACAGGGTTACCGGATGGCTGCGGAATAGAATGAAAGCAATCAGGCTGACGAAGATGTACGTTGCGGCTACAATCAGAAAGAGATAGAAAAAGTTATATTTATTGACTAATACCGATCCGATCGACGGCCCGGCAATCCAGCCCAGCGAATAGAACATTCTTAGAATATTCATCGCCAGCGGCTGATTAATGGCACTGATATTGGATTTGGAAATGGAGTCTCTGGCATAGGCAAAGACCTGCGGGAACGAAGCAAACGATATGCCGAAGAAGATTGCAGACACGGCCAGCAGCACATAATAATTGGTGAACAGGGCAAATAACACATAGGCGGCTGACGTGGAGAGCAGCGTAAAGATGATGATTGATTTTCGGCTGAACCTGGAATCAGAGGCTTTGCCAAGGAGCGTGCTGATCAAGAGTCCGAAGACCATGGTGATCGACATCAGCACCCCGTACGACAAAGGCGTCATTCCCGCCTGCTGAATGCAGTACAGCGATAAAAACGGATTGGTCGCCGATACACTTAGCCCCAGCATGGTGATAGTAAAGACCAGGGCGATAAAGCTCGGCATTTTGATAATATCTTTGAGAAAATTCATCTTCATGATTCTGTCTCCAGTTATGATTTAATAGTTACCATTCGCTGCATGCTCGAACCATTCCCGTACGTTGTTGACCATGATCTCGCTCAGAATGTCCGGGGCCACCCCTTGCTCCATAATATAAGGAAAGACATCGCGGGTCAGATGGGTCATGGACCAGTCGGGTGCAAAGGACCGTACCTCCCCCCGCTCCCACCAGTCAATGGTCCCGCAGTAATCTTGAGAGACAAGCAGCTGCCTGTGGCAGCCCTGGCGGATCAGCTTCAGCAGCATAGCAGGACGTTCCTGGTTACTTATCCCGACAGACAGACCAAACCGGTCTATGCCCAAATAGGCATGCCGGTTCAACAATTGGGATAAATAGTCCATATCATGGGTATCGCCTGAGTGTCCGATAACGACCGCCCGGGCGGTAACGCCTTCGTCTTCAAGCAGATCCAGCTGATCCAGCCCATTCCTGGAGGCCGCATGGGTATGGGTCATTATCGGCACCCCGGTCCTCCTGTGGGCACGGGCAGCCGCCCGGATAATCTTCTCTACATCCGGAGTGATCCCTTGAACATCGGTTGCACATTTGATGAACCCTGCCTTAATCTCCGTATTCTGAATTCCCACCTCAATATCCCTGATGAACAGCTCCGCGATGTAATCAATACTCTTATTCCGTAAAGGCTCAGGCAGGTCCCGGCAAGTATACATTCCGGTCGCTGCAATAATGGTTACCCCTGTACACTCAGACACCTCCTTCATGAAGAGAACATCCCGGTCCTGCCCCATAACGGAGGGGTCACAGATGGTCTGTATGCCGGCCTGTCTGACCGCCAGCACCTGCTCCTTGGCCAGTTGCAGCTCTTCGTTGCGGTCATACAGATGTGGAAATTGCGTAGCAACTTCAACGGATCTGACCCGCAGATGCTCATGGGTTAGCGTAGGACCAAGCTGTGTACTGTCAATGGCCCCTGTTACTGAGTTTATGTTTGCCATAGGTATTATTTTCCTTTTTACATGAGATTAGATCCGCACTAGTTGTTTGCCCAGATTCGTTCCGCTGAACAGATTGATGAACGCACCGGTAATATTCTCAAGGCCATCCGTAATGGTCTCTGTACATTTCAGTTGTCCTTCCTTAAGCCATTGCCCCAGTACCTGCCGGGCTTCCGCAAGCTGATCTTCATAATCGGCAATCAGAATCCCCTTGACCATCGCCCGGTGAAGCAGAATGGATGGAAGAATCCGTGAGCCGGCTTCGGGTCTGGCGAGATTATACAGGGCAATCTGCCCGCAAACCGCAACCCGGGCATGATCGTTGATGTGACCGAACACGGCATCGGAGATATCTCCCCCGGCATTATCGAAGTACATATCGATTCCGTTAGGACATGTCTTCATCAATTCGATACGCAGATTCTGATCCAGGCGATAATTGATCGCTGCATCAAAGCCCAATTCCGCTGTCAAATAATGAGCCTTCTCATCCGAGCCGGTGATGCCGACGACATGGCAGCCATAGATATGCTTGGCGATCTGGCCAACGGCTGACCCGACAGCTCCTGCCCCGCTGGATACCACAAGCGTCTTGCCTTCACGGGGCTTGCATACATCAGCCAGACCGAAATAGGCGATGAGTCCAGGAGTGCCCAGGAGTCCAAGATATGCTGTAGCTGGCTGAATATCCGGGTCTATTTTCAACAATTGTCCGGTCCTGTGTATGCTATATTCCTGCCAGCCCAGGATGCCCCATACCATCTCCCCTGTCTGATAGCCGGAGGAACGGCTCTCCACTACCTTGCCAATCCCCGCCCCGCCAAAAATCTCCCCGATCTGATAGGAATCCATATAGGACTTGCTGCGGCGCATCAGGTTGCGCATATAAGGGTCCACCGACAGATAGGTGCTCTTCACTAGCACCTCCCCGTCTGACAGGGCTGGGACCTCCACCTTCTCCATCCGAAAATGCTCATGCTGTGGAATACCCTGAGGCCGCTGGCACATTACAATTCTAGTATTTTTGAGAGTGGGCATGAAACCATCAATCCCTTTTAATATATATTATAGGATATAATTGCAATTAATCTACTAATTACATATGATGATAACAGACCAGAAAGGGAGGAATTCACGATGGAATTCGATTATACCGGTAAGGTTACTCTGATCACAGGCGGTTCACGGGGAATCGGCCGCCAGCTTGTGCAAGCTTTTAGTACTATGAATGCCAAGGTGTACTATACCTATTTATCTGCCGAACGGTTTCAGCCTGTAACAGCAGACTCCGGCCATGGACCGCAACCGGTTGGGATTCAGGTCGATGCAGGCTCTGGTACGGATGTCGAAGCCTTTACTTTAGAAGTCTGGCGGCAGAATCATGCGATCGATGTCCTGATTAACAATGCCGCATTCATATGGAGGGCTGATTTCGGTAACACCACCACAGAGCTGTGGGACAGGTCCCTTCAGACCAATCTGATGGGTGTTGTCCATCACTGCACCGCCGCCCTTCCTTATATGATCCGGCAGAAATCAGGCAATATCATCAATATCTCCACGGTCTGCTCCGACCATCCTGTCCGCGGACAAGCCGCTTATGCTTCCACCAAAAAAGCCGTTGATTCCCTGACCCAATCACTCAGCATTGAATATGGAGCCTTTGGCATCCGCGCCAATACCATCTCCCCCGGCCTGATTGTCACCGAGAAGCCTAAGGTAGTCAGCGAGGAGGATATACGCAAGATACCGTTACAGCGGGCAGGCAATGCCCTGGATGTGTGTCATGCTGCGGCTTTTCTGGGGAGCGAAGCGGCAAGCTTCATTACCGGAGCGGATCTGCTGGTCACAGGCGGTTCGCACCTGAACTGAATTTTCAAATCTGAGAATCATAGATTACGGGTTAGAATCCCCACCAGCGATTTACAAGATTCTTCCCGGTGAAGCGCCTCGAAGCTGACCTGCTTGAAGAGAATAGAGCCTTCACAGACAAGCTCTCCATCCCCGCACAGAATTCTGGCTCTTCCCTTCAGGTTCTCCCCGCCGCCGGTATCCTCGAAGGTAAGCCCGATCCCCATAATGCTTGGGGGCGCCACCATCCGCAGAAATTTCAGCCGTTCAAAGGTCACGGGGATGAGCGAGCGGGTGTATCCGCTGCTGATCCATGTGAAGATTCGGGATAACTGGATGACCGACTCTGTAATCAGCGCTGCCGGCAGCACAGGCTGTCCGGGAAAGTGGTCCCTGAAGATATCTTCATTCAAGGAAATATATTTCTTGCCGGAGATAGAGTCTCCCGTCATGCCGGTGATTTCATCAACGAAGATATATCTCATACTCTGCAGACTCCTTTGACGGCGGCGTATACTTCCTCAGGAATGGCGGCAGGCTTCTTGGTCAACAGATCGACGGGAACCATCCGGTTCCCGGCAACATACCGCGTATCTCCATTCACCCGGATCTCGGTGTGGAAATCAATCCAATAGTGCATAATCCTCTTCACAGAGGTCCTGATCTCAATGCTCTCGTCATAGTAGACAGGGTGCAGAAAGTCAATTTCAACTTTTTTCATTACAAAAAAAATGTGATGCTGATCAAGCATCTCCTTCAGCGAAAGCGCGTGCATCCGCAGCCACTCGGTACAGCCGGCTTCGATAAACTCACATACATTGCCGAAGTAGACCACTCCGCCGGCGTCGGTGTTCTTGAAATAGATCCGTTTATGGATGACCGAATAAGCCTCATTGTCCAGGGTCATGCTTGCTCCCCCTTTCTCCGGTGACCACCGTAGTGAATGGAGTCTTCTGATGATATACGAGGTTTCTCCATTCCATTTTGTTGGAAATTACGGCCCACAGCGAGCTTATGCAATACAGCACAGACACGAAGGAAGACAGGACAAGCCCCGCTGTACGGATAACAGACGGGCGGTAATCCTGAATCTGAGAAGCGTCCCGGGATACGGCAGCCACTACGATGGTCGCTCCGGCAATATGCAATAACGGCCAATACAGAAATATTTCCAGCAAGGAAGGAATGCTGCCGGTTAAAGCGAATCCGAGGGCAACCAGGAACAGGACCGCTCCCAGTAACCGCGGCATCGTCACCAGAAAGAAGCCAAACGCCCAGAGCCGCTTGTAATTCACCTTGGTATTCAGAGCCTGACGCTTCACCCACTTCACCCAGGCGAAGCCGTGGATATCGAAATGCTCCGGCACTAAGCAGTCAGGAACGTATTGAATGCTGTATCCTGCTCTCCTTACGACATCCGATATCGTGAAATTGTCATGGAAGGCTTCCGACCAGATGGACTTCATTCCAATCTGCTCAAACACCTTGGCCCGTATCCCAAACGAGAACCCCCGTGCAAAGCGGGTCACCGGAAACGTAATCATCGTGGTCGCCAGGAAATCCCAGTATCTTGCCGCCAGCGCCATGACACTTCTGCTCTTGGATACAATCCACGCGCTCCCGCTGGTCAGCCCGACATGGTCTGACTGCAAGGGCTGCACCATTTGCTCAATCCAGGTCGCCTGGGGCACGATATCCGAATCAATAAACAGATAGATTTCGGTCTCCTTGGATGCGTGTGCGATGCCGGTTAACAGATTATTCACTTTATCACTCCGGTATTGGGATACCTCGGAATGAGAGGCTTTCACCAGCTGAATCAGCGGGGAGCGTGCCGCATATTGGTGTACCAGCGCTTCCCCCCTTCCATTCTCCTCGGAGGTCACCGCGAGCACCTCGTAATTCCCGGCGTACTTCTGATCCGCAAGACTCTGCAGGGTGGATTCAAAGTTATAGTCCAGACCCCGAAAGGGAAGCAGCACGGTAACATTAGGATAATAAGGTGCAAGAGCAGCCAATGCCTTGCGGGACCGCTGTCTCTCCAGTATAAAATAAACAGCGAGAATTCCCGGCACCAGAAATAATGACATCACTGTAATATTAAAAATCCATATCCACACGTCCGCTCGCCCCCTCAACGTTCAGCAGATTCATTCCGTCTTCAGCTGACAGCCTCGTGTTGTTGTTCAAGCTATGTGTAGAGATTACGTTCTCCTGCTTCGTAATTAATCTGCCGTCAGGAACGATGATCTCTCCCCCGGCAGAAATGGTAACCCGGAAGAAGAAGCTGCGGATCTCTTCGTTTACTGACAGCAGCCGGGCATAATAGGTCACCTGCTCATCCTGAAATACAGGTCTGGCAAACACAAAATTACTAAAGCTCACAATTCCGGCGCCGTACCGGTTATGCGTCACTTCGCGGGCAAGCCTGCCTGCGGTCTGGAATACAGATTCAAGCAGAACATAGAATGGCACGGTCAGCCCTGTATCCAATTCAGCTTCAAACACATCCTCACGGGGCTGAAGAACCTGGCAGGCCTCCGCTTCGCTGGTGCTTACTCTTGTAAAAGATACCAATTGCATATACCGCAAGCAGCTTCACATCCCTTACCCGCCAAAGTTAATCCAAGTGTCTTCCTCCGGTCACCAGCAATTGGGTGCCTGTAATGTATGAGGCATAATCACTGGCCAGGAAAAGCGCTGCGCTGCCGATGTCGTCTGCTGTTCCGATTCTTCCCAGCGGCGTGCGCTCCATAATCTTCTTCTTCAGCTCTGTCTGCATCGTACCGGCGACATCGGTTTCGATTAACCCGGGCGCAATGGTGTTCACACGGATGTTATAAGCGCCGTATTCCAGCGCCAGAACCTTCGTTAACGATTCAATGGCGCCTTTGGTCGCCGAGTACACGGCTTGTCCCCGTCCGGGCTGCAGAGCTGAACGGGAGGAAATATTGATGATTGATCCCGATTTGTTCAGAATCATATATTTGATCGCCGAGGAGCAGAAGGCAATGACAGAATTCAGGTTGGCGTTGATCCCCTCGCTCCAATCCTGCCCGCTCATCTGGAGAAATAAGCCTCTTGGAATCCAGGCAGCGTTGTTCACCACAACATCGATCCGCTTGTGATTCTTCCAGACCGTATCCAGGAAGCTCTCCACATCTGACTTGGATCTGCCGTCTACTCTAAGCCCGGTGACATCCGCCGCGTATTGCTCCCTGCACTCTTGAACAACAGCTGCCGCCAGGTCCTCACTCGATAGATAGGTGAAATATACGGTAGCATTGGCCCGTGCGAAATGCTTCACCAGCCCCCGCCCGATGCCTCTGCTCCCGCCGGTAATAACGACCACTTTGCCTGAGAAATCAATGTTCACGCCCGGTCACACCCTATGCTCCGATTTCTCTAACTTGGCGGATACGAAATCAACCATATTCTCTACAGTCAAATAATTGAACAGATCATAGGGACTGGCAATGCCCGTAAGGTCCTCATCCGATACGGTGAAATATTGCTTCACAGACGACACGGCCTCGGAAGACAGCCGGCCGCCGGCGAACATTCCCCGGTTGGCAATCACATTGGGCAAATTCCAGAATTCCTGGCTGTCAATCTTGATGCCAAATTCCTGTTCAAGCATGAACGTTAATTCCAGAGTCTCTGCGCTTTCCAGGTGTAAATCCTTGTACAGATAAGTATTCGGCAAGATTCGAGCCTCCGGAAGATCAAGTACATCCTGCAACAATTTTTTCACTTTGCTGTAAATGGTTTGATCCATAACGCACCTCCGCGAGAGAATAGATTTCTTTGTTATTGTATACATATTTTTCTATTAATAGCAATGATTTTTTTCGCCGTGAAAGCTATAAAATAGAGTCATTTGCTATTGTATTTATTCTCATTGTGAGTTATTATCGGCAAAAATGGATGGAATAACCTAGCAATCTTTCAATCGATTTTTGGGAGGTTATGTCAATGAAGAGCGCTTTATCAGACTGCCGCGCGCTGGTGACAGGCGCATCCGGTTTCGTAGGGACATGGCTCACTCATCATTTGCTCGAACAAGGTGCTGAACTAACCTCTATTCTGAGTGAGCTTAATCCGCGCAGCCCGTTTGCCCGAATGGGTCTGGACAAGCATATCCGCTGCTACTACGGTTCAATTGCCGACTACCACCTGATTGAACGCGCTATCACGGACGGAAGGATTAACACCGTCTTTCATCTGGCCGCCGTATCCATGCAGGACCTCGCTTACCAGATTCCCTGGCAGACCTTCGAGACGAATGTGAAAGGCACGTACAATCTGCTGGAGGTCTGCCGGATTCACCGGGACCAGATCTCTAAGATCATCGTTGCCTCCAGTGACAAGGTATACGGTGACAGCCCCATTCTCCCCTATGATGAAGCGATGCCCATTCAGGGCAGGAATCCTTATGACGCGTCGAAATCCTGTTCCGATCTGATCTCCCAGAGCTATAGGCACAGCTTCAGCCTGCCTGTTGTGGTCGGGCGCTTCGGCAATATTTACGGAGGAGGCGACCTCAACTTCCGCAGGCTTATTCCCGGAACCATCCAGCGGCTCTACAGCAGGCTTCAGCCTGTAATCCGCATCCCTTCAGACGGTATCTACATGAGAGATTTCCTCTACATCGAGGATTTGGTCCAGGCTTATATGGCGATGTACCATTATGATGCGCATCATGGCGTGGAGCATATCTTCAACTTCGGGACCGGCAAGCTGTGGGATATTCAGAAGGTTACCTCGCTTATTCAGCGTACGATGAATCTGGAGCATATCGAGCCGCATTATGAGGTGCATACCGGCAGTGAAATTCTGCACCAGCATCTCTCCCCTGAGCGGGCCAGGACGGTGCTTCATTGGTCAGCAGACACTCCGCTGGAGGAAGGCATCCGGCAAACCGTCGACTGGTATGACCGGTACTGGCTATCCGAATCCCATCAAGCAACGTCAGGAGTTGTATAATCCCATGAATCCATCCGTTGTCATATCCGCTATGGGCTGTGTCACTCCGCTCGGCCATACGCCCGGGGAGGTCCATGAAGCCATGCTTCAAGGCAGGACCGCTTACAGCACCATTACTCAATTCGATGCATCCGCCTGCAGATGCTCCACCGCAGGAGAAATCCCGGATTTCAGTATCAGAGATTTAGGCATCTCCGGCTCGAACATGATGCTGAGATACAACAAGATGTCGATGAAGGCAGCCTATCAGATGCTGAATGACTATGGGCTGATGCCAAGCCTGGAGAATACCGCCATGAATTGTGCGGTCTACGTGGCCAATCATCCGGTGAATCTGGACCCGGACACGCTGCAGGTCATTCGCTCGATCTGCAGCAGCGGAGACGAAGCAATGGATTTTTCACGGCTGGGCGATCAGCTGCACCGGATTCCGCCGCTTAGCGGCGTGAAGCAATTAACCACGGTTCCCTCCCACTTCATTGCCAAAATCACCGGAGCGCACGGTCCGGGCAACTTGTACTGCAACAGCGATTGCGGAGGCGTAACCGCCCTCCTGTCTGCGGCAAGGGCCATCGAGACCGGACAAATCGACCAGGCCATCGTCTCGGCCTCCTTCAGCCCCTTCAGCGCCCATGAATTCAGATGGTGGCTGGAGACAGGATTGATCCGAAGCGCATCCCCCGATGATGGCACGGATGAGCTAGTCACCCCTTTCAGCCCACAATCTTCAGGTACACTGCTGAGCGAAGGCGCAGGTGCCATTTTCCTGGAAAGGGAAGAGGTCGCCTTAAGCAACGGCCACCCTGTTCTGGCCAGAATCCGGGGCGGAGCAAGCCTCACCGTTCCAGGCGACACATACTTCGCATTACCGGGGCTAGGCTTCACCAAGACCCTTGAACGGGCACTAGAGCGTACAAGGCTTACGCCGGATGAGATTGATCTGATCATGTGCAATGCACCGTCTATTACGGCCTGGGATGAAGCTGAGCTTGAGGGCATCTGTTCCGTGTGGAACCATTCCAGCGTAAGGGCGTCTGCATTGAAGGGATATTTGGGATATCTCGGCCCTGTATCCGGTCTCTTGGATGTGATCCTCGCGGTGCAATCGCTGGCCAGTCAAACCGCTGTGCCGCTGAACCACGAATCTGCGCCCTCTGACAGCCGGGTTGAATGGGTTCGCCCGCAGAATGCGGCCATGGAGATTGGACGGACTATAGTGAACAGTGCAGGACCGGGCGGGGCCTACAGTGCTGTCATTCTTGAGAAAGGGGACAACCACTCGCGATGAGAAGCAAAATTGTAGTGACCGGAATAAGCGCTATTACCCCTCTGGGTAATCATCTGGAATCCATTACGGCCAATCTGAAGGCGGGTCATTCAGGGATCAGGCCGATTGAACGGTATCAGGTGGGCAGTCTGCCCGTTAAGCATGCCGCTATGATTGACGATCAAGAGCTGAACGGGATTCAGTACCCCGTATCCGGCAATCTGATCTTCAAGCTGTTCTATTCCTGCGTGAAGGATCTGCTGGACACCAGCAGCCCGGGAAGGTTCTATGCTCCCGAACGCATCAGCTTGATGGTGGGCACTGACCCCAATACCTCCACCCCTGAAGACCTCCAGTATCTGTACGCCTATGTTAATGAAGAGCGGCCTGCCTCAGCAAAGATGGAGCTGGAGACGCTGCTCGCCAATCATCCATCGTATATGTTCTATCATGCGGCCCGTGATTTCGGCATAGGGGGTCCGTGCATAGCGAATTTCGGCACCTGTGCTGCTTCCGCCCAGGCGATTGGCGACGCCATGCTTACGCTAAGATCGGGGGATGCCGATGCGGTGATTACCGGAGGAGTCTCCTCCAAGCTGGACCCGATGTCCCTGGCCCGACTCTGCCGGCTCGGTGCACTGGAGCCTACGAAGGCGGATTGCCGGGAGAATTGCTCCCCGTTTGATCTGAACAGGAACGGCTTTACGATCGGGGAGGGCTCGGTTCTGTTCCTTCTGGAGCGGGAAGAGGATGCGCTGCGCAGACAAGCGCCAATCTATGCGGAGATACAGGGATACGGCAGCTCGCTGGACGGCTATTCCATCACAGACCCGCATGAGTCTTCCCTGGGGATGATTCTGTCCATGAGGCGGGCTATAGAGGATGCCGGGGTGCCGCTGGACGCTATCGGCTATATCAACGCCCATGGAACCGGAACACCCAAGAACGACAAGCATGAGACCGAAGCGGTCAAGGCGGTCTTCGGCAGCCTCTCCGGGCAACTGGATATCAGCTCCACCAAGTCGATGCATGGCCATCTGATGACAGCCGCCGGGGCTATGGAGACGCTGGTTACCATTCTCAGCCTGAATAACGGGTTCATTCCGCCGACAATAAATTACAGAACCCCTGATCCCCAGTGTGACCTCAACTATACTCCCAATATAGCGAAACCTGCGGACATAGAGACAGCCCTTACCAATTCCTTCGGCATGGGCGGACAGAATGCGTCTCTGGTCATTGCTAAATATAAGCGAGGATAAACGGATGGGGACTCCTTCAGCATGGGCTGTGATGTACCTGAAGCGGATAGGCATGGATGTGCAGCCGACCGGCCTGGACTATCTGCAACAATTAGTCAGGTCGCGGATGACCCGTCTGGCTTTTGAGAATATTTCCAAGCTGCATTATCTTAAAAACTTCGAGGAACAGCAGTTCTACCTTCCCCCGCCGGAAGTCTATATGGATCATATGTACAGATTCGATTACTCAGGCGTGTGCCACACGGGCAATTATTATTTCTGCAAGCTGCTGCAGGAGCTTGGCTTTGAGGCATATCCTATCAAATATGCTTCGCATCTGGCGACAATTGTGAGGCTCTCAGACCGGCTCTATTATACGGATGTATCGCTGGGGCATCCCTCTTATTATCCGATGGAGATCTCCCGGAACCATGAGCTTACGATTCACCAATCCCAAATTAAGGGATATCCTGACCCCAACAATAAGCTGAAATTCCATCTGGTGCACGGTATTACCGGCAAGGAACAGCATCACTGGGTATTCCGTCCCTATGAGCGTGCAGGCTTGCCGGAAGTACATAAGCTGATTCATTGGAGCAATGAGCCGCAGCGTCTGTTCACCACCATCCTGCGGGTCTATCTGTGGCAGCCGGACCGGCAGCGCTCGCTGTCGATTGTCAATAATACGTTCACCATCCGCTATCAGGAGAGCCAGGAGCAGATGAAGCTGCAATCCATTCAGGAGATTAAGGATATTGTGCATCATGAGTTCGGGATGGCGAATCTCCCGGTTCATGAAGCTGTAGAAACCCTGGAATCTCTGGGCACACCAATATGGGGTGAATAAGCTTCACCCCGCCCCGTCCGGCAGCAGCTCCTGCAGACCTTGCAGCAGCCGGGCTTCTGCAGAACCGCTTATGACCTTGGCAGGCAGCACAAGTGTATATACATATTCCTTCCGCAGGATGGAGACCGCTTGGAATTGCGGGAAATTCCTGAACTGGCTGATCACTGCCCTGCCGATAAAGGTACATGCCTTAATCTCGAACAGCTCGGTAGGAACCGTGAACCCGGTCTGAATCACCTTCGACATCGCCTCCTTGGCTGTCCAGAGCAGCGTCAGTGCAGCCGATGCTGCCAGCTCCGGCAACAGCGCCTCTTCCTCCCTGCTTGTAATTCTCCGGATTGCTTCCGCCGCCTTCTCATCCACCAGCTCCATGTCCACGCCCGCCAGCAGGCGAGGATCATAACCGACCGCTGCCCCCAGCGAATCGCAATGGGTAATCGTAACCTTCCTGCTCCTTCCGGCCACCAGTGGCTGACATAGAATTCCGTGTTCGATCTGAATTCCGGACAGATCTTCGCCTTCCTCTGCCACAGCGGTCTTAGCCGCCAGCTTCCCGAGCAAATAGCTGTTCCGTCTTCTTGGATACTGGAAGCCGAAATACGTCTCCTTCTCTTCGCTGCTCAGATACTCTAGCGGCTCACCTTCCGGCTGCAGCGAGACTACGCTTAGTTTCAGCCGGTATGGTTCTTCCTTGCTCCCCAGCTCCAGGCTCATTGTTCTTACTGTCTCCGTGAGATAGGTTGGGTATTGACCATTGAAGGCTGTAGGTTGCATCGTTGTCAGTTCACTTCCCTTCTATGATCCAGGCCGCGTCCAGCGGCTCTGTTTCCCGTTTGATTTTGCTGACCATGCCCTCGATGACATGTCCCGGACCGATCTGGATCAGCTCTATACCGGAATGTCTGCCCATGAGGTAGCGGACGGATTCGATCCACTTGACACTGCTGGTCATCTGCTCGGTCATATAATGCACAGCATCATTACTGGCATAGGGACGTGCGGTCAGGTTGGCAATGACCGGAATGGACGGCGGGGCGAACATGAACTGGTTAAGATACTCCCGGAACTGGACCGCCGAAGCGCGCATGTAGCGCGAATGGAAGGCTCCGCTGACATTCAGAATGACATAAGCTGCAGCACCGTTCTGCTCGAAGACGGCCTTGGCGGCTTCCACGTCCTCCGCAAGTCCGGAGAGGACAATCTGCTTAGGCGTATTCAGGTTGGCTATATCCAGCTTGTCCAGACGGTGTTCCGCCAGAATCCGCAGGATGTCTTCCGCCCGCAGTCCGATGACAGCGGCCATGCTGCCGCCGGTTGCCATGCTCATCAGCGCGCCTCTTTGGTGAACAATCCTCAGTCCGGTCTCGAAATCGAACACCCCCGCCGCATACAATGCGCTGTATTCGCCCAAGCTGTGCCCGGCTACGAAATCTGGTACTGACCCGGATTGCCGGACCTCCTTCAGGTAGGACAATGCATTAACCACATAGAGGGCTGGCTGTGTATAAGCGGTATTATCCAATTGCTTGTTGATGTCCCTCAGACACAATTCCTCAATAGAATAGCCCAATACCCGGTCAGCAATTGCGGTATATTCAGGGAACTCCTGGAACAGAGTGGCCCCCATACCGATGAACTGAGCGCCCTGCCCGGGGAATAAATAAGCCCTCATCTACACTGCCTCCTTCTCATCTCTATCCTATTTGAAATCGAAGATTCGCGTATTGTTCTTCCGGTTCCGGTATTTCACGAAATGATTGATGTCGTCAATCTGGAAATAGAGATTGCTCTTATATAGATAACTCATCTCCTTGCCCGGGGGATCGCCGAAGGAGTGGCCCGGGAACACCTTCACATGAGCCGGCAGCAGCCGGATCAGCCGGTGCAGGCTGTAATACATATCCTCCGCCGATCCCCCGTCGCTGTCACACAGTCCGCAGCCTTCAATGAACACGGTATCCCCCGAGAACAGATTATTCCCGCTCCAGTAGCAGGTACTCCCCCGGGTATGCCCCGGCGTCACCAGACAGGTGATCTCGGTATCGCCGATGCAAATCCGGTCCATGTCCCCGATCGTCCGGAGCCGTGCACACCTGTATTTGTAATAATCCGCTTCTGTTCTGGATATATAGACTGCGGGACGATAGAGCATTTCCAGCTTGCTCACCATATTGGTATGGTCAAAATGAGAATGGGTCAGCAGTACAGCCGCCAGGGAAGCCCCATGCCCCTCCAGAATCTGAATCAGCTGCGATACATCCCAGGACGGATCAACCACAAAAGCTTTGCGGGTGGTCTTGTCTATACCGAGATAAGCATAATTAAGAAAGGTCATGCACTGTGTCTTGAGGGTAAACAGATCATAGGTTGCTTCCATACCCGCCTCCTTGAAGATTGGTTAGCTCCGGTTTCCATAATTTACACTATGAATCTACTAAATTATCGTCCACCCGCTCCCGAACTGTCAATGAATGTTTATGCTGTATAAAGTTAAAAATGGCATCATTTTATAGAAAAAATAAAAAAGCCTGCAATCTAGCATTGCAGACTCTCTAATCTACTATTTCAATCCATCCCTACAATAGACCAGTTCTGATCTACCTCCGGTGCGATCGTCTGGCGCTCCCGGATGTAATGCACCAGCATATCGCGGACGCTGCAGTCCGACTCCCAATGCTTGACGGCGCTGACCAGTCCTGAGGCCTTCAGCAGGCTGCTGTAGCGGTAATTGTTGACGGCAAGCTGTAACTCGTCCGTATCCGCAAGCGGTCTGCCCTTGTATTTTAGATGAATGATCCGCCGTCCGGCAGGCTGGGAGATATCAATCTGATATTCGATCCCGGCGAACATATCGTAGAGATAGCTCGGCACCTCAGGATCGGCGGCGATATTCGTGTCTCCCGGCTGCCACTGCCGGAAATGGGCAGCGGAAGCTTCCATATAAGCCTTCAGCTCCTTGCCGGTGACCGTAACGACATAGAGCACATTGTCAAAAGGATAAATGCGGTAGACATCGGCATACGTCAGCGGTCCCTGCTTCAGATCGGCCTTGTCGTTGAACAGGCTTGTAGCGGCAACATCCGCTCCGCTGGCCTCCAGCATGGCCCGCTGGATCAAGGTAATGACCGCCGTAGCCTGCACCCGTCCCGCCGGCAGACCGGCCGTCTCTTCAGGCTGGAAATCCGCAGCCGCATACCCCAGAATGCCGCCCTCTCCTTCTACTGAAGAGCCTGCGCCGCCTTCGGCAATGAACCGGAGAGTCTCTTCATGTGCCTCTGTAACCAGACTGCGGAATTCCGGGTCCGGCTCCCAGCCGCTCATATCTACCACCGTAACCTCACGGTTCACGACCTTGGGCTGGCCGCCGTCCAACTCCAGCGTCAGATCGAAGCGGACGACCTCCCGCCCCCGGTCCCGCGGCCCTCCAATGACGGTATTCCCGATACGCTGGTTCACGGTAATATGCATGTGGCCGACCAGCAGCACATCGGCTTCTGGAACAAGCTCCGCAATCCGTCCTGCAGCATCCGAGCCGCCCTCTTCATCGAATTCTGCGACCATGCCCGCATGGGCGCTAATCACTATCACGTCCGCTTTCCCTTCCGCGCGGAGCGAGGCGGCAACCGCCTGCGCAGTTTCGGCCATATGTCCGAATCTTAAGCTCTCAACCTTGCTTCCATCCCAGCGCGGAACATTGGGATTCGTCAGTCCGATGACCGCAATCCGGATGCCGTGCTGCTCAATGATCACATACGGCTCTGTAAACGGTCTGCCTTCCGCATCCCAGACATTTGCCGCAAGCACCGGGAAGCTCAGCTCCTGCCTGATCCGCTCAATCAGGCCAAGACCGAAGTTAAACTCATGGTTGCCCAGGGTCAGTGCGGCATAGCCCATGGCATTCAGTGCTGCCGCGACCGGATGCCTGTCCTCCGGCCGTTTATTGTAGACATCGTCAGTCAGCATATTTCCCTGGAATACGTCACCGTTATCGATCAGCAGAATCTCTGTCCCGCTCTCTCTAAGCTCCCGGACATATGCGGCTACTCTGGCTAGTCCGTCATTTGCTGTATCGAGTCCGTCTTCATAACGGTAGCCCCACAGATTGCCATGAACATCCGAGGTAGCAATAATCACGATTTTGCATAGGTTACGGCTTGCTGCCGTTTCCATCATCTTGTTCCCCCTTCTTCCGTCTCTTCATTTCAGAATTGCGCCAGCGGTGAAGCTCTTCTCCATCTGTTCGCTGAACAGCACATAAGCGAGCAGAATCGGCAACGTGGAGATCACCATCGCTGCGGCCAGCGGTCCCCAGCTAATACTATACTGGCCGCTGAAGTTCATCAACCCGAGTGGCAGCGTCCGCAGAGTCTCTTTCTGAATGAAGGTTGCCGCCATCAGCAGCTCATTCCACACGGCGAGGAACACGAAGATCGCTACTGAGGCCAGCGGCGGCTTCAGCAGCGGCAGCACGACCTTGAAGAAGGACTTCACCACCCCGCAGCCGTCGATGAACGCGGCCTCCTCCAGCTCCTTCGGCATGCTCCGCAGGAACGCCGACAGCATGTAGACGCCAATCGGCAGATTCACAGCGATGTATGGCAGGATAATGGACAGCCGCGAGCTGAGAATGCCGAGATTCTTCAGGATCATGAACAGCGGGATCAGCGTGGCATGAATCGGCACCATGACCCCCATGAGCAGAATGAACAGAATCAGTCCGTTATATTTGAATTTCATCCGTGTCAGCGCGTAAGCCATCATCGAAGCAAACAGCAGTACGAAAAAGAGGGTAATCAGCGTAACTGACACACTGTTGAAAAAGTATTGATTGACCTTGGCGCTTACCCAGGCCTCTGAGAAATTACTGAACCGCCATTTACTGGGCAGCGCCCAGACCACTCCGCCGATAATCTCCGAATTATCCTTAAATGCACTTACCACAAGCCAATAGAGCGGGAACAACTGGAGGACGGCAATGAGGCTCATCAATAGATAGACGCCTGTGTTTTTGGTACTCTTCAGCATGTCCGGTCCTCCTTAATATTCGATTTTTTCACGGGTCAGCACTTTATTCAGCGCCCAGGCAATGACCAGGCACTCCAGCACCATGAACACAGCCAGCGCGCTGCCGTAGCCGAAGTTCTGCTTCAGGAAGGCTTCCTGGAACATTTTCAAGGCTATCATTGTCGTGGAATGCAGCGGTCCGCCGTTGGTCATCACATACACACTTTCAAAGGTCTTCAGCGCGTAGATCACGTTCAGCACGATACAGATCCGCAGCACATCAGACAATAACGGAAGCGTGATATAACGGACGGCCTTCCAGCCGACGGCTCCGTCCAGCTTCGCGGCCTCATAATACTGCTCCGAGATGCCCTGGATACCTGCGAACAGGATCAGCATGTTATAGCCTACATAATGCCAGGTTGTTACGATCAGAACAGACAAGAGTGCCGTCTTGGTATCTCCAAGCCATGCTTGGGCCCAGCTGCCCAGGTGAGCAGCCTCCAGCAGCGTGTTCAGCATCCCGATGTTCGGATCGTAAATTTTGACCCACAGCAGACTGACCATCGTCGTTGACATGACCACCGGGAAAAAGTAAATATTGCGGAACCATTTGCGTCCCTTCATCTTACGGGAGACCAGCAGCGCCAGGCCGAACGAGAGCGGAAGCTGCACGAACACGCCTGTCAGCAGGAAGGCCACACTGTTCCATACCGCCTGCCAGAAGCTTTTATCTGCGGTGAACATCTTGGTGTAATTGTCCAGTCCCACGAAGGCCATCGGGTTAATTCCGTCCCACTCCTGGAAGCTGTAATACGCCGTCATAAGGATCGGCACGAAATAGAAGACCAGGAACACCGTTAAGCCAGGCACCAGAAACAATGCGATTAATTTCTTATCCGAGAGCGCTCTTTCCATCACTAACCACCTATCAGAGTGCAGAAAAGCGATGCGGTCCAAGAGACAGCATCGCCTTTCCCCTATTATATTTGTAAAGCGTGTCCTACTCTGCCGAACGGAGCAAGGTTTCCAGCTGGGCGGTGTATTCCTCAGGCGTCAGATTGCCGCCATAGAGCTGCTGTGTCACATCGCGGTATTCCTGACCTGTATCAGCCGACAGCAGCCCGAACCACATCGCCTGGGTTTTGGCCGTTTTGCCGATATCGGAAGCATAAGCGGAGAGCTGCTCATTCTGCGACTCCGACTTCACTTCACTGGCCGCATATCCCGGCAGGCCTTTGCGAACGAACTCATCATTGAGCTTAAGGGACAGCTTAATGGCGAATTCCTTGGCTTTGTCCAGGTGCTTGGAGCTGTTGTTCACGAACAAGGAGTAAGGCGCCGCCGAGTTCTGGAAGCCGATCGTTGCACTGTAGACATCCTCTGCACCCGTCTTCGGGAATGCGATATAACCCAGATTATCGCCCATAGCCGTGGACAGTGCGCCGAAGTTGAAGCTGCCGTCAATCCAGATCAGCGCCTTATCGTTCTTGAACAGCTCCTGGGCATCCAGGTAAGCCGAGCCGAGGAAGCCCTTCTGGAAGGCATTGCTGCTTACCAGCGTGGCTACCTGCTTAGCCGCATCTACAAACGGGGCATCCGTAAACTTCGCATCACCCTTAATCGCATTGTCGAAGGCGTTAACGTCCTGACGGGCTACGAGCATGTTGTACAGCAGATCGCCCTGCCATCTTTCCTTGCCGCCGAGGGCGATCGGGATGATTCCTTTAGCTTCGGCCTTGGTTACAAGCGCCTGAAGATCGTCCCAGGTTGCCGGAGGCGTAGCGCCGAGATCGCTCATCAGCTTTTTGTTATAGTAGAAGACCAGGGTTGTACTGATATTGGAAGGTACGGAATAGATATTGCCGTCTTCCTCCTTCACCAGCTGGTTGTCCAGAAATTTCGCGCCAAGTCCCGTGGAATCTAGGGTATCGTTCAGCGGGGCTACCGTTTTCGATTGCAGCACAGGGGTCCGGTAGGACTTCCCGGCATGCTGCTGGAAGACATCCGGGAGCTCATTGGCGGCCAGCGCAACACTGATCTTGGTCTTGTAGGTCTCGTCCTGTATGTACTCGTAATTCAAATCCACGCCGACCTCCGCTGCGGTAGCCTCGGCAGCAGCCTGATACATCGGATCTGCATCGAACATCCATAAGGAGACAGATTCCTTGCCTTCCGCCGGCTTCGCATCCTGATTCTGAGTTGCCCCTTCGTTACCATTGGCTCCTCCGCAAGCACTAAGCACTACACTGCTGAGTGCGATGGATGCTGCAACTGCCCCAAGCTTTTTTCCGAACATTTTTGTTGGACCACCTTTCAATATTTCGGGTTTAGACTTACAGGTATCATCTTAACAAGCAAAACGCCGTGCACGAATGGAGATATATTGGTTCTAACAGTAAAATTTTTAGGTGTGTCAGCTTACTTAACATTCAATTTACGGAGTGTTCCCATGTTAACGGCAGATTTACACAGGGTTAACTTGAAACAGCGAAATTTAATCAGCGAAAAAGCCCGGCTGCAAAACACCGGACTCTGCATATAGCTGCTCTTTATGTATCCGAATAGGAACCGCTGTACACGGTATTCGGGGTCATGCCGTAGCGTTTCTTGAAGCATTTGCTGAAATAGAACGGATCTCTATAGCCCACCTGGCGGGCGATCGTCGCAATCTTGGGCGCCGTGGCTTCCTCCCCGGAAATCCCCTGGCGGAGCAGCTTCATGGCCTCGCCAAGACGGACATTCGTCACATATTCCACAAAAGACTCGCCGGTCTCCTTCTTGAAGGCATGGCTTAAATAGCTCGGGTTCACAAACAGGGCACTGGCCGTACTCTGGAGTGACAACGTATCCTCGGCATAATGCTCCGTCACATAAGCGATCGTCTTGCCGATTAAGGCCGTGCTGCTGCTCGGCCGCTTCTGCCCTCGGGCATCGCCTGCCTGCGGCTCCTGCACATCCCCGGCTTTGATTCTGAGCCGGTTGATATAGCGCTCTGCCTCCCACTTCTCCGTCAACTGTGTCCGGATCGTGAGCAGAGCTTGTTCGACAGCATCCTCATCCACGGGCTTCAGCAGATAATGATCCGCTCCAAGCGATATGGCCTGCTGCGCATAAGAGAAATTATCGTAGCTGGTAATGAAAATCAGCTTGACCGCCGAATTCAGCTTACGGACTTCCCCAATGAAATCAAGCCCGTTCATATTCGGCATCTCAATATCCGTAATGATGAGATCGATCGGCTGCTCCCCGATGATCTGCAGCGCGGCCGAGCCGTCATCGGCTTCTGCGGCCACCTCGAATCCGGCAGCTTCCCAATCCACCAGACGGATCAGCAGCTGCCTGAAATAATATTCGTCATCCACAATCAGGACGCGGGCTACCGGTGCTGAGTTCATAGTCTGACTGTCCCCTCTTCCTGTTCGTTTGTCTGCTTAAGCAGCGGCAGGCGCAGCTTCACCTCCACACCGTGACCGGGCTCAGAGGTAAGTGAAATTCCATACGCTCCGCCGAAGCGCAGGCGGATACGGTCCTGAATATTCAGGAGTCCGAAGCTGTATCTCTCCGCGGCGTCAGGCCCGGACCAGATCAGCCGCTGCTGCTCTTCGCTCATGCCTTTGCCGTTATCGCGGACTGTGAAGAGAAGCAGGGGCTGTCCGTCCTTGCTTTCCGCTTCGCAGGTAATTTCACACCAGCCGCCGTCGGCCATCCCTCTAATGCCATGGTGAATCGCATTCTCGACCAGCGGCTGAAGCAGCATGGTCGGTACGAGGCAGGCTTCCAGCCCCGGCTGGACGGATATCCGGTAATTCAGCTTAGGGAAGCGGATCTGCTGGATATAAAGGTAGCTCTCCAGATGCTTCTGCTCCCGGGCTACCGTGATCAGCTCCTGCCCGTTACTAAGCGATATCCGGTAGAATTCACCCAGCGACTTCAGCATCCTGCTGATGTCCTTCGCTCCTGACATCACAGCCATCGACCGGATCGTGTCCAGTGTATTGTACAGGAAATGCGGCTTGATCTGCGAATAGAGCAGCCGCAGCTCCAGCATCCGTTTGGTCCTCTCTTCCGTCTCCACCTGAACCATCAGACCCTGGATGCGCTCCACCATTTCATTGAAGGTAGCTCCCAGCCGGCCGACCTCGTCCTCAGAATCGGCAGCAGCGCGCCGCTCCAGATTCCCGCTGCCCACTTCGACAATCACCTCGCTAAGCTGGCTCAGCGGCCGGGTCAGCCGGCGGGCGAACAAGACAGACAGAAGCACTGCCGACACAATGCTGATCAGACCGAAGGCAGCCAGCAGCAAGGCGATTTTCCAGTACCCGTAGGTCAGCTCCGATATCGGCACCAGTTGGACTACCTTCCAGTCATAAGGCGCGAGACTCTGCATGGATACTAAATAGCGGTCTCCGGCCACCTCCTGGGTCCGCGTCCCTTGCTGGACTGATTGGACCCAGCCTGCGAGGGATGCCTCCGGGACCGGCTGGTTCACTCTTGATGCTTCATTCGCAGAGATGATTCTCCCGTCGCGAATGACCAGCGTAGCGCTCCCGGGGCTTTGTTCATTATGGTAGAAGCGGGCAAGCGTCCGCTCATCAATGTTGACATAGATGTAGCCGAGCGGAGTCCCGCTTTCCAGGCTCTTAATCACCCTGCCCACACTGATCATATTCTTATGCTTCATCCCCGACAGAAAGGCAGGCGTCAGCGAATCGGACCAGACTGCCCCGCCTCTGGCTGCATCAATCTCCGCCTTGGGATAGACTTCAAGCCGCTCCCGGGTCACCCCGGTCAGGTTGGAGGTGAAATAGAGATTGCCGCTCAAGGATTCAATAATAACGGAATCAATATTCGGCTCAGTCACCAGCATGGCAGCCAGTGTATTGTAGATCGACTTCAGTGCAGCAGCGTCATTGCCGGCACCGGTATCGCTGCTGAGCAGCTTCTGTGTGTCCTGATTAATCAGCACGAACTTGGTGAAATTCTGGACCGACTGGAACACCGTCTCCATCGACTGCTTGACCAGCCTCACTTCCTGCTGAGAGCTTGCCGAGGTTCGTTCCAGGGTCTGATTGAAGACAATCCGCTGAATGCTGACCATGAAAATCACCAGTGCCAGCAGGACAATCAGCAGGTTGCTTAGCAGAATCTTCCGCCGCAGCGGCATACTTCCGCTGAACAGAAAGGGCAGCCCTGCCTGGAGCCTTCTCAAGAGGGTTGGATATCGCATGAACCGCTTCATCATTCCCTCCGTTACATGTATGGTTGTACATGTATTATACACAATTTATAACAACAGCAAAGCCGGCAGTATTGTTGCATATTTTGCAGAATTGTTCTCGAAAATGTTACTGGCTGCGGTACATTGTTGCATTATTTGCACAAATTCCGGTGTTTTGAGCAAGTTAGCCCTGACTTTGTTGCATTTCGTGCATGATTTCTGAAAATATATATCCTCAACAAAAACAAAGCCTGCAATCTTGCATTGCAGACTTGGCCCAGCGCATATTTCATTCCTTCTTAAGCCGGGTACCCGCCCCCTGGCGGCGGCCACGCTCCCTGCAGACGGCGGAGCAGAACGATCTCTCCCAGATGATAGGAGTTGTGGGAGGCGATATTGCGCAGCAGCCCGCCCTTGGTCTCCCCGGGAAAATGGGCTAACGGCTCGTCCAGCTGGACAGTCCGGGCGATGGCAATCGCCTTGTCCACGCCCTCCAGCAGATGGGTGATCGCCTCTTGGAGCTGTGTCTCATCTGCCGGAGTATTCTCCGCAGGCCAGCTCTCCTGTACACTTGCAGGCGGCTGCGGCTTACCGCCCTCCAGATGGGTCAGCATAAAGTCCTGCCAGTAGCCCATATGCTTCACTAACTGGTAGATGGAGTAAGGAATTCCTTCTATAGTATAACCGGCAAGCTCCGGGGTGAGGTCCGGCAAGGCCCTTGCTATCGGAATATGCCCCCGTTCCCCCGCGAGAGATTTCACCAGTGGCTGGCTGAAGGCATGATTGGATTCGGACATGATTAAGCTCCTCCTATTAATTGCGCGAAATATAATTTACCGAAATAAAATATAGCTCTACTCAGGAGGAATGTCAAACTACAAGGTACGAAGAATCCCCAGCAGCTCCTCTGACATCCGGCTCACATCCTCAATTGAGGCATTGACCTGCTGAGTAAGGGCGGCCTGGGCTTCAGTGAGGCTGGACATGCTGTTAATCCGCGTAATGATGTCGTCTACTTTTTCATTCATTTGCTGCATGGTAGTTTCAATGTTATTCGATGCTGTCTTACTGTGCTCTGCGAGCTTCCTCACCTCACCCGCCACAATGGAGAATCCCCGGCCGTATTCGCCCGCATGGGCAGCCTCAATCGCAGCGTTCAGCCCAAGCAGGCCCGTCTGGTTCGAGACCTCACTGATGAATTGGGTAATCTCTTTGGTCTCCCCGGTCTTAGCCTTGACCTCCATGGCCGCCTGGTGGGATTGCTCCTGAACCTCAGCCATATCCTGAGCCTGCTCGGTAACGGACACGATGCCGCGGACGATCTCGTTAATCGCTGCCAGCAAGCCCTCCATCTGTACATTAACCTGCCGGACAATCTCCTCTTTGGTGATCTCATGCGTAACATCCCGGATTGTGCCAGCGACTCTTAGAGGGACGCCATGCTCATCGCGCACGGTTTCACCGCCTGCATGATACCAGCGGTATTCGCCGTTTTTGGAGCGCAGCCGGTAGTTCACATCATAGTCCGTCTTCCCCGTGTAATCATTCAGATGATTGGCGAAGGCATCCAGCGTAGGCTGAAGATCATCCGGGTGTAGCTGGTTGCTCCAGCTGCTTAGCAAGTTAGGGAAATCATGTTCGCCTTCAAAACCAATCGTTCTGCGGAACTGCTCCGACCACCAGAACTCATTATCCGGGTTGACCGGATCGCCTGCGATGACCACCATATCCCACGGCGCTTCCACCAGGGCGCGGTTCACCAGATCATAGCGGACTACTAATGCATTCAGCTCGTCCTGTTTGTTTTTTTGGTCATGAATGTCGAACAAGGCTCCTGCCACCATGATGGGTGACCCGTCCGCAGCGCGGGTGGTTGTGCCTGTTGCCTGGAACCATTTATACTCGCCAGCTTTCGTCTTCAGCCTGTACTCAGTGTCATATTTAATCGTGCCGGTCCGGTCCAGCATATGATCTGCGAACAGCTGAAGCACGCCCTCTTTGTCTTCAGGATGAAGACAATTGGACCAGCTCTCCAGCACATTGGGGAAATCATGCTCATCGGTGTACCCGATCATCCGGCGCAGCTCATCGGTCCACCTGAACTCATTGCGCGGATTCACCGGATCTCCCTCATAGACATCCATCTCCCAGAGGCCGATTTCAATGGCTTTGGTGATCATGTCCAATCGAACCTTATAATAATCCTCACGTTTATGTATCATAGCTGTCAGGCGGTCTAGCAGACCCCGCAGCTCATCCTGATTGGATAATAGATATGAACCCGCTTGCTCCTCTTCTCTACGCTCGGCCAGCTCAACATATTGTTGCAGGGCTTCGATCAGCTTACGCTCTGCTTGCGGAGCAGCCCCCTGGGCTGGTGGAGCGGTATTTCCTTTGAACCGGTTCAGTATTGGCATGTGTCATTTCTCCTCATCTCGTGATGTACTCTCTATTTGGGAAAAGCTAGATTGAGTATATAACACACATGGAATTTTATATACAAATTTATATTTAAAAATCAATATAAAACAGCGGCAGAATAAGACTTGACAAAAAGTCTCAGACTGCCGCTGTTTTTTAATTAGGTTTGCGGTATCTTGATAATTTTCGTAAGAATCTAATCCACTTGGGCTCATATGCTTCACTAATTGGTAATCCTTTATAATAACTATTATAAGGATCCATTGCCCATTGCTTTAAAAGTCCTTCAGGAACTTTATACTTATTTATAGGTGAGCTGGGATCTTCTCTGTAAAAATACTCATTACATGCAACACAGTACAAAATCAGCGATTCACCAGAAAGATATGAATAAACATTAAGCTCCGTTTTACAGGTTTCACATTTACATATTCGATTGCGGTTCAGCCAATCAATAAGTAATTGCATGTTATCCCTTCCCCGCTAGGCCTATTTTTCATTCCAAAACATTATTTACTTTGGTCGAAAGACAGCAGTTGGATTTACTACACTTGCTGATAGACAAAAGAGCCAAGATACGATAACAATTGGAAAAATGGCACTTACATTTACACATTTCCTCCTAAGCAGCGAAATAGCACAATCTCAGTTGTATTATTTCCACTTGTTTCCTCCGTTTCTGCCAGTGTCTACAAAACAAGATGCGTTTATCCACTTACTTCCAGACATCTTCTACTAAGAATATAATATCAAAAAAGACGCCTCGCTGACGGGGCGCCTTAACTTGGATAACTAAATTATGATTGGCTGAGCGGGGCTCGATTATAGGGAAGGAGTCCGCTTAAGGCTCCAGCTCCTCACGGGTCCAGTGCAGCTGGACGCCGAGTGCGATCAGCTGCTGCTGATACGATGCAAGATGCGCGGCCGACTCCCTGACCTCAGCCGGCTCTACCTGTTGCCTGATGGCATAAGCCGCGAGCGTTCCCGCTGCTTCGCCGATATTCCATTCAGTCGGATGCAGGCGGTAGCAGCCGTTCGCGATCTGGGTCATGGATATGTTCTTGCAGGCCGGGAGCAGGTTCTTGACCCGCACCGGAATCAAAGCACCCAGCGGAATCTCGTAAGGATGATTCGGAATATAGAAGGTCCGCTGGCTTACGGTTGTGGGATGCAGGTCCAGATGGTAGCTGCCGACGCCCACGCTGTCTTCATAACGCTTCGGTCCCTCCGGCCCGCGCAGCTCCTTGCTTACATCCTGCTCGGCTATCGTGTACAGGCCGCGGATGCGCCGGGATTCCCGGATATACGGGGCCTTAGCCAGCCCATCCTCTGTGCCGAGCACATCCCCGCGCAGCCGCACGCCCGGATAGCCCTGCCCGCCGTCCAGGCGGGGCGCTTCGGTCTGAAGCCAGTACACAAGCGAGAGGGTAAGCTGCCGCGCCCCCTCCAGGTGGCGCTCCCGTTCCTCCGGTGATACGCCAATGATGGGCCCGGCATAGTAATCGTTCAACGCCCAGTTCAGCAGCGTAACCTCACCGTCATTCAGCGGCTCGCTCCAGATGGCAGGGTCCACGATCCGCCGGTAATCCCAGAGGGAGACGATCCCCTGCTCATTCGGGAACATCGTGAACTGCTTCAGCTTGCTCGTATCGTCAGCATCTGAAGCATACCAGCTTAAGATCGGATACTGTGAGAACGATGGCACATATTCGCGCCAGTAATCATAATCCCTTGGTCGCGGGATGGTGTAATCCCCGCCCGGCACATAGTCCACCGCTGCCACGTGGGTGATGGACTGCATATCGAGCGGATCTGCCGTCTCCAGCGCATGGGGCTCCCCTGTCTCGCTGCGGGACTCAGCGCCGCTGACATGCTCAACTCCGGCCAGCGGCAGCAGATCACCGCAATCCGTGGCATCCAGATAATAGTCCCCGCGCAGTATGATCAAGTTCCCCTCCGCCCCATGCCGGACAGTAACACCAGTAACATAATCCCCTTCCGTATCCGCAGCAACCGGCACTGTATGATAGAGCACCTCAATCCGCCCGGTGTTTACATACGGAGCCAGCATCTCCAAGAGAACAGCCAGCGCCACCTTCGGCTCATGCGCCAGCCGGCTGACCCAGCCGTTGCCGGGGTTAAGGTTCGGGTTGCTCTTCGCAGCCTCCGTAAGCGGATAATTCCGTCTGTAATAGTCCCTGACCCTGCTGCGGAACTCCCGGTATGAGGCCGTGCTGCCCGATTGCTCTATCCAGCGGTGCTCATCCGGCGGTACAGCCTGCGAGGTCAATTGCCCGCCCAGCCAATCTGTCTCCTCCGTAATAAGGACCCGCAGTCCGGCCTTGGCAGCAGCCAGCGCGGCCGCCGTTCCGCCAAGGCCGCCGCCGATAATTACTATATCCGAACGCTTCTCCTGTCCGTTAGCCATGCTCCCTCTCCTCCTTGCCGCAGCAGTCGTTATCCCGGCGCGGCCGCTCCAGAGCCAGCCGCGCCGCGCCGAGGCAGCCGGCCCGGTTGCCCAGCTCCGCCGGCACTATCCGCCCGGCCAGCTCCCCGCCTGCCTTGCCGGCCAGCAGCGGCCACCAGACCGCGCGGCTCTGGATAACGCCGCCGCCGATTATAATCAACTCGGGGTCTACCGCCGCCCCGATATTAGCTGTCACCTGCGCCAGATCCGCAGTGAAGCGCTCCAGCACCGCCAGCGCAGCCGCGTCGCCCTGCTCCGCCGCAGCCACAACCTCCCGGCCGTGCGTATACACGCGGCCGGTCTCCTCCATCGCCAGCCGCAGCAGCGCGCGGCCGGACACATATTGCTCCACGCAGCCCCGCTTTCCGCAATTACAGAGGCGACCGTCCGGCACCAGCACGCTGTGCCCCCAGTCGCCCCCGCTCCAGGCGGCCCCGCGCAACAGCTGCCCGGCCGCCATATTCGCCCCGCCGACCCCGGTGCCCAGGGTCAGCATGACCAGGCTCTGCCGGCCGCGCCCTGCGCCCAGCCAGGCCTCGCCGAGCAGTGCGGCGTTGGCATCATTATCCGCCGCCGCAGGCCGCCCGAACGCAGCCTCCGCCCACTGCGTCAACTGCACCCCTTGCCAGCCGGGCAGATTACCGGTGGCATAGACGACCTCGCCGGAGTCCGCATTGATCCGGCCTGCGGAAGCAATCCCCAGCGCCTTTACAGCAGGATGGCCCGCGAGCAGTTCCTCCACAAGACTATGGAGCTGGGCTAGAATCGTATCCCGGCCCAGCCGGGCCTCCGTTTCACGCTCTGCTTCTGCCAGAATCGTCCCCGCCTCATCGGCCACCAGCCCCTTGATGGCTGTCCCCCCGATGTCCACACCTATGACTTCCCGCATTCGTACCGCCTCCACTACTGCGTCCGTCTCTTCATTCGATTTATACTCGGTTTTCCGCATACATTTGCCCACACATCCCCGCGCGCGCTCAATGTATTCGGTTTTTCATATACATCCGGTCAGCTTACGTTCCAGCATCACAATGTATTCGATTTTCCACACACATTTGACCCGTCTGTCACTCACCGGCACATTCTATTCGGTTTTTCGCATACATCCGGTCAGCTTACCTTCCCAGCATCACATTGTACTCGGTTTTTCGCATACATTCGCCCACGCTTGCCTTAGACAGGCACCCCAGCTTACACCAATCCCTTACCGTTACACGGTACAACACTTAACATTACTTCATTTCCCCGCACCCTAATAAATCCGGTCAATAACAGCCCGGGCGGTAAGCTCCTTCATCCGCTTGGTCTCTTCGCCATGCAGGCGCTCCAGTCCCTGGCAGAGCAGGTCAATAATGAACAGCTGCGAGATCTTGGCCCCCACAGAGCCGCCCTCCAGCGGCGATTCCTTCCCGGCAGTCAGCAGCACGATGTCGGCAATCGAAGCGATTGGTGACTTCGCATAATTGGTCATGGCAATCACCTTGGCCCCGTTCTGCTTCGCCTTCATCAGCATGTCGTTCGTATCCAGCGTGCTGCCGGATACACTGATGCCTACAGCGACGTCGCCTTCACCCATGGTGACCGCCATCATCGACTGGATATGGCTGTCGGAATTGGCCTCCACCCGCCGCCCGATGCGCAGCAGGCGGTTCTTGGCCTCAAGCGCGCTGATGCCGGAGGAACCGACACCGAAGAACTGCACATAGCGCGCCTGATCCAGCGCATCTACCGCCTGCTGCAGCTGCTCACGGTCCAGCATCCCCAGACTGGAATGCAGCACGCCCACCATCGAAGCGTACAGATGGTCGGCATAGTCGCCTTCGCCTGCCCCCTGCTCATCCTGCTGGGCCTGGCGCTTCGGCAGCCCCTGGGCCAGCATCAGCTTGAAATCCTGATAGCCCTTGAAGCCGATCTTGCGGCAAAAGCGCATCACCGTAGTCTCGCCCGTTCCGGCGAAGTCAGCCAGCTCGGTGACCGACAGATAGATCAGATTGTCCGGGTGCTCCAGCACACAACGGGCCACCTTCTGCTCTGATTTGGTCATGGAAGGATAATACGTGTTAATCCGGTCATTCATTTCCATTGCGGTTCATCCTCACTTTTCTTGCCGCTGCTGCGAACGGCCGGGTTATCAGCTGCGGCCGGGTAATGGCCGAGCCTACCACCACTGCGTAGGCTCCCAGGTCCAGCGCCGCCTCCACCTGGTCGGGCCGGCTGATCCGGCCTTCGGCAATGACCGGAATCTTCAGCCGCTGGGCGGCCTGCTCCAGCAGCTCCAGATTCGGGCCTTCCTGCTGCCGTGAATACGGGGTATAGCCTGACAAGGTGGTCGAGACACAGCTAACCCCCAGCGATTCGGCATAGACCGCTTCCTCCAGCGTAGAGATATCGGCCATGGAAGCGGCCGGGCTTGTGTTCAGCACATCTATAATCTGCTCCAGTGTACAACCCTCCGGGCGGCTCTGCCGGGTCCCGTCAAAAGCAATGATATCTGCTCCGGCCTCCAGCAGCTCCTCTATCTCCCGCAGTGTAGGCGTAATGTAGACGGCGGAACCGGGGTAATCGCGCTTCACGATGCCGATCACCGGCAGCGTAACCGCCTGCTTGATCGCCCGCACATCCGCCGCCCCGTTCGCCCGGATGGCGATGGCCCCGCCCTCGGCGGCCGCCACGGCCATCCGGGCCATAATCTCCGGCCCGTGCAGCGGCTCATCCGGCAGCGCCTGGCAGGAGACAACCAATCCGAGGTGCAGGCGTTCCAGTATATTTTTGCTCAGGGTCCCCACCCTCTCTCCTTGTATTATATATAAAATTGAACTAGCTACCGCTCCTATCGCTTATACAATTCCAAAATCCCCTCCGTCAGTTTTCCCGATCTGTATTGTTGAAGTCCAATTTATATCATCCGCCCGCCATCACGAGGGCACATACTGCACAGATAAGCCCACCTCGAACATCCGGTTCCACGGCATATAACAGTCGGTAATCCTGACGCTTCCCTCCGGGCTGTCGATCCTCACCGCCAGCTCCTCACTTAGCCGTTCCCGGACACGGGCAGCCACACGGCCGCGCGGCCCGTCCAGCTCATACTTGCCGAAGCCCATCTCCTGCACAGGGCCGCCGCTCAGCTCACCCCGCACGACCGAGCAATAGCAGACATCCTCCGCATAGCGGAGCGCCAGAAAATTCAGATGCGCCTGTGTCCGCCCGCAGTGCAGATAGATCATCGCCTGGGAGATCACGGTTCCGAGGGAGTTGGAGCTGGTATTCCAGCCGGCATAGCCCGCCAGGTCGAACAGCATGTGCTTTTGACGCAGCATTTTGACCAGCTTCTGATCGCCGCCATTGGCATAGCCTACATCGGCCACAGCAACCGGCAGCTTCTTGTCCCGCAGCAAGTGCTCCCCGTATTCTACCAGCTCCATCAGGTTCCGGTATATATCATAGCTGAAGTATGCGTGATGCTGCGACACCGCCTCTGCCATCGTCTCGCCCGGTGTGCTGACCAGCAGGACCAGATCCGCCTCCGCAGCACTGGATGCGATCAGCCCCCCAGCAGCCAGGATCTGATACTTCAGGGTCTCGTAGAAAAAGCGGTCCTCGAACAGCGGCGTCACGAACGCTCCCTGCACAGCAGACAATCGCGGGTAGATCAGCGGCCTGCGTCCTTCGGCCATGTTCAGCATCCTGGCAAGCAGCGTGCAGCCTACCTCATCGGCCCCCGGATACATATAGACCTTAAGCTCCAGATCAAGCGCCGTGATCCGTGCCCGCACCTTCTCCTGATCCTTGGCGGTATGGCCATACGGAGCTGAATCATCCTGCGGCACAATCATGAAGTCGATGACCCCGCCACTCACCAGCTCCAGCGCCTGCTTGTTCGCTTCAATATTAACGGCTCTGCGGCCGAGATAATCCTGCAGCACGGCGGACGGAAGCCGCAGATCAATATCGGCCAGCTCGCGGATCTCCTCATCCGTGGCGATGCCCAGCTCCAGCCGGTGGCCGATGAAGCCCTTGCGGAAGATCTCCCGGCCCCAGTCGGCATAATAATCCGGCTCCTCGTCCGACAGAGAGTACTGTGGACAGCGCATAATCAGCTGGAACGCATACAGCTTAAGCTGCGGATAACGCCGCTTGATCTCCCTCAGCCGCTCCAGACGGGCATCCAGCTCATCCGGCTTCAACTGGTGCAGCCGCGAAGGGATAATCCCGCCGTAGAGCAGCGTATCCAGGGCGACCACCGCGCCATCCGCACCTTCACAGGCAGCCTCGAACCAGGACCAGAGCTGTTCTATATCACCCGGGCGTTTTTTGAGGCCCATGATCTCAGCCGGGGGACGCTCCACCATGTAATCTGTTCCCTGAGCCAGCAGATACGGGAATTCATAATTGCAGGGCCGCTCATCCAGCGGAACCAGGACCAGTTTACGAAGCTTAGTCATGTCTGTCCCCCTCCTTGGTCTCCTTCGTCTCCTCCGGCAGCTCCAGACCCAGCACCTTAGCCGCGCGTACAGCCGGATCACTTCCGAGTCGCGCACCATAGCTGCGACAGGTCTCCAGGCATTCACGGACTTCTGCCGCAGCCTGCGGCTCCAGCGGGTCCGCAAGCTGTCTGCGCAACGCCCGCCACAGCACTGCATCCGCAATCGCCCGGCGCAGCCAAGGTCCAGCTTCTTCGATGAACTTGGCATTGTCCAATCCACCCAGCCGCACAGCCGTCTGCTCCAGCCGGTTGAAATAAGCATCCAGCCGCTCCAGATCGCGCTCTGCCAGCGCATCGTCCAGCTCCGGGTATCCGCCGGAATACAGGCGGCTGTTCAGATTCTGGCGGCAGAAGAACATCATCTCCTCCGCCAGCTCCCCGGCGAATTCACGCACGGACAGCTCCCAGGACAGCTCCGGCATGTAGCGCCCGCTGTTCCACATGTAGTGGGACATGGTGGTGAGTGTGATTTTGGAGCATTCCCACTGGTTCATGGGATTCGCCACGACGGCGGTGTGCCCGAATTGACCAAGCCGGGAGCTGCGCCCGCGCACCGGATCAAGGAACAGCCGGTCCTTGTCGCAGTCGTTCACCGGAATATTGTCCCACAGCCACAGCTCATGCCCGTAAAAGCCATGGTTATCCTCCGCATGTCTGCGGCCGATCTCCGGGGCGAAGACGAAGTAGCCGGTCCAGAAGATTTTGACGGCAGGATGAAGCTGCTCCCGGATATCCTTCTTGTACTCCGTATTCCAATACGACCAGTATTCCGAAGGACACATCGCCAGGGTGAAGTGCGGCAGACAACCAGCCAGATAATCGTAGACCCGGTTCGTCACATAGGCATGGGCGGTCCCGGAGCGCTCCAGGAACTGCTTGTTGTCACCTTGCAGCACATAATCAATGTCATCCATTAATAGTGCGAAATGCCGCACTCCAATCGCGATCATGGCCGCAAGCTTCTCCTCCAGCTTCGCGAAGTCGCCTTGGCTGCGGAATTCCAGATCATTGCCCGGACTAATACAATAGTAGAAATCCACCAGCTGCTTGTCGCATTCCTGCTTAAGCTCATGAATCTTGGCGGACACATCGTCCGGATACGGCTCACGCCACAGCTTCCGGTGATAGGGATCATCCTTCGGCGCGTACATGAAGGCGTTCATCCGGTGCTCACTCATGTACCTGACCGAATCCATCCGGTCTGCGAAGCTCCATGGCACACCATAGAACCCTTCAATAATGCCCCGCACCGCAAAAGAAGGCTCATCCTCCACCGTAGCCACCGGCAGGCGGCAACAGTCCTCCTCAACCGTAAGCAGCCGCTTCAGTGCATCCAGACCGTATTTTAGCCCGCGCCGGTTAGGCGCAGCAATGACCAGCTTCGCATCCTCGCCAATCGTAAGACGGTATCCGTCTGCAGCAAGCCCGCCGTCATACTCCAGCATCAGCTGTGCATTCCCCTTATCGGCGGTGGCTACGCCCGGTCCGGCCGGCTTCAGAATCACGATGCCGCCGCCTTCCTCAAGCAGCCCGTCTGCATCCTGATTCATCGCATACCGCGAGGCCAGTTCACAGCGCAGCTGCGGGCCGTCCACGATCAGCTCTTTGCCTTGTGTATAATAGTCGCGGAACAGATACTGGCAGTCCCGTAACGAAATTCCCATTGAGTTATGCCTCCTTAGTTACCCTTTAATCGCTCCTGCAATTCCTTCCATATAATACTTCTGTGTGAACAGGAACACGAGGATGATCGGCAGCACCGAAATCATTGTTCCGGCGGCAATCCAGCCGAAGTTGTAAGAGAATTGCCCGTTCAGATAAGTGAGCGCCGCCGCGAGCGGATACTTCTGCGGATCGTCGAGGACGACAATCGGCCACAGGAAGTTGTTCCAGAACGCCATGACCTCCAGCAGCCCGATGACGGCAATCCCCGGCTTGACGAGAGGCATCACCAGTTGGATAAAGATCCGCAGCTCGGAGGCCCCGTCCATTTTACCCGAATCCCGGATGTCGGCCGGAATGCCCAGGAAGGTCTGGCGCATCAGGAAGATATTGAACACCGACACCGCCGCCGGAAGAACCACCCCAAGGAAGGTATTGCCCAGCCCAAAAGCCTGAATCGTCAAATAATGCACAATCATCGCAGTAGCCGATGGAATAATCATGGTCGAGATCAGCAGCGTGAACACCAGGTTCCGGCCCTTGAACCGGAAGGCGGCCAGCGGATACGCGGTCAGACAGGACAGGAAGATATTGAAGACGACCCCAAGCAGCGTAATAACGACCGTATTCAGAATGTAACGCGGGAAATCCATGAAGTTCCACACCTGCACATAGTTCTCAAAAGCGATGAAGGTCGGCAGAATAGCCGGCGGATTCGCAAACACATTGCGTCCCGGCATCAGCGACACGCTGAGCAGCCACAGGAACGGCCCCATCATGAACAGGGCGAGCAGGACCAGCAGAATATAAGTAATCAGATAACGCAAGCTACGCGGCATCAATAGGAATTCACCCCGCCTTTCCGGTTGAGCCGGAATACGAGCACGCTAAGCGCCCCCACCAGCACACTGACAATCAGCCCGAGCGCCGAGGCATAGCCGAAATTGAACTGCTCCAGCCCTTTTTGAAAAATATAGACGCTTGAGGTCAGCGTGGACGTCCCCGGCCCCCCCTTGGTCAGAATGTAGACCTCATCGAACACGCGGATTGCGCCCATGACCGAGATTAGCGTGCAGAACAGAATATGCGGGCGCAACAGCGGCAGCGTCACATGCACAATCAGCCTTCCCGGCCCGGCTCCGTCCACCCTTGCAGCTTCATACAAGTCTGCCGGAATGCCCTGAAGCCCGGCCAGATAGAGCATCATGTAATAGCCGAGGCCCTTCCACATTGTAATGAACATCAGGACATACAGCGCCGTACTGCTCGTGGAGAGCCAGGACACCTGCTCACTAATAATGCCCACCTTCAGCAGCAGATAATTGACTACACCGTTATTGCCGAGCAGCCAGCTCCAGATCAGCGCCACTGCTACCATAGACGTTACGACCGGGATGTAGTAGGCGGCGCGGAACATTTTGACTCCAGGAATCTTGCTGTTCACCAGAATCGCCATCAGGATCGACAGGATCTGGATCACCGGCACAATCAGCACATACACCAGTGAGTTCCATAGTGAAATCAGGAAATTGTGATCTTGGAAGGCCCGGGTGAAGTTATCCAGACCCACATATTTCGTCTCGGCAATGACCGAATAATCTGTCAATGAGAGCGGTATTCCGTATATAATCGGCCAAAAGGTAAACACCGCCAGAAACAGCAGGCCCGGTGCCATAAAAGCCCATGCGGTAAACGTCTCAGACCGAATCCCCTTGTACACCCGCTCCACCTCCCTCTCCTTCAAAATACTCCATTATCCTTCAGCAGCTTAGGAGCCCTGACTGATAATGTTGTTAACTTCCTTCTCTACCTTGTTCAGCGTCTCCTTGATATCTGCGCCGTTCATCAGAATCTCCTGCAGTCCCCGCGCCAGCGCAGAGTTGATATCCGCTGCACTTGGCACACCGACCATGTAATCAGTAGCTTTATCCAGACTCTGTGAGGAAGCGACCTTCGCTTCGGCTTCCAGGGAGCCGTCAGATTCGGTGAAGAACGGGTCCTGAATCGAGGCCTTGCTTGACGGCAGTGTATTGGCGACCTTGGAGAAGGCCGTCTGGTTCTCGGCGTCCGTAATGAAGGCGGCGAACTCTACCGCTTCCTTCGGGTTCTTCGACTTTTGCGGCACGACCAGGTTCATAGAGTTAGAGAGACGCAGATTGGCCTTGCCTGTCGGCAGCGGGACAGCGATGGTGTTCTTGTAAACATCCGGCGCAGAGGTCTTGATGAAGTTAATGAAGGTTGGACCGGATAACTGAAAAGCTACCTGCTCACCCGAAAAATACTGGATCTGCTTGCTGAAATCCGCGTCCTCCTTCAGTACCACGCCTTCTTTCATCAGATCGCGCATCTGGGTAATCATTGCCTCGGCTTCCGGCGTATTGAAGGCAGCGGCTGTCTTGTCTTCATTCAGGATGGGAATACCATCGATCGGGAACAGCTTGGAGACCAGCTGCTGGGCATACCCTGCGGCTCCGGTCTTCTCATGTACCTGGCGGGCCCATTCCACCAGCTCCTCACGGGTCTGCGGCGGGTTCGCCGGGTCAAGGCCGGCTTGTTCCACCAGCTTTTTGTTCATGAACAGCACCTCAGTGCCTGTGTACCAGGGGAGCGCATAAGCCTTGCCGTCCAGCACCGTAGAATTATAGATTCCCTCAAAATAACTCTTCGCCTGCTCATCCGTCAGGTATTCATTCAGATCCAGCAGCGCTCCCTTGCTGCCTAACTGGCTGGCGAATTCAGTGTTAAGATTCACGACATCGGGGCTTTTGCCGCTGGCTGTGCTGGTCAACAGGCGCTGCGAGATGGCATCATACGGATAATCCTTCCACTCCACCTTCACTCCCGGGTGGCTCTCCTCATACTTGGCAATCAGATCATTGAAGTAATCATTGAACGTAGGCTGAAGTGCAATGGTCCAGAATTCCAGAGTCACGTCCTTGGCAGCAGCCGTTGCCTCTGCGCCTGTTCCGGTCTGCCCGGCGCTTCCCGTATCCGGTGTATCCTTGGTATTGCCATTCCCTCCGCAAGCCGCAAGCAGCATAGACATGGACAGCAGTAACGATACCGTGAAGCCTTTTCTGTTCGTTCTCACACAACATTCCCCCTCAGTATAAGTGTAAGGTGAGCGCCCTTCCCGCGTCAGCATTCCTGACTTGTTGCCCCCTCTTTGCAATGAGTATAGCAGAATTCACATTAAAATAAAGTATTTTTCCTAAAATAAATTAAATAAAGAAATAATTTTTCTTTTTGAGTCGAGTATATTGGAGCAACTCCTCCTGAAGGGTGAAAATGCAGAAAATGATGCAGGCATCTTATGCCACTATTCAGTAGGGTCTACCTTCGCCCGGCCGCCTGCTGGCCGGCGTCATCATTCGGACTAAGTGCACTCGCGCTGACGTGATGTAATCGGTTTTCCGTGTACATTTGGTCCGCCACCCTCGCGTCCAGTACAATGTAATCGGTTTTCCACTTACATTCGGCTCACCACCCTTGCACACGCGCAATGTGTTCGGTTTTTCGATTACATTTGAACCGCGGACCATCGGCTGACCGATTGTGTTCGGTTTTCCGCATACATTTAATCCTCACGCTCCGTTCGGGTCCTATTGTGTTCGGTTTTTCACACACATTGGGCCTGCACGCCCTCACCGGGCGCATTGTATTCGGTTTTTCGTATACATTTGCACTACCTGTCCCCTCTCCAGCACATTGTATTCGGTTTTTCACATTCAGACTCCAATCCATGGGGTGTACGTTTTTCTCCACAACAAAAACCTCCGCCTGCACAGGAAAGTGACTTCCCGGCAATGCGGAGGTTGGAGATATCGGCCAGAGCTGTGTACTCAGTGCCTATTGAGCAGCAGCCTGCTCCGGCGCCTTCTGATTCATGATCGGCAGCATGACCATTGCCCCCAGCAGGAACAGCAATCCGGCTCCGCCGTAGATCGCGCTTAGTGAGAAGGAACTTTTTAGTGCGCCGGCGAAGGACATGGATATGACCATCATACCGACGAACATCGGATTCAGCACCCCGTTGACCCGGCCGACAATGGTGGAATGGGACCATTTCAGAATCATTGTGCTGATCCCGATATGGATGCACGGGAATACCAGCCCGTTCAGGAACTGGATGGTCAGCGTGAGCGGAATGCTGGTGGATAAGCCGACTATCGTAGTGCAGATCGCGCCCGAGACCATCCCGATGGCCAGCAGCAGCTGTGGAGGGACTTTTTTGGCAAAAGCAGCGACAATCCCTCCCCCGATCAGCATCGCAGCCCCGTTAACCATCAGCAAATATTGCAGGAACTCCTCATTCTTGCCCAGCCGCTCTGTGACGATGAACAGATTCAGCGCCTGGGATACGCCAACGGCAAGCCCTGCCAGTACGAACGCCAGCCCGAGCATCCGCAGCACCCGGCTCTGCCAGACATAGCGGAAGCCTTCGGTGAAGTCCTTGCGGAATTGCCCTTTAACAGCCACTGTCTTGGTGACGGAAAGGTCCTCAGGGAGGCGGACAAGAACCAGCGCAGACAGAATAAATACCACGCCCATAACAGCAATGGAAATCTCCAGCCCGAATGTGCTGTACACGAAGGTTCCCAGCATCGGTCCCAGCACCATGAATATCGCCATCAGCGACTGGAAAAGCGCCATGCCCTGCTGCAGCTGTTCCTCAGGTACATGAACCTTGAACAATCTCATGCTCGACGGCTGGGAGAACTGTGACAGAATGGCCGAGATGAAGGCGACCAGATAGACGGACTCCCAGGATCCGAAATGGATGCTCAGCAGCACGGCGAAGACGGACACAGCAGATAGGGAATCGCACCAGATCATCGTCCGCTTCGGCCGCCACCGGTCGGCAAAGGTTCCGCCAATGAACGAGAATACAAAAATCGGTGCAAACTCCGCTACGCTAATCAGGGAGATGGCATAGGGATCATTGTTGGTCCGGTCCGCAACATACAGGAGAATGGCGAAATTCCGCACCCAAATCCCGATCTGCAGAAGCACGCTTGACAATAGAATCGTCTGCAGAAAGCGGTTACCAAACAAACTGGGCGGTTTTGCGTTTTGTTCGTGACTATTCAATTTTTTGCCCCCCTACAAATCCATAAAATAAATGTTCAATCCTGGTTCATACTTTGTTCATTCCAGGCAGGGTTCTCCTTTCCCTCCCTTATTATACGGACCGGACCCTGTTCAATAAAGGCCTGCGGACAGAAAAATTGTAATTAATCTTCCACAGGCTTGGACGGATGAATCTGCTGATATATGGGCGGGATGTATGTAGAAAACTGAACACATTCGCATTAGGCGAGTGGGACGTGCACGGGTCAAATATAATCGAAAAACCGACTACATTTGGCGGGTGCAGGGTAACGGACCGGATGTGAGTGAGAGTTGTGCTCCTGCTCCCAAAGAAAAAGCTGCCCCAACCAGCCACTTGATGGCTTTGGAGACAGCTTTTTGAGAGTGTACAGCCGGTTGGCTATAACGCTCTTATTTATGAATAGCCTTGAACGCCTCGGTCTGCTGGGTGATGCCCTTCTCGGCGGCAAAACGCTCGATGCTCGATGCGCCGAAGAAACCGTCGATGCCCTTCGTCCGCTCAATCACATACGCTGCATCCTCCGGCTCGGCAATCGGCCCGCCGTGGCAGATAATCATAATGTCCGGGTTCACGGCCCGTCCGGCTTCAATAATCGCCTCGATGCGTTCCACGCAGTCATCCAGCGTCAGCGCAGTTACAGCACCAATCGTGCCCTTGGTGGTCAGGCCCATATGGGCAACCAGAATGTCAGCACCTGCTTCGGCCATCGCTCTCGCCTGCTCCGGGTCGAACACATACGGGGTGGTCAGCAGATCCAGCTCATGGGCGGTGCGGATCATCTCCACCTCCAGGCCGTAGCCCATGCCGGTCTCCTCCAGATTTTGCCGGAACACGCCGTCAATCAAGCCTACGGTCGGGAAGTTCTGCACACCGCTGAAGCCCTGCTCCTTGAGCTGCTTCAGGTAGACCTCCATCACCCGGAACGGGTCGGTCCCGCATACCCCGGCCAACACCGGCGTGTGCTTAACAACAGGCAGTACTTCAGATCCCATCTCCACGACAATCTGGTTGGCATCCCCGTAGGACAGCAGACCGGCCAGTGAACCGCGCCCCGCCATTCTGTAGCGGCCGGAATTATAGACAATCAGCATATCCGCCCCGCCCGCTTCACTGCTCTTGGCTGTAATGCCAGTGCCTGCCCCGACACCGAGGAGAATTTTGCCTGCCTTCACTTCTTCCTTGAATTTCGCCATAATCTCAGTTCTGCTTAGCTTATTCATACGTATTTCCTCCTTGTGGTATGGTTCAGGAATTAGCATCCTGCATCAGATTAATCAGCTTACGGGCCGCCGCCTGGGCAAAAGCCGGATCGTTGATCGCATAGTCCAGCTCGATCACTTCAACAACGTTGCGGTCCACCTGGCCGCGCAGGGTATCGAACAGCATCCGGTCCTCCTCGGGACCATAGAACGGCTGTCCTTCCACATCAATAGCCGAGATGCCTTGGAGAGGCAGCATCAGGACCGTTCTCTCCTTAGCCATATTGAGCTTCTCTGCCAGCTTCTTACCCAGCTGTTCATTCTCAGCCACGGTTGTCCGCATCAGCGTAACCGTCGGATTATGATGGTAGAACTTGCGGTCCTTGAACTTCTCCGGCACGCTATCCGCTGTACCGAAGTTGCACATATCCAGCGCGCCTACCGAGACCACCTGCGGAATACGCTTGCGGCCTGCGGCCTCCAGGCGGTGCGGGCCCGCATTCAGAACCCCGCCGATGATCTCATCCGCCCACTCCGTGGTTGTCAGATCGAGCACCCCTTCGATGAACCCGGCCTCGACCAGTGCCTCCATCGACTGTCCGCCGATGCCCGTTGCATGAAATACAAGCACCTCGTAGCCCGCCTCCTCCAGAACCTTACGCGCTTCTGTCACACAGGGCGTGGTTACGCCGAACATGGTCGCTGCCACCAGCGGCTTCTTCTCCGGCTGCTGCGCAGTCTCGAACCTCAGCATACCGGCGATGGCGAACATCGCATTGCTGAAGATTTTGGTCGAGATGGAATTCAGGCCTGCCACATCCACCACAGACGGAATCATCACGATATCACTTGTGCCGACATAAGGAGCAGTGTTCCCTGACGCCACGGTCGAGACCAGCACCTTCGGCACGCCGATTGGCAAGGCCCGCATCGCGGGTGCGACCAGTGAAGTTCCTCCCGTACCCCCGAAGGAGATAATACCGTCGAATCTGCCTTCCTTATACAGCTGCGGAACAAGCTGCTCCAAGCCTCTGGACAATACCTCTGTCGCCAAGGCCCGGTCTTTTCCCGCTGCAAGCTCTTCAATGCTCATGCCTGCGGCACGGGCGACCTCCCCGTTCGATACCTCCGGGACAAATACCGGCTCGAATACACCAGTATGGATCATCAGCGTCTTCAGTCCAAGCTCCCCGGCAAGCTGCTTGATATACAGGTATTCCTCGCCTTTGGTATCGAATGTTCCGGCAATGGCAATCGTCTTCGTCTTCATGCTGCGCCCTCCTTCTGTTCTTGATAGCTTCATCATACCGGGCCAGTCCATGAATGAAAACGCTTTTATGTTCTATATTCTTGTGTTTAGGTTAGATCGGTACTGTCTGGGCGAGCAGCCCTTCAGTTTTTTGAACATCCGGCTGAACTGGGCATAATCGGAATAGCCTGCCATGGCGGCCACCTCGGACAGCTGTAGATGCGGCGACTGGAGCAGGGTAGCGGCTTTGTCAATCCGGTAGTTCACCAGGTAGCTCTGGAAGCTGCAGCCTACCTCTTTTTTGAACAAGCTGCTTAAGTAGCTGCGGGAGATATGGGCCACCTGGGCCAGATCCGCGAAAATAATCTCCTCACTGTAATTCTGCGCCACATACTCCTTCACGAACTCCACATAATCGTAATGCTTGGTGATGCCGCTGAGCATCTGGACCATCAGGTCGTCCTCATTCAGTTTGCCCAGGCGCTTGAAGTCACGGGTAATGGCCGTAATCGACTGCTCAGAGGGAATCCGTTCAAAAGCCGACCCGCCGATATAGCCCATAATCGCTGTATTGTTGCTGTACATGTACTGGACATCGACCGGTGTCTTGACCGGCCCGCCGTAGATCATCTGGATCACCTCCGGCTTCACCTCACCGGCAGCGGCAAGAATTCGCAGCGCCTTCGTCTTGGCCGCCTCCAGAGAGACCACCTTCCGCGCGCCCAGCAATCCGCCGACAGTCAGGCCAAGATGCACACAGATCACCTCCGCGCCCGCTTCGGCCATCTGGACCGCCTGCTGCTCATCGAATACGAAGGCTACCGTGAACAGCTCCTGCTGATGCGCCAGGCGAATCGCCTCCACCTCCTGCTCATAGCAGATGCCGTCCTCCTCCAGCGCCTCTCTGAACTTGCCGTCGATCAGGCCGACAGTCGGATAATTGTTGATGCCCGCGAAGCCTCTCGCCTTGATCTCCTCAATATACTTAGCCATATCCCGGGTAGGATCATTCGCATTCAGCCCGAACAGCACCGGCGTATGTCTGACCAGCGGCACAATCTCTCTGGAGCCAAAATCCATCACCATCTCATTGCTGTTACAGAACGGCAGGAAGCCCGCCAATGAGCTTCTTCCCATCTGCCGGAACTTGCCGGAATTCAGCATCAGGATGAAGTCCGCTCCGCTCTCTGCGGCCACCTTGGCTGTGATCCCCGTACCTGTTGAGACGCCGATGATGTGGTTACCTTCATGAAGCTGTGTCTGGAGCCGTTCCAGAATAGCGGTCCGGTTCAAGTCTCATCCCTTCTCTCTAACTGTGTTCTCTTCCCGTCCATCTTACCATGGCCGCCAGCCTGACAGAATCAGCAGAATATACACAAGCATGATTCCCCCGGCAGCAGCATCCATACGCGAGAAGTGCAGCACTCTGAAGGAGGTCCGGCCGCGCCCGTTCCCGTAAGCTCTGGCCTCAAGGGTCATGGCGAGCTGCTCCGCCCGCCCGATTGTGGTTACCAGCAGCGGGATAACCAGCCGCAGGCAGGCCTGAATCCGCTGGCGGCCTTGAAGAGAGCTGATCTCATAACCTCTCGCTTTCTGGGCCAACAGAATACGGTCGAGCTCCTGGCTGATCGTCGGGATAAACCGGACGGCCAGCATCACCATCAGCGCGAAGGCTTCCACTGGAATCCCCAGGCGGGCAAGCGGCTTGCCGAGCACCTCCAGTCCCTTGGCCAGATCCAGCGGCTTCGTAGTCAGGGTCAGCACCAGGGCAAAGGAGACCGGCAGCAGAATCCGCCAGAGGTTGTAAACCTCCGTTATTATGCCTTCCTGGCTCCGGTTGAACAGAAGATGATAGAGGAACGGCAGCAACAGGAACAAGAGTACCGGCCGTAATCCCCGGAGGTACAGGCGAAACGGGAGGCGGGATAACCGCATAGAACCACACGCAAGCGCAGTCGCTGCCACATAACCGTCGGGTGTTCTAAGCTGCATACAGCACAGGGTGAAGACAACGACACATAACAGCTTGGTGCGCGGATCAAGCCGGTGCATTACAGAATCTGCATGGACATACTGCCCCCAACCGGTTGTACTATTCATGCTCGCTCACCTTTGCTGTTCCAGACCGCCTTAACCCTCTCCATAATGTCGGCCTCCCGGCAGCTTGCAGGCTCCAGCCTCTGCCCGGATAACCTCTCCACAAGTCTTAAGAGCTGTACCGGCTCCGGCAGAGGCAGCCCCGCCTGCTCCATCAGTTCCGCCCGCTTCAGGAATAACTCATTGACCCCCATATGTCCCAGGATGCGCCCTTCATTGCAAAGAATAACCTCGTCCGAATATTCGGCTACATCCTCCAGCTGATGCGAGATGAACAGCACCGTCCGCTGCTTCTCCTTCTGCCAGCTTCGGAGCCGGGAGAGCAGTTCCCTTCTGCTGCCGGGATCAAGCCCTGCCGCCGGCTCATCCAGAATCAGCAGCTCCGGGTCCGCGATCAGCACGGAAGCAATCGCCACCCGCCGCTTCAGGCCCCCGCTGAGCTGGAACGGATTCTGCTCAAGAAGCCCAGCGGGCAGCCCCGTCTGCTCCATAACCGCCTTAATAGCTTGGTCCACACTTGTTCTGGATGCCCCTTTCATGGTGAGCGCGAAACCCAGCTCCTGCTTCACCGTCGCCGCAAAGAGCTGCTGTTCCGGATACTGAAAGACATAGCCGATCTGCGGAACCGCCTTCAGCCGGCCCTGGCGGTCTCTTGGCATAGGCCGTCCATTATGTAAGTACTCGCCTCTATAGAAGGGGGTCAGCCCTTTAACCACCTTGGCAAAAGTAGACTTCCCCGCCCCGGTCCGGCCGATCAGTGAGATCCACTTCCCCTCTTGCAGATGGCAGCTGACGGAATGCAGAATATCCCGGCCGTCCAGCCTTACACTTATATCCGTTAACGCATAGCCCATAGCTGCTCAATCGTCTCCTTCCAGTCCGCGCTTACAGGCACTTCTAGTCCAAGAGCTTGAAATAATCTGGCGGCAAAAGGAAGCTCCAGCGCCTGCCCCGCAGCAGAGCCGTTGCTGAACAGCTCAGAGGGCGGCCCGTCATAGGCCAGCTCTCCGCCGCATAGCAGCAGAACACGCTCTGCGGCAAGCACCTCATCCATATGATGGGTGATATGAATGATCGTCAGGCCCTGCCGGTGCAGGCTGTGCAGAAGCTGAATAAGCTCCTGCCTGCCCTGCGGGTCGAGCATGGAGGTCGCTTCATCCAGGATCAGAATCTCCGGCTGCATGGCGATAACAGCAGCGATGGCGGCCCGCTGCTTCTGGCCGCCGGACAGCTGATGCGGCGCGGCGTCTGCGTAAGCTTCCATCTGCACAGCCCGCAGAGCTGCGCTCGCCCTGCGGCTCATCTCTGCTCTGGGCACCCGCAGATTCTCCAGCCCGAAGACGACTTCATCCAGCACCGACGCCGTGATGAACTGATCGTCCGGGTTCTGGAAGACGAGTCCGGCCCGTTCTCTAATCTTCACCAGATCTTGCCGGTTCAGGGTATCCAGCGGCCCCAGTCTCACTTGACCTGCCCTCGGCTGCAGCAGCCCGTTCGTTAGCTTGGCGGCAGTCGATTTGCCGCTGCCGTTCGCACCGATAACGGCAACGAATTCACCCGGGTGAATTGCGAAGCTGAGCTGACGGAGTACGGGCTCCCCCTGCCGGTAATCATAGTCCACCCGGTCAAAAACCAATACAGGCCCTGCTCTTCCCAGCTGAACCCCCTCCTTTATTTCATCCCCGCTTCCGCCCGGCTCTTCATGAGCTGGCGGGCGATTTTGCCGGAGCCGGTGTAGCTGAATTCCTTAACGCTGATGATCTGCTTAGGCAGCTTGTAGCTTGCCAGATATGGTCGGCAGTAGCTGCGGAGCTCCTCCAGCGCCAGCCGCTGCGGGCTGCTCCAGATGATGAGCGCTGTAACCTGCTCGCCCCAGTGTTCATCCGGGAGGCCGCATACCATCACCTCCCGGACCGCCGGGTGACGGAGCAGTACCGCCTCCACCTCCTCGGGGAACACCTTCAGTCCGCCGCTCTTGATCATGCTGCCTGCGCGTCCGGCCAAGCGAAGCTGCCCCTCCCCATCCAGAACCGCATAATCTCCTGTCCGCAGCCAGCCGTCCCGGAAGACCTCTGCCGTCTCTTCCGGCAGGCGGTAATATCCGGCGAACATCATACTGCTGCGGACGTACAGCTCGCCGACGGTTCCCGGCGGCACCTCGCGGAACTGTCCGTCACGGACGGACAGCTCTACCCCGCTGAACGGCCGGCCCAGGCAGTCCGACGGTTCTGTTCCGGTTAGCTCTTGGTAACAGATATAGCTGGCTTCAGATGAGCCGTAATACTCGTAGAGCTTGGCTCCCTTGAACCTGTCGCGGCAGCTCTGTACGGAGGCCGCAGGCCATTTGCCGCCGGAGCTGATAATGGCTTGCATGGTTACGTTGGTACCGGTGGTGTCAGCATGGTGCAGCAGGGCATCAGCCATGGCGGGTACCACGAACAGAATTATCTCCGGCTCGCGGGAGCAGAGCGTAAGTACCTGTGCGGCATCGAATTCCGTAAGCAGATGAAAGGTGGCCAGACTGTACAGCGATTGCAGCAAGGCGAACAGCGACAGAGAGTGGACGAACGGCCCGGGTGCAAGCACATGCTTCATCTGATGCAGGCCGAAGGCCTGTTCTGTCGCTGCGAAGCTGCTGAACCAGGATTGATGGGTGCGCATATAGCCCTTGGGAGCCCCGGTCGTTCCTGATGTGTATCCGATGAACAGCAGTTCAGGATTCTTCTCTGCATCAGCCTCCGGCCCGAAGCCGGACAGCCACTCTCTGTAGCTGCCGGCAGAATGGCCGTTGTCAAAGATCAACCGGTCCATTCCGCAGAAGCTGCTGCCCGAGAGCTTCACCGCGTATTGCGCTTCACAGGCGATCAGCCCGGGTTCACATTGCCGGATGACCTGCTCCAGCACCGCCTGCGGCCACATCGGGTCCAGCAGCACCGGTGCACATCCGGCATAGATAGCGCCAAGCAGAAGCTCGGCGAATTCCAGCCGGTTGCCGCTTAAGATCGCGATGGGCTGCTCCGTATGTCCGCCCTGGCGCAAGCCGCCAGCCATCCGCCGGACGCGCTCCGCAAGCTCTGCGTATGTAAGCTCTTCCTGCCCGTCCGATACCGCGATGCGGTCAGGGACCTGTTGCCCGCGCTCCAGAATCAGCTCTGCCAGATTCATGGCTGTTTATCCCCTTCTCTTGTCTTCAAGCGGACTGAGCGGCTTAAGCTGCATCGTGATCACAGCGGCCAGCAGAGCCTTAATCAGATCGCCGGGAAGGAACGCTGCTGAACCGGTCAGACCCGCCCACACCGGGGTATTCGTAATCCAGGCCATGCAGGACGCACCGATCAGATTCACCAGCAGGACGCCGAAGATCAGGCTGATAACGAACAGCTTCCAAGCCCGGACCTTCGGCCAGACAGCTTCTGTGCACCAGCCGATCAGTCCGGCCGCCAGCGGCCAGCTTAGCAGATAGCCCGCAGTCGGACCGGCCAGGATGGCCAGCCCGCCGCGTCCTCCGGGCAGCACCGGCAAGCCGATTGCGATTAGTATCAGGAAAATCACCAGGCTGAGCGCCCCCATCCGCCAGCCCAGGAAGCAGCCGGCCAGCATTACGCCAAGCGTCTGTGCTGTAATAGGAACAGGGATGAAGCCGAGCGATACTGGCGGGATCAGGGCAAGCACAGCGATCAGTGCGGCGAAGAGGGCCGCGTAGACAAGCTCTTTAATTCTCAAATCAACAACCTCCATGGAATCGGATAAGTGTGCGGACCGCCTTCCCGGTGACGGGGGCTGGCCGACAAGCAGAATTATAAGCGAGGCCCACAGGTATTGTAAACCTATTTATTTTTTTGGTTTACAATTGAACAAGCGGAAACCTTGTTTTTCTATTGCCGCCTAAGCATGTTAATATATTTGAGAAGGGTTGGATCGGAAAGCGATATTTCTGGAGGGTAACAGGCATGACAGTCAAAGAGCATATTCTCGCCCTGCTGGACAGCCGTAAGGGTGAATATCTGTCGGGCGAGGACATCGCCGGGCAATTATCCGTAACGCGCAGCGCGGTCTGGAAGGCGATCAAATCGCTGCAGACCGAAGGCTACTCCATACAGGCCGTCACCAATAAGGGCTATTCCCTGTCGGCCCAGACGGATATTCTGTCCGCCGCAGCAGTGTCCAGATACCTGGATGCCCGGGGACAGAAGCTGAGTCTTGAAGTATTTAAAAGCGTGGTTTCAACCAACGAAATGGTGAAGACATTGGCCTCCGGTGGAGAAGCAGAAGGCAAGGTCATTCTGGCGGAGGAGCAGACTGCAGGCCGGGGCCGAAAAGGCCGTCCCTTCTTCTCTCCATCAGGAACGGGAATCTATATGAGTATTCTGCTGCGGCCCAAGCTGTCAGCGGCGGACGCTACATTGCTGACCACTTCGGCAGCCGTTGCTGTTGCGCTTGCCATTGAGAGCGTGTCAGGTCTCAGCACACAGATCAAATGGGTCAATGATGTCTTCATGAACGGCAAAAAGGTATGCGGTATCCTCACCGAGGCCTCCCTCTCGCTGGAGAATGAGTGGCTGGATTACGCAGTGCTCGGGATCGGGATCAATGTGGCGCTGCCCTCCGGCGGGTTTCCCGGCGGATTGTCAGAGATTGCAACCTCAGTATACGAGCAGGACAAGCCCCCGGCAGATCTGCGCAACCGGCTCGCTGCCGAGGTGCTAAACCGCTTCCTGGGCTACTATGAGCAGCTCAAGAATCGCCTGTTCCTGCCCGACTACCGGCAGCGGATGATGTCCCTGGGCCAGACAGTCATGGTCATTAAGGAGAATCAGCAGCAGCAGGCTACTGCCATCGATATCGACAACGACTGCCGCCTGAAGGTCCGCTATGCGAATGGCGAGGAGGAATATCTCTCCAGCGGCGAAGTGCATATCCGGCTCTAATGCGCCAACAGACCACACCCCGCAGGCAATGCCTGCGGGGTGTGGTCTTTTCAAATATGGCTATTGCTTCAGCATTACTTGCTCCCCTGCGCCTGCTGGGTCGGGCCGTAATTGGCCGCTCCGGTGAAATGAACATCTTCAGGAGAGGGATACACCTTCGGAATACGTAAATCCCGCTGGTACAGCCGCAAGTGCTCTCCCCGGGGACTGATATCCACGACATCGCTGCCCCGCCAGGATACCTTATATTCCTCGCCGCGCACCGTCTCCTTCACCACCACCGTCTCCAGCGGATGCATAAGCTCGACCTTATCTCCAGGTCCTACACCGTGGAGGACAAGCAGATTGCCTTCCCGGGCGGCTGCGCATACAGTTCCATTCAACTTCACACTGATGTCCGCCCCCATCCAATCATAGACCCGCACCGCAACATCGCACGGCTGCTTGGCTGTAATGGACAGATAGCCCTGATCGGGATAGCTCATGGTGACGATGGCCTCATCCGTCTCCTTATCCACCGGCATATTGACGAATACCGTTCCGTCCAGGAACTCTACCGCCCGGTTCCAGACAATCTCCAGGGCTACCGGGGCCATGCCGACACAGCAGCCCGCAATGGAGCGGAACTTAGACAAAGAGATGGAATTGACGAGTGAGCCTCCGGTGAAGCCGCCGATCATCCTGCGGTCAATGTCCCTATAGGTGATTCCCTCCCCGTCCGGCCGGGTATTGTCAGTAACGACATAGGAGGTCACCCGGATCTGATTCTCCACCAGCTGGTTGCGCGCGAACCGCGTCAGATCCTCCCAGTATTCCCCGTACCCGGCCAGAATCAGCTCGTTCGCACATTCGATCATGTCCTTGATGCAGCAGGTCTCGCAATGCTCCTCATGCGGCGGATGCCACTGGGCGTATTCCGGCACCCAGCCGAAGGATGAGGACAGGGAACGGATGTAGTCATAGATTCCTTTGCCGGCCTTGATATAGCGCTCTTTCCCCGTAATGCGGCCCAGCCGGACCAGCCCGGAGGCCACCCAGCCTGCGGAATGGACATGACCGAAGAATTCCAGCCTGTAATTGAAATAACGCGAAGGCCCGAGCAGATGATTGGCGATACCCGTTGCCAGATCCAGCGCGGCCTCATCTCCGGCGATTTCGAATCTGCGCACCAGGGAATGCAGGACAATGGCATTGCGGATCGCCTGCTCCCCCCGCCCGGTATGCCTGGACAGATCGAAGCCGCCGTCCTTCAGATACACATCATTGGGGAATTCGTACAGCGGCTCCTGCTCCTCATAATCCCCCGACCAGAATGTTCTGACCTTGCGCTCAATCACCAGGGAACGCATTCCCCTCACCAGCCCGGCCGCTCTGCTCTCCGCCTCCTGATCCCCGGCATCATTCTCCAGCATCCGGTTCAGCGCGGGCAGAATATAGCCCATCTCATGAAAAGAACTATGATTCGTATGCGTCCACGAATAAGGCTCATGAAAGCGCAGGCCGTGCTCCCCCCAGGATTTCATCAGATGACGGTAAAAGGATTGCTGCACCGCAGCGCCTTCCTCCGTCTTCAGCATTTTGCGCACAGCGTCTATGGCCTCATACCAGGAGCCGACCAGCTCCGCGTCGTCCACCCGGCAATGGGCAGCCTCGGCTGGCTTCTTATGCGGCAGTACAAGCCAATAAGGCAGATTGTCTTCCTGCTCATCCACCATTGAGGTCAGATACCCCAGAACGAGCTTGGCACTCAGTAACGGTGTGAACTTTTCGTAAGATTGACTTGACATGTTGTCTATCCCTCCGCTGCTAATCAGTTACCCTAACCTTGAAATCGTCAAAGTCGATGGATGCATTCGCGTAGCCGTCGACGCCGAACAGCTGTCCGGTCAGTGAGCTGCCGCCGGTATGGCGGAAGGCGAAATCTGTAGCAACCGGAGCAGACTCATTGTTGATATAGACGCTGTACGTCTTGTCATCCCAGTTGGCGACCATTTTGATGGTATACCAGGTGCCCAGTGAGAAGTCTCTCACCTTGACCTTGTTGGAGCCGCCGTTTTGCACCAGGATTTTACCCGAATCGAACGCTGTAACCATCGAATAGTTGCTTGTGCCGCTGTCATTTCTTACCATGGCGCCGTTGGCATACTGGAAGCTGCTGTTTAACCGGACGCGGTACTCAATGACAATGCGCTGATTTCCCGCAGCACTGACCTCCCCAAGATAAGGCAGGAACAGGTTGGCTTTTCCCGATACATTGGTTGTAGTCAGCCGCAGGAATTTGTTGCCGCCTTCCTCCCGGACCACAGCCGTAGCGCCATTCGTCAAATCCTGCGTAGTAATGCCATACGGATATTTGCCTGCCGTATCGCCGGAGAAATCCCGGTAGGCCTTATAAGTTATACCGTTCTGCGTCGTATTCAGTGAATTCAGCAGGGCGGTCTCCGCGTCTTCAAGTGCAGTCAGCGCTGCATTGAACTGTGCCTCTGTCAGCTCGGCATTGCCGGCCAGCGCCTCTGCCTGATCCACGGCCGCAACGAAGTCAGCATACTTGGCTGGACTATAATTGCCTGCTCCGGTTCCAAGCGGATAGGAGTTATTAGCCAGCTTGCTGCGCAGCTGATTCACGATCTCATCCAGGCCGTAGCCCGGTACAACCTCGACAGAAATGGCGGAAGAGAACTCCTGGCCGCCAATCTTGAGGATCACCGGTACTTGAACCGTTCCGATGGTGCTGAAGTCCAGTCCATCCAGTTCGCCACTGACAACCTGAGCCTGCTGCGGCTGGTTATGATAGACCACATCCACCACTGCCGGAAGCGCGGGAACCACTCCTGAAGGCGTCTTCACTGTTGTAGTGACATGAACAGCATCGGCAGCTGCAATGACCGTTATGCTGTAGGTGGCTTGCTTGCCCCCGGATGAAGCCGTAATTAATGCCGTGCCCGGTTGAACAGCGTTTACCGCATGAGTTGCCGGGTCGATGGCTGCCACTGCCGGATCGCTGCTGGTGTATTGCGCACTGCCTGTTACATCCTGGACCTCATAATTGTTGTAATGTGCTGTTACCCTTAGCGGTGAGCTGGTCTGGCCGCTGATCAGCACAGGCTCCAGCCCGGTGAGCGCCAAGGATTGTACCGTTCTGGGCTCAGCCTTGACGTTAATGGCAGCGGTAGCGGTTTTCCCGTTATAGGAGGCGGTAATGGTTGCACTTCCTGCTCCTGTGGCCTTCACCACATTCCCGGCTTGAATAACCGCCACATTCGTGTTGGACGAACTCAGAACAACGCCTGCTGTGACAGCAGAATAGGTTGTCCCTGTTACGCTATAGAGCGGCAGACTGCGGGCTTCGTCCAGCCCCAGCGTATATCCGGGAGTCCCGAACAACAGCTCCGATGTATTCAGCCGGAATAGATCCAGGCTGTCGATATCGGCCCAATTGTTCCCCTTGAAGAAGCGGAGGGTATTGCTGCCTTGGGGCAGATAGAGCTTCGCCGTGGAGGCTCCCCAACGGTTCGTACCGGAATAAACGATATTCATCGACGCTCCCGGCCCGCCGTTGACCGACAGGATATGAGAAGCTTCCCCCGAATTTGCTGAGCCGTTGCTATTGCGTACAGACAGTACATAGAAGCCCGCCTCCGGCACGTTGACCGTGAACTGGGCGTAGTCGTTGGCATTTGCCAGATTGGTGATCTTCATGCCGCCGGAGGCAGAGCTTTCGCGCCGGACTGCGGGAGAAGAGACGCCAGCCGGATCTTGTACGAGCAGAGCTTCTTCGGCTTGATAGCGCACTCTGGCCGGTTCGCCCGAAGGTATTGCTATCGGACTGTTCGGATTCACGGGCTCTCCCAGGTTCGGCGTGTTGTCTGCGTTCCAGGAGAACTTCTGCGCGCGGACATTGCGGGTCCAGCCTGAGCCCGGCCAGCGGGCGGAATGGTAGATGATCCAATCCTCGGTGCCGTCCGGTGAGGTCACGATGCTGTGATGGCCCGGGCCGTAGACACCGTTCGCGCTGGAGAACAGCGGCTGGCTGTGCTTGGTCCATGAATCGGGGTCCATCAGATTGGCACTGGTGCTGGCCGTAATCAATCCGAGACTATAGCTGTCGGTCCAGCTTCCATTGGCGGAGTAGACCAGATTGATCTTATTCCCTTTGATCGTAATCTGCGGGCCTTCGTTGATCCGTCCAGGGGAGGTCTCCCAATCATACTCCGGCGTGGACAGGAGCACGCGCTGTGAGCTGATCGTCCATGGATTGCTCATTGTGGCGATGTACAGATTCTGGAAGCTTCCATCCGTCTCCTCCCAGCCGGACCAGATGAAATAGTGCTGGTCCCCAATGGTCAGCACGGTGCCGTCAATCGCCCAGCGGTCCGTGGCATCGGTAATTTTGCCTTTGAAGGTCCAGCTTCCGCTCATCGGATCAGCATTGGCATTCTCCAGTACATACATGCGGTGGTTGGCATTGGTTCCGTTATCGGCGGCGAAGTAGATATACCATTTGTACTGGCCGTCCGTGTCTTTGAGATAATGCATCTCCGGCGCCCACACATTGGAGCTGTACATGGTTCCCGGAACAGGTGACCAGGCCAAACTCCGCTCGCCTGCTTCAATACCGGTAATCGTCTTCGACCTGCGGACCATCACTCCGCTGGCATTGACAAAGGTGTTGTAATAATAGCCGTCCGTGTGCTTGTATACCCAGGGATCGGCCCCTGTCTGCATGATGACATTGTAGAAATCCGTCACGTTCGTTCCTCCTTGTGCAGCCGCTACCGGCTCCGTTGCAGCAGTCCCCGACTCTTCCGCCGCAGCTCCCCCTCCCCATTGAGGCAGCATGAGCAGAACCGCGAGGCTGAGCAGCAGAGCTTTGATGCTTGTTCTGGACCTTTTCTGTTCTTTCCGGACAAAATTAACCGCTTTCATTTTTTCATCTCCTTCTCGCAGGAATGATGATTCCGTCTAGCGTACTCATAATACCTTCCATGAGGCATTTAAAAAATGGACTATCTTAAAATGTTTTTGTAACCGTTTTAGTTGTAATTACTGCCAGAACAGCCACGGGCTCAGCCCCCAGACCCGGGAAACAAACAATTGGATAAACGCAGCTTAATTTCCCGGTTTTTTCAGATCACCGGGGAACAAATGGAAAAAGAGCAACTGCTGCTCACGGATTGAGGTACTTGGAGTAAATAGCGCTTGAATAAGAGTCGTTTATCCAACTGTTGCGCCAAGGCGGTCCATATTTCCATCAGCAGGTGGACAAAATCCAACTGTTTCCGCTTCCGCTCTCCCCTTACAGCAAACAAGGCACCTCCCGGTAAACGGAGATGCCCTGTTCCACACTTACATGCTGATTCCGCTGCCCGGCAGCTTCGGAATCTTCACATTAACAGTCGTTCCATAGCCTAACCGGCTCTCCACGGTCAGGCCGTAGCCTTCGCCGAACAGATGCCGGAGCCGGTTATGAATATTCAGCAGCCCGATGCCCTGCGCTGACGGACTAACCAGGTCGCTGCGGCCTTCGTAGTCCGTTCCCAGCTTAGCCTGGAGCGCAGCCAGCTCCTCCGGCTCCATGCCCCTCCCTGTATCTGTAATGCAGAAGCACACATCGCCGTGTTCATCCAGGCTGCCGGTCACCAGCAGCCATCCGCCCTGATCCATCCGCTCCAGTCCATGATAGACCGAGTTCTCCACAATCGGCTGGAGGATCATCTTGGGAGTCTGCAGATCCATTAGCTGCTCCTCCACATCCAGCGCCATATTGAATTTGTTCTCATAACGGATCATGATGATCTTCATGTAGGCCTGAATGCAGTCCACTTCCTCCCGGATTTGCACCAGATTATCCTTCTTGATGCTGTAGCGGAAGATCTTCGACATACAGTACGTGATCTGGGCGATCTCCCTGCTGCCGTACTCCAGCCCGATGCTGCTGATACAATTCAGCGTGTTGTAGAGGAAGTGGGGATTGATCTGGCTCTGCAGGGCGGCGAATTCCGCCTGCTTCTGGCCCAGCTCGGATTCATATAACCGGGCCTGGGTGTCGATCATCTCCTTGGCCATCTCCTCCATCTCATCCATCATCCGGTTAATGTCGCGCGCCAGCAGGCCCACTTCATTGGTGAACCGGACCTTGAGGCGGAAGCCCATATCACGCCGCGCCACCCTCTTCATGTCCATGACCAGTCCCATCAGCGGACGCGTCAGATTGTGCATGAAGAAGCTGCCGGTAATAATCATACTCACAATAATTCCAAGGCCCACCATAATGCTGACTTTACGCATCGGAGTCATGTCCGCCGTCAGCTCCTGCACGGGAATCATGCTGACCACCCGCCAGCCGTCGGCCTGCTCCAGCCCCTTGACCTGGATGAGGATATCCTCGCCGTCAATCGTGGCCTCCACACCCTCAAGCAGTTTGTCCTTATTCCTGGACAGTACATCCTGAAGCAACGTGCCCCGGGCATCGGAGTTGGTGGAGGCAATGACCTCATCCCGGTTGTTCACAATGTACAGGGTGGAGTTCCGCGTCAGCTCGGTATTCTCCACCAGTCCCTGCATTTTGTCGATATTGACCATGACCGTACAGTACCCCGTAACTTGCGAGAAATAGACGCCGCCAATATTCTCAATAATTGGTTCTATATAGAAGAACTGCTCCGTTCCCGTTCTCCCGTCCTTAAGGATAGTAGTGAACCGCCCCTTCTCCCGCAGCGAGGGGTCCTGCTTATATTCACGGATAAAGCTCTCGTACTGTTTGATGAAAAAAATATCCCCGCTCGCCGACTCCAGACTGTAGAGCTTTCTTCCTTTAATATCGTTGATGACGATTCCGCTCACATAAGAATTGAAGGACCTCATGTAATCCATGAGATCCATAGCGTAGGGGCCGCTGTCGAACGCTCGTTTGTAATCATCGTTGACGACAGAGAATTCCTGAATCAGCTTGCTGTTGACAGCAATGCCCGTGCTGACCCGGATATCACTGAACACCGAATCAATCTTGCGGCGGGTCTGCTCAATGATCTGGTTGCTGTAGGTGACCGCCCGCTTCTGGGTCAGATCCGAGAAGCTGAAGAAGAAATAGAATTCCATGACCATGAATATGATGATGGAGCACACGATGAACAGCCATAGCTGATGCTTCAGTTTCACCTTGCTGATCTTCATGGCCGGTTGCTCCGCTCAGCATCGCTTTTTCTGAATTTGGCCGGGGTCATCCCGCAATGCTTCTTGAATACTTTATTGAAATAGTAGTAATCCACATACCCGGACTTGACGGCAATCTCCTCGATGGACAGGTCTGTCCGTGTCAGCAGCTCCCGCGCCTTCCCGATCCTCAGCTCGGCCACATATTCGGAGAAGGTCTTGCCCAGATTCTTGCGGAACAGCTGGCAGCAGTAGACCTGATTGATATAGAATTGGACCGACAGCTCCTTCAGATACAGCTTCTGCTCATAATTCCGGTCGATATAGGCGAGCATCCGGTTGAAGCAGGAGAGGATATCCCCTTCCTGCAAGGACCGGCTGTTCCCTTCACGGATGACACCCAATACATCATGCAGGTAGCTGCACAGCGACTCCAGGTCCGCGAACCGCTCCTTCAGCTCGGCATAATTCAGGAACTCCAGCTCCATATCCTTCAGTTCCGCCGAATAGGCATTGGTCAGCAGCCCGACCGCCTGATTCCATAAGTAGACGACCTCGCTCATCCCCAGCCGGTGATGCCGGAAATAATCCTGGAGTCCGGCGGTATAGACATCGATCCGGTCATACTGGTTCTCATGAACGATGCTGTACAGGTCATCGATACAGGGCTTCACCAGATCAAGTCTGGGATTATAGTAGAAGGCTCCGCAGGTATTCTCTACGAACACCTGGGAGGCTGCCTGCTCCGCTTCCTTGATCAGCTTGCTGATCTGCTTCAGCCCGCCGGAGATGCTGCTGATGCCCAGAACATAAGGAAGGCTTGGATTTCCAGCGGGCCACTCCTCCAGCTCCAGACCCGCCTTCTGCCCGCAGACCAGCACAACCAGCAGCGTGCTGGCTCCGGTCTCTACCTCCAGCGCCTGAACTGCCTGCCCCTCCAGCTTCAGCTGCCCGGTGACCTTCGGCCTGTCCCCTTCATAGCAAACCGCAAGCACCCGGAACCAGCCAGTCTCCGAGCCTGAAGGCAGATAACGCCTGATCTCTTCCTCATCTGTTGAGGTAAGCGCATCCAGCAGAAGGTGATTGCGGGCGGCGCTTCTCTGCGAGGAATGCAGGGCGAGCTTCTCCAGGAACGCATCGGCCATATCCACATCCAGCGGCTTCAGGAAGTAATCCAGCGCCCCGAAGCGCAGCGCTTCCTGGGCATATTCGAATTCCGCATAACCGCTGATAATGACGAATTCCGTGCTGAGTCCCCGTGCCTTGGCGAGCTTCATCAGCTCCAGACCGGAAATGTCCGGCATGCGGATATCGGTAAATACAAGATCAGGCTCCTGCAGCAGGATCGCCTCCCATGCCTGGTGTGCACTCGTGAACTGTCCTGTAATTTCAAAGCCATACCGCTCCCAGTCAAAGGCGTTGCAGATTCCCTTAATCGCCCACGACTCATCATCTACAATCATGACCTTGTACATGGGTCTCCTCCTGAGGCTGTGGATTCTTCTGATGTGATTATGCCAACAAAATGCGGATAAACCACGCAAATGAACAGCCAGTGGTTTATCCGTATTTCAGGTATTACTTTTTATTCGCTGTGACTTCTCTGTAGTTCTTCACATTCTCTTCCTGAACCGCTTTGCCGCCGGCATCCATGTATTCCTTCACCAGCTTTTCGTACAAGGCGTCGAACTCGGACTCCTTAGCCACGATCAGACGGTCAATCATCTGCTTGTTCATGTCGCCAAGCGTCTTGCCGTACTTGATATTGGCTTCGTTAGGAATCCCGTAATAGAAGGATGAATATCCGTCGGTCGTGTTGATTTTGTAGGATTCCATAGCGAGGGACTCATATTGCTTATCCCCGGAGGCCAGGGCTGCGGCATAGGTTTTGACGTTCTTCTCGGTGTCGCCCAGCTCAGCGCCGTTAACAATTACGGTATAGTCCATATTCAGGTTACTTGTCATCATATTCTCGCCGGTCTGTGAAATCCCTTGCGGGATACCATCCTTCATCGTATGGTTAACGCCTTCTTCACCGAACTGCAGGAAGAACATCACTTCCGGGTCTGCCATCCAGTTCAGATATTTGATGGCCAGCTCAGCGTTCTTGCTGCTTTTAGGAATGAAGGAGAATATGCCATTCTCATTATATACCTCTTTGATATATTTGCCTTCGGCATTTTTGAAGGTATCAATCGGAATATAGTTGGCGTCCGGCGCATTTTGCTTCAGCGGTTCACGGATTTTCTGGGTCATCGGATAATCCCAGTTGGCGGCATAGAAGCCTACCTTGCCATTGGTGACATCGGCGTCCGCCTGCTTGGTCGTTTTGTCCAGGGCAAAGTCAGGACTGATCAGCTTTTCATTATAGAGCTTGTTCAGCCATTTGTATGCATCCTTGTTGCCCGGCTTCAGCCAGTTTGGCGTGGTGACGAATTCCTCCTCTGACATCTCGCCCCAGAACGATTGAACCAGGTTGCCGAACGTGTAGTTCATGCCTGCTGCCGCCGTTGCCCACGGAATGACGCCGTTCACATTGCCCGGGTTCTTGTCGCGGAAGGCCACCAGCGTATTGTACAGCTCATCTCTGTTGGTCGGGAGCGGCATTCCCAGCTTGTCGAGCCAATCCTTACGGATGAACATCCCGTTCCAGGCGAGCAGGGTGCGCTTGCCCGGAATCGATACCTGCTTATCTTTATATTTGCCGTAAGCGAGCACGTTCTCCCCGAGATAAGCCTTCAGCTGCTGGCCGTGGGTCTCCAGCAGCTCGTCGAGCGTGTAGAGGCCGTCGCTTTTGGCAAAACGGGTAACCAGCGTTCCGTCATAGGTGAAGGAGATATCCGGAGCCTGGCCCGCAGCCATTAATACGTTCAGCTTATCGACCTCTTGCGACCGGGGGACCGGTACATATTCCACAATCGCGTTATTCGGCTTGCCGAAATGCTCATTGACGTATTTGGTCCAGGTATTATTATTCAGATCCGGCTGGCCCTGAACCCCTCTGTCGAACACCTCTACGGTCAGCTTGGCAGGAGGATCAGAAGGAGACTTTGCTGCATTTGATGACTCCGGCGCAGCGGGCTCTGTGCTCTCTTTGTCATTGCCGCCGCAGCCAGCTGCAACGCCGGCCAGCAGCACGGTGCTGCATAGAACGGCCGATACTTTCTTGATGCCTGTCTTCACGGTATACCACCCTTTCATCCCTTATCATGATAGTAATCCAGATTATAGCTTCCTTGCTCCGGCAGCTTCAACTTCCGCCGCTCAGGCCTCCCTCCTTCCGCAGAGTATACCCGCTTTAGCCCTTGATCGCGCCCGTCATTACACCGTCTACGAAATACTTTTGCAGCTTGGGATAGATCAGCAGAATCGGAATAGTGGCGAACATGACGCTTGCAGCCTTCAGCGACTCCGGCACGATGAACGCGCCTGCGCCGCCTTCGCCGCCCTGCTGGCTGTCCAGCTGCTGGTTGGCCGAGATGATCTGGTACAGCTTAAGCTGCATGGGATAGAGCTCTTTTTTGGTAATATAGAATAAGGCATCCTGGAATCCGTTCCACCGGTCTACCGCATAGAAGAGACTCAAGGTGGCAATCGAAGGCAGCGAGAGCGGCAGCACAATCCGCAGAAGTATCCCCAGATCCGAGCACCCGTCAATGGCCGCCGATTCCTCCAGACTCTCCGGAAGGGAGCTGAAGAAGGTTTTCAGGATAATCAGGTTGAATACACTCATTGCGCCCGGCAGCACCAGACTCCATACCGTATCCATCATCCCCAGGTTCTTAATTAGAATGTAGGAAGGAATCAGACCGCCGCTGAAATACATTGTGAAGACCAGAGCGGACAGCAGGAAGTTTCTCCCCCACAGCCGTTTTTTCGTTAATGGATACGCCGCACAGATCGTCAGGAACATACACACCAGGGTGTAAAAAATCGTCAGGACAATACTGTAGCCCAGCGTGTACAGCATATCAACATCGGTCAGAATCGTCTTATACGTCTCTGTAGTAAAGCCTACCGGCCATAATCCTACCTTTTGCGCAATAATCGCTTCGTTGGAGCTGAAGGAAAGCGCTATCATATATAGGAATGGAACGATGCAGGTAAATGATAAAGCTACAATAAACACTATAATGGCGATGTCCGCCACACTGGTTTTCCGGCCAATCCGTCTTGTTCGTATTGTGTCTGCCATTCTCACCATATCCCATCCTCACCTAATTTCTTCGCAACAAAGTTGGCACCCACCAGCAGGATCAGACCTACCACGGACTGGAACAGCCCGACGGCCGTAGCCTGGGAGAAATCTCCCGAGCTGATCCCCACTCTGTACACGAAGGTACTGATGACATCGGAATATTCGCTGACCAGTGAATTCCCCATCACAAAGGGGCGGTCGAACCCGATCGAGACCATTCTGCCAATCTGGAGGATCAGCAGGATATTAATCGTGGATTTGATGCCGGGCAGGGTGATATGCCACATTTTGCGGAGCCTGCTGCAGCCGTCGATATCGGACGCCTCATACAGCTCCTTGTTGATGCCGGTAATGGCCGCCAGATAAATGATCGTCCCCCATCCGATGTTCTGCCATACCCCCACCGAAATGTAAGTGACCAGCCACGGGACCCGCTGTGACAGAAATTCAATCTTCGCCAGCCCCAGGCTGTCCAGGAAATGATTGACCATCCCGCCATTCGAGAACATCAGGTAGACGATCCCGCCGATGATGACCCAGGACATGAAGTGCGGCAGATAGAGCACGGTCTGGGTTATTTTTTTGAACCTGGCCATCCGGACCTCATTAAGCAGAATCGCCAGTATAATCGGGGCCGGGAAGCCTGCTATTAAATCCAGCACATTCAGGACCAGCGTATTTTTAAGGGCACGGTAGAAGCTGTCCTGCTCGAAAATAAACCGGAACACATCAAGTCCGACCCATTCGCTTCCACTCGTCCCCTGAAAAATATTGTAATCCTGAAACGCCATAACGAGGCCATATATTGGAGCATATTTAAATATGGCAATGTACAAGAGCGGCAGCAGCAAAAGGATGTAAAGTATCGCATCTCTCCTGATCCTGAGCCAAAAGGTGTGTTTGCGCGCTAATCCGATTTGGTCCTGCTGACTGTTTAAAACCGCTTTCATTTCTCCCATCCCTTCGGCTGTATTAAGGAGCTCTCCTGTTCTTCATTATAGCTGCGCCGGGGGATAAGAAAATGTAATCGCTTAAATGAATTTGGTAATAACTTAAAAGACAGCCCCGTGAAGGAGCTGCCTTAGGCTTCATTTCATGATCAGATCTATCTTGCCGAACAACAGCTTCACCAGCTCGGTGGGACCCGGCAGGCCTGGATGAATGAATAGAAGAATGGTTAGCCCCGCCGTCATCAGAGTGATGCCTGCTGCAGCCCGTCTGGCCTTCTTGCTTTTGGTGTCCCGGAATTCAATAATGATGATCGCCGCAGACAGCAGCAGAATGCCCAGGATCATTGCTATCTTCATGTTTCCACATCCTTGTTTGGTTGCCAGAGCTCAGGCGTCTGTCCGGTCAGTCGGAGGATTGCTCCGGTATGCCCTGGGGTCCGGTTGATCTACCGTTTCCTGTTATACCCGTCTTGACGGAGACTTCCACCTGCAGCCCGGGATACATCGCCTCCCACTGCTCCTTCTTCTTCTTCCACTCTTGCGGATAATGTTTGCGGAAGGTGTCAGCGAATCTGTAAAAGTCAGTCTTCTGCTCCTTTTGCGACATGTGGAGGGCCTGTTCGGCGAGATCCTTGAGCTTCTTCGCCCAGGCCTGCTTCAGCGCCTTCATCTTCGCCGGTTCAGTCAGGTTGGCATCCGTTGTATTGAGGACCACCTCTCCTTTAGCCTGAATCCGTATCTTCATCATCCACTCTCCGTTAACAATACGCGGGGTGAGCATGGTGGTGATTTGTTTCGACAGAATCGAGAAGGAGCCATTCTCTCCCTCCAGTGCAACCGGCATGATAATATTATTCAGCTCTTTAATCATGAGCAGCACTCCGAGACTAACCGGCTCTTTCACAGTGAGAGTATATTGGCCGTGCTTATACAGGCTTAACCCTTTGAGCGAGGGAGTTGTCGCATTAGAACCATCATTCGGTTCCGGCGGAGCAATCACAATACGGGTCAGGACAGCCGAACCGCTGGCTCCTTGGATAGATTGGGACAAATCCAGCAGGGTGACACGTGTGCCAAGATTCATATTGGCCATTTCCCGGAGGGATTCGGAGGTGCTCCGCTCCAGCGGGTCCAGCAAGGCAAGAATATCCTTGGCGGAATCCTGGCTGGAGAAGACATACGCATGCTCACGGAACTGCGAATAGCGGAGGAAGAAATCTACGAATTCACGCAGCCCTTGCTTTCCCGCCGCTTCACTGATTACAATCACTTCACATTGGCCCCAGAACATATGGCGGGCCACCTTCCGCTGCAGCCGGTTCAGCGCTTCCGCAATATTCTCCCCTTTGGCCGTCCGGATCATGGTCACTCCGCTTGCGCCTTCTCCGGCTCCGCCGCTCTCTGATCCGCCGCCTCCCTTGCGAGGAATGAAGATCTGGGCCGTCAACCGGGCCTGTCCCTCCTCATAATCCACACCTGTCGCCAGTACGATGGCCAGGTCATTGATCTCCGTGCGGTCCCAGCACCCGGCCAGTAATACACTGCTAAGCAATAGTGCTGTAATGATTCTGAACCTCCGCATAGCCCTCCCTCCTTTTTATTTTTCAGCCTTGTTCTGCCGCTTCAGCCCCTTCTTCAGCAGGGCCAGACCATAGACTGCGGCGGGAAGTCCGATGAAGATCAGCATGGTATAAATATTAGCAGAAGCGCTCACAAGGGCGGCCGCCCCGGCTTCACCGGTGACTACCCAATAGGAGAACACGATACTCACGAAGGATAGCGGAATCACCAGAGGTCTATAATCGTCCAGCCCGAACCATTCCGCAGCTGCTGTGGCGAAGATATAGAGGAAGACAGAGATTTTGACAAAAATCCCGAAGATCCAGATGGCAATAATCAGCGCCTCAATGTGCTGCAGGAAATCGGCAATCGTAATGTACCGTGCAGCAATCATCACCGGATAAGCAAAGCTGTCCGTCAAATCGCCCATCAGCAGCAGACAGAACAGATTGGTTACCGTCATTGCGAGTGTCGTTGCCACCAACGAGACAAGCATGGTCCGGGCCAGACGTTTCTTGCTGTTGACGTAGGGCAGCAGAAAGGCCAGTACAGCATATTCACTGAACCATGCAGCCGGAGCCACCGCGCCTTGGACGATGGGAACGAACCCGTTCTCCATGAACGGAAGCAGCTCGGCAGGCCGGAGTTCTCCGGTCAGGAGAACAAAGATCAGGCAGAGCATCACCACCAGCAGCGTAACGAACACCTGGGCGGTCCGGCTGACCACCTCGATTCCCAGCCTGACGTTGATCGCACAGACGATCACCATGGTGCTTATAATTACTAGCATCGGCGTCTGCGGAAGCGCATTATTCATGATAAACTCGCCGTATTCCAGGATAATCAGACCGTTCAGATGGGGGAAGAAAAGCAGAAAGGCCAGTCCGATCAGCTTCCCCGGCAGCCATCCGGCGATCAGCAGACTGGATTGCATAATGGTCTTGCCGGGATAGAGCCGGTTCAGTCCAAGGGAGATGCCAATCGCCACAAAACCCGACAGCGAGCCTAGTATAGGCGATAGCCACATATCATGTCCCGCGTAATGCATAGTGATTCCGGGAACCGACAATATGGCGGTGGCAAGGATCGAAGGAAACACCAGATAGGCGAGTTGGGTAACAGATATTTGCCCTTTGTCAGTCAGCATGTTGATCCCCTTCTATGGTGTAGTCCGGCTGCCGTCATTTGTTCCGGGGCTGGGACAGCCACAGTACATCCTTCAGGCTCTTGCTGAATGTCGGAGCCGCCGGTGACAGATAGGGCCTGCCGAATGACCGCAGACTGCTAAGATGAATGACCACCAGAATGATGCCAAGCATGACGCCGATCAGCCCCAGCGTACCCGCCAGAATCATCATGGGGAAGCGCAGCAGGCGGGTGGCAATACTGGCGGAATAACGCGGAACCATGAAGGAGGCGATGCCTGTAATCGCCACAATGATAATCATCGGAGCCGAGACAATGCCCGCAGTGGTGGCAGCCTGGCCTATAATCAGAGCGCCAACGATACTTACGGCAGAACCAATCTGCTTCGGCAGCCGGACGCCGGCCTCCCGCAGCGCCTCGAAGGCAATCTCCATAATAAGTGCTTCAACCAGAGCCGGAAAAGGAATCTCCTCTCTCGCCCGCGCAATACTGAGCAGCAGTACCGTCGGGATCATCTCCTGATGATAGGTGGTGATTGCTACATAAGCGGAAGGCAGCAGCAGCGATAAGGCGTAGAAAATATATCTGAGCCAGCGGACAAAAATACTCATATAAATATTCTCGTAATAGTCTTCCGGTGATTGCAGCATGGAGAACATATTGACAGGGCCGATCAGACTGAACGGGGTCCCGTCAATCAACAGTGCGAAGCGTCCCTCCTGCAGATTGGAGACCACCACATCGGGCCGCTCCGTAGCAATCATCTGCGGAAAAGGTGAAGCAGGCTGGTCAATGATGCCCTGCTCAATATACTGGCTCTCCAGAACATCTTTGATCTTCAGGCGGCTAAGCCGTTTGTGCACTTCGGTGACCAGTACCGGCTGGATAATGCCTTCCATATAAGCTAGAGTAACCTTCGTATGGCTGTACTCCCCGATCTTCTTGGTGTGCAGCTTAAGCGAAGGCGTCTTCAGCCGCATACGCAGCAGAGACTGATTCGTGGCGAGGGATTCCGTGAATCCGTCACGGGCTCCACGTACGGTGGACTCCGCAGCCGGTTCTTCCGGGGTCCGTGTGGGCACCTTATACAATGGATAGCCTGTACCTGGAGCATGTCCGTCCAGCAACAGCACAGCTTCGCCGTCCAGGATCGCTTCAACGGCCTGCTCTGCGGTCGTGATCCGGTGAATCGAGGATACCGGAAGCTGGGCAGGCAACGCTTCTGCCGGTTCAGTCTCAAGCCCCGCCTGCTCCAGCGGAGCCAGCACCTGCTTCTCCAGCCGCTCCGTATCACAGAGTCCGGAACAATACACACAGAGCGCGGAAGTACGGTGAATGGTCTGGAACGAATGAAACACTATATCCTCACAGCCAGTGAAAATAGCGCGCAGGACCTGCTCATTCTCCGCCAGCCGCTGCGTCAGCAGGATCTGCTGTTCCTTATCCTTTGCTGCATTCACCCGTACTTCCCCCCTGCTCTATGCTTAAGCTCAAGTTTTCATAGTAATGCTATCCTTTGCTGCTCAGGGAAGAATTATGCAGACCGGAGTTCCAGGCTTCCCGGTTCAGCTCACCATTCAGTGCAGCAGCGGCCAGTGCCCCCGATGCGGCAGCCGCTATGGACTGATGCATCATCGTGACGGCATCCCCGGCGGCGTAAATGCCGGGTACGCTGGTCTGGCCGGACTCTCCGACTTCTAGGATGCCCATCTCGGATACCTGGCAGCCCAGAGACTGCGGCAGCTCAGATCCCGGAGCCAGCTCGGGCCGGAAGAAGATTCCGGTACACGGAATTTCGGTTCCATCCGTAAGCTTCACATGATTAACCTTCCCTTCAGTGGATGCAATCTCATGGATGGGTGAATCGAATAGCGGAATCTCATGGGCGCGTAATTCCTCGCGTTCCGCCTCTGTGAGTTCATCGGGACCATTCGTGCAAACTGCGAACCGCTTGGACCAACCGGACAATAGCGGAGCCATATGCATAAGCGCTGCCCCTCTGCTGATGAGCACCAGCGGCTGGTCTCTTAGTTCCCAGCCATCGCAGTACGGGCAGACAAAGGCGCTCTTTCCGTAGACCTCGGCCAGCCCCGGAATGTCCAGCCTGCGGTCCTTCATGCCTGCGGCGAACAACAGCTTCTTGCTGGTAATCTTCCGTCCTGCGGCAGTCTCCAGCAGGAAAGCTCCATCTTCGCCGGCAATGGATATTACGGTATCTTCAATGTGAGAGACTGAGGGATAAGGCGCGAGCTGCTCGATGGCAATCCGCCGGAGCTCGAACGGAGCAATTCCGTCCCGGGTCAGGAAGCCATGCGCTTCCCGGGTCACTGCATTACGCGGCTGTGCAGCATCTATAACCACCGTCTGTTTACGTGCGCGGCCCAGCATCAGGGCGGCATTAAGGCCAGCCGGTCCTCCGCCGATGATTACTGCATCTGCAATAGTTGGGGCAGAATCAACTACATTTGGTACATCTGCATTTTCCAGATTCGTCATTTGTAATTCCTCCTTGTGGTTGGTGTGTAATGTGTGAGTGTGTCGGGTGAAGGCAGGTCGATTCGCGGATATTAGAGACTCTCGTAGTCTTTAAATAACACAAAAAATAGGCTCCACATCATCCATCTGCATCGCCCTGATTAAGGACTATGAGTGTCTATAATAACTTTAAATTTGAATGATGTCAATTGTGCTTGTTCGTCGTGATTGGATAGCGGATGAGCCTGGGGATTGGCGTTTGCTGAAGCGAATCGTTTGCTGGTTCGAATACAGTTGGATTTCCTCCACTTGCTTAAGATCGTAAGGGGCACATTGGGGAAACAGTTGGAAAAAAGGCACTTAACTACACACAGGTTACCTAAAATAGCCCAATCCGTGAGCAGCAGATGCTGTTTTTCCACTTGTTTCCTGACATTGTTCAGAAAGCGGAAAATTAAAATACATTTATCCAATTGTTTGCCAGCAAGGAAGGCATCATACGGGCCTTCCCTAAATAATTGCTTAGTCTGTCCGGCTAACCGGCGGCGATGATCTTCTGTATGCTGCCGCTGGTGTTCACCTTCCGCAGACCGGTCAAGCCCGCAAATAACCGGTAATCTCCATTTTGCCGCCTACTCTGGACTGAAGGTCTTTAATCCTACGTTCCTCTGCCGCAAAAATCACCGCTGTCGCCGGCCCCCCGGAGGCCTTAAGCTTATCTGTGATCTCCGGCAGTGGCTGGAAGCGGCATCCGCTCAGCTCAGCCAATAGCTCCGCTTCATACCCGGCTCCCTTCGAGCCGACCGGGTGAATGTCATGGACCTCAGGAGCAGCGGCCAGAAGCTGGAGCTGGCGGATCGTACACAGGCTGTCCTCCTGCTCCAGCACGGCGCTGCCGACGAGCGGCTCGCCCAGCATTACGATACAGTCGCCTGCCCGTGAACACCCCAGCTTCAACTGCTGCTCATCCGCCTCCCCGATGACGGTGATCCCGATACCGGTCTGGCAGGTTACGAAGTTGTCCTCCGTACTGCCGTTCACATGAGCGGCGGTGAGTCCGGCTTCCTCCAGCAGCCTGCTAATGCCCCGGATAATCTCATTGCCTGTAGGCTCCTTCTCAACAGCCAGCGTATCAACGACCGTCAGGATTTCCGCCCCTATGGACAGCACTTCCATCACGGCCACCCTGGCAGCATAGTAACCGGCAATCCCGGGCGGAGTCTGTACCGCGTCCATCGGCTTGTTGCCGATGCTGGCGCTGGAGTCACAGCCGATCACCAGCACCCGGCCTTCCCCTCTGCGTACCAATGTCAGATCGCGGATTCTTTGCACTTGCGGCTTCATTATCATTGTCTACTCCCCCTGCGGCTTGTCACTTGCTAATTCCCGTTCCTGAGTGCGGCCCGGTATTCACTCGGCGGCATCCCCGTCGCCTTGCGGAATTGCTTGGAGAAATACAAGGCATCATTGAAGCCGACCGAGGAGGCCACCTGCTCGATGGTCAGCGGGCTGGCGAGCAGCTCTTTGGCCTTGTCCATTCTTACTTTGAGCAAATACTGCTTGGGCGACATCCCGGTCCGCTGCTTGAAGGCCTTGGATAGATGGACCCGGTGATAGCCAAGCGAAGACGCGATGTGATCAATGCTGAGCTGCTGGTGGAATTGCAGCGTAATCCAGCGGATGGCCTGGTCAATCTGCCGGTCGATCATCTCCGGCCTTTCGCTGGGATGCGGCGGTAATTCACACCGGTTGTCCTCTCCGATCCGGTGCAGCAGCAGCCGCACCCAGCCGGAGGCCTCCAGACTCTCCAGCCGGGGATAAGCAGATTGCTTGAAGGACTGCCGGATGCCGGTATACAGGCTATGCAGCTTCGGGACCGAATCCGAATGGGCGAAGGGGCGTTCTCTGGTGATCCCGATTGCCCGGAGCTGATCCAGCACGCCGATGCCCTGCAAGGCGACCCATGCATAATGCCACGGGTTGTCCACATCCGCCTTATAGCTGAACAACATGCCCGGGATAATCACGAAGGTGTCGCCAGCGTTGCACTCCGCCGAGAACGTGTCGCTCTCGAATCGTCCTTTGCCCTCTATTACCGTATGAATCAGGTAAAAATCATGTACAGACGGCCCGACGCTATGTCCGGGATGCGGCTTGCCTTCACCGCTGAACAGCACAGTCAGCTCCTGCTCCTCAGGAGTAAGATTAATGCCCAGGGTGAATTCATAATGCTCCGGGTCCATGCAACATTCCTCCATATGTATCTTGTCTTTCTCCATAGCCCGCGCAGCGGTTCTATTCTATAGTGATTATAGTATAAATCAGCGAAAAAAGCTTCTTTTTCAGCACATTTCTGTCAGGATCATCGGCAAGCGGCCGTAGGACAGAAGGCTTTTTTCGCATCTTACAGGAGGCTAATCACTTATGTCCAAAGTTACATTTATCGGTGCCGGAAGTACCGTCTTCGCGAAGAATGTCCTCGGCGATATCATGGCTACCCCTGCCCTGCAGGGCTTCGAGCTTGCCCTGTTCGATATCGATCTTCAGCGCCTGAACGACTCCGCGAGCATGCTCCAGAATCTGAAGCGAAGCAGCGGCAGCACATGTACTGTGACCACTTATACCGACCGTAAGGAAGCGCTGCGCGGTGCAAAATATGTAGTGAACGCCATTCAGGTGGGCGGATATGATCCTTGTACGATTACCGACTTTGAGGTTCCGAAGAAATACGGCCTGCGCCAGACCATTGCTGATACTGTAGGCATCGGCGGCATCTTCCGCAACCTGCGGACCATTCCGGTGATGCTGGATTTCGCGGCTGATATCCGCGAGGTCTGCCCGGACGCGCTGTTCCTGAATTATACGAATCCGATGGCCGTTCTGACGAATGTGATGAACACCTACGGCGGTGTGAATACGATCGGCCTGTGCCACAGCGTACAGCAATGTATTCCCGGATTGTTCGACCACCTCGGCATCGACAAGACAGGCGTTCAAGCCAAAATCGCCGGGATCAACCACATGGCCTGGCTGCTTGAAGTCACCAGAGACGGCGAGGATCTGTACCCGGAGATCAAACGGCGCGCGGCCGAGAAGCAGCTTGAGCCGCACTATGATATGGTCCGCTATGAGATGATGCTGAAATTCGGTTACTATATTACCGAGTCCTCCGAGCATAATGCCGAATACCATCCGTACTTCATTAAGCGGAACTACCCCGAGCTGATTGAGCGCTTCCAGATTCCGCTGGATGAATATCCGCGCCGCTGCGTGGAGCAGATCAAGCAGTGGGAGCAGATGCGCGGGGAGCTGGTCAACAACCAGGATCTGAAGCATGAGCGTTCCCATGAATATGCTTCGTACATTCTGGAAGCTATGGAGACCGATGTGCCGTTCAAGATCGGCGGCAATGTGATGAACACCGGGCTAATCACCAACCTGCCGCGTGAAGCCTGCGTCGAGGTGCCTTGCCTGGTGGACCGAAGCGGCGTGACGCCAACCTTCGTCGGCGATCTGCCTCCGCAGTGCGCTGCGCTGAACCGGACCAACATCAACACCCAGCTCCTGACCATCGAAGCCGCCATTACACGCAAAAAAGAGCATATCTACCACGCAGCTATGCTGGACCCGCACACTGCAGCCGAGCTGTCGATGGACGATATTGTGAGCATGTGCGATGATCTGATCGCCGCCCACGGCGACTGGCTGCCGAAGTATCAATAAATGCTCAATAACAAAGGCAGCAATCCTCTATATACAGGGGAATTGCTGCCTTATATTTTTGCGTTGCGCCTGCTTGCAGGTTCATTTATTTCACATAAATTTTGATCTGATCAGGTGCGGTTCTGGCAAGAACGCGGTACCCTTCGACAGAAGCAGTCGCCACTCCGTTCTCATCAGGCATACAATATCCGTTCACCTGACAGGTGCCATTATCCCGGACCAGAAGCTTGCCCATGGTTCCTACTGCTACCCACTCTGGACGATCGATTCTCTGCACATACTTTTGGGAAGCATCATATTGGGGATTGATTATAGCCGCTTTCACAGTATATGCAGGAGCCACAACATTGCCCTTGCTGTCTCTCACGGCCTCCACTTCACGGTCTTCATACTTGACCCTGCCCCATTCATCTCTTTCGTGTTTGCCTTTCCAGTTCAAGGGGCTTGCATCGCCAAGGATAGAGGGATTTGCACTGACCACGCCCAAGATGTATTTATCTGCGGGAGTTGCTTTTCTGACCCGCTCCCCATCCGTCGTTACAAAATAGCCAGGCTCGATCGGCAATCCATCCACCGTCTCGAACATTTCGGCATAATCTGCCCCAAAATTCATTACCGTGCCTTGAAGGTATAAATTTCCGGAAGCCGCCTCAAGTGCAGCAGCCAGGCCAGAGGCGGCTGGAGTACCATTGGCTAAATGCCAGGAAGAAGGAAACAGTGTTTCACCATAAGTACCCATAATATGAGCATCAATGTGTTCTGGAAGAACCACCGTACTGTTCCCTTCAGCATGAGAGTTCTGAGCACCTGCAATTGTACCTGAACCTTCAGCATGAGAAAAGTTTCCATTGGCCTCAGTGAAGGAACCTTCAGCATGAGAAATAAACCCATTTGCCAGTGTTGAGAAGCCTTCTGCATGAGCAGCAGAACCAGCAGCTACAGTCAGGTAGCCTTCTGAGTGGGAGTACTCCCCGCTTGCAGTACTCTGATTGCCTTCTGCATGTGATGCTACACCCGAAGCAGTCGTTTGAGCACCCTCAGCGTGAGATTGAGTTCCGGAAGCAACAGTTAAACCTCCCTCAGCATGGGCAGAGTCATTGATTGCATAGGTATTGTAGCCTTCCGCATGTGCTGACGGTCCTGATGCAAGCGTCCCATACCCTTCTGCATGGGACGTATCCAATACTGCAAGGGTCTGGTACCCTTCAGCATGAGCCGCAGAAGCACTGGCTGTGGTCTGAGACCCCTCAGCATGAGAAGCAAACCCGCTTGCGGTAGTGGAGTTCCCCTCTGCATGTGAGCAAGCTCCGGAAGCGGTCTGATTGCATCCATCATCTGCCATAATCCATTCCTCCTAATATTGTGGTTTTTGTGGTCCTTCCCTACACAATATTGCGGACTTGATGGAATGGACACGGCATGTCTCCCGGGTACACAACACTATTTGTCATGTCATGGCTTCCTGGATTGCTCCTTTTTCAGCCCAAAGTCAGCCATTTGCGGTTATGATGCTCCTGCACCTCAACCGGCGTATCGAAGAAATCGCTGAGCACCTCGGACTTCAGACACTCCTCAGTTTCGGCAGCTTTATAGATTTCCCCTTTCTTCACCAGCAGGGTATGGGTGAAGCAGGGGGTGATCTCCTCGATATGATGGGTCACATACAGTAAGGTGGGCCCGCCCTCCTGCTTCGTAATCTTCTCAATCATCTGCAGCAGCTGCTCCCGCGCAAAAATATCCAGTCCCGTACAAGGCTCGTCCAGAATAAGCAGCTCAGGATTGGCGATCAGCGCACGTGCGATGAGAATCTTCTGGCGCTGCCCCTGGGACAAGGTATCATAAGTGCGTGCGGCCAGGGCCGAGCAATCCAGGAATTCCAGCAGCTCCTCAGCCTGCTTCAGATCCTCTTCTTCCGTCTTATCGTACAGCCCGATCGTGGCGAATTTGCCGCTCAGCACGATATTCAGCGCCGTCTGATGTCCGTACAGCTTCTGCTGCAAAGAGGTGCTGACCCAGCCGATCCGCTTGCGCAGCTCCCGCAGGTCCACATCGCCGAAGCGGTGGCCCAGCACCTCAACCTGGCCCTTCGTTGGCCAGATATAGCCGTTCACAACGTTCAGCATGGTCGTCTTGCCTGAGCCGTTCAGACCGACAATGCACCAGTGCTGTCCCTCATGCACCTGCCAATTCATCTCATGCAGAATCATCGTCTGCTCACGCCGCCAGGATACATTTTCAAGCGATATAATCATGTTCCAGTGCTCCCCCTTGCCTCGCCATAGTGTTTGGTGAAAATAAAGTGTTAGACTGCCGAACTAATGTTCCTTATTAGGCTTAATCGGCAATCGCATAATGTTAAATATACTCGATCCAATCATGACCTTGAGGAAACTGGAGTCGTAAAGCGGACTTCAACCATTCTTTTTCTTGGGATTCGAGTACAGGCAGGGTGTTCTCTAGATCGATAAGGTCTTTTTCCCTTATTTGTGACGAGCCACCTTTATAGAGTAGTTGGATTTCAGGCTTTAAATAAGGTATTCCGTCGGTTGTTGTCAGGAACAATTCATTTATTGGCCTGTGAATTATATTTTTCCTTTTGTAAAACCAACGGTCTTCCTCTGTCTCGATAATCATGATTTGAAATGCCCAAGGGCTTTTTTCATCCCTACTCACCCATATATCGTCTGTGGAATTTAAATATTCACCACTCCAACGAGTAAGCCTACCACTTTCAGCTCTGTACAGTATCCAACGGGGACTTAGATAAGTAAACACTTTTAATTGATCAGCACGAGTTATTATTACGTCAATGTCACTATGGGCCCTTGTTTGCTTACCCTGATGAAGATCTAAAGCCCAGCCACCAGCAATCCCCCATATAATAGGTAAATTACTAAATATCTTATTTAATTCCGATACGGTTATAGGCCTCCAGTTATCTATATCTATTCGCATTTTAACGTACTACCTCCTAGATTAAATAAGACCTGGAAAAAAGGACTCCTCTTTTTATACTAACACATATTGGAACTATCCTATCCGAAGTCTTCAAAGAAACATTATAGCAGCTCGACATATCCTGCGCTTCCATTCATGCGGATTCGTTGCCCGTCCTGAATCCGCAGAGTAGCCTGCTCAACGCCAACTACCGCTGGCAGGCCGTACTCCCGGGCGATCACGGCCCCATGGGTCATCAGCCCGCCAACCTCGGTAACCAGTCCTTTAATGGAGACAAATAGCGGTGTCCAACTGGGGTCTGTATACGAGGTAATCAGGATATCCCCTTCCTCCAGATTCGCCTCTTCCATGTTAAGGATTACACGTGCCCGGCCCTCGACCACTCCTGTAGAGACAGGCAGGCCTGCCAAAGCGCCGGGCGGCAGGTCCTCCCGGCGGTAGCGGCCCGACAGGACTTCACCCTCGGAGGTAATGACACGGGGCGGCGTAAGCTTTTCGGCTAATTTGAATTCGTCCTTGCGCTTCTTGATCAGCTCATTATCGAATATCCCTGTGCGGACGGACTCGTATAACTCCTCGAACTGCAAATAGAAGATATCCTCCTTGTCCTGAATGCTGCCTGCTTGCACGAGCCGCTCCGCTTCCTGCATCATCGCCTGTTTGTAGACCAGATAGCGGCTGATCATCCCGTATTTCGGAAATTCACGGTACCCGATGTAATTCCGGACCAGCTTGATCCGTTGTCTGGTTTCCCGCATCTTGTCCCCGCCATCGGGCAACAACTGCAAGCGCTCAATAATCTCCTGCTCTTTCTCCCGGGCTTCCTTGAGCCCCTGCTGGAATTTCCGGCCGCCGGCTCCTGGTGCAAACTGCTTGATATTGCTGAGAATCATAGGAATCAGAATCGCCGGATTCTCGCTCCAGCGGGTTCGGGTAATGTCGATCTCTCCCGTACAGCGCATTCCGTATTTACCGAGATACTCTGTCAGCGCAGCATGTGCGGCTTGCCCGCCTTCTAATGGAAGGAGTCCGGCCAGGAAATCGCCATCCTGTGCATGCTGCTGTAAATAATCGACGACCTGCGGAAAAGGACGGATCACATCGGCCACATCAAGCAGTGCTAGGCCCATGGCTGAGGTAATGTTATTGTCGACGGATTGCGATAAGGTGTCTGCTGCGTTGATTTCGCCGAGCCACTCGTTTAAATGTTCATTTAACCACGCTGATGCATCCATGGCAGCCATGAATACAGCCGTACTCTGCGGGTTGAACAGTAGGCGCTTAAGCTCCTTAATATCCTCCCGGATAAAATCAAACAATGCCGCGCCGGATTTGCCTTGAATGGCCTGCTTCAGCTCTGCCACCAAGGCTTCGTTATTGTTAATCAGCTCTGTAACGATAGCCGGATCGGAGCTGAGCCTGTCCTGGTCCTCTGAGGCTGGCTTGCCGGGTTTACTTGTAGCGGAAGCGGCTGGAGGTTCAGCTGCTGGTGTTATGGGGATGAAATCCTCCCGCTCAATGATCGTCAGCAGTGCGTCTTTGACTAACGGATCGGACTTGCCGAGCGTATCAATAATTGTCTGCCTGGCGGGTGAAGCCAAATGTGCAGTGACATCAACGAACAGTCTTGCGCCAGCCACACGCATAGGAGCAGGAGTAACCATCAGGTGAAAAGACAGGCCCAGCGGCTTCATCGCGTCCGTCATCATCTGCCCGTGACCGACCGAGATATACACGCGGTTCTCCGAATCCCCGGAGTCCGGGATGGGGTATAAAGTAGTAATAGGCCGGCTCTGGACGATATAGAAGGTATCATCAGCCAAGCACCATTCGATATCCTGCGGGCCCCCGAAGCTGGCCTCAATTTGCCGCCCGATGCGGGCGAGCTGCACAATCTGCCGGTCCGTAAGCGTCTGTGCATCCTGCCGTACGGGGTCAAGCGGGCGGACTTCTGTGCCGCCTTCCGGTAAGGCGCAGACTGCGAGCTTTTTGGAGGCAATCCGCTTCTCCACGATGCTCTCTTCCCGCACCTTATAGACATCCGCAGACACCAGACCCGAGACCAGCGCTTCACCCAGGCCATAGCCGGCATCGATGGACAGCAGCTTGCGGTTATTCGTGACGGGATCGGCGGTGAACATAATGCCTGAGGCCTGCGGGAAGACCATCTTCTGCACAATGACAGATAAATAGACCTGACTGTGCTCATAGCCCTGCTGCATCCGGTAGCTCACCGCACGTTCCGTGAACAGTGACGCCCAGCATTTGCGGATATGCAGCAGAATGGCGTCAAGACCGATTACATTCAAGTACGTATCCTGTTGTCCGGCAAAAGAGGCCTGCGGCAGATCCTCCGCCGTTGCACTGGAACGCACCGCATACGCCTGACCGTCCCCAAACCGGGAGAGATGCTGCGCTACCGCTGCCACAACATCGGGCGGAATCTCTGCGGCTTCAATCGTCTGGCGGATGGCTGCGCTAACGGCTGCCAGTTCCGCCGGGTCCCCGGCTTGCACCTGCGTTAACCGGTCCAGCAAAGCCTGATACACTTCATTATGCCGGATAGCCTCCCGATATCCCTCCGTAGTCACACAGAAGCCTTCAGGCACACGGACGCCTTGCATCCCTGACAGCCTGCCCAGGTTCAGCCCCTTCCCGCCTACCAGCAGCAGCGGTGCATTGTCCATTTCCTTGAGCCCCAGAACCATTGATCGCATTCCGATCTCCCCTTACTTGTGAAGTAGAACCCGTAAACCAATTCGGCGGAAAAATAAATTGACATCCTTATGACGGCATGTTATTATAATAATATAAGATGTATTTTTTATGTCCTTCTTCAAAAAATAGTCGCAGTTGATTATATCATCGTGTACATATAGATGCAATACGAAAGAACCCGGGCGAATGTCCGGGTTCTTTTTTGGGGTTAGATAACATGTTTACGGCGGCGATTCACCTGTACTGCCTAATTATTTCGCCCATAGTAAAGCTTCAAGTTCGTTACATCTACCATATACAAGATGTCAATGCCCTTCGGACTGCGGTCTACCGCCAGGCGTTCAACCGGAATACCCGGTGCAAGCGAGCTCTCGGTCCAGCCTCCGCCGGTATTCACTGCCATGAATGCACGGTCAGTTCCGCTGCTTTTAACATAATAGATTCTGGCTGTTGTACCGGTCCAGGTCACATCAATCGCGGCATTGGTGGGAGCAGCGTTATAGACGGTCTGCAGGCTCCAGCCCCCTGTACCGTAAGTGGCCTGCTTCACAGCAAAGCTGGTGCTGCCCTCCTCCCGGTAACGGTAAGCGATCACCGGCCGGCCCGCAGTATCAAGCGTCATCTTGGCGCTCTGCACGCCCGGACCGCCGGGGTCGCTGCCGCTTTGCACATAGGCTTCACTTGGAGCCATAGGCTGCACAATATCCGCCGTAGTCAGGGAGACTGGCGCTGTAACCGGAGTTCCATCCGCTTTGCTGAATACACCCGTGGACGGGCTGTACTTCAGATAGGACAGCTGATGGCGCAGCGGGCTGGCAGCGAAATACGCCCACTCGAACAAGATATGCAAGTCGCCATTTGCGTCAAAAACGAGGTCATCCGGATAGACAGACCGGTTCAGATGCGCCGCAATGGTCTTGACCTGAGTCCATACGGAGTCATCGTTGTTCCAGCGGAACAGAACGGCCTCTCTTTTGCCCGCCGGGTCTTTGTCAACGCGCACCAGCAAATACAAATCACCATTCGGAGCAGTCGTCACTACCGGATAGGTTACCGTCATGCCTGCGGGGAGCTCGTCCGAGTGGTTCTGCGGAATCCCGCCTACGGTATCTGAACGGTAATAGCGCCAGGCATTGCTGTGCATGGAAGCAAAAACGTGGAACCGCCCGCTCCCGTCTCTCGCCACAGAAGGCTGGTTATGCCCGAGATCGTCCAGATATTCCGCCGGGGTTGTCCCATCCATGAGGGGAAGCTTGCTCCATATCCCGTCGTTATCTCTTCTTGCAATAGCTACCGTATGCTTGCCTGGGATCGACCCCGGTGCATTATACGCCATATAGGCATACTCATAGCCAAGTCCATAAGTGGCAAGAGGAGACCACCATCCTGCCTGATTGCTGGAATCCATCGGAAACGGCACCTCCTCCAGCACAGCCGCCGCACTCCCCGCCCCCGCAGGCACTACAGTCAGCAGCAGCGCCATAACCAGAGTAAGCATCCAATGTTTGCTTTGCTTCATCTATTACGCCTCCTTCATCTTATGGCCTTACATAAGTACTTAACAGGCAATAATGTAAACGCATACAAACTTCTCCGGCCCCGCCTCCCTTTTGAGCAACTTTACTGGTCTTTCGGTGCTGGGTAATCGTGTGATATTGGCTGCTGTACGCTTAGGTGCAAGTATTGCTGGCCCAAGAATAGCACGCTGTTAAGGGGAATGTTACTGTACTATTGCAAGATTGCTGTAACCGGGGGCTTTTAACAAGCCCTGGAGGTATCTCTCACAGCCCAAAAAGCCCGGTTCCCCGGGCTTTTCCAACAATGACTGTACTAACACTCACACATCATTCAACTTTCAATCAGCCGCTCACCCCCAACTGTTACTGTCATCTTCACAGATCTCGACTCGCCTGCCGCGTTGAGCAGCACGGCTTCATATTCATAGGTTCCGGGGGTTTTGCCGGAGATTACTGTGACTGCGGACTGGGCGTCCGGGGTGTGCACCTCTAGGGTCTGGGTATCGACCAATACGCCATTCTCGTACAACTGGTATTCCGCCGCATTCGTCCCCCACCACAGATTCATCGTAACCGCATAGCTGCCATCCCCGTCCCAGTTATCATTGGATAATACCGCCTGACCCGGGGAGGCATCGGTCACCGTTACCGTCAAAGGTGCGCTTGTCACCGCTCCATGCCCATTGCTGAGCTCCAGCGTATAGACGTAAGTCCCGTTAGGTCTGCCTGTAATATCAATCTGTACTGACTGGGCGGATGGTGATTGGTCCGTCAGAGCACCTTCTTCAATCAATTCGCTGTTCTCAAAGAGCTTGAAGCGTGTACCATTATTCCCCCACCACATATTCATCGTAATTGTGTAATCGCCGTCCCGCAGCCCCGTATCATGCCCGTTATTATCCGATAGCTCCGGCAGCCCTGGAGCGCCGTCCGCGAGCGGTATTCCCAGAGTGACCCAGGCCGACAGCGGAAGGTTCAGCTGCTTCACCAGCCCCGCTACCAGTTCCGATACTTTAATCGCACCGTTCATCTGCAGATGGGTGTTGTCCTCGGTTGACCCCGTCCACATGAAAATAGACTTGGTGCCCTCCGGGCCCAGCTCCTGAAAATACTCCCAGCTCGCCTGATTCAGATCAACCAGCGCCGTGCCGGTCTCCTGCGCCGTTTCTTTCATCGCCTGTACGTATGCCGGGAAGCTTTTGTTCAGCACCTCGCCGCTGAAATCCCGCCGGTTCACAGGTGTAACCAGTACTGGAACTGCCCCTCTCTGCACAGCACCGTTAATGTAATCCTTCAGATACATCTTGAACTGCTCCGGGGTAAGATACCGTTCCGGCCGGGACGGCGTGGAGTCATTATGCGACCACTGCATGAACAGATAATCCCCTTCGTGAATGCCAAGCAGAATATCGTTCAGATATCCGCCGGTGAGGAAGGTTTTGCTGCTCAGTCCGCCGACCGCCCGGTTATCAATGACAATCTTCGACGGGTCAAAATAACCTCCCAGCGTCTCGCCCCACCCCGCCTGCGGACGGTAGCTCTCCGCATAATTGGCCACCGTGGAATCGCTGGCCAGATAGAGGGTCGGCTGATCTGCCGCTCCCTGCTCCGGCAGGCGTTCAATCTTCAGCGCGTTGATCTTCGGCGTACTGCCGGAGAAGCTGAAGTCAAATATGCCGTCAATCAGGGCAATATCATAGACCACTTCCTTGAACTCCCCTGCGGGGATGGAGGCCACCGGCAGTTTGTTCATTTGCTCCACCGTAGCCCCGGCCTGCGTCGCTTCTTGCGCATCTCCAATGGTCATCGTCACCCGGTAATTCGCCGGTTTCATCTCCACCAAGAAAGAGGTGCCGTTCACCCGGGTGAAGTCCTCCGTTAACGGATTGCCGGTTGCCCGGTTCTCGTCCTGAACCAGCGCAGTGTCGGCGAAGCCGTACCCGTTCCCTTCCACGTAGGCGCGGTTGGCATCCACCTTCGTATAGCCTTCTGCTGCGCTGCCGGAGCCAAAATCGAAGGCGTACACGCTAATATCCCCCGCGCCTCGCTGGTCAATGAATCGCGCGCAACCGTCAGCATATTCACCGCATGATTGATCTGCGCCTGCGTGGCTTCTGTCCCGATCAGTGCTTCGGCAGCATTCATAGCTCTTTGAAGCACCGCTACGGAAGCCTCCGTGTAGCCTGACAGCTCCATCGCCTTCAGCTCCTGATGCAGCGCAATCAACGCCGCCATATCACCCGCCGCCACCGGAAGCTTCGTACCCTCAATTTTCACGTTGTCGATCTTGGCGGTCCAGTTCAGCGTGCCGCCTCCTCCTTTTCGCGTGCCCAGAAACCGCAAGCCCCTGACGTTATTGTCATAGACCCCCGGACTGAGCGGAATATCCCGGATCGTCTGGGTGACACTCGGGTTAGCGAGACTGGTCAAGGTGAGATCCAGACTTTTCCCGGCAAAATCAATCTTTAGCTTCACGTTCACCCACTGATTCTTGGCAATATCTGTAGCGGTTCCGCCCCCTGGAATGGCAGTGGTTCCGGTACCATAGTCAGGTGTATACGGGCCGGTGAAATAATGAATGTTCGTATTGGGGCTTGCCGTTCCAGTCTTAGTGAACAGAGTGAAAATAATATTCTCACTCGCATCCTGAAGACTCAGATGCCCCTCCGACGGAGCCGCGCCCACATTGCCGGAATGCCAGTTGAAATCGGCATCCACGATGTCGCCGTCCACCGCATCGAACAAGCGGAACACCTTGGCGCGGTTGCCTGAACCTGAACCCGTCACAGACAATACCTTGTTCCCGTTCTCTTCGGTAACCGTGCCCGCCATAGTTCCGGCAATACCTGTTGCATTCACCATTGAATATTGTGCGGCAGCCGGATCGCCCTCAAAATCCTCTTCGTACTGCTGCACCTCCGGCTCTGGCTCCGGCTCGGTAATCCCGGGATCAATCACAAACGGGGATATACTGAGGCCCATGTCCTTCACTGCGCCCGCCACCAGACCGGCAATGACTTGCGCACCGTAAGCGCTGAAATGGGTATTATCGCTCACCCCGTTCGGGTACTTCGGATACTCCCCCGGATTTGCATAGAGGAAAAGCTTCTCCGTAGCGGCCAGGCCGATCCGGTTATACTCCGCAATGCTGAGCTGGCTCAGATCAATCAGCGGGACGTTCAGCTCAGCCGCCGTTTCCTTCGCCGCCTTCACATACTCAGGAAAGCTTACGTTGAATTCCTGAGTGACCGTATTGAAGTCCCTGCGTCCTACCGGCGTTAACAGAACCGGATTGGCCCCGCGCTGCTTGGCTCCGTTCACATAGCGGGTCAAGTACGCTGCATAATCTGCCGGAGAGGCATACCGGTCAGGAATGCCGACACTGGCATCGTTATGGCCGAAGGAGATGAAGAAGTAATCGCCCGGCCTGATCTGCTGCAGAATACCATCCAGACGGCCGTCCACCATGAACGACTTGCTGCTCCGGCCGCCGATGGCATCATTTTGTATGGTTACTCCGCTGCTGAAATATCTGCCGAATTGCTGGCCCCAGCCCTCCTGCGGAGCCTGCATCCCGCTGTAGGACTGCATCGTCGAATCCCCGGCCATATAGATCGTTGTTCCGCTTCCCGCGGTCTTCTGCGGGTACTGCTCAATGATAATCTCCTGCACATCAGCAGCCGTGCCGGAGAAAATAAACTCTAACTGCCCGTCAACCACGGCAATGTCATAGGAATAGAGCAGCGGAGCGCCGGCAGCTATTTGGGTGACGGCCAGCTTTTGCACATATTCGGATTTGACCCCTACGTTCGAGTCTCTGGCGTCACTGCCCAGCTTAAGCGTCACCTTGTAATTGGCATTCGGCAGGTCCACCGCAAACTTGGTGTTCTCAGGCAGGGAAGCGTGGCCCGCGCCCAAGGTGATTCCGCTAATACTCTCGAAACCATATCCCGTCCCCCCGGTGTACGGTGTAGCCTGTACCGAGGTTGTTCCGGCTGGCGGCTGCGTACCGAATCCGAAGTGGTATGCCTGCTCCAGCGGTTGCGGCGCACCGGCCAGTGTCAGATTTGCTTTGGGAAAAGCGGTGGCCTCCGTCCCGAGATAGAAGCCGGTGTGCGGCGGTTGGTTATACGCTACATTCTGCCAGGCGATCCCCAGCCGGTACACCGGGTCTTGCATGAGGGTTGGAATTCTGTAGGTCGTAGGAATCGTAGTAGTATAGAGTCTGTACTCCGTACTGTCTTCACTGCGCAGCAGCAGCTCCTCGCGCCAATCGCCCAGGAGGTCCGCCTGAAGGGCCGGATTGCCTTTGGTATGATTGTTGGTCAGCGTACCATTCGCCCGAAAAATCTCTTTCAACTGCTTATTCTGATAATCCCACTTGTAAATCAGCGGAACACCTTGCGCTGTAGTGTTGTTCCAGTCGTGGTCGAACAGCTCCCGCTGGAGATCCCCATCCCACCAGATGGCGAAATTCGCGCTTCGCGGGACTCCATTCTGTTCATAGATCACTTCCCCGTCTGCCGCATAACCGCGGGATAACGGGTCCATCTGCCCGTTCACAATCGTGGACGCCCAAGACTCATATCCGGGATAGCGCGGATCGATATCCGCCGACATTCCCCGACCGGTATCTTGTCCGGTGAATTGGCCCCAGAGGATCTCACCTGTAGCCGCATCGCGCATCTCCAGCCCGTAGGCAGCATCCTTATGCTCATGCACACTGAAGACCTGATAGCCCTCACGGTTCGGATCGAGCTTCCCGGCGTGCATCGCATCTCCATGACCGAGACCGGTGCTATACAGCAGCGTGCCGTCATCATCAATCGCCAGCGCACCGTACATGATCTCATCTCTGCCGTCCCCGTCGGCATCCAGCACACTAAGGTTGTGATTGCCTTGCGCTTCGTACTGTGCGCCAGCTTCGTTCGTGTCGAAGTTCCAGCGCTTCACCAATGCGCCGTTAATGTAGTCGTAGGCTGTAAGCGTTGTTCTCGTATAATAGCCCCGGGCCATGACCACGCTTGGCTTCACACCGTCCAGGTATGCGATTCCAGCCAGGAAACGGTCGACACGGTTGCCGTATCCGTCTCCCCACGAGCTGACATTGCCTCTTGGCGGATCATAGTCAACGGTGGACACCGCTGCGCCGGTCTGACCGTCGAACAGCGTCAGATATTCCGGCCCGTCCAGGATATATCCGCCGTCATTGCGGTAATCCTTGGTGCCGTCGCCGATGACCGTGCCTTGGCCGTCTTTGGTGCCGTCTGCGGTTTTGACCACGACCTCGGCTTTGCCGTTGCCGTCCAGGTCATACACCATCAGCTGCGTATAGTGCGCCCCGGCCCGGATGTTCACGCCAAGGTCAATGCGCCAGAGCCTGGTGCCGTCCATTTTGACCGCATCGATGTAGACATTCCCGGTATAACCGGCTTGTGAATTATCCTTCGAATTACTGGGGCTCCACAAGAACACAAGCTCATATTCCCCGTCCCCGTCCAGATCGCCAACCGAGGCATCCCCGGCATAATAGGAATACGTCCCTCCGTCTTTAGTCCGGCCATCGGCCGGCTTATCCAGCGGTATCGGCAGATAGGCGTTATGCCACACGGCTGCGCGCTCAGGCTGAATTTCCTCCTTTCCGTCAACAATCGTAGAAATCTGGTATTGCGAGCTGTCTGCACCCGTCGTATCCACATAGTTAGTAGCGTTGACAATAGGAGCCGGGTTGATCTTTATGCCGTTTTTGTAGACATTGTAAGCGATTTCATATGAATCCGTATTCAAGTACCTCCAGCTTAGGAACACGCCGCCATCCGTCAGGACGGCCACTAATCCACGGCCGAGATACTCCGCCTGACGGGCGGGGAGATTCCCGGTTGCTGCTGCATGTACCGGTGCAGGCGGGAGGGCAAGCGGTATGACTAACAGACAGGATAATAAGAATGTGAGCAATGATTTCTGAACAGACCTCTTTTTTCTACCCATGTACGTCACTCCTCCTCTTATTCTAAAATCAATTTAGAAAATCAGGGGACACTTGTGCAGATGCTCTCATCGTTGTCTTCCAGCTTGAGCTTGAGCGCTCCCTCCTCCTTTCCTGGTAACATTCATATGGAGCGTAACAAATAGCAGGGATTCATTCTGCTCAAAAAAAAGCGATTTCAACTTAAAATCGACTTTTATAACGGGTAATCGGTATTCCAATATGTGGTATTATAAGGGATACGTTAGGTTAGGAGTGTGTTTATTAGCAGGCTTACCTGCATTTCGTACAACTAAATCCTCTGATGTAACACATATTATCGGCTTAGTTGCATTTCCTACAATTAAATTTTCTCTTATCCCTGAGTTCTACGCCATTCGGGCAGATTTAGTTGTACAGACTACAGTTAGAAGAGGATTTCCTTCCTTTTCACCGTTTTTAGTTGTACAGACTACAGTTATCCATTCAGCAATCACGCTATCGGTCAAACAAACAGCGCAGCGGATCTCCCCAAACGGGAATCGCTGCGCTGTTTATTTATTTCATGTACAGCTCAACCAGCTTATAGCAGCGGTCCTTCGTCACTGAAGCCAGTGTCGCCGCGTACTCCAGCCCCTCCATCGTTCCGCCTTTATACTTGGCCGCCGCTTCCTCAGCCGCCTTATCGCGTTCCTTGATCCAGCTTAGCTGTTCCTCTTTCAGTGCGGCCATCTCACTCTCGGGGAGCTGCTTCTGGAGCGCCTGGTAGATTTCATTCAGCGCCTTGTCCCAGCGCTCATGCTCCTTGGAGGCAGCCTCCTTCATATCTGTCATGACACCGCTGGCGGACAACGCCTCCAGATCGCTGAGGCCCACTTCAATCTGATCCAGCTTGTCAAAATAAGTCTGCCGCAGGGGTTCCCCCGCCGCCGCACTGGCCTGCTCCGTGGCTTCGGGTGCTGCTGTCTCTGCCGGAGCCTGCTCCGTGGCTTCCGCTTCCGGCTCCGCTGTAGCGTCAGGTGTTGGTTCCAGTGTAGCCTGCGGGCTTGCTGACGCTTCTTGCCCGGTCTCTGCTGTAGCTGCCGCCCCGCCATTCGCCGCCTCGTTATTGCCGCAGCCAGCCATTAACAGACTGGAGATGAGCATGGTAGTCAGAATTGCTTGTCGCATAGTTCCTCACCCTGTCATTGGTTTTATAGTCGAGACTCTCTTGCATACCGGCTGTTCATCAGCCGTCTTGAGAGTTATTACCTGATTTTACCCGGATGTAATCATTTTTTTGAAAGGCTCGCGGGCGCGGGCGGACAGGAAATACTGCTTGACAGTGCTTGGTGATCGGAGTAGTATTTTGAAATACTTCTACATACAACGAAGCATTACGCATTCAGAGAAAGGCGGTTCACCCATGATTGAAGCATTACGCAAGCTCGGCTTATCCGATCTGGAAGCCCGCTGCTATCTGGCGCTGCACGGCCAGCCGCCCTCCTCGGGCTATGAGGTCGCCAAGCAGGTGTCTGTGTCCCGCTCCAATGTATACGCTGCGCTGCGCAGTCTGGTCGACAAGGGAGTCTGCCGGACCGTGGAAGGCGAGCCGGTGACCTTCGCCGCGATTCCGGTCCGGCAGGTCATTAAGCTGCTGCAGGCGGAATTCGAGCGCACGGCCCGTCTGCTGGAGAACGAGCTGACCCACCTGCCTGCTGCACCACCCTTCTTCAGTAACTGGAAGGGAGACGCGCAGGTGGAGCTGGCAGTAAGACGGCTTGCCGCCAATGCCAGCGCGGAGATTCTGGTGGATATCTGGGCAGAGGATCTGCACAAGATAGAGGACACGCTGCTTGCCGCCGAAGAGCGGGGCATTGCCGTCCACCTGATGGTGATCGGTGACACCCCTACCGTGCTGTCGCGCGTCATCGTGCATAGCGTTCCGGCAGGAGGCCCGCCTGCGGCCCGTAACTTCTCGCTCCTGCTGGATAAGGAAATTTCACTGCTGGGCAGCTTCACTCGCCATTCGCAGGCTTCAGCGCTGGAGAGCAATCATCCGGCTGTGCTGGATGTGCTGCAGACGTCTTATTATCACGATGTCGTGATGATGCGGGTGGAGCAGGACTTCGCTGCAGAGCTGGAGGCCCGATACGGCCAAAATTATGACCTGATCCGCCGGGAACACCCGGAGATGCGCGGGCGGAAGCCGGAGACGGCAGCTGAACCCGGTCACATGGAGGATGACACCCATTGAGTACACAGAATACACCGAATATGAATGCTCCCCGCCAGTCCGTGCTGCATAACCGCTCGTTCCTGCGCTTATGGATTGCGCGGATTTTCTCCACCAGTGCCTTTCAGATGCTGTCGGTAGCGATCGGCTGGCAGATGTATGCCTTGACCGGCAGCGCCTACCAGCTAGGACTGGTCGGGCTGGCCCAATTCCTCCCGATGCTGCTGCTGACCTTGCCTGCCGGACAGACGGCAGACCGCTATGACCGCCGCACTATTGTGTTCCTGTGCCAGCTTACAGAGAGCCTCGTCGTGCTGCTGCTCGTCCTTGGCAGCATTGAAGGCTGGCTCAGCGCGCTTCATCTGCTGGCTGCCGCTGCCATTCTAGGCGCTTGCCGCACCTTCGAGAGTCCGGCCTCGGCGGCGCTGGTGCCGGACATTGTGGAGCGGGAGCAGCTCCCGAAGGCGGCAGCCTGGTCCGCGTCGGCCATGCAGACAGCGATGATCGTCGGCCCGTCCCTCGGAGGCGTTCTCGTCGTCTGGGGCACAGCCGCCGCCTATATCGCCTCGCTCACCGCGCTGCTGATCTCCACAACCCTGGTCTTCTTCGTCAAGACCGTCCATTTCGTCAAAAAGCTGGACGCCGTCAGCATGGACACCTTCCTCAGCGGCCTGCGGTTTGTCTTCGCCCGCAAGATTATCCTCGGCACGATCTCTCTGGATCTGTTCGCTGTCCTGCTCGGCGGAGCGACTGCACTGCTGCCGATCTTCGCCGAGGATATTCTGAGGACCGGCTCGCTCGGTCTCGGCCTGCTGCGCTCCGCTCCGGCGGTGGGCGCGATCATCGTCTCGCTGATCCTGACCCGCTACTCGGTAGAACGCGCCATCGGCCGGATGCTGTTCGCCTCACTGGTCGTGTTCGCCCTGGCCACGATGCTGTTCGGCATCTCCCACAGCTTCTGGCTGTCCCTGTTCGCGCTCGTTCTGATCGGCGGCTCGGATGTCGTCAGTGTCGTCATCCGCTCCACGCTGGTACAGGTCAACACGCCGCAGGAGATGCAGGGCCGGGTGAACGCGGTGAATTCGCTGTTCATCGGCACCTCGAACCAGCTTGGCGAATTCGAGTCCGGCACGATGGCCGGGCTGGTCGGAGCCGTTCCGGCCACCGTGATCGGCGGTCTGGGGACGCTGCTCATTACTGTGCTCTGGATGTACCGGTTCTTCCCGGTGCTCCGCACCCAGAAGACGTATACGGCAGAGGAGACTTGAACGATATAAGGGGCTGCCAGCTGGCAGCCCCTTATGCGTTAGAGAATGTATATGGTTTTGGGGCCCCCGCAAAGTATCTGAATAGACTCCGAAGCTTAAGCTTCACTTTGTGGGGATTTTTATTAGTACTCGCCCTTAATCACAAAGAACGAACCCCGGATCGTACCAGCCAGCTTCGACTTCTGCCGCGCGAACTTGAACTTGTCCGCCAGCTCCGCGGGAACCTCCATCCCCTCAGAAAGCTTGAACCCGACTGCCCGCTTCTTGGGATCATCCACCGTGTACATCACGTTAAGCGCAAGACCATCCTCATAGAAAACGTAAGTGAACCGGATATTCTCCACCTGAAACTGCGAGGTTTCCAGCGGCTTGGCGGCAAAATGAATATCCCGCTCCTTGCTCAGTATCGTATTCACATAATCCAGCGCCTCCTGGCTCTCACTGGCAGGTACAACTGTGAATTCGTGCTTATATTTGTTCATGAAATACCGCGCCTCATTCGCACGCAGACCCGCCAGCGCCTCAGCAACGGGCGACGACTCCAGACCTTGCAGAGATACCTCTTTGAAATCAACTGCATATGCCATAGTTAGTTATCCTCCAATACATTCCTTTAATTTCTGACGACAGGAATCCACATTTCACCGTACAGCGCGCCGTCCCGCCGGCCCATCTCCACAGCCGTATTCGGCCCGCCCACGTAGGCGTACCCTTCTGCTTGCGGCAAGGCTTGTCCGAAGGCCAGACCCGTCAAGGTATTGCTCAACTCCTCTGTTGTCTCCCCTTCCCCTGCCACTACGAGGTATTTCCCTTTCGGGAACTGGATCACCCGGGCTTCCTGCGGAATCTGTGCAGATGCACCTGCCATCACCCCGGCATAATGCATCATTTTGCCGTTCACCGCTTCGTTCACCACAAACACATAATCATTCGCCGCAATCCCTTTTAACAAATCGAGCCTGCCATCTTCACTGACTGCCTGCCAAAAATCCATCTTCTCCTTATAGATCCCTGCATAGTCCGTATAATCACTTTTAAGATCAACACCCAGACCGATCACTGTGAAGCTGTCCTTCTCCGTAATATTGTATTGTGCCATTGTCATATCCCGCCTTTATTCCTATTTGTGTTTCTCACCTGCTATGGATATGATAACCTTAAATAGTGTCAATAAATGAACCTGTTTAGGAGCCGCGATGAAAAAAGTAGAACGGATCAACATCATCATGCGGTACATTAACAATCGTGCCCATTTTACGCTGACGGAAATCATGCGGGAATTCAATATATCGCGTTCGACCGCCCTGCGGGATATCCGGGAAATCGAGGCGCTGGGGATGCCGCTGGTCGCTGAGGTGGGCCGGGATGGCGGGTATTCTGTAATGCGCAACTCTGTGCTGCCGGTGGTCCGGTTCACGGATAATGAGGTCAAAGCGCTGTTCATTGCCTTCATGGCGACAAGAAACGGCCAGCTTCCTTATCTGCGGAGCCGCCAGTCTCTGACGGAGAAACTGCTGGCGCTCATCTCGGAGAATCAGCAGGAGGAGCTGGTGCTTCTGAATCAGATTCTGCTGTTCGAGGGCACCCACCCGGGCAATCCCGATCTGCTGGATCTGTCCGATCTCCCCCATCCTATGCTGGACAAGCTCATCCGGCTCCTGCTGGCGGACCGTTATCTGCTGATCACCTGCCGGGAGGAACAGAAGAATATAGCCTATTCTGTGTATCTTTTACGTCTCTATCAGGAGAAAAGCCTGTGGCTCATCGAAGGCTTCGACCTGGACGCCTCCGTGAAACGGATCATCCCGGTGGATCAGCTTACCGATGTCATCCATAGTCCGGCCCCCAAGCGGCTAAGCGTAAAAAAGATTCAGGAGAAGCTGAGCAAGCAGCAGGTGCAGAACAACCTCGTCCTGGAGCTTGGCCCCAGGGCCATTGCCCAATACAGGAAATACCATCCGTTCAGGGTCACGCTGTCCTACACCAATCCCTATCAGACCACCGCTATCCTGAGGATGTATGTTGAGGTGGGCAGACCCGATGAACTGAAGGAAATCGCGAACTGGCTGTTGTTCCTGGGCGATGACCTTAAGGTGAAGGAAATGCCGGAGGAAATAAGAGCGGAGTTGCATGCTAGGGTAGTTCTGTTTCAGGATTAGGGAGTGCGCGGCGATCCCTCTCGTTCTATGTGCCTTCGCCTCTGCCAATGTATGCTGTATTCAACATATATTTGGCCCGCACGCCTTTCGCAAGCCCATTGTATGCTGTTTTCCGCATACATTCGCCCCAGGCGCCTTCAGCAAGCCAATTGTATGCTGTTTTCCGCATACATTCGCCCCATGCGCCTTCAGCGAGCCAATTGTATGCTGTTTTCCACATACATTGAGCCCATGCGCCTTCCCGCGCTCGAATGTATTCGGTTTTCCACATACATTCCGCCCGGCTCCTTCGTAACCGCTCTATCCCATGCCAGTAAAAAGAGCAGCGCCCCCATAACCGGGAGAATCGCTGCTCTACTCTACTGTTGCTTATGCTATTATCCTCGGTTTACGGATTAATCAGCACCGCCAATACCTTCGCACTCTCTGCGCGGGTGGCATAGGCCTGGGGCTGGAACAATCCGTCCGGAGTCCCGGTGAAGAAGCCCAGTGAACTGGCGGCACCTACAGCCTCCTTCGCCCAGCCGCCAATGGTTCCGGCATCGGTATAAGCAGCTAATGTGCCTGCCGGAGCCGGACTTCCTGTACGCAGCCCGTAGGCTCGCACAAGCAGCGCCGCCATCTCTTGGCGCGTGACCAATGCTTCCGGTGCGAACCGGCCGGCAGCATCTCCCTTCACGATTCCCGCTGCATAAGCAGCCGCGACCTCGCCCGCATACCACTTGGTGCTGTCAACGTCAGCGAACGAACCTGCGCCCTCCGCCTTCATTCCTAATGCGCGGACAAGCATCGCAACGAACTCGGCACGGGTCACTTCCCGTTTAGGCGCAAAGCTGCTGCCGCCGTTGCCTGCGATAATATGCTTCGCAGCCAATTCCTGAACTGCTGGATAGGCCCAATGCTCCTGTCCCACATCAGCAAACGTCTTGTCATACTCCAATACAGTATACTTGCCGGATTGCGGAACCTTTACAGTGATCACGTTCTGTTCGCTGGCTCCGCCTAAATATTCATGCGTACCCTCGTCTGTGACCGCGTACACACCGGCCAGCTTCGGATTGCTGTTCTCCTGTAACTTCAGACGAAGTGTGACCGGCTCCGTGAAGGAGGCCAGCGGAGTTTTCACGCCCTGCTCATTTAGAACTGACAGACTGAGATTGAACATTTCACCGGCTATTCTCAGCTCAGCCTCGCTCTTGGTATTAGCCTGAAGGGTCCAGGCTGACTTTTGTTCCGCAGGCAATGGTGTCAATCCAACAGACAGCATACTGCCTTTTGCTGCTGTTCCGGCCAATGCTTGAAGCTGCTGAACAACCTTACCCGGAATCTCTGCAACCACCGTCTTGCCTTCTACCTTCAAAGCAGCGATTCCCTTAAGCGCCGTAGCGTCAGCGAGAATTCTTACTTCCTGCTGCCCGTCGGCCATTGAAATCACGATCTGGTTCTGCACATTCACTTCTGGCTGTGACACCACTAAGATTCCCGGCTGCGGCGTGGCTTGCGGTGTAGCAGACGCTTTTGCTGTCGCCTGCGGCCCTGTCCAGCCAGACCCGGAGTCCGTTCCCGGCACCGCTGTCGGACTTGGCGCCGGACTTGGTACCGGATTCTCTTCCGGACTGGTCACCGGCTGCGTTGCCGGAGGGGTTACAGGTTCGCCAGGTTCACCAGGTTGATTGGGTTCACTTGGTTCGCCAGGTTGGCTTGGTTCACTCGGCTCAGCAGGTTCACTTGGTTCACCGGGAGTTTCAGGCGGATTCGTGCTGCTTGGTACGAAGGTCACCTCCTGCAGATAACCGTAATGATTATCCGAGTCCGTGATCACCTTGAAGCCTAGCGAAGCCTTGCCGTCTTCCCCTATGTGCACATGCTTTAGCGTCAGAGTACGCGGCTTCAGCCAGGCGCTGCCCGAGTACGTGATCGGCACCGAATACGTCTGACCCTCGGAGAGTACATACATCACCGAACCGGGGGAAGGCTCGCCCTTGTCCCCGAAGATTTTGGCCTGGAGGGTATAGGTTCCCGTCTCCATTCCGGTAAGTTCATGAGTTATCGTGAAATCTATCGGCTGGTCATCTCCGTAATCGAAGCCGCCCGAGGCTTTGCTGTCTCCGAAGGTAGCGGGCTTAGTCCCGCTGAGATACCAGTCAGCCTTAGCGCCGTTTACCGTGAGATTATCGGTGCTGACGGCTCCGGCTTGCTTGACCAGCTTGAAATCATCGATATTCCCCCACTTGTCGCCCGCATATTTCAGCTTAGCGCCTACGGTCAGGGTTCCATCTGTAACCTCAATGCTATCAATCGTTGGATTACTCCACTGCTGCCAGCCTGTATTGACGAACGGCTGAGTCTGTTGGCCCGCAAAAATCTCAGCCGTCTCCTCCCCGCCGCCGCCCGAGACCCAAGCGGATAACTTATAGGTACCGTTCTCTAGTCCCGTGACTGTCTGGGAGATTTGGAACTCCGCAGCCTCTGAGCTCCAGTAGTGCAAGGCCGCCGAGCCGGAGTGGGCATCCGACTCCACATTGACCGCAGAGCTGTCTCCGCTGACGGTCCAGCCATTCAGGCCGTCCTCGAAGCCCGGATTTTGAATGAAGCTGGTACTTGGCGAGACGGTAATCTCGGTTGAATCTGTAAAACCGCCGTCATACGTAACGGCTGTGACTGTAGAAGTTCCGGCGGCAAGCCCGGAGATCGTTCCTTTATATTTATCTACTTTGACAATGTCCGGGTCGGAGCTGGTGAAGGTAAGCCCCTTATAGGTAGCATTCCCCGGGCTGATCGTTGCCTTCACGCTGCCGGTTCCGCCTACTTCAAGGATCGCGGCCTGCTTTTCTACTTTTACCGACTGAACCGGCACCCTGTTGATTGCTGAAGCACCGTCAATGAAAGCATCCATCGCGAAGGAAGGAGTTCCGTCCGGGTTCCAGGCAGACAGCCCATAGCCGAAATAGACTCCCTCGGGTGCCCAATAAAACACGCCTGTTCCCTGGCCGCCAGGCACAGCCTTCACGCCATTCTGCACAGCCACCAGCATGTTGTATACATTATCTACATTCTTGCTCACATCGCCGCCAACCTCAACGACCATAACCTCTTTGCCGTATTTTGCAGCCAGAAGATTCATGTTAGAAGTTAGTTCATTAATCGAAGAAGTGAAGATCGAATCCGGGTAATAGGATAACCCGATGATGTCATAATCGCTGTCCTTCAGCCCGGCTTCGACCAGACCTGCATAGAACGGATCTACGCCGGTGTCTGCCCCGTTGGCTCTGTGAATAATGATTTTGGTCTCGGGAAAAACCGCCTTAGCCGCATGTGATCCTGCCTGGATCAACTCCACCAGATTCGCCGTATTGCTGTAGCTGCCCAGCGGATGCATCATCCCGTTATTAATCTCGTTGCCGATCTGCACCCACTCCGGCGTTACGCCTGCGGTTTTCAGCGCAGTCATCACCTCTGTGGTGTACTCCGAGACATGCGCCTTCAGCTGCTCCAGGTTATCGTTCTCCCAGGCGGCCGGAGTGACCTGCTTCCCGGGGTCAGCCCAGGAATCACTGTAGTGCAGATCGACCATCACCCGGAATCCGAGAGCGCTTACACGCGAGGCCAGCTGAACCAGCTCTTCGGTGCTGTTATGCCCGTTAATCGGATCATCTGACGGATTGACGAAGGCCCGCAGGCGGATCGAATCGATTCCGTGGTCTTTCAGGATCTGGAGCAGCTCCGCTTCCTCTCCCTGATCGTTATAGAATTTGTAGCCCTGTGCCTCCATCTGGGGCAGCCAGCTGACATCTGCGCCCTTGGTGAAGGCGCTCGCCGCAGATGATGCTTCTGCCCTGGCCGGTACACCCAGCGCTGTAAACGGCATCAAGAATAATGTTGCTGTAAGCAGTATAGCAAGCATTTTTGATCGCTTTTTCAAACTAATCCCTCCCTGATATAGTCTCTTCGTTAGTATAGATGACCACGCAGGGCAGATTGAATTAAGCGAAGCAACGAAAACCTATACTTATTCAATTAAAATGTATAATATTCTCTATGAGGAACGTAATTCGTCCAGGGCTCGGGGAGAGACCCTGACCAAAGGAGACAGTAAACATGTTGGATTCGATAACTGCACAACGCTTGAAGCAGGCGCTGAGCGCAAGCATCAGCAAGCATGAGATCGCCGGTGCGAGCCTCATGCTGATCAAGGACGGGAATGAAGTATTCTACCACGAAGACGGCTATGCCGATGTGGAAGCCGGACGCCGGATGTCCCGGGATGCAGCCTTCCGCTTATACTCGATGACCAAGCCGGTTACCGCTGCGGCTGTGATGCTGCTGCTGGAGCGCGGGGAGATTGATCTGTTCGATCCGGTCAGCCGCTATCTTCCGGGATTCAAGAACCAGCAGGTGGAGAAGAACGGCGAACTGGTGCCGGTTACGCGGGAAATCGTGCTTCACGACCTGTTGAACATGACCTCAGGGCTGGTCTATGGAGGAACGGACAAGGCTGGTGAGCATACGGAGGCATTATTCCGCGAGCTGGACAGCCGCCTGCACGGGGACAATCCGATGAGCACTCTTGAATTCGCTAACAAGCTGGGGGAAGGACCGCTGTCCTTCGACCCGGGGACCTCCTGGCAGTACGGCACTTCCGCAGATGTGCTCGGCGCGGTGGTCGAGGTGGTCAGCGGCATGAGCTACGGGGAATTCCTGCAGCAGGAAATTTTCGGCCCGCTGCAGATGAAGGATACGGGCTTCTGGATGCCGGAGGACCAGAGACATCGCCTGGCGAAGGTCTACCAGGATGACGGCGAGGGCGGCTTGAAGCCGTACGCAGAGAGTCACCTGGGCGTAGACCACCAGATGAATCAGGCACCGGCCTTTGAATCAGGCGGAGCCGGGCTGGTCTCCACCATTGAGGATGCCGCCAGATTCACCACGATGCTCATGAATCAGGGCAGCTTGAACGGTGTTCAAGTGCTGCGTCCCCGCACGGTGCAATATATGACCTCCGCCCGCTTGACCGCCTGGCAGCAGCAGGGCTTCAACCCCTGGCATTCGCTCCAGGGCTACAGCTACGGCAACCAGATGCGCGTCATGACCGATCCCGGCCAAGCCGGGGGACTTGGCGGCCAAGGCGAATACGGCTGGGATGGCTGGCTGGGGGCTTATTTTGCCAACTGTCCGCAGGAAGGGCTCACCATCCTGTTCATGATCCAGAAGAAGGATGCGGGTACTATGCCGGTTACACGTAAGCTGCGCAATATTATTTTCAGCAGCTTGTAAGACAGCATTCATTCGTTGTTCTACGTTACATCAAACACAGAAGGGTCCAGTGCTTATCCGGGAACGGACAGGCACTGGACCCTTCTGCTGCGTATAGGCTACCACCGGGCATTCTCCCGGTTCGTAGCAATGACCTCCAGGAAGCGGTCGGGATAATTGGTATGCACGCCGTCCACGCCCCAGGAATAGGCTTTATCCATATTGAGCTGGTAATTGACCGTATAAGGGATAATCTTCAGCCCCGCCCGCTTGACCTGAGCCACATACGATGCGCTGATGCCCTGGAAGTTCGGGCTGATTCCGGCGGCATACGTTTTGACGTTATCCAGGTAAGACTGGGTGACTCTAGTCGCGGCATAATCGTTCCAGACCAGCTGATATAACGGAATATCCGGGTTAATGGAATGGAACCTTTTTAGGCTGGCTGCGCTGAAGGAGTGAATGGCCACTACCTTTTCCAGGCGGTGAGTCTTAATCGTTTCGTTCAGAATCGCTTCTATATTAAAATCCGTAACAGGCTCCTTGATCTCGATCATGTAGTTGATGTCACTGCCGAACTTGTCGAATACTTCATCCAGGGTAGGAATGGTAAGCCCAGTGTACAGGTCTCTGGCGAACATCGGGTAGGCCTGATTGAACCAAGAGCCGGCGTCCAGCTGCCTGAGCTGCTCCAGGGTCATGTTCTTGACGTAGCCCTTGCCGTCTGTAGTGCGGTTGACCGTCTCATCATGAATGACTACCGGAATCTGATCCTTGGTTAAGTGAACATCCAGCTCGATAGAATCGGCCTTCATTTGGGCGGCCAGCTCGAAGGCGGGCATCGTGTTCTCCGGAGCATAACCGGACGCGCCCCGGTGGGCAATCGTATAGACCTTGTCCGCAGGCTCGATGATCTCCTTCACCTTCACTCTGATCGCCGGAGAATACGCATACAGTGTTGCGAGCAAAGAGATACACATCACAATATGCACGCCGATAAAATAACCCTTATGTCTGAAAATCCTCATCATGCTGCTGTCCCCATTTTTGTGTGATTATAAGATACTCTATTCAGAACGGAATAGCCGTGACTCCAGAGAATGTTTGGACTTCCATTATGAAGCCTATCTATCGTACCAGACATATATAACGTATACAATCCATTATTCCACATCCTGCTGTAACACAAACAAACCAGCCCCCGTAAGGTCTGGTTTGCTTGTGTTACATTTACGGCAGCAGGGTCTGGAAAAAGCAATCCCTGATCTCCTCCCAGCACAGCTGGTCTGTCGACTGGACCAGGTAGTCGGCTCCTGGCAGCTGCTTCCCGACACCGACGGCGAACATCCCGCTGGCGTTGATCGCCTGGATGCCTGCCGGAGCATCCTCGACTCCGATTGAATAGCGGGGGTCCGCCCCGAGACCTGCGCAAGCAGTCAGGAAAATTTCCGGGTCAGGCTTGGAATTCCTGATTAGCGCCGCATCTGCAATATAATCAAACACTGGCCCCAGCTGCAGAGACTCCAGCACGGTTCCGGCATTCCTGGAAACCGAAGCCAGTCCGACCGGAATCCCGGCAGCCTTGATCGAGGCAATGAATTCCGGGATGCCCGGCAGCACATCCTCCGGTGTGAGCTGTGTGAGCAGCCGGCAGTATTGCTCATTTTTCTCAGACGCAAGCTGCTCCTTCTCTTCCAGGGAAAAGCGGTCCTGTTGGCCCCCTTCACGCAGAATCTCCTCCAGGGAATCCATCCGGCTGACGCCCTTCAGCCGTTCATTGAACGCTTCGTCAATCGTGATGCCCAATTGTCCGGCAAGCTGCTTCCATGCCGCATAATGAAACCGGGCTGTATCCGTAATGACGCCGTCCAGGTCAAATACAACCGCCTCTATCCTTGTGTCAGCCATTCCTGCTGCTCCTCCTTCCTTCATCCCTGTCCCCGGTCAACGGACTGCATCCGGTGCAGTTAAATGGACTTCCTCCCCGGATATGCGAATTTTCAATTCTTCACCGGCCAGCAGCTGGACGTTCGTCCCATTGTGATCAACAGTGACGGACAGCTGTCTGTTCAGGTACTTGATAGTGAATGCATACGAATCCCACTGCTTGGGCAGAACCGGTGCCAGCGACAGCCCGCTGTCCTTGATGCGGAGCCCGGCAAACCCGAACACAATCGCCATCCAGGTCCCGCCCATATTAGCCATATGGAGACCGTCCTTAGTATTGCCATGGGTGTTGTCCAGGTCCATTCTCGCCGTCTCAATGAAATAATCATACGCCTTGTCCACTTCACCGAGCTTGGAGGCCATAATACTGAAGACACAGGAGGACAAGGAGGAGTCATGAGTCGTAATCCCCTCATAATAATGATAGGAAGCCCGGATGACTGCTTCGTCCTGTTCATCTTCGAGCAGGAAGTGCGCGAGCACCGCGTCAGCCTGCTTGCATACCTGGTAACGGTATAAGGTCAGCGGGTGGTAATGCAGCAGCAGCGGATACTTGTCCTTCGGTGTCCCTTTCAAATCCCATACCTGCTTGTGCAGGAAGGTATCGTCCTGGGGACTGATTCCCAGCTCCGGATCATACGGCAAATACATCCGTTCAGCGGCTGTCCGCCATTCACCGGTCTCCTCTTCCGTAATTCCCAGCTTCGCAGTCAGCCCTTTCAGCGCCTCAGGCGAACGCTCCTTCATTTCAGCCGTCACACGGGCGGCCCACTTGAGATTATGCTTAGCCATCACATTCGTATAGTAGTTATTATTCACAATGGCAGTATATTCGTCCGGCCCGGTTACCGCATCAATCTTGAACTTCCCATCTTGGTAGTGACCAACATCGATCCATAGCCTCGCGGTCTCTGCCAGAAGCTCAGCTCCGTAACGCTCGATGAATTCGGAATCCCCGGTGACCATATAATACTGGACAAAGCTGTAGGCAATGTCTGCACTGATATGATATTGTGCAGTTCCTGCCGGGAAGTAGGAGGAGCATTCGCCGCCTGAAATCGTCCGCCACGGGAACAAAGCCCCTTGGGCATGTCCCATTTCCCGGGCGCGCATCCGGGCGCTGTCCAGCAGCGAATACCGGTACAGCAGCAGTGATCTGGCAATCTCCGGATGGGTCATCAGGAAGACTGGCAGCATATATATTTCTGTATCCCAGAAATAATGCCCTTCGTAGCCTTCTCCGGACAGGCCCTTGGCTGCGATATTGGAGTAGCGGTCGCGGCCTGCCGATTGGAGCAGATGGAACAGATTGAAGCGGATGCCCTCCTGAAGCGCCTGGTCACCCCCGATTTGAATATCGGCATGCTGCCAGAAATCCTCCAGATATTCACACTGCTCCCGGGCAGCTTCCTGAAAGGACAAACCGGACAGCCCGCGGCTTATCTCATAAGCGGTCTGCAAAGGCGCTTCGCCATGCCGCAGTGTATCTGTGAACACACTCAGCTTCGTAATGACAGCCTTCTCCAGCAGACTGAAGCGGATTACCGTCATGACATCCTCATCCGTGCGGGACATTTCGGAGCGGTGTTCCAGATTAACACGGCAGTTGGAGACGCAGGCGGCTTTAAGCCCGGAACGCAGCGTTTCAGCCTCCATCCCGGCCGTCTCCCCGTCTGTCTCCGCTGCCGTAACCCGCAGCAGCTTCGCATGACCGGAGCCGACCCGCGGATCATCCGGGTCTGTGAAGTTCGTGACATCCCCGCGGAGCAGAGATGTGACCGTCACATTGCCTTTAAAGTTAACAGGCTCAAGCGAGATTTCCTGAATAAATAATTCCTTCCGCTTGAAGGAGACGAGCCGTTTGAAGATCAGCTTAAGCTCCTTACCCTGCGGAGAGCGCCAATGAATATAACGCTCACTGTAGCCTTTATCCATGTGCAGCGTGCGGCGGTACTCGACGATTTCGCCTTCCCGGAAGGAGAAACGCTCCTTCGCATCCCCTTCGCCGAGATCAATCAGCACGGTCTGCGCGTCCATAATATTAACCAGCTTCTGCTGGGTCTCGGGAAAAGCGTTCAGCTTCTCCCCGTAGGCAATATCCGTTATATCGTGAAACGCATTCAAATAGGTTCCGCGGATCGAACCGGCTGCCGCAGCGGAAGCTTCATATTCCTCAAGGTTACCGCGTACCCCCAAATAACCGTTTCCGGTGAAGTAAAGGCTCTCCTCTTGAAGCAATGCCGTGTGTTCTGACTGGTTGGATTGAATAGTCCAAGACATGAGTAACGGGTTCCTTCCTAGTTTGAAATTTCAATCGATACGACCCCATCCATATCAGAGATTCTATGATACAAGTCGGTAATCGACTGGCTGGAGCTTACTTTGGTCCGCAGCTCCAGCAAATGGACCGCATCCTTCTTGATGTCTTTGATTCTTGAATGCAGGATGCGGATCTTATTGCCCTTGATATTGTCGATAATCTGCTTCAGTCCGGCCGGATTGTCAATGGTGATCAGAATGAGATGCTCACTCCCCAGATGCTTCATCGGCCTGCCAAGCAGGAAGGGAATCAGCTCAACGCTGACGATCAGCAGCCCGACTACCGCAATGGCTTCTTTATAGAAGCCTGCACCGACGGCAATGCCGATTCCGGCCGCCCCCCAGATCATGGCCGCTGTCGTCAGACCGGAGATGTGGTCATTGCCCCGTCTCAGAATCACGCCGGCTCCGAGGAAGCCGATGCCGGAGACGATCTGCGCAGCCAGCCGCAGCGGATCCATTTGAATCACAATACCATGCGTGCTTTTGCCTGAATGATATGCGGTTTCCATGGAGACGATGGTCAGCAGGCAGCTGATGATCGCGATCACCGAGCTGGTCTTCAGGCCCAGCGGTTTTCTCCTGATTTCGCGTTCCAGCCCGATCACAAAACCGAGCAGTGCAGCGAGGCAGAGCTTCATATACAGTTCATTGTTCAACCATTCCATGGGATCTTCCTTTCAAGCAGAGCCCACGGCAAGTATAGCCATCAGCTTCTGCTTCTTCTTCCATATACAAAGTAGAGCGTCAGGGTGGACATGATCATGAGGATCACCGTGTATACGAGCGTCAGCGCTTTCGCGTCGCCCAACGCCTGCGGGTCCGTGCTGTTCTTGACTACAATCCCGAGCGGCTCGAACAGCGGATGGTACAGGAACACCGTGACATCATAGTCGGCCAGGATTCCGTTAAAGTTCAGGGCCAGCACGGCCAGCGTTGACGGAAGCACGATCGGCAGCAGCACTCTGCGGAACGTATAGAACGGCTTCGCGCCAAGATTGCGGGCTGCATCCTCCAGACTGCTGTCTATGCTGAAGAAGGAGGCTTTTACCATCCGCAGTGTAAACGGAATATGGACAATGACATAAGCCAGGAACAGCATCCAGATCGTCCCGACAAGCACGGAATTGCCGACAATCCACCGGGGTACTCCGAACGTCACAATCAGCCCGATGGCAATCAGCGTGGAAGGCAGAATCCACGGGATCAGCAGGGCATACTCCAGGGCGGCGGACCAGCCGTTTTTGTATTTATGCAGAATCCGCGAAGCCATCAGGGCAATCGTCACAACGGTGACCGAGGCCGCTGCTGCATAGCAGATGCTGACCAGATAAGGCTTGAACGCCGACAGGCTGGAGAACACGCGGATATAATTATCCAGACTGAAGCTGCTGAAGGACAAGGTTCCCGAATAAATCGCCTGGGCATTGGTGAAGGAGAACAGCACGATCAGCACAACCGGAATCGCATAAATCAAAAAGACAAAGTACGCGATAAGATGTGTGGCGATGTTGCCCGCTGTATGATTGATTTTCTGCTTAACCAGCTCTGATTTGACCTTGGAGACCGACATGAAATTGCCTTTACGCTCAAAGCGGATCATGATGGTCAGCAGAATCAGGGTCGCAATCCCCAGAATTAGCGCCAGCAGGGCGGCCAGATTCCGGGAGGTTACGCTTTTGGAAAAGGTTAAAATCATCGGTGTAATGGTCTGAAAATCAGTACCGCCCAGAATCAGCGGGGCCGATGTCGCCGCAAGCCCTGTCAGGAAGACGAGAATCGTGAGTGCAAAAATGGTAGGCTTCAGGACAGGAAAAACCACGCGCCATAAAATATAGAAGGTGGATGCGCCCATATTCCTTGCAGCTTCTACCGTCTGGTAATCCACCTTGCGGATGGCGTTGCTAAGAAACAGTACGTGATTGGAGGTACAGGCAAACGTCATGACGAACAGGACCGCCCAGTAGCCGTGAAACCATGTTGTGTCAAAGCCCGGAAAGATTCCCGACAGCAGCCTGGTCATGAAGCCTGTCTCCCCGTAAATCAGCTTGTAGCCGGAGACCAGAACGACACCGCTGTAGATCAGCGTCGTGAAGTAGCCGAGCCGCAGCAGCTTCGCACCTTTGATGTCAAAGTAATCGACGACGAGAACGAGAAAGATGCCTACGACATTTACCGTAACGACCAGGGAGCAGGCCAGCAGGAAGCTGTTGTACAAGCTTTTCATCGCCCGTTCCGACCGCATCAGCTTCTCGATCGCTTCAAACGAGAATTTGCCGTCAGCAAAGAAAATTTCATAATAAATATTCAGGTTGGGGTAGATCAGAAAGGCGATGACGAACCAGGCGATCAGCCCGTACATAATCAGGGCTGTCGGCTTCATGGGCAGCCGGCCTTTAAATATCTGCGCTAGCAATCGAATGTCACTCCTCTAGTACTGAAGAATATCTGCAGGGTTGATGTACACATCGATTTCTTCCCCCACCCCGGGCTGCACCGCACCGCTTTCGGTTTCCACTGTCTTTAACAGCCCGCCTCCGGCCATCTCGATCGTATGCTTCGTATAGAGGCCGTAGAATTCCTGATCTATGATCCGGCCCTTAAGCTGCACAGTGCCCGGTCTCTGGGCCTCAGGCGACAGGTTCACCTTCTCATTGCGGATATACGATTTCTTGCCCGGATCGAGCTTGTGCTTCAACTCGCTGCCCGCAATAATGGACGGGTCTACCCAGTTGATATCCCCGATGAAATTGCATACGAATTCGGTTGCGGATTGATTGTAAATTTCCCTCGGCGTACCCACCTGCTCGACAGTGCCTTTATGGAATACGGCAATGCGGTCGGACAGCGTCAGCGCTTCTTCCTGGTCATGCGTCACATAAATCGTGGTAATGCCGAATTTCTTCTGCAGCTCCTTCAGCTCATTGCGGAGCTGGACCCGCAGCTTGGCGTCCAGATTGGAGAGCGGCTCATCCAGCGCAAGGATGCTTGGCTTGAGGACAAGCGCTCTGGCAATCGCTACACGCTGCTGCTGTCCTCCCGACAGCTCGGATACCTTCTTGGCCAGCTGTTCATCATTCAGATCCACCTTGGCGGCAATCTCTCTCACCTGCCGGTCGATTTCGTCCTTGGGTATTTTTTTAACCTTCAGGCCAAACTCGATATTCTCATACACGTTCAGCGTCGGAAACAGGGCATAGCTCTGAAACACCATGCCGATTCCCCGCTTCTCGATCGAGACATTCGTTACATCCTTGCCGTTCACCAGTATCTGCCCCTCCGTAGGCTCAATGAAGCCGACCAGACTGCGCAGGATGGTGGTCTTGCCGCAGCCCGAAGGACCCAGGAAGGTGAAGAACTCACCCTCCTGAATATTCAGGTTCAGATTCTTGATAGCATGGAAATCACCGAATTTAATCTGGATATCCTTGAATGTGATCATATAAATCCCCTTATTTTTTGATCTCAAGCTCGATTTTCTCTACCCATTGCTCGATATGACCGGAGATGAAGCCCCAATCCAGCTGCTGGGCTTTTAGGTCTGCATACAGGTTCTGAACTTCCTCGGGAGCCTTATCCACGGCTTTGGTATTGGCCGGCATTGCACTGAACTGTGCAGCGAATTCGCCCTGAACCTCAGGAGTACCCATCCAGTCTACAAAACGCTTCGCGGTCTCCAGCTTCTTCGTGCCGTTATTAATCGCGGCATGCTCTACAATCATCGGAACGCCAACCTCAGGCGCAACCGTTCCTGCCTCTACACCATATTGCTCCTTCTTATTCTTGAGCGTACCGGATACTACCGTGATAAGCGGAGTTTTGCCGCTGGCCAGGTTAGCATACGGGTCTTCCCCTTCGACGGCCGGAACGCCGTTATCGAACATTTGGGTGATCTCATCCCATCCCTGCTGGGAGATGCCCATCTCTCCGCTCTCATCGGTGTAGCGTGTAAGAATTCCGGCGACTACCAGCTGAGGCGTAATTTGTCCGAGTACAGTCGGAGCCTCATACTTGCCGTGGAACTCTTCCTTCTGCCACAGGTCTGTCCAATCCTTAGGCGCCTTGTCAGGGGTGATGATCTCCGGATTATAGCCCAGCAGAATCGCCTGCTTGATCAATCCATGGTAATATCCGTCCGGGTCGTTCAGGCCTTCCTCCACATCTGCGGCCCAGGCGGGTTTGTATTCGGTAAGCACATTCTCACTCTTCAGTCTCTCGTACAGCATGTTGTTCAGACCGTAGATGACGTCAGCAACCGGATTGTTTTTCTCCGCAATCAGACGGTTGGTCAGATCGGCTCCGCCTGCGCCCACAATCTCAATATCGAAGCCCGCTGCCTTCGCTTTTTCGGTCAGCCACTCCCCGCGTCCGTCCGAGTTGGCGTTGGTATACACAATCAGCTTCTCATTCTTGGCACTGCCGGAGTTAGCGGCGTTACTATTTGCGCTTCCTGTGTCTGTATTGCCGCCGCCCGAGTTATTGCCGCATGCGCTTACAATAAGTGCCATGGATAAAGTCACAGCGGAGAGCATCATTTTTTTCATCATCGTTAAGTTTCGCTCCTTATCAAGGTAAATTAGATTTCCAGAGTTACTGTAACAGGATAGTGATCCGAAGGGTATTTCCGGTCAAAGCTGTCGGTTACCGTCCGGGTCTTGAGTACTTTCGCCTGCTTGTCCGTAAAAATATAATCGATTTCCGTAAGCTCATCCCACGGAATATCGTAGCGGAAGCCGGTGAATGTTCCCCAGGGGCCATAGTGTGCATCTGTTGCTCTGCGGGTATCTATCAGCTGCGCTGTTATCTCCCGGTAGCATCTCTCGTCCGGCAAAGCATTGAAATCCCCTGTCAGTATAACCGGGAGATTTCCGCCCTGATTACGAATCCAGTCCAGAATCATCAGAGCGCCGCGGTATCTCGCTTCCTCGCTGATATGGTCCAGATGGGTGTTCATAAAATGAATCCGTTTTCCGTTTCTTTTGTCCTTCAGCCTTACCCAGGTACAGATCCGGTTGCAATCCGAGCCCCAGGACTTGGAAGGAAGCTCCGGCGTCTCCGACAGCCAGAAGGTGCCCCCGTCTTCCCTGGTGAACACCGATTTGTTATAAAAGACCGGACTGTGTTCGTCTTCAGGATCATGGCCACGGCTGATGCCCTCCACCGCATAATCCTCAAGTGCCGCCAGAGCTCTCAGCTGATTGCCCCGCACTTCCTGCATTCCGAAGACGTCCCAGCGGTAATGCCTGATCAGGCGCAGCATGTGCTCCTTGCGGTATTCCCAGCCGTTCTCTCCGTCTGCCGTAGTGTCGAGGCGGATATTAAAAGAAGCCATTTCATAAGTCTTCATCGCTGTTCTCTTCCCCCCCATAAGAGTCATTTGCCGTTTTTTCATCTTGTTTGTAAACGCTTTTAATTCACTCTCTGTGTTACATATTGAAGTCTATAAGTTTATGCCTTATAATGCTGTTAAAATATACAGATTTTTATTAAAAATTAAAGGTGAACCTATGGCAAATTCTACTAAAAGCACCGCCAATACCGTCCCCAAAAAAATCATCAGACAGTTTATTGAAGAGCGTGTCAAAAACAGGCAGCAGTTCTACGTACACCCATCCTACAACTCGGAGCAAAAAATGCTGCAGGCACTGTCCAAGGGTCTGTTCGATGAGGCGGCCCGGGCGCTGGATGCCATCAACCGGCAGGAGCGCGCCACCCTGGCCCGCAGCCATGTCCGTTCCTTGAAGAACTCGCTGATCTGCACCTGCACCTTGTTCACGCGTGCCATTATTAACGGAGGCGTCCACCCGGAGAATGCCTATAATTTAAGCGATATCTTCATCCGGCAGATTGAGGAAACCGGCGAGGTGGAGGCATTGAAAGCGCTGGAGTATGAAATGCTCCACTCCTTCTTTTGGACGCTGCGCAAGGAAAAGAAACCGGCCTATAATTCCATCGTGAACAAGACGATCTCTTATATTCATGAGGAGAGGTTCGCGGAGCTGACGCTGGAGCAGCTGGCAGCCAAGGTAAATGTGCACCCCTATTACTTATCCGGCCTGTTTAAACAGGAGGTGGGCCTGTCCATTTCCGAATACATCACCAGGAACCGTATCGAGGATTCCACTTATTTTCTGATTCACAGCGACCTCCGGGTTCTGGACATCTCTGTGCTGCTCGGGTTCTGCAATCAAAGCTACTATACCCGCCAGTTCAAGAAATATATGTCCATGACTCCGCTGCAGTACCGCAACCGGTATTCGGAGCAGGAGGAACTGCACACTTTTTAAAATAAAAGGAGCATACCCGGCGGGCAGCAAATATCTCCCACGGGTATGCTCCAAGGCTGATTCAGTTTGTAGTAAACGCTAAGCCTGTAAGCTGTTTAATTCAACAGAGATCCGGTTTCTGGCCTCATCCACCACGCTAAAATCCATTGCCGCAACATATATTTTCTCTAATTCATCCCGGTGTACCTTGGCCTCTGCGAGAGCGGCTATCGCCTCTTTCATGGTGGCCTTATATTGTGCGCTTACTTCTTCAAGCGGTCCGGCGAGGCGCTCATCCGTTCCCGGGGCAACAACAAGTTCATACGTATCGATAATTACGTCTCCCTCCCGGTCAGGATCATATTCATGCGGGCTGGTGCTGTCAAAAACCGCAAAATTAAGCTCCCGCACAATGACCATATCCAGGCTGTGGGGATCGAATCCGCAATGATAGATCTCCGTATCAAAGCCTCTATTCTCCGCCTCGGCAGCGATTTTCTTGAGCATGGTGGATTTACCTGTTCCAGCCCGGCCTTTGAGGAAGAAGCGTCTGGACAGCCCTGCGGTCAGATTAGGGACAAAATCAACCGCTCCTGACGGCGTTGCTGCGCCCAGAAACCGGTGCTTCACATCAGCACTCCTCTGAAGCTGCGTTTCACCAAACAGCTCTTCCAGCATCCGGGCCGTTAATTGATCCGCCTTGCCGAAGTCCATATGATCGAAATAAATCTTTTCCCATTCGTCATGAATGCTCAGAGCCTCCGCAAATCTGCTGTACGCTGACGCATAGGCATTTGCCACCCTCTGATTAATCTCCCTGATGGCCTCCCTCTGGCTGATCAGCGCTGCCGAGTCCCACGCTTCTCCCAGATTTACGTATTCCTCAACCGCTCCGGGGGCCTTCGGCTCGATCACATGGGGCGCAGTCCCGTCAACGATGCCCGCGCCCAGCGCCGGAATAATAACCCCGTCCAGGGAATCCTTATCGGATGAGCAATGGATCAGCTCAATATCGTATCCCCGTTCCGCCCATTCCGTGCCGATTGCTTTCATTAGTGAGGATTTCCCCGTGCCGGGACCGCCCTTCAAGATGAAGATCCGCCGCAATCCCTGAAGATTCGTTTCGAACAAATTATAGAAGCCAAGAGCCGTATTGCCGCCTGCAAAATATCGTAAAATCCGCGCAGCCATCCACCCACTTCCTTTCCCGTTGCCGCCTGATAGGCTTATAACCATACAATATGCGTCAGGTATTTGTAAGGTGCTTGGTGGGGGAATGAACGTCTATCCGGTCAATGTGTTTTTTCAATCGATGGCTGCTTGCATGTAGAGCATTGTTGCACATTTTGCATCATTTTTCTAATAACTGTTACTGGCTGCGAGACAATGTTGCATGTTTTGCACAAATTCCGGTTGTTTAGAGCATGATAGCGCTGGATTTGTTGCATTTCGTGCAGGATTCCCGCATAGACCGCTTCTATGGGGCAGTATTGTTGCACATTTTGCAGTATTTCTCAGAGAATGTTACCGGCACTCGCTTTTTCCAATTAGCTCTTTAATGTCTAACGATACTCCAGGTGATATAGTTATCATATTGGTGCAGAAGTGATTACACTTAAGGAGTGATTGTAATGACGGTTGAACGTTATCACATCCATGTTGCCGATGAAGTCCTGGAGGATCTGAAATATAGACTGGAGCATGTCCGCTGGCCTGATATGTTCGAGGAAGCTGGATGGGACCGGGGGACAGATCAGGCGTATCTGAGGTCCCTTGTTGCCTATTGGCGGGATCAGTTCGATTGGCGGGCCCGGGAAGCGGAGCTGAACAAGCTGGCGCATTACCGCTGCAAGGTGGACGGGCTGGATATTCATTTCGTGCATGAGCGCGGCAAAGGTCCGAATCCCCACCCGCTGATCCTCACGCACGGTTGGCCGGACAGCTTCTTGCGTTATGAGAAAATCATTCCCCTGCTTACAGACCCGGCGGGCTACGGCGGGAATCCTGAGGATGCCTTCGATGTGATCGTGCCCTCCGTACCCGGATTCGGCTTCTCGAACGGACTGAAGCGCACGGGCATCAGCAACGCCCACATCGCCGGGCTATGGGCCACGTTAATGACTGAACATCTGGGGTACCGCAAATTTGCTGCGGCTGGCGGGGATGTCGGCTCCGGTGTAACCCGGTATTTGGCCTCTAATCGCCCAGAGCTGCTAAGCGGAATCCACCTCACCGACATTGGCCTGATCAGGAATCTGCTGACGGTGCAGGATAAGTCTGGCCTGACGGAAGAGGAGCGGTTGTATATCCAGAATACCTCACAATGGATCGCCGATGAGGGCGGATATATGCAGATTCAGTCGACGAAGCCGCAGACGATTGCTTACGGGCTTACCGACTCTCCTGTGGGTCTGGCGGCTTGGATTATTGAGAAATTCCGGGCATGGAGTGATTGTAAAGGCGATCTGCGGCAAAGCTTCAGCGAGGATGAATTACTTACGAATATTATGCTCTATTGGGTTACAAATACGGCAGGCTCAACTGCAAATCTGTATTATGAGAATACACATACTTTGCCGCCCCTGGGGCCGATTGAGGTGCCTACAGCGGTAGCACTGTTCCCTGGCGATGTTTGCCTGCCGCCCAGAGTCTGGGCTGAACGCAATCTGAACATTACCCGGTGGAATGTGATGCCGCGCGGCGGACACTTCACAGCGATGGAAGATCCGGAGCCGCTGGCGGCTGATATCCGTGAATTCTTCAGAC